>NZ_CP101135.1:0-7500 GCF_024296885.1 Bacillus paranthracis
TTGGAAAACATCTCTGATTTATGGAACAGCGCCTTAAAAGAACTAGAAAAAAAGGTCAGTAAACCAAGTTATGAAACATGGTTAAAATCAACGACCGCACATAATTTAAAGAAAGATGTATTAACAATTACGGCTCCAAATGAATTCGCCCGCGATTGGCTAGAATCTCATTATTCAGAGCTAATTTCAGAAACACTTTATGATTTAACAGGGGCAAAATTAGCTATTCGCTTTATTATTCCCCAAAGTCAAGCCGAAGAGGAGATTGATCTTCCTCCTTCTAAACCGAATTCAGCACAAGATGATTCTAATCATTTACCACAGAGTATGCTAAATCCAAAATATACGTTTGATACGTTTGTTATTGGCTCTGGTAACCGTTTTGCTCACGCTGCTTCATTGGCCGTAGCCGAAGCGCCAGCTAAAGCATATAATCCCCTCTTTATTTATGGGGGAGTTGGACTTGGAAAGACCCATTTAATGCATGCAATTGGTCATTATGTAATTGAACATAACCCAAATGCCAAAGTTGTATATTTATCATCAGAAAAATTTACAAATGAATTCATTAATTCTATTCGTGATAATAAAGCTGTCGATTTTCGTAATAAATACCGCAATGTGGATGTTTTATTGATAGATGATATTCAATTTTTAGCGGGAAAAGAACAAACTCAAGAAGAGTTTTTCCATACATTCAATGCATTACACGAAGAAAGTAAACAAATTGTAATTTCCAGTGATCGGCCACCAAAAGAAATTCCAACTTTAGAAGATCGTCTTCGTTCTCGCTTTGAATGGGGACTCATTACGGATATTACGCCACCAGATTTAGAAACGCGGATTGCAATTTTGCGCAAAAAGGCAAAGGCTGAAGGACTTGATATACCAAATGAGGTCATGCTTTATATTGCAAATCAAATCGATTCAAATATTCGTGAACTAGAAGGTGCACTCATCCGAGTTGTAGCTTATTCATCTTTAATTAACAAAGATATTAATGCTGATTTAGCAGCCGAAGCACTTAAAGATATTATTCCAAATTCTAAACCAAAAATTATCTCCATTTATGATATTCAAAAAGCTGTAGGAGATGTTTATCAAGTAAAATTGGAAGATTTCAAGGCGAAAAAACGAACGAAATCAGTTGCCTTCCCTCGCCAAATTGCAATGTATTTATCACGTGAACTGACAGACTCCTCCTTACCTAAAATAGGTGAAGAATTTGGTGGACGTGATCATACAACAGTTATCCATGCTCATGAAAAAATTTCTAAGCTACTTAAGACGGATACGCAATTACAAAAGCAAGTTGAAGAAATTAACGATATTTTAAAGTAGTAGCTGAATAGTGTGAATAACTTTCCTTGTTTTACGCACAGTCTATCCACATGTAGATAGACTGTTTTTACATCCTTTAACAGAGTTATCCACATATCCACAAGCCCTATTACTATTACTACTATTTTTTATCTTTATTAATTAAATAAAATCTTATACTTACCGGAGGTTTTTCTTTATGCGTTTTACAATACAAAAAGACTATCTTGTAAGAAGTGTACAAGATGTAATGAAGGCTGTTTCTTCTCGTACAACAATTCCGATCCTTACGGGGATTAAAGTTGTCGCTACAGAAGAAGGAGTTACATTAACAGGAAGCGATGCTGATATTTCAATTGAATCTTTCATTCCAGTTGAAGAGAATGGAAAAGAAATCGTAGAAGTGAATCAATCAGGAAGTATTGTTTTACAGGCTAAATATTTTAGTGAAATTGTAAAGAAGTTGCCTAAAGAAACTGTAGAAATTTCTGTGGAAAATCATTTGATGACAAAAATAACTTCTGGAAAATCAGAGTTTAATTTAAATGGTTTAGATTCTGCAGAATATCCATTGTTACCACAAATTGAAGAACATCATGTTTTTAAGATTCCAACGGATTTACTTAAACATATGATTAGACAAACTGTATTTGCAGTTTCCACTTCTGAAACAAGACCAATCTTGACAGGTGTAAACTGGAAGGTATATAACAGCGAACTAACTGGCATTGCTACAGATAGTCACAGACTAGCTCTTCGAAAAGCAAAAATTGAAGGCATTGCAGATGAGTTCCAAGCAAATGTTGTTATTCCAGGAAAAAGTTTAAATGAATTAAGCAAAATTCTAGATGAGTCTGAAGAAATGGTAGATATCGTTATTACGGAGTATCAAGTATTATTCCGTACAAAACATTTATTATTCTTCTCAAGATTGTTAGAAGGAAATTACCCTGATACAACTCGCTTAATTCCAGCGGAGAGCAAAACAGATATTTTTGTAAATACAAAAGAATTTTTACAAGCAATTGATCGTGCATCTCTTTTAGCAAGAGATGGTCGTAATAATGTTGTAAAATTATCAACTTTAGAGCAGGCAATGCTAGAAATTTCCTCGAATTCACCAGAAATCGGAAAAGTAGTAGAAGAAGTTCAATGTGAAAAAGTAGATGGAGAAGAGTTAAAAATATCTTTTAGTGCAAAATATATGATGGATGCACTAAAAGCATTAGATAGTACTGAAATTAAGATTAGCTTTACTGGAGCAATGAGACCATTCTTAATTCGTACAGTAAATGATGAATCCATTATTCAATTAATTTTACCGGTTCGTACTTACTAAGTAAGAAATAAGGGTTGCTAGTTTTCAGATGCTAGTAGCCCTTATTTGATTTTTGGGTATTACTTTCCTAATGCTAGTTTATTTAGTACAATGAAAGAATGAACACTTTCAGAAAGTGAGCGATTTTATGAAACGTATTAAAATTTCAACAGAGTATATTACACTAGGGCAATTTTTAAAGTTAGCCGATGTAATTGATACAGGTGGCGCTGTAAAATGGTTTTTACAAGAATATGAAGTGTACGTGAATCAAGAACTTGAAAATAGAAGAGGTCGCAAACTATATGCGAACGATATTATTGAAATTCCAGGAAGCGGAAGTTTCCAAGTTCAGTCATAAAGGGGGAGCCCTTTGTTTATTTCAGAAATACAATTAAAAAACTATCGCAATTATGAAAAGTTAGAGCTTTCCTTTGAAGATAAGGTAAATGTAATTATCGGCGAGAATGCGCAAGGGAAAACGAATTTGATGGAAGCTATTTATGTTTTAGCGATGGCGAAATCTCATAGAACCTCTAATGATCGCGAACTTATCCGTTGGGATGAAGATTTCGGTCAAATTAAAGGAAAGCTACAAAAGAGAAATAGTTCTTTGTCTTTGGAATTAAATATCTCGAAAAAAGGTAAAAAGGCAAAATTAAATCAACTTGAACAACAAAAATTGAGTCAATATATTGGCGTGATGAATGTTGTCATGTTTGCCCCAGAAGATTTAAATCTTGTAAAAGGAAGCCCTCAAGTAAGAAGACGCTTTTTAGATATGGAATTAGGCCAAATAGCTCCGGTCTATTTGTATGAATTGAGTCAATATCAAAAGGTGCTCACACAACGAAATCACTTGCTAAAAAAGATGCAAGGGAATAGTAAGAATGAGGAAACGATGTTGGATGTATTTACACTTCAACTTATTGAGCATGGTACAAAAATTTTGCAAAAACGCTTTGAATTTTTGCATTTACTACAAGAATGGGCAGCTCCAATTCATCGTGGTATAAGCCGTGGGTTAGAAGAATTAGAAATTGTCTATAAACCGAGTGTAGATGTATCAGAATCAATGGATTTGTCGAAAATAAAAGAAGTATACTATGAAAGTTTTCAATCCGTGAAACAACGTGAAATTTTCCGTGGTACGACTTTAATTGGTCCTCATCGTGATGATTTACAATTCTTCGTTAATAGTAAAAATGTTCAAGTCTTTGGTTCGCAAGGACAACAACGAACGACCGCACTGTCCCTAAAATTAGCTGAAATTGAATTGATTTACTCAGAAGTTAAAGAATATCCGATTCTTCTATTGGATGATGTATTATCAGAATTAGATGATTATCGTCAATCGCATCTGTTAAATACAATTCAAGGAAAAGTGCAAACATTTGTGACAACGACGAGTGTCGACGGAATTGAACACGAAACATTAAAAGAAGCGAAAACAATTCATGTAACGAACGGCACGGTAGATTGTGAAATAGATAGGGCGTAATCCCTGTTTAAATGGAAAAGTAGGTGATCTTTGTGTCAATGGAACAAAAGCAAATGCAAGAAAATTCATATGATGAAAGTCAAATACAGGTACTTGAAGGGCTAGAAGCAGTTCGAAAACGCCCTGGTATGTATATTGGATCTACAAGCGGAAAAGGACTTCACCATCTTGTATGGGAAATCGTCGATAATAGTATTGATGAAGCACTTGCAGGTTACTGTGATGAAATTAACGTTAGTATCGAAGAAGATAATAGTATTCGTGTAACGGATAATGGACGTGGTATTCCAGTTGGTATACAAGAAAAAATGGGACGTCCTGCTGTAGAGGTTATTATGACCGTTCTTCATGCTGGTGGTAAGTTTGGCGGCGGCGGTTATAAAGTTTCTGGTGGTTTGCATGGTGTTGGGGCATCTGTAGTAAATGCCCTATCAACAGAACTAGAGGTATTTGTACATCGTGAAGGTAAAATCCATTATCAAAAATACGAAAGAGGTATTCCGGTTGCGGATTTAAAAGTCATTGGTGACACAGATCAAACAGGAACGATAACTCGATTTAAACCAGATCCAGAAATTTTTCAGGAAACAACAGTATACGAATTTGATACGCTCGCAACTCGTATGCGTGAATTAGCATTTTTAAATCGTAATATTAAATTAACAATTGAAGATAAACGTGAACATAAGCAAAAGAAAGAATTCCATTATGAAGGTGGAATTAAATCATACGTCGAGCATTTAAATCGCTCAAAACAACCAATCCATGAAGAACCTGTATATGTAGAAGGATCAAAAGATGGTATTCAAGTTGAGGTTTCCTTACAGTATAACGAAGGATATACAAATAATATTTACTCATTTACGAATAACATTCATACGTATGAAGGTGGAACACATGAAGTAGGGTTTAAAACAGCTTTAACTCGTGTGATTAACGATTATGGACGTAAAAATAGTATTTTAAAAGATGCAGACAGTAACTTAACGGGTGAGGATGTTCGTGAAGGTTTAACTGCAATTGTATCAATTAAACATCCAAACCCACAATTTGAAGGACAAACGAAGACGAAACTTGGGAATAGTGAAGCAAGAACGATTACAGAGTCTGTGTTTTCAGAGGCATTTGAAAAGTTCTTACTAGAAAACCCGAATGTTGCACGAAAAATCGTAGAAAAAGGTACGATGGCAGCACGTGCACGTGTTGCAGCGAAAAAAGCACGTGAATTGACACGCCGCAAGAGCGCATTAGAAGTTTCAAGTTTACCTGGTAAATTAGCAGATTGCTCTTCGAAAGATCCAGCAATTAGTGAAATTTACATTGTAGAGGGTGACTCTGCTGGTGGATCAGCAAAACAAGGGCGTGATCGTCACTTCCAAGCGATTTTACCGCTAAAAGGTAAAATTATTAACGTTGAAAAAGCAAGATTGGATAAAATTTTATCTAACGATGAAGTGCGTACAATTATTACTGCAATTGGTACGAACATTGGCGGCGATTTTGATATCGAGAAAGCTCGTTATCATAAAGTTATTATTATGACGGATGCCGACGTAGATGGTGCGCATATTCGTACCCTATTATTAACGTTCTTCTATCGTTATATGCGTCAAATTATTGAACATGGTTATATCTATATTGCACAGCCACCGTTGTTTAAAATACAACAAGGTAAAAAAATTCAATATGCTTATAATGAGAAAGAGCTTGAAAAGATTTTAGATGAATTACCAGCTCAACCTAAACCTGGGATCCAACGTTACAAAGGTTTAGGAGAAATGAATCCAGCTCAGCTTTGGGAAACGACAATGGACCCAGAAGTGCGTTCATTACTTCAAGTTTCCCTTCAAGATGCAATTGAAGCAGATGAAACATTTGAAATTTTAATGGGGGATAAAGTAGAGCCACGTCGTAACTTTATCCAAGAAAATGCAAAATACGTGAAAAACCTTGATATTTAAATGAGTAATGACAGGAATCTGAGTATTCCTGTCTTCTACATATAAATCAATGTATGTGTAACGGAAATGTAAGAGGAGGTGCTCGTTGATGTCAGACAATCAACAACAAGCACGAATTCGAGAAATTAATATTAGTCATGAAATGCGTACCTCATTTTTAGATTACGCAATGAGTGTTATCGTATCTCGTGCATTACCAGATGTTCGTGATGGATTAAAACCTGTGCATCGTAGGGTTTTATATGCGATGAATGATTTAGGAATTACGGCTGATAAAGCGTATAAGAAATCAGCACGTATTGTTGGTGAAGTAATCGGTAAGTATCACCCTCATGGTGATTCAGCTGTTTATGAAACAATGGTACGTATGGCGCAAGATTTCAGTCAACGTTATATGCTTGTTGATGGGCATGGTAACTTTGGATCTGTCGATGGAGATTCAGCAGCAGCAATGCGTTATACAGAAGCAAGAATGTCTAAGATTTCTATGGAATTAATACGTGATATTTCAAAAAATACGATTGATTATCAAGATAACTATGATGGTTCTGAAAGAGAGCCAATTGTATTACCAGCGCGTTTTCCTAACTTACTAGTAAATGGTACGACAGGTATTGCAGTTGGTATGGCAACGAATATTCCGCCGCATCAACTTGGCGAAGTAATTGATGGGGTATTGGCATTAAGTCATAATCCTGATATTACTATTGCAGAATTAATGGAGTGCATTCCAGGACCAGATTTCCCGACGGCAGGTTTAATTTTAGGAAGAAGTGGTATTCGTAGAGCGTATGAAACAGGACGCGGTTCTATTATACTTCGTGCTAAAGTTGAAATTGAAGAGAAGTCAAATGGCAAACAATCTATTATCGTAACGGAACTA
The DNA here is from genome assembly GCF_024296885.1 of Bacillus paranthracis. NCBI lineage: Bacteria > Bacillati > Bacillota > Bacilli > Caryophanales > Bacillaceae > Bacillus > Bacillus paranthracis. The sequence goes on from NZ_CP101135.1 coordinate 6,984, forward strand.
CCTTATCAAGTAAATAAGGCGCGATTAATTGAAAAAATTGCAGAATTAGTTCGCGATAAGAAAATTGAAGGTATTACAGATTTACGTGATGAATCAGATCGAAATGGTATGCGTATTGTTATGGAAGTACGTCGTGATGCCAATGCTAATGTATTATTAAATAACTTATATAAACATACAGCACTTCAAACAAGTTTCGGTATTAACATGCTGTCTCTTGTAAATGGAGAGCCACAAGTGCTGAACTTAAAACAAAATTTATATCATTACTTGGAACATCAAAAGGTAGTAATTCGTAGACGTACAGCTTATGAACTAGAAAAAGCAGAAGCGCGTGCTCATATTTTAGAAGGATTACGAATTGCCTTAGACCATCTGGATGAAGTTATTACATTAATTCGTAGTTCGAAAACAGCGGAAATTGCAAAACAAGGTTTAATGGAACGTTTCGGCTTAAGTGAAAAACAAGCGCAAGCTATTTTAGATATGCGTTTGCAACGTTTAACAGGTTTAGAAC
>NZ_CP101135.1:12500-27500 GCF_024296885.1 Bacillus paranthracis
GGCGAGGAGAGAATCCTAAGGTGTGCGAGAGAACTCTGGTTAAGGAACTCGGCAAAATGACCCCGTAACTTCGGGAGAAGGGGTGCTTTCTTAACGGAAAGCCGCAGTGAATAGGCCCAAGCGACTGTTTAGCAAAAACACAGCTCTCTGCGAAGCCGTAAGGCGAAGTATAGGGGGTGACACCTGCCCGGTGCTGGAAGGTTAAGGAGAGGGGTTAGCGTAAGCGAAGCTCTGAACTGAAGCCCCAGTAAACGGCGGCCGTAACTATAACGGTCCTAAGGTAGCGAAATTCCTTGTCGGGTAAGTTCCGACCCGCACGAAAGGTGTAACGATTTGGGCACTGTCTCAACCAGAGACTCGGTGAAATTATAGTACCTGTGAAGATGCAGGTTACCCGCGACAGGACGGAAAGACCCCGTGGAGCTTTACTGTAGCCTGATATTGAATTTTGGTACAGTTTGTACAGGATAGGCGGGAGCCTTTGAAACCGGAGCGCTAGCTTCGGTGGAGGCGCTGGTGGGATACCGCCCTGACTGTATTGAAATTCTAACCTACGGGTCTTATCGACCCGGGAGACAGTGTCAGGTGGGCAGTTTGACTGGGGCGGTCGCCTCCTAAAGTGTAACGGAGGCGCCCAAAGGTTCCCTCAGAATGGTTGGAAATCATTCGTAGAGTGCAAAGGCATAAGGGAGCTTGACTGCGAGACCTACAAGTCGAGCAGGGACGAAAGTCGGGCTTAGTGATCCGGTGGTTCCGCATGGAAGGGCCATCGCTCAACGGATAAAAGCTACCCCGGGGATAACAGGCTTATCTCCCCCAAGAGTCCACATCGACGGGGAGGTTTGGCACCTCGATGTCGGCTCATCGCATCCTGGGGCTGTAGTCGGTCCCAAGGGTTGGGCTGTTCGCCCATTAAAGCGGTACGCGAGCTGGGTTCAGAACGTCGTGAGACAGTTCGGTCCCTATCCGTCGTGGGCGTAGGAAATTTGAGAGGAGCTGTCCTTAGTACGAGAGGACCGGGATGGACGCACCGCTGGTGTACCAGTTGTTCTGCCAAGGGCATAGCTGGGTAGCTATGTGCGGAAGGGATAAGTGCTGAAAGCATCTAAGCATGAAGCCCCCCTCAAGATGAGATTTCCCATAGCGTAAGCTAGTAAGATCCCTGAAAGATGATCAGGTTGATAGGTTCGAGGTGGAAGCATGGTGACATGTGGAGCTGACGAATACTAATAGATCGAGGACTTAACCATATAATATGTAGCAAATGTTATCTAGTTTTGAAGGAATATGCCTTCAATAGTTTGGTGATGATGGCAGAGAGGTCACACCCGTTCCCATACCGAACACGGAAGTTAAGCTCTCTAGCGCCGATGGTAGTTGGGACCTTGTCCCTGTGAGAGTAGGACGTCGCCAAGCAACTAAAAACACAAGTCTTTTGACTTGTGTTTTTTTTATTTCCCATGAAATAGGCTCGGTTCTGCTAGTAAAAAATTCGAAATGTAGTAAGGAATTTTTTGAGCCGAAATAGTAAGAAATTGATAAATAAATGGGTAATCTTCAGAGCCATAGCTTCCAAGTAAATCATACCACCAATCTGTTTCATATCTAGAAATCATACTTAAATTGTAGAGCAATAAATAGTGAACAAGAAGTTCAGGTAATACGGGTTTAGGATTTCTAGGGTCAGTTGTAAGTGGTAAGTAATAAGTATCAGCGAGGTATTCGTAGTATAAAGGCGTACTATATATAGGATTCCACGATTGAATAGGAGCTGTAAAAAGCAAATTGGAGGCGCTCGTTTTCCCAGTAACATGTTGCACGGATAAGTGCTTACAAATTGATTCAATATAACGTGAAAATCTTTCTGAAGTCATATGAAGTCGATCTAGTATATTGACTGAAAAGGAAAGTTCATTTGCATTTGTTGAATCAATTTTATACAAAGTGGCACCTCGTTGACTATAGCGAAATAAGTTTTGTAATTCAGGAATATTCCCCATTAAATCCAACATGCTAAACTTCTCTGATTCTAAGTGTTTCATGTGAAACAGTTGTTCTGCCACATGAGTAAATAATCCATTTTTTTGTACCTTTACCTCATCTTCTAAAAATTGATATCCCTGTTTTTTCCGCTTACGAGTCGTAACACCATGAGCTAAAACAGTAGTGGATTCAGGATAGTTCGGATCAATAGTTAATAAGCATGCTTTAAAAAGTTGGCTCATTCCATAAAACAATAACATTGGCTGAATTGAAAAGGGAGCTACCTTATATAATTCATAATAATTTTTCCCATGTTCTAAGTAATAAATAAAGGGATAACAATTTTCAAAACTTTTTTTTTCAGCATTTTGTATGGAGGATTTTTCATAACAACGGGCAAGATAACGTTGTACATTTTGAGATGAAAAGAAGAAACTTAATTGCTGCCAAGTACAATGTGTTTGATGCATATATTACGCTCCTTTTATTGTCTAAAAATTCTAACATATATATACGTCCTTGACAGTATTTTAACCAATTGATAAGCTACTAATAATAATTTCTGGTATCATGGGGGGAACAATTATGTGGGAATCTAAATTTGTTAAAGAAGGTTTGACTTTTGATGACGTATTACTTGTACCAGCAAAGTCAGATGTACTACCAAGAGAAGTAAGTGTTAAAACAGTTTTATCTGAAAGCTTACAGTTAAACATCCCGTTAATTAGTGCAGGAATGGATACAGTAACAGAAGCGGATATGGCTATTGCAATGGCTCGTCAAGGCGGTTTAGGAATTATTCATAAAAATATGTCTATTGAACAACAAGCCGAGCAGGTTGATAAAGTAAAACGTTCTGAAAGTGGTGTTATTTCAGATCCTTTCTTTTTAACTCCAGAACATCAAGTGTATGATGCAGAGCACCTTATGGGGAAATATCGTATCTCAGGTGTACCGGTTGTAAATAATTTAGACGAGCGAAAATTAGTTGGTATTATTACAAACCGTGATATGCGTTTTATCCAAGACTACTCAATCAAAATTTCCGACGTAATGACAAAAGAACAGCTAATTACAGCTCCAGTTGGTACAACGCTAGATGAGGCTGAAAAGATCCTACAAAAGTATAAAATTGAAAAACTCCCTCTTGTTGATAACAACGGTGTATTACAAGGGCTTATTACAATAAAAGATATTGAAAAAGTAATTGAATTCCCAAATTCTGCGAAGGATAAGCAAGGGCGCTTATTAGTTGGAGCAGCAGTTGGTGTAACGGCTGATGCTATGACTCGCATTGACGCATTAGTAAAAGCTAGCGTAGATGCAATCGTACTTGATACAGCCCATGGACATTCTCAAGGCGTTATTGATAAAGTAAAAGAAGTTCGTGCAAAGTATCCATCATTAAATATTATCGCTGGAAATGTTGCTACTGCTGAAGCAACAGGAGCATTAATTGAAGCAGGGGCAAACGTAGTTAAAGTTGGTATTGGACCAGGCTCTATCTGTACAACACGTGTTGTAGCTGGGGTTGGTGTACCACAATTAACAGCGGTTTATGATTGTGCAACAGAAGCTCGTAAACACGGTATCCCAGTTATCGCTGACGGTGGTATTAAGTACTCTGGTGATATGGTTAAAGCTTTAGCAGCAGGAGCACATGTTGTTATGCTAGGTAGTATGTTTGCTGGTGTTGCTGAAAGTCCTGGTGAAACTGAAATTTATCAAGGTCGCCAATTTAAAGTATATCGTGGTATGGGTTCTGTCGGAGCGATGGAAAAAGGAAGTAAAGATCGTTATTTCCAAGAAGGAAATAAAAAACTTGTTCCAGAAGGTATTGAAGGACGAGTACCATATAAAGGACCTTTAGCAGATACAGTTCATCAATTAGTTGGTGGATTACGTGCAGGTATGGGATATTGCGGAGCACAAGATTTAGAATTCTTACGTGAGAATGCACAATTTGTTCGTATGTCAGGTGCTGGTTTACTTGAAAGTCATCCTCATCACGTACAAATTACAAAAGAGGCTCCAAACTACTCATTATAATGTCTTATATATAAATAGACGGAGATTTTATATCTCTGTCTATTTTTTTTTGATTATGTTAGAATAACGGTTATGTGAGTACATAGATATTGGGGGTAGCAAAAGTGAAAGGTATGTTTTGCAAAAGATTCATTGCACTAGTAACAATGCTTACACTAGCTTGTAGTATGTTGTTACCATATAGCAATGCATCAGCTGAAACAGGAGCCGCTTTAAATATTGAAGCAGGTGCGGCAATTTTAGTTGAAGCGAATTCTGGAAAAATTGTATATCAAAAGAATGCAGATGAATTATTATCCATTGCTAGTATGACGAAGATGATGAGTGAGTATTTAGTTCACGAAGCAGTGGATAAAGGAAAGCTTAAGTGGGATCAGAAAATTAAGGTTTCTGAATATGCGTATAAAGTTTCACAGGATGCTTCATTGTCAAATGTGGCATTAGAAAATGGCGGCTCTTACACAGTAAAAGAGTTATACGAGGCAATGGCAATCTTCTCTGCAAATGGTGCAACGATTGCATTAGCAGAAGCAATTGCAGGTAAAGAAGTAGATTTCGTAAAAATGATGAATGATAAATCGAAAGAACTAGGGTTGAAAAATTATAAATTTGTCAATTCTACAGGTTTAACGAATAAAGATTTAAAGGGAATGCATCCAGAAGGAACAACAGCGGATGAAGAAAATAAAATGTCTGCAAAGGATGTTGCAACTTTAGCACAACATTTAATTAAAGATTATCCAAAAGTGTTAGATACAGCAAAAATCCCGAAAAAAGAATTCCGTCCAGAAAAAGAGAAGTTTGCAATGTCGAACTGGAACTGGATGTTAAAGGGCTTAGTTAAAGAATATGATGGCGTAGATGGCCTAAAAACAGGCTCAACTCCAGAAGCGGGAGATTGCTTCACTGGTACGGTTGAAAGAAACGGTATGCGTTTTATTTCTGTAGTGATTAAAACAAGTTCTCATACAGCACGTTTTGATGAAACAAAGAAGCTATATGATTATGGATTTGCTAACTTTGAAATGAAACAAATGTATAAAAAAGGTTCTTCAGTAAAAGGACAAGAAACAGTACGAGTAGAAAATGCAAAAGACAAAGATGTAGCAGTTCAAACGAAACAAGCCATTTCACTTCCAGTACCAAAAGGAAGTAAAGATGTTTATAAAACAGAATTAAAAGAATCAAGTAAGGGACAAGAGGCACCTATTAAAAAGGGAGCTGCGCTTGGTCAAATGGTAATTACGCCAAAAGATACAAACGATCCTGGATTTTTAACTGGTAAGTCGTTGCAAGTGGATCTTGTAACAACAGCTGAAGTAGAAGAAGCAAACTGGTTTACTCGTGCTATGCGCGGAATTGGTTCTTTCTTTAGTGGTATATGGAATAGTGCTGTTGATACAGTAAAAGGTTGGTTTTAAAAGCTCCTCATTGTAGGGGCTTTTTTTTATTCCTATTTTTCATACCGACTTTATGAAAAAGTAGTAGACAAGCATCTGATAGTTAGTGGTAGAATGTAAGAGTATTCTTAATTTTCGCCTTTAACGGGGAAAAGCAATTCACCTAGGGGGGTTTTTGTAACATGACAAATGTAACAGGGACAGAACGTGTAAAACGTGGAATGGCAGAAATGCAAAAAGGCGGCGTTATTATGGACGTAATTAACGCTGAACAAGCAAAAATTGCAGAAGAGGCAGGCGCAGTTGCCGTTATGGCATTAGAGCGTGTACCAGCAGATATTCGTGCAGCAGGTGGCGTTTCTCGTATGGCAGACCCAACAATTGTTGAAGAAGTTATGGGTGCAGTGTCAATTCCGGTTATGGCAAAATGCCGTATCGGTCACCTTGTAGAAGCACGTGTATTAGAATCATTAGGGGTAGACTATATCGATGAGAGTGAAGTATTAACTCCAGCAGATGAAGTATACCATTTAAATAAACGTGATTACACAGTTCCATTTGTATGTGGTTGCCGTGATATCGGAGAAGCTGCACGTCGTATTGCAGAAGGTGCATCTATGCTTCGTACAAAAGGCGAACCAGGAACAGGAAACATTGTAGAGGCAGTGCGTCATATGCGTCAAGTCAATGCAGAAATCCGTCAAGTTGCAAGTCTACGTGAAGATGAGTTAATGACATATGCAAAAAATACTGGTGCTCCTTATGAAGTACTACGTGAAATTAAACGCCTTGGTCGTTTGCCGGTTGTAAACTTTGCAGCAGGTGGTGTAGCAACACCAGCAGATGCAGCGTTAATGATGCAACTTGGTGCGGATGGTGTATTTGTTGGATCTGGTATCTTTAAATCAGAGAATCCAGCGAAATTTGCACGTGCAATCGTTGAAGCGACAACTCATTATGAGGATTACGAGTTAATTGCAAGCCTTTCTAAAGGACTAGGTAATGCGATGAAAGGTATTGAAATTTCAACGTTACTACCAGAGCAACGCATGCAAGAGCGTGGATGGTAATTGAAGGAGAACTTTAAAATGGTGAAAATCGGTGTACTAGGTCTTCAAGGTGCAGTTCGTGAACATGTAAAATCAGTTGAAGCAAGTGGTGCAGAAGCTGTTGTTGTAAAGCGTATAGAACAACTTGAAGAGATTGATGGTCTTATTTTACCAGGCGGTGAAAGTACAACTATGCGCCGTCTTATTGATAAGTATGCTTTCATGGAACCACTTCGTACATTCGCGAAGTCTGGTAAACCAATGTTTGGTACATGTGCAGGAATGATTCTTCTTGCAAAAACACTTATTGGCTATGACGAAGCACATATTGGTGCTATGGATATTACAGTTGAACGTAACGCGTTTGGACGTCAAAAAGATAGCTTTGAAGCTGCACTTTCTATTAAAGGTGTGGGAGAAGATTTTGTTGGCGTATTTATTCGTGCCCCGTATGTTGTAAATGTAGCGGATAATGTTGAGGTACTTTCTACACATGGTGATCGAATGGTAGCGGTAAGGCAAGGGCCGTTTTTAGCTGCTTCTTTCCATCCGGAATTAACGGATGACCATCGTGTAACAGCATACTTTGTAGAAATGGTAAAAGAAGCGAAAATGAAAAAAGTTGTATAAGTAACTTGCAACTTGTATAAGATTATAGTAAATTGATGGTAACAATTTTATAAAATAAGCGTGTTGATAGGAAGTAGTAACAAATGTCGTTTCTTATAGAGAGTCGATGGTTGGTGGAAATCGATAGAAACAGTTTGTGAATCCATCCTGGAATGGAATGTGGAATATCTTTATGATTAGTAAACATTCCCGGTGAAGAGCCGTTATTTCTACTTGAGAGGAAAGCGGTAATGCTTTCAACTAGGGTGGCAACGCGGGTTAACTCCCGTCCCTTTATATAGGGACGGGAGTTTTTTGTGTTTTATAAAATAAAAGGAGGAGTATATAATGCTTGATATTAAATTTTTACGTACAAATTTTGAAGAAGTAAAAGCTAAGTTACAGCATAGAGGCGAAGATTTAACTGATTTTGGTCGCTTTGAAGAATTAGATACGAGAAGAAGAGAACTACTTGTTCAAACAGAGGAACTAAAAAGTAAACGTAACGAAGTATCTCAACAAATCTCTGTATTGAAGCGCGAAAAGAAAGATGCAGAAGCTCTAATTTTAGAAATGCGTGAAGTTGGAGAAAAAGTAAAAGATCTTGATAACGAACTTCGTACAGTTGAAGAAGATCTAGAAAGATTGATGCTATCTATTCCAAATATTCCTCACGAATCTGCTCCAGTTGGTGAAACAGAGGATGATAATGTAGTAGCTCGCACTTGGGGAGAAGTAAAGGAATTTGCTTTTGAACCAAAACCACATTGGGATCTTGCTACAGATTTAGGAATTCTAGATTTTGAACGTGCTGGAAAAGTAACAGGAAGCCGCTTCGTATTCTACAAAGGTGCTGGCGCAAGATTAGAGCGTGCTTTAATTAGCTTTATGCTTGATCTTCATACTGATGAGCATGGATATGAAGAAGTATTACCTCCTTATATGGTAAACCGTGCAAGCATGACAGGGACAGGACAACTTCCGAAGTTTGAAGAAGATGCATTCCGTATTGAAAGTGAAGACTACTTCTTAATTCCAACAGCTGAAGTACCTGTAACAAATATGCACCGTGATGAGATCTTAAATAAAGATCAATTGCCTATAAGATATGCTGCATTTAGCTCTTGTTTCCGTTCTGAAGCAGGTTCAGCCGGCCGTGATACACGTGGTTTAATTCGTCAGCATCAGTTCAATAAAGTAGAGCTTGTGAAGTTCGTAAAACCAGAAGATTCTTATGAAGAGTTAGAAAAACTAACAAATGATGCAGAACGCGTGTTACAATTATTAGAGTTGCCATATCGCGTTATGAGCATGTGCACAGGCGATTTAGGATTTACAGCAGCGAAGAAATACGATATCGAAGTATGGATTCCAAGCTATGGCACATATCGTGAAATCTCTTCTTGTAGTAATTTCGAGGCTTTCCAAGCGAGACGTGCAAACATTCGTTTCCGTCGTGAACCAAACGGCAAACCAGAACATGTTCATACATTAAATGGATCTGGTCTTGCAATTGGACGTACGGTGGCAGCTATTTTAGAGAACTACCAACAAGAAGATGGTACAATTATAATTCCAGAAGTTCTTCGCCCTTATATGGGAGGAAAAACAGTTATTAAGTAAATTTATAAACATTCATCGGTATGAGTGATTGGTAATTATGAGCGTTGTCAGTACTATAATGTAGGAGAGGGAAAGTAAAATTTTCCTTTCCTCATAATTTATTTTAGTAGGGTTGACTAACTGTTTTTCTTTTGATATTATATTTGATGTCAATATGGAGGTATACCCAAGTCTGGCTGAAGGGATCGGTCTTGAAAACCGACAGGCGGCGAGAGTCGCGCGGGGGTTCGAATCCCTCTACCTCCTCCAGATATAATTGACAACAGCGCATATAAGTGGAGATTGGAGAACTCGTTACCAACACGTAACGAGTTTTTATTTTAAAACCAATCATAAAGTATGGGGTAAGGATATATTGTCCTTATTACACACTCATATTCCGATGATTATCTTCATAGATATGAAAGGAGTCAACATGGATCTTATTATACAAACGTTTCCTTTAGATGGAAAAACTTTATATTATGTACAATGTCCTGTCTGTAAGAACAATAGAATTTTAAACAGTGGTGCAAATGTATCACGCATTATTAGCGATGATACATTCCGTAAACTTTGTGGTTGCACTTGTAATGTAAAGCAAACTGCAACAAAAGTAGAGGCACCAAAAAAAGTTAAAAAAGAAGCTGTAAAGAAAGAAGCAGCTCCAAAACGTACAGGTAAAGTATTAACAGCAGTAATTAACGGGAAAGAAATGACTGTTAAAGAGATTGCTGAGGCGTACGATATTAGTACAAGTACTGTTCGTCAGCGTATTAACGCTGGAAAACCTGAGAGTGAAATTATTGCTCCAACAAAGAAGAAGTAATTTAATAGAAAAACCCGTGCGTATGCACGGGTTTTTTATTTTACAAGTTTACGTGTTTGTTTTAAAAAATGACCGATTTTTTTTATGATTGGTTCAATGGAATCGCCATCTTTTAAAATATCGTATTCATTAATGTTTAATCGTAAAACAGGGCATGAATTGAAGTTGTTAATCCAGTTTTCATAACGCCCATGCATCTCTTTCCAATACTCGATTGGTGTTTGCTGTTCCATCGGACGTCCACGTTCTTGGATACGATCAACAATATCATCGAAAGAACCTTCTAAGTAAATTAATAAATCTGGATGTGGGAAGTAAGGAGTCATGACCATAGCGTCAAATAAACCTTTATATGTTTCATAATCAGTTTCCGTCATTGTACCTTTTTCGTGATGCATTTTTGCAAAAATGCCAGTGTCTTCATAGATAGAGCGATCTTGAACAAAACCGCCACCGTATTCAAAAATTCTTTTTTGTTCTTTAAATCGTTCTGCTAAAAAATACACTTGTAAGTGAAAGCTCCAGCGTGTGAAATCAGCATAGAACTTGTCCAAATACGGATTAGAATCTACCTTTTCAAATGATGTGCGATACCCTAAAGCGTTAGCTAATGCAGTTGTCATAGTGGATTTACCGACACCTACTGTTCCAGCGATAGTGATTACTGCGTCATTTGGGATATCATATTTTTGCCTTAAATTCATTATTATTTCGACTCCTTTAAGAGAGTATTTTGAAGGGCAGATAGGATGACGTTTAAATCATCAGGATTTTTTACAAAATCCATATCGTCTCCATTAAATTTCAATACTGGGATATCTGGATGGTCTTTTTTAAAAGCATCCATTGCTGTTTCGTAATCTTTTGTGAGCTGTAGTAAGTAATTTGGATCCATATTTTTTTCGAATTCTCTTCCGCGCATTGCGATTCGCTTTTGTAATGTTTCTAAGCTAGCTGTTAAATAAACGATAACGTTTGGAACAGGCATATCTTGTGTAAGGATACGATAGATTTGCATGTACTTGTCATATTGAGAATCTTTTAATGTACGGGATGCGAAAATTACGTTTTTGAATATATGGTAGTCCGCTACTACTGGCTTCCTTTGATTCAAATACTTTATGTTAATATCTTCTAATTGTTTGTATCTATTACAAAGAAAGAACATCTCTGTTTGAAAACTCCATTCGTCGATGTCTTCATAGAACTTTCCTAAAAAGGGGTTTTCATCAACAATCTCTTTCAGTAAGTGGAGTTGCATGTGAGTTGAAATTTCCTTCGCAAGTGAAGTTTTTCCAACACCAATTGGTCCTTCAACCGTGATAAATGGTACTCCGGTCACGCTGTTTCCTCCTTTCAATCAGTGATTTACCGTGACTACTAAAAACACAAAACAGAATTATTGTAGCACAAGAGGGAAGCGAGCGGGTTAATTTGATATAAAAAGTTAGAAAATAGATATATGTATTAATTAAATTTTATTTGAGACGACGGTACTATATTTGCTTTTAATATGGTTTCCATTATTTTTAAAGCATGCAGGTTATCCTGATCATCATTAGATGCAATACAGTCCTGTGGTACATACAATGTATAATTCCTCATATGAGCATCGTTAGCTGTAAAAAGGATACATATATTCCCAGCGACTCCTGTTAATATTAGATTTTCTATTTTTAAATAGCCTAATAAAGAATTTAAAGGTGTTTCATAAAAAGCAGAGTAATGTGGTTTAATAAAAATGTAATCATCAGCATTTGGAGAGATCTGATGAATGATATTTTCACTATACTCATTTGTACAATGAGTAATCAATTGGTCAATATCAGATCTCCAAAGTTGATAATGGTCATTAATATAAATGATGGGGCAACCGAAGGATTTCATTGTTTTCTTTAATTGTAAAATAGGTTTGGTTATAATTTCGCATTTTTGGGCTAGGATGGGCCCATGTGAAAATTGAAAATCATTAATCATATCGATAATGAGTAAGGCAGTATTCTTCATATGTAATCCCCTCTCTTTTTTCTTAGGGTGGATTGAATATGTAAAAGTTATCCCATGTGTAGTAAATGGAAATAAGTGTACTTTATTTGTAATGAAAGGACTATGTTATGGAACGTGATCAAGATATTTATTTTATGCAGTTAGCAATAGAAGAGGCTAAAAAAGCAGAGGCAATACAAGAAGTACCGATTGGTGCAGTTATAGTATTAAATGGTGAAGTAATTAGTGTTGCTCATAATTTAAGGGAGACTGAACAAAGATCAATAGCTCATGCTGAGTTGTTAGCTATTGATGAGGCGTGCAAAAAATTAGGGACATGGCGCTTAGAAGATGCGACGTTATATGTAACATTAGAGCCTTGTCCGATGTGTGCAGGTGGAATTGTTTTATCACGAGTAAAGCGAGTTGTATATGGCGCAAGTGATCCGAAAGGTGGATGTGCAGGGACATTGATGAATCTGTTAACGGATGAACGCTTTAATCATCAATGTGAAGTAGTAGCTGGTGTATTAGAAGAGGAGTGCGGTACGCTATTAACGAACTTTTTTAGAGAGCTTCGTAAAAAAAGAAAAGCGATTAAAAATTTAGAGAAAAGCAAAGAGAATTAACGTATTTGCATTTTATAAAAAAACAAGTTATACTGATAGTGCCTTTAATGAAGGCAACCGAATATTGGTTTTAACTTTGCCGTGCTAAGCGGGGAGGTAGCGGTGCCCTATACTCGCAATCCGCTCTAGCGAGGCCGAATCCCTTCTCGAGGTTATGTTGCTGTAAGGCCTGCCTTAAGTAAGTGGTGTTGACGTTTGGGTCCTGCGCAACGGGACCCCGTGAACCTTGTCAGGTCCGGAAGGAAGCAGCAATAAGCGGGTCTTCTCGTGTGCCGCAGGAGTGCCTGAACCGAGCTAACTGCTTAAGTAACGCTTATGGTACGTAATCGACAGAAGGTGCACGGCAGTTATATATGTATACAAAACTCACCTTAATACTAAGGTGGGTTTTTTGTATAGAAAATAACTTTTGGAATCTATAAACAGAATGGGTTATAATAAATGAGATAATAACCTTTGAGGGAGGCCGTATTTTCGTGTCATACCAAGCGTTATACCGAACATGGAGACCGCAAAAGTTTGAAGATGTAGTCGGTCAAAAGCACGTAACAAAAACGTTGCAAAATGCCCTTCTTCAAGAGAAAGTTTCACATGCTTATTTATTTTCTGGGCCGAGGGGAACAGGAAAAACGACAATTGCAAAAGTGTTTGCAAAAGCAATTAACTGTGAACATGCTCCGGTAGCTGAACCTTGTAATGAATGCCCTTCTTGTTTGGGGATTACACAAGGATCTATTTCAGATGTATTAGAAATCGATGCGGCTTCAAATAACGGTGTAGATGAAATTCGAGATATTAGAGATAAAGTAAAATATGCTCCAAGTGCTGTAGAATATAAAGTATACATTATTGATGAAGTTCACATGCTTTCTATGGGTGCCTTCAATGCGCTTTTAAAAACGTTAGAAGAACCGCCAGGACATGTCATCTTTATTTTGGCGACAACAGAACCGCATAAGATACCGCCTACAATTATTTCGCGTTGCCAACGTTTCGAATTTCGAAAGATATCAGTAAATGATATTGTTGAGAGATTATCGACAGTTGTAAACAATGAAGGTACGCAAGTAGAAGATGAAGCGTTACAAATCGTTGCACGTGCCGCTGAAGGTGGTATGCGTGATGCGCTTAGTCTTATTGATCAGGCAATATCTTATAGTGATGAGACTGTTACGACAGAAGATGTATTAGCTGTAACAGGGTCTGTTTCTCAGCAATACTTAGGCAACTTAGTAGAATGTATACGTGAAAATGATGTATCAAGAGCATTACGTATCATAGATGAGATGATGGGTAAAGGGAAAGATCCAGTTCGCTTTATGGAAGATTTCATTTACTATTATCGTGATATGCTTTTATATCAAACTTCACCACAACTGGAACATATGTTGGAAAGAGTAATGGTAGATGAGCAATTCCGAATGTTAAGTGAAGAAATGCAACCGGAAGTAATCTATGAAATTATTCATACTCTTAGTAAGGGACAGCAGGAAATGAAGTGGACAAACCATCCGCGAATTTTCTTAGAAGTTGTTATGGTACAACTGTGTCAACAGTTCATGATGCAAGCAAATGGTGCAGATCGTTTACAAGCAATTATGAACAGGATGCAGCAATTGGAGAAAGAGTTAGAACAAGTCAAGAAGAATGGTGTGCCGGTTGGTGTGCCGCAGGAAGTTAGAGAGACGCGTGCAGCACCAAAGCCAGTACGGACAGGAAGTATGAAGATTCCTGTTGGACGCGTAAATGAAGTATTAAAGCAAGCGAAGCGTCAAGATTTAGAACAATTAAAAGCTGTATGGGGTGAGTTGTTAGGAAGGCTCAAATCATACAATAAAGTGGCGTTTGCCGTTTTGTTAGAAAATAGCGAACCAGTAGCGGCTTCGGATGATACTTACGTTTTAGCGTTCCAATATGAGATTCACTGTAAAATGGCAAGCGAAAATCGAGAGGCTATGGATACAGTGGAACAAGCTTTATTTGAACTGCTAAGTAAAAGATTAAATATGATTGCCATTCCGAAAAGTGAATGGGGTAAAATCCGTGAAGATTTTTTACAGCGTGAAGGCGGAAGTTCTGAAGAAAGTCCAGAGAAAAAAGAAGATCCTCTTATAGAGGAGGCTGTAAAATTAGTAGGGCAAGAACTCATTGAAATAAAAGAGTAATAATAATTAGGAGGAATTAATTATGATGCGTGGCGGAATGGGAAATATGAATAACATGATGAAACAAATGCAAAAGATGCAAAAGGAAATGGCAAAGGCGCAAGAAGAACTTGGCGAAAAAACAGTTGAAGGTACAGCTGGCGGCGGTATGATCACAGTTATTGCAAATGGTCATAAGCAAATTCTTGAAGTAAAAGTGAAAGAAGAAGTTGTAGATCCAGAAGATATCGAAATGTTACAAGACTTAGTGTTAGCTGCAACGAACGATGCACTTAAAAAAGCTGATGAACTTTCAAACTCTACAATGGGTAAATTTACAAAAGGCCTAAACTTACCGGGTGGAATGTTCTAGGAGGATATTGATATATGCATTATCCAGAACCAATATCAAAACTAATTGATAGTTTTATGAAGTTGCCAGGAATCGGACCGAAAACAGCGGTTCGATTGGCATTTTTCGTATTAGATATGAAAGAAGATGATGTGTTAGGTTTTGCAAAAGCACTTGTAAATGCGAAGCGAGACTTAGCATATTGTTCTGTATGTGGGCATATTACTGACCGTGACCCTTGTTATATTTGTAACGATTCACATCGAGATCAATCAGTTGTTTGTGTCGTGCAAGAACCGAAAGATGTAATCGCGATGGAAAAGATGAAAGAGTATCAAGGTGTATATCATGTGTTACGTGGTGCTATC
>NZ_CP101135.1:32500-80000 GCF_024296885.1 Bacillus paranthracis
GCGAAGCTCTGAACTGAAGCCCCAGTAAACGGCGGCCGTAACTATAACGGTCCTAAGGTAGCGAAATTCCTTGTCGGGTAAGTTCCGACCCGCACGAAAGGTGTAACGATTTGGGCACTGTCTCAACCAGAGACTCGGTGAAATTATAGTACCTGTGAAGATGCAGGTTACCCGCGACAGGACGGAAAGACCCCGTGGAGCTTTACTGTAGCCTGATATTGAATTTTGGTACAGTTTGTACAGGATAGGCGGGAGCCTTTGAAACCGGAGCGCTAGCTTCGGTGGAGGCGCTGGTGGGATACCGCCCTGACTGTATTGAAATTCTAACCTACGGGTCTTATCGACCCGGGAGACAGTGTCAGGTGGGCAGTTTGACTGGGGCGGTCGCCTCCTAAAGTGTAACGGAGGCGCCCAAAGGTTCCCTCAGAATGGTTGGAAATCATTCGTAGAGTGCAAAGGCATAAGGGAGCTTGACTGCGAGACCTACAAGTCGAGCAGGGACGAAAGTCGGGCTTAGTGATCCGGTGGTTCCGCATGGAAGGGCCATCGCTCAACGGATAAAAGCTACCCCGGGGATAACAGGCTTATCTCCCCCAAGAGTCCACATCGACGGGGAGGTTTGGCACCTCGATGTCGGCTCATCGCATCCTGGGGCTGTAGTCGGTCCCAAGGGTTGGGCTGTTCGCCCATTAAAGCGGTACGCGAGCTGGGTTCAGAACGTCGTGAGACAGTTCGGTCCCTATCCGTCGTGGGCGTAGGAAATTTGAGAGGAGCTGTCCTTAGTACGAGAGGACCGGGATGGACGCACCGCTGGTGTACCAGTTGTTCTGCCAAGGGCATAGCTGGGTAGCTATGTGCGGAAGGGATAAGTGCTGAAAGCATCTAAGCATGAAGCCCCCCTCAAGATGAGATTTCCCATAGCGTAAGCTAGTAAGATCCCTGAAAGATGATCAGGTTGATAGGTTCGAGGTGGAAGCATGGTGACATGTGGAGCTGACGAATACTAATAGATCGAGGACTTAACCATATAATATGTAGCAAATGTTATCTAGTTTTGAAGGAATATGCCTTCATAGTTTGGTGATGATGGCAGAGAGGTCACACCCGTTCCCATACCGAACACGGAAGTTAAGCTCTCTAGCGCCGATGGTAGTTGGGACCTTGTCCCTGTGAGAGTAGGACGTCGCCAAGCAACTAAAAACACAAGTCTTTTGACTTGTGTTTTTTTGTGTTTTCAAACAGTATGCAAAAAGAAGTAATGGTAATACAAACACGTTGCCCAAGGATGAATCATATTATATAAGAGATTGATGTATATTTTTCTGTAAATTGTTAAGGAATAGAAGTATAAAATATGTCCATTTAAATAGGGAGGGAAAGATATGAAATCACAAAACGAAGTTTGTATTGTTTGTGAGACAGAAAGAAAAGAAGGGATATATGTTTATAATAATTTAATATGTTATGAATGTGAAAAGGACATGGTGAATACGGAAACAAATGATCCGAAGTATATATATTATTTAAAACAGCTTCGGAAATTAGAAGTATCATATTTTTAAATAGGCATATGCCTATTATTTTTTTTGTTCTGTATAATAGATAAAGAATGAAATAATAAGGAAGAGATATAGATGAATCAAAATCGCATACCTTTATATGAAGCATTAATAGAGTTTAAAGAAAGAAGGCCGTTATCCTTTCATGTCCCAGGTCATAAAAATGGTTTAAACTTCCCTCAGGAGGCGGTAGGAGAGTTTAAAGATATACTATCTATCGATGTAACTGAGTTGTCAGGATTAGATGATTTACATAGTCCGTTTGAATGTATAGATGAGGCACAACAATTATTAGCTGATGTATATGGAGTGAACAAAAGTTATTTTTTAATTAATGGCTCAACAGTCGGGAATCTAGCAATGATTTTGTCTTGTTGTGGGGAACATGATATTGTTCTTGTACAAAGAAATTGTCATAAATCCATTATTAATGGTTTAAAGTTAGCGGGAGCAAATCCTATTTTTTTAGATCCATGGATTGATGAGGCTTATAACGTACCAGTGGGAATTCATGATGAGATTATTAAGGAAGCAATTGAAAAATATCCGAATGCGAAAGCACTCATTTTAACGCATCCTAATTATTATGGTATGGGTATGGATTTAGAGGCAAGCATCGCTTATGCACATGCACATAAAATTCCTGTGTTAGTAGATGAAGCACATGGAGCTCATTTTTGTTTAGGCGGGGCATTTCCAAAGTCAGCGTTAGCATATGGTGCAGACATTGTAGTTCATTCTGCGCATAAAACATTACCCGCAATGACGATGGGATCCTATTTACATATAAATAGTCGCTTAGTGAAAGAAGAAAAAGTTTCTACTTATTTAAGTATGCTACAATCTAGTAGTCCATCGTATCCAATTATGACTTCTCTTGATATTGCACGCTTTACGATAGCGCGTATAAAAGAAAAGGGACATGATGAAATTGTCGAGTTTTTACGGGAATTTAAAGAAGAATTGAGTGCTATTCCACAAATAGCTATTTTACAATATCCATTACAAGACGAGCTAAAAGTTACCGTACAGACGCGTTGTCAATTATCAGGATACGAATTACAGTCTTTATTTGAAAAGGTTGGTATATATACAGAAATGGCAGATCCATATAATGTCTTATTTATTTTGCCTTTGCAAATAAATAAGACATATATGAAGGCTATAGAGATGATCCGAGTGGCATTGCAATATTATGAGGTGAAAGACAAGACGGAATCTATTCGTTATACTTATAAAGGGGAAATTTCTCCTTTACCGTATACATATAAACAATTGGAAGAATACGAAACAAAAGTAGTATCTGTAGAAGAAGCAGTTGGGATGGTAGCAGCAGAAATGGTAATTCCGTATCCACCTGGTATTCCATTGATTATGTATGGGGAAAGAATTACTTCAGAACATAAAGAGCAAATTATGCATTTAGAGAAAGCTGGCGCTCGTTTTCAAGGCAGCACGAAATATATGAAAGTGTATGATATAGAAAGTAGGTTTTAGAATGAAGGGATTATTTGTAACAATTGAAGGTCCAGAAGGTTCGGGTAAAACAACGCTAATTCAAGGTTTATTGCCATACTTTGAACAAAAGGAACAAAAGGTAATGGCGACGAGAGAACCAGGTGGTATTGCAATTTCTGAGGAGATTAGAACGATTTTGCATAAACAAGAATATACGATGATGGAAGCACGTACAGAGGCGTTGTTATATGCTGCTGCACGTAGACAGCATTTAGTAGAAAAAGTTATGCCGGCACTTAATAAGGATTACCTTGTATTATGTGATCGTTTTATAGATAGCTCTTTAGCATATCAAGGATATGCAAGAGGATTAGGTATGGATAAAGTATTTGAAATAAATCGTTTCGCAACAGAGGACTGTATGCCTAGTTTAACAATTTACTTAGATATTGAGCCAGAGGTTGGCTTAGCTCGAATTGCAAAAGATGCAGGACGTGAAGTGAATCGGTTAGATATGGAAGATATCTCTTTCCATAAACGTGTGCGTGAAGGGTATTTACAAGTTGTAGAACGTTTCTCGGATCGTATTGTATTGGTAAATGCTGATCAACCAATGGAAAAACTTATAGAAGAAGTTATTCAGGTTATAGAAGATAAATTGTTATAATAGAAGGAAAGAATGAAATAAGTGAGGTATGCATTATGATGAAGACGTGGGAGCAGCTTTCTGCTATACAACCCATCGGTGTAAAAATGTTGATGAATAGCATCGCAAAAGAGCGTATATCCCACGCTTACTTGTTAGAGGGAGGGAAAGGGACGGGAAAGTTTGCGACAGCAATTCAAATGGCAAAGAGTTTCCTCTGTTCTCAGCGGAATGGGGTAGAACCTTGTCATGTATGTACAAATTGTAAGCGAATTGATTCAGGTAACCACCCAAACTTACATATTGTAAAACCAGACGGATTATCTATTAAGAAGCAGCAAATTCATGATTTACAAGAAGAGTTTTCCAAAACAGGATTAGAAGCAAATAAAAAAGTATATGTTATTGAGCACGCAGACCGTATGACGGCAAACGCAGCGAATACACTGTTGAAATTTTTAGAAGAACCAAGTAGTGATACAACAGCTATTCTACTTACTGAACAAAGTCATCAAATTTTAAATACGATTTTATCTCGCTGTCAAGTTGTTACATTTAGACCGTTACCTACGGAATCTTTAATTAGAAGATTACAGGATGAAGGTATTACGGCATCTTTATCAACACTTGCTGCACAACTTACGAATAGTTTTGATGAAGCTTTAGCTTTATGTAGTGATGAATGGTTTGCACAAGCACGAGCTTTAGTGATAAAATTATGTGAAGCGCTCGAAAAAGATAAAGCCTCTATTTTTTTTGTACAAGAAAAATGGGGAAAACACTTTAGAGAGAAAGAGCAATTACAGCAAGGTTTAGATATGTTACTCCTTATTTATAAGGATTTATTATATGTTCAACTTGGAGAAGAAGATCGTCTTGTTTTTCATGAGCAGAAAGAGATGTTTGAATCTTTCTCCTACGCTCAGAAGCGCATTGTATCAGCTCTCTTTAATATATTAGAGGCAAAAAATAGAATCAACGCTAATGTAAATGCGCAGCTTGTGTTCGAACAGTTAGTGTTGCGGTTGCAGGAGGGATGACCGTTTTGTATGATGTAGTAGGTGTTCGCTTTAAGAAGGCCGGAAAGGTGTATTACTTTGATCCGAATCAGTTCGATATCTCTGAAAATGAGTTTGTAATTGTAGAAACGGTAAGAGGTATTGAATACGGAAAAGTAGTTATTACCAAAAAGCAAGTTGATGAAAACGACGTTGTATTACCACTAAAAAAGGTTATTCGCATTGCAAATGAAAACGATCGTACCATTGTTGAAGAGAACAAACATGCTGCAAAAGAAGCATATCAAGTTTGTCAGCAAAAGGTAGTAGAACATAATCTTGATATGAAACTTGTAGATGTAGAGTATACGTTCGATCGCAATAAAATTATTTTCTACTTTACTGCGGATGGTCGGATTGATTTTCGCGAACTAGTGAAGGACTTAGCAGCAATTTTTAGGACAAGAATTGAACTAAGACAAATCGGTGTTCGTGATGAAGCGAAAATGCTTGGTGGTATTGGTCCATGTGGTCGTATGCTTTGTTGTTCTACTTTTTTAGGGGATTTTGAACCTGTATCCATTAAGATGGCAAAGGATCAAAATTTATCATTAAATCCTGCAAAAATCTCTGGTTTATGTGGTCGCTTAATGTGTTGCTTAAAATATGAGAACGATGAATATGAGGCAGCAAAGGAACAACTTCCTGATTTAGATCAACGTATACAAACCCCGCATGGTACTGGCCGTGTTATCGGATTAAATATTTTAGAAAGATTAATTCAAGTGGAACTAGTAGACAAGGAACGGATAGTAGAATATACGTTAGATGAGTTAGTGAATAAAGGGGTCGTTTCGAGTCAAACCACAGATTAATGAGGTGGGTGCTTGTGGAGAAAAAAGATATTTTTGCATCGGTTTCTAGTATGGAAGAGCAAATTGGACATTTATACAAACAGTTGGGAGAATTAAAACAACATCTTGCAGAGTTACTGGAAGAAAACCAACATATAAAAATGGAAAATGAAAATTTGCGACACCGCTTTGAAGAAGTACAGATTAAAGAAAAACAAAAAACTCAAAAACGTAAAGAAGTGAAGCCGAAGACAGATATTGGTGAAGGCTACGATAATTTAGCAAGACTATATCAAGAAGGTTTTCATATTTGTAATCTGCATTATGGAAGTGTACGTAAAGAGGGAGATTGTTTATTCTGCCTGTCATTTTTAAATAAAAAGTGAAATTACCTTTCCAATAATAATTGGAAAGGTAATTTTTTATACATGAGAGTAGAATCGAATATGTTTTTTATTAGTAGAAGATGAAATAGGGTAGGTTAAGTGTAAGAAAAGGAGCAACATATGAATTTATATGAAGATGAACGTTTAGATTACTTATTAGCACAAGATTTGAAGATTATACAAAGCCCATCAGTATTTAATTTCTCGTTAGATGCTGTTTTACTTGCAGACTTTGCTTGGGTGCCAATTCAAAAAGGTAATTTACTTGATTTGTGTACAGGTAATGCAGTTGTGCCCCTTCTATTAAGTACAAGGACGAAAGGGAATATTACTGGTGTAGAAATTCAAGAACGCTTATATGATATGGGAATAAGAAGTGTCCAATACAATAAGTTGGAAGAAAGAATTCACTTAATACACGGGGATTTGAAAGATATGCCGGAGAAACTTGGGCGTCATCAATATGATGTTGTCACATGTAATCCGCCTTATTTCCAAACACCTGCAACTTCTGAAAAAAATATGAATGAACATTTAGCGATAGCTCGTCATGAAATTATGTGTACACTAGAGGATGTTGTATCTGCAAGTAGTCAGCTAGTAAAGCAAGGCGGGAAAGTAGCATTTGTACATCGTCCAGGTCGTTTATTAGATATTGTTACATTAATGCGTAAATACAAAATTGAACCGAAGCGTGTACGATTTGTTTATCCTAAGGCAGGGAAAGAAGCGAATACATTGTTAATTGAAGGAATTAAGGACGGAAACGCAGATTTGAAAATATTGCCACCTCTTTTTGTATATGAAGAAAATAATGAATATACAAAGGAGATTCGCTCGATTTTATATGGAGAAGAATAAGCATTGTTTTTATGTAGTGGAGTGCTCTGATGGAAGTTACTATGCTGGATATACAAATCATATAGAGAAGCGGATTGAGACCCATAATAGCGGAAAAGGGGCTAAGTATACGCGTGCTAGACTTCCTGTTGCTTTAAAATACGTAGAATTTCATGAAGATAAGCGTACAGCTATGCAAGCAGAGTATTATTTTAAGCAATTAAATAGAAAACAAAAAGAAGAATATATGCAAAAAGGAGAACGCTATGTGGCAACAAAAAAGCTTTCAACAAAGTGAAAAGGGAGTTTTATATTTAGTACCAACTCCTATTGGAAATTTAGAAGATATGACATTTCGTGCAATCCGAATTTTAAAAGAAGCGGATTTAATTGCTGCTGAAGATACGAGACAAACGAAAAAACTTTGTAATTATTTTGAAATTGAAACGCCTGTTATGAGTTACCACGAGCATAATAAAGAAGTAAGTGGAAAGAAAATATTAGAGAAGTTAGATGAAGGAAAGACTGTAGCACTTGTTAGTGACGCTGGTATGCCGTGTATTTCCGATCCAGGCTATGATATTGTTGTCGAGGCAGTAGCTGAGCAATATCATGTAATCCCGCTTCCTGGGGCAAATGCAGCCCTTACAGCATTAATTGCATCAGGACTTGAAACAAAACAGTTTTATTTCTATGGGTTTTTACAAAGAAATAAAAAAGAAAGGAAAATGGAGTTAGAGAAGCTTCGTTACATACAAACTACAATGATGTTTTATGAAGCGCCTCACCGCTTGGATGATACTTTAATCTCGATGCAAGAAGTATTGGGAAATAGAGAAATTGTATTATGTCGAGAGTTAACGAAAAAATTCGAGGAATTTATTCGTGGAACAGTTGAAGAAGCAATTGAGTGGACGAAACAAAATGAAGTTCGTGGTGAGTTTTGTATTTTAGTAGCTGGTTCAACGGAAGAACCTGCTCCAGAGGAACAATGGTGGGAATCTATTTCGGTATATGACCATATTGAACATTATATAAACGAAAAAGGTATGAATTCAAAAGAGGCGATAAAAACAGTTGCTAAAGATCGAGATTTGTCGAAACGCGATGTATATCAAATCTATCATGTCGATAAAAAATAAGCTTCTCATAATTGAGAAGCTTATTTTGCTGTTTCGATATAATCTTGAAGCTCGTTTAAGATTTGCTCAGCGCCTTCTTTGCTTAAGATAATTTTACCTTCAGCTAAAGATAGGTTACCATCAGATACTTCACCAGTTACTTGGCAAGTCATGTTTGGCTTATATTTTTTTAGGATGATTTTCTCGTCATCAACATAGATTTCAAGAGCATCCTTTTCTGCAATACCTAAAGTACGGCGTAATTCGATTGGAATTACTACACGACCTAATTCATCAACTTTACGAACGATACCAGTAGATTTCATAATTCTTTTCCTCCTAAAGAAATAGTTTATAAGTTTCGAGTCTATTTTTAGATTCGTCATTTTTCGACAAAATACCCTATGGACATATGATACCAATCATTTACATTTCCGTCAATTCTTTAATTCTATATTTTTTAAAAAGATTTATAGATTTCTTACTTCTTATATATAATAGAATGGGAGTAATTTCTACTATTATTTCATTTTATTTTCAGAAAAGTTTTTAAATTGTGAGTAGAGATTGTATATTTTCTTGAAATATGAGTAATAGATGATAAATATACTAATCATTAACTCGTTTTTATCACGTATTAACAAGCAATAAGATTCTAAATTTAAAGTTCATCCGGAGCAAAGAAGTTAAGTGGGGGTCGGGCTGCTCTTAAAGGCCCAATTGGTGCGGGCTAATAATCCGCGGGAGGGAACAAAACCCCGAAAGATTAAAGTTTCACTTTATATATAAGTTTTTGATATACTATTTATAAATACATATGAGGTTATCCGGGAGGTCCAAAACAATGACAAAGGAAAACAAATCCTTTTATATTACTACCCCAATTTATTATCCAAGTGGAAAATTACACATTGGACATGCTTATACAACAGTAGCAGGAGATGCGATGGCACGATATAAGCGTATGCAAGGATATAATGTTCATTATTTAACAGGAACTGATGAGCATGGACAGAAGATCCAAAAGAAAGCAGAAGAATTAAATGTTACACCACAAGCATATGTGGATAACATCGTTGCAGGAATTAAAGAGCTTTGGGAGAAAATGGATATCTCTTATGATGATTTTATTCGTACAACGGAAGATCGTCATAAAGATGTTGTTGAAAAAATCTTCAAGCAACTAGTAGATCAAGGCGATATTTACCTTGATGAATATGAAGGTTGGTATTCTGTACAAGATGAGACATTCTATACAGAGCACCAATTAGTAGATCCAATTATGGAAGGTGACAAAGTAGTTGGAGGAAAAAGTCCAGATAGTGGTCATGATGTAGAGCTTGTTCGTGAAGAATCTTATTTCTTTAGAATGGGTAAATACGTAGACAGACTATTAAAATTCTATGAAGAGAATCCACATTTCATTCAGCCAGAGTCTCGTAAGAATGAAATGATTAATAACTTTATTAAACCAGGATTGGAAGATTTAGCAGTTTCCCGTACTTCATTTGACTGGGGAGTTCGTGTTCCAGGTAATCCGAAACACGTTATTTACGTATGGGTTGACGCATTATCTAACTACATTACAGCATTAGGTTATGGAACAGAAAATGAAGAGATGTATAAGAAGTTCTGGCCAGCAGATGTGCATTTAGTTGGAAAAGAAATCGTTCGTTTCCATACGATTTATTGGCCAATCATTTTAATGGCATTAGATTTACCTCTTCCGAAAAAAGTCTTTGCTCACGGTTGGATTTTAATGAAGGATGGAAAGATGAGTAAGTCAAAAGGAAATGTAGTAGATCCAGTTACATTAATTGATCGTTACGGATTAGATGCATTACGTTATTACTTACTTCGTGAAGTTCCATTTGGATCTGATGGCGTATTCACACCAGAAGGATTTGTGGAGCGTATTAATTTCGATTTAGCAAATGACTTAGGTAACTTATTAAATCGTACAGTAGCTATGATTGATAAGTACTTTAACGGAGAAATCCCTGCATTTAAAGAAAATGTAACGGAATTTGATGAAACGTTAGTAACATTTGCGAAAGATACATTGAAAAAAGTGGAAGAAGCAATGGAGAATATGGAATTCTCTGTAGCTCTAAGCTCAATTTGGCAATTGGTTAGCCGTACGAATAAATATATTGACGAAACACAACCGTGGGTATTAGCGAAAGATGAGAATGATCGCGAAAAGTTAGCCTCTGTAATGGCTCA
This sequence comes from Bacillus paranthracis, assembly GCF_024296885.1. Lineage (NCBI taxonomy): Bacteria > Bacillati > Bacillota > Bacilli > Caryophanales > Bacillaceae > Bacillus > Bacillus paranthracis. The sequence goes on from NZ_CP101135.1 coordinate 42,589, forward strand.
CTTAGCAGAAGTACTTCGTCAAACGGGTATTATGCTTATGCCATTCTTAACAGTAGCACCAAGCAAAATGTTTGCTCAGCTTGGCCTTACTGATGAAGCACATATATCTTGGGGAAGCCTATCTACAATCGGCTGTATTCCAGCTGGAACAAAAGTAGAAAAAGGACAACCAATTTTCCCTCGTTTAGAAATGGACGTGGAAGTGGCGTACATTAAAGAACAAATGAAAGCCTCTGCTCCTAAAGTAGAAGAGAAAAAAGAAGAAGAACCGAAGGCAGAAGAAATTACAATTGATGATTTCTTTAAAGTAGAATTGCGTGTAGCTGAAGTTCTATCTGCGGAACCTGTGAAAAAAGCAGACAAGTTGTTAAAAATTCAACTAGACTTAGGTACAGAAAAGCGTCAAGTTGTTTCTGGAATTGCAAAATTCTATTCGCCAGAAGACCTAAAAGGTAAAAAGGTTATTTGTGTAACAAATTTAAAACCTGTAAAATTACGCGGTGAATTATCGCAAGGTATGATTTTAGCGGGTGAAGAGAATGGCGTATTGTCATTAGCATCGATTGACCAAAATCTACCAAATGGTACAAAAATTAAGTAATTAAGACAAGAAAAGAGATGTTTCACGTGTAACATGTGTGAAGCGTCTTTTTTCTTTTTACACTCTCAATTTTTGCATTAAGATTGTAGTATTGTTATCGTTAAGTTATAAAAGAGCTTATTTACGTAGAATAAATTTGATTTCAATATAAAAGGAGTTATGTATTATGTTGTTTGATACACATTCACATTTGAATGCAGAGCAATTTGAAGAAGACTTACAAGAAGTTATTGCCCGAATGAAAGAAGCGGGGGTTACTTATACAGTTGTTGTTGGTTTTGATGAAGTAACGATAAAAAAGGCGATTGAATTAGCTGAAGCCTATGATTTTATTTATGCCGCGGTTGGATGGCACCCAGTTGATGCAGTCGACATGACAGAAGAGCATTTAGCTTGGTTAGAAGAACTTGCTTCTCATCCTAAAGTCGTTGCCCTTGGAGAAATGGGCTTAGATTATCACTGGGATAAGTCTCCAAAAGAAATACAGAAAGAAGTATTCCGTAAACAAATTGCATTAGCGAAAAAAGTAAAATTGCCGATTATTATACATAACCGCGATGCAACCCAAGATATTGTTGATATTCTAGAAGAAGAGAATGCGGCTGAAGTAGGAGGCATTATGCATTGCTTTAGCGGCAGCGTAGAGGTAGCAGAGCGATGTGTTGATATGAACTTTTTAATTTCGTTAGGTGGACCAGTTACATTTAAAAATGCTAAGAAGCCGAAAGAAGTTGCTACTGAGATTCCATTAGAAAAATTGTTAATAGAGACGGATTGTCCGTATTTAACACCACATCCATTTCGAGGAAAACGAAATGAACCAAGTTATGTAAAACTCGTAGCAGAAGAAATTGCAAACTTAAAAGGAATTTCTTATGAAGAGGTAGCGGAAGTAACAACTAAGAATGCAAAAGCTTTATTTGGTGTCGAATAAAAAGAATGGGGAGAGCCCATTCTTTTTATTTTTTGAGAAACGTAATAGTAGAAGTGGTAGAGAAACCGAGGGTGAATGAGTAAGTGTTACAATAAGGAGAGAGAACAAAGTTTTGGACATTCTATTTTTTAAAATGTAACAATGGGGAAAATAATAATGGAAAAGTCGTCATTTTTTTGTTTTACTAAGTAGAGACGAAACGAGTGTGGAGGCAAGCATGAAAATTAAAGAGATTATCGTTGTAGAAGGTAAAGATGATACAGTTGCGATTAAGCGTGCTGTTGATGCGGATACAATTGAAACGAACGGTTCAGCAATCGGTGATCATGTTATTGAACAAGTAAAATTAGCGCTGCAAAAACGAGGCGTTATTATTTTCACAGATCCGGATTATCCTGGAGAGCGTATTCGAAAAATTATTTCTGATAAGGTGCCTGGATGTAAACATGCTTTTTTACCGAAGGAAGAAGCACTTGCTAAGAGGAAAAAAGGTGTCGGAATTGAACATGCTTCTAATGAATCAATTCGCCGTGCTTTAGAGAATATACATGAAGAAATGGAAGCTTACACAAGTGAAATTAGTTGGAGCGATTTAGTCGATGCAGGTTTAGTGGGCGGAGAAATGGCAAAGAGTCGCAGAGAAAGAATGGGTAAGCTATTAAAGATTGGTTATACAAACGCAAAACAGTTACATAAACGTTTACAAATGTTTCAAGTTTCAAAAGAATCATTTGCAGAAGCTTATAAGCAAGTCATACAGGAGGAAAGAAAATGAAGGATATCGCAACGCCAAATCGTACGAAAGATATTGTTGAAAAGTATGGATTTTCATTCAAAAAAAGTTTAGGACAAAATTTTTTAATTGATACGAATGTATTAAATCGTATCGTTGATCACGCTGAAATTGGTTCAGAAAGTGGTGCAATTGAAATTGGACCAGGTATCGGTGCATTAACAGAACAATTAGCGAAGCGTGCTAAAAAAGTAGTGGCTTTTGAAATTGATCAAAGGTTATTACCGATTTTAGATGAGACGTTAGCTCCATATGGCAACGTTACTGTTATCAATAAAGATGTACTAAAGGCAGATGTACATGAGGTGTTTAGTGAGCAATTTGAAGAAGGGCAAGATGTAATGGTAGTAGCTAACTTACCATACTATATTACGACGCCAATTTTATTTAAATTGCTGGAAGAGAAATTACCGGTTCGTGGATTCGTTGTTATGATGCAAAAAGAAGTTGGGGATCGTTTAGCGGCTAAACCTGGAACGAAAGAGTATGGTTCTTTATCCATTGCTATTCAGTATTATACAGAGGTAGAAACAGTTATGACTGTACCGCGTACAGTGTTTGTGCCACAACCGAATGTTGATTCTGCAATTATTCGCCTCCTAAAGCGTCCTAAACCAGTGGTAGAGGTAACAGATGAGACATTCTTCTTTGAAGTAGTACGAGCAAGTTTTGCACAGCGTCGTAAAACTTTAATGAATAATTTATCAAATAATTTAAATGGTTTCCCGAAAGATAAAGAGCTGTTGGATCGGATTTTAACAGAAGTAGGAATTGATCCAAAACGAAGAGGCGAAACGCTATCTATCGAAGAGTTTGCGACATTAAGTAATGCATTAGTTCTTCATAAGTTATCATAAGGGTACAAAAGGGACAGTTCAATTTGAACTGTCCCTTTTGTCACCTTTCTCCTCCTAAATTCATACTTTAAAAACAGGTAAGATGGCCTAACGAGTTTGGAGGTAGGAGAATGGCTTTACATGTTGGAGAATTAGTGGAACGATATTCTCATAATAGGGATATCCTTTTTCGTATTATAGAAATAAAAGGTGAGATAGCTATATTGTTTGGAGAGGAAATTAGATTAGTGGCAGATGCGCCACTTGAAGATTTAATTAGTATAGATCAACGAGAACATAAAAAGAGAGCAAAGCGTGAGAAAGAAACAATGGAGCGGACGTATCGTTTGTTTCAACAAGATTACGTATTAATGAAACAAAGGCATGAACACACTTCAACTGGTGGATATACAAGTGAAGTGAATTATTTTCAAATGCCAGGGCGTGTCTTGCATATAGATGGAGACCCGTTATATTTGCGCAAGTGCCTAGATTTATATAATAAAATTGGTGTTCCTGTACAAGGTATTCATTGTAAAGAAACGGAGATGCATGAAAAGGTAGTAGATTTAATAGATCATTTTCGTCCGGACATTTTAGTTATTACAGGGCACGATGCGTATACAAAATCAAAAGGCGTAAAGGGAGATTTAGCAGCATATAGGCATTCAAGGCATTTTGTACAGGCTGTTCGAGAAGTGCGAAAAAAATATCCATCGTTGGATCAACTCGTTATTTTTGCTGGGGCATGTCAATCACACTTTGAAGCATTAATTCGAGCAGGCGCTAATTTTGCTAGTTCCCCATCTAGAATTAATATTCACGCACTAGACCCTGTATATGTGGTTGGTAAAATTAGTTTTACGTCATTTATGGAAAGGGTTAATGTATGGGATGTTGTACGTAATACGATTACTGGTGAAAAGGGGCTTGGCGGGATTGAGACGAGGGGGATTTTACGAACTGGATTACCTTTTCAACATTATGAAGAATAAGCAAGGTACATATGTATCTTGCTTTTTTATTTGGAGAGGATTTAAATCAGTTTGGATAAAAAGAGACAAGAACGCACAGACTACATAATGATACTTTTACAATATAGTATTTCTTCTATCTATTCGAACGCATGATGCTTTTATAATGATATTGTCTGTGAGTTGCGGTTAATAATTGGGATAGATATATCGTGTTTTAAGTGTTCAATCTAAATTACAGCGAGGTGTAACGAAGTATATGTCAAAACGTTTAGATGAAATTAAAAACGAATTAGATCACCATCTTGGACAGAGACTGATGTTAAAGGCGAACAGTGGGAGAAGAAAAACTGTAGAACAATCGGGTGTACTTGCAGAAACGTACCGTTCTGTTTTTGTTGTACAACTGGATCAACAAGAAGATGCGTTACAACGTGTATCGTATAGTTATGCGGATGTTTTAACAGAGACAGTAGAGTTAACATTTTATGGTGAACCTCATAATGAAGTGATTTTATAATTCATGTATCGTTACATATATTCCCACAAATGAAAAGCTATATTATTTTGCATACTAATGATACCGTAGCAAAATAAGGAGGGACTCTGCATTGAGTAGACGAAGAGGTGTCATGTCGAATCAATTTAAAGAAGAGCTTGCAAAAGAGCTAGGCTTTTATGATGTTGTTCAGAAAGAAGGATGGGGCGGAATTCGTGCGAAAGATGCTGGTAACATGGTGAAACGTGCTATAGAAATTGCAGAACAGCAATTAATGAAACAAAACCAGTAGTTGTAAGATACTTTCTATGCTACGGTAGCCGAGGAGTGATTCCTCGGCTTTTTGTACTATAAAAGGTGCCATCATTTTACATAAGTAGTTTCATTCTGAATGCTTTTCGTTATAATTAGGGAAGTGTCATCGTCTTACTATAAATTTATGGTAAAATAAACGATAAAAGATTGAGTACATAGAGTGGGTGAATAGATTGAAGCTACTAGTGAAAGCACCAGCAAAGATTAATCTGTCGTTAGATGTACTGGGAAAAAGACAAGACGGATATCATGAAGTGAAAATGATTATGACAACAATTGATTTAGCGGATCGTTTAGAACTAATGGAATTAGCAGAAGACCGTATTGAAATTTTATCCCATAATCGGTATGTCCCAGACGACCAAAGAAATCTGGCTTATCAAGCAGCGAAATTATTAAAAGAGAAGTTTAATGTGAAAAAAGGTGTATCTATTACTATTGAAAAAACGATTCCAGTAGCAGCTGGATTAGCGGGTGGAAGTAGTGATGCAGCAGCGACATTACGTGGTCTTAATAAATTATGGAATTTAGGGCTTACAATTGATCAGTTAGCAGAGCTTGGCGCAGAAATTGGGTCAGACGTATCGTTTTGCGTATATGGTGGGACAGCAATTGCCACTGGAAGAGGGGAGCAGATTGAGCACATAAAAACTCCACCTTCTTGTTGGGTTATTTTAGCAAAACCCCATATTGGTGTATCTACTGCTGATGTGTATGGAAATTTAAAGTTAAATCGAGTTACACATCCAAATGTAGATAAAATGGTGGATGTTATAAATGCTGGAGACTACAAAGGGATTTGTGATACTGTCGGTAACGTTTTAGAAGATGTAACGTTTGCGATGCATCCTGAAGTTGCACGTATTAAGGCACAGATGAAGCGATTTGGAGCAGATGCCGTATTAATGAGTGGTAGTGGTCCAACTGTATTCGGTCTGGTGCACCATGATTCGCGAATGCATCGTATATATAACGGATTAAAAGGATTTTGTGAACAAGTATACGCAGTACGTTTATTAGGAGAGCGAGAAACGCTTGAATAAAGACGTATAATACGTTATGATTTGTTTAGAATATTCGTGATTTGAGGTGAGAGTATGAAAATTAGACGAAGTACAAGATTGGTCGATATGACTTATTACTTGTTACAAAACCCTCGTCAGCTAGTTTCTCTCACTTTTTTTGCTGAAAGGTATCAATCAGCTAAGTCTTCTATTAGTGAAGATTTAGTTATTATTAAGCAAACGTTTGAACAACAAGGGGTCGGCACATTGCAAACGATACCAGGAGCAGCAGGAGGAGTGAAATATATACCATATATAAGTGAAGAAGAGGCAGATCTAATTATTGGTGAGCTGTGTAGCTTATTTGAAAATCCAGATCGTATTTTGCCTGGTGGTTACTTATATATGACAGATCTTTTAAGTAATCCTCGTCATATTAATGGCGCAGGTCGTTTGTTTGCTTCTGTTTTTGCTAGGCAACCAATTGATGCAGTTATGACGGTGGCAACGAAGGGGATTCCACTTGCATATGCAGTGGCGAACTACTTAGATGTACCGGTAGTGATTGCAAGAAAAGATAATAAGGTAACAGAAGGCCCCACTGTTAGTATTAACTATGTATCAGGTTCTTCTAAGCGAATTCAAACAATGACGTTAGCGAAGCGTAGCCTTCCAGAAGGATCCAATGTTTTAATTATTGATGACTTCATGAAAGCTGGCGGAACCATTCAAGGTATGATGAGTATGTTAGAAGAGTTTAAAGCTAATGTTGTTGGTATTGGTGTATTAGTAGAGTCTACGGATATTGAAGAAAGACTAATTAATAATTTTGTATCATTAATTCGTCTATCGGAAGTTGATGTGAAAGAAAAAGCGATTCAAGTGGAAAAGGGAAATTATTCACTGGCACCATTTGATGAAGGGCTTGTAGAGGCTGAGTAAAAAGGTAAAGCAAATAGCTTTATCTTTTTTTATTCTATTTATAAGTTATAAAATAGATGGACAAACTGCTTTTCGTGCACTATTTTTAAAGAGTAAAAATAAATAATAAAAGGGTGAAAAGTATGAAAGTTGTTCAAACAAACAATGCACCACAAGCGATTGGACCATATTCACAAGGGATTATTGTAAATAATATGTTTTACAGTTCAGGACAAATTCCGTTGACTGCAAGTGGAGAGCTTGTAGCAGGAGACGTAACAGTACAAACAGAGCAAGTATTTCAAAATTTACAAGCAGTATTAGAAGAAGCAGGTGCTTCATTTGATACGGTAGTAAAAACAACAGTATTCTTAAAAGACATGGATGATTTTAATGCTGTTAATGAAGTATATGGATCTTATTTCTCTGCTCATAAGCCAGCTCGTTCTTGCGTACAAGTAGCAAAATTACCGAAAGATGTTTCAGTTGAAATTGAAGTAATTGCCCTAGTTAAGTAATTCTTTGTAAGCGATAACCTCTACTAATCTCTATATTCAATTACACTAAAAATTTTTATCTTAAAAATTTTTAAAAAATTAAAGGGAAAATAGAAATTTTGTGGAATTTATACAAATATATCGCTTATTTAGAAAAGGGTGGTGAACACAAGATGGAAGTGACTGACGTAAGATTACGCCGCGTAAACACAGAAGGCCGCATGAGAGCAATTGCCTCTATTACTCTAGACCATGAATTTGTTGTTCATGATATTCGTGTAATTGATGGTAATAATGGATTATTTGTAGCAATGCCAAGTAAACGTACTCCAGATGGAGAATTCCGTGACATTGCACATCCAATTAATTCTGGTACACGCTCTAAAATTCAAGATGCGGTTTTAACAGAGTATCATCGTTTAGGCGAGTTAGAAGAGGTTGAGTTTGAAGAAGCGGGCGCTTCGTAAAATTCGAATGAAAAGGGCTTTTTAAAGGAAGCCCTATAATTTTGCAACAAACTCCTGTAAGCATTTACAGGGGTTTGTTTTTTTGTGTTTATACATATATCTCGTTTAGAAAATTCCGAATTAAATAAAATAAAGAGGGGAACTTCTAATTTTTTCAAAATCATTTTAAATAGTATAGCTTATTTCTTAAAAAAGATACTAAAGAGTAAAACATCTTATAAGAATTATGGTAAAATTTAATAGTTAAAATGTGTTTCTTGAAATATATGATGATTTAGGATAATATCGTTAATGGATAAATAGGTTGCGATGGAGGGTCTATATGTCAAACAGATTTGCAGTGATTCTAGCGGCAGGTAAAGGCACACGTATGAAGTCTAAGCTATACAAGGTGCTTCATCCTGTATGTGGAAAACCTATGGTACAACATGTTGTCGATCAAGTATCTCAATTAGGATTGCAGAAACTTGTAACAGTCGTAGGACATGGTGCTGAAATGGTACAAGAACAGCTAGGAAACGTAAGTGAGTTTGCATTACAAGCAGAACAACTTGGTACAGCGCATGCTGTAGATCAAGCTGCAAGTGTACTTGCAAACGAAGAAGGAACAACTTTAGTTATTTGTGGTGATACACCGCTAATAACTGCTGAAACGATGGAAGCATTACTTCAGCAACATAAAGAAGCAGGGGCAATGGCAACGGTATTAACAGCTTACATAGAAGAACCTGCTGGATATGGTCGTATCGTTCGTAATGAGAATGGTCATGTTGAAAAGATTGTTGAGCATAAGGATGCAAATGAGAAAGAATTAGCTATTAAAGAAATCAATACAGGTACGTATTGTTTTGATAATAAAGCTTTATTCGCTTCACTTTCTAAAGTTTCAAATGATAACGTACAAGGTGAATATTACCTGCCAGATGTTATTGAAATTTTAAAAAATGAAGGTCATATTGTATCAGCTTATCAAACAGAGCACTTCGATGAAACGTTAGGTGTTAACGACAGAGTCGCTCTATCGCAAGCGGAAATTATTATGAAAAACCGTATCAACCGAAAGAACATGGTAAATGGTGTTACTATTATTGATCCAAGTAACACGTATATTTCTGCTGATGCAATTATCGGTAGTGATACAGTTCTTCATCCAGGAACAATTATTGAGGGGAACACTGTAATTGGTTCTGATTGTGAGATTGGACCGCATACAGTAATTCGCGATAGTGAAATTGGAGATCGTACGACAATTCGTCAATCTACTGTACATGATAGTAAGCTTGGTACAGAAGTATCGGTTGGCCCATTTGCACATATTCGCCCAGATTCAGTTATTGGAGATGAAGTACGCGTTGGAAACTTCGTGGAAATCAAAAAAACTGTTTTTGGTAATAGAAGTAAAGCTTCACACTTAAGTTATATCGGGGATGCACAAGTTGGAGAAGACGTGAATCTTGGTTGTGGTTCAATTACGGTGAACTATGACGGTAAGAATAAATTCAAAACTGTGATTGGTAACGGGGTATTTATTGGATGTAATTCAAACCTTGTTGCTCCTGTAACAGTTGAAGACGGTGCTTATGTGGCAGCAGGCTCTACAATTACAGAGAATGTTCCATCAAAAGCATTGTCTGTAGCACGTGCACGTCAAGTTAACAAAGAAGACTATGTTGATCAATTGCTGAATAAGAAAAAATCATAATGTGGAGGGTTAATCTAGATGTCGACTCAATATCTAAATTCTAATTTGAAAGTATTCTCTTTAAACTCTAATAAGGAACTTGCTGAGCAAATTGCAAAGCATATTGGAGTAGGACTAGGAAAATGTTCTGTTGATCGTTTTAGTGATGGAGAAGTTCAAATTAACATTGAAGAAAGTATCCGTGGTTGCGATGTATTCATTATTCAATCTACAAGCTTCCCAGTAAACGAACATATCATGGAATTACTTATTATGATCGATGCATTAAAGCGTGCATCTGCAAAAACAATTAATATTGTTATTCCTTACTATGGTTATGCGCGTCAAGACCGTAAAGCGCGTTCTCGTGAACCAATTACATCGAAACTTGTAGCAAACTTGCTTGAAACAGCAGGTGCAACTCGTGTAATCACTCTAGATTTACATGCTCCACAAATTCAAGGGTTCTTTGATATCCCAATCGACCACCTAATGGGTGTACCGATTCTTTCAGATTACTTTGAAACAAAAGGTCTTAAAGATATCGTAATCGTGTCACCTGACCACGGTGGAGTAACTCGTGCTAGAAAAATGGCAGATCGCCTAAAAGCACCAATCGCTATTATTGATAAGCGTCGTCCTCGTCCGAACGTATCTGAGGTAATGAACATTATCGGTAATATTGAAGGTAAAACAGCAATTTTAATTGATGACATCATTGATACAGCTGGTACAATTACATTAGCAGCAAACGCTCTTGTTGAGAACGGTGCTTCTGAAGTATATGCTTGCTGTACACACCCAGTATTATCTGGTCCAGCAATTGAGCGTATCCAAAACTCAAATATTAAAGAGTTAGTTGTAACGAACTCTATCGTATTACCAGAAGAGAAGAAAATCGACAAAGTACATGAACTTTCAGTTGCTCCACTAATCGGAGAAGCAATCATTCGTGTATACGAAGAAGAATCTGTAAGTGTATTATTCAATTAATTGGATAGAATGAGACGTAACCAAGATTGGTTACGTCTTTTCGTATCGAAAAAAGAAAGTAGTGGTACAAGAATGAAATTGATAGTAGGACTTGGGAACCCAGGTAGAGAATATGAATTAACAAGGCATAATATTGGATTTATGGCGATTGATGAACTTGCAAAGCGTTGGAATATTTCTTTGAACGAACAAAAGTTTAAAGGAGTATTTGGTGCAGGATTTGTTAATGGAGAAAAAGTAATCTTATTAAAGCCACTTACATATATGAATTTATCTGGAGAAAGTATTCGTCCGTTAATGGATTACTATAAAATTGATGTAGAGGACTTCGTTGTTCTGTACGATGATTTAGACATCCCTGTAGGTAAATTACGCCTTCGTATGAAAGGCAGTGCGGGTGGACATAATGGTGTGAAATCAACAATTTCACATTTAGGAACACAAGAGTTTCAACGTATCCGCATGGGAATCGATCGTCCAAAAAATGGAATGAAGGTAGTAGATTACGTATTAGGACGTTTTACATCAGAAGAGATTCCTGATGTAAATCATTCTATTGAAAAAGCAGCAGATGCATGTGAAGAATGGTTAAATAAACCTTTTCTTCAAATTATGAATACTTTCAATAGTTAAGAGTACGATTGGGAATATTTTATTTTATTTTTACCCATACTAGCAGTAATTGGATTTTTAGGAGGCTAGTATGGAAGGGTATTATTATTGCAGACATTGCGGGAGTAATGTAGGCTCCGTTACCGCAGAAAAAGTATATAGCGACGTTTTATTTCAACTAACAGAGCAAGAAGTAGTAGAAATGATTCATTTTCATGAGAATGGAAATATATATATAAAAACGATTTGTGAATTGTGTCAAGAAACGCTCGCATCTTATCCTGAGTATTATGAATATGAAAAATTTCTGCAATAAAATGTTGTCGCTTTGGCATGTCCAAAGCATTTTTCTGTTTTCTTTTTCCGAAATATTTGCATAAAATATAGTGGCTTGCTCTTTTATGTTGAGAGGGGTTTTGAAAATGATAGGTTTATTAGAGCAATTTTATAAAAATGAAGAGATCCAATCGGTCATTAATGGATTAGAAGATGGTTTAAAAGAGCAACTTGTATCAGGTATGGCAACCTCTTCTCGTTCGTTATTAATGGCGGCCTTATATAAAAAAACAAAAAAATCACAACTTATTGTGACGCATAATTTATATCAAGCACAAAAAGTACATGAAGATTTAGTGGCGTTACTTGGTGAAAAAGATGTATGGCTATATCCAGTAAATGAATTGATAGCATCAGAACTTGGTGTTGCAAGCCCAGAATTGAAGGCGCAACGTATTGAAGTGTTAAATCGCTTAGCTGCAGGAGAGCATGGGATTATTGTAGCACCAGTTGCAGGACTACGCAGATTTTTACCAATGAAAGAGTTGTGGAAGCAAAGGCAAATCGAAATCAGTCTAGGGCAAGAGATTGATTTAGATACATTTTTGCATACCTTACATCATATTGGCTATGAGCGTAAGTCTATGGTAGAAGCTCCTGGAGAATTTAGTTTGCGTGGGGGAATATTAGATATATATCCACTAACTGAAGAGTTACCATTTCGTATTGAATTTTTCGATACAGAAGTCGATTCTATTCGATTATTTGATGTGGATGAACAGCGCTCTCAAGATAAAAAAGAAAGTGTTAGATTTGGTCCAGCAACAGAGTTTTTATTTTCGCAGGAAGAATTGAAATCAGGAATTAAACATCTTGAAGAAGGTCTGACTAAGACGATGCAAAAACTTTCTGATGATAAGTTGAAGACTACAGTGCTTGAGACGGTAAGTCATGAAATTGAGATGTTAAAAAACGGGCAAAGTATAGAACAGATGTTTAAATATTTATCTATTTTCTATAATGAACCTGCTAGTCTGATAGATTATTTACCAGAAGATGGTGTTGTGATTCTAGATGAGATTTCACGTATTCAAGAAACAGCATCACATCTTGAAACGGAAGAGGCGGAATGGTATATATCCCTTCTCGGTGAGGGAACAATCATTCAAGATTTATCTTTCTCTCATTCGTTTGAAGAATTTCTTCATCATAAAAAAAGAAGTTTTGTATATTTAACGTTATTCTTACGTCATATAGCACATACACATCCGCAAAACATTGTGAATGTGACATGTAAAACAATGCAAGATTTCCATGGGCAGATGCAGTTGTTGAAAACTGAAATTGATAGATGGAACGAAGGGCATTTTACGACTGTTGTGTTAGGTACAGATGATGAACGTGTGAAAAAACTACAACATATTTTAAGTGATTATGATATTGAGGCAGATATTGTAGAAGGTACAGATATATTATTGCCTGGAAGGTTACAAATTGCTGTAGGTGATTTACATGCAGGATTTGAAATGCCGATGCAAAAGCTTGTTGTCATTACTGAAAAAGAGCTTTTTCATAAGAAAGTTAAAAAATCACAACGTAAGCAAAAGTTATCGAATGCTGAACGTATTAAAAGTTATTCGGAATTAAAAGTTGGGGATTATGTAGTTCATGTAAATCATGGTATAGGTAAATTCTTAGGTATTGAAACATTAGAGATTAACGGTGTTCATAAAGATTATTTGAATATTAAATATCAAGGTAATGATAAGTTATACGTTCCAATTGAACAAATTGACCAAGTGCAAAAATATGTAGGATCTGAGGGTAAGGATCCGAAAGTTTATAAATTGGGTGGGAATGATTGGAAGAAGGTCAAAACGAAAGTTGAAAAATCTGTACAAGACATTGCGGATGACCTAATTAAACTATATGCTGAGCGCGAAGCTTCAAAGGGTTATGCATATACACCGGATACGGCAGAACAACAAGAATTCGAGTCCTCTTTCCCGTATCAAGAGACAGAGGATCAATTACGTTCTATTGAAGAGATTAAAAAGGATATGGAACGTGGACGTCCGATGGATAGGCTTCTTTGTGGTGATGTAGGATATGGAAAGACGGAAGTAGCTATTCGTGCGGCGTTTAAAGCAATTATGGATGAAAAACAAGTTGCAATTTTAGTGCCGACAACGATCCTTGCACAACAACACTATGAAACAATTCGAGAGCGTTTTCAAGATTATCCAATCAATATAGGGTTATTAAGTAGATTCCGTACGAGAAAGCAGCAAAATGAAACCATTAAAGGTTTAAAAGATGGCACGGTAGATATTGTAATCGGAACGCATCGTATTTTATCTAAAGATGTTACTTATAAAGATTTAGGTCTTCTCATTATTGATGAAGAACAAAGATTTGGCGTAACGCATAAAGAAAAAATTAAACAATTAAAAGCAAATGTTGACGTATTAACATTAACGGCAACTCCGATTCCACGTACGCTTCATATGTCTATGCTTGGTGTGCGTGATTTATCTGTTATTGAGACGCCGCCGGAAAATCGTTTCCCAGTTCAAACATATGTAGTAGAGTATAATCCAGCGTTAATGCGAGAAGCGATAGAACGCGAACTTGCAAGAGGTGGGCAAGTTTACTTCCTATATAATCGTGTGGAGGATATTGAACGAAAAGCAGATGAAATTTCGATGTTGGTTCCAGATGCGCGTGTAACTTATGCGCACGGTAAAATGAACGAGAGTGAATTAGAGTCTGTTATGCTATCGTTTTTAGAAGGACAGCATGATGTTCTTGTAAGTACAACGATTATTGAGACGGGTGTAGATATTCCAAATGTAAATACATTAATTGTATTTGATGCAGATCGTATGGGATTATCGCAGTTGTATCAGCTTCGTGGGCGTGTTGGACGTTCTAATCGTGTTGCATATGCTTACTTTGCATATAAACGGGATAAAGTGTTATCAGAAGTTGCGGAGAAGCGTCTGCAAGCTATTAAGGAGTTCACAGAGCTTGGATCTGGTTTCAAAATTGCGATGCGAGATTTATCAATTCGTGGTGCTGGTAACTTGTTAGGAGCCGAACAACATGGATTTATTGATTCTGTCGGATTTGATTTATATTCTCAAATGTTAAAAGATGCAATTGAACAGCGTAGAGGAACAGACGGAGTTGAAAATACAGTTAATGTTGAAATTGATTTAGAAGTAGATGCATATTTACCGGATGCTTATATTTCTGATAGTAAACAAAAAATTATGATGTATAAACAGTTTAGAGGTGTTTCTGCAATTGAGGATATTGAAGAGTTGCAGGAAGAGATGATAGATAGATTTGGTGATTACCCGCAAGAAGTTGGTTACTTATTGCAAATCGCAAATATTAAAGTATTAGCAATGAAAGAACAAATTGAATTAATTAAGCAAAATAAATTTGAAGTAACGATTCTGTTCTCAGAACAAGCGAGTCAAAACATTGATGGCGGAAAATTATTCATGCTTGGAAATAGTTTTGGACGAATGATCGGTTTAGGAATGGAAGGATCACAATTGAAAATCGTCATGAAAACAAATGGCTTAGAGACATCGAAGTGGTTAACAATTGCTGAAAATTTATTAAAAGGCTTGCCAGATGTAAAAAAAGAAGTCATAAATGCCTAATATTAGATAAAAAAATGCAATTCGACGTGCATAGAAGAACTAATGTGTAAAATACTATGTCTAACAGTTGGTGATTTTTACATGAACAGGTAAATTCACCACTTTCATCATCAGTAGAAAGTGAGGCAGCATTAGAATGAAAGCAACTGGAATCGTACGTCGAATTGATGATTTAGGTAGGGTAGTAATCCCGAAGGAAATTCGTAGAACTTTACGTATTCGAGAAGGAGACCCACTAGAAATATTTGTAGATCGCGATGGAGAAGTAATTTTAAAGAAATATTCTCCAATTAGCGAGCTAGGTGATTTTGCAAAAGAATATGCAGATGCTTTATATGATAGCTTAGGACATAATGTGCTTGTATGTGATCGAGATTCTATTATCGCAGTATCAGGTGTATCAAAAAAAGAATACTTAAATAAAAGCGTTGGCGATCTAATTGAAAAAACGATGGAAGAAAGAAAGTCTGTTATTATGACGGACGAAAGTGATATTTCCATTATTGATGGTGTAACAGAAAAGGTTCATTCTTATACAGTTGGGCCGATTGTTGCAAATGGAGACCCAATTGGGGCTGTCATTATTTTTTCAAAAGAAGCGATTATAAGCGAAATAGAGCACAAGGCGGTCAATACTGCTGCCAGTTTCTTAGCGAAACAAATGGAACAGTAAAGGTGTATGATTTTAGAAGTAGCAATCTTTCCTAATTATGATATTTCTTCTTGAGAAATCAATTATTTGGAGATATATGTATATTGAATGAAGGTAGCGCTTTGCTACCTTTTTTCATTGAATATTTCTAACGTTGCACGAACGTATTCTTACTTGTGTAGGTAAGGAAGCTTGTCCTTTTCTTTATGATATAATACGAGGGGTGAGAATAGAAAAAGGAGTTTTCTTGCATGGAATCGAAGAAGTATCAAGCCTTTTGGCGTGGGGCTATTATATTAACAATCGCAAGTTTTGTTACAAAGGTATTAAGCGCCTTTTACCGTATTCCATATCAAAATATAGCGGGTGACGTTGGTTTTTATATTTACCAACAAATTTATCCATTTTATGGATTTTGTTTAATTTTAGCTACTTATGGGTTCCCTATTATAATTTCAAAAATGGTTGCGGAACGATTAGAGCGAGGGAAAAAACAAGAAGCAGAGGAAATTATTTGTGTATCTTTTTGGTTTTTATTAGGGATTGGTTTCATAGGATTTTTTACATTGTTCTTTGGTGCCGAAGCAATTGCGATAGCTATGGGCGATATACACTTAGATAAGCTATTACGCGTTATTTCCTTTTCATTCATATTGATGCCGTTTTTATCTGTAGCAAGAGGATATTTCCAGGGGTTCAATAATATGATGCCAACAGCTGTTTCGCAAGTGATAGAACAAACGATTCGTGTTTCTATTATTGTATTTTTATCTCTATTCCTAATTGCTCACGAATTTGATTTATATACAGTTGGTGCAGGTGCTATGCTCGGTTCAATCGCAGGTGGATTGATTGGGATTATCGTACTTATACTTTATATGCGTCATGACTTTCGTTCTATATTCTTCAAAAGTGTAAAGAGGATTAAAGGGAAAAAGAAGATTATAAAAATCCTGTTTTGGCAGGGGTTAGCGATTTGTGTTAGTAACTTAGTACTTATTTTTATACAAATGGCTGATTCTATTTCTTTCTATTCTCTACTTATTGGAGCGGGAGAGCCAGTTGAAAGTGCAAAGGTGTTAAAAGGTGTTTATGACAGAAGTATCCCGCTTATGCAATTGGGTACTGTCGTGACAACTTCCTTCTCGTTGTCGCTTATTCCAATTATTACAGCAGCGAAGGAAAGAGGGGATCTTACCTTTATTCGAGAAAAGGTAAGGTTAGCGATGAAAATAACATTTGTTATCGGATTTGCAGCAGCCATTGGATTAACTTGTATTATCCAACCTACGAATATTATGTTGTTTGAAAATAGTGATGGGTCAGATGTTTTATCTATTTTATCTTTATCTATTTTATTTAGTTCATTGTCGATTACAACTGCTTCTATTTTGCAAGGGTTAGGACAAACATTAAAACCAGCAATATTCGTTATATTTGGCGGTTGTTTAAAGTTAGCTTTAAATTATATATTAATGCCATATTTTAGTGTGAAGGGAGCTGCAATTGCGACGCTAGTTGCGTTAATTGTAATTTCTATACTAAATAGTGTATTACTTATGCGAGCTGTATCCGAATCGCTTATCGACAAACGGAATATGTTAGGTATAGTTATTAGTGGTATCGGTATGGGATTTGTACTAATAATGTTTATGCGTGTATTGCAAATGTCTGGATTAGTAATGGATACAAGTCATAGAGGTGTTGCAACACTTGAGGCGTTGTTAGGTGTAGCCATCGGCGGATTGGCATATATGTTTTTCATTTTAAAATTACGTGTATTTACAAAAACAGAAATAGGAACCGTTATGAAAAAAGAGAAAAAAGAAGGTTCATTGAAGAAGAGTGGATAGAGGTGACAGGTTGTGAGTGGAATCATTACTATTTTAGGATTAGGTGCTGGTGAATTAGATCAGTTAACGATGGGTGTATATAGAAAAATAAAAGAAGCAGATCACATGTTTGTTAGAACGAAGGAACATCCCGTTATAGAAGAGTTAGAGAAAGAAGGTATACGATATACTGCTTTTGACAATGTATATGAAGCACATGATACATTTGAAATTGTATATGAAACAATTGCGAATACATTGCTAAAACAAGCTGAAGGTGCAGAAATCATCTATGCTGTTCCAGGGCATCCACTTGTAGCGGAAAGAACGGTTCAGCTACTATTGGAAAAAAGTGAAGTAGCGAATATTGAAGTGCGAATTGAAGGTGGGCAAAGTTTCCTTGATCCTATGTTTGCAAGTCTTAAGATTGATCCGATTGAAGGATTCCAATTAATTGACGCTACATCATTTGAAAGAGGACAATTAGAATTACGTCAACACTTAATCTTTTGCCAGGTATATGACGCATTCGTTGCATCAGATGTGAAATTAACATTAATGGAGATGCTGCCAGATGATTATGAAGTGTATATCGTAACAGCTGCAGGGACTTCATTTGAGCAAGTGAAAAAGGTGCCGTTGTACATGTTAGATCATGAAACGGAGTTGAATAATTTAACGAGTGTGTACATACCACCAGTTCAGGAACGTGCATCCTTGTATCAACAGTTTGATGTGCTTAGAGAAATTATTGCAGATCTTCGTGGCCCGAATGGCTGTCCATGGGATAAAAAGCAAACACATCAATCTTTAAAGAAATATTTAATTGAGGAAGCTTATGAAGTATTAGAAGCAATTGATGAAGAGGATGATGATCACTTAGTAGAAGAACTGGGTGATGTATTATTACAAGTTATGCTTCATGCCCAAATCGGAGAGGACGAAGGTTGGTTCTCTATAGATGATATTATTCGAACTTTATCTGAGAAAATGGTTCGTCGTCATCCGCATGTATTTGGGAATACGGATGTAAATAATGCCGATGAAGTAATTGCCAATTGGGAAGAAATTAAAAAACAAGAAAAAGGGTTTGTAAAAGAATCTGTTTTAAATGGGGTTCCAAAAAGTTTGCCGCAGTTACTACGCGCTTATGAAATCCAGAAAAAAGCTGGTAAGGTTGGTTTCGATTGGGTTGATGTACAGCCGATGATAGAGAAAGCCTTAGAAGAATGGCAAGAGTTCCAACAAGAAGTTACAAACATGGATGAGGCGAAGATGTTAAGTGAATTTGGCGATTTACTATTTGCGTTTGTTAATATAGCTCGTCATTATAAAATAGATCCAGAAGAAGCGTTACGTTCAACAAATGAGAAATTCGTCAGTCGTTTTTTATACATGGAAGCAAAGGTAGCTGAAATGAAGAAAGAGATGCAAGATTTATCATTAGAGCAGTTAGATGTTTTCTGGGAAGAGGCAAAACAAACAGAGCGTTAATAGGGGGATTTAATATGCGTCTAGATAAGTTTTTAAAAGTATCACGTTTAATTAAAAGAAGAACATTGGCGAAAGAAGTAGCTGATCAAGGAAGAATATCCATTAATGGTCAAGTGGCAAAAGCAAGTTCAGATGTAAAAGTAGCTGATGAATTAACAATTCGTTTTGGTCAAAAAATAGTAACTGTAAAAATAAATGAATTGAAAGAAACGACTAAAAAAGAAGATGCAGCAAATATGTATAGCTTAGTTCGTGAAGAAAAAGTAAAGGCCGAAGAAGGCTTGTTCTAAAATCGATTATCCCTTCATACATTACTATTAGCTAGTATAAATGTATGGGGGGATTTACGTGAATAATGGTTACTCACCTATGTCTTCTAATCAACAAAATGTTTCTGTAGAGCATGATATTATTATGCGTGGCAGACGTGTAATTGATATTACCGGTGTAAAGCAGGTAGAGAGTTTTGATAGCGAAGAGTTTTTACTTGAGACCGTAATGGGCTTTTTAACAATTCGCGGTCAAAATTTGCAAATGAAGAATTTAGATGTAGAAAAAGGTGTTGTATCGATTAAAGGGAAAGTTCATGAGATGCTGTATATTGATGAGAATCAAGGGGAGAAAACTAAAGGCTTCTTTAGTAAGTTGTTTAAATGAGTCTAACAATTCAGTTGTATACGATGCTCTCAATGATCGGAATGGGTGCTTGGATTGGAGCGTCTTTAGATACATACCAACGATTTTTAAAACGTCAAGAACGTAAGCGTTGGATTGTATTTATACATGATATACTATTTTGGATTGTCCAAGCATTATTCGTTTTTTACGTATTACTTCTTGTAAATGAAGCTGAACTACGTATATATGTATTTTTAGCATTATTATGTGGTTTTGCGGCATATCAAAGCATGTTGAAAGCAATATACATGAGACTGTTAAATTTTCTCATCTATATTTTTGTGCAAACAACACACTTTTTTGTTCAAATTATACAGCTACTCATGATAAAACCTGTTATTATTATAGCGCAGCTATTTATTGCATTTATATTATTCTTATTTCGTATACTGCTTTCAATTGGACATGTGTTATGGAAAATGGTGATTTGGATATTACTTTTCATATGGAAAGTTTTTTTCTGGCCTGTTCGATTTATTGCTTCGCTCATATGGAAACTTCTCCCTAATCGTGTTAAACTTTTTATAATGAAGCATGTAGGGTTCCTGCAATATATAGCAAAATTGAAGGGACATATCTTCCAATTATGGGAGCGTATAAAAAAGAAGTTAGGGGGACCTCGGAAATGAGGGAACTGAGACAAAGAACAATCGAAAAACAGAGTCCAAATCCTGTTAAAGAGCATATAATACAAACGGATGAGAACAGGAAGCGACTTTATCGCCGTTTAGCGGTTTTTCTTGTCTTTGCTTTTACAATTATTGCGAGTATTAGTGTAACGTTTTATCAACAAAACAGTTCCATTAAAGCAAAAGAAGCAAAAGTTAAGGACATGAAAAAAGAACTGGATTCATTAACGAACAAAGAAAAGAGTCTAAAAGACGAAGTTCAAAAGTTAAATGATGAAGAGTACGTATTAAAGATTGCTAGAAGGGATTATTTCTTCTCTGGAAAAGGGGAGATAATTTTTCCTGTTTCTAAGTAGAGTATGTCTTATTGACACTATATTTTAGGATTATATATAATAAAGTAAAATTTGACTTTTTAACCACTAAGGAGGAGCATTTTTTTTATGTCAATCGAGGTAGGCAGCAAGTTACAGGGTAAAGTAACAGGTATTACAAATTTTGGGGCTTTTGTGGAGCTGCCAGAAGGCTTAACGGGTCTTGTTCATATTAGTGAAGTTGCTGATAATTATGTGAAAGATATTAACGATCACTTAAAAGTGGGCGACCAAGTAGAAGTAAAAGTTATTAACGTTGAAAAAGATGGTAAGATTGGTCTATCTATTAAAAAAGCGAAAGAGCGTGAAAAAACAGAAGGAGATCGTCCACGTGGTGAATACCAACGCGGTGGTGATCAACAACGTTCTGGACGTCCACAACGTAATCGTTCTTTCAACAGAGATAACCGTGGTGGCGGTAACGACCGTGCTCCAAAAGAAACATTCGAGCAAAAGATGGCACGTTTCTTAAAGGATAGCGAAGATCGTTTAACTTCTTTAAAGCGTAACACTGAATCTAAACGTGGTGGCCGTGGCGCACGTCGCGGATAATAAGAACGTTTAATTCTTAGAATATAGAGAGGTGCCCAGGGCGATTGCTCAGGGTGCTTTTTTATATGTGAAAATATATTTTTAAAAAAGTTTTCAAGATGTGTTGACTTTAAATTATATCTGAGGTAAGATACTAATTGTCCGTTAAATAAGACGACATGGCGGTGTAGCTCAGCTGGCTAGAGCGTACGGTTCATACCCGTGAGGTCGGGGGTTCGATCCCCTCCGCCGCTATATTTAATTTAACGGCCCGTTGGTCAAGTGGTTAAGACACCGCCCTTTCACGGCGGTAACACGGGTTCGAATCCCGTACGGGTCATCTAAAAAGATCATGCAAATGCGCATGATCTTTTTTTGTTAAATAAATTAAGACATACAACACTTCTACAAAATCACCCTATATTTTCTGAATGTTCGATTAAAATATTAAAAATAAAATACATACTGTGTATATATGTAGAGTTATTTCGAATAAAAAGTCGAACGATTATAAAAGTGAAAACTGTTGTTTTGACAAAAATCCCAATAATCATCTTTTATAATGACAGTAATTAAACTATGCAGGTGGTGTTAAAAATATGCCTAAAGCAGGAAGGAATACTATGAATACAAGTGCATTGGCAATGAATGAAGGTCAGCTTGGAGGAGTAAAGTGGACGAGTAAGTTGCGAATGAAGTTTGAGCAAGTTTTCTTTAGATGGGGATTCATTATTGTTGTTATTGGTTTTCTTTTGGGACGAGCATATATATTAACAAACATTTTACCGTTCGCACTACCGTTTTTTGCTGCTGTTTATGTTATGAAGCGGGATAAAATGCCGCTCGCATTCTTGGCCCTAATGGGGGGCGCACTTTCAGTTTCGATAGATAATTTATTCTTTACCTTTGCATCTATTTTTACTTTCTTCATTTATAATATCTTCTTTAGTCGGTTTACACGTAAAACTGTTGGACTTGTACCATTCCAAGTATTTATCTCCGCATTAACTGCACATTTAGTTGTCGTATATTTTGCACAACAAACTGTTACCATGTACGATTTACTCGTTAGTACGATTGAGGCAGGGCTTAGCTTCGTATTAACTATGATATTTTTACAAAGTGTCCCACTTTTAGTAGAAAGAAAAGGGAAACAACAAGCGTTAGAGACAGAAGAAATTGTTTGTTTAATTATATTACTAGCATCTGTTTTAACTGGTACAACAGATTGGTTCATATATGATGCTTCTATTCAACATATTTTTACTAGGTATTTAGTGCTTGTGTTTGCGTTTATCGCAGGAGCGGCTACAGGATCTACAGTAGGGGTCGTCACTGGGTTAATATTAAGCTTAGCAAATGTCTCTAGTTTGTCCCAACTTAGTCTGCTTGCTTTTTCTGGATTGCTTGGTGGTTTGTTAAAAGAAGGGAAACGCTTAGGTGTTAGTTTAGGTTTATTAATTGGGACAAGCTTGATTACGCTATATGTAGACAAGCAAACAAACATTGTGACAACTTTAATTGAATCTGGTGTGGCGATTGCTTTCTTTTTATTAACACCGAAACTTGTTATGGATCGTATTGCTAAATTTATGCCAGGCACACAGGAGCATTCGCAAGATCAACAACAGTATTTAAGAAGAATGCGTGATGTTACAGCGAATAAAATCAATCAATTTGCCAATGTATTTGCTGCTTTATCTAATAGCTTTTCTGTATATGGATATGTGGAGGAGGAAGATAAAGAGACGGAGGCAGATTTGTTCTTAAGTACAATTACTGCAAAAACATGTCAAACATGCTTTAAAAAGGACCAATGCTGGGTAGTTAATTTCGATAAAACGTATGATTATATGAAACAAATAATGAGTGAAACGGAAGAAGGAACTCTGCAGCATAATCGGAAGTTAGTTCGTGAATGGGACAAGCATTGCGTAAGAGGCAAGAAAGTGACGGATTTAGTAGCGGGTGAATTAGATCACTTCTATGAGGGACAAAAATTACGAAAACAAATGAAAGAAAATCGTAGAATAGTAGCGGAGCAATTGTTAGGTGTATCAAAAGTTATGGAGGATTTTGCTAAGGAGATACAAAGAGAAAGAGAAAATCATCAAGTACAGGAAGAACAGATTCTGCAAGCGTTTCGTGATTTTGGTGTAGAAATAGAGCATGTTGATATTTATTGTTTAGATAGAGGAAGTATTGATATTGAAATGTTGATTCCAGTTGCATCTAATGAACATGGAGAGTGTGAAAAATTAGTTGCACCAATGCTTTCTGATATCCTGAAGGAAAACATAGTTGTGAAACATGAAGAAAAATCTTCTTATCCGAATGGGCACAGTTTAATATCATTTGGTTCAGCAAAAACGTATTCCCTTGATACCGGCTTGGCCACAGCCGCGAAAGGCGGTGGGTTTGTTTCGGGTGATTCTTATGCGATGATGGATTTAAGTGTTGGGAAATATGCCCTTGCAATTAGTGATGGCATGGGAAATGGGCAAAGAGCTCATATGGAGAGTAAAGAAACAGTGAAATTATTACAAAAAATACTTCAGTCAGGCATTGATGAGGAGATAGCGATTAAATCTATTAACTCTATTCTCTCTTTAAGAACAACAGAAGAGATGTTTACGACATTAGACTTAGCTATGGTAGATTTGCGGGATGCGAGTGCGAAGTTTTTAAAGATTGGATCGACGCCGAGTTTTGTTAAACGCGCAAATAATATTTTGAAAATTGAAGCAAGTAATTTACCAATGGGAATTATTGAGGATGTTGAAGTTGATGTAGTGGGTGAGCAATTAAAAACAGGTGATATCCTTATTATGATGAGCGATGGAATTTTTGAGGGAGCGCAACATGTGGAGAATCATGAATTATGGATGAAGCGGAAAATTAAAGAGTTACAAACTGAAGATCCGCAAGAGATTGCTGATATCATCATGGAAGAGGTGATTCGCTCTGGTGATGGTTATATAAATGATGATATGACTATTGTGGTGGCGAAAGTGAAGAAAAATATGCCGAAGTGGGCTACCATTCCAATTGTAGGAATGCAAGCGCAATAAAGTGAAACTTGAAGTGTAATGTTTCTTTCTAAAAACCTAGGTGAATACC
Source organism: Bacillus paranthracis (assembly GCF_024296885.1). Taxonomy (NCBI): domain Bacteria; kingdom Bacillati; phylum Bacillota; class Bacilli; order Caryophanales; family Bacillaceae; genus Bacillus; species Bacillus paranthracis. The sequence goes on from NZ_CP101135.1 coordinate 66,979, forward strand.
TAGGTTTTTTTGCTTTAAAAGATAATGTTATTATTTTTGTGAATATGTACGGATGATGTAAGATAAAAATGTAATTTTTGTATATCTTTTTTTTGCACAATGTTTGTAAAAGTTGTACCATTATAAACAAGGTAACTAACGTTGCTGTTCTTGTTTAATGAAAGGTGATTACGAAGTTGAAAGATACATTTGTTGAAAAGGTAGATGACTTTGTAAAGCAGCATGATGTATTAAAGGAACGTTCAACAATTGTTGTAGGGGTTTCTGGTGGTCCTGACTCTTTGGCTCTTCTATATTATTTGTTAGAAAAAAGAGCAGCAAAACAGTTTGAAATTGTAGTGGCGCATGTGGATCACATGTTTAGAGGTGATGAATCTCATGAGGACCTACAGTTTGTGCAGGACCTTTGTAAAGGACTGGAAGTTATTTGCGAAACGATAAGGATTAATGTGTCGCAATATCAACAGCAATACGGGATGAATGCACAGGTTGCTGCTAGAGAATGCAGGTATGCATTTTTGGAAAGAATAATGAAGAAATATGATGCGAGATATGTAGCCCTTGGACATCATGGTGATGACCAAGTAGAGACGATTTTAATGCGTCTTGTACGAGGAAGTACTCCGAAAGGATATGCAGGAATTGCAGTGAAGCGTCCTTTTCATAATGGATATTTAATTAGGCCGTTACTTGGAGTAACAAAGGAAGAAATTGTTGATTACTGTAATAAGCTGAAAATAATTCCTCGTATAGATCCAAGTAATAAAAAGGAAGTATATACAAGGAATCGATTACGTAAATATGTTCTTCCTCATTTGAAAGAAGAAAACCCACAAGTGCATGAGAAATTCCAAAAATTTAGCATGCAGATGCAAGAGGATGAGGCGTATTTGCAGGAATTAGCTTTTGAGAAAATGAATAAAGTAATTACAAAAAAAAGTGATAAACAAATTAGCTTATCAATTCCTGCCTTTGAATCCATGTCTATGCCTTTACAAAGAAGAGGGATTCAACTAATATTAAACTATCTTTATGAATATAAGATTCCATCTTCTCTTTCCTCTATACATATTGACAAAGTGATTGAGTTTTTTAAGCGGACACAACCTTCGGGTTCACTTGATTTCCCAGGTGATTTGAAAATTGTTCGCGCATATGAGGAGTGTAGCTTTGAATTTAAACAAGAAATTGTTTCTCCTTTCTTACAAGATTTATCAGTTCCCGGAACAATTACGCTATCGAACGGGGATAAACTTGTAACAGAGGTGAGCGAAGATATACCAAGTGACATGAATGAAACAGTATTTGTTGCTAAGTATAATGATATATCATATCCACTTCGTATTCGGTCTAGAGAAAATGGAGATCGCATGTCAATACAAGGTATGAATGGCACGAAAAAGATAAAAGCTATTTTTATCGAAGCAAAAGTACCAAGAGAAAAAAGAGAAGAATGGCCGGTCGTTTGTGATGCAAGTGGGAATGTTATTTGGTTACCCTTGTTGAAGCGATCTGCATTTGCTATCTCGAAAGAGACAGCAAAGAAGGATAAATATATGATTATTCACTACAAAAGCAAGGAGTCTTCCGGGAGGATAATGAAATGATGAATCAAGATATCGAAAAAGTATTAATTTCTGAAGAGCAAATACAAGAAAAGGTGCTCGAATTAGGCGCAATTATTGCAGAGGATTATAAAAACACAGTACCTCTTGCGATTGGTGTACTAAAGGGTGCAATGCCATTCATGGCAGATTTATTAAAGAGAACAGATACATATCTTGAAATGGATTTTATGGCTGTATCTAGTTACGGTCACTCAACTGTTTCAACAGGCGAAGTGAAAATTTTAAAAGACCTTGATACTTCTGTAGAAGGTCGCGATATTTTAATCGTTGAAGATATTATTGATAGCGGTCTTACGCTAAGTTACTTAGTAGACCTATTTAAATATCGTAAAGCGAAGTCTGTAAAAATCGTTACGTTATTAGATAAACCAACAGGCCGTAAGGTAGATTTGAAAGCGGATTATGTTGGGTTTACTGTACCGCATGAATTTGTTGTAGGATATGGATTAGATTATAAAGAGCAATACCGTAATCTTCCTTATGTAGGAGTATTAAAACCAAGCGTTTACTCAAATTAATTAAATACAGGCGTCACAATTGTATAGGAAAGTTTTTCTATGTTACGATTTACTATAGTGTTTATGCCGTGAGAGGAGGTTAGGAATGAATCGTATCTTCCGTAATACCATCTTTTATTTACTGATATTCCTAGTAGTAATTGGAATCGTGAGCTATTTTAATGGTTCGACACAAAAAACGACATCAGTTAGCTACGATAAATTCATTACTAAACTAGAAAAAGGTGAAGTGCGTAATGTGCAGCTTCAACCGAAAAATGGTGTGTTTGAAGTAAAAGGACAATTTAATAACTCTAGCCAGGGAGAACAATTTGTTACTTATGCACCAAATACTGAGGAATTACAAAAGAAAATTAATGATAAAGCGCAAGGTGCTGAAGTTAAGTATCAACCAGCAGAAGAAACAAGTGCTTGGGTAACCTTCTTTACTTCTATCATCCCGTTTGTCATTATCTTCATTTTATTCTTCTTCTTATTAAACCAAGCTCAGGGCGGCGGTAGCCGTGTTATGAACTTCGGGAAAAGTAAGGCGAAGTTATATAATGACGAAAAGAAAAAAGTTCGTTTCAGAGATGTTGCTGGAGCAGATGAAGAGAAACAAGAGCTTGTTGAGGTAGTTGAATTCTTGAAAGATCCTCGTAAGTTTGCTGAAGTTGGTGCCCGTATTCCGAAGGGTGTTCTATTAGTGGGACCTCCAGGTACAGGTAAAACTTTACTAGCACGTGCCGTTGCAGGTGAGGCAGGCGTTCCGTTCTTCTCTATCAGTGGTTCTGATTTCGTAGAGATGTTCGTCGGTGTCGGTGCATCACGTGTACGTGATTTATTCGAAAACGCAAAGAAAAATGCTCCTTGTATCATTTTCATTGATGAAATTGATGCGGTAGGACGTCAACGTGGCGCTGGTCTTGGTGGTGGCCATGATGAGCGTGAACAAACGTTAAACCAATTGCTTGTTGAAATGGATGGATTCGGTGCCAACGAAGGTATTATTATCATCGCTGCGACAAACCGTCCTGATATTCTTGACCCAGCATTATTACGTCCAGGTCGTTTTGACCGTCAAATTACAGTAGATCGTCCAGATGTAAATGGCCGTGAAGCTGTACTGAAAGTGCATGCTCGTAATAAACCGCTTGATGAGAATATCAACTTAAGAGCAATTGCAACTCGTACACCAGGATTCTCTGGTGCCGATCTTGAAAACTTATTAAACGAAGCTGCTTTAGTAGCTGCGCGTCAAGATAAGAAGAAAATTGATATGAGTGACATTGATGAAGCGACGGATCGTGTTATTGCAGGTCCGGCTAAGAAAAGTCGTGTTATCTCTGAAAAAGAACGTAATATCGTTGCTTTCCATGAAGCGGGCCACACTGTAATTGGTGTTGTCCTTGATGAAGCTGATGTCGTTCATAAAGTAACAATTGTCCCTCGTGGTCAAGCTGGTGGATATGCAGTAATGCTTCCAAAAGAAGATCGTTACTTCATGACAAAACCAGAGTTACTTGATAAAATCACTGGTTTACTTGGTGGTCGAGTAGCTGAAGAGATTGTATTTGGTGAAGTAAGTACAGGTGCTCATAATGACTTCCAACGTGCGACTGGTATTGCAAGACGTATGGTAACGGAATTTGGTATGAGTGATAAGCTTGGACCAATGCAATTTGGTAGCTCACAAGGTGGTCAAGTGTTCTTAGGAAGAGACTTCCATTCAGAACAAAACTATAGTGATGCGATTGCACACGAAATCGATATGGAAATGCAAACGATTATGAAAGAATGTTATGCTCGTGCAAAACAAATTCTTACTGACAATCGTGATAAACTAGATCTTATTGCGAAAACGTTACTTGAAGTAGAAACGTTAGATGCAGAGCAAATCAATCATTTATGTGACTATGGCAGATTGCCAGAACGTCCAACATCTTCAGCTGATGTGAAAGTAAACATCAACATGAAGAAGGACGATGAAGAATCAGAAGATAAGTAAGAAGAGATGAAGGAGTGACGATAGTCACTCCTTTTTTATTTGTAGAAGGGAACTAAGTAGAAAAAGAATTTAAATAAATCTGGTACTAAAAATTGAAATAGGGAGTAATCTTTTTGTAAAATGATGAGGATAGAAAAGCTGATTATATAAGTATGTGTGATATGATGTTTTTATAAGTTTTATACATACTGCACAAATATAGATTAAATAAGATAAGTGGTGAGAATATGATTTTTGTATTGGATGTAGGGAACACAAATGCTGTACTGGGCGTGTTTGAAGAGGGGGAACTTCGTCAACATTGGCGTATGGAAACAGATCGTCATAAGACAGAAGATGAATATGGAATGCTTGTAAAACAGTTGCTTGAGCATGAGGGTCTTTCGTTTGAAGATGTGAAAGGTATTATCGTGTCTTCAGTCGTACCACCAATTATGTTTGCTTTAGAGCGCATGTGTGAAAAGTATTTTAAAATTAAGCCGCTTGTAGTAGGTCCTGGAATAAAAACGGGGCTAAATATTAAATATGAAAATCCACGTGAAGTAGGTGCGGATCGAATCGTAAATGCAGTAGCAGGAATCCACTTATATGGAAGTCCTCTTATTATTGTCGATTTTGGTACGGCTACTACATATTGTTATATTAACGAAGAAAAGCATTATATGGGTGGAGTTATTACACCAGGAATTATGATTTCAGCAGAGGCTTTATATAGTAGAGCGGCAAAACTTCCTCGTATTGAAATTACAAAACCAAGCAGTGTAGTTGGGAAGAATACGGTAAGTGCGATGCAATCTGGTATTCTTTATGGTTATGTTGGACAAGTGGAAGGTATTGTTAAGCGCATGAAAGAGGAAGCTAAACAAGAACCAAAAGTTATTGCAACAGGTGGATTAGCGAAATTAATTTCAGAAGAATCGAATGTAATTGATGTTGTAGATCCATTCTTAACATTAAAAGGTTTGTATATGTTATACGAGCGTAATGCAAATTTACAGCATGAGAAAGGTGAATAAATAAGTATGAAAGATTATTTAGTAAAAGCGTTAGCATTTGATGGGGAAGTGCGTGCGTATAGTGTACGTACTACAAACACGGTAAGCGAGGCGCAAAGACGTCATGATACATGGAGAACAGCTTCAGCGGCACTTGGTCGTTCTTTAACTGCAGGTACAATGATGGGGGCAATGTTAAAAGGTGACCAAAAGCTAACAATTAAGGTAGAAGGAAATGGTCCGATTGGTCCTATCTTAGTAGATGCTCATGCAAATGGAGATGTACGTGGTTATGTAACGAACCCACATGTTGACTTTGAAGGAACAGAACAAGGGAAATTACGTGTATATCAAGCGGTAGGTACTGAAGGATTTGTAACGGTAATTAAAGATATTGGTATGCGTGAGCCGTTTATTGGTCAATCTCCAATTGTTTCAGGAGAATTAGGAGAAGACTTCACGTATTATTTTGCAGTTTCTGAGCAGACGCCTTCTTCTGTAGGTGTTGGTGTCCTTGTAAATGGAGACGATAGCATATTAGCGGCAGGTGGATTTATCCTTCAAATTATGCCGGGTGCACAGGAAGAGACAATTTCATTCATTGAAGAGCGTTTGCAGAAGATTCCTCCTGTATCAACATTGATCGAACAAGGGCTTTCTCCAGAAGAGTTACTGTATGCAGTCCTTGGAGAAGATAAGGTAAAAGTATTAGAAACGATGGATGTTCAATTTAATTGCACATGCTCACGCGAACGTATCGAGAGTGTGTTAATTAGTTTAGGTAAAACGGAGTTAGAGCAAGTTCGTGAAGAAGAAGAAGAAACAGAAGTTCATTGTCATTTCTGTAATGAGCGATACAAGTTCTCTAAAGAAGATATTACAAATTTAATTGAGAATTTGTAATAAGGGAATTTACCCTCTAAATACATTGACAAACAGGGAATTTTCTGACAAAATCTAAATATAGACAAAACCAATAAAAATACTCGGTGTTAGGAGTGACAGGAATGCGAGTGGCACAATCAGTTTCAGAATTAATCGGGAAAACGCCGATCGTTAAGTTGAACCGCATCGTAGAATCAGACAGCGCAGATATATACTTAAAATTAGAATTTATGAATCCGGGGAGCAGCGTTAAAGATCGTATCGCATTAGCTATGATTGAAGATGCTGAGAAAAAAGGATTATTAAAAGAAGGCGATACAATCATTGAGCCGACAAGTGGTAACACAGGAATTGGTTTAGCGATGGTAGCAGCTGCTAAAGGATATAAGGCAATTTTAGTAATGCCAGAAACAATGAGCGTTGAGCGTCGCAATTTATTACGTGCTTATGGCGCTGAATTAGTATTGACTCCAGGGCCTGAAGGAATGGGCGGAGCAATTCGTAAAGCGACTGAATTGGCAAAAGAACATGGCTACTTTATACCGCAACAGTTCAAAAATCAATCAAATCCAGAAATTCATCGTTTAACAACAGGTCCAGAAATTGTTGAGCAAATGGGCGACCAATTAGATGCATTTATTGCAGGTATTGGTACAGGTGGAACGATTACTGGTGCTGGTGAAGTGCTGAAGGAAGCATATAAAGATATTAAAATTTATGCAGTAGAACCTGCGGATTCACCAGTGTTATCTGGTGGAAAACCGGGTCCACATAAAATCCAAGGAATTGGGGCTGGATTTGTTCCAGAAACATTGGATGTAGAAGTATATGATGAAATCATTCAAGTGAAAACAGAGCAAGCGTTCGAATACGCAAGAAGAGTGGCTAAAGAGGAAGGTATTTTAGTTGGTATCTCTTCAGGAGCAGTTATTTATGCAGCGACAGAAGTTGCGAAAAAGTTAGGTAAAGGGAAAAAGGTACTTGTTATTATCCCAAGTAATGGTGAACGTTATTTAAGTACACCACTTTATCAATTTGAGTCTTAATTACATGTGATTGAAAAAGCATCCTTAAAAAAGGATGCTTTTTCTTTTTGGATTGGAAATAGGAAAAGAGTGAATGACTAGAAAACTTCATGTAAAATAAGAGGTAGTATCATTAATTTATTTTCACTAGCCTTCGAATATAACCCTTCTATATACATAACGAATGTAGCTTGAAGTGGTTAATATAAGAGGGTGGGATAAAAGAAGACGGGGTGTTGATATGCAACGAAGAAAATCTTTAGCGCTTTCTATTCCATATCAGTTAGATTTCTTTAAGCAATATAAATTTCTTTCTAAGGATAAACCGCAACATATTTTGTTAGAGAGTGGACGTGGCGGTCGTTATAACATCGTGGGATTAAACCCAGTAGCGGTAATCCGAGGGAAGGGTGAAACGTTACATATAAGTGAAAGTGGTAAGGAAACAATAAAGCAAGGAAACCCATTAGATTTAATGCAGGAATATATGGAGCGATGGAAAACGGATTATAATCCGGAATACCCGCCTTTTCAAGGTGGTGCAATTGGTTACTTTAGTTATGATTGCATCCGTTATATTGAAAAACTTCCTTCTCTTGCGGAGGATGATATTAATATACCTGATATATTCTTTTTATTATTTGATGATGTGTTTGTGTATGATCAAGAAGAAAAAGTATTATGGATTATTACACATTATGTCGATAAGCATGAAGAGGCAAAAGAGCGATTAAATGAATGGAAGGTTCTTTGGGCGACAGAGGCGCCGGAAGTGACTATACCGTTTGCGTGCCCTGAAAAGAAAAGTGAAGCAGTTGCTTTTACTGAAGAAAGCTTTATGAAGGCGGTTGAATGTATTCAAGAATATATTGGGGCTGGTGATGTGTTCCAAGTAAACTTGTCGACAAGACAAGAAAGAACGTTACAAACACACCCACTAGAAATATATACAAGTCTTCGTGAAATTAATCCATCTCCATATATGGGTTATTTGGAGCTTGGGGATTTTCAAATTGTTAGTGGATCACCGGAGTTGTTAATTAAGAAACAAGGAACTGAAGTAAGTACAAGACCAATTGCTGGAACGAGATCTAGAGGGGCAAATGAGCAAGAGGATGAAGAATTGGCAAGGGAATTAATTGAGAATGAAAAAGAAAGAGCAGAGCACGTCATGCTTGTAGATTTAGAGCGAAATGATTTAGGACGTGTTTGTAAATATGGCACTGTAGAAGTAGACGAGTTTATGGTAATTGAGAAATACTCACATGTTATGCATATTGTTTCTAATGTGCGTGGTGAGGTGGAAGAAGATAAAGATGCTTTCGATTTAGTGAAGGCTGTATTCCCTGGAGGAACAATTACGGGTGCTCCGAAAATACGTACGATGGAAATTATTGAAGAATTAGAACCTGTTCGCCGAGGGATTTATACAGGTTCAATCGGTTGGATCGGTTATTCTGGAGATACAGAATTGAATATTGTAATTAGGACACTTCTTGCTAAAGACGGAAAAGCGCATGTACAAGCAGGGGCGGGAATTGTAATTGATTCAAATCCGGAAAATGAATATAAAGAGTCGTTAAAAAAGGCGATTGCTTTATGGCGTGCAAAAGAACGTAGTGAAGAAACGGTTAGGTGAGAGAAATGATATTAATGATTGATAATTATGATTCTTTTACATTTAATTTAGTGCAGTTTCTTGGAGAACTTGGACAAGATCTTGTTGTTAAACGTAACGATGAAGTGACTATTTCAGATATTGAGAATATGAAACCAGACTTTTTAATGATTTCGCCAGGTCCATGTAGTCCGAATGAGGCAGGAATTAGTATGGAAGTTATTCGATACTTTGCTGGAAAGATTCCGATTTTTGGGGTTTGTCTCGGGCATCAATCTATTGCGCAAGTGTTTGGTGGAGAGGTTGTTCGTGCAGAGCGATTAATGCATGGGAAAACATCGCTTATGCATCATGATGAGAAGACGATTTTTTCGGATATCCCTAATCCGTTTACCGCGACGCGCTATCATTCCCTTATTGTTAAGAAAGAGACGTTACCTGATTGTTTAGAGGTAACGTCTTGGACAGAAGAAGGGGAAATTATGGCGCTCCGCCATACAACATTACCGATTGAAGGTGTGCAGTTCCACCCGGAATCTATTATGACTTCTCACGGGAAAGAGTTGTTGCAGAATTTCATTCGTAAATATAGTCCAAGTGTGACATCATGTTAATTTACGTAAATGGTCAGTATGTAGAATCGAGTGAAGCGAGAATTTCTCCTTATGATCATGGTTATTTATATGGTCTTGGAGTTTTTGAGACTTTTCGTATTTATAATGGTCATCCTTTCTTATTGGATGATCATTATGACCGTTTAATAGATGCGCTGGATACATTGCAAATAAAATGGACAATGACGAAAGATGAAGTAATGCTTATTTTGAAGAATTTAATCGTTAAGAATAAATTAGAGCATGCGTATGTCCGTTTTAATGTATCGGCGGGTATAGATGAAATTGGATTGCAAACAGAAATGTATGAAGAGCCGTCTATTATTGTTTTTATAAAACCTTTAGCGGCCCCGGGAGATGTAGTGGAAAAAGAAGGGGTTGTCTTAAATCAAGTGAGAAATACCCCAGAGGGTGCATCTCGCTTGAAGTCTCACCATTATTTAAATAACATTTTGGGGAAACGTGAAATTGGAAATGGTGTGAATAAGGAAGGGATTTTCCTGACTGAAGTAGGTTATGTTGCAGAGGGTATTGTTTCGAATCTCTTTTTTGTGAAAGGTGATATTTTATATACACCTTCGCTTGAAACAGGGATTTTAAATGGTATCACTCGTGCGTTTATTATAAAGGTTGCTGAAGAGATTGGTATAGAAGTAAAAGAAGGTTTCTTTACAAAAGATGAATTACTTTCAGCCGATGAAGTCTTCGTAACAAACTCGATTCAAGAAATTGTTCCGCTTAATCGTATAGAGGGACGAGATTTCCCGGGTAAAGTAGGTATGGTTACAAAAAGATTTATGAACCTTTATGAAATGCAGAGAGAGAAATTGTGGAGCAGAAATGAATTACGAAGAGGAGATGTGTAGTTTGAAGTGGGATTATGATTTGCGCTGCGGCGAATATACATTGAACTTAAATGAAAAAACGTTAATTATGGGGATTTTAAATGTAACACCAGATTCGTTTTCTGATGGTGGGAGTTACAACGAGGTAGATGCTGCAGTGCGCCATGCGAAAGAAATGCGAGATGAAGGTGCTCATATTATTGATATTGGTGGCGAATCTACTCGTCCGGGCTTTGCTAAAGTGTCAGTGGAAGAAGAAATAAAACGAGTTGTTCCAATGATTCAGGCTGTTTCAAAAGAGGTGAAATTGCCTATTTCTATCGACACATATAAAGCGGAAGTTGCAAAACAAGCAATCGAAGCTGGTGCTCATATTATTAATGATGTTTGGGGAGCGAAGGCGGAACCGAAAATCGCTGAAGTTGCGGCTCATTACGATGTACCTATTATCTTAATGCATAATCGCGATAACATGAATTATCGTAATTTAATGGCTGATATGGTTGCTGATTTATATGACAGTATTAAAATTGCTAAAGATGCTGGTGTACGAGATGAGAATATCATTTTAGACCCGGGCATCGGTTTTGCTAAAACACCTGAACAAAATTTAGAAGCGATGCGTAATTTAGAACAGTTAAACGTACTAGGTTATCCAGTTCTCTTAGGTACTTCAAGAAAGTCCTTTATTGGGCATGTGCTAGATTTGCCGGTAGAAGAACGTCTTGAGGGGACGGGAGCTACCGTTTGTCTTGGTATTGAAAAGGGTTGTGAGTTTGTTCGTGTTCATGATGTGAAGGAAATGGCACGTATGGCTAAGATGATGGATGCGATGATCGGTAAGGGGGTAAAGTAATTGGATAAAATTTATATTCATGATATGGAGTTTTACGGTTATCATGGTGTATTCCCAGAGGAAAATAAATTGGGCCAGAGATTTAAAGTGGACTTAACGGTGGAATTGGATTTGAAACAAGCAGGAGAAAGTGATGACTTAGAGCATTCTGTTAATTATGGAGAGCTTTTCGAATTATGTAGGAAAGTTGTAGAAGATAGAACATATAAGCTTGTAGAGAGTATTGCTGAAAATATTGCTACAGATATATTGAAACAATATGAGAGTATTTCAAGATGTACGATAAAGGTAATTAAACCAGATCCGCCGATACCAGGACATTATCGTGCTGTAGCGGTAGAAATTACGAGAGAACGTCCATGAATAATATAGCTTACATTGCATTAGGTTCAAATATTGGAGAGCGTTATACGTATTTAACTGAAGCGATTCAGTTTCTGAATAAAAATCCTTATATCAAAGTTGAGGATGTTTCGTCTGTATATGAGACGGAACCGGTTGGCTATACTGACCAAAGTTGCTTTTTAAATTTAGTTATAAAAATTTCTACCAATTTATCACCGCAAGAATTATTGAAAGTAACGCAAAAAGTAGAAAATGATCTAGGAAGAAAAAGGGAAATTAGGTGGGGACCTAGGACTATCGACCTTGACATTTTACTATATAATCAAGAAAATATTGAAGCAGAGAATCTTATTGTTCCGCATCCGCGGATGTTCGAAAGAGCTTTTGTTATCGTTCCGTTGTTAGAGATTAATCAAGATATAAAACAAAACATTTCACGTTCACAAGTAGAAGAAATGAAAAGGCGAGAGGGAGTAACGGTATGGAAGCAGAAAAATGGGGAAGACGCATTCGTGCTTTTCGAAAACTAAAAGGTTATACGCAAGAAGGTTTTGCAAAAGAATTAGGGGTATCTGTATCTGTTTTAGGTGAAGTTGAGCGAGGAAATCGATCGCCTTCCCAAGACTTTGTAGTGGAAGTTGCTAAAGCATTAAAGGTCTCGATAGATGAGCTAATGCCAAAGTGAACATGAAGGAAGGAGTAAATCGAGTGTTAAAAATCGCAAATATTGAGATGAAAAATCCGGTTGTATTAGCACCGATGGCGGGAGTGTGTAACTCTGCATTCCGTTTGACAGTAAAAGAATTCGGTGCAGGCCTAGTTTGTGCTGAAATGGTAAGTGATAAGGCGATACTACTGAACAATAAAAGAACATTAGATATGTTATATATTGATGAGAGAGAAAAGCCATTAAGTTTACAAATTTTTGGTGGCGAGAAAGAAACTCTTGTAGATGCTGCGAAATACGTAGATCAATATACGACAGCAGACATCATTGATATTAATATGGGGTGCCCAGTACCAAAAATCGTTAAGTGTGATGCAGGAGCAAAGTGGCTTTTAGACCCAAATAAAATATATGAAATGGTAGCGGCAGTTGTAGATGCTGTAGAAAAACCAGTTACAGTAAAAATGCGTATCGGTTGGGATGAGGATCATATTTTCGCAATCGAGAATGCGAAAGCTGTTGAGCGTGCTGGTGGACAAGCGGTAGCAGTTCATGGGCGCACACGAGTACAAATGTATGAAGGAAAAGCGGATTGGGATATTATTAAACAAGTAAAGCAAGCTGTAAATATCCCGGTTATCGGAAATGGCGATGTCGCAACGCCGCAAGATGCAAAGCGTATGCTTGATGAAATTGGTGTAGATGGTGTTATGATTGGCCGCGCTGCCCTTGGAGATCCATGGATGATTTATCGTACGGTAAAGTATTTAGAGACTGGTGAATTAATGCCGGAACCGACAGTACGTGAGAAAATTGACGTATGTATGTTGCATCTAGATCGTCTGATCGATTTAAAGAATGAAAATGTCGCTGTAAGAGAGATGAGAAAGCACGCAGCTTGGTATTTAAAGGGCATTCGTGGTAATGCAACTGTACGTAATGGTATCAATGCTTGTAATACGCGTGAAGACCTTGCAAATGTATTAGGTACATTTGTAGAAGAAGTAGAAGCGAAACAACAAACAATTCACGTTGGTTA
>NZ_CP101135.1:85000-87500 GCF_024296885.1 Bacillus paranthracis
CGTTCTAAGGACAGTGAAGTCAGACCGGAAGGACTGGTGGAGTGCTTAGAAGTGAGAATGCCGGTATGAGTAGCGAAAGACGGGTGAGAATCCCGTCCACCGAATGCCTAAGGTTTCCTGAGGAAGGCTCGTCCGCTCAGGGTTAGTCAGGACCTAAGCCGAGGCCGACAGGCGTAGGCGATGGACAACAGGTTGATATTCCTGTACCACCTCTTTATCGTTTGAGCAATGGAGGGACGCAGAAGGATAGAAGAAGCGTGCGATTGGTTGTGCACGTCCAAGCAGTTAGGCTGATAAGTAGGCAAATCCGCTTATCGTAAAGGCTGAGCTGTGATGGGGAAGCTCCTTATGGAGCGAAGTCTTTGATTCCCCGCTGCCAAGAAAAGCTTCTAGCGAGATAAAAGGTGCCTGTACCGCAAACCGACACAGGTAGGCGAGGAGAGAATCCTAAGGTGTGCGAGAGAACTCTGGTTAAGGAACTCGGCAAAATGACCCCGTAACTTCGGGAGAAGGGGTGCTTTCTTAACGGAAAGCCGCAGTGAATAGGCCCAAGCGACTGTTTAGCAAAAACACAGCTCTCTGCGAAGCCGTAAGGCGAAGTATAGGGGGTGACACCTGCCCGGTGCTGGAAGGTTAAGGAGAGGGGTTAGCGTAAGCGAAGCTCTGAACTGAAGCCCCAGTAAACGGCGGCCGTAACTATAACGGTCCTAAGGTAGCGAAATTCCTTGTCGGGTAAGTTCCGACCCGCACGAAAGGTGTAACGATTTGGGCACTGTCTCAACCAGAGACTCGGTGAAATTATAGTACCTGTGAAGATGCAGGTTACCCGCGACAGGACGGAAAGACCCCGTGGAGCTTTACTGTAGCCTGATATTGAATTTTGGTACAGTTTGTACAGGATAGGCGGGAGCCTTTGAAACCGGAGCGCTAGCTTCGGTGGAGGCGCTGGTGGGATACCGCCCTGACTGTATTGAAATTCTAACCTACGGGTCTTATCGACCCGGGAGACAGTGTCAGGTGGGCAGTTTGACTGGGGCGGTCGCCTCCTAAAGTGTAACGGAGGCGCCCAAAGGTTCCCTCAGAATGGTTGGAAATCATTCGTAGAGTGCAAAGGCATAAGGGAGCTTGACTGCGAGACCTACAAGTCGAGCAGGGACGAAAGTCGGGCTTAGTGATCCGGTGGTTCCGCATGGAAGGGCCATCGCTCAACGGATAAAAGCTACCCCGGGGATAACAGGCTTATCTCCCCCAAGAGTCCACATCGACGGGGAGGTTTGGCACCTCGATGTCGGCTCATCGCATCCTGGGGCTGTAGTCGGTCCCAAGGGTTGGGCTGTTCGCCCATTAAAGCGGTACGCGAGCTGGGTTCAGAACGTCGTGAGACAGTTCGGTCCCTATCCGTCGTGGGCGTAGGAAATTTGAGAGGAGCTGTCCTTAGTACGAGAGGACCGGGATGGACGCACCGCTGGTGTACCAGTTGTTCTGCCAAGGGCATAGCTGGGTAGCTATGTGCGGAAGGGATAAGTGCTGAAAGCATCTAAGCATGAAGCCCCCCTCAAGATGAGATTTCCCATAGCGTAAGCTAGTAAGATCCCTGAAAGATGATCAGGTTGATAGGTTCGAGGTGGAAGCATGGTGACATGTGGAGCTGACGAATACTAATAGATCGAGGACTTAACCATATAATATGTAGCAAATGTTATCTAGTTTTGAAAGAATATAAAAAACTTGTTGACTTTCAAAGTGAAATAAGTTACAATAATTCTTGTCTTAAATGAATACAGTCTGGTAATGATGGCAGAGAGGTCACACCCGTTCCCATACCGAACACGGAAGTTAAGCTCTCTAGCGCCGATGGTAGTTGGGACCTTGTCCCTGTGAGAGTAGGACGTTGCCAGGCAATCCGGAGGATTAGCTCAGCTGGGAGAGCACCTGCCTTACAAGCAGGGGGTCGGCGGTTCGATCCCGTCATCCTCCACCATTTAGCCGACTTAGCTCAATTGGTAGAGCAACTGACTTGTAATCAGTAGGTTGGGGGTTCAAGTCCTCTAGTCGGCACCAGTTTTTATTGTAAGAGCCATTAGCTCAGTTGGTAGAGCATCTGACTTTTAATCAGAGGGTCGAAGGTTCGAGTCCTTCATGGCTCACCATTTTTAATGAATATGCGGGTGTGGCGGAATTGGCAGACGCACTAGACTTAGGATCTAGCGCCTTTGGCGTGGGGGTTCGACTCCCTTCACCCGCACTTTTAATGAAATAACTCAAACATGTCTTGCGGAAGTAGTTCAGTGGTAGAATACAACCTTGCCAAGGTTGGGGTCGCGGGTTCGAATCCCGTCTTCCGCTCCAATTTTCAATATGACATGCCGGGGTGGCGGAACAGGCAGACGCACAGGACTTAAAATCCTGCGGTGGGTGACCACCGTGCGGGTTCGACCCCCGCCCTCGGCACCATATGCGCCCGTAGCTCAATTGGATAGAGCGTTTGACTACGGATCAA
>NZ_CP101135.1:90000-150000 GCF_024296885.1 Bacillus paranthracis
CACCCCGGAAGGGGAGTGAAAGAGATCCTGAAACCGTGTGCCTACAAATAGTCAGAGCCCGTTAACGGGTGATGGCGTGCCTTTTGTAGAATGAACCGGCGAGTTACGATCCCGTGCGAGGTTAAGCTGAAGAGGCGGAGCCGCAGCGAAAGCGAGTCTGAATAGGGCGTTTAGTACGTGGTCGTAGACCCGAAACCAGGTGATCTACCCATGTCCAGGGTGAAGTTCAGGTAACACTGAATGGAGGCCCGAACCCACGCACGTTGAAAAGTGCGGGGATGAGGTGTGGGTAGCGGAGAAATTCCAATCGAACCTGGAGATAGCTGGTTCTCCCCGAAATAGCTTTAGGGCTAGCCTTAAGTGTAAGAGTCTTGGAGGTAGAGCACTGATTGGACTAGGGGTCCTCATCGGATTACCGAATTCAGTCAAACTCCGAATGCCAATGACTTATCCTTAGGAGTCAGACTGCGAGTGATAAGATCCGTAGTCAAAAGGGAAACAGCCCAGACCGCCAGCTAAGGTCCCAAAGTGTGTATTAAGTGGAAAAGGATGTGGAGTTGCTTAGACAACTAGGATGTTGGCTTAGAAGCAGCCACCATTTAAAGAGTGCGTAATAGCTCACTAGTCGAGTGACTCTGCGCCGAAAATGTACCGGGGCTAAATACACCACCGAAGCTGCGGATTGATACCGAATGGTATCAGTGGTAGGGGAGCGTTCTAAGGACAGTGAAGTCAGACCGGAAGGACTGGTGGAGTGCTTAGAAGTGAGAATGCCGGTATGAGTAGCGAAAGACGGGTGAGAATCCCGTCCACCGAATGCCTAAGGTTTCCTGAGGAAGGCTCGTCCGCTCAGGGTTAGTCAGGACCTAAGCCGAGGCCGACAGGCGTAGGCGATGGACAACAGGTTGATATTCCTGTACCACCTCTTTATCGTTTGAGCAATGGAGGGACGCAGAAGGATAGAAGAAGCGTGCGATTGGTTGTGCACGTCCAAGCAGTTAGGCTGATAAGTAGGCAAATCCGCTTATCGTAAAGGCTGAGCTGTGATGGGGAAGCTCCTTATGGAGCGAAGTCTTTGATTCCCCGCTGCCAAGAAAAGCTTCTAGCGAGATAAAAGGTGCCTGTACCGCAAACCGACACAGGTAGGCGAGGAGAGAATCCTAAGGTGTGCGAGAGAACTCTGGTTAAGGAACTCGGCAAAATGACCCCGTAACTTCGGGAGAAGGGGTGCTTTCTTAACGGAAAGCCGCAGTGAATAGGCCCAAGCGACTGTTTAGCAAAAACACAGCTCTCTGCGAAGCCGTAAGGCGAAGTATAGGGGGTGACACCTGCCCGGTGCTGGAAGGTTAAGGAGAGGGGTTAGCGTAAGCGAAGCTCTGAACTGAAGCCCCAGTAAACGGCGGCCGTAACTATAACGGTCCTAAGGTAGCGAAATTCCTTGTCGGGTAAGTTCCGACCCGCACGAAAGGTGTAACGATTTGGGCACTGTCTCAACCAGAGACTCGGTGAAATTATAGTACCTGTGAAGATGCAGGTTACCCGCGACAGGACGGAAAGACCCCGTGGAGCTTTACTGTAGCCTGATATTGAATTTTGGTACAGTTTGTACAGGATAGGCGGGAGCCTTTGAAACCGGAGCGCTAGCTTCGGTGGAGGCGCTGGTGGGATACCGCCCTGACTGTATTGAAATTCTAACCTACGGGTCTTATCGACCCGGGAGACAGTGTCAGGTGGGCAGTTTGACTGGGGCGGTCGCCTCCTAAAGTGTAACGGAGGCGCCCAAAGGTTCCCTCAGAATGGTTGGAAATCATTCGTAGAGTGCAAAGGCATAAGGGAGCTTGACTGCGAGACCTACAAGTCGAGCAGGGACGAAAGTCGGGCTTAGTGATCCGGTGGTTCCGCATGGAAGGGCCATCGCTCAACGGATAAAAGCTACCCCGGGGATAACAGGCTTATCTCCCCCAAGAGTCCACATCGACGGGGAGGTTTGGCACCTCGATGTCGGCTCATCGCATCCTGGGGCTGTAGTCGGTCCCAAGGGTTGGGCTGTTCGCCCATTAAAGCGGTACGCGAGCTGGGTTCAGAACGTCGTGAGACAGTTCGGTCCCTATCCGTCGTGGGCGTAGGAAATTTGAGAGGAGCTGTCCTTAGTACGAGAGGACCGGGATGGACGCACCGCTGGTGTACCAGTTGTTCTGCCAAGGGCATAGCTGGGTAGCTATGTGCGGAAGGGATAAGTGCTGAAAGCATCTAAGCATGAAGCCCCCCTCAAGATGAGATTTCCCATAGCGTAAGCTAGTAAGATCCCTGAAAGATGATCAGGTTGATAGGTTCGAGGTGGAAGCATGGTGACATGTGGAGCTGACGAATACTAATAGATCGAGGACTTAACCATATAATATGTAGCAAATGTTATCTAGTTTTGAAGGAATATGCCTTCAATAGTTTGGTGATGATGGCAGAGAGGTCACACCCGTTCCCATACCGAACACGGAAGTTAAGCTCTCTAGCGCCGATGGTAGTTGGGACCTTGTCCCTGTGAGAGTAGGACGTCGCCAAGCAACTAAGCACGAGTCAAATGACTCGTGTTTTTTCGTGTTTTCTTTTATAATCCATAGTAATAAAAAATGTATTTAAATAATTATTATTTTGATTAAATACAGGGGAATGTGGCTAGGATAGTAAATAAGCAAAAGAGTTGCAAATTTTATTAATACGTATATAATTAAAGTCAAAGATAGTCAAAGTCAATAAAGGTGGCGGATAAATGAGAAATATATCTGATATCATTGAGCAATATCTAAAGCAAGTTATTGACTTAAGTAATAATAATGTGATTGAAATCAAGAGAAATGAGATTGCGGATCGATTCGAGTGCGTACCATCTCAAATCAATTATGTGATCAATACCCGTTTTACGTTAGAAAGAGGATTTGTAGTAGAAAGTAAACGTGGTGGAGGAGGTTACATTCGCATTATAAAAGTCAAACTGCATGACGATATAGACATTATTGATCAAATGCTTCATATGATTGATCATAGCGTTGCGCAAGGAAATGCAGAGAGTATGATTATACGTTTAATAGAAGAGGGAATCATAACGAATCGTGAAGCTAAACTTATGTTAAGCGTACTAGATCGTTCTGTATTATCAATGGATGTTCCTTCTCGAGATGAACTTAGGGCTCGAATATTATGCGCAATGTTAAGAACACTGAAATATAAATAAATACAGCTTTTGTAAAAGAATAATAACTAAAAGATAAGGCAGTTAAATATTGTAGAAGTTTTGAAAAAAGAACACGCACTTTTATGTAAACGAATAAAGGAAAGTGAACAGTCTAGTAATGTATGAAAAGTACTATGAGATAGATCGTTCCTGTTGTAAAGGTGGGGATAGTGATGACTTGTCAAAACTGTAATATAAGACCAGCAACTTTACATTATACAAAAGTAATTAACGAAAAGAAGGCGGAAGTTCATCTTTGTGAGCAATGTGCAGAACAAAGTGGCTATACGTCTTTCTTTCAATCATCGCAGTCTAACTTTTCATTCCATGATTTATTTGCTGGGTTATTACATGGTGAATCAACAATGTTTGAAGAAGAAAAAAGCGGATTTTCGAACACAAATATATTAAGATGTCCAAATTGTAAAATGACATATGAGCAACTTACAAAGGTAGGACGCTTTGGATGTGCTTCTTGTTACGATACATTTAAGGAACATTTAAAGCCGTTATTAAAACGTCTTCACGGCGGGCATACAGATCATTGTGGAAAAATTCCGAAGCGTATAGAAGGAAATATTCACTTAAAGAAAGAATTAGATGAACTAAAACTCATTCTGAAACAATACGTACAGAAAGAGGAATTTGAGAAAGCTGCTGGAGTAAGGGATAAAATTAGAAATCTTGAAACTCAGCTTAGTGAGCATAGAGAGGGGGAATAGTTCTATGTCACTGGACAAAATTATGAATGAAGCGATTAGTCCATGGATGAAGGGAGATGGCCCTGATTCTGATATTGTTTTAAGTAGTCGAATTCGTTTGGCTCGTAATTTTAAAAAATATCAATTCTCTACTATGCAAAACGAAGAAGAAGCTAAACAGATTCAAGAATTATTTAAAAAGGAATTTATAAATAAAACAGTAGAACCTTTTGGAGAGTTTGAACTATTAAAAATGAATGAATTAACGCCTCTTCAAAGGAGAGTATTAGTTGAAAAGCATTTAATTAGTCCCAACCTTGCAGGAACAGAATATGGAGCGTGTCTATTGTCAGAAAACGAACATATTAGTGTTATGCTGAATGAAGAAGACCATATTCGGATTCAGTGCTTATTTTCAGGATTGCAGTTATCAGAGGCCCTTCAAAGTGCCAATCAAATAGATAATTGGATTGAGAAAGAGGTTGAATATGCTTTTGATGAATCACTTGGATATATTACGAGCTGCCCTACTAACGTTGGTACAGGACTTAGGGCTTCCGTAATGATCCATTTACCAGGGCTCGTTTTAACGAAAAGAATTAGCCGTATTATACAAGTAATTCAAAAATTAGGGTTAGTAGTAAGAGGAATATACGGTGAAGGTAGCGAAGCGTTAGGTAATATATTTCAAGTGTCAAACCAAATGACGCTAGGAAAATCTGAAGAAGATATTATTGCAGATTTAAAGAGTGTCATTCAACAAATCATACAGCAAGAAAAGATGGCTAGAGAATTAATTGTACAAAATTCAAGTATTGAGCTTGAAGATAAAGTTTATCGCTCTTATGGCATACTAGCCAACAGTCGTTTAATTCAATCTGCGGAAGCAGCCAATTGCTTATCAGATTTACGACTTGGTATTGATTTAGGATATATAAAAGGTATATCGAGAAATATTTTGACTGAGCTAATGGTTCTTACACAACCAGGCATTTTACAACAATATGCGGGAGGACCTTTAGGGCCAGAAGAAAGAGATTATCGAAGAGCAACCTTAATCCGTGAGCGATTACGTATTGAAAAAAACTAAGCGCAAGTAGGAGGCGATTTCTATGATGTTTGGAAGATTTACAGAAAGAGCACAGAAAGTATTAGCTTTATCTCAAGAGGAAGCGATTCGTATTGGGCATAACAATATTGGAACAGAACATATTTTACTTGGGCTTGTACGCGAAGGTGAAGGAATTGCAGCAAAAGCGTTGATTGCTCTTGGATTAAGCCCGGAGAAAGTTCAAAAAGAAGTAGAAGCGTTAATTGGACGCGGAACAGAAGCTTCTCAAACCGTACATTATACACCGCGTGCTAAAAAGGTTATTGAGCTGTCTATGGATGAAGCTCGTAAATTAGGTCATTCTTACGTTGGAACAGAACATATTCTACTTGGTTTAATCCGCGAGGGTGAAGGGGTAGCAGCACGTGTTTTAAATAACTTAGGTGTTAGCTTAAATAAGGCAAGACAACAAGTATTGCAACTTCTTGGAAGTAATGAAGCAAGTTCAGGTCATCAAGGTGGTTCTTCAACAAATGCAAATACACCAACACTTGATAGCTTAGCACGTGATTTAACAGTTGTTGCACGTGAAAATCGTTTAGACCCTGTTATTGGACGTGGTAAAGAAATTCAACGTGTAATTGAAGTTTTAAGCCGTAGAACGAAAAACAATCCTGTATTAATTGGGGAGCCTGGTGTAGGTAAAACGGCAATTGCAGAAGGATTAGCACAACAAATCGTAAATAATGAAGTTCCTGAAACTTTAAGAGATAAGCGTGTTATGACACTAGATATGGGTACAGTGGTAGCCGGAACGAAATACCGTGGTGAATTTGAAGACCGTTTGAAGAAAGTAATGGATGAAATCCGCCAAGCAGGAAATATCATTCTATTTATTGATGAACTTCATACATTAATTGGTGCAGGTGGAGCAGAAGGTGCTATTGACGCATCGAACATTTTAAAACCATCTTTAGCTCGTGGGGAATTACAATGTATTGGAGCGACAACGTTAGATGAATACCGCAAATATATTGAAAAAGACGCAGCTTTAGAGAGACGTTTCCAACCAATTCACGTTGATGAGCCAAGTTTAGATGAATCAACTCAAATTTTGAAAGGTTTACGCGATCGTTATGAGGCACATCACCGCGTATCTATTACAGATGATGCAATTGATGCAGCTGTAAAGCTTTCAGATCGTTATATTACAGATCGTTTCTTACCAGATAAAGCAATTGATTTAATTGATGAAGCTGCTTCAAAGGTTCGCTTACGCTCTTATACAACACCACCAAATCTAAAAGAGCTTGAAGTGAAGCTTGAGGAAATTAGAAAAGAAAAAGATGCAGCTGTACAAAGTCAAGAGTTTGAAAAAGCTGCTTCCTTACGTGATATGGAACAACGTTTACGTGAGAAGTTAGAAGATACGAAGCGTCAATGGAAAGAGCAACAAGGAAAAGAAAACTCAGAAGTGACAGTAGAAGATATTGCAAATGTTGTTTCTACGTGGACTCGTATCCCGGTTTCTAAGCTTGCACAAACAGAGACTGATAAATTATTAAACTTAGAATCGATTCTTCACGATCGTGTTATTGGTCAAGATGAAGCGGTAGTAGCTGTAGCGAAAGCTGTTCGTCGTGCTAGAGCAGGCTTGAAAGATCCGAAACGTCCGATTGGTTCATTTATTTTCTTAGGACCAACAGGTGTAGGTAAAACGGAGCTAGCAAGAGCGTTGGCAGAATCTATGTTCGGTGATGAGGATGCAATGATTCGCATCGATATGTCTGAGT
Source organism: Bacillus paranthracis (assembly GCF_024296885.1). NCBI lineage: Bacteria > Bacillati > Bacillota > Bacilli > Caryophanales > Bacillaceae > Bacillus > Bacillus paranthracis. Next base: position 96,775 of record NZ_CP101135.1, read on the forward strand.
ACATGGAGAAGCATTCTACTTCTCGTTTAGTTGGATCTCCTCCAGGATATGTTGGATATGAAGAAGGTGGACAATTAACAGAAAAGGTTCGCCGTAAGCCATATTCAGTTGTCTTATTAGATGAAGTAGAGAAAGCTCATCCTGATGTGTTTAACATTTTACTACAAGTATTAGAAGATGGTCGCTTAACAGATTCTAAAGGGCGTACAGTTGATTTCCGTAATACAATTGTTATTATGACATCTAACGTTGGTGCAGAAGCGTTAAAACGTAATAAACATCTTGGATTTAACGTACAAGATGAGAGCCGCGATTATTCAGATATGAAAGGTAAAGTAATGGATGAACTGAAAAAGGCATTCCGTCCAGAATTCTTAAACCGTATTGATGAAATTATCGTGTTCCATATGCTTGAGAAAAAACATATTCAAGAGATTGTAACACTTATGGTAAATCAGTTAGTAAATCGCTTAAAAGAGCAAGAAATTGAATTGCATTTAACAGAAGGAGCGATTTCGGCTATTGCTGATAAAGGGTTTGACCGAGAGTACGGTGCTCGTCCGCTTCGTAGAGCAATTCAGAAACATGTAGAAGATAGACTATCGGAAGAACTTTTAAAAGGTGCTATTGAGAAAGGACAAAAAGTTATCTTTGATGTTGAAGGAGAATCATTTGTCATTCATAGTGCTGAAAAGGTAAAATAAGTATAGACAAACTAAGAGGGCTACGAGATAGCCCTCTTTCTTGTACGATAAGGATAAATTGTTTATAGATGAAAGTGAAGTGAGATATAAAACGATATGGCTAAAAAGAAAACAAAATTCACATGTCAAGAGTGTGGGTATCAGTCACCAAAATATATGGGGAAATGCCCTGGATGTGGTCAATGGAATACGCTTGTTGAAGAGATGGAACCGGTTGTATCATCAAGGCGCCTTAATTATGCGAATGCAATTCAAACAGAAGTAACAAAACCAAGACGTCTAACAGAAGTGGAAACAAAGTCTGAGGCGCGTATTGAAACAAAATTTCAAGAATTTAACCGTGTACTTGGTGGCGGGATTGTAGATGGATCCTTAGTACTGATTGGTGGAGACCCCGGGATTGGAAAATCAACGTTACTATTACAAATATCATCACAATTAGCGGATTCTTCATATGATGTCCTATATATATCGGGTGAAGAATCAGCAAAACAGATTAAACTGCGTGCGGATCGTTTACATGTAAATGGTAGTAATCTATTTGTTGTATCAGAGACGGACTTACAGCGAATTGCAACACATATTGAAGAGGTGAACCCAGCCTTTGTTGTTATTGATTCTATTCAAACAATACATCTACCTGAAGTAACATCAGCACCGGGAAGTGTGGCACAAGTTCGTGAATGTACAGCGGAATTAATGAAACTTGCAAAAACGAAAGGAATCCCTATTTTTATCGTTGGACATGTGACAAAAGAGGGAGCAATTGCAGGACCTCGTATGTTAGAACATATGGTCGATGCAGTTCTTTACTTTGAAGGAGACCGTCATCATACATACCGCATTTTGCGAGCAGTAAAGAATCGTTTTGGTTCTACGAATGAAATGGGTATTTTTGAAATGAAAGAGCTTGGCCTTGCAGAAGTATTAAACCCTTCTGAAATTTTTCTTGAGGAAAGACCAGTTGGGGTTGCAGGATCAACAGTGGTTGCCTCAATGGAAGGAACAAGACCAGTTTTAGTAGAAATACAAGCATTAATTTCCCCTACTAGTTTTGGAAACCCTCGAAGAATGGCAACGGGAATTGATCATAACCGTGTATCGCTTATTATGGCAGTGCTAGAAAAAAGAACAGGCTTATTATTGCAAAATCAGGATGCATATTTAAAAGTAGCAGGTGGTTTGAAGTTAGATGAACCAGCAATTGATTTAGCTGTCGCTTTAAGTATAGCTTCAAGTTTTAGAGATAAATCTACGGCACCAACCGATGCAGTAATAGGAGAAGTAGGATTAACTGGAGAAATAAGAAGAGTATCAAGAATTGAACAACGTGTACAAGAAGCAGCTAAATTAGGATTTCAACGCGCTATTATTCCTAGAAAAAATTTGGGAGGATGGACAATTCCAGATGGGATTGAGGTAGTTGGTGTATCTAATTTAGGAGAAGCACTTCGTTTGACATTAGGAGGCTAGGCTATGGAAGAAAACAAGCAACGTGTCAAAAGTATGATTAATATTTTACAACTTGTGGCCCCGGGAACACCACTGCGCGAAGGGATAGATAATGTACTTCGCGCACAAACAGGGGGATTAATTGTTCTTGGATATAATGAGCAGATTAAAAGTATTGTTGATGGAGGTTTTCATATTAATTGTGCATTCTCTCCAGCTAGTTTATATGAATTAGCAAAAATGGATGGGGCACTTATTTTAAATGAAACGGGAAGTAAAATTTTGATTTCGAACGCACAGTTAGTTCCAGAGTCATCTATTGACTCTATTGAGACAGGTATGCGCCACCGAACGGCGGAGCGTGTAGCAAAGCAGACAGGCAGCCTTGTTGTGGCTATTTCACAAAGACGTAACGTAATTACGCTATATCAAGGGAATTTACGTTATACACTAAAAGATATAGGCGTTATTTTAACAAAGGCGAATCAAGCTATCCAAACGTTAGAAAAATATAAGGCTGTATGGAATGATGGGATTACGAATTTGGGCATTCTAGAATTTGAAGAGGTTGTTACAATGTCCGAGGTAGTCCATGTTTTACATAGTGTTGAAATGGTACTACGTATTAAAAATGAAATATTGAGCTATATTCATGAATTGGGAACAGAAGGTAGGTTAATTCGTTTACAACTTACGGAACTATTAGCCGACTTAGAAGCAGAGGCAGCGCTATTAATTAAAGATTACTATCAAGAAAAAACACAAGACCATCATCAAATTTTGAAAAAGTTACAAGAACTTGCGAATACACAACTTCTAGAGGACAGTGATTTAGTTAAATTGCTTGGATACCCAGGACAAACGAGTTTAGAAGAAAGTGTGACGCCGAGAGGATACCGAATCACAAGCAAAATTTCGCGTGTTCCACCACTTATCATTGAAAATTTAATTAATCGATTTAAAACTTTGCAAGGTGTTTGTCGTGCAACTATTAATGAATTAGATGATGTGGAAGGAATTGGAGAAGTCAGGGCGAAGAAAATACGAGAAGGCCTAAAAAGAATTCAAGAGCATCTCTATATGAGTAGACACAATTAAGAATATTACATTGATTCCATAATATAACGACACTAGAACATTTTTGGTATATGATATGATATATTGGTAAATAAAACTATTTATAAAAAAACACGTCCGCTTTTGCATTCGGCGTTTTGATTAGCGAAACAATGGTTAATAATGAGTAGGAGGTGGTTGGATGTTAAAACGGATTGTACAGCTCTTCTTTTTAGTAATCGGGGGAGCGTTAGGGATTTACTTAATCCCAAAAGTTATTAATGTATTAGACATCGGTGCCGTTCCTTTATTGGAAGGATCGTATGTTCGTGCAATTATTGGTGCAATTATTTTATTTTTAACAACATTTTGGCTTGTAGATTATATTGTTCAACTTATTAAGCATATTGAAGAGGCTCTTGTAAAAGCGCCTGTAGCAGATGTTTTGTTTGGTACATTAGGTTTAATCTCTGGGCTTATTGTTGCGTATTTAATTTTAATACCAATTCGTGAATTTACAATTCCAGTTATTAGTACAGTGTTGCAAGTGTTCTTTACTCTTTTACTAGGATATTTAGGATTCCAAGTAGGGTTTAAAAAGAGGAATGAATTGCTAGGATTATTTACATTACCACAACGTGGGAAGAAGAAAAATAATAATAGTGAGAATGAAGAACCAGAAAATGAGGTAGAAGAATCTTTAGCGCATTGGAAAATTCTCGATACAAGTGTAATTATCGATGGACGTATTGCTGATATTTGCCAAACAAAGTTTTTAGAAGGAACAATTGTCATTCCGCAATTCGTGTTAGAAGAACTTCAGCACATTGCCGATTCTTCTGATGCTTTAAAACGTAATCGTGGTCGCAGAGGATTAGATATTTTAAATCGTATTCAAAAAGAGATGCCGATCCCGGTAGAAATTTATGAAGGCGATTTCGATGATATTCAGGAAGTGGATAGCAAACTTGTAAAGTTGGCGAAAATCACTGGCGGAACGGTAGTAACGAATGACTTCAACTTAAACAAAGTCTCTGAATTACAAGGGGTAACGGTGTTAAACATTAATGATTTAGCTAATGCAATTAAACCTGTTGTACTCCCAGGTGAAGAATTAAGTGTTTATGTTGTAAAAGATGGAAAAGAACAAAATCAAGGTGTAGCATATTTAGATGACGGCACGATGATTGTAGTAGAAGATGGTAGAGAATATGTAGGCTCACAACTCGATGTACTCGTTACGAGTGTGTTACAAACGTCGGCTGGGCGCATGATTTTTGCCAAACGTAAATTATTAGAAAAAGCATTATAAGTAGAGGATTATTAATATGTATACATTAATTATTCCAGCAGCTGGTCAAGGAAAGCGGATGGGTGCTGGCAAAAATAAGTTGTTCTTACTTATTAATGAAGTACCGATTATTGTGCATACGTTACGTGCTTTCGAACAGGATAAAGCATGTAAAAATATTATTATGGCAATTAACGAAGAAGAGCGTCCGTATTTTGAAGAGTTAATGCAAAAGTATCCGGTTGCAAAGCCAGTACAATTTATTCAAGGTGGAGCTGAAAGACAAGATAGTGTATATAATGCGATTCAGCATACGAGTGATGTTGAGTATGTTCTTGTACATGACGGTGCGCGCCCGTTCGTAACGAATAAAGTGATCCAAGACGTATTAACTGCAGCAGAAAAATATGGAGCTTCCATTTGTGCGGTGCCAGTGAAAGATACTGTTAAGAAAGTAGAGCAGGGTGTTGTTGTCGAAACGGTAGAAAGATCTCAACTTAAAGCTGTTCAAACACCGCAAGGGTTCTCTGTTTCTCTTTTGTTAGAAGCTCATAGAAGTGCGAAGCAGAGTTGTTTCCTTGGTACAGATGATGCAAGTCTCGTAGAACGTATCGGGAAGCAAGTAGGTGTAGTAGAGGGGAGTTACTATAATATTAAAGTGACGACCCCAGAGGATTTACTAATTGCTGAAAGTTTTCTTCACGTTCAAAAGAAATGATAGCAATGATTATAGCGAAGAGAAGCTCGGCAAAGGCCGGGCTTTTCTTTATAAGGATAGCGATATAATATAGAATCATAAAGCTCAGTAGTTTAGCTCGAGGAGGATGTAAAAAATGTTTCGAATTGGACAAGGTTTTGATGTGCATGAATTCGCGGAAGGTAGACCGTTAATTATTGGCGGAATTACAATTCCACATGAGAAAGGATTAATCGGTCACTCTGATGCAGATGTATTGTTACATACAATCGCGGATGCGTGTTTAGGTGCAATTGCAGCAGGAGATATTGGGAAACATTTTCCTGATACAGACCCTGCCTTTAAAGATGCTGATTCAGCTGTATTATTGCAAAAGGTTTGGGAGTTTGTGCGTGAACAAGGTTATGAATTAGGGAATTTAGATTGTACAATTATTGCTCAAAAGCCAAAAATGGCACCACATATTGAAAGTATGCGCAAACGCATTAGTGAGCTATTAGAAACGTCTATCGATAATATCAATGTAAAGGCAACAACAACAGAAAAATTAGGATTTACAGGTAGAGAAGAAGGAATTGCTTCTCAAGCAGTTGTTTTATTACAGAAAAAATAATGGTTTTTAATTCGTAAGATGGATAATCACATTTTTTTGGTGTACAATTATAGAATGTGTTGACATTAAGAATGGAAGGTGTACCAATTATGGAAAAGCAAGTGAGAGTGCGCTATGCGCCAAGTCCAACAGGACACTTACATATCGGAAATGCGCGTACGGCATTATTTAATTATTTATTTGCTCGTCATCAAGATGGTAAGTTTATTATTCGTATTGAAGATACTGATGTAAAACGTAATGTTGCTGGTGGAGAAGAAAGCCAATTAAAATACTTGAAATGGCTCGGTATGGACTGGGATGAAGGTGTTGATGTTGGTGGTGAATTTGGACCATATCGTCAAACAGAGCGTTTAGATATTTATAAAAAGTTATATGAAGATTTATTAGAGCGTGGTTTAGCTTACAAATGTTATATGACAGAAGAAGAGCTAGAAGCAGAACGCGAAGGGCAAATTGCTCGTGGTGAAACACCTCGTTACGCAGGTAACCACCGTGATTTAACTGAAGCGCAAGTGAAAGAATTTGAAGCTGAGGGACGTATTCCAAGTATTCGTTTCCGCGTACCAGCTGACCGTGATTACACATTTAAAGATATTGTAAAAGATGAAGTTGCATTCCACTCAAATGATTTCGGTGATTTCGTTATCGTGAAAAAAGATGGAATTCCAACTTATAACTTTGCAGTAGCAGTAGATGATCACTTAATGGAAATTACACACGTACTTCGTGGTGATGACCATATTTCAAACACGCCAAAACAAATGATGATTTATGAAGCTTTCGGTTGGGATATTCCGCAATTCGGTCATATGACTTTAATTGTAAATGAAAGCCGTAAAAAATTAAGTAAGCGTGATGAATCTATTATTCAATTTATTGAGCAATATAAAGAGCTTGGATATCTTCCAGAAGCAATCTTTAACTTTATTGCACTACTAGGTTGGTCGCCAGTAGGAGAAGAAGAAATCTTCTCTCAAGAAGAGTTTATCAAAATGTTTGATGCAGCTCGTTTATCAAAATCACCTGCATTATTTGATTCTCAAAAACTAAAATGGATGAACAACCAATATATGAAAAAGCAAGATTTAGATACGGTGGTAGAATTAAGCTTACCGCATTTAGTGAAGGCTGGACGTATAGGTGAAACTTTAAGTGAACAAGAACAAGCTTGGATTCGTGATGTAATTGCGTTATATCATGAACAAATGAGCTTTGGAGCTGAAATTGTAGAGCTTTCTGAAATGTTCTTCAAAGATCATGTTGATTATGAAGAAGAAGGACAAGAAGTATTAAAAGGTGAACAAGTACCAGAAGTACTTCGTGCATTTGCTGGTCAAGTAGAAGCACTAGAAGCTATGGAACCGGCAGCAATTAAGGCGGCTATTAAAGCAGTTCAAAAGGAAACAGGTCATAAAGGTAAAAACTTATTTATGCCAATCCGTGTTGCAACTACTGGTCAAACACACGGTCCAGAGCTTCCTAATGCTATTGCACTTCTTGGAAAAGAAAAAGTTTTAAATCGTCTTCAAAAAGTAATTGGTTAACATTTTCTAGGTTTAGAAATATAATAAGTATACTTAAAACCTAATAAGGAAAAGCGACGAGAAGGAGAAGTAGAAAATCAGGCTTTTTACAGAGAGAACCACCTTAGGCTGGAAGTGGTTTATAAGCGGATTTTTGAAATGCCCCTTCGAGTCTTCTGCTGAACAGCAAATTGTTTTGCGAAACGTCTTAGGACGTAAAGTAAGCAGAAGCGGTGTACACCGTTATCAGAGATGAGTTTGAGGCTTTTTTTAGCCTAAACAGAGTGGAACCGCGCTTATAAGGCGTCTCTGTCAATATGACAGAGACGTCTTTTTTTATACCGTAAAATTGGGTATGAGTATAAGTTTTATCCACGTGTATAAAGATTTAGGGGGATAAGTAGGGAGTTAGTTCACTCGAAAAAGCAGCCCATAAAGGGGAGGGAACGTCGATGTTTAAGAGGCTTCGGGAAGATATTGAAGTCGTTTTTGAACAGGATCCAGCGGCAAGAAGTTATTTCGAAGTCATTTTGACTTACTCTGGATTACATGCAGTTTGGGCCCATCGAATTGCACATGCTTTTTATAAAAAGAATTTCTTCTTTATTGCACGTTGGATCTCACAAGTTAGTCGTTTCTTTACTGGCATTGAGATTCATCCAGGAGCAACAATTGGTCGTCGTTTTTTCATTGACCATGGAATGGGGGTTGTAATTGGAGAAACGTGCGAAATTGGTGATAATGTAACAATCTATCAAGGAGTTACATTAGGTGGTACGGGTAAAGAAAAGGGAAAGAGGCACCCTACAATTCAGGATAATGTATTAATTGCAACAGGTGCTAAAGTACTGGGTTCGATTACAGTTGGAGAGAATTCTAAAATTGGAGCAGGTTCTGTCGTATTAAAAGAAGTCCCTGCACATTCTACAGTTGTAGGTATACCTGGCCGAGTCGTTATTCAAAATGGCGTAAAGATTGGTCAAGAATTGAATCATTCCGATCTTCCAGACCCAATTTTTGATAAATTAAAGGTCATGGAAGTAGAACTTGATAAATTGAAAAAACAACTTGAAGTAAAGGTAGAAAGGAAGGATAAAAATGACTATTCACATTTATAATACGTTAACACGTCAAAAGGAAGAGTTTATTCCATTAGAAGAAAATAAGGTAAAGATGTATGTATGCGGACCTACAGTTTATAACTATATTCACATCGGGAACGCAAGACCACCTATGGTATTTGATACAGTGCGCCGTTATTTAGAATATAAAGGATACGATGTGCAGTATGTATCTAACTTTACTGACGTAGATGATAAATTAATTAAAGCGGCAAATGAGTTAGGCGAAGATGTGCCGACAATTGCGGACCGTTTCGTGGAAGCGTACTTTGAAGATGTAACGGCACTAGGTTGCAAACATGCAACAGTTCATCCGCGTGTAACAGAAAATATGGACATCATTATTGAATTTATTCAAGAACTTGTGAATAAAGGATATGCATATGAATCAGAAGGGGATGTGTACTTTAGAACGAAGGAATTCGAAGGGTACGGTAAGTTATCACATCAACCGATCGCGGACTTACGTCACGGTGCGCGTATTGAAGTAGGAGAAAAGAAACAAGACCCTCTTGATTTTGCACTATGGAAAGCTGCGAAAGAAGGAGAAATCTTCTGGGAAAGCCCTTGGGGTCAAGGTCGCCCAGGCTGGCATATCGAGTGCTCGGCAATGGCGCGTAAATACTTAGGGGATACAATTGATATTCACGCTGGTGGTCAAGACTTGGCATTTCCTCATCACGAGAATGAAATCGCGCAGTCTGAGGCGTTAACAGGAAAAACATTTGCACGTTATTGGATGCACAATGGATATATTAATATTAATAATGAGAAAATGTCTAAGTCACTTGGGAACTTCATTTTAGTTCACGATATCATTAAGCAATATGATCCGCAGTTAATTAGATTCTTTATGCTATCAGTACATTACCGTCATCCAATTAATTTCAGTGAAGAGTTATTACGAAGCACAAATAACGGACTGGAAAGAATTAAAACAGCTTACGGTAATTTAAAACACCGTATGGAAAGTAGTACGGATTTAACAGATCATGATGAGAAGTGGTTAGCTGACCTGAAAAAATTCCAAACTGCATTTGAAGAAGCGATGAATGATGACTTCAATACTGCCAATGCAATCACTGAGTTATATAATGTAGCAAATCATGCAAATCAATATTTACTGGAAGAACATACGTCTACAGTGGTAATTCAAGCATACGTAAAACAACTTGAAACATTATTTGATATTCTAGGGTTAGAATTAGCGCAAGAAGAGTTACTAGATGAAGAAATTGAAGCGCTTATTCAAAAACGTATTGAAGCTCGTAAAAATCGTGATTTTGCATTATCAGATCAAATTCGCGATGATTTAAAAGATCGTAATATTATTTTAGAAGATACCGCTCAAGGTACAAGATGGAAAAGAGGATAAGAATGATTGATGCAAAGCAATTAAACAGCTTAGCGTTAGCATATATGGGTGATGCGGTATATGAACAATATATCCGCTATCACCTACTTCAAAAAGGGAAGGTTCGTCCTAATCAGTTGCATCGATTAGGGACAAGCTTTGTTTCGGCAAAAGCACAGGCGAAAGTTGTTTATCATTTATTAGAGACAGCATTTTTAACTGAGGAAGAAGAGGCAGTACTAAGAAGAGGGCGTAATGCAAATTCAGGTACTGTTCCGAAAAATACAGATGTACAAACATATCGACATAGTACAGCCTTTGAAGCGTTAATTGGCTATCATCACTTATTAAATAATCGTGAAAGATTAGACGAAATTGTATATAAGGCAATTGCTGTTCTAGAAGAAAAGGAAGGGGGCACATCATCATGAGTAGTGAATATATTATCGGACGTAACCCTGTAATTGAAGCGTTACGATCAGGGAGAGATATTAATAAAATTTGGATCGCAGAAGGTGCTGCCAAAGGACAAGTACAAATTGTACTAGCACTAGCGAAAGAAAATAAAATTATTTTGCAACATGCACCAAAAAAGAAGTTAGATCAATTAGTTGAGGGGAACCATCAAGGTGTAATTGCTCAAGTGGCCGCATATCAATATGCTGAGCTAGAAGATCTATTCAAAGTAGCAGAGAAGCGTAACGAAGATCCGTTCTTCTTAATTTTAGATGAAATTGAAGACCCGCATAACCTCGGTTCTATTATGCGTACTGCGGATGCGACAGGAGCTCATGGAATTATAATTCCGAAAAGAAGAGCTGTGGGACTTACTGCATCAGTTGCGAAAGCATCTACTGGGGCAATTGAATATATTCCTGTTGCACGTGTAACGAATTTATCTCGTACAATCGATGAATTAAAAGAACGTGGACTTTGGATTGCTGGTACAGATGCAAAAGGGAAAACGGATTATCGTAATTTAGATGGTAAAATGCCAATTGGATTAGTAATTGGAAGTGAAGGAAAAGGTATGAGTCGTATTATTGGTGAAAAATGTGATTTCTTAATTACTTTACCGATGGTTGGTAAAGTTACATCCTTAAATGCTTCAGTGGCCGCGAGTTTGTTAATGTATGAGGTATATCGTAAACGTAACGAAATTGGTAAATAAAAAATGAACGATATTTTAATCGTTGACGGTTACAACATTATTGGAGCTTGGGGAGACTTGAAAAAACTACGGGATGTAGATTTGCAATCATCAAGAGATGCACTGATTGATAAGATGGCGGATTACCAAGGTTACACAGGTACAAAGGTAATGATCGTTTTTGATGCTTATACAGTCCACGGTATTGAAAAAAAGATGAAACAATCACGTGTGGAAGTTATATTCACGAGGAAGAATCAAACTGCAGATGAAAAGATAGAGCAACTTGCAATTGAGCTTAGAAATATAAATACGCAAATATATGTTGCGACTTCTGATTATACGGAACAATGGGTTATATTTGCTCAAGGTGCGCTCCGGAAATCTGCGCGGGAATTAGAGTTGGAAGTACAAGCGATGGAGCAACAAGTAAGAAGGCGTACACAAGACACAAAAGAAAAGCAACCTGCTATGCGAAAGATATTTAGTAAAGATATTACAGAAAAGTTAGAAAAATTAAGAAGAGGAGAGCGTTGAAGCATTGACGCTCTTTGTCTTTTTACTGTATAATATTTCTAAATAAATAGCGGTCGGAGGGATCAAGGTGGAAGCAGGCTTCGTAAGTGTAGGCGACGTTACATTTCGTGATTTAGAAGATGAGGCAATCGTTGAGTTAGTTCGAAAAGGTAATACTGACGCTCTAGAATATTTGATTCACAAATATAAGAACTTTGTTCGCGCGAAATCGAGATCTTATTTCTTAGTGGGTGCCGATCGAGAAGATATTGTTCAAGAAGGTATGATTGGATTGTTTAAAGCGATTCGTGATTATAAAGAGGACAAGCTGTCTTCATTCAAAGCATTTGCTGAACTGTGTATCACTCGACAAATTATTACCGCTATTAAAACAGCAACCAGGCAAAAACATATTCCGTTAAATTCATATGTGTCTTTAGATAAACCGATTTATGACGAGGAATCTGATCGGACATTATTAGATGTTATTTCGGAAGCGAAGGTAACTGATCCTGAAGAAATGATTATAAGTCAGGAAGAATATACCGACATAGAATCTAAAATATCTGAATTATTAAGCGATTTAGAAAGAAAAGTGCTTTCTTTATATCTAGACGGTCGTTCTTATCAAGAGATTTCGGAACAGTTAAATAGACATGTGAAATCTATTGATAACGCTTTACAGAGAGTGAAGCGGAAATTGGAACGGTATATGGAAATGAGAGAGAGTACCACTTCAAATTAATAACAAGAGCTACAGGTGTAAAAAATCACCTGTTTTCTTTTTGTAGCGAGTACAAAAGGCATGTCATTGACATTGTCTTTTATTGTATGATACATTTTTAGGGACATAATGTTACAAGGTTGGTGTAACTAATGAGGAAAAAAGTTGTACTCTCATGTGAAGAGTGTAAAAATCGAAACTACTCTACGATGAAAGATACGAGCTCAGTAGAGCGACTTGAAATAAAGAAATTTTGTAAAACATGCAATCAGCATACAGTTCACAAGGAAACAAAATAAATAATTGAAATAATACACTGGAGGTCCCGTAGATGCGTTTAACGAACTTTTTCGGCGATGTAGGTCGCGAAATGAAAAAAGTAAGTTGGCCTAAAAAAGATGAATTACTCCGTTCAACAGCGACTGTTATCGCTACAGTTGTCTTCTTTGCGATTTTCTTCGCAGTAGTTGATATGGGCATTTCTTCTTTAATTCGGTTAATTCTTGGTTAATTCTTGAATAAGAAGCACTTATCCATGATATAATGTTATTTATAAGAACTGTGTAAAAGCCCGGTGAACGGGTTTTTTCATTTGCGCAAAAAAATGTACGTCAGGGAGGGAAGGACGCTCGTCCTAAATGAATGGAAAAAAGTTGGTATGTTGTCCATACTTATTCTGGATATGAAAATAAAGTAAAAGCAAACCTAGAGAAACGTGTAGAATCAATGGGTATGCAAGATAAAATTTTCCGTGTTGTTGTCCCGGAAGAAGTAGAAGTAGAAATGAAAAATGGTAAAGAAAAATTAATGAAAAGAAAAGTGTTCCCAGGTTATGTATTAGTAGAATTAATCATGACTGATGACTCTTGGTATGTTGTACGTAACACGCCAGGTGTAACTGGGTTCGTTGGTTCTTCTGGTTCTGGATCTAAACCATCACCTCTATTAGAAGAGGAAGTTGTTACCATTATGAAACATATGGGAATGGACAACGAAGTGGTTGATTTCGACTTTGAACTTCATGAGACAGTACGTGTAAATGAGGGACCATTCGCAGATTATACAGGTGCTATCGAAGAAATTGATGTGGAGAAGAAGAAGGTTAGCGTGCTTGTGGACATGTTTGGTCGCGAGACTCCAGTTGAACTTGACTTCCATCAAATTGAAAAATTATAAAATGAAACTTGAAATGAATTGTAAAAAGTGATAATATCTTTTAAGTCAGTACGTCTTCGTTATCGGAGACGTTTTTTGAAAGATTTTATCCTTAGAGATAAAATATGACGTGGGAGGGCAAATCACTGTCCAATTGACCACATCACGGACTTAAGGAGGTGTGTCTCGTGGCTAAAAAGGTAATTAAAATGGTAAAGCTTCAAATTCCTGCAGGTAAAGCTAACCCAGCTCCACCAGTTGGTCCAGCATTAGGACAAGCAGGTGTTAACATCATGGGCTTCTGTAAAGAGTTTAACGCTCGTACAGCAGATCAAGCTGGTCTTATCATCCCTGTTGAAATTACGGTATTTGAGGACCGTTCATTCACTTTCATTACTAAAACTCCTCCTGCTGCTGTTCTTCTTAAGAAAGTAGCTGGTATTGAGTCTGGTTCTGGTGAACCAAACCGTAATAAAGTGGCAACTGTTAAGCGTGATAAAGTACGCGAAATCGCTGAAACTAAAATGCCTGACCTAAACGCTGCTAGCGTAGAAGCTGCAATGCGTATGGTTGAAGGTACTGCACGCAGTATGGGCATCGTTATCGAAGACTAATTCGATTTGTTTTTTAAAAAAGGTTGCGGGTCTGGAATTCCAATTCGCAACCTTTATTATCGTAAATGATTATCGTTTTTAAATAAATGGGTGGCGCGCATCCTCAGGTTATACCTGAAAATAAGCGTAAACGTGGGAGGTTATTCCGCTAAAACCACATTCGAGGAGGAAATAAAAATGGCTAAAAGAGGTAAAAAGTACGTAGAAGCTGCAAAGCTTGTTGATCGTGCAGCTGCTTACTCTGCAACAGAAGCAGTAGAATTAGTAAAGAAAACAAACACAGCTAAATTTGATGCAACTGTAGAAGCTGCATTCCGTTTAGGTGTTGACCCTAAGAAAGCTGACCAACAAATCCGTGGTGCAGTTGTTCTTCCACACGGTACTGGTAAAGTACAACGTGTATTAGTGTTCGCTAAAGGTGAAAAAGCTAAAGAAGCTGAAGCTGCTGGAGCTGACTTCGTAGGCGATGCTGATTACATCGGTAAAATCCAACAAGGTTGGTTCGATTTCGATGTAGTAGTAGCAACTCCTGACATGATGGGTGAAGTTGGTAAACTTGGTCGCGTATTAGGACCTAAAGGTTTAATGCCAAACCCTAAAACTGGAACAGTTACTTTCGATGTAACTAAAGCTGTTAACGAAATCAAAGCTGGTAAAGTTGAATACCGCGTTGATAAAGCTGGTAACATCCACGTTCCAATCGGTAAAGTATCTTTCGAAGATGCTAAATTAGTAGAAAACTTCAGAACAATCGCTGACACTTTACAAAAAGTTAAGCCAGCTGCTGCAAAAGGTACTTACATGAAGAACGTAACAGTTGCTTCTACAATGGGACCTGGCGTACGTGTAGACGTTTCTACATTAGCGTAAATTTTGGAAGTTGACTTCATAAAGAAGTTTTAATATAATCATTTATGTTGTGAATTTAATTAGTGTACCGTAGACAGTAGGTGTCAATAGACTTAATTTCCTACCTAGGTGTTAATATACGAAGCGGAATTTTTTTCTGTGACTATATGCCTCCATGTCTACAAGTTGGGCATGGAGGTTTTTAGTGCACTTTCGGTACATCTTCTATATAATCTACAGGAGGTGTAATAACATGAGCAAAGTAATCGAAACTAAACAACAAGTTGTAACTGAAATCGCGGACAAACTTCGCGCTAGTAAATCTACAATCGTTGTTGACTACCGTGGTTTAACAGTTTCTGAAGCAACAGAATTACGTAAGCAATTACGTGAAGCTGGCGTTGAGTTCAAAGTTTACAAAAACTCTCTAACTCGTCGTGCTGCAGAATCTGCTGAAATGGCTGAGTTAAATGAATTCTTAACAGGACCAAACGCAATCGCGTTCAGTAACGAGGATGTAGTTGCTCCTGCGAAAGTATTAAACGACTTCGCTAAAGATCATGAAGCTTTAGAAATTAAAGCAGGCGTAATCGAAGGTAAACTTGTAACACTTGATGAGGTTAAAGCTATCGCTACTCTTCCATCACGTGAAGGCTTACTTTCTATGCTTCTTAGCGTTCTTCAAGCTCCAATCCGTAACCTTGCACTTGCTACTAAAGCAGTTGCAGACCAAAAGGAAGAGCAAGGCGCTTAATTTTTTAAAAGATAATTACGTATTATCGATAAAACAATACAAACCTATTTAAGGGAGGATATTTACAATGACTAAAGAACAAATCATTGAAGCAGTTAAATCTATGACTGTATTAGAACTTAACGACTTAGTAAAAGCTATCGAGGAAGAATTCGGCGTAACTGCTGCTGCTCCTGTAGCTGTTGCTGGTGGCGCTGGAGAAGCTGCTGCTGAGAAAACTGAATTTGATGTGGAACTAACTAGCGCTGGTGCACAAAAAATCAAAGTTATCAAAGTTGTTCGTGAAATCACTGGTCTTGGCTTAAAAGAAGCTAAAGAATTAGTTGACAACACTCCAAAAGTAATCAAAGAAGCTGCTGCTAAAGAAGAAGCTGAAGAAATCAAAGCTAAACTTGAAGAAGTTGGCGCTGCTGTAGAAGTTAAGTAATTAACTTTTGATGCTTTAAAAAAAGCTCGCTCTCATGCGAGCTTTTTTTTTAACTGTAAAGAAAAGAGGTGGCCATATGGCAGACCATTATTTTTCTAACGACCCTTCTAGTAAAAGTGATCGTAAGCGATGGGAATTTACGCTTCGTGGATCTCAATTTACTTTCTTATCTGACCGTGGGGTGTTCTCGAAAAACGAAGTGGACTTTGGTTCTCGTCTTTTAATTGAAGCGTTTCAAGTGCCAGATATTAAAGGTGACATATTAGACGTAGGTTGTGGATATGGACCAATTGGTTTATCGTTGGCGAAAGAGTTTCAAGACCGTAAAGTTCACATGGTGGATGTGAATGAAAGGGCACTTGAGCTTGCGAAAGAAAATGCCGCTAACAATAGAATTGGAAATGTGCACATTTTTCAAAGTAGCGTCTATGAAAATGTAGATGGTATGTATGCTGCTATTCTATCTAATCCTCCAATTCGTGCAGGTAAAGATATCGTGCATGAGATTTTAGAAAAAGCTATAGAACATTTAGTTCCAGGTGGGGAGTTGTGGATTGTTATTCAAAAGAAACAAGGTGCACCATCTGCGCTGAAGAAACTAGAAGAAGTATTTTCTGAAGTCGAAGTTGTAGAAAAGAAAAAAGGATATTATATCATAAAATCAAAAAAACGTTGACGGTTATTTTTGGCTATGTTAACATTATACAATGCCAATATATGATTTTCTGCGTTGAGAAAGATGTATATTTTTGTTTCTCTTGGAAAAGATAGTAAAATCAGCAGATTATGAAACAGAATGATGGTTTTCTTATAGAAGCCATTTTTCTTTTTTGAACAGGTAGAAAGACTCAACGTATTTATCTTTAAGAGAAAAAGACTACGCTAAATAGCAGTAGTTGTATTTATTTGTGATTTTGCACAAATTTTTTTGTGCATTTATAATACTCATGATTTGAGGGGTGAAGCAGTTGACAGGTCAACTAGTTCAATACGGACGCCACCGCCAACGAAGAAGTTATGCCCGTATTAGTGAAGTATTAGAGTTACCAAATCTTATCGAAATTCAAACCTCTTCTTATCAGTGGTTTCTTGATGAGGGTTTGCGAGAAATGTTCCAAGACATTTCTCCGATTGAAGACTTTACGGGAAATCTATCGCTTGAATTTATCGACTACAGCTTAGGTGAACCTAAATACTCTGTAGACGAATGCAAAGAGCGTGATGTGACGTATGCAGCACCACTTCGTGTAAAAGTGCGTCTAATCAACAAGGAAACTGGTGAAGTAAAAGAACAAGATGTGTTCATGGGAGATTTCCCACTCATGACAGAGACTGGAACATTCGTAATTAACGGTGCAGAACGTGTTATCGTTTCCCAGTTAGTTCGCTCTCCAAGCGTATACTATAGTGGCAAAGTGGATAAAAACGGAAAACGTGGTTTTACTGCTACTGTAATTCCAAACCGCGGAGCTTGGTTAGAGTATGAGACAGATGCTAAGGATGTTGTATATGTGCGTATTGACCGTACGCGTAAACTTCCTGTAACTGTTTTGTTACGCGCATTAGGGTTTGGCTCTGATCAAGAAATCACCGAGCTTTTAGGTGATAACGAATACTTAAGCAACACATTAGAAAAAGACAACACAGATAGCACAGAAAAAGCATTGCTTGAAATTTATGAGCGTCTACGTCCTGGTGAGCCACCAACAGTAGAAAATGCTAAGAGCTTACTTGTGTCTCGTTTCTTTGATCCAAAGCGCTACGATTTAGCAAATGTAGGTCGCTACAAGATCAACAAAAAGTTACACATTAAAAACAGATTGTTTAATCAACGTTTAGCTGAAACATTAGTGGATCCAGAAACTGGTGAAATTTTAGCGGCAGAAGGAACAATCTTAGATCGTCGTACACTTGATCGCATTTTACCTTACTTAGAGAAAAACATTGGATTCAAAACAGCGAAACCAATGGGTGGAGTGGTAGAAGGCGATGTTGAGCTGCAATCTATTAAGATTTATGCTCCTGAGTCAGAAGGCGAGCGCGTAATTAACGTAATTGGTAATGCAAATATTACTCGTGATGTAAAACACATCACACCAGGTGATATCCTTGCTTCTATCAGTTACTTCTTCAACCTACTATACAAAGTAGGGGATACAGATGATATCGACCACTTAGGAAACCGTCGTCTGCGTTCTGTTGGAGAACTATTACAAAATCAATTCCGTATCGGTCTTTCTCGTATGGAACGTGTTGTTCGTGAGAGAATGTCGATCCAAGATACAAATGCAATTACACCACAGGCATTAATTAATATTCGTCCTGTTATTGCATCTATTAAAGAGTTCTTCGGAAGTTCTCAGTTATCTCAGTTCATGGACCAAACAAACCCATTAGCAGAGTTAACTCACAAACGAAGACTATCTGCATTAGGACCTGGTGGTTTAACGCGTGAGCGCGCAGGCTTTGAAGTACGTGACGTTCACTACTCTCACTATGGTCGTATGTGTCCGATTGAAACACCAGAGGGACCAAACATCGGTTTGATTAACTCATTATCTTCATTCGCGAAAGTAAATGAGTTTGGTTTCATTGAAACACCATACCGTCGTGTTGACCCAGAAACTGGTCTTGTAACAGGGCATGTCGATTATTTAACAGCAGATGAAGAAGATAATTATGTTGTAGCCCAAGCGAATATGAAATTATCTGAAGAAGGAGAATTCCTTGATGAAGATATCGTAGCTCGTTTCCGTGGTGAAAACATTGTCACAAATAAAGAACGCATCGACTACATGGATGTATCACCAAAACAAGTAGTGTCGGCAGCGACAGCTTGTATTCCGTTCTTAGAAAACGATGACTCTAACCGCGCACTTATGGGAGCGAACATGCAACGTCAGGCGGTTCCGTTAATGAATCCGGAATCACCGATTGTAGGTACAGGTATGGAGTACGTATCAGCAAAAGACTCAGGTGCTGCAGTAATCTGTAAACACCCTGGTATTGTTGAGCGCGTAGAAGCACGTGAAGTTTGGGTACGTCGCTATGTAGAAGTTGACGGTCAAACAGTAAAAGGCGACTTAGATCGCTACAAAATGCAAAAATTCATTCGTTCTAACCAAGGAACTTGCTACAACCAACGTCCAATCGTAAGTGTTGGAAATGAAGTTGTAAAAGGTGAAATCCTTGCGGATGGTCCTTCTATGGAATTAGGTGAACTAGCACTTGGACGTAACGTGCTTGTTGGCTTCATGACTTGGGACGGTTATAACTACGAGGATGCGATCATTATGAGTGAGCGCCTTGTAAAAGATGATGTGTATACTTCTATTCATATTGAAGAATATGAGTCAGAAGCTCGTGATACGAAGCTTGGACCAGAAGAAATCACACGTGATATTCCAAACGTTGGGGAAGATGCATTACGTAACCTTGACGAGCGCGGTATCATTCGCGTTGGTGCGGAAGTAAAAGATGGAGATTTACTTGTTGGTAAAGTAACACCTAAAGGTGTAACAGAATTAACAGCTGAAGAACGTCTATTACATGCTATCTTTGGAGAAAAAGCGCGTGAAGTACGTGATACATCACTACGTGTACCACACGGTGGTGGCGGTATTATCTTAGACGTAAAAGTATTCAACCGTGAAGATGGCGACGAATTGCCACCAGGCGTGAATCAACTTGTGCGTGCATATATCGTTCAAAAACGTAAAATCTCTGAAGGTGACAAGATGGCCGGACGTCACGGTAACAAAGGTGTTATCTCTCGTATTTTACCAGAAGAAGATATGCCTTACTTACCAGACGGTACGCCAATCGATATCATGTTAAACCCATTAGGGGTACCATCTCGTATGAATATCGGTCAGGTATTAGAGCTTCATCTTGGTATGGCAGCAAGATACCTTGGCATTCACATTGCAACACCAGTATTCGATGGTGCTCGTGAGGAAGATGTTTGGGGCACAATTGAAGAAGCTGGTATGGCAAATGACGCGAAAACAATCCTGTATGACGGACGTACTGGTGAACCATTCGATAACCGTGTATCTGTTGGTGTCATGTATATGATCAAACTTGCGCACATGGTTGACGATAAACTTCATGCTCGTTCTACTGGACCATACTCACTTGTAACGCAGCAGCCTCTTGGAGGTAAAGCTCAGTTCGGTGGACAGCGTTTCGGTGAGATGGAGGTTTGGGCACTTGAAGCTTACGGTGCTGCTTATACTCTTCAAGAAATCTTAACAGTGAAGTCTGATGATGTTGTTGGACGTGTTAAGACGTATGAAGCAATTGTTAAAGGCGAAAATGTTCCAGAACCAGGCGTTCCTGAATCATTCAAAGTATTGATTAAAGAGCTGCAAAGTTTAGGTATGGACGTTAAAATGATGTCTAGCGACGATACAGAAATTGAAATGCGTGATACGGAAGATGACGATGATCATCAATCAGCAGACAAATTGAATGTCGAAGTTGAGACAACTAAGGAATAATTGGGATAACCTGTAGACTAAAAGGGAGGTAGGCCCCTTGATAGATGTAAATAACTTTGAATATATGAAGATTGGACTTGCTTCACCTGACAAGATTCGTTCTTGGTCATACGGTGAAGTTAAGAAACCAGAAACAATTAACTATCGTACGTTAAAGCCTGAAAAAGATGGCTTGTTCTGTGAGCGTATTTTCGGACCACAAAAGGACTGGGAATGTCATTGCGGAAAATACAAACGTGTACGTTATAAAGGTGTAGTTTGTGATCGATGTGGCGTTGAAGTAACGCGTGCGAAAGTGCGTCGTGAACGTATGGGTCATATCGAATTAGCTGCTCCTGTATCTCATATTTGGTATTTCAAAGGTATCCCGAGCCGCATGGGACTTGTCTTAGACATGTCCCCTCGCGCGCTTGAAGAAGTAATTTATTTCGCTTCTTATGTTGTAACAGAAAGTGGAGATACACCACTTGATAAGAAGCAATTACTTTCTGAAAAAGAATACCGTGCATATCGTGATCGATATGGTAGCACATTCCAAGCTGCTATGGGTGCAGAAGCGATTAAAAAGCTATTACAAGACATCGATTTAGATAAAGAAGTAGACTTCTTAAAAGAAGAATTAAAAACAGCACAAGGACAACGCCGTACTCGTGCTATTAAACGTCTAGAAGTATTAGAAGCATTCCGTAACTCTGGAAATGAGCCATCTTGGATGATCTTAGATGTTCTACCAGTAATCCCACCAGAACTACGACCAATGGTACAGTTAGATGGTGGACGTTTTGCTACTTCTGACTTAAACGACTTATACCGTCGTGTAATTAACCGTAACAACCGTTTAAAACGTCTATTGGACTTAGGTGCACCAAGCATTATCGTTCAAAACGAAAAACGTATGTTACAAGAAGCTGTAGACGCATTAATCGATAATGGTCGTCGTGGCCGTCCAGTTACTGGACCAGGTAACCGTCCATTAAAATCTCTATCTCACATGCTTAAAGGTAAACAAGGACGTTTCCGTCAAAACTTATTAGGTAAACGTGTTGACTACTCTGGTCGTTCTGTAATCGTTGTAGGACCGAACTTAAAGATGTATCAATGTGGATTACCGAAAGAGATGGCGCTTGAACTGTTCAAACCTTTCGTAATGAAAGAGTTAGTTGAAAAAGGATTAGCACACAACATTAAGAGTGCGAAACGTAAAATCGAGCGTGTACAACCTGAAGTTTGGGACGTTTTAGAATCTGTGATTAAAGAACATCCAGTACTTCTAAACCGCGCACCAACACTTCACCGTCTTGGTATTCAGGCGTTTGAACCTACATTAGTAGAAGGTCGCGCAATCCGTCTTCACCCACTTGTATGTACTGCATACAACGCGGACTTTGACGGTGACCAAATGGCCGTTCACGTACCTTTATCATCAGAAGCACAAGCAGAAGCTCGTCTTCTTATGTTAGCGGCACAAAACATCTTGAACCCGAAAGACGGTAAACCAGTTGTTACTCCATCTCAGGATATGGTATTAGGTAACTACTACTTAACACTTGAGCGTGAAGGTGCAATCGGTGAAGGTATGGTCTTCAAAGATGCGAACGAAGCATTACTTGCATATCAAAATGGATATGTACATCTTCATACGCGTGTTGCAGTAGCTGCAAGTGCAGTAAACAACGCAACATTTACTGAAGAGCAAAAGAGTATGCTTCTATTAACAACAGTTGGTAAATTAATATTTAACGAAATCTTACCAGAGTCGTTCCCTTATATTAATGAACCAACAAATTCAAACCTTGAAAAAGAAACACCAGCGAAATATTTCGTTGAAAAAGGTGCGAATATTAAAGAGATTATTGCTAGTCGCGAAGAAGTGGCGCCATTCAGCAAGAAAATCCTTGGTAACATCATTGCGGAAGTGTTTAAACGTTTCAAAATTACAGAAACGTCTCGCATGCTTGACCGTATGAAAAACTTAGGATTCAAGTACTCTACAAAAGCTGGTATTACAGTTGGGGTATCTGACATTCTTGTATTAGGTGAAAAAGATGAAATTCTCCACGAAGCACAAGCAAAAGTAGATAATGTAATTAAACAATTCCGTCGCGGTTTAATCACGGAAGAAGAACGTTACGATCGCGTTATCTCTATTTGGAGTAATGCAAAAGATGTTATCCAAGGAAAACTGATGAAGTCCTTGAATAAACGCAACCCAATCTTCATGATGAGTGATTCCGGTGCCCGTGGTAACGCATCGAACTTTACTCAGCTTGCTGGTATGCGTGGTCTGATGGCCAATCCATCTGGTCGTATCATCGAACTTCCAATCAAATCAAGTTTCCGTGAAGGTTTAACAGTACTTGAGTACTTCATCTCTACGCATGGTGCGCGTAAAGGTCTTGCCGATACAGCACTGAAAACTGCCGATTCTGGTTACTTAACACGTCGTCTTGTTGACGTTGCACAAGATGTAATCGTTCGTGAAGATGATTGTGGAACAGATCGCGGTTTATTAATTGGTGCGATTAAAGAGGGTAATGAAGTTATTGAGTCATTATATGATCGTCTTGTTGGACGTTTTGCAAGAAAAACTGTAAAACATCCTGAAACAGGTGAAGTATTAGTTGCTGAAAATCAATTAATTACTGAAGATATCGCTCATATCGTTGAAAATTCGGGTGTTGAAACTGTAAACATTCGTTCAGCGTTTACGTGTAACACTCGCCACGGTGTATGTAAGAAGTGTTACGGTCGTAACTTAGCAACTGGAACAGACGTAGAAGTAGGGGAAGCGGTAGGTATTATCGCAGCTCAATCTATCGGTGAGCCAGGTACACAGTTAACGATGCGTACGTTCCATACAGGTGGGGTTGCCGGAGATGATATCACTCAAGGTTTACCTCGTATCCAAGAGATCTTCGAAGCTCGTAATCCGAAAGGTCAGGCTGTTATCAGTGAAATCGACGGTGTTATCGCAGCGATCAACGATGTTAAAGATCGCCAAGAAGTAGTTGTACAGGGTGAAGTTGAAGCTCGTACGTATGCTATTCCTTACGGTGCTCGTCTGAAAGTAATTCCAGGACAGAAAATTAGCCACGGTAAAGAGTTAACAGAAGGTTCTATCGATCCGAAAGAATTACTAAAAGTAACGGACATTACGGCAGTTCAAGAATACTTATTACGTGAAGTTCAAAAAGTATACCGTATGCAAGGGGTAGAAATTGGTGACAAACACGTAGAAGTAATGGTACGCCAAATGTTACGTAAAGTACGTGTGAGTGATGCAGGTGAAACAGATGTATTACCAGGAACATTACTAGATATCCATCAGTTTACTGATGCGAATGCGAAGGTGTTACTGCAAGGTAAACAACCAGCAACAGCTAGACCAGTTCTACTTGGTATTACAAAAGCTTCACTTGAAACAGATTCATTCTTATCTGCAGCATCGTTCCAAGAAACAACTCGTGTCTTAACTGATGCAGCGATTAAGGGTAAACGCGATGAGCTTCTAGGATTGAAAGAAAATGTTATTATCGGTAAACTTGTTCCTGCTGGAACAGGTATGAATCGTTATCGCAAAGTGGATCTTGTTAAAACAACACAAGATGACATGAATGTAGAAAACGATGAAGTTTATGTGGAACAGTAAAATTTTCCGTCGTAAATTTTGTATAAAAACAGTTAATCCTAGTTGACATTGTATGAGTCAAAATGTTACTATAAGCAAGGTTGCTCCTGAACGATGCTTTGGAGGATATTTATATGTCTTATCAAAAAGTGTCAAATGCTGAAAATGTAGTCGTTGGTCATAAACGTACATTGGAAGCAATCAAAAATGGTATAGTTAAAGAAGTTGTCATTGCAGAAGATGCTGATATGCGGTTAACCCATGTCATCATTCGCACTGCATTGCAACATAACATACCCATAACCAAAGTTGAATCAGTTCGTAAACTTGGAAAAGTTGCGGGGATTCAAGTGGGAGCTTCAGCAATAGGAATAATAAGTTAAAACTGTTTTTGTGAGGAGAGAGCATTTGCTCTCCCTTGCAAAAACTTTGTTTTCAACTAATAATGAACCACCTGGATATGTGGTCATACAAACATGCGAAGGGAGGATAATCAAATGCCTACTATTAACCAATTAGTGAGAAATGGTCGTACTGATAAAGTATGGAAATCTAAATCACCTGCGTTAAACAAAGGTTTTAACTCTTTAAAGAAAAAATCAACTGATATCTCTGCACCTCAAAAACGTGGTGTATGTACTCGTGTTGGTACAATGACTCCAAAGAAACCTAACTCAGCGTTACGTAAATATGCTCGTGTTCGTTTAACAAATGGTATTGAGGTAACAGCATACATCCCAGGTATCGGTCACAACTTACAAGAGCACAGCGTAGTATTAATTCGCGGTGGTCGTGTAAAAGACTTACCAGGGGTACGTTACCACATCGTTCGTGGTGCGCTTGATACAGCTGGTGTTGACAAGCGTATGCAAGGCCGTTCTAAATACGGTACTAAAAAGCCTAAAGCGGCTAAGAAATAATAACTTTTTAATGAAAGGAGGAACTCAATATGCCTCGTAAAGGACCTGTTGCAAAACGTGACGTGTTACCAGATCCAATGTACAATTCGAAGCTAGTAACACGCCTTATCAACAAAATGATGGTTGACGGTAAAAAAGGTAAATCTCAAACAATTCTTTATAATGCGTTCGATATCGTAAGCGAACGTACTGGTAAAGAGCCAATGGAAGTATTCGAGCAAGCTCTTAAGAACATTATGCCTGTTCTTGAAGTACGCGCTCGTCGTGTTGGTGGTGCTAACTACCAAGTTCCAGTTGAGGTTCGTCCAGAACGCCGTACAACTTTAGGTCTTCGTTGGTTAGTAAACTACGCTCGTCTTCGTGGTGAAAAAACTATGGAAGAGCGTCTTGCTAACGAAATCTTAGATGCAGCTAACAACGCTGGTGCATCTGTTAAGAAACGTGAAGACACTCATAAAATGGCAGAAGCTAACAAAGCATTTGCTCATTACCGTTGGTAGGATTCAACGTAAAATAAATGTAAGCATAAACCGCTTTATTTGTCGCTTATGGAAGTGTGGAGAGGGAGAATGCCTCTCCCTTTCGTTGGGCGCTCGTTTTACATAATGAGGGTACTGGACATACTGACATGTGTAACAATATAAAGTGGCTTTTTTGCTACTTAAAATAAAAAAATCCAATCCATATATGGAAGGAGCAAGACACCAAATGGCAAGAGAGTTCTCTTTAGAAAACACTCGTAATATTGGTATCATGGCTCACATCGATGCTGGTAAAACAACAGCTACTGAGCGTATTCTGTACTACACAGGACGTATTCACAAAATCGGTGAAACTCACGAAGGTGCATCTCAGATGGACTGGATGGAGCAAGAGCAAGAGCGTGGTATCACAATTACTTCTGCTGCAACTACAGCACAATGGAAAGGTCACCGTGTAAACATCATTGACACTCCAGGTCACGTAGATTTCACAGTAGAAGTAGAACGTTCTTTACGCGTACTTGATGGCGCAGTAGCAGTACTTGATGCACAATCTGGTGTAGAACCACAAACAGAAACTGTTTGGCGTCAGGCTACTACTTACGGCGTACCTCGTATCGTATTCGTTAACAAAATGGATAAAATCGGTGCAGATTTCTTATACTCTGTAGGAACAATCCACGATCGTTTACAAGCAAACGCACACCCAATTCAGTTACCAATCGGTGCTGAAGATGAGTTCAATGGTATCATTGACCTTGTTGAAGAATGTGCTTACATGTACGGTAACGATTTAGGAACAGACATTCAACGTGTTGAAATTCCTGAAGAGCATAAAGAACTAGCTGAAGAATACCGTGGAAAACTTATTGAAGCGGTAGCTGAGCTTGATGAAGAAATGATGATGAAGTACCTAGAAGGTGAAGAAATCACTGTAGAAGAGCTTAAAGCTGGTATCCGTAAGGCTACAACTTCTGTAGAATTCTTCCCAGTAATCTGTGGTTCTGCATTCAAAAACAAAGGTGTTCAAATTCTGTTAGACGCAGTTATCGACTACCTACCATCTCCATTAGATGTACCTGCAATCAAAGGTACTCTTCCGGATACAGATGAAGAAGTAGAACGTAAGTCTAGCGATGAAGAGCCTTTCTCAGCTCTAGCATTCAAAATCATGACTGACCCTTATGTTGGTAAGTTAACGTTCTTCCGTGTGTACTCTGGTGTGTTAAACTCTGGATCATACGTGAAAAACTCAACTAAAGGTAAGCGTGAGCGTGTAGGTCGTATCCTACAAATGCACGCTAACAGCCGTGAAGAGATCTCAACAGTTTACGCTGGTGATATCGCTGCTGCTGTAGGTTTAAAAGATACTACTACTGGTGATACTCTTTGTGACGAGAAGAGCCTTGTTATCCTTGAGTCTATGGAATTCCCAGAGCCAGTTATCTCTGTAGCTATCGAACCAAAATCAAAAGCTGACCAAGATAAAATGGGTACAGCATTATCTAAGCTTTCTGAAGAAGATCCAACATTCCGTGCTCACACTGACCAAGAAACTGGCCAAACAATCATCGCTGGTATGGGTGAACTTCACCTTGATATCATCGTTGACCGTATGCGCCGTGAGTTCAAAGTTGAAGCAAACGTTGGTGCTCCTCAGGTAGCATACCGTGAGACTTTCCGCTCTGCTGCGAAAGTTGAAGGTAAGTTCGCTCGTCAATCTGGTGGACGTGGACAATTCGGTCACGTTTGGATTGAGTTTGAACCTAATGAAGAAGGTAAAGGATTCGAATTCGAAAACAAGATCGTCGGTGGTGTTGTTCCACGTGAATACATCCCAGCTGTAGGCGCAGGTCTTGAAGATGCACTTAAAAATGGTGTACTTGCTGGATATCCAGTAGTAGACATTAAAGCTGCATTAGTTGACGGATCTTACCATGATGTCGATTCATCTGAGATGGCGTTCAAAATCGCTGCATCTATGGCACTTAAAGCTGCGGTTTCTAAATGTAACCCAGTAATTCTTGAGCCAATGATGAAAGTTGAAGTTGTAATTCCTGAAGAGTACATGGGTGACATTATGGGTGACGTAACATCTCGTCGTGGACGTGTAGAAGGTATGGAAGCTCGCGGTAACGCTCAAGTTGTTCGCGCTATGGTTCCACTTTCTGAAATGTTCGGTTATGCAACGTCATTACGTTCTAACACTCAAGGACGCGGAACATTCTCTATGGTGTTTGATCACTATGAAGAAGTACCAAAGTCTGTTTCTGAAGAAATTATCAAAAAAAATAAAGGTGAATAATTGATTTTTATCGATTCTTCACGTATAACTACTTATGTAAGCTTAGAAAGTGGGACGCAAGTTTCGCTTTCTAGCCTAAATATAAAATAACCTATATAAACTAAGGAGGAATTTAGAATGGCTAAAGCTAAATTCGAACGTTCTAAACCCCATGTTAACATCGGTACAATCGGCCACGTTGACCATGGTAAAACTACATTAACTGCTGCGATCACTACAGTACTTGCAAAAGCTGGTGGTGCTGAAGCACGCGGATACGATCAAATCGATGCTGCTCCAGAAGAAAGAGAGCGCGGTATCACAATCTCAACTGCACACGTTGAGTACGAAACTGAAACTCGTCACTATGCACACGTTGACTGCCCAGGTCACGCTGACTATGTTAAAAACATGATCACTGGTGCTGCTCAAATGGACGGCGGTATCTTAGTAGTATCTGCTGCTGATGGCCCAATGCCTCAAACTCGTGAGCACATCCTTCTTTCTCGTCAAGTAGGTGTACCTTACATCGTTGTATTCTTAAACAAATGCGACATGGTAGACGACGAAGAATTATTAGAATTAGTAGAAATGGAAGTTCGCGACCTATTATCTGAATACGGATTCCCAGGCGATGACATTCCTGTAATCAAAGGTTCTGCTCTTAAAGCTCTTCAAGGAGAAGCTGATTGGGAAGCAAAAATCATTGAATTAATGGCTGAAGTTGATGCTTACATCCCAACTCCAGAACGTGAAACTGACAAACCATTCTTAATGCCTGTAGAGGATGTATTCTCTATCACAGGTCGTGGTACAGTTGCTACTGGTCGTGTTGAGCGCGGTATCGTTAAAGTTGGTGACGTTGTAGAAATCATCGGTCTTGCTGAAGAAAATGCTTCTACAACTGTAACTGGTGTAGAAATGTTCCGTAAACTTCTTGACCAAGCTCAAGCTGGTGACAACATCGGTGCTTTACTTCGTGGGGTTGCTCGTGAAGACATCCAACGTGGACAAGTACTTGCAAAAAGCGGTTCTGTAAAAGCTCACGCTAAATTCAAAGCTGAAGTTTTCGTATTATCTAAAGAAGAAGGTGGACGTCACACTCCATTCTTCGCTAACTACCGTCCACAGTTCTACTTCCGTACAACTGACGTAACTGGTATCATCCAATTACCAGAAGGTACTGAAATGGTAATGCCTGGTGACAACGTAGAAATGACTATCGAACTTATCGCTCCAATCGCTATCGAAGAGGGAACTAAATTCTCTATTCGTGAAGGTGGACGTACAGTAGGTTACGGCGTAGTTGCTACTATCGTTGAGTAATCTTAACTGATATAAAAAACCCCGAGGGATTTTCCCTTGGGGTTTTTGTTTGCATTTATATAATGAACAAAATGATTGTTTCATGTTTTGACGAGTTTCTTCTATAATAATGTGAAATCATTAAAACTGAAATCCAGAAACTGTAAAATGAATTCTGCTAGATGAAAACTTGAAATTCTTTAAAGTGCCATGTATAATAGCAAAAGTAGAGAAAAGCAGATGCAAACAAAAAGATGCTTGCATCTAGACGAATAACATTGTATAATAGACAATGTTGGTCTTTGACTGCGATGAAGTGGAAGGTTGCTGACACACCCGGCCGCTTTGCCATGGCATGGTGTGAGGAAATTTCCATGGAGAAGGTCTATTTTAGAAATAGGCGAACGAAGGAGGGAAAATAATGGCAAAAGAAAAAATTCGTATCCGTTTAAAAGCTTACGATCACCGTATTCTTGATCAGTCAGCTGAGAAAATTGTAGAAACAGCTAAGCGTTCTGGGGCAACAGTTTCTGGTCCGATCCCATTACCAACTGAAAAAACTGTTTACACAATTCTTCGTGCTGTTCATAAGTACAAAGATTCTCGTGAGCAATTCGAAATGCGCACGCACAAACGTCTAATCGACATCGTGAGTCCTACTCCACAAACAGTAGATTCATTAATGCGTTTAGACTTACCATCTGGTGTAGATATCGAAATCAAACTATAATTTATATAACTTAAAAATGTAGGAGGTGTAACTCATGACCAAAGGAATCTTAGGAAGAAAGATCGGTATGACTCAAGTATTTGCTGAGAACGGTGAGTTAATCCCAGTAACAGTTATCGCTGCTAATCCAAACGTTGTTCTTCAAAAGAAAACAACTGAAACTGATGGCTACAACGCAATTCAGTTAGGATTTGAAGATAAGCGTGAAAAGTTAACTAACAAACCTGAACAAGGCCACACTGCTAAAGCATCTACAACTCCTAAGCGCTTCATTCGCGAAATCCGCGATGCAGACGTGGACGGATTAGAGGTTGGTCAAGAGGTAAAAGTTGACGTATTCGCTACAGGTGAAATCGTTGATGTAACAGGAATTTCTAAAGGTAAAGGTTTCCAAGGTGTTATCAAACGCCACGGACAATCTCGCGGACCTATGTCTCATGGTTCTCGCTATCACCGTCGTCCAGGTTCAATGGGCCCAGTTGCTCCGAACCGTGTATTCAAAGGCAAAAAACTTGCTGGACGTATGGGTGGAGACCAAGTTACTATCCAAAACTTAGAAATCGTTCAAGTTGACACTGAGCGCAACTTATTACTAGTAAAAGGTAACGTTCCAGGTGCTAAGAAATCTCTTGTAGTTGTTCAAGGCGCTGTGAAGGTTAGCAAATAATTCACAATAGGAAGGAGGAATTCCAATGCCAAAAGTTACTGTATATAACCAAACTGGTTCACAGGTTGGTGAAATCGAATTAGCTGAAGCTATTTTCGGTATCGAACCAAATGAAGCTGTACTTTTCGAAGCTGTAATGATGCAACGTGCATCTTTACGTCAAGGTACACACAAAGTAAAAACTCGCTCTGAAGTTCGCGGTGGTGGTCGTAAACCATGGCGTCAAAAAGGAACTGGACGTGCTCGTCAAGGGTCTATCCGCTCTCCTCAATGGCGTGGTGGTGGTACGGTATTCGGACCTACACCAAGAAGCTATGCGTACAAACTTCCTAAGAAAGTTCGTCGTTTAGCAATCAAATCTGCATTAGCTACTAAAGTAGTTGAGAACAACATTGTAGTTCTTGAAGACCTAGTGTTAAATGCACCAAAAACAAAAGATATGCTAGCAGTACTTAAAGGATTAACTGTTGAGAAGAAAGCTCTTATCGTAACTGCTGATGCAAACGAATCTGTAGAGTTATCTGCTCGCAATATCCCTGGAGTAACAGTAATCACTGCTGATGGCGTAAACGTTTTAGACGTGCTTCATCATGATAAGCTAATCATGACAAAAGCGGCAGTGGAAAAAGTAGAGGAGGTGCTTGCATAATGAGAGATCCTCGTGATATCATTAAGCGCCCAGTTATCACTGAACGTTCTATGGAAATGATGGCTGAAAAAAAATACACGTTCGATGTGGACGTTAAATCTAATAAAACAGAAGTTAAAGATGCTCTAGAAGCGATCTTTGGTGTTAAAGTAGAAAAAGTGAACATCATGAACTACAAGCCGAAAGCAAAACGCGTTGGTCGTCACGCTGGTTTTACTAGCCGTCGTCGTAAAGCAATCGTTAAGCTAACTGCTGACAGCAAAGAAATCGAAATCTTCCAAGGCGTTTAATTCTTACTAAAGAAGGAGGGAAATTGAGATGGGAATTAAAAAGTATAATCCAACTACTAACGGTCGTCGTAACATGACTACGAATGATTTCGCTGAAATCACAACTGACAGACCCGAAAAGTCTTTACTTGCTCCTTTAAGCAAAAAGGCTGGTCGTAATAACCAAGGTAAAATCACTGTACGTCATCAAGGTGGCGGACATAAGCGTCAATACCGTATCATCGACTTCAAACGTAACAAAGATGGAATTCCAGGACGCGTTGCTACGATCGAATACGATCCAAACCGCTCTGCGAATATCGCATTAATTAACTACGTTGACGGTGAAAAACGTTACATTCTTGCTCCTAAGAACTTAGAAGTAGGTATGGAAATTATGTCTGGCGCTGAAGCTGACATTAAAATCGGTAACGCATTACCATTAATCAACATTCCAGTAGGTACTGTTGTTCATAACATCGAGCTTAAACCAGGTCGTGGTGGACAATTAGTTCGTTCTGCTGGTACATCTGCACAAGTACTTGGTAAAGAAGGTAAATACGTTCTTGTACGTTTAACTTCTGGTGAAGTGCGTCTTGTATTATCTGCTTGCCGTGCAACTGTAGGTCAAGTTGGTAACGAGTCACACGAACTTATCAAGATCGGTAAAGCTGGTCGCTCTCGCTGGTTAGGTAAGCGCCCAACTGTTCGTGGTTCTGTAATGAACCCAGTTGATCACCCACACGGTGGTGGTGAAGGACGTTCACCAATCGGACGTAAGTCTCCAATGTCTCCATGGGGTAAACCAACTCTTGGATTCAAAACTCGTAAGAAAAACAAAGCGTCTGACAAATTCATCGTTCGTCGTCGTAAAAAATAATGGGATTGTAGTACGGTTCACTTTGAGAACCGTACGGCAATCACGAAGGGAGGCACCAAAATGGCTCGTAGCTTGAAAAAAGGACCATTTGTCGATGATCATTTAATGAGTAAAATTGCAAAGCTAAATGAAACTGAGCAAAAGCAAGTTGTTAAAACTTGGTCTCGTCGTTCAACGATCTTCCCTCAGTTCATCGGTCACACAATCGCTGTATATGACGGTCGTAAACATGTACCTGTATATGTTACTGAAGACATGGTAGGCCACAAGTTAGGTGAATTCGCACCAACTCGTACGTATAAAGGTCATGATGCTGACGATAAGAAAACTAGAAGATAATGAGAGGAGGCACTTCAATGCAAGCTAAAGCAGTAGCGAGAACAGTTCGTATTGCTCCTCGTAAAGTTCGTTTAGTTGTAGACTTAATCCGAGGTAAGCAAGTGGGTGAAGCGATTGCTATCCTTAACCACACACCAAAAACTGCTTCTCCAGTTGTAGAAAAAGTTTTAAAATCTGCAATCGCAAATGCAGAGCACAATTATGAAATGGACATTAACAACCTAGTTGTTGAGAAAGTTTTCGTTGACGAAGGTCCAACGTTAAAACGTTTCCGTCCACGTGCAATGGGTCGTGCAAGCCAAATTAACAAACGCACAAGCCACATCACAGTTGTGGTATCAGAAAAGAAGGAGGGATAATCGATGGGTCAAAAGGTTAATCCAATTGGTCTTCGTGTCGGCGTTATCCGTGACTGGGAATCTCGTTGGTTCGCTGAGAAAGATTACGCTACATTATTACATGAAGACATCAAAATCCGTGAGTACATTAATGTACGCTTAAAAGATTCTGCTGTTGCTAAAGTAGAAATCGAACGTGCAGCAAATCGTGTAAATGTTACAATTCACACTGCAAAACCTGGTATGGTAATTGGTAAAGGTGGTACTGAAGTTGAAGCACTTCGTAAAGCTCTTAACCAATTAACAGGCAAGCGTGTACACATCAACATTTTAGAAGTTAAGAGAGCTGATCTTAACGCTAAATTAGTAGGCGAAAACATCGCTCGTCAATTAGAAAACCGTGTATCATTCCGTCGTGCACAAAAGCAAGTTATTCAACGTGCTATGCGTGCAGGTGCTAAAGGTATTAAAACACAGGTTTCTGGTCGTCTTGGCGGAGCTGATATCGCTCGTGCAGAATCTTACAGTGAAGGAACTGTTCCACTTCATACACTTCGCGCTGATATTGACTATGCAGCAGTTGAAGCTGATACAACATACGGTAAATTAGGCGTAAAAGTATGGATCTACCGTGGAGAAGTCCTTCCTACAAAAAAGAAAGCTTCTGAGGAAGGAGGAAAATAATATGTTAATGCCAAAACGCGTAAAATATCGTAGAGAGCATCGTGGTAAAATGCGTGGTCGTGCTAAAGGTGGAACTGAAGTAGCTTTCGGTGAATTCGGTTTACAAGCACAAGCTGCTTCATGGATTACAAACCGTCAAATCGAAGCTGCTCGTCGTGCAATGACTCGTTACATGAAACGTGGCGGTAAAGTATGGATTAAAATTTTCCCTTCTAAACCTTACACTGCAAAACCTCTAGAAGTACGTATGGGTTCCGGTAAAGGGGCACCAGAAGGCTGGGTAGCAGTAGTAAAACCTGGGAAAATTATGTTCGAAATCGCGGGTGTATCTGAAGAGGTAGCACGCGAAGCATTACGTCTTGCAGCTCACAAGTTACCTGTGAAATGTAAATTCGTAAAACGTGAAGAAAATGGTGGTGAATCTAATGAAAACTAATGATATTCGTGAATTAACCACTGCCGAAATCGAAACAAAAGTTAAAGCTTTAAAGGAAGAGTTGTTTAATCTTCGCTTCCAACTTGCTACAGGACAATTAGAGAATCCAACTCGCATTCGTGAAGTGCGTAAGGCAATTGCTCGTATGAAAACTGTAGTTCGTGAAAGAGAGATCGGAATTAATCGATAAATTGAGGGGAGGTTTGCATAGTGAGCGAACGTAACCAACGCAAAGTTTATACTGGTCGTGTAGTGTCTGACAAAATGGACAAAACGATTACAGTTTTAGTTGAAACTTACAAAACTCATTCCTTGTACGGAAAACGTGTTAAGTATTCTAAGAAGTACAAAGCCCATGATGAGCAAAACCAAGCGAAACTTGGCGATATCGTAAAAATCATGGAAACTCGCCCGCTTTCTGCTACTAAGCGTTTCCGTTTAGTTGAAATCGTTGAAGAAGCGGTTATTATCTAAATAGACGAATCGGAATTTTTAGTCCGAAGGGAGGTTTCATAACATGATCCAACAAGAATCTCGTTTGAAAGTTGCTGACAACTCTGGTGCACGTGAACTTTTAACAATTAAAGTATTAGGCGGCTCTGGTCGTAAATATGCTAACATTGGTGACATTATCGTTGCTACGGTAAAACAAGCAACACCAGGTGGCGTTGTTAAAAAAGGTGACGTTGTTAAAGCAGTAGTAGTACGTACGAAGAGCGGTGCTCGTCGTCCGGATGGTTCTTACATCAAATTTGATGAAAACGCAGCGGTTATCATTAAAGACGATAAGAGCCCACGTGGTACTCGTATCTTCGGACCAGTAGCTCGTGAATTACGTGATAGCAACTTCATGAAGATCGTTTCTTTAGCTCCAGAAGTTCTATAATTTAAGGTATTGCCTTGCTAAGGAGGTGCAGAATTAAGATGCATGTAAAAAAAGGTGATAAAGTACAGGTAATCACTGGTAAAGACAAAGGAAAACAAGGCGTTATCCTTGTGGCTTTCCCAAAGCAAAACCGTGTTATCGTTGAGGGTGTTAACATCGTTAAGAAGCACTCTAAGCCATCTCAATTAAATCCACAAGGTGGAATTATTACTAAAGAGGCACCTATTCACGTTTCTAACGTTATGATTTTAGATCCGAAAACAGGTGAACCTACTCGCGTAGGCTTCAAGGTAGAAGATGGTAAAAAAGTTCGTATTGCAAAAAAATCTGGTGAATTATTAGATAAATAATTTTCTTAAGAAAGGAGGTCACTTCATTGAATCGCCTTAAAGAGAAGTTCCAAAAGGAAATTACTCCTGCTCTAATGAGCAAGTTTAACTATAAATCTGTAATGCAGGTACCAAAAATCGAAAAGATCGTAATCAACACTGGTGTTGGTGACGCGGTATCTAATTCAAAAGCTTTAGACAACGCAGTAGAAGAATTAACACAAATCGCAGGTCAAAAACCTGTTGTAACTCGTGCTAAAAAATCAATCGCTGGTTTCCGTCTTCGTGAAGGTATGCCAATCGGTGCGAAAGTAACTTTACGCGGCGAGCAAATGTATGAGTTCTTCGATAAATTAGTATCAGTTTCTTTACCACGTGTACGTGATTTCCGTGGTGTTTCTAAGAAATCATTCGATGGTCGTGGAAACTATACATTAGGTGTTAAAGAGCAACTTATTTTCCCTGAGATTGATTATGATAAAGTAAGCAAAGTCCGCGGTATGGACATCGTAATCGTTACTACAGCGAACACTGATGAAGAAGCTCGTGAACTTTTAACACAATTCGGTATGCCATTCCAAAAATAATGGAAGCCAACGCTAAGTAGAGGAGGCGAAAACGTGGCTAAAAAATCTATGATTGCGAAACAAAAGCGTACTCCTAAGTTTAAAGTACAAGAGTATACACGTTGCGAACGCTGCGGTCGTCCGCATTCTGTATACCGCAAATTTAAACTTTGCCGTATTTGTTTCCGTGAACTTGCATATAAAGGTCAAATTCCTGGTGTTAAAAAAGCTAGTTGGTAAAACCCACAAATGGGAAGGAGGTAAAACACATGGTGATGACAGATCCAATTGCAGACATGCTTACTCGCATCCGTAATGCGAACATGGTACGTCATGAGAAATTAGAGGTTCCTGCTTCTAAAATCAAAAAAGAGATCGCTGAACTTTTAAAACGTGAAGGTTTCATTCGTGATGTAGAATACATCGAGGATAACAAACAAGGTATCCTTCGTATTTTCCTGAAATATGGTGCAAACAACGAACGTGTAATCACTGGATTAAAACGTATCAGTAAACCTGGCTTACGCGTTTACGCTAAAGCTGACGAAGTACCACGTGTACTTAACGGATTAGGTATCGCTCTTGTTTCTACATCTAAGGGAGTAATGACAGACAAAGACGCTCGTCAATTACAAACTGGTGGAGAAGTAGTAGCATACGTTTGGTAATATATATTTAAAACGAACGGAGGTGTGACCACATGTCTCGTATTGGTAAAAAGATTCTTGAAATCCCTGCAGGTGTTACTATTACAGTTGCAGAAGACAATACTGTAACAGTAAAAGGCCCTAAAGGTGAATTAACTCGTACTTTCAATGCTGATATGCTTATCAAAATTGAAGAGAATACATTAACAGTTGAGCGTCCATCTGAACAGAAGGAACACCGTGCATTACACGGTACAACTCGTGCTTTAATCGGAAACATGGTTGAAGGTGTAACTGAAGGTTTCGCACGCGGACTTGAATTAGTCGGTGTTGGTTACCGTGCTCAAAAACAAGGTGATAAACTTGTATTAAGCGTAGGTTATTCTCATCCAGTAGAAATGACTCCGGAAGCAGGTCTTGAAGTTGAAGTACCTGCACAAACTAAGATCGTAATCAAAGGTATCGACAAGCAACGTGTTGGCGAATTCGCTGCTAACATCCGCGCTGTACGTGCTCCTGAGCCTTACAAAGGTAAAGGTATTCGTTACGAAGGCGAAGTTGTTCGTCGTAAAGAAGGTAAAACTGCTAAGTAAACCCGTTAGGTGAGAGAAAGGAGTGACAAGAATGATCACTAAAGCTGATAAAAATGCGACTCGTAAGAAAAGACATGCGCGTGTACGTGCTAAACTTACTGGTACTGCAGAACGTCCACGTTTAAACGTGTTCCGTTCTAACCAACATATTTACGCTCAAGTTATTGATGATGTAAATGGTGTAACGTTAGTAAGTGCATCTACTCTTGATAAAGACCTTGCTCTTAACGGTACTAGCAATATTGAAGCTGCTACGAAAGTTGGAGAATCAGTTGCTAAGCGTGCTGTAGAGAAAGGCGTTAAAGAAGTAGTATTTGATCGCGGTGGTTACTTATACCATGGCCGTGTTAAAGCTCTAGCTGAAGCTGCTCGTGAGGCTGGATTACAATTTTAATGGTCAAAGGAGGGAAAATTGATGCATCGCATTGACCCAAGTAAATTAGAACTTGAAGAACGTGTAGTTACGATAAATCGTGTCGCGAAAGTTGTTAAGGGTGGTCGTCGTTTCCGCTTTGCTGCACTAGTTGTAGTTGGCGATAAAAACGGTCATGTTGGATTCGGTACTGGTAAAGCACAAGAGGTACCAGACGCAATCCGCAAAGCTATCGAAGACGCTAAGAAAAACTTAATCGCTGTACCATTAGTTGGTACAACAATTCCACACACAATCAACGGTCATTTTGGAGCTGGTGAAGTATTCTTAAAGCCTGCTGCTGAGGGTACTGGTGTTATTGCTGGTGGACCTGTTCGTGCGGTCCTTGAATTAGCAGGTGTACAAGATATTCTTTCGAAATCTCTTGGTTCTAACACACCAATCAACATGATTCGCGCTACTGTGAACGGATTAAGCGAACTTAAGCGCGCTGAAGATGTTGCAAAATTACGCGGTAAATCTGTAGAAGAGCTACTAGGTTAAGGAGGGAAAACAAATGGCGAAAAAGTTAGAAATTACCCTCACTCGTAGTGTAATTGGTCGTCCACAAGATCAACGTGCGACGGTAGAAGCTTTAGGTCTTAAAAAGTTGAATTCAACTGTAGTTAAGGAAGAAACTCCTGCTATTCTTGGTATGATCAACAAAGTTTCTCACCTTGTAACTGTAAAAGAAGCTTAAGGATAACTCATTAATATAAGGAGGTGCCTGGGAATGAAACTTCATGAATTAAAACCTGCAGAAGGTTCTCGTAAAGTACGTAACCGTGTCGGTCGTGGTATCGGTTCTGGTAACGGTAAAACTGCTGGTAAAGGTCATAAAGGACAAAACGCACGTTCTGGCGGCGGTGTTCGTCTTGGCTTCGAAGGTGGTCAAACTCCATTATTCCGTCGTTTACCAAAACGCGGCTTCACAAACATTAACCGTAAAGAGTTTGCTATTGTAAACTTATCAACGTTAAATCGTTTTGAAGATGGTACAGAAGTAACACCTGAATTATTGCTGGAAACTGGCGTTATCAGCAAATTAAACGACGGTGTTAAAATTCTTGCAAGCGGCGCAGTAGAGAAAAAACTAACTGTTAAAGCGCACAAGTTCTCTTCAAGTGCTAAAGAAGCAATTGAAGCAGCTGGCGGATCAGTTGAGGTGATCTAATGTTTCGTACAATCTCCAACTTTATGCGCGTTGCTGAGATAAGACGTAAAATATTATTCACTTTAGCGATGTTAATCGTATTCAGGATTGGCACGTTTATCCCCGTGCCATTTACAAATGGAGACGTACTGAAGGCACAAGATCAATTAAATGCTTTAGGTATTCTAAATACATTTGGCGGTGGAGCCTTGAAAAACTTCTCCATCTTTGCGATGGGAATCATGCCGTATATTACAGCATCCATCATCGTGCAATTATTGCAGATGGATGTTGTTCCTAAATTTTCGGAATGGGCGAAGCAAGGTGAAATGGGCCGTCGTAAATTAACGCAATTCACGCGTTATTTTACAATTGTTCTTGCGTTTATTCAGGGGTTTGGTATGTCAATCGGTTTTAACGGTATGGTAGGTGGACAATTAATTTTGAATCCTGGTTGGAGCACTTATTTATACATTGCTACGGTACTGACTGCTGGTACTGCATTTTTAATGTGGTTAGGTGAACAGATTACAGCTAAAGGTGTAGGTAATGGTATTTCCATCCTAATCTTTGGTGGTATTGCCGCAGCGATCCCAAGTGTTATATCTCAAGTGTATCAGCAACAGTTTCAAAATATCGGAGATCAATTGTTCATGAGTATCGTTAAAGTTGCATTGATTTTACTAGCTGTGTTAGCAGTTATTGTGGGTGTTATTTTCATTCAACAGGCTGTTAGAAAGATCCCAATTCAATATGCGAAGCGTGTAACAGGAGGAAATGGTGGTTATGCTGGAGCACAAAACACACATTTACCGCTTAAGGTAAATAGTGCTGGTGTTATTCCAGTAATTTTTGCTGTTTCATTCTTAATTACTCCTCCGACTATTGCGCAGTTCTTCCCGAAACATGATGTATCGCAGTGGATTATTGCAAACTTTAACTATTCTCACCCAGTGGGAATGATCATATATGTTGCGCTCATTGTAGCCTTCACATATTTCTATGCGTTTGTTCAGGTTAATCCAGAGCAAATGTCAGAGAATCTAAACAAACAAGGTGGATATGTTCCAGGTATTCGTCCGGGTAAGAATACAGAACAATATCTAACAAAAATCTTGTATCGTTTGACCTTTGTAGGATCAATTTTCCTAGCAGCGATTGCAATCTTACCAGTTATCTTTACGAAGCTGGGAAATCTTCCTCCATCTGCACAGATCGGTGGAACGAGTATGTTAATCGTTGTCGGCGTTGCTTTAGAAACAATGAAGCAACTAGAAAGCCAACTGGTAAAACGCCATTACAAAGGGTTTATCAAGCAGTGAGTAAGTGGGAAGTATTGTCTTCCCTACATGCTCATGTACTCTGAGGGGGAACAAGGATGAACTTAATTTTAATGGGGCTTCCTGGTGCTGGTAAAGGTACACAAGCCGAACAGATTGTTGCCAAGTATAACATCCCTCACATCTCAACAGGAGATATGTTCCGTGCAGCTATGAAGGCTGAAACTGAAATGGGTTTACAAGCAAAATCCTTTATTGATAAAGGTGCACTTGTTCCAGATGAAGTTACAATCGGAATCGTTCGTGAACGTTTAAGTCAAGAAGACTGCGTAAGAGGCTTCTTATTAGACGGTTTCCCACGAACTGTTGCACAAGCATCAGCTCTTGAAGAGATTATGAAAGATCTTGGCAAAAAAATCGACTATGTTTTAAACATTAATGTGGATTCAGGATTGTTATTAAAACGCCTTACAGGCCGTCGCATTTGTAAAGAGTGCGGTGCGACTTACCACTTAGAATTCAATCCGCCAGCAAAAGCTGACGTGTGCGATAAATGTGGTGGCGAGTTATATCAACGCTCTGATGACAATGAAGAAACTGTAGCAAATCGCTTAGATGTAAATATTAAGCAAACTAAACCTTTGCTTGATTTCTACGAGGAGCTTGGTTACTTACAAAGCATTAATGGTGAGCAAGATATCAATAAAGTATTTGCTGATATCGATGTTCTCATCGGAGGCTTAGCGTAATGATAATCTGCAAAACTCCTCGCGAGATAGAAATCATGCGAGAAGCGGGCAGGATCGTTGCTTTGACTCATCAAGAGTTAAAACAGCACATTACTCCAGGAATTACAACGAAAGAGCTCGATCAAATAGCGGAAAAGACGATTCAAAAATATGGTGCTACGCCATCTTTTAAAGGATACAACGGATTTCCGGGGAGCATATGTGCTTCTGTAAATGAAGAGCTTGTACACGGAATTCCAGGGAAGCGCAAGCTCAAAGAGGGCGATATCATCAGTATCGATATTGGTGCGAAATACAATGGGTACCATGGAGATTCTGCATGGACGTATCCAGTTGGAAACATTTCTGAATCTGTTCAAAAGCTACTTGATGTCACAGAAAAATCGTTGTATCTTGGTCTAGAACAAGTAAAACCAGGCGAGAGATTATCAAATATCTCACATGCGGTTCAAACCCATGCTGAAGAGAATGGATTCTCGATCGTTAGGGAGTATGTTGGTCACGGAATCGGGCAAGACTTACATGAGGACCCTCAAATCCCGCACTATGGTCCACCAAATAGAGGCCCTAGATTAAAGCCGGGAATGGTCATCTGTGTTGAGCCGATGGTGAATCAAGGAAGACGATATGTAAAAACACTATCTGATGACTGGACAGTGGTAACGGTAGATGGTAAATGGTGTGCCCATTTTGAGCACACGATTGCTCTTACAGAAGCAGGATACGAAATCCTTACCACTTTATAAGTAGCTGGCTCTCCGGGATTTCAGAGCAGTGTAAAATGTTACTGATTTGAAGAAGGGAGAACTATTGAATGGCTAAAGATGATGTAATTGAAGTCGAAGGTACCGTTCTTGAAACGTTGCCAAATGCTATGTTCAAAGTAGAATTAGAGAATGGGCATGTCGTATTGGCTCACGTTTCTGGTAAAATCCGTATGAACTTCATTCGTATTTTACCAGGAGACAAAGTTACGGTAGAATTATCTCCGTACGATTTAAATCGTGGTCGTATTACGTACCGTTTTAAATAATATAGCACTCCGTAATCTTTAAGGAGGTTCGAGACATGAAAGTAAGACCGTCAGTTAAACCAATCTGCGAAAAATGTAAAGTTATTCGTAGACGTGGAAAAGTAATGGTTATTTGTGAAAACCCTAAACATAAACAAAAACAAGGTTAATCAGAAGGAGGTGCATTCGGAATGGCACGTATCGCAGGTGTAGATATTCCTCGTGACAAACGCGTTGTTATTTCTTTAACTTACGTATTCGGCATTGGTCGCACAACTGCTGAAAAAATTCTTGCTGAAGCTGGTGTTTCTGAAGAAACACGAGTTCGTGATTTAACGGAAGACGAATTAGGACGTATCCGTGATATCATCGATCGTATTAAAGTTGAGGGAGACCTTCGTCGTGAAGTATCTCTTAACATCAAACGTCTAATGGAGATCGGTTCTTACCGTGGTCTTCGTCACCGTCGTGGTTTACCAGTTCGTGGTCAAAACTCTAAAAACAATGCTCGTACACGTAAAGGTCCACGTCGTACAGTAGCAAATAAAAAGAAATAATAAGTAAAGGAGGTTGAACTAACAATGGCACGTAAAACAAACACTCGTAAAAAACGTGTGAAAAAGAATATTGAAGCTGGTGTAGCTCATATTCGTTCTACTTTCAACAACACAATCGTAACACTTACAGATACTCACGGTAACGCGCTTTCTTGGTCTAGTGCTGGTGCACTTGGTTTCCGTGGATCTCGTAAATCTACTCCATTCGCTGCGCAAATGGCTGCTGAAACTGCTGCTAAAGCTGCAATGGAGCACGGTTTAAAAACTTTAGAGGTTACTGTTAAAGGTCCTGGTGCTGGTCGTGAAGCTGCAATTCGTGCTCTTCAAGCTGCAGGTCTAGAAGTAACAGCAATTAGAGATGTTACTCCAGTTCCTCATAATGGATGTCGTCCACCAAAACGTCGTCGTGTGTAATTTTTCTGTATAGAATTTTCCCTTTTGTCTATAATGGATATGATGCATTATCGAGAAATTTCGTACAGAAACATCGCTTGTTGTGCACAATCGGGAACTGCCTAAGGGGGACTTTCGGTTAGACAGGGGTTATACCTTTGTTTAACCGGGGTTTCGACGTTTTGAAGGAGGGTTTAGTTAATGATTGAAATCGAAAAGCCGAAAATCGAAACGGTTGAACTTAACGAAGATGCTAAATATGGTAAATTCGTAATTGAACCGCTTGAGCGTGGATATGGTACTACGTTGGGTAACTCCTTACGTCGTATTCTTTTATCTTCACTCCCTGGTGCCGCTGTTACTGCTATCCAAATCGATGGCGTATTACATGAATTTTCAACAGTTGAGGGCGTAGTAGAAGACGTTACAACGATCATCTTAAACTTGAAAAAGTTAGCTCTTAAAATCTACTCTGAAGAAGAGAAGACGTTGGAAATTGATGTGCAGGGCGAAGGTATTGTCACAGCTGCTGATATTACTCACGATAGTGATGTAGAAATCTTAAATCCAGATTTACACATTGCAACGTTAGCAAAAGATGCGCATTTCCGCGTGCGTTTAACTGCAAAGCGTGGCCGTGGGTATACGCCAGCTGATGCAAATAAAAGCGAAGATCAACCAATAGGAGTAATTCCTATTGATTCTATTTATACTCCAGTATCACGTGTGACTTACCAAGTGGAAAAGACACGTGTCGGACAAGTGGCTAATTATGATAAGCTTACGCTTGATGTATGGACGGATGGAAGCATCGGGCCAAAAGAAGCTATCTCTTTAGGTGCCAAAATCTTAACTGAGCATTTAAATATCTTTGTTGGTTTAACTGATGAAGCACAAAATGCTGAGATTATGGTCGAGAAGGAAGAAGATCAAAAAGAGAAAGTTCTTGAGATGACTATCGAAGAACTAGACCTTTCTGTTCGTTCTTATAATTGCCTAAAACGTGCAGGAATTAATACTGTACAAGAGCTTGCGAACAAAACAGAAGAAGATATGATGAAAGTTCGTAACTTAGGACGTAAATCCTTAGAAGAAGTTAAACATAAACTTGAGGAATTAGGTTTAGGTTTACGTAAAGACGACTGAGGATTTAAACCCATCAACAAAGGAGGGAACTACGAATGGCATACAGAAAATTAGGCCGTACAAGTGCGCAACGTAAAGCTATGTTACGTGACTTAGCTACTGATTTAATTATCAACGAGCGCATCCAAACGACAGAAACTCGTGCAAAAGAACTTCGTTCTGTAGTGGAAAAAATGATCACTTTAGGTAAACGCGGAGATCTTCATGCTCGTCGTCAAGCAGCAGCTTTCATTCGCAATGAAGTAGCTAACGCTGAGACTGGTCAAGATGCACTTCAAAAACTATTCGCTGATGTAGCTCCACGCTATGCTGAGCGCCAAGGCGGATACACTCGTATTGCAAAAATTGGTCCACGTCGC
This sequence comes from Bacillus paranthracis, assembly GCF_024296885.1. Classification (NCBI taxonomy): domain Bacteria; kingdom Bacillati; phylum Bacillota; class Bacilli; order Caryophanales; family Bacillaceae; genus Bacillus; species Bacillus paranthracis. Next base: position 140,973 of record NZ_CP101135.1, read on the forward strand.
GGAGACGCAGCACCAATGGTAATTATCGAGTTAGTATAATGATAATTAAAAGGGCAGGACAGTTCTTTTCAAGAAACTGGTCATGGCCCTTTTTTTTAAATATAAAAATAGGCTTACTTGGCGAAGGAAAGGGTGCCTTGTATTGAAAAAAGAGAAACTTCGGACAGAAAATATATCATTTCAATATCCTGGTGCAGCCACTTATGCATTAAAAGATGTTTCATTCTCCTTATATGAAGGAGAATGGGTATCTGTTATTGGACAAAACGGTTCTGGGAAGTCTACACTTGCAAAATTATTGAATGGTTTGTTTTTGCCGGAAGCAGGGACAATTACAGTAAATGATACAATGGTTTTGTCAGAGGAAACGGTATGGGATGTTCGAAAACAAATTGGGATGGTATTTCAAAATCCAGATAATCAATTTGTTGGAACGACAGTGCAAGATGACGTTGTCTTTGGTTTAGAGAATATCGGAATGCCAAGAGAGCAAATGGTAGAAAGATTAGATCAGGCCTTACGACTAGTCCGTATGGAAGATTTTCTTAATGATGAGCCACATTCGTTATCTGGTGGGCAAAAGCAGCGAGTAGCAATAGCAGGCGTTTTAGCACTTCAACCGTCTATTTTGATATTAGATGAAGCAACGTCAATGCTAGACCCTCAAGGGAGACGTGAAGTGGTAGAAACGGTTAGACAACTTGTTAATGAAAAAGGTATTACCGTGTTATCAATTACGCACGATTTAGAAGAAGCGGCACAGTCAGACCGTGTCATTATTTTAAATAAGGGAGAGATATTAGAGGAAGGGACTCCAGAACAAATTTTCAAGTCCTCTCATATGCTCCAAGAAATTGGATTAGATGTACCATTTTCAGTGAAAATAGCAGAATTATTAAAAAGAAATGAAATTCTCTTGCAAAATACGCATCTTACAATGGAAAGCTTGGTGAACGAACTTTGGAGATTACATTCCAAAAAGTAGAACATCGTTATCAATATAAAACTCCATTTGAAAGACGCGCACTTTATGATGTAGACGTGTCGTTTCCAAGTGGGGGCTATTATGCCATTATCGGTCATACTGGTTCAGGTAAGTCGACGATGATTCAACATTTAAATGGTTTATTGCAGCCGACAAATGGCACAGTTCAAATCGGTGAACATTTCATTTCGGCAGGAAAGAAAGAAAAAAAGCTAAAGCCACTACGTAAAAAGGTAGGGGTTGTCTTTCAATTCCCAGAACATCAGTTATTTGAAGAGACTGTGGAGAAAGATATTTGTTTCGGACCTACTAATTTTGGGGTATCGGAAGAAGAAGCGAAGCAAAAGGCAAGAGAAGCAATTGAACTTGTAGGGTTAGAACCAGAACTGTTAACGCGTTCACCATTTGAGTTAAGTGGTGGGCAAATGAGGCGTGTTGCGATAGCAGGCGTATTAGCGATGGAACCCGAAGTGCTTGTATTAGATGAACCTACAGCAGGACTAGACCCAAAAGGGCAAAATGAACTTATGGAGATGTTTTATAAGCTACATAAGGAGAAAGGCCTTACAGTTATCCTTGTAACGCATAATATGGAGGATGCTGCTAAATATGCCGAGCAGATTGTAGTCATGCATAAAGGAACGGTCTTTTTGCAAGGAAGTGCAGAGGAAGTATTTTCACATGCTGATGAACTAGAGAAAATTGGTGTGGATCTTCCTATGTCTTTAAAGTATAAACGTGCAATTGAAGAGAAGTTTGGCATTTCAATCCCAAAGGCTACCTTATCTTTAGAGGATCTTACTCATGAAGTTGTGCAGGTGTTACGAAAAGGTGGTCATGAATCATGCAGCAGTTGATTATTGGAAGATATATTCCAGGGAATTCTCTTATTCATCAACTTGATCCACGTACGAAGCTGCTGATTGTCTTTTTATATGTATTTGTTGTTTTCTTAGCAAATAATGCGATTTCATATGGATTTTTATTTTTATATGCACTCATTGCTTTATTTTTTGCAAAAGTGCCGATTCGTTATGTACTTTCGGGCTTAAAACCAATTCTATGGATTTTTCTTTTTACATTTTTCCTGCATATTTTAACAAATAAAGAAGGGGAAGTATTATTCCAGCTTGGTTGGTTTTCGATACATGAAAAAGGATTAGAGCAAGGAATATACATTTCTATACGATTCTTCGTTATTATTTTAATGACGACATTATTAACGTTAACGACGACACCTATTGAGATTACAGATGGTTTGGAGACGTTATTAAAGCCGTTGAAGCGTATAAAAGTTCCTGTTCATGAAATCGCATTAATGATGTCAATTTCTCTTCGTTTTATCCCGACATTAATGGATGAAACGAGTAAAATAATGAAGGCACAATCGTCACGTGGTATTGATTTTGCAGGGGGACCGATAAAGGATAGGATGAAAGCTATCATTTCACTACTCGTTCCTCTATTTATCAGTGCTTTTAAGCGTGCAGAGGACTTAGCAATTGCTATGGAAGCCCGTGGATATCAAAGTGGCGAAGGACGTACTAAATTTAGGCAACTACGCTGGAAAACAAGCGATACAGTAACGATTATAAGCTTACTTTGTTTAGCTTGTATTTTGGCATGGGTGCGATCGTAATGGAGAATAAAGAAATGGATAGAATAAAATGTACGGTTGCATATGATGGCATGCATTTTTGTGGTTATCAAATTCAACCGCAGCATCGTACTGTTCAACAAGAGATAGAGAAAGCTTTGCAGAAATTGCATAAAGGGGAACTTGTTCGTGTTCAGGCATCGGGCAGAACGGATTCTACCGTTCATGCTAAAGGACAAGTGATACACTTTGATACACCGTTGTCTCTTGAAGAGTGGCAATGGAGCAATGCATTAAACACTATGTTACCAGATGATATTGTTATCACACAGGTAGAGAAAAAAACAGAAGAATTTCACGCACGTTACGGTGTCGAGAGAAAAGAATATCGTTATCGTGTATTATTATCAAAGACTGCGGATGTATTCCGTAGAAATTACGTATATCAATATCCATATCCGCTCGAAATAAATGCTATAAGAAAAGCGATCCCTTATTTTATTGGAACGCATGATTTCACTTCTTTTTGTTCGGCAAAAACTGACAAAAAAGATAAAGTGAGAACAATTTATGAAATCGAGCTAATTGAGCAGGACGACGAATTAATTTTTCGTTTTGTAGGTAATGGATTTTTATATAATATGGTCAGGATTATTGTTGGTACGTTACTGAGCGTAGGGCAAGGAAAGCTTGATCCGGATAGCATTCCAGAGATTTTAGCGAAACAAAATCGTCAGTTTGCTGGAAAGATGGCTCCTGGTCATGGGCTTTATTTATGGCAGGTAAACTATAACAACTAATCCTGGTGTAACATTTGCTTGACATTAGAAACTCAAAAGTATATCATAACATATGGTATTGTTTCTAAAACCACGATTAGCCCCGGAAGGAAATCGTGTTTAAGATAAACAATAGATTTTTTCTATGGAAAAGATAACGAGGAGGGAAACACATGCGTACGACTTTTATGGCAAAAGCTAACGAAGTTGAGCGTAAATGGTATGTGGTTGATGCTGAAGGTCAAACTTTAGGTCGCCTTGCTAGTGAAGTAGCATCCATTTTACGTGGTAAAAACAAACCTACATTTACACCACACGTTGACACGGGTGATCATGTAATTATTATTAACGCTGAGAAAATTCATTTAACAGGTAATAAATTAAACGATAAAATTTACTACCGTCACACTAACCACCCAGGTGGACTTAAACAAAGAACAGCTCTTGAAATGCGTACAAACTACCCTGTACAAATGTTAGAGCTTGCAATTAAAGGCATGCTTCCAAAAGGACGCTTAGGCCGTCAAGTTTCTAAGAAACTAAACGTGTATGCTGGAGCAGAGCATCCACACCAAGCACAAAAACCAGAAGTTTACGAACTTCGCGGATAATCAATTAAAGGAGGGCTTACTTTGGCACAGGTTCAATACTATGGCACTGGACGTCGTAAGAGTTCAGTAGCGCGCGTACGCCTAGTTCCAGGCGAAGGACGCGTTATCATTAACGGTCGTGATTTTGAAAACTATATCCCATTTGCTGCATTACGTGAAGTAGTGAAACAACCTCTAGTTGCAACAGAAACTTTAGGTAACTACGATGTACTTGTAAACGTAAATGGTGGTGGATACACTGGTCAAGCTGGTGCTATTCGTCACGGTATTTCTCGCGCTTTATTAAAAGCTGATCCAGAATACCGTCTAACACTAAAACGTGCAGGTCTATTAACTCGTGACGCACGTATGAAAGAGCGTAAAAAATACGGTCTTAAAGGCGCACGTCGTGCACCTCAGTTCTCAAAACGTTAATTTTTGCGAACTACAAACCCCAACCATTTTGGTTGGGGTTTTTTATGTTTCATTCCTCTTTTGAAATTTTTGTAGTTTGGAATATTTTAGTGCTATCCTCTCGCGTATGCTTCTTCTTTAGAAGTTTAGACTAATACGTATTAGGGAGGTTTATAAGTACTATGAATGTCATTGTCAGCTTACAAGAAAAACAAAAAGAAAAGCAGTTGAAATATGAGCGGAAGATGCTGCGGGAATTATCATTAAAAACATTACGTTCAAATATTAGAGATGCCTTTCAGATGCAGGAACTTCATCGTCAGTATGAAGATTACTGCATTGAATTAGGGATAGAATCGTATTTATTAGGAGCGAGATATAGCAAATTTGGTTATTATGGCGAATCGTTCTTTGATGTGAAATATAGGGCCTTAGAAGAAGAGCAACAATTAACGGAAACACTATTTCAATTTTTAACGAGCATGACTATGCGGGAGATTAAGTTACAAGATGAGGAATTACTTTTTGAATCTTGCCAGCAGTTTATCGGCTTATGGTGGCAGGAAGGATATGAAAAAGGTGAAAGAAGATATCGATTAAAGCTTCATTAAGACAAGCATAAACTTTCCTCTTGTCCCATATAAGTAATTAGAGGGACTAGCTGGAGGAGGAAAGGTATGAAGAGAATTCGAATTATCTCTTTTGCACTCGCTGCGGTTATTTTGTTTTTTTTAGTCAAACAAGAATTTCAAATTACAAAATCGTGGCGAGCTTGGAATTTACCCTTATCAGGGAAAGTAATCGTATTAGATGCTGGGCATGGTGGACCAGACGGAGGGGCTGTTGGTGGCAAGGATATTGTAGAAAAAGATATTACGCTTGAGATTACAAAGAAGGTGCAAGATTATTTACAAGAGCAAGGTGCACTAGTTATTTTAACGCGTGAGGGAGATTATGATTTAGCCCAGAAAGATACAAAGTCATATAGTAGACGTAAAGCAGAAGATTTAAAAAAACGTGTAGAGATTATTAATAAACCCGATGTAGATTTTTTTGCAAGTATCCATTTAAATGCTTTAACTAGTAGTGGATCAAAAGGCGCACAAACGTTCTATTACCGTTCTTCAATTGAAAATGAACGTGCTGCGAAATTTATACAAGCTGAGTTGAGAACGAGTTTAGAGAATACAAATCGTTCTGCTAAAACAATTTCTCATGTGTATTTATTAAAGTATGCGAAAAACCCAGGTGCTTTAATTGAAGCTGGCTTTTTATCGAATGTAAATGAAAGGTATATGTTAAATTCGGAGAAATATCAGCAAAAGGTAGCAGCTGCTGTATATCGTGGTATATTACGTTATTTCACGGAAAAAGGAAATCCTCCAGAATAAGGAGGATTTTTTTGCGTTTCTCTCGTTAACGAAGTTTTCCGAAAATATGTTATACTGGAAATGTAAACGCATTTATTTCAAAAGTAAAGAGAGATATATTTAATTAACATTATGTTATTTTTCATACAGGGGGCTGGGCTAATTATGGTAACGAAAGAGCAAGTAGTGGAAGCGTTAGAAGGGATTGTAGATCCGTTTTTACATAAAACGTTAAAAGAAACAGGGGCAATTAAAGAGGTAACAGTCAAGCCTGAGAAGGAACATGTAAGTGTTAAAATTGCAATCGTAAAAACTGGTACCGCGGAACAAATGCAATTGCAATCTGGAATTGTAAAGTTAGTAAAAGAACTAGGAGCAGCAACAGTAGGGCTTCGCTTTGCAGAATTTACAGAAGAGGAATTAGCTCAGTTTGCACCAGAACAAGAAGAAGAGCAAACTGAATCTTTATTGTCACCAAATTCGAAAACGACATTTTTAGCAGTGGCGAGTGGAAAAGGTGGAGTAGGGAAATCAACAGTTTCTGTTAACCTTGCTATTGCTTTAGCTCGTCTAGGGAAAAAAGTTGGTATCATTGATGCTGATATTTATGGTTTTAGCGTACCTGATATGATGGGGATAGAAAAACGCCCTGTAGTAAGAGGAGATAAAATCATTCCAGTGGAGCGTCTAGGTGTAAAGGTAATCTCAATGGGATTCTTTGTAGAAGATAATGCACCGGTCATTTGGAGAGGGCCTATGCTCGGGAAAATGTTAAATCACTTCTTTACGGAAGTAGAGTGGGGCGATTTAGATTATTTAGTTTTAGATTTACCACCAGGTACAGGTGATGTTGCGCTAGACTTACATTCGATGTTGCCGGCTTGTAAAGAGATTATTGTCACAACACCGCATCCAACAGCGGCATTTGTAGCAGCACGTGCTGGAGCAATGGCTTTACGTACAGAACATAGTATTCTTGGTGTTGTTGAAAATATGGCTTATTTTGAAAGTAAAACAACTGGCGAAAAAGAATATGTGTTTGGAAGAGGTGGTGGAGATAAATTAGCTACAGAACTTCAAACAGAAGTACTTGGCCGAATCCCGCTTCAACAACCTGATTGGAATAAAGAAGATTTTGCGCCGTCAGTATATGAAGATACGCATACGACAGGTCTTATTTATCGCACAATAGCTGAAGCGGTAATTGATAAAACAACTGTTGCGCAAAAATAAAATAATAATGAGTGGATGATACATGTATTGTCCACTCATTATTATCGTTATTATTTTTACTGCTGTTCCTTTTTACCTTCTTGGGAACCACCTTCACCGCCGGCTTCCTTTTTATCAGAACCACTTTTTTCGGCTTTTTGGACACCTTTACTAATAATATCAATCATCTTAGCTTGGAAGAGTGGGCTTTCAGCAGTTTCTGTTAATACTTGTTGTAAATATTGACGGTATTCTTTGCTCTTCATTGTTTGTAACATCATTTTTTCTACTTCAGGGTTTTTCATAATTTCTATAACGCCTGCTTGGTATTCAGGGTCTTTTAGTAATGTTTTCATTAAGGCTGTTTGTTCTTTTCCCATACTTTTAGCGAATTTCGATGAGAACTCAGGGTCTTTAAAGAGCTTTTCCCAGAATTGTTGCCCTTTATCGGATACCATTGCATCTTCAATCGTTTTTTTTACTACTGTTTCATCTAGTATGAGTGCTTGTTTCATTTTTTCATCAGTTAACACATCTTGAATGGCTTTCTTACCTTGATCGGTTTTTAAAATATCAACAATCATTTTCTTCGTTTGATCATAATCAAGTTCGGACTTTGCTTCTTTTTCTTGTGCACATGCTACAAGTACAAGAAATAGAAAAGAAGAAGTCAAAACGAGCAGCATCCGTTTCATAAGTTGGAACTCCTTTCAGCACAGTTCTCTCTTTTTAATATAAATATCTTTAAGGAATTTATACATGAACATGGCTAGCTTTTTGAAATTGTCATTGATACAATTTAATTAGAAATATAAGGATAATGGGGGATGTGTTGTGAATAGCCGCAAGTGGGTTCGACTATTTTTTACGACGTTGTTTCTTGGTGGGGTTAGTACAGTCATTATTGGATTTGTTTTAGAGTGGGACAAGTACGCGAAATTTTTTCAAAATTTCGACGGAAAGGAAATTTTGGCAGTTTCCTTCTGGTTGATGGGTGTAGGATTTATTTTTAGTGTGATAAGTCAAATGGGGTTCTTTGCCTATTTAACAATCCATCGTTTTGGATTAGGGATGTTCAGGTCACCTTCTTTATGGAATATAGTCCAGCTCTTCTTCATTGCATTCGTTTTATTTGATTTTGTGTATTTAAGATCGGTATTGATTGCAAATGGGGAAATTTCATTAGGGAATAACATACTTGTTGCTGGTGTGTTATTTATGTTTGGTGCCATCGTTGCTTATATAAAAAGTAAGGAAACGAATAAAAAGGCATTTGTGCCAGCTTTGTTCTTTATGGTGGTTGTAACAATTCTTGAGTGGGTACCAGCACTTCGAATTAATGATACAGATTGGTTATATTTAATGGTGATACCACTTTTATTATGTAATGCATATCAGTTACTTATATTACATCGTTTAATTGGAAAGACGAGTAAGTCGGCCTAATTAAGAGAGTTTTTACGCAGGGTAGTTGTACGAATGAAAATATCGGGATAAAAAAAGCTCTATTACCTGAACGAAAGGTAGTAGAGCTTTTTATGTGTAAAAAATTATTGGACATCTTTACTTTTCGTACTTGTGTTGGAAATAAGTTGTGATACGGATATTTGCTCATAGCCGTCACTCTTTAATTTCTGTAGAAGCAGTGGTAAAGCTTTATTTGTTTGAAGAGCAGAATCGGATGCATGTAATAAGACGATATCTCCACCTTTTAAATTATTAGAGACGGTGGAAACAATATTGTTTACGCCAGGGTTTTTCCAATCGTTTGAGTTATTACTCCAATGAACGACAGTGTATCCGAGTGATTCTGCTATTTTAAGTGTTGCCTTGTTAAAGTCTCCACTAGGTGGACGCAATAGTTTAATTTGTTTCACACCGAGTTTTGTAAAAACATCTTGTGCTCGCAGAAGATCTCTTCGTATTTCATTTGCCTCTAGAGAAGTGTAGGACGTGTAATTATAACCCATACTACCGATTTCATGTCCATCTTTTATGATGCGTTCAACAACATCAGGGTGTCTTTCTGCCCATGCAGCAGAAAGGAAGAAGGTTGCATTCTTAATATCTCTTTCTTTAAG
>NZ_CP101135.1:155000-257500 GCF_024296885.1 Bacillus paranthracis
AAAGCTACCCCGGGGATAACAGGCTTATCTCCCCCAAGAGTCCACATCGACGGGGAGGTTTGGCACCTCGATGTCGGCTCATCGCATCCTGGGGCTGTAGTCGGTCCCAAGGGTTGGGCTGTTCGCCCATTAAAGCGGTACGCGAGCTGGGTTCAGAACGTCGTGAGACAGTTCGGTCCCTATCCGTCGTGGGCGTAGGAAATTTGAGAGGAGCTGTCCTTAGTACGAGAGGACCGGGATGGACGCACCGCTGGTGTACCAGTTGTTCTGCCAAGGGCATAGCTGGGTAGCTATGTGCGGAAGGGATAAGTGCTGAAAGCATCTAAGCATGAAGCCCCCCTCAAGATGAGATTTCCCATAGCGTAAGCTAGTAAGATCCCTGAAAGATGATCAGGTTGATAGGTTCGAGGTGGAAGCATGGTGACATGTGGAGCTGACGAATACTAATAGATCGAGGACTTAACCATATAATATGTAGCAATGTTATCTAGTTTTGAAGGAATATATAATTTTCTTCTTGACATTTCGAAAGAAATGTTTATAATGATAAAAGTCTGGTAATGATGGCAGAGAGGTCACACCCGTTCCCATACCGAACACGGAAGTTAAGCTCTCTAGCGCCGATGGTAGTTGGGACCTTGTCCCTGTGAGAGTAGGACGTTGCCAGGCTTATATTATTCCGCAGTAGCTCAGTGGTAGAGCTATCGGCTGTTAACCGATCGGTCGTAGGTTCGAGTCCTACCTGCGGAGCCATTATGCTTCCATAGCTCAGCTGGTAGAGCACTTCCATGGTAAGGAAGAGGTCACCGGTTCAAGCCCGGTTGGAAGCTTGGGAATAGGTTTAAAACTTTTTTGGCCCGTTGGTCAAGTGGTTAAGACACCGCCCTTTCACGGCGGTAACACGGGTTCGAATCCCGTACGGGTCACCACTTTTGGAGGATTAGCTCAGCTGGGAGAGCACCTGCCTTACAAGCAGGGGGTCGGCGGTTCGATCCCGTCATCCTCCACCATATATATTTTAAATGTCGGAGGGGTAGCGAAGTGGCTAAACGCGGCGGACTGTAAATCCGCTCCTTCGGGTTCGGCAGTTCGAATCTGCCCCCCTCCACCATTTTCTTTAAAATAACCTGAGAGGGTTTATTTTTTTGAAAAGATAACCATACTAGTAAATATTAATGGGCTATAGCCAAGCGGTAAGGCAACGGACTTTGACTCCGTCATGCGCTGGTTCGAATCCAGCTAGCCCAGCCATTTACGAGCCATTAGCTCAGTTGGTAGAGCATCTGACTTTTAATCAGAGGGTCGAAGGTTCGAGTCCTTCATGGCTCACCATTTTCGCGGAAGTAGTTCAGTGGTAGAATACAACCTTGCCAAGGTTGGGGTCGCGGGTTCGAATCCCGTCTTCCGCTTAATTACTAAGGGGCCTTAGCTCAGCTGGGAGAGCGCCTGCCTTGCACGCAGGAGGTCAGCGGTTCGATCCCGCTAGGCTCCATCTAATAGAGAAAGCTTACATCATATGATGTAAGCTTTTTTTGTGTTTGAAAAGACAACTTTCATACTTGTCATTTAAAATGGAGAAAACGTGAAAATAAAGGATGGGGGATAATTATGAAAGTTGTTATTGCATCTGATTCATATAAAGAAAGCTTAAAAGCTATAGAAGTATGTGAAGCTATTGAAAGAGGTTTTGGAGCAATTTTTCCTAAAGCAGAGTACGTAAAAATACCAATTGGAGATGGAGGGGAAGGAACGGTCGATTCCCTTGTTGATGCTACAAGCGGGAGGATTATATCATTTCATGTGACAGGACCGCTTAGAGAGAGCGTACAAGCCTTTTACGGTATGTCTAAAGATAAAAAGACAGCGTTTATTGAAATGGCAGCAGCATCAGGCTTACAACACGTTCCGGCTAAAAAGCGAAACCCACTTATTACGACGACGAAAGGAACAGGAGAACTTATACTACATGCGCTAGACGAAGGAGCTGAGCGTATCATTTTAGGACTTGGAGGAAGTGCTACAAATGATGGAGGAGCGGGTATGTTGTCAGCTTTAGGAGTCAGGTTTATAAATGGAAAAGGAGAAGTAATAGAGCCGTCTGGTGGAACGTTACATTCGATTGTCTCTATTGATTTTTCACAAATGGATTCACGCTTAAAGCATATAAAGATAGAAGCAGCATGTGATGTAGATAATCCGTTAGTTGGAATAAGAGGAGCATCTTTCGTATTTGGGCGACAAAAGGGTGCGGATGAAGAGATGATGAAAGAGCTGGATGAGAATTTAAAGCATTATGCGCATATCCTTAAACAATACCTATTTTGCGACGTATCTAAAATACCTGGTGCAGGAGCTGCAGGAGGTATGGGAGCAGCTGTTATTGCAGTGCTAAAGGGAAGCTTGCGGAGAGGAATTGAAATTGTATTAGATTATACAAATTTTGATAAGCATATAGAAGGTGCAGATTTAATTATAACTGGCGAAGGGAGAATAGATGAACAAACAGCATATGGAAAGGCCCCAGTAGGTGTTGCGGAGCGTGCAAAGCATTTTCATATTCCTGTCATTGCTATTGGGGGATCGGTATCTCCGAATTATTCGGCTGTTCATGAAAAAGGAATTGATGCAGTATTTAGTATTACAACAAGTCCGATGACATTAGAGGAGGCATATAAAGTAGCAGAAGATAATATCGAAATGACAGCAAAGAATATTGCAGCAGTGTGGAAAATAGCATCAGAAAAACACTTCTAAATGGGGGAGTGTTTTTTATTGTTATCTAATAATAATGATAGTAGTTGTTTCATTAAGTTAACTTTATACATGGAATAGTCTTAAAATTTGGATTTCAAAGCGAATATAAGTGAATAGTTTGTATATCCATACAGAAAAATGTCGAGTTGAGTCAGACTATATAAAAGATTTAAAATATTTGGTGAAGGCACAGAAGGGGGATACTATCTATGAAAAAAGAAATCTCAGTTATTGGAGTTCCAATGGATTTAGGACAGATGCGTCGTGGAGTTGATATGGGACCGAGCGCAATCCGTTATGCAGGTGTAATTGAAAGAATTGAAGAAATTGGATATGATGTTAAAGATATGGGAGATATATGTATAGAGAGAGAAAAAGAAGTAGATGTAAATACAAGCTTAAGAAACCTTACACAAGTTGCAACTGTATGTAACGAATTAGCAAGTAAGGTGGATCATATTATAGAAGAAGGACGTTTTCCACTTGTATTAGGTGGAGATCATAGTATCGCTATTGGTACATTAGCTGGTGTTGCGAAACATTATAAAAACCTAGGTGTTATTTGGTATGACGCACATGGCGATTTAAATACAGAAGAAACTTCACCATCTGGAAATATTCATGGTATGTCACTTGCAGCAAGTTTAGGGTATGGACATCCGACGCTTGTAGATTTATACGGGGCATATCCAAAGGTGAAAAAAGAGAATGTTGTAATTATCGGTGCACGTGCATTAGATGAAGGAGAAAAAGACTTTATTCGAAATGAAGGTATTAAAGTATTTTCAATGCACGAGATTGATCGTATGGGTATGACGGCTGTTATGGAAGAAACAATCGCGTATTTATCTCATACTGATGGTGTGCATTTATCATTAGACTTAGATGGTCTTGATCCTCATGATGCACCAGGAGTTGGAACACCTGTAATTGGTGGCTTATCTTATCGTGAAAGCCATTTAGCAATGGAGATGTTAGCGGAAGCTGATATTGTTACATCTGCCGAGTTTGTTGAGGTAAATACGATTTTAGATGAGCGAAATAGAACGGCAACAACAGCGGTTGCTTTAATGGGTTCTTTATTCGGTGAAAAACTAAAATAAATGTAAGAAAAGCAACTGAGAAGTTGCTTTTTTTATTTGAAAATAGGCGTATAATAATGATTTATATTATACTGTACGATAAGAATGTTTGACATCTTACCAATTTAGACTAAAGGGGGGTTGTTTGTAATTGTCGTTTGTTTCATGTATGGTATAATTAACTAGTTGTTGGAAATACATACAGATAGAGCATAAAATAATATTTCAATATATGGATAGAATTGCTCGTAAGTAGGAGGAAGGGTTAGCATGCCTTTTGAAGATACGACCATTTTGAAATATCTTAGTACGGCATTAGATATTGCCGTTGTATGGTTTATTATATATAAGCTAATTCTTATAATCCGAGGGACGAAAGCTGTTCAACTTTTAAAAGGGATTACAGTTATTATTGTCGTTCGGATGATCAGTATTTTCCTTGAATTGCGAACGCTATATTGGCTAACTGAACAAGTATTAACGTGGGGATTTTTAGCCGTTATTATTATTTTTCAGCCAGAATTGCGAAGAGCGCTTGAGCAGCTAGGACGCGGGAGTTTATTTTCGCGTACTGGAACTCATGAGGATGATGAGCCTGAAATGGTTGCAACAGCGATAGCGAAAGCAACGGAATATATGGGAAAACGTAGAATTGGTGCATTAATTACTTTGTCAAAAGAGACCGGTATGGGTGATTATGTAGAAACGGGTATTCCGCTAAATGCAAACGTATCATCGGAATTACTCATTAATATTTTCATTCCAAACACACCTCTTCACGATGGAGCAGTAATTATGCAAGGAAGTACCATTAAAGCAGCAGCTTGCTATCTTCCGTTATCGGAAAGTCCATTTATCTCTAAGGAGTTAGGAACTAGGCATCGCGCTGCAATGGGAGTTAGTGAAGTTACTGATAGTATTACAGTAGTTGTGTCGGAAGAAACAGGCCAAATTTCTTTAACGAAAAATGGTAAGTTGCATCGTGATTTAAAGACAGAACAACTGAAAGATATGTTGTTATCTGAATTTAGTGCGAACGAAAAAACGACTTCTTCGTCTTTATGGAATTGGAGGAGAAAGCGTCATGGATAAGTTAATGGAGAATCATTGGTTTTTAAAGGGGATCTCATTACTATTGGCGTGTATGCTTTTTATGTCAGCGACTTTAACTGAAAAAAATACGACATCGGGGATACTACCTTTTGCAAATGATGCGAAAGAAACATTAACTAATTATGCTATTAACGTTAAGTATGATGAAGAGAAATATATTGTAAGTGGTATTCCGGCAGAGGGCGTTAAGGTGAAGTTAGAGGGTCCAAAAGCAGCAGTTGCTACGGCAAAAGCGAAAAAACAATTTGATATACCAGTTGATTTGAGAGGTAGCGAAAAAGGAACGTATGAAGTTTCTTTGAAAACGAATGGACTTCCAGATGATGTGAAAGGAACAGTTCAGCCATCAACAATTAAAATTACTCTTCATGAAAAAGCGAGAAAATATGTTCATGTAGACTTGAAATTATCAAATGAGGATCAAATGCCAGCTGGTGCTACTCTCGAAAAATCAAACATTAAACCTGATACGGTTGAGGTAGTTGGGACGAAAGAAGAAATTGAAAGTATTTCATCTGCTAAGGCGTATGTTGATTTAAAAGGTGTTAATAAAACTGTTACAAAAACAGCCGAAGTTACATTATACAATAAAGAAGGAAAACGTTTAAATGTAAGAACAAGTCCATCTAAAATTAGTGTAACGTTGAATGTGGCGACGCAAGCTACGGCCAATAATACTGAAAAAACTGTTCCTATAACATATGCGAAAAAGGGGAGTTTACCGGAAGGATTGGCCGTTACAAATATTAGCGTTGAGCCGAGAGAAGTCACGATAGCAGGTCCAAAAGATATATTGGATAATATACAATCGATAGAGGGGGTCGAAGTAGATCTTAGTCAATTGACAGAGTCTACAACATTCGATACCTCTGTTTTATTACCAAAGGGTGTAACAAGTGCGAAGCCAAATCAAGTAAAGGTTTCAGTAGGCGTACAAAAAACAAAACAAACGAAAACAAGAACGATTGATGGTATATCAATTCAAAAAAATGGACTTTCTAAAGACGTTACGGCCCAGTTACTTTCGCCGCAAGATGGGAAGATAAGCGTTGATATTTCAGGAGAAACAAGTATAGTAGATAAAATAACAGCTGCTCAAATAACAGCAGTGATTAATCTACAAAATGTGTCTCCTGGGACGAAGGATGTTGCGATTCAAGTGAGTGGCCCTGGTAATATTTCAATAGAGCCAAAACAAAAAAGTGCTAAAGTTACAATTGTGAAGAAAGAAAATCCCGATAAAGAAGTACAGGGTAACGGTGAGCAACCAAATTCAAATAATAATAAAGATAATCAAACTGAAACACCAAAAAATCCTGAACCTGAACCTAAGCCTGATCCAGAAAAGGAAAAGGAAAAGGAGAAGGAATCGGAACAAAATAAAGATAAAGAAACTAGCCAAGAGCCAACAGTAGATAATCAAAAAGAGCCAGAAAAAGGAGCGAATCATAATGGGTAAATATTTTGGTACAGATGGAGTACGCGGGGTTGCGAATAAGGAGTTAACACCTGAATTAGCGTTCAAAATTGGACGTTTTGGTGGTTATGTATTAACAAAAGATACAGACCGTCCAAAAGTAATTATCGGCCGTGATACACGTATATCAGGACATATGTTAGAAGGAGCTTTAGTAGCAGGTCTATTATCAACTGGAGCAGAAGTAATGCGTCTTGGTGTTATTTCTACACCAGGTGTTGCTTATTTAACGAAAGCGTTAGATGCACAAGCTGGTGTTATGATTTCTGCATCTCATAATCCAGTACAAGATAACGGAATTAAATTCTTCGGTTCAGACGGTTTTAAATTAACAGATGAGCAAGAAGCAGAAATTGAAGCTTTATTAGACAAAGAAGTGGATGAATTACCACGTCCAACAGGTACGAACCTTGGGCAAGTGAGTGATTATTTTGAAGGTGGACAAAAGTATTTACAATACATTAAACAAACTGTAGAGGAAGATTTCTCAGGTTTACATATCGCTTTAGATTGTGCGCATGGTGCTACCTCTTCTTTAGCTCCGTACTTATTTGCTGATTTAGAAGCTGATATTTCAACAATGGGAACTTCACCAAACGGTATGAACATTAACGATGGAGTAGGTTCTACGCATCCAGAAGTATTAGCTGAATTAGTAAAAGAAAAAGGTGCTGATATTGGTCTTGCTTTCGATGGTGATGGTGACCGTTTAATCGCTGTAGATGAAAAAGGAAACATTGTTGATGGCGATCAAATTATGTTTATTTGTGCAAAGTACATGAAAGAAACTGGTCAACTAAAGCATAATACAGTTGTTTCAACAGTTATGAGTAACTTAGGTTTCTACAAAGCACTTGAAGCTAACGGTATTACAAGTGATAAAACAGCAGTTGGTGACCGCTACGTAATGGAAGAAATGAAGCGCGGAGGTTACAACTTAGGTGGAGAACAATCAGGCCATATTATCTTACTTGATTACATTACAACTGGTGATGGAATGTTAAGTGCACTTCAACTTGTAAACATTATGAAAATGACGAAAAAACCATTATCTGAGCTTGCAGGAGAAATGACAAAATTCCCGCAATTACTAGTAAACGTTCGTGTAACAGATAAAAAACTAGCACTAGAAAACGAAAAAATTAAAGAAATTATTCGTGTTGTAGAGGAAGAAATGAATGGTGATGGCCGCATTCTTGTTCGTCCATCTGGAACAGAACCACTTATTCGTGTAATGGCAGAAGCACCAACACAAGAAGTTTGTGATGCATATGTACATCGCATTGTAGAAGTTGTGAAAGCGGAAGTTGGCGCTGAATAATTTAATAAATTTATTGAAAAGGAGCACAATAAGTGCTCCTTTTTCATATGTTTTATAGATGGTGAAAAAATTTTCATTGACGGTTTATCCATGTTTGTTATAAGATGGTCTTGTTCTTTTTCTCAAAGGAAATATTGTAAATTATAGAAGCGCCAGAACTACAAGTAGTGTAGTTGACGAGGTGGGGTTTATCGAGATTTCGGCGGATGGCTCCCGGTTGTTCATCACAACCGCAAGCTTTTACTTAAATCATTAAGGTGACTTAGTGGACAAAGGTGAAAGTGTGATGAGAGAAAAGGAACGGATACAAACTAGCTGTATAAGTATATACGGACTTAAACCCAATCGAGAGGAAGGTGAAAGCCGTTACAAGCTTACAGGGCTAGCAATATGTAATCCGTTTTTTAGTATAAATAAAAATGGTATCGGACTATGTCGTTACATGTTCGCAGAGCAGTGTAAGCATTTGTAACGGCGACTAAACATGTGTGGAATCGTAGGATTTATTGGAGAGCAAGATGCAAAGGAAATTTTATTAAAAGGTTTAGAAAAGCTAGAATATCGTGGATATGATTCAGCAGGTATTGCAGTACAAGCAGAGAACGGTGTTGTTGTATACAAAGAAAAAGGCCGTATTGCAAAACTTCGCGAAATCGTAGATGAGAACGTAGCAACAAGCGTGGGGATCGGTCACACACGCTGGGCTACACATGGTGTTCCGAGCAAAGTAAACGCGCATCCGCATCAAAGTACATCAAAGCGTTTTACACTAGTTCATAACGGTGTAATTGAAAACTATGAGTTAGTGAAGAAGGAATATTTACAAGATGTAACGTTCGTAAGTGAAACGGATACAGAGGTTATCGTACAGCTTATGGAACAACAAGTGAGCACAGGACTAAGTGTAGAAGAAGCGTTCCGTAATACGCTATCTCTTTTACATGGCTCTTATGCAATCGGATTACTTGATGCTGAAAATCCAAACATGATTTATGTTGCTAAAAACAAAAGCCCGCTATTAGTAGGTGTTGGTGACAACTTTAATGTTGTGGCGAGCGACGCTATGGCGATGTTACAAGTTACAGATCAATTTATTGAATTAATGGATAAAGAAATTGTAATTGTAACGAAAGAAAGTATTACAATTAAAAACTTACAAGGTGAAACGATTGAACGTGCACCGTTTACAGCGGAATTAGACGCAAGTGATATTGAAAAAGGAACATACCCTCATTTCATGCTTAAAGAAATCGATGAGCAACCACTTGTTATCCGTAATATAATTCAAAAGTACCAAGATGAAAATGGCGAGATTGAATTAGATCAAGACATCCGCAATGCGATTTTAGATAGCGATCGTATTTACATCATTGCATGTGGAACAAGTTATCATGCAGGTCTTGTTGGAAAACAATTTATCGAGAAGTTTGCAAAAATGCCAGTTGAAGTGCATGTAGCAAGTGAATTCTCTTATAACATGCCATTATTAACAGAAAGACCATTCTTCATTTACATTTCACAAAGTGGTGAAACAGCTGATAGCCGTGCAGTACTTGTACAAACAAATGAAATGGGTCATAAAGCATTAACAATTACAAACGTACCTGGTTCTACACTTTCTCGTGAAGCGGATTATACACTTCCGTTATACGCGGGACCAGAAATCGCCGTTGCATCAACGAAAGCTTACACAGCACAGCTTGCAGTACTTTCAATTTTAGCTGCAGATATTGCTAAAGCAAAAGGTGAAGTTCTTGGTTTTGACTTAACACACGAACTAGGACTTGTAGCAAATGCAATGGTACAACTTTGTGATCAAAAAGAAGAAATGGACGCATTAGCAAAACAATTTTTAGCAACAACTCGTAACTGTTTCTTCATCGGACGTAGCGTAGACTTCTACGTAGGATTAGAAGGAGCGTTAAAGCTAAAAGAAATCTCTTACATCCAAGCAGAAGGATTTGCTGGAGGAGAATTAAAACACGGTACAATCGCCTTAATCGAAAACGGTACACCAGTTATCGCACTTGCTACACAAGAACACGTAAACCTTGGAATTCGTGGTAACGTGAAAGAAGTAGTAGCACGCGGAGCTAACCCATGTATCATCTCAATGAAAGGCTTAGAAATGGAAGGTGACAGCTTCGTATTACCAGCTGTACACGAAGCACTAGCACCGCTAGTAGCAGTTATTCCATTACAACTTATCTCATACTACGCAGCACTTCACCGCGAGTGTGACGTTGATAAGCCACGTAACTTAGCTAAGTCTGTTACGGTTGAGTAGGAGATTAGTAGGTTAGTAAATATAGTGTAGTTTTGAAATAAAGTTAAGACGTTTATAAAAAAGGTGCGATGCTTTATCTCTTTAATTAAAGAATTGTAAATAAGCTATGATCAAACTTTTTTATAAAACATAAACATAAACCTGTTGGATAAGAAACCATTTTGATTAGACTTTTTCAAAATGGTTTCTTTTTATTCATCTTAGAATATGGTTTAACACAATATTTTTAATCAAACTTTATTTTAAAGCCACACATTGCTTTTTCTTATGGTGAATTTGTTTCTTAGTTATTTCCTGCATTTTATATCATTCACCAATCATGTAATGTTAAGGGAGATGACAAAAGAAAGGAAGAATGTACAAATGAGTATAGTAAAAAACGGAACATTGCAAGTAATTGGAGCAAGCATCTATTATGAGGTGCGTGGCTCGGGTCCAATTCTTCTTTTGATTCATGGTGGGGGTGGTGATGCCGACAAGTTCCATAATGTCGCCGACCATCTTGCTAAATGGTATACCGTTGTTACTTACGATCGTCGTGGTCATTCCCGTAGCAATCTCGTCAATAAAAATGAGGATTACCATGTGCACACGCATAGCGAAGATGCTCATCGGTTGCTAGCTAATCTGACCAAAGAACCGGCTTATGTATTTGGAAGTAGTTCTGGTGCTGTTATCGGACTTGATTTGTACATACGTCATCCTGAGCAGGTACAGTTACTAATTCCACACGAACCGGTTTTATTACAACTATTATCTGAAAATGAGTTGAAGCAGGCTATAAATTTCATGGAAGACCTTAAAGGGAATCATCAAAGTGAGGTCATGAAGTTATTGTCAAATATTGATGATAGTAATTCCGAACCATCGAAGGATATGCTAACAGAGCGACTACTTGGCAATTCGATGTATTTCACTGAGTATGAAATCCCGGGAATTCTCAGCTATACTTTAAATATCGATGCATTAAAGTCCCTATTAAAACCTGCATCGATACAGGTACGTCCAGCTGGTGGAAGTATTTCAAGAGAAACTTTTCCTTATCATTGCGCATTCAACTTAGCAGAACACCTCGGAACAGAATTGGCAGAGTTTCCAGGACATCATGTGGGTTATAACACAGTGCATCATAAAGAGTTTGCTGAGAGGTTACATGATGTTATTGAGAATTAATCGGGAAACTATCAATGAGCAGTGTATAAACACAATAGCGCGAATAGATATTCATGGAGTTACAAGACAATACGTAATTTAGGGTTTTGTCTATATGTCTAAATTAATTTCAAAGCATCAGCAGAATATGAACAACTAAAAAAGCAGCTACCTCTCCATTTAAAGGTAGCTGCTTCTTTTTACATAGATTCTATAATTATTTGTCTTTCATACCACTTGTTTAGTTTTCCATTTCCTAAATCTTCTTTATCAACAATAATAGTTTTGGGGTGACTTGATTTGTTAGCTTAATAATTATGGGTTTTCCTCTAATAGAACCAACGCGAACAATAAAAGCGCTTGCATAATTAAAAATCCGAGTTATAATACTTGTATACAAGTATACTTGATTAACACGAGGTGGATTTATGACGAAATCAATGGAATTTCTTTATCCTGAAAAATGGCTTTCAAAAGCTTCTACAGGTGATCGTGTTGCGAGCGAATTGAGAATGCGCATTATTGCAGGTGCAATTGAAAGCGGTACCATCCTGTCAGAAAATAAAATAGCTGCCGATTTTTCTGTAAGTCGGTCACCCGTTCGTGAAGCATTAAAATTACTAGCTTCTGAAAATATTATTCGCTTAGAAAGAATGGGCGCAGTTGTCATTGGTTTAACCGAGAAAGAAATTGAAGAAATATATGATGTTCGTTTACTTATAGAAACGTTTATCTTTGAGCGACTTGGAAAGATGGACACAAATGATTTAGTAAGAGAACTAAATAAAATAATGGAAATGATGAAAATCGCCATTAAGTATCATGATTCTGATGAATTTTCTTATCAAGATCTCTTATTCCATGAAACGATTATTCGAACCATTGAGCATTCCTACATCCTGATGATTTGGAATAATTTAAAGCCTGTTATGGAAAGCTTAATCCTTTTATCAATGCGTACTCGTTTCAAGGAAAAGTACGAAGATTTTGAACGGATTATTAAAAATCATGAGCTTTATATAAAAGCAATCGAATCAAAAGATCGAGCCCTCATGATTGAGGCCTTACATCAAAACTTTGATGATGTTCAAGGGAAAGTCGAAGACCTCTGGATGTCACAACAAATGTTATCTAAAGGAGTTGAGCAAGGACATGAGTAGCTATATGTTAGGTATAGATATCGGTACAACAAGTACGAAAGCAGTTTTATTTACTGAAAAAGGCGAAGTCATTCAAACCGAGAATATTGGTTATCCACTTCGCACACCGGATATATCCACAGCGGAACAAGATCCAGAAGAGATTTTCCAAGCTGTTTTACAAGCGATATCAAATATAACGAAACAGCATTCAGATAAAAAACCATCGTTTATTTCATTTAGCAGTGCTATGCATAGTGTCATTGCCATGGATGAAAATGATCAGCCGCTGACACCTTGTATCACTTGGGCAGATAATCGTAGTGAGGCATGGGCACATAAAATCAAAGATGAACTGAATGGCCATGCAGTTTATAGACGAACAGGAACACCTATTCACCCAATGTCACCATTAAGTAAAATTACATGGATCGTGAATGATCATCCGGAAATTGCGATTAGAACGAAAAAATATATTGGAATCAAAGAATATATCTTCAAACAATTCTTTGATCAATATGTTGTTGATCATTCCATCGCCTCGTGCATGGGGATGATGAACTTAAAAAAACTAGGTTGGGATGAGGAAGCTTTAAAAATTGCTGGTATAACATCAAGTCAATTATCTGAACTCGTACCGACCACCCAAACATTTAGCAACTGCAATCCAGATTTAGCCCAAAAGATTGGTATCGATTCCCAAACACCGTTTGTCATTGGTGCTAGTGACGGGGTGCTTTCTAATCTAGGTGTGAATGCAATTCGAAAAGGTGAGATTGCTGTCACAATTGGAACAAGTGGTGCTATTCGGACCATCATTGATAAACCACAAACAGATAAAAAAGGAAGAATATTTTGTTATGCCTTAACGGAAAAGCATTGGGTAATTGGTGGACCGGTAAACAATGGAGGAATGGTCCTTCGTTGGATTCGTGATGAACTTGCTTCATCAGAAGTAGAAACTGCGAAAAGACTAGGAATTGATCCATACGATGTATTAACTAAAATAGCTGAACGCGTGAGACCTGGTGCAGACGGATTATTATTCCATCCATACCTCGCAGGGGAACGTGCACCATTATGGAATCCAGATGTACGTGGTTCCTTCTTCGGTTTAACGATGTCACATAAGAAGGAACATATGATTCGTGCAGCTTTAGAAGGCGTTATATATAATTTATACACTGTATTTTTAGCATTAACAGAATGCATGGATGGTCCTGTAACTCGTATTCAAGCAACAGGCGGCTTCGCAAGGTCTGACGTTTGGCGACAGATGATGTCCGATATTTTCGCATCTGAAGTCGTTGTTCCAAAGAGCTACGAAAGCTCTTGTCTAGGTGCATGTATATTAGGTCTCTATGCCACAGGAAAAATTGATTCTTTTGAAATCGTTTCCGAAATGGTTGGCAGTACCTACAAACATACACCGAAAGAAGAAGCAACAAAAGAATACAGACAATTACTGCCTATATTTATTAACCTATCAAGGGCGCTAGAAGACGATTATACACGAATTGCAAATTATCAAAGAAATTTAATAAAGTAAAACTTTCATCAGTAATCTCCCATGCCTCGCTTCTATCTAAATCTCGAGGTGGTGGGGGCCTTACTGCCCACGAATAGCGGGATCAATACAAATACAGCTAAGATTAGGGGGGAACTACGATGCCATTAGTCATTGTAGCAATTGGGATTTTAGCATTACTTTTACTGATTATGCGCTTTAAATTAAATACCTTTATTTCATTAATCATTGTATCCGTCGGGGTTGCGTTAGCACTTGGAATGCCACCAGAAAAGATTTTTAAAACCATTGAGGCGGGATTAGGCGGAACACTTGGGCACTTAGCACTCGTTTTTGGACTTGGTGCGATGTTAGGTAAGTTGCTTTCAGATTCTGGGGGTGCACAACGCATTGCCATGACCCTTGTGAAAAAATTTGGTGAAAAGAACATTCAATGGGCTGTTGTGACTGCCTCATTTATTATCGGGATTGCATTATTTTTTGAAGTAGGATTAGTATTATTAATCCCGATTGTATTTGCAATTTCAAGAGAATTAAAAGTTTCTATCTTATATCTCGGTATTTCGATGGCAGCTGCTTTATCTGTAACACACGGATTTTTACCACCACACCCAGGACCAACTGCTATCGCTGGTGAATTGCATGCAAACATCGGTGAAGTATTACTTTATGGTTTTATGATAGCGGTTCCAACGGTTGTGTTAGCTGGACCTGTATTTACTAAACTTGCAAAAAAACTAGTACCTGAGGCGTTCACAAAAACCGGTAATATCCAATCATTAGGTGAGCAGAAAGTATTTAAACTTGAAGAAACCCCTGGTTTTGGAATCAGTGTTTTTACCGCTTTACTGCCTGTTCTTTTAATGGCAGTCGCTACAATTATTACTTTGCTGCAAAAAACAATGGGATTCAAAGATAATAGTTTACTAGCAACGATCGAGTTTATTGGGAATGCGGATACTGCCATGTTGATATCCTTACTAGTTGCGATCTATACAATGGGATTGGCAAGAAATATTCCAATCAAAAACGTGATGGAATCTTGTACAACAGCGATCTCGAATATTGGGATGATGCTCTTAATTATTGGTGGAGGCGGCGCTTTCAAACAAGTATTAATTGATGGCGGCGTTGGTAACTATGTAGCCGAATTATTCAAAGGAACTTCCTTATCACCGATCTTGCTCGCATGGATTATCGCTGCCATCTTACGTATTTCATTGGGGTCTGCTACGGTTGCTGCATTAACAACTGTCGGTTTAGTGATTCCGATGTTAGGTCAATCTGATGTTAACCTTGCTTTAGTTGTCCTTGCAACAGGGGCTGGTAGTTTAATTGCTTCACACGTGAACGATGCTGGTTTCTGGATGTTCAAAGAGTACTTTGGTTTAAGCATGAAAGAAACATTTGCAACATGGACTTTACTTGAGACTATCGTTTCTGTAGCCGGATTAGGGTTTACTTTATTATTAAGTTTATTTGTATAGATCTTTCTAAACAGTAAAAGGGATACGGAAGCTGTTTAATGTGATTTTTCATAATTAACCAGTTATTTTTCATGATTGATTAATAAGGATGAAAATTTCTCTTTATTTTTTAACTTGATAGTGATGTGCCGTGTCCCTTTAACCTTTTGCACGAATACTGGCAGAGCCTATTGAAATGAAAAAGTTGGATTATTTGATTAAAGTGTTATTTTAGGTATATATACTATAATACAGAGTAACATACATGGAAAGGAACGATAGAATATGGAAAAGTTACAAATTGGAGTTGTTGGTGTGGGCGTTATGGGAAAAAGCCTCGCACTTAACTTTGAGAGCAAAGGGTATTCTGTTGCCCTATATGATATTTCAAAGGAAAAAGTTGATGAAACCATTGAGGAAAACCGTGGTAAAAACTTAGTTGGTACTCATATAGTTGAAGAGTTTGTTAACTCACTTGAATCACCTAGAAAGATTTTATTAATGGTTAATGCGGGGGAAATTACAGATAAAGCGATTGATTCTCTAGTCCCTCACCTCGATAAAGGTGATATTTTAATTGACGGTGGTAATACATACTTTGTCGATACAATTCGCCGAAACAAACGTCTTGCCGAAGAAGGAATCAATTTCATCGGGGCAGGTGTGTCAGGCGGCGAAGAGGGTGCATTGAAGGGACCATCTATTATGCCAGGCGGACAGAAGGATGCATACGAAAAAGTAAAGGATATGCTTGAAAACATCTCTGCAAAAGTGAATAACGAGCCTTGCTGTTCTTATATCGGACCTAATGGGGCAGGACACTATGTAAAGATGGTTCACAATGGTATTGAGTATGGAGATATGCAATTAATTTGTGAAGCATATTTCTTCTTGAAACAAACACTAGATTTGACTGCAGAAGAGTTCCATGAAATATTTGCTGAATGGAATAAAGGTGAACTGAACAGCTATCTAATTGAGATTACAGCCGATATTTTCAAGAAGAAAGATGAAGAAACTGGTAAGCCATTAGTGGATGTTATTCTTGATACTGCAGGACAAAAGGGTACAGGGAAATGGACAAGTCAAAGCGCGCTTGATTTAGGTATCTCTCTGCCTATTATCACGGAATCTGTATTTGCACGTTGCATTTCTGCTTTAAAAGAAGAGCGTGTGAACGCAAGCAAAGTTTTATCTGGCCCTAAAGATAAAACGGCAATTGGAGTTGAAAAAGCCGAATTAATTGAAGCGGTGCGCCAAGCTTTATATATGAGTAAAATTTGTTCTTATGCACAAGGATTCACGCAATTGAAGGCAGCTTCTGAGGAATATGATTGGAACCTTGATTTTGGCAGCATTTCTATGCTTTGGAGAGGCGGATGTATTATCCGTGCTGCCTTTTTACAGAACATTAAAGAGGCTTATGAGACTAACACTGACCTACCGAACCTTTTACTTGATCCATACTTTAAAGAAATTGTAGAGTCATATCAAGGTGGATTACGCCAAATTATCTCAATGGCGGTACAACAGGGCATTCCGATACCTGCATTTTCAGCAGCAATTTCTTATTATGACAGCTATCGTACTGCCAAATTACCTGCAAACTTGTTGCAAGCGCAGCGCGATTATTTTGGAGCGCATACGTATAAACGAGTAGATAAAGAAGGTACATTCCATACAAAATGGATATAAAATAAAAAATGGACTAAGATTAAATTCTTAGTCCATTTTTTATTCCACAATTCGTAGGCTATAAGACTCTCACTGATGGAAGTTCACTTTAAACGAATGTATGAATCAAAATGCGTTTATTTTTCCCATTTAGATAAATACCACATAATCTTTAATTTGAGTGGATAGAACTCTATAGATTAAAGTTTTACTTTATCGGATTCACTTTTATTTATCTGAATTTTCCGTTACTATTTTAAGTATTCGTGAACAATTTCCTTTATTACGACAAAAAAAGACGAGAGATTTATGGACATTACAAGGGGGCATATGGATGAAAGTGAGTGAAAAAACATATTTAAGTATAGAAGAGATTATTTCATTACCAACCTTATCAAGTACCAATATAAGCGATGATGGCAAAAATGTAGCATTTGTTAAGAGGACAGCTAACTGGAAAGACAATACATATAGAAATCATGCATGGATATATGAAAAAGGTAAAGGGCAGAGTTATCCATTAACAAATGGGGATATAGATAGTACATGCCCGTTATGGTCTCCAAATTCTAGGGATATTGCATACCTTAGCCCTGTTGGTAATGGGAAAAATCAAATTTTTGTTAAGTCATTAGATGGTTATGGTGGGGTGCAAATTACTAATGAGGAAGAAGGAATCAGTATATTCAAATGGAATCCTACCGGTAAAGGTTTTTATTATATTACACAGTCAAAAGAATGTGAGGAAATAAAGAAACGTAAGGAGCTATATGGAGATTTTCAACATGTAGGTAAGGAACATCAAAATAATTGTTTATGCTACGTTGAAATAGAAAAAGTGATACAAAATGATAAAGAGGAACGAGAGATTAACGGTGTTTATCAATTAACTGATGGTAAGGATTTTTATATCCATGACTTTGATATTTCAAATGATGGGAAAAAAGTTGTATGTATGGCTACACCAAGCCTAAACGATTATATGAATGGTGATATATATATATTAGATGTTGAAGCTGAGGAACTACAAAAGATGAATGTAGATAGGTTGTTGGGCGGGAGCGTTTGCTTTTCTCCTGAGGGCAACAAAATATGTTACTCAGCAAGCATAAGAGAGAAGGAGTATTATAGAAACCATATACAAGAGAGTACATTAGAGATATATGATATGAATACTGGAGAGGTACTTCAGCCCTTAACAAACTTTGATAGTACGGTTATGCCATTACAGTGGATAGCTAAAGGGATTTTAATTAGATGGCAGGATAAAACGAATTATCGTATTGGGTTACTAGCTGAAGATGGCACTATGGAAGTATTAAGTGACAACGTAGATGGTTTTATAATGGATGCTTCTATAACAAAGGATGGCAATCATATAACCTATAGTAAAGCTATAACAAATGAAACCTTTGAAATCTATTTGGACGATAAAAAAATAACGAATGAAAATAGCTTTTTCGAAGGGAAGCTTAAAAGCAACAGGGAAATCATCTCATGGCAAAGTAGTGATGGTCTTAAAATAGAGGGTGTTTTATCAAGACCAGTAGAGTTTGACTCAAATAAAAAATATCCTTTATTAGTAGTAATTCACGGAGGTCCGGCTTGGGCATCTTTTCCGATATTTTCAGACTGCTTCAATGAGAAATATCCGATTGAACAGTTTGTTGAAAAAGGCTTTATCGTTTTAGAGCCAAACTATAGAGGAAGTTCTGGTTATGGCAATGAATTTTTAAAAGCGAACTACAGAAAACAAGGACTTGCTGATTACGATGATGTTATATCTGGAGTGGATGAACTAGTTGAAAAAGGGATTGTAGATAAAGATAGAGTAGGAGTTATGGGATGGAGTAACGGAGGATATATATCAGCGTTCTGTTCTACATTTAGTAATAGATTTAAAGCGATTTCAGTTGGGGGCGGAATTACGAACTGGAGTACTCATTACGTAAATACAGATATCCCTTATTTTATTAGAATGCATTTAGGAAATACTCCATGGAATGATCCGGATATATATAAGAAAACATCACCAATGACATATATTAAATCAGCCTGTACGCCTACCTTAATCCAACATGGCGAAAAGGATGCAAGAATTCCAGTTACAAATGCATATGAGTTATATGAAGGATTAAGAGATATGGAAGTTGATACAGAACTAATTATATTTAAAGAAATGGCATATAGTTCTGACCAACCAGGAGTTCATGTGGCTATTATGAAGCAGAATTTGATGTGGTTTTCACACTATATACTTGGGGAAAGTATGAAAGATTTTAGAACTATATAATAGATATCCGCGCAGGGATTTTCCGTTGGGTAATCGGGTCAGATTGTTGAAAAAGAGATTCAACAAATTATATAATTTGTTGTAAACTAAACTATTACTGAAGAGATTTAAGTGAGTATAAAGAAACGTAATTCGGAGGACGAATATGACAGCGAATAAAAATGAGTTATCTGTAGAACAACGTGAAGAACTAATAAAAGTATTACAAGCTCGTTTTGAGAAAAACATGAACCGCCATGAAGGTCTTGAATGGGCTAAAGTTGAAGCGAAGATAGAAGCTAATGCTGAAAAATTATGGTCACTTAATGAAATGGAAGTAACAGGCGGTGAGCCGGATGTTGTTGGATATGACAAAGAGAAGGACGAGTATACTTTCTATGATTGTTCAAAGGAGAGTCCTAAAGGTCGTAGAAGCCTTTGTTATGATCTTGAAGCGTTAGAATCAAGAAAGAAGCATAAACCAGAAAATAACGCTATTGATGTGGCAGCCGCTATGGGTATTGAACTATTAACTGAAGAACAATATCGAGAGTTACAACAACTTGGAGATTTTGATATGAAATCATCAAGCTGGGTACAAACACCTTCAGATATTAGAGAACTCGGTGGTGCGCTATTTTGCGATTATCGCTTCGGACATGTTTTCGTGTACCACAATGGAGCAGACTCTTATTATGCTGCCAGAGGTTTTCGTGGCTCGTTAAGAGTTTAAATTTGGAGTAAATAAAAAAGAGCCTATACGCAGGCTCTTTTTCTTATTTATATTTTAAGAGTAAACCGTTACTACGCAGTTTTGCTTAATTTATATGTTCCATGGCTGTTTTTACGGAAAAGTTTTGGGAAAACATAGCCATCTAATCCAATACGTCCGGCGTTCTGTCCTGCAACTAAAATGAACATAGTTAAAATAAGCAGGTTTGGATTTACACTAACAGTTCCGCTTAATAAAAATGAAAGATTCATTATGATTCCGAAAAATGCAGCTGTTTTTGTTAATCCGCCTAAAATTAAACCTAGACCTACTAAAATTTCTCCCCATTGAACTAAAAAGCTAAATAGGTCTGCATTTGGAAGAACAAAGTGTTGAAGGAAATCTGCCCACCAACTTTGTACGGCAGGGTGGTCACCTAATGCTTGAGCAATAGCGCCCTTTAGAAAACCACTTGCGTCAAAAGATTGTCCAAAGACTTTGCCGATTCCAGCAGCGAGCCATGTATATCCTATGTAAAGTCGTAAAAATAATAATATGAAAGCAGCACGTTTATCAGTTCTTAAAAAATTGATAACCATTGAAATCCCTCCAATATTGTATTTACAAGTTTATTATATATCCATTGTGAAAAAATTCACAATGGATATAATGTGAACAAATATATGATTTTTTATTTATAAAAATGCACCTAAAATATTATGAAGTTTATTTTTGAAAATTAAGCAATAAATGAGAGATGGGAGCTATCTATTGTAGCGGATAGCTCCCGTAGTAAACAGTTTTATGTGTATTCTTTAAGTTCATCTGGGCGTTCCTTATTATTTCTCCGGTTTTATATAAGGAACAACTTGTGCAGTAACCCCTACAGAAGCACCGCGAACAAAGTCTTGGTTTTCTAATACCTTAAAGTTTTCCGTTTTCCCAGTTAGCATAACCCCTAAGATTTTCACTTGATCAAATGGTTTGTCCTTGTTTGCTTTTAAAAATTTCTGGATATCTTCGTCATATCCATCGTCATCGTATTGTTTAAGGGAGTCAAAGAACCTTTTGTACGCTTCTTCAGGCTCTTTTTCTGGATCAAATCCGTAAACTTGCATACCGGCAGGACCTTTGCTTTCGTCTTTAATAGGTGAGACCATATATAGCCATACGATATTTAAGTTGTCTGGTATTTTTGTTTGAATTTCTTTTAATGTATAAGGTTGATTGAAAGAGATAGCGACTTCCGCTACATAGTTTTTCATTGTTGAAACGGCACTTAATTCATTTTTGACTCCATTATGATATTCTTTGATAGCCGGATTATAAAATGTAGCAACTTTATTTTTCGTTTGTTTATCATAATTATAAGCCTCTTTACTAGAGCTAGACCAATAAGATCCTGGTATTAACTCGTTGTAATCGATATTAGAGCGAAACCAATCGTAAGAGCTTGTCAGTGTATTCCATCGTACTACGTAACCGTTAATGTTTTTAGAGCGATTAGATACGATATTGCCGCCAAACATAGAAGAATTACTCGTTACTTGAGAATCAATTTGCACATTCGGTTCTGCAATTGCGTTATGTAAAAAGAGATGTTCGTGCAGCTTCGTAGAACTTTTCGCTGCGAAGTAATTGCCAACCTTGTACATTATAGGAATCAGCATGATTACAACGATAATAGAAGTAATAATGATTTTAAGTAACTGTTTCCTTTTAGCTTTTTTTAATGCATCTTTTAAAGAAGTATCCATTAAGTTTTTCCTCCTACTGTAGAATGAATTGTTTTACGTGCACGATGTAATTTTTGTTTAACACTGTTCACTTGAATATCTAGTATTAGGGCAATTTCTTCATATGAAAAATCATAATAATATTTTAAAAAGAAGGCTTCTTTATATTCTAGTTTTATATCTTTTAATAGATAGAAAATCTCATCTTTATTTAAAACAGCATCTAATTCTCGGTCTGTATATTGTAGTTTTGAATAAATCTCTTCAGTTAAATAGATGTTTTGCTGCTCTTTTTTTCTCTTCAAGTCAATGTATTCGTTTAATGCAACCCTAAAAAACCATGGACGTATGTTATTCTCTGTTAGGTCATCTAGCAACGTATATACTTTATAGAAAGTATTTTGAATGATGTCTTCTGCGTCTTCTTTTATAGCCCCTTTCGCTAGTAATAGTTTGAACACTTCCTCCCCTAAATTGATAAGATAGGAGGTCAATATATTTTCTTTTTCCATCATTTTTCCTCCCTATACTTATACAACGGATAGGTAATCATAAATGTATACACTTAAATGAAAGTTTTGTTCTTGATACAAATAGAAAAGGCATATAACAATCATATGTTATATGCCTTTTCTATTATATATTTAGTAATTTATTTAGGTAATGTAAACTTAGCTTTTTTACCTTGTGAAATATCTTTAGCTTCTTTATTTCTCATAGGTCCTAACTCAATCTCAAAGCTTTTGTCTTTCCAAATCTTCTCATACTGCTCTTGATCTAAAATAAATACTTGCAGTAACTCTCCAGATGTTCCCGTTTTGACTGCAGCGTTATAGTCGTAATTTAGTAGCATACCTTCATTAATTGTATATTGTGTACCATCATTCACTCGTAATGTAGAGCTTATAGGAGATAATGAAACGTCTTGAGTATCTTTGTTATCAAGCTTGAATTTCACTGTTAATAGAACAATACCATTTTTGAAATTTGCAAAGCGTGGTGCTTCGACGGAATTTGGTGTGAATTGAGTAAATTGGTATCCGTCTAATGTAACATGAACAGCACCTAATTCTTGGCTGTTATTAATACTTGATTTCTCTTTTAACATTTTTTTATCGCCCATGTTATTAGCTGTAGCTTTATCTTGGTAGAAAGCTTTATCTGTTGCAACCTTTTCAGCACCTTGTTTGTTTAAACTTAATGAAAAGCTTCCAGGGCTTCCAATTGGAGCATCGAATTTTCCTTTATTAGCTTGTGCAGTTGGGACTGAGACTGAGACTGTTGAGAGACTTGAAATTTTTTCTAGATCATCTTTTCCGAATGGATACGCGATATAACCAGAAATAGTTTCTCCTGCTTTTACTAAGTAATCATTCGTTGGAGCAAGCTTAGTTGGTAGCTGATCTTCTTTTGGAATTAAGTCTTTATAGTTACTATATACTTTCTGCGCACCAGTAAATGACATGTCCAATGCTGGCATATAATAAATATCTTTAGCTGAACTATTTTTTACGCTATAGTTCACAAGAATAACTCCGCCCTCTGTTTGACGGTTAAATGGAATGTTAAAGTCCGTATGGAATCCATTTAATTCAACTAATGTATAGCTGTTCATCGATACTGAAACATCTTCAGCTTTATAAACTTGTGGTTCCTTATTTTCAAAAAGAACTTTTGTTTTACCACCTGTTTCTTTTTCCATGTAGGAAATAAGTTTAGAATAATCGCTGGAGCTAGTAGCGGTATTTTCCGTCTTTTTATCTTCAGTTTTCTTGTTTTCGGATTTTTTATCTTCAGGTTTATTTTCTTTCGTCGTATCCGTTTTTTCCGTTTTGCTTTCTTTTGTTGCATTTTCTTTTTGTTCTTTATTTGTCGTATCGCTTTGACCACAGCCGGTTATTACAAAAGCTGCTACGATTACTGCAGAAAATAAAGAAAGTAATTTTTTGGACATGTTTCTTCCCCCTATTTGTTTAAAACTAAACTCTCACATTAGCCCCACATTTTATTATAAGAAAGTTAGTAAATATTTACCAGTATTTTTCCTGATTATTCTCATTATTAAAATATTGTAATATAATAAATTTGATGGAAGTTTGGAATGGAATATTGGTTTTTATTTTTTTATCATTTAAAATATTACATCATATTGGTATGATAAAAATAGAGATATATGGAAAGGAGACAAGGACTCAATATGTGGATGAACTTGTAATGATTCGAAATTAGATAGATGAATTTTTCTCTCATAAGTGGGGGGGTATTTAGCTATCTGTAAATCATGCAAGGACTGCATATTTGGCTTGTGTATCCCCTTTGTAAGGATAGATACCTATGTGGGGAAATTCATATCTCTTATATAAAATATGCGTCCTTTAAAATTGGAGGAGTATATGATGAATCAATTAAAACATAAAGTAGCAGTTGTTACAGGTGTAAGTCGTTTAGATGGTATAGGCGCAGCAATTTGTAAAGAATTAGCTGAAGCAGGATACGATATATTTTTTACGTATTGGACAGAGTATGATAAAGAGATGCCTTGGGGCGTTGATCAAAGTGAACAAATACAATTACAAGAAGAGTTACTAAAAAACGGTGTGAAAGTATCGAGTATGGAGTTAGATTTAACTCAGAATGATGCACCGAAAGAGCTTATAAATAAAGTTACTGAACAACTAGGCTACCCTCATATATTAATTAATAATGCAGCGTATTCTACGAATAATGATTTCTCTAATTTGACTGCTGAAGAATTAGATAAGCACTACATGGTCAATATTCGTGCGACTACATTATTAAGTAGTCAATTTGCCCGAGGGTTTGATAAGAAATCTGGTGGTAGAATTGTGAATATGACTTCGGGACAATTTCAAGGGCCTATGGTTGGAGAACTAGCGTATGCAACAACGAAGGGGGCTATTGATGCTCTTACTAGTTCGTTGTCAGCCGAGGTAGCTCATTTAGGAATAACAGTGAATGCAATTAACCCAGGTCCAACTGATACAGGCTGGATGACTGAAGAGATAAAGCGAGGATTAAAACCGATGTTTCCATTTGGTAGAATTGGTGAACCAAAGGATGCAGCAAGACTTATTAAGTTTTTAGTAAGTGAAGAAGCGGAATGGATTACTGGACAAGTTATTCATTCAGAAGGTGGATTCAAAAGGTAAAAAGAAGGTATCTCACCCTGGTGAGATACCTTCTTTTTTAATCTTTCTTCAATCTTCGCGCAATACCATTCCCTAAAGACTGTAATCCTTGAACGAGGATAATTAAAATAAAGACAGTTGCATACATTACTTCAGGTTCATAGCGTAAATGTCCGAATCGATATGCTAAATCCCCTAGCCCACCAGCGCCTACAAGACCAGCCATTGCTGTTGCGCCGATTAAGCCAATCGTTGCAATTGTTAATCCAAGTACAAGGGAGGGACGAGCTTCTTTCACCATGACGTGCCAAATAATTTTTATAGTAGAAACGCCCATCGCTTGGTAAGCTTCAATCACACCACGATCGACTTCTAATAATGCGGTCTCCATCAATCTTGCGATATAGGGAGCAGTGAAGACGACAAGCGGTACGATAACACCTTGTACACCAATGGATGTTCCCATTAGAAATTTTGTAAAAGGTAGAATGAAGAATAATAGGATGATAAATGGAAGAGAGCGAATGATATTAATAATTGTATTAAGAATTGGATAAATGATTTTGTTTTCTCGCTGTCCACCAGGTCTCGTTAAAACAAGTGTGACACCAAGTGGCAGTGCAATAAGGATCGAGATGAGTAATGAAATAGATGTCATTTGAAAAGTTTGTATGGTCGCCTCCCATATAACTTTACCCCATTCATCCAAAAAGGACTTGTTTTCCATGGTCTGTTCTACCTCCTTCTACGATGATTCCCTGTTCTTGTAAAAATGATAAAGCACGGTTGATTTCATTTTGTTCCCCTTGCATATGGATGATAAGTTTCCCGTATGCTTCATGTTTTAATTGAGTAATATTACCGGATAAAATATTCGGATATACTTGGAATCGTTTTGTAGCGACAGCTAATGCTGGTTCTCCTGAAGAATTTCCTATAAAAGAAAGAGTTACAATTTCACCAGTAGTTTGAAGTTCTTTTTGTACCTCTTCTGGAATTTTCGCTGCAAATGCGCTATTTACAAATTTCTTCGTTGTTACATGTTGTGGGTTTGTAAAAATATCTTTCACAGTTCCGCTTTCAACTACTGCTCCATGTTCCATAACAGCAACTCGGTCGCATATACGCTGGATGACATTCATTTCATGTGTAATTAATAAAATTGTAATCCCGATTTCCTCATTAATCTTTAATAATAGGTCAAGAATAGAATCAGTTGTTTCTGGATCTAAAGCGCTCGTTGCTTCATCACTTAATAACACTTCCGGTTCATGTGATAGTGCACGCGCGATGGCTACACGTTGTTTCTGGCCACCAGAAAGTTCACTTGGATAGGCGTCTTTTCGATTAAAGAGATCGACAATACGTAAATACTTTTCTACCCTTTTTTCAATTTCTACTTTTGGAATGCCAGCAAGGCGTAAAGGTAGTGCGATATTTTCATAGACGGTAACGGTTTTAAGTAAATTGAACCCTTGAAAAATCATCCCGATTTTTTGTCTCGCTTTTGCTAGTTCTTTTGTAGACAGTGTTGTTAAATCTTGCTCGTTTACAATAATATTTCCTGTTGTTGGTTTTTCTAATAAATTTACACAGCGAATTAATGTACTTTTGCCAGCGCCGCTATATCCAATGATTCCAAATACTTCGCCCTTTTTTACTTGGAGGGAAGTAGACTTAAGAGCTTCCACATTCCCCTTTTTTGTTGTAAATACTTTGGATACATTTTTTAATTCAATCATTATTGTCAGCTCCTACCAAGACGGTAAAACAGAACCATCAAATTTTTTATCGATAAATTCTTTTACTTCTTTAGATTGATAAGCTTTCTTTAATTTATTTACAACAGCATCATCTTTATTTTCAGTACGAACAACGACCCAGTTTACATATGGTGAATCTTTTCCTTCGCGGAAGATAGAATCTTTCGCAGGGCTTAATTTTGCACCTAATGCAAAGTTTGTATTAATGGCAGCTGCTTTCACTTCACTTAGTTGTGTTGGTAATTGAGATGCCTCTAATTCAACGATCTTTAAATTTTTTGGATTTTCAATTACATCTTTTGCAGTCGCTTTTTCTGTCGCTTTTGGATCCACTTTTAAAACCCCTGCTTTTTCAAATAGTTTTAAAGCTCGAAGTTCATTCGTTGGATCATTTGGTACAGCAATTGCATCGCCCTCTTTTAATTCTTTTACATCCTTTAAGCTTTTTGAATATACGCCCATAGGGAATGTTACTGTTGAAAATACTTCAGTTAATTTCATATTACGTTCAGCTTTAAATACGTCTAAATATGATTTTGTTTGATAGCTATTTACATCAAGGCTTTTTTCATCGAGGGATACGTTCGGTGCTACATAATCATTAAATACTTTTATATCAATTTCGAGACCGTCTTTCGCTGCTACTTCTTTTACCTTTTCAAAAATTTGTTCATGTGGCCCTCCTGTTACACCGACAGTAATCTTTTTCTCATCTAACGCTTTTACTTCTTTATCTGAACTCCCGCTACATGCGCTTAATAATAATACAGCCCCACTTACAATGCTTAATAATACTTTCTTCATCTATAATTCCCCCTTAAATATACGTTCCAAAATAAAAAGCACCTCTCAAAAATAAGAGAGGTGCCGAATAGACAAAATAGATTCCTCTCTTATCTTCCAAAACGAGAACTCGTTTTGCAGGAATTAGCACCTTAGCTTATACGTTATAAGCTCGGTTGCCGGGCATCATCGGGCCAGTCCCTCCGCCACTCTTGATAAGAGTATGTGTATGTAGTTTTTTTAATATGGTATTAATAGTAAATCTTACAAAAAGAATTGTCAATGTTATTTTCTGAATATATTTTATTTTAAGGTAATCGAAACGTTCCCCTTTTTATGCCCTTTTTCTACATATATATGAGCTTCAGCAATTTCTTCTAATCGGTAAGTTCTATCAATAACAGGCTTTAAATTTTCTGTTTCAGTTAGTTTTTTTAGTAGAAACATATCTTCTTTACTTACCTTTGCCATCATTCCATTAACAGATACATATATTCCATTAGGTGTTAATACTTGTTTACAAAGGGATTTTTTATATTTTCCAACTGCATCAAATATAACATCATAGTATTCCCCCTGCTTAGTAAAATCTTCTTTCGTATAATCGATTACTTTGTCGGCCCCTAAAGATTGCACGAGTTCAAAATTTGAATGACTACAAACAGCTGTAACGGTTGCGCCGAAATATTTAGCAAGTTGTACGGCAGCTGTTCCTACTGATCCAGATGCGCCATATATTAGTACTTGTTGCCCCCTTTTTATACGGGCCTTTCTTAGGAAGTGTAGTGCCGAAGTTGCGCCAAAGGGAATAACTGCTGCTTCCTCATACGTTACATTGGTAGGTTTTAATGCTACTAATCCACTTTCATGTACACATGTATATTCTGCATAACCACCGACATTAAGCTCTGTTAATGCAAAAATTTGATCTCCTTTTTTAAATTGAGTTACATCTGTTCCTATTTCTTCGATTTCGCCGGATAACTCTACACCGAGTATAGGCTTTCTCGGTTTTCTAAAACCTAATATGATTCGCATAGGAATCCAAAATAAGAGAGGGCTATTAAACCCACGTATTCTACAATCTCCAGTCGTTACACTCGTTGCGTGAATCTTGACTAATACTTCGTTCTTTTTAGGTATAGGTTTCTCTATATTTTGAAGCTGAAGAACGTTAGGTGGTCCATACTGTGTGCAAATGATCGCCTTCATAATGACCTCCTGAAATGAGTTGTCGTTATTTACATCATATTTAAACTCTTCATTAAACATGTCGCTATATAGCGAATATAGATTGAAATTTATATAGATTTCATAGGAAAAGAGATGATATTATTTTGGGAAAGGGGGGCGGAATTATGAAAAAAATTATTTTTATTTCAAGTTTAGTGCTTGCAATCAGTCTAGGGGTAGGATGTAGTAATGAGAAAACAGCAAAGACGGATGAGCCGAAAAAAGAATCCGTTCAAAAAGAAAAGGAATTAACGGCGAAAGATGTTTTCAAGAAAACGAATGAAGCTTTTAAAAATGAAGAACATGTAACGATGACATATGGTGTAGGGGTAAAAGCTGAGGGAACAGAGATGGATATATTAAAGGCTAAGATGCAATTAGAGCCAAAGACAAAGAATTCTCGTTCTGAAATGAATATTTCCGGTACAGATGTTGTAGTGTATACTGTGGATGGTAAAGTTGCTGGTGAGGTAAAAAACCCTAATACAGGAGAAGTTATAACCGTACCAGAGGAGCAATTAAACGC
The DNA here is from genome assembly GCF_024296885.1 of Bacillus paranthracis. NCBI lineage: Bacteria > Bacillati > Bacillota > Bacilli > Caryophanales > Bacillaceae > Bacillus > Bacillus paranthracis. The sequence continues at coordinate 184,168 of NZ_CP101135.1, forward strand.
TGGTGGAATGAAAGCGACTCAAGATATTATAGATAAATTAGAAGTACCGGAAGTAGTTTTAGATAAAATGAAGCTGGAGAAAAGCGGAGATAAATATAAACTGAAATTTACATTAAAAGGGCAAGAAACAGAAAGTATGTTAACTAGCATGGATGAAACGCAGAAGAAAATGTTACAAGCACAAAATGCGAAGATAGAAGAAGTGGATGCAGAATATATCATTACAAAAGATTTTAAATATGAATCAGCAAAGATAGACATGATTATGAGTAGTAATGGCAAGGATAAAGCACACATTATTACGAACGCAAAATATACGTCGTATGAAAAGTTTGACCCAATACAATTGCCAGCAGCAAAGTAACAGTTTTGATAAGGAGGGACCTAAAATAAGGTCCCTCTTTTTTGTATTCTTTCTTCATAGGAAAATAGGTACAATATAAAGAGGAAAAGATGTAGAAGAGGAGAGTGTCATTTGAAAAAAGGAAAGATAGCGGTGGTCATTGTAGCATATACAGTGTTGCTTGCAACGTCTGTACATACATATAAAAAACAACTCGATCATCCTATTATGAGTGATGTAGGTAAATTGCTTCCGACAAAAATAAAACGTGTTGAAAGTGCTACTGATGAGCAATCGTTAATAAAATTAGTGCAAGATGCGAATGTTTCTGGAGAGAAGATTTCTATTGCTGGTATGCAACATAGTCAGGGCGGGCAGACGTATTATCCACATGGTACGATGCTTGATATGAAAGGGTATAATAAAATATTAGAATTTGATCCAGAGAAGAAGCGCATTACAGTTCAAAGTGGTGTCACGTGGAATGATATTCAGAAGAAAATAAATCCATATGGTCTTGCTGTTCAGGTGATGCAATCTCAAAATATTTTTACGGTTGGTGGTTCATTAAGTGTAAATGTACATGGTCGTGATATTCGTCATGAGGCATTGATTGATACAGTCGAATCATTTCGATTACTAATGGCAGATGGCACTGTACGTAATGTAAGTAGAGAAGAGAATGCGGATTTATTTCCTTACGTCATTGGCGGTTATGGGTTATTTGGTGTCATTTTAGATGTGACTTTAAAGTTAACAAATGATGAATTATATGAAACGCATACGAAAATGCTAGATTATAAAGAATACACGTCTTATTTCAAAGAAAAAGTGAAAAAAGATGCTAATGTTCGTATGCACTTAGCTCGTATTTCTGTTGCTCCAAATTCATTCTTAAGAGAAATGTATGTGACAGATTATACATTGGCACAAAATCAAAATATGAGGGAAGAGTATAGTGAACTAAAAGAAGAAACTATTATAGCAGCGCCGAAATTTTTACTTGGATTATCACGCTATAGTGATTGGGGAAAGAATACGTTTTGGGATATACAAAGAAGTTATTTCGAACGTACAGATGGAAAGTATGAGACGCGAAATAATGTTATGAGGTCAGATAGTGCCTTTATGGAATATGAAAATCCGAATAGGACAGAGGTGTTACAAGAATATTTTGTGCCTATAGATGCTTTCACGGAATACATAGATGATTTACGTAACGTATTAAATGAAGAAGAGTTTAATTTGCTCAATATTACGATTCGTTACGTGGAAAAGAATGAAAATGCAGTTTTATCCTATGCGAAAGGTGATATGTTTGCACTGGTTCTTTTAATTAATCAAGGGCGTTCTGAAAATGAGATAAAGAAAACAGAGGATGTTATTCAGAAGATGATTGATGTTACGTTAAAGCATAACGGTAGTTATTATTTACCGTATTATTCTTATCCAACGAAAGAGCAGTTAAAGAGAGCATATCCTCGTATAGAAGAGTTTCTTCAGAAGAAAAAAGAAGCGGATCCAAAAGAGAGATTTGTGAATTTATTTTATAGGGAGTATACGAAATGACATATAGAAGATTTGTAGCTTCACAAAGCATCATTATGATGGCAGGAAGTATGGTATTTCCTTTTTACATTCTATTGCTTCGGAATGTTGGAAATAGCTTCTCACAGTTTGGCTGGGCATATGGCTTATTTGCCTTAACTTCAGCTCTAGTATATCCGTTAGTTGGAAGAATATCTGATAGAGTAGGTGATAGAAAGTTACTAATTATATACGCCTGGTCTATGGCAATATTAATGCTTTGTTTTCCTATTGCAACAGAAGTATGGCATGTATACATTCTTCAAATTTTAATGGGTATTTTAGGGGCTGTGCAGCGTAATACGGAGAAGACTTCGTTAGCACGAAAAGTTGTACAAGAAAATGCTGGTTATGAGATTGGAAAATATCATGTGTGGACATCGATTGGAGGAGCAGTAGCAATTATTGCAACAGGATATTTAGTAGATTTCTTTACGATCGGCACGATTTTTTATATTGCATCTATCTTATATGTAGTGAGCGGAGTTGTACTAAGTAGTAAAAAAATATAACAATTCCCATTTTTACCTGAATAACCTTTATTTGTTATACTAAAGGGGAAGACAAAAGAAAAGGGGACATTGCCTTTGATGAAATTTTTAATTTTAGCTATTCTCACTTTGTTTTTGATTCCATGGACAAGAAGAAGCGGTAGTAAACTTCGAGCAGTGGATAAGAAAGGGGATGAGAAGGTTGTAAAGGGTAAGAAATCATCTATTTTAGTTATTCCAGTTTTATTTTGGATAGGTATTGCAATCTATGAATATTTTTGGCTAATTGATGATCGAGCAGATTCAATTCTTACTCATTATTCTGTTGCAGTAGCGATTTTAATTGGGCTTGTTTTATTTTCCCAAGATCAAATAGGTAAATTAGAAGGCACGTTAAAAGGACTTCTAATGTTTGTTTTACTTGCAAGTTACGGCTACTTTGGTTATTTGCACGATATAGTAATCTCGCAAAAGAAATATGATTCTGTTGTAAAGGTAGAGAAAGATATTTCAGAGCCATTTACTGAAAATGATCAGCCATTTACAGTGCCGCCAAAGACAGCGGAGAATAAGATGAAAAAAGTATTTGGGGATATTCCGAAAGTAGCTTATTTTGAGCTAGGAGAATTAACGCCACAAATGGTAAATGGCGAGGCTTTATATGTAGCACCGATTGAAGTTTCAGGATTTTTTAAAGCACGTAAAGCTGAGACAATTCCAGGGTACGTCACGATGTCAGGTACGAATCCTGATGCAGAAGCAAAGCTGCACCTTGGTTATAAAATGAAATACGTGCCAAGCATGTTTTTCGGAAATAATTTAGAGCGTGTGGTAAGGAAAGCAGAACCAAATTTAATCTTTAAAGGAAAACCTAAATTTGAAGTGGATGATAAAGGGAAACCGTATTATACAATGACGTACGGTGAATTTATTTCAGGAAGATCTGGATTTGAGGTAGAGGGCGTTGTAGTAGTAGACGCACAAACAGGTGAAGTGAAAAGATACGATAAAGGAAAGGCACCTAAATTTGTTGATGGCGTATTAAATCACGAGACCGCATCTACATTAAATACGTATTTCGGTAAGTACATTCACGGATTTTGGAATACAAAATTCTCGCAAACGGACATGAAGATTCCGACTGAGTGGGGAACGAAAGAAGGAGTTACACCAATCTTCGGTAAGGATGGAACGTTATATTACTTTACTGATTTCACCTCTCCGAAAGAGGGAGTAGATTCTGCACTAGGTTATTCACTTATCGATGCGCGTACAGGTAAGTTGTATTACTATAACGGAAAAGAAGTAAAGGGAATTATGGATGGTTCGGCTGCTTCGGAAGTCGTGGATAATTCCTTTAAGAGAGAGAAATGGCATGGAACGATGCCGGTTATTTATAACGTGTACGGTAAACCTTCTTGGATTGTACCTGTTATTGATGATGGAGGGTTAGTGCGTGCCCATACGGTTATCTATGCTTCTAATGCGAAAATATTTGCAACAGGTTCGACGCAAAAAGAAGCGCTTGAGAATTATAAAAATGCGCTGAGTGGAAGCGGAGATTCATTTAGACCGACTTCAAATGGAAAAGAGGCGCAAAAAGAAGGCGTTGTACAACGTGTATATAAAGAAAAATCAGGTGAAAATACAATTGTTTATGTACTGTTGGAGAACGAACAAAAAGTGTTTATGATACCTGCGAAAAAGTTCCCATATGCTATGTTTACAGAAGTGGGAGATCCAATTCAAATCACATATTTAGATACAGGAGAGGCGATGTCTTCCGTATCTAAATTTACAAATAGTAATTTGAACAAGTAAAGCGATAGAGATTCTATCGCTTTTTTTTACAAAATTAAACAGGAAAATGCGCTATACTTGACGTATGTTTATGTTGTAACTATAATTGTTACGATTTAGTATGTATAGGAAAGGGTGAACGAAAAAAGTGAATGAAGTTAATCAGGAAATATATAAGCCTGTAAAGATGAACAGGTTATGGATGATTCTTGTATTAGGAACACTTACGGCGATTGGACCATTATCTATTGATATGTATTTGCCTTCGTTACCGAAATTAACGGATGACTTGCAAACAGGTGCATCTCTAGCACAGCTTACATTAACAGCTTGTTTGCTTGGGCTTTCAGTAGGACAATTATTTGTTGGCTCAATTAGTGATATTTACGGAAGACGCAAACCTCTTATTATTGCTCTTATTATTTATGTTGCTTCTTCTTTACTTTGTGCTGTTGCACCATCTATTTGGACTTTAGTATTATTACGCTTCCTACAAGGAGCTTCAGGATCAGCCGGAATTGTTATATCACGTGCAATGGTACGTGACATGTATTCAGGTTCTGAAATGACGAAATTCTTCTCACTGCTTATGTTAGTAAACGGAGCAGCACCTATTTTGGCACCGATTATTGGGGGACAATTATTACAGTTTACAACGTGGCGCGGTGTCTTTATCGTTCTCGGAGCAATAAGTGTATTTATGTTAATATCAGCTACTTTCGTATTACGTGAAACATTACCTCCTGAAGAAAGAGAAACAGGCGGTTTGTCAGGGACGTTAGCGACGTACGGAAAACTGTTAAAGGACCGTTTGTTTATGGGATATGCATTGTCACAAGGATTAGTAACGGCGGCAATGTTTGCATACATTTCGGGCTCACCATTTGTGTTGCAGAACATATACGGAGCATCACCACAGCAATTTAGTTTATTCTTTGCAATCAACGGTATCGGTATTATTATTGCGAGTCAGGTTACGGGTCGTTTAGCAGGGAAAGTGAATGAGAAGACATTATTTGTCTCTGGTATTGTTATTGCAGCTGTTGGTGGTTTATCTTTACTACTAACAATCTTATTAGGAATAGGGTTAATTGGTGTTTTATGCTCGTTATTCCTTGTCGTATCAAGTGTTGGGGTTGTCTCAACAACTGGGTTCTCATTAGCGATGAGAAATCAAAAACAAGCTGCAGGAACAGCATCAGCTTTATTAGGCTTATTACAGTTCATTTCAGGAGCGCTTGTTGCACCGCTAGTAGGTATTGGTGGAAGTAATACCGCATTACCGATGGGTGTTGTAATAGCTCTTTGTGAAATTGGTGCGGTACTATGCTATTTATTTATGGCTAGAAGAAGTGAAAAGCAGTTTGAACTGCAAGCAAGACAAAATTTAGAGGCTTAACAAAAAAGAACTGATTCAAAGGGAATATTTGAATCAGTTCTTTTTTTCATTTCTTTCAAATACCTCATACATATTATTCATGATCGTATCATATAAAATAGCAAGTTTATCCCACACCCAGCGATTACTATCAACTTCTTTTTCCCCGCAGTCGATAATATCGGTATGGTCGGTAATTTTATACGCTTTTTTAACGATAATAGGAGCAATTTTCGGTATACGTGGGATTTCTTTTAAGATATCTGCGAAGTTTCCAATGTAGACATGACCGATGATTTCGATTGTTAATGATTTATCTGATATATTTAGCACTGTATGAAATTGATTTGTATGTTGTTGTTTTAAATATTGGGCTAACTTAAATGGAGCATGCTTCTTTTTTAATACGCGGCGAAGGCTCTCTGTATTTTCGATATGAAGTGATTTTTCGCGAATAAGTACACGAATATCTTCTCCCATAAAAGGCATTGTATTGTACATAGATGATTCTCCTTAAAAACTTACATATGTTTGCGTTATGCATATGTAAGTCTAGCATGGTTTGTTCTTTATGTGTGCTTACAGTTTTGTAAGGTGCTGTAGTAAAGCAGTGCAAAAGTTATTTGTATAAAGTGACGATACTGTGACAAACATGTTGGTATATATATTACGATGTCGTCTTAAGTGTAAAAAGTAGGATGTTCTCGGTATAATAACAAGTGGAGATAAAAGAAACTATAATGAGTAGTAGCTGTAGATAAAAGGAGAAGAAGAGATGAAGAAGGTTTTGGGTATTGCTGTAATGGGAAGTATGATCCTTCTAGCAGGATGTAATGGAAATAAGGATACGAAAGAACCGAAAGAAAAGGTAGAGCAATCTACAGAACAAACAGAAGAAATGAAAGAATACCGTGCAGTACATGAAAAATACGATTTGAAAATGAATAAAGAAATTAATAACGCACTGCAGTTATTTGAAGTGGCAAAAGAAAAGGGCGGTAAGGAAATAACGACTGCTACATATAAAGAAGATGTGCAAAAGGTAACGACGAGCATGTTAGAAGATATTGATCATATACGAAAAGAAATTCGTGTTCCGAAGTCGAAAGAGCAAGAACATGAGGTATATGTCGGTTTCTTGAATGAATCGGAACAAGCAATGAAAAAATTACAGAAGTTAGCTAAAGAAGAAGATTCATCGTTGATTCGTGATATAGAAATTAATTTTGCAACAGCATCGACATACTATAAACGTTTTCAAGCAGAAACGAAAAAATAACCTTGCCTGTGCAAGGTTATTTTTTCTTCTTACCATCGCCGTCTTCATCCTCGGATACTAATACCTTCTGTTCTTCGTGAAATTCGGAAATAGTTTGCCCGGTAATATTATCAAAGGGGGTGTAAAAAGAGGTAATGCTTTTCTTTTTAATGAAAAGTTTATAAAATCCAATGATAACAAGTATAACGATTGTTAATGGTAATCCTATAGTTGCTAGAAGTAAGGGATCCATCATATAACTCCTTTCATATCGGTTTTTTTATTATAGGCGAAAAACTGTAATTTAGATAAATACACTATTAAAAACTGATTTTTCTAAATATACCCAATTTGATTGACTTTTCATTTTTTCAGAATTATAATTCGAAATATACAATTTGAACCAAATAATAAAATAGCAATTTACTTATCCAGAGAGGTAGAGGGACTGGCCCTATGACACCTCAGCAGCGGGTTCTGTAATAGGAACACCGTGCTAATTCCAGCAAGCAAGTCTTGAAAGATAAGTGATGGGCCTTTGTTTATTAAGCCTTGATCTTATTTTTTAAGATCAAGGCTTTTTGTATTCTAAAAAGGGAAAAGGGAGTAATGGAAAAAGCACGTTCATAAAACTAAGTAAATATATGTGTTTAGGGGGTATTGGAGTGTATGTAATTAAAAAATTATCGGTTATGGTGTTCACACTATGGGTTATTACGACGGTGACATTTCTAATTATGCATATTATTCCGGGGGATCCATTTTCATCAGATGCAAAGATCTTTCCGGAGGAAGTTGTGCAAAATATGAGAGCGAAGTATCACCTTGATGAACCGTTATGGAATCAATATGTTGCTTATTTAGACGGCGTAGTTCATTTTGATTTTGGTGAATCTGTTCAATCAACCGGGCAAGGTGTATCAGAAATCATAACAACTGGCTTTGGTCCATCAGCAATTATTGGTTTACAAGCACTTATTATTTCATTGCTAGTCGGAATTGCTGCAGGTACATTTGCTGCTCTCTATCATGGGAAAGTAATTGATTATGGTGTAAGTTTACTTGCCATCCTCGGTATTTCTATTCCGAGTTTTATTTTAGCACCACTATTTATACAAGTATTCGCTATTCAATTCGAGCTCTTACCAGTAGCCTCTTGGGGTACATTTGAACATACGGTATTGCCATCCTTTGCATTAGCGTTAGGACCAATCGCAGTGATTACAAGGTTTGTTCGCTCTAATATGATCGAAGTACTGCAGAGTGATTATATTAAGTTAGCGAGAGCGAAAGGTATACCGATTAAGAAAATTATTATAAGACATGCTCTTCGAAATGCAATTGTTCCGGTACTTACATTTGTTGGGCCGTTAATGGCTGGGTTGTTAACGGGGACTTTTATTATTGAAAAAATCTTTGCAATTCCTGGTCTCGGAAAATATTTTGTAGATAGTATTTTTAACCGAGATTATCCAGTCATTATGGGGACAACGATTTTCTATAGTGCATTATTAATTTTTTGTATTTTCATTACAGACATTATTCATCGTATTGTTGATCCGCGTATTCGTTCTATTACGTAAGGAGGGAGGATATTTAAATGGGTGCTTATGAAATTAATAAACAGTTATTGACAAATGAAGAGAAAAAAGAATTAACGAGAAATAAAGATCAGCAAGCAATTAGCAGAAAAAAAGAAGTGTTTCGTAAGTTTGTATCGAATCCAATCGCAGTTCTAGGAACGGTGACATTGTTACTCATTATTATTTTTTCTCTTATCGGTGAAAGTTTAACCACTTTTACTGCGAGTGAACAAGTAAAAGAGGCGACAAATCTACCTCCTAGTAGTGAGCATTGGTTTGGAACAGATGATTTAGGTAGAGATATTTGGGCGCGTACTTGGGCTGGTGGGAAAATTTCGTTAGTAGTTGGATTAGTAGCAGCTGTTCTTGATATAGGACTTGGTGTACTAATTGGAGGATTTAGTGGATATGTGAGAGGGCGTAATCGCCTTGGAACGTTAATAGATGAGTGGATTGTACGAGGGATTGAAATATTATACGGTATCCCATATTTATTAATTGTAATTTTATTGCTAATCATTATGAAACCAGGACTTTTTACAATTATTATCGCCCTTGCATTAACAGGTTGGATTGGTATGGCACGTCTCGTTAGGGCGCAAGTCTTATCTTTAAAGCAAAGAGAATTTGTTATTGCAGCGGAACGATTAGGCACATCTCATATGAAGATTATATATGGACATATCATTCCGAACTTAACAGGTATTATTATCGTAAATTTATCATTTACAATTCCAGCGGCTATTTTTTCAGAATCATTTTTAAGCTTCATCGGACTGGGAGTACAATCACCGGCGGCAAGCTGGGGGACAATGACGAATGATGCGCTTGGGACATTATTAAGTGGGGAATGGTGGCAACTTTTCTTCCCATCACTGATGATTGCGCTTATTATGTTCGCATTTAATGCAATTGGTGATGGTTTGCAAGATGCAATTGATCCAAAAATCGTAAAACGGAATCGAAAGGAGAAAAAACATGGGACAGCTTTTATCTTTAGAAAACGTAACGTTAGCCGTTGAAAAAGAGAATAGTAAGCAAGAAATTGTGAAACATGTTTCCTTTTCTATTAACGAAGGTGAAATTGTTGCACTTGTAGGAGAGAGTGGTTCAGGGAAAAGTGTTACAGCACAATCCATTATCGGGCTAAATCAAGAGTCTATTCGCATCGATGATGGAAGTATCTCTTTCCAATCTCAAAGCTTAACGAATTTACAAGAATCAGAATGGAATCAAATTCGTGGGAAAGATATTTCATTTATCTTTCAAGACCCACTTTCATCTTTAAATCCGACGATGAAGGTGGGAAGGCAAATTACAGAGGTGATTTTGCAGCACGAAAAGAAATCGAAAAAAGAGGCAAAAGAAATTGCAATTAACTTATTAAATGATTTAGGCATACATGAAGCAGAGAAACGCTTTGAACAGTACCCACATCAATTAAGCGGAGGTATGAGACAACGTATTTGTTTAGCAATTGCATTTGCCTGCCACCCAAAACTCGTTATTGCAGATGAACCTACAACGGCATTAGATGTAACAATTCAGAAACAAATTATGGGGTTATTAAAAGAGCGGAAAGAAAAACAAAACACAAGTATTTTATTAATTACACATGACTTGGCACTTGTACGTGAAGTAGCTGACCGAGTAGTTGTCATGTATGGAGGACGTGTTGTTGAAAAAGGAACAATACAGGAAGTAATAGGTTCTCCTAAACATCCATATACGAAAAGCTTATTACAGGCAATTCCGAATATGGATGATTCTGAAAAGGTACTTAGGGCAATTGAGGGAACAACACCATCAATTGAAACATTAAATAGCTTTGGGTGCCCATTTGTCAATCGTTGTCCAGTAGCAATAAAAGAATGTATTCATCGTTTCCCAGAGAGAACAACATATTCTGGAGAGCATAGTTCACATTGCTGGCAGCATGTTTTAGAGCATGATAGAGCGAAATCAAAAGAGAAGGTGAATGCCTCGTGAAGACAGACTTAATTACTGTAAAGCAAGTAACGAAAAAGTATGGAAGTAAAAATAAAGAAATCGCAGCGTTAAAAGACATATCGCTTGCGATCCCGAAAGGCACAACGCTTGGCATTATTGGAGAAAGTGGTTCAGGAAAAACAACACTTGGTAAGCTCATAGCTGGGATTGAGAGCCCAACGTCTGGTGAAATTGAATATAACAATCAAGTCGTTCACAAGCTGAAGGCAGCTCATAAACGTGATTTCTTACAGAAAGTACAGTTTATTTTTCAAGATTCAACAGCTGCATTAAATCCGCGCTGGAAAGTACGCGATAGCGTAACGGAAGGTTATATTTCATTCGGTTTAGGTGATAAAGGATTAAAGGATAAAGTAGCAGGTGATGCGCTAGAACGTGTGGGATTAGATAGACGATATATCGATCGCTATCCGCACGAATTTAGCGGAGGGCAACGTCAACGTATTGCTATTGCAAGAGCTTTATTATGTGAGCCAGAAGTATTGATTCTTGATGAACCAATTTCAGCGTTAGATGTTTCACTTCAAATTCAAGTTGTACATCTGTTGCAAAAAATTCAAAAGGAACAAGGCTATACATATTTATTTATCGCGCATGATTTGCCAATGGTTCACTATTTATGTGAAAAAGTGGCTGTCTTATATAAAGGAGAACTTGTTGAATTTGGAAATACGGATGAAGTATTCCGTAATCCACAACATTCTTATACAAAAACATTATTAGCATCTACACCAAAAATTTCAGGTTAAAGGGGAATGGAAGATGAAGAAGTTTTTATTATTTGTCATTATGACCGTATTAGCAATTACTTCTGTCGCTTGCGGTAAGAAAGATACTTCAAAAGCAAGTGCTAGTAAAGGAGACCGTTTTGTAACGAATCTCGGTAGTGATCCTTACACGTTAGATTCAGCGATTTCAACAGATAATAACTCTAATTATGTAATTGAGCACTTATTTGCAACTTTGTATAGACAGACAACGGATGGGAAGTTTGAAAAGGATTTAGTAGAGAAAGAGGAAGCTGGGGCAGATGGAAAAGAGTATACATTCTATTTGAAAAAAGGATTGAAATGGTCTGATGGTTCTCCATTAACAGCAAAAGATTTTGAATTTGCTTGGAAGAGAATATTAAATCCTAAAACGGGTTCTATGAATGCAACTGAACTCTATTTCATTAAAGGTGGAGAAGCATTTAATACGGGGAAAGGTGCAGAAGATGCAGTAGGAATTCAAGCAGTAGATGATGTAACTTTAAAGCTACAATTTGAACATCCGGTAACATCTATTAAGCGAACATTAGCCCAGTCGTTATATATTCCACTTAATAAAAAATCTATTGACGAAAAAGGTAAACTAAAAGTAGATCCAAAAGAATTAATTACAAATGGTCCTTTCACATTGAAAGAATGGAAGCATAATCAAGCGATTATTTTAGAAAAAAATAAAGAATTCCATGATAAAAAAGTAGCATCAAAAGAAATCGAATTCCGTATTATTCCTGAAGGTAAAACAGCGTATCAATTATATAAATCTGGAGAATTAGATTTATTATCTAACATACCAACGGATTTAGTTGAAAAAGAACAAAACAATAAAGAGTTTAAAAAAATGCAAGACTACTCAACTCATATTTACTCATTTAATTCAGAGAAACCACCATTTACAAATGCTAAAATTCGTAAAGCCTTTGCATTAGCTGTAGATCGTAAGTTTATCGTAGAGAAAATATTAAAGAATAATGCAAAAGAAGCATATGGATTTGTTCCAGAAGGAGCAAAAACAGAAGGTGGTCGTGACTTCCGTAAAGAGAAGGGTGATTATTTTAAATATGATCCTGCGGTAGCTAAGAATCTATTAGAAGAAGGAATGAAGGAAGAAGGATGGACTACACTTCCAGAAGTAACGGTGAAATATTCAGATAAGAAAAAAATAGCTGAAACACTTCAAGAAATGTTTAAGAAAAATCTTGGTGTAGACGTAAAGATAGAAGGTAAAGAGTGGAAAAGTTATATTGATATGTACAAACAAAGTGACTTCCAAATCGCATATATGGGATGGGGAGGATCTACATTAGATCCAGCTGCTCAATTAGAAATTTATGCAGGTGATGGACCAAATAACTATGCGAAATGGTTTAATAAAGACTTTGATAATTTAATTAATCAAGCAAAATTAGAACAAGATGAAAATAAACGCTTTGACTTATTACATCAAGCAGAAGATATTATGTTTACAGAATATCCTTTAATCCCACTTGTATTCCCAACAGACTCTTATTTACAAAAGTCATCTGTATCTGGATTAGAATACTACGTAGGATCTCAACCAAGTTTACGATATGCTAAGAAATAAAATAAAGAAGTAGGCAACTGCCTACTTCTTTATTTTATTTCTCTTTTATATTCTTTTTTCGTTCCATCAGAGAAGACAACTTCTAAATCAAATTTTTGATAGTCTTTATCAAGTTTGAACACGTTCACTACTTGATCGATTACTTCTTGGTCAGCAGTATCTTTATCAAATTTTAATTCTTGTAGAAGTGGGCTTAATTTTGTGATAGCCTCGTCTCCTGTTAATTTTACATCTGCTTTATGATCTTCAATTTTTGCTTCCATTTTCTTATCAGCTGCTACATTTTTATAGTCTGCTTCGTAGTCTTTCTTTGTATCTTGGTAGTCTGCCTTTAAATCGAATTCATTGAAGTTTAGTTTTAAATCTGCAGGAGCCTCGTTTTTTGCTTCTTCAGTCGTCTTTTTATTAGAAGTTGTATCTTCTTTTGCAGGAGCTTTACATCCTGTTAATGCAGGTACTAGCATAAGAGCTAATAAAACTGATAGTAGAGTTCTCATTATAAATTCCTCCTTATGTAAATTCGTTCTATACAAGTTTTTCCCAAAAACATGTAATTATGTATGTGTTGAAAATAAATTATTATTCTGTAGTCATAAGGGCTAATCCGCAATTTAAATCAAAAACGATTTGTATGTATATGGTAAATTGAAGTTGTGAGGGAGGGACTAAAATGCATGAAGAGTATAAAGAGATAATAAAAAAATCAATTGAATATATAGAGAATCACTTACATGAGGAGCTTACAACAGAAAGAGTGGCATCTTACAGTGCAGTATCGATGTACCATTTTCATCGTATCTTTCAAAGATATGTTGGGATGAGTGTAACGGATTATATTCGAAAGAGAAGGTTAACTCATGCTGCGCAGACTTTAGTATCGACTGAAAGAGCAGTTATTGATATTGCAATGCAATATGGTTTTTCCTCACAAGAGGCATTTACGAGAGCTTTTAAAAGAATGTTTCAATTGCCACCAAAGAAATATCGAAAGTACTTCCAGTCATTTTATATAGAAAGAGAGGGTGTTTCAATGCAAAAAGGTATACCGAAAGGATGGATCTTAAGTGGAAGTCATCCTGCTGAATATGAGATGGGTTTAGATTATGAAGTTGTCCATCAAGGGAAAGTATCTGCATACATAAAAGCAAAAGAGAATGTTACGCACGGAGGATTTTCAACATTAATGCAAATGTTCAGAGCAGATAAATATGTAGGGAAGAGATTACGTTTTACAGCATTTGTTAAGAGTGAAAATGTAAGAGATTGGGCAGGATTGTGGATGCGAGTAGATGGAAAAGAGACAGAACCGCTTGCTATGGATAATATGCAAAATCGTCCCATTAAAAATACGAATAATTGGCAATCGTACTCAGTTGTATTAGATATAAAAGAAGGAGCGCTTGGTATTGCATTTGGTGTTTTATTATCAGGAGAAGGTTATGTGTGGCTAGATAGTATTCGATTTGATGAAGTAGATGAAAAAATTCCTACAACAGATTTGGCAGAGAACTTTTATGAAACACTCTTAGAAGAACCAGTGAATCTACAATTTGAAGAATTAGAAAAATAAAAAAAGGAGAAAAGATATGCTCAAATATGTAAAACTAATAAGTATTAGTTTAGTAATATCGTCTTGTATTATGGGAATTAATTATTTAGTTAGCTATCTTTGGTCAGGGCATATACCTTCTTTGACGTGGAGAACATATTTGATGTTTGTGTTTATATTTATGATGAGTTTTGGTTCCGTGCAAAAAGAAGGGAGAAAGGATTATTGACAATTATTAGAAAAGTTATATAATCTAAATGTAAGTGATCACTTGCATGAGGAAGAGAGGGTTTTATGGCGCGTTCAAAGACAGCAGAAAAAATTATTCAAGCAGCGATTGAATTAGTGAAAGAAAAAGGATATACAGCAGCGACAACGAAAGAAATTGCAATGCGTGCTGGTGTTAATGAAGTAACGATATTCCGCAATTTTAAAAGTAAGAAGGGTGTTATTGAAGCTGCGGTTGCTGAATTTTCATATGTACCGCATTTAAAGCAGTTTTTACAAACAGAAATTGTGTGGGAATTAGAAACGGATTTAAAGAACTTAGCAAGGCATTATCATAATTTTTTAGATGGGGTAAAAGATATTATTGCTATTGGTATACGTGAGGCTGGAGAATTTCCTGAATTAGACGGGGAAATTGCTAAAATACCACAAGGACTAAAAGAAGAATTAAGTATCTATTTTGCAAAAATGCAGGAAAAAGGAAACATTATTGATACAAATATTGAAGCGCAAGTAATGAACTTTATCTGGATTAATTTTGGATATTTCTTATCTAAATTACGTTTTGCCGATCGCCTGACAGAAGTTGATGATGAGAAATTTATTGAAAATAATATTGTTTTATATGCTAGGGCATTAAGACCCTAGTATTTATTTAAAATAAAATGCAAGCATGTACTTGCTTGCTGAGTGGGAGAGCGGGAAGATGGATATATTAAAACAGTTTTTGAAAAGACCAGGTACGTATGTAGGAATGATCGTAGCGCTATCATTCCAACTTATTTTCTTTTGCGTGTGGTTAACGGCATATGATGGAGTGAATGAACGAGCAGATCAAATGCGTATTGCTATTGTGAATGAGGATGCAAATATAGGGAGTAAAATAGCAGAAGGCTTACAGAGAAATTTACCATTTCAAGTGAGGGCAGAACATTCTGTGGAAAAAGCAAACAAAGAAATGAATGACCATGTGTACAATATGATTATTGAAATTCCTGCTTCTTTTTCAAAAGATATAAATGAAACAGGAAAATCAAATTTAAACTTCCACATTAATCAAGCGAATGCCATGATGGCAAAGCAAATGATGGAAGGAGCTGCAAAACAAATTCGAGATAATGTAAATAAAGAGGTAGCAAGTTATAAGAAACAAGTGATTGTCGGAAAGCTACAAGCTGTAGGACATGAGAATGTAGAAGTGATAAAAGGGTTAACTGAAGATTCAATTGGTTTTACAGTTCATAAAGTAAATGATGCAAAAGGATTTTCAGTGAATATGGTACCGCTAATGATCGTATTAGCTTCATTTGTAGGAGCAATGATAATGAGTATGGAATTATCAAAAGTTGCAAAAGAAGTAAAGGGCAGTTGGAGTAATTTCTTATCAAGACAAATTATAAACGGTACAGTATCGATTTTACTTGCATGTATTACAATTGGTTTGATGAAAGGCTTCCAAATTGAGATGCACGAAACGGTATGGAGTATATGGGTGTTTCAAGCAATAGTCTTCTTCGCATTTCTTTCATTAACACAAATGTTTCTAACTGTGTTTGGAAACGCAGGTATGATTTTTAATATTATCTCACTATCGTTACAACTTGTAAGTTCCGGTGTAATTGTCCCACATGAGATGCTTTCTAAAACATATCAAACAATCGGCGGATTATTTCCTGCAACATATGCAGCGAATGGCTATTATACAATAATATTTGGAGGAGTTAGTTTAGAGAGAAATATTATTTCATTATTAGTTATTGTATTGGTTACACAATCAGTAGCAGTGATGACTTTAGCCATAAAAGGAATGGTAAAGGGAAGAAGAAGCTCTGTAGTTAAAGAAGCATAAAATAAAAAGGTATCCTCGGTGGGATACCTTTTTATTAGCACTTATTATTTTGCAACTTCTGTCCACTTGTAGTTAAACTCACCACCGAAGTCAGTTGTTACAAGTCCTTTAATGAAAGAGCGTTGTAAGTAAGAACGACCTTGTTGGTATAAAGGAGCGACAGCACCGTCTTGTAATAGAATTTTTTCAGCTTGCTTCATTGCTTCCCAGCGAGCTTTTTCATCACCAGCTAAATCTGTTTTTACTTTATGAATTAGCTCATCGTACTCTTTGTTAGAGTATTTATCGAAGTTGTAAGCACTATCTGTTGTAAATAAATCTAAGAATGTAATTGGATCAGCGAAGTCAGGGCCCCAGCCATCAATACCGATTTCATAGTCACCACTTAACAGTAGTTTTAACTGTTGTTTACGTGGTTGTGGTTTTAAATTTACTGTTAATCCATCTAAGTTCTTTTCTAGTTCACCTTTTAAATATTCACCAGTCTTTTTAGCTAAAGCATTATCACTTGTTAAGAGTTCAATTGTTACTTTGTCAGTACCCAGTTCTTGCTTCGCTTTTTTCCAGTTTTCTTTCGCTGTTTTCACATCATCTTTCACTAGATTTCCATTTTCTTTACGGAAGTCGTTGCCATCAGGACTTTTTGCAAATTTCGCAGGAACCATTCCTTCAGCTGCAACAGCGCCGTTATTTAAAATTGTTTCTACGTATGCTTTCTTATTCATTGCTCCGTTAATAGCAAGGCGTGCATGTTGATTTTTTAATGTTTCATTTTTTTGATTGAGTCGTAAAAATTGAATGCCAACTTCAGCGCGTTCTTTGAAGTTTGGATCGCCCTTATATTTATCAACAAACTCCGCAGTTAAAGCAACGCGATCAATTTGTCCTGAATCATATAAATTAACTTCTGTAGACTTATCTTTAACGACATTGAAGTTGATTTCTTCTAATTTCACCGTTTTAGCATCCCAATAGTTAGGGTTCTTCTTCAGTTGGAAGCTTTGCTCGTGTTTCCAGTTATCTAATGTGAAGGCACCGTTGTAAATTAAATGATTTGTTTCTAAACCGTATTTATCGCCTTGAGACTTTAAGTACTCTTCATTAATTGGTAAGAATGTTGAGAATGTCGTTAAACTTAAGAAGTAGGGAACAGGACGATCTAGTTGTACTTCTAATGTTTTGTCATCAATAGCTTTGACCCCTAGTTGATCAATCGGCAATTGTTTTTGGTTTATTTGTTTCGCATTCTTTATATCGAAGAATAAGAATGCATATTCAGCTGCTGTATCAGGGTTTACGGCACGTTGCCAAGCGAAGACAAAGTCTTTTGCTGTAACAGGAGTACCGTTTGACCATTTTGAATCACGCAGATGGAATGTATATTTCGTTTTATCGGGACTAACGTCAACCGACTCAGCGACACCAGGAATCGGTTTATTATCTTCTCCCATTGCATATAACCCTTCAAAAACATTACGCATTACGTTCATGGATTCCCCATCCGTTGCTTTTGCAACATCCATTGTTGGAATTTCTGAAGCAAATGATAAGTTAATTGCTTGTTTATCAGGTGCTTTATCATTTGCTTTCGCTCCGCTTGCGTTATCTTTATTTCCCCCGCAAGCAGTTAGTAATAGACTTGCCCCTAAAACAGATGCAACAACAGGTACAACTTTTTTCTTCATTGTTCGTTCCTCCCTAAATGTGTTGTTTCGTAACGTCATAATGTCCATGTTTTGAAGTGTATCTATAGAAGAAGAGAAAACCTATTATAAATATGTACATGTAGGTAATCAGGTGTTCTATATGTATATACATGTTGAACTATAATTTATCATTATATGCTTCGACGTAGTAGACGTTATATTATGATGGTGAAATATTTCGTTTCTTTGATTATTTAGAATATTAACACTGGAGAGAACTATATGTCAATAATAAAAATTTGAGCATTAATTTTTTAAAATAATATATTAAAAAAGCGGATTTCCTCTTATTGAGAATCCGCTTTTAATACATTTTTTTAATAAAATAATTACTGTAGATAGAAAAATATCGATTCAGCTTGCCTTTTATTTTTCAATTTGTGCCCATTTGAAGTTTAATTGGCCTGCAAAGTCTACTTGCACAATTCCTTTCACATAAGAACGTTCTAAATAAGATTCGCCTTTTTGGTAAAGGGGAGCGATAACAGAGTCTTTAAATAATATTTTCTCAGATGCTAGTAATGCTTCCCAGCGAGCTTTTTCATCACCAGCTAAAGTCGTTTTCACTTTTTCAATTGTTTCATCGAACTCCTTATTAGAGTAATGATCCAAGTTGTAAGGGTTATTCGTTGTAAACAATTCAAGGAATGTAATTGGATCAGCAAAGTCAGGGCTCCAGCCATCAATACCGATTTCATAGTCACCTTTTAATAAAAGTGAAACTTGTTGTTTACGTGGTTGTGGTTTCACATTTACTGTTAATCCATCTAAATTCTTTTCTAGTTGTCCTTTTAAGAACTCACCTGTTTTCTTATCAAGGTCAGCATCACTCGTTAATAATTCTAATGTAATCTTTTCAGAACCAAGCTCTTGTTTTGCCTTTTTCCATAACTCTTGTGCAGATTTTGTATCAACTTTAGTTAAATCTCCATTTATAGTACGGAAGTCCTTTCCATCAGGCCCTTTTGCAAAGTTTTTTGGAACGAGACCAAAGGTTGGTGTAGAGCCATCATTTAATAACGTATTTACAAAGGATTTTCGATCAATTGTTTGATCAATTGCTTGGCGTGCAGAAACGTTTTGCAGTACTTTGTTTTGTTGATTCATACGTAAAAATTGTACGCCTACGTTCGGGCGTTCTTTAAAGTTTGCATCCTTTTTATATTTATCAACGAAATCAGATGTTAATTTTATACGGTCTAATTGTTTTGATTCGAATAAGTTTACTTCTGTTGATTTTTCTTTTACAACGTTAAAATTGATTTCTTCTAGTTTGACAGTATCTTTATCCCAATAGGTAGGGTTTTTCTTGAATTTAAAGCTTTGTTCATGCTTCCAATCGCTTAGTGTAAAAGCGCCGTTGTACAAGATTGTGTTGTCTTCTAAAGCGTACTTATCACCTTGTTTTTTAAAGAATTCCTCGTTAATTGGTAGAAATGTTGGGAACGCTGTTAAGCTAATAAAATAAGGAACAGGACGCTCTAATTCTACCTCAAACGTATGGTCATCAACTGCTTTTACACCAAGTTGGTCGGCTGGAAGTTCTTTGTTGTTAATTTTTGTTGCATTTTTAATATCAAAGAATAGAAATGCATATTCAGAGGCTGTTGCTGGATCGACAGCTCTTTGCCAAGCGAAGACAAAATCTTTCGCTGTAACAGGAGTACCGTTTGACCATTTTGAATCTCGCAGGTGGAATGTGTATTTCGTTTTATCGCCACTTACTTCATGAGATTTTGCAACACCAGGGACAGGTTTATTACCTTCACCAAGGTTATACAAACCTTCAAATACGTTTCTCATTACTTGACCAGAATCAGTATCTGTAGCACGAGCTGTATCCATTGTTCGTATTTCAGTAGGTGAAGATAAGTTTAAAACCTGTTTACTAGGTGCCTCGTCTTTTGCATTTGCTCCGCTTGCTTCGTTTTTATAACTACCGCAACCAGTTAATAAAATACTTACTCCTACAACTGATGCAATACCGGGTACAAACTTCTTTTTCATTTGGTTTTCCTCCTAAATAATTAAGTTTGGATGATGATGAGGGAAATGAAAAATAAAAAATCCCTCTTTTCGTATTGAGAAAGAGGGATTTTTACGTACAAGTTATGCACCCGTATATAAACGAAGTCCCTCATTCTATCTTTCAAGCTATAAAGCTTGCAGGAAGTGGCACAGTATTCAAAAATGAACCTGCTGCCGAGGTTTCAAAGGGCCAGTCCCTCCACCTCTCTTGATACAATGAGTAAACGAATAAACTTTATTAATTTTTGTGTTTCTTTGATAATTCAAAATCTTACACCTTGGATGATGAAGTGTCAACTGAATGAAATATAGTTTAAATTTTCAGTTTTCTTTAACGAAAAACCACTGCATATGGCAGTGGTTTTTCTACTAGAAGTTAAAGTTATCTGGATCTGGACCAACGCGACGATCTTCATTTAAAGCTTGAATTGCTTTCATATCATCAGCACTTAATTCAAAGTCGAAGATGTTTGCATTTTCAATAATACGATGTTCTTTAATTGATTTAGGAATTGTTACAACTTCGTTTTGTAAATCCCAGCGTAAAATAATTTGCGCAGTTGATTTATTATATTTTGTCGCAATTTCTTGCAACGTTGGATTATCTAGTAGTTGTCCTTGCATTAACGGTGACCAAGCTTCAAGCTGGATATTATGTTCTTTACAGAAAGCGTGCAACTCTTCTTGTGCTAGACGTGGGTGGTATTCCACTTGATTGACCATTGGCTTAATTTCAGCAATTTCAAATACGTCTTGTAAGTGGTGAATATGGAAATTACTCACGCCAATTGCACGAACACGGCCGTCTTTATAAAGTTTTTCTAACGCTTTCCATGATTCAGTATATTTCCCTTTTACAGGCCAATGTACTAAATATAAATCTAAATACTCTAGTCCTAATTTTTCTAATGTAGTTTCAAATGCTTGAAGTGTTGTTTCATACCCTTGATCGCTATTCCATACTTTTGATGTAATAAATAATTCTTCACGTGCAACACCTGATTCACGGATTGCTTGGCCAACGCCTTCTTCGTTTTGATAGATTGCTGCAGTATCAATGCTGCGGTAACCATTTTTAATTGCTGATTTTACAGATTCAATTACTTCTGAACCATCTTCTACTTTAAAAACACCTAAACCGAACCAAGGCATTTTTACACCGTTATGTAATGTTGTATAGTCTTTTAAACTTGTTAAATTCATATTATTTCCCCCTAGCTTTTTTGTTTGTTGCTTCTACTGCTTTTTGAATTGCCTCTGAAAAATTATATTCATATAAAGCTTTGAGACCTTCAGCTGTGGAACCACCTGGCGTTGTTACTTGTTCACGGAGGTTAGCTGGATCTTGTGTTTGTTCAAGCATAGAAGCAGAGCCAGAAATCATTTGAATGACAAGGTGTTTTGCGGTTGCTTCATCGACTCCATAACTTTTTGTTGCTTCAATTAAACTTTCAGCAAAGTAATAAAGGAAGGCTGGTGCACTTCCAGTAACTGCAGTAAGTTGATGAACTTCTTCCTCGGTACAAAGTTGCGAAGTACCAATGCCCCCTAAAAGCAATTGCAGGGTTTCTTGATCAGTCTCGTTTACGAATTGTCCCATCGTGTATAAGGAGATAGACTTACCAATTTCAGCAGCTGTATTTGGCATAATCCAAGCAACAGGCGTTCCTTTAGGAAGTCTTTCTTCTAAATAAGATGGGCCGATGCCGGCAGCTACCGTTACGACAAGTTGATTCGATAGTAACGGAGATAACTCTGCTAATAATTCTTCATGTGCAGAAGGCGGCATTGCTAAAACAATCGTATCAACAGACGTAACATGTTGCTTCCAATCTGTTGTAGTAGACACATTATATCGCGCTCGTAATTGATCTAGCTTTTCTACGTTACTTCGGTTAGAAACGATAATCTCTTCGATGTATTCTTTGCTTGTTTTAAGTAATCCGGAAAATATAGCTTCTGCCATACGACCAGCACCAATAAATAGAATTCGATGTTTAGTTAGCATATCCTCTATTCCTTTCTAGTGGAGATATGTTATAAAAAACGATACCATTTTTAAGAGAATTTTGTAAAAAGAAAAGGCTTATTGTAGATGGAATAGATAATGAAAAGTAGGAAATTAATGGTGAAAGGGAGAGTGATTCCTTATACTGGTGATAGGGAATTTATTACACATCTGGGGAGAGATGATTATGATTAGAAGTCCGCTCTTTTTACTCATTACTAGTATTATTTGTGTATTGGTTGGATTGTATATTCAATCGAGCTATATTGAAATCTTTGCATCGGTCATGGGAATTATTAATGTTTGGCTATTAGCAAGAGAAAAAGTATCCAACTTTTTATTCGGTATGATTACCGTTGCGGTATTTCTGTATATTTTTATTACACAAGGTTTATATGCAATGGCAGTATTGGCAGGTTTTCAATTTATATTTAATGTATATGGTTGGTATCATTGGATTGCACGTAGTGGGGAGGAAGAGGTAAAAGCAACAGTTCGTTTAGATTTGCAAGGTTGGATTTTTTATATAATCTTTATTTTAGTTGCATGGATTGGTTGGGGGTATTATCAAGTCCATTACTTAGAATCAGCAAGTCCATATTTAGACGCTTTAAATGCTGTACTAGGATTAATAGCTCAATTTATGCTAAGTCGAAAAATCCTAGAAAACTGGCATTTATGGATTTTATATAATGTAGTTAGTATTTCAATTTATATCTCCACTGGGTTATATATTATGCTAATATTAGCTGTTATTAATCTCTTTATATGTGTAGCGGGTTTGCTAGAGTGGAAGGATAATTATAAGGGACAAAAACAGACAAATAATTATATCTAGAAAATAATTAGAATTAAAAAACCCCTGAAGCATATGTGCCTCAGGGGTTTACTAATAGATTATAAGTTTATGCTTTTGTCATACCAAGTAATACAGCGCCGCCGATAATTAAAACACTACCTAGTGCAATAAAGATCAATTGACGTTTCGTTTTCTTTTCGCCTAAGAAGACAATCGCACCAAATGTTGAGATAACGATTCCAGTTTGAGATAGTGGGAAGCTTGTTGCTACTCCGACACGTGGTAATGAAAGAAGTAAGAATAAGTTTCCAGTTCCCCATAGTAAACCAGATAAAGCGTTACGGATTGCATATTTGTTAAATGGTTTATGTTTAGATGTCAGTACAACCGCACCAACAAACATACCAACTGCTTGTGGTAAAATAGCAGACCAACCATCGATGTTATACCAACGAATAATAATTACATATACAAGATAGCCAAAAGTAGAAACAATTAAAGTAAGAAGTCCCTTTTTCAATTGTCCTGGTGGCTGAGCATTTTCTTTATCATCTAATGATGTGAATACAACACCAACTACGATTAATAGGATTGCAATCGTTCCCAGAATGATCGTTGTAGTAGTAGTCCACTCACGGAAAGCGATAACCCCAAAGATAGAAGTTGCAACAAGTTGCATACCAGTAGAAATTGTTACGGTAGTTGAAACGCCTAGTTTTTCAACTGTTTTTAATTGGTTTACTTGTCCTAAAGCCCAGAATAAACCTGAAATAAAACCAACAATCAAGATTGTCATTGTTAAAGCTGGTTGAGTAAATACATACATAATTGTTGCGAAGAATAGAGCACCGATTGTCATACCTACCGTTTGGCTATATGCACCACCGCCCATTTTTACGCTTACTAATAAGATGTTTCCCCATGCAATTGCAGGAAGAAGCGCTAATAAAATGTCCATTACAAGACTCCCTTCGTTTTGCTATACCAATATAATTACATATCGTTCTAACGATCGGTAATGCCCCACTACTAGAGTAGAAGATTACCGATCGCTAAAACAGGATGAAGAATTCACGATATAAATGCGTTTTCATTTCTTCATTTTTTCAAACACCTCCATATAATAACAGGAAATTGCCTATTTTAGAAAGTAAATTCAAATAGAATGTATATTTAAATAAAATTTAAAATTCAGTTATTTCCCAGTGGTATATTTTTATTTCCTAAGAAATAAAAAAGCAGCTTCAAAAAGAGCTGCCTTAAGAGTTAGTAATTCTTTTATTAATAAGCTGAATACATAGCAAAAATAGGAGGGACATACTAATAGTGATAACTACTAGTGTCCAGGCGAGCTGCATATTACTTGCATCAATCGCCATGTAAATGGCAGTTGGGATAGTTTGTGTTTTACCAGGAATGTTTCCGGCAAACATGAGCGTAGCACCAAACTCACCAAGCGCACGAACAAAGCTCAAAATCATTCCACTTAGTAAGGCAGGAAATGCAAGCGGAAGTGTGACGTGTAGAAAAACTTGATATTCACTTGCACCAAGGTCACGAGCACTTTCTTCAATTTGTACATTCGCGATAGAAAATCCTGTTTTTGCTGATTGGTACATAAGCGGAAATGCAACAACTGTAGAAGCAATGATAGCAGCAGTAGATGTGAACATAATAGATTGCTGAAATATTGATTCTATCCACGTTCCAATAGGACTGTTATTTCCAAAAATGATAATGAGAAAAAAGCCGATTACAGTTGGCGGAAGTACCATTGGTAGTAAGAAAATAGTTTCTAATATTACTTTATATCTCCATGAGGAGCGTGCTAGCACTCGTCCGATTATCGTTCCTAAAATGGTAACGATAATGGTGGCACATGCAGCTACTCGTAAAGATAGAAAGATTGGTGATAAAATAGTATCAAAGCTCATGGCAATTATGATAGGACTGTAAATCCGTATTTTTTAAAGATAGATTGTGCATCTTTTGACTGCAAATACTCATAAAATGAAGTCGCCTCTTTCTTGTGTTTAGATTCTTTTATAACACCTAAAGGATAGTGAATTGGCTCATGAGAAGTAGCCGCTGCTGTCTCACCAATTTTTACTTTGTTTGAAATAAGAGCATCTGTTTTGTATACAATACCAGCATCAACATTACCTGTTTCTACATATGTTAACACTTGGCGAACATCTTTTGTAAATACGACTTTATTTTGAATGTCATTCCAAAGATTTTCATGTGTGAGAGAAGCTTTTGCGTATTTTCCCGCAGGTACAGATTCAGGTGTACCAAGTGCGATTTTTTTTATTTTTTCATCTTTTAAATCTTGAATTTTTGTAAGAGAACTATCTTTTGGGACGACTAGAACGAGTTCGTTTCCAAGGAGATTTTTCCCCTCTTGTTCATTAATGAATCCTTTTTTAACGAGAGTTTGGAATTTATCTTCGGCTGCTGAGAAGAATAAATCAGCAGGTGCACCTTGTTCGATTTGTTGTTGAAGTGCACCAGAAGCGCCGAAGTTAAAAGAAAGTTTAATATTAGGTTCTTTTTCTTTATATTTTGTTTCAATTTCTTTTAGCGCATCTTGTAAGCTTGCAGCTGCTGATATAGTAAGTTCAACTGTTTTTCCTTCTTTAGCGGTTGATTTCTCTTTCTTCTCTCCGCTTGTACATGCAACACTAAATATAAGAAGAAAAGAAAGGATAAGTGCCCCGATGGATTGTAATGTAAACTTATTCATAAAAAATCCCCTTTCATTTTGACATAATTAATTATAACTAAATATAACTAAATATAACTAGTTATAATTGAATATAATTTGAACGATGTAGTTATTTTTAAAATATAGGAGAAATATTCTTTTCTTTGTTACAATGAAGAAAGAAAGTGAGGAATCGTCTATGGATCATCATTCCTACACAACGGAAGAAGTAGCGAAGCGATTAAAAGTATCAAAATTAACTGTATACGATTTAATTAAAAAAGGAGAACTGCCTTCTTATAGAATTGGTAGACAGATGCGCATTGATGCAGCAGATTTAGAACAATATATTAAGCAAATGAAAACAGGTAACGTACAAGTTACTTCTGTAAAGAATGACAGTAATAGTATCTCGAATACATGTATTATTAGTGGACAAGAACTAACGTTAGACATGTTGGCAAAACGTATAGAAAATCGCCTGCCAAGTTCAAATATATTAAGGGCATATCAAGGTAGTTTAACGAGCCTAGTAAAAATGTATCAAGGAGAAGGAAGTATCGTTAGCTTGCATTTGTTTGATGGCGAAACGGGTACATATAATGTTCCTTACGTAAAACGTATTTTAGTAGGACAACCATGTACGATGATTAATTTATTAGCAAGGAACGTTGGGTTTTATGTGCAAAAGGGGAATCCTAAAAATATAAAAACATGGGCTGATTTATCTCAATCATCTATACGATTTATAAATCGAGAAAAGGGTTCTGGTATTAGGGTGTTAGTTGATGAACAATTGCGCATTCAAAATTTAAATAAAGAACGTATTAGTGGATATGAATGGGAAGAATCGAACCATCTTGGTGTTGCGACGCAAGTCGCGAATGGGAAAGCTGATGTGGGAGTAGGATCAGAAAAGTTTTCGCAAATTGTAAATGTAGACTTTATTCCAATCATGAAAGAGCAGTATGATTTAGTGATTTTGAAGAATAAAGAAAATGAAAAGCTGATCGAAGTTGTAAAAGACATTCTGCAATCGGAAGAATTTCATAATGAACTAAAAGCGATTGGCGGATATGATATGACGAAAACAGGTCAAACTATATATGAAACAAACTAAAAAGCTGCTTGTCTATAAGACGAGCAGCTTTTTCTATATATAAAGGGGTTTGGGGAAACAAAGTGTTAAACAAGACCTTTAGCAAGTGTGTAAATGAAAGCTGTAAGAAGAGTCGCTCCACTTGCAAGTCCGATAAAGTCTGATTTGTTAAATGTAATGTTGTTCATTATAATCTCTCCTTATTTGTTTAATGTAGTTGCAACAGCTTTTGCATCGACAAGTGCGGATAGCACCATGCCCATTATATTTAAAAATTTGTTTGATTTCATTTTGTTCATCATGCGTATCCGCTCCTTTTCGAATTGTTGTTGCCCTGCTGTATGTCTTAATTATAGGAAATATGATCGCCGGCAACTATCGAATTAGCTTACGGAAGACTTACACTTTTGTAAGAAAAAAAGACATTCGTGTAAGAATGTCTTTTAAAGCATATTAATGTGGTGGTGCTCTTCGATTGTTTTTAAAAAGCTACGCATTGAATTTGTCATATAGCTATCTTTACGGCGTATGAAAACCGTTGAAATACTACCGTATTTTTCAGGGATTGCATGGCAATGCACTTTACCTGCTTTAGAAAGATGATGGACAGCAGACTGTGGTACGAGTGTAATTCCAAGGCCGAGTGCAACACTGTTTAATATTGTCTCTAATATATTGAATTCCATAATTCTTTTTGGTAGCAAACCTTCATCTTTCAGCCATCGTTCTAGTTTGGAACGGTATCCACATCCTTGGTTAAAAACGAGTAAAGGCGTTGTTGTAAATTCTTCTATATGAAAAGCTTTATTTTGTGTTACAAGCATTAATTTCTCTGTACTAACATCGTATTGTTCAATAAGGGGATGTTTTATTGGCCCTGATATAAAAGCACCGTCTAATTGATGATCGAGTACTTCTCTAATTAATTCTTCTGTTAAACCTGCTTGTAATGATAAATCGACGTTCGGATAGCTTTTATAGTAAGAAGATAAAATGGTAGGTAATGTACTTACTGTTTCGACAGTACCGATTTTTAATATGCCAGAGGGTGTTTCACTATCTAAAAATACTTGTTTTAGCTCCTCAACATCTTGCAAAATTTTATTAACATAAACGAGCATTTTTCTTCCTTCAGCTGTTAAAGTCATGCCTCGTTTATGACGATAAAAGAGCGGTGTTTTCAGCTCGTTCTCCAGTTGTTTAATACGCGTTGTTACATTTGATTGTACGTAATTTAATTCCTTTGCTGCGCTACTTACACTACCTTGGTCAGCAACGCTCTGGAAGATTTGTAAATCTCTTAATTCCATAATACGATCCTCCTTGATGTTAACTATCATTATAAATGATAGTTAACATCATTTCGAATCATTTTACGTGATATATTTTTTCTTTTACAATTCTCTTTGTGCAAATAGAAAGAAGTGGGGGATTGCGGTGAGAAAAGGTCAAATGATAATAGGCGCTTTAGCGTGTTTAATTGCAAGTATGTCATGGGGAGCAATGTTTCCAGTTGCTGATCATGCGTTAGAATACATAGATCCATTTTACTTTTCGCTTATTCGCTATGGAGCGGTGGTGATAATGCTGATTATATTGTTGTTAATGAAAGAAGGGAAACAGGCATTTCGTTTAGAAGGAAGAGGAAAGTTACTCGTCTTTTTCGGAACGATGGCGTTTACTGTATATAATGTACTTATATTTTTAGGTCAAATGTTAATGGGAAAATCAGGCGTGATGGTAGCCTCCATTATGGAAGCACTTATGCCGATGATTTCTATTTGTATCCTATGGGGATATAAGCGTGTAAAACCGAAAAAGTATATGATAACGAGCATGATTATCGCTTTTATAGGGGCTGTATTTGTTATTACAAAAGGTGATATGAGTTTCTTTTTAACATTGAAAGATAACATGTTTTCACTAGCATGTATATTTGTTGGAGTTGTAGGTTGGGTTATTTATACGATGGGTGGTCAAACGTGTAGCGATTGGTCGACATTACGTTACTCTACATTGACGTGTGTATTCGGTACAACCGTTACAGGAATTATAACGATAATTATAACGGCGTTTGGATATGTTTCAGTTCCGAGTATGGGAACGATTTTTATTGTGAAATACGATTTATTATTTATGATGACATTACCAGGAATAGTAGCGTTACTAGCTTGGAACTATGGTGTGAAAATTTTATCGTCCATTAATGGGATTTTATTTATTAATTTTGTACCAATTACAACTTTAGTTATTATGATGATGCAAGGATATCAAATAACAATGTTTGATATTGTAGGGACTTTACTTGTTATTGCGGCACTTATTCGTAATAATGTTTGTCAGAGGAAAGAAGAAAATATAAATAAGAAGATTTTACAAGAAGAGCAATTACGTCAAGCTGTTTAATAGGCAATTGGAGGATTTCACATGTTAGAAAGTTTATTGTTTTTCTTTGCCGTCGGAGTTGCTTGTGAGCTTGCAGCAATTAATCGAAATGGTCGTAAGAAGATAAAACAACAAGCTGAAATGATAGAGCTTTTAAAAGAGTTAAAAGAAAGAAACATTTAAAAAGACGACCGGGCATAGACGGTCGTCTTTTTCTATATAAAGGGGAAAGGGGACACAAAGTTATACAAGCGTAGCAGCGTAAATAAAAGCAGTAAGAAGAAGAGAGCCGCTAGCTAATCCTAAAAAATCTAATTTGTTAAAAGTAATGTTATTCATGATGCATTCTCCTTACTTATTTAATGTAGAAGCAACAGCTTTTGCATCGATAAGAGCGGAAAATACCATGCCCATTGTATTTAAAAGATTGTTCGTTTTCAGCTTGTTCATCATATTGATCCGCTCCTTTTCGAATAATGGTTGCCCTGTTTCTGACTTAATTGTATGAAATATCGCAAGAAGTAACTATCGAATTAGCTTACAAGAAAATTACACTTTTGTAAGAATTGAAATTTAACAATTAATACTCATTTTTATTACCAACTCCTATAACTTAGTGTTATAATTGAGGTAAGAAAATGACTATACTTCGGATGTTCAGAAAGGAACGAAACCAATGTATAAACCAATTACATTTTTGTTGAAATATATATTTAAAACAGCTGGGAAAGTAGAAGTGCAAGGAAGAGAAAAGCTACCAGAAGGTGGCCCGTATGTTGTTGCGTGTACACATACAAGTTTTATGGATGTATTAATGTTAGCTACAGGGATGTACCCAACAGAGATTCATTACATGGCCAAAAAAGAATTATTTGAAGGGAAATTCAAAAATTGGTTCTTTAAAAATGTAAATGCATTCCCTGTAGATCGTGCAAATCCAGGACCGAGTACACTTAAAATTCCATCACGCTTATTAAAAGAAGGAAAAGTGGTAGGGATTTTCCCGAGTGGAACGAGATCGACAGAAGATGTTTCGTTAAAAGCTGGTGCTGTGACAATTGCGATGCGTTCTAACGTTCCATTAATACCAGCAGCTTATGTTGGTCCATCAAGTGTAAAAGAATTAATAAAGGGGAAAAAGGCACAATTGATTTTTGGAGATCCGATTCAAATTGATGCTGAAGAACAAATAGATCGGAAAACAGCTATGAAAATGATGACAGACCAATTAAATGAGAAATTTGAGGAGCTAAAGGAAGCTTTGGAATCAAATCAAAAGTAAGAAAAGACGACCGGGCATAGACGGTCGTCTTTTCTATTACTATTTATAATAAAGTGAAACTTTAATCAGTGGGGGGTCTTCATCCCCCACTGATTATTAGTTGAACCAATCGGACTTTAATGGGCAGCCCGACCCCTACCTAACTTCTTTGCTTTCGTTGAATTTTGAGGTGGGGGTCTTACTGCCCATTAAAGTGGGATAAAGGGGAAAGGGGACACAAAATTTATACAAGCGTAGTGGCGTAAATAAAAGCAGTAAGAAGAATCGAGCCACTAGCCAGTCCTAAAAAATCTAATTTGTTAAAAGTGATGTTATTCATAATATATTCTCCTTACTTGTTTAATGTAGAAGCAACAGCTTTTGCATCGATAAGAGCGGAAAATACCATGCTCATTGTATTTAAAAAATTGTTTGATTTCATTTTGTTCATCATATAAATCCGCTCCTTTTCGAATAATGGTTGCCCTGTTTCTGACTTAATTGTATGAAATATCGCAAGAAGTAACTATCGAATTAGCTTACAGGAAAATTACACTTTTGTAAGAAAAATGAATGAAGGTGTAATGATGAGAAGGTTTGACATATGTTCATGGAATTTATTAATTTAAAAGTAGAGGTGAATGTATGGCTAATATTAAAGATATTGCAAAGATGGCGGGAGTTTCAGTTACGACTGTTTCGAGAGTATTGAATGATCATCCGTATGTAAGTGAAGAAAAAAGGAAAGCGGTTATAGAGATAGTTGAGAAGTTGAATTACTCACAAAACGCAAATGCTGTTCATTTATCAAAAGGAAAGACGAATATTGTTGGTGTAATTCTCCCTTACATTAATCACCCGAGCTTCGATGCAATGGTAGGGGGAATGATGGAGGGAGCGTTAACTCATAACTACAGGGTGCTACTTTGCCAAACAAACTATAATAAAAAAGAAGAAATGAAAAGTTTACATATGTTAAAAACGAAACAATTAGATGGCCTTATTATTTGTTCACGTGCAAATGATTGGGAAATGATAGAACCGTATGCTTCATACGGCACAATCATTGCTTGTGAAGACAATGATATTTCAAATATCTCAAGTGTATATACAAATCATTCGGCAGCTTTCCAGCTAGGAATGAATCACCTTATTGAAAAAGGTTATAAAAAAATTGGTTATTGCACGGGGAGAAAGCTAGGACCGAGTAGTCAAAAGCGTTTTGATGTGTATAAGCGTCAATTGCAATCTATAGATGAAGAAGTGAATGAAGAATGGATTTTCACAGAATGTTTTACGTTAGAAGATGGTGTGAGAGTGGCTCATAAATTAAAGGAGATGCAGCATCTTCCTGAAGCATTAATAGTAGCAGGAGATGAAGTTGCGATTGGGGTTATGACAGAAGCTGAAAAATTAGGTATTCAAGTTCCTGAGGATTTAGCGATTATTGGCTTTGATAATCAACCTATCTCGCAAGTGTTACAACTTACAACTATTGATCAAAATTTAAAGGAAATAGGTAAAAAAGCCTTTGAAATGTTTTATCGGCAAACAAATGCTGAAAGTTCTAAACAAGAAAAGGTGGAAATTCCATATGAACTTGTGGAGCGATCTACAGTGTAGTTTTAATCCGTTATGTGTATAAGTGCATAACGGATTACTTTTTTGAAATACCTTTGACAGGAAACGCGTTTCATACTTTATAAAGGGGTTAAACCGGTTTGTAACAATCCATGGATTCTTTTCAAAAATAGTATTTGGAGGGAAATGCATGAATGAACTTTTATTAAGTATAAAAAAGTTTCTAGGGAATGACGAAAATGTTTTAGCCTTTGTGGTGGGGGTTTTTGAGAAGGATCATTTCACGTTATGTTATCAACATGGGATTTTTGTTGCGACTACTGGACGTCTCCTGTTTTACGGAAAATTTCCATACTATCCTTCAACATTTAAAGAGTACTCATATTTGCATATAGATAGCATAGTTTTTCGCCCGTATTTCGAATTTATTTGTAATCATGAAACCATCCGAGCTAAGTATATTCAGAAGGGGAATGTAGAGCAATTTGTCCGTATAGTTAGAGCATATGTGAATAATTAATCACCCCTCTGTTTAAACATAATATCCTGGTCTTTATGAGGAAAAATGCTGAATAAAAACAACTTCTAAACCTCTAGGAGATAGTGATACAATGTCAAATGGGGGGAGGGTATGAACTATGGTTAATCAACGTATAAAGGAAATAACACTAATTACAATTGGTTCATTATTATTCGCAATTGGTATTAATTACTTTGCAATTCCAAACCGTCTATCAGAGGGTGGAATTATTGGTTTAACGGTTGTTACGTACTATTTATTTGATTGGTCGCCGGGGATTGTGAATTTTGCTATAAATGCAATTTTACTAGCTGTTGGTTATAAATTTTTTGATAAGAAAACGATGGTTTATACAATTTTAGGGATTGTAGAAACATCTTTGTTTTTATATGTT
Source organism: Bacillus paranthracis (assembly GCF_024296885.1). Classification (NCBI taxonomy): domain Bacteria; kingdom Bacillati; phylum Bacillota; class Bacilli; order Caryophanales; family Bacillaceae; genus Bacillus; species Bacillus paranthracis. The sequence goes on from NZ_CP101135.1 coordinate 217,084, forward strand.
ACGGAACATATTGAGTATCATGTAAATAGTGATACGTTATTAGCGGCACTATTTGCTGGTGTATTTGTCGGTATCGGATTAGGCTGTATGTTCAAAGCTGGAGGTACATCAGGGGGATCGGCAATTTTAGCACGGTTAGCAAATCAATATTTAGGTTGGAGCGTCGGTAAAGGTGTACTTATTATTGATATCGTTGTAATTGCTGGTTCCGTATTTATAATAGGGCAAGAAAAAGCGATGTACACACTTGTTGCAGTATTCATCGGAGCGAAAGTAATTGATTTCATTGTAGAAGGAATGGACACAAAAACGGCTGTTACAATTATTTCAAATCAACCAGAGTTAATACGTGAGGCTATTACGAAAAACATGACACGCGGCGTTACTGTATTAGAAGGGCGCGGCGGATATACTGGTAAAAATAAAGAAGTTTTATATGTTGTTATTAATAAACAAGAGCTTGTTAAGTTAAAGCAAGTTATTAGTCGAGTAGATGACGATGCTTTCGTCGTTATCCATGATGTACGTGATGTACTTGGTGGGGGCTTTAAAGCGAGCTAAAAGGTGAACGAGTAAATTCGTTCACCTTTTTTTAATTCTTACAAAAATGTAAGTGTAATGTAATGAGATTCAATAGTAGATTGTATTCCTTCTTTTTAAAATGGATGTATATATATCCTGCAGAGGAGGAATGTTTATTATGAAGAAAAAAATGATCACTACTATAATAGCGATGATAGTCATAGTAATAATGTTACTACCTACGAAACTTGGACCGGTTATCGATAAATATAATCCATTTTATAAGACGAAAGAATACTATACGGTTGTGAATACAATTGGTCAGCATATTGGCGATGAGTGGTATGAATATGAATTTATTGCATTTGACGAACGTGGAAGAGAACAAAAAATAAAGAAGACTGTTAAGCATATGTTAAAGAGAGATGAAACATTAAAAGTGTACGCAAAAGGACGCTACGGCGAGTCAATTGAAGAAATTGAAGCTGTAAATATTCCTATTAATGCAAAGAGTAAACTTTTAGCGATGAGATAGCGAATTATACCCCCACCTATTTTTTGTCGAAAATAAAAATACTAGGTAGGGGTATTTTGGTGTGTGCAAAAAAAGCCTTAGTCCATATGGACTAAGGCTTTTTTTAATATATAAAGGGGAAGGGGGTACATTGTAGTAGCATGAGTGAAAGGTATAAGAAGAGTAGCTACTAGCAATGTAATTTGGTTATGTGAGTGTTCTTCTTATTTGGCCTACTTGCTAACTTTATTGTACGAGATGTCAGTAAGAGAAACTATCGAATTACATTACACATAGCTTACAAACATGTAAGTCTTCTGTAATGTAATTCGATGGTTAAAAGATAGTGAATTTTATATAGTGTAATTAGAAAGTCTCACTGTATTACTTTCTGTTTGTAATATGAATGAAGAATGAAAAACCAACTCCTTTTTAATAGCCTCATCTGTATGGAGATGAGGCCCTTTTTATAAACCTTACAACATTGTAAGGTTTACGTAAGTTAATTCGATAGTAAATTTGTCATATTTTTTGCATAATAAATACAAATAGATAAAAATAATTAGGGATATAGTAAGAAAGGAGAAGAATGGGATGCGTAAAGAAGAAGTAGTGAAGTTTCCAATTAAAGATTTCTGTAGCTACTTTACTGTTGCCGTAGTATGTATTGGGTTATTTGATATCATAACAAACTTAATTGTTAAATAATATAGATGACAAAACAAGAAGGGAGATCCTTTCTTGTTTTTTTTATGGGGGAATAAAGGTGAAGTGGATTGATAGTCATATACATGTTGATCAATATAAGGATGAAGAGAAAAGTAAATTACTTAAAGATGTGGAGCATAGTAAAGAGATAAAGGGGCTTATTGCAGTATCTATGAATTATCAATCATGTAAAGAAACTTTATCTTTAGCAAAACTATATCCTTTTGTACATCCAGCAATAGGTTTTCATCCGGAGCAACCGATTCATAAAGAAGAATGTGAGCAAATTTATAAATTAATTGAAGAGCATGTAGATGATATAGTTGCGATTGGTGAAGTTGGCTTACCGTATTATTTAAGAAAAGAAGATGAGCGCATTGCTATCAATTCGTATATATCAGTGTTACAACGGTTTGTTGAACTAGCTAGTAAATATGATTTACCAATTATATTGCATGCAGTGTATGAAGACGCTGATATTGTATGTGATTTACTGGAGAAATATAAAGTTTCACGTGCACACTTTCATTGGTTTAAAGGAAGTGAAACAACAATGAAACGGATGATAAGGAATGGGTATTACATTTCTATCACGCCAGATGTTTTACATAAGGATAAGATTAGAAAAATTGTTTCGTATTATCCTCTTGAATATATGATGGTAGAAACAGATGGACCGTGGGAATTTCAAGAGGGTGTTATGACACATCCGAGAATGATTCGAGAAGTATTAAAGGAAATTAGTGTTATAAAAAACGTAGCTGTTGATAAGGTTGCAGAAACGATATATGAAAATACGATTCAATTTTATTTGAAAGGATAGAATTGTTATTTTAGCCCTTCTTATTATAGAGAAATAGAAGTTGAATTTATTTATGAACATAATCAATGGGTTATTAATAATATGCCACGTTTTGGTTTAAGTTAAAAAAACCACCAAGCATTTTGCTTGGTGGTTTTGTATTAGGATTCTAATTTTTTCGCACGTCTTAATAATAAGAGAAAGACAATGACGAGGAAACCGAGTATAAGGAAGAATCCATATTGTTTTATATAATCTATTATGTCACTTGCGCTTGTTGGTTTTTCAACGTGAATGCCGTCTTTATTAGTAGTGATATGAATATCTTTCATTTTCACTTCATTCGTTTCTTTTTGTAAATCAATCCATTCTATATTTGGAATACTTTCTAGATCCTTTAGTACTTCTTTTAATGGTTTTACACCTAAGTAAGGATGATAGAATGCACCAATAACTCCATCGGATAATTTGGCAACAGATACAGCATTTGCTTTCATTTTAGCAATAGCGTGTGGTTTATCTTCTTCGATAAATCCAACTGTTTCAGGCATTAATTTCATGCCATGTAAAAATGATGGTGTACTTCTGTATGCCGGAGAGTGCATAGATTTCCAAGTTGTGTCACTTAACTGTAGTTGTCCTACATAAGTTGAAAAGTATCTTGATAATATTTCATATCCTTTTTGAGACATCGTGTAATGAGGTGCTTCAAATGCGACCGGATATAGTTTGGCATCTACAAGTTCTTGAATGCCTTTTTCAATATGATCAGTCGTATATTTTTCTTCAAATTCTTCCCCTTTTTTTACGTATGTATTATATGCCTCTATATTAGGGAAATCATCTTTTGTTTTTGGTTTTTCATGCTTCGGTTGACGAATTGGTTGGTCTGTTTTTACGTCCCAAAATTCAAAACCTTCACCAGTTTCACTATCATAAAATTGGTGAGTATAACCATGCATAATAATTGCTGCACCATCATCTTGCATAGAGCCTAAAAGATCGACTAGTTCGGGTTTATCTTTTAAATGTAGTGTTTTACCTGTTTCTGGATCCGTATATACAGGTATAACAGTGATCATGTATGGCATCTTTTTCTCTTTTAGTAATTCAGCAATTTCTTTTAATTGATTTATATCTGCGGCTGGATGAACGTCCTCCAGACGTAAATAAGCTTCCACTTTATTTGTCGTTGGTTTTTGTCCAAAGTAAGAAAATAGGCTTTCGCCAATATAATAAGATATCCAATCAAAGAGGTTAGAAGTTGCAATATAATAAGAATTATTTTGTTGCACAATTAATGGATAAGTAGTACTTCCTTTTAAAGCATTGGCAAGAATTTTTCCATTTGTATCAAGGTTTTTAATGGATCGTTCTTCTTCTAATGTATTCTTTAGTTTACGTGTTGGATATTCAATTGTATCAGAGTTTATATCTTCATTTTTTAGTGTGATAAATGAAAAACGATTGGATAATTGTTCTATATTTTGACCTAAAACTAGTAGTGGCCCTGAGAAACTTTCTAGAAATTCTTTTGTTTCAGTAGAAAGTTCTTCTTGTTTTTCACCTAAGTAAATAACATGTGTATATGAAGATTTATCAGTTATTTCAGCTAACTGTTTTATGTTTTTGATTGTTATGTTATTAGTAAAATGTCCTACTTGTGTATTAAGTATTTGGGTATCATTTGTAATTTGATCATCGTTCGAACTGTATAAAATAAGGACTTTTGGATTTTCGTTTTTTTGTGCGGAAATAGGGACAGGAATTAATAGTAGTAAACTGAATAAGAGTAGCAACCATTTTTTCATATTATTATTCTCCTAGTTTATATTTGGAATTCAGCTTACAATTATATACAAAAAATGCGTTTCAGTCTATGAAAGTTACATTTTTGCACGTATTTACCAGCTGTTTTTTCACAAAATCAGTCTAAAGCATGATGATAATATGTATAGTTATTTGCTATGATAAAAGAGTAAGAGAATGATAGAATGTGGGTAATTGTAAAGGGAAGAAGGCTGAAAGGGGACAAATTTCAGCGGAGAAAGAGGTAGAGGTAGTGAAGAAATTCTTTGTAGGATTTTTAGTTGTTCTTGGAGTGTACTTATACTTCCAAGGAAAGTCTGAAGGAATGGGGAAATTAGTAAATGAGACAAGCTATGTTGACTCAGAAGAAGCAAAACAGATGAAACAAATTATTATAGAGGAAGCAAAGAAAGTCAATCTTCCAGAATGGATACCTCTTACAATTGCCGAACATGAAAGTCGATTAAATCCAAGAAGTGTTGGAGATAACGGAACTTCATTCGGATTGTTTCAATTGCATCGCGGTGGTGGACTTGCACCGGATCATTTAACTGATGACGAGCTGAAAGATCCACGTACAAATGCGCAAATTGCAATGCCGCATTTAATGAAAGGATATAAGCGCGGGGTGCAAAAAGGTTTGACGGATTTTGCATTATTAAAATATATAGCAAATACATCTGGATGGCCAGGGAATTTAGGGCCAGAGTGGACGGATAATAATATGAAGTATAACATCGGATTAGAAGATGTGTACTATCGAAATAAAGGTGTAATTAAAGAGTAGGTTTTTGATACCTACTCTATTTTTTTGTGGATAATCGCGTCGTTTTGTTTTGTGAAATACGCTGCTAGTTGTATTTTTACGTCTTCTAGTTTGGTGGAAACTTGCGGTATTTTATATCCTACATATAACGGTGAAACGACAAATCTAGGAACAACTTTACAAATGATTTTTCCGTTTAAGTAATAGAAGAATAAGTTATAACTACTACATCCTTTATGGAAATCTGTCAGTATGTAACGTACAGTTTGCTGAATATAATTTGCTAGTTCATCTATGCATCCAATATCTTCAATGATGATATTAAATTCAGTAAAACCGATAATAGGACGATCTGAAATATTGAGTTCAATGTGCTCGTTTTTTTGAACAATTACGCCTTGGAAGTTGTCCTGTTCTACGTTATTGAGGTAGTCTACATATTTCATTCCAATAATCTGCATGTGCGCATGATGCAAACTTCCACCTGAGAATGGACCATGATTTTTGTATAAAATTACAGATGTGAATTCTTTATTTTTCTGTAAATCTAACCAATGTTTAATGGAGAAACGAATTAGCGATTTCATATGTTCTTCTGTATATGTCGCAATATGGTCTTCACAATTATCTGTTTCGATTAGCACCGTTTGAAATGTATCTTTTAATGTAGGAAATTTGTTTTTTAGCCAAATAATTGAGCCCTCAATTGCTAAAATATCCGTTAAATTTTCTCTGTCACAAAAAGGACATGCAGCGCTTCTATTCCGGATGCTTTCTGGTTTTTGTTTGCCAATATCGTTTAAAAAGTATAGTTGTTGTGTATCCATTTGTATATATGCCCCTTTAAAATATGTGTAAAAATCCCGCTTAATACATTCGGGATAAGGAGAAGAAAATCCTTTAAAGGGAATATAAAAAATAAAAGACAAGATATCCTCATTAAGATAGGGTACCTTGTCTTTTATTTTTTCTTTAATAATGTGTATGGATAATATAGATTGTTTTTATTATGCTTCTTTTCTCTATTTTTTATTGTGTATAAGGCAATTGCTGTACTTGCGATTACAAAAATGGCTTTCTTCATATTCACATACCCCTTTTTATTGTTGGTTTAATTCTTGGCTAACTGCTTTTGCATCAACTAGAGCGTGTAAAATCATTTTTACCATGTTCATCATATTCTTTCACTCCTTTTTATAGTTCATTTAGTTCTTTTACAACTGCTTGTCCGTTCACTAATACCTCAAAGATTGCTTTTACGATTTCTTTCATCATGATTGTTTCCTCCTTTTGTTGTCTCTCTTGTTTACATCTTTATTGTATAGGGAGGCATCTTTTCGTACTATCGCTTTCCATTACGTGAACATAACAGTTTTGTAAGATTTGATGTCACTTATTGAAATGTTTAGTCTATCTTCATTATTTTCAGAAAAATGACTATTCAAACATGAAATGGGAAAGTATAATAAAGAAGTAAGTATTAAATTCCGTACGAAAGAGGTGAATGAGATGAAACGTTCTTTAGCTGCACGTGCCAAATTTTTAGATTTTATCTATTTTTGTCGTGCGATTTTTCATGATGTAGTTGTTAACGGGATACGTCTGTCCTTTTTTAACAATTGCATAGTAGCTATAGAACGATAGAAATCTCTTCACCCATTTTTAATAAACGTGTGAAAAGGGAGCTATTTAGCTTCCTTTTTCTATGCCGAAAACCATGGGGAATGTTTCTTTCTCATGGTTTTTTATATTGAAAGGAGTACGGAAAATGACAATTTGTAGTGTAAATAATGTAACGAAATCTTTTGGTGGAAACATCATATTTGAAAATATATCGCTTGAAATAAAGAATGGTGAACGTGTTGGATTAGTTGGTCGTAACGGTAGTGGGAAGACAACAATCTTTCAGCTTTTAACTGGAATGGAAGGTTTGGATGCAGGGGCCATTCATATGAAGAAAGGTACACGTATTGGTCATGTGGCACAAATTCCGAAATTTGATGAGAGTATGACTGTATATGAAGTATTGAGTTCCGCTTTTAAAATAGAAAAGGAATTAGAAAGAGAAATGCGTACTTTAGAAAAACATATGGCGGAAGAACAGGAAACTTCTGTTTTACAAAAATTAATGGAGAGATACGGAATCATCCAAGAAAAGTTTGCGTTTCTTGGTGGTTATGAAATCGAAGCGAACATTATGAAGGTAGCAAATGGTTTACAGGTGACAGAACTATTCCCACGATCATTTGTGGAGATAAGTGGTGGGGAGCAAACAAAAGTAAGCCTTGCATACATGCTGTTGCAGAAACCAGATTTACTTTTATTAGATGAACCAACCAATCATTTAGATTTATTTGCAGTCGAATGGTTAGAGCAATTTTTAAAAGAATACAACGGAACAGTTATGGTTATTTCACATGATCGCTATTTCCTTGATGAAGTTGTAACGAAGATCTTTGATTTAGAAGATGGAGAGATTCACGTGTATCATACAAACTATTCTCGGTTTGTTGAAGAGAAGGAAGAAAGGTTGCTTCAGGAGTTTCAGGCTTATCAAGAACAGCAAAAGAAAATAAAGAAAATGAAAGAAGCAATTAAGCGACTGCGTGAATGGGCAAATCAGGCGAATCCTCCGAATGAAGGATTGCATAAGAGAGCGAGAAGTATGGAACGTGCACTGGAACGTATGGAAAAACTAAAGAAACCTATTTTAGAACGAAAACAAATGGGACTTCAGTTTGAAGGGCAAGAGAGAAGTGGAAAAGATGTTGTTGTAATGAAAGAAGTGAGTAAAGGGTTTGCGGAACATCTTTTATTTAACGAAGCAAACTTACATGTTCGTTTTCAAGAGCGTGCAGCTATCGTTGGTCGTAATGGTACAGGAAAGACAACGCTATTAAAGTTATTATTAGAAGAAATAGAACCAGACGCTGGAGAAATTCGAATTGGAAGTAGTGTGAAAATCGGTTATTTATCCCAGCATGCGTACGGAAATATGAAGAGTAATGTATTGGAGGCTTTCAGGGAATGTGTAGCTGTAACAGAGGGAGAAGCGAGACATATATTAGCTAAATTTTTATTTTATGGTCCAGCGGTGTTTAAGAAAGTAACGCAACTGAGCGGTGGAGAAAAAATGAGGTTAAGACTTGCACAACTTATGTATCAAGATATCAATTTTTTAATTTTAGATGAGCCGACAAATCATCTCGACATTGAATCAAGGGAAGTTTTAGAGGAAGCTCTTGAACAATATAATGGGACAATTTTAGCTGTTTCACATGATCGTTATTTTTTAAATAAGTTATTTGAAAAGACGTATTGGATTGATGAGCGTAAATTATTTGAGTTTGCAGGGAACTATGCATGGGCGCGTCAAAAGTGGGAGGAAAAGTTCGAGACGCAAGTGATAAAGCAGCAACGCCAAGGAAGAAAAAATATTGAAACAGTCCCTGTAAAAAAGAAAGAAGTTAGGAATATTGAGGAGATTGAAACCGAGTTAATGCATGTTGAAGAAGATATATATACGCTTGAGTGTAAGATGGAACAAGTAGTTGATGTTGAAATGCTTGAACAATTGTATGAAGAAAAAACGAAGAAAGAGTTGTTACGAGCGGAGTTATATAATGAGTTAGAGAATATTGTGGAGTGAAAATTAAAAAGCGAATCCCTTTCAGTTTTACTGAAGGGATTCGCTTTTTTATACTGCTGTTTTGCTTTAAGAGATAAATAAAAGTTGTGTTTCACGTGAAACAGCAAATTTAATAAATCTTTGTTTCGTAACTTGCATAGATTGTGAAACATAAATCGTATTAGGAGCTTTTTAGATCGGTTAATTATTTCCCGAGACATAAGTATGTGTAACGGCAAAGCATGATTGAAAACAAAAAACAGAGTTACAGCTTTACACGCTGAACTCTGTTTTCTTTTTGTGTCGTATCTTCCCTTGTTGAAATGATAATAGCGATCCCGAGCATCATAAAAAAAGCTAAAAAGAGGACGAACTTTGGGAAGAACGGGAATAGTAATAGCGCCCCGACTATCATAATTGTTAATAATACGTAGTGAAGGACGTATTGGAATAGGTTGTCCATGTTTTCGCCCCCTTTTTGGTAATTGGTTATTAGTATTCTATGTTTCATACGGAACGAATAGAAGTGAATTTTTAATTTTTTAATACGAAATAAAAAAGAACGGTTGACATGTTTAAAGGAAAGGAATAATCTTGAAATTAATTCATACTATTTTTATAGGAATAATGAATATAGTTGCAGGAAGGAGTCCTATGTTCCTACATCGTTAAAAATTAGGAAGGTAAAGGTGATAGTGCAATGAAAAATGTTTTTAAAGGAGCAATTGCTACATTTTTGAGTGTATCAGTATTACTAGCCGGATGTGGTCAAGAGGAAGCGAGTACAAACGAGGCCAGGAACGTCCCGAAAGTAAAAGATGAATTTATTCAGGCAAGCGACAAAGCAAAAAGTCCCGTAAAAGCAAAAGAAAGAAAAGATACTTTTGTAGTTGGAATGCCGAGTCCTGGAGGGATATTCCTTCCGCACTTTATGGAGAATGGATGGGATGGTAATATAACGCAAGCTATCTTTGCACCTCTTGTTGGACTCGATAAGGAAGGAAAACCAATTCCAATTTTAGCGAAGAAGTGGGATATTTCGGAGGATCAGCTTACATACACGTTCTATTTGAAAGATGGTTTAAAGTTTAGTGATGGATCACCACTAACTGCAGATGACGTAGCATTTACATTAACGCTATTACACGATCCAACTTATAGTGGAGCGACTGATATAAGTCAAACAGCAATAAAGGGTGGGCAAGCGTATAAAGAAGGAAAGGCAACCTTTATTGAGGGAATTCAAGTCATTGATCCGAAAACAATTACGATTACGACTGAAAAGGTAAATGCTCAAACACTATCATTAATCGGTGGAGAAGTTATATCTAAAGCTTATTACGGGAAAGAGTATAAACAAGGGCACCTAGAGTATTTAAAAGAGTTGTATGGAAAACCGATGGGAGCAGGAGCTTATAAGTTAGATAAATATATTCCTGGTCAAGAGGTTCGATTTGTAGCTAATGAAAATTATTTTGAAGGAAAACCGAAGATTGAGCACTTTATTTATAAAATTTCAAAAGGTGATACAAAGCTACAACAATTTCAAGCCGGGGAAGTAGATTATGATGGTTTTACGACAAACACGGAGATGATTGAACAGTTAAAGGATTTAGGTTTTGCCAATATTAATGTATATACAGGAAGCTCTTATGGTTACATTAAAATGAATTATAAGAAACCATACTTTAAAGATAAGCGTGTCCGCCAAGCATTTATTTACGGATTAGAGCGTCAAAAAGTTATTGATACGTATTTCCAAGGTTATGCTTCACTCGTTAATGTACCGATTACGCCAGTTTCTTGGGCGTATACAGAAGAAGGGATTAATAAATATGAGTATAACTTAGAGAAAGCAAAGAAATTATTGGATGAGGCTGGATGGAAAGCTGGTTCAGATGGAATTCGCGAAAAAGATGGCCAAAAATTGAAGGTAAGTTATTTTGCTTCTTCTGCAAGTAAAATAAATGATGTAATGATCCCGGTGATGAAAGAGAATTATAAAAAGCTTGGTGTAGAGTTTAACCCAGAATATATGGACTTTAATACGATGATTTCAAAAGTGATAAAAGGTGATTATGATTTAGCGATGGTATCTACGCCAATGATTGATGATCCGAGTGGAACAATTGAGGAGTTTGTTTCGACAAGTAAACGAAACTATGATGGGTACCATAATCCGAAAGTAGATGAATTAGCGAAGCAGGCACTAGAAACATTAGATATTGAAAAACGAAAAGAAATTTATAAAAAGTTGTACCAGGAGTTGAGTGAAGATCCGCCTGTAATCTTCTTAAATAATAGTAAAGTTGTGTCTGCACATCATGCACGCATTCAAGGGTTACAAGAAGATAACTATAACGGTATTTTGTTAAGTTTACCTAAATTAAAGATAGAATAATAATTTTTGAAAAATTTTAAAAATATTTATTTAGAAAGAATTGACAAAATATAACGGAAGATATAAGCTAATAACCATAAAGTCTACCGGAAAGGTCGGAATAGGATTGTTACCCCTCAAAAACATCTATTTTTTTACGATTAAAACCGACTTTTCCGATTGGCTATAAATGTTGCTGTGGGAGGCATACATAAGGTAATAAGTTCAAAGGGTATCACTATTAAAAAGTTAGGGTGGGGACAATGAAGAAAAAGACAAAAAAATGGGCTGGTGTATTTTCGGTATTACTGAGTAGTTCGCTTGTGTTATCTGCTTGTGGGGGACAGGAAGATACTGCTTCTACAGAACCGGTTAAACAGCAGGATTTAAAAAATATAAAAGTTGAAAAAATTGCGGCTACAGATAAGACGAAAGTACCTGATAAGGCGAAAAATAGAAAAGATACGTTTATTTCTGGTATCTCAAAGCCGGGGGGAGTTTTCCTACCTTACTTTCAAGAGAACGGTTGGGATGGCAATGTGACATCGGTTATTTTCGCCTCTCTTGTTACAACAGATAAACAAGGGAAACCTATACCAGATCTTGCCGAGAAATGGGATGTCTCTTCAGACCAATTAACATATACATTTCATTTACGCAAAGACTTGAAATTTAGTGATGGATCGCCATTAACTGCTGACGATGTAGCATTTACATTATCACTTCTACATGATAAAGCTTATGAAGGTGGCGATGATATTTCACAATATGCAATTAAAGGTGGTAAGGAATATAAAGAAGGAAAAGCGACGTCTATTGAAGGGATTCAAGTTGTTGATCCACAAACAATTAAAGTTACGACTGAAAAAGTTAACTCACAAGCGCTAATTGCTTTAGGTGGTCCAGTATTATCAAAAGCTTATTATGGAAAAGAATATAAGCAAAATACTAGTTTAGATTATTTAAAAGAGTTATATGGGAAACCGATAGCTGCGGGACCATATAAGTTTGAAAAATATATTCCAGGACAGGAAGTTCGTTTTACAGCAAATGAAAATTATTATGCAGGTAAACCAAAAATTCAAAACTTTATTTATAAGATTACTTCACCAGATACAAAATTCCAATTATTCCAAACAGGTGAGATAGATTATACAGGAGTAGGTTACGGGGATGAAATTTTAGAACAAGTGAAGAGTTTGCAGTTTGCAAATGTTGAAATAGAGACGGCTTCTTCATTTAGTTATATAAGAATGAATAGTAAAAAACCGTATTTAAAAGATAAGAAAGTTCGTCAAGCTCTTATTTATGGTTTGGATCGTAAAAAATATGTAGATACAGCTTTCAAAGGATACGGTACAGTAGCTAATGTTCCAATTCATCCAACATCTTGGGCTTATACAGAAGAGGGGATTAATAAGTACGAATATAACTTAGATAAGGCGAAGAAATTATTAGATGAAGCTGGATGGAAAGCTGGTTCAGACGGAATTCGTGAAAAAGATGGTCAAAAGCTTAAATTAACGTATTATGGTGCAAGTTCAGCAAAAGACGGTGATTTGTTTATTCCGATAGCAAAAGAGAACTATAAAGAATTAGGTGTTGAGTTCAATCCTGAATTTATGGATTTCAATACGATGCTGTCAAAAGTGAAAAAAGGCGATTATGATTTAGCTTCAGTTGCAACACCAATTACAACAGATCCAAGTGAAACTGTAAGTGGTTACTCCTCAGAAGGTGATGATAATACCTTAGGTTATAAAAATGAAAAAGTAGATGCATTAATTAAAAAAGGAATTGAAACTGTAGATATTGAGAAACGTAAACCAATTTACAAAGAACTGTACAAAGAACTAAGCGATGATCCGCCAGTAATTTTATTGAATTATCGCAGAGTCATCACAGCTTACAATGGAAACATTAAAGGGATTGATCCTGAGAAGTATGACAGTATTAGTTCGAACTCACCAGTATTATCTATTGAGAAATAACGAGAAGAATGTATAAGTAGAAGACATTTTTTCATTCGGCTAGTAATATGCTGATTCGAAAAAATGTTCTTCTATTTTAAGCATAAGATTGGAGAGAAAAAGGGTGAAAACGTATATCGTTCGTAGGTTGTTACAAATGATTCCTACACTTTTGGGAACGTCAGTTGTTATTTTCTTCCTGTTCGCACTTCTTCCAGGGGATTATATTGATTCGAATCCTAAGATTACACCGCAAAGGGCGGAAGAGCTTCGGGAATTGTACGGATTAAATAAGCCAATTGTTGAACGCTATTTTCACTGGCTAGGTAATGCGTTACAAGGAGACTTTGGTTTTTCGCTTCAATATCAAGAACCTGTAACATCACTATTAAATAAATTTATTTGGAACTCTTTTATTGTAGCAATTGTTGCATTGTTTTTTATTTGGCTAATCGCACTTATTATCGGTGTATTTTCAGCGACGAAGCAACATTCTTTATTCGATAAGCTTGTAACAATTGGTATCTTTGCAGCAATGTCATTTCCTTCATTTTTTATAGGTCTATTTCTAATTAAGGTGTTCGCAGTAGATCTTAATTTATTGCCAATAGGTGGAATGATTGATGTTGGTAGTAATTCAACTGGATTCGCTTATGTGATAGAAGTTGCAAAGCATATGGTTTTACCGGTATTTATTTTGACTCTTCTTGGTGTGGGCTCATTAACTCGCTACTTTAGAACGAGTATGTTAGAGGTTGTAAGACAAGATTACATACGAACGGCACGAGCAAAAGGGTTAAAAGAGAAGACTGTTATTTATAAACATGCATTAAAAAACGCCATTTTACCGGCTATTACATTGCTTGCGTTTGAGTTACCTGGATTGTTTTCTGGAGCGATTATTATTGAACAAATTTTTAACTGGCCAGGGATTGGCGGTATTCAATTGGAAGCACTAAATTTCCGTGATTATACAGTATTGATGGCATTTACGATGTTTCTTTCTTGTTTAACAATCGTTTCAAACTTTTTCGCAGATATCGTATATGCAGTTGTTGATCCGCGAATTCGGTTGAAGTAAGGGGGGAATGAGATGGAAACTGTTACAGTAATTAAAGAGAAGAAAGAAAAAAATAGAAGAAAAAATGAATCATCGCCATGGCGACAAGCTCTTAAAAAGATAAAAAGAAATAAGATGGCGCTCGTAGGATTGTATGCATTAATTTTTATGTTTATATTTTGTTTTATCGGTCCGTTCTTTTCGCCGTATGCATCAGGAAAAATACAAGTTACGTTAATTAACAAACCACCTAGTTTTTCTCATTGGCTCGGTACAGATCAATTGGGAAGAGATATTTTAACGAGGCTTATGCAAGCGGGACGAATCTCATTAACGATTGGCCTAGCTTCTATGGTTTTATCAGTGATATTAGGAGCTGTATTAGGGGCTATTGCAGGATTTTATCGCGGCATCGTTGATAATATTATTATGCGTCTTGCCGATATTTTAATGTCGATGCCAGGATTACCATTACTTATTATAATGGGAGCGATTTTATCAGAGTGGAAAGTACCATCTGATTATCGTCTATATGTCATTATGATTATTTTAAGTTTAGTAGGTTGGCCGGGGCTTGCGCGTCTTGTAAGAGGTCAAATTTTATCACTTAGAGAGCAAGCGTTTATGCAAGCTGCTGATGTGTTAGGGATAAAAGATTACCGGAAAATTATCTATCACTTAATTCCTAATGTTTTACCAATATTAATTGTTGTATCCACATTAGGCGTTGCAGGTTCTATTTTAGGAGAGTCCGCACTAAGCTACTTAGGTCTCGGCGTTGTCCCACCTACACCATCATGGGGGAATATGATTAGCGCAGCGAACTCATTAATTGATTTTCAAAAGCGCCCATGGTTATGGATTCCGCCTGGTTTTGCAATCTTTATAACAGTTGTATCCATTAATTTACTTGGTGATGCACTTCGTGATGCGTTAGATCCAAAGATGAGACGGTAGGTGAGGGAATATGAGTAAAGCAGTAGTAGAGCTGAAAGATTTACAAACACACTTTCAGACAGAAGAAGGAACAGTAAAAGCTGTGAATCATGTTAGTTTTTCTGTTCGAGAAGGTGAAACTGTTTGTGTTGTAGGTGAATCTGGTTGCGGGAAAAGTGTAACGGCTTTATCTATTATGGGACTTATTGCTGAATCAGGTAGTGTAGTAGGCGGAGACATTTTATATGAAGGAAAAAGTCTTTTAGGAATGAAAGAAAAAGAGCTTCGTAGTTTACGAGGGAATGATATTGCGATGATTTTCCAAGAACCGATGACATCGCTAAATCCAGTCTTTACTGTAGGGGAACAAATTGTAGAGACGTTAAGGGAGCATGAACTGCTTAGTAAAAATGAAGCATATAAGAAGGCGATTGAGTTAATTCGTAAAGTCGGCATAGCTCGTGCGGATGAAATCGTCCATTCTTATCCACACGAACTGAGCGGTGGTATGTTACAACGAATTATGATTGCTGTTGCACTTAGTTGTAATCCTAAGTTATTAATTGCGGATGAACCAACAACGGCTCTTGATGTTACGATTCAAGCTCAAATATTAGATTTATTAAGACAAGTAAAAGAGGAATTTAAAACATCCATTTTATTAATTACACATGATTTAGGCGTTGTAGCAGAAATGGCGGATTACGTTGTCGTTATGTATGGCGGGAAAGTTATTGAAGAAGCACCAGTACTAGAAATATTCCAAAATCCGAAACACCCGTATACGAAAGGTTTGTTAAAATCAAAACCAGTGATGGGAAAACGAATAGATAAACTATATTCTATTCCAGGGCAAGTTCCTAATTTAGTTGGTTTGGATGAGTTTTGCTACTTTAGCGGCCGTTGTGAGCATTGTATGGAAATATGTAAAGAAGAAGCGCCAAGTTTGAATGTACATGATGAGAATCATAAAGTTGCTTGCTGGTTATATGAGGAGCGTGCGAAACAATGAGTGAACCATTATTAGAAGTAAAAAACTTAAAAACATATTTTCCAATTAAAGGCGGCATATTTAGTAGAACGGTTGGACATGTAAAAGCAGTTGATGGAGTAAGTTTTACTATTAATAAAGGTGAAGTATTCGGCCTCGTTGGTGAATCGGGAAGCGGAAAAACGACGATAGGAAAAACAATTTTACGTCTCGTCCAAAAAACGGAAGGGGAAGTGAAGTTTAAAGGGCAAGATGTTCACTCTTTATCTAAGGAAGAATTGAGAAAACATCGTCCTAATATGCAACTTGTCTTCCAAGATCCATTTAGCTCATTAAATCCGAGAATGAGAATTGGGGAAGCGCTTGGTGAACCGATGTTAGCTCACGGATTAGCGACGAAAGAAAATGTTCGTGAAAAAGTGACAGAAGTATTAGAGTTATGTGGCTTAGCCCCATATCATATTGATCGGTACCCTCATGAATTTTCGGGTGGACAACGCCAACGTATCGTTATTGCAAGAGCTATGGTATTAAACCCAGAATTTATTGTAGCTGACGAACCTGTGGCAGCATTAGATGTATCTATTCAAGCACAGATCATTAATTTATTTAGTGAGCTACAGGAGAAAAAGGGATTATCTTATTTGTTCATTTCACATGATTTAAGCGTAGTAGAGCACTTATGTACGAAGATTGGAATTATGTATTTAGGAACGATTGTGGAAACAGCGCCGCGTGATGAGTTATTTACGAATCCACTTCATCCGTATACGAAAGCATTGTTATCCGCTGTTCCAATACCAGATCCAACAGTGAAGCGAGAGAGAATCATACTAGAGGGTGACATTCCAAGTCCAGCGAATCCACCTTCGGGGTGTCGTTTTCATACACGTTGCCCGTTTGCAACAGATATTTGTAAACAAACGGTACCTGAATTTCGTAATGTTGGTGAGGAGCATTTTGTTGCTTGTCATCATGTATAAAAGAGAAGGACTCTTTCAAATAGAAAGAGTCCTTTTTTTATTTACTAGATGAAGTTTGTTTCAATACAAATTGTTCGATTGCATGAGCAACACCATGTTCATTGTTTGTTAATGTTACAACGTCACATAGTTTTTTTACATCTTCTTCAGCGTTTCCCATTGCAACTGATAAACCAGCTGCTTCTAACATGGGTACATCGTTAAAATTGTCACCGATAGCAACTGTATCTTCAATTGGTATATTAAAATGGGCTGCCATTTGTTTCAGTCCATTTCCTTTATGTCCATTCTTGTCCATAATTTCTAAATTAGTAGGAGCAGATGCTGTAACCATAATATCAGTATCTTCTTGTAACATACTTAATAGCTGTGCGCGATGCACTGCGTTAAATGTCAAAATAAAGAATTTAGATATTTCTAATTCTGGATTATTTACAACATCTTCTATTTTTTGGAAATCAGTAATTAAGTTTGATTTCTTTTGTTTTTCTGTAATTCTTTCAAGTTCCTCAAGCGTAACATCTAGTGCATGCTTGTTTTCTTCGAACGCTTGCATAACTTGATCTTGCCATGTATATGGAGAATAAACTCCTTTATTTGTATATAGCTTATAAGGAAAGCCTTCAGATTCTAGTAATTTTGCAAGTTTGTACACTTTGTCGTTTTGTATACAACGCGAGTTAATTACTTCTCCATCCACATAAACAATTGCCCCATTGCTTGCTCCAACTGGAAGAGATAGTTTATACTCTTCCAATAATTTCAAAGCATCCTCTTTTGCACGGCCAGAACAAATCATGACAATATGACCAGCCTCTTTTGCAGTTTGGATAGCTTGTAAGTTCTCTTTGGAGATTTCAAGATTAGATGATAGTAGTGTACCATCCATATCTAATGCGATTAATTTCAAAATGACCACCTCTTTGTTCTTATTATACATAGTTATATAAAGGAAACATATAAACTTATCTTGGAAAGATTGTATTTTATCTCTCATGAACTATCAGTAAGAATTTGATAGATTCCACTTTATTAATGAAAGATTTATCTTACTTTGTAACAAAAGTAGAGGTAGGTATAGGGATGTTTCGTTATATGACTGTAATATTACATGAATGTTACAAATATGGATTTAGTAGAAAATGCATTAAATCAAGGTTTTTGAAGGTGTTTATAAAAAAACGTAAAAAAAGTGTAATAAAATTTACGTAATTATATTGCAACGTAACAATAGTTATGTTACATTAATGTTACAAACGTTACGTTATTAAATTTAATGTAACGTCAACATAAAAACTATGAAATAAACATTTCTTAGAAATTACATATAGATAACTTATTAAAAAGGAGGATACATAATATGAAAGAGCAAGTATTACAAGTAACAAAAGGTGACTTCGTAGGATCAGCAAGTGGAGCGGTAGTATTAACAGCATTAATCGTATTTCTATCAAGCGTGTTAGTATAATAAAAACTTTGTAACAAAAGAAAAAAGAGAGGAGAATGCAAAATGAAAGAGCAAGTATTACAAGTAACAAAAGGTGACTTCGTAGGATCAGCAAGTGGAGCAGTAGTATTAACAGCATTAATCGTATTTCTATCAAGCGTGTTAGTATAATAAAAACTTTGTAACAAAAGAAAAAAGAGAGGAGAATGCAAAATGAAAGAGCAAGTATTACAAGTAACAAAAGGTGACTTCGTAGGATCAGCAAGTGGAGCAGTAGTATTAACAGCATTAATCGTATTCTTATCAAGCGTATTAGTATAATAGAAGTTTTGTAAAAAGAAAAAGAGAGGAGAATGCAAAATGAAAGAGCAAGTATTACAAGTAACAAAAGGTGACTTCGTAGGATCAGCAAGTGGAGCGGTAGTATTAACAGCATTAATCGTATTTCTATCAAGTGTATTAGTATAATAGAAGTTTTACATTATACAAAATGAAAGGAGAATGAGGAATATGAACGGTGAGCAAGTGTTACAAGTAACAAAAACAGATTTATTAGGATCATTAGGTGGAGCGGTAGTATTAACATCATTTATTCTATTCCTTGCAAAAGTATTAGTATGAGACATATAAATACAATCATTCAAAAAAAATAAAGACTCTAGCATATTAGTAAGTAATTAATATGTTGGAGTCTTTTTTATTTTTCTTCTATATATCCCTTCAAGTATGAATAGCCCCCTTTATTTTAAAGAGAAAAAAGTCGAATTTTATATGTAAGAAAAAAAGAGGAATTTGACAGAAAAGATAGAAAATTTTAAAGGTCAGAATTTGTTAGCTTGCTAACTAATTTCTATCAATTAACGTTGGAAGCGTTTTCGGTTGGTTTTAAGTATGAACCATTTAATCTATTTACAGGGGGATGAGGATTTTATGAAACAAAAATCTATGGATACGCTAGCTGCACAAATGGAGGACTTTTTTCCAGTACGTGATGTAGATCATTTGGAGTTTTACGTAGGAAATGCAAAGCAATCAAGTTACTATCTTGCGAGAGCATTCGGATTCAAAATTGTGGCTTACTCTGGATTAGAAACTGGTAATCGTGAAAAAGTATCTTATGTTCTTGTGCAAAAAAATATGCGTTTCGTTGTGTCTGGGGCTTTAAGTAGTGACAATCGTATTGCAGAGTTTGTAAAGACTCATGGTGATGGCGTGAAAGATGTGGCATTACTTGTTGATGATGTTGATAAAGCATACTCAGAAGCGGTGAAACGTGGTGCCGTCGCAATTGCTCCGCCTGTAGAGTTAACAGATGAGAACGGTACATTGAAAAAAGCAGTTATTGGTACGTATGGTGATACAATTCATACGCTTGTAGAGCGTAAAAATTATAAAGGGACATTTATGCCAGGATTCCAAAAGGCTGAGTTTGATATTCCATTTGAAGAGTCAGGTTTAATTGCTGTAGACCATGTAGTTGGTAATGTTGAAAAGATGGAAGAGTGGGTTAGTTATTACGAGAACGTTATGGGCTTTAAACAAATGATCCATTTTGATGATGATGATATTAGTACAGAGTATTCAGCATTAATGTCGAAGGTTATGACAAATGGAAGTCGTATTAAGTTCCCTATTAACGAGCCAGCGGATGGAAAGAGAAAATCACAAATTCAAGAATATCTAGAGTTTTATAATGGAGCAGGTGTACAGCATCTTGCTTTACTAACAAATGACATTGTTAAAACAGTAGAAGCGCTACGTGCAAATGGTGTGGAGTTTTTAGATACACCAGATACTTATTATGATGAGTTAACTGCACGAGTTGGAAAAATTGATGAGGAAATTGATAAGTTGAAAGAATTAAAGATTTTAGTAGATCGCGATGATGAAGGATACTTACTACAAATCTTTACGAAACCAATTGTAGATCGTCCAACTTTATTTATTGAAATCATTCAGCGTAAAGGTTCTCGTGGATTTGGAGAAGGAAACTTTAAAGCGTTATTCGAATCAATTGAAAGAGAACAAGAGCGTCGCGGGAATTTATAAAATTTATATCCACCAGCAATCATTCTTTTGCTGGTGGAAATTTCATTTTCATAAGGAGGAATCATGATGAAATTTGTTACATTTCGTCTTCCTTCAAAAGAAATGCGAGCTGGATGGCTTGAAGGTGACAAAGTAATCGATATGAATCTTGCTAGTGGTGGAAAATTACCTTCTTCTATGTTCGCCTTTTTAGAGAAAGCGGATGAGTATGTAGAAGTGTTGCGTAATATTAATAATCCGGAAAAGGGCATATATTCTTTAGAGGAAGTGCAATTAGCAGCAGCGATTCCTAATCCGAGTAGTATTAGGGATTTTTATGCATTTGAACAGCACGTAAAAACGGCACGTAGCCGAAGAGGGTTAGATGTTGTACCTGAATGGTACGATATTCCGGTTTTTTATTTTACGAACCATCGTGCTGTAATTGGTCCAGATGATGTTGTAATTAGTCCGAAGAAATCTAAAAAACTTGATTATGAGTTAGAGATTGCTTGCGTAATTGGGAAAGAAGGAAGAAATATTTCTCGTGAGCAAGCAGAGGAATACATTTTTGGTTATTGTATTATGAATGATTGGAGTGCAAGGGACTTACAAGCAACAGAAATGAAGGTAGGACTTGGTCCAGCGAAAGGAAAAGATTTTGCAACTTCATTAGGAGCGTACCTTGTTACGAAAGAGGAACTAGATATTTATCGTAATGGTGACCGTTATGAGTTAGAGATGACTGCTCATGTAAATGGAAAGCTATTATCAAAAGGGAACTTCCGAGATATTTACTATACATTTGCTGAAATGATTGAACGTGCTTCGGAAGACGTTACGTTATATCCAGGCGATGTGATTGGTTCTGGAACAGTAGGAACAGGTTGCATTTTAGAACTAGGCACAGAAGAGTGGCTACAAGATGGTGATGTGGTAGAACTTACGATTACTGGTTTAGGTACATTACGTAATACGGTCAAAATAGAAAGGGAAGCAGGTGATGGGCATGTTTTATCGTCACATGGGGGAGCTACCTCATAAACGACATGTACAATTCCGTAAAAAAGATGGGTCGCTTTATCGTGAGCAGGTAATGGGAACAAAAGGTTTTTCTGGTACGCAATCTATTTTGTACCATCATTATATGCCAACGGAAGTAGGGCATGCGGCATTATCTCATTCTTGTCAGTTGCAGTATGAAGAAGATGTTGCTCTTTCTCATCGTCACTTTCGCACGAAAGAAAATAAAAAAAGTGGTGATGCAGTAAGCGGAAGAAACTTTATACTTGGGAATGAGGATTTATTAATCGGAGTAGTGAGCCCAACAGAAAAAATGGACTATTTCTACCGTAATGGTGATGGCGATGAAATGTTGTTTGTCCATTACGGAACAGGAAAAATTGAAACGATGTTTGGAACGATTCATTATCGAAAAGGCGATTATGTAACAATTCCAATTGGAACGATTTATCGTGTTATTCCGGATGAAGGAGAGACTAAGTTTCTTGTTGTAGAGGCAAATAGTCAAATTACAACACCGCGTCGCTATCGTAATGAATATGGACAATTGCTAGAGCATAGTCCGTTTTGTGAGAGAGATATTCGTGGTCCTGAAAAATTAGAGACGTATGATGAAAAAGGTGAGTTTGTCGTAATGACAAAGTCGAGGGGATATATGCATAAACATGTTTTAGGACATCATCCGTTAGATGTTGTTGGTTGGGATGGCTATTTATATCCGTGGGTCTTTAATGTAGAGGACTTTGAACCAATTACAGGTCGTATTCATCAGCCACCTCCAGTACATCAAACGTTCGAGGGTCACAATTTCGTTATTTGTTCTTTTGTACCACGTTTATATGACTATCATCCAGAATCTATTCCGGCACCGTATTATCATAGTAACGTGAATAGTGATGAAGTACTGTACTATGTAGAAGGTAACTTTATGAGCCGAAAAGGTGTGGAGGAAGGGTCTATTACACTTCATCCGAGCGGCATTCCTCACGGGCCACATCCTGGGAAAACAGAGGCGAGTATAGGGAAAAAAGAAACGCTTGAATTAGCTGTTATGATAGATACATTCCGTCCGCTTCGTATTGTAAAACAAGCACATGAAACAGAAGATGAAAAATATATGTATAGCTGGATTGAAGAGGGATCATATACTGTGAAATAAGTAAAAAAAAGGCATGCTCAATAACAGAGCATGCCTTTTTCATGGAATCGACATGTATAATAATACCAAAAAAAGTTATAGAAAGATATATAGAAAGAATGATAAAAATCGTGCATATTCATAAGAGTTTCTACTTATTTCGACAAAAGTATTGACTGGAAAAAGTACTATGAGTAAAATGAAAAAGCGAATTAAAAATTTTCAGAAAATTTAAAACTTGGAGGAGCATGCTATGAAGCAAATTTTTCAAAAGAAGCCTATTGCAAAGTTAATGCAAGAGAGTAAACAAAAGACGTTAGCAAGAACATTGGGCGCACTAGATTTAACGATGCTTGGAATCGGGGCAATTGTTGGAACGGGTATTTTTGTTCTAACGGGCGTGGTAGCAGCGAAACATTCTGGACCAGCTATTATATTATCATTTGCGATAGCCGCGTTAGCATGTGCCTTTGCTGCATTTTGTTATGCTGAATTTGCTTCTTCAGTTCCTGTCTCAGGCAGTGTGTACACGTACACATATGCGACGATGGGAGAAGTATTCGCATTTTTAATTGGATGGGACTTAATGCTTGAGTATTTACTTGCAACCTCTGCTGTGGCAAATGGTTGGTCCGCGTACTTCCAATCTTTATTAAAGGGATTTGGAATTCATATTCCTACCATTCTTTCCTCAGCCCCTGGTACAGGAAAGGGTGGAATAATTGATTTGCCAGCAGTTCTAATTATTTTAGTGATGACGGTTCTTTTATCTAGGGGTGTTCGTGAAAGTGCACGTGTAAATAATATTATGGTATTTATTAAACTAGCGGTTGTTCTTATTTTTATCTTTGCTGGTTTTAATTATGTGAAACCTGAAAACTGGACGCCTTTTATGCCATTTGGCTTAGATGGTGTAATGGCTGGAGCTGCTACAGTGTTCTTTGCATTTATAGGGTTTGATGCAGTTTCAACGGCAGCAGAAGAAGTGAAACGTCCACAACGTGATTTACCAATTGGTATTATTGCATCTTTATTAATTTGTACGGCTCTTTATATTATCGTTTCGCTTATTTTGACAGGAATTGTTCCATACGGGCAGTTGAATATATCAGATCCAGTCGCTTTTGCACTTCAATTTATTGGACAAGATAGTTTAGCGGGAGTAATTTCAGTAGGCGCAATTACAGGAATCACAACAGTAATGTTAGTTATGATGTATGGGCAAGTACGAGTTTCATATGCAATGAGTAGAGATGGATTGTTGCCGAAACGTCTTGCTAAAGTTCACCCGAAATTTAAAACACCGTTTTTAAATACGTGGACAACGGGAATTATTGCAGCACTTATTTCAGGATTAATAGATTTAAATGTGTTAGCGCATCTTGTAAATATGGGGACATTGTCAGCCTTTGCACTTGTAGCTGTTGCTGTTATTGTAATGAGAAGAACGCATCCTGATTTACCAAGAGCATTTAAGGCGCCGCTTGTACCATTTTTACCAGCGTTAACGGTAATTTTTTGTTTATACTTAATGCTTCAATTATCCGGGACGGCTTGGATTAGTTTTGGTGTATGGATGATTATCGGTATTGCGGTTTACTTCTTATATAGCCGAAAACATAGTGCTTTAAATAATAGTAAAGAAGAAGACGACGCAGCCAATTTATAAGTAGAAAAATCCATTCTAATTCTGTTAGAATGGATTTTTAATTTTGAAAATTTACATTCTTCTGAACTTGTTATAAGATAATTATTGTTGAACAAAAGGGGTGAAATAATGAAAAATACGTGGCGTGAGTTAAGGGAGATGGACCGTAACGTATGGATTCGGTTTATTGGTGAGACGTTAAATGGAATTGCAATGATGATGTTGATGCCTTTTTTTGCATTATATTTAAAAGATAAGGTAGATTCATTATTACAGGTCGGAGTGATTATGGCACTGTCTCCAATTGCTGCAAGCTTTGGATCAATTATAGGGGGAAGAATTGCTGATATATATGGAAGAAAACCGATTATGATATTTTCGATGGCGAGCAATGCAGTATTCATGCTCGGTTTTTTATTTATAGAAGGATTTATTCCATATGCGATTTTATCTGTTTTTTTAGGATTAAGTAATTCGTTATTTCATCCAGCTGCATCAGCGATGGTTGCGGATGTAACGGCGCCAGAAAAAAGAACAGAAGCATATGGTTTATTGCGAATGGGGCACAATATAGGTGCTGCAATTGGTCCGATAATGGGGGCTTCAGTAGTTATGTTATCGAAGAACCTTGTGTTTATTATTGCCGCATCTACGATGTTATTTTATGCATTGCTTGTATTCGTCCTTATTCAAGAGACAATGCCAAAGAGTACGAATAAAGAAGGTGATACAGAAAAAGAATCAGGAGCAGTGTGGAAAATTGTATTGCGAGATAAGGCACTCATGATTTATTTATTAGCAGGTATCATTATTTCGATGGGATTTTCTCAAACAGAAGGCATGTTGCCACTGCACTTTGACAATGAAATGAAAGGTATTTTTGGAACTAACAATCCATATCCATATTTAATGGCTTTAAATGGACTATTAGTTGTGTTGTTCCAATTTCAAATTTCAAAATGGGTCACAGATAAACCTGTTGGAAAGACGATGTTATATGGTGCATGTTTGTTTGGGATTGGGTTATTTTTTATAGGGTGGTTACCGAAGTGGTTTGGAGGACTTGATACAAATGCTACGATTATTTTAATAACGTTACAGTTTGTATATGCCATATATACGTTAGGTGAGATGATTATGTCGCCTGTACAGATGACGTTTGTAGCGAATTTGGCTCCTGAGCATTTGAGGGGGACTTATATGGGAGCTGCAAGTTTGCAGTGGATTACAGGAAGTGCATTCGGCCCACTTCTTGGAGGTTTTTTATTAGACCGATTACTTGGCCACTTTTTATTTACAATTTTAGCTGTCGGTTGTGTAGTTGCAGGTATTGTATATATTTCTTTAGACCGTCTCGTTGAACAAAGGCAAAAAAGTACACTAACCAAACAATCTTCTTAATAATTAGATGACATACACAAAAAGGGAATTTCTACATATTTTAGGTACATAACCAGGTTGGATTGCAATTTTATCCCACTTTAATGGGCAGTAAGACCCCCACCTCAAAATTCAGCGAAAGCAAGGAATTTAGGTGGGGGTCGGGCTGCCCATAAAAGTCCGATTGGTTCAACTAATAATCAGTAGGGGATGAAGCCCCCCACTGATTAAAGTTTCACTTTATATATTTATCAAGAAAGTTAAGTGGAAAAAGTATAGAAAACCAATAAGTGGTGTCATTTAATTATTTGTGGAAGTTGCATTTTATTTCAAATAGGAACTACCTATTTTTATAAAAAGTGCTAAAATAGAAAAATGAAAACAATTGGTTAGGGTGATTTCAGTGACAAAAATTAAATTAGGTTTATTATATGGTGGAAAATCAGCTGAGCATCAAGTTTCGCTACAAACGGCTCTTGCTGCTATTAAAGCATTAAATCAAGATAAATTCGAGATTCATCCAATTTATATTACAGAACAAGGTCAATGGGTACGCGGTGAGCGTATTGAAGGTGAAGTAACAGATGTTGAAATTCTAAAAATGAGCGGTGCAGAAAATGCAATTTCTCCGCTATCATTAAGCACAGAAATCATTCCATCTGCAAATGCTGAGGAAAATGCTATCGACGTTATTTTCCCATTACTACATGGACCAAATGGTGAAGATGGAACGGTACAAGGATTATTAGAATTAATGAATATTCCTTATGTAGGAAATGGTGTTCTAGCATCTGCTGCTGGTATGGATAAAGTTGTTATGAAAAACATTTTCGCAGAAGCTGGATTAAAACAAGCGAAATATGCATCATTCATTCGTAGCGGATGGGAAAAAGATCGTGAAACAGCATATGAAAAAGTAGAAGAAGTATTAGGATACCCTTGCTTCGTAAAACCAGCAAACCTTGGTTCAAGTGTTGGGATTAATAAGTGTAAAAATCGTGAAGAACTTGAGAATGCATTTGAAGAGGCATTCCAATTTGACCGTAAAATTATTGTGGAAGAAAATATCGTTGGACGTGAAGTAGAAGTTGGTGTACTAGGTAATGATGAACCGAAATGTTCAGTTGTAGGTGAAATCGTACCTAAAAAAGACTTCTATGATTATAAGTCGAAATACATCGATGGTGATACAGCGTTAATTATTCCAGCTGAAATGACAGAAGAAGAGTCTAATGTTATTAAGAGAGATGCGATTGTTGCATTCCAATCGTTAGATGGTGCTGGCTTAACGCGAGCTGATTTCTTCTTAACGAAAGATGGAGAAGTATACATTAACGAAGTGAATACGATGCCAGGATTTACGCCGTTTAGTATGTTCCCTCTACTATGGCAACATACTGGATTACCGTATCCGGAATTAATTGAAGAGCTAATTCGTTTAGCAATGGAGCGTCACGAAGAAAAACAAAAAATTAAATATACAATCTAACAAAAAAAGGAGGAGGCACTATTCGAAGGAATAGTGCTTCCTCTATGTAAGGAGTGTTTTTATGATAAATCGAACGTTAAAACAAGTAGAACAAATGACAAATGGTACGGGATTAGCAGAGCAGTATGAGGGAATTACTATACAAGGAGTGTCTATTGATACGAGAAAAATCGAAAAAGGAAACTTATATGTTCCGATTCAAGGTGAACGTTTCGATGGACATGCTTTTGTAGATAAAGCTGTTGAAAATGGAGCTGTGGCGACATTATGGATGAAAGATGTAGCAAATCCACCTGAGAATCTTCCGGTTATTTTTGTAGAAGACACGCTATCAGCATTACAAATGTTAGCAAAAAACTATCGCGACCAATTGGATGTTAAAGTGATTGGTGTGACAGGTAGTAACGGTAAAACATCTACAAAAGATATTGTAACAAGTCTTCTTGCGACTAAATTCAAAGTTCAAAAAACAGAAGGAAACTTCAATAATCATATCGGGCTACCTCTTACTATTTTAAACTTAGAAGAAAATACAGAAGTAGCTGTATTAGAAATGGGAATGTCAAGCCGTGGGGAAATTGAATTCTTATCTAAGTTAGCTCGTCCAAATGCAGCTATCATTACGAACATTGGTGAAGCGCATTTAATGGACTTAGGCTCTCGCGAGGCAATTGCTGAAGCGAAATTAGAAATTGTGACAGGATTACAAGAAGGTGGAGTGTTCGTATATAACGGAGATGAGCCATTATTAACGAATCGTGTTCCTGAAATGAATTTAATAGCTGAAACAGTTACGTTTGGTGATGCTAGAGCAAATGATTACTATCCAACGACTGTAACGTTACAAGCAACTGGGACACACTTTAAAATGAATAGAGAAGAAAACATTTCATTCTATCTACCGGTATTAGGGAAACACAATGTGTATAATACGCTTGCTTCTATGGCAATTGCGAAACATTTTGGTGTAACGTGGGAAGAGATGAAAGAAGGTTTAGTAACACTTCAAATGACAGGCATGCGTATGGAAATTGTAAAAACAAATAGTGGATTAACAATTATCAACGATGCTTATAATGCAAGTCCAACAGCTATGGAAGCAGCATTCCACCTAATGAATGGTTTAGATGGATTCTCTAAAAAAATTGTTGTTCTCGGCGATATGTTAGAGCTTGGAGATCAAGAAGTACAGTTTCATTATGAGGTAGGTAAATTAATCGATCCAGCAAAAATCTCCTATGTGTTCACATATGGTAAATTAGGAGCTCAAATTGCTGAAGGAGCGAAAATTAATTTCCCTAACGAACGTGTAAAGGCTTATGATAATAAAGAAGAGTTAGTAAAAGAGTTGCAAGCAGTAGTCGATGCGAAAGATGTTGTATTAATAAAAGCATCTCGCGGTATGAAATTGGAAGAAGTAATTACGATGTTGAAATAATTGGTGTATATAAATAGGGATGATAGCAACGAAAAAAGAAGAAACTTATAATAAGCGCTTACAGTAAATATAAAAAAATAAAAGTGAAGAAAAAACCTCTGAATATGAAAATAAGGTAACAGTTGGGTTTGCTTTTTACACATACAAAACTTATAATTGATAAAGTGTAATAACGTTTAGAAGTATTTTCGTGAAGAATATACGCCCGTTTATATACGTGAGCATTCAGGAAAAGGGCTTTTCCGCAAATTCGGAAAACGCCTTTTTTTAAATGATAAGTATAGGATAGAAAAGGAGAAGTAACATTGACAACATTTCGAGAATTAGGATTAAGTGATTCTTTACTGCAATCTGTTGAAAGTATGGGCTTTGAAGAGGCTACGCCAATTCAAGCTGAAACAATTCCACATGCATTGCAAGGTAAGGATATTATTGGGCAAGCACAAACAGGTACAGGGAAAACAGCAGCATTCGGATTACCACTATTAGATAAAGTGGATACACATAAAGAATCGGTTCAAGGTATTGTTATCGCGCCAACGCGTGAATTAGCAATTCAAGTTGGAGAAGAGCTATACAAAATTGGTAAACATAAACGCGTTCGTATCTTACCAATTTACGGTGGTCAAGATATTAACCGCCAAATTCGTGCTCTAAAAAAACACCCACACATTATTGTTGGTACGCCGGGTCGTATTTTAGATCATATTAACCGTAAAACACTTCGCTTACAAAACGTAGAGACAGTTGTTCTCGATGAAGCGGATGAAATGTTAAACATGGGCTTCATTGAAGATATTGAAGCAATTTTAACAGATGTGCCAGAAACACACCAAACATTACTATTCTCAGCGACAATGCCGGATCCAATCCGTCGTATTGCTGAGCGTTTCATGACTGAGCCTCAACACATTAAAGTAAAAGCAAAAGAAGTAACAATGCCAAACATTCAGCAGTTCTATTTAGAAGTGCAAGAAAAGAAAAAGTTTGATGTATTGACACGCTTATTAGACATTCAATCTCCAGAGCTTGCGATTGTATTCGGTCGTACAAAGCGTCGTGTTGATGAATTATCAGAAGCATTAAATTTACGTGGTTATGCTGCGGAAGGTATCCATGGTGATTTAACTCAGGCGAAACGTATGTCTGTATTACGTAAGTTCAAAGAAGGTTCTATTGAAGTTCTTGTTGCAACAGACGTTGCTGCACGTGGTCTTGATATTTCAGGTGTAACACACGTATACAACTTCGATATTCCACAAGATCCAGAATCATACGTTCACCGTATTGGCCGTACTGGTCGTGCAGGTAAAAAAGGTATTGCAATGCTATTTGTAACACCACGTGAATCTGGACAATTAAAAAATATCGAGCGTACAACAAAACGTAAAATGGACCGCATGGATGCACCAACACTTGATGAGGCACTAGAAGGTCAACAACGTTTAATCGCTGAAAAACTTCAAAACACAATTGAAAATGAAAACTTAGCATACTACAAGCGTATTGCGGAAGAAATGTTAGAAGAGAACGACTCTGTAACAGTAGTAGCTGCTGCTTTAAAAATGATGACAAAAGAGCCAGATACAACTCCAATCGCTTTAACATCAGAACCACCAGTTGTTGCAAGAGGTGGCGGTTCTAAAAAACGCGGCGGTAACGGAGGCGGATACCGTGATGGTAACCGTAATCGTAGTCGTGATGGACGCGGTGGCGATGGTCGTAACCGTGACCGCAATCGTGATGGTCGTAATCGTGACGGTAACCGTGATCGCAATCGTGATGGCGGCAACCGTGGTCGTCGTGGCGAAGGTCAAGGACGCCCAGGATCTTCAAACGGACGCGGCGAAAGAAAACATCATAGCCGTAAGCCACAAGCTTAATAATGAAAAAAGAGAATGCCCTTTGCCGGCATTCTCTTTTTTTATTTTTGTAATTGTACATACTACATAATAACTTATGTAGAAATGAGGTGCCGCATGCTTGTAAGGCTTGGCTATGTCGCGATGAGTGTACATTTGAAAAACGCATCTCCATCTCAAACGATGACGTACGCGCAGTTTCAAAAAATAGATGATCGGGAAGCGGCGATTCGTAAACTTGAAAGAATTGCTAATTCGAATTTGGAAAACTGTTTACGATTATTAAAGCATAATAAAGGACATGACATATCGTTCTTTCGACTTAGTTCCAAGCTGATTCCTTTAGCGAATCATGAGGAGTTGTTAGATTGGAATTATATTCGCCCTTTAAAAGAAAATTTAAAAGTGCTAGGTGATTACGCTATTCGAATGAATATGCGTATTGATTTTCATCCAGATCATTTTGTTGTACTTAATTCACCCGAGGAGAATATTTTTAAACAATCTGTCAAGACATTACAAATGCATAGAAAATTATTAAAAGGTATGGGAATTGAACATAAGCAACGATGTGTAATGCATGTTGGGGGCGGATATAAAGATAAAGAGCTCGCATTAGAGCGTTTTATAGAGAATTGGTCTAACGTCCCAAGAGGTATTCAGGAAATGATTATGTTAGAAAATGATGATACAACTTTTACGCTCGAGGACACATTATATTTAGGAGAAAAGTTGGACATTCCCGTTGTATTTGATTTACATCATCATATGATGAATCATGATCGAGAAGATTGGCATGAAGATTGGGCGCGTGTTGTACATACGTGGAAATCGTCTTTGTTACCGGTGAAAATGCACATTTCTAGTCCTAGAGAGGGAAAAGACCCAAGGGCACATGCAGACTTTATTAATGTAGATACTTTTTTATCTTTTTTAAAAAAGATAAAAGGAAGTGTTCCGCAAATTGATTGTATGATTGAAGCGAAGAAGAAGGATGAGTCTTTATTTCAACTCATGAGAGATTTAAGTGAACAAACAGATGTGGAAATTGTCGATGGTGCGAGCTTTTATATTAAATGAGCTCTGCACCATCGAGTTTTTTTATTAATAGAGGAGTGCAAATACCACCAATGATCAATCCTGTTAAATGGCTGATAGGGTTGGCAGAGGGATTGAAGAAAGTGAATAGTAGTAATATACATATAATAATTGAAAAAATAGCGATGTCTCTTGGATTGGAAGAACGATATCGGCTATACAATAGAAATAACTGTGCACCTAGCAATCCGAAAATGCCACCAGATGCCCCGGCATGAATATATTCATGAGGCATAATAAGATAAGAGGACATATTTCCGAGAATGCCAGAAAGGAAAAAAATAATGATGAAAGAAAAGTGGCCTAGTTGTTTTTCAATAGAAGAGCCAAGGATGAATAAACAAATACTATTAAAAAGAAAATGTTGTAAGTCTACATGTACGAGCAGGGAAGTTAGGAGACGCCACCATTCTCCTTTAGCGATATATTCATTAGAAGCTGCCATAGAGAAGAGGGGGAAATCACCTAATATAATCATGATTAATTGTATGAGAAGTAAAGCAATGGTGATTGGTTGTAAGGAAATGCGGGCGGATGGTATTAGCATGTTGTGAGTATCACTCCTTTTGCATCAGAAAGATTCTCTGTTATTCTTACAATATGAAAAAAGAAAGCTAAATAGAAGAAGGGGATTTTGAAATGATTGTAGGGATTGGAATCGATATTATTGAATTGAATCGAATTGAAAAAATGATAGATGGAAAGCTTAAATTTATGGAACGTATTTTAACTGAAAGTGAACGTAATGTTGCTAAGGGGCTGAAGGGAAGCCGCCTTACAGAGTTTGTAGCTGGAAGATTTGCAGCGAAAGAGGCGTATTCAAAAGCGGTAGGAACTGGTATTGGGAAAGAAGTGAGTTTTTTAGATATTGAAGTGAGAAATGATGATAGAGGGAAGCCGATTCTTATTACAAGTACAGAACATATTGTTCATTTATCAATTAGTCATAGTAAGGAATTTGCTGTTGCTCAAGTTGTTTTAGAAAGCTCGTCACGCTAGTCTGCATATTTTATATCTTTGTCTCATATATTTGTGGTAGCGATAAGGAAGGTACATCTTCCATTCATTTATAGGGGCAAAGGGGCTGAAGTGATGAAAAGGCGTCTGTTTTTAGTTCTTGTCGGTTTATTAACCGTTTTTGTGTTGGCCGGTTGTATGGAAAAGAAACAAGATGATGTTGTGAGAGATTTAGAGGCGAAAGTAAAAGGGTTGAAAAGCTATCAAGCTGAAGCGAAATTATCTATTAAAACAGGGAATGAGCCTCAGGAGTATAAGGTAGAGATATGGCATAAGGAACCTTCTTTTTATCGTGTGAATTTGCAGAATGCGAAAAAAGATCAAAGTCAAATTATTTTAAGGAATGAAGAAGGTGTATTTGTATTAACGCCAGCGCTTAATAAGAGTTTCCGTTTCCAAAGTGATTGGCCGCAAAATAGTAGCCAGGCTTATTTATACGAATCTCTTGTGAGGGATATTTTGCAGGATAAGAAAAACCTTACTTTTGAAAAAACAGATAAGTATTATATCTTTAAAACAAAAACAAACTATCAGCATCAAAACATGTTGCCGAGACAAGAGATTACATTGAAGAAAAGTGATTTAACACCAGTTTCGGTGAAGTTAATGGATAATGATCAAAATGTTCTTGTGAAAGTAGATTTCTCTAAAGTGAAATTTGATGCGAAATTTGATAAAGGTGCATTTGATACGAAACAAAATATGTCTAGAGCGCAAGTAGATGTTCAAACGACAGCGAAAGAAGACAAACCATTTGCTATTTTGTATCCGCGTGATACGCCGCAAGGTATGACTTTGAAAGATGAAAAAGAGTTGAAGACAGACAGTGGCAAGCGTGCGATACTCACATACACTGGAAGTAAGAAATCCTTTACTTTAATACAAGAAAAGGCAAAAGTTGCAGAGGCTTCGTCAGCGATAAGTGTGAGCGGGGAATTGGTTGATCTTGGCTTTACAATTGGAGCATTGACGAAAGACTCTTTAACGTGGTCGCATAACGGAGTAGAATATATGCTCGTGTCTAAAGGTTTAGAGCCGAAGGAGCTGTTAATGGTTGCTCGTTCAGTTACAGAGAAGCAAGTGAAGTAAACTTCTTAGACGTGGTGATATATGTGCACCACGTCTTTTCTTAGTTTGAAGGGTGGATTTCATAAAAGAAGCATATAAAAGAATAAGCTTCGCATATCGTGTATAAGGAAGTGTGTTTATGGAAGAAGCGCCATTTTACCGTGACACTTGGGTGGAAGTGGATTTAGATGCCATTTATAACAACGTTACACATATTAAAGAATTTATCCCGAGTGATGTAGAAATTTTTGCCGTTGTTAAAGGGAATGCATATGGGCACGATTATGTACCGGTGGCTAAAACAGCATTAGAAGCGGGGGCGACAAGGTTAGCAGTTGCGTTCTTAGATGAAGCTTTAGTGCTTCGAAGAGCTGGTATTACTGCGCCGATTTTAGTGTTAGGTCCTTCTCCTCCTCGTGATATAAATGTAGCTGCTGAAAATGATGTAGCATTAACTGTTTTTCAAAAGGAGTGGGTAGATGAAGCAATCAAACTTTGGGATGGTTCGTCTACGATGAAATACCATATTAATTTCGATAGTGGTATGGGGAGAATTGGAATACGTGAACGTAAAGAATTAAAAGGATTTTTAAAAAGCTTAGAAGGTGCACCATTCTTAGAATTGGAAGGAGTTTATACGCATTTTGCAACGGCAGATGAGGTGGAGACTTCTTACTTTGATAAGCAATATAACACATTTTTGGAGCAGTTAAGTTGGTTGAAAGAATTCGGAGTGGATCCTAAGTTTGTTCATACAGCTAATAGTGCTGCAACGCTACGTTTTCAAGGGATTACATTTAATGCAGTACGAATTGGTATTGCGATGTATGGGTTATCTCCATCTGTAGAAATACGCCCTTTTTTACCGTTTAAATTAGAACCAGCGCTATCATTGCATACGAAAGTTGCTCATATTAAACAGGTGATTAAAGGGGATGGAATTAGTTATAACGTCACTTATCGAACAAAGACGGAAGAATGGATTGCGACCGTTGCAATTGGTTATGCAGATGGCTGGCTTAGAAGATTACAAGGATTTGAAGTGCTTGTAAATGGTAAAAGGGTACCGATTGTAGGGCGAGTAACAATGGATCAATTCATGATTCACCTTCCTTGTAAAGTGCCTCTTGGTACGAAAGTTACACTCATTGGAAGGCAAGGAGATGAATATATTAGCGCTACAGAGGTTGCGGAATATTCAGGGACTATTAATTATGAAATTATTACAACGATTAGTTTCCGTGTGCCGAGAATATTTATACGGAACGGTAAAGTTGTGGAAGTAATCAATTATTTGAATGATATATAGAAGGTAGTATGATTTGCTTCTTGTCATGTGAGAGGACTTTTCGTTGGCTAAGAATAAGTTCGTTTTTTGACGAGAAGCTTTTTACTTATCATTACTTTTAACATAATTTAACGTGGAAACTCTTCCGTTTCTTGTTGTAATGAGATAAAAAATAAAAGAATATGAATGTTTTGTTTGTGAATTGGAAAACATAAGCAAGGAATAAGGAAGTCTTTGCAACAGGCTCCATACAATGGTATTATTACAATAGGTGTCATATATATATTTGGGTGTGTAGTTGACGGTGGAGGTGTATTTTTGTGTCCGAATCAAGTGTAACTACTGAAATCGTGGTTCGGTTGCCAAAGCAAATGGTAACGGAATTGGACGGAATTGGAAAACAAGAGAATAAGAATCGCCATGAACTAATTTGCCAGGCAACACAACTGTTATTGCGTCAACATAAGACGAAGAAACGCTACCAACATGAATCAATGCGACGTGGGTACATTGAAATGGGAAAAATTAATCTTGGTATTGCATCTGAAGCTTTCTTAGCAGAGTATGAAGCAGCTCATACAGTAGAACGCTTAGTTAGCGGGGGGTAATATTTTGATTGTAAAACGCGGCGACGTGTATTTTGCAGACCTTTCCCCAGTTGTTGGTTCTGAGCAAGGAGGCGTTCGTCCGGTTCTTGTCATTCAAAATGACATCGGAAATCGTTTTAGTCCAACGGTGATTGTAGCGGCTATTACTGCACAGATTCAAAAAGCGAAATTACCCACTCATGTGGAAATTGATGCGAAAAAGTACGGTTTTGAGAGAGATTCTGTTATTTTACTTGAGCAGATTCGAACAATCGATAAGCAGCGCTTAACGGACAAAATCACTCACTTAGATGAAGTGATGATGATTCGTGTAGATGAAGCGCTACAAATTAGTTTAGGACTAATAGATTTTTAAATCGGCAGTTTAAGTTGCTCTCTTTGAAGGGCAACTTTTTTTATTATAGAGGAGGTTGCGGTTGTATATGGAAACGGTAGATAATCGACAAGCGTTAATGAAAATGTTAGTGAAGGAATTAGGCTTTACCGAAAAGCAAGTTCGTCATGTTATTCAATTAACAGAAGAAGGTAACACAGTTCCATTTATTGCTCGTTACCGAAAAGAATGGACAGGCTCTTTAGATGAAGTGCAAATTCGTACAATTTTAGAGAGATGGCAATATATAATGCAGCTTGAAGATAGAAAAGAAGAGGTTCTTCGTCTTATTGATGAGAAGGGGAAACTGACAGGAGAATTACGTCAGCAAATTGTGAAAGCTACAAAGTTGCAAGAAGTAGAAGATTTATATCGTCCATATAAAGAGAAGAGAAGAACGAAAGCAACGATTGCGAAAGAAAAAGGACTAGAGCCATTAGCTGAATGGTTATTGTTATATACGAAAGAAGATCCGAATCAGAAGGCAATGGAGTTTATAAATGCCGAGAAAGAAGTGCAATCTGCAGAAGAGGCATTACAAGGTGCTCAAGATATTATTGCAGAAATCGTTTCAGATGAAGCAGCATATCGTAGTTGGATTCGGAATGTTACTTTTAGAAAAGGTGTTATGTCTTCGGCTGTAAAAGATGAAGAGAAAGATGAAAAAAATATATATGAAATGTATTACGATTATGAAGAGCCGTTGCAGAAAGTCGTGCCGCATCGTGTATTAGCGATGAATCGCGGTGAGAAAGAAGATATATTGAGAGTTTCTGTTGTTCCGCCAGTAGATGAGATAGTAACTTTCTTATATAAGAAAGTAATTCGTGATAACGGTTCAAAAAGTGCACAGTATGTAAAGTTAGCAATTGAGGATGGTTATAAACGATTAATTCAATCCTCTATTGAAAGGGAGATTCGAAAAGAATTAACAGAAACAGCTGAGGAACAAGCAATACATATTTTTTCTGAGAACTTACGTAATTTGTTATTACAACCTCCAATGAAAGGAAAGGTTGTGTTAGCTGTAGACCCTGCATATAGAACGGGTTGTAAATTAGCTATCGTAGACGATACGGGGAAAGTTCTATATATTGATGTTATTTATCCGCATCCACCAGTGCGTAAATATGAAGATGCAAAAGCGAAAGTTCTTTCTATTATAGATAAATATCAGGTTGAAATGATTGCGATTGGGAATGGTACAGCTTCTAGAGAATCAGAAGAATTTATAGTTGATGTATTACAACATGTGAAACGAGAAGTCTTCTATATTATTGTGAACGAAGCTGGTGCGAGTGTGTATTCGGCTTCTGATTTAGCCCGTGAGGAATTCCCAGATTTACAGGTTGAAGAAAGAAGTGCGGTTTCTATCGGTAGACGTCTGCAAGATCCACTTGCTGAACTTGTAAAGATTGATCCTAAATCAGTTGGGGTTGGACAATATCAACATGATGTGTCTCAAAAAAGATTAAATGAATCATTAACGTTTGTAGTAGAGACAGCAGTTAACCAAGTCGGTGTGAATGTAAATACAGCTTCCGTTGCGTTGTTGCAATATGTTTCAGGCTTATCAAAAACTGTTGCGAAAAATATTGTAGCAAAGCGTGAAGAAGAAGGGAAATTTACAAAACGAACAGACTTAAAGAAAATACCACGTCTAGGTGCGAAGACATATGAACAATGTATAGGTTTCTTACGTATATTAGAAGGGGCAAATCCGTTAGACCGTACAGGTATTCACCCAGAACAATATAAAAATGTTGAATTGTTATTAAAGAATCTAGGTTTATCAAAAGATGACGTAGGGCAACCACAATTACAAAAGAGTTTAGAAGAAGTAGAGATTTCTAAGTTGTCGCAAGAAACGGGAGTTGGAGAACCAACATTAGTTGATATTATAGATGCACTCATTAGTCCAGAGCGAGACATGAGGGATGAGTTGCCTAAACCGCTTCTGAAAAAAGGGATTTTGAAATTAGAAGATTTAAAACGTGGTATGGAACTGGAAGGAACAGTTCGTAACGTTGTTGATTTCGGTGCTTTCGTTGATGTAGGTGTGAAACAAGATGGGTTAGTACATATTTCTAAACTAAGCAAACAATACGTGAAGCATCCGTTAGATGTTGTATCTGTCGGACAAATCGTCAAAGTATGGGTAGATGATATTGATACGAAAAAAGGTCGCGTTGCATTATCTATGTTGCCGGTTGAATAGTAAGAGAAGAGAGCAGATGAAACTGCTCTTTTTTTATAGGATAAAACGTGTAATGGATTAGGAACTTTGATGTATTTTGCTATAATAAAACCAGCATTCATTTAGTAATTTAATTTGATACCGGTTTTTTTCAAAATATGCGCGTTGCATTTGTTTTTTGAGCCATGTAGGCATAGGAATCCCTCCTTGTTTAATCCTACTCTCATAAATGTAAAGTACTATTGATGAGAGGTTGGTGAGTGGATTTCTATTTTTGCTATGTTTTTAGAAACCACGCTTCTTGAATGAGGATGGGTATATGTACTATTTAATATATGTATAAGAGAGGAGAAAAGTGTAAAAATATTTTTTTGTTTAGGAGGAATGAAAATGGATGAGCAAGAAATACAGCGGCTAGTGGAAGAAGTATCACTACAATATTTCGGAATGCCGTTTTTACATAAAGCAATGTTTAATAGTAGGTTGCGTACAACTGGTGGACGTTATCTGTTGAATACACATAATATTGAACTGAATTATCGATATTATGAAATGTATGGGAAAGAAGAATTAGTTGGGATTGTTAAACATGAACTTTGTCATTATCACTTACATATTGCGGGAAGAGGGTATAAGCATCGGGATAAGGATTTTCGAGAATTATTAAAGGCAGTTGATGCACCACGCTTTTGTAAACGAATGATAAATGAAGAGAAGGGAAAAAAGGTTTATATGTATGAATGTATGGAATGCTCACTTCAATATGTAAGGAGGCGTCAAATAAATACAAAAAGATATGTCTGCGGAAAGTGTAAAGGGAAACTAATCTTGATAAAGAAAACATCTTGACAGTGAAAACGCAATCCAGTATATTATAAACATGTCACGTTTGTACAAGATGTTGTGAAAAAACTTCTTGACTTACGATGAGAATTTTTATAAGATACAAATTGTCTTTATTATTCCGCAGTAGCTCAGTGGTAGAGCTATCGGCTGTTAACCGATCGGTCGTAGGTTCGAGTCCTACCTGCGGAGCCATACAGAGAAGTACCCAAGTGGCTCAAGGGGCTCCCCTGCTAAGGGAGTAGATCGCGAACGCGGTGCGAGGGTTCGAATCCCTTCTTCTCTGCCATTTATATTGGCCCGTTGGTCAAGTGGTTAAGACACCGCCCTTTCACGGCGGTAACACGGGTTCGAATCCCGTACGGGTCACCACTTCGGAGGATTAGCTCAGCTGGGAGAGCACCTGCCTTACAAGCAGGGGGTCGGCGGTTCGATCCCGTCATCCTCCACCATAATATTATAATGAAAAGTAAAATGACATTAATGTAAAGATTAAATGGTCCCGTGGTGTAGTGGTTAACATGCCTGCCTGTCACGCAGGAGATCGCCGGTTCGACCCCGGTCGGGACCGCCATTTTAACTTCTGCTAATTGGCAGTTGTTTTTTATTGGTCATTATGGTACAATAACATTTGTCTTTGAAAATAAGATAAGTATTTCGATGGGCTATAGCCAAGCGGTAAGGCAACGGACTTTGACTCCGTCATGCGCTGGTTCGAATCCAGCTAGCCCAGCCATTTACGAGCCATTAGCTCAGTTGGTAGAGCATCTGACTTTTAATCAGAGGGTCGAAGGTTCGAGTCCTTCATGGCTCACTTTTGTTTTTTTTCGCGCGGTCGTGGCGGAACGGCAGACGCGCTAGGTTGAGGGCCTAGTGGGGGAAACCCCGTGGAGGTTCAAGTCCTCTCGGCCGCATCAAAAATCTTTTAAAAAAAGTACTTGCATTTGAAAATGTAGTATGATAAGATAATTGAGTCGCCAAAATACAACGACGAAAAAACATCATGAATAAGCGCCCGTAGCTCAATTGGATAGAGCGTTTGACTACGGATCAAGAGGTTAGGGGTTCGACTCCTCTCGGGCGCGCCAATTACGGGAAGTGGCTCAGCTTGGTAGAGCACCTGGTTTGGGACCAGGGGGTCGCAGGTTCAAATCCTGTCTTCCCGACCACGCGGGTGTAGTTTAGTGGTAAAACAAGAGCCTTCCAAGCTCTGGTCGAGAGTTCGATTCTCTTCACCCGCTTTTAGTTCTTTGAAAACTGAACGAAACAAACAACGTGAAACGTCAATTTTTATTTTAGATGCTAGACAAACTAACTTTATTGGAGAGTTTGATCCTGGCTCAGGATGAACGCTGGCGGCGTGCCTAATACATGCAAGTCGAGCGAATGGATTAAGAGCTTGC
>NZ_CP101135.1:260000-277500 GCF_024296885.1 Bacillus paranthracis
TGTAAGAGTCTTGGAGGTAGAGCACTGATTGGACTAGGGGTCCTCATCGGATTACCGAATTCAGTCAAACTCCGAATGCCAATGACTTATCCTTAGGAGTCAGACTGCGAGTGATAAGATCCGTAGTCAAAAGGGAAACAGCCCAGACCGCCAGCTAAGGTCCCAAAGTGTGTATTAAGTGGAAAAGGATGTGGAGTTGCTTAGACAACTAGGATGTTGGCTTAGAAGCAGCCACCATTTAAAGAGTGCGTAATAGCTCACTAGTCGAGTGACTCTGCGCCGAAAATGTACCGGGGCTAAATACACCACCGAAGCTGCGGATTGATACCGAATGGTATCAGTGGTAGGGGAGCGTTCTAAGGACAGTGAAGTCAGACCGGAAGGACTGGTGGAGTGCTTAGAAGTGAGAATGCCGGTATGAGTAGCGAAAGACGGGTGAGAATCCCGTCCACCGAATGCCTAAGGTTTCCTGAGGAAGGCTCGTCCGCTCAGGGTTAGTCAGGACCTAAGCCGAGGCCGACAGGCGTAGGCGATGGACAACAGGTTGATATTCCTGTACCACCTCTTTATCGTTTGAGCAATGGAGGGACGCAGAAGGATAGAAGAAGCGTGCGATTGGTTGTGCACGTCCAAGCAGTTAGGCTGATAAGTAGGCAAATCCGCTTATCGTAAAGGCTGAGCTGTGATGGGGAAGCTCCTTATGGAGCGAAGTCTTTGATTCCCCGCTGCCAAGAAAAGCTTCTAGCGAGATAAAAGGTGCCTGTACCGCAAACCGACACAGGTAGGCGAGGAGAGAATCCTAAGGTGTGCGAGAGAACTCTGGTTAAGGAACTCGGCAAAATGACCCCGTAACTTCGGGAGAAGGGGTGCTTTCTTAACGGAAAGCCGCAGTGAATAGGCCCAAGCGACTGTTTAGCAAAAACACAGCTCTCTGCGAAGCCGTAAGGCGAAGTATAGGGGGTGACACCTGCCCGGTGCTGGAAGGTTAAGGAGAGGGGTTAGCGTAAGCGAAGCTCTGAACTGAAGCCCCAGTAAACGGCGGCCGTAACTATAACGGTCCTAAGGTAGCGAAATTCCTTGTCGGGTAAGTTCCGACCCGCACGAAAGGTGTAACGATTTGGGCACTGTCTCAACCAGAGACTCGGTGAAATTATAGTACCTGTGAAGATGCAGGTTACCCGCGACAGGACGGAAAGACCCCGTGGAGCTTTACTGTAGCCTGATATTGAATTTTGGTACAGTTTGTACAGGATAGGCGGGAGCCTTTGAAACCGGAGCGCTAGCTTCGGTGGAGGCGCTGGTGGGATACCGCCCTGACTGTATTGAAATTCTAACCTACGGGTCTTATCGACCCGGGAGACAGTGTCAGGTGGGCAGTTTGACTGGGGCGGTCGCCTCCTAAAGTGTAACGGAGGCGCCCAAAGGTTCCCTCAGAATGGTTGGAAATCATTCGTAGAGTGCAAAGGCATAAGGGAGCTTGACTGCGAGACCTACAAGTCGAGCAGGGACGAAAGTCGGGCTTAGTGATCCGGTGGTTCCGCATGGAAGGGCCATCGCTCAACGGATAAAAGCTACCCCGGGGATAACAGGCTTATCTCCCCCAAGAGTCCACATCGACGGGGAGGTTTGGCACCTCGATGTCGGCTCATCGCATCCTGGGGCTGTAGTCGGTCCCAAGGGTTGGGCTGTTCGCCCATTAAAGCGGTACGCGAGCTGGGTTCAGAACGTCGTGAGACAGTTCGGTCCCTATCCGTCGTGGGCGTAGGAAATTTGAGAGGAGCTGTCCTTAGTACGAGAGGACCGGGATGGACGCACCGCTGGTGTACCAGTTGTTCTGCCAAGGGCATAGCTGGGTAGCTATGTGCGGAAGGGATAAGTGCTGAAAGCATCTAAGCATGAAGCCCCCCTCAAGATGAGATTTCCCATAGCGTAAGCTAGTAAGATCCCTGAAAGATGATCAGGTTGATAGGTTCGAGGTGGAAGCATGGTGACATGTGGAGCTGACGAATACTAATAGATCGAGGACTTAACCATATAATATGTAGCAATGTTATCTAGTTTTGAAGGAATATGCCTTCAATAGTTTGGTGATGATGGCAGAGAGGTCACACCCGTTCCCATACCGAACACGGAAGTTAAGCTCTCTAGCGCCGATGGTAGTTGGGACCTTGTCCCTGTGAGAGTAGGACGTCGCCAAGCTATTTATATCATCGCGGGGTGGAGCAGCACGGTAGCTCGTCGGGCTCATAACCCGAAGGTCGCAGGTTCAAATCCTGTCCCCGCAACCAAATGGTCCCGTGGTGTAGTGGTTAACATGCCTGCCTGTCACGCAGGAGATCGCCGGTTCGACCCCGGTCGGGACCGCCATTTTATATAAAGAAAAGAACGAAACATGTTGTTTCGTATTTTTTTATTTGTTTTAACAAAAAACTAATAAAGACAGTCAAACTATCCTTAGGAAAACTCCTAAGGACTTTTTTATATATTCAAAACCTGTATAATAAATAGCAGAGAACATTGTGAGTAAAGTAGGTGAAGTCTGTGAGTAAATATGAAATAACAACAAAATCATCTGAGGAAACACAAAGATTATCAGAAAAACTTGGTGAACTTGCTCAGGCACAAGATGTAATTATTTTAGAAGGAGATCTAGGGGCTGGTAAGACGACTTT
Organism: Bacillus paranthracis; assembly: GCF_024296885.1. Lineage (NCBI taxonomy): Bacteria > Bacillati > Bacillota > Bacilli > Caryophanales > Bacillaceae > Bacillus > Bacillus paranthracis. The sequence continues at coordinate 262,673 of NZ_CP101135.1, forward strand.
TACAAAGGGACTAGCAAAAGGTCTTGGAGTGAAAAGAGTTGTAAATAGCCCTACCTTTAATATTATTAAAGAATATAAAGGGAGATTACCGCTATATCATATGGACGTGTATCGCTTAGCTGAAAGTGAAGAAGACTTAGGTTTTGATGAGTATTTCTACGGTGAAGGAATTACGGTAGTAGAATGGGCTCATTTAATAGAAGCATATTTACCAAATGAGAAGCTACAAATTAGTTTATTCCATGCTGGAGATGACACAAGAAACATTGTACTCGAGCCAATTGGAGATCGCTATATTAGATTATGTGAGGAGCTATTACAAGATGAAAGTACTAGCAATTGATACTTCAAATTATGTAATGGGTGTATCCCTTATTGAAGAAGGAAACGTAATTGGGGAAATCATTACAAATTTAACAAAAAATCATTCTGTGCGTCTTATGCCAGCTGTAGAACAACTGTTAAAAGAATGCGGTGTAAAACCGAAAGAATTAACTAAAATAGTTGTAGCTGCTGGACCAGGATCATATACAGGTGTTCGTATAGGTGTGACAGCTGCCAAAACATTAGCTTGGTCACTTCAAATACCAATTGTGGGTGTATCAAGTTTAGAAGTAGTGGCTGCAAACGGGGCTAATTTTGATGGATTAATCTGTCCTTTATTCGATGGAAGACGTGGACAAATTTATACTGGCTTATATACATATGAGGGAGAGGATTTAACTTCTATAGAGGAAGACCGAATCATCCTTATTGTAGACTGGTTGCAAATGTTAAAAGATAAAGGAAAGCCTGTTTTATTTATTGGTAACGATGTGAAACTACACAAAGAAACAATTATTGAACATTTAGGCAATCAAGCTGTCTTTGCTCCTGTCACTAAAAATAACCCAAGACCAAGTGAGCTAGCGTTCTTAGGATTACAAAAAGAAGAACAAGATGTACATTCATTTGTTCCTAGTTACCTTCGTTTAGCTGAAGCTGAAACAAAGTGGTTAGAAAGTCAAAACAAGTAGGAGCTTGCAGAGGATGGATATGATATTTAGAAAGATGGAACTTGATGATATTGCTCAAATTGTAGCCATTGAAGAAGCATCTTTTTCAACTCCTTGGACTGCAGATGCCTTTCACCGTGAGTTAACGATGAATGAACATGCACATTATGTTGTGCTAGAAAAAGATGGTCGTGTAATTGGGTATTGTGGATTGTGGATAATTATTGATGAATCACATATAACAAATATAGCTATTTTGCCAGAATACAGAGGTCAAAAGCTAGGAGATGCTTTATTAAAAGAAGTTATTTCCGAGGCGAAAACTCTAGGTGTAAAAACGATGACACTTGAAGTACGGGTATCAAATGAAGTAGCAAAACAGTTATACAGAAAATACGGATTTCAAAATGGTGGAATTCGTAAACGATACTATGCAGACAATCAGGAAGATGGTCTCGTAATGTGGGTGAATATATAATGGAAAAAAATACGATTATACTTGGTATTGAAACAAGTTGTGATGAAACAGCAGTAGCGGTTGTTAAAAATGGAACGGAAATTATTGCGAATGTTGTTGCATCACAAATTGAAAGTCATAAACGTTTTGGCGGAGTTGTACCAGAGATTGCGTCCCGTCATCATGTAGAAGAAATTACAGTTGTATTAGAAGAAGCGTTAAAAGAAGCGAATATCACATTTGATGATATTGATGCAATTGCTGTCACAGAAGGACCTGGTTTAGTAGGAGCGCTTCTAATAGGGGTAAATGCAGCGAAAGCAGTAGCTTTTGCACATGATATCCCTCTAGTTGGCGTTCATCATATCGCTGGCCACATTTATGCGAACCGTTTAGTAAAAGAAGTTCAATTCCCATTACTATCACTTGTTGTATCTGGTGGACATACAGAGCTTGTTTATATGAAAGAACATGGTTCATTTGAAGTAATTGGTGAAACGCGAGATGATGCAGCAGGAGAGGCATATGATAAAGTAGCTCGTACGTTATCTATGCCATATCCAGGTGGTCCTCATATTGATCGACTTGCACATGAAGGAGAACCAACAATTGATTTACCTCGTGCATGGCTAGAACCAGATTCGTATGATTTCAGTTTTAGCGGATTGAAATCAGCAGTTATCAACACTGTGCATAACGCAAAACAACGCGGGATAGAAATTGCACCAGAAGATTTAGCAGCAAGTTTCCAAGAGAGTGTAATTGACGTATTAGTAACGAAAGCATCTCGTGCAGCGGATGCTTATAACGTAAAGCAAGTGCTTCTTGCTGGTGGAGTAGCTGCAAATAAAGGACTGCGTGCACGTTTAGAAGCAGAATTTGCACAAAAAGAAAATGTAGAGCTAATTATTCCTCCTCTATCTTTATGTACAGATAATGCAGCAATGATTGCAGCGGCAGGTACAATTGCATATGAACAAGGAAAACGTGCTACATTAGCTTTAAATGCAAATCCAGGATTAGATATTGAAGCATAGTTATGCACAAAATTAACCACAGCTTGTGGATAAAACCCATATTATCTGTTGATAATATGGGTTTTATTGTGTATATAAAATGTTGATAACTTTTTTGTTAATTGTGGATAATGTGGAAAAGTTATTTTGTTGTTTATTTTATAAAGGTGGATATGTGTATAAGGTTGTGGATAAAATAGGTGAAGTCTGACCTTTAGATGTATTTTTCTCGGGAAATAAAAAACAAGAAGATATCTTTAAAAAACATTTTGAAATATGCCCTTATTATAGGAGTCGATAATATTGTCAAACTTTGTCGTTGAAACGATGCCTCATGTCGAATATTTTATACAATATGACGTTAATTCAAACTAGAAGATAAAAAGGATGCCGCATAGTCTAAAATCCCGACTTATGAGACATCCCTCTTATTTAAGACTCTTATAAATGTAATTCTTCCCATTCTGCCATACAAGCATCAAGTTGCTCTTGTAGTGTTTGCTTTTTCGTTGTAATTTCACTAGCCTTTTCATAATCTGCATATATTTCTGGTAAGCAAAGTTGATCTTCTAACGTAGCAATTTCTTCTTCAAATTGTACAATGTTTTGTTCTAGTTCCTCAATTTTTCGAGTACGTTGACGCTCCAACTTTTTGCGCTCTTTTTCTTCGAGATAATTTAATTTTTCTGGAGCTACAGTTTTTTGAACAGGTGCATGATTTTCTTGCTGTTCTTGTTGTTCAAACTCAGCACGTTCAATCATCTCATTTTTCTTTTCAACGTAGTAATCGTAGTCCCCTAAATATTCCTGTGCACCTTCTGTTGATAACTCAACAACGGTCGTCGTTACACGATTAATAAAGTAGCGGTCATGAGATACAAAGAGAAGGGTACCAGGATAATCAATTAAAGCATTCTCCAAAATCTCTTTACTATTTAAATCAAGATGGTTTGTAGGCTCATCGAGAATTAATAAATTCGATTTTTGCATCATAAGTTTGGCAAGAGCTAAACGAGCTTTCTGTCCACCGCTAAGAGAAGATACTGGCTTTAATACATCATCTCCTGTGAATAAGAAGTTACCTAATATCGTGCGAATTTCTTTTTCAGGTTGCAGTGGATATTCATCCCATAGCTCATTTAAAACTCGCTTAGAAGATGTTAAATTAGCTTGTTCCTGATCATAATAACCAACAGAGACATTAGATCCGAAAGAAACCTCACCATGTAATAATGGTAACTTATTCACAATGGATTTTAATAATGTGGATTTCCCAATTCCATTTGGACCAACTAAAGCAACACTATCTCCGCGAGTTAAGCGCATTGTTACATGTTCAATAATTGGATCCTTATCATAGCCGATAGTTGCGTCCTTTACTTGTAAAACATCATTTCCACTTTGTTTTTCAATATCGAAGTGGAAGGAAGCTGACTTAGAATCCCCTAATGGTCTTGTTAATAATTCCATACGGTCTAATTGTTTACGGCGGCTTTGCGCACGTTTTGTCGTAGATGCACGAGCTATATTTTTTTGAACGAAGTCCTCTAGCTTAGCAATCTCATCTTGTTGTTTTTCATAACGTTTCATTTCTTGCTCGTATAGTGCTGATTTTAAGTCTAAATATTTACTGTAGTTACCAACAAATCGTCTACTTTCTTTATTCGAAATTTCATATACTTGTGTAACAAGTTTATCTAAGAAATAACGGTCATGGGAAACGATTAGTATTGCCCCAGGATAACCTTGTAAATATTGTTCAAGCCATGTTAATGTTTCGATGTCTAAATGGTTTGTAGGCTCGTCCAAAATAAGTAAGTCTGGTTTCGTTAATAATAATTTACCGAGAGCTAATCGTGTTTTTTGTCCACCGCTTAATGTCGAAATCGTCGTCTGGTGCGTTTCAACTGGGAAGCCAAGACCACTTAAAATCGAACGGATATCTGCTTCGTACTGATAGCCACCTTGATCTTTATAATCTAATTGTAATTGGTCATAATCAGCTAATAATCTTTCATATGTAGCCTCGTTTGAAAAGTTTTCTTCTTTTCCCATCTCTTGCTCTAGCCTTCGAAGTTTTGTCTCCATTTGCTGCAAGTGTGTAAAGACGGTTAACATTTCATCCCAAATTGTTAAAGATGTTTCTAAACCGGTATTTTGAGCTAAATATCCAATTGAGACATCTTTCGGTTTTATAATTTCTCCACCATCATGAGATAGCTCACCCGCTATTATTTTTAATAATGTAGATTTTCCAGCGCCATTTCGTCCGACTAATGCGATACGATCTTTCGTTTGAACTTCTAATTTTATATTTGAAAGAATCGTTTCTGCACCGTATAATTTCGAAAGCGCGTTTACTTGTAATAAAATCAATGTTTTCACCTCAAATAATTTCTTAACTTTGCCATGTTTATATTTCTCAATCATACTAAAAATAGTGTATAGTTTAAAATACAGAGAGAATACTTCTTCTTTCTATTATACAAGGAATTTAATAAGTGCTAAACTTCTGTATTTAATTAAAGCATATGAATAAAGATAGGAAGAGAGGAGAGGTTATATGGAGCAGCAGAAAATTCCACAAGCCACTGCTAAGAGATTGCCTCTATACTATCGATTTATCCAAAACTTATCTTTGTCTGGTAAGCAACGTGTTTCATCAGCCGAATTAAGTGAAGCGGTAAAGGTTGATTCCGCAACGATTCGAAGAGATTTCTCATACTTTGGAGCATTAGGGAAAAAAGGATATGGATATAACGTAAATTATTTATTATCATTTTTCCGTGAAACACTCGACCAAGATGATATAACACGTGTAGCGCTTATTGGAGTAGGTAATTTAGGGACCGCTTTCTTACATTATAATTTCACGAAAAACAATAATACAAAAATTGAAATGGCGTTTGATATTAGTGAAGAGAAAGTTGGAACAGAAATCGGAGGCATTCCTGTATATCACTTAGATGAATTAGAAGAACGTTTATCATCTGATATACAAGTGGCAATATTAACAGTACCCGCTACAGTAGCACAATCTGTAGCTGATAGATTGGCAGAAACAAACGTGCATGGTATTTTGAATTTCACACCAGCACGATTAAATGTGTCAGACAATATAAGAATTCATCATATTGATTTAGCAGTAGAGTTACAAACATTAGTTTACTTTTTGAAGAATTATCCACAATAAAACGCAGAGGAAGCGACCTCTGCGTTTTATTATTGTTTTTTCTTTGTGAATTTAACTAAGATGAGGCGAAGTGCCAAATTAAAATCAATCGTCGCCATAACTGCAAATAGTATTGTCCACATATTCCAAATTGTATCTGTTACATTCCTAATGGCTAGATGTGTAAAGATACATCCTAGAAGGAAGTACAATATAGCCATGAACAATGGTGAGTTTCTCATACTAAAAATCCTCCGATAAAGCCTTGCATTTTTTCAGCTTCTTTAATCATTTCTTGAATTTGTTCGTTACTCACTAAAACTTGGGCAATTGCAACTAATGTATTCATTGCAACATGAGCTGCGATAGGGACGATAATACGCTTCGTTTTTACATATAAGAAGGCGAATACGAGCCCCATAGCAGTGTATACCAATAAGTGAGTGAAATCAAAATGAATTGCTGCGAATACGAGAGAACTAATGATAGCAGCAATAAAGAAGTTAAACTTCTTATAAAGTGTACCAAATAAAATTTTCCTAAATACGATTTCTTCCAAAATAGGCCCTATTATAGAGATGACGATAAGGAACCAAGGTGTCGTTCTTGCGATATCCATAAGTCTCGCTGTATTTTCAGATCCAGGTTTAATACCTAATACATACATTTCAATCATACCAGCAATACTTTGCGAGAAAAATGCTAAGAAGAACCCGATAAAAATCCAACCAATCGTAGCTGGAACAGTAGAACGCTTTGTATCTAAATGTCTGTCGCGAATATCTGTTCTAAGTAACCAAAGTACGATACATAATGCAATAAAGAAGCTAATGATCGCCCAGTGACCAGTTATGAGTTGAAATTTCTCTTCCCTAGTGAATCCCCTGTTATCATAAAGCCCAGTTTTCAGAAGAAGTGGTAATCCAGCAATTGATGATAACTGCATTAAAATGTATGTAACGATAACCCACCAATATTGTTTTTTCAAATGGTTTAACCATCCTTTCTAACTCTAGTGTATGAGATAAGGTAGGATAACATGTAAATATGCTACCTACGATATAAACCTTACTTACATTATGTTTTTTTTGTAAATCCTTATTTGAAATTATAATAGAAGACAGGAGAAAGTTGTGTGTGTAGCGAAAACAACTTAGGGTGTCCTTTCATATTGTAACATACGAGTAGTGGAAACAACGATTCATATAGTAAAGGTAGAAGAAGAGGAACTCTATATAGAAAAATTTATAGCGTAATTTGCGAAAAAATTATGATTTTTTTACTTGCAAAAGAAATTGAGATTATTTATTATTATAAGTGTGTTAGCACTCGGGTGACTTGAGTGCTAATAAATAAAATTTACATAACAAAATGAGGAGGTTATTGTTCATGCTAAAGCCATTAGGTGATCGCGTTGTAATTGAGCTTGTTCAAGCGGAAGAAAAAACAGCAAGTGGTATTGTATTACCAGACACAGCAAAAGAAAAACCACAAGAGGGTAAAGTTATTGCAGTAGGTACTGGTCGAGTGCTTGAAAATGGTGAGCGTGTTGCTTTAGAGGTAGCAGCAGGTGATCTTATCATCTTCTCAAAATATGCAGGTACTGAAGTAAAATATGAAGGTACAGACTACTTGATTTTACGTGAAAGTGACATTTTAGCAGTTATCGGTTAATTATATAAATCTTAAAAAATCCAAGGGGGTCAATTATTATGGCAAAAGATATTAAATTTAGTGAAGAAGCACGTCGTTCGATGCTTCGCGGTGTCGACACTCTTGCAAATGCAGTAAAAGTAACGCTTGGACCAAAAGGTCGTAACGTTGTTCTTGAGAAAAAATTCGGTTCACCACTTATTACAAATGACGGTGTAACAATCGCAAAAGAAATTGAATTAGAAGATGCATTCGAAAACATGGGTGCGAAATTAGTAGCAGAAGTTGCTAGCAAAACAAATGATGTAGCTGGTGACGGAACAACAACTGCAACTGTATTAGCACAAGCTATGATTCGTGAAGGTCTTAAAAACGTAACAGCTGGTGCGAACCCAATGGGTCTTCGTAAAGGTATCGAAAAAGCTGTAGTTGCTGCAGTAGAAGAATTAAAAACGATTTCTAAACCAATCGAAGGTAAATCTTCTATCGCACAAGTAGCTGCTATTTCTGCTGCTGACGAAGAAGTAGGTCAATTAATCGCTGAAGCAATGGAGCGCGTTGGTAACGACGGCGTTATTACTTTAGAAGAATCTAAAGGTTTCACAACACAATTAGACGTAGTAGAAGGTATGCAATTTGATCGTGGATATGCATCTCCTTACATGATTACTGATTCTGACAAAATGGAAGCAGTTCTTGATAACCCATATATCTTAATCACTGACAAAAAGATTTCTAACATCCAAGAAATCTTACCAGTATTAGAGCAAGTGGTACAACAAGGTAAACCGCTTCTTATCATTGCTGAAGATGTAGAAGGCGAAGCGTTAGCTACATTAGTAGTGAACAAACTTCGTGGTACATTCAATGTAGTAGCTGTTAAAGCTCCTGGATTTGGTGACCGTCGTAAAGCAATGCTAGAAGATATCGCAATCTTAACTGGTGGCGAAGTAATCACTGAGGAATTAGGCCGTGACTTAAAATCTGCTACAGTTGAATCTTTAGGACGCGCTGGTAAAGTTGTTGTAACGAAAGAAAACACAACTGTAGTTGAAGGTGTAGGAAGCACAGAACAAATCGAAGCTCGCATCGGTCAAATCCGTGCGCAATTAGAAGAAACAACTTCTGAATTCGATCGTGAAAAATTACAAGAGCGTCTTGCAAAACTTGCAGGTGGCGTAGCAGTAATTAAAGTAGGTGCAGCAACTGAAACTGAGTTAAAAGAGCGTAAACTTCGCATTGAAGATGCACTTAACTCAACTCGTGCAGCAGTAGAAGAAGGTATCGTTGCAGGTGGTGGTACTTCACTTATGAACGTATACACGAAAGTAGCTTCTATCGTAGCTGAAGGCGACGAAGCAACAGGTATCAACATCGTACTTCGTGCACTAGAAGAGCCAGTTCGCCAAATCGCAATCAACGCTGGTCTAGAAGGATCTGTAGTTGTAGAGCGTCTAAAAGGCGAAAAAGTAGGCGTTGGTTTCAACGCAGCTACTGGCGAGTGGGTTAACATGCTTGAAACTGGTATCGTAGATCCAGCTAAAGTAACTCGCTCTGCACTTCAAAACGCAGCATCTGTTGCAGCTATGTTCTTAACAACTGAAGCTGTAGTAGCTGACAAACCAGAACCAAATGCACCAGCAATGCCTGACATGGGCGGCATGGGCATGGGCGGTATGGGCGGAATGATGTAATTCCGTTTGCCCTAAAAAAACATCCATTTCTATATAGAAATGGATGTTTTTTTATGTTTTTTAGAAAAGGAAATGAATTTCTGTAGAATTTTGTCGCTTTCTCTCTTGACCATATTGATACTTCATTGTTAGAATCTAGGAAGATAATATAAAACGATCCTTCATATATCCTCAAAGATATGGTTTGAGAGTCTCTACCGGGTTACCGTAAACAACCTGACTATGAAGGCAGTGTGTCTTATATTTATAAAGAGCGGAGACTATCTTTCTTTATAAAGCCAGACCCCTGCCTTTTCTTTGTTATGAGACTAGAGGCGGAGGACTGGCTTTTTTTATTATATTGGTAATGCTTTTCGCCTAATTGGTGAAAATATTTATATACGAGAACTAACGTTGGGGTGATTATTTTGAAGAAGCAACACGATACAATTATCGTTTTAGATTTTGGAAGTCAATACAATCAGTTAATAGCACGTCGAATTCGTGAGTTCGGTGTATACAGTGAACTTCATCCGCATACAATTACTGCAGAAGAAATTAAAGAAATAAATCCAAAAGGGATTATTTTCTCTGGTGGACCAAATAGTGTATATGGTGAAGGTGCATTACATTGTGATGAAAAAATCTTTGACCTAGGATTACCGATCTTCGGTATTTGTTACGGTATGCAACTTATGACACAAAAATTCGGTGGTAAAGTAGAACGTGCAAACCACCGTGAGTATGGAAAAGCGGTTCTTAAAGTAGAGAACGAATCAAAATTATATGCGAACCTTCCAGAAGAGCAAGTTGTATGGATGAGCCATGGCGACTTAGTAACTGGTTTACCTGAAGGATTCGTAGTAGACGCAACAAGTGAGTCTTGCCCAATTGCTGGTATGAGCAATGAAGCGAAAAACTTATACGGTGTACAATTCCACCCAGAAGTACGTCACTCTGAGCACGGTAACGATTTAATTAAAAACTTCGTATTCGGCGTATGTGGTTGTTCTGAAGGATGGAACATGGAGAACTTTATCGAAGTAGAATTAGAAAAAATTCGTGAAACTGTTGGAGACAAAAAAGTTCTATGCGCACTTAGTGGCGGTGTAGATTCTTCTGTTGTAGCAGTATTAATTCATAAAGCAATCGGCGATCAATTAACTTGTATCTTCGTTGACCACGGCTTACTTCGTAAAGGCGAAGCAGAAGGCGTTATGAAAACATTTAGCGAAGGCTTCCACATGAACGTTATTAAAGTGGATGCAAAAGAACGCTTCATGAACAAGTTAAAAGGTGTAGAAGATCCAGAACAAAAACGTAAAATTATCGGTAACGAATTCATTTACGTATTTGATGATGAAGCTTCTAAATTAGAAGGAATGGACTTCTTAGCACAAGGTACACTGTACACAGATATCGTTGAAAGTGGTACAGCAACTGCACAAACAATTAAATCTCACCATAACGTTGGTGGACTTCCAGAAGACATGCAGTTCAAATTAATTGAGCCTTTAAACACGTTATTTAAAGATGAAGTACGTGTATTAGGATCTGAACTAGGAATTCCTGATGAGATCGTATGGCGTCAACCATTCCCAGGCCCTGGTCTTGGTATTCGTGTACTAGGTGAAATCACAGAAGAGAAATTAGAAATTGTTCGTGAATCTGATGCGATTTTACGTGAAGAAATTATTAAAGCTGGCTTAGATCGCGAAATCTGGCAATACTTCACTGCGCTTCCTGGTATGCGTAGCGTAGGTGTTATGGGTGACGAGCGTACTTACGATTACACAGTAGGTATCCGCGCAGTAACATCTATCGATGGTATGACAGCTGACTGGGCACGTATCCCTTGGGACGTATTAGAGAAAATCTCTGTACGTATCGTAAACGAAGTAAAACACGTTAACCGTATCGTGTATGATGTAACGAGTAAGCCACCAGCAACTATTGAGTGGGAATAGTATTATACAAAAAGATCCATCTATTGCTCATGCATAGATGGATCTTTTGTATTCCTACTATTAATACGAACAAAAATATAAATGTTTACAAAAATGTTCGTTTTTAAATTGACAAAACTACTTCATCGAGTTAATATGAGTATGTAATTCAAACGAAAAGTGAATATTATGCCGTCGTATAATATCGGGGATATGGCCCGAAAGTTTCTACCTAGCTACCGTAAATGGCTTGACTACGAGGCGTTTTTATAAAGGTGAGGGGAATCTTATCTTTATTCATAGAACGCTTCCATGTATATGCAATGGAAGCCTTTTTTATTTTTAATAGATAAAAGAGGGCTAGGGGGATTACGGCGAGTAATCATATAACGGGGGAAACGTAAGATGAAACGCTATTTTCAGTTTGATGAACTCGGCACAAATTATAAAACAGAGTTCATAGCAGGTTTAACGACATTTTTATCTATGGCTTACGTACTATTTGTCAATCCTGCTACGCTGTCACTTGGAAATGTTAAAGGATTACCGGCAGGTACAGGAATGGATCCAGGTGCAGTATTCGTTGCTACAGCATTAGCAGCAGCGATCGGTTCGTTAATTATGGGTATTTTCGCGAAGTATCCAATTGCTTTAGCGCCAGGTATGGGAATTAACGCGTTCTTTGCTTATACAGCAGTGTTAACGATGGGTATTCCGTGGCAAACGGCAATTGCTGGAACGTTAATGTCAGGTATTATCTTTATTATTCTTACTGCTTCAGGTATTCGTGAAAAAATCATTAATGCAATTCCATCGGAGTTAAAGTTTGCAGTAGCGGCAGGTATTGGATTATTCATTGCTTTCCTTGGATTCCAAAATGCCGGAATTATCGTGAAAAATGATGCTGTTCTTGTTGGGTTGGGGGACTTAACAAAGGGCACAACGTTACTAGCAATTTTCGGAGTTGTTACGACCATTATCTTCATGATTAAGAAAGTTAATGGTGCAGTATTTTACGGTATGATTCTTACGGCAATCTTAGGAGTAGCAACCGGATTAATTGATACTCCGAAAGCGGTAGTGGGAGCAATACCGAGTTTAGAACCAACGTTCGGTGCGGCGTTAACGCACTTTGGAGATATTTTCACTGTTCAAATGGGGATTGTTATTATAACGTTCTTCTTTATCGATTTCTTTGATACAGCAGGTACGCTTGTAGCGGTTGCGAATCAAGCAGGATTAATGAAGAACAATAAATTACCACGTGCAGGAAAAGCATTATTTGCAGATGCAATTGCAACTGTAATTGGTGCGATCTTAGGTACATCAACAACAACGTCTTATATTGAATCTTCTGCAGGGGTAGCAGCGGGTGGACGTTCTGGATTTACAGCAGTTGTAACAGCAGGATTCTTCTTATTGGCACTATTCTTCTCGCCATTATTAAGTGTTGTAACACCAGCTGTAACAGCGCCAGCGTTAATTATTGTAGGGATCTTGATGGTTTCATCTTTAGGAGAAATTGATTGGAAGAAATTCGAGATTGCAGTACCAGCATTCTTTACAATTATCTCTATGCCACTTACGTATAGTATCGCAACGGGAATTGCGATTGGATTTATCTTCTATCCAATTACAATGGTAGTAAGCGGTCGTCGTAAAGAGATTCATCCGATTATGTATGTTATGGGAGTTTTATTCGTACTATATTTCATCTACGTTCGTAAATAAAAGGGGTTTTTTGAAAGGTCTAGACTTAAGGGGAGTCTAGACCTTTTTTGCGTCTTCAGAAAAACTTAAGGATTTCCGAGCGTTTTTCTTCAGAAGTTTTCCTATAATAGAAGTTAGGGATTAAAAAGTGATGGGGGAGATATTGTGGCAAATGAAACGATACTTGTCGTAGATGATGAAAAAGAAATTAGGAATCTTATTACAATCTATTTAAAAAATGAAGGATATAAAGTATTGCAAGCAGGGGACGGAGAAGAAGGATTACGTTTACTAGAAGAAAATGAAGTACATCTAGTCGTATTAGATATTATGATGCCGAAAGTAGATGGCATTCATATGTGTATGAAAGTAAGGGAAGAAAAAGAAATGCCGATCATTATGCTTTCCGCGAAAACGCAAGATATGGATAAGATTTTAGGGTTAACAACAGGGGCAGATGATTATGTAACGAAGCCATTTAATCCGTTAGAGTTAATCGCAAGAATTAAATCTCAGTTACGCCGTTATATGAAAATGAATGGTTTTTCTATTCAAAATGAGGACGAGCTAGAAATTGGAGAGATGAAAATAAACATCTCAACCCATAAAGTTATTGTAGAGGGAGAAGAAGTGAAGCTGACCCCGAGGGAATTTTCAATTCTAGAATTACTAGCCCGTAATCCGGGAATGGTCTTTAGTGCAGAGCAAATTTATGAAAAGGTTTGGAATGAAAGATCTTTCCAGTCTGATAATACTGTAATGGTGCATATTCGAAAAGTGCGTGAAAAGATTGAGGAGAATCCAAGGAAACCTAGATATATAAAAACAGTATGGGGAGTGGGGTATAAGATTGAAAAAGATATTTAATCCGTTTACTTATATAAGGAAAACAAGACAATTGATTGAGAAATTAGTAAAGAGCGTACGAAAGAGTATAAGAATTCAACTGATTACTACTTTTGCTGCTTGTGCGTTATTAGGAGTTTTTTTTGCAAAGGGAGCTGCACCGTTTTTTGAGAATGCAAATCGTCAAGCGACTGTTGATTATCGGTCTGGTATGCAACAAATTAATTACCAAGCTCAAAGAGCAGCAAATAGTTCGGTTCATGAAAATAAATTAGAAGCTATATCCAATATGATCGAAACGGAGAATCAAAATTTAGAGCGAGGAAATAGAGCTTTAAAAATATTGGTTACTGATGAGAGTGGTAAAGTTGTATATAAAACGAAGCAGGCACAAGAAGAGCAAATCGATCTGCATAATACGATTCGTAATGCAGCATCATTTGCGATTAACTATTCAAATGGTCAAGATATATTTGAAAATACGAGAAAAGAATTTATAGCTTTTTCACCTATTACAATAGAAAATAAGAATTTATATATGTTCGTTAGTGGAATTCCGGATGGTGTAGTAATGTATGATACGCAAGAAGGCCCATTCCCATTTTTAATTGGTGTACTCGTATTCATTTTCTCTTTCTTCTATATAACAAAGAGAAAGATGAAACAAATTGAAGCGATGGCAGAAGGTGTAAAGGAAATAGAAAAAGGTAACTTAGCGTACCGCATTGAGAAGAAAGGTGAAGATGAGATTGCGTCTTTAACTGAGAATATTAATAATATGGCGGAAGAGCTTATGAATAATATAGAAAAGGAACGTAAATTAGAGAAGCAAAAGAACGAGCTTATTACAAATGTATCTCACGATTTGCGTACACCACTGACTTCTATTATGGGTTACTTGCGATTACTTCGAGATTCTAAATATGAAAATAAAGAGCAACACGATGAATATACGAGAATTGCTTTTGCGAAGTCAGAGCAGTTAAAGAATTTAATAGAAGATTTATTTGAGTATACGAAGTTAACGAATGAACAAGTTGTATTAGAAAAACAAGAAGTATGTGTAAATGAGTTGCTCGAGCAATTAATAGAAGAGTTAGTACCGCAGGCGGAAGAGCATGGACTTACGTTCGTTAAGAAGTTTCCTGAGGAACGTGCCTATGCAGCGATTGATTCGGAAAAGATGGTTCGTGTATTTGATAATTTATTAATGAACGCGATTAAGTATAGTAAAGATGATGGGGAGATAAAAGTTTCTCTTCAAAGGCAGCGCCGGGATATACAAATTGTAATTGCGAATCATAGTGAAGCGTTTACGAGAGAAGAGTTAGCGAGTTTGTTTGAACGCTTTTATAAGAAA
>NZ_CP101135.1:280000-290000 GCF_024296885.1 Bacillus paranthracis
CCGTCGTAGAGGGTAACAACCCCGTAGTCGAAACTTCGTTCTCTCTTGAATGTATCCTGAGTACGGCGGAACACGTGAAATTCCGTCGGAATCTGGGAGGACCATCTCCCAAGGCTAAATACTCCCTAGTGATCGATAGTGAACCAGTACCGTGAGGGAAAGGTGAAAAGCACCCCGGAAGGGGAGTGAAAGAGATCCTGAAACCGTGTGCCTACAAATAGTCAGAGCCCGTTAACGGGTGATGGCGTGCCTTTTGTAGAATGAACCGGCGAGTTACGATCCCGTGCGAGGTTAAGCTGAAGAGGCGGAGCCGCAGCGAAAGCGAGTCTGAATAGGGCGTTTAGTACGTGGTCGTAGACCCGAAACCAGGTGATCTACCCATGTCCAGGGTGAAGTTCAGGTAACACTGAATGGAGGCCCGAACCCACGCACGTTGAAAAGTGCGGGGATGAGGTGTGGGTAGCGGAGAAATTCCAATCGAACCTGGAGATAGCTGGTTCTCCCCGAAATAGCTTTAGGGCTAGCCTTAAGTGTAAGAGTCTTGGAGGTAGAGCACTGATTGGACTAGGGGTCCTCATCGGATTACCGAATTCAGTCAAACTCCGAATGCCAATGACTTATCCTTAGGAGTCAGACTGCGAGTGATAAGATCCGTAGTCAAAAGGGAAACAGCCCAGACCGCCAGCTAAGGTCCCAAAGTGTGTATTAAGTGGAAAAGGATGTGGAGTTGCTTAGACAACTAGGATGTTGGCTTAGAAGCAGCCACCATTTAAAGAGTGCGTAATAGCTCACTAGTCGAGTGACTCTGCGCCGAAAATGTACCGGGGCTAAATACACCACCGAAGCTGCGGATTGATACCGAATGGTATCAGTGGTAGGGGAGCGTTCTAAGGACAGTGAAGTCAGACCGGAAGGACTGGTGGAGTGCTTAGAAGTGAGAATGCCGGTATGAGTAGCGAAAGACGGGTGAGAATCCCGTCCACCGAATGCCTAAGGTTTCCTGAGGAAGGCTCGTCCGCTCAGGGTTAGTCAGGACCTAAGCCGAGGCCGACAGGCGTAGGCGATGGACAACAGGTTGATATTCCTGTACCACCTCTTTATCGTTTGAGCAATGGAGGGACGCAGAAGGATAGAAGAAGCGTGCGATTGGTTGTGCACGTCCAAGCAGTTAGGCTGATAAGTAGGCAAATCCGCTTATCGTAAAGGCTGAGCTGTGATGGGGAAGCTCCTTATGGAGCGAAGTCTTTGATTCCCCGCTGCCAAGAAAAGCTTCTAGCGAGATAAAAGGTGCCTGTACCGCAAACCGACACAGGTAGGCGAGGAGAGAATCCTAAGGTGTGCGAGAGAACTCTGGTTAAGGAACTCGGCAAAATGACCCCGTAACTTCGGGAGAAGGGGTGCTTTCTTAACGGAAAGCCGCAGTGAATAGGCCCAAGCGACTGTTTAGCAAAAACACAGCTCTCTGCGAAGCCGTAAGGCGAAGTATAGGGGGTGACACCTGCCCGGTGCTGGAAGGTTAAGGAGAGGGGTTAGCGTAAGCGAAGCTCTGAACTGAAGCCCCAGTAAACGGCGGCCGTAACTATAACGGTCCTAAGGTAGCGAAATTCCTTGTCGGGTAAGTTCCGACCCGCACGAAAGGTGTAACGATTTGGGCACTGTCTCAACCAGAGACTCGGTGAAATTATAGTACCTGTGAAGATGCAGGTTACCCGCGACAGGACGGAAAGACCCCGTGGAGCTTTACTGTAGCCTGATATTGAATTTTGGTACAGTTTGTACAGGATAGGCGGGAGCCTTTGAAACCGGAGCGCTAGCTTCGGTGGAGGCGCTGGTGGGATACCGCCCTGACTGTATTGAAATTCTAACCTACGGGTCTTATCGACCCGGGAGACAGTGTCAGGTGGGCAGTTTGACTGGGGCGGTCGCCTCCTAAAGTGTAACGGAGGCGCCCAAAGGTTCCCTCAGAATGGTTGGAAATCATTCGTAGAGTGCAAAGGCATAAGGGAGCTTGACTGCGAGACCTACAAGTCGAGCAGGGACGAAAGTCGGGCTTAGTGATCCGGTGGTTCCGCATGGAAGGGCCATCGCTCAACGGATAAAAGCTACCCCGGGGATAACAGGCTTATCTCCCCCAAGAGTCCACATCGACGGGGAGGTTTGGCACCTCGATGTCGGCTCATCGCATCCTGGGGCTGTAGTCGGTCCCAAGGGTTGGGCTGTTCGCCCATTAAAGCGGTACGCGAGCTGGGTTCAGAACGTCGTGAGACAGTTCGGTCCCTATCCGTCGTGGGCGTAGGAAATTTGAGAGGAGCTGTCCTTAGTACGAGAGGACCGGGATGGACGCACCGCTGGTGTACCAGTTGTTCTGCCAAGGGCATAGCTGGGTAGCTATGTGCGGAAGGGATAAGTGCTGAAAGCATCTAAGCATGAAGCCCCCCTCAAGATGAGATTTCCCATAGCGTAAGCTAGTAAGATCCCTGAAAGATGATCAGGTTGATAGGTTCGAGGTGGAAGCATGGTGACATGTGGAGCTGACGAATACTAATAGATCGAGGACTTAACCATATAATATGTAGCAATGTTATCTAGTTTTGAAGGAATATGCCTTCATAGTTTGGTGATGATGGCAGAGAGGTCACACCCGTTCCCATACCGAACACGGAAGTTAAGCTCTCTAGCGCCGATGGTAGTTGGGACCTTGTCCCTGTGAGAGTAGGACGTCGCCAAGCAAGCTTAAGACGAGTCAGAATGACTCGTCTTTTTTGTATGCTTTCATGCCTCTGTTAATTGCTTGTTTAACTCCTTCTAAATAGGCAAAGCCATGCTTTTTATCTGGTTCTAAGTAAGTACCTTCTGCCCATTCATTCCACGCATTAATAAATAAAAACTCGCTGTTGTAAAGAGAATAGGTGCGCTGGATTTGCTTACTTAAATATATCGTGAACTTCTCAGGAGTAGAGCCTACGAAAATGCTGCTATTTAAATCTTTGCGGCGTGCTGTGTTATCCCAGTCAACAAAGGCACCGGGAAATGTTTTTTTCTCTGAAGGAGATCGCTTTAATATATACATCCACACTTTATCATAATCCCAAGCGTTTATTTGTTTACTAGATTCATATATTATCTTATTTATGTCGGAAGAACTATCGTGAGCAATTGTATAAAAAGGTTCGAATTGAATGCTAGCATCAAATCCATTTATATTAGGAAGTGGAAAGCTGTTTAATGTTTCTGCGAAGTATATACCTTTCAAACCATTTTCTTGTGCGAGTGTATTCCAGTAATTAAGCATTTGCTCACAGTCAGGGATATGCCCAGGACGGTAAATAATGAATAGTGGTTTATCATCTATACGAATATACCTTTCATCTTGGAAAGCTTGTAATAAATAGTCGAAGTGTTCTTTCCAATCCGATAACTCTCCATAATTTTGAGGCATTAATATATGACTATCAAGACCATCCCAAGTTTTTGTCCACGGTTCATTTGCCCAAGAAAGGCAAAATGGAAAATCTGGTTCGCCCGTCTTAAGTACTTCATTAAAGGGTGTCTCCAATAGCCTTTTTCCTTTAAACCAGTAATGGTAATAACAAAAACCATATATGCCGTGTGCTTTAGCGATTTCTGCTTGCCACTTTCTTACGGATGGGTCCGTTAAGTCATAATAAAAGTCTTGATAAGGTTCTCTAGGTTGATAATGTTTTGAAAATAAAGGCCGTGCACTTTTAGTATTTGTCCATTCAGTAAAACCTTTTCCCCACCATCGGTCATTTTCTTTTATTTGATGAAACTGTGGTAAGTAAAAAGCAATAATTTTCAAGGTATATCCCCCTTATGTTCTTCGTAGTTCAAAGTGGTGGGAAGTTACTTTTGATTTTTTGAATCGAGTTTACAGTTTGCTCGATAGAGGAATCTTGGGTGATTTAATATATATGGCTGAGATGAAAAGTAATTTTCATTATAAAATTATGTGCATTACCATGTAAGAAAAGAGTTAATCTTTTTGGAGAACAAATAGGGCTTGGGGTAATCGGTTTGCATCATCAAAAAAGTCCCGTAGCTTTAAATACTTCTCATAGTGATTTTTAATATAAGTTCTAGGTATAACGGTTTCTCCGTATAAGCTACTATTTCTAACGTCTCCGGCTCCTGTAGGACTGTGGACAAAATTGCCGCTTTCATAATCCGAGATGGCCCGATTTATATCTGGAAAAGCTTGAGATAAAGTTTTATGCCAACCCGTTTGAATAAATTCAGGGTGTTCCTTGAATTGTTGACAGTAATCGAGAAAATAGCGTGCTTGTGTTGTAGCGATGAAGATTCCACCTGGACGAAGAATTCTTGAAAATTCCTTTATCCAATGTTCTGCAGTTTCTTCGGATAAATGTGAGAATACAGAATAAGCGAATATGATGTCCAATGAATTGTCATTAATAAATTCTACAGGAGGTTGTGGATTGGCGGTTTTATATATTCCTCTTCCTAACGTTTCATTGCAAATGTTAATCATTGCTGGATCTACATCAATCCCAAGTAAATTTTCATCGCGAACATCTTTGAAAAAAAAGCGTATAATTCTTCCCCACCCGCAACCAAAGTCTAAAATTTTACGTTCTTTATTCAAGGGAACACCTAAATTTTGGGCATATGTTTTTACATGGCTATAAAACAAATATGCTTCATAAAGAGCATGTTCATAGGAAGCACCTACAAACTGTTGTTGAATTTCTTCAGGAGGGAACATAGGTACTGGGATGCCATTTATCTTTGTTTGTGAACAACTTTGTATAAATAGATTTAGAAGTTCAACATCAGAAAGTGGACTAACAAGGTTATCAAAATCACTTCCTAACTTAAAGTTATTCATTTGTTAACCTCCAAATTATATAGTGCCTAAAAATTATGTTCGTGTTTTTTACTAATAAAAACATGTAGAAATTCAGCATCTAATCCTAGTGATCTATCCTTTTGTAAATAAACAATTGTATACATGTTTGCATGGGTATAAATATATTCAATCATATCTTGCCCCCAATCAAATGTTACTAAAGATCCATTCTCATCAATAGGATTTCCATGATAAATTGGCTCTTCTATATACTCAATTCCTTCTTTATTTATTCTTGCTCTTTGTAAAGTCTTTGGGAGTGTATGATACCAAGGGACAGTAAACACATGAGCGCCACCAGGCTTTAATACACGTTCTATTTCTTTAAAGGCTTTTTTTGGCTCCATTACATGTTCAAAGACATCTTGCGTAATGAACAAATCAAAAGATTCATTTTGGAAATTCATGTCTTCTAAGTTCTCACATCTAATTCCTTGAAAGTATTGACCAAGAGGGTAGTTTTTAAAGTATTGAGAATATGTATAGTTTTTACAGTTTTTTATTAGTAGCTGAGTCGTAATCCCTCCAGGAGAGGATTCGTGGATATGATAGGAACCCCATTTTGGGAAAAATGTATTTAAAACATGGATTAAAGCTCGTTGCCTCGGTATAGAGTGGCATGTAGAACATAAGTAGTGATCTCTAAGCCAATCATTATGCTCTATAAATATAGCTTCTTTCTCGCAAATAACACAGTATCCAGTATTGTGCTTTAAATTACCTTCCACATGACATCACTCCTGTGTGAAAAATACATATGACATACGCCAACAATTAGCGAAATCAAAGAGGGCGGGTGAAAAGTAGGGAACCCACATTAATTAAAGTTTCACTTTATGCTATGCGATACATTCACTTGTATTCATTGGAGAATGATGTATCGACTTAAAATACTCCTTTTATGTAAGGATACATTTCAAAGTCCTGTGCATATATTTCTGTAACTAACTCCATTGTTTCTTTATCATAAAAACTTTCATATGTTGGAAAGCGAGGGAAGGCCGCATCTGTAAGGCTGAGTTCCGCATAGTTTCCTGTATAAATCATCTTATGAGCGCGATGATGATCTGAGCTTGTAAGTAGCGCTAAATAGGATTTAAGTAAATCGTACGTGTGTTCTAACTTGGTGATTTGTGTATTAAAATCTTCTAAAGGAATATAGTGTTGGATAAAATTTTCTTCACCTGGAACGTATTGCTGACTGAAATGTATGTCCATTGCTACGGAATTGGAACCGAATGCTCGAATGTAATATAAAAATTGTTTAAATGATATTCCTTGGTTACTATATTTGTCATTATACAAATACTGGCGGATACTTTCCCATTGAGGGCTAGCATATGGATTGTCAGCAAGTAATAAAAATGAGCTGACAGCCCTTGTATAGGGATTCCGCACAAGTTTACAAACATCTTTTTTTGCTGCTAGAAGACCATTTTGTAACTCTGGTATGTAGTTGGTGCTGTTTTTATACACCCAGAATTCATAGTAATGAATAAAGTCATGGTATTTTTTTGCTTCAGTAAATAATCCAATTTGAAAAAAGAACCAATTAGCTAATGTAGTACATCCGCTTCTGTGGCTCCAGAATAGTATCAGGGGAAAGTCTTTATGGAAATGTGGAATTCGGTCTTTATGTAGAATTACATGATTTAACAGCTCTTGATTTACATTCTTCATAAATTTAATGCTCCTTTTTGAAAGTTTTATTTATGGAGAAGGCTTTACTAATCCAATATATTCATGGAAATGAGTAAATATTATGAGTGTTTTTCGGTCATCTTAGATAAGACAGCAATTCTAAACAGAAAATAAAGATAATGAAAATGTATAAGAGGCATACAATTATAAGAGAAAGAATAATAGAATTGTCCAAGTTCATTTATTTGTATTTACAGGTGTGATAAGTAAAAATCTTATTACTAGAGAGGATATTATGGGGAAGAATAATTATTTAATAGTAGGTGGAAATAGTTTCATTGGTATTAACCTCGCATTAGGTTTATTGAAACAAGGTCAAAACGTAAAAGTATTTTCCAGGCATATAAATAATTTTCCTCAAAATATTATAAATGAGGTTGAATTTATTAAAGGTGATTTAGCAAATGTTGAAGATATATATAAAGCTTTAGTGAATGTGGATATTATTATTTATTTAGCTGCAACGTCTAATGTAACAACTTCAATTGAAGATGTTTTCGGAGATATAAACAGTAGCCTTTTTTTTCTTAATTTCATGGAAAGTGCTAAAAATTTCCCCATTAAAAAAATCGTATTAGCATCTTCTGGAGGCACAGTTTATGGTGAACCAGAATATTTACCTATTGATGAGAAACATCCGTTAAAACCACTTTCTCCTTATGGAATAACAAAAGTGTCGCTTGAAAATTATTTGTACTTTTATAAGAAAAAGTATGGAATGGATTATGTTGTATGTAGATATTCTAATCCGTATGGAAAATATCAGAACCCGTTAAAGAAAGTTGGAGCAATAAATTGTTTTTTGTATCAGCATCTCAGTAATGAAAAGATTAATATATATGGGAATCCACAAGAAATTATTCGAGATTATATTTATATCGATGATTTAGTGGAAGTTACTATACAACTATCGCAATTAAATCACTTGAAATTTTGTGTGTATAATATAGGCAGCGGAAAGGGTCTCTCTTTAAAACGAATTATAGTAGAATTGGAGAAATTAACGGAAAGAAAAGTGGACTTTATCTGCTATAAACAAAAGCAAGAAAACGTTCAAAAAATCATTTTAAATATAGATAGAGTAAGACGAGAATGTAATTGGGAACCGAAAGTGGATTTCAAAAGTGGAATTAGATTAAATAAGCTATGGATTGAAGAGTTCTTATATAGTAAAAAATAATAAGCCATGCCCTACTTCTGTATAAGTAGAGCGTGGTTTATTATTTTATTTCTTTTTTTATTACCCAAAGATCTTGATGTTCCCACCAAAAACCTTCAGTGTATTTTTTGATGATAGGATTATAAGGTAATAATTTAATTTTGTCACATACGTAAGAGGGGCTAACGATCGTTTGCCCGTATTGATGAACATCTAAATCGAGTTGTTCGCTAGAGGGAAGAAACCAATAACCCCGTTCATTTAAAGCGGGAAAGCCGAAGTACTTTTTACTTTGATATCCATGAGTTGTGAAAATGAATAAGCCGCCAGGGGAAACTGCGTTATACAATGTCTGAAGCCAACGAAACCAAGTTGTATCAGGCATATGAGAAAAAAAGGATAGGCCAAAAACGATATTATACGTAGACGATAATTTTATTTGTTCAGGTTCAGGATGAGATAAGATAGATGATGTATGTAATGTGCGTTCAAGAAAAGTAATGGCCTCTTCATGTATATCACAGGCAGTTATACGTAAGTTCGTTTGTAGGTTTAATAAATGACGTGTTACGCAGCCATATCCGGATGCGAATTCTAATAATTTAATTGGAGTATCTACAGGGGGATAAAAGGAAGTCGTTAAATCTAAGAGTGTTTCTGCTGATTTTCTTCCATCTTTAAAATAATAATCTATTGCTTCTTTTTTAGATGGAAAGACTGGATTCGTGACAAGGAATTGAAAGATATGATCCTCTGGGTGGATACTTGCATTTACATTGTAGTTTTGTGCAATTTGAGAAATCAAATCTTTATTTGCCTCTATAAATTCTTTCAAAGAGTAACCCTCCCTTAAATAATAGTAATATCTATAAGAGATACGGATGGTAAAGAAAATATTATAATCAAACTTTCAAATATGCTTTAAGGTACTTTCTATATGCGTACATTTTCTTTTTTGAAATGTCGTCGATAGTAAAGGTATCTTTAATGAAATTCTGCATTTGTACAACTTCACTGTAATGGGAATATGAATCTTCTGTTCTTGTTACGCTATTTGTATGTCGTCTATGATAGTTTAGAGGTTTTGGATTAAAATAAATGTTCCCCTCTTTAAGGAGAGAAACATAGAAAAACCAATCGCCAGCTACTTTAAACTTTTCCAATTGTTTTGCTGTAGTTTTTATATCTATGTTTTTAAAAACTACACTTGAGACATTAGGTATGGTGTTTTTGATAAGTAACGTATCTTGTATTTCATCTATCCCTTTTCGGACATAAGAACGCAGCCATTTGTTCTTATCAATATCGTTTGTGTAATCCAAATAATGATTGGCCAAGATATTCCCTTGTTCATCTATTTGTTTTGATTGTGTGTAACTTAAGGAAACATCACTATCTATATGAAACCCTTGTATTACTTCTTCTAAAAATGTCTGATCACATAAGTCATCGGCCTCAGCAATCCAAATATAATCACCGGTTGCTGCAGAGACACCTTTTATCCATTGATTAAATACAGAACCAGAGTTTTTATCGTTAATAATTTGCTGAACTTTCAGGTGGTGTTTATTTTCGTTTGAGAGCACCTTTTCAAATGTAGATACGCTATTGTCAGTAGAGGCATCGTCTAGGAAAATTAGTTCGTAAAGGGGATAGGTTTGATTTAATATTGATGTAACTCGTTCGGGTAAGTATTTTTCGTAATTATAGTTCGGTATAATGACGCTTATTTTTTTATAATTATGCTCAAGCAAGTTTAATAATTGATAAACGTAATGAAGAAAGTTGAAATCTTTTTCAATAAGTTCTTGGCCAAAGGTCCCTTTCTGTAATCGTAAATCTTCATCCCCGATAAATTCATATATTTTTTCCAGCATCATCGGTAAGTTTAAATAGTCTACTAATGCACCGGTTTGTTCCGTAACAACATCTTCAAAACCTCCAGCGTTTTTAAACCCTATAACAGGGACCTTTGTATCTAATGCTTCTAAAACCACGTTTGGGAAAGGATCTTCTCTTGAAGTTAATAAATATAAGTCAGCCCCAGCGTTATATAAACCGATATCTGGAGTAGGCTCCACTAATGTGAAATGTGCTGTATATCTTGGTGATAGCGTGTTTAAAAAGTGAACATCCGTTCTCCCAACCCAGATAAAATGAATATTTTTATGAATCTTTCTTACTGAGTAAGCAATAAGTGAGAATAAATCTATCCCTTTTCGATGGTCAGCGAAACCTACCCCCAAAATAAT
>NZ_CP101135.1:295000-297500 GCF_024296885.1 Bacillus paranthracis
GAGACAGTGTCAGGTGGGCAGTTTGACTGGGGCGGTCGCCTCCTAAAGTGTAACGGAGGCGCCCAAAGGTTCCCTCAGAATGGTTGGAAATCATTCGTAGAGTGCAAAGGCATAAGGGAGCTTGACTGCGAGACCTACAAGTCGAGCAGGGACGAAAGTCGGGCTTA
The DNA here is from genome assembly GCF_024296885.1 of Bacillus paranthracis. NCBI lineage: Bacteria > Bacillati > Bacillota > Bacilli > Caryophanales > Bacillaceae > Bacillus > Bacillus paranthracis. Next base: position 295,168 of record NZ_CP101135.1, read on the forward strand.
GTGATCCGGTGGTTCCGCATGGAAGGGCCATCGCTCAACGGATAAAAGCTACCCCGGGGATAACAGGCTTATCTCCCCCAAGAGTCCACATCGACGGGGAGGTTTGGCACCTCGATGTCGGCTCATCGCATCCTGGGGCTGTAGTCGGTCCCAAGGGTTGGGCTGTTCGCCCATTAAAGCGGTACGCGAGCTGGGTTCAGAACGTCGTGAGACAGTTCGGTCCCTATCCGTCGTGGGCGTAGGAAATTTGAGAGGAGCTGTCCTTAGTACGAGAGGACCGGGATGGACGCACCGCTGGTGTACCAGTTGTTCTGCCAAGGGCATAGCTGGGTAGCTATGTGCGGAAGGGATAAGTGCTGAAAGCATCTAAGCATGAAGCCCCCCTCAAGATGAGATTTCCCATAGCGTAAGCTAGTAAGATCCCTGAAAGATGATCAGGTTGATAGGTTCGAGGTGGAAGCATGGTGACATGTGGAGCTGACGAATACTAATAGATCGAGGACTTAACCATATAATATGTAGCAAATGTTATCTAGTTTTGAAGGAATATGCCTTCAATAGTTTGGTGATGATGGCAGAGAGGTCACACCCGTTCCCATACCGAACACGGAAGTTAAGCTCTCTAGCGCCGATGGTAGTTGGGACCTTGTCCCTGTGAGAGTAGGACGTCGCCAAGCAAGCTTAAGACGAGTCAAAATGACTCGTCTTTTTTGTGTTTAATGAAGTAATCTTGTAATTAATGTCGCCTCTATAAGTACGTTTATCTAACAAGAAACACCTTGATTTAATTATGATTTCACATGTAAATAGTGTACCTTCAGAAAAATATGGTCAAGTTGGTTAAACTGTCTATTTGTTAACAAGAATATATACAAGATAATGCCCTCTGTAGCCTGTTCACCCCTTCTTTTATTTCTTCAGTTGTTAAATGTCCGTACCCTATAATAATTTGATTATGATGTTTTCCTTTTTTAATGGCGTGGTCTTCCACGGGATATACTTTTACTTCGAGTTGTTGAATTTCCTCAAGTAATTCTTTTGTGAATTGAACTTGATTGAATTCAACAATCAAGTGTAATCCTGTAGAATAGCCGAAAATATTGATCTTATTTGAGAATGCTAATTTTAATTGCTGGATAAGGAAGTTTCTTCGATTTTTATAGAGTTTTTTCATCTTCATAATATGCCGTTCCAAATGATCTTCGGTAATAAATTTAGCAAGAACAAGCTGATTTAAAGAAGGTGTATGTAGATCTGAAAACCATTTTACTTTGCGACATTTTTCAATAAGGTGTGAGGGAAGAACTAAGTATCCCATCCTAAGGGCCGGTGATAAAATTTTACTAAATGAACCTATATATATAACACGCTCGGGATCCAATCCCTGTAATGAACTTACGGGTGAGCCTTCATATCGAAATTCACTGTCATAATCATCTTCAATGAGGTAGCAATTTGTTTTTCTTGAGTAGTTAATCAATTGAACCCGTCGTTGAATCGGTAATGTTCCACCTAAAGGAAACTGATGAGAAGGAGTAATAAAGATAAATTTTGGATTTTTATTTACAGGTAGCAAAGATGTATCCATCCCATTATCATCAACTGGTATAGGATAAAGGAAGGCTCCTGAATTTTTAAAAATTGTTTGAATGTCATTGGTAATAGGATCTTCTATTATTACTTCATCACCCGTTGATAAAAGTAATTTAGAAACAAGTGTTAAAGCTTGAGTTGCACCAGAAGTAATCACTAATTGTTCTGGATGACAAAAAACTCCTCTTGTTTTTAATAAATAGCGTGATAAAGCCTTTCTTAATTCGGGACGCCCTTCGGGAATATCGTATCCAAACGTAGAAGGGGGTGCTTCGTGCCATATTGTGTGAGACAAATTTGCCCATCTCTTGCGTGGAAATAAGTCTAATGCTGGTATCCCTGAACGAAAATTAATGATGTTACTGTCTTTGTTTATTTCTTCGCACCAAGATAAAGAATCAATTAGAGTTGATTTTTTACGTTGTTCTAAATAAGTCCCCTCAGCAATGAATGTTCCTGCTCCCTGTCGAGCGACCAAAAAACCTTCGGAAAATAATTGATCATAAGCTTCTAAAATTACATTCCTAGATACGTTTAACTCAGAAGATAATTCCCGTGTTGATGGTAACTTTTCTCCGGACTGTAGCTCTCCATTTAATATTCGCTCACGTATTTGGTAATAAACCTGTCGAATTAAACTAATATCTAACGATCGGTCAATAGGTATCCACAGCATATAAATGCTCCCTTCATCAAAAATTGGTACCATAAAAATTCGGCTAAAATGGTACTAATACGAA
>NZ_CP101135.1:302500-307500 GCF_024296885.1 Bacillus paranthracis
TTTAAAGAGTGCGTAATAGCTCACTAGTCGAGTGACTCTGCGCCGAAAATGTACCGGGGCTAAATACACCACCGAAGCTGCGGATTGATACCGAATGGTATCAGTGGTAGGGGAGCGTTCTAAGGACAGTGAAGTCAGACCGGAAGGACTGGTGGAGTGCTTAGAAGTGAGAATGCCGGTATGAGTAGCGAAAGACGGGTGAGAATCCCGTCCACCGAATGCCTAAGGTTTCCTGAGGAAGGCTCGTCCGCTCAGGGTTAGTCAGGACCTAAGCCGAGGCCGACAGGCGTAGGCGATGGACAACAGGTTGATATTCCTGTACCACCTCTTTATCGTTTGAGCAATGGAGGGACGCAGAAGGATAGAAGAAGCGTGCGATTGGTTGTGCACGTCCAAGCAGTTAGGCTGATAAGTAGGCAAATCCGCTTATCGTAAAGGCTGAGCTGTGATGGGGAAGCTCCTTATGGAGCGAAGTCTTTGATTCCCCGCTGCCAAGAAAAGCTTCTAGCGAGATAAAAGGTGCCTGTACCGCAAACCGACACAGGTAGGCGAGGAGAGAATCCTAAGGTGTGCGAGAGAACTCTGGTTAAGGAACTCGGCAAAATGACCCCGTAACTTCGGGAGAAGGGGTGCTTTCTTAACGGAAAGCCGCAGTGAATAGGCCCAAGCGACTGTTTAGCAAAAACACAGCTCTCTGCGAAGCCGTAAGGCGAAGTATAGGGGGTGACACCTGCCCGGTGCTGGAAGGTTAAGGAGAGGGGTTAGCGTAAGCGAAGCTCTGAACTGAAGCCCCAGTAAACGGCGGCCGTAACTATAACGGTCCTAAGGTAGCGAAATTCCTTGTCGGGTAAGTTCCGACCCGCACGAAAGGTGTAACGATTTGGGCACTGTCTCAACCAGAGACTCGGTGAAATTATAGTACCTGTGAAGATGCAGGTTACCCGCGACAGGACGGAAAGACCCCGTGGAGCTTTACTGTAGCCTGATATTGAATTTTGGTACAGTTTGTACAGGATAGGCGGGAGCCTTTGAAACCGGAGCGCTAGCTTCGGTGGAGGCGCTGGTGGGATACCGCCCTGACTGTATTGAAATTCTAACCTACGGGTCTTATCGACCCGGGAGACAGTGTCAGGTGGGCAGTTTGACTGGGGCGGTCGCCTCCTAAAGTGTAACGGAGGCGCCCAAAGGTTCCCTCAGAATGGTTGGAAATCATTCGTAGAGTGCAAAGGCATAAGGGAGCTTGACTGCGAGACCTACAAGTCGAGCAGGGACGAAAGTCGGGCTTAGTGATCCGGTGGTTCCGCATGGAAGGGCCATCGCTCAACGGATAAAAGCTACCCCGGGGATAACAGGCTTATCTCCCCCAAGAGTCCACATCGACGGGGAGGTTTGGCACCTCGATGTCGGCTCATCGCATCCTGGGGCTGTAGTCGGTCCCAAGGGTTGGGCTGTTCGCCCATTAAAGCGGTACGCGAGCTGGGTTCAGAACGTCGTGAGACAGTTCGGTCCCTATCCGTCGTGGGCGTAGGAAATTTGAGAGGAGCTGTCCTTAGTACGAGAGGACCGGGATGGACGCACCGCTGGTGTACCAGTTGTTCTGCCAAGGGCATAGCTGGGTAGCTATGTGCGGAAGGGATAAGTGCTGAAAGCATCTAAGCATGAAGCCCCCCTCAAGATGAGATTTCCCATAGCGTAAGCTAGTAAGATCCCTGAAAGATGATCAGGTTGATAGGTTCGAGGTGGAAGCATGGTGACATGTGGAGCTGACGAATACTAATAGATCGAGGACTTAACCATATAATATGTAGCAAATGTTATCTAGTTTTGAAGGAATATGCCTTCATAGTTTGGTGATGATGGCAGAGAGGTCACACCCGTTCCCATACCGAACACGGAAGTTAAGCTCTCTAGCGCCGATGGTAGTTGGGACCTTGTCCCTGTGAGAGTAGGACGTCGCCAAGCAAAAACCTAAGTCGTTTCGACTTAGGTTTTTTTGTGTTTATTTATATATATCAAATGACATAATCCGTAAATTCAGTAATCTTAATGAGAGAAAAGGATGAAATAGAGACGTTTTAAAGTCAACTACCCCCAGTGAGACAAAGCCTTTCAGTGGGGGCTTGAACTCGAGCGCTAGGTCTTTTCGTCTATCGCTAGACGGTTTGACGCTCTAGTATTCATGCTACCCTACGATTTGTCACGCAACTTACTAATCTATCTACACCTAAATTGCAATTCAAAGCGTTACTCGTAGTCGTGGATGGTTTCTTCATTTGAGAAACATGCATTTCATATGTATCATGCACCTCAAGAACCGACTTTTTTTGCTTCGGTACAATCTCAATGTAGAAGATTTTTTTATGTCTTAAATTTTTCGGCATACGTATTTTAATGGAACCCAATTTTTTCTGAATGCCACATTCATCGGAACCATCCAATACCTGTTATTATCCACTTTAGGGACTTGATAGATTTCAATGATTCGTTTGTCAGTGAAACGAGAATAATTTGGAAACTTCGGACGCCCTGTGAACTTCTCAGGATTTTTCTTCCATTGTTCCAACGCTTTAAAAAAGCTCTTCATTTCTGCATATAAGGCTCTGCGAATCGCTTGAACAGAATTTGATTGAACGCCCCAATCATTCGTATTGGCTTGCATGGCAGTATCTACTTCTTTTACAGTAGCCATCCTGTTATTGTTTAAGTAACTTTGTTTCATCGTGTACAAGCCAACATTTCGCAACGCTTTTGAGCTATGTGACATGCGCTGAAGTAACCCCCCACTGATTAAAGTTTCAATTTATACAATGTCTTTTCACTTTTAAAGGATTTTATTCATCAAAAAATCTATAATTAAGGTAATTAATATATATTATTGATGGGTGTGGGGGATTATGAAAGAAATATGCATGTTATTAGTGGCTGTTATATTATGGGGGACAGCCATTGCGCCAACAAAGTGGGCGTTAGAATCTATTCAGCCATTTACTTTGTTATTTATTCGCCTTTTCTTCGCTGGTGGAATTTGTTTGTTATTTTCATTTAAACAATTAAAAAAGTCGGTTGTACATAAACAAGTGCCGTGGAAAAGAATGAGTTTACTATCTTTTACTGGTGTAGCTGGTTACTTTATGTTCACATCCTACGGTATTTCTTTAACAAGTGGATTACATGTTAGTATTATTGATGCTGCTTTGCCGTTAGTTACAATTCTTTTTTCAGCGATCTTTTTGAAAGAAAAAATTCAGCTTAATTATTGGATCGGTATTGTATTGGGAGCTGCTGGAGTACTTCTTATTACCATCCCATCTAGTAACGGTAATCAAGAAGTATCTTTAATAGGAGATACCCTTATTTTATTAAGCACTTTCTTATTTGCTTTCTATACAGTATTGTTGAAAAGACCAAAACAAGAACAGTATTTATCAAACAAGGTTTTTACAACATTAACTTTAATTATTGGAGCTGTTATTTTATTACCATTTGCAATGATAGAAACTTTTTACTATGGTTTCCCAGAAATCGAAACATGGAAGACTGGATTTAGTGTAATGTATCTTGTTATAGGTGCAACAATTTTAGCGTATTGGTTTTGGAATAGAGCATTAGAGACAGTCTCGGCATCAGTAAGTGGATTATATTTAAATGCCTTACCGTTAATAAGTATTGTTGCTTCAATTGCTTTATTAGATGAGTCTTTAACTTGGAAGATAGTAATAGGAGGAAGTTTAGTCTTAATAGGAGTAGGATGGGCAGATAGACAAAAGATAAGTAAGTTATTAAAGAAGAATAACTTGAATAGTAAGGAATGCTAAGTAACATATTGTATATAGTTTAAATATAAAAAAACACCTAATATATATGAAGTGAACCCGAATAGTGGCACATGAAAAAAACACCTCCTGAATTCGCATACTAAGTATGCAAATTCAGGAGGTGTTTTTGGTTTGAAAACAAGAGTTCATTACCCAGAAGAAATAAAGTGGAAAGTGATTGAAATGAAAAAGGATGGATATTCCAATCGGACAATTATGGAGAAGCTTGAAATTAAAAATGTTTCTCAAATTAAGACATGGATGAAATGGTATCGTACCGGTCAAACGTACCGTTTTCAACAACCTGTAGGAAAACAATATTCTTATGGAAAAGGGCCAAAAGAGTTAAATGAATTGGAACAGTTACGCTTAGAAAATAAACATCTAAAAACAAAATTACTTGTATGGGGAAAGTATCTAGAAATCGAAAGGGGCTGAAACCAGAAACTGTAGTTACTTTATGGAACGATTTAAAAACAAAGCTAACGGTAAAAGAATTGTGTAACGTATTAGAATTACCCCGGTCCACATTTTATCGTTGGTTACAACGAACGGAAGATCTAAAAGAGGATATAGAAGAGAAAGTAAAGGATATTTGTCTTAGGCATAGATTCCGGTATGGATATCGAAGAGTGACCGCTACTCTTCGAAAAATGGGACTGTGTGTCAATCATAAAAAAGTATTACGAATCATGAGACAAAATCATATTCTTTCAAAAGTACGTCGAAAGAAAAAGAAATATATCAATGGTGCGGAACCAATGGTAGCCCCTCATCGATTGGAGCGCCAATTCGATGCATCCAGACCAAATGAAAAGTGGTTTACGGATGTAACTTATTTATTATTTGGAGAGCGTACCTTGTATTTATCAACGATTATGGATGCCTTTAATCGTGAAATTATTAGTTGTGTCATCAGCGAGTCGCAAACACTGACATTGGCGATGAAGACATTAAAACAAGCAATGAGAGGGCGAAAAGTAAAAGGTGTCCTTCTTCACTCGGATCAAGGAAGTATTTATACAGCAAAAGAATTTCAAGCGTACGCCAAAGAAAACGGCATTATCACCAGCATGTCCCGGAAAGGAAATTGCCATGATAATGCCGTCATGGAAAGCTTCTTTGGTCATTTGAAAAGTGAAGCTTTCTATTCACAAAAGATAACAAAAGTATCCAACACAACTG
>NZ_CP101135.1:312500-560000 GCF_024296885.1 Bacillus paranthracis
CTGTCTCAACCAGAGACTCGGTGAAATTATAGTACCTGTGAAGATGCAGGTTACCCGCGACAGGACGGAAAGACCCCGTGGAGCTTTACTGTAGCCTGATATTGAATTTTGGTACAGTTTGTACAGGATAGGCGGGAGCCTTTGAAACCGGAGCGCTAGCTTCGGTGGAGGCGCTGGTGGGATACCGCCCTGACTGTATTGAAATTCTAACCTACGGGTCTTATCGACCCGGGAGACAGTGTCAGGTGGGCAGTTTGACTGGGGCGGTCGCCTCCTAAAGTGTAACGGAGGCGCCCAAAGGTTCCCTCAGAATGGTTGGAAATCATTCGTAGAGTGCAAAGGCATAAGGGAGCTTGACTGCGAGACCTACAAGTCGAGCAGGGACGAAAGTCGGGCTTAGTGATCCGGTGGTTCCGCATGGAAGGGCCATCGCTCAACGGATAAAAGCTACCCCGGGGATAACAGGCTTATCTCCCCCAAGAGTCCACATCGACGGGGAGGTTTGGCACCTCGATGTCGGCTCATCGCATCCTGGGGCTGTAGTCGGTCCCAAGGGTTGGGCTGTTCGCCCATTAAAGCGGTACGCGAGCTGGGTTCAGAACGTCGTGAGACAGTTCGGTCCCTATCCGTCGTGGGCGTAGGAAATTTGAGAGGAGCTGTCCTTAGTACGAGAGGACCGGGATGGACGCACCGCTGGTGTACCAGTTGTTCTGCCAAGGGCATAGCTGGGTAGCTATGTGCGGAAGGGATAAGTGCTGAAAGCATCTAAGCATGAAGCCCCCCTCAAGATGAGATTTCCCATAGCGTAAGCTAGTAAGATCCCTGAAAGATGATCAGGTTGATAGGTTCGAGGTGGAAGCATGGTGACATGTGGAGCTGACGAATACTAATAGATCGAGGACTTAACCATATAATATGTAGCAAATGTTATCTAGTTTTGAAGGAATATGCCTTCATAGTTTGGTGATGATGGCAGAGAGGTCACACCCGTTCCCATACCGAACACGGAAGTTAAGCTCTCTAGCGCCGATGGTAGTTGGGACCTTGTCCCTGTGAGAGTAGGACGTCGCCAAGCAAAAACCTAAGTCGTTTCGACTTAGGTTTTTTTGTATTTATTTATATATATCAAATGACATAATCCGTAAATTCAGTAATCTTAATGAGAGAAAAGAATGAAAATGAGGCTATTGAGGGTAACTGTTATTTCTTACTACAAGTATATATTTTACATAATGAGAGTAAGAAAAGCGGGATGATATAAGAATGAAAATAAGTATTCAATCATTACAGTAATGAATGCGATACAAAGGAATAGAAACGATATGCTTTATTCCGCATTAACGGGCAGTAAGACCCCCACCTCAAATTTCAGCGGAAGCAAAGAAGCTAGGTGGGGGATCAACTGCCCGTAAAAGCCCGATTGGTGAAGGTTGATTAAAGTTTCACTTTATATAAAAGCATACGGAATTAATATACAAACCGTTTTGTGTATGGTAGATCTCTAGAAATATATATTCTAATTGCTTATCCTTCTTGCATATAGTTACAATTATTCTTTTGAATATAACTAAAACACGAACGTTATTGGTGAGTAATAAAAAAACATTCGATTATTTATTGACATTGTTTATGAAATATTGTTAATATAGCCATAGAAAGAATAATATATAAGACCTCATATAATCGCGGGGATATGGCCTGCAAGTCTCTACCTAACGACCGTTATTCGTTAGACTATGAGGGAAAGTCACTCGGTATTTTTCTATTCACAAGGGATACGTATGCCTGAGTAGAGCGCTTTCTCTCATAGTAAAAGAGAAACTGTTCTATTTCAGGCTTTTTTTATTTGAATCGGGGGGATTCTAATATGAAATCACTAGTTGGAGTCATAATGGGAAGCACGTCAGACTGGGAAACAATGAAATATGCTTGTGACATTTTAGATGAATTAAATATACCGTATGAGAAAAAAGTTGTATCCGCTCATCGGACTCCGGATTATATGTTTGAATATGCAGAGACGGCTCGTGAACGTGGATTGAAAGTTATTATTGCTGGAGCTGGTGGAGCAGCGCATTTACCAGGAATGGTTGCAGCGAAGACGAATCTTCCTGTAATCGGAGTGCCAGTTCAATCAAAAGCGTTAAACGGCTTAGATTCATTATTATCCATCGTCCAAATGCCAGGAGGGGTTCCAGTTGCAACAGTTGCAATTGGTAAGGCTGGTTCAACAAATGCTGGTTTACTTGCTGCACAAATACTTGGATCATTCCATGATGACATACATGATGCATTAGAATTGAGAAGAGAAGCAATTGAAAAAGATGTGCGCGAAGGTAGTGAGTTAGTATGACGAGAATCATTTTACCTGGAAAAACAATCGGCATTATTGGAGGCGGCCAGCTAGGAAGAATGATGGCATTGGCAGCTAAGGAAATGGGATATAAAATTGCTGTTTTAGATCCTACAAAAAACTCACCATGTGCACAAGTTGCTGATATTGAAATTGTTGCATCATATGACGATTTAAAAGCAATTCAGCATTTAGCCAACATTAGTGATGTTGTCACATATGAATTTGAGAATATTGATTATAGATGTTTACAATGGCTTGAAAAGCATGCTTACTTACCGCAAGGCAGTCAGTTGTTAAGTAAAACGCAAAATCGTTTTACTGAAAAGAATGCAATTGAAAAAGCGGGATTACCAGTAGCAACGTATAGATTGGTTCAAACTCAAGAGCAGCTTACTGAAGCAATCACTGAGTTATCATATCCTTCCGTCTTAAAAACAACGACAGGTGGATATGATGGGAAAGGGCAAGTTGTTTTAAGAAGTGAAGCTGACGTTGATGAAGCGCGAAAGCTTGCGAATGCAGCAGAGTGTATTTTAGAGAAATGGGTGCCTTTTGAAAAAGAAGTATCAGTTATCGTAATTCGTAGTGTAAGTGGTGAAACGAAAGTATTTCCGGTAGCGGAAAATATTCATGTAAATAACATTTTACATGAATCCATCGTTCCAGCTCGCATTACAGAAGAACTTTCTCAAAAAGCAATTGCTTATGCACAAGTGCTCGCGGATGAACTAGAACTTGTGGGAACACTAGCGGTAGAGATGTTTGCTACAGCTGCTGGTGAGATTTACATTAATGAATTGGCGCCAAGACCTCACAATTCAGGACACTATACACAGGATGCATGTGAAACGAGTCAATTCGGTCAACATATTCGAGCAATCTGTAATTTACCTCTTGGAGAAACAAATTTGTTAAAACCAGTTGTCATGGTAAACATTTTAGGCGAACATATAGAAGGGGTCCTAAGACAAGTGAATAGATTAACCGGGTGCTATTTACACTTGTATGGAAAAGAAGAAGCAAAAGCGCAGCGAAAAATGGGGCATGTTAATATTTTAAATGATAATATTGAAGTCGCTCTAGAAAAAGCGAAGAGTTTGCATATTTGGGACCATCAAGAACAACTGTTGGAGGGAAAAAGATGATTAGTCGTTATACACGCCCAGAAATGGGTGCAATTTGGACGGAAGAGAACAAATTTAAAGCGTGGTTAGAAGTTGAGATTTTAGCTTGTGAAGCATGGGCTGAGCTTGGCGATATTCCAAAAGAAGATGTTAAGAAAATTCGTGAGCATGCATCATTTGATATTGATCGTATTTATGAAATTGAAAAAGAGACACGTCATGACGTAGTTGCATTCACTCGTGCTGTATCAGAAACACCAGCATTAGGCGAGGAACGTAAATGGATTCATTACGGTTTAACATCTACAGACGTAGTAGATACAGCGTTATCTTATATCTTAAAACAAGCGAATGAAATCATATTAAAAGACTTAGAAAACTTCGTAAGTATTTTAGCTAACAAAGCGAAAGAGCATAAATACACGATCATGATGGGAAGAACACATGGTGTTCATGCAGAACCAACAACATTTGGTTTAAAACTTGGTCTTTGGTATGAAGAAATGAAGCGTAACGTAGAGCGTTTCAAACAAGCTGCTAATACAGTTCGCGTTGGTAAATTATCTGGTGCGGTTGGTACATATGCAAATATCGATCCATTCGTAGAAAAGTACGTTTGTGAAAACTTAGGATTAGAAGCAGCACCAATTTCAACACAAACATTGCAACGTGATCGTCATGCTCATTACATGTCAACACTTGCATTAATCGCAACATCTATCGAAAAGATGGCAGTTGAGATTCGTGGTTTACAAAAGAGTGAAACACGTGAAGTTGAAGAAGCTTTCGCAAAAGGTCAAAAAGGTTCTTCTGCAATGCCGCATAAGCGTAATCCAATTGGATCTGAAAATATGACTGGTTTAGCTCGTGTTATCCGCGGTTATATGATGACAGCTTATGAGAATGTTCCATTATGGCATGAGCGTGATATTTCTCATTCTTCAGCAGAACGCGTAATTTTACCAGATGCTACAATCGCGTTAAATTACATGCTAAATCGCTTTGGTAATATCGTTAAAAACTTAACTGTATACCCAGAGAATATGAAACGCAATATGACAAGAACATATGGCTTAATTTATTCTCAGCGCGTCATGCTTACATTAATAGATAAAGGTATGGTGCGTGAGGAAGCTTACGATATCGTACAACCTAAAGCGATGGAAGCTTGGGAAACACAAGTACAATTTAAAGAGCTTGTAGAAGCTGATGAGCGTATTACGAGCAGGTTAACACAAGAAGAAATTAATGAATGCTTCAACTATGAGCATCATATGCAACACGTTGATACAATCTTTGAACGCCTAGGATTAAACGAAGCGTAAAATTTCATATGGCACAGAATAGAGTCATTCTGTGCCATTCTTTATAAAAACATTATTCACATTTTTCAAACTACAGGGGGCTTGCGAAATGCAAAAGCTAGAATTGCTGTATGAAGGTAAGGCAAAAAGAATTTATCGTACAGAATCAGCAGATATGGTTTGGGTAGAGTACAAAGATAGTGCGACTGCTTTCAATGGGGAGAAAAAAGAGACGATTACAGGAAAAGGTCGTTTGAACAATGAGATTACAACTTTATTGTTCAGAAAGTTACAAGAAGTAGGAATTAAAACACATTTTGTTGAGAAGTTATCTGAGACAGAGCAACTTGTTAAAAAAGTGAGTATTATTCCTTTAGAAGTTGTCACAAGAAATGTAATTGCAGGAAGTCTTTCAAAACGATTAGGAATGGAAGAGGGAACTGTACTTGCAGAACCAATCGTAGAATTTTACTTCAAAGATGATGATTTAGGAGATCCGCTTGTAACGGAAGATCATATTCGTGTATTAAACGTTGCATCGCCAGAGCAAGTAAGCGTATTACGAGATATGGCTCTACAAATCAATCAAGTGTTGATTGATCATTTCGCAAGCTGTCGTGTAAGATTAGTAGATTTTAAATTAGAGTTTGGTGTAACGGATGAAGGGGAAATCATTTTAGCAGATGAAATTTCACCAGATACTTGCCGTTTATGGGATGAAACGAGCAATGAAAAGTTTGATAAAGACGTATTCCGTCGTGATCTTGGAAATTTAACAGATGCTTATGAAGAGATTTTAAAACGTTTAGGGGGAATTTCACATGTATAAAGTTAAGGTATATGTAACATTAAGAGAAAGCGTATTAGATCCACAAGGAACAGCAGTAAAAGGAGCACTTCATAGTCTTTCATTCACAGAAGTACAAGATGTTCGAATTGGAAAGTACATGGAATTAACAATTGATAAATCAGTATCTGACCTTGACGCAAAGGTAAAGGAAATGTGTGAAAAACTATTAGCGAACGTTGTAATGGAAGACTTCCGTTATGAAGTTGAGGAGGTTGTCGCACAGTGAAATTTGCCGTAATAGTATTTCCAGGTTCGAACTGTGATGTTGATATGTTCCATGCAATTAAAGATGAGCTTGGCGAAGAAGTAGATTACGTTTGGCACGACACAGAGAATTTAGATGAATATGATGCAATTCTACTACCAGGTGGATTCTCTTACGGTGACTACTTACGCTGCGGTGCTATTTCTCGCTTTGCGAATGCAATGAAAGCAGTACAAAAAGCTGCTGAGCAAGGAAAGCCAATTTTAGGTGTATGTAATGGATTCCAGATTCTTGTTGAATCAGGATTACTACCAGGAGCATTAATGAGAAACGAAAACTTAAAATTTATGTGTCGAACAGTTCAGTTACGTGTTGAAAATAATGAAACGATGTTTACATCACAATATGAAAAAGATGAAGTAATCAATATTCCAATTGCACATGGTGAGGGAAATTACTATTGTGATGAAGAGACTCTTAAAAAATTAGAAGAGAATAATCAGATCGCATTCCGTTACGTAGAAAACCCGAACGGAAGCGTTTCAGATATTGCTGGTATTGTAAACGAAAAAGGAAATGTACTTGGTATGATGCCACACCCAGAGCGTGCTGTAGATGAATTACTTGGCGGTGCTGAAGGGTTAAAAGTCTTTCAATCTATCTTAAAACAGTGGAGGGAAACATATGTCGTTAATGCTTGAACCAAATCCAACACAAATTAAAGAAGAGCGCATATATGCGGAAATGGGGCTAACAGACGAAGAGTTTGCCATGGTTGAAAAGATTTTAGGCCGTCTGCCAAATTATACAGAAACAGGATTATTCTCTGTTATGTGGTCTGAACATTGTAGTTATAAAAATTCAAAACCAGTGCTTCGAAAATTCCCAACAACAGGTGAGCGTGTCTTGCAAGGACCTGGGGAAGGTGCTGGAATTGTAGACATCGGTGATAATCAAGCGGTTGTATTTAAAATGGAAAGTCATAACCACCCTTCTGCTATTGAGCCATATCAAGGAGCAGCAACAGGTGTTGGTGGTATTATTCGTGACGTATTCTCTATGGGAGCACGCCCAGTCGCTCTATTAAACTCACTTCGATTTGGTGAATTACAATCACCACGTGTGAAATATTTATTTGAAGAAGTAGTAGCAGGAATTGCAGGATACGGTAACTGTATCGGTATTCCAACTGTTGGCGGCGAAGTACAGTTTGATCCATGTTATGAAGGAAATCCACTTGTAAATGCAATGTGCGTAGGCTTAATTAACCACGAGGACATTAAAAAAGGGCAAGCGCACGGTGCTGGAAATACAGTAATGTACGTAGGAGCATCAACTGGTCGTGATGGTATCCACGGTGCAACATTCGCATCTGAAGAGTTATCTGAAAGCTCAGAAGCGAAGCGTCCAGCAGTTCAAGTAGGAGATCCATTTATGGAGAAACTTCTTATCGAAGCTTGCTTAGAACTTATTCAATCGGATGCACTTGTTGGAATTCAAGATATGGGTGCGGCTGGTTTAACATCATCTTCTGCAGAAATGGCAAGTAAAGCAGGAATGGGTATTGAAATGTACTTAGATGATGTACCACAACGAGAAACAGGAATGACACCATATGAAATGATGCTCTCTGAATCACAAGAGCGTATGTTAATTGTTGTGAAAAAAGGTAGAGAGCAAGAAATAGTAGATTTATTTGAGAAGTATGGTCTTGCAGCCGTTACGATGGGGAAAGTAACGGAAGACAAAATGCTTCGTTTATTCCATAAAGGTGAAATGGTAGCTGAAGTTCCAGCAGATGCTCTTGCAGAAGAAGCGCCAATTTATCATAAACCATCACAAGAAGCAGCATACTTTGCTGAATTCCAGCAGATGAAAATGGAAACACCAAAAGTAGAAAATTATAAAGAAACGTTATTCGCCCTATTACAACAACCGACGATTGCAAGTAAAGAGTGGGTTTATGATCAATATGATTATCAAGTTCGCACAAGCACAGTTGTTACACCAGGTTCAGATGCAGCAGTTGTACGTGTACGCGGTACAGAAAAAGGATTAGCAATGACGACAGATTGTAACTCTCGCTACATTTATTTAGACCCAGAAGTGGGCGGTAAAATCGCAGTAGCAGAGGCAGCACGTAATATCGTATGTTCTGGCGGGGAGCCACTTGCAATTACAGATTGCTTAAACTTCGGTAATCCAGAGAAACCAGAAATTTTCTGGCAAATTGAGAAATCAGTAGATGGTATGAGTGAAGCTTGTCGCACATTACAAACACCAGTTATTGGCGGAAACGTATCAATGTATAACGAACGTAGTGGTGAAGCGGTATATCCAACACCGACAGTTGGGATGGTCGGACTAGTACATGACTTAAAGCATGTAACAACACAAGAGTTTAAGCAAGCTGGCGATTTAGTTTATGTTATCGGAGAGACGAAAGCTGAGTTTGGTGGAAGTGAATTACAGAAAATGCTTCACGGAAAAATTTTCGGACAATCACCAAGTATTGATCTAGACGTAGAATTAAAGCGTCAAAAACAAATATTAGCAGCAATCCAAGCTGGCCTTGTTCAATCTGCACATGACGTTGCTGAAGGTGGTTTAGCAGTTGCGATTTCAGAAAGTGCAATTGGTGCTAACGGCTTAGGTGCTACTGTGAAATTAGACGGGGAAGCAACAGCGGCATTATTTGCGGAATCACAATCTCGCTTCGTAATAACTGTAAAACGTGAAAATAAAGAAGCGTTCGAAAAAGCGGTAGAAGCAATTCAAGTTGGAGAAGTAACAAATACAAATGAAGTGACAATTCATAATGAAGAAAATGAAGTATTACTTACAGCAAATGTAGATGAAATGAGAAAGGCTTGGAAAGGGGCAATCCCATGCTTGCTGAAATAAAGGGGTTAAACGAAGAATGTGGCGTTTTCGGAATTTGGGGGCATGAAAATGCGGCACAAGTTTCATACTACGGATTGCACAGTTTACAGCACCGTGGACAAGAAGGCGCAGGCATTGTCGTAAATAATGGAGAAAAAATCGTCGGTCACAAGGGGTTAGGTTTAATATCAGAAGTGTTTTCAAGAGGAGAGCTAGAAGGATTGAACGGAAAATCAGCAATCGGACACGTACGATACGCGACGGCTGGTGGAAGTGAAGTGGCTAACGTTCAACCATTACTATTCCGTTTTTCTGATCATAGTATGGCATTAGCTCATAACGGAAATTTAATTAACGCAAAAATGCTTCGTCGTGAATTAGAGGCAGAGGGAAGTATTTTTCAAACAAGTTCAGATACAGAAGTACTTTTACATCTTATTAAACGTAGTACGAAAGATTCGTTAATTGAAAGTGTAAAAGAAGCTTTAAATAAAGTGAAAGGTGCGTTTGCATATCTTTTACTAACTGGAAATGAAATGATTGTTGCGCTAGATCCAAATGGATTCCGTCCCCTTTCAATTGGAAAGATGGGAGATGCTTACGTTGTAGCATCAGAAACATGTGCTTTTGATGTAGTAGGTGCAACATACATTCGTGATGTAGAACCGGGTGAATTACTTATCATTAATGATGATGGAATTCACGTAGATCGTTTTACAAATGATGTAGAACATGCAATTTGCAGTATGGAATACATTTACTTCGCACGCCCAGATTCAAATATCGCTGGTGTTAATGTCCATGCAGCACGTAAAAACATGGGGAAACGTTTGGCGGCAGAAGCTCCTATTGAAGCTGATGTTGTTACTGGTGTACCAGACTCTAGCATTTCAGCAGCAATTGGTTATGCGGAGGCGACAGGCATTCCGTATGAGTTAGGATTAATTAAAAATCGTTACGTTGGACGTACGTTTATCCAACCTTCTCAAGAACTGCGCGAGCAAGGGGTTAAGATGAAACTTTCCGCAGTAAGAGGTGTGGTTGAGGGGAAACGAGTTGTTATGATTGATGACTCTATCGTAAGAGGAACGACAAGTAAACGAATTGTTCGTATGCTTCGCGAGGCTGGAGCGACAGAAGTTCACGTAAGAATTGCTTCACCGCCTTTGAAATATCCTTGTTTCTATGGCATTGATATTCAAACGAGAAAAGAATTAATTGCAGCAAATCATACGGTAGAAGAAATTCGTGAAATGATCGGTGCAGACTCATTAACATTTTTAAGTGAAGATGGATTAGTAGATGCAATTGGACGTCCATATGAAGGGAAATACGGTGGCCTTTGTATGGCGTACTTCAATGGAGATTATCCAACAGCTCTTTATGATTATGAGCAAGAGCTTTTAGAAAGTATGAAATAAGAAGAAAAAAGCTTCTACTTCTTTTGATGTAGAAGCTAGCTTCTTTCTTAAAACGGCCCGCACAGGATAGGGAGAAATTAAAAGACGAGGTGTAAATAACGATGGCGAATGCATATAAGCAAGCAGGAGTAGATATTGAAGCTGGATATGAAGCGGTATCTCGCATGAAAAAACACGTACAAACAACAATGAGAAAAGAAGTACTAGGCGGTTTAGGCGGTTTTGGAGGTATGTTTGATCTATCAAAATTTGCATTAGAAGAACCTGTATTAGTATCTGGAACAGATGGCGTGGGAACGAAATTGATGCTCGCTTTTATGGCAGATAAACATGACACAATTGGTATTGATGCAGTAGCAATGTGTGTAAATGATATTGTTGTCCAAGGAGCAGAGCCGCTTTTCTTCCTTGATTATATTGCTTGTGGTAAAGCTGAACCTAGTAAAATTGAAAACATCGTCAAAGGTATATCAGAGGGCTGTCGCCAAGCAGGTTGTGCTTTAATTGGTGGAGAAACAGCTGAAATGCCAGGAATGTATTCTACAGAAGAATACGATTTAGCTGGTTTTACAGTTGGGATCGTTGATAAAAAGAAAATTGTAACAGGTGAAAAAATTGAAGCTGGTCACGTATTAATTGGCTTGGCATCTAGCGGTATTCATAGTAACGGTTATTCTTTAGTACGAAAAGTATTACTAGAAGATGGAGAGCTATCTTTAGATCGCATTTACGGACGCTTAGAGCTACCTCTTGGTGAAGAATTATTAAAACCAACGAAAATTTATGTCAAACCTATTTTAGAACTATTGAAGAAATATGAAGTATACGGTATGGCACATATTACAGGTGGCGGATTCATTGAAAATATTCCACGTATGTTACCAGAAGAAATCGGTGCAGAAATTGAATTAGGATCTTGGGAAATTCAGCCGATCTTTAGTTTACTTCAAGAAGTTGGCAAGCTGGAAGAGAAAGAAATGTTCAATATTTTTAACATGGGTATTGGTATGGTAGTAGCGGTGAAGGAAGAAGATGCAAAAGATGTTGTTCGTCTTCTTGAAGAGCAAGGAGAAACTGCTCGTATTATTGGACGCACTGTACAAGGAGCTGGCGTTACTTTTAATGGAGGCACAGCGCTATGAGTAGATTAGCAGTTTTTGCTTCTGGAAGCGGATCTAACTTTCAATCTCTCGTTAATGCAGTAGAAGAAAAAAGATTGGATGCAGAAATTAGTTTATTAGTATGTGATAAACCAGAAGCACGCGCTGTTGGGCGAGCACATTATCATCATATCCCGTGTTTCGCTTTTTCAGCGAAAGCATATGAGTCAAAAGAAGCGTTTGAAAAAGAGATATTAAAGAAGCTAGAAGAGTATGAAATTGATTATGTTATTTTAGCTGGATATATGCGTTTAATTGGACCAACTTTACTAGAAGCTTACGGCGGAAGGATTATTAATATTCATCCATCACTATTACCGAGTTTTCCAGGGAAAGATGCTGTTGGTCAAGCGTTAGAAGCAGGTGTGAAAGTAACTGGAGTAACGATTCATTATGTAGACGCAGGTATGGATACAGGGCCAATTATTGCACAAGAAGCAGTAGTTGTTTCTGAAGGGGATACGAGAGAAAGCTTACAAAAGAAAATTCA
The DNA here is from genome assembly GCF_024296885.1 of Bacillus paranthracis. Classification (NCBI taxonomy): domain Bacteria; kingdom Bacillati; phylum Bacillota; class Bacilli; order Caryophanales; family Bacillaceae; genus Bacillus; species Bacillus paranthracis. The sequence continues at coordinate 324,294 of NZ_CP101135.1, forward strand.
ACAAGTTGAACATAAATTATACGTAAATACAGTGAATCAAATTGTTCAATCTGTGAAAGAACCAACTGTTAACTAACATACAACCAGGGGTGAAGGATAAATGAAAAAGCGTGCATTAGTAAGTGTTTCAGATAAAACAGGAGTAGTAGAATTTGTTAAAGGTTTACTAGAACAAGGGATCGAAGTTATATCAACAGGTGGTACGAAAAAATTACTAGAAGAAAACGGCTTACAAGTAATCGGTATTTCTGAAGTAACTGGTTTCCCAGAAATTATGGATGGTCGTGTGAAAACATTACATCCAAATATTCATGGTGGTCTATTAGCAGTTCGTGATAATGAAACACATGTAGCGCAAATGAATGAATTAGGTATGGAGCCGATTGATTTTGTTGTCGTTAACTTATACCCATTCAAAGAAACAATCGCTAAGCCTGATGTAACATTTGCTGATGCAATTGAAAATATTGATATCGGTGGCCCGACAATGATTCGCTCTGCTGCGAAAAATCATAAATTCGTGTCTGTAATTGTAGATCCAGTAGATTACGATATTGTATTAGCAGAACTGAAAGAAAACGGTGAAGTAAAAGAAGAAACGAAACGTAAATTAGCAGCGAAAGTATTTCGTCATACAGCGGCATATGATGCGTTAATCTCTAACTACTTAACAGAGCAAATGGGCGAAGAAAGCCCAGAAACATTAACAGTGACATTTGAGAAAAAACAAGATTTACGCTATGGAGAAAATCCACATCAAAAAGCAACATTTTATAAAGCACCATTCGCTGTAACTTCTTCTGTTGCGTACGCAGAACAATTACATGGCAAAGAATTATCGTATAACAATATTAATGATGCAGACGCAGCGCTTAGCATCGTGAAAGAATTTACAGAACCAGCAGTAGTAGCGGTAAAACATATGAATCCATGTGGTGTTGGAGTAGGTACGGATATTCATGAAGCATATACACGTGCTTATGAAGCGGATCCAGTATCCATTTTTGGAGGCATTATTGCAGCGAATCGTGAAATTGATAAAGCTACAGCTGAAAAGTTACACGAAATTTTCTTAGAAATTATTATTGCACCTTCTTTCTCAAAAGAAGCTTTAGAAGTATTGCAAAGTAAGAAAAACTTACGTTTACTAACTGTAAATATTGAAAAAGCGACAAGTGCAAGTAAAAAACTAACTTCTGTACAAGGTGGCCTTCTCGTTCAAGAGGAAGATACGTTATCGTTAGATGAGAGCACAATTTCAATTCCAACAAAACGTGAACCGTCAGAGCAAGAATGGAAAGATTTAAAACTAGCTTGGAAAGTTGTAAAGCATGTAAAATCAAATGCAATTGTTTTAGCGAAAGATGATATGACAATTGGTGTCGGTGCGGGACAGATGAACCGTGTAGGTTCTGCAAAAATCGCAATTACACAGGCTGGTGAAAAAGCACAAGGTAGCGCGCTTGCATCTGATGCTTTCTTCCCAATGCCAGATACATTAGAAGAAGCAGCAAAAGCAGGAATTACAGCAATCATTCAACCGGGCGGATCAATCCGTGATGAAGATTCTATTAAAGTGGCGGATACGTATGGGATTGCTATGGTGTTCACTGGCGTACGTCATTTCAAACACTAATAATAGAGGAAGTTTAAAAAGTCCGGTTAAGATAACCTTCCTTTTTAAACTTTAATTGATATGAAAAAACAAACTAGGGGCATAGCTTCTAGTTTGTACTTATTTAAATATTGGGGGATGAAATATGAATGTTTTAGTAATTGGCCGCGGTGGGCGTGAGCATGCTTTAGCTTGGAAGTTTGCACAATCTGAAAAAGTAGAAAAGGTATATGTAGCACCAGGTAATGAAGGTATGCGTGATGTTGCAACACCAATTGATATTGATGAAAATGATTTTGATGCATTAGTTTTATTTGCGAAAGAGAATCATGTTGAGTTAACTTTCGTTGGACCAGAAATTCCACTTATGAATGGAATTGTTGATCGTTTTAAAGAAGAGGGACTTCGCGTATTTGGTCCGAATCAAGCGGCTGCTGTTATTGAAGGTAGTAAAGCTTTTACAAAAGAGCTTATGAAAAAATATAATATTCCAACTGCGGCATATGAAACTTTTACAGATTATGAAGAAGCAGTACAGTACATTCAAAAAGTTGGTGCACCAATCGTTATTAAAGCGGATGGCCTAGCTGCTGGTAAAGGTGTAACAGTAGCGATGACGCTGGAAGAAGCATTACAAGCTACGAAAGAAATGCTGCAAGATGTAAAGTTCGGGGAAGCGAGTAAGAAAGTTGTTATTGAAGAGTTTTTAGATGGACAAGAATTTTCATTAATGGCATTTGTGAATGGAACAACTGTACATCCGATGGTAATTGCACAAGATCATAAACGAGCTTTTGATGGTGATAAAGGTCCAAATACTGGCGGAATGGGTGCATATTCTCCAGTACCACAAATTTCGGAGTCAGCAGTTCAAGAGGCGATTGAAACGGTGTTACATCCAACTGCTAAAGCGATGATCCAAGAAAATCGATCGTTTACAGGAATTTTATATGCGGGACTTATTTTAACAAATGATGGTCCAAAGGTAATTGAATTTAATGCACGCTTTGGTGATCCTGAAACAGAAGTTGTATTACCCCGCTTAGAAAATGATTTAGTGGATGTTTGTAACGCTATATTAGATGAAAGTGAGTTAACGTTACAATGGTCAGAGGAAGCGGTAATTGGTGTTGTACTTGCTTCGAAAGGATATCCGGAAGCATATAAAAAAGGTGACATTATTAACGGGTTAGATGCATTGCAAGATGTGATTGTTTTCCATGCAGGTACAGCAATGAAGCATGGTGACTTTGTAACAAACGGTGGTCGTGTACTATTTGTTGCTTGTAAGGCGAATAGTTTACAAGAAGCGAAAGATAAGGTGTATAAAGAAATCGGTAAAATTGAGAGTGATGGTCTATTTTATCGAAGTGATATAGGATATCGTGCAATTGGGCATGAGATGACGAGAAATTAATATGTGAAAAATCCCGCTGATTCCTCAGCGGGATTTTTTATGCATCTTTATCTTTTTTTAATTTCCCTTTTTGCTTTGCCATTTCTCGAAGTAAATATTCGATGTGTGCATTGACGCTACGAAACTCATCATTCGCCCATTTTTCGATGACTGCGTGTAATTCAGGATCAATACGTAATGGAAAGCTTTTCTTTTTAGCCATAAGGATTTACAACCTTTTAGTATAGGCTTCCTGTATTAATAACTGGTTGCGCACCTTTGTCTGAAACGATGGCAACTAATAAGTTGTTCACCATATTTGCTTTACGCTCGTCATCGAGTTCTAGTACGCCTTCTTCATCTAACATATGGATTGAATCTTTTGCCATCTTCACAGCACCTTCAACAATCTCTTTTCTAGCAGCTAATACTGCTTTTGCTTGTTGACGTTGTAGCATTGCATGGGCAATTTCTGTTGCGTAAGCTAGGTGCGTTAAACGAGTTTCTAATACTTCTACACCAGCAATTTCAAGGCGTGCTTCTAACTCACGTTTTAATTCTTCAGAGATTTCTTCAGTATTTCCACGTAATGTAACGCAGGTTTCATCTTGGAAATTGTCATAAGGATATTTTGTTGCAACGTGGCGGATTGCCGTTTCGCTTTGAATTTCTACAAATCGATCGTAATGTTCAACGCCGAACATTGCTTTTGCAGAATCAACAACTTTATATACGATAACAGCGGCAATTTCAATTGGGTTTCCGTCGACATCATTTACTTTTAATTTTTTACTGTTAAAGTTTTCAACACGTAACGATACAGTTTGACGGAATGCGAACGGAATCGTTAAAAATAAACCGTTTTGACGAATTGTTCCTAAATAATTACCGAAGAACGTAATAACTTTTGCTTGGTTTGGTTGAACAATACCAATACCTGTAGCAAGAACTGCGGCTAAAATAATAGTTAATGCTGCTCCTATAAAAATTTCTTGCACGAGGAAAAATACACCGATAGCGGCTAAAATCAAAATTCCAATAATCCCAAGAAAACCATTAACATAAAATACTTGTTTTTCTTTCATATGATCGCCTCCTGATATAAAAATGATATCACTTTTATATCATTTTAAGCAAGGGATTTACACCTAATTTTCTGAATTTTATTGATTAGATATATTTTATGTATATTTTAATGTTTAAAATAAGAATGTATGTTCTGTTTTATGGTAATATAAAGAAGACTTAACCGCCCACTGCAGCAGCTAAGTCTCTTTGAGAGCATCTTGCATCGTGACAAATGATTCAAAGCGGTTTTGCCAGGATTATATCTTCAATCGCTGACTCAATCTCTTTGTCAGAAGCGTCATAACTTCCGTTTGACTGTGGTTTGTCGTGATTGGAAGTTTGATTCACTTCTTCTTTAGTATGTCCCTTCTCAGCAAAATTCATGCTAGGCATTTTAAATGCCCCCATATTCATGTATTTTCCGAATTTCCACATTTCAACAACAGGGCAGAAACGAACAATTCCCTCTGCAACTTTCATTGCACCAATCCATAGCAAAATGTTAGACCAAGTGCACCAAGGTTTGCGTACGAGTTTCGTTGCACTACAACCGAAGAGGACAAGTCCGAGTGTAATTCGAATTAGGGCATTTATTGTACCGATATTTTGCTTCATTAGAAAAACACTCCTTTTTATGAAAGTTGAAATAGATAATACTATTTCTCTTATTAGTATCCCGTTTGATTTTGGGGATATGTAATCCAACATTTGACGTGGAAAAAGATGTTGGATTGTGCGTGTGTGTAAGTAGCTTTTTTTGTTATAATGAGAGAATGCATAAAAGGAAGTTCAAAATTAAATCCTCTCGTTTGAAAAATGTGGAAGAGGGGATTCCAAACTTAATTCTCCGCTTTAAACAAATATTTAAGGTGAACTTAAAAAATCCTAATGAAAATAAACTGTTATTTTAAACAGAAATATATACAACTTGAGAAAAGAAAGGGTGTTTTCATGTACGATATTTCCGGGTGGAAACATGTATTTAAGCTTGATCCGAATAAGGAGTTAAGTGACGAACATTTAGAAATGATTTGTGAGTCTGGAACAGATGCTGTTATTGTAGGCGGAAGTGATGGAGTGACAATTGATAATGTACTACACATGCTAGTTAGCATTCGTAGATATGCAGTTCCTTGTGTGTTAGAGGTTTCTGATGTAGAAGCAATTACACCAGGATTCGATTTTTATTATATCCCAAGCGTTTTAAATAGCCGAAAGGTAGAATGGGTAACAGGCGTTCATCATGAGGCTTTGAAAGAATTTGGGGATATTATGGATTGGGACGAAATTTTTATGGAAGGATATTGTGTTTTAAATCCTGAAGCGAAAGTAGCCCAGCTTACAGATGCAAAGTGTGATGTAACAGAAGATGATGTAATTGCATACGCGCGTTTAGCAGACAAGCTATTACGTTTACCGATATTTTATTTAGAATATAGCGGTACGTATGGAGATGTTGAACTTGTTAAAAATGTGAAAGCACAATTGAAACAAGCTAAGTTATATTATGGCGGCGGTATTTCTAATGCTGAACAGGCGAAGGAAATGGCGCAGCATGCTGATACAGTAGTTGTCGGAAATATTATTTATGATGATATAAAAGCAGCGTTAAAAACGGTTAAAGCAGTAAAAGGAGAGTAGGTGCAGGCGTATATGAGTATGACAGATAGATTATTAAATGGTTTAAATCCGCAGCAACAAAAAGCAGTACAAACAACGAACGGACCACTTCTATTAATGGCAGGCGCAGGTAGTGGTAAAACGCGTGTGTTAACACATCGTATTGCGTATTTACTCGGTGAAAAAGGAGTAGCGCCATGGAATGTACTAGCTATTACCTTTACAAATAAAGCCGCTCGTGAAATGCGCGAGCGTATTGATACACTTGTCGGACCAGAAGCTGAAGATATTTGGATTTCTACGTTCCACTCTATGTGTGTACGTATTTTACGACGTGATATCGATCGCATTGGTATTAATCGTAATTTTACAATTTTAGATTCAGGTGATCAGTTAACTGTAGTCAAAAAAATTATGAAAGAGCGCAATATTGATCCGAAGAAATTTGAACCGCGCTCTATTTTAGCTGGTATTAGTAATGCGAAAAATGAATTGTTATCTGCGGATAAATATGCAAAGAAAATTACAATTGCTGATCCATATGAAAAATTAACGAGCGATGTATATACAGAATATCAAAAACGTCTTTTGAAAAATAACTCACTAGACTTTGATGATTTAATTATGACGACGATTCAACTATTTGAACGTGTTCCAGAAGTACTAGAGTTTTATCAGCGCAAATTCCAGTATATTCACGTGGATGAGTATCAAGATACGAACAAAGCGCAGTACCTTCTTGTTAAACATTTAGCAGCACGTTTTAAAAATTTATGTGTTGTAGGTGACTCAGATCAGTCAATTTATCGCTGGCGTGGTGCGGACATTTCCAACATTTTGTCATTCGAAAAAGACTATGAGAATGCGCAAGTTATCCTGTTAGAACAAAATTATCGTTCGTCACAAAATATTTTAAATGCAGCGAATGCGGTTATTGAAAGAAATACGAATCGTAAACCGAAGAAATTATGGACAGATAATGAAGTTGGAAACAAAATTTCGTATTATCGTGCTGCAACCGAAAAGGACGAAGCATACTTTGTTGCGAAAAAAATTCGCGACGATATTCAAATGGGAAAACGAAAATATACTGATTTTGCAGTGTTATATCGTACAAATGCGCAGTCTCGTATGGTCGAGGAGATTTTCCTGAAATCTAATATTCCTTACAAAATTGTCGGCGGTACGAAGTTCTACGACCGTAAAGAGATTAAAGACATTTTGGCGTATTTACGTTTAATTGGGAATCCAGATGATGAGATTAGTTTTGCGCGTATTATTAACGTACCAAAACGCGGAATTGGTGCGACTTCTATCGACAAAATTATTAATTATGGTGTACAAAATGGAATTTCTTTAACTGCTGTATTCGATGAGATTGAGCATGTTGGAGTAAGTGCAAAGGTTACAAAGGCAGTAAAGGAATTCGCAGGTTTATTACACAACTGGGTAAATATGCAAGAGTATTTATCTGTTACAGAATTGGTAGAAGAAGTTATTGAGAAAACAGGCTATCGCGATATGTTGAAAAATGAGCGTACGTTAGAAGCAGAAGGTCGTCTAGAGAACTTAGATGAGTTTTTATCTGTTACGCAAACATTTGAATCTCAAAGTGAAGATAAGAGTCTTGTTGCATTCTTAACAGACTTAGCACTTGTTGCAGATATTGATCGTGTAGATGAAGACCCAACTGCTGGTGAGGAAGTTATTTTAATGACGATGCACTCAGCGAAAGGATTAGAATTCCCAGTTGTCTTTATTGTTGGTCTAGAGGAAGGAATATTCCCGCATACTCGTTCTCTAATGGAAGAAGATGAAATGCAAGAAGAGCGTCGTCTTGCTTATGTAGGTATTACTCGTGCAGAAGAAGAGTTGTATTTATCTAATGCACAAATGCGTACTTTATTTGGTAGAACAAGTATGAATGCCGCATCTCGATTTATTACAGAAATCCCGACAGAACTAGTGGAATCATTAAATGAAACAGCGCCGAAGCGTGAAACTTCATTTGGTGCAAAAGGAAGAACGGCAAGTAGCAGTAAAACGACAACTACAACACGTTCTCGCTCAGCTTTCGCGCGTCCTGCAGCTAAGACGACAGGCGGCGAACAAATTGGCTGGGCAGTAGGCGATAAAGCTTCCCACCAAAAATGGGGAGTCGGTACAGTTGTAAGTGTAAAAGGTGAAGGAGATGCAAAAGAATTAGATATTGCGTTCCCAAGCCCAATTGGTGTTAAACGTTTGTTAGCAAAATTTGCACCTGTGACGAAACAATAGGAAAGGAATGAGGATATGTCAAAAGAGATAGCAAAAAAACGTATAGAAGAATTACGTGATTTGTTAAATACATTTAACTATCAATATCACGTATTAGACAATCCTTCTGTTTCTGATGCGGAGTATGACCGTAATATGCAGGAGCTTATAAAATTAGAAGCAGAGAATCCAGAGTTTATGAGTGAAGATTCTCCCTCCGTTCGCGTTGGGGGAACGGTTCTTGATATATTTGAAAAAGTAACACATAAGTCACCGATGTTAAGTTTAGGAAATGCATTTAACGAAGGGGATTTACGTGATTTTGACCGACGAGTACGTCAAGGAATTGATGATGCGAATGTAAGATATATATGCGAATTAAAAATTGACGGACTTGCTGTTTCACTTCATTATGAAAAAGGACGCTTCATTCAAGGGGCAACACGTGGTGATGGTGTAACAGGTGAAGATATTACCCAAAATTTAAAAACGATTAAAGCAATCCCGCTTCGTTTAAATGAAGAAGTAACGTTAGAGGCACGAGGCGAAGCTTATATGCCGAAGCGTTCATTCGTTAAGTTAAATGAAGAAAAAGAGCAAAATGGTGAAGATGTATTTGCGAATCCGCGTAATGCGGCAGCAGGTTCAATCCGCCAACTTGATCCGAAAATTGCAGCGAAGCGTAACTTATCTATGTTTGTATACGGTCTTGCGAATGTAGAAGAAAAAACAATCCTATCACATAGTGAATCGCTTGATTTCTTAGGTGAACTTGGATTCAAAACAAATCCAAATCGACGCACATGTGAAACAATTGAAGAAGTTATAGCTTATGTAGAAGAATGGCAAGAAAAACGTCCGCATCTTGATTATGAGATTGATGGGATCGTTATAAAAGTAGATGATGTCGCTCTTCAAGAAAGTCTAGGCACTACAGCAAAGAGTCCAAGATGGGCAATTGCTTATAAATTCCCAGCTGAAGAAGTTGTAACAAGATTAACAGGCATTGAATTAAGTGTTGGTCGTACAGGGGTTGTAACACCGACTGCAGAGCTAGAGCCAGTGCGAGTGGCTGGTACGATCGTTCGTCGTGCTTCTTTACATAACGAAGATTTAATTCGTGAAAAAGATATTCGAATTGGTGACTACGTTGTTGTGAAGAAGGCTGGAGATATTATTCCTGAAGTTGTGAATGTTCTTTTCGATAAGCGTACTGGTGAGGAAGAAGAATATCATATGCCAACGCATTGTCCAGCATGTGAGAGTGAACTAGTTCGTTTAGAAGAAGAGGTAGCACTTCGTTGTATAAATCCAACTTGTCCTGCTCAAATTCGAGAAGGGTTAATCCATTTCGTTTCAAGAAATGCAATGAATATTGATGGACTTGGAGAACGTGTCATTACACAACTCTTTGAGGCAGATTATATTCGTACATTTGCTGATTTATATTCGTTGACGAAAGAGCAATTATTACAGCTAGAACGATTCGGAGAAAAATCAGCAACGAATTTAGTACAAGCAATTGAGAATTCTAAAGAAAACTCATTAGAGCGATTATTATTCGGTCTTGGTATTCGCCATGTCGGAGCGAAAGCAGCACGTACATTTGCTGAGCATTTTGAAACGATGGATGCACTTGTGAAAGCGACAGAAGAAGAACTAAAAGCAATTAACGAGATTGGTGAAAAAATGGCTCAATCCGTCGTGGCGTATTTTGATAATGAAGACGTATTAGAGTTATTACAACAATTTAAAGAATACGGCGTGAACATGACATATAAAGGCATGAAAATTGCTGATTTACAAAACGTTGAGTCGTACTTCGCAGGAAAAACTGTCGTTTTAACAGGGAAATTAGAAGTTATGGGACGTAGTGAAGCGAAGAAGAAGATTGAGGCATTAGGTGGAAAAGTAACAGGAAGTGTTAGTAAAAGTACGGATTTAGTTGTTGCAGGTGAAGCGGCAGGTTCGAAATTAGCACAAGCGGAGAAACATAATGTCGAGGTTTGGAATGAAGAGAGGTTCTTACAAGAGCTAAATAAGTAAGAGGTGCAAACTTACCATGAAAAAAATAGCATTAGCGGTATTAAGCCTTGGCCTACTTGTAAGTGGGTGTAGTGCAGGTGCCGACAAAGATGAAAAAGTGGTTGAGAAATCGGGGAAAGCAAAAGAGCAAGCAATCGTCCCGAATTACTCTATTTCGGATGAATATTATAAGACGACTATTCCATTTGAGGGAGGAAACGCACGTGGCTTAGTTGTGCAAGGAGTAAGTAATCGCCTTGATATAGATGAATTTGAAACAGGATTAATGCGTATTGCGAAAGAATCATTTAGTACGAAAGATAATGTTTTAAAAGGCGGAAAGTCCCTAACTACTCAGTATATACAGATGCTTGTTAAAAGAAAACGTACAGATGCAGAACAAAAGGAACTAGAAGATACATTAAAAAAAGATGCGGTTAAATTCCCGAACATAGGGTTAAATCCCGCATTAGGTGCAGGATCCGAATCATTAGAGGCGAAAAATAAAAAAAATCCAATATATATTTCCAATATTTTAGAACATGATTATTATGTGAACAAAGACAAAAAAGATGAGCGTAGTGGCATTGTAGTTGGATTAGCGATGAATTCGGTTCATTATTATGAGGAAGAGCATGGGTATCCGCGTGAGGCTGCAATTTCGAATGAAAAGATGTTAGCTGAAGGGAAAAAAATGGTGCCAGAAATCTTGAAAGTTATGCATCAACAAGATCCTGAGACAAAAAACCTTCCGATAACATTTGCGATTTATCGTCAGGCTCCAAAGTCTTCGCTCGTACCAGGTAACTTTGTTTCTTATGCGAATGTCGAAAAAGGTAGTGAAACGGTTGAGGATTGGAAACAAATTAATGAGAAATATTATTTGTTCCCATCTGAACAAGCGAAAACAGATAATAAACGTGAAGACTTGGCTAGAGTATCAAACTTCAAGGCAAAATTAAGCGATTATTTCCAAGGTGACTATACAGCTGTTATCGGTACTGGTATGTATAGAGACGATGAATTAAGAGAAATAAAGCTTGATATTCCTGTCCAGTTTAATGGGAAAGCAGAAATAATTGGCTTTACACAATATGTAGCCGGGCTTGTTATGGAATACTTCCCGAATTATATGAAAGTACAAGTAACGATTAAATCTGTAGAGCGTCCAGAAGCGATTATTATACGTGAAGCGAAGCAAGATGAACCGTATGTGAAAATTTTAGATTAAGTAGAAGGGCCGTTCCTTTATGGAACGGCTTTTTTTCTTGGGTAATTTTGTTATAATTTAAAATGTTATAAATAATGGGGTAAGGGGTAAAGGGCATGGATGAATTAAGTTTTCAAGTCATTATTTTATTAATTGCATTCGGTTTTTTAGCAGCTTTTATTGATTCAGTTGTTGGCGGTGGAGGGTTAATTTCGCTTCCGGCACTTATGTTTGTTGGTTTACCGCCAGCTTCGGCAATTGCAACCAATAAATTAGCTGCAACGATGGGGACGTTTACGAGTGCGATTTACTTTATTCGATCGGGAAAGGTCGATTTTAAAATTGTAGGAAAGTTAATCCCGTTAACTGTTATAGGAGCAGTAGCAGGTGCTTTAGTAGTAAAGTTTATTCCTCCAGATATTTTACGTCCGTTAGTGCTTGTAATGTTGGTATTTATTGCTATTTATATTATTGCGAAAAAGGATTGGGGAAGTGTGTCTACCTATAAGAAGATGACGAAAAGAAAAACATTAATATTTTTCTTTGTTATTTTAATGATAGGGTTTTACGATGGTTTTTTTGGACCAGGGACGGGATCCTTTTTAATTTTTGCATTTTTATTAATTGGTTTGGATTTTATTCAAGCGGCAGCATCTGGAAAACTTTTGAACTTTGTTAGTAATATCGTATCGTTAATCACTTTTTTATTTTTAGACGTAATTCATTTTGAATACGGTATTATTATGGGGTTATCGATGATTTTTGGCGCTTATTTTGGATCGAAGTTTGCAGTTCAAAAAGGTGTTGGATATGTAAGGACTTTATTTTTGTTAGTAACCATTTTATTGATTAGCAAAAACATTTTGGAATATACTCATATTTTGTAGAGTTATACATTTGTATAACTCTGTTTTTTTATTATATTTTAAAAATTAATTAATTTTTAAAATATAAGTCTAGGAATATTTGAATAAATCTAAATTATCGTGTAGAATAATGTTGTAAAATGTAAACGTTTTTCTAAGGGGAGGCTAAAAATAATGGTAGTAGCATACAAACATGAGCCATTTACAGATTTTTCAGTGGAGGCTAACAAATTAGCGTTTGAAGAAGGTTTAAAGAAAGTAGAATCTTATCTTGGGCAAGACTATCCATTAATTATTGGGGGAGAAAAAATCACTACAGAAGACAAAATTGTTTCTGTAAACCCTGCAAATAAAGAGGAACTTGTTGGTCGTGTTTCAAAAGCAAGCCGTGAGTTAGCTGAAAAAGCAATGCAAGTAGCGGATGAAACATTCCAAACTTGGAGAAAATCAAAGCCAGAAATGCGTGCAGACATTTTATTCCGTGCTGCAGCGATCGTTCGTCGTAGAAAACATGAATTCTCTGCTATTCTTGTAAAAGAAGCAGGTAAACCATGGAATGAGGCAGATGCTGATACAGCAGAAGCAATCGACTTTATGGAATATTATGGTCGTCAAATGTTGAAATTAAAAGACGGAATTCCAGTAGAAAGCCGTCCAATTGAATATAATCGTTTCTCTTACATTCCATTAGGAGTAGGTGTTATCATTTCTCCTTGGAATTTCCCATTCGCAATTATGGCAGGTATGACAACAGCTGCTTTAGTTTCTGGTAACACAGTATTACTAAAACCAGCTAGTACAACTCCTGTAGTAGCAGCGAAATTCATGGAAGTATTAGAAGAAGCTGGCTTACCAGCTGGTGTAGTAAACTTCGTACCAGGTAATGGTTCTGAAGTTGGTGACTACTTAGTAGATCACCCTCGTACACGTTTCATTAGCTTCACTGGATCTCGTGATGTAGGTATCCGTATTTATGAGCGCGCAGCGAAAGTAAACCCAGGCCAAATTTGGTTAAAACGCGTTATCGCTGAAATGGGCGGTAAAGATACAATCGTTGTTGATAAAGAAGCAGATCTTGAATTAGCAGCTAAATCTATCGTTGCATCAGCATTCGGATTCTCAGGACAAAAATGTTCTGCATGTTCTCGTGCAGTAATCCACGAAGATGTATACGATCACGTATTAAATCGTGCTGTTGAATTAACGAAAGAATTAACAGTTGCTAACCCAGCTGTATTAGGTACAAACATGGGTCCTGTTAATGACCAAGCTGCATTTGATAAAGTAATGAGCTATGTTGCAATTGGTAAAGAAGAAGGTAGAATTTTAGCAGGTGGCGAAGGAGACGATTCTAAAGGCTGGTTCATCCAACCAACAATCGTTGCTGACGTTGCAGAAGATGCTCGCTTAATGAAAGAAGAAATCTTCGGACCAGTAGTAGCATTCTGTAAAGCAAAAGACTTTGACCATGCACTTGCAATTGCAAACAATACAGAATACGGTTTAACAGGAGCAGTTATCTCTAACAACCGTGATCATATTGAAAAAGCACGTGAAGACTTCCACGTAGGTAACTTATACTTCAACCGTGGATGTACTGGTGCAATCGTAGGATACCAACCATTCGGTGGCTTTAACATGTCTGGTACAGACTCTAAAGCTGGTGGTCCTGACTACTTAGCGCTTCACATGCAAGCAAAAACTACTTCTGAAACTTTATAAGAAATAGTAGAAGAGATCTTCGCAGTCTGCGAAGATCTCTTTTTTTTGAAAAAATTTTTATATGTGGATTAACATAGTAATCAGTAGAAAAACTAATAAAGTAATAAGGTTTACTTCAGCAAAATGAGGTATATTTATATTTGCTGAATAGATTCTCTTTAAAGATAAGAAAAGTAGGTGAACAAAGTGGGAAAATATCAATTGGATTACAAAGGCCAGGTAGCTGTCGCAAAGTTTCATGAAAAACAGACGCCTGTCAAATTTGATAAAAAGCAGCAAATTGAAAAATTGCGTGCGGAGTATTTGAAAAAGAAACAAAAACAAACAGATAAATAATAGGAGAAACTAGTTAATTTGAATCAAAAAACACTTACCATATATTACTACTTGGTAAGTGGAACTAGCTAAACCCTATTAATACCGGGATAAACATGTAAATAGAAATAAAACAACGAGAAAAGTTGACTTATTAGTCACATTTTTTTGTATTCATTTTAAGGATTTCCTGTATAATACAATTTGAAAGAAAATCTATGGTTTGACAAGAAACACTCTTTTCGGTTTTGCTCACTGAAGAGAGTGTTTTTTTGTAGCTAAAAACTCCTCTGTACTCATTACATTTGCATATACGCCATTTAAACTAGCTAAAATTGTATTATGAATATAAACAGCGGGTATCGTAGCATTCTTAAAAGAAAGATCTTTTGTCGCACAAGCATCATGTATAACAGTACATTGCAAGCCGAAATCAAAGGCAGCCCTTACGGTAGCATCAATACACATATGAGTCATCATCCCGCATATGACGAGGTGCTCAATATTTAAACGTTGTAATTGCTCTAGAAGATCGGTTTCGCGAAAACTATTTGGATAATGTTTGAGTATAACGGTTTCTTCTTTAAGTGGGCGCACGCTTTCATGAATATGTACACCTTCTGTATTGGGTAGGAAAAAAGTAGCGTCCTCTTTTATTGCTACATGTTGGATATGAAAAATAGGTTCGTTTTTCTTTCTAAAGAGCTGTAGTAGCCGACGGGCATATGCGCTTGCTTCGACTGGATTACGTAATTCCATTTTGCCGTGTGGAAAATAATCATTTTGAATATCAATGAGTAAAAGAGCTGTTTTCATATATTTATCTTCCTCCGATTTCATATTCAAATAATGGTATTCAATTAGTAGAGAAGATTATCCTTTTAAAAAATATGCAAGAGGAGAATTTTACATAACTTTAAATATTACTATTTTTTCTTGAATTTTTCATCTGAAAATTTTAATAAAGAAATAATTAATATTTTTCTAAAAAATGTATTGACTCTTATTATTCTGAGTTCTATAATGAGAATTAATTAAACGACAATTAAATCGATACATTCTTATCCAGAGAGGTGGAGGGACTGGCCCTACGATACCTCAGCAACGGGTTTTTTTAATACCGTGCTAACTCCAGCAAGTCTATGAAAGGCTTGGAAGATGAGAAGATGTGAACGAGTACATATAAGTGCTCTCCTTCTTATCTTTATGGTTGATAAGAAGGAGAGCACTTTTTATTTTACCTCGAGAGCTCTGCTTCAAGTTTTTACAGCATATAGGAGGGGGAAAAATGATTTCTTTTAATAATGTAAGTAAAGTATATGAATCAGGTGGGCAATCTGTTCATGCGGTGGAGGATGTAACGTTATCAGTTGAGAAAGGCGAAATTTTTGGCATTATCGGTTTTAGTGGCGCTGGAAAGAGTACATTATTACGCCTAGTAAACATGTTAGAGAGACCAACGGCAGGAACGATTTCAATAGATGATAAAGATATTACATCATTGTCGACGAAAGAATTACGGAAGCTAAGACAAAGAATCGGGATGATTTTTCAAAGCTTTAATTTATTTAATTCAAGAACAGTGTTTGGGAATATTGCTTATCCATTAAAGTTAGCGAAAGTACCAAAGAATGAGATAAAAGAAAGAGTAAATGAATTGCTGAAGTTTGTAGGGTTAGAAGATAAAGCAAACAATTATCCAGAGCAGCTATCAGGCGGACAAAAGCAACGTGTTGGTATTGCTAGAGCACTTGCAACATCACCAGATATTCTTATATGTGATGAGGCAACATCAGCTTTAGATCCAGAAACAACGACAGAAATTCTAAACTTATTAAAGAAAGTAAATCGAGAATATAATTTAACAATTCTTCTTATTACACATGAAATGCATGTTGTGAAAGAAATTTGTCACCGTGTAGCTGTAATGGAGAAAGGAAAAGTTATTGAAGAAGGAAAACTGTTTGATGTTTTCACACAACCAAAAACAAAGACGACTCAAAACTTTGTACGTTCTGTTATTAATGATCATTTACCGGAAAGTGTTTTAGCAAAAATTCAAAATGGTGGTCAGATTTATCGTCTAACATTTACTGGTGAGGAGACAGGACAGCCAGTACTATCATATATCGCAAAAAACTATAATGTCGATGTAAATGTACTGTACGGAAATATTATTGAACTTCAAAATGTGTTATTTGGAAATCTTCTTGTAGAATTGCAAGGTGAACAGAGGGAAATTCAAAAAGCATTACAACATCTAAGACTGCAAGTGCAGCTGAAGGAGGTAGAAGCTCATGCGAGTTGATTGGAGTATATTTTGGCCGCGCATATTAGATGCGACGGGGGATACCCTCTTAATGGTAATTGTAACCCTTATATTCGCTACAATTCTTGGTATACCTCTAGGTTTACTTTTATATGTAACGAGAAAAGGAAACTTTTTAGAAAATAAATGGGTCTTTTCTATTCTTAATATTATCATTAATACAATTCGTCCAATTCCATTCATCATATTCTTAGTAGCTTTAAGCCCGCTAACAAGAAGT
This sequence comes from Bacillus paranthracis, assembly GCF_024296885.1. Taxonomy (NCBI): domain Bacteria; kingdom Bacillati; phylum Bacillota; class Bacilli; order Caryophanales; family Bacillaceae; genus Bacillus; species Bacillus paranthracis. Next base: position 340,936 of record NZ_CP101135.1, read on the forward strand.
GTTATCGGAACGACAATTGGAACGGCGGCAGCAATTTTCCCAATGACGTTAGTTGCATCAATCGGTATTGCTAGAATGGTTGAAACAAATCTTGTTTCTGTTCCGAAAGGGGTAATCGAAGCAGCGCAAGCGATGGGTGCTTCACCAATTAGAATTGTTTTTGAAATCCTTGTACCAGAAGCGTTAGCGCCATTAATTTTAGGTGTTACATTTATGACAGTTGGTTTAATTGAATTTTCTGCGGTTGCGGGGCTTGTCGGTGGCGGCGGTCTTGGTGATTTAGCAATGACATATGGTTATCAACGTTTTGATACATCAGTTATGTTCGTAACGGTCGTTTTACTTATCATTCTTGTACAGTTAGCTCAAAACTTAGGAAACTACTTTGCGAAAGTCTTTTTACGCAGATCATAAAAAGGAAGTGGGGAAAAGGAAATGAAGAAAATTTTAGCATTTGCATTATCAGCAATTGTAGGAATTTCGGCGTTAAGTGGCTGCTCGGATGCAGGAACAAAAGAGAAAACAGTTCGCATTGGTGTAACTGGAACGGATGGAAACGCTTGGGAAATTGTAAAGGAAAAAGCTGAAAAAGAAGGAATTAAAGTTAAACTGGTTGAGTTCTCTGATTACACAACGCCAAATAAAGCGTTAGCTGATGGAGATATTGAATTAAATTCATTCCAGCATATTGCATTCTTAGAGCAATTTAAAAAGGAGCATAAGCTAGATATTACAGCTGTTGGTACAACGCAAATTGCACCAATGGGTTTATACTCTGAAAAACATAAGAAAGCAAATGAAATTCCAGATGGTTCAGAAATTGCGATTCCAAATGATCCAACGAACCAAGCACGTGCATTAAAACTTCTTGATGCAGCTGGGTTATTAAAGCTTAAAAAAGACTTTGGTCTATTTGGAGATCCAAGCGGCATTGCTGAAAATCCGAAGAAGTTAAAAATTACACCGGTTATCGCACAGCAAACACCTCGTGTATTAAAAGATGTAGCAGCTTCAGTTATTAATAACGGTGTTGCTGGTCAAGCTGGATTAGATCCAGCGAAGGATCCAATTTTCTTAGAAGATCCAAAGAATGAAAATGCGAAGCCATATATTAATATTTTCGCAGCTCGTACGAAAGATAAAGATGATCCAACACTGAAAAAAGTAATTGAACTATATCATTCAAAAGAAGTAACAGATGCAATTAAGAAAGAAACAAATGATGGTTCAATTTCAGTAGATCTTTCACTTGATGAGCTTGAAAAAATCGTAAAATAATGATTGGGTTTAATGGACTAACAGAAGGAACCCCTCCGCTGTTAGTTCGTTCAACATATAATCTACTTAACAAACAAAACAAACCCTAATTCTGTACCTTCCAATTCTGTATAACATAGAATCCAATGTTTGTTAAGTAGAGTAATGGACCAGGAGTTTTCCTGGTCTTTTTTATGAATGAAAGTAGCTAGCGAATAGTAAGGTAATCCAAATTATAATAGGATAAGAAAATAAGCTGAAAGCGAGTGTAATTAAGAATTTATTTTTATGAATTAAGTGTTTTTGGGATGAAAAAAAGAAAATAGAAAAGATGGCAATGAAAACTGCGGATATTACGCCAGGGTTATAAGAACGGTAAATGAAAAACAAAATAATATGTTGAACAGAGTTGAAGAAAATTGCCCCTTGTATAAAAATAATCCAGTATATAGAAGACAAGATGTTTATTTGATATAGAAAGACGATAAGTAAAACAAAGAGAGTCAATATAAAAATAGCAATGGAAAATTGTTGACTAGTTATAAAAGTAATTGAAAATTGATTAGCAAGATATTGTGGCATTTGGAAAGATTCTTCAAGGTTATGAATGAAAAATAAAAAGGGAATAAGCCAAAGCATAATAGTTGGAATTTTTTTTGACAACTTACATCACTCCAATATGGAGATAGAAAGCCTAGAAAGGCCCTCTACCCAGAGATATTCATTCAATTATAATACTTTTTAAATTATCTTCATGATGCCCTTGTTCTTTTGGATAAGCAGCTAGTTCCTCTTGTAAAATATTTAGCATTTGCTTAGCTGATTGCTGGATTGGGGTAGGTAACTCTTCTAATATATGCATACCTACTTTTATTTTTGTACGGATGACTTTCCTTAGTAGTTCTTCATGCATGTACGACACCTCCAAATCGAATGTTTAGTACATCATCTTCGAATTTTGCTCCTTGAATAGAAAGATGTGTTAACGTTTTGGGTAATGTGATGTTCCGCTTAACAGAACCAGCACGAATGATAAGCTCATCGCCTTTTTGATTTAATGCAAGTTCACTTTTGTTAGAGAAGGGAATGGACAAAACGAAAATATATTCATCGCCATCTTTTTTTACATATTGAGTGCGACCGTTAAATTTTACTTCAGTAGGACAATGATCCGTTTTAAATAAAGTATCTCCTACACGTTCTAACATAGGTAAACCAACAACTTCTTGTTCAAACATTGGAGCTTCGTAAATAGGAAGTGGATCAAAACTATCTTGAATTAATGTTTTATATTTCTTTTGGGTATCTTTCCATGCTTGAAAATAAGGATCGGTGACAGTGTTAGGAATGACACGATTGATCATAATGGCATCTACGTTATAATCGTATAGATTTAAATACGTAAAGCTGCGCTGTGCTTCTTTAATGACCATTTTTTCGGGATTTACAACGATGCGGATACTCGTTACGTCTCGGTTTGATAAAATATCCCTCATTTCTCCGAGTTGTTCAAGTGTATTTGTTAATTCGTCCATAATATCATCGGTTGGAAGGGGGACACCAAGAAGTGGTTGAGCTACAGGGCGAACAACTTTTAAAACTTTTCTTTTAATAGGAAAGAGTTTTTCCATCCACCAGCCGAGCATGTCTGGAAAGCTGAGCATTGCTAATGTTTCTCCTGTTGGAGCACAATCAATGATAATAACGTCATATGTGTTTTGTTTATAATAATCGAGCACGCGAAGTAAGCTAATTAAATCTTCCATACCAGGAAACATCGTTAATTCTTCTGTTGTAATATCATCGGCTGCTTTGGAAGTGAAGAGTAGTGTAATATATTTCTGTAATTTTCCCCAGCCTTTTTCCATCTCATAAATCGTATTAATTTCTTGTGCCCACAAATTTTTACGAACTTCTAATGGCTCAGAAGATAGCTTTATACCAAATGAATCTCCTAAACTATGAGCAGGATCTGTGCTCATTACTAAAGTTTTTAATCCTTGTTTCGCACTTTGAATTGCTGTTGCTGCTGAAATGCTAGTTTTTCCTACGCCGCCTTTACCTGTATACAAGATAATTCTCATCATTCATATCCCCTTTGTTTCGAATATCGAATATTACGAGTGTCGAAGTATTTTTTTGAATAAAAACCCTATTAGGGTTTTTATTCAATCGGAATGTTTTTCATTTTAGGTGTAGAAACTTTTTCTTCTGTTTTTTGCTGTGACGTAGCGATGTGATTCATAATCTTTTGGAAGATTTGTAGTAAGAATGCTTTTTCTTCTTCTGATAATGCTTCTGTTACTAAGCTAAAGTAATGGGCTGCATTTTGCTTTACTTCTTGAACGAGTATTACGCCGTTTTCTGTTAAACGAATTAATACAATACGTCGGTCGTTTTCATCACGATAGCGTTCAATATATCCCTTTTTTACAAGGCGATTTACAACACCTGTCGTTGTACTCATCGGTATATCAAGAAGATCAGCAATTTTCGTCATTGTAATATCTGTATTTCGTTCCATCCAAAGTAAACAAAATACTTCTGTTTTAGAAAGTGTTAAATCTAGGCTTACCCATTCTTCAGGATAGAAAAGTTTCTTGGCGTTATCTAGCAGTAAGTCTAAAAAATGTTCATATTGCAACAATTAATTCCACTCCCGTATATTTCGAGGTTCGTAATATTTATTTTTATTTTATGTAGAATAGAAATAATTGTCAATGATTTTAATTGTTTTTTCAGATTAGGCAGAAAACTTTCTTTAAAATAGTATTCTTTTATGATAGATTTATAAATATAAAACTAGAATTTACATAAAAATCCATCATGGTAAATATACTTATCTATAATGGATGTACTGCTAACGAGGGGGAGAACGATGAGAAGACGTAATACGCAAGCGTTCACGTTTTTAGCATGGACTTCATTTGTTTGTGCACTTTCAGGTATGCTAATTGGTATTTATACGCTAGATGAAACGCTTAGTGTAAAAGGATACTATTTAATTGGAACATTATTTTTAACGATGTCTTGTTTTGTATTACAAAAAACAATTCGTGATAATGAAGAAGATAACGAGAGATTTCCGAAAAATAAACCGTTAGATAAAGAGTAAATTGTAAAGAAAGGCATTTGCCTTTCTTTTTTTATGTAAAAATGGCGTAAGTACTCTGTGTTGACTTGCTTGAAGTACTGAAAATTTGGTATCATCAATAGTATTGTAGATTGAACGATATATTATGGAGGTGGCCTAGCCGTGTCAAGAATTTCCGTTGAGAATGTAAAGCACGTAGCACATTTAGCACGTCTTGCAATTACTGATCAAGAAGCAGAAAAATTTCAAAAACAACTAGATGCAATTGTTACATTTGCAGAACAGTTAAATGAATTAGATACAACAGATGTAAAACCAACAACTCATGTATTAACTATGAAAAATGTTATGCGTGAAGATGTACCAGAAAAAGGTTTACCAGTTGAAGAAGTATTAAAAAATGCACCGGATCACAAAGATAATCAAATCCGTGTTCCAGCAGTATTAGAATAGAGGAGGGGAATTTCGATGTCATTATTTGATCATTCAGTATCAGAGTTACATAAGAAATTAAACAACAAAGAAATTTCCGTTACGGATTTAGTAGAAGAATCTTACAAACGTATTGCGGATGTTGAAGATAACGTAAAAGCTTTTCTTACATTAGATGAAGAAAATGCACGCGCAAAAGCGAAAGAATTAGATGCAAAAATCGGCGCTGAAGATAATGGTTTATTATTCGGTATGCCAATTGGTGTAAAAGATAACATTGTAACTAACGGTCTTCGTACAACTTGTGCGAGCAAAATGTTAGCAAACTTTGATCCAATTTATGATGCGACAGTTGTGCAAAAGCTAAAAGCTGCTGACACAATTACAATCGGTAAATTAAACATGGACGAGTTCGCAATGGGTTCTTCAAATGAAAACTCAGGTTTCTACGCTACGAAAAATCCATGGAACTTAGATTACGTTCCAGGCGGATCTAGTGGTGGTTCTGCAGCAGCTGTAGCAGCAGGAGAAGTATTATTCTCTCTAGGTTCTGATACAGGTGGTTCTATCCGTCAGCCAGCTGCATATTGCGGCGTTGTAGGCTTAAAACCAACTTACGGACGTGTATCTCGTTACGGATTAGTTGCATTCGCATCTTCACTGGACCAAATCGGACCGATTACACGTACAGTAGAAGATAATGCATACTTATTACAAGCTATTTCAGGTCTTGACCGTATGGATGCAACTTCTGCAAACGTTGAAGTAGGAAACTACTTAGCTGGTTTAACAGGCGACGTTAAAGGTTTACGTATTGCTGTACCGAAAGAATACTTAGGAGAAGGTGTTGGCGAAGAAGCTCGTGAGTCAGTACTAGCTGCTTTAAAAGTATTAGAAGGTATGGGCGCAACTTGGGAGGAAGTATCTCTTCCGCACTCTAAATACGCTCTAGCAACGTATTACTTATTATCTTCTTCTGAAGCATCTGCGAACCTTTCACGCTTTGATGGCGTACGTTACGGTGTTCGTTCTGATAATGTAAATAATTTATTAGACCTTTACAAAAACACACGTAGCGAAGGTTTTGGTGATGAAGTAAAACGTCGTATTATGCTTGGTACATTTGCACTTAGCTCTGGTTACTATGATGCATATTACAAAAAAGCACAACAAGTACGTACATTAATTAAAAACGACTTTGAAAATGTATTTGCTAACTACGATGTTATTATTGGACCAACAACGCCAACTCCGGCATTTAAAGTGGGCGAAAAAGTTGATGATCCAATGACAATGTATGCAAACGACATTTTAACAATCCCAGTAAACTTAGCGGGTGTTCCAGCGATTTCTGTTCCATGTGGATTCGGTGCTAACAACATGCCACTTGGTCTACAAATCATTGGTAAACACTTCGATGAAGCGACAATTTACCGCGTTGCACATGCGTTTGAGCAAGCAACAGACTATCATACAAAAAAAGCAAGTCTGTAAGGAGGCGAGCATAGATGAATTTAGAAACAATTATTGGTTTAGAGGTTCACGTTGAGTTAAAAACAAATTCGAAAATTTTCTCTGCGAGTCCAACAGAATTCGGAGCGGAGCCAAATACACAAACAAGTGTAATTGACTTAGGATACCCAGGGGTACTTCCTACTTTAAATAAAGAAGCAGTTAACTTTGCAATGAAAGCTGCAATGGCATTAAACTGTGAAATCGCAACGGAAACGAAGTTCGACCGTAAAAACTATTTCTACCCAGATAATCCGAAAGCTTACCAAATTTCTCAATTTGATAAGCCAATTGGTGAAAATGGCTGGATTGAAATCGAAGTAGACGGTAAAAAGAAACGTATCGGTATTACACGTCTTCATTTAGAAGAAGATGCTGGTAAATCAACGCATACAGCTGATGGTTCATTAGTAGACTACAATCGTCAAGGTATGCCTTTAATCGAGATCGTGTCTGAGCCAGATATGCGTACACCGGAAGAAGCATATGCATACTTAGAGAAGTTAAAATCAATTATTCAATACACGGGCGTATCTGACTGTAAGATGGAAGAAGGTTCCTTGCGTTGTGATGCGAACATTTCTCTTCGTCCAGTTGGACAAGAAAAGTTCGGTACAAAAGCAGAACTGAAAAACTTAAACTCATTCACTTACGTACAAAAAGGTCTTGAGCACGAGCAAGTGCGTCAAGAAAAAGAATTATTATCTGGTGGTATCATCCAACAAGAAACACGTCGTTATGATGAAGCAACGAAGAAAACAATCTTAATGCGTGTGAAAGAAGGATCTGATGATTACCGTTACTTCCCAGAACCAGACTTAGTTGAACTTTACATCGACGATGAGTGGAAAGAAGCAGTTCGTGCTTCTATTCCAGAACTTCCAGATGCACGTAAAGCTCGCTACGTTGCAGAATTAGGCTTACCAGCTTATGATGCACACGTATTAACATTAACGAAAGAAATGTCTGATTTCTTTGAAGCAACTGTTGCAGACGGTGCTGATGCGAAATTAACATCAAACTGGTTAATGGGTGAAGTACTTGCATACTTAAACAAACAACAAAAAGAATTAAAAGATGTTGCATTAACGCCTGCTGGTTTATCTAAAATGGTTCAATTAATTGAAAAAGGTACAATTTCTTCTAAAATTGCGAAGAAAGTATTTAACGAATTAATTGAAAAAGGTGGAGACCCAGAGGAAATCGTTAAAGCGAAAGGTCTTGTTCAAATTTCTGACGAGGGTACACTTCGTAAAGTTGTAACAGAAATTCTTGATAATAATGAGCAATCTATCGAAGACTTTAAAAACGGTAAAGACCGTGCGATTGGCTTCTTAGTTGGTCAAATTATGAAAGCTACAAAAGGACAAGCAAATCCACCGCTTGTTAACAAAATCTTACTTGAAGAGATTAATAAGCGATAATAGTAGTAACTTTTAAAGATTAAGCAGAAAAACACCCGTACATGGGTGTTTTTCTAGGTTAATCAAACGTTTGTTTAAATGAGAGAAAATCATTTAAACAAACGTTTGATTAACTGTCAAAAGTGGAAAAATGTTTGTATAGCAACTATGGTATGATAGTTGCAAAAAGGTGGGAATAATGATAAATCTAGACATAGAGGTTTTTTTCATCTCATGAAATAATAGATAATTATTATTCGTTATATGTAAATTGTTGTGAGGAAATAGATGGACATAAATTTTTTTGTCAAATAAAACAAAACCATTGAAATGAATACTTACTTTTGATGGGCTACACGAATCGGGTTCTTACTGCCTGTTTGAGCGAGATAAAAGAAGGATAGGAAGATGAGAGGAGGTAGGCATGGGAATACTGAATAGAAGTTCGGTATGTTCTTTTTCAATACATAAAGAAATCTCCTGTGCTAATAAATGATGAAGCGAGCAAGAATTATTTATAATCCTACTTCTGGGCGTGAGCTATTTAAGAAGAGCTTACCGGAAGTATTACAAAAATTAGAACAAGCTGGATATGAAGCATCTTGTCATGCGACAACGGGTCCTGGAGACGCAACTGTGGCGGCGAGGCAAGCTGTAGAGCGTAAATTTGATGTTGTTATTGCGGCTGGTGGTGACGGCACGTTAAATGAAGTCGTAAACGGTCTAGTTGGTCATGAATTCCGTCCGAAATTTGGAATTATTCCAGTTGGAACGACAAATGACTTTGCACGTGCAATCGGTGTACCTCGTTCTATTGAAGAGGCAGCGGATATTATTTGTGAAGGAAAAACTGTGCCATTAGACCTTGGTAGAGCAAACGATACATATTTTATTAACATCGCTGGTGGCGGTCGTATTACAGAATTAACATATGAAGTACCAAGTAAGCTAAAGACAGTATTAGGACAACTTGCTTATTATTTAAAAGGTATTGAAATGCTACCATCACTACATCCAACATATGTTGAAATTGAGTATGATGGAAAATTACTACAAGAAGAAATTACGATGTTTTTAATTACGAATACTCGTTCAGTGGGCGGCTTTGAAAAGGTAGCACCATATGCATCGATTAACGATGGCTTATTTGATTTATTAGTGCTGAAAAAAGGTTCGATTGCCGACTTAATTAAAGCTGCAACACAAGCGCAGCGTGGTGAACATATTAACAATCCAAAAGTACTATACACACAAGCGAACCGAATTAAAGTGCATTCACCAGATAAACTAATGATTAATTTAGATGGTGAATATGGTGGAGATGCACCGATGGAATTCGAAAATATGTATCATTGTCTGGAACTATTTGTTCCTGAACATCAAGAGGATGCCCTGTAAAGGCATCCTTTTTTATTTATACATATATGAACGTGTCCAAGGAATGGAATCACTAATCCCTTTTGTAAATACAAATTGATGTAAATCAATGTTACCAGTATAAAACGAAGCTGCACAAGCATTTAAATACAAGCGCCACATACGAATAAATCGCTCATCTTTTGTTTTACGTATTTCATCTAGTGTATTTTCAAAGTTTTCTGCCCAGTGTTGAAGTGTTTTACCGTAATGTCTGCGCAAACTTTCAACATCAACTATAAAGAAATGCTGATTAGTTATGTTAGTAATTAATTCATTAACGGCGGGGACGTATCCACCAGGAAATATATATTTCTCAATCCAACTATTAGTAGCGCCCTCTGTAGGAGAAGTAATACAGTGAAGAACGGAAATACCACCATCATTGAGTAATGCATTGACCGTTTCAAAGTACTCTGTAATGTGATCTTTCCCGACATGTTCAATCATACCTACACTAACAATTTTATCAAACTTTCGCTCGTGAATATCACGATAATCGAGTAAATTTACTTCAACTAAATCTGTGAGATTTTCTTTTTCGATTCTTTCTAGAGTTTTTGCATATTGTTCTTCACTTAATGTGACTCCCGTTGCTTTCACACCATATTGTTTTGCGGCAGCTGTAATGAGTTCACCCCATCCGCAACCAATGTCTAGCAAAGTATCTCCTTTTTGAAGGTTTAACTTTTTTAAAATATGATTTACTTTATTATGTTGAGCAGCTGTTAAGGAATCGGTTTCATTTTGGAAATATGCACAAGAGTATGTCATTGTTTCATCTAGCCATAATTTATAAAAATCGTTCCCAATATCATAATGATGGGCGATATCTTCTTTATTTTTTCGTTTTGAAAAATTCCATCTGCTTGTAAAGTATTGTAATTTGCTATTACCTAAAAAACTGTCTTTGTTTTTATAAATAGACTCAATCGCTTTTTCAAGGTTACCCTCTATTTCAATATCTCCATTCATATAAGCTTCACCAAATGCGATGGAGGGATCTTTTATTATCTCTTTTTTGGCAAGAGGTTTGTGGAATGTAATATGAAATTGAGGATTCCCTTCACCGTACTGTACAGTGTTTCCATCCCAAAGTGTAATTTGAACAGGATCTAAAAACAGATTTTCTAATGTTTTCTTATAAAATATTTCTTCAACCATATATAAACATCTCCTACTTAAAAAAAGAATTAGGAAACTATCATGATAGTTAATGAGGTTAAGTAATTAGCTAATTTTCAATAAGATGAGAGTAATTTTACGCTTCTGTTACGTAATAGTCAAACAATCCGATTTGTATTGTAAATTGGAAGTTAGTTTGATTTTCATGGTATTTTTACAATTCGTTTATTTTATATCCATACTTTATTGATACACTGGAGGAGATAAGAGACGAGAGGTGGGGTGTTATGGAGAAAGTAAAAGCAATACTATTTGATAAAGATGGGACATTAATGGATTTTCATTCAATTTGGATAAAAGTGGCTGAAGAACTTGTGGCTGAATGTATAAAATTATACCAACTGCCACAATCAATGCAGCCGACTTTATTAAAAGAAATCGGTGTGGATGGGGTATTTGTTCACCCACGTAGCGCAATAGCGGCAGGAACGAGCCTTGATGTGGCAAAGGGGCTTTGTAAGTATATTACGTCATCTAAAGAAGAGGAAATGCATGAATGGGTAAGTGAAAAACTGTTTGCCCTTATGTACGAGCATCGTTCTTACATGAAAATGACGGCGGATTTACCGAGAATTTTACAAGGTTTAAAGGATAGAGGATTTATTTTAGGTGTTGTCACGGCGGATGATTTTGCACCGACAGAATTATTTTTAAAACAGTATCAATTAGAGACCTTTTTTGATTATGTTGTAGCTTCAGATACATTTCCAGCACAAAAACCAGATAAAAGAATTGTAGAATCCTTTTGTGAGAGGTTTCATTTAGAGGCATGTGAAGTAGCGGTCGTTGGAGATACACCGACTGATTTATATTTAGCGAAAAATGGCGGTGATTGCTATGCAATTGGAGTACTATCTGGTACAGGAGATCGTCAAACATTAGAACCACTTGCTGATTTAGTAGTACAGTCTGTTGGGGACCTTATTTCTCATTCAGGTGAGTTTGTTTGGGAAAAAGGAAAGTCTAATGTGTAAGAAAAATAAGTCTATAAAGACTCTTAATGAGTCTTTATAGACTTATTTTTTATGGCGAAATAGATGAATACTAGAAAAGAATATTGGCATACATTTTGCAATGAAAAGAGAAAACAATGTAAAGAAAAGGATGGGGTACGTAATGAATATAAAAAAATTTGCTAAAGTAAATGAACAAATTCCTGGACCGAAAGCAGCGTCTTTATTAGAACGCCGCCAAAGTATAGTACCAAAAGGAGTAAGTAACGGCATCCCAACGTTTGTACAATCTGCAAATGGTGCTCTTGTTACTGATGTTGATGGTAATCAGTACATTGATTTCGCTGGAGCGATAGGAACAATTAACGTAGGACATTGTCACCCAGCTGTTAAAGAAGCGCTCCATAAACAAGTAGATCAATACATTCATACTGGCTTTAATGTCATGATGTATGAGCCATATATTGAATTAGCAGAAAAACTTGCGGCATTAGCGCCGGGAAGTTTTGATAAGCAAGTACTATTTTTAAATAGTGGTGCAGAAGCAGTTGAGAATGCGGTGAAAATCGCTCGTAAATATACAAAAAGACCTGGTATTATTGCATTTTCTAAAGGTTTCCATGGACGCACATTAATGACAATGACGATGACAAGTAAAGTAAAACCATATAAGTTTGGATTTGGTCCATTTGCGCCTGAAGTCTATAAAGCACCATTCCCGTACGAATATCGCCGCCCAGAAGGATTAACGGAAGAGCAGTACGATAACTTTATGATTGAAGAGCTTAAGAATTTCTTCGTATCAGAAGTAGCACCAGAAACGATTGCAGCCGTTGTAATGGAACCTGTTCAAGGGGAAGGTGGATTTATCGTCCCAAGTAAGAAGTTTGTGCAAGAAGTACGCAATATTTGTTCAGAACACGGCATCTTATTTGTAGCGGATGAAATTCAAACTGGATTTAGCCGTACAGGAAAATATTTCGCCATTGATCATTATGATGTCGTTCCGGATTTAATTACGGTATCTAAATCATTAGGTGCTGGTGTACCGATTAGTGGTGTTATTGGGCGCAAAGAAATTATGAATGAGTCTGCACCAGGAGAACTTGGTGGAACGTATGCAGGAAGCCCGCTAGGATGTGCGGCAGCATTAGCAGTACTTGATGTAATAGAAAAAGAGAATTTAAATGATAGAGCGATAGAATTAGGAAAAGTCGTAATGAACCGATTCGAAGAGATGAAAAATAAATATAATTGCATCGGTGATGTGCGCGGTTTAGGAGCAATGTGTGCATTTGAGCTCGTTCAAGATCGTAAGACGAAAGCACCTGATAAAACGTTAACAGCTAATTTATGCGCAGAAGCAAATAAACGCGGCTTACTTCTACTATCAGCAGGAACATACGGTAATGTTATTCGTGTGCTAATGCCATTAGTGATTACAGATGAGCAACTGGAAGAAGGATTAACAATCATTGAAGAATCGTTGCAAGTCTGTTATGAGAAAGCAAATATTGCTCGTGTTTAAAAGTTAAATAATAAAACAGCAAACATTCTAGCTGACTCTATATAAAATGCAGAAAATTCACTTTATAATAAAGGTAGTGAAGTGAATCGACGGAGTGGAAGTTAGGGGTGGCTAGGATGGTTGCAGAAAAGGAACGAGTGTTAATGGATTTACAAGATGTATTTGAATATGCGTTTGACGAAATTTTTGTGACTGACGAAAAGGGAATCGTTGTACGTGTAAATAGTACATGTGAAAGGCACTATCAATTGGCTGCAAAAGAGTTAGTAGGTAAACATGTAAAAGAATTGCAGAAAGATGGTATCTTTTATCCATCAGCAACGTTAGAAGTAATTGAAAAAAAGAGGCCAATCGAACTCGTTCAGACGACAAAATCAGGAGAATATTTACACGTTCGTACAAGGCCTGTTTTTGATGAAGAGGGCAATTTAAGAAGAGTAATTAGTTACTCTCGTGATCTTACAGAACTCTATCAATTACGTCAAAAGGTAGAAGAAATGGATAATCAGTTAAAAACATATAAAAAAGAATTAAGAGAAACATATGAACATGAAGGACTTATTTTTAAAAGTATCGCTATGCAAAAAATAGTCGAGACAATCAAGAAAGTATCCGTGGTAGATAGTACGGTTCTCGTTTTAGGTGAGACAGGAGTAGGAAAGAGTCGATTGGTGCGTCATTTACATGAAGTGAGTAACCGGAAGAATGAAAGTTTCTATGAAATTAACTGCGCGGCATTGCCGACAAATTTAATTGAATCAGAGCTTTTTGGATACTCAGGCGGATCCTTTACAGGTGCGAATCGTGAAGGGAAAAAGGGACTATTAGAATCAGCGCATAAAGGAACACTATTCTTAGATGAAATTGGCGAAATGCCGCTTGAAACTCAAGCAAAGCTTTTGCAAGTGTTGCAAGAAAAAACGTTTCGCCCTATAGGCGGAAGAGAATTAAAAAAGGTGGATGTTAGAATTGTAGCGGCAACAAATAGAGATTTAAGTATGATGGTGAAACAAGGAACATTTCGGAAAGATTTATATTATCGTCTGAATGTCATTCCCATTGTAATCCCACCACTACGGGAAAGAACAGAAGACATTTTGCCACTTATTTATCATTATTTACAACACTTTAACGAGAAATATGGTAGAAATGTAAAATTAGCGCCTAGCACATTACAAATGTTTGTTGGTTACCCGTGGGAAGGAAATAATAGAGAGATTGAAAATGTGATTGAGCGAATTGTTATAACTGCCGATGATATCGTTACGATAGAAGATTTACCAATAGCGATGCAAGAATCAACGGTTGAACAGTCCGGTCAAAGTCTCTATAAAATGTTAGAAGAAGTAGAACGGAATATTATTTTGAAAGCATATAAAACATATGGATCGAGTTATAAAGTAGCGGAGTTTTTAAAAATAAGTCAATCTGCTGCCACTAGGAAAATAAAGAAACTTATAGAGGAGGAAGAGAATATTGGATAAAAAAGCGACGTTTGTAAATGTAGAGAAAAAGGCGATGTATATAAATGGTGAGTGGGTTACATTGCAAGAGCAAATCGAAGTAAATAATCCAGCAACGAAGGAAATATTTGCGACTGTACCAAAGGGCGGGGTAACAGAGGCAAAGCAAGCTGTTGATGCTGCGCATGAAGCTTTTAAATTATGGTCTAAGTTAACAGCGGCAGATCGTGCAGCGAAATTAAAAAAATGGTTCACACTTATTGAGGAAAATAAAGAAGAGATTGCAGCGATCATGACGAAAGAACAAGGAAAGCCCTTTGCAGAAGCGCTTGGTGAAGTGAATTATGCAAATAGTTTTGTTGAATGGTATGCAGAAGAAGGAAAACGCGTATATGGTGAAATGATTCCTGCTTCTCATCCGAATAAACGTATTTTAGTCATGAAGCAACCAGTTGGTGTTATGGCAGCTATTACGCCTTGGAACTTCCCGGCTGCTATGATTACGAGAAAGGTAGCTCCGGCGCTTGCAGCAGGATGTACAGCGGTTGTAAAACCTGCAAGTCAAACGCCGTTAACTGCGTTAAAATTAGCTGAATTAGCTCATGAAGCAGACATTCCAAAAGGTGTAATAAATATTGTAACAGGTAGTGCGAAAGCAATTGCTGATACGTGGATGGAAGATGGGCGTGTTCGAAAAGTGTCCTTTACAGGATCAACGGAAATCGGGAAAGAGTTAATGGCTAGTGCGGCACAAACGATGAAAAAGGTTTCACTTGAGTTAGGCGGTCACGCACCGTTTATTGTTATGAATGATGCAGACTTAGATAAAGCAGTAGAGGCAGTAATCGGTTCGAAATTCCGTAACGCAGGACAAACGTGTATATGTACAAACCGAGTATTTGTTCAGGAAGAAGTGTATGAAGCGTTTGTAGAGAAGTTTCAAAAGGCAGTAGGGCAGTTAAAAGTAGGGGACGGTTTCAGTGACGGAACGACTGTAGGACCACTTATTGACGAGAATGCAGTTTCAAAAGTACAAGAACATATTGAAGATGCTATTCAAAAAGGTGGAACAGTTTTATATGGTGGCCAAAAGGTTACAGAGCTAGATGGACACTTTATTCAACCAACTGTAATTGGATTAGCGAATGATACGATGCTTTGTATGAATGAAGAAACATTTGGACCAGTTGCACCTGTTGCGAAATTTAAAACGGTTGAAGAAGTAATTGAACGTGCGAACAATACGCCATACGGTTTAGCAGCGTACATTTTCACGAAAGACATTAGCCAAGCATTCCAAATTAGTGAAGCACTAGAGTATGGTATTATCGGTTTAAATGATGGCCTCCCATCAGTTGCACAAGCGCCGTTCGGTGGCTTTAAAGAGAGTGGCATTGGTCGTGAAGGAGGTCATTTCGGTATCGAGGAATATTTAGAAATTAAATATATTTCATTAGGACTATAAGTAGTATACTAGAATCTCTATAAGGTAACAGAGAAGGAGATTCTAGTATGGTATATTGGCTATTATTACTTGTAACAATTATTTTTGAAGTAGCTGGAACAATTGCGATGAAGTTATCAAACGGTTTAACAAAGCTCATTCCAAGTGTACTTATTTTTGTATTTTACGGAATTTGTTTCAGCGTGTTCGCCATCGTTGTAAAAAAGATTCATTTAAGTATTGCTTATGCAATTTGGTCTGGTGTTGGGACGTTACTTATTACGATTATTAGTGTGTACTTTTTTAAAGAGCACATTAGCCTATTCCAAGCATTTTGTATTCTTTTCATCGTGTTAGGAGTAATTGGGCTTAAGGTTTCATCTGCATCATAAAAGGCTATCTTCCAGTGTGGAAGATAGCCTTTTGCTTTTATTAAAACGCCCAATTACCTTTACGGAAGATTGGTTCATGTCTGCCATCAGCTGTAATGCCGTCGATATCAAGCTCAGCTGATCCAATCATGAAATCTTCGTGTGTAATACTAGCGTTTGCGCCATTTTCAGCAAGTTCTTCTTTAGACATCGTTTTTCCGCCAACTAAGTTAAATGCATAAGCATTTCCGATTGCAAGGTGGCAAGATGCGTTTTCATCAAATAGCGTGTTGTAGAATAAAATATTTGTGTTTGAAATTGGTGAATCATGAGGTACTAAAGCTACTTCTCCTAAGAAGTGAGAACCTTCATCTGTTTCTACTAAATGTTTTAAAGCTTCTTCTCCAACTTCAGCTTTATAATCTACGATACGTCCGTTTTCAAATGTTAACGTGAAGTTATCGATAATGTTACCTGCAAATGCTAACGGTTTTGTACTAGATACTTGGCCATTTACACCTGTTTTAAGTGGCATTGTAAACACTTCTTCAGTTGGAATGTTCGCCATAAATGGTACGTTCTTTTCATTTAAGCTACCAGCACCAGCCCATACATGTTTTTCTGGAAGTTCGATCGTTAAATCTGTTCCAGGACCTGTATAGTGAAGAGCTTTATAATGCTTTTCGTTTAAGTAATCAACTTTTGTATGTAATGTTTTATCGTGTTCTTTCCATGCTTCCACAGGATTTTCTAAATCAGCACGAGTAGCTTTGAAAATAGCATCCCATAGTTTTGCTTCTTGTTCTTCTGGTGCAACGTCAGGGAATACTTTCGCAGCCCATTCTTTCGTAGGAACAGAAATGACACACCAGCTTACTTTATCAGCTTGTACGTAATCACGGTATACTTTCATTGCTTCACCAGCTACTTTATGAGCTGTTGCGATACGCGTTGGTTCTACACCTTTTAATAAATCAGGGTTTTCTGCATAAATAGAAATAAATGCAGCGCCTTCTTTTGCTAATTCTTCACGAGCGTGTGCTTTCCAAGATGGGAACTCAGCGAATGCTTCTTCAGGAGCTAGATCGAACTTTAAGCGTGTTAACGTCTCATCATTCCAATCCACATATACGTGTTTTGCACCAGATTTATATGCTTTTTCTGTAACGAGGCGTACAAATTGTACAGCTTCAAGAGGTGCGCTAATTGATAATGTTTGTCCTGGTTGAATATTAACACCAACATTGACTGCAAGGGCAGCATATTTCTCTAACGTTTGTTCAAATGACATATGTATAATCTCCTTTAATTTGAAAGATTTCTTACTATATATAATACAAGAAAATTCAAAAAATATATATAAATATAGCGTAAAAAGAGAGCTCAAAATATATTGAGCCCTCATCGTTATTTAATCGAAGAAGCAAACTGTTCTACGGTCGTCGTATGGTGTATGCGAACACGCTTCATTTTTAACAATTCATCGGGTTCACCTTTTGTAATGAATTTTCCGGGTTTTGTTGTCGTCGCAAATTGATAATATTTCTTCGTTTCTGCAACGACTTTATCATCTACATGACCGAATGGATAAGCAACTGCGATAACGGGCTTACCTGTTATTTTTTCTAACTTTTCTTTTGATCCTTTTAATTCCTCTTCATAGTTTGTAATTTTCGGTAAGTCTGCATGCGTCGTTGTATGAGATTGCACTGAGAAAATGCCGGAATCGACCATTTCTTTTATTTCAGAAGTAGACAGTGATCCTTCTACATCAACGTTATCAACAATCATATATTCTGTTGCCGCCGGTTTAAATGTATCGTCTTTTAGCTTTTGTAAAACATGGAATGCATTCATATTATTTTTCATACCGTCATCAAATGTAACAAAGATAGGTTTATTTACTTTATTAATATCACCCCAACGTTCAAAAGTTAGTAATGTATAGCCGTTGTCTTTTAAATATTTCATTTGGGCTTCAAAGTTAGCAGGTGAGACGAATAAATCTTTAATGCCTTGTCCGTGATAATCATCAATTGCATGATACATAAGAACGGGAACCTTTTGTTCGAAAGTAATAGCAGCTTTTGTGAGTGGAATGGTTTTCCCATCTTCTTTTATTCCTATTGCTTCAATTTGAAATTCACCGCGTTTTCCTTCAAATTCTTTTATGTCAAAAGGAAGTGTAAACTGTTTCTCCTTTTCTTTAGAAGAAAAAGATTTAGTGTGTTCCTTTCCATCAGCAGTACGCCAAATTTTATATTGTACTTCAGTTAAAGCATCTTTTATATCTGTCATATGAATGGTAGTATTTGTAATTTCGTGTGTAATGGGCTGATAAGAAATTTTACCTTGTTCTTGTACAGTATCTGCTTGTTTCTTAGTTTCTTGAACCTTTTTTTCTTTTTTAGGTTCCTGGTTTACATTGCTAGTATTACAACCTGCTAGAATGGCAGATGTGCATAAAGCGATTGCAACATATTTTCTCATAAAATCACCTTCTATTGTGTATTATGTTATATATTTATATTTAAAATCCCCACCGCTGTAAGAGAGGTGGGGACATACCCTTGTTCATCATAGCATTTGAAGAATATGTATGGAATGAGAAAAGTAACAATAGATAAAAAAACACCTTACTTCAACGACGAGTAAGGTGATTTTTTATTAAATAAACAATCCAGCGATTGTCGCAGATAAAATAGAAGCAAGTGTTGATGCAAATAGCATTTTCCAACCAAATTTAGAAACAACGCTTCCTTGTTTTTCAGAAAGGGCACGGATTGTACCAACGATTGCACCAATTTGGCTAATACTTGCGAAGCTAATTAAGAATACTGTAACGATTCCAACTGTACGTGGAGATAATGTTGATGCAACACCTTTTAAATCAAGTATTGCTACAAACTCGTTTAATACAATCTTCGTACCCATAATACCACCAGCTGGGATAATATCTTGAGTTGGAATACCCATTAAGAACGCGAATGGAGCAAGTATATAACCGAAGATTTGTTGTAACGTAACAGCATATCCCATTGCACCTGAAGCGGCACTAATTACGTAGTTTACAACTTCCATCACACCGATGAAGGCGATCATTAATGCGGCAACGATACCAGCTACTTTTAAACCGTCAAGTGCACCGTTAATCATTGCACCGATAAAGCTGTCTCCGAATAAAGTACGATCAAATTTCTGAACTACTTCGTCTTCTTTTTTCGTATCAACAGGTGTTAATAACGAACAAACGATTAAGCTTGAGAATAAGTTTAACGGAAGAGCTGCTAGTACATATTTCGCATCTAACATCATTACGTATGATGCTGTAACAGAGGCAGAAACTGAACTCATTGCAGAACAACAAATGATAAACATACGGTTTTTATTGAAATGTTGTAAATCATTTTTAATAACGATTAACGCTTCACTTGAACCAAAGAATACAGAGTTTACTGCGTGGAATGATTCAACGCGTGGTAAACCAGTAATTTTTGAAATGGCACCGCCGACAACGCGAACGATGAATGGTAAAACCCCTAAGTAACTAAAGATAGAAAGTAGTGCTGAGAAAAATACGATAATTAATAGTACGTTTAAGAAAAAGACAAAATCTCTTTGAATCCCATTAAAGAGAAAATCGACACCTGTCGTACCAAGTTTAATTAGTTTGTTGAAAACTTTACCAATGAAAATAATGATTTGTTGACCAATCTTTGTGCCAAACATAAACCAACCGATTAAAATTTGAAAACCAATCATAATAGCAATTGCACGGAAGTTGATTTTACTTTTGTTGTTTGACAAAGCAAAGCATAAACCTAAAACGACAAGAATACCGATAATGCTCATTACATATTGCATGTAGTTGCCCCTTTCAGAAGTTCGTATAAAGTTTGTACATAAAACGCTCGTTATATTACTAAAAATAAAACAAGGAGGTTTTATGTCATACGTAAGATGTCTGACCTTTTAGAAAAATAAAAATAAAAAAAGACCCATATGGATTCACTTTCATCTATGAGAGAAAGCTAATCAATATGAGTCCTTTTTGCACATGGGCTAATATTCATTAGTTTTCCCCATAGTCCAGCAATTTAAGGTTGCCGGGTAGAAACTCTCGATCCATATTATCGAGTATATATGAGGTAACATCGTCCGTATTAAATTAGTAGTAGCGTAACATTAACGGAGAACTATCGTCAATAGCTTTTTTTCTTCCAATAGAAATAGACCATATAAGTATGATAAAATGTAACGCAGTGTTATGAAAAAGAGAGGTCGGAAAATGAGTACAAAAATGACGCCACCAGTTGAAAAAAACGAGTTTATAGATGTAGTATTTGAAGATTTAACACATGATGGTGCCGGTGTTGCGAAAGTAAAAGGCTATCCTATTTTCGTTAAAAACGGATTACCAGGTGAAGAAGCACAAATTAAAATTATTAAAGTAAAGAAAAACTTCGCATTCGGTCGTTTAATGAAGCTTCATACAAAGAGCCCATATCGTAAAGATGCAGAATGCCCAGTGTACAATCAGTGCGGTGGTTGTCAGCTTCAGCATTTAACATATGAAGGGCAATTACAAGCGAAAGAAAAACAAGTACGCGACGTTATGCAGCGCATCGGCGGATTAAGTGATGTTCCTGTTCATCCTGTACTTGGCATGAAGAATCCGTGGGTATACCGTAACAAAGCACAAGTACCAATTGGAGAACGTGAAGGTGGACTTGTAGCTGGATTCTATCGTCAAGGAACGCATGACATCATTAATATGGAATCGTGTTTAATTCAAGCAGAAGAAAACGATACATTAATTCAAGAAGTAAAACGTATTTGTGAAAAACACGGGATTTCAGCGTACAATGAAGAGCGTAACAAAGGAACACTTCGCCACGTAATGGCTCGTTACGGACAAGTAACAGGGGAAATTATGCTTGTCTTCATTACTCGTACAGCAGAATTACCAAACAAGAAAGCAATCATTGAAGAAATTGCTGCGAAATTCCCTGAAGTAAAATCGATTGTTCAAAACGTAAACACGAAACGTACAAACGTAATCTTCGGAGACAAAACGACAGTACTGTACGGATCAGAATATATTTATGACTTTATTGGCGATATTAAATTTGCGATTTCAGCACGTTCATTCTATCAAGTAAACCCAGAACAAACGAAAGTGCTGTACGATAAAACGTTAGAATACGCAAAATTAGATGGTAACGAAACAGTAATTGATGCCTATTGCGGAATTGGATCAATCTCTTTATTCCTAGCGCAAAAAGCGAAAAAAGTGTATGGCGTTGAAATCGTCCCAGAAGCGATTGAAGACGCAAAGCGTAACGCAGCACTAAACAACATGACAAACGCTGAATTTGGTGTAGGAGAAGCAGAAGTAGTTATTCCAAAATGGTATAAAGAAGGCGTAATCGCTGACACAATGGTCGTAGATCCACCGCGTAAAGGTTGTGATGAGGCACTATTAAACACAATCATCGACATGAAACCAAAACGCGTTGTATACGTATCATGTAACCCAGCAACATTAGCACGTGACTTAAAAGTACTAGAAGAAGGCGGATATAAAACGCAGGAAGTACAACCTGTTGATATGTTCCCGCATACGACTCATGTAGAGTGTGTAGCTTGGCTTAAGTTGGTATAATAGGAAAGCAGTTGATATAGGAAAATCTATACCATCTGCTTTTTGGTTTATTGAGAGTTTGAAATTGTATTCATAGTGAGAGGATTTGAATTTGAAATGATAGATAATTTTTGGCGTGATTTACCACGACCATTTTTCGTACTTGCACCAATGGAAGATGTGACAGACGTTGTTTTCCGTCACGTAGTAAGTGAAGCTGGTCGTCCAGATGTATTCTTCACAGAGTTCACAAACTCAGATAGCTATTGTCATCCAGAAGGTATGAAAAGCGTACGTGGTCGTTTAATTTTTACAGAAGATGAACAGCCAATGGTGGCACATATTTGGGGAGATAATCCTGAATATTTCCGTGAAATGAGTATTGGTATGGCAGAGTTAGGATTTAAAGGCATCGATATTAATATGGGTTGCCCTGTGCCAAACGTAGCATCAAGAGGAAAAGGTAGTGGCCTTATCTTGCGTCCAGACGTTGCGGCAGAACTTATTCAAGCTGCAAAAGCAGGCGGACTACCTGTCAGCGTAAAAACAAGACTTGGCTTTAAAGAGTTAAGCGAGTGGGAAGATTGGTTAACGCACATTTTCAAACAAGATATTGCAAACCTTTCTATTCACTTACGTACAAGAGAAGAGATGAGCCAAGTAGATGCACACTGGGAGCTAATTCCGGAGATTAAAAAATTACGTGATCGTATTGCACCAAATACGCTCCTAACGATAAACGGAGACATTCCTGACCGTAAAACTGGGCTGGAACTTGCTGAAAAATACGGCATTGATGGCGTAATGATTGGACGAGGAATCTTTAAAAATCCATTTGCTTTCGAAAAAGAACCAAGAGAGCATAGCAGTAAAGAACATCTAGATCTTTTAAGACTACAACTTGATCTTCAAGATCAATATGCAGAAGTATTACCAAGATCCATAACAGGATTACATCGCTTCTTCAAAATTTATGTAAAAGGCTTCCCTGGGGCTGCTGAACTACGAAATCAATTGATGAGCACGAAGTCAACGGATGAAGTACGCGCATTGCTTAATAAGTTTGAGGCGAGTGTTAATGTGGTAGAAGGTAGTGAAACGGTATAACTCCCTGAAGTCGAGGGGGTGGATTATATTTATTTAGTTTTAAGTTCTTTTGTAGATTGCAACGGAAAAAACAGTTTTATAAATGTATTGAACTAACCAACATCTTTGTGTTCCCGCGTATACTCTGTATATATGGAGTTTGTGGCTGGCGTGTAGAGATAGTTTGAATATGCAGATGGAAATCTAGCCCCTGATGGGGGGAGATTTCCATCTGTTTTTTATTTTACATAAGCTGAGTTGTATTATAAGTAAATGAATTTTTTGAGAGTGGAAAATTTTGTGTAGCTTTTAGTAATAACAACGTATTTATCTTGCAATTTAGTAATAAAAATATTAGAGGATTATGCAAATAATTCCTATATTAAATGTATAAAAAACATTATAATAGTGAGAAATATGAAATATTTTGTCGAATTAGTAATAAATGCATAGTAAAATGATAGTATTGATAGGTTTTGGATAAAAGTTTTTGGATATAAATGGATATTTTCAATGAAATGGAGTTCGTTTTTATGTTGAAGGAACAAACGAGGTATTCTCGACTTGCGAATATAACTAAAATGATTAATACAAAGCTGGATTTACGTGAAGTTTTAGAGCAAGTCACAATAGCAATTTCTGAAGAAATCGTTCAATGCGATTCTGTTGGTATTTATTTGCCGCAGGAAGATGGGACTTTTAGAGGGTATGTAGGAAAACCGGAAGTTATTAACGGATGGACGTTGGATATGCATGTCATTGATACAGACATTGACCTGCTGGCGAAAGAAGTAATTGAAACAAAAAAAGCCATCTATATACCTGATACATCAAAGGATAGTCGGCCAGATCCGAGAGCAGTGGAAGGGTTTCGAATTAAATCTTTATTCGTTCTTCCTATCTCTTTTGAAGAAGAATTATTTGGTCTAGTTTTTTTATTTGATTACGGAATTCCTATGAACTTAACAGAGTCAGAAATTCAAACGGTTGAGGCATATGTGAATATGGCGGCTGTTGCGATTCAAAATGCGAACAATTTAACTCATAAGGTAAACCTTATTGCTGAAAAACAGCTCTTGCTGGATGTGACACGGGACTTATCTATGTGTTCCTCCATGCAGGAAAGTCTTGATACTTGTTTTTCCTATTTAGGAAAAGTTTTAGACAATTATAATATCGGGGTTCATTTACTAGAGCCTTTAGCTAAGAAAAAAATTAGACCGGTGAAGTTAAGTAAGGGTTCAGAATGGACAGAAGAAGATTGGATCAAGACACATGATAAGATAAAATTTGATAAAAGTAATGATAGAGTCACGCAAGAGGTCATTGAAACAAAAAAGCCAATCTGGATTCCAGATGTTTATGCAGATCCGCGCCCAAACCATGATGTTTGCCGTAATTTTGGTATGAAGGGACTCTTTATGTTGCCGTTGGTTTCAATGGGAGAGGTATTAGGACAAATATCTGTGGTCAATCTAGGAGATAGTAATTTTAGTTATTCTGAAGGACAAATACAGCTGTCGCAATCTATTGTCGATGCAACTGCTTCCACGCTATCAAACCTTTTATATATGGAAAAACAGGAAGTTATTATCGAAGAGAGGACCTCAGAAATTACGTTTAAAAATAAGGAACTGGAACGAGTAATAACGGAATTGCAGCAGCTTAGTCGTGAGAAAGAATTGATTCTAAATTCTGCCGGAGAAGGAATTTTCGGTTTAGACCTTGATGGAAATATTACCTTTTGTAACCCAGCTGGTGCCTCCATGTTAGGCTATGATATAAAAAATGAATTAATAGGAAAACCATCCAGTATGGTTTTCAACGGAATTGAAAAAGGAAAGAAAAAGCAGGTGGCATCAGGTTGCGATGAGGATTGGAATCTGTACGATAAAACCGAGCAATTTTTTAGAAAAGATCAATCCAGTTTTCCAGTGGAGTATGTAATTTCCTCTATAAAAGAAGGGACCGAGATTGTCGGAGAAGTTATTACTTTTAAAGATGTAACCCAAAGGAAACAAATGGAGGAAGAAATAAAATATCATGCTTATTTTGATAGTTTAACAGATTTACCTAATAGAGTTCTACTAAAGGACAGGCTAACTCAAGGGCTGACATATGCTCAATTACATGCTGAAAAATTAGCAGTTCTGTATTTAGATTTAGACAGGTTTAAGTTTGTGAATGATACGCTCGGGCATAGCTTCGGTGATTTGCTTTTGCGAGAAGTTGCAAATCGATTAAGTGCTTGTGTTCCTAAAAGTGCTACGGTCTCAAGACAGGGCGGGGATGAATTTACTATCTATTTACCGAATATCAAAAGTGAAAAAGAAGTGTTAAAGGTAGTAAATCGTGTCATTGATTCTTTTTCAAGGCCATTTCATTTAGTAGACAATGAAATCTATATGAAAACGAGTATTGGTATTAGTATATTTCCTGATAATGGTGATACGACTGAAATCTTAGTTAAAAATGCAGACACAGCTATGTACAAATCGAAAGAAATATCAGGAAGTAGCTATCATTTCTTCAGTGAAGGAATGGATACGAGAACTTTTGAAAGTGTCAAGCTAGAAAATGATTTGTATAAGGCATTGGAACAAGAAGAACTTGTGATTTATTATCAACCGCAAATAAATGGTAAAACGAATAAGATTGAGGGTGTAGAGGCTTTAATTAGATGGAACCATCAAGAACATGGGATGATACCGCCTGATAAATTTATCCCAATAGCTGAAGAAACTGGATTAATAGTCCCGATAGGTGAATGGGTTCTAAAAGAGGCCTGTAGGCAATTAAAGAAATGGCATGATCAAGGTTCCCCGTTAATTAGTATGTCTGTGAATTTATCTGCACGTCAATTTGAACAAAGTGATTTATTTGCTATGGTCAAAAATGTTTTAGAGGAAGTAGAGCTATCTCCGAAGTATATACAACTAGAACTCACTGAAAATTTAATTGTTAGAAATACGGAATCAACTTTAAAAACAATGAAGAAATTAAAAGGTTTAGGAATCAACCTCGCTATTGATGATTTCGGGACTGGTTATTCATCTTTAGGTTATTTAAAAAAATTGCCTATTTCAACGTTAAAAATTGATAAATCCTTTGTACAGGATATGACAAAAGATGATGCAGCTATTACGAATACTATTATTACGCTGGCTAAGAATTTGAACCTTGATGTTATTGCTGAAGGTGTTGAGACAAAGGAACAGGTCGAATTTTTATCTGCACGAAATTGTTATTTGATGCAAGGGTATTTTTTCAGCCGTCCTATGGCAGCTGAAGACATCGAAAAACTTTTTTAAATAGAGAAATAAATTAAAAATGAATGGAGCATACACATGAAAGCAGCCCGAAATGTATTAGAATATTTAATAGCTAATGAAGTTAAACATATATTTGGTATCCCAGCTGGTTCTGTAAATGCGTTTTTTGACGAACTTTATGATATGCCTGAATTAACACCAGTCGTAGCGAAGCATGAAGGGGCGGCATCCTACATGGCTGCCGCTTATGCTAAATACACAAATCAGCTAAGTGTGTGTATTGGTTGTAGCGGACCAGGTGCCACAAATCTTGTAACAGGTGCTGCTAATGCTATGCGAGAGCATTTACCTGTTTTATTCATTACAGGTGCCGTACCTCTTAGTACGGTAGGTTTGAATGCATCACAAGAATTAGATGTAGAACCAGTCTTCAGGCCTGTTACAAAATATAGCGTTACGGTTAATGATGTAAAGGATGTACTTAAAGAAGTCGCACTAGCAATTGAAATTGCTATATCGGGAGTACCAGGACCTGTACATATTGCGATACCGATTGATATTCAACATGAAAATATAGAAAATGTTGAAATGCCACCACTTCCCAAAAGACTTCCTATTGTTCCTGATCTAGACAAAATAAAAGAAACAGCTAGAGAATTGGTAAAAAGGGAGAAGGGTTATATTTTTACAGGACAGGGAATAAGAAACTCTGTTCAGTTATTAATAGAGGTGGCAGAATTGCTGAATTGGCCAATTATAACAACTCCACAAGCTAAGGGATATATCCCTGAGGAACATCCGCTTTTAGTCGGAGTGTTTGGATTTGCAGGTCATGAGGCTGCCTCTGCATTGATTAATGAAGGGGATGGGAAAGCATTATTAATTGTGGGCTCCAGTTTAGGGGAAACTGCGACAAATAATTATAATGGAAACTTAATAAAAGATCGTTTCTCTGTTCAAATGGATTTTGACCAATCTGTCTTCAATCGGAAGTACAAAGTGGATATTCCAGTACTAGGCGATATCAATTTAAGTTTATTAATGTTAATAGAAGAATTAAAGGCTTTAGGGTTGCAAATGGATCGCGCTGAATTTACCGTTGAAAAGAAGAAAGAGGAAGAGGAAGAGAATATAGAGGAATATAATACGAAAAATGTTCTCCTAAACCTTCAAAAATGTTTACCGTCAACTACTAGATATACCATTGATATTGGTGAATTTATGTCGTATGTTATTCATCACATGAAGGTCATAGATTTTGACTCCTATAATATTAATGTACATTTTGGTGCAATGGGAAGCGGAATTGGTTCTGCGATTGGTTCAAAACTGGCTGAACCGGAGCGTCCGGTTGTATGTATTACTGGTGATGGCTGCTTTTTCATGCACGGGTTGGAAATATTGACGGCGAAGGAATATAATTTACCTATTTTATTTGTTGTGATGAATAATGCTCGTTTAGGAATGGTATATCACGGTCATTCATTACAATTCCGTAGAACTCATCCATCCTTTGAACAGGAATCAATCAATATTAGTGCAATGGCCGCAGCTATGAATATACCAAGCTATAGAGTCAATGAATTACAAGATATCAATCAAGATGTTATAAACAACTTAATGAATGTAAATGGGCCAGCAATTCTAGAGGTTGCCTTAGTCGATAATAATACTCCTCCTATGGGAGATAGAGTTAAATTTTTATCGTCTTTTGGAAAATAAGGTTGTTTGATTCACTAATAAAAAAATCATATAGGGATTTCCTATATGATTTTTTTATAAAGATTGATATGAATTGTGAATTACCTTAAGAATTGCTCCGATGACTTGCCCTTTAAATTCGTCTGGAATTGCTTCTCCAGATGGATTTGAGTAATAGTAACATCCCGCACTTTCATCGCAAGAGAATCCAAAGTTTGTTAATGATTGCTTTAGGTCCTTCGGCAATTCTTCTAATCCAGTTTGTTCAGTGAAATAGTCAGTAGGAAAAACCTTTACATCGACATCACCTAATCCAGTATGAACAACAAATAAGTCTTGTTCATCCCTAATAACCCATTGATCTTTAGAAAATAAAGAAATTCTTGCCCCTTCTAAAGAGGAGATTGCATCTAAGTTAATACCAAAAATTTGATTGATAAGTTGGCGGATTTCTTTTCCTGTGGCCTTTCTTCCGTGATGGGTGAGGGTAGAATCTATGGCCATTATAGCAATGTTCTCAGTCGAAGAACCAGCTCCTGCCATTATCCATTCTTTTGATAGGACAGGTTTAGTTGTTAAATCAAATTTGAAAATGGACATGACAATGTTACAAATCTCGGTACTGGTTATTTTTCCTTGGTGAGAATCAAGATGTTTGTCCATTAATTCTACTTTTTTCACTCGGTCTGCACCTTTTTCTAACATTTACCAAAAACTCCAATCATAAAAGTAAAGTATGTTTTTTATCAATAACATAGAAAGAGCTGAAAAAATTCTTGCCCTTCCGTTAAAAATATAGACTGGATATTCTCCACTTAACTGAAAGCCCTTAAAACGCTGTTATTCTATTATACTAATTAATACCTGTATGTTGTTATAAAAAAATAAGATATATTTTATAGAAAAAAGGGAATTAAAAAGCATTCGAATCTCTGTCTAGATTTAATCCTAACAAGCATGAATCCACCTAAGACTACAAAACCTCCCTTTAAAATGTTAAAGTAGTAACTTGACGACATTCATTTACACATGCTAAAGGCATTATTATATTTAACATTTCAGGAGGAAAAACAATGGCAATGAGCAACAACGATATATTAAAAAGAGTAAGATATGCTTTAGATATAAGAGATATAGATATGGTAGAAATCTTTAAACTTGGCGGTATGGAAGTAACGAAAGAAGACGTAGTTGATATGCTTACAAAAATAAAGAGAGCGCCTCAGCACGAACCTGAAAACCCTGATGTGGAAGAAGATGAGTACGTAAAAACATGCGATATGATGATGTTAGAAGCATTTTTCAATGGATTTATTACTTTAAAAAGAGGGAAGCAAGATCCGAAACCAGGGCAACCGGCACCTGTACAAAGCAAAGAGAGTGCTAACAACCTTCTTCTAAAGAAAATGAAAATCGCACTATCTTTAACGAGTGAAGATGTACTTGATATACTAGATAGCGTAGGCGTTACAGTGACTAAGGGAGAACTAGGCGCTCTATTAAGAAAAAAAGGCCATAAAAATTACAAAGAGTGCGGCGATAGATACGCAAGGAATTTCATTAAGGGATTAGCTGTAAAGTATAGAGGATAATGAGTTCGTCAAAGCGGTAAATGATATAATAGGTAGAGTAGGACATTCGTATCCTACTCTTTTTTATATGTAAAATAATACGTTAGGTGATGAAATGGTACATACATATTTAGGTGAGACGATTCATTTTCATAGAGGACAGACAATTTTAAAGTTTCTCATGATTCTTTGTATCTTTTTACGACTAAAAATTAGGTCCAATCGTTCTCTTGCTTCTCGGCCAGTGGATGATTGTAGGTAGTTATAATATCCAGAATGGGAAACCTCTAAAAGATCACAAAAATACTTAGTCATTTACTTAAATTGATTGTGTTCAATAGTCATATAAATCAACTGATATACTTTATTCGGTTTTAGATTTTCGCTTGCGTTTAGCAGCCTCTTTTCTGTCTCTTCTAGTTTTTTAATAGTCCCACCTGCCCTTCAAGTAACTTGATTTTTGCCCTCTTGCCTTTTTATTACTTCGAATGGTGTAAGCTTTCGTTTTAATGGTCTACCAGACTGAGTTCTACACGAATCAGTTAATCCGATTAAACCATTCTTTTCATAAGTTTTTTTCCATCTGTAGGCGGATTGTTCAATTCGCTTCATTCCTATCACGTTCATACCGAAGCCATTCTCTATAAAAATTTGTCGAGGAAGTTTACCAGCTAAATACTCATCAATAAATCTATTTTTAAAGGATTCAGTATAGGTAATAGCTCGCTCGTTGTATATTTGAATTGTTTTGAAGCCTTTTTATCTCTTTAGTTGACAATATTATTTTACTCATGATGTCTCCTAATCTCCATACCTTGAAATTCAAGTGTTCTAACTATCGGTACCAGTTTAAATTGGAAGAACTCTTTTTTTTATTAAAGAAATGGTTGTTAATCTTATGAGGAAGAGAATGTATTAGAAGATCGTATCGTTTTTTGTAGCATAAGAGTCTCTGTATAAGTAAGTTTTTGTATAGAAATTTTCTGGCGAACTTAATTTTAGGATGAGAAGTTAAGTTCTCATAGAAATGAACCTTGTAGATAGGACTTGAAATTTATGTAAGTGAATACTTTGAAATTCTGAGAGTGTAAAGAAATTTGATTAAAATAGGTATTTGATAGAACTGACAGTTAAATATATAGTTTAAAACCTATTGTAGTTACAATTTTTATAATTTATTTCTCAATTCAAAACAAAAAAAACAAAAAAAACTGGAAATATAAATTAATTTTAACAATATGAATAATTAGAAAAATGAATTAACATGTAATTAATGGATATTCATATTTTGGACAGAGGAGCTTAATTATGAACACAATGATAATTAATAAGGAGAAAAAATGGTACGAGGAGGGGATGAATAGAATAGATCCTGATTTATATAAAAGGTACATGATTTATTTATATGATTTAGAAAAGTATTCAATTGAGAATCACCCATTTCTAGATGAACTTTCAAAATCATTAAGTTTCACTCCTTTTTCTCCAGAAAAGGCTTTATTTGTTAAAGGAAAACTGGAATTAGGTGAAAATGTTAGGAGGCTAGAGATTGATATTACAGATGTTTGTAATTTTAAATGTCCAGGATGCACCTTTCAATTTAGTCAAATGGATAAACAACTTCCGTTTGAAAAGTTAGATAGCTTTATACAGGAATTAAAGGAAGCAGGGTATACATCTATTACATTAGCGGGTGGAGGAGAACCGAGTATTTATAACTATAACGGGAAGCGGCTCCCTGATGTTACAGAAAGGTTTTTAGAAAATGGAATTGATACGTTTGTTATTACAAATGCCTTTGCTTTAGGAAGTCAAGATGATGTTAGAAGGCTCTTGCTTTCAACAAAAGGGATAAGAATTTCTTATTATAATTTTGTTGCACCGGGAGAACCTGAAAACAAAAATGATATTGTATCTGATAATGTCCGTTTATTATTAAGAACGAAAGAGTTAATGAATATAGATACAGAAATCATCGTTGGGAATTTAGTATCTTGGAATAGCAAAAGGGATTATGAATTTACAATCGAGCTAGCTAAAAGATATAGAACTATTATCACACCTCGACCGATGATTTCAATTAATCGAGATGCTAAAAAAGCTGTGAAAGGTGAAAATCTCAATAAGGTATTAAATAGAGTATTAGAGAATTACATGGGGATAAAGGAACAGATTGATAGTTTGTACAGCCCAGTAGCTGCCAGAGAATTTTTAGAAAGAATTTTGGCTTTTCATTTACCACTACCAAAGCGATGCATTGTTACAGAGTTAGGGCTAGTTGGAAAAATGAGAGCTAATGGTGATTTATACAGATGTGGTCAACTTTCGGCGAGATCCGGCGAGATTGAAAAAAAATATCCTAATGTAGATAAAACAACTTTTTACAATTCGATAGATGATAGTACTGATTATTTGAAAAGTCATATAGATGGTAAAAAGGGATTGGTGTCTTATAATATGTGCCCTGTTTGTAGGGAAACGATTAATAATATTAGATTTAGCAAGTTTCATGAAATCCCTAGTGAATTAAGAAATCCAATTTTACAAGAAGTTAATCAAGCTTTTAGTCATAATAAAAATTTAGCTGGTTTCTGGTAGGAGGAAAAAATGATTAAAGATAGTGCTTTAATAAAGGAAACAAAAGAATGGTTAAATACGGCAGCTTTCCAAATGGAAAACACTGAAAATTCAGATTTAATAACTTTTGTATTTCAAGATGATATGTATGCTGAATTAAATTTAAAGCTATCCAAGTTTATTTATCATTGTCCGGATTTAGGGGGCAAAGTGAATTATGGAATTCATCCAAACTTTAAGAGGGTAGCAAATTATACTGATCAAATTAACATTTACACTTTTTCTAAAACTGAGTGGGAAAGTGGAGAGTTTTTTCTTGAAAATCGGGCTGTAGAAAATGTTTTGTTTTCTAATTTTGAAATAGAAATTACTATCCCATCGAAAGTAACAATAGAAGAAAAATACTTTATTTATAATCAGTATCGTGGATTCTTACATCGATTACCATTTTGTTTTGCCAGTGAAATGTATGATCAGGAATTTAGAGGTATATTAAATTCCTTTGAACTAACTAATGCAGATATATCTGTATTAGATAGATATGAAAATATTTTTTTAAACGCAGATAAAGATTTTGACATAGTCTTTAAAAATAATAGTCATTACAAAAAAGTAGACTGGGTTTAATGAGGGGGAAGAAAAGTATTGGATCGCAAAATATTGGATAGCTTTGTTGCGGCATTTAGAGAGAAAGTTATTTATAGGTTACAAAATGAAATTGACTTAGCATTTATTACAGGAAGTTATGTTAGAAAAAAACAGTTTGATGATGAACCTAACATTAACATTTATCTTGTGTCAAAAGAGGATAATTTTTATAGAGCAAATTATTTGTATGGAAAATTACTTTCTGAATTAATCGCTGCGTGGTCAAATGAAACTTTAGAAGTGTTTGTAGATTTACATCCGTATGCTTTCGGGAAAAGAAATACTACACATATGGTAAAAAATAGAATTAGTATCACAACTAATATGTTCAATGGAAAAGAC
The DNA here is from genome assembly GCF_024296885.1 of Bacillus paranthracis. Lineage (NCBI taxonomy): Bacteria > Bacillati > Bacillota > Bacilli > Caryophanales > Bacillaceae > Bacillus > Bacillus paranthracis. The sequence continues at coordinate 373,835 of NZ_CP101135.1, forward strand.
AAGAAAAATCGTTTGAACCTAACACAAAATATCGGTAATGGTTGGAATACTAGTTTTAAACTCTTATATGGTAATGAGGAAATTTTAAGAGAGCTGAAGAATGAAGTTACCAAGAGTGAATCATGGTGGCTTGAGCGAAAATATGCATTACATTTATATAAAAGCCAAGTTCAAGCCCTGCCATTCATCTATCCTGTTAAAGAGAGCCCATTAATCTTGTTTAGAGAATCACTTCACTATGCAGAGGAAGGTATTCGTGATGGTGTAAGTATTCAATTAGATTCTGAAAGCTTGGCTACAGGGGGGGATTTGCAAATTATTCATGATTGGAGAAACAAATTGGTTCCATTTTATCGAGAGAATTATAATGAGAAAATTTCTAGTATAGTAAGTAAATTCTCGGAACTTAAGTATTCAAAATTTGAAGAGCAGTGCGATTTAGAAAAAGCTGAAGAGTGCTATAAGTGGACTGTGGAATTATTACAAGAACTAATAAAAGTCTGTGAATCTAAATATAAAAATAGAAAGAAGGTTTACTCAGTTGAATAAGAGATATAATGTAGCAATAATAGGCATGGGTATTTTTGGTAAAAACCACCTTGAAGTATTAAAAAAACTAGAAGCAGTAAATATTGTTGGTGTTTACGATAATAACCCAGCACGAAAAGCTCAAATTTCTATTCTTTATCCTGATATTCACTTTTTTGATCATTTTGAAGAAATTTTGAATCATGCGGATATAAATGTTGTTCACGTTACAACAGACGAAAGAACTCATTTTGAAATTGGTAGGGCTGTTTTAGAAGCAAATAAACATTTGTTTATGGAAAAGCCAATTACAGCTAATTATGAAGAAGCAGTGGCACTATGGGGGTTATCACAGGCACGTTCAAAAAAAATAGGGACAGGTCATTTGTTACGACATGAAAAGAAACATAAAAAATTAAAAGAGAAAATCTTAAATGGTGATATAGGAAAAGTAAAAGCTATCACATTAAAGCGTAATTTTAGCCATGAAATGTTAGATCATTATGGAAGAATTAATGCGTATATTACAGCAATGGTACATGATATTGATTTAGTTCAATTTTTCACAGGAAGTTCCATAGAAAAAGTTGCGGGGATACAAAGTGATCCTACAAAACAATCATATTCGTTTAACACTGCTTATTTAGAGACTCAAAGTGGGGTGTCAGCTCATATAGAAAATATTTGGTTGCTACCAGATTCTTATCCATACGGTATGGATTATGAGGTAACTATTTACGGTCAAAAAGGAGTTCTTCGAACAAAAATTAACCATGATATAGAGATATATAATGAAAAGACTACTTATGAAGAATTGTTCTTAGATGAAGCTCTAAAAGAGGAATTAGAATTTTTTATCGATACTATTACCAATAATAAAGAAGTGACAGAACCAACTATTGAAGAGGCTATTCATAATATTGAAGTTGCTGAGGAATTAATAAAAGTGGCTAATAGAGGAGTAATTCCAATAAGCAGTAATACAACAAAGGATGAGCCCATTTATGGTTAAAGTTAAATTAATGAATGAATTATCAATTCAAGAATTTTTAGATGAAAATGCTTATGAGTATGAAACAGACATATCTAAATTAGAGATTTATAATTATGATGCTTATGTAACGAAAGGTGATGCAAGGTTTATCATTTTTCCTAGCAGTCAGGAACAGTTTTCAAATCTTGTCCAACGTTTAAATAGACATCAAATTCCGTATCTTATTAGAGCTTCAGGGACGAATTATTGCGGATCTGTACAAGCAAGAGAAGAGGATATTATTATCTCTACAATTAAAATACCTTTACATGTAACTAGTGAAACAGAAAGATTATTTACGGTACCTGCAAGTATCCGTTTAAAAGAAATTAATGAACGGATTAGCGGGAATCAAAAATTTTATCCTCCAGATCCCTCTTCTCATAATATCTGTACTATGGGTGGAACGATAGCCATGAATGCTGGTGGTGCAAAATGTTACATGTATGGTGTTACTTCAAATTATATTAGAACATTAAAAATGCTCACGCCTAAATTTGGGGAGGTATTATTAGGGTCAAAATACTTATACGCATTGTCAAATCAGGCCCTAAAGCACATGGTAATCGGTTCTGAAGGAACGTTAGGAGCGTTTACTGAGTCAGTGATAGAAACTCAAAACCAACTTGAGTACCATAAAGATTTAGTTTTGAATTTTTTGGATTATCAGCAAGCAATTGAATTTGTGTTTTATATTATTGAGAATAAACTATTAACTAATTCTATTGATATGTCTACAAATCCATATATCCCAAATAAGTCAAAAGGTGTAGGGGCAAAATTAATTATTGGAATTGAGCATGATGATGAAGAAACAGTTAATCAAAAAATTACCTACTTAAAAGAGGCTGTTAGTAAGTTTAATGGAAGGGTAACTGCTGAGGGAAACTTACATGAATTAAGAATAAAAGTTGTTCAAAATAATGTGAAACACATATTAGAAAATACAAATAAAAAGAAGTATTTTTTATTTGATACAGTAGTACCAAGAAGTAGGTTAAAAGAAATTATTGACTATTTCTTTAGTTTATCACTCAGTTTTGATTTTCCTCTATTAAATACGTATCATGCAGGAGATGGAAATATACATCCCACAGTTTTTTATGATCCTGAGTCTGAAGAAGAAATGGAAAAATTAGAGTTGTTTCTATTTCTTATTATAAAAAAGGCGAAAGAATTGGGAGGAGCTATAAGTGGAGAACATGGTATAGGAATTGAGAAAAAACATTTGCAATATATTTTGTCAGCGAAATATCAAAATAAAATGTATGAAATGATAAAAGATTATTTTGATCCTAATCATCTTATGAATAAAGGGAAAATGTTTAGTAACTTTAATGATAGTCAAAAGTATGTACATCGAATTTCACAGTTAAAAAATACATATCACATAACAGAATGTACTAGTTTAGATTATGTTAAATACGAACCAGTTAAAGAGGATGGTTTGAAGGATGTAAGTGTGAAAGAGCCATTTGAAGAAGTTAATGAAAGGCTCAATAAATCAGAATTAACTATTCCATATTACCCCGTTATAAACTTAAAATACTCTTTGGAAGAGTTAGTTAGATTAAATATCCCGAGTTTTATGGATAACTTTTATAATTTGGACTCCTTAATTAGAGCAGTTGAGTTTGAAGATTCTAAAACTATAGGTGCGAAGACATTAAAAAATGTAGAAGGATATAATCTTGTACCTTTATGTGCATTATTTGATGGGATAAAAGAATATACAATTAAAAATGTATTTTTGGAAGAGTTATATACAAGATTTTATTTTTATAAGATAGATGTAAATTTAGAAGAGCCATTTGAAATTCTAGAGAATGAAAAGGTAAAAAAATATTTAATTGATTATTATGTATGTTCTAACGGTACATTAATATTAATGTTTTCAAAAGCTATTGAACACGAGCAATTCCTCTTATTTGATGTTTTTAAGGGTGAGAATTTAGGTGAGTATAATACATTTACTATTATTTCATTAAAAGAATCCCTGCCATTTTCAATTATTAAATTTAAAAATTGGTTATATATGAATAACGAAAGATGTTTAATTGTATTTGATAAAGAAATAGATGAAATAGAGTTAAATAGTTTGAAACCTTTATCACTTTCTATAAGGAGAATAGAAGATAGAAAAAGCCATTATATCTTTTTGGACGAAAAATTAAGGCAACAAATAAATATACAATCACAAGTTGAAGAGGGGCTTAAAAATGAATTATTTAAACTGTGTTAGGTGCGGTCTATGTTTAAGTAATTGTCCACAGTATATTAATAATAGGAACGAACGTGTGACACCAAGATCGATTATGATTCATCTATCAAATGGAGATAAAGAAGAAGTCAATAATATAGCTCTTACTTGTAAAGACTTTTGTGAAAGTGATTGTGAAGGTTTAGTGATGTGTCCGATGGGAATTGAATTGAAAAAATTTGTTGGTTAGTGAGGAGAGAATAAATGGTAATAGATATTCTAAAGGATATAGTGAAAATTAATACAGCTAATCCCGGTGGGAATACAAAAGACTTAATAAATTATATTATAAAAAAAATAAATAAGTATGATTTTGAATATGAAATATTTAAGACCAGTGAGTCAAAAGTCAATTTAATTATAAAAGTAAGAGGTAAAGTTAATAAAACAGTTGTGTTGAATGGTCATCTTGATACAAAGCCTTACGGAAATATGAATGAATGGAAGTACGATCCATATGCTGCTACTGAAGAGAACAAGCGTATCTATGGTTTAGGTGCATGTGATATGAAGGCAGGAGTAGCTTCTATGATTACTCTTTTATGTACAATAGGGGAAGAAAAATTAATTCCAAGGTGGAATTTAGAATTTCATTTTGTAGATGATGAGGAAAATAATAGTACATATGGAATGAAGAGTTTGTTAAATTCGAATATTTTACAGAGAGATTTGTATGATTTAGCAGTTGTGTGTGAACCTACTGAAAATAGTCTAGTATTAGAATCTTTGGGGAATTCTTGGAAGATAATTAAAGTAAAGGGGAAGAAAGCCCATGCTGGCCATTATGAAGAAGGGGTAAACGCTAACGAAGTATTGGCAAATGTATTAATAAAGGCTCAGAAGAAAATCAGCAAAATGAAAGGAGAAAATCCATCTTTTCCAATGTTCCCTAATATTAATATAGGAATTTTCAAAGGTGGAGATCATCCAGGATCTGTAACGGATTATTCTGAAGCTGTTATAGACATTAGGGTAAGTAAAGAGTTTGAAAAAAAGATGATATTGGAAGAAATAGAAAATGTTCTTGAAGAGTATGATGTGCATTATCAAATCAATGATTACCTTCCAGAGATGTATTCATGGGATTATAAAAATTTATCAACTGAATTTTCAAGTGAGTGTTTAAACATATTAATGGATAAATTTAAAGATACTTTTAAGCAAGTTATAGCAAAAAATAAATTTTATGGTGGCTCCGATGCTGGCTATTATGCCGAAAAATTAGGGGTTCCTACTATTATTTTTGGTCCAGGTAGTTTACAACAGGCTCATCAACCAAATGAATGGGTCAATATTAAAGGTGTTATGGATCATTTTAAGATTTTACAGAAATGGATGATTGATATTGATTGATATTGTTGGGAAGGGAAACATGGCTGCGCATTATCGGGAAATTATATCCGGATATTCGAAATTTAAAAAGTCACCTAATAAGAATATGATTATTGCCATACCATTTTTTTTACACGAGACCTATTTAAGTAGCGCCGAAACCAACAGATTATTAATAGAAAAACCGGCTGTAACTACTAGGAAGGGAATCGAAATTCTAAAAAACAAATGTGTATATGTGGGACATATATTAAGATTTTTTGAGACAACTGAATTTGTAAGGGATTTATTGAATGAAACTCAGGCGGTTGTATATGAAATTGATATTAAACGCTATACCAATAAGAAGAAAAAAGATTGGTGGTATAAATGTAATAATTTTTTGTTTTGGTATGAAGTTATTCATAGTATAGATTTAATAGATTATGTATTCCCTATAAAAAATTTTGAGTGGCGAGAGAAAAGGTTAAATATTAATAATGGGTTATTAATAGGAGTGAAAAGTGGTTTTGTAGTAAATGGTGTAAAGGGTAGATTAAATCATTTTATGGAAAGTAGTTATGAAGAAAACAAATTTACACTAAAGACTTCGATAGGGAATATCGAGATTATTAATTATGAAAGAGTGTACGTTAATGGGAAACTAGAAGTGAATTTAAATTTTGAAGAAGAATTTAATAAAGCTTTAAGAGAACAGGTAAAATCTTTTGTATTTAAAACTCCTAAATTAGAGAGAATAAGTTGGGAAAATCTCGAACATATCTATGAAATAATGCTTGAATTTCAATAAGAGATTTTAAATAAAGGAATTCCTCTTAAGGATAAAGTGAATTCTATATAATAAAAAGGATATAGGTGAAGGGTATGAAAATGAAATTTAGATATATAGTATTTGTTTGCATGAGTATAGCATTAGTAGCGGGAACTAGCTTCTCGATGGAATTAAAAGAAAAAAATATAGTAGAAGAACATCCGCCATACAATAGTCCAAGTAAATTATTAGTAGAAGAACATCCGCCATATAATAGTCCAAGTAAATTATTAGTAGAAGAACATCCGCCATACAATAGTCCAAGTAAATTATCGAGAGAAAAATATCAATTGTATAATAATCAAAATAATGTATTGATATAAAAAAATATTTTAAGTTCATGGATATAATAAAGAATAAAACACAAAAAAAAGTACTTGTTTTTTACAAAACAAGTACTTTTTTTTGTGAGTTTAAATCTGATTATTTAAGTATTCAGTAAAATGTTTTTCAAAAAAATGGAATTGTGGTAAAATTTCTTGAGGGGGGGGTTCCATGCAAGAGAAAACATTGGAGAATTTAGGATCATTTATTCGTTTTAAAAGAATAAAAAAAGATTTTACTCAAGAGGGGTTAGCTCATGGAATTTGTTCAGTTACATATTTAAGTAAAATAGAAAATGAAAAAATAATACCTAATCAAGAAATAATAAAGTTATTACTAAAAAGATTAGGTATTGAAATAAATGATAGTTTGAAAATACATGATATGATAAATCGTGTAAATTCGCTAATAGATGAAGGGATTCAATTATTAGAAGAAAAGAAATTTAAAGAGGTTGAGGCAATATTTAAAGAAATTCAGAAAGATAAAGAGATGATTTTAAATACTCCTAATATTATTTATGACTATTACATTTTTAAATTAAGATACCTTGTTGTAATTGATGATCTTGATCAAGCAAAAGTAGTTATTGAACAATTAAATGGTATAAAAGATTTATTAAAGCCTGAGTTGTACTGTTCATTTCTTCACTATGCGGGTATGTATAAATGTAAAAAAGATAAGTATAAAGAAGGATTGCAATTACTACAAGAAGCAGAAATTGTTATGAATCAAATTGGTAAACCTATACCTAGTCTTTTGTACCATATGGCTTTAACTTTTAGTCATTTACAGAATAGCGTTTTAGCAATATATTATACAAATGAAAGCTTAAAAGTTTATTCTAATCAAATGAATTATCAGCGGATAATAGATTGCAAGATGATAATCGGTATTAATTATATAAGAGTAAAGAGATGGGAAGAAGCAGAAAAGGAATTTAATAATATAATGAAAGTAGCATCTGCTATAAATAATAAAGTAGTTATGGCGACAGTGTATCATAATTTAGGTTATTTATATTCCAAAAAAGGAAATCATGATGCAGCGATGCGCAATTTTCAATTAAGCTTAGATTTAAAGGGGACAAAAGATTCCTCGTATTTTACTACAATCTTGTATTTGGTAACATATCTTTATGCCATAAAAAGATTAGAAGAGTGCCAAGCTATATTAGAAAAGGTTTTAAAAGAAAAAAATCTTAAATCCTATGCAATGCTTGAAGTTCAATTGAGAAGTATATGGTTTGAAGTTGTTTTCGAAATAGGGAAAAAAGAAATAAGTGATGTGATTTCTTTTTTTGAAGATGTAGCACTACCATATTTCTTGGGGATAAACAATCAAAAGCATTTAGGCACTTGCTATTATAAATTAGGTAAGTATTATTCTAAAAATCGAAAGTACAAACTTGCTAGTGAATATTTTGAAAAAAGTTGTATATTAAAAGAATCATAATAATTAATGCTACTAAATTTAGATTTAGTAGCATTAATTATTATGATTAACGTGATTCGATGTATTCTTGATTATTTAAGTATTTTCTTAATGCTCTAGGTATATAGATGGATCCATCTTCTTGTTGATGAACTTCAAGTAAGGGGATTAATATTCTTGGTGTCGCGATAGCTGTATTATTTAAAGTATGACAGTATTTTATTTCGCCATTATTATCTTTATATCTAATTTTAGATCTTCGAGATTGAAAGTCCAATAAATTGGATGCAGATTGTGTTTCGCCATAACTGTTTCTGCTAGGCATCCAAGTTTCAATATCATATTTTTTAAAAACACCCTGTCCAATATCCCCTGTACAAACAGAAACAACACGATAAGGAAGCTCGAGCAGCTGTAGAATTTCTTCCGCATTTTGAGTGATTTCTTCTAAAATAAGGTTAGACTTTTCAACATTATTTTCACATAGAATAACTTGTTCAACTTTACTAAATTGATGAACTCTATATAATCCTTTTACATCCCTTCCAGCGGCACCTACTTCACTTCTAAAGCAATTTGATATTCCAGCTAATTTGATAGGTTTTTCTATATTAACGAATTCATTTGAATAATAGGAGACGATAGGTACCTCAGAAGTTCCTATTAAATATTTATTACTGTTTGCTAGTTTATAGGTTTGGTCTTGTCCAATTGGAAAAAATCCAGTATTAATAAACATTTCTTCATTAACCATTGCAGGAACTTCTAAAAGAGTGAAGCCTTTTTGAATTAAATGATCAATGGCTAGTTGCTGAACTGCTCTATGTAGAGAAGCTCCCATATTTTTTAAGTAATAATTCCTTGTACCAGCTACTTTCACGCCTCTTTTTATATCAATGATGTCTAATGAATGTCCAAGTTCAATGTGATCTTTGATACTGAAAGTAAACGTAGGTTTTCTTCCGCATTCTTTGACAACAACATTATCTTTGTCAGAAAGACCGATAGGTGTATCGCTTGAAATAATATTAGGTACTAAAAGCATTAGTGTATTGTATTCATTTAATATAGACTCTAAATTTTGTTGATTAGCTTTTAATGACTTATTAATTTCATCTATCTGTAATTTTATACTTTTTATTAGGTGCTGATTATCGCCTTTTAACACAAAATCTTTCATATCATTAGATAATTTCTTTTTTGTGAATCTAGCTAATTCGATATCATGAATTAGCTTTCTCCTTTCAAAATCTAGTTGAATAATTCTCTCGATTGAAATATTAATCCCCTTTTGGTTAGCAATTAAACTTAGATCTTGTTGGTGATTTCTAATAAAATTAATGTCTAACATAATTAAAAACCTCACTTTTTTTACATTGAATTGATCGAATCATTTATGATTTAGGCATTTAAAATTAATAAGTAATATTTAATCAAAACTATAGATGAAAGGTTGTATGGTGTAAAGGATTCTTAATGTATATTTTATACTCAAAAATTGCGAAAAAATTGCGATTTAAGTGCCGATTTTATCAATACCCTCTTCTATTATTAATTTGTATTATAGAACTATACATAATTATTAAGGAGGAAATGTTTTGCCAAATAATAAAAATAAAGAGGTTGAAAATACATTAATAGAACAAGACGGAGATACATTTAGTGTATTATCAACGTTTAAGGAGAAATTATTAACTTTTAAAGGAAAGAATATTATCCTTTACTTTTATCCAAGAAACTTTACGAGTGGTTGCACTAAGTTAGCTTGTAATTTTCGAGATTATAGTTCGGAATTTGTAGATTTAGATACAATTATTATTGGTATTAGCCCTGATTCAGCATTATCACATCAAGAGTTTATTCAATCTTATAAGCTACCTTATATTTTAATAGAAGATGAAAGTATGAAGATCGCAGATATGTATGGGGCGGTTGTTGAAGCAGATGATCGCAAGAAGATTATAAGAAAAACGATTTTTATCAATCGTGATGGAGAAATAGTACAAGAGTGGATTTATGATGATGTCGATGGACATGTTGAAGAAATTCTTCACTTAATAAAAAATTATAAATAGTATGGACTTTTTAAGAGTTGTAAGGTGAAACAATGGAGGGATTAAAATGAATAGGGAGTATTTAATAAAGAAATTAGAAGAACATGCGAATGTAAATCCTATGAAAATAGCAGTAAAATGTAAAGATAAGGAGTTAACATATCAGCAGTTTAATCAAATGACTAATTATGTTGCAAAGAATTTACTTAGAAAAACCGGTGGAGAAAATGTAATTATTCCATTGCGGACAAGGAATAATTTGAATACTTTAATTAGTATATTTGGAATTCTTAAAGCTGGGGCAGCTTGGTTACCTATGGCGAAGGAGATTACGCATGCTAAGTGTCAGGCTATTTTAAGTGAAATTGAGACATCCTTTTTTATTACAGATTTTGAAACTGAAAATTTTGGGAAGAAAATTATTCGAGCTAGTACTTTAATGTCTCAAAATAATTCTAACCTAGAATATGAAAGAGCCCAAGATAATTATAGGGATCAAAATATTTCATATGTACTATATACTTCTGGTACAACGGGCAAACCAAAAGGGTGTTTATTGGAAGACAAAAGTTTAATTCAAAAACTTATAACCCTTGATAATACGTTTCCTTTTAAAGAAAATGATAATTATTTATTTTCGACAAATTACTCTTTTGATGTATCTATCACAGAAATATTTGGTTGGGTATTTGGGGGAGGGGCGATTACTTTATACGATTCTACTATTCCTTCAACTGAATTACCTAAATATATTTTTGAAAAAGAAGTAACCCATGTAGCTTTTTCACCTTCATTTATCAAATTATTCTTTAAAAATCAAGAACATTATTTCCGTAATATCAAATATATGTTTATTGCAGGGGAAAAATTCCCATCTGATTTAGCTCAGAAGTTTAATGAGGCGGCTTTAGATATGCAAGTATACAATTTATATGGGCCGACTGAAACGTCTATATATGCAACTTATTTTAATATTAATCAATTATCAGATGAGGATTTAAATGTTCCAATCGGTTATGCTTTAGATGGCGTGGACATTAAAATTTATAAAAATAATCAATTATTATCCGATGGGGGGATTGGTGAAATCTTAATTGGCGGAGAAGGCTTAGCAAGAGAATATTATAAAAGAAGTGAATTAACTGAAGAGAAATTCTTTTTAATTGATAATAATAGGTACTATAAAAGTGGCGATTTAGGGTATATTCAGGATGGGAAAATTTTTTATTTGGGGCGTGAAGATTCACAAATAAAAATTAATGGAATTAGGGTAGAAGCTGAAGAGATTGAAAGTACATTAAAAAAAATAATGCCTATCGAAGATGCTATTGTTCGCTTAGAAGAATATGAAGGGAAAAAATTCTTAACAGCATATATTAAAACAGATTATTACCTGGATTTTATGGCTTATGAACCTAAACTAAAAGAACAAATTGAGTCATATTTTATCCCTAAAATGTATGTAAGTATAAAGGAATATCCTTTAAATAAAAATAATAAAGTGGACTTTGACAAATTACGTTTTGAATTTATTAATAAATTAGAGCACACTAATATAGACAGTTTTGAGTTTAGTGATGCAGTACAAAATAGCTTAGCAAATATATGGAAAACAATTTTGAAGAGTGAGATTAATGTTAAAGATAATTTCTTTTCCATTGGTGGAGATTCTTTAGATTCAGTAGCGCTTATGATGGAAATTGAGGAAAAATTTGATGTTATTTTATCAAATGAAGAAATTATTAAGAATTCTACATTTTCAAAGATGGCCGGGGTAATTTCGGATAAAATAAATAAGGTTAATATAGAGGCATTTAAAAGATATTGGGGAAAAGTGGAGTTAGGTTTCGAATTTGATATAAAAGAAGAAAATGAAGAAAATCTTTTAATCGTAAATCAAGAAAAAGAGAAATTAGTTTTACAAAAGTATTGTGAAAATCTTGATATAAGTGTGCAACCTGATCGAATTCTTTGCCTAGGGGGTATAAAACAGGAATATAAGTATAAGGAAAACGTAGTTATTCCGGTTTCAGCGCAAGGGACACCAAATGTCTCTACTTTTCCATTATTCAGTAGACAAGAATTTTATTTAAGACGAAATTTTAATTCTATTTTACTTAAGGAATTAGTGGTAATGAGTAAAGACGTTTCAAGAGTACTTGAGACGATTAAACATCTAGTTAATACGCAACTATTGTTAAGGGTAGTAATTGCGGAAAATAAACAATTTGTTGAGAAGAAAACAAATCCAAATATATTTAACGCAATCAATTATTATGATTTGTCAAATTTACCGTATGAGGAATCTATAGAGAGATTAACAGAGATTAAAAAGGATACACTTGAATCTTTGAGTAACCTGGATATCTATAATCACTTTTTATATGAAATTATACTTGTGAGAGAAAATAGTAAAAAACTTAAGGTTATTTTCTTTATGAATCACCATATCGCAGATGCATTTGCGTTAAATGTATTGCAAAGAGAATTTTTTGATTTTTATGATAATGAATCTTTAAATGTAGCAAGTCAGTTGTTTGATTATCGTGATTTTACAGAGGATGTATTAGCTTTATGTAATGAAAAAACTATTTTAGATGTACAAAATAGTGAGTATTATAGAGAACTTAAAAACAATTTTGATGAATTAAAACAAAATTTAGTTATAAATTCTGAGGCGCCTATTTATGAAATTGTGGTAAATAATCAATATAAGGATAGAAATCAAAGAGCGGATTTAGTATTTAATAAAATTGCGAGTATTGTTGAAGAAAACTATGGTAGTACAAAACAATGCTATCAAATTTTAAAAAATTTAAACACATATAATGGTAAAAACTATGAAAATCAATTAGGGGATTATCATGTAAGTATTTTTGTACCATTTGATTCTCAAAATGAAGAAAACCTATTTTCTAAGAGTGAATTATTATTGAAAGATATATATATTGATAAGAAGTGGCATTTAGATTACTTATGTTCTTCAGAAAAATACAAAGATAATGAACAAATGCGGATCTTTCCAGAAATAAATTTAAGTATTAATTATCTAGGGGAGTTTACCTTAGAAGACTTAAATGATTGGAGAAATAAACTAGCAGCATCAAGGGAAATGACAGCTAAATTAAATACAAAAATAAGAATTACGTGTTTTAATTACAAGAATCAGTCATACATTTATATTTTAAACAATGCGGCATTGAATACTAATTATGATACGTGTATTTTCAATGCTAAAAAAGTTATTCTAAATTAAATTGTAAGATAATTCTTTCTTCTTCCTATCGATTTTCCTATCCTTTTAATTTAGGATAGGAAAATCTTATATGAAATAAAAATTTAAAAATAGAATATGCAATTTTAAAGTTAAGGAAGGATATGTATGCAGGAGAAATTATGGTTACATAAAAATTTTTTACTTTTGACATTTGGAAATGTGACATCAAAATTGGGAAGTAAAATTTATGAAGTTATGTTAGCGTGGTGGCTGGTTGAAAAAACAGGCAGTGCTAAATTATTTGGGATGGTAACAGCTGCTGGTTTAATTTCAGTTGTTGTATGCAATATATTTAGTGGTGTTATAGCAGATAGATTTAATAAAAAACATATATTAATTATATCCGATTTAATTAGTGCGATTGTTTGTATCATTGTAGGGCTGTTCGTAATGAATGATGTTTTGCATGTACCGATACTAGTGTTAGCAGCAATTTTGTTAGGGATAACTAATAGCTTATTTACGCCAACATTGAAAGCGATTTTACCCTCTTTAATTGAAAAAGAAATGATAGTTAGTGCTAATTCTATAACTACTGTAATTAGTCAAGTTGTAACGGTGTCAGCTCCCTTGATAGCTGGTATGATGATTAAAGGTTTTTCATTTGGGCTAGGAGTTGCATTTCTTGTTAACGGTATAACTTATTTTGTTTCTGCAATAAGTGAATTGTGTATTAAATATTGTCATAAAGTTGAAAAAACATCGAAAAACATAAAATTTCTTACAGACATAAAAGAGGGTTATTCTTATGTGAAAAATCAAAAGTGGTTATTACATTTAATCTATGTATCTGCTGTAGTGAATCTTTTTATTGCAGCTTATAATACAATTTTGCCCATGTATTTTTTGCATAGTTATTCAGACGATGGCTCACTTTATAGTTATGCACTCGGCGCAGAGGCTGTATTTGCAATTATTGCGGGAATTGTAATATCTAAGAAGAAAAATGATAATCCTACTCCAGCTTCGTTGAAAAAAGAGCTGATCTTTTGTGGAGTACCGATTATTCTACTTCAACTTATTCAAGTAAGTTATATTTCAATCCTACTCGTAGGGTTCTTTGGTTATTATCTTACTAAATTTAATATTTATTTCTTTTCTATTGTTCAAAGAGAAGTCTCTAAGGATAAATTAGGTAGAGTTTTTTCGATTATATTTATGGTTGCTTTATCTATAATGCCATTGGGAAATCTGATTTTTGGATTATTTAGTAATCAAATCATAAGTTTTGTGTTTATTATTACAGGAGCCGGGATAATTATTTCTACATTGTTAATTAAGGTGAATGATTTAGAGGATATTAGTATAGAAAATGATAAGGGCATCTTAGTTGTAAAAGAGTAGATTGTTATATTAATTAAAAAAAGATGCTATGAAAGTTCTTATAAGAACTTTCATAGCATCTTTTATCTTATTTTAAATTAGTAATTAGAGTATGATAAATGGTATGTCAACACGAAACTAGACAATTTTTTTAAGGTGTTCCTGCCTGTACTGAACAGGACTCAAATAGTCTAGTGTTCCATGGATTCTAACATTGTTAAACCAGTTTACGTAGTCGTTCAATTCTAAGGTCAATTCTTCTAAACTTGCGAAATGACGACCGCGGACGAACTCTGTTTTAAAGATTTTGTAGGTTGCTTCCGCTACCGCATTATCGTATGGACAGCCTTTTGCACTTAATGAACGCTTGATTTGGAAGGTCTCTAACGTTTCATGAATCAGCTTGTTTTTGAACTCATTTCCTCGGTCTGTATGAAATAAGGTAATCCGATTCAAGTTTGCTTTCACCGTTGCGAAAGCTTGCGAAACAAGCGCGGCATCTTTCTTTTGGCCTGCGCTATGTCCTATGATTTCTCGATTAAAGAGATCAACTAATAAACATACGTAATTCCACTTTTTGTTCACACGGACGTATGTTAAATCACTTACGACTACAGCCAGTTCTTCTTTCTGGTTAAACTGACGATCAAGTTCGTTTGAAATTTTTTCTTCATTACAGCTAACTCTCTGTGGCTTAAATTGTGCAATCGTATAGTTAGATACTAAACCTTGGTTTTGCATGATTCGTCCAATACGACGACGTGAAATCACATATCCTAATTTCTTCAATTCCACTTTTATTTTTCGTGTTCCATAGTTCTGACGGCTCTCTCGGAAGATTTCTTTCACGAGTGGTGACAATTCATCGCCTGTATGTTGTGCTTGTTTTGCCTCATAGTAATACGTTGCTCTTGATAATTGTAGGACATTGCACATTGCTGATATCGAGTATTTATGTAGGTTATTCTTCACTACTTTTACTTTCGTCCTAGTATCAGCGCCGCTTGCTTTAAAATGTCATTTTCCATAAGAAGCTGTTTGTTTTGTTTTCTCAAAGCTTCCAATTCTAGTTGTTCAGCGGTCTTATTATCTTTCTCTTTAAACGAGCCAGACGTATGATTTTGATTGATCCACCGATCCAATGATGATGGTGTTAATCTGTATTCTTTAATGATGTCTTTCCCTGGTTTACCATTTTGATACAGTTGAACCATTTGGTGTTTAAATTCTGTTGTAAATGTTCTTCTTTCTCTTTTATTTTTCGTCATAGTAGATTCTCCTCAAATATATTAGTTGTAGTCTACTTGACCTTAATTTTTTTGTCTAGTTTAGTGTAGCCTATCCAAAATAACTAGATAAATTTTAAGGCTTGTTATTATTGAGTTCACTCTATTTATAGAAAACATTAAAGATTTGAAGAGATACGCTGGTTAAGTTTATATATTTTGCTTTGATTTTTTTATGTTTAATAATATTTATCAGCTTGTTTTCGTCAGCTTTCTCTATATGCCTCTATAAGTAATAGCTGTTGGTCGTGAATATTACTCACGGGTACAGTGTTAATACTTGTCCCACTATTTTTAGTGTTAGCAACTCCTGCACAAAACATGCTGTATATTCTTACTATAATTCTCCTTCAGCACTTTTATCTTTTGAACAAATTTCAGGTGTACTAAATATGAACTGAATTTACATGCACATTGAAAGAGACGAAAATGAATCGGAAAAATTGGATTCGTCTCTTGAAATTAAGTCTTCTTGTGTTTTTGGTATAGTCTTAAAAAATATTAATTAGAGAAGACTATACAATAAGCCCAATGATACTAAACATGTTAATTTAGAAACTAAAGTATGTCAGAGAATGCACTTCGACTGCCGTATAAATATTCAACATTTCAGGAGGAAAAACAATGGCAATGAGCAACAACGATATATTAAAAAGAGTAAGATATGCTTTAGATATAAGAGATATAGATATGGTAGAAATCTTTAAACTTGGCGGTATGGAAGTAACGAAAGAAGACGTAGTTGATATGCTTACAAAAATAAAGAGAGCGCCTCAGCACGAACCTGAAAACCCTGATGTGGAAGAAGATGAGTACGTAAAAACATGCGATATGATGATGTTAGAAGCATTTTTCAATGGATTTATTACTTTAAAAAGAGGGAAGCAAGATCCGAAACCAGGGCAACCGGCACCTGTACAAAGCAAAGAGAGTGCTAACAACCTTCTTCTAAAGAAAATGAAAATCGCACTATCTTTAACGAGTGAGGATGTACTTGATATATTAGATAGCGTAGGCGTTACAGTGACTAAGGGAGAACTAGGCGCTCTATTAAGAAAAAAAGGTCATAAAAATTACAAAGAGTGCGGCGATAGATACGCAAGGAACTTCATTAAGGGATTAGCTGTAAAGTATAGAGGATAATGATTCCGTTAAAGCGGTAAATGATATAATAGGTAGAGTAGGACGTTCGTATCCTACTCTTTTTATATGTAAAATAATACGTTAGGTGATGAAATGGTACATACTTATTTAGGTGAGACAATTAATTTTCATATAACTTATAAGAAGAAAAAATCAGTGCGTCTTTTTGTAGATTCTTACGGAAATGTAGAAGTACAAGCTCCAAAAGGGACACCTGTTGAATATTTAGTCCAGTTGCTAGAGGAGAAGTGGGATTGGATTCAGACAACACGTAAGGAAATGGCGGAGCGAGCGCGTGGACCACAGGAAAAGGATTATGATCAAGGAGAAGGCTTTTTGTATTTAGGAAGTACGTATCCGATACAAATTTCTCAAGATGCAAATATTACGCAAGACAATGCAGTGTTTGAAGGAGATAAGCTACATATTTATGTGAAAGATCTTAAAGATGAGAAAATACAGCAAGCGTTAAAACGATTTTATTATAAGCAGTGTAAAACCTTAGTAGAGAAGAGCATTAAATTGCATCAAAGTAATTTCAAAACAAAACCACGTTCTATTCGTATTACAGATAGTAGTCGTACTTGGGGTACTTGCGATTCGAATTTACAACTAACATTCAACTGGAAGCTAGCAATGGCACCACAGCGAGTAATTGACTATGTAGTTGTTCATGAAATGTGTCATATGGTTCATTTAAATCACGATCGCTCTTTTTGGCGTCTTGTCGGGAAGATCATGCCCGATTATAAGGAAATGGAGAATTGGTTAGCATTATCTAGTTGGAAGATGACGGTTTAGTGGTGGGCTTTATATAGGTTGCAATTATTGTCAATACTTGACGGTAAGCCGATATATTTCAAAAATCGTTGATATATTTGGAGTTGCAATCGATATGTTCAATAAAGAAAAAGGAGATCAGCAGACATCTCCTTTTTCTTACCTAGCAATTATCGTCCAAATTTCACAACAAAATCTTCG
The DNA here is from genome assembly GCF_024296885.1 of Bacillus paranthracis. NCBI lineage: Bacteria > Bacillati > Bacillota > Bacilli > Caryophanales > Bacillaceae > Bacillus > Bacillus paranthracis. Next base: position 391,621 of record NZ_CP101135.1, read on the forward strand.
TCTATTTTCTCCAATCCATACCCACGATACCCCTCTGAAAGCAACGTCTGTTGTCCACCAGCATCGCTCATCAGAACGTTCTCAATCTCCGTCCAATCTCTCTCCTTGTCCCCACGCAATTCCTTCACAAAAACATACCGCATACTTCCGCCATACTTCTCCTTCAGTGCAGCAATCTCCATCCCTTGCGCGAACTTATCCTTTAAACTCGGAATGTTAAAAGGGGCAACGGTGCAGCACACATAATCATATTTGCTGTTTTCTTTTTGTAATTCGTCCATGATGACTGTCGCTAATATTTTTTGCATCCCATTTCCGCGGTAGTTCGGATGAACGTTTGAGATTTCTTGATAGATGACGCGGTGTAGTTCACTTTCTGGTAAGCCGATATCAAGTCCTAAATGTTCATCGTCGATAGGAGGGACGAGTAGGGCGCGAAATGCGATGAGTTCGTTTTTGATAAAAGCACCGATCATCATACCGTTTCCTTCTAGAATGTATTGAAATTCTTCTTGTGAAAGTGGTTGTAAACGGCTTTTATCTTCTAGTGCTTCAACTACAACGTTCTGTAGTAATAAAATTTGTTCGATGTGCTCTTTGGATAGTAATGTAACATGAAATGGATCGTTATTTTGTTTTAATGATCCTTTGTATAGAACTGTCATGCGTTAGTCCTCCTTTAGCGTACAACTTCTTGAAATACGGTTAGTTCTTGTAGTGTATCTTCGTTTATTTCAATGCCGAGTCCTGGCTTTTCGTTTAAGCGAATAAATGGTACGTCGTAATGTAAGTTTCCGATGTCTTTCGTGAACTTTAATGGACCTGTAAGTTCAACGCTCGTAATAATTTTTTTCGAGAAAGCGACATGGAATCCTGCGGAAGAGGCAACGGATGATTCGACCATGGATCCAACTTGGCATTCGATGCCGGCCATTTCTGCTTGGTGAGCGAGTTTTACAGCAGGATATATGCCACCGCATTTCATTAGTTTTATATTTACTTTATCAGCGGCGTCTAATTTAATGATTTGGCGCATTTCACGAGAACCTTTTAATCCTTCATCAATCATAAGCGGAAGGTCTGTTTTCGAACGAATGTGAGCCATTGCGTCAATATCGTCTGCAATGACAGGCTGTTCAATCCAGTCGATGTTTACATGACTTAATGAACGAAGTGCTGTTAATGTGTTGGCGCTATTTTTCCACCCTTGGTTTACATCAACGCGAATCGCAATATCATTTCCTACACGTTCACGTACCGCTTCAATTCTTTTTACATCTTCTTTTACATTTGTACCGACTTTCATTTTGAAAGATTGGTAACCTTTCTGAATCATAGAGGCAGCTTCTTCAGCCATTTCTTCTGGATCTGCGATACTTAAGACGTGAGTGACAGGAAATTCTTCATGGTAGCGTCCGCCAATTAATTGATATATAGGTTGATTTAGTTTTTTGCCCATTATATCAAAACAAGCAATATCTATTGCAGCTTTTGCAGTAGGAACACAGTAAATTGTATTGTCCATCATATCGTGTATTTTCTCGATATTCATTGGATTTTTCCCGATAAGAGCAGGAGCAAGTGTATGTTTTAAAGTATGGAAAGTACTTTCCCACGATTCGCCTGTAACGTGATCATCAGCAACGCCTTCACCGTAACCGATAATGCCTTCATCTGTTTCCATTTTGACGATAATAGAAGGCATATGAGAATAAGAACCGTAACTAATAACAAACGGATCGCGAAGCGGTAAACGAATTGCGTAAAGGTGAATAGCTGTAATTTTCATTGAATAAAGACCCCTTCCTGTTTACAATGGTTTTGTACATTTGATATAGTTGACGTTAAATAGTCGTTAATTAATGATAAGGAGTTAGAGAAATGATGATAAAAATTGCGGTTGTCGGTTCAAAAGAGTTTATGGAGACAATTTTACCTATTGCTCATAAACTAGAAGAAATAGAGATTGATCCATATATTTACCTTCATCCGGCGGAATCTTCTGAACTATTAAAGCGTTTAAAGCCTTGTGATGTCATCTTTTTCTCAGGTGCTTTACCTTATTATATGGCAAAAGAAATAAGAGAACAATTACGAATTCCAAGTACGTACTTACAGCAAGACGAGACAACTGTCGCATCTTCAATTCTTTCTATCATGTATCATCAAAGTATTCAACCACATAACATTTCTATCGATTTAGTAGACCGCTCGTTTATTACAAATGTGTTCCATGATATCGGTATAAAAGAAAGTCCACAAGTGTTTGATTATGAGAATATGCTGTGGAGTAAAGATGAAATAAATAGAGTTATCGATTTTCATGTAGCTAAATATCAATCTGGAGAGGCTCATTTAGCTTTAACTAGTATTCATGCTGTTTACGACGAGCTTCAAAAACTAGGTGTTCCTTCAGAGCGAATGATTGATCCAACACAGTCCATTATACATGGGTTAAAAGATGCAAAAATAAAAGCTGAGTTAGCAAAAAGCTATTCAGCTACTGTTGGTGCTTGTATTATTTCTTCCTTAGAATTACGAACGAATTTGCTTGAAAAACTAGATGTCATTTCAAAAGAACTACGTGGTTCATTTAAACAAGTGGATGAAATGACATGCATTTTGTATACAACTCGTGGTGATATCGAATCGATTATTAAAACAAATGCGATAGATAACTTGTTTGCGAGCGTAGAAAGAACGATAGCTATTGGATTTGGTTATGGGAAAACTGTGAAAGAGGCGGAGCAAAATGCAAAAATTGCTCAAAGTTTTGCAAAGAATAATCCAATAGATCGTTGTTTTTATATACTAACAAGTGATAAAGATTTATTTGGTCCGTTCCCGAAAGAACAGAGAGTACAAAGTTTGAAAAATGATAATCCGGAACTAATGAAAATAGCGAAGGAAACGAAGCTTAGTCCGGCCAACTTGTCAAAAATCATTCAATTTAGTCAATCGCATCCGTCATTGAAGTTTACAGCAGCAGATCTTTCTGAATACTTACAAGTGACTCGACGATCAACTGAAAGGTTATTAAAGAAACTAGTTGATTATGGATATGTTCATATTTGCGGCGAGGAAATGCCTTATCAACAAGGGCGTCCTCGCGCAATATATGAACTGAATTTACCGTTATCTTTAAGCTTCTAATTGAGCTTTTTGTTTCTTTAGTAGTTCCGCTTTTTCAATGTCAGATAGTTTCGTAATTGTGAGACCAGTTATACCGTAAATAATCGAGATAATAGGTACGATGAAATTCAATATAGCATAAGGAGCATATTCGAAAGCACCTACGCCGAGTGTTGCGAGTATAAATACACCGCATGTATTCCAAGGTACAAAAACAGAAGTTAATGTTCCTCCATCTTCTAATGCTCTGGATAAATTTTTAGAATGTAGTCCTTTTTCTGTGTATGCATTCGCGTACATTCTTGAAGGAACAACAATCGAAATATATTGTTCAGAGCAAGTAAGATTTGTTGCAAAGCAAGATGCGATAGTTGAAGCGATAAGTCCTTTTGCTGATGTCGCTAATTTTAAAATTTGATTTACAATGGAGCGAAGAATACCTGTATGTTCTAATACTCCTCCGAAAGTCATAGCGACAATTGTCATAGAGACGGTATTCATCATAGAGCTTAAACCACCACGATTAAATAGCTCGTCTACTAGCTTGTTGCCAGTGTCTATGACAAATCCACTTTGGAGTGCAGCGACAGCTGATGAGACAGAACCACCTTGAATAAAGACTTGTGATAAAAATCCTAAAATAATACCTACGAGAATAGCTGGTATAGCAGGAACTTTTTTAGCGACCAATACCATAACAACTACAGGTATGATTAATAGGAAAGGTGAGATAACAAAGTTTTGTTGCAATACTTGTAATGTTTGCTCGATGCTTTTTGCATCGATATTGTTAGCACCGAAGCTTCTTCCTAAGAACGCGTAAACGATAAGAGTAATAATTAAACCTGGAATTGTAGTAAATAACATATGACGAATATGTGTGAATAAATCTGTATTTGTTAATCCTGCGGCTAAGTTTGTTGTGTCTGAAAGCGGTGACATTTTATCGCCGAAATAAGAACCGGAAATGATAGCACCGGCAACCATTGGAGCTGGGATTCCCATACTTAGGCCAATACCCATTCCTGCAACACCAATTGTTCCCATTGTAGACCAAGAGCTACCAATAGCTAATGCAACAATAGAACAAATAATTGTAATTGAAACTAAAAATAGTGATGGTGTTAATAGATTTAAACCGTAATAAATCATTGTTGCGACGATTCCACCACCAATCCAAGCACCGATCGTTAAACCTACTAGAATAATGATAACGATAGCGGGTAATGCGAGGCGAATTCCTTTATACATTGCTTCTTCAATGTCGTTCCATTTGTAACCGTAACGCCAAGCGACGATGGAAGCAACGGTTGTACCGATAATAAGTGGGACGTGAGGGCTTTGTTTTAATACAACAATTGTAACCATCATAACTGCAACTGTAATGATAATAGGGATCATGGCTACACCAAAAGGTATTTCTTTTTTCATAAATGTCCTCCTTGTTATGTATGTATGTTTGTTTGTATTTTTAGAATTGTCGTAAAATAGACGTTTATTAGGTTATGATAACTAAAAATATATGTAAGCGTCAACATAAAAGACAGAAAATAAGTAATATTCTAGTTGTTTGTTTAGTTTGTAATATAGATGTAGAGTAAGCTTTTTTAGTGTTTAAAAATAAATAATTGACTTTTTTCTTAAAATTCAATATGTTCATAAAAACATCTGTTTTTCATAAGTATAATTAACCTGAATGGTTTGGAATTTGGGAAGGAGAATGTAGCTTTGAAAACATTAGAACTACAAGAGCGTTTAACTGAAATTTTTCAGCATTTACATGAAAACCCTGAAGTGAGTTGGAAAGAGTATGAAACGACAGCGTATATTACTAACTTTTTAAAAGAAGAAGGAATTTCATATAAAATATTTGATGATTGCCCAGGGGTGATTGCTGAAATTGGAAGCGGAAATCCAGTTATTGCGATTCGTGCTGATATGGATGCACTTTGGCAAGAAGTGAATGGAGAGTTTAAGGCGAATCATTCGTGTGGTCATGATGCGCATATGACGATTGTAATGGGACTTATGTTACAATTAAAGAATATGAGGTGGAAAAGTGGCACAGTTAGATTTATTTTTCAGCCGGCAGAAGAAAAAGGGAATGGAGCTTTAAAAATGGTAGAGAAAGGTGCTGTGGATGATGCGGATTTCCTATTCGGTGTTCATTTGCGCCCAATTGAAGAACTATCTTTGAAACAAGCTGCCCCATCAATTCGTCACGGAGCAGCAGGATTTTTAGAGGGTACGATTCACGGAGAAGATGCACATGGAGCACGCCCGCATCAAGGGATAAATGCGATTGATGTTATTTCCATGATTAATATCGGTTTGAAAAACATATGGCTACCACCGCAAAGTTCCTATTCAGTAAAGATGACGAGGTGCCAAGCTGGTGGTGATAATTTAAATATTATTCCGGGTAACGGGCATTTTAGTTTAGATGTCAGAGCGGAGAGTAATACATTATTAGAAGAATTGAAGAAAAAAATAGAGCATGTCATAGAATCAGCTGCATCGATGGGATCGAAAACTTCATATGAGTGGATTGATCTCGCGCCAGGAGCTGAAGTTTCAGAAGAAGCTGAGCGATTTATGCGTAAAGGCATTCTTGAAGTGTATGGGGAAGATAAATGTACGGGACCACTTTATACGACAGGAAGCGATGATTTCCATTATTACACAGTGAAGAGACCACATTTAAAAGCTGTCATGCTTGGATTAGGAGCAGACCTACAACCTGGATTACACCATCCGTATATGAAGTTCGATCATAGTTGCATTATGGATGGGGTAGAAATATTAAAACAAACTGTATTGAAAGTGTTAGAAGACAGGGGCTAGGGAGCTTCTGTTTTTTTTTTTTTTTTGTAGAAATTTGTCGTTAAGTCGATATCCTTTGTCGAAACGTCGATATATTGAAAAAATCGTTGATATATTTGAAATTACGATAGATATATTGAGAAAATCGTCGATATAATTTCACGTACCTATTAATTTGATAAAAAATGAGCATCCAGTACATGGTGTATAATAATAAGTACCATTTTTTAATAGGAGAAAACGAATGAACGAACAATATTACGATGCAGTTTTACATATAAAAACAGTCGGTGAGCAAAAAGGGTTTAACAAGTCTATGCATTATCATCGCTATGAACCGACGCCGTATAGCGGATTAGATGAGTTATTGAATCAATATGAAATACGAAGTAGCGACCGAATTGTAGACTTTGGATGCGGAAAAGGGCGATTAAACTTTTATATGCATCATAAATGTGGTGCTTCAGCAGTTGGAATTGAAATGAATGAAGAGTTTTATAAAGAAGCGATGGATAATCGAGATCGTTATGCACGAAAGGTAAGAAACAGCAAAGATAAAATTAGGTTTGAATGCTGTTTAGCGCAGGAATATGAAATTGATTCACGTGATAACCGGTTTTATTTCTTCAACCCATTTTCTGTACAAGTATTTATGAACGTAGTAAATAACATTTTACTTTCTGTAGAAGAAACGGGGAGAGAAGTGGATATTATTTTGTATTATCCTTCTGAGGACTATATTTTCTTCTTAGAAAATCAGACTGCGTTTGAGCTGAAGAAAGAAGTTAGATTGCCAGGTGCTTATGAGAAGAATGGGAATGAGAGATTTTTAATTTATACATTAAGATTATAAAAAAGCAGGTGCCAAGGCACCCGCTTTTTTTACTCACGTTTATATAATTAGTTACGGATTAAGTAATCAAATGCACCTAAAGCTGCGTTTGCACCTGAACCCATAGAGATGATGATTTGTTTGTACGGATTATTTGTACAGTCACCTGCAGCAAACACTCCTGGTACGTTTGTAGCGCCGTGCTTGTCTGTTACGATTTCACCGCGAACGCGCTCAACTGTTTCGCCTAACCAGTCTGTGTTTGGAACAAGACCGATTTGTACGAATACACCTTGTAATTCAACGTGATGAACTTCTTCAGTTTCACGATCGATGTAAGAAATACCGTTTACTTTATCAGTACCAGTAATTTCTTTCGTTTGAACGTTTTTCAGAACAGTTACGTTTGGTAAGCTGTTAAGACGCTCTTGTAATACAGCATCAGCTTTTAATTCCGGCATGAATTCAAGAACAGTTACGTGCTTAACAATACCTGCTAAGTCGATAGCTGCTTCAATACCAGAGTTACCGCCGCCGATAACTGCTACGTCTTTTCCAGTGAATAATGGACCGTCACAGTGTGGGCAGTATGCTACACCTTTATTTTTGAACTCAGCTTCACCTGGTACGCCAACATTACGCCAGCGAGCACCTGTTGAAACGATTACGCTCTTACTTTTCAGAATAGCGCCGTTTTCAAGTTCCACTTCAATAAGTTCTTTTTTCTCTAAACGTTTTGCACGTTGTAGATTCATTACATCGATGTCGTATTCTTTTACGTGCTCTTCAAGGCTTGCTACTAGCTTAGGACCTTCAGTGCGTTTTACGCTGATGAAGTTCTCAATGCCCATAGTATCCATTACTTGACCACCGAAGCGCTCAGCAACGATACCAGTGCGGATGCCTTTACGTGCTGCATAAATTGCTGCACTTGCGCCAGCAGGGCCGCCACCAACAACAAGAACATCGTATGGATCTTTATCAGAAAGCTCTGATGCATCTGGACCGTTACCCATTTTAGCTAAAATTTCTTCAAGTGTCATACGACCGCTTCCGAAAGATTCGCCGTTTAGGTAAACAGTTGGTACTGCCATGATGTCTTTGCTTTCTACTTCCTCTTTGAATGCAGCGCCATCAATCATAGTATGTGTAATACCAGAATTAAGAACGCTCATTACGTTAAGAGCTTGTACAACATCAGGACAGTTATGACAACTTAGGCTGATATAAGATTCAAAATGATATTCGCCTTGAATGTTTTTAATTTGATCGATTAATTTTTGTTCAACTTTTGGAGCGCGTCCACTTACTTGTAGTAAAGCTAACACTAATGAAGTAAATTCGTGTCCTAATGGAATACCAGCGAATACGACACCAGTGTCTTCACCAGGGCGGTTTACGCTAAAGCTTGGTGTTCTCTCTAGTTCAACTTTTTCTACTGTAATCTTAGATGACATAGTAGCTAATTCGTCTACTAAAGCTAACATATCTTTAGATACGTCGTCGTCTCCTGCGCTTACTTTAAGTAAAATATCGTTCTCCATTAACTGAAGGTATTGGGATAGTTGTGTTTTTATATCTGCATCTAGTATCATTTTGATCGAACTCCTTAGATTTTGCCTACAAGGTCAAGGCTTGGTTTAAGTGTTGCAGAACCCTCTTGCCATTTAGCTGGGCAAACTTCACCTGGGTTGTTACGTACGTATTGAGCTGCTTTAATTTTGTTAACAAGAATGCTTGCGTCACGGCCGATACCGTCAGCATTGATTTCCATAGATTGGATAACGCCGTCTGGATCGATGATGAATGTACCACGAGCAGCAAGACCTTCTTCTTCCATTAAAACGTTGAAGTTGCTAGTGATTGTACGAGTTGGGTCACCAATCATGATGTACTCGATTTTGCCGATAGTTTCTGAGCTATCATGCCATGCTTTGTGAGTGAAGTGAGTGTCTGTAGATACAGAGTATACTTCAACGCCTAACTCTTTAAGAGTTGCATATTGGTTTTGTAAGTCTTCAAGTTCAGTTGGGCAAACGAATGTGAAGTCAGCTGGGTAGAAACAAACTACACTCCATTTTCCTTTTAAACTTTCGTCAGTAACTTGGATAAATTCTCCATTATGGTAAGCATTAGCTTTAAACGGTTTTACTTCTGTGCCGATTAATAACATATTAAAATTCCTCCTAAATGTTGGTTTTGAGCATCAAAAAATAGTGTGCTCATAAAATATATTTTTTAATTAACTATAATAATTCTAATTCGATATTAATTATCATATAGAAGTGGTTATTTTGTCAAGCGAATAAACGAACTTTATATCAATTTAATTAATATTTATTCTCAATTAAGGATAACAGGGAATGGAAAGGTAATTTTAAGTTTATAAATTTTCAATGAGTGCTTGAAAGAGTAGTGTGTATGTTAGAGATATGATGTAAGTATCAATTCTTAGGAAGGAAATATTTCTTAGAAGTTGTCTTTTTGAAAAGGAACTGCGTATTTCTATTTTACAAAGAATTGTGTGATAAATAAAATAAAATGAACTAGAATCTTTTTGAACAATTTTTGTCCTCTCAAATATATAATTAGGAAGCATATTGCAATGATATAGAAACATTGACTCAAGATATTAACAAGATATAATAAAACCTAGATATACATTTCAAAAAGAAGAACATATATTATAGGATGAAAGATTTAATCCTATTATTTTTTATAGCTTTTAGAAAACGCTTACAATTAGTGTGGAGGGGAAACCATGTCTAAGTTCACGAAGTATTTTTTAATGGAAGCTAGCGATGTGATTGTATATGTGAAAGAGAAATTATGTAAGTTTGAACATGCAAAGGGGTTACAGTGTAAAGAAATAGGCGATGGTAATTTAAATTATGTATTCCGTGTTTGGGATGAACAGAAGAACATTTCTGTCATTGTAAAGCAAGCTGGGGATACAGCACGTATTTCAGATGAGTTTAAGTTGTCGACGAATCGTATTCGTATAGAATCGGATGTTTTGCAGTTAGAGGAAGAGTTAGCACCTGGACTTGTTCCGAAGGTGTATTTGTTTGATAGTGTGATGAATTGTTGCATAATGGAAGACTTATCGGATCACACAATATTACGTACAGCACTTATACATCATGAAATATTTCCGAGGCTTGCGGATGATTTAACGACCTTTTTGGTAAATACGCTCTTATTAACATCGGACGTTGTAATGAATCATAAAGAGAAGAAGGAACTTGTGAAGAATTATATAAATCCTGAGTTATGTGAGATTACAGAAGAACTCGTATACGCTGAGCCATTTACAAATCATAATAAGCGTAATGAGTTATTTCTGTTAAATGAAGGGTGGATTAGAGAACATATTTATAGTGATAAAGAGCTTCGTATAGAAGTAGCAAAACTTAAGTTTTCTTTTATGACGAATGCACAGGCGCTTATTCACGGTGATTTGCATACTGGTTCTGTTTTTGTAAAAAATGATTCCACAAAGGTAATTGATCCTGAGTTTGCTTTTTATGGACCAATGGGCTATGACATTGGGAATGTAATGGCGAATTTAATGTTTGCTTGGGTAAATGCAGATGCGACAATGTCAACTGGAGCCGAGAAAGATACGTATATGGATTGGTTACAATCGACAATGGTAGAGGTAATTGATCTATTTAAGAAGAAGTTTCTAGATGCTTGGAATATTCATGTGACAGAAATCATGGCGAAGGAGGAAGGCTTTAACGAAGTATATTTACAATCTGTATTAGAGGATACAGCTGCAGTGACAGGTCTTGAGTTAATTCGTCGTATTGTTGGGCTTGCGAAAGTAAAAGATATTACTTGTATTGAGAATGAGGAAGCACGTGCTAGAGCAGAACGCATTTGTCTTCAAGTAGCAAAGAAATTTATTTTACGAGCGAATCAATATAAAACAGGTACAAGCTTTGTAGAAACGTTAAAAGAACAGTCAATGCACTACGCGAAGTAAGGGGAGAAGATGATGGAAGAGCAATTAATACCAATCCAGTGGAAAGATGATGCTTTAGTTTTATTAGATCAAACATTATTACCGAATGAGGTTGTTTATGAATCTTTCAAGACAGCTGAAGGTGTGTGGGATGCCATTCAAGTAATGAAAGTAAGAGGTGCGCCAGCGATTGGTGTTTCAGCAGCTTACGGTGTGTATTTAGGAGCCAAGGAAGTTACTCAAAATACGGTGGAAGAATTGATAGAGGAAGTAAAAAAGGTATGTGCATACTTAGCAACATCAAGACCGACAGCAGTAAACTTATTTTGGGCACTTGAAAGAATGGAGGCAGTCGCGACAGAGAACGCACACTTATCAATCGCCCAGTTGAAAGATAGATTATTAGAAGAGGCAAAAGAGATTCATAGAGAAGATGAAGAAATTAACCGTCACATTGGAGAACATGCACTAACATTATTCCATGATGGAATGGGAGTATTAACACATTGTAATGCAGGTGCGTTAGCGACGACTAAGTATGGTACTGCGACAGCTCCAATGTACTTAGCGAAAGAAAAAGGATGGGACTTGAAAATCTATTCAGATGAGACACGTCCTAGATTACAAGGTTCAACGTTAACAGCATTAGAATTGCAGCGAGCGGGAATTGACGTCACTGTCATTACAGATAATATGGCAGCTATGGTTATGTCACAAGGGAAGATTGATGCGGTAATCGTTGGATGCGACCGTGTGGCAGCAAATGGTGATATAGCAAATAAAATTGGAACATTAGGCGTATCTATTTTAGCGAAATACTACAACATTCCGTTTTATGTAGCGGCACCAACGCCGACAATTGACTTAAAAACACGGACAGGAAAAGAAATTCCGATTGAGGAAAGAGATGCTTCTGAAGTAATTAATCGCTTCGGACAATATTCTGCTCCGAAAGAAAGTAAAGTATATAATCCAGCATTTGATGTCACGCCACATGAAAATGTAACAGCGATTATTACGGAAAAAGGCATTGTAAAAGCACCGTTTACGGAAAACTTAAAAAAGCTATTTCAATAAGTGGATAGATTTAAAAAGTCAGTCATCATAAGCTTCATACTTAGGGGGATGTATATGTTATTACAAAAAGAGAGAGAAGAAATTGTAGCGTATGGAAAGAAAATGATTTCTAGCGGTTTAACAAAGGGGACAGGCGGTAATATTAGTATTTTCAATCGGGAGCAAGGTCTTGTTGCCATTAGCCCAAGTGGTTTAGATTATTATGAAACGAAGCCTGAAGATGTAGTTATATTAAACTTAGATGGCGATGTAGTAGAGGGAGAGAGAAAACCATCAAGCGAACTTGATATGCATCTTATTTATTATAGAAAGCGTGAAGATATAAATGCGCTTGTGCATACACATTCTCCTTATGCAAAGACGATTGCATCATTAGGATGGGAACTGCCCGCAGTATCGTATTTAATTGCTTTCGCAGGCCCAAATGTTCGTTGTGCACCGTATGAAACATTTGGTACGAAGCAATTAGCAGAGGCGGCTTTCGAAGGGATGATTGATCGTCGTGCCGTTTTACTTGCGAACCACGGTTTAATTGCAGGTGCAAATCATATAAAAATGGCATTTACCGTTGCAGAAGAAATTGAGTTTTGTGCGCAAATTTATTATCAAACGAAAAGCATTGGGGAACCGAAGCTATTGCCAGAAGACGAGATGGAGAATTTGGCGAAGAAGTTTGAAGGGTATGGACAGCAGTAGTTAGCTATGGAGTGTTTTGTCTATTGCGATAGATTCGGAAAAGGATCTATTGCAGTAGATTTTTTTATAAATATTAAATCCTTTTAAGGGAATAATTTAATTTAATGATATAATGAGGTAAATATTGTAACTTTTATTAAGGATAGATAAGCATAAAATATAAGTAGTTTAGAAAAGTATATACATATTTTGGGGAGAATAACTGATAAAGTGAAGAGAATGAAGGGATGGATAAGGTTTGGGGAATAGTGAAATGTTAATGAATCAATTATTTCAGGGAATACAGTCTACTAATGATAGTTTGGAAGAAAAGATTATTTTACCGAATTTGACTGGCGGATATGATTTGAAAAGCAGAAGCGGAGAAGTGGTCGCGGAGTATCAGCCGTCTCCTGTTGAAGGTGGTGGCGTTATAATGGATGGTCATGGAGAAACAATTGCTCGTGTTCAAGAGAATGCGTATGATGGAACGACCTTTGATTTTGGAGGTGGACATACCGTTTCTTCTAGCCAAAATATGTATGGTGGGGAAACTTTTCATGATAATGTTGAAGGGATAATAGGGTACTCACAGCCTAATAGTTCGGGTGGCTTAACAATGAATACAGCTACAGGAGAAAAATTATATGATATGAACTCGAATCCACTAGGGGAAGGGATGACAATTGATACAAGTCCAGAATTCATATCCCCGAATATAGATATAGATGTGATTGATACTACTCATTTGGACGCTTTAGATGTAGTGAATAGTGTTGTGGATATAACGGATGCGGGTTCTATTTTGTCTACGTCTGTAGATGGATTAGATATTTTAGATTTGTTGGGGAATCTGTTTTGAGTTATATAAAAGAAAAAGAGCAAGCTGATAATCCAGTAGAGCTGTATTTAGAAACCAAAAAACAATTATATGAGCAACTTACTCATAATGTAGCAGAAGAAATTGAATCTTTTGTCGAGAGAGTAGGAGAGGCACTTTTCCAAAAAATTCATGAAAGTATTGAAAAACGGAATAAAATGCTAGAAGAAGAAGTCTTTAAGCCCTTACAAAATCCAGATAATAAAGAAATGTATTCACAATATATTACCCGTTTTTTTCAATTAACTCAGGTGGGCGAAATTAGAGATGAGCTGAAGAGGATACTGAGTTTTCCATATTTAGGGAAAGTGTATTATGAATTTCTTGAAGAAATATCAAAAAATCAACATGGACATTTATTTAAAAAATTATATTTTACAGGTAATGTTTTTGAGGGGTTAAAGAAAAGAATGAACCTTTCAATGGATACCACGATTAAAAACTTTCAAAATTACTATGAGGCATATGGTCAATATACAGAATTATTAAGAGATATACAAAGTAGGCTTCCAGGGAAAAAATTTGTGCAGCTTGTATCACAAATAATGGCATCGTTAATTATGGGGTTTGGAGGCTCCTTCTTAGTTAAAGGACTTGCAAAATTATTAGACCCAGATGCTTTAAAAATAGTAAACGCGCAAGAGAATGTACGACAAATGTGGGATAAATATAATGAACAGTTGAAGGTGGATCTGGAACAATTAAAAACCCATTATAAGTATGTTCAATTGAGTTTATATGGTGGCGCATTTGTAACTGTTAATAAGCAGCTGAAAAAGAGTGGCATAGAATTTCAAAAGTTATATTTGCAAGATAACGTTTATAAATTGCAATTAATTAAAGGTGAGCAAGGACAGGTAGTAACATGGGCAATAGAAACGATTTCTCATATACAATCTTTATTACAGAAAAAAGAAATTGACAAAGCAGTCCAAGTATCTAACCAGTTTTATCAACACGTTAGCAAGTATCCAATTATGGAACGAACAATTATAAAGAATGGGAAAAGTATTAAATATTATGCGAACTTATTAAAATTTGCAGCGCTTATGTGCAAATCGTTAGAACTATACGAAAAAGAAAAGGATACTTTTATCACCTTTACTGCAGAGTTATTTAAACAATTACCGATGGTAGTTCATGATCATGATCTTAGGAATTTAGGTTTGATGACAAAGATTGAGTTTACAATGAAATTTTTGCATCATGGTTTGAAAGAGAATCAAAAATTAAATCTGATTTTGGACTATGAAATGCGTATGGTTAAACGAAAAGATGAGCATGATTTATATCCTGGTGAAGAATTAAAAGAGTTTAGCTCTTCTCAATACCTTGCTATTTTACTTGCTCGATTTATGAAATCGAAGCGTCAGAAAGTAAATTCTTTTTACCGAATATCACAAAATGAAGAGGTACCATTCGCTGTTATGATTAGTTTGAAAAGATTGTATAAAAAGACACAGGGATGGGATTCTTTCTATAAATATTTACTCGCTTGTACAACTAATGAAAGACTTTCAAAGACCTTCAATAAGGTGAAAGGTGTACTACAGGTTATAAAAAAAGATAAAAGAATCTATATTCCACTTGGCATGGGTATATTGATGCTATTTGGTATAAGTGGAATGTACTTGATGAAAGAGGACAGTAACAGTGCTTGGCATGGAGAGAAAATAGTATGGCGTAGTAATGGAGAGAAGAGTTCTTCTCAAGAAAATACTACTCTTGCAAAAGAATCGGATGCAGATAAGTCAATTCCATCAATATCGGTGAATGATAGCGCTGGTTCTTCTTATAATTTTAAAGTTAAAACAAAGCAAGAACTAAAACAGGTTCTAGAAACAGCTTTAATTGACGGGAATTTGGGACCATTTGGATTGAATGTGATTGGACAAGAACAATCTGCAGTGAAACAAGAATTTGGTACACCTGATGCTTTACAGGAAGCAAAGTGTACAGCTTGTGATGCAGCTAATACTGTTACTTATGGTGATTATAACCTGGATATGTTTCCTTCAAAAGTTAAAAAAATTTGGTTACATATGAATATTCCTGTAAATGAGTTAAAGAGTTGGTTAGGTGAGCCGTATGGAATAGAAGAAGGGATAGATAGTGATGCCCTTGTATACCGCAAGGAGGGCTACGCTATCTATTTCAGTGTCGCTGATGATTTTGTAAAACGCGTTGATATGTATAAAAGTGAATAAAATGCTGGAGATAAAAATACCCTCAAGATTTCATTCTTGAGGGTGTTTTTTACGCCTTCTTAAGCAACAAATACATAAAGTAAGGAGCACCAATTAAAGCGACAACAATACCTGCTGGGATACCGTTAGGTTCAACGATATTTCGTCCAATTGTGTCTGCTAATAGTAATAGCCATCCGCCGATTAAAAGGGCGATAGGCATGAAGATTTGATGCCTTGGACCTACTAAAGATTTTGCGATGTGAGGAGCCATTAGTCCAATAAAGCTAATTCCTCCTGTTACGGAAACAGCTGCAGCTGCAAGCGCAACGGCTGCCACTAATAAGTATCTGCGTTCTTTTTCAATTTCAATTCCAACGCCAATTGCGACTGGTTCGTTTAATGCTAAAATGTTTAATCGATTTGCTTTATAGAAAACAAACGGAATGAATACGATTAACCATGGGAGCATTGCTAAAACGAAGATCCAGTCATCTCCCCAAATATTTCCGGCAATCCATTTTGAAATAAAGTCTACTTTCATACGATCTGCGGATGAAATAAGGACAATCATCATTCCAGATAGTGCAAATGCAAAACCGATACCGGTTAATGTTAATCGCACCGGCTGAAGTCCAGTTGATTTACTATATGAAAATACGTAGATTAGAACAGCTGTCAGAAACGCTCCGATAAATCCAACGATAGGTAGTAAGTAAAGAAATGAACCTACATCTATTGGAAAGTATAAGAAGAAAATAGCAACAGCAACACCGGCCCCAGAGTTGATTCCGAGAATACCAGGTTCAGCTAAATCATTTCGGGTAATTCCTTGCAGAATAGCTCCTGATAAAGCGAGAGCCATACCAGCTAATAATGTAATGATAATTCTAGGTAGTCTTAAAGAGTATAAAACGAACTCCTCTTTAAAAGTTCCTTGTCCCATTAACGTTGGGAGTAGTCGATCATAAGATAAAGATGCTGAACCGAGCCCCATTCCAATTACAATGGTTGTAATGGTTAGTATAAGTAAAGCGAGTATGATAAGACGTTGTTTTCTTAGAATAGATGGTATCATGAGAACATTTTTCCTCCTTTACGTACAATAAATAGGAAGAATGGTAATCCTACAATTGCGACAATAGCGGCAACTGGTGTTTCGTACGGAGCGTTAATGGTACGTCCGATTGTATCTGCAAGTAGCATAAAGGAAGCCCCAGCAATTGCTGACATCGGTATAACAAATCGGTAATCTGGCCCGACAATTGGGCGTACCATGTGAGGTACCATTAAACCGATAAATGCCATATTTCCGACAAGTGCTACAGACGCACCTGCAAGTAAGATGATAATGATAAATAGAATGGTTTTAATAACAATAATTTTTTGACCTAGTCCAATAGCCACTTCTTCACTGAAACTAAGAACTGTCAATTTTTTTGCTAGTAAGATAGCGATAAAGATACTAATTGAAATGACTGGAATAATAACTTTCAATTGGCTCCAAGTAGTTCCAATTACACCTCCAGCAGTCCAAAGTGATACATCTTGTGAAATTTTGAAGTAAATGCCGACTCCTTCTGAAATTGCGAGTAGAAATGCTGAAACGGCAGCACCAGCTAATACAATTCGAAGAGGGGAGAGCCCTCCTTTTTTCACCATACCAATTCCAAATACCATAATTGCACCAACTGCAGCACCGATAAAGCAAGCTAATGTTAAGTAAAGATAGCTGATGGAAGGGTTGAAAGCAAGGGTTAGTGCAAGCGCAGCATTTGCTCCACCAGATAGCCCGAGTAATCCAGGATCTGCAAGTGGATTTCGTGTTAATCCTTGCATAATTGCTCCAGAAACAGCAAGTCCAGCTCCTACAAAAATAGCGGCAACTTCACGGGGCAAACGTATTTCGCGAATAATAGATATTTTATCCCCTTTAGCGGAGGAAGTGAGTGCTGACCATACGTCTTTTATTGAAGTATCTGCAGCACCTAATACCATTGCTACCATAAAAATAAGAAAGAATGCAATTATGCTTAAAATTAATTTGTATGTAAAAGCTATAGAACGTGTATTGTCATGTTCTTTTGTCATTCGTTTCACATCTTTTCTTTTCATAGAATAAAGGAAGAGGAATTCTTAAAATAAGAATTCCTCATGTTTGTATTATTTACCAAGAAAGCTCTTCTTGAAGAAGTCTAGTTGGAAATCTAATGTAAGTGGATCATTGAAATAGAATTCCATCATGTTTGCTTCGTATACACGATTATTTTTTACTGCTGGGATGTTTTTATATGATTCTGTCTCTTGGAATGAGTTATCAGTATCTTTGTTTTTACTTACGATTAAGTAATCACCAGCAAACTCAGGTAATACCTCAGTAGATAATGCGTAGTAACCTTCTTTTAATGCTTTTTCTTTTACTTTTTCAGGCATTTTTAATTTCATTTCTTGGTACAGAATTTCTGTTCCGCGGCCCCAGTTCTCGCCGTATACATAAAGCTGTTTGTTGAAGTTTTCTACAACAGAAACTGTAGCATCTTCACCGATTTTTGCTTTAATTTCTTTACCAGCTTCTTGTGCACGTTTCTTGAAGTCATCAACCCAAGTTTTTGCTTCTTTTTCTTTGTTTAATAACTTACCGATTTCTAAATGTTGTGTTAAGTAATCAACTTTTCCGTAAGTGTATGTTACAGTAGGAGCGATTTTCTTTAACTTATCGACATTTTTAATATTTGATAAACCGATGATTAAATCTGGATTTAGTTCAGCGATTTTTTCAACATTTTCATCTGATACTTCAGCAACGTCTTTAAGTTTGCTATCAAAACGTGGGTTTTGTTTAGACCATGAATCTACCCCAACAAGATTTACACCTAATGACATTACGTTACCAGCGAATGATGATAAAACAACAACGCGTTTTGGATTTGCAGAAACTTCTACTTTACCATTTTCAGATTGGTATGTAATGGTTTCTGATTTACTACCTTTTGCATCGTTCTTTTTGTCTGTAGAGCCATTGCTACAAGCGCTCATAACAAGGACGAAAAGAACTGTTAGTGAAATAAATAACTTTTTCATCGTCTGTCTCCTTTAAATAGATGATATGTGTATACGATAATTTGTTTAACTGCAATCTTTTTGAAAGAGTAGTGGTAATACAAAATATTTATTAAAAATTTTGAATGTGAGATGTCACAATATAGTATTAACCATACTAATAAAAGAAGATGTAACCTCAAATTTTCTAATTATTAACAAATTGATAATGATTATCACTATTGATTCATTAAATAATATAATTTTATCTAGTTGTATTGTCAATAGTAATTTTAATTGTAAATTTTGCGGAAACAGGTTATATTTTATTGAGAATGATAATCAATGATTAGTAGCTGAGGAGTGAGCACGAATGAATCGAGAAGAATTGTTTGATGTAACTGTGATAGGCGGAGGACCTGCAGGGCTTTATTCAGCTTTTTATAGTGGACTCAGAGAAATGAAAACGAAAATAATAGAATTTCAACCACAGCTAGGTGGAAAAATACATGTTTATCCAGAGAAGATGATTTGGGATGTAGGTGGACTATTACCAGTTACAGGTGATAAATTAATTGAGCAACTTGTACAACAAGGGTTAACATTTCAGCCGGAAGTTGTATTAAATACAAAAGTAGAATCGATTATTCGTAATAAAGATGGCACTTTTACGTTAAAAGCAAACGATGGAAAAGAACACTTTTCAAAAACAGTTATTGTGGCAACTGGAAGTGGTATATTGAAACCACAAAAGTTATCAATTGAAGGTGCTGAGCGATTTGAAGTATCGAATTTAAATTATACAGTGAAGTCTTTAAAGCGTTTCAAAGATAAAACGATCATTATTTCCGGCGGAGGAAATTCTGCCGTTGATTGGGCAAATGAATTAGAACCAATCGCGAAAAAAGTATATGTAACATATAGAAAAGAAGAATTATCTGGTCATGAAGCACAAGTGAAGCAACTGCTGAACAGCTCAGCTGAGTGTTTCTTTCATACATCGATTACAAAATTAATTGCTGGTGATAGTCATGAAGCGATTGAATATGTAGAATTAACGAATCATGAGACAGGTGAAGTTTCTCATTTACCTATTGATGAAGTTATTATTAATCATGGATATGAACGTGACATTACATTATTAGAAAATAGTGAGTTAGACGTTGCGATTATAGATAATTTTTATATTGCAGGGAATGCAAATAGTGAGTCTTCAGTAGACGGATTATATGCTGCTGGGGATATTTTAAAGCATGAAGGAAAATTACACTTAATTGCGGGAGCATTCCAAGATGCTGGAAATGCTGTGAATAAAGCGAAACAATTTATTCAGCCAGATGCAAGTGAGTATGGAATGGTTTCTTCGCATAATGAGGTATTTAAGAAGAGAAATCGAGAATTGATTAAGCAGATGATGAAATAGTAAAGGAACAAGTATCCCCCCATTTACTTCTCTATTCGAATGATGAGAGAGGTAAATGGGGGTTTTCCTGTTTACTATATTTTCAATCATTATAATGACACCGGTTTCATCAGTTCATGTGACATGAACATTTTATTTGTGAATCTTCCTAGAAAATAATGAATCTATGTTTTGCTGACGCAGAACTGTATTACATTATGCTGTTCCTTTAGCTCGTTCGTTAGGAAATGGCATGTTTAATATAGAAGCAATGTACTGTTTTCCATGCATTCGAGCTAATGATTCTAATATTTGGCGAACACGTTTTGTAAGATGACCTTGTTTTTTTATTTCCTCACAATATGCGTCATAGAAAACGTATTTAGCCCAAAGGAAATCATCTTGTTGGAATAAGAAATGATTTTTGTACCATTCTCCAATTGTATGGTAACAATTGTTTTCCTGTATTGCTACGCTTTGAGAAAGAATACGATCAGATAAAGATGCAGTTAAATGAGAAATTGTGTTTTCTGTTTCAATTTGTAATGTTTTTTCTAACATTGTAATGATGTGACGAGTAGCCATATGTTAACTCTCCTTTGTGTAAATGGGTAATACCATTCTATATTTAAAAAATTCTTACTATATACTATTATACAATATATGGAATGCATCTACCTGCTTTTTAGGTTGCATTTACAAAATCTTTTTTATTTGTTTACAAAAATAAAGTAAGATACAGTATATAGGAAAAAATAATAAAGGAATGAACGAGTTGTATATAACAGTAGAAGAAGCTGCGGAGTATTTAAATTTACCAAAGTCGTATATTGAAGAGTTAATTCAGCAAAAGAAAATTCGTGCACTATTTGATGGAGAGCAATATTTATTAAATAAAGAACAATTCAATACACATTTAGAACAAATGGAGAAATATAAGCAATTAGTGGAAGAAATATTGAACGAACCAATTCCAGAAGATATGGATGTTAAAGACGAAGATTAAACTATGGGAAATCCCTTATGAAGATATGCAGAAATGTATCTTCATAAGGGATTTTTTTGTTTAAAGATATTAAAAGCATAAGGAGTTCTTAGCCTTTCCTCAAATTTTGATAGGTAGTAGTCTACCATGTTAAAAGCATATTTTTTTCTAGCTAGGACAAACATAGAGAACGTAACCTGTACAGATACATATACTATCAGTGCAAAAGCTTATAAATTAATGGAAGGGGTTTTCTCGTGAGTTTATTTCATTGTGATTTTTTGAAAGACTTAATTGGATCTTTTGTGAGAGTAAACAGGGGTGGTCCAGAATCTCAAAAAGGAACAATAATATCAGTATGTCCGGACTACTTCGTATTGCAGAATGAAAAAGGTGAGCTTTATTACTATCAACTTAAACATCTAAAGAGTATCACAAAAAATGCGAAAGAATGTGGATCAAGTGATTGCGAGTGGGAAGATTGCGCCTGTGCAGAAGACTTTGAAGAACTGCTTGAAAGTTTCAAATATTGCTGGGTGAAAATTAATCGCGGTGGTCCAGAGAAAGTGGAAGGCATTTTACAAGATGTTTCTTGTGACTTCGTAACATTAATCGTAAAAGAAGAAATTATCTTAATTGCAATAAAGCATATTAAAAGTGTTAACTATAATGCTTTAGCTTGTGGAGAGAGCGATGAGAGCGACGATAGTAAGGAAAGTAGCAATAATTCAGGTCGTGCTCGTGCACAAAGACAATCAAGTAGAGGAAGATAATAAGAAAGGGGGATACGAAATTGGAGAATGTATTATGTTGTGACCAAATTAAATGTTTAGTTGGTGAGACTGTCAAAGTAAACCTTCGCGGACCAGAAAGTCGAGTTGGTGAGCTTGTATCGTTAGGCAAAGATTATCTAACGTTACAATTACCACATGGTGAATTAGTATATTATCACTTGAAGCATGTGAAGAGTCTAGTTAAGAAAGTAAAAGAAAGTAAATGTGGTGATTGCTATAGTTCATGTTTCTGCTCTGATGAGGATACTTTTCTAGATATATTAAAAGACTTGAAGTATAAGTGGGTAAAAATTAATCGTGGTGGTCCAGAATGTGTGGAAGGTTTGTTAAGTGAGGTACACCATGGCTGCATTACACTAGTAAACTGCGATGAAGTGATTTATGTAGTTAAGTCTCATATTAAGAGTGTGAGTCAAGTAGTTAAATGTAAAAAGAATGAAGATGAATAATGTTTAATAAATAAGAGGGGCATTATGAGGGAAAGAGAAGAACAATTTCTTATTTCAATAGTATGAAAAGGAATTACTTACTATTAAAACAGAACTTTGCCCTGATTATTTTTTTAGAAATGAAAGACAGGAAAGAAGAAATTCATAGGAAGGAGGATATAGATGAATGAGTTAAACAAAAGTATTGGAGAAAATATATATGTTAAATTAATTGGTGAAAAAAGGTTTAAAGGTGTATTAATAGACGTAGGAAATGATATCGTTGTTCTTTACAATGGACAAGACTACGTATATATATCTTTATACCATGTACAATATTATAAATTTTTACGACCACATGATGAAGAAATCTTAAAACCAGATGTGGATTCTGTAATTAAGAGAGAGTCACCTTCAATTTCTTTGAGGAAAGTATTAAGTACTTCCAAAGGGATTTTTACGGAAATTTATGTAGCAGGAAATGCTCCAATACATGGGTATGTTACAAGTGTAATGAACGATTATATTGTTTTTTATAGTCCAGTTTATAAAACTGTATATATATCTTTAAAACACTTGAAATGGTTAATTCCGTATAAAGAAAATCAAGTGCCTTACGCCCTCAATAAAAATGAACTCCCCGTGAATCCCTTAAATATTACGTTAGCTCGAACGTTTGAAGAACAACTTATTAAAATGTCTGGAAAAATTATGGTGTTCGATTTAGGTGAGGAATATAATAAAATCGGAAAGATGGCGAAGATTGATGAAGGGCATATTGAAATATTAAAAGCGCGTGATGCGAAAATGTATGTAAATATTCAACATGTAAAATCTGTCCATTGTCCGTAAGTTAATTGAAAGGGCTGGCTTTTTCTTTTATATGCAGAAGAAAAGGTCGAGCCTATTTGTTTAGCTTGATCTGAATATGAGGGGAAAAATGAATTGAATATAAATATGTTAGTATGACTGTTGAAGAGGAAATTTTGTACTAAATTATAAAGAATATGTACGAGCTATCTTTTGATGTATTCAATTTATTTTTTTGAGGGAGAACTGCTTAACTAATATATTAAAGGGGTTTTGTTGGTGGAGCAGTTTCCAAATTCGTTATCGATTACATTACTTGGTAGTGCTGGTGGAGCAGCAAAAGCAGTTTTAGCGATTTTAAATCAAGCGATAGTAAATGAAAAAGACCCGATTTATGAAGTGATAAAGAATGTTACATTTTATTTGGTTGATATAAAACAAAAAGATAGGACGTATTATGACGAGTTGTTTCCAAATTTGGAAGATCAATTGTTTTTATCCGAAATAGATCTCCAAGATGTAGTGACATTTAAAAAACATTTAAAAGAAAGTAGTACGAGCGTTGTGATTGATGTTTCAGGGGCAGATACGATCAGAGTATTAAGCTGTTGTAATGAACTTGGAATTTGTTATATTAATTCAGCTTTGGAAAATGAGGCAGTAGATCAGGACGATAGTTTAATCGGCTTTCAACTTACGGAAAGATATACGCGGTTTGAGAAGGAAAAAGAGAAATTTACAAATACAAAAGCAATTATAGGCTCAGGTATGAACCCAGGTGTTGTTCAATGGATGGTTGTTGAACTTATGAAGGAACGTCCAAATGAAAAGCCAAAAGCATGCTATATAGTAGAACATGATACGTCATTTTTGAATGATACAGCACTTATAAAGCCTCATACACTGTATGCTTCATGGGCAGTAGAGCGATTTCTAGATGAAGCGATATGGAGTTATCCGATGTATATGAGTCATCATCGTCCTCTTTACTTTTATGAAGATGTATATGCTTCAGAGTATAAAGTAAAGTTGGGAGAGAAAGAATTTTATGGTTGTTTGATGCCGCATGAGGAAGTTTTAATTTTAGGGAAAAACTTTAACATGGAAGTAGGGTTTCTTTACCGAATTAACGAGTATACAACAAATATAATTAGACAGAACTTAGATAAGGTAGAAGATCTATGGAATTGGAATCGTAAAGTATTTAATCCAGCCGAAGAAGAGATTGCGGGCGAGGATCTAGTCGGTGTATTACTCGTTTATGAAAATAGCGAGACTTATATGTATAACGTGATGAATAGTAGTCAAGTTTTTCATAAATATAAAACGAATGCGACATACTTCCAAGTAGGATGTGGCATTTATGCTGGCTTGTGTAGTTTACTGTTCGATAACTTTAAACAAGGTGCCTATTATGTAGAGGAATTATTATTAAATACAGAAAGTAAGTACGGAGAATATTTGAATTTATATATGAATGATTTTGTAGTTGGTGGAAATGACTTTACGGATGGATTGCTACATGATCGAGTAAGGTGGATATAAATTGTGATGAAAAGGAAGGGGAAATCTCCTTCCTTTTCTCGTTATAAGGTTACAGATTGCTCTGAAAGTAATTTCCTTATCATTTAATGAGATAATATGTAGAGTTTTTGTATTGATCATGAGGAGTAGCAAGGAAGTATTGCGATTCAAAGTAGCGGAGAGCTAGGAATGAAGGTGGAGATTTTTTTACCGATAGCATAATGCGCTAGAAGAAAATATTTTTCAGAAAAGTGTTCTTGTTGCGTAAATATAAACATTTTATAAAATGTTTCGAGAAGGGTTTTTTTTATAAAATACTTCGTTTATAATGGAGGAAAATATCGACATGAGATTTGTTATTCATGTAACGGTTCGGTAGTGTTAGAAAAAGAAGGGGTGCACGCGCATCCTTTTTTCTATGCAGATATTATGAAAGAGGTGGTATGATGGAATTAACATTAAATTCGACTGTATGCTTACACGCGATTCAATTTCGAAAAGAGCAAAAGAATTATATTGTAAAAGATACAATTACAGGAGAAAAATATGAAATGCCGCCACTTTGGATTGATGCATTGGCAATGATGCGTGACGGTTTTTTATTAGGGGAAATTGAGGAGAAATTAAAAGAAGAGTATCCGGAAGAAGAAATAAATATGTTAGCATTTACGAGGCAACTGTTAGAGCTAGAGCTTGTCGGAATGGTTGATGGGGAAGAAATAGTTTGTACAAAGAAGAAAGAGAAAGATTATTTAGCTTGGTTACGTCCTCGCGTTGAGCAATTCTTTCTTAGTTTAAATAAAAGAAATAGAAGCAAAGGTCAATGACGATCTTTGCTTTTTTGTATAGTTTGTTTAAAAAATTACAGCGAATGCTCTTGCGAAAGCACCGTCGCTATTTTTAATTTTTAAAGGTGCCGCTGAGAAAAAGAAACGTTTCGCATTAATGGCATCTAAGTTTGTTAAGTTTTCGATTAAATAAATATTATTCCCAAGTAGTATGTGATGAATTGGCGATGTTTCTGTCGTTACCTCGTCAGGAGAAATGAAATCTAAACCGACAGATTTTACTTTTAATTGAACTAATTCTTCAGCTAATTCTTCGGAAAGATAAAAGGCTTCTTGTTCATACGCTTCTGTATTCCATTTATTAGATAGGTTGGAATGGAAAATGACAATATCATCTTCTTTTATGTCAGCATTGTGTAATACTTCTTTAGGTAGTTTTCGTTCTTGTACATGAGTTACGTCGATAAGAACAGCTTCACCTACAAATTGGTCTAGGGGCAATTGATCAATAGTCGTTGCGCCTGAAATGAAATGAGCAGGAGCATCACAATGTGTACCAACATGAACGACAGAATGAAAATCTGTAACTTGATAACCTGTTTCTTCAACGCTTGTAATGGCTTCTAAATTGATTTTTGGTGTTCCAGGAAATTGAGACATATTGTTTTCAAATGTTTGGGATAGGTCAATTACTTTCACTTTAAATACCTCCAAGTATATATTTTGAAATATAAAAAACTCACCTTTCATAATCAAGAAAGATGAGTTTTGCACACAATAGTTACGTTTTATCTTTCAAAATGCAATGCATTTTGCAGGAATTAGCACCTATTCAGTTTGTATAAACTGAGGTTGCTGGGCTTCAAAGGGCCGGTCCCTCTGCCTCTCTTGATAAAGGTATATTCAATTTAAAGTTCTGAATCTTCGTGATAATGAAATTGTAATTCATTTCCTTTTTCTGTGCAACACAAAATAGGTATTCACCCAAATAAAGTTGCTCGCATATTGTAGTTTATGTAAATAGAATGCTGCGAAGGAGTGAGTGCAGTGACAGGGAATGTATTGAATTATTATGCTGGTGGAAATACAGCTAGAGGATTTCATAATTTATATGAAGAGAATTTAAAAGGACTAAACAGATTATTTATTTTAAAGGGTGGACCTGGAACGGGAAAATCTTCTTTAATTAAGGCAATAGGTCGTGAATGGGTTGAAAAGGGATATGATATTGAATTTTTACATTGTTCTTCTGATAATAAATCGGTTGATGGTGTCATCATCCCGAAGTTAAAAGTAGGAATTGTTGATGGAACATCACCGCATGTTATTGAGCCAAAAATGCCAGGAGTTGTCGAGGAGTATATTAATTTAGGAATTGCTTGGGATTCAGATAAGTTAAGAAAGCAGAAAGTGGAAATTGAACGATTTGTTTCAGAAGCAAGCAAAGCTTTTCAAGCTGCTTACGCTCGTTTTAACGAGGCATTAGTTATACATGATGAGTGGGAGAAAATATATATTAGTAATATTGATTTTAATAAAGCGAACGAACTAACCGAGCAGCTCATTCAGAAATTATTTACAGATAAAGTTGGGAAACAATCGCTTGTGAAACATCGGTTTTTAGGAGCAGCTACACCGAAAGGAGCAGTTGATTTTGTTCCTAATTTAACAGAAGGATTACCACATCGTTATTTTATAAAAGGACGCCCAGGTTCTGGGAAATCAACAATGCTCAAAAAATTAGCTAAGGCAGCAGAAGAAAAAGGATTTGAAGTTGAAGTATATCATTGTGGGTTTGATCCAAATAGCCTTGATATGGTGATCGTAAGAGAATTAGGGTTTGCGATTTTCGATAGCACCGCACCACATGAATATTTTCCGAGCCGCGAAGGTGATGAAATTATAGATATGTATGCCCTTATTGTAACACCAGGGACGGATGAGAAGTATGCGGAGGAAATTCGTGACGTCTCTATTCAATATAAAGCAAAAATGAACGAGGCGATGTCTTTTTTAGCGAAAGCGAAATCAGTTCGTGATAAATTAGAACGAATTTATATTGCTGCTATGGACTTTTCAAAAGTAGATGCATACAAAGAGGAGATTCAAAAAGAGTTTGAACGAATTGCGGTTAGTGTAACTGAAAAGAACAAGTAAAAAATAACGAATTTTGACAGGCTGTCGGAAATTTTCTGACAGCTATTTTAGTATGTAGTAAACTTAGTAATATATTTGTCGAATTTCCAAGGAAATAATCAAAAAATGGAGAGGGTATGAAATGAGAGAGAAAATTAAGTTGGAGTTAGAACGAATTGAGAAAGAAAATGATGTGAAAATTTTATTCGCTGTGGAGTCAGGGAGTCGTGCATGGGGATTTCCATCAAAAGATAGTGATTATGATGTTAGATTCGTTTATATGCACCCGGTAGAATGGTATTTATCCATTCATGATAAACGAGATGTAATTGAGTATCCGATTAGTGATGATTTAGATATAAGCGGATGGGATATTAAAAAAGCGTTACAACTATTTGCAAAGTCAAACCCAGCTTTACTCGAATGGATTCGATCACCCATTTTTTATTCGAAAAACTCTAATTTTCCAGAACAGCTTCAGCAAATGAGTGAAAAGAACTTCGATCCGAAAGCGACGATATATCATTACTTACATATGGCTTCAAAAAATTATCGTGAATTTTTGCAAGATGAGAATGTAAAATTAAAAAAGTACTTTTATGTATTGCGTCCTATTTTGGCTTGTAAGTGGCTAGAGGAGAAAACAACTTTGCCTCCTGTAGAATTCGATCGATTAATTACAGAATTATCATTGGAGCGTAGCGTATTAGATGAAATTGAACAGTTGTTAATAAAGAAAAAGGCAGGTACTGAATTAGATGTTGGATTAAAAATTGATGTGTTGAATCAATTTTTGGAAGAACAAATTCATTACTATCAGCAATATGTAAAAGGAATTGAAAAGGGATCAGGGATCGATATTGAGAGTTTAAATACATTGTTTCGAGATATGTTGTTTGCGGTATACGAAAAAGAGCACAAGTAAGTTTGTGCTCTTTTTATTTTGTAGGAATAAAGAAAACAGATATAGCTGCAAGAAGACCTGCAAATGAGAATAAGTAAAAATTCCATACTAAGTCATATTGCATTGTCATAATAATACCGACAAGAATAGGACCAGTAATTGCGCCAACTCGGCCAAGTCCAAGTCCCCAGCCTAAGGAAGTAGCTCGGATATGGGATGGGAAGTATTGTGTCACATATGCATTTAATATTTGAGTAATACCGACCGATCCAATTCCAGCAAGACCAATTAAAAGATAAATGATTGTAACAGATGGTTTAATTGTTAATAGTCCAATACATACAGCTGCCATAAGATAGGAAATGCTAATAACAATTTTGGCTCCTATACGATCTGCGATTGCTCCAGCAAATAATGCACCGATAGCGGCGGTAATATTTAGCATAAGTAGAAATGATAAACTAGATCCAAGAGGATATCCTGCCTGTCGCATCATCTGAGGTAACCAAGTATTTAAACCGTATATTAAAAACATCCCCATTATATAAGTGATCCAAAAAAGCAGCGTTGCTTTTATGTATTCTTTTGAGAATAAAGTAAGAAATCCATTTTTCTTTCGTATATTAGATGGGGGTTGATGAGTTTTCTCTTTTGCATGGAATTCAATTTGAAAACGATTAAGAATTTTATCCACTTCTTCTTGGCGGTTACGTGATAACAAAAATTGAATGGATTCAGGTAAATAACGAATAATGAAAGGAATGAGGAGTAGTGGAATCATTCCGATGCCAAACATAATTCTCCATCCGAAGTCTTCTAACATAAACATGGACAAAATAGCGCCTAACACGATACCTAAAGGATAGCCAGTAAACATAAGAGCATAAATAAAAGATTGTCGCTTTTTGGGTGAATATTCAACAGTAAGTGCGGAAGCTGTTGGAATGACACCGCCTAGTCCAATTCCTCCGATAAATCGCCATAGTCCAAATAATTCAGGAGAAGGAGCAAGTGCAGCTAGGCCCATTGTGATAGAAAAAAGTGCTAAACAGCATATAAGCGTCCATTTTCGTCCAATTAGATCTGTAATAGTTCCAACTAGAATAGCGCCAATAAACATACCAAACAAAGCATAGCTTGCAATTGTACCAGCATGAGCTGGTGATAGTGCCCAGCTGTTGTCTTCCAGTAGCTTAGGCAGAACGGCCCCGTAAATACCTAAATCATAGCCGTCAGCTAGAATGGCTAGCCAACAAATAAAAACAACAAGTTTTGTAATAGAGTTTAAAAAGATAGTTTTTGTAGATTCTAGATGAGGTGGAGCTGAAGGTTGCATAATGTTCACCCCTTTTGATTTGTAGATGAATATATTATTTCATTTGATGTTAATATTTCCCTTCTTATGTCGGAATTTATATGAAAAAGTTTTATAGTAAATAAAGAAGTTCAACAGTCATTCTGTTGAACTTCTTTATTTACTCATTATCAACTCGTTTTAACGGTTGATCTGCCGGACCTTCAATAACACCTCCTTCAATTGAAAAACGGGAACCGTGGCAAGGGCAGTCCCAAGTACAATCACCATTATTCCATTCAACTTCGCAGCCGAGATGTGTACAAGTTGTATCGACAATATGTAATTTTCCATCTTTGTCCTTATAAGCACCTGCTCGTTTCCCGTTAACATGTACGACAGATCCTTCACCAACTTCGAGATCTTCTGGCTTACGTAATGCAGTTTCAATCTTTCCTTCAATTAAATGTTTCGCAACATCAATGTTTTGGGAGAAGAACGTTTTTATATCTGGATTTGCATGAAAGCGTGAAGGTGCATATAGTTCTTTATATGGACTGTCTACTTTTAGAATGGAATCCTTCAGTAAATGAGCGGCAGCAGTTCCAGTTGTCATCCCCCATTTACGATATCCAGTTGCAACAAATATATTTGGATTGCTCTCGTTAATATGTCCGATATAAGGGACCTTATCTAGCGTGATTAAATCTTGTGCTGACCATCTATAAGGAACCTCATCTACCCCAAACGTTGCTTCTGCAAAAGAATACAGTGCTTCATAATGAAGCATCGTGTTTATTCCTTGGCCTGTTTTATGACTTTCTCCGCCAATTAAAATTAATTTTTCCCCATTGCTTGTTGTGTAGCGTAAGGAGCGCTTTGGGTCATCAATACTTAAATACATGCCACCTGGATAATCTGTTTTTGTTTTAATAGCAAGAGCATAAGAGCGTTCTGCGTACATTCGTGTAAAGAAAAAGCTATTCGCATCATAAAAAGGAAAGTGTGAACAAGAGACAACATATTCACAAGTAATGCGATGTCCGCCCTTTGTAATGACTTGTGGAGAATCTCCTTTTTCTACATCCATGGCAGTCGTTTGTTCATAAACTTTTCCACCCATCTCCACAAACTTTTCTAAAAGCGTTTTCAAATAAAGAAGGGGATGAAACTGGGCTTGATTTTTCATGACAAGTGCAGATTGTACTGGAATTGGAATCGATAGAGATTGAACATAGTCACAAGGTATATTTAATTTTTGATAAGCTTCATATTCTTTCGATAAATTTCTTAATCCCTTATCAGTAGTTGTATATAAATATGAATCTTCATTTGAGAAATTACAGTCGATTTTATATGTTTGCAAAGTTTCATTAATAAATTGTAGAGCATGATTATTTGATTCATAGAAAAGCCCGGCCTTTTCCATACCGAAATGGTTTATTAATTCATCATAAATAAGATCATGTTGCGCTGTTATCTTCGCTGTTGTATGTCCAGTCGTCCCGTTTAAAATAAGACCAGAATCAATTAATACAACATCGATGCCTTCTTTTGCAAGTAAATAGGCAGTAGTAATACCTGTAATACCAGCACCTATAATAGCGACTTTTGTCTTTATATTTTCAGATAAAGGGGGAAAAGCAGGGAGTTGAGTAGATTCAATCCAATAAGATGATGGGAATTGTGGAAATGTATCGCTTGTCATTAAGGAAACCTCCTGATTTAGAACAATTTTCCTTTTAATATTTCCATATGAGATGAAATTCATGTGTGCTGTTTTAGAGGAAGGCTATTTTTATTTAAAAGAAAGATAAAATTATTTCAATATAATTATTAGGTCTTGTTGGTATGAAGAGGTAGAAGTTGTGTAAAGCTTAAATTTAAGTGAGTGTATTTGTTGTTTACACAGAGAGTTCTTGAATAAGATAGAGTCTATAGCATGTTAAGGTACGTATCTGTATAATAGATGAAACCTTATAAAATATGTGTTTTTTCTTTATTGAAATAAAGTATAATTATAAAAATATAACCAACTTTTATTACTAGATCATAAAAGTTATTGACAATGTAGAAATTCTATTGATATGATTCATCATGTGGAAAGGTTGATAGAGAGTAAAAAGATAAATGTTTTTCATTGATAATAAAAGCGAAAAATAAGTGACGATAGAGTGAGTATATTTTCCTTATACTAGATGCTTTTTAATCACCTAGTAAAATCAATCTGGAAGCAAGAATTGATATATGTAAGTTGCGCAAGGCGCGGCATAAGAAAGGGGCAAAAGGATGAAGGAGCTTCATACGTTTGGGTGGTATGCAGCACGTGTATCACCACATTTGCCGAAAAAAGCATTTAAACCAGTTCCTACTCGTTTATTTGGCGGACTGGCTTATTTACTTGTGGCATTGGCGGGGTTAATATCGATTGGTGTATTTGAATTGAATGTGTGGGCTAATCTAGGAATTGCGATCGTTCTTGGATTATGTTTTGCTTCACTTGGGTTTTTAGGGCATGAAATTTTACATGGAACTGTTGTAAGAAAGGCATGGCTTCGTGATTTCTTAGGAGCGATTGCATTTATGCCATTATCAACAGGTCCTAAACTTTGGCGAAAGTGGCATAATGCAACACATCACGTTCATACACAACATGAAGAGAATGATCCAGATGCATGGCCTACACTTGAGAAGCTTAAAAAGAGTAAGTTTTTGAGCTGGGTATATCGCATGCCTCTTCATGTACGTTCATTCTTTAGTTTTCTGTCACTAACAATTCAATTTACCTTGCATTCGACTCGAATGTTCTTTCATTTTATAAAAGAGTTTAAGTCATCCAATCAAAAATCTGTATGGCTTCAACTTCTTTTGCCTTGGACTGTTTGGATTAGTTTATTGTTTATTATGGGACCTGGAAAATGGTTATTTGCATATGTGATTCCATTGTTAATTGCTAACTTTATTGTAATGGCATATATCGCAACAAATCACCGCTTAAATCCAATTGTTCCAGTAAATGATCCGTTAGCAAACTGTTTATCAGTAACAGTGCCGCGTTGGGTAGACGTTTTACATTTCAATTTCTCATATCATACAGAACATCATTTGTTCCCTGCTATGAGCTCTAAATACTACCCGTTAGTAAAAGAGAAAATTAAAGAAATGTGGCCGGAACGCTATCATGAGATGCCGATGACAAAAGCTTTGGCAGCGCTATGGAATACACCACGTGTGTATTATCAAGGAAGTGAATTAGTGGATCCGCATAGAGAGCATTTCTATGGTTCTTTAGGAAATGGGCTAGATCCTCATAATATTTCATATCGTGAGGAACATATAGAGGAAGAAGAGAGTATTAAAAAAGTAAATCAGTAAATATATATACATTTTCAAAAAAGCAAGCTACTGAAAAGTAGCTTGCTTTTTGTTATTTTGTAGCTTGATATACTTTTTGCATGTAGTAGTAACTTTTCTTGAGTCGTGATGTATATTCGACAACATCACCCCATTTTGAATAGTTATACATAGCGTATTCTCCATCTTGTGCAGTTGTAATGTTTTCAGCTCCAATTTGAACTGTAAAGCCAATTGCGTTAATAATTTGTTTCGTAGTTAAACCATCTATTTCTTCATTTGCATAAATATCACCAATAAATTCTTTTATATTTGGTGCCTTCGCATTTAATAACATCCAAGGAATCCGAATCTCAATTGTCTCTTTTTTCGGAGTAGAAAAATCTGAAAGTGAGTTGTAATCAGCACTATCTGGATTACTATTTCCCATAGTTAATGCTCCGACATTAAATTTTTCAAATGGCAATTGTTCCTGAGTCAGTGGTAATGTAATTGGCAAACTTAATGCTGTATAAATAGGGGAGAATTGTCCGCTATTTTTTTCTGGTTTTGTATAAGGAACTAGATTTCGTTGGAAACCAAATTCATAAGAGAATACATCATAATAAGAATCAACAAGTACTTGATTAGATTGTCCGCCGTGCAAATCAATTTTAAAATCAGCGCCTTCTTTCATAGAAAGGCCGTTAAATTCTTTATTTCCTTGTTCAGGTAATATGTTTACTCCAATTGTAATAGGTTCCTCTTCAAGAGGTCTAGCTTTTGGACGATCAATGGATAAGTATAAATAGGACTCATCGTGTGTTACGAAAGTCGTGTAACCATTCTTATCCCCAATTTTTGTTTTTGTTTTCCAATCACTCGTATCACCATCGACATTAATAGTATGGGATTCAAATGATAGCAAACCGAAATGTTGTTCAGGAACTTGTACGTTGTTCCAATGTGGTCGTTCTTCCGTATTATCATATTTAGTTGTATTCCAAGAGAATTTAAACCATTCATCTTGCCAAATGAATACAATACCGCCGGCCAATTTCGCCTGAATAATATCTTCGAAGAGCTCTGCATTACGTTTCCCTTGTTCATCTTCATTCATATGCCCTTGGTCTTTTCCATGTATATTTTTATGAGAAATACCTCGGGATCCTGGGATACCAAATTCCGAAATAACAACAGGCATTTCATGTGAATCATGCAAGTCTTTTAAATAAGCAGCGTAACTATTGGATTGCCCTCGATGGTCTTTGAAATTTGCTTTATCTGGATCGAAATTTAAGAAGTCAGGGTAATAAGGATACACGTGATAAGAGGCAAACGCCCCGCTTGGGTAATTCTTATTAGCAAAGATATGATTTGGATTTATAGATACAGCATCTTCACCGATGAACGGTTCAGCAGGGTGATCTAGTAAATCTGTTGTAACCCAGTTGGAAAAAGCGATAGGCTGAGCGGTCTCATATTTGCTAATAGAATATTGAGCGATATAATTCATTCCTTCAGCTAGCCAAATTTCAAATGGACTAGCGTTCTTTGCTTCGAAATATTTACCCTTAAATGAAGTTTTATCAGCATGTTTTTTATTTGTTTCGATGACCATGTCAGGATCCCACTCAATCCCGAGAATCCAACCAGCTAAATATTGTGACACATCATAATTATATTCACCGTAAGCATGTCCTTTTTCAGCAGCGATTGTTGTATTACCATGAATTACATCGGCTGTTCTTTCAATATTTTTAAAGAGTTCATTTTTGGATTTGTAAGCATCTTTTGTTTCTAACAGTTGTTCTTCTTCAACCCATACACCATGGAACAAATATAAAGGTTGTTTTGCTTGTTGGTTAAATTCAAATAAAGCTTCGTAAAAAGCAGGAGGGTGAATGGTATAAATACGAATCGTATTTGCACCCATTTCGCTAATTTGTTTCAACCATTTTTTATATTCTGCTTTTGTAATTGCAGCATCACCTGGAAATGCCCCTGGTTTTGCCATACCTAGGTTCACACCTTTAATTGTCCAATCTTCCCATTTGCCCCCTGTATAATGTTGAAGGTTTTGCTTATTTCGCTCTGCTTTAAAACCATATGAAATATTATCTGCAGGGTTTTTTAGGAATGTTGGTTGCAATCGGTGTTTTGTTGCATCTATACCGAAAATAACAGCTAAAATAATTAGGATGAAGGCGATTCTTCGCAGCCACCAAAAACGCTCTGAGGATTGATTTTCAAGCGATTTACGCTTCATCTTCCCCCAACCTTTAATTCGGAAAAGACTTTGAAACAGTCCTAAAAATCGGTACCAAACAGTCAGTGGACGATACCAAAATGATTCAGTTAACGACCAGAGAAGTAAGAGTGTGAAATCTTTAATACTATTTTGCTTTTTCATACTCCATTCTTCTAATAAAACAACTCCTACGGATAGGAATGATCCGTATAGTACGGTAGCAGCTAACAGTAAAAATACATATTCTGTGAAAATTTCATCGAATAGTAAATGATACAGTAGTAGTAAATAGCCAAGTATTTCAATAATAGGACCGAGCCATTCTAGTAATAAATAAAAAGGCATTGCAATCATACCGAAAGCTTTATATTTTGGACGGAATAAAATATCTTTATGGCGCCATAAAGTTTCACCTAAACCACGGTGCCAACGACTCCGTTGTTTGCGGAAGGTTGTTAAATCATCGGGAGCCTGTGTCCAGCAAATTGCGTTTGGGTTATAAATGATTTTCTTTTCTTCTCCATCCTGTAAAGCTTTTTTATGAAGGTGAACGACAAGCTCCATATCTTCTCCGACAGTTTTTCGCTGATAACCTCCAACACGAATAACTTCTCCTTTATCGAAAATACCAAATGCACCAGAAATGATAGGAAGAATATTATACTTGCTCCATGCTAAGCGACCAAATAAGAATCCACGCAAATACTCGATAATTTGCATGAGCGCAAGAGGTTGTTTTGGAAGACGATTTTCAATCATTTGTCCATTTTGTATGTAAGAACCGTTCACAATTCGAACACTCCCGCCAGTTACCATAACTTTTTCTGGAGATTCATAAATTGGTTTCATAGCTTTCATAAGTGCATCACGTTCTAAGAGAGAATCAGCATCTAATGAACAAACGTACGGATAGTTGGAAATATTGATACCTGCATTTAATGCATCTGCTTTGCCGCCGTTTTCTTTATCGACAACGATAATTTGTTTATTAACAGATGAGCGATATATTTTTCGAATAGTCTCTGTTTCCAATTGTAATCTAACCACGTTCTGAATTTCGTATAGTTGGAAATGATCTTTTAATTGTTCTAACGTATCATCGCTTGATCCATCGTTTACGACGATTACCTCAAACTCAGGGTATTCTAAAGTTAAAAGTGATTGGACACTTGATACGATAGTGACTCCTTCGTTATAGGCAGGAACAATAATAGAGACAGGTCGAGTAATACCAGACTGTAAATAATGAAGTAATTCCCTATTTTCATCACGTTCTCTTTTTTTTCTTAAGGTGAATGCAGAAATCAGAAATATAGCTGTATAGAATAAGATAGCAACACCCATGTATAGTAAGAAGAGCCATTGTGAAATTTTTAAAAATATATCAAGATAATGCATATGTTGTCACATCCTTTCGTGCTAGAGCCTCTAATGCACTTTCACGTGCGAAACGATCAGGGTGATGTAATGCAATTTCAATATACTTTTCTTGCCAGTTTGAATAATATTGAATTGCATGTTGGACTTCACGACGTATCCACCAAGATTGATGCCCTGCTTGTTCTAGTAAATAAGGGAAGTATCCTTCATCTTTAAAGGGGGTTATTACACGAATAAGCATGAGGTGAATTTGCCAACTGTCCTTTTTAAATAACTGTTCAATGTGCTCTTTTGTTTCTGTTTTAGGCATTAACTTTGAAATAGCATGTAACGAGTGAATAATAATTTCCTCATCTTCATTCATTAAGTTTTGAATGAGGAAAAGATAACAGCTATTTTCTTCACGTGTACCGATTGCATTTAAAATTTCATATTGAAATTGTTTAGGTAATGTATGGAAAAACTCAACCCAAACAGAAAAATTTTCAGTTTGAGAAATACTTAAAGCGATCATAGTGATGGGAATAGAGTCATGGACTCTTGTAGCAAGTAAAATTGCTTGCCTTGTGTTTAATGTACTTAATGTAGTAAATGCTTGATGCTGGATAGATCCAGATGTTTGAGTGCATATATCTTTTACCTCATTTTCAAACTCTTTTATTTTGAAGAAAGAAATAATATCTAATATATTTTGTTTTTCTATATGAGTGCCGTGAACTAATTTTTCTTTATAATGGGGAAACAAATAGACTTGTAATAAATGATGAATGCGCTGTTTTTCATCAATCCCGGATACGAGCTGTGTAGCTTTAATGCAGAGAGATTCTAGTGCGTGAATATCTGCTGTATGTTCAATTTTGAAATCATGGCATTTATTATGCATGATAAATTCATATAGAGATTTTCTATTTTCTTCTTTCCATTTATTATTTTTTCTTTTGAAATTTCTACTACGTAATTTTAGTGAAATTAAATATATATACGCTATAAGAATAGCAACTATTAAAAAGATAACTATGGATTGTACAATTGTAACTATAATCAATAGCCTTCATTCCTTCCTTCTAATAAGTGCGCCAAACGAACCTTAAATTCTAAAGGTGAAAACGGCTTTTCAATAAAATCATCAGCACCGGCTTTAAATGCTTCCTCCAGGTGGTGGGCTGTTGATTTAGTAGAGGTCATAAAAATTCGGAAATGTCGACTAGGCAACAATCTCTTTAATCGATTAATAAGTTCTAAACCATCCATTTGTGGCATCATCCAATCCACAATTAGTATGAAGAATGGAAACTGTTCATAGATTTTTTCTGTGAAAAAGTGCTTTCCACTAGTGAAATGATATACGTTTAGTAAAGTTGTGTATTCAGTTTTTATAAATTTTGTTAATAAGTCGTCAGCGGTTACTACTAATAGTGGAGGGGTTTGGCGAGATACTGACATATATTTTTGTAATCTCTTCTGGATTGTTTCAAAAGGTAATTTTGTATGTAACACCTCTTGTACTCCGTGATGCACAATTTGTTCATCATCTACGTTCTCATAAAAATAAATGATAGGCTGTTGTATGAAATAAGAAGGGATAGTTTCTTTATATACAACAACACAATCAGCATTATTTATGTTGTCGAAAATTTGAATGGAGGCATTTTGAAGTACCTCAGGGATAGTACCAATTATATAAATTTTAAGTAATTGATCATCCTGTTTAAAGGAAAGCATCATTTCTGTGATATGCTCGACTACATCGTAGACAGAGCTAGAATCTTTTAACGTTGTAGATAATTGTTGTAAATCCTTTTGTAATTGATAGAATCCTAATGTTTCAGCCAGGCTAATTAAGTTGTTTATGTAGCTTGTAAGTTGCTGAAGGTTATAAATTTGATATTTTTGTTTCAGCCAATCTTTATAAATTAAATCCAGCATAGTGACCTCCTTATACTATTTAAGACGTCTAGATGTGTATATCCATCTTTACTATATTATGGATAATTTTATGATGTGTAAAGAGGGAGACTGTAGAAATATAATGAATTTCTTATACATAGAAAAATATTATTGGAGTAAAAAGTATGGAGAAGAAATAAAAACAGGTTAAGGAAATGGTCCTTAACCTGTTAGTTTGTTCAAAGAGAAATTTCTTTTGTTTTCTTTTTTGCAGTTTGTATAGAGTTTGTTTCTTTTCGCTGTAATCGTTTTTCTAAAAGATTAACAAGGTAAGTGAATAGGAGAACGAGCACGAGATAATATAAACCAACGATTATATATGTATCTAGTTGTTGGAAGTTCCCTGCAGCGATTGATAAACCTGACCCCCATAATTCGGACAATCCTACGTAAGCAACAAGTGAAGAATCTTTTAATCCAATAATAAATTGATTTCCTAAAGGAGGAATAGATTGACGAAATGCTTGCGGTAATACAATACGGCGCATCGCTAAAGGATATGGCATACCTAGAGAGCGAGCTGCTTCCATTTGTCCACGATCGACAGATTGGATAGAGCCTCGGAAAATTTCAGTAATATATGCACCGTTGTGGATTGCTAAAGCAATGGCTCCTGCCCAAAAAGGAGTAAAAACAACAACGGATGTAATCCCAAAATAGAGAATGGCGATTTGAACAATTAAAGGTGTACCACGAATAATGGCGATGTATACGTGAGCGATACTATTTAAAACTTTATTGTTAGAGATTCGAAAGAAAGCGAATAGTAATCCAATTAGTGAACCGAGTAATAGGGATGTTAGTGTTAATTGTAATGTGACAATAGTAGCTTTTAAGAGTGTGGGATAGGTAGAGATAAAAATTTCAAACATGCGTTTCACCTCATATTGTATAGATTTTAGTAGAGAATGAAATGCCCCACACAAAGTGGGGCATGATTTATGGAAACTTTGAAGGGCTAAATTACTTCGTTTTTTCCTCTTCACCAAGAATATTACGCCCAAACCATTTTTTACTGATCTTTTCATACGTACCATCTTTAATAATTTCATCTAAAGCTTTATTTACTTTCTCGACCATTTCTTTATCATCTTTACGAATAGCAATTCCCATTTCATCAAGGTTTAGTGGTTTTCCAGCTTCTTTTATATTTGATTTACCTTCTTTGATCATGCGTAAACCAACCATTTGATCTGTAATTACTGCGTCGATACGTCCAGGCTCTAAGTCCATAAGTGCAGTAATATCGCTATCGTATTCTGTAATTTGATCTGTGTATTTTGCAACGAGGTCTTTAAAGGTACTAGCTTTTACAACACCAATTTTCTTACCCTTTAAATCTTCTGGAGAAGAGATAGATGTATTCTTTTTAGCTACAAAAATTTGGGCACCAGAACGATAATAAGGATTTGAGAAATTAACAGCTTTTAAGCGTTCTTCTGTAATTGCCATACTGCCCAGTATTACATCATACTTTTTCGCTTTGAGACCTTGGATTAGCGTTTCCCATGGATTTGTAATAGGGGTTGGTTTCATATTCATTTTTTTCGCAAGTGCTTCACCTAGTTCTACATCAAAACCGACAAGTTTTCCGTCATTTTCTTTATAGTTAAAAGGCTTATATAAGCCACTCATCGCATAACGAAATTCTTTTTCACCATTTGAAGAAGTAGTAGCACTTTCCTTACTACAGGCTCCTAGTATAAAGGATGTGCATAATGTAATACTCGCAACAATGGTTAATAGTTTTCTTTTCATAAAACCCCTCCTATATATTGATCATACGGATGGTTTTAAGTATGTTATTGAAATATTTTATTTAGATGATTAGTTGTGCACCGTATGAATGTATTTCTTTTCGTTTGAAACAGAAGTTATATTATAAAACGTTACGTAAAAATTGTTTCGCTCGTTCATGTGATGGAGCTGAAAAGAATTGTGCTGGCGGAGCATCTTCTACAATTTTTCCATCATCCATAAAAATGACGCGATCAGCTACATCTCTTGCGAAATTCATTTCATGAGTAACAATAACCATGGTCATTCCTTCTTCAGCAAGTTCTTTCATAACTTGCAATACTTCTCCAATAAGTTCAGGGTCTAAAGCTGAGGTAGGTTCATCAAATAGCATAATTTTAGGATTCATAGCAAGAGCTCGTGCAATAGCAATACGCTGTTTTTGACCACCTGATAGGAGATGGGGCGTTACATCTGCTTTATCTTGTAGGCCGACTTTTTGCAGAAGCTGATTTCCGATTTCTTTTGCATTTGCTGCTTCTAATTTTTTTACATGAATAGGTGCTTCTATGATGTTTTCTAGTGAGGTCATATGAGGAAAGAGGTTAAAGTGCTGAAAAACCATACCGACATTTTCGCGGACTTTGTTTAAATTTGAATGCTTTGGATCAATTCGTTCACCTTGTAAGTGAATTTCACCTTCATCGTACATTTCTAAAAAGTTAAGACAGCGAAGTAATGTACTTTTACCGGAACCACTGGCACCAATTAAAACGACAACTTCTTTTTCTTGTACTTCTAAATCAATTCCTTTTAAAACGTCAAGTGAGCCAAATGATTTTACTAGATTTCGAACCTGAATCATACAAAACCCCCAGTCAAAAATATATTTTACAAATGTTGCCCCTTATTTCTGTTATTAGTCACAAATTGTCAGAATCCTTTATTTTTTTCGTGGATTTGATATTAAAGAAAATAATAATTTTTTGAAATCTCTATATCCTTCTATAATGAAAATATGGATAATAATATATAGGTAGTACTTATATTACTTATACAAAGGGGGAAAGAAGAGATGGAAAAAGAAAGGAAGGCATTTTCCTTTGGCTTACGTACACAACTTATGCTATTCACTACAGTTTTAGCTTTAATTACATATTCAACAAGTATATTTTTTATTTATGTGATATATGATTATTTTCAAAGTTATGTAAGTCAAACTGCATATAATATTATCGTTATGCTATTAGGGGTAGTATGGTCTGGGATTTTAGCATATGGAGCAGCCATATTTTTAATTAAACCGCTTCGAAAGTTAGAGGAGGCGGCAAGAAAAGCGGCTGAAGGAGACATTCGTGAAGATGTTCCGTTACCGAAGACTGATGATGAAATTAAATCTTTAAGTGTTGCATTTAATATGATGCTTGGGAACTTAAGGGGCATGGTAAAAAATATTGATACAACATTTTCGTATACAAACAATCAAGTACAGCAAATTAGAAAACAAACAGGCGAAGCAACGAAACAAGCACAAGGTGTTTCTGAAACTCTTGCAGAGATTTCTTCTGGCGCTGAGCAATCAGCGGCATCCATTCAGGCAATTGTTTCTGCTGTTGATACAACAACTTCTATTGCAAGTGAAGTAGAAGAGAAAGCGAAACAGTCTGATGAGTTGTCTTCAGAAATGGTTCAAGCTTTAGGGCATAGTACTCGTGTCTTTACGTCTTTAATTCAAGGTATTCAAACATTGGCGAAAGAAAATGAAGATTCAATGCAAAATGTACAGAAGTTAGAGGAAAGAATGAAACAAGTAGAACACATTGTATCTGTTGTGAGTGAGATT
The DNA here is from genome assembly GCF_024296885.1 of Bacillus paranthracis. Classification (NCBI taxonomy): domain Bacteria; kingdom Bacillati; phylum Bacillota; class Bacilli; order Caryophanales; family Bacillaceae; genus Bacillus; species Bacillus paranthracis. The sequence continues at coordinate 433,791 of NZ_CP101135.1, forward strand.
GCTAGCCAAACTAATTTATTAGCACTAAACGCTTCTATTGAGGCTGCTCGTGCAGGAGAGCATGGAAGAGGCTTTGCGGTTGTTGCGGAAGAAGTACGAAAACTTGCTGATGAAAGTGACCACTCTGCAAGAAATATATCGCAGTTATTACGAAATATGCAAGAGGAAGTACAACAAGTTGCAATGAAAATGACAGAACAAGTGAAAATAGCTAAAGAAGAGGCGAAACGTGGGGAGGCTACGGAATTAATTTTAAAAGAAATGTCATCAAGTGTTATGGAAGTAGCGGATGCAACGAAGCAAATTAGTGGTTATATGAATGAACAAGTGAACCACATTCATCAAACAGGAGCACAAACAAAGGCCGTAGCAGCAATTGCTGAAGAAACGTCAGCTGGTTCACAAGAAGTAGCACGTGTGACGTTGCAACAATCTAAAAATATGATAGCAATCGATCAATTATTAAAGGATCTAGAGAAACAAGCAACAGAATTGAAACAGACAATTGAAAGATTTTCAATGTGAAAAGGAAGAACAGCATTTTTGTTCTTCCTTTTTTATATATGAATAAGGTTTGTAATAAGCGTGGACAAGGAGATGAGAAGAATGAGATTTGCCTTTGTGAGAAATAAATAAAGCATAAGAATAAAGAAACTACATAGAGTTCAATGAAAACAGTTGCAAACTATTCATATTTTGTTATGATAGTGTTACGAAAACGTTTGCATAAAATTCCGATGGGATGCAAAAGGAGAGAATGACTATGAATAAGACATGGTGGAAAGAAGCGGTTGCTTATCAAATTTATCCACGTAGCTTTATGGATTCAAATGGCGATGGTATTGGAGATTTACAAGGTATTATTGCGAAACTGGATTATTTAAAAGATTTAGGAATAGATGTAATTTGGATTTGTCCAATGTATAAGTCACCTAATGATGATAATGGTTATGACATTAGTGATTATCAAGATATTATGGATGAGTTTGGGACGATGGAAGACTTTGATGCTTTACTAGATGAAGTTCATAAACGTGATATGAAGCTTATTATTGATTTAGTTATTAATCATACAAGTGATGAACATCCATGGTTTATTGAGTCTCGTTCATCTAAAGACAATCCGAAGCGTGATTGGTATATTTGGCATGATGGTAAAGATGGTGCAGAACCAAACAACTGGGAAAGTATTTTTAATGGTTCGGCATGGGAGTATGATGAAGTAACAGGACAATATTATTTACACTTATTCTCGCGTAAACAACCAGATTTAAACTGGGAGAATAAAGAAGTTCGAGAAGTGCTATACGATACAGTTAATTGGTGGCTTGATAAAGGAATTGATGGTTTCCGAGTAGATGCAATCAGCCATATTAAAAAAGAAGACGGCTTTAAAGATATGCCAAATCCAAAAGGACTAAAGTATGTTCCATCTTTTGATAAACATATGAATGTGGATGGTATTCAACCTTTATTAGAAGAATTAAAAGAAAATACATTTTCTAAGTACGATATTATGACTGTTGGTGAAGCGAATGGCGTTAAGATTGAAGATGCTGAGCTTTGGGTTGGAGAAGAGCAAGGTAAGTTCAATATGGTATTCCAATTCGAACATTTAAGTTTATGGGATGCAGAAAAGAAGAAAGATCTTGATGTTGTAGGGCTGAAAAAGGTATTAACGAAATGGCAAAAAGGGTTAGAAAATAAAGGATGGAATGCTTTATATATTGAGAATCACGATAAGCCGCGTATCGTTTCAACTTGGGGAGATGATAAACAATATTGGCGTGAAAGTGCAACGGCTCTAGGCGCGATGTACTTCTTTATGCACGGTACACCGTTTATTTATCAGGGACAAGAAATTGGGATGACAAATGTCCAATTACCAAATGTTGAAGATTACGATGATGTTGCAACTAAAAATTTATATCGTGAGAAAATTGCAGAGGGCGTATCCCATCAAGATATGATGGAAATTATATGGGCTTCTTGCCGCGATAATTCACGTACACCTATGCAGTGGAACGATGAGATGAATGCTGGCTTCACAACAGGTGCACCTTGGTTTAGTATGAATCAAAACTACAAAGAGATTAATGTTGAAAAGCAGAAAAATGAAGAAAACTCTATTTTCAATTTCTATAAGAAAATGATTGCCTTGAAAAAAGAGCACGATGTACTGAATTACGGTACGTACGATTTACTTTTAGAAGATGATCCGCAAATTTATGCATATACTCGTACATTAAACGATGAAAAAATAGTCGTAATTAGTAATATCTCAAAAGAGGAAGCTGTGTATAATGAGGATTTATTTGCACTAGAACGCAAACGTTTGCTTTTGAATAACTATGAAGTTGCGGAACATGAACAAGTAACTTCAATCACGTTAAAGCCTTATGAAACAAGGGTTTATCGTATTTCATAATAAAAAAGGATGCTCTTAGAGCATCTTTTTTTATGAAAAATAATAAATTTCTATTGCAAAGTGAAAACGCTTTTATTAAAATAGATTTATGAAAACGGTTGCGTAAAGATAAAAATGAAGTAACATAAGGAATCGTTTTCACAATAGAAACAGAAATTATAATTTAAATCATTATGTTGTTATAAATAAAGGGGAGGAAGAACAGATGAAAATTACGTCTTTTGATTTTTGGCAAAAGTTCGGGAAAGCGTTATTAGTTGTTGTAGCTGTAATGCCAGCAGCTGGTTTAATGATTTCTATCGGTAAGTTAATTGGAATGTCTGCTGGGGATATTAACGCAGTTCATACAATCGCTCGCGTAATGGAAGACATCGGTTGGGCAATTATTACTAATCTACACATCTTATTCGCAGTAGCAATTGGGGGATCTTGGGCGAAAGATCGCGCAGGTGGCGCATTTGCAGCGCTATTAGCATTCGTCTTAACAAACAGAATTACAGGAGCTATATTTGGCGTAAACGCTGAAATGTTAGCGGATTCAAAAGCGAAAGTTTCTTCAGTATTAGCAGGGAACTTAATTGTAAAAGATTACTTTACTTCTGTACTTGGTGCACCAGCATTAAACATGGGGGTTTTCGTAGGGATTATCACAGGTTTCTTAGGAGCTACTTTATATAACAAATATTATAACTATAACAAACTACCACAAGCATTAGCATTCTTTAACGGAAAACGATTCGTACCATTCGTTGTAATTGTTTGGTCTACAGTAACTGCAATTGTATTATCACTTTTATGGCCATTCATCCAAAGTGGATTAAATGAATTTGGTCGCTGGATTGCAGCTTCAAAAGATAGTGCACCAATTGTTGCACCATTTGTATATGGAACGTTAGAGCGTTTACTATTACCATTCGGTTTACACCATATGTTAACAATTCCGATGAACTATACTGAGCTAGGTGGAACATATACGATGTTAACTGGCTCAAAAATTGGACAAGTTGTAGCAGGACAAGATCCTTTATGGCTTGCATGGATTACAGATTTAAATAACTTATTAGCAAATGGAGATACAAAAGCATATAACGATCTATTAAATAATGTTGTACCAGCTCGTTTCAAAGCTGGACAAGTTATCGGTTCAACAGCAGCATTAATGGGTATTGCTTTCGCGATGTTCCGTAATGTTGATAAAGAAAAACGTGCAAAATATAAACCAATGTTCTTATCAGCAGCATTAGCAGTATTCTTAACAGGTGTAACAGAACCAATTGAATTCATGTTCATGTTTATTGCTCCAGTATTATATGTTGTATATGCAATTACAACAGGACTTGCATTCGCATTAGCAGATTTAATTAACTTACGTGTTCACGCATTCGGATTCATTGAGTTAATTACTCGTACACCGATGATGGTTAATGCAGGATTAACTAGAGATTTAATCAATTTCGTTATCGTTTCATTAGTATTCTTCGGTCTGAACTTTACATTATTCAATTTCTTAATTAAAAAGTTCAACTTACCAACACCAGGACGTGCAGGTAACTATATTGATAATGAAGATGAGGCATCAGAAGGAACAGGAAATGTACAAGATGGTTCATTAGCAACAAAGGTTATTGATTTATTAGGTGGAAAAGAAAATATTGCTGACGTAGATGCTTGTATGACACGTTTACGTGTAACAGTAAAAGATTTAGATGTTGTTGCACCAGAAGCGCAGTGGAAACAAAATGGTGCTTTAGGACTTATCGTAAAAGATAAAGGTGTACAAGCGGTATATGGACCGAAAGCTGACGTATTAAAGTCAGACATTCAAGATATGTTAGGTGCGTAATAATATGAAATTGCTAACTTTAAACTGTCACTCTTGGCAAGAAGAAAATCAAATAGAAAAGATAAAATATCTTGCTAAAGTCATTCAAGAAGAAGAGTACGATGTTATCGCATTGCAAGAAGTAAGTCAGTCGATAGGAGCTAAAAATGTATGCGGTAACAAGAAAGAAGATAATTTTGGACTTTTACTATTAGAAGAGTTAAAAGCGTTACATGTAAAAGATTACAATATTACTTGGGATTTCTCTCATATTGGTTATGATGTGTATGAAGAAGGATTAGCGATTATAACGAAGCATAATGTTGTAAAAGAAGATACGTTCTTTATTTCAGAAAATAAGGATACAGCGTATTGGAAAACACGCAAAATTGTAAGTGCAACAATTGCTTATAATGGTAAGAACATCACGTTTTACTCTTGCCACCTCGGTTGGTGGAATGATGAAGAAGAATCATTTAAAGATCAAGTGAATCGTTTGATGGAGCGTGTAGATAGCAATGAACTTTCCTTCTTAATGGGTGATTTTAATAATAACGCTCGTTTGCAAGGGGAGGGTTATGAATATATGATGCAAAAAGGTTTGTACGACACATATGGACTAGCAATAGAGAAGGATGAAGGAACAACTGTCCAAGGTGAAATTGCTGGTTGGGATGAAAATAAACATAATTTACGAATCGATCTAATATTGTGTAACCGAAGTGAAAAAGTTTGTTCTTCAAAAGTTATTTTTAATGGTACAAACCGAAATATAATTTCAGATCATTTCGGTGTAGAAGTGCAAGTAGATATATAATAGAAGAAATCCTCACAGATAATAAAAAGCTGTGAGGATTTTTTTAGGAATACAAGTATTTCCAAGAGAAAATACTTGTATTTTTTATGACATTTCCTATATATTTGTTATTATTGAATGTAAAACCGATTTGGTCATTTTGTATTCATACTTTGACTTACTTCGTTATATAATGTAGTAAGTTAAAGTTAATGGGAAAAAATAGTTCGTTTTTGGTTAATCCACGATGTAGAAAGTGATATAATTGCAAAATGTATGTATCATTTTCTAAAGAAGGAAAAATATATAATTAGGTGATAACTTCTATGAAACAAATTTGGCGTATTTATAAGACTGATTTACGGAATGTAGCTAAACATTGGGCTGCAATTGTTATTGTTGTAGGGTTAATGATTTTACCATCGTTATATGCATGGTTTAACATTAAAGCTTCTTGGGATCCATATGGAAATACAAAAGAAGTTCCCATTGCAGTTTCTAACCAAGATGCAGGCTCTAATTTAAGAGGGAAAGATATCAATATCGGGGACGAGATTGTAGATTCTCTTAAGAAAAACAAAAATCTTGGTTGGAAATTTGTAGATGAAAAACAAGCAATTTATGGAGTGGAACGCGGGGATTACTATGCAAGCATTACAATTCCAAAAGACTTCTCTGAAAAAATTGCAACTGTTCTGGATGAAAATCCACAGAAACCAGAACTTGATTACTATGTAAATGAAAAGGTAAATGCGATTGCACCGAAGATTACAGCAAAAGGTGCATCAGGTATTACAGAAGAAATTAGTAAAAACTTTGTTAAAACAGCGAACGGTGAGATTTTTAAAATCTTCAATGACCTTGGAATCGATTTAGAAACAAACTTACCAAGTATTGAGAAAGTAAAAGATCTTGTATTTAAGTTAGAAGCGCAGTTCCCAGAAATGAATACACTTATGGATAAGGCGTTAGATGATGCGACTCGAGCAGAGGATGTCGTGAAAGTAGCGCAGAAAGAATTGCCGGTTGTAGAGAGTGTTATTAATGATGGTCAGGATACACTTAAGAGCTTAGATGCATTCTTTGCGAGAAATGATGAAACATTGAATCGTGCCCCGGGAACTATTAAGAATAATTTAATTGCAATGCAAACAGGTTTGAATGGTGCGGCGGCAATTACGGATTTCTTAAAAAATCCATCTGTTGATTTCAATCTGGCACTTCCAGATCCATCTAAACTTCCAGAGTTACCAAATGTAACTATCCCGCAAATACCAGCGCTTCCAGAATTACCGCAAGTGAATGGTGAGGGATATAAAAACATTGCTAAAAATATTAATCAAACTGTAAATAATGTTTTTAGCTCAATACGTGTTGGAACAACTTATGCACAAGGTGTTATAAACGGGTTGCAAAATGGTAATTTCGACCCGGAAAAAGCGAAACAAGATCTTAATAAGGTTTCTGAGAATCTTCAAGATCGTGCGGATAGTGTTTCATATGTAATTGATGTCTTTACTAAATTTAAAGAGTCGGCATCAACTGATTTTGGAAAAGAATTCTTCCAAAAGAGAATAGAAAGATTAACAAGCCTTAAATCAGCTATCGAAAATGCAAATGGGGGCGTTAAAGATATTGCCAATATTATTGGTACAGGGCAAGAAGTGAAACAAGACGTAAGAGATGCTGCTAATAAAAAGTTAGACGCAATAAATAACTTGGTAAATCAAGCAGAAACAGATTATAATGCAACGTTCGTAGCGGATTTTGAAAAAGCAGTAAGCACAGCTGAACAATTAAAAAACAAGGCTGAAGGTGTAAAAGAAGATGCTCAGCAACTGAGAGGAAATTTAAATCAAGATATAAACAAAGCTAATGAGATTTTAAACAATGGTAGAGAAGCTTATGATAAGGCTGTAAATGATTATAGCAGATTAAAAACGGAGCTTGGCAAAGCAAGAGAAGACTTGAATAATAAAGGGATTAACGGATTAGATTCTACAAAAGTAGCTTTAAATGATATAAGAGGAGAGTTACAAGCTGGAAAGAATTTAGTTAATGATATGATTCCTGTTATGGAAAATACGAATAAAGTTTTAGCGGATGTAAATAGTGATAAGAACACGAATAACATGATTTCTAAATTGAATAAATTAAAAGATGGTTTACAAAAAGCAATCGATTTAACTGATAAAGGAATTGACGCTATTAATAAAGGTCAAAAGCCAGCAGCAGATGTTATTGAAAGTATTAACGCAGTATCTAAAAGTACTTCGGCCCAAATAAGTGACATCTTAGCTAAATACGATTCAGAAATCGTTCCAAACTTTAATGAAGCAATTGCTCGTACAAAAGAGATGTCTAAAAACACATCTCAAATTTTAAAAGAAGCAGACAAAAAGCTTCCAGATGTTAAAAAAATACTAGAAGATTCATCAAAAGGCTTAGTAGATGGTAAAAAGAAATTAACAGACATTAAAGCTGAAATGCCAGCTACTGAGAAAAAGATTAAAGAATTGGCAGATAAAATTCGTGATTTTGAATCTGAAGAGGATTTAAAAGACATCATACGCTTATTGAAAAACGATGTTGAGAAGCAAAGTGACTACTTTGCGAATCCAGTAAATTTAAAAGAGAATAAATTATTTGCGATGCCGAACTACGGTTCAGCGATGTCACCATTCTATACAGTGCTTGCATTATGGGTAGGCGCATTATTAATGGTTTCATTATTAACAGTAGAAGTACATGAAGAGGGCGCGAATTATAAGAGCCATGAAATTTACTTCGGACGTTTATTAACATTCTTAACGATAGGTCTTTCACAAGCGTTTATCGTATCGATGGGAGATATATTCTTACTCGGTACGTACGTAGTCGATAAATTCTGGTTTGTATTATTTAGTTTATTTATTGGTGGGGTCTTCGTTTGTATCGTATACTCACTCGTTTCTATTTTTGGAAACGTTGGGAAATCGATGGCGATCATTTTACTTGTACTGCAAGTAGCAGGATCGGGCGGAACATTCCCAATTCAAATGACACCGAAATTCTTCCAAGCAATTTATCCGTTCTTACCGTTCACATATGCAATTAGTGCAATTCGTGAAACAGTAGGCGGAATGCTGTGGGATATTGTAACGCGAGATTTACTTGTATTAAGTGCTTTCGTAGTAGTTATGATTGTAGCTGCGTTATTATTGAAAACACCAATTAACAAATCGAGCGAAAAATTCGTTGAGAACGCAAAAGGAAGTAAAATCATTCACTAACATAAAAGGTTCCTACCGATAGAGGTAGGAACCTTTTTGTTTAATCAAATTTTAATTTCTTTAATGCTTCTGTTTAGTGATTCTTAAACGAGTCATGTCAATTATGACTGATATATAAGGTGCTTCTTACTGCTCTTCTTGAAAACTGTGGTATATTAAACGGTATATAGTTAGTAAAGGAGTTTGAATAAATGGCAAAGAGTGTAGTAATTGCTGAGAAACCATCAGTTGCACGTGATATAGCAAAAGTATTAAAGTGTACAAAAAAAGGTAATGGATTTTTAGAAGGTGACAAATACATCGTGACTTGGGCTCTTGGGCATTTAGTGACGCTTGCAGATCCTGAGACTTATGATAATAAGTATAAAACATGGACTCTTGAAGATCTTCCAATGCTTCCAGAACGTATGAAATTAGTTGTTATAAAACAAACGGGAAAACAGTTTAATGCTGTGAAACATCAACTTACTCGAAATGATGTTAATGAGCTGATTGTGGCTACCGATGCAGGAAGAGAGGGCGAATTAGTCGCACGTTGGATAATTGAAAAAGCAAAAGTAAATAAACCAATTAAGCGTTTATGGATTTCTTCTGTAACAGACAAAGCAATTAAAGATGGTTTTAATAATTTAAAACCAGGTAAAGCTTATGACAATTTATATGCCTCAGCCGTTGCCCGCTCTGAAGCAGATTGGTATATTGGCTTAAATGCTACCCGTGCATTAACAACAAAATTCAATGCTCAATTAAACTGTGGGCGTGTACAAACTCCAACTGTAGCTATTATTGCTGGTCGTGAGGATGAAATTAAAAACTTTAAGGCTCAAACATACTACGGTATCGAAGCGCAAACAAACGATAGGTTAAAACTAACTTGGCAAGATGCAAATGGTAATAGCCGTAGTTTTAATAAAGAAAAAATCGATGATATTGTAAAAAATCTAGATAAACAAAATGCCACTGTTGTGGAAATTGATAAAAAGCAGAAGAAGTCATTCTCTCCTGGTCTTTACGATTTAACTGAATTGCAACGTGATGCCAATAAAAAGTTTGGTTACTCTGCGAAAGAAACATTAAACATTATGCAGAAATTATATGAACAACATAAAGTGCTAACGTATCCTCGTACAGATTCACGCTACATTTCATCTGATATCGTTGGAACACTTCCAGAGCGTCTAAAAGCATGTGGTGTTGGAGAATACCGTCCTTTAGCACATAAAGTATTACAAAAGCCTATCAAACCTAATAAATCATTTGTTGATGATAGTAAAGTGAGCGATCATCATGCGATTATTCCAACAGAAGGATACGTTAACTTTTCAGCATTCACAGATAAAGAACGCAAAATTTATGATTTAGTTGTAAAACGTTTCTTAGCTGTTTTATTCCCAGCATTCGAATACGAGCAACTAACATTACGTACCAAAGTTGGTAACGAAACGTTCATTGCACGCGGAAAAACGATTTTACATGCTGGTTGGAAGGAAGTATATGAAAATCGATTTGAGGATGATGATGTAACTGATGACGTAAAAGAGCAGCTTTTACCTCGTATCGAAAAAGGCGATACATTAACTGTAAAGTTAATTATGCAAACATCAGGCCAAACGAAAGCACCTGCACGTTTTAACGAAGCGACTTTACTTTCAGCAATGGAAAATCCTACGAAATATATGGATACGCAAAATAAACAACTTGCTGATACGTTAAAATCAACTGGTGGATTAGGTACTGTAGCAACGCGTGCTGATATTATCGACAAGCTATTCAATTCATTTTTAATTGAAAAACGTGGTAAAGATATTCACATTACTTCAAAAGGTCGTCAATTACTTGATTTAGTACCAGAAGAGTTAAAATCACCTACACTAACTGGTGAGTGGGAACAAAAGCTAGAGGCAATTGCAAAGGGGAAACTGAAAAAAGAAGTATTCATTTCCGAAATGAAGAACTATACGAAAGAAATTGTTTCTGAAATTAAATCGAGTGATAAAAAATATAAACATGACAACATTTCAACGAAGTCTTGCCCGGACTGCGGTAAACCAATGTTAGAAGTAAACGGCAAAAAAGGAAAAATGCTCGTATGCCAAGACCGTGAATGCGGTCATCGTAAAAATGTATCTCGTACAACAAACGCTCGTTGCCCACAATGTAAGAAGAAACTAGAATTACGTGGTGAAGGTGCAGGTCAAATCTTTGCATGTAAATGTGGCTATCGCGAGAAGTTATCGACATTCCAAGAGCGACGTAAAAAAGAATCTGGAAACAAAGCGGATAAACGCGACGTTCAAAAGTATATGAAACAACAGAAAAAAGAAGAAGAACCATTAAATAATGCATTCGCAGAAGCATTAAAGAAATTAAAATTTGATTAAAATGAGATCATAAAATTTAATTTAGCAGTTAGTTTAAAAACTCCATTTGGAATAAAGGTTATTCCAAATGGAGTTAATTCTTTAAATTATTTTTTTGATCTTATAAAGGAGTTTAATGTTTTCGGTGATTGTTATATAAGAAATTAATAAAAGTAATATTTAATTCTTCAGAACAAGAGTTATCAAGAGTTAATGAAATTTTTGAAAAATTAGATTTAAGGGATGCTCATAATATTATTCTGGTGGGCGCAAGAAAGAATAATAAATGATCTGCATGAATTGCTTAAGTTAATTTAGAACCAAGACCACATTAAAGTGGTCTTTTTCTTTATCAGCTGAAGTACTCTGTTCTATAAAGAGCGGCCATATAAGAACAAACGAAGGAATGGTATTTCTCCGATTAAGGAAAAAGAATACTTGTAGAAGCTACTTGAGGAGACAACTTAGAGGAATTGTCCACCTTTGTAAAATTAATAAATTACCTAAAATGGAAAAGTTAAAATAATCAATGATTCATGTGCATTTTTAGGAGGAAATATTTAGGTTTTTTCCAGCAGGAATCTCAATTGATGAAAGGTTAATATAATAAATTTAAGAAAATTAATACAAAAATAAGTTAACAAAGGTATTTGCTATTAACAAACATATATCTAATAAATACTATAAAAATCGTTCTGTTTTTATGAATGGAAATTTAAAAGTTACGTTCATTATACCTTGCATTACAAGTTATCGTATGTTATTTTTATGTTTATGTTTAAAGCACTTGTATTAAAAGTTAACAGGAGAGAGGGGAATGAAATGAAAAAATCAACACAAATGTTAAAAGGTGTTTTAGATGGATGTATTTTATCCATTATTCAAGAAGGGGAAATATACGGTTACGAATTAAAGGAAAAATTACATAACTATGGCTTTCACTCTTTTAGTGAAGGGACGATATATCCATTATTATTACGTATGCAAAAAGAAGGATTAGTTACGAGTGTATTAAGGGAATCTACGACTGGTCCAAAAAGAAAGTACTATGCGTTATCAAAAATGGGGGAAAAGGAATTGGATAAATTCAAAGAGCGTTGGGACGATTTAAAATTATTTGTTGAAAATGTAATTAATAAGGAGGGGAAGTAGAATTATATGCAAGAAGTCTGCTCAATTTTTAATCGAACTTAGAATGCTGTTATTGTAACAAAGAGTCACCATATCAAAAAAGAAAATTATACGTTTCGAAACAAATTAATCGGTTACTAATGTGACAAATTGTATACTGTCATGAAGATAATCTTATCTATGTCGGCGTATCCGGTAAAAACTTTGTTATTAATACAACAAGTGCAAATGAAAACGTAGTTTTGAATATAAAGAAGATGAGAATTGGAATAGCAAATTTTAATTTACTTAATCCAATTTATAACCCTAAACAAAAAACAGTTAAATTTGATACATAGGATGTTTAAATTGTACTACTAATTCTATATGCAAATGTACCTTTCGTAAATAATGAGCCTAAACTCGTTTATTTAGTTGTTCTGCCAAATGAAGTTAAACTTAAAATAGCCTTAATAAGACCACTAATGATAATAATAGTTGTATAAGGAGTATTATTTCGAAAAAACATCATAAAAACTTAATAATGACCTAATGATTTTTAATCTTAACAATCGCTGTTGATGTATACATAATATTACGCACTGCAACTACCAAAAAGAACTTGTAGCAGTGCTAATAAGAAGAACATGTCTCAAATTTTTTCTCATTCGAATTGTACTCCAGGATCTGTAATCATTTTAAGTAAAGGCGGTTTTTCTTCGCCAACTTTCTGTTTATTTAAACTCACTTCCTTTATAATACATTTTTATATTAATATAAATGGTTATAAGGGGGAGTTTCACATCCTCTTTATTCTCGAGGATGTGAAATGCCTACTAAAACAATGGGTATGTGTAATAGAGAATAACATTCCTACTACACTAGTAATTTATTCATAACGAAGTGCTTCAATTGGATCTAATTTTGCAGCTTTGTTCGCTGGAATTAATCCGAAAATAACGCCGAGTGTTATTGAGAACAATACGCCGCCTATGACAACTTCCCATGAAACAAGTGGTGGCCACTTTGCAAACGTGGAAACAATATATGCACCACCATAACCAAGCCCAATTCCTATCAGCCCACCAAGAAGCGTTAACATAACTGCTTCAATTAAGAACTGTAATAAAATTTTGCTGCGCGTTGCACCAAGTGCTTTACGTATACCAATTTCACGTGTACGCTCCGTTACAGATACGAGCATGATGTTCATAACACCGATACCACCAACAATTAGTGAAATACCAGCGATACCACCGATGATCATTGTCATAATCCCTGTCATCTTTGAAATGCCTTCTTGAAGTTCTTTTAAATTTAGAACCTCGTATTTACCAGTTGCGTCACTTGGTTTGCGGCTGTTTAAGACATCGGCAGCTTTTTTACCTGCTTTCTCTAAATCATTTACATTTTTGGCTTGAACAGAAATATTTTGAATTTCATCTTTCCCATATAGTATTGGCCATAATGAAATTGGAATTAATATTTCTGATGTTCCCATTCCCATAAACTCACTATCTGATTTGTAGATACCAATAATTTGCATTGGTTGTCCCTTTATTTCAATAATTTTACCTACTGGATTGGCATCCTTAAATACCTTTTCTTCCATTTGTTTACTAATCATGACAACGTTATTACCTTGGTCCACATCTGATTCTTGTAAAGAACGTCCCTTTAACAACTTTACTTTATTTACTGCAAAGTACTCACTATCTAATCCAGTAATACTTACCATTTCTTTTTTATCTTCAATATCAAGTGGTTCCATGCTTGAGTTTGTTGTCACAACATGTGTGATCTCTGAGATTTTTTTTATTTCAAAAATATCTTCTTCAGTTATTTTCGGTGCTTCTACCATTTTCATACCAAAAGGATCATTCATATCTGCACTATAATGAATTTGAACAGTTTGATTACCTGAACCAGCAAATTGAGATTTCAGCATCGATTCCCCGCCCTGTCCGATTGCAACGACAGTAATAATCGAACCTACTCCGATAATAATACCGAGCATCGTAAGAGCAGAACGTAGTTTATGAGCTAAAATAGAAGACAGGGCAATTTTTATACTATCTAGTAAACTCATACCGCACACCTTCTATCTTCTGTAACTTTCCCGTCCCGCAGTACAATGCGGCGGGACGAATACGCTGCTACTTCCTCTTCATGCGTAACCATAACAATCGTCGTGCCTTCTGCATTAAGCTTCGTGAAAATATTCATGACCTGCTCACCAGACTTCGTATCAAGTGCACCAGTCGGTTCATCGGCCATAATGAACGTTGGATTATTTGCAATCGCTCTTGCAATCGCTACACGCTGCTTCTGTCCACCTGATAACTCATTTGGTAAATGATGCACACGATCTGCCAATCCAACTTTACCTAACGCCTCCAAAGCACGCTTGCGACGCTCCGCTTTCTTCACGCCACCATATACGAGCGGAAGCTCAACATTTTCCACTGCTGAAAGACGCGGCAGCAAATTAAAATGCTGAAACACAAAACCAATATATTCATTACGAATTAAAGCAAGTTTTGACTCATCTGCTGTTAGGATATTCACGTCGTTCAGCATATATTCGCCTTCTGTTGGACGATCTAAACAACCGATAATATTCATAAGCGTCGACTTACCAGAACCAGACGGCCCCATAATCGAAACAAATTCACCACTCTGAATCGTTAAACTAATACCGTGCAAAATCGGCACTGCCAATTTTCCTTGATAATACGTTTTAGCAATATGATTTAACGTAATCATTTCTCTTTCACTTCCATTCCGTCATATACATCTTCGGAAGGATTTTTAACCACCTTTTGCCCCGCTGTTACGCCTTCTACAATCTCTGTCCAGTCTCCATCAGTAGATCCTTTTTTCACATTTTGTTTACGAAGCTTTCCTTTATCCTCAACATAAACAAATGCATCATCGCCCTTTTCTACAATGCTCTTAGTTGGAACAGCAACCATCTTCTTATTCCCTAAATTTACTTGTAGAGAAACGTGATAACCTGGAGATAAACCATCTTGACTATCAAGACTTGCTTTATATGTATATTGAGACATATTTTGAGTTGCCTCACCTACACCACCGGCTTGAGCCATCTCTGCACTTGTTGGAAACTCACTTACCTCTGTAATCTTACCTGTCCATTTCTTCTTATTATTTGCTTTCGCCGTTACAGTAAATGTTTGATCTTTTTGAATTTGTGACTTCTGAAGCTCAGTTAACGTCCCTTGAATTTGGAACGGATCTTTAGAAGCAATTTGTAAGAACGCTTTCCCCTGACCACCTACCGCTTGAGATGAGCTTTGTGCAGCATCTTTATCTAACTTTTGAACAACACCAGCAAAATTACTATAAATCGTAAGTTCTTTCTGTTGCTTTTTTAATTCTTCTGCTTGCAACTTTCCTTTTTCTTTCTCAAGCTCAGTTGTCTTTTGCTGCATTTCTAGTTCATTTAGTTGCTCTTCCAGTGGATTTATGATTTCTGTAGTAGCACCGCTATCTTTTGTCTTCTTAATTTCTTGCTTCAATGAATCTATTTTCTTCTTGCTTTGATTGTATCGCATATCTGCCATCTTTTGATCAAGCTCAGCTTGTTTCATCTTTAAATTAATTTCCTCATTATCATAAGAGAATAACTTCGTACCTTTTTCTACCTCTTGTCCTTCTTTTACCGTAATATCCTTCACTTTTCCTTTAGTCGAATCTGTGTAGAATCCTTCAATATTTCCTGGTTTCACTTGTCCGGAAATTAACTTCGTATTATTAAGTTTACGTTCTGATACCTTTTCGAAACTTACAGTACCTGTCTTAACCTCGCCTTTCTTCGTACTTTGCATGACAAAAATGTTAATAGCTGCAACAATAGCAATTAAAATAATAACACTAACAATAATCCTTTTCTTCTTATTTGAAGTATGGACTTGATTTTGTAACATAACTTATCTCCTTTACAATAATTTATTTTTAATTTGTATAGTAATTAAATACTATAACAAAATTTGTAAAATAACATAATAAGATAACCATTCCTAATTTCTTACTTATCGTATTAATAATGCGGTTGAAAAGAAATTTCATTCAACTAGAATAGGAAATTTATATTATTTTCTTTCAAACTGATCTAGCGTAATTAAATTGCTTTCTCAGTAAATTAAATAACCAAATATATTTTAATATGAACTTTTTAACTTCGTAAAACTAGTTTTATAAATATGCAAATTTACATATTTATAAAATATTTTTTTATGGTATTATTTTCTAGTACCCGGGGAACAACATAAAAAATAGAATTTGGGATATTTAATTCTTGTATTGTTTTATATAATTAAAAGGATGTAAGGGTTAAATGGATATTTAGGGAGGAAATTTAAATGAAAACAGTAATGATTAGATCACTTATCGGTTGTAGTGCAGCTACTGCATCAACTATTATTGATTATATGGATTGGATTTCTTATGCTTCATTATTAATGTCTCTAACTGGAATTGGTGCTTCTGCATCAGCTGCTGTTTGGGCATATCGTGCTACAATTTTAGGAATGACTAGAATGGGTAAGAGAGCTGCAGCAAACGCACTTTAAAAAGATATTAAGGTGGGGTTGTTTAGCCCCACCCCTAATAAATTTGGACTCCTTTCTTAACAAATAATAAACTTTTAGTTAGGAGAGGAGTCCAAGATGATTAGGAAAATATGAATAATAGAGAAAGTAACAAACGATATGGTATTGCGTCATAAGAAGAATCAATAAATGTTTTTTATAAGAGTGGGGCGTTATTCTTCAAATAGAGTAATAAATATCGTATTACGGCGGAGTAGAAATGTCTAAGAAAAGTATATTCCTTTATATAAAATTAAAATGAACCAATGAATGGAATTTAGATTTAATACAATTAGGCAATGAAATTACTAGATTTGTACCACCAAAATAAAATAATGATAAACTATTAAAAATAAGAAGTAGTGTTCAATTTTAGGGGATGGTCAGTTAACTTTGTTTATTATAAAGGGGATTAAAAATGATCAAATTAAAAAATAAAAGAATAATTAATTTACTATCTTTTTGCCTTCTGGCTTTGGTGCTTTTTGCAAACACATTTTTTTCAATTAAAAACTTTGGCGTGATTGAACAATTTGATATAATCCAAAAAAAATTACCTCTATTTACCAATTCATTTGTTATTGTCTTTTTAACTTCGATACAAGTGATTGTGGGTATTACTGTGGTAATAATAGAAACACTATTTGTTACTTTTATTACAAACTTTATTGCTAATAAAAAATTAAACTTTAGCAACTTTTTATCAGTAATAATTTTTTCAAATATATCTTCTATATTATTAAATATGACGGTTATTTGGATTGTTGGGTTGAATAATTTACAAGACCTTGAATGGCTAGGCTGGTCTCCAGGTTCTCAAATGTTATTATCTGGTTTCGTTTATCTATATTTATCAAATTTAAATGATTCTATCTCAAATAGATTAAAAGTTAAAATAAGTGTAATTATATTCTCAATAACTTATGGTTTGACTTTTATCATTCAAATGCTGATGACTTTTGTGTAATTTAAATAACTTTAGGAAGGTGAGTTAAATGGAAAAAAAATTTAAAACTACAATGAAGATAATATTAGTAATAGCGGTTCTGTCTGGTTTGGTAGCAAGCTTTAGCCTAATAAAAAATATTGTGAAAATATTAGGAAATTGAAGAAGATGAAGTACTTCAAATACAAAAGATTAATGAAAAAAAGAAAAGCATTTGCCAATATAGAGCTTTTATTGGGGGATTTTCTAAATAAGTTTGCTGATGGCGATAAAAAGTTATTGCTAACTTTTTTGTATAACGTAAATGTAGTCATTACTTTCGTTTCGATATTAGCACCAATTTTTGTTTACGAGCTAATTTATTATTTTCGTTCATTTATAAACCCTTTTTATATTGCTACTACTTATTTTTTTGTGACAATGTTAATCACAGATATTAATAATGATGATTATGACCCAGAAGAGATGGAGAATGTTTCTCAGTGGATGTATAGTGCTCAAGAAAATAATTTTAAATTACTTATCATAAAAAAACTATTGTTAACATTTGGATTTAAAATTCTTTTTTATTGTTCTTTTATTATC
Source organism: Bacillus paranthracis (assembly GCF_024296885.1). NCBI lineage: Bacteria > Bacillati > Bacillota > Bacilli > Caryophanales > Bacillaceae > Bacillus > Bacillus paranthracis. The sequence continues at coordinate 451,723 of NZ_CP101135.1, forward strand.
ATTTTTATGAGGGAACTCTATTTTAGTTACACAACAATATTTTTATATGAGTTTTTAGTATTAATAACTGTTTTAATTACTATTATTTTGAAATTCTTATGGAGTAATCATCAGATTGTCTTTTTATTTATAAACGGACCAAATAATACGAAAAAGAAAGAACATATAATAAAAGATCGAAATGATTCACAATTTGATAAGTATCAAATTGCTTTATCTAGATCTTGCCAAAATAGAACTTATTATTTACATATCCTATATACTTATATATTTACAATAGCTTCTCTATGTATAATAGGGATTTTAAATTTTTATTTTAATATTAATAAATTCATTATTATTTCTGTTTATTTAGCTTCTGAAAGCGCTATTATAAGTTTTATATCCCAAGGAATCATAAATAGCTCAAAAATGTTACAGGGATCTAATTTAAGTGATTTTTATTATATAAAGAAGTTTGATCAAAAAAATTATTATAATAATTTACTTTCTAAGTTTCTTTCAAGAAAGCTCATAGCAATCCTGATTGGTTATTATCTTGGTGTAATCATTCTTTACGGATTGTCATTATTTACAGCTATCATTATTGTATGTTCAACAATTATCTACTTCTACTCAATAAAAATCATTACAAAAAGAGTCTATCGCTTTAAAAAATTATCAATAGAAGATATAAAAAACAATTTCTTTTTGTATTTCTTTAATCCTATTGAAGATCTTTTAATTTTAGGCTTGCCTTTTATTACCTGCAGTGTTGTAGCTGTTTATTCAATGAGATTAGGAAATATATATCCTATAATGGTTTTCTTCATTGTATATTCTAGTTATTTATTGTTATATAATTTCCTTACAAAAGAGAGGTAAGACATGCTTGAATTGATAAACATAAAAAAAAAATATGGTGAATCAACTTACATTTTTGATGGAATAAACTTGAAAGTAGACAATATGAGTATTGTAGAATTAGTGGGTAAAAATGGTATAGGTAAATCAACGTTATTGAATATAATTGGTGGAATGACGAAATTTGATGGGGAACTCATACTAAATAAATTTTCAGTAAAGGAAAATTTTAAAGAGTATATTGCAGGTGTCTCATTAATTGGTAATACACCTTTCTTATACGATTATTTAACACCCTCTGAAACAATAGATATGGTACTATCTTTCCTAAATAGAGAAAGATTAGATTCATCTTTAGAACATCTCATTCAAGAGATTGGACTCGATAAATATCAAAATACTTATACACGTGAATTATCATTAGGAACTAGACAAAAACTATCATTAATACTAGCTCTTCTAACTTCGCCTAATTTAATTCTCCTTGATGAACCTTTTGTTAATTTTGACATTAGGTCGAGGAAAGTTACTCTAGATTATCTGAAGGATTATATAATTCAACATAAAGCAATTTTAATTTATGCAACTCATTCAACAGATACTGATGTAGCGAATTTTTCAGATAAAAAAATAATTTTAAAAAGAGATGAGCAACTCGATAAAGTAGTTCTGGAGAGTGATAATTGTGAAACCTAAATTATTTAGTATTTGTTTTATTGCTTGTTCAGTTATAGGAAGCTCATTTTTCTTTTTGGGTTTTTTACTACTTCCTAATGAACAGTTTAGTCCCAATTTACAGCCTTCTTTCATTACTATTTTTAGTACTAACTTTGAAATCCATTTTACTACAATCATATTTTCCATTATTAGTTTCGGATTTTTTTCTTTGATTTTTCTGTTCCAACAGTTTTTTTCTTTAGGATTTGCTTTTCATAGTTTGGTAGAAAAAACTTCCTTAAAAACAGCATATTCTTATTTTGCAGGTCATGGAATAGTTGAAATCATAAATATGTTTTTCACTGCAGCAATAGGTTTATTTGTAGCAGTATGCATTGTTAACATGATTAGAAAGAAAGAACTTAATAAGAATTCATTTATCTTATTAGGAAAAAATCTTTTAGTGCTATTAATTATAGATTTACTACTTTTATTAGTTGCCGCATTATTAGAAACATATTTATCTCCGTCATTAGTCGACAAAAGTTATATAATTTAATTACTCAGCCACCCTTTGGTGGCTTTTTTATTTTACTAGCTTCGTATGTTGTTTTTTGTAAATATTGATGGTATCGAATCAGGAAGGTGGTAATATCATTAAAAGAAAAGTTATTTTAAATGCGTATAAAAAAAGCCATAAGGCTGTTATTGCTTTATTTTAATAAATTTTTTACAAATCAGAAATTACACAAAAATACAGAATACCCCAAATTTGTGGAGAGGCTTATCTTAATTAATTGCACTTTATCGTTGATTTCCCTAAGTCTAAATTGTCTCATATAACTTATTTCAAATGCTAAAATGAAGAGTGGCCTCAAAAGTAGTAATCCTTGCATTGATCCTATGTGTAACACACCAAGGAGTATATTATCTTTTGGCGGTCGTAAAAATGAAGCAAACTCTAATAATTAAACGTATCGGCAAAGGATTTTGACGGGATCACTTGCTTGTAGAATAGATAAATTCATTTAAATAGTTTTAAAGTATATACGAATTAATATTTCTTTAATTATATATTGAATCAAATTAGCTATATCACTTGGATTAAATTAGAATATAAAGTGCTTTATATTATCTTCCTTTTTCTTAGTACTATGTACAATTATAAAAAAGTAAATAGCCTTTATTAAACAAAGGATTAGGTATGTTCTAGGATTTTTGTACAGGCATATTTTATAGAGATAACCCAGCGTCTGTCGCTACAATAATTTCATTTACATCTTTTCTAAGTAGCTGACTTTTTACAGCATTAAATTGTTTCCCTGTTTGTTTAATAACTGTTAATTTCAAACGCTCAGGTAGCATCGGTAAATCTTCTAAATTCCACTTTTTATATTTCACATCGTAGCTTTCTGGATCTGCTAATGTAACGAGATGACCTAAAGCCCAAGTTACAATATATTTACTACCTTCAAGGTAGCCGTTTCCCTTTTTATCGCACTTCAGTACACGTGCAATATCTCGTGCAACGGAAGGCTTTTCAGCGATTACAACGCTTTTTGACATATTTAAAACATCCTTTCAAATTTCCATACGTTAACTATAGCATACATCTTCTTGAGATTCAGTTTCGCTCCAGATTTGAACGTTTTTTAATGGGATAACATCTGTTTGAAAGTGAATGATCGTGACAGAACATAATATGCACCATGATGAGACTGTGAGAAATAGATAGTTATTATGCGTATTGTTTTATTAGTTGCTTCTATATTAAATAGAAAAGTAAAGAACTTGTTATTTTACTAGAATAAGAGTAGACTTTGAAGTAGAAGAATACTAAACACATGGGAGTTTGTGGATACAAACTGAGAGTATGACTAGTCCGTCATTGACCATTTGAACCTGTTGGATAATGCCAGCGTAGGGAGAGTGTAAAAGCACATGTTCAGGCACTTTGCGTACGCGCAAAGTGCCTTTTTGTGTATCTCCCATAACTATAGTTAGGAGATGAGAAGGATGAATAGGAAAGAAATTAGTAAAGTAGTGGATTTGGTGAGAGAATCTAATCCGCTCGTTCATAATATTACAAATGTTGTTGTAACAAATTTTACAGCTAACGGTTTGTTAGCGTTAGGGGCATCGCCTGTAATGGCGTATGCAAAAGAAGAAGTGGCAGAAATGGCTAGCATTGCTGGAGCGTTAGTATTAAATATGGGAACACTTCGTCCGGAAGAAGTAGAAGCAATGTTACTTGCCGGTAAATCAGCAAATGTGAACAATGTACCAGTACTGTTTGATCCAGTTGGTGCAGGAGCAACATCGTATCGAACAGAAGTTGCGAGACATATTCCGGCTGAAATTGAATTAGCGATTATTCGCGGAAATGCAGCTGAAATAGCGAACGTTATTAATGAGAGATGGGAAATTAAAGGGGTAGACGCTGGTGCTGGAAATGGTAATGTCGTAAGTATTGCAAAGCAGGCAGCGGATGAATTGAATACAGTTGCGGTAATTACTGGGAAAGAAGATGTTGTTACAGATGGGCAGCGAACGATTGTTATTCGAAATGGCCATCCTATTTTAACGAAAGTTACGGGAACTGGTTGTTTACTAACTTCTGTAATAGGAGCATTTGTAGCGGTAGAAAAGGATTATGTAAAGGCAGCGGTAGCGGCATTAACGTTTTATGGGGTAGCGGCAGAACTGGCAGCCGCTAAGACAGTGGAAAAAGGACCTGGTAGTTTTCAAATTGAATTTTTGAATCAGTTAGCGAATACGACTTCAGGTGATATAGAGAAGTATGGGGAAATTGAGGTTATATAGTAAGGAGGGAAAATAAATGTCACGTATTTCAAAGTCAGAAATGTCTAGGTTGTTATCCGTATATTTTATTATGGGAAGTAACAATTGTACGAAGGATCCACTGCAAGTATTGAGAGAGGCACTTGAAGGTGGTATAACAATTTTTCAATTTCGTGAAAAGGGGGAAGGCGCTTTAACGGAAGAGAAACGCATTTGTTTTGCAAAAGAACTACAAGCAATTTGTAAGGAGTACGGTGTACCGTTCATTGTAAATGATGATGTGGAACTAGCTCTCGAGTTAGATGCAGATGGCGTGCATGTTGGGCAAGATGATGAAGGAATTACCTCTGTTCGTGAAAAAATGGGTGATAAGATTGTTGGTGTATCTACACATACAATTGAAGAAGCACGCTGGGCAATTGAAAATGGGGCTGACTATTTAGGTGTAGGACCTATTTTTCCAACGAGTACGAAAAAAGATACGAAAGCAGTGCAAGGAACGAAAGGTTTAGCTCATTTTAGAGAACAAGGAATTACAATACCGATTGTCGGAATTGGGGGCATTTCAATTGAAAATACCGCTTCGGTTATAGAAGCAGGTGCGGATGGTGTTTCAGTTATTTCAGCGATTAGTTTAGCTGAATCTGCGTATGAAAGTACGAAGAGGCTAGTAGAGGAAGTGAGTAACAGTTTGTAGAAGAAGGCTATGTAGTATTAAAACGCTACATAGCTTTTTATGTTTTGATATCGATAGTTAGAAAAAGGGGGAGGATTGTTTGAAAAGGAAACGGTTTATAGAGTTGCAAAATGAGTTGTTTCGTTTATTCGAAAAAAGAGAATTCGAAGCGATTTATAGATGCATAGATAAAGCAAAAAGGGAGTTTCCTGAAAGAATAGAAAAAACTAGTTTTTGGGAAGTGTGTGCACTTTCGGCAGAAGGTAAGTATGAGGAAGCGATTGTTAGTTTAAACGAAGCTTTAGAAAAGGGGATTTGGTGGAATCCACCTACACTTATGGGGGATGAAGATTTAAAGGGATTACGAGAGAATGCAGCTTTTAAAATGATAGTGAAAAAGTGTGAAGAAATCTTTAAGAAACAGCAGCTAACAGCCGAACCGAAATTATTTACTTATGGAAATAAAGAGGCGAAGATAGGGTTATTTTCTTTGCATTGGAGAGGATCAAATATAAATGATTTTGCACCATATTGGTGTGAAGAAGAAATACTAAATGAGTATATATTAGGTTTTCCCCGGTCCTCACAAATACATGGAATGAAGTCGTATAGCTGGGATAATCATGAAATAGCTATAAAAGACGTTATGAAAACTTTTAATGATTTTGTAAATAAATATAACTTGGAGGACATCATCATCGCGGGAGCTTCTCAAGGGGGAAATATAGCGATAGAGTTAGCGTTAAAGAATATGTCAGCGACTCAAAAATTTATTGCAGTTATACCTGCTATTCGAGATGTTAAGGAAATTGAAAGTATAGTTGTATCAAATGATATAACGAATGTAGAAGGATATATTGTTACGGGAGACAAAGATCCATTTTATGAAAACACACTTCAATTAATGTCTATGTTTGAGGAATATAATGTGGACTGTAAATTAATTGTGAGAGAAGGTTTGGGGCATCTTTTCCCAGCGGATTTTACACAAATATTAAAGAACATAATGGAAGAATGGACAGCTAAAAATATTTAAACAAACGTTTGATTAAAAAAGCACAAACCCTGTAAATTTGTAGGTTTGTGCTTTTTCTTTAAAACATAATTGATATTAAGAGCATTCCAATTCCGATAGAAGTGAATGTTGCGATTAGTCCTGGAATCATAAAGCTATGATTTAAAACATATTTACCAATGCCAGTTGTGCCAGTACGATCAAAGTTAATGGCAGCAACGATTGTTCCGTAGTTTGGAATGAAGAAATATCCATTTACTGCAGGGAACATCGCGATTAGTAGTGCTGGTGGAATACCGAGTGATAATCCAAGTGGCATTAAAGCACGTACTGTTGCGGCTTGGCTATATAGTAAAATAGATAGAATGAATAATGCGATGGCAAATAGCCATGGCGCACTTGTTACTAGATGCTGAATTGATCCTTGAATCATATTTAAGTTTCCGTTAAAGAAAGTATCTCCCATCCAAGCGATACCGAAAATAGCAACAACTGCTGTTGCCCCCGCTTTAAAGACGTTACCAGACACGATGCTTTCTACATTTGGTTTACAGAAAATAATAATAAGAGCTGCAATCGTTAACATAACCATTTCAATTGTGTTTGGCATGGAAAGACGGGCTAACTTCCCATCAACTATCCATCCTGGACGAAGTACTTCAAATGAACCAAGAAGTACGACAAGAAAAGTTCCTGCTAGGAAAAGGATAACTGATAATTTAGCGCCTTTTACACCAACAAATTCTTTTTTCTCTTCAATCTTAGGAATCATTCCTTCTTTTAATCGTTTTAAGTATTCAGGGTCTTCATTTAATTCTTTCCCCATTTTGCTAGCAACAAATGCAGCTACCATACAAGCGATAAAAGTAGAAGGGATACTTACTTTTAAAATATCTAATAAAGTGATTTTATAGTCAGCTAACATTGCTAAAAGTGCAACTGTTGCAGCTGATATAGGACTAGCTGTAATTGCTTGTTGGGAAGCAATTACGGCAATTGACATTGGTCGTTCTGGTCTAATTCCAGATTCGCGAGAGACTTCTGCGATAACAGGAAGTACAGAATAAGCAACGTGACCAGTTCCCGCACAAAGTGTGAATAAATAAGTAACAATTGGAGCAAAGAATGTAATGCGTTTTGGATTTTTTCGTAATGCTTTCTCAGCCAGATGAACAAGGTATTCCATTCCTCCAGCGGCTTGGAGTGCACCAGCAGCTGTAATTACTGCTAAAATCATAAGCATGACATCAATAGGAGGAGCTGTAGGTTGTAAGTGGAAGACGAAAACAAGTATTGCCATACCAACGCCACCCATTACCCCTAGACCAACTCCGCCTAGACGTGCGCCAATAAAGATGCAGAGTAGTAACGTAAGAAATTGTAGCCAAAACATGATAAACTACCTCCGAAATTCATTAGTTAAGATATATTCGAATAATTTAATTTAAATGAAAATTAAAATAAATACTCAAAACAATCCCTGTGTTATATACATTTTTTATTATATAACACAAGAAATGTAACATTCACGTACTTTGTTAAATTATTTCGAAAAAATAATACATTAAAACTTTGCATTTGTATCTCTAAATAGGTAGACATTTTAATTTTTATGTTGTAATCTTTGATAGAGAATAATGTAATTCTCATAGAACTCCCATATCGTTCAACTCGTTCAGCGAGAAAGGCAAACTGGTGGAAACATTAGGACGCAAAACTACAGGAGCTAAGGCCGAAAGGCTACGCTAGCCAGTTACCGGACGGATAGGGTTGGTCTTGACCAATGCTTTTTCATTGGTCTTTTTTTATTTGCAAACAAATGAGAAACCTTATCAGTTGTTGATAAGGTTTCTATTTTAATAGTTTTCCTTTATATTAAGTTAATTAAGAAAGGTGATGTGAATGAAAAAATATTGGCACAAGCTATCATTTCTTCAAAAGAATGTATTGTTAACTGTGTTAGTTATTTTGACGCTTGTTGGTACTATGGGAGCGTTAAGTTTTAACATGTTTCAAAATAGCATGATGTCTATATTTGAAAGGCATTCTTTTGAAACAGGAGATACGGTATTACATAAATTAGACGAAGAAATAGTGAGAGATGTTACAAAGGATCCAGTGGCACAAAGAGAAAAGAGAGAGAAGTTAACAGAGAAATTAGATGAAGCAACGGAAGAATTGAATAGCGTTGGACAAATCTATATTGTTGGAGCAAAAGAAAATGAAAAAGGTGAGTTATTAATCGTCGATTTGTCTACAGAGTTAGCAAATGTTGTTGAAGTAAGGCCGGGAGAATATTATAAACAACCAGATCTTTGGATGAAAGCATACGATAAGGTAATGAGCACGAAAAAAGCAAACATGACAGTAGTATATGAAGATCTATTAGGATCATGGGTAACGATATTAGAGCCAATTAAAGATGGAGACGGAAATATTGTGGCAATTGTTGCAGCCGATGTAGATGCTTCTATTGTTCCTATTACAAAGGAAAAATTCATTATACAAGGTTTAATGTTTATTTGTATTTCTGTTTTAATTGCAACTGTTATTCAATTCTTAATCGTACGTAACGCACTTGCTCCATTGCGGGATTTACGTGAAGGATTACGCAGAGTTGGTGAAGGTGATTTAAGTATTAAATTAGAGGAAAGACCAGATGATATTGGTATTATTAATGCGTATTTTAATAATACCATCGAGAAGTTTAAAGGAATTATAGATAAAGTGAAGCAGACAGCAGAACAGGTTTCCTCATCTTCACAAGAATTGTCAGTGAGTACGAAAGAAAATAGCATGGCAGTCCAAGGAATCGTAAGTTCTATAGTTGAGTTAAGGGCTGGCGTTCAATTGCAAGAAACGTCAGTACCAAAGTATTTAGATATTGTATATGAAATGGAAGATAGGATGGAAGAGATAACTAATATTGCAAAACAAATGACGAAAGAGTCTGAAGGTACGAAGCATCATTCAGAAAAAGGAAATGGTATTATTGAACAGACGATGAATCAAATGAACATAATACAAAATGCAGTACAAGATTTATCTTCTATCATTTATTCTTTGGAAGTAAGATCAAAAGAAATTAGTGATATTGTAACTGTAATTACAAGTATTTCAAATCAAGCGAATTCGCTAGCTTTACATGCTACTATTGAAGCTTCACGTGCTGAGGAAACTGGAGAGGGATTTGCCGTTGTTGCTGATGAAGTGCGTAAATTAGCAGAGCAGACGGAAGCATCAGCAAAAGATATAGCAAAATTAATAGGGGAAACACAAGCAGGAACGGAAGAAGCTGTTGTTTCAATGCAAAAAACCTCAAAAGAAGTAGAGTCTGGAATGAAACTTGTTGAAAGTAGTGGTGCTTTCTTTGAAAAAATTTCGAAATCAGCACAAACTGTTACTAATCAAGTTGGAGTTGTTTCTAGCAATTCAAATAATATATTGCAAAATAGCCAAAATATTGTTCGTGTTGTAAATGAACTATCACTTATTGCAAATAAGTATGCGAATAGTAGTAGTAATGTTGAAGAAATCATGAAAGAACAGGAAATGTCTGTACAGGATATTGCTGAATTAGCCAGTTCTTTAAGCTGGCTCTCACAGGAGTTACAAGAGTTAATTGGGGAATTCAAAAGTTAAATGAAATGATTATACATGCTTTTGTTTGTTCAATAAAATAAATCATGCTACAATGAAAACGAATTAAGGACCGGGGAGCCAATTGGCTGAGAGGATGTGAGCAAACATCGACCCTCAACCTGATCTGGATAATGCCAGCGTAGGGAGTTACTTAAAGTGATGTAGCATATGTTATTCTATAATAACTTGCATACAAGGCTTTCCTACGCAGTAGGAAAGCCTTTTCTTGTTTTAAAATTTAATTTCATAAGGGGGATTTTATTATGTCACAACAAGTTACAATTTCGTTTTCAGTAGTACCACAAGCAAAGAACAAAGATGTGTATTCTGTTGTTGATAAAGCGATTGAGGTTGTACAACAATCGGGAGTTCGTTATGAAGTAGGGGCAATGGAAACGACGCTGGAAGGAGAATTAGATGTACTTCTTGATATCATTAAACGTGCACAACAAGCTTGTGTGGACGCTGGAGCAGAAGAAGTGATTACTTCTATTAAAATCCATTATCGTCCAAGCACTGGTGTAACGATAGATGAAAAAGTTTGGAAGTACCGTGATGAATATGCAAAACCAGAAGCAATCTAAAATAATTACAGCAATTTGGCTTATCCTTCTCATTGCGATATGGGAAGGATCTGTTTCAGTATTTAAAATTGAACCGTGGATTTTACCGAAGCCTTCTGCCATTGTTCAAGAATTAATTGGAATGAAAGATTTACTATTACCGAATACGATGCAGACGCTGCAAGAGGTTATAATTGGACTGTTCTTTGCGATTTTAATTGGGACAAGCATTGCAATTCTTATGGACGTTATCCCTTTATTTCGTATTTTAATAAATCCGTTGCTTGTTATTTCGCAAACGATTCCAATCGTTGTACTTGCACCGTTATTTATTATTTGGTTTGGATATGGAATGCTACCGAAAGTAATGGTAGTCATACTCGTTTGTTTCTTCCCGATTGCGCTTAGCATTTTAGAAGGTTTTCAAACGGTAGATAAAAATATGTTGAAGTTGTTGCAAACGATGAAGGCAACGAAATGGCAAGTTTACCAGAAAGTAAAGTTTCCAGCAGTGCTTCCATACTTTTTCTCCGGTTTAAAAATTGCAGTTACATATAGCGTAATGGGAGCGATTATTGGAGAATGGCTCGGTGCCAGTGAAGGATTAGGAGTTATGCTTACAAGGGCTACGAAATCCTTTTTAACAGCCCGAGTATTTGGTGTTGCAGCAATTATTGTAATGGTGACATTATGTCTGTATTTTATCGTGGAGTTTATGGCAAGAATAACAGCACCATGGATATATAGAAAGGACGGCAGAAAATGAAAAAAGGTTTAAAAGTTATGTTGGCTGCCTTATTAGCAGTAGGTGTAGCTGGATGTAATCCGGCGAAGAAAGAAGAAAGTGCAAGTAAAGATCAAAAAGTAAAAGTCGTATTAGATTGGTTTCCGAATACGAATCATACTGGCTTATATGTAGCACAAGCGAAAGATTATTATAAAAAACAAGGCTTAGATGTAGAAATCATTCAGCCTGGTGATAATGTGACGGCGGAGCAAATGATAGCTTCGGGAAAAGCTGACTTCGCAATAAGCGCACAAGAAAATGTAACGTTGGCTCGTGTGGAAGGTATTCCTGTTGTATCTGTAGGTGCGATTATTCAGCATAACACTTCAGCTTTTGCATCGCTTAAGAAAGATAATATGACGTCACCGAAAGATTTTGAAGGGAAACGTTACGGTGGCTGGGGAGGACCAGCGGAAGAAGCGACATTAAAGACAATTATGGATAAGCACCAAGCCGATTTTAATAAAGTTGAAAAAATCATTTTAGGACAAACAGATTTCTTTAAATCAATTGGTCGTGATGCAGACTTTGAATGGATTTATTACGGATGGGATGGAATTGAAGCGAAGCGCCAAGGAAAAGAGTTAAATACGATTATGGTGAAAGACTTAGATCCAGCACTTGATTTCTATAGTCCTGTTATGATTACGAGTGAAAAACATACGAAGCAAGATAAAGACTTTGTGAAAAAGTTTATGAGTGCAACGACAGAGGGTTATAATTTTGCAATTAAAGAACCGAAAGAAGCTGCCGATATTTTAATTAAAGCTGTTCCAGATGTAAATAAAGATTTAGTACAAGAAAGTCAAAAATGGCTAAGTACGAAGTATCAAGATGATGCAAAAGCGTGGGGAGTACAGAAGGAAGAAGTTTGGACGAATTACATGAATTTCTTATATGATAACAAAGTTATTAAGAAGAAAATTGATGTGAAAGATGCCTTTACAAATGAGTTCCTTCCAAGTGAAAAATGAGTGGATTACAAATAAAAGATATTGTGAAATCTTTCGATGGCAAGAATGTATTAGCAAATATTAGTGCTTCTATACGAGAGGGAGAATTTGTTTCTTTTGTAGGACCGAGTGGTTGCGGGAAAAGTACACTATTAAATATGATCGCAAATGTTGAAAATCCAACAAGTGGAAGTGTAACGTATAACGATAAACAAATACAAGAGCAAGATATTGTAAGTTATATGCCGCAACAGGATTTATTACTACCGTGGCGATCAGCTTTACAAAATATCGTTCTTCCGTTAGAAATTGAAGGGAAGCCGAAAAAACAAAGGCTGACAGAAGGAATGGAAGCATTAAAGCAGTTTGAACTAGATGAATATGCAGACCATTATCCAGATGAATTGTCTGGAGGGATGCGTCAAAGAATTAGTTTTCTGCGCACATATTTATGTGAAAAGCCAATTATGCTACTTGATGAGCCTTTTGGTAAATTAGATGCTTTTACAAAAATGGAAGTACATAGCTGGCTTTTACACTCTTGGCACCAAGAGAAGCAAACAATCGTTATGGTTACACACGACTTAGATGAGGCAATCTTGCTTTCGGATCGCGTATTTATTTTATCTCAAAGACCAGCATCAATAGTTGGTGAGGTACAAGTGAAATTACCTAGGCCGAGAACGATGGATATGTTAACATCACTTGAGTTAAAGAAAGATAAGGAAGAAATTTTGAGAGTATTAGCTCCTTATATGAAAAAATAGAAAAAGCCTTTTAACAGTTTTTGGTATGATTACTGTTAAGAGGCTTTTTTATATAGGGGGAGAAAGATGAAAACTATAGAGAAAATAGTAGATGAATTAACGGCAGATAATCTTGAAGAAAGAAAAGCTTTATTAAAAAATCATATTTTATTAATGAAGTATGGTATGGAACATCATGAATTAAAAGAAGAAGAAATGACAGAAATTTTAAAGTGGGTTCAAGGTCGAGATCAATTGAAAAAAGATGTTCCGGAGTTACGTGATTTACATTTAATTAAAAAGTTTCAAGCGGTATTAGATGAATTTATTCATTCCATAATTTCAAATGGTTATGTAGAAGACGCGGTAGAAATTCTAGAGAGTGTATTAAAAAGTATGGGGGCAGTCGCTCATATTGTAAAAATTATGTTTGTCGGCAAAATGAAAGTTAATAGAAATTCCTTGGAAATGGTAGAGGTGTTAAAACGAGAGTGTTACACCTTAATGGAACAGCGTGCTGTTGTCGGTTTACATGCTCAAATTTTTCACGTTTTAGGTTTTGTTCATTCAATTCAGTTTGATTTAGAAGAAAGATCACAGGAACACGGACGAGTTGTGATAGGTCTTTTAACAGATTTTAAAACGGGTGAATTGAAGTCTGTACAACAATTTCAAGCTGAAGACCATATTTCAGAAGTGAAAAGTATGGTGAGTAAAGGATACGGAATAGAATTACAGAGAAGAATTTATATGTGGAAATCGTTAACGCTCATCTTTACAAGTCCATATGCATTAGAAAAGATGTATAAAGAAATTTATGTAGAAAACGATAACATGGGGAAGGAACAAAAAGAAAAGTAGAGAATAGAATATAACAGAGTAGTTTATACTCTTAATATAACAAATGTTAAAGGAGTGAAAGGATAAAATGACTTTATCAACTGTTCTTCAAATGGTTTTAGCTTGATATGGGAGAAGTCTGCCCATTTTTATCGATTAAGCTAAATTGAAGACAGCAGGTAAAGAACCTTAATCCTTTCTTACGATAATATGTAATGGGTAAGGTGTATTCACCTTACCCATTTTTTATATGCACAATTAAATAAGGCTTTATACTGTTGCTCTCTCTATTTAGCTTATGAATCATAAGTAAAGGAGAGAAAATAATGAGTATATTAACGGTAGAAAATTTAAGTCATTCGTATGGTGAGAAAACCATTTTATATAATGCATGTTTTCGAATATTGAAGGGTGAGCATGTTGGGGTAGTAGGGCAAAATGGAATTGGAAAATCAACATTGCTAAGGATTTTAACAGGAGAACTTATACATGATGATGGGAACATTGAATGGTTTCCACATGTGAAGGTAGGTTTCTTGCAGCAGCATATGGATTTAAAAGAAGGGATGACAATTGAGGGATACTTGCAAAGTGCATTTGCTGATTTGTATGCGATTGAATACGAAATGTTAAAAATTGCTGAAGAAATGAATGGAGCAGGAGAAGTAGAAAAACTGTTAGTAAAGTATGGAGAATTACAAACTATATTGGAAAGCTCTAATTTCTATCACATTCATACAGAAGTTGAAGAAGTAGCAATCGGTTTAGGTTTATTTGAAATAGGTTTGAAAAAGGATGTATCGAAGTTAAGTGGGGGACAGCGAACAAAGTTATTACTTGGGAAGCTTCTTTTAGAAAAAGCTGATGTTTTATTACTAGATGAGCCAACAAATTATTTAGATACAGCTCATATAGAATGGTTGCAATCATATTTGAGACTATATGAAAAAGCTTATGTAATCATTTCGCATGACGAATTATTTTTGAACAGTATTACAAATGTTATTTTTCATCTAGAAGGAGGAAAAGTGAAGCGATACGTAGGAAACTATGAAAAGTTTGTGCAAAGTTACCAAGTGCAAAAGAAACAATTACAATCGGCGTATGCGAAACAACAAAAAGAAATCTCTCAGTTAGAAATATTTATTCAAAAAAATAAAATTCGAAAAGCGAAACAGGCTAAAAGTCGAGAGAAAGTATTAGAGAAAATGCAAAGGATTGAAAAGATTCATTCTGTAACTCGATCCCGTTTTGATTTCAGTGTTTATGAGGAACCGGTGAGTCGTATATTGCAAGCTGAGAAACTAAGGATAGGTTATAGTGATCCTTTATGTCCAGAGTTGAATTTACAAGTGAAAAAAGGAGAAAAGATAGCGATTATTGGTCATAATGGAATTGGAAAAACGACGATGTTAAAAACATTATTAGGTCAAATTAAGCCGCTAAGCGGTTCAATTTCTGTTGGAGAACGAGTAAATCCTGCGTACTTTGCCCAGGAAGAGTTTGCTTCAGAAACAACACCCTTAGAGAAAGTTTGGGCAGAGCGACCAGATATGACAAAGAAAGAAGTGCGCCAAGCATTAGCAAAGTGTGGATTGCGAGAAGAACATGTATTAAAACCTATTCGTTTATTAAGCGGCGGAGAACAAACGAAAGTACGTTTATGTGAACTGATCGTAACGAAAAGTAATGTTTTAATTTTAGATGAACCAACTAATCATTTGGATATAGAAACAAAGAAGGCGTTGCAGGAAGCGCTACAACGATATAAAGGAACCGTTTTACTTGTATCACATGAGCCTTCTTTCTATGAAGCATGGATAACAAAAGTGTGGAATATAGAAGAATGGAACGCTGAACAATATGAATAAAGAAAAGGCATTAGCTTGTATAAGCTAATGCCTTTTCTTTGTGATTAACATGATTTTCGAGAACTCTTACATGAGAATTGTATGAAGAAGCACTCTTATGGTGCGCTTATAAGCGTGCTTTTTCTTTTGTTATGTTTATATTTATAATAATACTAGATGCCTTTCCCTAATAGGCGACTATCTTCTTTTATATATATAGATAGTTTGAAATGGAATAAAAATAATTCCTATATGTAAAGGATAATGTGATTACTATAGGAAGACAATAGCACTGAAAGGAAATTCATGTAAAATTCAGATGAACTTCACATGAACTTCATATTAGAAACTAAATATAATTATAATAAGTTATTGTAATTTAATTTGTGATTTTTCATGAAATTAAAAGTTTGAATTTAGGAAAGAGTGCTTAAACCTAAATTCAAACTTTAGTGAAATAATTAAGGGATGTTACCTTTAGTTTTCGCTAATGGATGCATTTACAAGTTCGGCGGGATTACCTGTTCCTGCCCCTCCGATTGTAACCGATCCACCGGGAGGAATTTCACCATTCCATCCTGCATTCGTAATTACGTAATGACTATTTATTTTACTACTAATTTTAGAATCCCAAACTTGCGTTAAATTGCCGTTATAATCAAATTCTAATTTCCAGTTTTTAATAGAGGTCGTTCCACTATTTTTAATTACAATCGAGAAGTTGTAACCACTTCCCCAATTTGAAGTGACTGAAAAGGTAGCATTGCTATTTCCACCAGGAGGTGTTGTGTTAGCATCATCTGTTTTTACAATAATAGAAGTAGGCTGTGATTTATTCCCAGCAGCATCTTTTGCTAGTATTGAAAATTTGTATTCTGTATTAGATTTTAAGTTTTTAATTGTAATGCTATTTGTTGTTGTACTCCACTTCTCTTCTCCAGCAGTAATTTCATATTCCGTAACTCCTACGTTATCAGTAGATGCCGTCCAGTTTAATTGAACTGAGTTTGAATTTTTATTTGTTACAGCAATATTTTTTACGTTTGTTGGTGGCTCAATATCTTTTTGAGTAATAGGTCCACCTAGTAATTCTTTTACTAACGTATCAAGTAATTTTGGTCCACTACAACTATATTTTGGACTTGTGCGACAGTCACCACTAAGCTCCCAAAACATTGCACCACTTAAACCTTTTGTCTTTATATAGCCTGTTTTATATTTCATAGATTCGTTGTCATCATAGCTAATAAATGTACCTGTAGTTGCATTATATAAATAAGGTACTTTCGCCACATCGTTCCATCCGCGAACAAAGCCATTTTTATTAACATAATTAGCTGCTAAATCACCATAATCGTACACACCTGTATCACCGGTAGAATAGTCATCCCAAGTACCTTTAGAAGCGAGCTTTCCATCACTACCTGGTTTACAAGGTTGGTATTGTCCGTTATTTTCTTTTCCACAACTTTTCCACCCGCGTCCGTAAAATGGTACACCTAATACGAGTTTATCTGCTGGAACCCCTTCATTTGTATAAATGTTTATCGCACCATCTACGTAAAAATTCGTATCCGCTGCTGGGTCATTTGGATCTTTGTATAGAGCTGCATTATGGTTAGAAGTAGCTTCCCATCCACCGTGGAAATCATATGTCATAATATTAATCCAATCCAGTATTTGAGAGATTTTCTTTAGCTCTGTATGATCAGCGTAACGTTGGCTTGCACCTGATGCAATTGTTAGTAAATATTGTTTACCATCTTCTGCACCAGCTTTCGTTAATGCATTTCGAACTTCTTGAAGGAGTAGGGTGAAGTTTTGCTTATCTTCAGGACGATAACTACCACCAGGAATCGTTTCTACGCCCGGATATTCCCAATCTAAATCAACGCCGTCAAATCCATATTCGCGTAGGAAATCGACTGTAGATTCAGCGAATACTTTTCTTGTTTTTTCATCAGCGGCCATGTCAGAAAAGCGGTTAGACCAAGTCCAGCCACCAACGGAAATAATTGTTTTTAAGTGAGGATACTTAGCTTTTAATCGTTTTAGTTCGCCGAAATTTCCGCAGCGTGCGTATTTATCACAATCTTCCCAA
Source organism: Bacillus paranthracis (assembly GCF_024296885.1). NCBI lineage: Bacteria > Bacillati > Bacillota > Bacilli > Caryophanales > Bacillaceae > Bacillus > Bacillus paranthracis. Next base: position 469,198 of record NZ_CP101135.1, read on the forward strand.
GTTGTACCTGAGCCAGGATAAGATTTTGTGACATCGGCCCATGGTTCACCGAGTACGAGAGTACCATTAGGGACTTCTTTATTTTGCAGTGGTACACCAGATTCTTTACAGTTCCACGTTTGTTTATTTGGATTATCGGGGTGAGTAGAAGGGTTTCCATGTTTTCCATTCCAGCAAATATCAGCGAAAGCATAGTTTAAATGAGTTAGCTTTGATGCATCAATATCTGCAACTTGATAATTACGTCCGTAAATGCCCCATGAAGGAAAATACCCAACAATTTTTTGACCTTGCTTTTGTGAATCTGCTAATGCGACATTGGGAGTAATAAAGTTTGTGAGAAAAAGAGGTAAGAAGAGTAGTAGGGATAGTAATAGCAGTGTAAATTTTTTTGATTTCATAGTCATTTCTCCTTTCAAAGTAAAAGATATATTTAAAGGCATGCGCCAATAAATCACAATGAATCTAGATAAAAATGATCAGACATCACGAAGTCTATACAAGGAGCTGAAGCTGATTAAATCGTAGCAAATGTAAGATTTGGTGTAAACGCTTTATTGAATTCGAAAAGACTTTCTCAATATGAAATGGCTCTAATACAGATTACACATGAAAATAAAATATCGATTAGAGAGGAAAGGGCTTCTTGGAGTTAAATTTGAGAAAAAATTGTATGAGGTCAATTTGTAATAGCGTAGCAAGATAATGAAATTTCATGTAAAATAATAGTAAAAATATGTAAGGGAGGGAGTAATGTGGATGTGTTTTTGAATATTGCCGAAGAAAAAATTCGACAAGCAATACGGAATGGAGACCTTGATCATATTCCGGGAAAAGGAAAACCACTACAATTAGAAGACCTTTCAATGGTACCTCCAGAACTTAGAATGAGTTATAAAATTTTAAAAAACGCGGGCATGATTCCACCAGAAATGGAACTACAAAAAGATATATTAAAAATAGAGGATTTAATTGCTTGCTGTTATGATGAAGAAGAGAGAAAAAAATTAAAAGAAGAGTTAACGGCAAAAACGCTACGTTTTCAGCAAGTAATGGAAAAAAGAAAGATTAAAGATAGTTCAGCATTTCGTATGTATCAAGATAAAGTATTTCATAAACTACGTTAAGAGGGATAAGATGAAAAACTTTGAAACAATAGAAGAATTAGTAACATATATTGAAGAACAACAATTAGTACTTCTGTTTATTAAAACGGAAAATTGTGGTGTTTGTGATGTCATGTTAAGGAAAGTAAATTACGTATTAGAGAATTATGATTACGTAGAGAAAATAGAGATATTACTGCAAGACATGCAAGAGGTTGCAGGGCGATATGCAGTATTTACTGGACCGACAATTTTATTATTTCATAATGGAAAAGAGATTCTTCGTGAATCGCGCTTCATTTCACTTGAAAATCTAGAGAGAACCATTCAATTATTCGAGGAATAGGGGAGGCTTTTATATGGAATTTATTATTGTCATACTATTATTTGTTGTAGTTGGAACAATCTTAACAGCAGTTCGATCAAACAAAAAGAAGGTAAATCTTACAAAACAAAATAACATTCATAATTCATCTAACAACTCATCACCGCTATTTTTCTTTGCTGGATCTGATAATGATAGCTCGCATGATGGAGGTTCACATGATTGTGGAGGGTCTTTTGGTGGAGATAGTGGGGGAAGCTGCGGTGGTGGCGGTGATTGATGAAAATGCGCCTTATATAGGCGTATTTCTTTTTAAACAAACGTTTGATTAGTTGGCTTACATATGCATAAAAACAGTTAAACAAACGTTTGATTAAATACTTTTAACATATTAAGGGGAATGGAAATGAAAAGGGAGCCGAAAGTGAAAAACAAGGGGAAAGTAATGTTATTTTTATTAGCTGCGGGAGGCGTATTTCTTGTTAAATTAGGAGTTAAAATTGGAATTATACACATGATTCGAACGTGGTTTGAGAGTACGTTTTCTTAAATAAGGAATATAGCCTCTTGTAATAGAGGTTTTTAATTTGTTATCATTAGACTGAACGGTCGGTTTAAAGAGGTGTGAATATGAGAAGAAGTGCAGAAGAGATAAAGAAAGAAATTGCATATAAAGCAGAAAGTCTGTTTTCACAGAAGGGCTATGCAGCTACATCTATGGAAGAGATTTGTGAAATTACAGAACGAAGTAAAGGAAGTATTTATTATCACTTTAAAAGTAAAGAAGAATTATTTTTATTTGTGGTAAAACAGCATACGTATGATTGGCTTGAAAAATGGAATGAAAAAGAGAAGTCGTATAGTACGAATACTGAAAAATTATATGGTCTCGCGGAATATCATGTAGAGGACATACAGCAACCAATTTCAAATGCAATAGAGGAATTCTCTATGAGCCAAGTTGTAAGTAAAGAGATTTTGGATGAACTATTAGCTTTAACTAGAGAATCATATGTTATGTTTGAGAAACTAATTGAAGCAGGCATACAGTCTGGAGAGTTTCGTGAAGATAATACGCGCGATCTTATGTATATTGTGCATGGATTATTATCAGGGCTTGGAGTACTTTACTACGAGTTAGATTATAAAGAGTTGAAACGTATTTATAAAAAGGCAATAGATGTATTGTTAAAAGGAATGGCAGCTGAATAATAAGTCAGTTGCTTTTCTATAAAATAAATTAGACCGAACGGTCGGTTTATGAAAGGGGAATGAAAATGAACGCTTTATTTAAAAACCGAGCATTTATGCTCGTTATGGCGTCTGATATTTTACAACAATTTGCAATTTGGATCAGAAATATGGCCCTTCTATATTTCATAATGGAGCGAACGAATAATGATCCAGTTTCCGTTTCATTGTTATCGGTTATGGAATATGCACCTATTTTTATTTTCTCGTTTATCGGTGGTGCGCTAGCTGATCGCTGGAATCCGAAAAGAACAATGGTCGCTGGAGATGTATTAAGTGTAATGTCTATTATAGGAATTGTCCTGTTGTTAAAACTGGATTATTGGCAGGCTATATTTTTTGCAACACTCACTTCCGCGATTGTAGGCCAGTTCTCTCAGCCATCATCTTCGCGTATATTTAAGCGCTACGTAAAGGAAGAACAGGTAGCGAATGCGATTGCATTTAACCAAACATTACAGTCATTATTTATGATTTTTGGACCAGTGGTAGGATCACTTGTGTATACACAACTTGGTTTATTTACGTCACTATATAGCTTAATCATTTTATTTTTGTTATCTGCTATCGCTCTTTCATTTTTACCGAAATGGGTTGAACAAGAGCAAGTGGCGAGAGATTCATTAAAAAATGATATAAAAGAAGGGTGGAAATACGTTCTTCATACGAAAAATTTACGTATGATTACAATTACTTTCACCATTATAGGCTTAGCTGTTGGATTAACAACGCCATTAGAAGTGTTTCTTGTAATAGAACGCCTTGGAATGGAAAAGGAAGCAGTTCAATATTTAGCTGCAGCTGATGGAATAGGTATGTTAATTGGTGGTATTGTTGCTGCGATTTTCGCTTCAAAAGTGAACCCGAAAAAAATGTTCGTATTCGGTATGGGCATATTAGCGATGTCATTTTTAGTAGAAGGGCTATCTACATCATTTTGGATTACTAGTTTCATGAGATTTGGAACAGGTATTTGTTTAGCCTGTGTTAATATCGTTGTCGGTACGCTTATGATTCAACTTGTACCAGAAAATATGGTTGGAAGAGTAAATGGGACGATTTTACCGCTGTTTATGGGAGCTATGCTAATTGGTACTGCTTTAGCTGGAGGATTAAAGGAAATGACATCACTAGTTATTGTGTTTTGTATAGCAATGGCACTTATTTTATTAGCAATAGGGCCAGTTCTACGCATGCAAATAAAGAAAGAAGATGTCACTAATAAAGAGGAACTAACAAATTCGTTAGCGTCGCAATAACTATTGTAAGGGAGCAGAAGTGCTCCCTTTTTCTTTGGCGAACTTTTGACAACTATATGAGCCAATTATATACTGATGATGTAAAAACGATTTTACAGGTTAGGAGAAATGGTGTGAAAAATCAAATCTATGAATTACGCACTGAAAATAATATTTCACAAGGCGCATTAGCTGATAAATGTAAGGTTTCTAGACAAACGATAAATGCAATTGAGAATAATAAATATGATCCAAGCTTAGCGTTAGCTTTTCGTTTAGCGGAAGTATTAGGAACAACTGTTGATAAACTATTTTTGTACAAGCAGTAGGGGGAGTAGTTGTTGGGGAAAGAAAAGATAAGCCTTTTCGTTACTATATTAGTTGCTATAGGTACGTTAGTGTATGCACTTTACTATTGGTTAACTGAACTTCAAGTAAACTGGTATGCACTATTTATTTGTAGCATCGCGTTACATTATCTATTTAAAAGTTTGGCATCACATAGCGTCGAAGGGGATACTGAGGAGAAAGATGATTTAGAAAAACATGTATTAAAAACAAGTGCCAATGTTACATATTATGTACTCGTTGTATTAATTTTTGGCTTGTTTTTCGCATCGGTAGGGTTTAATAGATGGATTGATTTTCATAACATACCGTTATTGTTTGCGTTATGTGCTGCGATAGTTGTAAAGCCGGCTGTTGAGTTTTTAATTGTAAGACGTTATAGATAAAAAAGATCCTCTTCTTGCATGAAGAGGATCTTTTTCTTATAGCGTTTTAGTTTTCGGATTAGGTGGTGTAACGGATGTATTATTTTCAGGGACCTTAGTTAATAAAAATCCACCGATAATAAACAACACAATAATACTAAGAACACCAGCATTTGTTTTTCCTGTTAATTGCGTTGTAACACCGACTAATACTGGACCCATAATCGCGGCGAATTTGCCAAATATATTATAAAATCCAAAAAATTCATTTGCAGATTCTTTAGGTACTAGTTTTGCAAAATAGGAACGACTAAGTGCTTGAATCCCGCCCTGAGAAGTAGCAACTAACATTGCTAAAATCCAGAAATCGAGTGTCGTTTTTAAGAAATAAGCATATATGCAGATAATGATGTAAATAATAATACCGACATATAGCATTTTTTTACCGGTAAATGTCTCAGATAGTTTTCCGTACAATAAAGCGAATGGACAAGCTACAATTTGTGTGACGAATAATATGATTAATAGATTTGTTGCACTAATACCGAGGTCTGTTCCGTAAGCGGTGGACATAGTAATAATTGTATCGACCCCATCAATATAGAAAAAGTAAGCAATTAAGAACATAAAGACCGTTTTATATTCTTTAATATTTTTAAAAGTATCAGCAAGGCGTTTGAAGCTCATTGTAATTGGTCTTGGGTGACGTTCAATATAGTGCGTTTGTTCTACGTTTTTTAGCATTGGAATTGTAAATAATCCCCACCAAAGAGCTGTGATCGCAAATGAAATTTGACTAGCAATGCCGACTGATAAAGGGATAGTTCCTTTTTGAGCAAGAATGATAAGAGCGATACAACCGATAAATGGAATAGTACTCCCAATATAGCCTAAAGCGAAACCTCTTGTAGAAATTCGATCCATTCTATCTTCAGAAGTGACATCTACTAAAAATGCATCATAAAAAATGTTTGCTCCAGCAAAACCGACTAATGCGAGCATATAGCATCCTAGTAATAAGTACCACTGAGATGTTGGAACGACTGCTAGCATACTTGTAAATACGATACCGAGTCCAAAGAAGAATGTGAAAAATCGTTTTTTAAATCCTTTATAATCAGCAACTGTGCCGAGAATAGGAGCAAGTATAGAAATTAAAAGTGTTGCGAACGAGTTTGCATATCCCCAATATGCTGTTGAAGTTGCACCAGATAACCCGGCTTCTTTTGCAGCTGCTTTAAAGTAAATTGGGAATAATGCGGTTGTAATGACGAGCGAATATACGGAGTTCGCCCAATCGTATAATATCCAGCTTTTTTCTTGTCTGGACATTTTTTTCATATAATGTTCCCCCTCAAATTTGTTCTACTAACAGTGTACAAAAATAAAAATTATAAAAAGAGAAACAATGATGAATTTTACATAACTTTTACATATATACACAGTTATTTACAATTGGAGTAAATCCTCTACAATTGATCCGTCTGTTTCACCTAAGTGTAAACCGAGTAGTCTAGCGATAGTTGGGCCTTCATCAATAAGTCTCATATACGGTATGGTAATGCCGCTTTTTATTCCTTTCCCAGCAGCTATAAAAATTGTTTCATAGTTAGGTTTTGTTGGAGAGTATCCATGCGTACCAAATGTATATTTTTTACTAGGCGTAACATCTTTTTCAGTAATTTCTTTTATAAAATCTCCTGTATAGTTTTCAGTGAAATAATATCCTTCTCGTGCTTCCAACATAAATAAACAATTACCATCTGCACCGCATTCCTTCGCATCCTCATCATGAAGTATAAATTCAATACCGTTTTGTTTATTTTGAAGCAGTTCTTCAAGGAGTAGTTGTACTTCTCGAATTGTATCGGTATCGTTTTTGTCTTTCACATATACATAGGCGGACCCATCGCAACTTTGGCAATAAGCATTCCAGTCTACTAATTTTCCTTTTGAATTTATAGAGATAAGCCCTTTTTGATGAAATAGTACATTTAATTGAATGGCTTTGTTTTCACTTAAAGCGCTATGATCACCAAGAGCGATAATAGTGCTCTCTTCGTATAGTCCACTGTCTTTTAAAGCTTGAATAATTTTCCCTAGTCGCTCATCATGTCTATGAATTGCGGCTATTGTTTCTTTTGATTCAAAGCCGTGATAGTGTCTTTGGGTGTCTAAATCGGTGAAATGTACAAACATGACATTAGGCTTTTTCGTCTGGATTGTATGCACAGCAGAAGCAAGTACGAAATCATCGAGTTCAGGTTGTGACACTCCATTTCGTATATGGCCGAAACGACGATTTAAATCTAATTGATATAGCGGGCTACCGCTAAATAATGAAACTAAAACTTGATTTTGCCACGGTCTATTTGGAAAGATTTCTGGTAAATTGTAATCAATATTTGCTCTGCCGGTAACAGGCCATAGAAGGGCAGCTGTCGTTAAATTTGCTTTATGTGCTTCATCATATAACGTTGTTCCTTGTATTGATTTTCGGTACCAATGCCAATCGGGTGATTCACGTCCAGGTTGAAGTAACGTATTGCTAACAACACCATGTTTATTAGGGTAATTACCAGTTACGATTGTTGAGTGACTTGGGTATGTTACAGAAGGATAAATTGGTTCTACTTTTTCGACAACCGTACCCTTTTTGATTAGAGATTGGAAGTGAGGTAATTTTTGTAGTATAGGAAAATCTAAAGCTGATAAACAGTCGAATGATAAAATGATGACACGATTCGTTAATGCTTTATCCATAAAGTAATCCTCCTAATTATATAAAACCTATTACTATATACTACTATTAATACCTAGTAATAAAAATATGTTTTTAAATAAAATTTATTATTTATTTTCAGAAAAGTTGAACATATAATAAGTATAAGGGAATCTATGGAAGGAGGGAATGGTATGGACTGGTTAGATGGATTTGGTATATTTTACATCATTGGCGGAATCACGATTATCCTTGTATTTGCTATTTCGTATTTACTAAAGAAACGGTTTCCAGACAAGCAGTTCGATATTATATTTGCACTTAGTCTAATACTTCTTTGTTTAGCATCCTTTCCTGTTACAATGATGGTTATTGGTGGATGGGAAGGAATGGGGTATGGGTTTATTGGTTTCTTCGTCCTACTTGGTACACTTATTGGTATGATTGCACATCAACTTTTAAAAATATCACGAAAAAGCTACGTATAAAACTGTAAAAAATGAAAAGAATATATAAAAATAAGAAAATTCACTCTTGTTTTGAAGTGAAATTTATATTATGATATTCAACAAATTTATTTTGTTATAACGATGAAAAAGGACTAGTATATGTTCAACCTTTTTAGCAGAGAGAGAATCCGTCAGGCTGAAAGATTCTTAAAAAGACAACATGGAACCTACCTTTGCGTTCTGCATATGCAGCGGGAATTTCCCGTTATCAAAAAGAGAGCATGCACAATTTTGTGCATGAATCAGGGTGGTAACGCCGGCAAAGCTCGGTCCCTATTTAGGGACGCGGGCTTTTTTGTATTTTCTAGAAGGAGGAAGACTGACTATGGCAAAAGAACAAGTACAAGCGATTACGAAGATGGAAGAGGACTTTGCACAGTGGTACACAGATATTGTAAAAAAAGCAGAACTTGTTGATTATTCAAGTGTAAAAGGATGTATGATTCTACGCCCGTACGGCTATGCCTTATGGGAAAATATGCAGAAAGTTATGGATGAGAAGTTAAAAGCAACCGGTCATGAAAATGTGTATATGCCAATGTTTATCCCAGAGAGCTTATTACAAAAAGAGAAGGATCATGTAGAAGGATTTGCTCCTGAAGTAGCATGGGTGACACATGGGGGGGATGAAAAATTAGCAGAAAGACTTTGTATACGCCCTACATCTGAAACTTTATTCTGTGAGCACTTTTCAAAAATTGTGCAATCCTATAATGATTTGCCAAAGTTATATAATCAGTGGTGTTCAGTAGTTCGTTGGGAAAAGACAACGAGGCCATTTCTTCGCACAACGGAATTCTTATGGCAAGAGGGACATACAATCCATGAAACAGCAGAAGAATCTCAAGCTGAAACGTTAAATATTTTAAATCTATATGCTTCTTTCTGTGAAGACTATTTAGCGATACCGGTAATTAAAGGACAAAAAACAGAAAAAGAAAAATTTGCGGGAGCAAAGGCAACTCATACGATTGAAAGCTTAATGCATGATGGGAAAGCACTTCAAACAGGAACATCCCATAACTTTGGAACGAATTTCTCTGAAGCATTTGATATTAAATTTTTAGATCGTAACGGTAAGTGGCAATATGTACACCAAACATCTTGGGGTGTATCAACGAGAATGATAGGTGGGCTTATTATGGTTCATAGTGATAATAATGGGCTTGTAATGCCTCCTAAAGTCGCACCAGTGCAAGTTGTTATTGTACCGATTGCTCAGCATAAAGAAGGAGTTTTAGCGAAAGCAACAGAGTTACAAGGACATATTCAAAAGGTTGCAAGAGTGAAAATAGATGCTAGTAATAAAACGCCAGGTTGGAAATTTAATGAGTATGAAATGAAGGGTATTCCAATTCGATTAGAAGTTGGCCCTAAAGATATTGAAAAGAATCAAGTTGTACTTGTAAGAAGAGATACGAAAGAAAAAGAATTTATAGCAATGGATCAATTAGAAGAACGCATTCCAGCACTACTTGAGGAAATTCATAACTCTTTATTTAATAAAGCAAAAGTATTTCGTGATGAAAATACGTATAGTGTGACGAAGTTTGAAGAGATGAAAAAAGTAGCTGATGAAAAGCAAGGATTTATTAAGGCGATGTGGTGCGGGGAACTAGCTTGTGAAGAGAAATTAAAAGAAGAAGTCGGAGTATCTTCTCGCTGTATGCCTTTTGAGCAAGAGCATTTAGCTGACGAATGTATTTGTTGTGGTAAAGAAGCGAAACAAATGGTGTATTGGGGAAAAGCGTATTAATGCTCTTTTGGATAGGAAGGATGAAAAGGACTTTAGGCTGCATAATAAAATGCAATCCAAAGTCCTTTTTAGTTTTACAATTTGTTTCATGTATTTTTAAGATGGAAGGATATGTTTTTATTTTGCGTTTTTACGGCGAATGAATAGTAACATACCAATTAGGAATGTTGAAAGTCCCATTAAAATAGATGCAGGATAATGTGTTGCAGTATTCGGTAACTTATCGCCTTGTTTTTTCGCGTTATCTTTTACGTTACCACCTTTGGAACTATTGCCACCTTGAGGGCCATTTCCTCCTTGAGAACTGCTATCGCCTTTACCACGGTTACCTCCATGAGAGTCATTTCCCCCTTGAGAACTGCTATCGCCTTTACCACGATTGCCGCCCGAGCCATTGCCACCCGAGCCATTGCCGCCAGAGCCGTTGTCGCCAGAGCCACTGCCGCCCGAGCCGTTGCCACCAGAACCATTACCGCCGGAACCACTGCCACCCGAGCTGTTGCCACCAGAACCACTGCCATCAGAACCGCTACCGCCGGAACCATTGCCACCAGAACCATTGCCACCAGAACCACTGCCATCAGAACCGCTAGAGCCATTGCCACCCGAGCCGTTGCCACCAGAACCACTGCCATCAGAACTACTGCCACCCGAGCTGTTGCCACCAGAACCACTGCCATCAGAACCGCTAGAGCCATTGCCACCCGAGCCGTTGCCATCAGAACCATTGCCACCAGAACCACTGCCATCAGAACCGCTAGAGCCATTGCCACCCGAGCCGTTGCCACCAGAACCACTGCCATCAGAACCGCTACCGCTAGAGCCATTGCCACCAGAACCATTGCCATCAGAGCCGTTGCCGCCAGAACCGTTGCCACCAGAACCACTGCCATCAGAACCATTGCCACCCGAGCCGTTGCCACCAGAACCACTGCCATCAGAACCATTGCCACCAGAACCATTGCCACCAGAACCATTGCCACCAGAACCATTGCCATCAGAGCCGTTGCCGCCAGAACCGTTGCCATCAGAGCCGTTGCCGCCAGAACCGTTGCCACCAGAACCACTATCGTCCTGAGAACCACCGTTTCCTGGTGGTTTATTATTATCTTTTGAGTTACCTTCTGCGAAATGATCGTTATTTTGTATAATCGCATTTGTTACTGGAGAGAAGTTTTCTGTTGCTGCATTACCAATATTTAAACCACTAAAAAAAGATAAAGAAAGAGTTGATGCTAAAATAAAAATTTTCTTCATTGATTTCCTCCTGAAAAATTAATATTCCATCTAAAATACATCCCTTTGTAATATTTCATAGGAAAAAGAGTTTTATACAAAAAAATCTATATATAGAAAAAGGTGGTGTATTTCTAAAGAGAGAAAAGAGTTAGTGTAAATTCTTTATAATAGTAGAGTAGTGGGAATTTCACATACATTACAGTAGAGGAAGTGACAGCAGATGAAAGAGTATATTGCATTTGATATTGGTGGTACACACATTAAATATGGAATTGTTTCAGAAACAGGAACAGTACTAAAGCATAAAACAGTTCCAACAGAAATTCATTTGGGCGGAGAACAAATCATTCAAAAACTCATTCTTTTATCAAAAAAATTAATGGGGGAACATAAGGTTTGGGGAATTGGTATTAGTACGGCAGGAATTGTTGACGTTAATAAAGGGATTGTGACGGGAGGTGTGGATCATATTCCGGGCTATAGTATGATTCCTATTATGAATAGATTGCAAGCGGTATTAAAAGTTCCTGTATCCATTGATAATGATGTGAATTGTGCAGCGTTTGGAGAAAAGTGGAATGGTAGTGGAAGAGAGAAAGGAAACTTTATTATGCTCACCCTTGGAACTGGTATTGGAGGAGCAATTTTTATAGATGGAGAGTTATATAGAGGACATTCGTTTAGTGCTGGTGAATGGGGAAATATGTTAATAGAAGGAAAAGCGTTTGAAGAGGTCGCTTCCGTTTCAGGGTTAATTCATCTTGTCCGAAAATATAAAGGAGAAGGTGATTGGAATGGGAAAAGGATTTTCGAACTGTATGATAAAGGAGATAGGGAAGTTACGCAAGTAGTTGAGGTGTTCTTTAAACATTTAGCGATTGGAATTAGTAATCTTGCTTATATTTTTAATCCAGAAACAATTATTATTGGTGGAGGAATTACCGCTAGAGGAAATGAGTTTTTAAAAGAAGTAAAAGAAGAGATCAGTAAATACTTAAATAAGGAGATTTATAGTAATTGTGAGATTGAACTTGCACAAAACGGTAATTGTGCAGGAATGATTGGTTCTATTTACCACTTCTTACATCATCATAAGTAAATTATATGAATGTTTTCATATAACTGAGAATTTATCCTTTTTATCACTAGGTAAATAATGCTACAATATAAGGGAAGAATACAATATTTTCCGATTTGGAAAATGCTTTGTAGAAAGGGAGAAACTGCATGCCTATTATTTTAGAAAAAGGTCAAAAGATCGATTTAACGAAAGGACAACCAAAAGTAGCAAAACTACAGGTTGGCTTAGGCTGGGATCCAATTGGGCAATCAGGTGGGTTTCTGTCTTCATTATTTGGAAGTAAACCAAATGTAGATTGTGATGCATCTGTTGTTATGTTAGAAGGGGATCGTTTTTTAAATAAAAACGATTTAGTTTACTTCGGAAACAAGCTTTCTACTTGTGGTAGTATTATTCATTCAGGAGATAATTTAACAGGTGAAGGCGCTGGTGATGACGAAACAATTTTCGTAGAATTACATAAAGTTCCAAGCCGTATTAATCGTTTAGTATTCGTTGTAAATATTTATGACTGTGTAAATCGTCGTCAAGATTTCGGGATGATTCGTAATGCATATATTCGTATTCAAAACCCGCAAACTGGTGAAGAATTCGCACGCTATAATTTATCGGATAATTATGCTGGCAAAACGACTCTAATTGCAGGTGAAATGTATCGCCACGGAAGTGAATGGAAGTTTTCAGCTGTTGGGGAAGGCACACAAGATAAAAACTTAAGTGAGATTGTATCACGTTATCAATAAAATAAACCGAGGAGGAATTGTGTATGGCATCAATTTCATTGAAAAAAGGACAAAAGGTAGACTTAACAAAAACGAATCCAGGTCTTTCAAAAGTTCTTGTAGGACTTGGTTGGGATACAAATCGTTATGATGGACAAGCTGATTTTGATTTAGATGTTAGTATTTTCTTAGTAGGTGCGAACGGTAAAGTTTCAGGTGCAGAGGATTTCGTTTTCTATAATAATCCAAAAGGCGCAAATGGTGCTGTAGAGCATCTAGGAGATAACCGAACTGGCGAAGGTGAAGGCGATGATGAATCTATCAAAGTAGATTTGAAAAATGTACCTGCACATATCGAACGTATTTGTTTCACAATTACAATTTACGATGGAGAAGGTCGTAGCCAAAACTTTGGTCAAGTTTCTAACTCTTTCGTACGTATTTTAGATGAAGAAAAGAATGCAGAGTTAATTCGTTACGATTTAGGAGAAGATTTCTCTATTGAAACAGCTGTTGTAGTAGGTGAACTATACCGCCATGCAGGTGACTGGAAGTTCAATGCAATCGGAAGTGGATTCCAAGGTGGATTAGCGTCTCTATGTAATAACTTTGGTTTAGACGTAGAGTAATAGAGTTATATATCCATCCGTAAATATGTATTTACGGATGGATATATTCTTTAAGATTAAAATATAGAGGTGAATATAAATGGCTATTCAGTTACAAAAAGGACAAAAGATTGATTTAGGTAAGACGAGTCCTGGTTTAACAAAAGCGGTAATTGGTCTTGGCTGGGATATTAAATCTTACGACGGTGGATCAGATTTCGATTTAGATGCATCAGCATTCCTATTAGATGCGAACGGAAAATGTACAAAGGAAACTGATTTTATCTTCTATAATAATTTACAGTCTCCTTGTGGATCTGTTCTACATACAGGAGATAACCGCACAGGTGAAGGTGAAGGTGACGATGAACAACTTGTTGTGGACTTAAAGAAAGTTCCAGCAGATGTGCACAAAATTGCTATTACAGTTACAATTTATGATGCAGAAGGCCGTAGTCAAAACTTTGGACAAGTAGGGAATGCGTTCGTTCGTTTAGCGAATGAAGAAACGAATGAAGAAGTTCTTCGTTTTGATTTAGGGGAAGATTTCTCCATCGAAACAGCAGTTGTCTTTTGTGAATTATACCGTCATAATGGACAGTGGAAGTTTAATGCAGTAGGAAGCGGATTCCAAGGTGGCTTAGGTGCGCTTGTAAGAGCGTATGGCTTGGATGCATAGGAAGGAAACGATATTCGTTTCCTTTTTTTGACCTTTCTATAAATCTAGCAAAGAATAGGGGATAAAGGTAAGATGAGTATTTTGCAAGGAATCCTTGATACGTATGCTCAATTTTTCGACTTGGACATGTGGATTAAAGTGTTGCAGGATCCAGTATCTTGGGGATTAATAGGTACACTTGTTGTACTTGAAGGATTGTTATCTGCTGATAACGCACTTGTATTAGCGGTAATGGTAAAACACCTTCCGGAAGAAAAACGTAAAAAAGCATTATTCTATGGACTTATTGGAGCTTATGTATTTCGATTTATCGCAATTGGAATTGGAATGTTCTTAATTAAATTAGCATGGGTAAAAGTGTTAGGTGCACTTTACTTAGCATGGCTTTCAGTTAAATACTTTATTGATAAACGAAAAGGTAATGCAGAAGAAGAGGAAGCTCATGGTATGAACCAAAACAGTGTTCTCTTCAGAATGTTTGGTGTCTTCTGGGGAACAGTTGCGATGGTTGAATTAATGGATATCGCATTCTCTGTAGATAGCGTACTTGCTGCATTTGGTGTATCAAATGAAGTTTGGATTCTATTATTAGGTGGAATGCTCGGTATTTTAATGATGCGCGGTATCGCTGGTGTATTCTTAAAATTGTTAGAGCGTATTCCAGAACTTGAAACGACAGCATATATTTTAATCTTAATTATCGCAGCAAAAATGTTATTGTCTGTCATTCATATTGAAATAAGCCATACAGTGTTCTTCATTATTTTAGTTGTAGCATTTGGAGCAACATTTATACTTCACTACATGAAGAATTCTGGACAAGCTAAAGAAGAAGTTGCAGCTACTAAAGAAGACAATAAATAATTGAAATGGGTTTGCTCGTTTTACGAGCGCCCATTTTTTATAGACAGAAATAGTTTATAATAGAAGAAAGACTTAGAAAAAGTAAATGTTTTTGGAGGTGAACTGTTGTGTTTTCACGTTTTACACTTCAACCATATGCATTAAAAGATGAATCAGATTTAAAGCAATTTGAAACGCTTTTAGAAAAACGTCCACAATATGAGCTGACAGAGAATGAGATGAAATTTAGTTATATAGCATGTCGAATCCTTGGCGTTCCTAATGATGTAGATGAATATTTCAATGAACTATTTGATTATAGTGAAGCGAAAGGAATTGAAGTTTTACATGAACAAAATTTAAATAAAGTAATCGATTCGGAAAAACTTCGTCACATTCAAGAAGTGTTCGGATTACATCAAGAAGCACCAAATGGCCTAACAGTAAATAGGCTAGTGGCACACTTATCTGGGAAACAACTTTTGCCGAAAGTAGATAATCCTGATTTACAACATTATATACATACGACATTTATTTCTGTATTGAAATTATATGAGAAACAACATAATCAATCTTTAAAGACAGAAGGCTTCCGTCGTTTCTTAATCGACATGATTAAATTAAGCGAAAATTACGTAGCGAAGTGGTTCTCTACGACTAACTATAAGAAACAAATGCCGCGTATTGTTTGGTACGGTGATGCACAGGAAAGCCGTATATATTTCTTATACTTTCTTATTATGCTCGGCTGCGATGTACTTTATTATCACCCAGAAGGAAAAGATGGATTTGAGAATGTTGATGAGGAAGGAAGAAGTTTTATTGTGTCTCATCCAAGTCGCATTTCTCTTGAGCCATTTCCAGATCGCCGCCGCGAGCGTGTTGCAACAGTGGCATATCAAGCTTCAAAAGAAATTGAACAAGTACTTCACCACGATAATTCATTATTATACAAGCCGTGGCAATTCCGTTCCTATACACCTGTAGCTCGTACGTTAAAAACAACATACGATGAACTATTTTTAATTACGAAAGAAAAGGCGTTTGTACGCCCGACATTCTTTGTTGAAAATAAACACATTTATATCCCTTCTTTATTTGCGAAAATATCAGGTGTTTCAAAGAATGATAAAGAGTATTTTCAACGATTAAAGGCTGTTACATCATTTGATAACAGTTTATTAATTAATACATTTCCGTTTACGAAAGAACAAAAAGCAAATTTCCAATACCATTATCGAGATGCATTAGACCGTGGGGGGAAATTGCATCCAGATTTAATTATGAACAGTCATTGGTGGCCACACAAACGATTGCCAGAAGGATTACAACATGGTATTGCAGAAGCGATTATCCATACGTGTGAAAGCGAAATGTGTAAACCAATTGCAAAAGAGACGAAACAAGATGTAGCGCTATATGTTTTCGCGCAACTTTCTCAAATACCACCGAATATTTTAGAACAGCTTGAGAAATTTGATTATTCACAAGATGTACCGAAAATTGTTATATTTAATAATGAGAAGAGTGGAGAGTTAACTCGTTCTGATGCTGTTTTATTACTATTTTTAAATCAAATTGGAGTAGATGTATTCCATTTCAATCCAACGGGAAGAAACGATATTGAACCATATATTGAAGCGGGGGCATTTGATTCACATTGGCTTGAAGAAGTTAATTTCGATCTTGAGTTTCATGGTTCATCAGCCTATAAAAATTTATCACAAACAATAAAAGGACTATTTCGTCCATTTTTATAAGGAAAGGGAGAATACCATATGAATAACCCAGTCGTACTAGATTCGAAAACAGAATTAAATGAGCAAACAGCACAAGATGTTCGCTTGCAACTTAGACAAGATGCGGATGTACAACGTATTTATAATGCGGTAGATATTAAAGATCAATTAGAATTAATTGAACTTGGAAAAGAACCTTCTATGGAAATTTCACGTTTTGCTGATCAAATTTTACATACGATGTCATTATCAAAGATAGAAGATTCTGGTGAATTATTAAAACAGCTTGGTAAAATTATGGACCGATTCGATAGCAAAGACTTTGCGGAAGAGAAAAGCGGTTTCTTCTCACGTATGTTCAAAAAAGCGGATAAAATGATTGAACAAATCTTTAGCAAATATCAAACGATGGGCCGTGAAATTGATAAAGTGTATGTGGAAATTACAAAGTATCAAGATGAAATGAAAAAATCAATTGGTACGTTAGATGGTTTGTATGAGCAAAACTTAAAATATTATTTAGACTTAGAAAAATACGTAGTAGCAGGAGAAATGTTATTAGAGCGTTTAAATACAGAGTTAGTTCCGATGTATGAAGAGCGTGTACGTAATAATGATCAATTAGCAGGTATTGAATTAGAGTCGCTTAAAAACTCTGTTGAAATTTTAGAACAGCGTATTGATGATTTAGAAAAAGCACGTATGGTTGCGTTACTTACAGCACCACAAATTCGTATGATTCAACGTGGTAATAATAAATTAATTGGTAAAATCAATACAGCATTTATTACAACGATTCCTATCTTTAAAAATGGTATCATTCAAGCGGTAAATGCGAAGCGTCAAAAGCTTGTTGCAGATTCTATGGCTGAACTGGATCGCCGTACAAATGAATTACTTAAGAAAAATGCACAAAATATCGCGACGCAAAGTGTGGAAGTAGCGAGGTTATCAGGTTCTTCTAGTATTAAGATGGAAACACTTGAGGAAACTTGGAACATTATTTCAAGAGGTATGCAAGAAACACAACAAATTGAAGAACAAAATAAACGTGAGCGTGAAGAAAGCCGCAAACGTATGGCTACATTAACAGAGAACATTAAAAAAGAATTACAAGGATAAAGTGAAACTTTAATCAGTGGGGTTTTGTTCATTCCCGCTGATTATTAGCCTTCACCGATCGGATGTTTACTGCCGGTGAATAGTGGGGTAAATGAAAAGGCAATGAGGAATAGTCCTCATTGCCTTTTAGTTTTTCTTCACTAATTTAATGATTTCATTCACAACAAGCGGAATGATACTTAATAAGAGAACAAATCCCCAATCTCGCATTGTTAATGCATGCACACCGAATACATTTGCAAGGGGCGGGATGGAGATGATACAAACTTGCATAAGAACACCGATAAGAAGGGAGAAGACTAAATATTTATTTGTAAAAATCCCAATTGAAAAAATTGATTTCGTTCTTGAACGTAAGTTAAATGAATGAACGAGCTGAGAAAAACTAAGAACGACAAATGCCATCGTTTGAGCGTGTAATAGAGCATCCTCATCAATTTGCTCTGGGAAAAGAGGGAATAGATGTGTATCTCCAGTATAGAACTTTGCTCCGGCGATAAAGGCTATTAGCGTCAAAAGGCCAATGACAACCCCATTGAAAATAAGGAAAGGAACGCTACCACTAAATAAGCTTTCTTTCGCATGTCGTGGTTTTTCCTTCATCACATCAGGATCTTCAGGATCAACCCCAAGTGATAATGCAGGCAGCGTATCTGTAATTAAATTCACCCACAAAATGTGAATAGGTCGTAGTGGTGTTGCCCAGCCGAGTAAAATGGCTAAAAATAAAGTGATAATTTCTCCGAAGTTACAAGAGAGTAGGAAGAGAATTGATTTTTTTATGTTACGATAAATGTTTCTACCTTCCTCAACAGCTTTCACGATAGATGAGAAATTATCATCTGTTAATACGACATCCGCTGCCCCTTTTGCAACATCTGTTCCTGTAATGCCCATCGCTACGCCAACATCTGCTTGTTTTAAAGATGGAGCGTCATTGACGCCATCACCAGTCATAGAAACGATATTGCCTTTTGCACGTAATGCTTTTACGATCTTTACTTTATGTTCTGGAGAGACTCTAGCGAATACATGTAAGCGATCAATTTTGTTTGCTAGTTCTGTATCTGAAATGTTGTCTAATTCAGTTCCAATCATAATTTCAGATATTTCTTCAGCGATGCCAAGTTCTTTAGCAATTGCAAAGGCGGTATCTTTATGGTCACCAGTAATCATAACTGTGCGAATACCGGCTTTTTTACATTCTGTAATTGAATCTTTTACTTCAGTTCGCGGTGGATCAATCATACCGACAAGACCAATAAAGATGAGATTTTCTTCGAGATGATCTATATCCACATCGTTTGAATTGTATTGTTTAAATGCGAATGAAAGTACTCTTAAAGCTTCTTGAGACATTGACCCAGCGGCTTCTAATATTTGATCTTTATCAGCATCTGTTAGAACCTCGATTTTACCGTTTTTAAATATGTGGGTACATCGAGGTAAGAGTTTATCGATAGCACCTTTCGTCATGCTATAGTAGCTTTCATCATATGTATGCACGGTTGACATCATTTTACGATCTGAATCAAAAGGTAGCTCATTTACACGTTCATGTATTTTTTCTAAATGATCTTTTTGCATATTAAAGGTGCTCCCGGCAACGAGAAGAGCAATTTCAGTCGGGTCTCCCGTTTGTGAGTCATTATTGTAAGATGCATCATTACATAGCACCATATTTTCTAACAATAGACGTTGCACATCATTATTTACGTTTAAATTTTCTAATTGATCGTATGTGTTATCACTATAAAAGTGAGTAACGGTCATTTTATTTTGTGTTAACGTACCTGTTTTATCTGAACAAATAATTGTGACAGAACCGAGAGCTTCAACAGCTGGTAGTTTCCGAATGATAACATTTTGTTTAATCATACGCTGCACACCAATTGCAAGAACGATGGAAACGATAGCTGGCAAACCTTCTGGAATAGCTGCAACGGCTAAACTAATTGCAGTCATAAACATTTCTAGTGTATCTCGTCCTTGTAAAAAGCCGATGAGAAACATCACGATACAAATAGCTACAGCAACAAAGCCTAAATACTTTCCGACTTGTGCTAAGCTTTTTTGAAGTGGTGTCATATCATCGTCTGCTTCATGTAACAAGGTAGCAATCTTACCAATTTGTGAGTTCATTCCAGTTTCAACAGCAACACCAACGCCTCGTCCATATGTAACAAGAGTAGACATAAAGGCCATATTCTTTTGATCACCGAGTGGTACTTGTTCATCACTTTGCATGGAAGGGTGGTAGATTGCATCTTTATCAACAGGGACAGATTCACCAGTTAGAGCAGATTCTTCAACTTTTAAATTTGCGGTTTCGATCAGGCGTAAATCGCATGGGATATATCGTCCGGCGTCGAGCATAACGATATCACCTGGAACGACGTGCTCAGATGGAATTTCTTTTAGTTCACCATCTCGCTTGACGATAGCTTTAGGTGTCGCCATCTTTTTCAATGCCTCTAAAGCTTGTTCTGCTTTCGATTCTTGGACGACACCGATAACAGCATTTAAAACTACAACGAGCGCAATAATACTTGCATCAGCCCATTCACCTACAAAGGCTGAAATAAGGGCAGCAATAATAAGGACATATACGAGGACGTCATTAATTTGGGCGAAAATACGCTGCCATAAAGTGCGTTTTTGTTTTGTAGCTAATTCATTAGAACCGTATTGCTTTAAACGTCCATTTACAATTTCTTCTGTTAAACCGTGTTGTTCGTTTGTTTCTAGGTCGATTAATGTTTGATCTTTCGTCTTACTGTACCAATTGCTCATAAGTAAGCACCTCCAGTAAAAACAGTTAGCAATGGTAGTGTTGCTATTATTTGTGAGTAGTATGTATGGAGAAAAAATCTAAGGTGAGGTTCTACTTCTATTGTACAATATTTTACAGTTGATTGAGGGAAAGAGAAGAGTTGTCATGAATTTGTTGGAAGTAAAAAAGAGCCTCATAAACGAGGCTCCTTTACTTTTTAATTAATGTACCTAATTCTTCTGTAATAGCTTGCATTTCACTAATGCTGAATGTTTCACGTTTCATAACATGCTCATAAATGTCACGTAAGTCTTCGTACATTTCTTCATTAAAGCTAGCAGCTCTCATCGCTCCAGCATTAACCATACGTAATTTTTCTTTAATAGCTTCAACCATATATTCAACGTTTTCTTCTGACTTTACGGATAAATCCACCGAAGTGTCCCCCTTTAAAATAACATAAGGCTATCTTAACATTTTTTATCATTTTCGTTAATGAATCTTTTCAATCCTATTAAATTAGTAGGGATTTCCTTTATATTCACTAATTGGTTGTTTATACTATAAGTATATATAAAGAAATGCACCAAGAAAGGAAGAAACAAAAATATGGTTCAAGTATTGTTTGTTTGTCTTGGGAATATTTGCCGTTCTCCGATGGCAGAAGCGATTTTTCGAGATCTTGTCGTAAAAGAGGAACTCGAAGAGAAAATTGTCATTGATTCTGCAGGAACTGGAGATTGGCATGTTGGCCATCCGCCACATAAAGGAACACAAAAAATTTTAAAAGAAAATGCAGTCACTTTTGAAGGAATTAAAGCAAGGCAAGTAGAAAAAGAAGACTTAACAAAGTTTGATTATATTATTGCCATGGACAACAAGAATATAGCAGATTTAAAAAGTTTAGGTAAAACTGGAGGCTATATTGGTAGGCTGTCCGATTTTGTTCCAGACGGTGGCTGGACAGACGTTCCCGACCCTTACTATACAGGGAATTTCCAAGAAGTATATGACCTTGTAACAGAAGGGTGTGCAAAGCTATTAGCTTTCATTCGAAAAGAACAAGGAATATGAGGAAGCTTAGAAAGAAATACTTTCTAACATAAGAAATGAAAGGGTGAAGGAATATGGCAAAGAAAAATAATATTGCTCGAAACATTGCGATTGGTGTAGCTGCAGGTGTAGCTGTATCTATGTTGAAGAAAGAAAACCGTGAAAAAGTAAAAAATACTGCAGAAAAAGCAAAAACAAAGATGATTGAAATTGGTGAAAATGCAAAAATCAAAGAAAAAGTGCAAACTGTTACAGATAAAGGACGCGAACTTGCTGATTTAAATGTAGTGAAAGCAAAAGTAGCAGAAATTAAAAAATTGACGCCGTCTGTTGTAGAGACGTTAAAAGAAACGAAAGAAATTTTTAGTAAGAAAAAGGTTGAGCCAGCAGAGAAGCCAGAAACGATTGAAATTCAAGCTGTTTCTCCAAAAGTAGATGAACTGAAAGCAGAAGAAGAGCCGGTAGTTGCTGAAGATGGCGGTATGAAAGAAGCGCGTGAACTATTTATGAAAGACTCCAATGTAGAGGAAAAAAAAACTGAAGCGTACATTGAGTTGAAGCAAGATAAAGAAGAGAAGAAAAGCGTTTAACCAT
Source organism: Bacillus paranthracis (assembly GCF_024296885.1). Taxonomy (NCBI): domain Bacteria; kingdom Bacillati; phylum Bacillota; class Bacilli; order Caryophanales; family Bacillaceae; genus Bacillus; species Bacillus paranthracis. Next base: position 491,271 of record NZ_CP101135.1, read on the forward strand.
ATATGAGAAAAATTTTAGAAAAGGTGAGAAGAAATCGTACTTATTCGTTTGGTAAAGATTTATATGACCGAACGATGCGCGATGATGTAGCGGGCTTGGCAGCACAGCTCGCTTATTTCTTCTTGCTTGCGATTTTTCCTGGGCTTGTTTTCTTAATTACGCTTCTTGGATTCATTGACCTTCAAACAGAAAGTGTGCTCAACTTATTAGAACCGTACGTACCCGAAGATGCAATGTCTTTAATTGAAGTAAACGTGGATAAAGTTGTAAATGAGCAAAATGGTGGTTTATTATCATTTGGTTTATTATCAATGCTATGGTTTGCTTCAAATGGTGTAAATGCGGTGATGAATGCTTTTAACCGTGCGTATGATGTAACAGAAACACGTTCTTTTATTAAAACGAGGGCGTTATCAATTGTATTTACATTAGCGATTATTTTTATGATTGTGTTTGCACTAATTGTTCCAGTGTTTGGACAAGTCATTGGGGCAGCTGTATTTAAAGCAATTGGTTTATCGGATAGTTTTTCTTACGTGTGGAGTATTACGCGTTTAGTAGCGAGTTTCTTCGTGTTATTTGCATTGTTTAGTTTTTTATATACATTTGCACCAGATCGAAAATTAAAAAGAAGAGAAGTCATTTCAGGAGCAACATTTGCTACTGTAGGATGGATTGTGGTATCGTACTCATTTGCTTATTATGTAGATAAGTTTGCGAATTACGCCAATACATATGGTGGTCTCGGTGGTATTATTATTTTAATGTTATGGTTTTACTTAACTGGATGGGTAATTTTACTTGGCGGTGAAATTAATGGTTTACTCCATCATTATAGAACGGGTGACAATAATTCCCGTAATGAAAAGTGAGCTCTTGTTCCATAATAATAGGGAACAGGGGGGATATTTCATGAGTAATAATAAAAAGAATCACAACAATAAAAATAACAATAAACAAAAGAGTAGTTCGCATCCAAAGCATAAAACGAGTGGTAGTGCAAACGGGCATAATAGCTACCATTAGAAAAAACGGGTCCTTTATGAGGGACCCGTTTTAATTGTTTCCTTTTAATAATCGTAAGCCATTTAAAATAACAAGAATCGTACTTCCCTCATGCCCGATAACACCGAATGGAAGAGCTAAAAATTGCATGAAGTTTGAACAAATCAGCATTGCAATTACAGCTAGTGAAAAGATTACGTTTTGCTTTACAATACGGTTCATTCGTTTTGATAAACGGATTGCTTGTGAAAGGCGAGATAATTCGTTCTTCATAAGTACAACGTCTGCCGTTTCTAAAGCTACGTCTGTTCCTTCACCCATTGCTACACCAATGCTAGCAGTAGCGAGTGCAGGGGCATCATTTATACCATCTCCGACCATTGCTACTGTCCCGTATTTTTCTTTTAGCTTTTTAATCGTTTCCACTTTTGTTTCTGGTAAGCATGATGCGTAATATTCCTTTATATTACTTTCAGAGGCAATTGCTTTTGCTGTTTCTTCATTATCACCAGTAATCATAGTTGCTTCGACACCGATGCTTTGTAATTCGCGAATAGCAGCTATCGTTTCTTGGCGAAGTGTATCTTTTAAAGCGATAAGTCCAAGGATACCATCTTCGTCACTAATATAAACGACAGTTTTACCTTCTTTTTCAAGGGAAGCAGAAATACCATTATGAAATGTCTTTGTTTCTTCACCGATAAAATCAGCTTTACCTATTTTATAAGCTTTGTTTTCGAATGTTCCTTTTAGCCCAAAACCAGTTACATCTTCAACGTTTTCTGGTTTTTTTAATGTAATGTCATACGCATGTTGTGCATACTTCACAATAGATTCAGCTAAAGGATGTGTAGAGTGACTTTCAATTGCTGCTGTAATAGAAAGTACTTCTTTTTCTGTCATATTTTCTCGAACATATACATCTGTTACAGTAGGTTTTCCTTCTGTTAATGTTCCTGTTTTATCAAAAGCAATTGCTTTTACTGAAGCGAGACGCTCTAAATGTATGCCACCTTTAAAGAGAATTCCGTTTCTTGCGCCGTTAGAAATAGCAGATAACGTTGCTGGTGTAATGGCAGCAACGAGTGCACAAGGAGATGCGACTACAAGTAAGATCATAGCGCGATAAAACGTTTCATTCCAGCTCCAATCTAGTAAGAAATGAGGGACGAACATCATAAGCGCAACAACGAGTAGTACACCTTTTACATATGTTCCTTCAAACTTTTCGATGAATAGCTGTGATGGTGATTTTTCACTTTGTGCACTTTGAACGAGACGAATAATCTTTTGGAATAATGTTTGATCGCTCGGCTTCGTAATTGTAACTTCGATAGCGCCGCGTAAATTTACAGTACCAGCAAATACTTCATCACCATATTTTTTTTCATTTGGAATAGGTTCACCAGTAATCGCTGCCTCATCGATATTTGTTTCACCGCTATGAATCGTACCGTCAGCAGGAACGCGCTCCCCTGGTTTAATTAGAATAATGTCGTTAATTTGTAATCGTCCAACAGGAACACGTTCTTCAGTTCCATTTGAAATACGTAATGCTTCTTCAGGTTGTAGATCAAGAAGCGCTGAAATTTCTTTTTGACTTTTACTTAATGTATAAGATTCCATAGCACCGCTTAGTGCGAAGATAAAGATTAAAATCGCGCCTTCTGCCCAGTAGCCAATAATTGCAGCGCCGATAGCAGCAAGGAGCATAAGCATTTCGACATTTAGCTCTTTCTCCTCAATTGTATCTTCAATACCTTCTTTTGCTTTTGCATATCCACCAACTATATAAGCAAGGATATAGCAAGTAATGCCTACATTCATTACATCGTTCTTTGTGAATAACCAACCAGCTAAAATGAAAATACCAGATGCGATTGCAAATATAAGTTCATAATGTTTCTTTAATGTATCCCATAAAGAGGGATGAGAAATAGACTTTTGTACTTGTAATGTTTTTACTTCTGAGTTCATTACTACTCGCTCCTTCCAAATTCTTATTGAGAAAAATAATCAAAATCGAAACCCCTATAAAACGACGAAAGCTGCCATCCATAATGGATAGCAGCATTTCTGTTGAATCTGTTTTTAACAGTTATTATGTTGTAATTATTCTATAGTATAGCATATGTTTTCGTTAGATGATATGTTTTTGTTTGCATATAAACTGAAAACTTGTGTTTTCACACTTCCTTTGGTATATATGAATATTGTTCGTAAAAAAGATCGGAAAGGAAGACAACAAGTGAAGACAGAGAAATTTTTTACCCATCCGATTGGCGTATTTATTGCTGCAATAGTAGCGACTTTTTTATGGGGAAGCGCATTCCCTTTTATTAAATTAAGTTATGCTGAACTTGGAATTCAGCCACAAGAAGTTGGGGAGCAAATATTATTTGCTGGTTATCGTTTCTTCTTATCTGGGGTTATGCTTTTATTCTTCTTTAAAGCGTTAGGAAAAGATATGAGCTTCAAAAAAGGAACGGGGAAGCAGTTAGTACAAATTGGCTTATTTCAAACATTTCTTCAATATATATGTTTTTATATTGGAATGAGTTATAGTTCTGGCATTGAAGGAGCTATAATTTCAGGAACATCATCATTCTTTCAAATTTTACTTGCGCACTTCTTATATAAAGACGATGCGCTCAATATGAAAAAAATAATTGGAGTCTCTATCGGATTTTGTGGTGTCGTTTTAGTAAATGTACCGAGTGATGGTAGTTTGTCATTCCATTTCGGAATTGGTAGTTTATTACTTCTGATTGCAGCAATGTTGTACTCGTATGGGAATATATTGGCGAAAGAAGGTAGTAAAACATTAGATGTTGGCTATATGACAGCATACCAAATGATTTTTGGTTCTATCGGGCTATTATGTATAGGGGGTTTGCAAGTTGGAGTTATGCCATTTACATTTAGTATACATGCAATACTAATGCTTATCTACTTATCTTTCTTATCCGCAGCAGGCTTTTGTATTTGGAATACGATTATGAAGTACAACAAAGTTGGAAAAGTATCAATGTACATGTTCTTTATACCCGTATTTGGTGTGTTATTATCGAGCATGATTTTAGGAGAAGCAATTCATTCATTTGTATTATTTGGTTTAGCATGTGTAGCCGCGGGAATTATCGTGGTGAATCGTACGCCAGCTAAGCAGAAAATGGAGCAAGAAAAACAAGTAGCATAAATAACAGGAAACTGATTACAATGGAAGAACAGTACTGTTCTTCTTTTTTTATGTAGAAAAAGGATAATAGACTAGGTATAACGAAAAAAGATACAAAAAGCATTTATTGGGGAGAACGTGTTATGAATCTACTTTACATGGTGTTAATTGCACAAATCATTCTTTTTTTAATTGGTGTAATTTATGCAATAGGACAGACAAAAAAGAAAAGAAATAATATGCCGTTACCTTTAGCGGTGCGTCTTATTCTTAGTTTTTCTTTAACAGCAAGTGCAATTTGGATATGGTTACAAGATCCATCAGTAGATTATAGTACGTGGGTTGCACTAGGTATGACGTTATCAACTGTAGGGGATTTATTTATGGCAGGTTTAATTCCAATTGGTCACAGGCTAATTGGAGGGATGATTACTTTCGCGCTTGCACATTGTTTTTATGTAAAAGCATTTTTGCAAACAGGCATTTCATGGAATGGTTTTTGGATTGGTTTACTCGTATACGGACTCTTTCTCATTATAGGATGGTTCTTTTTTATTCGAAATGAGAAACAAGATAAATTGTTTACGATAGGGGCGCTAATTTACGGATTGTGGGTTGGAGGAATGGCTTGCTTTGCATTCGCCTTATACTATGAGAATACAGGAATATGGTGGATACCAGCTTTTGGTGGTTTACTATTTGTGATTTCTGATTTTATTATTGGCGTGACAGATATTGGAGGGCGCAAATTAAAGTATGAACCACTTTGGATTTGGTTTACATATGTAGCGGCTCAAATGTGTATTGTATATGTGGGAATATAAAAAGATACTCTTCGAATAGTGGATAGACTATTTGAAGAGTATCTTTTTTGTTACTATGCTACAATGTTTTTTTGTTGTAGAGCAGAAAGGCTGTATTCATCTGCTGCTTTATAACCTTGGGATAATAAATCATTGATGTAAAGCTTGTTGTAAATAAAGCAGAAGACTAAGTTAGAGAATCCGAATGTAAACATACTAGCGACTAAAATAATTAAAAACCATTTCCAGTCTCCACGGAATATAGCAGGGAAGAAACCAAAGAAAAATACAGTCCAACTAAAACCAATTTTTGCTTGTTTAATTTGACCGGTATTTTCATTTTTAAGCATAACTTTCATAGAAAAAGTCCTCCTAAGTAACTAAAAATATAATGATAAATGCAAGGTATAGTATATCAAAATAATACATTCTTGAATATTATTATTTGTATTTTTGTAATATTATAATTTCTTAATTCAGAATCTTGTGGAAAATATACAGTTGAAGTCTTTATAATAAAAGTAAAAAGACGATGAGATGGTGGAATGATGCAAAAGAAAAAACGTTTGCGTGAATTCTTTGGAACAATTGCAATTGCTTGTTTGCTCGTGCTTTTGGCGAAAATTTTCGTATTTTTTCCTACGACTGTAAAAGGGGCGTCTATGAAGCCAACGTTACAAGATGGGGATAAGGTGATTGTGAATAAGTTGGCAAAGCAATTTGAAAGTTATGGGAGAGAAGATATTATTGTTGTAAAGACAGATAATTTTTATGTGAAAAGGGTTATTGGTTTGCCTGGCGATGTTATTGAGGTGAGAAATGATCAATTATATGTGAATCATGAAGTGATAGAGGAAGCGTATTTGTATAGTAATAAAAAACAAGCTGAAAAAAAACTTATGAATTTAACGGAGGACTTTGGACCGATTACAGTTCCTAAAAATAAGATTTTTGTTATGGGAGATAATCGCTTAATAAGCAGAGATAGTAGAAATGGTTTAGGACTCATTGATAAAGCTGATGTATTAGGAGAATTAGCAGCAATTTATTATCCATTTGAACATATGAAAATAATGAATTAAAGTAAAAAACCAAGCAAATTTCAGTTTGCTTGGTTTTTTATGTTAAATCGTAGGAGACTCATTAAATTCATAGACGTCTTCATTGTTTTTGTGCGTACTTAAAACGAATTTGTGCTGCAATAGTTGCAGTTTAAAGAATGCTAACGGATCGTGATAAGTTTCTGGATTGCTTCTTAACGTTGCTAATGTTTGCTCGTCTTCCTGTATTTCAAGTTGAGCGGCTTCTACATTTTGTTTCAATATGCTAAGTGGATCTTTAAAGAACATCATGATATCTCGTTCTAATGCGCCTTCAAATACTTCAAATTGAAGGAAGAATTGTTTTGAGATTATTTGAGCAATTTCCGTATAGTCTTCCGTTTCAATGTATTGTTTATATTTATTTGCAAGCATAGATTGATTTTTTTGCATGTTACCAAATAGTTTTCCTGCACTCTTTAAGAAAAATTGTGTCGGTGTAAAGCGTAATAAAATATTGATGTTCGATACTGTAATTCTATTTGTCATACGTACAACATCTCGATGCCAATCATCTAGTAATTTGAAATCGCAAGGAAGTTTCATACGTTCTTCTTTATATAATTTATTAAAGGTTTCACTCATTTCATCTAAATACGATTGAGCTTGAATAAATTCATTATGCGCTGTTTCAATCCACTCTTGAATAAACCCAGTAAATTTAGGGAGAAGCACTTGCTGTACATGTTTTTGAATTCGTTCGTTCATCGCAGTATTTAATTCTTCATGAACTAATTTGAAATCACTATCTTCTTGAACAAGGTCAGAGCAGCTCTGTAATAATTCAGGAATTTGAGAATGGATATCTCTTGTGATTTCTTCTTTCGTTAAAAGATAAGATTCTGTAATAGAACGAATTTTATCTTTTTCAAGAGCAGTAAGATTGTTAATAAATCCGTTTAGTTTTACTGAGATATGTTTATTCCAGCGTACTGATTTGACTAATGTATTTTCTAATTCCACACGTTCATTTACAAGGTATGCGATTGTCTTTTGAGTAAACCATATTAGTTTTTCGATACGTTCTTGTTCTATATCGCGTTCTGCTAGATTAGAAAGAATAGACTCTGTCACGTCCCCAAGTTGTTGGCTCCCCTCTTGTGAAGGAGAGTATGGGAAGAACTGCGCATTTGGGAAATGGACTTTCATCTTACTCATTAGTTTTTCATTCGTATCCGCACTATTTGTATGTAATACGAAATGAATTTGTAAGTTTGGTACTTGTTCACGTAAATAAAGTAATGTATCAAGTTCTTCACCATGTAACGATGAAGCAGAATTTAATACGTAAATAAGGCTATCTGCGGCTTGTAAGTATTCAAAATATGAGCTGTTTTTATCCACTTGTCCTCGAACAGATGGTGTAACAAGAAATGCAAATTTATTCTTTCTCAAAAATCTACTTGGTAATTTAATTTCTATACATTTGTTCTCAAGTTCTGATTGTTCAGGTGTAGCCATTATTTGATGGAATTCATCAAAGTTCGGTATATTGTGCACATCTAACGCAGTGAATTCTGTTATTTCAGTTTGGCTATCATCTTTAAATAGAATAGGAGTTGTTATAGTTTCAGTTAAGATGTTCTCTCCTAATATTGAATTGACGAATGATAATTTATCATAGTCACTAGTTCCCGAAATTAGTAATTTTGTAACATTTAAATCACATAGTTCATGAACGAGTAACGTAAATTGATGACTTAAATCTACATCATTTTTTTCAGCCCATACAGCAATTGTTTCGAATAAATGAGAAACAGTTTCCATATTCACATTTGTTTCAGCTGTTGAATTAGAGAGTAGGACTCCCGCACTTTTTACGAGTAATGACTCTAAAGTTGTAGGTGAAACTTCATTCCACGCTAACACTGCAGCAGAGACGAATAGGGCGTCTTTTGCTCTCGTTAAACTAAACCAATTTGTTAATAAGTCAGGTACAAGTCCTTGCATTTCATGCATGAAATGTTCACCAGTAATTAATTCAAAGTACGTATCTTGATAGCGTTCAACAATTTCATGCCAATCGTCATTGTTGTCTGTCTCAATATGTAAGAATAAATGATTGATTGTTTGAATCCAAGGTAGATGTGATTTTTCATTTTGATAGCTGTTCCAAAGAGCGATAACAAGTTCCTTAAATTGGACTTGATCAATTGCATATAAAGCTTTTAAAGATTCATAGAAATATTCTGGTTTGATTTGTTTCGTAAATCCTTGATTCACATAATTAATTAAAGTATCGAACCAGTGTAATGATTTTGTTCGAATTCCTTCTTGAACGGCAAGTTCGATGGCATTATTCCAATCTTCTTGTTTTTCATAGAACGAGCGAGCAATTGAAGTAATATTTGGATAGTCAGGTTGAAATGCAACAGCTTCACTAATCGTTTTAAATGCTAGACCTAAACGATCTTGTTCGATATAAAGAGAAAGAAGTTGTAAGGAAACTTCCATTGTAAGAGTTGTATCTTCCGTTTGGATAGATTGATACATTTCTTCTGCTTTTGGTAAGAATCCTAGTTCAAAATAAGCATCTGCAATATTTTTGGTTGCCCAAAGTGCAAGCTCGTTATTTACTTTCTCCCATTTAAATATCGCTGCTTCAAAGTCTTTATTTTGGTAATAAAATTCACCTTGAGCAAAGCGAATATTAGAAATGTTGGAGAATTCATTTGTAGATTCATTTATATATGCTTCACCGAGTACTTCTGATACTGGAGTAGAAGTTTCTTCTGTTAAAAATGTTTTATAGTAAACCTTTTGGATAAATTGATTTTCAATGGTCATGTTCGTTCCCCCTGTATAATTTAGAAAAATGATGTTGTATGTAAAGGGTGCATGTTCTTTTAATAGGTAGAAGTTGCATTATATCGACCAAACTGTGTTTTTGCTAGGTATATCATTTTTCCTGAGAGTTAAACCGTTGCGAAAAGTAACTTTCCTTTATTGTAACAAAAAAACAAGCATATGAATTTTTATTTTTTAATCATGGTATTTGTGGATAGTAAGATTAGTCCTTCAAGAGGAGATGGATATAAGGAAAGAAGGCGGGAGTCTAGCACATGATTGATGTGTACTAAGAATGAGCGAGGTCACTGATTAATAGTTCAATTTCTGCCTGCTAAAGGAATGGATAGAAGTAGAGTTCATTATAAAAACAATGTATAGTGAATATGTATACCATGTTTGTCTGAAAGATAGAAAGGGCACAATGTGGAATAACGATCGTGTATAGGATGTGTCTTCCGAATGGAACAACATATTGGCGAGTTAATCGCACATTATGGGTATTTTGGAATTATTATAGCTTTAGCTGGCGGGATTGTTGGATTACCGATACCAGACGAGTTTTTATTGACCTTCGTTGGTTATAACGTTTCAAAAGGCGTTATGTCAGGAACTGCTGCGTTTTTAAGTGGGATGGCTGGTGCGATGTTAGGCATTACATTAAGCTACATATTAGGTTTAAAACTTGGACTCCCTGTTTTAAAAAAATATGGACCGAAAATTAGAATTAAAGAACATCACATTGAAAAAACACATATTTTATTTGAAAAATATGGCCCATTTCTTTTAATAGTTGGTTATTTTATCCCAGGAGTACGTCATTTAACAGCGTATTTTGCTGGGATGTCGAATTTAACACTTTGGCGTTTTTGTTTGTACGCTTACGGTGGTGCACTTATTTGGATCAGTGTTTTTATTGGACTTGGCTGGAAGTTAGGAGAGAAGTGGCGTTTCGTTGAGTATAGTTTGCATCATTATGGAATATGGATTTTATCCATTTCAGTAGTTGTTACATGTGTCGTATGGTTTTACATAAAGAAAAAGAAAAACCGCGAGTAGCGGTTTTTTAGCTGAAAGCGATAAATAGTACACCAGCTGTAATAAAGACAACACCAATACCAGTCATAAAGTTTAATTTTTCGCCGAGTATAATCATAGCGAGAATGATAGAAAATACGACGCTTAATTTATCGACAGGAGCTACTTGTGAAACCTTTCCTGTTTTAAGGGCAAGAAAATAAAATAGCCATGACGAAGCACCTGCAACCCCACTTAATGTGATAAAGAGCAGTGCTTTTTTATTTAGAAGTACGTCGCCAATATTTTGAAATTTACCTTGTATAATAATAACGCCTACCATAAATAATGCCATGATAATAGAACGAACCGTCGTAGCAACATTGGCATCGATTCCATCTAAACCGATTTTACCGAAAATAGATACAAGGGCAGCAGCAATTGCTGATAATAGTGCGAATAAGAGCCATGAACTCATAGTAAAATTCCTCCAATCGTACATTATTATACATGAAAATCATTCTCACGTATAAAGTGAATGGGATTTTACCGCCTCGCAAAGAGCTGGATAGATAACGAAATAATCCCCACCTTATATTTTTCATAAGGTGGGGATTATTATACTACTCTGCAATTTCCTCATATAAAAAGTACGTTACATTATAAATATGTTCTACTTCATCGTCTGTCATAAATAATAATTCGTCACGCTCAATCCCTTTTTTCTTTTCGATAAACTCAATCATGTTTTTGCGTTCTTCTCTTTTCATCAATTTTATTTCTCCTCTCAATCTGTTTTAATACAGTTTATTTAAGTTACTGCTATTATATAACAGAATCTTTAGAAAGTTCCACCTATTTTATTGTTTTTTTCAGAAGAACTTTTCGACAAAACAAGCCCACATAAAGGTGGGCTTGTTTCACTTTATAGTCGTAAAAACTCGGGCTCCGTCGTACCGGCACCATCGATGTAATAAATTGTATCGGGGTTGATTTTAATTAGTACATAATTAGGGTCTTCAGGACCGAGTAACCAACGCTTTAAGCTATTATTCCAAAACTTGTTTTTTAATGTGGAGTCTTCCTCGATGGAGGCTAAGCCTTCCACTTCAATATAATCTTCATCTAATTTTTTTCCTTCACGACCAAGTAGAACATGTACATTTGGATTGTTTTTAATATCTGTTATCTTTTTTGATTGTCGATCTGTTGCAACATACAGTACAAAATCTTCGTGGAAAAACATCATAAAGGCGCTATGAGGTTTCTCATTTCGTACTGTAGATAATACACCGGTACGTTGACCTTGAATAATAGTTGCGATTTTTTCTTTTAAGTGCATAATTTTAACCCCTTTTCATAATTTATAATTCTGTCTGTTTCAACAAGGTAATTTAAATATCTTTCATACTGTTTTCTTCAATCCGATTTTTTAAACGCAATTGTGATGAAATCGGACAAGTTAGGAGAAGAATAATAATAATATCGAGGAGAAATACATACGATGGAAGGATGGAAAGCATGTTTAATAAAATATTTCTTATCGTGGCGCTTATAGGTGTACCACTGTCTGTACTTGGGAAAACACTTCATTGGCCTCAAACAATTATGTTTGCTGTGTATTGTATTACGATTATCGCATTAGCGGGTTTTATGGGGAGAGCGACAGAAAGTTTGGCAATTGTATCTGGTCCTAGAATAGGTGGATTATTAAATGCTACTTTCGGTAATGCCGTTGAACTAATCATTTCAATTTTTGCCCTTCAGGCAGGATTAATTGAAGTTGTGTTAGCTTCTTTAACGGGTTCTGTACTTGGAAATTTATTATTAGTAGGAGGGCTATCCTTCTTTGTGGGAGGGCTTAAATATAAGAGACAAAGTTTTAATGTATATGATGCAAGGCATAATTCGGCTTTATTAATCTTTGCTGTAGTAGTAGCATTTGTTATTCCAGAGATTTTTTCAATGAAGATGGACGCTGGAAAGACGTATCAGTTAAGTATAGGTGTCTCGATTATTATGATTATTATGTACCTTGCTGCATTGCTATTTAAGTTAGTTACGCACCGTGGTGTATATCAGCATAAAAGTGATGAAGTCGCTCATGAGGAAGAACCAGAGTGGTCGAAAGGGAAAGCATTACTCATTTTAGCGATAGCAACAATTGCGGTAGCTTATGTGTCAGAGGCGCTCGTGCATACATTTGAGACAGTTGCAAAATCATTTGGTTGGTCAGAATTGTTTATAGGTGTTATTATCGTTGCGATTGTTGGAAATGCAGCAGAACATGCATCTGCAATTATTATGGCGTATAAAAATAAAGTAAATATTGCAGTTGAGATTGCGATAGGTTCTACATTACAAATTGCCATGTTTGTTGCTCCTGTATTAGTACTGCTTTCTATGTTTTTCACGCAAAGGATGCCTTTAGTATTTACAATACCAGAACTTGTTTCTATGATTACAGCTGTTTTCTTAACGATTGCGATTTCAAATGATGGAGATACAAACTGGTTTGAAGGCGGTACTTTATTAGCTGCGTATGTCATTATGGGAATTGGTTTTTATTTATTATGAAAAATAGGCATAACAATTGTGCTCAGAGAAAACAATAAACGAAGTAGTATATATACCTTTATGTAGGAAGGAGCCAGACAGGTGAAACGAGTATACAGCATATGTCTTTCAACTATGGTCTCGTTTATTTTATTATTTCCTAACAGTGGCTTTGCAAAGACAACAGTAGAAACAAAAATGCCTTCATCTGTTTTAAATATTTCTAAAGACAATACGTTTCCAAATGATGCGCAAGATTTACCGCGTTTACAGCCGAGTAAGTTTGCTCAAGAATTATTAAAAACAGCAAATATTAAAATTGAAAATCCGGACTTAATTCGAATGTTTAATGAAACAACAATTTCGAATGCGCCGCTTGCGGTAGGGTACCGAGCAAAGATTTATTTAGGGCAATGGGCTTTACATTATGAATCGATTGATACATCGGTTAATTGGGAATATAAACAAGTAAATCGCAATGTGTACGATAATCGCGGAGGAGATCGCCTATATCCACTACGCTATAAGCAAGAAACACAAAAGACGGTTGAAGGTGATTTAACAGCAGATATGAAAGATGCTGCAGATGTGAAAAAAATGATGCTTCTCAAAGCACTTGAAAAAGTACAATTGCCACTTTCATTTAAAACGACTATTGGTTATGGTACAGGGCATGAGCGTGTGTATAATATTAGTCCGAGTCAACTTGGATATTTATATGCTTATACACCAGCAGTAAATGAAAAAGGGAAAGTAACATTTGGAGAAGTATATCTCGTATTAAAAGGAAATCAAAAAAGGCTTGTTGTAAAAAATATTACTTCTCAAGGAATTGGAGCCGCTATCCCAATTCATGATCATTTATATTTTAAATTCATTTCTTCTTCTCATTCGCAATAAGATAAAAAACGTCAGCTTATAAGCTGACGTTTTTTTATAATGTAATATTTGCTGTTTTTGATAAGAAATCTTCGGTTGGATAGTAGCTGTTTTTTACAAGAACATTCGGTCCAAGACATTTTACTGCTGGACAGTGACAGCTTAATGATTTTGCTGTTTTTGAAGCGCTCCATTTTTCATACGCTTCTTGTAACGTATTTGTTTGAATGTTACCTAGAAGTGGAACATCACCAAAGTCCGTTACAATAATATTTCCATCAAAAATATTTACATTTAAACGAGAACGGCCATCTGGATCGTTACGAACAGTTACATTTTTGCTCTTTTGTAATTTTTTAAATGTGGCAATGTCTCGCTCATCATCGCTACAAGCATAGAAAGGTAAAGTTCCAAATAACATCCATACATTTTCATCGCGAATTTCTAGTAAATGCTCAATTGCATCACGAATTTCAGCTTTTGTTAAAATCTCTAGATTACTCGCGAAGTCACTTGGATACATTGGGTGAACCTCATGACGTTTACATCCCATTTCATCAACGATTTGACGATGAATATGCTCAATGTGTGGTAGAGTTCGTTTATTCAACATCGTTTCGGCTGATACGAGTACACCTGCATCTGATAGAGCTTTACTATTTGTGATCATACGTTCAAATAATTTTGCACGCTGTTCATACGTAGGTTTACGCTCCATCATTGCAAATCCGCCTTCAACGAAGTCGTCAATTGTTCCCCAGTTATGAGATATATGCAATACGTCTAAATAGGGAATAATTTGTTCGTAACGTGCTAAATCTATAGTTAAGTTTGAGTTGATTTGAGTGCGAACACCTCGTTCGTGGGCGTATTTTAAGAGTGGTGTTACATAGTTGTCGACGGATTTTTTTGAAAGCATAGGTTCTCCGCCAGTAATACTTAAAGAACGTAAATGAGGAATCTCATCTAATCGTTTTAATAAAAGATCCATCGGAAGCGGATTCGGGTCTTTCGGCTGTAACGTGTAACCAACAGCGCAATGCTCACAGCGCATATTGCATAACGTCGTCGTTGTAAATTCAACATTTGTTAATAGTAGTTTGCCGTACTCTTCAAGGTCCATATACGCTTCCCATGGATCGTAAGAAGGAGTAATCGGCTTCATTTTTTGTGATATCGTCATATGAAATACTCCTTTGACTATTGAAATAACAATTTGTCCATTCTCTATAATAGAAGAATATGTGCTTTTTATAAAGCGAAACTTTTTAGAGGAAAAAGAGAGAGGGCTTACATTATAGCGAATAACCGTGACAAAATTGATGAAATTACATACCCATTGTAATCATTTTTGCGGTATAATAAAAGCAACTCGAATTAAAAGGAGAGTGCCTTCATGGGAAAAGCAATTCAAGATAAAGATACACAATTAGTATATTTAAAAGAACGTTTAAATATGTTCATTGAAGTAATTGATACAATTGAACCTGAAGAAGTAGAATTAGAAGATGTAGATCGTCTTCTTGCAATGTTAGATGAATTAGAATTAAAATGTGAGCAATTTAAAAAAGACGAATAATATATTAAAAAGGCTGCCAATTCCAATTTGGTAGCCTTTTTCTGTGCGGATAATAGAAGGACGATAGAAAAAGAGGTATAATCAAGTTGTGAAAAATTTCATTTATGCTTGAATAGCTTGAAACAAATAAAAAGCTAAAGAGCATAACAATGAAATTTTCAGCTCATAACGTTTTGGTAGCGTTCACAATTGAGGGGGAAGTAACAATGGAAAAGCTTCAAGAAAGCATGTATCAACTAATTGTTGAAACGTCAACGAACTTACCGAAAGATGTTCGTCGTGCGATTCAACAAGCGAAAGAGCGAGAAAATGCAGGGACTCGTTCTGCGATGGCACTTGGCACAATTACAAATAATATTAAAATGGCTGATGATAACATCTCACCAATTTGCCAAGATACAGGGATGCCAACGTTTAAAATTTATACACCAGTTGGTCTGAATCAATTAAAGTTGAAGGAAGCTATCTATAATGCGCTTGAGCGGGCGACAAAAGATGGTAAACTTCGTCCAAATTCTGTTGATTCTCTTTTTGGAGACAATAGTGGAAATAATTTAGGACCAGGTACACCAGTTATTAAGTTTGAGCAATGGGAAAAAGATTATATTGATGCACGTTTAATCCTAAAAGGTGGTGGCTGTGAGAATAAAAACATTCAGTATAGCTTACCATGTGAATTAGAAGGACTTGGACGAGCTGGCCGTGATTTAGAAGGGATTCGTAAATGCCTTCTTCATGCAGTATATCAAGCACAAGGTCAAGGATGTAGTGCAGGTGTAATTGGTGTTGGTATCGGGGGAGACCGCACATCAGGTTACGAATTAGCAAAAAATCAATTATTCCGTACATTAGATGATGTCAATCCAATTCCAGAGTTACAACAACTTGAAGAGTACGTATTAGAAAATGCGAATAAGCTTGGCATTGGTACGATGGGATTTGGCGGAGAAACAACTTTACTTGGCTGTAAAATTGGCGTGTATAACCGTCTGCCAGCTAGCTTCTACGTATCTGTGGCGTATAATTGCTGGGCATATCGTCGCCTTGGTGTAACAATCCATCCTGAAACAGGTGAAATTATGGATTGGTTATATCAAGAAGGTGACGATACACTGAAGCAAGAAGCACAAGAAAAAACAGAGCAACGTGAGATTGTATTACAAGCGCCAATTACAGAAGAGCAAATTCGTGAACTTCGCGTTGGTGATGTTGTAACAATTAATGGCATGATGTATACAGGTCGTGACGCAATCCATAAGCATTTAATGGATAACGATTGTCCAGTAGATCTAAATGGGCAAATTATTTACCACTGTGGTCCAGTTGTTGTGAAAGATGAAAATGACAATTGGCAAATTAAAGCGGCAGGTCCAACGACAAGTATTCGTGAAGAACCGTACCAAGGCGATATTATGAAGAAATTCGGTATTCGCGCTGTTATTGGAAAAGGCGGTATGGGTGCGAAAACATTAGCGGCTTTAGAAGAACACGGCGGTGTATATTTAAACGCAATCGGTGGTGCAGCGCAATATTATGCTGAATGTATTAAAGAAGTGAAAGATGTTGATTTCTTACAATTTGGTATTCCAGAGGCAATGTGGCATTTACGTATCGATGGATTTAAAGCAGTTGTAACAATGGATTCCCACGGTAATAGCTTACATGCAGATGTTGATAAAACATCACTTGAAAAATTAGCTAGCTTTAAAGAGCCAGTATTTAAGTAAATAAAAAATGCATCTCGAATGATTCGAGATGCATTTTTTTGGTATATATAGAAAAACATGTTCAGCATGAAAGAATGCAAGGCAACAGAAACTACAAGTACGATTATATATGGAAAGGAGACTATTTATGAAATATAAATGGTTATATATCGGTCTCATTTTTTCAATTATGATGGCACTTGTTCCAGTTTCGGCACTAGCTTATACAAATACCCCACATAACTGGGGAATCCCGCGTCCTAAAAATGAAACAGTACCAGATGCAGGAAAGTTATATACAGATTTATTACAAAAAAATGGTGGTTTTTATTTAGGAGATACGAAGAAAAAAGATATTTATTTAACATTTGATAATGGATATGAGAATGGATACACAGGGAAAATCTTAGATGTATTAAAAGAGAAAAAAGTACCAGCAACTTTCTTTGTAACGGGGCATTACATTAAAACACAAAAAGATTTATTGTTAAGAATGAAGAATGAAGGACATATTATTGGAAACCATTCTTGGAGTCATCCTGATTTTACAGCGGTAAATGATGAGAAACTTCGTGAAGAATTAACGAGTGTAACGGAAGAAATTAAAAAAGTAACTGGGCAAAAAGAAGTGAAATATGTACGTCCTCCGCGCGGCGTATTTAGTGAAAGAACGTTAGCTCTTACGAAAGAAATGGGCTATTATAATGTATTTTGGTCACTTGCATTTTTGGATTGGAAAGTAGATCAGCAAAGAGGATGGCAATATGCGCATAATAATGTTATGACGATGATTCATCCAGGATCTATTTTATTACTTCATGCAATATCAAAAGATAATGCAGAAGCACTTGCAAAAATCATTGATGATTTGCGCGAGAAAGGGTATCATTTTAAAAGTCTAGATGACTTAGTAAAAAGCAATCAACCGTAAGCATGTATGCTTGCGGTTTTCTCATGCTATAATGATGTGTAAAAAGGATGGGGAAACGTATGTGGAGCGAACATGTTACGTTAGAGTATCCGTATCATTTTGAAGAAGTATTAAAACGTTTATCTTTTGATCCTCTTAACGTCATTCAATTAGATGAGAAAGTTATTTATGTCCCGCTTTGTATAGACGAGGAACAGATTGTTGTTCGCCTGCAAGGGATTGGTACTGTTCAAAATCCACAGTTTTGGATTTCTAGTCAGACAGGAGATCCAGAGAAAGTTATGAAACGAATGAGGGCCATTTTTCATTGGAATGAACCGTTTCAAGATATACAAAATCATTTTTTAAACACATCATTACGTCCACTATTTGAAACATATGCTTATACTCCAATTATTTTAGAATTTGATTATTTTGCTTGTCTTCTTCGCTGTATCATTCATCAACAAATAAATTTGAAATTTGCTACTGTGTTAACAGAACAGTTTGTGAAACGATATGGAACAGAAAAGAACGGTGTATTCTTTTTCCCCACTCCAGAAATAGTAGCAAATATTTCAATAGAGGAATTGAGAGAGCAGAAGTTTAGTCAGCGAAAGGCTGAATATATAGTAGGATTAGGTCGAAGTATTGCCAGCGGTACATTAAATTTAGCGAGTATAGAAACCAAGGCGGAAGAAGAGATTTCAGCACAATTGTTACCAATTAGGGGGATTGGTACATGGACAGTGCAAAATTTTTTAATGTTTGGGCTTGGACGGAAAAACATGTTTCCGAAAGCGGACATTGGGATTCAGCGTGCAGTACAAGGTGTATTTCAATTAGATGATAAGCCTGATGATGCATTTTTAGAAAAAGTGAAACAAGAGTGTGAACCATACTGCAGTTATGCAGCGTTATATTTATGGAAAAGTATAGAGTAGAGGTGTAATAATGATACAAAAGCAACATGAGAGTAAGTTGGAAGTTGGTCAAACGTTCCCTGTGACAATTAAACGTCTTGGGATTAACGGAGAAGGCGTTGGTTATTTTAAGAGACAAGTTGTTTTCATTCCAGGGGCATTACCAGGAGAAGAAGTTGTTGCAGAAACAACGAAAATTCAGCGTGGCTTCGCTGAAGCGAAAGTGAAAAAAGTTCGTAAAGCTTCACCACATCGTGTGAAAGCACCATGTCCGGTATATGAAGAGTGTGGCGGTTGCCAATTGCAACATTTAGACTATAAAGAACAATTAAATCAAAAGCGTGATATCGTTGTACAAGCATTCCAGAAGTATATGAACAACGGTTTGGAAGAGAAAATTCTTCCGACGCTTGGCATGGAAAATCCATGGCATTATCGTAATAAGAGTCAACTACAAGTGGGGCGTAAAGACGAAAAGGTTATTACAGGACTGTATAAACAAAATTCACATCAGCTAATTGATATTGCTCATTGTATGATTCAACATAAAGCAACGAATGAAGCGACAAAAGTTGTAAGACGTATTTTAGAAAAATTAAATGTTTCTATTTACAATGAGAAAAAACAAAAAGGTTTAGTACGTACAATTGTGACACGTACTGCAGTTCAAACAGGGGAAGTACAAGTTACACTTATTACAACAAAAGAAGAGTTGCCAAATAAAGAACAATTTATTGCAGAAGTACAAAAACAGATGCCAGCTGTTAAATCAATTATGCAAAATGTAAACTGGCGTAAAACATCTGTTATTTTCGGTGATAAAACATTTAAATTAGCTGGAAAAGAAGTAATTCAAGAAACACTTGGTGATTTATCATTTGAATTATCAGCACGTGCATTCTTCCAGTTGAATCCAGAACAAACGGTTGTTTTATACAATGAAGCGAAAAAAGCCGCTGCTTTAACTGGCAATGAGAAAATTGTAGATGCGTATTGTGGTGTTGGTACAATCGGACTTTGGCTTGCAAATGATGCAGCGGAAGTACGTGGTATGGATGTAATTCCAGAAGCAATTGCAGACGCAAGAAAAAATGCGAAGCGTCACGGATTTACAAATACGAAATATGAAGCAGGTAAAGCTGAACAATGGCTACCGAAATGGGTAAAAGAAGGATGGCGTCCAGATGTAATTGTTGTCGATCCACCTCGTACAGGTTGCGATGATAAATTACTGGAAACAATTTTAAAAGTGAAGCCGAAACAAGTTGTTTACGTATCTTGTAACCCTTCTTCATTAGCACGTGATGTACAAGCGTTAATGAAGAGCTATGAAGTGGAATATGTACAACCAGTTGATATGTTCCCGCATACAGCTCATGTAGAAAATGTAGTGAAGCTTGTTAGAAAGTAAAGTGTATTTATATTCCCTCACGATATGAGGGAATATTTTCTATGAAGGAGAATAAAATGAACAATTATAAATTAACGATTCAGTACGATGGTGCACGTTTTAAAGGATGGCAACGTCTCGGTAATAACGATAATACGATTCAAGGAAAAATCGAAAGTGTCATTTCCGAAATGGTCGGAAAAGAAATTGAAATTATCGGTTGTAGTAGAACAGACGCTGGTGTACATGCTTTGAATCAAGTTGCTAACTTTCAAAGTGATGAGAAGTTAGTGGAACATAAAGTGAAAAAATATTTAAATCAATATTTGCCAAATGATATTAGCATTACAAATGTGGAAGAAGTACATGATCGATTCCATGCTCGTTACAATTCTAAAGCAAAAACATATCTGTATAAAATTTGGAATGAAGAGCATACGAACCCATTTATGCGTAAATACAGCATGCATGTGAATAAAAAATTAAATGTGAAAAGCATGAAAGAAGCTGCGAAACATTTAGTTGGTTCACATGACTTTACTGCTTTTTCAAATGCAAAATCAAAGAAAAAGTCTATGGTGCGAGAAGTATATACACTTGATGTGATGGAAGAGGCAGGATTTGTACAAATTAGAGTAAGTGGTAACGGATTCCTTCATAACATGGTACGAAAAATTGTTGGAGCATTAATTGAAGTTGGATTAGGACAATTAGATGCAGAGGCGATTCCACACATTTTAGAGGCGAAACAACGTAATCAGATTAATTGCCTTGCTGAGGCAAGTGGTTTGTATTTGGAGAATGTTGAGTTTTAATTATGGAATAGAATAAGCAGTTTGAAAAAATAGAATGTGTTTGTTAATAATTTACATGGATGCATGTGTAATTTATAATAAAAATAGTAAGAAATTAGCGGGAGACCTAAGGGGCTTCTGCTTTATTTTTAAGTGAAGGTGTGGAGCTGTTGGAAATAAAAGATATTTCTAAATGGAAAATAGATAATGAAAAGACAGCTTCTGGAACTAGGGAGAAGCACTGGGTAAAACATCCAGAAACAGGACAGTTATATTTGTTCAAATTACCAAAAGCCGGAACTGGGGAAATCTGGGCAGAAAAAATTGCGGCTGGAGTGGGGACAATTTTAGGATTAGAAACAATGGATACAGAGATAGCTATATATGAAGGTGAACAAGGTATATTACTGAAAAATTTTGTTGAATATGGAAAGGAAGAGCTTTTTCATGGTGGTGACCTTTTACAGCCTGTAGTCGAAGAATTTGATCCAAGAACATTAGACGACTATAATTTGGATAATATAATGCAATCATTAATTCCTTTTAATATGGAAGAAAATTTCATTTCTATTTGTGTGTTTGATGCATTAATCGCTAATCAGGATAGGCATTGTGAGAACTGGGGAGTAATTCAAAGAATGGGAGATGTGAGGTTTGCTCCTATTTATGATAATGGTGCTTCAATGGGCTTTAATGTAGCTGAGGAGGTTATAATGGCTTGTTTAAAGGATGAAGTAAGGTTTAAAGCATTTACTAATCGTTCTAAAACAATTATTGAGGTAAATGGGAAAAGAAAGCCGAAAATTATAACTCTTTTAGACGAGCTGAAAAAAAGGTATCCTACATATATGCAACAGAATATTGAACATATAAGCAATTTATGTTATGATAATCTACTGCCCGTTATCGATGAGGTTCCTCATTGTATAATGTCCTCAAATTATAAAAAATGGGTAGTAAAACTATTGTTATATAGAGCAAAATGGCTTGAACAATGGTATAAGGGGGCTGTATAGAAATGGTGAAATCTGTATTGTGGCTAATTTGGCAAAATATCGAAACTCGTCAGCGCTATCATATTGGGAATTTATATCATGATCAGACTGGTTACTATTTTGAATATGAGAAATCAAAAAAGCATAGGGGATTGCAAGAGGCTTTAGAACAAGGGTATTGTGTGCATCTTGCATTTCCAGATCTAAAAAAAACATATTACTCTCCTTTCTTATTTAGTGCTTTTTCTCGACGCCTTCCAAGTACTGGGCGTCCGGATTTTAATGAGTTATTAAAGCGTTATGGTTTATCGAATGATTATACAGAAATGGATTTATTGCGTGTTACAAATGGAAGATTAGCTACGGATTCCTATGAAATGGTAGCTCCCATATTTATAGATGATAATCGATTTGGATTTGATTTTTTTGTAGCTGGTTGGAGGCATTATGAAGGAGAGGCTTTGTTAGAAACATTATCTAGTGAAACGCCTGTATGCTTAAAGAGGGAACCGAAGAATAAACAGGACAGTTTTGCAGTTAGAGTAGAGACAGAAGAAAAGAATTTACTTGGGTATGTTCCAGCCTTTTACAGTGAGTTTGTTGCTGAAGTATTAGATAAGGAATGTACCTATAAACTTCAAATCGATAAAATTGATGCAGGTGCTATTCCGCAATTAAGGATGAATATTTTAGTAGAAGGTTATTTGGATCACAATGTTGATAAGAATGTTTTATTAAATTTTTTGCCGATCCAAGAGGGATTTGAAGTGAAGGTTTGTACAAATTAAAAAGAGGTAAAACACGAGATAGGTGAAAAAACTTGTGTTTTACTTCTTTTTAAGTTTAGTTAAGAAGATTTCTCTTTCTTCATCTGTATCTTCAAATTCCAAAAAGCAGCAAGCATAATAGCCGCAAAGGAGCCGCTAATTGCTGCGAATAGCTTTGCATAAGGATAGGCATTTATATCAACTAGTAACATCATACATACAATGGTAGGGAAGAAGGCTAAGTATTGTAATAACTTTAATTTGTTATCATTACTCATATATATCGTTCCTTTCTAGTATGTTATATGTTTATTGTAACATATTTTCCCATTTCTAGCACTTGGAGAAACATTCACTTCATATGTGTAAATGCAATTTTTTAATTCGATATTGTAAGTTTTGTCTACTTAACCCTAAAAACTTTGCAGCTTGTGAAATATTACCGTGATACTCTTTCAAAATTTGATTGATGTAGTTCTTTTCCATTTCTTCTATTGTGTGCTTTAACGTTTTTGGCGCATCAGTATCGTTATTAGTTAGGAGAGGTTGCATATTGAATTCTTTTTTTATTCGTTCGCGAAAGCGATTGGGAAGATGAAACGCTGTAATGATATGTTCATCTTCAACTAAATTCATTGAACCTTCAATGACATGTTCCAATTCTCGTACATTTCCAGGCCAATCATATGCATACAGGAATTCTCTTACATGTATATCTACATCTGTTACGCCGAGTCCAAATTGAATGTTGTACTTTTCGATAAAGTGCTGAACAAGAGCAGGAATATCTTCTTTTCGTTCACGTAAAGGTGGGAGACATAAAGTAACGACGCTTAATCGGTAATATAAGTCTTCCCGCAATCGATTGTGTGTCATAGCTTCAAGTGGGTCTTCATTAATAGTTGCTATAATACGAACATCAATTTCTTTTTCTTGTGTGCCTCCGATTCTTCGTATTGTTTTTTCTTGTATAGCTCGCAGTAACTTCGCTTGAAGTGCTGGACTTAACGAATTAATCTCATCTAATAACAAAGTTCCTCCGTTCGCTTCTTCAAATAAACCGGCTTTATCGATAGCTCCTGTAAATGCACCTCGGTTCGTACCAAATAATAAACTTTCCATTAACGTATCAGGTATAGCGGCACAGTTTTGTGAAATAAATGGTTTGCCTGAACGCTGGCTTTCATTATGGATACTTTGTGCAAATAGTTCTTTCCCAGTGCCTGTCTCTCCTACGAGAAGTATAGAGGAGGATGTACGAATTACCCTTTTTCCTTCCGCAATGATTGATTGAATGGCTTCAGAATCACCAATTATGTGATCAAAGGTAAACTTATTATTTTGTTTTCGGGAAAGGTTTGTTTTCATTGTTTGTTTAGAATTGCTAATCTCTTTTGAAATTTCAATAGCGCCTTTAATTTTTCCATTTTCTATTATAGGGAAAGTATTGTTAATCGTCGTAATTTCTTGCCCTTTATTGTTAAAATAAGTTTGTTTTATATTTTTGTTTGTTTTTCCTAATTTTAATGCTTCTATAAGAGTACTATTTTTATTTTCCTCAAATGCGAATACTTCTAAAGGACTTTTATATAGCACATCTGAGCGCTCCATTGATTCAATTTCCATCATTTTACGGTTATAGATAATCGTTTTACCTTCCTCATTAATAATATGAATCCCGATATCGAGTTCATTGAGCAAAGTTTCATATAGCATATTCATTTCAATGATCTGTTTTAAATTAATTTCTTCTGTACGCATAGATTATCTTCTCCTCATTTCACCCTATGAAGACTGACTTTTTATAATTTTATTAAAATTCTTATAAAACCGCAAAATTTTTTTGCTATTTTCTTTTTAAAACTTCTTAAATGCTAGAAAAATTTTGCGGTTATGAAGTTTTTTTTGTGAGAAACCTTCATTTTAAATAGGAATTGGAGATTGGTACGCATTTTGCATAAATAATAATTGAAATTTTTAAAGGAGGGATATGCAACGTTTCAGTACCAACTAATAAGAAGGAGGAATTTATAAAGTGAAGACGGTTATAGAAGGCGTGTATAGTCCTTGTTACGGGAAAGTAGAGAAGTTATTTGTTAAGGAAAGTTCTTACGTATATGAGTGGGAGAAATTAGCGTTAATTGAAACGATAGATAAACAGAAAGTAGAAATTAAGGTAGGAATAAGTGGGTATATTGAATCATTAGAAGTAGTAGAGGGACAAGCTATCGCTGATCAAAAGTTATTAATAACAATGAGGGATGATCTTTTAATAACAGGTAGTGATTAATTGCATGATATGTATTTTGCACTCTTTAATAATTTATTTTACGATGAAGAATTTTTGAAACGCTTACATTTAATAGGGTTACAAAGTGAAAAGGGGGGATTTATATGATGGATCAAAACCAAGGATTAAAAAGGGAATTGAAAAGCAGACACATATTTATGATTGCACTTGGAGGAGTTATTGGTACCGGACTTTTTTTAGGATCGGGGTATACAATTCATGAAGCTGGACCTGGAGGAGCGATTGTAGCTTATCTTGTTGGAGGATTTGTTATGTATTTAACGATGCTCTGTCTCGGAGAATTAGCTGTTGCGATGCCTGACGCAGGATCTTATCAAACGTATGCTACAAAGCATATTTCCCCTGCAGCGGGTTATGTAGTCGGATGGATGTCGTGGCTAAACTGGTCGGCTACAATAGGTATTGAACTAATTGCAGTTAGTATTTTAATGAAACGCTGGTTTCCTGATGTATCGTCTTGGGTTTGGTGCGTAGTGTTTGCGGTACTACTTTTTGCTATTAACGCGTTATCTTCAAGAAGTTTTGCAGAAGTTGAATTTTGGTTTGCAAGTATTAAAGTCATTACAATCATTGCATTTATTATTTTGGGCGGGGCAGCGATGTTTGGTTTTCTAGATATGAAAGGAAATGAACCAGCACCAATGTTCTCTAGTTTTACTGATTATGGTGGATTGTTTCCAAATGGATTATCCGCTATTTTAATTACGATGATTGCTGTTAACTTTTCCTTCCAAGGAACAGAACTAGTCGGTATTGCAGCAGGTGAGAGTGAAAATCCAGAGAAAACAATTCCGAAGGCAATTAATAATACAGTTTGGCGTATACTCGTGTTCTTTGTATTATCTATTTTCATTCTTGCAGGATTATTCCCTTGGCAACAGGCGGGAGTAATAGAAAGTCCATTTGTAGTTGTATTTGATAAAATTGGTATTCCTTATGCAGCCGATATTATCAATTTCGTTATTATTACAGCGGTTCTATCCGTTGCGAATTCAGGATTATATGCAACTTCTCGTATGCTATGGTCTATGTCTAATCAAGGAATGATTAGTCCGATTTTTGGTAAGTTATCTAAAAATGGTGTTCCTATTTATGCATTGATTGTAAGTACAATTGTAGGTTGCCTTTCATTACTATCAGGTATTTATGCGGAAGATACAGTTTATTTATGGCTACTTTCTATTGCCGGGTTCGGAGCGATATTAGTTTGGGCATCTATTGCTTTATCTAACTTATTAGCTAGAAGGTCATATATAAAGCAGGGCGGAGATGTGAAAGACTTGAAATTTAAAACACCACTGTATCCATTCGTACCACTGCTTGCATTAGTATTAAATGTAACAGTAATTGTTGGTATGGCCTTTATTCCAGAACAAAGAATGGCGTTATATTGTGGAATTCCATTTATGATTGTTTGCTTACTGTTTTACCGTGCGACAAGAAATAAGGCACATAAAGTAGAACATATTGAAAAGACAGATACAACAGAAGTAGAAAGTTTATAATATTGAGTAATTTAGAGACTGTAAAATTGTAAACAGTCTCTTTTTTTGTGAAAATAAAGCTGGAAACATACTATGTATGCAAAGGGGGATTAGCGATGAATGAAGAAGTTTCACAGCTATTAGAACAGATTGATTTACGAAAAGATGAGTTACTAGAGCTTACAAAAACCTTAATTCGTTTTGAAACACCAGCACCGCCGGCGAGAAACACAAATGAGGCGCAAGAATTTGTTGCACAGTTTTTAAGAAAACGAAATTTTAGTGTTGATAAATGGGATGTATATCCGAATGATCCGAACGTTGTTGGGGTGAAAAAAGGGATAGAAAGTGACACATATAAAAGTCTTATTATTAATGGGCATATGGATGTAGCGGAAATATCAGCAGGTGAGGCGTGGGAAACGAATCCGTTTGAGCCATTTATAAAAGATGGTTGGTTAGTTGGACGTGGTGCAGCAGATATGAAAGGGGGACTGGCTGGGGCACTATTTGCTATTCAGCTATTACAAGAAGCTGGTATTGAATTACCTGGAGATCTAATCTTTCAATCCGTAATTGGGGAAGAAGTGGGAGAAGCGGGTACACTTCAATGCTGCAAAAGAGGGTATGATGCTGATTTTGCAGTCGTAGTAGATACGAGTGATTTACATATGCAAGGACAGGGCGGCGTAATTACTGGGTGGATTACTGTGAAAAG
Organism: Bacillus paranthracis; assembly: GCF_024296885.1. Classification (NCBI taxonomy): domain Bacteria; kingdom Bacillati; phylum Bacillota; class Bacilli; order Caryophanales; family Bacillaceae; genus Bacillus; species Bacillus paranthracis. The sequence continues at coordinate 518,173 of NZ_CP101135.1, forward strand.
CCCGCAAACGTTTCATGATGCAACACGTAGGCAAATGATCCATGCAGGGGGTCGTTTATTCGGAGCGAGCGCGATTGAAAAAATGATGAAAATTGTGCAAAGTTTACAAGAATTAGAGCGTCACTGGGCAGTTATGAAAACATATGAAGGCTATCCATTTGGAACAACAACAATTAATCCAGCTGTTATTGAAGGCGGAAGACATGCAGCATTTATTGCGGATGAGTGCCGGTTATGGATAACAGTACACTTTTATCCGAATGAAACACATGAACAAATAATAAAAGAAATTGAAGAGTATATTGGGAAAGTGGCAGCTGCCGATCCATGGCTAACTGAAAATCCACCACAATTTAAGTGGGGCGGAGAATCAATGATTGTGGATCGTGGCGAAATTTTTCCTTCTTTAGAAATAGATAGTGAACATGCAGCTGTAAAAACGCTTAGCTCAGTACACGAATCAATTCTTTCTAAAAATGCAATTTTAGATATGTCTGCAACGGTAACGGATGGTGGTTGGTTTAGTGAATTTCATATTCCGGCCGTTATTTACGGACCAGGTACATTAGAGGAAGCTCATTCAATAAATGAGAAAGTAGAAATAGAACAGTTAATTGAATTTACAAAAGTAATAACAGCATTTATATACGAATGGTGTCATACGAAAAAAATAGATTAGTATGTTGAAATCGTACAGGTATGTATACTTGTACGATTTTTTAGTGAACTATTTCAGAGTTGGATAGAAACAACTGAAATAGTTCTTTATTTTTCTATGTCTTTCGTTTTAGCTCAATTAATTTCTCTTTCGCTAATTCAACAGCAATTGCATCATCTAAATAACCAATTGGAAAGAGATAGTCGGGAATAATATCTGTCGATAAAATGAAATACAGTAATGCGCCGCCAAGAACTGCACGCTCTTCTTTTGAAATCGTTTCATTGCAAAATTGTTGATACATATCCGTTAATTGTTCAATGAAAGGACCAGCACTATCAATTTGTTCTAACTTGCTTGCAAAACTTTCATGAATACGTTTTTCACCCTCTGTTGTTTGCGCATATCGTTCATAGTTTTCAAGTTCTTGTTTTACGCGGGTTGTTGTGTAGTCGAAATCGAATAAGTTAGAGGATTGCAGCGTTTGCTGAATTGTATCAAGAGATGTGTACATATCCGTCTTTTCTTTATTAATGTGAGGAGAATCCGGATACATTTCATCAAATAACAATTGGGGTGGAACTTGCAGACATTCTGCGAATTTTTGTAGGTGTTTTTGTTTTGGCGGTTGTTTACCATTCATAATTCTTGAGATTGTTGCGGGATCAATATTTGTAAGCATTCCGAGTTGACGCATAGATAAGGCACGTTCTTTTAAAAGTTTTTTTATTAATCTACTAAGCCGCTCATTTGGATTTTCTTTAGGCATAGCGAAGGCACTCCTTTTTATTGTTGAAAAAATGTTGAGTATTTATTACATGTATATGAAACAGACAGGCACAGTTGCTCAACATTTTCATAAGATGCATTGAAAAGTGAGAAAAAGGGGTGGCTATTTATGAGTACGGCAGGTCTATTTTCAATTTTTTTAATTGGGATTGCTTCTAATTTAGATAATGCAGGTGTTGGGATTGCATATGGCATTCGTAAAATTAGAATTTCGTGGTTCAACAATTTTATCATCGCATTTTTTGGTTTTTTATTTACTTTATTAGCTGGATTTTTTGGGAACTGGATTGCGTTATTTATTTCAGAGTTTACAGCAAACTTGATTGGAGCAATCGTTTTAGGGATAATCGGTGTGTTTATTTTGTGCCAGCCTTTCTTGGGGCAAAGAAATACCGTAGGCTCTAAAGATGGTAATGTACTTATGGGGATTTTACGTGATCCAGAAAAAGCAGATTTTGATGGTTCTAAAACAATTAGTTTTTCAGAAGCAATTGTTTTAGGGATTGCGTTGTCTATTAATAATATTGCAGGTGGATTTGATGCTGGAGTAACAAACTTGAACCTTTGGCTTACAGCAACTATTTCTGGGGTGTTTAGTTTTATTTGCATAAGTGGTTTTGCGTATGTAGGAAAACGATATTTAGCAGAATACTTAGGGAAATGGGCTACGGTTATTGCGGGCGTGTTATTAATTCTTATCGGGATAGATCAGTTGTTGTAAGGAGAGTAGAAAACAAGGTTCGAGTATTTCCTTGGAAATACAGCAAGGGATTGCATATATCGACGTACTTTTCTCCATACTAATACGGATTTCTTTTAAGAAAGGGGGATTTGTATGGGACGCGGGAAAGCATTTGATCATAAGAAAAAAGGGCATGATCACCAACCACCTAAAGGTGCGTTCATTCATAAAGATGTAAATGAACATACTTTGGAAGAGGAAGAGCTACCAGTAAATATTGAAGCGTATAAAAATAGTTTGAAAAAACATTAAAAGCACCTACATAGGTGCTTTTTTTAACGTATATCTTCAATTAATTGTTCCGATTCTTCATGCATACTGTACTCACTTAATACTTGGATACAAAGCCACTTTAATTCTTCAATTGTATGTTCAAGTTCTTCAGGAAGCACATGATGAATGTCTTCAAGTCCCATTCCGAAATGAATAAGTTCCAGTACTTGATCATCGATGTTCCGATCCATTAATAGTTCAAGTACTTCTAAATTGAATATGTATCGGTGAGCTTCATCGAGTGAAACGACTTTTAACTTCAAGCTTTCTACAATACTCAATATAAAAAGAAGAATTGTTTTTTCAAGAACAGGTTGTTTTCCCATTTGAAATATTAGTTTCATCTTTCACACCTCCACATATAGCGCTAGGTTGTACTATATTATTCAGGAGGGGGGAGCAAATATGCATGATATAGAGAAACTTTCAGCACGGTTTTTGTATGGGCGTGGATAGTTGATACAGTTAAGGTTTTTATGAAATGAAAAAATCCTGCTAGTATAGCAGGATAGCTCTCAATTAAAAAATACTCCAACCTTCTTGGGCAGAAAGAAGTTCAAGAATTTTAAAGCCAGCGATACTATTTCCGTTTGCATCTAAAGCTGGTCCGAAAATACCAATGCCCATTTCTCCTTTTACACAGCCGAAAATGCCACCAGCTACACCACTTTTTGCGGGAATACCAACACGAATCGCAAATTCACCAGACTCGTTATACATACCGCATGTAACCATAAATGTTTTACAAATCTTTGTAATATGCTTAGGGATAATTTGTTTTTCCTTATATGGATCATATCCATCCATCGCAAAAATTAAACCGATACGCGCTAAATCGATACAGTTTACCTCAACTGCACATTGACGAGTGTATAAATCCATCAGTTCTTCGATATCACAATCAATAATTCCGTTTTGTTTCATATAGTAACAAAGTGAACGATTTAAGTAAGCTGTCTCTAATTCTGAATTGGCAACTTTAGAAGAATAATTAATAGTAGGATTATCTGTTATTTCACGTACGAAATGAAGAATGCGATCCATTTTTTCTTCATTATCTTTTCCTTCTAACATGCTTGTAATGGCTAGTGCCCCTGCATTAATCATTGGATTAAGTGGTTTAGAAGGACTTGTCGTTTCTAATTTAATAATAGAATTAAATGGATCACCGGTTGGTTCCATTCCAACTTTAGAAAATACATATTCTTCACCACGATCTAAAAGGGCAAGTGCAAGTGTAATTACTTTTGAAATACTTTGAAGAGTGAATAGTGTTTGTGAGTTGCCAGCATGGATGTATTCTGTTTCTTTATGAAAAATGGCAATCCCTAAATCATCTGGATTGGCATTTCCTAGTTCGGGGATATAAGTAGCAAGCTTTCCTTTTTTCGTATATGGTTTTACTTGTTCTAACAACTGTTGTAAGTTGTTTGTTTCAATGCACTGCATAGTACCAACGCTCCTATTTCGAATTAACTAAGTTTACTTTTCCCGATATGCTCGGAAATAAATAATAACATGAAAAAGTGGAATGATAAAACGAAAGTTGCATGTTCTATAGAGGGTCTTTCGTTTTGAATATCCTGTAGTGAAAAAGGAGAAATTTCCTTTTATATAACAGTTTGGAAATAGGAGATTTATCCATAAAAAATTCAAAAATAAAAACTACACATCTATACAACTATATGTTATTATGGTTATGTAAATAGAAAGCGTTTTCTAAGGCGTACTTATAATGATAACGATTTCATAAATTTGATAGGGGGAATTAAAATGTTGCAGTTTCTACAACGTATTGGTAAAGCGTTAATGCTTCCAATTGCCGTACTACCAGCAGCAGGATTATTGCTTCGTTTAGGACAAGAAGACGTATTTAACATTCCTGTTATGGCACAGGCCGGTGCAGCAATTTTTGATAATTTAGCACTTATTTTTGCAATTGGTGTTGCAATCGGTTTGTCTGTTGACGGTAGTGGAGCAGCTGGACTTGCCGGAGCAATCGGATATCTTGTTTTACAAAATACAACGAATGCTCTAAGTAAGACGTATTCAGCAGCAGAGTTAAATGATAAATTAAAAAGTGTTCAAGATTTAGTCGGTTCAGTAGATCCAACTAAATTAGCAGATACAATGACAAAGGTTTCAAAAGCAGCGGCGTTAACGCCAAAAATAAACATGGCCATACTCGGTGGTATTATTGCAGGGGTTGTTGCGGGATTATTATACAACAAATTCCATAAGATTAAACTACCAGAATGGTTAGGATTCTTTGCAGGAAAACGCTTCGTACCAATCATTACTTCAATCGTAATGTTACTTTTAGGATTGGTATTCGGTCAAATTTGGCCAACAATTCAAAGTGGTATTGATGCAGTGGCACATGGTATCGTGAACTTAGGTTCAATTGGTGCTGGTTTATTTGGATTATTAAACCGTTTATTAATTCCAATTGGTTTACACCACGTAATGAACACATACTTCTGGTTCGTACTTGGTGACTTTACAAATGCAGCAGGCGATATCGTTCATGGTGATATTGCACGTTTCTTTGCAAAAGATCCATCAGCAGGTATGTTTATGACTGGTTTCTTCCCAGTTATGATGTTCGGTTTACCAGCAGCATGTTTCGCAATGATTGCAGCTGCTAAACCAGAAAAACGTAAAATGGTTACAGGTATGTTAGGTGGTCTAGCATTAACTTCATTCTTAACTGGTATTACAGAGCCAATTGAATTCTCATTCATGTTCTTATCACCAGTACTATATGGAATTCATGCTGTATTAACAGGTCTGTCTCTATTCATTACAACAACACTTGGCATTCATGATGGTTTCTCATTTAGTGCCGGGGCAATCGATTACGTCTTAAACTTCGGTATTGCAACAAAACCATTGTTACTAGCAGGAATCGGTTTAATTTACGCAGCAATTTACTTTGTAGTATTCTACTTCTTAATTAAGAAGTTCGACTTAAAAACTCCTGGTCGTGAAGATGAAGAGGAAATGGCTGAAGGCGAAGAAGCTCCAGTTGCAGGTTCAATTGGTGAAACTTACGTAGCAGCTTTAGGTGGAAAAGAAAACTTAACAGTTATTGATAACTGTGCAACACGTCTACGCTTACAAGTGAAAGATGCTGGTCAAGTAAACGAAGCAGCATTAAAACGTGCTGGTGCAAAAGGTGTTATGAAATTAAGTAACACGAGTGTCCAAGTTATCGTAGGTACAAATGTTGAATCTGTTGCCGATGATATGAAAAAACACGTATAAATAATTAGATAAGAGGATATCCAAAAAGATTGATAACATCAGTTTTTAGAGGATATCCTCTTTTTTTATGTTAAAAATTTAACGGGAATCTTACTTTTGTAAATTTTCTTTTTCTTTTTTATACATATAGGTTGGTAATATGTGCAGTGCGTGATAAAGTAGGGATGACATAGAATGGATTATCCATAATCTACTAAAATAAATCTTTAGTAGAGAGATTAAATTATTGGTGAATAAGGGGAAAAAAGTAATCATGGATCACGAAAAAAATAATGCGAATGGGAAATCACGTCGGCCGATTGTATACATAAAAAGAACAATCATTCTCGTCTTACTATTTTCACTTGTATATTTCATGTATACAAAAATTGTTGCGCATAATAAGAAAGAAGAAACTTTAAAAGTAGCAGCAGAAATGAAGAAACAAGAAGAGCTAAAAAAGAAAGAAGAAAAAAAGAAGCAAGAAGCAAAAAAACAAATAGAGCAGGAAGAACAAGTGAAGCAAGCACAAGCTGCAGAACAGCCTGCTGAGGGACCACCTCAAGAAATTAATGAAAACGCTCAATTAGATCAATATTTGCAAAAAACAGGATTTAGCGGGACAGCGGTTATTGTGAAGAACGGAAAGGTTCTTTTGAATAAAGGATACGGTATGGCGAATAAAGAGAAACAAGTACCGAATAATTCAGAGACAACTTTTTATATTGGTTCTATTTCAAAGGCTTTTGTAGCGACTGCTATTATGCAATTAAAAGATCAAAATAAGTTAAATGTAGAGGATACGATTGCGAAGTATATTCCAGATTTCCCTCAAGGTAATGGCATTCAGTTAAAACATTTACTAACACATACATCAGGAATTCCAGAGTACGAGCAGGGAACAGAGGATATCTCTCATGAAGAATTGATAAAACGAATAGGAAAGCAAAAGCGTATTGGAAGTCCAGGAGAGAAATGGAAGTATTCCGATTCTAACTATTCGATACTTGCCTATATTGCTGAGAAGGTAAGCGGACAACCGTTAGAAGAGTATATTAAACAACATGTTTTTGCTACTGCTGGTATGAAACATTCTGGTTTTGGTAGAGAGCTAGAACAAACGAGATTTCCATCGACAGGTTATAAAATAGTAAATAACAATATGACAACACCTAATATTCCAAGTATGTCACAACTTTATGGTTGTGGTGATATATATACAAGTGCCCATGATTTATATTTATTTAATGAAGCGCTCTTCTCTGGAAAGTTGATTTCAAAAGAAAGCTACGATCAAATGTTTACAGGTGGAAAAAAAGATTACGGGTTTGGATGGTACGTAGACCCGGGAAGTTATTCGAATCACGGTGTAATGCCAGGCTGGAACTGTTTAAATGGATTTAGTAAAAATGGTAGTGTGTATGTTGTTTTATTATCTAACATTCAAAACAACATTAAATCTTTTGGTAAAGTGAATAATGACATTTATACGATGTTACGAAATATTGAAGTGTAAGAGACTATCTTTTTAGGTAGTCTTTTTTTTATGTGATTAGAACATATTGTTTCGTTGAAAAATGTATGTCTTACCTATCACAAAAAGAGTCTGCTTTGTATACATTAAGATGTATGGATATATTTTTATAATTTAAAAATAATAGGAGGAGAAGTGTATGTGTTTATTCGTTAAGTATTGGAAAAAGTTATCGAGATTGTTTAATAGACAATTAGATTATTTTTTAGATAATAAGTTATTGCCTGCTGTGGAACGACTTTTGTTTTCGCAAAACTTCGCGAGGTTTATTCAAAGAAACTCCAAGCAAGCTACGGAAGAATTTATTGAATCAAGTAGATTTCAATCTATTATTTGTAACATTTTAAAAGAATGTAATACATCACCTTTTAAAGAAATTGCAGAGCAGTATTTAGGTAAAAATGTAGAAATTACGGTGACAGTTGGACAGTTAACAGGTGTAATTGTAGCAGTTGGTGATGATTTCTTAACACTGCAAGAAGGAATAGGAACAGAAGTTTTATTACCATTTACAAGTATTATATCAATTAAAGAAGCGTAAGAAAGGAGACTTATATATGTTATTTACTGAAGAATTACGTAACCATGTTGGTGAGCTAGTGCAAGTTGTGACAGCGGTCGAAATTGTTGCGGGTATTTTGTTATCTGTGACAGACGGGGCAGTAAGTGTTCGTACTTCTCCTTCTTATGGACCACCGGAAGATGTAGTTGTACGTATTCCTATCATTTCTTATGTTCGCTTGGAAGGGTAAGCGTGGTACAAGTATGAGGGTATCAGTTATTATTCCGGCGCATAATGAAGCGAGTACTTTATCACAAGTCTTAGTAGAAGTGGAGAAATTGAAACCATATGAAATTATCGTAGTAGATAATGGGTCGACAGATGGAACAAAAGAAATAGCCTTACAACATCATTGCCATGTCATTTATTATAAATATTCTCTTGGTAATGATGTTGGACGGGCAATTGGTGCAAGAGAAGCGAAAGGCGACATTGTTTTGTTTTTAGATGGTGATATCGTCATTGATCATAGAGAGCTGCAACGTTTTATAAAAGGCATTCAGCAAGGCCACCAAATTGTTGTGAATAATTTAACATGGTCCGTTTATTTAAAGATGAGACCGCATTATACGACAGTTGGAAAATTTATGTTGAATCGTTATTTGAATAAAAAAGAGCTTGTTGTTGGATCTTTAATCGCAATTCCGCATGCAATGAGTAGGGAAGTTATTCAAAAGTTTGGTTGGTGGAATTTAGCGGATCCAGCACTATTTCAAGCGATAGCGATGTCTAGAGGAGTAGATATTGTTGATATGGCTTCTGTCGATGTCATTCATACAAATAAAGTGCGTCCTGTTCATACTGGTACATCACCCGGTTCTCCTTATCCGAAAGCGACTAGCCGTATTATGGGGGATCATTTACGTGCTTTGCAATACGTAATCGAAATATATGGTAAGCGTGGCGGCTTTTCGGAAGGAAAGAGGGATAGAGAATTTATAGGAAAGTATAAACCAATTTTATTACAAAGAGAAAAAGCAAAATATAGTGCGATTATCCCAGTATCAGAAGAAAAGACGACTATAAGATCTGTTATACAAGAAGTGAAAAAAGCAGATATAGATGAAATTATAGTTGTTGCGAATGGAGCGGACGTTGAGACAGTTAAACAAGCGAAGCTAGAGAATGTCATTGTTATTGAATTTGAGGAAGCGCTTGGACATAATGTAGCCCGAGCGATAGGAGCTATGCATGCTACGGCCGATATTTGTTTATTTGTCGATGGTGATTTTGTTATTCCAGGGGAAAAACTAATTCCATTTTTACATGCTATCGAAGATGGAAATGATGTGGCATTGAATGATTTACAGTGTTTATTAGATATGTTTCATCCGGCAGACCCAATTAGCATGGGAAAATATTTTGTGAATTTGGTAGCGAAACGACCAGATTTATGGAATAACTCATTAACGGCAGTACCACATGCTATGCATAAAAAGGTAATAGAGAAAATCGGATATGATTCTCTTATCATTCCACCACTAGCTCAAATGAAAGCTATTTTGGAGGGATTTTCTATTACAGCGGTAGACTTTGTAGATGTCATAAAAACAAATCGAGTACGCCCAGAGCAACATGGATTTGTAAATGGGCGTATTCCAGCATTTGATCGTATTTTCGGTGATCAACTTGAGGCGATTGCATATTTATTGCAATCCACAGACGAGCGCGGGAGTTTTACAGATGGAGAGCGGAATAGAAATATAATTCAACAATTGAGAAAGGAAGAAGAGAATACAGATGAATGTTAGTAATACAGTTGCCATTATCGGATTAGGATATGTTGGTCTTCCTTTGGCAGTTCATTTTGCAGAGAGAGGACATACAGTGCTTGGATTAGATAAAGATGCTAGAAAAATAGAATCAATTATACAGGGAGAAAGTTATATTCCAGATGTTTCTTCTAAATCGTTACAAAGTTTATTGACTAGAAAAAAATTAATAGTCAATACACCGGATCAAGGTGTTGCTGATTTTCAAAATAGTGATTACGTTATTGTCACTGTCCCAACTCCAATTAATGAACAAAGAGAACCAGACTTAAGTGCCCTCATTTCAGCTTCGCATTATATACAACAACACCTTCAAAAAGGACAAACCTTCATTTTCGAAAGTTCCACATATCCAGGTACGCTCGAGGAAGTTATCATTCCGATTATTTCTCAAACAGGAAAAAAGGTAGGAGAAGATTTCTATATTGGATATTCTCCTGAGAGAATTGATCCAGCTAATAGTCAATATTCAGTTCAAACGATTCCAAAAGTCATTAGTGGACAAACAGAAATGTGTAAACAAAAAGTACAGGCTTTGTATAGCACTATATTTGATGTAGTTGTTCCAGTTAGCTCTCCAAAAGTAGCAGAAATGTGTAAGCTATTTGAAAATATTCAGCGCTTAGTCAATATTTCATTAGTAAATGAGTTAAATACACTATGTGAAAGTTTAGGAATTGATTTTTATGAGGCACTTGAAGCGGCATCTACAAAACCATTTGGATTTACCCCATATTGGCCAGGACCAGGAATAGGGGGACACTGTATTCCGGTAGATCCTTTATATTTCCAGTGGAGAATAAAAAAGAATGGAGCAATGAGTCAATTAATTGAGGCGGCACATGTAATTAATGAGGAAATGCCAGAAAAAATGGTCCGGAAAGTAAAAGGTGTGGTGCAATCACCTGCAACGATTTTAATTGTAGGGATTGCATATAAAAAAGATGTAAATGACTTAAGAGAATCACCGGCGTTGCCAATTATTGAATTGTTAATAAAAGCAGGATATGAGATAGCGTATCACGATCCATATATTTCTTCTGCAAAATTTGGAGATAAGGTGTATCAATCTGTTTCTTTGGATGAACAAGTCGTTAAACAAGCGGATTGTATTTTAATTTTAACAGACCACTCTAATATCGATTGGAAGGTTTTTAAAGGGATAAAGCAAGTCGTAGATACACGTGGAATTATAAAGAAGGTGAGTGTATGAGTAAGAAATGTTTAATCACAGGTGGAGCAGGATTTATTGGATCGCATTTAGCTGAAGAGCTGGTGAAAAGAGGTTATGATGTCACTATCGTTGATAACTTCTATAAAGGGAAAAATAAATATCATAATGAGTTAATGAAAGAAATTCGGGTTATTCCAATAAGTGTTTTAGATAAAAATTCTATTTATGAATTAGTAAATCAACATGATGTAGTGTTTCATTTAGCAGCAATTTTAGGTGTGAAAACGACAATGGAAAAGAGTATAGAGCTTATTGAAACGAATTTTGATGGAACGAGAAACATTTTACAAGCAGCGCTAAAAGGAAAGAAGAAAGTAGTTTTTGCGTCTACTTCAGAAGTATATGGTAAGGCAAAGCCGCCCTTTTCTGAAGAAGGAGATCGATTATACGGTGCAACCTCTAAAATACGTTGGAGTTATGCAATTTGTAAAACGTTAGAAGAAACATTATGTTTAGGATACGCTTTAGAAGGTTTACCTGTAACGATTGTTCGTTATTTTAATATTTATGGTCCAAGAGCGAAAGATGGTCCGTATGCAGGGGTAATCCCACGATTTATCCGCGCAGCACTGCAAGGAGAAGACATTCTCGTATATGGAGATGGAAAGCAGACACGTTGTTTTACGTATGTAAGTGATGCGGTAGAGGCAACGATTCGAGCAATGGATGAGAAGGTAAATGGTGAGATTATTAATATAGGTTCTGAGAATGAAAAGAGTATAAAAGAAGTAGCAGCAGTAATAAAAAAATTAACGAATTCTTCTTCAAAAATTGTTCAAGTTCCTTTCGAAGAGGTATATCCACATGGCTTTGAAGAAATTCCAAATAGAAGACCAGATGTAACGAAATTAAGAGAACTTGTTCAATTTCAAGCAAAAGTAACGTGGGAACAAGGGTTGAAAGAAACTATTAAATGGTTTCGTGAAGAAAACAATGGCTAAGTCACTATCGATTATTATACCTGTATGTAATGAAGTGGATACGATTTCAGACGTTATTCAATCGGCAAAAGGATTAAATCCAGTAGAGATTATTGTAGTAGCAAACGGTTGTAACGATGGTACAGAAGAGGTTGCTGATCGTTTAGGGTGTAAAGTAATCAAGTATACAGAGCTACTGGGGAATGATGTGGGCCGTGCAGTTGGCGCAAAACACGCGATAGGTGATGTATTACTATTTATAGATGGAGATTTTGTTATTCAAACTTCAAAGTTACAATTATTCCTAAATCCAATTTTACATGATCAGGCCGACATCGTTTTAAATAATTTGGATGCATTATTTTTAAAGAAACAAAAACCGCACTCAGTGACAGTGTGGCGCCAAATATTAAATGCAATGTTAGAGAGTGAGGAGTTAAAAATTGACTCTTTATTATCTGTACCTCATGCATTGACGAAAGAAGTTGTTCAAAGCATTGGGTATGAATGTTTTGTTAATCCTATTGTCGCTCATTTACGTCTTGTTCAAAGCAAATGGAGAATTAGTCGACATTGTGCAATTGACGTTATTACACCAAATAAATTTCGGCCGACCGAGCATGCTGCGTATGGCACGGGTCTTTCTCATTCTGAAAAACGGATGATAGGTGACCATATAGAAGCTGTAGCGGAGCGAATAGTAGGTAGCGATGAGCGCGGAGGGTATTATGATGGAAATAGGAAAAGAGATAGTGTCTATCATACTTTAGATTTTGAAGATTTTTATCAAGGATGGGGCGTTACATCGAATTTGTATAAGGGAAAGCAATTATCGGTCATTATTCCTGTACAAGATGAAGAGAAAACAATTGGAAACGTTATAGAAGAACTTCGCAAAATTGAACCTTTTGAAATTATCGTTGTTGTAAATGGTTCGTCTGATCAAACAGCAACGATTGCAAAAGAAAAGGGAGCAACGACAATCGTATATAAAGAAGCACTCGGAAATGATGTGGGGCGCTCACTTGGAACGTATTTCGCAAAAGGAGAAATTGTATTATTTATAGACGGCGATTTTGTTATTCCAGCGAGTGAGTTATATCCTTTTGCGAAAGCTATTGCAGATGGAACAGATGTTGCATTAAATGATCTAAATCATTATTTAGATTTAAGAGTACCGCTTCATCTTGTAACTGCATTTAAATATGCATTAAATTTAGCTTGTGATAGAAAAGATCTAGGCGTAGGCTCTCTTATCGCTGTACCGAATGCATTTAGTCGTAAGTGTTTGAAAGAAATTGGATATAGATCTTTACTGGCACCGTGTGTAGCTCAAGTGAAAGCTATTCTTTCAGGATTTGAAGTTGCATGTGTAAGTCGTGTTGAAGTCGATAAGATGAACCGTATTCGACCCAGTGAACATTTTGCTAAAATAGGTCATCCACCAGCTGTACTTCGAATTATTGGTGATCATATAGAAGGGTTAGAGCAATTAATTGTATTAACAGGTAGTCGTGGTGGATTCCATGATGGAAATAGAAAAAGAGATATTTTATAGGTAACAAAAAAGTGTACAACATATGTACACTTTTTTGTTCTGTTATAAAAACTATAACAGATTAGGAGATAAGAGTATTACAGCTCTACAATGGGTATTGTTTTTATATTACAAAATAGGACTCGTATATAAGAATACCAAAAAAATACAATTAAGGAAAGGGTTAATTTTAAAGACTTTAAAATGAAGTTAACACTATGTATATAGTAGTTTGCTCAACATTTCACAAACATGTCACAACTATTTCGTTCACTTTCGTAAAAAAGTAGTATTCTAAGTGTGTAAGCTGTTATATAAAAAATCTTAGTCCTGTACTAATCAAAAATGGAGGAGATTAGGATGACTCAAGTATTAGAAAATGTTAAAAATGCATGGGAAAACTTTAAAGGTGAAAAATGGAAAGCAGAGATTGATGTTCGCGATTTCATTTTAAATAATGTAAACGTTTACGAGGGAGACGAATCTTTCTTAGCGGGAGCAACTGAAGCAACGAAACAACTTTGGGATCAAGTAATGGATTTAACAACGAAAGAACGTGAAAACGGTGGCGTTCTTGATATGGATACAAAAATTGTTTCTTCTATTACATCACATGAACCAGGATATTTAAATAAAGAGACTGAAAAAGTAGTCGGTTTCCAAACTGATAAACCATTTAAACGTTCTTTACAACCGTATGGTGGTATTCGTATGGCGGAACAAGCTTGTGAATCTTATGGATACGAAATGGATAAAGAGCTTAGTCGTATTTTTAGAGATTGGAGAAAAACTCATAACCAAGGTGTATTTGATGCTTATACACCAGAAATGAGAGCTGCTCGTAAATCAGGTGTTATTACGGGTCTTCCGGATGCATACGGACGTGGACGTATTATCGGTGACTACCGCCGCGTAGCATTATATGGAGTAGATCATTTAATTGAAGCGAAGAAAGCAGATTTAAATTTAACTGGCGGTGTAATGAGTGAAGATACAATGCGTTTACGCGAAGAGTTATCTGAACAAATACGTGCACTTCAAGAGTTAAAACAAATGGCTGCTTCTCATGGCTTTGATATTTCTAAGCCAGCAACAACTGCTCAAGAAGCATTCCAATGGTTATACTTCGCATATCTTGCAGCAATTAAAGAGCAAAACGGAGCTGCAATGAGTCTTGGACGTACTTCTACATTCTTAGATATTTATATTGAAAGAGATTTAGCAAATGGTACTTTAACAGAAGAAGACGTACAAGAAATTGTGGATCACTTCATTATGAAATTACGTCTTGTGAAATTTGCAAGAACACCTGATTATAATGAATTATTCTCTGGTGACCCAACTTGGGTAACTGAGTCTATCGGCGGTATGGCATTAGATGGCCGTCCATTAGTAACAAAGAACTCATTCCGTTTCTTGCATACACTAGATAATTTAGGACCAGCTCCAGAACCAAACTTAACAGTTCTTTGGTCTAAACAATTACCACAGAACTTTAAAAACTACTGTGCGAAAATGTCTATTAAAACATCAGCAATTCAATATGAAAATGATGACATTATGCGTGCTGACTACGGCGATGACTACGGGATTGCTTGTTGTGTATCTGCAATGAGAATCGGTAAACAAATGCAGTTCTTCGGTGCACGTGCAAACTTAGCAAAAGCATTGCTATATGCGATTAACGGTGGTAAAGATGAAAAATCTAAAGCACAAGTTGGTCCTGAGTACGCACCGATTACTTCTGAAGTATTAGATTATGAAGAAGTTATGCATAAGTTTGATATGACAATGGAATGGTTAGCGGGTCTATATTTAAACACATTAAATGTTATTCACTACATGCACGATAAATATAGCTATGAACGTATTGAAATGGCACTTCACGATACAAATGTTCTTCGTACAATGGCAACAGGTATCGCGGGTCTATCTGTAGTAGCAGACTCTTTAAGTGCAATTAAATACGCAAAAGTAAAACCAATTCGCGATGAAAACGGAATTGCAGTTGACTTTGAAATTGAAGGAGATTTCCCTAAATACGGTAACAATGATGACCGTGTAGATGAAATTGCTGTAAATCTTGTGAAAACATTTATGAATAAACTTCGTAAACATAAAACATATAGAAATTCTGTTCATACAATGTCAATCTTAACAATCACATCTAACGTTGTATACGGTAAGAAAACTGGTAACACTCCAGATGGTCGCCGTACTGGAGAACCATTTGCACCAGGTGCGAACCCGATGCATGGACGTGATACAAAAGGTGCGTTAGCTTCATTATTATCTGTAGCTAAATTACCATATGAAGATGCACAAGATGGCATTTCTAATACATTCTCTATTATTCCAAAAGCACTTGGTAAAGAGGATGAAGTACAAGTACGTAACTTAGTATCAATGCTTGATGGTTATGCAGTAAAAGAAGGACATCACTTAAATATTAACGTATTTAACCGTGAAACATTAATGGATGCAATGGAACATCCTGAGAAATATCCACAATTAACAATTCGCGTATCTGGTTACGCTGTAAACTTTATTAAATTAACTCGTGAACAACAAATCGATGTAATTAACCGTACAATGCATGAAAGCATGTAAATGAAAAAAGTGTCCCTCTGCATTTTATAAATAGCAGAGGGAGGCTGTTTCAATAAAGGAGGAAGTAACATGGTAAAAGGAAGAATTCATTCTGTAGAGTCTTGTGGTACTGTTGATGGCCCAGGAATTCGTTATGTCATATTTACACAAGGGTGTTTATTACGTTGTCAATATTGTCATAATGCTGATACGTGGGAGATCGGTAAAGGAAAAGAAATAACAGTCGAAGAAGTAATGCAGGATGTGACATGTTACCTTCCTTTTATTGAAGCTTCCGGAGGCGGTATAACAGTTAGTGGTGGGGAACCATTATTACAACTAGATTTCTTAATTGAATTATTTAAGAAGTGTAAGGAAATTGGAATTCATACAACAATTGACTCTTCGGGTGGTTGTTATTCTGAAGAACCAGAATTCCAAAATAAGCTAGATATTTTAATGGAGTACACAGATTTAGTTTTATTGGATTTGAAACATATTGATTCAAAGAAACATCGTAAATTAACAGGAAAACCAAATGAACATATTTTACAATTTGCTCGTTATTTATCGGATAAAAATAAACCGATTTGGGTACGACACGTATTAGTTCCTGGTATTACTGATAATGAGGAGGATCTACAAAAACTATCTAGTTTTATTCAGAGTCTGTCTAATGTTCAGAAAGTTGAAGTGCTACCATACCATAAGCTTGGTGTATATAAATGGGAGGCACTTGGGCATAAGTATCCACTCGCAAATGTAGAACCGCCTACTGAAAAAAATGTAGAAGAAGCAAGACATATTTTACAAGCAGTCTAATCCAAATGTTGGGTTAGGCTTTTTGCTTTCTTTACAATAAAACCTAGAGTATATATGGAGAAAAGAGTATACTGAAAATAGAATATCCATATTTTTGTAAGGAATAAGTGGAGAAATTTACATAATTGTAAAGGGAAATCAAAATAGTAAAAAGAATTAAGAAGTAAAAGAGTGAGTATCATGGAATAGAGAACATTTGTAAGTTATTGCGAAAGCTCTTATAGGAAAGTATAATGTAAAGATATGAGCACAGATAGGATTAAGGGGTCAATCTTATATGCTTTGCATATCCACGACAGGTACATAGCTGAAAGAGAAATATTAGAGTCTGTTTATGTAATTTTTAAGGAAAATGTTTTTCCTATTGTCGTATATGCAATATGGAGAAACAATAAGCTAGGAGTGGATTTGTTTGATAAAAAACCCCAAGGTTTTAATATTAACTGCACATTACGGAAACGGTCATGTGCAAGTAGCGAAAACATTAGAACAAACATTTCGCCAAAAAGGAATTAAAGATGTAATTGTATGCGATTTGTTCGGAGAATCACATCCGGTTATAACCGATATTACAAAATATTTATATTTAAAAAGTTATACAATAGGAAAAGAATTGTACCGCTTGTTTTATTATGGCGTGGAAAAAATTTATGATAAAAAAATAGCATCTTGGTATGCTAATTTTGGAAGAAAACGTTTGAAATTACTTTTACAAGCGGAGAAACCGGATATTGTTATTAATACGTTTCCGATTATAGCTGTACCAGAATTAAAAAAGCAAACAGGTATTTCAATTCCTGTGTATAACGTATTAACGGATTTCTGTGTGCACAAAATATGGATTCATCGGGAAGTAGATCGTTATTTTGTAGCAACTGATCACGTAAAAAAAGTTATGGTTGATATTGGTGTGCCTGCGGAGCAAATTGTTGAAACTGGAATTCCGATTCGTAGTAGTTTTGAGTTAAAGATCAATTCAGATATTATATATAATAAATATCAGTTATGTAAGAATAAAAAGATTTTACTAATTGTAGCAGGTGCTCATGGAGTATTAGGAAGTGTAAAAGAACTATGCCAATCATTTATGTCAGTACCTGATTTACAAGTAGTTGTTGTTTGTGGGAAAAATGAAGCGTTAAAACAGGATTTGTTAGGGTTACAGGAAAAAAATCCTGATGCATTAAAAGTATTTGGTTATGTAGAAAATATTGATGAACTATTCCGTGTTACTTCTTGTATGATTACAAAGCCAGGCGGTATTACGTTAAGTGAAGCGGCAGCATTGCAAGTACCTGTCATTTTATATAAGCCTGTTCCAGGACAAGAAAATGAAAATGCGATGTACTTTGAAAGAAAAGGGGCTGCAGTTGTCATTCGTGATGATAGTGAGGTTTTTGCAAAAACAGAGGCGTTATTACAAGATGATATGAGGCTTCTTCAAATGAAAGAAGCGATGAAAAGCATTTATCGTCCAGAGCCAGCTGATCATATTGTGGATACAATTTTGGCAGAAAACCATGTAGAACCGAATCATATACCTATTAAATCACCTGCTCTTGCACAATCATTTACTTAATATGAAACCCTCTTTTGTATGTTTAAAGAGGGTTCTTTATTATTTTCGAAGATAAAGACTTATCCACATGAAGAGTGCGCTTTCATTAAACAGTAAAGTCGGAATATTAACAACTATATCCACATTATCCACAATTTTTAGAAAAATATCCACAATTCTAACATTTGATGTGCGTTACGATATATAAACTGGTGAAAGGTTTGCCTAATTTATTCACAATTCTATAAATTATGTGGATAACGTTATCCACATAAAAAAGGTTCCTTATTTATAAGGAACCTTTTTCCTACTCTATCACGTAGAAAAAATATGTAATGAGAATGAATAATTAGGGGGGGAGAACTTCTAATTATTCATTCTCACTTTAAATACTTTTCGAGCGATAACCCGCTGCGCGATCTGCTTTACGAAATTCTCGTTGGTAGAGAACTTCTTGTGTACTAGATAATGCGTTTTTTGCTTTATCACGTTTCTTTTTATCCATTACAAATCACCTCGTGTCCTAAAGTCACTATTTATCGTTTCCAAAGACATGGGGTGATATACGTATATATCAAAATGTTAATGGTTAATTATTATTTCTGAAAATTTAGATTATGCTTCTTTTAAGTGATGAGAATCTTGGAACGTTGTATCTCGCATTGTAGCAAGTGTATATTGATCTTTTGGAATTTCATATAAGTTATATACTTCTTCATTTGCGTTAATTTCATCATAAACGGCCTTTCTTGTTTCGTTTGCTAGGTTTACATATTGTAATTTTTCTGCAGCTTTAATAGAACGAATATTTATTTTGCGAATACGCATAAAGATCGTTTCAATATCTAACTCGTAGAAAAGTTCGCTAAAAAATGAATCTTTTGCCAATTTATTGTAGCCTTTTCCGTGATAAGGTTTGCCAAGCCATGTTCCAAGGAATCCGGCTTTTTCTTGCACATCAAATAAAGTAATTGTTCCGATAGGGTTACCCCATTCATCTAAAATTGTGCGTGAAATTAATTCCCCACGCTCTTCAGCTTCAATCGTTTGTTTCGTTAAAAATAAATATTCCTCATAAGAATAAGCCTTTTGACGCACAAAAGGGAAGACAGCTGGATCCACCATTAACTCGTATAGAACGTGGCTGTCGTGTAAGTCGCGTTTTTTCAACATACTAACTCCTCCTCACACGAGGGTAGCATGACGAAAAAACACCCCACCCTCGAAATTTTTATATCAATCTTTAAAAAATTTCGGGGTGGGAATCGAACCCACTAGAACCAGTTTCTAACGCTGGTGGCGCACCATTTGCCTTCCCCATTCATCAATTTGAAAATGATAATCACGACACAAATTGATTATGGTTTCATTCAGTTTATAATCGTATAATACTTTATCTAGTCAAAAAAATAAACTAGTTTTTTTTATTTTTTTTGTAAATTATTTTTCCATCAATCATAGTTAGTACAGGCTTGGCTAAATAATGGAAAGGATGATGGGTCCAGAGCACAAGATCAGCGTCTTTTCCAGCCTCAATGCTTCCAATTCTATCCTCTAAACGTAAATTTCGCGCTGGAAATATAGTGATTCCTTCTAGTGCAGTTTTTTCGTCTAACCCTTCCCTTACTGCGACAGCAGCACAAACATTTAAATATTGAATGGGTGTATAGGGGTGATCTGTTGTGATGGAAACTTCCACTCCATTTTTTGATAATATATGGTAAGTATCCCATGTTTTATTTTTTAGTTCGATTTTAGAACGGCGTGTAAGCGTGGGGCCAACTGAAACCTTCAAATTGTGTTTTGAAAGTTCTTCAACAATAAAGTGTCCTTCTGTACAATGTTCAATACGTAAATCAAGATTGAACTCTGTTGCAAAGCGTAGAGCGGAACTAATATCATCTGCTCGGTGAGCGTGGATACGTACGGGTATTTCACGGCGTAATGCTTTTAAAATAGGAAGCATTCGAAAATCTGCTTCATGCCCGTAGTGCTGTGCTTCATAAAATGATTCCCGAAGTAATCCCATAATTCCCATACGCGTAATGGACTCTTTTGTGCCATTACTATGGACTTTTTTAGGATTTTCGCCAAAGGCAATCTTTAAGCCAGCAGGTTCTTGAATGATCATATGATCAATACAAGTTCCGGCTGTTTTTATTACACAAGTCGTACCACCGATAATGTTTTGACTTCCTGGCATAACGTGAACAGTTGTAATTCCATTTTGTACCGCATCTTGAAATGCAATATCCAAAGGGTGGATTCCGTCTAAAGAACGAATATGGGGTGTTGAAACTTCAGACGTTTCATTTGCATCATTGCCAGCCCAACCAGTACCTTCATCATAGAGACCAAGATGGGTATGGACATCAATAAATCCAGGTAAGAGATGAAGAGCACGTGCGTCTATAACTGTCATATCTTGAGTAGGTTGAATGGAAGGCTTGACCTCAGCAATTTTTTCTCCTATAACGAGTACATCCCCTTGAAATTTTTGGGATGTAATAGGATAGACAATGGCTTGTTTGAGCAATATTTTCATAGGTACCTCATTTCTGTTACTTTATAATGTTAATGGAATGTAAGGGAAAGTAACTGAAAGATTATTTGTGTAATAATGCTCCGGATGCTAGAAAATAAAAGTTTTGAAAGGGCCCTCTGTAAAACTGTGTTTTAGAAGTACTACATTGTATGCGAAAGTATATTTTGTAATGCATGGTCTATTGACGGAAATGTGTATTGATACCCATACTCAATTGCTTTACTAGGTAATACATGTTGCCCTTCTAGTACAAGTATGCTCATCTCGCCTAATAAAGCATGAAGCATAAATGAAGGGACAGGTAACCAATGAGGTTTTTTTATTATAGTTGCAATGATTTCTCCAAATTCCTTCATTCTTATAGGATCAGGAGCTGTAATGTTAAGAGGTCCATCAATTTCTTCTTTGTGTATGATGAAATCAATCATGGAAGCGACATCGTCTATATGAATCCATGATAACCATTGATTTCCAGATCCAACTGTACCTCCGATATAGAATTGATAGGGAAGTAGCATTTTTGGAAGGGCTCCTCCGTCTGGACCTAATACGACTCCGAATCTTGCATAGATTGTCCGTATTCCGAGAGCACGTGCTTTAGATGCTTCTTGTTCCCATGAATATACTGTATTTGCTAAAAAGTCATTTCCAGGAGTCACATGCTGTTCTGTAAAAGACTCGGTTTCAGACGTTCCATAGTATCCAATTGCACTTGCGTTAATAAATGTGTGTGGTTTTGTAGGGAGTGCCTGCAATTGTTTAATGAGTCCTTTTGTTGTTTGAATTCTACTGTTTAAAATGACTTTCTTTTGTTTCTTTGTCCATCTACTATTAATAGACTCTCCAGCTAGATTAATAACTACATCAATAGAAGAGAGGGGGAAGGTTTGTAAATCTGGTGTCCATTGTACATACTGAAGGTTAGGATCGGAAGTTTCAGCAGTTTTTTTTCGTGAGAGAATGTAAACAGTATATCCTTTTTGAATAAAAAAGGTAGAAAGGTATTTACCTATAAAGCCGGTACCACCAGAAATTGCGATTTTCACAATTATTTCCTCCTCATTATATATATTCTTGAAAAGCAAAAACGTTCCTTGACTATGTTAAAATAATAGAGAGGTGAGAGTATGGCTGTCATTACAAAAATAGAAGTGCAAAAACGATCGAAAGAACGGTTTAATATTTATATCGATAAAGGTCAAGGTGAAGAATACGGATTTAGTGTCAATGAAGTAATCTTAATAAAACATGGATTACAAAAAGGCTTAGAAATTGATGAAATAGCGTTAGGAAATATTTTGTACAATGAAGAGGTACAAAAAGCATATTTACAAGCAATCTCCTATTTATCCTATCAAATGAGAACGAAACTAGAAATAGAAGATTTTTTACGAAAAAAAGAAGTTGGACAAGCCATCATCTCTGAGGTCGTTTCGAAATTATTACATGACCGATATATTAATGATAAAGAGTATGCTATTTTATATACGAGAACGCAAAGTAATGTGAATCGAAAAGGTCCAACGGTTATTAAAAGAGAGTTGTTAAATAAAGGTGTTCAGGATTTAATTATTACGCATAGTTTACAAGAATATCCGAAGGAAAAGCAAATTGAGAATGCTTTAATTCTTATAGAAAAGAAGAAGAAATCTTATCAAAAGCATTCCTTTTTACAAATGAAGCTAAAGTTAGACGAAATGCTGGTTCGTAAAGGATATTCTAGAGATGTGATTCAAATTTGTTTAGAAGAATTGAAAGACGAAAAAGATGACGAAAAGCAACGAGAAGCGTTACACTATCATGGGAATAAATACTATGAAAAATATAAGAAGTATGATGGATGGACATTTGAAAATAAGATGAAACAAGCGTTATATCGCAAAGGATTCTCTATCGATGAGATAGAGATATTTTTGCAAATGAAACGCGAAGAGGGATGAGGGAATAAAATGAATATGCCAAAACGCTACAGTGAAATGACACCATATGAGCTAAGGGAAGAAATTGGGGTTTTGAAAGAGCAAGCAATAAAAGCTGAGCAACTTGGAATTGTAAATGAGTTCGATGTATTAATGCGAAAGATAGCAATGGCTCGCGCTTATATGACTGACATAAACAAATTCCATATTGGTGAAACGTATGAATTAGTAGAAGAACCTGGTATATTATTTGAAATTACGTATTTCAATGGGGTATTTGCTTGGGGACATAAGCAAAATGATAATGAAGAGATCGGAATACCGATTTCTTTATTACAAGAAAAATGAAAACCAGAGAGCGAATATCTCTCTGGTTTTCATCTTTGGTAGGCGTTACAGGAGATAGGAGATTCTAAAATTGGCGTTTTTTACATTCATTCGCCAAGATAATGAGAGACTGGGTTTGTTGCGTCTGTCCGTTAACTTGCGCTTTTGCATGTTTCGGACGAGTCCACGTATGGTTAAATAATTCAGAACGACTATCTAAGCGATCACGGTAGCTCATCTTTATCACCTCGTGTAGGAAGTTGAATTACTTTGTACTACTCTTCCTGCTGATTTGCAGCACGCATACGTTCTTGTGGGTGCGTGTTAATTGTGCCGTTAGGTCGCTTCGAAGCGAAGCGTGATTTCGCTTTCGGTTGACCGTCGATTTTGCTGTTGTTTTTTGACTCAGACCAAAATTCGGCTTGTTTACCCATTGCGAACGCCCTCCTCATCATCAGTTGATACCTCTTGAAGAAGTATCAATTATAGAATGTGCAAAATAGAAGAAACTATCCTTTAGAAATGAAGGGATAATTAGGTAAAGGAGATTAGAACATGAATGATATTTATGAAGCATTAACGAAAGAACTATTAGACAAAAATGACAAACTTTCTTACGCGCAAGCTCGTGCGTGGGTTGAATTACTGTGGGAAGATTTTCAAACAACTTATGCAAAATCAGGTCGTTATCAAGGAGAAGAAATGACTGAACAAGTGGTGCGATCATGGATTAATAATCATGGAGGACGCCTTCATGAAATGCGTACAAATAATCCGAAATATAGCCATCTAATCAATCAAGAAGATCATTTGAAACATTAAAAAAAGCGACTGAAGTCGCTTTTTTTAATGTGGAAGTAACTCCAGTTTTTTTCGAAGTTTTTCTTCACTAAAAATCCATCCTGTATAGGAACTAATAATATTTAAATTATGATCGAGTTGAACGATTGCAACGAATGGATAATAGTCTTTACTGCGATATCGCAAATCAATGAATCGAACTTCATAATAATGATCATAATCGAAAATGTCCCAGCGATATACAGGGGAGAAAGATAAAAATGCTGAGATGTTTTCATCTTGTTTAGCTGCGCGCATAATAGCATTATCTGGGAACGGTACCCGATCAAACTTATCATATACCATGATGTTACCACGATGCCATCTAGCAACGTAGTAATAATTGGTTGTAACGATTGCTAAATGATAATGATAAAATCGATAAGAAGGAGAAATAATTATCTTCTCAACATGTTTGAAACGTTTTTGTACAACGCTTCTTATATTTCTATGCATCATAATCCGTCCGATGTAGTAAACAATCATTAATATATACGCTGCTAAGGCAGTATATCCTTTATGGGAACCTACGAGCATACAAGCAATTGCGAGTATATGGATAAAGAAAATGACGGTATCAAATGTATTAATGATGCCGAGCGCTACCCATTTTTTTGTGAAGGGCCGTAATGCTTGTGTACCGTAGGCATTAAAAATATCTACAAAGACATGAAGAAAGACGGCAATAAAGGACCAAAGTAGTAGATGCAAATATGGAGCGTCTGAAAAGAAGGCGAAAGAGATGCCACTTATAAGGAATGACCAAAGAATCACTGCAGGAATGGAATGAGTAATCCCGCGATGATTTCTTATATATTTAGCGTTATTACGCAATTTTAAAACTGTATCGATATCAGGAATATTAGAACCAGCAATTGTAGCGAGCATAACTGCTTGTGGCCCAATATCACTTTGTGCTATGGCTGGATCTAACGTGGCCAAGCTGCCTAGAGTAACGCCCATAACAAGGTGAGTGGCTGTGTCCATAGAAATCCACCTCCGTTTTTTATTAATGTAACTCTTTTTATTCGATACCTCAAGTCCTTTGCCTTCTATTTCCTATGTCATCTTACTTAAATTTTTTCCTAAAATCTTTATAATAGTACTTATATGCAAAAAAATGAGGGGGATCAAGTTTGACACTTGAAATATTAAATAATTTTAACATAGAGCAGTTTCAAAATGATTTAATTGGTTGGTTTGAAAAAGAGCAACGCGACTTACCGTGGCGTAAAAATAAAGATCCATACCGTGTTTGGGTTTCGGAAATTATGTTGCAGCAAACTAGAGTGGAAGCTGTAAAACCATATTACGCAAATTTTATGGGGAAGTTTCCTACTCTAGAAGCTTTGGCAAATGCTGATGATGAAGAAGTGTTAAAAGCATGGGAAGGTTTAGGCTATTATTCTAGAGCGCGAAATTTACATGCAGCCGTAAAAGAAGTAAAAGAAGTATATGGCGGGATTGTGCCAAGTGATGTAAAGAAGATTGAGAAATTAAAGGGAGTCGGTCCCTATACAAAAGGTGCTATTTTAAGTATCGCATATGGTATACCAGAGCCGGCAGTTGACGGAAATGTTATGCGTGTATTATCTCGCATTTTATCAGTATGGGATGACATTGCAAAACCAAAAACGAGAAAAGTGTTTGAAGAGATTGTGCGTGAAATTATTTCGGCTGAAAATCCATCTTATTTTAATCAAGGTTTGATGGAATTAGGAGCACTGATTTGTATTCCTAAAAATCCAGCATGCTTACTTTGTCCTGTACGTGAGCATTGCAGGGGATATGCTGAAGGTGTTCAAAAGGAATTACCAGTAAAAAGTAAAGCGAAAGCCCCTACGATGGTACCGATCGTTGCAGGAGTACTTCAAACTGAAGATGGTCGTTACGTCATTAATAAACGTCCAAGTACCGGTTTATTAGCTAACATGTGGGAGTTTCCGAATATTGAACTTGGCGAAGGGATTCGAAGTCAGAAAGAACAGCTTACAGATTATATGAAAGAAAAATTTGAGCTCTCGATTTCTATTGATGAATACGCAATGAATGTACAACATACATTTACACATCGCACATGGGATATATTCGTATTTTACGGAAAAGTAACTGGTGATATCGTTGAAACAGATACATTGAAATTTGTATCGAAAGAAGCATTTGAGCAGTTACCTTTCTCTAAATCTCATCGTACGATTTATGAGAATTGTGTTGAGAAAATTACAATGCAATAAAGTGAAACTTTAATCAGTGGGGGTTTTCTTCATCCCCCACTGATTATCAGCCCTCACCAATCGGACTTTTATGGGCAGCCCGACCCCCACCTCACTTCTTTGCTTTCGCTGCATTTTGAGGTGGGGGTCTTACTGCCCATTAAAGCGGGATAAACAAAAAAAGTGTTCCCTAGATTGGGAACACTTTTTTAATCGTAAGAAATTTTTGTCCCATGAGTCCAACTAGCATCACCTTCTTGTAAGCCGCCTCTTGATTCAATTTCTATTACAATTTCTTTGTAGATACTTTGACCTTCTGCATTTAAATACGGCAAAATCTGTTGTAATGAATGATGAAAATAAGCCAATTCATCTTCTTTCCACTCACTTTTTGAAACCATCGTTAGTTCAGTCATATCGCGTCCTACATACATATTCCCACCTCCATTTTCTATAGTTTGAATGAGTAACAAGAGATATATGCGGAATTTTTTCAAAAGAAAATTACGGATAGCTTCTAGTTGAATTGGTTACATTATTGATTGTGGAGGTGAGAAAGATGAGTAAAAAACAACAAGGTTATAACAAGGCAACTTCTGGTGCTAGCATTCAAAGTACAAATGCTAGTTATGGTACAGAGTTTTCAACTGAAACAGATGTGCAAGCAGTAAAACAAGCAAACGCACAATCAGAAGCGAAGAAAGCACAAGCTTCTGGTGCACAAAGTGCAAACGCTAGTTATGGTACTGAATTTGCAACTGAAACAGACGTGCATGCTGTGAAAAAACAAAATGCACAATCAGCTGCAAAACAATCACAATCTTCTAGTTCAAATCAGTAATGAAAGAAAGACACTTCTCTAATTCGAGAGAAGTGTTTTCTTTGTGCTTTGGTCATGGGAATGAAAATAAAACGAACGACATAACTTCTAATAAGTCAACAAATGTAGTCAAAGGAGAAGGAAGTTAAAGATTAGAAATATGTAATGAGGAATAATAAATGATAAATAAGTCCAAAAGGGGGTAAGTAATGAACGATTTTGATAAGTTGGTAGGAGAGCAATTGGAAACGATGGATGAGTTGTTGAAGTTACAAGCTCACCTAGAGAAGTATCAGCAAATTGAAATGAGCGAAAAGGATACGTGCGATAAAAAGGAATTACATTTTATCCGCCAAGAAATATATAGAACAGAATTAGCGCTCAAGCTATTACATGAGAAATTTGAAGAGCAAACAAATAGTGTGATTCAATCTTTTGAAACTGAAAAAATGATTTCAAATTTAGGATAAGATATATTGTTGCCTTTAGGTGAAAGGTCCTTCTGTACATGGAAATGAGGAAGGACTTTTTTTATTCTCATTTCTTCCTTTATAAAATGTTAAGCGAAGATCCTTGTTTCTTAATAGGATTAAGGATATCGTATTCAGTGTAAAATATAGAGTCTTATCGCTTTAGTTTTAAAATTTCGACAAAAAAGTTATAATAGAAAAAAAGTGAATGCAGTTCAAAGGGCATTTGCAGTTGAAGGAAGGGAGCATATATGGGATTTCCCAAAGAAGGAGAAAAAGTACAAATACATAGTTATAAACATAATGGCTCCATTCATAGAATGTGGGAAGAGACAACGATTTTAAAAGGGACACAAAGTCTTGTGATCGGAGCAAATGATCGTACAGTAGTGACAGAATCAGATGGCCGAACATGGATTACTCGTGAACCAGCAATTTGTTATTTTCATGCAAACTACTGGTTTAATGTGATTGGAATGTTAAGGGAAGAGGGCGTATATTATTATTGTAATTTAAGCTCACCTTTTGCATATGATTCTGAAGCGTTAAAGTATATTGATTATGATTTAGATATTAAAGTGTATCCAGATATGACATATACACTTTTAGATGAAGATGAATATGAAAAACATAGTCAAATTATGCAATATCCACCTGTAATTGATACGATTTTAAAACGAAATGTAGCACAACTAACACAATGGATTCATCAAAGAAAAGGGCCATTCGCACCAGACTTTGTAGATATGTGGTATGAGAGATATTTAATGTACAGAAATTAAAACAAACCTGCAGGGGATTTCCCCGCAGGTTTGTCCTATTAGAGGGGGGATTATGTGCAAGGTATAAAAAGATATTTGCAATTTGTTAAACCATATCGATGGCTTATTGCTATTACGATTATGATTGGTCTAGTTAAATTCGGCATCCCGCTCATTATGCCGTGGTTATTAAAGTATATTATTGATGATGTCATTCAGGGCGGAGGGTCACTTCAAGATAAGACGTCCCAACTAGTAACAGCGATTGGGATTGCTTTTTTTATTTTTGCAGTGTTAAGACCACCGATTGAATATTATCGTCAATATTTTGCACAGCGTATCGCAAATACAATACTATATGATTTGCGAAAACATATTTTTGGTCATTTACAAAAGTTGAGTTTACGTTATTATTCGAATACAAAAACAGGGGAGATTATTTCGCGCGTCATTCATGATGTAGAACAAACGAAGGATTTTGTAATTACTGGTTTGATGAATGTTTGGTTAGACACGGCAACAATTGCTATCGCTATCATTGTTATGTTTTCTATGAATATAAAATTGACATTTGTTGCGCTATTAATTTTACCTATTTATGTAGTGGCAGTGAAATATTTTTTCGGGCGTCTTCGAAAATTGACGAAAGAGCGTTCACAAGCGTTAGCAACGATGCAAGGGTATTTACATGAACGTATTCAAGGGATGCAAGTGACACGTAGCTTTGCATTAGAAGAGTATGAAGGGAAGCAATTTGAAAAAAGAAATAATGAATTTTTGACGAAAGCGTTAACACATACGAGTTGGACGGCGAGAACATTTTCGGCAGTAAATACGTTAACAGATTTAGGGCCGTTACTCGTGATCGGTTTTGCGGCGTATGAAGTGATTCAGGGGCAGTTAACCTTAGGAACTATGGTTGCCTTTGTTGGATATATGGATAGTTTGTATAGTCCACTTCGCCGCCTTGTTAATTCCTCTACGACATTAACACAGTCTTTTGCATCGATGGATCGGGTGTTTGAACTGTTAGACGAAAAATACGATATTGTGAATGTACAAGGTGCGGTACAAACGAAAAAATTAAATGGTGAAGTGATATTTGATAATGTATCTTTTCGTTACAACTCGGATGAAAAAGAGGTATTACATAACCTTTCGTTAACTATATTGCCAGGAGAGAAGGTAGCACTTGTAGGAGCGAGTGGGGGAGGGAAGTCATCTCTTGCTAGTTTAATCCCGCGTTTCTATGATGTCTCTTCAGGCACAGTTTATGTAGATGGGATAGATGTTAGAAAGTATGATATGAGAAATTTACGTAGTCATATTGGAATTGTACTGCAAGATAATTTGTTATTTAGCGATACAATCGGGGCAAATATTTTATATGGGAATCCGAAAGCTACAGAGGAAGAAGTAATTGCAGCTGCCAAAGCTGCGCAAATTCATGATTTTATTATTGAGTTACCTGATGGTTATGATACTGTCGTCGGGGAACGCGGTGTGAAGTTATCTGGTGGGCAAAGGCAACGTGTAGCGATTGCACGCGTGTTTTTAAAGAATCCATCGTTACTTATATTAGATGAAGCGACTTCCGCTTTGGATTTAGAAAATGAAAGATATATTCAAGAGGCGCTTCAGACGTTAGCTGCTGATCGAACGACGATCATAATTGCGCATCGATTGGCGACGATTACGCATGTGGATACGATTATTTACATTGAAGATGGTGAAATTAAAGAAACAGGATCTCATGAAGAATTAATGAAAAAAAGAGGATATTACCACAATTTATATCAACTTCAACATATAACAGAAACAGCTCCTTTAGCGTAAAAGGAGCTGTTTTTTATTCGTCTTCTTTTTTATCGTCGATTTTGAGTTCTGCTTCTGGTTTATGGTATGTGTAGAAGCTATCCACAAGTAAATCTAAATGCTCTACTTCTTCACTATAGTTAATAATAGCAGAAATAAGAGGGAAGAGATGTAGCCATGTTTTATATGCCTCTTCATCATCCTTGTTTTGATATTCCATAAAGATATCAATTAATTCCTGTTTACCTGTTTCAACTTCATCAAGCATTTCAACGGACTGTTGTTTTTTTGCTTTACCAATAAATTTTAATAAAACTTGTTCATGATAATGTGTTAATGAATCAAGTTCGTTCTGAATAGATTCCTGGAATTCTTCTGGCATATAGCGCAGTTCGTTTTCAGTACGATGTAATGATTTTAACGTACTTAAAGCACGACTTGTCGTCGCTAACATTTGTCTGAATAAAACAAGCTTACGAATTTTTGCGAACTTTACTTTTTTCGTATAGCTTCTTTCTTCTTTATACAGCAAATAGTAATGGTTTAGTTTGATCATTTTTTCTTTCATACGATCAATATCAGTTTTTAATGTTGTAAAATCAGAAGCTTGCCTGCTATTCATACGAATCCATTTTACAATTTCTTCTGTATTATCAACGATGCGATGATATAACTTTGTTTCGTATTTTGGCGGCATAAACACTAAATTTACAAGTGAAGCCGCAATAATTCCAACCATAATCGTCGCAAATCGAAGTAAGGCAAAACTAAAGAAATCTTCACCTTGATACTCCATAATAGCGATAACTGTTACTAAAGCAATTGATATTGTGTTTTCTAATCGTAATTGCAATGTAAGAGCAATTACTAATATACA
This sequence comes from Bacillus paranthracis, assembly GCF_024296885.1. Classification (NCBI taxonomy): domain Bacteria; kingdom Bacillati; phylum Bacillota; class Bacilli; order Caryophanales; family Bacillaceae; genus Bacillus; species Bacillus paranthracis. The sequence continues at coordinate 548,996 of NZ_CP101135.1, forward strand.
TGTTAATCCAATAATAAAAGGATTATGTCCAAAAGCAGTAGCGAATGCGATAGCGAATACCGCACCAATGACGTTTGCTTGAATTTGTTCAAGTGCAGTTAAATACGAACGGTATACAGACGGTTGAACAGCGAAGATAGCTGAGATTCCCGCAAATACTGGACTCGGTAAGTTAAGTAAAATACAAGCAAATAAAGCTAATGTGATGGCAATACCCGTTTTTAAAATGCGAGCACCAAGTTTCATACCCTTAATAAGATCCTTTCTCTTGTCATAATGAATGTACAACATGATACTATACATTCATTACAATATGTTAGCAAGTGATATTTTAGTGACGTTAATAAGAAATTAAGATTCATTTTATACTTTTTCCTAATTCTTTTTAAACATCAATTTTTAGTAAAAAAACCTGCTGAATTTCAGCAGGTTTCAAATTGTTACTATAGATTACTATGAGAAGTGTACTTCGTCAATTTTTTTCTTGAAGATGAAAATTAGGCATATCACTCTGTTGAGATAGATGGATCAGCCTGCTCTTTTTTCGGGATGATTTCAAAAAACTGTTGCTGCATATCATCGAGTAACGGTGTTAACAAAGCAACTTCCTCGTATTGCTCATGTTCATTTAATACACGAATATAATCTAGTAATAACTCGGTCACATCTTGCACACCATTTTTACTAATTGGTTGTAATGTAACATTTGCTCCTTTTGCGATTCTTCTTTTTAATGCCTGTTCTGTTAAACCTAAGCTTGAATCATGGCGTAAATAAACAACCCCGCCAGTCATACCAGCGCAAATCCATGGACCAGGATCCCCTAAAACAAGAGCGCGCCCATTTGTCATATATTCAAAAGCGAAACCTTTAATATTAGAGTATGCTCCTATATTCCCTTGCTCTTTTTCACGGAGTGGCTTTGTCATGCGTCCGCCAATTATCATGTCTGCTCCAGAGAGGCGAATGCCAGCGCGAGCATCAGCGTTACCTTGAACGTATAGCGCCCCTTTTTGTGCACCGTATCCAAAACCTTTTCCGACAGAACCGTTATAATATAGACCGTCTTTTCCTTTTGCTTTCGTTATATAAATACCACCACCAAAGGAGGTTTTACCAATACCATCTTGTGCGCCGCCGTTTACGTGTATAAATAAGTTCTCACTATTGTAAGCACCTAATCCATTTCCAGGAATCGAGCCATTCGTATACTTTAATGTAAGTGGTTCAAGCTTCGTGTCTTCATATAATTTACTACGAACGCGATAACAAGATTCTAGACCACCCATAACGCGTTGCTCTACGCCAACGCCTACTAATTCTTTTGAATGAGGAGAATGAATTGTTTCAAATTGTTTTTCTAGTACGTGTTCTGTTTTTGTACTAGATGGATGTTCTATCGTTTGTAGTAAATTACATAAGTTTAATAAATTTTTGCCTCGAACTTGTTCTAATAAATCGGAACGCCCGACAATTTCTTGTAAATTTGTATAGCCGAGATTTCCTGTTAATCGTTTTAGTTCTTCGCCAAAAGTAGTGAATAAATGTAATAATCCAGCCACGGCGCTTTCTAATTCACGCGGGACGAAGCGGCGTAATCCGTGTTCTTTCGCTTGAGCTTCAGATTCAATCTGTGTTGCGATTCCAACGTGGCAAGTATCTAGATGACATCCGCGGCAAGTTGTACAGCCAATTGCAATCATGGATAATGTACCAAATCCAATGCGGTTTGCTCCAAGGAGCATAATTTTCAAGGCATCATTCACACTTCGAATACCACCATCAGCCCAAATTTCTACTTTATGTCTCATATTTGCTTCTAATAAAGCATTGTGAGCGGCTTTCACACCAATTTCTACAGGAAGCCCTACATGTTGCAATGCGTGAATACGTGCGGCACCTGTACCACCATCAAATCCGCTAATGTTAATAAAATCAGCACCAGCTTTTGCGATACCGACAGCAATTGTTCCAATGTTAGGGACGACAGGAACTTTTACAGCTACTTTTGCAAGCTGATTAGCTGTTTTAATTTCTGTAATCATTTGAGCCAAATCTTCAATGGAATAAATATCATGGTTGTTAGAAGGTGAAATTAAATCAGAGCCAATTGTAGCATTACGCGCTTCAGCGATTTTGGCTGTTACTTTTGAACCTGGCAAATGTCCACCTTCACCAGGCTTGGCACCTTGCCCAATTTTTATTTCAATTAAGTTTGATGAATTGAGTAGTTCGGCGTTTACGCCAAATCGTCCGGACGCGATTTGTTGTCCACGTGTATGTGGATATTTTCCAATCATATCTTTAATTTCGCCGCCTTCACCGTTCAAACTAATCATATTTAGCTGATCGGCTGCTTCTGCATATGCACGAAAGGCAATTTCATTTTGAGAACCGAATGACATGGAACTAATAATAAATGGTAAATCATGATTTTGAATACTGATGGACACTTCTTCAGCCGGAACGACATGTTTTGTTTCTTTCGTTTGAACAAGATGTCTAATTGCGATTGGGTTATTTTCTTCTAATTCACTTAATTTTTCACGGTAATCATCATAAGAGTTTCCCTTTGCAACATCGCCGATTGCTTTCCAAATTCGCGGGAATATATGAAAAGATTTTCGCATTCTAACTTTAGGATTGTTATAATCGTTCGCTCGCATTTGTGCATCTTCAGCAAGTGATTCAAGAGAAAAAGCTAAATCATTTGAACCTAAGAAATTTGTAATTTGCAATATATTTGCGATTTCTTCATGTAACCCGATAGAAGAATAGAGGCGACCGTAACCACGCAATTCATGAATTCCAATTGTTGAAATGACTTTTTCCAGTCCTTTATTAAGTGCATGATATAAATTCGTAATTGGTGTTTTTGTCCCATCATTTACGGTTGCAAATAGTAAATATGGATTGATACTATCTGCTCCTAATCCATACAGTGTGACGATATCGTGTAAGGAGCGAAGGGCACCAGAACGTATAACGAGAGAGCAGTTTCGGCGTAATTTATTTTCGCTTAATACTTGATGTACTTTCGCGGTAACTAAATGAGGATCAATCCATAATCGTCCATTTAGGTGAGCATCAGCATCGTCTATTAATAATAGGGAAGCTCCATCGTTCACGGCTGTTATCGCTTCAGAGCTAATTCGACTTAAGGCACATTGTAAAGTTTCTGCCTGACTGAATGTAGCAGAGATTGTAGCGATAGAGCTATGAGTATTGAATAGTTGTATAAGTTGCTCGTACGTAATTGTGTGTAATTCTTCTACAATAGATTGTGCTACACTTCCTTCTAAAATGATTGGGGAAAGCATCTCAACTACAAATGGCTGTTTAGCATCAGCCAATAAACTTGGACGTTTGCCAAGTATCGTTCGTGTGGAGAAGTGTTCAACTTCTCGATCGCGATCGATTGCTGGATTTGTAACAACAGCTACACTTTCCTTAATGAAGTCAGCGATATTTCGTCTATCAGTATCAAGTGCAGCGAGTGGTGAGTCATGCCCAAGTGAGCGAATTGGTTCAACACCTTTTGTTGCCATCTGTTCAAGAAGCTGAATATGTTCACGATCCCATCCGAAAGCAACGTATTGTTTTGTGTCAACTTGCATAGAATCACATAATCCTTGGATTTCTTTCGTTTCAGGGGTAGATAAGTTTAAATGATAATCTTTAGTATCCACTCGTTTTTTAAAACGGTCATATACTTGAGCTTGGTATTTGTCATATTCATAAAGAACAAGCTCATCTTGTTCATTCCACTTTAGTCCGACTTTTTCCCCTGGAGCGAGTGGTTTTGGTTCTGCTACATATTCAGTTGGGGATACAACTCCAGGTTCAGAAGAGAAAATATAAGAGCTTTCTGTCTCTACTTTCCATACTGGTCTTAGCCCAAGGGAATCCACGCTGAAAACAGCTTCATCTTTATAACGTGAAATAATGCCGGCTGGACCTTGTGCAAAATGGCCCCATGCTTCACGTATATACGTATATAAATCTTGTAAATGTGGTTCATAAAGTTTAATTTCATTAATAATTGGCGGGAATAGTATATCCATTGCTTCAAATAAACTGTAGTTGTATTGAACAAGTAGAGTTTCTAAGGTGCGGTTTAAATCTTGGGAGTCACTGCCCCCAGCAGTAAGTGGAACGTGAATCATTTCAGCTTGATCGCGTAATTTTGCAATTGTGTTAATTTCACCATTATGTCCGAGGATACTAAATGGTTGTACACGAAAGAAGTTAGATAATGTATTAGTAGAATAGCGATTATGTCCTAGTGTCATAGTTGAAGCAATAAGTGGGTGTTGTAAATCATTGTAATAGGCAACAAGTGTATCCCCAGCACCGAGAACTTTATATACAACGTGATCACGACTTAAGGAAGCAACATGAATCGCTTCATTTTCTTCTATTTTTATCGTTACTGTAAATAATGTTTGCTCAATATTTGTAACTTCATTTTCTGCGATAAGAGCAACTTGCCAAAATAAAGGTTCTTCTTGTTTACCAAGTGGACCGAGTGCATCGGAGTTTATTACATCATCACTTTCGAAAAGAATTGCAAAGTTTTCGTTGTTTAGTTGTGTACGAATATGATTTTTTAAATTAACTATATTTTCGTTTTTGTTTAGAAAAAAATGTCCAACGATAAAGTGGGGATGATCCACGATCGTTGGATTATATCCGCTACTTTTTAATTTTTCATTCCAAAGTGATTTTGGTACATCAATGTGAATACCGATTCCATCGCCTTCGCCATTAATGAAACCAGCTCTATGATTCATTTTGACGAGCGATTGTATGCAAAGGTCAATATTTTCTTTTGTAGGAATTTTTCGTTTCTCCATAACGGAAACGATTCCACACGCATCGTGTTCCGCATTTTTGTAATCTCGAAATAAAGACGGTGTCCATGTGTTTGTTTTATTGAGCATCCGTCAATCCCCCCTCTTATGAAAGTTTGAATAATCTTACTATTTGAGGCGTGAGCAGCCTTGTATACAAAGATAGTAAGGATATAAAATAAAATTAAACAGATAATTATGAATAATTATACTATTAATGAGGGATTTATGAAATAGAAAAAAGGAAAAAAGAAAGGTGTGCTTTCTTTTTTCCTTTTAATGGCAGGGTTATTTATTGTTTGCTAAAGCAGCAAATGCTCTACCTACAGCTTCAATTGTATATTCAATATCTTCTTTTGTATGTTCTGTCGTTAAGAACCATGCCTCGTATTTAGAAGGTGCTAAGTTAATTCCTTCTTGCAGCATAAGCTTGAAGAATTTACCGAACATTTCTCCGTCTGTATCTTGTGCTGCATCGTAATCTTCAATTGTATTTGTTGTGAAGTATACAGTTAAAGCGCCTTTTAGGCGGTTTAATGTAATATCGATATTATGTTTTTCAGCCTGCTCTAAAATTCCTTTTTCAAGCATTGCACCAAGTTCATCTAATTTTTCATAAAGCCCTTCTTGTTGAAGAACTTCTAGACAAGCAATACCAGATGCCATAGAAGCAGGATTTCCTGCCATTGTACCAGCTTGATATGCAGGTCCAAGAGGGGCAACTTGTTCCATAATTTCTTTCTTACCACCGTAAGCACCGATTGGAAGTCCGCCGCCAATAACTTTACCAAGCGCTGTTAAGTCTGGTGTTACGCCAAGTAAGTCTTGAGCACCACCGTACATGAAGCGGAAAGCAGTAATAACTTCATCATAAATTACTAGTGCACCAGCTTCGTGAACAAGTTCATTCACTTTCTCAAGGAAGCCAGGTTTTGGCTCTACAATACCGAAGTTTCCAACGATTGGTTCTACAAGAATAGCTGCTACTTCATGTCCCCATTTATCTAATGCTTCTTTTAAAGTTTCTACATTATTAAATGGAACGGTAATAACTTCTTGAGCGATACTTTGTGGTACACCCGCTGAGTCAGGAGTTCCTAGTGTAGAAGGGCCAGATCCAGCTGCTACAAGTACTAAATCAGAATGACCGTGGTAACAACCAGCGAATTTCATAATTTTTGTGCGGCCTGTGTAAGCGCGAGCGACACGAATTGTTGTCATTACAGCTTCAGTACCAGAGTTTACGAAGCGAACTTTATCTAATGCAGGCATTGCTTCTTTTAACATTTTTGCAAATTTTACTTCTAGCGCTGTTGGAGTTCCGTAAAGTACACCATTTTCAGCAGCTGTTGTAATTGCTTTTGTAATGTGCGGGTGAGCATGTCCAGTAATAATAGGACCGTATGCTGCTAAATAATCGATATATTTATTTCCGTCTACATCCCAGAAATAAGCACCTTTTCCACGTTCCATAGCAACAGGAGCGCCGCCACCAACTGCTTTAAAAGAACGAGAAGGACTATTAACACCGCCAACGATATGTTCTAAAGCTTCTTTATGTAATGCTTCTGATTTTGTGAATTTCACTACCATTCATCTCCTTACAAAAATCTATGTATTATTCTAACATGTTTTTCGAAAAGACGTATTGTTTGTGATAGAGAAGGCAGTTGGGTAAACTATTCGTTGTGACATTTAGGAAGGGGGTCCGGTTATGAAATCGGTAATTGAGGTACAAGGGTTACGTAAAGAATTTACAGCCTATTCAAGTCGTCCGGGTTTAAAGGGTGCATTTCGCGATTTATTAAATCGTAATTATAAAATAGTACCAGCAGTAAATGATGTATCTTTTACTGTGAAACAAGGTGAAATGGTTGGATATATCGGTGAGAACGGTGCCGGTAAATCAACGACAATTAAAATGCTTACGGGAATTTTGACTCCGACATCAGGAGACATTTTAGTAAATGGGATGAACCCACATAAGCAGAGGGAAGAATTTGTAAGAACAATTGGTGTTGTTTTCGGTCAACGCTCGCAACTGTGGTGGGATATTGCCGTGCAAGAATCGTTTCGTTTATTAAAAAAAGTGTACGGTGTATCAGACGCTCAGTATAAAGAACATATGGAGCACGTGATCGAAACGTTAGATATTGGTCCTTTATTAGATAAGCCAGTTCGAAAGCTATCTTTAGGTCAAAGAATGCGTTGTGAATTAGCGGCAGCATTAATTCATAATCCGCCGTTATTATTTTTAGATGAACCAACAATTGGGTTAGATGTACTTGTGAAATTGAAAATACGTGAATTTTTAAAAGAAATGAATGAACGTTATAAAACAACGATTTTATTAACAACTCATGATATTACTGATATTGAAGCTTTATGTGAGCGCGTTATCATGCTGGATGAAGGCAATATTATGTATGACGGTTCTTTAAATAATCTTCGTACGCAGTGGGGAGCAGAGAAAGAAATACATTTTCAGTTTGTCGCACCAGTTTCTTATCAGGATTTATCAATGGTTATGCCAGATAGTCATGTCGTTTGGTCGAAAGCGAAAGAGGAAAACGCGTGGATTGCCAAAATACCGAATGAAGAAGTTATTATTTCAATGCTTATTTCTAAAGTGGTACAAGCCTTTCAAATTAAAGATTTAAAAATTAACGAAGTGTCTACAGAGGAAATTATTCGTAACATTTATGAGGAAGGTATTAAACATGGGTAAGTACATTGAAATGATTCGAATTCGCTTTTTAATGATGCTTGCGTATCGTACAAACTACTATAGCGGGATTTTAATTTATACAATTAATATCGGCGCATATTATTTTTTGTGGCAAGCAATTTATAGCGGAAAAGAGAATATTGAAAGTTTATCTATTTCGCAAATGACTACGTATATCGCAATTGCGTGGATGGCACGTGCTTTTTATTTTAATAATATAGACAGGGAAATTGCGATGGAGATTCAAGAAGGACGTGTAGCGGTAGAACTGATACGTCCATATAACTATTTAGGGATGAAAGTGATGCAAGGTCTTGGTGAAGGAATATTTCGCTTTGCCTTCTTTTCAATTCCGGGTATGGTCATCGTTACCTTATTATTTTCATTGCAAATTACAACGAACTTTCAAACGTGGTTATATTTCTTCTTATCTTTAATATTTAGTTTTATTATTAATACACAAATTAATTTAATGACGGGAATGCTCACATTCTTCTTGTTTAATAATAGCGGAATTATGTATGCAAAACGTGTTGTTATTGATTTGTTTTCAGGTCTATTATTACCAATTAGTTTTTATCCGTTATGGGCCCAAAAGGCAATGATGTTTTTACCGTTTCAGGCTATTAGTTATATTCCGAGTATGATTTTCTCAGAAGGTATACAAGGAAGTAAATTGTATGAGGCATTATTATTCCAAGTAATTTGGGCCATTGTACTTATTATTCCGATTGTACTCATGTGGAGAACGGCGAGAAAACGTCTAATTGTACAAGGGGGATGATGAGATGATATATATAAAACTATTTTTGCAATATGCAAGTCAATATATAAAAACAAAATTGGAGTATCGGGGCGATTTTATCGTTGGGTTACTTTCTGATTTATCACTACAGGCTGTTAATTTAATCTTTATTCTTGTTGTGTTTGGACATACGCAAGCATTAAAAGGTTGGAGTAGAGAAGAAGTCATCTTTATTTATGGTTTCTTTTTAGTGCCGTTTGCCATTTTCTCAGCTTTCTTTAACATATGGGACTTTAATGATCGTTACATTATTAAAGGAGAAATGGATCGCATATTAACGAGACCGATTCATAGTTTATTTCAAATTATTTTAGAAAGAATGGAGCTTGAATCTTTAATTGGAGCGATTACGGGAATGATTGTAATGGGCTACGCAGCAGTGGAGTTGCAATTATCTTTTTACTGGTACGATATCTTCTTATTCTTGTTGATGGTAGGAGGGGGCGCACTTGTATACGGAGGGATATTTGTTACGCTTGCAAGTCTTGGTTTTTGGTCGGACGCGAAAAGTTCGATTATGCCGCTAATGTATAACATAGGGAATTATGGCCGCTATCCTGTTAATATTTATAACCGTGTGATTCGCTTCATTTTAACGTTTGTCCTACCATTTGCGTTTGTCGGAGTGTATCCAGCAGCGTACTTTTTAAGAAAAACAGAGTGGAATAGCTATGCATTTGCAACACCGCTCGTTGGTGTTATCTGTTTTACGATTGCAATTACTCTTTGGAATCAAGGGGTAAAAAGGTACCGTGGTGCAGGGAATTAATTATAAAAGCTTGTTTGTTTCTAAGGGATAAATCTAATGGCTGTCTCATACATATAAAATGAGGTGGAGGACATGTTATGGGGATTTATTCTATTAATTGCAGCAATTGCTATTTTGAGGAGTGTCCAATTATTATGGAGTTCCTATTCGGATTCAACGCGTTTTTTTTCGCTGTATAATTTAGCTACATTATTTTTGATTTATACAACAGTATTGATTGCATTTGGATTAAGTTACGTTGTATTAGAGGAAATGGGTTTTGCAGTTTTGAAAGAGGATGGAGAAAGTTTAAACGCTCACTCTTTTCAACTGGTTGAAATTTGTTTATATTTTAGCGCAGTTACTTTATTGTCTGTTGGATATGGTGACATATCTCCGATTGGAATTGGGCGATGGATTGCGATTGGAGAAGCGCTAATTGGATATACATTACCGTTTGCTTTCGTAATGAGGTCTGTAACAGACAATGAAAAATAAGGAAGCATTTGTTATAGTAAAAGAAAAGAGTAGGAGTGATAACAATGATCACAGTAGGAGAAATGGCTCCAGAATTTACATTAGAGGGAAGTAACGGGGAACAAGTTCGCTTGGCTGATTTTCGTGGTAAAAATGTAGTTCTATATTTTTATCCGAAAGATATGACTCCAGGGTGTACAACTGAAGCATGTGATTTTCGAGATGCATATGGATTATTTCAAGAGAAGGACACAATTATTCTTGGTGTAAGCCCTGATTCAGCGAACAGACATCTGAAGTTCATTGAGAAGCATGAACTTCCATTTGTACTTTTAGTAGATGAAGATCATAAGGTAGCGGAATTGTATGATGTTTGGAAGTTGAAAAAGAACTTTGGGAAAGAGTACATGGGAATTGAGCGCTCTACATTCCTTATTAATAAAGACGGTGAGCTTGTAAAAGAGTGGCGTAAAGTGAAAGTGAAGGGACATATTGAAGATGTTCTTTCTTATATAAAGTAAATCCATTGTGGAGATAAAATATATAGAAGTAAGGCGAGTGTCTATACATATTTTATTGTCTTACATAAAGTGAAGTGTAGGGCATACCTCCTCAGATGATAGTATTCCAAGTGCGATTATGTCGCACTTTTTTTCTATGTAAATGTATAGGAAATGGGGAAAGATACATAAGAATAAGGCTATATACAAAAATAAACCACATACTTATAGTAGAAATATTGACGATTTATAAGAAAAGGAGTACACTCTTTATAAGAATTATAAAATAATAATCCGTATAGAATCGGGGTGCATGACGGTGGTCAAAGAAGAATTAAAAGAAGCGCTAGAAATGCTGAAAAATACGGGTGTACGCATTACTCCACAGCGTCATGCTATTTTAGAGTACCTTGTGGAATCAATGACGCACCCAACAGCGGATGATATTTATAAAGCATTAGAAGGTAAGTTTCCAAATATGAGTGTTGCAACTGTCTATAATAACTTACGTGTATTTAAAGAGGTTGGGCTTGTAAAGGAATTAACTTATGGAGACGCTTCAAGTAGATTTGATTATGTTACAAGTCAACATTATCATGTGATTTGTGAAAAATGTGGTAAAATTGTTGATTTTCCTTATGGAGGTTTGGAACAACTTGAAGAGGAAGCTGCAAAAACAACAGGCTTCGTTATTAATAGTCATCGCTTAGAAATTTATGGCGTTTGTCCAGAGTGTCATAAGGCGTAATATATAATAAAGAAAGAGGCTGACGGCTTTACGTCAACCTCTTTCTTTATTATATATGGGAATTACGTTAGGTTCAGAAGGAGTTAAAATGTTCAGTGGAGGATTTAATTAAGGATAAATACAAAAGGTGATTTCTTAGTTAAGAA
>NZ_CP101135.1:565000-775000 GCF_024296885.1 Bacillus paranthracis
GGGAGGTTTGGCACCTCGATGTCGGCTCATCGCATCCTGGGGCTGTAGTCGGTCCCAAGGGTTGGGCTGTTCGCCCATTAAAGCGGTACGCGAGCTGGGTTCAGAACGTCGTGAGACAGTTCGGTCCCTATCCGTCGTGGGCGTAGGAAATTTGAGAGGAGCTGTCCTTAGTACGAGAGGACCGGGATGGACGCACCGCTGGTGTACCAGTTGTTCTGCCAAGGGCATAGCTGGGTAGCTATGTGCGGAAGGGATAAGTGCTGAAAGCATCTAAGCATGAAGCCCCCCTCAAGATGAGATTTCCCATAGCGTAAGCTAGTAAGATCCCTGAAAGATGATCAGGTTGATAGGTTCGAGGTGGAAGCATGGTGACATGTGGAGCTGACGAATACTAATAGATCGAGGACTTAACCATATAATATGTAGCAATGTTATCTAGTTTTGAGAGAACATAAAAAACTTGTTGACTTTTAAAGAAAATAAGTTATAATAATGATTGTCTCAAAAGAATAATGTCTGGTAATGATGGCAGAGAGGTCACACCCGTTCCCATACCGAACACGGAAGTTAAGCTCTCTAGCGCCGATGGTAGTTGGGACCTTGTCCCTGTGAGAGTAGGACGTTGCCAGGCAATATTATTCCGCAGTAGCTCAGCGGTAGAGCTATCGGCTGTTAACCGATCGGTCGTAGGTTCGATTCCTACCTGCGGAGCCATTGGAGAGCTGTCCGAGTTGGCCGAAGGAGCACGATTGGAAATCGTGTATACGTCACAAGCGTATCAAGGGTTCGAATCCCTTGCTCTCCGCCATAGGATTTATAATATTTGGCCCGTTGGTCAAGTGGTTAAGACACCGCCCTTTCACGGCGGTAACACGGGTTCGAATCCCGTACGGGTCACCACTTTTGGAGGATTAGCTCAGCTGGGAGAGCACCTGCCTTACAAGCAGGGGGTCGGCGGTTCGATCCCGTCATCCTCCACCATATAAACTATATGAATAATATTATCGCGGGGTGGAGCAGCACGGTAGCTCGTCGGGCTCATAACCCGAAGGTCGCAGGTTCAAATCCTGTCCCCGCAACCAAATGGTCCCGTGGTGTAGTGGTTAACATGCCTGCCTGTCACGCAGGAGATCGCCGGTTCGACCCCGGTCGGGACCGCCATTTTAATAAGGCTCGGTAGCTCAGTCGGTAGAGCAGAGGACTGAAAATCCTCGTGTCGGCGGTTCGATTCCGTCCCGAGCCACCATTTACTTTAATAAAATACGCCGGCTTAGCTCAATTGGTAGAGCAACTGACTTGTAATCAGTAGGTTGGGGGTTCAAGTCCTCTAGCCGGCACCATGTAAGTTTCGGAGGGGTAGCGAAGTGGCTAAACGCGGCGGACTGTAAATCCGCTCCTTCGGGTTCGGCAGTTCGAATCTGCCCCCCTCCACCATTTACATAGGGGCATAGTTTAAAGGTAGAACTGAGGTCTCCAAAACCTCCAGTGTGGGTTCGATTCCTACTGCCCCTGCCAAATATATTTACACAACATGGCGGTTGTGGCGAAGTGGTTAACGCACCGGATTGTGGCTCCGGCATTCGTGGGTTCGATTCCCATCAGTCGCCCCATTTTTATTTTAAAAATTATAAATAATCTAATGGATACTTACATATAATTAAGTAAGAATTCGATGGGCTATAGCCAAGCGGTAAGGCAACGGACTTTGACTCCGTCATGCGCTGGTTCGAATCCAGCTAGCCCAGCCATTTTTGCGGAAGTAGTTCAGTGGTAGAATACAACCTTGCCAAGGTTGGGGTCGCGGGTTCGAATCCCGTCTTCCGCTCCAGAAAAATTTTATATGGCGGCATAGCCAAGTGGTAAGGCAGAGGTCTGCAAAACCTTTATCACCGGTTCAAATCCGGTTGCCGCCTTTTCTTTTGTGCCGATGTGGCGGAATTGGCAGACGCGCACGACTCAAAATCGTGTTCCTTCGGGAGTGTCGGTTCGACCCCGACCATCGGTATCACGAACGGCGTAATAAAAAGACTCTACACCAAATGTGTAGAGTCTTTTTATATTTTCATCACACTACAAAATAAGCATAAATAGTGTGTTGGTGAAATGGTAGGATTTTTTTTGCTAAATTATGTTATGTGCTTCTAAAATTCGTAATAAATGTAGGAATTCATGTATAATATAACTTGTCGAAAGAACAAAATGATAGTAATTTATATTATGTCTGTAATATGAATCAAAAATGAACTTTTTATATTTCTTTTAAAAATGTGTTGAACACACATGATATTTCATATTAATATTTTTATGTAGATTTAAAACGGGAAAGAGAGTGGAAAGTATGGGTCGTAAATGGAATAATATTAAAGATAAAAAAGCATCAAAAGATGCAAATACTAGCCGTATATACGCGAAATTTGGACGTGAAATTTATGTAGCGGCAAAACAAGGCGAGCCAGATCCGGAATCAAACCAAGCGCTTAGAGTTGTATTAGAACGTGCGAAAACATACAATGTTCCAAGAACAATTATCGATCGTGCAGTTGAAAAAGCAAAAGGTGGTTCAGAAGAAAATTATGACGAGCTTCGTTATGAAGGATTCGGACCAAATGGAGCTATGGTAATTGTAGATACACTTACAAACAACGTAAACCGTACTGCAGCAGATGTACGAGCTGCATTTAGCAAAAACGGTGGTAACATGGGTGTAAACGGTTCTGTAGCTTACATGTTTGATGCAACAGCTGTTATCGGCCTTGAAGGGAAAACATCAGATGAAGTTCTTGAGATTTTAATGGAAGCAGATGTAGATGCACGTGACATCCTTGAAGAAGAAGATGCTGTTATCGTGTATGCTGAACCAGATCAATTCCATGCAGTACAATCTGCTCTTAAAGATGCGGGTGTTGAAGAATTTACAGTTGCCGAATTAACAATGCTTGCACAAAACGATGTAACACTTCCTGAAGATGCACAAGCACAATTTGAAAAAATGGTTGATGCATTAGAAGATTTAGAAGATGTACAACAAGTTTATCACAACGTAGACTTAGGAGAATAATACGATAAAAGCCCCTGTTCGTTTAACGAATAGGGGCTTTTTAATAAAGGTATTTTATTGTAAACAGGGAATATGCTTATAGGGATATATGAAATATTCATTATTACTAGGAGGCTTAACCTGGAACAAAAAACACCAAAACATATCGTTGCTGTAGCAGGCTATTTAACAAATGAAAAAGATGAAGTGTTATTAGCAAAGGTACACTGGCGAGCTGATACGTGGGAGTTACCAGGAGGACAGGTAGAAGAAGGGGAAGCACTCGATCAAGCTGTTTGTAGGGAAATGCTTGAGGAGACGGGTTTAACTGTGAAGCCGCTTGGAGTTACAGGAGTTTATTATAATGCTTCCATGAACATTTTAGCTGTCGTTTTTAAAGTAGCATATGTAAGCGGTGAAATAAAAATTCAACATGAAGAAATACAAGAGGCTAAATTTGTAGCTTTAAACGAAGAGAACATAAATGAGTATATAACGCGTCCTCATATGAAATCCAGAACGCTTGATGCGATGAGAGCAACCCATTTCATTCCGTATGAAACGTGGGAAGTGCAGCCGTATAACTTAATAGGAAGATTGTAAAGAAAAGAGTAGCCGATTTGAGATACAGTCAAATCACTACTCTTTTTTGTATACTGTTTAAGAAAAAGGTCAAAATAATAATAGCGTTAGTATTGATTTAAAGAACATTTGTTCTGTATAATATATGATATATTATGTACATTTAGATTACTAGATACTCAAAAGTATATATATTGGTAGATGATATAATGAAAATAGGGCGCTTTAATAGAGAAAGTATAATAGCCTTAAGATCTAATCTGCTATTGATTTAGCATAATCTATATTCAATATTTCAGATGAATAGTAGATAAAAAAGGACTGTGATACAATACTTTTTTATCCCGCTATTTGCCGGGCAGCCAGATTGGTGGGGGTCTGATGAAAGTTTCAATTTATACCTTACAATGATGTAAGGTACGTGTAAGAGAAATCGATGGGATATTTTTTTACAACAAGGTATTCTTAAAGTAAGAGTTATACGCTATGTGGAAAAGAGGTGTTTAAGATGAAAGAACGAGTATTATCTAGGGTGAACTATCATCAAAAAGTTGCATTAAATCCAATGACTAAGTTTTTTTATAAAGCCATTATTTTATTATTATTGTTAAGTTTTACGTTATTATTCATTGGAAATGTAATGATTGAGAAAAGTGATATTAGTAAATTACATGTACCGGCTAAGTTAGAGGTACCAGAATCATTGACACATGCATTTATTGCGACAGAAGATAAAAGGTTTTATCATCATAACGGTTTAGATTATATAGCGATTGTCAGAGCGTCTGTTGAAAATATAAAAGCTGGTGGTGTTGTGCAAGGCGGAAGCACAATTACACAGCAGTTATCTAAAAATGCTTTTTTAACGAATGAACGTACATTTTCTCGTAAGTGGAAAGAGATTTTCTATACGAAAAAAATTGAACGTACATTTACGAAGGATGAAATTTTAAAATTGTATGTAAGCAATATTTATTACGGAGAAGGAGCATGGGGAATTGAAAAAGCAGCAAACCTATACTTCGGTAAAAAGGTAAGCCAATTAACGTTGGCTGAAAGTGCAATGATGGCTGCTGTAGTAAAGGCACCTGCTTATTACTCACCTGCACAAAATTATGATAAGGCCGTAGAGAGACGAAATGTCGTTTTGAGATTGATGGAGAAAGAAGGCTATATCAATCATGATGAGTATGTGCAAGCAGTTAGTGAGAAGTTAGTAATTCGGCATGATATAAAAACAGAGCAGTCAATGTTAAATAGTGCTCGTGAAAAAGCAGTAAGCTAAAGGAAGTTCCTACATAGGAGCTTCTTTTTTTGAATAAATTGTGACAAATTGTGACACAATATCGTCACAATTATTGTGTTTTTGTAATTTATGTGAGCGTGTTCATTGCGTGATGTATATAAGTGTTGATATTATGTGTATTGTGTACAATGCTGTATACAGAATATGAATTTAAAGAGGAATGTATATGAAATCAAATAAACTCATGGCCCTTGGTATAGTTTTTTCTATTGCAGTATTGATTGTAATCGGAACGATTGCGTATAGCATCATAAATGACAAAAAAGATAAAGGGAATGAGATGTTTGCTTATTCCACACAACAATCTTTAGGGAAAGATGATGCTCCGGTTAAGGTAGTTGAATTTGGAGACTTCAAATGTCCCGCTTGTCGTACTTGGGATGTAACAGTATTGCCACGATTAAAAGAAGAGTATATTGATAAAGGTAAAGTGCAGTTATACTTTATTAATTTTCCGTTTATTGGGAAAGACTCTGATTTAGGTGCAGCAGCTGGTGAAGCAATTTATAAACAAGATAAAGATTCATTCTGGACTTTCTATGATGAGATTTATCAAAGTCAAAAGAAAGATACCGAAGAATGGATTACAGAAGAATTACTTCTTAACATTGTGAAAGAGAAGCTTCCGAAAGTTGATGTAGATCAATTTAAGAAAGATTTACACAGTAAAGAAATAAAAGAAAAAGTACGTAAAGATTCAGATCGTGCCCAAAAATTAAAAGTTCAAGGTGCTCCTTCAGTATATGTAAACGGGAATCTTGCAAACCCTGATTTCGACAGTATGAAGAAAGCCATTGATAAAGAATTGAAAAAGTGATGAGTATCTCATCACTTTTTCGACTTTTTTCGATAAAATTCTTGCTTCCGCTTTTTGTACATGCTATACTACTTTACATAAGTTATTCTAATATCTTATATGTATTTCATATTTGCGGGTGTAGTTTAGTGGTAAAACAAGAGCCTTCCAAGCTCTGGTCGAGAGTTCGATTCTCTTCACCCGCTCCAAATTTTATTAAATGTTTTTCTATAAATTGTGATCAACGCAGTGTTTCGTTTCCGAGATAAACGAGGCATTGCGTTTTTTAATGTTTTAAAAACATCATTGTATGCGAAAATAGAAGTAAAGAATAGTATTCCAAAAGTGAATTGCTAACTAATAGATCGTTACATAAAGGATGGATTCATCTGAGGAGGAAATAACAGTAAATAAGAATCTATAAAAAACTATAAAAATTTACAATTACAGGTTTTATATTTTACAGAATTCAACCTATAATATTTTCAGGTGATGAAAAGGGGGAAAAGGATGAAAACAACACGTACTTGTAAAATCAATTCTATTACAAAAGAACAAACGGAAGCTTTAATTACTTTGATCCGTACGTTCGAAAGTGCAAAACGATATAGTTTTAATCGTTTGATTGAGGGCGAAAATGAGAAAGAATTGATAAAAAAACTACAACCTAAATATTTATTAAATAAACGTTTTTGTGAAGATGCAATTTTACAAGTGCAAACGATCCTTTTCTCTCAAAAAGAACTTCTTCCTGTTTACCTAGAAAACAATCAAAAAAAGTTAGAAAAGACGTTACAAAAAATAGATGATTATGAACGCGGCAAAAAAAGACCTAAACAAGTTTCATTAGAAACTTGTTTAATTGGTTTAAGAAAACGAAAACAAAAATTAGAACAAAGAATTGAAACGTATGCAAAACATATTAAAAATAAAACATTACCTCCTATTATTTTTGGTGGGCGGAAAAATTTCTATGAAAGAATGAAAAACAAGATATCCAATCAAGAATGGAAAGATTTACGTACAAGGCAATTATATTCTCGCGGAGATAAAAGTAAAAAAGGGAATTTGAACATGCGCATTACAGTTGATGATTGTGGGCAAGGATGGTTAGAAATTGCAAATCCATTAGGACGAACAAATGGAAAAACAAAGAGCCCCCGAATCAAAGTTCCGATTATGATTCCATATCGTTTTTATCATCAAATTACAAATGTCGTTATGGGAAAGCAAATCGGTGTAAATTCAAAAGGAAAACCGATTATAGAGCATCAAAAATATAGTGTAGAAATCATTCGTAAACAAAATGAATTTTATGTAAATATTACGTTTGATGAAACAGAAATAGGTCGTGTACTAGATTTCAAGGAAACACCACAATCAGATGTAATTGCAGGAATTGATGTAAATCCGGACCGCATTGCAGTTAGTTTATGTACAAAACAAGGTAATTTTAAAGGTTCAAAAATTTTTTATCTACACAATCTGAATACATTTTCAACAAACAAACGCGCAACGATAATTGGACAAATCGTACAACAAATTAAAACATGGTTATTGGAAAACAATGTAGGTGGAATTGTTTTAGAAGATTTAAAGTTTCAACAATCTCATGATACTGATAAATACAGTAATCGTAATTTCTATCAATTTACGTATAAAAAGATGTTGAACAGTTTAATTCGTATGGCTCTTCGTAACGGATTTTCTGTTAAAACAGTAAACCCCGCTTATACAAGTGTGATCGGAAAATTAAAATATAGTAAAAATTTCGGTATTAGCGTTCATGAAGCAGCCGCATTCACGATCGCAAGACGTGGATTAGAATTGCAAGAACAATTACCACAAGAAATTATATTATTATTAAAAAACCAAATTACAACAAAACTGCGTATTCTTGTTGCTTCCATGGAAGAAAGTAAAAAGAATACGCAAAAAGTATATAAAAAATGGTTACAAACAATTCAAACGTGGAAAGAATATCATAATTGGAAATTGTGGAGCATTCTTCACAAAACTGTTTATATGAACAATCAACAATTCGTATTTAAAATTTAAATGAGAAGGGGGGGGACTGGTTTATTTCTTATAACCTCTTGCATACTACTGACTTGGATGAATGGTAGTATGCAAGGACAGATCGTTCCTAACAGGAACCTGCCGTCATTCTTTCACAATAGGTGGATGAAAAGGTCACAACCCTTACGGACAGGAAAAAGGTGAGATTCCTTTTCGGTAGTTGGCATTTGACTTGGTTCGCCAACAATTTATAGATTTTTATAAGAATTTCAAACCAGGCGATTAGGAATGGATTTTGAACAATTAAAGCAAGATGTAATTGCGTATAGTAAAACAATTGGTATAGATAAAATAGGCTTTGCTAGTGCTTCACCATTTGAGGAATTAAAGCAGCGCTTAATCCAGCAGCAACAATTAAATTATCAATCTGGATTTGAAGAGCCTGATATAGAAAAGAGAACGAACCCACAGCTTCTATTACCTGGTGCAAAATCAATTATTGCGATTGCATTAGCGTATCCTTCAAAATTAAAAAATGCACCATTAAGTAAGCGTGGAGAACGCCGCGGGATTTTTTGTCGTGCTTCTTGGGGACAAGATTATCATCTCGTTTTACGAGATCGTTTGCAGAAATTAGAAGCATATTTAATCGAAAAACTTCCCGATATAGAAGTTAAGTCAATGGTTGATACGGGTGAATTAAGTGATCGAGCTGTTTCAGAGCGTGCTGGTATTGGATGGAGCGGTAAGAACTGCTCTATTATTACACCTGAATTTGGTTCGTATGTATATTTAGGAGAAATGATTACAAACGTTCCATTCCCACCAGATCAGCCGATAGAAGATCAATGCGGGAGCTGTACAAAGTGTATTGATATTTGTCCTACAGGTGCTTTAATACAAGGAGGACAGTTAGATT
This sequence comes from Bacillus paranthracis, assembly GCF_024296885.1. Taxonomy (NCBI): domain Bacteria; kingdom Bacillati; phylum Bacillota; class Bacilli; order Caryophanales; family Bacillaceae; genus Bacillus; species Bacillus paranthracis. Next base: position 573,660 of record NZ_CP101135.1, read on the forward strand.
CGAAGAAGTGTATAGCATTTTTAACACAGACGAAAGGATTCCTACCAGAAGAGTATCGCGACAAAATAGGTAATCGTATTTATGGATGTGATACGTGTCAGACAGTTTGTCCGAAAAATAAAGGAATGGATTTTCATAATCACCCTGAGATGGAACCAGATCCTGAGTTAGTTAAACCGTTATTAACACCGCTTTTAACAATTAGCAATCGTGATTTTAAAGAGAAATATGGAATTATGTCTGGTTCATGGAGAGGTAAAAAACCGTTGCAACGAAATGCGATTTTGGCACTTGCACATTTTAAAGAAGCATCAGCAATTCCAGATTTAATAGGTGTTATGAAAGATGATCCAAGACCAGTGCTTCGCGGGACGGCAGCGTGGGCGCTTGGGAAAATTGGTGGAGACGGTGTGGGCGAAGCTATTGAAAAAGCGATGCAACGTGAGAAAGACGAAGAGGTTCTTCATGAAATGAATCGCGGACTTGAACTGTTAGCGCAGAAAAAAGAGTAGATAATATCTCCCTTTTTCATATTGTAATATGGGAGGGAGACGAAATGGTTGTAAAAATAAATATTGAAAAGCAAGTCCAACACTTTTTAGCATATATAACAGAGAAACGAACAAATGTAGATGGTATTGCTGAAGATTTATTACAAATAGCAAAGAGAAAGAAACAATTATTTCAAAAGCGTAATGCAGAGATAGTAAAAGCAACTGCGGATGTTTCTTTTATGAGGCAATTAAATAATAGCAATCATCAAGAAATTGATTATCAAATACATTTTAAATATTTAATTAAGCATAAAGAATTATTTTATATTGAAGAGGAACAATTAAAACGAAGAGTTTGTTTAAATAATAGCCGGATAATAGGTGATTATGCTATTGAAGTGCCAGAAGCAGTTGGAATGAGTGAGACATTAGAAAGGGAAGTTACAAAAGAGAAGTACGGTTCCTATCAGTACAACCGTTTAGAGGCAGTTAAATATGCAGAGCGTTGGTGGGATGATCGAAACCCTGCATATCGTAATTTCCCTGATAATTGTACGAATTTTATTTCTCAATGTCTTCATACTGGAGAAGTACCAATGAATGGATATCCTAATATTCGTAAAGGATGGTGGCAAAGGGAGAATCAGTGGAGTTGGAGCTGGGCTGTTGCACACTCTTTTTATTGGTATTTGTCAGGTGCTACATCAGGACTTCGAGCTGAAGCTGTAGAAAGGCCAGAGGACCTTATTCTTGGTGATGTCATCGCTTATGATTTCGAGGATGATGGTAGGTGGAACCATACGACGATTGTAGTAGCAAAAGACGCAGATGGTATGCCACTTGTAAATGCACATTCAGCGAATAGCCGTCGGCGTTATTGGAACTATGAAGATTCTAGTAAATATACACCACAAATGAAATATAAATTCTTTCATATTATTAATGGGTAGAGATTTTTCGCTCAAGTGGTATAATACGTAGTAGACAAAAAACAGAGGTGAATATCGCGTGGGAGTACATGTTGTTTTATATCAACCAGAAATTCCAGCAAATACAGGGAATATTGCTCGTACTTGTGCAGCAACTGGAACAGAATTACATTTGATTAGACCGCTTGGATTTTCAACGGATGATAAAATGTTAAAGCGTGCAGGATTAGATTATTGGCAGCACGTGAAAATTACGTATTATGATTCAATTGAAGAGTTTTATGAGAAAAATAAAGACGGTGAATTCTTCTATTTAACAAAGTATGGCGAGAAAGCTCATACAGCGTTTGATTATAGCAAACGTGAGAAGGATTACTATTTTGTATTTGGAAGAGAAACGAACGGCTTACCAGCTAATGTAATCGAAGAAAATTTCGATCATTGTTTACGTATTCCAATGACTGATAAAGTGCGTTCATTAAATTTATCTAATACAGCAGCTATTTTAATTTATGAAGCATTCCGTCAACAAAATTATCCAGGATTAGATTTAGAAATTGTTTATTAAAAGTCGCCATATGGCGACTTTTTTTCTAAAAATAAAAATAATATGTAATCATACATTTAAAAAAGGATACATATTCATATAAAATGGGATATATGAATAAAAATAGATCAGACGGGTTGAGATAAATATGAAGGAACAATATAGTAATCAAAATACCTTTTTAAGTATGATAGATATGGATTTAATAAGAAGAGGATTATTACATGCTATTCAAGATTTAGTATTTATTGTTAAAGTTATTGATGATGAAACATTTACATATATTTATGTAAATAAGTTAGGTATGGATTATGCGAAGCTAAGTGAAGAATGTTATGGAAAAACTTTTGCAGAAGTATTACCGGAAGATACGGCGGAAATATTGCAAGTGCAATATGCAAAAGTAGCGAGCGAAGCGAAAGCACATACCTTTTGTGATGTAGTTAGTTTACCAACTGGTAATTTACATTATGAATCTTCACTTAATCCTGTATTTGATGAAGAAGGAGTATGTCAGTTTATTATTTGTATTACAAGGGATATCACAGCTCAAATAGAGGAGAAGATGGAGATAGAGGAAAAACAAATGCTGTTTAAGTCATTACTAGAATATAATAATGACTCCATCATATCTATAGATTCTATAGGAAGAATTACATATGCAAATCCAGCAACGTATGAAATATTTGGATACCGATTTGAAGAATTAAATAATAAGTTTATTTTTGAATTTATTAATAAAGAATATGAAAAAGATTTTCAAATTATATTTAAAGAAGCCATGCAAGGAAGGGCAAAGCAAATTGTTTCAAAGAAATATGTTCATAAAGAAGGGTACGAGCTCTATATTTCCTTGAGAACTATCCCGATTATTGTAAATGGTGAAATTGTTGGAGTATATATTGTTACAAGGGATGTTACAAAGCAAATATTAAATGAAATGAGAACGGAATATTTAGCTTATTATGATCAGCTAACAGGATTAATGAATAGAATTTCATGTACAAATAAGTTAAATGATTTTTTAAATGAGAAGGTAGCTTTTGCGTTTATCTTTATAGATTTAGATGAATTTCACCTTATTAATGATACGTTTGGTCATAAAGAAGGAGATAAAGTGTTACAAAAAGTTACAGAATGTTTAAGCAGTTTTCAAATACCCGGTATACACTTATTTAGAGAACACGATGATCAATTTGTTATGTTAATAGAAAATATAACGAAAGAACGTGTAGAGGGAGTTTCCAAAAACATACTGAAAAGGATTAGTGAACATTTTGTAATCGAAGAAGAGGACGTGTATTTAAGTGCTTCAATCGGAATTGTAATGGCTCCAACAGATGGAGAAGATGAAAAGATATTATTCCAAAGAGTTGATGCTGCTTTGGAAAAAGCAAAAGAAAAAGGAAAAGGGCATTATCATTTTTATTGCAGTGGGTTAGATTGTGAGCGTGAACAAAGATTTATAATAGAAAATCAATTACATCGTGCTATAGAAAAAAATGAATTCTTCTTATATTATCAGCCGCAAATTAATATTGAAACGAAAAAAATAGCTAGTATGGAGGCTTTAATAAGGTGGGAGAATAAAGAATTAGGATTTGTCTCTCCCAATCAATTTATTCCGCTAGCAGAAAGAACAGGATTTATTATTAAGCTTGATGAATGGGTAGTAAATGAAGTGTGTCGACAAATACGCGAATGGTTAAATAAAGGATATGAAGTTGTCCCAATTGCAGTTAATATTTCAGCCAGGCATTTTCGCTCTATTACATTAATAGAGATGATTACAAGAGCTTTACATAAGTACAATGTACCAGCTCATTTATTAGCGATAGAGGTTACAGAAGGAGCCCTTATACATAAAGATATATCGAAAAGAGTATTGCTACAATTAAAAGAACAAAATTTAAAGATTCATTTAGATGATTTTGGTACAGGGTATTCATCTTTGAGTTATTTAAAAACGTATCCAATTGATACTTTGAAAATTGATCGTTCTTTTATGGAAGGTATACATGTAGATGAACGCGATACGAATATTACGGCTGCAATTATTCATCTAGCTCATACGTTGGAATTGAATGTAATTGCAGAAGGGGTAGAAAAAGCGGAACAAATACAATTTTTGAAGGAAAAGAATGTGAAGTTTGTACAAGGTTATTATTATAGCCGCCCTTTATCAAAATATGATGTGGAAAATGTGTATTATAAATAATCGATAAAAAAAGTGATGTGCTAAGAAGCACATCACTTTTTATGTGTACCGGGTTTATCATTGTAACCAGATGTAAAAATAGCTGTAAGAAATGTGAGTGATACACCTAAAATTAATAATAATTTCATACTAATATCCCTCCTATTTTTTCAGTTTACGAATCTGAAATATGAATCGAAATGTATGTAATGTTCTTGGAAGAAAAGAATTTATTTAGAATGAATAGAGGTGTAAAAACTTTAATACCTATATTATACAGAATTTTCTTTGAATTTTGGAGAGAATTTTATAACACTACTGTATATTTCATTTTGATTTAAAGAATGTTTAAGGACATCCTAGCATACCTTTTATAATAATCCGATTGAACAAGGAGATGGGGGAGGAGCTATAATGGATATTCTAAAAAAAATTGAACAGCATCGAGAAGCAGAAGAACGCTTACAATGGGAAGGTACGTTTGCGGAGTATTTGGAGCTTGTGAAGGAAAGACCATGGGTGGCTCAAACAGCACACTCTCGCATTTACAATATGATAAAAGATGCTGGAATTGAAGAAGTTGATGGTAGAAGAAAGTATAACTTCTTTAGTAATCAGCTATTTGGGTTAGAGGATGCTTTAGAACGTCTTGTAGAGGAATATTTTCATCCGTCTGCAAAACGATTAGATGTTAGAAAACGTATTTTATTATTAATGGGTCCTGTTAGTGGAGGTAAATCAACATTAGTTACGATGTTGAAACGAGGATTAGAAACATATTCAAGAACAGATCGAGGAGCAATTTTTGCAATTAAAGGGTGCCCAATGCATGAAGATCCACTTCATTTAATTCCGCATCATTTACGAGATGATTTCTTTGATGAGTATGGAGTAAGAATTGAAGGGAATTTATCACCACTCAACGTTATGCGCCTAGAGCAAGAATATGGTGGGAGAATTGAAGATGTAGTTGTGGAGCGTATTTTCTTCTCTGAAGATCGCCGAACTGGTATTGGTACATTTAGCCCTTCTGATCCTAAATCACAAGATATTGCAGATTTAACAGGTAGCTTGGACTTTTCTACAATTGCAGAATATGGTTCAGAATCAGATCCACGAGCGTATCGCTTCGATGGAGAATTGAATAAGGCAAACCGTGGGATGATGGAATTCCAAGAGATGTTAAAATGCGACGAGAAGTTCTTATGGCATTTATTATCGCTTACACAAGAAGGGAATTTTAAAGCGGGAAGATTTGCGCTTATTTCAGCAGATGAATTAATTGTAGCGCATACGAATGAAACAGAGTATCGCTCTTTCATAGCAAATAAGAAAAATGAAGCATTACACTCAAGAATTATTGTAATGCCAGTTCCATATAATTTACGAGTGAGTGAAGAAGAACATATTTATGAAAAAATGATTCGTGAAAGTGACGTGTCCGATGTGCACATTGCACCGCATACACTTCGGGTTGCAGCAATGTTTACGATTTTAACTCGTTTAAAAGATCCGAAGCGTCCAGATATTGATTTAATTAAAAAGATGCGTTTGTATGATGGAGAAACGGTAGAAGGTTATAATGCGATTGATGTAGAGGAGTTGCAACGCGAATATCAAGATGAAGGTATGAAAGGTATTGATCCTCGTTACGTTATTAACCGCATTTCTTCTACAATTATTCGAAAAGAGGTACCATCTATTAATGCTCTAGATGTGCTTAGATCTTTAAAAGATGGATTGGATCAGCATCCATCGATTAGTAATGAAGACCGAGAGCGCTATATGAACTTCATTTCATTAGCAAGAAAAGAATATGATGAAATTGCTAAAAAAGAAGTACAAAAAGCGTTTGTTTATTCGTATGAAGAATCCGCTAAGACACTTATGGATAATTACTTAGACAACGTTGAGGCGTACTGCAATAAGTCGAAATTACGTGATCCGTTAACAGGTGAAGAAATGAGCCCAGATGAAAAGTTAATGCGCTCGATTGAGGAGCAAATTGGAATTTCAGAAAATGCTAAAAAAGCATTCCGGGAAGAAATATTAATTCGCATCTCTGCTTATGCACGTAAAGGAAAACGCTTCGACTATAATTCGCACGAACGTCTTCGTGAAGCGATTCAGAAGAAGCTATTTGCTGATTTAAAAGATATAGTGAAAATTACAACATCAACGAAAACACCAGACGAAAATCAGCTGAAGAAAATTAATGATGTTGTTGCACGTTTAATTGATGAGCACGGCTATAATTCTTCTTCAGCAAATGAATTATTACGCTATGTAGGTAGTCTGCTAAACCGATAGTTTGATAACAAAACGCTGTCTCTTGTATTTTGCGGGACAGCGTTTTATTATCCAGTCATATGTGTAAAGTGTCATACCTTGTCCAAATGTAATAAATTAAGATGCAATTTTATGAATTTATTGTCAATTATTTTTACAATATGCATATGATAGAGTAACCAACCATTCATACGAAAAAAGCCAACACAATACAATATGTTGCAAAGTGTAAATGTGTGCAACTATGCATTGTGTTTCTTTCTTATCAAAGGCTGAATGATTCTTTTCTAGTATGTGAGTGGCAAAATTTTGTTTAGGATGCTCGGAGTATTATATGAAAAACGTTATATATGTTTATGGGATGATTTTCGATGGGCAGTTACCTTTCATTCTAGCTGGTACAGTATAAAACAAAATTTCTAGCTTGCTGTTCATATAGGAAGACAATTACAGTAAGGAGGGAAAGAAATGGGTGAAGAAAACCAACCAAATTATACGATTTCACAGGAAAACTGGTCCCTCCATCGCAAAGGATATGACGACCAACAACGCCATCAAGAGAAAGTACAAGAGGCAATTAAGAATAATTTACCCGATCTTGTAACAGAAGAAAGCATTGTTATGTCTAATGGTAAGGACGTTGTAAAAATACCGATTCGTTCTTTAGATGAATATAAGATTAGGTACAATTATGATAAAAACAAACACGTTGGGCAAGGAAATGGTGACAGCAAAGTTGGTGATGTCGTTGCGAGAGATGGATCAGGTGGTCAAAAGCAAAAAGGACCAGGAAAAGGGCAAGGAGCAGGGGATGCGGCTGGAGAAGATTATTATGAAGCTGAAGTCTCTATTTTGGAATTAGAGCAAGCATTTTTCAAAGAATTAGAATTACCTAATTTAAAGAGAAAAGAAATGGATGAAAACAAGATTGAACATGTTGAATTTAATGATATTAGAAAAACGGGATTATGGGGCAACATCGATAAGAAAAGAACGATGATATCCGCATATAAACGAAATGCGATGCGTGGTAAAGCATCTTTTCATCCAATTCATCAAGAAGATTTAAAGTTCCGTACTTGGAATGAAGTATTAAAGCCAGATTCAAAAGCTGTTGTATTAGCGATGATGGATACGAGTGGATCGATGGGAATATGGGAGAAATATATGGCACGGAGCTTCTTTTTCTGGATGACGAGATTTCTACGTACAAAGTATGAAACAGTAGATATTGAATTTATTGCCCATCATACAGAGGCAAAAGTAGTTCCAGAAGAAGAGTTTTTCTCAAAAGGAGAAAGTGGTGGAACAATTTGTTCTTCTGTATACAAAAAAGCACTCGAGCTAATTGATAATAAATACTCACCAGACCGCTATAATATTTATCCATTCCATTTTTCAGACGGTGATAATTTAACATCAGATAATGCTAGATGTGTAAAACTTGTTGAAGAATTAATGAAGAAGTGTAATATGTTTGGATATGGGGAAGTGAATCAGTACAACCGCCACAGTACCCTCATGTCAGCCTATAAAAATATTAAAGATGAAAACTTCAGATATTATATTTTAAAGCAAAAAGCAGACGTATTTCATGCGATGAAGAGCTTCTTTAAAGAAGAATCAGGAGAGAAAATGGCATAACCCCTTTTTGAGGGGTTATTTTTTGTAAACTTTTTATTTTTTTAGTTGACAATGATAATGAAAATCATTATCATTTATTCGAGAAATGATTACATTTTAATTTATATATTTTGGAGGAGATGTCAAGTTGAAAAGAAATAAAAGAAAACATATAAATGCAATGATTATAGCGGCGACGTTATCACTTCCGTTTGCTGTTTATTCAACACCTGCTTTAGCGGCAGTAGCAATTGAGGCGAATAAAACGGGACAAGGTTTAGAAGATGGTACATATGACGCTGTTATTAAAGCGTATAAAGATAAAACAAATGAAGAGTCTATGGCAGCTGTTTATATAAAAAATCCGAAATTAACAGTTGAGAACGGAAAGAAAATTGTAACAGCAACGTTAAGTGATAGTGATTTCTTTCAATACTTGAAAACAGAGGATATACATACTCCAGGTGTGTTTCATGATGTGAAAGTAATATCAGAAGATAAAAAGAAAAATGGAACGAAAGTGATTCAGTTTGAAGTAGGGGAATTAGGGAAGAGATATAATATGCAGATGCATATTTATATTCCGACAATGGCTTATGACAATAAGTATCAAGTACAGTTTGAAGTAAACACATTAAATTTAGAAAATAATGTTCCAGAAGAACAAAAGGAAAATGAAGAGGATAAATTGGATCAACAAGATAAAAACGGAAATGTAGTATTAGATAAGCAATTACAAAAGCATATTAATAAATATAACTTGAATAGAGAAAATTTAGATACCCCAATAACTAAGGAAGATTTATTAAAAGTTAAATCTTTAATAGTCGTTGAAGCCAAAAGTAAAGGAATAAAAGACGTAAGCGGTCTAGAATATATGAAGAACTTAGAAAACTTAACGTTGGAAGAAGTTAAGTTAGAAAATATAAAATTTATCTCGAATTTGAGGCAATTGAAATCATTAAGTATAACCTATGGCGAACTTGAAGATATTGGACCTTTGGCTGAGTTAGAACATATTGAGAGTTTAAGCTTGAGAAATAATAAAATTTCAGATTTAAGCCCACTAAGTCAAATGAAGAAGATTAAATTGCTAGATTTAAATAGTAATTATATAAAAGATATTAAACCATTATTTACAGCGAAATCTTTAAGGACTTTGACTGTAGCAAATAATCAAATTAGTAATGCTAATCTTGCTGGGATTGAGCAACTGAAGAATGTGAAGAGTTTATCTTTAAGTAACAATGGACTTACTAATATTGAACATATTACACCAATGAAAAAATTAGTAGAGTTAGACCTTTCTAAAAATGAATTAGAAAACATCGAACCTTTATCAAGAATGTCTACTGTACAATCACTTAATTTAGAAGAAAACTATATTTCAGATATAACACCACTTAGTCAATTAACAGGTTTATATGATTTAAAGCTAGCGTCAAATGAAATTCGTGATGTTAGACCGGTTCAAGAGTTAGGAAAAAGAATGTACATTGACGTTCAAAGACAAAAAATCTTTTTAGATGATGTAGAAAAAGATAAGGAAGTTAAAATACCTATCTATAATTTACAAGGAGAGCCACTCGATACTATTCAATTAAAGAATGGAGATGGAATAGTTAATAATGGTTCTGTTAAATGGAGTACTACCGGTGAAAAAACATACGAATTTATATTAGATATAAAGCCAGAAGAAAATCGTATTAAGTTTAATGGAATAGTAATTCAAAATGTTGTTGAAAGGTTAGATGAAATAAAAGAGGATAATGAACAAAAGGAAAATGTAATTCTCGATAAAACTTTACAACAACATATTAATAAAGAGAATTTAGGTAGAGAGAATTTAAACACTCCCATCACCAAAGAAGATTTATTACAGATTAAAAAATTAGAGATCCTTAAAGAAAAAGGAAATGAGATAAAAGATATAACAGGTTTAGAGTACATGACGAACTTAGAAAATCTCACTTTAGAAGGAGTAGGTCTGAAAAATATTGAGTTCATCTCAAACTTGAAACAATTGAATAATGTGAATGTATCTCATAATCAAATTGAAGATATAACACCACTATCTTCATTGGAAAATTTACAGTGGTTAAATCTTGAAGACAATCATATTAAAGATGTAACGGTTATTGGTTCCATGCTAAACCTATTTAGCTTAAATCTAGCTGGGAATGAGATTCGTGATGTAAGGCCGTTAATACAATTAGGCCAGTGGGGAACAATTGATGTTAGAAGGCAAAAGGTCATTTTGGATGATGCAGAAATAAATAAAGAAGTGAAGATACCTGTATATGATTTAGAAGGGGAACGAATTGAAAAGATTACGTTAAAGAGTGCAGGTGGAATGCTTACTGATGAGGGAATCATTTGGAGTACTCTAGGAGAAAAAATATATGAATTTGACTTGGATGCAGATCATTATGAGACGGGCATATTATATAGTGGCATCGTCATGCAGAATATAGTAGAAAAATTAATACCGAAAGAAGAAGTAAAAGAGCCGGAAAAAGAAGTTGAAGAAACAAAAGAAGAAGTGAAAGAAACGATAAAAGAAGTTGAAGAAGAGCAAGAAGAAGTAAAAGAGCCGGAAAAAGAAGTTGAAGAAACAAAAGAAGAAGTGAAAGAAACGATAAAAGAAGTTGAAGAAGAGCAAGAAGAAGTAAAAGAGCCGGAAAAAGAAGTTGAAGAAACAAAAGAAGAAGTGAAAGAAACGATAAAAGAAGTTGAAGAAGAGCAAGAAGAAGTAAAAGAGCCGGAAAAAGAAGTTGAAGAAACAAAAGAAGAAGTGAAAGAAACGATAAAAGAAGTTGAAGAAGAGCAAGAGGAAGTAAAAGAGTCAATAAAAGAAGTTGAAGAAGAGCAAGAGGAAGTAAAAGAGCCAATAAAAGAAGTTGAAGAGGTAAAAGAAGAAGTGGACGAGCCAACAACAGGAGTTGAAGAGGCGAAAGCTGAGATAAAAGGAACAGGAAAAGAAATTGAAGGTTTAAAAGACGCAGTAAATCAATCCACAGTAGTCCAAGAACAAAACGTGAATAATCAAGTTGTGAAAGAAAATAAACCAGTTGTTAATAAGCAAGAAGAAAGTAAGAAATCATTAGGAGCAACAGGTGGACAAGAGAATACATCAACATTACTTTCAGGCATAGCGTTAGTTCTTTCAGCGATGAGTATGTTTGTATTTAGAAAGAGATTATTTAAGAAATAAAAAAACGTTTTATCTTATTATAACGTAAGATGATTATATGAGTTTTTGAGAAGACATTATCATGGCGATTTCATTTTGAAATATGCTTATGGTGATGTCTTTTTTAGAAGGAGATAAATGGAAAAGGTGTCGGAGAGCGGTTATTACAAGCTGCAATTCAATATATTTTCTCGTTCCAAGGGATGAGAGAGATAGAACTATGTTTGAATACGAATAATGATCGTGCGATGAAGTTGTACAAGAAAGTAGGTTTTGAAGAGAAGGCATGTTTACAACACTATATAATAGAGTAAAAACCCATTCATATGAAAATGATATTTCATATGAATGGGTTTTATTCATTTACTTTTTTCCGCATTCATCACAGATTTAGAAGTAATTTGAGGCGCTAATTGTTACATAACTTTTTTTATTTTTTTCGGAACTTCTTTCGTTTGCGAATTAATATCTTCTTTTCGTAGCTCTTTAAAGAGTGAAGTAACCATAAGGACGACTACGATAGAAAATGGTAGTGCTGCGATGATCGCTGCAATTTGCAGTGCATTTAATCCTCCAGCTTGTAATAAAATAGCTGCGATGATCGCGATTGTTAATCCCCATATAAGTTTTAAACTATTTTTTGGTGATAAGCTTCCGTTACTCGTTTGCATAGAAACGACAAATGTTGCCGAGTCAGCAGAAGTAACGAAAAATGTGGCTACTAAAATTAACCCGATAATTGTTAAAAATGTAGAGAACGGTAGATGTGAAATAACAGCAAATAATCCAATCTCTGTACCATTTTTTGCGATTTCATCAGCTATACCAAGCGATTGGAACATTTCCATATGGATAGCGGTACCGCCAAATACTGCAAACCAAAATGTGCAGATGAGAGTTGGGACTAATACAACTCCAAAAATAAATTCTTTTATTGTGCGTCCTTTAGAAATACGGGCGATGAATGTACCGACGAATGGAGACCAAGAGATCCACCATCCCCAATAGAAAATAGTCCAGTTTTCAATCCAAGAAGAAGATTTTTCATTAAATGCTCCTAAATTTAATCCCATACTAGGTAAAGCTCCAATATAAGAACCGAGTGTAGATGTGAAATATTTCATAATAAATACAGTTGGTCCTAAAAGTAAAAAGGAAATGAGTAAAATACCTGCAAGAGAGAAATTTAAGTTACTCAAATATTTAATCCCACGATCTAAGCCAGTTTGTGCACTTGTTAAATATAAAACAGCGAAGATGGCGATAAGTATGAGCTGTGTAAATAAAGTGTTATGAATAGAAGGGAATAAATAGCTTAATCCTCCGGCGATTTGTTGAGCACCAATCCCAACAGATGGTACAATACCGAATACTGTGGCTAAAACAGCTAAAATATCGACTGTTTTTCCGATAGGAGAATTTTTCGATCGATTAAATAATGGAGTAACTGTAGCCCCAATTGTGCTACCTTTTTGTTTGCGGAATGTGAAATATGCAATTGTTAAAGCAACCATTGCGTATAGTGACCATGGAAAGAGACCCCAGTGGAAAAATGAATATTGCATAGCGAGCTTGGCGCTTTCCTCTGTACCTGCTTTTCCTGTTAGTGGATCTGTAAAGTGTGAAATCGGTTCAGCGATTCCATAAAAGAGGAGTCCAATTCCCATTCCTGCCCCAAATAACATGGATAGCCAAGATGGATAACTATACTTTGGTTTTTCTCCATCTTTACCAAGACGAATAGAACCGTACTTAGAAAATGCTAAATAAGCGGCTAAAATAATCATTGCGGTCATAAGTAGAGAGTAAAACCATCCAAATTTATTGAGGATAAATGAATTTAAGGAAGATGTAACGCTTTGTAAATCATAGCCTTGTATCCAACTTGCCGGGGTAATTCCCCATATGATGAATAATGTTGTTAGCAAGATGGAGATATAAAATACACTGTTCTCTTTTTTTATCATAGAATCCCACCCTTGTTTAATAAAGTTAACAATTATATTAATCATAACAATTAAAGGGTTAATTGTCAAAAAATTCGATTTTTAACGTGTGTAAAAGGACTGTTTAATCGCTAAAGATTCATAACTATTGGCGGCTAGATAGTGGGGAGATTGTTCACGATATGTACAAAATGTAAGAAGAAATAATATGAAATATTGCATTTTATATTGTTGTATCTAGATTTTATGTTAAATTCTTGGATGGAATATTAAAATAGGGGGCAAGGATATGAACAAGAAATCAAAGATTAATAAAGTTATGCTTAGCATTAGTACAATGGCTCTATCATTAGGGGCGCTTCAAGCTCCTGCATCAGCAGAAGAAAAAGTACCGTATAACGTGTTGAAAACGAAACCAGTTGGAATTGAAAAACCAGTAGATGAGATTGGGCACGTTTCTAAAGCGGAGGAAACATTATCGTTTCAAGAACGTTTAAAAGTAGGAGACTTTTCACAGCGACCAGCATCTATTCCGAACAAAGCGGCAGTAAAGCAAGTTAAGGAAAGTTATTCAATGGCTGATTTAAACAAAATGAATGATCAAGAATTAGTTGAAACGTTAGGCTGTATTAAGTGGCACCAAATTACAGATTTATTCCAGTTTAATGAAGATGCAAAAGCTTTTTATAAAGATAAGGGGAAAATGCAAGTCATTATAGATGAATTAGCTCATCGAGGTAGTACGTTTACGAGAGATGATTCAAAAGGAATTCAAACATTTACGGAAGTGTTACGTTCAGCTTTTTATCTGGCATTTTATAATAACGAATTAAGTGAATTAAATGAAAGAAGCTTTCAGGACAAATGTTTACCTGCTTTAAAAGCAATCGCAAAAAATCCAAACTTTAAGCTTGGTACAGCTGAACAAGATACAGTCGTATCTGCATACGGTAAATTAATTAGTAATGCGTCAAGTGATGTTGAAACAGTTCAATACGCATCGAATATTTTAAAGCAATACAATGATAATTTTAATACGTATGTAAATGATCGAATGAAGGGACAAGCAATATACGATATTATGCAAGGGATTGACTATGATATACAGTCTTACTTAATTGAGGCTCGTAAAGAAGCGAATGAAACGATGTGGTATGGAAAAGTAGATGGGTTTATTAATGAAATAAATCGTATTGCTCTTCTAAATGAAGTAACACCAGAAAATAAGTGGCTCGTTAATAATGGAATTTACTTTGCTAGTCGTTTAGGGAAGTTTCATAGCAATCCAAATAAAGGATTAGAAGTTGTGACACAGGCAATGCATATGTATCCACGTTTAAGTGAGCCGTATTTTGTCGCAGTAGAACAAATTACAACAAATTATAACGGAAAAGATTATAGCGGGAATACAGTAGATTTAGAGAAAATACGTAAAGAAGGAAAAGAGCAGTACTTACCAAAAACGTATACATTTGATGATGGATCTATCGTATTTAAAACAGGAGATAAAGTATCGGAAGAAAAAATTAAGAGACTATACTGGGCTGCAAAGGAAGTAAAAGCGCAGTATCATCGTGTAATTGGGAATGATAAAGCGTTAGAGCCGGGCAATGCAGATGATATATTAACGATCGTAATTTATAACAGTCCAGAAGAGTACCAATTAAATAGACAACTGTATGGATATGAAACGAACAACGGTGGAATTTATATTGAAGAAACAGGAACATTCTTTACATATGAACGCACGCCAGAACAAAGTATTTATAGTTTAGAAGAATTATTCCGCCATGAGTTTACCCATTATCTTCAAGGGAGATATGAAGTGCCAGGTTTATTCGGAAGAGGAGATATGTATCAAAATGAAAGGTTAACTTGGTTCCAAGAAGGAAATGCAGAGTTTTTCGCAGGGTCTACTCGAACAAATAATGTAGTACCGAGAAAGAGCATCATTAGTGGATTATCATCTGATCCTGCAAGTCGTTATACAGCAGAGCGTACATTATTTGCTAAATACGGTTCTTGGGATTTCTATAATTACTCGTTCGCATTGCAGTCTTACTTATATACGCATCAGTTTGAAACATTTGATAAAATTCAAGATTTGATTCGTGCGAATGACGTGAAAAATTATGATGCATATCGTGAAAATCTAAGTAAAGATCCTAAGTTAAATAAAGAGTATCAAGAGTATATGCAGCAGCTAATCGATAATCAAGATAAATATAATGTACCGGCAGTAGCGGATGATTATTTAGCTGAACATGCCCCAAAATCATTAACAGCAGTAGAGAAAGAAATGACTGAAACGTTGCCGATGAAAGATGCAAAAATGACAAAACATAGCTCCCAATTCTTTAATACATTTACATTAGAAGGTACGTATACAGGTAGTGTAACAAAAGGTGAGTCAGAAGATTGGAACGCAATGAGTAAGAAAGTAAATGAAGTTTTGGAACAACTTGCGCAAAAAGAATGGAGTGGCTACAAAACTGTTACAGCATATTTCGTCAATTATCGTGTAAATAGCTCAAATGAATTTGAATATGATGTAGTCTTCCACGGTATCGCAAAAGATGACGGAGAAAATAAAGCTCCAACGGTTAATATAAATGGCCCTTATAATGGACTTGTAAAAGAAGGTATTCAATTTAAAAGTGACGGCTCAAAAGATGAAGATGGAAAAATCGTTTCATATTTATGGGATTTTGGAGATGGAAGAACAAGTACAGAAGTAAATCCAGTACATGTATATGAAAGAGAAGGTTCATATAAAGTAGCGTTAATAGTAAAAGATGATAAAGGGAAAGAGAGCAAAAGCGAAACAACGGTTACGGTTAAAGATGGAAGTTTAACAGAATCAGAACCAAATAATCGCCCGGAGGAAGCAAATCGTATTGGACTAAACACTACGATAAAAGGTAGCCTTATCGGCGGGGATCACACTGATGTTTATACATTTAATGTAGCATCAGCGAAAGATATCGATATTTCCGTTTTAAATGAGTATGGAATCGGGATGACATGGGTACTTCACCATGAATCAGATATGCAAAATTATGCTGCTTACGGTCAAGCAAATGGCAATCATATAGAGGCAAACTTTAATGCAAAACCAGGTGAATATTACTTGTATGTATATAAATATGATAATGGCGATGGAACTTACAAATTATCAGTAAAATAAGTGCTTTTCCAATGTATGTTTAACTTTACTTTTTGTGGAAAATAGTATATTATATAGATATATAATATATCGGTTATTTACTAGGAGGAGCCTGTCACAATAGGCTTCTCCTGTTCTTTTTTAGGGGGCCTGTCTTACAGGCTTTTCTTTAAAATTTAAATAACTGAAAATTAAGAACAATAATCTTTGAAAGAGGTGGGGCATACACATAACAAAAAAGGGATTGTTTAAGAGAGGGGGATAAGAAATGGTTTTGTTTGGTTATCCACTTGAGACAATTTATTTATACGGATTTATTATTGCTACTATACTCACTGTGATTTATATCTTTTTTGGGGATATATTTGAATCCATATTTAGTTTTGGAGGCGGATCTGTATCCGTTGTTACTTTATTACTTAGTTTTTTCGCTATGTTATGTGGACTTAGTTATATAGGAGAATATTTATTTTCCTTTAATAGTATTCTTATTTTCGTGGCTGCATTTGCTATATCCTTTATTGGTGTATTCATAATGAAAATATTAATTTTAAAACCGATTGCAGAAGCAGAACAAAATACTGTGCAACGTATGGATGAATTCATTGGTTGCAAGGGAGAAGTCATTACGACAATTCCTACAGAAGGATTTGGTGAAGTATTAATATCCTCTCAATTTGGAAGTAATGCAATTCCAGCTAAAACAATTGGGAAAAAAGATATTTCACAAGGAACTGAAGTTATTATTGAGGGAGTCCAAGATGGTGTTTTGCTTGTACAAAACATCGCTTATTCTTTAAAAAAACCAAAATTATAAGGGGGAATTCACATGACGATTCCATTAATTATTGGTGGAGTTTTACTCGCAATTTTAATTCTACTCATTTTAGTATTCATTACGAAGTATCGAACAGTTGGACCAGATGAAGCGTTAATTGTTACAGGGAACTGGCTTGGTGGTGGGAAAAATGTAGTGACCACTGATGATGGAAAGAAGATTAAGATTATTCGCGGTGGCGGTACATTCGTAGTGCCAATCATGCAAAGAGCAGAACCTTTAAGCTTACTAAACTACAAGTTAGAAGTGGGCACACGCGATACGTATACGAAGCAAGGTGTTCCAGTTACAGTAAATGGTGTTTCTATTATTAAAGTAGGTTCTACAATTGAAGAAGTATCGACAGCAGCTGAGCAATATTTAGGAAAAGAAACAGAAGAGTTAAAAGTAGAAGCGAAAGAAGTTTTAGAAGGTCATTTACGTGCGATTTTATCTTCTATGACAGTAGAAGATGCGTATAGTAATAGAGAGCAATTTGCTCAAAAAGTGCATGAAGTAGCTTCTACAGATTTAAAGAAAATGGGTCTTCGCATCGTTTCCTTTACAATTAAAGAAATCATGGATAAGAACGGTTACTTAGATGCACTTGGTCAGCCACAAATTGCGACGGTTAAGCGTGATGCAACAATTGCAAATGCAGAGCGTGAAAAGGAAGCTCGTATTGAAAAAGCTCGTGCTGAGAAAGAAGCGAAAGAAGCTGAATACCAACGTGATGCCCAAATCGCTGAAGCTGAAAAACATAAAGAATTAAAAGTACAATCTTATAAGAGAGAGCAAGAACAAGCTCGTGCAGATGCGGATCTTTCTTACGAATTACAACAAGCGAAAGCGCAACAAGGTGTTACAGAAGAGCAAATGCGCGTTAAAATCATTGAGCGTGAGAAACAAATTGAATTAGAAGAAAAAGAGATTGCGCGTCGTGAAAAGCAATACGATGCAGAAGTAAAGAAAAAAGCAGATGCAGATCGCTATGCTGTTGAGCAATCAGCGGAAGCAGAAAAAGTAAAACAAATGAAAAAGGCAGATGCGGATCAATATAAGATTGAAGCTGAAGCGAGAGCACGTGCGGAAGAAGTACGTGTGGAAGGTTTAGCGAAGGCGGAAATCGAAAAAGCGCAAGGTCAAGCGAAAGCGGAAGTACAAAAAGCACAAGGTACGGCGGAAGCCGATGTTATTAGGTTAAAAGGTTTAGCAGAAGCAGAAGCGAAACAAAAAATTGCAGAGGCATTTGAGTTATATGGCCAAGCGGCAATTATGGATATGGTACTTAAAATGCTTCCAAGTTATGCGAAGGAAGTTGCAAGCCCACTTAGTAACATTGATAAAATTACAGTTGTCGATACAGGCGGCGGTGGTAAAAATAGCGGCGCCGGAAAAGTTGCAGGTTATGCGACTGATTTAATGGCAACGATGCAAGAAACATTAAAAGCTTCTTCTGGCATTGATTTAAAAGAGTTATTAGAAGGATTTGCTGGAAAAGGAGCAGTACAACAATTATCAAACGATAAACCGGTTGTATCAGTAGTAGAAGATGAGAAAAAAGAAGTAGAAAAAGATAAAGAATAGTATAGTGGGTGGAACCTCTAGTAAGTGAGATACTAGAGGTTCTTCTGTGAATTGTTCGAATAATTTACATTTTAATATATTGTTTTAATTATTTAATTTATATAGAATGAAAAAGGTATGTATTAATTCTTTAATAGAAAAAGAGATAAAGAGTTGATACGTTTTAATCGTATAATTTATATAAAGAAATTAAATGTAAAACAATTACATTTAAAACGGTATGGAGGGGTAGAGATATGTTTCAAGGGAAATTAAGAAGAAGTAGTTTAAAAGCAAAGTTACTTGTGTCATTTGTTATTGTTTTAATTCTTCCAAGTATTGTAATTGGTTGGACGTCTTATCAGCAAGCAAAGACAAATTTTAATGAAACAATTTTACAATCAGCGGAAGATAACGTAAAGGTTTTAAATAATGTTATTAACAAAGAGATAGACAGTAAAAAGGTAGACGCAGTATATTTTACAAAGTTATTTAATGGAGTAAGTTACGGAACTGATCAGCTTCAAAATGTGCAAAATAAATTAGAAGAATATAATAAGTTACATCCAGAAATAGAAGCAATTTATACGGGGTCTAGTACGGGACAATTTATTCAATCACCGTCTATTCAAATGCCAGATGGGTATAATCCTACCGAAAGAGATTGGTATAAAGAAGCAGCGAAAAAAAGCGGAGAAGTGGTTATCACAGCCCCATATAAGTCAAGTACAACAGGGAATATTGTTATTACAATAGCAAAACAAAATGAGGATAAGAGCGGTGTTCTCGGTATTGATTTAATTATTAATGATATTGTAAATACTTCAAAAATGGTCAATATCGGCAAAAAAGGATATGTAGCAATCTTCGACCAATCTAAACATGTAATAGCACATCCGACGATGAAACCAGGTGACAAAATAGAAGAAAAACTTGAGAAGGAATTGTACAAACAGGAAACAGGTGAATTTAAATTCAAACTCGATGGTGATGATCGCAATATTACCTTTATAACAAATAAGCAGACGGGATGGAAAATAGCAGGAATTATGCCTTCAAAAGAAATTATTGAAGCAGCTAATCCTATTTTCTATAAAACGCTAACTGTTATTGGTATTTCATTAATAATTGGTGGGATTTTAATTTACTTCATAATTGCTTCTATTATTAGTCCGTTAAAACAACTTGTCATATCATCGAAAAAGATTAGTGAAGGCGATTTAACAGAAACAATTACAGTTCATTCTAAAGATGAAATTGGACAGCTAGGAGAAAGTTTTAATGAGATGGCGGCATCATTACATCATGTCATTTCTAATATAAATACTTCAGCAAGTCACGTGGCGGCATCTTCAGAAGAATTAACAGCTAGTATGAAGCAGACAAGTGAAGCGACGGAACAAATTACACAAGCAATAGAGCAAGTGTCGAGCGGGGCTGAAATACAAACGAAAGAAGTTGAAGAAGGCGCAACTTTATTGGAAGAAGTTACAGAAGGAATTCAGCGTGTTGCAGACAGTTCTTCATTAGTATCCACAGCATCGATGTATACGAAGAAAAAGGCTGAAGATGGTGGGAAGTTAGTTGAACAAACTGTGAATCAAATGCAATTAATCCATGAGTCTGTTTCACAATCAGACAAAGTTATTGTTTTGTTAGATGATAAATCAAAACAAATTGGAGCAATTCTTGAGGTGATTCAACATATTGCAGAGCAGACCAATTTATTAGCGTTAAATGCGGCAATTGAGGCTGCAAGAGCTGGAGAGCAAGGAAGAGGATTTGCAATTGTAGCAGATGAAGTACGAAAATTAGCTGAGCAATCAGGACAGTCTTCTACGGAAATTGGAAAACTAGTGAAAGAAATCCAATTTGATATCAAGGAAACGGTAAGTTCTATGAAGCTAGTTGGGACAGAAGTACAATCAGGGCTTGTAGTTGCAAATGAAACGAAGCAAAGCTTTGCTGAAATACTGAAATCTACGGATGATACAGTTGTACAAATTGATAACATGGTAGAAGTAGCGAAGCAAATGACAGTAGATGCAAAACAAGTTAGTGCATCAATTAATGAAATTGCAGCTACGATTGAAGAAAATGCAGCAAGCGTTCAAAATATTGCTGGTTCTTCAGAAGAACAATTAGCTTCAGTAGATGAAATCAATGCAGCAGCAGTTCATTTATCACAAATGGCAGAAGAATTACAGGAGATGATTGGTAAGTTTAAAGTGTAATAATGATTGTTAAGAAACGAGGTAATAATTTTACTTCGTTTCTTTTTTATGAAGAGAAAAAGAAAGAAATATAGAGTAACCGTGTTATGATTAAGTATAATTAAAGAGACTGTATATTCTTTAAATTCTATCTTTAATCATGTTAGGGGAATGGTTTTGAAATTTAAAAAATTAAAACTCCAACCGAGAATCACATTAACTATTAGTACACTTATTCTTGTTGTACTTATGCTAACGAGTTATTTATTTTATTACATATTATCTGAAACGGTAGAAGAGCAAATTGGCAAAAGAGCTTTGCATGTTGCGAAAACAGTTGCTGCTATACCAGAAATCAAGGAAGCTTTTCAAACAGAAAATCCAGCTTCTATTATTCAACCGATTGCGGAAAAAATTCGAATTGATACAGATGCTGATTTTATTGTAGTTGGAAATAAAGAAGGGATTCGTTATGCACATCCTAGGAAAGATAAAATAGGAGAAGCAATGGTTGGCGGAGATAACAAAGGAGTTTTATTAGAAGGGAAATCTTACGTTTCGAAAGCAACTGGATCATTAGGCCCTTCATTACGCGGAAAAGTTCCAATCCATAATCAGGAAAATGAAATCATTGGTGTGGTATCTGTTGGATTTTCAATGGATGATATTCATGGAGCGGTAGAAGTGTATGGAAAGCGTGTGTTTTGGATTACAATAATAGGTCTATTAATTGGAGTAATAGGCTCTATATATTTAGCTGGCAGTATAAAAAGAATGATGTTTGGGATGGAGCCAGAAGAAATTTCATCTTTATATGAAGAGCATAGTACAGTGATTCAATCTGTACGTGAGGGGATTATTGTCATTGATCAACATGGCATAATTAGTTTAGTTAATCAAGCAGCCTATGATATTCTTTCGCTAGATGAACAACGAAATATTATTGGAGAATTTATTTTAGATATAATTCCTAATTCAACGATATTAGATGTACTTCAAACTGGTGAAGAACAGTTTGACCGCCAATTAAATATAAAAGGGCAGGCTGTTATTGCGAACCGTCTACCCATTAAAGTAAAGAATAAAGTAACTGGCGTTGTATCGAGCTTACGTTTGAAATCTGAAATGGATCAGTTAACAGCAGAATTATCTCAGACGAAGCAATATACAGAGGCATTACGAGCGCAAACGCATGAATATAACAATTTGTTGTATACGCTTTCAGGTCTTATCCAGCTAGAATTATATGAAGATGCTTTGGAGCTTATTCATAAGGAAACAGCGGTATATCAAGATTTTGTTCAATTTATTATGAAACGAATTCAAAATCCATGGTTAGGAGGGATTTTAATTGGATTCTATAATAGAGCAAGAGAGTTGAAGATTGAGTTTATGCTAGATAGAGAGAGTAGCTTAGACAAATTAAGCCCGCATATTGAGAGTAATTATGTCGTTTCTATTTTAGGAAATTTAATTACGAATGCATTTGAAGCGATTGAAAGAAATGAAGAACATGATAAGAAAGTAAGAATGTTTGTAACTGATATCGGAGAAGAAATAGTCATTGAAGTGGAAGACTCAGGACAAGGGATTCATGATGAGGTCATTGCTAGCATATTCTATAAAGGCTTCTCGACGAAAGAAGGCGAGAAGCGAGGATATGGATTAGCAAAGGTGAAAGAGTTAGTAGAAGATTTAAATGGAAGTATCGCAATCGAAAAAGGGGATTTAGGTGGTGCATTGTTTATTATTGCATTACCAAAAGAGAGAGGCGAATTGTAATGGGTGAGGAGATTGAAGTATTGATTGTAGAAGATGATATTCGAATTGCAGACATTCATCGTCGTTTTACTGAAAAGATTGAGGGATTTAAAGTAATTGGAACAGCGACGACTGGGGAACAAGCGAAAGAATGGCTAGATCTTGTGAAACCACAGCTCGTTTTATTAGACGTGTACTTACCTGATATGCAAGGAACGGAACTTGTCACATATATTAGACATAATTTACATGATACAGATATTATTATGATTACAGCTGCATCGGAAACAGATGTAGTGAGGCACGCCCTGCGAGGTGGAGTAACAGATTATATCGTAAAGCCACTTATGTTTGATCGATTTAAAACAAGTTTGGAAAATTACCAAAAAAAGCTTGTGCAGTTAAAGAAAAATAACCAATTATCTATCGAACAAATAGAACATTTATGGTCTCAAAGAGGCGTAAAGGGAAATGAAATAGAATATGCCCCGAAAGGTATAGACCCCTTAACTTTAGCAAAAATAAAAAAGCATATGTTAACAGTGAATGAAGAAGGTATTACTGCGGAAGTGCTAAGCTCAATGGTCGGAGTAAGCAGATCGACAGCGAGGCGTTATTTAGAATATTTAATATCAGGAAAGAAAGTTCATGCGGAGCTTATATATGGGAGTGTTGGGAGACCAGAAAGAAGATATTTTCTTATTCCTTCATAATAAAAAACAGTAGAGGATATATGTCCGCTACTGTTTTTTTATTTTATATTGGAATAACCCCAATTAAAATTCCAGTAATCAACATTACCATTGTCGTTCCAACTGCCCACAATAAAGTGAAGCGTTGATGTTCACCAAAATCAACTTTGGCCATGCCGACTAATAAATAAGTGGATGCGACAAGAGGACTTAATAAGTGAACAGGTTGCCCGAGTAAGGAAGCACGTCCCATTTCAGCCGCACTAATTCCATAAGTAGCAGCAGCTTTCGTTAAAATAGGTAGTACACCGAAATAAAATGCATCATTGGACATGAAAAATGTGAATGGCATGCTAAGAAGGGCTGTAATAATTGGTAGTTGTGGTCCAAGAGCGTCTGGTATAAGAGTTACTACACTTTTAGCCATTGCATCTACCATTTTTGTTCCTGATAAAATCCCGGTGAAAATCCCAGCGGCAAATACGAGAGAAACAACTGCTAATACGTTTCCTGCGTGAGAAGCAATACGCTCTTTCTGTTGCTCTAAGTTCGGATAGTTAATCATAACAGCAATAGCGAAAGCGATTGTAAATAAAACAGGTAATGGCATAACTTCTAGTATAAGACAGACAAGTAAGGTAGCAGTTAATAAAAAGTTAATCCATAGAAGTTTAGGGCGCTTATGAACAGCAGCTTCTACTGTTGCAGCTTGCTCATCTGTTGTTTGCATTTGTTTTAAATATTGTATATCCATAATTCCTAAACGTTTTCTTTCTTTTTTTCCAAGATAGTAAGCAACGAAAACTACCCAAAGTGCACCAGCAATCATTCCTGGTATAAGTGGTGTAAAGAGCTCTGATGCGTCTAGTCCAAGTGCACTCATAACACGAGCTGTCGGTCCACCCCACGGTGTAAGATTTGTCACGCCTGCACCTAACATAACAACCCCAGCTAATATAAGTGGATTCATTCCAAGGCGTTTATATAGTGGGTACATTGCGGAAACAGTAATCATATACGTTGTCGTTCCATCCCCATCTAATGAAACGATAATTGTAAGAATCGCTGTACCAACAACAATTTTTAAAGGATCTCCTTTTACAAATTTCAAAATCCTACTAATGACAGGATCAAATAAACCGCTATCAATCATAATTCCAAAATATAAAATAGCAAACATAAGCATAATACCAGTAGGTGCTAGTTTTTGAATGCCCTCTAACATCATAGGTCCCATGTTTGCATAAAAGCCTCCAATTAATGCGAACGTAATTGGAATTAATATTAATGCTACTAGTGCTGACATACGTTTTGTCATAATTAAAAACATAAAGACAAATACCATTGCAAATCCAAGTAGTGCTAACATGTAATCTCCCCCTCAAAAATGATTGCGCTTTCAAAATAAAATAAAAATTCAGAAAAAGGTTTTTTGTTTATCATAAAAGCATCTATCTGAATGGTAAATAATTTGAAAAATAACATCATTAGAAGCATAATTTTTATTTTGGTCATTTTGTTCACGGGAGTTAATTTGAATTTTTAAAAAGTAAGCTGCTCTCCATAAGAATGGTAGAATAAGATGACAATATTGAAGTGTGAAATAGGGAGTAGATTTTATATGAAAACAAGAATGGAAGAGATTTGTAGTTCTTATGAAGGAAAAGTAGAAGAGATTTTTGTTAATGAATCTTCTTACGTATATGAGTGGGAAAAATTAATGATGATCCGAAAAAATAACGGTGAACTTGAAAAGGTTGCAGTCGGCATCAGTGGAAATATAAGATTAGTAAATGTAGTTGTTGGGCAGCAAATTCATACAGATACATTATTAATTAAAATAGAAGATGATTTAGTAATTACAGGTTGTGAATGATGAGAGGTGTGTAGAGAGGACTACACATCTTTTTTGTTCCATATATTACAAAAGACACATCATTTTTTCACAAATCGCACACAAGTTTTTGATATGCTCCTTGTAGAAGATACGGTTAGGGAGGAAATACAATGAGAACAAAGTATGTGATGCTTGCTATATGCTTATTCTTTGTGTTTACAATTGTAGGATGTGGTAAGAAACAAGCGGAGGCTGTGGCAATTGATGAGAAGCATGATAAGTGTGATATTTGCCAAATTGGGGTAATGGATAATCAATTTGCAACAGAAATCATTTTAGAAAATGGAAAAGCATTAAAGTTTGATGATATCGGTTGTATGTATAAATGGATGGAGATTAATCCAGGTGAAAAGACGAAAGAAAAATTTGTTCGAGATTATGATTCGAAAGATTGGGTTTCGTTAGAAGACGCTACTTATGTATATGATAAAACAATTACAACACCAATGGCTTATAATGTCATTTCATTTAAAAACAAAAAAGATGCAGAGAGCTTTGTATCTAACTATAAGGGGAAAGTTCTCTCGTATAAAGAGCTAGCAGAGCATAAATGGGAAATGAATAAAGAAATGATGGGGAACACGAAAAAGGGAAATCACGGTGGGCATCATTAATACTAGAAAAAGACAACTGCATAGTTGTCTTTTTCTAGTATTATTCAGGTGCAAATATAGAAAAGGTGTAAAATTTTTAGAAGAACGGTTACAATGGAATGTAGTGACCTAAAGCAATCATCTATGTACTTTTTAGAAATGTATACAAATGCGGTAAAATCGTGCTAAACTAATTGCTTCATAATGTTAATGATGAGGCCAGCAGGCGTATCATGCCAATAGGTTGAGAAACATAGTATAAGTTTAAGATAATCCGATTAAAGAAGGAATATAAAGGGCTTATGGATAAATGTACTCAAGAAGAGTTATTGTATGTGATGGAGGAATGGTTAAGAAAACATTATCTTTCATAGGAGCTGTAGTTGTGAGAAAACAAAAAATTTTATTATGTATGTTATTAGGACTTTTAATGACGGTAGTAGCTTGCGATAAGCAAGAAGAGCCAGAATCGAAACCGGTTCATGTGAAAAATGAAAAGAAAAAAGAGAAGCATAAAGAACAGGAAGAATCTAAAGAAGAAAAAAGTATAAATTTAATGGACAAACAGTTGCTACTTTCTGCCACTCTTGGAGATACAGAAACAGCTATGAAGTTGATCCAAGATGGAGCGAATATAAATGTAGAAGGTGACAACGGAGAAACACCTGTCCTTGCAGCAACGTACCAAAATCATGTAGAGACAGTGAAAGCATTAATTGGTGCAGGTGCTAATATTGAAATTAAAGATGAGAAACAAAGTAATCCACTTCTTTATGCGAGTAGAGAAGGCTATACGGATATTGTAAAAGTATTAATTAATGCAGGAGTTAATACGAAAGAAACGACTAAGTCAGGTGGAACAGCACTTATTTCTGCATCTGAGCGTGGCCATGTAGAGGTCGTAAAAGAATTGTTAGAGCATACAGATATTGATGTCAATTATAAAAATGCTCGTGGTGGAACAGCTTTAGTAGAAGCAATTGTATTAGGAAATGGTAGTGAAAATCATAAGAAAGTAATTCAAATGCTTATTGACCACGGGGCAGATGTAAATATGGCCAATAAGGAAAATATTACGCCACTGCAATATGCTGAAAAAAGAGGTTTTAAAGATATTGCAAATATGTTGAGGGTAGCTGGAGCGAATGAAGTAGTACAGCCACAACCGCAACCGGTAGAATAACAAGTATGAAATAATCCCATTTAGATAGACAGAATGAAGAAGTCATTGAGTATGATGGATTCAGTAATGTGTATGTAAATGGGATTTTTGTTTTGGACATGAAAAATAGATTATGAATGGTATATGGAGTAACTAAGGAGAATATAAATGAGGCTCTCAGAACTTGATTTACTAGCAATTCAGGTAGAGGTTTTATTTGTTCATAATTAAGTAGGAAAAATGAAATATGTAAATGAACAAGGAAATCCGAAAGCACCACGCTGTTTTCTTGGCAGAACTCGTGAAGGGAGTATAACGAGATATCATTGTGATCTGGATGATGAAACGGTAGGTAAGATTGAGAAATTAATTCGAGAACCTTCAAATCATATAGAGATAGCAAAGATTATCCATGTATTAAATGAAGAAAGAACAGTAAAAAATATTTGGATGGGCCCTGCTTTCATGTTCTCTAATAATTTACATAAGCCAACTAGAACAATACAGATAACAGAGAAGAATAAAGAGCTTTTGCGAGAAAATTTTCCTAATCTAATAGAACAGATGGAGTGGAGGCAACCTTACTTTGCAATTGTAAAAAATGAAAAGGTAGTTTCTATATGTTGCAGTGCTAGGAGTACACCTGTAGCTGCTGAGGCGAGTGTGGAAACTTTAGCGGAGTTTCAAGGGAATGGGTATGGTACTGATGTTGTTACAGCCTGGGCGATATCAATACAAGAAGAAAACCGCATTTCACTTTATAGTACTTCTTGGGATAATTATGCCTCACAAGAAGTTGCGAGAAAACTAAAATTGATTAACTATGGAATGAATTTGCATATTACTTAAATTTTAAAGATAGTTGTTTGCTGTTGGGGGTTATTCGTATATCTAGATTAATGTTAAGAAAATATGGTGAATATTAACATTCGATTAACAGCTAATTAACAATCTATCAAAACTGACTTAATAAATGCATACTATAGTAAAGGTAACAAAATAACTAGGGTAGAGAACATTTGAGAACACCCGCTTACATATAACGTGCCACTTTCTTAGGTGTGCTCTATTCCCTAGAGTTCAAATAAGGAGAAAGGTGTTCTATGTAAGTAGGTGTTTTTAGTTTGGATAAAAACAGAAAAGCTAGGTGGAATGAATGTTTAAAGAACCTTATATTGCGATGATAAAGGATTGGAAAGGATACAACACATACAAAAAATTACCGAAAACAGTTTTTCTTATGACGGGTTCAATGCTGGAGTTACCAGAGCGTGTATATGAATTACAGAAACATGGACATGATGTCTTTCTTCATTGTGATTTTATACAAGGTTTAAATACGAATACAGAGGAAGCACTTTTGTATATTCAAGACGTTATCGGAGCACAAGGTATTATTTCAACAAAAGGATCGACAATTCGAAATGCCAATAAAATTGGATTAAAAACGATCCAACGTATTTTTATTGTCGATACTTTATCTCTTACAAAATCAATTGAAAATTGTAAAACGACTAAACCGAATGCAGTAGAGATTATGCCTGGTATTATGCCTTCCATTATTAAGCAGTTAGCGGAGGAAATAGAATTTCCTATCATTGCAGGCGGACTGATTCAAACACGAGAAGATGCGGAAATTGCTATTCGTGCAGGTGCAAGTGCAATTTCAACGAGTCATTATGAAGTATGGATACAAGAAGAAAAAAGGAGTGCAACTTTGTGATTGAATTGAAAAATGTTTCAAAGGTATATAAAAATGCAGAAGAGACAGCGGTTAAGGGGGTATCGGTTCACATTAAAAAGGGTGAGTTTTTTGTTTTAGTTGGGCCTTCAGGATGTGGGAAAAGCACATTATTACGAATGATCGCTGGCCTAGAAGAAATTTCTTCGGGGGATTTAATTATTAATGAACGTGTTGCAAATGATTTAGAGCCGAAAGATCGTAATCTATCAATGGTATTTCAAAATTATGCACTATACCCACACTTATCTGTAGAAGAAAATATTTTATTTGGACTTAAGGTAAGGAAAGTACAAAAAGAAGAGCGGCAAAAGAGATTAATGGAAGCTATTGAAATGGTAGGGCTGAAAGAGTATGTGAAAATGAAACCAGGTCAATTATCAGGTGGACAAAGACAGCGTGTTGCGCTTGCTAGAGCGATTGTGAGCCAAGCACCGATTTGTTTAATGGATGAACCACTTTCGAATTTAGACGCGAAATTACGTGCGCAAATGAGAATTGAAATTAGAGAAATTCAGCAGCGTTTAGGAATTACAATGATTTACGTTACTCATGATCAAATAGAGGCGATGACTATGGGAGATCGCATCATGGTTTTAAATAAAGGAAGCATACAGCAAGTTGGAACACCGCTTGACATCTATAACGAACCAGCAAATGAATTTGTTGCAAGTTTTATAGGGTCTCCTTCGATGAATATAAATGATGGAGAAGTAAACAAAGAAAAAGGTGTATTACATATAGGGCAATTGCAAATTCCGTTATCTATTGGACAGTTAAAGCAATTACCAGAAGGAATAATTCGCATAGGCATGCGTCCTGAGCATATTGCCCTGTCTGAGGAAGGACAAGAAGTTACATTGCAATCTGTAGAAGTATTAGGCAACGAATCTATATTAAACTTCGCAATAAATGGAACAACTTGGAGTGCAAAAGTCATTGGACAGCTAATCCTGAACAAAGGTGACAAAGTAAAATTATTATTCTCACAAGATAAGTTATGCTTCTTTCATCAAAATACGAATGAACGATTAAAAGTGGTAGCTGAAGAAGAGTTGAAAGTGGTGGCGAAATAATGATTGAAGTAGGCAAGTTACCAGCCCAAGCAAAGGTGGCAAAAAAGAAGAATTTATGGAGTAGAACGAAAGATTTAAGAATAGGATTATTATTTTTAGCGCCATCTATTTTATTGTTCTCGATTTTTCTTTTTTATCCATTATTTAGGACGATTTACTATAGCTTTTATTTAACAGATATACACGGAGAAGCTAATCTTTTCGTTGGCTTAGAAAATTATCAATACTTATTTTCTGATCCTGCTTTCTACAAAAGCATAAAGTCAACTTTATTATTTGTTGTATATACAGTGCCTACGAGTATTATACTCGCTTTATTTCTTGCATTGATTGCAAATGGAAAAGTAAGAGGTATTGGGGTATTCCGTGTGTTATTTTCTTCCACAATGGGAATATCAGTAGCTGCTAGTGCAGTGATTTGGTTATTTTTATTTCATCCAAGTGTCGGGTTATTCAATAATATATTAGCTTCTATGAATCTTCCTGCAATTGCATGGTTAACGAGTCCGGACTGGGCACTATTCTCTGTATCAGTTACAACGGTTTGGGTGAATACAGGATTTGCATTTTTAGTTATATTAGGTGGTTTACAAAACATTGATACGTCTTTATATGAGAGTGCATCTATAGATGGTGCTAGCTATTTATATAAGCTTCGTCGTGTTACATTACCGATGTTATCACCAACTTTATTCTTTATCGTGACAGTAACGTTAATTAGTGCGTTCCAAAGCTTTGGACAGATTGATATTTTAACGCACGGTGGACCGAATGATGCAACAAATTTAATTGTATATTCGATTTATAAAGAGGCATTTGTGAATCATCAATTTGGGACAGCAAGTGCACAAGCGATGGTACTATTTGTTTTCATTTTCATTGCTACATTACTTCAATTTAAGTTTGCTGAGAGAAAGGTGCATTATAAATGATCGTTAAACAGTGGAAACAAAATTTCCTGCTATACATGCTGCTCATAATTAGTGCAGTAATGGTATTTTTTCCTGTGCTGTATGCGTTTTTAATAAGCTTTATGACACCAGACGATATTCAAATGAGAAGGATATTTCCAACTCAATTTACTTTTGATAATTTCATTAATATTTTTCAGAAAGTACCACTTTTTACATATTTATATAACAGCTTAGTTGTATCGACAGTTGTTATGATTGGACAACTTATCGTGTCAAGCTTAGCGGCGTATGCTTTCGTCTTTCTTCAGTTTAAGGGAAGAAATCTTATTTTTTTCCTGTTTATTTCAACGATGCTTATTCCGTGGGAAGCGACGATGGTACCTAACTTTTTAACGATTCAAAACTTTGGCTGGATCAATAGTTTCGCTGGGATGACAGTGCCGTTTTTTGCAACAGCTTTCGGTATTTTCTTGTTACGCCAACATTTTATGACACTTCCGAATGAACTGAAAGAAGCTGCTTTTATTGAAGGGATTGGAAATGTAAGATTTTTGTTCAGCGTTGTAATTCCGTATTGTAAAACGAGTTTTATTACGCTTGGCGTATATAGTTTTTTAACAACATGGAATATGTACTTATGGCCACTTTTAGTGACCACTGATGAAAAGGTAAGAACAGTCCAAATTGGTGTGAAGCAGCTTCAGTCTCAAGAAGTTGCAACTGATTGGGGAAGCGTAATGGCAGGTGTTACGGTTATTGTAATTCCAACATTAATTTTACTATTTGTAGGGCAAAAGCAATTACAACAAGGGTTAACAAAAGGTGCAATTAAATAACGAAAAGAAGGTGAATGTAAAATGAATTTAGTTAAAAAAGGTGCTGCTCTATTAATGGCAGCAACAATGGCATTATCTAGTGCCGCTTGTTCAACTAGTAAAACGGAGGAGAAACCTGAAGCACAGGCAAAAGTAGCGCCAGTTGAAAAGAATGGTGATAAAACGGTAATTCGTTTTTGGCACGCGATGGGTGGAAAAACACAAGGGGTATTAGAGGGACTTGTTGCGGACTATAATAAGTCACAAAATAAATACGAGATAAAGCCAGAGTTCCAAGGGACATATGAAGAGTCTTTAACGAAATTTAGAACGATGTCTGCTACGAAAGAAGCGCCAGCTCTTGTTCAGTCGAGTGAAATTACAACAAAATATATGATTGATAGTAAAAAGATTACGCCAATTGATAGTTGGATAAAAAAAGATAAGTACGATACTTCAAAGCTGGAAAAAGCAATTACAAATTATTATTCAGTTGATGGAAAAATGTATTCTATGCCATTTAATTCATCTACACCAGTATTAATTTATAATAAAGATGCTTTCGCAAAGGCGGGCTTAGATCCAGAGAAAGCTCCAAAAACATATGCGGAATTGCAAGAAGCAGCGAAAAAGTTAACGATTAAAGAAGGCGGAAATGTAAAACAATATGGATTTTCAATGCTGAATTATGGTTGGTTCTTTGAAGAATTGTTAGCGACACAAGGCGCTTTATATGTAGATAATGAAAATGGTCGTAAAGATGCTGCAAAGAAAGCTGTATTTAACGGTAAAGAAGGACAGAAAGTATTTGGGATGCTAGATGAGTTAAATAAAGCTGGTGCACTAGGAAAGTATGGAGCAAGTTGGGATGATATTCGTGCCGCGTTCCAGTCTGGACAAGTTGCTATGTATTTAGATTCTTCAGCTGGTGTTCGCGACTTAATTGATGCATCTAAGTTTAATGTAGGCGTGTCATATATTCCATATCCAGAGGATTCGAAACAAAATGGTGTTGTTATTGGAGGAGCATCATTATGGATGACGAATATGGTTTCAGAAGAAACACAACAAGGTGCTTGGGACTTTATGAAATATTTAACGAAGTCAGACGTACAAGCAAAATGGCATACTGCAACAGGTTATTTCTCTATTAATCCAGATGCATATAATGAACCATTAGTAAAAGAGCAATATGAAAAATATCCACAGTTAAAAGTAACAGTAGATCAATTGCAAGCGACGAAACAATCTCCAGCAACACAAGGTGCTTTAATTAGTGTATTCCCAGAATCACGAGATGCAGTTGTAAAAGCATTAGAAGCAATGTATGACGGAAAGAATAGTAAAGAAGCGTTAGATGAAGCTGCCAAAGCGACAGATAGAGCAATTAGCATTTCAGCTCGTACGAGTCAAAAATAAGAGAAAGCCGTATCCGAAAAAGGATACGGCTTTCTTTAGGAGATAAGGGATCAAAAAAATGAAGAAGTCTTATCTCTTTTATATGAGTAAAGGGTCTAGAATGAATCTTGTCCTTTTCATTATTTGTTTAACTCCATTGCAACTTGTTTACCATTTACGAAAACCTCTGCCACTGCTACTAAAACTTCCATCACTTTTTTCATTTCTCATCTCTCCTTGTTTTTTGTTTCATTTCTTACTTTTAGTATAAGGAAATATAGCAATTGCAACTATCGAATTGAATGACAAGAGACTTACATTGTTGTAAGGATAATCGTTGTATCTGTAATAAATACGGTTTTAAAATACAATTCTGAAGTTTCTGTCGTTTTGAATTATAATTAGAAAGAGGGGTGATAATATGAAAAGAATTCTTGTTATTAGTGATATTCATGGCGAAATAGAAAAGTTCGAACAGTTATTAGAAGAAGCTCAATACGATGCAAAAAAGGATCAACTAATTTTATTAGGGGATTATGTAGATCGTGGTCCAAATGCACGTGCAGTAATTGAAAGGGTAAAAGAGTTAAAAGAAGATGGAGCCCTCGTTCTAAAGGGAAATCATGAAGATATGATGATTAAGGCGTTAACGACTGATGAGGAACGTTCATGGAACCATTGGGTAAAAAGAAACGGTGGAGATAAGACTTTATACAGCTATGGATTTGTAGAAGAAGATATTGTAGTTAATGAGGAAGACTTCCAAAAACCGATTTTACAATCGCATGTTTTAGAAGAACATGTAAAGTTTATTCAAGAATTAGATCATTACATTGAAACAGAAAAGTATATATTTGTACATGCTGGTGTTGAGCCATTGAAACGGGTTTCTGAATGTGAACCATATACGTTAATGTGGATCCGTAATGAGTTTCATAATGGATATAGCGGTGAAAAGGTTGTTGTATTTGGTCATACGGAAACAAAAACGCTTCACGGTAGTGAGAATTGCGGCGTGTATTTTGGTAGTAATCGAATTATTGGAATTGATGGCGGTGCTGTATATGGCGGCCAGCTAAATTGTTTAGAATTGCCGAGTAAAAAGGTGTACGTAATAAAAAGTTGAAAGAGATAAGGAGAATCTTATTTCTTTCAACTTTTTATTAAGCAAAATTTAAGGAAGAGTTTTTATAATTAATCTTTAAAATTCTATATCAAGAAAAAGTGTAGAAAGAACGAATTAAAAATGAAGTTACAAAATATGATTATATTCTTTTGTTAGGAAAAGCAGGAATGTGATTATAAATAGAATTGAATGATATGGTGGAAGGTGAGAATATGCGCTTACTCGTAGTAGAAGATAATGCTTCCTTATTAGAGTCTATTGTCCAAATATTACGCGACGAATTTGAAGTAGATACAGCATTGAATGGAGAAGAGGGGTTATTTCTAGCGTTACAAAATATATATGATGCAATTTTGCTTGATGTGATGATGCCAGAGATGGATGGTTTTGAAGTAATTCAAAGAATACGTGATGAAAAGATTGAAACACCAATCCTGTTTTTAACAGCGAGAGATTCTTTAGAAGATCGGGTGAAGGGATTGGACTTTGGTGGAGATGACTATATCGTTAAGCCATTTCAGGCTCCAGAGTTAAAAGCGAGAATTCGTGCTTTACTACGCAGAAGTGGTAATTTAACAACAAAGCAGACTATTCGATATAAAGGGATTGAACTGTTCGGAAAAGATAAAGATGTTCAAGTAGATGGACAAAGTATGAAGCTAACATTAAAACAATATGAGCTTCTAGAGTACCTTGTTCAAAATAGCGGAAAGATTTTAATGAGGGAACAAATTTTTGATCGTGTTTGGGGATTTGATTCAGATACGACAGTGGCAATTGTAGAAGTGTATGTACATCATTTACGTAAAAAATTAGAGCCATTCGGTTATCAGAAAGATATTCAAACCGTTCGAGGTATTGGATATATATTAAAAGAACAATGAAAAAGGGAAGTATGTTTCAGAAGACGCGCATTCGATTGACTATATTGAATTCATTAGTATTTATCATTTTGATAGGCGTATTAGGTAGTATCATTTATTCTTACACATATAAGCGTATTTATAGTGGAGTAAATGAATCGATAGAAAAAGCCGTTCAACATAGAAAGAATGCAGATGATAAAAAACTACCTAAAAAAATTAGGGGATATCCTCCAATTGGGGATCCAAGGATAATGGAGTTAACTTGGATAGGAAACACAGTGGAGATAGGTGTTGAAAACGGTAAACGTCGTATTATCTTTGAAGACAATTTGGAAAAGTTTTCGCCAAAGAAATTAGGGATTTTGCAAGATATAGAAGTGCAAGGACTATATTTTAGGACGTTTGTATTTCAACAAGATGGAAAAATAGTTCAAATCGTACGCGATATAACAGCTGAAGAAGAAATGTTAAATACTTTATTTCTAATTCTTACTATAGGTTGTAGCATAGGAAGCCTCTGTGCAATCGGTATCGGCTTTTTCCTAGCTGGTAGGGCACTCGTACCTATTCAAAATTCATGGGAAAAACAGCAGCAATTCGTTTCTGATGCGTCACATGAACTAAGGACACCGCTTGCAGTTATTCAATCAAAAACGGATGTTTTATTCCAGTCACCATCCGCTACGATAGAAGAAAAAGCGATGGATATTTCTACAATTTCAAAAGAATGTAGGCGGTTATCAAAACTCGTTAGTAATTTATTATTGCTAGCACGCTCTGATTCTAATCAAATTGAGATGGATAAGAAAACATTTGAACTCGATAAATTGTTAGAAGAAATAGTAGCTCCATATAAGGAGATTGCTTCTTATCAAGAAAAAGAAATGATATTAAAAGTAGAACGTGGCGTATCTTTTATGGGTGATAGAGAGCGGATTCATCAAATGATGGTCATACTGTTAGATAATGCGATGAAGTATACGAACGAAGGCGGTCATATTCAAATCAATTGCACGCAAACGAGTAGTTCAATTCGTATACAGGTGAAAGATGACGGGATAGGAGTGAAAGAAGAAGATATTCCGAAATTATTTGATCGTTTTTATCAAGGGGATAAAGCAAGAAGTACGTCAGAAGGAGCTGGATTAGGTCTTTCAATCGCAAATTGGATTGTAGAGAAACATTACGGAAAAATATCAGTAGAGAGCAAATGGGAAGAGGGCACTTGTTTTGAAGTGATTTTCCCTAAACACCAAAGAATATAAGTGAGAAGACGATCTTGTTTTTACAAGGTCGTCTTTTTTTAAGGGAAAGTTAAGAAACTATTTTTAACATGTATTCTATACGGAAAGTTCGCCGCATGAAGAAGCGATTATAAAAAGGTGTTTGAGCAGATTATATCAATCAGAATGTTATTTCGATTATGTATAGTATTAAAAAATTTATGGGCATGATGGAAAAGAAGTTGTAAGAGGGAGGAATTAATTTTGAAAAAGAAAATGATGATGGTATTCACTATTGGAGTAATGAGTTTAAGTATATTAGGGGGTGCCTCTCCTTCTGAAACATCAAAAGGAAAGACAGATTACACACAGCGCAGCAAAGAACAATTAAACAATGGAAAGATACATGCTGTGCATACAGAAGAAAAGGCGGAGAATTTAGGGATTGAAACGGCAGGGAAAGAACAAATTACGCTAGAAAAAGAAATCCATGAGACGGAAGTAGGAAGGGAAGCAGAACAGTTAGGAATTTCGATTGAAGGAAAAGACGTTGGAACTCTTTCAGAAGAAATCTATGAAACAAAAGTGAAGCAAGAAGCGTTAAAGCTAGGCCTATCAATAGAAAACACATCAATTGTAAATTTGATTACTCAAATTAATACGATTAAAATTAGCGATGAAGCGGATAAATTAGGTATTTCAACAAATGGAAAAGAAATAGAGGACATTGCGGAAGAAATCTATGGAACGAAAGTAAGAGAGGAAGCAGGGAAGTTAGGTATTTCACAAAAAGGAAAAGAGATAGAAGAGTTAGCACAAGAAGTATACGAACAAAAAGTGCAAGAAGAGGCAAAAAAATATCATATTGATTTATATGGTAAAGATATATATCAAGTATTAAGTGAAATTAATGAACAAAAGGTGTTACAAATGGCAGATGAGCTTAATATCGATAAAACGAATAGGAACGTTCAAGAACTAGCAGAAAAAATAAAAAAAGATCAGCCTGAAAAAGGAAAAGAACTAAATTTTGTACCGGTGATTCGCACGGATGCTGACGCGTTTTATTCTTATTTAACGAACTAAGAAAGGCGTGAGAGTGATACGAAGGTTTAAGTGGTATATATGTATAGCATTACTAGCTATAGCAGTATGGAATGTATATACAAATGGAATTACAAAGTATATGGAAAAGTTAACATTCTTCAATATACAAAGTGAAAAAGAAGCGGAGTTTAGTAATAATGGTGAAAAGGTCATCTTATCAAATGTACCTTTCATTCAGCAGTTACCAGAGTTAGATAGAGGCTGTGAAGTGACGAGCTTAGCGATGGTGTTACAATACGCAGGTATTACAGTGGATAAGATGAAATTAGCAAACGAAATAAAGAAAGTTGATTTTATGAACGATGGTGTACGTGGGAATCCGAATGAAGGATTTGTAGGAAATATTTATACCTTTTCTGAATCAGGATATGGTGTATATCATGGACCACTTTTTCAATTAGCGAAAAAGTATTTACCTAACAAAGCTGTGGACTTAACAGGGAAGAGTATAGAAGAGCTTTATAAGAGTGTAAAATCAGGACAACCGGTAGTCATGATTACGAATGCAACATTTGCGCCATTAGATAAAGATGAATTTACTACATGGGAAACAAATAGTGGAGATGTTTCTATTACGTATAATGAACATTGTGTAGTACTTATTGGATATGATAAGGAGTTTGTATATATTCGAGATCCTCTTAATGAAAGTTTAGATGTAAAAGTACCGAGAGAAAGTTTTGAAAAGGCATGGGTGCAAATGGGGAGTCAGGCGATTAGCTATGTGAAAAGCTCTAAATGAATTAGTAAGGAATTATAAGAGGAGTGTTGGTGGTTTTTTTATTAAGAAATAAGAGAACTTTAGCCTATTATATAAGCTGAAGTTCTCTTATTTTTTATGATTACATCTTTAGAAGTAGTGAATATGTAAAAATGCATAATTGACGAAAATATTACATGTTATCATTATATATTGTTTTATATATTTTACTTGTATAAAATTACACAAGTATCCACATTCCATAAAGGAGGCTTATTATGCAAAAAATATTTAACTGGGTTAAATGTATGAGTATCAAGAAAAAATTAATTATTTCATTTTTTCTAATTTTAACTATACCAGGACTTATTATCGGTGGTGTTTCATATCAAACTGCCAAAACAAATTTTGAACAACAAATCACAGGTAAAGCAAAGGAAAACATTTCGATTTTAAATACTGTTATTTCTCAAAATATAGAAGAGAAATTTGTTGATGCAGCATACTTTGCAGACATCTTAACAGAGGATACATATCCAAACGGACAAGAAGAAATAGTAAGAACAAAGTTAGCGCAATATATAAAACTTCATCCAGAAGTAGAAGGTATTTATATTGGAACGCAGACAGGAAAGTTTATAAGAGAACCATTTATCAAAATGGATGATGGGTATAATCCAACAGATAGATCTTGGTATAAAGAAGCACATGAAAATAAAGGGAAAGTAATTGTTACTGCACCATATCAATCAGCATCTACAAAAAATATGGTAGTGACAATTGCAAAAGAAGTAAAAGATGGTAAAGGTGTTATAGGAATTAACTTAAATCTAGATAACATCTTGAAAATTTCCAAAATGATTAACATTGGTGAAAAAGGTTATGCAGTTATTTTAGATCAAAATAAGCAAATTGTTAGTCATCCATCTAGAAAACCAGGTGCAAAAGTTACTGACCCTTGGATTAAACCGATTTATGAAGAAAAACAAGGAAATGTCTCTTATACAGAACAAGATGATAAAAAGAATTTAATCTTTGCAACAAATGAGAAAACGGGCTGGAAAGTAGTTGGAGTTATGTTTGATGAAGAAATTACCCAAGCTGCGAATCCAGTATTTTATAAGACTTTTATTGTTATTGCTATCGCTATTGTATTTGGTAGTGTATTAATTTATTTCATTACAAAGTCTATTACAAGACCATTAAGAAAAATAGCTGACTCGGCACACAAAATTAGTAAGGGAGATTTAACAGAGAAAATTACAATCCATTCCAAGGATGACATAGGGAAATTAGGGAATTCCTTTAATGAAATGTCTGCCTCTTTACAAGATGTGATTACTCAAATTAGTTTTTCAGCAGAACATGTCGCTGCATCGGCTGAAGAGTTAACAGCGAGCGTACAGCAAGCAAATGATGCGACAGATCAAATTACAATTGCAATGGAACAAGTATCAGGTGGGGCTGAATCACAAAGTCAAGGTGTTGAAGAAGGTGCGGCTACATTACAACAAGTAAATATAGCAATTCAAGATGTAACTGGAAGTGCAGAATCAATTTCTATTTCCTCATTGCATGCGAGAGAAAGAGCTGAAGAAGGGGAAGAATTGGTTGAGCAGACAGCAAAACAAATGCAGTCTATTTCTAGGTCGGTATCCGAGTCAGATGCCATTATTAAACTTCTTGATGAGAAATCCAAGCAGGTAGGGGCTATTTCTGAAGCAATTCAAAATATCGCTACTCAAACGAACCTTTTAGCTTTAAATGCGGCTATTGAAGCAGCAAGAGCAGGTGAACAGGGCCGAGGGTTTGCTATTGTAGCAGATGAGGTTAGAAAACTAGCGGAGCAATCAGGAGAATCATCTGGAGAAATCGCGAATTTAATTGCAGAAATTAAGGCCGATATTGAACATACTGTTAAGGCGATGGATAATGTGAATGGGGAAGTTCAACAAGGACTTGATGTTGTAACAAAAACGAAAGTAAGTTTTACGGAAATTTTAAGTTCTACTACACACATTGTTTCTCAAGTTAATCAAATGGTAGAAACAACGAAGAGAATTGCTGGAGATGCAAATGAAGTGACAAATGCTATTGATGAAATTGCAGCGGCTGCAGAAGAAAATACAGCTAGTATGCAAAGTGTTGCTGCTTCAACAGAAGAACAAGTGAATTCAATGGAAGAAATTAGTTCAGCTTCACACAACTTAGCTGAGATGGCCGAAGAACTACAAGCGATGACTAGTAAATTTAAAGTATAATAACAGCAGATAAGTAAGGTGAAAATAATATCACCTTACTTATTTTTCTATTCAGCAATTAGGGGAGTCATTAACGGGATGAAAAAAAGAAAAAGACTATGGAATTTATGGAAAACGATTACATTGTTAGTTTGTACTGTTGTAATTTTTTCTTTACTTGTGACAGATATATTAATTAGTCATAATGTAGAACGGACAACGGAGGATAGCCAAGCAGAGAAAGCAAAAACAATTGCACACATTGTGGCGAATGATTCGATTGTAATCGATGGTTTAATTGGGAAAGCGGATACTGCTGCAATCCAAACGTATACAAATAGAATATTAAAAAACACAGGTGTTCAATTTATTGTAGTTATGGACATGAATGGAATAAGAAAATCACATCCAAATCCTCAAAAAATAGGTCATCATTTTATTGGGGGAGATGAAGGGCCTGCATTGAAAGGAAAGGAACATGTATCGCTGGCAGAAGGAACTTTAGGTATTTCAATGCGAGTGTTTGTACCTGTATTTTCTGAAACAGGTGAACAGCTTGGAGCGGTGGCCGTTGGTATTTCAGCAGATAATGTAAAAGAGAGAGTTAAGGAAAGTAGACATATCATTTATATTGGTGTCGGAGTTGGAGTACTAGTCGGAATTATAGGAGCAATATTGCTAGCTAGACATATAAAGAAAAGTTTATTCGGTCTTGAACCTCACAGGATAGCGAAAATTCTTGAAGAAAGAAATACGATGTTACAATCTGTAAAGGAAGGTATTATTGCTGTAGATAAAGAGGCCAATGTAACTTTAATAAATAATGAGGCAAAACGATTGTTTAAGAAAAGTGGATTAGAAGAAGATTTTATCGGTAAAGATGTTGAGTTATATATGCCTAATTCACGTATAAAAGAAGTATTACAAACGGGAGAAGTACAATTAAACGAAGAACAAAATATTTATGGAATTACAATTGTGACGAATCGTGTTCCTTTATATGTAAAAGGAGAAATAGTTGGCGCAATTGCAACATTTCGTGATAAAACAGAGATTAGAAAATTAGCAGAAGAATTAACTGGTATTAGATTATATGCGGAAGCATTACGGGCACAATCGCATGAATTTATGAATAAAATGCATGTCGTATTAGGGCTTACACATATGAAGCAGTATGAAGAATTACAGAAATATATAAGCGGTATGGTATCAGAGCATCAATATGAAATTGGTGGGATTATGAAAAGAATAAAAAGTCCAGTATTTGCTGGTTTTTTACTTGGGAAACTTAGCTATGCTAGAGAGAAAAATATAAAATTAATTATAAGTGAAGATTCTTATATGCCAGAAATAGCGGATGAAAGTATTACTCATGAACTAATTACGATTGTCGGAAATTTAATTGATAATGCATTAGAGGCAGTGACGAATTGTGAAAAGAAGCAAGTTGAAGTTGAGATACAATATGGGGATACACTAATCATTACAGTACAAGATACGGGAAAAGGTATACAAGAAGAAATAGGGGCATTATTTACGAAAGGTTATTCCACAAAGGGGGATAACCGTGGTTATGGTTTGTATCTTGTAAAAGAAAGTATACAGCGAATAAATGGGGAAATTCATGTGTATTCATTAGTAGGAAAGGGAACAACGATAACAATTGAAATACCTAAAGGTAGGGATGAGAGGCAAATATGATTAAAGTTTTAATTGTAGAAGATGACCCGATGGTAGCGATGTTAAATACGCATTATTTAGAGCAAGTAGGAGGGTTTGAACTTGTTCAAGCAGTGAATTCGGTAAAATCGGCGATAGAAGTATTAGAGGAATCACGAGTAGATTTAGTATTACTTGATATTTTTATGCCTGAAGAGACTGGATTTGAGCTTTTAATGTATATTCGGAACCAAGAAAAAGAAATCGATATTATGATGATTTCAGCTGTACATGATATGGGGAGTATTAAAAAAGCATTACAATATGGCGTAGTAGATTATTTAATTAAACCATTTACATTTGAACGATTTAAAGAAGCATTAACTATATATCGAGAAAAACTTACTTTCATGAAAGAACAACAAAAAATTAGTCAATCGGAATTAGATTCGTTAATTTTGCAAAAAGAAAAAAGAGAACCTACTGTCATGAAAGAGCTTCCGAAAGGATTAACGAAGCAAACGATGCAATTAATTTGGAAGAAGATCGAGTCGTTGAATGGACGAGCGTTTACAACAGATGAAATGGCGCAATTAGTTGGTGTTTCAAGAGTTTCTATTCGAAAGTATGTAATGTTTTTGACAGAAATTGGAGTGTTAGAAAACGAAATGGTGTATCAACATGTAGGGAGACCGGTGAGTAAATTAAGATGTATTGACCAAAATAAAATAGAGTTTTACGTATAAGCGACTTATTATAAGTCGCTTATACTTTTTTTAATTACAAAATCAATTACAAAACTTACAAAAACTATTTTTACTATTGAAAGCGTTTTAATATTGTTATTAAGAAAACAAGGGGGTGCCATATGGGAATTCAAAAGAATGTGGAAGCGGTATCATTTTCTGAAGGAAATGAAGTACAAAGAGAATCTTTCGCTTCTAAAATTATGAATGTGAAAATCGGTGTTATACCTTTACCGTTATATGTAGTATTGGCTGCTATTATTTATGGGGCATCTGTATATAATAAATTGCCAGCAGATATGATTGGTGGATTTGCAGTTATTATGATTATGGGTATTTTCTTAGGAGACATTGGGATGAGAATTCCAATTTTAAAAAATATCGGTGGTCCAGCAATACTTTCGTTGTTTATTCCATCATTACTTGTATTTTTTAACTGGATGAATCCAGCTTCAATGGAAGCTGCGACTATGTTAATGAAAAAATCGAACTTTTTATATTTATATATTTCTTGTTTAGTAGTCGGAAGTATTTTAGGAATGAATCGTAAAGTATTAGTGCAAGGTTTCGTTCGTATGTTTATACCTTTAGTGGTAGGGACGTTAGCTTCTGTAGTAGTAGGATTATTGGTCGGTTCACTATTTGGATTTGAAATGAAGCAAACATTCTTCTTTATCATCGTACCAATTGTGAGTGGTGGTATCGGGGAAGGGATTTTACCATTGTCGCTAGCTTATAGTGATATTTTAAATGAATCATCAGCAACATTTGTATCACAGCTTATTCCAGCGGCTATTATTGGAAATATGTTCGCTATCGTGAGTGCAGGGTATATGAAGCGTTTAGGTGAGAAGAAACCGGAGCTTAGTGGTAACGGTGTATTAGTAAAAACAGACAATCAAGCCGAGTTATTAAAAGAACAAAATACAGAGAAGCCAATTGACTTCTCATTAATGGGAGCAGGTTTATTAATTGCGTGTACGTTCTTCATCTTCGGAGGATTTGCTTCTAAGTTCATCGGTATTCCTGGGGCAATCATTATGATCTTCTCAGCAGCACTTGTGAAATACTTTAAATTAATGCCAGCAAAAATGGAGCAAGGAGCATTCCATCTATATAAATTCATTTCGAAGAATTTAACTTGGCCTTTAATGGTTGGACTAGGATTACTATATATTCCGCTAAAAGACGTAGCAGCAGTTCTTTCAGTGGGATATGTTGTCGTGTGCGCATCAGTTGTTCTTACAATGGTAGCATCAGGTTTCCTTGTAGGGAAAGTGATGAAGATGTATCCGGTTGAATCAGCAATTGTAACTGGATGCCATAGTGGTTTAGGTGGAACTGGAGATGTTGCTATTTTATCGGCTTCAAATCGTATGGAATTAATGCCGTTCGCGCAAATTTCGACTCGTTTAGGCGGAGCGGCAATGGTTGTAACGGCGACAATATTATTAAAAATGTTTTCATGATCAAACAAGCTAGCTATATTCATATAGCTAGCTTGTCAAATTAAGGGGAGATTATAAGTATGTTAGAGAATCAAATTAATGAAAGATCATTGTTATTGCATAAAGAATTAGTAGGGAAAATTGAAATTACAAGTAAAGTAGAAGTAAATTCAGCGGATGATTTAAGCCTGACGTATACACCAGGTGTAGCGGAGTCTTGTAAAGCAATTGCGGCAGATGAAGAAACGGTGTATGACTATACAGCACGTGGTAATATGGTGGCAGTTGTCTCAGATGGAACAGCGGTACTCGGTT
Organism: Bacillus paranthracis; assembly: GCF_024296885.1. Classification (NCBI taxonomy): domain Bacteria; kingdom Bacillati; phylum Bacillota; class Bacilli; order Caryophanales; family Bacillaceae; genus Bacillus; species Bacillus paranthracis. The sequence continues at coordinate 618,119 of NZ_CP101135.1, forward strand.
TAGGAAACATTGGACCGAAAGCAGCTATGCCTGTTATGGAAGGAAAAAGTATTTTGTTTAAGAAGTTTGCGAATGTAGATGCTTTCCCATTATGTTTAGGCACAACGGATGTAGATGAAATCGTTACCCTTGTAAAAAATTTAGAGCCTACATTTGCAGGGATTAATTTAGAAGATATTGCAGCACCGCGTTGTTTTGAAATTGAAAAACGATTAAAAGAAGAAACGAATATTCCTGTATTCCATGATGATCAACATGGAACAGCTATTGTCGTTTTAGCAGCTGTTATTAATGCATTAAAAGTTGTTAGCAAACAAATGGATAATGTGAAAATCGTTATTAACGGTGCGGGTTCGGCAGGAATTGCAATTGGAAAATTATTATTAAAGGCTGGTGCAAAGCACATTACGCTAGTTAGCCTAGAAGGTATTGTTTGTGAAGGTGAAACATGGATGAACGAAGCACAAATTGAGGTTTCAAAGAAGACAAATCGAGAACATGTGCGTGGAACGTTAAAAGAAGCAATTCATCAAGCTGATATCTTTATCGGTGTATCTGCTCCTAACGTATTAACGAAAGAACTTGTACAGACGATGAATGAGAAAGCAATTGTGTTCGCTATGGCGAATCCAATTCCAGAAATTTTCCCTGAGGATGCATTAGAGGCTGGGGCAGCTGTTGTTGGAACTGGGCGTTCGGATTATGCGAATCAAGTAAATAATGTATTGGCGTTTCCAGGAATATTCCGCGGTGCGTTAGATGTGCGCGCGACTGATATTACAGAAGAAATGAAATTAGCGGCAGCATATGGGATCGCTAACATCATTACGGACGAAGAACGTAATGCGAATTATGTAATCCCGAATCCATTAGATAAAAGAGTTGTTCCAAGTGTTGCTGAAGCTGTGGCGAAGGCAGCTATTGATTCAGGCGTGACGCAAATTACGAAAATACCAAGTTATTAATAGCTAAAAGCAGTGCCTAAAAAGGCACTGCTTTTTTGAGATAAGAAATCAAAATAATGGAGAAGTGTAACATTATTTATGTTTCCTTATTATTTATTTAATTCCATTGCAACTTGTTTACCATTTACTAAAACCTCAGTTACTGCTACGATCACTTCTATCACTTTTTTCATCTCTCATCTCTCCTCGTTTCATTTCTTACTTTAAGTATAAGAGAAGAGAGATACTTAAACTATCGAAGTATATGACGTAGAAATTACATTGTTGTAAGAAAGTGTTTTAGTTTTGTCACTTTACTCAGCGGTGATTACAAACTGATCATAATATTTTTCATTTACATATATGTTTAATACCCATAATCCAGATGAAGGTAGTGACATAGTGAGAGGGAGTTCGTGTGTAGTGGAATCAATTGTATTTGAAGTAGTCCAATTTGGTTTGGAAGTTTCTTTTTGAAAGAGTACGGGTGTTGGCGTTACTGATCCTTGCTTTAGTGCGATAATAGATAGTTTTCCAGCTGGCATTTCAGAATCTAAAAAGTACCACATGATTTCATTTTTTTCATTTGCGATAATAGGGCTATCAGCCATTGCGATTTTTTCTTCGATACCTTTTAAAGGTGTTTTTTCTTGTATGAAGGAGGGTGTTTCTTCCCAATTTACATCTTTTAAAACGCTAAGATGAAAGAAGGAAGGTGCATTAACTTGGGTGGATGACGTGGCGATAGCTTCTTTTTTAGGTGCTTCTGAATCAGGCTGCAATTGCGAGCATCCAGCGATGAGAAAGGAGAAAAGTAGCATAGTTCCAATTTTTTTCATGGTGTCACACTCCTAATTTTTACTGTTAGTGTAATTGTATTTGCCAGAAAGAGGGACAATTCCTTTAAAGTATAAAAAGAGGTCGTAAGTTTTGTACGACCTCTTTTGACATTTTTTATATTTGTTCAGTTGAAAAGGTTGGTTCTCGTTCTTTTTGAGGCATCGTTAAGAAAATAACAGAAAGAACGATACATACGCCGCCTAGTAATTGATACGCTCCAAATGATTCATTTAGCCAAGCGATTGAAACGATAGCTGCTACAAGTGGTTCAATGCTAGATAAAATGCTCGTTTCTGTTGCTGCTAAATATTTCAGACTACCGATATAAAGAAGAAAAGAAAGGGTGCCACTTATGATGATAAGAATAAGTATAGAAAAAGTTTTTAGTGTAAAAGTTTGTGAAAGCTGATCCCATTCAAACGAGCGATTACAAATAAGCAGGGCAATGCCGCCAATTAACATTCCCCAGCCAATTACTACAGTTGTTCCGCATTCTTTAATAAGGGAAGCTGGATGGAGGGTATAAAATGCAAATCCAATTGCTGTTAATAGGCCAAAAATAATGGCTTCTTTCGATAAAACAATATTTTCAATTGAACCGTTTGTAATAATAAAGTACGTTCCCGTGAGTGCAGTTATAATGGCGAGTAGTTGCATATAAGCAGGGAATTTTCGTTGTTCAAATGCGACATAAATGGTAATAAGAACAGGACCTAGAAATTGAAATAATGTCGCTGTGACCGCATTACTAATATGAACTGTTTCGATAAAGGCGTATTGTGCACCGAGCATGCCGAGAATAGAGAAAATAATAAGTTGTATAGAATGTCTAGTGTGTTTCCAAATTTGAAAAATGTTTTGTTTCTTTATCAGTAAAAAAGATAAAATAAATATTCCCGCAAGCAGCAATCGAATTGTTAAAAAATCAATTGATGATACGTTAGTATGTTGAAATAGCCACTGAATCATCGGGCCAGATAATCCCCATAAGGTAGCTCCTGTAATAATCATAATGAGTCCAATCCGTCTACTATTGTTCATAATCATGCATCTCCTCTCGAGTATTTGATTTTTTATGTGTGACATGATAAAAGGAATTATATATAACTTCTGGTACTCTAAAAAGTATCAGATTTAAGTTTTATCAAGGGGTCAGATGTTATGTTAGAATTAACGCCTAATTTAAATGCGAAAAGCAAAATAGCATTGTATGTGCAATTGTATGAGTATATAAAAAAAGAGATTAAAGATGGAACGATTCCGGCTTTTACAAAATTACCTGCAAAAAGAAAACTGGCGAGTTATTTACAAGTGAGTAAGAATACAGTAGAAGCGGCTTACGAACAATTACTTGCAGAAGGTTATATTGAGTCGGCATCGAGAAAAGGTTATTTTGTATGTAAAGTTGAACAAATGATTTATGTAGAAGGAAGCGATGCGAAAGTAGAAGAAGTACCGTTTCGGGAGGGGAACTATAAATTTGATTTCACCCAAACAGGGGTTGATACAAAAAGTTTTCCGTTCACTATGTACCGCAAGCTTATAAATGATGTATGGCAGCCACATAATAATGAGTTACTTTTTCTTGGACACCCTCAAGGGGAATGGAGCTTAAGGGAGGAAATTGCAAAATATTTGTATGAATCTAGAGGTGTGCGTTGTTCAGCTAGTCAAATTGTATTAGGAGCGGGAACACAAATATTAGTGAAATTACTTTTTCAATTGTTGAAGGGAAGTAATTATGCAGTCGAAAACCCAGGTTATCATAGGAAAATGGTTGTTTTTGAACAGGGAGAAGAGAAGGTTCAAATGTTGTCTTTAGACAGGGACGGAATTTGTATGGCAGATTTAGAAAATAGCGATGCAAATGTTGTATTTGTAACTCCATCTCATCAATTCCCATATGGAATGATTATGCCTATTACGAGGAGGACGCAGCTTTTACAATGGGCGAAGAAAGAGGAAGACAGGTATATTATTGAAGATGATTACGATAGTGAATTCCGTTATTCAGGAAAGCCAATTCCGGCACTACAAGGGTTAGATACAGATGGGAAAGTTATTTATATGGGGACGTTATCAAAAGCTTTGTTGCCCTCACTACGGATGAGCTATATAGTATTACCGAAGAATTTAATTAAAAAGTATCAAAAGGAATATTTGTTTTATACACAAAGTGTTTCAAGAATGGATCAAGAAGTGATTAGAAAGTTTTTAAATGAAGGTTATTGGGAAAAACATATTCATAAAATGCGTGTCGTCTATCGGAAAAAGAGGGATCGACTCGTTTTTGAAATAGGAAAGTATTTCTCTAATCGTGTTGAGGTAATAGGGGAAGATTCGGGATTACACATTTTATTAAAAGTGCATAATGGAATGCGAGAAGAAGAACTAATTAAAGAAGCTGCAAAATATAGTATTAAAATATATCCTGTTTCTACGTACTACAAAGACGATACTGCACCTGAAAATGTAGTTTTACTTGGTTTTGCGATTTTATCAGAAGAAGAAATTGCGCAAGCGATTCAACTATTAAATACAGCGTGGTTTCGAAAAAAATAAAAAAACATCCTCATACACGAGAGGATGTTTTTTATTATTTATTTTCATCTAAGAATAAGACCATATGCTCTTCGTCCCAATATTGTCCGTTATATTTTAATGAACGTTCTTGCACACCGAATGTTTTAAATCCTAATGATTCATAAAGTTTTTTTGCTCCATCGTTGCCAACAACAACATCAAGCATAACTTGTTCTACTTCTAAAGATTTAGCAAGTTCAAGACATTCTTTAATAAGTGCTTTTCCTGCTCCAAGTCCGCGTGCTTTTGGAGACACATATACAGAACCGATTTTAGCTTTATGTTCTTGTTTTACATATGGTTTCGTTTCCAGTGTCGCAACCCCGATTAATTTTCCATCTTTAAATGCACCTAGCGTATAGTTTTCATCTTGTGCTAATTTTTGTGCCTTATATTCAATCGCACACTCTTTATTAATAATATCTTCATAAGAAGAGCTAAAAGCTTCAGGGTTTTGCTTTAATCCTTCTACACGAAGTTCTAAGTAAATTTCCGCTTCGTCTTTTGTTAATACATGGATATCCAATTATATCACCCTCCAAATCTTTGCAAATGTACCTTTATTTTATATTGAAATAAGAATAATTTCAAAAGCTTAGCTTATATGAGCTGATTTTATGAACAAAATAACACCAGTAGTGTTTACTACTACTGGTGTTTTCACACGCATCTTATTCAAAAGGTAGCTCAATTATAAAGTTTGTTCCTACTTCTAATTGGCTTGTTACTAGAATGGAACCATTATGCAATTCTACAATTTCTTTTGCAACAGCTAGCCCGATACCTTTTCCTCCAGTAGCTCTCGTTCTGGATTTATCAACACGATAAAAACGATCGAAAATATGCGGGATATCTTCCACAGGAATACCTTCGCCTTCGTCTTGTACACTTATTGTAAAATAATCTGTTTCCGTTAGTACACGTATTGTTATAGAAGTATTTTCTGGTGAATGCTGATAAGCGTTATGCAATAAATTTAACATCACTTGTTCCATGCGTCTTTCATCTATATATACTTCTAAATCCTCTTTACAGTATACATGAAGTTGCATTTGCTTATTCGTTAATGTTGTTTTTGTTTTTTCAACCATTCGCTCTAAAAAAGGCCTAAGAAGCACTTTTTGTTTTTTTATAACAAACTGGTGTTGTTCTAATTGTACAAGCATAAATAAATCTTGAACGAGATCGGTTACACTATCTGTTTCATCCTCAATGATTTGCAAGTATTCTTCACGCTCTTCTTTCGTTAAAGAGTCTCGCTTTGCTACTTTCGCATAACCTTTCATATAGGTCAATGGAGTTAATAGTTCATGGGCGACACTAGCAAGAAATTCATTGCGTTCTTTTTTCATATAAGTTAGCTCACTGGACAAATCTTCAATCGTTTTTGCTAAGCTTCCAAGTTCATCATTCCGTTTAATACCTAATTGAATTGGTTTATTTAATTTTGACATTTTTTCTGTTGCCCTCTTCATTTTTATAAGCGGTTCTGTAATAACACGAGAAAAAACAAAGACAGAAATAGTTGTTAAAATAACTGTCAAAACACTAATGATAAGAAATTGGTTCATGAGTTTAAGTAACATATTTTCTAAAAAAGATGTTTTTAATAACATATATAACTTTCCTTGAAACTCTGCTGTATTAAGTGGGCTTACCGTTGTGATGAATTTTGATTTTTTCCAGTTCTTTTCGACAACCAGTCCGTTTTCTGGAATATGTTGTGTTTTACAAGTAAGTTGTTTTTGCATCGCCTTTGTTACAGGTTCTGAAGTGGAAATGATTTTTCCATTATTGTCCGTTATAATGATAGCTATATCAGAGTTAGCGATTGATTCTGATTCAACTAAGTGTTCAGCCTCATCAGCGATATCGAACTCTGGGTATATAGGACGCTTAGGATTTTTATTGTATTCAGCGCGTTCGCCGTGTTTCTTTTCTTTAGCAAATGCACTCCACTTTGCGCGTTGTGTAATTTTGTTACTATAGCGATTACCTTTTTCTAAAAGAGCAAGTGTTTCTTCCTCAATCCGCATTGTTGAAATGCTTTTGTAAAAAGATACAAAAGCAATTGTTTCAATACATAAAGCTAATATTAAAAAGTATGTCCCAATTTTAAGTGAAAGTTTACTCATTTTCTCACCATACCTTATTTCATATAAAGGGTCAGTGATATACTATTGCTCACTGACCTAAGTAATTATTCACTTTTCCATTTATATCCGACTTTATAGACAGTTTCTAAGTAATTTTCAACTGGAAATCCTTTTTTACGTAATTTATCGCGGATATTACGAATATGTGAATCGATTGTTCTATATTCAATATCTGTTTCATAACCCCAAATTTTTTCAATTAAATCATCTCGGCTATAAGCACGGTTTGTATTTTGTAAAAATAGTCCAAGTAATGAAAACTCGATAGGTGTCAGTGAGATTTTTTCATCATAAACTGTGACAGTATGTTTCGTTTTATCCCACTCAATACCATTGAAGCTAACGAAGCCATCCTTCTTTGTACGGCGTAATATAGCCTCAATTCGTGCAACTAATACATGCTCATCAAATGGTTTTGTAATATAGTCATCTGCACCCATAGTAAGCCCCTTAACCATATCATAGTTTTGATTACGAGCTGTTAGCATAATGATTGGAACGTTGGAAATTTGACGGATTTGATAGCAAGTATCCCATCCATCCATATTCGGCATCATTACATCTAACAAAATAATATCGAAGTCTTTTTGTTCTATTAACTTTAGTGCTTCAAGGCCAGAGGTAGCTTTCATACAAAAATAGCCACGAGGACTTAAGAACAGATCTAATAATCGTAACATACGTTCTTCATCGTCTACTAATAAAATTTTTACCATAATCTTGTGCACCCCAAACTGTTCATTCTATTTGTATAGTTTACATGAAAATAATAAAAAACTCTTTTTATGTGATTGAGTGGAAGAGTTATTTCTCGCTCAGAGTAATTGACATAAAAAATGCACTAGTTTTGCACAACTATTTTTTATAATAGAAAACGTAGCGACACAAAATACCCTATGTTGCGACATAACGTCATGTCATTTTATTTATAAAATGACAATTCCATTCTATTGTGTATGTGAGATAGAGAGGGTTTTCGTATTCACCTCGCATCGGATAAGAAAAAATTCCTATCTCACACTTTTTTTTAAAAGGAGATCATACACATGAATCCAAAAGAAGAAATTTCAAAAAAAGAAAAGCAAGATCGTAATACGGTTGTCATTTGCGTTGCCGTATCTATGGTTATTATTATAAGTTGTGTAAATAAAATTTTGGGGATTTTATAATATAAAAAAGCTTATTGCTTCTTAAGAAGCAATAAGCTTTTTTCGTTGTTAGGGGGAATATTTTTATATAATAAACCAAGGTAAAATTGCTAATCCAGAAGTTACAATTGCTGTAGTAAATATTAAAAGCATAGCTCGTTTGTTTTGTTTCATGTCACATTCTCCTCTACATATCAAGTACATGCGATCAGCGTGGGATGTAGTTCCCACTGAGTAAAGTTTCACTTTATATTTTTAGTATAATGAATGGAAAGGTTTGGTACGATCGATAAAGGTGACATGAAGATTACATTGTTGTAATGAAAAAAGCATCTTTCTGAATAAAAAGATGCTTTTTAAAAACTATATTGAAGTATTAATCATTTAAGAACAGAACCATGTGTTCTTCGTCCCAATATTGACCGTTATGTTTTAATGAACGCTCTTGTACGCCGTAAGTTTGGAAACCTAATGACTCATATAATTTTTTTGCTGCATCGTTACCAACTACAACATCGAGCATAAGTTGTTCTACATGTAATTTATCGGCATTTTCAATAATTGCTTTAATAAGAGCTCGTCCTGCTCCAAGGCCACGCGCTTTAGGGGAAACAAAAACGGAACCGATTTTTGCTTTATGTTCTTGTTTAATGAAAGGCTTTGTTTCTAAAGTAGCAATGCCGATTAAATCGTTATCTTTGAAGACACCAAGAGTATACTTATCCGGATTGCTTAATCGTTTTGCCATAGCAGCTACAGGATCCTCATGTTTAAGAACATCTTCATAAGAAGAGCTAAAAGCTTCCGGGTTCTTCGTTAAACCTTCCATACAAACTTTTAAATATATTTCTGCGTCCTCTGTCGTTAATAAGCGAATTTCCATCGTTGTAACCTCCTTGGTCGATTTTAAATCAAATAAATCCATTACATATATAAGAATGTGTATGCGTTTTGTTAGCAGTCTCTTTTAATTTGTAAAAGAATGAAAAGATATATGCTACAATGTTTTGTTTTTTAATATGTAATGAAATTATATATTAACTTTATTAACTATTCAAGTGTTTAATATATTACATTTTTATAACTAAAATAACTCCTCGATTGAGGAGTTATTTTAGTTATTCGATTGATAACCATCAATTCGATGTGGATGCGTGTAAATATTACAAGAGTCATTTCTAATAAATCCTACGACTGTAATGCCTAAATCGTGAGCGAGTTGCAATGCTAGTTTTGTTGGTGCGGATTTAGATAGAACAATTTCACATCCGATTTTTGAAACTTTGAGTAAAATTTCGGATGAAATACGCCCGCTAAATGCAATGATTTTTCCTTTAACAGATATATCGTTGCGTAAACAATGTCCATATATTTTATCTAATGCATTATGTCTTCCAATATCCATTCTTGATAGGAGGATATTGTTTCGATCACATAGCGCGGTATTGTGAACACCACCGGTTTGTCGAAAGGTAGTGGAAGATTGTTGTAAAGTATTCATTAAGTAAAAGCATTCTTCAGGAGTAATTTTTACATGTATATCATGTAAATCTTTTGCTTTTGCTGCATCGTTAACGAAAATAAAACCTTGTCTACCTTTTCCGCAGCAAGAAGTGATGTATCGTTTATTATATAAATTTTGATAGAGCGGATTTATTTTTGATGATGTTACATGGACAATTCCGTTATCTTTTTGAACCCATAGTTCTTCAATATCTTTATAGGAAGAAATAATCCCCTCAGAAATTAAAAAACCAATTACCATATCTTCAATATAATTTGGTGTACATACGACTGTTACATATTCTTCACCATTCAATTTAATAGTAATAGGAGATTCTGTAACAATCTCATCAAGTTGTTTTGAAAATGTACCAGATTGATAACGTACAATTGTATAAGTCTCTTGCGTAGGCCCCATATTAAATTCCCCTTTTATATGTATTTTCTCCCACATTCATCATAAAACATTGAAAAAATAAAAACAGCTGTTAGAAGGAAGGTATCAGATTATTTTGGTTATTATTGTATATATACGATATAATAGAAATGTAGAATAGTGAAATTTTCAAGCTTTCGTAGTGATGCCTTATAAACATCTAGAATCGACTTCATAAGAAAAGTATTTGGGCAGGGCGTTTCAAAAATATGTACAGTAATTCATTTATGAAAACGGATTCATAAATGTGTTGTACAGTTGGTTGTAAGGAGAGGGGAAACTATGGCAGAACAGACAGTCCGTGTAACCGTAGATGGTAAAGAATTTTCAGCATCAGGTGAAAAGACAATACTACAATTATTTAACGAGAGTAATTTGGAACATCCTCAAATTTGTCATGTACCAGAAGTAGATCCAATTCAAACTTGTGATACGTGTATTGTAGAAGTAGATGGGAAGTTAATGCGTGCTTGTTCAACGAAGCTCGAGAATGGTATGCATATTGAAAGACAGTCACAGCGTGCGAAAGAGGCGCAGACTGAGGCGATGGATCGAATATTAGAGAATCATTTATTGTATTGTACCGTATGTGATAACAATAACGGTAATTGTAAAGTTCATAATACAGTACATATGATGGGAATTGAAGAACAGAAATATCCGTATGAGCCGAAAGTAAGTGCTTGTGAAGTGGATATGTCACATCCGTTTTATCGGTATGATCCAAATCAATGTATTGCTTGTGGACAGTGTGTAGAAGTATGTCAAAACTTACAGGTTAACGAAACTATATCAATAGATTGGAGCCTAGATCGGCCACGTGTTATATGGGATCATGGTGTAAGCATCAATGACTCGTCTTGTGTAAGTTGCGGGCAGTGTGTAACGGTATGTCCATGTAATGCGTTAATGGAAAAATCAATGTTAGGTGAAGCTGGATTCATGACAGGATTAAAATCAGATGTGTTAGATCCGATGATTGATTTTGTAAAGGATGTAGAGCCTGGATATAGTAGTATTTTAGCAGTTTCAGAAGTAGAGGCTGCGATGCGTAAAACGAAAGTGAATAAAACAAAAACTGTTTGTACATTTTGTGGTGTCGGTTGTTCATTCGAAGTATGGACGAAAGATCGCCATATATTAAAAGTGCAACCTGTTTCAGATGCACCGGTTAATGGCATTTCCACATGTGTAAAAGGTAAATTTGGATGGGACTTTGTAAATAGTGAAGATCGAATTACGAAGCCATTAATTCGCCAAGGAGATATGTTTGTTGAAGCTACTTGGGAAGAAGCATTAGAAGTTGTGGCTTCTAACATGCAACATATTAAATCAGAATACGGCAGCGATGCATTTGGATTTATTTCTTCTTCGAAAGTAACGAATGAAGAAAATTATCTTATGCAAAAACTAGCTCGTCAAATATATGGAACAAATAATGTAGATAACTGCTCGCGTTATTGCCAATCTCCAGCAACTGATGGTTTATTTAAAACTGTCGGTATGGGCGGCGATGCTGGAACAGTGAAAGATATTGCGGAGGCAGGCCTTGTCATTATCGTTGGTGCGAATCCAACAGAAGGACATCCTGTACTCGCGACGCGTGTAAAACGTGCTCATAAATTACACGAGCAAAAACTGATTGTAGCAGATCTTCGTAAACATGAAATGGCAGAGCGTGCGGATTTATTTATTCATCCGTGCCAAGGTACAGATTACGTATGGCTTGCTGGTATTACGAAATATATTATTGATCAAGATTGGCATGATAAAAAGTTCATAGCTGAAAATGTGAAGAACTTTGATGAATATAGCACAATGTTAGAAAAGTATACGCTTGATTATACAGAAGAAATTACGGGAATTTCGAAAGAAAACCTGAAAGAAATGGCTCGTATGGTATATGAAGCAGATGGAACTTGTGTACTTTGGGGAATGGGTGTAACGCAAAATACAGGAGGAAGTACAACATCTGCTGCCATTTCAAATTTACTGCTTGTTACGGGGAACTATCGTCGTCCTGGTGCAGGTGCATATCCGTTACGAGGACATAATAACGTGCAAGGGGCTTGTGATATGGCGACATTACCAAACTGGCTTCCTGGTTATCAAGCAGTATCAGATGATACGCTGCGTGCTAAGTTTGAAAAAGCATATGGTACTACTATTCCGAAAGCACCAGGATTAAATAATATCGCAATGTTACTTGCGGCAGAAGAAGGAAAACTACGTGGTATGTATGTCATGGGTGAAGAAATGGCTTTAGTTGATTCAAATGCGAACCATGTGCAACATATTTTAGCGAATTTAGACTTCCTTGTTGTTCAAGATATGTTCTTATCAAAAACAGCTCGTTTTGCTGATGTTATTTTACCAGCGGCACCAAGCTTAGAAAAAGAAGGAACGTTTACGAATACAGAGCGACGTATTCAAAGATTATATGAAGTATTGAAACCGCTTGGCGATTCAAAACCAGATTGGTGGATTTTACAAAAAGTGGCTCGTGCACTCGGCGGGGATTGGAATTACGAAAGTCCAAGTGAAATTATGGACGAAATTGCATCGCTTGCACCGTTATACTCTCAAGCAACGTACGACCGTCTAGAAGGATGGAATAGTTTATGTTGGGGTAGTCATGATGGTAGCGATACACCGCTATTATATGTAGACGGATTTAACTTCCCAGATAAACTAGCTCGTTTATCATTAGATGAATGGGTACCACCAGTTGTAGCGCCAGATGAGTATGATTTACTTTTAAATAATGGACGTATGCTAGAACATTTCCATGAAGGGAATATGACGAATAAGTCGGCTGGTATTTTATCTAAAGTATCTGAAGTGTTCGTTGAAATTTCACCTGAACTTGCTATAGAGCGCAATGTGAAAGATGGTGGTCTTGTAGAATTAGCATCACCATTTGGCAAAATTAAAGTACAAGCGCTTATTACGGATCGTGTAACGGGGAAAGAGCTATACTTACCGATGCATGCAACAATAAATGAAGAAGCGATCAATATTTTAACTGGGACGGCAACAGACCTTTATACGTGTACACCGGCGTACAAACAAACGATGGTGAAAATGCGTGTATTACGTGAAAAAGGAAATCGTCCGTTACCATCTTCAAACCCGCGAGATAAAAAGCGTAATCCGCAAAATGGTGTTGAAATCGAGCAAAAATGGCAAAGAAAACAATACGTATCACTTGTGGACTAGGGGGCGGAGATAGTGGCGAAAGAAATTACTTTAATTAAAAAGAAAGTTGTAACAGAGGAAGAACAGAAACAGCAAGTAGCAGATGAACTTCTAAATGAGCTATCTAATAATCGTGAAGCAGTAGAAGAAACGATGCAGCTTTTAGCGCAGTTGCAGAAGGCTGGAATATTAGATGCGGCGATTAGTTTACTCGCTGCGAAGGAAGATGTTTCAAAAATCGCTGTGGAGCAATTAAATCGTGAACCAGTTAAAAATGCACTTAACAATATGATGGGTGCCGGGGAAGCACTATCCGCAGTTGACCCAGAAGTAACGAAGCAAATTACATCGAGCTTAGTCACTGGATTGCAATTTGCAACAGATGAATTAAATAGTGGTAAAAAAACAAAAGTGATGGATTTCTTTAAAGTGCTAAAAGATCCAGATATCAATAGAGCCATTACATTCGGTTTTAGCTTTTTGAAAGCATTTGGACAAGGGTTAGAGAAAAAATAGAGTAAGTGAAAAAGTGATGGGAAATAGCCATCACTTTTTTCATTATATGTATAAGAGTGTTCATGTTAAGCGGAATATATTATTATTAAAAAGATGGATTAGAACTGGAAATGTGGAATCCATCTCAAATATTGTTTTAGAATGTGGAGGAGTATATGCAACACCGTAAAAAACTATCTATACCAGGAGTAATGAGACATTCCTTTCAAACAGTTAAATTTGCTTTTTGGAATGTATTAACTTTTCAACTTGCTTATAAATTATTAGCAGCGATTGTGTTCGTTCCACTATTTGGAATCATTTTTAATAAGTTATTGTATTTTGGTGGTTATGCAAATGCAACGAATGATGAATTATTAGCGTTTTTAAAGACGCCTTATGGCATCTTGGCAATTGTAATTTTATCATTGTTAGCACTGTTTCTTATCTTTACGGAATTTGCGGTGCTTATTATTATTTCGTACTTCGCTCATAAAAGACAAAAGGTGAAATTACGTCCGATTTTATATAAAACCGTAACGTATTTACCTACTCTTTTCACATATTGCTTACCAGGATTTATTTTATATGCTGTCGTATTGTTACCTCTTTTAAATATGGGGTATGAAACGGCATTAATTCCGCAAATTCAAATTCCTAACTTTATTACAGGAGAACTGTTTAAGACAACGATGGGACAAGTTGGTTATTATACGTTCTTTGCTGTAGTTGCGTATTTGAACCTTCGTTGGATTTTTGTTCTACCTATTGTTGTTTTAGAGCAGAAGCCATTTCGCGTGGCAGCACGTAAAAGTGCAACGTTAGTAAAAGAAAGCTTTTTTAAAGTACTATTCTTTTTAGTCGGATTTTTTATTTCAATAGGAATTGTGTATGTCATATTTTTAGGAATATATTTATTGTGTCTATGGGGTGTTTATGAATTTACAAACCCGAAAGGGACATTTGCGTTATTAGCAGAATCAACGATTTCTGTATTCCTAACGAGTACATTGTATCTATTTAGTTTTATCGTAACACCATTTTATATTATGGCAATTACTCGATTGTATTTACAAAAGGTTCCGGTTGAGGACGTTTTATTAGAAGAAGGATTAGATTATTCGAAAACGAAAGCAGATAAATGTTTCTTCCAAAAACATCGTTGGAAATTTATTGGTGTATATATTGTAGGAATTATTACTGCCGGAATGGTCGTTGCCTTCATTGTAACGTTTATTTCAAATTCATATAAAGAACCAATTATTATGGCGCACCGCGGGTATATATCAAAAGGAGTAGAAAATACGAAAGAAGCCATTCAAGGTGCTATTGATGCAAAAGCAGACTACGCTGAAATTGATGTACTGCAAACAAAAGACGGTGAATTAGCAGTTATACATGACTTGAAGTTGAAGCGTCTTGCCAATGCAAATGTTCATGTTTCGGATTTAACGATGGACGAGTTAAGGCAGCTTACCCTTAGTCAAGATGGGTTTTCAGGACAAATAAGTACACTTGATGAAATCATTAAGCTGGCTAAGGGTAAAATCAAACTTAATATTGAAGTGAAGCTTCATGGTGGCGAAAAAGATTTTGTAAGTAAAGTATTAAAAACGATTAAAGATAATGAATTTGAGAAACAATGTGTCATTCAAACGTTACATTACCCGCTTATTAAAGAGTTTAAGCGTGCAAATCCAGATATAAAAGTTGGATATATACTGTATGCAAGTAGAGCCAATTTAAAGAATGTGAAAGCTGATTTTTATGTAGCGGAAGAATATATGTTAAATAAGAAATTAGTAAAAGAAGCAAGGAAGTTAAACAAGCCAATTTACGTATGGACGGTAAATGATATGGAAAGTTTAAAGGGATATTATAAGTTAAACGTAGATGGTATCATTACCGATTATCCTGAATCGGCACGTGAAACAATTAAGATGTTAAAAGAGCAAGAAGAGGAAGATAGTGATCTGTTTGATAAAATTACGGAAACAACAGATGATTTATTTTCCAAGTTATTTATAAGTTATCCAGCTGCTAGTTAAATGCTAGCAGCTGTTTTTTATGGAAAGAATATATCCCTAAAGTATTGTTTAAATTCACAACTGTATATGTATACGGCGTCATTGAGATTTCTTACATCGTTACATTATTGTCAAATAATAAATGATTACTACTTATTTTGAAGGAGTATAATAAAAATAGAGTGATAGATAATGAGATGGAACAAAGAGGTTAATAGAATCAATGTTCCATATATTTACACTATTCTAAATATATAAACTTTAAAAATATAGTATGTTAGCGTTTTCATAACTTTTAAGTTATGCTAGAATAAGGACATAAGTTATTAATTATTACAAAAAGAAAAAAGACTTTCTTTTTTCTGTTAATTATAAGGGGGCATTTCATTATGCGTATTGGGGTACCAGCAGAAATTAAAAACAACGAAAACCGTGTGGCAATGACACCAGCAGGTGTTGTACATTTAATTCGTAACAATCACGAAGTATTCATTCAAAAGGGTGCAGGTTTAGGATCTGGTTTCACAGATGCTCAGTATGTTGAAGCAGGAGCGAAAATTGTTGATACAGCTGAAGAAGCTTGGAACATGGAAATGGTTATGAAAGTTAAGGAACCAATTGAAAGCGAATACAAACACTTCAGCGAAGGTTTAATCTTATTCACATACTTACACTTAGCTCCAGAACCAGAATTAACAAAAGCATTAATCGAAAAGAAAGTTGTTTCTATTGCATATGAAACAGTACAATTAGAAAACCGTTCTTTACCATTACTTGCACCTATGAGTGAAGTAGCTGGTCGTATGGCTGCACAAATTGGTGCACAATTCCTTGAGAAGAACAAAGGCGGTAAAGGTATCTTACTTGCAGGTGTTCCAGGGGTTAAACGTGGTAAAGTAACAATCATCGGTGGTGGACAAGCTGGTACAAATGCTGCTAAAATTGCAGTTGGACTAGGTGCGGATGTAACAATCATCGACTTAAGTGCAGAACGTCTTCGTCAATTAGATGACATTTTCGGAAACCAAGTAAAAACTTTAATGTCTAATCCGTACAATATTGCAGAAGCTGTAAAAGAGTCTGATCTTGTAATCGGTGCAGTATTAATCCCAGGTGCAAAAGCACCAAAACTTGTAACAGAAGAAATGATTAAATCAATGGAACCAGGTTCTGTTGTTGTAGATATCGCGATTGACCAAGGTGGTATTTTCGAAACAACTGATCGTATTACAACTCATGATAACCCAACTTACGAAAAACACGGCGTTGTTCATTATGCAGTTGCAAACATGCCAGGTGCGGTTCCACGTACATCAACTCTTGCATTAACAAACGTAACAGTACCATATGCAGTACAAATTGCTAACAAAGGTTACAAAGAAGCTTGCCTAGGCAACTCTGCATTACTAAAAGGTATTAACACATTAGATGGCTATGTAACATTCGAAGCAGTTGCAGAAGCTCACGGTGTAGAATACAAAGGTGCTAAAGAATTACTAGAAGCAGAAACAGTATCTTGCTAATAAAAGCATTATACAAAACAAAATCGAACAATATATAAAACAACATGATAAGAGCTAAGAGATAATACCTCTTAGCTCTTCTTGGCAAAAGGGGGCATACATCGTGGCCAACCTATTTAAAAAGAAATCCGTTACGCAATTGTTAGGGGAAAGTAAAAGTAAAACTTTAACGAAAACGCTAGGGGCATTTGACCTAACAATGCTAGGGATTGGTGCGATAATCGGTACAGGAGTACTAGTATTAACAGGATTAGTAGCAGCAAGAGATGCTGGTCCAGCAGTTATTTTTTCATTCATGATTGCAGCGATTGTTTGTGGATTTGCAGCATTATGTTATGCAGAAGTTGCATCTACACTTCCGGTTTCAGGTAGTGTGTACACATATTCATATGCGACAATTGGTGAGTTTATTGCCCACCTAATGGGATGGACATTACTATCTGTATATGTCGTAACAACTGCCGCAGTAGCTGGTGGATGGACGGGTTATTTTAATAACTTAGTGAGTGGATTTGGATTAGAAATTCCAACAGAGCTGTTAAAGATTCCATCACAAGGTGGAATGGTGAATTTACCAGCAGTAGTCATTACATTAGTTTTAACTTGGTTACTATCAAGAGGTACGAAAGAAAGTAAGCGTGTGAATAACATAATGGTATTAATTAAAATTGGTATTGTTATTTTATTCATTGCAGTTGGTGCGTTTTACGTACAACCAGAAAACTGGACACCATTTGCACCATACGGCATTAGCGGAATCTTTGCCGGAGGAGCAGCAGTATTCTTCGCTTTCTTAGGATTTGATGCATTAGCAACTTCTGCTGAAGAAGTAAAAAATCCACAACGTGATTTACCGATTGGTATTATTGCTTCGTTAGTTATTTGTACAATTATTTATGTTGTAGTTTGTCTCGTTATGACAGGTATGGTTTCTTATAAAGAATTAGATGTACCAGAAGCTATGGCATATGTATTAGAAGTTGTAGGACAAGATAAAGTAGCTGGTGTAATCGCAGTTGGAGCTGTAATTGGTATTATGGCTGTAATCTTTGCTTACATTTATGCAACGACACGTGTATTCTTCGCGATGAGCCGTGATGGTTTATTACCAAAATCATTTGCGAAAATTAATAAGAAGACAGAAGCACCAGTATTCTCAACTTGGTTAACGGGTATTGGTAGTGCATTAATTGCTGGATTTATCGATTTAAAAGAATTGTCGAATTTAGCGAATATTGGAGCGTTGTTAACATTTGCGATGGTAGGTGTGTCAGTTATTATTCTTCGTAAAACACATCCGAACTTAAAACGTGGCTTTGTGGTACCACTTGTACCAACGCTACCGATTATTTCAATCGCATGTTGTCTATTCTTAATGTTTAACCTACCATTAACAACATGGATCTACTTCGGTATTTGGTTAGCAATTGGAGTAGTTGTATACTTTGTTTATTCGAAAAAACATAGTCATTTAAAAGACGATGGAAGTTCGCAGGATAATTTAGAACAAGCTAATTAAAAGCTTAATTAAAAGCTTAATTAAAAGCTTAATTAAAAGCTTAATTAAAAGGGATATAAGTATAGTAAGCCTTGTGCGTCTAGGGAGCGCGCAAGGCTTTTTCTTTTGTACAAAGTGTACATCTTTTTTTGTATGAGAATGTAATTGATGCGGAAAATATATGTAGATCTTTTTAAAATGTGAACGAAATGTTCAAAAAAATGTATTAGATTTCATTGACACATATGAGTAGGCGCTCATATAATAAAGGTATAAGATATATGAACAGTTGTTCATATGTTCAATTAAAGAGGTGAGCTATAATGGCTGAAAATAAAGTAGAAACACCGCAGGAAACTTGTTCTCAAACGGTAATTCATGAGGAAATCGTGGATCAAGTGAAGCAAACAATTCCGACTGATGAAAGTTTAAGTAAAGTAGCAGAATTATTTAAAGTATTAGGTGATCGTACACGTACGAGAATATTACATGCGTTATTTGAAGCTGAAATGTGTGTTTGTGATTTAGCGTATTTATTAGGAATGACACAATCATCTATTTCACATCAGCTTCGTGTATTAAAGCAAGCGAAACTTGTAAAGAATCGTAAAGAAGGAAAGGTCGTTTATTATTCGTTAGCTGACCAGCACGTAATTCATATCTTCGAGCAAGCGTTTGAACACGTAAACGAGGAAGAATAAAAAGAACGCGAGGAGGGAGAACGATGGCTGAAGCATTAGTGAAAAAGAAACTGATGTTAGAAGGTTTAGATTGTGCGAACTGTGCAATGAAAATCGAAAAAGGTGTTGGAAATATAGAAGGAGTAAATTCTTGCTCTGTAAATTTTGCAACAAAAACAATGGTTTTAGAGACAGAACAAAATAAAGAAAACGAAGTTGTTACAGAAGCAAAACAACTCGTTACAAAATTAGAACCGCACATTAAAGTGCAAGAAGAAAAAAGCACAAAAGTAGCAAAAGAAGTATTTATATTAGAAGGTTTAGATTGCGCAAATTGTGCGATGAAGATTGAAAATAAAGTGAAAGAAATGCCGACTGTTTCAACAGCAACTGTTGATTTCGTATCAAAGAAATTACGAGTTGAGGTAGCGAATAAAAGAGAATTAGAAGCGACTGTAGCCAATATAACAAATGTCGTTCAAAAGTTAGAACCAGATGTGAAAGTTCTTCGTGAAGAAAAGGGTGGTCATGACCATGGACATAGTCATGATCATGGTGAAGCAAATGTGAAAAAGATGGTAGGACGATTAGTGGTCGGCGGAATTTTGACAGCAATTGCTGCATTAGCTAGCTTACCACAAATGATCACAATTCCGTTATTCGTCCTTGCGTATGTATTAATCGGTGGAGATATTGTTTGGAGAGCGGTAAGAAACATAACTCGTGGCCAAGTATTTGATGAGAACTTCTTAATGGCAATTGCCACACTAGGAGCTTTCGCGATTCAACAATACCCAGAAGCGGTTGCAGTAATGTTATTCTATCAAGTAGGGGAACTATTCCAAAGTATTGCGGTAAACCGTTCTCGAAAATCAATTACTTCATTAATGGATATTCGTCCTGATTACGCGAATGTAAAGGTTGGTAATGAAACGAAACAAGTATCACCAGAAGATGTACAAATCGGCGATTATATTATCGTGAAACCTGGTGAGAAAGTACCATTAGACGGAAAAGTAGTTGAAGGAACATCAATGGTAGATACTTCAGCATTGACTGGTGAATCTGTACCACGTGAAGTTGAAGTTGGAAATGATGTACTAAGTGGTTTTGTGAACCAAAATGGTGTATTAACAATTGAGGTTACAAAAGAATTTGGTGAATCAACCGTATCAAAAATTTTAGATTTAGTTCAAAATGCAAGCAGTAAAAAAGCGCCAACAGAAAACTTTATTACGAAGTTCGCGCGTTACTACACTCCAGTTGTAGTAATTACAGCAGCGATCATGGCGTTTATTCCACCACTTATTTTAGAAGGAGCTACATTCTCTGATTGGATTTATAGAGCGTTAGTGTTCCTAGTAATCTCTTGTCCATGTGCGTTAGTTGTATCTATTCCTCTTGGATTCTTTGGAGGTATCGGTGGTGCATCTAAAAGTGGTGTGTTAGTAAAAGGAAGTAACTATTTAGAAGCTTTAAATGATGTGAAATATATTGTTTTTGATAAAACAGGCACATTAACAAAAGGTGTCTTCAAAGTTACAAAAATGGAACCGAGCGAAGGTATTACAAATGAAGAATTATTAGAGTATGCAGCATTTGCTGAAGTATATTCTAACCATCCAATTGCACAATCGATTCGAAATGCATATGGAAAATCAGTTGATGAAAAAATGATCGATGATTATAACGAAATTTCTGGTCACGGTACAGTCGTAAAAGTACAAGGAAAAGAAATTTTTGCAGGTAATGCTAAATTAATGAGAAAAGAGAACATTACATTTAAGCAACCAGAAACGGTAGGTACATTAGTTCACGTTGCTGTAGATGGAAAATATGCAGGTTATATTGTTATCTCTGATGAGGTAAAAGAAGATTCAAAACAAGCAATTCAAAAGTTAAAAGAACTAGGTATTAAGAAGACAGTCATGTTAACTGGTGATGCAAAATCAGTTGGTGAAGCTGTTGGTAAGGAATTAGGTTTAGATGAAGTTCACGCAGAACTATTACCGCAACAAAAAGTAGAAGAGATTGAAAAAATTGATGCAGCGAAGCATGGAAAAGAAAAAGTCGCTTTCGTTGGTGATGGTATTAATGATACACCGGTATTAGCGAGAGCCGATGTTGGTATTGCGATGGGTGGTTTAGGATCAGATGCAGCAATTGAAGCGGCAGATATTGTTATTATGACTGATGAGCCATCAAAAATTGCAACAGCTGTAAACATTGCAAAACGTACACGACGTATTGTGTGGCAAAATATTATCTTTGCATTAGGGGTAAAAGGATTAGTTTTACTACTTGGTGCTTTCGGTATTGCAACAATGTGGGAAGCTGTTTTCTCAGATGTTGGTGTGACACTACTGGCAGTGTTAAATGCAATGCGTGTACTACGAGTGAAAGATTTATAAAAAAAGAGGGCGCAACCTGCGTCCTCTTTTTTAGGTTATTCTGTTGAAATTGACTCAATAAAATAATAACAAATATTATTTTGTAAATAAATAACTTAATATTTAAATTTACAAATAAAAAATATTTGTCTTATTATTTTAATATATTTTCCACAAAGATACATATAGTATTGAAAAAAACAGAGAAGGAGAAGCTTCTCTGTTTTATTTTTGTATATTTTTTTCGACTTGTTCTCGAACAGTTTGAATGTAATTCATTTTATGATCCCAGCATTCTTGACTTAAATCGACAGGGTACTCTTCAGGATTTAAAGTTCGCATATACTCTTCCCAAAATAGAGAGAGGCTCTGTTCATTATATTTTTGAATATCTAATATACTTGGTAGTTCATATGTTCTTTCACCGTTAACGAAAATGTCTTTATGCAGTTCACGGGCTTCAAAGTTTGTTACGAATTTACTTATATATGTGTGAACTGGATGGAACATTTTTAAGCGCTCTTCTTTTCCTGGTTCTTCAGAATCTAAAGCAATATAATCGCCTTCAGCATGATCGTTCACTCGATTGATAATGCGATAAATTCGTTTTAGTCCTGGAGTAGTAATTTTTTCAGGGTTAGATGAAATTTTAATTGTATCATTTAACTTTCCATCAGTATCTTCAATCGCAACGAGTTTATAAACAGCCCCTAATGCTGGTTGCTCAAAGGACGTAATCAATTTTGTCCCAACGCCCCATACATCAATTTTTGCTCCTTGAGATTTTAAATGCATAATGGTGTATTCATCTAAATCGCTAGAAGCAATAATTTTTGTATTTGTAAACCCGGCTTCATCTAGTAGTTTTCTTGCCTTTTTAGATAAATAAGCCATATCACCACTATCAAGGCGAATGCCATAAAAATCGATACGATCCCCAAACTCTTTCGCGACGCGAATTGCATTTGGAACACCAGATTTTAATGTGTCATATGTATCAACGAGAAAGACGCATTTTTTATGTGTCTCAGCATATTTCTTAAACGCGACATATTCATCACGATATGCTTGAACGAAAGAGTGAGCGTGTGTGCCAGCTACAGGTATTCCGAAGCGTTTCCCAGCCCGTACGTTACTTGTAGATGAGAAACCACCAATAAAGGCAGCTCGTGTGCCCCAAAGGGCTGCATCGAACTCGTGGGCACGTCTTGTGCCGAACTCTAAAAGTTCATCGTTATTTGCAGCGTGCTTCATACGAGCTGCTTTTGTTGCAATTAATGTTTGGTAATTCACAATGTTTAACAGGGCAGTTTCAATAATTTGTGCTTCGCCAAGCGGTGCATCAACACGTAATAAAGGCTCGTTATTAAAGACAACTTCACCTTCTTGCATACTACGAACCGTACCAGTGAATTTCATGTTTTGTAAATAATGAAGGAATTCTTCTTCAAATTGCAATTCTGCTAAATAAGCGATATCGCTTTCGGTAAAGCTGAAGTTTTCTATGTACTCTACAATTTTTTCAAGACCGGCAAAAACAGCATAACCGTTCTCGAATGGAAGCTTTCGAAAGTATAAATCAAACACCGAGCGGCGATTGTGAATACCATCTTTCCAATATGTATAAGCCATATTAATTTGATATAAATCTGTATGTAAGGCATAGCTATCGTCTTTATAATAAGTCATCGCGAAAACACCTCCATAATTTGGTTATAGTATACCAATTTTTCACCGCTTGTAGCAAAGAATGGATATGAAGGTGTAGTCAAGAGGGAAAAAAATGAAATAATGCATATTTTTTAGAAAATTAACATTTATCAATTTATATTTCTCAAGATTTTATGTATTATTAGAGTAATGGGGGTAAATGAGAATGGAGGAGGACAATGCAACAAACATTAGAAAAAATAGGCAAACAAGTCTTTTACAAACGGCTACAGTAAAAAATGACACAAGAAGAATTATGTCAGGGCATTTGTTCTGTCTCATACTTAAGTAAAATCGAAAATGGAAAGATCGAAGCATCAGAAGAGATTCTACAATTGCTCTGCGCAAGATTAGAAATTGCCGTGACGGATTTGAGAGATGTAGAAGAGGATGTGAAGGTGAAGCTGGATGAATGGTTGAATGCACTCGTTCATTTAGACAAGCAACAAGTAGAACGCATATATGAAGAATTGCAAGGTGAAATGAAGCATGTTTTGGATTTTGAAATTATAAATTATTATAAACTGCTGTACACACGTTATTTAATTATGAAAAGGGATTTTCCTGCTGTCGAAGAAGAGTTAGAGAGCTTAAAGAAGATGTACAAAAAGTATTCACCATTCCAAAAATTATTATATACGTATAGCAAAGGGTTATATTATTTTTTACAACATAGATATAAGAAGGCATTGGAGTATTTGAATCGAACAGAAGTAATGGCAAAGGAACAAGGTTATCATGAGAATGGAATATATTTCAATTTAGCTCTTGTTTATAATGAATTAGAAGTTGAGCATATGACTTTACATTTTGCTAATGTAGCAATGGAAGGATTTAAGAGTGAATATAAATTCCGTTATGTGATAAATTGCCAGTTACTTATTGCGTTGAGTTATATACAAAAAAAGCAATATAATGAAGCACTATCTATTTATAATAATATTTTGAGGGAAGCAAATTCTTTTGCTGATAAAGAAAATATAACAGCTATTGCTTTAAATAATTTAGGCTTCTTGTACTATAACTTAAAAGATTATGCAAAAGCAAAAGATTATTATTTACAATGCCTAAAGTACAAAAAGGAAGAGGATTTAAATTATATTGATGCAGTGTATGAGATCGCTTTGCAGTGTATTGAATTAAAAGAATTTGAAGAAGCAAAAGATTGGATTGATAAAGGGATAGATGTCGCCAAGAGGGATGAAAAGTATAAAAGTATGTTATATATACTTTCAATGCTTAAGAATAAATACTTTGAAACAAAAGATGTTTATAAAAAGTTTTTAGAAGTTGAGGCGATTCCATTTTTTAGAGGTGAAGAAAATAAAAAGGAATTAAAAATGGTGTATTTAGAACTAGCAGGATATCACGAGGAATTATTAGAATTCAAGGAAAGTAATAACTACTATAAATTAGCAATTAATTTATTAGAAGAAAAGGGAGGAAAATAATATGAAAAAAATAATTATTGGTGCTTTGGCTTTGGTAGCTGTATTAGTGGTATTGGAACCGCAATACGCTTGGACATCGGACATCTATGGTCAAGGAGAAAAAGTAGTAGAATTAATAAACTCTTAACAGAAACCCCTTTCCAACCGGAAAGGGGTTTTTCAATATTTGTTCCTCAAAATTCTACAAAACTTGAGAAAATAATTATTTGAATTTTTAGTATATTAATAGTGGAAACATAATGCTAATATGAAACTACTCTTTTTCAAAAAATAATTTATTAGGGGGAAGGTTCATGAAAAAGAAAAGTTTAGCGTTAGTGTTAGCGACAGGAATGGCAGTTACAACGTTTGGAGGGACAGGCTCTGCATTTGCGGATTCTAAAAATGTGCTCTCTACTAAGAAGTACAATGAGACAGTACAGTCACCGGAGTTTATTTCTGGGGATTTAACTGGAGCAACTGGTAAGCAAGCAGAATCTGTTGTGTTTGATTATTTAAACGCAGCAAAAGGTGATTATAAGTTAGGGGAAAAGAGTGCGCAAGATTCTTTCAAAGTGAAACAAGTGAAGAAAGATGCTGTAACTGATTCAACAGTATTACGTTTGCAACAAGTATACGAAGGAGTACCTGTATGGGGTTCTACGCAAGTAGCTCACGTAAGTAAAGATGGCTCTTTAAAAGTATTGTCTGGAACAGTTGCACCTGATTTAGACAAAAAAGAAAAGTTAAAAAATAAAAATAAGATCGAAGGCACAAAAGCGATTGAAATTGCGCAAAAAGATTTAGGGGTTACACCTAAATATGAGGTAGAACCAAAAGCGGATTTATATGTATATCAAAACGGTGAGGAAACAACATATGCATACGTTGTAAATCTAAACTTCTTAGATCCAAGCCCAGGAAACTACTACTATTTCATTGAAGCAGAAAGCGGTAAAGTATTAAATAAGTTTAATACAATCGATCATGTGACGAATGATGATAAGTCACCAGTTAAGCAAGAGGCTCCTAAGCAAGATGCAAAAGCAGTTGTAAAGCCTGTAACAGGAACAAATAAAGTAGGAACGGGTAAAGGGGTATTAGGAGATACGAAGTCGCTTAATACAACGTTATCTGGATCATCTTACTACTTGCAAGATAATACACGCGGAGCAACAATTTTCACATATGATGCGAAAAACCGCTCGACATTACCAGGAACATTATGGGCAGATGCAGATAATGTTTTCAATGCAGCGTATGATGCAGCGGCAGTAGATGCTCATTACTATGCAGGTAAAACATATGATTATTATAAAGCTACATTTAATAGAAACTCTATTAATGATGCAGGAGCACCGTTAAAATCAACAGTCCATTACGGAAGCAATTATAATAATGCATTCTGGAACGGATCACAAATGGTATACGGAGATGGTGATGGTGTAACGTTCACTTCATTATCTGGTGGTATTGATGTTATTGGTCACGAATTAACGCATGCTGTTACGGAAAATAGCTCGAATTTAATTTATCAAAATGAATCAGGCGCATTAAATGAAGCGATTTCTGATATCTTTGGTACTTTAGTAGAATTCTATGATAACCGTAACCCAGATTGGGAGATTGGTGAAGATATTTACACGCCTGGTAAAGCAGGAGATGCACTTCGTTCTATGAGTGATCCAGCGAAATATGGTGATCCAGACCATTATTCTAAGCGTTACACTGGTTCAAGTGATAACGGTGGGGTTCATACAAACAGTGGCATTATTAATAAACAAGCTTATTTATTAGCGAATGGCGGTACGCATTACGGTGTAACTGTAACTGGTATTGGTAAAGATAAGTTAGGTGCAATTTATTACCGTGCAAACACACAATATTTCACGCAAT
Source organism: Bacillus paranthracis (assembly GCF_024296885.1). Lineage (NCBI taxonomy): Bacteria > Bacillati > Bacillota > Bacilli > Caryophanales > Bacillaceae > Bacillus > Bacillus paranthracis. Next base: position 644,576 of record NZ_CP101135.1, read on the forward strand.
CTACTACATTTAGCCAAGCTCGTGCTGGTGCAGTACAAGCTGCAGCTGATTTATATGGTGCAAATTCTGCGGAAGTAGCAGCAGTTAAGCAATCATTTAGTGCTGTTGGTATTAACTAAGGATTTTAAGGATAGCTATTAAGAAAATACCTCAAAAATAAAGAAGGAGCCTATGCTCCTTCTTTATTTTTTTCTCCATTTTTTCCACAAATAATATAATCCGATACAACCTGCGATTGTCACAATCCACTTCGCTTCATTTGTTCCGTTCATAACATGATAGGCCGAATATACTTCGATTAACAAAGCCGGTATTTTCCCTATCGTACTGGCAATACTGAAGGATAGTAATGACATTTTGCCTAGAGCGGCAAATAAAGTCACGATACTTGATGGGATGAAAGGTATGAATCGAAACGATAGAACGAGTAGAAAGGCCTCTCTACCTTCTACATAAAGTAGGCGTTCTACCTTTGGGTACTTATTTACTTTGCTGTGAGTGAATTTCTGAAGGCCTATACGATAAATATAAAACGAGATAATAGCCCCTAATGCCTCACCTGCGATCGAAATAAGGGTTCCATTTGTTACACCAAAGAGCTGTATGTTAATAGCGGTCAAAAAAATACTAGGGATAACACCTAAAAGGCTAATGACTATGTTGATTAAGATACTAAGTGGAATTGCGATTGAATAATAGTCTGTTAAGAAGTTTTGAATTGTTTCAGCCATTGTTTAAAATCCTTTATCTTTTTTTGCATTACACCATATTTCTATTGTGTAGGCAAGTACAAATTTACATAATGTAGAAAAACGTTAAAAAACACCATTATTATACCTTATATGGGTATTGGGTATATGAAGCAAGGGGTATATTTTACTTTTTAAAAAATGCAAATAAAACCTTTATTTAAAAGGTTAATAGATAGTTTTAGGAGGAGGTTTAACTCGGGAAATAATCATAAAAACATAGGGGTATATTTATGTAAGGGGCGAAAATAGCGGTTTTATGAAAAACGGGTGGTAATATGGCAAAATAGATGAGGAATTTAAAAAATGTTGTATGTTTTTTCGATGTGAAATTGACTTTTAGTGAAGTTACGATAATAATCATGAAAGAGGTGATATGATGAAACGAATAAGTAGTCTTTTCGTGAGTAGTTTATTGGCACTCATGCTGATCTTAAGTGGATGTGCAGGAAAAGAACAAAAAACAGAGAAACAAACAGGGAATCAATCGGCATCAGTAGAAAAAATTAGTGATAATATTTTAGATGAAATGGAAGGGCCACCTAAAAATGGTCATACGATTGAAAGACATGTAGGCAAATCAGAAGAAGATTTGAAGAATCGCTTGAAGACAGATAAAGTATCCGCAGCAAGTACATACTATGACAAGGAAACAGCGACGAAAGCTGTAAAAGATAGTTTGAAGCAGCATGATAAGGAAATTCAAGATTGGTTAAAAAATTCTAAAGAGGCTCGTCTCGTATTAAATACAACACATTCATTCCCGGTTGGAAAAACGGTAATAAAGAAAAATATGAATGTAAAAGACAAGTTAGTAAAAACTGTTACTGTTTTAGCGAGAGATAAGTCAGGGGATTTAGGATATAAGATCATTACTTCTTATCCATCTGATAAATAAGAAGGGGGAGTAAATATGTATACGACATTACAATATTTTTTCAAATCGTATTGTACGTTAAGTATCCATGAAGATGAAATAGTAGGCGTGATGGAAGAGTTTATAGAGCAAGAAGACGAAGAAATTGTTTTGAAATTACGCGATGAATTATTATATATGAAGAAAAAGGATGCTTGGGAAGAGGCGTGCGTATTAGCTGCGAAGCAAGGAAATCGTATGTGGTCGTTAGAAGAAACGAAAGACCATCTTGCAACCTTTTTATTATTATTGCAAAAGAAAAAGGCGTGAGTAGATCACGCCTTTTTTGTTTGATAGTGTCTTATTGTTTTGGAGCGCTTTTATATACGCTTTTTGAAATTTGCCCATTAGATATTACTTCACCGTTTTGTGTAACTTTTTTATATGTAACTGCTGTTATTTTATCATTAGTTCTACTAATTACTTGAGAAGAAACTTCAACATTTTTACCAGTATTTGTGCCGAAAATACGTATAGTAATACTACCTCCATTTGAAAATGCTTGAATATAAATATGATTGCCTGTATTGTTTTTAAATTTTAAATCTGGACCATAATCTGCTACTGCTGCATCTTGCCCAAGTGGTAAATAATTTACGGGCATAGAATGGTTGCTTCGAGAAACAATTCCTAAATCTGCTCTTAAAGCTGCGCTATATAAAGTACTACTCACTTGGCAAACGCCTCCGCCTGCACTTTGTATAACTTTCCCTTGTGAATATACAGCTGCGGATTTATAACCATGAGCAGCATCCGTTACGCCAACGCGGCCATTAAAACTAAATGTTTCATCAGGTGCGACAATCACTCCACTTAAAGTATTAGCTGACTTATTTACGTTAAAGGATTGATTCCCATTACGGCCAGCCATTGGAGTTGAATATTCAGCAATTACTTCTTTAATCCCCATTTTCTGTATATCTTCTGTAGAACGTTCAGGCTTTAATAGTGTAACGGGTAATGTAACGTCAGATGTGCCAGAAGTAATGGCTTGCCGCGTTAAATCAGTTAACTTTTCTTTATCGATTTTTTCTCCATTTTGACTTTGGCTAATATTTACTGTAGTGCCTTCAATACTTAATTCTGCATTAACAGGATTTTTTAATGTTTCATTATATTTATCCTTCATAAAGCTTTTATAAGCAGTTGTATTTAATTGAGGTGTTAATTTATAGTCACGTTTTAATTCACCGTTTTCAGCCTGCTTCCGCATTTTGTAACGATTCATTGCATTTCCTTCTTGTTCTTTAAAGATTTTGTCGATAACATCTTTTTCTTTATAATTTATTCCTAAATCTTTCCATGTGTAAGTTTGTTTATCATTTTGGAATATGTAAGTAAGTGATTTTTGATCTAACTCAGTTATCTTTTGATTAATAATAGCTTGAATATCTTTTTTATTTTTTCCATCGAGAGAAATACCTTCAAATGTAGTATTGGGTAATGCAGTAGTATCTAATTGATTATTCAGTTTGGATACATATTGATATCCACCAATACCGCCTACACAAAGTAATATGCCTCCAGTAATTGCAGAACCGATCAGTATTTTACTTAGCTTCATTTATTTCCCCCCAGAAATTTTTGTATAAATATATGTATTACATTTTTTGTATAAAAATGATGAAAATAACATTATATACGTACTAGTATACTATTATTTTCACTGTGTGTGTAATGTTTTTATAAAATATGTTACACTGTTGTAATAATTGTCTCTTTTTGTCACAATATGTACGATAAATATGTTGAAAATTATAATAAAAAGGCTGTCTAGAAAGTTCTAGCAGCCTTTTTATTATAATTTTTTATGTTCATTTTTATTCGTAACACCGAGATGTTCTTGTAGTGTTGTCGAAATATTATCGACGCTTTTTTCGTTTGGAACGTAATAATAAATACCACCTATATATTTATCAGTACCTTCTACTTGCATTTTATCCAGTTTTAAATTGGAATCCATTGAATTTTTTGCAATTGCCATCATATCATCAAAAGTTAAATTTGTTTTTAAGTCTTTATCAACAGCGTCTAATAAACCACCGATTTTATTAATGGAATTCAGAGATAGTGCCTTTTCAGCAATAGCTTCTAAAACAAGCTGTTGTCGTTGACCGCGCATATAATCACTATCGATATGACGAGTTCTCGCTAGTGCCAGTGCTTCTTCTCCATTTAAATGTTGACGTCCCTTTTTAAGGTGAATTGCATCTGCTTCATCTTTACTATTTTGTTCTGTGAACTCCACTGGAACATCTACAGTAATCCCACCAAGGGAATCAACAATTTTGATAAAGGATTTAAAATTGAATTTTACATAGTAATCAACTGGAACATCTAAAAAGTTCTCTACCGTATCAATTGTGCTATCTACACCACCGAATACGTGCGCATGTGTAATTTTATCGTATTTATCACGTGATTTAATATAGACACGTGAATCACGTGGAATACTGACAAGCTTAACAGATTTATCGTTTTTATTAATGGTTGCAAGTAATAGTGCATCTGTACGAGTTGCTTTCCCATAATTCTTGTCTCTAATATCACTTTCATCAACACCCATAATAAGTATGGAAATGTTGTCAGTCATAGGTTTAACGGCTTTTTCACGTTTGCTGGATTTGTCTCCGCGACCAAGTTCAGAATAGGCATTATTTAAAATTGATTTTGCTTTACTGTATATATGGAAGGAGTAGCCTCCTGCTCCAAGTGCTATAACCAGTAATGGAATAAGAAGGAACCAAAGTAGACGTTTTTTCTTTGAGCGTCCCTTTTTGGCTCGAGTATCTTTGTGCATATCGGATTTCATCATTTTTTCTCCTTTAAAACTATCAAAGTATATACATCTAGAAGCGCATTCAAACACATAAAAAATATTGTACGCTAAATAAAAGCGATTGTACATGTATAAAAAATAGATGTCTTGATTATTTATAAAGACATCTATTCGTTATTGTATACAAAAGATAGGGAGAAGAAAATGATAAAATTTTACCTAATTACAACATAATGCTTACGATAATTGCAGATAAAATGCTAACGAGAGTTGCTCCGTATAGTAATTTAAGGCCAAATCTAGCAACGACGTTTCCTTGTTCTTCGTTTAATCCTTTTACCGCACCTGAAATAATGCCGATAGAAGAAAAGTTAGCAAAAGAGACGAGGAAGACAGAAATAATACCAACTGTACGAGGAGAAAGGCTATTAGAAATTTTACTAAGATCCATCATTGCTACAAATTCATTCGTTACAAGCTTCGTTGCCATAATGCTACCAGCCGCGACAATTTCAGAACTTGGTACACCGATAAGAAACGCAATTGGTGCAAAGACGAATCCGATTAATTGCTGGAAAGTAATGCCGAATATAATGAGGAATAGATCATTAATGCAGCTAATTAATGCGACGAATCCGATAAGCATAGCACCGACAACGATAGCTACTCGAAAGCCATCTAGAATGTATTCTCCAAGCATTTCAAAAAAGCTTTGCTTTTCGCCTTTTATTTCTAAAATATCTTCATCATCTTTCACGTCGTAGGGGTTAATAATCAGTACGATAATAAAACCGCTAAATAAATTGAGAACGAGTGCGGTTACTACATATTTAGGTTCGATCATTGTCATATAAGCACCTACGATAGACATAGATACAGTTGACATAGCAGATGCACAAAGTGTATAAAGACGGTGTTTTGGAATTTGAGCTAATTGTTTTTTGACCGTAATAAAAACTTCTGATTGGCCGACAATGGCAGATGCGATAGCATTATAAGATTCTAATTTCCCAAGACCATTTATTTTGCTGAGGAAGTAACCGATCCAACGAATGAAAAATGGTAGTATTTTGAAATGTTGCAGTATACCAATTAAGACGGAAATGAAGACAATTGGTAATAAGACAGTAAGGAAAAAGGGCATTTCACCTTTATTGGCAAGGCCCCCAAATACGAAGTTTATACCATCAGCAGCATACTCGAGTAGCTTTGTAAACAGACTGGAAATGACCCGAATAAGTATGAGACCGATTTCTGTATTTAATAACAAATAGGTTAAAATTAACTGTATAATAAGCATGATGAAAATAGGTTTAAATTTAATATGTTTCTTATTGTTACTAGCAATATAAGCAAGGAAGAAAACAACGATAAGTCCCACGAAAAAAGTAATAAATTTCATAGTAAGCCCCCTAAAAGAGATATTCTGCTATATATGTTTTTCATTTCAAGGGAGAATATGCATCTTTGGTAAAGAAAGGAATAGAGAGCATGAATATATGTAGAGTGCACCACGTTGCAATTATTTGTTCGAATTATGAAGTGTCAAAGGATTTTTATAATCGAATATTAGGTTTTAAAGCGATAAATGAAGTATATAGGAAGGAACGAGATTCTTATAAGTTAGATTTATGTGTAGGAGAAGAGTATCAAATTGAATTATTTTCATTTCCAAGTCCGCCTGAGCGCCCGAGTTTCCCAGAAGCGGCTGGACTTAGACATTTAGCATTTGCTGTTACAAATATAGAAGAGGCTGTGAAGCATTTACGCCAATGTGGTGTTAAGACGGAATCAATCCGTATTGATGAAATAACGGAGAAGAAATTTGTCTTTTTCCAAGACCCTGATGGTTTACCTTTAGAATTGTATGAGGTTTGAAATTGGTGAATTTTATATAGGGTTGCTTTTGAGTAAATGAAGAAACTAAAGTGAAACTTCTTTTTTAAAGGAGGTGTCACTTTAGCTAAGAAGGCTAAAGGATATATGTGGATATTTTAAAATTACTGATGGTAGTCATTCTTATTGCATTAACAGGTTTTTTTGTAGCTGTTGAGTTTGCAATTATTAAGGTGCGTAGCAGTCGTATTGACCAACTCGTTAGTGAGAAACGACGAGGAGCATTGGCAGCAAAAAAAGTAACTTCAAATTTAGATGAATATTTATCAGCATGTCAGTTAGGTATTACAATTACCGCTTTAGGGCTTGGGTGGTTAGGAGAGCCGACCATAAAACATTTACTCGAGCCGTTGTTTTTAAAACTGCATTTATCTCCTGCAATTTCCAGCACAGTTTCATTTATTATTGCCTTTGCAGTGATTACGTTTTTACATGTTGTCATTGGTGAACTTGCTCCTAAGACGTTCGCCATACAAAGGGCAGAGCAAGTTAGCTTATTATTATCGAAGCCACTTATTTATTTTTACCGAATAATGTATCCGTTTATTTGGGCTTTAAATGGTTCAGCAAGGCTTGTAACAGGGTTATTCGGATTACATCCGGCTTCTGAACATGAAGTTGCTCATTCGGAAGAAGAATTACGGTTAATCTTATCTGAGAGTTATGAGAGCGGAGAGATTAATCAAAGGGAATTTAAATATGTAAATAATATTTTTGAATTTGATAATAGAGTGGCAAAGGAAATTATGGTACCTCGTACGGAAGTTGTAGGTTTATATGAGGACGAACCATTTGAAACACATATTAAAATAATCGCACAAGAAAAATATACGAGGTATCCTGTATTTGGTGAAGATAAAGATGAAATCATTGGGATGGTTAATGTAAAGGATTTATTTATTCGTTATATGGATGGTAATCGGGACGAGGATTGCTCGATTATGCCATATACAAGGCCGGTCATTGAAGTACTAGAAAATATTCCAATTCATGATTTACTATTACAAATGCAAAGAAAACACATTCCATTAGCTGTGTTGTATGATGAATATGGTGGTACAGCTGGGATTGTTACATTAGAAGATATTTTAGAAGAAATTGTTGGGGAAATTCGAGATGAATACGATGAAGATGAACACCCGCCTATAGAGCATATAAGTGAAGGGTGTAAAATCGTAGAGGGGAAAGTGCTTATTAGTGAAGTAAATGATTTATTTGGCATACACTTAATCGCTGATGATGTAGATACAATTGGTGGATGGATTATGGTACAAAAGCAAATCGTTGCTGAAGGAGATATTATTGAAAAACACGGCTTTTCTTTTAAAGTTCTGGAAAAAGATATGCATCAAATTAAACGAGTGGAAATAAAGAAGGGAGAAGAATGATTTTCTATAAAAGGTATATATAGAAAATTAAATGTTTGCGCTTTCAAAAAAGGTGCTATATAGTGAAGGTGGACACTGAAAAATTCTTCTGAATGATACTCGTATTTTTAGAGGGCGAATTTTTTAAATAGGGATTTAGAATGAAAAGTATAGGTGATGAAAATGATAGCAACGAAGGATATACGTATAGAAAAAGATTTTTTAGGTGAAAAGGAAGTACCAAGTAGAGCTTATTATGGTGTACAAACATTACGTGCGGTAGAAAACTTCCCGATTACAGGATATCGCATCCATCCGTCACTCATTACGGCAATGGCAATTGTGAAAAAAGCGGCGGCACTTGCAAATATCGATACTGGTTACTTAGCGAAAGACATTGGGCACGAAATTGCAGAGGCAGCGCAAGAAATTGTTGATGGGAAATTTCATGATCAATTTATCGTAGATCCAATTCAGGGCGGTGCTGGAACTTCTATTAATATGAATACGAATGAAGTAATTGCTAATCGAGCGTTAGAACGTATGGGATATGAAAAAGGCGAGTATGCAAAAATTAGCCCAAATACGCATGTAAACATGGCTCAGTCAACGAATGATGCGTTCCCAACGGGAATTCATATTGCAACTCTTATGATGTTAGAAGAACTTCTTATTACAATGGAAGAACTTCATGCTGCTTTCCGTGCAAAAGCAAACGAGTTCGATCACGTCATTAAAATGGGACGTACGCATTTACAAGATGCTGTTCCGATTCGTCTTGGACAAGAATTTGAAGCGTATAGCAGAGTGCTTGCGCGTGATATAAAAAGAATTAAACAATCCCGCCAACATTTATATGAAGTGAATATGGGGGCGACAGCTGTTGGTACGGGATTAAATGCAAACCCTACCTACATTGAACAAGTGGTTAAACACTTACGAACATTTAGCGGATTCCCACTGGTTGGTGCAGAGCATTTAGTTGATGCAACACAAAATACAGATGCATACACAGAAGTATCTGCAGCATTAAAAGTATGTATGATGAATATGTCTAAAATTGCGAACGACCTTCGTATTATGGCATCTGGTCCACGTGTTGGATTGGCGGAAATTCAATTACCAGCTCGTCAACCAGGTTCATCTATTATGCCAGGTAAAGTAAATCCTGTTATGGCAGAAGTAATTAATCAAGTCGCTTTCCAAGTAATTGGTAATGATCATACAATTTGCTTAGCGTCAGAAGCAGGACAACTGGAGCTCAACGTAATGGAGCCTGTGCTTGTATTTAATTTAATTCAATCTATCAGTATTATGAATAACGGATTCCGTGTATTCCGTGAATATTGTATTAAAGGAATTACAGCAAATGAAGAACTGCTGAAGCAATATGTTGAGAAAAGTGTTGGAATTATTACAGCAGTTAACCCTCATATTGGTTATGAAGCAGCGTCACGTATTGCACGTGAAGCAATTGAAACAGGAAAATCTGTTCGGGAGTTATGTTTAGAACATGGTGTACTGACAGAAGAAGAATTAGATATTATTTTAGATCCATTCGAAATGACGCATCCTGAAATTGCTGGTGCTTCTTTACTAAAGAATAAGAAGATGTAATGTGAAAAAACACCTCCATTGAATTTACATACGTAGTATGCAAATTCAGGAGGTGTTTTTATATCACTATTCAAATTTACTTTATGTTGAGAGGGGGGAGTTATATAAGACGAACAGCAATATAACAATACAAAACTTCTTATAAAAAGACGTTTTTGAATGGATTAAAGAACTACTTTAATGGAGGATGTTTTAGCATGCTTAATTCTTCAGCAGTTAACCTATTTCCACCCCAAGCTTTCTCTTTAATATAATCTGGGTCATTAAGGTAAGCGGAGAAAGTTACTTTCCCATCTTGATAATGATATACATAGTGAATGTTTTCTTTTTCATCATTTACGTACGTAAACAAGTTGTATCCGCCGCGCTTATAATCTTTTTTAAAATCGACGTATTTTAATTGCTTTTCTGTAATTCCTTGTTTGGATATATAGTTATAAATACTTTTTTTCGCTTGTTCTTTAGTAAATAAAATGTATACAGTAACTAAAACGATAGGAATTAGAATTGAGATTAATATAATCAATTTTTTGTTCAATCTTCCTTCCCTCCTAAATTTAACCATTAAAATGATTTATTAAGAAATTGAAAAAAGGAAAAGTCCCGATTTGTAACGGGACTTTTTCCTTCTTTATTATCACTTATTTTAATTTTTAAAAGATATTAAATACAGCGTTTAATTGAAGTAAGCTAATGATAGCTAAGAAGATTAAACTGTATTTCATTGCTGTTTTAAATAGGGCAGATTCTTTACCAACTAGTCCAACTGCTGCACAAGCAACTGCTACAGATTGTGGTGAAACCATTTTTGCCATTGTACCACCTACTACGTTTAATGCAACAAGAGTAGAAGGAACGATGTTTAATTGATCTGCAGTTACTGCTTGAAGCGGTGCGAATAATGAACCACTTGATACTACTGAACCTGTAATGAATACGCCAATCCATCCTAAGATTGGAGAAAGAATTGGGAATGCATTACCAGTAGAAGAGAATGCAAGTCCAAGTGTAGATGACATACCAGAGTAGTTTTCCACGTAAGCTAAAGCGATAACACTACAGATTGTATACACTGGAGCTTTTAGTTCTTTTATTGTTTCAACCATTAATTCTTTAACCATTTTACCTTTTACGCGGTACACGATAAGTGAAACGATAATTGCTAATACGATTGCAGTAGTTGTAGATGAGAATACATCAAATTTGAAAACCGCTGCGAAAGGTGTATCAGCTTTTGTAATTGGTGTAGTTTTCATAACAGCGTTATGAAGACCAGGGAATTGAATGTTAAATACTAGGTTTGCTAGTGCGCCATCCGGAGCAAATAAAGCTTTAATTGGTTTTAAATTAAAAATTGTTACAAATGCAGTTAAGAATACGAATGGAGACCAAGCATATAAAATTTGATTGAATGTATGAGATTCGTTTTCTTCTTGTTTTTCTTCTTTAGCAGAAGATTTTGGCTGCCAAACACGTAAGAATAATGCAAGAGAGATCATACTTACAACGGCTGCGAAAATATTAGTAAGTTCTGCGCCTAAGAAGTAAGTTACAACGAACTGAGTAATTGCGAAAGAAATACCACTTACAAGAATACCTTGCCAAGTTTCTTTAATACCTTTAATTCCATCGACCATTGAAACAAGTAAGAAAGGTAATACAATACTAATGAATGGTAGAATAAGAACAGTTTGACGACCGATAGTTAATGCATCTAATTCAGTTAATTGTGCTGGTACTGTAACTGGGATACCCATAGCACCCATAGCACCACCAGCGATGTTTGCTACTAAACAAATACCTGCTGCTTTTAATGGATTAAAGCCCATACCTACAAGTAGTGCAGCTGTAATAGCAACTGGAACCCCTAGACCAGCTGCGCCTTCTAAGAAAGCACCGAAAGAATAAGCGATTAATAATACTTGTAAACGTTGATCATTTGTAATGCTTGAAATACTATCACGAATGATGTTGAATTGCTCTGTTTTAACAGTTAATTTGTAAAGGAAAATTGCTGCGATAACGATAGTACAAATTGGGTAAAATCCAGATAAAATACCGAATCCGGCAGATGCTACAGCTACTGTTGCTGGCATTTTATAAACGAATATAGCAAGAATAATAGCGACAATCACACTGTAAAGCCCAGCGATATAACTTTTCATTTTCAGTCCCATTAAACAAATGATGAAGCAAAAAATTGGAAGTGCTGCGATTAGAGCAGATAACCAAATATTGTTTAATGGGTCATAAATTTGTGTCCAAGTACTCATAATAATGACAACTCCTATCTATTTTATGTGAAGAAATTCACATAATTTGTGAAACTATTCACAATCAACTTACATGCTTAGTATATTCTCCTTCAACACTATTGTCAACGTAAAAAAGTATAATTATTCCATAATAGTGTTAAAAGAAATGCTTTGTTCATAAAGTAGACAAAAAGCCCACTCAAATCTATTTGAGTGGGCGAGATAAATGATTTGCATATTCTTTTCTTATAGTTGTTTATACATTATTGATCCTACAGCTCTATAGTAGAGACCGTTTTTGTATCGAATATAGAGCTGCAGAATGTATCGCTTGTCCCATTTGATCAAGTTAGGAGTGGGACAGGAAATGTATTTAATAGGAAGTATTCCATCATAGTTCAAGCTAGTGAATATGAATTAAAAAGTAATAAGTTAATATTTAATGTTACGGTAGCTCTTTTTACTGAAAATTCCTTTTAGCGTAACAAAGAGGTTAAATATAACCCAAATACGTTACGATAGGTTATCAATTATAGACGGTATTTTACAATATCATTACTGTACGTTGCAATGAGGTGAAAATATAACAAAAAGCCTGATAAAACAACGTTTGCAAGCAAAGTATTTGCAGCCCGTTGTTTTGCTTTTTCGTTATATCATATAGTATAATATTCAAAATCAGCAAGGAATTTTTCCTGAGTTTTTTGCTGGTTAAGGTGGAAAAAATTTTCAGCTTTATAGGTTGATAAAGTTATGTCGTAACAGGAAATATAAGAACAGATATATAAATAAATAAAAAGAAAATAAAAACGAAAATGAGGGGAACTTTATGAGCCAAAATCAATTCGAATGTCGTATTTCAGAAGAAGATGTACAAATGTTAAGAGCGTTAGCGCATCCGTTGCGTCTACGCCTAGTAATGGAACTAATGCAACGTGGAACATGTAACGTAACACAATTACAGGAAGTGTTAGAAATTCCGCAATCAACAGTTTCGCAACATTTAACGAAATTAAAACAAAATAAAGTAGTACGCTTTGAACGACGAGGACTGGAAGTGTATTATCAAATTCATAATGATAAAGTAAGTGAAGTAGTAAAAACATTATTTTCTTAAAATTTGAATATTATGGAAAAAGACGTATGGGATCTACGTCTTTTTTTGTTAGAAGGATGATATGAGAAAGAATGTTAATGGGTAAGGAAAAAAGGCTAACCATTAAAATGTTGCTATATGGAATATATTCTAAAAGGAAAAGAAAAGATAGAAAGGAGTGTAATAAGTAAAAGGAGGGATAGTAGAATGGATGTAAAACGTGTGAAACAAATTTTATCTTCTTCAAGTAGAATCGACGTTACATATGAAGGTGTACCAGTATGGATTGAGAGCTGTGACGAGCAGAGTGGGGTTGCTCAAGTGTATGATGTATCTAATCCTGGAGAAAGCGTCCACGTGAACGTGACGGCTTTAGAGGAGAAGTAATAGAAAAGACGCTTCTAAATGTTTAGAAGCGTCTTTTTATTTCTTATTCCATCATATGTGCAATTTTCTTAGAGAACATAAGAAGTACTAATCCGAGTACGATTACGATAATACCGATACTTGCGAATACTTCTAAATATCCTAAAGATTGAGTGAAAGCAGCTAATTGTCCTGCTAATAAGTTTGCGAAGCCAGTACCAGCTAACCATACACCCATTAATAATGATGCTAATTTAACAGGAGCGATTGCACTTACCATAGATAATCCGATTGGTGATAAGAATAATTCACCAATTGTATGGAACATGTAAGTGAATACGATGAATAGTAAGTTTGCTTTCATTGTAATGTTACCTTCGTCGCTACCAGTTTTTAATACAGCTAAAGTTAGAACTAAATATCCAATCCCTAGTAAAATCATACCAAATGCCATTTTTGTTGGGATTTTCAAATCACCATTTTTTGTTTTCGAAAGTTTAATCCATAATGCAGAAACAGGTAATGCTAGTAAGATAATGAATAGTGGGTTTACAGATTGGAACCAAGGTGTTGGAATTGTAAATCCACCAATTGTACGATCCACAAACTTATCTGTGTAAAGTGTTAAAGAACTACCTGCTTGCTCAAATCCTGCCCAGAAGAATACTACGAAACAAGTTAAAATTAAAATTGCAGCAGTACGTTTTTTCTCTTGTGTTGTTAAAGGTTTTTTCTCGATTGCTTTTGCATTTTTTTCTTTAGATTTTTTCCCTACAACAGTTGTTCCGATAGACCCTAAGTAACGAGGTGCTAAGAAATTAAAGGCAAGCTGTCCAATAATCATACCGATACAAGCTGTTAAGAAACCGTATCTATAGTCTGCGAAGTAACCGCAAATGAATGGAGCGATAAGAGCACCTAAGTTAATTCCCATGTAGAAGATAGTGAAGGCACTATCACGACGAGAATCGTTTTCGCTATATAATTGACCTAATAAAGTCGAAATATTTGGTTTGAAGAATCCGTTACCAATAACTAATAATCCTAATCCTAAAAATAGTCCAGTTTTTGTGTTCATTGAGAATAGTACAAAGTTACCAATTGCCATGATGATACCACCAATAGTAATAGCATGGCGCTTCGTAATGAAATGGTCAGTTAACCAACCACCGATAATCGGTGTGAAGTATACTAACATTGTGAAAATACCGTAAATTTGAACTGCAACTGCTTTATCAAATCCTAAACCGCCGCTTACTAAGCTCGTTGTTAAATAAAGAACTAATAAGCCACGCATTCCGTAATAACTGAATCTTTCCCATGCTTCTGTAAAGAACAACAAGTATAACCCTGGTGGATGTTTTTTTGGTGATTGTTGCTCTCCAGCTTTGTCTAATTTTAAAGCTGCATCCATTTTTGTTTCCCCCTAATCCTGTATAACGGATATTTATGTAATCATTTTAATTTACAAAATATTTAGAAGTCAATAGAATTATATGGAAATAGAAAGAAAATTTCTAAAAAAGTTCTATTTTACTTCAACCGTTACTGTATTTTGCCCTGAAAACGAGATGATAAGCGTTTTCAAATGTAATAATTGAATTCTAAAAGAAAATAAAATAATGATTAATCAGAAAATTTAGATTAAAATATTTATTCTGATATAAAGAAAATACATTCTATTTACTTTTATAATATAACATATTGGGAATAAAAATACAAAATGAAATAATGTGACATTTAAGTGAATTGAAAAATAACCAGCTCCATAGAAGCAGAGCTGGCTAAGGAAAGATTATTTAACAAAGCGTTTTTCGATATCATCTAATAGTAGGTTAGCAGCCATTACACCACCAGCTGTATTCCAAATCACATCATCAACTTTGTATGCTTTACCATTTTTTACTGCATTTAAGTTTTTAAATAGCGGATCATTGATATATTCTTTTTCTAATTCAGAGCCTTTGTTCTCGTTTCCTTTATCGAATGTGAAGTAGAATAATACATCGCCATCCATTGCAGAAATACGTTCTTTAGATACGTTACGCTCTGCGAAGTCATCTTTATTTTGATCACCAGGACGTTTAAATCCAAGTTCTTTTAAAATAACACCAGAGAATGTATCACCATGATAAATACGAACATCACCAGGCATGAAGCGAACCATAGAGATTTCTTGATTTACTTTATCACCTAGTTTGGCTTTTAAATCTTTCATACTTTTCTCGTAATCAGCTAAAACCTTTTGGCCTTCTTTTTCTTTATTTAATGCTTTCGCATAAAACTTGAAGTTATCTTTCCATTCACCACGTAATGTTTCAGAGAACACAGTAGGTGCAATTGCTTTTAGTTGCTCGTACACTTTTTCGTGACGCATTTTGTTACCGATAATTAAGTCTGGTTGTAAAGAAGCGATTGTTTCTACGTTCACTTGTCCTTCATCACCAACAACTTTTACATCTTTCATTTTATCTTTAATATGTGGATACCATGGATCACCAGTCCAAGATTTTACAGCCCCAACTGGTTTCACACCTAGCTCAAGTAAAGCTTCAGTTCCTTCGTTTGTTAAAATAACTACACGTTTTGGATTAGCAGGAACTTCTGTTTTCCCCATTGCATGTTCAACTGTAATCATTTCTTTTTTTGTATCTTCTTTCGTATTTGATTTTCCACAAGCACTTAAAAGTAGTGAAAAGGCTAGTAAAAATACAAATACTGTAAACGATTTCTTTCGCATGAAATTCATTATGTACCCCCTACATAGTGAGAATTTTTTTCAATAGCAAGCATGATAATAATACTTCATGGCCTCGTTGTCAATGAAAATAATTCTCATTTCCGTTGACAATGAGAATTAAGTTGAAATACACTTACAACGTATCATTATACATTGAAGGGGAAACGCTGCATGTTATTAAAAACAAATCGAGCAAAATGGATTGGATTATTTGTTGGAATCATTGCAGTCATTACTTGTATTTGGGGAAGTATTATTTTCGGATATACAAATACGAGTTGGAATTTAGCGTTAGATGCTTTTTTCCATTTTAATGGGTCCAATGAACATATTATTATTCAAAATGTGCGTCTACCAAGAGCATTAATTGCAGCGAGTGTTGGTGCTAGTTTAGCCATTGCAGGTTGTCTTATGCAAACTTTAACGAAGAATCCACTTGCTTCTCCAGATTTTATTGGATTAAATTCAGGTGCTGCTTTCTTCATAGTTGTAGCAATTGTTATTTTTTCCGTAACATCACTATCAGCTTTCACGTGGATTGCCTTTTTGGGGGCAGCAGTTGCAGCTGTACTTGTATTTGCTTCTAGTTCTTTAGGAAAAGAGGGGACAACGCCTCTTAAATTAACATTAGCGGGGGTCGCAATTAGTGCGTTATTTTCATCATTAACACAAGGATTACTTGTTTTAAATGAAAAGGCGCTTGAAGAAGTATTATTTTGGCTTGCCGGATCTGTGCAAGGAAGAAAGTTAGAAATTTTACAATCTGTATTCCCGTATTTATTAATAGGCTGGATTGCATCTATTATGATGGCAGGGAAAGTAAATACATTAATGATGGGGGAAGACGTTGCAAAGGGACTTGGGCAACGAACAATTTTAATGAAATCATTCGTGTTACTTATAATTGTCCTGTTATCTGGTGGTTCAGTTGCTGTTGCTGGTCCAATTGGATTTATTGGAATTATTACCCCGCATTTTTCTAGATTTCTTGTTGGAGTAGATCACAGATGGAGAATACCGTATAGCGGCTTGTTAGGTGCAATACTATTGATTTTAGCTGATATAGCAGCAAGATATGTCATTATGCCACAAGAAGTACCAGTAGGAGTTATGACAGCATTTATTGGTGCGCCGTTCTTTATTTATATTGCACGTAAGAGAGGGCTTAGCAAATGAAGAAGTATATTCCGTTTCGTATAGGAAAAGGCGAGCTCTCGTTTTTAATGTATAAACGAGCTTGTCTCGTCTTATTCAGTTTACTAGTTGTTTTAATAGGATTATTTTTTGCGAGTGCAGGTATGGGAGACATGAAAATTGCTCCTTATGATGTATGGCAAGCGATCACTGGAAATGGCGATGCGATGTCCAATATGGTTGTAAATAAGTTTCGTATGCCGCGTATTTTAATTGCTATTCTTGTAGGGATCGCACTTGCGATCGCAGGATGTATTTTACAAGGCCTCGTCCGAAATCCACTTGCTTCTCCGGATATTATCGGGATTACAGGTGGTGCAAGTGTTGCAGTTGTATTGTTTTTAGCTATATTTAGTGATAAAAATAATGCGCTAACTGTAAGCATTCATTATATGCCGCTAGCAGCCTTTGTTGGGGCAACGATTGTAGCGCTTTTTGTATATTTATTTGCATGGAGAAATGACGGGTTATCGCCGATTAGTCTTGTTTTAATTGGTGTTGGGTTTTGGGCATTAACGAAAGCGGCAACGACTTTGTTTATGTTATTAGCGCCAATTTATCAAGCGAGTCAAGCGAATGTATGGATTACGGGTACTGTTTACGGTTCTTCATGGCAAAACGTCATAGTACTTGCGCCGTGGGTTCTCATTTTAACGGTAATATCATTTATAGCTGCTAGACATTTAAATGCGCAAGAGCTAGGGGATGATATTGCGGTAGGACTTGGTGTTCCTTTAACGAAGTCACGCATATTCATGTTATTACTGAGTACAGCTTTAATTGGTGGAGCAGTTGCCTTTGCTGGAGGAATTGGATTTGTCGGTTTAATGGCACCTCATATTTCACGAAGACTAGTTGGTTCTTTATATGGTGCATTACTCCCGGTTGCGGCTATTGTCGGTGCGATTTTAGTACTTGCTGCAGATTTAATTGGGCGTACAGTTTTCACCCCACTTGAAATTCCAGCAGGGGTATTTACATCAGCAATTGGCGCACCTTATTTTATTTATTTACTTTATAAAAGTCGGAATTCATAAAGGAAGATGAATATGCAAAAAGCATTGGAGACGAAACGTTTGACGTTGTCTTACGGTGAAACAATTATTATTGATGAGTTGAATTTAGAAATTCCAAAAGGTGAAATTACCATCTTTATCGGTTCTAACGGTTGCGGGAAATCAACCTTATTACGTTCACTAGCTAGATTATTAAAACCAACAGCTGGTGACATTTTGTTAGATAGTCAAGCCATTCAAAATATGCAAACGAAGCAAATCGCTCGTCAAATGGCAATTTTACCGCAAGGACCGCAAGCGCCAGAAGGGCTTACAGTATTGCAACTTGTAAAGCAAGGACGTTATCCGTATCAAACATGGCTGAAGCAATGGTCAGAAAAAGATGAGGAAATGGTACAGAAAGCACTTGCAGCAACAGGGATGACAGAATTTGCTGAGCGTGATGTGCATGCTCTTTCAGGTGGACAACGTCAACGTGCTTGGATTGCAATGACGCTTGCACAAGATACAGATATTATTTTATTGGATGAGCCTACTACCTATTTAGATATGACTCACCAAATTGAAGTGCTTGATTTATTATTCGAATTAAATGAAACAGAACAAAGAACAATTGTCATGGTATTACACGATTTAAATTTAGCATGCCGTTATGCAGATAATATTGTAGCCATTCAAGATAAACAAATATATGCACAAGGTAAACCTGAAGAAGTAGTGGATGAGAAGCTAGTACGTGATGTATTCCGAATGGAGTGTCAAATCAGTACAGATCCATTATTTGGGACGCCACTTTGTATTCCGCATGGAAAAGGAAGACGTGTACGTAAAGAGGTTGCTCAGGCAATGAGATAATGAAAAAGACGATGAGAGGGTCATCGTCTTTTTCATTTTCGGCAAGAGAATAAGAGGAAGAGGGGGATACGTAAACGACGTTCATATTCTTCCGCGTTTTGAAAATAAGTTTGATCTGGTGTAGCTTCTTTTAAATTTGTAATTGTAAATCCAGCTTGTTGTAATAGTGTAAAATATTCTTCCGTTGTACGATGATATTTAATAACTTCTTGATCAATCCAAGGTTCAACCCGTTTACCTAGTTTAAAGTAATCATCGACGAGCCAACTCGTTCTTTTTCCGCTCGTTTGCAAGCTTTCAAATGAAGAGGTAATAATAGGGTGTTGAACGCTAAAAGTAAAGGTTCCATTTGTCTTTAAAGTTTCGTACACATTTTGAAAAATGATAGTAAGATGTTCGATATAATGTAAGGCGAGTCTAGATGTTACTAAATCAAAAGTAGAAGGAGGGTATGTGTAGTCTTTGAGGTTTAAAAAATGAACGGCGCCATTTTTGTTTTCTAGTTGTTTTTTAGCTTTTTCATACATAAGTTCGGAGCCTTCAATACCAGTGTAAGAGTGGCAGCCTTTTTCTAATAACTCCTCACCGAACTTAGCATCACCGCAGCCTAAATCGAGAATTCGCTTTCCTTTAACATCACTAATGAGTTGAAAGAAGGCTGGTTTTTCAAGTGACTCATTTGGGCTATTTTCTCGATATCTTCGCTTCATATATTGTTCAAAAAATGCTTCGTTATTATATACATCAGATTCAGTAAATGCCATGATTGAAGCCCCCTTACATATTTTTTTTATTCTACCAAATATGAAAAGTAAATGATAGATTTCTTGTAATGAATCGTATATAATCTAGAATTGTAAGCGGTTACTTTAAACTATTTTTCTATAATAAATTCTGAAAACGTGTTAAGCTAGTAGAGGGATTATTAGAACTATTAAGACAATAATTCGCTTACATGAACGATGGGAGGCTTCACGATGTCTAGTAAAACACTTGCAAAATTTTTAGAAGAAAATTTAGAGGATTTAAAATCAAAGGGGCTTTATAACGTAATTGATCCGCTTGAAAGTTCAAATGGACCAATCATTACAATTGGCGGAAAAGAATATATTAACTTATCTTCAAACAACTATCTTGGATTAGCAACAGATAGCCGTTTGCAAGAAGCAGCAATTGGTGCAATTCATAAGTACGGCGTTGGAGCAGGAGCGGTTCGTACAATTAACGGTACTTTAGATTTGCATATTAAATTAGAAGAAACAATTGCAAAGTTTAAACATACAGAAGCAGCAATCGCTTACCAATCAGGATTTAACTGTAATATGGCAGCGATTTCAGCTGTTATGGATAAAAATGATGCGATTCTTTCAGACGAATTAAACCATGCTTCTATTATCGATGGTAGTCGTCTATCAAAAGCAAAAATTATCGTTTATAAACATTCTGATATGGAAGATTTACGCCAAAAAGCAATCGCGGCGAAAGAATCAGGTCTTTACAATAAATTAATGGTCATTACAGACGGTGTCTTCTCAATGGATGGAGATGTTGCAAAACTACCAGAAATCGTTGAAATTGCAGAAGAGTTAGACTTAATGACCTATGTAGATGATGCACACGGTTCAGGTGTACTTGGAAAAGGTGCAGGAACTGTAAAGCACTTCGGTCTATCTGATAAAGTTGATTTCCAAATTGGTACATTATCAAAAGCAATTGGGGTAATTGGTGGATATGTAGCAGGGAAACAAAACTTAATTGACTGGTTAAAAGTTCGTTCACGTCCATTCTTATTCTCTACAGCATTAACACCAGCTGATGCAGCTGCATGTATGCGATCCATTGAAATTTTAATGGAAAGCACAGAGTTACATGATCGCCTGTGGGAAAATGGTCGCTATTTAAAACAAGGGTTAAAAGAACTTGGCTTTAACATCGGAGAAAGTGAAACACCAATTACACCTTGCATTATTGGTGACGAAGTATTAACACAAGAATTTAGTAAACGTCTAAATGAAGAGGGCGTATATGCAAAATCTATCGTGTTCCCAACTGTACCTAAAGGAACAGGACGCGTTCGTAATATGCCAACAGCAGCTCATACGAAAGAAATGTTGGATGAGGCAATTCGTAAGTATGAAAAAGTAGGGAAAGAAATGGGCATCATTTAAGTAAAGACATCTTTTGAATAGCTTGCAAATGAGGAGTGGGGAAAATGAAAAAAATTCTAGTAACCGGTTCTTTAGGGCAAATTGGTTCTGAACTAGTAATGAAACTTCGTGATGTATACGGCGCATCAAATGTTATTGCAACAGATATTCGTGAAACAGATAGTGAAGTAGTAACATCTGGTCCATTTGAAACGTTAGATGTAACAGATGGACAAAAACTACATGATATCGCAAAGCGTAATGAAGTAGATACAATTATTCATTTAGCAGCTTTACTTTCAGCAACAGCAGAAAAAAATCCATTATTTGCATGGAATTTGAATATGGGTGGACTTGTAAATGCATTAGAAGCAGCTCGTGAATTAAACTGTAAATTCTTCACGCCAAGTTCTATCGGTGCATTTGGTCCATCAACGCCGAAAGATAATACGCCACAAGATACAATTCAGCGTCCTACTACGATGTATGGGGTAAACAAAGTAGCAGGAGAATTACTATGTGATTATTATCATCAAAAATTTGGCGTTGATACGCGCGGTGTACGTTTCCCAGGTTTAATTTCTTATGTAGCTCCTCCAGGAGGGGGAACAACTGATTATGCAGTTGAAATTTATTATGAGGCGATTAAAAAAGGCACATACACCTCATACATTGCAGAAGGAACATACATGGATATGATGTACATGCCAGATGCTTTACAAGCGATCATTTCATTAATGGAAGCTGATCCAAGTAAGTTAGTGCATAGAAACGCGTTCAATATTACAGCAATGAGCTTTGAGCCGGAGCAAATCGCAGCATCAATTCGTAAACACATCCCGGCGTTTACGATGGATTACGCTGTAGATCCTGCTCGTCAAACAATCGCTGATAGTTGGCCAAACTCTATTGATGCAACAGCAGCAATGAAAGAGTGGGGCTTTAAAGCAGAATACGATTTAGACAAAATGACAACGGACATGCTTGCTAAGTTAAAAAAAAAGCTCACAGCTGAGTTAGTGATGAATTAATAGGAAGGGTCGATTCTTAGGAATCGACCTTTTTTGTTTGTATTTTAGGAATATACAAATAATTACAAGTGTGATAGAATGAGTTAATTTGTGTGTAAAGGGGAGACAGGGAATGGAGAAATGGGAGTTAGCAAAGGAAATTTACAATACGTCACGTTTAACGGGAACATTTAAACTTCGATCAGGACAAGTATCAAATCAATACTTTGATAAGTACTTATTTGAATCTAATCCAGTATTGCTAGTAGAAATTGCTAAACAATTGAAAGAGCTCATTCCTCCTGAGACAGAAGTGCTCGCAGGTTTAGAGATGGGAGGAATTCCAGTAGCAACAGCATTATCTTTACAAACAGGTATACCAGTTGTATTTGTAAGAAAAGAAGCGAAGAAGTACGGTACATGCAAGTTAGCAGAAGGCGTTGATATTGCTGGGAAAAATGTTTGTGTTGTTGAAGATGTTATTACGACAGGTGGTCAAATATTATTAAGCACGAAAGATTTAAGAGGATTAGGTGCGAAAGTCCACCATGTTCTAGGCGTGATTGAACGAACGAAAGAGGGAAAAGAAAACTTATTAGAAGATGGTTTACAGCTACATTCCTTATTTACAATGGATGAGTTAATTGAAGGAGAAAAGCAACATGCAAAGAGTTGATGTCGTATATGCACTAATACATGACGAAGAAACAGATAAAATATTAATGGTACATAATGTAGAATAAAATGTTTGGTCATTGCCGGGTGGGGCTGTTGAAAAGGGTGAAACGTTAGAGAAAGCTCTAGTAAGGGAAGTAAACGAAGAGACAGGTTTAACGGCTATGGCAGGTGGACTTGTTGCGATTAACGAAAAATTCTTTGAAGAATCAGGGAATCATGCACTATTATTTACATTCCGAGCGAGTGTAGTAAAAGGGGAACTTATGGCAGAAGATGAAGAGGAAATTTCCGCAATAGAGTGGGTGGATCGATCAATCGCAAATGAACGATTCCCATTCTACGATGGAGGATTCGATTCATTATTAGCAGTAGCCATTCCATACAAGTTTCAGCCAGAAACAAAGTGATTGAAAGAAAAAAACAGGAGCGCAAAGCTCCTGTTTTTCTATTCAATCGTCTTCAGTAATAACTTTTTCAATAGTGGTTTAATCTTCAGACGTAAATCTTCAGCGTGATTTGCAACTAAGAAGTGATGGTTATAAATGTTCTTCATTAATTGATAAGTTGCTTCTTTCGCTTCGCCTTCTTCGATGAAAATTCCGATTACTTCCATACCACTTTTACGAGCAAGTTTGACAGCTTCATGCGTATCTAAAATACCGTCTTGTTGGTAGTCTAGCGCAGAAGGTTCACCGTCTGTGAAGACAAGTAAGAATTTATGTTTTTCTGGTCTTTTTGCAAGTTTTTCAGAAACGATACGAATAATATATCCGTCGCGGTTATCTTCTTCTTCGCGAAGCTGCATAATTTCTGGACCAACGTTTGGTAACGTTGAGTTTTTATACGTTACAACTTCATGGATAACGTTCGGCTTATCTTCAGGTTTAGCACTAGAAGCATCTTCCCAAAATCCGCTAATAGCGTGCGGGATTTTTAAAGATTTCAACGCTTCATGGAATAGGACCACACTCTTTTTCGTTTCTTCCATTTTGTTATACATAGAACCAGAGCAGTCTACTAATAGTTGGAATGCAACGTCGAGCTCTTGTGATTCTTGCCCTTTTTTATAAAACATGCGAGGCTGCTTTTCAGTATAAATACGAAGGAATTTCTTACGAAGTCTTCCGTAATATTTATCACTATTTGCATTCGTTTTATTTTCAATCGTTTTTTCGATAATTTTCTTTAATTCTTTTACATCTTTATTAACGACTGATTTGATAGCTTGGTAATCCTTTTTCTCATCAGGATTTGGTTTACGTGCTTCTTTAAATGTATGAGAAGCGCCAGTGTTATATTTACCATATGCACCATCATTTTGACTAGAAGCGTGAGAAGCTCTTGCTTCTTTTGTGTCAGCACCATCAAAGTTAGATTGTGTACTTTTTTGAGAAGTACCTTGTACAGAGCCAAGTGCTTGGTCGCCATCTTCTGATTCGCGAGCAGTGTCACCCATCATATTTGTTTTTGTTCCGCTTTCTAATTCAAAGCGTAAAAAGTTCTCGTTTTCATTGTTTTTATTTTCACGGTGCCATGTTGAGAAGCTTTCATCCATTTTGTTTTTATTTTCATCGTCATCTATGAGCTGCGTATCATCGTTTGCTAAATCTTCGACGCGACAGTTTTTTTCATCTGCAATGACAGATAAATAAAGCGGTGCATGCCCGAAATAGTTGTTCAGCATATCACTTTCAAGAAGCTCCTCTAAGCGATAGCGAATTTTCTCAACGATATACATAATATCTTCCGTATTACGAGCTTGGAATGTTTCATGCAAAATAGCTTCAATTTGCTCGAAATATTCATTATTAAACATTTCATATTTATCGCTCGTTAATGAAAGATAGCATAGACAAAATAGACGATCACCGTGATAGTTACGAACACGATTGATTTCATTTTGTGAGCTAAAGTAATTGCGATACATTTCTTTTCTTCTTTTAAAAACATGCTTTGTGCCAGGGCGTAAGTTTTTTACGATTTCCTCAACACGTAAATCTTCTAATAGAACAAATAATTGTGTTAAAAACTTTTTTAAGGGTGATTCTTGCAATTCAATTGCATAAGAACGAATTAAAGTCATGTCCGAGTAATGTTTATTACCAAGTGCTTTTAAAAACACTTCGCTTTTTAATCCGATTACTGTATCCTCTTCTTTTCGATCATCCCAAAAGTGACTAATGACAACCTTTTTTTCAATTTCGTCGTAGTATGCTTTATAGCCATACTCAAGGTAGGCATCATCTTCTTTGAGAAGGGCATACATTAAGTTTTCCATTTGTAGAAACAGCGACGCATCAATTTTTTTGTCACTAAAAATTTGTCTCATGAATTATCCCTCAAAGAAATAACTTTCTGCTAATTCACGGACAGTCATTTGTTCTGTTTCATCGTTTAATTTTGCGATAATACTACGTTCAATTGCACGCATAACGGGAATATATACACCTAAATCACATGCATCGATAATGCCACGAATACTTGCTGCTTCTTCACTTACGCGGCCATCACGAGCTAAAGGCATAAGATCGCTTGCAAATGCAACGAACTTTTCAATTGTTGTAACATCTTTTAGTTTTGATTCTGCTAATAATAGTTCTTTTAATGTATCACCTTGGATGTAGGGAACTTCAATAATAACGAAACGGTTTTTTAACGCTTCGTTTAGTTCACTTGTTCCAACGTAGCCTTCATTAATTGCTGCGATTACACGATACTCATCATCACCGTATACAACTTCTTGTGTAAATGGATTTGTAATCATTTTACGGTAATCTAATGCACCGTGAAGAAGTGGTAACGTTTCAGGTTTTGCCATATTGATTTCATCAATATATAGGAAATGGCCGTTCTTCATTGCTTTCATAAGAGGACCGTTAACGAATGTAACTTCAGATGCGCCATCTTTCGTTTGTAGTGTGTTGTATCCTAAAATACCTTCTACATCTAAATCGACAGAACAGTTAATACTATGCATTGGTTTTTGGAATAAAGAAGAAAGTGTTTCAGCTAGTACGGTTTTACCACTACCAGTCGGCCCTTTTAATAGAATATTTTTGCCAAGAAGAAGTGCTGTAATGGCATCTTCGATAATGCTATTATCAGATGCTTTATATATTTTTGTACCGATTAAATGTGCATTTTCACCAGCTTCTTGTTTATTCTTTTCGTGAATTGTAGAAAGCTGCTGTTTTAAATCAGCATGTATATGAAATTGTTCTAACATGTATGTCCCACCTAACATTATTTTCATAAAGTAATACATCTTATGATAACTTGTTTTAATATGGTATGCAAAGAAAAGGAGAGGGGACAAATATAAAAGAAAAAGCAATCAATTGTACATTGATTACTTATAGTAAAGGAGAAATGAGCCTCATAAAAGACTCTAATATTCGTTTTTTGATACTTCTTTTTTGGAAAGCGTTCCATTTAATTTCAGTGGAATGCTTAAAGTCTTCTTCAAAATCACGTTTAATATTATGAACAGTTTCTGATTCATACAGTACGCTAATAATTTCATAATTCAATTCAAAGCTTCGTACATCCATATTTGCTGTTCCGATTGTTGCAATTTTATCATCAACAAGTACAATTTTTGCATGCATAAAGCCATCTTTATAACTATAAATGGAGGCACCAGCTTTTAAAAGTGGAGTGAAGTAGGACTGAGATGCTTGGTCACTAATAATACTATCACTTTTACCAGGATATAAAATGCGTACATCTATGCCAGATATTGCACTTAAACGTAATAATGTTAAAGTTTCTTGATCTGGAATAAAGTATGGTGTAGCAATCCAAATAGATTTTTTTGCCGAGCCCATAACAGCTAATAATGTATTGCGAATGCTCTTATCATCTGAGCTTGGCCCGCTTGCTACAATTTGCACGGCACCTTCTGCACTTGAAATTTCTTTACCTGGGAAGTATTGTCTATTCATAAATTGATCCCAAGAATAGGTTTTCAAACCACTAGATGCATAGAGCCAGTCCTCTAGAAAAATTGCTTGTAATTTATATAACGCTTTTCCTTCGAGTTTTAAATGACTATCACGCCAAACGGGAAACTTTTTTGAACGGCCAAGATATTCATCACCGACGTTAAGTCCTCCAGTAAAACCGATTTCTCCATCTACAATGACGATTTTACGGTGGTTACGATAATTGACGGTTTCAAGTAACCAAGCTGAAAAAATAGGATCAAATTCAACAATTTCAATCCCAGCTTCTTTCATAGGTTTTAAAAAGCGTCTTCTTAACGTATTACTTCCTAATCCATCATAAAGGAAGCGTACAATAACACCAGCTTTTGCTTTGTTTATTAAAGCATCCCGAACTTTTGTACCAATCTCATCAGATTTATAAATATAGTATTGAATATGTATATGATGTTTTGCTTGCTCGATAGCTTGCAAAATTGCTGAAAATGTTTGATCTCCGTTTGTTAAAAGTTTGGTAGTTGTTCTATCTGCGGCAGGCCCGCCTCCAAATTTTTGTACAACTTCTGTTAAATGGGTAGAGCGTTCACTTAATGGGACTTTGAGTGATAACTCTAGTCGTCTTCCTTCTAATATTTCACGGAATAATTTTCTTTGTTCTTCTGAACGATGGAGATGCTTTTTTCTTCTCCAACGGCTACGCCCGAAAATAGAGTATAAAAGTACACCTACAACGGGAAGAAGTGCTAATACTAAAAACCACGCTAAGGTACTTTGAGGAGACCTATTTTCGATAAAAATAACGAATGAAATTCCTACAATTGTGATGGACCAGAGAACGCCGACAAATGTATATAACGAAATATACGATGTATTTAATAGGAAAAGAACGATAGATACAATTGTAAATATTAATAGTAATTGGACAATAGGTTTCTTCATTTCTATATAATTCCTCTAATCTTTCTTCAATATAGACTTCCTAAATAGCGGATGTAATGTGACATTTTTATCCCACTTTAATGGGCAGTAAGCCCCCCACTGATTAAAGTTTCACTTTATTATAAAGTGTTTTCTGTTTTTTACAAAATGTAGGTATTTCCCCATACTTTCCGCATTTGTCCTACATACAGTGTATTGTTACGTTTTTAAAGAGAAAAGGAAGGTGAATAAAATGTATGGTCGTCCAATTGGAGGATTTGGTCACGGTGGTGGTTTCGGTCACGGAGGTTTTCATGGTGGTTTTGGACATTCACCATTTTTTGGTGGAGGTTTCTTTCCAGGGTTTGTAGCGGGAGCATTACTCAGCCCTGGATTTGGTTATGGCGGATATGGTTATCCGTATTACTCGGATTATTCTTATTATACAGGTTACCAACAAGATCCATATTATTCTTACAATACCTATTAAGATGAGAAAATGGAAAAGGAGAGGGGAAATATGAATTATATAGAAAATAACGGATTGTATTATCGTAATCATCATCATGGAGGGCACCATCATAACGGCGGACATCACCACCATGGTGGGCACAATCACCATGATCATCATCACCATCACGGAGGTGGATGGGGCTGGGGTGGCGGCTCATGGGGCGGTGGATTTTTCCCTGGAAGTTTTGCTGGAGGTGTGTTAGGTGGGCTTACAGCAGGTGCATTAACGGGTGCAGCAGGTGGAGGATACTATCCAGCGCCGTACCCAGTAACTTATCCAGCGCCATATCCAGTGCTATATCCAACACCATATCCGGGGTATCAACAAACAACATATCCGTATTAAATAAAAAAAGAGGCTATCCTCTTTTTTTGTTTAATAAAGTATTTATTTATAAAATACTTCCAAAATTAAGGTGAAAATATGTTAATATTTTGTTATTATAATTCAAAAAACATATATAATAATTTTAATTTATCCCGCATTAAAGGGTAGTAAGCCCCCCACCTCAAAATTCAGCGGAAGCAAGGAAGTTAGGCGGAGATCAACACTCCCCACTGATTAAAGTTTCACTTTATATATATGTTCTTGAAGAGTTGTATAGAGTTAGCTATAAGAAACTGCTACGTATAATTGAAAAGGTATTATATTGCTTTTTATTACAAATAATATTATGTTATTTTAATCGACATATTTCAAAACGTGATGTATGTAAAGGATAATTATTAGGAAATGAAATATCTCTATTTCTATGAAAAGAAACAAGTTGTGTTTTAGTCAGATAGGAAGCAAGGAGAGATGCGCATGCTAGAACAAAGAGGTCATGCATTATATGAATCTTCATTGCGAGATTTAAAGTTAGCATTAGATGAGTCTTCAATTGTTGCGATTACAGACCGAAAGGGTCTTATTACATATGTAAATGATAAGTTTTGTGAAATCTCCAAATATACACGAGAAGAGTTAATAGGGAAAGATCATCGTATTTTAAATTCAGGACATCATCCGAAAACATTTTTTCAAATGCTATGGAAGCGTATTTTGAGCGGAAAAGTATGGAGAGGGGAGATTCGAAATCAAGCAAAAGATGGTACATATTATTGGGTTAAAACAACAATTGTTCCATTTTTAAATGAAAAAGGAGAGCCATATCAATTTATTGCGATCCGAAATGATATTAGTAGTAGGAAAGAAGCAGAACAGAGGTTGCGGTTAAGTGAAAGTCGTTATAGGGAGCTTGCGTATCATGATGCTTTAACGAGTTTACCGAACCGTTTACAATTAATAACGACTGTTAACGAATTGATTGCAGATAAAAAAGAGTTTGGTATGATTTATTTTGATTTGGATCGTTTTAAATTAGTAAACGATACGCTAGGTCATATGATAGGAGATTTACTTTTAAGCGAAGTTGCTTCACGGTTGCATTATGTGCTAGGAGAGAAAGATGTTCTGGCTAGGCTGGGTGGCGACGAATTTGTGTTGTTAACAAACAATCATACACAAGATGAGATGAGGCAGCTAGCGACATCTGTATTGTCATGCTTTCAGGCACCATTTATGCTTGAAGGTCATGAAGTATACATTTCAGCTAGTCTAGGACTGTGCTCATATCCTCAAGATGGACAAGATGTAGAAACCCTATTGAAGAATTCAGATTTAGCTATGTATAGTGCGAAAGAACAGGGAAGAAATGCAGCGTGTTTCTTTACAGATGAGTTACGTGCGAAAATAAATCGTAGAATGAAAATTGAATTTGCTTTGCAAAAGGCAATTCGTGATGAAGAGTTAGATGTGGCACTGCAGCCTATTATTGATTTGAAAACGAAGAAATATACTGGTATTGAAGCTTTAGCGCGTTGTTCGACAGAAGAAGGACCTATTTCACCAGGCGAATTTATCCCAGTAGCTGAAGAATCTGGACTTATTATAAAATTAGGAGACTGGGTATTAGAAAAGTCATGTCGCTTGTTTAAAACATTGCCAGAGTATGAAGAAGGACTAAAGTTATCTGTGAATTTATCCATACAACAATTAATGCAAAAGCGTTTTATTTTATCTGTACGTAGCATTTTAAGGAGAACTGGATTTCCCGCAAATCGTTTAATTTTAGAAATAACGGAAAGCATTGCTGTTCGTCATTTTGATTATATTATTGCTACATTACAAGAATTAAGAAATATGGGTATTTTAATTGCTTTAGATGATTTCGGAACGGGTTATTCTTCCTTATATTATTTAAAACAACTACCGCTGGATATAGTAAAAATTGATCGTAATTTTATTCGTGAATTTCATTATGATCATGCACAGCCAGAGCGAACGATTGTAAAATCTGTTATTGAAATTGCCCATAGCTTACATTTAGCAGTAGTTGCTGAAGGGGTAGAGACAGTAGAGCAAGAAAGCTTATTAAAATCGATGGGCTGTGATTATGTACAAGGATTTTATTATGCAAAACCTTTATCTGTAGCAGAGTTAAAGGAAAAGTTAATTATAGACTTCTAATAAAAAAGAGAAGCCAGAAGCTTCTCCTTTTTTAATTCATTTTTTGTGAGTCTTTCATTAGTACAGGATAAAGAATAAGACCTAATACGAACAATCCGATTCCTAAGAAGAACGTTTTTAAATCAGCAGTTCCCGTTTTGATAACCCAAATAGAATATATGAATGCTAATGTAGTAATGATGCCGTCCTTTATTCGAGAGCCAGGCATTATATCATACGTTTCTCCTGTAATAACTAATTTGAATTGGTACAGCGTAGAAACAAGGTATGGAATTAAATAAGCTAATGTTGCTACAACGATAGCGAAATTATAAGCTTCTGATACGGTACCAGAAATCGTTGAGAATAAGAAAATTTGCGTCATCACATTTGTAATAAATAATGATTTTGAAGGACTACCTTTTTTATTTGTTTTCGCGAAAAATTTAGGGAAAAGCCCATTTTTTGCTGCCTGATAAGGAACCTCTGAACTAACAACGATCCAGCCAACTGTAGATCCAAATAAAGATACAAGTGCAAGTAAAGCCATTATATATGCGCCTTTATTGCCAATTGCTAAATTTAATGCGTCTACTAATGGTTTTTGAGAGTCTTTTAAAGCATCTTGAGAGAGAGCTCCCATTGTAAGTAGCGTAATTGACATGTAAATAAGAAGAGCGATAATTAATCCGAAAATGGTAGCTTTTTTTACATCCCGCTGAGATTTTGCACGATTAGAAAGCATGACAGCCGATTCAATACCGATAAATGCCCAAAGTGTTGCAATAGCAGCTGAATTGATTTGTCCACCTAACGAAATGGATTGTCCTGCTTCATTCATAAATGTTTGCCCGTCTCCGAAATTAGAGGCATTGAAAATGAATAATGTGATTACAATAAACATTGTAAATCCGATAATTTTTGCAATAGTAGCAAGAAGATTCATATTTCCAGCACGATCAATATTTTGAGAAAGAATATATTGAATTCCCCATAACATAAGGCTGCATACGAGGAACGTTAATCCTTTTCCAAGTTCTAGTGAAAATCCGTTCGTTGAAAAGAGAATTTGCTTACTTTGTAAAACTGGAAAGAATGTTGATAAATATCCAGCAAAGGAAATAATAACAGATGCTGTTGCAGCCCAGTTCGCAGCCCAATATCCCCATGCCATACTATAGCCTGCAACTTTACCCGCTTTTTTTGAAGGGAACATCGCTTGAGCATAGCTTTGTGGCCCCGCTTTTAATTCTGGTTTTCGGATTGCTAAATTTCCAAATACGAGTGCAATCATAAATACACCAAGTCCTGTAATACTCCATGCAAGTGTAGAACCCATTGGACCTGATACTTGTGCTAAATTTGCTGGGAGCATAAATACGCCACCGCCAACCATATTCCCGATAACAAAAGCTGTTAAAACCCATAATCCCCATTTTTTCGTTTCCATTTTTGTTAACTCCTTTGTAGTAATATTTGCTTAAACATCATTTTTTACTAGCTTTTTGGCAATAAAAAAAGAGCCATGTAGATAAAAAATACCTACATGGCTCTTCGCCAAAGCGTAGGTACAACGGGAATAACCCTTGTACCTACGCGTAATTTTTCCGCTAGGTTTCAAGGGTTACGTATGATGATGATGTTTTTGTGCAAATGTAACTACAATTGTTGTATAAGTAAGCATAGTTCTTTGCTCCCTTTCTCCTCTGATTTTGAAGTTAGTATACTACATGTTTTTTTGAATGAAAAGAAAAATATAAAAATTTTTATAAAAATACGTTTTAGAGATTAAATATTTACCTTTATTTTTCCTATACTGGAAAATAAGTGAGAGATTGGCAGAAGAGTGTAGCATGGTATAATACATATAGAACTAGAAGGTGACAAGGGGCTATTGTAGATGATGAGTAAGTATGAACAAATTTATACAGAAATCAGTAATTCTATTGATAATAGGCAATTAAAAGAGGGATGCAAAATCCCATCAGAAACTGAATTAATGAAGCAATATGAAGCGAGCCGCGGTACTGTAAGAAAAGCTGTAGATTTATTACAAGAACGTGGATATGTTCAAAAAATACACGGAAAAGGTGTTTTTGTTTTAAAGCGAAAAAACATTGAATTCAACTTTGGTGGTATTGTAAGTTTCCAAGAAGAAAATGAACGTTTAGGACGCCATTGTATTACAGAAGTCGTGGAAATGGAGAAAGTAAAAGCGACAAAAGAGGTTGCAAAGCTATTAAATGTGAAAGAGAAAACAGACATAGATCATATTAAACGCGTACGAAATATTGATGGAGAAAAAGTAATTTTGGATATTAATCATTTTGTATCGGAATATATTCCTGGATTAACGAGTGAAATTGCAGCGGGGTCTATTTATAAATATATTGAGAAAGAACTAGGTCTTCATATTAGTTACTCACAGAGAGTAATTGAAGTGCAACCATGTACAGAGGACGATAGAAAGTATTTAGATTTAAATGGAACAGATTATGTTGTTGTCGTGAAAAACTTTACGCATTTGTATGATGGAAGTCAGTTCGAATATACAGAATCCCGCCACCGCTTAGATATTTTTCATTTTTCGGATGTGGCGCGGAGAAAATAAGGAGATGGAACGTAATGTTTCATCTCTTTTTTTATAAAAAAACGACAAACTCGTATATACGAGTGTTGACTAACTTATATATACGAGTTAATATGTAATTGTAAACGGTATCAAAAAAAGAAAAGAGGGACGGGAATATGGGGAAAGACTATCGTAAAACAGCAGAGGAAGTGTTGCAGTATATTGGCGGGAAAGACAATATTGAACAAGCTGCGCACTGTGTAACGAGACTCCGTATCGCTTTAAAGGATGAAAGTAAAATAGATAACGATAAATTGCAGTCTGTTTCATTAGTAAAGGGAGCGTTTCATAACGCTGGGGTATTTCAAATTGTAATTGGTCCAGGAGATGTGGATCGTGTTTACGCTGAATTGATAACGCTTGCAGGTATGAAAGAATCGACTGTAGCTGACGTAAAAGATTCTGGAAATCAGAAGTTAAATCCAGCTCAAAAGTTTGTAAAAATATTTTCTGATGTATTTATGCCGATATTACCAGCGATCGTAACAGCTGGTTTACTAATGGGTATTAACAATCTATTAGGCGCAAAGGACTTATTTTTTGATGGGAAAAATTTATTAGATGTGTATCCGAACTTAGGTGGGCTTTGGGATTTAATTAATATGATGGCGAATACAGCATTCGTATTCTTACCAGCACTTGTCGGTTGGTCAGCAACGAAGCGTTTTGGTGGTAGTCCGATATTAGGGATTGTTATGGGATTAATGCTTGTGCACCCAGCCTTATTAAATGCCTGGGACTATGGAAAAGCAGCGACTGGTTTAGATGGTCAAAAGATTGAGTACTTCAATATTTTAGGGCTGTTCCAAATTGAGAAGGTAGGATATCAAGGACAAATTTTACCTGTTTTAGTAGCAGCATTTGTATTAAGTAAAGTAGAAATCTTTTTAAAGAAACATGTACCAAATGCAATTCAATTATTAGTTGTACCAATTACAACAATCGTTGTGACAGGTGTGTTAGCATTAGGGATTATTGGTCCAGTTACACGTCATATTGGAGATTTATTAACAGTTGGATTAGTAGGTGTATATGAAACAGTACCGGTAGTTGGAGCAGTATTGTTTGGAGCATTATATGCACCACTTGTAATTACAGGTATGCATCATATGTTTATTGCTATCGATTTACAATTAATTGCACAACACGGTGGTACATTCATTTGGCCAATGATTGCCCTTTCTAACATTGCGCAAGGTAGTGCGGCACTTGCGATGTTCTGGATTTCTAAAAATCAAAATGATAAAAGTATGGCATCTACATCAGCAATCTCGGCATATTTCGGTATTACAGAGCCAGCTATGTTTGGTGTAAACTTACGAAATAAATTCCCGTTCTATGCAGCGATTATAGGATCGGCTGTGGCAGCAATATTTATTACGTTAAATGGTGTATTAGCACCTGCTATCGGAATTGGCGGATTACCAGCATTTATTTCTATCATTCCGAAATCGATTCCAATGTTTATTGTCGGAATGATTATCGCAGTTGTAATTCCATTTACATTAACGTGGTTATTTGCAAAACGAGTAAAACAGAAGTAGGAGGAAGTTAAACATGAAGGATTGGCATAAAAGTGTAGTTTATCAAATTTATCCGAAGAGCTTTAATAGCTATTACAATAAAGAAACCGGTGATATAAAAGGGGTTACAGAAAAACTAGATTACTTAAAAGAACTCGGAGTAGATTATATTTGGTTAACACCGATATACCAATCGCCACAAAATGATAATGGATACGATGTAAGTGATTACTACCGTATTGATCCATCTTACGGAACGATGGAAGAGTTTGAAGAGCTTTTAGAAGAAGCGAAAGCACGTAACATTGAAATTATGCTTGATATCGTTGTAAATCATAGTTCGACGGAGCATAAGTGGTTTAAAGAAGCGAAGGAAGATAAAAATAGTCCATATCGTAATTACTATATTTGGCGTGATGAAAAAAATAATTGGCAATCTAAGTTTGGTGGGTCTGCTTGGAAATATGATGAAAAGACAGAGCAATATTATTTACATCTATTTGATGAGACACAAGCGGATTTAAACTGGGAAAATGAAAAACTTCGTGAAGAAGTATATGATATGATGCGCTTTTGGCTTGATAAAGGGGTAACTGGATTCCGATTAGATGTTATTAATTTAATTTCAAAAGATCAACAGTTCTTAAATGATGACGGAAGTACGGCGACAAGTGATGGCCGTAAATATTATACAGATGGCCCGCGTGTTCATGAATATTTACAAGAAATGAACCGAAATGTTTTTGAAGGGAAAGATGTAATTACAGTTGGAGAAATGTCATCTACGACAATTGATAATTGTATTAAATATTCAAACCCTGAGCGTAATGAATTAAGTATGACGTTTAGTTTCCATCATTTAAAAGTAGATTATCCGAATGGAGATAAGTGGACGAAAGCGAATTTTGATTTCATTAAATTAAAAGAGATTATGTCTAATTGGCAAATTGAAATGCAAAAGGGCGGGGGATGGAATGCGTTATTCTGGTGTAATCATGACCAGCCTCGTATTGTGTCACGCTTCGGTAATGATGAGAAGTATAGAAATGAATCTGCAAAAATGTTAGCAACGGCTATGCATATGTTGCAAGGAACGCCTTATATTTATCAAGGCGAAGAAATCGGTATGACGAATCCTAATTTTGAGTCTATTGAACAATATCGTGATGTGGAATCGTTAAATATATATGATATAAAGTTGGAAGAAGGATTATCAAAAGAAGAGATTATCGGGATTTTAAAACAAAAATCTCGTGACAACTCCCGTACTCCAATGCAGTGGAATGAAGAGATGAACAGTGGCTTTACAACAAGTACACCTTGGATTTCAGTGGCTGAAAACTTTAAAGAAATAAACGTAGAGAAGGCATTAGAAGATAAAGAGTCTGTATTTTATCATTATAAAGAGTTAATAGAACTTAGAAAAACGTATGATGTAATTACAGAAGGAGAATATGCTATTTTGGATGAAAATGATCCTAAAATTTGGGCATATACTCGTACTACAGAAAGTGAAGTGCTACTTGTTATCAATAACTTCTATGGAGAGGAAATAACGTACTCTATACCAGCGCACGTTCAATTAGATGGAATGAAACAAGAAGTATTACTGTCGAATTATAAGGATTCCAGCAAGGATATTACAAACCTTGACTTAAGACCATATGAATCAATTGTATATCGATATACGAAATAAAAGGTTGTATGCCTGCGTGGCATACAACCTTTTATTTTAAGACACCACTATACAAAATGCTTACTTCTACCTCAGGCTTAAATTTTACTTTTGCATAATCTTTATTCCAATTTTTTTTCTTCCATAGGTCAGGATGATAAGCGATAAGATGTCTACCAATTCCGAAAGCATCACAATTTGCCTTTTGTAACTTTTTCGTTATTTTTTTCGCTTCTTTCGTGAGCTGTTTGGATAGTTCCTTATTTAGTTTTTTTCTTTCATCCATTTTGTAAAGATTATCTCTCGGAGCTTCAAGGGCTATAACTTTTAATTGAAGCTTAATGTGAGCATAAACATTTCCTTTTTTATCTGTTGTTATTTTTAAGTCTCGTTTTAATTTCCGATTGCTCACTTCCATTGTTAAATAGTCAGATGTCTTCTCGGATTCATCGCTAGTAAGCTTTTGGGTTATACGGGCACTTGTTCCCATTTTTCCAGTTAATAATACGAATAAAACAGATTGTTTTAAAGGTAAATGCCCGGTCAATTTATCATTGTTAAATAAAGCTAATCCGTTTGTAATTACTTCTTGTCCTTTTATTTTTATAGAAGGGAGGGTAAAGTCTTTACCCGGATCTAACATTTTTGTAGCAGCAGTTTCTAAAGTTTCTTTTGGAAATACACTCATATCTTCTAAGCTTTTCACTTTTTTCTTTAGAAAATCTCCAATTAGTAAATTTCCTACTTTCTTTTTTTCTAGTATCTCAGATGTTTCACCATCTACTGCAATAAGTTTTACTAAAGCAGTTGGGTTTGTTGGGTCCCGAAAGCTGACATCTAAATAGGGTAGTATACCTTTTTTTAAAATTTTTGTTCCTAGTAATTGAACACCATATTTGAAATAACGAATGTTTCCCGTTACATTTTTTTTCAGTGCATCGCTTGTATCTCTTATGTTATGCCCGGTTGCTGAATGTATTTCATTCTCGAATGAAGATTGTTCGCCGCTTGAACTTTTTACGAGCTCAATTGTTTGCTGGAGTTGATTCTCTTCCGTAATATCAGATCCAATACTATAAGCTAACCTTGCTTCCCTTAATGGTTCTTGATCCCAACAGCCAGCAAGGAATGCACTAGTGCATAATACAAAAAGTAATTTAACTCTTTTTTTGAACATACTGTTCTCCTTTCTTATTTCTTATTACTGAATAAAGTAGAAATAAAAGAGGGAGGACAACGATGAAAATATAGGTGAACTTATCTGTGAAAGTTGCAATCACTTTTAATTCTTCAGGTGTATCGATAAATAGGGCTATACTAAAAGCAATAATACCAACGATTGGGACAGCCTTTTTATGATTACCAAGATTGAATATATGTCCAATTCCTATAGAAGCAGCACAGTAATAACTAGCGATAGAAGCTACAACTGTTATCATCCAAATTGGTATGAATAGTAAATCAGTTCGGTCTATAATCCCGATATGCAAGGATCGTAATAAGTAAGCAACTGGTTCTGGAATAAGCTCAATTTGTTTTGGACTAAATACGATAAAGCAAATCCAAACAGTAAAAGTATAAAAAAGGGTTACAAATCCATTCGCGATAGAAATTGCCTTTAGTTTTGCAATAGAACCCCCATTTACTTTGGGGAAAGCGATAAGAATAATTTCAAAACCATACATAGCTGTAATTGTTTCTTTAGATGCTTGAATAATATTCCACCATCCAGCTTCTGTAATTGGAAAAATATAAGAAAAATCGGCTCGCGTGAGTCCTAAGGCGATTAAAAGAGCCATTGGTAAAATGAGAATAGAGGCCATGACATAAAATCGTACGATGACTTTAAAAGTGTTATAAGCTACATAACAACAAGCTATTGTAAATAGTATGAGAATGGCATACCAAGGAGTTGCTTGTAATATCCACACTTTAATGACATTACAAGCATTCAACATAACCGTCATACCAATAAGGGTAAAATAAAAAACATAAGCAAAACCTAATAGTTTTCCAAACTTATTCCCAAATAGCATACAAACACTTTCATACATATCTGCATCAGGAAATCGTTTTAAGAAAAGCCACATAAGTAAAATAATAAGCTGAATCGCAAGCCCAGCGATGAGTGCAGAAATCCACCCACCGCCTTTAGCAATCGGGTGAAGGCGGTTCGGTAGAGAAAGTATGCCTACTCCGATTTGGCACTGAATAACGAAAAAGGTAAATTGAACTAACGAAATTTTACTTTGCGTGTTTGTCACCGTCCTCATCCTCTCTCGTTACATGTTGGCGCTGCATTTTTTTCGGTTTTGGATCATGTGGTCGTTCCCAAAATGACCAAATTGGTAGTCTGACAAAAGAATCTTTCATATCTTTAATCCGCATTGGTGCAACAGGAGAAAGATATGGTGTATGAAAAGAATGAAGCTGACATAGGTGAACGAAAGTTATAATGAGACCGAATGATATTCCTACGTATCCGAATAGGGCAGCAAGGAGCATTAATGGAAAACGAAGAATTCGAACTGCTGAACTCATATCGTTTGATGGAACGAGAAAAGATGAGATTGCAGTTAAAGCTACAACGATAATCATTGTGTAAGAAACGAGTCCAGCTTTTACAATTGCATCCCCAATTACTAAACCGCCTACAATACCGATTGTTTGTCCAACTCGGCTCGGCAAGCGAATACCAGCTTCCCGTAATAATTCGAAAATTAGCTCCATTAAGAGAGCTTCAAAAATAGGAGGGAGCGGTACTTTCTCTAATGAAGCTTTAATTGTATACACAAGTTCAAGCGGCAATACATCAGGATGAAAGGCTACGGTTGCGATATATATAGCTGGTAAGAGAAAAGCAATCAAAAAACTCACTAAGCGAATCATTCGGACGAAAGAACCGACAATCCAGCGGTTATTGTAATCATCTGGTGATTGATAGAAAGCAAATAACGTAACAGGAACGATAAGCGCTGTTGGATCTCCATCAGATAAAATAGCAACTCGTCCTTCCATTAAATTTGCTGCGACTCTATCTGGACGCTCTGTATTTAATTGCTGCGGAAATGGTGAGAAAGACGTATCCTCTATAAATTCTTGTATATATCCCGGAGGCATAAGTGCATCTGTCTTAATCGTTTCTAACCTTCTTTTTACTTCTGTAACTAAATCGTCATTCGCTATGTTTTGCATATAAGCAATTGCCACTTTCGTATGCATTTCTTCACCAAGTGTGAAATATTTAACGACGATATTTGGACTTTTTATGAGTTTACGAATGGAAGCTAAATTGGTTGCTAAATCTTCTACAAAACCAGTATGTGGTCCACGTACAATACCTTCATTATCAGGCTCTGCTATATCTCTCTTTAAAGATAAAGCTGTTTCGAAAATACAAAAACTGTCGACTTGTTCATGAAAATATAATGATTTGCCTTGTAATAAAAGTTGCACACCGTAATTTAAATTTGTTTCTTTCTTCATACTTAATGTGGCAAAAGCTTTATCTAAAGATAAATCGGACCGAGTTAATAAAGGTTCAAGAGCTAATTGGTGAATTAAACTCGGGTCTGCTAAAGATTCGATATATAAGATTGTTCCTTTGCCGTTTTGGAAAGGAAGATCTAATTTTTTTATATCGTCTGAATGACAGAGCTTATTTTCGATATAATTAATGTTTTCCGGAAGTGATGGAAACATATGCTTTTGATCCGTACTCTTTTG
Organism: Bacillus paranthracis; assembly: GCF_024296885.1. Classification (NCBI taxonomy): domain Bacteria; kingdom Bacillati; phylum Bacillota; class Bacilli; order Caryophanales; family Bacillaceae; genus Bacillus; species Bacillus paranthracis. The sequence continues at coordinate 684,676 of NZ_CP101135.1, forward strand.
TTGTTCTTTTTGCTCTGTCATAATTTCCACCTCTTTTAGATAAAGTTACTTCTGTTAATTTTTGCTTTTTGTGAGAAATTTATGCTTGGATTATTTTTGACAAAGTAGCTTGAAAGTTACGTTACGTCATCTTTTATACTATAGAAAATAGGATATAGGGGATGATATAAATGACTTTGAGGTATATGTGGGGATGGAAAGAAGTTTTATATTTATTTATGTTTGTATTTGTTATTGTTCCAGTAACTGTCGAATCCCTTTTTTATAAATATATTTTAGAAGTAATAGGTAACTCACTATATGCTGGAGTATTAATGGGCTTTATAATGGCAGTGATATTTACTACTGTAGTTTATCTTTTTTGTATCAAAAGATATAAACTCTCGTGGAAAGATATTGGAATTCGGAAGCTTTCATGGAAAGATCTTTTATGGACAGTTGGAGCGGTTATTTTCTTAATTGTAGCTAGTATTGCTGTATTAGTGGTAATGGAGAAAATGGGTATTTCCTTTGAAAATAGTAAGACGGAGACAGTCCAAAATGATAAATCAATCTATTCATTCTGTATCGCGGTAATTGGAGCAGCAATTATATCACCAATTTATGAAGAGATTTTATATCGAGGTGTTTTTTATACATTTTTTCGTAATAGATATGGCATGCGGGGCGGTATGTTTATCAGTTCCATAATATTTACCGTTGTCCATATTCCAACATATAACACATTACCGGTGAATTTTTTAAGTGGGGTAGTATTTGCTTGGTTATATGAGAAAACAAATTCTATTTTATCGGCTATGATTGCCCACGCATTATTCAATTTCATAGCAGTACTTCTCACATTTATGTCGAATTAAGAAGATATATAGGAGGGATACATATGGAAATAGCTGTAGAACGTATTTTTACGAAAGAGATTTTAAAAAGAGCAGCGAGTTTGTTTCATGTAACAGTGGACGAAAAGCCGCTTGGAGATTTTGAGAATTATATTTTTAAGGCGAAGGGTGATAATGATGAAGATTACGTATTACGTTTAACACATTCTTCTCATCGCTCTAAACAAGAGGTAGAGGCTGAACTAGATTTTTTACGATATGTTGCGGAGAATGGGGCAAAGGTAGCAGGACCCCTTTATTCAGCATCTCAAAATCTTGTAGAAGAAATCAGAGCAGAGGATGAAACTTTCTTTTTCGCTTCTTTATTTACATATGCAAAAGGTGAGCAAGTAAAAGGAGCGGAATCGCCTTATTGGGGAGACGCTTACTTTGAAGCATGGGGAAAAGCGATTGGACAACTGCATCGCCTTACAATGGATTATCCTAAAACAGACTACCGTGATACGTGGGAAGAAGATGAGAGTGGGATTGTTAATGAATTAGAAGATGATCAAGTGAAAAAGATCGCTGCGGTATTAATGGATGAGATAAAGGCTCTTCCAATTGAAAGAGAAACATTCGGCCTTATGCATGGGGATATTCATCCAGGTAATTTTCATTATGATGGAAAAGAGCTAACAATCTTTGATTTTGATGATGCGGCTTATAATTACTTTATACACGATTTAGCGATGGTTCTTTATTACTCTGTTCTATTTACAACGTGGACAGCGGAAGAGAAGACAGACTTTGCTCGTAAACAGTTACAAGTGTTACGGAAAGGCTATGAGTATGAGCACAGACTGGCGGATAGCTGGTATGAATCATTACCACTATTTTTACGTTTGCGTGACATAGGTCTATACGGCACGCTCCAAAAGAAATTTAAAGGGAAAGATATGCCAGATAATTTCCGAAAGTTATCAGAAGAGCTATACGAAAGAATTATAAAAAAAGAAGCAATTGTGAATATATAATACATTCTGTTCAAAACAAAGTATATAAAACAAATATATACTTTGTTTTTTTATACAAAAATATGTTTGTTTTATTAAAATAATATTGTCATAGATTCGGTATACACTTATAATTTTTATATATTCTGAATATTCTTGATAAAAAGGAGGGGGAATATTGGAAGCTTTCGTAAATTGGTTAAATAATATTGTTTGGAGTCCAGCACTTGTTTATTTATGTTTAGGAGCAGGTTTATATTTTTCTATTCGAACGAGGTTTTTACAAGTAAGGCACGTAGGAGAAATGGTGAAGCTGACATTTAAAGGAGAAAAATCAGAGGCTGGTGTTTCTTCATTCCAAGCGTTAGCACTTTCGTTATCAGGGCGCGTTGGGACAGGGAATATCGCTGGGGTAGCTACAGCGGTTGCCTTCGGCGGACCAGGAGCTGTATTTTGGATGTGGGCAGTAGCCTTTTTAGGAGCAGGATCAGCTTATGTAGAATCAACACTCGCGCAAATCTATAAGACAAAGCATCAAGGACAGTTTCGCGGTGGACCTGCTTATTACATTGAAAAAGGTTTAGGGGTTAAATGGTATGCATTAGTATTCGTTGCAGCGACAATCCTTGCAACTGGGCTTTTATTACCAGGCGTGCAAGCAAATAGTATTGCTGTAAGTTTAGAGACAGCTTTTGGAATTAATACTACTCTATCAGGGGCTTTATTAGTTGTTGTATTGGCTCTTATCATCTTCGGTGGAGTAAAACGAATTGTTAACGTAGCGCAAGTTGTCGTACCGTTTATGGCTGTTGGGTATATTTTAGTAGCTTGTGTTATTGTCGCTATGAATATTGAAAAATTGCCAGAAGCATTTATGTTAATTATAAGAAGCGCTTTCGCATTAGAAGCAGCATTTGGTGGTATTATCGGTTTAGCAATTTCTTGGGGAGTAAAACGAGGTATTTATTCTAATGAAGCAGGGCAAGGAACAGGGCCACATGCAGCGGCAGCAGCTGAAGTATCACATCCAGCTAAGCAAGGTTTAGTGCAAGCATTTTCCGTTTACATTGATACATTATTTGTTTGTTCAGCAACAGCATTTATGATGATTATTACAGGCATGTATAACGTATTTGATGCAAGCGGAAAAAACTTTATCGTAAATAAATTAAATGGTGCTCAGCCAGGGCCGGGATATACACAGGCAGCGGTAGAATCTGTTTTCCCTGGATTTGGAAACGGTTTCGTTGCAATCTCATTACTATTCTTTGCATTTACAACAATTATGGCGTATTACTACATTGCAGAAACGAATATCGCGTACTTAAATCGTGATAAAGACCGCCCTTGGCTGTCTATGGTACTAAAGTTTGTATTTTTAGGAGCTGTATTCTACGGTTGTATCAAAACAGCAGCAACGGCTTGGGCTTTAGGCGATATCGGTGTAGGAATTATGGCATGGGTAAATATCATTGCGATTTTACTATTACAAAAACCTGCATTAGTTGCATTAAAGGATTATGAAAAGCAGAAAAAAGAAGGAAAAGATCCAGTATTCGATCCAGGGCCATTAGGAATTAAAAATGCTGATTTCTGGGAGCATGAATATGGAAAAGATAAGAAAGAAGAAGTATCGTAATGGAATAGAAATGAAAAAGCAAAGGGGAAATTCCTTTGCTTTTTTTATGGACAAAATGAGGCTGAAAGTTATTTTTTTGCCTATTTTTGAATATAAAAAGAATGTACATGCTTTGTTAGGGGAAGGGGTGAGTATGTTGATAGAGTTTCGGAACGTAAATAAATATTATGGCACCTTTCAAGTTTTAAAAGATATTAATGTACAAGTGAAAAAAGGTGAAGTGGTAGTAGTTGTTGGGCCTTCAGGATCAGGAAAAAGTACGTTGCTTCGGTGTATAAACCAGTTAGAGTCAATTACAGAGGGAGAGTTAATTGTACAAAATACGGAGGTACACAATGCGAAAACAGATATGAATGAATTACGCCGAAATATCGGAATGGTCTTTCAACATTTTTATTTATATCCACATAAAACGGTTCTTCAAAATATTACACTAGCACCTATTAAAGTAAATAAAATTTCAAAAGAGGAAGCAGAGAAAACGGCGATGTTTTATTTAGAGAAAGTAGGAATTCCGGAGAAGGCCAGTGTATATCCACATCAATTATCTGGTGGACAACAGCAAAGGGTGGCAATTGCTAGAGGACTTGCGATGCAGCCGGAAATTATGCTATTCGATGAGCCTACGTCTGCTCTTGATCCAGAGATGATCGGGGAAGTACTTGATGTTATGAAAACACTAGCTAAAGAAGGGATGACGATGGTTGTTGTCACGCATGAGATGGGATTCGCGCGGGAGGTAGCCGATCGGATTTTATTTATGGATGATGGCAAAATCATTGAGGATACAACACCGGCGCAATTTTTTGCAAGTCCTGAACAAGAAAGAGCGCGTCTATTTTTAAGCCGAGTGTTAAACCATTAAAGGAGGAGTTTTATGCTTAAAATGAAAAAGTTGTTTACGTTAATCGTATTTTCATGTCTATTCGTACTTGTCGTTGCTGGATGCGGAAGTAAAAAAGATGAGGCAAAAGAAACGAACACGAAGCAAGGCGGTGCTGTTGAACAAATTAAGAAGCGAGGGAAGTTAGTAGTTGGGGTGAAGAATGATACGAACTTATTTGGATTGAAAAACCCTTCAACAGGGCAGGTAGAAGGATTTGATGTTGATGTTGCAAAGGCACTTGCGAAAAAGATTCTTGGGGATGAAAAGAAACTAGAGTTGAAAGAGGTAACATCTAAAACGCGTATTCCACTACTGAAAAACGGTGACATTGATGCAATTATTGCAACAATGACAATTACAGAAGAACGTAAAAAAGAGGTCGATTTTTCAGATGTATATTTTAAAGCAGGGCAATCGTTACTCGTGAAAAAAGGAAGCGATATTAAAAGTATTGATGATGTGAAAAAGGGCGTAAAAGTGTTAGCAGTAAAAGGCTCAACATCGACAAATAACATTCGCCAAAAATCACCAGAAGCGACTGTATTAGAATTTGAAAATTACAGTGAGGCATTTACAGCGTTAAAAGCAGGAAAAGGTGATGTGTTAACGACAGATAATGCAATTCTTTACGGTATGGCAAAACAAGATTCGAATTATGAAGTTGTCGGGAAAATTTTCACGGATGAGCCGTACGGAATCGCAGTGCAAAAAGGTGCAGATGATTTAACGAAAGAGATTAATAATTTAATTAAAGACATGAAAGCAAGCGGAGAGTATGACAAATTATATGAGAAATGGATTGGGCAGAAACCAGAGAAGTAAAGTGATAAATAGTAAAAGTGAGAGGATGAGAGTACTCATCCTCTTCTTGTAAAGAAAGAGGGGAGAATATGTGCCTGATTTTTCTATATTAACGAATAACATTGATATGTATTTAGAAGGCTTTAAGTATACAGTTATGTCTAGTGTACTTGCATTAATAGGAAGCTTTATTTTAGGAGTAATTTTGGCGGTAATGCGTATTGCACCAATTCGCATTTTAAATTGGTTGGGAGCTGCTATTGTAGAATTTGTAAGAAATATTCCGCTCGTATTAATTGCATTTATATTCTATTTCGCTTTACCTGTAGTAGGAATTACTCTAAATGGTTTTGTAGCAGGAACAGTTACGCTTACCGTATATACTGCAGCGTTTATTGCGGAAGTCATTCGCGCTGGTATTTTATCCGTTGCAAAAGGTCAAATGGAAGCAGCACGTTCCTCAGGATTAACGTATGTACAGGGAATGTATTATATTGTTTTACCCCAGGCGATGAAAATCGTAATCCCTCCTTTAGGAAATCAATTTCTCAATTTAGTAAAAAACTCTTCTATACTCGGAATTATTGCTGGTGCTGATTTAATGTATCAAGGAGATTTAATTTCAACGAAGACGTTTGTTACGTTCGATGTGTATATATTTGTCGGGATGTTTTATTTAATATTAACAATTCCGCTCAGTATGCTAGTGCGTTATTTAGAAAAACGCTTAGCAAAGGAGGCGGTGTAAATGGATTTTAAGGGAGCAATTACAGGAGATCATATTCTCTTTTTATTAAAAGGATTACTCATCACATTAGAGGTAGCACTCGTAGCAATTGTACTTAGCTTTATTATCGGTAGTGTAATAGGGATTGTACGGTACACAAAAATACCCGTCTTCTCACAAATATTAGGAGTTATCGTTGAAGTAATTCGAAACTTACCACTACTTTTAATTATATTTTTCACATATTTTGCACTTCCAGAAGCAGGCTTGAAATTAGAAATTATAACAGCCGTAATTGTCGCTTTAACAATATTTGAAGCTGCAATGATATCTGAAATTGTTCGAAGTGGCCTATTATCTATTGAAAAAGGACAGATTGAGGCTGCAAGATCTTCAGGATTAACGTATGTGCAAGCACTTTGGCACATTATTTTACCACAAGCATTAAGAAGAATGGTCCCGCCACTTGTCAGTCAGTTTATTTCATTGCTGAAAGATACAGCGCTAGCAGTCGTTATATCACTCCCAGAGCTTATGCATAATGCTCAAATTATTAGCGGACAAAATGTAAATTATATGATTCCAACGTTTATAGTAGTAGCTTGTATGTACTTTATTGTAAACTATAGTTTATCAATTTTATCGAGAAGGTTAGAACTTCGTTAACCCTTACAATATATGTAAGGGTTTTTCCTTGTTTCTCCTTATTTTCCTCTAAATAGAATCTAAATCTTGCAATAATTCAATTTTTTATATTATTTTATCAGAAAAGTTTTAATTTTATATAGAAAATGTAATCGCTTTCGTGTATATTTTTATTATCAGAAAATTTTAACAAGATATAGGGGTATTGGTAGGGGGAGGATTTAGATGCAGCAACCAACGAATGAGAAATTACATCGTACGATGAAGAGTAGACATTTATTTATGATCGCACTAGGTGGTGTAATCGGAACTGGTTTTTTCTTAGGTTCAGGTTACACCATTAATCAGGCTGGACCAGGGGGAGCCATCCTTTCATATTTAGTAGGCGGATTTATTATGTATTTAACAATGCTTTGTCTTGGAGAGTTAACGGTAGCGATGCCAGTTTCAGGTTCTTTCCAAAAGTATGCGACGAAGTTTATTGGACCAGGAACGGGCTTTATGATCGGCTGGCTATATTGGCTTGGCTGGGCAGTAACAGTAGGATTAGAATTAACGTCAATCGGTTTAATGATGAAAAGATGGTTTCCGAATGTTGATGTTTGGGTATGGTGTCTCGTATTCGGTGTTATTTTATATGCTTCAAACGCAATTTCGGCGAAAAGTTATGCTGAATTAGAATTTTGGTTCTCTAGTATTAAAGTAGTTACCATTCTTGCCTTTGTTGTTCTTGGTGGTAGTGCATTATTAGGATTTATATCATATGACGGAAAAGAAGCAGCACCTCTTTTCTCTAACTTTGTAAGCGAAGGCGGGTTATTCCCGAATGGACTAGCTGCCGTATTACTTACAATGATTACAGTTAACTTCTCGTTCCAAGGAACAGAGTTAATCGGGATTGCAGCGGGAGAAAGTGAAAATCCAGAAAAAACAATTCCACGTGCAATCCGTAATACAGTATGGCGCATTATGTTATTCTTCATTTTAACAATGACGATTTTAGTAGGATTAATTTCTTGGAAAGAAGCTGGCGTAATTGAAAGTCCGTTCGTAGTTGTATTTGATAAAATCGGTATTCCATACGCAGCTGATATTATGAACTTCGTTATTATTACAGCGTTACTATCTGTAGCGAATTCAGGATTATATGCGGCAACTCGTATACTATGGTCACTTGCAAATGAAGGAATGGCACCAAAGTCTTTCCAGAAAGTAAATAAGCGTGGTATTCCAATTACAGCGCTAGTCGTAACAATTGCTGTAGCTGCTTTATCTTTATTAACAAGTTTCCTTGCAGAAGATACAGTATACATGTACTTATTATCTATAGCTGGTTTATCAGCTGTTTCAAGTTGGATCATTATTGCCCTGTCGCAATTGCGCTTTAGAAGTCAGTATATAAAAGGCGGAGGAAAGTTAGAGGACTTAAAATATAGAACACCGTTATATCCAATTGTTCCTATTTTAGCTTTAATTACAAATAGTATCGTCGTTATTAGTTTAGCGTTTATTCCAGAACAAAGAATGGCGTTATATTGTGGTATTCCATTTATCATTTTCTGCTACATATATTATTATATAAATAAGAAACGGCAGAAACCGATGAAGGTGGAGACAACAAATGAAACTAACCATCAAACAAGATGATATTGAGGCAGATTTATCGTATGGTCAATTAGCGATTGGAAAAGAAAACGGGTATTCACCGTTACAATTACTCGTTTCTTCTATCGCAGGATGCAGTGCAATTGTCTTTCGAACAATTTTAGAAAAGAAACGTATTACATATGATACGTTTACAATTGAAACGGAAATTGGTAGAAGTGATGCTTTATCAAAACCAGTTGAAAGTGTTCATTTGCACTATAAAATTAAAGCACAAAACATTACAGAAGAGCAGTTGGACAAGGCGTTGCAGCTTGCAGTGAAAAATTGCACAATTGTTCAATCTGTAAAGGATAGTATAAAAGTTACGGAAACAATTGAGCTAATAAAGTAAAACAGAAAAACGTGAGAATACGGCTCTCACGTTTTTCTGTTTTAGAGAGGGGGGAAAGTATGATGGAATGTTTAGGATGTAAATTAGCAAACGAAGAGGAAAAAATTTATAGAGTATACGAAGATGAGTATGTAACATGTTTTTTAGATCATGCACCTTTCTATCCAGGACATACTTTAATTGTGCCAAAACAGCATGTTGTAGAAGTAGATGAATTAGATGATGTTGTAGCAAAATCCATTATGGATGCTTCTAAGCTTATTGCAAAAGCGATTAAGGCATTATATAAACCAGATGGAGTTACAGTTTGTCAAAATGGTGGAGTATTTAACGAGTTAACACATTACCATATGCATGTCGTACCAAGATATAAAGAGCGCTCGTTTGCTGAATTTTATACGGTACAATCGGGAGAAAAGCAGAATCATAATTTTGAAGAGACTAAGCGCTTATTAAAAGGGGCGATAGAGCAAATACTGCTTAATGAAAAAGTGTAAGAGGGATGTTTTAAAGAAGTTTTTAGGAAAATTCTAATAAACAAAAGCCCAATTTCTCAGTTAAAATAGAGAAATTGGGCTTTTGTTTATTCTATTATTAAATTTTATCTATAAAAAGATTTTGCAGTGTCACAAAGTATGGTGCTCATTCGTTATATAGAGTGAGAGGAGGAATTATATGAAAGTTACAAACAACGATTATGAAAAGATGGAAGAGCTATACGAGTTGTACGAACAAAAGGTTTATTATGTAGCTTATTCTATTTTAAATAATATTCAGCAGGCAGAAGATGCAGTTCAAGAGACGTTTATTACTCTTTATAAGAACTTGGAAAAGCTCCATAGCTTGAGTACTGAAGAGCTTAAACGCTACATTTTGAGGATCGCGAAAAACAAGGCGATTGATAGTTACCGGAAAAATAAACGACATGAAACATTTTTAGAAGAATATGAAAGAGAATCGATAGAAGCAGTAGATGAAAATATTGAAGAGTGGGAAAAACGTAAAATGTCTGAGGTTCAAATTGATGCATTACTAAAAGAGTTAAATGAGTCTAATAGACAGGTGTTTAAGTATAAAGTCTTCTATAACTTAACGTATCAAGAAATTTCAAGTGTTATGGGGATAACGGAAGTCAATGTCCGCAAGCAGTTTGAGCGTGCTCGAAAAAGAGTCCAAAATATGATAGGAGGTATACAACATGACGAATTCAAAGAATTCCAAAGAAATATATGAACTTGCTGAAAAGATTGCTTTAGATGATTTTGATAAACTCGAAGAACAACATGAATTTTCACATACATATACGCGCAAAAAGAAATTGTTTATGGAGGAAATGAAGCTGAAAGACGAGAAGCCACAGAAAAAGCGTAAAAAACATCGTATGTTAATCGCTGCTGCTTGCTTATTGATTGGTATGCCGACAACCGTTTTTGGTGCAGTGAAAGTCTATAATATGATTGTCCAAAAACAAAATTACGAAGTAAATGTTTCGGTATCAAACAAGGACTCAAAAAAGAGTGATAAGTGGTATAAGTTGAAAATAGGTAAATTGCCAGAAAATATGGAAGCAATTGATGATAGTGCTATGAAATATTCATTTAAAGATAACTACGCAATGGGGGGATTTTCATTCGTTCTTTGGAGAGTAGGAGGGAATTCAGATTTTCCAACTCTGTACTCGAAAAGTTATGAAGAAAAAGAGATAAATGGTAAGAAGGCAGTAATTGTTCATAGAGAAAATGGTAATAAAGATTTAATGTTTAATAGAGTAATTTTTCTCTATTTTGAGGAAGAAGGAATTATGTTACAAAGTTATATTGGAAATGATATAAACGAAGAACAAATGATAGATGTGCTAGGGAGCATTTCACTTGAGCCCACGTCAAAAGAAAAGTCATCATATATAAGCGATTATGATAAAAAGTATTTTAGCCAAGAAAGTAAAACAACTAAGGTAATTCCTTTGAAGAAGGATAGCAAAAGACTATTTCATATAGGGCAAAAGGTTCCAGTAACGATATCTATGGATAACAGCCAAATTGAATATGTGATAGAAAAAGTTGAAGTCTTTGATTCAATCAAAGATTTTAAACAAGAGAACTTTAATGAACTTGGCCTAGAGATATTAAGCAAGAATCAAGCTTTGGATCAAGAGGGACAATTGATACCATATAGACGCGATGTATATAAACTTGGAAATGGTAAAGATTCAATTCATAAATTAGTAGAAACAAAATTAGTTAATCCTAAGTTTGTTTACTTAAAAACAACAGTAAAAAATATTGGTAAAAAGTCGACAGAAGAAATCTATATGCATCCATCTATAAAACAGCTTAAATTTGAAGGTAATGCATGGAACTACGCTAAAGAAGATGGAATCGCAGAAAAAAATATTATGACAGGCGAAGTTGATTATTTAGAGCCTCATGGAGATGGAAAAAGCTTCTACAATATTGGTAGTATCCGACCAGGAGAAACGGTGAAGGTTAACTTAGGTTATTTTGTAGATGAGGATAAACTAGATTCAATCTTTTTGGATGCTTTCAATTACAGAGGGACTGGCGACACTGAAAATATGAATGCGAAACATCGTTGGTGGATTGATATTCGTCAATAGTAACAAAGAGACTAAAAAGCTGCTTACATCTAGCAGCTTTTTTCGTCTTCATACATATGTAAAATTTCTTTCGCACGTATACGTAAACCATCTATTAATTCTTTCGGTTCTAACACTTTTGCATCTTTTCCAAGTCTATAAAATAAAGGGATAATAAAGTTTATTTCACCTTTATCAATTGTTGAATGTATATATCCTGTCCCGTCCTCGTTTACTACAACGAATTCTTCAAGGTAAGGCACGCTTTTACATTGGCGTACACCTTCTGTTGTTAGTAAAACATGTAACTGAGTAGGACTATGTATTACGTTAGAGTTAGAGGCAAACCACTCTTCTAAATTCATGAATGTATCTTCATTTTCTTCCGTTGATAATATAGAAAGAATACGATCAACGCGATACAGTAATACTTTTTTTCTACTGAAGTCATAGGATGGTAAGTACCATAGCCCGTCATGCGCATATACACCAATAGGATGAACGTGTTTTGTTTTGATCCCTGATTTAGATTCATATTGAAATTGTAAATTTTTATTTTCAATAGCCGCAGTTAGTACTTCGTTTAAAAGAGGTGTATCAATTGTACGCTTCGGATTCCAAAAGGCGATGTAAGAACGTATTTTATCAACTTTCACTTTCGCATCATGTTGTAGGGAGCTATACAGTTTATGTGTAACGGAATTGATTTCTGTGTTAAAAGGCAAATCGCGATAGTAACTTAAAGATTGAAAAGCAAAAAAGATGGAGACTGCTTCTTCTTCCGTAAATAAGATAGGTGGAATGACTCTATTCGTTAATACTTTATAGCCGCCGTTACGACCTTGTTCTGCGTAAATGGGCAACCCCATATCACTTAAATCTAAAATGTATCTATGGACAGTACGAACGGAGATATTAAATTCATCAGCTATTTCTTGCGCTGTAAATGTCTTTTTGGCAGAAGCAAATATAAGAATATCTAATAAGCGTTTAGCTTTTGACAAATGTATCACCTTTTTTCTTTTTAACATGACATAAATTGTCATGTTTTATTGTTAGTATATTGTTTACATCATATGTTATCAAGATGATTATCAAGATGAGATGCAAGGAGGAAAAGATATGTCACGTGAAATCGTTTTATTTATTGCGGCGAGCTTAGATGGATATATTGCGAAAGAAAATGATGATTTAGAGTGGTTAATGGAAACGGAAGGAGAGGGAGATAACGGTTATACAGAAATGTATGAAACGATTGATACGATAATCATGGGAAAAAGAACGTACGATTATGTAGTAGAGCATATGGAAACATTCCCGTATGTAGATAAAAAATGTTATGTTTTCTCTAACTCAGAAAAAGGTTCAAACGAACACGTGGAGTTTGTAAATGAAGATGTAGTGGAGTTTACAAAAAGGTTGAAAGAGCAAGAAGGATCTAAAATATGGATGGTCGGTGGAGGGAGTCTACTGAGAGAGTTCTTTAAGAATAATCTAATTGATGAATATGTTGTTACGATTACACCGCATATATTAGGTTCTGGAGTTCCGTTATTTCAAGACAAGAACCCAGAAATTCATTTAACTTTAACGGATACGAAACGTTTTGGGCAATTTGTAAACTTATATTATAAAGTAAAATGATAAAGAAACACGACTACTGATGGTAGTCGTGTTTTTGTATAGATGGCAATGAAATAATAAAGCAAGATCCGTGATCAACTTCGCTCGTTACAGTAATATTCCCACCGTGCAGCTCTACAATTTCTTTCACGATAGATAATCCTAAACCAGTTCCGCCTGTAGCTCGTGATCTCGCTTTATCAACTCGATAAAAGCGGTCGAAAATGTGAGGGAGGTCTTCAAGCGGAATACCTTCGCCTTCATCTTCCATTGTAATGGAGATACGTTTATTTTCTTCTGTAACAGAAATGTTTATATGAGAATGCTCTTTTGAATGTCTATAAGCGTTATTTAAAATATTCACCACAACTTGTTCGAATCGTTGTTCATCTAAGTTTACTAGCAGTGTAGGAGGACAAGAGAAAGAAACTGTAATGTACCTTTCTTTATACATGGCGTTTACTTTTTCACATATACGCGTAAGGAAGGTGTGTAAATGCACTTCCTTTACTTGAATAGAAAAGTTATGTTGTTCCATTTGTGCAAGGGAGAACAAATCTTGAACTAAGTTTGTGATGTAATCAGACTCATCTTTTATAATAGATAAATATCGTAAACGTTGCTTGGGAGATGTGGTTTCTTTTAAAGCAATGTCAGCGTAACCTCTTACGTATGTCAAAGGTGTTCGTAATTCATGAGCAACACTTGCTAGAAATTCACTTCGCTCTGTTTTCATATAATGTAAATCATTTGCGAGTGTTTGAATAGATGATGCTAGTTCACCAATTTCATCATTTCGAGTAGTCGTTAATGAAACTGATAAATCTCCTTTACTCATTTTTTCAGTGGCATGTTTCATGTGTAACAATGGTTTTGTTAATAACCGAGATAAAAGAAAAATGGTAATGACTGTGAGTAGAAACGTGATGGCACCTGCGATAATGAATTGTTTTGTTAATCCATTCACCAACTTTTCAATAGATTCTGTCCCAAGAAACATATACACATACCCCTCATGTTTTCCAGCTACTATGATGGGACTAACCGTACATATATAATTAGATGTTTTCCAGTGATTCTCTATAATCGCTCCATCATGATCTGTCCGTGTTTGCATCTTTTCAATATGCTTTTTTATAGTAGTATTTATTTCATTGGATTTAGCTAGTACTTCCTTATTTGCATTTGTAATAACAACAGTGGTTTCGGCTTCGGATTCCATTAGTGCAACATGAGAGATTGTTTGCTTATCAAAATACTTTTCAAGGACATCTCTGTGACTATTTCCGCGTTTTAATAAAGCTGTCATTTCTTCATTTACTCTATTGTTGACAAGACTATAATAAAGCGAGACAAATAGAACACTTTCGATTAAAAGTGTAACAATCAAAAAATAAAATCCGAGCTGAATAGAAATTCGCTTCATTGCTTTGCTCCTTAATCTAGAGTATCAACCCATCGATAGCCAACTCCGTACACAGTTTTTAAATGATCATCAATAGGGAAATTCACTTTTCGTAATTTATCACGCAAATTACGAATATGTGAATCGACAGTTCTATCTTCTGTATTTGTATTTAATCCCCAAATTCGTTCAATGAGCTGATCACGGTTCAATACATAGTTCACATGACGTAAAAATAATCCGAGTAAAGAGAATTCAATTGGTGTAAGAAGAAGTTCTTCGTTATAGACAGAAACGAAATGCTTTGCCTCATCCCATAAAATGCCGTGATATTGGATTTGCGTCCGTTGATTCGTTCGCCTTAAAACAGCTTCAATTCTCGCGAAAAGCTCTTCTTCATGGAAAGGTTTCGTTACGTAATCATCTGCTCCGATTTTTAATCCTTGGACGACATCTACCGTTTGATCACGAGCTGTTACCATAATGATAGGAACGTTACTAAATGAGCGGATTTTTTTACACGTTTCCCATCCGTCCATCTTTGGCATCATAATATCCAGTAAAATAAATTTAAAGTTTTGATTTTCTATATGTGAAATCGCTTCTTCTCCGGATCGTGCACATATGCAGTTATATCCAATTGGAGTAAGATAAAGCGTTAATAATTCAAGCATTCTCGGTTCATCGTCTACGAGCAGTATATCAATCATAGAGAGCCCTCCATATGTAATCTTTACTTAAATTGTAATGCAAAATCATGAAGAAATGGTGCAGATTGTAATGCGTCTGCATAATTTCTTCAGAATTGCTTGTTATTGTAAAGTTGAAATTCCATTTTAGGTAATCATATTGGCTCGAAAATGATTTATACGGAGGCGGTATAGTGAAAAAAATGACCCGAGTTTTTGGGATAACAATAATTACAGCAGTTGGTCTTGCGGCGTGTGGACAAACAAATGCAGATCATAAAAATCATGAATCTAAAGAAGCGAAGAAAACAGAGAAGAAGGAAATGAAAATGAATCAGCAGGTAACTGCGCCGAAAGAAATGAATCAAGGTGCAGCAAATGATTTATTAACGACAAGTTTAAAAAATGTAACGAGATTAAACACAAATGATCCTCTTCAAATGGCAGTATTAACTTCGCAGACGATATGGCCAGCAACGCATAAAGAGAATCAGCCAGGCGCTGTTATTTTAGTACCAGTAAAAGACTGGCAATTAGGTATTGCAAGTGCAGACCTTATTCATCATCCGAATAACGGACCGATTCTATTTATAGAAAAAGAAAAGGTACCCGAAATGACATTAAAAGAAATAAAACGATTAAATCCGCTCGGAACGAAAGATGGAACACAAATTATGGTGATGGGGGATGTCGATGCATCTATCCTTGAGCAATTAAAAGAGTATAAAGTAAAGCAAATAAAAGAAACGGACCCAGCTACATTTGCTAAAGATGTGGATAAAGAATATGCCGATATAACAGGTAGTTATCCGAATAGTGTTATTATCGGCTCATCTGAAGAGGAAGGGCGTTTATATACAACACCAGCTGTAAACTGGATTTCTCATATGCCAGAACCACTACTTTATACAGAAAAGAATAAAGTGCCAAAAGCGACGATAGAGGCATTAAAGATGCGAAAAGATAAAGCAAATATATATGTACTAGGACCAGAAAAAATCATTTCAAAAGAAGTAGAAAAAGAGTTAAGCAAATACGGGAAAGTAACGCGTATTAGTGGAGAGACTCCAGTAGAAAATTCTATTGCATTTGCAAAGTTTAAAGATGAAAAAACAAAATTTGGATGGGGGTTCACAAAACCAGGTCACGGTGTATCATTTGTTTCAAGCAAAACACCAGACTTAGCAGTTGCAGGAGCACCATTTTCACATATGGGTAAACATGCCCCCGTTATCTTATTAGAGGAAGGAAAAGCTTCACAACCAGTGTATGATTTCCTTGCAAGTATTCAACCGAAGTTTAAAGATGACCCAACGCTTGGACCGTATAACCACGGCTTCTTATTAGGAAGTACGAGTGATATTTCATTTGAAACACAAGGAATATTAGATGAGAGGTTAGAGATTGTGCAAGAAAGTGGTCAAGGGCACGGTGGACATTAATGAAATGAGAGAAGACGCTGCTAAGGTAGCGTCTTTTTCTTTAGGAAACTTTTACATAGCAAAAATCTCTCTACTCGTTATATAATAGCCTTCGTGCAGTCGGCTTAGATTTTCTTATGGAGAAAATCAAATGAGAAAAGAGTAGAGGAGTGGTATTTTGTTTCAGACGATAAAAAATGATTGGTTCTCCAACGTGAAAGGGGATGTGCTATCAGGAATAGTTGTTGCTTTAGCGTTAATCCCTGAAGCAATTGCTTTCTCTGTTATTGCAGGCGTGGATCCGACCGTTGGGTTGTACGCAGCCTTTTGTATTGCCGTTACCATTTCATTTGTTGGTGGACGAACTGGAATGATTTCAGCTGCAACAGGTGCAATGGCATTGTTAATGGTAACGCTTGTTAAAGATCATGGTTTGCAATACTTATTTGCTACAACAATATTAACGGGGATTGTCCAAATTATTTTTGGTGTGTTCAAACTGAGCTCATTTATGAAGTTTGTACCTAAATCTGTTATGAGTGGTTTTTTAAATTCACTTGGAATTTTAGTTTTTACAGCACAATTGCCGCATTTTAAAAACGCAACTTGGCAAATGTATGCACTTGTCGCATTAGGACTTGTCATTATATATGTATTTCCACGTATTACGACGGCTGTTCCGTCTACACTTATTTCCATTATTGTTGTAACAAGTATTGCAATTATGAGTGGATTACAGTTGAAAACAGTAGGGGATATGGGAAGTCTGCCGAAAGAATTACCGTTCTTTAGCATGCCTGACGTGCCTTTTACACTTGAGACATTAGGGATTATTTTACCGTACGCAGTTATGCTTGCAATTATCGGTTTACTAGAGTCATTATTAACAGCTTCAGTTTTAGATGATATGACGCATACGGAAAGTAATAAGCATAAGGAAGCACGTGGACAAGGGATTGCAAACATTGTTGCTGGTTTCTTCGGAGGAATGGCAGGATGTGCAATGATTGGACAATCTGTTATTAATATTAAATCAGGTGGACGCGGGCGATTATCGACGTTTGTAGCGGGCGGATTTTTAATCATATTACTATTTGTTTTAGGTGATTATGTCGTTCATATTCCGATGGCAGCTTTAGTTGCAGTTATGATTATGGTTTCAATTGGAACATTTGATTGGAACTCTGTAACAACGATTCATAAAGTACCAAAAGGAAATGCATTTGTTATGATTGTAACAGTTGTGGTGGTCTTAATTACACATAATTTAGCATTAGGTGTAATTATCGGAACAGTAATTAGTGCGGTTTTATTTGCATTCAATATGGCAAAGATTCACGTGAAACATTTATATATTGAAAATAAGAAAATATACGAAATTCATGGTCAACTTTTCTTTGTATCTACGGCAGATTTTATAAATAATTTTTCATTTGAGGAAGATGTAAAAGAAATTGAGTTAAATTTTTCTCACGCACACATATGGGATGATTCAGCAGTGGCATCAATTGATAAAGTTATCATGAAGTATGAACAAAGTGGCGTGAAAGTAAGTATAACGGGATTAAATGAACGTAGTGCAAAACTTGTTACTAATTTAGCTACTTATAATAAAAGAATTGCTAGTTAGAAGCCTCCTTTTTAGGGGGCTTTATTATATAATACGAGTAGGATAACGAAAAGGGGATTCAGCATATGTATAAACAAATTATATTAGCATGTGACGGTTCTGAACATGCACTTCGAGCAGCGGAACATGCAACATATATTGCGAAATGTAGCGAAGAAGCAAATGTTGAAGTTGTGTACGTAGTAGATAATAGAACAGCAAAATCAGATATTATACAAGGTCAAACGGATTTAGAAACAATATCGGCTAGTCGAAAAGATAAATTGAAAGAGATTGAAGGTTTATTAAAGAAAGAGAACATTTCTTATACAATTACGATATTACATGGCGATCCAGGAGATACGATTGTTCAATATGTAAATACAGGAGATATAGATCTTGTTATTGCTGGGAGTAGAGGGCTAAATACACTGCAAGAAATGGTGCTTGGTAGTGTCAGTCATAAAATAGCAAAGCGTGTGAAATGTCCGGTGATGATTATTAAATAAATTGAGTGAGATATTCTGTAGTGTAAGCAGGGCCTTGATATAATTCGAGGTCTTTTTTTACGTATAAAGGGGGGAAAGAGAGGGCATAATAGATACATAAGTTTTAAGAAATGTTAACTTACAAATTTGTAAGTTTGTTGTCAGAAAAATCGATGTTATGAAAATTATTCCATTGGTAAAATAAAAATAACGAAGGGAAGATAGGGAGGATGAAAAAAATGAAAGCACTTCAAAATTTATCATATAGCCAAGGTGTCAGTCTTATTTGTTTAGGGGGATTTGCTGCATCTGTTACGTTAGCCGTTGTAATAAAGATGATTCATCAAATCTTTTAACCTTAGAGTAGGGAAGGAATTGGTTGTTATAAATAGTAAGAAAAGGATTGTAAATAAAAAATAGCTCCTGGCATGTATCTCAGTGCCGGGAGCTATTTTATTATTTCTCTGTTTCTGCTTTATCGCTTGTTACGCTAACCTTACCCCATTTATATTGATCTTCTGGTGTGTATTTATAATCTTTTACGCGATTATTTACACCTTTTAAGTCAAATTTATAATGAAGTGGAATTAATGGTACTTCATCGTGAACTAATTTTTGCCATTTATCGTAGACATCTTTACGGTATTTTTCATCAGCAGCTTCTGGAGAAATACCTTGTTTTAATAATTCTGTGTTTTTGTCAGTAGCCCAACGTGGGTAATTGAATGCTGCATCTTTAGCCCAAATACCAGAAGGGTCTGGGTCAGATCCAGTTCCCCAAGCTGCCGCGAAAAGATCAACTTTTGGATCATCTTTTTTAATCATATCGTAGAATGAATTAAATTCATGTAAGCGACCATCAAGAAGCTCTACTTTTAGGCCGATGTCTTTCCAAGATTGAATAAAGAATTTTGCAAGTGGTTCACTTACATCGCTACCACTCATTGATAAGAAATTAGCTTTAAACTCTTTACCATTCGGATCTTCACGGAATCCATCTCCGTTCGTATCTTTATAGCCCGCTTCATCTAATAACTTTTTAGCTTTCTCTACATCTTTATCATAGGAACCAGCTTTATTGTTATGATATTTTGGTAGGGATGGTGGGATTGGTGAGTTAGCCGGATAACGTAGGCCGTGATATAATTTTTCACCAATTTCTTTTCGATCGATAGCATACGCCATTGCTTGACGTACACGAACATCTTTAAATTTCTCTTTATCCATTACTACTTCTTCTTTTTCTTTATCCATATGTCCTAATTTAAAACCGATATAACTATAGTATAAATCAGTTTTACCGACTAATTGAGCATTTTTTAATTTACTTACATTTGGATACTGATCTGCACTTACTTCAGCAATGTCAATATCACCATTTTTTAAGGACGCGTTAACAACGGACGGGTTAACAACTTTTAAAACCATGCTTTTCAGTTTTGGTTTTCCACCATAATAATCATCAAAACGTTCAAATTCAACAGCTTCACCTGGCGTAATTTTCTTCACTTTAAATGGTCCGAAACCAATTGGGTTTTTACGGATTTTATCAGATTCTGCTAATTTATCAATTGGTACATCTCCTAAGTATTTCTTATGAAGAGGGTATGTCCAAAGCCCAGTTTTCACTGAAGGGTTTGGTGTTTTAAATGTAATCGAAATAGTTTTTGGATCTGTTACCTTTATACCTGAAATTTTTTCGGCTTTTCCATTATGGTAATCTTCCATACCTTCAATCATTTGCATTTGAGTGTCATAGCGAGAACCAGCATATTTTTTACTACCAATCACTAGATAAGAGTATTCTAAATCCTCAGCAGTAACAGGGTTTCCATCATGCCACTTTACATTATCTTTAATTTTTAGTGTAATTGTCTTTTTATCTTTAGAAATTTCATATGTAGCAGCGCCATCATTCGTGTATTCCCAGTTTTCGTCATTTGATAATAAAGATTCATCGAAAATTGTAATAACTTGGTTATCAGGATCCCCTTCATATACAGCGAAATTTAAAAGTCCTTCAAATGGTGTGTTAGAAACAAGACCATATGTTAATGAACCATCTTTAATTTCCTTTTTATCATTTTTAACAGATGCACTAAATTTATTTGTATCTACTTTTTTTGTGCTACTCGTTTTTTCACTACCCCCACTGCCCCCACATGCTGAAAGTAGTAATGTTGAAACCGCAAGTGTACTTAATACTTTGAAAAACTTTGGCTTATTTGTCATTTCTTCCACCCCTTATCCTTTTCTTTGTCTTGCATCGGCCGAACGACGTAGCGCTTGACCAATAAAATTTATACACAGCATCAATGTTAAAATCATGATTGATGCGGGTAACCAAATCCACCATTTTTCTTGTAATACATCTGGATTTCTAGCATAACTAACAAGTGTACCAAGGCTTGGTGTACTTTCTGGTAGACCAAACCCTAAGAAGGTTAGACCAGATTCAATACCGATGTTTCCAGCAAGGTTTAATGTAACGCTAACAATGATAATTGAACTTAAGTTAGGTAGTACTTGGAAAAGAATGATCTTCCAGTTTGGTGTACCTAAAGTTTTTGATGCAGAGACATAGTCGAGTTCTTTTTCAGTTAATACTTTTGAGCGAATTAATCTTGCCTTTCCTGTCCATAAGAACACGCTCATAATTAAAATGAAAGTGAAGATATTGAATGTAGGAACAAGTGTAATAAATACAATTACAAGCATTAAAAATGGTAAAACCATTACAAAATCGATAATGCGCATAATGATATTATCAATTGCTCCTCCAAAATAACCGGCAATTAATCCAATGGAAAGGCCAATTAAACAAGAAAGAATAGTAATCGCTAATCCAATTGTAAATGAGTTACGCGTACCAATAATAAGTTGGCCGAAAATATCGCGTCCTCCATAATCTGTTCCTAACCAATGTTCAGCAGAGGGAGGAGCATAAATAGCGAATAAATCAACTCGTACAATATCTTCTTGTTTCATAATAAAAGATGTTGCGTAGACTGCTAGTAATAAGATTGCTAGGAAAACAAGTGAAAACATTGCTAATTTATCTTTACGAAGTTCTCGCCACATAATAGAGAAACCAGAAGGGCTTTTTTCGAAATTAATAATTTCAGTTTGTTTTTCAGGGTTTGCTAACATAACGTCATCTCCTTTCTTTAATCAATACGAATACGTGGATCGACGATGCTTAGAATAATATCTGAAAGGAGAGTTCCAAGTAACGTTGCAAATCCAGTAAACATAACGAGTGCAGTTATTACACTAAAATCACGTTGAGAGATAGATTGTATAAATAGTTGGCCAATTCCTGGATAGCTAAAAATACTTTCTAAAAAGATGGCACCGCCAACTAATCCCGTAATTTCATAGCCTAAGAAGGCTGCAATTGGTAAGAATGAATTTCGTAAAATATGTCTAGAATAGATTTTTGATTCTGGAACACCTTTTGCTCTTACTGTACGCACAAAATCTTTATGTTTCGTATCAATAATTTCGCTTCGTAAATATTGAACAGTACCAACTGTTGCAATTAATGCCCCTGATAAAGCTGGTAGTAGCATGTGATTCAATTTGCTTAAATAGTAAGCAAATGTACCTGTTGCAACTTGAGGATCTACGCTACCGCCGGTTGGGAATATTGCAAACTTAAATCCGAATAGGAAGAGCATAACGAGTGCAAATATAAATAGTGGTGTAGCAAAACCTAGATAGTTGTAAATGGTAATGAGTCGATCAGCCCAGGTATCATTCCACCGCCCACTTATAACTCCCAGTGGTATGGCAATTAAATAAGTAAGAATAAGAATAACAAGTGCTAAAGATACTGTATTTCCAAGTCGTTCTCCAATTAACTCGGTTACTTTCATTTTATGTGCATAGGAGATACCAAAGTCACCTTGTACTGCATTTTTAATCCAGCGAACATATTGTGTTGTAACTGGGTCATTTAATCCAAGCTTTTCACGTTGTTCTTCAATTACTTTTGGATCCGCTTTTGGATTTATTGCTTTGCCGGTTAATGCATCACCTGGCATTGCTTTAGCTAGTAGAAAGACAAGTACACTTAACACGAATAATTGCGGGATCATCACTAAAAATCTCCGTAATATAAACTTCCACATGTTTTATCACTCCCTTATGGTAATGCCACCCGGTGCGTTGGCGAGATTGGTTTTAAATCATAAGCCCGACCGTTTTCATTGAAATAATTTTCGTATGATTTCTCGTATTCAGAGCTTACTTGTTGACGGAGCTTACGCTGTCTCTCTCTGTTTTCAGGACGAATATCAGGAATTGCTGATATTAGGCGCTTCGTATAAATGTGTTGTGGATTACTATAAATTTCTGCACTAGTTGCTTCTTCGACGATGCGCCCGCGATACATAACACCGATACGGTCACACATATGACGAATTACACCTAAATCATGACTAATGAATAAGTATGTTAGTCCGAGCTCAGCTTGTAAATCTTGCAAGAAGTTTAATACTTGTGCCTGTACAGAGACGTCAAGCGCAGATACTGGCTCATCCGCAATAATAAGCTTCGGCTTTAAAGTAAGAGCGCGTGCAATACCAATCCGCTGCCTTTGACCACCGGAAAATTCATGTGGATATTTATAAATAGACTCTGGATTTAGACCAACTTTATCGAGATATTCTTGAACTGCTCTCCGTTCTTCATCAGGTGAGAATTTTTCAAAATTTCGAAGAGGCTCCGCAATAATGTCGAGAACACGTTTCTTCGGATTTAATGATGAATATGGGTCTTGGAAAATCATTTGAATATCTTTTCGTTGTTCACGTAACTCAGAGCGACTTAACTTTGTTAAATCTCGATTATTAAAATGAATGCTACCCTCTGTTGCTTTCGTTAAATGCATAATTGCTTTACCTGTTGTTGATTTACCACTTCCGGATTCACCAACAATCCCGTACGTTTCACCTGGTTGTAATTCAAAACTTACACCATCTACAGCACGTACATAATCTAATGTGCGGCCGAAGAAACCACCTTTAATTGGGAAATGTACTTTTAAATCTTCTACTTTAAGCAGTGCCATGAGTTACGTCATCTCCTTTCTTATCTTGGAAGTTGAAATGCTTGTAGCAAGTACAACGCACCCAGTGGTCTGGTTTTACTTCATGTAAAATTGGATTTTCCTCGTGCTGATCAGGTCTAATCCATGGAATTCGAGCTTGGAAGCGGCAACCTGTGCGAGGAAGTTTCGCTAACGTAGGAACCACCCCTTGAATTACATGCAATTTTTCTTTTTCAGCATACGCAGATGGAATGGAGTTTAATAGAGAACGAGTATATGGGTGAAGAGGGTTGTTAAAAATCTCTTCAACTTTTCCTGTTTCTACAACTTGTCCAGCGTACATAACGACGATACGATCGGCTGTTTCTGCGACAACACTTAAATCATGAGTAATTAAAATGATGCCCATTTTCGTTTGTTCTTGAATAGATTTTAGTAAGTCTAAAATTTGTGCTTGGATGGTTACGTCAAGAGCCGTTGTTGGCTCATCCGCAATAATGAGTGCTGGGTTACAAGCAATTGCAATTGCGATAACAATTCTTTGTCTCATTCCGCCAGATAATTCGTGTGGGTATTGTTTATATGTAAGTTCTGGTTTTGGAATACCAACTTGATGAAGTAGTTCTAAGGTGCGTTCTTTCTTTTCAACTTTTGAAAGGCTTGTGTGGTAGTCTAAATTTTCTTCGATTTGTTTTCCAACTGTCATAAGAGGATCGAGTGCTGTAAGAGGTTCTTGGAAAATCATACCGATGTTTGATCCGCGTACTTTATTCATCTCTGCGGCTGACATCGTTAGTAAATCCTTATCTCTATAGTTAAGCTGCCCTTGTAATTTTGTATTTGCTTCATTATGCAGTCGCATAATGGAAAGGGCAAGTGCACTTTTTCCGCAACCTGATTCACCGACTATCGCGACAATTTCATTTTCATGGACAGTTAACGAAACATCATCAACTGCGGCATGATATTGATCTTGTATGCGAAAGGAAGTCTGTAAGTTTTCAATGCGAAGAAGTGGATTCTTCATGGCTATCCCTCCATCTTTCTGAAAAGACTAAATATTTTGTATGTTGTTGTTATTTTAATATAAATTGACAATGTTTGACAAGCATAAGTTGAGAAAATATTCAAAAATCTTTTTATATAGAGATTGGATGCATGTATATAAGTAGTTGAAGCGCTTTGAAAACGCTAACATGTATAAGGGAGGGAAATAAATCTTTTGTAAGAAAAAAGTATTATATGTAGAAAAAAGAGAGACGTTCTGGAAAGAACAGTCTCTCTTTTTTTGATAAGAATAATATTAGTGCTTAAGCTTGCTTTTGTTTTGGAGATCCTGTCTTTAAAGTAAGAGCAAGGAAGAACATTGCAAGTACACAAGATACAAGTAATAAGATGAATCCGCCATCCCATCCGAATGCATCGACGATAAAGCCCATAGCGGCACTAGCGAAAGCTGCTCCGCCTAAGTA
This sequence comes from Bacillus paranthracis, assembly GCF_024296885.1. Lineage (NCBI taxonomy): Bacteria > Bacillati > Bacillota > Bacilli > Caryophanales > Bacillaceae > Bacillus > Bacillus paranthracis. The sequence continues at coordinate 709,560 of NZ_CP101135.1, forward strand.
ACCGAAGAAGCCAGTTAATCCAGCTGCAGTTCCAGCCGCTTTCTTTGGTGCTAAGTCAAGAGCGTGTAGACCAATTAACATAACAGGTCCGTAAATTAAAAATCCAATTGCAACAAGTGCGATACTATCAACCATTGGATTACCAGGAGGGTTTAGCCAGTATACAAGAACGGCGATAAATACACCAACCATAAATAAAATACCAGCAGGTGCGCGGCGTCCTTTAAATAGTTTATCACTCATCCAGCCGCAAAGAAGTGTACCTGGAATACCAGCCCATTCATATAGAGCATAAGCTGTACGTGAGCTACTATGAGTAAAGCTTTTTTCTTCTACTAAATAAGTAGGAGCCCAGTCTACAACACCGTAACGTACGAAATATACGAAAACGTTCGCAATAGCGATGTACCATAAAAATTTATTGTTTAGTACGTATGTAAATAAAATTTCCTTTACTGAAAGTTCGCGTTCGCGATCTTGTACTTTTTCATCTGGTGGATATTCTCCAGTATGTTCTTCAATAGAAGGTAATCCGCAAGATTGAGGTGTATCTCTCATCGTAATTAATACATAAATACCAACTAAAATTGAAAGAATACCTGGGAAGTAAAAAATACTTTTCCAGTCATTTGCAAAGAAATATAACCCTAATGTTACAAGGGAAGGCATAAGTGCGCCACCGACATTATGAGCGACGTTCCAAATAGACATTTTTGTACCACGTTCACTAATAGAGAACCAGTGAACCATTGTACGACCACAAGGAGGCCATCCCATCCCTTGTACCCATCCATTTAAAAACTGAAGTACAAACATAAGTATAATGCTCGTTGTAATGAAAGAAAATGAGCCGAAAATAATATTAATGATACCTGATAAAAATAGCCCAGCTGCTAAAAAGTAGCGAGGATTACAACGATCGGATACGATACCCATAAGAAATTTACTTAATCCGTAAGCGATAGAAACTGCTGAAAGGATAACCCCAAGCTCCCCTTTACTAAAGCCTTGTTCAATTAAGTATGGCATTGCTAGTGAAAAGTTTTTTCGAACAAAGTAGTAGCCTGCATAGCCGATGAAAATACCTAAGAATACTTGTAAACGTAATTTACGGTATTCACTATCAACGCGATCAGCTGGTAAGCGTTCCGCGTGGGGCGCAGGTTTAAAGAATTGTGTGAAAAACATAAAATGAAAATCCTCCCCAAATTAATTCGAAGTGTCGTAAGTCAGAGAGAATATAAAAAGGCCATGAAATATAAAAAAGTTTCCTTTTTTATGATTCATAGCCGTGTACTCCGATTCTCCGTGACTGTCAATATTAACTTCGTCGAAAATTATACAACTTTGTGACAAAAATGTAAACGTTTTTATAGATAAAAAGTGTTGACGGATTTTGTTCGTCGGATTAATATTTAAATACGTTAAATATTTTATTGTTTAAATAAGAGGTGGATAACATGCCAAATGATATGACGCATATCGATAAAATTCAAGCTCTTGCCTTTTCGATTGGAAAGAAAATGCAGACAGAGTTATTAGAACAAATGCAAGCAACAGGACTTACACCACCGCAGTTTTATATTTTAAAGATTTTAGATCATTATGGAGCTTCAAGGGCGACAAAATTAGCAAAAAAGATGTATGTAAAGCCTAGTGCAATTACAGTGATGATCGATCGCTTAATTGACCAAGAGCTTGTAGAGCGTTATCACGACAAAGAGGACCGTCGTGTTGTCGTCATTGAGTTAACCAAAAAGGGGAAAGCTAGAGTAGAAGAGGCAATGACCGCTCGTAATGAGCACATTGCAAAATATTTCTCGCATTTAGAATTACAAGAAAGAGAAGATTTGTTACGCCTCTTTGAGAAGTTAGAAACAATTATTTGCGGGACACAAGAGAAAAAAGAGAATAACTAAGAGGAATTGAGGAGATTACATGGAGCAACAAGAAAATATAAATAGAAAGTTGTTGTTAATCGGTTTAATCATTGCGATGCTATTTGCTGCCTTAGATGGAACGATCGTTGGTACAGCAATGCCACGTATCGTTGGTGAACTAGGCGGATTAAGCTTAATGACGTGGTTAACAACAGCTTATATGTTAACATCAACGACAGTTGTACCAATCGCAGGTAAATTAGCGGATTTACTTGGCCGTCGTAACGTATATATAACAGGGCTAGTTATCTTTATGGTTGGCTCAGCATTATGTGGTATGGCAAATGGTATGACAGAATTAATTATTTTCCGTGGTATTCAAGGTCTTGGCGGCGGTATTATGATGCCGATGGCTATGATTATTATTGGAGATATGTTCACGGGGAAAGAACGTGCGAAATGGCAAGGTATTTTTGGTGCGTTATACGGTCTTGCTTCTGTAATTGGACCACAAGTGGGTGGTTGGATTGTAGATGCAGTGAACTGGAGATGGGTATTCTACATTAACTTGCCAGTTGGTATTTTAGCAACAATCTTTATTGCAATGGGATTAAAATCACATAAACAAACAGGACCAATTAAAATTGATATCGCTGGGATCTTTACGATGATTCTCGGTGTTGTAAGTTTATTACTTGCATTAACGTTTGGTGGAAAAGATTACGCATGGGATTCTTGGCAAATTATCGGGTTATTTGCATTAGCTTTAATTGGTATCGTTAGCTTTGTTATCGTTGAAACGAAAGCGGAAGAACCAATTTTACCGATGCATTTCTTTAAAAATCGTACATTTACATTACTAAATGCGATTGGATTCTTTATGAGTATTGGAATGTTCGGTGCGATTATGTTCGTACCATTCTTCATGCAAGGAATTGTAGGAGTAAGTGCTGCTGAATCAGGAACAATTATGACGCCAATGATGATTACAATGATTGTGATGAGTATTATTGGCGGGCAACTTGTATTAAAAGTTGGTGTAAAACCACAAATTATTACAGGAATGCTTATAATGGCTGGAGGGTTCTGGTTATTAACAACGATGGATATGCACACAACTAAATTGACTGCTACTTCTTATATGATGGTTATCGGTTTAGGAATGGGTCTTGTAATGCCGACATTAACATTAGCGTTACAAGAAAGCTTCCCGAAAAAAGATCTTGGTGTCGTAACATCATCAAGTCAGTTCTTCCGTCAAATCGGCGGAACATTTGGTATTACAATTTTAGGATCAATCATGAATAACACTTCAGGTACAACGTTAACAAAAAATTTAGTACCTGTATTAGATACATTCCCAAAAGAAGCGGGACAAATGGTAACGAAATTTAAAGATATGATTCATACAGATCCGCAAGGCTTATATTCAATGTTATTTAGTCCAGAGGCATTAAAACAAATGCCAGAAGATTCGCTAATAGCATTGTACCAATTTTGAAAAACTCTTTAGTAGACTCACTTCATACTGTATTCTTAACAGGATTAGTATTTATCGTAGTAGGCGCTATCTTTACGATTTTCTTACAGAAGATTAAACTGTCAGATCGTAAAAAAGATGCTGAAGAGCCAGCTACAGAGGAAAAAGAACAAACTGTATCCTATTCGTAATGAAAAAGCATCGCCTTATGGCGGTGCTTTTTTGAGTATAACCTTAAAAGCTTTTTCGTGAGAAATGATTGACGTATTTCTAGAAATACGTTATATTATCTTCTGTAAACGGTTACATGAAATGGAGAGGAAAGAAAATGAGTACGATTAAAGACGTTGCAAAATTAGCGGGAGTATCTGTTGCGACCGTTTCCAGAGTGTTAAATAAAAATGGATATGTTCATGAAGATACGTTAAAGAAAGTAGAACGAGCGATTGAGATGCTAGACTATAAGCCTAGTACAGTAGCGCGTTCACTGTATAATAAAAAATCTCGTTTAATTGGCTTAGTTGTTCCAAATATCGTGAATCCATTCTTTCCAGAAGTTGCACGTGCCGTAGAAGATGTAGCGCATAAGCAAGGGTATACAGTTGTACTTTGTAACTCTGATGAAAGTTTAGAGAAAGAAAAGCAATATATTGATGTACTTAGGCAAAATAATGTAGATGGATTTATTGTAGCGACAAATCCACAAAATAGTGTGAATTACATGAACTTGTCAGTACCAGTCGTTGCAATTGACCGTATGTTTAATGAGCGTATACCTGCTGTGTATGCAGATAACTATGCGGGAAGTCAGGCAGCGACAAAGTTATTAATAGATAAAGGCTGTAAACATATTGCGCATATTCGTGGACCGCGTGACGTAAGTACAGCTAATGAACGTTTTGAAGGCTTTGTAGACGTTATTACGCAAAATAATCTTTCTTATATGATTGCAGAGAGTACATTTGATCCAGCTAATAGTGAGCGTGTAGCGGTGGAACTATTAGAAGAATACCCGCATATTGATGGAATTGTTGCTGGGAATGATTTAATTGCAATAGGTATCGTAAAGGCTGCGCTTCAAAAGGGGATTTCTATTCCGGATGATTTACAAATTATCGGATTCGATGGAATTTCTTTAACAGAGATGATGTATCCATCTATTACAACTGTTGCACAGCCAATTTATGAAATGGGGAAAGTTGCAACAGAACTGTTGTTAGAGCAGATGGAAGGAAACGTATTAGAAGAGAAACACTATCGTTTACCGATTGAAATTATAGAACGAAATACAACGAAATAAGGAGATGAAATAGATGCCAAATATTGCAGTAGTAGGTAGTATTTCAATGGACTTAGTGGCCGTTTCAAAAAAACGTCCGAAAGCAGGGGAAACAGTAATTGGTGAAGCATTTCATACAATTCCAGGAGGGAAAGGAGCTAACCAGGCGGTTGCTGCAGCTAGATTAGGCGCAAATGTAGCGATGGTTGGAGCGGTAGGAGACGATAATTATGGAACTGTAGTTAGAAAAAATTTAGAGAACGAACGCGTTTTTATCGACTATGTGGTACCGGTTACAGATGCGGCGACAGGAATTGCTCATATCGTTTTAGCAGAAGAGGATAACAGTATTGTTGTCGTGCAAGGAGCGAATGCTCTTGTCAATGAGTCGGTTGTAAATCGTTCAAAAGATCTTCTTATAAAAGCTGATATGGTTGTGCTTCAACTAGAGATTCCGCTTGAAACAGTAAAATATGTATTAGCTATTTGTGAGGAACACAAAATCCCGGTTATGTTAAACCCAGCGCCAGCACAAGTGTTATCAGAAGATATTTTAGAAAAGGCAACTTATATTACGCCAAATGAACATGAGTGTCGCATCGTATTAGATGATTTCACATCACCAATTGAAGAGTTACTGGCTAAATATCCAAACAAACTATTGATGACAGAAGGTTCTAACGGTGTACGTTTCCATAATGGTACGGAGATTGTACATGTTCCTAGCATTGCTGTTGATGTAGTAGATACGACTGGAGCTGGTGATACATTTAATGGTGCATTAGCAGTTGCGCTTTCTGAAGGAGAAACACTTCAAAAAGCAATTCGTTTTGCGAATATTGCTGGTGGTCTTTCTGTAACGAAGCTTGGAGCACAAGGCGGTATGCCAACGAGAGATAGAGTACGTGAAGTGCAGGTGATTGTCGGATGAAAAAGCACGGCGTATTAAACAGTGAGATTGCAGCAGTGCTTGCTTCACTTGGACATACGGATACGATTGTAATCGCTGATTGCGGTTTACCAATTCCTGACGGAGTAAAGAGAATTGATCTAGCTGTTGAAATAGGAAAACCTAGCTTTTTAGATGTATTGCAAGTGGTAGCGGATGATATGGCAATTGAAAAAGTGACGTTAGCAGAAGAAGTCATTAACAACAATGCGGAAGTAAATAAAGAAATCGAACTAAAATTAATAGAACCAGCGTTTGAATATGTATCTCATGAACAATTTAAAGAGCATACAAAGAAAGCGAAGGCCATTATTCGTACAGGCGAGGCTACGCCTTATGCCAATGTAATTTTACATGCAGGCGTTATTTTTTAATAAAGGGAAGTGATGGGAATGCGTATTGAAATGAAAAATATTTCAAAGGCGTTCAATGGAAATCCTGTTTTGAAGAATGCACAATTTATGATTGAAACAGGAGAAGTCCATGCATTGATGGGGGAAAATGGAGCGGGTAAATCAACGCTCATGAAGATTTTAACAGGTGTATACAAAAGAGATGGTGGAACGATTACGATTGATGGACAAGAACGAACTTTTAAAAATGCGAAAGAAGCTGAAGAGTACGGTATTGCATTTATACATCAAGAATTGAACATATTATCGAATTTAACAGTAGCTGAAAATATGTTTCTCGGTAAAGAGTTAATGTATGGGAAGACAGGTATTTTACGTACGCGTCAAATGAACGCGATTGCGCAGCAGCAACTAGCGGAGTTAGGATTACATGTAAAAGGCGCTATGTTGGCAGGAGAGTTATCGGTTGGACAACAGCAAATTATCGAAATTGCGAAAGCACTAATGACAAATGCAAGCGTTATTATTATGGATGAGCCTACTGCGGCACTGACGGATCGTGAAATCGAAACGCTCTTTACAGTAATCAATAAGTTACGTAAAGAAGGTGTTTCATTCGTGTACATTTCGCATCGTATGGAAGAGATTTTCTCAATATGTGATGCTATTACGATTTTGCGTGATGGAGAATACGTGGGAAAGAGATTAATTCCAGAAACATCATTTGATGAAGTAGTGAGTATGATGGTGGGGCGCAGCATTGGTGAACGTTACCCAGAACGAAATAGTCAAATTGGCGATGTTATTTTTGAAATGCGTAATGGAACGAAAAAAGGGAAGTTTGAAAATGTATCGTTTCAGGTGAGAAAAGGTGAAATCCTTGGTGTTGCTGGTTTGATGGGAGCTGGCCGTACAGATATTATGAAAGCGATATTTGGATACGAACCTTTAGATTCTGGCCAAATTTTTATAAATGGACAAGAAGTAAAGATTGATAGTCCGATAGATGCGATTAGACAAAGAATCGCTTTCATTACAGAGGATAGAAAATCTGAAGGGTTAGTGCTAGATTTCTCAATTCGGGAAAATTTGGCTTTAACGAATTTAGAAAGTCTTTCAAAGGGGAGTGTCGTAAGTAACGAACTAGAACAACAGTTTACGGCGGACATGATGAAGCTTCTTAATGTGAAAGCATCTAGTGGAGAGCAAGCGGTAAAATCTCTTTCTGGTGGAAATCAGCAAAAGGTTGTAATTGCAAAATGGCTAGGTATCCACCCGCAGTTACTCATTTTAGATGAGCCAACAAGGGGTGTTGATGTTGGAGCAAAAAAAGAAATTTACTCTATTATGAATAAGCTTACCGAAGAAGGAGATGCCGTTATTATGGTATCATCTGAGCTTCCAGAAGTTTTAGGGATGAGTGATCGCGTTCTTGTTATTCATGAAGGAAAAGTCGGCGGCATTTTAGAGAAAGATGAGGCATCACAAGAGTCTATTATGGCACTAGCTACAGGGGGAGAGTAAGGATGGCTAAGAAGGGGAATGTATTACAACAACTTGGGTCTTTAATTGGACTAGCGCTAATTATTGTAGTAATTACGGCTTTAAATCCAGCGTTTATTGAAATTCCAAATTTATTTAATATACTGCGTCAAGTATCGATTAATGCGCTTATTGCATTCGGAATGACCTTTGTAATTTTAACAGGGGGTATTGACTTATCGGTAGGTTCTATTTTAGCATTATCAAGTGCACTTGTTGCTGGAATGATGGCAAGTGGCATGGACCCGTTCCTTGCGATGGCAGTTGGATTATTAGCTGGTCTTGTAATGGGAATTGTAAACGGTATCATCATAGCGAAGGGAAAAGTAGCTCCATTTATTGCGACTTTAGCAACAATGACTATTTTTCGCGGGTTGACGCTTGTTTATATGGACGGACGTCCGATCACTGGTCTTGGTGATCATTTAATGTTCCAAATGTTTGGCCGCGGTTATTTTCTTGGTATTCCAGTACCAGCTGTTACAATGATGATTGCTTTCGCAGTGCTGTACTTCATTTTGAAGAAAACGACATTTGGTCGCCGTACATTTGCAATTGGTGGAAATGAAGAAGCAGCAGCATTATCAGGTATTAATGTTACGAGAATTAAAGTAATGATTTACGGTCTTTCCGGAATTTTGGCAGCGCTTGCAGGTATTGTCTTAACATCACGACTAGATTCTGCACAGCCGACTGCAGGTACTTCTTACGAATTAGATGCAATTGCAGCAGTTGTATTAGGTGGAACTAGTCTTTCTGGGGGAAGAGGATGGATTGTTGGTACATTCATCGGTGTACTTATTATCGGTGTACTAAATAACGGTTTAAATTTATTAGGTGTATCTTCTTTCTTCCAACAAGTTGTAAAAGGACTTGTAATCTTACTAGCTGTATTAATTGATCGCCGAAAAGAAGCGTAATGGAGGGACAGTTCATGAAGAAATGGTTACTTATATTCGTTGCATGTATTATGGTCATTACTGCTGGTTGTTCAATGGAACCACCAGAATGGGCAAAGGATTCTAGCGATAAAGGTCGAAATAAAACTATTAAAGTTGGATTCTCTGTTTCAACTTTAAATAATCCCTTCTTTGTAACTTTGAAAAAAGGTGCAGAAAAGAAAGCGAAAGATAGTGGCATCGAATTGATTGCTGTTGATGCACAAAATGATGCAGCAAAGCAAACAAATGATGTTGAAGATTTAATTCAAAAAGGTGTCGATGTAGTTGTTATTAATCCAACTGATTCAGATGCTGTTGCTTCAGCAGTAAGTGCAGCAAATGCAGCGAATGTTCCTGTTATTACAGTAGACCGCGTTGCAAATTCAGGTAAAGTTGTTTCTCACATTGCCTCTAATAACATTGAAGGTGGTCAAATGGCTAGTGATTACGTTCGTGAATTAGTTGGCGAAGGAGCAAACGTTGCTGAATTAGAAGGAATCCCTGGATCTTCTGCTGCTCGTGAGCGCGGGAAAGGATTCCATAACGTAGCGGATAAATCTTTAAAAGTAGTTGCTAAACAAGCGGCTGATTTTGATAGAGCAAAAGGATTATCTGTTATGGAAAACATTTTGCAAGCGAATAGCGACATTAAAGCCGTGTTTGCGCACAACGACGAAATGGCATTAGGGGCACTTGAAGCATTGAAGTCTGCTGGAAAAACGGATGTAGTCGTTGTTGGATTTGATGCAACAGAAGATGCTGTGCAAGCGGTTAACGATGGGCGTATGGCTGCAACAGTTGCTCAAAAACCGGAATTAATCGGAGAGAAGGCGATGCAAACAGCAAAAGAGATCACGCAAGGTAAAAAAGTGGACAAATCTATTCCGATTGAATTAGAGCTTATTAAGAAAAATAAATAAATATAAAATGAAAATTAGGAAGGAAGAATAACAAATGAAATTCTTTATTGATACAGCAAACATTAACGAAATTAAAGAGGCAAATGCATTAGGCGTATTAGCTGGAGTAACGACAAATCCATCACTTGTAGCAAAAGAAGGCGTAGACTTCCACGAGCGCATTCGTGAAATTTGCAGCGTTGTAGAAGGACCTGTAAGTGCAGAAGTAATTAGCTTAGAAGCAGATAAAATGATCGAAGAAGGAAAAGAGTTAGCGAAAATTGCTCCAAACGTTGTTGTAAAAGTTCCAATGACAACAGAAGGTTTAAAAGCAGTAAAAGCGTTCTCTGACTTAGGAATTCGTACAAACGTTACATTAGTGTTCTCAGCAGTTCAAGCATTACTTGCAGCTCGTGCTGGTGCAACATACGTTTCACCATTCTTAGGTCGCTTAGACGATATCGGTCATAACGGTATGGACTTAATTCACCAAATCGCAGAAATCTTTGCAATTCATGGTATTGAAACAGAAATTATCGCAGCATCTGTACGTCACAGTGTTCACGTAACTGACGCAGCATTAAACGGTGCACATATTGCAACAATCCCAGCAAACGTAATTGCTTCATTAGTGAAGCATCCATTAACAGATCAAGGAATTGAGAAATTCTTAGCTGATTGGGAAAAAACACAAGAGAAATAATAGAAAATCAAGAATCCTAGTTTAATTGACTAGGATTCTTTTTATTTAAAAGAATTTTCATGCAATTTTGCATATTGTCTTTTAAATTTGTTATATAAACTATTTAATATATACAAATCACTCTTTATTTTTCATATTTTGATATAGACAGATAGAGAGTCTGACCAGAAAACTGGAGGGCATGATTCTATAACAGAAAGCTTAATGTTTATAGAATTATGCCTTTTTATATAGGGAGGGCAGAAAGTAGAGCTTTTGATTTAAATGCACTTATTTATCCCACTTTATCTGAATTTTAAGTTTTATAAAAGGAGAGAAATGAAATGAGAAGAAAAGCGCCATTTAAAGTGTTATCGTCATTAGCAATTGCGGCAATTATCGGATGCACATCTGTAATGAGTGCTCCATTAGCGTACGCAGAAACGCCAGCAAAAGAGAAAGAAAATGTATCTACAACACCAATTGATTACAATTTAATTCAAGAAGATCGTCTAGCGGAAGCGCTGAAAGAAAGAGGAGAAATTAATCCAGCATCTTCTAAAGAAGAGACGAAAAAGGCTGTCGAGCAATATATTGAAAAGAAACAAGGAGATCAGGCAAATAAAGAAATTCTTCCAGCTGATACTGCTAAAGAGGCATCTGATTTCGTGAAAAAAATAAAAGAGAAAAAAATGGAAGAAAAGGAAAAGGTAAAGAAACCTGAAAAAAACGTTAGCCCTGAGCAAAAGCCTGAACCAAATAAAAAACAATTGAACGGACAAGTTCCAACATCTAAAGCAAAGCAAGCACCGTATAAGGGATCTGTTCGAACGGATAAGGTATTAGTGTTACTCGTTGAATTTAGTGATTATAAACATAATAATATTGATCAAACACCAGGGTATATGTATTCGAATGACTTTAGTAGAGAGCATTATCAAAAGATGTTATTTGGTAATGAGCCGTACACGTTATTTGATGGTTCAAAAGTAAAAACGTTTAAACAATATTATGAAGAGCAGTCTGGTGGTAGTTATACGACAGACGGATATGTAACGGAGTGGCTAACAGTTCCAGGAAAAGCATCTGACTACGGTGCTGATGGTAGCAGTGGTCACGATAATAAAGGTCCGAAAGGTGCACGTGATTTAGTGAAAGAAGCTTTGCATGCAGCTGCTGAGAAAGGATTAGATTTATCTCAATTTGATCAGTTTGATAGATATGATACAAACGGGGATGGGAATCAAAATGAGCCTGACGGTGTAATTGATCATTTAATGGTAATCCATGCTGGTGTTGGTCAAGAAGCAGGTGGTGGTAAATTAGGCGATGATGCCATTTGGTCACATCGTTCAAAATTAGCAGTAGATCCAGTAGCGATTGAAGGCACAAAATCAAAAGTAGATTACTTTGGTGGAAAAGTAGCAGCACATGATTACACAATTGAACCAGAAGATGGAGCAGTAGGTGTGTTTGCGCATGAATTTGGACATGACCTTGGCTTACCAGATGAATATGATACGAAATATACTGGAACCGGTTCACCTGTCGAAGCTTGGTCATTAATGAGTGGAGGTAGTTGGACAGGGAAAATTGCAGGAACAGAGCCAACTAGTTTCTCACCACAAAATAAAGATTTCTTACAAAAGAATATGGGTGGCAACTGGGCAAAAATTTTAGAAGTAGATTACGATAAAATTAAGCGTGGTGTAGGAGTTCCTACATATATTGATCAAAGTGTTACGAAATCAAATCGTCCAGGCGTTGTACGTGTTAACTTACCAGGCAAAAGCGTTGAAACGATTAAACCGGAGTTTGGAAAGCATGCATATTATAGTACAAGAGGCGATGATATGCATACAACATTAGAAACACCGTTCTTTGATTTAACAAAAGGAACAAATGCAAAGTTTGATTATAAAGCAAATTATGAGTTAGAAGCAGAGTGCGATTTTGTTGAAGTGCATGCAGTAACAGAAGATGGAACGAAAACATTAATTGATAGACTTGGAGAAAAAGTAGTCCAAGGAGATAAAGATACAACAGATGGGAAATGGATTGATAAGTCATACGATTTAAGTCAATTTAAAGGGAAAAAGGTAAAACTGCAATTCGATTATATTACAGATCCAGCAGTAACGTATAAAGGCTTCGCGATGGATAATGTAAATGTAACAGTTGATGGACAAGTAGTGTTTTCTGATGATGCAGAAGGAACATCAAAAATGCAGTTAAATGGATTCGTTGTTTCTGATGGAACAGAGAAAAAAGCTCATTATTACTACTTAGAGTGGAGAAACTATGCGGGATCAGATAATGGATTAAAAGCAGGAAAAGGTCCAGTGTATAATACAGGTCTTGTCGTTTGGTATGCAGATGATAGCTTTAAAGATAACTGGGTTGGGGTGCATCCAGGTGAAGGGTTCCTTGGTGTTGTAGATTCGCATCCAGAGGCACTTGTTGGCAATTTAAACGGAAAACCAACTTACGGTAATACAGGTATGCAAATTGCAGACGCAGCATTTTCATTTGATCAAACACCAGCATGGAGTGTAAATTCATTCACACGTGGACAGTTTAACTATTCTGGATTACAAGGCGTTACAACTTTTGATGATTCAAAAGTATATAGTAACAACCAAATTGCAGATGCAGGAAGAAAAGTTCCGAATCTTGGACTTAAATTCCAAGTTGTTGGACAGGCAGATGATAAATCAGCAGGCGCTGTTTGGATTAAACGTTAATAACAGAAAAGCACATTCTTCATATGAAGAATGTGCTTTTGAATTTGTACAGTAAGTTATTATTTTAGCTTATGTAATACAAGTGTCTGTTTATATGTAGTGTATCAAATTATGTAGGGAAAGGAAATATTTCCGAGGAAATTGTCGAAGTATCGTTGGTATTGATACACTTTTTTTGTAAAAGAAGAACTGTAGTATTGCCATTACAGTTTAATTTATTTACATTGTTACTTGGCTACACACAAAAGTAATATATTCGGCAATAAAAAAGCGCTATTGGATAGTGCTCTTTTTTATGGATAGAAAGGAGTGAGTTACATGAAAGAAGTAATTGAATGTCCACAGTGTGAAGGGAATATTACTGCACAACATATTATGGAGCTCCCGCATCCTTTTTCATTCAAGTGTCCACACTGTAAGGTGGGGCTAAAAGAAATGAGGATCACACCATGCTTAATATTAGCGGCAATTTGTATCATTCCACTGTTTATTATAATTGGAGAGAGTATTAAGGAATTGCTAGTAAAATATTTTTCTATTATAGACGATGTCCCAACTGTATTTATTTTCTTCTTATTTTGTTATCCATTGTATTATCTCTATGAAAAATATAATGCCATATTGTTTATTAAATACGGCTTATTGAAAGTTAAAAGTTGAATAGAAGTTTATCATTAAAAAAAGACAATGATGGAATTATCCTATCATTGTCTTTTTTACTTTGTCTCTGCCTTTTACTTTGCTTCTTACGTAAATCATTCCGGCAAATGTTAATAAGAATGCAGTTCCGATAACGAAGCTAACGCTAGGGGATGCCCCGATTGCTCCAACTGTAAAGGATCCAGCAACAACGCCTAACGAGAAGAAAGCATAAAACAATCCGAATGCTTTTCCGCGTTTATCATCTGTCGTATTTTCAACAAGTAATGCGTTTATCGATGGGAAAAGGATAGCGAATCCAATGCCATAAATCATCATAACGATAAAGAGCATGCCTTTTGTTGCGAATAATCCAAGTAAAGATAATGCTAATGCCATTACTGCAATACCAATTAACATTAGTTTTGAACGATTAAATCGATCGTAAATACGATTTGTTGGCAGTAAGAAGAAGAGGATAGCGGTAATGCCGAATACACTTAACATCATGCCTGTTGTAGATGCTTTAAGGGCTAATGCTTCAACCTTTACTGGTAACATATAAGTGACAATTCCTTGTGAAAACATGAGTGTGAAAGCACCAATATATGCCTGTAATAACGGTTCTGATTTCAATAGTTCAAACATATCTTCTTTGTTCATCATTTGTGTTCTTGAAGTATCTTTTCTTGATACGTTATTTGGTAAGAAGAAGAGAGATACAATTGTACCAAGAACCATTAAAATAGAAATGGTAATGAACACCCACTCTATACCGGCAGTTGCTTTCATAATTCCGCTAAAAGCAGGTCCTACAATTGCCGCTGTTCCAACTGCAGCCCCAGATAGAGCCATTGCCTTACCTTGCCTTGCTGCATTTGTTTGTTTGGATAAAAACGTAAAGGCAGCAGGAATTAAAAATCCATCACTAAAGCCATGCATAAAGCGCACAACTAATAGTTGTTCACCACTTTGAACAACAGTGTATAACAAGACTATGAAACTCGTAAGTCCCATGCTTATATAAAGTATTTTTTTTGCACCAAATTTATCGACAGCAGCGCCAGCAATAATATTACCGATCATATTAGCGAATGAGTACATGCCGACAACTAGCCCAATAATAAGAGGGGATCCTCCAAGACTTTGAGCGAACGTACTCATAATAGGTAATTGTGAAAACGTATCTAGAAACGCTACGATAACAATAAAGTAAATAAAATATTTCAAGCGATATTCACCTCTCCTATGCTATTATGGCATAATGCGAATTTCAACCGCAATGAAATTGAATTAACAGATGTGGAAAAAAGTACAAAGTGACAAAATATTGAACGTTATTTGTTAAAATTTAGTGGAAATGAGATTGTTTTTTTGAAATATATGGATAGAAGTATTATAATAGATTTGTAAACTTCACCAGGTTAAGTATATACATAGAGAGGGATGTATAAAATGAAAGCATTACTTTGGCATAATCAACGTGATGTAAGAGTAGAAGAAGTACCAGAACCAACTGTAAAACCAGGAGCAGTTAAGATTAAAGTGAAATGGTGTGGTATCTGCGGGACAGACTTGCATGAATATTTAGCAGGACCTATTTTTATTCCGACAGAAGAGCATCCATTAACACATGTAAAAGCACCGGTTATTTTAGGTCATGAGTTTAGCGGTGAGGTAGTTGAAATCGGTGAAGGCGTTACATCTCATAAAGTGGGAGACCGCGTCGTTGTAGAACCAATTTATTCTTGTGGTAAATGTGAAGCTTGTAAACATGGACATTACAATGTTTGTGAACAACTTGTTTTCCACGGTCTTGGCGGAGAAGGCGGCGGTTTCTCTGAATATACAGTAGTACCAGAAGATATGGTTCACCATATTCCAGATGAAATGACGTATGAACAAGGTGCTCTTGTAGAACCAGCAGCAGTAGCGGTTCATGCAGTACGTCAAAGTAAATTAAAAGAAGGGGAAGCAGTAGCAGTCTTTGGTTGTGGTCCAATTGGACTTCTTGTTATCCAAGCAGCTAAAGCAGCAGGAGCAACTCCTGTTATTGCAGTTGAACTTTCTAAAGAACGTCAAGAATTAGCAAAATTAGCAGGTGCGGATTACGTATTGAATCCAGCGACTCAAGATGTATTAGCTGAAATTCGCAACTTAACAAATGGTTTAGGTGTAAATGTAAGCTTTGAAGTAACTGGTGTTGAAGTAGTACTTCGTCAAGCAATTGAAAGTACAAGTTTCGAAGGACAAACTGTAATTGTTAGTGTATGGGAAAAAGACGCAACAATTACTCCAAACAATCTTGTACTAAAAGAAAAAGAAGTGGTTGGTATTTTAGGATACCGTCATATCTTCCCAGCTGTTATTAAATTAATTAGCTCTGGTCAAATTCAAGCAGAGAAATTAATTACGAAAAAAATCACAGTAGATCAAGTTGTTGAAGAAGGATTTGAAGCACTTGTAAAAGATAAAACACAAGTGAAAATTCTTGTTTCACCTAAATAATATAGAATAGTAAAAAGTAGCTCTTTTCTAGAAATAGAAGAGGGCTACTTTTTTTCTGTACAGAAAGGTGATAGACTTTCCTGTAACTACAGGTATTTTGTTTGGAAGGGGAAGTCTCATGCTTTCATTTATGTTGACATTGAAACGAATGCTAAAAGCTTGTTTACGAGCGTGGAAAGATAAAGAATTTCAAGTATTATTCGTATTAACATTTTTAACATTAACATCTGGTACGATTTTTTATAGTACAGTTGAAGAATTACGTCCTCTTGACGCTTTGTATTTTAGCGTTGTGACGCTGACGACTGTCGGTGATGCGAATTTTAGCCCGCAAACTGATTTTGGGAAGATATTTACAATCTTATACATATTTATTGGGATTGGATTAGTATTTGGATTTATTCATAAGTTGGCAGTTAATGTACAACTGCCGAGTATATTATCGAATAGAAAAAAAGAGTAAAGCATGTGGGTGCTTTACTCTTTTTTTACATTAGTTTAGATAAGCCTTAATAATAGTTTATTAAAATGAAAGTGTATTCATTCATTATATTCACTGTGTATAAAGTTATAATTATATGAACATTTACATATTTTGATTTAGTAATAGAAATTTCATGAAAGGTGGGATATTCTAGTCATAGGTTAACCGGATGACATTATAGGATCCTAACAAAAAGTTTACAATAATTCGATTATAAAATGGAGGATTTCAGATGAAAAAGAAAGTACTTGCTTTAGCAGCAGCTATTACAGTAGTAGCTCCTTTACAAAGCGTTGCATTTGCTCATGAAAACGATGGGGGAAGTAAAATAAAAATAGTTCACCGCTGGTCTGCTGAAGATAAACATAAAGAAGGCGTAAATTCTCATTTATGGATTGTAAACCGTGCGATTGATATTATGTCTCGCAATACAACACTTGTAAAACAAGATCGAGTTGCACAATTAAATGAATGGCGTACGGAGTTAGAGAACGGTATTTATGCTGCTGACTATGAAAATCCTTATTATGATAATAGCACATTTGCTTCACATTTCTATGATCCAGACAATGGAAAAACATATATTCCATTTGCAAAGCAGGCAAAAGAAACTGGCGCTAAATATTTTAAATTAGCTGGTGAATCATATAAAAATAAAGATATGAAACAAGCATTCTTCTATTTAGGATTATCTCTTCATTATTTAGGAGATGTAAACCAACCGATGCATGCAGCAAACTTTACAAATCTTTCGTATCCACAAGGATTCCATTCTAAATATGAAAACTTTGTAGATACGATAAAAGATAATTATAAAGTGACGGATGGAAATGGATATTGGAACTGGAAAGGTACAAATCCAGAAGAGTGGATTCATGGAGCGGCAGTAGTAGCGAAACAAGATTACTCTGGAATTGTAAATGATAATACGAAAGATTGGTTCGTAAAAGCAGCTGTGTCACAAGAATATGCAGATAAATGGCGCGCTGAAGTTACGCCAATGACAGGTAAGCGATTAATGGATGCACAACGTGTTACTGCTGGATACATTCAGCTTTGGTTTGATACGTACGGAGATCGTTAAGTATTTAAAAAAGGTCAAATCTCACAATAGAGTATTTGACCTTTTTATCAATTTAGCCAAGAAGACTCCTTCCTCAAGGAGCGTGAAGGGCGTAGCCCAGCGAGTAGGTGGGAGATGAATTGGCTTCGAACAAGAGATGGCAGGAAGTCATCTTAATTGTTCGACATATGTAAAGTGTTACCGGATAATTTGTCATAATCACTTAACTAACTATCGAATGTGTGTTTGGTATATAATGGGAATATATCGAAATGGAGGTGAAATGAAGGATGATCAATAAAGCGTATAAATTTCGTATCTATCCAAATAAAGCACAAGCGATCCTGATCAATAAAACGATTGGTTGTTCTCGTTTTGTATTCAATCACTTCCTATCTCTATGGGATAATGCATACAAAGAAACAGGAAAAGGTTTGACATATGGTACATGCTCTGCCAAACTTCCTGCCATGAAGAAAGAGTTTGTTTGGCTAAAAGAAGTGGATAGTATTGCTATTCAATCGTCTGTTCGCAACCTTGTGGATGCTTATACACGCTTTTTTAAAAAACAAAACAGTGCCCCGCGTTTCAAATCTAAAAAGAACAACGTACAATCTTATACCACAAAACAAACAAATGAAAACATTGCTGTTGTCGGAAACAAAATGAAATTGCCGAAACTAGGTCTTGTTCGATTTGCCAAAAGTCGTGAAGTAAAGGGACGTATTTTAAATGCTACGGTTAGACGGAACCCTTCTGGCAGATACTTTGTGTCATTGTTAGTTGAAACAGAAGTGCAAGAACTTCCGAAAACACATTCTTATATTGGAATGGATGTAGGATTAAAAGATTTCGCCATTTTGTCAGATGGAACAACCTATAAAAACCCTAAATTTTTTCGCTCATTGGAAGAGAAGTTGGCAAAAGCACAGCGCGTTCTTTCTAGAAGAATGAAAGGATCTTCTCGCTGGAATAAACAACGAGTAAGGGTAGCTAGAATTCATGAATACATAGCTAATGCTAGAAAAGATTACTTGGACAAAATCTCAACTGAAATCATCAAAAACCACGATGTTATCGGTATAGAAGATTTGCAAGTATCGAATATGTTAAAAAATCATAAGTTAGCAAAAGCGATTAGTGAAGTATCTTGGTCACAATTTAGAACGTTGCTAGAATACAAGGCAAAATGGTATGGAAAACAAGTCATTCTGGTATCCAAAACATTTGCTTCAAGCCAATTATGTTCTTGTTGTGGGTATCAAAATAAAGACGTTAAGAATCTAAATCTTCGTGAATGGGATTGTCCTGAGTGCAATAGTCATCACGACAGAGATATTAACGCAAGTATCAATCTTAAAAATGAAGCTTTAAGGCTTCTAACCGTAGGAACTACGGGGATAGCCTAATGAATTAGAAGCCATTAGGCTTCTGTACTTAGGAATCTCCCACTTCAAACAGTCCGTAAGGACGTTAAGTGGTGAGTAGTTCAATACTATACACATGGAGGTATGGAACGTGAAAGGTAAATTGCTAAAAGGTGTACTTAGCCTTGGGATTGGTTTAGGAGTTTTATACGGAGGATCTTCAGCTCAAGCAGATACGTCTACAGATCAAAACAACATTTTGAAAGTGATGACGCATAACGTGTACATGCTATCAACTAACTTATATCCGAATTGGGGACAAAGTCAGCGTGCTGATTTAATTGGGGCGGCAGATTATATTAAAAATCAAGACGTTGTTATATTAAATGAAGTGTTTGATAATAGTGCTTCAGATCGCCTTTTAGGAAATTTGAAGAAAGAATACCCAAATCAAACAGCTGTATTAGGTCGTAGTAACGGAAATGAATGGGATAAAACGTTAGGTAGTTATTCATCTTCAACGCCTGAAGATGGAGGCGTTGCAATCGTGAGCAAATGGCCGATCGTTGAAAAGGTTCAATATGTATTTGCAAATGGATGCGGGCCGGATAATTTATCGAATAAAGGATTTGTATACACGAAGATTAAGAAAAATGATCGTTTCGTTCATGTAATTGGGACGCATTTGCAGGCAGAAGATAGTATGTGCGGAAAAACTTCACCTGCATCTGTACGTACAAACCAGTTAAAAGAAATTCAAGATTTTATTAAAAATAAAAATATACCAAATGACGAGTACGTCCTATTTGGTGGTGATATGAATGTGAATAAAATAAATGCTGAGAACAATAGTGACTCAGAATACGCATCAATGTTCAAAACATTGCACGCTTCTATTCCATCTTATACGGGACATACAGCAACTTGGGATGCGACGACAAACAGTATTGCAAAATATAATTTCCCTGATAGCCCTGCCGAGTATTTAGATTATATTATTGCAAGTAAAGACCATGCGAACCCGTCATTTGTAGAGAATAAAGTGTTACAACCGAAATCTCCACAGTGGACTGTTACATCATGGCTCAAAAAATATACGTATGATGATTATTCTGATCATTATCCAGTAGCAGCAACTATTTCTATGAAGTAGTCCTAAAAAAGTTTCTTCTTAAATAGGAAGAAACTTTTTTATTTTGTAGAGGAGATTCCAACTTTCTTTCCAATATGTATAAGACATATAGAGAAGAGGAGAGAAAAAATGTGGATCGAGGAATTTTTAAAGAAGTGCCATTACCGTGTGCATTTTTGGATGAAGTAGCTTTAGATAGAAATATTCAATTGATTATAGAATTAAGTGGCAATAAGAAGATTCGTATAGCGAGTAAATCGTTACGTTCTGTTCCGGTTATGCAAAAGATTTTAGCTGCAAATGAACGATTTCAAGGTATTATGTGTTTTTCACCTAGGGAAGCCTTATTTTTAATTGAACAAGGATTCAATGATTTATTGCTCGGATATCCTGCTTATGATGAAAGAGCGTTACATGAAATAAGTTTGCTAACAAAGCAAGGGCTCATTATAACTTGTATGGTGGATTGTGAAGATCATATTGTTTATTTAGAAAAAATTGCTGAGAAGTCTAAAGGATGTTTTCGTGTTTGCTTAGATATTGATATGAGTAGTCGTTTTTTTAAGTTTCATTTTGGGGTCAAAAGATCACCGGTAAAAGATGTGCAAGGTGCTTTGAAAATAGTAAAAAGGTTGAAAGAATCATCATTTTTAATACTAGATGGTGTAATGGGATATGAAGCCCAAATTGCTGGGGGAGGAGATCACATACCGAATCAACGAGCGAAAAGTAAAGTGATTTCATATTTAAAGAAGAAATCAGTGTTAGAAGTTAAAGAAAGAAGAGGACATATCGTAAAAGAAATACAAAATCTGGGTATTGAACTAAGATTCGTAAATGGGGGAGGCACAGGAAGCATAAAAACAACTGAGCAAGATCATTCAGTTTCAGAGATTACAATAGGTTCGGCTTTTTATGCCCCGAAGCTGTTTGATTATTATAAAGAGGTGCAATTTCATCCAGCTGTCGGGTTTGCTTTACCAGTTGTGCGTAAACCAGCCCCAACAATTTACACTTGTCTAGGTGGTGGATATATTGCCTCAGGCGCAATTGGGAAAGATAAAGAACCTGAGATTTGGAGGCCGAATGGTGCAAAACTATTAGCTTTAGAAGGCGCTGGTGAAGTGCAAACACCGATTTTTTATAACGGTGAGGAACGAGTAGAGATAGGAGATTCTATCTTATTTCGTCATAGTAAAGCTGGCGAATTATGTGAGCGGTTTCCATTTTTATATCGTGTGAAAGAAGGAGAGATTGTTGGGGAGTATTCAACATATCGGGGGGATGGCCAATGCTTTCTATAAAGGGACAAAAATGGAGAAATTGGACAGGGAATGTAGAAGGAACACCGCATTATACGATGTATCCAGAAAGTATACAAGATGTAGTAGAAGTTATAGAGCTTGCGCGAAAGAAAGGGAAGAAAATTCGTGTTGTCGGTTCAGGACACTCGTTTACACCTCTTGTGCAAACGGAAGAAATTTTAGTTTCTTTAGATGAATTGAAGGGAATTGTGAATATTGATACGGAAGAAATGGTTGCCGAAGTATGGGCAGGAACAAAGTTACATGAGCTAGGGAAGTTACTTGAGGAAAAAGGTTATGCGCAAGAAAATTTAGGGGATATTGATTCGCAATCTATCGCAGGAGCAATTAGTACGGGGACGCATGGAACGGGTATTACCTTTGGAAGTTTATCAACACAAGTTATAGAGATTACGGCAGTTTTATCTACAGGTGAGACTATAGTTTGTTCGGAAACGGAGAATGTAGAATATTGGAGGGCCTTTCAGTTGTCACTTGGGATGCTAGGTATCATTGTAAGGATAAAATTGAAAGTTATCAGGGCGTATTCACTTGTGTATGAAAGTGAAAAACAAGCATTATCTACTGTAATGAACAAATTAGAAGAATATAAGAAGAATCGCCACTTTGAATTCTTTGTTTTTCCTTATTCAGATGAAGTGCAAGTGAAAATTACAAACGAAACAACGGGTAAAAAAAGTGATTTGAAATGGCATAAACTAAAGGTAGAGTTACTTGAAAATAAGATGTTCTCTTTGTTATCTAAAGGATGCAAATGGTTTCCTTCTATAAGTAAAGGAGTAAGTCGATTATCGGCTAAAGCTGTACCGAATACAAAAATAATTGGCCCGAGTTATGAAGTATTTGCTACATCGCGTGCGGTTCCATTTTATGAAATGGAGTATAGTGTTCCTTCAAAGTATATGCAGGCCGTTGTAGAAGAAATTTCAAACCTTATTGAAAAGAAAAAGTATAAAGTGCACTTCCCAATTGAATGCCGTTATGTGAAAAAGGATGATATATGGCTCAGTCCAGCGTATGGAAGAGATTCTGCGTATATAGCTGTTCATATGTATAAAGGTATGAAGTATGCTGCTTATTTTGGTGAGGTGGAGAAAATTTTTCTAAAGTATGAAGGACGCCCGCATTGGGGAAAAATGCATACGTTAACGTACGAAAAATTACAAAATATATATCCAGAATTGCATTCGTTTCTAAAGGTGAGGAAATTATTAGATGAAGCAGAAATGTTTTCAAATCCTTACACAGAAAAGTTATTTACGATTATGAAAAAAAGCTGACAAAGTATTACTTGTCAGCTTTTTTTAGTACGATCGCATTTCTTGTTTGACTAATTCGCTCGTAAAATAGTAACTTATCACGACTAAATACATGTAATAAAACATGAATAATAAATAGACCGTTAATTACGAGTTGGAATAATAATATAACTATTAATACTAAAGGTTCTTTAAGATTTAAGATAGAGCTACTAGAAAGAATATAATTGATTCCACCTAAAACGAAATAGAATATACCATAACGGATGAATAGTTCCTTCAACGTAATACGATCTGATTGTCCTTTCACGTAAATACGAAGCAATGCTTTACCGATTGTCTTTCCATTCGTAAAGTATGGAATGATAATAAAGTAAATAAAGATCGAACACGTTATGAAAATGAGTTCGTATATGTTCGTGTAAGATTGAATATTAGAAACAAAGAAAGAATTTCCTTTGTTTTTAATGACAGGTACAACGATGGATAAGAAAATCCAATCAATTTGCATCGCGATAAAGCGACGAACGAATCCGACTGGTTTCGTTTCCAAATCAATATGACTATCTAATTCGCTTGCTTTCGGAAGGAAGTACGTAAAAATTGGTGCAATGATAAAGCCGATTACGCCGCCTAATGTATTTAAAAACAGATCATCTATATCAAATAAGCGGTACGCACAATTGTATATACCGTATAGTCCAGTCACTTGTGTTAGCTCGAAAAAGAGTGAAAGACAAAAAGAAATACAAATTGTTTGTAAGAAACTACGTCGGAAATAATACCGTAAGTAAATACCGAATGGAACGGTTAATAGAACGTTAAATGCTACTTGTAAAAACGCAGATTCTTTTAATAGGTAGAAATAAGTAGCTGGTTTCGTTAAAATTGCCGAAGTACGATTACTAATTTCTTGTATGAAATAAAATGGTGATAGTTGCATGTGCTGCGTATTAGCCGGTTGTAGGCTACAAGTATCATATGTTTGTGGCAACGGCAAAATCACAAGAAAATAGGCATTTAATAAGTAAAGCAATAATGAGTATAAAATAAATGAACGCCATTTATTTAAATAACCATACTTTCGATAATTAAATATTAAAAAAGGGATTAATAGAAACATTGCTAAAAAAGGAAATAAAATAAATGCTGTTTTTACAGGGAATAAATATGCAGTCAAAATGAAGCTCCTTTCAATGAAAATTCGTTTACCATTATAACGTTAAAAGAACCTTAAAACAAAATTAAAATATTTTGAAATAGAAAAAATTATAAATTTTAATAGAATTAAGTTATACTAAATTTAATATAAGGATATTATGATTATTATAAGTTGAAAGAGGGAACAAGATATGCGATATGAGCTTTTTTCTGTAAGTGGGAATCATATTACAACTTTTGAAAGTGCGTGGCGTTTTCAAGAGGGAGAACAGATTTTTGTTCATGATGATCAAATAAAACGAAATTTTATTATTATCCGCCTAACGCATGATGTATTTCAACAAAATAAACATGTTATTCGTTTGTATTGTCAAGAAAAGAAAGTATATGCATAAAAAAACGAGTCGTTCTAGTGTAATAGAATGACTCGCTTTTTGATTTGTAAGTTTCACCTTATAAGAAAATAAGAGTAAGTACACCTACGATAATGCAATAGAAAGAGAAATATTTTAAATTTCCTTTTGCCATAATGTTCATAAACCATTTTAATGAAATATACGTCATGATAAATGTTGCGATAAATGCAACGATATATGGTACGAATAGTGTATCTAGATTTGGATCTTTTGCAATGTCTGTAATACTTAGTAATAAACCACCTAAGCTAACAGGGATATATAGTAAGAATGAGAAACGAAGAGCCGTTTCTTGCTTCATACCAAGTAACATCGCTGCTACGATTGTTGCACCTGATCGGCTTATTCCAGGAATTAGTGCGCAAGCTTGTGCTAGGCCGACAATAATTGCGTCTTTCATAGAAAGGTCGCCATCATTTTTACGTCCACGCAAGTTTCTAATAATCCAAAGACCGACAGCGGTAATAAGAAGGGAAATCCCAACCATTTTCACACCTTTTAAGTATTGATCGATGTAATCTTTAAATAAAACACCAATAACACCTGCTGGAATGGTCGCAATAACAAGGTAAATAATAAAGAAGAAATCTGATTTTGCATCTTCTGCTCTTGTAAATATATAAGATAGACCATTCTTCGTTAGACGAATTAAATCATTTCTATAAATAAGTAATACAGCTAATAATGAAGCTGAATTAACAAGTAGTTCAAAGCTAAACCCTTCGATTTTTAGTCCTAGCAAATGCTGTGCTAAAACGAGGTGACCGCTTGAAGAAATCGGAATCGGTTCTGTTAGTCCTTGGAACAGACCAAGAATTAAATATTTTAAAATGTAGTAAAATTGTTCCATAATAACCTCCTTGTTTAATAGTCGAAAGAAACAACTTGTCCATTATAACAAAGATACGGATGAATATTGAGAAGAAATAAATATTCGAAATATAATAAAAATCCCTTATAGCAGTATAAGGGATTTTTATTGTTAACGAGAAACTGCTGTTTCTTCAAGACTTTTCGTTAATTGAACATCGACTTTCTCAGCATCATGAATGTGATTCATAATAGTAGTATTTAACTTTTGGAACATTTGTTGTGTAGTAGCGAATTCTCGTAATATATCATCATTACAAGACTTTTGGTTTTCAATAGCTTTAATAACATTAGTAGCACCGTTTTGTAACGTTTGAATCATAATTAAAATATTTTCAATTCTAGCGTTTGTATCGGCACTCATTTCTACACCTTCATCGACTAAATGCAAATTATCTTTTGTATTATCGTATGCTTTTTCAATTTCTTCTTGAATTTTTTTCGTTAAGTTGCCAATGTTTTTTGTACTTTCAGCTGTACTTTCAGCTAATTTTCTTACTTCATTGGCAACGACAGCGAATCCTTTACCGTGTTCACCAGCACGTGCAGCTTCAATGCTTGCATTTAAAGCAAGTAAATTTGTTTGTGCTGCAATGTTTTGAATGACTTCTACAATTTGCTCGATTTCTTTTGAGCGTTCACTTAAATGATTCATACTATTAGACGTACGTTGAGATTGTTCGCCTAATTTGTTAATTACAATAAGTAAACGGTGAACAGATTCTTTTCCTTCATTAGAGCAGTCAATGATTTCTTCAATAGATTGAATTAAGCTTTGTTCTTTTTGTAACATTTCATTATTTAATTCATTGGAATGTGTCGTGCGTGTTGAAACATTTTCGAAACATGAGCTTAATTGTTGAACTAAATTTTGAAGTGTATTGTGCTGGTTATTTACAAGTTGATGCTCTTGAACAACGCTTTGTACACGATCGTGGATAGAAGAAATAGTCTCTTGTTGTTCGATATCCTTTTGTTTTAATTCTGCTTCTAGTTCTTGTATACGACTTTCTAATTGATCAATTTTATGTTGGAGTGATTTCTTTTGAGTAAACATATATTTATTTCAACCGCCTTTAGAAGTTATATTTTCTCTATATTTGGATTTTAGCATCTTTTATAATTTTTAAATATAGGAATTGTTAAATATTTAAGAATCTATTACATTTTATGCATAATTCCCTTTTTTTCGTCATGAAAAATAAACTGTATTTAATGGTATTGTAAACAAACTGTAAAATAAATCATGTATAACTGTATAAGAAGGGAGTCGGATTATGAACTATTTTAAGCGAATCAGTAGTCTAGTATTAGCAGGAATTATAAGTCTTTCTAGTACAGTCGCTGTTAAAGCAGAGTCAAACGACGAGAAACTTAACAACATGCAACAGCAATTGCAGCAAAACGATGCAGAAATGCAAAAGAAAGAGCAAGAGAAGCAAGCTGTTAGTAAAGAAATTCAAGGTATCGAAAACGAACTACATAATTTAAATAATACAATTGCAAAAAATAAAGAGGATCAAGCTGCTATTCAACGTAAAATTGATGAAACACATAAGCAGATTGAGCAAAAAAAGGAAGAAATTGTCGTTTTAGAGGATAAAGTCCTTGCTCGTAAAGATATTATGAGAAAACGTATGGTTTCTGTTCAAAACAGTTCAAATACAAGTTTAGTAGTAGAAGTTGTAGTAGAGTCAAAAAACTTTGCAGATTTCTTACAACGTATGAACGCAGTTTCTACTATTTTAGAAGCTGATAAAGAAATTTTACGTCTACAGGAACAAGATCTTCGTCAAATTGAAGCAGACAAGAAAACAATTGACGAAAAAGAAGCATCTTTAGTAGTAGACAAACAAAAATTAGCAAAAGCACAAGCTGATTTGCAAGATAACTTGAAAAAGCGTCAAGCTAACTTACAAACAGTTCAAGCTAAATATAATCAGGTTGCAAGCCAACTTAATTTAGCTGCAGAAGAAAAGGCTAAAATCG
Source organism: Bacillus paranthracis (assembly GCF_024296885.1). Taxonomy (NCBI): domain Bacteria; kingdom Bacillati; phylum Bacillota; class Bacilli; order Caryophanales; family Bacillaceae; genus Bacillus; species Bacillus paranthracis. The sequence continues at coordinate 736,522 of NZ_CP101135.1, forward strand.
AATCAAACATGAAGGCAGTACAAGAAACGATTGCTCGTGAGCAAGAAGCAGTAAGAATTGCAGCAGAAGAGCGTGCAAAAGCGGAGGCAGCTGCAAAGGCTGAGCAAGAAGCTTTAGCGAAAGCGCAAGCGGAAATTGCTGAAAAGCAAAAGCAAGCAAAAGCTAGTAAACCAGCTGAACCAGTTACTAATAATAATTCGAAGGTAGAACCTCCACAACCTAAACCATCTCCTAAGCCAACTGCTGGTGGGAAAGAAATTTATGTAGAAGCTACAGCTTATACAGCTGATCCAGGGGAAAATGGTTATGCACCAGGTCAACAAGTATTCTCTGCATGGGGACCAGGTGGTAAAGGTTATAATCTAACTGCAAACCCAGGAATGAAATTAATTGCTGTAGATCCAAATGTTATTCCATTAGGTAAAACTGTAAATGTTGAAGGTTATGGAGTCGCAATTGCAGCAGATACTGGTGGAGCGATTAAAGGTAACAGAATTGATGTGTTAATGCCTGATAAAGGGTCTTCTAGTCAATGGGGAAGAAAAATCGTTAAAGTTACAATTTTAAACTAACACGTAATCCAACTTTACAATACGTAGAGTTGGATTTTTTTATAAAAACAATGTTAAGTTGAGTTTACATTTTGTTAAGGATAGCATACAATGATGGTGAGAGGTGGTAAATTTGACCATTTTAAATAGAGTGAAGGAATTAAGAGCTCGGTTTAATTTTTCGCAAAGTGTATTAGCAGAAAAGGTTGGAGTGACGAGACAAACAATCGCGGCAATTGAAAAAGGGGATTATGTTCCGTCATTGTTATTAGCGCTTACGATTTGCGATGTGTTCGAGCTCAAGATGGAAGATGTGTTTGTTTTAAATAAGGAGGGGGAAGAGGATGAATAGACTTGTATTTTCCTATATGTTGAATGTACTTTTAATGGTATTAGCAGGTTGGGCATTTATTGAGTTGTATTATTTTACTATCGAAGTTGCTAATTTTATTCAAACGAAGAGGGTACCATTTGAAGTTTCGGTGAGTTTAATGCCAATAGGATTGCTTTTAATATTTGGTATTGTATCGACTGTTCTTTATAAAATTCAAAAGAAAAAATATAAAGAGCTATCATATTGGATGTTTCCACTGTTATTTCCTCAAGAAGACGAGCGGGAAAAGGCGATTACAGAAAAGGCTTGTCGTACTACATTTATGTCACTATGGTACGTGTTGCCTTGTGCGGTTGGTTTTTTAACGCTTTCTCCAATTGCTAATCTATATGTTCCTGCATATCCAATATATATTGCATTTAGTATTTTCTTTATTCAAATGACAATTTTCCACGTATCTTTATATCGAAATAAAATCGCTTAAAAAGAAACCTTCTTGCATCAGCAAGAAGGTTTCTTTTCAGCTTACACTTGTACATATAGCAATATTATCTTATCATTTTAAATAGAGTAAGATTTTGTAACGGAAAGGAATTGTATATGAATAAGCAAAGAATTTATAGTATAGTAGCAATCCTCCTATTTGTTGTAGGTGGTGTATTAATCGGCAAACCATTTTATGATGGATATCAAGCTGAAAAGAAACAGACTGAAAATGTACAGGCTGTTCAAAAAATGGATTATGAAAAACATGAGACAGAATTTGTAGATGCTTCGAAAATTAATCAACCAGACTTGGCAGAAGTAGCGAACGCATCTTTAGATAAGAAACAAGTAATTGGTCGTATTTCGATTCCGAGTGTTTCATTAGAACTTCCTGTTTTAAAGTCTTCTACTGAGAAAAACCTATTATCAGGTGCAGCAACAGTAAAAGAAAATCAAGTAATGGGAAAAGGGAATTATGCATTAGCAGGACATAACATGTCTAAAAAAGGTGTTTTATTTAGTGATATAGCGTCTCTAAAAAAAGGCGATAAAATTTATTTGTATGATAATGAAAACGAATATGAATATGCGGTTACTGGTGTATCTGAAGTAACTCCTGATAAATGGGAGGTTGTTGAAGATCATGGGAAAGATGAGATAACACTTATTACATGTGTATCTGTAAAAGATAATTCTAAACGTTATGTTGTTGCTGGTGATTTAGTAGGAACGAAGGCGAAGAAATAAAAAAGAAGGTCAACTCTCTAAAGAGTTGACCTTCTTTTTTACTAATGTTGAGAAATAATAGAATATTTTAGTTGGTATTTAAGTATTTTTCTATTTATGTATAATAAAGTTAGAATTCAAGATTTTGGGAGGAACAAGAGTGAAACAACAGGTGAAGAAACTTCTTTTAACAACAAGTGTAGCGTTATTGGTAGCTCCAATTTCAGCCTATGCGCATCCAGGACGTACAGATGCTAATGGGGGACATACGTGTCGTACAAATTGTGAAAAATGGGGATTGCAGTACGGGGAATATCATTATCACAATAAGCCAGCTTCTAGTAGTGGTGCAACAAGTCCAGCTCCTAGTCAAAATAATAATGGTGCTGTAGAAGCTGAAAGACAAGCAGAAGCACAGCGCAATGCTGAGGCTGAAAAACAACGTGCTGCAGAGGCGCAGCGTAAAGCTGAAGAAGAGAGACAACGTGTAGCGGAGGAACAAAGAAAAGCAGAGGCAGAGAGACAACGTGTAGCTGAAGAACAAAGAAAAGCGGAAGAAGCACGTAAGCAAGAGGAAGCACAACGTCAAGCTGATATGGAAAAAGGACAGCTTGAGGGACAAAAAAATGGAGAGATTGATTTTAAAGCAGGGAAAAATGATGCAGAATCACATTTAGCTGGAAAATCAGATACATATAAAGAAGCATTCAAAATTGCTTATGCTGCATCTTGGTCTTTAGAAGAGCAGAAGAAAACGAATTTTGAAAAAGGAAAAGAGCAAGGTTTAGCACAAGAGACGATGGAAGATAGTCAAATTGCTCCAGAGTTTAAGCCGAATTTTGCAGAAGGTTTCCAAGTAGGGAATAAAGAAAGAACAGAAAAAATTGAAAAAGAGCAAGCTGAACTAGGGGAAAAGGCAGGTAAGGAATTAGCCGGAAAGAACCCCGGAAATAGAGAGAAAGATGTGTACGTGAAGGCGTATGAAACAGCTTATGAAAAGGGTTATAAATCTACAAAAAAAGCAGTAGAAAAGGCTGGCTATAAGTATGCATTTGAAAACTATGATTTGAAAGTTCCTGCTAAATATGAAAAAAATGAATCGTTAAAGAAATGGTTTATTGAAGGATTTAAATCAAATAAAAAAGCAGCAGAAATTAGAGAAGAAGGATATAAAAAAGGAGACAGTTGGCTTGCATTCTTCTATAAGAATTTTGTGCCAAGTGAATATAAAGAACATAAAAATCTGTACGAACAAGCGATAGAAAAAGGTAAGAATGCATAAAAAAGATGAGGGATTTCCCCTCATCTTTTTTAATCCATCCATTTCACTAACTTCTTAGAAATTAGTAATAAAACGCAGCCTAATACAATTGCTACAGCGCCAATTACTGTAAATACTTCAGCATATCCAAGTGAAGTTGTGAAGCTTGCGAGTTGTCCACCTAAAATGTTAGCGATTCCTGAGCTTGCTAACCATACTCCCATTAATAAAGAAGCAAGTTTTACTGGGGCAAGCGCACTAACCATTGATAGTCCAACAGGTGATAAGAATAGCTCACCTAACGTATGGAAAAGATACGTAAAGACGATAAATAGTAAGTTTGCTTTTTCTGTAATGTTATGTTCATCACTACCTGTTTTTAATGTAGCAATAACGAGAATGATATAACCGATACCGAGCAAGATCATACCAAGTCCCATTTTAGTTGGGATTTTTAAATCTCCACGCTTGCGAGTTGCAAGTTTTGCCCATAATGCCGAAATAACTGGAGCAAGTAAAATAATAAATAATGGATTGACCGATTGGAACCAAGATGTTGGAACTTCCCATCCGAACACAGAGCGGTCTACAAATTTGTTTGTATATAATGTTAATGAACTACCAGCTTGTTCAAAGCCAGCCCAGAAGAAGACAACGAAGCATGTTAAAATGACGATAACTGCAGTACGTTGTTTTTCTTTTTTTGTTAAAGGTGTATCTCCTACTGATGGTTGTCCATCTGTTGTTTGTAAATCGCGAGTTGGTTTTTTACCGATATCACCAAGGAAGCGATTGGATAGTGTTGTAAATAAAATTTGTCCAATGATCATTCCGATTGAAGCGGCTAAGAATCCGTAACGGAATCCGTAATGTACAACGCCATCAACCGTTGTTTTGAATAAATTTTCTGATAAAAATCCGCAAACGAGTGGAGCTAAAAATGATCCGACATTAATACCCATATAGAAAATGGTAAATGCACTATCACGTTTTGGATCGTTCTCTTCGTATAATTCCCCAACCAGTGTAGAGATGTTCGGTTTGAAGAATCCATTACCGATAATAATAAGCGCTAATCCGAGGTATAGGCCGACTTGGTTTTGTAAGGCAAATAGTGTAAGGTTACCGATTGCCATTGTTATACCACCAATTGTGATCGCTTTTCGTCTACCTAGAAAACGGTCTGTTAAGTATCCACCAATCATCGGTGTGAAATAACAGGCTCCAGTGTAAAATCCGTAAATAGAGAGTGCCCATCCAGGACTAAACCCAAGACCACCGCTTACTAAAGCTGTCGTTAAATATAATGTTAATAATCCTCGTAATCCATAGTAACTAAATCTTTCCCACATTTCTGTAAAGAAGAGTAAGTATAAACCTGGAGGATGTTTCTTTTTTCTTTGTTGTTCTCTTTCTAGTTGTATCGCTGATTCCATGTTATTTTCCTCCTGACACAAACAAAAACAAAGTTAATAATTTTGTACATTTAATATTTTACTTTATTAACTATTATAAGTCAATAAAGGTTGATTTTTCAGAAGAAATTGGAAAAGGGATATAGCTATAGAATGAGTGTTTCTTTTATGTTAGACTATGGACTATGTTTTCTTTGTAAAGAAGCGGTTTATTGCACTTTTTTATATGTGAAATTGATTTCATAAAAGATGAAATTAAAGAAGGAGAAAGAAATGAAATTGTTACAGAAAAAAGAAATTTTACTTATTAGTCTTATGTTATTCTCGATGTTCTTTGGAGCGGGGAATCTTATATTTCCACCTTTTCTTGGGTATGAAGCAGGAGAACATGTGTGGATTTCATTAGTAGGGTTTATTATATCAGCAACAGGTCTTCCGATATTGGGAGTTATTGCGATTGCAAAAGCAGGAAGTTTTCAAACGCTAGCGGGTAGAGTTCATTCTTCATTCGCCATTATCTTTCCGTGTATCGTGTATGTATTTATTGGACCAGGCCTTGGTATTCCGCGTGCAGGAAGTCTAGCTTTTGAAATGGGACCGGGTCAGCTATTTCCGGAAGCGGGTAGCGTAGTCTTATTATGTTACACAGTTATTTTCTTTAGTATTGTGTACTGGTTAAGTTTATCACCGTCTAAATTAATGGGGTTGTTCGGAAAAGTTTTAACACCGTTATTATTAGGTATGATTGCTCTTATCTTTATAAAAAGCATGTTTACATCAGTAGGTAGTGTGAAAGAGGCTGCTGGAAATTATGGACAAGCGCCTATGTTCCAAGGGTTTTTAGATGGATATTTAACGATGGATGCATTAGCAGCTTTAATTTTTGGGATTGTGATTGCAAATGCTCTTCGTGCAAAAGGTATTGAAGATGATAAAGGTTTAGCGAAATATATGAGTATTGCTGGAATTGGTGCAGGACTATTATTATCTATTATTTATGTCATACTTGGATATGTCGGTTCAATGAGTGGTTCATTGGGGACATTTGATAATGGCGCGCAAGTGTTAGCGCAAGTGATGACTACATTATTTGGGCAAGGCGGGGTCGTTTTATTAGGTCTTATTTTTACGATCGCGTGTTTATGTGTGTCAATCGGACTTGTTACATCTTGTAGTCAATTTTTCGCAAGTGCATTTCCGAAAGTAGCTTATAAAGTTTGGGCATTTATATTAAGTTTGGTTAGTATGATTTTAGCTAATTTAGGATTAACACAAATTTTAAAAGTATCAGTACCGATTCTTGGATTTATTTATCCAGTTGCATTAACGCTTATTATTTTAGGGCTATTCCATAAGTATATTGAGAAGTATGCATACGTATATACAGTAACTGTTGGAATTGTAGCGGTGTTTAGTGCAGTTGATATTTTCAATAAAAATGTGATGATGAATCAGTGGACATCAGTATTGAAATACATTCCGTTTTATATGGAAGGTGTTGGGTGGATTGTTCCAGCTATTATAGGTGCTTGTATTGGTGTTATCGTGAGTATTGTTATAAATAAGAATAAATAAGTAAAAGGTGTTTTCCGATTTCGGAAAACACCTTTCTTTTTTGGAAAAATAGTATTGAAAATGAATAGACTAAGAGTATGATAAAGGTAATTGGTAATATATAGGTTTTGAACGGATAAGGGGGGAGCGTATGAAGGAGGATTTGAATAAGAAAATAGAAGCACTCGAAACGGCAATTGAAACGATTCAAGAAGCACTTTTTGAATTGAAAGCCAAACAAAGAGAAATAGAAGCAGAAAATGCTAAGCAACATGTTAGTAAGGAAAAGAAAGAATATATTGAAACGGTGACGGAAGAAAAACAAAAAGAAGAAGTAGTTACAATAAAAGAACCTGTGCAAGAACGTGAGGTAAAACAAGTGCATATATCTGCTTTTAAACGAGAACCATTTAATATTATTAAGTTTTGCCAAACGTGGTTACCGCGCATATTTGTCGGTATTATGTTGCTTGGAGTAATTTGGTTATTTAAAGCAGGGATAGATGCGGGATTATTAACACCAGCAATACGAATTGTGTTTGGTATTGTCCTATCAATCGGTTTTTATTATATAGGGGATATTCAAATTAAACGCGAGCGGCAAGCATTAGGGTTAGTATTAGCAGGAGGAAGTATTACGGGTATAGTTTTAACGACATTTGCGGCACATTATTTATATGGATTTATTCCAGCGAGTGTCGCGTTTCTATGTAATATCGCATGGGTCATTTTAGGTATTTATATAGCGAAGAAGTATCAATCGGAATATCTTACTATATTCGTAGCGGTAGGAGCTTTCTTCGTGCCATTCTTATTAAATAGTACAACTCCTAATCCGTATATTTTCTTTGGATATGAGATGATACTAACGCTCAGCTTATTATGGTATGCGTTGAAAAATCGTTATCAGTATTTATATATGATTTCTTATGTTGTTGCTGCTATTGTTCTTTTTGTCTTCTTTGCTGTTATGTCAATGTTAGTAGAGGATTTGCAAGTCCAGTTAACAGTAGTTTATGGTTTAATTCACTTACTATTATTTTGGCATATGTTTACGGAGAGAAGTTTTATAGTAGAGCCACGCTTGGCGATATTTAGTGCGAATGCCGTCTTTTTTATATTAGCTATTTCAAAAATACATGAATTTACAACATGGGGATTAATGATAAGTGCACTCGTGCACGCTATTATGTTCGTGTTTGAATATAGGAAGAATAGACATTCTACATTTACAAATCTTTTATTTGGTTTCGCAATGGGGGCCTTTAGTTTAGCGATTTTATATGAGTATAGTTTAGTGAATGCAGCGATTGTACTATTATTACAAGGCTTCCTCGGTATGTTTACTTCTATTAAAGGAAAACAACAGATAAAATTGTATGTTAGTGCGACGGTTTACGCAATTGGAATGATACAGACGATTTTTAGCCCGTTTGATCAATTTATTTCAGCAGGCTTTGTTGCTCATCTTATTTTAATAGGAACGTTCTATTATTGCATGAGACAAGCGAAAGAAGTATTAGCGAGCTTTGGCAAGTATATGTATTCTATAGCACTCTATTGGTTTATGGTGATTGTATTTATTACAATTACTAGAATCGGTGAAGTTTTGTCCACAGATGGAAGCATAATAAGCATATCTGTATCGTTATTATGGATGGTGTATGCATTATTTGCAGTTTGGCTTGGCCGGAATAAAAATATGAATGAAATATTATATGCCGGCTTAGTCGTGTTAGTCGTAACGATAGGAAAGCTATTTCTTCTAGACTTACCAGAAGTTTCAATGATGATTAGGGCAGTGTTATTCTTAATCGTAGGAAGTATAGGTATCGTTATTTCAAGAATGTTTTTTTCAAAAGAAGAGAAATGAGAAGAAGGCAATCCATATCCGGATTGCCTTTTTCATTATTTCTTATTAATCGTTACAGTCTCACTATATTTCGCTGTCGTATTTTGACGTAGACGAAGTGTTGCTTGTCCAGTCGTATTTGGATCGATTTGTACGTTCACAATTTTTTCAGCAGAACCTAAGCTGTTTGTTGTGAAAGAAAATGCACTACTATATCCGAAAGTAGATGGCCAAGTGCCGTTTGTATTTTGAACTTTTGCTACTTGTGTACCGCCAGTAGTGAATATACCTAAAGAATAATTATTGTATGTTGTGTTTGGTAATAAGTTATTTACTTGAATTTTGATTTGGAACACTTCATTGTTTGGTAGAGTGCTAGGGTGTGTAACTACGTAGTCATTTGCTGTTACTGCACCGTTATAGCCATATGAACCAGGTTTAAAAGTATTTGTATTAAACCATTGATAACCTGCATTTGGCGCACTCCAAGGTTCAGGTTGTGGCTCAGTTGATAAGCTTGGTTGTTCAAATGTTTGTAAAGTGGTAGGTAAATCAAGTTGTAAACCATTTACTTGGTCTAAACTTGTAAATGTTTCTTTATTCGATAGCCAATTTACGATATTTTCTAGTAAAATCGCATCGTTTTCTTCTTTATATCCATCGTAAGTTTTCTTTGTTTGGCCAGAGTCTTCACGAACGTATTTTGGCGTAGCATCTTCAACAGGAGAAGAGTCTCCAATAAAGGCAGCTTTTCCAAGCCCTACTTTTGCGATAGCAGCATAAGGACCTTCTGCAACACCACCGCCGTTATACACACCGCTATCAACAGCGTTATTCCATTTTGTTGGGTTTTCTGGAAGATAAACAAGTCCTTTTGCTAGTTTTGGATTTGTAATTGCTAAAGTAGAACCAGCATGCATTGCTACAGATGAAACCCCTTCTGTAATTCCGAATGATTGTTCAGGTGATACAATATTTTTAGCGGAAACATCACCGATTGCATTATAGCGGAAGCGAATACCGAAGTTGTCAGATAGCCAATCAGAGCTTTCTACTCCTTGCATAGCTTGTGAATTGGCTTCTTCGTTAGACATTCCTTTTGCTGGATTATCCCAAGCACCGCGTCTATATCCGTTAAATACTTCAGAAGAGTCCCAACGATTTTTATTACGATCTGCATTATAATGATCGGCAATGAAGAAGATACTACCGCCATTTTTCACGTATTGTAACATAGCATCTTGTTCAGATTTTTTGTAAGGAATATTTGCTTCTGGAACGATAAACACATTGTAGTCTTTTAAATCTTCGTATGTAATCGGTGTTGATTTACGTAGTTCTTTTACATGATAGCCGTTTTGGGCAATGCCGTTTCCGAAATCAGAAAAGCCACCATCGATAACCCAGTCAGCAGTCCCGGCAGTTTGACCGTGTGTATTATCGAATAATACTTTTTTCCCATTGTTTTGATTTACAACTTTTGCAGCAATTTCAGGAGCTGGGTCTACAGAGCTTTCGGCATAAGTAGATGGTATGAACGAAGCCCCTATGCTTAGTGTAATTGCTGTTGCTAAAGAAAATGTAATCCATTTTTTATTCTTCATAGAAGAATCCCCCTAATAATAAATATATGTGCTTTAATAATGTAATTTATTTTTCTGTAAAAATAAAGACGGAAAACATAAAAAATATTAAAAATTTGTAAAAATACCGTGAAATTTGTTGAGAAATATTTATATAGGCATAAAAATATCCCTTCCAAGTAATAAGGAAGGGATGTTTTGCTTAACCAATTTTTGAATTAGGTGTTTCATCAATTTTATGAAAACCTTTCATGTAATACACGACAGCTAAACCGATAAGCCAAATTGGTCCAACAATTAATGCAATCCTTGTATCTTCTGAATACGCCATTATACATAATACGAGTGCAAGGAAAGCAAGTGAGAAATATGAACTTAATGGGTATAAAGGCATTTTATACGATAACTTTTGTTTGTTTTGCGTCGGCAAACTTTTACGGAACTTAATTTGAGCGACTAATATAATACCCCAAGTCCAAATTGCCCCGAAAGTTGAAATACTAGTGAGCCATGTAAATACTTTTGCGGGCACAAGATAGTTTAATATAACACCAACGAGTAAAACGATTGCTGTTGCTACAATTCCTTGACTTGGAATGCCATTTTTATTTAAACGACCGAATCTTTCCGGAGCTTTTTTCTGTTGAGCTAATGTATACAGCATGCGGCCTGTACTAAATAAACCACCATTACAAGAAGAAAGAGCTGCTGTTAATACGACGAAGTTAATAATTCCTGCTGCTTTTGCGATACCGATTTGCTGGAATGTTAATACAAATGGACTTCCTTTCTCACCAAGTTCGTTCCATGGATAAATTGCCATCATAACGAATAGAGCCCCAACGTAGAACAGTAATATTCTCCAAAATACGTTATCAATTGCTTTTGCGAGTGTTTTTTTCGGGTTTTGCGCTTCACCCGCTGTAACGCCGATTAATTCAACGCCTAAATAAGCGAATAATACCATTTGCATGGAGAGTAATAACCCAGAAAAACCATTTGGGAACCAGCCACCATGTGACCAAAGGTTTGAAATGCCAGTAGCGATACCACCGTTTCCGAAGCCAAATAAAATAATACCAGCCCCAACTACTATCATACAGATAATTGTGACAATTTTAATGAGAGCAAACCAAAATTCAAGTTCTCCAAATACTTTTACAGATAAAAAGTTGAAAGCACTCATTAATAATAGAGCGAGTAAAGCCCAAGTCCAGCGCGGAATATCTGGGAACCAGTACTGCATGTAAATGCCAGCAGCCGTAATTTCAGCCATGCAAGTAACAACCCATAAGAACCAGTAGTTCCAACCGGTAATATAGCCAGCTAGTGGTCCAAGATAATCATATGCATATTTACTAAAAGAGCCAGCAACAGGTTGTTCAATTGCCATTTCTCCGAGTGCTCGCATAATGAAAAAAATAACGAGTCCAGCAATCATATAGCCTAGTAAAATAGAAGGACCAGCTAGTTTAATAGCAGAAGCAGATCCTAAAAATAGTCCAACGCCAATAGCTGAACCGAGTGACATTAAAGTAATATGTCGTTCTTTTAAACCTCGGTTTAAAGTTCCAGATTTGTTTGTGTGCTGCATAAGAAGAATCCCCCTTGTAGAGTGAACGATATTTGAATGCGTTTACTAAATATTTAACTATTTCAAATTATAAAACATTTCCATCTGTTATGCTACAAAAATAATCATTATTAACTGTACTACATCTGTACTTGTCAGACTTAAACTTAAAATTCGAACTATTAGCGAATATATTGACTCTTCTTTTTATTGATTGTTAAGATTAAGTATTATATTTTCTCACATACTAGTAAGAAAAGAATGTGTGATAATAATTCAGATGTAGGAAGGGTACATAACCATGTTTCAATTACAAAAATATAACACTTCTGTGAAGCAAGAGCTTTTAGCTGGCATCACAACTTTTTTTACATTTGCGTATATTCTTGTCATCAATCCGAAAATATTATCTGATGCAGGTGTACCATTTGATCAAGCTTTTACGGCAACTATTATTGCGACTGTTGTAGGGACGTTATGTATGTCGTTTTTAGCTAACTATCCAATTGTTATTGCTCCAGCTATGGGAATGAATGCGTATTTTGCTTATTCTGTTGTTCAACAGGCAGAGGGGATTACATATGTCATTGCGTTTTCAGCAGTATTTGTAACAGGTATCATTTTTCTTTTATTATCTTTCACTTCATTTAGGCAAAAGCTAATTGTCGCAATTCCTGACAGTTTAAAACATGCAATTGCAGGTGGAATTGGGTTATTTATTGCTTTTATTGGATTACGTCTATCTGGAATTATCGTTGATCATCCATCTAATTTAGTTACGATTGGTGATTTCCATTCTCCAGCCGTTATTTTAACTTTAATTGGTTTGATTTTAGCGGCGGTATTAATGACATTGCGTGTGAGCGGTGCATTATTTATTAGTATGATTGTGACAGGAATTATCGCCTTCTTTACAGGGCAGCTGAAGTTTACGGATAAAATTGTTGCGATGCCTCATTTACCAGAGGGGATTATCGTTTCAAATCCAATCAACGCCTTTTCAGATGTAATTGAATACGGATTATATGGCGTTGTATTTTCATTTTTACTTGTACTGTTATTTGATACAACAGGAGCATTACTCGGTTTAATTAAACAAGCAGGTTTAATTACAGATAATACAGAGAAACGTTTTGGTAAAGCATTTATTGCGGATGCAATTGGCGGTACTACAGGCTCTATCTTTGGGACAAGCCCAACAGCAGCGACGATTGAATCGTCAGCTGGTATTGCTGCAGGTGGTAAAACAGGATTAACAGGTATTGTAGTAGTCGGCCTAACGATTATAACAGCATTCTTTAGCCCTGTTATTGCTTCTTTATCAAGTGTAGCCGCTATTACAGCTCCTTCATTAATTATTGTAGGTAGTTTAATGGCACAAAGTATTCGTGATATTAATTGGAATGAATTTGAAGATGCATTACCAGCATTTTTAATTTTCGTTGGTATTCCGTTAACGTCTAGTATTGCGAATGGAATTGCAATTGGGTTTTTAGTGTATCCAGTCTTAAAAATTGTGAAAGGGAAAGGGATGGAAGTACATCCATTACTATACTTATTTACAATTTTATTTGGATGTCATTTATTCTTATAATATAGAAATAGGAGAGGGGGCTTCTTATGAGGGGCTCCTTTTTTGTGTATAATAAAGTGAAACTATAATCAGTGGGGGTTCTGTTCATCCCCCACTGATTATTAGTTGAACCAATCGGGCTTTTATGGGCAGTTTGACTCTCTCTGGATATCTGGTTATTAGCTTAATTATTAGGAGGGAGTCTTACTGCCCGTTCATGCGGGGTAAAGTGAAACTATAATCAGTAACGCAAAATATAAATTACTTAATGGAATATATATGTTACAATATAGATGGAGGGGGAACATGAATGGCTGTAAGTAAAATAAAAGTCGCGCGTGTTCAGTTAGATTTAACACAGCAACAATTAGCAGAAAAAGTAGGCGTTACAAGGCAAACGATTAGTTTAATTGAGAAGGGCAAATACAATCCGTCTTTAGATTTATGTTTGAAAATTTGTTATGCAGTAGATAAAACTTTGAATGATTTGTTTTGGGAGGAAAAGGAGTGATTCGATGAAAATTGTGAAAGATGAACGTTTAATGATTGAGGGGTTAAAACATATTAGATTAGTTTTCATCTTACAAAATATTTTCATACTAGGTATTGTTTTTTATCGCTACGTTTTGCAAGATGCAGGATATGAAAGTGTTTCGGATTTATTAATGGTATTTATGGGGGGATAATAGTTATTAACTTTTTAAACCTGAAAAATTCAGTGGAAGTGTATGAGCATACAGGGGGAGTATCACGTAGCTATTTCATGAAACTATTATTAATTCCTGTAAGTATTGTTATTGGGATTTTAGCTATTTGTATCGTTGTAACACCAGATATTTCGATAAAGGAAATTAGTATGACAGGACTTATTATGTTTGCTTGTTTTTTAGTTCCTAGTTTGTTTATATACATATATATGAAAAAGATAAAAAGTGAAGATTGAAATATAAGAAAAGCTTTCCCATATTGCGGAAAGCTTTTCTTATATTCTTTTATACAGTACTTTATGAAGGCCAATTGGTTCAATTTCAAAGATTTCACCATGTTCTTGGAAGCCTAAGCGCTTGTAATAGTCAGCTACAGTAATTCGGCCATTACACCATAGCATATTTGCTTGACGCTCTTGTAAGATTTGTTCTGCTTTCTGAATTAAGGAGCTTCCAGCGTGGTTGTTTCGAAACTCAGGCAATGTGGCCATTCCTCGTAGACGATAATGCATACCTGCCTGTAAGTCGGGATGCATTTCCTTTGAGAAGGAAGCGATACTAATCAGTTTATCATTTATAAATGCTCCTAAGTGAAAGCTGTCTGTTTCATAGTCGGAAGGGTATTTACAATCTGCTAATGTTTGAATCGGGCGCAAAATTTTTTGACGTAATACGTAAGTTTCAGATCCATCAATATTTTTCACGGTAATCATATTAATATCCTTTCTTATAACGCTTTTTCTGTTAATTGTATAAAGAAATAGGCAGGTGCAGCGAAAAGTCCGAGTATGCTAGTGGTTCCGAGAAGGAGTGAAAGTAAGAGGCAAGAGTATTTTATTCTATTTGACTTTTTCCATCCGTAACTACAAATTTCAATACTAACACCGATGAGAATAATGGCCACGAGTATTTCGGCTAATAATAAGAGAGCTAAAGTTATAATAGACATAATGTAATCCATCCTCATAATATGTGATAGTAACATTTTACCATATGAAATGGAAAAAAATGCCCCTCAATTATGTGAGGGGCATTTTTTTTATTCTAATATGTTTTTTAGTGTATCGATATGTTCTTTTGAGCCTGTTACAAGTAATGTATCACCGTGTTGTAGTCTTGTATCACCATGTGGGATTAATGCTTTATTTCCACGATAAATTTGAATGACTAGTACATCACCTAAAAACGGAAGGCGACGAAGTGCAACGCCGTTATATTTATTGCTCCGTAGTTCAACTTCACGGACTGTTTCGTTTGCTGTTGTAATTAAGCGAACGAGACTCGGTTTATCAATTAGCGCACGTAATAGAATACGTGTAGAGTTAATTGTTGAGAATACGGCGATATGTTCTTGTGTTGCTTTTTCTTGTAGAAGTGGATCTTCTACACTTGCAATAACATGTTCAACACCTAGTTCTTTTGCGTGTTCTGCTAATAGTAAGTTTTGCTCATCATCACTTGTTGCAACAACAACTCGGTCTGCATGAAAGGCTGTTTGTTCAGTTAACGATGCGATTGTGATGTCATCTAATTTCACGATAGGGAAGTCATGTGATTTTGCTTCCTCATCGTTTATTTTGTTTTGACGCATCATATATAGTGTTACGTCATAATCTTCTCGTTTTAAATCAAGTGATAACGGAAGGGTAATTCTGCTCGCACCAATAATAGAAACTTTTGGTTTTGGCGTTTCTACTTTTGGGAACATCTTTTTAAATAATATAGGCGCAAAAATACAAGTAATAACTGCGCTTAAAATAAGGGAAGCAGATAAACTTGGACTGATGATCCCTAGCTTTTCACCAATTTGTGCAGCTGCAATAACTAAAGAAAGTGTCGATGTTAATAAGATGGCACTCCCCAGTACGATATTACGTGGATACCATTTTCGTAAAACGAGTGATGGTAACAGTTTTGAGATAAAGAGTCCTACAATTAGAATTGGAATCATTAGCATACTAGAAGGCTCTTTAAAAATAGACCAAACCTCTAAATTTACACCAACCATTACGAAGAAAATAGGAATGAAGAAACCGTATCCGATAGAATCCAGTTTTTCAACCATATCTTCATTTGGTGATAATAATGATACGAGTACACCCGCTAAGAAGGCGCCTAAAATATTTTCAGCTCCAACGGATTCAGATAACCCAACTAATATTAAGATGAGTGCAAAAACAGCTCGTGTATCAATTTGTACACTCCCAGCTTTTAAGTTATCCAAGTATGGAATGTTTTTAAAACGTTTTGCAACGAAGTAAATAACAATACCAGCGCCGAATAGAAGAAGAAGAAGCCACATGCTTTGGCCGCTTTCGGAATTTAATCCGACGAATACAGCGAGTAAAATCATTGTAACTAAATCCGCAATAACAGCGACTAATAAAATGATTTGCCCAATTGCTGTTTTTCCTAAGTTATTCTCTTTTAGTGTTGGTACGACAACACCTAAAGAGATTGTTGAAATGATTAAAGTCATAAACATTGCATTATCTACAAATCCTAGCCATACGAATAGTAGTGATAGGGCATAAGATAGGATGAAAATAAATAAGAAGATAATACTTGCTGCTTGAAATGTGTTTGGTTCGTTTGTCGTATTCTTTTTCCCTTTTTGTTTAAAGATAGAAAAATCAATTTCTAAACCGCTTAAAAACATAAGAAAGATAAATCCTAGTGTCGATAAGACTTGAAGCCACATATCTGGCTCAATAATATTAAACCCACTTTTACCTACAAAGATTCCTGCGATGATTTCTGCAACGACGACAGGAAGTGC
Source organism: Bacillus paranthracis (assembly GCF_024296885.1). NCBI lineage: Bacteria > Bacillati > Bacillota > Bacilli > Caryophanales > Bacillaceae > Bacillus > Bacillus paranthracis. The sequence continues at coordinate 752,916 of NZ_CP101135.1, forward strand.
TTTTAATTTAAAGCGTTGTAACAAAAGGGGAACGAAAAACGCGATTGCAACGACAACCATAAGTGATAGAACAGAAGTGTGATGTTCCATTGCGTTCTCTCCCTTCAAATAAATATAGTACTTATTTAGCCATATAATAGGTAGAAAAGCAACGCATATGGATTCGATTTCATAAAGAAAGAGTTTTCTTAACATTTGTCATAATAAGTATATTTTTCATGATTCTGTTGTTAATTCCGTAATGTGGATGTAATAGGGGAGGGAATAAAAAAAGACTGCTGAGATTTCTCAGCAGTCTTTTCATGTACATTACATTGAGAAGAAGATCCATACAGTTAAACCAACTGTTGCAGTTGCAACGAAGAAACTGTAAATCATAGTAAGAACTTGAACTCTTCCTTCTCCTTCTTTTAAATGCATGAACATAATTAATTGTAACAAAGCTTGCGCAACAGCCATTACGATAATAGTTGTTAAGATCGTTGAAAGTGGCAGGTCTGAGTAAAGTGCCACGTATAGAGCTAGAAACGTTAGTGCAAGCGATAAAATAAATCCGAAAACGTGTGACCAAGGGAATCCGCTATGCGCATGCCCGTTTGCTTGATTGTTATTTTGACCCATTTACGCCACCATCCCGTTCAAGTAAACTAGTGTGTAAATAAAGACCCAAACTAAATCAAGGAAATGCCAGTATAAGCTGATAATGAATACTTTACGAGCTGTAACTGGTGTTAAACCTCGTTTTAAAATTTGGATGATAACACAAATTGCCCAAATGATACCGCCTGTTACGTGGGCTCCGTGCGTTCCAAGAAGAACGAAGAATCCAGATAGGAAAGCACTTGTTTGAATTGTTGCGCCTTCACCAATATACATAATGAACTCTTCGATCTCGAAGAATAGGAAGCCTGCACCTAAAAGTAATGTAAGGACGAACCATCCAAGCATTGCTTTTTGGTTGTGCTTACGCATTTCGTGGATCACGATACCACATGTGAAACTACTTGTTAAAAGTAGTAATGTTTGAATTAAAAGCGTTTTAAGTTCAAACAGTTGTGCTGGTGTTGGGCCATCTGCCGTACGACCAGCAAGTACTAGATAAGAGGCGAAAAGTGTTGCGAACAGCATAATTTCAGCCCCAAGAAAAATCCAGAATCCTAGGATATTCAATCTGCTTTGTTCGGATTGATATTCCAAAGGTAAGCTTTTATCTAAAGCCGCCATATCATTTCACCTCTCATGCTACATGTTCTGATTTTTTAATTTCATCTACACTAATATAGTAACCTTCATCGTAATCGAATGAACGATAGATTAAGCAAGCTAAAATACCAATGCCGCCGATTGCTGCAAGCCAGAACCAGCTAAATACTAATGCGAAACCTGCAAGACCGAAGAATCCAGACGCAATAATAGGCACACCAGAGTTACTTGGCATGTGAATTGGTTTGATGTCTTCTGCTGCTGGTGTAACTGTTTCTCCGCGTTTTTTCATGTACCAGAAAGCATCAGCTTCTTTGATTTCAGGAAGTTTCGCGAAGTTGTAATGTTGTACAGGAGATTGAGTTGCCCATTCAAGTGTACGGCCGTCCCATGGATCTCCAGTTGTGTCACGTTCACCGTGACGAGCACTCCAAATTACGTTGTAGCAAAGAAGTAGGAAGCCGATACCCATCATTACCGCACCAACAGATGCGATTTGGTTTAGCCATCCCCATCCAAGACTTTCAGAGTAAGTGTACATACGACGAGTCATACCGTCTAAACCTAAGAAGTACATTGGGAAGAAACAGATGTTGAATCCGCTCATAAAGATCCAGAATGTCCATTTACCTAGGCGTTCATTTAACATATGACCAGTCATTTTTGGATACCAGAATGTGAATCCAGCAAGCATAGCGAATACTGTACCTGCGATTAATACGTAGTGGAAGTGAGCGATTAGGAAGTAGCTGTTATGGTACTGATAATCAGCTGCTGCCATACCAAGCATAACCCCTGTAACCCCACCGACTACGAAGTTTGGAATAAATGCCAATGACCAAAGCATTGGAACTGTAAAACGAATACGTCCTTTATACAGTGTAAACAACCAGTTAAAGATCTTAACCCCGGTTGGAATCGAAATCGCCATTGTCGAAATCGAGAAGAATGAGTTAACCGCTGGACCTGCACCCATCGTGAAGAAGTGGTGAAGCCATACGACGAAACTTAGTAAAGAAATTGCAACCATTGAGTATACCATCGCACTGTAACCGAATAGACGTTTACGTGAGAATGTACTAATGATTTCAGAGAAAATACCGAATGCCGGTAAAATAACGATATATACTTCAGGGTGACCCCATACCCAGAATAGGTTGGCCCATAACATTGGCATACCGCCGCTCGCCATCGTAAAGAAGTGAGCATCGAATAGACGGTCAAATGTCATTAATGCTAGAGCAACTGTTAATACTGGGAAAGCGAAAATAATGATAATCGTTGTAATTAAGATTGACCAAGTAAACATTGGCATTCTCATTAAAGTCATACCAGGTGTACGCATTTTTAAGATAGTAACAAGGAAGTTAATACCTGTCATTAACGTACCGAGACCTGAAATCTGTAATGCAATTGCGTAGTAGTTATTTCCTACACCAGAAGTAAACTCTGTACCTGCCATTGGGAAGTAAGAAGTCCACCCAGCGTCTGGAGAACCACCGATTACGAAAGCGATGTTGAATAACATTGCTCCGACAAAGAATAACCAGAAACTTAAAGCATTTAAGAACGGATATGCAACGTCACGAGCACCAATTTGTAATGGTACTACAAGGTTCATTAATCCCATAACGAATGGCATCGCCATGAAAAGAATCATAACTGTACCATGTGTTGTGAAGATTCCGTTATAGTGTTCAGCGTTTAAATAAGTTGTTTCAGGGAATGTTAACTGTGCACGGATCATTAAACCGTCCATACCACCACGGAATAACATAATAACCGCAGAGATAATATACATGGCCCCAATCTTTTTATGGTCAACAGTTGTTAACCATTCGTCCCAAAGCCATTTCCATTTTTTATACTTAGTTAGTACGAAAATGATTGCTAATGTCACAAGAACGATAGAAGCGTCTGCACCGTAAATAATCGGGTCACCTGTGACAAAGAATTCATCAAGCTTCACTGTGTTCACTCCAATCTGTTGGAATTATAGCTATTATTTTTTGTTTTTGTAGTAGTTGTAATCACAATATTCAAGTGATTTTGGATCTACATAACTTAAGTGATGGCTAGAGAATGTCATACGACCAACTACACCAGGTTTAACAATTTCGTTGTACTTATCTTCTGTTAGTTTAGGAGCAGTTTGTTGTACTTCTTTAACCCACTTGTCATATTTCTCTTTAGTTTTTGCTTCAACTTCGAACTCCATGTGAGTAAATCCTTCACCAGAGAAGTTCGCGCTACGACCTAGGTAAGAACCTGGCTTATCAGCTTGTAAATAAAGGTCCATAATCATGCCATCCATTGTGTACTTCATACCACCAAGTTCTGGTACCCAGAAAGCATTCATTGGGCCGACAGAAGTCAGTTTGAATTGAATTGGTACACCAGCTGGGATGTTTAAATAGTTAACGGTTTCAATTTTTTCCTCTGGGTAACTGAATAACCATTTCCAGTTTGCAGATGTAACATAAATCTCCACTGGTTTAATATGTTTGGACTCTTTCGGAACCTCTTCCGAAGCATAAGTTGCTTTTACTGTTGGAATCGATAATGCGATAACGATAATAACAGGAACAAGCGTCCAAATGATTTCTAATAATGTGTTACCGTGTTGTTCAGGTGGCTCATAGTCCATATTCTCTGGTTTTTCACGATAACGAATCAAGATGACTGTAAACAAGATGAATACAATTGCGATAATTAATGACATAAGCAAGAATGACCAAACAATTAAATCATACTGTGCTTTTGCAACAGGTCCTTGCGGATTTAATACTGCGAGTTTTTTATCACAGCCACCGAGGAACAGAAGTAATGATAACGGAAGAAGCGAAGCCAACTTCCAAAACGCTTTCTTTAGTTGCACGATTGAAAATCTCCTTTCTCCTTGGATTGAAACTATGCCAATAAAACAATATAAACCTATTAATTTATAGAAGGCAATAGTTTTTGAGATATTGTTAAAAAATAGACACAAATGCACACTTTTTAAGGTGAATATCATTTGTAACTTGATTACATTGTAAACTATTTTCCAGAGAAAAATGCGATTGTGAAAATTTTAAGATAAATAAAGTTATACCAGGATACCCAAGAAATAGAAAAAAGCTATCTTATCATAAGAAAGATAGCTGAATATTTCGTATATTTAGTTTATTTCTTGTGAAATAGTCTGTTGTTGTTCAAATGTGACAATTTTTTTATATTTCACTTGATATAAAATGTAACAAATGACCATAAATGGAATGCCGCAATAAAGAGCGATTCTCTGATCTGGAATGAAAGCTAAACTAACAAATGTAATGAAATTGAGTGAGAACGCTACGATTGGAACGAGCGGATAAAGTGGTGTGCGATATTTTAAATCATTTATGTCACCACCGTTTTTCACGAAGTTTCTACGGAAGAAAAACTGTGAAGCCGCAATTGACATCCAAACGACAACAGCAGCCATTGCTGCGATAGATGTTAAAACTAAAAAGACAGTATCTGCTGCAAATATACTTGTTAATAGGGATAGACTTGCAAAGATTAGACTGAAAATCAATGCGTTTAGTGGTACACCTTTTTTAGTTAATTTCGTAAATGCTGGACTTGCCATTCCTTGTTTTGCCATCGCCCAAAGCATACGCGAATTTGCGTATAGACCAGAATTGGCTACGGATAATACAGCTGTAATAATAACAAAGTTCATAATGTCTGCTGCATATGGAACACCAGCTACATCAAATACAAGTACAAATGGACTTTCGACTAGATTAGCCTCTTGCCACGGGAGTAAACCTACAACAACTGATATTGCTAGGACGAAGAAGAATAGTGTGCGCCAAATGGTATTTTTGATTGCTTTAGGAATTGTTTTTTCAGGATTTTCACTTTCTCCTGAAGCAATTCCGATTAATTCTGTTCCTTGGAAGGAGTAATTTACTGTAATCATCGTAAGAAGAACAGCTAATGCACCATTTGGAAATAGGCCGCCATTTTCAGTGAAATTGTGAAGCATTGGAGCTGGTTTTCCGTTAAAGTCTAGTAGACCGAACATAACTGCACCACCGAGTACGATGAAAACAACAATAGTTGCGACTTTTACACTTGCGAACCAAAATTCTGCTTCTGCATATGCTTTTGCTGATAAAGCGTTTACAAGAAAGAGTGCTGCCGCAAATGTAACACACCAAATCCACGAAGAAACGTCTGGAAACCATCGTTTCATTAAAATACTTACAGTTGTTAACTCTACTCCAACTGTAACAGCCCAATTTAACCAATACATCCAACCGACAACAAAACCAAAACCAGGTGAAATAAATTTGCTTGCATAGCTTTGGAATGAACCTGCTTCTGGCATAGCTACGGATAATTCACCAAGACATAACATCGTTAAATACATAACAAATCCACCGACTAAAAATGCAAGAATAGCACCACCAGGGCCGGCGTTATGGACGATTTGACCAGATCCCATAAATAGGCCAGTTCCGATAACACCACCAAGTGCGATCATAAATAGGTGTCTACTTTTCATTGTACGTTTTAAATCTGTTTGTTCTACTTGTTGATTCATATGCCCCTCACCCCGTTATTTTCTTATATGTGTTAACTGGTTTTCATTCTGAGTTTTTAATCATTAGTGGGGGATGTGACACATACTCAGTTTATTTGCTATGAAATGAATGGAGTATGTAAAAAACGAACTATGACTAAATACTCTAAGAATGTTTTTATTAACAAGGTGATATCTTCACCATGTTAATAATTTTGATTTTAGCAAAATGTTGCTAAAAAGTATATTGTTTTTTCTTTTTATTAAAAATAATTAGAATTTTATAACGATGTAGTTATGAACAATAATCCACAGAATCTTTCTAGCAAACTAGCAAGAAGAAAGGTACAATGGTAAGAGGTATGTCTGTAAAATAATAATTAATGGAGTTTTGTTTAAAATGAAAAAGTTAAAATATCTTTTTGTTTTTGGAATTATATTTGCTGCAGCGTTTTTTATAGGGAAAGATAAGATTATACAAAAGGCACAAGTGCTACGCTTAGATTTTCTATCTGAAATGAAAGAAGCGGCTATGATTGAAAATGTTCCGTTTATAAAGCAGTTACCAGAATTACCTCGTGGATGTGAAGTGACAAGCTTAGCTATGTTGCTACAATATAAAGGTGTACAAGTAGATAAGATGCAGCTTGCTAGTGAAATTCAACGAGTTCCATTTGAACAAAATGGTTTGCGTGGAAATCCGTATGAGGGATTTGTTGGTAATATTTATACGAAAGCTGAACCAGGATATGGTGTATACAATAAACCAATCTTTAATTTAGCAGAAAAATATGTTTCTGAAAAAGTAATTAATTTAACAGATAGAGACGTGAATGATCTATATAAGGTAATTAGTTCTGGTTCTCCAGTATGGGTTATTATTAATACAACATTTAAGCCGCTAGCTGAAAGTAGTTTTGAAACATGGAATACAAGCTCTGGTGAAGTGAAAATTACATATTTTGAGCATAGTGTAGTAGTAGTTGGATACGATCAAAACTTTGTATATGTAAATGATCCTCTAAAAAATAATCCGCGTTTCGCTGTTCCGCGAGCAGAGTTTGAGCAAGCGTGGGAGCAAATGGGGAAACAAGCAATTACTATTTTATAATAATGAGAAAGCCATCTTTTTTGATGGCTTTTTATTTTTAATTAATTATAACGGAAAATTCAGAAGATTCTTTTAAAAGTTAACGATTCACGTTATAATAACATTTAACTTGGTGAAGAAGGGGAGAAGAGAAATGGATGTTGCAAAAGAACTTGTTTTGTCAAAGGATCAGTTGGTTGAGTGGAGAAGACATTTTCATAAGTATCCAGAGTTATCTTTTCAAGAAGAGAAAACATCGCAGTTTGTGTTCGATATACTTCGGGAAATTCCATGTTTAGAAGTATCAAGACCTACGAAATATAGTGTAATGGCAAGGTTGATTGGAAAGCAGCCTGGTAAAATAGTTGCGGTTCGAGCTGACATGGATGCTCTTCCTATTCATGAAGAAAATGAGTTTGATTTTATTTCTACATATCCGGGTGTAATGCATGCATGTGGCCATGATGGACATATAGCGATATTACTTGGAGTTGTACATAAGTTAGTAGAAGCAAGAGAGAAAATTAAAGGGGAGATTCGTTTTCTATTCCAACATGCTGAAGAAAACTTTCCTGGTGGTGCAGAGGAAATGGTTGCAGCGGGTGTAATGGAAGGGGTCGATTATATTATTGGTGCTCACCTTTGGGCATCGTTAGAGGTTGGAAAAGTAGGTGTAATTTATGGTCCCGCAATGGCTGCTCCAGATGTTTTTAAAATTATAATAGAAGGAAAAGGTGGACATGCTGGAATCCCTCATGAAACTGTTGATAGTATTGCAATCGGTACACAAGTGATTTCCCAACTTCAGCAAATTGTATCTCGCCTCACGAATCCGTTAGATTCTCTTGTAGTATCTGTTACGCAATTTCACGCTGGGACAACCCATAATGTGATTCCAGAACAAGCGGAGATTGAAGGGACAGTGCGGAGTTTAAGACATGAGTTACGAGAAGAAACAGAGAAAAGGATTGAACAGATTGTAAAGCATGTGACGGAAGCTTATGGAGCGAAATATACGTTTTCTTATGAATATGGATATCGTCCAGTAGTAAATGATTATGAAGTGACAGAGATTATTGAGCAAACAGCATTACAGCTTTATGGAAGGGAACGAGTTACTCGTTTACAGCCGACGATGGCTGGAGAAGATTTTTCAGCGTTTTTACAAAAAGCACCAGGGACATTCTTTTTTATCGGAGCAGGAAACAAAGAGAAAGGAATTATATATCCTCACCATCACCCTCGTTTTACGATTGATGAAGATGCATTACCAATTGGCGTGCAAGTCTTTGTATCATCGATTATGAATTTCATAAGTAAAGGAGAATGAGATGAAGAAAATACACGTATTAGCGCTTATTCCAGTTTTTTGTTTAGTTGTTGGCCCCGTATTTGCTAATTCAGTTACTCCTTACATATTAGGGATGCCATTTTTATTATTTTGGATATTATTATCAGTGCTTATTACATCTCTTTGTATGGGGATTGTATACGTATTTGATCCTGCTAATAAGGGGGATGTAAAATGACCGCATTACTTATCATTATTTTATTTTTGTTTCTCGCACTATTTTTAGGAATTCGGGCGCAACATGGAAAAGATATGAATTTAGAGCAATGGTCAGTTGGAGGAAGAGGCTTTGGTACTATTTTTGTTTTTCTTCTTATGGCAGGTGAAATTTATACGACATTCACATTTTTAGGTGGAAGTGGATGGGCGTATAGTAAGGGAGCACCTACTTTTTATATTTTAGGTTATGGTGCGTTAGCTTATATTTTATCTTATTTTTTATTACCACCAGTTTGGAAGTATGCAAAAGAGCATAATCTAGTTTCACAGCCAGATTTTTTTGTGAAGAAATATAAGAGTCAAGCACTTGGCCTTATCGTTTCTATCATTGGGGTTATTTCGATTATCCCATACCTTGTTTTACAGTTAAAAGGATTAGGAATTATCGTTTCGGAAGCGTCTTACGGAAGGGTATCACCAGTTATCGCAGTGTGGATTGGCGCAATTGTTATAACGATATATGTAATGGTTTCAGGTATACACGGCTCTGCTTGGACGGCCGCTTTGAAGGATATTATGATCCTGTTTATCGTTATGTTTTTAGGTATATATTTACCGTACCATTATTACGGAGGATTTCAGCCGATGTTTGAAGCTGTAGAAGCAGCAAAACCAGGATTTTTATCTTTACCTGATGAAGGAATGAGCATTTCTTGGTTTGTTTCTACTATTGTATTAACAGCTCTCGGTTTCTATATGTGGCCCCATACATTTGCCTCTGCTTTCTCTGCAAAAAATGAAAAAGTATTTCGTAAAAATGCGGCCATTATGCCACTGTACTCTTTAGTTTTACTTTTCGTGTTCTTTGCAGGATTCGCAGCTATTTTGCAAGTTCCTGGATTAAAGGGAGGGGATGTAGACCTTTCGTTATTCCGTCTGGCTCTTCAAACTTTTGATCCTTGGTTTATTGGGATTATTGGTAGTGCTGGAGTTTTAACGGCATTAGTTCCAGGTTCTATGCTTGTCATGGCCGCTTCTACATTATTAGCGAAAAATATTTACCGAACAATGGTCCCATCTGCCTCGGATCGACAAGTGGCAAAAGTAGCGAAATTATTTGTTCCTGTAGTAACGCTTGTAGCTGTTTTGTTTACTTTTAAAGGTGGAGAAACGATAGGAGCACTTCTTTTAATGGGATATAGTATAGTGACACAACTTTTCCCGGCACTTGTATGTAGTTTGTTTCCACGTCAGACTATTACGAAGCAAGGGGCAATTGCCGGGATGGGGATTGGGTTATTAGTGGTTGCGTATATTACTTTATCTGGTTCAACTATAGCTACGATGTTTCCGGGTTTCCCTCAATATATAAAAGATTTAAATGTAGGTATAGTCGCGCTGTTAATGAATATGATTGTGATGTTTATCGTTAGCGGATTCACTAAAAATGTATCTATAAAGAAAGACAATATAATAGTAGAAAAGTAATTCGTATGCTAGAGCTATCTTTGAAAAGAGATAGCTCTTTTTTTGTATATATTTTCTTCTATTAGCGGAATCTAACTAAAAACTTGTTGAAAAGGAAGTTAGGTGGGGGATTTGTTAGAGCTAAAAGGTAACTTATTTGAAGTTATGAAAGAAATTAGAGATGAGTTAGGTTCGCCTAATGATTTGACAATTAGGGAAGTTGCCCTTGCCGGTAGTTTTACACGCTGTGCTGTTGTCTTTTTATGTGGGTTAACAGATAAGGATAATGTTTATAAATATGTAGTTCGTACACTTCAATATGAAGAAATACAAAAAGACGAAGCTGTTGTTCAAACATTATTGGATCGCTTTATTTCTATTGCAGAAGTTGGTAAGAAGACAACGTTGCCGGATATTATAAATGCGATTTTAGCGGGAGATACAGTTATATTAATTGATAATATTCAAACCGCTATCGTAATTAATAGTAGGGCTTGGGAAAAAAGAAGTTTAGAACCGCCAGTAACAGAAGATTTAATACGTGGACCGAGAATTGGATTAAATGAAGATATTAACGTGAATAAAGTATTAATTCGCCGTAGTTTACGTGACCCAAAGCTGAGATTTCAATCTTATATTATGGGAAAGAGATCCCAAAAAGAAGTGACTTTAGTATATATAGAAGACATTATTAATCCTTACATTGTAAAAGAGCTAGATCGGCGTCTTCAATCCATAGTGACAGATGTCGTTTTTGAGACGGGTACAATTGAGCAATTAATTCAAGATAATAATTTGTCGCCGTTTCCGCAGTTTTTGAATACGGAAAGGCCTGATAATATTGTGGCCTCATTAACGAAAGGAAAGGCAGCTATTTTGGTGGATGGATCTCCCTTTGCCCTTATAGCTCCGCTAGTGTTTGTTGATATTTTTCAATCTGTGGAAGATCATTATGAGCGTTGGGTAATAGGGACTTTATTAAGAATTTTGCGGATGGGTTCTGGTATAGTTGCAATTTTAATGCCAGCGATGTATGTAGCGCTCGTTTCGTATCACCAAGGACTTATTCCTTCTAAATTGGCTTATTCGATTGCTGGAGCAAGAGAAGGTGTTCCTTTTCCTGCCTATATTGAAACGTTAATGATGGCATTAACGATGGAGTTAATACGAGAAGCAGGAATTAGGTTGCCGAAACCGATGGGACAAACAATTGGGATTGTAGGTGGTCTTGTAATTGGAGAGGCAGCGGTGAATGCAGGAATTGTAAATCCATTTTTAGTTATCATTATTGCGGTTACAGCTATTGCTACATTTTCACTTCCGGTGTATAGCATCACAATTACGTTTCGGATTTTACTTTTCGTCTTTGTATTAGCAGCAACGGCTTTTGGGTTGTATGGAATCATTCTAGCTCTTATTGCGCTTGCTGTTCATATTACAAATTTAACAAGTGTTGGTGTGCCGTATACAACTCCAATTGCTCCCGCATTCTATAAAGATTGGAAAGAAGAGCTTATTCGTTTGCCGAAATCAATGTTGAAAGAGAGACCGGAATATTTACAAACGAAGGATTCTACAATACGTCCAAAGGAGCGAGAATAATTGAAACCATTTGAGTATGGCGATGAAGAGATTGGATCTCGGGAAATTGGGTTTGCGGTATCTTCGACCATTATTGGTATAGGAGCATTGTCTATGCCAAGAGATATCGCTAACCAAACTTTATTTTCGGACGGTTGGATTATTTTGCTTTTGGGTGGATTGGTGTGTGCAGTTTTAGGTTGGTTTGTAACGAGGGTAGCTATTTTATTCCCGAAACAAAACTTTGTTCAATATACGAGTGCGCATTTGACAAAGCCTGTTGCATACACGATTAGCAGCGTTTTAGTATTAACGTTTGCTGCGTTGACAGCATATGAATCGCGAATGATTTCAATTATTTCCCAAACGTATTTGTTTAGTGATACACCAATACAACTACTGTCTTTCTTCTTCTTATTAGTTGTTATTTATGGAATAGCAGGATCTAGAGCAGCTTTATTAAGGTTAAATGTTCTATTTTTACCTATTGTTTTAATTGCGATAGTGCTTCTTTCTTTATTGAATATAAATTTAATGGAAATAAATAATTTACTACCAGCCTTTCAAACGGAAGTGAGTCAATATGCTGTTGGAGTTAAAAATTCTATTTTTACATTTATTGGGTTTGAAGTAGCTTTGTTTTATGCTGTTTTGTTAAACGATAAGACGGCAAAAAAAGCACCGATGGCAGTTGCAAAAGCTGTGATGGTAAACGTGTTATCATACATTTTAATTTATGTAACTTGTATTAGTGTTTTTACATATATGACAACACGTGGATTAACATATCCAACAATTGAATTAGGGAAAGAAATTGAAATTGGTGGAGGGTTTTTAGAAAGGTTTGATGCGATTTTTTTTACAACTTGGATTATTACTATTTATAACACGACAGCAATGTATTATGACGTCGCATCTTTATTGTTTTGTGCGATGTTTCCGAAAGTGAAGAAACATATTTTCATTTTTGTAAGTGCCCCTATTATTTTTATGGTGAACATGGTACCGAGTAGTTTGAATACTTTGTCAAGCTATGGGACTTATTTAGCTTGGATAGATATGGGGTTTGTCGTGTTAGCACCTTTGTTAGTTTTTATTGTATATAAAATAAGAAGAAGGAATGGTAGAAATGAAACACCTTCTTAAAATTATAATGCTTATGGTTTTAGTTGGATCTATCAGTGGGTGTTCTGAGCTAGAAGAAATAGAAGAAAGAGGATTTGTAGTAGGTGCAGCCTATGATATCGTGAAAAAAAAGAAATCGAATCCGATTATGAAAGGGACGTATCAGATGGTGCTTCCCAGTAAGCTAGCGCAACAAGGGGGACAAGGTGGTGGAGATAGTGAAAATTATATTAATGTGAGTGCGAAAGCAGATAGTGTCTTTGAGCAAATCCGAATTATTGCTAAAAAAATTAGTCGAACATTATTTTTTCCGCATATACAAGTGATTATTTTTTCGGAAGAATTACTGGCGAATCCGTATGTTTTGCAAAATACGTTAGATGTATATATTCGCGATCATGAAATGAGGAGAAATATTCGTTTGTTTGTTTCGAAGAAGAATGCCGAATCTATTTTAAAACAGAGTGCAAAACCTGAAAATTTACCGGCACAGTATATTGATATGTTAGCTGAACATCCTCCGAAAAATGCCCAAATGATTGAGGCTGCAAGAATTGGTGAGGTTCAGGAAAAGATGATTGCGAGCCGAAGCTTCGTATTACCTATTCTTGAATTAACAAAGCAAGGTGTACAAATGAACGGGGCAGCGTTGTTTCGTGGGAAGGATAATAAGTGTGTAGGTAGTTTGAATGGGGAAGAAACATTAGGAATGAATTATATAGTAGGTAAAAAAATTGGAGGTTTTTTTACTATCCGCAAAAAGAATCAACTTATTACATATGAAATTCATAAGTTGCGTCGGAAAATTAAAGTATCTACAACAAATGTTACAAAACCAAAGTTTAATATTCACTTATTTTTGGAAGGTACAATAGCTGAGTTACACTTTAGTGATCATAAAAAGGTCTTGAATGAAAAACGTTTAGAGAAGGATATTTCGAAGGAAATGGAGACGCGCATCCGAAAATCCGTTCAGCTTGTTCAAAAAAAATATAAGGTAGATGTATTAGAATTAGGGGAAGTGTATAAGCGGCATAATTATAAAGAGTGGAAAAAAATAAGTAAGAATTGGGATCAAGGTGAAAATTACTTTAGTGATGCTGAGGTTACTGTTCATGTTCATCCAACAATTGAACATACGGGTTCAGCTTTACCAAAAAGAGTAAAGTAAGGTGATGGAAGGTGTTTACTGGATTGGGGATTAGTTGCACAATATTAATGGCAGTTCTTCCAGGAGCTATATACTACATTCATAAAAAAATTACAACGTATGGAGCACAGCCTTGGAATACTGATATACAAAAAAAGAAACCTGAATGATTTCAGGTTTCTTTCGTGCAAAGCATATGTGAAGGGGGATACCTTCTATGTATGCTTTGCTTTATACAAGCCCTAACCAATGTACCAATTGTGTAGAGAGGAATGTCACAACAATGGCGATAACGGTAGGGATTGCAAACGATAAGAATGTCCATTTTGCACTTTTTGTTTCTTTATATATGTTAACCAGTGTCGTTCCGCATGGGAAATGAAGAAGTGAGAACAACATTGTGTTTAACGCTGTTAACCAAGTCCAACCATTTTCTAAGAATAAATTTTTAATTTGATTAAAATCATCTATTTCAGTTAAAGCTCCGGTTGATAAGTAAGACATTAATAAAATCGGGATAACAATTTCATTCGCTGGTAGTCCAAGAATAAACGCAGCTAGAATAAAGCCGTCAAGTCCTAACATTTTAGCAAATGGATCTAGAAAATTTACAAAATACATAAGTAAGCTTGTGTCACCGATGAAAATATTAGCTAGTAACCAAGTTAATGCAGCCGCAGGGGCAGCTACAACAACAGCTCGTTTTAAAACATAAACTGATTTATCGAGTGTTGCGCGTACAATTGTATTCCAAACCTTTGGCTTACGGTACGGCGGTAACTCAAGTGTGTAGTGGGTTGGAACGCCTTTTAAAGCTGTTTTTGATAGTACCCAAGAAACAGTTAATGTCATAACGATACCAATTACAACCATTCCAACTACAACGCCGGCAGTAACAAGTGTTTGCATACTACCTGTATAACCAGCAGCCATAAATAATGAGGCCATTAAAATTAACATAGGCCAGCGACCGTTACAAGGTACGAAGTTATTTGTTAAGATTGCAAGCATACGTTCACGTGGTGATTCAATAATACGTGTTGACATAATAGCTGCAGCGTTACAACCGAATCCCATTGCCATTGTTAAAGATTGTTTACCGTGTGCACCAGAGCGTTTGAATAAGCGGTCCATATTAAACGCAACGCGTGGTAAGTATCCATAGTTTTCTAATAGTGCGAACATAGGGAAAAAGATGGCCATAGGTGGTAACATAACGCTAATAACAGCGCCGATACCACGGAATAAACCAAGTATTAAAATGCCATGTAACCATTCAGGTGCGTGTGCTGCTTGGAACCAAGAAGTTAAATATCCTTCGGCCCATCCGAAAAACTCAGCAATCATATCAGATGGTACGTTAGCACCAGCGATTGTAAGATAAAAAATGATAGATAAAATACCGAGCATAATTGGGAATCCCCATATTGGAGATGTGAAAATTTTATCTAGTTTTTCAGAACGATATAATTTATCCGTATTTGTATATTGAACAGATTCTTTACAGATGCTTGCAGATGTTCGATAAATATCTCCGACAATATCATCTCGTATATCTTCTTTTGAAAGTGTTTGAGCGTGTTGAATAATATAGTCTAATGGAAGAGCTTTACTGGCTGAGTGAGATTCCATTGATTACGACCTCCCTTACAAGTGGTTCGTTATGATGTTTTTCAAGTGCAGTTAAGAAATTTTTATCTCCATCTAATATACGTAATGCAATCCAACGTGCTGGATACGTATCACCGAATACTTTATAAATTTGTGGTTCTAATTCTCGAATCATATTTTCGATTTTTTCACTATAAGTAACTTTAATTGGTGCTGGAATTAGCTTTTTATTTGCTACTTTAGCAATGACATTTAGTAAATGACCGATGCCTACTCGGTTACGAGCGGAAATCTTAACTACAGGTACACCAAGTGATTTTGCTAATTTTTTTTCATCGATAACGATGCCTTTTTTCTCAGCTTCATCAATTAAGTTAATACAAATGACTACGTTACTCGTCATTTCCATCACTTGAAGTGCTAAATTTAAATTTCTTTCCATTGCTGTTGCATCTACAACAACTACAGTTACTTCTGGTTTTTCAAATATAATATAATCCCTTGCTACTTCTTCATCCGCAGAATTTGAATATAGTGAGTAAGTCCCAGGTAAATCTATTAATGTATATTTACTACCGTTATGTTCATATTCTCCTTCAGCTTTTAAAACAGTTTTTCCCGTCCAGTTTCCAGTATGTTGTTTTAAACCTGTTAAAGTATTAAATAATGTACTTTTCCCGGTATTTGGGTTGCCAGCTAAAGCAATGCGATATTTGCTCATCTGAAATCATCTCCTATTAATACCCCGAAAATAAGGGAACTTTCTTCCTTGCGTAGTGCGATAGTTGTGTTGCTTACTTGATAAGCGACCGGATCTCCAAGTGGGCTGCGTTGTAATACTTTAATTGTTGCGCCGGGGATAAATCCTAAATCTAATAAACGTCGTTTCATAGTTCCTTCTAATTGTATCTTCTCAATTTGTACAAACTCTCCAGTCTTAAATTCGGAAAGTGGTTTTTTATTAGCCGATACCATAAAAGTTACCTCATCTCTATATTGTTAGTTTAAGTTTAAAAAGTTTCCTTAGGTAAACTTTTTGTTAGTAATATAGTAGACTACATTGGATGATGCTGTCAATTGGTACTTTAAAAATATTCATTTATTTTTAGAATTGTTCCAATTTATTTAGTTGTACTAAAAAATATTACTGAAATTCTGTGTAATGTACATAAATTAGGCGCGTAAAAGTAACAAAATACAACGGAATTGTAAATGTAACTTTAACTAAAAGGGAAAAAGAGCGAAAAACATTTACATTTAATTTACATTGTTAAGAGTAAATTTACATTACAGCTTAATTAGTGTGGATTTTGTTGGGTTCTTCAACTATAAATGTTGGGATTTCTAGTTTTTAAGGGGTATTATCGTCATTTACTTAAAATTAAAAATTGCTTAACACTCACATAATATTATTGTCCTACAATGAATTTGTGTTCGAAAGAAGTAGATAAATGTGAAAAGTGATAATCCAAATGGGGGTACAAGACATGGTCATGAAAAAGGGTATTAAATTTTCTTTAGCAGCTTTAGTGGTAGCGGGTTCATTAGTGGGATGTGGAAAAGCAGAAGAGACATCAGGTAAAGAGGCTAAAGGAAGCGATAATGCAAAACAAGAATTGTCAGGTACGATAGCAGCTGCAGGCTCTACAGCACTTCAACCTCTTGCAGAGGAAGCTGGAAAGAAATTTATGGAGAAAAATTCAAACGTTTCTATTCAAGTGCAAGGTGGCGGTAGTGGAACTGGAATTAACCAAGTAGCTTCTGGTGCGGTCCAAATTGGTAACTCAGATGTTCCATCTGCAGATAAAATAAAAGATGCTGATAAGGCGAAAGAATTAGTAGATAACAAGGTAGCGGGTATTGCATTCGCACTTGTCGTAAATAAAGATGTAAAAGTTGATAATTTAACAGTACAACAAGTACAAGATATCTTCACTGGAAAAGTAACAAACTGGAAAGAGGTAGGCGGGAAAGATGAAAAAATTAACGTAATTAACCGTCCAGCTTCTTCTGGTACACGTGCTACATTTGAAAAAACAATTATGAAAGACGCGAAAATTAATGATGGAACTGGTACTACACAAGATTCTAACGGTGCAGTAGAACAAGCGATTAACTCTACTCCAGGTTCAGTAAGTTATTTAGCAATGTCTTACATGGTTGGCGAGAAAAAAGGTGCGCTACAAACAGTGAAAATTGATGGTGCTGAACCAAAAGTTGAAAACATTGCGTCTGGTAAATATCCATTCTGGTCTTACGAGTACATGGTAACGAAAGGTGAGGCAAAAGAAGCAACAAAAGCTTACATTGACTATGTAAAAGGTAAAGATTTTGAAAAGCAAGTAGAAGATATGGGTTATATTCCAATGTCTAAATTAAATAAGTAATAAAATTTATGGGGCTGGCTGCAAGGCCAGTCCTGTTCATTTCAATTTATGAAGTGGGGTCTGTCCTGTGATGAAGGGGAAAAAACAAATTAATTACGTGAAAAGTGAATATATAGGAAGATCACTTGTTACGTTTTGTGGTATTTTTATTGTTTTAGTTACATTAGCTATTATTGCATTTATTTGCGGTAAAGGAATTCAATCATTTACGCAAAGTGGTATCTCGTTTACTGAAATGTTAACATCGACAAAATGGAGTCCAAATGCTGATGAGGGAACTTTCGGGGCTGTAATTTTTATTGTAGGTTCAACGGTGGTTTCGTTAGGTGCGGTTATTATTAGTGCGCCAATTGCTATAGCTCTTGCTATATTCATGAATTTAATTTCGCCGAAGTTTGGAAATAAAGTATTGAAGCCTGTTTTAGAATTATTAGTTGGTATTCCTTCGGTTGTATACGGATTATTAGGGGTTACAATCTTAGTACCGCTATTACGTGATTCGTTTGGAGGAGTGGGCTTTAGTTTAATTGCAGGTATTGTTGTATTAAGTATAATGATTTTGCCTACTATTGCTAGTATCGCTTCTGATGCAATACGCTCTGTTCCATTTGATTATTTAGAAGCTTCTTATGGTTTAGGATCAACGAAATGGCAAGCGATTAGCCGAGTGATTGTTCCTGCTGCGAAAAAGGGGATTTTAACAGGTATTGTTTTAGGTTTAGCGCGTGCTTTTGGTGAAGCATTAGCGGTTCAAATGGTAATTGGGAATACGGTTAAATTACCAGAAGGAATATATAGCCCGACAGCAACGTTAACTGGTATTTTGACAATGGACATGACAAATACATTAAACGGAACTGCTTGGAACAATGCGCTATGGACTTTAGCAATGATTTTACTTGTTATTTCATTCCTGTTTATTTTAGTAATTCGAGCAATTGGGCAAAGAGGTGAGCGATAATAATGAATGCAAGAACGGTAAATAAAGTTTGGACAGGTATCTTTTATGCGGTTGCGGCTTTAGTTGTAGCTTTACTAGTGTTCTTAGTGTTTGAGATTTTACAAAAGGGATGGGGTTTTTGGGATCCTAATTTCTTGTTTGGAGAACCAAGTAATACAAGAGCTGGTGGTGGGATTGGTCCGCAGTTATTCAATTCTTTCTATATGCTTGTTATAACGCTTATTATATCTATTCCTCTCGGATTAGGCGCTGGAATATATTTAGCAGAGTATGCAAAACAAGGACGTTTTTTAAACTTTGTCCGTTTATGTATTGAGACAATGGCATCTTTACCTTCTATTGTTGTTGGTTTATTCGGTTTGTTAGTGTTCGTTACAATGACAGGATGGGGATACACAGTAATGGGTGGTGCCCTTGCTTTAACAATTTTAAACTTGCCAGGTTTAACTCGTGTTTGTGAAAATGCGATTTCAGAGGTTCCTTCTAATGTGAAAGAGGCGAGTCTTGGATTAGGTGCAACAAAGTGGCAAACGATCACTCGTATTATTATTCCGTCGTCACTACCACAAATTATTACAGGTGTTATTTTAGCGGCAGGTCGTATATTTGGTGAAGCGGCGGCATTAATTTATACAGCGGGTTTAACATCTCCAATTTTAAATTCAGCAGCGGACTTCTCAAGTCCTGCTCATCCTTTAAACCCATTTAGACCAGCTGAAACGTTAGCGGTTCACATTTGGAAGTTAAATTCTGAAGGAATTATTCCGGATGCGAAGTTAATTGCGACAAAGTCTGCAGCTGTATTAATTATTATGGTATTGCTATTCAATGTTATTTCACGCTTAGTAGCATCTATATTGCACAAACGTTTTACAGGAGCGAAAAGAAAAAGTAAAACGACGAAGAAGGTAAAAGCGGCATAAGTTATAAAGAAGAACTCTCTATTTATAAGTAGGGGGTTCTTTTTGCGTTTTAATATAGAAGGAAAAGGTATAGCGATTGTTGAATTTGTAATTCGTTATATAGATAAAGTGAAATTTTAAACAGTGGGGTTTTACTGCTCACAAATAGTGGGATAAAATGATGGATTATATGAGTAGGTAGAGAAAAAGCGTTATCTTCATTCGTGAAGATAACGCTTTTTCGTTTAAATATCAGGTGTTTCTGTAGAAGTATTTATTTTTCTACGAGAGCGTCTTTTTCTCCCGATTTTATCTAATAGTTCATACATTACAGGAACGACTACTAATGTAAGGACAGTTGAGACTGCTAAACCGCCGATGACAACGACTGCCAAACTTTTCGATACCATACTTCCTGCTTGTGATTGACCAAATAGGAGTGGTAGCATAGCGACGATTGTTGTAATAGCTGTCATAATAATTGGGCGTAATCTAGTGGAACCTGCTTCAAGTAAGGCCTCTCTCGTTTCCATACCGTGTTCTCGGTTTTGTTGTACTCTTTCTATTAATACGATAGCGTTTGTAACGACAATCCCGATTAACATTAATGCGCCGATCAAGGAATTTACATCAACTGGTGTTCCTGAAATGATTAATCCTAAAATACCGCCGACAGCAGCTAATGGCAAGGAGAACAAGATTGCAAAAGGAGCACGCGCCTGCCCAAAGGTAATAACCATAATTAAATATACAATCCCGATTGCAATCCCCATAATCTTGAATAAATCTGTGAAGTTCTCTTGCATAGATTCAGTGGCGCCTGCGATATTTACTTTGGCTCCGTTAGGTAAATCTAAGTCGGCTATCGCTTTGTTCACTTCTGCGCTTACCTTACTTAAATCTTCATTTGAAGCTTCTGCGGTAATTTGAATGGTTTCTTTTCCATCTTTATGGAAGACTTCTGTTTGAAGTTGTTTTTCTGAAATAGTTGCAATGTCTTTTAAAGGAATTGGTCCATTAATAGGTGATAGTATGTTTGTGTTTAAAATGTCTTCTTGTTTAGTAATGCTTTCTTTTTTATGTTCTATCATAATAGTAGTTTTTTCGTTATTGATTGAAACTTCACCAATAGGTGATTTCTTCATAAGGAATGCTACTTGTTGAGCTGCTAATTCTGGTGTTAATCCTAGTTGTTCGGCCTTTGTTTGATCAACATGGATTTGCCATTCTTTCTTAGAGTCTTCTAAATTCGTTTTTACTTTAGAAAGATCATCCATATCTTTTAGTTTTGTTTCGACGATAGTAGCAGCCTCTTTTAAATTCGTTTCGTTAGTGGCTGTTACGTTGAATTGCAAATTATTGCCGCCGCCAGAGCTTGAATAACTCATTTTTATATAATCAAGTTCAGCGGGTTCAAAAGTTTTATGTTCTTTCTTTAACTCTTTAATATACTGATCAATATCAGAACCTTTTTTAAAGACTACCAATATACTTGCGAGATTATTTTTGGTCGTTTGCCCCCATTGTGCATCTTCTGCGCTAGATCCCATTCGTAAAATAACATCCGTTACATCTGAATTAGAAAGTAGCTTCTTTTCGAAATCAAAGGCTTTTTGTTTTTGTGTTTCAGGAGCGTAATCAGCTGGGAAAGTCATATTAATAGATAACATTGTGTCGTCTTCAGATTTTATATTCGCTTTCGGTAGTAATACATAGGCAGCAATCGATCCTGCGAATAATAAAAAAGAAGTAAGTAGAATAATGAATTTATGCGAAAGAGCCCACTTTAATGTAGCCGTATATCGTGGTGAAGAACTTGGCTTTTTGTGTTTTGTTTTTTTGAGTAGTAAAAAAGCCATAAGTGGCACAACTGTTAGTGCAACGATTAAGGACGATAGTATAGAATATACGACCGCTAATACCATAGGTAACATTAATTTTCCGATTACTCCTGATACGAGGCCGATAGGTAAAAAAACAGCGACCGTTGTTAAGGTGGAAGAAGTAATTGCGACGGCGACCTCTTTCGTTGCATCGAGAATAATATCTTTAGAGAAAGATTCCTTTTGTAACCGGCGGAAAATATTCTCAATGACAACGATGCTATCATCGACGAGACGTCCAACTGCAACGGCTAAACCACCAAGTGTTAGAGTGTTAAGTGTGATGTTAGATTGGTGTAGTAAAAAGAGTGTTAATAAAATAGATAATGGAATACTGACAACAGCGATGAGTGTCGTTCGGAAATTGCGTAAAAAGATTAAGATAATTAGAGTTGCCGCAATTGCTCCAAGGATTACTTCTTTTCCCATACTAGTAACAGCATTTTCAACTTGTTCATGAGTTGATGCTAAAAGTTTAATAGAAAACTGATCTTTATATTGTTTACTTATATCTTTAATTTTTTTATCGATTTCTTTTCCGGTTGCAACTGCATTTTTACTTGGCTCTTTCATGATGATTAATCCAGTGCCTTCTTCGCCGTTTATATGTGAGATTGTATCGTAGTGTTGTTTAAGTTCAATTTGAGAAACATCTTGTAA
>NZ_CP101135.1:780000-4630000 GCF_024296885.1 Bacillus paranthracis
AAACACAGCTCTCTGCGAAGCCGTAAGGCGAAGTATAGGGGGTGACACCTGCCCGGTGCTGGAAGGTTAAGGAGAGGGGTTAGCGTAAGCGAAGCTCTGAACTGAAGCCCCAGTAAACGGCGGCCGTAACTATAACGGTCCTAAGGTAGCGAAATTCCTTGTCGGGTAAGTTCCGACCCGCACGAAAGGTGTAACGATTTGGGCACTGTCTCAACCAGAGACTCGGTGAAATTATAGTACCTGTGAAGATGCAGGTTACCCGCGACAGGACGGAAAGACCCCGTGGAGCTTTACTGTAGCCTGATATTGAATTTTGGTACAGTTTGTACAGGATAGGCGGGAGCCTTTGAAACCGGAGCGCTAGCTTCGGTGGAGGCGCTGGTGGGATACCGCCCTGACTGTATTGAAATTCTAACCTACGGGTCTTATCGACCCGGGAGACAGTGTCAGGTGGGCAGTTTGACTGGGGCGGTCGCCTCCTAAAGTGTAACGGAGGCGCCCAAAGGTTCCCTCAGAATGGTTGGAAATCATTCGTAGAGTGCAAAGGCATAAGGGAGCTTGACTGCGAGACCTACAAGTCGAGCAGGGACGAAAGTCGGGCTTAGTGATCCGGTGGTTCCGCATGGAAGGGCCATCGCTCAACGGATAAAAGCTACCCCGGGGATAACAGGCTTATCTCCCCCAAGAGTCCACATCGACGGGGAGGTTTGGCACCTCGATGTCGGCTCATCGCATCCTGGGGCTGTAGTCGGTCCCAAGGGTTGGGCTGTTCGCCCATTAAAGCGGTACGCGAGCTGGGTTCAGAACGTCGTGAGACAGTTCGGTCCCTATCCGTCGTGGGCGTAGGAAATTTGAGAGGAGCTGTCCTTAGTACGAGAGGACCGGGATGGACGCACCGCTGGTGTACCAGTTGTTCTGCCAAGGGCATAGCTGGGTAGCTATGTGCGGAAGGGATAAGTGCTGAAAGCATCTAAGCATGAAGCCCCCCTCAAGATGAGATTTCCCATAGCGTAAGCTAGTAAGATCCCTGAAAGATGATCAGGTTGATAGGTTCGAGGTGGAAGCATGGTGACATGTGGAGCTGACGAATACTAATAGATCGAGGACTTAACCATATAATATGAAGCAATGTTATCTAGTTTTGAAAGAATATAAAAAACTTGTTGACTTTTAAAGTTAAATAAGTTATAATGATTCTTGTCTTAAATGAATAGAGTCTGGTAATGATGGCAGAGAGGTCACACCCGTTCCCATACCGAACACGGAAGTTAAGCTCTCTAGCGCCGATGGTAGTTGGGACCTTGTCCCTGTGAGAGTAGGACGTTGCCAGGCAAAATGGAGGATTAGCTCAGCTGGGAGAGCACCTGCCTTACAAGCAGGGGGTCGGCGGTTCGATCCCGTCATCCTCCACCATATATGTCGGAGGGGTAGCGAAGTGGCTAAACGCGGCGGACTGTAAATCCGCTCCTTCGGGTTCGGCAGTTCGAATCTGCCCCCCTCCACCATTCTTAATTAATGGGCTATAGCCAAGCGGTAAGGCAACGGACTTTGACTCCGTCATGCGCTGGTTCGAATCCAGCTAGCCCAGCCATTAAGAGCCATTAGCTCAGTTGGTAGAGCATCTGACTTTTAATCAGAGGGTCGAAGGTTCGAGTCCTTCATGGCTCACCATTTTAACAAAATATGCGGGTGTGGCGGAATTGGCAGACGCACTAGACTTAGGATCTAGCGCCTTTGGCGTGGGGGTTCGACTCCCTTCACCCGCACTTTTAATAAAATAACTCATACATGTCTTGCGGAAGTAGTTCAGTGGTAGAATACAACCTTGCCAAGGTTGGGGTCGCGGGTTCGAATCCCGTCTTCCGCTCCAATTTTCAATATGACATGCCGGGGTGGCGGAACAGGCAGACGCACAGGACTTAAAATCCTGCGGTGGGTGACCACCGTGCGGGTTCGACCCCCGCCCTCGGCACCATATGCGCCCGTAGCTCAATTGGATAGAGCGTTTGACTACGGATCAAGAGGTTAGGGGTTCGACTCCTCTCGGGCGCGCTTTTAATAACGGGAAGTGGCTCAGCTTGGTAGAGCACCTGGTTTGGGACCAGGGGGTCGCAGGTTCAAATCCTGTCTTCCCGATATTCCCAAAAACATGGGGCCTTAGCTCAGCTGGGAGAGCGCCTGCCTTGCACGCAGGAGGTCAGCGGTTCGATCCCGCTAGGCTCCACTTTATTTATTATATGTCTCGGAGGTATACCCAAGTTCGGCTGAAGGGATCGGTCTTGAAAACCGACAGGCGGTGAGAATCGCGCGGGGGTTCGAATCCCTCTACCTCCTCCATTTTCTTTTAAAATGGTTTAGACATAAATAATAAAATATTTTTTCCTTCATGGAGGTATACCCAAGTTCGGCTGAAGGGATCGGTCTTGAAAACCGACAGGCGGCGAGAGTCGCGCGGGGGTTCGAATCCCTCTACCTCCTCCATTTTTTATAAAGTAAATATTTTATCATCGCGGGGTGGAGCAGCACGGTAGCTCGTCGGGCTCATAACCCGAAGGTCGCAGGTTCAAATCCTGTCCCCGCAACCAAATGGTCCCGTGGTGTAGTGGTTAACATGCCTGCCTGTCACGCAGGAGATCGCCGGTTCGACCCCGGTCGGGACCGCCATTTATGTTTGGCTCGGTAGCTCAGTCGGTAGAGCAGAGGACTGAAAATCCTCGTGTCGGCGGTTCGATTCCGTCCCGAGCCACCATTTTTTTATGCCGACTTAGCTCAATTGGTAGAGCAACTGACTTGTAATCAGTAGGTTGGGGGTTCAAGTCCTCTAGTCGGCATCCTTTAGGGGCATAGTTTAAAGGTAGAACTGAGGTCTCCAAAACCTCCAGTGTGGGTTCGATTCCTACTGCCCCTGTAAAGTATATGGGCCTATAGCTCAGCTGGTTAGAGCGCACGCCTGATAAGCGTGAGGTCGATGGTTCGAGTCCATTTAGGCCCACCATATATTATTCCGCAGTAGCTCAGTGGTAGAGCTATCGGCTGTTAACCGATCGGTCGTAGGTTCGAGTCCTACCTGCGGAGCCATGGCCCGTTGGTCAAGTGGTTAAGACACCGCCCTTTCACGGCGGTAACACGGGTTCGAATCCCGTACGGGTCATAAAAAAAGAGTCAGCATATTGCTGACTCTTTTTTATTGTGCGTTCATTCTCCTTTATCAACTGATTTTCCTGAAATAAATAAAGGGATTTAGGAAAAGCTATGGTATGTATAAAAAGGAGGAGATACAAATGACACGAGTGAGAGACTTGATGAGCACTCATATTGTACAGTGTACACCGTTAGACAATGTATATGAAGCTGCTGTAAAGATGAAAGAAGAATCGATTGGATTGATCCCGGTTGTTGAAAATGAACAAGTTGTTGGTCTTGTTACGGACCGAGATTTAGTTGTTCGAGGGATTGCTGAAAAACATCCTGGATCTAATAAAATTACAAATGTAATGACAAAAAACATTGTTTCAGTTTCTCCAGATGATCCTATTGAAAAGGCTACAGAGTTAATGGCACAGTATCAAATTAGACGATTGCCAGTAGTTGAGAGTGGTCAACTCGTTGGGATGTTAGCACTAGGAGATTTAGCTATAAAAGAATCGGCAGATGATCAAGCGGGATTTGCTTTAAGTGAAATATCAGAGCATACGGAATGAAGTGAGACTTTAATTAGTGTAATACGTTACGTATAAAAATCAGATACATTATTCTAGTATATAGGGTTAAGCTAATATGTTAGCATGATGTATCTGAGCCATTATATAATAAGTATACAGTTAGTAATTTCGACAGTTTATTTAAATTTGTCATTCCTAATTATAAATAAGAGAAAAAATGATATACTGATAGATATAAGTATTATGATTGATTTCGAATATAACAATATTCATTGTTAATGATGTGATAATGGATTAATATTTCCTATGTAGATAAAAGGGAAGGGGAATTATATGAAGGCTGTACAGCGCGATCCAAATTGGAATTTGGTTACAGATACATATATAGAACCAAATAATTTCGCTGAATTATTTTCTTTGCTTGTACCTTGTCATCCAAAAGGTGAAGGGAAAGAACGAACTATATTAGTGTGGAAAGAAAAAGAATTTTATAAAGAAGAAAATTTAGCGGCATTTATCGTATATGGAATGAATAAAGCAAAGAATTTACCGCAATTTCATAAAGACGAAATTCCAACTTTAGTACGTATTCTTCGCTTATGCCAAGAAATTGGTTGGTATGAAGAAGCGAATACTTTTATGGTAACTCAAGGGCTAGCTGAGTTTGTTCATACTTCATTGGAATATGAAACGTGGGATCTTTTGACGCAGGCGGTTGCTTTAAACTATTTAATAATTAAATATCGTATTGGTGAATTAACTGATGGAGATGTAGAAATTTGGGATAGAGTTAAATTTAATGAGAAATGTATAACAGACTGTAAACATTTATTATCCCATAAAGAAGTATTAGAATTTACATTTTTTT
This sequence comes from Bacillus paranthracis, assembly GCF_024296885.1. NCBI lineage: Bacteria > Bacillati > Bacillota > Bacilli > Caryophanales > Bacillaceae > Bacillus > Bacillus paranthracis. Next base: position 784,531 of record NZ_CP101135.1, read on the forward strand.
ATATGTGTAAGAGAGCTAAGTCACTATCAAAAGAGCAATTAAATAGTGATATGATGAGTTTAGCGATGTATTGTAATACTTTTGTTTATGACTTATATACATATGATTTATTACGAAAGTATCGTAAGTGTACAGACTTTCTATCATATTATGGACCTAGTCAAGCGGTGTTAGCTTGCCAAAGGGCTGTACTTTCTCAAATTTCAGATCGATTAGACCCACTCAAGACTACTCATGTAGATGATTATTTATATGTAATGAAAGATATGATGGAGCATATGACGATAGGAATAATGGATCGATATGATCATTTTATTGGAAAATTATTATCATATGTGCCATTTTTTGAAATGATCCAAGTTCCACAACATGCATATTATTGTGAAGAATTATTGTATATTTGTAAGGGCATTAAATATAAAGAAGAAATATTACGCAATTATATATTTATACAATTACATGACTGTTTACCATCTTTCTTTAAACTGTTTCTTAAAAATAAGCGTTATGCAACGATTCATGATATTCTGTTCTATTGGTGTGATGATGAACAAAGAATGAGCTTAGAGAAAAAATATAATCTTAGCTTTATTTATGAAAAATATGCTTGTGGATAAAGAGCACTTTCTATATAAATTAAAAAGGATCTCAATTGTGAGATCCTTTTTTTATTAGTAAAGCAAGGAGAATGTAATTAAGACGAGAAATAACATTCCATAAAGGAGAAATTGTGCCGTATAGCTTCCTTGTATACCAAAAAAAGTATTTGTTTTTTTATATAAATTCAATATATATTTTATCGGATTATCTTTGAAAGATTGGTACACAGTGTCTCCTCTTTCTAAGCTTCTTGTTCGTGTTTTTTGTTATTAGGGACATGAATGTATCTAGCTATGAATAATAAAACAGCCATAAAAAATACGGGAAATACGGTAGATAAATAAAAACTATTACTAATAATATTTGTTATTAAAGCACTTAATAGAAAAATGGCATTATAAATATGGGCAATTTTTTGTTTTAGTTGAACTTGAAAAGCTTCCATCATAATTTCTAAAGCAACAAAAGCAATGATAATAGATAAAAATACAGTATTTGTATTATAAATTACTAAGCAACAGATTAGGCCTAAAAAGGCTAAGTATTCAATTAAGAGAGGTATATTGATATTGCGTGGCATACAATTTACCTAACTAAATATGGCAGTGGGTTTACTGCATTTGTTTTTTCAAAATTCCATTCTCCATTGTGTAATTCAAAATGAAGATGTTGCCCGTATGAATGACCTGTGTTTCCCATATGACCTACTAATTGTCCAGCTTGTACTTGATCACCAGCTTGTACAGTGCGATCTTTCATGTGAGCATAGACTGTTGTATATAATTTCCCGTTTATTTGATGGGCGATGAACACAACATTGCCATAGCTAGCTGAATAATATGATTTCACGACTTTACCTGCCGCAGCAGCCTGGATAGAGACATTACCCTGAGCTGCGATATCTATACCATAATGCATTTGTTCCCAGCGCATATCAAATGTTGAGCTAATTTTTCCTTGAGTAGGGAATTTGAAAACGGCTGGAATGGAAGTAGGTTGAGTCGTTTGAGCTTGTGATTGCGTTTGATTTTGCACTACATAATGCTTTGCCACATATCCGTATCCTGTGCCAAAACGAATTTTATACCAAGTTCCTACAGTTTCCACTACTTGTAATTGTGTACCATTTTGTAATGAACCAAGTAGTGCGCTACTTGTACTAGCGTTGCTACGCACATTAAGTTTAGGTGTTGCAACTGTGTATTTCGTATTATTTTGAACTGTGATGCCTTTTACTAAAGGCTGTGAACCATTAGATACGAATGCCTTTTGTACGTAACCTGTTTTGCCATTATGTAAAATTTTATACCATTCACCTTGTTCTTCTTGAATAGTAATGAATTTCCCATTTGGTAATACATCTAAAATTGAAGATTCTAAATTAGGTTCAGAACGAACGTTTAATGCATTGGCATTGACGATATATTGATTATTAGATTGAAGTTTGTTTTTTAGTAGAATAGAATCTTTTTGTACGTAACCTACTTTATTATTAACAGATACTTTATACCAGCCATTAGTTGTTTCAAGTATATTCACTTTCGTATTAAAGCGAATTGTATCAATTGATGAGCTATTTGCGTTATCTTTTGTATGTAAGGCTACTTGATCGACTTTGACATATCCAGTTTTCACATTAGATAATTGTTCAGCGTTGGCTGTTTGTACATTTGTTTCTCCCATAGAAGGAAGTAAAGAAGCAATTGCGACAGTAGTTGCTGTTAAAGCAGTAGCTTTCATATTCATATAATAGAGACCTCCTCTAGTTGTATAGTTGTAATTTTATTATAGTATAAAGATATAATATAGTGGGTGTATTCACATAAATGTAATATGAAATCAATATAAAAATAAATTTTTTGAGGATAATGATTCCTTTTTATCCAATTTATTAGGATAATAATTTCTAAGATAGAATATAAGTGTTATATGGTTTTGTTATTTTGTTGACAATTGAGAAAATTAAAACAGTTGATGATGTCTTATTACGGTGTTATACTGACAGTGATAATTTTATAGTTTGCTAGGAGAGCTGGTGTTGCCAGCTGAGAGTAAGACCTTAAGTCTTTGATCCTTTTTATTACCTGATCTAGATTATGCTAGCGTAGGGAAGCAATTCGGACACTAATAATGAGTCCCCGTTTCTTTGCGTATAGAAACGGGGCTTTTTTATTTGAAAATTTCATATTGAAACCACTAGGGGTGCTTGTTGTGCTGAGAGAGGAATAATCCTTAACCCTTACAGACCTGATCTAGATAATACTAGCGAAGGGAAGTGGAGCAACGAATAAATTATAATTTTATTTGCTGTAACCACTTCTTATTTAGAAGTGGTTTTTTATTTAGATATATAAATTGAAAGGGGATAGAGAAATGAAATTTTGCGATAGATTATTAGAAACTGTACAACCAGTTTGGGAGATGAGTCATAATCATCCATTTGTTGTAGGTATGGGGGATGGTACGTTAGAAAAAGATAAGTTTCAGTATTATATTATTCAAGATTATTTATACTTGTTAGATTATGCAAAGTTATATGCGATCGGTGTTGTAAAGGCAACAAATCCACAAGTTATGGGGAAATTTGCTGAACAAATTGATGGGATATTAAACGGAGAAATGACAATTCATAAACAGTATGCAAAAAGACTTGGAATTTCTATAGAGGAGATAGAGTCTGCAAAGCCATCTGCTAAAAATTTAGCTTATACAAATTACATGATGTCTGTATCTCAAAATGGCACACTTGCGGAATTAATAGCAGCACTTCTTCCATGTATGTGGAGCTACTGGGAGATTGGAAAGCGTTTAAATGATATTCCTGGAGCAAGAGATCATGAGTTCTTTGGTGAGTGGATTCAAGGCTATAGCTCTGAAGAATATGGCAACCTTTGTGTTTGGTTAATCGATTTATTAAATGAAATGGCAGTTGGAAAGTCTGAAAAAGAGCTAGATCGATTAGAGGAGATTTTCCTATATTCCAGTCGATTTGAATATTTATTCTGGGATATGTCCTACCGTAAGGAGATGTGGGGATTTGAGGAGCAAGAACATACTACAGTTTCATAATGTTTCTTTTCATTATGATGAGAAGCCAATCATTAATGAATTAAATGCTTCTATACAAGATAAAGAGTTTGTAAGCATTATCGGACCGAGTGGATGCGGGAAAAGTACTTTATTTCGCCTTATTACAGGTTTAGAAGAAGCGAGTACAGGACAGATAGAACTAACAGAAACAAAGAGCCATCCTGTAGGGTATATGCCCCAAAAAGATATGCTCCTGCCATGGAGAACGATTATTGAGAATGCGGCCCTGCCGCTAGAGTGCCAAGGTGTACAGAAGAAAGAAGCACAAATAAAGGCAAAGGAACTGTTACACAAATTTGGTTTACAAGGATATGAGACAAAATATCCGAAAGATTTATCTGGTGGTATGAGGCAACGCGTATCTTTCATTCGAACTTTATTAACAGGCGGAGAGATATTGCTCTTAGATGAACCGTTTAGCGCGTTGGATGCTTTAACGAAGGCATCTTTGCAGGAATGGTTGTTTGAACAATGGAAAGAGTGGGAAAAAACAATTTTATTTATCACTCATGATGTGGAAGAAGCATTGTTTCTTTCTAATCGAATTTTAGTGGTAGAGCAGCAACCGATAACTACTTTAACCGAGAGGATTGTACCGCTTGATCATAATCGGACAAGAAAAGATTTATATAAACCGGAAGTATTAGCGCTGAAAGATGAGCTTCTTAGTATGTTGCAAAGGCAGGTACTCGTATGATGAACCGGTTGAAGGAGCTATTACCTGCTCTTACACTTTCTAGTATTTTACTTGCTCTTTGGGAAGTAGGCGCAAGAATTGTAGATGAAATGTACATTTTACCGTCACCGTCTGCAATTGTAATGAAGATATGGAAACTAAAAGACATATTATTTATGGTTCATTTGCCAGCAACATTATATGTCGTTTTAATAGGGGTGGCTATTTCTATCGTACTTGGGGTAGGGCTAGCGATGTTAATGAATGCGAGTAATTGGATGGAGAGAGCATTTTATCCATTATTAGTTGCCTCACAAACGATTCCTATTACAGCGCTTGCTCCGCTTTTCGTTTTATGGTTTGGATATACGATCTGGAGTAAGGTTGTTGTTACGGTTTTAATTACGTTTTTCCCAATTGCAGTTAATACGTATGATGGACTGCGCAGTACGAAAAAAGAATGGGAAGAGCTTTTAGTTACGTATGGGGCAACGAAAAAAGATGTTTTTCTTAAATTAAAATTGCCGTCTGCACTTCCTTATTTTTTCTCAGCTTTAAAAATTGCAGTACCGCTTAGTGTAATTGGGGCGGCAATTGGTGAATGGCTCGGTGCACAAGCGGGGCTAGGATATTTCAGTAAGAGAATGATGACGCAATTAGACGGGGCAGGTGTATTTGCACCCATTGTATTGTTATCGTTATTAGCTATTTTCTTCGTCGTACTTATTTCGGTATTAGAAAAGAAATTCATTAGTTGGAGGAAGCATTCATGAAATTTTTAAAACGCATCTTTGTGCTTACATTATTAGTTGCAATGATTGCTGGATGTTCGAGTAATTCAGCATCAGATAAGAATAAAAAAGAGAAAGAAATAACGGTCATGCTTGATTGGTACCCAAATGCGGTACATAGCTTTATTTATGCGGCAATTGAAAAAGGTTACTTTAAAGAAGAAGGAGTAAAGGTAAATATTAAATTCCCTTCTAATCCGACTGACCCATTAACGTTAGCAGCTGCAGGAAAAGTAACAGTTGGCTTATATTATCAGCCAGATGTTGTCATGGCAAAAGCAAATGAACAAATTCCAGTGAAATCAATTGGAGCTGTCGTACGTTCACCATTAAATCATGTTGTATCGCTGAAGTCTGCAGGCATTCAATCGCCAAAAGATTTAGAGGGTAAAACAGTTGGGTATTCTGGAACACCTTTAAGTGAGATGTATTTAAAAACGATGGTAAAAGAAGCTGGTGGTAATCCAGATACAGTGAAAGTAGTCGATGTTGGTTTTGATTTAGTACCAGCATTAATTACGAAAAAAGTGGATGCGGTAACAGGAGCATATATTAACCACGAAGTACCTGTTATGCGTCATGAAGGTCATGAACCAGCATACTTTAATCCAGCAGATTATGGTGTACCGAATTATCATGAGCTCGTATTTGTAACAGGTGATAAAACATTGAAAAAAGATAAAGAAGCTTTGCAAGCTTTCTTGCGTGGTACGAAAAAAGGCTATGATTTTATGAAGAAAAACCCAGATGAAGCATTGAATATTTTATTAAATCATCAAGAAAAAGAAAACTTCCCACTTGTGCCAGAAGTTGAAAAGGAAAGTATGAAAATTTTATTAGAGAAGATGGAAACGAAAGATGAGCCATTTTTATCAGATTCAAAAGAGTCATGGGAGAAACAAAATAAATGGTTGAAAGATAAAGGAATGACGAAAGAAATCGTTCCGGCCGATGAGTTATTCGAAAACATTTTAAAGTAGGCGAATGAATATGAAAAATGAGCTTCATGTAATCTCAAATGGTCACATGTCATTCGAAGAGTTAGTGAATGTAGCGATGCAAATTGAAAGTGAAATTGATTATTTGCATATTCGTGAGCGTGAGAAAAGTACGAAGGAATTGTATGAAGGTGTGGAAAGTCTTTTGAAGAAGGGCTTTCCAGCATCGAAAATAGTGATAAATGATCGAATTGATATTGCTATTTTATTAAATATTCCGCGCGTGCAGCTAGGATATCGAAGCGCAGATGTAAGGTCAGTGAAAGAAAAGTTTTCTTATTTGCATGTCGGTTATTCTGTGCATTCTTTAGAAGAGGCGATTGATGCATTTAAGAATGGCGCGGATTCACTCGTCTATGGTCATGTATTTCCGACAGATTGTAAAAAAGGTGTGCCAGCGAGAGGGGTTGAAGAAATTTCAGACATTGCAAGGTGTTTATCCATACCGATTACAGCAATTGGAGGAATCACTCCGGAAAACACTGGAGATGTTCTTACTAACGGCGTCAGTGGTATTGCTGTTATGTCTGGGATTATAAGTAGTAGTAACCCGTATAGCAAAGCGAAATCTTATAAGGAATCAATAAGAAAGTGGGCGGAAAAACATGTGTAAGAAGTATGATGTAGCGATAATTGGCGGTGGTGTAATTGGTAGTTCAGTTGCACATTTTCTAGCAGAAAGAGGCCATAAAGTAGCGATTGTAGAGAAGCAACAGATTGCATCTGAAGCCTCGAAAGCAGCCGCTGGTTTACTTGGGGTGCAGGCAGAATGGGATGAATATGACCCGCTATTTGAACTTGCGAGAGAAAGCCGTGCTATATTTCCACAACTTGCAGAAGTTTTACGCGAAAAAACAGGCATCGATATTGGGTATGAAGAGAAAGGCATTTATCGCATTGCTCAAAATGAAGATGAGAAGGAAAGAATTCTTCACATTATGGATTGGCAGCAGAAAACCGGTGAAGATTCTTATTTCCTAGCGGGAGATCGTTTGCGAGAGAAAGAGCCGTATCTATCTGAGTCAATTATAGGGGCTGTATATTATCCGAAAGATGGTCATGTTATTGCACCAGAGCTTACGAAAGCATTCGCACATTCCGCATCATTCTCGGGTGCTGATATATATGAGCAAACAGAAGTATTTGATATCCGTATTGAAAATAATAAAGTGACTGGAATTGTGACAAGCGAAGGTATGATCACTTGCGAAAAAGTTGTTATTGCGGGTGGCTCATGGAGCACAAAGTTACTAGGTTATTTTCACCGCGAATGGGGTACATATCCAGTTAAAGGAGAAGTAGTAGCGGTCAGAAGTAGAAAACCACTTTTAAAGGCGCCTATTTTCCAAGAAAGATTTTACATTGCACCAAAGCGCGGCGGACGTTACGTAATTGGAGCAACGATGAAGCCCCGTACATTCAATAAAACTGTGCAACCAGAGAGTATTACTTCTATATTAGAGCGCGCGTATACAATATTGCCAGCATTAAAAGAAGCGGAATGGGAAAGCGCATGGGCAGGATTAAGACCACAGTCGAATCATGAAGCTCCTTATATGGGAGAGCATGAAGAAATAAAAGGTTTATATGCTTGCACAGGCCATTATCGAAACGGCATTTTATTAAGTCCTGTTTCTGGTCAATATATGGCTGATTTAATAGAAGGAAAGCAGGAGAATCACTTGCTAGATTCATTGCTTTCTAAAACAGTTTAGAAAGGGGATGAAAGTTTGAATTTAAAAATTAATGGTAATCAAATTGAAGTGCCAGAGAGTGTGAAAACAGTAGCTGAGCTACTTACACATTTAGAGTTAGATAACAGAATTGTTGTAGTAGAGCGTAATAAAGATATTTTACAAAAAGATGATCATACAGATACATCTGTTTTTGATGGAGACCAAATTGAGATTGTAACTTTCGTAGGAGGCGGTTGATTATGTTAAACATTGGACCATTTTCATTTCATTCTAGACTTTTATTAGGAACAGGAAAATTCCCTGATTTTGATGTGCAGCAAAAGGCAATTGATGTATCTGAGGCAGAAATTTTAACGTTCGCAGTACGTCGTATGGATATATTTGATGCAAAGCAGCCTAATTTATTAGAGAGACTTGATGTAAAAAAATATACGTTATTACCGAATACAGCCGGAGCAAAAAATGCTGAAGAAGCTGTTCGTATTGCAAAATTAGCAAAAGCTTCAGGGCTTTGCGACATGATAAAGGTAGAAGTTATTGGTGATGATAGAACGTTATTACCTGATCCGGTAGAGACGTTAAAGGCATCTGAAATGTTACTAGAAGAAGGATTTATCGTACTTCCGTACACATCTGATGATGTTGTATTAGCACGTAAATTACAAGAACTTGGCGTGCATGCGATTATGCCAGGAGCATCTCCAATTGGATCAGGACTTGGTATTGTAAATCCATTGAATTTGAGCTTTATTATTGAACAAGCGACATTACCAGTTATCGTTGATGCTGGTATCGGTAGCCCGGCTGATGCGGCATTTGCGATGGAATTAGGAGCAGATGGTGTGTTATTAAATACAGCTGTATCAGGAGCAAAAGATCCTATTAAAATGGCACAAGCAATGAAATTAAGTATTGAGGCAGGCCGTTTAGGCTTTGAAGCAGGTCGTATTGCACGTAAACGTTGTGCAACAGCAAGTAGTCCTTTAGAAGGAATGAGCGTAGTTGAATAATCGATATTCTCGCCAAGAACTATTTTCTCCAATTGGAGAAGAAGGACAGCAAAAGATAAGGGAAAAGCATGTGCTCATTATCGGTGCAGGCGCACTAGGTAGTGCAAATGCAGAAATGTTTGTAAGAGCTGGTGTTGGCACAGTAACGATTGTTGACCGGGATTATGTCGATTGGAGTAATTTACAAAGGCAGCAATTGTATGCAGAGAGTGATGTGGAAAATAATCTTCCGAAAGCTGTAGCAGCGAAGAAGCGTCTAGAAGAGATTAATAGTGAAGTAAGAGTAGAAGCGCTCGTTCAAGATGTAACAGCTGAGGAGTTAGAAGAACTCGTTACAAACGTTGATGTAATGATTGATGCAACTGATAATTTCGAAACGCGTTTCATTGTGAATGATATGGCACAAAAATATTCTATTCCATGGATTTACGGAGCATGTGTAGGGAGTTACGGTCTTTCTTACACAATCCTTCCTAGTAAAACGCCATGTTTATCTTGTTTATTACAATCGATTCCGCTTGGCGGAGCGACATGTGATACAGCGGGGATTATATCACCTGCTGTATCTCTCGTCGTTTCTCATCAAGTAACGGAAGCTCTTAAACTGTTAGTGGAAGATTACGAATCACTTCGAGATGGACTTGTATCGTTTGATGTATGGAAGAATGAATATTCATGTATGAATGTGCAAAAGCTTCGTAAACATAATTGCCCTTCGTGCGGAGAGAATGCATTATATCCTTATTTAAACAAAGAAAATACATCGAAAACAGCAGTTTTATGCGGGAGAAATACAGTTCAAATTAGACCACCTCATAAAGAGGAAATAGATTTTGAACGATACAAAGAGCTGCTGCATGATCGTGTGAATGATTTAAATGTAAATCCATATTTATTATCATTTTCTGTGGAAGAAAAGAGATTAGTTGCTTTTAAAGATGGTCGTGTACTTGTACATGGAACGAAAGATATAAGTGAAGCAAAAACAGTTTATCATCGTTATTTTGGATAGAAAAGGATGAGTGGGATGAAAGTAAATAAAGCTTTAACAATTGCAGGATCTGATAGTGGCGGCGGTGCCGGCATTCAAGCAGATTTAAAAACATTCCAAGAGCTTGGTGTGTATGGGATGACGGCTATTACGGCAATTACTGCTCAAAACACGCTTGGCGTTCAAGGGGTATATCCAGTTTCGTTAGAAGGTATTACGGAACAGTTGAATTCAATTGGTACGGATTTAACACCAGATGCTGTGAAATTAGGAATGTTATTTAGCAGCGAAATTATTCAAATTGTAGCAGAACATATTAATAAATTTGGCTGGAATAATATTGTACTAGATCCTGTTATGATTGCTAAGGGCGGTGCATCATTATTACAGCAAGAAGCAGTACAAGCGTTAAAAGAATATTTATTGCCAGTAGCAACAGTTGTAACGCCGAATGTTCCTGAGGCAGAAGTGTTAACGGGGCTAGAAATTCATAACGTTGAAGATAGTAAAGAGGCTGCAAAAGTATTGCATGAATTAGGGGCGAAATATGTACTTATGAAGGGCGGACATGCAGAATATCAAGGTAATGAAGTAATTGATTTACTTTTTGATGGAGAAAAGTTTATTGAATTTAGAAGTGAACGAATTCCTTCAAAGCAAACGCATGGAAGCGGGTGTACATTTGCTTCAGCGGTTACAGCTGGACTTGCGAAAGGATACTCAATTGAAGAGGCAGTTCAAGAAGCAAAACAATTTATTAGTATAGCAATTGAAGAGCCGCTACATATTGGAAGTGGTCATGGACCGACGAATCATTTTGCATATAAATTGAATAAAGCACATGTATAAGTAGACAAAAGTCAGTTGTATAACTGGCTTTTTTTTCTGTTTACTTTTTCTAGATACAAGAGTAATATATCAGCCAGAATATATTTTTTGTAATACGCTGAGTCCAATTATATGGAGCGGAGGAACCAATTTGTGCAGTGTCACTAGGGGTGAATCTTTCAATTTTGAAAGTAGGGCTACTCTCAAAGTCCGAATCCGACAGCTAACTTCGTAAGCGTCTTGAGAGAGGACGGTGCCATGATGGATACATCACTTCATCGATCTGATTAGTATAGGGGAATATCAATCTATGTTTGAGTTCTTTTATGCTAAGGAGGATGAGGTACATGGAACTAACACTTATTTGTGTTGGAGAAGAAAGCAAGGTAAATAGTTTAATAGATTTAGTAGCGTTTCAACATGAGTTAATTATTTTTACCGCAAATGAAGAGATAGCGGCTGAAGTGAGGAATTGTGGGTTTGATTGGACGTATAGCTGTAGTAAGGAGCAGGATTTTGCTAGTGTTTGTGAGTGTATTAAGAAGGTGATTTTACTAGGGGATGAGCTTCCAATTATTAGCTTCTTTACAGAACACATTCGCTTTTCTTTTCAAGCACCTATTACTGTTGTTACAAGGAATAAACGATACCCAGCGAGGCTCTATGAAACAATTGGAGCTACATTTGTCGTGTTTACGAATTGTGATAATATTTCTTTTTTATTTTTTGAATAGGGCGGGGGAGAAGAAGATGAAGGTGTTGTTACTAGGAGATATAGCGAATCGTTGGGCGGTATCGGTAGAGCGAGTTCAAGAATTGGTGGTACTTGATCCTATTTTTCCAAGGCCCTATATCATATTGCCATCGAAAGACGCTTTATATTTAAAAACAGATGTTATCGAATATGAGCAGCTACATGCAGAATTGTCACAAGTTTATATTCGCGGGAGAAATTTACGTGCTTTTTTACGAGGAGAATAAATAGTGAATAAAAATAGAGCGAATGCTAAGTGCAACAAGCTATGCACTTCATGTCATTCGCTCTTTTTATTTCGTATTTAAAAGATCATTTATGTGAAAAAGAAAGAAAAGACGAGAAAACAGATGAAAAAATATTAATAACACTCAATGTAAGCGTTTAAATAGATGGATATTTTCTTATTTTCAGTAATTTAGCTCTTTACAAGTGAAAAATAGAGGAGTATATTTACTCTCATAAATCATTCATAAAATTTCCAAAAAAACCTAAAATCGCTGAGTTCCAGAAATGGAGCGGGGGAACCAATTTTGTGCATTGTCACTTGGGGTGAATCTTTCAGTTTTGAAAGTAGGGCTACTCTTTAGGCCCGAATCCGACAGCTAACCTCGTAAGCGTTTAGAGAGGAGGTTTACTTTTTGTTGTTCATTTTTTGAACACTGAGTAGAGCTCAGTGTTCTTTTTTAATATTTTAATGGTAAATTTTTACAGAAAGGTGAGAGGGTAGCTATGTTAGATGTTGTAATGATCGGAATTTTTGTTGTGTTAGTCGCATCGATGGCAAGTCTTGCAAGTTGGTCAGATAAAGTTGTGAAAGAAGGGAAGCAATCATGATGATTGTTTTATCAGTTATTGTTGCAGCAATTACGGTGTACTTAGTGTATGCATTATTAAATCCGGAAAAGTTTTAATTAGGGGGAGTCATTCATTATGATCTGGGTTGCAGTCGTTATTACAATGCTATTGTTTATTCTTGTGGCAAAGCCAACGGGAATTTATTTAGAGAAAGCCTTTCAAGGTAGTAAAAAGCTAGATAAAGTATTCGGGCCTTTTGAAAAACTTATTTTTAAAATTACGGGTGTAAAAGAATATAATCAAACGTGGAAACAGTACGCATTATCATTAGTTTTATTAAATGGATTTATGATTGTTGTCGTATATTTCATTTTCAGACTACAAGGAGTATTGCCATTAAATCCAGCACACATTGAAGGAATGGAGCCTACGCTCGCTTTTAATACAGCAATTAGTTTTATGGCTGATACGAACTTACAGCATTATAGCGGTGAAAATGGTTTATCTTATTTATCACAATTAATCGGAATTACATTCTTAATGTTTGCAGCACCGGCAACGACGTTAGCGCTCGTTATGGCATTTATAAGAGGGCTAGCTGGAAAAGAACTCGGTAACTTTTTCGTTGATTTTACGAGAGCATTAACGAGAGTGTTTCTTCCTATCGCATTTATGGCGGCACTAGTCTTTGTCGCACTTGGTGTACCACAAACGTTAGACGGGGCAGTTACGGCGCAAACGATTGATGGCGCGAAACAAAGTATTTTACGCGGGCCAGTTGCATCATTCGTGTCCATTAAGGAACTTGGAAATAACGGCGGTGGATTTTTCGGAGCCAACTCTACGCATCCTTTCGAAAATCCAGGGCAAATGAGTAATATTTTGCAAATGATGCTTATGATGTTGTTGCCAACAGCACTTCCATTTACGTACGGACGAATGGTAGGAAATAAAAAACAAGGTCGCATCCTTTTCGTTTCACTATTCATGGTGTTTTTACTAGGATTTATAACAATTACGACATCTGAATTAAACGGGAATCCAGCTTTAAATGGAATGGGTATCGAACATGTACAAGGAAGTACAGAAGGAAAAGAAGTAAGGTTCGGAACAGTATTTTCTTCACTATACGCAACAGTAACGACAGCTGCTGAAACCGGAGCGGTGAATACGATGCATGATACGTTAACACCAATTGGTGGGTTAGTACCACTCGTAAATATGATGTTAAACACAGTATACGGCGGCGTTGGAGCAGGCTTTGTGAACATTATTATGTATGCGATTATCGCAGTTTTTATATCAGGATTGATGGTTGGACGGACACCGGAGTTTTTAGGTAAGAAAATTGAAGGGAAGGAAATGAAATTAATTGCGGTAACGATACTATTTCATCCACTGCTTATTTTAGGATTTTCAGCATTAGCTCTTTCAACAAGTTTAGGAACGGATGCTATTTCTCATTCCGGTTTCCACGGTTTGACGCAAGTAGTATATGAATACACATCGTCAGCTGCGAATAACGGATCTGGATTTGAAGGATTAGCGGATAATACACCGTTTTGGAATATTACAACTGGTTTAGTTATGTTTTTAGGACGCTATTTCAGTTTAATTACGATGCTAGCTGTTGCAGCTTCATTGAAAGAAAAGACGGTTGTACCAGAAACAGTCGGAACGTTCCGTACGGATAATAGTTTATTTGGCGGCATTTTCATCGGAACAATTGTAATTGTCGGTGCATTAACATTCTTCCCAATGTTGGTACTCGGTCCAATTGCAGAATTTCTTACATTGAAGTAATGGAGGGTAAATGATGAGACCGGTAGTAGTAAAAGAAAAAAGAGTAAATGAGTCGCAAATACATGTTGTAGAAGAGGAAGTTAGACAAGCGAAAACAATGGATCGTGATATCGTGACACATGCGATGAAACAGTCCTTTGCGAAATTGAATCCAAAAGTCATGATAAAGAATCCGATTATGTTTGTTGTAGAAATTGGATTTATCATTACGTTCATTTTATCGTTTCTTCCAAGTCATTCTAGTAGTGTACCAGGATGGTTTAATATAACAGTTTCTTTCATTCTCTTATTTACAGTTTTATTTGCTAATTTTGCAGAAGCATTAGCGGAAGGACGGGGGAAAGCGCAAGCCGATTCTTTAAAACAGTCGAAGAAAGATGTGTTTGCCAATGTTGTAAAAGAAAATGGGAACATTGTTCAAGTTTCAGCAACGGATCTGAGAAAAGGTGATGTTGTTATTGTAAAACAAGGAGAAATGATTCCAAGTGATGGGGAAGTCATAAAAGGATTAGCATCTGTTGATGAATCTGCGATTACAGGGGAATCAGCTCCTGTAATAAAAGAAGCTGGCGGTGATTTTTGTTCCGTAACAGGCGGTACGATGGTTGTAAGTGATGAGATTACGATTATCATTACGAGTAATCCTGGTGAATCATTTATTGATAAAATGATCTCTTTAGTAGAAGGGGCTGCTCGTCAAAAAACACCGAATGAAATTGCTTTAAATACAGTATTAACGAGTTTAACGCTTATTTTCTTAATCGTTGTTGTGACGCTGCCGATTTTCACAAATTATTTAGGGTTTCAAATTGATACAGCTGTACTTGTAGCATTGTTAGTTTGTTTAATTCCAACGACAATTGGTGGATTATTATCAGCGATTGGTATTGCCGGGATGGACCGTGTGACAAAGTTTAATGTGTTAGCAATGTCGGGTAAAGCAGTAGAAGCTGCTGGCGATATTAATACAATTATTTTAGATAAAACGGGTACGATTACTTTCGGGAACAGAATGGCTCATACATTATTACCTGTAGGAAATGAAACGATTGAGCAAGTTGGAAAGTGGGCTGCGATTAGCTCAGTTTTAGATGAAACACCAGAAGGTCGATCTGTTATCGAGTATGTGCAAGCGAAATCTATATCATATAATAGAGAACTTGCGGAACAAGGTGAGTTTGTTCCATTTAAAGCAGAAACGAGAATGAGTGGTGTTGATTTACAGGACGGAACGAAAGTGAGAAAAGGTGCTGTCGGTAGCGTGATTGAATGGGTTCAGTCACAAGGTGGAACAATTCCGAAAGATGTAAATCAAAAAGCAGATTTCATTTCAAAAGAGGGCGGAACACCACTTGTAGTTGCAGTGAATAATCGTATTTACGGTTTAATCTATTTAAAAGATACAGTAAAACCTGGTATGCGTGAACGTTTTGAACAGTTGCGTCAAATGGGGATTAAAACGGTTATGTGTACAGGGGATAACCCATTAACAGCAGCAACCATTGCAAAAGAAGCAGGAGTAGATGAGTTTGTTGCTGAGTGCAAACCAGAAGATAAAATTGCAGTTATTAAAGCAGAGCAAGATAAAGGGAAACTCGTAGCGATGACAGGTGATGGTACAAATGATGCGCCGGCATTAGCACAGGCTGATGTTGGATTAGCGATGAATAGTGGTACAACAGCTGCGAAAGAAGCAGCCAATATGATTGATTTAGATTCGAACCCGACAAAAATTATTGAGGTTGTAGGAATCGGTAAGCAATTGTTAATGACACGTGGTGCGTTAACGACGTTTAGTATTGCAAATGATATAGCGAAATATTTTGCAATCATTCCAGCAATGTTTACACTTGCGATTCCGCAAATGGAAGCATTGAACATTATGAAACTAACATCACCACTGTCAGCGATTTTATCAGCATTACTATTTAATGCGGTTATTATTCCATTACTCATTCCATTGGCGATGAAAGGTATCGCATATAAACCGATGAGTTCGAATGCACTACTTGGCCGAAACCTACTTATTTATGGGCTTGGCGGAGTGATTGTACCGTTCATTGGAATTAAAGTAATTGATATGATTGTCGGCTTGTTTATATAAGGAAGAGGGGAAAGAGATGGCGAAGAAACAAAGTATACTATCACCAATCATCCGTATTACTTTTACATTTTTAGTGTTGTGCGGACTTGTATATCCGCTTATTGTTACTGGTATTGCACAAGCAGTAATGAAGGATAATGCGGATGGAAGTCTAATATATAATGATAAAAATGAAGTGATTGGTTCTAAATTAATCGGTCAAAATTTCACAGATCCACGTTATTTTCATGGGCGTGTTTCTAGTATTGAATATAAAGCAGAAGCGTCTGGTTCAAATAACTATGCACCGTCTAATCCAGATTTAGAGAAACGAGTAGAGAAAAGTATTGAAGAGTGGAAGAAACAAAATCCGAGCGTTCCAGTTACAGAAGTACCAATCGATTTAGTGACAAATTCAGGTTCAGGGCTTGATCCTGACATTAGTCCGAAGGCAGCTTCCGTGCAGGTAGAGCGTATCTCTAAAATAACGAATATTCCGAAAGAAACGCTAAATCAATTGATTAAGGAGCAAACAGAAGGTGCGGCACTTGGCTTATTTGGAGAAAACCGTGTGAACGTTTTAAAGTTAAATTTAGAATTACAGAAACTACTGAAATAGTAACAACGCTACCTCAATCTAAAGGATTGAGGTAGCGTTGTTTCAAAAGAAGGGTTGTGAATGTTTTGTATGCGGATGATTATAAACCAACTTTTCAAAGGCGAACACCAGAAGAGTATTTAAAATATATTCGTCAGCAAAACCGTGGGAAGTTAAAGCTATATGTAGGAGCAGCTCCAGGAGTAGGGAAAAGCTATAAAATGCTCTATGATGCTAGAGAGATGAAAAAGGACGGTATGGATATTGTAATTGGTTTAATTGAAACGCACGGGAGAAAAGAGACAGAAGACGCAATTGCTGATTTAGAAAAGGTTCCTTTAAAAGAAATAGAGTATAAAGGGAAAGTGTTTTATGAACTTGATGTGGAAGGAATTATAAAGCGTGCGCCGCAAGTCGTTGTAGTGGATGAACTTGCACATAGTAATATTCCCAGCTCTAAAAATAAGAAGCGTTATATGGATGTACAAGAATTGTTAGAGGCTGGTATATCCGTATTGTCAGCGTTTAATATTCAACATTTAGAAAGCGTTCATGACATTGTAGCTCAAATTACAAATGTAAAAGTAAGAGAACGAATTCCAGATTTTATTTTACAAAAAGCAAATGAAATTCAGCTCGTTGATGCAACGCCGGAAGTACTTCGGAAGAGGTTAATAGATGGAAAGATATATAAAGAAGAAAAAATTCAGCAAAGCTTACAAAATTTCTTTACGCTTAATAATTTAGGAGCACTAAGAGAATTATCACTTCGGGAAGTCGCTGACGATATGGACGAAAAGATTAGTCAAACAGTGATAGAACCAATCGGAGTGAAAGAAAAAATTCTCGTTTGTGTACAGTACAGTTCAACAGCAGAGAAATTAATAAGACGGGGCTGGCGCATGGCTAATCGCTTAAACGCTGAATTGTATGTATTAAATGTTGAAAGAGAAAATATAGACTCTCTTTCAGCTAGTAAAAAACAAACAATTGAAGAGTGGAAGTCGCTCACGAATCAATTTGATGCAAGTTTTGTATTAGAAGAAGCAAAAGGGAGAAAGCCTGCGGATGTTATTATTGAAGTCGCGAAAAGATTGCAAGTAACACAAATTTTACTTGGGCAATCAGCGAGAACGCGGTGGGAAGAAATTCGAAAAGGTTCTATTGTAAATGAAATTATGAGACAGACGAAACATATTGATATTCATATTGTTGCGGATCAAAGAGTTTAAAATAGAGACCATCTGTAGGTCTCTATTTTGCTTTTTGTGTGGCAGGGAAGCATAGCATTTTCATTGCATATAAGATTACAAGTAAAAACATAATTGCGCCTAGGAAGAAAATCCAAAAGTAATTTTGGTTAAATAAAAGAAATCCACCTATAAGTGGGCCTGTGCCCATACCAAGATAGCGGATGAAGTTGTACATACCGATAGCTGTTGCGCGTTCTTGTACGAATTCTTCCGTTAATAAAGTAGTGTGAGTTGGCATAGAAAGTCCCATACTAAAACCGTACAAAGATGTAACGATAATGATGAATGGGATATTAATGCTATATGTGAAAGAGAATAAAACGACACATATAATTTTGAAGAAACTCGTAATAAATAAAGTTTGCTTTGTTGTGAGGCGTTTTTGCAAAAACTTGTAGCAAAAACTTCCCAGCATGATAGAAAGAGACATTGGTACAAACATAAGACCAATTTCATTTACAGTTAAATGAAATGAATTTGTTAAAATACTCGGTAAAAAAACGAGAAAGCAAAAGTAAATACAAAATTGAATGAAGCCAATAAGAGTAATAGAAAATCCAGTTTTATTTTTTAAGATAAACCAGTAATTCTTTTTTGCTTGCGGTTGCTTAATTACAGTAGGTTTTGTTTCTGGAAGTAGTGAAAGGTTTATCATTAATAAAAGAATGCCAAGTATAGATAAAAATAGAAATACGGATAAGTGGCCATTTATACTGCCGAGATAACCACCAATGAGAGGACCAATCGCAGGTGCGAGGGCAAGTAACATTTGGTATAGGCTCATCGCTTCTCCGCGTTCTTTTCCTTCAAATAAATCGCCGATAATCGTTGCTGAAACTACAGGTATAGCCGCTATTCCTATAGCTTGAACAGCTCTAAAAAAGAGAAATAAATAAATGTTTGCCGAAAAAGCACATCCGATTGAACCAATTGTACTAATGACTAAACTAGGGATAAGGACAGATTTTCTCCCTTTTGTATCAATTAAAGGTCCATATACGAGCTGCATAATTGCAAGAATGAATGTGAAAAGTGAAACTGTTACATTTACAAGATAAAGAGAAGTATGAAAAGAACCTTGAATCATGGGCAAGATAGGTGTGTAAATATTTTGAGCGAAGGAACCAAGTAAGGCACTAATACAGACAACATATAAAATGAAATGTAGTTTGGATTTTTTCATTATGTTAACCTCCTCCTTTTTAGTTTCCTTGGAAACTAAATTTATTTTAACATGTTTTTCTCACTTGTAAATATGAAAAAATGATTTTAAAATGGTATATAGTTAAATTGTTTCTTTGGAAACTTAGGGGGCGAACGGATTGGATTATGTAACGAAACAAATGGAAATACTTTCGGACATTCGTACACTTTTGCATAAAAGAGAAGAACATTTGAAAGGACAAAATGAGAAGTTTCTTCGTGAGACAGGTGTAAGTGGTATGTCTTTATCTGAGTTACATGTAATCGAGTGTATCGGGAAAAATGGTCTGATGAATGTAACGGCAATTACGATAGAAATGGGAATGACGAAGGGCGCAATCTCTAAAGTTTGTACAAAGTTGTTCCAAAAGAAATTCGTTGAGAAGATGCAAATGTTAGACAATCAAAAAGAAATTTTCTTTCGCTTAACGGAAAGCGGAAATGAAATATATAAAGCTCATGATAAATTGCATAAACAAGCTGAAGAAAAGTGGCTGTTATTCTTAGATAGATATACGAAAGAAGAACAAGATTTTATTCAAAGGTTTATAAAGGATGTCTCTGATCATTTGGAAATATAATTGGAAGAAAAAATTCCGTTTTCTCAAGTCTTTTAAATATAATTTCTGAAAGAACTCATATATAATAGAAACAGATACTTAACATAGTGAATAATTAAAGAGTCAATATATATAGAGGAGAGAGTAACATGCTTGAAAATACAGGGTTAGTATTAGAAGGCGGCGGTATGCGTGGTGTATATACGGGCGGGATATTAGAATACTTTATGGAACAAGATTTATATTTTCCATATGTAATCGGTGTATCAGCTGGTGCTTGTCATGCAGCGTCGTATCTTTCCAGACAAAGAAATAGAAATAAAACGGTCAATATTGATTATGCATCACATCCGAAATATTTATCGTATAAAAACTTATGGAGAAAACGTCAGCTATTTGATATGGATTTTATTTTTCATGAAATTCCAGAAAAGCATGTGCCGTTTGATTTTGAAACATACTTTAATAGCCCAGAGCGTTTCCTTGTAGGAACGACGGATTGTGAAACAGGACAGTCTGTTTATTTTGAAAAAGAGGGAACGAATGACGATGCACTAAATTTATTACAAGCTTCTAGTTCATTACCTTTCATTGCACCAGTAGTAAATTATCGTGGTAAGCAATTATTAGATGGCGGGATTTCAGATCCAATTCCAGTTCGTAAAGCACAGGAAGATGGATTTAAAAAATCAGTCGTAATTTTAACAAGAAATCACGGTTACGCAAAGAAAAAATCAAGATTTGGGTGGATTGCTGCGAAAGCTTATAAAAAATATCCGAATCTTGTTAACACGATGCTAAATCGCTATGAAGTGTATAATGAAACACTTCACTACATTGAAAAAGAAGAACAAGCGGGTAATTTATTTGTTATTCGTCCAGAAGTACCGCTTCAAGTAGATCGTATGGAAAAAGATACAGCAAAACTACAAAATCTATATGAGCAAGGTTATGAAGATGCAAAGAGACAATTTGCAGATTTAAAAGCGTTCTTGCAAAAATAAGTATTAGGCTGTGGAGAAGAAATTCTCTGCAGTCTTTTTTGTATTGCTTGCTTATCCGTTACTTTTTAAAAATGTATGAATGTTTAAGTGTTTAAAGAGTTTGTAAAACATAGGGGTGTCTTATTGAGGAGAATTTATTTGAAGGATATTATGATGAGGTAGCGCTACTAAAATATTAAATTTATGAGGTGATTGTTAATGAAAGGAAAAGTTTTTTCAATTACGACTTTAGTATTATTAGCAACATCAATCTCAACAAGTGCATTCTATCCAACTCTAAGCGGTCACAAAAGCGGTAACCTACTATCTTATAGAGCTCAAACTACTACGAATCAAAATGCATCTCGTTGTTCAGTAGCAATTTCTTTTATTAAATCAAATGGAAATAATTCATATATTGAAAGCGCTTCAGACAAATTAGGGTCCCATGAATCTGGAAGAGCATTAAACGCAACTGTGAGTAATGGTGCATACAACGCCTTTGGTGCAAAAGGACTATACTCGGAGCATTATGCAAATGAGAATAATGACTATCAAGAAGATACACACAAAGGTACTTTTGATAGTAACGGTAACTTACGATTACAGTGGTAAAAAGCATTAAACAGTTGTCTTTATAAATATTTGGATAAGGAGAAGGGGATGTTCATCATCTCCTTCTTATCTAAAAGGAGCAGAGACATGTATTTAGCTTTTAAAAATATAAAAAACAACAAACTGTTTTCCGTCATTCTTCTTATGGCATTTTTTATTTCTTTTCTTTCTATATCAATAGCCGCACTTTTAACAGAATCTAAACGAAACTTTATATCTGCTTTTCAAATCGGTTTTCCAGAGAAGAATCAAATTTTAACTGTTCCGATAGCGAATGCAACTGAATTGGAAGAGATAATTCCTTTCATACAAGATATTTTTGTAAAAAGTGATATTTACGTAGAGCATTTAAAAGCATTAAATAGTTCAGGGGCAACAAAGATTATAGCTGTGAACTTAAAAGATGAGTATTATTGGAAGCCATATATTTCTGAAGGACAATATTTTCATCGTGAAAATGTAAACGATATGGTTGTTGGCGATCAAACGAATGTAGAGGAGTTATATGAATTTGATGATACATATAAAAAAATAGGAACTATATCAAGAAAAGACAGTGACGTCGGTGTAGCAGGTATATACGTTCCACTTCAAAACTTACCTACTATATCTAAAAAAGGTATTATCGCGAGTAAACAATTACAATTAACAGTTGTTAATCCTACATCATCTATTCATAACGAAATAAAAAAGTTTATGGATAGGAGTAAAGAATTGCTTTCGGGAGATGTTCAAATACTGAATGAACGAGATCTTCAGGAACTAAATGTGACACATATAGATCCAGCAAATAAGTATTATTATAAATTTATTCTTGTTGCAATTGTTTCTGGTATTTCTGCGGTTTTATTTTGGATTTATAAAAAAGAAAGAGAGATTTCATTAAAAAAAGCAGTAGGTGCTTCTAATATATCTATTTACTGCGAACTATATATTCAAATTTTGTTTATTTCTCTATTGGCGATGCTGTTGGTTTTTCTGGTGTTAGAAATGTTTTCTGGAACAATTCATACGTATTTTCAGACATACTTATTAAAACCGTTAACACCATATGTATTGGTATGTAATATTGTTTTTATAATTTTTCTTACAATGTTTGTTACTGTAATTCCAATCAAGCACATTATAAATATATATCCCGGAAAACATTTAAGAACGTAGGAGGTCTTCATGTTTTTTATATTTGATTCTATACGGTCTGTGAAAAAACGGTTGTTACCAAGTTTGATTATAGTAATTTCTTTAATTATTGCATTTTCTTCAGCAATAGAATTTGTTAGTAATCTTTCGGGATATCGAAAAATGATGACGGTAGCAAATAATTTATCGACTCATAAAAATTTCTATGAACTTTATGCGACGCAAGATATAACATTGTTTAGCGAAGAAAAAGCAAAAAGTGATTATCAACATTTCATGCAAGGGTTATCTAATACGATACCAATAACAAATAAAACAAATTATTTGTTCCGTAACTATTCACTTAGTTTAAAAAAAGAAAATGGAACGATAAAGACTCTTATTGTTGATAAAGATATTAATAAGTACTTTCATATACGAATTTCACAAGGAAGATATTTTGAGGAATCGGAATTTCATAAATCAGTATTTGATATTAGACCTGTTATATTAGGGGCTAATTATATAGAAAAGGTATCTATTGGTGATGTTATACAATCTGGAAAAATGAAGCTAAAAGTAATTGGCTTTTTAGAAAAAAATTCACCATTTACATATCCTCGAAGTGGTGAAATATCGGATAATCGTATTACAATATTAGATGACATGGCGATTTTACCAATTGGAACAGAAGAAATAGAGTTCTATAGTGTAGAACTTTTATATAATGGGTTAATTATAGAAACAAAGGAGCAGATAAATATAAATGAATTTCAAAAGAAAGTATTAAAGGTAACGGAAGGTAAGGGTTATTCGTATTATGTTACAAATCCGAATAAATTGTTAGAAAATGAAAAACAAGGTATTGATAATATGTCATACCCCTTATTATTAAGCGGTACAGTCTTATTTTTTTCATTTCTATCTATTGTATTGACATCAATGGCAGCACTTTATATGGAGCGTAAAAATATTTCTATTAAATCAGCGTTAGGTGCAAGCACTTTTCAAATATGTCTTCCATTTATTATTGAGTATATGTTGCTATTCGTTTTAGCGATATGTATAGGAATAATGTATTTTCAATGGGAGAATAGCGGAGTAATTGAAATTCAGAAAGGGCTAGAAAATAGTATAGTATCTTTCTTTGGAACGTTAAAAGTTTCTATAGAATCATTGGTTGTTATAGGTGCTTTATCACTTGTAATGATCCTCGTTATATATGCAATCATTTATTTCAATGTAATAAAAATAAAAAATACATATATGAAAGAGGTGTTATAGATGATTCAGCTCGCAAATGTGGCTAAGGGCTTTGGAAAGAATAATTTTAGTGCTTTAAAAGATATTAATCTTACAATAGAAAAAGGCGAAATGATAGCCATTATGGGCCCCTCTGGTTCGGGGAAGTCTACTCTCCTTAACATTATTGGCTTAATCGATAGCCCCTCTGCTGGAAAGTATTTTTTAGATGGAATGGATACGAGTACATTAAAGCAAAACTATCATAAGTATAGAAACACGGAAGTTGGATTTGTGTTTCAGAACTTTTCGCTACTCGATGATTATACGATTATTGAAAATGTAATGCTTCCACTTATATATAGAAGAATTTCTCATAAGAAACGTATGCAAATATCAAAAGAAATGCTGAAAATGGTAGGGCTTGAGAGGCATATTAACAAATATCCTTACGAGTTATCAGGAGGAGAACAGCAAAGAACAGCAATAGCAAGGGCTTTAGCACAAGATACAAAAATTATACTTGCTGATGAACCGACTGGTGCTCTTGATCAAGAAAATGGGGAAAAAATTATGAGTATTTTACAAGAGATTAATAAAGAAGGAAAAACAGTGCTAGTTGTTACACATGATCAAAAGGTAGCTGCATATTGTCAGAGGACGATACGACTACTTGATGGCAATATTCAATAAAATTTATGGTATAATATGGATAAAAGGTATGTGGAGAGGTGATACATATGGAAAATGTATATAAAGGGCTTAGACATACTGGATTTATTATGATGCTTATTTTTGGTGGGGTATTTTTACTGCGCTGGTTCATTCATGATGAAATGCTACTGGATCAGCTTATTGGGTGTAGTGTAGGGATGGTAATGGTTATTTCTTCAGTTTTCATTCAGAAGTATAGTAAAGAATTACAGGTGAATGAGAAATATTAATAATTTTTAAATGCTGTTATCTTTTTCATAGTTTAGTAATGGTGGAGGCTTTCGTGTGATTGTTGCAAAGGGAAAGTAGAGCATCGAATTCGATGCTCTACTTTTTATTTACGCTTCTTTTTAATAAATGAAAAGGCTAGGGCTGTAATTAAAATACTGCCTTTAATAATATCTTGTGCATAATAAGGGACGTTCATCATTGTGAGTCCATTTAATATAATTCCAATTAATACTGAGCCGAGAAATGTTCCGACTATATTTGGTTTCTTAGCACCGAACATTGCGTAACCGATATAGGCAGCTGCGACTGCATCCATTAATAATGGGGCGCCAGCTGAAACTTGTCCTGTTCCAACGCGGCTGCATAGAATAATGCCGCCAATAGAAGCTAGTAAACCACTAATCATGTAAGCATATACACGGTAACGATCAGTAGGAATACCAGCTAATCTAGCAGCTTCTCGATTCCCACCAGTCATATAAAAGAAACGACCGTACGTTGTTTTTTCTAAAAATAGATGTGCAATTAAAACGACAGTAAGCATGATAATGACAGGGACTGGAATTCCTAAGACGAAACCTTGACCGATAAATAAAAAGGATGGAATAAAATGTCCTGTTGCACCGGACATTCCTTCATAAATTGAAGATCCTTTTGAAAATGTTAAGTGTAGTCCATTAACAATATACATGATACTTAATGTAGCTAGTAAATCTGGTAGTTTAATTCGGATAACGAGTAGTGCATTTAATAACCCAACTAATACCCCGCAAAGAATAGGAACAAGGAGTGTAACTAATAGTTCTTGTCGATATAAAACGAGACAAGAAGCAGCGGCAATTGTTGCTAAACTAGCGGTAGAGCCAACTGATAAATCAAATCCATCTACAATTAATGTAAAGGTAACGCCGATTGCAAGTAACGTTACGATGGAAATAGAACGTAAAATATCACTAATATTGTTATATGTTAAAAAAGAATCATTGACGATAGAGAAAAAAATTGTAACACCTATAATAATAGCAATTGTACTGAATTGATAAAAAAGATGAGTAGGTAAATCTGTTTTTTTAGTTTTATGAACGAGATTCAATGGAATAACTCCCTTCAGATAAATGTAAAAGCTGTTCAGGAGATAGTTCGTTTGGTAAGTATTCACCTACAAATTCTCCGTTCGCCAGTATAAGAATGCGATCAGCGATATGTAGTGCTTCATCTTGTTCTCCTGTGAAATAAATGACGGAACTTCCGTTTTCTGTAATGCTGCGAATGAATTGAAAAATGTCTTGTTTTGCAGCGATGTCTACACCTTTAGTTGGTTCATCCAAAAGAAATAGATTAGGTTTGAACCCATCCCACTTTGCAATTGAGACTTTTTGTTGGTTTCCACCACTAAGTGAATGAATAAAGGCTTTTGGGTCATTTGGCGAAATGCTGAAAGAAGAAATTGCCATGGTGGCATTATTTAATTCGGTTTGTTTTCGTTGCCATCCTGATTGGTGTAAATTTGTGTGACCTATAATATTTTCTGTAAGAAACACGCCTTGTTTTCTTCTTTCTTCGGGTACAAGTGCAATTTTCGCTTTAATTGCATCTCGCGGTGTTTTGATTTTTATTGTTTGACCATCTATTTCAGCGTGATAAGTATGACGAGCACCAAATAACGTTTCAGCAAGTGTTGTTTTGCCGCTTCCAATTAATCCGTATACCACAACAGTTTCTCCTTTTCGTATTGTAAGAGAAAGGGGAGAATGATCTTCGCGTAATTGAAGCTCTTGTACTTTAAATAATTCTTTGCTCCCGCGTTTTGGTGCTGTATTAATAGGGAGTGTAAGTTGTTTTCCAGTCATTGCTTCCACAATTTGCTGATCTGTAATCTTTGTAATAGCTTCAGAAAGGGAAACCTTCCCATTGTGTAATACAGTTACATCATCTGCGAAATTTCGAATCTCGGATAAACGATGAGAAATTAAGATAATGCCAATACCTTTTGCTGTTAAATCTTTTAATAGTTTCCCAAAGGTTTCAACCTCTTTTGGTCCAAGAGAAGAAGTAGGTTCATCTAATAAAAGATAATTTGTATTGTTAGATAAAGCTCTTGCGATAAGGAGTAATTGTTTTTCATGTAATGAGCAGTTTGAAACATCTTCCGAAATATTTAAATTTACCTGTACAGTTTGCAAATGTTGTTTAGCAAGTGCGACTAATTTGGACTTTGAAAATAGTATTTTATTTTGCATTGCTAAATGATCGATTAGTACATTTTCTAATACAGATAATCCGGGAATAAGTCCGTGATCTACTTCTTGTGTTACGAAAGAAATACCATGCTTTTTTGCATCTCGAGGTGAAGTAAAGGAAACAGACTGATTATCAATTTTTATATCGCCAGCAACTGGTTGAATTTCACCAGTTGCTATTTTTAGTAAAGTACTTTTTCCGGCACCGTTCATGCCTAGTAAAGCGTGCACTTTTCCTTTTTGAATATGAATAGAAACATCTTCTAGAACAGGTGTAGCGATATGATAAGAATGTGTAATGTTTTGAAGAGAGAACGTCATCATTTTTTCTCCTTCTCTAATTTTTTCATCCAAGGGGAATATGCATCTTTTGAGTCTCCCCAACCATTTATATATTTTGATAAATGATCCATTGTTATATTTTCTTTCGGTAAACTATTTTTCTTTACTAAATAAGGTTCTAGTGAATAAATATCTGGCGTTTGTTCACCAGCAATTTTTTTGTATAAAAATCGTACTTGAACCTTACCTACTTCAGCTGGGTCAGTTGCAGCTGTAGCAGTCCAAGGTGAGTTTTCTTTTTGCATGAGTTGTAAATCTTCATTACTTAAGTCAATGCCATATACTTTTATATCTGTACGACCAGCTTGTTCAAGTGCTTTAACAGCCCCTTTAGCAAACTCATCCCACGAAGCGAAAATAGCTTGTAAATCGCCTTTTTTCGGATATTTCTTTAGTAAAGCTTCTACTTGTGTTTGTGTATCAAGCGGTGTGTTATTACTAGCAGTACCGAACCTTGCAACTTCTTTTATATTTGGATACCGTTTATAAAAGGCATCAATGATAACATTGCGGCGTTCCATTGGAGCAAATCCGCCAACCCATACAACTGCGATATTTCCTTCTCCATTCAAATCTTCCGCTAACGTTTTTAAAGATTTCCAAGCAAGACTATAGTCATCTTGATCGATAATTGTCACACCTGGCAAGCGTAGATCGTTATCGAACGCAACTACGGGAATGTTCGCCTGTAATGCTTTTTCTACTCCGGGTTTTAGTGCTTCAGAACGGCCATGATCAATTAAAATACCATCCACTTTTGAATTAATAGCAGTATCTAAATTTGCAGCCATTTTTGCTAAATCATTATCAGAATTGTAGACTTGTACACTGCCGCCAAATAGCTCAACTTGTTTTTTGACGCCCTCAATATATTGAGAGGAAAAAGTTCCGATGGACATTTGCATAATTAATGCGATTTTTAATGGCTTCTTCATTTGGATTGGAACTTCTGTTTGTAATTGTTTTTCTACCATTGTAGTTGCCTGCTTCACAGTTTGTTGCTTTTGTGAAGAGATAGCATCTTGTTCATTTGTACAAGCTGTTAATGTAAATAAGAGAAAAATAAGTAAGATGGAACATAGTTTTTTCATAAAAAAATCCCTCCTAAACTAAGAAGAGAGAGGAGGGAGTGAAAATAAAAAACGCCTTTTCATATAGAAAAGACGTCTTATCATATTACTCTTATCTTTCAACACAATGTGTTGTAAGAATTAGCACCGTGCCCATAAATGGGTCGGTTGCCGGGCTTCGTAGGGCTCATCCCTCCACCTGCTCTTGATAAGACATCGAATATTTAACTATTTCGAATTATTCCATGATTCTGTATGGTTGTCAAATGTTTTTTTGTAAATAAAAAAACCCTCAGAAAGAGGGTTTTTAATGTGGTAAGAATATCAATTGATAAGCAAACAAAATTCCAAATACATATACAAGTGGGTGAACAGCTCGGAATTTACCTTTTGCCACTTTCATAAGTGGATATGAAATAAATCCAAGTGCAATACCTGTTGCGATACTTGATGTAAGTGGCATGCTTAAGATTACTAAGAATGCTGGGAATGCTTCATCAAATGCGTCCCAATCGATGTGGCGAACTGAACCCATCATAAGACTACCAACGATAATTAATGATGGTGCAGTAATAGCTGATACACCAGAAACGGCACTTACTAATGGTCCGAAGAATGCTGCTAGAGCGAATAGAACAGCTACTGTAACAGTTGTTAAACCAGTACGACCACCAGCTGCAACACCAGCAGAAGATTCAATGTAAGCTGTTGATGGTGTTGTTCCGAACATAGAACCGATTGTTGCTGAGAATGAGTCAGATAGAAGAGCTCGTCCAGCTTTTGGAAGTTTTCCATCTTTCATAAATCCACCTTGTTGAGCAACGCCAAGTAATGTACCTGTTGTATCGAATAATGTAACAAGGAAGAATGAGAATACAACGCCGTATAATCCGTAGTTAATTACGTCAGATATAGCAGTAATTGGATTTGAAACGATAATTCCTTCTGGTAATCCAGGCATTGATGTAACACCGTTTGAGAATGATAATTGTCCCGTGAAGAAAGCGATAATACCAGTTAATAACATACCGATAAATAGTGCGCCATTTACATTTAAAGACATAAGAACAATCGTAATTCCAAGTCCAGCTAATGCTAGTAGTACTGGAGCAGAGTGAAGATCACCAAGTCCAACTAAGTTTGCTTCATTTTTTGTAACGATACCTGTTAAACGTAAACCGATAAAGGCGATGAAAAGACCGATACCAGCAGTAATTGCATGTTTTAAGTTTTCAGGAATTGCTTCCATTAATTTTGTACGGAAAGATGTGAATGATAACAAAATTAAAATCATACCTGCTACGAATACAGCAGAGAATGCAATTGCGAAAGTCATGCCTTCATGAGCCTTTACAACAGAGTAAGAGAAGTAAGCATTTAATCCCATACCTGGTGCAATTGCGATTGGTAAGTTTGTAAAGATCGCCATAAATAATGTTCCGACAACAGCAGCGATAATGGTTGCTGTAAATGCTTGTTCAAATGGAACACCTGCATCCCCAAGGATAACTGGGTTTACGACAATGATATATGCCATTGTTAAGAAGGTAATAATACCTGCCATAATTTCAGTTTTAATAGAAGTTTTATGTTTTGAAAGGTTAAACATATAAACATCCTTTCTGTTTACGAATAATTTTCACAACAGTTATATATAATATTCGTTTTTTATCTATTTTGCAATAGTTTTGCATAAAAAGTTTACAACAATTCATATTTTGTGTCTTAAATTCGAATATTAATCGTAATATGATGTGCGAATTTCAGTTTTTATTATGCACATTATAAGAAAAAGGAGTTGAAAGAAATTATGCCGCAGCAAAAAAACTTTGTAACAATGCCAGCGCAACATCCAAATAAACAACCTGGTATTGAATCATTAATGAATCCTCTACCACAGTTTGAAGATCCAAATTATAAAGGTAGCGAAAAGTTAAAAGGAAAGAATGTATTAATTACAGGGGGAGATAGTGGGATTGGACGAGCTGTTTCCATCGCTTTTGCGAAAGAGGGAGCAAATATTGCGATTGCTTATTTAGATGAGGAAGAAGATGCTAATGAGACGAAGCAGTATGTTGAGAAAGAAGGTGTAAAGTGTGTATTGTTGCCGGGTGATTTAAGTGATGAACAGCATTGTAAAGATGTTGTTCAAGAGACCGTCCAGCAGCTAGGTAGTTTACAGGTTTTAGTAAATAATGTCGCGCAGCAATATCCGCAGCAAGGACTAGAGTATATTACAGCAGAACAGCTAGAAAAGACTTTTCGTATTAATATTTTTTCTTATTTTCACGTTGCGAAAGCCGCACTTTCTCATTTAAAGCAAGGGGATGTCATTATAAATACCGCGTCTATCGTTGCATACGAAGGAAATGAAACGTTAATTGATTATTCTGCAACGAAAGGGGCAATCGTTGCTTTCACAAGATCACTTTCTCAGTCATTAGTGCAAAAAGGGATTCGTGTAAATGGTGTTGCGCCAGGACCAATTTGGACACCACTTATTCCATCGAGCTTTGATGAGAAAAAAGTATCACAGTTTGGAAGCAATGTTCCAATGCAAAGACCTGGACAACCATATGAATTAGCGCCAGCATATGTATATTTAGCGTCTGGTGATTCATCTTATGTTACTGGACAAATGATACATGTAAATGGGGGCGTTATTGTAAATGGATAGTTTTCATTTATAAGAGCAAAGTAAAGTTAATTCCACTTATTATAGTGAGCGCTAGGGGGGTATAGATGAAAAAGCTATGTTTCGTCATACTATTATTTTTCATTCTACCGGTTAGTGCTTTTGCTAGTACAGATCATTTAATATTAGTGAATCTTACGACAAACCAGTTGTCTTTTTTTGAAAATGGAAATTATACAAAAACATTCCCCGTAACAACTGGAAGAGATCGTACACCTACGCCTGAAGGTAATTTTTGTATTATAACTAAATATAAAAATAAAGAATACCATCGAAAAAAAATAGCTGGTGGTGCACCAAATAACCCTCTTGGTACGAGATGGCTTGGACTAGATAAAAATGAATATGCGATTCATGGGACAAATCGGGAATGGACAATTGGAAGTAGGGAATCAAATGGCTGTATTCGTATGCATGACAGGGATATACAGTGGTTATATGACCGAGTTCAATTACAGACGAAAGTAATCATTTCTCGGTTTCATACGAGCCCGGAATATGAAGCGAATAAGCTTGGTTATCGTGTTGTGAGCTGGAATGGTCGTAAAGTAGAAGAAGAGCAAATTGGTATGCTTACGTTAGTAGATCGCGCCGATATATATTGGCAAGAACCGAATGGACAGCTAACGAAAGTGAAAACGGTATTGCCAAACGAAAGGTATGCAGTGTACTCAAAACGAAAAGATGGAATATATTATATAGGAAACAATTTGTATATAGTGGATGAAACAGGAGAAAAAATTCGTTATGAGCAAATTCCTTCTTCAGCTTTAAGTAATATATATAAACGAAAATATAATGTTCCGTAATAGGCTACCGTATTATAGACGGTAGCTTATTTCTACTTCGAGTTTAACTGCAACTATTGTACTTTGCTGAATATAATACAGTACAGATAGGGGGCGGTTACATTATGAAAAGTGAATTTGCGTTTAAAGTTTTCTTAGTAACGACCTGTTTATTTATCGTGTATTTGTATGCGTTTCTCGTCTTTTCGTTTTATGTTCCATACGTTGATTTAATATTGTTCTTCGGATTTATTTGGGCGTTTGTTAAGGCAAGGGAAGGGGAGAAAAGTATATATCGGCGTATTACGTTATGCGGGACAGCCGTTCTCGTTATTTTGTACTTTTTTATTATGCATGATTTTTGGAGGGGAATGTAAAAAAGCATACGATTAGTCGTATGCTTTTTATGTTTAATATTTTGGCTTAAATGTATGACAACAAGTCTCTACACTTGTTGTTACAGAACTTTCTAGCGTCTCGTTTGTTAAAACTGCGCTTGTATACGAATCATTTGTATTCGAACCCGTTTCTTCAGCATCTGGTTGAACAATGATTGCACTTGCTTGACAAAAGTTACCTTGTCCCCAAAATGAGCAATTGGAAACAGAACATTTTACTTCTGGCATAAAACCCCCTCCTTATACATTAGTTTGGAATTTTACGTCCATTTCATGTGTAGAAGGAGTTTCCTTTTCTCGTTATTTTTTCGTTTGTTCAAACCATTCTTTGAACTTTTCTTTTGATTGTTCGCCGCTAATACGGCTTACTTCTTTACCATCTTTAAAATGAATAATTGTTGGTGTTCCTTGGATATTGTATTTATCCCAAGGCTCGTTTAAATTTTCAATATCAATTACTTTCATATCAACATTTAAATCTTTTGCTAAAGGTACAACAGTAGGAGAGACCTTTTGACAATGAACACAAGAGGTTTGATAAAAGTAAATCGTTTGTTCTTTTTTATCTTCTATATTTTTATTGAGATCCTCAAGAGAAATTTTATTTGAGTAGTAACCTTTTTCATCTGTTGATGCGCTTTTCTTTTCCATTTGTGTTACAGCAAAGATTGCCGCAAATAAGACGATAATAATACCGCCAAATATAAGCATTTTTTTCATTCTTTCATCTCCTTATTTGTTTTTGATGACAATAAAGCTACAAACAGCGATTGTAATAAAGCCGATAAGTGCTAAAAACGGGATTGTCACAAAGCCGAACCAGTTTATGTATTCTCCCGTACATGGTACACGGCCGCAAGCTGCCCCTGCAGCTGAAAATGCTGCGACTTTTTGAATTGCATAGTGATATAAAGAAATACAAGCACCAATACTTGCGATCGGTAAAGAATAACTTGCGATGCGATAATCTTTTTTTACTACAGCGATACCGAGCCATAAAACGAATGGATACATGAAAATACGTTGATACCAACAAAGGACACAAGGTTCAAATTTCATGATTTCGGAAAAGTACAGACTTCCTAGTGTCGCAATAAAAGAAGCTCCCCACGCGGTAAATAAAGCATATTCTTGCTTTTTTTCTCGTTCCATATTTTATACCTCTCTTATAATAGTTACATACTAAATTATAGTATGAAGTGGTACAGAAAAGAAAGAAAAAATATGTTTATCAATAAAAGTTTTATAAGGGGAAACTTTTATTGATATGAACATTTTAAAAAAGCGCTATCCTCCAGAAGAGGATAGCGCTATATTTTACATTTGAATTTGCTCTACTTCTTCTATATGTGACTTTTGGGATGCGTGGTCAATATATTGAAATAGGAGCTGCAATTGTTTATCAACTTCTGGCAGTTCTTTACTGTATTGATAAGCGTGTAAAAAATGCTCAATACGCTTAGAAAATAATTGATCGTTCGTTTGAACCATAAGAACGAGTAATTTATCCCAATTACAGCAATACGTGTAATAGAGAGCTTTATCATAGTCGTTATATGTTTGCACTGTGTACCCTCCTTACCGAGAGTTATATATAGTGTGTGATAAGTAAGGAGAAATACACTTGAAAGAATTTGTTAAGAAAAAAAGTGAATGAAAAAAAACGAGGTGTTTCCTCGTTTTTTAAGCTTTTGGCATTGGCGTAGGTGTTGGTTTTCCGTATCCTTCTTTGTATTTATTGTCGATATAGTTACGAATTTCAAGCGTTGATTTTCCTTTTTGTTTCATCGAAGCAGATTCAACTGCAATTTCTAGGCAATTGACGCAAGTTGTTGCATGGGAATCCCAAACAACTTCACCATTTTTTTTAATTTCACGAATAAAGCAATTTTTATTATTTTTATGTCCTACACTTTCACCGCAACCGCAGTAACATGGAATCCAATCTAATAGCTCTGCATTTTGTCCAGCGACAGTGTAGATATCTTTCATTTGTGGATCAAGCTTGTCTAGGAAGGTAGGGAGTGTGTCGACTCCTTTTGTTTTCTCTTGAATGTCAGCTTGCTGAGTGTGCGATGCGTGGTCATGTTCTTCTTTTTTTGATTCAGAAGATTTTTGGTCATTTGTACTAGTACTTCCGCATCCAGCAAGAATTAAACTCAGTACTGCAAGTAAAGAAAATACATACTTTTTCATTCGCTTGTCCCCTTTACAAATGTATTAATCAAATTGTATCAGAGATTACGGTGTGTCGGGTGAAGATTTTTTTGACCGATTTTTGAAATGCCATCGAACTGAATGGAATAGAAATAAAATTGGGATATAAGCGTATACAATATATAAACCAGCTTGAGATAGTACTGTATTTAATGTGTTGATACTTTCACGGTTTTTAAAAAATAAAGAAGCTGTAAAAACGATGAAAATAAAAAACGGTAATGTAAATTTAAATGAAATATGAAATGAACGCTTCATCGTTTGGCATGATGACCAAATAGTTAAACAAAGGTTTGGCAAAATAATCAGAAACCAAACAAAAATAATAATATATTCAAACCGTTGAATGAAAGGAACTTTAATTATTTTTAACATCGTTAAAGTAGGCCAAATAGTATGATTTAATTGTCCTTCACTATAATACATAAAAGATACAATAGCTAAAACTACATAAATCAAAGTGCTAAAAAAAATTCCTGCATGAGCCCATCTTTTTAAAGACTTACCTTTTTCAATAAATGGATAGAAGATAAGGATTGTTTCAAAGCCGAGAAACTCTAATGCAGATTGCTTTGCAGATATAAGCATGTCAAAAGGTGAATGTGTAAAAATAGGTAAAATATTACGGAAATGAGCGTATTTCATTGGATAAATTAAAAAGAATACAACGAAAATAGGAAGAACGACTCCCCAAAAACATATTCCGGTTACAGAGCGAAATCCACCCTTTATAATATAGCAAGTCACTAATAAAAACATAAAGGTTAGTTTCCATAATTTAATGGTAGGGAAAATCCAAACTTGTATCACTTCCATATATGTACGAAGAACAGTAAGGCAAAATAATAAGCAATAAAGAGTGAAAATCACGGAAAATATAGAACCAATCCATTTTCCAAAAGTTGTTGTATGAATGCTAATTAAATCTCCGTCTTTTTCTAACATTTTTAACATACAAAACAGCACAATATGGGTTGTAATCCCCGCAATAATAAGAGAAATCCAGGCATCATAACCAGCGTTTTTTAAAATTACACGCTGATACCCAAGAACTCCTATTCCAATTTGAAGCGAATGTAATAATATAAAGGCAAAGTATGGAGAGACTGTCTTTGCTTTATTCATTGTATTCATTGCTTATTTCACCTCACTATTCCCCGATTCCAGATTGTACAATATTAAGATCTAAATTTATATCTACGGCTACGTTTTTATACATATTTCGAATTTGTTTTATATTCCATTTTCTCGTATGACTTCTAATTTCATCGCGTATGCCTAAAGGATCAATTTCCTTTTTTTGAAATTGTTTTATTAAATCTTCACAGTCTTTTTCAACATTTCGTTCAATTTGTTTCTTTATATAGTTGATATTTGTTTCTTTTCTTAAATCAATCCAATTAGGAGAGTTTTTAATTAAACCATTTAATTTTAAATGGATTTTTACTTTTGGTATGTCGCCAGTTTGATCTATATCATATTTATTTTTCCCAGCTAAGTTTTGTATGACCACTATACCTTTATTTTTATTCTTTTTTATTGCTGCTTCGTAACGCCCATTTTTTGTAGGATTAATTAGTAATTTTGCTAAAACAGAATGTCTTTTATCCGTATACATGACGACTTTATCGCCTCTTAAAAAAGCAAGCCCTTTAACAGCGACGGAATGATTATCACCCATTTTTATATAAGGAACATAGGCATCACATACAGAAGAGTAGTAATTATATAAAAAGACGTTTAATTCAGTTTGTGGAATGTTCTCATTTCTTATATTTTGCTCGAGTAAATCAGCGATATATAACGAACCATTTTTTTTTCCGTAATTTAAAAGCTCTTCGGCCGTTCCATCTACAATTGCTAGTTGAACGTCACGTCCGATATTTGGATCACGTTGTAAGTTAGTAATAATTTCTCCCATTCCGCGTTCTCCTAGAGCCTTTCCAAATAGGACGACACGCATTTGACCTACAACAACATTGTGAGGAGATTTAGCGTTCAATCGTGAAGCGATTGTTTCAAGTGAACGAGCAGATGTTGATTGCGTCTCTGGCTTAGACTTTACACCATGTGTGTATTCTGGGAATAAGATAGTTCCTTGGAATTGTTTATTTTTTGTGATGTCAAATCCAGCAATATGAATAATACGCTGTGTATCCACTATATACGTTTGTGTACAACCAGTTTGTAGAACAAAAAAGATTATAATAAGGAACAAGAAAAGTTTTTTCATTGATTATCACCATCACGTTTTTGCTTCACTTTGTTCGGGTTATAGCGCCATTTTGATGTGGGTCTAAGGAAGGAAGGCCTTTGTGCTGTTTGACTAAATGGTAGTCGAAGAAAACCTTCTGCTGTACCTAAACCACGAAATGGATATAAAGGTAATAAATAAGGTGATCCAAGTGATTTTAATTTAATTAAATGAGCTAAAATAAATACAAACCCGACAATAAGACCTAATCCACCAAATGCGCCGGCTAAAAGAATAAGTGGAAAGCGTAACAACCGGATAGTAGAAGACATCTTTACAGTCGGTGTTGTGAAAGATGCAAGAGCGGATAAAGCAACTGCAATTAATAAAATTGTACTTGTTAAAGCAGCTTCAACAGATGCTTGCCCAATTACAATCCCGCCAACAATACCAATTGTTTGTCCTACTTTCGTAGGTAAACGTGCTCCTGCTTCACGAAGCAATTCGATTGTAATTTCTAAAAAGAGTGCTTCTAAAATAGGTGGGAAAGGTACGTTCGCTCTTGAGAAAATAATAGGTCCTAGTAAATCAGCAGGAATCATTTGATAGTGATACGTTAAAGCCGCTGTATAAATAGCGGATGAAAAAAGAGAAAATATAGCTCCGAAAAAACGAATAATGCGAAAGAACGATCCAATCATCCACGGTAAATAATAATCTTCTGGAGAAATGAAAAAATCTAGTAACGTTGTCGGTCCTGATAAAGCATATGGAGAGCCATCTGTTAAAATTAAAACTTGTCCGTTAACCAATGCATATACAGCTCGATCTAATCGTTCTGTAGGCAATAAAACAGGAAACGGTGAATTGCTATTATCACTAATAAATTGCTCAATCATAGTTGCGTCAAATGGGACATCAAAGTCAATGTCTTCTAGCCGTTGTATGGCGGTGTTGATAAATTGTTCATTTGTAACGCCTTCTATATAAGCAACTGCTACTTTCGTTTTTGACATAGTTCCGACGGTCATTTCTTTAAATATGAGTTGCTCTGTTACAATATTTCGGCGTAATAAGTGTATATTTGTATCAAGGTTTTCAACGAAACCGATTTTAGGCCCGATTACGCTATATTCATTTTCTGTATCGTTATTTAATCGTATTCCTAAAACAGTACTTTCGGCACGAATTAAAGCATATTGATCGGGATTCGAATTGTTTTTTAAGCGTAATAAAATATATCCCCCTAATAATTTCTCACGAATATCATCAATAGAAGGGGAGGTAATAATATCTTCAATAGAGACGATATTACATAAATCAGAGATGTTTTGAATTCGATCCGATTCCTTTTTTAGAGGAGTTAAAATAAATTGTTTAATAATAAGTGCTTCCACGACAGATTTATAATAAAACAAACATAATGTTTCATTTTCAAGTACGTTATAAGAGACAAAATCGCTAGATTCTGTCATGCTTTGTATAAATTCTGGAATAGAACAAAGTGTTTTTGGATTAGTATTTTTGGATTTCTTAGATGATAAACCGAACATTTTCTCACCCCTAACATATATCATTTCCTTGTGTTAGTTTTTGGGAAAGACGGGAATTTATACTTAAAAATTGAAAGTTCATAAAGAAAAGGAAGAGTATTGAAAAACTCTTCCTTTTTGGCATATTAATTTGTTTTCTTTTCCTTAATAGACTTCACTAATTTAATCATTTCTGCTCGTATATCTTCTTTTTTTACATTTAATTTTTCTGCAATTTGTTTCATATCCATTCCGTCTTTTTTCATTTTTAGTACATCATCAAGGGGAGTATTACTTTTTTGAGAGATGATTGTTAATACCGTGAGCTGACGTAATCCGATATTATATTCTTTCATTTTTTGTTTTAGCCCGTCTGGTGTAGATTTTTGCATATTTGCTAATTGTTGCAGTAGTGCTTTTTTTGTTTCTTTATTCATATGATGCTTTTTCAACTTACTTGGGTCTACCCCGAAATGCTCTGCTGTTTTCTCCCAAGAATTATTTTGCTTATAGTAAGCTAAAACGTCCTTAATTTCTTTTTTACTCATTTTTGCAATGTGGGCAGCTTTCCAAATTTCATGTTTGTTATAGCCGAGTTTTTCGAGTGATTGCATTTCTTCTTCTGAAATTGGCTTATGATGATGCAATGTTACTTCTTTTGGCGTAGCAGCGAAAGTAGGGAAGACGGTTGCACCGAATAATAATGTTGCCATAGACATACTTACTGCGATTTTTTTGTACATATAAACTCCTCCTAGATAGATAATGTGGAAAACTGTACACATATCATTTCCATAAAATGTGAAATACTTGTGAACAAATGAAGTTTTTTTATTCACAGGATTAAATGAAGTTTTTGGGAGTTTTCCAACATAAAACATTGATTAATAGTAAAAAACTAAGGTATAATCGAAATTGAAAATCAATATCAATAATAAACGTATACATATAGATAAAAATAAGGGAGAGAAAAATATGACTACATATACTTCCATCGCAAATGTGATTAAAGAAAGACGTTCTGTTCGTACATTTACAGATAAAGCAGTAGACAAAGAGTTATTAATTGAACTATTAAACGACGCAACGTGGGCACCGAATCATAAACATCGTGAACCATGGAATTGTAAATTATACATTGGAGAAGGTCGTCAGAAATTAGTGGACGCAGTATTAAACTCTTTCACAGAAGAAGAAAGAGCGAAACGGGGTAAAATTTTATCGGATCGTTTCTTAAGCACGCCAGCACAAATTGTTGTTTACATAAATGAAGATCCACGTCAAATTCAACGTGACGAAGATTACGCTGCAACATGTGCATTTATGCAAAACTTCCAACTTCTTGCTTGGGAACGCGGTTTAGGTTGTGTTTGGAAATCAGGTGGATTAAACTACAATCCATTATTTATAGAAGGACTTGGTTTAACTAGAGGTCAACGCATCGTTGGAATTCTTCACCTTGGCTATTTCGATAAAGCACCAGAAGGAAAAGCTCGTACACCGATTACGGAGAAGATGGAGATTATTGAAGGTTAATAGATGAGACATTCTCGTTTTTATGAGGGTGTCTTTTTATTATGCAATCAATCCTCATGAAAGCTTGTTCTCAATCATACACTTTCTTAAGGGAAAGTGTAAGGAGGGAAAATAATGAGAGCAAGTGACGATAAAGCACTGCAATATGCAATTGCGGAAATTACGGAAATTGCGACTGGATTTGGGCTTGATTTTTATCCGATGCGTTATGAAATATGTCCAGCGGAAATTATTTATACATTTGGTGCATATGGGATGCCGACGCGGTTTTCACATTGGAGTTTTGGAAAACAGTTTTTCAGAATGAAATTACAATACGATTTAGGTCTTAGTAAAATATACGAACTCGTTATTAACTCTGATCCATGTTATGCCTTTTTATTAGATACGAACTCGTTAATTCAAAATAAATTAATTGTAGCGCACGTGTTAGCGCACTGTGATTTCTTTAAAAATAATATTCGTTTTTCAAATACGAAGCGAGATATGGTAGAAAGTATGTCAGCAACAGCTGAACGGGTGAAAGCATATGAGCATAAGTACGGAAAAGAAGAAGTAGAAACATTTTTAGATGCCGTACTTGCCATTCAAGAGCATATTGATCCGTCGCTTATGCGTCCAAAACTTGCGTGGAGTATTGATGATTTAGAAGAGGAAGAAGTAGAAAAGAAAAAGGCATCGCAATACGATGATTTGTGGAATTTAGATAATCGAAATAAAAAGCAGGAACGCTCCAATGTACGTAAAAAGAAGAAAATCCCACCACAACCAGAGAAAGACTTACTCCTCTTTATTGAAGAATATAGCCGTGAGCTAGAAGATTGGCAGCGAGACATATTAACGATGATGCGCGAAGAAATGCTATATTTCTGGCCGCAGCTTGAAACGAAAATTATGAACGAAGGCTGGGCATCCTTCTGGCATCAACGCATACTTCGCGAAATGGACTTAACATCTGATGAAGCAATCGAATTTGCAAAATTAAATGCGGGCGTCGTTCAGCCATCAAAAACAAGTATTAATCCATACTACCTCGGTATTAAAATGTTTGAAGATATTGAAGAACGTTACAACAACCCGACAGAAGAAATGAAACGACGCGGCGTCAAACCAGGATCTGGTCGAGACAAAATCTTTGAAGTACGCGAAATCGAATGGGATGTATCGTTCCTAAGAAACTATTTAAATAAAGATCTTGTTATGCGAGAAGATATGTACTTATTCCAGCGCCAAGGAAAAGAATATAAAGTAATAGATAAAGAGTGGGAACATGTACGTGATCAACTCGTAAATATGCGTACAAATGGCGGCTTCCCGTACTTAGTAGTAGAAGACGGAGACTACTTAAAGAACGGAGAATTGTATATTAAGCATAGTTACGAAGGAATCGAGCTCGATTTAAAATACTTAGAAAAGGTATTACCATATCTTCATCAGCTGTGGGGAAGAACAGTGCATATGGAGTCGATTGTGGAGAGTAAGGGTGTTGTGTTTTCTTATGATGGGAAGATGGTGCATCGGAAGTATGTGTGATGGAAAGAACGGACATAGAATGCTATGTTCGTTCTTTTTTTATTTGGAACAAAGTCAAATATGCTATTCTTGAAAAAAGGGAGTTACATAGAGAAATGGAGCGATTCAAATGAGCAAAATAGGGGTATGCAAGGTGGATATTACGCCGCCTGTTGGCATTGATTTTGTTGGATACCATAGAGAGATAGGAATAAATAATGTTGAAGAGCGTATTTATGGGACGGTTTTTGTATTTGAAAAAGATGAAATGAAAACTGTGTTTATAAGTATTGATAATATTGGAATGTTAGTAGAAGATACGAATATGATTCGTGAGCGAGTAGCAAGTAGGCTTCATGTTCCATTTGAGCGAATAACAGTTGTTTATACACATACACATTCTGGTCCAGAAACTGTTGGTGAGCAACCTTTAGTAAGGTCGTATAAAACGATTTTAGTAAATAATGTGGTGCAAGGTGCTGTTACTGCGAATAACAACTTGAAGCGATGTGAAGTTGGCTGGGGTGTTACGACAGGTGATATTGGAGTAAACCGAAGAGAGAGAACATCTGATGGAAGAGCGAAGATGGGAACAAATATAGAGGGTGTTGTAGATAAACGAATTGGTATATTAGCAATAAAAGATGCTGAAACGAAGGCGTTATCTGGGATTATAGTATTTTGTACGGCCCATCCGAATGTTTTAAAAGGTGATAGCGATGCATTATCAGCGGACTATCCGGGGATGACAAGAGAGATTCTTGAGAAGATCGTAAACTGTCCTGTTATGATTGTGCAAGGTGCTGCTGGTAATGTGAATGCGAAGTATCGAGGTTCTAAGGAAGCATTAACACAAATGGCTTACACGCTTAGTGGACATGTATTAACGATGTTACCGACAGTTACATATAGCCCAATTGTAAATGTAAGAACGATTTCGAGTATGGTGCAAATGAAGTTGAAGAATATCCCTGAAATTGATGAGATACGAAGCATGGCTTGGTTAGCTGAGAAGCAGTGGGGCGTGAATACGGATGAATGGCTTACTATCGTTTTAGAGAAATATAAGCAAGGTATTCGGCATTTAACTATTGATTTAGAAGTGCAACTGTTTCAAGTGAATGATGGTATGTTTTCAGGTATACCGATGGAACCTTTTTCGGAAACGGCATTAGAAGTGAAAGAGAATCTTCAAAATGAATTGGCTTTCTTTGGTGGATATATGAACGGATATATTGGTTACTTGCCGACAAAGGAAGAAATTTCATATGGTGGTTATGAAGTGGAATTAAGTCCTGTTGTGTATGGGCCGGTTACAAATTTATTGA
The DNA here is from genome assembly GCF_024296885.1 of Bacillus paranthracis. Lineage (NCBI taxonomy): Bacteria > Bacillati > Bacillota > Bacilli > Caryophanales > Bacillaceae > Bacillus > Bacillus paranthracis. Next base: position 827,020 of record NZ_CP101135.1, read on the forward strand.
TGCCACCGGAGGAAAATACTGCGGATCTGATTGTGAAGAAGGTTACGGGTTTATGTAATAAAGTGAACCTTTAATGCGACAGATTTTTGAACGCAGAGTAAAGAATATGACTAATTGTGTGATTTTGTTAAGTCAATGTAATTAATAATGATTATCATTATTAATTACATTGACTTCTGAAAAAAGAAAAACTAGAATTTATAAAGGGATCTTCAATTGTTCGCTATCATTTGTATAGGAGGTAAGTTATGTTGGATAGCTTTATTTCTATAAGATGTAGGTTGGCTCTTTATAGTTTTGGTGTTCTTTTTATCTTTTTTTGTACAGTATTTTTGGTGAATCAGAAGGTGTATGCAGAAGATGTACCGTGGATATCAGTTTCAAATGAGGGAGAACGTGTACTTTTTCAAGAACAATCTTTGTATAGTAATGATCGAAGGGGAGAAGATCATGTTTCACCCTCATTTGAAGGGTGTAAACATGATGGGGAAGAGTCGGAGCCTTTTCGGAAATCGAATAACAGACAATGTGTTTAATAATCTTAAAAAATGGTCTGAATAAATATAATAAGCTTTTATGGATTTTATGTTGTGTATTGGTCATCATTATAATGTCTAGTTCTATAGCAAATAAAGAAAAGAAGTTTAGTAAGGTTGTTAATTTTGTAATTTTTCATGTAAAAAATAAAGAGAAAGAGCCAATAAAAGATTTTGAAATTATACTTATGAAAGACGAATCACCTCAGCCCAGTAGAGAAATTGGGGTCTCAATAGGGAAAACAGACGAAGAAGGAAAAGTTATTTGGAGGAATGTGAGAACGGGAAAATATATCGTATTTTTGCCAAATAATAAGGCGCAGATGGTTATGATTAATGACAGAGATGAAACGAAAAAAATAAACATATCATTGTAGAAAACGAATCCGTTGGGATCCGTTTTCTCAGGTTGTGGCATTAAAGAATTTTACGTGGAATGGATCTAGCCTTATGTGAAGAAGCTATTGATTTTGAAAATTTAAATACAGGTGTATTTCAGTTATTAAAAACGTGTATTTATACATTGGTGTAATCTTACAGAAAGTTATAGAACTACACGCAAAAGAACTTGGAAAGGTCTAAGTTCTTTTTTATCTCGCTATTTGCCGGGCAGTAAGACCACCACCTCAAAATTCAGCGGAAGCAAAGAAGTTAGGTGGGGGATCAACTGTCCGTAAAAGCCCGATTGGTGAGGGCTGAATAAAGTTTCACTTTATTTGTTTCAAATTTGTGAAAGAAAGCCATATTGATTGAAATTAACTTTTTTATAATTTATTATATACCCATACAGGTATAGGTTTTATGTGGGGGTTGAGAAAATTAAATACTATGGAGGTTTAAAATATGTCCAGAAAAATAGTTGTAGTAGGCGGAGTTGCTGGCGGCGCATCAGTAGCTGCAAGGCTTCGTCGTTTAAGTGAGGAAGATGAAATTATTATGGTTGAACGCGGTGAATACATTTCATTCGCAAACTGTGGATTGCCATATTATATTGGCGGTGTCATTACAGAAAGACAAAAATTATTAGTACAAACTGTTGAAAGAATGTCGAAGCGTTTTAATTTAGATATACGTGTATTGAGTGAAGTAGTACAGATTAATAAAGAAGAGAAAACAATTACGATAAAGAATGTAACGACAAATGAAACATATAGCGAGGAATATGATATTTTAATTCTTTCACCAGGGGCGAAACCAATTGTTCCATCTATCCCGGGTATTGAAGAAGCGAAGGCGTTGTTTACGTTACGGAATGTACCTGATACAGATCGTATTAAAGCATACGTTGATGAGCAGAAACCACGTCATGCGACGGTTATTGGTGGCGGATTTATTGGTGTGGAGATGGTTGAAAATTTAAGAGAACGTGGAATTGATGTTACTCTTGTAGAGATGGCAAATCAAGTGATGCCACCAATCGATTATGAAATGGCGGCATATGTGCATGAGCATCTTCAAAAACACGATGTTGAGCTCGTTTTTGAAGATGGTGTAGATGCGTTAGAAGAGAATGGGACTGTTGTACGTTTAAAAAGTGGCTCAATTATAGAGACAGATATGATTATTTTAGCAATTGGTGTACAATCAGAGAGTAGTTTAGCGAAGGATGCAGGATTAGCATTAGGAGTTAGAGGGACGATAAAAGTAAATGAGAAATTTCAAACGTCGGACCCACATATATATGCAATTGGTGATGCGATTGAAGTAAAAGATTTTGTTACTGAAACAGAAACGATGATTCCTTTAGCGTGGCCAGCTAATCGTCAAGGTCGTATGTTAGCAGATATTATTCATGGTAATACAGATTCTGTATATAAAGGTACACTCGGAACTTCTGTAGCTAAAGTTTTTGATTTAACGGTTGCTTCGACGGGAGTAAATGAGAAAATATTAAAACGATTAAATATACCCTATGAGGTAGTGCATGTACAGGCAAATTCGCATGCGGGATACTACCCGAATGCTACGCCAGTGCTAATAAAATTAATTTTTAATAAAGATAGTGGGAAAATTTACGGAGCACAGGCTCTAGGACGTGACGGTGTAGATAAGCGTATGGATGTTATCGCAACGGCAATAAAAGCAAATTTAACTGTACTTGATTTGCCAGATTTAGAATTATCATATGCCCCGCCATATTCTTCTGCAAAAGACCCTGTAAACATGGTAGGGTATGCAGCAAGTAATATAGTAGATGGTTTTGTGGACACAGTACAATGGCATGAAATAGATCGTATTGTTGAAAATGGTGGATATCTTATTGATGTTCGAGAGCCTAATGAATTAAAACAAGGAATGATTAAAGGCTCTATTAATATTCCGTTAGATGAATTACGTGATCGTTTGGATGAGGTGCCGGTAGATAAAGAAATATATATTACTTGTCAACTTGGTATGAGAGGGTATGTTGCAGCACGCATGTTAATGGAAAAAGGATATAAGGTAAAGAATGTAGATGGTGGTTTTAAATTGTATGGAACAGTATTACCAGAACGTATTGTATATTGATATTTTTTCATCTTCCACTTCAAAATTTGGTGGAAGATGAAAGCCTATAGATGAAGGTTTCGCTTTGTGTTTTGTGAATGTATAAGGTAAAAGTTTAAAATAGGGGTTTACAAAATACCCTACAGGGTATAATATATTGTCATAAGCTATAAATGGTGACATAATGGTAATGAGGTGATTATACAATGGAATATAATCAAGATATGAAAAATAGATTGAAACGTATTGAAGGGCAAGTTCGTGGTGTGCTTCGTATGATGGAAGAAGGAAAAGATTGCCGAGAGGTTATTACACAGTTAACGGCATCTCGTTCTGCACTTGATCGTACAATTGGACTTGTTGTTGGAACGAATTTAGAGCAATGCTTGCGTGAACAGTTTGAAAGTGGTAATGGTTCAAATGAAGAGTTAATTAAAGAAGCTGTTCAATTACTTGTAAAAAGCCGATAATCTGTCAAACGTAAGTGTTGACAGATTTTCAAAAACATTTTAATATACCCCTACAGGTATATGTATATAAGTTATGGAGGAATCGACTATGAGTATAAAAGTGGATATGAGTTTAGATTGTAAAGGGTTAGCTTGTCCGATGCCGATTGTGAAAACGAAGAAGGCGATAGAAGGATTGGCATCAGGACAAGTGATTGAAATTAAGGCAACAGATAAAGGATCTACAGTAGATATACAAAGCTGGGCAAATAAAGTAGGGCATCAATATATCGGGACGAAACAAGAGGGCGATGTTTTGATGCATTACATTAGGAAAGCACATGAGCATGAAGTGAACGAAGTAGCAAAGTATCCTCATACAATTACGAATACGGAGTTGGAAGAGATATTATTAAGCGATGAAGAGTGTATAGTATTAGATGTTCGAGAAGCAGCGGAATTCGCTTTTGGTCATATTCCATCGGCCATTTCGGTGCCGTTAGGAGAGTTAGACAGTGCAGTTTTAGATCAGACGAAGCAAATTTATGTTGTTTGCCGAACTGGTAACCGTAGTGATGTAGCTTGCCATATGTTGAAAGAGAAAGGTTATGAAAATGTGAAAAATGTCATTCCAGGTATGTTAGAGTGGCAAGGGAATATAAAGAATTAAATTTTTTTAAATGTAAATATACCATAGGGGGTAAAAAGATGAGTGTTAAATCATTACAAGCAAAAGATGTTGCAGAGAAAGTTTTATTCGGAGAGTTGTTTATTTTAGATGTTCGTAATGAGACGGATTATGAAGATTGGAAAATTGAAGGGAAACAAATCTCATCTATAAATAAACCGTATTTTGATTTGTTAGATGGTGTAGATCATATTGTAAGTGAATTACCTAAAGATAAAGATGTTTTAGTAGTATGCGCAAAAGAAGGGTCTTCTATATTTGTGGCAGAGCAATTAACAGAGGCTGGATTAGAAAATATTTATTATTTAGCTGGTGGTATGAAGGCATGGAGTGAATATGTAAAGCCTGTAAAAGTTGGAGATTTAAAAAATGGCGGAAGTATGTATCAGTTTAACCGTCTTGGAAAAGGCTGTTTATCTTATATGGTCGTTTCAAACGGTGAAGCAGCAGTTATTGATGCAGTAAGAACAGTTGAAGCGTATGAAGAATTTGCGAAAGAGCATGCTGTTACGATTACGAATGTAATGGATACACATTTACATGCAGACCATATTTCTGGAGGACGTAAGTTAGCGGAAAAAGTAGGTGGTACGTATTGGTTACCGCCAAAAGATGCGGAGGAAGTTGTTTTCTCATACGAACCGCTTGTTGAAGGATCTGTTATTACGGTGGGGGGTACTAAAATTGAAATTGACGCATTATACTCACCAGGGCATACGATTGGAAGTACGTCATTTATTGTAGATGATTCCTATTTATTATCAGGCGATATTTTATTTGTAGATTCAATCGGGCGTCCAGATCTTGCTGGGAAAGCTGAAGATTGGGTAAGTGATTTACGTAATACTTTGTATAGCCGATATAAAGAACTATCTCAAAGTTTAATTGTGTTACCGGCTCATTATTCAAAAATAAGTGAAATGGACGAAAGTGGTATTGTTAGTGCAAAATTAAAAGATTTATTTGAGCATAATGCAGGTTTAAATATTGAGGATGAGGGAGAGTTCCGTAAAGTTGTAACAGAGAATTTACCACCTCAACCGAATGCATATCAAGAAATTCGTCAAACAAATATGGGACAATTAAATCCAAATGAAGACGAAGAGCGTGAAATGGAGATTGGTCCAAACCGTTGTGCTGTTCATAATTAATTCGGTTTCAAATGAAATAAACACAGGAGGTATATGAAATGAATGCCAAGCAAGTATTAGATGTAAAAGGATTAGCGTGTCCAATGCCCATTGTAAAAACAAAGAAGGCAATGGAAGCATTACAATCAGGAGAAGTGTTAGAAGTACACGTAACAGATAAAGGTGCGATTAAAGATATTCCAGCATGGTCACAAACAGGCGGTCATGAAGTGTTAAAGCATACAGAAGAAAAAGGCGAATTAAAGTTCTGGATTAAGAAGGCTTAATGATAAAAACAGGAGGTATATGAGATGAATGCCAAGCAAGTATTAGATGTAAAAGGATTAGCGTGTCCAATGCCCATTGTAAAAACAAAGAAGGCAATGGAAGCATTACAATCAGGAGAAGTGTTAGAAGTACACGTAACAGATAAAGGTGCGATTAAAGATATTCCAGCATGGTCACAAACAGGCGGTCATGAAGTGTTAAAACACACGGAAGAAGATGGTGAATTAAAGTTCTGGATCAAGAAAGCATAGCATTTCAATAATAGGCGGAGGAGCAAATCATCTGCTTATTATTGAAAGTAAAGAGGATAATCATATATGTTCTATATAGTTATATCCCTAATAGTATTGGTGCTGGGAAGTTTAGTAAAACGTTACATTCCCGTTTTAAATGTTGCATATATTTCGTTAGAACAAGTAAGGAAAATTGAAAGTGTTATTGTAGATGTACGAAATTATACAGAGAGCGACAGTGATAACAATTCTAGAATTATGTGTATACCATATGCGTATTTAAAACGGTATTATCATGAAATACCAAATAAGCCTTTGCATCTTATTGTTCATAATAAAGTGGATCGGAATTTAAGTATACGCTTTTTAAGAAAGAAGGGGTTCCATATTCAAAGTTATAGTATGTATTTGGATAGGAAAAAAGTATAGAAGGAGTTTGAATAGCTTTATGGATGTGAAGACAATATTGAATATAATCTTAATTGTACTTGTATCATGGTTTATTATTTCTCGATTCTTACCAGCTAGAGGAGTAAAAAACATTTCAGGAAAAGAATTAAAACGTATGATGGGACAAAATAATAAACAATTTATTGATGTGCGAACAGCTGGTGAGTATAGAGGGAACAATATTAAAGGGTTTCGGAATATCCCATTAAATGAACTAGCTAATAAGGCGCAACAATTAGATAAACAGAAAGAAGTTATTGTTCTTTGTCAAAGTGGAATGAGAAGTAAGCAGGCTGCAAAAGTATTAAAAAAATTAGGATTTCAGCACGTTATCAATGTTTCAGGCGGTATGAATGGTTTGTGAGGAGGAAATGTAAAATGAAAGAAATGACAGCAAAAGAATTAGAAGAAAAATTGTTACGTAAAGAAGCAGTAAATATCGTAGACGTACGTGAAGTAGAAGAAGTAGCTGCAGGGAAAATTCCAGAAGCGTGTAATATTCCACTAGGACTATTGGAGTTTCGTATGCATGAGTTGGATAAAAAGAAAGAGTATATTATCGTTTGTCGTTCTGGCGGAAGAAGTGCACGAGCTGTTCAATTTTTAGAGAGCTACGGTTTTCAAGTGATCAATATGGTAGGTGGTATGTTAGCGTGGGAAGGTAAAGTAGAATAGGGCGAAACAATTTTTTATAAAAATAAAAATACCCCTATAGGTAATTGGAGGGAAAACAACATGGAACAACAGAAGAAAACAACAATCGTTTTATTTAGCGGAGATTATGATAAAGCGATGGCTGCTTATATTATTGCAAATGGTGCAGCGGCGTATGATCAAGAGGTAACTATTTTTCATACTTTCTGGGGATTAAATGCTTTAAGGAAAGATGAACATGTAGAGGTAAAGAAAACTTTCATAGAAAAAATGTTTGGAAAGATGATGCCACGCGGCGCTGATAAGATGGGATTATCTAAAATGAATTTTGCTGGTATGGGACCAAAGATGATTAAAGGTATTATGAAAAAACATAATGCGATGCCGTTACCAGATTTAATTGATTTGGCGAAAAAACAGGGGATTAAACTTGTCGCTTGTCAAATGACAGTAGATTTATTAGGGTTAAAAGAGGAAGAGATTATGGAAGGAGTAGAGTTTGCAGGAGTAGGAGCTTATTTAGCAGATGCTTCGGATGGGAATGTGAATTTATTCATTTAAATCACCTTCTTTTTAGAAGGCGGGGGATATAAGGTGAGTTTAGTCGTATTACTTTTTATAATTGGGTTTATAGGATCGTTTATATCAGGAATGGTTGGAATTGGCGGTGCGATTATTAATTATCCGATGATCTTATACATTCCGGTATTGCTAGGATTTACTGGCTATACTGCACATGAAGTGAGTGGTATTACAGCGGTGCAAGTATTCTTTGCAACTTTCGCAGGGGCATGGGCTTATCGGAAAAGTAATGATATGGATAAAACGCTCGTTGTGTATATGGGAGCTAGTATATTAATAGGAAGTTTCATAGGTAGTTTTGGTGCTAATGCATTAGAGGAACATACGGTCAATGTTGTTTATGCAGCGTTAGCAACAATTGCTGCTATTATGATGTTCGTACCGAAACGAAATAATGGTGATGAATTGAAATATAATAAATGGATAGCAAGTTTGTTAGCATTTATTGTAGGCGGAGCATCAGGCATTATAGGTGCTGGAGGTTCGTTCCTTTTAGTTCCGATTATGCTAGTTATTTTAAAATTGCCGATACGTACAACGATAGCAACATCTATCGCTATTACGTTTATTTCTTCAGTAGGGATTACAACTGGAAAAGTAATAACTGGACAAGTAGTTGTAATTCCAGCTCTTATTATTGCGATTGCAAGTATCTTTGCAGCGCCGCTTGGAGCGCGAGTAGGGAAAAAGATCAATCAAAAAGCACTGCAATATATGTTATCGATTTTGATTGTAGGTACAGCTATTAAGATGTGGATTGATATGATATTGAAATAAAAGGATGGCGCTGCTTGCAGCCCATCCTTTTATTTATGCCCAAATCACTTTCATTAAGTTTTTATATTCGTCATTTGCTAATTTATATAGCATTCTCGTATGCTCAAAGACAAGTGCTGGATTAAAGTTTGGCTCTGAGAATGCAAGAGATGTTGAAATATCAATTGCATTTTGCTTGTTTAATGTGAATTTTGCAAATCGATAAGATGTATTTAATTCATTAATGGTATGTAAAACATCATTTGTTGCTGCTTCATTAGGTACGTGAGCAACATTGAAGCAGTATATATCTACAGTAGGATGTTCGTTTTGGAAAGCAGCGATAAGTTGAATTTTTGCGCCAGCTTCTGTCTCTAATCCTACTGAAAAATGAACAGAACCATCATTTTCATCTATATTTTCTTCCATGTATATATCGTTTGACTTTAAGTAGTCTTTAAAATCTGAGATGTTATGTTTTACTGCAGCTTTCATATGTATGAGCCCCCTGATAATTGGAATAGATTGCTACTATTTATTATAATTTAAAAATATTAAAAAAGATAGTTAGAAAGTTCTGATTTTTAATTGTGACGGAATAAAAAGAAGCAGTACTCTACCTCCATAGAGAACTGCTTCTTTATTATTCATTGTCGTTAGACGATGTTTCTGTATCTTCATTGCTATTTTTATTTTTTATTTCATTGTTACTTGATTCGCGTTCACTTGTATTTTCAGACTTAGATTCTTTTGTTTTCTCTGTACTTGTTTTTTTCGAATCAGAGTCTGTTTTTGTATATGCAGGTAATCCAAGATGAGTACGAAGATCGTTTGTAACCTTTGCTAATTCTTTTTTATCTGGATTGTAGTAATACGTTCGGCCGCCACCAGCGGATTTGCTACATGTATCGTCACCTTTTTCCATATAGCAGTCGTCACCTTGAATTTGTAATTTCTCGATTTCTGAATCCGATCCGTACTTATAGAATGAAAGCATATCATCAAATGTTAAGTTTGTAACGAATTGTCCGTTAATATCATCAATGATGTTGCCAACTTTTGTTACAGAACCAACACTTGTTAGTTTCTTTAAAATAGCCTCGATAACGAGTTGTTGACGTTGTCCACGCATTGCATCACTATCGATGTGTCTTGTCCTAGCAAGAGCAAGAGCTTCTTCGCCATTTAACTTTTGAACACCTTTTTCTAGGTGAATTGCCTCTGCATTATCATTGCTATCTTGCTCAGTAAATTCAACTGGTACATCAACTTCAATACCGCCCAAGTCATCGACGATTTTTATAAATGATTTAAAGTTAAATTTCACAAAATAATCGACAGGAACATTCATTAATTTTTCAACTGCATCAATGCTTGCTTGTGGTCCACCATTTTTTCCATTTTTAGCAGAACCGAATGCATGAGCGTGTGTAATTTTATCTTTTTTCTTTTCTATTGGAATATAAGTATATGTGTCACGTGGGATACTTAATAGTTTTACAGTTTTGCTATCTTTATTAAACGTTGCAAGCAACAGCGCATCTGTTCTAATAGCTTCACCATATTCTTTTCCTCGGACATCGCTTTCATCAACACCCATTACTAAGACAGAGACATTGTTTGTAATAGGTTTTACAACTCTATCACGTAAATCAGATTTATCACCGCGCGCTAAATCATGTGCGGCATTTCGAACAGCAGAAGATGCTTTATTTACTAAAAACCAAGTATAACCGCCGCCTATTAATAAAACGAATAGTATAGCGCTTATAATAACTTTTATTTTTTTCTTATTTTTTTTCGGGTTACTGCGTGTATTTTCTTGCAAAGATGGGTTTTGCTCCATTTCCTGTACTCCTTCATTTGGATTGAAATACGACACTCATATCCACTTATTATAATGAAATTTGACGAAAAAAAACATTACAAAACATTTACATTTCGTAAAAATTCAATATATTTATAAAAAGTCAGATATTCTATATTATATTTTTTAGATGTAGAATAAGTATAAGTTGTTTTAGTAGAAATGAAAATATGTATTGTGAGAAAGTGATAGAGAAGTAAGATTTGTTGAAATATAGCCAAGAAGAAACGAGTAGGTTTACTTATTTCTTCTATATAATAAAGAAGAAATTTACGGATAAAGGAGAGAGCATAATGAATCATACATCATTCCGAGCAATTGTTGTGAACGAAACAGAAAGTAAGCGGTTTGTAAGAAACGTTGTAGCGAGAGAAGTAAGTAGTTTACCTGAAGGGGACGTATTCATACAGGTTCATTATTCTTCACTAAATTATAAAGACGCTCTTTCAGCCACTGGTAATAAAGGTGTTACGAGAACATATCCTCATACGCCAGGAATTGATGCAGCAGGAGTGGTTGTGAGTAGTAAAGATGCTACCATTAAGGCGGGAGATCAAGTCATTGTAACGGGATATGATTTAGGGATGAATACTTCTGGTGGTTTCGGAGAATATATTCGCGTGCCGGCATCTTGGATTGTCCCTTTACCAGAGGGAATGTCATTAAAGGAAAGTATGATGTACGGGACGGCAGGTTTTACAGCCGCTTTATCAGTATATAAGCTTATTAGAGCAGGGGTAACGCCTAGTATGGGCGATGTTTTAGTAACGGGTGCTACAGGCGGCGTAGGAAGTGTAGCTGTTAGTATTTTAAGTAAGTTAGGGTTTAGCGTAGTAGGAGCGACAGGAAAAATGGAAGAGGAACAGATGCTACTACGTCTAGGAGCGAAAAAGGTGATTCATCGCGCAGAATTGAATGATGAATCAGGAAGACCAATGCTTAAAGGAATATACGCCGGAGTTATCGATACTGTAGGTGGGCATATGTTAGAAACAGTTTTAAAAACGGTAAAGTATGGCGGGTGCATAACGACATGCGGTAATGTGGCAGGCCATGAATTACAAACAACGGTATATCCGTTTATTTTGCGAGGCATAAGCCTGTTAGGAGTAGATTCTGTACAGTGCCCAGTAGATGTGAGAAGAGATGTATGGACGCTCCTAGCAAATGAATGGGAAAACAAAGAGTTACTATCTTATACAGAAGAATGTACATTAGAAGAATTAGATGAGAAGTTTACACTTATATTGCAAGGAAAGTTAAAAGGTAGAACGGTTGTAAATATGAAATGAAAAAAGAGACGCTCATGTTAGCGTCTCTTTCTTATTATAATGATTGTTTTAAATTGACTTTACCTTGTTCACCTAAAACACCATCAGCGATATTTACAGCGTGATCGCCAATGCGCTCTAAGTTACTTACCATATCAACGAAGATGATACTTGCATCACCTGAACAGCTACGTTCATTCAGACGTAATACGTGACGTTTACGAAGAACACGTTCCATTTGATCGATTTTACGTTCTTTTGCAATAACTGTTTGAGCTAGTTCAGTATCGAAGTTTGTTAAAGCTTCAACTGCGTCTTGTAATGTTGAAATCGTTAACTCAAGCATTTCATTTAATTCAGCTAATGCTTCGTTTGATAGGGAAACACGGTTTGAAATTTGGAAATCAACAAGTTCTACAAGGTTTTCTACATGATCACCGACACGTTCAATATCTCCAACAACACCTGCTAGAACTGAATGCTTCTCAGAGTCTGTCGGTGAAAGTGGTTTTTCTGATAGTAAAACTAAATACTCGGTAATTTTTTTATCTAAATTGTTAATAGCTCCTTCTAATTGAGTAGCCATGTCAGCGTGTTTTTTATCTTGTGTGTTTAAAAATTGGTTTGCTTCTTTTAATCCATGTAATGAAAACTCAGCCATACGAATAATCTCTTTTTGTGCTTCAGTTAAAGCAATAGCTGGAGATTGTTCAATAAAGATTGGATTTAAATGTTGCGGTTTGAAATCAATAGCAGCATCTTCCCCGCGAATAATTTTCGTTACAATCCATGCTAATACAGCGATGAATGGGAACTGAATAATTGTATTCGTTACGTTAAATGTTCCGTGTGCAAATGCAATTGTCATCTCTGGATTTAAGTTTAATGACGTTTGGAAGTATTGAATTAAATTTGTAAAAGGTATTAATAAAATTGTAAAGATGATTGTACCGACAATATTAAAGATAACGTGAACTAATGCTGCGCGTCTTGCAGCAATTGAAGTACCGATTGCTGCTAATACAGCTGTAATTGTTGTACCGATGTTATCACCAAACAATACAGGAAGGGCAGCTTGTAAATCGATTGCACCTTGACCGAATAGTTCTTGTAAAATACCGATTGTTGCACTTGAGCTTTGTACAATTAAAGTGAAGACTGTACCAACAACAATACCTAAAATTGGATTATCACTCATGCTAACCGTTAATTCTTGGAATGATTCTAAAGAGCGAAGAGGCTTCATACCTGTGCTCATTAGTTCTAAACCGAAGAATAACATACCAAAACCGAATATAACTTGACCTAAAGAATGTACTTTTTTATTTTTAAAGAAGAATAGTAAGATAGCTCCAACTGCCATAATTGGAAGAGCATATTCTCCGATTTTAATTCCGATAATAAATGCAGTAACTGTCGTACCGATGTTCGCACCCATAATAACACCAATTGCTTGTCTTAATGTCATAAATCCGGCACTTACAAGACCGACTGTTAAAGCGGTTGTTCCTGAACTTGATTGGATTAATACAGTAACTAACATACCTGCTAGTACACCCATCAGTGGGTTTGTTGTAAAACGATCTAGAATATCGCGAAGACGATCTCCAGCTGCTTGTTGCAGTCCATCGCCCATGTATTTAATCCCGAATAAGAAAATACCTAATCCACCAATGAACTGGAAGATCATATCTTGAACATTATATTCCACGCATTCCACTCCTTAAATTTCATGTACGATGTAATTATTAACTGAACCGTGAGGCAGTGTAAACGGTTTGCTAGTAAAATTTACACTAAATTTACAAAGAGAAGAAAAGTTTACAATCACTTAAAGAAACAGCTGTATTTTATTGGTTTTCATCTTATATAAATCTTAATTTTGTAAAGAAATCACACTTTTTAGAATAGTATTGTTCGGTTGAATATCAAGGAAAGCGTCTGCGAGTTCATCGTATATTTTTTGATGAAAATTTAAAAAATATGTAGGAAAATGCATGTAATTTTATAACATCAAAAATAAGATAAAAAAGCCACTGGAATTATCCAGCAGCTTTTTCTGTGTTTTTATTTCCATGCTTTTGTCTTCTTACACTTGTGATGTAAATGAATAGGAAAGCAATAAGTAATAGAGAGGAATAACGATATACAGTTGCGTAGTTTGTAAAATGTGCAATGAATCCAAAAATAATCGCGCCAGCACCAATTCCAAGGTCAAATGCTGAGAAGAATGTAGCTGTTGCGACTCCTCGTCGGTGCGGTGCTACTCGGTCAATCATCCACGCTTGTAGTGCAGGTTGAATCGCTCCGAAACCACTTCCGTAGCATGCTGCTGCAATAATTAAGCTTGGAATGGTAGTTGTATACGACAATAAAATAATCCCTGTAAACGTAATAATAACTCCTGGAATAATTACGAAGGAATGACCTTTCGCATCATATAACTTTCCGGAAAATGGACGAGTAACAGCGATTGCAAGTGCATTAAATAAGAAGAAGAGGCTTATATCAGCAATGCCGACTTCCGTAGCAAATAACGTAATAAAGCTTCCGATTCCCCCGTACATTAATGTAATACATAATATTAATAATGAAGGAAGTAAAGCTTTACGTTCAATAAATCCATCAAGGAAGGTACCAGATGTTTGCTGTGGTGATTGCGGCGATTTTTTGATTTGAAGTAGTTTCGTTAATATTAATGAAACAATTGTACAGGAAAGTGCACATAAAAAAAGAATCGTGAAGTTATATGTTTGCATAAGCCAAAGTCCGATAAGTGGACCGAGCGCCATTGCAATCGTTCCAGAAAGACCGAAATATCCCATGCCTTCACCGCGGCGAGCTTGCGGAATTAAATCTGAAACGACAGTTCCATATGTAGTCGTTGTAATACCAAAACCAGCTCCGTGTAAAATTCGAACGGCAAGCAATAGGAAAACAGTTGAAGCGAAAAGATAACTACCCATAGCGAGTAAACAAATAGCAGTACCGATCATTAAAATGATTTTTTTGCTGAATTTTTGCAAGGCATTTCCAGTTAGCGGTCTAACAAAAAGTGCCGCAACAGTAAACATACCGACAACAAATCCAATATTGGAACTTGTACCTCCAATTTCTTTCACATAAACAGGTAAAGTCGGAATTAACATTTGAAATCCTAAAAACATACATAAGTTTGCTAGAATTAGCGCAACAAATTCTTTCGTCCATAACGGTTCTCGTTTTACGAGTATTGCTTCTCCCATATATTCATCCCCTATATAAAAATTTCTCTTTTCTTTCGAGTATATGTATTGGCCAATGAAACAGTCAAGGAAGGTGCCTTGAAAACGTACAACAATTTTCGAGGTAAAAAACTGACAAATTTGTGGAAAGACTACACAACTATGAAAAAAAGATGTAAAGTATAGATGTATAGACTGGTAGTTGTTATGAATGATAGAAATTGTTTTTTCTTTAAAGAAAGCGGATTCAAAAAGTAGTGAATGAGAAGGGGATATATACTTTTTCGCTACATATATTTGAAAAGGTTTACAATATGATGAAGAAAGAGGCGTGTACATATGAGACGATTAGGTATTTCTATTTATCCAGAACATTCAACAGTAGAGAAAGATAAAGAGTATTTAACATTAGCAAGTAAATACGGATTTACTCGTGTATTTACATGTTTATTATCTGTAGATGGTGAAAAAGAGAAAATTATAGAAGAGTTTAAAGAAACGATTTCTCATGCGAATGCATTAGGGTTCCAAGTATTAGTGGATATTAGTCCATCTGTTTTTGAACAATTAGGTATTTCGTATAATGATTTATCATTCTTCCATGAATTGGGTGCGTACGGTATTCGTTTAGATGTTGGTTTTTCAGGATTAGAAGAATCAATTATGACTTATAATCCGTATGGTTTGAAAATTGAGATTAATATGAGCAATGGTACGAAGTATGTAGATAACATTATGAGTCATAGACCAAATCGTGAAAATTTAATTGGTTGTCATAATTTTTATCCGCATCGTTATTCAGGGTTATCATACGATCATTTCATTAAATGCTCGAAACAATTTAAAGATTACGGTATGAGAACGGCTGCTTTTATTTCATCATTTGATGCAACATATGGACCTTGGCCAGTAACAGAAGGATTATGTACGTTAGAGCAGCATCGTGAATTACCAATGACAACACAAGCGAAGCATTTATTTGCAACAGAATTAATTGATGATGTTATTATTGCGAATGCTTATGCATCAGAAGTAGAATTACAAGCACTAGGTGCATTAAATAAAGAGAAACAAACATTTGATATAGAGTTATATGATACAACGACAGAACTAGAAAAAATTATCGTATTAGACGAACCTCATTTTTATCGCGGGGATGTATCTGAATATATGATTCGCTCTACACAAAGCCGTGTGAAATATAAAAAAGAAGAGTTTAAACCTCATCATACACGTGAAATTAAGCGCGGCGATCTTCTAATTGATAATGAGCAATATGGCCAATATAAAGGTGAATTGCAAATTGCATTAAAAGATATGGTGAATACAGGAAAAACAAATGTAGTTGGTCGAATTGTAGAAGAAGAGATTTTCTTATTAGATTATTTGCAAGCATGGGATAAATTCGGATTTACATTAAAGAAATAGATAAAATAAAAGGGAAAAACTACTGATTTCAGCAGCTTTTTCCTTTTTATATATAAATTGCGAGAGGAAGAGCTATGACAAAGGTGCATCAGCGATTAGTTTCTATTTTAGAGGAGTTTTTAGAAGAGAAATCGATGTTAAATCGAGCTTTTTTAGCGAGCCGTTTACATGTATCAACGAAGACGATTCAAAAAGATATAAAATTATTAAATGATATATTGGAAGAAAATGGAGCGAAAATTGAATCGCAAAGAGGGACTGGATACGAACTAGAAATTATACAAGCGAAGAAGTTTGAAGAGTTTTGCGTGAGTCTATTTCAAAAACAGACGGAAAAGATCCCAACTTCTTACGAAGAAAGGATAGCTTACATTCTACAACGTATTTTAACGACAGATGGGTATGTGAAGCTTTCACAGTTAGCAGAGGAGATTTATGTAAGTAAATCGACTGTAAATTTAATTATGAAAGATGTGACAGATATATGTGGTCGCTATCAATTACAAATTGAAAAGAGACCGTATTATGGTATACGTATTGTCGGAGAGGAGTTTCATATTCGTTCTTGTTTATCACAATATGGTTTACCGCGTTATGACCATACTCCGTTTCATGAGCAATTTGAGCAGAATGATACATACTTATCGCTACCTCATATACCGCTTATCCGTTCGATTATATTAAAGTATATCGAAGGAGGAACGATATACTTATCAGATATAGAAATTGATAATTTAGTCATTCATATTGCAATTGCATTAAAGCGTTGTGAAGATCAACATTATATGAAAGGACTACATGTAGAGCAAGCTGAACTTATAATAAAGAAAGAATACACAATTGCGAAACAGATTGTAGGGGATTTAGAGAAAGAGTTGCATCTTTCATTTCCAGAAGAAGAAGTTTTATATGTGACGATGCATTTATTAAGTACTGCTGTTACAGCGAAAGATCGTTATGAAAATGTGGAAGAACTATTAGGAAAAGATCTATATGCATTCATGCAACATATTCTTTTTAAAGTAGCGGAAGAACGGAATCTTATTTTTTATTATGATGAAGAATTATTATTTGGGTTTGGTGTTCATTTAAAAACGTTATTAAATCGTTTGAAGTATAAGTTAAATACGAGAAATCCTCTTTTGGCAGAAGTGAAAAAGAATTATCCGTATGCTTTTGAAATTGCGGTTCTCGTTGGAGATATAATTGGTGAATATACGGGAGAATCGATTCCGGAAAGTGAAATTGGTTATATTGCGATTCACTTCGGCGGAGCGATGAGCCGTTTACAGGAACAGAATCAAAAGAAAAGATGTTTATTAGTTTGTGCAACTGGTCAAGGAAGTGCCCAACTATTGAAATATAAAATTCTATCACAGTTCCGAGATAAATTAGAGATTGTGGGAATTACCGGTTATTATCAATTGAAAGTAGAAGACCTTTATAAAGATAAAATAGATTGTATTATTAGTACGATTCATATACCAAGTGGTTTACCTGTGCCTGTTATAAAAGTAAACTCAATATTTGATGATAAAGAGATTAAGTCAATTGGTCAGCAGTTATTTACGCATGTGAATACTAGTGTACAGCAATATATGAAGGAAGATTTAATCTTTTTAAATCACAATGCTTCTACGAAGGAAGAGGTTATCCAATTTTTATGTGAGAAAGCTGCTGAGAAAAACTATGTACCAGAACACTTTTATGACTCTGTTATGGAAAGAGAGAATACATCCCCTACAGCGGTTGGGAATTTAGTTGCGATTCCACATCCGATGCAGTTATTAAGTGAGAAAACATTTTTGATGTTTTGTACACTTAATAAAGCGGTTGACTGGGGAGATAAGAAAGTACAAGTTATTATTTTATTTAGTGTAAAGCGCAATAATAATGAAGATTTACAAAAGCTTTATGATTTTTTATATGATATTATGTCTAATCAAAATACGATAGAGAAATTAGCTCAGGCTGAAGTGGTTGAAGATTTTCAAGAGATATTATTATCGTTATAAGAGAAGTATATAAAAACTTCCGTTACACAACGGAAGTTTTTTATGTTTAATTGTATGCGTTTTCATAATAAGATAACAATATAGAAAAAAGATGGCTTGGGGGAATTTAAAATGACTGATATGCAAACTCCATTTGCGTTAATTTTACATGGTGGCAACGCGAGAAGCGCGTCACTTGAAGCAATTGCTTTTGCAAGACAAGGAGATTTTGAGAATGCGAGTGAAAAGATGAAACTTGCTAGGGAAGAAATTTCAGCAGCTCATCGTATTCAAACAGACTTAATTCAAGAAGAAGCAGGAGGAAATCATGCAGAAATCAGTTTACTGTTAGTGCATGCACAAGATCATTTAATGAATGCAATTACAGTGAAAGAACTTGCTGAAGAATTTATCACTCTTCATAAACGAATAGAAGAGAAAGTGACAGTATAAGATGTACATTTTATTATGTTGTGCAGCAGGCATGTCAACGAGTATGGTTGTAAGAAAAATGCAAGAAGAGGCAATGAAACAAGGGAAGGATTATAAAATTAAAGCAGTTGATTCAGAACTTGTGAAACTGGAAATAAAAAATGCTGATGTTGTTTTAATTGGTCCGCAAGTGAAATATTTATTTCCAGCCGTAGAGTTTCTTGCAAATTCATACAATATACCAGTTGCGATTATAGACCAACGAGATTATGGCATGTGTGATGGTTTGAAAGTATTGAAACAAGCAGAACAATTAGTTTTAGCATAATTATATTTTTTTAAATATAAACATTATAATGTTATAACTTTATTTCATTCTTTCATAGAAAAGAGAAAGAGGAGGGGTTTTGATGAATGGTTTTATGAGTTTTATGGAACAAAAGATTATGCCAACAACACAAAAGATTGCCGGACAGCGACATTTATTAGCAATTCGAAACGGGGTTATTTCTACATTACCGTTAACGATTGTCGGATCATTTTTCGTTATCTTTTTAAACTTACCAATTGATGCATATATGGAATGGATTGCACCGTTTCGCCATATTTTAGATATTCCATTCCGGTTTACGGTAGGTTTAATGGCGTTATACGCAGCATTTGGGGTAGGCGCTTCGCTCGCGAATTTTTATCAGCTCAATCAGTTAAGTGCAGGGTTATTATCTGTACTCGCCTTTTTACTAGCATCGGTTGAACCCATTCAAATTACGAAAGCCGTACCAGGTGTTATTGATGCAGGTAGATATATTTCAGTAGGAACATTAAGTGCAACATCTTTATTCGGCGCAATTGTTACAGCTTTAATTGCAGTAGAAATTTATCACTTTATGATTAAGCATAATATCTCAATTAAATTACCAGATAGTGTACCACCAGCAGTTTCAAATTCGTTTGCAGCATTAATTCCAACGTTAGCAGTTATTCTTTTATTCTGGGGCATTCGCTACGGTTTGAAATTTGATGTAAATACAACAATCACATATTTAATCGCACCACTAAAATCAATATTAGTAGGAAATAATTTATTCGGCGGTTTATTAACAGTATTCTTAATCGTATTCTTCTGGTCATTCGGTATACATGGCCCTGCGATTTTAGGACCGATCATTCGTCCAATGTGGGATTCTGCAATTCTTGAAAATATGGAAGTATTCACAGCTACAGGAAATGCACATCAATTACCCAACTTATTTACAGAGCAATTTATTCAATGGTTCGTATGGATTGATGGATCAGGCTCAACGTTAGCTTTAGTAATTATGTTTATGTTCTCTAAATCTAAGTTCTTAAAAGAGTTAGGTAGATTATCATTTGTGCCAGGCTTATTCAATATTAACGAACCAATTATTTTCGGGGCACCAATTGTAATGAACCCAATCTTAATTATTCCGTTCGTTATTACACCGTTAGTGACAACGACAGTATCATATTTCGCAGTTGTTTCAGGTATGATTCCGATGATGATGGCGAAATTGCCATTTACGATGTTAGCACCAATTGCAGCGATTATTAGTACGGACTGGACAATTATGGCTGGTGTACTTGTACTTGTTAACTTTGTTATCTCATTCGTTATTTACTATCCGTTCTTCAAAATGTATGAGAAACAACAATTAGCAGGAGAGGAGAAAGAAAAATGCTCGGAGCAATTATCATCTTAATTACATTTGTAGCGGGGCAGTGTATTGCACATTATTCAAAATGGGTACAAAGCAAATCTTTATTAGTTTTACTACTAGTATCAATTGTATTTATCGGTAGTTCAATGGGTGCCTATGTAATGCTAAGCTTACAATCACCGTACGTAATTATTGTACCAACGATTTTATGTGCAACATGTTTATCTGCAAAATATAGATTTACGAGCATGGCATTAATACAACATGTGAAGGAGATGCAAAAGCATGGAGCGTAAATTAGGAATTTCACTTTATCCAGAACATTCAACGAAAGAAAAAGATATGGCATACATTTCGGCAGCGGCACGCCACGGTTTTTCAAGAATATTCACATGCCTATTGTCTGTGAATCGCCCGAAAGAAGAAATTGTAGCTGAATTTAAAGAAATTATTCATCATGCGAAAGATAATAATATGGAAGTTATTTTAGATGTAGCTCCGGCTGTCTTTGATCAGCTTGGTATTAGTTATAGCGATCTATCATTTTTCGCAGAGTTAGGTGCAGACGGTATTCGATTAGATTTAGGGTTTGACGGATTAACTGAAGCGAAAATGACGAATAACCCGTACGGCTTAAAAATTGAGCTAAACGTAAGTAACGATATTGCGTACTTAGAAAATATTCTTTCGCATCAGGCAAATAAGTCAGCTTTAATTGGTTGTCATAACTTCTATCCGCAAAAATTTACTGGACTTCCATACGAATATTTCATTCGCTGTAGTGAACGCTTTAAAAAACATGGTATTCGCACGGCAGCGTTTATTACGTCACATGCAGCTAACATCGGCCCATGGGATATTAACGACGGATTATGTACATTAGAAGAGCATCGTAACTTACCGATTGAAGTACAAGCGAAACATTTATGGGCGACAGGGCTTATTGATGACGTTATTATCGGAAATGCTTATGCGAGTGAAGAAGAGTTAGAGAAACTAGGAAACTTAAATCGTTACATGTTACAGCTAAAAGTAAACTTTGTAGACGAGGCGACTGAAGTAGAGAAGAGAGCTACGCTGCAAGAATTACACGTAAGACGCGGTGACATAACAGAATATATGGTACGTTCTACAGAAGTGCGTAAAAAGTACAAAGACTATGACTTCCCAGTGCGCGAAAGTGTACGACAGGAAAGAGGGCAAGTTGTAATTGGAAACAATTCATTTGGTAAGTATAAAGGCGAACTACAAATCATTCTAAAAGAAATGCCGATAGATGAACGGAAAAATATTGTCGGTACAATTACAGAAGAAGAGTTATTCTTACTAGATTATGTAGGAGCTTGGACGCAGTTTACTTGTGTGGAATAGGGGAGTGAAAAAAGAGGATGCTGTGGCATCCTCTTTTTTCTGTTGAAATGGTAGTCTATTGATTCTTCCATTAACAAGGATTTTATACAGAGATAGTGCTTATATTCGTTCAACCGTTATTGAGGTGTTAGCAAAAATAGGGGGAGCAGACTTGTAAATAGTCTATATTGAAGCTTTACAGGATAGAAATGTGATGGTGAAATATGAAGCTGTTCGAGCTAGTTATATGAATGGCGACGAAATAGCAATGAGACCAATTTGCGAACGTGTGAATAAAATTGTTGCTAGAAGACGTAAAAATGAAGTAGAGCCTACGGATGAATCAGAGATTATCATTGCTCTTCGTTTCTTACGAGAAAGAGAGAATGTAAGAATCATAAAAAAAGAGTCAGCCTCAATGAGACTGACTCTTTTTTTACAAACTAGTTTAATACTTTAACTGTAACTGTTTTACGTCCCCAGTTACTTGATGTACCTTTGTCTGGCATTAAAACATCGATTTTATTTCCTTTAATAGCTCCACCAGTATCACCAGCGATTGCTACTCCGTAACCTTCAACCCATACTTTTGAACCTAATGGAATAACACTTGGATCAACCGCGATTAGTTTCATGTTTGGATTAGCTGTTAAGTTGTGACCTAAAGCTGATTTTACTTGGTCGCCTGCTTTATAACCATTTTCAAGTGGATCTGCTGTGTAAGCTGTTGCTACAACGCGTAACTCACGAGAAGATGATGGTGCACTTGTTTCAGTTTCTTTTGCAACAGGTTGTTGTGTAGCTGGTTTTTGAGCTTTAGCCGCTTCACGAGCTTTAGCTGCTTCTTGAGCCTTAGCTTCTGCTTGAGCTTCAGCTACTGCTTGAGCTGCTTCACGAGCTTCAGCTGCTTCTTGAGCTTTAGCTGCTTCACGAGCTTTAGCTGCCTCTTGAGCTTTAGCCGCTGCTTGAGCTTCAGCTACTGCTTGAGCTTGAGCTGCTTCACGAGCTTTAGCTGCTTCTTGAGCCTTAGCTTCTGCTTGAGCTTCAGCTGCTTCTTGAGCTTTAGCTTCTGCCTGAGCTTTAGCTGTCTCTTGAGCCTTAGCTGCTTCACGAGCTTTAGCCGCTGCTTGAGCTTCAGCTGCTTCGCGGGCTTTAGTTGCTTCCTCCGCTTTAGCTTTTGCTTGCGTTTCAGCTACTTCACGAGCTTTAGTTGTTGCCACGGCTTTAGCTGTATCTTGAACTGTAGTTGTTTTTTCAGCTTTAACTACTGGTTGAACTTTAACTGGAGCTTTACCTGTTAAGTAAGGAACGTGAACGTAAGCTGTTTTTCCGTTATATTCAAATTGGATCCAACCATTTTCAACTTGGTGTGTTGTTTCGATTACGTCATCTTGTTTCAATTTCCCAAGAATCTCTGAGTCTGTGTTTGCACCAGCACGTACGTTTAATACGTTAGCTGTTACGTAGTAAGTGTCTTTTGTGTAGTCAGCGCTAATGAAAGCTTCCTTACCGCTATTCAATTTTACTTTTGACCATCCGTTTTCTGTATGTAAAACGTTAACTTTATATCCATCTAATAATTTTCCGACAACTTTTGATTCAGTAGTTGGGTTTTCTCGTACATTTAGTACATCAGTTGTTACAAACGTTTCTGCTTTAGCAGATGTTGTGAAAATCCCAAGACCAAAAACCGCTGCTGTTGCTATACCCATAAATTTTTTCATAATAGCCTCCATTGCATTTGTTTTCGTTGACCTCATTATAGCAACCATTATTTTCTTATTTGCGAAAAACATAAAATTACAAAGCTTTCGTAACGGGTCATTAATATTCTGTAATAATTCCATTAATATCCTAAAAGCGCTTTCTTATAGTTTTTAGGGGAGGTTAGAGCATATGATGCATAAAAAAGGTAGTATTTCAATTTCTGATAGGTTAATAGTATTTCTATAGTGTTACGTAATCGTTTCGTAATCATTACAAAAATGGCGTATTTTGCTGTCGGAACAGAAAAGTAGTTATGTAAAAATAACTATTTTAGTTGTGGAGAAATAAAAATGAGGTGAAATTTAATAAAATATCGCTATAATTGTTACAAAATAAGTCGAGGTATGGAAAAAATTACGCCTTGATTTTGATTTAGCACATAGTATTTTTACAATAATAGGATTCTATAATAGCTTTAGTAGGTTGAAATAATGAAAGGTGTTGATAACGTGAAACATATATAATAGAAGAAACACGATTAAATAGATAAATAAAAAACGTAGGAGTGTAAGCTCCTACGTTTTTGTTTATTCATATCGTAAACATTCAATTGGATCCAGTTTTGCAGCTTTGTTAGCTGGTAGTAAACCGAATATAATACCGATTAACATGGAGATACCTACTGCAAGAAGTCCAAGTTCTTTTGAGACAACGAGTGGCCATCCAGCAAAGATGGAGACGATCCAAGCGAAGAAGATACCGAGCATGAAACCGATGAAACCACCGAGTCCTGTTAAAATACAAGATTCAATTAAGAATTGTGTTAATACTTTACCACGCGTTGCACCAAGAGCTTTACGAATACCGATCTCACGTGTACGCTCTGTTACAGATACAAGCATAATGTTCATTACACCGATACCACCAACAAGTAAGGAGATAGCGGCAATACCACCGAATACCATTTTCATCATACCGATTGATTCATCTAATTGCTTCGTAAATTCACCTAAGTCTTGTGCTTCGAATTTGTGCTCAAATTTAGGAGCTTTCATTTCGTTTAAAACAGAAACGGCTTGTTTTTCTACACTTTTACGTTCGGCCGGAGAGGTCATTGTTAATCTTACAGAGTCATACTCAGTTACTCCTGAAATGACAGGCGCGTTTTCAAGTGATGTATAACCCTCAGGCATAGGCATTCCAAAGTCATTTTTCGTTTCGTATACACCGACTATTTTATACGGCTTTCCTTTTATATCTGCGTATTGATTTGATTCCCAACCACTAAATAATTTGTTGAAAGCTTCTTCATTTAATATAACAGCAGGGATTGCTTGGTTTAGCTCACTGTCGTTTAATTCACGACCGTGAACTAATTTTATCTTCGAATCTGTCATAAAGGCGCCTGTTCCGCCTTTTAAATCAAGATTTACATCTTTTGAACCAGCAGATGCTTTTACTTTCATACTTACATCTGGATATACATCTTTAACGCCTGGTACAGTTTGCAGTCGGTTTAGCATATCAGCTGTAATTTTGGCATTATCTGTTCCATAGTCAGGATTGTTGTAGTAAATCGTTACTTCGTTATCTTTCCCTTGGCCTAACTCTTTTTTAAACTTTGCGTTTGTACCATCACCCATTGAAATGATAGTAATAATGGCACTAACCCCAATAATAATTCCTAGCATCGTTAAGATAGAACGCATCTTATGGGCAAAGATAGAGGAAAGGGCCATGCGTATATTTTCACTCGTGTTCAAAATTAACCTCTCCAATCTTGGACGATATTTCCGTCACGAATTACAATTTGACGTGCTGCAGCTTCCCCGATTTCACGATCATGGGTAATCATAATGATTGTTGAGCCTTGTTTGTTTAATTCGTAAAAGAGGTCCATAATTTGTGTACTTGTTTTCGTATCAAGTGCCCCCGTCGGTTCATCGGCTAAAATGAACTTTGGATTATTTACGATTGCACGTGCAACAGCGACACGCTGTTTTTGTCCACCTGATAATTCGTTCGGTAAGTGAGTAGCACGATCAGCTAAACCTACTTTTGTTAAAGCAGCTAATGAGCGCTCACGTCTTTCTTTTTTATCAACTCCAGCGTAAATAAGAGGTAGCTCTACATTTTGAAGTGCTGTAAGTCTCGGTAATAACATAAAGTTTTGGAATACGAATCCGATTTCCTTATTACGAACGCGTGCCAGTTCTGTTTCAGACATGTTTGAAATATTTTGCCCAGCTAGTTCGTACGTACCTGTCGTTGGTTTATCTAAACAACCGATAATATTCATTAAAGTTGATTTACCAGAACCAGAAGGTCCCATAATCGAAGTGAATTCTCCTTGGTTCAGTGTTACGTCAATTCCGTGTAATATTTGAACAGATTCTGCACCATTTTGGAAGGATTTCGTGATGCCTTTTAAGTTAATCATTCAACGACAACCTCCATACCATCTTTTAAGTCTTTTTCAGGTTTAGAGATAATTTGTTCTCCTTTTTTCACTCCAGAAACTTTTGCTTCGCTATCAGTCTCGAATTCAACAGTAACTGCTTGTTCTTTCGCTTTACCATCTTTTACAATGAATACAACATTTTTGTCACCTTTTTTCACGATGCTGCTTTTCGGAACAATTGTACCAGTTGCTTCGCCAGATTTACTTGTTACGTAAACGTGGAAGCCGTTTTGTAATTCTTCACTATTATCTAAAGTGACAGTGAATTGATAGTTAGAAACAGTTTTATTTTCGTCCATGCTCTTTAATGGTGTAGAACTGATTTCTGTTACTTTTCCTGTCCAAGTCTTACCAGCGACCGTTTTTGAGGAAACAGTTACTTCTTGCCCAACTTTCATACTAGCAAGCTCATATTCAGAAAGTTGACCTTTTACTTTAAATGGACCAGCGTGACGAAGTGTAATACCGCTCATACCTGTTTTTTCATCAGCGATTTTTACGATATCATCAATTACGCCATCAGCAGGGCTCGTTACAGAAAGTGTATTTACTTTCTCTTTTGCAGCTTTAATCATTTCATCAGATTTTTCAACTTCAAACTTTTTCATTTCAAGCTGTGATTCTAATTGTTGTACTTCAATTTCAGATGCTTTTAATGCTTCAGCAGGAAGGCCTGCATTTTTATCTTTTTGTAATTTTTGTTTCGCAGCATCAATTTGCTTTTGGAACAATGTTACTTCTTTTTGTGCGATTTTCTTTTGCATTTCTGCTTCTGTTACACCTTGTTTCGCAGTAGGGTCATTATATTTAAAAAGGAGTTGCCCTTTTTTCACTTCATCACCTTTTTTTACAGCTAATTCATACGTACCTTTTGTTGGATCAAATGAAATTGTTTCAATTCCGTTTGGAATGACTTCACCGCCAAATTTTTGCGCGTTTTGGATTTGTTTTTCGGTTACTTTATATCCGCTATATGCCATTGCTACTTCTGAACCGCCGCCAGCAAATGCAAAGTATGATCCAGCTGCAATTCCGATTGCTACTACACTAGTAATTAACACTTTATTTTTCTTCTTCATCTATTTATCACCTTTTCGTTCGTTTTAGTATCTACATTAAGTATAGAAGAGGTAAAGAATCTGACAAATCGTTTTAGCTTACAATAACCTTACAGTTTTGTAAGGTATGAATATGTAAATGTAAGGTAGAGCTTGTCCCAGTGTAAGCAAATGAATTGACGCGTGTTTTTTTTCTTACAATAATATTGTATGAAGGAGAGGAGGAAGGAAGATGGAAGCTTATTTTAGTGCGCATCCATTAAAACCGTTTATTCCCTACTCAAGGCAACATGCCATTATATTATTTATTCTGTTGGTGGGAATCGTTTTTTTATATCAATACCAAGATGTATTACGTCAAAATGAGTGGAATATAACGGTTCGATATGCGATTGCATTTCTATTTATAGGGAGTGAAATTGGACTTCATATGTGGGAGTGGAAAGCAGGGATTTTTGAGCTAGCCACTTCATTACCGTTTGAGTTATGTACGATTAGTTTGTTGTTAGCGTCAATTATGATCATAACGAAAAGTTACCGTATATATGAGATTGTATTTTTTACAGGAATTATTGGTGCATCACAAGCCATCTTAACGCCAAACTTGCAGTATGCTTTTCCGCATTTTCGGTTCATTGAATATTTTATCGCGCATATATTGCTCATTTGGGCGCCACTCTTTATGACTTGGGTGGAAGGATATCGTCCGACAGTACAATCTATTAAACGCACAATGATATTTTTAAACATATTGATTCCGATTGTTTCGTTTGTAAATTACAAAACAGGTGGTAATTATATGTTTTTAGCTCATAAGCCAGAAACAGCTTCATTACTTGATATGTTAGGACCACATCCTTATTATATTATTTCATTAGAACTCGCAGCGCTTATTGGATGTTTTATTTTATATATGCCATTTGCGAAAAGAGAAGAACAGTTACACAAAGAATCGTTAGGGTCATAACCTAGCGATTTTATATATAATAAATATTTACAATTCAGAAAATTGAGAATAAAATTGAGGAGTAAATTATAAAGAGAGAAGGGCGAAAATGGTCAAAAAAGTATTTTTGAATGGGATGGAAGTGACGATTCAATTTCTTATTTCGATTTTGGGTATTATTTGTTTAGGGACATTGCCGAAACTATTTTATGGATTTGAGCTGCATGCATCACAGTACATAAAGAGTTTACAAGAAGTGTTTGTGAATTTAATGGACATCTCCAATTTAAAATATGTGGGAGATAAATTTTTATTTCCACAGTTGTTTGTCCATTATAAAGAAACAATTATTATATTTTTAGCTGCTTTTTTCATTTCATTATTTGTAGCATTTTGTATTGTTTATGTAATTATGAGTAGTTCACCGCGTATACAACATCGAATTAAATCATTTCTTATCTTCCTAGAATCCATTCCAGATATCCTTCTTATTTTAGTATCACAAATTTTAGTTGTATGGTTTTTTAAACAAACAGGTTTTTTACCTTTTCAAATTGCTTCAATTGGAGGCGAGTCGATTAGGGGGTTGCCAATATTGTGTTTGAGCATCCCGACTACGATTATGTTTGTAAAAATGATCGTGCTTCGTTTTGAAAATGAACTAGAAAAAGATTATGTACTATTTGCTAAGGCGAAAGGGCTGGGGCGCTTTCATATTTTAAATCGCCATATTTTACGAAATGTGTTGCTTAGTACATTATTCTTTGCGAAAACGAATATCTTTTTTATGTTATCTAATTTATATATTATAGAATGGATTTTTAATACGGGTGGTATTTTTATGTTTTTGAAATCGTATTTCGGTATTAGAGTTGAGGTTTTCATTGTTAGTGTGCTTCTTATATATATTCCGATTTTTATTTTATTTAAATTGTTTCATTATCTCATTCCGGCTGCGATGAAGGAGAGATTATAATATGTGGACGTATATAAAACGTGATAAAAGATTTTGGATAAGTATTGGGTTCCTTCTCCTATTAGTTCTTTTGAGCATCGGAAATACGTTATGGAATGATGGACATATTAGACAAGTTACATTGCAATATGATGCGGATGAAAATCCACAAGTGCCACCGTTTCCACCTTCATTACAATTTTTACTCGGGACAGACCGGAAAGGGTATGACCTGTTACATTTAGTCATTGAGGGCGCGAAGTGGACGATTGGTATATCTATTTTAATTGCGGCACTTAGAATGGTAATAGGTGTGTTTTTCGGTGTCGTACTCGGAACGTATATAAAAAGAGGATTTTCAAAAATTGAGGCTTTCTTTGATAGTTTTACAGTTATTCCGACAGTTATGATTGCGTATTTTTTTCTTCAATCTGCAAATACATTTGGAAGCGGAGAGGAGACAACAACCTTTTTTGAAAGGGCTTCGTTTCAAGTGGTATTACTTGTACTGCTTGTAATGCCAGTTATTGCACTGTATGTTGCGAAGGAAGTTCGTAAATTGCGAACGGAAGAATTTGTTGATGCCGCACGCATATTAGGTGGATCGAGAAGACATATTGTTATAAAACATCTTTTTCCGCACCTCTATATGACGTTTATACTCGTATTTCTTCAGCAGTTTACGCAGACTCTTACTATTTTACTGCACTTAGGATTACTTGAAGTGTTCTTTGGTGGGACTGTAATGTTTGGTGGACAAATAAAAGAGGTGGAATCTTATACGCATGAATGGTCAGGTTTAATTGGAGTATACTTTAGGTCATTAACAGTGAATCCGTGGATCCCTCTCGTTCCGATTACATTTTTTGGACTTACTATTTTTTCAGGAAATATGATTGTAAAAAGCATAGAAGAGGCGATGATGAAAGTAAGGTTAGGAGGAGAGCTAAAGAAGGATGTTGCAGAAGAGGAACAATCTGTTGTGCAGTCGAAAGAAGAGTTATTTACTTTTAAGCATACGATGTGAAAATAAACAGAAGCAAGCATGTATTTCATGCTTGCTTCTTTACTTTATTTTGTAGAAACTTCGCCTTCAGCTTCTGTTTGTGGAATAAAGTATCCGATTATACCACCAATTATTGCTGGAACGATCCAGCCGATTCCTAAGTTATAAAAAGGAATCGTGTGTACGATATTAGCGATAAAACTTGGTATCATTCCCACATTATCAAGTGCATGAATACAACTAATAATGAATGCTGCAATCATTGCCCCGATGTAGACAGAAGGTTTACGTTTCGTATATTTATCTATAAATGATACGAAAATTAAAATAATCGTAATTGGATATAAAATAATTAATACAGGTAATGTAATTTTGATTAATAAACTTAAACCTAAGTTTGAAATCACGAAGCTGAAAATACAAACGTATAGTACGAGCTTTTTGTAAGAAACATTTGTTAGTACTGTTGCGAAATAGTTTGCAAATGCACTTACAACACCAATTGCTGTCGTTAAACAAGCGAAGATAATGGCGATACTTAATAAAACATTACCGCTTGTCCCAAAGAAGTGATACATAACAGTCGCTAATAGTTGACCACCGTTCTCGAATTGTCCTAAGTTGCCGTTTGAAGCACCGATATAACCGAGTAAGAAGTACACAATTGTTAAAAATAGAGCGGCAATGCTTCCGCAAATAATTGTATATTTCGCAATTGATTTCTTCTCTTGTATACCGTTTTGGCGAATTGCATTTACAACGATCGTTGATAATACGAGAGCACCGATTGCATCTAACGTTAAAAACCCTTCAAGAAATCCTTTGAAAAATGGAATTTCTTTATAGTCACCAACAGGTTCTGCAAACGTTCCTGGTGAAAGAATTGCTTTTGTTGCCATAATTGCAATAATTCCAAGTAAAATTGGCGTTAATATTTTTCCGATATGATCTACTAATTTTGATGGATTTAATGATAAGAAGTAGACGACTGTAAAGAAAATCGCACTAAAAACTAACATAGAGTACCATTGGTCTGGGAAAAGTGGTGCAATCCCAATTTCGTAAGATACAGATCCAGTTCGTGGAATAACAAATAGTGGGCCGATTGAAAGATAAATAATGATAGCGAATATTGCTGCGAATTTTGGATGAACACGGCTTGCTAAAGTGTTAAAACTACCACCGGCTAGGGCAACAGCAACGATAGCTAGTAAAGATAAACCGACGTCTGTAATAATAAATCCTGTAATGGAAATCCACATATTTCCTCCGGAAGAAAGACCGAGAAGGGGCGGGAAAATCATATTACCAGCACCGAAGAAAACTGCGAATAGTAATAAACTAATCGAAAGTATTTGCGCTGGTTTTAAAGTTGTACGCATATAAAGAAAATCCTCCTACTGAGTGTTTTTGTCGAAAATTCAAACAATTTGTCGAGTAACTGTTATTATTTTAAAGGTCTGATGACTAGAAAGCAATAGGGAATTTTGAAAAAATTAAAAAATAATACATTAAATCGAATAAATATACTATTTGTATGTTTAATAAGAAGGATTTAACTTTAAACGTAAAAAAACACATATCGCTAGGATACGTGTGTTAAAAATAAATCTTTCGATCGCGTTCTTCTTTTAAAATTTCAACTGCTTCTCGGAAACGTTGTGAATGGACAATTTCTCGTTCACGTAAAAAGCGCAAGCTGTCATTTATATCAGGATCGTCTGATTGGTTAATAAGCCATTGATATGTGGCACGTGCTTTTTCTTCAGCGGCAATATCTTCGTATAAATCAGCAATTGGATCACCTTTAGCTTGTATATAGGTTGCAGTAAATGGAACACCAGCCGCGTTATGGTAATGAAGTGCGCTGTCATGGTCGACGTAATGAGGATCAAGACCAGCTGCCTTCATCTGTTCAGGAGTCGCATCTTTTGTTAGTTTATAAACCATTGTAGCAATCATTTCAAGATGCGCAAATTCTTCTGTACCAATATCGGTAAGGAGGCCAATGACTTTATCAGGAATTGTATAACGCTGATTTAAGTAACGGAGTGCAGCAGCTAACTCTCCATCTGCACCCCCATATTGTTCAATCAATAATTTTGCAAGTGCTGGATTGCAAGTTCCTACTTTAACAGGGTATTGTAATTTTTTTTCATAAATCCACATAGTTTCTCTCCTTTATATTTGCCATGGCCAAGGACCTTTGCTCCATTCCCAAGGGGCATTAGAATAGCTATTTCCGTACTGTTGAAGTGGTCCATATTTTTCTTCCATCTGTTGTTTTAGTACTCTTCGTTTATAGGAAAAGTCATTAAATTGATTAATAGCTGCTGTATCGTCTGGGTGGGTGTCTAAGTAAAGCGTTAGTTCGACTAGTACAAAGTCTAATTCTTGGAGATTCTCTAAAAGTCGATAATATTCTTCTGGTAGTGGCTGGTTCACGTCAGTCGTCACCGCCCTTTTTTATAAGGATTTTCGTAATAGTCATAAAAAACAGGCCATAAAGTTCCTTTTTGTAGTGCTTCTTTCGGTGAGAATTGTGGTAAATTTGGCGGTTGAAAACCTAAATATAAATTAGGAGGGGTAGAGTAATATTTTTTACCAATAGGAGGACAAGGATCTTGAGGACTATGGTATGGCACATATGATTTCATATATTTATCCATTAATAAACCTCCCTATATTCTTCATCACTACGTATTGTATTCAGACATAATAGGCATTTATGACACATATAAAAAGGTAATAGGTACAGGGGGAATGAATGTGGAGCAATGTATTGTATTAGAAGTGAAGAATTTAAAGGAAACTTTGTATTTTTATGAAGGGATTTTAGGAATTAAACCTAGTTTAGAAAGACCTCAATTAGATGTAACGGGGGTTTGGTATGATTCTGATTCAAAGAGAATTAGTTTTGTCATGAATCGCATGTTAGGTGGGCGGGAAAAAGGTGTTACAGATTCATGCGAGGTTTTAACATTTACGATTTCTAACATAGAGAAATTGAAAAAGAAGCTAGCGTTTTATGAAATTTTATATACAGAAAATGAATGCGCGAGGAGTATTGTAGTACAAGACCCAGATGGATATAAACTTCAAGTGGTAGAGAAGGATGAATAGACGGAGGGGATTTGGTGGAGAGAAATTATGAAGAAAGTGCGTTGTTTGAGCATCAATTTTGGCTAAAAGTGCTGAGTGATCATGCGCAATTTTTACTTGATGCGTTAGCTCCAAAGGAAAAAGAAGATATAAAGAAAGCTACTTATTTTGTTGAGCTATTTCCGAATCTGTTAAATAAAGTTCGTAATGTGAATCTCGTGGCATTTTCCAAAGAGGCGGAACAAGCCGTTAAGGAAATACGAATGTTTAAATTAAATATTATACAGAAACAGTTGGAAGGAAAAATTACCATTCATTTTACGCCAACTTTTATCAATCATATGGTAAATGAAGTTGAGGAGTATATAACGGTTTTAGAGTTTTTGAAGAAAGGGGAAGTTCCGCCTGTTTTTCATGAATTACATTATCATCTCGTTTGGCTAACGGATGCGGCAGGTCATGCAGGCTCTATTTCTGGTGGGCTAGATCTTGTTGAAAAAAGGTTGAAAGAGAAAAGCGAAGAATTTACGAAGCATTTTGAACAATTTTACTTAAAGGCGGTTGAGATGACTGGATATTTACGAACAGAGCTTCATCATTTTCCTGCATTAAAGAAGTTTACAAAAGATGTTTCACTTGAACTAAAATTATTTTCACATTTTTTACATGAAGTGGAAGAGCTTGAGTTATCAAATGAAGTATTAAGTGTATTATCAGCGAGAATGGCAGATCATATGGCAAGAGAGGAATGTTATTATTTATTAAAATTAGCCCAATCATCTGGACTCGAAATGCCGAAATGTAATCCGCTTTAAAGAAAAAGAGGTCAATTTTATTTGGCCTCTTTTTCTGTTTTATTGTCTCTTTTTATTTTTGCTTGTTCAATACTTGCCTGTAATGTCTCCATAATATTGATGATGTTTGGAGCAGGAGAGATGGTTTCTGTTTTTTCCTGTTCTTCAATTTTATTTTCTATTAATTCGGTAAGGGCTTCTTTATATTCATCTGTATATAACTCTTGCTCGAAAGGGGTTGTAAGATGGTGAATTAAGTTGATTGCTGCGGTGAGTTCTTGTTTTTGAATCGGATAATTTTCGTTACTTGGTAAGTTAGGTGTATTTGTTATATCGCGAATTTCATTAGGATAGTGAATAGTTTGCAACATAAGTCCATCTTCAAAGTTACGGATAATAGCTAAATGTTGTTTTTTTCTAATGGAAATATGGATAAGACCAAGTTTATTCGTACGTTCAAGAGCTTCTTTTAATAATAGATACGATTTTTCGTGTCCTGGAGTAGGGCCTATAAAATAAGAACGATCATAGAGAACAGAATCAATTTCGTTATTTTGAACAAAAGATATAATACGAATAGATCGTGGTTCGTGAGCTTTTTGCAACGCAGCTAATTCTTTTTCATCCATAATAATGTATTTATGGGGGGCGTATTCATAGGCTTTTACAATATCTTTATCATCGACTTTTTCATCCGCACAATCGGGAGCGAATTTTTTATATTTAATAGGTGTTAAGCATTCTTTATGGAGACTTAAAAATTTTATGTCGTTTTCTTCTACGGCGCTATATAGTTTAATTCCTATATTTAATAGTCCAAGTGAAAGTGCACCTTTCCATACGGTATGCAAATGAAATCTCTCCTTTCATTCAAAAATGATTATGTATATTATGAGATAGTAAGAAATTTCCTATACGTTTTTTGTTTTTTACAGAAGGGATTGGAATATAAAATATATTGACAAGCCCTCCAAAATATTTTAATGTGATTGTATAAAATTGTGTATATAAAGGGGAGTAACTTATTACAGTAAAGTCGTCATTACAGGGAGAAACCCTCGGCTTTATTGGCAACGTTTCGTTGTTAGTGAGACCTTTACCAGCAATGGTAAAGGCCCCTTATTGTCTTTTTTAGGACCCTTACCATATTTGGTAGGGGCCTTTTTGTATACAAGGAGAGGAGATATAAAAATGAAAAAACTTATTAGTAGATTAAGAGTTGTATTTCATGTTCGCCGATTTGTTCCATTCCTATTTGACTTTTTTACTTCAAAAGAGGTTTCAATAAAGAAGAAAATCTTATCCATTGCTTTTTTAGTTGGTTATGTAGCGATGCCGCTCGATTTAATTCCAGACTTCTTACCGTTCATCGGTATTTTAGATGATATTGGAATTGTGTTATTTATTTTGAACCGAATTGTAAAAATGGCGCCAGTTCAATTACAAGAAAAGCATAACGTAAACGTAGGATAGGAGTTAAAATATGGAGCAAATTATTTTAGATATAATTGAGTTTTTAAAGCAGTTTTCTTATTTTGGAGTTGTATTGGCTTTAACGTTTGAATTTATTCCAGCAGAAGTCGTTTTGCCTATGGTTGGATATTGGGTGTACGAGGGGGATATGAATTTTTGGCTAGCTGTATTAGCTGGAACACTTGGCGGAACGACAGGACCGTTAACGTTATACGCACTCGGTTATTACGGTGGTCGTCCTCTATTAATAAAGTACGGGAAATACTTCTTTATTAAAGAAGAACAAATTCAAAAAGCAGATGATTTCTTTGAGAAATATGGACCAGTTGTAGCATTTGTTGGACGCTTTGTACCTGGCGTTCGAACGCTTATTTCTGTTCCATGTGGTATGGCGAAAATGAACATATGGAAATTTAGTATATATACATTTGTAGCAATGTTCCCGTTAACGACTTTATATGTCTATTTTGGAATGAAATTAGGTCCGCATTGGGAAAAGGCTGCGGATGTTGTTGGACAATATATGCTACCGATATTAGGAGGCGTTATTCTTATCGTTGCTAGTATCTTTGTCTATAAATATATGAAAAAAAGAAACAAAACGGAATCTATCTAGTCACATGAATATTTTTTGAAAATAGATGAATAGTACAGGCAAAAGACTCTGGGAGACATACACATATAGGGAATAGCAAAGAGAGAGGGGAAAGGCTATGGCTTGTGAATGCTCAAGTACAGTATTAACATGTTGTTCAGATAATAGTAGTAACTTTGTCCAAGATAAAGTATGTAACCCGTGGTCTAGTGCTGAAGCTAGTACCTTTACAGTTTACGCAAACAATGTGAATCAAAATATTGTTGGTACAGGATATGTAACTTATGATGTTGGTCCTGGCGTGAGTCCTGCGAACCAAATTACAGTAACGGTTTTAGACTCAGGTGGAGGGACAATCCAAACATTCCTAGTAAATGAAGGGACTAGCATTTCATTTACGTTTCGCCGCTTTAACATCATCCAAATTACAACTCCAGCAACGCCGATAGGTACGTATCAAGGGGAATTTTGTATTACAACTAGATATTTAATGGCATAGAGAGGGGAATTAGTATGGGTAACTGTAGTACAAATCTTTCATGTTGTGCAAATGGACAAAAAACAATTGTCCAAGATAAGGTGTGTATTGATTGGACAGCAGCTGCAACTGCAGCAATCATTTATGCTGATAATATTTCGCAAGATATTTATGCTTCAGGATATTTGAAAGTGGATACTGGAACAGGTCCTGTTACAATTGTATTTTATAGTGGAGGAGTAACGGGGACTG
The DNA here is from genome assembly GCF_024296885.1 of Bacillus paranthracis. Classification (NCBI taxonomy): domain Bacteria; kingdom Bacillati; phylum Bacillota; class Bacilli; order Caryophanales; family Bacillaceae; genus Bacillus; species Bacillus paranthracis. The sequence goes on from NZ_CP101135.1 coordinate 863,345, forward strand.
CAGTGGAAACAATTGTAGTTGCCACTGGAAGTAGCGCATCTTTTACAGTTCGCCGATTTGATACGGTTACAATTCTTGGAACAGCGGCTGCTGAAACAGGAGAATTTTGTATGACTATTCGCTACACTTTGTCTTAATATATAGTGATTTAAAGATTACCAAAAAACGTGCAAACGATTCATGTATTTGCACGTTTTTTTAGTAGACTTTTGATTAGATTCAAAAGCAATAATTTTTTTGTTATAGGCAATCTCGCTTTGATTTACAATAAGTTAATTGGAAGCAGTAACGTCCCTCGATATAAATAGAAGGATCTGATGGAATATCGATAACTGAAACGGATTGTAAATCAAAGCCTGTATATGAAATAGTGTTTCCAGGTAAAGCTGTAAAAGTATTTGTGGTAGAACTTATTATTTGGATAGATAGTGCATTGGTACTATTCCTATTATTGTATATAGAGATAGTGCCAGATAATGAAACAATTCCTTCTTTTTTCCAAATGTTTACTGTGGTGTTGGTTTGTTTTAGTTGTTTTTGAGAAATTGGAATAAAATCATTTGAGATAAGAATATCTCCAGCGAACTCATTGGTAACTAATTCGGCGTCGCCTCTTTCAGGTGGGAGAATAGGAGGACAGGGGCAAGTAGGTTGACAAATGATAGATAAAGGAGCAAAACAGCCGATATTTTTATGAGGTTTCAATGGGTTCCCTCCTTTTCATAAGACTGTTTACTATTATTAAATGTAACAGCATGGCCGATGTGTTAAGAATAGATAAAAAAAATAAAATCGTGATAGTTTCATAGGCCCATACCTCTTCACAGTTTTTATAGGAAAAAGTTAGTTAACTATTAGACAAAAGTACTTGTTTTATGTAAATGTGGCATTTAATATAAAATTGACTGTATATTTACAAAATTTAAACAAAATAAATTTTTAGTTTAAATTAAGTTAATATATGTTCGATACAATAACCAATGTAATTAATTTATTATATGAGGGGGATTCATGTGGAAAGAACAGCTTTACGCAAAGTAAAAGGTCTTATTGGATTATTAATGGTTTTTGTATTAGCATTTGTATCATTTCCGTGGGGTACATCAGTTAAAGCGGAAGAGAAGAAGCAAGAAAAGGCACCGAGTGAGAAGAAGATTGTTTTTCCGGTTGTAAGTGATGTACATATTAAGAATAGTGGAACAGATGATACGTTTCGCTGGAAACGAGCAATCGAGCAACTAAATACACTTGCACCTAAACAAGATGCGTTTGTAATTGTGGGAGATTTTACTGATTCAGGATCACTGCAACAATATGATCGTTTCATGCAAGTGTATAATGAAAATGCAAATAAAGATGCTGTGCGAATGAATTCTCTTGGTAACCATGATTATTGGAACGGTTTATCTGTAGAGGGCGCACAGAAGCGTTTCTTAGAAAAAACAGGAATGGAATCGATTTACTATCACAAAGTGGTAAAAGGGTATCATTTCCTTGTCATGTCTCCGGAAGATGGGACAACTCATGGATATTATTCAGACAAGCAAATTAATTGGTTAAAAGAAGAAATGGCAAAGGCACAAAAAGATGATCCAGAAAAACCAATTTTCGTATTTTTACACCAACATATTAAAGATACAGTATACGGTAGCCAAGAGTGGGGAACAAAAGATAGTGCGAAAATTAACGAGGTGTTAAAAGAATATCCACAGGTTATTACGTTTTCAGGTCATTCACATTATCCGTTAGATGATCCGAGATCGATTCATCAAAAAGACTTTACATCAGTTGGTACATCTTCAGTAAGTTATATGGAAGTTGAAGGTGGTAAAGTACAAGGGACGATCCCGCCAGGAGCTAGTACATTAAGCCAAGGTTTATTAGTAGAAGTAGATGATGAAGAAGTAACGATCAATCGTCGTGATTTCCATACAAATTCTTGGACAGGTGAGCCTTGGAAAATTAAATTACCAGCAAAGAAAGACACATTTACACATATAGAAGATCGTGATAAAGAAAAACCTTACTTTGCTAAGGATGCAAAGCTTGCTGTATCAAATGTAACAGAAAATGCGGCAACGGTAACATTCCAGCAAGCGTTGGACAACCTTCTTGTTCATTCTTATCGTGTACAAGCTAGAGATAAGCAAACAGGAGAAATTAAAAACAAGCTGTTAGCATTCTCAGAGTTTTATCGTGACCCAGTGCCGAAAGATCTTACATTTACACTTGCAGGGTTAGATGGCGGGAAAACATATACACTTGAAGTAGTTGCAATTGATTCGTTTGGTAATGAAAGTGCGCAGCCTTTAACGGCAGAAATTACTACGAAAAAAGATGATATTGATCCGAATGTAAAAGTGCCAAAGGCTGATGTTTTCGATGTGAATTTTGCAGATGGTACATTTAAAGACAATTCACCATTTGGTACAAAAGGTGATGTGAAGGGCAATGTGACTATTGAATATGATAAAGCATTGAAAAAGAATGTGATGAAGCTAAACGGAAAAGCAAATACATTTGGATACCTTCCATTTTCAGCAGCACAAAAAGAAAAAGTAGCAAATACATTTACGTTAGAAACAGTATTTTCAATGAATGAAATTCGCGGACAAGGTATTTTGCAAAATACAGAGAGTGGCGGAATTGGTTTTGAATCTACAGGAAGTGGATATGTTGAATTATGGGCTCACATTGGCGGCAGTTATAAACGCGTTGGCGTTCAATTAGAAGCAAACAAAACATATCACTTAACAGGAACGTATAACGGAAGTGAAGTAGCTATTTATGTCGATGGTAAAAAAGTAAATAGCCAACCAGCTACAGGGAAAGTGTCTCATCCGAACGTACCATTTGCACTTGGAGCGGATCCTGATAGCAATGGAAATGGCGGTATTCCGTTAAATGGACAAATCGCACTTGCAAGATTATATAGTAAAGCGTTAAGTTCTTCAGAAGTATTAGCGGCGTACAATGAGTTTTCTAACCGTACGAAATTAGAGCAAGTAAATGCGTTATTTGAAGAGCTTGGAAAAGTAAAAGAAGTGCTAGCTGGTACGTATGAGTTTGGTGATAAGCCAGGTCAATATTCAAAGGAAGCATTTCAAGAATTAGAGAAAAGCTATAATAATGCAAAACAAGTGTTTGAAAATGTAGCGAGTACGGGAGAGCAAATCGTTCAAACGTATAACGGATTAAAAACAGCTAATGTAACATTTGTACAATCTAAAGTAGTAGAACAACCGAAAACACCGAAAGAAAAATTACAAATCAATATTGAATCTGCAAAAGCAGTAGTGAAAAAAGCGCAAGCTGCAAATGTAACGGACGGTTCAGTGAAAGCACTGAGTCAAAAAATTACAGTGGCCGAAGCTGTAGTGAAAGATGTAAAAGTAAAAGATGCACAAGTAGAAACGATGAATCGTACATTAGAGTATACGATTTCACTTGTTGAAAAAAGCATAAACAAATAAGAGAGAAGAAAAGAAGCTTATCATGATAGGCTTCTTTTTTGTTATACTAAAAATAGCATAGAATGAAGGAGCGAATAATTTGGAAGAGAAAAAGCTAAAAAGAATTCTTGAATATGTATGGATCGCGGTTGTGCTCCTTGTAGGATATTATTTCTTAAAAGAAAAAAGTATATGGGTTCTATTTTTAATGACGTTTTTATTAGCGGGTTTAGGCACGTTATTTATTAATTTCTTCTTTGATAGTTTAAATGCATGGAAGAAGAAAAAGAAGGGAACGAAGTAAAGGAGGGAATATATGCAAAAGTGGAAGCTCATATATCAGGTGATTATTTTCCTATTACTTGTAGGTATTGGAATTGTGAAATACGCAACGCCAATAGGAAATTGGGCATCGTTTACAGCTTGCATCGGCATATTTTTCATTTTACAATCGTTAACGAAAAAATATAATAGTACAGAAAAATAGCTCGCCGCTAAAACGGCGAGCTATTTTGTTATGTTTTTTTTCTTTTCATCATTCGTTTTTTCGGTAGCTAAGTGACTATGCTTTCTAGAGTAGAAGAAATAGAAGCATAAGCCGACTATAAGCCAAACGGCAAAGCTAATCCATGTTGTTTTAGACAAATTGATCATTAAATATAAGCAGCAAAGAATTGCGACAACTGGTAGTACAGGTACGAAAGGTGTGCGGAATCCGCGTTTTAAGTCAGGGTGTGTTTTTCGTAAAATAAGTACTGCGCAGCAAACGAATGTGAAGGCTGTTAATGTCCCGATGTTTACTAAATTCGCTAATACGTGCAGATCTAAAAGTCCTGCTAATAAAGCGGCAACAACACCAGTAATCCACGTGTTTAATAAAGGGATTTTCACTCTTTTATTTACACGTGCTAACGCTTTTGGAAGTAAACCGTCACGGCTCATTGCATACGAAACGCGAACTTGTCCATACATAACGACTAAGAGAACGGTTGTCATTCCAGTCATCGCTCCAACAGCGAGTAGTCCTGCAATTGTATCCTCGCCAACGAAATGTAAGGCAAATGCAACTGGATCAGAAACATCTAATTGTGTATAAGGAACCATACCTGTTAAAACGAAAGATACAATCATATATAAAACAGTACAAATAAGAAGGGAACCGATAATGCCGATTGGTAAATCGCGCTGTGGTTTTTTCGTTTCTTCCGCAGCAGTTGCGATTGCATCAAAGCCTAAGAAGGCGAAGAATACAGTGGCAGCTCCAGTAATAATACCGTCGTATCCGAATGGAATGAACGGCGTCCAATTTTCAGGCTTTACATATTTTGCACCTGTTACGATAAAGGCGATAATAACAGCTAGCTTGATAAGAACCATAATATTATTAATGCGTGCGCTTTCGCGTATACCAAAACTTAAAAGCCCCGTAATGATGAGTAAAATACAAACAGCTGGTAAATCGATGAGACCACCTTTTCCTACGCCAGGTGCCGAGGCGACTATGGCGGGCAGATGGACGTTAAATCCTTGGAGTAAAGATTGTAAATAACCAGACCAACCGACAGCTACTGCTGCGACTGCAAGTAAATATTCGAGCATTAAACACCATCCAACGATGAAGGCGACGACTTCTCCGACTGTCATGTATGCGTAAGTATACACACTGCCTGAGACAGGAATAGAAGAAGCAAATTCGGCATAACAAAAGGCTACACAAGCACAAGTAAATGCAGCAATAAGAAATGATAGCATAATACCAGGACCAGAATGTTTCGCTGCAACAATACCTGTTAATACAAATATCCCTGTCCCAATTACGGCGCCAATTCCTAAAAACGTTAAATCAAGTGCGGTTAATGTTCTCTCTAACTGCCGTGGTGATTCAGTACTAAGCGCTTTTTTTCGTAATAATGACTTCAATTTGGACTCTCCCCCCGTTTTTTCATTTCCATAACTGTGAATGTAGTATGAGCCCACTAGAAAAGAGTATGTAAGTAAATGGAGGTACAGTTATGGTGCATAGTTTTTTAAAATTGCTGGATTAATCTTAATATAATTCAGAATATTTTGTCAAATAAAAATATGACAAATAAAATGCAGATGAATAGGGGAAACTACTTGCAGGAATGGACGAGGGTTAACGACCCACTGATCAAAGTTAAAGTAGGAGAAGATGTTATGTTATTTTATTTTGAACTTGTCGTCATTTTACTTTGTACGAAATTAGCTGGTGATATTAGCGTGAGACTCGGTCAGCCTTCTGTACTTGGTAAATTAATTATCGGTATTATTATTGGTCCAGCTGTACTTGGTATTATAAATAGTTCTGAATTAATCGATGAATTGAGTGAGATTGGTGTTTTACTACTTATGTTTATGGCTGGACTTGAAACAGATTTAGAAGAGTTAAATCGGAATTTGAAATCGTCATTTGCAGTAGCAGCTGGTGGAATTATTTTTCCTTTCATCGGTGGTTATGTAACAGGATTGCTGTTTGGATTAATACAATCTCATGCCATTTTTTTAGGATTATTACTTTGCGCAACATCGGTTAGTATTACAGTGCAGACGCTAAGAGATTTAGGAAAAATGAATACGAGAGAAAGTACAACGATTTTAGGTGCTGCCGTATTTGATGACGTCATCGTCGTTATTTTATTAGCGTTTGTTATGAGCTTTTTAGGAACGCAAGATGTGAATATAACACTTGTTATCGTAAAGAAAATTATCTTCTTTGTTAGCATTGTTTTTATTGCATGGAAAGTTGTTCCTTGGATTATGAAAATGCTCGTGCCGCTTCGTGTAACAGAAGCGTTAATTAGCGCGGCTCTTATTATTTGCTTCTCTTTTTCTTATTACAGTGAAATGATGGGAATTGCAGGCATTATTGGAGCATTTGCAGCCGGAATTGCCATTTCTCAAACAGAGTATAAGCACGAAGTAGAACATAAAATTGAACCGATTGCGTATGCGATATTTGTGCCAGTGTTCTTCGTAAGTATTGGAATGGAAATTACATTTCAAGGTATCGGAAGCCAGCTTTGGTTCATTATCATCATGACGCTTATTGCGATTTTCACAAAGTTAATTGGATCCGGTTTAGGAGCAAGACTAACAGGATTCAATCTTCAATCTTCTATTAGTATTGGTGCGGGAATGGTATCGCGTGGTGAAGTAGCACTTATTATTGCAGCAAATGGACTTGCGGCGAATTTATTAGCGAAAGAAAATTTCACAGCGATTGTTATTGTTGTTATATTAACGACGATTATTACGCCGCCGCTTTTGAAGAAGTATTTTGTATAGAGAGGAAGAGCTTATCTGATGTGGGTAAGCTCTTTTTTTATTGGAAAAGCAATAGTCATGTGGCATGAAAGGTTTGTAATTATGGTAAAATCTATGTATGTGATATGACAAGGAGAGGGATGTGTTTGAGGATTACGAAGGAAAAGATTATAGGTGTAATTATACTTCTTTTATTGTGCATACCATTTACTGCATGGAAAGAATCAAAAGTGAAAGATTTTCCGGTTTCTATTTTCTCGGAAGAAGCAGATGGTGAGTACAATCAGAAGCTGAAATATACTGCTTTTTTACCTGATGTTGCGATTTGGATGAACGGTTGGGAAAAGAAGTGGACAGAAGGGGAAAGAACTGTTTATCAAAAAGGGAATCGCATTGTAAATGTGTTTCATCCTCCTGGCGATGATGGTTTTTACCTTCTTGAAGCAAGAGAAAATAAGTGAACGCAACCGTAAGAAGTGGAGGTTAAATAGTGAAAGCTTCAACATTACTATTTAAAATTGAAAGTAATATGGATCAATTTTCACCAGCTGAAAAGAAGGTTGCCATGTACATAATGGAGAATGCAGAGATTGTTCCGAACTTAACGACGAAAGAAGTGTCAACGAATGCAGGTGCAAGTGAAGCGAGTGTTGTTCGTTTTTGTAAGTCGATTGGGATTGGGAGCTTTAAAGCATTTAAAATCGCGCTCGTTCGTGAATTAACGATTGCTGATTATAATATTAATGATTTTTCAGTGATGAATACGGAAGATGGCCCGTACGACTTGTTTAATAAAGTTACGTATGTGAATAAAGCTGCAATTGAGGCGAGCGTGACGGCGATAGATAAAAAAGAACTTGAAAAAGCTGCAGATCATATTGTAAATGCCGATAAAATTATCTTTTACGGAGTAGGCGGATCAGCTACTCCGGCGATGGACGGAGCTTATAAATTTACAAGGCTCGGATTTACAGCGATGATGCTATCTGATTTTCATATGATGTTGCCGCTTGTGACGAATTTAAAAGAAGGCGATATATTTGTGGCGATTTCAACATCTGGTCGTACGAAAGATGTACTTGAAATGGCGCAATATGCGAAGAGACAGGGTGCAACAGTTATTGCGATTACAAAGCTTGATCAATCATCACCGTTATATAAAGAGGCGGATATTCGTCTTTGTATGCCAGATGTAGAACAAGATCATCGTATTGCAAGTATTGCTTCAAGAATGACGCAATTGAACATGATAGATGCTCTATATGTGATTACCTTTAATCGCATTGGTAATAAAGTGCTAGATCAATTTATGGAAACAAGAGAAGAAGCTTTGCGATTACGGAAGCTGAAATGAGAAGATGGGGAAACCCATCTTTTTTGCATATGGACGGACATAAATTCGTCATGAAAAGAAATTAAATTTCATAAAATAATAAAGTAATATTGATTTTAAATTTCTTAAAGTTATAATGAAAGTATGAAATTAAATTTCAAAGTAGGTGGGAATATGTTAGAAAATTTATCGACAGAACATCGCAATGAGAAGACGATGAATTTAGATGAGATGAGCATAAAAGAAGTTTTGCAAAGTATGAATGAAGAAGATCGAACTGTTGCATTAGCAGTTGAAAATGAAATAGAGCAGATTGAAAAAGTTGTGCAGACTGTTATTAAATCTTTCGAAGAAGAGGGCCGATTAATTTACATTGGGGCTGGTACGAGTGGCCGTTTAGGTATTTTGGACGCAGTGGAATGTCCGCCGACATTTGGCACAGACGATAAAATGGTGCAAGGATTTATAGCAGGTGGATTGAAAGCGTTTACTAAAGCGGTAGAAGGTGCAGAAGATCGCGAAGAATTAGCAGAAGAAGATTTAAAAAGTATTGGATTAAATGAGAAAGATACAGTGATTGGAATTGCAGCAAGTGGTCGAACTCCTTATGTTATTGGTGGCTTGAAGTACGCGAATAGCGTAGGAGCGAGTACAGCTAGTATCTCCTGTAATAAAAATGCTGAAATAAGTAAATATGCAAAACTAAACGTGGAAGTAGAAACAGGCGCAGAAATTTTAACAGGATCAACGCGTTTGAAAGCTGGTACAGCGCAAAAACTAGTGCTCAATATGATTTCAACAGCATCTATGATTGGTGTAGGGAAAGTATATAAAAACTTGATGGTAGATGTTCAATCTACAAATGAAAAGTTAATAGAACGATCAAAACGAATTATTGTGGAAGCAACAGGTGTTAGTTATGAAGTAGCGGCAGAGCATTATGAAAAAGCAGAACGTAACGTGAAAGCTGCGATTGTTATGGTGTTATTGCAGTGTGAGTATGGGGAAGCACTGGAGAAACTAAAAGAAGCGAAAGGGTTTGTGAAGAAGGCACTATAAAATAATAGGGAGGGGGATTCTATTATGAAGAAAGAAGAGAGAATGGCCAGAGAAATTTCAGAGCAACTTGGGGGAGTAAAAAATATTCGTGGCATTGCTCATTGTATGACGAGACTACGATTAACGCTTCATGATGAAAGTAAAGTGAACATGGACTTTTTGAAAAAGGTTGAAGGGGTTATGGGCGTTATTGAAGATGAGACGCTTCAAGTTGTCGTTGGTCCGGGAACGGTAAATAAAGTAGCAGCAGAGATGGAAGGTTTAACGGGACTGCGAATTGGTGAGGTGGCAGATCATCACCTTGAAGATCTTGGGCAAGAGATGAAGTCAGAGATTAAGAAGAAAAATAATACACCGGTGAAAAACTTCTTAAGAAAAATAGGAAGTATTTTCATTCCGTTAATTCCGGGTCTTGTTGCGTCAGGTATTATAAACGGGGTTGCTAACTTTGCGAAAAACGCAGGCGCTGATCCGAATGCAACATGGCTACAAATGTTACTACTTATTGGCGGCGGTATCTTTACATTCTTAGGCATTTTAGTCGGTTGGAATACAGCGAAAGAGTTTGGCGGGACACCAGTTCTTGGGGCAATTGCTGGTATTTTAATTTTCAATCCGGCGATGGCGAACGTAAAGTTATTTGGTGAAGCGCTCGTACCCGGACGGGGCGGATTGTTTGCAGTTATTTTTGCAGCGTGGCTTATGGTTGTAGTGGAAAGACAAGTTCGAAAAGCTGTACCAAATGCAGTTGATATTATCGTGACACCACTCATTACTGTGTTAGTCGTAAGTATCGTAACGATGTTAGCAATTCAGCCGGTAGCAGGTTTCTTATCTGAAGGAATTACAAACGGAATTAATGGCATTTTAAATATTGGCGGCGCGTTTGCAGGAGCAGTGCTTGCCGGAACATTTTTACCGCTCGTTATGGTCGGATTACATCACGGTTTAACACCGATTCACATGGAGTTTATTAATCAAACGCACGTAACGCCTTTATTACCAGTACTAGCAATGGCTGGAGCTGGGCAAGTAGGAGCTGCGATCGCCATCTATGTGAAAACAAAAAACAAACGACTTCGTAACGTAATTAAAGGTGCATTACCAGTTGGCTTTTTAGGAATTGGCGAACCGTTATTATACGGGGTTACATTACCACTTGGGAAACCGTTTCTTACAGCTTGTTTAGGGGCAGCTGTCGGCGGTGCATTCCAAGCAGTTATGAAAACAGCCGCACTTGGAATTGGCGTATCAGGATTATCATTAATTCCGTTAATTGCTGATAATAAATATTTATTATATTTCCTTGGATTAGTCGTTGCATATACTTTCGGATTCATCTTTACGTACTTCTTCGGATTTAAAGAAGAAATGGCAGAAAACATATAGAGAAAGGGATTCCTTTCTCTTTTTCTATTTATAGAAAGGGAGATTCATATGATTGGAGTTTCAATTTACCTTGCAAAAGAACGAGTAAAGAAGCAAGAAGAGTGGCTAAAAGTAGCGAAGGAAAACGGGTTTTCATCTATTTTTACATCATTGCACATTCCTGAAGATGACCCTGGTACGTATAAAGAGCTAATTCAAATACTTGGGAAACAAGCTCTTGAAAATGACATGGAATTAATGGTCGATGTTTCTCCAAAATCGTTACACCATTTAGGGATGACGTATGAAAATGTGGAGGATCTACTGGACTGGGGCATTACAGGCTTAAGAATGGACTACGGCATTGCGCCAAAAGAAATCGCACGCGTATCTCACAAGATGAAAGTAGCTTTAAATGCGAGCACGATTACAGATTCATTTTGGAAAGGGTTAATCATAGAAAATATAAAGGTAGAGAATGTAGAAGCGTGGCATAATTTTTACCCGCGCCCAGAAACAGGACTAGCAAAGTCCTTTTTACAAAAACAAAACGAATATTTACATGCGTGCGGAATAAAAACAATGGCATTTATTCCAGGGGATGGGGAGAAACGGGGCCCGTTATATGAAGGATTACCAACGTTAGAAAAGCACCGCAATATGCGCCCGCTTGAAGCGTATTTAGAACTTGTAAAAGATTGTGGTGTCGATAAGGTGTTAATCGGGGATATAAGCGGAAGTCTAGAAAGTGTACAAGAGATAGCGAGTGCGGGTAGAGGGATTATTCCGCTGCGGTACAAATCGTTTATAACTGATAAAGAAGTATTAAAAATAGTGGAACGAGTGCATACAAATAGGCTGGATCCAGCCCGTGATGTCATTCGGTCTGTAGAATCACGAGAAGAACATAAAGTGATTTTACAGCCGATGCATACGATTACAAGAAAGAAAGGCAGCATTACAATTGATAATGAATTGTACGGTAGATATGCAGGAGAGATGCAAGTTGCTATACATGATTTGCCTGCAGATGAGAAAGTGAACGTTGTTGGCATGGTTGTAGAAGAGGATATTTCTTTATTGCCGTATGTTGGCGCTGGAAAAATGTTTCAAATTTCTTGTGTAATAGAGTAAAAGCCTGAATTAGCGCTATTTTGTAAGAAAACATTATCCGTAAAACGGATAATGTTTTTTTGTTTTCTTTAAAAAAGTATTTGACGAATGAAATGAAATACCGTATTGTTTTGACTTGTAAATAAAAGTTCACCCTAACAAAACAAAAAGGAGAGAAAAAAATGAATCAATATATTGGGAATTTAATTATTCGTATCGTGTTAGGAGTAACGTTCTTTGCACATGGTTTAGCGAAGTTTCAATCAGGTATCGATAACGTAGCAGGCTGGTTTACAAGCATTGGCTTACCAGGTGGTCTTGCATATGGCGTAGCAACAGTTGAATTAGTTGGTGGTATATTATTAATTATCGGTTTAGGCGTAAGATATGTAGGATTGTTATTCGCTCTTATTTTAGCTGGAGCTATCGTAAAGGTAAATGGAGCAGCAGGTTTATTAGGAGATGGAAAGAATCCAGGATATGAATTAGACCTTGCATTATTATCAATGGGTGCGTATTTATTCGTTGTAAAAGCAGAAGGATATGTAGATCGTTTCTTAAAAGAGAAAGTAATGAAAACGAAGTAGATTTTATTTATAAATTGTTGACTTAAAGGATTATTGTAACTATAATGATTACAACTTGTGGATTAAGAATAAAACAATTTAATATTTTTTTACACAAGATGTAACTACACGTGTTACATCTTGTGTAAAAATAAATAAAACGGGAGGAAGTAACATGTCTAAATCAAATTTAGAAATGATTCGAAGTACATATGAAGGATCAGCTTCTTCAAATGCAAAACATTTAGCAGAAGCACTTTCTGAAAAAATTGAATGGACAGAGGCAGAAGGGTTCCCGTATGGGGGAACTTATATCGGTGTAGAAGCAATAATGGAAAATGTATTTAGCCGATTAGGATCAGAATGGGATGATTATAAAGCAAGTGTAAATACGTATCATGAAGTAAGTGAAAAAGATGTAATTATTGCTGAAGGTATGTATTCAGGAGTTTATAAAGAAACGGGAAAATCATTTGAAGCAGAATTTGTTCATGTATGGCAACTTGAGGACGGAAAAATTGTGAAGTTTAAGCAATATGTAGATAGTCATCTTGTTAGAGAAGCGATGAAGAGTTAATGCTTTTTAAATGGGGCGTAGGTATATGCATTACAATTATAATAATTTTCTCGTCTATAGTTGGCGGAAAGAAATTGCTTGCATATGTGGAAAAAGAAAATAAAAATATTCAAACCCAGCAAGTGGCAAACGAAAAAGAGAAGAAAGTTGCAGAAGAATCTCCGCAAGTTAGTGAAGGTGAAATTATTTCTACTATGCACAAAATGGTACACCAAAAGGTAAAATCCTCTGAAAAATGGGGATTTGTAGAAATGACAAACAAGGAAATTTCTAATGTGAAAAGAGATATTGAAAATAGCACAGGTTTTCAATATAAAATGAAGTTATTTTCTATTATAAATAGATGGGAAAAAGGAGATTTTTCTCAAACTGTTGAGGAGCATAACTTTTTATGGAGCCTTCAAGGTGGAGATACTGGCAAGGCGACGGAACGTTTATCGCCAGAAGAGGAAAAGCAGTATATAAAAGAAATGAAGAGAAAATAAAAACATCGCCAACCCAGATGACGATGTTTTTTCATTAAGAATGTTTTCGCATTAAAGGTCTAACAGGCTGAACGGCAACTGTTTTGAAATGAGAAAATAAATAACATCCTGTCACAACGATCATTGTCCCTAAAATTTGAATCCACGTTAATTCTTCTCCGAGGAAAAGGAATGCTAAAATAGCTGTGAAAATGGGATTGAAGTTTAGAAAAATGCCGGATGTAGTTGCTCCTAATTTTTGTACGCCAACATTCCAAAATACCATACAAAGAACTGTGGAAATGAGTCCTGTATATAAAAGTGATGTTATAAAAGAAGTGTTGATATTTGTAACAGTGAAGCTCCCAATGTTAAATGGCAGTAATAAAATAACGCCGAAAATACCAGAGTAAAGCGTCGCCATAAGCGGTGTCGTTGTTTTTGTTGCCCATTTACTACAAACAGAATAGATTCCCCAAATGCAAACAGCCGCAATCATCCATAAGTCACCGCTATTAAAATGTAATGAAAATAAAAGTGCAAAGTTACCTTTTAATAGGACAAGAATAACCCCAAAGAATGAAAGAATCATGGATAGAATTTGAAGTGTATTTACTTTTTCTTTTAGAAATAAGACAGAAAATAGTGCAATAGAAATCGCGTTTAATGTAGAAATAAGCCCTACATTTGTTGCGGATGTTTTTTCTAATGCTAAAAATTGAAAGATGTTAAAAAGAGCAACCCCTGAAATTCCCATCAATATTAACGGAAGTATCGCCGCGCGTGGTGGAATGATTTTTTTTTCTTTAAACCATACCATTGGTAATAAACAAACAATCGCAATCATCCATCTTAAACTTGTAAGTGTCATTGGAGATGCGTGATCAACAAGTGATTTTCCAACGACAAAGTTTCCTCCCCATAATAAGCTCGTTAGTAATAGTAAAAAGACATAAAAATAAGGCATATTAAAATCCCCTTTGTTGTAATCAATGTGAATTGTAAATAATTTTAGCATTTTTCTTTATTGTGTAATATATTCTTTTGTATAATGGATAAAAATCGATAAAATGTTTTGTTATGAATGATATTTAAAGAAAGATGTTCAGTTTTATATAAGTTATAAGGTGTTTTTTCGAATAATCATCGGTAAGAAATAAGGGGGAATTATAATGGAGTCGTCTGTTATTAAAGTGTTGGATGATTTAGATGTACAAATTTTAGATATATTACAGAAGGAGTCACAAGTAAGTAATGCAGAGCTTGCGCGACGTGTTAATTTATCACCAGCTGCGATGCATGCGAGAATAAAAAGATTAGATGGAGAAGGATTCATTGATAAGCAAGTAGCCATTTTAAACCAAGAAAAGCTTGGTTTTGATTTGTTATGCTTCATTTTTATGAGTACGAATATTCATCAATCGGATAAACTTGAAGTGTTGGAAAAAGAATTAGAAGCGATGCCTGAAGTGTTAGAATGTCACTGCTTAACAGGAGAATATGATTATTTATTAAAGGTCGCAAATCGTGATCGTAAAGAATTAGAGCAGTTTATTAGAAAGCTGAATAAGCTTGGTATTACAAAGATACAGACGAGTTTAGCACTTCGTGAAATTAAATATTCGACGGTATTACCGATACGAAATGAGGAACCGAGCATCGATTAGATTGCTTGGTTTTTTGTTTGTATAAAGTGATTGACGAGAAGAAAAGAGAGATGTATTATTATATAAAATTATGTATTAAAATTCATTTAGAGTTATAAATATTAATATCGGTGGCAAGGGGATAGCATATGAAAATCTGTAATGCGGTTACGAGTGATGTGAAAGAAATTTATAGTCTCATTGAAGTTTATGCAAAAGAGGGAGTGGTTTTACCGCGTTCTCTTTTGTCTCTCTATCAATATTTACAATGTTTATATGTTATGAAAGAAGAGGGAGAAATCGTTGGAGTTGCTGGTTTACATGTGTTAGGAGAGGATCTTGCAGAAGTACGATCGTTAGTCGTTTCGCATACATATGCAGGGAAAGGGATCGGACGTATGTTAGTAAACCATGTAATAAATGAGGCGGCGAAAATAAAAGTGAGTAGAGTTATTTCTTTAACATATGAAACGGAATTTTTTCAAAAGTGCGGGTTTGATTTTGTGAATAGAGATGCATTACCTGAGAAAGTGTGGATTGATTGTAGACATTGTCCGAAGGTTGATTATTGTGATGAGGTGGCGATGATTCGGTATGTTGGGTGAAATAAATGTAAAGAAGAGCAGCTAGCAAAAGCTAACTGCTCTATTTAAGGGATCTCTCCAAGGGGGAGTGGAGAAAATATTATGTTACTAGCAGTATTGACAGATTATTAGGAAATATACAAATCGGATGAAAGAAATTTTAAATAAACTTTCGGCATTGACAGTTTTTACAATATTCATGTACAATACACATGAATGACATTCAGTCATTTTCTGAGGCAGGATGTCATTTGCTTGGAAATGTAACAAATACAATAGTAAATGAGGATGATAGTTGTTTATATAGTAGTAATGAAAGATCATATTTTTTTAAAACAAAAATGACTGATAGTCAGTCATAAGAGGTGAGAGGTATGAAAAATAGAGCTTGGTTATATGTCATATTAACATGTATCTTTGAAATTTTTTGGGTGTTTGGTTTTAATACAGCCAATACTTGGTGGCATTGGATTATTATTTTAGGCGTTATCGCTGTTGATTTTCACTTCCTTTCTAAAGCGTGTGAACATCTTGCAACAGGGACTGTATATGCTGTTTTCGCCGGAGCTGGTACGGTAGGTACTTTCTTAATGGATGTATTCCTTTTCGGCGGGAGTTTCAGTGTAGGAAAATTATTCTTTATCGTGATGGTTGTAGCTGGCGTTATCGGTTTAAAGCTAGCTGATAATAAAGAAGATACTATGGAAGGAGCTGCTTAAAGATGGGTTGGTTTTTCGTATTTTGTGCTGCAATTAGTGAAATAGTCGGTGTGATCGGTCTGAAAATGTATAGTAAAGATAAAACGTTAGCAAATGGTGCACTTTATATAGGTGGGTTTGCTACATCCTTCGCATTCTTGTATACATCTTTCTTATTTTTACAAGTAAGTGTCGCGTATGCAGTTTGGATTGGTATCGGAACAGCAGGTGCCGTTTTATTAAACATGTTCTTGTTTGGTGAGTCGAAAAGTAAAGCACGTATCATTAGTGTGGCTCTTATTGTATGTGGAGTGACAGGGTTAAAGGCTCTTTCTTAAAGGTACTTGGCATTTTTATCTCCTAATTTTTTGTTAGGAGATTTTATTATGAAAAAAATGATTTCCTCGCAAAGTTCACTATCATTGACAGTACAATCGATTATCTTATAAAATGAGTGACAGTCATTCAATACGCGTTTGAAAGGGTTTAGATGATGAATAAAAAAGAGAAAATTGTCTATGCAGCTATTGAAGTGTTTCAGGAAAAGGGCGTTGAAAAAACGAAGATTTCTGATATCGTGAAATTGGCTGGCATTGCACAAGGAACTTTCTATTTATATTTTCCTTCTAAGTTATCTGTTATGCCTGCAATAGCAGAAGTGATGGTTGAAAAGATGATACTTGCAGTGAAAGAAAAAGTGCAAAATGATGCGCCTTTTTCAAGTAAAGTGACGCAAGTAATAGATGCGGTGTTTCACTTTATAGCGGAATATCGTGAAATACAAGCTTTAATGTATGCTGGTCTTGCATCTACAGAACATATAAAAGAATGGGAAGCTGTGTATGAGCCTCTTTATATGTGGTTAAGCGAGTTTTTAAGTGCGGCGAAAGAAGCTGGTGAAATTCGTGATTCGGTTCACGCGGAGCGAACAGCGAAGTTATTTATCGCTCTTGTTGAATCAGCAGCGGAACAAGTGTATTTATATGATCATAAAGATGATGAGCAAGTTGAGCTACAAAAGGCAGAAGTACTAGATTTTTTAACACATGCACTACATATAAAGAAATAGTGGGATGAACCTGTCTGAGAAGGTAGGTTCATTTTTGAGGAAAACTGAATGATAGTCATTCACCTAATGAGTATGTATGTGTGGAAGGATACAGTGAAATTCTAACGAGTAGGGGCATTTCTACTCATGATTAGCCCACAAATAGCAGGATAAAGAAAAAGCTTCTTGGGTATTATTTTTTTGAGGGGAGCTTACGGGAAGAGGTGTTGAAAGTGAAGAAACCGATAAAAGAACAAAAGATGGTACTGGTCATTCTTTTGAGTAATATATTTATCGCTTTTTTAGGGATTGGATTAATCATTCCGGTTATGCCGTCCTTTATGAATGATATGGGTTTAACAGGTAAGACGATGGGATATCTCGTTGCAGTGTTTGCAATGGCTCAGCTTATTGCTTCACCTATTACAGGCCGGTGGGTCGACCTTTATGGTAGGAAGAAAATGATAATCATTGGATTATTTATTTTTGGTGTTTCAGAGCTTCTGTTTGGATTAGGAACAGATGTATGGATGCTCTATGCAGCGAGGGTGTTAGGCGGAATTAGTGCTGCGTTTATTATGCCTGGTGTTACGGCATATGTTGCGGATATTACATCTATACAGGAACGTCCAAAGGCGATGGGATATTTATCTGCTGCTATTAGTACCGGCTTTATTATAGGACCTGGAATCGGCGGATTTATTGCAGAATACGGTATACGTGTGCCGTTTTTCGTTGCAGCAGTAATTGCCTTTGTAGCATGTGTGATCTCGATCTTTATTTTAAAAGAACCGTTAACGAAAGAAGAGCTTGCAGAGATTTCTTCTAATACGAAAGAATCAAGCTTTATTGGTGATTTAAAGAAATCATTACATCCAATGTATGCAATCGCATTTATTATCGTATTTGTACTTGCGTTCGGTTTATCGGCATATGAAACGGTGTTCAGTCTGTTTTCTGATCATAAGTTTGGATTCACACCGAAAGATATTGCGGCAATTATTACAATTAGTTCAATCTTTGGGGTAGTTGTGCAAGTATTTATGTTTGGAAAATTAGTTGATATATTCGGTGAAAAAGTGTTAATTCAAATCTGTTTAATTGTAGGTGCAGTATTAGCGTTCGTTTCAACTGTAGTCTTTAATTATTGGATTGTACTTCTCGTTACGTGCTTTATTTTCCTTGCATTTGATTTGCTTCGCCCAGCTTTAACGACGTTTTTATCAAAAGCAGCTGGAAAAGAGCAAGGATTCGTTGCTGGTATGAACTCGACTTATACGAGTTTAGGAAATATCGCAGGACCAGCAATGGGCGGAATATTATTTGATATGAATATTCATTATCCATATGCATTTTCAGGAATTGTTTTAATAGTTGGTCTCGCTATTACATTTATGTGGAGAGAAAAACAGCTAGCTGAAAGTTTTGCGAAGTAATCAAACCCCTTACAACGGTAAGGGGTTTTTGTTTTATAAACTTAATCCAAATCGTTTTAATTCAATAAAAATCCTCTCTAATTGCTTTCCTTTATCCGTTAATGTGTACTCTACACGAGGCGGAACTTCTGGATATACTTTTCTCGTTATAATGCCTTGAGACTCTAATTCTTTTAGTCGAAGCGATAATGTTTTCGGGCTAATCCCGTCCATTGATTTTTGTAAATCACTAAAGCGTAATGTTCCTTCGATAAGAAGGTCGCGAATGATTAAAAACGTCCATTTTGTACGAATTACATCAAGCGTTTTAGCGATGGGACAAGGTATGCCAGGTAAACCTTTCGTTAATTCAACTGGATCTATATTGTTCATGGAACTAGCCTCCATAAAATTTTTTGAATGAATTTGCTTTATAGTATCACAAAACTATACTTTTGGTAACTATATGAAAAAAATATCACTACTTCTATAAAGGAAGTTAGTGCATATACAATAGCAATATGAAATACAAAGGGTTTAGATGAGGGGGAGGTGATTTTCATGGGGGTAAAAAAGTTGTTTGGATTTCTTAGTTTGTTTGTTATTTGTATTGTGCTTGTAGCATGTGGCGTGGAGGGAAAAACTGAAGTACAGTTATTAAAAGAAATGCCAAAGGCAAAAACAATGACAATCGATCCTTCACTAAGTAAAATGGAAGCGACCGAAATGGTTCATGCAGCGCAGCGTTTTTATGCATTTTGGGATACAGGTAAAGAGGAGCTTCTTTCGCAGACTGTTACGAAAGATTTTTTCGATAATACGTTGCCAAAAGGGCGACCACAAGGCATTGAAGGGTTAAAGTTTGCAGCACAAAATTTTCGTAAAGTTGTGCCTGATATACATTGCAAGATTGAAGACTTATTGGTTGTTGGTGATAAAGTAACAGCTCGTCTTTCTTTTGCAGGAACGCATAACGGTAAAAATATTAGCTTTTCTGCAATAGATATTTTGCATGTGAAAGACGGAAAGATTACGGAAGACTGGCATTTAGAAGATAATCTTACGTTGAAACAGCAACTTGGGTTAATAAACGAGGAATAGAGTAGGGGAGAGAAAAACGATGAAAAATATATTTATTATAAATGGACATGAAAAATACGGTACAAAGGAAGGACGATTAAATAAAACATTAGTGGATCATATGGTGACGGTATTAAGCGAGAACCATCAAGTGAAAACAACAACGATTCAAGATGGATACAATATAAAGGAAGAACAAGATAAATTTTTATGGGCTGATGTTGTGATTTATCAAACACCGATTTATTGGTTTAGTGTTCCAGGATTATTTAAAACGTATATGGATGAAGTATATGAATACGGTTTGTTCTTTAAAGGTGCAGATGAATACGGAACAGGTGGTTTATTAACAGAGAAAGAGTACATGTTCTCTACAACTTGGAATGCACCTGAAAATTCATTTGGAGATAAGACGAAGTTCTTTGAAGGGGAAAGTCTAGAATCAACGCTTAGTCATTTACACCGCGTGCAGAAGTTTCTTGGGATGAGTCCGTTAAAGAGTTTTGCTTGTTATGATGTGGTGAAGAATCCGGATATTGAACAATATTTATTGAACTTGAAAGATCACTTAGATGAAGTAATTAAATAATAGTTTATATTTGTATGTGAAGAAGGTACTACTATGGATGTAGTACCTTCTCCTTTTATAATGAATCGCATTTTAAGACATGGATGACTGTATCCATAACTTCGCAAAATTTGCCCAACCGAATGAATCAATTGTTAGGTTTTTTAAAGAAGAAGGGTATGTCTTTCTTTTTAAAACGTGATAGTTAAATAAAATGATGTGTTCTGTTTGTAAAAATTCTTCGATCTCATACATGAGCTCGTAGCGCTTTTCTTTATTTTCTTCTAATAAAAATGTATCTAACAAACAGTTAATTTGTTTTTCATAGTGCGGGTCCATGAACCGGTTTACAAAGCAACTTTTATTTTTAAATACATTTAAAAATGCAAGTTCATGATCGGCAGCAAACACTTCTCCCATGAAAATAATATCGGCATGTTGATCGATAGAACGGTTCATATAATCTGAAACGAGAAATGGGTGAAGCTCTACTTGTATACCTAAACTTTCACATCGTTCTTTTAAGAAATATGCATCATTTGCACTATCTTTAAATGCGAAGAAGTAAATATGTATCGTCTCTCCGTTATAAGTGCTCTTTTTTAAATACTCTTTCGCTTTTTCTAAAGAGTAAGACCTTTTAGAAGCTTGGCGACTTCTTTCAGGGAAAAAGCTTGATGCAGCAATTGTTCGTCTACCCTCTATGCTACGAAGTATCGTTTCAACATCATATAGTTCTCTCCAAGCCTTTCGAAAGTAAATGTCGTGATGGGGACCAGGTTTTGTAAAGTTGAAGCCAGCATAAATACAACCTATTTCTTCTATTTGTATATCATGCCTTTCATTTTCTTCTTCATTTGGTAGTTCATAATCAGCATCGATTTGCACATGATCAGGAATACTCCAAAATTCAATACGGTCTAATAAAGCGCGCTCTTTAAAATAATGAGAGAATGCTTCGAGTACGATATTATCTTCAGAGTAATGAGAAAGTTTGAAAGGTCCAGTACCTATATAATGGTGATTTTGAATAACTGCATCACGCGGCAAAATTGCTAGTTGTATGGAACTTACATAGTGTAAGAAAAATAAATTTGGTTTTGCTAAATGAAATCGAATTTGCAGTGGTGATGGTGTTTCAATTTGAACAATTTCTGCTGTTAACCATTCGAAAGGAGAGTGAACTTCCTTTAGTCTTTCAAATGAAAATTGTACATCTTTAGAAGTTAAAACTGTTTCGTTATGAAAATGAATGTCCTTTCGTAAATAAAAAGTCCACGTCAGCCCGTCTTCACTTAATTCCCACGTATGCGCAATGTGTGGTTCCATTTTTTCCGTAACATCGTTATAAACGACTAACGTATCAAAAATTTGATTCGTAAGATGGCTCTCTGTAGTTACAGCCACAAAAGCCGGATCTAAGGGGAATATCTTTCTCGATATAGGAATTTTTAATATGTCGTACATATCATTTGAAGGTTCGTATCCAAAATGATGATGTAGTTTATTTTCTATCTTTTTTTGAAGTGCAAGGGGTAGGGGTTCTTTTAAAAGAAGAAAGATATCTTTTAATTTTTCTTGCGCTAACAGTTCATCTGTATAGGACTCAATCGCTTCTACGAAATTATGTATAAATAGAATTTCTGTTTTATTTCCGCGTCCTCGCCCTGGAGTCCAGCTAATTAATTGTTCCTCACTCATTTTCTTTAATAAAATCTTTACGTTTTTCGTACTGCAATATAAAACATCTGCTAATTCTTGTAAGCTATTTCGCATATGTTGTTGATCTTGTGCATGTAGTCTTAGTCTAATGTAATAGTCCATAATTTTCATATATACACTTCCTTCTATCATAAAAGGGGAAACTCTTTAGAATATTCTAACCTTTTTCTTCCTTTTTTTCAAAGTAAAATAAGTAAGCGTAAGGAGGGGGAAACAATGGGATTTTGGAGTATGCATCGAAATATAAAAATTAGAATTATAACTTCGTTTTTAACACGTACTGTATCCACGATGATTTTTCCATTTATGGCGATTTATTTTTCAATAAAGTTAGGTAGTGCGATTGCTGGTGCGTTACTACTTATTAATGTCATAGCTTCATTAGTAATTGGTTTATACGGTGGATATGTTGGAGACCGGCTCGGTCGTAAAAAAGTAATGATTATCGGTCAAAGTATACAAGTCATTTCCATCGCTTGTATGGGGATTGCGAATTCCGATTATGTAGATTCACCGTGGCTAACATTTATATTTATGTTAGTGAATAGTTTAGGATCTGGACTTATGAATCCTGCGACAGAGGCGATGTTAATTGATGTGAGTACACCTGAGAATCGAAAAGTGATGTACAGCATTAACTACTGGGCAATTAATTTATCCATTGCGATTGGAGCGATATTTGGCGGATTACTATTTGAGAACTATAGATTGCAATTGTTTATCGGATTAACAGTGATTGCAGTTATTACTTTATATGTGATGGCTGTATATATGGAAGAGGTGTATGTAGCTAGAAAAATAGTAGAGAAGAAAAATGTATTAAAAGATATGGCGGATAGTTATAAAGTCGTAATGAAAGATAAAGCATTTTTAATTTTTTGTGCAGCAAGTATATGTACATTATCGTTAGAGTTTCAAATTAATAATTATTTAGGAGTACGTTTGCAGAAGGAATTTGAAACGGTGCACTTTTTATTCGGGAATGGTGTTACGTTTGATTTAACAGGTATTCGCATGCTGAGCTGGATTTCTGCAGAGAATACAATTTTAGTTGTATTATGTTCAGCACTTCTTATTAAAATGCTGAAAAGCTTCAACGATTTGAAAATATTATATGTAGGCTTATTCATTTATACAATTGGATTTACAATACTCGGAACGAGCAATAGTTTATGGATTTTATTAATTGCAGGGCTTTTCCAAACGGTAGGCGAGATGATGTATGTGCCAGTGCGTCAATCTATTATGGCAGATATGGTACCAAATGAGGCGAGAGGTTCATATATGGCGATTAACGGAATGGTCTTTCAAGTGGCAAAAATGAACGGGGCATTGGGTGTTATGCTAGGTTCATTTATCGCATCTTGGGGCATGAGTGCTCTATATTTTATCGTTGGTATGAGCAGTATTTTATTATTTATGAAGGCGATTGGGAGAGAGAAGTATGAGGGGGAGGTTTCTCAGATTGGATAAAACGATATGAAAAGCGATGCTAGAAATCGCTTTTCATATGGCTTTTAAAACGGATCAACTTCAGCTAAATTTGGAGTGGTGCTCGGTTGTAGTAAAAGATTTTTTAACGTTCCTACTTCAGAAAGAGTGACTAATATGTAGCCACTAATCAGTACAATAAGTCCGATGACGCGTAACGTTTGTAAGCTCACTTCATTATTATTCGTTTCCGCTGGATTTGGGGGCGTTGAAGGTGGATTGTTATTCATAAATAAGGCTCCCATCTTTTGTATTTATATATGTGTAAAATCATGATTTAACTTATGGATAGGAATTGTATAGTCATTTTCACTATATGAGAACTGCTTATGAAAAGTGATTAGAAGTTCCGGGGAGAGAAAAGAGGGTGTATGAAAAGATCATTAAAAATAAGGTTCTTTTTTGTTTTTCATACAAATAAAAAGATTAATCAAAGTAGCTAAATAGCTACTTTGATTAATCTTTAATAACTATCCCAATATACGCAACGATTCTTCAATAAACGCCGGGATGTCCTCAGGTTGTCTACTTGTTACTAGCTGATTTTGGCATACGACTACTTCTTTATCGTGAAAGTTTCCGCCAGCGTTTTTTAAATCGACTTCAATAGATTTATATCCAGTGACATCGCGTCCTTCAAGTGTTTGTGCAGTGATGAGTAATTGGGGTCCGTGACAAATAGCAAAAACAGGTTTTTCCGCATCCATAAATGCTTTACTAAAGCGAACGAAACGCTCATCTGCACGAAGTATATCTGGGGAAAATCCACCCGGTATGAAGAGTGCGTCAAAGTTTTCTGGAGAAACATCATCGATACCTTTATCAATTACAACTTCACTTTTTCCTTGCTTACCGTGTACCGTTTTCCCTTTTTCTGCTTCAATAGTTGTTAATTCATATCCCTTTTGTTTAAAAGCTTCTGCTGGCTCTGTGTATTCTGTGTCCTCGAAATAATCCGTTATTAAAATAGCAATTTTTTTACTCATTCTAATCCGCTCCTTATATTATATTATATTATCGGTTCCAGAATCGTCCTTGGGCAATGCCTTCTATAAATGACTCAATTGAAGTGTTTGTTAAGTTGTAAATTCCTGCTCCATCTAATTTGATTTTACTATTGTCTAAAGCATGAGGATCGCTAAGGACATAGGCTATCGGTTTAAAGTGTTTAAAAGTAGTTTCTGCAAATTCTAAAACAGGGGGTTGAATGACAGATTCGCTACTAAACACTAATACCGCATCAAAAAGTGCAGAGTCTGCTGTTGTATAAGTATCCGTTACTTTAATGGAATCATTGAATTGATGAATTTTATTATCTATGATGCTATAGTTCATTCGGTGTTGTACAAAAGCTTGAATCCATTCGGACAGAAGGGAGACGCTTGGGTCACCATTCAATAGAATTGCCACATTTTTGGAATCAGCTTTAAAAATAGTGTTGGACATACTTAGTGCAGGTGATTTTGCATCCGAATTTATTTCGTGATTTTCTTTAGGCAAAGGGGCTCCAATCATGTTAGCGACTTCCTTTGCTAATTGACGATCGACGTGGTTTAAAAGAGCAATTACATTTGCCTTCACCATGTCTGATTTGCACTTCCCAACTTCAAAGCAAAATGCATCTTTTATGTGCTGCTTTTCAATAGGGTTCATACTATTGTAGAAAAGTTTAGCTTGCGAATAAAAGTTAAGAAAGCTTTTACTGCGCCCCCTAATTTTATGTCCATCAATCTTTTCTTGATAATGCTCATATCCGCCCTGTTCAGCTTGCACGGTTGCTGGTTGATTGTTATTTAAGCCATTAGGATGATAGCTTGTTTGACCGCGATGAATTTGCATTTGATGCATGCCATCACGTTGGTTATTATGAAAAGGACATACGGGCTGGTTAATAGGAATTTGGTGAAAATTAGGGCCTCCTAAACGAGATAATTGTGTATCTGTATAGGAGAACAATCTTCCTTGCAGAAGAGGATCATTTGAAAAATCAATACCTGGTACGACATGGCCAGGGTGGAAAGCTACCTGCTCCGTTTCTGCAAAGAAGTTATCAACATTTTTGTTCAATGTCATTTTACCAACTAGTTTTACAGGAACTTCTTCTTCTGGCCATAATTTCGTTGGGTCTAAAATATCAAAATCAAATGCATGCTCATCTTCTTCTGGAATTAGCTGCAATCCAAGCTCCCATTCCGGATAATCCCCTTTTTCAATTGCTTCATATAAATCTTGACGATGGAAATCAGGGTTTTTCCCAGCAATCCTTTGAGCTTCATCCCATACTAATGAATGAACCCCGAGGGTAGGTTTCCAATGAAATTTTACGAAGTGGGCTTTTCCTTCTTTATTAATAAGTCGAAATGTATGAACACCAAAACCTTCCATCATTCGTAAACTACGCGGAATAGCCCGGTCGCTCATCTGCCACATAACCATATGAGTAGACTCGGGATTATGTGCAACAAAATCCCAAAATGTATCATGAGCGCTAGCTCCCTGAGGAATATCATTATGTGGTTCTGGTTTAACTGCATGGACAAAATCAGGAAATTTAATAGCATCTTGGATAAAGAATACTGGCATATTATTACCTACTAAATCATAGTTACCTTCATCTGTATAAAATTTTGTGGCAAATCCGCGCACATCTCTTACTGTATCGTTGGATCCTTTAGAGCCTTGAACGGTTGAGAACCGTACAAATACAGGTGTTTTCTTTGAAGGATTAGTAAGAAAATCTGCTTTTGTATATGCCTCTAAAGATTCATAAAGCTGAAAATGACCATGTGCGCCAACTCCTCGCGCATGAACAATTCTTTCAGGAATTCGTTCATGATCAAAGTGGGTCATTTTCTCGCGAAAGTGGAAATCCTCCATTAAAGTTGGGCCTCTTAAGCCCATCTTTAAAGAAAATTCATCTTCGGCTATTGTTACTCCTTGGTTTGTTGTTAAAGCGTGTTTGCGTTGATTGTCGGTAACGTGGTGCTTCAATTGTTCCATTTTTTTATTCACAATATAGGCCCCTCCTTTACGCTGTTAATTAATAGATACCCTTTTTATTAGGACGTAAACATGTATTATCGTTTTTGTATGTAAAATTATAAAATATCGATTGTGCCGGTGATTCTTGTTTGAGGAGGAAAAATAAAAAAGGCAAGGAGAATTTATTTTCTCCTTGCCTTTTAAGATAATTCTTTTCGTTAAAACGAAGAAATGCGTTGTTTCGTTTTTGGTACAATAATAAATTTGATCGAGAGTAACCCGACAATCATAATGATAAGGCTATGTAAAAATTGACCTGTAGCAATGAGTATAACAATTGAAAATATAATGAGCTGAATGCGTAGCAATATAAAGATTAAGTGAAGAAATTGATTCAGTCGTTTTTCAGTATGAATTGGATATAATGCTACAATAATATTTCCCGAAAAATATTTCCATAGGGAACGGAGCTGCATAGAAATCATATATAGGACGATATATGCGATAGCGCCTTTTACGTATACGTTTGGTATAAAATATAAGGCAAAGGCACCGATCAACCCTAAGCGAATATATATACCGAAATAATCATTCCCGCGTAAAAATGCGAGTGTATGTAAATAGAAGAAAGTTGCTCGTTTTTTATGTAATAAAGGTTCAATCCAATTTGTAAGCCATTTTCTTTTACTTACTTGCTTATTTAGTTGCGGAACATCAGTGAAGATGCTAGCAAATTGATAAAAACGAACGTTCATTTTTTCTTCTTGCTCGATTATGTAATCCCATGGTATTCGTTTTGTAGGCTGTTTTTTCGTGTATAGAAGTAGGAAAGCAAGTAGTAAGAGTAATCCACCTAATATGAGAACATTTGCTACATAAAACAGCATATAAATGACTAGGGCGTTACAAGCAATACGAATAATCAGCCATATATTTTTTTCGTGACAATCACGCCACATCCAATGTATGTATATGTTCCAAGCTTTCGTAACCATTAAAATGATAAAGATTGTACATAAGAAAGGTATCGTTAATTGTAATGATTGCAGTGCAAGCGGAACGAGAATAAGAAACGTAAATAACAATGGGAAAAGCTGAATGATGTAATTGTATAGAAGAGATTTTTTGAAATAAGAAGTTAATTTCTCTTCTAGTGCTAGTAAATAGACAGCGTCAGGTTTCTGAATAAATGTACGAATAGGGCATCTCGTTATAATGAATGTAAGTACAATCGTGATGAGTAGTAAAGATATTCCTTTAGAAGGAGATGCTTTTAGAAACTGAGCATAATAGTATGCACCAACACATGAAATAAAGATAAAGCTATATAGTAAACCGTTAATCATACGTGCAAAGTATGTAATGATATTTTGCATATGTTGTTGGAAACGGCTGCTCCATAGTGATTCGATTGACATGTTTTTCACCTCTTTGTTCTATTATATATGTTTTGTAAAAGAAAAAACGAGCAAATTGCGTTATGCAACTTGCCCGTTTTTCTTTTCGTTATTTTTTTTCTGATCACGATTCATTAATGGATAGAAGGCAAAGCCGATTACGAATAAACCAATTCCGAGAAGGAATGTTTTTATATCGGCTGCGCCCGTTTTAATAACCCATAGTGCGTAGCAAAGTGCAATCACTGCGACTATGCCATCTGTAATTCTTGCCCGTATTTCATTTTTATACGTTTCACCAGTTGCGACTAGTTTTAACTGGAAGATTGGTGAAACGAGATATGGAATGAGGTAGGCCAGTGTCGATACAGTAATAACGAATGTATAAGCTTCCGCAATTGTTCCTGATAATGTTGAGAATAAGAACACTTGCGACATAATGTTTGTTAATCGTAATGAATAAATTGGACTTCCTTTTTTGTTTGTTTTTGTGAAGAAGGAAGGGAAGAAACCTTCTTTTGCTGCTTGATACGGTACTTCTGAGCTTAATAAAATCCAGCCTAAGATGGAACCGAATAGGGAAGTAAGAGCAAGTAATGCCATCAGTTTCCCGCCGCCATGACCCATTGCAGCGTTTAGTGCATCTGCTAATGGACGTTCAGAAGCTTGTAATTTATCAATGTGAAGTACACCCATTGTTAAAATTGTAATTCCTAAGTAAATCGCAACTGTAATAAGTAATCCCGCAACTGTTGCGCGTTTTACCGTTTTTGGAGAAACGGCCCGGTTTGATAAAAGAACCGCTGATTCAATTCCGATAAATGCCCAAAGCGTCGTAAGAGCAGCTAAGTTTACTTGTGAAAGTAGACCGTGTGATACACCTGATTTATCGATCATCGGTGTGTACCATTGTCCAAACTTAGAAGCTTCGAATGCAAATAACGTAACGACGATAAATAAAAGGAATCCAGTTACTTTCGTTGTTGTTGCTAAGAAGTTTAGCTTTCCAGCTCCGCTTACACCGTTTGTTAATATAATATGAGTTCCCCAAAGTAAGATGGAACAAATCGTAAATGTAATTAGTTTTCCGACTTCTACATTAAAAGAACCGATTGAAAATAGTAGTCGTGTATCTTTCATAATCGGGAAGAAGAGTGATAAATATCCCGCAAATGATGTAATGATGGCAACGTTACTTGCCCAGTTTGCAACCCAATATCCCCATACCATACTGAAACCAGCCATTTTTTTCTTTTTTGGTGTTGAGAATAAAGCATATGCATGACTTTGTGGTCCTGTCGTTAAATCAGGACGACGAATTGCTAAATTACCGAAAACAAGAGCTAGCATTAAAACACCAAACCCTGTTGTTAACCAAGCTAAAGTGACACCGAGAGGGCTTGCTGTTTGTGCCAACGTACTTGGCACCATGAAAATACCAGCGCCAACCATATTACCGACAACGAAAGCTGTGAGTACCCAAAAGCCCCATTTTTTTTGTTGCATAGAAAATACCTCCAAAGTTAGTATAACCAAGTCAAGCGAGGAGATATGTATGTCTTCCTGAGTCAGGAAGAGAAGTCCCAAACAAAACAAAAAAAGCACGTAATTTGCCGCTACATGCTTTCTATCTTATAAGAAACCCACGACATACCTCTCGATAGCTCTCCACAAACGAAACGTTTGTGACAGTTCTGCACTTATTAAGTAGCAGACCCAGCAAGCGTGCATGGTGGACACGGGCTTACTTCGGCAATCATTCCTTTCTCATTCGTTCATCAATGCCACTACATCTCCTGAAATGATACTCTTAATGACTGCAACCTCTACCTCACCGAGATACGAATGAGGATTTAAATATTAATTTAACGTATTTAAGAGTAACAAATGAATTTTTATACGTCAATGGATATAATAATAATCAGATTATAGAGAAGAGTTTGTGATTAAAAGCAAGAGGGATTATTATGTAATATTGAATTTTCATAATATAATAAATGTTGTTGGCGCTAGATGATTGAAAAGGGGATGAAGTATATGTCTGTATGTCATAAACATTCAGTAATAGGTGTGTTAGATTCGGGAGTTGGGGGATTAACAGTTGCGAGCGAAATTATAAGACAATTGCCTAAAGAGAGCATTTATTATATTGGTGATAATGAACGTTGTCCGTATGGGCCAAGAAGTGTAGAAGAGGTACAATCTTTCGTATTTGAAATGGTTGAGTTCCTCAAACAGTTTCCGTTAAAAGCTCTAGTTGTAGCATGTAATACTGCTGCAGCTGCTGCATTGACTGCGCTGCAAGAAGCACTTTCTATTCCGGTTATTGGCGTTATACATCCAGGAGCAAGAGCGGCAATTAAAGTGACGAAGAAAGGGGAAATCGGAGTAATTGGAACTGTAGGTACGATAAAATCTAATATGTACGAAAAAGCATTGCATGAGCTTGATACATATTTGAAAGTGCATAGTCATGCGTGCCCGACCTTAGCTACAGTTGTAGAAAATCAATTAGAAGATACAGCATATGTAACCGAGCAAGTAAAACAAGCTTTACTGCCATTAACGAAAGAAGATATAGATACGTTAATTCTTGGGTGTACGCATTATCCACTTTTAGAGTCTTATATTAAAAAGGAACTAGGAGAGGATGTAACGATTATTAGTTCTGCAGAAGAAACAGCGATAGAGTTAAGCACAATTTTACAGCATAAAGGAATTTTGTCTGACAATCTGAATCCTGAGCATCGATTTTTTACAACAGGCTCTGCCTTATCATTTGAACATATTGCTGAGCGTTGGCTAGGATATCACATTTCTGTAGAATGTGTGGATTTACCCGTAAAGAATGCTCGCATCTGTAATTAGACTGTATGAAAGTACTTTTTGTTCAATAAATCAGGTTAGTTGCATAAGAAGGAAAAAATGCACTTTTAATTGAAAGGATTAAGGTCATTTCAATTAAAGGGGAGATTGGATTATGGAATTATTAAGGTCTCAATTATTTGCTTTAGAGTATATTTCAAAATATGCAGAGAACGAAAAACGTGAGGCGAAAGCAACAATTAATCATATACTTAACATGTGTAATATTACAGATGAAATATTTGAAGAAGTTGTCGCTAACTTAAAATCTCATGCAAGGATTGCTTTACACTTTCATCCAGACAGACTCGATTCGAGTATGAAAAGTGTTGCTGAAGCATTGTTTGAACAAGGAATATATAAAAGTCAGTTTGAAACATTGCTATCTAATGGAAGTGTGTCTGCTTATCCTGGCGGTGAACGTGACCTTTGGGAACAGAGAATATTTGGAGGAGCATATCAATTGGAAGGTGTAACGAATGATCAACGGCCAAAGTATGGGGCGCTAAATTTGATGTTACATCCAGATGGGCCGGCTCCGCGTTTTGGATCCTGTTATTTTCTCTTATCTCCAAAAGTTTCTTATCGCTCTACATATACGTATTTAGATTCGCATCAAGATCCAAAAGAAAAGGGGACTTATGAGGAGTTTGATATGATTTTAGCTGCTCTTTTGGAAGAAACATTCGTAAGAGAGTTTGCAATTGGTGAAGGGAATTTGACTCCAACAAGATTAGTTAATCATTTACTGGCTAACCTGGAAAGGCCGTTTATAGATTTAGTAAACAAAGAGTCAGCCCGTAACCTTAATCATTATATTGAAGCGCAAGTTCATGGAGATATTTCTCTTAAAGAAGACGTGGAAGCTCTTGTTGTAGATCCTTCATTTAAGGGTACGGATGTAGGAAGAAAATTAGAAGGGATTTGCCTGAAGTATGCTATTGATTTGTATTGGCACACGGGTTTTGTACTTATGGTAGACGACGTTCCAATGGATTTTAGAGGTTCAAAAATGCCATCTTTAGCAAGACGCATTGCACGGAATCATTGTATCGATGCAAATATAATTGGTTCTGCTGTAGCGGATTTGAAACGCAATCCATTATCTTGGAGTGATCGTGGAACTTATGAAGAAGTGCTTCAGGAATTAAAATTATTATGGCATGTTTTAGTTCGATTTGGAAAACCAAATCGGAAGTAGAACGAAATCCTTCGTTTTTGGGAAGTATCTATATAAAAAAGAAGCTGATCTAATTTTAGATCAGCTTCTTTGTATAAGATTAAACTAAGTTTAATACAGTTACTTTTTCACGTGTCATAGACTCAAGGCTCTTACGAATACCTTGTGCGCCCATACCTGAACCTTTTACACCGATGAATGGGAAGTGGTCAGGGCCGCGCTCTGTGCGTCCGTTAATTTGAACAGAACCAGTTTCGATTTTGTTAGCAATTGCAAATGCTTTGTTAATGTCTTTAGTGAAGACACTTGCTTGCAGACCGAACTCTGATTTGTTAGCAATTTCAATTGCTTGCTCATCTGAAGAAACACGGATGATTGGAAGGATTGGGCCAAATGGCTCTTCCCAAGCAACTTTCATTTCTTCAGTTACGTGGTCGATTAATGTTGGGTAAATTAAGTTACGCTCACGTTTGTTACCGATAACAATCGTAGCACCTTTTTCTACAGCGTCGTCAACTAAACCTTGAACGAAGTCAGCAGATTTATCGTCGATTAATGGAACGATTGTGCTGTCTTGTTCTGGAGATCCAACTGAGAGTTCAGCTACTTGCGCTTTTAATAAGCCAACAAGCTCGTCTGCTACGTTTTCGTGTACAAGTACACGTTTAATAGCTGTACAACGTTGACCAGAGTAAGAGAATGCACCGCTTACGATATGGTTTGCAGCATCTTGTAAGTCAGCATCTTCACGAACGATACCAGGATCTTTACCACCAAGTTCTAATACAAGTGGAATCATGGAAGCTTTTTTCGCTAAATGTTTACCTGTGTTTGTACCACCTGTGAACGATACCATATTGATACCTTCGTGTTCTACTAAGTAGTCACCAATTACAGAACCGCGTCCTGTAGCTACGTTTACTAGGCCTTTTGGAAGACCAGCTTTATGAAGTGCTTCAACCATTTTAATACCACTAATTGCACCTTGAGTGGCTGGTTTGAAAATAACAGCGTTACCCATAATTAATGCTGGTGCAAGTTTTGCAGCAGATAAATTTACTGGGTAGTTAAACGGTGCGATTGCTAATACAACACCAAGTGGTGCGCGTTGGATAATCGCAAGTTTAGATTTTGTACCGCCCGGGAAGCTATCGCCCATCATGCTTTCTCCGTGCATATGTAAAGCTTCTTCGATTGTGTAACGAATGAAGTCAGCTGTACGAACAACTTCTTTCTTCGCATCTTTATATCCTTTACCGACTTCTTTCATAATGATATCGGCAATTTCATC
Organism: Bacillus paranthracis; assembly: GCF_024296885.1. Lineage (NCBI taxonomy): Bacteria > Bacillati > Bacillota > Bacilli > Caryophanales > Bacillaceae > Bacillus > Bacillus paranthracis. Next base: position 896,529 of record NZ_CP101135.1, read on the forward strand.
TTGCATATTTACGAGCTCATCAGCCCATTTATATAAATACTTTGCGCGATCTTGTAGAGAAGCTTCCGCCCATGATTTTTGAGCTTCTTTTGCAGATGCAATTGCTTCATCTACTTCTCCGCGAGTAATTGCTTGTACTTGTCCAATTACTTCGTGTAAGTATGGAGATGGAATTTCGATTGTTTCTCCTGAAGAGCTTTCTCTCCATTCTCCATTTAAATAAAATTTGTACGTATTGCTAGTTGTCATGATTAGTCCTCCTAAAATAGCAACTTGTAAGAGTGAGTATAAGGTGATTGTAGGGGGTTTGATAACATTTTTCAAATGAAATGTTTGTGAAAACGATTTCTTATTCCTTTTTTATTTTGTATGCCCTTTCTTGCAGAACATTCTCTTATTTCAAACTGATGCATCATATATTTTTATTCCATGTGTAAAAAAACAATTGACAGAATACTCAATAAAGTTGTAAGATTATAAATGGAAAATAAATGAAGGGAGTGTGCGTAATGATTGTAATCGTAAATGTAATGGGTTTAGCTCTGTTAAATGGCAGAAAACATTTATATCATTACGCAACCCGTGCGGATATATAGGGCATCTTTGTCTTATAAAAAGCGTACGTTGCGTATATCGTAACGTACGCTTTTTATGCATTTTTGTGCATATCGTCAAGCGGCGGTATGCTTTTTTTTGTTTGTTTTCCATGCTACTATATAAAACTTTGGAAGGTGGAAAAATGTGATGAGATTGTATGGGTTACGAAATGTAAATGTGATGGGTCTGGATAGTGGATAGAGAAATGAGAGGTAAACGAGAACGAGAAGGGAGAGATTACATTGTTTTCAGTATTACTAAAGTTAAAGTGGTTTTTTAAAGAGCATTGGAAGAGATATAGTATCGCCATTGGAGCTCTTTTAATTGTGAATATAGTTGAAGTTATTCCCCCGAAAGTGTTAGGGGTTACGATTGATAATATAAAAACAGGAACGTTATCAAACGAAGCTATTATACAGTCTATTCTTATTTTAATTGGGGTTACCATAGTTGGATATGGTCTCACTTTCGTATGGCAACATCAATTGTTTGGTGGTGCATTCGTACTGGAGAAGACGATGCGCTCTAAATTTATGGGCCATTTACTTAAGATGACGCCGACTTTTTATCAAAAAAATCGTACTGGTGATTTAATGGCGAGAGCGACAAATGATTTAAAAGCAATCGCTATGACAGCTGGTTTCGGTATATTAACGCTCGTTGATTCGAGTTTATATATGCTTACGATTGTCTTTATGATGGGATTTACAATTAGTTGGGAGCTTACATTTGCAGCACTTATACCGCTTCCAATTATGGCGTATGCGATGAATATATATGGAAAGAAATTGCATGAAAGATTTACAGTTGCGCAAGATGCGTTCGGTGATATGAACGATAAAGTACTAGAATCGATCGCTGGCGTGCGCGTTATTCGTGCGTATGTACAAGAGAATGCAGATCAGGAAAGATTTCATCAATTAGGAGATGACGTCTACGAAAAGAATATGAAAGTAGCTAGAATTGATGCACTATTCCAGCCAACTGTGAAAATGCTTGTCGGTCTTAGTTATTTAATTGGTTTAGTGTACGGTGCATATCTTGTATTTCAATCAAAGGTGACACTTGGTGAACTTGTGTCCTTTAACGTGTATTTAGGGATGATGATTTGGCCGATGTTTGCAATTGGCGAATTAATTAATGTTATGCAAAGAGGAAATGCGTCACTCGACCGTGTAAATGAAACGTTAGCGTATGAACCGGATGTTAAGGATCCGAAACATCCAAAGCTTGTACAAGAGCCGGATTATATTCAGTTTGATGACGTTACCTTTTCATATCCTTCATCAACTGAAACAAATTTAAAAAAGGTTTCGTTTACATTAAAACAAGGGGAAACGCTTGGGGTTGTTGGAAAAACAGGAAGCGGAAAAACGACGCTCGTACGTCAGCTTCTTCGTCAATACCCGCTTGGAGACGGGGATATTGCAGTCTCTGATGTGACGTTAGATCAAATGAAGAATGAAAATGTACTCGGCTGGATTGGATATGTACCGCAGGAACATATTTTATTCTCAAAAACAGCGCGGGAAAATATTTTATTCGGAAATCGAGAAGCGACGGAAGAAGAACTTGAGAAAGCGATTGAAATTGCGGCGTTTAAAAAGGATTTAGAGTTTTTACCAGAAGGGTTAGAAACGCTCGTCGGAGAGAAAGGTGTTTCTTTATCAGGAGGGCAAAAGCAAAGGATCTCGATTGCGCGAGCTGTTATTCAAAATCCAGAAATTTTAATTTTGGACGATTCTTTATCAGCTGTTGATGCTCGTACGGAAGCAGCGATCATTGAAAATATAAGAACAGAGAGAAGTGGAAAGACGACGATTATAACGACGCACCGTTTATCTGCCGTACAACATGCGGATTGGATTCTCGTTATGGATGAAGGGGAAGTAATAGAAGAAGGTACGCATGATCAGCTTATCCAAAAGGGAGGCTGGTATGCGGAACAGTTTGAAAGACAACAGGGAGAAAGTGAAAGTGCGGATAGTGGGGTGAAAATATGAGCGTTTCAAAACGATTGTTTCAATATGCGATGAAAGTGAAAGGAACGATTTTTGCAGCGATGCTAATGTTATTTATTTTCGTCATCGCAGAGCTTGCTGGTCCTTTCGTCGCGAAAACGATGATTGATGATCATATCGTTGGAATAGAGAAACCTTGGTATGAAACAGAAAAGAGTGAAGAGGCTGTTTCGTATAATGGCACCTTTTATAAGAGAAGTGATCGCTTCCAGGAAGGTGAGAAAAAAGGAAAAGAAGTACGCGTGATGCAAGTCGGTTTTCAATATTATTTTGTACCGAATAAAGTAAATGTGGAAGGATCACGGACTGTAAAAGGTGATATGATTACCGTTCAAAATGGTAAGGCGGTGCAAGTGTATAAAGCGAAAGCATTGACGAAAGAAGAAGTGTTTGCGTTTTATAAACCAGAAATAAACCGACTATTATTACTTGGTGGAGGCTATTTTGCTTTATTAGTAGTCGTATCATTGTTTGCATACGGAAAGCAGTTTTTCTTACAGAAGGCAGCGAACAAAATTATTCAAATTATGAGGGAAGATGTCTTTTCTCATATTCAAACGTTGCCAATTCGTTATTTCGATCATTTACCAGCAGGGAAAATTGTGTCGCGTGTAACGAATGATACGGAAGCCATTCGTGATCTATACGTAACGGTACTTGCGACATTCGTTTCTAGTATCATCTATATTATTGGGATATTTGCCGCGCTATTTTTACTCGATGTAAAATTGGCGACGTTATGTTTACTTATTATCCCGATTTTAATCATTTGGGCAATTCTTTATAGAAAGTATGCGTCTGTATACAATCATAAAATGCGCTCTCGTTTATCTGATATTAACGGAACAGTGAATGAATCCATTCAAGGGATGCCAATTATTCAAGCGTTCCGTCAAGAGCGTGAAACGAAAAAAGAGTTTGAAGAATTAAATGGTGATTATTTTAAGTATCAAAATAAAATTTTGAATTTAAATGCAGCAACTTCTCATAACTTAGTAGGTGTATTAAGAAATATCGCTTTCACAGGTGTGATTTGGTATTTCGGTGGTGCTTCATTAAGTGCTACAGGCGTCATTTCTCTAGGGATACTATATGCGTTCGTTGATTATTTAACACGATTATTCTCACCGATTACAAATATGGTGAATCAGCTTGCTAACTTAGAACAATCGCGCGTTGCATCAGAACGTGTTTTTGAATTATTAGAGGAAAAAGGGGAAGCAGTAGAAGAAGAACGTATACCTCGCTTACAAGGAAATGTGAAGTTTGATAATGTGTCGTTTTCTTATAATGGAAAAGATGAAGTGTTAAAAAATATTTCATTTGAAGCGAAACAAGGCGAGACAGTCGCACTTGTCGGTCATACTGGCTCAGGAAAAAGTTCCATTATGAATGTACTCTTTCAGTTTTACGAGTTTGAAAAAGGAAAGCTTACAATTGACGGTCATGATGTAAAAGAGATGCCGAAACAAGCAACTCGTGAACATATGGGAATTGTACTGCAAGATCCATTTTTATTTAGCGGAACAGTAGCATCTAATGTTAGTTTAGAAAATGAAAATATTTCAAAAGAGCGCATCGTAAAAGCATTGCGTGATGTAGGTGCTGAAAGATTTGCGAACAATATAAATGAAGAAATTACGGAGAAAGGAAGTACACTTTCAACCGGAGAACGTCAGCTTATATCGTTTGCTAGGGCGCTCGCTTTTGACCCAGCCATTTTAATTTTAGATGAAGCGACATCTAGTATCGATACAGAAACAGAGGCGATGATTCAACAAGCGCTAGAAGTTGTGAAAAAAGGAAGAACGACATTTATTATTGCCCACCGTCTTTCAACAATTAAAAGTGCAGATCAAATTATCGTGCTTGATAGAGGGACGATTTTAGAAAAAGGGTCTCATGATGAATTAATGAAAAAGCGCGGGCGTTATTACGATATGTACAAAACGCAAATGGAAGGGAATCAGAGCGCTTAATAGGTATGGGGAGGAACTTGTGATTTTCACAAGTTCTTTTTTAGTGAATCACGGCAATTAAATAAGAAGTATTATTTTACCTTTCGTACAATAAATGCTATATTAAAAAATGTTACTTATTTTTTGTATGTAGCATTATTTTTCCTTTTTGTTTGATTATGAAGAAAAAGGATAAACTAAATAAGAACATTTTCATTGAAAAATTGTTCAAGATTGCATACAATCAATATAGTTTTTAAATTCCTATCAGAATACTTGGAGGATTACCATCATGAAGAAATTATTTTCAGTACTTGCAGTAACTACATTAGCGATCGGGATTGTAGCCGGCTGCGGTAAAGAAGAGAAAAAAGATACAGCTAGTCAAGACGCGTTACAAAAGATTAAACAAAGCGGTGAACTTGTAATTGGTACAGAAGGTACATACCCACCATTTACGTTCCACGATTCAAGCAATAAATTAACTGGATTTGACGTTGAACTATCAGAAGAAGTTGCAAAACGTTTAGGTGTAAAACCTGTATTTAAAGAAACGCAATGGGATAGCTTACTTGCTGGTTTAGATGCAAAACGTTTCGATATGGTTGCAAACGAAGTTGGTATTCGTGAAGATCGTCAAAAGAAATACGACTTCTCTAAACCATACATTTCATCTTCAGCGGCATTAGTTATCGCAAAAGATAAAGATAAACCTGCTACATTTGCTGATGTAAAAGGATTAAAAGGAGCACAATCTTTAACAAGTAACTATGCAGATATCGCTAAGAAAAATGGTGCGGAAATCGTTGGTGTAGAAGGATTTAGCCAAGCAGCAGAACTATTAGCTTCAGGACGCGTTGATTTCACAATCAATGATAAATTATCAGTGTTAAATTATTTAGAAACGAAAAAAGATGCGAAAATTAAAATTGTAGATACAGAAAAAGAAGCTTCAGAAAGTGGATTCTTATTCCGTAAAGGTAGCACTAAGCTTGTACAAGAAGTAGATAAAGCGTTAGAAGATATGAAAAAAGACGGTACGTATGACAAAATAACGAAAAAATGGTTTGGTGAAAATGTATCTAAGTAGTGCATTGATTTCAGATCGATTGTCTACTTGGCTAGATATTATGCAGACTTCCTTCATGCCTATGCTGAAGGAAGCTGTTTTTACGACAATTCCATTAACGCTTATTACATTTATTATCGGTCTTATACTGGCAACGTTAACGGCGCTTGCACGTATTTCAGGTAGTCGTATTTTACAATGGATTGCTCGTATCTATGTATCTATCATTCGCGGAACGCCACTTCTTGTACAGTTATTTATCATTTTCTATGGTCTCCCAACTCTTAATATTGAAGTTGAGCCATATACAGCAGCAGTCGTTGGATTTTCATTAAATGTCGGTGCGTATGCATCTGAAATTATTCGTGCTTCTATCCTTTCAATTCCGAAAGGGCAGTGGGAAGCTGCTTATACAATTGGGATGACATACCCACAAGCGTTAAAACGTGTTATTTTACCGCAAGCAACGCGCGTATCAATCCCGCCGCTTTCGAATACATTTATTAGCTTAGTGAAAGATACTTCATTAGCATCGTTAATTTTAGTAACAGAAATGTTCAGAAAAGCACAGGAAATTGCGGCAATGAACTACGAATTTTTAATTGTTTATTTCGAAGCAGGTCTTATTTATTGGGTTATTTGTTTCTTATTATCAATCGTACAACAGATGTTAGAAAAGCGTTCAGAACGCTACACATTAAAATAATCCTTTTACAAAAGGAGTTTTTGTTTTTATGATTTCAATTCAGCACTTACAAAAAAGTTTCGGAGATAATACCGTACTAAAGCATATAGATTTAACAGTTGAGAAGGGCGAGGTTGTTGTTATTATTGGGCCGTCTGGGTCTGGTAAAACGACATTCCTGCGTTGCCTTAACGTATTAGAAACGCCAAACGCTGGTCATATTCGTATCGGTAATAAAGAGCTTAACTTCTCTCAAAAAGTAACGAAGAAAGATATTGTCAACCTTCGTACGCAAACAGGTATGGTATTCCAGCACCATAATCTATTCCCGCATTTAACAGCACTTCAAAATGTAATGGAAGGGCTCGTTACAGTGAAAAAGATGGGGAAAGAAGAAGCGAAGAAAAAAGCAAACTATTTCCTTGAAAAAGTGGGTCTAGCAGATAAAGTGGATTTATATCCGTTCCAATTATCAGGCGGACAACAACAGCGCGTTGGAATTGCTCGCGCGCTTGCAATGGAACCAGAAGTGTTACTATTTGATGAGCCGACGTCAGCGCTTGATCCTGAACTCGTTCAAGAAGTTCTGAAGGTCATGAAAGAGCTTGCTAAAGAAGGCATGACAATGGTCATTGTAACGCATGAAATGCGCTTTGCACATCAAATTGCGAACCGTGTTATTTTCATGGATGGCGGTGTCGTTGTCGAACAAGGTACACCAGAAGATGTATTTACAAATCCAAAAGAAGAACGTACGAAGAAGTTTTTACAAATGTTGCAATAAATGAAGGAAGGTCTCAAGGCATATGCCTTGAGACCTTTTTGCCATATATATTTATTTGTGGAATCCGCCAAGGCTTTGCTCAGCCATTGCAACTAGACGTTTTGTGATTTCGCCACCAACAGAACCGTTAGCACGAGCTGTAGAATCTGCTCCTAATTGTACACCAAATTCTTGAGCGATTTCGTATTTCATTTGGTCGATTGCAGCTGTTGCTCCTGGTACTACTAATTGATTTGAAGAATTTTGGTTTGCCATAGGAATATATCCTCCTTAGAGTTATAAAAATTTTTTTGGTTGGACTAGCTGGAGTTGAACCAGATTATCGCCCCGTTTGGCGCTAATCCATCGGTAATTAAGTTTGTACTCATAGTATGGATGTTACCTAGAAAGATATACGAAATAATAATTTGTAAATTTTGTAAAAAAATCTTAGTGATTTCGTAAATTATGAAATAAGAGTAATCGTTGTATTTTTTAGAAAGAAGGCTAAACTAAGAGCGATATGAAATATATTTTTCTTTTTGTATCCTGCTATTTTGAGGTAAATGTAAGTAAGAATGGGGCAAGCTGCTCCTATACGTAGCTAGATACAATTATATGGAGGAATCGTGATGGGGATTTGCCCGCTTTGCAACGCATTAGAATCACAAACATATTCTTGTCAAAATTGCCAAAGTATACTCCAAGATTATGGGAAGGCTGTAGATTACATAGACGATTATAGTGCGTATATGGACCAAGAATTATTAAGTGCAGTAGATGGATTGACACATAATAATTCAAATGAATATTGCAATCATATTTTTTATTGCGGAGTATGTAACGTGGAAACAGAGTTTGTAGTAAAACTTGTGTAAATAGAAAACTTCCACCTTATAAATGAGGTGGAAGTTTTTGTTTTTGTATTTGTGAGTGAATCATAGGAGACGGGATATGCTCGTTATTTGAGGAAGTCTCTAATTTTATTTGAGACATTTTTTCTTTTGTATCGCGCAAAGAATGTTCAGTTAAGTAGATGGCATATTCGTAAAATAATTGGCGCGTTAGTTCACTCTGTTCTTTTAACTTGGCATCTTGGAATACAGTTCGCCCAGGTTTAGAGTTTGCTTCAAAGAGCCACGGGTTTTCCTGCGTGTCTAAACCGATATCAAAACCGATTTCTCCAATATTTCCGGTTACTTGTTCATCGAGTGCGTAACTAATTTGTAAGGCTGTATGTTTTAATTTATTTTCAATTTGAATTTGTTTCGTTGAATCAGGAAAAAGTTCTTGCAGCAATTTCGTATCGCCACCGCTATTTACATGCGTTGTTAAGCTACCTTTGCCAGCAATTTTTGCGACGATTGCACTGACCATCCATTGGCCGAAATGATTTTTATTTGTATGAATGCGGAAATCAACAGGCTGCCCATCGAAGCGTAGCAAGGAGATACCTTGTTGTACGATAAACTTTTTTAAATCATGTCCTTTTAACACATGGTTCAGAAGTGTTTCTAATGATTGGTACTTTCTTAGTTTATTTTCTTCATTTTCGCGATAACGACAGTAGTAGCAATTCTCTGTTTGGGAATAAAATATTTGATGAATGTTTCTACCGAAGCTACCATGAATCGGTTTCATATAAATGGATTTATACGTTCCGAGAAATCGTTCCACTTGTTCGAAGTGCTGAAATGTTTCTGTGTTTGGTAATAGCGGCATAATGGATTCATCTTTCATAAGAAGTTGATGCACTTCCCATTTATTAAAAAAACCTGGGTTAAACCATGGAATCGCATAGTCATGCTCTAACTTTCTTTTTGCTCTTACGATCGGTTTATAATTTTCGGCTTTCCGATTTGGTAATCGATCGTAAATGACATTCGGTAAAGGGACTTTTTTCTTTATCCATTTTTCCTCATGAAAGAAATACCCTTCAATTGTTTCGTCTTCCCAGTCTATATGTTGCACACCAAAAACGAATACAAATGGTCGTAAGGTGAATGGTGGCGTTAGTAACTCGCCAAGAGAAGTTGAACGGTTCCCTAAAGGATTAGAAGCGTCATCGTTAAAACCAGTTGTGAAAATCCCGATTAATGGTCCGAAAATAATCGTTTGGTTTTGTGTGAATGCATGGATAGTAGTGGAATGAGGCAGTAAAAGTTTCTCTGCAATTTGTTTTCCAATAATGATTTCGCGAGTAAAGGAATAATGAATTTTTACCTCTTCACTTGCAACATGGCGTAGGCCGAAGGAAAGGGATGTAATTGGTGGTGTGATGGAAAAAATATAAGGTAAAGTAATACTATTTGGATGTTCATCTGAAATATTTAACGTATATATGTGCTCTTTCAAAATAGACTTACCCCCTTTCTTTATGGTGTAAAGCGACTAAATTGTAATGGTCCATGATATATTTTTTCGGCTAATGAATCACTATGGCGAATGTAATGTTCGTAAGGGGGAATCGTGTTGACATACATAAGCCAAATTGCCCCTTTTTGATCCATAATAGTGGAAAGCTCTAGCTCGAATAATGAAGAATAAGATGCATCTAGCGTTTGAAACACTTCATTTATAATGTCTTGTAAAGCGTCTTGTAACAATTGTACACCGGTATTAGATAGTACGTATTTAATTTTTGAAAATGCATGCAGAGAGGAATCGTCGGTTACCGAAAGTAAAAGTTGATTCGGAAATGAACTTTTTTGTATAAACTGACCGATAACGTTCCACTTCTGTTCTTTATTTTTTTGTAAAATGGTTCGAATATGGAGTGGGTATGTTAATTGATTTGGAGGTTGCAGCATTGTATGCGTGATGTAACGTGCTGATCGTATATGAGATTTGTACCAAGATATAAATTCATCAGTCCGTTTAATTGGAGTAGAAGTATGGTAGGCATCATTTATCGTATCAACATGAAACGTTTTATTTTTATAAACGACCCGGTACAAACTTTCATTGGAATGTGCGTTAGTAGGACGTATAATAATATCTTTTGTTTTTAATAACAGTTTGAAAACGTTGTGTATCGTTGCTATTTCAAATTTTGGTATATAAGGAGATAATTTTTTATTCGTGAGAAATACATCATGTAGTTTGCTTAAGTCAATGAGTGTGTTATTTAAAAAGGTAGTGGAAGGACGATTGTGTAATGAGCGAATAATTGACTTTGCTTTTTCGACGTCTGTTTCCTCGTTAAAAGAAGAACGATCATATATATAAGAAGGAATAGGGAATATTTGCTCTTTCCATTTTCCTGTATCCGTATCATAAATCAGACCAGAAACAAGATCTGTTTTAGGATCAATACCAAATGGCGTAAACTGGGCAACGACATTATGATAAAGCCGAGCGCGTTTAGCGATTTCGGTGTAATACGTTTGCTCATAATGAGGGTGAGAAGTTAAAATACCGAGAACCAACGAAATCACTCCTTTACTAACAAAATGTTGGCATAATAGGCGAAGCTATATATTGCAAATACGTTTTTATACCATTATACTTTTGTCCGTATGATGATATGCTATAGTTTTGGAGAAGCGAAAGGTTGATTGTAATGAATATATGGTTAAGTATGTTAACGACGACAGGGCTCGGAGCAATTATTGGAGGATTTACAAATCATTTAGCGATAAAAATGTTATTTCGTCCTCATCGCCCTATATATATTGGGAAGTTTCAAGTGCCATTTACACCAGGATTAATTCCGAAGCGCCGCGATGAGCTTGCTGTTCAATTAGGGAAAATGGTTGTAGAACATTTGTTAACGCCAGAAGGAATCGGCAAGAAGTTAACAAATGAAGAGTTTCAAAAAGGTTTAATCCACTGGGCACAAGTAGAAGTGGATAAAGTAATTACGAATGAACAGTCACTGCGACACATGTTAGAAAAATGGGACGTAGCGCATGTAGAAAAAGAAGCAACTGAGAAAATCGAACAGGTGATTACAGAAAAGATTCAGTCATTTTTAGAAGAGTACTATACATATACATGGGAACAAGCTTTACCTCATTCTGTTCATGAAAAAATAGAGAATGCAATTCCAAATGTCTCAGCGTTTATTTTAAAGCGAGCAATTCATTTTTTTGAAAGTGAAGAAGGGAAATCTCGTCTTTCAAAAATGATTGATGATTTCTTTGCTTCTAGGGGGACATTGCTTAACTTAGTCGGAATGTTTTTAGGGAATGTAAGTGTAGTGGATCGTGTGCAGCCTGAGGTTATTAAGTTTTTAGGGCAAGATGGCACAAAGCAGCTTTTAACTGAAGTACTGCAAAAAGAGTGGGAAAAGTTAAAAGGAAGAGATGTAAAAGAAGTAGAAACGTTTGTAGAAAAAGAAATGATTGTAAGCTCTATATTGTCAGCAGTTAAAGTTGAGGAAACAGTAAGTAAATTTTTAAATCAATCTGTGCAGCAAGTATGTGAGCCAGTTCGAGAAACAATTATGGAAAAGGTAGTTCCAAGTGCAGTAACGAAAGGCTTGAAGTGGGGAGCAGAAAACGTAGCGAGTATACTAAATAATCTCCACTTGGCTGAAATTGTGCAGCAAGAAGTGTCCACATTTTCCACGGAGAGACTAGAAGATTTAGTGCTGTCCATTACAAAAAATGAACTGAAAATGATTACGTATTTAGGTGCCTTATTAGGCGGTATGATTGGAATTGTGCAAGGGTTATTACTGTTGTTTCTGAAATAATAAGATATGTACATACAAATAAAAGTGAAATTTCTTCACATCTCTTGCATAGTTTGATATGGTAAGAAGAGGTGCGTATGTAAATGCACGTAAAAGGCAGTGCGTATGATAAGCGCTAGCCTTCTAAAGGAGGAAAAATAAAATGACAAAAAACATTCATGATGTAGCATATGAATTACAAAAAGCAATCGCTGAAAACGATGACTTCAAAACGTTAAAAGAGAGCTACGCAGCAGTTCAAGCTGATGCAGCTTCAAAGAACTTATTCGATGAGTTCCGCACAATGCAACTTAGCCTACAACAAAAAATGATGCAAGGTCAAGAAATCACTGAAGAAGACAACCAACAAGCACAAGAAGTTGTAGTTCGCATTCAACAAGATGCTAAAATTACAAAGTTAATGGAAACTGAGCAACGCTTAAATGTTGTAATCGGCGACGTTAACAAAATTATCATGAAGCCACTTGAAGAATTATATAGCGCGCAACAACAAGCGTAATAGTGGAAGACGCCCCTGTATAGGGGCGTCTTTTTTGTTACTTACAAGAATTTATAATCAAACCTTTCGTATATTTTCGTTTAAACGCATTTGTATTGCGGTGAAGTATTCCTAATATTTATTGAAAAAAATCATAGTTTGTAAAAGTATTTTAGGATCATCCTGCAGTAATCGTTTATCTATTTCGTAAGGACGCATTAGTTCTTCGGTGAAATAATTGTAAGTCTTACATATACTATATTTACTAATGACGAAATGGATAAAAATAAAAAAGAGAGGTAAGAGTAGATGGGAATCCTTATAGATTTAAATAGTTTTAGAACGGAAATATTAGCGAAGCATGTACTTCATATGATGATAGAAAATGATTTCTTTTATCAAGGATCGCAATTGGTTGAAAATGTTTGGGTGAATGATTCAACTATTTTTATAAATAATGTAAAGATACTTACAAAAGGTATTGAAATTTATAAGAAAAATAATGAGTATTATTTAACGCATCAAGCGGATAATACTAGAGTTATATTATATTAATATAATATATAGAATATGGTAGGAACTTACAAATTCTATATACTTTATGTTATAATTTTCCCTTGTCTAATGAAAGTGTATATGTATTTTTATAGGGCTCTACTTCTTTTATGAAGTGGGGTTATTTTTAATTTTTCGTTAAGGGTGTAAAATACTATTTTTGTTTGGGGATTGTGTGTATTCGAAAAGGAGTTATGCAATGATAAAGAAAATGTGGAAATTTAAGGTTCAGTTTTTTATTTTATTACTAACGATTGTAGTTAGTTGGTACTGTGCTAGCTTAATAAAAAATTATCCTGAAACTGGAATATCGGTAAAATATAATTCTGACCAGTATGTTATATGTGATCTCTCGAAATATAGCTGGGCAGGGAAACGAGATTTTCAAATTGGAGACATTATAGAACAGATTGATGGTGAACCGCCATCTAAACATTTTACAGTTTCATCGTACCATTCAATTGAACAGGTGAAAAAAATAACGTTAAATAGGAATGGAGAAATAAAAGAGTTTGAGATAGAGTACCCGCCTTATAGTAAACAAGTTTTCTATCATCTTATTATTCCTATTGGTTTTTATATAGTATGTCTTTTAATGGTATTATACTTATTAATATTTGTTCCGGAAATAAATCGTAGTACAAATGATTTATTATATTTTTTAATTTCACTTGGAGTTAGTTTCATTAGTATTATAGCTGCTCAAAGAAAAGATACTTTATCCTTTATTGTGGCGTCACTTTCACTAGTATGTGTATTTACTTTCTTTATAAGATTTATGAAAATGTACTTCTCTAATAATCAAATAAAGTTTTTAACACCAAAACAGTTAAAAATTTTAAATTTCATATCAATATTTCTCGTTATATTAAGCATTCTTATACACATAAAATATAATGAATGGGCTAATTTATTTACAATTACTTTGAGTGCGCTACTATTTTTGTTTACAGTGTATCTTTTAGTAAGATTTTATTTTAAAAGTGGAAATAGCAGTTACTTTAAATATTTAAAAATTATTATTATTAGTTTTTTAGTGTCAGCAATTCCATTTATATGTTTATATTTAATTCCGAATTTGTTTTATGGAGAAGAGTTTATAAGTAGCGAAACGACAGGCATATTTTTCTTATTTATTCCGATTTGTATTTTTTATTTAGTAATCTCAGGGAAGATGTTTAATTTTAAATTTATTATTCAGCGACTTCCGTATTATATAGTTTTATCAGTAGGCGTTAACATGTTCTGTGCAGTATTAGGTATGGTCATCTTTGAAGACAGCGATGACCATTTATTAAAATGGGTTAAATTTAGAATAATTTCTATTATAATCTGTATTTGTTTTTTATACATTAAAGATTATATAGATTTAAAGCTAAGAAAAAGTTTGTATCATCATCAAAAAAATTATCAATTTAGTTTGCATCGTTTCTTACACCAAGCGAAAAATGAATATAAATTGCCCAATCTTATTTATAGTATAAGAAGAGAAATATCAGATATATTGAAAATTGAAGAAACGTGTTGTGTGGAAATAAATAAGAGAGAACATTCTATTCATGTTCTCGAGAGTGAATATATTCCAAGAAGAACAATAGAAGCATTATTTAATCATCAGTTGGACACGTATCAAGTAGGTTCCATCATACAGCTGGATAATCATTTTGGGTGTGTTCTTTCTATTTCAGGAGAAAAAATGATTATTTTAGTATGTAATCATAGTGAAAAAGAAAATTTAAATATAGATGAAATGGTTTGGATAGAAACATTATGTAATTATACAGATTTACTATTAGAATGCTCTAATCAAATTGAAGATTTATTAAAACAATTACAAGAAATAAATGATTTTGAGCAACCACCAATGTGGTTGGCAAGGCTTATGTTTAAACTATCTGAAAAAGAAAGAACGAATCTTGCAAGTGATATACATGATGGAGTTTTACAAGATCAAATACGTTTGTCTCGAAAATTTGAGAGTTATAAAGCTCGTGTTCAAGATGAAGAAACGAAAAAAATATTGAATGAAATTGAAGATGAACTATTAGATCATATTTATACAATTCGGGAAACATGTAATAATTTGAGACCACCATTTCTATATGAGTTAGGTTTAAAACAAGCACTCATAAATTTATTTAAACAAATTAATTTAAAAGCGACATTTTTCTTTTATTATGATATTCCTGAACGAATTGTTGCACCAAGTGTTGAACATGAACAAGCAATTTATCGAATTATGCAAGAGTTATTAAATAACGCTATGAAACATTCAAAAGCAACAAACGTAACAGTAAGATTATTTGAAAAAGACGAGCATTTATATTTAACTTATATAGATAATGGAGTTGGGATTGAGTTAGATGAAGTAAACTATTCTTACAACACATTAGGCTTGTCTGGGATTGTTACTAGAATCCAAAGTTTGAATGGAGAAATGACTGTTGAATCAAAACCTAATCGTGGGTTACAAATAATTATTAAATTTTAGATGAATCATCAGATGATACGATAATATTGAAAGGGTGATAATATGATTTCGGTACTTGTAGTAGATGATCATGTCGCAGTAGGGTTAGGGACGAAGGCGTTAATTGAAAAATATGATGATATGCACGTAGAGGTAGTACATGATAGTACAGAAGTAGAGCAATTGCTTAAGGATAAAAAGTATGATGTATACTTAATTGATTTACAAATGCCTAATGTGAATGGCTTAGATTTATCTAAGAAAATTATAAAGTTACATCCAGAGGCATCGATTCTTATTTTTACAGGGTTTGATATATTTTCTCATTATAATTTACTTATAGAAAATGGTGTTTTAGGCGTATTAAGTAAAACCTCATCAGAAGAACAGGTAATTAATTCGATTCGTCATGCGGTGAAAAAAGAGGTAGTTTTATCTTATCAGCTTATTCGACAGTTAAGAATAAAAGAAGCGATTTCGAATATAAAGAATAAAGATGGAGAAATTACGAATCAAATTTCATTAAATGAAGATGAAAAACAAATCTTAATAGAAGTGAGTAAAGGAAAGACAAATAAAGAGCTTGCTGAAATTTTAAATTTAAGTCAACGTTCTGTAGAGTATAAGCTAACGGATATATTCCATAAATTAAAAGTTTCTTCTCGAATGGAAGCTGTGCAGAAGGCGAAAGAATTGTGGTTGATTCCGTCGCTTGATTTGTAATTTACTAAAGTAATAATGATAAACAAATAGGTTTTTCTTCACGAAAGTGAAGAGAAACCTATTTGTTTATAAAGAGAAGTATCGAGATTGCGTTTTAGCGCAATTCATTTTGCGTGAAGACACTCTAGTTTTTCGTTTCGATATTTGGAAATAATGGTTAATCTAGGTATAGAATCGATGTGATATAGAGATTAGAAAAGTTATATTGATTCTTTAAAAAGAGATATCTAAATAATATGAATGTTTCGTAAGAATGAGTGTTTAATAAGAATATGATATGGATAATTGAATTAGGAAATTAGTCCTAGAATTTAGGTATCTTTAACACAATAAAGAGAGGAGGAGGAATTTGAAAACTAAGATCACAAACATTGGAAAAGTTTGTTTGGTTACCGGACTTGTTTTTACTCAATTTAGTAATCTTGATGTTTTTTCAAGCACTGCATATGCAATTGTAGATAAAAACACATCACCTTTTATAATGGAGATTGACAAGAGTACAAAACAGGTGAATGAAGAAGCAATCTTTACTATTGAAAGTTTAAATAGTGAGGAGGAAACAATTGAATTTTCATTACCAGATGGTGCTGATTTTAATGAAGAAGTTACAAAGAAATTAAATACGGGAAATGTAATGGTTGATACCATCAGTGTAGTAGAGAATTCAAGGGTTCGAATTGAAAAAAAAGAATCAAACAATGCTTTAGGAAAAGTTTTTATAGTAGCTAAAATGACCAAACCTGGGGATTTTGAGTTTGAAGTAAAGAGCCAAAATGGAAATACTGAGGTGAAAAGAAATAAAATCAGTCTTAGTGTTTTAGATGAAATTAAAGCAACTAGTGATAAAAAGCATATAGAACAAGCGGAAAATTCATTAGTAGAGCAGAATAAGGCTATTAATGAGAATCCAATTGTTGAGGATATTTCAATCAATCAAAAAGGCTTTAATGAACCTGATGATATTCCCAATAATGAACTAAAAACAAAAGAGGATACAAATAAAAAATCACCATCCATAATGGATGAAAAGATTTATGATGAAAAAACAAATCAATTTGCTGAAGATGGAAATGCTCATCAAGTAGAACTAGATCGGAAAAATATAGAGGATCCAGTGGTGGCAGATAAAAAAGAGGAAAGGGAAATTCCTTTGACAGAGTATGCTGCTGGTTCTTATCAAAGTATTTTGAAATACCCCGATGTTAAAGTAATTAATGAGGGGACAGGAGCGGGTCCTTCCATTCCAGGGAAATATGCATTTCAATTAAGATGGAGTCCAGACGTAAGTTACGAAGTATCAGGGGAAAATCGTACTTATGCTGCATATTATAGATTCAATAGTGGAAATGCTAATAAACAGTCTTACGTATTGATAAAAAATGTCGGGTTTTATAATGGATCATGGATAGATTTACGTATTAATGTTCTAGATATTAGTAGTGGTTATATTGATATATATAAGCCTACGAGTAAAAGGAGTGCAGGTGACTTTTTAAGGATAAATTATCATGGTTCTAAAGGTTCTGCGGCACAACTTTCTTATGAATTTATCAATCATAAAACAGGGCATACAACACCAGTATCATCAATGTGGAATTTTAAAAGGCTAAATGGCTATAAGTCGATAGATTTACGGACAGATGGAAATTATTTAACTAATCTATATACGTATAATACAACTACTATTGCGTATAAAGATAATGGTAATAGAACAAATAACTTTGTTGGTACTGGCGGTGGAGAAAAATCAAATACGAATATGTCGATTACATTTGATGAGATTGAAGAGTTACCCGTTCGCTTAAATTTAGAAAGAAGTACAGGGTGGTTAAAATATGAACGTGATGCGATTTCTAAAGTTGAGATGCCTGCACCAGATGTTGAGGGTAACACGACAGAAGATGATTCACAGGAGTTCTCTTATTATATCTATCAAAATGTGCCTTCTCAATCCGCGACATCTTATTATGCAAAATCGTTATCTATTGAAAGTGAAGTAGATGCAAGTTTTAAGCTTAATAATGTAAAGATAACAGATGAAGAACATAATGATGTTAGTAACTTTTTTGATGTAACAAGAAAAAATAATAAAATTATTGCTACAGCAAAAACAAATATAGTTAGAACAAGTCAATTCAATGATAAATTTTACAGAATTAAAGTAACGGGTTCACTGGTAGAAAATACTGATTTTATGAAGTATTACAAAAATGGATATCTCGAAATTCCAGTTGAAGCTAAGAACTATGTAGATGGTGACAAAAAAGGGCAAACAAGTAATCGGGATATCGCAAAAATAAAGTATAAAGGTATTCCTACAGGAGAAGCAGTTCCTCAAACTGTTAAAGTTGGTACTGATATATCTAAAATGGATATTTCAAAATTTGTAACAAATTTATCTGTGGATACGAATGCGAAAATAGATAAACCGATATCTGTAGTACGATTAGAGGATATACCAAAAACGAATACTCCGGGTGATTATACTGTTACAGCGATAATCAAAACGAAGCAGGGGGTAGAGGCAAAAGTTAAAGTCCCTATAAAAATTGTAGAAGGAACTTTGAAGCTAGTAAATGTCCCGAAAGCAATTTCTTTTAATAACTTAGTTATTTCATCTAAACCAACGATATATGCCCCCTCTTTCATTGATGGAAAAGTAACAGTAGTAGATGGGAGAGCGAAGAAGCAAAAATGGCATTTAGGTGTAAAGGAAATAAAACCACTTACATCTAATAATGGTGATCAGTTAATTGGTGCGATGATTTATACAGATAAAAAAGGCACCAACCATACGTTAAATATGGAAAATACGGAAGTATTATCACAAACTTTAAAAGACGATAACGATTATGATGTTTCTTGGCATAAAAATCAAGGGATTCGTTTGCAAGTGGCCCCAGGTCCCAATGTGAAAATTAATACTAAATATCAAGGTGAGTTACAGTGGACGTTAACAGATGCTCCTATTTAAAAAATTATATCTAAGGTGAGAGATTAGGTATAAAACTTAAAAAGGAGAGAATGTAATGAGAAGAGGCTTATTTTTGATATATGTTACATTTACTTGTTTAACAATGTTTGTATATTGCGAAACGGTTTTAGCAGGTAGCATGAATTCGAAAGCGGGAATAACTTTTTCAAATAGTTATAATCCAGATATAACTACCGATTCAATTATACCGGATGGATCTAAAGTAGTAGATAATACATCAGATGACCGTATGAATAAAAAGTTACTACCAAAAACAGGTGGGCATTCATCCTCACCAGTTCAATATGTGGGAGTAGGAATTATGTTAGTAGCCTTGGCTGTTTTTCTAGTAGTTAGAAATAATAATAGGGAAAATAGAAACAATGTTTCTATTCAATAAATAAACTCACAATAATGGAGGGAAATCATGAAATTAACAAAATTAGCATTAGCAGGCGCAGTATCATTTTCAACAGTATTAGCAGCAGGAGCACCAACATTTGCAGAAGAAGCTGGGAAAATGAATTCTTTAACAGATGTGACTTTCACAGAGAATAGTGAAGTTACGAAGCCAATTAACCCAATTGATTCAGAAGAAGAAGTAACAACAACAGGAAATCCAGATGATCCAGATGATCCAAAAGATCCAAAAAACCCGGATGATCCAGAAAATCCAGAAGATAACAACCATGAAGATGGAACACAAGGTCCATTAAGCATCGATTATGTATCGAACTTCCATTTTGGTAAACATAATATTTCTGGTAGTGACCAAGTTTACTATGCAAAATTAGATACAGTAAAAGCAAAAAGTGGAAATAAAGAAGTACCAAACTTCGTACAAGTAACAGATAACCGTGGTACAAACAAAGGGTGGAAATTAACGGTAAAGCAAAATGGTCAATTTAAAGCGGCAGATACTGAATTAACAGGTGCGGAATTAAAGTTAAGCAATCCGTTTGTAAATTCTGCAACAGATAAAAAATTCGCTCCAGCGGCAAAAGAAGTAACTTTAAATCCAGATGGTTCTACGCAAGAAGTAACAATCGCTGAAGCTGGTAACGGTATGGGAACATGGACGACTGCTTACGGTAAAGACAATGTTGAAGGAGCAAAGAGCGTTAGCTTATCTGTACCAGGTACAACTGCGAAAGTAAAAGATACAAAATATAAAACATCATTAACTTGGACTTTAGAAGATACACCTCAATAAGTTTTGTGTTTAGAAAATTAAAAATATAGAGATTGAAAAGGAGAAAGAATATGAAACTAACAAAATTAGCATTAGCAGGAGCAGTAACTTTATCAGCGTTAGCAGGAAGTACATCAGCATTAGCGGCTGAGCAAGATGGAGGAACATTGAATTCAAAAGCATTTATCAAATTTGAAAAGAACACAGATACTGTAGATCCAACGAATCCAATTAATCCAGATGAAGTAGTAGAACCAGTAGTAGATCCAGAAAATCCAGATGATGTACATGAAAAAGGTACAGATGGTCCATTAAGTATTGACTATGTATCAAACTTCAACTTTGAAACACAAAAAGCTTCTGGTAACAATGAACTTTACTATGCAAAGTTAGATACAGTAAAAGCTAAAGATGGAAATAAAGAAGTACCAAATTTTGTACAAGTAACAGATAACCGTGGTACAAATGCAGGGTGGAAATTGTCAGTAACACAAAATGATCAGTTTAAAACAGCTGATGGCAAAGAATTAACAGGTGCTACATTAACATTGAAAAATGGAACTCCAAATTCAGCTTCAGGTAGCGATGCTCCAGCAGCTGCGCAAGATATTACATTAGTTCCAGGACAAGCATCAGATGTTTTAACAGCTCAAGAAGAGCAAGGTATGGGAACATGGACAAATGCTTTCGGTAAATCAGTAGAAGAAGGTAAAAAGAGCGTAGAGTTAAGCGTGCCAGGTAAAACGAAGAAAGAACAAGCACAGTACACAACTTCTCTAACTTGGGAATTAAAAGACGCTCCAATGTAATATTGGTTTACATGGAAAATTTTAAGAAAGAGATAAGGGTAGATTTACTATCTTTATCTCTTTCGTTTGTCTATTAAAATTATGAATGCGAAGGGAATTTAATATGAAATCTATAAAGAAAATAGTAAGTAGTTTATTAGTATTTGTTTTTCTTTTTAACGTTTTTAATCTTAAAGCGAATGCGGCAGAAATGAAATTTGCTGTAAACGCAGTAATTCCAGAGAATCAAGTTGATAAAAACCAAACATATTTTGATTTAAAGATGGAACCAGGACAAAAACAAACGCTTCAAGTGCAAATGAAGAATGATACGGATAAAGAGGTTGTCGTAGAAACACATGCAAATACAGCTATTACAAATAGTAATGGAATTACAGATTATAGCGTGATTGATCCCCAACTTGACTCTACTCTTAAAATCCCATTTTCTAAAATTGCTAAAGTAAAAAAAGAAACAAAAATTCCTGCCAAAAGTACAATTACATTAGATGTAAATGTTGAAATGCCAAATGAAAGTTTTGATGGAGTCATTTTAGGTGGACTTTATTTTAAAGAGAAAGAAAATGATAAAGAAAAGAAAAGCGCAAAAGAAGTGCAGATTGAAAATAAATATGCATATGCAATTGGTGTTGTCTTAAGGGAAACGGACGCCCAAGTAAAGCCAGATATGAAATTAAATGAAGTAAAACCGGGACAAGTAAATGCGCGTAACGTAGTGACAGCGAATTTGCAAAATATAAAGCCAGCAATGTTAAAGAATTTAAGTGTAGATGCAAAAGTTTATACAGAAAAAGGTAAAGATGTATTACATGAAACGAAAAAAGAAAATTTAAGAATGGCACCAAATTCTAATTTTGATTATGCAATTAGTTGGGATAATAAAGCTTTAGAACCAGGAACGTATCGCCTCGAAATGAAAGCAACTGATGGTGATCAAAAATGGGAATGGACGAAAAAGTTCACGATTGAAGGAAAAGAAGCAAAGAAGTTAAATGATACAGCAGTAGAAGCGAAAAAGGATTATACTTTGTACTATATTATTGGTGGTACTTTACTACTGATTGCATTGCTAGTTTTAGTGTTTTTATTAGGAAGACGTTCAAAGAAAAAAGAGAATGAGGATGAATAAGGTTGGAGAATATATAAAAAGCACTGTTACTTAAAGACAGTGCTTTTTATTTATGTACTGTTAGACATTTTGCGAAGCAAATTTGCGTTTAAACGATAAGGTTTTTCGGTGAAAATAGCAAAAGTATTATTTATACTATACTTACAGGGAAATAAATAATTTAACTTTTGTTTGTAGTTAAGTATTTATTTAGTCTGCTTCACGCTATTTCATGTATTAATTCTCAATTATTATTTTTCAGCACATAGTTTTAGTTATCGCTTTTCTGTGTACCTATTTTATAAATATTGAATAGCGCGAAGCTTTACCCTTACCCCATTAGTATTAATTGTTGGAAGGCTCCTTACATGTAAGGAGCCTTTTACGCATTTATCTACAGTTTTACATCTTTTATCGTTGTAAGCAAAAAATTTTTGAATTACCGAAAGAAAAATTGCGTTCATACGAGGGAATCATTCGGTGAAACAGAATGGATAATGTATTATAGTTTAATTAAAGGCAAAATAAAACTCGCGAGGGCTGATCACTTAATATATTGCCTTTTATTAAGTTGTTCAGTTATTTTTAGATATATCAAGATAGTATTAATAGGTAGAATGTTTTGAAAGACAGTCAACTGGAACTGTGTTTAGTTACAATGAGTAAAATAGTCATTTTATTATGTTTTAATCATCGTTAGAGAAGTGAAAATTAACTTTTAGTGATGAGTTACTCCAATAATAAAAGTCCTATATCTTGTCAATATAGTGATTTTTATTGTCCTTTGTTATTTGTTGTTAATTCTGGAGGGACCTTCTTTATGAAGGTCCTTTTTTTTATGTTTTAATACAACTTGAATTATTTTTTGAAATACTCAGTCTCAATGTTCTTTTCCCTCAAAAACTTTTCAATCTCTTTTTGCTCTCTTCCATTCACTTTCTCAAAGCGCTTTGTAAAAGAAAAATCGGTTTTGAACAAGTTGCCATCTTCAGCGAGTTTGTCTAGTTCTTGCTCTAATTCTACTGAAAGTGCCGTAGACGCTGAAATGTAATCATGAATTTCCTTTGAAGGCTGTTTATAATCATGAGGGATCGTATTGTTATTAATAAAATTAAGGAAATTCGCATCGTTTTGTTGAGCTAAATCTATTAGTTTTTGTAATTTCTCTCGGTCGGATTCCGTAACCTTCTCGTCAGACATGGCTGACGAAAGTGGAACGATGTTTTCGTATAACTCTCCGCTATAATCTAAATAAGTTTTTATATTTTGTTTCATTTCATCTTCGTTAATCGTTTCATTCTTTTTTGAGGAAGTGAATATAGTTTCCGGAATTTTAACCGTAACATCTTTAATAGATTGTACATCGTTTTCTTCCTTAGGTTGTGCACTGTTTGAACAAGCTGATAGAAATAAAACTGTAAGTAGCATGAGTGAATATAAAGTATATTTCTTCATTTTAATCTCCTTTTTTATTCATTAGTGTCTTTGTAAAATAGCTATATTCCATTTCAAATACTTTACTAAAAGTGCGTATATATGTTTGACCATTTGATAACATACGACGGATATGAGTAAACCGACGCAAAAAGCGATGAACACATTATAAACATCGGAATAACTAATTTGATGAAACCCTTTAAAGAATCCTAATCCTATTAATAAAATAGGTGAAATAATTAATACTGGAGTGGCAATGATTAGTGCTAGAAGAAAAGGTAATAAAAAGAGTAGTACGAAAAAGGCGATAAAGATAAAGGCAAAGTTTAAAACACTTAAGCTCATAACAGAAAATAGTGCAGTTATCATATTTTTGAAGCTTCGTTTCTTGTCAGCATTGCTTATTGCATAGGAAACATTAAGTTCTTTAGCAATAGCTTTAGGGTTTCCTAGTTTTTTAGAAATTTCTTCTTCGCATATTCCATCCTGTTTACCACTAATAAAATGAGTTTCGTACTCTGAGATGATATCCTCCTTTTCTGAATTAGGTATATTCCGTAGGGAGGAACTAAGTTGGCTTAAAAATTCACTTTTGTTCATTGTAATCACTTCCCTTTATAAAATAATGAATTATAGCTGAGAATTCGCTCTTTTTTGAGAGGGGGATATACTAACTACGAATGTTATTCCAATTAATGGGTGTTCCAATATTTACAAATATATCATTTAGTAGTGTTCTTTGCAAGGTACTGTAAACATTTTGGTACCGTGATGAGATGGAAGTTTTTTAGATTTTTTCGAGAAAATATGAAAATATTATTTTAAGATAAATAAAGGGTTGTAAGCGCATTCCTTAATGAGTGTCATAAAACTGTCAAATTCATATCATTGGAAAAATAATGCATTTGTAATATAATGATAAATAATACTTCACCACGTTAATTAACCAGGTGAAGTTTAAAATCTTTATTACACAAATTATGAAACAAAGGAATGGTTAGTTTGAGTACAGGTGTAAAAGCAAACGACGTGAAGACAAAAACAAAAGGAGCAGATCTTGTTGTTGATTGTTTAATTAAACAAGGTGTTACACATGTTTTCGGTATTCCAGGAGCGAAGATTGACTCTGTATTTGATGTACTGCAAGAAAGAGGACCAGAGTTAATTGTTTGTCGTCATGAACAAAATGCAGCATTTATGGCAGCTGCGATTGGTAGATTAACAGGAAAACCGGGCGTATGTCTTGTAACTTCAGGACCAGGGACATCAAATTTAGCGACAGGTCTTGTTACTGCGAATGCGGAGAGTGATCCCGTTGTTGCTTTAGCTGGTGCAGTTCCACGTACAGATCGATTAAAACGTACGCACCAATCTATGGATAATGCTGCACTATTCGAACCAATCACAAAATATAGCGTAGAAGTAGAGCATCCTGATAATGTGCCAGAAGCATTATCAAATGCATTCCGAAGTGCGACTTCCACAAATCCAGGCGCTACTTTAGTAAGTCTTCCGCAAGACGTTATGACTGCGGAAACGAATGTAGAGTCTATCGGTGCGCTTTCTAAGCCACAGCTTGGAATCGCTCCCACACATGATATTACATACGTAGTAGAAAAAATAAAAGCAGCGAAATTGCCGGTTATTTTACTCGGTATGAGAGCAAGCACAAATGAAGTGACGAAAGCTGTTCGTGAATTAATTGCGGATACAGAACTTCCTGTCGTTGAAACATATCAAGCAGCTGGTGCGATTTCACGTGAATTAGAAGATCATTTCTTCGGCCGCGTTGGCTTATTCCGTAACCAACCAGGTGATATTTTACTAGAAGAAGCGGACCTTGTTATTTCTATCGGTTATGACCCAATTGAGTATGATCCGAAATTCTGGAATAAACTTGGGGACAGAACGATTATTCATCTTGATGACCATCAAGCAGATATCGATCATGATTACCAACCAGAGCGTGAATTAATTGGTGATATTGCCTTAACAGTAAATAGTATCGCAGAAAAATTACCGAAACTTGTGTTAAGTACGAAATCAGAAGCAGTATTAGAACGATTACGTGCGAAATTATCAGAACAAGCAGAAGTTCCAAATCGTCCTTCAGAAGGTGTTACGCATCCACTTCAAGTGATTCGTACACTTCGTTCTTTAATTAGTGACGATACAACTGTTACATGTGACATCGGTTCCCATTCTATTTGGATGGCGAGATGTTTCCGTTCTTATGAACCACGTAGATTATTATTTAGTAACGGTATGCAAACGTTAGGTGTTGCACTCCCTTGGGCAATCGCAGCTACTTTAGTAGAACCAGGTAAAAAAGTAGTTTCCGTATCAGGTGACGGTGGTTTCTTATTTTCAGCGATGGAGTTAGAAACGGCGGTACGCTTAAATTCTCCAATCGTCCATCTCGTTTGGAGAGACGGCACATATGATATGGTTGCATTCCAACAAATGATGAAATACGGCAGAACATCAGCTACAGAGTTTGGGGATGTTGATCTTGTGAAATATGCGGAAAGTTTCGGGGCGTTAGGTCTTCGTGTTAACACGCCTGATGAATTAGAAGGGGTATTAAAATCTGCATTAGCAGCAGATGGTCCTGTCATTATTGATATTCCAATTGACTATCGTGACAACATTAAATTAAGCGAAAAATTATTACCAAACCAATTAAACTAATGGAGGCAGATTTGAGATGACGGTTGCGCAATTAATGGATATTGATGCAAAAAGAACGAAAACGAATAACGAAGTATATCAAACATCTACAATGCTTGCGCTATTAGATGGTATATATGATGGTGTGATTAGCTTTGAAGATTTGAAAAAACATGGTGATTTCGGTATCGGCACATTTGATCAGTTAGATGGTGAAATGATTGCGTTTGATAACGAATTTTATCATTTACGTTCAGACGGTTCAGCAGAAAAAGTAGAGCCAGAAGAAACAACGCCATTTGCGACTGTAACGTTTTTTGAAAAAGAAATGAGTTATACAGTGGAGCAGCCGATGAATCGTGAAGAAGTGGAAGCTTTATTACATGAATTAATGCCGAGTAAAAACCTATTTTATGGTATTCGAATGGATGGTACGTTCCGCGAAGTAAGAACGAGAACGGTTCCAAGACAAGAAAAACCGTATACACCACTCGTTGAAGTGACGAAATCACAACCAATCTTCTCATTTGAAAATACAGAAGGTACGCTTGCTGGATTTTGGACACCAGATTATGCGCAAGGTATTGGTGTAGCTGGATTCCACTTACATTATATTGACGATGAAAGAAGCGGAGGCGGACATGTTTTCGACTATGTTGTTGAAAACTGTACGATCCAAATTTGTCAAAAAGCTCATATGCATTTAGCACTTCCAGAAACAGCTGATTTTATGGCGGCTGAATTATCTAGAGAAAACTTAGAGGATAATATTGCGACTGCGGAAGGTGCGGAGTAAAAAGGGAGAGAGGCTGTCCCAAAAGGTGCTTTTTAGCCAAAATCGAATAGAAAGTGAAAGGAAGAAACGTTGATTTAATAACGTTTCTTCCTTTTCAATTTCATGTGATTTTACTTCGAAAGAGACTTATGAGACAACATCTTCTTTTATTTGTCGGTAAGTCGATATTGTTTATCCCGCTTTAATGGGCAGTAAGATCCCCACTTCCAAATTCAGCGAAAGCAAAGAAGTTAGGCGGGGGATCAACTGCCCATAAAAGTCCGATTGGTTCAACTAATAATCAGTGGGGGATGAAGGCACTCCCCACTGATTAAAGTTTCACTTTATTTCTTTGAAACAAACGGATGCCCCTCATAATAAAAACGCCACGGATAATGTACAGCTTCTTCTGCATAGTCGATATTAATACGAGGTCCTGCTGTTATTTTATATTGTGATGATATGTGTTCTTCTTCTGGGACGAGTTCAATATGCAATGTGTCACTTTGTAATGATACGCCTCGTTCTTCTAAAGTGATTCCAAGGGCACGACATAATTTTCCAGGTCCGTTCGTTAAATTTTTATACTGCGCCTTTGTAATGTCAGTTTTGTTATAGCGCGCTAGTTTTATTTCTTCTATTCCATCTACCGGCTCAAGGGCTCGAATGAGAACACCTTGCGGGGTGCCTACTGGTGCTGTAATGACGTTAAAACAATGGTACATACCGTAAATTAAATATACGTAAGCATGTCCTGGCGCACCAAACATGACTTCCGTACGATCCGTCCGTCTGCCGCCGTAACTATGTGCGGCCTTATCACCCGGACCTTTGTATGCTTCTACTTCAACAATGATTCCACTTCGCTTTATTCCATCTACAATATGAACAAGTTTCTGTCCGAGTAATTTTTTTGCGACTTCTAACGTATCGCCTTCATAAAAGGAAGGTGGTGCTTGCATTGTACTATCTCCTTTACTAAGTGTATATGTATATAGTAAACCAAATTTTCAGTAGTAATTCTAACTCGTTCTATTTGCTACATTTATTTCATAAATTATGGATAGAGTACAACAGCGAAGAGGGGGAGTGCGACATGATTTATCGCTTACTAGCTCTTAACATAGATGGGACACTACTATACAACAACGGAAAAATTGCAAAAGGATTAAGAGAAACAATTGAATTTGTAAAAAGAAAAGACGTATACGTTACATTATTTACGAGCCGGAATTTTCAGTCCGCTCATAAAGTAGCAAAGGCGTTAAAATTAGATTCTATATTAGTGACACATGGCGGTGCTTTCGTTTCAGCAACTTTAGATAAGCCGTACGTTCAAAGAAGATTATCGGAAGAGAAGACATTTAACATTGTGCAAGTATTGGAGCATTTTGACTGTAACGTCCGCATTTCTCATGAACGGTTTTCAATCGGAAATCGTGAGAGAAATACACCAAACTTAATTGCGCGTACTGTGCTATCGAGTGCGGATCCGTTATTTTATCCAGTTCAATTTGTAGATTCGTTAGGTGATGCGCTTCGTGATCATCCAGTCGCGGCGCCAAAAATTGATGTTCTTTTCCAAACGAAAGGTGAAAAAGAAAGAGGACTGAATACATTAAGAAAAGCGTTTCAAGATATAGAGTATATTGAATGTGATTCAAAACGAATAGAAATTTTGCCACAAAATGTATCAAAATTACGTGGATTACAATTGCTTGGAGAGCATTTAAATATTTCGTTAAACGAAATGGTTGCCATTGGAGATAGCATGGAAGATTTAGAGGTTATTGAAAATGTGGGTCTCGGAGTAGCGATGGGGAACGCGCCTGTAGAGGTAAAACAAGCGGCCGACTGGATTACACGTTCAAATAGTGAGAACGGCGTAGAGTATATGATTAAAGAGCATTTCCGCAAGCAATTCCCGCTTCCGTTTTTGAAGAATCATAAAAATACACCGAAACGATAAAGGAAAAACGTAGCTTTTGGCTACGTTTTTCTTTGTTTAAGCTTCAATAACTTTAAGCATTCGATTTAAAAATGCGGCTGCTTCAGCGCGTGTTGCTGTGCCTTTTGGTACGAATTCATTTCGTTCGTTACCTTTTACAATTCCGTATGCGTAAACATTTTGTAATGCTTTTTTATCGTATGCTAAGTGTTGGTCAGTGAATGGTAATTTCACTTCTTTTCTATAAATCCAGTTATATTCTAATGCACGGTCAATCATAATAACAGCTTCATCACGTGTTATTGTAGCATTGGGATCAAATTTATTATTCCCACGACCATTAATGATCCCTGCGCTAGCGGCGCGGTTAATTCCATCTATTAAAGATGGGTGTGCTTCGTTTAAGTCTGTAAATTTAGCGTTTCCAGCAGGTAATTTTAAAGCTCTCGACATTAAATTTGCAAACTCAGCTCGTGTCACGAGGCGGTTTGGCCAGTAAGAACCATTGCCGTCACCGAACATGATTTTTCTAGCAGCTAATTGACGAATGTCTTGCTCATACCAACCACCTGCAATGTCGTCTTTTTCATGAGGGACTTCTGGCGGCGGCATAACATCTTTACGATGTTCGTTATAGTAAGCGTTCGTGCCCTTTAAGAAAGCATCCCATTGTCCGCGCTGAATCATAAATGCAGGGCAGTTTTTTCCGCTCCAAAATTGATGCTTTTGAACGTGATCTAGAGATATGTTTAATTCATTCATTAAGAAAGCAGCTAACTTGCGCGCATTTTCTACCGCTTTCGTATAATTTCCATCACTATTCACAGCAATTTCAATTCCGATAGATTCATAGTTTCCAGTTTTATCTCCAGCATGCCACCCAACTTCATTTAGCGGAAGATGTTGATAAATTTCTTTGTCATCTACTGTAAAATGCCAAGACGCTGAACGATCAGTATTTCCGCGAGCTTGATTATCTAAGTACTTCGCATGATTTAAAGCGTTCGCACCTTTACTTGTATTAGCAGTTTCATGAATTGTAATGTATTTCGGTTCCATTGCGTAGCCAGGGCGAATATTTTCATTTCCTTTTGGAACAATCATTTCTTTAAAAGTAACACCATAAACGTTATTTGTAGGTAAATTAGATGGTGTTTTGAAGAAAGTTGCGCTTCTCTTTTCGATAGCACCTGTTTTTTCAAATAATGATGCTTTCGTACCGTCGAATGTAGCTGAAGGAGCATAAATCCATTTCTCAGTTCCGTTCATTTGAATGTTAAACCAATTCCCAGCTTGTTCAGTAGGAGTTACTGTTTGTGGCTGTAATTTCGTTTCTTCTTTAAACGATTGGAAAGGGAAGGAATATACTGATGCTTCTTCTGTTACGATTAGTTTTTGATTCGAGAGTTTATGAATCTCTTGTACTTCTAAACTATTACTTTCCTTATTAATCCAGCCAGCACCAAACGTAGTTTGTATGTAATATGCATTCCCTTTTTTCTTCGTTGCTTTTACTACTGGTTCAGCAATTTCAATATTTGTTTTCGTTTTTAAGTCATTTGAATTGTATAGTGGAAGTTTTGTTGATAAGTGGAGAAGATATTCACCCGAGATTTCAAGGTCGTTTTCTTCGTCATGTCTATGCTGTTTTGCATGTTCTTCAATGCTTTTTAAAGCTTGTTCATCCATAGACAATTCCGCAGTTTTTTCTATACTTTCTGCGAATGAATGGGTAGGCGCTACAAATGTTTGTAATGCCAAAGATAATGCTAAAATGTTGTAAAACTTTTTTTTCATAGTTGTTTTAACACGTGATAGTCTTTCGTGCGTGTTAAGAGTCCTCCTTTATATGTATTTAAATTAGTAGCAAGTACTAATACGTTCTAGATTGTAACAAGAGTATATTCTAATGTCTATACAACTAGGGAAAGTTCATGAAAAATCAATATTCAGTTTGTTTTAAATAGGATATGAAAATAAGGTAAAACCTTCTGTATTGACCTGCAAACGCCCTTCAAGTAAACTAAAGAGAGTTTGCAAATGAAAAGGTGATAATGTTGTTAATTTCAATTAAAACGTTACAAGATGATCGTTTTTTACGTCCGCTACAAAATATTGGCGGCTTATTTTTTGAAGATAGTACGATTGGATTTGAACAAGAGGAAGCAAATCTTATCGTTGATATACACATTGAAGAGAATGTGAAAGCATCAGCTCGTTTAACAGATGTTGCGACTGGAAATGTGTATGAAGAAACATTCGCAAAAGATTTATCTGCTTTTACAGATGAAAAAGAGCGTATGAAGCAAGTGAAGCACGTTGTTTCTTATGTATATCTTTCTGTTCTTCAGCAGTTAACTGGTATTGAACAAAGCTGGGGTATTTTAACTGGAGTTCGTCCAACGAAACTTCTTCATAAAATGCTTCAAAACGGTATGTCAAAAGAAGAAGCACACCAAGAACTTCGTGAAAGTTATTTAATTCATGAAGAGAAAATTGAACTCCTTCAACGTATCGTTGATTGCCAATTAGCGGTAGTTCCGGATTTATATCGTTTGAAAGAGGAAGTAAGTATTTATATCGGTATCCCATTCTGCCCAACAAAATGTGCATATTGTACATTCCCGGCGTATGCAATTAACGGACGTCAAGGCTCTGTTGATTCATTCTTAGGTGGTTTACATTATGAAGTTCGTGAAATTGGTAAGTTTTTAAAAGAAAAAGGTGTAAAAGTTACGACGATTTATTACGGCGGCGGTACACCGACAAGTATTACAGCAGAAGAGATGGATATGCTGTATGAAGAAATGTATGAAGCGTTCCCAGATGTGAAAAATGTGCGTGAAGTAACAGTTGAGGCAGGTCGCCCAGATACAATTACGCCAGCGAAGCTAGAAGTGTTAAATAAATGGAACATTGACCGTATTAGTATTAATCCGCAGTCATACCATCAAGAAACATTAAAAGCAATTGGACGTCATCATACTGTAGAAGAAACAATTGAGAAGTATCATTTAGCTCGTGAAATGGGAATGAATAATATTAATATGGATTTAATTATTGGTCTTCCTGGTGAAGGGTTAGATATTTTCAAGCATACGCTAGATGAAACAGAAAAGTTAATGCCAGAATCATTAACAGTTCATACGTTATCATTTAAACGTGCTTCCGAAATGACGCAAAACAAACGTAAATATAAAGTAGCAGGTCGCGAAGAAATTACAGCGATGATGCACGAAGCAGAAGAGTGGACGCAAAAGCATAATTACGTACCATATTACCTATACCGTCAAAAGAATATTTTAGGTAACTTAGAGAACGTTGGTTATGCAATGCCGACGCAAGAAAGTATTTACAACATTGTCATTATGGAAGAAGTACAATCAATTATCGGACTTGGCTGCGGGGCATCAAGTAAATTTGTTCATCCGAAGACAGGTGCAATTACGCACTTTGCGAATCCGAAAGATCCAAAATCATATAATGATGGCTTCGTAAAATATACAGAAGACAAACTGAAAATTTTAGAAGAGCTATTTGCATAAGAAGAAAGGAGCTGTTCCGAGTCTGAAGTGCACCCCAATTGTTAGACACAGTCTAACAATTGGAGGTGCATTTTTTATGGCTAAATTTTCTTCAAAAGAAAAAATCCAAGCGGTGAAACGATATTTAGATGGTACAGAAAGTGGAAAAATAATTGCTAAATCTGTAGGAGTTAACCCTAGCGTACTTCGTGAGTGGATTAGACGATATGAGTCTTCAGGTGAAAAGGCCTTTGAAAAGTGCTATACATTCTACCCAGCCCAGTATAAACTAGATGTACTTTATTATATGAATGAACACGGGACATCTATCAGAGAAACAGCGGCACTTTTCAATATACCGTCTTATGAAACACTTCGGAAATGGAAAATAGCTTATGAAACAGGAGGACTGGATGCCCTACAATTAAAGAAAAAGGGGCGTCCAACCATGAAAGATAAAAAAATAAAACCAGTAGATGAAGGATCAATCGAAGCCTTACAAGCGGAAAATGAGCGTTTACGTATGGAAAATGCATATTTAAAAAAGTTGAATGCCTTAGTTCAAAACAAAGAAAAATCACCAAACAAGACAAAGCGCAAGTAATCTACGAGTTAAGGCATGAATTTCCTATCAAGGAGTTACTTCAACTCGCAAACATTCCACGTAGTACGTACTATTACTGGATGAAACGTTTTAATCGTCCTGATCCAAATGCGGAGGTAAAAGAACTGATTCAAGCTATTTATAATGAACACGATGGGTGTTATGGCTATCGTCGTATTCGTGATGAACTTATGAATCGTGGACACAAAGTAAATCATAAAAAAGTGTATCGCCTTATGAAAGAATTAGGGTTAAAATGTCTGGTTCGTATGAAAAAATATCGCTCTTACAAAGGGACAGTTGGGAAAATTGCGCCAAATATTTTAAATCGCAACTTCCAAGCTGAAAAACCAAATGAAAAGTGGGTTACAGATATTACGGAGTTTAAATTATTTGGGGAGAAGTTATACCTATCACCAATGTTGGATTTATTTAATGGTGAAATTATCACGTATACAATTGGTCCCAGACCGACCTATTCCCTTGTTTCAACGATGTTGGACCAAGCACTTTATTGTGTAACCGATCCGGATAAACTCCTCATTCACTCTGATCAAGGTTGGCACTATCAAATGAAACAATACCGTCATTCTCTTAAGAATTGTGGCATAACTCAAAGTATGTCTCGCAAAGGAAACTGTTATGACAATGCCGTTATTGAAAATTTCTTCGGTATCATGAAATCGGAATTTCTGTATCGAAAAGAATTTGAAAATATAACACATTTCAAACAAGAATTAGCAAAGTATATAGAATACTATAACCATAAAAGAATTAAGGCAAAATTAAAGGGTATGAGCCCAGTACAATACCGGGCTCATATCCTAGAGGCTGCCTAATGAAACGACCTGTCTAACTTTCGGGGGTCACTTCAGTCGGGACGGCTTCTTTTTTATCTTGTCAGTTTTTGTCGGTAAGTCGATATATCCGGAAAATCGCCGATATAATTTCACTTACCCCCAAAAGCGGAACTGTTTGTAAAACTATGTCGATAATAATCAGAAAAATTAGACGAATCATTAAAGGACAATGTCTACTTATGGACGAAATGATAGATTTATGAAAGAGAAAAGGGGGAAATTGTTGGCATGTACATGACGATAGGGAGAATATTTGATTTATCTGTTGGTAAGTATCCGAATAAAGAGGCGTTAGTGGAACCAGAAAAAAATATTCGCTGGACGTATAAACAGTGGAATGAGCAAATAAATAAAACGGCGCATGCTCTATTAGAAGAAGGGGTAAGAAAGGGCGATACGGTATCTGTTTACTTATATAATTGCCGTGAATTTGTAAACGTTTACTTAGCCTGTGCAAAAATTGGAGCGATCTTTAACCCAATTAATTTCCGCTTAAAAGCAAAAGAAGTATCTTATATTCTTCAGGATGCATCCTCGAAAGTCGTTGTTTTTGAAAAAGCAGTTGAGCCAACTGTCGCTATCATTGAACGAGATTTTCCGAATTCGTCTTTTTGGTATGTAGAAGACGATACACCTTCTTATGCAAGTTCTTACCATGAAAAAGTGAACGCAGCATCTTCTAAGAAAATAGATATCGAAATTAATGAAATGGATTATTGTTCGATGCTGTATACGAGCGGTACGACTGGTCATCCGAAAGGTGTATTACATCGCCATCGTGAAATGGCTGAGCATAGTGTGATTTGTACGTATTTCCTAAAATATAATCGAGATAGTGTCGGACTTGTCGTTGCACCTTTATATCATTGCGGTGAGCTGAATGCTGGAATTATCCCGCGTATTCAAGTTGGCGGAAAGAATGTTATTTTACATCATTTTGATACGGAAACAGTATTACATACAATTCAAGAAGAGAAGATTACGACATTCTTTGCAGCACCGACGATGTGGAATATGCTGTTGCAAAAAGATTTAACGCAGTATGATTTAACGTCAATGAAGATCGGTATATACGGCGGGGCTGCAATGGCGCCAGCATTAGTGAAGGAATGTAAAGAACGTCTTTATATTGATCTTGTTCAAATATACGGAATGACAGAAATGGGACCAGTTGTTGCGTTTCTCGTAGAAGAAGATCAAATTACGAAAGCAGGTTCAGCAGGCACGCCATGCTTTAGTCATGAAATTCGAATTGTAAAACCAAACGAAGATGCACCGGCAGAACCAGATGATGTATTGCCTCCTTATGAAGTAGGAGAGATTATTTTGCGCGGTCCAACTATGATGGCTGGTTATCATAACCGAGAAGAGGCAAATGTAAAATCGATGTATAAAGGGTGGTATCACTCTGGTGATTTAGGTTACTTCGATAAAGACGGTTATTTATTCGTCGCAGATCGCGTGGATGATATGGTGATTAGTGGCGGCGTTAATATTTATCCACGTGAAATTGAAGATTTTCTCCATAGTCATCCTGGTATATTAGATGTTGCGGTGCTTGGTGAGCCGGATGAATTATGGGGAGAACGTGTTGTGGCAGTTGTTGTGAAGAAAGATGAAACAATTACAGAGGCTGATTTAGAAACGTATTGTAAAGAAAGTGATGAATTAGCAGATTATAAACGTCCACGTCATTATTTATTTGTGGATGAACTTCCT
Source organism: Bacillus paranthracis (assembly GCF_024296885.1). Classification (NCBI taxonomy): domain Bacteria; kingdom Bacillati; phylum Bacillota; class Bacilli; order Caryophanales; family Bacillaceae; genus Bacillus; species Bacillus paranthracis. The sequence goes on from NZ_CP101135.1 coordinate 932,167, forward strand.
CGTAATGCAAGTGGGAAATTACAAAAATTTGTGCTGAGAGAGTCTTTAAAAGGGGCAAAAAAATAGAAAGTGGGGGATGCCCACTTTCTATTTTTATTTACGTGAAAACCCTTCTTCATCAAGGTATTCCGCAGCTTCTGGATAAGAGTTAAATGTACCGTCTAAATTTACACCAGCGTACACGTTCCACATATCGTCCTCTGAGATAAGAGTAAGGATATGACCGTCTTCGTTCTGCCATTCTTCTTCTTTCGCAGGTTCTGCAGGAATTACTACTTCTTCTTGTGAAAGTAATTCAATTGATTGCTCGATTACTGAGCGTAATTCATCTGCTGAAAATTCGCGGATGTTAACCATACCTTTATCATCCGTTTTGTAACCTTTAATGCCACTTGCATATACAAAGCCGTTTCCATTTGGATGTAAGTGGTAAACAACGTTCTTTTTATCTAAACGACTTTCTTCAAAGTGAAAGTTCACGCGTTTTAATGATACGTTTTTTCTTTCTAATTCTGGGAAAGATTCAATAATTGATAATTTTTCTTCAAAAGTTAGCATAGTGCCTCCAAATATATAATAAAAGATTTAATTTATCCATTATAGCATAGTTATAATGGTTTCCAAAGATGCGATAGGTACTTATAATTGAATGCGTTTACGTCACGATACTGTAAAAAGTGGACTAACGAATGTATCTTTTTAGGTGTACAATGGAACGTGGACTTAATGTGAAGGTGGTTATTTATATGTTTCAAAAAATAGCAAAGGAATGTTTAGCTGGTTTTACTGTTGCAATTGTTGCGTTGCCACTTGCCATTGCATTTGGTATTGCTGCAACGGGAACATCTGAGGGAGCACTAGTCGGATTGTATGGTGCAATTTTTGCAGGTTTATTTGCGGCGTTATTTGGTGGTACACCTGGGCAGGTTACAGGGCCAACTGGACCAATTACGGTTATCGCAACAGGGGTTATTGCGACGCACGGATTAGAGGCGAGTTTTATAGCATTTATGATGGCGGGACTATTTCAAATTTTATTCGGTGTATGTAAGCTTGGCTCGTACGTTCGTTACATTCCGTATCCTGTCGTTTCAGGATTTATGAACGGTATCGCATTAATTATTATTTTAGGTGAAATGAAGCATGTGCAAAATAGTTTTCTACTCGTCGTATTAACGATTATTGTCATGATTGTTTCAGGAAAGTGGATTAAGGCAATCCCATCTAGTTTAGTCGCATTAGTAGGTGTGACAGCTATGCTTCCTTTATTTTCTTCTGCGTTAGAAGGGCTTACAGTGAGGTTACCGGTTATCGGAAATTTGTCATTAAATAAGGTGATTGAAAAGATTGGGACGATTCCAGAAGCGATGCCAACGCTTCATATTCCATCTTTAAGTGGAACAGGCGTAGCAGAACTTGTTTTACCAGCGCTTAGTATTGCTTTATTAGGATCGATTGACTCGTTGTTAACATCGGTCGTAATGGATAATGTGACGGGGACACGTCATAAAAGTAATAAAGAACTTGTCGGACAAGGTATCGGTAATATGATGAGCGGATTGTTTGGCGGATTAGCAGGGGCAGGTGCGACTGTACGATCTATCGTTAATATAAGAAGTGGCGGTAAAACGGCGCTTTCAGCAAGTATGCATAGTGTTATATTATTTATTTTCATTATGGGACTTGGATCAGTCGTGCAATACATTCCGCTTGCTGTATTATCAGGTATTTTAATTTTAACTGGTATTGGCATGTTTGATTGGGAGAGCATGAAGAAAATGCATGTAGCGCCAAAAGGTGATGTCGTTGTTATGCTCGTAACGATGATTGTCACAGTGAAGTTTGATTTAATGATCGCGGTTGCGTTCGGTATTATTCTTTCATTCATTATATACATGGTGAAATGTAAAGAACGTAAAGTTTCTATTGTAAAAGAAAAGGAAGCAACATATAAAATTAAGGGACCACTTTCGTTTTTAACAGTGGATCGTGTTTTTTATGCTTTACAAGACGTAAAATCTCCGGTTGTTTTACGTATGAAAGATGCACGCTATATGGATGTATCAGGAGCTATGGCGTTATTGAATTTCATTGAGCAGTCGGATAAGTCAGGATTGAGTGTAACGTTAGAGCAAGTACCTGCTCATATTAAAAAGACGTTAGTAGTGATGGCGAGTAATGAGCAGAAAGATAAATTACTATTTGTAAAAACGGAAACTATATGAAGAAACACCCTTATATAAGGGTGTTTTTGTTGTTTGTAACATTTGTATATCAAGATGTTATGCGTCTGTTGACATTTATTCCTCTTAGCAGTATAGTAACATTCTAGATTAGGTATGTGATATTATAGTAATGTATATGAATTTTGAGATTCCTTTTTTTTCAGAAGGAAGAGCTTTAAGCTGGAGGGAATAATTGATGTACAAACAGTTACCACACGGAGTGAAGATTGGGATTACACGCTCAATTGTTGTTTCTTTTGAGAAGTATATGAAAGAAATTGAATGGAACGAAGAAAAGTTTGATATGCAACAATTTGTTGAACAGTGGAAACAGTATTTATACACAAAATCAACTTGGATCAATAAAGTAGATGACGAGTTGAAAGGACATCCAGATTTCCATCAAGCGTTAGCAATGAAAGTAAATGAAAAAATTAACGAGCTTATTAATGAAAAACCGAGCGAAGAACAAGTGGAGCAATTAAAAAGAAATAAAGTAAAGCATGCAGATGAAATGTGCAAATTAGAAGCTGAATATCATATTGAACGTTTATTCGTAACGAAATAAATTTTACATAAAGAAAAAGCCTGTCCAAAGAGGTGTGATGACCATCTTTTTGAGCAGGCTTTTTGTATGAAAAAAAGTAAGAGAGGCGAGCTTCTCTATGATTAGTCTTGTGGTACAAGTGCCTTCCAAGAAGATAGGTCCATATCTTCTTTTAATATAGATGAAGCAGGGAAGACAAATGACCACGGTTTTGTAGTGTTCGCTTTAATTTCAAGGTTCGGTAATGTGAAAGCGCCTTTAACAACAACTGCACCTGTGGCATCTTCAATATGAAGAGGAAGTTGCTCTAGTTGAATGTTGTCTTTACAACCGTTACGAATAAGAAGCGTTGTATGTAAATCGCCGTTTTCTTTTCGTGCAGCTTGCAGACCTAGGAAGTTAATTTCACCATCATTTGGAGGTGTTAAATTGTCTACGAAATTACGTAAAGCTTCTTTGCTTGCTTCAGGTAACTGAGCTTCCCAAGATGGATCTAAATCTAATACATGCTTACTTTCAAGTTCGAACGCTAATTCCCAATCCGTTTGCGATAATTCAGCATCTGTAATTGTTTCTTGCTCAAATGTAAAGATAAACGGCATATTTACATTTGCAGGAATATCTCCTAATGCAGAAAGGTTGAATGTTTTTCGTGCGCATAATTTTTTCTCTTTATTTAGAAGAATTAATGTAACTTCTTCGAAAGAAATTGGTTTCGGAACAGTGCTGCGAATAAATACAGCTACGTCATAACCGTTATCACGCTTTTCAATCTCAATTCCAGATAAAGAAATTTGATATTCTTCTAAACGTGGTAGTTCTTTATGTAAAAATTGATAAATGTATTTTTGTTCTTGTCCTACTGCACCCCAGCTAGGGTGGAAGTAAAGCGTTGGTTTTACAGTTTTATTTTCAGTATTTGTGCTTTCTTGTCCGAATAGTTGATTACTAGAGACAGTCGTATCTTTTCCGTTTTTCTTCGCTTTTTTTAGGAATGATAACATAATCTTTCACCTCGTTATTGTACGTTTTCAGGAACACCTAAATGTCTTGCAACATAGCGGCACATTTCTTTTTCGAAATTACCATATGTGTATAAAAAGATATCTAAAGCTTCTTTTTGATAAAGACGAGTAGGGTCTTCTTGTTGATATTGTCTTAGTCCGATGCCTTCTTTTAAGTGAGTCATTGCATCTAAGTGATTGACCCAGTTTTGATCTAGGAAATGAAGGGCAACATATCGTAGCGACTGTTGTAAATCAGTATGGCTATCTAGCTCATTTACGCGCTCTTTATAAAGAGATAATGTTTCTTTCAAAACGGATTGTAAATCTTCCGGTGAATGTACATTATTTGCTGATAATGATGGCATATTTTCTACTGATAAAATTTCGTTTAGACTTGCTGTTAAACTAGCAAAATCCCATTCTTCTGGAAGCATACCTTCTACAAGATATTGCTTAGAAATGGCTTCTACAGCATGATCAATCATTGGAATAATAATTTCAATCATATTTGTATCTTCTTGTAATAAGTTATTACGTAATTTATAAATAACGTTACGTTGGTCATTTATTACATCGTCTAACTTTAAATTGTACTCACGCATGGAGAAATGGCTACCTTCACAAATTAATTGTGTACGGTTTACAAAATCATGGACTTTAGAAGTTAGAATAAGTCCTGTTTCATCTGTTTTCAGTGATTTCATTAATTTCTCGACTTCTTCTTGTGCGAAACGTTTTAGCATTTCATCTTCTAAAGAAAGGAAGAATTGAGAGCTACCTGGGTCACCTTGGCGACCAGCACGACCTTTTAGCTGATTGTCAACGCGTCGCGATTCATGGCGTTCTGTCCCGATTACATGTAATCCACCAAGTTCGTGAACACCCTCACCTAGTAAAATATCAGTACCTCGTCCGGCCATATTCGTCGCAATTGTAATTTGACCTTTTTGTCCAGCAGTTGCGATTAAATCAGCTTCTTGTTCTGCGCTTTTTGCATTTAATAATTGATATGTAATATTTGCTTCATCTAAGTAACGGGCAACGGTTTCTGATTGTAAAATAGACATTGTCCCAATTAAAATCGGGCGTCCTTGTTTATTGTGCTTTAGAACATCTTCACGTACAGCTTTATATTTTGCATCGGCTGTTACGTATACGACGTCTTTTTTGTCTTCACGAATGATTGGACGATTTGTCGGAATCGGCATAACTTCCATGTTATATACACGGTTAAATTCTTTTTCTTCCGTTTTTGCTGTACCTGTCATACCAGATAGTGCTGGATACATACGGAAGAAGTTTTGAATTGTAATGGATGCTTGTGTTTGATTTTCTTCAGTGATTTCTAAGCCTTCTTTTGCTTCAAGAGCTTGGTGTAAACCGTCACTTAAAGAGCGACCATCCATAACGCGGCCCGTGAAAATATCTACAAGTAGAATTTTTTCATCGTGTACAATATAGTCAACATCACATTGGAAAGCGACATGAGCTCGTAATGCTTGAATCATATAATGATATAAAGTTTGATGCTCTAAATCATATAGGTTATCGATATCAAATAAATCTTCTATTTTTGTAATACCGTCTTCTGTAAAACTAGCAGATTTCGTTTCTGCATCGTATGTGTAATGAAGAGTATCTTGGAATGATTTAATAACTTTTGCACATAAATAGTGTAAATCAGAGCTGCTTGATTTTTTACCGGCGATAATAAGAGGCGTCTTCGCTTCATCAATTAAAACGCTATCAATCTCATCGATAATAGCAAAATGATAAGGACGTTGCACCTGCTCATCTTTTGAAGCAGCCATATTATCACGTAGATAGTCAAAGCCAAATTCTGTTCCAATACCGTATGTAATATCAGCTTCGTAAGCAAGTTTCTTTTCGGCAGGATCGATTTGAGGAATATTTAATCCAACCTTTAAACCTAGAAATTCATGAACTTGGCCAATTAATTCTTTATCTCGTTTTGCTAAATAGTCGTTTACAGTAATAACGTGAACGCCTTTTCCTTCAAGAGCACGTACGTATGTTGGAAGAGAAGAAACTAATGTTTTTCCTTCACCAGTTGGCATCTCTGCAATATTACCTTCTAATAGTACAAGGCCACCAATTAACTGTACATCGTAGTGACGTAATCCAAGTACACGTTTTGCTGCTTCACGTACAACAGCGAACGCTTCAACTTTTATATCATCCACTGTTTTTCCGTCACGAAGCATGTTTTTAAATGTGATTGTTTTATGACGCAATTCTTCATCAGATAAATCAGATAGTTTTTCTTCCAGATTATTAATTTCTTGAACAAGTTGTTCATACTTTTTTAGTTTTCTCTTCTGAGAATCTCCTAACAGCTTTTTTACCGAATTCAGCATGTTGTAAACACTCCTCTTACTGACAATAGCTACATTATAGCACATGTTTATCCCGAATAAGTAGAAGTAGTAAATTGAAGAAATAACTGGATATAAATAAGGCGTTAGTGTACATACTATATTTAAAACATAGAAAGAAAGAGAGTATTCAATGTATAAGAAATTTGGTATGATAGCTAAATGAGATAAAGTGAAATTTTTCAAAAAAGAGAAGAATATAGCTATCTCGTTTTATGTTGTAATATGTATGGAAATTATATATTGAAAGAAAAGAGCTAGAAGATGAATAATAAGTTTGTGAAAGGCGCTGCGATTTTAACGATTACAACGTTTCTATCGAAAGTGTTGGGAAGTTTTTTTCAAATCCCATTACAAAATATAGCAGGAGATGAAGTACTGGGGATTTTTCGCCTTGTTTTTCCTGTGTATATGATAGCTTTAACTTTATCAGTAGCGGGAGTACCGCTAGCTATATCAAAATTAATCGCTGAACTTCATGAGAAGAATGACGAGAACGGAATTGCCAAACTATTTACTTCAGCATCTATTATTGGAGTAATATTTGGAGTGCTTGGATTTTCAGTTATTATGATTGGATCAAGTATGTTTGCAAATATGCTTGGTGGACAAGATACAAGACTTCCATTAATCGTAACTTCGTTTGCGTTATTAATCGCACCATATATGGCGGTATATCGAGGATATTTCCAAGGTTTTGGAGATATGATTCCTACCGGGGTGTCACAAGTAATTGAGCAGTTCATTCGTGTTTTCTTTATGTTAGCAATTGCATTTTTATTTGTATATTGGAATAAAGAGAGTGATGTTGTAACAGGCGGCGCAATGATTGGTTCTTGCCTTGGAGTAATTACGTCACTTATCTATTTGAGAATGAAGTATGTAAAAAGTATATATCGTTATAAAAGTAATACATATTCACTACAAGATTTTAAAGATAATGCAAAAAAGATACTTCAGGTCTCGATTCCAATTGCAGTTGGAGCATTATCGATGCCGGTGTTAAATTTAGTTGATTCTGTAACGATTCCACATATGTTGCATGAATCCACTACAACGATTCAAGAACAATTTGGTATATATAGTCGTGGATTTGCGTTTACACAATTAATTGTCGTGTTTGCAAGTGCGATGGTATTTCCGTTAATCCCGTTGTTAACGGCTGCATTAACAAAGAAGGATGTAGCGTTAGCAAAACAAACAATTGAACGAACAAATGAGCTTGCCCATGTTTTAACAACGCCGATAACAATCTGGCTCATGGCACTTGCAGTCCCGTTAAATGTTGGATTGTTTACAGATGCGAAAGGGAGCGGAATGTTAGCTATTTTAATTGGTAGTTCGTATTTCACATCACTTATGGTATTATCAATAGGAATTTTGCAAGGAATTAACCGTTCTAAGCAAGCGGCGTGGATAGTTGTTGGAGCGAGTTTTGTAAAAGTCATATTAAATATAGTACTTGTAAGTCAATTTGGCATAACTGGTGCGGCTTATAGTACACTTATCATATATATCATGATTTGTATCGTAAACTATATATACATTCGAAAAGAATTGGCTTATTCAATTCACATGGGGAGATTTTTTGCTGTAATTGGGGTATCTAGTATAGTAGGTATAGGATTATATTTCACATCTACTTTCATAAATGTGGTAGATTCTAGACTTATTGCAATAATATATAGCGGTGTAGCGTTTTGTGTGGCCTTGTTCATATATGGCATATGCGCATTAAAGTTGAACTGGATATCCAAAAAGCAAATCCCATTTTTACGTAAGTAAATGAGTCCATAAATGAGTATGGCTATTTGTATGTTTGTGAAAGAAATCAATTTAAAGTTATCCAACTTTTCTTATTAAAGAGTTGATAGCGATTTGTTGAATGACAAAAAGTTGATTGCGAAATGTTGGAGGAGATTAAGAGTGCGGTTAGTTTTATCAGGATATTATGGTTTTTATAATGTTGGGGACGAAGCAATTTTGCAATCAATTATTCAAGCGCTACATGAAGAGGATCCTACTCTTGAGCTTGTTGTACTTTCGAATGACCCCGACTATACAAGAAAAATGTACGGTGTAGAGGCAGTAAATCGCTGGGATATAAGAGCAATTTATAAGGAAATAAAGAGAAGTAATGGCTTAATTAGCGGAGGAGGAAGCCTCCTTCAAGATAAAACGAGTATTAAAAGTATTTTGTACTATACGGGTATTATGCGAATTGCTCGTTTTTTGAAGAAGCCGTATTATATTTATGCGCAAGGAATTGGTCCAATTACGAAAAGACAAAATCGTTTATTAGTGAAATGGCAAGTATCAAAAGCGGAATATATATCAGTTCGTGATGAAGATTCATTTTTGTATTTAAAAGAAATTGGTATTAAGAAGGATATCGAACTAGTTCCAGATCCGGTATTGGCATGTCAACCAGAAGGAATGAAGTCGGAGTGGTTGCAAAAACATGCGATTCAAGGGAAAGTAATTGCAGTTAGTGTGAGGTATTGGGACGCGAAAGAAGATTATATGAAGAAGCTAGCAGATACGCTGAAAAAATTTAAGCGTGATGGATACCATATTTTATTCGTACCAATGCATGGACCATTTGATCAAAATGCATCACGCGATATTATTAATTTAATGGGAGAAGAAGCTCATATGCTTCCGTATAAGCTCGATATTCATGAGAAAATTTCAATTTTGTCGGAATGTTCGCTTCTAATCGGTATGAGACTGCATGCACTCATACTATCTGCGGTTGCTAATATTCCTATGGTCGGTATTTCATATGATCCAAAGATCGATTCATTTTTACAACAAGTAAATCAGCCGATTATCGGAAACGTAGATGGTGATTGGACGTCTGAAACTTTGTATAATGTCGCAACGAAGCAATTAGAACAAAAAGAATATGTACAAGAAACATTGGAACAAAGAGTAGAAGAATTACGAGAGCAAATTTCAACAGCGTCTCGATACATCATAAGTGACTTGAATTCAAAAGAGTTCAAAAAAAGAGGAATGGGATCTTAATTTAAGAGGACATCCTCTTTTTTATTTTTTGAAAAAGAAAATGTCGAAAGAAAAAATGAATTTGTAGAAAAATGTCGAATTACGTAAGTGATTATAAATGTATGCTCATAAAGAAAGAAGTTTGAGAGATAAGATGTACGTTTAAAAATCCTAACATTAATATATATTGAATGTTTGTATTTAACGTTTTATTTAGTAAATGATAAAAAAATAGGTATGGTAATTTTGGGAAATCTGATGGTAATAAAAATGTCGAATCATAGGAAAATAAGTTGTCGATTAATGTCGTAATATCTTTATAGTTAAATATTGAAATTGGAAACGTTTTTCTGTTATAGTTGTAAATGGTTATAAGAAGATTGTTATAAATGTAATTCAGACGCGTTTTTCTATTCATTTAAGATATTCAGATTTTGAAATCTGGATTCTTTAAAACAAAAGTCGAAAAAACGATCGTTTCGAATTGTGAAAATTCACTTTTTTGTCGAATTTAAGGTTTTAAATTAGATGAAAAGAGTGTATGATTTCTTTATGATATCTTTAATACGGGATATTCTATTATTCTGTACAAGAAATATTTTAACCACATTTATATCTACTAGTTTCAAAAATAAATAGAATATCTATTTAAAACATTATGTAACTAGTATTACATTCCTAAGGAGGAAATATATAAAATGGCAAAGACTAACTCTTACAAAAAAGTAATCGCAGGTACAATGACAGCAGCAATGGTAGCAGGTGTTGTATCTCCAGTAGCAGCAGCAGGTAAATCATTCCCAGACGTTCCAGCTGGACATTGGGCAGAAGATTCTATTAACTACTTAGTAGATAAAGGTGCAATTGTAGGTAAGCCAGACGGTACATATGGTCCAACCGAATCAATCGATCGTGCTTCTGCGGCTGTAATCTTCACTAAAATTTTAAATTTACCAGTTGATGAAAATGCTCAACCTTCTTTCAAAGATGCTAAAAATCTTTGGTCTTCAAAATATATTGCAGCAGTTGAAAAAGCTGGTGTCGTTAAAGGTGATGGAAAAGATAATTTCTATCCTGAAGGAAAGATTGACCGTGCTTCTTTCGCGTCTATGCTAGTAGGTGCTTATAACCTAAAAGAAAAAGTAGATGGCACATTAGTTACAAAATTTGATGATTTAAGAGGACATTGGGGTGAAGAGAAAGCTAACATCCTAGTTAACCTTGGAATCTCTGTAGGTACTGGTGGTAAATGGGAGCCGAATAAATCTGTATCTCGTGCAGAAGCAGCTCAATTTATCGCGTTAACAGATAAAAAATATGCAAAACCAGAGAACAGTGATGCGAAAGTAACAAACGTTGCTGCTACTGAGCCAACACAATTAACGTTAACTGGTACAGGATTAAACAAGCTTACTGCTGAAGATGTTACGCTTGAAGGAAATAAAGCGATCGCACTTGAAGCGAGTAATGATGGGAAATCTGCAGTTGTAACATTAAGTGGAAAAATCGCTCCAAATAAAGAGCTTCCTGTTAAAGTAAAAGGCAATACCTTTATTGTGAAGTATGTATACGAAGTGAAAAAATTACGCGTAGAACAACTTACATTTGATGATGATCGTGCAGACCAAGCAGTTGTCTTCAAATTAAATGATGAAAAAGGTAACGCTGATATCGAGTATTTAGATATCGCTGGTCATGATGTGAAATTTGTTGCAAATAAATTAGATGGCACTCCAGCAAACATCTTTGAAGGTGGCACTGCAGAGTCAAAAACTGGTAAACTAGCAGTTGGTATCGATGAAGGTAAATACAAAGTGGAAGTACAAGTTACAAAACGTGGTGGTATCACAGTGTCTAACACTGGTATCATCGAAGTGAAAAATCTTGATGCAGAAGCAACAGCAATTAAAGATGTTGTATTTGCAGTAGATACAGATAAAGCTGGTGTAAATTATGCTAAAGCTTTAAGTGGAACAGACTTCACATTAAACAGCAAAACTTTAGTTGCTGGTGAAAAAGCTGGTATCCACAAAGTTGTTGCTCAAATTAACAAAGAAAACAAAGTTGTTGATCCTAGCGCGATTAGCCTAAAATCATCTAATCCAGGTGTTATTTCTGTGAAAAATGGTGAAATTAAAGCAGAAGCAGCTGGTTCAGCAACACTTACAGTTAAAGTTGGCGATGTAACAAAAACATTTGATTTCGTTGTAAAAACGGATGCTCGTAAACTTACAACTGTAAAAGCTAACCCAGATCAATTAAAAGTTGTAGATGGAAAAGAGTTACCAGTAACATTCGTAACGACTGACCAATACGGCGATCCATTCGGTGCGGATACGGATGCAATTAAAGAAGTATTCCCACAAACGGGTGTTGTAAAAGTATTAGATGTTATTACAACAAAAGAAGGTTCTATCGGAACATCTTCTATTCTAGTTAAAGGTGAGCAAGTTGGAGCAGGTACAATCCACTTCCAAAACCCAAATAAAAATGCAAGTGGCGAAGGTTATGGATCACTTCATGTTGAAGTTACGAAGAGCAACATCGGTCATGAAGCTCCACGCTTAGAGCTTGTTTCTAAAGCTGGTCAAAAAGGTGAAGCTGCTGATACTACACTTGGTGCTGGAAATACAGTAGCATATCAATTATCTAACTATACTACTGAAGGCGTATATGCTGATGCAGCAAAATTAGAAGGATATGACGTACGTGTAGGAAATAGTGAGATTGCTACAGTTGAATTTGGTAAAGACGGAAAAACTTTACTAGTAAAAGGTGAAAAAGCAGGTGTTACTGATGTTATCTTAACGAAAGATGGCGCTACAGCTGGACACGCAACAATTACTGTTACACAAGAAAATATCAAAATTACATCTGTTAAATTTAAAGATGTAGAGGTTGAGCAATTTGAAAACCGTAAAGTTGATATTGACAGAGTACTAGACGTTGTGAAGAGTGATAAAGATGATGTTCTAAATGGCATCAAATTAAACATCTCTACAGAACATAAAGTACGTATTGTTGATAACATGGAAATTTATGAAAAATCACCATTTGTTAAAAAAGTAGAGCAAGGCAAAGTTTACCTAGATCGTAACGACAATGCTGAATTTGACGGTAACGATGTTGAACTTGGTTATGTAACAGCTGTTAAATCAAATGATACAGTTTCTAAAGAAGGAAATGACTTATTTAACTTCTTAACTGATGAAACTGCTACTAAGAAAAACGACGTCTTCAAAGGTGTAACAACTGCATTTGGAGATAAAGGTACAGTAATCTTTAAAGTTGTGAAAGACAGATTTGCACCAACTACTGAGTATGGTACAAAAGCTGTAACAATCAACGTTATTAAAGAAGAAATCTAATGATTAGATTTGCAATCCTCATGTCATAGTGACATGAGGATTGTTTTTGGTTTCGAAAAAAATAGGTCTCTTTAGAGGATTCTAAAGAGACCTATTTTTAATAGTTATTTCTTAAACTTAAACATGTCCCCACTCAAATTCGAATCACTATACACAAACAATACCATGTTAATGTTGTTGTCTTGAATGTATTGATATACATCTTTTTCGTGATAGTGGCGCAGGTCGAGGATAGATGTATGTTTGAAACTTTGTGCTAAGTGTGGCACGATTGCGTTTGCGAATGAGTCTTTTAGGACTAGGGCGCGTACTTCATTTTGTGCATTGTTATTTTCGATGACGATTTCTGGATAGTCATCTGTGTAATAACCTGCGTATGATGTTGTATCTTTTTGTTTTTCTACGCCGTATATTTCATCTAAGTTTTGGTGAATAGTACCTTGCACATCTTTTGCGGTTACGCTTGTGAAGTTGAAACCGTCTTTCGGTGTGTAGTAGCATAATTTTTCACCATTGGCATCGATGAGTTGGTATAGTTGGTTGTTAAAACTTCCGACTAAATGTTTATTTTGCGCACATGTCCGAGTGTAGTCTTCTTTTTTTATTTCTTTTCCTTTATATATAGAAGATTGTTGCCCGATTGTGTTCATTATATATTGGTACCCTAAGAAGGCACCGTCCATATTCCAATGATGGTCTGTTTTGAAATACATGTCTTGTATTTCTTCGTTTGTATAGTTCTGTTTAAAGTGTTCCATCAGTTTTATTGGCTTTACGTCTGCTGGAAGCTTCTTTAGAAAGTAATTTAAATTTTCCTGTGCATATGTATGAATATGAGAAGGTAATTTAAATGATAATGCATTCGTTTTTGACGGTGGTAAAGCAAAGTAAAACTCAACGTTTCGTTCTTTTAAAAACTGCGACAAATCGTTTATAGCAGGCATGGATTGGTCAATTTCATTATATTTTTTTGTCCACGCCGGGTTTTTCAGGAGCCATTTATCATCAGTTAAAATAATGTCGTTAATGAGAGATTTGCCCATATTAATTTGAGCAATTGTATAGTTTTTAATAAGCTCATCTCGTCCGATTAGTTGATCATTTGTGTATGTTTCGACATCTTTAAAGAAGCTACCAGTTAGGAGAGCTTCTTTCGTAAGTGCTGGTTTTTGAGCGAGCGGCCGATTTTCAACTGGTGAAATGTCTCGGTCTGTTTTGAGTAACGATAATATGCCAAATGAAAAGATAATGGTGAGAAAACCGATAAACAGGATGAGGTTCCCCAATTTTTTCATAATAACGTTTCCTTCCTACATCAGTTAAAACCTGAAATAAATAAATGGATTATATGTTGAGTTAATCAAGTACATAACCGAAATCATAAATAATGTTAGTAATAATATAGGACGTACAAATTGCATTGTGAACATATACGTTTTTGGCGCAAGTTCTAGTATGTTTTTCATTCGTTTTAAAATTGGTGTCGCTGCGATAAAGGCAATGAGAAATACGATAATGTATTCATGTACGTATAACATCGTATTGTCATCGATGAAAGATTGGCCACCTATGCCGAACATCGCTTTTAAATATTGGAAAGAGTAAGCGAAGTTGTCAGCTCGGAAGAAGACCCAACCGATCATAACGATTAGTAATACGTATGCATGTTGCAGAGGCTTCCATAGTTTGTTTAATATTTTTTCGAATCCAGCTTTTTCAATTGAAATAATAAAGCCGTAATATAAGCCCCAGGCGATAAATGTCCAGCTCGCCCCGTGCCATAAACCAGTTAACCCCCATACGATGAAAAGGTTACGATAATTCGCCAGTTTTGAAACGCGGTTTCCGCCGAGCGGGATATATATGTAATCGCGGAACCAAGAGCCGAGTGTAATATGCCATCTTCTCCAAAACTCTGAAATAGATTTAGAGATGTACGGATAGTTGAAGTTTTTCGGGAAATCAAATCCGAACATTTTTCCAAGTCCGATTGCCATATCAGAGTATCCTGAGAAATCGAAATAAATTTGCAGGGTATAGGCGATAATACCAATCCATGCCGTTCCAACACTCATTTCAGATGGTGGTAAGGCAAAGAGTTTATCAGCGACAAATCCAACTTGGTTAGCGATTAATATCTTTTTTGCTAGTCCGAGAACGAAAATTTGAATACCTTCTGTGAATCGTTCAAAAGAATGGATGCGCGTTTTAATTTGCTCAGCGACAATATTGTAACGAACAATTGGTCCGGCAATAAGCTGAGGGAAAATAGAGATATATAGCGCTAAGTTAAGTGGATTTTTTTGAACATCCCCATCTTTACGGTATATATCGATGACATAGGACATCGCTTGGAATGTATAAAATGAAATACCAATTGGTAGTGGAATAGGTTCCACATGAATAGATAAGTGCAATGCGTTGTTTAAAATGTCTGTGAAAAATGAAATATACTTAAAATAAGAAAGTAATAGTATATTTCCGACTACAGCCATAATTAAAAATGTGACTTTCATATTTTTTCGTTTATCATAATGATGCACGAGTAGGCCGAAGCAGTAGTTTAATACGATGGAAAAGAGCATTAAAAGAACGAAACGTGGTTCGCCCCATGCATAGAAAATTAAACTAAATGCAAGTAATACGAAATTACGTAGCTCGGCACGCACTATAAAATAGAGAAATAATACGAGAGGTAAAAAGATAAACAAGAAAATCGAACTACTAAATACCAAAGGACTCTCCTCACTTTTTCGAAATACATTTCGTAAAAAAAACGACATATCTATTATATATTCTTTTTTATAATAGTGCCTTTAATATTTTAGCATGTTAATAATTCGATTAAAATAATTATTCTATATAATAGAAGAAAAGCGGTATGGAATCCTTTTGACACCCACTATCTGGATAAGATAAGATGAATAAGGTGTGATTTGTTTAGAAGGGAAGAGATGGTGTGTTATTTAACTCGTTTGAGTTTATTTTTTTATTTTTACCGATAGCATTTCTTTTATATTTTTTATTAAATAAATTTGGACAAACTACTTTAGCAAAAGCTTGGCTTGTGGCAGCATCTTTATTTTTCTATAGTTATTGGAACATAAAGTATTTGCCGCTTATGTTAATATCGCTCATTGTGAACTACTTTATCGGAATGAGGCTCGTGAAGCATAAGAGTAAACTTCTTTTAACAGTAGGCTTACTATTTAATATAGGAATGCTTAGTTATTTCAAGTACTATGATTTCTTTTTGCAAAATGTAAATTCGTTATTTGGAACTCATTTTACATTATTATCATTAACGTTACCGCTTGCGATTAGTTTCTATACATTCCAAAAGATTGCGTTTTTAGTAGATACATATCGCGGGGAAACGGAGGCATGTCATTTTCTTGATTACGCTCTGTTTGTAACATTTTTCCCGCAACTTATTGCCGGACCAATTGTACACCATGCGCAAATTATGCCGCAATTTGCGGATCGTAGTAAAAAGCGTTGGCAATCAAATTATATCGTTCTCGGTATTTTTGTATTTGCCATCGGTATTTTCAAGAAAGTAGGGATTGCAGACGTTTTATCTCCTGTCGTACGGGAAGGGTTTGATGTACAGCAGTCGCTAACCTTTGTTGAAGCTTGGCTTTCATCATTAGCGTTTACATTTCAGTTATACTTTGATTTCAGTGGATATAGCGATATGGCAATTGGAATTGCGTTAATGTTCAACATTAAATTGCCTCAAAACTTTAACTCACCTTATAAAGCGGTGAGTATACAAGACTTTTGGCATCGTTGGCATATGACATTAAGCCAGTTTTTAACGAAATATGTGTATATTTCTCTTGGAGGAAATCGAAAAGGTATTACGCGTACATACGTCAATATTATGATTGTCTTCTTAATAAGTGGACTTTGGCATGGGGCTGGTTGGACATTTATTTTCTGGGGATTTCTGCACGGATTAGCTTCTGTCGTTCATCGTTTGTGGAACAAAGCAGGAGGGCGCATGCCGGCCTGGGCGGGATGGCTCGTGACGTTTTTCTTCATTAATATAACGTGGGTATTCTTTAGAGCAACATCGATGCATGATGCGGTGAAAGTGTTAAAAGGAATGTTTGGATTTAATGGATTCGAACTAGCCAATAGCGTATTCCCGGTATTTATTATTGAGAAGCTACAATTTTTAAAAGGGTACGGTGTTTCATTTACTGAAGCATACCATGTTTCATTATTAAATACGGAAATAGTAGCGTATATTTTCGGAGCATTATGTATTAGTTTCTTCTTGAAAAATTCAATTCAGTTAAAAGACTCATTCCGTCCGACAGTATGGACGGCGTTATTTACTGCAATATTACTTGTGTATAGTGTATTGCATTTAACGAGTATTAGTGAGTTTTTATACTTTAATTTCTAGGTGGAGAATATGAAAAACAAACAGTGGCTTATTTTCGTTTTTGTATGTGTTTTTGTTCCACTTGCAGGTGTTGGAATATTTAATGGCTATGCAGATTCACTTTGGTTATTCTCTCATAAAAATAAGTGGAATAATGTTCAGTTTGGGTTTAATGAGAGACAACAAAAAACGAATTATATAACATATCGTCCGTTTACTTATGATGGCGTTATACTTGGAAGTAGTAGAACAACGTTTATCAATGAGAATGATTTTACTGGATTAAACGCATTTAATTATGCGGTAAGTAGTACAGATCCGCGTGAGTACGATGCGTACATTGAATATGCAAAAGAGAGAAAAGGTAGTGAATTATCTTCTATTGTGATTGGTTTAGATTTCCTTGGAACGAACAAAAATAGAGAAATCGGTTTTGATAAACCAGAAGCGTATATTAATCAAGCGCAAAGCTTACTATATCCAATTAAATCGTATGTGAGTATGGATGGAATTACATATTCTCGAAATACAATTCAAAACTCCATTCATCACAATAAGACTATTGATGTATATAATCGCGATAACATAAAATCGATGCGTGAGTATACGAAAGAAGAGCGTGACACACAAATTGCTGCGCAAGTAGATAAATTTAGTAGAGAGATTTATGGCGGGAATTATGAGTATCAAAATATGAAGGAAATATTAGGAACTGTAAAATCTCATAATCCGAATACAAAGTTTTATATTTTTACAACTCCTGTTTCAGAGCCATTGTTCCGTGCGATGATTCAATCAGGACGTTGGGAAGATTATAAAAGGTGGCTCCATGATACTGTCGATGTATTTGGAGAAGTACATCATTTCATGTATTTAAATTCAGTAACAAAGAACTTAGATAACTATATGGATGGACATCATTTCAGACCAGAAGTCGGAAAGATAATTGCACATAAAGTTGTAAATGAAGAAGATCGTAATGTGCCGAAAGATTTCGGTATTGTTATTACGAAGGATAATATTGATGAGGTGCTGGAGCAGATTCATGCATCGTTTCAATAGAAAGAAATAGTTTTGTTTCAAAGGTCGAATCGTAATGTGATTCGATCTTTTTTTAGTAGTCCACAAAAAATTTAATTAAGCGAGAAAAAGCAATTATGACTGGAGTAGAAAGAAGCAGCATCCAAATAGATGCTGCTTCTTTCTATTCTATTTCTAAATCAACAATTAAGTAGGCAAGTATAACGATGAAAAAAATGCTAACAGATGGCGCTGTTAATACGTGACCAGACATAAAGCCAATGCCAAGTGATAGGATGAGTGTACTAGATAATAGCATATATTTTACAGTTATAATTTTCTTAAAGTTTGTGATCATACGGATGAATAGTTTAATACCGAAGTATAGAAGTGGTATTAAGTAAATAAGGAAACCGATAATTCCAAAGGCGAAAAATAGGTCATGGAAGTCCATTTCAATTAATTTAATTTTAACTGTGTAGTTACCAGCGTAACCCATTCCAAAAAGTTTTTGTGAGAGCGGTGCTTCTTTATAGTATTGTTTGTATACTTTTAAGAATTTGTCCCGATCACTATAAATTAAACTCTTCACTTCAGAGTCTGTTAGTTCACCTTTTGCGTGTTTTTTTGCATCCTCTGGATTTTCTTTAATTACTTTTCCTTCTTTTTTATCCTGTTCTTCTTGTACTGATTTTTTGTATTCGTATATTTGCATGTGGATTCCCATATTTTTTGCGATAGGAGTATGCGGTGTAAGAACAATTAAACCTCCTAGTACAACTGCTGCAACGATGGTGTTTACAAGATATGTGAATCCTTTTTTTTCTTTTTTACGGTTTATCATATATTCAATGAACGAGAAGAAAAGTGCTACGCCTAATGTTAGCACAATTGCACCATATCCAACTTTTGTTCCGACCATAATACTTGCATACATCGCAAGTATTGTTGGAATCCAGTAATATATTTTCGAGAAAGAAGTTGTTTTATAAATCGAATATAAGACAACGATTGGGAACATAATCGCGAAGAGAGCACTTAAATCATTTCCAGCAAAGAACCAACCTCTTGAGCCAATTTTTGAGTGAGGATAGCTTGGGAAATCAGTGCCAGTTTGCATTGCGATAATCATTGTGATGCTTAAAATTAAAGTTGCATATAAGAAATATGTAATGATTTTATGAAACACATATTCTTTATTTTTTAGCTCTTTAAAGACGATAATATATCCAAACAGTAGCACAATTGGATATATGCTCTTTAAAATAAATTTAACTTCTTCTCCAAATGAAACTGGAGATTTAACCATCATATTATTTACAAGACCGATTGCCAGTGCAATGCCGAGTAAACATAAATAGAGAATGTACTTTTTCGCGCCTTGTTGTTTATGATGAAGAAGTAGATAACCTAATGCAAGAAGCATAAAGGCGAAACGGACTACGATTCCGACTGTTGCGCTCATGTGTAATATATAGATTGAAAAAGACGTTAATAAATCTAAAATTGGTTGAAACACGATGAATAGCAGTAGGAAATGCGGGAAGTAGTTATCCGTCTGTTTTAACTTAGTAACCATATGTTCCTCCATTTCTTCATTCCTTTATTTCAGCACCCCTCTATATAATAGGAAGGGGAATGAATTTCTATATTTAATTTTTATATCAGACTTAAGAATACACCATTTCATTGTAATGGTAAATAGATGAAGAGCCGGGATAAACCGACTTTAATTTCTATATTTTTCAACGAAATTGTATGTTTTATGCAAAGTGATATACAAATTACGAGATTATTAGACAGAAAATTAAGAAAAAAAGAAGGGTTTTTCACATCCTTTCTATAATTATATAAGTATAATCTTTGTGTAGAAAAGAGGGGTATATATAATGGAAGTAACAAGTAAAACAGAATCTGTCATTGTGAAATATGAAGGGCACGTTGCAACGGTTATGGTCAATCGCCCAGAGGTGTTAAATGCATTAGATGAGCCAACGTTAAAAGAGCTATTACAAAAATTGAAAGAAGTAGCGGAGAGTTCTGCACACATTGTTGTGTTATGCGGGAACGGCCGTGGTTTTTCTGCGGGTGGAGATATTAAATCGATGCTTTCAAGTAATGATGAAAGTAAGTTTGATGGTATTATGAATACTATTTCTGAAGTTGTTGTGACTTTATATACGATGCCGAAGCTTGTTATTAGTGCGATTCATGGACCAACTGCTGGTCTTGGATTAAGTATTGCACTAACAGCTGACTATGTGATGGCAGATATATCATCCATTATTGCGATGAACTTTATTGGAATCGCTTTAATTCCAGATGGTGGCGGCCATTTCTTCCTTCAAAAACGCGTCGGTGAAAATATGACGAAGCAAATTATTTGGGAAGGAAAGAAATTATCGGCGAGCGAAGCGCTTGAAATCGGTTTAATTGATGAAGTAATCGGCGAGGATTTCCAAACGGCTGTGAAGCAAAAAATTAGTGAATGGTCACAAAAGCCGATCAAAGCGATGATTCAAACGAAGCAAATTTTATGTGAAGTAAACCGTTCTAATTTAGAACAAACACTGCAGCTTGAAAAACGCGGCCAATATGCGATGAGACAAACAGCGGATCATAAAGAGGGCATCGCTGCATTTTTAGAAAAACGTTTGCCAGCATTTAAAGGAGAATAAAGTGTAGTAATAGTTTTACTAACGGTTAATTTAAGGTAAAGGGGAGAAAGTGCTAACACATTTTAGTATAATTGTGTTAGCACTTTTTTTAGGAGTAATATATGAAGAAAATTATTGGTGTTATCGTTATTATTTTACTTACATATTATGCTTTGCATAGTACACCATCTCTTGCGGTACGAACTGCACTATTCTTTGAAGGGCATCCAATTGTTGCTTTCTCAGGTGAAGTGGAGAAAGAACGGGATGTGAAAAAAGAGGCGATTCCTGATGAGTACCAAACCTTATATGGCGATAAGAAAGAAGAACCAGAGCATTATTTCTTTCCGGCAGTAAGGGCACACGGATCAGGAATTGATATGTTAAGTGCTTGTGTGAAAAAAGAGTGGTTATTTTATAAGGCAGAGCTCGGCTGCTATTAAACATAGGAGGGTGGATGATGTCAGTATATAACAAGTTAGTAAGAGATCGTGTTCCAGAGAAGATTTTAATGTCTGGAAAAACATATACAGCACAAAAATTAACAGGACAAGCATACATACAAGCTTTGGCGAAAATTGGAACAGAAGAAATTCGTGAATTTGCTTCTATGAAAGAGCGTGAACATGCGCTTGATTCTCTTGCGGATGCACTGGAAGTAATCATATCATTAGCGCGTGCAGAAGGTGCAACAATTGAAGATGTAGAACGTCTTCGTAAGCAGAAAGAGATAGAGCGCGGTGGGTTTGAAAGAGGTATTTACTTGTTGGATGTTTCAGAAGAATAGATTTGTAGGGAAAGCATAGCATTACTCATTAACGCTATGCTTTTTTGTTGCAATTAAGCTAATAATGAAGAAGATAGCTGTTAATACCCAGCCGGTTGTAATAGAAGTAGTAGTATGAACTGCATAAGAAACTTGTAAACAAAGTAATGATGCTAGAAACAAAATGAGTGTAATGTGTACATATTTTTTTGATATATTCATATTGTATAACTCCTTTTATATACTAAAGTGAATTTTACTATAATTTAGAAAATTAAGCTATATGAGTAGAGGATTTATAGTAAATTCGGTATACTAAATAATAGGAAAAATGAGGAGGAAATGACAATGGCACATCATACGAAAGAAACGATGGAATTGATTAAGGAGCTTGTCTCTATTCCAAGTCCATCTGGAAATACAGAGAAAATTATTCGTTTTATTGAAAACTATGTAAGTGAGTGGAATGTAGAAACGAAGCGTAACAATAAAGGTGCTCTTATTTTAACGGTAAAAGGGAAAAATGATGCACAGCACCGTTTATTAACAGCACACGTTGATACGTTAGGTGCGATGGTGAAAGAAATTAAGCCAGATGGTCGTCTCAGTCTTTCTATGATTGGCGGATTTCGCTGGAACTCTGTAGAAGGGGAATATTGCGAAATTGAAACATCAAGTGGTAAGACGTATACAGGAACGATTTTAATGCATCAAACATCTGTACATGTATATAAAGATGCAGGTGAAGCGAAACGCGATGAGAAAAATATTGAGGTTCGTATTGATGAGCGCGTATTTTCAGCTGATGAAGTACGTGAATTAGGAATTGAAGTAGGAGACTTCGTTTCATTTGATCCACGCGTTCAAATTACAGAGAGTGGGTACATAAAATCACGTCATTTAGATGACAAAGTAAGTGTTGCGATCCTATTAAAATTAATTAAGAGATTACAAGACGAAAACGTAACATTACCATATACAACTCATTTCTTAATTTCTAACAATGAAGAGATTGGATACGGTGGTAACTCTAATATTCCAGAAGAAACGGTTGAATATTTAGCGGTTGATATGGGAGCGCTAGGTGATGGACAAGCATCTGACGAGTATACAGTATCTATTTGTGCAAAAGACTCTAGTGGTCCGTATCATTATGCACTACGTAAACATTTAGTAGAGCTTGCAAAAACGAACAATATTGAATATAAAGTAGACATTTATCCGTACTATGGATCGGATGCATCAGCTGCGATTCGCGCTGGATTTGATGTGAAGCATGCATTAATTGGAGCAGGTATTGATTCTTCTCATGCATTTGAGCGTACACATGAAAGTTCGATTGCTCATACAGAAGCACTTGTTTATGCATATGTATTATCAGAGATGATTGCAGAATAAGAAAAGAAATAGGCTACCTCTAGTAGCCTATTTTTTGTGTGCAGAGAAATCGACTTTATTTAACAAAGAGTAAATTAATTGTAATTTATTTTACAATATTAAGAAATTAGGTTTACTACATAATTCGAGTATTATAAAATAATAGAGGCGCACTAATTTTTTTTGTTCGGATTTGAAGAGATTTATATATTAAGATTACGCGTTATTAAAAGATGATTGTCGAGAGGAGTATTATTTTTTATGAAGTATCGTGCAGTCGCGGCAGGTATTTTAGCCGCAAGTTTATTATCGTCTCCAGTAAGTAGTTTCGCAGTAGCGAAGAAGTTTTCGGATGTCCCTTCATGGGCGCAACAATCAGTTGATTATTTAGTAGGAAAAAAGGCGCTTGATGGAAAGCCAGATGGAACGTTTTCTCCATCTGAAGCAGTAGATAGAGGGTCAGCTGCAAAAATTTTAGCAGTCGTTCTTGGTTTACCAATTGATCCAAAAGCAAAGCCATCTTTTAAAGATGCACAAAACCATTGGGCAGCTCCGTACATTGCTGCAGTGGAAAAAGCAGGTGTAATTAGTGGAGATGGTACTGGTAAATTTAATCCATCAAGCCAAATTAACCGTGCATCTATGGCATCTATGTTAGTACAAGCATACTCATTAGATAAGAAAATTATTGGAGAACTTCCAACACAGTTTAAAGATTTGGAACCTCATTGGGGTAAGAAACAAGCTAATATTTTAGTAGCTTTAGAGATTTCTAAAGGTACGGGAAATGGCTGGGAGCCTGAAGGAACTGTAACTCGTGCAGAAGCAGCTCAGTTTATTGCGATGGCTGATCAAAATAAAACAGATACATCAAAAAGAATGTATATGAACAGAAACTTTATTACATATCATCAACCATCATTATCATCTGGTATTACTGATGTTCAGCATAAGCCACAAATGGTTGTAGTGAAAGAACAAAGAGCAGACGGCTGGTTAAAAATTGTAACAAGTAAAGGTGAGAAGTGGACACCTCTAACAGAAAAAACAGAAACAATTAACCAAGACTTTACTGCATATGAATTAGCTTCACATAGTTCTAAAGTGCTAGGTACATATAATGCACAAACAGTAACGATTATGGAAGAGAGTGGAAGCTGGATTCGTATCCGCGTAGGCGCTGGTTTCCAGTGGGTTGATAAAAATCAATTAAACCCACCAGTAAAACAAGAGAACTTCTTAGAAGGTAAAGCGATTATTATTGATCCAGGTCACGGTGGAATTGACTCGGGTAATGTTGGTTATTACGAGAAAGAAAGTCAAATCGTATTAGATACATCTTTACGATTACAAAAACTATTTGAGAAAAAGACACCATTTACTGTTAAGTTAACACGTACGAACGATACACGCCCAGGAGTAGATTCTAGTGATTCTTTAAGAAAAAGAGTAGAATTTGCTAATGAAAATAAGGGTGATATTTTCGTAAGTATTCACGGTAACGGTTCAGATGAAAAAAATGGACACGGTACAGAAACATTCTATTATGCAGCAGCACCGACAAGATCAACGAATCCACATACGGAAGACAGTCGCTTATTAGCAGAAAAAATTCAAAAACGCCTTGTAGCAGCACTTGGGACATATGACCGTGGTGTGAAAAAGGATAATTGGTACGTAATAAAATATAATACAATGCCAGCTGTATTAGCAGAATTAGCATTTGTAGATAATAAGAATGATGCAAATAAAATCGCTACACCAGCACAGAAACAAAGTGCAGCAGAAGCGATTTATCAAGGTATTTTAGACTATTATGAAGCAAAGGGTAATAACGTATCTTCTTTCCGTTAATACAATAAAAGAGATTGCCAATAGGCAGTCTCTTTTATTTATTAACGTTTCTCTTTATTTCAGGCATGTGATATCATTTAATTTTATATAAGAAAGTATTGTAATTATAACGATATAGAGGATGATCATAGATTGAATAATCATAGGAAAACACCTGCATGTATATATACGTATGCATTTCGTGAGGAGGAGCGTGCTTTATGTTACTTGGAAATGCGCTCGTTCTTTGGAATGGAGTCCCACGTTAATATTTTGAAAAGTGATGTCAAAATTGACCCGAGTAGAAGTCCTTTTATGAAAGAGCGCGTTGAGGTTATGTATGAAGGAGACGACTTAGAAAGTATTTTGGAACAAGTAAAGGAAATTGAATTAGGAGAAATGACGTTTAAAGTTATCTTCGTGAAAATCAATGACCTTGAGGGGGAAAATAAAATAGAGTATGCGGAAAGACGTATCATTGAACGACGTATTGGAGATTGTATTGATGCGGAAGCAGATGTGCGCAATCCAGAGCGTACTTTTGGTATTGTTCCATTAGGCGGACGTTGGTATTTTGGACATTATGTAGAGAGTAAGCCAGTTTGGTATCATCATATAAAAAAACCACGTAGCTATTCGACATCTCTTAGCACACGCGTTGCAAGATCCGTTGCAAATATTGCGGTGCCAAATCCAGAGGGAGTACGAGCGATTGATCCGTGCTGCGGCATTGGAACGGTTGTAGTAGAAGCTCTTTCGATGGGAATTAACATCGTTGGTAGAGATATAAGTCCGCTTGTTGCGATTGGAGCGAGAGAAAATATTGCACACTTCGGATTCGATGGGACGATAACGAAAGGCCCGATCGAGGAGATTACGGATAATTACGACGTCGCAATTATCGACATGCCATATGACTTATTTACGCACGCAACACCAGAAAATCAGCTCTCCATTCTTTCAAGCGCACGCCGCATCGCTAAAAAGGTAGTCGTTGTTACAATGGAAACAATGGACGATATGATTCATGAAGCAGGATTTGAAATTATAGATCGCTGCACTACAAAAAAAGGAACATTTTCTAGACAAATTCTTGTTTGTGAATAAGGAAAAAAGGTCACCCGTTTGGGTGACCTTTTTTTGCTTTGTATGAATGTGTGATTGGTTGGTGGAATGGAGGAGGGATTTGGCGAAATTTGTCGGTAAGTCGATATTCCATGTCGAATCGTCGATAAATTTAAAAAATCGCCGATATATTGTGTGAAATCGCTGATATATTCCGAGAATCGTCGATATCGTTACATTAGCATATTACTGTTCTTTTAATTTCTCTTGTTGTGCAAGTAGTAAATTGCGCAAGATGTGTCCGCGGTAACTTTCTAGTTTGCGTCCTTCATGATAACGCACGCCTAATTTTTTTAGTTCAGCTACGTACCAGCCTTTTGTTCCGTAATACATTGGATCACTTCCTTTTTGCTTTTGAACAGTATATGTTGGGGATGGAAGTAACTTTCCAGTGAAAATAATAAGCCTGGCTGTATCAAGTGGTTTCATAAAATAGCTTCTGGATCGTGTATAAAAAAATAGACAGTGGTGTATGCTTTTTTAAACAATGTATACAAATTTATACCCTATGCGTTGGCATGATATTTGCAATAAAAAGAGTATCAACATATAGGGGAGAGATGGAAATGAAGGTTAGTAAAGTGTATACGACAATTGATGCTCACGTAGCTGGGGAACCACTTCGAATTATTACAGGAGGCGTGCCAGAAATAAAGGGAGAAACGCAGCTAGAAAGACGTGCATATTGCATGGAACATTTGGATCATCTTCGCGAGGTTCTTATGTATGAACCGAGAGGACATCACGGTATGTACGGTTGTATCATTACACCGCCAGCAAGTGCACACGCTGATTTTGGTGTGTTATTTATGCACAATGAAGGATGGAGTACGATGTGTGGACACGGCATTATTGCTGTTATTGCAGTAGGAATTGAGACAGGTATGTTTGAAGTGACAGGTGAGAAACAAAAGTTCATTATTGATAGCCCTGCTGGGGAAGTCATTGCGTACGCAAAATATAATGGGAGCGAAGTAGAGTCTGTATCATTTGAAAATATTCCTTCATTTGTATACAAAAAAGACGTTCCTATTAAAATAGATAACTATGAATTTCAAGTAGATATCGCGTTTGGTGGAGCTTTTTATGCTGTTGTAGATAGTAAAGAATTTGGTTTGAAAGTTGATTTTAAAGACTTAGCTGCTATTCAAACGTGGGGCGGTAAAATTAAGCGCTACATTGAGAGTCAGATGGAAGTGAAGCACCCACTTGAAGAAGGGTTAAAAGGAATATACGGCGTTATTTTCTCAGATGAACCGAAAGGGGAAGGCGCAACGTTACGAAATGTAACGATTTTTGCTGACGGGCAAGTAGATCGTTCTCCTTGTGGCACAGGAACTTCCGCAAGAATCGCAACTCTTTTTGAAAAAGGCGCTCTGCAAAAAGGAGAAATTTTCGTCCACGAATGCATTACTGATGGGAAATTCGAGGGAGAAGTATTGTCGGTAACAGCGGTACATACATATGAAGCTGTTGTTCCGAAAGTAACGGGGCATGCATTTATTACAGGATTTCATCAGTTCGTTATAGACCCGAGAGATGATTTGAATCGGGGATTTTTGTTAGGATAGAAGAAGGAGGTGGAAAGATATGCTAGTCCTAAGCGCGAACGAACAACGAAACTTAGTAAATATGAATGAAGTCATTGAATATGCGGCGCTTGCCTTAAAAGAGTTTTCCGCAGAAAGAACAATCACGCCAATTCGCGGTTCATTACCATTTGCGAACGAGCAAAATACGGCATTAATTATGCCTTCAGTCGCAGAAGGGCTTGAGGCACTTGGTTTAAAAGTAGTAACAGTAGTCCCCGAGAACAAAAAGATAGGAAAGAAAACGATAAACGGGATTGTGATGCTATCAGACTTTCAAACGGGAGAACCGCTCGCACTTTTAGAAGGATCCTACTTAACGATGATTCGAACAGGCGCCTTATCAGGAGTAGCGACAAAACATTTAGCTCGTCATACCGCAAAAACTTTATGTATTATCGGGACAGGCGAACAAGCAAAGGGAATTGCTGAAGCTATATTCGCAGTTAGAGATATTGAAAAAGTCATTTTATACAATCGCACAGAAAAAAAAGCGTATGCATTCTCGCAATATATACAAGAGAAATTTGGTAAACCTGCTTACGTTCACACCAATGCAAATGAAGCAATAAGCGAAGCAGACATCATCGTCACAACTACGAACGCATCTACACCAGTCTTCTCAAAAAAACTACAAAAAGGCGTCCACGTAAACGCCGTCGGTTCATTCAAACCGAACATGCAAGAACTACCATCTCACGCTATTGCTAATGCAAATAAAGTAGTAGTCGAATCGAAAGAAGCAGCATTAGAAGAGACAGGGGACCTTCAAGTTCCGATACAGGAAGGTTTATTCAAAGCTAGCGAGATCCACGCTGAACTTGGTCAAATTATAAGCGGAGAAAAAGCAGGTAGGGAGAATGATGAAGAGATTACTGTTTTTAAATCGGTTGGTTTGGCGGTAGTGGATATTATTGTTGCGAAGTATTTGTATGAGAGAGCGGTGGAGCGCGGAGTTGGGGAGAGGATTGAGTTTTGAGAGGGGCTGCCTTTTGGTGGTCTTTTTTTGTTTGGGGTGTTTTATACGGTTGTGGAATTGGTTGTTTAGAGAGAGGGGGTAATCACGAAGAGAATGATAAAAGGTGAGATTTATATTCGGATGGAAAATTAAAGTCTTATATGGAAAAATATTCAGAGAATTTAAAATTCTATAAAGTGAAAATTGAAACTTGGAACAACAATGAAAAAGTTTTAGATAATACAGTTCAACTAGAAGCAAAACATTTTGAGAAAGAAGAAAAAAAGGAAGATGAGGGGTTATTGAGCTCGTTAAATCCATTTAGTGTAAAAACTGCAAGTGCAGGAGGTTCTTTTGTAGATTTTCTAAGAGGTTTTAACAATTGCTTAGCATCTCAAGGAATTGCTGCATGGGATATTCTGCAGCCGGTATTGTTTGGGACCCGCAGCTGTATCAGCTTGCTACTATGGGTTATCTTTCCTTACAGGTGGAGTAGTTGGATATTGTTGGACAAGCGCTAAATATTATCAGTAATGAAAAAGATAGCCGTTATGGCTAGGGACTAACCCTTAAAAAACACTTACGTGTCCTTAGGATTAGTCCCTTTTATTATTTGGAAAATAAATCATCTATTTTTTTTACATTATGAACTCGGCGAGCTAATTGTTTCATCTGATTTGGATCATCAATTTTGTTTAATTTTGTTCGTAGCTCTTCATTTTGGGTATCGAGGTTCTTATCTTGTAAGACATCGTATATAAGTTCCTTGAACGCTTCAACACGTACTTTACGTTCTTTAACAGGACTCCACAATGTATTAATCATATTATCCACCTCCTTTTTTATTATATGATATTCACTGTTTTTTTGAAATACATGCTCCGTAACATTTGTTAATACAATAAGCATTTTATCCGTATCGTCAAATGTTAATTCATCTCTATTATAATAACCTATAATAATTTCAACTAAAATTTTCACCTCATCTTGAATCTTATCCAAGATTGCGCGGATTTCCTCATCTCTATTTTTAGATGGCTTTCTATCCAAAATTTTATTTAAGTTTTTTCGGTAATTAAAAGGCTGTATAGGTAATAAGGCATATAAATTTCTTTTCATTAATTGATTGACATCCTGTTTCCAATACTTTTCTACAGGTACTTGATAATGGAATCCCCCGCTTGTAAAATGCAATTCCATGGAAAGAAAATCTGGAATTTTTTCATCTTCTTCAATAAAAAGAACTAACTGTCTTGGAAAGACGAACTTATCATAAGTACCTATCGATTTCTGGCACTCTTCCGCAATACAACAGCCATAATCAAACATTCGATAAGGCATGGTTGAATCATTTTTTAATTGAAATTCTAAATGATAATGAAAAACATCATCATTGTTTTTAACTTGAAGAACTTTATCTGATCGCTTCGTTTGATAACTATTTGTTAGACGTTTTTGAGTATACTCGACATTAAGATGTGTAATAGTCAGTTGGTCGTGTAGTTCAAATGCTTCATGAAATAGTCCGTTAACTAAATGAATGGTCGGTTTTCTTGACAAATGAAATAAAATTTTTAGCATTTCATCCATTTGAACAGAAGATTGTGTGGACATGGTATATTAGTTCCTTTCTTCTTGTTAACATTTTCTTGTTTTTACTGTGAACTCCCCAATTGGTCAAGCTTTTTCTTTTCTATAGTTATTTTCTATGTAATAAGTTGAATTCCTTTGATAAGGGAATTATGTTTTTCATAAGAGTTAGGTGTATATAAAACATCCATTCGATTCTTTCGATTATAACAATCATTTAAGAGAAATTTTTTAGGCTACTAGTTTTTTAACTTATTTTGCTCTTCGCATCAATATAGTTTATTGCAAGAATGCATGAATAGATTTCAAACCTTCTAGTTTTACAAAAAAGTTTGACTTTATATAGAGGTAGTGGTAATTTAAAACTTATAAGAAAACTCGGGATTAATTCCGAGTTTTCTTATGGGTATAACTAGTTTGAGGGGGCCGAAAGATGAAACGAAAATTATTTGCATTACCATTTGTCCTAATACTACTTATTGCATTAGCGGCTTGTTCTGGAGGAAAAGATTCTTCGAAGCAAGCGGGCACTAGTAAATCAGGGACTCCGAAAGATGGAGGAACATTAACGATTGGCGTTAGCGATAACCCAGAGACGATGAATCCGCTTTATGCGAATGATCGTGTGTCGTTAACTGTGCAGCAAGCTTTATATGCACCGCTGTATCATATGGAAGACGGTAAGAAGAAATTTGTTCTTGCTGAAAGCTTTACGCCTTCAGAGGATCAATTAACGTGGACATTGAAGTTAAAAGATAATTTGAAATGGCATGATGGTAAGAAAATTACATCAGACGACATAGCATTTACATTCCAATCTATTTTAGATGAGAAGCAAAATAGCTCAAGTCGTGAAAACTTTGTTTTTAAAGGAAAACCGCTTGAGGTGAAAAAGGTAGATGAGTTAACAACTCAATTCGTTTTACCACAAGTAAGTGCATCTTTTGAAGGTGTGATGAATGATTTCTTCCCAATTCCGAAACATGTATTTGAAGGGGAAGCAGATTTAGCGAAGAGTAAGAAAAACTTACAACCTGTAGGATCAGGTCCGTTTAAGTTTAAAGAGTATAAGTCTGATGAGTACGTTGCATTAGATCGATTTGATGATTATGTAGGTGGTAAAGCGAAATTAGACTCTATCGTATATCGCGTTGTAAAAGACCGTAATACAGCAAATGTTTCACTACAAAATGGTCAAATCAATATGAAGATGATTGAGCCGCAAGACTTTAAGAAATTAGATAGCACTGGGAACTTCTCAATGGTGACATTCCCAGAAGGTAGATTATTCTACTTATCTTATAACATGAATACAGATCTGATGAAGAAAAAAGAAGTGCGCCAAGCAATTGCGCATGCATTAGATAAGAAAGAAATGATTAACTCAGCATTCGTTTCTAGTCAATTTGCAGAACCGGCAAATTCAATTTTAACGCCAGACGCTATGTATTATGCAAAAGACATTAAAGATTATAAGTATGATAAAAAAGAAGCGAAAGATTTATTAGCGAAAGCTGGCGTGAAAGATAAAGAAAAAGTACGCGTCATGTATGTAACGAATAATAAGATTATGGAAAGCTTAGCGCTTTATACACAACAAAAGTTAAAAGAAGTTGGCTTAGAAGTTGAACTAAATGCATTAGATGCTAGTGCGGCAAGTGAAAAAGGCTTAGATAAAGAGAATAAAGAATATGACATTACATTTGGTGGTTACATAATGGGACCTGAGCCAGATTCATATAAGAGCTTATTCTTAAGTAATGCTGAATACAATTATGCACGATATAAAAACGCTGATTTCGATAAGTTATGGGAAGAAGCTGCAGTTGAAACAGATAAAACGAAACGCGCAGAACTATACCATAAAATTCAAGAGACAGCTAGAGAAGATTTACCTTATCTACCAATTGCGTATCCGAAAGCGGTTATTGCAGTAGATAAAAAGTTTGATGGATTAAAAGAAGCAAAAGCAATTCCTGTCACAATGTTTGAAGATTTATCTAAGATTTATGAAGTGAAATAAGAAACAAACAGTAAAGAAGCTGGTGGAAATCAGCTTCTTTAGCTTGAGGGGGGAAGTTTGTGTATAAAGTAATTGCGAAGAGGCTTTTAAATGCAATTCCGCTTTTATTTGTTATTTCTATTATTTCTTTTCTATTAATAAAACTAGCGCCAGGTGATCCTGTTCGAAACTTTGTCACACCGAATATGAGTCCAATTGATGTTGAGCGTATTCGCAAAAGTTTAGGGCTCGATCAACCAATTTATATGCAGTATATTTTATGGCTGAAAAATATTTTAACAGGGAACTTTGGTTACTCACTGCAAAATCACCGTCCTGTTTTAGATCTTATTGTAGAAAGGTTACCTGCGACAATCGGCTTAATGGGATCGTCTTTACTCGTCTCATTTGTAATTGCAATCCCGCTTGGACTACTTACAGGTGTGAAAAAGAATTCTATCTTTGATCGCATTGTAAACTTTATTTCTTATGTGGGAATCTCAATGCCAGTCTTTTGGTTCGCGTTACTATTAATCTACTTGTTCTCTTTAAAGTTGAATTTTCTTCCAAGTATGGGTATGCGTACAGTCGGGCAAGATTCCTTCTTGGATATTGTGCAGCACGGTATTTTACCTTGTATGGTGCTTGCGTTCCAAAACGTTTCAGTTTATATGAGATATATTCGTTCCAGTACAATTCAACAATTAGAAGAAGACTATGTACAAATTCAATATGCGTACGGTGCTTCAAAGAAAACAGTTTTATTTAATCACGTACTGCGAAACGTATTAATACCGATCATTACAATTTTCGGATTATCTATTCCAAGTTTAGTGGGCGGAGCGTTTATTACGGAAACAGTATTTTCATGGCCAGGTCTTGGTTCACTTGGGGTAAATGCTATTTTTAGATTTGATTATCCAATTATTATGGCAATTACATTACTATCGTCCTTCATGTTGATTCTCGGTAACTTAATTGCTGATATTTTATATGGCGTAGTAGATCCACGCATTCGAATGAGGGGGTGATTTGGAATGAATCATAGGAGATTTCAAACGATAAAAAGTAGTTTTACGAAAAATAAGTTTGTACTAATGGGAGTTATTATACTGGCGGTTTTAACGGTCGCATCGATTTTCGCATTCGTATCACCTTACGATCCTAGTAAAATGTCAATTCCAGATCGCTTACAAGAACCAAGTGTGAGTCATCCTTTCGGAACGGATGATTACGGAAGAGATTACTTAACTAGGGCGTTATATGGTGGACGCGTTTCACTTGCGGTCGGTTTCCTTGCGATGGTTGTATCTGTTACAATCGGTACCGCAGTTGGGACGATTAGCGGATATTTTGGCGGAAAGTTAGACAACTTCTTAATGCGAGTTGTTGAAGTGCTTATGTCAATTCCATCATTCTTCTTAATGTTACTATTAAATGCTTATTTAAAACCAGGAATTACAACGTTAGTTCTTATTATCGGATTACTAACATGGATGGACACCGCACGTATCGTAAGGGCAGAAACGTTATCTGTAAAAGAGCGTGAGTACGTTTTATATGCAAAAGTATCTGGACAAAAATCACTCGCAATTATTGTAAGACATATCATTCCAAACATTTTATCAACCATTATTATCGCCGCGACATTAACGATTGCGACATCAATTTTAATGGAATCATCACTTAGCTTCTTAGGTTTAGGTATTAGAGAACCAGATTCTTCTTGGGGCAGTATGCTAAACAATGCGCAAGGATATATCGGTGAAGCTTGGTATTTAACACTCTTCCCAGGATTCCTTATTCTTTTAACAGTACTAAGTTTTAACGTAATTGGTGAAGCGTTGAAGAAAGCTTTCGCACCAAAAGGAGCTGGAAATGAAAACTAAAGTGTTACGTGAAAGGAGTGAGAAGCGTGTCTGAAAAACTACTAGAAGTGAAAAATTTAAAGACATCTTTTTTCATAGAAAGTGGAGAAGTGGAAGCTGTTCGCGGCGTTACATTTCGTTTAAATAAAGGAGAAGTAGTTGGTATCGTTGGGGAATCTGGAAGCGGAAAGAGTGTAATGGCGAAGTCCGTTATGTCTCTCGTTGCGTCACCAGGGAAAGTGAAAGAAGGGGAGATTCTTTTTCATAATGAAAACATCCTTTCTAAATCTGAAAAAGAATTACGTTCTATTAGAGGAAATCAAATTTCACTTATCTCGCAAGATCCAATGTCAGCGCTAAATCCGGTCGTGAAAATTGGGAAACAGATGATGGAAGTAATTATACGTCATCAAAAAGTGAAAAAGAAAGAAGCAGAGCAGATCGCGGTTAACTTGTTAAAGCAAGTCGGTCTTTCGTCGCCAGAAGAAAGGGTAAAACAATATCCGCACGAACTAAGCGGTGGTATGAAGCAGCGGGTTATGATTGCGATGGCAATGTCTTGTAATCCAGATCTTCTCATTGCGGATGAACCGACGACAGCGCTTGATGTAACGATACAAGCACAAATACTAGATTTAATGAAAAACTTAAAAAATGAAACGAATATGGCGTTACTTCTTATTACACATGACTTAGGGATAGTCGCGCAAAACTGTACACGCGTTATCGTTATGTATGGCGGGCTTATTATGGAAGAGGGATCTGTACTTGATATTTTCCAATCGCCGAATCATCCATATACGAAGGGGCTATTAAACTCTTTACCGAAAATATCGAACGGTGTAAAAGAAAGGCTCGCACCAATTCAAGGTGTAACGCCAAACTTATTACACCCGCCACAAGGTTGCCCATTCGCAGAGCGTTGTCCGCATGCAATGGAAATTTGTGAAAAAGAACGTCCACCGTATTTTGAAATCGGAGACGGAAGGCGTTCCATGTGCTGGTTAAATGATAGGGCGGTAGGTGATTCCCATGCATGAAGAAAATTTAATTGAAGTTCGGAACTTAAAAAAGTATTTTCCTATTAAAAAAGGACTATTTGGCAGAAAAACAGAGCAATTAAAAGCAGTCGATGACTTAAGTTTCACAATTAAAAAAGGTGAAACATTCGGATTAGTAGGAGAATCGGGCTGCGGAAAATCAACGACAGGAAGAAGTATCATTCGCTTGCACGATGTCACTTCAGGTAATGTTTTATTTGACGGAAAAGACATCGCAAGCTTAAAGGAAAGTGAACTAAAAGAATATCGAAAACGAATGCAAATCATTTTCCAAGATCCATACGCATCATTAAATCCGTCGATGAACGTATTCCAAATTATTAGTGAGCCAATGAACATTCATGGATCTTATGAAAAAGAAGAACAAAAAGAAATCATATTAGACCTGCTCAAAAAGGTAGGCCTAAAAGAAGAACATCTATATCGCTATCCGCACGAATTTAGCGGAGGCCAGCGCCAGCGCATCAGCATCGCGCGCGCACTATCTGTAAAACCAGATTTCATCCTATGTGACGAACCGATCTCAGCACTAGATGTCTCAGTCCAAGCGCAAGTCGTAAACATGCTGCAAGACATACAAGAAGAAACAGGCGTCACATACTTATTCATCGCACATGACCTATCTATGGTAAGACACATATCAGATCGAATCGGAGTCATGTACTTAGGAAACATAGTAGAAATTGCCGACAGCGAAGACCTATACACAAAACCGGCACATCCATACACACAAGCACTACTCTCATCCATGCCAGAACCAGATCCAACAAAAACAGGGAAAAATCGGATCATTCTAGAGGGAGAAGTACCAAGCCCACTCAACTCACCATCCGGCTGCAAATTCAGAACACGCTGCAAATTCGCCACTGAAAAATGCGCGCAGGAAGTACCGAAGATGGTCGAGATTGCGAAGGGGCATGAGGTGGCTTGTCATTTGTTTTAGAGTGGGGGAAAAGCACTGGGGGGACCTGGTGTTTTTTTCTTTTGTAGGGGCGTGGGTGCTGGTGTGGGATTGGTTGGTGGTTTTGGCGCTGTTTTTTGCGAAATTTGTCGGTAAGTCGATATGTTGTGTCGAATCGTCGATATATTCGGAGTTGCGGTCGATATAATTGGATAATCGTTGATATATTTTTTGGGGGTGTGGGATTGGTTGAGAGAGTATATAAAAAGGCCACCTTCTCCAAGGTGACCGTCCTTACTTTTTTATTTTGAACTAGTACCATTCTTCAAACTATCCCCACCATCAAGCTCCGCCTCAATCTGCGAAGTCTTCGATGACTCATCCATACGCCAATACGTAATAAAGCTGATCGCGATACATCCGGCTACGTAGAAGTAGAATAGTGATTCCATTCCGATACTCTTTAGCCATAATGCGATAAACTCGGCTGTTCCGCCGAATATTGCAACGGTTAGTGCATATGGTAAACCTACGCCAAGTGCGCGAATTTCAGTTGGGAAGAGCTCTGCTTTTACAATTGCGTTAATCGATGTGTAACCAGTAACGATAATAAGGCCGACCATCATAAGTAAAAATGCTACGATTGGTTCTGTCGTTTTTTCCATAAAGAAGAAGATCGGTGCTGTTAGTAACGTTCCGAGAATACCGAATGCCATTAATAGTGGACGGCGTCCGATTTTATCGGATAGTAGCCCTGCAATCGGTTGAAGTACGACGAATATAAGTAGTGCGACAAAGTTAATCCAGCTTACAACTTCTTTCGGAAGACCGACTGTGTTTACCATGAATTTTTGTAAATATGTTGTGTACGTATAGAATGCAACAGTGCCTCCGAGTGTTAGGCCGACTACTGTTAATACTGCTTTCGGGTGTTTCATAAGAGCACGAACAGTTCCTGCGCTTTCGCGTTTTTGTGATTTTATGTTTGAGAATTGCTCCGACTCGTCCATCGTGCGGCGAAGCCATAATACAGCTACTGCGCCCATCGCTCCAATAATGAATGGAATGCGCCATCCCCAAGCTTTCATATCTGGTTCGCTTAGTAATTGCTGAAGAACAATTTGAACGCCTAACGCAACCATCTGTCCAGCAACGAGCGTTACATATTGGAAGCTTGAATAAAAACCGCGGCGACCACTACTAGCCATTTCAGATAAATACGTTGCGGAAGTTCCGTACTCTCCGCCAAGTGATAATCCTTGCAGCAAACGGGCAAGAACTAAAATAATTGGTGCCATAATACCGATACTTTCGTAACTAGGTGTACAGGCGATAATGAAAGAACCACCGGCCATAACCGTAATCGAAAGCGTTAATGCTGCTCGGCGTCCGTGCCGATCCGCATAGCGGCCCATTAATAAACTTCCGATAGGGCGCATTAAAAATCCAACTGCGAAAATAGCCGCTGTGTTCAGTAACTGACTCGTTGGATCTCCTTTAGGAAAGAACTCTGCTGAGAAGTAAACAGCGAAAGCAGAGTAAACGTACCAGTCGTACCATTCAATTAAATTGCCGACAGAACCTTTGAAAATATTGCCGGCGACTCGGTTTGATTTTGCTTGAGCCATACTAATTCCTCCTCTTGCTTAGAAATAAAAGGTATATATGAAAGCGTGTTCATTGTAGTTGAATTGTACTGTCTATAGAATGAAATCTCAATATTATGACAATTTTATTCTTTTTGTACTTTATGTACACGGATAATTTTAATAGTTGCTTCATTATTCGTTTTGTCATAATAATAGAAAAAGGAGATTGATAGTTTTGAATATTTTATCAAAGGGTATGGGGTATGAAAAAATCACGCAAAGTGTCATTACAAACGAAAATAGTAAGCTTAATTATCGCGTTAATTTTATTTGTCGTTCTCCTATTAGCCGGAATATTTGTTTACATTCAGTCCGTTGATACGAAGCGCCAAGTGGAGCAGCTAGCACTGCAAACAGCGAAGTCGCTTTCTTTTATGCCTGCTATAAAAGATGCTTTTCAAAATAACGAGCATAAAAGTACGATTCAATCCATTGCG
This sequence comes from Bacillus paranthracis, assembly GCF_024296885.1. Classification (NCBI taxonomy): domain Bacteria; kingdom Bacillati; phylum Bacillota; class Bacilli; order Caryophanales; family Bacillaceae; genus Bacillus; species Bacillus paranthracis. The sequence goes on from NZ_CP101135.1 coordinate 969,948, forward strand.
GAACAAGTTCGTGAGCAAGCTGGTGCCGATACTGTCATTATAGAAGATCGCTCTGGGGTTATGTATTCCCATTCTAATTCTGAGTTGATTGGAACAAAGAGTAACAATCCATATAACTATGAAGCACTCACTTTTGGTGGCTATTATACGCTCGAAGGAAATGGTGAAAGTGGTCCAGCTTTAATGGCGAAAGCACCCATTATTGTTCATAACGGAGACTACGATCAAGTCGTAGGCGTTGTGACAGTAGAGTTTTTAATAAAAGGTATTGAATCTAACATATTGAGCAGAACGAAAGAAATTATACTCTTTTCCTTAGCTGTATTAGTAGCTGGAATTGTTGGGGGCATTCTTTTAGCACGTAGCATTCGTAAAGACACACTCGGTTTAGAGCCGAATGAAATCGCGGCGTTATACCGGGAACGAAGCGCAATACTACTATCTATAAAAGAAGGGATTATCGCCATTGATCAAAACGGTTTTATTACGATGATGAACACATCAGCAGAAGAAATGCTACATGTAAATGGTGATTATATGCAGCAGCACATTTCAAAAGTTTTACCGGAATTTCATATGGAGAGAGTACTAGAAAACGATCAAGAAATCGCATTTCAAGATAAAGTGTTTATTTTAAACATGACACCAATACTCGAAAATAATAATACAGTAGGCGTTGTATGTAGTTTTAGAGATAAAACAGAACTGCAAAACTTAGTGAACACAATATCTGAGGTAAGAAAGTATTCTGAGGACTTACGTGCTCAAACACATGAATTTACAAATAAGCTTTTCGTCTTATCAGGATTACTTCAGTTAGGGCACTACAGAGAAGCGATTGAATTTATCCAACAAGAATCTAATATCCATCAAAGCCAAAACCATATTTTATTCCATCAAATTCACGATGCGAAAGTACAAGCTATTTTATTAGGAAAAATCGGAACAGCGTCTGAGAAGAAAATTGATTTTCATATTGAAGGAGATAGTGCGCTTCATCCGTTACCAGATCATATAAAAGTTTCCCACCTTATTACGATACTTGGAAACATAATCGACAATGCGTTTGATGCGGTGAGTGAACGAGAGGAAAAGAGTGTTTCCTTCTTCGTTACGGATATTGGACACGATATTGTATTTGAAGTGATAGATAGCGGGATAGGAGTACCGGCAGAAAAAATAACGACCATTTTTCAAAAAGGATTTTCAACGAAAGGAAACAATCGTGGTTACGGACTAGCAAATGTGAAAGAAATGGTAGATGTACTAGAAGGAACGATTGAAATTCAAAACGAGAAAAACGGAGGAGCTATTTTTACAATTTACCTTCCGAAAACATTGAAAGAAAGTACATAACAAACAGGGGGATGGATGGGCATATGTTGAAGGTTGCAATTGCAGAAGATGATTTCCGCGTCGCGCAAATTCAGGAAGAGTTTTTATCAAAAATAAAGGACATAAAAGTAATCGGAAAAGCATTGAACGCAAAAGAGACGATGGAACTACTAAAAAAGGAAGAAATCGACTTGCTTCTATTAGATAACTATTTACCAGACGGAATCGGAACAGACTTATTGCCGAAAATCCATGCTGACTTTCCAAATGTTGACGTCATTATGGTTACGGCGGCGAATGAAAACCATATGCTAGAAAAAGCAATTCGAAACGGCGTAAGTAACTACCTTATAAAACCGGTCACGTTAGAAAAATTTGTTCGCACAATTGAAGACTATAAAAGAAAGAAGCAATTACTACATAGTAACAATGAAGTGAATCAAGCACTAATCGATAACTTCTTCGGTATGTCGCAAACACAAGATATAAAAAACTTACCGACAGGCGTTGATCCGTTAACACTGCAAAAAGTGAAAGGCATTATAAAAGGATTCGAAGAGGGCATTACAATAGAAGAAATGGGAGAACAAATGGGGGCCTCCAGAACAACAGCAAGAAGATATTTAGAATACTTAGTAGCGACAAACGAGTGCACAGTAGAATACACATACGGAATAATTGGACGACCAGAACGAAAATATCGAATAGGACGAGGGCTATGAAAAAACGATTATTACTATGTATATGGATCATGACAGGAGTAATAGCGGGTTGTTCCTCGGGGAAATCCCATACGAATAAAGTGAACATCGACAAATTAGAAATCGTTGCGCCGAACGTTCAAGGGGCAGGCTGGGACTTAACAGCGCGGGCGATGCAAAAAACGCTCGCAGAAGAAAAAATCTTCACAAAACCAATCACAGTCACAAACAAAGTAGGTGGCAGTGGTGACGTCGGATGGAAATATACGAAACAAAAAGGCGGTCACGTGCTGGCGATTAACTCAAGCTTACTCATAACGAACAACCTACTAGGCCACAGTAAACTAACATATAAAGACTTCACACCGCTCGCGCTACTAGCATCAGACTGGGAAGTTGTTGTCGTATCAAACGAATCAAACATAGAAAACGCAAATCAACTAATGGAACAACTCAAACAAGACAAGGAAAACTTCAAAATCGGCGTTGCCCCCGGCCTAGGAAACGACGATCACCTATCCTTCGTACAAGTAAGCAAAGCCTTCGGCATAAACCCTGCCGAACTACAATTCTTCGTCTACGAAAACAAAGAAAAAATCATAAACGCCCTAACGAACAAACAAATAAACGCCGCAACCATGACCCTATCCGAAGCCGAAAAACAATACAAAGCCAGCAAAATAAAAATACTAGCCGTATCCGCACCAAAACGTCTAGACCGACTACCAGAAATCCCAACATGGAAAGAACAAGGAATCGACGTCATCTTCCAGCACTGGAAAGGAATTATGGGCCCAAAAGATATGACGGAGGAAGAGGTTGCTTATTGGGATAGCATTATTAAGAAGATGGTTGAGAGTGATAGTTGGAAGGGGATTTTGAGGGAGCGGGGTTGGGAGAGTTTTTATAAGGGGAGTGGGGAGACGAGGGGGTTTTTGGAGGAGAGTAGTGGGTGGTATGGGGGGATGGTTGGTGGAGATAGAGGAGATAAGTAATTTTAGTGCTTTGTACTTATAAAATATCGATATCACTCTTAGTATATACATTTATATAAAAATTTCCCTTTATAAAAATAATACGTTATTATAATTTTATAAGTTAAGATAGAAAGGGAAATAAAATGGATGTTAATAATATAGAGTTACCAAAATCACTAAAAGAAGTACTTTGGGACGGGTGGATACTCCTTGGTGTCGTATTTGTTGTATGTACCTTGCTAGTAATTATTAGATCTTATATACCAGATGATATGCTACCTATCATTAAAGGTGCTATAGCATTAGTTATTTTAGGTGGGATATTTTATATAGGTTATTAAAGTAATTATTATGGTTTATGAGTGAAAAGGAGTTAAGATGGCTAAGCGAAAGAAAAAGCAAGATGAATCGATATTGGGATCTTTACTAGTTATGACGTTTTTCGGGGTGTTGTGGAAACCGGAATTTTTAGTACCGATAATAATGGTATCGGCAGCAATTATATTATTATATATGTATGTGAATGTAAAAAAGCTAAGAGAACTTCGGCAATCAGGAATTTATGATATCGATAAAATGAGCGGACACCAGTTTGAAAAATATTTAGGACGTCTATTTCAGGCTTTGGGTTATAAAACAGAGGTTACTAGAGCATCTAACGATTTTGGTGCAGATTTAATTTTGAGAAAAAATGATAGAAGAATTATTGTACAGGCAAAACGCTATAAGAATAACGTTGGAATTAAATCTGTTCAGGAGATTGTTGGTGCAAAAGAATTTTATAAAGCTGATGAAACATGGGTTGTTACAAATAGTGAATTTACAGCTGCAGCATACAAACTCGCTAAAGTGAATCGAGTTGTATTAATTAATCGAGAGAAACTTATTAAGTTAATTAGTCAGGGCAAACGAGAAAAGAGAAATTAGTGATACAAAAGGTTAGGTATAGACTTATGGAAAAGGCACTATGAAAAGTGTCTTTTTGTTTTGGATATAGAAAAATAATCCAGAAAACTTATATTTTAGTATATAATTTAAAATTAGAATGGCGTGTAATAATAAAAGAGAACTTTTGATCATTTTTTATTATTATAAATTATTTATTTATATATATTTATATTTAATTTATATAAATGTAAAACGCACATAATATTAAAAAAGAGGGGATTCTTGTGAGTTTACATATTATACCGAATGATTTGCCGAGCTTAACTCCAGGTGAGAGAAAAGTACTTGAAAAGGTTCGGTCTTTATATAAAGATGTGCAAAGAGAAGCGTATTTATATATTCAGCCAAGAATTAGACATTTAGAACCAGATTTTATTTTAATTGATTCACAAAGAGGTGTAACAATCTTTGAAGTGAAGGATTGGGAACTTTCTTACATTAGTAGAGCGGATAGAAGAAAAATAAATTTAGCAGATGGGAAACTGGTAGATAATCCGTTTTGTAAAGCTAACTTATATCATACTGCAGCACAGAGATTATTTAGTTTGCAAGATGTTTTAAAAAATGAACGGAATGAATTAAAGTTTAAATTACATACTAACGTTATATTTCCGTATCTTCATTCTAATAAGATTGAAGAGAGTGGATTAGATCAAGTATTTAATCAGCCACCAGCGCAGTGTATTTCATCTGACATGTTAAGTGCAGTAAATATAAATCAATTATTTAAAAATGAATTTAGTTTTGTAGAAGAAGATGAAATTATTGCAATACGAACACTATTATTTCCAGAAATTAAGGTTAGTTGTAGCGATAATCAAATCAGTACAAAAGAATTAATTACAGCACTAGATGCAGAGCAAGAGCGTTTCGCGAAGCGTGTACCGTACGGACACTATATGGTAACTGGAGTTCCAGGTAGTGGAAAAACAGTTTTATTGCTAGCTCGTGCAATTCATCTAGTACGTGAACATCCAGAATGGAAAATAAAAATATTAACGTATAATAGGTCGTTAAAAACAAAAATTGAAAACAAATTGAATTCCTTAGCAGCTGATCTTGCCTTTATGAATGTGCGCTTGGAGAATATAGACGTTAGCACTTTTCATAAATTTGCGCTAGATACAGCAAGTATATGTGTACCCCAAAAAAATACAGTGAAGTGGTGGAATGAAGAATTGCCGGAAGTAGCTATACAGCGAGCGCAATCATCATATGATGCTGTTTTAGTGGACGAATACCAAGACTTTCTAGATGATTGGATTCGATTATGTGTGAAGTCTTGTAAAGAACATACTTATGTTAATAATCAAAAGGAAACTGTTACTGGGATAAATTTATTTTTAGCAGGAGATAGACTACAGAGCATTTATAATAACTCAGATCATAGTTGGAAGAGCTTAGGTATTGATATGCGCGGGAGAAGTTCTTTATTAAAGAAATCTTATCGTGCCGGTAGTCAACATATAGATTTAGCCCTTAATTTCTTGAAACAAGAAAAGAAATTGGAAGAGGAAGTAAATAAATTTTATTGTCCAATGAGTGAACTATCTTTTGAGAACGAAATGAAAGATGGAGTTAGTTTTATTGAAGGATCATATGAAGATATTAGTAATAAAGTTTACGAGCTTATTAAGCGCGAGGGCTATAAGCCAGAAGATATATTGATTTTATGTAGAGAGCGAAAAGATTGTGAGAGTATACAGGAAAAACTAAATCATGAAATACGTCAAAAAGTAAAAGTTACAAAAAATATTACTGAAGGACATTTAATTATAACGACATATCATTCATCAAAAGGTCTTGAGGCACCAATTGTATTTTTAGTTGATGTAGACAAGTTTGAGAGAATGCAGATCGAACAAAATGATATTAAACTACGTAAGCTATTATATGTAGGCATGACAAGATCATCTGAGCATTTATACATTCATGCTGGAAGTTATGATAAACCGTCCTTTGGACAAGTATTAAGGAACGAAATATCTTGAGGGTATCCTTGAAAATCTAAAGAGGAGTATAATTGAACTGAATGTTAAAACATTAAAGGTGTAGGACGGGGGAATTATGATGATACATACTTTAGTAAGGGGACAAAAGATAGACGTTACTAATAATCATCCGGAGATTAGAGGTTTACTGGTAGATTTAACTTGGAATGCCCCGATGAATATGGATGTAGATGCATCAGCTTTTTTAGTAGGGTTTAATAGGAAAATTACTAAAGAAGAAGATTTCGTTTTCTATGGACAACCTTATTCTAGTTGTCGATCTGTTCAATTGAATCAAAATGAAACAAATGGAAGTAAACAAAGATTTTCGATAGATTTTACTCATATAAAAGATGAGGTACAAAAGATTGTCTTTTCGATTACAATTCATAATGCGGAAGAGAAGAAACAGGCGTTACGAGATGTTTCCCATATTCAATTGAAAATAAGTAACGCACAATCAGGTTTAGAAATTATTCATTTTCCTATTACATATCCATTTACAGATGAAAGTGCCATTATTGTTGGAGAGCTATATCGACATGGAGGAGGATGGAAGTTCAATCCTATTGGAGCTGGCTATTTTGGAGGGTTAGCTGCATTGTGTACAAATTTTGGAATAGAAATCGCAGAAGATGAAAAACAATTTACTCCTCCTGTAGAGAAGAAAATAGTTCCTACTAAGCCTCTAGTACAAAAAACTATTAACGCAGTGAAGGTTGAATTGAAGAAAAAACAATCTATCAATATACAAAAATCTAAAATGGTAACAGCTACTTTAGAGTGGGAAACAAATAAAGATTTAGACTTATATTGTTTTTACGTAACAACGAATGGAGAGATAGGAAAAGTTTATTATAAAAATCTAGGTTCGTCTAAAGTGTCGCCGTATATTGTATTGGACGGTGATTCGCAAGAACCAGGAAAAGAAACAATTCGTATTTACCGACCAGAAGCTTTAAAATATGTTTTATTTGCTGCATATAGTGCTGTCGGAAATGGAATAGGTAGTTTCTATTCTATGAAGGCTAAAGCTGTTGTCGATAATCATATGGGAAGCGTTGTAACAGCACCATTATTAGAAATAAATGACCACGCTTATTGGGTGTGCATTGCTCATATTGATTTCACCAATTCAAATGAGATGAAAATTTCACATGTAGAAAGTTACTCAAAAGACCATTCAGAGGCCTCACCACTTTTGTACGAGAACGGGAAGTTTCGAATGGATGTTGGGCCGATTGAATTTAAAAATGAAGAGGATTATCAGAAGTATTTTAAATAGTAGAGTAGAAAATCATACATTAAATTGTATGATTTTTCTTTTATACATAGTTTGGTAAAATAGTAGTAATTGTAATTAATTGTAACGGTGGGATGAAAATGTTAGAGCAACTTATAATTGAATTGGCTAAAACAACGAAGCAGGTTGAAGATATAAAAGGTGATAAAACTTATTGGATTATAAACAAGGATGATAAAGGATTAGATGTTCAAACTAAAACTTCAAGTGGACAATATGCAAAAGAAGAAGAACCATCTGATTTTAACGTGAGTTTTGAGCTTCTTAAGAATGCTTGGGGAAAGATTATCGCTATGCGTACGGTAAAGAGTAAAGATTTCGGACAAGCAGGTGAATGTAATGCTTTCTTGTTAGCCTTCTTTTCACAGCTGCCATTTGTGAATGTAATAGAATCAGGAGCTATTGCATTTAAAGAATTCCAAACCGATAACCTACCAAGTGAAAAATATGATAAAGTCATACTCTTTTTAGAAGAGATCATAAATGGTACATATAATCCAAGTACGTTAAGTGAACAAATGGATGAAAATTTATATAGTAGGAAGTCTCGCGCGCGTCAAGATTTAAGATTATTGGGCTTTTTGAATGAATCTCATGAAATGAATCAGCTTTTATTAAATGAATATGTTCAATCGGAAGATAAGAATGCTTATATAGCACAGCTAGTTTTAAGGCAGGAATATTTCCGTCATGCTTTATTTGTTCTTGGATTGTTAGAGAAGTATTCAAAGGATGAAAAGAAAGAAGCTTTAGTAGGTTTTGGAATGACGATTGTTCGAAATTCTTTAGGTGATAATCTAATGGTTGAATCGGTAGCGAAGAGGCGTACGGGTAACTTACTAGATTGGCTTGAACAAGTAGGGCTAATTAATGGTGAATGGATTCCTGTTGAACAATATGCAAAAGACGATGGAGAAAAGGGCGGTAGTATGGACAGTAATTTGCGTGAAAAGTTTTTAACGGTTCTGAATGAGTATTTACAGGCAAGAACAGAAAGATTTGCGGGGCATAAAATGGGATCGTTTGTTAGGAATGAAATGACAACGGAAATAACGAGATTACCATTTATTGATCATAGTCAGTATGTTGTTACAGGGTCAGTTGGACAAGGGAATTGGGCTGCTGTTCCATGGCTTGCGATTATGAATAAAGATATTACGACATCTACGCAGAGAGGTTATTATATCGTTTATTTGTTTAGTGAAGATATGGAGCGATTATATTTAACGCTGGCGCAAGGTGTGACAGAAACAACTAAAGAAGAGATGCAAAAAATTAAAGAAGAGATCCGTGAACAAATACATATGTCTCAAAAAGTGAAAAAAGATGATGAGATCTTTCTTGGCACGAGTACGAAAGCAAAGGGATATTCGAATTCAACCGCGGCTTATATTGCATACGATGTTAATAAAATGCCAAGCGAAGCAGAATTAGTGGAAGACTTGGAAGAAATGCTTCGCTATTATGAGGGATTCATAGCCTACAAAAAGGAAGGAACGAAGTATGAAATGATTTATGAGAGGAAAGAAGTGTATTTAGATCAGCAATCAATTATCGACCATGTGTCTTCTTATATTCAAAGTAAAGGTTTCTTTTATGAGAAAAATGATCTTGTTAATTTCTTCCTTTCGTTAAAGACGAAGCCATTTGTGATTTTATCAGGTATTTCAGGTACAGGGAAAACGAAAATTGTTCAGTGGTTTGCGGAAAGTTTAGGAGCAACGGAAGAGAATGGACAATTTACACTTATCCCGGTTCGACCTGATTGGAGTGATAGCTCTGATTTACTCGGTTATGTGAATCTTCAAGGGGAGTTTCAAGAAAGACCGTTAATTAAAGTTCTTGAAAACGCAGATGCAAATCCAAATAGGCCGTATTTTGTAGTGTTAGACGAGATGAATTTAGCTCGAGTGGAATACTACTTTAGTGACTTTTTAAGTGTAATTGAAAGTCGTAAATGGAAAGATGGAAAAATTGTTACGTCACCTGTTCTTCCTGAGTCAATTGCGAATAAGCATATTACGATTCCATCAAATGTATATATTATCGGAACGGTAAATATGGATGAAACGACACATCCGTTAAGTAAGAGAGTATTAGATCGTGCGAATACAATTGAGTTTAATACCGTTAACTTAGATTATTTTAATTTCTTAATGGATGTAGAGGAGAAGGAAGCTGAAATTGCTTCGAATCGCTCTTTAGAAACCGAGTATCTTCATCTAAAAGAATGTTTTAAAGACAACGAAGATCTTGTGAGAAATATCTCAACTATTTTAATAGAAATAAATAAAATACTTGAATCAGTTGGAGCTCAAGTTGGATATCGTATACGAGATGAAATTTGTTTCTATATGGCATACAACGAGCAAGGAAAGTTATTAACGTTTGATGAATCGCTGGATTATCAAATATATCAAAAGATTTTACCGCGTCTTGCAGGGAGTGATGGAAGAACAGAAGAGGTATTAAAGCAGTTGTATGTATTATGTGCAAATGAAGAATATGATAGTAGCAATAGTGACGCTTCATATGCTAAGTATCCTCGTTCTGCTAACAAGCTGTCTCATATGTTAAGGAGGTTCGAGTATGATGGTTTCACCTCTTTCTGGATCTAATGATGAGATAGAATTAGTTAAGATTGAAACAGAGGAGCTATCATTGACGATTAAAGGAAATCCTTATCATGAAAAATATGAGAGTTTAAAAGAATATCACGCTATGAACGCAGATGAAATGATGTATTTTCATGTAAATGGGAAGGCGGAATCCGTCTCTGTATTTGATGCGAGATTGCAGAGGCTAGACGAAAGGAATGAACACCCGCCAATCTTTTTTGAGAATAGAAGTTATCAGCTTGTTGTTGTTCCGAAAAATAACAAGCAACTCTCTTTTTATCATGAACATCCGGGTTTTCGAAAACAAGTTAGTTCCATTCAAATGGGATCACTTCATGTGTTAATGGGGAATCTTTCGTTTCCAAATGAAGTAGGAAATACAAGGTTTGAAATTAAAGATGATAAAGATACTTTATTAACCGTTACATTTGAAGTTTTCCCGGCAAAACTTGATTATAAGGATGATTATAGAGCTTTATTAGATGAAGTAAATGATGAAATTTATAATTTAGCGTTTCATTTATTAAAGAGAACTTACTTAGGAGCATCTGCAATTTATGCTACAAATCCATCGAAGAGTGAGTTCTATCGTATTTTAAATGATTCCTTTGAGCGTTTTATGAAGTCAATCTCTCATATTAAAAGACAACCGCATCATACGCTTATGACTAGACATCAACTAGTACGAGGAGAAAAAATTCGTAAATTGGATTCTGTCGGAATGAATTATTTACGAAAGCGGCCACACTTGCTGCAAGGAGAAAATAGTATACCAACTAAAGGTATTAGAGCTTATAAGGAAGCGTCTTATGATACGTTAGAAAATAGATTTGTTAAATGGATGATTCAAAGAGTCGTACATAAAATAGAAGATTTACTTAAGGCGCTAGAGCCAAAGTCTAGATATACACGTGGTGTAACTGATGAAGATTTGTTAGAACGTGTAAGAAATATGAAGTATCGAATGAAAAATGAATTGAACGATCCATTTTGGCGAGGAATAGGAAAATTAGATCGCTCAGTCTTTTCACTCGTAATCCAAATGGCGGCTGGCTATAGAGATGCGTATCAAATTTTCTTAATGCTATCACGAGGCTTAACATTACGAGGACAAATTTTTAAAATGTCGGTAAAAGATGTTGCTAGATTATATGAATACTGGACATATTTAAAACTCGGACAAATTCTATCAAAGAAATATATACCGCTCCATCAAGATGTTATTCAAGTTAAACAAGATGGTTTATACGTAACGCTTGATGAAAGTAAAACTGCAAAAAGAACGTTCAAGCATCCAGTCACTGATGAAGTAATAGAACTGTATTTCCAGAAAAGAAACGGTAGACTACCAACAGTTACACAAAAACCAGATATGATGCTCGCTATTGAGAAAAAGGGAAAGAACTATCAATATCAATACATTTTTGATGCGAAATACCGAATTGATTTTGCTGAAAAAGCTCATTACAAAAGGAAGTATGGCACTCCTGGTCCAATGGAAGAAGATATTAACACAATGCATCGTTACAGAGACGCACTAGTAGTAGAACAAGAGGGGCCTTTTGAGCGAACAGCTTACGGAGCGTACGTACTATTCCCGTGGAACCAAGAGGAAGCATACGAGAACCATCCATTTTATAAAAGTATCGAAAAAGTAAATATCGGTGGATTCCCGTTCTTACCAAACGCAACAAGACTAGTCGAACAATTTCTAGACCATCTCATTGAAAAAAGCCCAGAAGAAATTATAAGAGAAGGCATCCTTCCGAGAGGAACAAAAGAAGAATGGCACTCTTCACTAGATGAAAAAGTATTAGTAGGCAGCGTGAAAACTGAAGCCGACTATGAAACATATAGAAAAGAAGGCTTATACCAGTTATCAGTCACACAGTTAAAACCAGGATGGCAAGAAGCAAAGTACATAGCATTATACGCACCGAAAAAATGGCATGGTGAAAAAGGCGGAATTCAATACGTCGCCAAAATCAAACACATTCAAATGCAACAAAACGATGAATATGTACATTTTGAACTAGAGCCATGGAAAAAACTAGACCACCTCATCCGCCCAGTAGGATACGGCATTCAAACATACACCATAACAACTATGTCGTTATTAAAAGAAGTACAAGAACTCCCAGAACTCTTCATGAAATCAAAAGAAGAACGCACTCTTTGGAAAACGCTGCGTCGTTTTACGAAGCAAGTTAAGGTTGAACTGGATCATAACAACTTAGATGAGGCTTCTACTATTAAGAGTTATTATGTGCAGGACGTTCAGATTTGGGTTGATTATGAGAATGAGGTTGTTATGGTGGGGAGAGATGGACTAGTTAAGGAAGTGCCTTTGGAGTTGGTTGTTAGTAGGGGATCGGTGTTGTTTAAATTGATTTTGGGCTTTTTAACTTGATAAAATGTGACTATTTTGTAGTTCGGAATCTTTTAAAAGAAGTTCATAAATGTATCAATTTGAAATAGAATTAAAAATCATAGATTATGAGCTGTTGTTTTATAAAACTATTTTAGATTTTATTTGAGAAAAACTCAGAATTGAGATAAATTAGAATATATAGGAAATTCATCAGGAATGGAGTTTATATTTAATAGACTTAAGAAAAAGGAAATGTGGTTGCGCTTAAGCCAATGAATTAAATTGTCATATCTAATATTAGATATTTACAGATGATATTATTAAGGTAACGGATTGGATTTGGGAAATATGAATAAGAAAATAATACCATTCTTAAAATGGGCAGGAGGTAAGCGGTGGTTTGTCCAGCAGTATCCACATCTATTACCAGAAAACTATAATAGATATTTCGAACCATTTTTAGGGAGTGGGGTAGTATATTTTACACTCTGTCCTAATGATGCAGTGCTAAATGATAGGAATAAAGAACTTATTGATGCATATAAAGGCATTAAATTTTGCTGGAAGAAAGTATACGATTTATTAATTCAACATGATAAATTGCATAGTAAAGAATATTATTACGATATTAGATCTACTAGTTTTACTTCTTTAAAGGAAAAAGCTGCAAGAATGATTTATTTAAATAGAACTTGTTTTAATGGAATTTATAGGGTTAATAAACAAGGACAATTTAATGTACCAGTTGGGAGTAAAACGAGCGTTTTATTAGAAACAGATGATTTTGGAGAATTAGCCAAACTATTGAAGAAGGCAAAAATATTGAATCAAGATTTTGAAAAAATAATTGATCAAGCTCAATATAATGATTTTGTTTTTGTAGATCCACCGTATACTGTTAGGCATAACCAGAATGGTTTTGTGAAATATAATGAGGTGTTATTCTCCTGGGACGATCAAGTACGATTATCTAAGAGTTTAATTAGAGCGAAAAATAGGGGCGTTAAAATTCTGATGACAAATGCCTCGCACCAATCTATTAGAGAATTATATGAATCAGAGGGGTTTGATTTGCAAGTTGTATCGAGGTTTAGCTCGATTTCAGCATCGGCTCTTCATAGAGATAAATACGAAGAGTTGGTGATTAAGGTAAACATGGATTGAAGGGGGACGTAATGATGAATTTGGGAGCTAATCAGTTGGAACATTTGGTAAAGAGTACGGCACTTAGTGAAAGTCCTTTGAAAGTTCTTTCTAATTTCTTGGAAAAGCAGAATAGTCTAGAAGAGGCTCGAATTATTGATCAGATGAATTTTGTTGGCTACGTATTGGAATTAAATTATGATACTGCAAAAATCATTACTTCGGATCCTTATAAAATTGCAGTTGGGGGGATTCCAAGGGGCTCTTATTTAATTTTGGTTCCTAATGATTATAGAGGGATCCCACTGCACTTTACTTTATTAAGAGTAAGTGGGGTATCACCAACACCATTAAGCAATCATGTACAACAAACTTATTTTGAACTGCATAAAAAATCTATGCCAGAGCTAGATATATGGACACAAAGTGAATTACAATGGGGTGCATTAGATTGTGATGTCTTAGGAATGTATTATCAAAATCCTACGGATTACTCTCAAGTTGCTTTTTCTGGGGATGTCAACAACGTTGTAAGTGCCCATCGATATAAGGTATATGCTCCGGATGAAGAGATTCTTAATTTGATTGTGAATGGCTTATTGAAAAAGAACCAGAGATATAATCTAGGATATTTACGTACAACTGAATGCCAATTGACAAGAAAGAAAAAGCCAACAGAAGTAAATATTTCTGTTGAAGATTTTAAAGGTACTCGAACTGCGATGTTTGGGAAAACAAGGTTAGGTAAATCAAATGTAGTAAAATTGATTGCACAATCTATCATTCAATCTTCTGAAAGTGAAAAAAATATTGGACAAATAATTTTTGATATAAATGGTGAATATGCAAATGATAATCCACAAGATGGAAATACGTCTTTAAGGACAGCTTATAAGGATCAATGTGTAGTTTATGCTTTAACTAAAAGAACTGGTACGGAATCTAAGGATTTACGCCTGAATTTTTATGAACAACCATATGCATGTAAAAATGTAATATCAACTCTGTTAGAGCAAGATAAACAGCAAGCTAACTATGTAAAAAGTTTTAGTAGTGTAGTTTTGCCCTCAATTGAAGAGGTGAAGGTTTCTGAAGAGAGTGAAAAAGTTAGAATGATCCGTAAAATTCAATTCTATTGGGCGATATTGAAAAAAGCAGGGTATGAATGTAAGGAAGAGAAGCTCAAAAATATGAAGCTTAGAGCAAGGAATGTAGGTGACTTTAATCCTGGTTTCTCAGAGGCAGTTCGTAAAAAGATATACAAGGTTAAAGACAAAGAAGAGTTAAAAGCCAAACCGATGTCTTTAGAAGAATTAGTTGCAGAAATTGAAAAATTAGCTGCATTTATAAATGAAAACGGTGCGTCGGATTTAAAATCTGCTACTGGTAAAGATTTATTAGACGCAGATGATATAGCCCTACTGAACTTTTTCACTCCAAAATCAGGCAGTGGTCCTATGATTTTAAGAGGGTATTTACAATATCATTCTAAGGATGCGGGTGATTTTACCAAAGAAATTTTGGATTTAGTTGATTTGGGAAAAACGGTTATTTTGGATTTAGGAAATGCAACAGATAAAATTAGACGATATTTTTCAGATTTAGTATCTCAAGCAGTATTTAATCATCAAGAGAAAAAGTTTGTAGGAAATTCATTATCCAAACATTATGTTCAATTATATTTTGAAGAAGCGCATAACTTGTTTCCACCTAATACAAATGATCATACAGACATTTATTCTCGGTTTGCAAAAGAGGGAGCGAAGTTTCACATTGGTATGGTGTATTCTACTCAATCTCCATCTACTATAAGTAAAGAGTTATTAGCTCAGACCGAAAATTTTTTTGTAGGACATTTATCTTCTTCTGATGAAACAAAATCCTTATCAAAAGTACAGGTAGCATTCAATGGGATAGAAGCTGATATTCAAAAAGCAAAAACTCCGGGGTATATGAGAATACTTACTATGTCACATAGATTTGTTGTGCCTGTCCAAACAAATAAATTTGAAGTTAGTGCAGGTGGTAAATAATGGCTTATGCAAGTGGTTCAAATTTGCCTTTTGAATCAGCATCAAAACTAGGACATATAAATGTAATTGAAAGTGAATGGGTCAAATCTCTTGTAAAAGAATTTGAATCTATGGTTTATGATATTACTGATAGTGAAAAGTGTGGATGGGAAAAAGCTGAATTAGAGGGAGTGCAAAAATTAAAACACTTTTGGGCTGTTGATGGCTCTTATGTTACAGTTGCATCAGACACGAAACCTTGTAAGGAAGTTTCATTTGTCAAAACGGCCTTAATGTCCATTGATCGATTAAAGCTTGATGAGATTGATAAAGATCAGCCCCATCCTCTACTGTTGCAAGATATTATGAAGAAGAGCGCGGTACAGCATGCAACAGTATTCCCATTAAGAAATATAAAAAATACAAAAGGTTCTAATTATGATACTGTGAGACATATCGTTAGAGATTCAATGAAAATTGATCAAAATGGTGTTTTTTATGAAACACTAAAGTGGTTGGTATATGAAAAATGGTCAAACAATTATACCGTTTCACCAGATTTTCAATGTCCACATTGTAGTAGGGAAATTATTGGCTTTGAGGCTAATTCGGATGAAAAAAGATGTGAATTTTGTGATGGATTAGTTTTTTTAACTGATATGATTGGATTTCATTTAGATATGGAAGAAGATAGTGCACCTGAGAGTGTGAGCTCTGCATATATGCTTATTATGGAACATTTAATGCTATTTACAATTATCCGCTTGATGTGGGAGTATGAAGATCAGCGACTTGTAACAGAAACTTTATTTATAAAAGATGGTCCTTTGACGTTAAGAAGCCAATATTCAAAATTAGTACCTAAAATAAGAAGCTTTTTAGAATATGCTAAAAAGAAAAAAAGAACAATACATATAATTGGACAAGAAAAATCAGGAGTATTTTTCGATCACCTCTCCAAATTAAGCAAGGAATTAAAACCAAATGAACGAGGAGAAACAATGCATTATTCGGTTTTAACACATGAGTATATTCGGAAAGAAGTATATAGAAAAACTGATTTAGTAAATCCTTATGGTAAAAGAACAAATTGGGGAGAAAAAATTTATGTCAAAGCCGATCCAAACTCATACTTTGTATTAAATATCCCCACAGGGGATTATATAAATGAAAAGGATTCACCTCGAAAAGAGGAATTAGTTGGACTTGATAGAATACTGGCCACAATCCCAGAAATGGTTAGTCATCGTTATACAGGTGCACTATTTCCGATAGAATTAGCTAATGGTATAGCATCTATGTCCAGTTACCCATCTTCTAGAATTTTACAAAGGTTCTTAGAAGAAGGTAGTAGGAATTTGTAAAGAAATGCAATGTATATATGACAATATTTTAATTGGATATTTGTGTGATTACAGTGAGGTAATATCAAAAAAATCACTAGACTAAGGATATTATTAGTCTAGTGATTTTTTTGTGTATTTATATATTAAATTTTTATATATATATTTATTGCATAATTAGTTCGTTATAAATGCATTCGAACCATATTTTCTCGTTTATTAATCTGTTTTGATCCACTAAAAAAATCTTAATATTATCAGAAGAATTGAGTCGAAGTTTTTCTTTATACTCTCTTTCTATTTGAGATGGAGAACGATTATCATTTTTGTAGTGAAAAATAAATAATTTTTTATTTTCTTGCTCTACTAAGCTTCTAAACATACCATTAATATGACCATCATCACCATTAAATCCGTATCCAATTACACAGACTATATCTGATTCTATAAAATGATCATATAGTTCCACATATTTCCTCGACATTCCAACGGATGTTAATGGTTTAATACCACTTTGAGTAAACATAAAAGGAACAAGTAAGCGGCCTTCTTTTTCAATATCTATTGGATCGGTTAAAATTTCGTTTTTAAATGGATCGTAGTATTCATTAACGCTTCCATTTAAGTGATATACAGGGGTGTTGCTTAGTTCTGTTCCTGAAATTACCTGCTGTACGAAGTTATTGTAATTTGTGCTTCCAATTGCTTTGACAGTGAATAGTTCTTTCATATTGAGAAGATCATGATAATAACCCGGACCTATCGAAATTTTGTGAGGATCTACTTGAACAGATTGGGTAATATATCGTCTAACTGTGTGAAGAAAAATAGCAATGCGTGTAAACTTTGCCCAATGAGCTTTGGGATTGTATAAATAGCGGAAATGGCTATCGATCAAAGCTTGATAATCCATAGCTTGACAGTAGATTTCTTCTAAAATACTGCGACCTAATTCTTTGAAAATAGTTAAACCTTCAGTACTGTCGTCAATATCCAGAGGTTGTTCCTCAATTACAATTTCCATTCCAGTCTGTCCTACGCCTTGATAATTTAGAGAGAAGATTCCTGACAAGTCATCAAATACACTTAATTCATCAGGGGCTTCTGTGAATAGTTCTTCATTTAACTGTGAAACAAGGCTTTGTCCAAATGCCCCTACTAGTAATTCTAAGAAGGCTCTTACGATTCTTTTTATATGTTGTTCTTGAGGGTGTTTGGCTAATAACCTCAAAAATGCAGAAAAATATGCAGAGTCAAACAGAGGGACTTGAGCAGCTAGTTTTTCATTTAGTCTGACAGATTGACTATAAAGCTGGTCTCCAATGTGCTCGTTTGTTTCGTTAGTAAATTTCTGACGTACTACTTCCTCTGTTACATGCCAATTTTGAAGGATATTAATAACATGCTCATCAAAGTTGTCAAGGTATGCTAAAATATTATTTCGTCTATTCTCTAAACTAGAAGCGATTAATCCTTCAAATTCACCTTTTCCAAATACATTTAAACGTTTATTGGTGTAGTTATCGGGTAACCATTGTGTTGCAATTTGAGACATTCTATTAATATTTTGAATCTGATGACGGAAAACTTCTTTGTCTTCCTCATTTGGACAGCGAAATATTTCAAGTGCAAACTTCCCTCCAGAAGGTAGTCCGTAACCTATTTCTGCTCCTGCGCCAAAAAATACGGATATATTTGGTTTATCCAATAGTCTTCCTCCTTAATAATTACCTTTATTATTATTCTACAATATTTAACAAAAAATGCATATTCTAATAGATTAGAAATGCCTTTTTTAGTTTGGAAGGCTTTTCTTGAAGTTTGTGAAGAGAACTAATCTTCCCCTTGCACCTCCCCCAACGTCACCCCCTAACCTAAAGAAGACAAATCAAAAGGGGGGACCAAACCAACCATGAAAACCACCACAAAAGAAAAAAGAAACACCATCATCATGCTACTACTCTCAGCCACGATAGGAATCTTTTCACCACTACTCATGTACATCACACTGGCACATAAAAATGAAGTGTACAAATACCATTGCCGAAAGGCGTTCAACTTTCATTTGTTAATTTTTCTTCTATTTAATATTAGTTCACGTATTAGTGATGTTTTATTTTGGATTGTATTTGCTTTTGAGGTAGTTCAAGTGATCATTGTTGCGTGGAAAGTAATACGCGATGAACCATATCGTTATTTCATTCGAATTCCGTTATTTAAAGAAGAGCAGTATACGGTGGAAGGAGAATAGGTGATGAAACAAGAAGTGGAGATAAGGGGAAAGCGACTTTTGGTTATGATTGCAGTGTTGTTTATTGCGATTTATATTGTTTTACGAAAAAGAAAGTATGAGTACTTTTATGATGGCATTAGCGAGTATGAAAATCGTTATAGAGGGAATATTCCTTTTTTGTTACCTGTTGTAGGTTTGTTTCAATATTGTAGGCAGAATGAGATGAGTTTTTCTCGTATGCTTCAGTATGTGAAAGATAAGTTATCGGAGTAGGTGATGATATGGCGTGGATGATTAGTGAGTTTGCAAGTGTTGGGGATGTTACGGTGCGGACGCTTCGTTATTATGACAAGATTAATTTATTAAAGCCGAGCGATTATACTGAGGGTGGGCATCGGTTATATACGAAAGATGATCTGTATGTGCTGCAGCAAATTCAATCGTTTAAGCATCTCGGTTTTTCGCTTGGAGAAATTCAAAATATTATATTGCAGCGTGATATAGAGACGGAAGAATTTTTAAGACAAATACATTTTCAAAGGGAATTGCTTTTTGCGGAGCAAGAAAGAATTGCGAAGGTACTTTCGCATATGGATGAGATGACGAAGAAGTTTCAAAAGGAAGAACGAGTGGATGTTGCTTTATTTTCTTCATTTCTGCAAACTTTTATATGGGAGAAAGAAAATAAAGAATGGTTAGAGGAACATTTTTCAAAAGAGAGTGTTCAAGCTTTTTATAATGATAAGGAATTAAAAGAAAAGTTTGAGCAGCGCTTTATGGATGTGATAGGGAAGTTGAAAAAGTATAAGGTAGAAGAGAAGGATCCGAGTCATCCTGAAGTTCAAGTTACTTTGAAGGAATTTTTCAACTTAATTGAAGAGGTAACGAACTATCTTGATACATCTCAAAGTGATATAGAGGATATAATCCAAAATTCAAACTTCTCACTATCCGAATTCCCGATCCTCTTCACAGCCGAAGAAGAAAACTATATTCAAGAAGTAGTGAAATACACGCTATAAGTTGATCAAGAAACAACTTATAGCGTGTATTTTTTGTTGTATAAAATTTTAAAAATTATGTAATTTGATGCAGGGGAATTAAAACGTAATATAGAAATTTATAATTATAATTATAGAGTTAAATGATGGTGCTTAATGGAAGACGATGATAGCGAAAAAGGAGGCTGAAATGAAAAAACTATTTGAATGCATTCCGGAAAATTATTTCAATTTGTTTGCTGGGAAAAATCGGGGGTTTTATGCTGAAGTTGCTTTTTTACTATATGAACAATTCCATATCAATCGAGCTGGTATTTTATACAGTTTGATGAAAGATGAGGTTCAAGAATTAATAGAAACGAAAGAAGAGTTAGGAGAATGTATTGATATAGAAGATGAAATAGAAGAAAAAGAGCAAGACAGTGCTGGGAGAGCAAATGAGGTGCTTCGACGTTTAAAGAAACTTAAATGGATTGATGTAGAAGTACGTGATCAATTTGAAGAGTTTATAGTGCTTCCAGTGTATTCTAGCCGTATTTTGGCTGTGCTAAAGGAAATTTGTGAAAATAGAACAATTGAATATCAAAGATATTGTTTTACGACATATCAATTATTAACAGGAGTGGAGGCGGAGGAGCGCCCAGCTTCAGCTATTTTGGAGTCTGAAAAATATAGTGAGCAACTTTATGATGAATTAACAATTTTACTGCACAATATGAAAAATCATATGGAAACAATTGCAGCTAAAGATGATATACAACAAGTGTTAGAGCATCATTTTGGAGAATATAAAAAAGATATAATTGATAAAAGTTACCATCGTTTAAGGACATCGGATCATGTGTCGAGATATCGAAATAAAATATTGGAGCGTATACAGACTTGGTTTTTAGATGATAAATTCATGAAACGTGCTGCCGAAGATGCTGTAGAAAGTGGATATTCTGCTAACTGGGAAGAAGCAATGGATGGATTAAGTAAGAAAATGTATAGGGTTGAAGAAATTTATAGTAATTTAGATGAAATTTGTAATCAAATTGATGCACGCCATTATCAATATTTACGAGCAGTTTTAGATCGTTCTAGATATTTAAGTACTTATAATGACAGTATCAATTACAAAATATCTTATATTTTAGAACATATAGGGCAAATGGACGAGAATATACTCGATTCTTCTCTGTTTCGTTTAGTACAGTTGCGGCAACTTCAAGAAGCGTCACTGTTATCCCCACGTAAGAAAAAAGGTGTATATGAACCAGAACAGCATGAGGTTAATGAAATTAGTGATGAGATGCGAGAGGAGCTAAAGGCTGAAAATATAAGACGTATGGAAAAGGTTATGAATCGAAAGAAAATCCAAAAATTTGTGTTAGAAGCAATGAAGGGGCGTCAAGAGATAGAGATGAGTGAATTGAATTTGCAAAATGAGGATGACGCTTTGTATTTAATTTACGTTTATTTGTATGGTTATAGTAAGGGAACTGGATACAAGCTTAGTGAAGAGCCACCTGAATTTATTACACAAAAGGGGTATACATTTTCTAATCGTACGATAAAACGAGAAAATTAGGGGGAAGTTATGCAAAATGTATCGGAAAGAGAAAGAGAAGAGATGGGGATTGTTGTTAATTATTTATTCTCCCATAATTTTTTATTGAAAGAATTTGAACGTGAGAAGTATCACCTGGCAGTACGGAATAAAGATATTATTAAGCAATATTTACAGGTAATTGGTTGGGATTTTATTGTGGATGAAAAGCATGGGTGTATTGTTATTGTTTCGCCACATTACGAGCATCGTTTGAAATTGAAGAAAGACGAAACGATTTGGTTGTTAGTATTAAGACTTATTTATGAGGAAAAGCGTAGCGCTCTATCTATTAGTCAATATCCCTTTACCACTCTTCAAGAAATCAAGGGGAAATATGAGACGTTTCGATTACCGTTTGTATCAAAAACAAAATTACGTGAACTTGTGCAGATTGGAAAGCAAAATCAACTTTTGAGACCAATTGATAATGACATAGAGTCGGATGATTGTCGTTTTCAGCTTTTCCATTCATGCATTCATGTGCTGCAACAAGGAGATTTAAATGTATTGTATGAAAAAATAAAATCTTATAGTGAGGGTGGGGATCACAGTGAAATGGATGAAGAAACTACGATTAATTAATTGGCATTATTATAGTGATGAAACAATTTTATTTGGAAAACAAACAGTGATATCTGGACATACAGGAGCAGGGAAATCGACTGTTATTGATGCTTTACAAGTCCTATTTATTTCCGATGAGCGGAAGATTAAATTTAATTCAGCAGCATATGAGGAGGCCAATCGTACTTTAATTAATTATTTGCGGGGGAAGATAGGTACAGAAGAAAAACCTTTTGTAAGAGAAGGGTATTTTACAACATATATTGTTGCTGAGTTTTATGATGAGAAGGCAGGAGAGAGTTTTGTAATTGGTATTTCAATTGATGTATTTAAAGATGATGAAAAAGTAAAAGAGTATTTTATTATACCGAAATCTGAGATTAATATGATTTCGTTTTTTAGTACAAAAGACGAGAAACGTTATGTGGAAAAGCAAGCAGACTTTTGTAAAAAAATAAGAGAACAATTTCCAGAGGCTATAATTGAAAAAAGTTCAAATCAATATCAAAAGGCTTTATTACAACGTTTTGGTGGATTACATGAAAGATTTGTTAAAACGTTTGCAAGAGCATTATCGTTTAAACCAATCGATAACATGAAAGATTTTGTATATAAAAATATATTGGACGAAAAAGAATTAAAAATCGACGTTATGAGGAATATTTTTCAAACACATGAAGAATTGCAAAGAGAATTAGAAGAATTAAAAGAACGAAAGGAAGAGCTGGAGCGAATAGATAATATTTATTT
This sequence comes from Bacillus paranthracis, assembly GCF_024296885.1. Classification (NCBI taxonomy): domain Bacteria; kingdom Bacillati; phylum Bacillota; class Bacilli; order Caryophanales; family Bacillaceae; genus Bacillus; species Bacillus paranthracis. Next base: position 992,832 of record NZ_CP101135.1, read on the forward strand.
GGAATGTGTAAAGCTGGAAGCGGATATTTCCATACAAGAATATGTTCTTAGAGGGCTAGAGTATTTATTAATACAAGAAGAAAAGAGCATGTGTAAAAAAAGTATTGAACAGAGAGAAAAAGAATTAAGAAAATGTGAATCAGATCAAAAAAAGACAGCGGAACAAAAAGAGCATGCTAGAAAAAAAGAGACTGAGTATGAAATTAAGATTAAGGATAGTGCTGAACAAAAAAGACAAAAACAATTACAAGAACAAATAGCTCAAGCGAAAAAAGAATGTGGTGATTTAGAGTGTACCAAAAACATATATGTTCATAGTTTAGCAAGAGAAGAAAAGGATGTTTCTAGTCTTTTAAATTATCAAGGTAATGAATATTTCTCTTTAAGCAAGGACGAGAAGCATGCATTGGAAATAGGAAGAGATTGTCTAGCCTTCTTGTCACATAATGATGGTACTGGAGGGAATAGGGAAGAGCAAACATTAAATAAACTTGGAGAGAGTTTAAAAAGAATTAGTGGGCGTTTTTATAAGAGTACAGCAGAATTGGAACACAGATCTGCTGAATTGAAAACAGAAGAGAAAGAATTACTTTCTGATATAGAGAATTTAAAAAGAAGGAAGCGTCCTTATCCCATGTCTGTTGAAAAGTTGAAGGGATTACTAGAAAAACATTTAGAGGATCAATCGAAGGTATGGATTCTTTGTGAAGAGTTAGAAATAAAAAATGATAAATGGCGAAATGCCCTAGAAGGGTATTTGAATACTCAAAGATTTGATATTTTGGTAGAACCACATATGTTTGCGACTGCACTGTCTATCTACGAAAAGGAAAAGTGGAATCTTGGTCTTGAAGGTGTTGGACTTGTTGATACTGAAAAAGAACAAACATATTTAGGGAAAGTTGAGAAGGGTTCTTTAGCTGAAGAGATAGTAGGTGGTAACCCAATAGTACAGGCTCGAATTCATCATTTATTAGGTAGGGTTATAAAGGCAGACAATGAACAAGAATTACGAAAGTATAAAACAGCTGTTACTGCGACATGTATGAGTTATCAACGTCTTGTAGCACGCCAAATTCCTAGAAAAGTATATGAAACCCCATATATAGGTGCACATGCTATTCAAAAGCAATTAGAAATTAAAGAAGAAAACTTAAAGGAAATTCAAACAGAACTGCAAATAGTAGGATACTATATTAAAGACTTTAAGAAATGGATTGAAATTTTAGAAGATAAGCAATCGGATTATAAAAATTATATATTAAATTTTTCATTAAATGATAGTATTTTGGAGTTTAATAAAAACATAAATAAATGGAAGAGTGAACTAAATACTCTTGATTTGTCACGTTTAGAAAGTTTACGCCAAAAGTTGAAAGAGTGGAATGGAAAATATAATCAATTTAATGGAGAAGAAGGTAGACTGTTTGAACAAATTGGGAAGGTGAAGGAAGAACTTCAAAGAGTGAATGCTGAGTTATGGAAAAAGGAAAAGGCCGCAACAGAGATTTTAGAGAAGTGGAAAAATTGGAAGTTTGAATATAGAATCGAATTATTACAAGAGGCTGAGCAAAGGTACGAGCAAGCTATTTCTACAAATAAAGCTTATGGTGCTATAAAAAATAAATACGAAAATAATAAAAAAGAAAATCAAAATAAATACGAAGAAAAAAGGGGTTTTCTAGAAAGTGAACGTAAGTCTTATAATGAAGCGCGAACTTTCCAAGGAATTATACAGGCTAAAGATAATAAGCAGTACGAAGAAGCGCTCCGGAAAATTGCAAACCTCGATATCCCAAAGTTTGAACAAGAGATCAAGGAAACGTTGCAGCAAGCTGAAGAGGAATTTCAGTCTCACTTTATTTACAAGATGCGTGAGGCTATTCAAGCGGCGCGTAGAGAATTTAATCAATTGAACCATGCGTTAGGAAGATTTAAATTCCGAAATGACACGTATCGATTTGTAATAAAGCCAAGTGAACAATATAAAAAATTTTATGATGTAATTATGGATGAAAGAGTACAGCCGGAGATATCTCTATTTGATTTTGGTGATGAAGATAGGGCGGAGATTTTAAAGGACTTATTTGGTAGATTAGTGGTGGGCGAGTATGGTGAAAACGAAGAGTTTGTGGACTATCGTAATTATCTCGATTTTGATTTAAGCATTAATAATGAAAATGGAACAAGATTTATGTCTAACTTATTACGTGAGCAATCTGGTGGAGAGACGCAAACACCTTTTTATATTGCCATCCTAGCATCATTTCAACACCTTTATCGAAATAAAAATACCATTCGTTTAGTAGTGTTTGATGAGGCTTTTAATAAAATGGATGAAGAGCGGATTCAAATTAGTTTACGTCTTATTAAACAGTTGGACTTGCAATTAATTGCAGCTGTGCCAGATGAGAAAATGGCTCATATGGCAGCTGAGGCAGATACAGCTATAATAATTAACCGAATAGGGCATTCATGTTTTACTGACATATTATCTTATCCAAGGGAGGACGAGGCAATTGGATTACAAGAGCAAGATTCTTTCAGTCTTATTGAATAAATATGAAAATAGTAAAACTGCTCATACAGGTGAGAGAAGTGCTCAGCGCCCTCAATTTTCATTTCGGCAAAAACATGAACTTTCTAAAGCATATAATGATGAAATGGATTATACGAACCGATTAGAAATTAATACTGCATTAAAGGACTTAATTCGTAAAAAAATTATTGAAGTGAAATGGGAAAAGTGGGAAGAGAATCGAATTGCTGAAAAGGTTTATTTACAGTATGATTTTATTCCACAAGCTTATAGAGAAGCTGGTATAGAACCAAAAATTGAAAAGATGAATAGGATTTTAAAAGTGTTAGAACCACTTGCTGTTCATTCATGGGAGTGGGTTCGACAATGGTATAAAGAAGTACAACAGTCGTTTCAAAATAATAAAACGGCACGAATTAATTTAAACGATGTTAAAGGATATGAACTACTTGTAAAAGCACTTTCTAGATTAGAAGGTTTGGAAGATAGTATACCGAAAAGGACCTTTAGCCAATTAGTATTCGGGGATACAAAACTTTTTGAAACTACGATACAAAACCGATTATTAATAATATATAAAAGGTACGGAGATATAGAATATGAAAGTGATAAAGAATATTTAGAGAGTATTGGGATTTTAGAGAATATCCAACCTGTCTATATAAAAGGAAATGTTGATATTCGTGTTAGAGGAGAGAAGATTGCTCTCGGTTCCTTTCCTGGTGGGTTCGGTTTAATGGATGAAACAATAAAAGAACTAGAAATTCAGTATGTACACGATGAAAGTATAATGCTTATTGAAAACATGACCACATACTATGAACAAATTAAAAAAAATAATAATATTTTATTTATCTATACAGGTGGGTTTCCTAAAAAGAATGTACAGCAATTGTTAAAAAAGTTGAATATATATTTGGAAAATCATCCAGTTCCAGTATATCACTATGGAGATCTGGACTACGGAGGAATCCAAATATTTGAGTACATTAAGCGTTCGTTTTTTTCAGGGCTTGAGCCGTATATGATGGATGTAGCTACCTACAGGCAATTTGTAAAGTACGGGATGGAATTTGGTGAAGGGTATGAAGAAAAATTACTGAAGATGTTAGAGAATGAGCAGTATTCTTTATGGCATGAGTTAATTAAAGAAATGCTTAAAGAAAAGAAGCGTGTTGAGCAGGAAGTGATAGTTAGAAACGTAATTTAGTGTATTTATATAAATTTAAAAAGGATGTCTATAGACCAGGATAACGGTTTATGGGCATTTTTTATTAGGTTTTGTATAAAAGAGATTTAGTTAGAGGAAATGAGATTTAATATGTTTTGTAAACGCCATAATATTAACGCCTGAATTTTTTTAGGAGAGGAAAGTAGAGTGTTGGCTTTGTTTTTCGTAATTAACTAAGTAATGTGAGAAGTTTTTTATATGGGGTTATTTATATAATTATTAAGTGCTAGATAATGAATTGTTAGTCCATCCTTATTTTGGAGGCATGTTCTAATTAAATAAACTGGTTGGATGTAATAAGTGAATTCCTGGTAATTTATCGTTGGAAAAAAATATATATTATGTATAATTAGTGTATAAATAAAATTCTCTGAAATTTGAAAGGTGATAAAATTGGCCGCAACTAGCTTTACTTTGTATAAATTACAATCTACAGCAATATCTTTTGATGAGTATTGTGAAGAAATTATAAATAAGTATAATAAGGAATTACCACAAGGAAGTGAGTTCGTAGAAAAAGAGCAGATTGATAAAAATAAATTCGAAAAAGTTAGTAATTATAAAGTGTTTTTTTCTGAAAGCCAGACAAAGCCAGATTGGCAGTATCCTTTACAAGAGTTAGTTGATAATTTGCCTACAATTAAGAACTTAAATCACTCATTTGTACTATTTCTTGAATGTCAGGATAATATTTTTGCAATCACTGGTGGAAAAGGTTATTTAGTTTTACAAGAGTATAAAGATTATAATTTTGGATTGGAATTACTTTCAAAGATACTGGATCCAAATGACAGCATAATTAAGGAAACAAATGATAGGTATTTAAGTGGAAATAAAGCCAGTGGGCAGCATCAATTTTTAGGATTAGTTACTTTAAATTCAGAAAGTAGCATTAGTAATTTTTTTAAAGGGGTTGATGTATTTTTTAAAAAGGAAAGAATTGAAGAGTTGTTTGGAGTGAAAATCGGTGATGGTAGGAAGGATTACAAGTTTGTTGCTAGGGATTCGGTTAGACTAGGAAAGTCATTAAGTGTAAGTGATCTAGATATCTTTATAAATAGTATTAATAAACTGTTGAAACAGAAAACTATATCAAACATTAATAACTTTTATGAACTGAATAGTAGGGATCCTATAAATAATGTTTTAAATGAATTGTTGGTGCAGGAATTTAAAAAATGTTCTGATGATCAGAAGATTCAAAGTGAAAACTTATTCCTTCTACAAATACAAGCGGAATGTGATAAGTTTAATCTTTTAAAAAAGAGTACTGGTCAAGTATTGAATTCTTATGAAGGACATTTAGACATTCAAGATATATTTAAGTTATATGTGGAAAAGTTTAAGGTTAATATTGAGCAGGGAGAAGATAAAAATGTGCTTGATGATTTTATTAAGCAGATTTTTGTTGTTGGAGTCATAGATGGTGAGACTCCTGTAGAGCAATCTTTATTAAGCTTATTAGATTTTAAGGCTATGCATAACGATAAGACGTATTGGCTTATGAACGGGAAATGGGTTTATTTAGATGAAACGTTTATTGGTATTTTAAATGAGCAATTTTATAGGAAAGTAACCTCTAAATACAAACAATCGAAACCGCTAGATGGACTTAAGATTTGGAAAAAGGGTATAAGTGAAGGAGAATACAACTTTTCCCATAATACCATAGAAAATATATTGGTTTTGGACAAAATATTTGTTGATAATATTGAAATTTGTGATTTACTTCTTATTGAAGAAACTGAATCTTTTTTCATACATGTAAAAAATGGGTTAGACCGTGATGCTCGAGTTCTTAGTGAACAAATAATGTCTTCGATGACAGCGGTTAATAATGCACAGCGTTTTGGAGATTTAGAATTTTTTAAAAGGTATTATATGAGTATTAGTAACAAAAAAAAGGAGATTGTAAGAGGGACACCAGAGTCAAGTTTATCTAAGTCGGCGAGGAAGTTCCTAAGTAGATTTCCTTCTGAACAGAAATTTCTTGAGTGGATTAATAATCCAAAAATAAAACATAATTTCGTATTTGCCTTTAGACCAGCAAGTCAAAATATTAATAAACCTGAAACTATACAATCAACACCTGCAAAAATATCAATGGTTAATCTTATTGATTATGTAAAGAGATTTGATTTTGAGCTATCTATTGTGGAAATAGAAAAATAGGTATTTAAAAAGAACCACTAGTAAAGTGGTTCTTTTTAAATAGCCTTATACAGATGAAATGTTATTAATATAGTTATATATAATTTTATGTATTCTAATTGCATACAAACAAACTCTAATAACTAGCCCCTCCTAAGCCCCTTACAAGCCCCTACCAAGTAATAAATCACTAAGAAAAAACATAACAAAACAAAAACACCAACAAACACCGTAGTAGGAGTCGAAAAAATTTTTGAAATAACACGCCAAAAACCCAGCCCTCCTTCCTATATATAGTACAAAGAGGAAATGTTCATTTTTGAATTAGGACGGGAGGAATTAGGATGGCGGTGTATCGTACTGTGCAGGTGAATTTTTGGCAGGATGATTTTGTTTTGGATTTGACGCCGGAGGAGCGGTATTTTTATGTGTACTTATTAACTTGTTCGAAGACGACGCAATGCGGGATTTTTCCTTTTCCGAAGCGGTTAGCTGAGATGGAGACGGGTTATAATCGGGAGACTGTTGATAAGCTTGTGCAACGCTTTGTTGATTATGGAAAGATTCTTTATGATGCGGATACGCGGGAGTTATTCGTTTTGAATTGGCTTCGTTATAATCCGGTGACGAATACGAATGTGGAGAAGTGTGTGCTTCGTGAGCTGAAGGGTGTGAAGAATAAGGAGTTTGTACATATGTTTCTTCAGAAGTGCGTAGAGGAGGAGATGAATGTTCCGATGCTGTTAGCGCATTTCGGTATGCCTGGTGATTTGGCTATGGATGATGTAGAGCCGGCTTGTGAGGAGGCAGAGGAAGAAGAGGAAGAAGAGGAAGAAGAGGTTGTTCAGGAAGAGACGGGAAGTAAGGTGTTCACGTTTTATGAGCAACATTTTGGTAGTTTGTCTCCTTTTACGGTGGAGGAATTGAATGCATGGATGAATGATTTGTCAGAGGAGTTGGTGCTGAAGGCTCTTCAAATTTCGTATGAGAATAAAAATCGGAAGATGGCTTATGTGAAGGGGATTTTGCGTGGTTGGTACGGGAAAGGGTTTACGAAAGTGTGTGAGGTTGAGGCGGATGCTGCGAATTTCCGGAAGAAGGAGTCGTCTGTTAGTACGGGGGAGACGGAGGAGTTTTTGGCGAGGTGTGAGGAGTGGGAGAAGAATACGCCGTCTGAGGAAGAGTTGCAGCGCTTTTTAGCGGAGCGCGGGTGGCGTCCATGAGTATTCAAAATGTGGAGGCGGAAAAGACGGTGTTAGGCTCTCTATTACTTGATGGAGAGCTTATTAAGGAGTGCCGTTTGACGGAGCAGTATTTTTCTATGCCAGTGCATAAGTCTATATTTCAGTTAATGCGAAAGATGGAAGATGAGGGACAGCCGATTGATCTTGTGACGTTCACTTCTAGAGTGGATCCGAAGTTTTTGAAGGGGATCGGGGGAATGGAGTATTTTATAGGGTTAATGGATGGTGTGCCTACTACTAGCAACTTCTCTTATTATGAGGGGCTTGTTCGAGGTGCCTGGAAAATGTATCAGGCGGGTGTTCTTGGGCACAAGATGGGAGAGCGTCTTATTGCAGAGAAGAGTGAGAAAATTATTGGTGAGACGATTACGGCACTTTGTGAGTTAGAGGAGAAGGACTGTGTATGTGAGTTTGATTTGAAGGATGCGCTAGTTGATTTATATGAAGAGCTTCATCAAGATGCGAAAGAGATTACTGGTATTGAGACGGGTTATACATCGCTAAATAAAATGACGTGCGGATTGCAGGAAGGAGATTTTGTTGTTCTCGGTGCTCGTCCTTCGATGGGGAAGACAGCGTTTGCGCTAAATGTTGGACTGCATGCGGCGAAGTCTGGCGCGGCGGTTGGGTTGTTTTCGTTAGAGATGAGTAGTAAGCAATTATTGAAAAGGGTAGCTTCTTGCGTAGGTGAAGTGTCAGGAGGTAGGCTGAAAAATCCGAAGCATCGTTTTGCGATGGAAGACTGGGAAAGGATGAGTAAGGCGTTTGCGGAGATTGGTGAGTTACCTCTTGAGATTTACGACAATGCAGGGGTTACGGTGCAAGATATTTGGATGCAAACTCGTAAGTTAAAGAGGAAGCACGGTGATAAAAAGGTTTTAATTATTGTAGATTATTTGCAGCTTATTACGGGCGATCCGAAGCATAAGGGCAATCGTTTTCAAGAGATTAGTGAGATTTCTCGTAAACTTAAGTTATTAGCACGTGAGTTAAATGTTTGTGTAGTAGCATTGTCGCAATTGTCTCGTTCTGTAGAGTCGCGTCAAGATAAGCGTCCTCTTTTATCTGATTTAAGAGAGACAGGGCAAATTGAGCAAGATGCGGATGTCATTATGCTTATGTATCGCGAAGATTATTACGATAAGGAAACGAAGCAGAAAGAGATGACGGAGATTCATGTGGCGAAGCATCGGAATGGACCTGTGGGGAGTTTTAAGCTGCGGTTTATGAAGGAGTTTGGGCGGTTTGTGGAGGGGAAGAAATAGTTAGAGAGGAAGTTTATGTTAGGAAAAAGTTACGTATGATTTTAGTGGGATTCAAATTGTAAAAAGACACCTTAAGGTGCCTTTTTACAATTTAAATCCTCTATATTTTATAGCGGAATAGTTAACCTTCTTTGCCAGTTGTTTGTACATTGGATATGTCTTTTTTAGATAAAATAAAGCTTGCGATTGAAATTAAAATGGCTAATCCAGCCATATAGTAGCCATTCGCAGCCCCATCTATATTTGATGTTCCAAAATTAACCATTCGATTGAGTTCATATATTAATATAATGCTCAGTATTGTACTTGCAAGGTGGAGGATTGGTTTATAAGTTTTCATCCACCCAAAATATATGTGCGCGAGACCGAGTATAGGAAGTGCAAAGAATAATTTAAATAAAGGAAAACGACTAAATCCCATAAGTTCTGAAGGGGAAAATAAAAATGCTCCAGTATTGTACCATGCTGAAAAGAAACTGAATAATAGCAAGACACCACATATTATTTGTAAAATATTTTTATTCGTTGCATACTGCATAATAACTCACCCTTTCTCGTTTTGTTTGTCTCCATTATTTATATTACGAACTAGATTGATTTAGATAACTACTTTTTAAATAAAAAAACAGAAAATTAAATAAATAATAATTTAAACTTATAAATATAAATGAGATAATACAATGAAAAAAATATTTGATAGGGGGAAGTTTATGGGGGATTACTCGAATAAGTCAGATGAAGAGCTAGAACGGCTATATTACGAAGGGAATACAAGTGCAAGTCGAGAAGCAGAAAATAAGTTATATGACAGAGGGTATACACTAGATCCTGATAGCGATACATGGGATGTAGGATTGAAACAAAACGATACTCATTCAGTTGGGATTCCAATACCTACTGGACAATGGACATTTTTTTTAGTTTTAGCTATTTTAATAGCCGGTTTAATAGCTTTTTTCATCGGTGGATTTCTTGTTATTGCGTATGCGGTTGAATACGCTACATATATTTATATAGGATTTGTTATATCATTTACACTCATGTATGTAACGAAAGCTAATTCTAGATTTATGAATTTTTTATTCTATTTAGGGTGTTTAGCTCTGGCCACTAGGCTATTTACTAATGTTATTGAACTGTTTGAAAATGTAGATTATGTCACTTTTATAATGAGAGATACTGATGGATTAGGAGTTATTATTAAATATGGAATTATATATATTATATACGCAGCTATTATCCCCTTATTGTTAATGAAGGTAATAACGGCAATTGTAAGAAAAACAAACTTAAAATCTAATAATAAAAATTCTACATTAAATGTTTGAAAAAGAGGTGCCACATAGTTATAAAGTGACACCTCCTTTATTTGATCTAAGAGAAACAGGACAAATTGAGCAAGATGCGGATGTCATTATCCTTATGTATTGCGAGGATTATTACGATAAGGAAACGATGCAGAAGGAGATGACGGAGATTCATGCGGCGAAGCATCGGAATGAGCCTGTGGGGATTTTTAAGCTACGGTTTTTGAAGGAGTTTGGGCGGTTTGTGGAGGGGAAATAGTGAAAAGACTTGAGTATTACTTTGCATATAAAATAAAGCATAAGTTTTCCAGTGTATTCACTTATGCTTTATTTTTTGAATATGTTCCTTATTTCCCCATAAAGAAAGATCGTCTCTCCGCAGTAATCCATTGCTCCAAATCATCTTGGCTACGTCGGACAAGTCGATTTACTAAAACATCATGCCATACATAATCCTCTAATAAGTATATATGAACGGGGTCATCTGTATAAAAAGCAATATTACGCTCTTCAAGTGATGGGCCATAAATCATTTCTTTAGAATCTATTGATAAAATAAACCAATGCTCTGTAGAGAGGGTTTCTGTATAAGTTGTTATACGATGGGCTTCTAGATTTTTAATAGGATTTTCAACATGCAAGGTAATGCCTTGTACTGTGACTTTATCAGCTACCTCAGTTAGATCCTTTTTTAACGCTTCATACATTTCATCCCACATTGAAATGACAATACGTTGTTTTGCTTTTTTTATTAATGTTTGACAGTAGCTAATGATTGTTTGATTGTCTTTTAAAGTAATCACTCGATTATCCGTTTTTTCCTCAGAAGTTTCTAGTTTTTTTAATGAATCACTAATTCCTTCATAAGTAGACTGCCATTCTGATTGAGCCTTCTGTAAAAAGATTTCAACAGGTAGGGGTGAATAGCGGGTGGTGTCATTTATTTCTTCTTTCATGACAATTCCTTTTTCTACAAGGTTACCTAAAATCTCATAAATTCGCGCTCTTGGGACACCCGAATCTTTACTCACTTGGTAGGCTGTGACAGGCCCTTGTTTCACAAGAGATACATAAGATTTAGCTTCATATTCATTAAAACCAATTTTTTTAAGCTGTTGCACTATGTAGTCCACTTTTTCGTCCTCCGATGTTTGCTTTTATCCCGCTTTAACGGGCAGTAAGACCCCCACCTCAAAATTCAGCGGAAGCAAAGAAGTTAGGTGGGGGGCGGGCTGCCCGTAAAAGCCCGATTGGTGAGGGCTGATAATCAGTGGGGGATGAACAAAACCCCCACTGATTAAAGTTTCACTTTATATTTCAACGTTACAATAACTCTTTACATTTAGCAAATTGATAGTTACTATTACAATAGTGACTAAAGGGGAGGCTATTAGTATGGATTTTTATTTAGACCCATCTGTATTAATGATTTTGATTGTTTTTGGGTTTGTGGCTGCATTTATTGATTCAGTTGTAGGCGGTGGTGGATTAATCGCGTTACCAGCTTTATTATTTACAGGATTGAATCCAGCAAGTGCAGTAGCCACGAATAAATTAGCATCAACAATGGGGAGTGCCACTAGTAATATTGTGTTTTATCGTTCTGGTAATCTTGATTTGAAATCGGCGTTTAAATTATTTCCAATCACTTTCATAGGTTCCATAATAGGGGCATGGACCGTTCATTTAATGAATCCAGAAGTATTGAAGCCATTGATGCTGGTAATGCTTGGCGCAGTCGCTATTTATACGATATTCAAGAAGGATTGGGGAAGTATTTCCACTCATAAAAAATTGTCTGGTCGACACGTCATTATTTTTACCTTTTTTATTTTTGTTATTGGTTTTTATGATGGATTTCTAGGTCCTGGTACAGGTTCATTTTTAATGTTTGCTCTTTTATTCATTGGGTATGATTTTTTAAAAGCAGCAGGTACGGCGAAGTTTCTTAATTTAGGAAGTAACGTTGGTGCATTGTTCATGTTTATGTATGTAGGTCAAGTAAACTATGCGTATGGATTCATAATGGGAATTGCTCAAATTGCTGGAGGAATCGCCGGATCCAGATTTGCTATAAAAAAAGGAAGCGGGTATGTTCGCGCCCTTTTCATTACCGTAACTTGTTTGTTGTTAGCGAAAAATCTGTATGACTATGTGCAGTAAGTAATCTAAGTGAAGAGAATGAAAATAATATAAACTCATATTTTTTCATATAAAATTTCATTTGTTTTATTTACATAATATCTTTACAATCATTTGATAAAATAAAGTCAACTGCGTATTGTGAGGGTGGGTGGTTATCCCTTCTTTCTATTTGGAAGGAAAGGGGGGGATAATATGGACTTTTTGTTTGACCTTGTAAAAGAGTTTGTCAAAGCGACTATGTGCGAAGTTTCAGCGTATTTTTTGCGGAAGCAACTTCTAGATAAGGACAACAAAAAACCCACTCCGCGCCGTAGGAAGCAAAAGGGTGGGTTCCGCAAAAAGAAATAGCTTATAATAACTACCACCCTAAGCGGTAGCAGTTAGGGAAGAGATGTTAGCGCATCTGTTCTTTTATTATATGCCATTTTAGTGGATGTCATACTTATATAGTACTCTACCGAAAATATATCATATTCCCATTTTATGGTCAATTTGATTACATTTCCTCCGTAACATCATACCGAAGTAACTCTTCCTGATCATAAAACCTCTCAAAAATAATCCCCATTACATAGAAAAATACTAGACCGAAACCAATATGAATGAGTGTAAAAGTAGCTCCAAATGAAGAAAATTCATACACGAGAATTGGCAATTTCGCAGTTGTCCAAACGCCTAAGAAAAATACGATGTACCGAATGCTTGCGCCTTTTTTTAATAGTAGTGCTGCGATTGGAAAGGCGACGTAGAGGGGACCAGCTGCAATGCCTCCTAATAATAGAGAAAACAAGATTCCGTACATACCTGATTTTTCCCCCATATATTTCATAAGCGTTTCTTTTTTCACCCACTGATCAAGTAGCCCTACAAATAGTAAGACAGGGGGGAGGAGAAACAACATATCTAAAATGCTATTCCCTGTTAGTTGTAATGCACTCCACCCTAAAGATTGATTTATAAAAGTTAATACAAAAAGCCCGAGTAGTAAGACGAAAAAGAAGCGATATCTTTTTAGTTCTTTCATACCATCACCATCCAAATGATATAGGAGAATAAAAGAGACATGAGCAAAGCAGCTGCATTACGTGCGTAAGCAAAGCTTCGCCCAAATATCTTTTGTTCCATCGGTAAAGTTGTAAGTCCTACTGACATAAGTGTAGACATAAGTGCCGCAACTTGAGGTAGGCCTGCGCCGTGTTGGACTAACGTATGACCAAGAGGAAATACGACGAAGCTTGGAATAAGTGCAACGGAGCCGAGTATAGCTGAATACATAATACCTAACAATCCGGACTGTTCTCCAATGATAGAAGAGATAAAGGACGGCGTTAAGATTGAAAGCGATAAGCCAACGAAAAGCATGATGGAGAGCATGGCAGGGAGAAGGTTGCGAAACATTTTCCACGACTTCATGAGAGCATCTTTCGTTTTCTTGCGGTCCTTCATAAAAGAAATCCCAGTAAGAATAATGGCTAACGTGTAAAGAATCACGCCGTTAATCATGATCGGATTCCTGTAAGTCTTTATATTTGCCCAGGAAAAAGGATAAGTTCTTCATTTTTTCTTCAATATCCATTTGAAAATCTGCCAGTTGTTCTTTTCCAGCAGACGTAATTTTGTACATCTTTCTCGGTTTGTCTTGATAATTTGTACTTACATAAGATTCAATCGCACCTTCGTTTTCTAATTTCTTTAGCGTGCGATATAAAATGGCGCTATCGATTGGATTGACGGGAAGTTCTTCCTCGCACTTTTGCAGTAATTGCCCGCCATAGTTATCACCCTCAGCTAGAAATAACAAAAGAAATGCACCTGTATGTCTTCCTGTATGTTTCATGGATCTTCCTCCTAGAATGAATTATGATTAATACTGTTAATGACAGTATACTGTTGTTAACAGTATATGGTGTGTTAAGTGTTATGTCAATTTCAAAATGTACGAATTTCGAGGGAGAAGATAACAAGAACATTGTTTTTTTAGCGCTGGGAAACGACGGATAGGTATGGGCTGTACATCCAAAAACATAAAAAAAAGACACTCTCAAGAGTGCCTCCCCTTAGCAGCCGAATCCGCCGCCCCAACAGCTAGCGCCAACGATGATTAATAAAATAAACAGTACAACAAGTAAAGCGAAACCGCCGCCGAAACCGCAGCCTCCACCACAACTACCGCCATAGCCCATATTAACTCCTCCTTCCATAAAGACCATTTAATAATGGATTTAATTCACTTTATGTTTTTACGGATAATCTTGAGCAGGTCCTTTTGAAAAATAAAGGTGCTTAGATTTTAAGAGAGTTGACGACCTTATTTTTGTCACCGTTATTCCGCTGATGACATATTGTATTTTATTCTGTGTATTGGGGGAAGGAGGATCTTTATGGCTAATTCTGAAATGATTTTACGTTTACTTACAGATTTAAAGATTGAACAGCAAGCTTTAAAAGAACAGCTGGAAAAAATGCAAACAGCTGTGAATACTCTTGAAGAAAAATCATTGATTTTGGAAGAAAAACCAAAGACTATTGAAGAAAAACCAGCTGTTGCTGCTGCAAAGCAAAGAGCTCATTCTGGACACCCAACATCTTTTCGTGCTTGGAGAGCATCTGCTCAAAGGAATTCATAAAAATATAAGAAAAGAAGACATCTAGTAAGATGTCTTCTTTTGCTTGTACAATCCAAATGCGATAAGAAGGTATATATCCATATTGCTTTAAAACTAAGAAGAAAATAACGATTGTCGACTCCTATTTTAGTATAGCATGTAATAATGAAATTCCTCTATGTAATATTGCATATATATGAATTATGCAATTTTTATCGTATATATTTTAGTTGTCTGTTATTTGTTTTAATTCATTGACTTATATTATTTTTTGAGCGCCCCAGTAATGGGGCCTTTTTTTATAATTGTTTTAAAGCAAAAACCCCTCAAGTATAGTGAGAGGCTACATGACTAGATAAATGAATGATGATTAGTGTTTAATGAGCTGAAGTTCAGGATATTGCTTCTGAATTTCTTCTAAATGATTTTCGTTTATTCCTTTTAAATTTTGATCAAAGAAGCTAGTTACTAGCTTATTAATGAGTGTATAATTTGCGGCTACATCTTCGTCAGGTTCGTTAATAATAGGTGAAAATGCTGCTAAATCTGTAAAACTAGTATGGTTTGTTTTTGGAATTACCACTGTGTACACGCCCGGTTTTTCAATAGTTTTATTTCTTAAATAGACTATTTCCAATAATTCATTTTGGATTCCGGTTATCTTTTGATTCTTAGCCTCTTTCATAAAATGAATCGTAGCTTCAGCATTCATCAACATGAATGGTTTTTGAGGACCGTCTTTAGGTAGTGGATCGCCATACAATCCGCCATCCATATCAATTGCAGCTTTAATACGCGCATCCTTTACTAACATTTGTGCGGAAGTTGCTCCGCCAAAAGAGTGACCGAACATTCCGATTTTGTCATAGTTAATTAAGTTTGCGATAGTTTTAAAACTTTTATCGAAATTACCTTCTATTACTTCGTTTAAAACAAAAGTAGTATCCTGTTCCCATTTTTGAACTAGAGTATTTAAAGCCGTAGGTGTATATTCAATTGGTATAGAGTCCACACGGTTTCCGTTAGGGAAAATAGTTGTTGCTGCGTATCCTGTGAAATTAAGAGCGATTACTACATAGCCTTGACTAGCTAATTCCTCTAACTGGAATGTATTTTGTTGACCATATAATCCCATCCCATGGCCGAATAAAAGGAGGGGGAATTTTTCTTTAGCTTGAAGTGGCTTAGCATCTTGATAAGAATGTGTTTTTGTCAGCCCTAAATGTGTCGTTACGATATACGGAGCACCGTTTGTTACTGCCAATTGTTCAGCGAGAGCGTTTATGTTCTCAAAATAGGTAGAAGGGTTCCCTGATCCTTTTTCGGCAGGATAATATACTTGTATCATTAACTCACGATTTCTATGATTATTTGGTACAGTGGTTTCTTTTCGATTTTTATCAATTAAATGAAAAGCTTTCGTTCCTACTGTATATTTTCCAGTAGGCTCAGGGAGTGTTATGATCGGAAAAAGTAAAGGTAATGTAAACATTGCGATAGCAGTTACGATAATTCCTAAACCTTTTAAAACTTTCATCACTAACTTTTTAGAAACAGCTGTAGTTTTTGGTTTCAAAAAAACTTGTAATGTTAAAACGAACAATAAGAAATAGGCGGGGATCATACGCCAGTTTGCACCAATTACAATGATGGTGGCAAATAAGAATGCATAATTGATCAGTAAAATGGCTACATTTTTTTTCGTTAAACCACGTTCGATAAAAATGAGAGTGATGCTAGATAAAAGTAATACAGCAACAAAAATGATTTCTAACATTTTCAGATTTTAGCTCCTTTCCAAATCACGTTGTAATAGATTGATAATTTACAACCTTCTCAATTATATAACTATCATTGGTGATTGTATGCATGTAAGTAAGTTTAGAATGTTTTTACATGACATTTTAAAAAAAGTACTCATACGAGTACTTTTTCTTAAATGGATTATTATTTATTTTTAAACCGTTCCCCACAAATGATAAACCATACCGAAAACAAAAAATGCGAGTCCTACAAATAAAACGATTAAAGCAAGCATTCCATTTTTATTATGTTCCATACAGTTAGCTCCTTTTTAGTTATATAGAAAAAAGCCTTTAGTCGTAATTATAGCTAAAGGCTTTGATCTTCATACTGTGTATTTTATAAAAAAGTTGTACTTCTGTATGAATTTGGAATATGATTATTTAAAGAGTAGGTGATGAGTACATGCAGGAAACAAAACAATTCCCGCTTATATCTGGAAATCTCTCATTAGATTTAGTGAATACAGAGCTAGTTAGGCGTGGACAACGTTATGATTTATTAATAACGGATAAAGATGTATTAGAATGGCTACATGTAATAAAGGTTAATCTTCCTTTTTGGAATGAAAAAACACTTATAGGAATTCAAGAACGAATGGATCAAGTTACATCTAGCATATTAGAGGCAAGAGAAGTACTGAGAAAACAGTTTGAGACAATTGCTGATCAGCACGAAATTTCTAATGATTTTATTACGTATTTGGAAAAACAAATTGAGAAGGCACCATTTACATATAAAGTCATTGAACAGAGTCTAGTACCTGTCCCAGTTGGAGAAGTTGAGGATGTACTTGTATCGATAATTGCATTTGATGCTTTAACCTTAGTAGCAGAAAATAAACTTATTTTCCTTAAAAGGTGTTCAAATCCCGACTGTGTTTTATTATTTATAGATAAAAGTGGGAAACGAAAATGGTGTTCTATGAAAATATGTGGGAACCGAAAAAAGGTAGCAAAATTCCAGGATCGAAAATGTGAAGAAGTTTAGGGGATCAACTTATAGCAGTTGATCTTTTTTTATGTATTTTTAAACTAACCTCTAAAATTAATATTGACCGGTTAGTTTGTTTGAAATATAATTGTTGGTAAATAAAGGAGGAGAATGATGAATCATATAACAGCAGCTAAGCAGAAAGAGGCTCCACCAATAAGTGTACGATATTTTGCAAAAATGAAAGGGAAAGGAAGAAGTCCGTTACAAGTAAACATAAAGGACTCTTTGACGGGACTATTAGGGGGATTTTTAACAATTCTCACCTTAACATATTTAACGAGTATAACTTCTACAGAATTGTTAATGGCTCCATTTGGGGCGAGTTGTGTATTAGCGTTTGGAGTTTGGAATGCACCGTTATCACAGCCACGTAATATTATTGGAGGACATTTGATTTCAACTTTCATTGGTCTATCAATATATCATTTGTTTGGGAATGAATATTGGACGATAGCTTTAGCAGTTGGGATGTCGATTGCTATTATGATGTTAACAAGAACAACACATCCTCCGGCAGGGGCTGATCCAATTATCGTTATTTTAGGGGCATACAGTTGGAGTTATTTAGTAACACCAGTTTTAGTTGGTTCCCTTGTTATTGTAGTTATTGCTTTATTCATTAATAACATGAGTAGTAAAAGAAGCTATCCAACTTTTTGGATATAATTAATAAGGTGAAAAACAATTTGAGTAAGTATCCCGTTTTTGCTATGTCTTCATTTCATATACTTTTTAGTTTACAAAGAAAAGACACCCATATAAGAGTGTCTTTTCCAATAGTTTGTTTAGCAGAAGCAAGCAGCTCCAACGATGATTAATAAAATAAACAATACAACTAATAATGCAAATCCTCCAGCAAAACCGCAGCCTCCGCCGCAACTACCACCAAAGCCCATAATAGTTCCTCCTTTAATAAGAGGGGAAAACAAAGGGTCACTCGTGTTTTTTAACGGATTCCATTTACTTTATGTTTGACGCCTGAATGTGAGCAGGTCCTTTTGAAAATAAAAAAAAGACACCCTGAGGTGCCTTCTGTCCCATTTATTTCATTAATATTCGTTAGCATAAAATTCTTTTATTAGCTTTATTTCATTTGTATCTGGGTTAAACTTAAATATTTTAATTTGATTAGATTCATCTTTATAGGCAAATGTATGATCGCCAATTTGGGTCATATTGCTAGTGTTTAAGATAGGGTCACTATCATGATCAGTGATTTCCACAGGTTTGTCACGATCCCAAAATGCAATGACAATGATCAAGATAATAAGACATATACGTATGTTACGTAGTTCTCTTGCTAGAGGATGCTCCATATGATAGTCTCCTTTATCATGTAATAGATTTTGTGTCTAAAAGAGATAAATCCTTAGAATATAAATAAAAAAGACACTGTAAAAAGTGTCTTTTTTATTTGATTTATGCGCATTGCTTAATAAGACGCTAGTTCCTCAAGTTAAATATGAGTAACTATGTAGGGTGATTTCATTATAACATTTTAACCATTACTGGGTCTATATGGAATTTTATTGATGGTTATGTTTGATTATTCAGAATGATACATGTAGTGAAAGATATTTATTGCCTATAGTAATTGTAAAATATAACGATGTATATAACTAGTCTTGTAATGAATTTTTATTATATTTAAGATTGAAATAGAAATGAAAAAAGCACAAAGAAGGAGCTGTAGCATATGGGCGCTTGGGGAACTGGATTATTTGATGATGACACGACTTGTGATGTGAAAGATCAATTTATTGAGTATATAGAAGAGGGTAATAGTGCGGAAGAAGCAACTAAGTTCATTTTAGAAGAGTATGTAGATGAGTTTGATATAGAGGAAGAGTTAGAAGAAATATCTTTAGTATATATTGGTCTTGCGGCAATACAATTGGAGAAAGGCTGTCTTCAAGAAGAAGTTCGTAACAAGGCAATTGCATTAATTGAACGTGGGGCTGACCTTGAGCTTTGGGAAGAAGCCGATACGGAAGATTATGAAGAGAGAAAGAGAGTTTTAGATGAATTTAAGCAACAGTTAATTAACGGTTAGTAGTTTACAACATAAAACTTATATATTGTCTAATATATAAGTTGAGGTGAGAGAAACACTTTTGCTTGTATAAAGATGTAATTGAGAAGAATAGTGAAAGTTTAGAGCTTTACGTATGAGAAGGAGACATCTTAATGGATGTCTTCTTTTTTAAAGTATGGAAATTGATTTCCCTTTACACAAACATAACGGTATAATATAGTTAAGTTAAGTAAACTTAACTATTAAACGAAACAAAATAACAGCATGGAGGAAGAGTGCTATGACGAGAACATATAAAGAAATAATTAATGAAATGAACAGAGCCTATAATGAATTTTACATTTTACTATTCCAGGAGTTGAAAGATGAGTACGGTCTTACAGGACAGCAAGAGAGTATGCTATTTCATATTCATTTAAATGAAAACACGACAGCAAATCACATTGCGACTACTTTTAATATATCGAAAAGTGCTGTGAGCCAAGTGTTATCGAAATTGGAAAAGCAGAAGATGATTTCAAAGCAAGTAAATCCTAATAATAAAAGGGAGTATTTCCTTACACTTGGTCCAAACGGTAGCAAGTATATGGAGGAGTTGTCTGAGTTAGATGATGTATTAATTGAGAAGTATTTTTCTAAAATCGATATCGGTGCTTTAGAACAAATGACGGATACGTTAAAGAAAATAAATAAAGTTATATTGGAAGAAAAACAGAAGGATCTTGATTGTAATGAGTAAGAACTTAGATGAGGTAATGAGTAAAAAGGAGGGGAAGCATGTGATGAGTTACATACCAAATATGATTACGATAGCAAACTTTGTATGTGGACTTCTCGCTATTCACGCTGTTTTCGTTCACGATATGTATGGTGCAGTTATGTTCATTATTACAGGTATGGTATTTGATTTGTTTGATGGCATGGTTGCTCGGAAACTAGATGCTTTTTCGGAAATTGGCGGAGAGTTAGACTCATTTGCGGATTTAGTTACGTTTGGCGTGGCACCGTCTATTTTTGCCTATAGTGTTGCGCTAAAAGATTTGCAGTCTATTGGGATGATATGTGCGCTCGCTTACAGTATTTGCGGAATGCTGCGGCTTGCAAGATTTAACACGCAGCAAAGCAAACTCCCAACCTTTATCGGCATGCCCATTCCATTTGCGGCAATGTGCCTTCTTATTTTATGCCTCCTGAATAATCCAGTTTCCGTAGCGTTTGGCACATGCGTACTCGCGTATTTAATGGTGAGTAAAATCAAATTCCCTCATTTTAAAAAAGATATATCGGAAAGCTTGAAGTCCGAAAGATGGAATTAAAGAGAAAGGTAAGGAGTATAACATGATTCGTATGGCATTAAGATCATTCAACATACAAATATATTGTTTGCTAGGCGTAATGTTATTGGGATGGTTGATGACACCTTTTTCAGCCCAGTTCGTAGGGATAAGCATTGGCCTTTTAGTAAGTATGTACTGCGCCTGGATTTTAGGAAGGCGTATTGAAAAGTTCGGAGATAGCATTGTAAAAAAAGAAAAAGCACCGATGCTTGGAATGATGAATCGTTTCGCAGCCGCCATACTCGGTGCGATTATTATGTATGAAATTGAACACCGTGATTACATGTGGACATTTGCTGCTGGAATTATGGGTGGGTATTTCTTGATTATTATTAATTTGGGGTATTACAGTATGAGGGATGCGGAGGAATAGATGAGTAAACTCTCAAGTATAGAATGATATACTTGAGGTTTTTTTATTATATAAAAAGTTTGCTCATTTTAAATGTATCTATTACTTGTTGCAACATATCCATTAGAACCTCCCATTTCATTACCTTTAACAATATAACATATATATTCATTATTTTTGAAATCTTAATCTATTACATGTCTCTTTTTCGGAGGTATTTCATTTGTCTAGAAGGATTTTCTATTTTTTACAAGAATGAACAGTAACGTATAATCTAATTTCCATGAATGTAATAGGGAGGCAGTGAAATTTGAACAGGAAAATTTGGTTTGTATTTACTTGTTTTGCTCTTTTAGTATCTGGTTATATTGTTGTCCAATATTTTATTATGGATGGATTTCAAACAGGGCTTGTAAAAGCGAAGCTTATGTATGGATCTAAATTAAGTGAGTTCTGGTATAGTATGTTATTTACGCATATTACAACGAGTATAGTAGCATTAGTAATTGGTCCGTTTACATTATCGACTAAATTTAGAGAAAGGAATATCAATCGTCATCGAATAATGGGGAGAATCTATATGGTTGGTATATTATTAGGAGGCATTTCTGGACTGTACCTGTCCTTTTATGCTACGGGAGGATTGGTAGCGAAGCTAGGTTTCGGTTTGTTATCCGTATTTTGGCTAACTTCAGCATATCAAGCGTTACATAGAGTTAAGAATAAAAAAATGAAAGACCATCGAAATTGGATGATTAGAAATTATGCTTTAACCTTTGCGGCAGTTACATTAAGAATTTGGCTACCGTTGTTTATCGTTCTATTTGGAATAGAACATTTTGAACTTAGTTATGCTATTATTGCTTGGTTAGCGTGGGTACCTAATTTAATTGTTGCAGAATTATTCATAAGAAAAAGGCTTAATAAAGGAAAATACGAAGGAAATGAGGATTTACATTTTTAATGTAAATTTGCTGTAATATTGAGTGCAGAATTCTTCAGTAATTGAATTTTTCTCATAGCTGAATTACGTACAAAAATAGGGTGGCCAATTGAAGCCATCCTATTTGTATTACCAACTAGCAGTTTCCGTATTTTCTTTCAACCACTTCACCCAGTTCAAGTCCTCTACCTTAAGTAAACTTAAAGAAACACCTTTCATATCTAAAGAAGTTAGAAGGGTACCAACTTTTACGAATGTAATCTGTAATCCTTCCAGCTCACACAAACGGCGAATGTCATTTGCGAAAATGTATTGTTCCATTAATGGTGTTGCGCCGAGTCCATTAATAAGGATGGCGAAGTTGTCGCCTTTTCTCCAGCGATAAATGCTTTTAAGTTTGTTCATTAGTTCAATCGCTAATATTTCAGAAGAGGATAGTGCTTCTTTGCGGTAACCTTTTTCTCCGTGGATGCCGACGCCATAAAAGACTTCATCTTCATTTAATGTGAATGAAGCTTGTCCTTTCACTGGATCGTTGGCAGGTGAAAGAGCGACTCCTAATGTGTGTAAGTTTTCAGTGATAGAACGGCTAATTGTTGTTAGTTCTTCTAAAGAATGTCCTTCAAGAGCAGCCGCACCAAGTATTTTTTGAACGAAAACAGTACCAGCGACGCCGCGTCTTCTTTTATTAAAAGAAGCATCATCTTCAATTGAAACATCGTCATTTACGATGATGTGTTCAATTTTTCTTCCTTCTTCTTTGGCAATTTGCTTTGCTGCTAAAAAGTTCTGAACATCATCTTTAAAGTTTTTAATGATGAATAAAATGCTTTTCTCCTTCGGTATGAGGCGAGTTGCCGCCACAATTTGTTCCACTGTAGGCGGAGTGAAAATACTGCCGTTTACTGCCGCCGTAAGCATACCTTTTCCTACATAACCAATATCAGCTGGTTCGTGTCCGCTACCACCTCCGCTTATAATGACAACGCCTTGCTTCATTTTTTCGATATCTTTTACATAAATGATGTTATTTGTTTCGTCGTAATTTACTTTGTCGTTATGTTCAAAATAAAAGCCATGCATCATATCTTGAACGATATTTTGTACATCATTCATAATCTTTTTCATTGCTTTTGCCACCCTTTAATTACTTTGCTGATTGCTCCAGTAATAGTAGTAATTGATTGTTTATCATATTTTTCATAAGAGAAGACATAATGGAAGGATCTACTTCACACTTACTTTCAATCCAATCTTTTATCGTTCCAACGAAGCCGTGACTATAAAAGGAGGCAATCGTATTTTTTGTCTCATCAGAAAGACTGAATCCGCAGCTCACAGATAGTTCATCAATAATTTTCATATATAAGTTTTTCGTATGCTCAAATAAATAGTGATTAAACGAGTTTTGTTCAATGACTTTGAAAGCATTTCGGTAAAATTTTTGATTTTCATAAAAGTAATCAAATAATAAATCGAAAATATTTTCCCATGTTTCATAGTCGAGAAAATCGATAATGTTTTCTTTCGTTTCTTCTCTATAAATCCAGCTTAATAGTTCAAATTTATCTTTAAAATGATAATAAAAAGTTTGCCTACGCATTTGACAGTGTAACATAATATCGCTCACTGATATTTTATGAAACGACTCTGTTTCCATTAAATACTTCAATGAATTCGCGATTATCTTTTTAGAAATTATAGAAGAGGTCATCTGAATCATCCCTAGAATGTTAGTAATATAAAAATCCTATCTATAAATGAGAGCGGTGTCTTTAGACAGATTGTCCATTTTGTCCGTTTACTATAAAACGCTTTCATTTTAACATGGATAGTAAGAAGAAGATTTCAAATATATCACAATATATTAAAGGAATTGAGGGAGAACTACAATGAAAAAGATTATAAACAAACCAGAAACATTAGTAATGGAAATGTGCAACGGAATGGTTATGGCTCATCCAGAGCTTGAGCTTTTGAAAAAATATAAAGTCATTAAGAAGAAAGAAATGAACGAAAATAAAGTAACATTAATTAGTGGCGGCGGTAGTGGTCATGAGCCAGCGCATGCAGGATTAGTCGGAAAAGGAATGTTAGATGCGGCTGTGTGCGGAGATGTGTTTGCTTCTCCTTCACAAATTCAGGTGTATCAAGCGATTAAAGAGACAGCTAGTAAAAAAGGTACGTTATTAATTATTAAAAATTATAGCGGCGATATTATGAATTTCAAAAACGGAGCGCATTTAGCGACAGAAGATGGAATTGAAGTCGACTATGTAAAAGTGGACGATGATATTGCGGTAGAAGATAGCCTATATACAGTAGGACGCCGCGGCGTTGCGGGCGTTATTTTAGTCCATAAAATTGCCGGTGCAGCAGCGGAAGCAGGTATGGATTTAGGAGCGGTGAAAGCTGTAGCGGAAAAAGCAGCTGCTAACGTGCGCACAATCGGTTTAGCGTTAACGTCTTGTACAGTTCCAGCGAGCGGATCACCTACTTTCACACTTGCGGAAGATGAAATGGAATACGGCGTAGGTATTCACGGCGAACCAGGAATTAAACGTGAAAAAATGTTGTCAGCAGATGAACTAGCGAACCGTATGACAAATGATCTTGTAAAAGATTTAGGAGTAAAAGATGGCGAAGAAATCGCACTTCTAGTTAACGGTTTTGGCGGAACACCACTGCAAGAACTTTACCTGTTTAACAACGCAGTGACGAGAGAACTAGCAGCTAGAAACATTAAAATTAATAGAGTATTTGTCGGCAATTATATGACGAGTATCGATATGGCTGGTATGTCTTTAACAGTGATGAAATTAGATGATGAGTTAAAAACATTACTATCGAAAGAGTGTAATACACCAGCGTTTAAAGTAGATGGGCCAGTTGAAAGTGTTGAGTATGTAAATGTACTTGAAGAGACAGAAGAGAAGGAAGTTTCCTTTGAACTAGAAACGGCGGAAGAGCACGCTGTGATTAAAGAGAATGTCATCACATTAAACAACATGATTTATCTCGTTGATAAAATGAGCGATATTATTATTAAAAATGAAGTACCGTTCTGTGAGCTAGACACGCATGCTGGTGATGGAGACTTCGGAATGAGTGTAGCAAAAGGATTTAAGCAATTAAAACGTGAGTGGCATTCGATTGTAGAACAAGAAAACGTAACGATCGGATCATTCCTTGACGGTTGTTCCATGATTATTATGGAACATTGCGGCGGCGCATCTGGTCCAATTTGGGGCGGTGCATTCCGCGCAGCTAGTAAAGCAGCAGGCGAAAAACGTGAATTAACAGTGAAAGAGTTCGCTGAAATGTTACAAGCAGCACTGCAAGGCATACAATCGATCGGGGAAAGATCATTCGGCAGAGGAGCGGTAGTTGGTGACAAAACACTTGTTGACGCACTTGCTCCATGTGTAGATTCTTGGTTAGATAGCGCCTCAAACGAAGTAGACGTAAAAACTGCCTTTGAAAAAGGAGCAGAAGCAGCGGTCAAAGGAGCAGAGTACACGAAAGAAATCGTAGCTCGCATGGGCCGCGCCGGTACAGTTGGCGAAAGAAGCTTAGGATATCCAGATGCAGGTGCACATGCACTTGGGGTTATCTTTACGGAGATTGCGGGTAGTTTGAAATAGGAATGATGTTAGTTTGAAAGAATCTCCTTCATGGTAAGTTGTTCACTGTGGAGGGGATTTTTTTAGTTGATATATATAATTTCATTAGATGTTCTTTCCACAAAGATATGTATTTTATAAATACTGAGATAAGAATTTTAAAAGAAGTAATATGAGTTCTTATTTTTTACGGTATTTATTAATCTTTTTCATCATTGGCTTAGTAATACCGAGGGTTATTATAGATATATTAATCATATAATTTGTCCCTATCAAAATGAACGTTTTTTGCATCTAATATATTGTAAATATATTTTATTTTGAAAGGATGTGATGATATGGCTCATAAATCTACTGGAGTGTTTCGAGTTCCCGTTTCTGAAAATGGGATTATTCCAACTGCTCTTAACATTATGTTAAACAATGATTCACGCTGTCATACTAGTAATGTAACGGTCACTGTTAAGAGAAGTCGAAACACTTTTTTCCCAACTCAAAATGAATTAGTTGAAATCTCTCGTACTTTTGTTTCTTTAGAACCAAACAGAACAACTAAGATTGTGTTGTTTACGCCAGAATTCCAAATAGAAGATTTTCTTGATGTCACAATTAGTGGAAATAAAGAGGATGTTAAGGATGTGCTTGTATATTCTTTCTTAGCAGATTCAGTAGGGCACAATCTGCCATCTACTGTTTTCAGAAATGCAGAATACACTTTTGCTTGCTGACAACGTGATGATGTATGCTTTACTATCATAAGTGCCATCTTGCAGCTTGAATCAACTTAATTTTATTGTGTTGTTATTATATAAGAAAAGAAGACATCGATTAAGATGTCTTCTCTTACTTGTACACTTGGTGTTAAGAAGGTATCATATTGCTTAAAAACCATGAAAAAATATAACAATCATCGAGTAAGCCTATTATAGCATCAATAAATAATTTTTAATATGCAAAATTACATATATATAGATTTATTTATGTTTAATCTATATAGTTAAATTGTCTGTTATTTGTTTTAATTCATTTACTTATTTTATTTTTGAGTGCTCCAGCAATGGAGCCTTTTTTTATGAAATAAAACATTTTCTTTGCGTTATTTAGTTGATCTATATTAACTTTACCTCTTTGAAAAATATCCACATTTAACCAAAGTGGTGTATAGATAACTAGTTTTTTCAAGAATCTATTAGATTAATAGTTTTAATGATATTGTACTAAGTTGAGGTTGCGTCACATCACCATTAAGCTAAGAAAATACAAATCCCCCATAACGAAAATTTTGTGCATCGTTGACTATTAGTAATGAGACGCTATGTCTACTAATTTTGTATAGAACAAACATAAAAAAGCTGTAAAAACTATTACTAAATTGAATCATGTTCTTTATTAACAAAGTTTTTAATTTTATTTCCATATAAAACTTTCTTTGGATTTATAACTATAAGTAAAATGGCAACTATTAAATAAAAAATTGCAGTATACATAATTAATTCGATTAATGGTCCATTTATTATGCCAATAAATAAATTAAAGAAAAAGTGGATGATAATTGGAACAATTAAATTTTGATTTAAATTATAAAATGTTGCCATGATAATTGTAGTAGATATAATTGCAATCATAAAAAATAAAATATATTTAATTAAATTACTGCCTGTAAAACCTGTAGTAAACCATATAGGCAGATGCCACATTCCCCACCAAAAACCAATAATGATTGAAGATTTTAATGGCGAGAATTTTTTCTGGAGCTCCATTAATGCAAAACCCCTCCACCCTAATTCTTCTCCTAGTGGTCCAGATACAATAGTTTTAACAACATAATAAATTAACACGCCCCATGTAGTTCTATTAAAAATAGAGTCTGCTTCACTATTAGTCGAAATGAGAAACAGCATTGTCAAAAATATAATTATTTGAATCATACTGACAGTAAGAACGATAGAGTAATTAAGTTTATTTTTAAATCTATCTTTTACGAATTGAATAAAATTTTGTCCAGGATAAATTCTTTTAAATAGAAACATAAAAGCAAAAGTGGAAGACCAAGCTGATATGCAGAGCATTACATCAAAAATCCAAGTTGGAAAATGTAATAACTTTGTAATTCCTACAAGCAGAAAAAGTGGCCAGAAAATAATGTTGGTTAGTAATATAAAACTTACCACCGGCTTTTTCAGTCTTTTATCTTCAGTCATATACAATTCCACCTTAAGTTAAATTTTTAACATGCAATAATGTACCTATTCAGCGCGTTGAGATGATGCACCGAGTATTCTTTCTATTATATCTATATGTTCTTTCAAAATATTACTTAGTTAATTAATAAAGGGAATTTTCAACTAATTGTTCACATAAAATTCATTCTTGGAAGTAAAGTTCTAAAAGTAATTTATCCATAGTGATATTAAAATTACTACTAACAGGGGGAGCACCACATCGCTATCATGCTAACAAAAATAAACTACACGAAATTAATTTTTTTGCTTCATATGTTAAAGAATATGGAGCAAAAACCAGAAAATGAAAAGATTTATACAGAACTAGAGGTATATATAGTTTTATACATTTACATAGTTTTTTAATTTTAAACAGTAAACTAATTCTGGATGGTGTCCTTCTTCAATCTCTCCTGTTGGCCTAAAACCCACTTTTTCATAAATCCGCTTTGCGCGTTCATTATCGTGAATAACCGATAAGAATATTTCTTCACATTTGTACGTCTGAACCATACTATCTATTACTGCTTTTAAAACAGGAACCCCATACCCTATCCCTTGATATTGATGGCCAAGCATCATACTAATTAACTCATATTGCTTCGTTTCATTTCTAAACCCATACGAAGCAAAACCTATTAAAACATCATTATCATATATAGCTTTCGGAGTAAACCCAAACGTTTGGCAAGCTGCAAGAAAGAAAGCATTTGAACCAACCCATCTTTCATATATTTGAATGTGTTTTTCTTGAAGTTTATCTGATTTTAAATTAATAATTTCAAAGAAATTTTCTTCTGTTACATCTATTAATTTTAGATTCATCTTTTCCCCTCTTTCCATTTTTTACATTATCTATTCTAATTCTTTATCGTATTTCTTATTCCTTTATCTTCTTAATCAATAACTCATTAGTATTCTACATACTAATTGCATGAATTAAGAGGTTTCGTGCACTACTTCTTGGAAGTTGATCATGTAGCGCTCTATTTCGTAATTCACTATGCTTTCCAAAGAAAATAATGAAAGGAAAGGCGATGAATACATTTGCAAAATGACAAAATTGTAAGAATACAAGAATGTTTGTAAGAAAGTTCGATGTTTTCCTTTTTCTTTTTTTATTATAGTGAAAAAGAAGAAAGAAATATTCTCTTATGTAGGAAAGGAAGATAATAATGATTGATTTATTAAATAAATGGATGTTAGAAAGTACAGGGAATTTCAATATTGTTGTAGGACTTACAGCACTTCTATTTTTGGGTTCAGTAATTGCACTTATTATTATTTACAAAAAAATTGGTAAACCAGATGAAGGAACAAATGCTATTTATTTAAAAATTACTTCTCGTATGTTTATTACTCAAATTCTAATGAATGCTATATTTATTTCTTTAGTTGGTAAAGATATCGAGAATTTCCGTCAAATCTTTATATTATTTGAAGCTTTTGTATTCTTTATTGGAGCTATTTATTCGTTTAAATTATATAGACAGGAATACAAATAGTTCACTTATAAGAAACAATAAAAAATGTAAAATTTTCCTTTTTAGTTTACTGTATATTCTATACATATGAGGTTAATATAACGTCTCATTATCGGTAGCAAGAAAAAGGCGAATTCCAAACTTCAAAAGGAATTCGCCTTTTTCTTTTTCTATAACCCTATCCATCTCTTTATACATTCCTATCATGGCAGTACCCCATTTATAGGTTATGAGAAAGGGTGTTTTTTGCACTATTATCTATTCTTAGATATTATTAATAATATCTATATGAACTTCTTTTTTATTAAAAAAGGTTTGGCGGTGTGTAAAATGATGAAAGGGATTAAAAATATTGAAACGAAAGAACCGATAAACATGTTTCTATTTATTCCCTGTAGTACTCTTTTGTTTGATAATATTTATCAACATTTTATTCTTGGAAAGGATTTTACACTAGAGAAGCTTTTATTTGAACTCGTATTTTTATTTATTTTCATTTCATTTTTTTTATGTAATAAGTGTTTACAAAAAATGAATAAACAAATGTTTACAAAATATATTTTTCTTGGTGTTAGTATTATTTATCTTTTGGCATATGATCTTATGTTTATAAGTGATCCAGGTTCGTCTTTACATATCCCATATTTAGAGTGCTTCCTAGTAATTTCTGCACCTTTATTTTTAAGTATTTATTATCTTCTATCGGTATCTATCTGTATGATATGTAGATTTTTAATTGCTATTTATTATTTTGAAATTAACTATCCAATATCATTAATATTATTGTTTCTAACAATTTTTGTTACGTCATTTTTTGTATTTCTTTCATTAAAATTTTTAGTACAAAAAATTAAAGCATCCTATGAAAAACAAATGAAAGAAACAGCTTTATCGATAATGAGGATAATGGAATTAAAGGATCAATATACGAAAGGACATAGTGAACGTGTAGCCAATTATGCTACGATTCTTGCTAAAGAAACAAATGAATATGATGATAATTATTTAAAACAATTTCACCTTATCTGTTTATTACATGATATAGGGAAAATAGGTATTCCTGATGAAGTTTTAAAGAAAGCATCTTCTCTTACAGAAGAAGAATATAATATTATTAAGACACACCCACAATTAGGATTAGAAGTTTTTAAAAATATATCTTTAATAAAAGGTAATGAAGACATAATTCTTTCTCATCATGAAAGATGGGATGGAAAGGGCTATCCTCAAAAACTAAAAGGAAATCAAATACCATTATGCGCAAGAATCGTTGCAATAGCAGATGCTTTTGATGCAATGACTTCTTCAAGAGCATATCGTTCGGCTCTATCTCCTGAAGAAGCGTATAGACGTATTATAGAAGGATCTGGTACACAATTTGATCCTTCCATGGTAGAGATTTTCAAAAAGGTATTTCCTTTGTGGGAAAAAATGGTCCCCAATTCTTTTCGTTAAAAACACATGTCTGAAATCGATTCTTATTTCAGGTATGATGAATACGAAAAATGAAAAAACAAATTCAATCGTGATAAAAATTTGGAACTAGATAATGAATAAGGCATATAAAGAAAAGGTACCCATATAGGTACCTTTTCTAATAGTTTTTTAGCAGAAACAACTGCATCCGATAATGATTAATAGAATAAATAATACAACTAATAAAGCAAATCCTCCAGCGAAAGCAAAGAAGTTAGGTGGGGGATCAACTGCCCATAAAAGTCCGATTGGTTCAACTAATAATCAGTGGAGGATAAAGAACCCCCCGCTGATTAAAGTTTCACTTTATTATGCACTGTTACATACTTCTCTAAATTCCTCTATTTTTCATTTGATAAAATGGAATCCTAATATTACCAAAAATTAAATAAATATTTCTACATATTCAAGATATTTACATAAGTTACAAAAGTGATACATTTAAGTTGTAAGCTATAAAAACTATTAAAGGGGGATTTATTATGTTTAAGAAATTAGTAGTAGGGCTATTGGCAACTGGTATTGCATTAACAGGAGGAATTGGAGCGGCTTCAGCTGATACGCAAAAAGCTGTGAGTTCTCCGAAGCAAGCAGCATGCTCAATTCCTTATGAGTATTCTAATGGTAAATTTAAAAGAACTCTTTATTACTCAAATGGAGTATATGCTAATAGTTTTAATGAAAATGTTTGTGGCGGGACGATTACATGGTATTTAAAGCATGTTCAAAATGGAGTTGCTTTTTACGAAGGTAATTTAAAATAGTAGATTTTTTGAACCTCATTTATTGAGGTTCTTTTATTTTTGATTTTTAAACTGATTCTCTATAAAAAAGCTAGGATTTCTCTTAGCAAAAGAGTTATATGTCATACAGAAAGACAATTGTATGCAAACTGGATATTTTCAATTTTATTATATAACGTTTATTGAGGGATTAATTGAATTATAGCAATCTTTACGTAAGTTTTATGTGATATTAAAGTTTTTGGGAGAGGTTGAAGTAGGATTTTGTACAAATAAGTAGGAAGTATGGGGATAATATTATAAAAAAAGGGTTCAATCCTCAAAAGGGAGAGAGTTGAGCCTGAAGAGGTAATTACTAAGCTCTCGGGTTGATGAAAACTAGTAATTAAATAAAATCGCCCTAGGTTTAGGGGGTCTAGGGTTTCACGTTTTGGTATATCTCACACGACATTATAAAAAGAATAGAACGTACTGAAGGTAACACATGAATGTTTCATAAATGTATCAAAAAAATGAACAAATTGTGTTTGAAATAAAAAAGGTCCTTACTATTATGTAAGAACTCCATAAACAAAGAAAAAAGTCGTATGTGCCTCTATATTAGAATCGAAATAACATTTTTAATATTCAATTATATATAGTTTTCTATATAACTTAACGTGATGAAGTTAAATAAAAATGTTATTTTAATACAAAACGAAATTGAAAGTTAGCAAGCAATACTTAAATAAGTAAAAGCGGCAAATCCATAAACTAATAAGCTACTAGTAGCAAGGAATTTTATAATTTCATTTGTAGAAATAATAGTTAAACATATTGCTATAGATGCACCTATAAAGAATTGATACTTCGTATGTATAATTGTAAGATTAATTATTACAAGTACAGTTAAGAAAAGTGAAATGAAGTTCAAATATCTTTTCATTGTCATATTTCCTTTCAATATTTGATCTGTATTTATTATACCGGATGGTACCAGTAATAACATACTTTGTAATAGATCGGAATAGAAATCTCATTTTGCCATAAATAAAAAGACGGTTGTTTCCGCAACCACCTTTCAGCAAAATAAAGCACTTTTTCAGAAATAAAATATGGATAATTCCTGAAAATGTTATAGGATATAATCCCATTTTTATAATTCAAGTGACGAGCTTAATTTATAAGAAAGGAATGACTACATTATATGAAAACTTGTCTAACAAGGTTACAAATAAAAGAGCAGCTAGCAAAGGCTAACTGCTCAATACAAGGAGATACAGAGAAAACTAAATGGGTTTTGGCATACAGCCTATCAACATTATGGACATAATATTGAGTTTTATTCGAAGGAATTCATGTTTTGTAAATTAGATTATAATAATAGATAATTTAATAAATGCTACGATTGGTTTAGGGTTAGTAAGGCAATACATCGCTCCACAGAAATTAGAAAAGGCTGTAGCTTGTATAATGAAATAAGTGATGATATGGCACGAAAGCAAACGCGAGAGTCTCTTAGTATTGTACTAGATAAAACGATAAATACGTTTATAAAAATGAGGAATAAAAGAAAGGACCCCCTGAAGTTCGGGTCCTTTTAGAAGTGATGATGTTTTCTCGGCTTGGGAAACTGAGAAAATACAAAAATATAATACATTGAGATTTAGAGGATTTCAATACTAAATTAGAGATTATCATGAGGGAGTTATAACGAGTTACTATTTATATATCCACAAGTAAAACAACATAATATCACCATGAATCCCTATAACAATATGAATTTTTGCATATTTCAAAACCTAATATATCCTTCAAAAAATTTTAATAGTATAATATGTTTTGTCATATTCTTTTAGATTTTTCGACAAAAAATAACATAAATAGAAACGATATTGGGAGAAGGAATTATGTACACAAAACTACTAAAATCAATTACATCATTATCACTTATTGGTGGTGCTTTACTGTATACAAACGGCAGTGATGTGAGAGCTGCTGAGGGGGGTATTTTTTCCGATGTGCCTACATCGCATTGGTCGTATCCAGCAATTAAAGATTTAGCGGGTAAAAATATTATTTCTGGTTATGGAAATGGGAAGTTTGGTTTCGGTGATGTTGCGACGAGAGAGCAAGTTGCAGCTTTAATTTATCGTGCGTTGTTACCGAATAAGCAAGGTGGTACGTTTAGTAATGATGGTGCTCGTTACGTATTACAAGATGGATCTACTTTAAACAATCCGTATCGAGATATTCGCTCAGGATCCACATTGTTTCCAGAAGAGGTTTTAACGTTAACGAAATTAGGGATTTTTAACGGGGATGGAAACGGAGGTTTTAGACCGAAAGATTCTGTTAGCCGTGCAGAAATGGCGCAAATTATTAAAAACGCTTTTCAAGTTTCGGCTAAGCA
The DNA here is from genome assembly GCF_024296885.1 of Bacillus paranthracis. Classification (NCBI taxonomy): domain Bacteria; kingdom Bacillati; phylum Bacillota; class Bacilli; order Caryophanales; family Bacillaceae; genus Bacillus; species Bacillus paranthracis. Next base: position 1,026,726 of record NZ_CP101135.1, read on the forward strand.
AAAGCATACATTTAATGATGTTCCGAATGGTTTTTGGGCAGAAGGGGCAATTAGTGCGGTGCAGTCAAACGGGATTGCATCTGGTACAGGCGACGGGAAATTTGAACCTGCTAAAACGGTAACGCGTGAACAATATGCACAGTTTTTATATAATGCTTTGCAGTATAAAAAGCCTGCGGTTGCGGTGCAAAATACAGGAGATGCAGCACTATTAGCAGCATTCAAAGATGAAGTGCAGAAGCGTATTAATGCGTACGAAACGAATATTACACTTCCATATAAAACGACAAATAGTAATACAAAAGAAGTGATGAATACACTTTTTAACGCCTATAAAGAAGTGGCAAGTAAAAATGAGTATACAAATAATAATAGATCGAATGTTTCATATGGACTTTCTGGATCACCTGGAAATTATACGTTTACGCTAAAAATTACATATCGTGAAACGAAAGAACAAACAGAATATGTAATGAAGCAAGCGAAGGCAATTGTTTCTTCTATTACACAAGTTGGGATGGATGATCACGAAAAAGTGAAAGCGATTCATGATTATGTCGTAAAACATGTTTCTTATGATACGTCTTATAAAGCTTACACAGCATATGAAGCACTCGTAAATCGTTCTGCGGTTTGCCAAGGTTACGCACTATTAACTTATCAATTATTAAAAGAAGCGGGAATTGAGAATCATTTTGTAGTAGGAACTGGAGACGGTCAGCCTCATGCTTGGAACTTAGTGAAAATCGAAAACAAATGGTATCACCTTGATACAACATTCGATGATCCTGTGCCAGATGAACAAGGCCGCGTAACATATTCCTATTTCAACTTATCAGATGAGCAAATCGCAAGAAATCATGAATGGAACAGAAGTGACTATCCGCAAGCTACAACAAATTATTATAGTACATTAACAAATAAAATTGCTGCAGGTGGTACGAAAATCCCTGCCTATCAGCAAATATTAAAAGATACAAAGTTAAACTATTTAGGAAATGAATACATCGCAAATAACTATAACGAATTAAAAAATAAAATGCAGCAACGTTATAACGAAAAGTCACCAAAGATCGAAATCCTTTATAAACAATCAATGGATGGCGCATTGCAAGATGTGAAAAAAGCAATTGGGGAAATCGGTTATCCGCAAGGGGCAAGCCGTGTTTCTTATAAAGCGGAGCCGTATAATGCGAAAGAAGGGTATTCTTTAGTGACGATTACGTTTATGTAGTGAGAATGAGAAAAAGCATCTGTTTCAGATGCTTTTTTTAATTGCTGAAAAAGAGATTTAACAAATTATATAATTTATTCCGCACTGATTAAAGTTTCACTTTTTTCATGTAATTCTCTTGAAGGAATCGTAAAATTAATCAGCGTTTAGCATGTTAGTAAATTCATCACCTAAGGGGACAGCGTAAAGTCTTTTCGTACCAGAAGCTGAGCTTCTTGATGTGGCAGCAAATATATAACCAAGAGATTCACTAGACATTCTATCAAACCATGCACCGCCACTAGAACCTTTTGTCATCCCGCAATTCATATATGCATCGTTTGAAAAAAGGCCATCTTTAAAAGTGTCACCATAACATGAATAAGGAAGTTGGCCATCATAAGGGGCATCAGATGGATATCCTGTTATCCGCACATCTGTCTGATATTGACTAGCGTTAGTAATCCAACCATTTGACCCTAGATAATTCGCAATTTTGGTACCGCTATTATTTGGTCTCATTCTTATAATGGCTTTGTCATAATCATATTTACCTGAATTTGTCCAGCCATATGGTGCATGGACTTTTTCCCATATCCAACTACCATATGGTCGTTCACCATTAAAGTACGCTGGAACAAATAAAAAGTCCGTATACCAGGAACCTTTAGCGCCATCGTGAACACAGTGACCTGCTGTTAATATTGCGTTATCTTCATTAGAAGTAACTACAGATGCAGAGCATACCGACGTTTTAGAATTAGGGGTCTCGCGAAAATATAGCTTTCCTGTAGTTTTTGGGACTATTGATTTAGTAGGAACAGGATCATTGCTGGGATAAGTTGGTGGTGCAAATTGTTGCTTTTTATCTTTTTCTTTCATAGGTGGTTTCTCAAATGATGGATTTAATTTGATGGAGTTGTCTGGTGTTTTTGTTTTATCTTTAGGTATGGCGTTTTTGAGGTCCTCTTCTGTATAAAGGCCTCCTGATTCTTCATATAATGAATCTTTACTTTGAATATAGTTTTCGGGTTTGGAAGGTTCATCGGGATTCATTATTGTTACTGGAGTTTCTGGATCTTCTGCTGCCATTGCTTGTTGTGATGATAGTGATGAAAAGAATATAGAAAATAGGATAGTAGAAAAGATACATACATTCTTAGGGATAAAAGATGTAATCATAATTTTCTGCTACTAAAAATATAGACAAATATACAATCTGCTGCACCCTAAGCATATTTATATCTATATTTGCTCTTTTGTTAGTAACAGATTATTCACCTCGCTTTTTTATATTTTCAAATTTACGTGATAAAGAGCGTTGTTCACGTTTGCTTATGTTTTCACTTACTGTTGTTACCTCCTTATATTTGATGAAATCATTATATCACTATTTTAATGAAAATGATAATCAATATCATTTATGAAATGCGCTTGCAAATTTACGGAAATAAACAGAGCTATTTTCAATATTTGTTTAGAGTGTTTTTATGAAAAATAGAAAAGGACTTATCCTATTTTGTTTTAATTCGACGTAATGCGACAAAAGAACATGCTAGCATCTGTTATGATGACCTTGGTAATTTTACATTTTGGAGGATTAATAATGAACAAAAAGAAGATTGTTGCTGCGTTAATAGGAATTATAGTGTTACTTGTAATTATTAATGTAGTTATTACGAAGGGAAAAACGACATCAACTAGTGAAAAAATGTACACTGAGAAAGAATACAATACATTAGTAGATGAGCATTTTGAAGAAATGCAAAAGTTAAAAAGTGATAAGAGTGTATTAGAAACTGAAAATAAATCTCTGGATGCACAAGTTAAGAGGTTAAAAGATGAATTAGCGAAAAAAGAGCAACCAATAGTGCAACAGCCAGTTCAACAAGAACAACCGAAGCAACAACCAGCTCCACAGCCGGAAACGAAAGAAGAGCCTAAACAAGAACAGCCTACAGGCGCATTCGCAAATCCTGTGAAAAGTATAAATAAAACAGATGCAATGAACAAAGTGAAAGAAAAAGCGAAGCAAGACTTTCAAGATGATTATATGACGCAAAACTTTGTTGCGGATGAACAATCAAAAGCATTTGATTTCTTAAATGGAGTAGAGATCAAATCACAAGAAGAATTGAACGTGATGAAGAAGGCGTTGAGGGATTTTCCTAACGATTTTATGACCGCAAAGTTTGTTTATGAAGAGCAAATGAAGGCAAAGAATAAGCAAGGGTAATATAAAAACGCTATCTTTTTAAAAAGGTAGCGTTTTTGTTATGGGTAATGAAGTTATTTCTGCATTTGACATATACAGTTCGACTATATAGTTTAGCTATATATTTATCGTTACATTGGAGGTCTTTATGAATAGAGATAAGAATTTACCATTAACGGAAACAACGTATTACGTTCTTTTAGCTTTATTAGAGCCAGCACATGGTTATTTAATTATGCAAAAGGTGGAGGAACTGAGTAATCATCAAGTGAAAATCGCAGCGGGCACATTGTATGGGGCGGTTGAAAATTTATTAAAACAAGGGTTAATAGAATCGGTAAAAAGTGAAGATAAACGAAGAAAAGTGTATGTCATTACGGAACGCGGGAAAGAAGTATTGCATTTAGACTTTATGAGAATGCAGCACATTATTGCGGTTACAAAAAGTTTATCCCACTTTAATGGGCAGTAAGACCCCCACCTCAAAATTCAGCGAAAGCAAAGAAGTTAGGTGGGGGATCAACTGCCCATAAAAGTCCGATTAGTTCAACTAATAATCAGTGGGTGATGAAGAAAACCCCCACTGATTAAAGTTTCACTTTATTACACGTATAGTTAGGGGGAAACAATGATGTGGAAATTGAAATTCTTTTTAGACTTTGAGAAAGAGGAAAAATGGTTAGAAGAGATGGCTTGGAAAGGCTATCAACTAGAAAGCAATACATTTGGTTATACATTTAGATATACAGAACCGGAAGATGCGACGATTAAAATAGACCATAGGGTATTTAGTAGAAAAAGTGAATTTATGAATTACTGTACATTATTTGAAGATAGTGGCTGGGAGCATATAGCTGGTAATTGGTGGTCAGGTACGCACTATTTTAAAAAGGTAAATGAGGAAAATGAAGATGACATTTTTTCAGATCAAATGTCACGAGCAGGGAAATATAAACGTCTATCTAAAACATTTTTAGAATTAGCGATATGTTCTATTCCGATATTAATTCTATTTATGTTTAATGACACGATTCGTTTAGGAGCACTTGCAAATCCGAAAGAACTATATTTTACGCCAGGACTATGGGATAAGCAAGGTGTATCATTTCTATGGGCATTCTTATTTGAAACACCACTTGCATTGATGAGAGGCTTTGCATGGTTGTTTATCCCTGCTGCAATTGTTATGTATTTAGTTTGTTCGTATAAAGCAAATCGATTATATGAAGAGAGAAGATGATAGGATGGGTCCCCTTAAAGCTGATGCTTTGAGGGGATTTTTTGCATTTATAAATTGTATTTTTTTAAATGGATAAAGGAAATGAGTGCGTATTGGAAGCAAGTTAGTACGATTTTAATTTAGTTGTATAAACATTATATGCTGGAATAACCTTCTTTAAATATTCCATAATTAACCTACAAAAAACATTTTTATATGTTAATATTAAAAAATATGTACGGTATTTTTTTAATATATTATTTTAAGAATAAGGGGATTCAATTATGAATTTTAAACAATTAATTTTAGCAGGGGCAGTTATTGCATCAACAACACTAACACCTCTAACAAATGTGCAAGCAGAAAATACACTAGGATTTAAAGATGTTCCTGAAAATCACTGGTCTTATCAAGCAATTATGGATTTAAAAGAGAAAAATATTGTGGCTGGTTATGGAAACGGAATGTTTGGTTTTGGTGATAATATTACACGAGGACAAGTAGCTAGACTAATATATGCCTACTTGAAGCCAGTAGATGAACTTAATACACAAAACCCTTTCACAGATATAGAAGAGCATATGTTTAAAAAAGAAATTTTAGCTCTTAATAAAGCTGGTATTATGAACGGATTTGGTGATGGGAAATTTGGTCCAGATAACGTTTTAACGCGTGAACAATTAGCTGTTGTATTAACAAAGGCTTTTAACTTCAAAGCAACATCTACTACTACTTTCAAAGATGTAGATAAAAATTACTGGGCAACAAATGCTATCAGTGCATTACAAGAAAATAAAATTACGACGGGCACAGGTGATAATAAGTTTGAACCACAAAGTCTCGTGACTCGTGAGCAGTATGCACTATTCTTATACAATGCAATTAATAAATCGGAAAAAGAGCATGAGTCAAAGCCTACTGCTATCCCACAAGATTTAGCAGACGAGCTCATTTATTATCATGAAGGTTGGATGGATAGCTCTTCGGTATTAAAAAAATCTATATCTAAGGAAGCACAAAATCTTATTACTGAAATTAACGCAAAATATAATGCGGAGCTAAAATATATAGGGATAGGCGGTCCACGTTCAGAGGTCGTGTTATTCTCTCCGGTATTAGAAGGGATTCCAGAATTTAATGGGAATTTCACTGTAGAAGGCGATAATGAAAGTAACTTTACCGTTAATTTTGTAATTGATAGAGGTCAAGGTAAGAAGGCGTTAGTAGAGTTAGGGAAAAAATGGATCAATATGATAAATCCAAACTTAGATTTGAGTACAGAGATTGATAATATAGTGGCTTCTAATACACGCACAGGTAATTTTGATATAAATAAAAACAATCTTAAAATAGAGATAAGCTTAGAGAAGCAAAATTCTAGTAGCGATCTAATGAGTGTTAAAATCCACAAGTAAAAAAGAGGAGTGAAATTTCACTCCTCTTTTAATTATATTATTTTTACTGTTATCCCTCATTTGCCTGTAAATGCTCGATAGGTTCAATTAATAATCAATGGGGAAGGGGGCTTACCGCTGATTATAGTTTCACTTTATGTTTGGTGACGCTATATAATTGGAATTGAAAATAGTTTGTTTAGGGTTAATTGTTATTTATATCCTTTTTTGTTTGAGTGTGATAAAATTAATAATAATATTCCTTAGGAGGATGATCATCATTCATACACTTTTAGGTATTATTGGAGCAATTGTTTTACTCGCTTTTGTTATCCACCCCGGTGTTCCAGACAAACGTGTCCCTCTAAAAAATAAACTCGCAGTAACCCTTCCATTGATTGTTATAGCCGGTTTCATTTCCTGGTATATATAATGAAAATAAGCACTTATCAAGTAACATTAAGGTAGATAGAGAAGTATATATCTATTTTTCTCCCTATGTGTAGTCCCATAGAGAGGTTGCTTATAAGGAGATTTAATATATACTCAGTACTGCTTATGTTTCTATCCATTGGTTCAAGCAAGGACTTTTAGGTGTCATTACTACTATTGATTTTTTGTTAATTACTACATGGACTACAAAAAGATCTCATATAGACAACCAGCACAAGTAAATTATTGTATTTCTCAATAAACAAAAACAACTTAACATGGTAAAATAATAGTTGGATGGGAGTCCAATACATATTATTAAAATTAAGATGGTTCAAGTCGGAGGAAGGCACTTTAGGGTGTCTTTTCTTTTTTCTAAAAGAGAGTTTTTCTTTAAAGAAGACAAATTTTCAATGGATTAATGCCATGCGTATGTAGAGATAAAGTTCATCAATACATGTATGTTCATAAATATGTATAATTACATGAAATTTTAGAGAAAAAGAGAGTATACTTTCTTATTGTGTAATAAAGATAAAGCCCGCCTACGGAAATAGGCGAGCTTTTTTAACATATAAAGAAAAGCAACTTTTAAGGTGCCTTCCTTCGAGTTAAAACATTTTACTAGGTTAAGTTTTGTGATGATTGTCTCTTTTCATTTACATAAACTAAAGTAGTGCATCACTTTAGTTTTAAGCATCCTTCTCAACAAATATGAATATTTTCATTATCCTTTTCACTACAAAGGGTAGTAATTTAGAAGCTAAAAATGCAAGCACGAAAGCAATTGCCCATGTTTTTATCCATGATTTGAGAAATAAAGCTGTATACCCAACATTCATTGAAACCATGACGAAAGAGATAATACTAGATATACCTAAAATCATAAAGAGATTAAAAATTATCGGTTCAAATTTTTTATTGATTTTCAAAATTAACACCTATTTTCTATATATACTTTGCTGTCCGATTTCACCAACATCTAATCTTACAGTTTGAAATCTATGTTGTCCAGCTTGTTGTACTCTTCTGCAATAGCAATTATTGAGATGTTAACTAGTTTGTCTGGGATGGGAACTCACGATATTGCTATCAAGCTAAGGTTGTATAAATGAACACTTTATCTTTTTTATAGCATCGAAGTTCATTTTGGGGGCGAATGTAATATTATATCATTAAAGTATTAGTTACACTTGAATTTCTGCATATCGCATGTCTTTTCCAATAGTTTTTTAGCAGAAGCAAGCAGCTCCAACGATGATTAATAAAATAAACAATACAACTAATAAAGCAAATCCTCCCGCGAAGCCATAACTATCACCAAAGCCGAGAACAGTTCCTCCTTTAAATAGGAGGGGGAAAACAAAGGATCAATTATGTGTTTTAACGGATTCCATTTACTTTATGTATTTATGAATGGAGCAGGTTCTTTTCAAAATAGATTTATTCTTTGAAGGAGTTCAAGGACAAAATAGGAGAATCTATATTATTTATTAATAGGGAATAAGTGGGAAATAAAATTTCCAAAAACACAGATAGAAATCCGCTTTTATACCTTTCATTAAAATAATACTAGCATTATATATTGTAAGGAATACTTATCCTTAATTGTAAATAAAAGGGGTGATTGGTATGAGTTATGGCTATGATCATCCTCCTGAAAAACATCATAAACACCACAATGAAACTTTATCAACGGGTGTATTACGTAGACATTCCGCTACGTTGTTTCTTACTGTGGAAGCTATGAATGTTGATCCAGATGATACTCATACAGTAACTGTTGAAATGTTTGATTGGTCATCGGGTTCTCCGGTATTGTTACCATTAGTAGACCCTTCAACACAAACATTGGCACCTAATCGACGTGTTACTTTTCGTTCAGCAGCTCTTCCTTCAGGTGTTTTTGCTTATGAAGTAAGAATCATTCGTTCGAAAGATAGAGATGTTGTTACGAATGTTTTTGGTCTTAGTGCAATCGTATTTAACCCACAAGAAGGAAATAATGTTTTACAACATGATTTAGCAAAATTAGATCTTAAATAGCTTTTATAAAAGTTTATTTATTGGACAAGATTAAAAAAGAGTAGGATTACATCCTACTCTTTTTTAACATCAATTATATTAAAATTTTAAAAGAAATCCTTCATCATTTTCACATTTTTAATATTCACTGTTACACCTTCAACCTTATCCTTCTTCTCATCTTTAGCAATCGTAATTTTCTCATTATTATCAACCCAAACAAGAAACTCTTCTTTGGAGTCATCTTTATATGTAACGGTAATAGTAGAATGTGCCGATTCTCGCTTTTTTTGATCTAAAGTGATTGTTTTAGGCGTGCCTTTTTGAACTGCTGAAACGATAGATTGTATCATTTCTTCGTTGTCTGTTTGAGATTTTGAAACGTTGTTATTTATTGTGCTAAGTATTTCAATGTCTGTAATATTTGCGGATTTTAATTGAAAGGTAGTTTGTGTATGTTCTTGCTTAGCTTGTGAAGCTTTATTTGTAGCTGAGGTGCTTGTACAGCCTATTACAGTGAAAGATAGAGCGGTTAGAGCGCATATAGATATGATTTTTTTCATAGTATCCCTCCTTAAGTTTAATTATAACAATTTTCTGTTAATTTAGGTGGTTATTGTAAGAGGATTTATTTTACTAGTTTTAGGATAGAGAAAGTTCAAGAGGAGGTTAACCGTAAATAATAACCATCAGGGTCTACAATACGAAAATCCTTCATTCCCCAAGATTGCATTTTAAGGTTAGATTCCACTGGATAATTTTTTTCTAATACATGTTGGTATATTTGTTCAATATTATCAAAAACTATGATAACCTCAACACCTTTACCTTTTGGCTTAAGTCCACCTGTTTTTAAATAATGATTTTCATTGAGAATATAATCAGGGGTTAATAATAAAGAAAAATCCCCTAGTTTAATCATTGCACTAGTTGCATTCTTTTTTGAGAATACAAGGGTAAGGATTTCCTCATAAAAACGAATAGATCTTTGCAAATCTTCAACAAATAGCTCTAGACGAAAGTGCATATGTACTCTCCTTTTCATTTTTTTCAAATTTTATGTTTAACATTTCGAAAATAGGTGTACTACATATAATATAACAAATAATTCATTTTAAAGGAGGAAGTTAAAGATGGAAACGAAGTATAGGAAACCTTTTGTATATGAATTTATTACGGAGAAAGAGGTCATGAATGCGGCGAATGATCTAGTGAAGAAAGGAATAGACCAAAAAGATATTTACGTATTAACACACGAGAAAGAAAGGACAGATAGAATCGCAGACAATGCAGACGTGAATACAATTGGTATACAAGAGGAGGGACTTGGGACAAGTATTATTAACGTCTTTCAAAAAACGGGAGATCAGTTAAGAAATAAGATGCAGGAGTTAGGGCTTAATGAGGAAGAAGCGAACTTCTACGAAGAAAAGCTAGATGAAGGAAAAATCTTGTTATTCGTTAAAGATTTAGAGAGAGTCGGTGAATGGTTACAAGAAAGAAGATGCATGTATTCTATTTAAATTTGTATCCTGTAAATCTATAAATCTATTACGAAAAGGAGATGGGAAATATGAGTGAGAGCGGACTAAAAGAACAAATTACTGGTAAAGTGGAAAAGACAAAGGGACAAGTAAAAGAAGGAATTGGTGAAGTTACAGAAGATAGAAAGTTGAAAAATGAAGGGAAGTGGGACAAGACGAAGGGAACGATAAAAGAAAAAGTCGGAAAAGTGAAACAAAAGATAAGTGACGGGTTGGATCATAAAGAATAATACATGTTTATCAAGCTTTGGTTACATACCAAAGCTTGATAAATCCAATATAAAACGAATATAGGAGGGTTAATTGTGGGACTGATTATTACGTGTATTGTAGGTGGACTTATTGGTGCGTTAGCTGGAATGATTACGGGAAAAGACTTCCCTTTAGGTATAGTTGGTAATGTGATTGCTGGTTTAATTGGATCTTGGGTAGGTAGTGCGTTATTTGGTCATTGGGGTCCTGAATGGGGAGGCATCTTTATTCTTCCAGCTTTATTAGGTGCAATCGTCTTTATTTTAATCGTTACATTCTTCTCTAGAATGTTGCGGAAAGCGTAAGTATGATAATGAATAGTAATCTTAAGTTTATTATATATAGCTATAAAATTAATGAACTGATAAATATACATAAAAAAGCATCCAATTAAACTAATTTGGATGCTTTTTTAATGTAATCTACATAGGAATGAGTGGAGGATGAAGAACCCCCACTCATTGAAATTACAATTTCTATTATGTATTAAACCATCGTTACTTTTTTACAATTATTTATTCTTACGACCTGCCTTGGTTCTATATGAGATAAGTCCTCGTTATTACCTATATCAACTACAATTGTATTCGTTAGTATATTAATAATGGAACCAACTAATTTTGTAGCATGATCGTGTCGATAAGAAAATTGAACAAAATCTCCTTTTTTAAAATTGTGCTCTTCCATAGATAGATCCCCCTAAAAATAATGTTTATAGATTATATATACACAAATTTATAAGGTTTAAACATTTGGTAGTATTTTTTACGTGTTAAGCCGAGAAAGGTGTGGAAAATTTATTTATAATAAAAATAAAAAAATATGTTTAAAACTAATTTTTATGGGTAATTAACATAGTAGTAGTTTGAGATAAGGGGGCGGAAATGATGAATTTGGGAATAAATATTTTGCAAAATGATGTAGGTTATACGGTACAGCTTAATGGTGAAATTGATGCGTATACGGCATCAGATTTAAAAAATAAGATTATGCCTATTGCAGGCGAAAAAGAGGTTTATATTGTCGTAGATTTTACTGAGGTAGAGTATATGGATAGTACAGGTTTAGGTGTTTTTATAGCGCTATTAAAAGCGGTTAAGAAAAATAATGGAAAACTAGAGTTTATTGGTGTATCTAAAAGGTTAAAAAGATTATTTGATATTACAGGGTTAACAGAAATATTAAATTTGAATTCCGATTTTGAAAAAGTAGAAAGAAGGTGACTAGGGATGATGGAGAGATTTGAAAAGATAGAAATGAAAATTCCTGCAAAGGCAGAATATGTGGCTATTATTCGTTTAACAATGGCTGGTGTTGCAAATCGAATGGGCTTTGCTTATGACGATATAGAAGATATGAAAATTGCTATTAGTGAAGCATGTACAAATATTGTACAACATGCATATAAAGAAGACGTTGGAGAAATTGCAATTGTCTTTGGGCTATATGAAGATCGATTAGAAATTATGGTTGCGGATAATGGGGTTAGCTTTGATTTTAACAACTTAAGAAGTAAGGTTGGCCCGTATGATATTAGTAAACCAGTAGAACATTTGCCGGAAAATGGTTTAGGTTTATATTTAATCAATACGTTAATGGATGATATACAAATCATGCATGATGAGGGCATGACAGTTTTAATGACAAAATATATACAAAGAGAGCAGGTGGAGAATGATGGAAATCCAATCTCAACCTACAACTCTTACTAAAGAAGACGTTATGAAACTAATTGCAGAATTTCAACAAAATCAATGTGATGAAGCGCAAGAAAGGTTAGTTGAGCATTATAAAAATCTCGTATATTCCATTGCATATCGCTATTCAAAAGGCGGGCCGATGCATGAGGATATTATACAGGTGGGAATGTTAGGGCTCTTAGGCGCAATAAGAAGGTATGATTATTCGATAGGGAATGCCTTTGAGCCTTTTGCAATACCTACGATAGTAGGGGAAATAAAGAAGTATTTGCGTGATAAAACTTGGGGCATTCACGTTCCAAGGCGAATTAAAGATTTAGGCGGAAAAATTAAACTTGCGATAGAGGAGCTAACAGATCGCCTGCAGCGTTCACCGAAGATTATAGAGATTGCAGATCATTTAGGACTATCCGAGGAGGAAGTACTAGAAATTATGGATGCGAAAAATAATTATCGAGTATCTTCCTTAGATGATGTAGTTGAAAATGCATCTGATGGAAGTTCGGTAGCGAGAATTGAATCTGTAGGTGAAGTAGAGCAAGGATATGAAGAGACAGAAAGGCGTCTCGTTTTAAAGGATATTTTTAACGTATTAAATGATACGGAAAAGAGTGTTATTCATTATATATTTGGAGAAAATTTAAATCAAAAAGATACAGGGGAACGGTTAGGTATTTCACAAATGCACGTTTCTCGTATTAAAAGACAAGCAATAAGTAAATTGAAACAAGCCGCATTTTTAGATACATAAAAAATTTAAAATAATGATGTTTAAAACATGAGAAAAGGGGTACGTATTAAGTATAGGAGGAGATATAAAAATGTCACACGATGTGAAAGAACTAATCGAAGGATTGAATGAAGATTTAGCAGGAGAATACTCAGCAATTATTATGTATAACCATAATGCAGCTACAGTTTCTGGTATATATAGACAAGTGTTAAAACCTTTCTTTGAATCTGAAATTAGTGATGAACAAGGACATGCCCTATATTTAGCGGAGAAAATTAAGACGTTAGGTGGTACACCTACTACGATCCCTTTACCAGTGAAACAAGTAGAAGACGTTAGAGAAATGTTAGAAGAAGCTAGAAAGTCAGAATATGAAACAATTAAGCGTTATGAAAAGAGAAAAGAACAAGCAGCGAAATTAAATATGACAGAGTTAGTTGTAAAGTTAGAAGATATGATCGCAGATGAAACAAATCATATGGAAGAATTGGATCGTCTTTTAAGTGATAAAGCAATGGTGCTAAATTAAAAGTGGAAACTTATAGAGTGAAAGAACAAACTCTCATTTCTGGGGGTTTGTTCTTTTGCTATATAAAAAATATGTTTGAGTAGGAAATTTTCATTTTATAACTGAGTATGTAATACTAGAAAAATAGAAAATAATAATCGATTTACATTTTATATAAGAAAAGGGGAAATCACTTGTGTCCATTTTAATTGTAGATGATAATCCGGTGAATATCTTTGTAATTAAGAAGATTTTAAAACAAGCTGGATATCAGGATCTTGTATCACTTAATTCTGCACAAGAGCTTTTCGAATACATCCATTTTGGAAAAGATTCTTCCAGGCATAATGAAATAGATTTAATACTATTAGATATTATGATGCCTGAAATTGATGGACTTGAAGTTTGTAGGCGATTACAAAAAGAAGAGAAGTTTAAAGATATTCCTATTATTTTTGTAACAGCTTTAGAAGATGCGAATAAATTAGCTGAAGCACTTGATATAGGTGCAATGGATTATATTACAAAACCAATAAATAAGGTTGAATTGTTAGCGCGTATGCGTGTAGCACTACGCTTGAAATCGGAATTAAATTGGCATAAAGAACAGGAAGAAAATCTTCGGAATGAACTAGATTTAGCTACGCAAGTACAAAGAAACTTATTAAGTAGCCCATTAAGAGAAGAACACATAAAAATCGAAGCAAGTTACTTACCTTCATTTAAACTAGCTGGAGATATGTATTACTGGTATAAAATCGATGAAAACCGCTACGGTATTATATTATTAGATGTGATGGGACATGGTGTATCTGCTTCCTTAGTTTGCATGTTCATTTCGTCTGTATTACGTGAAACGATTAAATGTTTAATCGATCCAGAACTTGTCATGAAAGACTTAAATAAATATATGACTCTTTTACATAATGAGAATGACAATATTCCATATTATTTTACAGCGATATACTTAGTAGTTAATACAGAAGATAGAACGATTGAATATGTAAATGCAGGACATCCTTCTGGATATGTTTTAGTTGATGAAACAAATGTAGTGGAACTAAATCGCGGGAGTTGTGCGGTAGGATTTTTTGATGAGATAAAAGTTGAAAAGACAGTTATACCTTTTGAGAAAAATGCTCAAATCGTATTGTTTACAGATGGTGTACTTGAAGCAATAGCAAGTGATGAGTTTGAGGCTGAAGAGAAATTACGTAATTTTACAGAAAGAAAATGGGGAGAGTTAGAAGAAGAGATAGAAGGGTTTTACAAGGAAGAACAGAAGGAAGCACAATCAGATGATATGTGTCTTATCATGATACAAGCGAATGCGAAATAAAAAGCGTATGAAATCCAAATAGAGGATTTCATACGCTTTTATTGTATTTTTTGATAGATTTGTTCGTGTGGATTAAATTGCGTATAATGCGGCATGATATCCGAGAAACGAAGAGTTTCTTTATTTCCTAAACATAGGAATCCATTGTGACTTAAACTTTCATAAAATAGTTGCTGTACTTGGTTTTGAAGTTTACTTGTAAAGTAAATTAAAACGTTACGGCAAAGGATAATATGAAATTCGTTAAAAGATTGATCGGTTACTAAATTATGTTGTGCAAAAATAATGTTTTGTAACAGTGAAGGATTAAAATAAGCAAAACGACTATCCGTTGAATAATAGTTAGAAAATGCTTGTGTACCGCCAGCTTGTAAATAATTTTTCGTATAAGTTTGCATTTTATTTAATGGAAGAATACCTTGTTTTGCTTTTTCTAACACATCTGTATTCATATCTGTTGCGTAAATAATAGCTTTTTCACTTAATCCTTCTTCATGAAGTAAGATGGACATAGATAATACTTCTTCACCAGTTGCGCATCCAGCGTGCCAAATTCTAATTTCAGGATGCTTTCTTAATTCAGGAATAACATGCTCTCTTAGCGCCTTAAAAAAGATAGGGTTACGGAACATCTCAGTTACATTGATCGAGAAATCATTTAATAACTGTTCTAAAACCCCTTCCTCGTGAATTACTTTTTCTATTAATTTTGAAATGGTAGGGATATTAGAAATCTGCATTCGATTACAAATCCGCCTATAAATAGATGTGCGAGCGTATTGGCGAAAATCAAATCCTGATAGTTTAAATACCGCTTCTAATAGTAAGTCAATTTCTAAGTTCGTACGCTTATCCATATCTACTGATGGATCAAAATTATAATACTTATTTTCCACTGAAACGAAACCTCACTTATTTTATTAACCATACACTCATTACCGAATAGAGTTGATGTAAATTTAATGGTTTACTTATATAATCTGAAGCGCCAGCAGATAAACATTTTTCCTTATCATTTGGCATTGCTTTAGCAGTTAATGCGATAATAGGTATTTCATGTAACCCTAAGTTCATTCGGATATGTTCCATCGTTTCATAACCGTCCATATTTGGCATCATAATATCCATTAAAATAAGGTCGATATTTGTATTGTTTTTTAGTATTTCTAAACACTCTAGGCCGTTTTGTGCAGTAATGATATTGGCATGGTGTTTTTTTAATGCATTCTGTAATGCAAATATATTTCGATGATCATCATCGACAATTAAAATGGTTTTCTCTTGGAAGACATTATTTGTTTCTGGAAGAACGATGGTTTCCTCAACAACTTCAGCAGGAATAACTTCATCTACCGTTGCTGCGACTTCTAAATTGGATACTTGTATATCAGTTAATCCGTTTGGAAGGTTAGGAATATATACGGTGAAAGTACTGCCTTCTCCTACATTACTTTCTAACGTAATCCAACCACCTAATAGTCTAGCAAACTCTTTACAAATAGATAAACCTAATCCTGTACCACCATACTTCCGAATCGTTGCGCCATCTGCCTGTTGAAAGGCTTCGAAAATAAGTTGATGCTGTTCTTTAGCGATACCAATACCAGTATCTTTTACTGAAATTGATATCCAGTCTTTACTTATAGACTGCATATCATGACTCAAGTTGCTTGTTTCTACCGAATCGAAATGTAAAGAGACGGATCCTTTTTCCGTGAATTTAAATGCATTGGATAATAAGTTTTTAATAATTTGTTCAATCCGTTTTGCATCTGTATAAAACAGATCAGGAATCGTGTCACTGTCTTCAACAGTAAATTCAACATTTTTTTGTGCAGCGATATGTAAGAAGTTTTGCTGCATACTTGCTGCCATATCACTTATATTTGTTGCTTCAAAAATAACATCTAGTTTTCCAGCTTCTACTTTAGATAAATCTAGTATGTCATTAATTAAAGTAAGCAAATCTTTCCCTGATGAATGAATGACGGTTGCTAATTCAATTTCATCATCGGATAAATGATTATCATGATTTTCTTTTAACATTTCAGATAATAGTAAAATACTATTTAATGGTGTACGTAATTCATGTGACATATTTGCTAGGAATTCTGATTTGTATTTTGAGCTACGTAACAACTCGCTTGCTTTTTCTTCTAATTCTAATTTAGTCACTTGTAAGTCAGCTGTCTTTTGCTCGGCCTCTTCCGTTCTAGACTCTAACTGTTCGTTCGTTGTTCTTAATTCCTCGGCTTGCATTTGTAGTTCTTCCGCTTGCGTTTGCAATTCTTCAGATTGAACTTGTAACTCTTCTGTCATTGCTTGTGATTCATGTAAAAGAGTTTGAATTCGCATACGTCCCATAATACTATGGATTGTTAAACCTAGATTATCAACAGTTTGGTGAATTAAATCTTGATGTAAATCTGAAATGTCAGTTACACTCACTAACTCCATTACTGCAATCACTTCATCCTCAAATAAGACAGGGATGACTAGTAAATTTTTAGGGCGTATTTCTAATAATCCAGTAGTAACGTAACGAAACTCTTCAGGTATGTCCCTAAGAATAAAACTTTTCTTTTCTAAAGCAGACTGTCCAATGAAACCTTCACCCATTTTAATAGATTGTTTTCCAATATCAATACCTTGATCGGCGAAAGAAGCTTTTTTCACAAAGTAGACAGTTTCTTCAACTTCTTCACGTACATAGAATGCACCGCAAGAAGTCTGCGTTTTTTGTATAATGCCACTCAAAATTTTGTTACCTAACATCTCAATAGAAGATACACCTTGATACATTAAAATTAATTCTGCAATCTCCGTTTGTAACCACTCTCTTTTCGATATTTCGTCTAGCAGATGGTTCGTTGTATGAGCAAGATCTTTTATTTCATCATGTGTATTTACATGAATTCTTTCCGTAATTTTTTCTTTAGAAGAAATGGATTTAATAGCTTGAATTACATTTTTAATCGTTTTTGTAATGGAATTGGAAATATAAAGTGAAACGATAATAGAAATACAAGATAGTAAGAACAATAAACTGTATAACCAACGCTCTAATTTATTATTTGCAGTATCTAATTGTGCAGCTCTTTTTTTCGTTAGTTGTTCCTCAGTGCTCCGGAAGTCAGTTAGTTGTGATTGTAATGATTGGATTTCGGTAGTGTCGATTTCTTGTATTTTATTACTATTATGATTTGCAATTAACGGGTGAATCTCTTTATTCATCCAATTAGTAATGTTTCCATTAATCTCTTTTAATTTTTCTTGCTGAGATGGATTATCTTCTAATAAAGAAAAAAGATTATGGTAATGTTTTTCATAATCTCTTTCGGCAGAGTTAAGAGATTGCAAATAGTTCGCGTTATTAGAAGTGATAAAGCCTTTCGCTTTATTTTCAATTGTTAGCAAGTCTTTCTCCACTTGATTCGTTAAATTGAGAACTTTAAAATCGTGATCAATAATAAAATTGCGAGATTTTTGTAAATTGGAAATCTGATTGTTTAACATAATAAAAGAAATAAGTAAAAACAAAATGATAACTAAATAACCAGCCATAATTTTGTAGCGAATACTAAATTTTGCTTTCGATTTCATTAAAAATTCCTACCTTCAAGGTTATTAAAAGTTTTCTATTTTAAAGAATGAAAAACGTAATATATATTATATCAGTTTTCATAGGGCTAAACTAGAAATCCCCCTATTGTATTAGGGGGTCTCGTTTTGAATAGAGGAAATCATTTTGAAGTATAAAACTATGTATGAAAAATAACAATCGAGGGAATAGGGGATAATAAAACCTTTAAGAAGGAAAGAGTGTTCTTAAAGCTCTTTTTGCATCTATTCCTTCAAATATAAATAATACAAGCTCTCTCTTTTTTATAGTAAGGAAAAATGATACTAATGTGCTTAAGTTTTTAATAGAAGTAAGTGTTCCTCGTTTACTTATAAATACATTCGTTTGAAATGTTGTCATTAAAGCATAAAAATGATGAATCTGCGTTATTGTAGGTGTTTCATTATAAAGAATAGTAGTAGAGTGAATGGCGTTCATCGTAATTTTCCTTTCCATATAATAAGCATAACAATATAAACGTACCCGTTTTAAAAAAAGTTAAACATATAAATAAGAAAAAATATAATTATAGCTTTTTACGTTTAGAAAGGGGTAAGAAGGGTATACATATACCATAAAGAGATTGAACGAAGATGAATTGTAAGGTTTTATACTTTTACTTTAAATAAAAAGGAGACTGTTACATATGGATAAAATGATAACGGATATTACATTTGATTTCATTTACTTGTTAAGTAGTTCTCTTGTAGTCCTTTTATTATTAGCATTTTTCGTAAATGGTTATGTGAATAAAAAAATAAGTGTATATAAAAACGAAGAGTAATAAAGATACGTTATATAAAATTTTAGGAGGTTAATAGTTATGAATATGGATAGAAAAATAGTAGGTGTTTTTCCAACAATTGATGATGCGGCACTCGTTATTAATGAATTAAAGGAAAAAGGATACCCGGCAGATAACATTTCAGCTATTGCGAAAGATCAAAAGGAAATTGAACAGCTGGAAGAAAAATCAGGTGAGAAAGTGAATCATGAAACTGCACATAAAGGAGATATCTTTTCAGCGACAGGGCTTGTAGCTGGAGGAGTAGCAGGCGGACTCGGAGGTTTATTAACAGGTCTTGGTGTACTTGCTGTATCTGGACTGGGCCCAATTGTAGCAGCGGGACCGATCGCAGCAGCTATTGGGGGAGCCGGTATTGGCGGAGGAGCTGGAAGTTTAATAGGAGCATTTATTGGCTTAGGAATCCCTGAAGACCATGCTAAGAAATATGAAGAATACATTTACGATGGAAATATATTAATTTTAGTAGATGCAAAATTAGATGATAAGTTAGAAATCTACAAAATATTTGATAAGCATCATGCTTATAACTCTGATTTCTTTAAATAAAATGTAAACAAAGTAAATATCGTTTTTGATCTTACAACTTTGGCGCGACCGAGGAGTCGTATGACTATAAGAGAGGAAGGGCTTATGGTAAAAGATCAAGTTTCAGAGAGAAGGGGTGTCTTGTCGTGATTGTAAAAATATTAAAGGATAGTAGTAATAGCTTCCTTTGTACAGTGCAAAATAAAAATGGAGAGAAGTATGTAAAGAAATGGTTTCATAAACAGGGAAACAAGGAAGAATTAGGACGACCAACTTTTAAAGAAGTAGAACGCGACTGGAAAGAAAATAGAGAATCGTTTATGTATCCTAATGTTAAAGCGCTTTATTAAACAAAATAGTCGCTGTATTCTTACAAAACTGTCACATTCCTGTAAGGTAATTCAATAGATTAGTTGTTTGTTCCGTGTCATAATAAAGACATAAGAAAGCTAATTAAAACTACAACTTATTAGGAGAGTGTCAGTCATGATTGTAACAACAACGTCTGGAATTCAAGGTAAAGAAATTATTGAGTATATCGATATTGTAAATGGTGAAGCTATTATGGGTGCAAATATTGTCCGCGATTTATTTGCTTCTGTTCGTGATGTTGTCGGTGGTCGTGCTGGTTCTTACGAAAGTAAGCTAAAAGAAGCTCGTGATATCGCAATGGATGAAATGAAAGAACTTGCAAAACAAAAAGGTGCGAACGCTATCGTTGGCGTTGACGTAGATTACGAAGTAGTTCGTGATGGAATGTTAATGGTTGCTGTAAGTGGTACAGCTGTACGTATATAAGTAAATAAAAAAACAGGCTCACCCCTCGAAGATTATGCTTCGAGGGGATTTTTTTGTTCATAACTAAAGGTAAGAGGGAGAAGAGCCAATATACTAGCCGGCTTATTTCAAATGTAGTATATTATTTTTAAAGGTAAAAGTAATAATATGGAAAAATATTAACTTTATGACAAATAATAAAATTGTCATTTGAGGTAAGAAGAGAAATAATGGTATGAATAGCCTTAGAGAGTGTATAGTTTATAGAAATAAACGATTGAGCATGTAAAGAGTTATAGTACATAAAATTTATCCCGCGCTAACGGACAGTAAAACTCTCACCTCAAAATTTCAATTGGAGCAAAGAAGTTAGGTGGGAGATCAACTGTCCGTAAACGTCCGATTGGTGAGATCTGATTAAAGTTTTACTTTATAAAGGATTGGAGGCAATTACATTATGTTTTGGTTAGGGGGTTTTTTAGGCTACATTGTAGGTTCAGTTATTACATGTGCTTTACTTTACTATGGATATAGATCTAGTGAAAATAAAAAAGCGGATATACGAAAGAGGGAGGAGAGGAAAATCAATCAAAAAGGTGTATAGGATGTGGAACGTAAGGTGATTACGTTGATGCCAAAATAAAGGACAGTACATATTGGATATGACGACTATGTACTGTCCTATTTATTCTTTTTGAATTAGGAAAAGTTATTTGCTGTCTTACTATAAATTTTATAGGCGAAATAACCAAATAAATAGCCTATTCCGGTCCCTAAACTAACTGAAAGCAGGGAGAAGTCCGGGAAAAACATGCCGAAAATCAAGCCGATCATACAACCAATAAACATTCCTATTGGTATTAAACTGTCTAATAAAATTTGAGCCTCATTTGATTTTTTCTTACCCAATTTGCCGTGCTTATATTTATGTTCCAATCTTTTTATTACAAATACTACAATTCCCCCGACTATTAGAACAGGCGCGATTGCCGAAATGAACCACATGTTAGAAGCTCCTTTCACCTTTTAATAGAATTATACCAAAAAATTACAATTATAGACTGCTAAACGTACTATCTAGTCTATTTAAAAGGTAAATGCAAAAGACTTCTTCTTTTGCATTTAATAACTCGTCAAAAACACTTTCCGATACGATAAACTTAACTAAATCTATACAATTCAATCAAATTTATCTTGTTCAACTAAGGGCGCAATTCCTTAGCCAGTTCTCTTATGAACTTCTCATGTTTTCACATGAGCGCAGACTATATGTTTATCTCTTTAAAGATAGAGGATTTTTCCATCACCATAGGCTTGTGATGTAATCTCGTCAGTTATACGAGATAGTCGTTGAACGTTCATCTTATCACTTTTGACTTAGATGATTCGAGGCGGAAGACCCATTGTTCTAGTGTTTAGGATTTAACCTTGCACGATCTGATTGATTTTTTCTGCTTTCGCAACATTCACGCTCGCCATTTCTAGCCACGTTGTAGTTCAATCAGCTTTAGGGATTGCCCGCAGTTAACCCTCACTACTAGCCAATCACTTGACTAGCAGGGCTTACTGATATATTTAATTAACTTTCGTTATAATTGGTTAAATAAATCATAACAGTTAGTTACCCTTTCGTTTTCTCAGCGGACTGTACAACATCAACCGCCGTTTTCACATCCGCTAAGTCATATGTAGAATGTACTTTCATAAAACGTAATTGCTTATTTTCTACTAAGTGAATTAAATGACGAAACGTTTCTTGCCATTTATATGGTGACACTTCTTTATTCCAATGTCGTAAATGAAATATGTTCGCGTGCACTTTTGCTTTCGTGACAATCTCTGCCCAGTTAACTTGTACACCTGATAGAAGGCCGATCGTTAAAAAATGCCCGTTTGGACGTAAGGAGAAAGCTAATTCATTTCCATCTGGTCCCCCGATAGAATCAATTGCAGCATCCGCACCGAGCCCGTTCGTTAATTCCATAACGGTTTCATAAAGCGGGGTAGTGGAAGTATCGATTACATGATGAGCGCCAAGCTGAAGTAATTCGTCTGTATGTTTACTATTTCTTGTTACGGCAATGAGTTGGAAATTTAAAATTTGCGATAACTGCGCAAAAAGATGGCCAATAGCGGATCCACAAGCATTTACTAATAAAACGTCATTTCGTTTTAAGTTTAGCGTTTCTGTACATGTAACCCACGCTGTAAGGGGATTAATATACATTTGTGCCGCTGTGAAATCATCAATGGTATCAGGAATAGGGATTACAAAATCAGCTGATGTTTTCACATATTCTTGCCAAGTACCTTCTCCGCGTAACGGTAAAACACGTTTGCCGATCAGGTCTCTAGAAACAAAAGCTCCCACATCTTCTACAATACCAACACCTTCATAACCAGGTATGTTAGGTAACGGAATTCTATGTGCATACGCTCCGGTAATGGGAATTAAGTCAGATGGATTAATTGGTCTAACTAACATACGAACGAGAACTTCATTTTCTTTTAATGGTTCTATATTTTTATATTCAACTTGTAATACATCTTTTGGGTTGCCAAACTTGTGAAATTGAATGTGTTTTCCGTGCAAGATAAATGTGCCCCCTTAGTTTGATTGGGTTTATTATAGCATTTATAGCTTGTGCACATATCGCGTTAACGATAGATAAAAGTGAACAGAAAGGTGTTATATATACATTTGATGGAATTGAGAGAGAAATTTTAAATAAGGTAAATTTTCCAGAGTAATGTAGTTATAGGAGGTAATTAATAGTTTTTTTTACAAATAAACACTTATTATTCCATATAAAGGTGAAAAGGGAGTATTTACCCCAAAAATGTCGTTTTTTAATTTTTCCTTCGACAAAATACGACATAATACAATCAGGTCATCTGATATGATAAGTTCGTAAATCTTACATATTATCATTGGAGGAAATATTCATGGGTAAAATTTTTAAGTTTGGATGTTTAGGATTCATCGGTTTAATCGTACTAGGTATCATTGGATCGGCATTAGGTGGCGGAGATGATGAAAAAGAAAAATCTTCTACAGAGCCAAAGCAAGAAACTAGTGCTCCAGCTACTAAAGAAGAACCTAAAAAAGAACTTTCTAAAGAAGGCGAGTCTTCTAAAGTTAAAATCGCTGTAGGATCTGTTGAATCAGTGGATTCTGTAGGTGGCGAATATTTAAAAGAAAAAGCACAAGGTGTGTTTAAAGTAGTTGAAGTTACAGTTACAAATAATCAAAAAGATGCTATTACTGTTGATGCTAACAGCTTCAAATTAGTTGATAATAAAGATCGTGAATTTACGTACTCTACACAAGCTCAAACAGCTTTCGATGTAGGTAACGGTGGTAAGTCTGATTTCTTCTTAAAACAACTTAACCCTGGTTTATCTCAAACAGGTAAAATAATCTTTGATGTTCCTGCCGACGCACAAGGATTAGTTTTAAAAGCTCGTGGCGGTATGACAGGAAAAGAAATTAAATTAAAAGTGGAATAGTTAAAGGCACTCAAATGAGTGCTTTTATTTTTCCTTCCCAAATACAATTTAACAATTACGCATAAATGGAGGAATCAGCATGAACAAAAAGGTAATCGGAGGGATTTTAGGTGTTATTGTAATCATCATAGCTCTTGTGAGTATGAACGTATTACAAAAAAACGCTAAAGAAACCGAAGAAAAAAAGAAGCGTGAAGCTAGTTATGTTCAAGCAGCAGCGGAATTTTATGATAATATCGGACTAATGGGATTTGTTGCTGATCTTGTTTTACCACAATATTCACAGGCCTGGTCTAAAGCTATTGATGATCGCCGAGATTTTAATATCGCTGTAAATGCTAAGAAAAACTCAAATGATACAATAATTTCCCAAGCAGCTGTAATATATAATGATATGGAAGGGCAATTAAAAACTGTTTCTGAAGCTGCAAAAGAAAATCCAGATAAGTATAAAGAACTTTATGATGAATACAAAAAGATGTATGGGACCATTACATCTTTAAAGGAACAAACTGAATCACCTAGTGGGACCTTAATGACATTTAACCAAAATGCAAATATGTTATTTCAGGAATACAAGAAGTATAAAGGAAATATCGATGTGGTTGTATCTGAGGATATAAAAAGTGAAGTTGAAAAGTTAAAAGAAAAAAACAAGAAATAATTAAAATCGTAATTGAAGTTTTCAAAAGCAAGAAGCTACTTTTAGAGTAGCTTCTTCTATTTTTTATTAAGCCGAAGCTCTCTTCATTCTCTCAAGTAAACTAGATAACACATGCGTACGATACGATTCTAGTTTTTTACCTTCATAAGTACGGATACCTAATTTTTTAAGTTCTTTTACATACCAACCTTTGCTTCCGAAATACATGTGATCGCTCCCCTTCAACTTTGTTTTATTTGTTCTGATTGTATATGGAGGTACAGGTAATATAATGAAGGAAATGAATTTCGCGCGAAAATGGTTAACTTTGTTGCAAAAGACATATATACTAAAGATAGTATACAACGAGGTGGACAAGACGTGATTATAGAGAAGCACGAAATTCAAATTGACCAAATTACGAGTGGTAAGGTGAATATCTTTACTTTCTATCGAAATAGAAAGCAAATTGATGATCATTTTTTACGATTGCAAGAACCATCGCTTACAGCAAACTACTTCTTCCATTTTCATTTTGATGCAGAGAGCTTGCATCTACTGCAGGAAGAGTTTCAGGGCGTATATCCGTACGACGGTAGTGAAACGATTCACGACTGGACGGAAAAGATGAAAGCAGAATTGCAACATCAGATCCAAACAGGAAAATGGAATAAGCGCGTACGTATCGGTAATCGCATTCTAGATGTGGTGTTTACGTGGTGTGACGAAGATATAGTAGAATGAAAAAGAAGCGGATGACGCTTCTTTTTTTAGCGCTGGAATAAAACGAGCTTACCTGCAGAAGATGTGCAGCGATGTGTTTTTTCATACAATCCTTTTTCTCGTAAAATAGATTCACCTTTTGTTTTCGCTTCTTTTTCAGTTGCCGCCTCGAATGATTCGTCTAATGCTTTTGAACCATCTTTTTCAAAGACTGTTAGAACGTATACTCCCATGAAAATTCCCTCCAATAATAAAAATCAGAATCTTATAACTATTTTGGCATAAATCACTAGAATATGCAAAGAAATATATGACATTGCGTGTTAAAATAGAGTGAAAGTTTTATGGACACTAGATTTACTATTTGTAGTAAAGTACGGAAAAGAAAGGATCGTTATATGTGAAACAAGTGAAGTTTATACATGCGGCTGATTTGCATTTGGATAGTCCGTTTAAAGGAATGGAGATGAATGTACCGCAGTCTGTTTGGAAGAGAATGAAGCAAAGTACGTTTGAATCGTTCGAACGTATTGTTGATAAAGCGATTCAAGAGCGCGTTGATTTCGTATTGCTAGCCGGGGATTTGTATGATGCGGAGACGAGAAGTTTGAGGGCGCAAGTGTTTGTGCGCGAGCAAATGAAGAGACTATCGCAGTACGATATCCCTGTTTTTATTATTCACGGTAACCACGATCATTTAGGGGGAAGCTGGGCAGCAATTGAATTTCCAGAAAATGTTCACGTGTTTACGGAGCCTTACGTAGAAGAGAAATCATTTTATAAAAATGGTGAGTTGTTAGCTTCTATTTACGGGTTTAGTTATTTGCAGCAAGCGGTAACGGATAATATGACAGCGCAGTATACGAAAATGAGTGATGCGCCTTTTCATATTGGCATGCTTCACGGAAGTGTGGAAGGGGATGCAGAGCATAATCGCTATGCACCGTTTCAAATTCGTGAGCTAAAAGAAAAGCAGTTTGATTATTGGGCTCTCGGCCATATACATAAACGTGAAATTTTATCAGAAGAGCCGTGCATTATTTATCCAGGGAACATACAAGGGCGCCATCGTAAGGAAACGGGCGAAAAGGGCGCGTACTTGATTGAACTCACGAAACAAGGAACGCAATGTTCATTTTTCCATACGGCGGATGTTGTGTGGGATGAGATAGAAGTGAGTATCGATGGACTTGAAACTGTTGATGAACTTATGACGAGCGTATCGAGTGCGATGAATGAGTGCCGAAGAGAAGAGGAAGGAACGCTATTAACGGTCTTATTTACAGGACAGGGGCCACTTTCTCCTTATTTACGCGATGAAAAACGTGTGGAAGAGATTTTTCATATTTTAGCAGCGGGCGAAGAGCGAAAAGATTTCGTATATGCGATGAAGTGGAAAAATGAGACGGTTTCTTTTGCGGAAATCGAACGTTTGAAAGAAGAAAATCATTTCGTCGGTAGCGTGCTAAAAGAGTTAGAAGCTTTCACCAATATGGACGGCGTGCTGCGCAGTATTTGGACATCTCCTGTAGCGCGTAATAGTATTGAATCTTTTACAGAAGAAGAGAAGAAAGAGATTCAAAAAGAAGCGGAAAATATTATTTTAGAGCAATTATTCCAGCAAGAGAGGGATAAGAAATGAGAATTGAAAAACTCCATATTTATGGGTACGGAAAATTAGAAAATGTGGAAATGGATCTTTCATTGCTGACCGTTTTATATGGTGAAAATGAAGCGGGGAAATCGACAATTCGTTCATTTATGAAAA
Source organism: Bacillus paranthracis (assembly GCF_024296885.1). Lineage (NCBI taxonomy): Bacteria > Bacillati > Bacillota > Bacilli > Caryophanales > Bacillaceae > Bacillus > Bacillus paranthracis. The sequence continues at coordinate 1,053,676 of NZ_CP101135.1, forward strand.
GTATTTTATTCGGTTTTCCAACGAGAGGACAGCGCCGTTATGAACCGAAAGAAGGCGGCAAGTATGGCGGAGCAATCACTGTGCAAACAGAGAAGTACGGCCGTTTGAAAATTGAACGATTGCCAAAGACGGCTGTTGGTGAGGTAACTGTTTATTTTGAAGACGGGAAAACGGGCGGCGAAGAAATTTTACACGATATATTAAGCGGGATGAATGAAAGTTTATTTGAATCGGTCTTTTCTTTTGATATGCACGGTCTTCAAAACATTCATCAGCTTGGCGAAGCGGATATCGGCAATTATTTATTTTCGGCAAGTGCAGTCGGAAGTGATGCATTATTGCAGCTAGATAAAAAGCTAGAAAAAGAAATGGACCAGCGCTTTAAGCCGAGCGGGCGTAAACCAGAAATTAACGTGTCACTGCAAGAGATGAAGAAACTGGAAGAGAAGATGAAAGAGTGGCAAGGGAAAATTGGCACGTATGAAAAGCAAGTGGAGCAATTAAAAGAAAGTGAAGAGAAACTTGCTTCTGTTCGAGTGGAAAAAGAGAATGCAGAAAAACGAAAGCAAGATTATGAAATATTAGCAGCGCTTGAGCCTCTCGTTATTGAAAAGCGTGCGTATGAGAAAGTGTTAGAAAACGAGAAGGGGCAGTTTCCTGTAAACGGAATGGCGCGTTATGAAGCGATTAAGGCGAAGATGGAGCCGCTCCAATTACAAGTTGATTCGCTCCATAAAAAAATAGAGACAGTGCAATCGGAAATGGAATCGATTCAAATAGATGAAGAGTTTTTACAAAAAGAAAGTTATGTAGAAGAACTTCGCATGCAGCATATGTCGTATGAAAATGCACGCCAAGAAATGCGTGATATAACAGGAACGATTACGAATATAAAAGAAGAGCTTGCAGAACTCGAGCAACAAATCGGTGCTACTTTTGAAAAAGAAACAGTCCTTTCGTTTGATATGAGTTTGGCAACGAAAGAGTTAATTACGCAGGCAGTACAAAAGGCGCGCGAATTAGAAACGCAAAAAGCACAGCTTGATGATCGTTTTAAAGTAGCGCAAGAGCAATTAGAAGAACAAGAAGAAAACATAAGACAGATTCAGAAGCAAATGTTAGCGGATGAAGAACGAAATGCGTTAGTTGAGAAAGAAAAATCGTTCCAAGATGCGGCGTTTATCGGTATGGGTGCTGAGAGAATGAAGCGTAAGTATGAGGAAAAAGCAGGAGCGGCGATGCAAAAGAAAAAACAGTGGCAAAGAGTTTGTCTTCTGTTACTTCTTATTAACACATGCGTGTTATTCACAAGCTTATTTATAGATAACCGAGCACTCTTATTTATTAGTGTCATTATTTTTGTAGGGATTGTTCTTGCCCTCGTTTTATATAAAGATCCGTCAAGTGGATTACAAGAAGAACTTCTTACTCTTCAGCAAAGTGCTGGCGGGAGACAAAGTGAAGAAGCGATGTCTGTTCGTTATGAGTTAGAAAAAGACGAAGAGATTCGTAAGTTATTTGAGCGTGAGTCTTATAAATTGCAGCAAATGGAGCGAGCGTATGATAAAGTCGTTTCATCGTATGAGGAATGGGAGAGAGAAACGTTCCGCACGAGCGAACAAGTAAATGTGTATAAAAAGCGCTATACGTTCCCTGAATTTTATACGTATGCGCACATATTGCCGGCGTTTGAGCGTATGGAAAAAATGCAGCAATTATATCGTGAATTAGAGAAACAAGGCACGCGAAAATCTTCATTATATGAAATGATTTCCCAATTTGAACATAAACTAGAAACTGTTATCGGTAGTGCGGAGTATAGTAAGCTGCACGAGGCACAAAGCCGTATGCAAAATGAGAAAGAGAAGCGCCAAACTTGTAAGCAGTTAAAAGAAAAACTGACGGAATGGCAAGAAGAATATGAGTTCATGCAAGAACAATTAAAGCAATTACTAGTAGAACGAGACAGTTTATGGCATATTGCAGAAGCTACAAATGAAGAGATGTTTTTAGAAGCAGGTAAACTAGCGGAAAAACGTGAAGATGCGGAGAAGCAAGTAGGACGTTTATTACCGCAAATTGATCTTTTAGAACAACGTTTAACGAGTTTATCATTAGCTGAACATTATGAAGCTGACGGTTATGATGAAAAATTAAAGCAAGAACTGACAGCCGCGCAAAACTGTCTAGCACAAGAAAAAGAACTGACAGAGCGTATTGCACAGCATCGTATGGAAATTGCGAATTTAGAAGAAGGTAGTACGTACGGAGATTTAATGCATGAATGGGAAATGAAAAAAGCGCAAGTGCGTGAACAAGTGAAGAAGTGGGCTGCTTATGCGGCTGCAAAGACAGTGTTAACGAAAACGAAGCAATATTATCATGAAGTACATCTTCCTCGTATTTTACAAAAATCAGAAGAGTATTTCGTCTATTTAACCGGCGGACGATATAGTAAAATCTTTTCACCGTCAGAGGCGGAGCCGTTTATTGTAGAGCGTAACGATGGTATGCGTTTTTATAGTCATGAACTAAGCCAAGCGACAGCTGAGCAGTTGTATTTATCGCTGAGATTTGCGTTAGCAAAAACATTTGAGCATGATTATCCATTTATTATTGATGACAGTTTCGTGCACTTTGATGCGGTAAGGACGAATCGGACGATTGAACTTATAAAGGAAATTGCAAAGGATAGACAAGTCATATTCTTTACATGTCATGCGCATTTACTCGCGTATTTTACAGAAAAACAGATTATAAAATTAACGCATATGCGTAAAGAAAACGAGTTGTAGTGTGCTATACTAAAAGTAACTGATTTGGTGGAGGAATTCGAATGAAAAAGAAAATTGCAGAGTATGAAGTTGGTGAACAAGTCGATGTTTTCTTGTTAATTAAAACAGCGACAAAAGGTATCGCAAGCAATGGAAAGCCATTTTTAACAGTAATCTTACAAGATCCAAGTGGAGATATTGAAGCGAAATTGTGGGACGTATCACCAGAAGTTGAGAAACAATATGTAGCGGAAACAATCGTGAAAGTAGCTGGTGACATTCTAAACTACAAAGGCCGTATTCAATTACGTGTGAAACAAATCCGAGTTGCGAATGAAAATGAAGTAACAGACATCTCGGACTTCGTAGAAAAAGCGCCAGTGAAAAAAGAAGATATGGTTGAAAAAATTACGCAATACATATTTGAAATGAGAAATCCAAACATTCAACGTTTAACAAGACATTTATTAAATAAGCATCAAAACGAATTTTTAGACTATCCAGCAGCGACTAAGAACCATCACGAGTTCGTATCTGGACTAGCTTATCACGTCGTATCAATGCTTGATTTAGCGAAAGCTATCTCAAATCTATATCCATCATTAGATAAAGACTTACTATATGCAGGCGTTATTTTACATGACCTTGGTAAAGTAATCGAATTATCTGGTCCAATTTCTACTACGTATACGTTAGAAGGAAATTTACTAGGCCACATTTCAATTATGGTGAACGAAATTGGTAAAGCAGCAGACGAGCTGCAAATCGATGCAGAAGAAGTATTAATTCTTCAACACATCGTCCTTTCTCACCACGGAAAAGCAGAATGGGGTAGCCCAAAACCACCATTAGTAAAAGAAGCAGAAATTCTGCATTACATCGATAACTTAGATGCAAAAATGAACATGATGGACCGCGCATTAGGACGCACAAAACCAGGTGAATACACAGAGCGTGTCTTTGCTCTTGATAATCGTTCGTTCTATAAACCGTCGTTCCATAATTAATAGTATGAATAAAGTGGCCTCATTAAGTGTTAATACGCTTAGTGGGGCTGTTTTTGTATTGAACATTAATGTAGAAGTGCATGTGTTATATGGAAGAATTGATCTCAAGATGTTTTTTCTGGACTTATCGTTCCAGAAAAATTATACTGAATTATATAATAGGGGGGTGTTATTAATTGGGTAGAAAAATTAGCTTTAACAAAGAACATGCACTAAATAAAGCTATGCATTTATTCTGGGAGAAAGGTTATGACGCTACATATATATCAGATCTTATTGAAACGATGGGTATAAGTCGCTCTACTCTTTACGATAGCTTTGGAGATAAGGATGCACTATTTAAACTCGTTTTAGAACAGTATAAAAACTATGGTTCTCAAAAGAGAAATTTACTTTTTAGTGATACAAATACGAAAGAATCACTGAAATCCTTTTTTTATCAACATATTGAAAAATGTTATTCAGATGACATTCCAAAAGGTTGTATTATAACTAATTCTTCATTGCTGATTGGGCAAATTGATCCTTCCATAGAAGAAATACTCATAAATGATTTTAATGAACTTGAAAAAGCATTTAAGCAAGTTATCGAAGAAGGAAAAAAGAAAGGAGAAATTTCACAAGAGGATGACACTGAATTAGTTGCATATTCTTTATTAAGTTTAAATCATAGTCTTAATTTAATGTCTATGTATAAAAAAGAGAAAAAGCTAGCATATAATTTAGTTGATAAGGCTATTGCAGAGCTATAGTCTTTCTTTTTTAATTGTTTTGGAACGAACGTTCCGAAAGTGGAAGGAATGATAAATTTGACTAAAAAGACAAATTTTCTAATATTCATTTTAGCAATTAGTTGTGGCTCACTTGTTGCGAATATTTATTATGCACAGCCAATTGTACAATTCATTGCAAAAGACTTGAATATCGCTTCGGATTTATCTGGATTGCTCACTACTTTGACGCAAATTGGATATGGATTGGGCTTGTTTTTTATCGTACCAATGGCAGATTTATTTAAAAGTAAGAAAATAATAGGTATTCTTATCGGACTCACTATTATTTCATTGATTGGTACGCTAATTTCGACAAATGGAATTGTTTTTTTAATACTAACAACTGTAATTGGTATTGGAGCCTGTGCAGCTCAAATGTTAGTTCCGCTAACAATGAGGATTGTACCTATTGAAGAGACGGGTAAATATGTGGGTAAAGTAATGAGTGGTTTATTAATTGGGATTATGATTGCTCGCCCATTATCTATCGGAATAACTGAATGGTTCGGCTGGAGAATGGTATTTCTTTTTTCACTAATCATTCTAGTTGCTGTATTACTGTTACTTATAAAATTTTTGCCCAACTATGAAGTAGTATCAAATAGTAACATGTCATATTCAAATTTAATAGCTTCTATGGTAAAACTGCTACTACATACTTCTCCGTTACAACAAAGAGCTTTTTATCACGCATGTTTATTTGCAACATTTAGTCTTTATTGGACAGTTATTCCAATCTTATTACGGTCAGAACCATTACATTTCTCAAATAATGAAATTGCATTGTTTGGATTTGCTGCAATAGCTGGAGCTTTATTAACTCCTACTATTGGTAAAATCGCAGATAAAGGCTATATTTTTACAATGACTAATGTATCAATGGCGCTCGTACTATTATCTATCGTACTATTATTTTTTGTTCAAGATCATTCACTTTTTAGTGTGATTGTAATACTTATTTCAGGTATTAGCATCGATATTGGTGTAGCAGGAAATTTATTATTAGGTCAAAAAGTTATCTTTAGTTTGAATCCTGAGATAAGAAACAGACTGAATGGATTATATATGACCATTTTCTTTTTGGGAGGAGCCTTTGGTTCATGGATTGGAAGTTATACGTACTATAAATTTAATAGCGAAGTACCGTTACTCATTGGAGCGGCTTTACCTTTAATCGCCTTATTTGTGCATTTAATAAAAAATAATGCGATACATTTATCAAAAACGAAAAATAAATATATGTCTTAACGTTATACAGTTTAGACAATGAAAGTACTTGAATGAAATAGTAGAACAAAACCATCGTTCTATAATTAAGCTTGTAAATAGAACGGCCTCATTAAGTGTTAATACGCTTAGTGAGGCTTTTTTTTATAGGAAGTAAATCATAAGATACAAAAAATATCTCGAATTTGAGATAAATCACTTGCTTTTTAATCACTTGAGGTGTAAAGTGATAGTAACGAAAGCGATTGAGTCATATGAAAAACATACACTCAGTTGCTTTCGAGTTAAAAACGAAAGTAACTTATGCAGTAAAAACTAAGATGAATTTACAAAAATATAATGAAGAATAAATTGAAACGTTAAAAACCATATTAGTTGTGGGAAATGTTATTTTTTTAGTCATCACTTGACTAGTAAAACGAAACGGAGGAATAAACAATGTATGAAATTAAAGGGCATCATCACATTTCAATGGTTACGAAAAATGCAAATAAAAATAATCACTTTTATAAAAATGTACTTGGCTTACGTCGCGTGAAAATGACAGTAAACCAAGATGATCCGTCAATGTATCATTTATTTTATGGAGATAAAACAGGAAGTCCAGGTACGGAATTAACGTTTTTTGAAATTCCTTTAGTAGGAAAAACATATCGCGGTACGAATGCCATTACTCGAATTGGATTACTTGTTCCTTCAGAGGATAGCTTGCATTACTGGAAAGAACGATTTGAGACATTTGATGTGAAACATAGTGAAATAACAACATATGCAAATCGTCCTGCTTTACAATTTGAGGACGCTGAAGGTCTTCGCTTAGTATTACTCGTTTCAAACGGAGAAAAAGTAGAGCACTGGGAAACTTGGGAGAAATCAGAAGTTCCTGCAGAGCATCAAATTCAAGGAATGGGTTCTGTGGAAATGACAGTTCGTAGACTTGATAAAATGGCGAGCACACTTACAGAGATGTTTGGTTATACAGAGGTTAGCCGTAGCGAAGAGGAAGCAATTTTCCAGTCCATTAAAGGAGAGGCTTTTGGAGAAATCGTTGTGAAATATTTAGATGGTCCTACTGAAAAACCGGGCCGCGGTAGCATCCACCATTTAGCAATTCGTGTGAAAAATGATGCAGAGCTTGCTTATTGGGAAGAACAGGTGATACAAAGAGGCTTCCAGTCTTCAGGAATCATCGACCGTTTCTATTTTAAAAGCTTATATTTCCGCGAATCAAACGGAATCTTATTTGAAATTGCAACAGATGGACCAGGATTTACAGTTGATGGAGATGTGGAACATTTAGGAGAAAAACTTGATTTACCACCGTTCCTAGAAGATCAGCGTGCAGAGATTGAAGCGAATTTAGTACCTATAGAAGAGAAGTAATAGAAGAGAAAATATAAATTTTAAAACCATTGGAGGAATATAAAATGAACCAATTAAAAGGAATTCACCACGTTACAGCGATTACAAGTAGTGCAGAAAAGAACTATGAGTTTTTCACTCACGTTTTAGGAATGCGTTTAGTTAAAAAAACAGTAAACCAAGATGACATTCAAACGTATCATTTATTCTTTGCAGATGATAAAGGTAGTGCAGGAACAGATATGACATTCTTTGACTTCCCAGGTATTCCAAAAGGAGTACACGGTACGAATGAAATTTCAAAAACTTCATTCCGTGTTCCAACTGATGCGGCATTAGAGTATTGGGTAAAACGTTTTGACCGTCTTGAGGTCGAACATACAGGAATTAAAGAGCAATTTGGTAAGAAAACTCTTTCTTTCGTTGATTTCGATGATCAACACTATCAATTAATTTCAGATGAACTTGATAAAGGGATCGAATCAGGTACACCGTGGCAAAACGGACCAGTTCCATTAGAATATGCAATTACTGGTTTAGGACCTGTATTCATCCGTATTGCAAACTTTAGTTTCTTCAAAGAAGTGTTAGAAAAAGTTTTATTATTTAAAGAGGTTGCGCAAGAAGGAGAATTCTATTTATTTGAAGTAAACGAAGGCGGAAACGGTGCATCTGTCATTGTAGAACATAATACGGTTCTTCCAGAAGCACGACAAGGTTTTGGTACAGTGCACCATGCTGCATTCCGCGTAGAAGATCGCGCTGTATTAGAAGAATGGATTGAGAGAATCAGTAGCGTAGGGCTTCCTTCATCTGGCTACGTAGATCGTCACTTCTTCGAGTCATTATACGCAAGAGTTGCACCACAAATCTTATTTGAATTTGCAACAGACGGACCAGGATTTATGGGAGATGAGCCATACGAAACACTTGGCGAAAAATTATCTTTACCTCCATTCCTAGAGCCAAAACGTGAAGAAATCGAAAAATTAGTTCGTCCAATTGATACAGTGAGAAGTACGAAGGAATTTATTAAAGAGTAAAAGTAGAGGTAATAAGTAGGAGAGCAAGTAGTTTTAGCTGATAGCTGGAACTGCTTGCTTTTTTTGTTTTCGCTTTATAAGTATTTTGCTAAAATGAATGTAAAACTGATGGAGGAATAGAATGACGAAAATTAATGGGTATACTTGTAGATGCTGCGGTACATATCATGAAGAAATTCCAACGAGCTATGGATCAGCAGCTCCTTTTTATTATTATGATGCTGAACCTGAAGAGCGAGAAGATAGATTTGAAATGAACGATGATTTATGCGTGATGGATGGAGAACACTTCTTTATGCGAGGGAGTATTGAAATTCCTATCATTGGCACAGATGAACATTTCATATGGGGTGTATGGGTTTCATTAAGTCAAGCAAATTTTGATAAGGTGAATGAATGCTGGGATAAACAAGAACTGTTAGAGCCAATGTTTGGGTGGCTTTCTACAGATTTACCATATGAGCTGGAAACAGTCAATTTAAAAACGATGGTTCACCCAAGAGCCGATGGCATTCGTCCTTATATTGAACTAGAGCCGACAGACCATCCTCTAGCAGTGGAGTTTAGAGAAGGAATAACGATGGAACGGGTACAAGAAATAGCGGAACAACTGTGTGTAAATAACGAGGATGATGAGGAAGAGTGCTGATATTTGTTCAGTGCTCTTTTTATTATATGGAATAAAATAATTGACTTACTTTTCGTTTGTAACTATAATGGTTACAAAGAAACTGTCAGTAATAGAAATGAGTAATATTTTTTTAATATATTTGTAACCATTATAGTTACAATTAAAAATAATTATAAAACAACCAAATAATGTAAAAACTTTAAATAGCAACAAGAGAAAGGAGACGGGAATGTTGAAACGGTTTAAGTTTTATATGATTAGCGGTATTGTGCTCGTTTTACTTATCGTATGTAACTTCGTTGATAAGCCAATCGCGAAGGTTGGAGAAGTGAAAGATACTGTTATGATGAAGCTGAATACGAAAGAGAGTATGGCGCAAATTGATGGGCAGACGATTTATTTTAAGAAAATTGGTGAGGGGAAACCACCTTTACTTATGCTGCACGGGTTTGGTGGTTCTTCAGATGGATTTAGTGATATTTATCCGGAACTTGCGCGGGACCACACGATTATTGCAGTGGATATTTTAGGGTTTGGGCGTTCTTCTAAGCCAATTGATTTTGAGTATTCGTTTCCTGCACAAGTGAATTTATATTATAAGTTAATGAAAAAGCTCGGATACGATCAGTTTGCGGTGCTCGGTCATTCAATGGGCGGAGAGATGTCACTGAATTTAGCGTATTTATATCCGGATGCAGTGACGCATCTCATTTTGGCGGATGCTACAGGGATAGAGTCTTTCCAGCAAAAAGAAAGTTATGAAGTGCCGCCGTTATCGACAGACTTACAAACTGTAACTGAGATTACGGATTACAATAAAAATGAAGTGAAAAATAGTCGTGACGATAAAGAGCACTATGATCAGCTGACGAAAATGAGAGAGCGCCGCATTGCGATGGAAGCCGATAAAATTAAGGTGCCGACTTTAATTATATGGGGACGACACGATAAGAGTGTTTCTTGGAAAAATGGTGAACTGTATCATGGACTATTTGCAAATAGTACGTTTCATATTATTGAAAAGGGATACCATGCACCGTTTCGCCAGGAACCAATCGAGTTTATGGAATATGTACAAGCGTTCTTCGCGAAGAATCCACAATGATAAAATTTTAAGCATAAATCTACTTCTTTCCTCATACAGTGAAACTAATAAGGCTTGTCTAAGGAAAGGAATGAAGTAGAGTGGAAACTTTACCATGGTGGGTGTATCTTGTAATCGTTGGGATCGTATTAAGTGGCTACATGGTTTTATATACTTCAAAAAAAGAGCAAGAGATGGATAATGAGTTTATTGAAAAAGAAGGCGAAGTGTACATGAAGCGCTTAGCAGAAGAGCGCGAGAAACGTAATCAGGATAGTGATAAAGATTCTGTATTGCTTTAATAGAAATGTTGAAAGGCTATTATCTAGTAGAAGTTTACATCTAGGTGGTAGCCTTTTTCTTTGTTGGGAAGCATGTATACGAAATTCATTATGAACTTTTATTGAGGGCATTTATATATATGTTTCTTCATAAGAATGGAACTAGCGGGGTATTTTACTGGGGGGGATTAACAATGCATAGGGATGAAACTCCATTACATCCGGATACAGGTGTTACATCTGTAATGTTTGTTGAGCGTTCATTAAATGAAATTCGTTTTTGGTCTAGAATCATGAAGGAGCATTCTCTTTTTCTTCGCTTAGGGTTTAGATGCGAAGATACGCAACTAATTGAAGAAGCGAATCAATTTTATCGATTGTTTGAACATATTGAACAAATAGCGCATTCCTACACAAATGAAACAGATCCTGAGCAAATCAAAAGATTTAATGCAGAAGTACAACAAGCCGCAACTAATATTTGGGGGTTTAAACGAAAGATTTTAGGGTTGATTCTCACATGTAAATTGCCAGGACAAAATAACTTTCCACTGTTAGTTGACCATACGAGTAGGGAAGCTGATTATTTTAGAAAACGTTTAATGGAATTAAATGAAGGGAAATTAGATGCTCTTCCTGATGCTATTATTAAAGAAAATGTTTTCTTTTTGAGGATTATGGCAGACCATGCTAAATTTATTGGTCATCTTCTTGATCCATCGGAAAGAAAGCTTGTAGATACAGCACGAAATTTTAGCAATGATTTTGATGCATTAATGTATCAAGCAATTGACTTAGAATCTATGAAACCACAATCCCAAACAGTCCCTCTTTTAGATCAATTTTTAGATCAAAATCGTGTGTCGGTTGCATCTCTTCGGGACTTTAAGAAAACAGCACGTGATTTAATTGAGCAGTGTAAAATAAAGAGTATCATCCACCCATTATTGGCAGACCATGTCTTCCGTGAAGCTGATAGATTTCTTGAAATCATTGATATGTATGATGTTCATCTTACAAATATTCAATCACAACCTAGATATTAGAAGATAAGAAAAGATATTATTTTCCCTTAAGTTGAGAAGTTAACAATTTATTGTTAGCTTCTTTTTCGCGTAGAAAAGTTTCTTTAAAAACTACATAAATCCCTTTGACCAAATATGTAATTCTTTGTAAAATGATATATATGGAAAGATTATGAATATACAGGAAATCTATTCGTAGTAGATTCTAATAAATTATTCGGGGAAAATTTATTAATTAAGTATATTAACTTTTTTACACTAAATTTTACAACTAAAGGGGTAGTAGTAATCATGAAAGCAAAAAAATTAGTAAGTTTAGCATTACCAGTTATGTTATTGAGCGGTTGTATTACAATTGAAACGGATGGTAAGAAAGCCGAACCAAATAGATGCTGTTAGCTATCACAAAAAGCCAATGTGCATATGCGAATGGAAACAAAGACAGGCCATAGTATAGAAAAAATCTATATTATGGCCTGTTTTTATATATACTTTGGTTTTCTTATGCATATGTATTTTTAGATAATCAAATAGATTAACATAAAAATGAAAATGTAATTGATTTTTACTAGAGAGTAATTTATATTCAATTTATGCAATATATAGTTTTAACATTATTGGGAGGGATGTATTATGAAAAAAAGTAAATTTCTTAATTTAACAACGGCCGCCACACTAAGTTTAAGCCTTTTATTCACAGGAGCTGTATCCGCCGCTACTGAAGAAAAATTCAGTCCAAAACAAATGAGTTTAGATAAAGTTACATCTGAAAAAATTGATATGTATCAACTAAATCAAATTCAAGATACATTTACAAAAAAAACTGAAAATCAGGTAACTTTTTATTGGAAAAATACACAAGGTATAGAGGAATCAATTGATTTATCTGTTCGAACAGATGCTAGAGGAAATATAACTTCCGTAAACGAAGTCACTACACATGACAACCTAGTTGATTCTCTAGTTAAAAAGAAAAAACCAGGGAAACCAGGGAAAGGTTCGAGTCCAAAGGTACCATATAAATTAAATGGTGGAACAAATAAATCTAGCTTTATTAACGAACACGCTTATAATAGACATAAATATAATCCAAAAGAAAAATCTACTTCTAGCAAAACTCAGTATGGTCGAGATGTTGACGTGAAAAAGTTAAGGGAGGAAACAATGCATAATTATGAAAATAAGTGGAGTCAAACGGATAACAAGGGTAACAGAACAACAACTTATGCTAAACAATTTGATGGTAATTTAAGCACTTCTGATTCATCAACAAGTCATCATAGGGTTATAATCAATCATTCTGACTCATCAAGAAGTACACAATTCCCATTGTACTTAAAGAACTAACATGAATACAAAAAAATTTCAAACCTATGTGGCGTTGTCAACAAAAGACTGGAGTGCTGAAACATTTGTAAGAACCTTAGAAGAGATTGTATCTTCGGCAAAAGAATATGAAAATGATTATATTGAAGTCCATCAAGTATTAGAAATGGTAGTAACAGAAGTTGAAGTTGAGTATGTAATCATTTTAAATCATACGAGAAACTTAGATGATTTGGGGAAATATCTTAAATAACACATTTCAAATACTGTTTATAAAAAGTATGTAATCAGTATGACAAAGGAAAAACTTTCGGTCGTTTTACGTGAAAAGAAGGCGAAGTTTATAGGAGACGTTGAGAAGAAGAGCGAGAGAAACGGAATCAGGATAGTAATAAAGATTCGGTGTTATTATAATAGTCGAGAGAAGTTATCTGAAAAGGGTGTGAGATACAGTCTGTTTTAGATAGCTTCTTTTATTAATGGAAGTTTGGATATTTGTATCTATAGAGAGAAAAAATTAGTGTAAAGTTGATATGAGAAAGAGTGGGAATTATTTTGAATTAGAATTTGAAAGGAACTGGATAGGGTATTTTTTGCTAAAACAACGAATAATTGAAACTTTATATAGTTGATTCTTGATGATTAAAATAAAATGAATGATATATGTGTTGATATAAAAAAATCATTGGTTTTTTTATAGGTTTTTGAAGATTTTTTGTTGACTATAGTCAACGTTTTTGAAGAATAAATTTAGTTTAAAAGAGGAAATTAGATAGGTTTTTGAAGAATAAATTTAGCTGGAATAGGGGATTAAATAGGTTTTGGAGATTAGATTTAGTTTGAATAAGGAATTAAATAGGGTAAATAATAGATTTTTTTATGGAAGGTGTTTTTTGATAGTTTATTTATGATGGGTGTATTTTTGTTTGTTACAAAAATCGTTGTCTGGATATTAAATAAGTTTACTGGGGCGAGCATTACACTTGTAGCAGATGCACCGTATGTAATGAACTTTTTACCTCTCATATTAATGGTTATAGGTGGTATAGGATCTGATAAGTTGAAGAAAATATATATAGATAGAGGAAATAATTCCCCACACTAGCTGTTCTTTCTACTCAAATTGTGTACTATAAAGGATAGGACGACATAAAGAAGGGGATATAGAGAATGGAATTTCATGAACAAAAGATTTTGCCGGCAGTGAGGCAAATTAAAGATTTGGAAAAGCTATTACATAGTTCGTATGAGTATATCGTTATTTTAGATATTCATGTCGGTCAATTGAAGAGTGTTATATCACTTGCGAAGCAATATTGTAAAAAGGTGTTTTTACATGTGGATTTAATTCATGGCTTGCAGAGTGATGGGCATGCGACGGAGTATTTATGTCAGGAGTTTAGACCGTACGGGTTACTTTCAACAAAGGCGAGCGTCATTATGAAGGCGAAGCAAAAAGGTGTTGTGGCAATTCAGCGTATCTTTTTAATCGATTCGAGTGCAATGGAGAAAAGTTGCAATCTTTTAGAAAAGACGAAGCCGGATTATATAGAGGTGCTCCCAGGAGCGTTAACGGATGTGATCGCTGAAGTGAAAGAGCGTACTGGTGTACCGATTTTAGCGGGTGGTTTCATTCGTACTGTTGATGATGTAGAGAGAGCTTTAAATGCTGGTGCGACAGCAATTACGACATCAAAACGCGAACTATGGAAACATTACCAAAAAAAGTGACGAAAATGTGAAATAATTCTGTTGACACCGCTTTCATTAACGGTTAACATTATAGACAAGTTAATAAACGTGACGGAGAAAAGTAGAGATCCACATTTCATTGTTTCTATATAAATTTATATAGAAGCGTGCAAAGCTGTGGGTCTTTTTCTTTTGACAAAAACGAATGGCCATTCATTTTACCTCTATCACATTTGAAAGCGTTTAAATTGATTGTGGAGGGATACTATGTCAGCATTTTTAGGAGAGTTAATAGGGACTGCGTTGTTAATCGTACTTGGTGGCGGCGTTTGTGCTGGTGTAAGTTTAAAGAAGTCGTTTGCGAAAGATTCTGGTTGGATTGTTATTACAATGGGCTGGGGCTTAGCGGTAGCGGTTGCAGCGTATGCGGTTGGATCAATTAGTGGGGCACATTTGAATCCAGCTTTGACGATAGGATTAGCATTTAAGGGAGCGTTCCCATGGAGTGACGTACCTGGCTATATCGCAGCACAAATGATTGGGGCAATTATCGGGGCAGTTATCGTATATTTACATTACTTACCACACTGGAAAGAAACAGAAGATCCAGGAACAAAGTTAGGTGTATTTGCAACAGGTCCAGCAATTCCGAACACATTTGCAAACCTTTTAAGTGAAATGATTGGGACATTCGTTTTAGTATTTGGTATATTAGCAATTGGTGCAAATAAATTTGCAGATGGATTAAATCCATTTATCGTAGGTTTCTTAATTGTAAGTATTGGTTTATCATTAGGTGGAACGACAGGATACGCAATCAACCCAGCACGTGATTTAGGTCCGCGTATCGCGCACTTCTTCCTTCCGATTGCAGGAAAAGGCGGTTCAAACTGGAAATATGCATGGATTCCAGTAGTAGGTCCAATTTTAGGTGGATCACTTGCAGGATTATTCCATCAAGTTGTATTTGAAGGAAAACAAAATGCAGCACTTATTTATGTGATTATTGCAACTGTGATTGTACTAGCAATCTCTTATATGACAAGCAAAAAAAGTGGAAGCAATACAAATAGTAGAAAAGTAGCATAAGGGGGAAACCATTATGAAAAAATATATTCTTTCATTAGACCAAGGAACAACTAGCTCACGCGCAATTCTTTTCAATAAAAAAGGTGAAATTGTTCATTCAGCTCAAAAAGAATTTACACAACATTTTCCAAAGCCAGGCTGGGTAGAGCATAACGCGCAAGAAATTTGGGGATCTATTTTAGCGGTTATCGCAACTTGTTTAAGTGAAGCTGATGTAAAGCCAGAACAAATCGCTGGTATCGGTATTACGAACCAACGTGAAACAGCGGTTGTATGGGATAAAACGACTGGTAAACCAATTTATAACGCAATTGTATGGCAATCTCGCCAAACAGCTGAAATTTGTGATGAGTTAAAAGAAAAAGGTTATAGCGAAATGGTTCGCGAAAAAACAGGTCTTTTAATTGACGCATACTTCTCTGGTACGAAAGTAAAATGGATTTTAGATAACGTTGAAGGTGCAAGAGAGAAAGCAGAAAACGGCGATCTATTATTCGGAACAATTGATACGTGGCTTGTATGGAAACTATCTGGTGGTAAAGCGCACGTAACGGATTACTCAAATGCATCACGTACATTAATGTTTAACATTCACGACTTACAGTGGGATGATGAGCTTCTAGACATGTTAACAGTACCAAAGAGCATGCTTCCAGAAGTACGTCCATCATCTGAAGTGTATGGAGAAACAATTGACTATCACTTCTTCGGTCAAAATGTACCGATTGCCGGTGTAGCTGGTGATCAACAAGCGGCATTATTTGGACAAGCTTGTTTCGGTGAAGGTATGGCGAAAAATACTTACGGAACTGGTTGCTTCATGTTAATGAACACTGGTGAAAAAGCAGTAGCTTCTGAGCACGGTCTATTAACAACAATTGCATGGGGAATAGATGGTAAAGTAAACTATGCATTAGAAGGAAGTATTTTCGTAGCAGGTTCTGCAATTCAGTGGTTACGTGACGGAATGCGCATGTTTAAAGATGCAAGTGAGAGTGAAGTGTACGCTTCTCGCGTTGAATCAACTGACGGTGTATACGTTGTACCAGCATTCGTAGGTTTAGGTACACCTTACTGGGATAGTGAAGTACGCGGCGCTATGTTTGGTGTAACGCGCGGTACGACGAAAGAGCACTTCATTCGTGCAACACTAGAATCTTTAGCTTACCAAACAAAAGACGTATTATGCGCAATGGAAGCAGATTCAGGTATTGAACTAAAAACATTACGCGTTGATGGCGGAGCAGTTAAAAATAACTTCTTAATGAAGTTCCAAAGTGATATTTTAGACGTTCCTGTAGAGCGTCCGGTAATCAATGAAACAACAGCTTTAGGTGCAGCGTACTTAGCTGGTCTTGCGGTTGGATATTGGAAAAACCAAGATGAAATTAAAGAACAGTGGCATATGGACAAACGTTTTGAACCAACGATGGAAGCGGAAATAAGCGAAGAGCTATATGCTGGATGGAAAAAAGCAATTGAAGCAACAAAAGCTTTCAAATAATCATAAACAGTGTTATAATGGTGACAAGTTAATAATTCGGTAGGAGATTTGGAGAGACCACAACACGCTATAGAGGCGAAATCTATAGCGGAGTTTGTGGTCTCTTTTTTCGTTATCAAAGGGAGGAATTACCATGAAATTTTCAAGTAAACAACGTAAAGACGTATTAAACGGAGTAAATAAACAAGAATTAGATGTGATCGTAATTGGTGGAGGTATTACTGGTTCTGGTATTGCATTAGATGGAGCAACACGCGGGTTATCAACAATTGTGTTTGAAATGCAGGACTTTGCAGCAGGTACATCAAGTCGTTCAACGAAGCTTGTACACGGTGGTCTACGTTATTTAAAACAACTTGAAGTGAAAATGGTAGCAGAGGTGGGGAAAGAGCGTGCGATCGTATATGAGAACGGTCCCCATGTAACAACACCAGAGTGGATGTTACTTCCGTTCCATACAGGCGGTACGTTCGGATCATTCAGTACATCAATTGGTCTTCGTGTATACGACTTCTTAGCAGGTGTAAAACGAAGCGAGCGCAGAAAAATGTTTAGCCGTGAAGAAACGCTGAAGAAAGAGCCTCTTGTAAAACAAGAAGGATTAAAAGGCGGCGGTTACTACGTTGAATATCGCACTGATGATGCGCGTCTTACAATTGAAGTAATGAAAGAAGCAATTGAGCACGGCGCAAAAGCTGTTAACTACGCAAAAGTAGACGGTTTCTTATATAAAGATGGAAAAGTATGTGGTGTACGTGTAATCGATTTACTAGACGGAGAAGTATACGAAGTTTACGGTAAGAAAATTGTAAACGCAGCTGGTCCTTGGGTAGATACACTTCGTGAAAAAGATAACTCGAAAAAAGGAAAAGTACTTCAGTTATCAAAAGGTGTTCACTTAGTAATTGATCAAAAACGTTTCCCATTAGGTCAAGCGATTTACTTCGATACACCAGATAAACGTATGGTATTCGCGATTCCGCGCGGAGGAAAAACATATGTAGGTACAACAGATACGTTCTATGATAAAGATGCAGCTGTACCACAAATGACAACAGAAGATCGCACATACATCATTAATGCGATTAACTACATGTTCCCAAGCGTAAAAATTACGGAAAAAGACATCGAATCAAGCTGGGCTGGTGTACGTCCGTTAATTTATGAAGAAGGTAAGAGTGCATCTGAAATTTCTCGTAAAGATGAAATTTGGACTTCTGAATCTGGTTTAATTACAATCGCAGGTGGTAAATTAACAGGATACCGCAAAATGGCTGAAATGGTAGTAGACTACGTAACGAACTTACTACAAAAAGAAGGCCATAGTGCATATCCGAAGAGCTCAACGAAACATATGCCAATCTCTGGTGGACATGTAGATGGCTCTAAAGGATTACCAGCATTTATCGCGAAAAAAGCAGGCGAAGGTACGAAATACGGTTTAACAACAGCACAAGCAGAAGAATTCGCGAAATTCTACGGCTCTAACGTTGACGTACTATTCGACTTAGCAAAAAAACATAAAGACGAAGCGAAAGAATACAACATGCCACTAGACGTTCTAATCCCACTTGTATACGCAATGGATTACGAAATGACAGCAAAACCAGTTGACTTCTTCGTACGCCGCAGAGGCGCTGTATTCTTCAACATCCACTGGGTATACGAGTGGAAAGAAGCAGTAATCAACTACATGGCTGCGAAACTAGGCTGGAGCAAAGAAGAACAAATGAAATACACAGCAGAACTAGAAAAAGCATTAAGAGACGCTGTCATTCCTGTAGATCAACAAGAGCATGCAGCTGCGTTAGCATAAAATAGAGAAACACCTGAAGAGAAACTCTTTAGGTGTTTTTTTATCTTGACTAAAAATAAATAAAATGTGTTACAATGATGGTAGAGTATATAGTATGAATTTTGCATAAAATAAAGAAGACAGAAGCCTGAGAAACTTCTGCCTTTGTAACCTAACTTGCTATTGTGGTGGTAGTAGGTGCGGTTATAAGACAATTACATTAACGTTTTAGCCGAGAACCGCCCTTACCTTTTCCACGAAGTGAACCGCACCCAATTTGTTAGACAAATAACTAACAATTGGAGGTGCGGTTTTATTATGTCTAGAAAATATAAATTCGAATTAAAAAGAAATGCCGTTGAACATTATTTAAATACAAATGATTCTTTTAAAGTGACTGCCAAAAAATATCAAGTCAGTATATCGTTATTAAAAGAGTGGGTGGCACGTACTAGAGAACAAGGAATAGAGTCCTTAAACTCTAAATGTACAAGGTATGACATTCAGTTTAAAATGGAAGTATTGAATTTTATGAACAATACAGGAGCTTCGCCCCTACAAGCGGCCGCTATGTTCAACGTTCCATCTCCTCGTACCGTTAGGAAGTGGCGATCAATGCTAGAATCACAGGGGATAGATGCTCTTCGTAAAACAAGTAAGGGGTACTCCACTGTGAAGAAGAAACAGGCTATTGCACCTAAGAAAAAACAAAATATTAACTCTCAAAATGATTTACAAAAAGAAATTGAATACTTACGCATGGAAAATGCTTATTTAAAAAAGTTACACGCCTTAATTCAACAAAAACAACAATCTCTGAAAAAGACAAAGCACACATAATATATGAGTTAAGGCATGAATATAAAATTATCGACTTGATTAAAGCGGCTGAAATGGCTCGTAGTACATATTATTACTGGGTGAAACAAATGAGTCGTGAAGATAAATATAACGAGGTTAAAGAAAGTATTAAGCAGATTTTTCAGGAACACCAAGGGCGATATGGCTATAGGCGTATCACACTTGAATTACGTAATCAGGGCTATACCATTAACCACAAAACCGTCCTTCGCTTAATGAATCAATTAGGGTTAAAATCGTTGGTAAGAATCACTAAATACCGCTCTTATCGCGGGAAGGTTGGGAAGGTAGCGCCAAATGTCTTGAAGCGTGATTTCAAGGCCTCTAAGCCTAATGAAAAGTGGGTTACAGATGTTACTGAAGTTCATTTGTTTGGTGAAAAACTCTACCTATCTCCTATTCTAGACTTGTTTAATGGTGAGATTATTTCCTATAATATTGAGAAACGCCCTACATTCCTTCTAGTCGAAAGGATGTTAGATAAGGCTTTAAAATGCTTGGATAAAGAAGATACTCCTATCCTTCATTCAGATCAAGGTTGGCACTATCAAATGGATAGATATCAATATATTTTAAGAGAAAATAATATAACTCAAAGTATGTCCCGTAAGGGAAATTGCTTAGATAATGCAGTCATTGAAAATTTCTTTGGCTTATTAAAATCTGAATTACTTTATCTTAAAGATTTTGAAAGTATGGAACACTTTAGGGAAGAACTAGAGAATTATATTTATTATTACAATAATAAAAGGATTAAGGCAAAATTAAAAGGATTGCCTCCTGTAAAATACAGAATTCAATCCTTATTAGCTGCTTAAATATATGTCTAACTTTTCGGGTCCAGTTCAAAGCAGGGTGGTTCTCGCTTTTTTGTATACAGAAATTAGCCATGGACCAACGTATCTTCTACCGATGACAACGCCAGCTCCGGTTAGGATACCATACACTAATTTAATGACAAACATCGCGATCATATTATCACCTCCCCCTTTTTTCAAGATGGAAGAGATGATTACCACACCTACTAGTTATAGCTTATTAAGTCACGTATTCATTGTATTATGTTTTAAAATAGGGAACAAGACATATAGATAAAAAGCCCTAGCGTTCAAACTCAAACCCCCACTGAAAGGCTTTATCTCAGTGGGGGTAGTTGACTCCTTGTTAAATAAACATAACTAAAAAAATAAAGATACTGATAACAATATCCAAATGAAATACACGGCAGAACTAGAAAAAGCAATAAATCAACAAGAACAAACAGCTGCGTTATGTATAGAACTTCAAATACTACACTTGTATGAAGAATGTATCGGTTTTGATATTATCGATCCATCTTTGTATGGCCATGAAATATTAGATTCTTTAAGTGAGTGTTAGAAAGAAGGAGGACTCGATTAAATCGGTTCTCTTTTTCATTTAGCGATAGGAAACGAAGACGCCCCTCTTATTGCAAACTTAAAGAGCGCCGTGGGAGAAAGACGCTCTTTAGGTGAATGTAGTGTAATAACTATTCGGTTTATTATATGTAAGTTGCTGAGGAAGTGTTTTATAAAAAACGTTATTACCCTCTGTATTTTTTATAAATTTATAAAACTTTTCCATACAGTGCGTCGTCTAATATATGGGAAGGAGGGAAGGCTGTGGATGAATTAATGATAGAAGCGTTTGAAATAGAAGATAAGGAGGACCTTATCGACGAAATCATGAACAAGTATGGACAAGAAGTCTTACAGCTTGTGTATTCATATGTGAATAATAAAGAGGTTGCGGAGGATTTAACGCAAGATATATTTGTGAAATGTTATAAATCTCTTCATACATATAAAGGGAATTCGAACTTAAAAACATGGCTATGGAGAATTGCAATTAATCATTGTAAGGACTATTTAAAAAGTTGGTATAACAAAAAGGTCATCGTGACAGAGGATGACTTTACGTATATGGGGAGTCAAAAAGAAAGTGTGGAACAAACTGTCATTCAAAATGCGGAGGATCGTGAACTGGCTTCTGCAGTAATGAATTTACCGATAAAATATCGAGAGGTGATTTATCTATTTTATTATGAGGAATTATCAATTAAAGAGGTTGCTATTGTAATAGAAGTGAAGGAGAACACGATAAAAACGAGACTGAAAAAAGCAAAGGAGCTTTTGAAGAAAGGATTGGAGGAATAGTCAAATGGAAGATCGATTAAAAGGCTTACGAAAATCAATGGAGAACACAACTTTTAAACATTTGAGTTTTTCTGATCAGCACCAGAAGCGGGTGCATAAAAAAATCAATCAATCGTCCGAAAAAGAAGAAGATATCCTTTTAGCAGTGTTGCAACTTCTTATGAATGAAAAAACAGGCTATGAATTGATGCAGTTACTGCGGGGGAGAGGAATTCAAACATTCGAAGGTGATGAAGGATCTCTATACACTTTATTACATCGTCTAGAGCAGAATCGCTTTATCCAATCTAGCTGGGACCACGCGGAAGCTAAATATTATCAATTGAATGATAAAGGAAATAAAATGCTGCGAAAGGTAGAGAAGAATGCTACGAAGGCACGATTTATATTAAAAGGATTAGTACAGGAGTGAGAACAAATTGAACAAAAAAGGGGAGCGTTTTTTAAAAGAAGTTACGAACCATATTAAATCAAAAGAAGCAAAGGACTTAGTGGCAACGGAACTAGACTTTCACTTGAAACAGACGAAGGATATGTGGATAGGGAAAGGGTTAAGTGAGGAAGTTGCTGAAGATAAGGCTGTTGAACAAATGGGGAGTCCGATTAAACTGGGGCAGGAACTTAACAAACTTCATAAGCCAAAGGTTGATTGGTTTTTAATTGGTTTATTAGTGGCTGCGATGGGGTTAGGGTTTTTGCCGGTTATAGCTTTTGGATATATGAATGATTTACTAATGGATAAAGTGATATTTGTTGTTCTTGGTATTGCAACAGCGTTAGGGATGATGCTGATTAATTATCGGAAGTTAGAGAGATTAGGATGGTTGTTTTATACAATTGGTGTACTTATCTTGTTAATGCTATACTGCTTTCCGAATGCTGGGATGCTTGGAGAACCGATAATAAAAGTTGGTCCTATTGCAATTGACCGTTTAATGGCAGTGCCGTTCTTTTTTCTAGCTTGGGCTTCTTTTTTCAATAATAGTAGGATAAAAGTAATGCATCTTGTGGCTCTTTATTTATTTTCTTTGTATTTATTTTTAATTGGCGCAGCTTTTTCAGTGATTTTTATTTATATCACGATGGTATTCGTTATGCTTTGGTGGAGTAAGTTAGGGAAGAAAAAGGCATTAATTATTACAATTGTACCAATCTGTTTATTGATTATAGGGGTCTATTTTTCCTGGCACACAGTAAAAGGAGTTTATTTGGATAGATTTTTAGGGTATTTGAATCCAGAGCGTGATGCACAGGGCGCAGGATTTATGTATATACGTTTAAAGGAGGTAATGTCGTCAGCAGGTTGGTTTGGTACATACGGAGATGTAAAGTTCATCCCTAATCCAGATACTGATTTTGTATTTGCAAGTTTGACTTATTATTATGGATATGTGCTTGCACTGGTCCTTGTCTTAATTCTTTCTCTTTTTGTAGCACGGTTAATCTTCATATCTTATACAATAAATGACCGATATGGTAAATTGCTTCTCATTGGAGGCATGACTCTTTTCGTAGTACAATTCCTTTATAACGTCGGTATGATTTTAGGTTTATTACCGATTACTGCTATATCATTACCTTTTATTAGTTATGGATTAACACCTACTTTATTTCATGCATTTTTAATGGGAATCGTGTTAAGTGTATATAGGCGTAAAGATGTGTCGTTTAGAAGGGAAGAGACAACTTGATGATTTGAAGTGAACCCGAATAGTGGTACATAAAAAAACACAAGAGTTCATTACCTAGAAGAAATAAAGTGAAAAGTGATTGGAATGAAAAAGGATGGTTATTCGAATTGCAATATTATGGAGAAGTACGAAATTTAAAATGCTTGTCAAATTAAAACATGGATGAAATGGTATCGTACGGATCAAACGTATCGTTTTCAACAACCTGTAGGAAAACGAGATTCTTATGGAAAAGGACTAAAAGAGATCAGTGAATTAGAACAGCTACGTTTAGCAAATAAACATTTAAAAACAAAATTACTTGTATGGGGAAAGAATCTGGAAATCGAAAGGAGCTGAAACCAGAAACTGTAGTTACTTATATGGAGAGATGTAAAAATAAAAATAATGGTAAAAGAAATGTGTAACGTATTGGAATTACTCCGTTACACATTTTATCGTTGTAGAGTCAGTTTTAGAAACTGATGATTTTATAGAGATTTTAAAAGGTAACCATTCAAGTGATATCATTTTCTGGAGAAAGTACTTATTATGTCATTAAAAATTTATTCGAAAATAATTAGTGACAAAATGTTAGATTTATAAGGATAAAGGAATAAAAAAGAAATCGAGTTCCTTACTGGAATTTGCGCTTCTTTTTTTATAAATTAATATTTTATGTGTAGAGTTTTATAAGGTTCTTAATCGGTTGAAGTAGAGGCTGTAATCAGGTTGTTTGTAAGAAATGTAAATCGAATTAAGTAGTTGGTAATAAGTATGGTTATAAATTTAAGAGGATGTTGTTAGTTTTATTTTTTATAATTGCTACATTTATATTGTTATCTTTTTTTGCTATTCATACTATACATTCTTCCCCTCTCTGTTTCGTGTTCTGAATAGACCTATTAATTGTTTCTGAGTTTATTGTGGCTTGAGGTTACTTATAAGTTTATTCAGTAGATTTAAGGTAGAAAAACATTGTTAATGACTGCGTGAATTGTGGACATACATGGATGCCTAAAAATAGAATGTTTATAGGGATCAAGAAAGAAAAGACAGCTGATTTATTGCTGTCTTTTTTGTTTTTTTTAAGAGATAACTGAAAATAAACCTTTATTCAAAGATTTATTTTTATTCTTTGTAGAGGATATTTATATTTTTTGTTGAATAACTTTAAATTGATGTAAAGAATAAGATTGTATGGAGGAATATTATTTAATGTCTAATAAATATAAGATTTTTTTTATAATGCCATTTGATACTGAATTTAATGATTTATATGTACATATAAAAGAAATAATAGAAAATGAAGATGAGCGGTTCGAGGTATTTAGAGCGGATAACTTATTAAATCAACAAAATATATTGAAAGATATTGTTATATCTATTAATAATAGTGATTTAATAGTAGCTGATTTAACAGATTTAAATCCTAATGTTTTTTATGAATTAGGAATTGCTCATGCACTTAGGAAAAATGTTATATTACTTACTCAGCAAATAGATGAATTACCATTTGATCTTCGGTCGTATAGAGTGCTTTCTTATTCTACAAACTTTAAAAAGATTTTAGAGTTGGATAGTAGTTTGAAAAGAATGTTAAATGAAATTAAAAATGGTCAAATGTCATTTGGAAGTCCTATTACTGATTGGATTCCTGAGGAAATCACAAGTGATAATAACATTTTTTATAGTGGATCTAATGTTAGTAGTATTAGTAATGCCCTGGAGGGTTCACAGAATTCTACTTTTGAATATGATATAGAAGAAAGAGGTCTCTTGGATTATATGGCAGATTTAGACGAGTCAATGATAGATTTAACTCATATTATGG
Organism: Bacillus paranthracis; assembly: GCF_024296885.1. Lineage (NCBI taxonomy): Bacteria > Bacillati > Bacillota > Bacilli > Caryophanales > Bacillaceae > Bacillus > Bacillus paranthracis. The sequence goes on from NZ_CP101135.1 coordinate 1,078,831, forward strand.
GTTTATTTTCTTCAAAGACTGAGGATTTAGGAGAACAGATTACTAAGAAAGCATTAGAAATTGAAAAGGCCTTTCAAAATAAGGGGCAAGGAACAACTTCGCAGGTAAGAAAGCTAACTAGAAAAACGTCTTCTATTATGAATGAATACGGCCTTTCTATTGCAAAATATAATAAAGATTATGATCGTAGCTGGATATCTTTTGAGGAAAATATTAATAATCTTTTTAATAGTGAATTCATAAAAAGGGAAGTGACAAATGATCTGGATAGTTTTCAAGGTTTTGTTAATTCGTTAGGTAATTTTAAAGATTATATATATCCGACAAAATCTGCTTTGGAAACTATGAATATACAGATGCAAACTTTAAAAGGTGTAGAAGCTTCTATGACGAGAGCTGTGTTATTAGTTGAACAGGAAATCAAAGAGTTTATGGATTTATTAGATAAATCGGTTGCTACTACAGAGAGACTTCATATTAAGGGAATAGATCTTATAAAGAAGTATTATAAGAGTAGTGTATTGTAATGTTTTTAAAGACCAATTTTTTAGATTGGTCTTTTTATTTTTGATTTATAATCAATCGTTGTAGTATCGGGGACCTTCTATGTTGTCTTTTTTTAATTTATAATATTCATCTGGCCAATAATTTAAGGCTCTTTTTATTACTTCTTTTTTGTATGGAATATGTACAGCCAGTTTCTCCCTAATTATAGGTGGACAAAAATCATAATTTATACCATTTATATTATTTAAGTTAATTACTATTATGGGAAGATCTAATAGTAATGCTGTTTCTATTTCCCATCTAACATACTTATATAAGTTTTTAGTTTTGTTTCCTACAAGTATAATAAAACATTTTGTATTTAACAGTCTTTTTTTTAGTCTTTCTTTTATATATTGTTCATCATTAATATCTAATTTGTTTTTTTGCATTTGAAAAATGTCATGAGCATTATGAAAATTGAATTCTTTTCCATCTTTTGCTTTTAATGCTGTCAATAGGCGATAATAGTGTATATCTTCATCAGCATCGAAGCATACATAAGTTTTATTACGATAGTTCATAAATATACCTCCTCATTGGTTCGCTTTTGGAATTGATTGTGTGAGTATTATTGCGATAAATAAAAACGATAGTAATATTTGAGAAGCTTTAAAATATTGTCCAATTTCAGTTAGAGCTTTTACACCTTCGTAGCTTAATGGAAATGTATTCGATAGGCTGAATAATAAAGATTTAGAAGAAGTAGTTATATCTGATGACCATTGGAATTCTTTTTTAAAAGGAATTTGAAATAAATATGCGTAAGAAATAATCATATAGAATAAAGATTGAAATAAATTGATGAATTTTCTTCTTGTTCTATGTATTGTTGCAAATTGTCCTTTTATAGCTCCTTCTTCCCAAACATGATAATAAAAATAGATAAATGAATTCATAATTAGAAGATAAATTGTAATCCCAGTTAGATAAATATTTTCAATTTGACTATGCCATAATATACCAATAAATGCGAATTTTAAACAGATGAAAATATCTATTGCAATGTTACGTGCTTTTCTTTTTTTTCTGTTAATTAAATTAACATTTGTTGAATGCCTATTAAAAAATAATATAATTTTTACTGTTATCCATTTAATTAATTCTACTATATTTATATAGAATATAAGGGATATCATTTTATTAATAATAGGATATATAAATCCATTATCAGTTGTTTGTTCTTTATTTCTACCTTGATCATACATAGTGAATTCCCTGCTTTCTTTCTATGAAAGTATATCTAAATTATATTAAATATATAATTTAGATATTTTTAACATAAATTATACAGTATTCTTTTGGTTTTGAATTCAATATTTTAAATTTATTAATAACTATTATTAAAGATGATGTTACAGATTTTATTTTTGATACAGGTGCAATTGAGCATTTAATATATCCTAAGGATTTAAAATTTCAAAAAATTGTTGAATTTAAAAGAAAATTAGCTTCGAGAATAAAAATTACTTATGAAAAATCACAATCGGACCCTAAATATTCAACGTTTTTGGGTGATTTTGGTGAATTTAAAATTGCTAAACTTAATCAGACAGCAGTTTCTGATGTTGATCAATTAGTTTTAGAAGAACTTTATAGTCTTAGAAGAGAAATAAATAGTGTGAAAAGAGAAGTTACAGATGAAGATTTTTTAGATTATTTAAATATTAATGATGTGGATATTTATAGTATGCCTGTGAGTAATGTATTAACGATAATTGCTAATGCCCAAAGTGATTTGAAGAAGAGTTAAGAAATTTTGCTGGTATTCTGATACAAGAAAAGGGGATAGTTTGTGGAAATATTTATTATTGAAATCTATAAGAATTATAGCATGATTTTCTCCCTCTTCTCTAGTTTTAAATGTTAGAAAAGAGGGAGAAAAATATAGAGCCAGCCGAAAAGAAAGCCAGGATAAAGGGGAATAGGGTAGAAGATTTTTAGGAGTAAGCTGAATCTTCCGCCGCTGTATGGCTGCATCCTCCTGCACCTGCATAAAAAAGAAACACCTTGAATCATCAAGGTGTTTTCGTTATAAGCTCAAAACTCTCCGAATCAGCCCCAAGTATAAAAGGACTAACCTCGCCAACGCTATAAAGTTGTAATTCATGCATTGCACGCGTACAAGCAGTGTAGAATAATCTACGAACGCTCTCATCGCTGTATACATCTTTAGAAGCATTGTAAATAATAACAGCATCAAATTCGATACCTTTCGCTAAGTAAGCTGGGATCACGACGATGCCTTGCTCATACTCAGCTGAGTTACTCTTCACGAGTTTAATATTCTCGATATGAATAAGTGCCTCATAGGCCGCGGCGCTTTCAGCTGCAGATTTACATATAATTGCGATCGTATTGTGCTGCTCTGTTTGTAGTTCAGCAACTTTGGCAGTAATACGTTCGTGCAGTACGCTCTCATTCGCTACTTTCGTCACTGTAGGTTTCTCACCATCACGTTCAAATGCATGGATGTTCTTTCCTTCCGGTACGAGAGCCCGTGTAAATTCAATAATCGGTTTTGTTGAGCGGTAGCTACGAGTTAAGTTAATGCCGTTCGTTTCATCCGGCCCGTATAAATTTGTAAGTGTATCGAAATTCACCGTTTCACTCGCATGAGCAAATATTGCTTGGTTAAAGTCTCCGAGTACCGTCATTCTTGCAGCAGGGAAGAGACGTTTTAAAAACTCGAACTGAAATGGTGAATAATCTTGCGCTTCGTCTACGAGTACGTGCTTAATCGATCTATTTGTTTGGAAGCCTTCAATTAACTCTTTTAAAAGTAAAAATGGAGTCGCATCCTCGTAATATAGCTTTCCTTCATCTAACATGTTCACCGTTAATGAACAAATGTCATCCCAGTTTTTCGGTTTTTCTCCCGTAACCCATGATGCATCTGTGAATAGCTGTTTATATATGCCTGTGAAATTGATAAAGCGCAATGTTTGAACACCTTTACGAAGTGGCTTCAATTTTTTACGGACAATCATACGTCCAAGTACTTTCGCCTCTTTCTCAAAATCGTTAAAGGAGTTGTCGTCAAACTCGCCCTTTTTCTGTAAATATTTATAAGCCTTTTGATATTCATCTTTACTAAGTAGTTCGATTTCTTCTTCTACCCAAGGCTTTTTCAGTTCTGCTTTTTCAAGTGCATCTATTTGCTTATTTAGCCAATCCGTTAACTTCTCAATTCGGCTATGGAAGCGGAGAGAGGAGTCAGTATTATAAAATTGCTCTGTAATTTCTTTCGCAGAGACAATTAGCTTTCCTCTAAATTTCATTCCTCTAAATAGCATGCCTGATGATTCAAGAGATTGTCTGTACGCTCGAATCATTTCGAAAAATTGAGTAGATGCTTTAAAGCGAATGCTTGCATTTCTTGTTTTATAGATAGGGCTATTTGTTTCAGTGAGCATATATTCTAATTGCTCGTATGGATCTTCCACGTCAAATGACTTACTTAGTCTATGATTTAAATATTCTTGGAATGTCACTTGCTGCATATTTTCTTCGCCGAGTTCAGGTAGTACGTTAGATACGTAGCTATTGAACATAGAGTTAGGGGAGAAGAGAATAATTTGATCTGCTTTTAGCCATTCGCGATATTTATATAGTAAGTAGGCGATTCGTTGCAGGGCAGCTGACGTTTTACCACTACCAGCAGCTCCTTGCACGATAAGGAGTCGGCCTTCATCGTGACGAATAATTTCATTTTGTTCGCGCTGAATTGTAGCGACGATACTTTGCATATGTTTGTTTGTACCTTTTCCGAGCGCTTGTTGCAAGATTTCATCGCCAATTGTAAGGCTCGTATCGAACATAGAATCAATCTCGCCATTTTCAATAATGTATTGTAATTTTTTCTCCACATTACCGTGGATTACGCCGCCTGGTGTACTATATTGAGCCGGTCCTGGTGGATAATCGTAGTACACACTTGAAATGGGGGCGCGCCAGTCGTATATAAGAAAGTTTTCTCCGCTAGCATCAGTAAGTGTAGCAACGCCAATATAAATTTGCTCTGCAGCAGATTCTCCTTCTTCTTTGAAATCAATTCGTCCGAAATAAGGTGCTTTATGCATGCGTTTTAGTGCGGCAAGTCGATTAAAGGTGTGCTTATGGGTAATTTGTGTGACAGCTAGTGACTGAGCTTGTTGTCTTAAGTTGATAACTGTTTCAAGATAATCATCAAAAGTATCAGTATTCACTTTCACGTCATCCCAAAAGTGTTTACGAATATGGATTACTTCTGCCCGGCGTCTGCCAGTTTCGTTTTCCAGTTTATCAATTTGTTGCGTAATCGTTTCGATTACGGTATCCAATCGTTTTTGCTCTAAATCAAGTTTTTTGTTCATACGGTAAGCACTCCTTTAAAAGTGAAAAATAGAGGTTGACTGAAGAAAGAAACTATGGTATATTTGATATACGGATAAATATGTTTTAGTTAATTTGTAAAACGTGTTTCTGTACTAATTTAACATAGTTTCTGAATTTAATCAATGATAATAAGATAAACCTTGGTTCCGTGTGGCGTGAATCGAGGTTTTTTTGTGTTTTAAGAGGGGTTCGCAGTTATTGTCAGTTTCTGTCGGTAAGTCGATATATTATGAAAATCGCCGATATAATTTATTCAGAGGACCAACTATATAATTTCATTTACCGAACTCGGACATAACTACCGAGAGAAGAGGGTATACAAAAAAGCTCGGACCTAAGCCCGAGCTTTTTTCAATTCATTATTTCTTTTCATCTTTTTTAGCTTTTGGCTCTTCAAAAAGATCTTTTAAATCTTTATCGTCAACTTTTACGTCAGCTTTTTTGATTTCTTTTATCATAAGATCGTTCATGAATTCGCCATCTTGCTTTTTCTTCTCAACTAATTCTTTTTTCAAATCAGCTTTTGATTGTTCGAATGATTTTTCTGGTTCTTTAATGTCTGTAACTTTAATGATGTGGTAACCGAATTGTGATTTCACAGGTTCGCTTACTTCATCTTTTTTCAGCTTGTAAGCAGCATCTTCGAATTCTTTAACCATTTTACCAGGTCCGAAGAATCCTAAGTCCCCACCTTTTTCTTTTGAACCAGTATCTTCAGAGTATTGTTTTGCTAACTCTTCGAAAGATTTACCTTGTCCAAGCTCTTCTTTAACCTTTTTCGCAGTCGCTTCATCTTTTACAAGAATGTGGCTTGCTTTAATTTCAGGTTTATAGTAATCCTTAACCTCTTTATCAGTGATTGCTTGTTCAACTGCTTTTTCTTGAGCTAATTGAGCGCGTACACTATTTTTTAATGTTTTTTCTGTAACACCTGGTTGTTTTAATAGTGTATCGAATTGATCACCGATTTGTTTTTTCATTTCATCGTACTTTTTGTCTACATCTTTGTCTTCAACTTTGTAGTTTTTAATAAGTACTTTTTCTAAAACCATGTTGTTTAGTGTTTGTTTACCAGTTGGTGAATTTTTCATTTGTTCATAGAACTCTTCTTTTGTAATGTCACCAGCTTTAGATGTAACGATTTTGTCTGATGATGATGTTCCACAAGCTGATAGTGCGATTACACTTGTTGCGGCTAAGGCAAGCATAGCTTTCTTCATTCGATAAACACTCCTACTATTATGTATTTTTAATTTATCCTATACCAATGAATTTTAGTTCATCAGAGCCCGATTAAGTCTCACTGATACTTTTGCTTTGTATATTGGTAAAGCGCGCTTAACAAGGCTTACCGAGGCTTTAGGATAAAGTTAAGATGCGTGTCATTTATTTCATAGTATAAGCAATATGTACAAAATTTAATATATCATATTTCGACTCGATTTCATATTGATAAAGAAAAATTAACCAGTACGTGTCAGATTTTGAAGGTGTGCCATATTGGGCGTATGCCGCATATACAGGAAAGAGGAGGGGATGGGGATGAATTCTCAACTTATTTTATTACTTGTACTGTTTATTTTATTGGTTATAGTAGGTATAATTTGCTTATAGAGGAAAAAAGTGAGGAAGGGGCTTTCCTTCCTCACTTTCCATGAAATATAATTTCTATATAACTAGAAATTAATAAAATTGTTATACATACATTAATAACCCGAAAGACACCGGGTTGGCGGCTCGCAGATATTTGTTTTCGTTCACACAGTGTATGTGTCATGAAATTCGTGTAAAATATAACAAGAAGTGCGAATGCGACAAAAACAACTGTTATAAGTGTCATGAGGCGAGACCTCCTTTTGGCTAAAATACATATACTTTATATATTGTATCATACGATATTTTGTTCGTGTTATAAAATTCAGAAATAGAAGACTTTGTGTTAGAAAGTGAGGGAGAAAATGGACGTTGTTAGAAGATTAGAACAAGCTGAATACTACGTAGACCTACTATTTAAAATGATTGATGAAGAAAAGTGTCCATTTTATTCTTTAATCATAAAGAAAAAAGCTCGTAAAAAAGATGTTGAACGTATACTACATCTTTGTGAAAAACTGAACGAACAATATGTAGCGGAGAAAGCAGAAGGCCTTCTTTTGTTCGATGCGCTGTTAGATCAATTTGAAAAAGCGCTTCCACATCAGCTCGAAGTACACGAAACTGCGGAAGCGCTAGCAAAACAAGGTTTATTCAAACCGCTTATGAATGAATTCTTAAGCATGATTGCGAAAAAGTAAATAGATTACTTCTTAACTAACTTTTGATCGGATTCTGTAAAGTTCTCTTCAATATCTTCTAATGATTTCTCAAAAATATCGATGAAGTCTTGTCCGTAAATGTTACGCAAGATAGCAATCAGTTCGATATTTTCTGGGAACTTCCCATAAAAATTACGAAGTGCAAGAGCCCCATTAAACACTGAATTATTTTCAGGGTCATACTCCTCCATTAAGCGAAGTAGTAATTCTTCCCCTTTGTCTGTAATTTCGATGTACGTATTTCGTTTATCATCTTCTTTTTTCGAGAATACAAGATAGCCGCGTTCTTCCAACTTTTTCGAGAAGTTAAACGCCGTTGATACGTGCATAACTCCAAACTTAGCAATCTCAGAAATAGAAGCCCCTTTTAAATGATAAGCGATTGTTAAAATATGATGCTCATTAATGTTTAAATCATAAGGTTTAATCCACATCTGCCAATCTTTCTCTACACATTTCCATAACGCTTTCGATAATTGAGCAATGCGTTGGCTGAAAATCATCGCTTCTTTTACCGAGTAATCTTTTTCTCCACTTTTCATATACTCACCCACTTTAACATTCTTTTTCATTACTATCTATTATGCCAGTAAAATAAAAATTAATAAAGTCTTTTTGTGAGAATTGTGAAAATTTTTTGGAAAAATGACATTCTATACAAATCATGCATAACTATGGAAGCGGTTTATGAGTCGTGAATACATGTGTTGTCCATACATGTTAAGTGATAACATATATTGTAAATGCATAAAAACACGGCATATCTATGTGATATGCCGTGTTAAGGTCAATTTATATAAAAAATATTTGTTATATGCAAAAAACTAAGCAGGAATTTGTTTACGCTTTTTCCGGAACAGCTTCTTGTAGTTTCTCAATTGATTTTTGAATGTCCAAAATCTCTTTCTCAATATGTCGTTTGTTTTGAGAAATATCTTGCTTCCAGTTAGAAAGTGTATCGTGCATATCGTCTTTTAATTCTTGGAACACTTCTTTACCTTCTGAAGCAGTTTCAACGATTTGACGTTTTAATAATTTTGTATCAGCTGTAATATCAGCTAAAGTCTTTTTAATATCATTTCCTTTTTCTTTTAACTTACCGCGCATGTCTTTGCCCGAAGAAGGAGTTGAGAAAAGAACAGCTAGTCCAGCAACTGCTCCGCCGCAAATGACACCTGTAATAAAGGATTTAGCTTTTGACATAAAAGGAGACCTCCTTATTTTTTGTTCGTATTCATGATGTGAAAAAATATGCATATCTTTAAGACGAGGGAAAGGAAAGTGTGCAGTCCCTGGCATCTTAAGTGGAGAAACAAGCCGTGCCATATTTAATCACGTTAGGAAAGTGGCTTGTTATGTATGACTTCTTATTATAGTGTCACTATTTCACACTATTTGCAATTGTACTTGCGATGTTTTGTAAATTTTCCATTGTGTATTCATTTTGATGTGATTTCCAAACAGCACCGAAACCATCGTTTTCACCGTAGCGTGGAATTAAATGAAGGTGGAAGTGGAACACAGTTTGTCCAGCTTTTTCACCATTATTATTAAGTAGGTTAAAGCCAACTGGATTAAACTCTGCTTTAATCGCATTTGCGATTTTCGGAACGACAGAAAAAATGTGTGATGCGATTTCTGGCGTTAACGCAAAAATGTCTTGTTTGTGAACTTTTGGAATAACAAGAGTATGTCCTTTTGTTACTTGACTAATATCTAAAAATGCAAGCACATGTTCATCTTCGTATACTTTTGAGCAAGGGATTTGCCCGTCAATGATTTTACAAAAAATACAATTATCTGCTGTATGATTCATCGATCTCATCCTTTCAAATATCCTTAGCCGTATTTTACCATAATTACATAAGAGAACAAACACGAAAAACAGGAAGCTGACTCAGCTTCCTGTTTTCTGAAGATGGATTGAAAAAGCATTATCGTAATTTACGTTTCGCAGACACCTCATTTATTTTAAGAAATGCACGGTAAATCGGCTAAAGTTTCTGCCGTAGACACCCCATTTTCAAGTGAAATGAATTGCAATCTTTTTAAATGAAATTGTTTACTTTTTAAAACAGTATATGCTCTTTCGGAGACACCCCGTTTCGAAAATAAAACAAATAATCTGGTTATGTGTAAATTCCTTTGTCCAACTTGGACACCCCATTTCATGATGACTTCACTATGTTGTTGTACTCATCAATAGGTGGTCGCTTTTTCAATGTGTTCCTTCTTCCTTAATTATGATGTCCGCTTTCGGGAAAATATATGCGAACAAATTTAAATTTTTTTGAATGCATCGATACTATGTAGTACAGCGTAATTTTTGGTAAGATGAATATAGAACGAATATAAATGAAGAAAGTGGTGTCGTATGAGCGAGTTATTGCGTGTAGAAAATGTTACAGGAGGATATACGAAACGACCTGTATTAAAAGATGTTTCGTTCTCTGTGAATAAGGGTGAACTTGTCGGCTTAATCGGTTTAAATGGAGCAGGTAAAAGTACGACGATTAAACATATTATCGGTTTAATGGAACCGAAAAAAGGAACTGTCACGATTAATGGGAAAACAATTCGTGATGATATGACAGCGTACCGTTCTAGTTTTTCGTTCATCCCAGAAACACCTGTATTATATGATGAGCTAACGCTAGAAGAACATTTGAAGCTAACAGCGATGGCTTACGGTGTCGATGAAAAACAATATGAAGAACGTGTAGGACAATTATTACAAGAATTCCGTATGAAAAATCGTTTGAAATGGTTTCCGTCTCATTTCTCAAAAGGGATGAAACAAAAAGTAATGATTATGAGTGCGTTTTTAGTAGAGCCATCTCTTTACATTGTGGACGAACCGTTCGTTGGGCTTGATCCGTTAGCAATCCAATCACTCCTTCAAATGATGGACCAAATGAAAAAGAGCGGTGCAGGTATTTTAATGAGTACACATATTTTAGCGACGGCAGAGCGTTATTGTGATTCGTTCATTATTTTGCATCAAGGCGAAGTGAGAGCGAAGGGAACATTATCTGAGCTGCAATCACAGTTTCATATGCCGGATGCAACGTTAGATGATATTTATATTGCATTAACGAAGGAAGAAGATTATGAATAGCACAGCATTATGGAAAGAACGATTTCGTTACTTTTTACAAGAAGTTCGTACATATAGTAAATACGTATTTAATGATCATTTAAAATTTATTTTCGTATTCATCATCGGCGCAGGAGCATATTATTACCAGCAATGGTTACAAACGTTAACACCTTCGTTTCCGACGGCCCTCGTTATGGCAGTGTTGCTTGGGCTCGTATTAACGACCGGATCCATTCAAACGTTGTTAAAAGAAGCGGATCTCGTTTACTTACTGCCAGTGGAAGAAAAGTTAAAACCGTACTTCACAAAGGCATTTCTTTTTACGTTTATGATTCAGTTATACATAATTGCAATCGTAGCAGCAGCGCTTGCTCCGTTATACTTCCAACAAATGAAGCAAACAGGAGCTGGTTACATATGGATCGTACTCGCATTTGTCATTGTAAAAGCGTGGAATTTATTTGTAGCGTGGGAAAAGTCATTTTTAACAGATCAAAATATACAAAGAGCCGATTGGTTCATTCGATTTATTTTAAACGCCTTATTTGTTTATTTCCTTGTGGAACGTACTTCAGTTATGTTTATTGCCGGAATCATCCTTCTGATGGTGTTATACCTCGCTATTCTGCATCAAATGGTGAAGGGGAAACCACTAAACTGGGAGTATTTAATTTCTGAAGAAGGTAAGAAGATGATGCTGCTGTACCGCATCGCGAATATGTTCGTTGATGTACCAGCATTAAAAGAGAGAGTAGCACGTAGAAAATGGCTTGATTTCATTCTTTCGATGATCGGTGAAAAGCGTACCTATTTATACTTATATACGAGAACGTTCTTAAGATCTGGTAATTATTTTGGCTTATATGTGCGCCTGCTCGCTCTTGGCGGAGTTATTCTTTACTTCATTCCGTTTTTATATGGACGATTTATCGTAAGCCTTATCTTCCTATACTTAATCGGTTATCAGCTATTAACTTTATGGAAACATCACCGCATGAAAATTTGGCTTGATTTGTACCCAGTAGGCGGAGAAGAGAAGAAGAAAGATTTTCTTACTTTATTAAATGCAATTCTCATTATTGGCAGCGTTGTATTTACAATCATATTTGCACTTGCTACGAAAGATTTCATGATGACGGGAATTTTATTAGTCGTAAGCATAGTATTTAGTATCGGTTTCGTTTATCAATACGGGGCAAAACGTATTGAGCGTTTAAATTGAAGGGAATGAACCTATGATTACATATGAAGAAAAGGTTATAAAAGAACTGGAGCAGTGGAAAGCTACATTCATGAAAGATTCTTCTATGATGACACGGTTCTCAAAGAAAGTGCAGACGAAAGTACAACAGCTTATTCCGGCGAAAGTACAAAAAGTATTAACAGAAACGATTCGGATGATGGTGCAAACAATTAGTGCCGGATCGAACTTTATAAAGCCGAAATTAAAAGAGACGAACTGGTCGTTGCAAAGACGAGATGATGAAGTACGTAAAAAAATGGATGAGTATAAAAAAATAGCAGCGGCAGAAGGAGCGGGGACGGGAGCAGGCGGTATTCTCCTTGGCCTTGCTGACTTTCCGCTGTTGCTCGGCATTAAAATTAAATTTTTATTCGATGCAGCAACATTGTACGGATTTGATACGAGCGATAAAGAAGAGCGCCTTTTTATCCTTCACGTTTTCCAACTTGCCTTTTCAAGTGACGACCACCGAAAAGAAATATGGAAAGCAATCGAAACGTGGGATACAGAAGAAGAAAATCATATGGACTGGGAAAAGTTCCAAACAGAGTACCGAGACTATATCGATTTAGCGAAGATGCTTCAGCTCGTCCCGGTAATCGGTGCCCCGGTCGGCGCGTATGCGAACTATCAATTACTGCAAAGACTTGGAGAAGTAACGATGAATTGTTATCGTATGCGATTGTTGAATAAGGATTAAAAACAAGGCGTCCTACATGTGTAATGTAGGACGCCTTTTCTTAGAAGCCAAGTCCGATATAGCTAACTCCAACTATAATCAATACGACAAAAAGTACAATGAGTAATGAAAATCCACTTTTGCCAGCTTGTCCAGCTTCACCGCCGCCATTACCACCACTACCGCCTTTACCACCAAGTCCCATATGATATCCTCCTTATTGTTATATATTGCTTTTGTTTTATATTTTTCTCCATTTACCAATAAATTCCTCCTGGGGCGCTAACTAACTTGAAAATCATTTCGTTTCATTTTATAATTTACTTACCGACCGGTAAGTAAAAATAAGTGAGGTACAGTATGACAAAGAATTTACAAACATCGCAAAACATTGTAGAGGCTTCATTTAAACTTATGGCAGAGCACGGCATTGAGAAGATGAGCCTTTCCATGATTGCGAAAGAGGTAGGTATTTCAAAACCGGCCATTTATTATCATTTTTCTTCTAAAGAAGCGTTAGTCGATTTTTTATTTGAAGAAATTTTCTCTGGGTATCATTTCGTGAGTTATTTCGATAAAGAGCAATATACGAAAGAAAACTTTGCAGAAAAGTTAATCGCAGATGGTTTACATATGCTCTCTGAGTATGAAGGACAAGAAGGAATACTGCGCGTCATAAATGAATTTATCGTAACTGCGGCGCGAAATGAAAAGTATCAGAAACGCTTATTTGAAATACAAGAAGAGTTTTTAAATGGTTTCCACGAATTATTGAAGAAAGGCGCGAGACTAGGCGTTGTGTCACAAGATGCAACGGAAGAAAACGCTCATACGCTAGCGCTTGTAATTGATAATATGAGTAATTACATGCTCATGGGATTTCAGTTAAAGTATAAAGAAATTTGGATTCGAAATGTGAAAAACGTCATGAAGGAGGAGTAAAGATGAAAATGCAAAAAAACTGGTGGCTCGGTTTTCTTGGATTCATTGGGGTGTATAAAATTCCAGGCATGATAGAAGCTTTTCAAGCGGATGGAAATTGGATGAAGTTAATCGGTTTCATTTGGCTACTTTGGTTCGGATATTTTATTCCTGAGAAGAAAGAAGATTGAATTTCAATTTTCTGTAAGGTTATGTAAAATATAGATTGAGACTATTCATATATTAGATTACTAGATTTGGAGTGGTTACATGGATCCATTGAAAAATGAAATTCACCCTGACATGGTCAAGGTGTGGAAAGTTCGGGCTGTAATAGAAGAAGGGATCGGTATTCTTGTCATTTTAGCTTACCTTTTCCTCATGATAAAGTTTGATTGGTGGGCGTGGATTTTGTATGTGATGATTGGGCTAACAGTTGTGTTCGCACCATTTTCGTACTTTTTATTCCCAAAACTACGTCAGCGTTATTACAGCTACCAACTAAATGAAGAAGAACTTGAAATTCAACACGGTCTTTTCGTCGTAAAGCGCGTATTAGTACCGATGATTCGTGTACAGCATGTGACGATTGAACAAGGGCCGATTATGAGAAAATACGGTTTAGCAGAATTACACATTTCAACAGCAGCAACTTCTCACAGCATCCCAGGCTTAACGATGTATGAAGCAGAAATGTTGAAAACGAAAATCGCAGAATTAGCGAAAGTGAGTGATGAGGATGTATAAGAGGCAGCATCCGATCACGATGTTATTGGAATTAAAAATAACAGATTTTATACCATTTATTATTTTTCTCCTTAGTTTAAAAGGAAAGTTCCCATTTTGGTATTTAGTTCCTATCGGTTTTGCGGTAATCACGATTGTTTCAGCTATCGTAGGCTGGTATTACAAAGTATATTGGATTGAAAATAACGTATTACATGTGAAACAAGGTCTCTTTGTGAAGAAGGAGAGCTACTTAAATAAAGAACGTGTTCAAACAATCAATACAAGCTCTAACGTGTTATATCAAATGCTTGGCTTAAAGAAAATCCAAATTGAAACAGCTGGCGGGGGCGATGATGCGGAGGTTAGCTTAGCCGGTATTACAGTAGAAGAGGCAACTGAGCTTATTGCTTTGCTAAATGAGCCAACTCTAGAAGTGAAAGCAGAAGGAACGCTAGACGAAAAAGCGGAACATGCAATAGAAAAAGAAATCGTTACAGAAGAAAAACAAACGACAGAATATAAATTGACTTGGAAAGAAATTTTACTAGCCTCTGTTACATCGGGGCAGTTTGGACTATTATTCTCGTTAATCTTTTTCGTGTATCACCAAGTAGAGGAATACATTCCGAAGTGGATAGAGAATAGCGTAAAGTCATATGTAATGCAACATGATATATATGGCTGGATTTTCATGGTAGCTATTTTACTCGTCCTTTCGTGGATTATATCTACAATCGGTTATGCGCTAAAACATGGAGATTTCACAGTAAATCGAAGAAATGACGAAGTCCGCATTTCACAAGGATTACTTGAGAAAAAAGAACTCGTCTTAAAGTTACATCGTATTCAAGGGATTACGATAAAAGAAAGTATTTTACGTCAGCCATTCGGCTATTGTGCTGTGCAAGTAGAAGTGATTCAAAGTAAGGGAACGGATGATGAAAAAGAAAAAGTTACACTGCATCCAATCATCCGAAAAGATCGAGTACAACAGTTACTCGCGCATTTACAATTACCATACGAACTGCATACAAATATGATTTCATTACCAAAAGCAGCATTACGCCGCTATCTCATTGATAGCTTCATCTTTTTCGTAATAATAGCTATCCCGCTTATTGGTATAAGTATATACTTTGAAAAGCACTTCATCATGTGGGCACTCATTCCGCTTGCGATTCTCATCTTTATACTTGGATACGCAACATTTAAAACAAATGGTTACAGTGTAAATGGAGAGCAAATTACGCTTGTATATCGTAGCATCGGAAAATATACAGGACTTGTTAGAAGAAGACACGTCCAATCAATGGAAAAGACGCAATCATACTTCCAGCGCCGCGCGGATTTATGTACGTATAAGTTTTCGAGCGCATCATCGAGTTATAAATTAGAGTATACGAGAGTAGAAGATGCGGAGAGAATGCAGGATTGGTATAAGAAGAGAATAAGTGAGAATTAAATGGAATGGCTCGTCTTTTGCGGAAGGCGGGCTGTTTTTTTATGTAAAGCTGATGGAAAATAATTTTAATTTCATATTTTCATTTTATTAATTCTATTTATTTTAATAATGTTTCTTCAAATATACGATGGTAAGGAGAAATTTTTTTGTTTTTATGAATAGAGTTCGTTCCTAAAACATTTGTTATAGGGACGTTAGTATTCTTTTAAAAGTATTCATATGATGGAGTATAGGTGGTTTATAAATCAGCAGTTTGTATTTATTACAACTTAGGATTAGAAAAGGCTGTATAATCACCCGTTAAATCGCTCATAAACGTAGCAATCGGAAGGTGGATGTGTTTCTTTTCTTAAATAAAATACTGGCAGTAAATCGATAAATATAAGTGAAAATCAGAAAAATGTCTGAAATACGGACAAGGCAATACATATATTCGAGATTGTGGTAAAATAATTGTAGACCAACTTTATCCTAATTAGTAAAATTTTAGATTTCGTTTGTGATATATTTAAGCATTTGTTGTTAAATGTTGTTTTAATAATATATTTATAAGGTGGAATGGTCATGAAAAAGGAAGAATTTTTGTTGTATTCCGAAAATAGAATATTACCAACAGTTATTGAATTAGAAGGAAGATATTATCCTGCATATGCTAGTAAATTACACCCTTTTTGTATAACTACTTTGGGAGAGCATAATATTACCATCACACTTTGTGAGGCACTTAGAATTAAAAAAAAGAAAGAGCCGGTAGAAGAGTTTATGTACAGCGAAATTAGCAATATAGAGGTTTCTGTTGTTAAGAAGCCCACCGCTGTTCTTTTCCTTCCTGGGACTCGAATTAATTTAGACTTAATTCTCAATTTGAAAAATGGAAGACGACTACATTTAGAGTGCGAAACTATACGTGTTTTGCCACAAATCATAAATCTTTTTTCTAAAAAAAGTATAACGGTTAAAGATCCTTTGGATTTAGAACATATTTTTCTGTCTAAAGATTCTATTGAAGATGTCTATGAATATTTAGAGAGTAATCTTGAAAACATGGCTAAGGAAAAAGGAATAAGTATATTTCGATTAAAGCAAACTGAAGATTAATTATACATTTTAATGGATTGGAGAATTTTTAGTGGTTGAGTTTATAGGAAACCTTTTGATTATTTATTTTGTAGTTTAAGACTGATAACACTAATATACATAAATAATAGGATTCCTTTTTGATAATCAAGTGAATTAAATGCTATATAAGAAAATAACGTTGCGAAAGTTTGGAAGCAAAACCAAATCATGTTTGGGTAGATGATTCTAAATCTCCATATTATAATACGCTACAAGAAAAGCCTGTAAGAGGTAGATGGAAGTCAGCTGAAAATATGTATATCCCAGCATATGATTATGGATTCGTAATTAATTATAATACGGAATCACGTACACCATACAAAGGAAGCGCAATTTTCTTCCATGTCTCTACTTCATGGACAGAAGGATGTACAGGTGTAGATAAACAAAATGTGATTGATATTTTAAGGTGGATTGATTCAGGAAAAAATCCTGTTATTATTCAAACACCTGAAAATGAACTGATAAATTATTAAGTTAATAACCTAAAAAATTTAAGTCTACTTTCATTAGTAGGCTTTTTTGTTAAGTATGCAATTTTTGTTTTGTTGGTGTAATCCCATGCCCATAGAGCTAGCAAAATGGATTGCCCCTAAAATAATAAAAATGATATAAAATTTTCGTCTTTGGAGACAACTAATTATTAATTTGATGATTTAGTTGATTTTTTTTGTAGTTATTGAAAAACACCATAGTTTCTAGAGAGTGAACAGGGGTTTTGAATTGATTTAAAGTTGACGGAACAAAATAAAACGAATTGAGCAAAAAAACTTGCAAAACTAAAAGAGGAGTTGTATATTAATTGATGCGTCAAATATTGATGTATCAATTAATGTTTTAATAAGTAAGAAGGAGGAATTTTCGAAAACGTGTTATTCAGACGATGTCGGATTTTTATATAAGCTATAAGATTAAAGCGAAGATAGAGGGGGCACAATACTGTGGAAATAATCGCAGCTATTTTAGTCGGGATCGTAGCATTAGAACATTTATTTATCATGAGCCTCGAAATGTTTTTTATGAATTCAAAAGTCGCAAAACGTGCTTTTAAATTACCGGAGCATTTAGAAGGAGATCGAAACGTAGCTATTATGTTTGCAAACCAAGGTTTATATAATGGATTTTTAGCCGTTGGTCTCATTTGGGGACTTATACTTGGTCTCAATTCAATTGGTTATATGGTTCAATTATTCTTTGTAATGTGTGTGGTAGTAGCAGCTCTGTTCGGCGGTTTCACATCTAATAAATCAATTATTGTAAAACAAGGACTTCCAGCTATATTAGCGTTGATTGCCCTTTTAATTGTGATATAGAACTAAAGCGTTTGTATAAAAGAACTCATTTTTGAAAAATACGTTATTCTTTCTTCCTATAGGCTCATAGGAAGAAAGAATAGCGTATTTTTTCTTTTTAAGGGGGTATATCCTTCAATTTAATCAAAAATGTAAATTCTTTTTTAGCGCGATTGTTATGAAAATACGTATTACATTAAGGATTGGAACCGGATTAACGCTTTAAAATATAGAAAGTGGGGAAAATAATGTAAAAAAAACTATTGTATGTTTAAAAACCATGTGTTACATTTGTGTTACAAAATAGTTACAAACTGTAACTTATATTGCAGTTTGTTTTCTTTTTGTTTTTCGGTATGTTACAAATCGGAGTGTGTATCAAATCGTCAGAAGATATATGAAGTTCAAAAGTTTTTCTATGTGTATAAGAGTGTGTGTAGTAAAGAGCTTGGTGAGAACTTTGCGCACATTATTAAAATTCCTTTCTGTCTTTAAAAGAAGAAAACCAAATATTTAGGAGTTTTAAGTAATGATAGTAAATGAAATGTACTTCCTTTCCCGCACATAAAGTACATATTTACGCTCAGTCTAATTACTACACAGACTTTTATACATATAAAGCTATTGTTTTAGGGGATATATAGGAGGAGAAAAAATGAAAAAGTTATTAATGGTAATTGGACTTACATTTTTAATGTTAGCTGGATGTAGTAATGGGAATTTTGACAAAGTAATGGATGAAGGAAAGACCGCGTTAACGAATAAAGAGTATAAAAATGCCTTATCATCATTTGAAAAAGCACTAGATGAGAAGAAAGATGATTCAGATGCAAAGGTGCTTGTAGAACAAACAAAAGCAATGATTGAAGCTGTGAAGTTAAAAGAAGAAACAAAGGTAGAAGAATCAATCAAGTCATTTGAAAAAGTAGAGAACATGAAGGATGGAAATAGTACGTTAGTAAAACAAGCGAAGGAAGAACGAACAGCATTATTAGCTATCGTCGAACAAAAAAAGAAGTATAGCGAGCAACTAGTGAAAAGTGAAGAGTTAATAAATAAGAAAAATTACGCAGAAGCGAAAGATATATTAAATAAGCTAGTTTCAGAAACAAAAGATAACAAAAATCTTGAAGAATATAATAAAAAGGCTTCAGGATTAATTACTAAAATTGGTGAAGCAGAAAAGAATGCAACGGTAGCGAAGGCAGAAAAAACTAATGTAGCAACGAATCAAAAGGTAACAACAGAGAAGCCTCAAAAGGTAGAAGCAGAAAAGAACCAAAAGGTAACGGCAGAGAAGACTCAAAAAGTAGAAACAGAAAAGAACCAGAAGGTAACGACAGAGAAGAACCAAAAGGTAGAAACAGGAAAGACTCAAGATGCATTTACTTTTGAGAAAGCGAAAGAATATATTAAAAATGAATATAAAGAAGACTATGATTATACGCTAGAAAATACGCAAGTAGAGAATGGAAAGAAATATTATCAAATTAGAGTGCGTACGACATATAAAATAGAAGGCGCAGCTGGATCAGGATTTACTGGCGTATTTAAAGTATTTGAAGATGGTACAATTGTTGAAGTGCACTAAATTAATGGAAAGGTATCCTCAAAGTGTTTGAGGATACCTTTTTAGCGTAAAAAAAAGCATCTAGCAAAAGTACTAGATGCAAATAAAAACACAAGGGAAGACAAAATTCTTCCCTTTTCCCGTAAGTAATTATATCAAAAAATTTATAAAAAACTAGCTTTATTTTTAATATAATTGATGTGTGAAGCTATGAAAGTATAAGATTACACTATTTTTGTAGTGTTTTGTTAAAAAAGGAGCTGTATATATGATTAATTTTAAACCAGAAAATTTGAACCAACTATTAAAAGTAATGTTAATTAGTGCCAATAAGTCTTATGATGCGATTCAAGATTATGAATATACAGGAGAAGCGGTAGTATTCCGTGTAGACTTCGAATATGTTGACGTTTCTCTTATGATTGTGGATATGTTAGGAAGATCGGCGGCTAGATTTAACATTTTGCCATTTGCTAAGCCAGATACGAATGAGATAGATTACATTCAGTTTCAAGTGTATTCGATTAATGAAGGGAATTTTAAAGAAGTAATGGATACGATGTAAAAACTATAATTTTACAAATATGTATATACCAACTAATATATAAGTAATACATTCATATAATTGGAGTGATGAAATGCAGCCGTTAGAAAGGGAGATTCATTCTAATATGCTGAAAGTGTGGCGAATTCACGCTTTAATTGGGGCGGCAGTTATACTAGCAATCGTAATTGCGTATTTCTTTTTTATGATTAATTTTAATTGGTGGGGTTGGCTGTTCGGATTGTTAGTAACAGGCGCTATTACATTTATCCCGCTTGATTATTTTGTATTTCCAAATTTACGTCAACGCTATTATAGTTACAGATTAAATGAAGAAGAAATTGAAATTCAAAAGGGAATGTTCGTTGTAAAACGCGTACTTATTCCGATGATTCGTGTGCAACACGTAACAATTGAACAGGGCCCAATTATGAGAAAGTATAATTTAGCAGAATTACATATTTCAACAGCAGCAACTTCTCATAGTATTCCAGGTTTAACGAAAGAAGAAGCAGAGCAGCTGAAAAAACAAATTGGAGAACTTGCGAAAGTGAGTGATGAGGATGTATAAAAGGCAACATCCGATTACGATTTTATTAGGTATTCGAATTGCGGGTTTGTTGCCTTTTATTTTTCTTGTTTTATTTCGATCAGATGGTGAAGTAGAACCATGGTATTTCTTGCATCTTGTTCTTTTGGCTCTATTATTCATTATGGCTATTTTCTCAGCGATAAAATGGTATTTCAAAGTGTACTGGGTTGAAAATAATATTTTACATATTAAACATGGCGTCTTTGTAAAGAAAGAAAGTTACTTAAATAAAGAACGTGTGCAAAATATTAGTACGTCTTCTAACATCATCTATCAAATACTTGGACTGACGAAATTAAATATTGAAGTAGCGGGCGGCGGGACTGAGCCAGAAGTGATGTTAGCTGGCATTAGAGAAGAGGAAGCGAAGGAACTAATTGCCTTATTACATAAAGAAAGAAGCGTTGTGAGTGAAGAAGCGCCAGCGGCAGAAGGAAGTAAGACGGTTTATCAGTTAGCTACGAAAGAAATTTTAGCAGCATCTATTACATCTGGCAGATTTGGATTAGTGTTTTCTATGTTAGTCATCCTTTACACAGAGTTTAATCAATTTCTACCAGAATGGCTTATCAATAAAGTAGAAACGTATGTGATGGATAACGGTGTATATGAATTAATCGTTATGGCGGCGATTTTAATGGCAGTGTCGTGGGTCATTTCAACAGCAGGTTATGCATTAAAATATGCGAACTTTAAAATTGAGCGAAACGGAAATGAAGTTCGCATCGTGCAAGGTTTATTTGATAAGAAAGAGTTTGTTTTAAAATTACACCGTATTCAAGCGATTACGGTGAAAGAAGGCATTCTTCGTCAGCCTTTCGGTTATTGCTCTGTCGAGGTGGAAGTCATTCAAAGTATAGAAACGGCAGGAAATGAAGTGATGTTACATCCTTTTATGAAGAAAAAAGATGTGCAGCAGTTACTCGCATATTTACAGTTGCCGTATGAAATGGAAGCGGAAATCGTTCATTTACCGAAAGCAGCATTACGTCGTTATGTCATCATGGGCTGGATTACAAGTGCCGTACTCGCTGTGCCAATCATAGGTGCGAGTATATATTTTAAACAAAATATTGCGTTATCCACTCTCATACCACTATGTATTATATTTACGTTACTTGCATACGCGCGGTATACAAGTAGTGGTTATATGATACGAGACAATCAGTTAGTCATGGTATACCGAGGACTCGCGAAATATACAGGAATCATGCGAAGAAGGCATGTGCAAGCAGTCGAATACAGTCAGTCGTATTTTCAAAAGAAAGACGAGCTATGTGCAGCTGTCGTATCAGTAGCGGGGCATCCTTACAAAGTGAAACATATGCAAAAAGAAGATGCGCTTCGTATATATAATTGGTACAAAGAAAAAGGAAACACCGGTGTGTAACGGTGTTTCCTTTTTGTGTCGTCATTTGTCGATAAGTCGATATTCTTTGTCGAATCGTCGATATATTGAAAAAATCGTTGATATATTCGAAAAATCGCCGATATATTCAGAAAATCGTCGATATAATTTCACATACCGTGACCTTCAAACTTCGAACTCCAAAACCCTAAACTAACACATCAAAAGTAGTCACGAAAGACGGACGAGAGAAAATACTCTTTTGCTGTTCTGCATGTGGATGCGCCGGAGCTTGTCCTTCTGCTTGTGCGGGGCGTTTTTTATGAGCATTTTCGAATGAACGTGATTCTGTCCAGTCTTTAAAGTTTTGCTCTGTTTCCCACATCGTTAAGATGACGTATGTATCGTTACTTAATGGGCGTAGAACGCGGATCGCTTGGAATCCTGGTTCGTTTTCAATAAGGCCTGCGCGGTTTTTAAAACGGTTTTCAAATACTGGGCGACCTTCGTCTGTTACAGAAATGTTGTTACAAACGATATAGCCAGGCTGTCCTTTAAATTCTCCAACAGCGTCTAGTACATCATACTGAAGTGATCCTTCTACAGATTCTTCTGTATTTTCTTTATAAAACATATTTTTTTCATCATTTTTTGCAGTGAAATGTGCTTGTTCTAGAGGTGTTTCGTATGAAATAATAGCCTTCATTTTAATGCCCCCTTACTTATTTGTTTCTATTATATCAACTCTCTTAAAAAACTTCGAAGATTATATACATAAAGATACTTCTTTTTCAAATAATAAATGTACCATCATTTGGAAAGAAGGCCGATGTATGAAGAAAGTAAAGTGGACTTTATTAGGTGGGTTAGCAACGCTTGTACTAGCGATTGTCCTTTATAAACTAATTGTGTTAGCTGGTGGCTATATGATGGATGAAAAGCAGCTCGTTTTCCACTCTTCATCACGTATCGTTGACCAGAAAGGGAAAGAAATTACGAAATTATACGTAGAAAATAGAGACCTCGTACCAATCGAACAAATTCCAAAATACGTGCAGCAGGCGTTTGTTGCGGTGGAAGATTCTCGTTTTTATGAGCATCAAGGAATTGATTACCCGTCTATATTTCGTGCTCTTTATAAAGACACGTTAGCTGGAGGGAAGGTCGAAGGCGGCAGTACGATTACGCAGCAACTTGCTAAAAACGTCTTTTTAACTCGTGAAAAAACATTTACGCGCAAGTTGAAGGAAGTCGCAATTTCCCTTCAATTAGAGCAAAAATATACGAAGCAACAAATTCTTGAAATGTATATGAATCATATTTATTTTGGCCATGGAGCTTACGGTATTCAAGCAGCAGCAAAGTTATATTTTAATAAAAATGTAGAAGATTTAACAGTAGAAGAAGGAGCAATGCTTGCAGGTCTTCCGAAGTCGCCAAACGGTTATTCACCTTATTTTTCTCCAGAGAAGAGTAAAGAACGCCGCGATCTCGTATTGTCACTTATGCATAAACAAGGCTATTTGACTGCCGAAGAAAGCGTACGTTATCAAGGAAAGACAATCGCTCTCTATAAAAACTTAGATGAGAATGAGCTCGCATATATGCCGTATATTGATATGGTCATAGATGAAGCAGCACGTTTATACGGATTGTCTCATCAAGAAGTGCTTCGCGGAGGATATACGTTTGTCGTACCGATGGATGAAAAAATTCAAAAGGTAGCATATAACCAGTTTCAAGATGCAAGGAATTTCCCTGGGAAAGAAGAGGGAGCGCAAGGTGCTTTTTTATTAATGGATAATCGTACAGGCGGCATTAAAGCGGCGATTGGCGGAAGAAAGTACGTTCCGAGAGGGTTCAATCGTGTTTTTGCAAAAAGACAGCCCGGTTCTGTGCTAAAACCACTTATCGTTTATGCGCCAGCACTCGAAACGAAAAAGTATAATCCGTATTCTTTATTAAAGAATGAAAGACATTCTTTTGAAGGTTATGAACCTCGAAATTATAACCATGAGTATTCGAAAGAAATGACGATGTACGATGCGATTGTAGAGTCAGCAAATGTACCAGCAGTTTCTTTATTAAATGAGTTAGGGGTAGAAGAAGGAAAGCAATATTTAGAGAAAGGAAATGTTCACATTGCTGATGCTGGCTTAAGTACAGCGCTTGGCGGATTGAAAAATGGTGTTTCAACATTTGATCTTGTGAAAATGTACCGTGCGTTTTTAGCAAATGGTGATATTATTGAGCCGCACGTTATTGATAAAGTGTTAAATAGACACGGCGCAGTCATTGGAGAGTCGCCAAAAGTAGAAACGAAAATTTTCTCGAAACAAACGGCTTGGTATATGACGAAAATGTTAGAAGGAGTTGTAAAGGAAGGGACAGCGAAAGTCGGTGTATATAGCGGGGCGTTAGCTGGGAAAACAGGTACAACTTCCTTACCAAATGACGATAATGGGGCGAGGGATATGTGGTTCGTTGGCTATACGCCAAATTTAGTAGGCGCTGTTTGGATTGGTTATGACCGCATAGATGAAGAGCATAAGTTGCAAGGAGAAAGTGCATCAGCAACAAAATTGTTTAAGAAAATTTTAACGAAAGCAAATGTAGAACAGAAAGAGCAGTTTAGGAAACCAGAAGGTGTGGAAACAATCGGTGCTCCAATTCGGCTGCGCAAGATTGAAGATGTGAAAATGAAATTAGCATTTAGCCCTTTCGGTTTATTTAAAGCGAAATTAAGCTGGACACCACTTCCAGATGAAAGAATTATGTATCGTATTTATAGAGTGGAAAATGGAATTCATACGCATGTAGGTACTGTAAATGGTGCCGGGGAATATGAGGAAAAGTTCGTTAACATCTTTTCAAAACCGAGTTTTTACGTTGTGCCATATAACACACAAACGAATCGCGAAGGAGAAAAGTCAAAAGTAGCTAAACCATAGTTTTTCTCTGTGTTATAATAAGAATGTTGTGAAAATAGTAAGCGTTTTTAAGAATGTTTGTGTCAATTTAATGAACAACGTACATAATATTATGCATTTTGTTTTTACAAGCTGTATAGTAAAAAAAGATAAATATCGAACGTATTCGAAGCATTGTGGTAAGGAAGGGAGCTAGGGTCTTGGTAAGAACTATAAATGAGACATTTTTAAAAGCATGTAGGGGGGAACGTACTGATTATGTACCAGCGTGGTATATGCGTCAAGCAGGTCGTTCGCAGCCGGAATATAGAAAGATAAAAGAAAAGTATTCTTTATTTGAAATTACACATAATCCAGAGTTATGTGCTTACGTTACAAAACTGCCAGTTGATCAGTATAACGTAGACGCAGCAATTCTTTATAAAGATATTATGTCACCACTACCTGCAATTGGTGTGGATGTAGAAATTAAATCAGGTATTGGCCCAGTTATTGATAATCCAATCCGTTCTTTACAAGACGTAGAAAAACTAGGGGAAATCAATCCAGAAGATGACGTACCGTACATATTAGATACAATTCGTTTATTAACGACTGAAATGCTAGACGTACCGTTAATCGGTTTTTCAGGAGCTCCATTTACGTTAGCGAGCTATATGATTGAAGGCGGTCCATCTCGTAACTACCATAATACGAAAGCGTTTATGTATGCAGAGCCGAAAGCTTGGTTCGCTTTAATGGATAAGCTAGCAGATATGGTTATTACATATTTAAAAGCGCAAATTAACGCAGGAGCAAAAGCAGTTCAAATTTTCGATTCTTGGGTTGGAACAGTAAACGTAGCAGATTATCGCGTATTTATTAAACCGGCAATGGAGCGTATTTTTGCAGAAGTTCGCACGATGGGTGTACCGATGATTATGCACGGCGTAGGAGCTGCACACTTAGTAAATGAATGGCACGACTTACCGCTTGATGTAGTCGGTTTAGACTGGCGTTTACCAATTGAAGAAGCACGTGCACGCGGCGTTCACAAGGCGGTACAAGGTAATATGGATCCTTCGTTCTTACTTGCACCATGGTCTGTTATTGAAGAACATGTAAAAGGTATTTTAGATCAAGGGATGAAACAGCCGGGTTATATCTTTAACTTAGGTCATGGTGTATTCCCAGAAGTAAATCCAGATACATTAAAACGTTTAACTACATTTATTCATGAATACTCTAAAGGGCAGTTAGCGAAGTAAAGGAGAATTGTTGTATGAAAAAGAAAATTGGTTTGCTTGTAATGGCATACGGAACGCCATATAAAGAAGAAGATATTGAACGTTACTATACACATATTCGCAGAGGAAGAAAGCCAAGTCCTGAAATGCTAGAAGATTTAACAGAGCGTTACCGTGCAATTGGTGGTATTTCTCCTTTAGCTACTATTACATTAGAGCAAGCTAAGAAGTTAGAGAAGCGTTTAAATGAAGTACAAGATGAAGTCGAGTACCATATGTATCTTGGCTTAAAACATATTGAACCGTTCATTGAAGATGCGGTGAAAGATATGCATAACGACGGTATACAAGATGCAATCGCACTTGTTCTTGCGCCGCACTATTCTACGTTTAGCGTAAAATCATACGTTGGACGAGCACAAGAAGAAGCTGAGAAACTTGGAAACTTAACAATTCATGGCATCGATAGCTGGTATAAAGAACCGAAATTTATCCAGTATTGGGTTGATGCAGTGAAAGGTATATATAACGGTATGTCAGACGCAGAACGTGAAAAAGCAGTATTAATCGTATCAGCTCATAGCTTACCAGAAAAAATTATCGCAATGGGCGATCCCTATCCAGATCAATTAAATGAAACAGCGGACTATATTGCAAGAGGCGCTGAAGTAGCAAACTATGCAGTAGGTTGGCAAAGTGCAGGAAACACACCAGATCCTTGGATTGGTCCAGATGTACAAGATTTAACGAGAGAACTAAATGAAAAGCACGGTTATACTTCATTCGTATATGCACCAGTTGGATTTGTTGCGGAACATTTAGAAGTTTTATATGACAACGACTTTGAGTGTAAAGTGGTAACGGATGAAATTGGCGCGAAATATTATCGTCCAGAAATGCCAAACGCATCGGATGCATTTATTGACTGCTTAACAGATGTTGTAGTAAAGAAAAAAGAATCTGTACTGTAAGAAGAAAGGGGGAGCCTGCTTGAGGAAAAAAGTTGTGATCATCGGCGGAGGCATCACTGGATTAACAGCAATGTATAACTTACAAAAAAATATTCATGAAAAAAACTTGCCGATTGATACATTACTGATAGAAGCATCGGGTAAACTTGGCGGAAAAATTCAAACCGTTCGAAAAGATGGATTTACAATTGAGCGCGGACCGGATTCTTTCTTAGCACGAAAAGAAAGTGCAGCTAGATTAGTGAAAGAATTAGGTCTTGGCGATGAACTTGTAAATAATGAGGCCGGTCAATCATTTATCCTCGTAAACAATCGGTTACATAAAATGCCGAATGGATCAATGATGGGAATTCCAACGCAAATTACGCCGTTTCTATTTTCCGGGCTGTTCTCCCCAATTGGTAAACTAAGAGCTGGTTTTGATCTATTAATGCCGAGGTCAAAGCCAGTATCTGACCAATCACTCGGGCACTTTTTCAGACATCGCCTCGGAAATGAAGTGGTTGAAAATTTAATAGAACCATTACTATCGGGTATTTATGCAGGGGATATTGATGAAATGAGCTTAATGTCAACATTCCCGCAAATGTATCAAATTGAGCAGAAACATCGCAGTATTTCACTCGGTATGCGTACGCTCGCTCCGAAAGAAGAGAAAGCTGAACCGAAAAAAGGAATCTTCCAAACAGTGAAAACAGGTTTAGAATCTATTGTAGAATCTCTCGAAGCAAAGATGCATGAAGGTACGATAATAAAGGGAACTCGCATTGAAAAAGTTGCAAAACAGGGTGATGGCTATACGATTACTCTTAGTAACGGAAAAGAAATAGAAGCGGACGCGGTCGTAGTGGCAAGTTCACATAAAGTATTGCCATCTATGTTTGCACAGTACAAGCAGTTTCGTTTCTTCCGCAACATTCCGTCCACATCAGTTGCGAATGTAGCAATGGTTTTCCCGAAATCAGCCATTCAGCGAGATATTGATGGTACAGGATTTGTTGTCTCTCGAAATAGTGATTACACAATTACAGCATGTACGTGGACGCATAAAAAGTGGCCACATACAACGCCAGAAGGAAAAACGCTTCTTCGATGTTACGTTGGACGACCTGGTGATGAAGCAGTTGTAGAACAAACAGAAGAGGAACTCGTTCAGCTCGTACTAGAAGACTTACGAAAGACGATGGATATTACAGAGAATCCAGAGTTTACAGTCGTAAGCCGTTGGAAAGAAGCAATGCCCCAATATACAGTAGGCCATAGCGAGCGAATGAAGAAACTCACAACATTTATGGAGAAAGAGTTGCCAGGTATATACTTGGCAGGTAGTTCTTACGCTGGTTCTGGTCTTCCGGACTGTATTGATCAAGGTGAGAGGGCTGCAAAGCGTGTACTCTCTCATTTGGAGAAAGTAATGAATACGGAATTAATCGCACAGTAAAGAGAAACGCCTTCAATCATATTGAAGGCGTTTTGTTACTTATTCACCAATAAACATATATAAGTTATTTGGCTTTATAACGGCATCTCCTGCATAAATAACCCACTCTGTTAAGTTATCAAAATCTAAATGATAACTATTTCCTTCACTCATATCTTCTATAAAATATGGTTCATTAATGAGTATTCCTTGAATAAAGTCTTCCGTAATGTTTTGCATTTCAAACCACATATGTTCGCTTTTACCCTCTTCATAGGAAACACCAAACTTAGCGAGGAAACGAAAATCTTCATTTGATTGTTCAATTTGAAAAATGTTGCTGAAATACCCGAAAGTATTTTTTGCATTGTAAGCCATACGAGCCGTTTCACTATTTGTTTTATAAAACATGAGCCCTGTAGCTTCCTCGTGTTCTTTGAAAAAGCTTTCGATACATTCTTCTGAAGTATCAAATTTGAACAAGAGAACAGATGGCGATTGATGGTATTCATCTCGGTCATCCATCCCGCCTAAGAATGTGTTTTGTGCATCTATTGGTTGTAGCTTCACTTCTTCATTCTCAATTGAAGATAATTGATCTATACTCGTTTTATGCCCAATATAAGATAAGCCTTTCTCCCATGGAACAGCTACTGTATGTATAGAACCTTGCTGACTATGTGCGATAACGATAGGCTCATTCATAGGGACTTGGCCATTCTCAACGGTATTATTAGCAAATGTTTGAAAGAGGTCACCAATGCCGTAGTAGGAAGAAATGCGATTTGGAATAATTAATTCTATTTCTGTTACGCCCGCTCTTAAAAGGCCGTGTGTATGAAACCAATATTGCGTAGGCTCGCCTTCTTTATCGTCTTCATAAACGGAATGAATAACGTACAAGTCAGGAATGTCAGGTAATAATTCATTTTCAACATGATATTCAATATAGCTTCTAGATATCACCTTCATTGCTGCACTTGAATCAATTACAAATAACAAATCTGGCGCAAGGTTCCATAAAAACTGTAACTGCTGGAAAAAGCAGTCCAGCACATCGCCTACAAATAGCGTACGGGTGAAAATTTCAGTCCCGAAAGCCGCATCTTCAAAATTACGATCTACGATTGTAGAATCTTGTCTATTGTACAGTTTATATTCTTCTGGGTCATTGGCCTCATCAATATGCAGTTCATACGGTATGACATTTTCATCGATGTGTAACTCAACAATAAGGCTTGTCTCATCACTATAAACAATTTTTAACTCATCAACTTTAGTAGCGATAGTTTCTAGCCGTTGTTTTAACTTCTCAATTGTAATTCTAGTCGGTATAACAGCAATCATATCTGAAAAATGACGTTCTAATGTTCCATTCATAGCTGCGCGGTATGTTTCTGTCTGTACTTCCATCCAATCACTCCTATTCAAATGAATCCATTTTACATGCCAATTAAATTTCGATATTTCTGTTTTTTCTCTTTCATATTATAAAACGCATTCGTATAAGGTGTAAAATTATTATTTTGTATTATAGTTTGAAAGCTTGTAAATTAAATAAATTTTTTGTAAAACTTGTCGAAATATCATTCTATATAACGAATCATTTGATATGATAGACATGCTGAGAAAATATGAAATAGGGAGAGGGAAATGGCTGTGAAGAAATTGTTAAGTGTCTTTTTATCATTCATACTATTGCTTTCATTTACTGGAACTTTAGTACAAGCAGAAGAAACGACTTCTATGTCAGTAGAAAAAGCAATTCAAGTATTTAAGCAGCAAGGGAAAACGAAGGGGATAGTGGAAGGATATATTGTCGGATATACGCAAAGTCCTTCGAAATACACGAAAGATCCGGCTAAGTTTGATGATACAAACGTAGCAATTGCTGATTCGCCAAATGAAACGAATCCAGACAAAATCATGCCTGTTCAGTTACCAAAAGGCGATGTGAGAGCGGCAGTAAACGTGAAAGATCATCCTGAAAATATCGGGAAGAAAGTTAGTTTAACAGGGACGCTTGAATTATATTTTAGTAGCACAGGTTTAAAATCAGTAACAGCTCATAAGTTTCAAGGAGAAGGACAAAACCGTGTTAGCGATGTAGTAGCGTCGCCTAGTGGCGGAGAAATTGCGAAAGGAACAGCAGTAACGTTAACAACGAATACAGAAGGAGCAACAATCTACTATACGTTAGATGGCTCTAACCCTACAAATAAAAGTGTTCGTTATAACGGACAAATTGTAGTGAATGAAAATAGTGTGATTAAAGCAATTGCAGAGAAAGAAGGGCTTACTTCTTCAGCAATTTCAACATTTTCATTTGTTATCGTAAACAATGAACCAGTTCGTATTCATGATATTCAAGGAAAATCACATATTTCTCCTTACAACGGGAAGAAAGTATACAATGTGGAAGGCGTTGTAACAGCGCTTGATAAAAATGGTTTTTATATAGAAGATAATCAGCCAGATAATGATCCAGCTACTTCAGAAGGTATGTATGTGTACAAAAAGGATGCGAATGTAGCAGTAGGAGATCTTATTCAAGTTGATGGAGTAGTAGAAGAATATGTTGGACCTGGATATGCAGAAAGGTTTGACACAGACTTAACGACGACGGAAATTAAAGCGAGCCGCGTTGCTGTAATCGCAAAAGATCAAGTTTTACCAGCACCGATTGTACTTGGAGAAAACGGTGTGAAAATTCCTGATCAAATTATCGATAATGATGCATTTGGTTTATTTGATCCAAATGAAGATGCAATCGATTTTTATGAAAGTATAGAAGGTATGCGCGTTACGATGCCAACGCCAAAAATTATTGCACCTCAGAAAAACGGGAATTTATATGTAACAGTGAAAAATGGCGGAAATAAAGTCGTAACGAAATATGGCACACCTGTATTAGATGAAAATCAATTAAACCCAGAGCGTCTTTCTGTAAAAGTACCTCGTGATTATGTAGCAAAAGTAGGAGATACTTTCACTGGAGATATAACAGGAGTAGTCGGATATGATTACGGTGCGTTCCGCATTGCGCCAATAACGGAATTACCATCTGTAGTAGACGGTGGATTTAAGCAAATAGGAGCAAATATTCAGCCGCGTCTTGATAAGTTAACGGTTGCTACATATAATATTGAAAACTTCTCGGCGAATAAAAAAGAAACAACAGATGAAAAAGTAAAAGCGTTAGCGTATTCTATTAAATACAATTTAAAAATGCCGGATATTATCGGTGTAGAGGAAATGCAAGATAATAACGGAACGGTTAATGACGGTACAACAGATGCTTCGTTAAGCGCAAAACGTATCATTGATGCAGTGCTAGAAATTCGCGGGCCAAAGTATGAGTATGTAGAAATTGCTCCGAATAATAATTTAGACGGGGGAGCACCAGGCGCTAACATTCGCGTCGGGTTCTTCTATAACCCATCACGCGTGAAATTAGCGACAGTACCGAAGTTGCTTGATAAAAACGTTGTCCGTATTGGAGACGAAAACCCATTGTTTGAAAGTACACGTAAACCGTTAGCGGCAGAATTTACGTTCCAAGGGCAAAATTTAGTTGTTGTTGCAAATCACTTAAACTCAAAAATAGGAGATGCAACACCATTTGGAAAAGTACAGCCGCTCGTATTAAAAAGTGAAGAAAAACGAGTTCAATTAGCACAAGAAGTAAACAATTTCGTACAAGGTATTCAGAAAAAGAATACGAATGCACCAGTTGTTGTGTTAGGGGATATGAACGATTTTGAGTTCGCTAAACCACTAAAAACATTAGAGGGAACAAACTTAAAAAATATGTTAAACACAGTGCCAAAAGAGAACCGCTACACGTACATCCATGAAGGAAATGCACAAGTGTTAGATCATATTTTAGTAACAAACAACATCGCACCGCACACAATCGTAGATCCATTACACTTAAACTCAAACATTATGAAAGAACACGGACGTGTAAGTGACCACGACCCAGTACTTGCTCAAATTGATTTGAAGAAAGCTTCTTAAATAGTTGAGAAAGAGCGCTTAGAGATATACTGAGCGTTCTTTTTCTGTAAAAATCATGTTAAAATTATTTAAAAATTCAGTATTATTAACGAGGAGGTTGAAGATGCAAGCATGGTTAAATGGAAAATTAATGAATCAGCTTGCAATTTTTTTTAGTACAATCGTCATGCTTCAATTTGTAGCGGAGGTAATAGGACTTACGCAAAGTTTAGATATTACATATAACTTAATACATACAGCGGCATCTTATATAACATTTAGTTTGGCAGTTATTTTTACTTTAATTGGCGCAAGAAGAGAATTAAGTAAATATGCAATTATTTCATTATGTTTAGTGGTAGGTATTAAAGCGATTTATTTTGTAGCGGTCGTTATTTTATGGGGATTGGCTGGTACGCCGTAAAGGGGAGGGTGATGATATGAATAGTGAAAATATGCGATTGATACATGTAAATGATAATAAGAGCGTAATTCTCTAATCTAAATTAGGGAATTACGCTCTTATTCGTTCAATGATTTAGTCTGAAATTACTTGAAACGCTTTTCTACACCGATCTCTTCTTTGCAGTCTTCTTCTATATTTTTTTCTATCCCGCTTTACTCCTTGTATATACATAAGTAAGCTAACGAGAAGGAAGAAAGCACATTGCATCGTTAAAATGTACGGTGACATGCCTTGCAATGGTTGCTTTGGGTCATATAAATGAATAGGTGCTCCGCCTATTGTAGGGAATATTGTATTTAGCAGGACGTACGGAATGGAGTTAACTGCAAATGGAAATAGAATCGCCATATAGTCCTTTTGTGACCATGCAGATGCAGCGAGTCCTAAGAGGGCCATTAAACCTGCAAATAAAAAATTAATTCCGATATATACCGTAATGTAAGTGAGAGGCGCATCTAAATATAGGTTTGCGAACATTCCATCATCATTTATGATGCCTGAACCAGCTATAGGTTCTCCGTCTGGAATTGTTAATTTGCAAAATAATAATGATAAGATGAACGGAAATGTATAAAGAAATCCTCCGCAAAAAAACGTAACGATATATTTCGTTATTGAATAAGGAAATAACGAAATTCCTTTACTTACGAACGGTTTAAAACCATCTGACTTATCGGAATTGTAACTTGTACTAAAGGGGAAACTCGCAATAACTGGCATTAATAATAAATAAACATCCATTTCATTATCACGAAATCCAATCCATTTTATATCTGTTGATATAGGTCCGCCCGCAGCGTTTCCTAAATAACGAATGACATAATAATAATGATAAATACAAATAAGAACGAATCCACTAAACAAAATAATTAAAGAAACACGATTACAAAAAGCTTGCTTTATATTTAAACGAAGTGCACGCATCATGACTGAAAAAGCCCCCACTGATTATTAGTCTTCACCAATCGGACTTTTATGGACAGCCCGATCCCCACCTAAATTCTTTGCTTTCGCTGAATTTTGAGGTGGGGTCTTACTGCCCGTTAAAGTCGGATAAACTTGTCTATTTTCTATATTACTATTAAATGTAAAGATTTTCTTGTTTTTTTATTTGATTATTTGAAAAAAGAGAAATTTGTTGTTTGTAAGTAAGGTTTAGCTGTATATCTCAAGAACACCTTTTCCTTTTCTCTTTTCTTCTGATAAACTATGGAAAGTATGATATAACTTGACTGAAATTTTTTATGATGGAAATAATAAAAAAGAGAACTTGTATAGAATGTAAGCGTGTGGTAATATCAAAGATGTACTAATTGACTATATTATCCAATTGGTCATTTTTGGAGGTGACGATGTGGCGATAGATCGAAAACGTTCTATTATTGAGGCTGCAACAAAGTCTTTTTCAGCATTCGGTTATAAAGCAACAACGATGGATCAAGTAGCGAAGTTAGCGAATGTAGGAAAAGGAACGATTTATACTTTTTTCAAAAATAAAGAAGAGCTATTTGGCGAGATTATTTCTAATTTAATTACAGAAATGAAGCAAGTTGCAGAAAATGCAATTCGTTCAGATGTTTCATTTTTTGAAAATGTACATAGAGCATTATATAGCATATTAGAATTCAGAAAAGAACATCAGCTCATGATTAAGTTAATTCAAGAAGAGCGCGATATGGGAACGAAAGAAGTACAAGAAGTGATGCAACAAGTAGATGTGGAAATCGTTTCTGTCATTCAATCGTATTTAAAGATTGCGATTGATAAAGGTGAAATTAGCAAATGTGATCCAGAAATTACAGCATTTATTATGCTTCGCTTATATGTATCGCTTATTTTTGATTGGGAAAAAAATCATGAGCCGCTAGAAAAAGAAAAAATTGCAGAATTATTTGAACTTTATTTATTAAAAGGATTGTCAAACTAAGATAATCCTTTTATTATTATAAAAAAGTGACCAATTGAACAAAGTGGTCATATATTTAATTTAGGAGGGATAATAGAAATATTCACTTCATAGTAAGGAACAGTTGCATAGTATAAATTCGGGGATAAGGCATATGTATGAATAGGTATAGCCTTTTTGTTTGGGTAAAAATGACTAAATGAACAATATAGTCATTTTAAAAAGGGGGATAAATGATGAAAGGAAATCAGTTACTTCGTAAAGAGTTCACACAAATTATAAAAAGTAAAAAAATATTAATTCCAATTATCGCGGTTTTATTCGTACCGATTTTATATGCAGGCATGTTTTTATGGGCCTTTTGGGATCCGTATAAACAGTTAGATGATTTACCAGTTGCGGTAGTCAATTTAGATAAAGGTGCAGTGTTTGACGGAAAACCAATTGAGGTCGGAAAAGGGCTCGTTGATAATTTAAAAGATAATACAAGTTTTAAATGGGAGTTTGTAAGTGAAAAAGAAGCGAAAAAAGGAATGGAAGGTAGAAAGTATTACATGTTAGTACGCATTCCAGATGACTTCTCAAGTAACGCTACAACATTATTAAAAGATGAACCGAAACCATTAAACTTAGAATATATTCCAAACGAAAGCTTAAACTTCTTATCTTCACAAATTGGCGGAACAGCCATTGAAAAAATTAAAGGTGAAGTAGCAAGTACGTTAACGAAAACATATGCAGAGAAAATGTTTGATTCCATTCAAGACGTCTCAAAAGGATTAGCAGATGGGGCGGAAGGAGCAAGTAAACTACATGACGGATCAAGTGAGCTGCATGATGGTTCAAGTAAAGTAACAGATGGCCTTCATACACTTCAAGGAAAGTCTGGGGAGATGAAGGATGGAGTAGGGAAGCTATTTGATGGATCTGGGAAAGTGACAGTAGGTTTAAATACGTTAAATGGCAAAACAGGTGAGATGCAAATAGGTATTGGAAAATTAGTAGATGGGTCAGGAAAAGTAACGAACGGTTTAAATACGTTAAATAGTAAAACAAGTGAGATGCAAACAGGTATCGGAAAATTAATAGATGGATCCGGAAAAGTAACAGCAGGTTTAAATACGTTAAATAACAAAACGGGTGAAATGCAAAAAGGAATTGGCGAATTACATGATGGATCTGAAAAAGTGACCGGTGGTTTGAACAAATTAGTAAGTAAATCCGGTGAATTACAAAAAGGAACAACGGATCTATCAAATGGTATGGGAAAACTTGCTGAAGGGCAAAGTCAATTAGAAAAATGGTCTCAAGAGATTCAAAAGGGATTGCAAGATTTAAATAGTAATGTACAAAAATCTGTTGCAGGATTGGGGGAAATGCAGTCGAAAGGCCCTTCTATATTGAATACAGTAAATGAGAAAATAGATGGTGCTGGGGCGAATGTAAATCAGTTAAATGAGCTTACGCAATCAACAGAAGAAGATGCAAAAAATGCAACGCAAGATGTAGCGAATTTACAAAAGCAAATTGAAAGTTTACCGAAAGAATATCAAGAGCAGTTACAACCATTCATAACAAGTGCTGTAAAAAGTACAGCGACAGTTCAGCAAAAAACTACTGGAGTAGCAGGCGGAACAAATAAATTAAATGAAGAAGTAAAACAATTAAAAGGCGAAATAAATCAAAAAACAGGGGATGGACAAAGCAAACTGCCGAATGCAGCAGAGTTACAATCCTTAACTGCTGGTATTGAACAATTATCTAGTGCACAAAAAGGGTTTGTTGAAAAATTTCAAGGATTTGGTGTAAAGTTAAATGTTGCTAAAGAAGGCGCAAATAAATTTAAAAATGAATCCGGTCAATTAATTGATGCGATAAATCAATTAGCAGATGGCTCAGGTAAAGTAACAGGCGGTTTAGGAACTTTATCTGCAGGAGCAAATCAAATGGCAGGTGGAGTAAATCAATTAGCAGATGGCTCAAGTCAAGTAACAGGCGGTTTAGGTGCATTATCTGCAGGAGCAAACCAAATGGCAGGCGGAGTAAATAAACTAGCAGATGGTTCAAGCCAAGTAACAGGCGGTTTAGGTACATTATCTGTAGGAGCAAATCAAATGGCAGGTGGAGTAAATCAATTAGCTAGTGGCTCCGGTCAAGTAACAACAGGCTTAGGTGCATTATCAACTGGCTCAACCCAGTTAATCGACGGAGTAAATAAACTAGCAGACGGTTCCGGGAAAGTAACGGATGGCCTTGTAAAAGTAAACGACGGTTCAGGTGAACTTGCTGAGAAACTAGGCGAAGGGGCAGAGAAAACGGGTGAAGTAAAAGGAACGGATAAAACGTATGATATGTTTGCAAGCCCTGTAAAAGTGAAGACAGAGAAAATGGCGGAAGTTCCAAACTACGGAACTGGATTCACACCGTATTTCTTATCACTCGGTTTATTCGTTGGGGCATTACTATTATCAATCGTATATCCATTACGTGACACAGTTGGTGTTCCAAAATCAGGGTTTAGCTGGTTTATTAGTAAGTTTGGCGTATTACTATCAGTCGGTATTATTCAAGCAGTAGTAGCTGATGTCATATTACTGTTCGGATTAGGTGTAGAAGTACAAAGTATTCCGTATTTCATACTCTTTAGCATCGTTACAAGCTTAGCGTTTATCGCGTTAATTCAATGTTTAGTAACAGCATTCGGTGATGCAGGGCGTTTCATTGCCATCATCACATTAATTATTCAGCTTACAACAAGTGCCGGAACATTCCCACTAGAATTAATTCCAAAGTTTTTACAACCATTCAATGCTTGGTTACCAATGACATACTCTGTATCAGGATTAAAAGCAGTCGTATCAAGCGGAGACTTTGACTTCATGTGGCAAAACATAGGAATACTCATGATTTTCATCGTTGTGTTATCACTTGGAACAATTGCTTCATTAACTTGGATGCATAAACGACAGTTTAAAAATATTGCTGAAAATCAATCGGTTGAAGCGTAGAAAAAAGCACCTTTTTGGTGCTTTTTTTATTGTAATACAGGGCATCTTTTTTGTAGTTCGGATATGAATCTTTCTAAAAACTATAGAAACGAAAGAAAAGGAATTACAACAATTTACAGAGAAACATAGAGTAGAGGAGCTGATACGATGAAAGGAAATCTTACTTATTATTTTATCTTAAATCCGCTAATCATCTTTCTTGTTTACGCCCTTTCACCTATCTTGTTTCATAAAGAAAAATATATAAATATGAAAGATGCACTAGGAATACTTACAGTTTACTATGTACTAATTAGCGGGTATTACCTTATGGATGTTATAAGTAAAAGAATGAAGAAAAATAGTAAGGACAAATAAAAAATCAGTACATAAAAAAACGATGGAGGACAAAAAAATGACTGAAAGTGAAATGAAATTTAGGGATACGACCATTCGTAACTTTTTTGATAAAGAGGACCGTCTAAAATCGATTCCAGGTCAAAAGAAGAAAAAACTAGTATTGTTAGAGCATTTAATTAGCAAATTAAATGCTGAAAATCACTATACAGAAAAAGAAATGAATACATTTATAAAACAATATCACGATGATTTTTGTACGATTAGACGCGAGTTTATTGTGCACGGGTTTATGGATCGCGAGGATAATATGTACCATATAAATGGGAGAGAAGTTTGGACGAAGTGGGAAGAGTTATAAATGTAATGAGGAAGGGGGATTTTCTTGCAAGTTAGTAGTCTTATACATGAGAGTCCGGAAAAACATCGATGTTAGGGATATCATTTAATACTTCAAATGAAATAAACGGATGCTATATTTTCCAAGCATCCGTTTACACCACAATCTAGCTTTCGCTCCAAAAATTTATCCCCAAAAACTAAAGTTATTTTCAAGAATACCATCTGGGTTTGTTTGTATATAGCCACCACCGTTTTCAGTGGTTGCGTCTATATCTGTGTTGCCATCACCATCTCGCCAATATCCTTCAACATGAGTTCCGTCTTGACGATCATAACTAGAAACGAAATGTGGCTCTACAAAATGATCTCCAGCATAATCAACATTTGAAGTATCAGTAACATCTGGATTTGCACTGGTGAATGGATTATTTACCTCAGAAATACCGGTCATATCTATGGTATCCATCTGATCAAATGAATCAGGAGTAGCTGTATTGTTAGGATTAAATGGATTACGGAACATAATTTTCAACCTCCAAACGGAATGTGTCTACGTGCTTTTCAGCATGGTTTTCATTTTTATTTGCTAATTCGATAAGCTTCTGTTTTTTCATTGTAACAGACTCATCGATTGGCAAGTTTTTAAATGTATAGAGCTGTGTCATTTTCATTAACATGTGTTCTCGAACTTCTTCGTTGTTTTTAATAGGCTCATAAAGAGCATGAACTTGCTTATAAGTATGGAAAACGGCATGATTCACTTCAGAAATATAGAAAGGCAATAACGTCTGAATGAAATGTTCGAAGGAATCTTGTATTTTAGAAGTATAGAATTCTAAACGTTGATTCTCACTTTCTTTTCGAATTCGCTCTCTCATTTCATGGTCTTTCTTACTATAATAAGTATTAATCCCGGTCATAGCTATTCCAATTAAAGCGAGGGGGCTAAGAGCTATTGCGGCTACCCCATACAAAGCACCATTGATTATTCCTCTGTTGATTATTTGATTAGAAATGTTTTTCTCATAGTCCTCTCTAGGAATAAGTGCAAAAGAAACTGCTGAAATAGAACTCTCCATTTCATGAAGAGAACGATGAATTTGAGATGTAATACCCATAAGTTTTTTTTGTAATGATTTAAATGATTGATATACCTTTCCTTGACCATGTTCCTTTAAAATATCTTTTTCCATTTGTTCAAGCATTGCTGGAAGATAAATAGATACCTTATCCAAATGTTTCTTTTGAGACTGTGTAGCATAATATAAATAGTTAATGATTTGTACATTCTTTAGTTCTTTGTCTTGTGTAGTAGCCTGAATTTCTTTCAAACCTTCGTACATTGCGAAAAGTTGTCCGAAATAATGATATAAGATATGGTTGTTAATTTGCCGACTATAACTTAAAAATAGTTGATCAGATGAAACTTGTGGCAGACTTGCTTCTTTCTTAAAATAATAGGCTTTTGACATTATCTCTTTAATACGTTCATTATAAACGTTCAATTTATATTGTTTCTGATTATTGAGCGTTACTGTCAATTCAGAATAAGATGATGATTCATTACCATAGTTGGTTACAGAAATATCTACAATTTGTTCATGATATAAATGTAAGAAATCCTTTTGAAGGGATCGTTTTAATGTGATAGCGTCCATCGATTGTTCTAGGAAAAACGGCTCATTATGGCCCGTAAAACAAATATTCATTTTTAACGGTTCTGTTATAGCTTCAAATTGTATGTAATTATGTAATTTGAATTTATTCTTCGTTTTTATAAGCGCTATTTCACCTTGGTGGATGAAAATGACATTCTTACCGTCTCGAATAAATTGGGCGTTTACCAACCTCACTACACCGATAGAATTCAAAGTATCTGCTAGAATAAATTCAATTTCCTCTTCATTTATTGCCATTATTATATTCACATTTGTGTATTCCTTACCTAATAAGGTACCAGTGAAATCTCCAAAATTCGAAATGAATCTATGATTTGGTTTGGTGAACTTTTTTGAAATTTGATTTTCTAATCCATTATAATCTAGTGAAAGTATAAATCGAGCCATTTGTCGCTGTTTATGCATGATCAATATTTGTTTTGACAGCGAATTGTAATAGCTATCGTATTCTTTGAAAGGATGTTGACTTATAATCTTACGTTTTGCTTCATCCATGACAACTAAGTCATCATTGAAAAGTGCAAATACTAGCTCTTGATTTCGTACGAACTGTCGATGAATGATACCGTTTGTTACAGCAGTGTACAGTAAATTTGTATTACCTATATCTTCAAAGATACTTGGGGATTGTTCTAATAAGCTGATTAATTGATTAATTTTATTATCAAAAGGGATAAAAATCTTAATATTCTCCAAATCACCGACCGATTTATTATAGAATTTTCCATTCAATTCTATAATAGAATCCGTCTTTTTGTATGAATAGATTCTATAATAGTATATGTCGGTAAAAGGGCCGTTCATTAATACTATCTTCTGATCTTTTATTATAATATCGCTGGAAAACATTTCAGAATGTTCGCTTTCAAAGTTGTTTGATATTAAACACGGTGCACTAGTAGCTGTTTCACCAACAATATGCCATCGTTTTTTTCTTACTCCTGATGTATATAACTTGTAAAATTGTCCATGAGTTATAGAAATATGAAATGTAAAAGAATCTGTTTTATAATTAGATAATTGCACATCAGATTTTGAAAATTTTACTTTAATCTTCCCTGTATATTCCCAGCTTTGTTCAGAAGAAAATAATCCGCCAGAATCATACCCCAATACTCGACCAGAATTGGTTATATATAGTTTCTTGTCTCCTATAATAGAATTGTTTGGAGCGGAAAACCCTCCGTTAACCTCTATAACAACATATTCTGTTTTCGTTAATTTATTATAAATCATACTGGCCGTCATAAAGTCCCTCCATAAGATATAAAATGAATTTCCATATTTAACTATATTATTCATTTTAAAATCTGTCTATTTTTATATTTGAAATTAATTGTATATTTTTATAAGCGAAAATATTACTAGATCATCGCTCTGCATCTGTACCGTCTTACTAGTTGATACGCATTTCCCTATACTATTTCAAATTGCTTAACAGATTTTTTTCGTTTATATAGACGTAGGAATATTGCATCAAAAGTGAAGAGACTGCCAATATTGGCAGTCTCTTTTAGTGGAAATGTTAACACTTAGAAAACCTTAAGTTCCAATCTTTCTTTCTGACGAAGATGATGTGCAAAATGCATAGAAATAAGTTGGAACCATTCTGCTGCATGTAAGTAACCAAGCCCAGGGTGTTCGACTTTACAATCACTTGGAATAGAAGAAAGTGTTGGCTCAATGTCTTTAACAACTGTAATTAATTCTAGCATACGTTTTTGTATTTCTTCTTTATTAGAGGGATTTTCAGGTGTATATCCAGGATGATTTGGTACTTTGATTTGTATATCCAGGATGATTTGGTACTTTGATTTGTATATCCGGGAAAGCACCAAGTTTATATACTTTTTCACCCATATCCGTTTTCTTGTTAGTTGCTGATGGTGTTTCAGTTTTACATTTCGCGATTGCATCTAACTGCATATATGTAGAGGCAATTAAATGACTATACATTTGACCGAGGGACCATTCTTCGCTAGACGGCTTCGTCCTAAATTGTTCTATAGAGTACCTTTCTAATTCCTCTATGTAATACGTAGCTAATTCCTCAAATTTCTTCATATTGTTAACCCCTTTTTATAAAAATGTATTTGTTAATACCTACTATAAAGGAGGGCTACTGACAGCATTATGTCAGTAGTGAAATTAAAGTTTTAACATTTTTTTTGCTTCATCACGGATTTTCTCAGAAAGAATTTTTGGCTCAAGTACTTGCACTTGGCTCCCCCAGCTCAATACCCATTGAAACACTTCGTCTATATTTCTTGATTTCAAAAAGACGTGAAAACCGTTATTTCTATGTTCATATGAATCTATAAAATAATATCGTGATTCAATAATTTTATGTGCAATATGAGATGGAAACAATAAATGAATCATAACAGTACGATTGCTTTCAGGCTTATAGTTTTGTAAAGAAAAGTCTTTCGGTTTTGTGAAAAATTCTT
Organism: Bacillus paranthracis; assembly: GCF_024296885.1. NCBI lineage: Bacteria > Bacillati > Bacillota > Bacilli > Caryophanales > Bacillaceae > Bacillus > Bacillus paranthracis. The sequence continues at coordinate 1,121,401 of NZ_CP101135.1, forward strand.
GTTCTTGCTGTAACGTATCCATACGATCTAAACGAAAATTGCGTATTTGTTTTCGAAGTAAGCAATGTGCAACGATGTACCAAATTCCTGAAATATTGACTAAGCCATAAGGATGAACGGTCCGCTTTATTTTTGTAGTTTCTCTCGGTTTCCGATAAGAAAAAGAGATAGCTTGTTCTTTTTGAATAGATTCTTGCAATAGGAGAAGTTGATTTTCTAGTTTTTCTTGTTCAGATTGCTGATGTGAAAACATAGGAGAAAGGAAACGAAAAGTTTCTCGTAATTCCTGGGCTTTCTTTTGTTGATCAGCAGGGAGAACAATTTCAAGTTTCTCTTTTGCTGATCGTGCATGTACAGAAAAAGAAGAAGTGAAAGTTTTCTCGATATAATCACCGCCTAGTAAAAGAGTAACAGCCTCTTCAGGCGTAAGCTGAATGGGGGGCAAGAAATAACCATCCATTAATGAATAACCGTGACCAGGCATTGAATAAATAGGAACACCCGATTCGTTAAGTGCATCCATATCTCGATAAATCGTTCTTATACTTGTCTCAAATTTTTCCGCTAAGCTTTGTGCTGTAACAGTTTGTTTTCTTTGTAATTCAATTAATATAGCTAATAAACGATCTGTCCGATTCATGAAATATCACCTTCGAATTTTTATAAATATGTTTACTATAAACTTCTAAAAGCAGTATGTTTTCCCCTCCCATTAACAGACTTTTCCCTATGTATAATATTAATATAGTAAAATCATAAGAAGCCGTATTGCAGTTTCCAATAATATACTATATAATCAATTTAAGAAAACGTTTTCATGCAAAGGGGGAGAATTTCGTGTCGACTATAGAGGACGTGGCGAAATTAGCGGGGTTATCAAGGACAACGGTTTCTAGGGTGATCAATAATCATCCATATGTTTCAGATGAGAAGAAAAAAAGGGTTCAATTAGCGATGAAGCATTTAGGCTTCGTTCCTAATTCTGCGGCGAGAAGGCTTCGTAAACAAAAAACGGAAACAATTGCGGTGCTAGTTCCAAGGATTACAAATCCTTTCTTCAGTAGATTTATTGAAGCAATTGAGATTGCTGCTTCTGAACATAAATATAAACTGATTATTTGTCAAACAAGATATTTACCGGAAAAAGAGATGGAGTATTTACAATTATTATCTACGAAACAAGTAGATGGGATTATTCTATGTTCACTAGAAAATCCGTGGGAAGATGTAGAGCCATACTTACAACACGGTCCAATCGTGTTATGTAATGAATATATTGAGGAAGCAAATATTCCAACAGTGAAGTTTGATCATGCGCAAGGAGCATACATAGCTGCTAAGCATGTGTTAGAACAAGGATATCGTAATCTTATTTTTTGCCGTGGTAACGAAACCAAAGTGGTTAGCCAACAGCGAAAAATGGGCTTTTTACGTGCAATAACGGAGAAGAGCCGCCAAGTAGAAGCGATTGATTTTCTTGAAAACGCTTTCTCTTGGGAAGATGGAAAACGAATATTCCATGAAGTATTAAAGGACAAAAAAAATCCTACCGCGATTTTGGCAGGAGGCGATGAGGTAGCAGCTGGAATTATTTCAGAGGCGAAACGCCATGACTGGAGCATTCCAGATGATCTCGCTGTTATCGGTTTTGATAATCAAATTTTATCACAGATTACAGAGCCAGGTATTACGACAATTGAACAGCCAATCGATGAGATGGCCCGGAAAGTTGTCGACCTGATGATGGATAAAATCCATACGAAAAATTATCGAAAAAAAGAATTGTATGAGTTTGAACTGGAGCTCTTGGTGAAAGGTTCAACGATGAAGGATACGATGTTATTAGCCTAGTAGACTATGTCTGCTAGGTTTTTTTCTGTTCACAAACTACTATTCTTCGTGAACGCAGTCATCACATTTGTTATGGTATGCTTCGTGTTGCTCATCAATTTCTTTCCCACAGTGCGCACAAGTTTTCGTCGGTAAATTTCTGAAAAACTCCATTGGTTGATCGATCATGTCAATCCCTCCATTTCCATTTCTTACTATCATTGTATTAGTACAAAAAACAAAAGTCAACAACTGTTTTATAACAAAATTGAAAATTAATGAAAAAGTTTAGGAAATGGATTATAGTTAACAATGTAGAATGTAAGTGAAACATGCATTTCTACTCGGTTTTAGAAAGGATGGATACATATGAAAATGACTGTTGTCGGCTTTTGGGGCGGCTTTCCAGAAGCGGGAGAAGCAACGTCGGGGTATTTGTTTGAACACGATGGTTTTCGTTTACTTGTAGACTGTGGTAGTGGTGTACTAGCACAGCTTCAAAAATATATAACACCATCTGATATAGATGCAGTTGTACTTTCGCACTATCATCACGATCATGTTGCAGACATTGGGGTATTGCAATATGCGAGACTAATTACGAGTGCGACAAAGGGACAACTACCGGAACTACCAATATACGGTCATACGTTTGACGAGAATGGATTCCAGTCTTTAACGCATGAACCGCATACGAAAGGAATCGCGTACAATCCAGAAGAAACACTTCAAGTTGGACCGTTCTCGATCTCATTCTTAAAAACTATTCATCCTGTTACATGCTTTGCGATGCGTATTACAGCAGGTAATGACGCTGTAGTATACAGCGCTGATTCCAGTTATATTCCTGAGTTTATTCCATTCACGAAAGATGCTGATCTTTTCATTTGTGAGTGTAATATGTATGCACATCAAGAGGCTGCAAAAGCAGGGCATATGAATAGTACAGAAGTAGCAAGTATTGCGAAAGATGCGAATGTAAAAGAACTTTTATTAACGCACTTACCGCATACAGGCAATCCAGCTGATTTAGTAACAGAAGCAAAACAAATTTTCAGTGGCCATATTACGCTAGCGCATAGTGGCTACGTATGGAACTCATGAGGTGATACGATGTTATTTATTGATAATAAAGGGATTACAGATCCTAGAATAAACTTAGCGATTGAAGAATACTGTGTGAAGAATTTAGATATTAACGAAACATATTTACTTTTCTACATTAATGAACCTTCGATTATCATTGGTAAAAACCAAAACACAGTAGAAGAAATTAATGCAGATTACGTAAAAGAAAAAGGTATTCATGTCGTTCGTCGTCTATCAGGCGGAGGGGCAGTATATCATGATTTAGGAAACTTAAACTTCAGCTTTATTACGAAAGATGATGGAGATAGTTTTAGCAACTTCAAAAAATTCACAGAGCCTGTAACGAAAGCGCTTGGTAAATTAGGTGTAAATGCAGAATTAAGTGGTCGTAACGACATTTTAGCTGAAGGCAGAAAAATTTCAGGTAACGCGCAGTTCTCAACGAAAGGTCGTATGTTCAGTCACGGTACGTTACTATTTGACTCTGAAATCGATCACGTCGTATCAGCACTGAAAGTAAAAATGGATAAGATCCAATCAAAAGGAATTAAATCAATTCGTAGCCGCGTTGCGAATATTACAGAATTCTTAAACGAAAAAATGACGACAGAAGAGTTTAGACAACTTCTTCTAGAAACAATTTTCGAAGGAGAAACAGAAATTCCAACGTACGAATTAACAGAAAATGATTGGAAAGAAATCCATAAACTTTCTGAAGAACGTTACCAAAATTGGGATTGGAACTACGGAAAATCTCCAAAGTTCAACTTACAACATTCACACCGCTTCCCAGTTGGACAAGTTGACGTTCGTCTTGAAGTGAAAAAAGGAACAGTAACAGAATGCAAAATTTACGGTGACTTCTTCGGTTCACTAGATGTGCATGATATTGAAGAACGTCTAACAGGCGTACAATTTGATAAAGATGCATTCACTGCAGCTTTAGAAGGCGTAGATATCGCACGTTACTTCGGTAATATTACAACAGAAGATTTCTTACATTTGTTCTTCTAAAAATAAGGGAGGCTACCGTAACTGGCAGCCTCTTTCTTTTTGCGTAGATTGTCACGTTTTGTCGGTAAGTCGATATATTTTAAAAATCGCTGATATATTTGGAAAATCGCCGATATATTTCGAGTTGCGCTGATATATCTGAAAAATCGCCGATATAATTTTATATACGATAAAATCACAGGACATCTGCCTCTTATAAAAGAATATACATATTCAAAAGGAGGCGGATCGAAATGAAAAGAGTAATGTACGTTGTATTATTGCTCAGCTTCGTTATTGGAATAGCAGCTTGTAACGATGAAACGTCCTCAAGTCGCATACTTTTATCGATTGGAAAACCAGCGAAAGATAATGTTATATATTTTACGCATACAGATAACAGACGAAAGATACAGGAAATACAAGACATGTTTCAAAATAAGAAGTGGAAAAGAAATGAAACATTCAGCACTGTTAATAAGACACCAGATGTCGTCTTTTCAATAGATGAAGACAATGCAGGGTTACCGGCACTATATGTTACGGTGTATTTTCATGAAGATGGAGCGGACGCGATTAACTTGTTTGGAGAGCATACGACGTTAAATAAAGAGGAACTTACTAAACTTAGAGAAAAGATGAGTGCATATTATCCTAAAATGATTTTTGGTCTAGTTTCATAAATTACTTGCAAATAAAATTCCCTTATCCTTCCAAAGTAAATGAAGAGGAGGTGATCTGTTTATATGCAGTTAATGGAATAACACTTGCCACTTTAATTTTCTTTTAATATAATTAATTTAGAATTTTTAAATATTCTAAATTTTATAAAGGTGGGGTTTGTGTGAATCTCGTTCAATCTTTGGCTGAAACGGCGAAAAAGAAGGGAGATAAACCGGCTTATATATTTATGGATCAGTCGGTCTCATATGACCAATTAAACAAAATGGTCACAAGGTTTTCTAGCAATTTAGCAGAAATGGGCATTGGAAAAGGGGACAATGTTGCATTAGTTGTTGGAAATTCACCACATTTTTTGGTCGGTTTATACGGAACAATGAAAGCGGGAGCAACTGTTATTCCAGTTAATCCAATTTATACAGCAGACGAAATGCATTACATTTTACAAAATGGAGATGTAAAAACAATCATCGTACTCGACGTCCTTCTACCTGTTATACAATCTCTTACAACAAGACTTCCTTCACTTGAGAACATCATCATATGCGAAACCTCATCAGATTTTAACCATACAGAAACCGAAAAAATGAAAACGTTTACTACAATGATAGGGGCTGGAGATTTAACTTACGAAGGCCCAGAACTAGATGAAGAAGATGTAGCGGTTATTCTATACACTTCGGGCACAACTGGAAAACCGAAAGGCGCTATGTTAACTCATAAAAATTTATATAGTAATGCGAGCGATGTGGCGTCGTATTTACAATATACGGCTGATGATCGCGTCGTTGCGGCACTGCCGATGTTCCACGTATTCTGTTTAACAGTGGCGGTCAATGCACCGATTGTGAACGGGGCAACGATTTTAATGTTACCGAAATTTAGCCCGAAAGAAGTATTCCGTATTTGCCGCACGTACGAACCGACGATTTTTGCCGGTGTACCGACAATGTACAATTACTTATATTTATTCGAAGAAGCAAGCGCAGAAGATGTGAAGACGCTTCGTCTTTGTATTTCAGGTGGTGCTTCAATGCCTGTTGCTCTTCTGCAAAACTTTGAACAACGTTTTGACGTTATCGTTTCAGAAGGATACGGTTTATCAGAAGCATCACCAGTTACTTGTTTTAATCCACTAGATCGTCCGCGTAAGCCAGGGTCAATCGGTACAAATATTTGGCATGTAGAAAATAAAATTGTAAATGAACTTGGGGAAGAAGTACCTGTCGGAGCAGTCGGTGAATTAATTGTTCGCGGGCCTAACGTTATGAAAGGATATTATAACGCACCAGAAGATACAGCTGCGACATTGAAAGATGGCTGGCTGTATACAGGAGACTTAGCGAAAATGGATGAAGAAGGTTACTTCTATATCGTTGATCGCAAAAAGGATATCGTCTTAGTTGGCGGTTATAACGTATATCCTCGTGAAGTAGAGGAAGTATTGTACATGCACGAATCAGTGGCGGAAGTTGTCGTAATCGGTGTTCCTGATGAAAACTTAGGAGAAGCAGTGCGAGCGTACGTCGTTCTGAAACAAACGAACGTAACAGAAGAAGAACTGATGCATTACTGTGCGTTACATTTAGCAAAATATAAAGTACCAAAGAGTATTGAATTTTTAACAGAACTGCCGAAGAATACGACAGGCAAGTTGCTGAGAAGAGCTTTGAGAGAAAAAGCGATGCAAGTTTAAATATAGGGGCAACCATCTTTATGAAGATGGTTGCCTTTCTATTTTTTAGCATTGGTTAAGCTATGATGCCATATATTTAAACCGTAATATGACTAATAAGGAGGAGATATAAGTGGAGCAGAAGGAATTACGTTTGCGGCGAGTACAATATCTTATTTGTGACATTATGGATGAAATGAATACTGAAAGTGAGAAGAAAAACTTAGAGATTTTGCAGCAAGTCATTGATCACCTTTCAGGAGCGATAGGTGATTTAGTGGATCCATCAAGCTCGTATTCTATCGATTATTTAGAGAGGAAAGTTCATACCGCGCATTATTTACTTTTTAAAAATGAGCGGAAAGCTTACTTATGTAGGAAATAATAGTATTATTTTTATTTGACATTGATAATCATTATCAATATGATAGTTGTGTTAAGTATATTTATATAAAGGGAGATGTCATATTGATAATGATTAAGAAAAAATATATGAATGCATTCGTTATAGCAGCAACGTTAGCAGTTCCATTTAGCGGTATGATGGCACCGATTGCGAAAGCAGAAGCGGTAGTAGAAATGAAAGCAGCTAGCAAATTAGCAGATGGCACGTATGACGTTATTTTAAAGACTTATAAAGATCAAACGAATGATACATCAGTTGCTTCTACATATTTAAAGAATGCAAAAGTAACGATTCAAGGTGATAAAAAAATCGTTACGTTAACAGTTCAAGATAGTAGCTATTTCCAGTATCTTAGAGTAGAAGATCCGAAAAAATTAGGGACATTCCATGATGTAAAAGTAATTTCCGAAGATAAAGCAAATAACGGTACGAAAGTTGTTCAATTTGAAATTGATGAGTTTTCGAAAAAATATAATATGCAAATGCATATATTAATTCCAGCAATTAAATATGATCATACATATCAAGTACAGTTTGAAATCGATGCGAGTGCAATTGAACAGAAGCCTAAATTCTCTGACGTACCAACTTGGGCACAAGAATCAGTTCAATATTTAGTAGATAAAGAAGCAGTACACGGTAAGCCAGATGGTACATTTGCACCAGCTGAAAATATTGATCGTAGTTCCGCTGCAAAAATAGTAGCAACTGTTTTAGGATTAGAAATTAAGAAAGATGCAAAGCCATCATTCCCTGATGCACAAAATCATTGGGCAACGCCGTATATTGCTGCTGTTGAAAAAGCAGGTATTGTAAAAGGTGATGAGAGGGGAAACTTTAATCCGGGCGGGTTAATTAACCGTGCATCAATGGCTTCTATGTTAGTAAATGCATATAAATTAGAAAGAAATGAAAATATAAAACTACCGAAAGAATTTGCTGACTTAAACAATCATTGGGGTGCGAAGTATGCCAATATTTTAATCCAAGAAAAGATTTCAATTGGAACAGATAATGGCTGGGCTCCAAATAAAGCGGTAAGCCGTGTGGAAGCAGCACAATTTATTGCGAAGGCGGATAAGTTGAAGAAATAAAATGAAATAGAATGAGAAAATGAAGGCGCACAACGTTCACTTTTGTGAATGGATTGTGTGCTTTTTTGTTGTGGGTTTCATTAATGGGATAGAGGTAGATAAAGTATTGCCTCTTTGGATAAGGGGGAATACTTTATTTCAATTTAGAAGAGAGAATAAAGGAAAAGTTTGGTTTGATAATATTCGTTTACTAGAAGGAAACGCTCTTATTAAAAACGAGTACGACAACGACGGAAATGTTATTGCCGCGTATGATGAAGAAGGGCAGAAGAATACATTCACATACGATGCATCAGGAAATAAAAAGAGCGAAACCGATGAAAAAGGAAATACAAAACTATATGATTACAACAAAGATAATCTATTAACGAAGGTTACATTAAAAAATGGTACCTCTGTAAATTATCGTTATGATCATAATGGAAACACAACAGAAAAATCTGTCATGTTTGGTGGGAAAACACAAACACACAAATATGAGTATGATGTAGATAACAAAAATACAGTGTATATCGACGCGTTAAACCGTCGTATTGAACATACGTATGATGAAAATGCAAACAAGATTAAAACGAAAATGCCAAATGGTTCTATCTTAGAGTCTGTATATGATACAGCTGATCGCGTTGTTGGTGAAAAGCGCAACGGAAAAGATTCATTTACATTTGAACGTGATCAAAATGGACAAGTTACGAAAGTAAAAGACCATGTTAACGGTGTAGAACGCACGAAAACATACGACAAGGCTGACCGCGTTACAAGCGCAACAGATAGCCGAGGCGGAAAAATTGACTGGGCATATCACGATAAAGCAAACAGTAAGACAGAAAAACTAAAAGAACAAACAGTAACACAAGGCGGATACACAAATAAAGTATCGTATGACTACAACACGTTAGATCAAAACATTCGTGTAACAGACGGTTCTCAAACGTATCGCTTTGATTATGATGATCAAGGAAATGTTCGTACGTACACAGCTGGAAATGGTTCAGGCTCGACGTTTAACTATGACCATGCGAACAAGATTAAAGATTTAGTAGTCGGTACATCAAACAGTATTCTACTTTCGGAACGATATGAATATGACCAATCAGGTAACCGTACGAAGATTAAACATGAAGGTGCGGGCGGAAAAGTAACAGAAACAAACTTTGTATATGACCCGATTAACCAATTATTAAATGAAGCACTACCAAACGGAACAACTAAATCATACACATATGATGGATTTGGAAACCGTACAAGTGTGAAAGTTGTAGAGAATGGAAAAGAAACAAAATCTATAGCAGCAACATTCAATGATGGGAATCAGCTTGTCAAATTCGGAAACGAATCATTAACATATGATGCGAATGGCAATCGTACATCGGATGGAAAGTATAAGTATACATGGAATGAAGACGATCAAATTGTAGCGATCACAAAACAAGGTGAGAGCAATGCATTCGCAACTTATAAGTATGATGAGGATAATCGTCGCATTGAAAAGAGTGTAAATGGTCAAGTAACACGTTATTTCTATGATGGAGATAGCATTAATCCGTTGTACGAGACGGATGGTAGTGGAAATGTTATTCGTCAATATGTGTATTCCGTAAATGGTTTACGTTTGGCTATGAAATCGCAAGGACAAACATTATACTATCACTACAATCCTCGTGGTGATGTCGTTGCGATGACAAACCAGGATAAAGAAGTTGTAGCAACATATGAATATGATTCATGGGGTAACGTATTAAAGAGCGACGTAAAAGGTGTTGCAGCAGACAATCCATTTGGATATGCGGGATACATGTATGATAAAGAAATTGGGATGTATTATCTGATTGCGCGTTATTATAATCCAGAGCATGGTGTGTTCTTATCGGTGGATCCTGATCCAGGTGATAGTGATGATCCGGTTACAATGAATGGGTATACGTATGCGGATAATAACCCGGTAATGAACATTGACCCAGATGGGCATTGGGCAATGGCTGCAGGCATATATTTCGTACCAGGTTTGGGACAAGCGGCATTATTAGCAACTATAGCGGTTGGTGGTGCATATGCGGCTTGGCGTATTGGTGCAAAAATCAGAGTCATGCAGGCCCGTAGTAAACCATCTGGACCAGACCCGAAGGCAAAGGGAAGTCCACATACAAGATATAAAACTAAAAATGGAAAAGTGACTGAATACGCAACTTATGGACAAGGAGGAGTGTTGAGGAAACAATTTCGTGGAGAAGGAAAACCGCATGGTGATGTTCCACGACCAAATGTTAAAACTAAAAATCAATACAATAGAAACCCTATAACTAAGAAGAAGTATCCGAAAGAAAAAGTGAGAAAACCATTTAAAAAGGAATATCCAAGAGGGTATTAAAATGAATATAGTTATTGAAGAATACTTGTATTCATAACAGGAAGGAGGGATGGGCATGAAATATTATAACGGTGGATTTATGATAATTTCATATGAAAAAGAGCTTATTTATCAAACTTGCATAATTGAGGGGCTTTCCTCGATTATTTTAACAATAAGTAATAGCGTACGGCCAACATTTCCTGATTATTGGTTTTTCCCTTGGGCCAATACAAATGAAAATGAATCGATTACTAAACTAATAAACTCAAGATTAAGGATCAGTAAAGAGGAGCATGAACAGGCGCGATGTTTTTTAGATACATTGATAGAGGAAAAAAGGTTCTCCTGGCCCAATGTTTTTAGGGATTTAGAGGATGCTAGATTTTTTAAGAAAAACTATTTAAAGGGTATAGAGGATTTGGAAATTGTTAGTTTAAATCTTTCAGAAGAGTATCGGGCGGATTTTTTATTGAATGAGCGAGAAGAGAATGATTTTGATTGTTCTATATATCATTTTATGGAAGATGCATTGCCATTCTGTATCAATAACGATGAAATGTTAGGTTTTGATATATGTGGCTATAGTAACAATAATTTTTATTCGTTTATTCATAATAATTTACAGACGGATTTTAGAAAGTATGGTAAGAATTTAAATGAATTATCACTTATCGCTAATTATGAGGATGCACAATATGTTATTCATTTAATTGATAATCAAAAGATAGAGGCGGAAGAGATATTGTGGTATCCTTGGTTAATTTTGAGGTGCTCATAATTTATAAAGAAAATATAAAAGATTTTTAGGGTTATATAGGTTTTGAGAGAGTAAGATATATTGTTTGTAGATAAATAAATTATAATTGAGGGTAAGCGTCAAACTTATTAAAATTAAGGGATTTTGACGCTTATTTTTTTTATATGGAGTTTGAGAGGGTTATAATCTGTTGTGGATAAATGAACTCTGGTTATGTAACCTCGCATATTATAAATGTCAACTAGATAATATGCGAGGTTAAGTTTGTATGAAAAGGATTTTATATAATTTAAACTTTTTTCCTACAATATTTTAATTTCCTAGTTCATACTTAAATTGAACATAAACACAAATGGCGTAGAACGAAAACATACGACAAGGCTGACCGCGTTACAAGCGCAACAGATAGCCGAGGCGGAAAAATTGACTGGGCGTATCATGATAAAGCAAACAGTAAGACAGAAAAATTAAAAGAACAAACAGTAACACAAGGCGGATACACAAATAAAGTATCGTATGACTACAACACGTTAGATCAAAACATTCGTGTGACAGACGGTTCTCAAACGTATCGCTTTGATTATGACGATCAAGGAAATGTTCGTACGTACACAGCTGGAAATGGTTCAGGTTCTACATTCAACTATGACCATGCGAACAAAATTAAAGATTTAGTAGTAGGTACATCAAACAGTATTCTACTTTCTGAACGATATGAATATGACCAAGCGGGTAACCGTACGAAGATTAAACATGAAGATGCAGGCGGAAAAGTAACAGAAACAAACTTTGTTTATGACCCAATTAACCAATTATTAAATGAAACATTACCAAACGGAACAACTAAATCATACACATATGATGGATTTGGAAACCGTACAAGTGTGAAAGTTGTAGAGAATGGAAAAGAAACAAAATCTATAGCAGCAACATTCAATGATGGGAATCAACTTGTAAAATTCGGGAACGAATCGTTAACGTATGATGCGAATGGAAATCGTACATCAGATGGAAAGTACAAGTATACATGGAATGAACATGACCAAATTGTAGCTATTACAAAACAAGGTGAAAGCAATGCATTCGCAACGTATAAATACGATGAAAACAATCGTCGTATTGAAAAGAGTATAAATGGTCAAGTAACACGTTATTTCTATGATGGAGATAGTATTAATCCGTTATATGAGACGGATGGTAGTGGAACTGTACTTCGTCAATATGTATACTCAACAAGTGGTACGCGTCTAGCGATGAAATCAAAAGGACAAACGCTATATTATCACTACAACCCACGTGGTGATGTCGTTGCGATGACAGATCAAAATAGAGAAGTTGTAGCAACGTATGAGTACGATTCATGGGGTAACGTATTAAAGAGTGACGCAAAAGGTATCGCAGCAGACAATCCATTTGGATATGCGGGATACATGTATGATAAAGAGATTGGTATGTATTATCTGATTGCGCGTTACTATAACCCAAATCATGGTGTGTTCTTGTCTGTGGATCCTGATCCGGGTGATGAAGATGATCCGGTTACGATGAATGGGTATACGTATGGTGATAATAATCCGGTGATGAAGGTGGATCCGGATGGGCATCTTGCATGGTGGATCGCTTCTGGAGCTGTTGGTGGAATTGCTAATGTGGGCAGTTATGTAATAGGGCATTATGCAAAACATAAAACTTTAAAAGGAATGAATTATAAAAGACTGGGTAAGGATTTCCTTTGGGGGGTAGCCGGTGGTATTATAGGAGGATCAGGAGGTCATGTTGCTAGGCATTTAGGCAAAGGAGCTCGTTTATTTGTTAGTACTCATACAGCAGTACCTGGGTATGCTGTAGCGAATGCTGGAAGTGGTGTACAAAGAAAAGGGCAAAGTGGTTATAGTGGAAAAGGTATGGCTCGAGATGTAGCATATTCTATGACTGGAAGTAAAGGTTATTTAGGATTAACCTTTGCTACTGCATATCGTGATAATCGTTCTACTAAAAATGTAAGTAGTAAGAAGAAAAATACAAAAAGTAATAAAAAGGCTGCTAAAAAAAGGCGAAGATAGTTTTTAATAGAAAATTGAGGTTAGTATATTAGTTAGAAGTTATTTTATTATTATGAGTAAGATGAATGTTTATGAATAATATCCATTAAGTGAAAATATATTTTTCACTTAATGGATAAGGTCCTTTAAAAAATAATAAAGTAGGAGAGATATATGGAAGACATTTTTTTTATGGTACTATGTTTTTTTATAGCCTGTGGAATTATAATTTTTGGAATTATAATAGATAAAGAAACTTTTAAAAAGCAGCGTGTTAACTCACTGTTATTTTCTTTATTAACACCATTCCCAATCGTACTGTCTTTCAGTTTTTATTTGTTTAAGATATTTTCAATCGGTGTAGGAGTAGCTATATTATATTCGATCTTTTATGATGTATATAGTTATTTTGGATTATAACTTAGTGTGTAAGTACTTGAGAGGTTAAGGAGAAAATAATTATTGATGATAATATAAGAATTTAAAAAGAAAGAAGAGCTGAAATGCAGTGTCCCCTGTCAAGTAGACAGGGAGCACTGCAAACTTTTAAGCTCTTCCTTTTTTATATGTTATAAATTAGGATATTCTTTAGAAGTGCTCTATACGGCTGAATGTACATCACAGTTTACGATAATATTCAATTATATATAATTGAAATAAGATCTTTATAAAACAGTATGCATCTAATTTTTAAATGGGGTATTTTTGGGGGAATACATTGTACAACGTGAATATATCGCTTTTTCCTTAAAAGGAGCTTGAAAATAAGTGGGATAACAGTAATCAGCTATACGAACGAGCTAGAAGGAGAAACCATGGACACATACATCGAAATACACAAGCCTGCAACGGAAAAAAACGAATATTTTCTAGTGTTGGATGAACATGATAATTTTGAAAATGATAAAATCCTGAATTTGTTATCAAAAATTAATAGATATATAGTTGATGTTGATACAAGCATGGAACAATTTATGAAAACAATGATGTCGAAATTTCATTTATATATTTTAGTGAATTGTGAAGGGATTCAAGAGGAATTAACAAAGGTGCAAAATTACATTTGGGAAAAAGAATTAAAAGAGTTAAACTGGAAAAAGTCGATTGTGAAGAGCACAATTTTAATAAACCAGTATGATCCTGCAACTGATATTTTCGATGTGATTTCTCCTGTATGTATGGAAGGGAGCCTCATGTTCCTTTTCTCTGAAAAAGAAGTAAACGATAATGAGTTAGAGAGTATCATAAAACATATAAATTTTGATCGGACAAGAGTATATTTCAATAAAGAAACAATTGAACTGGCGGGGGAAATGGGGTATATAGTAGGGCATTTTGAAGATGAGTATTATGTAGTATCTTTACGTTCGGAAAAGCAAGTATTTGTTTGTTATGCGGAAGAACGTATTATGGATTAGAATGAAGCCGCAAAACATGAAGTTTCTACATTGAGAATGAAAATGCACCTGAATTTTTGGGTGCATTTTTTACAACCTTTATGTGTAGAATCAATGAGAGGATTTTATTATTAGAAGAAAATAGTTTCAATGAAAAACAGTTAGAGTGTTATAGGAGAGAATAAATGGAATCAGTACTATTCAATGAATTAAATTATACGTTACAAATCGGGAGAATTCGTATGTTTATACCGGATTTTAGTTCAAAAGAATATATCATTTTTGAGGATTTAGCCGGGCTTTTAGATTTAGAGACAAATTATGATGCAATGGTTTTTATACGAAATCAAGTTAAAGAAGCGGGAATAAAAGGTAAAGTCCGTTTTGATTCAGAGAGCGATTGTGTAGAGATATATTCAACAAATGGAAAGAAAATGTTACAAGTTGCGATTTTGGTGAATAAGCTTATAGACGAAGAATTTACATTTGAGAATAAAAGAGAGTATGAACAGTTCATTGAATCTTGGAAACGACCTAAAAAGCAAAAATGGAAAGTTGGGGATGTATTTTCTATCTCTTTACCAAATGAAACATATTTTTTCGGACAAATTGTTGAATTGATGGAAGACGTGTTTCCTTTATGTGTTATATTCGATTTGCATTTGAAAACAGTGCCTACTAAAGAGGATATTGATAATGCTAACATTTTAACAGCATTGATGCTTAATGGAATGGTATTTGACGATTATACTCTTAAGGTTATTTTTGATATGGAAATAATGGGAGAAATCAATGAAAACACTAGGAGAAATCCAGTTCGAAATGTGACTTGGTCTACTTCTCATTTAATAGATTTCTGCATGGAATACAAGTTAGAAAAGAAACAAAAGTTTGTAGAAGAGATATCCGCTAATAAAAATTTTGTAATTGAGTATAACTGAAGGATAACAACTGTTATCCGTATTATAAAGTGGAGGCAAATATATGAATAAATTAGGGTTTAGAGTTATTCACGGGGAAGAGGGATATAGCCATTATTTTGGTGGAGAAACTTGGAAAGTTCCTATATATCCGCAATGTAATGAACAAGTGCATCAAATATTTACCTTTGATTTGAATGATTCTAGATTAGAGGAACTTAAGACAGAAGAATTAAGAGAGTTGCCATTAATCACTTGCTTAAATTGTTCCTTATATGAAGATATACAAAATTTCAAAATAAATATAATGGAAAGTTCTATACATACCATTACTCAAAGTGAGATGTTTGATTGGAAGTATGAATTAATTGATAAGATACCAGTTCCTTTGCCAAAATATGATATGAAATTAGTAACGATGGAGAATTATGATGTCCCTTGTGATGAAGATGAAAATGACCAAGCTTTAGATGCTATGGGAAGAGATTATATTTGTAGAATAGTTGGAGCGCCCCTATACATAGAAGATTCTATAGAGGCAACGTGTCCTTGTTGCTCGAAAAGTATGAACTATGTGGCTATGTTGACCGGAGAAGATTATGGGAATGAAGGGGGACTTACAGGAGGAATAACGTTTCAAATAGGAGAGAGTTTTTTATATTTCTATCTATGTAAAGAATGTTTAATCATACAAACTTCCATGCAGAGCACTTAAGTTTGTTCCGCGGTCTGAACGGTTTATTTGAATGAGAAGAGAGAGCGCACCATTTATAAATGTAGAAAAAGAATAAGTGATAATAGAACTTTTATCAATGGTTTGAGTTACGTTAGGATGTATAAAAGAGGTGGTATCAATGTTAAAACGAGAGCCTTCAAAGCTCGTAATAGAGGGGAATCAATTTTATATACCTTGGGTGTATTGTGTCATACAGGATAACTGTATTGTTGTGGATTCTAAATCTCGAAAGTTACAGTTTAAAATTGTATGTCCAACATATAAGACTTTAGTAGAAGATGATTATTTAGATATATATTTAAATAAGTACCCTGATTTTATTCATAAGGAACAAAGTTATTACTATAGAGAGTTTAATTTTCAAGAATCGGAATTTAATATAGAGGGAGAAACTTTTACGGTCCTTAATGGAAACATTCGAATTAGTTATTTATCAATAAGGACTTTTTCTATAGAAATGGAATTAGAATTAAAAGCGAGTAATGGTTTAAGAACAATGGCTACTTTATATTTATATCCCCTTATTAAGGAATCAGTAACGAGTGAGAGAAATATGTACTTTAGTAATCTTATTCCTAAAATAGTGAAAGAGGCAGGATCGCCGGTGGGTTCAATTAATGGAAAACCGATAGAGGAGCTAAGTCTTGAAGATTTTTCTTTTTCATCCATTTGGGAATGGGACTTAGAAAATGAAAGTTTTGAGTACCAAGATGAATCTTGGATTAGACCATCAACTGTTAAGAGTATATTTGAATTAGATAATACGGATGTCTTTATAAAAGCAGACTTATTATTAGAGGACGATGATAGTTTATACAAATGTATTTTAAATATAGATGTAGACCAAATAGCGCAGACTTTTTTTGTTATAGAAGGGGCTGCATTTATAAATGAAGAGTATATCGATTTGAGAGATTTTTTATTCAATCCAAAAGTAAATATACAAAAGATAGTTTTTTATATTCAAGATCAAACATTTGAAAAGATGAGTCCAATAAATTATAGAAAGCAACAATGGGATTTAACATTTTCTTGGAGTAAGTAAGGTGAAGTATATAAAATTATAATGGAGGATAAGCGTCAAACTTATTAGAATTAATGGAGTTTGACGCTTATTTTTTATGTTTAGAATCAATGAGAGGGTTTTTTATCTATATGAAAGATATCGTATGCAAAGAGTTCATCAGTTTTAAGTCTATTGTTGAAGCTTATCAATTTAGAAAAAATGAACGTGGACTATAAACAAAATATAATTTTATTAGTACAAGATCATCAGGATCGCCCTTGTATTATTTATTTGGATAAAAATAATGGGAGTATAAGTAATATTAATTTAAATGTGGATATAGATGTTGAATCTGTGATATGTATGCAGCGAATCGGAGAGAGATGGCTATTTATATTTAATTATGAAGATAAGAATGCAGTTATTTATAATCCAGACGGAAGTGAATATGTTGAGTTTTATGCCGGAGAAGAAATTACAATAGAGTTATTTAATAGTGAAGAAATAGAAGAAGGACAGGTTGGATACAGTATTACCGATAATGGGGAAAGTTTAATGAGTAATGAAGAAGGATCTTGGCAAGAAAGTTGGATTGTAATTGGCTTAGATTCATATATAGGAGATCCTATTTTTGTAGATACTAAAGATATAGGGTGTGCAGTGTACACTGCTGAACATGGAGAGGGAATGTGGACTCCCGTGCTTGTAGCAGAAAGTATAGAAAAGGTAATTCAAGTGGTTAAGGAGAAAAAATTGCTGAAGAAGGTGATTCAAAAGGTCATTAAAAATGCTCTTTTGGAGACACCTTCTTTCTTTATCTAGACAGATGGCTCGCAAACGTATCGCTTTGATTATGACGATCAAGGAAATGTTCGTACGTACACAGCTGGAAATGGTTCAGGTTCTACTTTTAACTATGACCATGCGAACAAAATTAAAGATGTAGTAGTAGGTACATCAAATAGTATTCTACTTTCTGAACGATATGAATATGATCAAGCAGGTAATTGCACGAAGATTAAACATGAAGGTACGGGCGGAAAAGTAACAGAAACAAACTTTGTATATGACCCGATTAACCAACTATTAAATGAAGCACTACCAAACGGAACAACTAAATTATACACATATGATGGATTTGGAAACCGTACGAGAGTGAAAGTTGTAGAGAATGGAAAAGAAACAAAATCTATAGAGGCAACATTCTAATAAGTTTTACTTCATATATGTCGCTCTTGGGTTACAAAATTAATATAGTGATATTCGTTTTTTTAGGAATTAGTTTGTTTTTAGCTGGTATTTTTGAAAAAGAAAAGTAAAGTCGATTCGGTGTATTTCAAAATCTAAACAAATAGTTTGATTTTGGGATACACTTTTTAATTTTGAATAACTTATTACTTCTATAATCTGATTTTTTATTGTATGTTGCTATAAACAGGCTCTTATATATTTACATAAGAACCCGTTTGCATGTGTATCACTGTTTTATGTACAATAAAAGAAAAGCATCTTATGAGATGGGGAGAGGAAAACCCATGTCCAATCAACAATTAGTAAATTTACGAATTGATTTCGCTTTTAAACAATTATTTGGTACAAGTGGAAATGAAGACATTCTAATTGCTTTTTTAAACGCAATGTTACGAGATTCTTTAAAATCGCCAATTGTTGCGTTACAATTAGAAGATCCACATTTGCATCGAGAACATGAAGAAGATAAATTATCGATATTAGATATTTTAGTTACATTAGATACAGGTACGAAAGTAAATATTGAAATTCAGTTGAATAATGCTCACAACATGATTAAGCGCAGTTTGTATTACTGGGGAAGGTTATACACATCCCAACTTCAAAAGGGAATGCCGTATAGTTCTCTTCGGAAAACCATCACGATTAATTTGTTGAATTTCGTTATGTTTCCTGAATATGAAGCATTCCATACAATAGGAATCCTATGGAATCAACAGCAACAGAAAGTATTGAGTGATGATATTGAAGTTCATATTGTAGAGTTTCCCAAACTTATGCAACAGTGGCGGAATGAACAAGTAAATCCCTGGGAAGATTCATTTGTTCGTTGGTTATTATTACTCCCAGCGAATGAAGATGAACAATTAACCCAAACATTGGAGGATATTGCAATGAACCAAGATCCGATTTTACAAAAAGCAATGAATAAATGGGAACGTATGAGTCAAGATTCTTCTTTTCGACAAGCGTATGAAGCAAGGGAAAAAGCTCTGATGGATGAGGCAGCAAAGTATGCACATGCCCGTAAGGAAGGGATTGAAGAGGGGAAAATACAACTCATTCGTGGTATGAGTAAAAATGGAATGTTGATAGAAGATATTGCAAAGTTTACAAATTTACGCATAGAAGAAATACGAAACATTTTACAAGTCTAAAAGAGTTATGAAAATAAGGGATGTAAAAGTGTTGATTTAACGACATTTTTACATCCCTCTTTACGAAAGTGAAAGATCTTGTCAACGGTGTAGAACGCACGAAGACATTAGCATTTGAAAAACGACACATGAAACAAACATCTCAAGAACCAATAGAACAACTCAATACTTCTAATTTTACACAACAATTCCCCGCTAATTCATTTACACTCTATGATGACAAATAGCATTGGAGCAATATATTCCTATAGGGGAGTGTAAAACATCTTTTTTAGTAAAAAGGGATATTTATATGAAGAAAAAACTAGAGATATTGAAAAAAAACTAAAAGAATTTTAACCTGGGACAGCAGAGGAAATGAATGGTGAAAATTAAATGAAAAATAATTTGTAGAAAGAAGAGCTGATATCGGCTTTTCTTTTTTATAAATATCTTATATAGCTGATTGTTATGCAATAAATGTGCTAGATGGAGACGTTTGGCTCTATTATTCAGAATTTCCTTTAGTTCAAATGAAAGATAAAAAATTTCATATGTCTTGGAATGAAATAAATGTAATTAAGGAAATACGGTCGGAAAGTTTTGCGGTTGCTCAGGACAAAGTAGTATTTATTACGCAAGATAAAAAGTTGGTTGTTTATGATTTAAATAATAATCATGTGCATGATGTGAATCTTCGTAATGAACTAGGAGAACCGATTCAATTTGTTGCTTATTATAGCCGCGGATCTGTTATGTATTTTCAGATGGATGATAGGCTGTATTATGTTGATACAATCAATATATGAGATGATAACAAAGCGCACTCAACAATCTGGGTGCGCTTTTTCATAACCGTTATATATTCCTCCTCATCAACTCCCCAACTTGCGTCGCAACAAACGCAACATCACTATCAATTTCGTCTAACACGTAAGATTCCAAAATGCCCATTACAGCCGTTCCTAAAAATTTTAAAAGGATGTGTTTATCGATGTTGTTATTTATTGATGTGTTTGTGTTTAACTTTTTCTCTATTTCATCCATGATGAAAGTTAATAACTTTTTTTGAAACGATAATGTGCTGTTACTTTTAAATAACGCCGCGAAAAATGGTTTGTGTTCTTTGAAGTATTCAAACCATATGATCGTTCCTTCTATAAACCCTTTGTTTTGTTTCTCATAGCATATTTCTTTTAATTGGTCTAAATGATCGTCCACAATTTTATCTAATAAATTGTACTTATCTAGATAGTGTAAGTAAAAAGTTTTTCGCCCGATGTTTGCTTTTTCGGTAATGTTTTTTACTGTAATTTCGTCGAAACCATCTGTAATTAACATTTCTATAAATGCCGATTGAATGGCGTTTTGTGATTTTATAATTCTTCGATCGATTTTCTCCATATGGTGTTCCTCCGTTGTTGATACACATATTTCGTTATGTGTGTATTATCACCCAAATGTGTAAATGTGGTCATTGAAACAAGATTCTACTCATTTTATTATAAATATACACGTGAGTAATAACTCTCACAAGTGTAATATTAAATATGAGATAAGGGTGGTTTTATATATGGCAGTTACGAAGGAAAATGTACGATTTTATGCAAGAGGTTTACAAGTTGCAGGTATTTTGAACATTCCTGAAGGTGCTGAGGAAAAGAAACAAAATCCAGCGATTGTTTGTGTGCATCCAGGTAGTAGCTGTAAAGATCAAACAGCAGGATTGTATGCGGAAAGGTTAGCAGAACAAGGGTATGTAACACTTGCGTTTGATGCATCGTATCAAGGGGAAAGTGAAGGTGCACCGAGATATATGGAAGAGCCAGCTGCGCGAGTTGAGGATATTCGCTCAGCAGTAGATTATGTAACGACTCTACCTTATATAGATGAAGAACGTATCGGTGTGTTAGGTGTTTGTGCAGGCGGTGGTTATGCGGTAAATGCTGCGATGACAGAGCGCCGTATTAAAGCGGTTGGTACAGTTGTTGGTGCAAATATCGGTCGTTTAAATCGTGAGTCTAACCCGATTGGTGTGTTAGAGGCAATTAGTAAACAACGTACTGCTGAAGCACGCGGAGCAGAGGTAATGATTACAAATTGGATTCCTAAAAATCAGGAAGAGTTAGCGGCAGCAGGTATGACAGATATAGATATTGTAGAAGCAGTTGAGTATTACACAACGCCGCGAGGTCAAAGTGTGAACTCGCCAAATAAGTTAAACTTTACGAGTATGGGATCGGTAATTGGTTTTGATGCGTTCCATTTAGCAGATGCGTTATTAACGCAGCCACTGCAAATTATTGTCGGCAGTAAACAAGGTGCATTCGGTTCTTATAAAGATGGTCATGAGCTTTATGAGAAAGCAGCATCAGAGAAAAAAGACTTACTTGTTGTGGAAGGTGCGAGTCACTACGATTTATATGACCAACCAGAACCAGTAAAAATTGCAGTTGAAAAATTAACAAGCTTCTATAACGAAAATCTGTAAAAGTAATTTTGTTTTGAATTGCACCTCTAATTGTTAGGTTTGCATCTAGCAATTAGAGGTCTTTATTGTGAAGATTGCTGTGCTTAATATTTACGCTATAAGTGCATAACAAGATATAATAGAAGAAATGAATAAGGAGGCTAGTTGTGAAGAATCTTCGTTATCTCAATATATTTACGATATTAATTATATACACACTACTTATGCTCTACATCGGCTGGAACGGATGGGTTTGGCTTCATGCGGTATTTGGCTGGGAGTCTTGGGGATATTACGCTTTCGTTGTTGGCTTCATTTCCTATGCGTACATTCTCGTGCAAGTGTTTAAGTTTTTGCCTTTCCTACGAACGATAGGTTCGATTTGGTTTGCGGTTATACAATACGCGCTTATGTTATTGCCGTTAGCTAATATTACAGTCTTTCTTTTACAGTTTGTAGTAGAGAAAGAAGCGGCAATTATTTGGACAGGGGCAGCTGTGTTAGCTGCATTTATTTTTATCTTTGCGTACGGAGTATTTAATGCATATAGCCCGGTAGTAAGAAAGTATGAGGTGCACATTCCGAAAAAAGTAGAGGGACGTAAAAGCTTACGGATTGCGATGGCTTCTGATATGCATTTCGGTAAATTATCTGGCGTTTCGCATTTGAAAAGGCTTGTTCGTCATGTAAATGAAATGGAGCCTGATATTATTTTACTGCCAGGTGATATTATCGATGATCATCCAGGTGTGTTCATTCAAAAAAATATGGGACATATTATGAAACAAATGACAGCGCCACTAGGCGTATATGGTGTGTTAGGAAATCACGAATATTACGGACGAGCAGTTCCAGAATTCCTGCAAGAGATGGATAAGATCGATATTCGCATTTTATTAGATGAAGTAATTACAATTGAAGATCAGTTTTATCTCGTTGGAAGAAGAGATAAAACTGAGCGAGATCGCCAAAGTTTTGAAAATCTAATGAGTACAGTAGATAAAACGATGCCAGTTATCGCAATGGATCATCAACCATTCGAGTTAAAACAAGCAGCGGATGCTGGCGTAGATTTACTATTATCCGGTCACACGCACCGCGGACAAATGGCACCAAACCATATTGTAACGAGAAGAATGTACGAACTAGACTGGGGCTACGCACAAAAAGGTGCATTTCACGCAATTGTTTCTTCAGGCTTCGGATTTTGGGGACCACCGCTTAGACTTGGAAGTAGGTCGGAGATTGTACAGGTGGAAGTTACGTTTGAATAGTAGGATAGAGGGCCAGCTAATAACAGTTGGTCCTTTTTTCTTTAGTTTTTTCTAAAATCATATGTGTCCGTTTCTACATTTAATTTATGTTTATTAATCATCAATGTATGATCGTCTAACCATTTGACGGTTGCAGTTTCTTCACGATAATTCCAGTATATATTTTTCTTGTTCATAAACTTTTTATTATTTGTTACAAGCTCTCCTCTTATAGCATAGCTAGTTGTTGCTCCGCCATTATGCCTGTATATATGTAACGATACGTTTTATTTGGGGAGTGTATGGATTGAATCTTTTCACCGCCTGAAAGCCCAGATAAAGTGAAGAATTTCCAATATCCTAAACTAATTAATACAATAATGATTAATAGAATGGTAAAGAAAATCTTTTTCATGTTTCCCCTCTTTCCCTTAATAGCTATATATGTATTAAATCAAAAAAGAATGAAACTAACAATATTATCCTTTTTGAACTAGAATATGTATGTTCCTATTTTTAACGTCCTGTTCACGATGTAAACGAATCCTTTCTCGTGCTTGATTTGAATGAGGTTCTTTATTTTTTCAATAAAAAAAGGCTCCAGATAAGGAGCGCTCAATAAAAACAAATGAATTAAAACAAATAACAGACATGTATAATATACAACATTAGTAATTTAATATCAATATATTAAGATTTATTATTTATTTTGGTGTCAATTTCATAAAAGAGGTACGATTATAAGACGAGGTTGAAATAAAGGGGGATTACAATTGATCATATCAGATGTGCTATACGGAGAATTTGAAGTGGATCCAGTAGTAGAAGAATTAATTGTAAGTAAGTCTGTGCAAAGGTTAAAAGGTATTCATCAAACTGGCGCAAGCTATTTAATAAATGAGGAATGGAATGTAACGCGCTTTGATCATTCAGTTGGCGTTATGTTGTTAATTAAGAAACTCGGTGGCTCAGTAGAGGAACAAATTGCTGGTTTACTGCACGACGTATCGCATACTGCTTTTTCTCATGTGATTGATTATGTTTTTGATAACAAAAATGAAAGTTATCATGAAGAAATATTTAGTGCTGTTGTGAAAAATTCAGAAATTCCAGCGATTCTTGCGAAGTATGGCTATAACTATGAAGAGATTTTGTTAGATGATTCGAAGTGGACGTTACTGGAAAGGTCAGCGCCAGAATTATGCGCAGATCGAGTGGATTATACGTTACGAGATATGTATACATATGGGTATATTTCTTTAGAAGAGGTTCATAGATTTTTAGAGGATATTATCGCAGTAGAGGGGAGAATGGTCCTTCAAAATATCGAAATAGCTGAATGGTTTACAGAAACGTATTACAAAGAAGTCATCGATTTCTTTATGCAACCAATGAATATTTATGGAAATGACATGTTAGCAAAAACGCTAAAGTTAGCTCTACACAAAAAGGTTATTCATGCAGATGATTTTCTTCTTGAAGATGATGAGCTAATTTCGAAATTGCAGCAATGTAGTGATCCAGAAGTACATGCTTTAGTAAGCAAAGTTCATCCGAATGTAAAGGTAAAAGAAGATAAAAACGATTATGATTTGTATCAGAAAAATAAAGTACGTCTTATTGATCCACCGTTACTTTGTGAGGGGGAAGTCGTTCCATCGTCTGTTGTGTCAGAAAACATAAGAGAGATGAGTGATAGCGCTTATGAAAAAGCGGTGAGAGGGATGTATGTGAAAGTGATTTCGGATTAAAAAGGAGAGCATCACTCCTAGATGCTCTCCTTTTCCCACATCACTGATCAAACCAATTCCAAACCTCAATATCTCCAAGAGTCGCATAACGTACGTGAGGTGAGTTTTGTAATTTTAACAATTCTTTCGACGGTCCGGTAATGACGATCCCGTATACTTTTACACCGTTCTCTTTTACATACTCATAACGCTTATCTAAGTTCAGCTCTTTTTCAGAAGTCTGAGTAGTTTTACTTACAGTTTCTTTATGCTCAGAAAGAATACGCATCATTTCGATTACTTCATCTTCTTTTGTCTTCGGTCGTTTTGCTTCATTATCAGGGAGATTTATATGTTCTGAAAATCCGATAACCTCTCCGCCATGTAGAATGAAATCTTCTTCATCTATTCTTTCTTGCCCTGTGTCTAAAGCGTACCATATAGGAGTGGGCGGTATTTCTTGTGCTTCAAATGTGCTATATAGAATGGATGCTAATTCTTGTAAAGTGTAAGGTTTGTCAAAAGATATCGCTACTTCTGCAACGGTGCCCTCATGTATCTTTCCGAGTGTACTCCAAACTTTTTTAGAGATTTCTTTCAAATGATCATCTTGCTTTATTTTTGGATGAACAAAGGAAAGTTTGTTGGAATAGGGTTTATTTGCCCATGATTGATTTGTGTCAGTTACAGATGATAAGAAGCTACGCGTTGTTACTGTACCAATTGGCATTTCTTTTTTACCGACCGTTTTAACTAAATTCATTTCAATTTCTGTACGGAAAAAGGGTTTAATCTTTGTACTGCCTCCAGTGGAACGACTATTTGGAATTGTTGCTTCTAGTGCGAGTGCTGGGATTTCATCTACTTCGACTAACTTTTTCATATTATAGAAGTAAAGAGAAGACGAAAAATGGTCGACAAAATAGATTGCAATACAAACGGCAAGGACAAAACTAACGGTTTGCCAACGTTGTTTCCATTTTATTTTCCAAAACGGAACTTTCAGGTTTTGTGGTGGTAGTTTTTTCTTTATTGTTTCACTTTTTGAAAGCAATTGATCTAAGTAAGCCTCGCATTCTTCACATGTCTCAATATGACTTTCTAACAGTTTCTGTTCATCATGCATGAGCGTTCCGTTTTCGTACTTCTCCCATAGTTTTTTAAATTCTGTACAACCCATCCGTATCACTCCTTTATGCTTTTCATTTCTTTTCGACCACGGTGTAATTCAATTTTCACTTTCGCTAGTGAGAGACCGGTCATCTCTGCTATTTCTTTATATGAGAATCCGTAGTAATCTCGTAGTAACAGAACATTTCGTCTTTCAAGCGGAAGAGAAGATAAACCTTCTAACCAACTAGCAATCTCATGTTTTATGAAATAAGAGTGCTCTGTACTTGGCACGTTTGGTAAATGGAATTCTTCCACTGTAGTTGTTTTATATTTTTTCTCTTTTCGATACCAATCGATAAAGGCGTTGTAGGCAATTGTAAATAACCACGGTCTAATTTCTTCGCCTTTGTAATAGTCAATATGGACGAGCATGCGGTAAAAGGTTTCTTGCATGAGATCTTCAGCAAAATGGGAATCTCCGGTTAGGGAGAGAAGATAGCGAAATAAATCTTGCATATGTTCTGAATAAATTTCTTCTAATGATTGTTTACGTTTCACTACATTTCCCTCCCTTCACACATAACAACGAAAAACATATAAAAAAGTTACAATTTTTATGGAATTATAGTAAAAAACGTCAAGAATTGGATAAGATTCTCTTTTATCATAATACATATAAGGCGGGTGAACAGAGATGGAAAGCTATGAAACACAAATTCAAAGGTCCATTGATTATATCGAGGAAGATGTAATGGAAAAACAGACGCTGCGTAAGTTAGCTCGCATTGCAGGTTTTTCTGAGTCGCATTTTCATCGTGTATTCCAGGCGTTAGTAGGTGATACGGTAATGGAGTATGTTCGGAAGAGGAGGTTAGCCCGGGCAGCTTATCAACTTTCTCATACGGATGAAAAAATTATTGATATCGCATTTGAACATGGCTTTCAATCTCACGAAACGTTCACGAGAGCCTTTAAAAAATTATTTCAAATGACACCGAGTGAATATCGAAAGCAGGAAATAGAAACACCGATGTATTACAGCGTGAATGTAAAGCAAAGAAAATTAAATCCGTATTTAGGAGGCATACAAATGGAATATCGTATTGTAAATAAACCGGAATTTTTAGTGGCGGGTTATGAACTGAAGACGACAAGTAAAGAAGGGAAGAACCATCAAGACATTCCAGCATTTTGGCAAGAATATTTACAAAAAGATCTTGGAACGACAATTCCGAATCGTAAAGATACGAGCCAATGGGTAGAGCTTGGATTATGTACTGATTTTAATTTAGAAACAGGGGACTTCACTTATATTATCGGAATGGAAGTCACAGACTTTGAAAATGTACCAAATGAAATTGCAAAGCGCACGTTCCCGGCAGCAACATATGCGGTATTTACAACGCCGAAAGTTCCTCATGAAGAAATGGTATCGTCTATTCACCAAACGTGGAATGCAGTATTCTCAGAGTGGTTCCCGCATTCAGGATACGAACATTGCGGCGTTACAGAGTTTGAATTATACGATGAGCGTTGTCACGAAGATAAAAGTGAGTTCGCTCAAGTAGAGCTTTGGATACCGGTGAAGAAATAATAGGGTAAGAGCGAATCATTGGGAGGTGGTTCGCTTTTTTATAAAGGGAGAGTGGGAATATGTTCAAAAAACTAGAATGTGTATCTATACATACGAAGGATATAGAAAAATCCGTTTCTTTTTATAAAGAAATGGGAATGGAGCAAAACTGGGTTATAGAAAGAGAACTAGAAGAAGGGGTTATTTGGACGTTAATCGGATTGAAGTTTCCAGATGAGAAAAGTTCGGAGTTAGTAATAAGCAATCATCCGGATATTCATTTTATGGAAGTCGAAGTATTAGTAGAAGATGTGCAACAAACGTATGAAAGTTTAAAAGATACTAAAGATGTTAAATGGATTCGTGAACCATTTCCAACAGAATCAGGACACGTTGCGGTAATGGAAGCACCTGATGAGAATGTGTTTGTATTGGTAGGAAAATAGCTGAAATATGGAGTGACCTTTCATAGTGAGTTATGAAAGGTTATTTTTTATGAGTGGATTGTTAAATTTGTATTGCTTTATATGTAATACATTTGAAAATGGTAAAATAAAATAGCAATTAAATATTGCGGGTGGAAGGTTACGCCCTTTCTTCATTTGGTGAAGAAAGGAGGTGTAATCGTATGGAATTTCTTTTGCAAATTTTGTTGGAAATCACAAAAACTATAGCTAGAGAAGGTATAGTTATGGGATTTAAGAAATTAACGACAAAAAAGCGCAAAAAGAAGACCACCCGTCTGCCTGCGAAGCGTGGGAAGTCTTCTAAGCGCAAATAAGCTTTAGTTGCAACCTTCCACCTTGCGGTAATTCGTTGCAGTGACGGGGTGTTGGAAGCACCTCGTCTACTTCATTTTATGCAAAACTTAGTTAGTTTATACTTCTATTTATAGTATAACAGTTTAGAAATGTATTTGTTAATAGTTTTATTTTTACTTTGTATAGTAGAGGAAGTAGGTTAGCGTTGTCGATTTTTGTCGGTAAGTCGATATATCTAGAAAATCGCTGATATATTTTGATTTGCGCCGATATATTTGAAAAATCGCCGATATAATTTCATATATCGCTAAAACAACTCAGAAAGATGGTCTATATCATTTCATATACCGCTAAACTCTCCCAAAAAAGAAAAGACGCCACATAGCGCCTTTTCTACGAACGAAACGGAAACACAAGTATAATTGTCGTTCCTTTTCCTAGTTCGCTATCGATAGAAATCGTTCCGTTATGAGCATGAACGAGCTGCTTTGTAATAGCGAGGCCAAGTCCCGTTCCGATGTTGCTTTCTTCTGTATTTGTTCCTCTGTAATATCGCTCAAATAGAAGCTCTTTCGTTTTATCATCCATTCCTTTTCCGTTATCTGAAATAGAGAGTGTAAATGAAGTAGCATTTTGTGAAAGCTTTACAATTACATTAGTCGTTTCATTATTATGTTTTACAGCGTTTACGAGTAAGTTTTCAATAATACGCTGGAACCATTTTTCTTCAATGAAATATTGAATTTTATTTGAGCTTGGTACGAATTCAATATTTTGATTTTGAAGTGTCGGATTATTAATGAATTGTAATAATACTTTTTGGACGAATTGATTCATTTCAATGTTTACATGCTGCGCAGGAAGACTATTATTTTTTAATTGATACGTTAAGCTTAAGTCATCAATTAGTGTGGTCATATATTGAGATTTCTCTTTCATAACGCTGCCAAATTGCTGAATGTCACGATCGGTCCAGTTATACTGTTTTGATTCTAGTAATAATGCGTAGCCGTATATAGAACTTAGTGGTGTTTTTAAATCGTGCGTTAGACCAGTAATCCATTCTTCACGTGTTTGCTGCAGTACTTGCCTCATTGCATCATTTTTTTTGAGTGTAATAGAAAGGTGCTCTAGTGAATTTGTAACATCACTAAATAAGCGGAATGACCATTTTTCTTTACCAGATTTCCTGAACCTGATAGGTTTTCCTTTTTTACTAACAGGCTCTTCGTACTTTCCACCAGCTATGTTTTTAAGCCAGCGCATCGCATGTAATAACGGTTTTCCAAATTTATTACCGTACCAAATAGAAAGAATGACTAAATAAACAAATACGATAAGAAGGATTAATCCGCATCCGATTAGAAACTTTTTAGCAAATACATCGTCTATTTCATCATCTGGGTAGTAGTACTCATTTTTGGCAGTTACAACGAGAAGATGATTGCTATTTGTGTCGTAAAAGCTAGACGTGTTTTCTTTATGGTTCCACGGTTCCTTTTCGCTAAGAGCAGCTTGTATGACAGAAAACGTTTTTTTCTTTCCATCTGGATAGGAGAATACTTCTTCGCCGCCACTATTAAAGATTTGAAGAGTAGCCTTTTCTTTAGAAAGTAACTGTTTTTCTTCTTCTGTTAATGCGAATGAATCTGTAGATACAGAAGGGTGCTCTTTCTGTATCGTTTTCAGTAATACATTGCTTTTTAACATACCGCCGTAAATAACAAGTACGTTTTTTTCTTCTAATTCAATTTCCCAATATGTAAATGTATAAGGACTTTCTATGTGATTCTGTATATACGAGAATAAAGATGTTTTCGTATAAGATGTCGGTACGTCATTTGGCGTATTAAACTGATAGAGAACTTTTCCGTTTTCCTCTACAACTTGAATCCAATCATTTTTCTCTTTAATTAAGTCTTTTATTTCAGCTTTTAACGAAATATCGCCATCTTCTGAAGAAATGTATCTTGCAATCATAAAATTTTCAGCATCTGGAATGTTCGGTTCGTATGAAGTACTCGTAACAAGAAAAATTAAATACGTGAATGCAGCTACTACAGCAATCAGTAATGTAACTAAAACAAATACGTGTTGCATGATAAACTGGATAATAAGTCGTTTATTAAAGTTCATATCGTCACCCTACTTTGTAATGAACTTATAGCCAAGCCCGCGAACGGTTTTTATATATTCGGGTTTACTTGGGTCTTGTTCGATTTTTTCACGTAGTTTTCGAATGTGGACCATAACGGTATTGTCATCGCCATTGTAGGCAGGTGCTCCCCAAACTTTCTCGTATATTTCTTCTTTTGAAAATACGTAGTTCGGATTCTCGCAAAAGAAGAGTAATAGCTGAAATAGCTGGGCGGAACATTCGACAACACGCCCATTTACTGTAAGCTCTGCGGAATATCGATCAATTTCAAATCTACCAAATGAACTGGATTGTGCTTTTTGTTCGTGTGGCATAACTTGCTTCATATGTCTTCGGAGTTGTGCTTTCATACGAGCTACTACTTCAAGTGGATTAAATGGCTTCGTAATATAATCATCTGCACCGTGTGAAAATCCAGATATTTTATCTAAATCAGATGTTTTAGCTGTGAGGAAGAAGATAGGGCAATCTGTTTTTTTGCGAATGATTGGACAAATATCAAAACCAGATTGTCCAGGAAGCATGACATCTAAAATAATTAAATCGTAATCGTTTTGCTGAGTAAGAGATAAAGCCATTTCAGCTGATGTTGCAGTTGTAATATGAGAAAAACCTTCTTTTTCAAGAATGGTAGTTAGTAATTGTAAAATTGCTGTTTCATCATCAACGAGCAAAATATTTGCTTCATACATAAAAATCCCTCCTAATTTCCTCGAATATCATATCATCTTTCGGTAACTTATGGAATTTTTAAGGAAATTTTAAGGTTTTCTTTCTCAAAAAATTAAGAATCAAATGATATGATAAAAGTAACATAGGGGAGGAGATGAGTGTGAATCCGTTTCAAACGATGCGAGCTAGATATTTTTTAATTGTATTTGCACTATTAACTGTAGTTGCAAGAGCCAGTAATGAATTGATAGAAAATACATTTCATATGCAAAATTCTACTTTTATAAATATTCTTATATTCTATATCCTGCCGATTATGTGGATCTTTTTTGAGTATAAAAAACACCGTGTTGCATTTTCATTATTTATTAATAGAAATGAAACATTTAACCTGGTGCAAGTTTTATACATTACGATTATGTTATGTGTGTTTAGTTATGGATATCTTATTTTGTACATGTATAGCTTTGCATGGATTACACCGACATTTATTATGAACGCATTACGCGAACCGATTATGGATAGCACTGGAGGATATGTTTATCAAGTTATTATGGTCGTATTCATCGCACCAATTATTGGGGAATTTGTTTTTCGCGGATTTTTACTGCAACGCTTCGCAGCAAAATGGGGAACGAGTATAGCAATCATTGTTGTAGCGATATTATTTGCATTGTTACACGTTGATTTTCTAGGCGCAGTTGTATTTAGCATTGTACTATCAATCGTATATATTCGTACGAATAGCTTACTCATGCCAATTGCTATTCACATGTTAAACAATGCATTTGTAATTGGTCTTTCTTTTCTAATAAATAAAGAAGAGATAATGAGTTTTGCAGATTTCTCAAATTATACGACGTTCTTTCCAGGACTTATTATTTTTATAACAGGATTAAACTTAGTACTCATCTTTTTATTTGTTAACCGCAAGTATTGGAGTAAAGAAATGCCCGCTATATATGTAGAGCAGGAAAAAAGTTTTTCAGACGTAGTGGGGAGTAAATGAGATGAAGAAGACGATTGAAAAAATATTGAAAGACATTATAGATGCTACGTCTCTTACAGATATGTGTGATAAAAGCGTTTGTCATTGGCTGCAACCTGTAGTAGATACGATTGTGTTTCCAGAGTATTACTTATTTTCTAGTACGCATGTAAAAGAAAATATTATTTCTCTTCTCATTGTGTTAGGAGTTTTACTACTATTTGGTCTAATTGTAGAAGAAATGATGAAGCGCATCTTCAGAAAGAATGAAGAGAAGTATATGTGGGTTCATAAAGTATTCGAGAAAGTAATAGTGGCTTTCCTTTTGTTTTATAGTATGAAAGCAATCATTTACTTTATAGCCTTGAAACATCATTAATTCAAAATGTGAAAGGGATGTATAAAATTATATGAATGAAACAATATCATCAAATAAGTTTTTTTATTTGATTGTGCTTAGTATAGTGCTAATAACGACAGTCAACGTTATTCTTCGCTGGGAGGAAGCTTATTTCTTTATGTATTTAGCACTTCATTTGCTAGGGATTTTATGTATTAGTGGCGGTGTAGTTGCTGAAAAAAAGAGTGAAGAAAGCGTTAATTATATGTGTGTGACCGGCCTTATTTTACTTTTAGCTGTACAAGGTATTATGAAATATAGTTCTTTTTCTTTACAAGATTTTAGCTTATTAATGGATGTACTTCCTTAAGGAGGCACGTTATGTTATCTAAGAAGCAAATAGGATATGTACTAGTTTTAATTGGATTTTTTACGCTTATTGTAACGACTTTATTTTTTCAAGACTATGAATATATACGCTATATAAAAGGCGCTGGTTTAATATGCTGGGTTGTAAGTACGTTTCTTATCCCAGAGTATGAACCGAAGAAAGCGTCTAAAGGTAGGTAAAACTCTTCTATTTGTAGAAGAGTTTTTTTATGTAAATAAAAGGATCTCGAGCAATTCGCGTAATAAGCTTGTTCTAATTTAGCATGTACGAACTTACAATAATAATAGACAGGCAGCATAGAGGAGGGAATAGCGTGAGGAAGGTTATCGGGTGGTCGCTTTTTTTGTACGTTGGGTTTGCGTTATTTATATATTGGTATTTACTTGGATGGAATCATGAACTAATTCCTGACATGTACAAAGGAACGAGTGCAGATCCAGAAACGTTTATGAATGCAAGAGAGCTTACGCTAAGCCAAGATTATTCGCGCGTGAAAAATTTACTGTATTTTTTAGCGACGCCTCTTGAATGGATTATTTTATTATTTGTACTTGTGCTCGGTATTTCAAAAAAGTTTGAGAAATGGTCGAAGGAAACGACGAAAATAAGTGTCCTGCAAGTTGCGATTTATTTCTTTTATTTATCATTACTTACAACAGTTCTTGCCCTGCCAATGCAATGGATTAGCCGAAAAGTGTCCGTTGATTACGGCATTTCAACGCAAAGTACACAAAGCTGGATAAAAGATCATGTTATCGGTTTTTGGGAGAGCTATGCGACTATGTTAATTGTAGTTACGGTTCTTCTATGGCTTATCCGTAAATTCCCGAAGAGATGGTGGTTAGCAGGGTGGGCGCTCTCTGTTCCGTTTACAATCTTTTTAACATTTATACAACCTGTTGTGATTGATCCGCTATATAACGATTTCTCGACGCTGAAAAATAAAGAGTTAGAAACGAAAATTTTAGCGATGGCAGATAAAGCTGACATTCCGGCAAAACACGTATATGAAGTAAATATGTCGGAAAAAACGAATGCGTTAAATGCTTACGTAACAGGAATTGGGCCTAATGCCCGAATTGTAATGTGGGATACAACGCTTAAGCAATTAAAAGATAAAGAGATTTTATTTATAATGGCCCATGAAATGGGGCATTATGTTATGAAACATATATATTGGGGCGTTGCGAGTTATGTGTTGCTATCGTTTATAGGGATGTACCTCATTAGTCGTATTATAAATATGTGTATTCGAAAATGGGGGGATACGCTGCAAATTTCAAAAGCAGCATGTTTCTCAATTTTACCTTTATTTTTCTTAATTTCTTCTGTCCTCTCTTTTGTATCACAACCAGCAACAAACTATGTTTCTCGTATAGAAGAACGAGCGGCAGACCAATATGCTTTAGACATGACGAAGGACGGGAAATCTGGTGTAAAAACGTTTCAATATTTATCAAAAACGAGTTTAAGCCAAGTAAATCCTCCTGCGTTAGTGAAGTTTTTCTTATACACACATCCACCAATTTTCGAAAGAATTCATACATTTGAACAATATGAAAAGGAAAAGAAGCGGTAGTGTACTGCTTCTTTTTTTATGCGTTATTCGAGTTTTGGAAAATTATAGTGTATAATATATGGAATATTCAGTGAAATGTTTAGGAGGTTAATATTTTGTTTCATTCAAAATCAATGCCGGCTATAAAAATGATCCTTTCGATGTCTATTTTCGGATCAATTGGATTTTTCTCTGTTCAAACAGGTTTACCGTCTTTTGAATTAGTATTCGTTCGTTGTATTTGTGCGACTATATTTTTAGCATTATGTTGGCTCGTAACAGGACAATATAAAAGTGAGCAATGGAATAAAAAAGAAGTCATGCAAATATTAGCATGCGGTGTATTTCTCGTTTTTAACTGGGTATTTTTATTTAAAGCATTTGAAGTTATGTCGATTACAATTGCGATTTCAGTTTATCATCTAGCACCCATTATCGTATTAATGATTGGTAGTATTGTATTTAAAGAGAGACTTACAATGTTTGCTGTTTTGTCCATTGTTATTTGTTTTATCGGTACAGTGTTAGTGGCTGGAGTAGATGGAAGTCTATCACTTGAAAAACTGATGTCATCTGGCATGGTATGGGCACTACTTGCGGCACTATTTTATGCTTTTACTACTTTACTAGGAAAAGGAATTCAGCATACGAGCGCCTATGCGATGACATTTTTACAAACATTTTTAGGTATATTTTTATTGCTACCATTCGTAGACTTTGGCAAGTTTCAAGGGTTAACAGAGATGAATTGGATGATGATTACAGCGACAGGTCTTATACATACGGGATTTGTATATTACTTATTTTTTGACAGTTTAAGAGATTTATCGACGAGATTAATTTCTGTATTAGTGTTCTTAGATCCTGCGGTTGCAATACTATTAGATACAGTCTTTACCGGGTTTAGACCGACTAGTATGCAAATAGTAGGAATTATTCTTATATTTGTAGGAATGGCATTTACTTTTCGAAAAACGAAGGATGAAAAAATAGTAGTAGAAGAAAAATTCTATTCTTAATTGTAAATAATTATGTTGAAATGAATTTATAATTTTCAGATTTATTGTATAATATAATTTGCAGGGAAATAAAGGAAAAGGTAGATGAGAGAGATGAAAAAGCTAGTAAAGATAGCGACATCGTTAACACTAATGGGAGGAATATTTGTAGGTGCAAATGGTGTGTCTGCAAATACAGATATTATCCAAAAATCTAGTCCTAATATTATGATAAAGTTTGATGATATAACAACAGATCATTGGGCATATGATGAAATTACAAATTTAGTACATCATCGCATTATGTATGGCTATGGAAATGGTAAGTTTGGGACGGAAGATCATATAACACGTGAACAAGCGGCAGCAGTATTGTACCGCGCACTTCATGTGAAAAGAAGTGCGACTATTGGAAATCCATATGGAGATATTAGTGCGAAATCAACCATGTTCCCTTACGAAATTTTACGCTTAACACAGCTTAGTATTTTTAAAGGAGACGAAAATGGGAATTTCCGTCCGAAAGATACATTGACCCGTGCAGAATTAGCACAAATTTTAACGAAAGCATATGATTTGAAAACAAAGAGTCCACATACATTTACAGATATACCAGAAAATCATTGGGCAAGGGATGCAATTAGCGTATTGCAGTCTAATAAAGTAGCGGTAGGAACAGGAGATGGCAAGTTCCAGCCTGAAATGCTCGTTACACGTGGGCAATTTGCAAAGTTTTTACAACGATCAATTGATAATTCTCCAGGGAAAATGGAATAGATAAAGAGAAAGCTCATAATTTGTGGAAGAGGTATCTTTCGCTCATTATGAGCTTTTGTTAATAGAGAGGCTACTATTGTCGTATGTTGTAGTTAAGTCGATATAATTGCATTTTTTGTCTAGAAAATGAACTCTTAAAACGTGAAGGATTTCTTTTGAAAAAAGTAGAATATTTATATTATAGAAACACCTTTACATGAATACAGGAAAGAAAATTAGTTTGCGTACAATTCGGTATAAAAATTGAAATTGAGAGCGAATTGGCTCTCCTTTAGTAGTGATTTTCACAATAATAGATTTTTTAAATGTAATATATTGCATAAATGGTGCAAAGGCAACATATGTAATATTGGAAAGGATTTCAGTCTATTATTTTCCGTTTTTTCAAATGGAGGTAAAGGGGAGAGGGCAATGAAGAAGAACATGTTACGTATAATGGCAACGGTAACTATTATGGGTGGTTTGTTTGTAAGTACGAATGTTCCCAACGTAAAAGCAGAAGAATATCCAGAAATGATTGTGTTTGATGATGTTCCAGTAAACTACTGGGCATATGACGATATAATGGATGTAGTATACAATAAAGTAATGTTAGGGTATGGAA
Organism: Bacillus paranthracis; assembly: GCF_024296885.1. Taxonomy (NCBI): domain Bacteria; kingdom Bacillati; phylum Bacillota; class Bacilli; order Caryophanales; family Bacillaceae; genus Bacillus; species Bacillus paranthracis. The sequence continues at coordinate 1,158,150 of NZ_CP101135.1, forward strand.
ATGGTAAGTTTGGTGTAGGTGATAATGTAACAAGAGAACAAGTAGCAGCAGTGCTGTATCGTACATTGAATTTGAAAAGGGAAGGTCCTTTAAAAAATCCATACAAAGATATTTCTGAGAGAGCAACAATGTTTTTAGATGAAATTTTAGTATTAACAGAGCATGGTATTTTTAAAGGTGATGAAAAAGGAAACTTTAGACCAACTGCACCAGTAACACGCGCAGAAATGGCACAAATTCTTACGAATGCATTTACATTTGAGGTGAAGAAGAACCATACATTTAAAGATGTACCAAATAATCATTGGGCAAAAAATGCGATTAGTGCACTACAGTCTAATCATGTCATAGTAGGAACAGGAAATGGGAAATTTGAACCGAATAAAGTTGTAACACGTGAGCAATATGCAACGTTTTTAAATAGAGCTGTTTTTTATTTTCCAGTAAAAGATGAAGATTATGAATGAAAGTTAAAATATAAGGATGTTTAAGTTATATCAATATAATATATATCGAGAAAAAAGCGCGGGAATTCCACGCTTTTTTCTTATTTAAAATTATTTGTAATTATATCGATTTTCTATTCGTAATTTAGTTTTTCGATTTTAGTGGATAAGAAGAGTTTGAATAAAGTAACTTTTTATTGTTTAAATATACGGTTTAGTAACTTTATTGTTAATAACGTGTAAATAAAAGTATGTGAAATATAGTTCATAAATTAGACAAAAATCACATGAAAATTATATTGTTACGCTTCCATTAATTCTTTATATTAGAAAAAAATATGTTTTTAGGGAGAGAATACTTTGAAGAAAAAGTTTTTAAAAGTAGCAACAGCTTTAACAATTATGGGTGGAGTGGCATTTAGTGCTGAAGGGACAATAGCAAAAGCTGAATTAGCTGCAAAGCCACAACAAGCAAGTCAGGCATTCTTTAAAGATGTACCAGCAGGACATTGGTCTTATGAAGCAATTCAAACTTTAGCAGAACAAGAAATTATGCTTGGTTATGGAAATGGTGTGTTCGGTTTTGGACATAACGTAACACGTGAACAAGTAGCCGCTTTAATTTATCGCACAATGGATTTCAGTGAAGTATTCGAGGAAGGCGATATTCTTGAAAATCCATACAAAGATATTAATGAAAGATCAACAATGTTCTTAGAAGAAATTTTAGTATTAACAGAATTAGGTATCTTTAATGGTGATGGAACTGGAAACTTTAGACCGAAAGATACATTAACACGTGCAGAAATGGCACAAGTGCTTACAGTAGCATATGAGTTAGAAGTAAAAGAAACAAAAGGATTTAAAGATGTACCAAAAGGACATTGGGCAGAAAATGCGATTAATGCAGTAGGTTCAAATGGTATTTCGGTAGGAGATGGAAAGGGTAACTTTGCTCCAAACATGAAAGTAACACGTGAACAATATGCGCAATTCTTATTTAAAACAATTTTTGAATAAATAATAGAAAAAGAAGCTGGTGTTGTATAACACCAGCTTCTTTTTTATGTGTAATACCGGTGGAAGAATACAGTTTTACAAAAAAACAATTAAATTTTCAAAAAAAAACTTCCTTTTCTGAAGATTTGTTATATAATATAAAACATAAAATCAAATCTGTTATAAAACAGTTTAAGAAGGGGATGCTAATATGTCGACGCAAACTTCACGGGTTACATTGCCCGGAGAAATGTTGCCAGCGTACAACGAAATATTGACACCTGAGGCGCTTAGTTTTTTGAAGGAACTACATGGAAATTTCAATGAGCGCCGCATAGAACTTTTACAAAAGCGTGCGGAGAAACAAAAGAGAATTGATGCAGGGGAGTTTCCGAAGTTTTTAGAAGAAACGAAGCACATACGTGAAGCTGATTGGACAATTGCTAAATTGCCAAAAGATTTAGAGGATCGCCGCGTAGAGATTACTGGCCCGGTAGATAGAAAGATGGTTATTAACGCTTTAAATTCAGGAGCACATCTTTTTATGGCGGATTTTGAAGATTCGAATTCACCAACTTGGGAAAATGCGATTGAAGGTCAAATAAACTTACGAGATGCAGTAAAGGGAACGATTTCACATAAAAATGAAAACGGAAAAGAATATCATTTAAATAGTAAAACAGCAGTATTAATTGTGCGTCCAAGAGGATGGCATTTAGAAGAAAAACATATGCAAGTTGACGGAAAGAATATGTCTGGTAGCTTAGTAGATTTTGGACTTTATTTTTTCCATAATGCGAAAGCTCTTTTAGCAAAAGGAAGCGGTCCATACTTTTACTTACCGAAAATGGAAAGCCATTTAGAAGCAAGGTTATGGAATGATGTTTTCGTATTTGCTCAAAAATATATCGGTATTCCAAACGGAACGATCAAAGCCACGGTGTTACTGGAAACGATACATGCTTCGTTTGAAATGGATGAAATTTTGTATGAGCTTAAAGATCATTCTGCTGGATTAAATTGCGGAAGATGGGATTATATTTTTAGTTTTCTAAAGGGTTTCCGTAATCATAATCAATTTTTACTTCCAGATAGAGCGCAAGTCACGATGACGGCGCCATTTATGCGCGCGTATTCTTTGAAAGTCATTCAAACATGTCACCGTCGTAATGCACCAGCTATTGGAGGAATGGCAGCACAAATTCCAATTAAAAACAATCCAGAAGCAAATGAAGCAGCTTTTGAAAAAGTTCGTGCGGATAAGGAGCGCGAAGCTTTAGACGGTCATGACGGGACTTGGGTTGCCCACCCGGGACTTGTACCAGTCGCGATGGAAGTATTTAATCACATTATGAAAACGCCGAATCAAATTTTTAGAAAACGTGAAGAAATACATGTTACAGAAAAGGATTTATTAGAAGTACCAGTGGGAACGATTACAGAAGAGGGTCTTCGTCTGAATATTAGCGTAGGTATTCAATATATTGCATCTTGGTTAAGCGGCCGAGGAGCAGCACCAATTTATAACTTAATGGAAGATGCAGCAACAGCGGAAATTTCTAGGGCACAAGTATGGCAATGGATTCGCCATGAAGGTGGAAAATTAAATGATGGCCGTAATATTACACTTGAATTAATGGAAGAGCTAAAAGAAGAAGAGTTAGCAAAAATAGAAAGAGAGATTGGTAAAGAAGCCTTTAAGGAAGGGAGATTCCAAGAGGCGACAACGTTGTTTACAAATCTCGTTCGGAATGATGAATTCGTACCATTTTTAACATTACCGGGTTATGAAATTTTATAAAAAGTGAAAAGGGGATGGAACAAATGAAAAACGAAAGAATCGAGAAATTACAAGAGAGCTGGGAACTAGATACGCGTTGGAAAGGGATCACACGTCCATATTCGGCAGAAGATGTAATTCGCTTGCGCGGATCGATTGATATTGAACATACGTTAGCTCGCCGCGGTGCTGAAAAGCTTTGGGCGTCGCTTCATACAGAAGATTACATTAACGCACTTGGTGCATTAACAGGAAACCAAGCGATGCAGCAAGTAAAAGCTGGTTTAAAAGCAATTTACTTAAGTGGTTGGCAAGTAGCAGCAGATGCAAACCTTTCTGGACATATGTATCCAGACCAAAGTTTATATCCAGCAAATAGCGTACCTGCTGTAGTAAAACGAATTAATCAAACGCTTCAACGTGCGGATCAAATTCAGCATATGGAAGGAGGCGGTGATACAGATTATTTCGTACCAATTGTAGCAGATGCAGAAGCTGGATTTGGCGGACAATTAAACGTATTTGAACTGATGAAAGGTATGATTGAAGCGGGTGCATCAGGTGTGCACTTTGAAGATCAATTATCTTCAGAGAAAAAATGCGGTCATTTGGGCGGAAAAGTATTACTACCGACGCAAACAGCGGTGCGTAATTTAATTTCGGCACGCCTTGCGGCAGACGTAATGGGAGTACCGACAATTATCGTTGCAAGAACAGATGCGGATGCAGCAGATTTAATTACGAGCGATATCGATCCTGTTGATAAAGCGTTTATTACAGGAGAAAGAACACCAGAAGGATTTTACCGTACGAAAGCAGGTCTTGACCAAGCGATTGCACGTGGTTTAGCATACGCTCCTTACGCAGACCTCGTTTGGTGTGAAACATCTGAACCAAATTTAGAAGATGCAAAACGATTTGCGGACGCAATTCATAAAGAGCATCCAGGGAAATTGCTTGCATACAATTGTTCCCCTTCATTTAACTGGAAACAAAAACTAGATGAGAAAACAATTGCGAGCTTCCAAAAAGAAATCGCATCTTACGGTTATAAGTTCCAGTTCGTAACACTTGCTGGATTCCACTCATTAAACTACGGCATGTTCGAATTAGCACGCGGCTATAAAGAGCGCGGCATGGCAGCTTACTCTGAACTACAACAAGCAGAATTCGCAGCAGAAAAACACGGCTACTCTGCAACTCGCCATCAACGAGAAGTAGGAACAGGTTACTTTGATGAAGTAGCACAGGTGATTACAGGTGGTACTTCATCAACGACAGCATTAAAAGGATCTACAGAAGAAGCACAGTTTACGAAATAAAAGGAAGGGGCCCCTTTTTGAAGGGTGCCTCTTATTATTTTTCGCACGATTCGAGAGTAAATAAAAATATATCGACGATTTTTTCGATATATCTATCATAACTTAAAATATATCAACGATTTTTCAAATATATCGACGATTCGACAAAGGATATCGACTTACCGACAAAAAAAGACAATATGATCAAATCCACTCAGCTCCATGATCACGAATAAACTTCATATCTTTTTCATAATGCTCTAAATGTCCTTCGTCAATCATTCTTTGGAAATTGATGTCGCCTTCGTTTGCTTTTCTTTTCATATATGTACATAATGCTTCTAGACGTAGTAGTACCATACCTAAGTAATCTTCATCCATACTTTTACCGTAGGACTGGACGAATAATTTTATTCTTTCTTTCATACGGTCAGCATGTTGTGCCGATTTATAATGAATTGTCTCGCCTGATTCCGTATAATAAACTCTACTTAAAGGCACACAAGTATAAAGTGTATAAGCGATATCCCAACTTCTTGGTCCAGGGGCAGCGACATCGAAATCAATAATTCCTACTGGCTTCTCTTTATTAAATATAATGTTATATATAGCAAAATCATTGTGGCATAAAACCTCAATATTATTTGGGGTATGGTCCATAGGTTTCCAATCATCTAATAACGGAAAGTCACTTACAGCATCATGATAAAGGCGAAGCATCTTTGCTATTTCTTTTAACACATCATTAGATCGCATATATTCTTTTAAAGGATAATTCCCAGCCTCTCCTTCAATAAAAGATAAAATCTCTCTATTTTTCTCATCTATACCTAAAAACTTTGGTGCGTAATGAAAACTTTTGTTTTCTAAATGCTGTAATAACTTATGAATTTGTGCGCTGTCTGGCTTCAATTCTCGCCGAACAGTATTTTTAGAACGATATACGTTTGAGACGTTTCCCCCTGTAAGCTTTTCTTCGTTTGTGTAGTTTGACATTTCATCCCCTCCAGTAAGTACTGTCAGATTACATTTTAACACGTAGAAAAAGGAATATAGTGGCATTCGAAAGATTTGTTTATTTTTATTCAAATAAGATATTGATAATTGCATACGTGATTTAATTTGTCAGTTATTTTCAAAAAAGATTGTACATTTTATTTTAATGTGCTATGATAATGTCAGTTGAATAGTTAAATTAAGCAATCCATATATTATCAAGTGCTGAAAACGAACGAGAAAAAGTATGTGAGAACTAGTTTATGTTTCGTATTTGATAATGTGTGGATTCTTTTTTTAGATAGGAAAACTAAAAATTTAAAAAAATGTATTTTCTTAGGAGGAAATAATTATGGCAGTAACAGGACAAGTAAAATGGTTTAACAACGAAAAAGGCTTCGGTTTCATCGAAGTTCCAGGCGAAAACGACGTATTCGTACATTTCTCTGCAATCGAAACTGACGGTTTCAAATCTCTAGAAGAAGGTCAAAAAGTTAGCTTCGAAATCGAAGATGGTAACCGTGGACCTCAAGCTAAAAACGTAATCAAACTATAATTTTATAGTTGATGATGGAAAAAAGGATGGCTAATGCCATCCTTTTTTTAGGTTGTGGAGAAAGTTTTCCCAGAGCCTGTTTTTATATCTAAATCTCTTTTTCTATGTTACAACGGGTGAAAAATTATCTGGAATGCGTATTAGTTTCTGTAGAAGAATTAGTTCAGCAAGAGCATTTGCTGCGTATGATAGTAAATAACTATAAATTTGTATTCTCTGTTGAAATAGGGAAATCTTTTCCAGATAGACCTTGAGTAACATCTTTTTTGTTAGTATTGTTGTTAGAATTTTGTTCGTCTTGAGATGATGTTTCTAACATTTGTTCTTGCTCCTTACTAGGGGTATTCAGAGCATCTGATGGGACGCTATTAATCTGTTGGCTTAATAGACTTTTTTTCTCCATATTATACAGCTCCTTTTTGGAATTAGATAAAAAACGAATGTAATCATAAATAATCACTTACATATTTTGTGTTTTGAAGTGGAATTATATACAAAACTTATATTGCAGATTTAACGAGTTAAAAAGTTGCTAGTGATTTATAAAGGTGAAGTTCTTAATGAAAATGGGTAACACGTACAAGTACTTTTTAACGTAGTGGATAATTTTTTATATGTAATAATATTAGAAAATAAAGGGGATACAGGGACACTCGGAAGAAAATATGAATATGAAGAAGAGTAAAAGGCTTTCCAAAATAGAAAGCCTTTTACTCTTCTTTTTCAACTTTTTTCTTCGCGCTTTTCTTACATTCAGAGCATTTCGATTTACGAAAAGGCTTTGCAAAAAATAATAGAATGAAAAATAAAGCGAATATAATGCTAGCTGGGTTGTTCACGATCACAATGCTGCTATTTTTCATGTGAATCGTTGGTTGCATTTCTTTTTCTTTCATAGTGGACCTCCATATATTGGATTTTTATTTTAATTATAGCAAAGTTAATTGTCTTAATGATGCGAAATGAGGAAGTAGTTGTAAATATTTATAGGTAGTATAAATAGATTTTGTATAGGTTTATTATTATAAAAATAATATATTTTTATTTTATAATTTAAAAGGTATTTGACAAATAATAAAGTATTGTAAAAAAGCGGAATCTGTAAGCCATTTCCTTTTCATAGATGCTAAAATTATACATGCAGCTGCTAATATAAATAGAAAAAAGGAGATAGTGGAATATGGAAAGTAAAGTAGAACGCTACGTCGAAAACTATGTTGTAAATAAAAATACAATGGCCTTACTTCCTGTAATTCTCAGTGAAAAGAAAATTGTTACGCGAGTTGTTGAAGTGCAAGACTCTTTTTTCGTATTTCAAAAACCTCTAGATATTATAGAAAGAAGTTGTCGCAAGCATGGTTCTAGTTTCTTAGGCAGAAAAGAAGGAACGAAAGAGTTAACTCACATTACACATAAAGCACCAATTGCAATTAGTCCGACCGATCAACTTTATTTTTTCCCTACCTATTCGTATTCTAGAAAAGAGTGCGCGTGGTTATCTCATTTTTATATTGAAAGCAATAAAGAATTAAAAGATGGAAACCTTATTATCCGATTTATAAATGGTTTTGCTGTGAAGTTAGAGATATCGAAAACTAGTTTTGAAAATCAACAAAATCGTACTGCGAAATTGCGAACGGAGTATGAAGATCGTAGGAAAAAACAAGGGAATCCTTGCTTTAAAGAGGTTGATCAAAGGGATGAATCAACATTAAGACCAGCTTATGAGAGAGTGTATGTTGTTAGAGAAGAGGATGTGTGAGAGGAAAAGGATGAGGTGACTCATCCTTTTTGATTTCATTATATATACAGTTTACGTTGTAAGATTTATAAACAAAATGAGAGAATGTAAAAACTTTTGTTCTCGAAGGGTTCAAGATAATATATAATTACAATATAATGGAAAAATTATACATATTTACTATAGTGTGAACATACAGTATATTTTTTCATTCTGTATAAAAAGGAGATGGTATGTTGAAAAGGAACCTGTTATTTTGGGCGCAATATATTCTTGCTTTGCCTATATTTTTTCTTACATTTGTGTTTACTAGTTTCACTGGTAGTCAGTTGATGATAGTCGCTGATAAACGATATTTTGTTTTCACACCTCAAAATACGACAGATTATAGTCAAATTAGTGAAATTGATAAATTGCTATTTGCTTTTTCAATTCAACCGTTTGTCACTATAGTATGTTTTCTGTCAATCGTGTATGTACTGACACTTATTGTCTTTCAAATTATTGAATGTAAGAAGAAAAGAAAGATATTACATAGCCTGCAATATATGATTCTTATACCAATTTTTCTTTATTTGTGGTTAGGAACGATGGAATTTTCCGCAGTTAATTTAACGTGGATAGATAACTGGAAAGATTATCTTATCTTCACTCCTGCAACTATAACGAATGAAGAAGATATATATATGATTGATAAATTTTTATACAAATTTCGAATGATACCTATTCGGAGTACATTATTAATACTATCTTTCTTACATATGTTAATACTTATCGTGATTGACAGTGTACGCTTGCTAAAAAAATTGCTTGTAAGAACTAGCCATTAGAGGATTGTTTGAAGGTAAAATAATCATCCGTCGCTACCTATATGAAAAAGACTAATTATTACTTTTTGCATTTTCTTCTTTCTCATAAAATATAACCATTAAGCTATAATCGGCGCATGTTATTTAAAATAACTTCACGTCCTGTCGAATATTGATAGATTATCATAGCATAATAATGAAGGAATTCTCATGAAAGATATGGAAACTTAATAATTACATCTCCATATGTCGTATCTACCATTTCCTCTTTCATATAGGCAATGATACAGTAGAGGTAGTACTTAGAGTAAAGGGGTAAAGTGTAGAATGGATTTTCAGACAATCAAAGAGTATTTTTCACCAGAAAATATGGATCATATCGTTGAAAGCTATAAAGCGTTCGGACCACTTCTTGGTATTGGGTTACCGATGATAGAGGCGCTAATTCCAGCATTGCCACTTATCGTATTTGTACTGGCGAATGCTGTTGCATTTGGATTTTGGCTCGGTTTTCTTTATTCTTGGCTTGGATCAGTAATGGGTGCCTTACTTGTCTTTTTCATAATCCGCCATTTTGGCCGAAGTCGTTTCTTTTCTTTTGTAAATAAGCATGAGAAAGTACGAAAGGCAATGGGGTGGATTGAAAGGAAAGGGTTCGCACCGATTTTCGTCATATTTTGTTTTCCGTTTACACCATCTGCGCTTATAAATGTTGTTGCTGGTCTATCTCGCATTAGTGTAAAACAGTTTGGCCTTGCGCTCGCGTTCGGAAAGCTTGTGATGATTTTTATTTTAACGTATATCGGTCATGATTTAATGTCATTTATTCATAATCCGGTGAAATCAGTCATTGTAGCAATTGGTATTTTTATTTTATGGTATGTCGGTAAGAAAATCGAAGTAAAGTTAGAACTACATTAAGAATAGTCTTCTTTGTAAAGGAAAGCTTCATTATTAAAGGATAAGGGGAGAAGCGGATGAAGAAAACTTTGAAAAAAGAAGGCATAGAGTGGATACGAACAATTTTAATTGGTGTATTATTAGCTGTATTTTTTCGAACGTTTTTCTTTTCAACGTACGTTGTAGAGGGGAAATCAATGATGCCGACATTGCAAGATGGCAATATGCTCGTTGTAAATAAGGTGAGTTATCAAGTGGGGGACTTGAATAGGTTTGATGTTGTTGTGTTTCATGCGAATAAAAAAGAGGACTACGTAAAACGAATTATCGGTTTACCTGGGGATCATATTGAATATAAGCATGATAAACTATATATAAACGGACAATTCGTAGATGAACCTTATCTAGAGAAATATAAGAAAGAGATAAATGGACGACAACTAACAGGTGACTTTACGCTAGAAGAGTTAACGAAGGAAAAAACGGTGCCGCCTGGATATATTTTTGTAGTAGGTGATAACCGCCTCGGGAGCTGGGATAGTAGACATTTTGGTTTTGTAAAAGCTGATACAGTTGTCGGTAAAGTTGATTTACGATATTGGCCAATTCAAGAGGTGCAAACGAATTTTTCAAAAGGTTGATATAATAGGTAGAAGTATAGAAAAAGACAAACTACTCCGTTTGTCTTTTTTCGTGTCCTATAATACAATTATAGTAGCAAACTAACGTTCGTTATGTAAGTGAAAGGTGGGGTTACATGTCACTTCGATTTGTGATTGGTAGAGCGGGAAGTGGAAAAAGTACACTTTGTTTACACGAAGTGCAAGAAGAGTTAAAACAGCGCCCAAGAGGGGAAACAATATTATATCTTGTGCCAGAACAGATGACATTCCAAACGCAGCAGGCGTTAATTGGTAGTGAAGATGTTAGAGGTTCTATTCGGGCACAAGTTTTTAGTTTTTCACGATTAGCGTGGAAAGTATTGCAAGAAGTTGGCGGAGCGAGTCGTCTTCACATTGATGAAGCGGGCGTACATATGTTACTTCGTAAAATTGTAGAGTCTCGTAAAGATGGATTATCGGTATTCCAAAAAGCAGCGGAGCAAAATGGTTTCTTTGAACATCTTGGCAGTATGATTGCGGAGTTTAAACGATATAACGTGACGCCATCAAACGTATATGAAATGTGGCAACAATTAGATGCACATAGTAGCAGTGCTGAACAAAAGCTATTAGCGAATAAAGTGTATGATTTACAGTTATTATATGATGATTTTGAACGTGCTTTAATCGGAAAGTACTTAGATTCAGAAGACTATCTGCAATTGCTAGTGGAAAAGCTTCCGCAGTCTGAATATGTAAAGGGAGCTGAAATTTATATAGATGGCTTCCATTCATTTTCACCGCAAGAACTAGAAATTGTAAGACAGCTTATGATTTGCGGTGCGAGAGTGACAATTACATTAACGATAGATGAAAAAACGTTAGCGCAGCCAGTAAATGAACTAGATTTATTTTATGAAACGACGTTAACGTATGAAAAAATAAAACAAGTAGCGCGTGAAGAGAAAATAGAAATTGAAAAAACGATTCCGCTTATGGAACAACCGCGTTTTCATTCTCCAGCATTAGCGCATTTAGAAGCTCATTATGAAGCGCGTCCGAATGAGAAATTTAACGGGGAAGCAAGTGTAACGATTCATACAGCCGCGAATTTACGAGCTGAAGTAGAAGGCGTTGCTCGTGAAATTCGTAGACTTGTGGCAGATGAAAACTATCGTTACCGGGATATTGCGGTTCTTCTTCGTAACGGGGAAAGTTATTACGATGTAATGCGGACTCTATTTACAGATTATAATATCCCGCACTTCATCGATGAAAAACGCCCGATGTCACACCATCCGTTAGTAGAATGTATTCGTTCTGCACTCGAGATTATTAGCGGGAATTGGCGTTATGATGCAGTATTTCGCTGCGTGAAAACAGAGCTTTTATATCCATTAGACGTAAGAAAAGAAACGATGCGCGAAGAGATGGATGAGTTTGAAAACTACTGTTTAGCGTACGGTGTACAAGGGAAAAGATGGACTTCTGAAGATCCGTGGATGTATCGCCGCTATCGTTCTCTTGACGATACGGACGGGATGATTACAGACAGTGAACGTGAAATGGAAGAGAAAATAAATCGATTGCGTGGCGTTGTAAGAACGCCTGTTATTCGTATGCAAAAAAGACTGAAGCGTGCGGGAACGGTTATGCAAATGTGCGAAGCTGTTTACTTGTTTTTAGAAGAGCTTGACGTTCCGAAAAAATTAGAAGCATTACGTATTCGTGCAGAAGAGAGCGGAGATTTCTTATTTGCGACAGATCATGAACAAGTATGGGAAGAAGTAATGAGTCTTCTTGATACGTTCGTTGAGATGCTTGGCGAAGAAAAAATGTCACTTTCTATGTTCACAGACGTTATGTCGACAGGTCTTGAGGCGCTTCAATTCGCAAACATTCCGCCGTCATTAGACCAAGTGTTAATTGCGAATATTGATCGTTCTAGATTATCAAATGTGAAAGCAACATTCGTCATTGGAGTGAATGAAGGTGTGATTCCAGCAGCACCGATGGATGAAGGTATGCTTTCTGATGAAGAAAGAGATGTTCTTAGCGCTGCAGGTATTGAACTCGCACCAACGACGAGACAAACTTTATTAGAAGAACAGTTTGTTATGTACCAAATGGTAACGAGAGCAACTGAGAAATTATACATTTCATGCCCGCTTGCAGATGAGGAAGGAAAGACGTTACTTGCTTCTAGCTTTATTAAGAAAATAAAAAGAATGTTCCCTGATGTGAAAGATACATTTATTACGAACGACGTAAATGATTTATCACGTTCGGAACAAATTTCATATGTAGCAACACCAGAAGTAACGTTGTCATATGTTATGCAGCAACTTCAAACGTGGAAGCGATATGGATTTGAAGGCAACTTAGACTTTTGGTGGGATGTATATAATTTCTACGTTACTTCAGATGAATGGAAGCAAAAAAGTAGCCGCGTATTATCAAGCTTATTCTACCGAAATCGTGCGCAAAAGCTAAGTACAGCTGTAAGTAGAGATTTATACGGAGATAAAATAAAAGGAAGCGTTTCTCGTATGGAATTATTTAACCGTTGTGCGTACGCTCATTTTGCGCAGCACGGTTTATCATTAAGAGAGCGTGATATTTTCAAACTTGATGCGCCAGATATCGGAGAGCTCTTCCATGCAGCGCTGAAGAGAATTGCAGATAGGCTATTACGTGAAAACCGTACTTGGGCGGATTTATCAATAAAAGAGTGTGAGCATCTTTCTGCTGTAGTAATAGAAGAGATTGCACCGTTATTACAAAGACAAATTTTATTAAGTTCAAACCGTCACTTCTATTTAAAACAAAAACTACAACAAATCATTTTCCGTACGTCAATCATTCTTCGTGAACATGCGAAGTCTAGCGGTTTCGTACCAGTTGATCTAGAAGTGCCATTTGGTATGGGCGGTACAGGATCACTTCCGCCAATGGAATTCTCGTTACCTAATGGTGTGAAGATGGAAGTAGTTGGACGTATTGACCGTGTTGATAAGGCAGAAGATGAAAACGGAACATTCCTACGTATTATTGACTATAAATCAAGCTCAAAAGCGTTAGACTTAACGGAAGTGTATTACGGATTAGCACTTCAAATGTTAACGTATTTAGATGTTGTTACTTCAAATGCGCATACGTGGATGAAAAAAGGCGGCACGGCATCACCAGCTGGTGTATTGTATTTCCACATTCATAACCCAATTGTGGAGGTAAAAGGTGACGCATCTGAAGCAGAAATTGAAAAGGAAATTTTAAAGAAATTCAAAATGAAAGGTCTCGTACTAGGAGATGCTGACGTTGTTCGTTTAATGGATAACAAACTTTCAACAGGAAGCTCTGATATTATTTCTGCTGGTCTGAAAAAAGACGGTAGTTTTAGTGCGCGTTCAAGTATTGCCAGTGAACAAGAGTTTAACGTCCTGCAAAAATACGTACACCATACGTTTGAAAATATCGGGAAAGACATTACAGAAGGCGTTATTGATATTGCTCCTTACAAAAAGGGGAATAAAGCGGCATGTACGTTCTGTAACTTCAAATCTGTTTGTCAGTTTGATGAATCACTTGAAGATAACCAATTCCGTACGCTAAAAGATATGAAAGATAGCGAAGCGATGGAGAAAATTAGAGAGGAGGTTGGCGGAGAATGATAGAAAATTGGCCTAAAAAACCAGAAGGTAGTCAGTGGACAGATGACCAGTGGAAAGCGGTTGTAGCGAACGGACGTGATATTTTAGTCGCGGCAGCAGCAGGATCAGGGAAAACAGCAGTATTAGTTGAACGTATTATTAAAAAGATTATTAATGAAGAAAACCCAGTCGATGTCGACCGCCTGCTCGTTGTAACATTTACGAATGCAGCGGCGCAAGAGATGAAAAACAGAATTGGGGAAGCGTTAGAAAAAGTATTAATTGATGAGCCGGGCTCTCAGCACATTAGAAAGCAGCTGAGCTTATTAAATAAAGCTTCCATTTCAACGATCCATTCATTTTGTTTACAAGTCATTAGAGGATATTATTACATGCTTGATGTTGATCCTCGTTTCCGCATTGCGAATCAAACCGAAAATGAATTGTTAAAAGAAGAAGTGCTAGATGACATATTAGAAGAAGAGTATGGGATAGAAGATAATACGATATTCTTTGAACTCGTTGATCGTTATACGAGTGACCGTAGTGACGATGATTTACAACGTATGATTTTAGCGCTTCATACAGAATCAAGAGCGCATCCAAATCCGGAAAAATGGCTCGATAAATTAGTAGAAGCATATGACGTCGAAGGAAAGACAATTGAAGATTTAGTGTACGCCTCTTACTTATTAGAAGATGTGAAATTCCAGCTTGAAACAGCGGAACAGCATATTCGGAAAGCAACGGAACTCGCAATGCTTCCTGACGGTCCAGCGCCTCGCGTTGAAACCCTGCAAGCAGATTTAGCTTTACTTGGAACGTTATCATCAGCTGCTCGTGAGTCATGGACAAGCGTATATGAAGCGATGCAAAACGTATCGTGGCAAACGTTAAAGCGTATTAAGAAAAGCGATTATAACGAGGATGTTGTGAAACAAGTAGACTCTCTTCGTAATAAAGCGAAAGATGAAGTAAAGAAATTACAAGAAGAGCTATTTAGTCGCAAACCTGAAAGTTTCTTACGAGATTTTCAAGATATGCATCCTGTATTAGAAAAACTCGTACAGCTTGTAAAAGTATTTACAGAGCGTTTCCAAGCGATGAAGCGAGATAAAGGAATGGTCGATTTCACAGATTTAGAGCATTTCTGTTTACAAATTTTAAGCGAACAAAGTGAAGAAGGTGAAATGAAGCCATCAGCTGTAGCACTTCAATATCGTAATAAATTTGCTGAAGTATTAGTCGATGAATATCAAGATACGAACTTCGTACAAGAATCGATTATTAAATTCGTAACGAAAGATTCTGAGAGTGAAGGAAACTTGTTTATGGTTGGTGACGTGAAGCAGTCGATTTATCGTTTCCGACTAGCAGAACCAGGATTATTCTTAGGAAAGTATAAACGCTTCACGCAAGAAGGGTTAGGCGGCGGAATGAAAATTGACTTAGCGAAAAACTTCCGTAGTCGTCATGAAGTGTTAGCGGGTACAAACTTTATCTTCAAACAAATTATGGGCGAAGAAGTTGGGGAAATTGATTACGATGCTGACGCTGAATTAAAGCTAGGTGCTAGTTATCCAGAAGGTGAAGATGTAGCAGCTGAACTATTGTGCATTCAGCAAACAGAAGAAGAAGTAATAGACGGTGAAGAAGGTGCGGAAGTAGAAAAAGCACAGCTTGAAGCACGTCTTATGGCGCAGCGCATTAAAGCGATGGTTGATTCAGGTTATGAAGTGTATGATCGTAAAACGGATAGTATGCGCCCTGTACAATACCGCGACTTCGTTATTTTACTTCGCTCCATGCCGTGGGCACCGCAAATTATGGAAGAGTTAAAATTGCAAGGAATTCCAGTATACGCTGATCTTGCGACTGGTTACTTTGAAGCGACAGAAGTAAATATTATGATGAACGTATTCCGCGTTATTGATAATCCGATGCAAGATATTCCGCTTGCAGCAGTACTTCGTTCCCCAATCGTTGGATTAAATGATGAAGAACTTGCAACGCTTCGTGCTCATGGGAAGAAAGGATCGTTTTATGAAGTAATGAGCTCATTTTTAAAAGGGGCACCGCTTGAAGAAGAAAAAGAACTACATGATAAATTAGAGTGGTTCTATAACTTATTACAAGGATGGCGTGAATTTGCGCGCCAACAGTCTCTTTCTGATTTAATTTGGAAAGTGTACGGTGAGACAGGTTATTATGACTTTGTCGGTGGTTTACCAGCTGGAAAGCAAAGGCAAGCAAACTTGCGTGTACTATATGACCGCGCAAGACAATATGAAGCAACATCGTTTAGAGGACTATTCCGCTTCTTACGCTTTATTGAGCGTATTTTAGAACGCGGTGATGATATGGGTACGGCGAGAGCTTTAGGTGAACAAGAAGATGTCGTTCGCATTATGACAATTCATAAAAGTAAAGGACTTGAGTTTCCAGTCGTATTTGTCGCTGGACTTGGTCGTCGCTTTAATACACAAGACTTAATGAAGCGTTTCTTACTGCATAAAGACTTCGGTTTTGGTTCGCAATTTATCGATCCTCGTAAACGAATTAAATATACGACATTATCACAACTTGCAATTAAGCGTAAAATGAAAATGGAATTAATTGCGGAAGAAATGCGCGTCTTATACGTAGCGTTAACACGTGCAAAAGAGAAGTTAATTTTAATTGGAACAGTTAAGGATGCAACTAAGGAAATGGAAAAATGGCTGGATGCGAGAGAGCATAGTGAATGGTTATTACCAGATCATATACGTGCCGGAGCGTCTTGCTACTTAGACTGGATTGCACCTTCCTTATATAGACACCGTGATAGTGAAATACTTCTTGAATTAGGACAAGGAAGTGTTCCAGATGAAATTTATGGGTATGACACTAGCTGGAAAGTAGAAGTTGTTGACGGTAACACGTTACTCGCGCCAGAACCGGTTCAAGAAGAGAAACAAGAATTGTTAGAAGCACTTCGTGAGAAAAAGGCCGTTCCATTAGAGAGTGAACGGAAAGAAGAGGTGTACGATAGATTAATGTGGAAGTACGGATATGAGGAAGCGACATCTCATCGTGCGAAGCAATCTGTTACAGAAATAAAGAGAAATTATCAATCTGAAGAAGGTAGCGATAATGCCTTTATTAAAAAATTACGTGCACCAATTAGGACACGTCCTCGTTTTATGGAGAAAAAGGGATTAACATATGCAGAGCGCGGAACAGCAGTACATGCCGTTATGCAGCATGTTGATTTGAAGAAGCCGATTACAGAAGAAGTGATTCGGGAGCAAATTGCTGGAATGGTAAATAAAGAATTATTAACATTCGAGCAGGCGGAAGAAATTGCGATTGAAAAAGTAATTTCATTCTTTGATAGTGACCTAGGTAAAAGGGTATTAGCGGCGAAAAGTGTTGAGCGTGAAGTACCATTTACGATGATGCTTGCAGCAGAAGAAGCGTATCAAGATTGGCAAGGGCAGAGCGGGGAATCCATTCTTGTCCAAGGGGTTATCGACTGCATGATTGAAGAGGAAGATGGCATTACGTTAATCGACTTCAAAACAGATACGATTGAAGGGAAATTCCCAGGTGGATTCGAACAAGCGAAACCAATTTTAGAAGAGCGATATAAAGTGCAGCTTTCGTTATATGCAAAAGCGCTCGAGAAAAGCTTACAACATCCTGTGAAAGAGAAATGTTTATACTTCTTTGATGGTAATCATGTTGTAAAAATCGAAGAATAGAGGAACTTGAAAATGGCAACGGAAAAAACGTTAAGAACGTGTGAAAAAGGTCATGAATACTACAAAAGTAGCGATTGTCCAACTTGCCCAACTTGTGAGAAAGAAAAGAAACCACAAACAGGATTTCTTTCACTTCTTTCATCACCAGCACGAAATGCGCTAGAGCAGCATGGAATTCATACTATAGAAGAACTTTCAAAGTATAGTGAAAAAGAAATTTTAAAGCTACATGGTATGGGACCAGCATCTTTGCCAAAGCTTAGAAAGGCTTTGGAGGAGAGCGGGTTATCATTTAAATAAAAGAAAAAGTAGGAGATATTCTCCTACTTTTTTTACGCTGTTCCAATCTGGTCTTGATCCGCCACATCAGAATCAAACGTATTTGTTGCACTAACACCGTTAAAAGTATTCACGACAAATCCAACATTGGAAGCTCCGGATCCATTATAAGCTTTCGTATTTTCTTTCGGAGACACGTTATAAAAATCCCCTAAATTGAAAGAACCATTACTGTTTTGCACGACGAGATTTCCAACAACAGAAGGCATACCATCCACCTACTTTACTAAGCTTTTTAATTACTATATGAATTATTGTGCGGAAGGTTCATCCGTAATATATTGGCGAATTTGCATAATACGAGAGTTATTAAAAACATAATCAACATTTCCAATTTGAAATCCACCAGAGTTTAAAAGTGTGCGCAATTCAACGTTATTCACTTCAATAAAAGGACATTCATTTATAATGTTTAATTTTACATCTGTCGTTCGTTTTGGGATTGTGATGTATTCATCTGTAAAGATTTCAAATGCATCTAAGCGGCCTTCGTCTTTTATATAACAAGGGAATTCCCGGTGGACGGCAAGAGCTCGACTTTTTAATTCCATTTGATTGGCATCTCCAACTTGAAATACGGCAGCAATTCCTAACGAAACAATAGAAACATTTTGGACAATAGACACGTGATGTAACATAATTTCTCAGTCTCCTTAACCTGGAGTAGGAGGGACATCTGTTACTAATGGCACAAATGGACCCTCTGTAACAGTTTCAAACGGCGTATCAAGAATAGAAGATAGAATGAGGAAATTTGCATCCCCAATTAAAAAGAGTGCGGACGACGATACACCGTTCATTTTAATCTGTCCGACTTTGAACTCGCGGTTTACAACGTTAAGGTTCATACATACTTACTCCTTTCGGAAATTGCCCGGTATGTGTTGAATAAACGAAAGGAAGGCCTTGTCGATATCATGTTTCATAGCTTGAATAATGATATCTCGTAAATAATCTGGATCTGTTGAAATCCCTTCATGTGATTGTGCTTGTGATAAATAATAAGGAAGTCTATGCTCCATCTGTTTCTTTATGTCGTCAACCATCATTTGTCGATACATTTCATCGAGTGGCGTTCTCTCTTCTTGTTCAAAATGGAGAATTCGATTATATGCTTCTTCATCTAAGTAACGATGCATTTCCTGAAGGATACCTTGGTAAAAGTCTGGATTTGTGTCAGTTTCAGGATTGACCTTCAAAGTTTCCGTGTCAACTTGAAAATCCTCAATTTGTTGTCCTTTTGTTGAAAATGGATTTAATCCAATATTTAAAGTGCCATTTAAATTTTCTACTTTTAATTGATCGAATTTATATTCCACTTTTCCTATAGAAGAGGAGGGGCGACTTTTTAATTCATTAAGCTCTTCTTGTAATTGACGAACTTGATCTTCTAAGTTAAGAATGGTCGCTTGTTGTGCTTGAAGAGCTTGTTGAAGTTGGTGTAAGTAAGTATATATATCTTGATTCATTTGTGAAACCTCCTTTTCAATAGGGAGGGTAAATATATTCCTACTATATATTTATGACAAGGATGTCTTAAGAAGAACTAGTTGATGGTTTGATAGAAATAATTTGTCCTTTTGCCTGTAATGGGCGAAGGGGTTCTGTAAATCCGCCAGTATTTGAGAATTTAGATAGGGCTTTAATACTTCCGGCAGTACCAATTTGGAATACAGAAGAGGTTGTAATGCTATCAATTTTAATACTGTTAATGATGATGCTTTGGTTTACATAAAAATTCAATACAATCGCCCCCTTTAAGTTGAACCAATTATCGCTTGATCAACAACATCTGAATCATTAACAGTCGTTGCGCTTTGATAATTGTAGACAGAAACGTTATCTCCAACATTAAAAGAGCCGGCCCCAGCGAAAGCGCGTGAATAACTAATAGGCCTAATCGCAAATACATCTCCAATATGAAAAATACCACTTGATCCAATATTAACGATACGAATATGTCCGACCATAGCTGGCATACAAAACACCTTTCGTTTTTAAAATTTTCTTTTCTACTATTGTATGGGCGTTTTTAATAAAATGTGTGTTTTTTTGAAATAAAAGAAACACACACGTTATTGTGTGTGTGTGTCGAGTGTTTGATTAGGGTGAAAATCCGTATGTACATGCCAAATTGCATTTAAGAGCCTGTCCAGTTCTTGGCTACAATCCACTGTTTTTTGAGAAGTCATTCCGTAGCGTTCAGCAAAATAAATCATTTTTTCACGTTTTTTTTCAATCGCTTGCTCAAACATTGAAATCGGCTCCATCTCTAAATGAAATTTTTAGTATATATGTAGTACATATTATACAAAAAAAACATAAAAAAGAAATGCATTCGCTAAAAAAAGTAAAATTTCTACATTTTATGCCAAATGATAAAGGAGTAACGAATCGGATATGAGAAGAATATTGTAAAAATTAGCGTGTATGAGAAGGTTTTTTTCTTACAGATGCGAATACAATTAAAAGGTATGAGTTTTAGGATGGAGAGTGGAAATGTTGCGTTTGGTAACGGCGAAAAAAGAAGAAAAGGTATTTGTAGGTATTGTGGATGAAGAAGAAGAAAAGGTATTGCACTTAAGAGAAGCGCAAAGGCAAAAGGGAGAAAAGGTTACAATCCCTATTACAATGTTAGAATGTATTGAAAGAGGAACCGAATGTGTTGAAAAAATGTGTGAAATTGTCAATTGGGCGAAGGAAAATGAAGGAACGGCGTATTACCCGTTAACTGAGGTGAAAATATTAGCACCAATTCCAAGGCCAAGAAAGAATATTCTTTGCGTTGGAAAAAATTATCGTGAGCATGCGATGGAAATGGGCGGCGTAGAGTCAATTCCAGAAAATATAATGATCTTTACGAAAGCACCAACGACAGTGATTGGAATGGATGAAAAAATTAATAGTCATCCCCACGCAACAAATGAATTAGACTATGAAGGGGAACTAGCTATCGTCATTGGTAAGCGAGGGAAACAAATAAAAAAAGAAAAAGCGCTTGAGCATGTTTTTGGTTATACCATTATAAATGATATAACTGCTCGCGACATTCAAAGGAAGCATAAGCAATTTTTCCTTGGAAAAAGTTTCGATACATTTTGTCCGATGGGACCGTATTTAATTCATAAATCGATGGTTAGTGCGCCAAATGCATTACACATTGAAACGGTAGTAAATGGAGAAGTAAGACAAACTTCAAATACAAATAAAATGATTTTTTCAATAGAAGAAATCATTTCAACGATAAGTAAAGGAATGACATTAGAACCAGGAGATATTATTGCAACAGGAACCCCGGCTGGTGTTGGAAAAGGTTTCACACCACCGAAGTTTTTGCATGCCGGTGATGAAGTAGTTATTACAGTAGAAGGAATTGGTACTTTGCGAAATGTAGTGAAGTGAAGTGAAGAAAAGAGCTATCTTATTACTAGATAGCTCTTTTCTATGGTCTTGGGTGATAGAGGTAATCGATAACGGAAAAAGTGTAAAGACCAATGACTGCAAGTGTACAAATGCCAAATAGTATAACCGTAAGTGCGCTTTTTTCGCGTCCAAAACCAATGATAGTAAGAATAACAGTAGTCCAAAATGATGCTTTCAGTAGTGTGAATGTAGTGGGAGTTGAGTAGTGACTAAGCGATGTTACGGAAAGTAGGAAGCCAAAGAATGTAACTAAAAGAAAAGTTGTAGCTAAATAGTTAATATGTTTGCCGTATCTTAATAACATATCGCACCTCCTTTATGATTTTAAAATACAGAAAATTACAATTTTATTTTAGTATAAATCAATATAAAATGAAAGAGGTTGTCCCAACATGTAGGACAACCTCTCTATTATTACGATAATACAGCTTTAATTTTTTGGAATGCCCACTCTAAATCTTCTTCAGAGATTACTAGAGGTGGTGCGATACGAATTACGTTTTCGTGTGTTTCTTTACATAACAGTCCAGCTGCTTTTAGTTGTTCACAGTAAGGACGAGCTGGCTCGTTTAATTCGATACCGATAAATAAACCTTTACCGCGAACTTCAGTAATCATTGGGTTATCAATTTCTTTTAATTGTCCAACTAATTTTTCACCTAATTGAAGAGAACGTTCTGTTAATTTTTCTTCTTCTAACACTTCAAGAGCTGCGATAGAAACAGCACATGCAAGTGGGTTACCACCGAATGTAGAACCGTGAGAGCCTGGCTCGAATACACCTAAAATGTCGCGGTTTGCTGCAACGCAAGAGATTGGGAATACGCCGCCGCCAAGCGCTTTACCAAGTATGTACATGTCAGGAGTTACACCGTCCCAGTCACAAGCAAATACTTTGCCAGTACGGCCTAAGCCAGTTTGGATTTCATCTGCTACGAATAAAACGTTTTCTTTTTTACATACTTCAAGAGCTTCTTTTAAGAAACCAGCTGGTGGGATGTTAATCCCTGCTTCACCTTGGATTGGCTCTAAAATGAATGCAGCTGTGTTTGGTGTAATAGCAGCTTTTAACGCTTCTAAATCACCGTAAGGAATTACAACGATGCCAGGAAGCATTGGACCGAATCCGCGCTTGTACTCTTCGTTTGAAGACATAGAAACAGCGCCCATCGTACGTCCGTGGAAGTTATCTTCACAAACGATAATTTCAGCACGGTTTGCTTCCACTTTCTTCACATCATAAGCCCATCGGCGAGCTGTTTTAATTGCAGTTTCAACAGCTTCTGCACCTGTATTCATTGGAAGTACCATTTCTTTATTAGTTAGTTTCGCAACTTTTTCGTACCAAGGACCTAATTGATCGCTATGGAAAGCACGAGAAGTTAACGTAACACGATTAGCTTGGTCAATTAAAGCGTTAATAATTTTTGGGTGACGATGCCCTTGGTTTACTGCAGAATATGCACTTAATAAGTCCATATAGCGATTTCCTTCAGGATCTTCTACCCAAACGCCTTCCGCTTTAGAAATAACGATTGGAAGTGGGTGATAGTTATTTGCTCCGTATGTGTCTGTAAGTTCGATAATATCCTTAGTTTGAATCATGATTGTTCCCCCTTTTGTTATTACAAGAAGTTTGTAAATACTCTAAATATTATATCATTTAAATGTAAAAAAGCGAAACATTTCCTGAAAATAAATGAACATGTTATCATATAGAGTGAAAAAGTGTGAAAAGAGGAGGTAAGGGATACGATGGTACATATGCATATTACAGCATGGGCGTTAGGTTTAATTTTATTCTTCGTTGCGTATTCACTTTATTCAGCAGGAAGAAAAGGGAAAGGTGTACATATGGGGCTTCGCCTAATGTACATTATCATTATTGTGACGGGCGTTTGGTTATACCTAGATCAAACTATAGTTGATAAGAGCTATCACATGTGGTACGGTCTAAAAATGCTAGCTGGTATTTTAGTTATCGCTGGAATGGAAATGGTTCTTGTGAAAATGAGCAAGAACAAGGCAACGGGGGCATTCTGGGGATTATTTATTATCGCGCTTGTAGCGGTATTTTATCTAGGACTGAAATTGCCGATTGGTTGGCAAGTATTCTAATAAAGAAAATAAAACCACCTTATAATCTCAAATATTTGGGAAATAAGGTGGTTTTTTATTTTATGTTGCATCGATATGCAACTCTTCTCCGTTTACTTTCGTAAAACGAAACATATTTTTATTTGACGTAGCGTGACGAACGAAATGGTGCTGCAGTGAACAAATCATCTCTTCGTTATCAAATAAAAGAATATTTACTCCTTCGCATGCTTCCTCTTTCGGTAAAAAGGATAAATAATTATGACAATACATGCAATCATATAAAGAGTAATGAAGTGATTGCAATGCCTCTGTTAATAAGGCAAAGACAGAGTCAGGTAATTCCTCAAGCCATTCTGTATAGCTAAGGAGTAATTTTTTACGAATGCGTATCATTTCCCCATTTTGCAAATGGTGCTGTTCGTTGGCGATTTGTAATACATCTTGTTCATAGAAACGAGCTGGTAGCCAGTTATTGTTATATAAAATCTCAAATCCATCTTCGGCAATATCTTCTAATAAAAATGCTTCCTCATTTTCATCATCAAAGAATACCCATTCATTGTTTATATATTCTACATTACCGACCGTATGAGCACGAGGTTGGTTATATAAAATATGTTTACGTTGTATCATACACGATTTCTCCTTTTGAAAAGTAGTTATTCCTGTTATAGACAGTTCGTGCATTCTTTATAACTAGACACATCTACACATAGGTGGGCATACAATAAAACACGTTTTACTGAGTGAAAATGCTATTCCGTATATGGATAGTAGGTTATCGTCAAGTTTTTCATTTTTTAATCCGCACCTCTTAGGGTGGGGATTACTGCACGTTCAAGAAAAGAAATAAGATGGAAGGATGATTTATATGTGCGGGATTACAGGATGGGTGGATTATAAACGCTCATTAGAAGGAGAACGGGATGTCGTTACGAAGATGGCTGAGACGTTAGCGAAGCGTGGCCCAGATGATAATAAAGTTTGGATTAAAGGCAATGTCGCATTTGGGCATAAACGGTTAATCGTTGTTGATCCTGAAGGTGGTAAGCAGCCGATGACTTGCTTAAAGGACGAAGCGAATTATGCAATTTGCTATAACGGCGAACTGTATAACACGGAAGATATTCGAAAGGAACTATTAAGAAGAGGATATACGTTCAAAGGTCATTCTGATACGGAAGTACTATTAGCATCGTATATGGAATGGAAAGAAGAATGTGTCGATCATTTAAACGGTATATATGCGTTTGCTGTATGGGATGAACAGAAAGAACAAGTGTTTATTGCGCGCGATCGATTAGGGGTAAAACCGCTATTTTATAAATATGACAGTGGGCGATTACTATTTGGCTCAGAGTTAAAAGCGATATTGGCGCATCCAGATGTGAAGGCGGAAGTGACGTTAGAAGGATTATCTGAAATATTTGGCCTTGGACCATCTAGAACGCCTGGCCACGGCATTTATGCTGGTATAAAAGAATTACGTCCAGGTCATGCGATGACATTTTCAAAGAACGGTTTATGCATATGGAGATATTGGAATGTAGAAAGTAAAAAGCATGAAGATTCCTTTGAAGAAACAGTAGAAAAAACACGCTTTTTATTACAAGATGCGATTACAAGGCAGCTCGTTTCTGATGTACCATTATGTACTTTTTTATCAGGCGGTGTAGATTCAAGCGCTATAACAGCAATTGCTGCGAAAGAATACGAAAGATCAGGAAAAGGGCAATTACACACATATTCGATTGATTACGAAGATAATGACAAATACTTTAAAGCAAATGCGTTTCAGCCAAATTCAGATGCACCATTTATTCATTTGATGACTGAAACGTTTCAAACAATCCATCATCGCTGCGTCATTTCAAATGAACAATTAGCGCAGTATTTAACCGAAGCAGTGCTCGTTCGCGATTTACCTGGTATGGCAGATATTGATTCGTCATTATTATGGTTTTGTCGAGAGATTAAACAAGATTTTGTCGTCGGTCTATCGGGGGAATGTGCAGATGAAATATTTGGTGGTTATCCGTGGTTTTATAGAGAGGATGATTTACAATCGAGTGCATTTCCGTGGATGCGCTCTACAGAAGCGCGTGAACAACTGCTAAAAAAAGAATGGAGAAATAAATTAAACTTACAACAATATGTACAACAGCGCTATGAAGAGTCCATTCAAGAAGTTCCTATTTTAGAGGGAGAAAGCCCAATTGAAGCAAAGAGACGACAATTATTTTATTTAAATATGGTATGGTTTATGACAACATTATTAGACAGAAAAGACCGTATGAGTATGGGTGCAAGCTTAGAAGTACGCGTTCCATTTGCGGATCACCGACTTGTCGAATATGCTTGGAATATTCCTTGGGAAATGAAAATGTATAAAAATCGCGAAAAAGGTCTATTACGTAAAGCGTTAGAAGGATTACTTCCAAATGACATCTTATATAGAAAGAAGAGCCCGTATCCGAAAACACATAATCCGCACTATACGAAAGCAGTAACAGTATGGCTACAAGATTTATTAACAGATAAAGGATCGATTTTACACGAACTATTTGATAAAGAACAGCTGAGTGGATTAATTGAGTCAGGCGGCAGTGCATTCCAAACGCCATGGTATGGTCAATTAATGACTGGGCCACAACTTTTAGCTCATTTAGCACAAATTCACGTTTGGTTTAAAGAATATGGAGTAAATATTAAAGAATAGGAGAAAAGCGACTTACTTTATAAGTAAGTCGCTTTTTATTAAATAAATTGTCATATAAAATTCAAAATCATATTAGAAAAAATACTTATTTAGAATAATTATCTTTACGTACTTATTATTAGTTGTTATAATTGGAAACAAATGTTCTTGAAAAAGATTCTCATTTATAAAATTGAGGTGTTATATAGATGAAAAAGAAAAAAATAGGTTTACTCGTAATGGCGTATGGAACGCCGGATTCATTAGATGAAGTAGAGGCATATTATACACATATTCGTCATGGGCGTAAGCCATCAGAAGAAGCACTCCAAGATTTAATTGGACGTTATAAAGCGATTGGTGGAATTTCACCGCTTGCAAAAATTACGAAAGAGCAAGCGCATAAATTAACAGACTTAATGAATAATATGTTTACAGAGTATGAATTTAATTGTTACTTAGGCTTAAAACATACTGCTCCGTTTATAGAAGATGCAGTAGAAGAGATGAAGCGCGATGGAATTGAGCAAGCAATTAGTATCGTATTAGCACCGCATTATTCTACCTTTAGCATTAAGGCATATAACGAGCGTGCAATTCGTCTCTCGGAGGAAATAGGTGGTCCTGTTATTGAGCCGATTGACCAATGGTACGATGAACCGAAGTTTATTTCGTATTGGGCAGATCAAATAAAAGAAACATTTACAAAAATTGAAGATAAAGAGAAAGCAGTTGTAATTTTTTCTGCGCATAGTTTACCAGAGAAAATTATTGCAGCAGGTGATCCTTATGTGGAGCAATTGCAGCATACAGCGGATTTAATCGCAGCAGCTGCAAACATCCAAAACTATACAATTGGTTGGCAAAGTGCCGGAAATACACCTGATCCATGGATTGGACCAGATGTGCAAGATTTAACGAGAGATTTATTTGAAGAGCATAGATATAAATCTTTCATATATTGCCCAGTCGGTTTTGTGGCAGAGCATTTAGAAGTTTTATATGACAACGATTACGAGTGTAAAGTTGTGACGGATGAATTAAATGCTGCGTATTTTAGACCAAATATGCCGAATGCACAATCTACATTTATTGATTGTTTAGCTACAATTGTTTCCAGAAAAGTGAAAGAAATAGTTGACAAAGAACTAATTTTGAACAATAATTAATTTATAATAATTTTAAATAAATAATAATTACTATGAAAGAAAGAGGAGGATCCCCCTAGATGAATCCAAATAATCGCTTAACAACAAACCAAGGTGCTCCGGTCGGAGATAACCAAAATTCTCGTACAGCTGGTCGCCGTGGACCAGTATTATTAGAAGACTATCATTTAGTAGAAAAACTAGCTCACTTTGATCGTGAACGTATTCCAGAGCGTGTTGTGCATGCACGTGGTGCAGGTGCTCACGGTGTATTCGTAACGAAAAACAGCATGAAGAAATATACGAAAGCAGCATTTTTACAAAATGAAGGAACTGAAACACCTGTGTTTGTTCGTTTTTCAACGGTTATTCATGGTCAAGGTTCTCCTGAAACAGCACGTGATCCACGCGGTTTTGCTGTTAAATTTTATACAGAAGAAGGAAACTACGATATCGTAGGTAATCATTTACCAGTCTTCTTCATTCGTGATGCGATTAAATTCCCTGATATGGTGCATTCTTTAAAACCTGCACCTGATACAAATATTCAAACACCAGATCGTTACTGGGATTTCATGACGTTAAGTCCAGAATCTACACATATGATGACATGGGTATTTTCTGATTACGGTACACCAGCAAGTTATCGTGAAATGGAAGGTTTCGGTGTACATTCATTCAAATGGATTAATGCAGAAGGTAAAATCGTCTACATTAAATATCATTGGAAGCCACAGCAAGGTGTACGTAACTTAAGTGCAAAAGAAGTGCAAGAAGTACAAGGAAAAGACTTCAACCATGCAACTCGTGACTTATTCGATGCAATCGAAAAAGGAAATTATCCGAAGTGGGATTTACACGTACAAGTGATGCAACTAGATGAAACGGATTCTTTAGATTTCGATCCGTTAGACCCAACGAAAGTATGGCCAGAAGATCGTTTCCCATTAATGGAAGTAGGGACAATGACGTTAAATCGTAACCCGAAAAACTTCTTCGCGGAAGTAGAACAAGTAGCGTTCTCTCCAAGTGCAACTGTAAATGGTATTGAACCATCTGAAGATAAATTATTACAAGGTCGTTTATTCTCTTATCCAGATACACAGCGTTACCGCCTTGGTGCAAACTACTTACAAATTCCTGTAAACTGTCCATACGCAGCTGTTCATAATCAACAACGTGATGGTGCGATGCAAATCAATCAAAACCCATCTACAATTAACTATGAACCGAGCCGTCATGCTGAAAATCCAGTTGAAGACCCAGCTTACCGCGATTCAACTATGAAAGTAGAAGGCTATGTATCTCGTGAGAAAATTGACAAACCAAATGATTTCAAACAAGCGGGTGAGCGTTACCGTTCATTCTCTAAAGAAGAGCAAGACAACTTAATTGCAAACTTAACAAATGACTTAAAAGACGTAAATGAACGTACGAAATTACTAGCTGTATGTAACTTCTTCCGTGCAGATCAAGAGTACGGTATGCGTTTAGCGCAAGCATTAAACGTTGATATTACGCAATATGTAGGAAATGCTCCGAAATAAATTGGAAAAGACGACTGTTATGAAACGGTCGTCTTTTTTTGTTTATGTAAAGTTACACGCGGGTATTCTTCAGTTTCATTATGTCGGAATTTGTTGGTAAATCGATATATCGTGTCGAAACGTCGATATATTGAAATAATCGCTGATATATTTGAAAAATCGTCGATATATCCGAAGAATCGCTGATATATTTATATTAATACCGCTCAGGGTATGGTGCCGGCAAGTCTAATAAAAAGAGATGCAATCTACTATCAATAGATTGCATCTCTTTTTTAGTTCACTCGCTCAGTATATTCATAAGCTTTCTCCCCGTGCATTGAAATATCAAGTCCCATATGTTCCTCGTGCTCATCTACCCGGACAGGGAGGAAGAAGTTAATTGCTTTAATAATCGCGTACGTCATTATAATTGTGAACGCATATGTTGCGCCGATTGCTACAAGTTGTTTCAACAGCAGCGCGGCGTTCCCGTAAAATAATCCGTTAGCGCCATCACTGTTTACGGTGGTAGTTGCAAATAGTCCTGTCGCAATGCCGCCCCAAGTTCCGCCGATGCCGTGACATCCAAATGCATCGAGTGTATCGTCGTATCCGAATTTTGTTTTTAAGAAAAAGACCGCTCCGAAGCATAATACGCCGCCAATTGCTCCGATAAGAAGAGCTGAGAAAGGTGTAACGAACCCGCAAGCTGGTGTAATAGCGACTAGACCGGAAACAACGCCGCAAGCAGCTCCCATCGCGGTCGGTTTTGATTGGAAGAACCACTCTGAAAGCATCCAAGTTAATGCGGAGGCAGCGGCGGCTATATTTGTATTAATAAATGCAGTTAAAGCTACGTCGTTTAAAGATAATGCGCTTCCGACGTTAAAACCGAACCAGCCGAACCACAGTAAACCAGCGCCTAACATCGTAAATGGTAAATGATGAGGAGACGAACCGTTTATGTTTTTGCGTTTTCCAAGGAAAATAGCTAATACGAGGCCAGCCACGCCAGATGTAATATGAACGACATTACCGCCAGCGAAGTCTAATGTGCCAAGTTCTCTTAGCCATCCACCAACGCCCCATACCCAATGAGCGACAGGATTGTAAACGATTGTTGTCCACAGAAGGATGAAAATAAGGAAAGCTGAAAATCGCATTCTTTCGGCAAATGCTCCTGAAATTAGAGCGGGAGTTAAAATAGCAAACATGAGTTGAAACATCATAAATAAATTGTGAGGAATAGTAGATGAGTAGTCTGGATTTGGTGCGTAGCTAACTCCGTTTAAACCGAACCAATCGAATGTGCCGATAAGTCCGTGCCAATCTGGTCCGAATGATAAAGAATAACCAATTACAATCCATTGAATCGAAACGATAGCCATTGCGCTATAACTATGCATTGTCGTACTGAGTACGTTTTTACTGCGAACCATACCTCCATAAAAAAGTGCTAATCCTGGTGTCATTAACATGACCATTACTGTCGCTACAAACATAAAAACCGTATCTCCTGTATTCATTCTCTCTCCTCCTATAATGTTAGGAAAAATAACATCAATTTGTTATGTTTCATATCATATTCGAAATAAAAAGAAAAATCAACTAAAAATTCAGAAAAATTTATGTGTAATGTTAGAAAACCTAACATGTATTAATTTGATAAGAATGAAATCAACGTATGCGATTCGTTTGGATAATTGGTATAATATTCTTACAATTAAAATACATGGGGGATGCGTGTGGGGAAAATACATACTAGGAAACTATTCATTTGTTTTTGTTTAGCTGTCGTTTTGTTTGTACCAATACATACATTTGCAGACGAAAAAAGAGAGTGGCGAGACGAAGTTATATATTCCATTATGATTGATCGTTTTAATAATGGGGAACCGAAAAATGACAAACAGTTAGAAGTTGGCAATTTAGAAGGATATCAGGGCGGAGATATAAGAGGTATTATAAAAAGACTGGATTACATAAAAAAAATGGGATTTACTACTGTTATGCTTTCGCCGCTTTTTGAAAGTGTAAAATACGATGGGTTAGACGTGCGCAATTTTCAGAAGGTAAATGAACATTTCGGAACAGAAAATGATGTGAAAGAACTTTTGCAAGAAGCTCATGCAAAAGGAATGAAAGTTGTATTTCAATTTCCACTTGGTGAAAACGAACAGCAAGTAATCGACTCGATGAAATGGTGGCTCAAAGAAGTTGATTTAGATGCAAGTTATGTAATACATAGTGAAAAAAAATCACCTGCTTTTTGGGATGATGTGCAAAAAGATATGCAAGTGATAAAGAAAGATTTTCGAGTTATGACAAAAGAAGATAGTGAATACAACGAAAAAATAGTAGATGCGTTTTCCAAAGCGGACGTATCGGTGAAACCTTTATATGATGTAAGTAAAAAAGACGGAGCAGCCGCTACATTTTTAGATAATCAAGATACAAAAAGATTTGCTCGTATTGCAAAAGAGAATATGAATTATCCACCATCTCGTTTGAAACTAGCTCTTACATATTTATTAACAACACCAGGTATTCCGAATTTTTATTACGGAACTGAAATTGCATTGGATGGAGGAGGTACGCCAGATAATAGACGATTAATGGACTTCAAATCAGATGAAAAGTTTATGCAACATATAACGAAACTCGGTGAGCTTAGACAAGCGAGGCCATCTTTACGCCGCGGTACGTTTGAGCTTCTATACGATAAAGATGGAATGAGTGTACTAAAGAGAAAGTATAAAGATGAAGTGACAGTAGTAGCGATTAATAATACGAAAGAAACACAAAAAGTTGCTTTACCTGCAAGTGCGATTGGTGAAAAACAAGAGCTAAGGGGATTGTTAGAAGATGAAATTATAAGAGAAGAAAACGGAAAATTTTATCTCGTTTTAAAGCGTGAGGAATCGAATGTGTATAAAGTTAACGGGGAAACAGGTGTGAATTGGCTATTTATTTCTTTAATCGTCGGTGTGAACGTATTGTTTATTGCTTTTTTAATTGTGGTTAAAAAGAGGCGGAAATAAGGGGAGATTCTCTTTTATGTTCAATTAAAAGTGCGTGATGAGGTGAGATGTTTAAGTCTTCTTATCGTATTCGTAATTCTGTATTTTGGGGATAACAGTGACGATGGGGAATTTGTTTGGTGGGACAGGCTAAGGAGAAAACTTTCTCTCTAGTCTGTTTTTCTTTGAAGTAAGACTCTCACCTCGAAATGCAATTGAGCAAAGAAGTAAAAAAATCGATAGAAGCAACAATAATTGAAAATATACTAATTTTACATTACATTAAAGGGTGAAAAGTATTTTGTTACTCATTGAGGGCTATATTTGAGGAGGAAAAATGGAATTTTACGATTTGGGTATTACCATTAAAGAACTTAGAATGAAAAAGAATATATCACAATCTGAATTGTGTCATGGAATATGTTCGCAAAGTCAAATTAGCAAAATAGAAAAAGGTATGATTTATCCATCTAGCGTATTGTTATATCAATTATCTGAAAGACTTGGTATTGATCCAAATCATATTTTCGCACTAACTCAAAACAAAAAACTAAAATATGTAGAAAATGTAAAATGTGTAATGAGAGATTGTACAAAACAAAAACAATATAATGAACTTTATGAAATAGTGAAACAAGAGAAAACCGAAAATAATTTCCAGTTAAAAGAAGATAAACAATTTCTAATATGGCATGAAGCGATTGCTATATTTTATGTGAATAAATCAATAAAAACTGCTTTAAATCTTTTAAATAATGCACTAAAACTAACTGTAACGAATGGTGATTTTTTATCGGAAAGAGAAATAGATATTATGCAGTCGATGGCTATATTTCATTGGGCAAATAAAGAATATGAAAAGAGTATTACTATATTAAGAAGATGTTTAACTAATTTTAATAAGTTAGATTTCCCTAGAGATAAAGAGGTTAAATTAAAAATCATTTTTAATTTAGGGAAAATGTTAGGTCATGCAAATCAACATGAAGAGGCAATAAAATACAATGATATGGGTATTAAATTAGCTATTAATCTAAATACTTTATATTTATTAGGCGAATTATACTATGGGAAAGCTTGGAACATGCTAAAGCTGAAACAATGTAATGAAGAAGATGTAGCTGATAATATGAAAAAAGCATTATTTATCTTTGAATTAACAGAAAAAGAAGATCTGATAAAAATAGTTAAAGAAAAATATTTTGAACAACAAAATAAAAAAATCACTCATAATTTCTGATGAACATCTTATTATTCTCTATAAAAAAAGCACCATATGGTGTCTTTTTTATGACTTATATCATCGATTATTACAGTTCGTAGGTTTCTTATACCAAGCTTTGTTGATGTATTTACAATTCGCAGGTGTTGAAGTTTTAGATGTATCCCCAGGTGTAGTTATATTATTAGAACACCCTGCAATATATAGACAGAATGTAGTTAATAAAAAACATAGTATTAATTTCTTCAAATAACCACTTCTAACTCTTTTTAATTAACATTTTTCATAAAATAAATTCCTTACCAATTTTACATTACAGGAAAGGGTGGAAAATATTCTTATACTCATAATTTGTTACATTTGATTGGGGAGGGAGGTTTTTGTTTCGATTTTTAAAAGGTTCTTCTTCATTTATGCATAAAATTTATCCGATTGCCCGTAAGCTTAGACTTTTACAAGCTAAAAAGAAAAACATCCTCTACATAGAGGATGTTTTTCTTTTTAGCGGTAGTTAATAAATTGTACGTCAATTGGTAAATCAGCGCTACGAACTGCTGCGATAACTGCTTGTAAGTCATCACGGCTTTTCGCTGTAACACGTACTTGATCATCTTGTACTTGTGTTTTTACTTTTAATTTCATTTCTTTAATGATGTTGTTAATTTTTTTCGCGTTATCTTTATCGATACCTTGTTGAAGTGTTGCACGTTGGCGAACAGTGTTACCAGCTGCCGCTTCAACTTTTCCGTAATCTAAGTTCTTAATTGGAACGTTACGTTTTACGAGTTTAGAAATAAGAACGTCTTTTACTTGCTCTAATTTGAACTCGTCGTCAGAAGTTAAAACAAGTACTTCTTTTTCAAGTTTAATATCACTTTTACTTCCTTTAAAGTCATATCGGTTTTGGATTTCTTTTAATGCAGTGTTAATTGCGTTTGTTACTTCAGGTAATTCTACTTTCGAAACGATGTCAAAAGAACTATCTTTTGCCATAGTTAGCACCTCCAAATAAATTTCTACTCTTTTTATGTACTGTACATACTAAAGTATAGCTGAAAACGAGCTTAGACTTAAGTGTTTTCATACTTATAATGATGTAACCTCATTTTATTATAGTGAATTTTGGGCAGTTGGACAAATAAAGAGAAAATCGTGTTATAATTAACTTTTGTTTGGAATGATAAAAATATAAAAAGTTAAAAAGTTCATTTTATATATATAGAAGGGAATTAAAAAAATATGTATTTACAAATAGGATCGATTGAACAGGTAACTGTTTTACGCGAAACGGAAATTGGATATATGGTTGGAAATGAAGAAGAAGAAATTTTCCTACATAAAAATGAAGTAGCTGGAGAAATTGAAGAAGGCGATACGATTGATGTATTCTTATACCTTGACCACCAAAATCGTATTTCGGCAACAATGAAGGAGCCAATTATTACAACATATGATTGGAACTGGGTAAAGGTTGTAGAAGTTATTCCTAGTTTAGGTGTGTTTGTTGATATTGGTGTATCAAAAGATATACTAATTCCAGCTGATGAATTCCCAATTTATATGCCAGTATGGCCTGAAGTTGGAGATGAATTATATTGTACGTTAAAATTAACGAATCGTGATCGTTTAATTGCTCTTCCGGCAAGAGATAGTGATATGCAAGAAATCGTTGTAGATGCGACACCATCTATGCGTAATAAAAACGTAAACGGACGTGTGTATCGTTCACTTCAAGTTGGTTCGTTCGTATTAACAGATGAGCATTTCCGTGCATTTTTACATCATACAGAAAGAAAAGAACAAGTTCGCATCGGTCAGCGCGTAACAGGACGTATTATTGATGTAAAAGATGACGGCACAATTAACATTTCACTTCTTCCTCGTAAAGAAGAAGGAATGGAAGATGATGCTACAGTGATTTATGCATATATGGAAGAACGAGGCGGAGCAATGCCGTTTTGGGATAAGAGCTACCCAGAAGACATTAAAGAACGTTTCAATATGAGTAAAGCTGCATTTAAACGTGCACTTGGTAAGTTGATGAAAGAAGAAAAGGTTTACCAAGAAGAAGGTTGGACGTACTTTAAGAAATAAAGGAAATGAAAAAAGAACTATTCTTTCTCTGAATTTTTAAGAGAAGGGATAGTTCTTTTTTATTATAAAGTAGATAAAAAGTAAATAAGGTGTAATAAAACGTTTAATCTACAAATATTTTACTGTATTTATAAGGAAAAAGGAATATAA
This sequence comes from Bacillus paranthracis, assembly GCF_024296885.1. Lineage (NCBI taxonomy): Bacteria > Bacillati > Bacillota > Bacilli > Caryophanales > Bacillaceae > Bacillus > Bacillus paranthracis. The sequence continues at coordinate 1,193,396 of NZ_CP101135.1, forward strand.
AATGGTAAATTGTCGGAAAATATACATTTTTAGAAAAAATATCACAATATTGTCGTTTTTATGTTGAAGCCCCTCGGAAAATTCTTTAAATTGTTAATTGTAAGAATAAAACCGATGCGAATTAGGGGTGAATGTATGGAAGAGAAGCAAGTTAAGAAAAAGTGGTATAGGTATTTAATCCAACTTATCATAGTTGCATTAATTGTTACCTCCATACCACTCAATGGATTGGCGGAAACGGCACCACCGTTTACACCATCTCCAAATTCAGAACAAAGTCCGGAAGTGGAAAAGAAAGAAGAAAAGGAATTACCAGATCCACATCCAGATCAATTAAAGAAGGATAAGACTAAAGCACAGGCGAGTCCGACTGAGATTGTAGAAGAAAGAACGGAAACAGAGAAAGTTTTCGATAATAATGATGGTACGTATACGAAAAAGGTATATACGGAACCGATTCATATTGAAAAGAATGGAAAGTTAGAAGAGGTTTCACCGAAATTAGTAGAAGCACCTAACGCAAAGATTGTAACGGAAAATACAACATTAGAACCAGAGTTCGAGAAAACAACACAAGATGGAAAGTACGTTCAATTTAAAGTAAAAGATCATACGATTCAGTACAAATTAATGAGTGCAAATGGTGAAAAAGGTGAAGTGAAGCCATCACCGGTCACTGCGACACATGAAAATAATACAGTATGGTATAAAGGGATCTTCCCAAATATTGATTTAAAGAGTACGACGTTTAACGAAAATGTAAAAGAAGATTTTGTCTTACGTGAATATACAGGACATCACATTTTTACATTTGCATTAGAAACAGATTTAACACCGAGCTTACAGGAAGATGGTTCAATCGACTTCCAAAATGAGAAAAAAGAAAAAGTATTCACATTACCGAAACCGTATATGAATGATTCAAATGTGGATCAACAATCAGGTGAGGCTGTAACGTCAGATGCAGTTCGCTACAATATTGAGAAGAAAGATGAAAAAACATATACATTAACTGTTACTGCAGACCCGCAGTGGTTACAAGCACCAGAGCGAAAATATCCGGTATATGTAGATCCTTCTGTTGAACTAGGGAACTTTGAAAATGCATACACTGCAAGTGCCTATCCAACTGTCAATTATTCTGGAGGAAAACTGTGGGATTCAGGTCAGAATGCTTACACGTTAAAAGTTGGGTATTATGATGGCTCATCTGGAACAAACTTTGCATTTATTAAACCGAATGTTTCAAATTTAAAAGGTGCAAAGATTGAAGGTGCAACATTCCATGCCTATGCTGTTTGGCATTACTATGGAAATCAACCGAATGGTGTTTGGTTAGATGAAGTAACAGGTGGGTGGAATGTTGGTGGAGTGAACTGGAATAATAAGCCAGGTTCTAATAACATTGCACAAACTGATGTCGGACGCGGAAAATGGGCGCAGTTTAATGTAACGAATACAGTAAAAGCATGGGTGGAAGGCACAAAGCAAAATAACGGCTTTAAGCTACATGCAAACGGAAATGGGCAAAGTCATTGGAAGAAATTCATTGCAGCTGAAAACGGAGCTAATGCACCGTACTTAGAAGTAAAATATTCTTACGCAAAACCAAATACACCGAGAGTACAAGCTTACTCAAATGGGAGCGGGAGTGGTTCAGGTCACTTCAATCTACAATGGGATCCGGTCCCAGGGGCAACCGAGTATAAAGTAGCTATTTTTAACGGATATGACTATGAATATATTTCAGTTGGGAATGTGACAAGCTGGACGACGAAAGACAAAAAAATATTCCCGACGCCAGAAGAGATTGCACAAGGACGATACTGGATACATGATGACGGAAAAGGGGCAGAAGCACCTACTAACCCAGGACAAATATATAAAAATGCTTATCAAGCAGGCGGTCCGTACGGAGATTATAGTGGAAGAAGTAGCTACTGGTTTCGTATTGTAGCAGAGTATCCATTTGGTGAAAGTCCGCTTTCGGATGGAGTCGTTCCATTTATTCCGTTAGAGCAAGTGAAAAAGCCAGATGGTTCAGCTTATATTAATGCGACAGATAAGGAAACGGGATATGTCACATTAAAGTGGGATGCAGTCCCGGCAGCATCCGGTTATAAAGTTTGGGTATATAACGGGAAAGATTATGAGGCTTTCGACGTAGGAGATAAGACGAATTGGACAACGCAAAACGAGAAAATTTGGCCAACGAAAGATGAAATAGCGAAAGGCCAATATTTACTTCATCACGATAAAAAAGGTACAGAATTAGCAGTTGATCCATCACCTGTGTATAAGAATTCTGGCGGAATTTATGCTGGCTTTAAAAATTATTGGTTCCGTGTAACGGCGTATAGTAAAGTAGGGCATGCCGAAAGTGAAATTTCTCATGAATTTGTGCCTAAATTTGCTCAAGACTTTGGGTTTATAGGGATGTTTGATTACTGGGCATCAGTTCCAGTACTAAATGGTAAAGTAAATGCTACAAATGGTAACTTTATCATGAGTGAGAAAGATATTACGTTATCTGGGCGCGGACCGGACGTATCAGTAGAAAGAACGTATAATAGCCAAAGTAAAAAAGTAGGTCTATTTGGTACAGGTTGGTCTAGTGGATTAGAAGAAAGAATTTTGGCTGAAGGAAATGGAAACTTACTATTAATTTCTGCCGATGGCGCAAATATTACTTTTACTAGAACGGGAGATAATACGTATCAAGCTCCTACTGGTATATATTTAGAAATTAAACAAGTATCAGGCGGATATGAAATAAAAGATAAAGACCAAACGGTTACTTTCTATAAATCTGGAGATGCACAAGGTCGTATCCAGTATACAAAAGATAAATACGGAAATACGACGACATATGAGTATGATGGGGAATCACGTTTATCAAAAGTAAAGAACGCTTCTGGTAAAGAGTTAGTCGTACAATATGATGGGAATAATAAAAAAGCAGCAAGAGTAATCGGCCCAGATAGCAAAACGATTACATTTAAATATGATGGAGATTTACTTGTTTCTTCTACAACAGCAGAAGGAAAAGTATATAAATACGGATATGATAATGGTTTACTAACATCTATTTATGATCCGCAACATACAGATGCAAAACCATATAAAACATCATATGCATACGAGAATAATAGATTAGTAAAAGTAACGGACCCATTAGGAAAAGCTACGACATTAGCATATAATACAGATACGAAAGAAGTTACGTTAACGAACCCTAAAGGTCGTAAAACTGTTTATACGTATAACGATGCTGGAAATCCAGTGAAAACAGTTGAAGATGTGGGACGTCTGAATTTAACGACATCTTATGAATACAATGCAAATAATTTAGTAAAAACAACAACGCCTAAAAATCAAACAGAAACAGCGACCTATGATGGTAATGGGAATGTAACTTCTGTTACGGATGAAATGGGAACAGAAAAGTTTGAGTACAATAAAGACAACGGGCTTATAAAAGCGACAGATAATGAGAATCGTGAAACAACAGTTGCTTATAAAGCAGCGAATACAGAAGTGTCTGAAACTAATCAAGCTGCAAATACATCATCTTTCATGCAGTATGATCAGTTTGGAAATCCAATTGCAACAACTAGAGAGCTAGGAACAGGAGAAAACCTGATTCAAAATCCAAGCTTTGAAATGAATGATACGGAAAAATGGGTACCAGTAAATGCGAATAATTCTGGATCTATTATAAAAGATGCAACACCGGCACCAGGTGGTCTGGGCGGAGAATCATCACTCAAAATTTCAACAAAAGCAACGAATAATGATTGGGGCTATATTGCTGCAATTCAAGAAGTAACGTTAGAACCAAATACAACGTATACGTTAAGTGGTATGATAAAAACGGATTTAGCCAATGGTGCTGGTTTCTTCAATGTACAGTTATTAAATGAAAACGGTGCTGGTGTAGATGGTGGATGGCATGATACTCGTCACAATAAAGTTCAAGGAAGGAGGGACTGGGTTAATCGTCAAGTTACTTTTAAAACAACAGAACAAACGAGAAAAGTAAAAATCTATTTACAAGTAGAAAATGGCGGTTCTGCTACGAGTGGTTCAGTCTGGTTTGATAAGATTCAACTGGAAAAAGGTGAGGTTTCTTCTAGCTTTAATCCGATTGAAAATAGTAGTTTAGAGAATATGACGGAAAAAGGTTGTATTCCAGGATGGGTTCGAGGAGATGGAACAAGCTGTGATCCAAAAGATGTTTCTCAGCAAGAGAGCTTTACAGGACATTCATCTATTGTATTAGAGCGCAGCCAATATGGTGGTTCAAATGTAGGGTATGGCAAGCATGTAACTATAAATCAGAAAAAAGCAGAGCCAATTACACTAACAGGGATGTCTAAATCTGAAAATGTAGAGAATGATGCGCCAGATAAACTTTCTCGAGACTATGCGATTTGGGCAGATGTGTATTATCAAGATGGTAGTGGGGCTAATTACCAAACGAAATTCCCAAGTGGGACAAATGATTGGAATCGTAGTGCAGTTGTGATTCCAGCAACAAAACCAATTAAACGTATGGAAATCTATCTTCTCTTTAGAAATAATAACAAAGGGAAAGTTTGGTTTGATAACATTCGTTTACTAGAAGGGAACGCTCTTATTAAAAACGAGTACGACAACGATGGCAATGTTGTTGCGACGTATGATGAAGAAGGGCAAAAGAATACATTCACATACGATGCATCAGGGAATAAAAAGAGCGAAACAGATGAAAAAGGAAATACAAAACTATATGATTACAACAAAGATAATCTATTAACGAAGGTTACTTTGAAAAATGGTACTTCTGTAAATTATCGTTATGATCATAATGGAAATACAACAGAGAAATCTGTCATGTTTGGCGGAAAAACGCAAACACACAAATATGAATATGATGTAGATAATAAAAATACAGTGTATATTGATGCGTTGAACCGTCGTATTGAAAACACGTACGATGAAAATGCAAACAAGATTAAAACGAAAATGCCAAACGGTTCTATTTTAGAGTCTGTATATGATACAGCAGATCGCGTCATTGGTGAAAAGCGAAATGGAAAAGATTCATTTACATTTGAACGTGATCAAAATGGACAAGTTACGAAAGTAACAGACCATGTCAACGGTGTAGAACGCACAAAAACATACGATAAGGCTGACCGTGTCACAAGTGCAACAGATAGCCGAGGCGGAAAAATTGACTGGGCATATCACGACAAAGCAAACAGTAAAACAGAAAAACTAAAAGAACAGACAGTAACGCAAGGCGGATACACAAATAAAGTATCATATGACTACAACACGTTAGATCAAAACATTCGTGTGACAGACGGTTCTCAAACGTACCGATTTGATTATGACGATCAAGGAAATGTTCGTACGTATACAGCTGGTAATGGTTCAGGTTCTACATTTAACTATGACCATGCGAACAAAATTAAAGATTTAGTAGTAGGTACATCAAACAGTATTCTACTTTCTGAACGATATGAATATGACCAAGCGGGTAACCGTACGAAGATTAAACATGAAGATGCAGGCGGAAAAGTAACAGAAACAAACTTTGTTTATGACCCAATTAACCAATTATTAAATGAAACATTACCAAACGGAACAACTAAATCATACACATATGATGGATTTGGAAACCGTACAAGTGTGAAAGTTGTAGAGAATGGAAAAGAAACAAAATCTATAGCAGCAACATTCAATGATGGGAATCAGCTTGTCAAATTCGGAAACGAATCATTAACATATGATGCGAATGGCAATCGTACATCGGATGGAAAGTATAAGTATACATGGAATGAAGACGATCAAATTGTAGCGATCACAAAACAAGGTGACAGTAATGCATTCGCAACTTATAAATATGATGAAAATAATCGTCGCATTGAAAAGAGTGTAAATGGTCAAGTAACACGTTATTTCTATGATGGAGATAGCATTAATCCGTTGTACGAGACGGATGGTAGTGGAAATGTTATTCGTCAATATGTGTATTCCGTAAATGGTTTACGTTTGGCTATGAAATCGCAAGGACAAACATTATACTATCACTACAATCCTCGTGGTGATGTCGTTGCGATGACAAACCAGGATAAAGAAGTTGTAGCAACATATGAATATGATTCATGGGGTAACGTATTAAAGAGCGACGTAAAAGGTGTTGCAGCAGACAATCCATTTGGATATGCGGGATACATGTATGATAAAGAAATTGGGATGTATTATCTGATTGCGCGTTATTATAATCCAGAGCATGGTGTGTTCTTATCGGTGGATCCTGATCCAGGTGATAGTGATGATCCGGTTACAATGAATGGGTATACGTATGCGGATAATAACCCGGTAATGAACATTGACCCAGATGGGCATTGGGCAATGGCTGCAGGCATATATTTCGTACCAGGTTTGGGACAAGCGGCATTATTAGCAACTATAGCGGTTGGTGGTGCATATGCGGCTTGGCGTATTGGTGCAAAAATCAGAGTCATGCAGGCCCGTAGTAAACCATCTGGACCAGACCCGAAGGCAAAGGGAAGTCCACATACAAGATATAAAACTAAAAATGGAAAAGTGACTGAATACGCAACTTATGGACAAGGAGGAGTGTTGAGGAAACAATTTCGTGGAGAAGGAAAACCGCATGGTGATGTTCCACGACCAAATGTTAAAACTAAAAATCAATACAATAGAAACCCTATAACTAAGAAGAAGTATCCGAAAGAAAAAGTGAGAAAACCATTTAAAAAGGAATATCCAAGAGGGTATTAAAATGAATATAGTTATTGAAGAATACTTGTATTCATAACAGGAAGGAGGGATGGGCATGAAATATTATAACGGTGGATTTATGATAATTTCATATGAAAAAGAGCTTATTTATCAAACTTGCATAATTGAGGGGCTGTCCTCGATTATTTTAACAATAAGTAATAGCGTACGGCCAACATTTCCTGATTATTGGTTTTTCCCTTGGGCCAATACAAATGAAAATGAATCGATTACTAAACTAATAAACTCAAGATTAAGGATCAGTAAAGAGGAGCATGAACAGGCGCGATGTTTTTTAGATACATTGATAGAGGAAAAAAGGTTCTCCTGGCCCAATGTTTTTAGGGATTTAGAGGATGCTAGATTTTTTAAGAAAAACTATTTAAAGGGTATAGAGGATTTGGAAATTGTTAGTTTAAATCTTTCAGAAGAGTATCGGGCGGATTTTTTATTGAATGAGCGAGAAGAGAATGATTTTGATTGTTCTATATATCATTTTATGGAAGATGCATTGCCATTCTGTATCAATAACGATGAAATGTTAGGTTTTGATATATGTGGCTATAGTAACAATAATTTTTATTCGTTTATTCATAATAATTTACAGACGGATTTTAGAAAGTATGGTAAGAATTTAAATGAATTATCACTTATCGCTAATTATGAGGATGCACAATATGTTATTCATTTAATTGATAATCAAAAGATAGAGGCGGAAGAGATATTGTGGTATCCTTGGTTAATTTTGAGGTGCTCATAATTTATAAAGAAAATATAAAAGATTTTTAGGGTTATATAGGTTTTGAGAGAGTAAGATATATTGTTTGTAGATAAATAAATTATAATTGAGGGTAAGCGTCAAACTTATTAAAATTAAGGGATTTTGACGCTTATTTTTTTTATATGGAGTTTGAGAGGGTTATAATCTGTTGTGGATAAATGAACTCTGGTTATGTAACCTCGCATATTATAAATGTCAACTAGATAATATGCGAGGTTAAGTTTGTATGAAAAGGATTTTATATAATTTAAACTTTTTTCCTACAATATTTTAATTTCCTAGTTCATACTTAAATTGAACATAAACACAAATGGCGTAGAACGAAAACATACGACAAGGCTGACCGCGTTACAAGCGCAACAGATAGCCGAGGCGGAAAAATTGACTGGGCATATCATGACAAAGCAAACAGCAAGACAGAAAAACTAAAAGAACAAACAGTAACGCAAGGCGGATACACAAATAAAGTATCGTATGACTACAACACGCTAGATCAAAACATTCGTGTAACAGACGGTTCTCAAACGTATCGCTTTGACTATGACGATCAAGGGAATGTTCGTACGTATACAGCGGGAAATGGTGCAGGTTCTACCTTTAACTATGACCACGCGAACAAAATTAAAGATTTAGTAGTAGGTACGTCAAATAGTATTCTACTTTCTGAACGATATGAATATGACCAAGCAGGCAACCGTACGAAGATTAAACATGAAGGTGCGGGCGGGAAAGTAACAGAGATAAACTTTGTATATGACCCGATTAACCAATTATTAAATGAAGCATTACCAAACGGAACAAGTAAATCTTACACATATGATGGATTTGGAAACCGTACAAGTGTGAAAGTTGTAGAGAATGGAAAAGAAACAAAGTCTATAGCGGCAACGTTTAATGAAGGCAATCAACTTGTAAAATTCGGGAATGAATCGTTAACGTATGATGCGAATGGTAATCGTACATCAGATGGAAAGTACAAGTATACGTGGAATGAAAACGATCAAATTGTAGCTATCACAAAACAAGGTGAGAGCAATGCATTCGCAACGTATAAATACGATGAAGATAATCGTCGTATTGAAAAGAGTGTGAATGGTCAAGTAACACGCTATTTCTATGATGGCGATAGCATTAATCTGTTATATGAGACGGATAGTAGTGGAAATGTTCTTCGTCAATATGTGTATTCCGTAAATGGTTTACGTTTGGCTATGAAATCGCAAGGACAAATATTATACTATCACTACAATCCTCGTGGTGATGTCGTTGCGATGACAAACCAGGATAAAGAAGTTGTAGCAACGTATTAAAGAGTGACGCAAAAGGTATCGCAGCAGACAACCCATTCGGATATGCGGGATACATGTATGATAAAGAGATTGGTATGTATTACTTGATCGCGAGATACTATAATCCAGATCATGGTGTGTTCTTATCGGTGGATCCAGATCCAGGTAAGGAAGATGATCCTGTTACTCAGAATGGATATACGTATGCGGATAATAACCCAGTTATGAAAATTGATCCTGATGGATATGCAGCAATTGGTTTATATTTCATACCAGGGATTGGACAAATTGCATTATTAGTTACTGGAGCAGTAATATTAGCCGGAATAACTTATAAGGCTGGATCCTGGCTTGGGAAAAAGGCAAAAGAATACTATTTACAGGCACAAAACAATAAACAAATTCGAAAAAGGATAGAGGGATTAGAGAAACAGATAAGACAACATAAAGAAAAAATAGCGAGAAATCCTCGTGCTCAATCGAGACCACATTGGGAAAAAGAAATAAGAGCATGGGAGAATGAAGTTGCGAGGTTAAAAAAACGATTGAAAAATAAGTAAAGAAGGTAGGGGTTAAATTGAAAGAAATAGAAATAGAAGAATTAATAGTACTTTTTTCTAAAATATCACCCCAGAAAAAACATGGTGAATTGGTCGCGGATATGTATGATATTTATGAGGGTTGTCAAAAGTTAGAGGGGTTAATTGAGGATATGCTTAGTGATAAAAATGATAAAGAAAGATTAATAGATGATCTGATAGAAATAGAGATAGAATTAGATCATATTAATTGGCACTACAAAAGTTTCAAAAAAGAGCTGAAAACGTTACTGATAGAGTAGGTAAAGGTATTAATCGTGCATATAATTATACTGATAAATCAACAAAATTAGTTGTGAAAACACGAAGATTATCATATAGGAAAAATGATTATGATAAAACAGGAAATTATACAGGGGGCTAAATGTGAAAGACCTAAATGAATCGTTAACGTATGATGCGAATGGAAATCGTACATCAGACGGAAAGTACAAGTATACATGGAATGAAAATGATTCTAGTTCTAATATAATAAAATCAAGATTAAAGATTAGTAGAGAGTAACATGAAAAAGAGGCTGTCCCAAAAGGTGCTTTTTAGCCAAAACCGAATAGAAAGTGAAAGGAAGAAACGTTGATTTAATAACGTTTCTTCCTTTTCAATTTCATGTGATTTTACTTCGAAAGAGACTTATGAGACAACCTCTTTCTTTTAGTTCGCTGGCTCATATACAAGTGCAAATGTATCTTCCAACTCACTATCATTTATTTTAATATTTGCTTTTTTTAATTCATTTTGCAATAGTTTTTTGCCGAATATAGGGTCAGAGATACGTTCTTCTTCTAAGTTTTTGCGAATAGAGTCTTTCACTTCATCATAGGGTTTTAATTCTTTTTTATCAGTTAATTTAATAATATGATAACCGTTTGGTGATGCAACGGGATTGCTAATTTGTCCGACCTTTAGTTTATAGGCAGCAGTTTCAAATTCAGGTGCCATTCTACCTGAATTGAAGTATCCAAGGTCTCCGCCTTTCTCTTTTGATAGTAGGTCTTGCGATTCTTGTTTTGCTAGTTCTTCAAATGAAGCACCAGCATCTAATTTTTTCTTTATTTCTTTCGCTTCATTTTCGTCACTTACTAAAATATGGCTTGCTTTAATTTCAGGTTTATAGTGGTCTTTCACGTCTTTTTCTGTAATACTTTTCTTAATCGCTTCATTCATAGCAAGTTTGAACTTAATTTGATTTTTGAAATCAGCTTCATCTTTTAAACCATTGTTTTTCAATACGTTTTTAAATTGGTCTCCGTATTGATTTTTCGCTTTTTGTAATTCTTTATCTACATCATCGTCAGATACTTTATATTTTTTCGTGATAACGTCTTGCGCCATCATTTCGTACAGCATGTCTTTTCCGTAACGATCTTTCAACTGTTTTTCGAAGTCGCTCTTCGTAATGGTTGAGTCTGTTGCCGTAGCGACTGTATCTGAGTCGTTTTTTTGTCCACAAGCAGATAGCATTAATATACTTAGTAGTGCAGTAATAATGAAAATGTGTTTCCCTCTCATGCTAACACCTCATCCGAATATGTTATCGCTATTGTAGAATATAGAAGTGAACATGAAGTGAATTTTTAATGTTTTTTCCCTGTAAACTGTAAAAAAAGTACACCAACAATATTGTCGGTGTACGATGGAATCAAAGGTGATCAGTCTTTTTAGAATAGGCACGCTTACCTTGTTCTATATTCTTTTGTTCTTGCTCATTTTTTTGCGCGCGTTTTGCATTATTATCGCGTGCTTTTTTGTCGTTATCACTCGTATGTGGCATATGTATCAACTCCATTTCTAAACGTTGTACGTTTATCATTTCCTTTTTCGTAAAGACTATGTATAGCAGTGTACTCATGAATAATGAAGGTGGATTGGAAATGGATTTGAAGTTGAATTATACCGAACTTATAAAGAAGTTAATCGTTGTAATGGTCGCAGGTTTGTTAAATGCGATTGGAATGAATTTATTTTTAACGCCAGCGAAAGTGTATGCAAGTGGCTTTGCTGGATTGTCTCAATTGCTATCACAAATATTAGGTGATTTTTTATCTATTCACATATCAACCGGGGTATTATTTAGCTTGTTTAACATTCCAGTCGTTATTTTAGCCTGGAAAAAGGTTGGAAAGGCCTTTACTTTCTTTAGTTTTCTTTGCGTTATCTTTATGACTATGTTTTTAGAAATTATCCCAGTTAGAGCAGTTTCAAACGATATCATATTAAATGCGATTTTTGGTGGGCTTATTTCAGCAATCGGGGTAGGGATTGCGTTGAAGTGGGGGGCTTCTACAGGTGGTTTAGATATAATCGCCATGATTTTATCAAAGATTAAAGACAAGCCTGTCGGTACGTATTTTTTCTTCTTTAATGCACTGATCATTATCGCTGCCGGCTATGTGTATGGATGGGAAAAAGCATTATATACTTTAGTGACTTTGTATGTGTCAACGCGAATCATCGATGCAATTCATACGCGTCATGTGAAGATTACGGCGTTAATCGTTACGAAGAATGGGGCGGATGTACGAAAGGCGATTCACTCACGCTTAGTGAGGGGGATTACAACTATACCAGCAACTGGTGCTTATACGAATGAAAATAAGGAAATGTTAATGATTGTTATTACTCGTTACGAACTGTACGAATTAGAGAGGGTTATTAAACAAGTGGACCCAGGTGCATTTACAAACGTACTGCAAACGGTTGGGGTATTCGGATTGTTTCGAAAAGATTAAAGAGGACCAAAGCTGGTCCTCTTTTTTAATGTGCATTCGTAATGTTTTGCAACTGCTCTTGCATTTCACGTAGCTGAACTTTTTCAGCTGTTGAAGAGTTTGCGTATGCAGAGTGCAAAGCGTTTTTTGCTCTATATACGAGATCTTGTTGCTCGGCACCGCTTGAACAAGATACGGCATTTGCAACAGCATCTCTAGCTTGTTGAAATAGTAAGTTCCCCATTTAGACCCCTCCAAAAGAAGAGTTACTTCTCGCTTTTTCTGCCTCAGCTAATGTACCTCGGTACGGGAATCTTGCATCATGCTTCATAACAGCATCGGCTCCTTGTTGGATAAAACGTTTTGATTTGTTCTTTTTACCCATTCGAAAAACCCCCTTTATTTAGCTGAAAACAATCGACGCGCTAACTTGTGCGTCTAATGATAGTATGAGCGTTTGGCGAGAAACTATAAGCAGGGAATTTTTAGATTACAACCCAAGAACCTCTTCTAAATATAGTGCAATACCATCTTCTTCGTTCGTTAGCGTCGTATGGTTTGCGAGTGATTTTAATTCAGGGATGGCATTTCCCATTGCGATGCCGTGACCAGCAAATTCAATCATTTCAAAGTCGTTATCTTCATCACCGAAAGCGATGATTCGCTCTTGTGGAATGTTATAATGACTAGAAATTTTTTGTAGTCCAACAGCTTTATTTAATCCGCTTTTTACAATTTCAATAATCGGCCAAGGTGCGCCCCACTTTCTATGGTCGATTACTTCAGCGTGCATATCAGTTAAATGTTGACGAATTGCACTGGAATGCTCGTCATGTGCGTCAATTAATAAGCAAGTTGGATGATCATTTAAAATATTTAATAAGTCTCCTGTAAAAATGTTTGGAGAACCGAATTCGAAAATATGTTTTTTATCTTCATCAATTTCACGCACATACACATCGTCCATTACTTCAGCGTATATGTTTTTTACGCCAAAATCAAAGCAAGCTCGGACAATTTCTTGCGCTGTTGCTAGCTCAAGAGGAGAGTGATGTGTGCCCCACTTTGAATCAAGAGGGTGATGTACGTAAGCGCCATTAAAGTTTACGATTGGTGTATTTAGGCCAAGTTCTTTATAGTAATCATAACTAGCGCGGAATGGACGTCCTGTTGAGATAACAACAATATGTCCTTGTTCCTTTGCTTTTGCAATTGTATGTTTCGTTCGAGTGGAAATTATTTTGTTGTCTGTTAATAATGTACCGTCTAAGTCTAATGCGATTAAATGTTGTTTGTTCATAATTTCACCTCTTATAATATTTTTTTGTTTTTATCTGTATTTCCGTTTTTAATCTGCAGAAATAAGAGGTTAGACTGGGTGAGACCACCAAAGATGGAAAGTTCACTATATATCCATCTTACGTCGCAAAGTGCTGCGGTGTCTACTATTTCTCGTTGGAAATTAAGAAAAGTCAACATCTTTTTAGAAAGTTCAAACAATGTTTCTTTCATTATGGACAAATTGTGAAAAGGGTTACATTGCTCGTATGATGAGGCTTATAATGAACATGTAATCTTCTCGTATATGTTTGACTCTCCTTTGAAACTGGCCTATAGTAGGTTGGTTTCTTTTTTTTCGACAAATAGGAAGGAAATCCCTGCTTTAAGCTTGTGTCATTCATGTATATGTACAAGAACGAAATGTAGTACTTGTTTCCTAAACATGACAGAAAAGCTTTCTTTTAAAATGGATATACTAATGAGGCAAAGACGTCATGGAAGGAGAATGGAAATGGGACAAAATCGCAGGTTTCGTTCGGGACAAAAAGCGCCGAATGATGGCATTTACGTAGAAATTGGTGAAACGGGAAGTATGGTGAAAGATCCGCAAATGGTGAAACTAACTGCTGGTGACAAGTTTCCAGATAACACGAATCATAACCGTCAGTGGACGTATAAAAGAAAACCGTAACAGAAGCCGCAATCGTTATTGCGGCTTTTTTGTCGTTACACATTTTAATTTCATTTACCGTATATTTTTCAGTTGTATCATGAATGCTCCTTTTTTCTTTTTCAAATAATAAGTTTGAAAATACATAAGCAAAATTATTGTATAAAAAAGTCAGTTGGCGTATAATCAAATCAAAGGTCAAAGAAAGTCAAACATTTGGAGGACTGTAAAGATGGACTTAAATCAAATGACAACAAAAACACAAGAGGCGATTATGAGTGCCCAATCTTTAGCGGTATCTCATCACCATCAAGAAGTAGATACTGTTCATCTCTTGTTTACATTATTAGAAGAGCAAGATGGGTTAGCAGTACGTATTTTTCAAAAAATGAACGTCGATATAGAAGCATTAAAACAAGGCGCCGAAAATTTAATTAAGAAAAAGCCTTCCGTAACGGGGAGCGGTGCAGAAGCAGGTAAATTATATATAACAGGTGCTCTGCAACAATTACTTGTAAGAGCAGGAAAAGAAGCAGAGAAATTGCAAGATGACTACATTTCAATTGAACATGTATTGCTTGCTTTTACTGAAGAAAAAGGCGATATAAACCAATTATTTACAAGATTTCATATTACGAAAGATAACTTATTACAGTCTTTAATGACAGTTCGGGGGAATCAAAGAGTGACTAGTCAAAATCCAGAAGCAACTTATGAAGCGTTAGAAAAATATGGTCGTGATTTAGTTGCGGAAGTAAGAGCGGGGAAAATTGACCCTGTTATCGGCCGCGATAGTGAAATTCGCCGCGTAATCCGCATTCTTTCACGTAAAACGAAAAACAACCCAGTTTTAATTGGTGAACCAGGTGTTGGTAAAACAGCAATTGTTGAAGGGTTAGCACAGCGTATTGTGAAAAAGGATGTACCTGAAGGATTAAAAGATAGAACAATCTTTGCATTAGATATGAGTGCGCTTGTAGCTGGAGCGAAATTCCGTGGTGAATTTGAAGAGCGACTGCAAGCTGTATTAAATGAAATTAAAAAGAGTGAAGGACGCATTTTATTATTCATTGATGAACTTCATACAATCGTCGGCGCTGGTAAAACAGAAGGCGCAATGGATGCAGGAAATATGTTAAAACCGATGCTTGCGCGTGGTGAACTGCATTGTATCGGGGCGACGACGTTAGATGAATATCGTAAATATATTGAGAAAGATCCAGCGCTAGAAAGACGTTTCCAACAAGTATTAGCAGAAGAACCAACTGTTGAAGATACAATTTCCATTTTACGTGGTTTAAAAGAGCGCTTTGAAATTTATCATGGTGTAAATATTCATGACCGCGCGATTGTAGCAGCATCAGTTTTATCAGATCGATATATTTCGGATCGTTTCTTACCGGATAAAGCAATTGATCTTGTTGACGAAGCGTGCGCAACAATTCGTACAGAAATTGATTCTATGCCAACAGAATTAGATGAAGTAACGCGTCGCATTATGCAGCTGGAAATTGAAGAAGCAGCTCTTGGAAAAGAGAAAGACTTTGGTAGCCAAGAACGTCTAAAAACATTGCAACGTGAATTATCGGATTTAAAAGAAGTGGCAAGTGGCATGAGAGCCAAATGGGAGAAAGAAAAAGAAGATATTCACAAAGTTCGTGACTTACGTGAACATTTAGAGCGTCTGCGCCGTGAATTAGAAGAAGCAGAAGGTAATTACGACTTAAATAGAGCAGCGGAACTTCGCCACGGAAAAATTCCTGCAATTGAAAAAGAGTTAAAAGAAGCAGAAGAAATGGGCGCGAATAATAAACAAGAAAATCGTTTATTACGTGAGGAAGTAAGTGAAGAAGAGATTGCTGATATTGTTTCACGTTGGACTGGTATTCCTGTTGCAAAACTCGTTGAAGGTGAACGCGAGAAATTACTACGTTTAGAGCAAATTTTATCAGAGCGTGTCATCGGACAAGAAGAAGCAGTAAGCTTAGTATCAGACGCAGTTCTTCGTGCACGCGCAGGTATTAAAGACCCGAACCGTCCGATTGGTTCCTTCATTTTCTTAGGACCTACTGGTGTTGGTAAAACAGAACTTGCAAAAACGTTAGCGCAGTCATTATTTGATAGTGAAGAACAAATGATTCGTATTGATATGTCTGAGTATATGGAGAAACACGCTGTGTCACGCTTAATTGGTGCGCCTCCTGGATATGTTGGATATGAAGAGGGCGGTCAATTAACAGAAGCGGTAAGACGTAAACCGTATTCGGTTATTTTATTAGACGAAATCGAAAAAGCACATCCAGAAGTATTCAACATTTTATTACAAATGTTAGATGACGGTCGCATTACAGATTCGCAAGGACGTACAGTAGACTTTAAAAACACGGTTATTATTATGACTTCAAATATTGGATCTGCTCATTTATTAGATGGACTAGGAGAAGATGGCTCCATTAAAGAAGAATCAAGAGAACTTGTCATGGGGCAATTAAGAGGACATTTCCGACCAGAGTTTTTAAATCGTGTCGACGAAATTATTTTATTCAAACCTCTTACAACGAATGAAATTAAAGGTATTGTTGATAAAATTGTAAAAGAATTACAAGGCCGTTTAGCTGACCGTCATATTACGGTACAATTAACAGACGCAGCGAAAGAGTTTGTTGTCGAAGTTGGCTTCGATCCGATGTACGGAGCTCGTCCGTTAAAACGATATGTACAGCGTCAAGTTGAGACGAAATTAGCGAGAGAATTAATTGCAGGAACGATTACTGATAACAGTCACGTAGTTGTTGATGTAGAAAATAACGAATTAGTCGTTCATGTGAAGTAAAACAAAAAAGAGTTCGGATAAAATCCGGACTCTTTTTTTAGTGTTGTTCTACTGGCTCGTTTGGAATTGCAGCTGCAATTGCTAGTACGAATACTGCAAGAACAACTGAGAAAATAGACGCTTGGTTAAAATCGTATGTACCGCCAGTCATAGAGCCGATTACGTAGCTCATCATATGTACAAGCAAGAACGACCAAATTAATGCCCAAATGAAACGCATATTTTACACCTCTATTCGTTCAATCTGTCCTTATTGTAACACAATTGAAAAAAGAATATAGAAAAATATTTGTAGATTTTTCAACGCAAATTTGCATTCTGTTCATACATTATAAAAGAGTACTTTTATACGTTTAGAAAATAAGGCGGGGGAAAAATGAGTATTACGGAACGTTTTTTTTACTTAGAAAAAGAACCATGTGTCATTTATTTACCGGAGAAGCCAAATGGATTTTCTGTCATGCTTCTAGGTGATTACAACTACTTTATTGAGAATGGTACAAGTTTATGGACACAGCATGCGGGTAGATCTTATTTTTTACATGGCCTTATTGAGGAAGGCTATACGGTCTTTTCTTCTAATTTATACGGAAGACATTGGGGAAACGACCAATCTGTTCGTCTAGCGAAACGTCTATATGACGTTGTTCTGAGAAAAGAGACATTAAATGCAAAAATGCACATTATGGCAGATGGTATGGGGGCACTTGTTGCACTTGAAATGATGAACAAATACCCTGAATGTATACGTTCTGTCATTATGTTAAATCCGTGTTTAGATTTACCAGAATATGTGGAGTTTGAGAAAGAGCATAAATTTTTTTATAAGAGACTCTTGAAGGAATTAAGTTTAGCGTATGATGCTAAAGAAGAAGAATTAGAAGCGAAAATAAATAAGAAATCATTTACGCTTCTTCCGTCTTGTGTACCTGTTAAAATTTTTGTATCAACACAAGAAAAAAGAGGAAGAAAACAGCTGCTACGTAAATACGAGAAAATGAGGCAATTGAACCAATGCGATACTTCTGTCTTATTCCATCTGCAAGATGTGAAATATAAAATGGTTAGGCAAACGACTGATTTCTTTAAAAAATATGAAGAAGAATTGTGAAGCTCCCATATACATAAATGAGGAGCTATTTGTTTCAAGGAGAAAGGGTTGGTGGTATGGAACGCGTGCTAATTATAGGTGCACTTACGTTTGTAGGTTATCACCTTGTGAATAAAATGATTGCAGAAGAAGTAGAAGTATATGGTCTTGATTTTGATGAATTCGATAATATGACAAAAATTAATGAAGAGAAGTTATTGTTAATTGGGCGAAATGCGTTATTTACGTATTATTCGATAAGAGATGAAGACGGATGGAGATCCGTAGAGGAAGAGAAATTTGATGCCGTTTACTTTTGTCTGTATGAGCCTAACCAACAAAGTGGCTTTCGAAATGAAAGAGTTATATTACAGTATTTAAAGCGAATGATAAGACTGTGTGAAGAACATAAAGTGAAGTTAAATCTAATTTCTTCTATTGAAGTAGGAAACGTAGATGAGTCCGAAAATAAACGTCTATTTGCGAAAGTGGAAGAAGGATTGAAAAAAGGAGAGGTACAATATAGTGTATTTCGAGTTCCTACATTATATGGGCCATGGCAACCATCTTTTATGATGTATCATCAGCTCATTTTATCAGAACTGGGTGAGAAAGAGTGCCATTATACGAGTGAGGAAAACGCCAGTGATCTACTGTACGTTGAAGATGTATGTGAATACTTATGGGAAAATGGCATGAACGAGGAATATCTCGGTATATATAATTTACTTAGTGGTAAAAAATCATTATGGAAAAAAGGTATGAACCTTTTACGTGCAGAGGATAAAGTGAAAAAAGAGAATCTAGAAGAAAGAGATGGAACAGTAGAGGTTATTTCGATAAAAAGAAATACTCCGTTAGAATACGGTTTAAATAAACAATTGGCACATATGAAAAAATATAAAGAGTTATACGAAGGATAGCGAGCGTGTTACACTATGTATGTGAAAGTTTTAATGGAGAGGAAGAACATAATATGAATGAGAAAAGCATGCAATTTTTACAAATCGCAATGAAGCATTTACCAGAAGCAAAGGCCATTTTAGATGATAATGGAATTGCGCTTGATATGGAGAAAGCTCAACCAGTATTAGAGTTATTGATGAAAGTTATGAACGAAGCATATGAGCTTGGGAAAGCAGATCAAGAATAAAAAGCATAAAAAGAATAAAAAGCATCTTTTGAGATGGAAGAGAGGCCCGAACCGTGGATAGAAGCGGTCAGGGCCTTTTTTATTCTCGCCTGGGGGAAAACCAGATATATGAAGAGGCTAAAGGAAAAGTAGTAAGGAAAACTCTCTAGTTTAGAAGGAAAGCAGATCAAGAATAAAAAGCATAAAAAGAATAAAAAGCATCTTTTGAGATGGAAGAGAGGCCCGAACCGTGGATAGAAGCGGTCAGGGCCTTTTTTATTCTCGCCTGGGGGAAAACCAGATATATGAAGAGGCTAAAGGAAAAGTAGTGAGGAGAACCCTCTAGTTTAGAAGGAAAGCAGATAAAGAATAAAAATTTAGATGGAAGAGAGGCCTGAACTGTAAGTAGAAACGGTTCGGGCTTTTTTATATTTCGAAAGAACAGGTAAAGGTATGTTTCCGTTTCTTTTCATAAACAATAAGGTGAATAATGCGTTCGCTTTATGTTTTAGCAGAAATATATTCTAGACAAAAATACATTTATGTTTTAAAATTAGTACCAAGTCATAATAATTGATATAAAACGGAGGGCTGCGATGTGAACGTGGGCATTTTAGGGATCGGAAGATATGTGCCGGAAAAAGTAGTCACAAATCACGATTTAGAGAAAATAATGGATACATCCGATGAATGGATTCGTACGAGAACAGGTATTGCGGAAAGACGCATTGCCGATGATACAATAGATACTTCATATATGGCCGTAGAGGCTTCTAAAAAAGCACTTGAAGATGCAGGGATTAGCGGAGAGGATATCGATCTTATTTTAGTAGCAACAGTAACGCCAGATCGTGCTTTTCCAGCAGTAGCTTGTGTCATTCAAGAAGCGATTGGCGCAACACATGCAGCTGCAATGGATTTAAGTGCAGCGTGTGCTGGTTTTATGTACGGAATGATTACAGCGCAGCAATTTATTCAAACGGGAACTTATAAAAATATACTAGTAGTTGGTAGTGATAAACTATCTAAAATTGTAGATTGGAACGATCGAAATACAGCAGTACTATTTGGAGACGGAGCCGGTGCGATCGTAATGGGAGCTGTTTCAGAAGGTAAAGGCGTTCTATCTTTCGAATTAGGAGCGGACGGAAGTGGCGGTAAGCATCTTTATCAAGATGAGTATGTTATGATGAATGGCAGAGAAGTCTTTAAATTTGCTGTTCGTCAACTTGGGGATTCTTGTCTTCGCGTTCTAGATAAAGCTGGTCTTACGAAAGAAGATGTGGATTTCTTAGTACCGCATCAAGCGAATATTCGTATTATGGAATCTGCAAGAGAGAGATTAAATTTACCACAAGAAAAGATGAGTATGACAATTGAGAAGTTCGGTAATACATCAGCTTCTTCCATTCCGATTGCAATGGTAGAGGAATTGCAAAACGGACGTATTCAAGATGGTGATTTAATTATACTTGTTGGTTTTGGCGGCGGATTAACATGGGGAGCAGTCGCTCTTCGTTGGGGTAAATAAGGACTGAGAGAAAAAAAGGAGTGTATTTTGTATGGAAAAAAAGAGGGTCGTAATTACAGGACTAGGAGCTGTTACACCGGTCGGTACAGATGTTGAAACAGCGTGGGAAAACATTAAAAAGGGTGTATCTGGAATCGGACGACTTACAAGAATTGATCCGGAACTATTTCCAGCAAAAGTAGCAGCAGAAATTAACGACTTTGAAGTCGAGAAATATATTGATAAAAAAGAAGCGCGTCGTATGGATCGCTTTACACAATATGCAGTAGCAGCAGCGAAAATGGCAGTTGCAGATGCAAAGCTTGAGATTACAGAAGAAAATGGACCTCGAATTGGTGTATGGATTGGCTCTGGTATTGGTGGTATGGAAACATACGAAGAACAATTTAAGATTTTTACTGAGAAAGGCCCGCGCCGCGTGAGCCCATTCTTCGTACCGATGATGATTCCAGATATGGCAGCAGGCCAAGTATCAATCGCAACAGGAGCAAAAGGAATTAACACTTGTTCTGTAACGGCTTGTGCATCTGGTGCAAACTCAATTGGTGATGCGTTTAAAGCAATTCAGCGTGGTGATGCTGATGCAATGATTACGGGCGGGGCAGAGGCGCCGTTAACAAGTATGGCATTCGCAGGATTTAGCTCAGCGAAAGCATTAACATTCAATGAAGATCCAGCAACAGCTTGCCGCCCATTCGATAAAAACCGTAGTGGTTTCGTAATGGGTGAAGGTTCAGGTATTTTAATTCTTGAAGAATTAGAGCACGCATTAGCTCGTGGTGCTCACATTTATGCGGAAATCGCTGGTTACGGTGCAACTGGTGATGCATTCCATATTACAATGCCAGCTCCTGGCGGTGAAGGCGGCGTGCGCGCAATGCGTCAAGCTTTAGCGGATGCAGGTCTACAGCCAGAAGATATTGATTACATTAATGCGCATGGTACAAGTACGGATGCGAATGAAAAGTATGAAACGATGGCAATTAAAGAAACGTTCGGTGAGCATGCGTATAAAGTAGCAATCAGCTCAACGAAATCAATGACAGGTCACTTATTAGGGGCAGCTGGTGCTGTTGAAGCAATCTTCTCTATTAAATCAATTACAGATGGAGTAATTCCTCCAACAATTAACTATGAGACACCAGATCCAGAATGTGACTTAGATTACGTACCGAATAATGCGAGACATCAAGAAGTAAACGCGGTGTTAAGTAATTCATTAGGATTCGGTGGTCATAACGCAGTATTAGTATTTAAAGCGTATAAATAATAGATGAAATAAGGAGTTTTTTCGTAACATATTGCGAAAAAACTCCTTATTTATTTTTACGCCTTTTTCTCCTTTTGCATATACATAAGAAAAAGGAGGGATAAAGATGGGGATTGTTGAAACTGCTGAGTGGTTACATCTATATTATGGACGGCCAGAAAAGCTGTGTGAGAAGTTTACGAAGTATATCCCGCTGCCAAAAGAAAGGTTGTATCGCTTTTTAATTTCTAAAGGTATGTATCGCCCTGTTATGCGAGGAGAACGAGAAATTAAAGAGTTAGAGAAAAAGGAAGTTTGGAAAGAGTTACGTGCGGAGTATGAGAAACTGAAAAATTGGTTAAAAGGTCCAGATGTCCCTGTTTTTATTCTATTATCAGATTCCTATAATCGAACTGTACAAGAAGAGTATAACGGCAGGGCTGGATTATCTATGCGTCACGTTATTTTCTTATTCGTATGTGGGCGGAATTCGGTGGAAGAATTAAAAGTGCTATTGGCGCATGAATATCATCATATATGCAGGTTGCATCAAATTGAGACGAAAGAAACGGAATATACATTACTTGATACGATGATTATGGAAGGGTTAGCTGAGCAAGCGGTAACGGAAAGATATTCAGAAAAAAACAATGCACCGTGGACGACGTATCTTTCAAAAGAAGAGGCTATATATTATTGGAAAAATGTTGTACATGAAAGAATAAGTATAAAGCGAGGAACAAGGGAGCACGACATCTTATTAAATGGATTTCACTCTTATCCGAAGATGCTTGGCTATGCGCTTGGATTTCATATTGTCAAAGATTGTGTAACTTTGCAAGGAGAAGATACACTTTCTTTATTGCCTATAGATGCGAAAGAAATATTAAATAAAGCCAATACATTTCATATATAAAAAAACAGGAGCTCTCTTTCCTGTTTTTTTAGTATTAATAGAAGAAAAAATAATAATTAGAATATATTTCCTTAGGTGGAATAAAGTTAAGAAAAATTGAACATAATGATGGATACAAACAGTAGTGAAGTGAGGGGTAGTGAATGTTATATCTACATGATGTATGGGTAAATTGGTTTGAAGGTGAAGAGAATGGGTATAACGTTTGTCATTTTTACGAATGGCGGAAAGATGATACGATTGAGCTATTAGATCAAGTGCCATTATTAAAAGTAGATTCCACATTATATCATTACATCGAGAACGAATTGTTAGAGCTTCCGCAAAAAATGTTGGAAGACGTACATCATAAGGCTTATATTCGTAAAAATCATGAACGTTTGCAGCAAGAGTATTGCTTTGTAGTTACAGATGGAAAAGGAATTATTGCAATTGATACAATTGGTTACAACGTGCCAATTCGAAAGAGCAGACTTATACCGCGCCAAGAGCAGATGGTATATGAGATGGTAGAAAACGTACAAGCAGAAAAGTATGAGTTCCAAGTAGAAGAAATGGAAAAAGAACATCATATTTTATCACCATCACCTTTCATTATGAATGGCTTAACTCGTAAAGAAAGGCAGCTTAAACAATTACTATTTATGGCGTTAGATCAATTACATACAACGAAAAACACAGCAGAAATTCGCTATTGGTTCACAGAGTGGGATCCATCAGCATACGGAATGGTTCAACATATGGAATTTGAAGATATTTGGGCTAAGCTGTATGAGGAAGCGAAAACAGGTTGGTCTGAGAAGCACGAACAATTATGCGAGCGTCTCGTAAAAGGACAGCCATTTTTTGAAAAGTTATGGGAAATGGAAAACGAGCAAAAGGTAAATTAAAAAACCGCCGATTGGCGGTTTTTTTAATTTGTTGTAGTCTTGCTCCAGCGGCAAGCTCTTCGTGTCTAAGAACCTTCCGCATAAGAAGGCAAAAAGCGCCTTTTATGCGAAAGAACCTTAGCCAGTCAGAGCTGAACGAGCCGCCTCCGCTTTATAAATTACCTACGTTTTCTGCTTAGTCCCATTGCGTTTTCTACTTTGCGTAGTTGTTTGAATGCGACGCGGTTTGCTTTTTCGGCACCTTTGTCTAGAATTTCGTCTAGTTCTGGTGAGTTGATTAGTTCGTTATATTTGTCTTGGATTGGACGAATTGCTTCTACGACTACTTGCGCTAAGTCGCCTTTGAAGTCGCCGTATCCTTTTCCTTCGTACATTGCTTCAATTTCTTCAACTGTTTTTCCAGAGAATGAAGAGTAAATTGTTAATAAGTTAGAGATGCCAGGTTTGTTTTCTTTATCAAATTTCACGATACCTTCAGAGTCAGTTACAGCACTCTTAATTTTCTTTTCAATTGTTTTTGGTTCATCAAGCATGCTGATCATTGATTTTGGATTCGGATCAGATTTACTCATTTTTTTCGTAGGCTCTGTTAGTGACATAACGCGAGCTCCTACTTTTGGAATGCGAATTTCAGGAATTGTGAATACTTCACGGAAGCGTTTGTTGAAACGCTCTGCTAGGTCACGTGTTAATTCCATATGTTGCTTTTGGTCATCACCAACAGGCACGATTTCAGTGTTGTAAAGTAAAATATCAGCAGCCATTAATGGTGGATACGTTAGTAATCCAGCTGGTACTGAATCTCTACCTGACGCTTTATCTTTATATTGCGTCATACGCTCTAATTCTCCAACGTAAGCAACTGATTGCATAATCCATCCTAGTTGAGCGTGTGCCGGTACTTCTGATTGTACAAATAACGTAGCTTTTTCAGGATCGATACCGCATGCTACATAAAGTGCAGCAAGACTGCGGATGTTTTTACGAAGCCCGACGGGATCTTGAGGCACTGTAATCGCATGTTGATTTACAATACAGAAATAACAGTCGTGTTCGTTTTGAAGCTCTGTAAATTGCTTCATAGCCCCTAAATAGTTTCCAAGTGTAATCGTTCCACTCGGCTGAATACCAGAAAAGATAACTGACATAAGTAATTCCTCCTAAATTTGAATGCGTGATAGGGAAGAGAAGGCAAACAAAAAAGCCCATTCATCCCAAAAAACTATAGGGACGAATGGACCGCGGTACCACCCTAATTATTTCACTACTGTGAAATCTCTCTAATCCATAATAACGTTTGGATATAACGCCAAAGCCTACTACTTTCGGTTCGGTTTGGAGCTCAAAAGCCCATTCCATACTGTACAATTACTTGTTCACACCAGCCACAAGCTCTCTGAAATTGCCTCAATATGTACTCTTCTTTATCATCGCATACATATAAATTTATTTATTGTTACTTGAGCTCTTTAAATATGAAAGAACTAAAGTTTTATAACAAAATGTTTTGCAGATTATTATATCATATGGGATAGTGTTTGCAAACTACATCAAAATAGTAAAGCTAATGAAGGTCGAGAACAACCCAAGAACGATACCGGTAATGCAAATTGGATACGTCCATTTGAATGAATATGTTTTATAAATACGTTCTTTCTTATCGACAGGTTCCTCTACTTCTTCAATTAAAGAGTCGATTTTTTTGTTCGTACCAAATACTCTTTGGAAGGCGTAAATTGTTACATTAAAAAATCCATTTTGAAATATGAATAAAAAACCGCCTATAAGAATAAAAAATAGTGCGATATAGAACGAGATGTTGACAAAATTCAACAAAAACTGCGATGAAACAAGGAATGCGCCAATACTAGAAGCAATTATCGCTATGAAAATTAGTATACAAGTATGAAAAAAAACTTTATTCAAAATGTTCCCCTCCGTCAAAATGTTACTAGAATTATTATACTATAAAAGCTATAATATGTACTAGAATTAATTTTTTGAAAATTATACGCAATTAAAGGTCTGATTGCAAGATGATGGTAGCAATGTTAACGTATCCCTTTACAAAAAAATAAAAATATAAACATTTTATTAAAAATTTTAACAAAAAAACAAAAAACTATATTCACAATCGTCATATTATATGTATAATGAAAATTGTAGAAACTTGGAGATTATTCTTTCAATTCTACTTTTTTACAAGTGAGGGTACAGGAAGTGCAATTAGGGGAGGCAACACAACATGAAGAAAAAGATACCGTTATTACTTGCATCGACGTTGACTGTCAGTATGTTAGGAGCTTGTAGTTACCAAAAAGAGGATAATAAAGCAGGCGCGAAAGAAAAATCCTCAAACAAGCAAGTGTTAAATCTAACTGAGACAGCTGAAATCCCAACTATGGATACGACGTTATCAACAGATGCAACATCTTCTAACATCATGAATAACACAATGGAAGGGTTATATCGTCTGGGGAAAGATGATAAACTTGTTCCGGGTGTCGCTAAATCTTATGAGAAATCAGAGGATGGCAAAAAGTATGTGTTTAAGTTACGTGAAGATGCGAAATGGTCTAATGGTGAACCTGTAACAGCGAAGGACTTCGTTTATTCTTGGCGAAGAGCTGTAGATTCAAACACGGGTGCCAAGTTTGCTTACATACTATTTGATGTTAAAAATGCGGAGAAAGTTAACAAAAAAGAGTTACCAGTTGAAGAACTTGGTGTAAAGGCAATTGATGATCATACACTTGAAGTGGAATTAGATAACCCTGTTCCTTATTTTGTAAGTTTAACAGTCTATCCAACATTGTATCCTTTGAATGAGAAGTTTGTAACAGAACAAGGAGCAAAATTTGGATTAGAATCCAATACGACACTTTATAATGGTCCATTCGTATTAAATGAATGGAAGCACGAACAAAGTTTCCAACTTAAGAAGAATCCAACGTATTGGGAAAATAAAGAAGTAAAACTTGAGGAAATAAACTTCAATATTGTTAAGGATCGTTCAACTGCTATAAATCTATATGAAACGAAAGCAATTGATCGTGTAGTCTTAACATCAGAGTTTGTAGATAAATACAAATCAGATGCTGACTTTAAAACGATTAAGAGACCATCTACACAATTTATTCGCTTAAATGAAAAGAATAAATTTTTAGCAAATAAAAATATCCGAAAAGCAATTGCAATGTCCTTTGAACGTGAAAACATCGGAAAAGTGATCTTAAACGATGGTTCAGAGGGTATATATGGTTTTGTTCCGAAAGGCTTAGCAAAAGGTCCGAATGGAAAAGACTTCCGTGAAGAAAACGGAAAGCTTATAAAAGAGGATATGAAAGAAGCACAAAAATACTGGGAAGCTGGTAAAAAAGAACTTGGTGTAGACAAAGTAGAGTTAGAGCTATTAAACTTTGATACTGATGATGCTAAAAAAATCGGAGAGTATTTAAAAGGTCAATTTGAAAAGAACTTACCAGGTTTAACAGTTCCAACAAAAATGCAGCCATTTGCACAAAAATTAAAACTTGAAGCAAGTGGAGATTATGCAATGTCATATGCGGGATGGAGTCCAGATTATATGGATCCAATGTCATTCCTTGAAATGTATACGACAGGTAATGCGCAAAACAAAGTACATTACGCAAACCCAGCGTATGATGATTTAATTAAAAAAGCAAAAACAGAAGTTGATGTACAAGCTCGTTGGGATGCATTATTACAAGCGGAAAAACAACTGCTTGAAGATGCAGCAATTGCTCCAGTATATCAACCAGGAAAAGCTTATTTACAACGTGGCTCAATTACTGGCCTATTAGAACATAAATATGGCGGAGAATTTAGCTATAAGTGGGTTGAACTAAAAAAATAAAAATGGTTTCCATCATGAATAAGGGTATATGCCTATGATGGGCATATGCTCTTATTTTAAAAAAATAAAAGTAAGAATATTTTAAACTATCTTATTGCTTTTGAGAAAAACGGGGAGGTGCTTGACTATGGGACGTTATGTATTAAAACGTTTCGTGTACATGGCTTTGACATTATTTTTAATTACTACACTGACTTTCTTTTTAATGAAATTACTTCCGGGTTCTCCGCTTAAAAACCAGGAGAAGTTATCACCGGCACAAAAAGAAATCATTCTTGAAAAATATGGTTTAAATGATCCAGTACCAGTTCAATATGCACGTTACTTAGGTAACTTAGCAAAAGGTGATTTAGGGGTATCATTCCAATATGATAACCGTCCAGTAACAGATATGATTGTGGATCGCATTGGACCATCAGCACAACTTGGTTTACAAGCGATTATATTAGGAACATTTATCGGTTTAATTTTAGGAATCGTTGCGGCACTTCGTAACAATACGTGGGTCGATTATGGAGCGACAATTATTTCCGTACTCGGGATGTCGGTACCATCGTTCGTATTCGCCGCATTACTACAATATTTCGTAGGGGTAAAACTTGGATGGTTCCCAGTAGCATTCTGGAAAGGACCAGAGTTTACAGTAATGCCTACAATCGCTTTATCGATGGCAGTTATCGCAACAATCGCACGTTTCGCTCGTGCAGAGTTAATTGAAGTTATGCAAGCTGACTACATTTTAACAGCGAAAGCGAAAGGAATTAGCCAAGGCGTTATCATTATTAAACACGCCCTTCGTAACGCGTTAATTCCAGTTGTAACAATTTTAGGACCAATGGTTGCAGGGTTAATTACAGGTACATTAGTTATTGAGCAAATTTATGCTGTACCAGGACTAGGGGAACAGTTCGTTAAATCTATTACAGTGAATGACTATACAGTTATTATGGGAACTACAATTTTCTATAGTGCGATCTTCATCTTAGTTATTTTCATTGTTGATATTTTATACGGAATTATTGATCCTCGTATTCGTTTAGCGGGAGGGAAAAAATGATGAAAGATGTACAAAAATTATCTCCAGACTTATTTCAACAAGCTAATCAAAATAATGTGGATAATGAAGTCATTGCCCGTCCAAGCTTAACGTTTTGGCAAGATGTAAGAAGACGTTTGTTCCAACATAAAGGAGCAATGTTTGGTTTAGTTTTATTAACGCTTATTATCTTACTAGCAATCTTCGGACCGATGGTAAGTAAGCACTCGTATAAAGAGCAAGATTTAGGACGTGCAAAATTGCCACCGAAAATTCCAGTTATTGAAAATGTTCATTGGTTACCATTTGACGGTACAGATCAATATGGTGTTGACCAATATGAAAAACGTGATATTAAAGAGTATTTCTGGTTTGGTACAGATGATCTTGGACGCGATTTATGGACAAGAACATGGGAAGGTACACGCGTATCATTATATATCGCTCTTTTAGCAGCAGCAATTGACTTAGTAATTGGGGTTGCATATGGAGGTATTTCAGCGTTCTATGGCGGTAGAGTAGATAACATTATGCAACGTATTATGGAGATTATTAACGGTATTCCATACTTAATCATCGTTATTTTAATGGTAATCATTATGGGATCTGGTATATGGTCAATTACACTCGCAATGGCAATTACAGGTTGGATAGGGATGTCGCGTATCGTTCGTGGACAAATCCTTAAATTAAAAAATCAAGAATACGTATTAGCATCTCGTACATTAGGTGCAACAAATACACAATTAATTGTAAAGCACTTAATTCCGAACGTAATGGGACCAATTATTGTAATGACAATGTTTACAATTCCAACAGCGGTGTTTGGTGAGGCGTTCTTAAGCTTCATCGGTTTAGGTATTCAGCCACCATTCGCATCACTTGGTTCTCTTGTAAATGACGGTTATAAATCAATTCAAACGTATCCGCATATGATGTTCATCCCTGCGGTTGTCATCAGTATATTAATTTTAGCGTTTAACTTAATGGCAGACGGATTACGCGATGCGTTAGATCCAAAAATGCGTAAGTAAAAGAGGGGAGAGGCAAAGATGAAAACACTGTTAGAGGTAAAAGATTTACAAGTCTCCTTTGATACACATGCAGGTGAAGTACAAGCTGTACGCGGCGTTACTTTTGATTTGAAAAAAGGAGAAACATTAGCGATTGTAGGAGAATCTGGTTCTGGGAAATCAGTTACTTCTAAAGCGTTAATGGGATTAATTCCGAATCCTCCTGGACGCATTAAAAATGGTGAAATCGTATTTGAAGGTCGTGACTTAACGAAATTAACAGAAAAAGAAATGCAGCAAGTACGTGGTAAAGATATCGCGATGATTTTCCAAGATCCAATGACATCATTAAACCCAACGATGACAATTGGAAATCAAATTATGGAAGGCCTTATTAAACACCAAGGAATGAGTAAAGCAGACGCACGTAAAGTTGCGTTGGAATTAATCGACCTTGTAGGTATTCCAAATCCAGAAGCTCGTTTAAAACAATATCCGCACCAATTCTCTGGTGGTATGAGGCAGCGTGTAGTTATTGCGATGGCATTAGCTTGTAACCCAAAACTATTGATTGCCGATGAGCCGACAACAGCGCTAGACGTTACAATTCAGGCGCAAATTTTAGAGCTTATGAAGGACATTCAGCAAAAAACAGAAGCAGCAATCATTTTCATTACGCATGACTTAGGTGTAGTGGCGAACGTTGCGGACCGCGTAGCAGTTATGTACGCTGGTAAAGTTGTTGAAATCGGAACTGTAGATGAAATTTTCTACAATCCAAAACATCCATATACTTGGGGCTTAATCGCATCTATGCCAAGTTTAGATGGTTCAGAAGAAGAGTTATATGCAATTCCTGGAACGCCTCCAGATTTATTGAAGCCGCCAAAGGGAGATGCTTTTGCACCACGTAACCCACAGGCACTGAAAATTGATTTTGAAATGGACCCACCTTTATTTAAAGTAAGTGATACACACTATGCGGCAACTTGGTTACTTCATGAGCAAGCTCCAGAAGTAAAACCGCCGGCAGTCGTTGAAAAACGCATTCTTCAAATGAAAGCAGGTGAACAACATGACTAAACAACGTGAGAAATTAATTGAAGTAAAAAATGTAAAGCAGCACTTCGACGTGAGTGGTGGTGTTGTCAAAGCGGTTAATGATATTTCATTTGATATTTACCGCGGAGAAACATTTGGTCTTGTAGGAGAATCGGGTTGTGGTAAATCAACAACTGGAAGAACGATCATTCGTTTATATGATGCAACTGCTGGTGAAGTATTGTTTGATGGTGAAAATGTACATGGTAAAAAATCACGCGCAGAACTGAAGAAATTCAACCGTAAAATGCAAATGATTTTCCAAGATCCATATGCATCATTAAACCCGCGTATGACAGTAGGGGATATTATTGCAGAAGGTATTGATATTCACGGATTAGCGAAAAACAAAAAAGAGCGTATGGACCGTGTTCATGAATTATTAAACACAGTTGGTTTAAATAAAGAGCACGCAAACCGTTTCCCTCATGAATTCTCAGGTGGACAACGTCAACGTATCGGTATCGCTCGTGCACTTGCTGTAGAACCTGAATTTATCATTGCCGATGAGCCAATCTCAGCACTTGACGTATCAATCCAGGCGCAAGTTGTAAACTTACTGAAAAAGTTACAAAAAGAAAAAGGTTTAACATACTTATTCATTGCCCATGATTTATCAATGGTAAAATACATTAGTGACCGCATTGGCGTAATGTATCGTGGTCAAATTGTTGAATTAACAACAAGTGATGAGTTATATGCGAATCCAATTCATCCATATACTAAATCACTATTATCAGCGATTCCACTTCCAGATCCAGATTATGAGCGTAATCGTAAACGTATCGTATACGATCCATCTCAGCATAATTATGGTAGTGAAGAACCGACAATGCGTGAAATTCGCCCGGGACATTTCGTACTATGTTCTGAAGCAGAGTATAAGAAATATAAAGAGATTTATCAATAATAAAAAATCCATTCTTCTATCACAGAAGAATGGATTTTTTTACTATATAAAAGAGTTGTCAATATTTCTCGGTAAGTCGATATATTTAAAGAATCGCAGATATAAGTTTCCTATACTAAAGACTACGCCTTAATTAAACGAGTATTATTGCACCTGAACAGAAACAATCTCCTCTTGTTCTTCAGGTTTAACAAGTGCATAACGCTCCCATGCTCTACTTTTCCAGCGGAAGAACATAATAATAGCACGTGTCCATTCATCAATAGCGATTGCTAGCCAAATACCAACGAGTCCCATATCTAAATGGAAGGCGAAAAAGTAACCGAGTGGTAAACTCATTAACACCATAGAGAATGCGCCGATTAAAACTGGGTATTTTGCATCACCAGCTGCGCGAAGTGAATTGATGATGACGATGTTCATCGTACGCCCTGTTTCAAGTAGTACACTTAGTAAAAGAACTGACGCACCTAACGCAATAATGTGCGGATTATCTGTAAATAGTCCCATTAATTGTGTGCGGAATGTAATAACGAGAGCAACCATACATAAAGTGACACCAATCGCCCACTTTACACTTTTCCATACACGTTCATACGCTTCATCTTTTTCACCACCGCCAACGAGGCGTCCGATAATAATTGCAGTTCCCATACCGATTGCAATAGCGAATAAATAAGTGAACATAGAGATGTTCGTAGCGTATTGTCTAGCCGCTAACGATTCCGTTCCTAAATATGTTGCATAGTATAAGAAGACAATTTGGCAAGCTTGATACATAACCTGCTCAAATGCAGATGGAATCCCAATCTTTAAAATTTTCCCGATGTATTCTTTTGATAAGGTGAAGTAGTATTGTAATTTTACACGGTACTCCATAACGCGGTACAGTAACAAGAAGAAAACGATAAGCGCGATTAGCCTGCTGACAGCAGAAGAAATGGCAGCCCCTTGTACACCGAGTTCTGGGAAACCAAATTTCCCGAAAATGAGTACGTAGTTTCCAGCGATATGAATAATATTCATTCCAAGTGAAATAAACATCGCTTGCTTTGTGAAGCCATGTACGCGGATAATTGCGGCTAATGAATTAATAATAGCTTGAAGGAAAATAGCTCCTCCGACGATAGATAAATAGCTCTGTGCATACATAAGTACATCGCCTTGTAAGTTCATCGCCATCATCATATGTTTTGAAAATAAAAGAAAACCAGCACTTATAACGAGTCCGACCACTAAATTTAATGTGACGGCTAAAGCTGATATTTTAGATGCTTCCATAAAACGTTTGGAACCGAGGTATTGAGATACGACGATAGCTGCGCCGTTCCCGATGACTTCTAGTACCAAAATAGCGATATGGAGATATTGATTCGCTGCACCAACCCCAGATACAGCATCATCTGATAATGCACTTAACATGAAAGTATCAGCGATCCCCATTAACATAAATAGAAAAACTTCTAGAAAAATAGGCCATGTTAATAAGAATAAACTTAATTTCTCAGTAGGCCCGTTTTTTGCCTGAATTGCTGTCATGTCCGTCCCCTCTTTACCGATATCTATTTTTAGCAAAGTGTATCGTAACATACTTTCTTAACCTTTGCACTCATTTTAACCTACATATCTTTATTATGAAGGGAGAGCTATTTTATGATAAAAACAGAAGGATAATTATGCGCAAAGTATTATAAAATATAAATTTTGTTTTTATCTAATAATTTGGAAAAATATAAAAATAATTATTTCTGACACTTCAGTAAGGAAAATCGGCAATATGAAACGTTTACAAAGGATTAAGTTTTAACAGAAAATTTTAATAAAATAGAAATATAAATATACAAAAAATATATTTGTGTGTATAATATGAATTGTTAGAACATATATATATTTCTTTTTGTTTAAAAATGAAAGGGCTAACATTTTTGTGGAGGGTGGAAGTATGAAAAAAAAGATGCCAGTTTTTGTAGTATCAACAGTAGCAATGAGCATGATGTTAGGGGCATGTAGCTACCAAAAAGATGAGCCGCAAGCGAACGCAAAAGGGGATAGCGGGAAAAGCGGTGCGAAGCAAGTTATTAACTTAATTGAAACGCAAGAAATTCCAACGATGGATCCAGCGTTATCAGCTGATGCGGTTTCTTCAAGAGTAATGACTAATACGATGGAAGGCTTATACAGTTTAGGAAAAGATGATAAGCTAGTTCCTGGTGTAGCAAAGGAATTTAAAAAGTCAGAAGACGGTAAAAAATATACATTTACATTACGTGAAGACGCAAAATGGTCAAATGGTGAGCCTGTGACGGCAAAAGATTTCGTATACGCATGGCAAAGAGCGATTAACCCAGATACAGCTGCGAAATCAGCGTACATTATGTATGATATAAAAAATGCAGAGAAAATTAACAAAAAAGAGATGAGTCCGGACCAATTAGGGGTAAAGGCGATTGATGATTATACATTAGAAGTGGAATTAGACAATTCCATTCCATACCTTGTAGATTTAATGGTATATCCAATCTTCTATCCTGTGAATGAAAAGTTCGTGAAAGAGCAAGGTACGAAGTTTGGTTTGGAAGCGAATACAACACTTTATAACGGACCATTTACATTAAGTGATTGGCAACATGAACGTAGCTTTAAAATGACGAAGAGCTCGTCATATTGGGATAATAAAGAAGTGAAGATTGAGGAAGTAAACTTTAATATTGTTAAAGATACGTCTACACCAATTAATTTATATGAAACAAACGCAGTCGATCGAGCAACGTTATTAGCGGAGTTCATCGATAAATATAAAGGAAAACCAGATTTCCAAACAGTAGAAGATACATCTGTATTCTTCCTTCGTTTAAATCAAAAAGATCCAGCGTTAGCAAATAAAAATATTCGTAAAGCAATTTCACTTGCTTTTGAACGTAAACCGTTCGTTGATACATTATTAAATAACGGTTCTAAGCCAGCAACAGGATTAATTCCTGATAACTTCATTAAAGGACCGGATAAAAAGGACTTCCGTGCTGTAAATGGAGATATTGTAAAACCAAACGTGAAAGAAGCGAAGAAATATTGGGAAGCTGGTAAAAAAGAGCTTGGTAAAAATGAAATCGAATTAGAGTTATTAAACGAAGATGTTGAATTATCGAAGAAAACAGGGGAATATTTAAAAGGTGAGTTAGAAAAGAATTTACCAGGTTTAACAGTGAAAATTAAACAACAACCATTCGCGCAAAAACTAAAATTAGAAGATGCGGGCGATTTCGTCATGTCATTCTCTGGATGGAGTGCAGACTTCCCAGATCCAATTACATATCTTGATATGTTTGTAACTGACGGATCACAAAATAAAATGAAATATTCTAATCCGAAATATGATGAGATCATCATGAAAGCAAAAAAAGATGGAAGCGATGTAAATGCTCGTTGGAAAAGCTTACTAGAAGCAGAGAAAATGTTACTTGATGACGCTGCGATTGTACCGGTATATCAACGTGGTAGAGCATACTTACAAAGAGATTCCATTAAAAATATGTACAACCATAAATATGGTGGCGATTTAAGCTTTAAATGGGCGTCAGTAGAGAAATAAGAAAAAAGCAGGTAATTGCCTGCTTTTTTTAATACGTACGTTTCTTATAAATACCTTTCCCACCAACTTGGTTCCAGCCGGATTGTACATCCAAACTTTTATTAACAAACTTCATCTTTTCTTTTCCGCCAAAGAGTTTTTCACCAATACTATTTGTAATGACGCCAATCAATGCTGTTATTCCGATGATGAGGGCAGCAACAGTGACAAAATCAATAAAAAAAGCAATCATTTGCAAATTCCCCCTTTGCCTGTCTGTATTTTTATTGTATGAGATAAAAGATGAAAAAGAAAGAAATGTCAGAAAAATTTTTGATTTATTTTAGAAATCGTATGGACATGAATGAGAATGTTTGTTAAAATGAGAACAAACGTTCTTTCGATTCTCACTTGTATAGTCTTACATTTCTTAATTGATTTATCAAAAAAAGGTAAGAAAACGTTCTCTTTTTCATAGGAAAGATTATGAGAGAATAACTATAAATCATATGAAAAATCTATGAAAAGCAAGCGTTAAGAGGGTTGAAGATTATTGTTAAAGAACAGCTGAAGTAAGTGTGATTATGTTACATAGCAGTGAAATGCACGGAAGAGTTTTCTCAATTAGAAGGAAATTTACTGTATATTTCTTGCAAAATCTATTGTATAATGATTATAGAAGTTACTTATTAAAAGTAATTGTTGTTTACTAAAAGTTGTTGCTTACATGAAAAGCAATTTTTGCACTTTGTTTTAAGACAAGGTATCGCGAAAAATTGCTGAATTTAGAAATTTAAACTGTAATTAGTACAGAATTTGTACTCTTTAAGGAGAGTGAGCTTTGTATGGTAACATTATATAGTTCTCCAAGCTGTACGTCTTGTAGAAAGGCGAAATTATGGCTAGAGGAAAATCATATTCCTTATACAGAACGTAATATTTTCTCAGATCCATTAACGATTGAGGAAATTAAAGAGATTTTACGTATGACAGAAAGCGGAACGGATGAGATTATTTCTACTCGTTCGAAAGTTTTCCAAGAATTAAATGTAAACTTAGAGTCTTTACCACTTCAAGATTTATATAAGATGATTCGTGACTATCCAGGGATTTTACGTCGTCCAATTATGATTGACGAGAAACGCCTCCAAGTAGGTTACAATGAAGACGAAATCCGCCGTTTCTTACCACGTACAGTAAGAACGTTCCAATTACGTGAAGCACAGCGTCTTGTAAATTAATTATAATAATATGAAAACCTTCTACCTATTATATAGTAGAAGGTTTTTTTTAATGTTTCAAATTTCGTAATCGAACTCGTTGAACGATAAAGCCGATGCATAAGATGGTGAAAATAAATAAGTAAGGAATGCCTGCAGTGAAACTTGGGTTGTTATGAAAAAAGGTTGCAAGTCTGTCTTCATGTGTGACCATTTTACCTGCTGTATAAGCGAGAATTGCTGCCCCGCAATAAATGAGGAGTGGAAAGCGTTCCATAAGTATTAAAATGAGTTTGCTGCCCCAAATAATAATCGGGATAGAAATGAGTAAACCGATTATTACGAGTAAAAATCTTCCGTGAGCTGCCCCTGCAATGGCGATAACGTTGTCAAATCCCATAACAAGGTCCGCGAATACAATTGTACGCACAGCTTGAAATAAAGTTGTTTTTCCTTGAATAGAAGAAAGATCGTTGCTATTATCAGTTAGTAAATTTACTGCAATGAATGTAAGTAAAATGCCCCCGATAAGTTGCAGAAATGGAATGTCGAGCAAATAGACAGCTAGTATAGTAAGGATAATTCTTAGTACGATTGCTAAAAGAGTACCGATCAAAATAGCTTTATTTCGTTTCGATTCAGGTAAATTTCGGCTAGCTAGTGCGATGACAATTGCGTTGTCACCACCTAATACAACATCGATACCGACAATCATTAGTACAGATGTTAAAAACTCTAAGTCCATTCGTCTGCCTCCATTTATGATGTTTTAATAAGCGAACTATATGTATGTGGTGAAAAGGACTAAAGCATCTTCTCTAATAAAAGTTTCACTTTATTACAGTGTACGGGGGAAGATGGAAATGTATGTCCAAATTTTTTATAAGTGAGGCATCGCGACAATGATATATTTGTGTATACCATTGAATGAAGATAGGTATATAACTATTTTTGTAAAATAAATCGATTTTATTTCCATTCTGGAGAATCTTATCATAAAATGAGAGTACAAGAATCTATTGATTTGTCATATGAGTGGGGAATCCCTTCATAACAATTCTAAGCAGGAAGGGAGAGTTGTATTTTGGATATTGAAAGAATTAATGATCATACGATGAAATTTTTTATTACGTACATTGATATAGAGGACAGAGGCTTTAATCGTGAGGAAATTTGGTATGACCGCGAAAGAAGCGAAGAGCTCTTTTGGGAAATGATGGACGAAGCTCGTGATCATGACGATTTCTTTATTGATGGGCCGTTATGGATTCAAGTGCAAGCAGTCGATAAAGGGATTGAAGTACTTGTAACGAAAGCAGAACTTTCAAAGGATGGACAAAAGCTAGAACTACCAATAGGTGTAGATAAAATTATAGACATTCCTCTAGATGAAGGTATTGAATCATTATTCCAGCAAGAATTAGTGGAAGAGGTAGAGGAACAAGCAGGTACAAACTTTAACGAAGATGGTACGTTTGGCTTTTTAATTAAGTTTAATGATTTTGAAGATGTCATTTCATTAAGTCATCGTCTTATCTTTGAAGATATAAAAGATGAGCTGTATTCATTTGAGGACCGCTATTATGTATATGTGGAATTCGATGAAGTGCTACATGATGAAGAAGAAATTGATCGCATTTTAAGCATTGTTTTAGAATACGGGGAAGAATCAACTTTAACAATTCATCGTGTAAGTGAGTATGGGAAACAAATTGTGAAAGAGCATGCGCTTGAAACAATTCGCAATAATTTTCCTGCTAAAACGTAGGCCGATTTCTGTAGTATGAAATCGGCTTTTTATATGAAGAATAGGAAAGCTTTCTTAGTAAGGAGGTAAGAGATGAAAAATACGTTAAAGTTGATTTTCTTTGTTTTACTATTGTTCGCATTATTTGTGTCATTACGTATGTTTATTGATGTAGCGTTTTATTCGGATGTAATTGGGATAAAAGATGTTTCGATTTTAGGTATTATTAGTATTTTATTTACGGTATCTGCATTTTTAATTGGTTGCGTTATTTTCTTAGAGAACCGTCATCCGTCAAAAACACTTACATGGCTCATTGTGTTAGGGATTTTTCCGGTATTTGGATTCTTCGCTTATTTATTATTCGGACAGAACTTTCGGAGGAAGAGAATGTTCCAAAAGAAGGCGTTGCTCGATGAACAAGCGTTTTTACAATATAAGGGGCATGAAGATTACGAAGAACGGATTTTGCGCAATCATAAGCATCAAGAGCTGTTATTTCGTTTAGCGGATCGCTTAGGCGCTTTAAATATTTCATTTCAAACTGAAACGAGAACATTAACAAATGGAGATGAAACGTTTCAGGCTATTTTAGATGGATTAAAACGAGCGAAACATCACATTCATATGGAATATTACATTGTGCGTGATGATAAACTTGGAACAGAAATTAAAGATATTTTAATACAAAAATCAAAAGAAGGCGTAGTCGTTCGTTTTTTATATGATGCGGTTGGAAGTTTTAAATTATCAAAATCATATATTGAAGAATTAAACGACGCAGGTGTCGAAATGATTCCGTTCTTCCCTGTACGTTTTCCGATTTTAAACGATAAGATTAATTATCGAAATCACCGAAAAATCGTTATTATCGATGGGAATGAAGGATTTGTAGGTGGATTAAATATTGGTGATGAATATTTAGGAAAGGATAAGTACTTCGGCTTTTGGCGAGACACGCATTTATATTTGCGTGGGGAAGCTGTGCAAAGTTTGCAGCTTATTTTCCTTCAAGATTGGTTTTATATGACTGGCGAGGCTGTGCTAGCCCCTGAATATTTACAAGCGAAAGCAGTTGAGGGGGAGCATTGGGGCGGCGTGCAGCTCGTTGCAGGTGGGCCGGATAATAAATGGGAAACAATTAAACATTTATATTTTGCCATGATTGCTTCTGCGCGGAAATCCATTTGGATTGCAACGCCGTATTTCATTCCGGATGATGATATTTTATCCGCATTAAAAGTAGCGGCACTTGCTGGTATTGATGTTCGGTTGTTAATGCCGAGTAAGCCTGATAAGCGAACTGTCTTTTACGCATCGAGATCGTACTTCCCAGAGCTTTTAGATGCAGGGGTAAAGATATATGAATACGAAAAAGGTTTTCTCCATAGTAAAGTTGTCATTGTCGATTCTGATTTAGCTTCAATTGGGACAGCGAATATGGATATGAGAAGTTTTCATTTGAACTTTGAAGTAAATGCCTTTTTATATGATACAGATAGCATTCGAAAACTTGTTCAAGATTTTAAAGACGATTTAGAAGAATCAAGTGAAATTCATGTCGATCGTTTTCATAAAAGGCGTCTTCATAGACGAATTGTTGAATCAACGTACCGGTTATTATCGCCTTTATTATAAAAAGAGATGTCCAAAATTGGGACATCTCTTTTTTAAAAGGAATTTGTAATAAATTGTAGAATATAAGGAGCTGAAAGGGTGTGATTCCAATATTTATCGCAAAAAGAGAAAACGGAGAAAAAATTCATCTACTCGATCATCATGATGAAGAGCTTTTACACCATATGCGTAAAAGGGAAAGTTTCTTTTGCATAGCTTGCGGGAAGGAAGTACTAATGAGATTAGGAAAACAAAAAAGGTGGCATTTTGCTCATAAGAAAGTAGATTCATGTTTAGCCTTTTATGAAGCAGAATCTACATATCATATGTACGGTAAAGAATTGTTATATCGGTGGTTCAAACGTCAAAAAGTTCATGTAGAGATAGAGCATTATCTACCAGAGATTCAGCAACGACCGGATATTTTTATAGAGAGAGCAGGGAGAAAAATTGCGATTGAATATCAATGCGCCAATCTTTCTATAGAGCAGCTCTGCAAACGAACCTATTCGTATTGGAAAGCTGGTATACAAGTCATTTGGATTATTGGTGGAAATCAATTGAAAAAGCACTCTGCATACTGGATGAAATTCTCCTCAATTATGGCTTTCTCCTTACAATCTTATCCTCAGCCACTTCTTATTTTCTTCTGTTCGAAACAAAAATCATTTATGAAATGCACGTTTATTACATCATTTTCTACAAGCGTTGCTTTTTCACATATTATATATTTACCAATTGAAACGACTACTTTTGAAATGCTCTTTTCTCCTGTTC
This sequence comes from Bacillus paranthracis, assembly GCF_024296885.1. NCBI lineage: Bacteria > Bacillati > Bacillota > Bacilli > Caryophanales > Bacillaceae > Bacillus > Bacillus paranthracis. The sequence continues at coordinate 1,234,029 of NZ_CP101135.1, forward strand.
CTTTCCAAAGGGAAGTATTAAACCGAGAATGGAAGAAGCGAAAGGATTATTTTCGTCAAAACGCTTTGCTCATCTTGAATTATAATGATAAATCACTATTACGCCTCTTATATCAATGTAAATGTACCCCAGCAAATTTTCCTTCTGAAATTGGTGTGCCACTCCCGTCCTCATTTGCTTTTCAAACAAATTCATTTATATGGCAAGCTTTTCTATATATGAAGTGTATAGGTGAGCTTGCAGTAGGGGATTGTATTTCCCTCAAGTACGTGTGTAGTTATATAAAAAAGTATACGAAAAGGCGTATGCTCCCGTACTTTTCACAGCATATATGGAAAGTGGCAGTTACTGAATATATGACATTTTTATGTTATGTAGGTGTCTTGCAGAGAGTAGGGACTTATAAGTACCGGAAAATACGGGGGATATCCATGTTAAAAACAGAGGAGGAGGTTATGAAATATGATGAAAGGAGTTTAGCGTATGCCTTATCTTTATTTGAGGCAAAGTACAACATGAGAGAAGGAAAAGCGGATATAATAAAGACTGATCGTGAAGGAATTACATAAGAAAAATCGAATTGTATGTAAGTAGAGATATTTAAAGGAGGGCTTAAAGCATGTCTGAACAAAACACAGCAAAAACATTACCGGATCGTAACGAAATTGAAGAATCAAGTACGTGGCGATTAGAAGATATTTTCCAAACAGATGCAGAATGGGAACAAGAATTCCAAGCTATTAAAGAGCTATTACCGAAGTTAACTGAATTTAAAGGGAAACTTGGTGACTCTGCGAACAATTTACTTGAAGCATTGCAATATGAAGATGAAATTTCAATGCGATTAGGTAAGCTATATACATATGCACATATGCGTTACGATCAAGATACAACAAACTCTGTGTATCAAGCGTTAAATGACCGTGCAACAAATTTATATTCACAAGTATCTAGTAGCACAGCATATATTGTGCCTGAAATTTTATCGATTTCAGAAGATACATTGCAAACATTCTTGAAAGAAAATAGAGACTTAAGTGTATATGAACATGCGTTAGAAGAAATTACGCGTCAACGCCCTCACGTATTATCTGAAGCGGAAGAGGCTTTATTAGCAGAAGCATCTGAAGTAATGAGTGCGTCAAGTAATACATTTGGTATGTTGAATAATGCGGATTTGAAATTCCCATCTATTAAAGGTGAGGATGGAGAAGAAGTAGAAATTACACATGGCCGTTACATTCAGTTTTTAGAAAGTGATGATCGTCGTGTGCGTGAAGATGCATTCAAAGCTGTATATGAAACGTACGGGAAATATAAGAACACATTTGCAAGTACGTTAAGCGGAGCTGTGAAGCGTAATAACTTTAATGCACGCGTTCGTAAATATGACTCTGCACGTCAAGCAGCATTAAGTAATAATAATATTCCTGAAGCGGTGTATGATCAACTTGTTCAATCTGTAAATGACAATTTACACTTGCTACATCGTTACATTGATATTCGTAAGCGTGCACTAGGGCTTGATGAGCTTCATATGTATGATTTATATACACCACTTGTACCAGAAGTGAAAATGAATGTGAAGTATGAAGAAGCGCAAGACATGTTATTAAAGTCTTTACATGTACTTGGTGATGAGTATGTTGATATTTTGAAAGAAGCATATGAAAATCGCTGGGTAGATGTGTATGAGAATAAAGGAAAACGAAGCGGAGCATATTCATCTGGTGCCTATGGAACAAATCCTTATATTTTAATGAACTGGCATGATAATGTAAATAATTTATTTACACTTGCTCATGAATTTGGTCATTCTGTCCATAGTTACTACACAAGAAAAACGCAGCCGCACGTATACGGGGATTATTCAATCTTTGTTGCGGAAGTAGCATCAACTTGTAATGAAGCGCTTCTAAACGATTATTTATTAAAAACGACAGAAGATAAGAAAGAGCGTCTATACTTATTAAATCATTATTTAGAAGGATTCCGTGGTACTGTATTCCGTCAAACGATGTTCGCAGAGTTTGAGCATATTATTCATAAGAAAGTACAAGAGGGACATGCGGTAACACCAGATATGCTAACGGAGATCTACTATGATTTAAATAAGAAATATTTCGGTGATGCTTTAGTAATTGATGAAGAAATTGGTTTAGAGTGGTCTCGTATTCCGCACTTCTACTACAACTATTACGTATACCAATACGCAACAGGATTTAGTGCAGCAACGGCTCTATCTAAACAAATTTTAGAAGAAGGGCAACCAGCAGTAGAACGTTACATTAATGAGTTCTTAAAAGCAGGAAGCTCAGATTACCCAATTGAAGTGCTGAAAAAAGCTGGAGTAGATATGGCATCTCCAGAACCGGTAAAAGAAGCATTGCAAGTATTTGAAGAGAAATTAAATGAATTAGAAGCATTATTATTTGAAGAGAAGTAATAGAAAAGACGAGGAATTTGCCTCGTCTTTTTCTTGATGTCATTTTGTCGATATTTGTCGAGAAAATAAATCGAATTGTCTTCTTTTTTCTAAACTAGAAGGCAGTTTTACAGTTCATTAAAACCCTTTAAATCGTTTTTTATGGTTGAAATAAGAGAGAGCGATGACAATGACTCCAAATAAAAGAGGAAAGGCAATCATTTTAGGAAAAGCTTGTAGTAGGGAGAGGATGTACAAGAAAAAAGAAACAATGATAGCTAGAATGATAAGTAAAATATACGTTTTTTTCATACAAAACACCTCCAAAATAGCTTTTTTATAGCTTATTCAAAAATGAAAACGTTTAGAATGTGACAAAAGTGTGAAATTCGACAAAAGGGGTTGTCATCTGACGTCGAATCTTGTAATATAATAAGCGTGAACGAATTCACATACAAACATATACCCCTTTGTTTGAACGTGAAAATTTCTCCCATCCCCTTTAATATTTTTATAAGCCGTAAAGAAGAAGACCTGGTGTTTACACCAGGTCTTTTTCTTTTGCTATCCATTTCCAATAACGCTCACATTTTACGTCAATCATTTGTACTTTTCGTTTCAGTTGTAATTTTTTTAGTTCACGTTCAATTTCTTGCTTCGAGCAGTCATATATAAATGCTACTTCTTTTGAAGAGATAAATTGTGTCGCTTCCAGTAATACTTCTAAAGGTGGTAATGGCTCTGGCTCGATTTCACATTTTACAAGTTCTTTCAATAATTGTACGTAGACGTCGTAGGAATACGTTCCAGCGATTTTAATACCTTCTTCATCTGAATTTGCATGAAAGAATACGAGAGAAGGTATTTCTGTAATATGCATCTCATTTGTGAATTTTAAGTCACATTGGAAAGCCTTTTTTGCGCTAGCGGAATATAGGTCTTTTTTAAATTCTTCTACATCAATATTGCTATCTTTTGCGCATGCAAGTAATAATTCGCAGTCAGGATTTGATACATTTTCAAGGAAAATGTATTCTTGGAGTTTTCGCAAAAACTTCGAACCTGCTTTTCGGCCCTGCAACTCCGCTGCTTTAATTGCCATCGAAACTAAATATGGTGTTGACGATGCTTCTTGCATATGTACCTTTCCATCACATGAAAAACCTTGTAAACTTGTTGTCTTTTCCCACACAAATCGAATATTAGCAGGTTTATTCCATTTGTGTGAGGAAGCGTTCGTTCCGTCCACTTTTCCTGTTACGATATGACGAATAGAGAAGTATTTCCCGTATTCAAGCCATAGTTTAATAATAAAGGGCTCAATTTCCCAGCAATCTTTACAAAGTGGATCAATAAATAAATATGCTTCTACAGACTTATGCTCACATGCGGAAGGAGATGGCATATTGATATACTTTGCTTCCTGTTTATCCATTATATTTCACCTGTTTCGTCTGGAGTATTAACCATATGCTGAGCAGTTAATGCTAAACGTTCAAAAACGAACTCTCTTATATGACCGTCCACTCCTGTGTCATCCATTGCTTGCTCCATGCACGATAGCCAAGCCTCTGCTCGTTTTGGAGTAATCTCAAACGGGAGATGGCGTGCTCTTAACATAGGATGACCATGTTCTTCCGTGTACAAATTAGGACCACCTAAATATTGTGTTAAAAATTGCTTCTGCTTCCTAGCTGTTTCTGTTAAATCATCCGGGAAGATGGGAGATAGGTCAGGGTGTTTACTGACATAGGAATAAAATGTGTCTACTAATATTGCAATGCATTGTTCACCGCCAATTGCTTCAAATGGTGTCATCGGTTGCTTGCTCATCCTTTTAAACTCCTTTTTCCATGAAATGTATATCTATTGTAGCAATGGAATGTTAGGGAGGGCAAATAAACCGCCTTCATAACGTTCTTTGCTTATTCTACAGATGTAAAAGAATCTTTTCTTTTTCAAAAAGTGAGATGTATCCACTAGTAGAACGTATTCACTAGTGGAATTTTCACTTTAGCGTGCTTTGTTTTGTTTGGCAAGGAAAAAGCGTTTTACTTTATTATTTGTATGACGGATTGGTATGTCGTGTTGCTTTAACAAATGAATAAAGGCAGCTTTGCCTGCTTCTTCATCTTGCACTTCAAATTCAATTTCATAATCATCGTGATTGTAATAGAAACTATGATCAAAGACAAGCGTTCCGCCTTCAAATAGTGTTTCGGCTCTTTCAGTTGTTAAACTACCCATATAAGTTAAAGCAGAAACAGGAATTTGTAATGTGTGTAGTTGATCTACTACAGCGCCTTGAATAATTGTATTTGTTTCCATCATCAATCTTGCTTCATCTGCTGTTATAACTTGATGCGTTTCTAACAAGCCGACTTCTGCAGGTTGTTTTAATGTTAATGTATAAGTTTCTCCTTTATGACGAATACGAAGTGCAGAGCCAGCTTCTTTTAATGAGAAGCTCGGTGTTTCAAAGTAGTGATTCACCTGTTTCGTAAATCCTTCAATAGAGAATGATTTACATAATGTATTGAATTCTTCTTCTGTAACAATATTTTTAAATTCAATTTCAATTTCTTGTGTCATTGTATGCGCGCTCCTTTTGAAAAATAATTCTTTACACATTATCGCTTTTTCACAAATTTGGTTCAATGTTTTATTTGTTTGCGTCCATGTTATGATACAATAATACTGTTAAGTAAGACAGGAAGTTGAGATGGAGGAGTTAGAGCATGCAAAATAAAATCCAAGTTAAGAGCGTAGAAAAGAGAGAGAATGCTCTTATTTTTTGTGCGGAAAATAGTGAAATAGAGGTAAAGGAGTTAAGTGCGCGTAATCACGTACTTGTAGACTCAGATAATTTATCATTTTTATATATCTTAGAAAACGAATCATCTTTCATTTATGTAAGCATTCCGCATACATGCTGGGAAGCAATGCATGAAGCGATGAATAACGACGTGGTTATGTTCGTTCGCGTGAATGACATTGAAATGGAATTAGAAGGTTTAAAAGAAGAAGTAGAATATTTAGTTGAAAATATTGAAGGTAATGCAAATTACGGAGAAGAACTAGTAACTGCTGTAGAAAAAGTATTTCTATAAGCAAATGGATTGATTTTGGTGGTGGTTGAAATGAATCGAAATTGGGAAGAATTTTTAGCACCTTACCACCAAGCGGTGGCAGAGCTGAAAGTGAAACTAAAAGGAATGCGTACTCAATTTGCAATGTTAACAGAGCATTCTCCAATTGAGTTTGTAACAGGAAGGGTAAAGTCGGTTGCAAGTATTATTGATAAAGCGGAGAAGAGAAATGTACCGTTAGACAGGCTAAGAGAAGATATGCAAGATATCGCGGGCCTTCGAATGATGTGTCAATTTGTTGATGAGATTAAGCCTGTTGTAGAATATCTTCGAAAACGAAATGACTTTGAAATCGTGGAAGAACGTGATTACGTCACGCAGAAGAAAGATAGCGGTTATCGTTCTTATCACGTTGTCATTAGTTACCCAGTTCAAACGATTCAAGGTGAACAAAAAGTATTGGTAGAAATCCAAATACGTACGCTAGCAATGAACTTTTGGGCAACAATTGAGCATTCTTTAAATTATAAATATAGTGGACGTTTTCCTGAAGATATTAAAATACGCTTGCAACGTGCAGCGGAAGCAGCATTTTTATTAGATGAAGAAATGTCTTCTATCCGTCTTGAAATTCAAGAAGCGCAGAAAGCTTTTTCAAGAAAGCAAGAAACGAAAGATTCCGAATCATAAACTAAAGGGTGTTGGGCGATGAAATTTACAATTATGTCAAAGGGAGATCAATCATCAGATGCACTGGCAAGCACGATGAAAGAATACTTGCTAGATTTTGGATTTATAATGGATGAAAAGGAACCCGATATTGTAATTTCTGTTGGGGGAGATGGAACGCTTTTATATGCGTTTCATCGTTATTATAATCGATTGGATGAAACAGCATTTGTTGGTGTACATACAGGGCATTTAGGTTTCTATGCAGATTGGTTACCGACAGAAGTAGAGAAATTAGTAATTGCAATTGCTAAAACACCATTCCAAGTGGTGGAATATCCGCTTTTAGAAGTGATTATTCGCTATGTGAATGGGAGTAAAGAGTCGCAGTATTTAGCGATGAATGAAGCGACTGTAAAAAGTGCAGAAGGTACATTAGTAACAGAAGTGGAAATACGCGGAGAGTACTTTGAAACGTTCCGCGGGGATGGCCTTTGTATTTCTACTCCTTCGGGAAGTACTGCGTATAATAAGGCGCTTGGCGGAGCAATTATTCACCCTTCTATTGAAGCGATTCAAATTGCGGAAATGGCATCTATTAATAACCGGGTGTTTCGTACGGTAGGTTCGCCGCTCGTATTGCCGAAACATCATACATGCGTGCTGAAGCCGACGGCAGGAATGAACTTACAAATTACGGTGGACCATTTAACGATGGTTCATCAAGATGTGAAATCAATTCAGTATCGCGTGGCAAATGAGAAAGTACGATTCGTTCGTTTCCGTCCATTTCCGTTCTGGAAACGAGTTCGTGACTCGTTTGTTGCAGATAAATAGAAAGGGTTTATATATTTGAACAGATTTACATTGAAATGGGATATAGACTCGGCTGAGGAAGGAACTTTAGTTAGAGAATTTTTAAAAACAAAAGGAATCTCCAAAGCTGCATTAACGGATATAAAGTTTCATGGCGGATCTATAGAAGTAAATGGTCAACATGCGAGCGTTCGTCATCAGTTGCAAGCTGGTGAAGAATTACGTGTCTTTTTTCCAGTAGAGGAAAGAAGTGAAGGGATGATTGCTGAAGATATTCCTTTATGTATCGTATATGAAGATGATGCAGTTCTTGTCATAAACAAAGAGGCAAACATGTCAACGATCCCGTCTAGAGAACATCCGGCAGGAAGTGTTGCGAATGCGCTCTTATCTCATTATGATAAGCGACATCTTACAAGTACGGTTCACATCGTAACGAGGTTAGATCGTGATACTTCAGGGCTTATGCTTATTGCAAAAAATCGTTTCGTACATCATCTTTTATCGAAACAGCATCAACAAAAAGCTGTGAAAAGAACGTATGAAGCGATTGTTCACGGTGAGATGGTAGAAAAAGAAGGAACGATTGACGCACCGATTGGACGAAAATCGGATAGCATTATTGAGCGAACCGTTTGTGAGGAGGGGCAAAGAGCCGTTACTCATTTTAGAGTGATCGATAGCGTCAATCATAAGACGCACGTATCACTTGAGCTCGATACAGGGAGAACGCATCAAATTCGTGTGCATATGGCGTACATAGGACATCCGCTACTTGGCGATAATTTATATGGTGGAAAAAGAGATGAAATGAAACGACAAGCGCTTCACAGTACATCCTTGACGTTTTATCATCCTATTTTAGAGAAAGAAATGTCTTTCACTACACCGATTCCAAGCGATATGCAAGCGATATTAAGACATATTTAAAAAGGGGACAAAATTCTTATGTAATGAAGAATTTTGTTCCCTTTTTCTTAGCGGAATAATATTAAAATTTGATTGTCGCCCGTGCGCTTTATAACGAAAAAGCCACTTTCAGATTTTGTAGCAATGCCATCGTTATTTGGACGACAATATCCATGCGTTTCGCAAGTACCGTCATCACGTACTAACATTTGTCCAATTAATCCGACAGGAAGCCACTCGTTACGGTCTTTTCTTGCTATATATTTGCAAGCTGGATCCCATTCTGTATTTAAAAGCGGTTGTATGTCTTGCGATTCCGTACGTACATATTGACGTTTTCCGAAGCTATCTGTTTTATAGCGTTTTTGCCAACTTAAAGCACCGCTATTTCCTATAAGAGCGGGGGTGGCACTAGATATTCCTAAGATGAATGAATCGTTTGAAGTAGCGATTCGAATTTTTTCTTCGCTACTAAATGTAACGAAATAACCTACATCAATAAAAGTATTGTCTACTGTTTCAAACATTTGCGCAAAATCAGTTCCGCTTGCATTGTAAGAAGCGCCCTCAATGTACATTTCTCCATTATGAGCAAGCCACTTTGCACCGATATTATGATCGGTTTCATTTGTGCCGTTTGCAATAAACCAAGAATAAGATTCATCTGCTGTGCCGAAGCGCCCCATAATATGGCTACCTGCAAAATGAGCTGTTGATGTATGATTACCTTCCGCATGAGAAGAGAATCCGTTAGCGATAGTCGCGGTTCCTTCTGCATGTGCTGCTTCGCCTAAAGCGATTGTATGTTTACCTTCCGCATGAGAATAGGAGCCACCTGCTGTCGTTTCACTTCCTTCACTATGGGAACTATGTCCAGTTGCTTTTGTTTTTGATCCTTCTGCATGAGAGAAAGAACCTTTTGCATGTGTGAGAAGTCCTTCTGCATGTGAAGCTGTACCCTCTGCATGAGAGTGAAGACCCTCTGCATATGCATACCGCCCATCTTTTTTTACTTTTTTATTTTCAGATGTAGGGGTCTGAATGATAATCGTTTTTTCTGTTTGTATATCACCTGATGGTACTAATGCTTCTTTAATTTTTTTTACTTGATTTATAATAGCAGCTGGAATTTCTGCTTCCGCTTTTTTATTTATTGCTACAGGGCTGTTTTCTTCTGTATTCTTCTCTACTTGCTCAGAAGGCACAATCTGTTCAATATGAGTAGAGAGAGGTTTATTTTTTTGCTGCATCTTTGCTTTTCTATTATCAATTATGCGGCTCATTACAGCATTCTGTAATGAGACATATTTTGGTCTATCTTTGTTTTTTGTGGAAGCCTCTTGTTCTTCCAGTTCTTCTACAGCTGCAGCTCGAATGCTGCACCAGTTGTTAATTCCGTACATGGGCAGATAAAAAGGCGGGCATTTTCTTTTTTGTTTAGAAGATTTTTTCTTCATTCTGTCACCTCCTGCGACAGTATATGCCGTGTCATTAAAAAAAGATGCACTTTATTGCATCTTTTTTTAATGACTTTACCCAATTTTTATCCCACTTTAATGGGCGGGCTGCCCATTAAAGTGGGATTGGTGAGGGCTGATTAAAGTTTCACTTTATATGAGAGACGCCTAAAAGATACGGTAATCCTTACACATATGAGTTATGAAATTGGGCGGAATTTCTCAGGGACAAAAGGCAGGGAGGAAGGAACGGAAACAATCTCCATTTCAGGATAACGTAGTCCAGTTAGTTTGCCACCAAATACAGCACCAGTGTCAATATTGACTGTATGATTTACAAAGCGAGGTTCTTTTACGGGTGTATGTCCATATACAATCCAAGATGTTCCTTTATACTCCTTCGCCCAGTCGCGACGGACAGGTGAACCGTCAGCATGTTTTTCTCCTGTAATATCGCCGTATAATACAAAGGTTTGTACTTTTTTATCTTTTCTTCCTATGTAATCTTGCCGAATGCCGGCGTGACACACAATTAACCTTTTTTCATCGAGTACGTGATATAAAGGGGATTGCTCGTAAAGTGTGATGAATTTTTCTTTTATCATGTTTTGTTGATGAGAAGGTAGTGCTTCATATTCGGCAACAGTTGTTTCGAGTCCATGAGCGATTGTCACATTACGTCCAAGGAAAAATCGGTATAGTTTATTGCAGTGATTTCCCGGAGCGTAATACGCTACTTTTTTATTTATGACAAGTTCCCATACAATTTCAATCATACGTAATGAATGAGGACCGCGATCTGTGATATCGCCAACAAAAGCAAGCTTACGTTGATCAGGGTGAATCGGTAAGTCACTATTCCAGTTATATCCGAGTTTTTTCGTTAAATCTTGAAACTCTTGGAAGCATCCATGAATATCCCCTATAATGTCATATTTCATATTTAAACCTCCATCATATTTTTCATTAGTATATCTAAAAAAGGATAGAGATAAAAATATACCGTTTTTGTGCTTCAGTTGAACATAAAGATTTTCGTTCTTGAGCGGACGTTTAAAACAAATCCAATCGCTATCATGTATGTGAGTAAGGAGCTTCCTCCGTAGCTCATAAGGGGTAATGTGATTCCTGTAATAGGTAGTAGTCCGATTGTCATCCCGATATTTTGAAATACTTGAAAAGTAAACATTCCGATTGTACCAGCGCAGATGTAACTACCGAAAGGGTCATTACTTTCTATAGCGATATGAATCATGCGGAAAATAAGTAGGAAAAAAAGTGCAATAATGACGCTTGCGCCTAAAAATCCGAATTGCTCAGCGACATTTGTGAAAATAAAATCTGTATGTGGTTCTGGAAAGTATACTTGTCCATTTTCCCAACCTTTTCCTTGCATTTCTCCTGATCCAGTAGCTAAGAAAGCTTGTCTTAATTGATAGCCTTGCGCATCATATTTGTATGGAGCTAACCAGCCGTAGAAGCGATTTAATTGATATTCTTGTAAAATGTGTGCTTTAAAGAATTTTGTATGAGTAAAAAAAATATACGTTAATGTAACGCCAGCTGCAAAGATACCGGAAGCTATCCCGAAAATAAAACGCCAACGTATACCAGAAACTAATATCATTGCTGCAAGCATAGCTGAAATTACCATTGTGTTTCCTAAATCAGGTTCCTTTGCGATAAGTAGTAGGGGCGGTAAACTTGTTGCGCATATTTTTCCGAGTAATAAAAAATCATCGTGTATTGTTCGGTAAAAATATTTCTCATTGTGATTTGCTATAATTCGTCCGGTGACGATAATTAAAAACAATTTCATAATTTCAGAAGGCTGGAAATTTCCGATGCCTGGGAGCCTGTACCAAGCGGTCGCACCTTTAATTGTAATGGCACCTGGTACTTGAAGTTCTAGTCCAATTAGTAGTACCAATGCAAAGCTATATAAATACCAAGCAATTTTTTGATAACGATCGAAATCGATAATCATAATAACACCAATGGCTATGAATCCAATGAAGTACCACTGGATTTGCTTTAATACAAAATTTACATGTTGCAAAAATGGTGGTAAAGAGGCTTGTGCACTTGCAATTGCAAAGCAACTAACAGTCCCAATGGCAAATAAGATGCATAGTAATACGTAGTCTATTTGATATTGAGAATTTGGATCTTTCAATGTATGTATTCCTTTCTATCGCCTAGTAAATATATGGATTATGTCATGAAAAAAATAATATACAAGCAGACTATGCATACATTTATTCCACTATTTGCGGGAAGTCATACATCACAAGGAAGGAATTCCCCCTTGTGATGGATTAGATTGCATGGAGTTCTTTTGTAACTATATTCAAACAATGAGAAAGGCGAGTATGTGTATCGGTCGTTGGAATGAGTTCTGGATATAGCTGATAAAATGTTGTAGCGTTTTTATACCATTCGCAAGCTTTTAACAGACTCGTTTTGTAATAGTCAGTCTCTTGTAGAAAACCATATTTTTTTGAATGTAAAACGAGATGTGAAAAATCTTCGCAACCTTCAAGGTATTTGTGATGTACTTGCTGTCCCGTATGAAGGCGGAAAGAACTTAAAGGTTCCGTAATATAGATTGCATCACCTTTGGAAAGTAAACTGATCCAAGAAGCCATATCCACACTACAATTATAATTTCTACCATTTAAAGTACCGAAAGGTTCTGTTAATAGGCGTTTTCGAAAGAGTACAGTCGTAGGTTCACCAATAATATTTTGCCCTAGTATAAGCATATGGTTTCCAAGATCTTTCCCATTTAATAGAGTATCTTCATCATATAATCTTTTCATGGAGGGGTGTTGTTCAATTATCTCTCCATCATCATTAATCCAAGTACGATAAGATGTAATAAGTGCGAGATTTTGATCTAAGTCTTTTTGGAAATAAAACATCATTTTTTCAATTTTATTATTATAAAATATATCATCGTCCATTAAGAAATTTATGTACTCTCCATTTGATTGTTCTAAAAGCATAAGGGCGTTATGAAATTGTCCTAAAGTAGAGGGGTTTCGAATGTACGTTATATGTTTATGCTTATGTAAATAATCTCTGTATATTAATTTTTCTGTTTCATTATTTGTGCTATCGTCTCCTACAATAATTTCAATATTTGAATACGTTTGTGCTAATGCACTTTCTAGAGCAATTTTAAAATAATGTGGCCGATTATAGGTAGGAATAAGGATGGAAACGAGAGGTACATTTTTTATGTTTTCCATATACAACTACCTTTCAGAAATTTTCTGTGTAAGAATAATATCTTGATAACTTGTGTGTTCAGTTCTGCCACACCATGAACCATAATGGGGAGGAGTCTGCATTTCTAGCCCATATTTATTTAATAGAGTACGAATATCTTCCTCAAGATAGGCAACTGCGAAATTCGGGATATCTTTATTTAGAACATAACAATTGTCAATTTGATGGTAAAAACCTAACGGACTTAGTCCTGCATTTAAGTAATAGGAAGATTCAGGATTAATTAAAAAGAAAGTAATAAAACATCTCCCATCTTTTTTCAGAACTCGTGCAATCTCGCGTACGTAATGTTCTAATTCTTTCGGAAGAAGATGGGTAAATACAGACGTTAAAAAAATAAAATCGAATGATTCATCTTCATATGGAAACTTGTATTGGGAAGCATCTTCTTTTCCATCGGGATTGTAGAATTGGTTATATATATCGACATGTTCAAAATGGAAATTGTTACGGCGTGTTGAAATGTTATTTTTGCACCATGTAATTCCCTTATTAAATAAGTCAAATCCATAATAATTACCATCATTGCTTAAATAGTTCATTAATGGAACCGCCATCCGGCCGATACCACAGCCTACATCTAACACTGTTTCATTTGATTTTAAATTGCCAATTTCAATAAAATACTGCATAAATTCTTTTCCAACTTCTTCAAAATGACCACCTACATATTGAACAAGTTCTGGAGGTGGGATTAATGTGATTTTTTTCTCATTTTCGTTCAAAAAATTCACACCTTTCTTATAGTAAAGTAGGAAATTTCTACTTTATATTGAGGGGAGCTTTGCTTTTATTCATTACAAGATTGGTTTTCATGAATTAGTAGTATAATAGTACCCCTCAACTAAATATTTTTTTGTTCTATTCTTTTCTCCAAAAAATACCGAAATCATCGATTTGAGTCATAGGAGTTTTTATGTTTCTTTCACTTCTGAAATCTGTTACAGCCTCTGCGCATGTTATCAGTCCATAATCATCAATAATAATAAAGCCACCTATTGAAACTTTATCGTATAAATTTACAAGACTATCCATCGTTGATTCATACATATCACCATCAAGGCGTGCAATTGCAATTTTTTCTATCGGTGCTGAAGGCAATGTATCTTTAAACCAACCCTTTAAAAATTTCACCTGATCATTTAATAAATCATATTTTCTAAAGTTTTCTTGCACTGTTTCTAAAGAAACTCGTAAGTAATCGAATGTGTGCAAATAATCACCGTAATCTTTCGGATATTGTTCTAAGTTAGGTGCGGGTAGACCTTCAAATGAATCGGCAACCCATACAGTACGATCCTTAATGTTGTTTGCTTGTAAAAACCCATTCATAAAAATGCATGATCCTCCGCGCCATACACCAGTTTCAATAAAATCACCTTCTATATTTTCCTTGACTACAGTTTCCATCGCCTCTTGTAATTGATTCATACGTTTTCGCCCAACCATACTATGTGCAGCTCTTGGCCAATCCTTGCCACCTTGACGCTCATTGTTTGAAACGTTAGGATTAACGATTTTTAAATTGTGATTTTCTATATACTGCTTAAGAAATAAAGGAAGGGGAACCGTAACTGGTTCATATGATAGTTCTTTAGAAATATGTAACGAAGCAGGTAAGTATGGTTCGTATTCCAACCATATTTCAAATAAAATTGTTTTCTTTAATAACTCGAGATAAAGCTGGACAGCCGATTTATTTTCCATATAAGTGCCTCCTGAAGAATGTCATACAACATTATGACTATGTAGAAAAGAAGGATTTAATGATTGAATTTACCAATGAAAAAGCAGTAAAACTGATATCAGTTTTACTGCTAAGTAAAAATTTAAGCGATTTTTTCAATAATAATGGATGCACTCGTACCAAGAGCTAATGATAATCCAAGCCCTGTAACAATTACTTCAACTAATGATGGAGTTGTCGTAATTTGCGTAATTGCTTGAATAACGATAGGTGCTCCAAGTGAGATTAAACTTGATCCAGTACCTGGTACAGGTACTCCATTCACTTGGATTGTAAGACCTCCTAATGCACTGACTGTTGCAGTATTAGCGATAACAGTGATTTTATAGAATCCAGTTTCACTAATTACGAAAGTATCAGCATCTAATTGAGAAATTGCTGTACCAAACTGAGATCCAACAGTATTAAATGGTAGTGGATCATTAATTCCTAGATCTAAAGAAATCCCACCGGAGTTAAATGCATATAATCCTGCTGGAAGTCCAAGCCCTGATGGTCCAGTCGGTCCAGTTGGCCCAGTCGGTCCAGTTGGCCCAGTCGGTCCGGTAGCCCCAGTCGGTCCAGTAGCACCAGTGTCACCAGTTGGCCCAGTCGGTCCAGTAGCACCAGTGTCACCAGTTGGCCCAGTTGATCCAGTCGTACCAGTTGTACCAGTTGGCCCAGTTGGTCCAGTCGTACCAGTTGTACCAGTTGGCCCAGTCGGTCCAGTAGCACCAGTTGGTCCAGTTGTACCAGTTGTACCAGTTGTACCAGTTGTACCAGTTGGCCCAGTCGGTCCAGTCGGTCCAGTTGGCCCAGTTGGCCCAGTTGGCCCAGTTGGTACAGTTGGCCCAGTCGGCCCAGTTGGTCCAGTCGGTCCAGTTGGCCCAGTCGGAAGGGTAAACGGTGGTATTGGTGGTAATGTTGGTCCTACAAGATTAGGGTCAAATGCACTAGCTGATAAAGATTCATCGGGATTCAATCCATCTGAATAATTATTATTTGACATAAATTCACCTCCATAAAGCGTTCATTATATAGTAGATGCAAAACCGAAAGAAAATGACACGGACATTTGAATTATTGAAAAGAAATCTTAAACTGCTTGTGCAAGTTAAAAAAGTGGAAAGTTTATTGTATGTATAACATATGATTGATTTGGAAGAGGGTGATTATGTTGAACAAGCAAGGAATTACAATTAGTTTATGTATGATTGTTCGAGATGAGGAAGATACAATAGGTCGATGTTTAGATGCAGTCGAAAAAATTGTTGATGAAATTATTATAGTTGATACAGGTTCCATTGATCGAACGAAAGAAATTGTAGCTCAATATACCTCTAACATATATGACTTTCCATGGATTAATGATTTTGCAGCAGCAAGAAATTTTTCTTTTTCAAAAGCAACGCAAGAGTATATATTGTGGCTAGATGCAGATGACGTATTATTAGAAGATGCTCAAGAAGCATTGAAACTTTTAAAAAGAGAATTAGATCCTAAAATTGATGCTGTTTCGATGCCGTATCATCTTGCATTGGATTCTAGCGGGAAACCTTTATATTGTACAAAAAGAAATCGACTTGTAAAGCGTGAAAAACAATTTCAATGGTTTGGAAAGGTTCATGAGTATTTAGCTATTTCTGGTGAAACTTTTAGTAGTAATGTTGCTATTACACATAAAAAAGAAAAAAAGGTAACAAATCGTAATTTGAAAATTTTTCAAAATGCTGTAGCTGCAGGAGAAGAATTGAGTCCGAGAGATTTATTTTATTACGCTAATGAATCTATGGATAACCAAAAATATGATGATGCAGTTATGCTATATGAAACATTTCTTAATCAAGATGAAGGATGGTATGAAGAGAAAATTTATGCATGTGGTAAGTTAGGAGATTGCTATGCAAAGCTTGGATCATGGGAAAAGGCAATTGAATCTTGCGTGAAGTCGTTTCGATATGATGTTCCTAGAGGGGAGAATTGTACAAGAATAGGATATATATATATGGAACAACAAAAATATAACGAAGCGATATTTTGGTTTAAACTTGCAACGGAAGTACCAATGGCGACGGAGAGTCCATTTCATAGTCCAGCGAGCTACACATGGCTTCCCTATTTACAAATGTGTATTTGTTATAGCAAGTTAGGAGATCAAGACAAAGCTTATTATTACAACGAATTAGCGGCTGCTTATGTTCCAAATAATGCTGCAATCGAATATAACCGCAAATATTTTCGGAGTGTTTTTGATAAACAATATAAATCGTTATAGGCAGCTTTTTTTAGAAATGGCTCATCGCGATTCTAACTCTAATAGATTGGCTATATAGTAAAGTATCGGCAATGTAACTAGTACAGGTTACATTTATAGACTTTAAATGAGATTTATATTTCAAATTCAATTTGCATAAGGAGTGTGTAAAATGAATTCCCCAAAAAATTCTTTATACGAAGAAAAGTCTGGGCATTATTATAATGCAGTGAATCCGAATTTATTAAAGCATATAAAAAAGGAATGGAAAGAAGTTCTTGATATCGGTTGCTCGAGTGGTGCATTGGGAGCTGCCATAAAAGAAAATGGCACACGTGTATCTGGAATTGAGGCATTCCCAGAGGCGGCAGAACAAGCAAAAGAAAAACTAGATCATGTCGTTTTAGGCGATATAGAAACAATGGATATGCCGTACGAGGAGGAGCAATTTGATTGCGTTATATTTGGTGACGTATTAGAGCATTTATTTGATCCTTGGGCTGTAATAGAAAAAGTAAAGCCATATATAAAAGAAAATGGTGTGATTTTAGCAAGTATACCAAACGTTGCTCACATTTCAGTATTAGCACCGTTACTTGCTGGAAATTGGACGTATACAGAATATGGTTTATTAGATAAAACGCATATTCGTTTCTTTACATTTAATGAAATGCTCCGAATGTTTTTAAAAGCAGGATATTCGATTAGTAAAGTAGATCGTGTATATATTGATCATAAAGTGTATGAACCGTTAATTGAGGAGTTATATGGAATTTGTAAGAAATATCGTCTTGGAAGTGGCTTCATGGCTGAGACGGTCGTATTTCAGTATATTATTGAAGCAGAAAAATCACAGTTATGAGTGCTGGTGAAAAAACAATATTATTTGTTACATGTATAAATGATCGGAAAATGTATGCACAGTGTGTACGGCATATATTGAGATTGGCAGTGCCTCCAGGATATATTGTACAATTTATGCCAATTCGGAATGCGAAAAGTATGACGAGCGGATATAATCAAGCGATTTCGCATCCAGCGAAATATAAAGTATATATACACCAAGATGTTTTCATTATGAATGTGGCATTTTTATACGGATTACTTCAATTATTTAACGAACATGAACATCTTGGAATGATTGGAATGATTGGAGCCCAGTATGTTCCTCCAAACGGGATATGGAATGAAGGCAAGGGAGTTGTTGGGAAAGTAATTGGTTATATGAACGATTTATTTTATATGGCAACGCAAGAACAACCGTACCATGAGTCAAAAACATTTATGCCTGTGGAATGTATAGACGGTTTATTGATGGCAACGCAATACGATATTCCGTGGCGAGAAGACTTGTTTGATGGGTTTGACTATTATGATGTATCTCAGTCATTTGAATTTAGAAAAGCTGGCTATACAGTTGGGGTTCCTGTACAGCGTGATGCGTGGTGCATTCACTATCATATTGATGTAAATATGACCAACTATGACAAGTATAGAAAGATATTTGTGGAGAACTATATGTCAGATGTAAATCAAGACGAATAGAGGGGCTACAAAATGAAGGATCGTACAATATTAGTTGTTGTCTGTGTAAATAATGAAGAGCTATTTGAACAATGCGAGAGACAAATAAGAAACCTTTTTGTTCCCCCTGATTATGTCGTGCAAATTTTTCCGATACGAGATGCGAAAAGTATGGCAAGCGCATATAACCGAGCGCTTTCATATCCCGCGAAGTATAAGGTTTATATACATCAGGACACTTATCTTATTAATCGAGAGATGTTTTATACACTTATTTCTCTGTTTAAAGATAATGAAAAGCTCGGCTTAATTGGAGTAGCTGGAGCCCAATTTTTACCGAGTAACGGGATATGGTGGGAAGGGAAAAATTTAGTAGGGAAAGTGATTGAGTATAGAAGACGGAATTATCAACTATTAAATTTAGATCAGGGGTTTTATGGAAGCCAATCTTTTATGTCGGTGCAGGCAATTGATGGCTTATTCATGGCAACGCAGTATGATATTCCGTGGCGAGAAGATTTGTTTCAAGGGTTCCACTTTTATGATGTATCACAGTCTTTAGAGTTTCAAAGGGCTGGTTATTTAATTGGTATCCCAAATCAATCAAATTTATGGTGTATTCATTATAACGGAGATGAATTTGATGCGGATACATATGAGAAAGATCGAAAAGTGTTTGTAGAACAGTATAAAGATATATTATCTCCATCATAAGGGAGAGATGCAGAGTGAAAGGGATTATTTTAGCAGGCGGTACTGGATCGAGGTTATACCCAATAACGAAAGTAACGAATAAACATTTGCTTCCTGTTGGACGTTATCCAATGATTTATCATGCGGTATATAAGCTGAAACAATGCGAGATTACAGATATTATGATTATTACAGGTAAAGAGCATATGGGAGATGTTGTTAGTTTTTTAGGAAGCGGTCAAGAGTTTGGCGTGTCCTTTACGTATCGTGTGCAAGATAAGGCTGGTGGAATTGCGCAAGCATTAGGGCTTTGTGAAGATTTCGTTGGGAATGATCGCATGGTAGTTATATTAGGTGATAATATTTTTTCGGATGATATTCGTCCGTATGTTGAAGAGTTTGCAAATCAAAAAGAAGGTGCGAAAGTACTGCTGCAATCTGTAGATGATCCGGAGAGATTTGGCGTAGCAAATATTCAAAACGGCAAAATAATTGAAATTGAAGAAAAGCCGAAAGAGCCGAAAAGTTCCTATGCAGTCACAGGAATTTATTTGTATGATTCGAAAGTCTTTTCTTATATAAAAGAATTAAAACCTTCCGCAAGGGGAGAGCTTGAAATTACAGATATCAATAATTGGTATTTAAAACGTGAGGTACTTACTTATAATGAAATGAGCGGTTGGTGGACTGATGCAGGAACTCATGTTTCTCTTCAAAGGGCGAATATGTTAGCGCGGGATATAAACTTTGGTAAACAGTTTAACGGAGAATAGGTGAGAATATGGAAGTTATAGAAACAAACTTTACCGACGCAAAATTGTTAGAACCGAGGTTATTTGGAGATGAGCGTGGCTTTTTTACTGAAAGTTATAATAAGAAGGTGCTAGAAACATTAGGAGTTACGTATTCATTTGTACAGGATAATGTTTCGTATTCGACAGAAGCGGGAACGATTCGGGGGTTACACTTTCAAAAAAATCCGAAAGCACAAACGAAACTTATTCAAGTTATGCAAGGAGCAATTTATGACGTTATCGTTGATTTGCGAAAAGATTCACCAACGTTTAAACAATGGAGAGGATATATTTTAAGCGCGGATAATCATCGGCAATTATTAGTGCCAAAAGGATTTGCACATGGTTTTTGTACACTTGTCCCGCATACTATTGTTATGTATAAAGTAGATGAGTATTATAGTGCTAATCATGACTCAGGGGTACTTTGGAATGATAAAGACTTAGCAATTCCATGGCCGGTAACAAGCCCTATTTTGTCTGATAAAGATCGAATATTACCATCGCTTCAGGAATGTGAAGATAGTTTTTGAGTAGGAGAGTTGTGTATGAATATATTAGTAACAGGTGGGGCCGGATTTATTGGAAGTAATTTTGTGCATTATATGTTACAAAGCTATGAAACATATAAAATTATTAATTTTGATGCATTAACATATAGTGGAAACTTAAATAATGTAAAGTCTATTCAAGATCATCCGAATTACTATTTTGTAAAAGGTGAAATTCAAAATGGAGAGCTGCTGGAGCATGTTATTAAGGAACGTGATGTGCAAGTCATTGTCAATTTCGCAGCTGAATCACATGTGGACCGTAGTATTGAAAATCCGCTTCCTTTTTATGATACAAATGTAATTGGGACAGTCACCTTATTAGAATTAGTAAAAAAATATCCGCATATTAAACTCGTGCAAGTATCAACGGATGAGGTGTATGGCTCTTTAGGAAAAACAGGGCGATTTACCGAGGAAACCCCGTTAGCTCCAAATAGTCCATATTCTTCAAGCAAAGCGAGCGCCGATATGATAGCTTTATCTTATTATAAAACATATCACTTACCAGTTATAGTAACGCGTTGTTCCAATAACTACGGGCCGTATCAATATCCTGAAAAATTAATTCCGTTAATGGTTACGAATGCGCTCGAAGGAAAAAAATTACCGTTATATGGCGATGGATTAAATGTAAGAGATTGGTTACATGTAACGGATCATTGTCGTGCGATTGACGTTGTTTTGCATAAGGGACGTATAGGAGAAGTATATAATATAGGTGGAAATAATGAAAAAACAAATATAGATGTTGTGGAACAAATTATTACTCTCTTAGGAAAAACGGAAAAGGATATTGAATATGTGACAGATCGTTTAGGACACGACCGCCGTTATGCGATTGATGCAGAGAAAATGAAGAATGAATTTGATTGGGAACCGAAGTATACGTTTGAGCAAGGGTTACAAGAAACGGTGCAATGGTATGAGAAGAATGAGGAATGGTGGAAACCATTAAAAAAGTAAGGGGCATATAAATGAAAGAACGGATTATCATAACAGGAGCAAATGGTCAATTGGGAAAGCAACTACAAGAAGAGTTAAATCCTGAAGAATATGACATATATCCATTTGATAAAAAGTTACTAGATATAACAAATATATCCCAAGTGCAGCAAGTGGTACAAAAAATAAGGCCACATATAATTATTCATTGTGCAGCGTATACGAAGGTTGATCATGCTGAGAAAGAACGAGATCTTGCTTATGTAATAAATGCAATAGGGGCTCGAAATGTAGCGGTTGCTTCACAATTAGTTGGGGCGAAGTTAGTTTATATTAGTACGGATTATGTATTTCAAGGCGACAGACCAGAGGGGTACGATGAATTTCATAATCCGGCGCCGATAAATATATACGGGGCTTCTAAATATGCGGGAGAGCAGTTCGTCAAAGAGTTACATAATAAATACTTTATCGTTCGTACATCATGGTTGTATGGTAAGTATGGAAATAATTTTGTGAAAACGATGATGCGATTAGGGAAAGAAAGAGAAGAAGTATCTGTTGTAGCGGATCAAATCGGTTCTCCTACGTATGTGGCGGATTTAAATATAATGATTAATAAGCTCATCCATACTTCTTTATACGGTACGTATCACGTATCCAATAGAGGATCATGTTCTTGGTTTGAATTTGCAAAGAAAATATTTTCGTATGCAAATATGAAAGTGGATGTATTACCGGTTTCAACTGAAGAATTTGGATCGGCGGCAGCGAGACCAAAATATTCTATTTTCCAACATAACATGCTGCGATTAAATGGTTTTTTACAAATGCCTTCTTGGGAAGAAGGATTAGAGCGTTTTTTTATAGAAACAAAAAGTCATTAACAATTTTAAGTTAATGACTTTTTTGTTTGCCTTTAAGAGGTTTTATGTTACTATAATTATAGTATCAGGTACTAATAACAAGTATAAGTATTTCTGGGAGGATATATCATGGAACTATTACAAGGGAAAACATTTGTTGTTATGGGCGTTGCGAACCAAAGAAGTATTGCATGGGGAATTGCTCGCTCTTTGCATAATGCAGGTGCAAAATTAATCTTCACATATGCAGGAGAACGTTTAGAGAGAAACGTTCGTGAATTAGCGGATACATTAGAAGGACAAGAGTCACTTGTATTACCTTGTGATGTAACAAATGATGAAGAACTTACAGCTTGCTTTGAAACAATCAAACAAGAAGTTGGTACAATTCACGGTGTAGCACATTGTATTGCTTTTGCAAATCGTGACGACTTAAAAGGTGAATTTGTAGATACTTCTCGCGATGGATTTTTACTTGCACAAAATATTAGTGCATTCTCCTTAACAGCTGTAGCAAGAGAAGCGAAGAAAGTAATGACAGAAGGCGGAAATATTTTAACGTTAACATATCTTGGCGGCGAGCGCGTTGTGAAAAACTATAACGTTATGGGTGTTGCGAAAGCTTCATTAGAAGCGAGCGTGAAGTATTTAGCTAACGATTTAGGTCAACATGGCATTCGTGTTAACGCTATTTCTGCAGGTCCAATTCGTACGTTATCTGCAAAAGGTGTAGGCGACTTTAACTCAATCTTAAGAGAAATTGAGGAGCGCGCACCACTTCGTCGTACAACAACGCAAGAAGAAGTTGGAGATACAGCAGTATTCTTATTCAGTGATTTAGCACGCGGCGTAACAGGAGAAAACATTCACGTTGATTCAGGGTATCATATCCTAGGTTAAATATAATATTAAATGTTAAAGGACAATCTCTATATGTTGAGATTGTCCTTTTTATTTGTTACTGGAAAGAACGATTTTTAACGAAAGTTCTTACCATGTAATGAATATAACTATAATAGTACACGATTTATTCAGCTACGTATGGAAGTGGGAGGGACGAGTGTGAAGAATAAAAATAAAAGTTCAACAGTTGGAAAACCGTTGTTATATATTGCGCAAGTAAGTTTGGAACTTGCCGCACCGAAAATAAAAA
Source organism: Bacillus paranthracis (assembly GCF_024296885.1). Lineage (NCBI taxonomy): Bacteria > Bacillati > Bacillota > Bacilli > Caryophanales > Bacillaceae > Bacillus > Bacillus paranthracis. The sequence goes on from NZ_CP101135.1 coordinate 1,257,194, forward strand.
GAATTATCTTAACAAACTTTGAAAATGAGGATAGAAAAGAGGAAAGGAATAGAAACGAAAATGTTGTAAGTAGTGCTGTGGAAGAGGTAATAGAACAACAAGAACAACAAGAAGAAGAGCAACAAGAAGAACAAGTAGAAGAAAAAATAGAAGAAGAGGAACAAGTACAAGAACAGCAAGAGCCAGTGAGAACTGTTCCGTATAATAAATCATTTAAGGATATGAATAATGAAGAGAAAATTCATTTTTTATTAAATCGCCCTCATTATATTCCGAAAGTAAGGTGCAGAATAAAAACAGCTACAGTCTCATATGTTGGATCAATCATATCGTATCGTAATGGAATTGTAGCGATTATGCCGCCAAATAGTATGCGAGATATTAAATTATCTATAGAGGATATCCAATCAATTAGTATGGCCGGCTTTTAAATATGTAAAGGTGGTAGAAATTTTCTACCACCCCAATAGTTTTTTAGTTTACTTCACTTATTAGATAGAAACGTCGCGTAAGCATTGAATAGCACAGAAACAGCTTAAATCAACAGTAATACAAGTAGATGTCGATACTAGTCTTGCATTTGGTACAGCTAAAAACGTACAAATTGGGTCATCAGTAGGTGGTACAGGAGAGCTATCACCTAATACTACACTTAATACACGTAGTACAGCACAGCTATCATCATCTACACTTTCCACACGGAAAATTGGAGATCGGCAGCTAGTAAGGCTTGCGGATGGCGCGAATGCTTCAAATGGTGCTCCAGCTTTTGTGTATAAAATAAAAGGACGTGTATTTGCTACTGATGCAGTATTGTGTGCACCTAAAAATGGAATTTCACAACCAGATCCACACGTTGTTGTAGAACAATCTTGTAATTCATTGATGAATTTTACAACGTCAACTACACAATGAGAAGAGCCATGGTGTTTATTTTCGTTACAACTCATTAATGTCACTCCTTATCTTCTTGTTTGTATTTACATTAATAAGATATTGGAGTCGAGGAGATTTGGTCACAATCTCAAGACCTTTTTTTTTAAATAGGCGAAAGAGGATAAGGGAAGGTGGATTTATGCTGTTTACAAGTTGGCTTTTATTTTTTATTTTCGCGTTAGCTGCTTTTAGGCTCACCCGTTTAATTGTTTATGATAAAATTACAGCTTTTTTGCGAAGACCGTTTATTGACGAATTAGAGATTACAGAACCGGATGGAAGTGTATCAACTTTTACAAAAGTAAAAGGTAAAGGATTAAGAAAGTGGGTTGGCGAATTATTAAGCTGTTATTGGTGTACAGGTGTATGGGTTAGTGCTTTTTTATTAGTCTTATATAATTGGATTCCGATCGTTGCAGAGCCGTTACTTGCATTATTAGCTATTGCAGGAGCAGCAGCAATCATTGAAACGATTACAGGATATTTTATGGGAGAATAATATATTTCCATAATACGAGAAAAAGCGGAGTTTAAAAGAATGAGGGAACGGAAATAAAGAGTTGTTCATATAGTAAATAGACAGAATTGACAGTAGAGGAGATGTTTGCTGTGAGCAATAATCCAAGGCAAAATTCATATGACCTGCAGCAATGGTATAACATACAGCAACAGCACTATGCACAACAACAGGCATATCAAGAACAATTGCAACAACAAGGATTTGTGAAGAAAAAGGGATGTAATTGTGGGAAAAAGAAGAACACAATAAAACACTATGAAGAATGAAACACTCATGCTACTGTGAGTGTTTTTTATTATACATATAAAAAAGCGGTATTTCTGTATTAGAAATACCGCTTTTTACTAGCTAATTTGTGCAACTGTTAATGCTGCAGCACGGATGTCTACAGTTCCAATTAACTGGACTGGTACAATTTGAATTAAGTCACCAGGGTTTAAGTTAATCAGAATAACACCGCTGGATACGTCTACTTCACCAGTACCAATAACGTTAGAACGAACCGCTGTACCTGATCCAGGAATAATGTTAGCTGGTGTACCTAATGATAAGAAGAAACGACCAGCTTCTGGTGCAACAGGTGAGTTATCAAGACTAATTGTTAATGTATAACTGATTTGATAAATACCAGCTCGTAGAATTCGAATGCCATCTCCGACACTTACTGTATCATTTATTACAGGAACAGGAATATTTGGATTTGGGCTTACGCTAGGTAATAGTAGTGGTGTAAATAGTGAAGCGAACTGAGGTGCAGACGCGTTGAAAGCAAAACCGAAGGCAGGTAGTGTACTAGCTGGTTTTGCCTCGCAATCAATTTTCGTAAATTCGCAATCAGAAGAGAACATGTTTTTCACTCCTTTATCTGTTTCTACTTTCAGTTAATGAAAAGGACAGGTTCTATGTTCTAGACAAGTTCCCAATTTTAAGAAATTTACATAATAATACTCTTTAAGCATGGATTGGGTGGCAGATAATTCTGCCACCCAATCCATGCTTAACTCATTATTTAGTTTTAAATCGTAACATCACGTAAGCATTGAATAGCGCAGAAGCAACTTAAATCAACAGTAAGACAAGTGTTAGTCGATATTAATCTTGCATTTGGTACAGCTAAAAATGTACAGATTGGATCGTCAGTAGGTGGTACAGGAGAGGTATCACCTAATACTACACTTAATACACGTAGTACAGCACAATCATCATCATCTATACTCTCGACACGGAAAATTGGAGAGCGGCAGCTAGTAAGGCTGGCAGATGGCGCGAATGCTTCAAAAGGTACTCCAGCTTTTGTGTATAAAATAAAAGGACGTGTATTTGCTACGGATGCACTATTATGTGCACCTAAAAATGGAACTTCGCAACCCGATCCACATGTCGTGGTTGCGCATTCTTGTAATTCATGTATAAAACGAACGACATTTGATACACAGTTGAAATCACAATCGTGATGATGATGATGGTCTTCGTTACAATTGCAGCTCATTATGTTCACTCCTTCTCGTGAGTTCTGACATACACTATTACAATATGAATGAGATATGGTTGATATTACGTTAATTATCATGATGAAAACAGGGAATTTATATAGGAGGGATGTACATAATGCAATATAAAAAAAGACATCCTTATTTAGTGGATGTCTTTTCAGGTAAATCCTTTCGTACAGTGTACAAAAAACGAGATATATCTAATTTTTTTCCTCTGAAAAATTGCGGAGAGGAAATGTACAGTTCTTCTTTTGCGCGTGTAATTGCGACATAAAGTAGTCGGCGTTCTTCTTCTAAAGCTTCAGAAGTCTCTGTAACACGATCATTTGCATCTTTTAAAGAAGAAGTATGGGGCAGAATACCATCGCTTGCTCCCAGTAAAAAGACACATGGAAATTCAAGGCCCTTTGCGTTATGAATAGACATAAGTGAAACAGCATCTTTTTGCGGCATTGTTTTTAATGCTTCCATTTCTTTTTGCCCTTGAATTGCTTCATCAATAAATTGTAAATAAGCTGGAATGTCGGTGAAACGATTTGCTGACTCCATTAATTCTTCTAACATTTCTTCTTGTATATCTTTATGCATCGTAAAGGAAGAACGATCGTTACTTTGTAAGTACTCTAAATACTTTCCTTTACCATGAATAATTTCTTTTAAAGCTTTTTTCGGTTCTAATTCTTTTATAAATTTAATAAAATCGATACGCTCATTTACCTTTTTCACTTGAAAAGGTTTTAAGCTAGGATTTAATAATAAGAAATGAAGAAGAGAAGGGAAACGGCCTTCACCATATTTCCATTGTTCACGTTCAATAAATGAAATACAATCATCACGCCCGATATACATCGTTGGCAATATATTTGAAAGTGATTCCAATCGAAACGGATCAATTACGAGTCGTAAATGATCTAATACAGGCTTAATTAAAGAATGTTCATAAAATGACTGACTCGCACCGTGTTTAATGAACGGGATTTTATGAATGGTAAGCTGATCAAGTAACGAACGACTTACGGAATGTGTGCGATATAGTAAACAAAAATCTTTATAATTTCTTTCACCACTATCTACTTTTTCTTGAATGAGCTGCAAAATTTGATTTGCTTCATCAAGAGTCGTAGCCGGTCTTGCATAAAAAGGTTGTACACCTTCTTCACGAACAGAATATAGCTCTTTATCAAACCGTTCTTGATTTAGTTTGATAACTTCATTTCCAAGTCCGACAATAAAAGGATTGGATCGATAATTCGTATTAAGGGCGATAATCGTAGTGTTATCAAATTCTTTTGGAAAAGATAAAATAATTTGGTGACTTGCTCCTCGCCAACCGTATATAGCTTGATCGTCATCACCTGCGATAAATAAATTATTTCTTGGCGAAGCTAACAATTTTACAATTTCATATTGAGCATACGATGTATCTTGGAACTCATCTACTTCAATATAGTGGAAACGTTGTTGTAATTGGGTAAGCAAAGGAGCGTTATTTTCTAACATATAATATGTTTCTAATAAGATATCATCGAAGTCGATATAATTATATCGTTGTTTCACTTCTTCAAAACGCTCGTATACTTCTTTAAATTCTTGTTCAACGGGTGTTTTTGCTTTTACATCTTTCGGACGATTCAACTTGTTTTTCTCAAGTGAAATCATCGCGAGCATCGTTTCAGCATCATAAGCGTCTTTTAAACGCAATTCTTTTAAAATTTTCTTTATCATAATTTGTTTATGTTTTTCGTTTGCTAAAATTTGCTGATTATATCCTTGACTACGAAGCAATTTTAAAAAGACAGAGTGGAACGTACCAGCAACAACGTAGCTACTTGCCGCATGATTCATACCTGGTAAATTCGCTACACGATTTCGGATTTCTTCAGCCGCTTTTTGTGTAAATGTAAGCAATAAAATATTTCGCGGATGAACTTGTTTCACATTTACTAAATAACCTACGCGAGTTGTTAAAACAGATGTTTTCCCGCTTCCGGCACCAGCTAATGTAAGAACAGGACCTTCTGTCGTTCGAACGGCCTCTAATTGTTTTTCGTTTAAAAATACATTTTGTTGTTCGAGAGCGCGGAAATACGCCGCATCTGCATCTTCTTCCATAATTAAATGGGTAGATGTTTTCGGAATATGATATGTTGCACGTGGAATATCAGCGTGCGTTAATGATTTTTGTGAAAATTTTTCTTGTGTCATATATTCACCTTCAAAACTATAGCATCAACATTTAACTTTAGCGGAAGAAAAAGAAAATAGCAATGTAAAAAACAGGAGGGGATACCTCCTGTTTTCAAATTACAATTCTTTTATCATAACGATGTGAGGAATATTTGCTTCCATAAATACATCAGAACTCGTTACATATCCAAGTTTCTTATAGAAATCTTCTGCATGTGTTTGGGCATGCAGCTTCAATTTTGGTAGCGAGTTTTCCTTGGCATACGCTTCAAGTGCATCCATAACAATTTTTCCAATGCCTTTTTTACGATGGGAAGCTAGTACGCAAATGCGTTCCATTTTTCCTATTCCATCAATGGTGCGAAAACGTCCAGCACCAACGGGAACATCATTATCATATATAACAACGTGTATGGAAGTTTCTTCAAACTCATCATACTCTTCTTCGGCAGAAACTTGCTGTTCCTTCACAAATACTTGCTTACGTACAGAGAATGCATCTCTTAGTTGTTCGTCCGTTTGTACGATCTGTGCATGCAAATTAGTTGTTCCCCTTTCCAAGGCGGAATGTTTCGTGTACAGTCCATGTTCCATTTTCTAATTGATATAGAAGGTGGAAGCGGTCAATTGGTTGTTCGTAATAGAAATCTTTCATACGTAATCGACCTAGTACATCAGCATGCTCTGCATCTGATAAGCCTTGTCCAATTGTTAAATGAGGTACAAAAGCGTATTCGCGTTCTTGTGTAAAGAATCCGCTATGCATTTCCTCATTTAAGAAAGTAAGTTCAGGTGTTTTTTCTACTTTAAAATAAATAACATTATTAACAGGTGCGAATGAACCAACTTTTCCAACATGAAGGGTGAAAGGGTTCGTTTTACTTGCGATTGTATGTAACTCGTTTACAATCGATTCTAATTGTTCATCTTGCGTCTCAAAGGGTGTTTTCAATGTAATATGTGGCGGAACTAATGCGTAGTGCGGATCATAACGTTTACGCAATCCGTTCGCTTTATCTTGAATCATTTTAGATGGAAAAATTACAATGCCTAATTTCATGTTCCAATTCCTCCCTTTGTAAGTCTAGTTAGATTTTGAGAAAATAACTCTCTTACTCTATTATATCAAATTATTCTGAATACTGCTCTCTATTATTTCATTGATAGCATATGAGAGAAAGCTTTCGGTAAATCAGTTTGCCAATATTTCCACGTATGATTACCTTCAAACTCCTCGTAATGCGTGATGAAATTTCTATCTATCAGAAGCGTATGAAGCTCACGGTTCGGCCCTACGAAATCAGATACTTGTCCATCCGTGCGCTTTACAGCTGTTTCTTCTGTCCCAATAACGTGATAAAGCTCTAGTGCCTCCGGATTTTTGAAGTCTTTTGCTAAGTTCATTACTGTTTCATCCACAAATGGTGATTGCATAACAACTTTACCGAATGTATGCGGATACATAAGTGCAGTCATAAAGGAAACTGTTCCGCCAAGAGAGTCACCAATTAACACGCGACCTTTTCCCATTTGGTACGTTGGATAATTTTCATCGATATATGGCGCAAGTTCATGAGCAAGGAAACGAATATAAGCAGCGTTTTTTACTTCGTTTGGGAAATATTTTTCTTTACGATCGTGTACATTTTTATATGGAATACCGACAATAATTGTACGGTCAATTTCTTCAGTTTCACGAAGGCGCTCAATTACACGGTGTGCTTTACCAAGCTGAAAATAATCTCTGCCATCTTGTGCAATGACCACTGTATGTTTGTGCAGCGGTGTGTAATTTACCGGTAAGTAAATGAGAAGTGTAACATCTTCTTGAAGTGATGCACTATAAAATGAAATCTCTTCAATTCTCCCAATTGTTTGATTCATGTAGATCCCCCTAAATAAAAATTTACTGTAATAGTTGTAAGAGCGACGCTTGTAGTGAAAAAGAAAGAAATATTCACTAATAGGTGCTTTCGTTTCTATTTTACCATAATGGTACGAAGAATCTAAAAAATTAGTATTTAAGTTAGGGAAGAAAACGGATATAATGAAGTGGGATTTTTGACAGGTGAGAGGGGAGACGGAATTTGAAACAAGAAAGGTCAATCGCGCTACCATTAGCTATTTCCATTATAGCCATTTCATTCGCAGCAGTTTTTGTAAAGATGTCCTCGGCACCATCTTCCATATTAAGTATGTATCGATTATGGATTATTGTACTTCTTATGCTGCCTATCGTTTGGAAAAAACAGGAAGAGTTTAGTGAGATTCAAATAAAAGATTGGGGATTTTTAATTGGATCTGGTTTCTTTTTAGCACTTCATTTTCTTTTATGGTTTGAATCTTTAAAGCATACAACAGTTGCGAGTTCGACGATTATTTTAGCGCTTCAACCAATCGTATCTTTAGTTGGAGGTTTTTTCTTATTTAAAGAAAGAACAACATACTCAGCCATTGCGACAATGGGAATTGCGATATTAGGTGTAGTGTGTATTGGTTGGGGAGATTTAGGACTAAGTGAACAAGCAATTTATGGCGATATATTATCCTTTTTAAGTGTAATAGCAGTTGTCGGTTATTTATTTATCGGCCAAACGACAGTAAAGAAAGTATCACACTGGATTTACAGCTTTACAGTCTTTGCATTCGCCGGTATTTTTATGGGGATTTATAATATAGTATTGCAAGTGCCTTTTATAGGTTATACAAAGTGGGATTGGATCGTTTTTCTTTTACTTGCGGTCGTGCCGACAGTGTCACACGTCATTAATAATTGGTTATTAAACTACGTAAATGCAACAACAATTTCGATGAGTATTTTAGGGGAACCAGTTGGAGCATCTATACTAGCGTTCTTCTTACTTGGGGAAAGATTAAATGCTATGCAAATGATCGGTAGCATACTCGTATTGTTTGGTGTATCTGTTTTCTTATTGCAGCAACAAAAAAGAACAGCAAAAAATGTCGTAAACGAGCCTGTTTATACACAGGAATTATAATGTTAAGAGAGAAAAGAGAAGTTGTGATACTTCTCTTTTTGTTTTATAGAAATACGGGCGTAGAAGGGGGAGGGAAATGGAGTTTCCATCAAAAAAAGATACATGGTTATATCCGATTTTTTTCGTTGTCATGGGAGCGTGTTTTGCTCCCATATTTGCAGGAAGAGAATATTTTCTTTTGTTTTTCACAATCCCATTATCTATCTTATTGATGTGGAGTTGGTTTTCAACAAAATACATTGTTGGAGAAGAAACAATTACTATTAGATCCGGTTTCGTGAAAAAGTGCATATTGATACGAGATATAAAACAAATTTCAAATACGAAAAATCCAATAGCAGCTTATGCATTGTCACTTGATCGACTTGAAATTGTTTATGGATCACATCAAACAGAAATTATTTCTCCTAAAGATAAAGAGCAATTTATCAATCTCGTTACAAGTAAAAATCCACACATTGAAATAAAGTAAAAGAGTGGCTTCATAGCCACTCTTTTACTTTGGGTTTGTCATATAAGGTTGTACATGAATGATGCATAGGTCCCTGAACTTACCTTCAGCAGTTGTAACAATTACGACTGCTCTACCTGCACTTTTTCCAGTAATCGTTACTGTATCACCTTTTGGATACAGTGTGATAACATCAGCATTCATATTTGTCCAAATAAGTTCGTTATTGGTTGCTTGTACTGGCAAAACAGTGGCGGACAACTCAGTGCTTTGGCCAGTTCTTATTTTCAACTTATTTTTTTCCATATGAACACCGATGACTGAAATAACAGAAGGAGCGATTGAAATTTTAGGTGGATTAGGTTGTATGTTCAAACAAGACGCAGAAGTATTGGTGATAGGTGAAAATTTTCGTGTTTGTTGTTGCTGGAAAGCTGCTAACATGTTGGAGTCCCCTTTCTGTATAAGTGCTGATAGTATTACTATAAAGGAGTAGTGTTACGTTTAATTTAACGAAACATAAAGAAATTGTTAAATTCGAGCAGAAGATTGTCGAACATTGATAAATTGCAAATTTAATTAGTTCTTTACCAATCGGGCAGTTATTTCCCACCTAGCTCCTTCGTATTCGCCGAATTTTGAGGTGTGAGTCTTATTGCCAACAAATAGCGGGATAAAAAGAAAGCTCTGCTATCATAACAGCAGAGCTTTTCCTTTATAGATTATCACTATGTTGTTTTTCGAAATTCTCAAATTGCTCTTCAATTTCTTTTGAAGGCTGTGTTAGTAAACTAACAATTACGATTACTAGTAAACTAATAGTGAAACCAGGAATCATTTCATATAAGAATTCTTTTAAGAATTTGAATTGAGTCCAAATAATGACTGTAGCGGCACCAGAAATCATACCAGCAAGTGCGCCCCACTTCGTCATACGTTTCCAGTATAAGCTTAATAAAATAGCAGGTCCGAATGAAGAGCCAAATCCAGCCCAAGCGTATCCAACAAGAGCTAAAATCGTATCATTTTGTTTAAACGCTAATGCACATCCAACTAATGCAATAACAAGAACAGCCATACGGCCGACAAATACAAGCTCTTTATCAGAAGCAGAACGTTTAAAGAAAGTACGATATAAGTCTTCAGTTATGGCACTAGAAGTAACGAGTAACTGAGATGAGATTGTACTCATAATTGCTGCTAAAATAGCGGCTAATAAAAATCCAGTAATAAGCGGGTGGAATAAAATTTTTCCCAGTTCAAGGAAAATTGTCTCTGGATTGGATAGCTTTAATCCTTTGTCTGAGTAGTATGCAATACCGATAAGACCAGTAAACATAGCTCCAACAACAGAGAAAATCATCCAGCTCATACCAATTCGTCTTGCACTTTTAATTTCTTTTACAGAAGAAATTGCCATAAATCGTACGATAATATGTGGTTGTCCAACATAACCAAGGCCCCATGCGAATAATGAAATAATACCTAATACAGAAGTGCCTTTAAAAATGTCTAATAATGTTGGATCAATTGATTTAATTGTGCTAAATGCTGGACCAAGCCCATTTACATTCATAATTGTAACAGTAGGAACAAGAATAAGAGCAATTACCATAATGATTCCTTGCACGAAGTCTGTCCAACTTACTGCCAAGAAACCACCAAATAACGTGTAAGCAACAACAACGCCTGCAACAATGAATAATCCAACATGGTAGTTCATACCAAATGAATTTTCAAATAATACAGCGCCTGAAACTAATCCTGAAGCTACATAAAAAGTAAAGAAAATCATAATAACAAGTCCAGATACTAAGCGTAGCATATGGGATTTGTCTTGGAATCGGTGTTCCAAAAATTCTGGGATAGTAATAGAGTTGTTTGCAATTTCTGAGTAGGTACGTAAGCGAGGAGCGACATATAGCCAGTTTGCGTATGCGCCTAGTGTTAGGCCGATCGCAATCCAACTACTACTTAATCCAACGCTAAACATTGCACCCGGTAAGCCCATTAAAAGCCAACCACTCATATCGGATGCTCCAGCACTTAATGCTGTTACTGCGGGGCCTAGTGTACGCCCGCCAAGCATATAATCTGTTAAGTTGGATGTTCGTTTATAGGCGAAATAGCCAATCACTAACATCCCGAGCATGTAAATAGAGATAGAAGTTAAAGTTAACATCTGCGTACTCATGTAGTTCCCCTTCCTTTTGTCATGTCTTTTGATGCGTTATGCATATTTATCCCGCATTAACGGGCAGTAAAACTCCCACCTTAAAATCGGCTGGGCAAGGAAGTTAGGTGGGAGATCAACTGCCCGTAAATGCCCGATTGGTCCAACTAATAATCAGTGGGGGATGAACAAAATCCCCACTGATTAAAGTTTCACTTTATAATCTATCATGATTATTCTGAAAAATCCATACAGAAATATGAATTTTCAGAAATGTAAGCGTTTTTCGATGTCATTTTACTTTTTTAATATATAATATTCATACAAAAAACCTTATTTTTAATAGAGTATTTATTATATTTACATAAAAAGAGGTTGTTTTGTCAATATAATATTGAAAGGAGAGAAAAATAAAATTTTTTAAAAAGTATTGACTTGTGAAAAAAGTTAGGTCTATAATGAGTGCAACTTAAAAAAATGCAAGCGTTGATGAAGAAGAGTACACATGATGAACATGTCAGAGAGCTGATGGTTGGTGCGAATCAGTATGGAATTGATGTGGAATGGGCTTCGGAGCTTCCAAACCGAAACGAAAGAAGTAGGCTTTGGCGACATGATCTCATCGATACAAGAGACACGTATTGTTTTTGATACGGTAAAGTGCGTTACGTTCGTAACGAATTAAGGTGGCACCACGGGAGTACCCGTCCTTTCTATAGGATGAGTACTCCCTTTTTGTGTATAAAAAATTAAATAAATGAAATCGTTTAAGTAAGAAGAGTACGTATATTGGAGACGTTACAGAGAGCCGGGGATAGGTGGGAGCCCGGTGCGGTGCCATATACGGAATGGGCTTACGAGAGGTATGCTGAACAATTATTTTCAGTAGGCAACCCGGGTTCCGCCGTTACAAGGATAAGGTATAAATTTTGTACCTGAACAAAGCGGGATGCTTTTGCATCCAACACGAGGTGGTACCGCGGTATATTTATCGTCCTCTACATATTTTCGATATGTAGAGGACTTTTTTATTTTTCAGGGCGAGGTGAAGGACATGATGACGAAAGAAGAATTTATAAAACAAAAAAGAGAGAGAAAGACATTTTTAGTAATCGCTGAAGAAGAAGGAGATAGCATTACGCCAATTTCTTTATATAGACGTATGAAAGGGAAGAAGAAATTCTTATTAGAAAGTTCACAGCTTCATCAAGATAAAGGGCGTTATTCTTACTTAGGATGTAATCCGTATGGGGAAGTGAAAAGCATTGGTACGGAAGTGGAACGAACGATTTACGGCAGGGCAGAAAAGTTGCAAAGTAACGTACTTCAAGTGTTAGAAGAAGTGATCGCGTCAGCTCAAGTAGATAGTCCATTTCCATTTTGCGGTGGAGCAGTTGGTTATATTGGCTATGACGTCATTCGGCAATATGAAAACATTGGAGCAGATTTACATGATCCATTGAATATTCCAGAAGTACACCTTTTACTATACCGTGAGTTTATCGTGTATGACCACTTACGCCAAAAGTTGTCGTTTGTATATGTATGCAGGGAAGATGATTCAGCAGATTATGAAGAAGTATACGAAAGGCTGCAAGTATACAAAGAGGAAGTGCTACAGGGAGAAGAAGCGGAAGTAGCTGAAATAAGATCAACATTATCATTCACTTCTTCTATAACGGAAAGAGAATTTTGCGTGATGGTAGAAACGGCGAAAGAACATATCGGGGCCGGGGACATATTTCAAGTTGTATTATCTCAGCGTTTGCAAAGCGAATGTATTGGAGATCCATTCGCGTTATATCGAAAACTTCGAATTGCCAATCCATCACCATATATGTTTTATATCGATTTTCAAGATTATGTTGTACTCGGTTCTTCGCCAGAAAGTTTGTTATCGGTAAGGGAGGATAAAGTAATGACGAATCCAATTGCCGGTACGAGACCGAGAGGGAAAACGAAGGAGGAAGATACGGAGATTGAAAAAGAACTGTTAGAAAATGAGAAAGAGCGAGCGGAGCATATGATGCTTGTAGATCTAGGGCGAAATGATATTGGTAGAGTGAGTGAAATCGGCTCAGTTACGATAGATAAATATATGAAAGTAGAAAAATATTCTCACGTTATGCACATTGTATCTGAAGTTTACGGAACATTGCGAAAACGAATGAGCGGATTTGATGCATTAGCGTATTGCTTACCAGCGGGGACGGTATCAGGTGCTCCGAAAATTAGAGCGATGGAAATTATAAATGAGCTAGAGAATGAAAAAAGAAATGTGTACGCCGGTGCAGTTGGATATGTTAGTTTTTCAGGAGATATTGATATGGCGCTCGCCATTCGAACGATGGTCGTAAAGGATGAAAAAGCATACGTTCAGGCAGGAGCGGGCATCGTTTACGATTCAGATCCAGTAGCTGAATATGAAGAAACATTAAATAAAGCGAGAGCGCTATTGGAGGTAATGAAATGATTGTACTGATCGATAATTATGATTCATTCACATATAACTTGTATCAACTATTAGGCGAATACGAAGAAGAGATTGTTGTCGTAAGAAATGATCAAATAACGATAGAACAATTAGAAGAAATGAAGCCGAAAGGAATTGTGCTTTCACCAGGACCAGGAAAACCAGAGGATGCTGGCATTTGTATTGAAGTGATTCATCATTTTTATAAGAACGTTCCCATATTAGGTATTTGCCTTGGTCATCAAGCAATTATATCAGCGTTTGGAGGAGAGATTGTAAGAGCAGAGCGCATTAAACACGGAAAAACATCGCGTGTGAAACATAACGGAACGTCAATCTTTTCATATGTGACGCAGCCGCTAACAGCGATGCGCTACCATTCTCTTGTTGCAGCACAAACGAGCTTGCCACAGTGTTTTGACATATTAGCGACAGCGATGGACGATGGAGAAATAATGGCAGTTCGTCACAATTATTATCCGCTCTTCGGATTACAGTTTCATCCGGAATCAATCGCGACAGAAGAAGGCGGAAAGTTAATACGTGCCTTTTTAGGCGAAGTGAAAGAGGAGGAAAGAGTATGAATAACTATCTTCGTAAATTGGTGGAGGGACAACATTTAACAGAAGAGGAAATGTATAAAGCGGGGCTTCTTTTATTAAATGAAAACATATTGGAAAGTGAAATTGCAGCTTTCTTAGTCTTACTGAAAGCGAAAGGTGAAACGGCAGAAGAAATATACGGTCTCGTTCGAGCTCTTCGCGAAAAGGCATTACCGTTTTCGAATCATATACAAGGCGCGATGGACAATTGCGGGACAGGTGGTGACGGTGCCCAAACGTTTAATATTAGCACAACATCAGCATTTGTACTGGCAGGAGCTGACGTAAAGGTTGCAAAACATGGTAATCGTGCTGTTTCTAGTAAAACAGGAAGTGCAGATTTATTAGAAGAACTCGGTGTAAATATTAGTAGTACGCCAAACGAAATTGATTATTTATTAGAGCATGTCGGAATCGCATTTTTATTCGCACCAGCGATGCATCCAGCATTAAAGCGCATTATGAAAATAAGAAAAGAATTAAACGTTCCGACGATCTTTAACTTAATTGGACCGTTAACGAATCCGGTGAATTTAGAAACACAATTTGTCGGCATTTATAAACGAGATATGTTACTACCAGTTGCGCAAGTACTACAGAAACTAGGAAGAAAACAAGCACTTGTCGTAAACGGAAGTGGGTTTTTAGATGAAGCATCATTGCAAGGAGAAAATCATGTTGTCATTTTAAAAGATAATGAAATAGTAGAAACGAGTATTGAACCTGAGAAATATGGATTCTCAATAGTGAAAAACGAAGAGATTAGAGGAGGGAATTCGAAAGAAAATGCAAAGATTACGCTCGGAGTATTAAGCGGAGAAAAGAGTGTTTACCGTGATACTGTTTTATTCAATGCAGGGCTTGCTCTTTTCGCAAATGGAAAAGCAAAGACGATTGAAGAAGGAATAACACTCGCAGCACATAGCATTGACTCTGGAAAAGCATTAGCGAAACTAAACTTATTAATTGCAGCAAGTAACGAAAAATTAGAAAGGGTGAATTAAAGTGGGGACGATTTTAGACAAAATTGTAGATCAAAAGAAAAAGGAAGTTGCGGCATTATATGAAACATATACACCAGTAAAAGAAAAAAGAAAAACGCGCTCACTTGTAAAGGCTCTAGAGCAATTTACTGTCATTGCAGAAGTAAAGCGAGCATCACCATCAAAAGGAGATATTAATTTACATGTTGATGTACGAAAACAAGTGAAGGCATATGAAGAATGCGGCGCTGGTGCAGTTTCTGTTTTAACAGACGGTCAATTTTTTAAAGGATCATTTTATGATTTACAAACGGCAAGAGAAGAAAGTAGCATTCCGCTTTTATGTAAAGATTTCATAATCGATAAGATTCAAATTGATAGAGCGTATGAAGCTGGTGCAGATATTATTTTACTAATCGTAGCGGCGTTAACGAAAGAGAAATTAAAAGAGTTGTATAGCTACGTACTAGAAAAAGGGTTAGAAGCGATTGTTGAAGTTCATGATGAACAGGAATTAGAAATTGCAATTCAATTCAATCCGCACGTTATCGGTATTAACAACCGTAATTTAAAAACATTCGAAGTCGATTTAAGTCAAACAGAAAAGCTTGGAAAACGATTAAATGAGGAGAAATTACTTTGGATTAGTGAGAGCGGGGTTCATTCAAAAGAAGACATGATCCGCGTTAAACGAGCTGGGGCAAAAGGTGTACTAGTTGGAGAAGCGCTTATGACATCGTCTTCTATTCATACCTTTTTTGAAGATTGTAAGGTGAACATATGAAAGTGAAAATTTGCGGGATCACTGATATGGAAACAGCAAAACGTGCTTGCGAATACGGAGCTGATGCACTCGGATTTGTTTTTGCAGAAAGTAAGAGAAAAATTACTCCAGGGCTAGCGAAAGAAATCATTCAGGAACTTCCAGCCAACGTGTTAAAAATCGGTGTTTTCGTAAATGAATCAGTAGAAGTAATCCAGAAAATTACAGAGAATTGCGGGTTAACACATGTGCAACTACATGGGGACGAAGATAATCATCAGATTAGAAGATTGAATATTCCGTCTATAAAAGCGCTCGGAGTAACTTCAGAGATTGATATGAAAAATGCTCAAGCATATAAAACGGATTATATATTGTTTGATAGCCCAAAAGAAAGGTTTCACGGAGGAAATGGAAAGAAATTTTCATGGGAACTACTCGCACATATGTCAAAAGAGTTGCGAGAGAAAACGATATTAGCTGGTGGATTAAATGCTCTTAATATAGAAGAAGCAATTCGAACTGTTCGGCCATATATGGTCGATGTGAGCAGCGGAGTAGAGACAGAAGGAAAGAAAGATGTAGAGAAAATAAAACAATTTATTATAAAAGCGAAGGAGTGTTCTAAATGAACTACGCATATCCAGATGAAAAAGGTCACTACGGTATATACGGAGGACGATACGTTCCAGAAACGTTAATGCAATCTGTATTAGAACTAGAAGAAGCATATAAAGAGGCAATGGAAGATGAAGAGTTTCAAAAGGAATTAAATCATTATTTAAAAACGTATGTCGGAAGAGAAACGCCGCTTTATTTCGCTGAGAATATGACGAAGTATTGCGGTGGTGCAAAGATTTATTTAAAACGTGAAGATTTGAACCATACAGGAGCTCATAAAATTAATAATACAATCGGTCAGGCACTTCTTGCGGTGCGAATGGGCAAGAAAAAAGTTGTCGCTGAAACAGGAGCTGGACAACACGGAGTTGCAACAGCTACTGTATGTGCCCTTCTCGGTTTAGAATGCGTCATTTTTATGGGAGAAGAAGATGTAAGACGTCAAAAATTAAATGTGTTCCGAATGGAATTACTCGGAGCGAAAGTAGAAAGTGTAGCAGCAGGTAGCGGTACATTAAAAGATGCGGTAAACGAGGCGCTTCGCTACTGGGTTTCACATGTGCATGATACGCACTACATTATGGGATCTGTTCTCGGACCACATCCATTCCCGCAAATTGTCCGTGATTTCCAAAGTGTAATTGGAAATGAAACGAAAAAACAATATGAAGCATTAGAAGGAAAGTTACCAGAAGCAGTCGTTGCTTGTATTGGCGGTGGTAGTAATGCGATGGGTATGTTTTATCCGTTCGTACACGATGAAGAAGTTGCTCTTTACGGCGTAGAAGCAGCTGGAAAAGGAGTTCATACAGAAAAGCATGCAGCTACTTTAACGAAAGGAAGCGTTGGCGTTCTCCACGGATCGATGATGTATCTTCTGCAAAATGAAGAAGGACAAATTCAAGAAGCTCACTCTATTTCGGCGGGACTTGATTACCCTGGTGTTGGGCCAGAACATAGCTTGCTAAAAGATATTGGCCGCGTTTCTTATCATTCCATTACTGATGATGAAGCGTTAGAAGCATTTCAATTATTAACGAAAAAAGAAGGAATTATCCCGGCGTTAGAAAGCTCGCATGCTGTCGCGTACGCTTTAAAATTAGCGCCGCAAATGAAGAAAGACGAAGGGCTTGTCATTTGTTTATCTGGCCGCGGTGATAAAGATGTAGAGAGTATAAAACGTTATATGGAAGAGGTGTAAACAATGGGAGTAGAAAAAATGAAAGCAGCATTTGAAAATGGCAAGAAAGCATTTATTCCGTACGTAATGGGCGGAGATGGTGGCCTTGAAAAATTAAAAGAAAGAATTCGTTTTCTTGATGAAGCAGGAGCAAGCATCGTTGAAATTGGTATCCCGTTTTCAGATCCAGTCGCAGATGGCCCAACGATTCAAAGAGCAGGGAAACGAGCGCTAGATGGCGGTGTAACATTAAAGGGCATTTTTCAAGCGTTAGCAGAAGTAAGAAAAGAAGTACAAATTCCTTTTGTACTCATGACATACTTAAATCCAGTACTTGCATTCGGAAAAGAACACTTCATTGAGAGATGCTTAGAAGCAGGTGTGGACGGTATTATCGTTCCAGACTTACCGTATGAAGAACAAGATATTATTGCACCGCTTCTCCGAACTGCAAATATCGCTTTAATCCCACTCGTTACCGTTACGAGCCCAATTGAGCGAATCGAGAAAATTACGAGTGAATCAGAAGGGTTCGTCTACGCTGTTACAGTAGCAGGCGTAACAGGCGTACGTCAAAACTTTAAAGAGGAGATTCATAGTTACTTAGAAAAAGTAAAATCACATACGCATTTACCGGTAGTGGCAGGGTTCGGTATTTCAACAAAGGAACATGTAGAAGAAATGATTACAATATGTGACGGGGTTGTCGTTGGAAGTAAAATTATTGAACTGTTAGAAAATGAAAAACGAGAAGAAATATGTGAATTCATACAGGCAACAAAACAAAAAGAAGAGGCATAAGTCTCTTCTTTTTGTTTTCCACAATAAATGTTAAAATATACAGAAAATACATATAATTTAGAGGGTGAGAAAGCATGCTAAGACGGAAACTATTATATCTACTTCTAACTGTACCACTATACGCTTGGCTCATTAGCATGACAAAAATAGAGTTGATGGCTCTATTTTTAGGATATGTATTCATCTTTTCAAACTTAAATCGCATTCAAAAGCAATCTATTTTAGAAATATGTATATTTTCGATTAGTATAGAATTATTTAGTATCGTTTCAATTGTATTATTAAATGAATTATTTGGATGTATCCATTCATTTGAATTAATAAAATTTGGGGATGTTGTATTGCAAGTCATATGTGCTTATATTGTGTTTGTTGTGTTAGACAAAATAATTGGGCAGCAGACAGTTTTTCAGGATAATAGAAAATGGGAGTGATTAAAAAAGGAGCCGTTCGGTTCCCTTTTTTGTATCTGTTGCAAAAACAATTGAAAAAAATCATATCTGTTATATAATAGTTAAAAATTGTATTTTAAACGAAAAGAGATGATAACATGGCCATATTGTTGGCACTTATCCCAATTATGATGATTTTCATTTGTTTATTTTTATTTAAACAAACGTCATTAAGGTCCTCGTTAATTTCTTATGCTGTGTCTGTTGGAATCGTTTTACTCTCGCCAATGTTTCAATTAGGGATAAGTGAAACTGTGCACGCAACGATTAAAGGATGGTTAATTTGTTTTATTGTCGGGTACGTTTTATTTTTCGGTATTTTTTTATTTCACCTCATGAACAAAATGGGGTACATCGACCAAGTAGCGCGTTTTTTAGAAGAAGTGACGCAAGATCGTTTATTACAAATGCTTCTTATGTGCTTTGGTATTTGCCCACTAATTGAATCGGTAAGTGGATTCGGAATTGGTTTTATGGTTGCAGCACCTATTTTTCTTTCATTAGGTTATAAACCGTTCCAAGCTGTACTGCTCTCGTTTATCGGCTTACTAGCTAGTTCATGGGGGGCAATGGCAACTGGTACGATTATCGGTTCGCAACTTATCAATATGCCGCTTACAACACTCGGTACAAATACAGCGCTATTAAGTATCCCGATGTTTGCTTATTTCGTCATTCTTTCTTTACACGTTGTTGGCGGCTGGCAGGCGGTTATTGAAAAGTGGAAGGAAGGATTCGGTTTCTTTCTATTATTTTCTCTCGGAATCTATCTTTCTAACGCATACGTAAGTGTTGAACTAGCAGGTATACTAAGTTCTATCGTTACGATTACATTTGGCTTTCTTATCATTAAATTAAAAGGAAAAAGTGGGCAAAATCTTATAACAGAGCATGCGGCTGCAACGGAGAGAGAAGTATCTATTATAAAAATTATTAGCCCTTATATATTTCTAACAGTTTGTATTTTACTTTCTCGCCTCGTTCCAGCATTACATGATTTGTTCAGATCATATGTGGTTCTTGATTTGAAATCATACTCTTACAAACTAGAGTTACTATATTCACCAGGATTTTGGCTCGGTATGACTTGCTTATTTACTATTATTTTCTTCCGCATCCCGTCTAATATTATTAAACAATCACTCTCACAAACGATCAAACAATGGATTCCTTTTGCGATTACGACGACAATGTTTATCGCCATTTCAGAATTAATGGGTGCATCTGGCATGCATTCATTACTGGCAAAAACGGCTGGTGAAACATTTGGAACATTTTTCGTTTTCGTTGCTCCGTTTATCGGTGGTATCGGTGGCTTTTTAACAGGTAGTAATGCAGGCTCAAATGCGATGTTCATAAAACTACAAATGCAAACGGCGCAAAATGTAGCACTCCCGTGGCAATACGTCACAACATTGCAAAACACCGCATCATCAGTAGCGACGATCGCTTGCCCGTCACGGATTACACTAGGTGCGTATTTATGTAACATTCCGTATCGTGAAAATGAACTATTAAAGAAGACGACGTTAATGATTTTTGGTGCGGTGTTGCTTATAGTGGTAGAGGTTGTTGTTTGGTATATGTTGAGAAATTAAAAATCCTCCTGACATAGGAGGATTTTTGTTATGAGTGGATAATGTTTTAAATATGAAAAGCTTCTACTAAATGAATAGGAGATGAAATGTATGCCCCTAAAAAACTACGGCGTGTTAAAAGGTACAGTTATACAATCTAAAATCGGAAAAGGGAAAACTCCTCATTATCAAGTTCATTTACAAGGTGAAGCAGAAGTAGATTATCGTATTGCAATTAACGTAAAGTCGCAAAGTTATCCGTCAGAAATTTTATATTTTGCAAGCGACAATATTCGGTCAGAGGCGATTCATATTTTACCGACATTGCCATTTGGTTTTACAGAAATAAAAAACAATGAACCGAAAGTAGCTTTAGACTACGTAAGAGGTAATTTATTTGATTCCAAGCAAATGATTCCTTTACCTGCTGAAAAAGCAGGAGTGGATAATGATTTAAATGAAAAAATAGAACGTTATATAAAACAAGCAATAGAAGAAAAAGCAATTATTTACGCGTTCGGTGAAAGATGGGGACCAGAAGAAAATACACCCGATTCTTACTTTCATTTCGAACCAGGAAACGGGATACACGATATTCACATGAATCAAGGGAATGTAGAAAAATGGAAAGGTGATAATGGTATATGGCAAGACGGAGGAATACTCATTCACTTTGAAAAGGAAGAAGAATGGATTGGTATCTTTCTTGCATTCCAATCACAGTCATGGTGTACCGATGAAGAAGGGCATGCTCGTGTGCCTGTTGAGCATTGTGATTATAAGGGAAATAACTGATGAAAAGAGCTAGTTCGATATGAACTGGCTCTTTTCGTTGTAAATAAGATATATGGCAACCAGTATTTTATCTTATAATATTAAACCATTCTTTATAAGATGTTTCACTGTGCGCTCCCTCAATTCTATTTTTTTCTTTCCCGTTTCTATACTCAACGATTGTAGGGACTGCTTCTATCCTAAAATTATCCCATTCCTCTATAGGGTATTCCCCTAAATTTATTACTTTCATTGGGATATTTTTATCTTTTGCCATTGGTACAATAATTGGGCTAACTTGCTCACAGTATAGGCAACCTTCCTTATAAAAATATATAACATGCTTTTCATTATTAATTAGGTCTGCCTTTAGTTGTTTAATTGAAATCGAATTTTGATAATAATTCCCGTCCTGTATCTTACTAACTTCAAGTTCCTGATTTTTATTCCCTTTTTGCACAAAAAATATACCAGACAGAATTGAAATGATTACAAGACTAAACAGTATCATTTTTTTCATCGTTACACCACTTTTGCTAAATATATTGATTCCTTTTGAAAAATGAAGAGCCACCCATAAGTGAATTTCTAGGAAGCTCCTCATTTATTAATCATATATCATACATTCACTCACTTGTTCTATTTTTGAATATATAAAATAAAACATTTAAAACACCCAAAATAAATATAGTAAATATCATATATAAGCTTGTTCCATCTATCTCAACTTGGTATTCATCTACTATAAATCCAGACATTACATATAAGAGACCCGCTATCAATATACAAATCCCAGAAATACTAAATACATATAGAGTATTGATTTTTTTACAATTTATCAAAATTAAATACGAAAGAGCTATTAAGATACCAATCAGCACCTTAAATACGGGTCTTAATTCTGTGAAAATTTGAATATCCAAGTATATTCCTCCTAAAATAATATAGATTTAACTTGGATTGCAGGCTGCTAAAAGCGTCTGTGGATAACTTACATTTGGCCTACTTGGTTCAATATTCCAAGGGTTTTTCTTACTACCAATGGTATCATGATGACAATCATACTGTTTCTTTAATCCTGATTCATTCTTCCATTTACTATTTCCAGAATGAACAGCTTTTAACTTAACCCAACTATCATGCCTTCTAGAAAGAACTTCTGCATTGTTTTTTCCAGATGTTAAATATGGTTTATGCGTAATGCTTAGTGATATCATACCATCGCGCGTTATCCACTTAGCACCTGAGAAATAATCTTTGTAATATTTTACACTTGCTTTCATAGCCACTGTAACTGGTTCCTTTGCTTCACTAGCTTCCACATGTAACTGCAACACATTCCCTTTAGAAACTTCTGCATGGATTGTAGCACCTAGTTCAGATTTTATTTGTGGCGTATATAATAAAGCAATTGATTCATTTTCTTTATTATAAACGTTACCAGCCCCATTGAAGTTGCCATATTCATCTTTAATAAGTTGAATATACTCTCCATCTTGGAAGTCAAATGGAATTTCAATAGTAGCGTTCGTATCTTCAGGCGCTAAAGTAATTGTTTGCTCAATACTATTACCCTTCTTTTCGATCTTATAATCTAGTGTATCACCTTTAGAATAAGTATTTACTGATTTTTGTTGCAAACTAGGCTTTCCTACTCCAAATACATTTCCTTCCTCAGCTACTAATTGGTTTTCTCCAACCCATTTATCAATAGATTCTATATCGATAAATTTCTGATTTGTATTTTGTACTCCTGCATTTACTTCATTATTAAATGTTGCAAATGAAGTAGCCAATACAACACCTGTTGTAAAAACTTTTAAACTTTTCATACAATCACCTTCTCTTTTCTTTCTTGATTACATTTGTATATTATAATTAATGAATTTTAATTACAAGTCTAGTTATTTGTGCGTTTTTTCGATATAATTTTATTGTAAACATTTAGAAATTTAATGAGGTTTATAATTAGTTGTATTTAAATAAGTGGTAAAACGAATATAGAGCGGAAGGCACCATAGGGTGTCTTTATTTGCATAAAAACCCTCATCATCCTATGGGAATGACGAGGTCTTTAATATATATCCAATCTCTTCAATAATTTGTATTTTGAAATTCAAGAAAGATATTGATGTGCTTTTACGTAAGTAAATAGTTTTCTCTTGAGCCTATTATTGGTGTATAGAATAGTATTTGAAAGGAAGAATTTAATATTTCCATTAGGTGAACAGCCCGTTTATTCTTAAGAATTTAGTTGGAATAGTTGCTCATGTACAAAAGCTAGTTATTAGTGGTGAAATAAAGAATATAGGAGAAAAATTCATTAATCATCTTGAGAGAATAAGAAGAGGGCGTTCAAAAAGAACGCCCTCTTCTTATTTTATAAAACGAAAAACTAACGAGTGTAGAAAGACAAGAGAACAGCAGTGCCACACTAGAAAACGCAATGAGATACATATTATATTTCATAACCTGTCCAATTAGCTGATTACTGTCGTATTGAAACAGTCCTGCTATTATGTTGAATAAAAATAACACGATAAACATGACGACAACACCGTCTATTGATCCTTTAATGTCTGGTTTACTTAAAGCGATATGTGCGGAAATGCAAATGGCGATAAATAAAAATAACCAAAAGGAAGGATTCAATAAATTGCCGATTGTAAATAAGCTTTTCAATAATACAAACGTCGACAAGAGCATGTTTTGAACCATTTCTACATTAATAGAAGTAGTAGCGATTGTTTTTTCGAGAGTTGTATGAAATAAAAAATATGATTCTGGTACGAAATAGCGCATTAAAAGGATTAATGCAGTAATACCAGAAATAATAGGCCCAATGCCGATAAAGAAATTCCCAATTCGTTGATACACACTTTTTTGATTGTATTGATGTTGTATATAACCTAAGGCCCCTTGACTTGTATCTGTTGGGAAGAACTGAGTCGCCACAATTTTATGACGGAACAGTACGCACATAATGGCATGTCCAAGTTCGTGAATCGGAACACCGATCCAAGCCGTTAATAGGAATCCTTTTCTTCCAAAAGCTCTCGACCAATACATGCGCGTAAGAGATTCTAAATAGCCTAATAGAAATCCAATTACAATGATAACGCCAATTAAGGAAAATAATTGGATTACGCTTGTAAGGAGTATTTGAAAAATTGAGTTTACCAATTCCATTGCCAGTCATCCAATCTGTTAGAAACATTATTTATCCGACTTTAATGGGCAGTAAGACCCCCACCTCAAAATTCAGCGAAAGCAAAGAAGTTAGATAGGGGATCAACTGCCCATAAAAGTCCGATTGGTTCAACTAATAATCAGTGGGGGATGAAGAAAACCCCCACTGATTAAAGTTTCACTTTATTCTGTTTCATAATAGCATTTTTTTTCAAGATTGCTAGCACATATATTTTCTTTCGGAAGGAGGATTTCAGAATCTTTTTCTTGTAGTCATGTTTTATGTACAAAGTCATATATTGAATTTGTAACACCCTATATGGTATCTGCTTAAGGGGGGAATGCGAGAATGAAATGTCTGGCGTGTCATACAGAAAATAGAGCAGAGGCAAAGTTTTGCGGGAATTGTGGACATTCGTTAACGGAGGGGGCAGTAGCGAGTAGTTCACAGGAAGAAGGTGAGCAACAAGTACGCATAGCACAAGCGAAGGAAACTCGTCCGAATGAAACGGTAGAGAAAGCGAAGCGATTTGTGGGTGGGTATTTTCAGTTTTTTAAACATGCTTTCAAAGCACCGACAGCGATTATGAAAAGCGGCAAGGTTGAAGTGCGAAATGGAATTGTAAGTCTTGTTCTTATTTGTTTTTTAGGAGCATGTATTTTTTATAGAATGATGAGTGCTGGGGCAGCACTTACGAGAACATTAGCGCCAAATTTATCTACTCCTTCTTTCTTTGGAGACTCTATAACGGTCTTTTTATTTTTACTCATTTTAACTTTATTTGTCGGATTTATTATTTTTGTAAGTGGAAAGATGATGAAATCTTCATTTTCATTTCTTGAAGTATTCGGTGTGTGGGGAACGATAGCGACGCCAGCTATTGCTATATTAGTTCTTTCTTTTCTGTTTAGCTTTTTATTAATCTTTTTCTTACCAATCTTATTAGGGCTGGCTACAACGTATATGTCAATTAGTATAATTGTCGCTATAGTAAAGCTAGATAACGGCGGATTAGACCTTATTTATACACTTCTTATCGCAAATGTTTTAATTGGAATTGCAACATTCATTGTACTGTGGTCTTACATTAGTACGATAATTCAAACCTTTACACAGGGATTCACTGGCTTCTAACGAAAAGGTGGTTGAATGTATGTACAAAGTATGGAACTTAGTTTGAAGATGGTTTGCAATTTTATCAAAACCTCGGTATGTATATAATGGTTTCATCTTTCCTGATAGTGATATCCGAAAATTAACGAGTGGGGACTTAACATACTTATCGAAAGAACAATTGAAAATAGAGAGAAACGAAATATACGCAAGGCATGGACATATTTTTCAAAACAGTCTTGGTATAGAGAAAACAAATATTATACAGGAAAGCTAACGGATATTGAATCTTATAATGTTGAACTCATTAAATCAAGAGAATAGAACACGATAAAAAGGTACAGTGCATAACTGTACCTTTTTATCGTTATTTATCTGAACCAGGATCTCTTGAGAAAAAGATGTGAAAGAGAAATGTGACTTTACTGGATCCTCCTGATGTACTAGCTTGTATATGTGATAAAGGACCAGACGTTAGGGCTGCCTCGGAATGGGGTGGTACGACTATTTTGAGCGCATGATCTGATTCTGGTGAAGCAATAACAGTAATTGTATCATCAGAGAAGTTTATAATTTTAACAGAACCGACTGGAAAGATGGACTTGCCAGCATGTGATGCTGAAGCGAATTGGGTAGCTTTCCAAATATCTTGCGCAAATGTATCATCGTTAGATAACCAAGCACGAGCGCTATATATTGTTGCATTAATGGAAAATTCTTGGTCAAGTGAGACGGCGGGTTTCGGTTCTTTTGGTTCTTGCGGTTCATCTGGAAGCTGGGCGAGAAGGCCGGCGCACATGTATGTTTCACCTACTTTCAATTGTTACTGTTATAGCATATTAAACATGTTGTTTATAAGGCACGACGGTTACCTATTTAGGCATAGGTTTGTGCACTAAATTTGAAGATGAAATTCTCTTTCTTTACAATAGAAGTAGGTGTTATTTCTATAAAATATGGAAAACGTAAAGAGTATGTAAAAAAGAAGGAGTGGTAAAGTGAACTATGTCATTATTGGCGGAGATGCAGCTGGTATGAGTGCAGCGATGCAAATTGTTAGAAACGATGAAAATGCAAATGTTGTGACGTTAGAAAAAGGTGAAATTTATTCGTACGCGCAGTGTGGGTTACCGTATGTCATTAGTGGTGCTATCGCTTCAACGGAAAAGTTAATCGCGCGTAATGTAAAGATGTTTCGTGATAAATACGGAATTGATGCGAAAGTACGACATGAAGTAACGAAAGTAGATACGGAAAAGAAAATGGTATACGCAGAGCATACGAAGACGAAAGATATCTTTGAATTTTCGTATGACCGTTTATTAATTGCGACCGGAGTACGTCCTGTTATGCCAGAATGGGAAGGGCGAGATTTACAAGGCGTTCATCTTTTAAAAACAATTCCGGATGCTGAGCGCATATTAAAAACGCTAGAAACGAATAAAGTTGAAGATGTAACTATTATTGGCGGCGGTGCAATTGGGCTTGAGATGGCAGAAACATTCGTTGAACTTGGTAAAAAAGTAAGAATGATTGAGCGAAATGATCATATTGGTACCATTTATGATGCGGATATGGCGGAGTATATACATAAAGAAGCAGATAAACATCATATTGAAATTTTAACGAATGAAAATGTAAAAGCGTTTAAAGGGAATGAACGAGTAGAAGCAGTTGAAACGGATAAAGGTACGTATAAAGCGGATCTTGTTCTAGTATCTGTCGGAGTGAAGCCGAATACTGATTTTCTTGAAGGAACGAATATACGTACAAATCATAAAGGGGCAATCGAGGTAAATGCATATATGCAAACGAATGTGCAAGACGTATATGCAGCTGGTGATT
The DNA here is from genome assembly GCF_024296885.1 of Bacillus paranthracis. Taxonomy (NCBI): domain Bacteria; kingdom Bacillati; phylum Bacillota; class Bacilli; order Caryophanales; family Bacillaceae; genus Bacillus; species Bacillus paranthracis. Next base: position 1,284,327 of record NZ_CP101135.1, read on the forward strand.
GTGCGACACATTATCACGTTATAAAAGAAATTCATGATCATATTCCAATTGGAACAACTGCAAATAAACAAGGGCGACTTGCTGGACTGAATATGCTGGATAAACGAAGAGCTTTTAAAGGAACGTTGGGTACAGGCATTATTAAATTTATGAATTTGACGCTCGCAAGAACAGGCTTAAATGAAAAGGAAGCAAAAGGATTACATATCCCGTATAAAACAGTCAAAGTAGATTCGACAAATATGGCGGGCTATTATCCAAATGCGAAACCACTTTACTTGAAATTACTATACCGTTCTGACACGAAACAATTATTAGGTGGACAAGTAATTGGAGAAGAAGGTGTAGATAAACGGATTGATGTGATCGCAATGGCACTCTTCAATAAAATGAGCATTCACGATTTAGAAGATGTGGACTTAAGTTATGCACCACCATATAACAGCGTTTGGGATCCAATTCAGCAAGCGGCAAGACGAGCGGAATAGCACTTTTTAAGTGCTATTTTTTTCGTTAAAGGGTAATCATCATTTTTATCGAATGAAGAGGGTTGGGAAATAGTTACATATAGGGAAGGGGGATCATTAAAAATGTTTATAACACTTCAAGCAGTTCAAGAATCAGAAAAAGAGATATTACGTAATTTGTACGCACTATATCTACATGACCTCTCTAAGTTCACACCTAATATAACGATTGGAGCAAATGGATTTTTTGAATACGAAGATTTACATATGTTCTGGGAAAATGATGGAATCACTCCGTATTTTATTAAAAGTGATAATGAGATTGTAGGATTTTTATTACTACTGGAACGTCCGTTTTTGAAGAAGGAAAACGATTTTGGTATAAATGACATTTTCATATTGAATCAGTACAAAGGAAAAGGAATCGGTAAACAAGTTATTGAGAGTTTGCTAAAAGAGAAACGAGGACAATATTTCGTTATCGAACTTGTGAAAAATGTACCAGCCGTTTCTTTTTGGAAGAAAGTATATAGGGAACTAAACATCGAATTTGATGAGAAAATACAGTTAATCGATGAGGAAGAATGCCTCGTGCAAACGTTTAAAATACAATGAGATTGGTGCTCCTAGTATATTACTTTGAAATTTAACTTTATTTTGAATATACCGTTCACCCTTGAAAACATAGTACGTATCGCTTATATTGTCATATAGTATTTAGTTTTTAAACAAAGCAATGAACGAACCAGGGGGCACAGTATGGCAATTAACATGAAAACAATCGAAGAATGGATTGCTGAATCAAACGCAAGACAGGAAGAAGACTTTGGACACGTTATTGAAGAGATGAAAGAAGTATGCGTCGGACTTGATAATGCGACATTAATTTATACGAAAAATGTATTTTGTTTCGGTAAGAAAGTAGAAGTATTGTTCTTCTTCCAAGACCATGTCGTGATTGGACAAGAAAAAGAAGAGTATATTGAGATTGAAAAATTAAAGTATGATGCTATTACACATAGTAACTTAAAAACAAACGATAAAAATACAACGCTAGAATTAAAGTTTGCTAACGGACAATCTATCCATTTAGATAGTTTAAATGATAACTACGGTACGAAAAACTGGTTATTTGCGAGACAAATAAAGAGCATTTTCAAATTAATCTAGTAAAAAAAGCAGACCTCAAAGGGTCTGTTTTTTTACTTGGTCCCTATTACACAAAGGCATCCTCTTTCTTCATAACATTTCACGCTTGTAAATCCTGTTTTATAAAATAGGTTTACTAATTCTTCATTCGTTTTGCATTTCTCCATATGATATTGAATTTTGAAAGTTTCAGCCACTAATAAAAAGGATCCTTTCGGTTGCAAGACGCGAAATACTTCTTTTATATCTTGTTCCACATCAGGCCAGAAGTAGTGTGTTTGAAAAGCGGTAATGAGATCGAAGAAGTTTGTATGATAGGGAATAGAAGAAACGCTTGCTTGTTGAACAATGACTTTTTGTTTTTGAACATCTTTTATATTCGTCTGTATCGAATTTTTTACAGCTTGATAGGAGTAATCAATCCCGTATATTTTTCCAAGTGGAGTTCGTTTTGAAAGAGTGTGTATCGTTTTACCGCCGCCACAACCGATATCTAATATAATTGCCTCTTTCTTTATATATACTTTTTGTAATGCCCAATTAGTTAGTCTCGTATGTGCACTGTTCATAATACAAAGCATGGAAGAACCAATTGTCCCCCGAGGATTTTTTGCTTGCTGGATTAATCGTTGTAAAATGCTCAAGTTAAACTCTCCTTTTATGTAAGAATATATACTCACTTCTCTTTTTATTAAGTAAGTCCTTTAAAAAAAGCACGCCGATGAGTGGCGTGCTTTTAATTACGCAAATCCCCTTTTAACCAATTCCGCGCCCGATAAGCTCCAACAGGAATTTGAATAAGTGACGTTTCATTCCCAGCATCTATTCCGTACAACTGATCACATGAATTTGTATCAAAACTAAGTAAAGGATGCCCGCCCATCCCCATCGCAGTCGCTGCAAAAACGAGTTTGTGAACGAGTATACCTGTTTCCATTTGATGAATACGGTACCCTCTATAGCCTAATGCATTTGTATAATAATCTTTCTTTCCGACTACATGTAAGCAAAGCGGTACTTGAAAAAGGTTTATGTTATCCATCGTCATACTAGATTGAAGAGGATAACGAAGATCTCCATATCGAAGTGGTTGTATGGAATGTGTTTTACTGTTATAAGTGTAAGCCCCGTTTTCTATATCTTTTACGTTATAGAAACATCCATATAATGAGACGCGCGCTTTTTCATTTACATACTGACCATCAAGGTCGTTGTAATAAGGGAAGGAGAGACTCGCTTCTTGTAGTAAAGTAGCGAGCTCGGCTGCATCCCATTTTGTTAAAATAAAGTCAGCATCAGGGGAATACCGTTTTCGGCAAAGTTGTAAGAAATCATAAGATAAACGCTCTACTTTCGGCAGTTGTACAGCGTGCGCATGATGTTGATAGTGCTCTTCATGAGCTAGTGTTTGGAACTGTGCTGTCGATTCGACCATAGAAGCCTCATTTATTTTTGTTATCATCGGATACTCATTTACATGCTTTGAGCGAACGAAATGTTCATGTGCTAAAGGCGGAATTTGTTGTAATAGCTCATGGGAAGTAATTGTTTTATGTTCACGGTAATCATTGTGAAACCAATCAGTTTGTGGTTCTGTACTGAAAGGAACGACAGCATACACGCTTTCTTCTCCTTCTGACAGTCCGAGTAAATGATTGATTGCACGGTCTAGAAACTGAAAATATACACCATTTGTGTAACAAAATTGTTTGGCACATTCCAGTAATTGGCCGATGAGAACACCGCTATCTAACCCTTGAAGCCGATACGAAAAGTTATTGTATTTAAAGTAGTTTTTCCAAAACATAGTGGATACGAATGCAGCACCAAAACAAGAATGTAAGTTACAACGATTGCCGAGTGCTTCTGTAAGGTAAGAATCAAAATTTCCTTCGCGAAGTAAGATAAGTCGGTGATGCGCGGCATCGTAATGGTAAATGCCGTCTGGATAATCGTCTATTTTTAAATATATATACAATTCATTTGGATATAAAGCGCCGCCGGAAGGGATAGATCTTCTAAATAAAATTTTCTCGCTATTTAGCTGACATAACTGGGTTAAACCAAATGAACACCAAAGGTAATGACCAATCTCTTTCAAAGTAGGTGTAGTAGAAGAGTTAGGTAAAGATAATGGGATTTCTAAAGAGAGAGGGATAATAGGTAAGTTTCGATATAATTTATAAGGAAGCGGTGCATCTTCCCAGTCTATTTCATGATTTGGCATAATTTCATCGATAGAGAAATGGAGATGATGTAAAAAAGTATCTAGTTGCATGAAATCCCCTCCTTTACTATGGAAACGGGTGCGGATGTGGATTTAATTGTTCAGTCGTTAAAGGTTCGTCTGTATATCCAAGTGTCATTGGTACGGTATACACTCGATCTAGCCCTGTAAGTCGAGTGAGATGGTGGCCGAACGTCATCGGTAGCATGCCTGGAATAATGACTTTTACACAATGTAATCCGTTTTTTTCTATAAGAGGCACTGTTTGATCTACAACGATTACTTCAAGTCCAAATTGCCCTAGACGGTCTAAAAGTTGATGAAGATCGGATGTTAAATCAAGATCAAATGATTGTAATCCGTTCATTTCTTGGAACGTTTGCATCGGAGCGTCGTCACGTAAAAGAAAGTGAAGGCGTTCTTCTGCTTCTTTCAATCCGTACAGCATACTATGGTCTTCCATTTTATTTACGAGATAAGCGTCTTGTAAGCAGTTTTCGTAGTACTCTCTTTTTTCCTCAAGTTCATCGTCCGTTATAAGTAACATGCCTGCTATTTCATGGATGGCACTCTTTAAAGCGCGGACTGGGTCCAAATGAGAGCCTCCAGCGCAAACAACGTTCATTCCATTTTCACGCGTATTTTTCGCAATTACCCATAAGCTTGGGATGCCGTGTTCCATCGTTGCATTAAAAGCATGTAATTCATAACCGGTAATCGTGTATAGCCGCTGGATCATTAATTGTAATTCCGTATCATTTGCTGAACTAAGATCAAGGCGGGGAAGAGGTAATTCAGCATACCAAGTGAGCAAAAAGGCGTCACGTTCTACAATTTCTAAAATGCCGTGAAAAATTGCTTCTTCTAAACTACCACCAATTGCACAGCCATTTGACGTTTCATATACGTAAGCATCTCGATGACCGAGGCTATAATAAGCGATTGATTCCGGAACTAAAATTGGCCGGTTTTGTGACAATGAATATCCCCATACCCAGTTTTGTTCATAGTCAGGATCAAACGGTTTAAATGGAAAACCATCACGATTATAATGTTCATTTGTATGTACACCGAGCGTAAGGGGATTTAGTGCATGATCCTCTAAATCATGGAAACTACCATGCACATTTGTCTTTTTCCCTCGAGGTGACATACCACAATATCGTTCTAAACCTTCTAAAATAGCAGTTGCTTCACTTATCGCAAATGAAAGAGTTCGGCCTGCAACCCCTTCATTTCCAAACATTAATGGCATGTTTATAATAACGTCAGCAAATGGTAATAAAGAATGCTGCATTTTTCCGTTCAACATACCGACTCGGTAATCTAAATAGTCCTTCGTTAAAAATGTGTTTAGTTCATGAATGGAACGACAGCGATATGTTGCATCACTTGTTTTTAAGCTTGGTTGTAACGAAATCGTTGCCGCATCAGCTGTATCATCAGGCAAATTACTACATACAGGACAGAGGGGGTCTGGAAGAAAAGAATGCCGCGTACATTGCATTGTTTGTAAGTTTAGTAAAATGAGTTCATTTTCTAAAGAAGAATAGTTATGAGTTAATATTTTTTCTGTTTCTGCGCAAATAAGATGGCACATTTGCAGAATGCCATTTTGGGTGGCACGTACATCACGCCTCGTTACGTTTTCTTCTTTTACCGCATATTTTCGTTGTAGCTCCCACATTTCTTTTTGATCAAATCCAGCGATAAAGCGTCGTCCATCGGCACAATGAGTACATCCCGCTGCAAGAGGATGAATATAAGGACCGATAATACCTTCACCAAATGAAGTAAAACCACGTAGCCACGGAATATGATTTGACCGGAAAGTTAGCTCAGCGTCATGATGAATCGTAGAAGGAGAGCCGTCGTGTAATACGAGAGCGAGGTCGATATTTTCAGGGAGTTCATCTGCAATTGTATGTTGGCGAATGATGGAATATTGTTTGCATAATTGATCATGTACATAGTCTGCAAGAATGCCATCTCCTATAAGCAATATATTTTGAGTCATAGACCGTCCTCCTTTGCAATTAATACCCCGTACACACCATCTAAGTTTTCTTTCAAAAATGATTCAATCGCTAAATCAAACACGAATGGATAAAAATGATGTTCTTCTAAATGTTGCAGGGCAAGCTGTAATGATTGCGCATCTGGAATTTCTTTTTCCGCTTGTATTTCCACTCTAAAAGAATCCGTGTCATATAAAATAATAGATGATTCAGGCAAGATATTAGTTCTGTAAGGCGTATCTTCATTTTGAATATGAAGAAGTGATAGTTGTAGTGCGTTTCGTAAGGCTAACGTCATATTAATATTAGATGCACCATACCATCGATCATTTATACCGACCCAAACGACTGGAAAGATGAGAATATCTTCACCCATTGCGATTTTAGGTGTTTCAAGAATTGTAGCGAGGGCATCATAATAAAATCTACAATGTTTATCATGAATTTCGGTTAAGTCGACCGTCGTAATTTCTTCTAGCATATGTGATTGTCGTTCATACAGTTTGTGGTTTAAATGTTGTTGTAGTGCCCGGCATACACCCTCTGTCATCGTTTCTCCAGCGCCAATACCGATATCGTTATGTTCAGGAATAAGGCGGTGCATAATTTCCGCTACATATGTTTCAATTCCTACTAAACCAGCTTCTCGGCGCGCTTCGTTATGAGTTAAACCACTGCAAGTTATAAGAGGCAGGAGGGAAGCTGGGCCATCTGATAGAGGTGTAGCTACTTGAATATTGCATTGTGATAATGGTAATTGATATAAATCTTGTTCATCCCATACATGGAATATACCAGTTTCTTTAGAAGTTAATGAATCGAAAAAACGGAATAAATCAGTTGAGGTATGTTGGTTAGACCGATGCTCAAGTTTTTCAGAAAGGTTTTCTATCGTATCAATTGTAAAACTTTCATCAGTGGCGAGAGGATGTTTTATAAAAGGATGCCATGCTCCTTCGAGTGTTTCATAATTTAATAAAAAGAATTGTGGATTCTTTTCTCGATGTGAATCATCAGCAACGTGTTTAAATAATTCAAAAACGATTATATTTGCTAGCATTGCAGATGTAATTGGTGAAAATGAAGCTGATGAATGTTCATTTTGTAAAGTTGTTTCATGTAGCCGATGCCATGCGGATTCCCAGCATTCTTCACGATTAGCCATTACGACAGGACCAGCTATACCAAGTGCTGATAAACAAACGGCTGGTATGAAGTTCTTTCCTACTTCCTTGCAAATCGTGTGAGCTGCTCTTAGGCCATCAATATCTCCATTTTGAGAAACGTACAAAATCCAGTCGAAGGGCTCGAACACTTCATGCAGGGGACGATCAATTGTTGTATCTATTTCTTGAACAAGTACAGCATCATCTACTTCATGCGCAAGTTCTACTAGCTCGTGAATACGGTCGTAATTCGTTTCTTCATAATCTGTCACAAGGTAATGAAAGGTAGGTAATCCGGATTCTAATAAAGAAGAAACTAAGGAAGTAAGCATATCTCCAGAGCCGATTATAAGTACATTTGCATTGCGGTACGTTTCGAATTTTAAAGCGCCTGAATGAGAATCTGCTTCTAGAAATTCAATTTGCGAAGCATATCTATCAAGTAATGCACTGTTTAATTCATGAGGTGCATCTTGACTTACATCACGGACAAACCCATTTGTATATAAAATCTCTCCAATTTCAAATACACGATTTTGATAGGGGAGAGGGAGACCATCCGTTATTTCTGCTAAAGAATAATTACCGTTAAACATTGGCATTAATTTTTCAATCCAGTTATAAATTCCGTCACCATCCATACGAAATGAACTGGCGTTATTTCGAAAATAGACACCCCCGTTTGAGTCGGGGAGGAAGAAAGTATCTTTATTTGCTTTTAGTTTTGCATGTGCTGGAAGGTTACTCATTTTAATCCTCCTTACTTTTTAGGCATACATTATTACCTTATGTCATGCGATTTGTCCCGTATGAATGCAATAAAAAAAGCTGTAGAATGATATATTCTACAGCCTGTAATAGATTATGAATCCATCAACCTTCTAATAATAATGATTTTGGATCTTCAAGCATATCTTTAACAGCAACAAGGAAGCTAACTGCTTCTTTGCCATCAACAATACGGTGATCGTAAGATAAAGCGATGTACATCATTGGGCGGTTTTCCATACGTTCGTTATCGATTGCAACTGGACGTACTTGGATTTTGTGCATTCCTAAAATACCAACTTGTGGGCTGTTTAGGATCGGTGTTGACATTAGAGAACCGAACACACCACCGTTTGTAATTGTAAATGTACCACCTTGTAGTTCTTTTAGTGAAAGTTTGTTATCACGTGCTTTTTTACCTAATTCACGAATTTCGCTTTCGATTTCAGCGAAGTTTAATTGGTTCGCATCGCGTACAACTGGAACAACTAATCCATCTGGAGCTGCTACTGCAATACCGATATCATAGAATTTTTTAATGATAAGCTCGTCGCCTTGAATTTCAGCATTTAATAATGGGAATTGTTTTAATGCTGCAACAACTGCTTTTGTGAAGAATGACATGAAACCAAGACGTACATCATGTTTTTTCTCGAAAGCATCTTTACGCTCTTTACGTAATTCCATGATTGCAGTCATATCAACTTCGTTAAATGTTGTTAACATTGCAGATGTTTGTTGAACTTCTACAAGACGTTTTGCAATTGTTTGACGGCGGCGGGACATTTTCACGCGCTCAACTGGTTTTTCGAATTCAGTTTTTGCAACTGGAGCAGGAGCTGGATTTTTTGGAGCAGCTGGTGCTTCTTTCGGTGCTGCAGCATGAGCTTGTACATCGTGTGGTCTCACACGGCCAAGTGGATCTGTGCTACGTACGTCGTTTAAGTCGATTCCTAATTCACGAGCCATTTTTCTAGCAGCTGGTGATGCGATAGGACGGTTTGTATTTGGTAAACCTTGTAAAGTTGCAGTTTGTTCAGCACTTGGTGCCGCAGCTTTTGGTGCTTCAGCTGTTTCTTGTTTCGGTTGCTCAGCCGGTGCAGGCGTACTTACTGCAACTGGTGCTCCGTTTGCATCTAAAATTGCGATAGTTGCGCCAACTTCAACTGTATCCCCAGGTTCGCCTAGTAACTTCGATACAATACCTGAATCTTCTGCAATGATTTCTACATTGACTTTATCAGTTTCAAGCTCAACAACGCTGCCACCTTTCTCAACTTTGTCGCCTACGTTGATAAGCCATTGTGAGATAGTTCCTTCAGTAATAGATTCTGCAAGCTCAGGTACTTTAATTTCGATCATTTTAAATGTCCTCCCCTTATTTGCCTAACGGTGTGTTTTTTCTTCTTTTGTCTTCGGTAATCTCCATTTGTTAGCCTGACCTTGGGCAGAATATCTGCCCAAGGAACAAGCTAGAAATCTTCATTGTTACTTTTTAGTTGCTGAAAACTTCAATTTCTAGTTTATCTTGACGGAAGTTATACTTCACGTCTAAAGCGTGTGAAACAATTAGTTCTTGCTCAGCTTTGTGAGCGAATGGATCGCCGCCAGATGGGCTAGAGCGATCTGGGCGTCCAATATAACCTGTTTTCACTTTATCTCCAGCTAGTTCGAACAGAATTGGAGCCATGTAATGCCATGCGCCCATATTACGAGGCTCTTCTTGAACCCAAATAATTTCTTCTAAGTTTTTAAAGCGTTTAATAATAGATTGAACTTTCTCAGCAGGGAATGGGTACAACTGTTCAATACGAACGATATGAATTTCATCTAAGTTGTACTCATGCTTACCAGACTCGATTTCTGCTGCTAAGTCAATCGCCATTTTACCTGTACTTAAAACAAGACGTTTTACTTTGTTTGGTTTCATGCCAAGGTTTTCTTGTTCTAAAGCAGGTTGGAAACGTCCTTCGCTTAACTGACTAGCAGTTGAAAGCGTAAGTGGGTGACGTAATAAACTTTTCGGCGTCATCAATACTAATGGTCGAACAGCTTCTGTTCCTAAGATAGATGCTTGACGACGCAGGATATGGAAGTATTGTGCTGCACTCGTTAAGTTTGCAACTGTCCAGTTGTTTTCAGCAGCTAACTGTAAGAATCGCTCTGGACGTGCACTAGAGTGCTCTGGCCCTTGACCTTCATAACCGTGTGGTAATAGAAGAACTAAACCAGATTTTTGACCCCATTTTGCTCTTCCAGCTGAAACATATTGATCAAATAATGCTTGCGCAGTATTTGAGAAGTCACCATATTGCGCTTCCCACATAACAAGCGTTTCCGGAGCGAATACGTTATAACCATACTCGTAACCAACAACAGCAGCTTCTGATAACGGACTGTTATGAACAGAGAATGAAGCGTTGATGTTTGGTAAGCGATGTAATGGTGAATATGTTTCATTTGTATCCGTATCGTGTAATACGATGTGACGATGTGCGAATGTACCACGCTGTGAATCTTGACCAGTTAAACGAATTGGTGTACCTTCTTGTAAAATAGAAGCGAATGCTAATGACTCAGCAAGTGCCCATTCAATTTTACCGTTCTCTTCAAGAGCGTCTTTACGGCGCTCAAGAATTTTCTTCACTTTCGGATATACGTTAAAGCCTTCTGGCCAAGAGAGTAGACCTTCATTAATTGCACGAAGTGAATCAAGCTCAACACCAGTATCAATTGACTGAATGCCCTTTGCAACAACATCTGGCACTTTAACGTGAATTGTTGCATCGCTCGTATCAGCTGGCGGTACTTGTGCATAGTCAGATTTTAATTGCTCTTGCGTAAACTGTGTAATTGTTTCAATTTCATCTGCATTTAGAACACCAGCAGCTTGTAATTGATCTGCATAAATTGCTCTTACAGTTGGGTGATTTTTAATCTTTTTGTACACTTGTGGTTGTGTAACTGCTGGATCATCCATTTCGTTATGACCGTAGCGGCGGTAACCAATTAAATCGATTAAGAAATCTTTTTTGAACAACATGCGATATTGAATCGCAAGATTAGCAGCAGCAAGACAAGCTTCCGGATCATCAGCATTGACGTGAACAATCGGAATATCGAAACCTTTTGCAAGGTCACTTGAATATTTCGTAGAACGAGAATCATAGCTATCAGTCGTAAAACCAACTGCATTGTTTGCGATAACATGAATTGTTCCGCCTGTTTGATATGCATTCAATCTGCTTAAGTTGAGTGTCTCAGATACAATACCTTGACCAGGGAATGCAGCATCACCGTGAACTAAAATTACGAATGATTTTGAAGTATCTTGTTCTGGAAGACCAGATTTTTTACGATTTTCTTGAGCCGCACGTGCGAAACCTTCTACAACAGGATTCACGAACTCAAGGTGACTTGGGTTATTTGCTAATGTAACGCGAGTACTAACTTCTTCGTTACTAACGACTTGTTCTCTACCTAAATGGTATTTTACGTCGCCAGTCCAACCAGAGTTTGCTACTGCGCCTTCTATTTTTGCATGTTTGAACTCAGCAAACATGTGACTATATGGTTTTTCTAATACGTGTGCAAGTACGCTTAGGCGACCGCGGTGAGCCATACCAATCATGACATCTTCTACGCCGTTTTTAGCACCTTCTAGCACAATTTCATCTAGAACGGGTACAAGCATATCAACGCCCTCGATAGAGAAACGCTTTTGCCCAACGAATGTTTTATGCAAGAATTGCTCGAAACCTTCAACAGCTGTTAAACGTTTTAAAAGAGCAGTTCGTTTTTGATTTGATAGTGGTTGACGCAATGAATTTGATTCCACCATTTGATGCAACCACGCGCGTTCTTCACTATCTTGTATATGAGAAAATTCATAAGCTAAAGTTTGTGTATACACTTCTTTTAATCTATGAATTACATCAAGTGCAGTGTGAATACCTTCTGGTGCATCTTGCCATACTGTTTTTGCTGGAATCGCTTTCAAATCAGCGTCGCTCAGTTCGTTCATTGCTTTCTCAAGAAGAGATTGTCCATTTGCAGCATCTTCCATCGGATTGATGTGAGCCAACGTATGCCCGAAAGAACGAATCTGTTCAACAAGCTGAACGACTTTAAGAATTTTTTCAATGTTCCCTGTGTTTTGAGGAGAAAAATGTGTTGCTGTGTTGTCCCCTGTTACGACATCATCTTGAAACGAAGGAGCTCCAAAAATTTCAAAAAGCTCTTGTAATTCCGGATCAACAGAACCTGCTCCAGTTACGTAAAGATCATACTGTTCAATAACATAACCAAGGTTCGGACCGTGGAACTTGGCCCAAGGGTTTGTCGTTGTATTCTTCCTCGTCATTTGTTTAAACCTCCCAATGCATATAATCCTTTTTCCATACAAAAAGGTGCATTTTGCTCTTTTCAATAATTGATGAACCAATAATCAATGTAAATGTTTTTCTTTACTCTTATGTTATTACAATAATTTACATAATACCAAACACTATTACTTATCTGTTTTGTAAAAAAACATTCACAATAACTTATCACCCAAGTTAATCTTTCATGTTATAAAGTAATTTTACAGAAAAATAGGGTGGATATATTTGGTATACCTATACGAATAACTAAAATTGTTGCATGTAAATATAAGTATAATAGTTAGAATGTTTCGATAAAAATAAGTTCGAATTATGTATATTGAAATAATAAGCGCTTTCATTGATATTATACAACAATATAACGGAATATAGTATAAAAAATAAAAAATTATGAATTTATCGTAAACTTTATTTAGATAGTGTTAAATATTGAAAGGAAAGTGAAGGATTTCTACAAAAAAAGTTGCTAAACATAAAAAATGCTTCATAAACAGTTAGTTTCTATAAATATGACGAAAAACACCGTAAAACCAATAACACATTTCGCCGAATAAAGGGATAAATGAAATATTTTAAAAGGATAAAACAAATATGGAGATATTAAATTTTAAAAAAAGAGAGGAGGAGATATAGTAACTGTTAGTTACAGTGTTCCGTATTTTGTTTCAAAATAGACGTGCTGAAATTAAAAAGTTTCTTCTATATAAATAGAACGAAAAATAAACAAAACAGATGTAAAGTAAACTTGACGTAAAGTTTCCTTTACGTATATACTCGTTATAAGGAAGGAGGGAGAAATTTCCTTGGAAAATAAAATGGTCGAATACCGAAAAAAATTTGGACTATCTCAAGAAAAATTGGCTGAGAAACTTGGCGTTTCCAGACAAACCATCATTTCAATTGAAAAGGGAAAATACGATCCGTCACTTCCGTTAGCATTTGAAATCGCGAAAACATTTCAGACAACGATAGAACATGTATTTATTTATGAAGGAAAAGAAGGGGAGGAATAAAGATGAACTATTCACAAAAGTACTTCGTTATCATGGGAATTATTTTTCTATTCATGAGTGGATTTATGATATTAACAGGTATAATGACGCATTCCGCACCGCCAGAAGCAACTTATCCATTACTTGGTATGATGATTATGTGTTTCTGCCTAAGCTACTTACACCCGCAATTTAAAGAAAAAGACGAGCGAATGAAATTGATTCGTTATAAAGGAATGTTCTTCAGCTTTTTTGCGCTAACGGCATATTATCTTCTTTTCTCTTTCGGCTTAAACTTAAAAATAATTACACTATCTGCTACTGAATTATTGAACATACTAATGGCACTTACGATGAGTACTGTTTTCATCTCATTTGTTGTTTTATCGAAAAGATATTAAGATGGAAAAGAGAAAGGAAGATTAACATATGCAAATGATGTATGCTTTTGGCATTGGACTTGTATTATTTTTAGCTGTATTCTTATTTATTCGGAAAGACGTGCAAGGCGGGACGTTAACGAAAAGAGGTTTTTATAAAATGATCGGCTGTTTAGTTGTTATGTTTATAGCGATTATCGTAATGATCGTTTTAATAAATCGGTCACTATAGAATGTAAAAATGTAACCTTACTTGAGTAAGGTTTTTCTTTATAGTTTAAAATCCGAAAATTCCCATTAAATCCATTTACCACATATAATGGATATTATATAATTTAATAAAATGATGGATAAGGAGAATAGTATATGAATAAAAAAACTATCTTCTTTTTTATCCTTTTCGGCAAGAAGACTCCATCTGATTTGTGTTACGGGTGAAGCACAACAATTCAGGTGGAGATGAATTGCCGTCAGCAGGTAGACGAAACAATTTTGTTTCTTTTGTCTTACGATATAATCAGCTCTAGATGAGGAGGGGATATATTGTAGGACAACGAAATTAGATAATCATAATCATTCGGCTGCTTGAACCAAAAGAAATTAAGATGAAGAACATGTTCACATTTTGTTCCGTTCTAAATATTGATTTGTCAAAAGTAATTAACAGTTACAAAATTATTTCTTTCCTAAGAAAAAACACGATCTTAGGAAAGAAATAATTTTAATGAACTTTCTGAGAAAGGTGGTGAAAACAATGGCTAGAAAGAAAGCAGTGAAAGTATTACGGAAACAAAAGAAAAGAGAAACCATGCAACGATTTACGCAGAAACAGAATATCGGACGAGCTTGCCTTACTGCAAAAGAATTTCGCTTACTGCAACGTATGTCACATAGTTCAAAAGCGTTGCGAAATGTCGGATTGTACACGATTAAACAAAGTTACTTGAACTATAACAAGATGGCTACTGTAAAAGAAGTAGACACTGCCATGCAAGCTGATTTGAATTACTCGGGCGTTCAATCAAACTCTGTTCAAGCGATTCGTAGAGCCTTATTTACAGAAGTGAAGAGCTTTTTTAAAGCGTTGGAACAGTGGAAGAAAAACCCTAAAACCTTCACAGGTCGTCCTAAGTTTCCGAATTATTCTCGTTCAACGGATAAACGAATCATTGAAATCTATCAAATTCCAAAAGTGGATGATAACGGGTATTGGATGATTCCGATGAATGTTGCATTTAGAAAAAAATTCGGTTCCATTAAAATACGTATGCCGAAAAACGTAAGGCATAAAAAAATCTCCTACATTGAGATTGTACCGAAGCAAAAAGGTCGGTTCTTTGAGGTGCATTATACATATGAAATGCACGTTTCTCAAATGAAGAAACCATCCACGACTACGAGTAACGCTTTAAGTTGCGATTTAGGTGTAGATAGATTAGTAAGTTGTGTAACAAATACAGGCGATGCATTTTTAATTGATGGAAAAAAATTAAAATCTATTAACCAGTACTTCAACAAAATGATACGTAATCTGCAACGGAAAAATATAGAAAACGGGCTTTCAAAACGCGTTGTAACGAATAAAATTGCTGCACTTTGGCATAAACGGGAAAGACAAATCAATGGTTACATTTCACAAACGGTAGGCTTATTGTTCAAAAAAGTGAAAGCATTCGATATAGATACGATTGTCGTAGGGTATAACGCGGGTTGGAAACAAAAATCTGATATGGGAAAAAAGAATAATCAAACATTTGTTCAAATCCCATTTCATAAACTGATGGCAGCAATTGAGAATAAGTGTGTAAAAGAAGGTATACAATTTTTAAAACAAGAAGAAAGCTATACTTCAAAAGCTAGTTTTCTTGATAAAGATCCAGTTCCAGTTTGGTCTAAGGAAGATAGGACGCATTATCGCTTTAGTGGCAAACGAATTACTCGTGGTCTGTATCAAAGTAAAGCAGGAACATGCATCCACGCTGATATTAATGGTGCGCTGAATACATTGCAAAAATCAAAAGTTATAGAATTGGACGACAATCTCAAGGTAAAAACGCCGATTCTATTAGGAGTGCAAAAACGTAAGGCTGTTGCTTCGCGCATAGCTTAGTGGGTGTGTCAACCATCCATGTGTACTCGACTTGTCGGGGCTTGTAGCACACGCCAGATTCATCTGAGTGGTGGCTTCTTCTGCAAGGAAGAACTGCTCTTTTGCGAAAGGGTGGTGCAAGTGGGAAAACAATCGTTCTTTGTCAGTACCAACCAAAAACATACTTGGGGTGTTACCGTAGGGTAGCATGAATGCTAGAGCGTCAAACGGTCTAGTGATAGACCGAAAAGACCTAGCATTCAAACTCAAGCCCCCACTGAAACGTTTTATCTCAGTGGGGAGAGTTGACTAACATGTCTACTACTTATAGCTAGTATTACTTATATAATATGTAACAAACGCCAACCAGTGCCACCTATGTTAGTATGGGAGGGTCAGGAATACTATGTAACGCATGAACCTGCCAAAGCTGAAAAAGTTGGACAAAGGCTCGGAGAAGTAACGAAGAAAATCGAAACAAGTGAAAAACCTATTAAAAATAGTGAATCCAACATAGTACAGGAAAAAACAGAAGTATTCACAATGATAGAAGAAGAAAAAGGTCCCCACTCACCTTTAATCATAAAGGAGCCTGATGGTGAAGAATATAGAATTGTGAGGCCAATGTTAAAAGTATTATAAAGTGAAAAGGAGATTCCTATGCAGACAGTAACTTCATATCCATGGTCGTTAAGAAAAACGTTTGTCTTTTTCCTTTGTTTTATCCTTCCACCAATCGGTGCAATCTACATTGTAATGAATAGAGGGGCACTACAAAAGAGAGACTTCATTTTATACGTATTATTTGCTGCTATTAATATATCGCTTTGGTTGTCACTTATGATTTTTGATCGGGGCGTGTGGCTGGTGTCGGGGCATTATGTGCTTGGAGCAATTGTAATTGTTTTTTCGAATATAAATAAGAGATAACCTAGCAATTTTAAAGTTGCTGGGTTTTATTTTGCTATTTATAATGAAGAAACAAATTTTTAATAGAGAGTAGTGAGCGTTATGAGATGGAAAGAGGGAACGTTTGAAAAAATAGAAATGAATGACTCAGCTATTGAGAAACTTATACATACATTCAAGGAACAAAACGTAAATGGCGGAGCGGTTATAAGCTGTTTTAAAGTACATAACGAAAATTTTTTCAAAGAAATACCACATTTGAAAGATGGATACGATCACTTCTTTAGAAGAATCTTCAACTCTTTAGATATAATGCATAACTTAGAAGAGTTAAAAATACATACGTCAGAAAAATATAAGTTTCAATTTCAATATAGAAGCGCAGTAATGCTTGATGGGAGTATTGCATTTCAAATCATAAGAGGAGGAGCATATAAGTGCTTTCCGGATAGAATGGTAATGGCGAAGCAATTAGCGAGCGATGTATGTCAATGCATGTTCCAAGATCGTTATGAGGATATTATAGTGTTCGAAAGTCATGCTCCTTGGACAGATTGGTTTTATGATGTTGCGTGGGATGTTACTTGGATGGTGTTAGATAGTAAGGAGTGTAAAATGTGGCTCATTTGTGCTACGGATACGGATTGATAGAAGAGGGGCCTTGTAGGAAAGCTGCAAGGCCCTTAATATTTTGGGAATGAATAGAAAATAAATCATATAAATGCTATACTAAAAAATGTTTGTAATGTCAGTTTCATACTATTGTATAATGCTGACTTACTAGAAAAGATAAGAGGAGAATGAGCGTGCAAAAGATAAAGAAACTATTACTGTTAATTATGATAGTAGGATTAACAGTAGGTGTTTTAGCAGGGTGTGCAAATCCGAAAGATACGACAGAAGAATTTTTAACAGCTATACAAAAAGGTGATGTAGAAAAAGCTCGTACCTTTGTTGAAAGTGACAAAGAGTTTAATAAACTAAATGAAAAAACAGATGATGCGGAAGCGAAAGCAATGCTGAGCGCCATTACAAAAAACTTTAAATTTGAAAAGCTAGAAGAAGTATCGAAAAAGGATGACAAAGCAGAAGTGCAAGTGGAAATTACATCTGCTGATCTATCCGTTGCTGTAACAAAAGCAGTGGGAGAAGTTATGCCAATGGCCTTTGCTAGCGCATTTAGCGAAGACAAAGAACAATCTGAAAAAGCAATCGAAAAAACAATGACATCAACTATCGTCAAAAACTTAGCGGATAAAGATGCAGCAATGGCAACTCGCAAAGTTACATTGAACTTAAAGAAAAACAAAGATGGCGACTATATAATCGTTGCAGATGATAACTTGAAAGAAGTATTGTTTGCTAATGCGAAGTCTTTGGAGAAGATGTTTGGTGGGAAGTGATTGACTACATAAAAAGAGAAACCATATCACGTAGAAGGTTGATATGGTTTCTTTTTTTATGACCCCGGAGAGGCTCGAACTCACGACCTCCACCCTGTCAAGGTGGCGCTCTCCCTGCTGAGCTACGGGAGAAATGTTGATTTAAAGGCATTTTCACGGATTTGTATAAACGCAATTCTATTGAAAATCTAATGATTATTGTAAGTTATGTGACCATTTGTGACCACAAAATTTATGTCCTTAATTGTCTGTATAATGGTAAAGGGAATAGGGTGACTCATTTCTTTTTTGAGAGAGATGTTTTTTATGTATTATGACTATCCCGTTGTGGAAAGGGAAAGAGTGCTTCAATCCACAGTGGTTTAAAATGCAGAGAATTTAATTTGCAGTTGTTTTTTTTCGAAGCGGAACCATAATAATTATATTTTTATATACTAATGTTAATTGGTCGTTCCTATATAAATATTAGCTCGTTTAGTATAATATTTATTTGTAAGATTACGACAAATTCGAAGGGGACGGTGATAGGGTATGAAAAAGAAGGTTAATAATTTTTGGGATATCCTAAATCAAATAGAAGACGAGTTTATGGAAAAAGGTCATATATTTGAAAATGAACGAAGTGATGCGAATGCTTTCATACAAAAATATAAAAAATTAAGTAGTAAGATAATTAAAACGCCCAAAACGTGTATGTTTCCAAACTGTAATAAGGAGTCTATAAAACGTTCACATACCATACAAAATGCTTCATCTTTGGAGAGGATGGCTAAAAAGGGCCATGTATTCCAGCCTGTATGGGAGGACTTTTCCTCTAATTATCAAATGGATAAAATAGGGGTAAATAATGCTTCAGTTTTTACTGGCTTTTGCAAAGAGCACGAAGAAATATTTCGTAATTATGAAACAAAGAAAAAAATGTCGGAAAAGTACGATTTTATTTTGCAAATTTATAGGACCATATGTCGTGAAGTAGTTAACGTGAAAAACTGGCTAATAATTAATGAAAAAACAAGCATTGCATACCAAGATAAGAAAAAAGAAAAGTTCATTAATGTATTGGAAGGGGAAATGGGTAACAAACTTGATTCGATTGGAATAAAAAAGCTTGATATAGAGTATCCCGATAACGGGTCATTTATATTGAATAGAAAGATAGAGGAAGGCCAAAAAAGATTATTGAAATTTAAAGAGTTTTATAAAGCTTCTTGTAGCGATGTAATAAATAAAAAAGCAAAAAAACTTTCATATCGAATCTTTAACTTGGATTATTATTTACCTATATCATTAGCGGGAGTTGCTAGTTTTTCAATAGAGAAAAATGAAGTTATATTTATAATTAACATTTTACCGTTCGAAAAAGAAACATTCTTCCTTATTTCATCTTTAAAAAGAGACGAGGCTTACTTAGAAGAATACTTTGAAACCTTTACTCAGCATCCTCTTTTAATATTAGACATGGTTGAATCTTGGATGATTCATGGTTCAGACCATTGGTTTATAAACATTGATGTTTGGAATAAAATATCTAGTGATAAACAGAAGAAAATACTAAATGATTTACTAGTGACAGAGAAGAGTATCTGGAATCAATATGATTTATCAATTTTTGATGAAGTTCGAGAGGAATATCTCAAAATGTTATTTCCTTTTGATTTTGATGAATATAGTGAATCATTAAAAGCTCTAATAAATAGTCAAAAAGAAAAACTGGAAAAAAAACCTGGAAAACTTTTGGATAGTGAGGAATATCTTGCTGATTATTGGTTAAAAAGTTAATATATTCAAATATCTGTTTGCTTAATTTAAGATGAGATAGTGAATGTGTCTTCTTTTTTCATAATGAATCTATAAGGGATTGGAATATGTTCATTATTTGTACATTTATTAAGATATGCTATTCAAACAAATTTGAGGAACGGACTGGATTTGTATGGTTTTTCAAAGATAGTAGGATATGAGAATATTCAAGCTACTCAGCGATGTTTACAGGTGATTGAAGTAGAAAATATCTTAGAAATGGTATCAAGAACTAGCCTTTTAATGAATTTGTAAACATTTGCAGTTGTAAATCTGTTGTTCTGCACTCTCCTTGATGAGGAAAATTGAATGTGAAAAGCCTTGTCCCAATTTTTAAGGTTGATTGTTGAGTAGCAAAGGGGAAAAAGAAGTTCAATTCTTATATGAATTGAACTTCTTTTGCTTATTGATATAAAAAGGTTTTATAAGACTTAACGATTTAGTTAGCATTGAAATATCAATTAGCAGGGGAGAGATAGATATTTTACGAAAATTGAACCAAAAGGTGATTGATTAAATAATAGTTATAATCCTCTTACGACTTACTATAGATTTTTATTGTATAAGATGAAAAATTACTGAAATATTCAGTATAGTAATTGGAAATGATAAGTGAATATATGATTTAAATGATATAATTTATATACAATAAATTAGATTAAAGGAAGAGAATAATAGATGACTTGGTATTTAGATAATATTTGTAAGAGAAATAAAAAGTCACCTTATCTATTTTATGTTCCCAGTGAACAAGAAATAGATAGTTTAAAACTTAAATTGGGTAAAGTTATATTTTTTGTTACTGAGGCAGAAGAGGATGCATATTGCAGGGGGGGGGAGTATAGGGAGAAATTACGCGCAAAAATGGACAGCAATTCATTGGAAAATTTGATAACGAACGATGCTATCTTAAGGATTTAAAATATGGTCAAGAGATTTCATTTGGAATAGAAGTTATATAAAATTTAAATTTGTAGAGGTGAAATTAATGTATACATATTTGGCAGAAATTGAGGCACTGATAAATGAAATGAAAGAAGTTTATGAAATTAAAGAGGAAAGCTTAACCTTTTATAAAAGTAGAATCAATAAATTCTTTTTAGATTATATGGGGTTACAAGGTAATAAGGATAAACCTTTAAATGCCATAACATATTTTGATGTCGATATGTTTTTAAAAAGCTTAAAATGTAGTGATGCTGAGAAAGTAAATTATTATAGTGCGTTAAAGAGATTATTTGAATATACTTATTTAAAAGGGAAGACTAATGAGATTATAAGTCAAGTAACAAAACCTGTATATGAGAGAAAGCAAAAAGAAATATTAAAAGAGGATGAATATGTAAAGTTAAAAAACTTTATTGTAGATAGGGATAAAGTTTTAAATGAGCGTTTGATTTTGGGACTGTTTCTTTTTACAGGACTAAGCAGACAATATATGGCGTCTTTAAGAAATAATCAGTTCGAATATGAAAAGGGTGTATATAAACTGGTTATATGGAAAGATGAAAGCGAAGTTAAATTACCATTAAAGTCTGAATTACAACTACTCATTCATGAATATTGTACAGCGACTAATAATAAATTGGACAAAGTTGTACAAATGCCTGAAAACACTATAAGTACATACATTGGTACTTTAACAGAATCAATTGTAGGAAGAAGGTGCACACCTACAATTTTATCGAATACATTTATTTCTAAGGCTTTGTCAGATGGTAATTTTATATGGGAAGTCAGTAAACTGACTTTAGAATCTGTCACGACTATTGAGAAGCATATAATAAACACAAATAATTTAATGAACAGACAGACTTCGATATTAAATAGTTTTTAAGTAAAAAGAGAATATTTTTGAAATGGTATTCCAAAAGAAACCCTTAATGAACTTATAAGCTGTTGTGTTGTAAATTTTTTATCTCACATAGTTTTTGGAAATTAAAACCGAATTAAAAAGCCTGTTTCTAAATGGGATAGGCTCTTATTGTTAGTTGGGCGTTATTTTAAAAAATATTTTTCTTTTTCAATTAAAGCGAGGTTATTTAGTTAATGAAAATACATACAGACCATAATATAAAACATTAACAGCTGTCTACACTTGTTAGTGAGTATTTTTTCTACTCATAAGGGCTCAATTCCCAAATGTATATATAAATAAACAATGGGAGGAGTGGTGGTAGATGAGTGAAATTAAATGTTTGGTTTGTGGAGGAAACTATTTTCGTAAAGGATATTATGATGTAGGTGTAAATGTTGAGGTACGATGCAGTAGTTTTGATGATGTACATATAGATGTAGATATAAACACTTCGATTCATAATGAAGTCGATGAAAGTGCTGATATTTCTTTTATGTTAATTTCTGAAGAAGATAATAACTATGGTCGATATGACAAACCTAGTGAAGCTTGTAAATACAATTGTGAAAAGTGTGGATTCATCATGAGTTTTACAGAAGAAAAAAATGTAGAAAGTATATTTGAAGAAAAGAAGCGTAAGCAAAAGGAAAGAAAGTATGATTGGTCAGGTTTTGGAGAGTAATCATTATTACAGAATGGACTTGGTAGGAAAAGATTAAGATAAAGACTTATTTCGCACTCCTCGAACCATAAAAAGTATTCGGACTTTGGACATGGATTACTAAGCATTAGAAAAATAGAATGAAATATTTACTTGCGGTAGCTACTACGTAGCTCCGCATAGACCTCACTTCGTTCGGTGGGCTACGCCCTGCCTTTACGATAATCTATTCTTGAAAATATTCTTAATTGAGTGAGGATTGAATAACACAATATCATGATGATGTCAAGGTTTATGTAACGTATTATTTGATTTTTTCTATAATTTATGATATAATATTAATTGTAGTCAGGTTTAAGTGACTATAAAAACTAAAAACTAAAAACTAATTAAATACAACATTAAAAGACACAAACTAAACACAAAATTCTCCTCTTTTTATTGGGGGTTATTTTGTGTTTTTTTGTTTTCGATAACATCCAATTGAAATTGATGTTAAAGGAGTGAAAATAAAGTCTAGATTTAAGCAAGCCATTTTGGTACTTTTGTGGCTAGGCTTTAAATGTGGAACGTAGTGACATCATTTAAAGGATGGTGGGCAAAAGTACATAAATAGTTTTTTAGGTAAGCAAAAACGATACATAATCGCCTTATATATATTATTATTTATTATAACTCGATTTTGTATCAAAAATTTATATTAAAGAGGAGAATAAGTATGTTAAAGGAGTTTAGCCAAGAAGAAATTGTAGAGCTTGTGGGTGATGAGATAGTTAAAAATCATCTCAAGAAATATGGAAGATTAATGCAAAACGTATTTAAACGTTTTATTAAGGATTTAGACCAAAATTTTGAACAATTTAAAGTTGAAGGTAAGGGTGGTAAAAAGACAAGGTATTTTATAGGTGAGAAGAGAGTATGTCTAGCAGAACGTAACGATAAAAGGAAATTCAATGGTGAGGGGCAACTACCAGAGAACTATGAACAAGGATTTCCAATAATGATTTTAGAGCATTTAATTCGCTCGAGTATTAGCAAGCCAACCACCATGACATATCTTTTAAAGCAAATGGGATTTATCACAGATGGTATGTATGAAGCTAGTAAAAGTAAATATCATCAAAGTTTATTAAACAATCAAATTGCGATATTGAAACAAAAAAATATTATTGAAAATAAAACAGAAAGCGTTGTTTATGATTATATAGACCGTGAAATTACTAGACTAACTCAACATTTTATGAGTTGTATAAAAAAATTAGGAGATGCCAAGTTAATAATACATAATAAACATACAATGGGTTTAATTTCTGCAACAGAGCCAATTGATATATACGATAAATTTAGTGGAAGAATGAAAACAGTTTTAGACGACCAAGAGAGGTATATCGAATTATCACCATTTGTAATTGATGAAGTGGCAAAGATGAGAAGGGACTTGCAAAATAAGCCCAAGTATAAACATCTAACTTCGAAAGACATTTACCGATATCGCAATAAAAAGGACGTTATTGAATATTGGAAAGAGCATGACATATTGCTTTATCAAATTCGGAATGAAAGTGGTGTCCAATTAAAATTAGTAAGAATTTTTGAAGCACACACATTATATTTACAGGCAGGTGATAATCCTGTAATAAGATGGTTAGAGAAAAAGCAAAATCGAGGAGCGATAGATTTATATACTAATGATGAACTGCAATACTATTTGAAAAATCGTCAAGGGTTTCATAAAGAGAGAGAGAAATATGTTGTTAAGTTAGCGAGTGATAGACAAGACAACGCCAAAAAGGAAAACATTAAATTATTAGATAAATTGGGTGGGAAGCAGAAAAAAGTTGAATTTAACTTAGATGATACTGAGTGGGTTAAAAATAAAAAATTGATGTTTTTAGGCTTATATATAGAAGCTTATGAGAAGTTACAAGAACACTATGGTTATAATTTTAATCAAATAAAATCTATGGAAATATAATGGGTTATTTAAGCAGGATATAAGGAATTTGGAATTTTTGATTAACCTTATATAAAACATAAAAAACATATATGATGCTAATCAAGCATTTCAAACATAAAGTAGTAAAAGTATCCCCTGTTGAAAATGATGGGGGATAGCTGTATAAAATGGGGTTTTTATGTACAATGCTTCCGCTCATCTGAAAAATGTATGACGTGCGATTTTCAATAAAAACCCTGTTAATTAAGATGATTTTACGTGTGTTTTGTAACTTTACGCCACATTTTAAGAGCGGTGAAGTTGTTGCTTCTCTATTTTTCAGAAGCTTGATGTAGTACATCTTTTTATTTGAATGCTAAGTTGTGTGTCTTTATAATAATAGATATCGAATTAGTTATGTGGAAAATCTATTTTAAAAAGAAAATTTTTATTAGAAAAAAGGGAGAGATACGATGCTTGATAATAATTTTAATAGAGAATTAAAGTCAATAATTCATTATATTGTTGAATATGGCATTAAGAATATTTCATTTAAGATGGATTCAATAGATGTATTGAGAGATGTTAATAAGGGAAAGGAGTTTATATCTAAGGTACATTTAGGATTTATGAAAGCTCAAAAATTAATACTACAGAACTTGTTGTTATTAGGAAAAAAAAGAAGTAGAGTTCAGGAGCAGATTAAAGAATTAAAAAGGCAAAAAAGTGAGAAGAAAATCATTCAAAAACGTGAACAAGATTTAGAAATTATTAAGTATAAAGAAAAAGTATTAAGAAAAGCCGCTGATGCTATTGCATGGCAATTATTGAATAATGACATAACAGTTATTAGAAGATTGTATAAACATATTCCACCAGTGGAGGTATTTAATTCGAATGTAAAACACGATATGGAAGAAGTGGAAAGCATATTCCAAAATGATAATGCTATATTTCCCTTAATAAATGATTTAACTTCTTTTATACAAATAGGTGACTTGCTGGTTAGGGAATATAATAATCCCCAACTTCGCTTAATCGAATTAAAAGAGGGAAAGGTTAATGAAGAAATTGGACGATTAATTGGAGAATATACTGAATCTCCTTGTGACAGGAGATTGTATTTTCAGTTATCGGAGAAAGATACTAAATTTCATAAACAATTCAAGCGGTACATAAAACAGGAAAAAAGAGCTTTAGATACCACTGATATAATTAATAGCGGTATGGGAAAGGATGAAGTTACTGGATTAGATATAAAAATAATTGATGATGTTTTCTATACAAAGCACTTTGATGATGAAATTTCAACGATGTTAGAGGATGTTGATAAAAGAAATTATTCACTTAAGATAATTGATGAATGTCTTATAGTAGGAGTGTATAACGCTTCAGAAATACCCTTGTATAAAAGTTTTGATGGATGGAAAGATTCTATAGGGATAGATTTTCCGACAATTAATTTTGTGCAGTTTATTAATGCTCCTGTAGCATTTCCTCTGTTTTTACATCCTTTTTCTATTAATGATAAAGTGAAGTTAATTACTGGTGAAAAGGTAATTTGTATGTCTTTAAATATAAATAAATGGTTTAAGTTACTAGAACAGAAAGATATGAAAGTTAATATTTTATCTAAAAAACAAACAGCTAGGCTAAATACTGTCCCGTCTCATTCTAAGTCATTCGAATATAATGGCCGAGCAGTGGAGATTGAATGTGGAGAAATGAAGCAAATATTACATGATGGTATATTTGAAAGGATGTTTAATCAGTTTTTGAAGCCATCCTCCGCAGTTGATTTTTTGAAACATACTTTTTCAGAGGGAAAGAAAAACCTTAATAAAAATAAATAAATTATGGTTATGTTACGAGTTGTAGAAATAATGGTAAGATTGTTTGTAAAAGAAAAAACGGGCGTGTTTTTCTTCGATTTTAAGATTTTATTATTGAATAGTCTATAAGCACACTTGCTCCTATAATCCTTTCATCTAAGGTTATAGGAGTGGTGTGCTTATTTTTATGTCGTTTAAATGTGAGGTTTATGACTCATTAATGCCTGTTTAAATGCTTCATCAATAAGTGGTTTAATATACTTTAGATTCATAATATGTTTCAACCTAATATCAATTTGATTAGGTTCTTTATCTTTATTTATATGGGAATCTTCTAAATGCCTATCTTTGTAGCAGTATAGTTCTGGAATTGCAATTCTATATTTGATGTATATACTGTCACGATTTCCGTTAGGAAAATGAAATAGCAGGCGGTTTCCAATGGTTGATATAGACAAAAATTTCTTGTTACACTGTACTAATTGAAACATAATTCCATCTGAAATATTACAGATAATTGGGGTATCTAAAGTATGTAAGTTGTTAGCTATGTATTCGAAAATAACTTCTGCAATAGTTCCTTGTTTATTTAGTTTCTTTATAATGTTTTCTTTAGTACGATAAATAGAATTTCCCTTTGGTATTTCAATGATATTCTTTAATCGTACTTGAATATCGTTTTTATTTATACTCATATATTCTATTTGTAGTTCTTGTAATTTTAATTGGTAAATATCATCTATTGGAGAATTTGTAATGAGCATAAATCTTGAATTATTGTCTTTAACGAGTGCCCTATAACCTAGAATCTGTTTAATGGCTTTGTCATCTGCTACTTCTTTTACTTCGATATACAGGTTTCTTTCTGCTCTATCTTTAAATAAAATATCGCATCTTTTCTGCCCAAGAATTACTGATTCTCTTTCAATTAGTGTCAGTTCTTCTTCAATTATATCGTGTCTAACTAATAATTTATTTTGTAAAACAATTTCTTTGTTTGGTTTCATGTTACTATGCTCCTATTTTTAGGATGATTTTAACATTTAAAAGCTGATATATATACGTAAGTTTTACTGTTATTGAGATTTTGGTTTTAGAGTAATGATTGTGCTTGTTTCATTTGAGTACACTTTATTGATAGGAAAATAAGTACTCGATATACTTAGGTTATAAGTCTCTCATATACATGTATCAAAATGTAGAGCTGAAAGTTACATAAAGTATGGTTATGCTCGTGTGTCATCAGCAGGTCAGAAATTAAGTACACAAGTTAAGCAACTACAAGAAGTAGGTTATGATACTATCTTTAAAGAGAAGAGTAGTGGAAGAAAGAAGATAGTGAGCAGTTTAACTTGCTTATTGAGACGGTGTAAAAAGGTGACATTATGACTGTTACGAAGTTAGATAGGTTTGCTAGAAGTACAAAAGATGCTTTAAATACTATTGAATACTTAAACTGTAAAGGAGTTCCCCTTATTGTTTTAAATATGGATGAAGATAAGATTGACACAAGTACAGCGATTGGTAAATTAATGATTACGGTTTTGTATGGTATAGCTGAATTTGAAGCTGACATGATTAAAGAAAGACAATTAGAGGGCATCGAGGAAGTAAAAAGAAGATGTGTCTATAAAGGAAGACTTAAGAAGCATACAGAAAATCATAGAGGTTTACAGTATGCTCTAGAGTTATTTCATAACAGAGCAAGTAATAAGCTGACAGTTAAGAGATTGAAGAAATAACTAAGATAAGTAGAGCGACTCTCTATAGAGTAGTGAGCAGTAAGAGGACAGGAAAGTAAGTGTATAAGTGTAAGAAAAAAGTACGGGGGTGCATATCACCAATGTAAACATTACGTACATTGAATTGTGTATAAGCACTGTTGCTTCTCCACTCAGAAGGAAATAATGAAGAGAAACCTAATAAAATAGCTATAAAGCAAGGGGGAAGTACCATGATTATCAGATAGAAATAAAAATGTATTGATAGCTTTGGCAGAAGAATCGGGAGAATAAATAATTAGCGTATTAAAAAGGGATGCTTTCACTCTTGATGATAAAGCAGATGAAAAATCAAACAATGTTTACTAAAAAGAGAATGGCTTTGTAAAGAGTACATTAGACCAAGGTTTTTATTTTTCAATGGCTTCAATGCGACTAGACCATACTTCTAGTAGTAATTTCATTGATTTAGTTATTGATTTTAAAGTAAGACCTGAAATGTGTGAAGTTAGAATAATTCATTCTGGAGTCTATGTCCTAAAAGAGGACGGTAGCGGTTTTACTGAATTGAAAAGTGTTATGGATAGTGCTGAATAAGAAAATTTATTATTGGAATATAAAAATATCCTTTATGAAATTTTTATTAAATTAAGTAATGTACCAATGGTAGATGTTGAATTTACAGCAGCTAATCAAGTGGTGGCAATCGTGAAAGAAGAATAAGTCTATATTGGCAATTAACTAGAATGTAAAACTAAAACACTATGCTAATTTACTTGGTATAGTGTTTTAGTTTTAGGTAGCATAATTTCAAGGTTGATTGGGCTATAGTAATGAGTGAAAGGTGGAACAAAGGAATGTTATTCAAGGTTGATTGGGATGAGTATCCTGAAAATTATATTCTTACCACTAATTTAGGTGAAAAATGGATAAAATATCCTTATCATAATAGAAAAATGTATAAAGCATATCCTGAAGAATTGGTTCGATTACAAACGATACATTTTCTTTTTAAAGAAATGAAGGTCCCTTTTTTAAAGGGAGCCATAGAAGTCGAAGTTAAAATGTCTGAGTTCGATGAAAAATATAATGGTAGAGCAGATATTGTGGTTTATGCTGAGGATGAAGAGTTTCTTGTCCCTATTTTAATTGTGGAATGTAAGGCGAATCATATTGCTCTTACCGAAGAAGTATTTGAACAAGCAAAGCGGTATGATGAAGTCCTCTTTGCAAATAATATCATGATAACAAATGGAAAGTTATTAAAACTTTATTCATGGAAAGAGAAAGAGAAGAAATATATTGAGTTAAATAAAATTCCCACATATCAAGAATTAGCAAAGGAAGAGAATCTTCATCCCATAAGTGAGATAGGATGAGGAGTTATACAAATTGGTAGTTACTATAAAAGTTGATGATAATAAAAAGCTTAAAGATGATACGGAACTCTACTTGGACACTTTCATTAAGTATAAAGAATTTGTTGAAACGGCAATAAATAGTATGAAACCTTAAAATTAGCCTTAAATATCTTTGTGCAGTATCAACTAAATGTAGGATGTAATCTAAATAAGGATATATGTGCTGAATGTATGACTATGGGAGGACGCGATAAGAGAATTAAGGGTAGGTTAAAAAAAGGAGGCCTCTGCCTCCTTTTTTAGTATCTTTAAAGGATAAAAGTAATTAACCTTTGGAGTAGGTGTTTAGTTTAACCCAAACTAAAATACCAGCCATTAAGTAAAGATTCAGCTTCATGAGGTATTGACTTATCGTGTTTCAAAAATTCATGGTAAAGAAAGTCTACATATGCTGGAATTAATTTTTTATATTTAATATCTCGTGGAAGTTCTTGAGCATAGTTATACCCATAAATCATACTAGATTCCTTCTGCTCTTCTGAAAGCAATTCCCATTCTTCAGGAGTTAGGTAGATACTAAAGTAAAGAGACTTTTTAATAGTATGGTAGATGTCAACTTTCTTACCTGTGTAGAATGGAGACTGATTGCTAATGTATAAAATTGAGTTCTTGAATGTGTCCGCTAAAATATTGGAGGAGTAACATTCATGTCCAATGAATGAATTTTTAATAAATACCTTAACTGTATCTTCAAGTCTTTTCTTATATGCTTCTATCCTCTGGGATGTTTCTTTTTCTTCGAGAACCAATTTTCTTCGTTCTAAATCAGTAATATTCCCACTAAAAGCTAGTCTCAATTCTTCTCTAATCTTATCTTCTATTTCTAAATAGATTTGAAACGGAGATACTACGCCTTCTTTGATATTAAGTGATATTTCCGACAAAGAAACTTCTAACTCTTCTTCAGACATGTTTACAATTCCAAACTCATTGATTCGGATAATGGGTGTAGGATAGGAGCCAGATTCTACTTTTTGAACTGCAGTAGTAGGATTTTTAGTTATTGCAATATCAACTGAATCTGAGTCGCCCTTCAATTTTCTTTGTATATGTAAGGGAACTTCTCCTATGGGGTGTTCATCCCAATAATTCACTTTATATAACCTATGTATTAGTTCATCAAATTTTGTTGTATAATCCTCACTCTTGGTAAAGTTAATAGCATAATAATCATCCAGGTGGAATGGAAGGGCATCAGAATAGCCCGCTTCTTCTCTTACAATAAGAATAAATTTATTTGGATTCTTTTTAAATAAAGGTATAGATAAGATAGTTTCAAAACCAACCCCACCAACAAAAGAATTAGCCTTTTCGGAGTATTTTTTTGTTAATACTAGGATTATAAAATCAGTATCTCTTATATTTTCAATCATCATTTTGTTCATATTCTGAGTACCCTTTTGAAATTCAAAAAGGTCCATGGTTGCCATTAAGCCATTATCTCTTAAATCGTTAGTGAAATTTTGAACCCACTTTTTATGTTCTTCACTGTCCCAACTATAACTAATAAACACTGATTTATTCTTTTTCAAATTTTAGTACTCCTTTTTTATAAATTAAGATTTCTGAATAAGTAAATAAATACCACAATGGAATTATACTTTATTCATTGGCAATTGGGTATTATTAATTTTTTATCCTTATGAGATGAACTTGGATGCTTTGAAATGTGAAGCTTATGTTAATGAGTTTTTGGTTACTAGAGAAAGTCAAGATGGCGGGCGTGTGATGCTTGATGGATTTTTAGTTTGCTGGGTTCCACCATGCTTTCTTCTGGCATGTAGAGAGACTGATGGGGCTTTGTATGTTATAGATACAAAAAACTTCATCTTGGGAGATACTTTCTCTAGACAGACATTAGAGTAACTTATTTAGCGGATTAAATATCTCTTTATTTTTTCAGCTCGTTAGAAAATATACCTAGATAATGTTCATTTATCTTTATACTACTGATATGAAAAGTCTAGTCAATGATTTGAAGAGTTATCTGTTATAATAAAATTACCATATACAGCACAGTTAAGGACTCTAAGGAGGCTCTTAACAATGAAAGGAAGCGTCAAAAAAGATAAGAAAACAGAAAAGTATTTTTATATTGTAGACATTGGTATCGACCCTTTAACAGGTAAGAGAAAGCAAAAGAAGAAGAGGGGATTCATTACTAAAAAAGAAGCAGAAAATGCTTTAACAATGGTACTTTCAGAAGTTCATACGGGAACATATGTAGAACCTAGCAAGCTAATTTATGGTGAGTATCTGGAGAGCTGGTTTAATACAAAGAGGCACAGTGTCGGCATTCAAACAGCAAAGGTACTGAAAGGATATTTGACCAGTCGTATCATTCCTTCACTAGGTAATATCAAATTAGCAAAATTAACATCATTACACATGCAAAACTACGTTAATTCATTGCGAGACGAAGGGTTAAAGCGAGGGACGATTGAGAAGATAATAAAAATTATTAGGAACTCTCTAGAACATGCAATAGATTTGGAGTTAATCACCAAAAATGTTGCAGTGAAAACCAAATTACCAAAAGGTGATAAAGAAGAGCTAACTGTTTGGACTGAAGAAGAAGTACAATTATTCTTAAAAGCTGCACAAGATAGTAGATATTCTATTGTCTTTCATATGGCTCTTGTAACTGGAATGCGACAAGGTGAATTACTAGGATTGCGGTGGAAAGATGTTGATTTAGAAAAGGGGCATTTGACTATCAGCCAAACATTAAGCCATGATGGAAAGACGTTCTTGCTTGGAGGAAAGACGAAGTCAAGTTTAAGGAAAATACTACTACCTGCATCAACAATAGCAAAGCTAAAGAAACACAGAGCAGTCGTATTGAAAGAGAAGCTGAGTCAAGGTGAGGAATACCAAGACAATGACTTGGTGATGTGTACTCCTTCTGGAACGCCAATTAATCCTGCTAATGTGAGAAGAAGCCTAAACGCTTTGATTCAGAAAGCAGCCGTGCCAAAGATTCGATTTCATGATTTGCGTCATACACATGCAACTATGTTATTGGCTAAAGGTGTGAATGTGAAGGTGATTTCTGAGCGGTTAGGACATAGTAACATCAAAATCACATTAGACACTTACTCACATGTATTGCCAACGATGCAAGAAGATGCAGTGAATAAAATAGAAGAGATTTTATAGGTAATGTGACCAATTCTGTGACCACTAGGGTTGTAGGACACGAGTTTAAATAAATAAAAACCGCATCAGACGTTAATCTGACACGGTTTTTACGATATGACCCCGGAGAGGCTCGAACTCACGACCTCCACCCTGCCAAGGTGGCGCTCTCCCTGCTGAGCTACGGGATCTTCAAAAATACTTATGTAATAGCATCTTTACTCATTATGTTAAAGCAATTATATATAATCAACTGAAATTTTACAATATTTTTATAGTCATCTTTTGAAAGGAAAGAATTTGGGATCAAGTTAGTAGTGTATTAAGGAATATATAAGTAGAGATTGTAATGAAAAGGTGGTTCGAATAAAGCGGTTATATTATTTTTTTTGATACCAATCTAAAGGACCTTCATCACTCAAATCAACAAGAAAAGGGAATAAGAAGTGTAAAGGTAAGCTTAAAAGTTCTGGCATAGCGTTTATTGTTTTCTTTGATAGGTATTGCCTTCCGAAACAATACGGACAATCTTTTTCAAATGTCACGAGTATCGACCATACATCTTTTACTTTCCATTTCGTTTTACAATACGTACAGTGCGCCATTTAGTTCCTCCTCATTTTAAGGTGTTTTCTAATATATTCTACTTTATTGTACGAAAGTCATTTGAATTTGATGTGGTAAAATGCAAGTTGTTTTGTTTTTTGTAAAAAGACAATAAAGTGATTATATTTCAACACGTAAAACAAGCCTAACCCCGTTCTACATTTAGGGAGGGGGTAGGCTTGTTTTAATTCCGATCAAAGTCTCTTTGTATCAGGCTGTTTACACATTGCCCAAATAACTTCGCGTTAAGTTTGGGAGAACAATTTTTCCATTCTTACTGTATTTTTCGAATAACTCTGATAGGAGAAGAACAAAGTTTTTATACTCTTCGTCATTTTCTTTCGGAGCATAGGACGCTGATAAATTCCTTCCTAAAAAACCTTCATAGTCAAAAAGTAAATCATTTTGATATTCTTTAAACTCATACTTTCCATCTTTAAAAAAGCTGTTAAACATTTCTGGAGTTTCATCTATTCCACCGCTAAAGCCTTTAAAGGTTGGACAGGTTTTCTGGCAAATTTCTGCGTTCTCTTGAATAAGTGGACTAGTTACATCTCTACTATTCCAAACAAGTGCAACATGTGCTTTTTGTTTCAAAATTCGTTGGCATTCGATTTTGAAAGCTTCTTTATCAAACCAATGAAATGCTTGAGCAACAGTCACTAAATCTACACTATTTTCTTTTAAAGTGGTATTTTCAGCAGTTGCTTTTATAGATTGAAAACGAGGATATTGGTTTAACGATTGTTCTGCCATTTTTCTCATGTCATCATTTGGCTCCACTCCAATAACATGTAAACCACTTTCAAGCAGCTGGCGGCTAAATATCCCTGTACCTGAACCAATATCGGCCACAATTCGATTCTCATTTAGTTCGTTAGCCGAAAGCAAATAATCAATATATTCATTAGGATAACTAGGGCGATATTTCGCATATATATCGGCCTTGTCAGTAAAATTTTCTGTTGTTTTCACCGTACTACCTTCTTTCCAAAGATATTATGTATAGAAATAGGAACCAAATAGTAATTTTCGCATCGGTCTCTAAGTCTACAACGAAAGAGTCCAGCTAAATAGAGCTACCTTAGTTCTCTTGTTCAAATTATACTATTTTGCATGATATCTTCCAAAGACCATGATTTCTTATTCATCTAAAGGGTTTAATTATTGAATAATATGACCATTTGTATATGGAACGAGAGGTATGTAGGATAAGCGATTTCCATTTTTAATATCTAAATTGGCCAATATATCCTTTTTACAATTTACTTAAAATCATGTATAACAGAGATACAAGATTATTTTATAAATATTCAAAAGCAAAGGGAGAATTATCGTAATGGTAAGGAAGACGTTCAAGATGCGCGTATCTAAAAATAGAACGATTTCAATTAATGGCTCAATTCTTGATGTGGATGTTACACATGATGAGTTTTTGCAAGAGTTTGTTGAGTGGGTCGATTCTAAAGGTTGGTCGTTTATGGGGATGACAGATGAGATTACACCTGAGGAAGCTAGTCAAAATTTAATAGATTCATTAATTGATGAGAAGGATAAGAAAGAATAATTCTTTCTTATTTTTTATTGTATATTTATGTTCTTTATCGTAAAAGTATGATATAGTAAAAAACAGTGAATATTCTTCCAATTTAATACAAATTACATATAGATTGGTAGATTCAGTTTTTAAACTGTGAGAGTATAGTGAAAAGGGAGAGTCATATGGTAAATTTTAAGAAAATTTTGGTTTTTATTACCGCTATTTGTTTGTTTTTTTTGACACCTATGACGTTACGTGCTGAGACGAATGTTGGAGTGAATCCAGAACAAGTGGCACCACCACCTAAGGAAGGGCCAAATGTTTTTAGTCAGTTTGCAACTACGATTGATGCGAAAACTGGAGATATCTTGTATGATAAAAACGCACATCATCGTGCATTTCCGGCTAGTATGACGAAAGTGTTAACGGCGATTTTACTTATGGAGCATACGAAACCAGAGGATCAATTTACGTTTTCACAATTAGCATTAGATCAAGAGAAGAGTAATTATCAAATTGAGCTTCAACCTGGTGAGACGATTAATAGAAATACTGCACTTATGATTTTAATGGTGCTGAGTGCAAATGATGTATCATATGCAATTGCAGAGCATATTGGCGGAAGTGTTGAGAATTTCGCTAATATGATGAATGAGAGAGCGAAGCAATTAGGGGCTACTGATAGTCATTTTGTAACACCAAATGGATTGCATGATCCGAATCATTATACTACGCCATATGATATGGCTATGATTACGAGAGGGGTGCAAAAGTACCCTGAGATTTTGCAAGCGATGAATACGAAAAGGACGACAGTTACGACATCTAGGCAGACGGTGTCCATTTTTAATAAATCTACTTATTTTGAAAATCCATTTAGTATTGGCGGTAAGACAGGTTTTACAAATGAAGCGCGCAATACGCTCGTTCTATTAAATGAGAAGGATGGAAATCGTATTATAAATGTAGTAATGGCTTCTCAAAGACCTGAAATTTATGAAGATTTAAAGCAGATGGCGGACTATTCTTTTGGTCAATTTGTGAAGCAAACTGTATTAGATAAACATAGTTGGCATCAAAAGACAACGTATTTAAATAAAGATATTGATAGCGAGCTTGAAAAAAGTGCAGAAGTGATGCTTAAGAAAGATGAAGGAAAAAATGTGAGGACGATTTTCCGTGCGGCTTCATTAGATAAAGATTCTTTGTATCATAAAGGAATTCATCGTGGTGAGGTAGTTGGGGCAGTTGATATCACAAAGAATAATCAAACAATTGCGACGGTTAATGTTCTTTCTAAAGAAGATGTTACTTTTGCAATGCCTAAAAAAGATACGATCGAGCCTGAAGTAAATGAAGCAAACGTGAAAATAATAAGCATGGGGATAGGTGCTGCCATATTATTTGGAGCGATTTTATTTGTAGTGTTACGCCGAAATACAAAAGGAATGAAATCAGAAGAAAAATAAATTACTAGTTAAAAGGCTGTGAAGAGACTTTGTCACAGCCTTTTTTATATGTTTGAAATAACTAATAATTGTAAATTTTCTTATTGCATTTATGTATTGTTCGTTATATTATTTAGTTGTGTTCTTGTTAAAGAACGAAAAGAGTATTATATACTTCAAATAATATAAAACAACGGAGAGGGAGAGAAACGATGAAATTAATTTGGAAGGTGATTAGCAACGTTATCTCATTTGTTTTATTTGCATTAATGGTTTGCTTAGCTTTTGTAGTTATTTCTTCAAAAGCGAGCGGTGGGGATCCAACTGTGATGGGATATCAATTTAAATCAGTGTTATCAGGATCGATGGAACCAACATTTTTAACAGGGTCAATCATTGCGATAGAACCGACAAAAGATGGCTCTAAATATCAAAAAGGTGATGTTATTACTTTTAAAGAGAAAGATGAAAAAATTATCACTCACCGTATTATCGGTGTGAAAGATACAAATGGAAAAGTAATGTATGAAACAAAAGGGGATAACAACAATGGCCCTGATTTAGAACCAGTACTTGCGGATAATGTCATTGGAAAATATGCAGATATTACAGTTCCTTATGCAGGGTATGCATTAAATTATGCGAATTCAAAAGCTGGAGCTGCTTTACTTCTTATTATTCCAGGAATCTTTTTACTAGGCTATTCAGCGATTACTATTTTTAGTGCGATTCGTAGCATTGATGGAGAAAAGAAAGAGAAAAAAGTAGAACAATCCGTCTAGTTATTTTGGTTATAGTTTCCTATTAGGAAATTAACAAATATATATTAAGGGGATATGGACATGACTTTAAAGAAAAAATTAGGAATGGGTATCGCATCAGCAGTATTAGGGGCTGCATTAGTTGGTGGAGGAACATTTGCATACTTTAGTGATAAAGAAGTGTCAAATAATACATTTGCGTCTGGGACACTTGACTTAGCGCTGAACCCTTCAACAATTGTGAAAGTGGATAATTTAAAACCAGGTGATACAATTGAAAAAGAATTTAAATTAGAGAATAAAGGTACATTAGATATTAAAAAAGTATTATTAACTACAGAATATGATGTAGAAGATGTGAAGAAAGATAATAAGAGAGACTTTGGTGAAGACATTGAAGTAGTTTTCTTAAAAAATATTGATAAAAAAGATGAAGTAATTAAGAGAACGACATTAAAAGATTTGCAGAGTCAAACAGTGACTGCTGCAGAAAATGATATAGTAAGTTGGTTATGGCCTGAGAAAGGTATTAAAGCGGGAACTAACGATTCATTTAAAGTGAAATTCCGCTTTATTGAAAGAAATACATCTCAAAATGAATTCCAAGGCGATAAACTTCAATTAAAATGGACATTTGAAGCGCAACAAGGCGAAGGCGAAGTTAAAAAATAATGACAAGAAAAAGAGACTATCAAAAATGATAGTCTCTTTTTTGCTAAAAGTGAAATATAAAAAGAAACATAATTTTTATATCATTTTGTAATTCACTTTATTATAATAAAGATATAGTTCTTGATAAAGAACAAGTTGTTCGATAGGAGAGATTAAAATGCTGAAGCAACCGCGTAAATTCAAAAAGATGCTTATATTGCCATGTTTGTGTTCTATTACTTTTTATTTAGGCTCTCAAATGATGACTTATACAGAAGCAGCTTTCGTTCATGAAACGAAAGTAGCGGCTACTATTTCTACAGCAAGTATTTTTCCAAAAACAGTTGATCAATTAATAGAACAAGCTAAGCAGCATAAGGAAGTTATTTTGCATGAGTATAAAGAGATGAAATCAAAATTAAATGTTAGATCCACTCAGGAGATAGAACAGGCGCTTGTTATATGGAAGCAAGGACGCGAGAAGATAGCTGCTGAGAGAGAATCGTTACAAAAAGTATATAAATCAATAGAAGAACCTTATAATCAAGTACAAGAAGAGTTAAAAGGACATACAACTGAATCGAATAAGCAAGTATTCTCGTATGTGAATGCTGGCTTCCATATAGTAAAAGAAAACTGTGAGTATATTGATAAAGAAGTTAATTTACAAGTGATTGATAAACAAATTCAAGATTTTGAGAAGTTACTAGTAGATGAAACAGCAAAACAAGTGAGTGAGGCTGAGAAGCAAAAAGAACTAGAAGAGAAGAAACAAGAAGAAGCAAAAAAACTAGAAGAGAAGAAACAAGAGGAAGCGAAAAAGCTAGAAGAGAAGAAACAAGAGGAAACGAAAAAACTAGAAGAGAAGAAGAAACAAGAGGAAGCAAAAAAACTAGAAGAGAAGAAACAAGAGGAAGCGAAAAAGCTAGAAGAGAAGAAACAAGAGGAAACGAAAAAACTAGAAGAGAAGAAGAAACAAGAGGAAGCAAAAAATCAAGAAGAGAGTAAGAAACAAGAATAGCAAGTAAAATACAGCGACATATAGAGAGAATAGCGGTTATAAAGCCGAGTAGGTGAGAGAATATTGCGACTCACCTATTCGGCGTGTCTTCTTTATTTTAACAATCTACGTCAAAAAACAGATATGAGAAAATTAATTGGCAATATGATGGTGAAGATTAATAATTAGTATAGATAGGGAATATTAATTAAAGTTTTTCTCTATTTCTCGTTTTTTCGGAAATTTCAGAATAATATTGAGAAATAAAAATAACTGAAAATATTAATAAATATGTGTTGTATTTCTATAGTTATGTTCGTTATAATGAACATAAGGTTTTTAAAAAAGAACACATATTAGCTAAGCTAATATAGTTTTAGTTACATCTCTTATTGTAAATAAGAGATAGCAATAAAAAATATAAAAAACAGCTAGGGGGAATTGATTGTGAGTCTGAAAAAGAAATTAGGTATGGGAGTTGCATCAGCGGCATTGGGGTTATCTTTAATTGGTGGAGGAACATTCGCTTACTTTAGCGATAAAGAAGTATCAAATAACACATTTGCGGCTGGAACGTTAGATCTTACATTAGACCCTACAACGCTTGTAGATATTAAAGATTTAAAACCAGGGGATAAAGTAAAGAAAGAGTTCTTATTAAAGAATAGCGGTTCATTAGCAATTAAAGACGTACAATTAGCGACAAAGTATACTGTGAATGATTTAAAAAAGGATAACGCTGGTGAAGACTTTGGTGAGCACATTAAGGTGAATTTCATTTGGAATTGGGATAAACAGAGTGAGCCTGTATACGAAACAACATTAGCTGAGTTACAAAAAGAAAATCCAGATGTTTTAGCTAAAGCAATCTTTGCTCCTGAATGGGGAGAAAATGGTGGTTTAGCAGCTGGTACTGAAGATTACTTATGGGTAGAATTTGAATTTGAAGATAAAGGTGATCAAAATAAATTCCAAGGTGATTCATTGAACTTAGAATGGACATTCAATGCTCATCAAGGAGAAGGCGAAGCAAAAGAATAAACCAAAAAGCGGGGATTTCCCGCTTTTTTATAAAGAAAAAAGAAGTGCTGGTTGTAAGCACTTCTTTCTATTTATTATTTTTGATCTTGCTTCCATTTTGTAAATTCAAGAAATTCACGAAATTGTTCTTTGGAGACACCTGAGCTCATTGCATCTTTAACGAGTTGTGTCCATTCGGAGTCTAAGTGATTTTCCTTTGTTGTTTCATCATGAAGTAAAGTATCAACTGGAATTTGTAGAACTGCTGCGATCTTTTCAAGAAATTGAATGGAAGGGTTTTTTTGTAAATTTCGTTCTATAGAACTAATGTAAGATTTAGCAACACCAGCTTTTTCGGCAAGTTCAGTTAATGAAATACCTTTTTGTAAGCGAAGGCGTTTTATACGTTCTCCAATCATATTTG
The DNA here is from genome assembly GCF_024296885.1 of Bacillus paranthracis. Classification (NCBI taxonomy): domain Bacteria; kingdom Bacillati; phylum Bacillota; class Bacilli; order Caryophanales; family Bacillaceae; genus Bacillus; species Bacillus paranthracis. Next base: position 1,324,097 of record NZ_CP101135.1, read on the forward strand.
CGCACCTTTCTATCAATATGTCGTCGTCTTATGATGTCATTATTATAACATAAACTTCGCTAAAAAGAACAAACCTATTGAGCCTGGCTTGATGGTCTCATACGTTGGAAAAAATGTTCGATATCTTGCAAGGCGATACCAGCGTCTAGAGCTTCAAGTATTAAATCAATCCATTCTTGATCCAATGTGTCAGTCTTATCTTTGTACAAATGTAATTCCTCCCTAATTATCGGTCATAACTGCTGCTACAGAATACGTGATAATGCAATCGGATTTTGTATTTATGTAGTGAATTATCAAATATTTTGTAGATAAAACAAAGATAAAATCCCCATTAAATTCCCTCTATGGCGATTATAAAGTTTCTGACAAATATTTTCAATATTTTCAGAAAACATTGTTGAATTGTGATATACTCGTATGCTAACTATGAAATTTTTACAAATATATTAAAAACATTACATAATATGACTAAATATTGAAAAAATATTGAATTTTTAATAAAATTCAATTTGTAATACATATTATTTATTAGGGGAGGAAATAAGGGATGAACAAGAAACCGTTCAAAGTTTTATCATCAATTGCTTTGACAGCTGTATTAGGTCTTTCGTTCGGAGCTGGTACTCAATCTGCATATGCTGAAATGCCTGTTAATAAGACAGCTACGAGCCCAGTTGATGATCATTTAATTCCGGAAGAACGTTTAGCAGATGCGCTAAAAAAACGTGGGGTAATTGATTCGAAGGCTTCAGAGACAGAAACAAAGAAAGCTGTCGAAAAATACGTAGAGAACAAAAAGGGTGAAAATCCTGGGAAAGAAGTATCAAATGGGGACCCACTTACGAAAGAAGCATCGGACTTTTTAAAGAAAGTGAAAGATGCAAAAGCAGATACGAAAGAAAAGTTAGACAAACCAGCAACAGGAACACCTGCAGCGACAGGGCCAGTTAAGGGTGGTCTAAATGGTAAAGTACCAACTTCTCCAGCAAAGGGAAAAGAATATAACGGTGAAGTTCGTAAAGATAAAGTACTCGTTTTACTTGTAGAGTACGCTGACTTTAAACATAACAATATTGATAAAGAACCTGGTTATATGTATACTGATGATTTTAACAAAGAACATTATGAAAAAATGTTATTCGGTAATGAGCCATTCGCATTAGAAGATGGTAGCAAAATTGAAACGTTCAAACAATATTACGAAGAGCAATCTGGCGGTAGTTATACAGTAGACGGAACAGTTACAAAATGGTTAACAGTTCCTGGTAAAGCTGCTGATTACGGTGCAGATGCTGGTACAGGTCATGATAATAAAGGACCAAAAGGACCACGTGATTTAGTAAAAGATGCATTAAAAGCAGCTGTAGATAGCGGTATTGATTTATCAGAGTTTGACCAATTCGATCAATACGATGTAAATGGTGATGGAAATCAAAAACAACCGGATGGTTTAATCGATCATTTAATGATTATTCATGCGGGTGTTGGACAAGAAGCAGGCGGTGGTAAATTAGGTGACGATGCAATCTGGTCACATCGCTGGACTGTTGGACCAAAACCATTCCCAATTGAAGGCACACAAGCGAAAGTTCCATATTGGGGTGGAAAGATCGCAGCATTCGACTACACAATTGAACCGGAAGATGGCGCGGTTGGTGTATTCGCGCATGAATACGGTCATGATTTAGGTCTTCCAGATGAGTATGATACAGACTATACTGGTCATGGTGAGCCAATTCAAGCTTGGTCTGTTATGAGTGGCGGAAGCTGGGCTGGTAAGATTGCAGGAACAACGCCAACGAGTTTCTCACCACAAAATAAAGAGTTTTTCCAAAAAACAATTGGTGGTAACTGGGCAAATATTGTAGAAGTAGATTACGAGAAATTAAATAAAGGTATTGGTTTAGCAACATATTTAGACCAAAGTGTTACGAAATCAGCAAGACCAGGTATGATTCGTGTAAACTTACCTGATAAAGATATAAAAACGATTGCTCCAGCGTTTGGTAAGCAGTATTACTACAGCACAAAAGGTGACAATCTGCATACAACGTTAGAAACACCATTGTTCGATTTAACGAATGCAACGAATGCGAAATTTGATTTCAAATCGTTATATGAAATCGAAGCGGAATATGATTTCCTTGAAGTACATGCTGTAACAGAAGATGGTCAAAAAACGCTAATTGAAAAACTTGGTGAGAAAGCAAATAGTGGAAATGCCGATTCGACAAATGGAAAATGGATTGATAAATCATATGATTTAAGCCAATTCAAAGGTAAGAAAGTAAAATTAACATTTGAGTACATTACAGATGGTGGCTTAGCATTAAACGGTTTCTTACTTGATAATGCTTCATTAACAGTAGATGGTAAAGTAGTATTCTCTGATGATGCAGAAGGTACACCACAATTTAAATTAGATGGTTTTGTAGTTTCTAACGGAACTGAGAAGAAAAAACATAACTACTATGTAGAGTGGAGAAATCATACTGGATCAGATAGCGCATTGAAATTTGCTCGCGGTCCAGAATATAACTCTGGTATGGTTGTATGGTATGCAGACTCAGCTTACACAGATAACTGGGTTGGTTTACATCCAGGGCATGGTTTCCTTGGTGTAGTGGATTCTCATCCAGAAGCAATTGTAGGAACTTTAAATGGTAAACCGACAATTGAAAGTAGTACACGATTCCAAATCGCTGATGCGGCGTTCTCATTTGATAAAACGCCAGCATGGAAAGTTGTATCTCCAACGCGTGGAACGTATACGTATAATGGCTTAGCGGGTGTACCGAAGTTTGATGATTCGAAAACGTATATTAACCAACAGATTCCAGATGCAGGACGTATTTTGCCGAAGCTTGGTTTGAAATTTGAAGTAGTAGGACAAGCTGATGATAATTCTGCAGGTGCTGTTCGTTTATATCGTTAATACAGTAAAACTACCGAGAGATTTTCTTTCGGTAGTTTTTTTGTGAGCAATGAATTTTATATACAAAAAGAAATTATATATAATGTAACTTTACGAATAGAAATTTATTATATATGAAGTCTATATAAATAATGAAAGAATTGGATGAAAATAGTGGGAGAAGGTGAATGAATGAGTGTTTCTTCTATTGTAAATAAACAAAAAGAATATTTTTATAATGGCCATACGAGAAGTGTAGAAGTGAGAAAGAATAATTTGAAGAAGCTTTATGAAGGCGTTCAGCGTTTTGAACAAGAAATATTTCAGGCGTTAAAATTAGATTTAAATAAGTCAGTTCATGAGTCATTTACAACGGAAGTGGGATATGTATTAAAAGAAATCTCTTTTCAATTGAAGCATATTTCATCGTGGAGTAAACCGAAGCGTGTTCGAACAGCACTCACTCATTTTGGATCAAAGGGGAAAGTAGTGCCTGAACCGTACGGTGTGACACTTATTATTGCACCGTGGAACTATCCGTTTCAATTAGCAATTGCACCGCTTGTAGGAGCGCTAGCAGCCGGAAATACAATCGTTTTAAAACCGTCGGAGTTAACGCCAAACGTTTCCAAAGTGATTACGAGGATGTTAGAAGAATTATTCCAAGAAGAGCTTGTAGCGGTAGTAGAAGGCGGCGTCGAAGAGAGTACAGCTTTGCTGAAGGAACCATTTGATTATATTTTCTTCACAGGTAGTGTGGGCGTTGGGAAAGTTGTCATGGAAGCAGCAGCAAAACAGTTGACGCCGCTTACGTTAGAACTTGGCGGGAAAAGTCCATGTATTGTACATAAAGATGCAAAAATAGATGTAACAGCAAGAAGGATTGTGTGGGGAAAGTTTTTAAATGCAGGGCAAACGTGTGTAGCGCCTGATTATATGTATGTGCATGCTTCAGTGAAAGAACAGTTAATTGAAGCGTTGCGACATGAAATTGAGAAGCAGTACGGAAAAGAGCCGCTGCACAATGATAATTATGTACGAATTGTGAGTGAACGTCATTTTGAACGTTTATGTACGTTTTTGAAAGATGGTAAAACTGTAATTGGCGGGAACTATAAAAAAGAAACTTTACATATAGAACCAACAGTGTTAACTAATGTTACATGGGAAAGTGCTGTTATGGAAGACGAAATTTTTGGTCCGATTTTACCAATTATAGAATACGACAACATAGAAGATGTAATTGACACGATTCAGCAACACCCGAAGCCGTTAGCGTTATATGTATTCTCTGAAGATAAAGGAGTGCAAAAGAAAGTAACGAGTAATATTTCGTATGGCGGAGGCTGTATTAATGATGTCGTCTATCATCTTGCAACGCCATATTTACCTTTTGGGGGCGTCGGAAGTAGTGGATTAGGGAGTTATCATGGGGAAGAAAGTTTTCGGACTTTTTCACATTATAAAAGCATTTTAGCCCAATCTACGGCATTCGATATGAAAATTCGCTACTCTTCTACAAAAAGTGCTTTAAAATTCATACGAAAGTTGTTAAAATGATGATGGTGTTTATCAGTAGGCGTAGCCGTATGATAAAAGCCCCTTCGCAATGGAAGGGGTTTTTCTGTTCGACATTATGTATCATGCGAAAATGAATCAAACATACTACATAAAGAATAGAAGTGAACGCTTGCTAAATAACCATTTTTGTTTGGATCGAAACAAAAAATAGTCTATAGAACATAAATATGTATTCATGAATATAAAAATTTAAATTTGAGGTAGATAGGACGGGAAAATGAAAAAGATTATTAAAGTTGAAGCAGTAGAAAAACATTTTGGAAATCAAGTGATTATCCCACCGCTTTCTTTAGATATTAAAGAAGGGGAATTTTTAACTATTTTAGGGCCGAGTGGTTGCGGGAAAACGACGTTACTTCGTATGATCGCAGGATTTGAAACGCCAACTAAAGGGAATCTTTTATTAGATGATGAAAAGATTAACGATTTGCCACCATATAAGCGTCATATGAACCTAGTGTTCCAACATTATGCGCTATTCCCACATATGAATGTGGAGAAAAATATTTGTTTCGGTATGAAAATGCAGAAAGTACCGGCAGCAGAGCAGAAAGAGCGTGCTGAAGAGGCAATGCGTTTAACGCAGTTACTTGAGTTCCGTAATCGTAAACCTGCAAAGCTTTCTGGTGGACAGCAGCAGCGTGTAGCAATTGCGAGAGCGATTGTAAATAACCCGCGTGTATTATTACTAGACGAGCCACTTGGGGCGTTAGACTTTAAGTTAAGAAAAGACTTGCAACGTGAATTAAAAAACTTACAACGTAATTTAGGAATTACGTTCATATACGTAACGCACGATCAAGAAGAAGCGATGAGCATGAGTGATCGTATCGTTGTTATGAATAAAGGACATATTGAACAAATTGGAACGCCGAAAGAAATTTATAATAAGCCGAAAACGTTGTTCGTTGCGACATTTATCGGTGAAAATAATATTGTGAAAAACGGGGAAGGCTATGTAGCAATTCGTCCTGAAAATGTAAAAGTGCGTTCGGTTGAAGAGCCAATTTTAAAAGAATACCACCTTGGACATATTGAAGACATTGAGTTTGTTGGAAATATGGAGAAGCTTTATGTACGTGATGAGAAAACATCAGAATTACTAATGGCATATCAAACTGCTGAAGAAGCAGCACAGTGGAGCATTGGAGATAATGTATACGTAGGCTGGGAGCAAGAGGACGAGGTGACCTTAAATTGAAAAAAGGGAAATTACTCGCACTACCTACAGTCGCATGGCTGTTAATCTTCTTCCTAATTCCCCTTCTGTTTGTATTGGCATTTGCCTTCATGCAGCGCGGAGCATATGGGACAGTAGAAATGCAATTTACATTAGAGAACATAGAACGTGTATTTGATCCATTATATATGGGGACGTTATGGGAAACAGTAAAAATTGCGGTTATTACCACAGTAATATGTTTACTGATCGGTTATCCATTTGCATATACAATTACAATTGTCGATCGCAAATATCGTTCGATTCTTTTATTATTGGCAACGATCCCGTTTTGGATTAACTTCCTTGTTCGTTCTTACGCATGGATTGTTATTTTACGTTCACAAGGTCTTGTAAACACATTGCTATTGAAGCTAGGTATTATTAGTGAACCTTTAAATTTACTATATAATACACCTTCTGTCATACTCGGAATGGTATATTCTTTATTACCATTTATGATTTTACCAGTGTATGCAGCGATCGAGCAGCTTGATAAGCGTAAGCTAGAAGCAGCTTATGATTTAGGGGCAACACCAGTAAAGGCATTTTGGAATGTTACAGTACCAATGACGATGTCGGGGATTGCTACCGGTTCTATTTTAGTGTTTGTTTCTTCTATCGGAATGTTTGTTGTATCAGACGTTATGGGTGGATCGAAAGTAGCATTAATCGGAAACGTAATTCAAAATCAATTCTTAGGAGCGCGTGATTGGCCGTTTGGATCTGCGTTATCTATGATTGTTGTTCTATTCTCTGTTCTGTTAATTTACTTATATTATCGTGCAACGAAAGTATATAAATATGATGGGAACGGAGGGGAATAGGCAAAGATGAAGAAGTTTTTAGTTTCTTATTCTTGGTTAATTTTATTGTTCTTGTATTTTCCAATGATGGTTTTAATGGTGTATTCCTTCAATGATTCTCGCATTAATGCGGAATGGGAAGGATTCACATTCCATTGGTATACAGATTTATTTCAAAAACAAGATGTTATTGATGCGTTTGTAAATAGTATGACGATTGCGGTCGTAACGACGATTGTAACGACTGTTCTTGGTGTGATTTTCGCAATTGCATTACATCGTTATAAATATCGTTATGAAGGTGCGATTAACGGTCTTGTATATTTACCAATTTTAATTCCTGATATTTTAATGGGATTATCTTTACTTATTTTATTTAGTCAATTAGGTATGGAACTTGGTAAAACAACAATTATTATTGCACACATTACATTTAGTATTTCATTTGTTGTCGTTATTTTAGCAGCACGCCTTTCTGGTATGGGACGTGATTTAGAAGAGGCTGCGAACGATTTAGGAGCAACGCCGTGGCAAACGTTTCGTTTTGTAACGTTCCCAGCAATTGCACCTGGAGTTATTTCGGCTGCATTATTAACATTCACATTATCAATTGATGATTTTGTAATTAGTTTCTTCGTATCAGGACCAGGATCAACAACATTGCCATTATACATTTACAGTATGGTTAAGCGCGGAGTATCACCAGAAATTAATGCACTTTCTACAATTTTAATTGTGGCTATCGTAGGATTAATGGTTCTATCTGAAATCTTCCGTAACAAAGGTGCAGATGGTGAAGAAAACTCTGGAGGACACCTTCCTTTATAATACGAACGATATAGAAAGTACGAGGAGGTAATAAAACCGATGAAATTAATGAAAAGATTAGCCGGCGCAGCAATTAGCTTTAGCCTTATTGCTGGTGTACTTGCTGGTTGTGGTGAAAAAAAAGAAGAGTTAAACATTTATAGCTGGGCTGACAATTTTGATGAGCAAGTGCTAAGAGATTTTGAAAAGAAATATAACGTGAAAATTAACTATGATAAGTATGCAAGTAATGAAGAAATGCTTGCGAAATTACAAGCTGGTGGCGCAAAGTATGATTTAATTCAGCCATCTGATTACATGGTGAAAACAATGGCGAAAATGGATTTATTAGCGCCGTTAGATAAAAAGAATATCCCAAATATCGAAAACATGGTTTCTAATTTCAAAACACCTGCGTTTGATCCAGAGAATAAATATTCTTTAGTATATACTTGGGGCGTAACAGGTATTGCATACAATAAAAAGTATGTGAAGGAAGCACCTACAAGCTGGGCTGACTTATGGAATGAGAAATATAAAGGGCATGTAACTTTATTAAATGATTCTCGTGAAGTGTTAGGAATGGGTCTTAAGAAGCATGGATTCTCAAACAGTACGAAAGACGATGCACAGTTAAAGACAGCAGCAACTGATTTACAGAAGCTACTTCCAAACCTATTAGCATTTGATACAGATAATATTAAACAAAAATTCATTACAGAAGATGCTTGGATCGGAACAGTTTGGTCTGGAGATGCAGCATTTATCGCAAAAGATAATAAAGATGTAGAGTACGTTGTACCAAAAGAAGGCGGCACAATTTGGGCTGATACGTTAGCAATTCCAAAAGGTGCAAAAAACAAAGAGCTTGCAGAGAAGTTTATGAACTACTTATTAGATGAAAAAGTAAGTGTGAAAAACTACGAGTCAATTGGATACAGTAATCCAAATGAAAAAGCTCACCCTCTTCATAGTAAAGAATATCGTGATAACCACATGATCTTCTTAACGAAAGAAGAATTAGATCGTACAGAATGGCTTGTTGATGTAGACGATAAGCTAAAAGACTACGACCGTTACTGGACAGAGTTAAAAACAAAAGGTAAATAAGTAAGAAAATGCGGTTTCTACAGTAGAAATCGCATTTTTTCATAGTAGGAGGAAATCGTTTGAAGAAGTTGCATCAATATGAGGTAATGTGTATCGGTTTATTATTTGCTGTATTTGGCATTGTTGCTTGGCGAGTACATGCTGGCGGCGTTACAGTGATGGATACATATGTCCGAGGGGTAGTAAAAGGGTTACAAACAGAAAGTTCGCTTACATTTTTCTCACACTATACAAAATTAGGTTCTGCCATTGGGATTGTAACTGTGCTTATTATAAGTTTACTTGTTTTTTGGAGAAAACGTTATTATGCTGCGATGATCGTATATCCAATGGGCATTTTAACAACACATCTTGTGAATAAAGGAATAAAAGAAATTATGAAAAGGGATCGTCCGTCGTTAAATGAAACGTTGGATGCGCTTGGATATAGTTTCCCTAGTGGGCATGCAATGTTATCTATTATGACATTTGGATTTCTTACTTATATCATTGTGGCAAATTTGAAGAGTGTGACCGGAAAATATGTAATAACGCTTTTCATGGGAATAGTAATCGTATCGATTGGATTAAGTAGAGTCATTTTAAATGTACATTATCCAACTGATATTTTAGCAGGTTATTGCGTAGGTGGTATTTTGTTAATTATGGCGATTTATTGCCATCGTTTACTTACCGAGAGATTGGGACTTAATAAAGAGAGATAAAAAACGTCTGGAAAAACTATCATTATAGTGTTTCCAGACGTTTTTTGTTTGCATGAAGATGTGATACATTATAAGTAACAATTGAATGATGTAAAGTAGGTGAAAATGTGTGAAAACAAATGTACATAAAGTAGATAAGTGGGGAAAATTAGGAGCTTTTTTGTATCAGTTCCGTTATACAGTAATAGTAGCATTATTATTGCTTGCGATAGCACTCGGTATTTTCGCTCCAAAGCTACCGGGAGTATTAGGTGGTGATGGCTTTCAAACGGAAGGGGACTATCAAAAAACGAAAGAAATTTTAGATAAAGATTTTAAGAGGTCTCAAGATACGCTGTTACTTGTTTTTGAAAAAAATAAAGGCGTTTCAAATGAGGAATTTCAAAAGCAAGTAGAGGGAATTGTAAAAAATGTACAAGAAAAAGAGACATATGAATCTTTTCATCATCCAGTGCAAAATAAAGAAATGTTACAAGATGATATCGGCTATGCGACAATTTTATTTTCCGGGAAAACAAATAAAGAACGAATGGAAAAGACATTACAATTTGCTGATAAAATTGAAAAGGAAAGTAATACAGCATTAAAAGTAACACCTACAGGGTTTCCGAAAATTAATAAAGAGATTAATGAAAGAACGCAAAATGATTTAAAAGTGGCAGAGATGATTGGGTTACCAATTGCATTTCTCGTATTACTATTTTCATTCGGTAGCCTTTTGGCATCTATTTTACCAATTGTAAATGGGGCACTTAGTGTTATTAGTACGATGGGCATATTATATTTTATAGGTAGCGATAAGGAACTATCTATCTTTGTGCTAAATGTTGCACCGATGATCGGACTTGCGCTATCTATTGATTTTGCGCTATTATTTGTAAATCGTTTTCGAGAGGAAGTTGCAAAGCGAACGGTAAAAGAAGCAATAGCAATTACATATCAGACAGCAGGGCGGGCAATCGTATTTTCAGGATTATGTGTATTCGTTGGCCTATCTGGTTTGTTTTTCTTTAAAATCGATTATATTCAGTCTGTCGCAATTAGTGGAATGATTGTTGTGATTATGAGTATTGTATTCTCGCTCACACTTCTTCCAGCGTTATTATCATTAATTGGTAAACGAATATTAAAAAAGAATCAAGTAGCACATACGCCGGCAAAGGCATGGCGTACATTTGCACAATTTGTAATGAAACATCCAATTGCGATGATTATTGTTGTTACAACATTTATTGTGATTTGTTTATTACCATTACGTACAGCTAATTTACAGTTCCCTGACGTAGAAGCTTTACCTAAACAAAGTGATACAAGAATTGCATATGAGAAGTACGAAGAGGCATTTAATAAAACTGCAAAAACACATGCTGATGTTACGTTAGTCGTAGAGACGAAAAAAGATATGGAAGAAAAAGAAAGTTTACAAAAGGTAGAAGAAGTCGTTCAAAAGTTAAAAGATGATAAGAAATTATATGAAGTAAGAAGTTTATACGACAGTTTAAATGGAATGAAATCAGAGCAAGTTGCGGGGATGTTACAGTCGCCAGAAGCTGCTAAAATAGCTCCGGTATTTGAATCGTATACGAAAGGAAATAAGACAACAATCGAAGTCTTTTTACATACAAAACCACGTACAGAAATTGGGAAACAGTGGGTGCGTGATTTTAAACAAAATTATAAAGAAACGAATGTTACGTATTATCTAGGCGGAATGACGACGTTCCAACAAGAGTTAGAAGATGAAATTAAAGATAAAGTTGCAATTGGTATGTCTGTTATATTTGGATCGACTTTTGTTATATTATTATTTGCATTTCGATCTATACTCATTCCAATTAAGGCGATTATTATGAATATACTTAGTTTAAGCGCAACAATTGGAATTGTTGTTTGGTTATTTGAAGGTGGTCATTTTGGTTTAGAAGCAAGTCCAGTTCTATTTGTTTTACCAATCTTCATTTTCGGCCTCGTCTTTGGGCTTAGCATGGATTATGAAGTCTTTCTTATTTCACGTATCTATGAATTATATGAAGAAACAGGAGATAACGATCAGGCGACGTTAGAAGGACTTGTGTCAACAAGTAGAATTATTACGTCAGCCGCTTTAATTATGATTGTTGTAACTGGTGCGTTTGCTTTTACTGATATTTTACCAGTACGACAAATGGGGCTTGGCGTTGCATTAGCGATATTTCTTGATGCAACAATTATTCGTCTTATGCTCGTACCAAGTTTAATGAAATTGTTTGGAGACTGGAACTGGTGGTTACCATTTCGAAAGAAAAAAGAAAAATCATCGTAAAAAATACTCATCTTATAGATGAGTATTTTTTTATGAATAGCAAGACCTACATTTTGCAAATAGTATGTGATAAGAACATTACATATAAGTAGGTGAAGGCAATGTTTCGTTATTTTAAGTTTAAGCTAAATGATACAGTACAGTTTGCAGAAAACGATGGGCATTTGTATCGCATTGTCGGTTATCGGTTAGAAAAAGGGTTTTATCCAAAAGATGAATGGACTCATATCATTTATGAATTGCTTAGAGATTTTGATGGGTATACGATGGATGCGGAAGAAGAGGAACTTGTAAAGGTCATTCAAGTAGAGGATGAGTATTACAAAATACAAGAAGTATCGGGCTATCGTTATCCGGTAAAAATGAAGCAAAAACAACAAGTGATGAAAACAGAAAAGATGGATGACTTATTAGATACGTATAACGATTATAAGAGATTGGCGGATTTCTTTAAAGATTTATCGTATGAACAAAAAGCGGAAGAAGTGTTGCAGGAAATGAGAAGGCGTAGAGCGTGAAGGGCAGTCTATTATAAGACTGTCCTCTATTTTTGACGGTGCATCAAAGTGTATTTTCCGTTACAATGAGAGAATCAATAGAAATAAGGTGATACAGTATGGAAACGAAGAAGAAGGGCGAATGGTGCGAAATGACTGTGCCAGCGAAATGGAATGGTATAAGCATTGAGTCGCTATTAAAAATAGAATGGGAAATACCGAAAAAGTTGTTACATCAGCTTCGTATGGAAAAAGGTGTTACCGTTAATGGAGAACAGAGAAGATGGAATGAGCTTTTAAAAGAAGGCGATAAGTTGCAAGTTCATATGTTTATGGAGGAAGAATACGGTGTAGAGCCTGAATATGGTGAATTACATGTAGTATATGAAGACGATCATGTACTCATTGTCAATAAGCCTGAGAAGATGGATACGCACCCTTCTGAAAAAGGCGGGATGGGAACTCTTGCAAATCTTGTTGCCTTTCATTTTCAAATGCAAGGTTTAGAGACGAAGGTTCGTCATATTCATCGGTTAGATAAAGATACGACAGGTGGTGTCGTGTTTGCCAAACATAGAATTGCTGGTGCAATTATGGATCGTTTATTAATGGAACGAAAAATTAAAAGAACATATGCAGCTCTTGTAGAAGGCAAAGTGAAAAAGAAGCAAGGAACGATTGACGCGGCTATCGGAAGAGATCGCCATCATGCGACGAGACGACGTGTTTCTCCAAAGGGAGATCAAGCAATTACATATTATAAAGTAGAGAAGTATTTTAGAAAACAAAATGTTACGCTTGTAACGTTACAATTAGAAACTGGTAGAACCCATCAAATTCGTGTTCATATGAGCTATAATGGTAATCCGTTAGTTGGGGATGTTTTATATGGTGGAGGAACGAAATATATGTCTAGGCAAGCGTTACATGCGATGAAGATAAACTTTTTACATCCAATTACGAAAGAAGAGATTGAAGTGGATGTACCATTTCCTACAAAATTAAATGACACAATGAAAGAATTTCAAAGAGTAAATGCGTAAAGTGTAAGTTTAAAGTTGAGAAAAGTAGATTTTTGCAGGAATTTCTCTAAAAGAAGCGAAGCCGTTAAGAGAAAAGAGGGGTGAGAATCACTTGATCAAATATAAATATATACTAGGAATATTTTTCGCTTGTTTTTTAGTTACTCTATGTCTCTATCCATATTTACAAGAGCATTTGGCGGTACATTGGGATGGAAATGGTCGGCCAAACGAGTTTATGAGTAAACAAGTTGTTATAGCACTTATTCCTTGTCTTATTATTTTCTTACATGGATTGATGTATATTATTTCACATAATATATATAAGTTTAATGAAGACGAGCATGTCATTATAAGTGGATTTCTAAAGACGATTACTTTATTTATGTTGTTTATCCATATGCTCATTCTCTTTATTAATTTTGGAAGCATGATATCCTTTCAAACAGGACTAACAATAGGGATTAGTATGTTTCTCTTTATGCTTAGTAAGGCGTTTAAAAAAGTTCAGAGTACGGAAAAAGACCCAATCAAATTAAAAAAAATCCGTTTAGTGAGTAGACGGATTTTTCAAGTGATGGCATGTAGTATATTGTTTTCATTGTTTTTGAACTTGAAATGGGGATTTTATGTGTTACTTAGCGTAATAAGTGGTGGTTCTATTTTGTTTATGTTCTACGCTTTATACTCATACATAATAGAAAGTTATGAAACGTAAAAAAGAGTCTTCTCATTATGAGAAGACTCTTTTAATCTATTTACTTCGTAATAAATTGTTGTGTCCAGTAGTTGCCGCTTTCTACATAGCCAACACCGATGTGAGTGAAGCCATTATTTAAGATGTTTGCACGGTGTCCAGCACTGTTCATCCAAGCTTGTACTACTTCTTCAGGTGTACGTTGGCCTTGGGCGATGTTTTCACCTGCAGATGTATAAGAAATACCAAATTTCTTCATCATGTCAAACGGAGACCCGTATGTAGGGCTGTTATGATCAAAGTAGTTATTTTTTTGCATATCTTCAGATTTAATGCGTGCTACTTTGCTTAATTCAGTGTCGATTTTTAAAGCTGGTAAACCTTGTTTTGCACGCTCAGCGTTTGTTAATTCAACAACACGTTGTTCGAATTCGCTTAAAGATTTTGCTTCTTCAGCAGGCTTTTGCTCAGCTGGTTTTTGTTCAGCCGGTTTTTGCGTATTATTGTTTTCAGCAGGCTTTTGAGCTTCTGGTTTTTGAACTTCTTCAGCAGGCTTTTGCTCGGCAGGTTTTTGCTCAGCCGGCTTTTGAGTTTCTGGCTTAGCTGTCGGTTGCTCAGTTACAACATTTTCAGTAGGTTGTTGACCAGGAATAATGCAATTTGGTTGGAAGTTTCCTTGTTGCCATTGTGCTAATGACTCAACGCCCATAGATTGTAAGAATGCTTGTAATTCTTGTTGGCTCATTTGCTTCATCATCACTTTTGAATGCTGAATATTTTGAACCTTTACGTTAGATGGTTGTACTGTTGCAGCTTGTGCATCTAGAGAAGATACTCCTAAAGTAAGAGCCGTTGCAGCAGCTACAGATAATAAAACACGCTTTTTCATGATGTGTGTCCCCCTATATAAAGTTTTAATTTGTTTTCACACGATTTGTTTTTGACAGCCTGTCTGACTGACAAATTCATCGTAGCATAGATTTTGTGAGAAAAAAGATGGAAAAAAATTCATAGACTTAAAATTTACCTAATTTATCCTAAGAGGGGAAAAGGGGAAAAATAAGAGAAACATAGAGTATAAAAGGAATTTTCAGCATTTTTATACTTGGTTATAAGACGCGGTTTTTGGATAAATGTACCTATATTGAAAATGAAGAATCCTATTGTATCAATGGTTTGAGCGTTTTTTTGAGGAATATAATGGATTGATTTTTACAAAACTGTAATGTTTCTGTTGTTCTTTTTTATAATAAAGTAACATATTTTTAATGTTGTAGCGGACAAAAAAGCGGCTATCTCTTTACATAGACGAAGGAGATAGCCGTTTTCCTATTATTACGTATGTTACGAGTTATTACGAGTTGGTTTCAATTGCTTCTAATAATAAATCAACGATGTGAATTCCTCTCATTTTATGAGAAAGACCTTCTCGTTCAATGCCTAATTTCATTTGTAATAAACAACCTGGATTTGCAGTAACAATGGTTGCTGCTTCTGTTTCATGCACACGGTCCATTTTGTAATCTAGAAATTCCATAGATAGTTCTGAATGAACAATGTTATAAATACCAGCAGAACCACAGCAACGATCTGCATCTTTCATTTCGCGGTATGTTGCGCCTTGAATTGCTTCTAGTAACATACGAGGTTCTGAAGATGTTCGCATAACATTGCGTAAGTGACAAGAGTCTTGATACGTAATAACTTGCGGCGTGACTCGTAAGTCATTACGTTTATGGAAATCTAGTTCTACTAGAATAGCAGTAATATCTTTAATTTTAGAAACGAACTGCTTTGCACGTTCAGCCCACTGTGGATCATCTTTTAACAAGTAATCGTAGTCTACGAGGTAAGCTCCGCAACCACCAGCATTCGTAATAATATAGTCGATGTTTAAATCTTCGAATGCTTTTATATTGCGTTTTGCTAATTCCTTTGCCCCATTTTTCTCACCAGCATGTCCATGTAATGCCCCGCAGCAACTTTGTGTTTTCGGAATAACGATATCACAACCAGCTAACTGAAGCAGTTTCATCGTTGCGTTATTTGTTTCTAAAAACATTGTATCCATTAAACAACCTGTGAAGAATGCAACTTGTTTCTTCTTCGTACTTTCAGCATGTAAAAATTCAGGGCGATCTTTCATTGCTTTCATTTTAGGGACCTTAGGCAAAACGAGATCCATTGTTGCAAGTGTTTCAGGGAATAACTTCATAATCCCTGTTTTATGTGTTAGCGTTTGTAAGCCGGAACGTTGATAAAATCCGATTAATCCTGTTAATGTTCTCATTCGATTTTGATGCGGGAAAAGTCCTTCAAAAACGACTTTACGAACAGCTCTCACTGGCATTGAAAACTTTTTGTTTTGATTTATAATATCACGAGCTTCTTCTAATAAATGTCCATAATTCACACCAGATGGACAAACAGGTTCACAAGCACGGCAGCCGAGGCAAACATTTAATGTGTTTTCAACATCTTCATCTGGCTCAATTAAGCCGTCAACGACCGCTTTCATTAATGCGATACGTCCACGCGGGGAATGTGATTCTTTATATCCAGATTGAATGTAAGTAGGGCAAGTTGGTAAGCAGAAACCGCATCGCATACAGTTTAGTAGTTCATCTTCACTTAATCGTTCTTTAAATTCCTTTTGAATGTTTTCTTTATTTAATGTTGTCATCGCTCAACCACCACTCTTTTACGAGTGTCCTTCGCGAACATCTTTCCTGGATTCATAATGTTATTTGGATCGAAGGCTTGTTTAATTCCTTGCATAGCAGCAATACCTTCTTTACCTAACTTCATTTCTAAATACGGAGCCTTCATCGCACCAACACCATGTTCACCAGTAATCGTGCCACCAAGTTCAATTGCTTTCGCAAATATTTCAGCAAAAGCTTGTTCAGCTCGGTGCATTTCTTCTTCGTTGCGAGCATCTGTCATACAAGTTGGGTGTAGGTTGCCATCGCCAGCATGGCCAAACGTACAAATAGGAATATTATATTTTTTGGCAATGGCATTAATCGCTTCAACCATCGGAGCAATCTGTGAGCGTGGTACCGTTGCATCTTCTAATATTGTAGTAGGTTTTAATCTTGCCAGTGCTGACAGTGCACTACGGCGAGCTGTCCGAAGCGCATCTGCTTCCGCTTCATCTTTTGCGACGCGAACATCAACTGCATTCATGGAACGACAAACGTTAGCCATTTTTTCAATATCTCGATTAACAACTTCAGGCGGACCGTCTTGTTCAATTAATAAAATTGCTTTTACGTCAGTTGGTAAACCGATTTGAGCAAACTCTTCTACTACTTCAATTGTCGGCTGGTCTAAAAACTCAAGTGTCGCTGGAATGATTTTATTTGCAATAATAGAAGAAACAGCACGTGCAGCTTCATTAATATCTTCATAGAGTGCAAGCATCGTTTTCTTCGTTTCAGGCATAGGAACAAGTTTTAATATTGCTTCTGTTACGACGCCAAGTGTTCCTTCAGAACCGATAAATAAACGAGTTAAATCGTAACCAGCTACATCTTTTGCTAATTTACCACCAGTGCGAATCATATCACCATTTGGTAAGACAAGTTCAAGCCCCATCACATAATCACGTGTTACGCCATATTTTAATCCACGTAATCCACCCGAGTTTTCATTAATGTTACCGCCAATTGTAGAAATTTTCATTGAGCTTGGATCTGGTGGATAAAATAAACCTTTTTCTTCTACTGCTTTAATAATATCAAGCGTAATAACACCAGCTTGTACAGTAATTGTTAAATTTTCTTCATCAATTTCTAAAATGTTATTCATATGGCGGAAGATAAGGACGATACCGCCTTCAAGTGGACATGTCCCTGCGCAAAGATTTGTTCCAGACCCACGAACATATACAGGGATTTTGTGAGTGTTACATACTTTTAATACTTCAGCTACTTCATTTGTATTACGAGGAGCAATGACTGCATCAGGCATTGCTTGGAAGTTTGGAGTGGCATCATAACTATACGTTAAACGCCCCATATTGGATGTATCTACATTATCTTCGCCAACAATGGATACGAATGAATCAATAATTTGTTTTTCTAACATTGGAAATCCCCCTCAAACTGTTAACGTAATGAGTCATAATAAAAAACGTTGTCACAGTGCTTTCATTATAATGATAAAAAAGTCGGGGGATTCTTTCTATGTATAATCATCTAAAGATTAATCTGTTTTATCATTCTTTTTTGTTTGATTATCTAATAAGAGGAGCGAGAAATATAAAATATTTAAGTCTTTGAATTGTTTCGGATCAAGTCCTGTATACTCCTCAATTTTTTTAAGTCTATAATGCAATGTGTTAATGTGTATATGTAATTGCTCCGCTGTTTGTTTATAGGATTGGTTATAATCAATAAATAAACGTAAAGTGTGCATAAGTTCAGGCGATGATAGTAAGTTTTCGATGGTGCGCTTTAGAAATTGTTCCCGCGTTTCCGCAGAAATATCTTGTAAGCACATTTCTAAACGTAAATCTTCATTAAATACAATGTTTTTCGTTTCAAGTGATACGGAAAGAGCTTGTAATGCTTGTTCGTACGATAAATTCATATTGCTTGGCGTAACGGATTGGCCAATCCCGATATATAAAGGAATAGAAAATAAAGTTTCACAGTCTTGTTTTAATCGTTTTAAAAATTGATATGTTTGCTCTTTGGAGTTCGTGGCTGTAAATAAAATGAATCGATCATTTCCCCAGCGAACAAATAGATGCTCCTTTGTTAATAGATTGCGTACGTGTTGCCAAATCTTACGCTGAAGCATCGTGTCATTTTGATCGATAGAGAACAAAATAAGTTGTTTCTTCTTATATAAATCAATACCAAGTGTTTTGGCACGATCGAGAAAGCTTGGAGACCAGTCTGTATTTTGAAGCCAATCAAAGACAAATGCCTCATAAGAACGGTGTTCAAGTTCTAGTTGTTCTAAAAAGTAGTTTTCATGGATGAGTAGTTCGGTCATTTTACGTAATATTTCTCCGTATTGTGAAATATTTTCAGGTTCGCCTGTAATTCCAATGACACCAATTACTTCGTCATGGAATAGTAAAGGGAGATTCATACCTGCCTTTACGCCTTGCAAACGTCGTTCATCCTCTTTTGTAATAATGACAGTTTTCTTTTGTTTTGCGCAGCGGAGTGCGCCTTCATGAAATTGGCCGATTCTTTCTATATCTGTACTTGCGATAATAACGCCTTGTATATTAATGATAATAATATTTTCTTTAATTAGTCTGCGTACTTCTCGTACAATTTTATTTGCTAAATCAGGAAAAAGCATAATTGGCACACCTCAAATTCTATTTGTTGTACATTATATATGTAAATAAAGTAGGAAAGGGAAATTTCACACTTTCCACACATTTATTTGTTATTTTACAATTATAACGAAATCATCCGAAGATGGAGGGGATCTTTTGAGAAAGTCTGTTTTTCTTCTCTGTTTTTTATTTCTATTAGTAGGGTGTCAAGGAAGTTCCTATACATCGATTGCTAAAGATAAAAGCGTTATTATAACAACGAATATAAAAGAAGGTAGCCTTAGTTTTATTGATAAACATACTAAAAAGTTAATTACGACATGGGAACTTAACGAACCAATGGCAGGGATTGTACTACTTCCAAATGGTGAGGACATACTTGTATATGGTAAGCAGTTAGAGTACATGTATGTATATTCACTAGCAGAAGGAAGGCAAGTGGAAAAATATAAAACAGGAAAAGGCATTGTAAATGTAGTCGTATCAGAAGATAAAAAGCAATTATTTGCTGCCGATCAAAATGCCCAAAAGATAAGGTTCTTTACGATTAATGGAAAAGAAACAGGGAATGTTTCGACAGGAAAAGGACCAATAACGATGGTAGAGTACCATAACCAGTTATCTGTATTAAACTTTTATGATACGAAGCTAACGACAATTGATACAAAGAAAAAAGAAGTAATACAATCCTTTATGATTCCACCAGCGTCAACGGGGGCAACAATTAGTCCAGATGGGAAAGAAATATGGATTGGCGGACATGGTGATGGAAATCAGGTAAATGAGAAAGTATTAGTGTATTCTTTGCAGAGCGGAGAAATGGTACGTTCTTTACACGCTCCGTTTATGCCTGTGAATATTACGAAGGATCATAAGTACGTATATGCATTAAGTCACGGTTCGAATACGCTTAGAAAGTTTGATGTTAGCACGTATAAAGAGGTGGCTTCTGTAGAAGTAGGATCAAACCCATTTGCATTTTTGAAGAGCGGAGCAGAAGGATACGTAGCAAGCTATGATAGTGATGAAGTGTGCGTCATGGATATGAAGAATTTGAAAATAAAACAAACAATTAAAGTCGGAAAAGGACCGTTTCAACTCATAGAGAGAGAAGGGAAGGACAATGAGTAAATATAGGGTGCTAGTTGTAGATGATGAAAGTGATATGAGGCAACTTGTTGGAATGTACTTAGATAATTTCGGATACGAGTGGGGAGAAGCTGAAAATGGAAAAGAAGCTCTAAAAAAATTAGAGACAAATCATTATGATTTCGTTGTACTAGATATTATGATGCCAGAGATGGATGGACTTTCAGTTTGTAAAGAAATTAGAAAAACGTCAGATGTACCAATAATATTTTTAACAGCAAAAGGTGAAGAGTGGAATAGGGTGAACGGCTTACGTATGGGAGCAGATGATTATATTGTAAAGCCATTTAGTCCTGGCGAATTAATTGCTCGTATGGAAGCTGTATTAAGGCGTTATACAAAGCAAGAGCAACAAGAGGAATTTCAGTTTGGACCGATCCTTATTAATGAAAAAAGTAGGAAAATTGAGGTGGATGGTGAGCCAATTTCTCTTACAGTAAAAGAGTTTGATTTACTCTATTTTCTTTGCCAACATACAGGACAAGTATTTAGCCGAGAACAATTGCTGGAAAAGGTATGGGGATATGATTATGCCGGAAGTACAAGAACCGTAGATACGCACGTGAAAACGATGCGTTTGAAGCTTGGAGAAAGTGGAAACTACATTCAAACTGTTTGGGGTGTAGGATATAAATTTGAGGTGTAACGTATGTTTACGATGGTACAGAAGCTTTGGCTGACAGTAGTATGTGCAGTATTTGTAACAGTTTCCTTTCTTTATTTTGTATCTTTATACTCGTATGAAAAGCTATACGTTGATAATTTAAAAGATTCAT
The DNA here is from genome assembly GCF_024296885.1 of Bacillus paranthracis. Classification (NCBI taxonomy): domain Bacteria; kingdom Bacillati; phylum Bacillota; class Bacilli; order Caryophanales; family Bacillaceae; genus Bacillus; species Bacillus paranthracis. The sequence continues at coordinate 1,344,989 of NZ_CP101135.1, forward strand.
TAGTAATGGAAGGGAAGCGTCTTTCTGCGCAATATGATAAGCGCGAAGGAATATCAATTTTTGAAGAGAAAGTAAGAGCATTTGATCAAATATCTAGTTCAGACGTTCTTTTCGTATCGAACCCACGTGATTTAAGTGCATGTTTACCATTTGATGTGCACCATCATTCTCTTATAAGTGAAGGGGACAGGCAAGCATTATTAGATGGAAAAACTGTGACAAAGATAGGATACGAGGAACATTTTGACCGTAATATTATGGGGGTTGTCATCCCTGTTTTAGAAAATAAAAAATTAGTTGGTATTGTATATTCTTATATTCCTTTAAAAAGTATAAAAGACTTAATATATGATATGGGTCTTATTTTAGCACCGTTAGCACTTGCTATAACTTTACTGACAATATGGATTGGTAGAAAAATTATTATTGCTATTACGAAACCACTTTCGCAAATGGAACGAGTTGCCAATCATTTGGCTACGGGGGATTTCTCAGAACGAATTACAATTTCTTCTGAAGATGAAATTGGGCGATTAGGAAAAGCATTTAATAAAATGGCAAATTCTTTGGAGACAGAAGACGTAAAGCGTAAGGAGTTTTTAGCCAACGTTTCGCATGAACTAAGAACACCGCTTAGTTATATAAAAGGATATAGCGAGGCTATTTTAGACGGTGTAGCGAAGGGACCACAACAGGAAAAAGTAACACAGCTTATTCATAAAGAAGCAGATCGTATGCAGCGTCTCGTTCATGATTTATTAGATTTAGCACAATTAGAAGGTGAACATTTTCCGTTAAAGAAACAACCTATCGTTTTTTCACAACTAATTGAAGATGTGTTAGATACGTATGAGATTAAGTTTATAGAAAAGAAAATTCGTATTTCAACAAATTTAAATCCAGAAATCATTGTAATGATTGATGAGGATCGTATGCAACAGGTGCTTCATAACGTGTTAGATAATGCGATACGGTATACAAATCAAAACGGGGATATTATGGTAACGCTCAGACAGATAGATGATTACTGTGAATTGAACATAAAAGATACGGGGATCGGTATTGATACAGAGCATTTGGAAAACCTTGGCGAGCGTTTTTACCGAGTTGATAAAGCGAGAAGTCGTCAACATGGTGGAACAGGTTTAGGCCTGGCAATTGTAAGACAAATTGTTCATATACATGACGGACAGTGGCGAATTGAAAGTGAAAAAGGGAACGGTACGACGGTTAGTATTAAATTGAAAGTACAGGATGAGGAGAGCATGTTCTAATTTTTAGGGCATGCTCTTTATATGGAAGACAATAATTATACGTAAGATATAAATTAATATGTAATAAATATCGGAATTTTGACGATTTTATGAACAAAACATTTGTACTTCTTACCAATTCGTTCTAAAATAGTTATGATGCAAAGTTCTTATAAATCGTTTCAATTGTTGTTTGGAAGATACTGAGGTGATTTAACTGGAGTACAAATCTATTAAACCGAAAAAGATTTACGAAGAAGTATCTGAAGCTATTTTAACAATGATTAAAAATGGTACGTTAAAACCTGGTGACAAACTACTTCCTGTACATCAATTAGCTGAGCAGTTTCGAGTTGGTAGATCTGCTGTTCGTGAAGCGCTAAGTGCGCTAAGAGCAATGGGCTTAATTGAGATGAAACAAGGAGAAGGTACATATGTGAAGAACTTCGATTCTTCTTCATTAACAAAATCATTAAACAATAGATTATTGATGAAGAAAGAAGATATTTTGAATTTATTAGAAGTACGAAAGGTGCTTGAAGTGGGGGCAGTTCGAGCAGCTGCGGCAAAACGTACGGAAGATAATTTGCAAAATATGAAGCATTGGTTAGATGAAATGGCAAAGAGCGTTGGAGATGAAAAAGCTGGTGAAAAAGCAGATTTTCAGTTCCATATGGGAATTGCAGAGTCTTCGCATAACAACATTTTGCTTGAACTTATGAATCATGTTTCAGAGATGATTGCTGAAACGATTGGTGAATCAAGACGCATTATTTTATATGGTGAACAAACAACATCAGAACGACTTATAGAAGAGCATCAAGTTATATATGATGCAGTGTTAAAGCAAGATGTAGAATTAGCGCAGCAAGCAATGCTAGATCATTTAACAAATGTAGAACATATTGTCACAGGTAGCAACGATATAAATTCTTAATTTAATCTTTTAAAAATCTAATTTTCTGATAAAATAGAGAGAGATTAAGTAAGCGTTTTCTTTAGAAGAGGGAGAGGATAGGCCATGGTTGAGCCTATTTCTTCTCTCTTTAGTCATCTGATGACCATATGTTTGTTGGTGGAGTTGTAAAAAGGGGGAGTAATAATTATGAAAGTTACTTTATTTGTTACTTGTTTAGTCGATATGTTTGAAACAAATGTCGGCAAAGCAACAGTTGAGGTGTTGGAGCGTTTAGGTTGTGAAATTGAATTTCCAGAAGCACAAGTTTGTTGCGGTCAGCCTGCTTATAATAGCGGCCATGTAGAAGCTGCAAAAGAAGCGATGAAACATATGATTGAAACTTTTGAAGATGCAGAATATATCGTTACGCCATCTGGTTCTTGTGCGACAATGTTTCATGAGTATCCGCATGTTTTTAAAGATGATCCGAAGTGGGCTAAACGTGCACAAAAAGTTGCTGATAAAACATATGAATTTACACAATTTATTGTAGACGTTTTAAAGGTTACTGATGTTGGTGCAAGTTTACCAGGGATTGCTACTATTCATAAATCATGTCATATGACACGTATGCTTGGAGTAACAGAGGCACCAGGAATTTTATTATCAAATGTAAAAGGGTTAACTGTGAGAGAGTTACCAAATGTGCAAAATTGTTGCGGGTTTGGGGGAACGTTTTCAGTGAAGATGACTCCAATTTCTGAGCAAATGGTAGATGAAAAGGTAGATAGTGCAATGGAAACAGGCGCTGATTATTTAATCGGTGCAGATTGTGGGTGTTTGTTAAACATTGGCGGACGTATTGAGCGTTTAGGAAAAGAAATAAAAGTAATGCATATTGCTGAGGTACTGAATAGTCGCTCATGAAGGGGGAACATAAGCTATGTCTATGAAAATCAGTGAGAAAAAATTTAATGATCGCGTTGGCGATGGAATTCAAGATTCGTTTATGCGCGGAGCAGTATCTTCTGCACAAACACGCTTATATACGAATCGTTTAAAAGCAGCAGATGAATTAGGAAACTGGGAAGAATGGCGTGAACTCGGTGAAGAAATTCGTCAACATACGTTAGAAAATCTTGATTATTACTTAATGCAGTTAAGTGAAAATGTATCCAAAAGAGGCGGACATGTGTACTTTGCGAAAACGAAAGAGGAAGCAGCAAAGTATATTCAAGACGTTGCCAAAAAGAAGCAGGCAAAAAAGGTAGTAAAATCAAAGTCAATGGTAACAGAAGAAATTAGTATGAACCATGCGCTTGAAGAAATCGGTTGTGAAGTGTTAGAAAGTGATCTAGGAGAGTATATTCTGCAAGTAGATAACGATCCACCTTCACATATTATTGCGCCTGCTCTTCATAAAAATAGAACGCAAATTCGTGACGTATTTAAAGAAAAGCTTGGCTATGAAAATTCTGATGATCCATACGAAATGACAAAGTTTGTTCGTAAACAACTTCGTGAAAAATTTATGGATGCTGAAATTGGTGTGACAGGTTGTAACTTCGCTGTTGCAAATACTGGCTCTCTTTGTTTAGTAACAAATGAAGGTAATGCCGACCTTGTTATGTCGATTCCAAAAACACAAATTGCGGTTATGGGTATGGAACGTATGGTTCCGACAATGGAAGAATTAGATGTTTTAGTTGGTTTACTATGTCGTAGTGCAGTAGGTCAAAAGTTAACAAGTTATGTAACGGTAGCGGGACCAATTCAAGAAGAGGAAGTAGATGGCCCAGAAGAATTCCACTTAGTTGTGGTTGATAATGGTCGTTCTCAAATTCTTGGATCTGAATTCCGTCAAGTGTTGCAATGTATTCGTTGTGCTGCTTGTGTGAACGTATGCCCTGTATATCGACATGTTGGTGGACATTCATACGGCTCTATATACTCAGGACCAATTGGGGCGGTATTAACACCACTTTTAGGTGGATATGATGATTATAAAGAGCTTCCTTATGCTTCTAGTTTATGCGGAGCGTGTACAGAAGCTTGTCCAGTAAAAATCCCATTGCATGATTTATTATTAAAACATCGTCAAGTTATCGTTGAGCAAGAAGGTCGTGCTCCACTTGCAGAAAAATTAGCAATGAAAATGTTTAGTATGGGTGCATCTTCAGCAGCTTTATATAAAATGGGATCAAAGATGGCGCCAGCAGCAATGAGTCCATTTACATCTGGTAACCGTGTATCAAAAGGTGTTGGGCCACTTAAAAACTGGACAGATATTCGTGAATTCCCGGCTCCAAGTAAAGAACGATTCCGTGATTGGTATAAAGATCATAAGAAAGGCGGGGACAAATAATGACAGGATTAATTCAAAACCGTGAGTCCTTTCTAGAAAATATTGCAAAAGAACTTGGACGCGCGCGTAAAACGGATGGTGTAAAACGTCCAGTATGGAAAAACAATGTGAATAAAGAAACGTTAAAAAATTATTCACAAGAAGAATTGTTAGAAGTATTTAAAAATCAATGTACAAACATTCATACAACTGTTGTGGAAACGACAAATGACCGTTTACGTGAAGATATTCAAAAAGTAATCGTTGAAAACGGCGGGGGACCTATTATGTTATCGGCAGATGAACGTTTTGATTCTTATGGATTGACTTCTTTATTTAAAGAAGAACTTCCAAAGCAAAATGTTGAAGTGAACGTATGGGATCCTGAGAAAAAAGAAGAGAATATGCGTATTGCGGAAAGAGCGAATATTGGAATTGCATTTAGTGATTATACTTTAGCCGAATCTGGTACGATCGTTGTACAAAGTCATAAAGGCCAAGGCCGTTCTTTACACTTTTTACCGACTGTATACCTTGCTATTATTCCACGTGAAACACTTGTACCTCGTATTACACAAGCAGTTGAGGATATGAACAAGCGTGTAGAAAATGGCGAGACAGTGGCATCTTGTATTAACTTTATTACAGGACCTAGTAACTCGGCAGATATAGAAATGAATCTTGTTGTCGGAGTACATGGACCATTAAAAGCAGTATATTTCATCGTATAAAATAGGGGAAAGCAGGCCAGAAAATGGCCTGCTTTTTTAATAGAATAGAGATAATATGAAGTAGAAGTTCTCTCCTTTTTTTGCTATGTTCTTTTGGAAAGGAGAGGAAGGGATGTTCACTTATGTATATGCATTGTTAGCGGGGATGGTGTTTGGTTCTTTTTTTATGGTAATTGCGATGAGAGTTCCGCTAGGGGAGTCTATCATAACCCCGCGTTCATATTGTCATTATTGTAAGTATGTGCTAAAGCCAAAAGAATTGATTCCAATCATTTCTTTTTGTATGCAAAGAGGGCGTTGTACGAATTGTAAGAGGAAAATTTCAATTTTGTACGTAGTATTTGAACTTGTAACTGGAATGATATGTCTTCTTACTGTATATATGATTGGGGTGGAACGAGAGCTTATTATCGTTTTATCACTTTTTGCGTTACTTCTTATTATTTCAGTTACAGATTACATATATATGTTAATTCCAAATCGTATTTTAGCTTGGTTTGCTTGTTTACTCATTTTAGAATGTGCTTTTATACCGTTAGTCACTTGGATAGATAGTATAGTTGGTAGTTGCGTTATATTCATTTTGTTATACTGCATGCAAAAGATATATCCAGAAGGGCTTGGGGGAGGGGATATAAAATTACTTTCGTTACTTGGATTTATAGTGGGACTGAAAGGGATTTTTATCGTTTTATTTTTAGCATCTTGCTTTAGTCTTTGTTTCTTTGGAGCTGGTCTCGTATTAAAACGTATGAAAATGAGGACTCAAATACCGTTTGGTCCTTTTATTAGTCTTGGGGCAATATGTTACATGTTGGTCACGTATGCAAAATAGAGAGGGGATAGAAAATGAATGTATATATGGATGATCAAAGAAGTTGTCCGTACGGTTACGTGCTCGCAACTACAGTAGAATGTGCTTTGCAAATGGTACGAGATTATGAGGTGAATGTTCTTTCCCTTGATTTCAATATGGGATGGGGAGAAAAAAGTGGATTAGATTTTGTCGAAGCTTTTTGTAAAGAGGGTTTATATGTAAATGAAATACACTTTCATACGAATGATGTCATCGGTATGCATAAGATGAAACAGAGAATGAATAAGGGGAAGGAAGAAGGAGAGATTAATCCTAATCTTGTTGTTAAATATGTGGGGAGCTAAAAACTCCAAAGTAAAACTTTGGAGTTTTTAATGTTTCATATGCGCTTGCAACGGAATGATTTCTTCTTGTTGAGCTGCTCCTAATTCAGTTTCTTCTTGTTTCACGTCAGGTACTTTCTTTGTTAAGTAATGGTATACCATACCGACAAATACAGACCCACCAATAATGTTACCGATTGTAACTGGAATTAAGTTATGAATAGCACCTGCAAAAGAAATTGTCTCAGGATGCGGTGAAATTAAAGATAAAGCAAACAGTGATAAGTTTGCGATGCTATGCTCGTAACCAGATAAGAAGAATGTGAAAACGAGCATCATCATCATCATAATTTTTGCTGTATCACCTTTAACTTGAGAAGGTAAGAAACAAGCAAGACATACAAGCCAGTTGCATAAAATTGCTTTAAAGAATAGTTGCATTGTAGGTGTATTCATTTTTCCTTCTACTACTTTATTCATGAAATGACCGTGATCAATTGCTTCAAAAATGCCAGTTGCGTAAAATAGTAAGGCAAAGAATAAAGCACCCGCTAAGTTACCTGCATAACAAGCAACCCAGTTACGAAGTGTATCAGATAGTGTTGTTTCTTTTCTTAATGTTGCTACAGTGAAGTACATTGTGTTTCCAGTAAACAATTCAGCACCACCATATATAATAAGTACGAGAGCAATTCCGAAAAACATAGAAGCAGCTAAATAAGTTGCTGGTGAATCTGCAATGTGAAAAAAGTTACCTAATTTAAAGCATAGAACAATAATAAAACCGATATAAATACCCGCAAGTGCTGCACGAATGAAATATTGCATCGGGTTTGTATCTAACATTTGTTTTTTGCTCTTAGCCAGTTTGACAACATAATCTAATCCTTGTTCTAGCATGAGTAATACGCTCCTTTAGTACATCATCTATAAATACTCCTTATATGAATAAAGTACATGGATTCTTTTATAGTTTCAATAAGTTTGTGCAATGTTTCACAAAAAGGACATACATATATTAAGAAAGCGTTTGCAGAAGATAGTATAATAGAATTTTTCTGGACATAGAGAGGGGACAAGGAAAAAAGAAAAAGCACTGTAATTACAGCGCTTTTTCGTCTAAATTCTTTTCTACTTTTGTTTCTACTTCTTTTGAGAAGAACCAACCACCAGCTGCGATTCCAACTAATACAATCCAGAATGTAAGCTTCCATGGTGTAGATTCTGGGAATGAGTGCGGAATTACATTTAATGCAGGGTGTGCTAACGTATAAACTGCTAGTTTTACACCAACCCAACCTACAATTAAGAATGCCGCAGTTTCAAGTCCTGGTTTACGTTTTAAAATTTGTACGAAAGCAGTTGCCGCAAATCGCATAATGATTAATCCGATAAGTCCACCTACAAAGATAACAACGAATTGTCCAGTATCAAGACTACCAATTGTACCTAATCCTGTTTTTGGTAAAGTCATTGCTAATGCAACAGCAGCTAAAATAGAATCAACTGCGAAGGCGATATCTGCAACTTCAACTTTAAATACGGTCCACCAAAAGTTCTCTTGTTTTTTCTTTGCTTCTTTTTCTTCTGTTTCTTCATCTGTATTCTTTTTAACATACGTTTTAAATAAGTGATTACCAGCGATAAACATAAGGTAAATGGCACCGATTGCTTGCACTTGCCATACGTCGACTAGGAACGAAATCATAAATAACGATCCGAAACGGAAAACAAATGCCCCTGCTAATCCATAAAATAGTGCTTTCTTTCTTTTTTCTTCTGGTAAATGTTTTACCATAATTGCAAGAACAAGAGCGTTGTCAGCCGCTAAAATCCCCTCTAGTGCAATTAGGATGAGTAATACCCAACCATACTCCAATAATAATGATACATCCATGTACATTCTCCTCTCATTTCTATAAGTACTAAATAAGTGAAGAATTTCCCCACTATTTAGTTTCCCCATACTCCTGCCTATTAACTTTGGAAGAATTTGGTAATGAATGCAAAAAAGACCTCTGCCGTTAATAGGCAAAGGTCTTGCTAGACATATGTAATGAAAATGCCAACAAAGCCGGAAGAACTAAGTTCTACGTAATGACGACTTTGTTTCCAAGAAATATTCTTGGACGCTACTCCCCTTTGGAGATATGCTATTGTACTCTCATTATATGGATAATTTATACGGTTGTCAACCTGTTAAAATGTCTTCATTCGGATATTTTATTTTCCGGTTCTTTTTACGTGCAAATGAAAAAGCTAATGTTAAAGGCCCCATCTTCCCAAAAAACATCATAAAGATAATAATAGCTTTTCCAATCATCGTTAAGTGTGGTGTGAAATTCATACTGAGACCGACAGTCCCAAATGCTGAAAATACTTCGAAAGCACTCATCAATAGAGGAACTCCCTCAGTAATGCTTAAAATTAAAATAGCAAAAAAAATAAATGAAATAGAAATAATAGCGATGGTTAATGATTTGACAATGAGAGTATCTTTAATGGATTTTTTAAACACGACAATATCATCTTGCTCTTGTAAAAATTTAAATACCCCAAAAAACATGATTAAAAAGGTTGTTAATTTAATCCCACCGCCGGTTGAAGCACTACCGGCTCCGATAAACATTAGAAGCATCATTAATAAAAGGGAAGGCTTTGATAATGCGGAAATATCAACTGTATTAAACCCGGCAGTACGCGTTGAAATAGCTTGGAAATAAGCAGCCATGCCTTCTTCAAATGGGGTAAAGCCTCTCATAGAAAGAGAATTGTGAAACTCGAATATAAAAATAAAAACAGTCGCAATAATATTGATGATTAGAGTAGAAGAGAGCATAAGTTTTGAGTGTAATGTAAGGTTTTTAAAATTTTTCTTTCTTTTTATATCTACGATTACTGTAAAACCAATCCCACCTAAAATAATGAGGGAGGAAATGACGAGATTGACAAGAATGCTGTGAGAGTGGGACATTAAATTATCGCTCCAAACAGAAAAACCTGCATTGTTAAAAGCAGAGATGGAATGAAAAAAGCTATAATAGATCCCTTTAGCAATCCCATATTTCGGTACCCATTCAAAAGAAAGAATGAAAGCAGCGATACATTCGACTGTAAAAGAGAATAAAAATAATGCTTTGGCAAGACGAATGACACCGCCTATATTCGTTTGATTTAATGCTTGTTGCAATAAAATTCGGTTTTGAAGGCCAATTTTTCTGCCAAGCATAATCGCAATTAAAACGGCAAAGCTCATAATGCCAAGTCCGCCCACTTGTATAAGTATTAAAATGACACATTGGCCAAATAAGGTAAATACTTTCCCAGTGTCCACAACACCAAGCCCTGTAACCGTACAAGCAGAAACGGTTGTAAATAAAGCATCGAGCCATGAAATAGACGTCGTTGTAGCAATTGGCAATTTTAATAAGCATGTACCGATAATTGATAACATAATAAAAGACAAAGTAAGAACACGGGGAGGACTCATGTGAATGTTAATCCGTTTCATGTTACATATCGTTCCTTTCAGTTTGCTTTTACTAGTATGTGAAAAAGCACCATTATGTATGTTAAAAATAGAAAGAGGCAGAGAATATCTGCCTCTAAGCCATATGTTATATTGTTATCCACGTAATTGTTGTTGAGCTAAAGAAACAAGACGTTTTGTTACTTCACCGCCAACTGATCCGTTAGAACGTGATGCAGTATTAGACCCTAAGCTTACGCCGAATTCTTGTGCAATTTCATATTTAAATTGATCAAGTGCTTGTTCAGCACCTGGAACTAGTAATTTGTTTGTTTTTGCCATGATGATACACATCCTTATGAGTAATCCAGTTCAGCTAAGTATGTATCTGAACTGGTACCGTTATTTTATGTGGAACCGGCGTGCTCATACGCGGAAGTAATCGGTGTGATTAGAAGTTATTGGATAGAAAAAAGAGTAGCAATTTTTGCTACTCTTTTTTTAGTATTGTCGCTGTACCTTCCACGACAATATCATCCGATTGATTATATATATTTGTTTGCAACGTAATGATTTTTTTATCATCACGTTTTTTGATGACCTCTGCCACAACGCGAAGTGTATCGCCGATTTTGACAGGAGCGCGGAATGAAACGTTTTGAGATAAATAAATCGTATTTTTACCCGGGAGTTTCGTTCCAAGGATGGTAGAAATAAAACTTGAAACGAGCATACCATGAGCAATACGTTCTTTAAACATTGTCGTTTTTGCAAAAGAATCTAAAATATGAATAGGATTCACATCTCCAGTCAATTTTGCAAAATTGATAACGTCCTCATCCGTAATCGTTTTTGTAAGTGATGCTTGATCACCGACTTGAATCTCATCATAACGAAGCTCCGGGACGGTTTGTGCTTCTTGAAATGGATTCATTTTGTCCTCCTTCTTTTCCATATCGAAAAATGCTAGCCATCTTGATGTAGTAGGAGGAAGAAAGAGTTTTGTTTGTGCTGCAGTTAGCTCCCACATTTTTCTTACTTGATGGAAGTAAATAGATTTTTTGAGTTTTCCTCGAACTTTTTTGCGAGTTCCAACTGTTTTGTCTTGAAATCTTCCAAAAAACCTTCTAACTGTTTTTGAGCCTCTTCACGTTGTAATTGTTGTTGTTCAATAAATTGCTTCGTTGTTTCTTCAAATTGACCGCTTGTTTGAGTAAGGATAGACAAAGATGTTTTTGTAGGAGAAACAGTTAGCTGTTGCATATGAGCAGAAAGCTCTTTCCATTTGTCTTGCCACTCATTAATTTGATCATTTAAGGAGTTTCCAGTTAATTGCTTCACGTAATCTGTATACTGATTATTGAATTGAGTAGTAAATTGTTGCAGTTCTTTTTCTAGTTCATCTACTCCTGATGTTAATTTATGCAAAGCATCTTGTTGTTGTTTTAATGTTTCTAAAGTAAGTTGCTCTAATTGTTTCCCAGCTGAAGAGAAAAGGGAAAGTGATTGAGACCAGTTTTTCCAAAATGCATCGACTAATTCGTATGGTTTAGTTTCCATTGTTTGACCCCCAAATGTTTTTTTACATATTGTGAACGCAGATTACTCTGCTGTATCACCAGGTGAAGATGAAGAATCTTTTTCATCCTTTTCTGGAGAAGTAGAAAATGGAAAGAATGCATTGGTGTATAACGTGAAAAACGTCCGCAACATATTTTGATAATGCTCAAAAGAAGTCGCACATGTTGTTAAATATTGCTCTCCATATTCAGTTAAAGAATAAATTCTTTTGGCTGGCCCTCCGTCGCTTGTATCCCAAGTAGAAGAAATAAGGTTTTCTTTTTCTAATTTGCGTAGTGTTCTGTACACATTACCTTGGTCAACAGAAGAAAAGCCGATATCCATTAGCATTTGAATAAGTTTGTAACCATGAAGACTCCAGTCTTTAAGACAGAGAAGTAAGAAGGGAACTAAGAAGTTTTTTGGCATGGAGTTTGGTTGTTTTGCTTGGTTGTTCTCCAAACTTTCGCGTTGTTCTGGTTCATTATGTAGCATGATTGTGCATCACCTCATGAATCAGTTAGATGGAATTTTTTGCTTATAAGTGCAATTTACACCTATCTGTTTTTAAAGTCAATACATTTGTTAGAAAATAGAAAAAAATAAAATATAGACTTGAAGTTTTATTCAGAATATTAGAAAATAATGAATAGGTTGAATTGTTTCAAAAACGAAAAAGGGAGTGTAGGTAAAGTGATTGATCAAAAATTCGATCCACTACAAGCATGGAAAAATGCTTATGAACAAACCGAAACATTTTGGGGAAAAGCGCTCAATGAAACAATTAAAACAGAAGAATATTCTGCTTGGATGGGCAGCGTTCTAGATTTGAATTTGTTTTATCAAAAAGCATTAAATGATACGACAAAAAATTATTTAGAGCAGGTAAATGTGCCTACGAAAGAGGATATCGCTAGAGTGGCTACGCTTGTTATTAACTTAGAAAATAAAGTGGATAACATTGAGGAGTTTCTAGAAGATAAGGTAGAGTCAGTAGGACAAGCTCCTACATTAAAGCGCGATGTTACGAAAGTAAAACAAGATATTCGCACATTAGAAACGAAAGTTGATCAAATTTTAGAATTGCTAGAAAAGCAAAATGCAGTACTAGCAAAACTACAAGAACCTGTAAAAGAAGAAGTAAAACCTACGAATAAGCCAGAAAATAAAAAGTGATAATAGCGCTTGTTTATAACATATGAAAGAGAAAGGGAGAATCTCTTTTCTATGTATAAACAGCGAAACATAATTATATAGGGACTCCATAGTATGAGTACCAAAATGATTCATAATAGTCGTTCACAAATTCATTTAAGGGGGAAAAGAAATGGTTCAATTAAATGGCAAAGTAGCAATCGTAACAGGTGGGGCAAAAGGGATTGGAAAAGCAATCACAGTAGCGTTAGCACAAGAGGGCGCAAAAGTTGTTATTAACTATAACAGCAGTAAAGAAGCAGCTGAAAACTTAGTAAATGAACTAGGAAAAGAAGGACATGACGTTTATGCAGTTCAAGCAGATGTTTCTAAAGTAGAAGACGCAAACCGACTTGTAGAAGAAGCAGTGAATCATTTTGGTAAAGTTGATATTCTTGTTAATAATGCTGGTATTACAAGAGATCGTACATTCAAAAAGTTAAATCGTGAAGATTGGGAACGCGTAATTGACGTGAACTTAAGCAGTGTGTTTAATACGACAAGCGCGGTACTTCCATACATAACGGAAGCGGAAGAAGGTAGAATTATTAGCATTTCTTCTATTATTGGTCAAGCGGGTGGATTTGGACAAACAAACTACTCAGCAGCGAAAGCAGGTATGCTAGGATTTACAAAATCATTAGCATTAGAGCTTGCAAAAACAAATGTAACTGTAAACGCTATTTGCCCAGGGTTTATTGATACTGAAATGGTAGCAGAAGTACCAGAAGAAGTACGCCAAAAAATCGTTGCGAAAATCCCGAAAAAACGTTTTGGTCAAGCTGATGAAATTGCAAAAGGTGTAGTATACCTATGCCGTGACGGTGCTTATATCACAGGTCAGCAATTAAACATTAACGGCGGATTATATATGTAATGAAGTAAGAAAAAAGTGCATATCCATAGCAGGAATGCACTTCTTTTTTTAGAAGGAAATTGACCAAAAAGGAGATAGAAAAATGACTACATTCGCAACAGAATGGGAAAAGCAATTAGAGCTATACCCAGAAGAGTACCGAAAAGCATATCGCCGAGTGAAAAGGGCGAGTGAAATTTTATTACGTGAACCAGAGCCACAAGTAGGATTAACGCCGAAAGAGGTTATTTGGACGAAGAATAAGACGAAGCTTTATCGCTACATTCCAAAACAAGAAAAAACACAAAGAGTCCCAATTCTATTAATATATGCTCTTATTAATAAACCATATATTATGGATTTAACTCCTGGAAATAGTTTAGTGGAATATTTAGTGGACCGTGGTTTTGATGTGTATATGCTTGATTGGGGCACATTTGGTTTAGAAGATAGTCATTTGAAATTTGATGATTTTGTGTTTGATTATATTGCAAAAGCAGTGAAAAAAGTAATGCGAACTGCAAAATCGGACGAGATTTCTTTACTTGGTTATTGCATGGGGGGAACGCTAACTTCTATTTATGCGGCACTTCATCCGCACATGCCAATTCGTAACCTAATCTTTATGACAAGTCCTTTTGATTTCTCTGAAACAGGATTATATGGTCCTTTATTAGATGAGAAATACTTCAATCTAGATAAAGCGGTTGATACATTTGGAAATATTCCGCCAGAAATGATTGATTTCGGAAACAAAATGTTAAAACCAATTACGAACTTTGTTGGTCCATATGTTGCTTTAGTAGATCGTTCAGAGAATGAGCGCTTCGTTGAAAGCTGGAGGTTAGTTCAAAAGTGGGTTGGCGATGGCATTCCGTTCCCAGGTGAATCATACAGACAGTGGATTCGTGATTTTTATCAAAATAATAAATTGGTTAAGGGTGAACTCGTTATTCGCGGACAAAAGGTAGACCTTGCAAATATTAAGGCGAATGTCTTAAATATTTCAGGGAAACGTGATCATATCGCCCTGCCGTGCCAAGTAGAAGCGTTGCTAGATCATATTTCTAGCACAGATAAACAATATGTATGTTTACCAACGGGACATATGTCGATTGTTTACGGTGGAACAGCGGTAAAACAAACGTATCCGACGATTGGAGACTGGCTTGACGAGCGCTCTAAGTAAAAATAAAAAATCCAACTAGCATGTGTTAGTTGGATTTTTTTTATGTAAAATAACAAAACATAGAAAGGAGAAATTTATATTTTAGGAGTATAATTATGAAGCTTATGATTGGTAAGTTGTTTTGGGATACAGGAGCTTCTATGCCTTGTTATCCATCGTTAGAAAATGATATGATATGTGATGTGCTTGTAGTTGGAAGTGGCGAAGCGGGTGCTCAAATAGCGTATTCGTTAGCGAAAATGGGAATGCGCGTTACACTTATTGAAAAAAATATGATTTCATGTGGCAGCACAGCTGCTAATACAGGGTTATTACAATTTCTTCATGATAAATCGTTAACCTCACTTATCCATACATTTGGAGAAGAAAAAGGGGTGCGAGCATATAAGCTTTGTTACGAAGCGTTACGAACAATGGAGAAAGTTGTACCGACTCTCGATATCGATCCCCAGTTTATTCCGCGAAACAGTTTATATTATGCAAGTAAAAGTGAAGATGTCTCATTTTTACAAGAGGAATATAAAACGTTACAGAATTATGAGTTTCCAGTTGAGTATTTTACAGCATCTGATATTAAGGAACGGTATCCTTTTACAAAACAAGCGGCATTATATACACACGGTGATGCTGAGGTAAATCCGTATTTATTAGCGCATAGCCTTTTGCATAAAGCAAATCAAATGGGTGCTACTATATATGAATATACAGAGGCCATACATATAAAAAAACGTCAAAATGATTTAATTTGTTATACGAAAACAGGAAATCAAATTGTAGCAAAGAATATTATTATGGCGACTGGTTATGAAGCACTTTTCGGAAAGAAAGAAAAAAATACAACAGTGGAAACATCATATGCAGTTGTGACAAATAAGGTAGATTCATTTGAAGGTTGGCATGAGCAATCATTAATTTGGGAAACAGCACGGCCGTATTTATATTTTCGAACGTATAAAAACCGTATTATTGTAGGTGGATTGGATGAAGCAATGAAAATTCAAACAATCGGTGATACGAAATTATTGCATAAGCGTGATGTCCTTATTAACATTATAAAAGAGATGTTCCCGCAGTATAAAACTATACAGGCAGACTACTATTGGGCGGCAGCATTTGGCGGTAGTCATGATGGTCTCCCTATTTTAAAAGAAGATAATAAGATACATAATTTATTTTATGCATTGCCATATGGAGGTAATGGAACTGTGTATGGAATGGTATTTGCTAAAATATTTGAGCAGTTATTTACAAATAAAGAAAGTAAAGATTTTTCTTTATTTAATCGATAGAAAAAAGGTAGCGAAGTGATGGAATGAGAGATATAAAAAAGTTTTTACAAAAATTACGCCCTGTACAACTCATTGTTCTGTTTTATTTATTAGCGGTAGTTGTATCGGTGATATTGCTTAGTTTACCGTTTGTTACGAAGCCTGGTGTCAAATGGACATTTATAGATGCACTTTTTACATCGGTTAGTGCGGTAAGTGTTACGGGCCTGTCTGTTGTTACGATTTCAGATACATTTACTACGGCAGGAATTATTATTTTAGCCCTTATTTTACAATTGGGCGGCTTAGGAATTATGGCGTTAGGTACATTCGTTTGGATTATAACAGGAAAAAAGATTGGTTTGCAGAGAAGAAGACTCATTATGGCAGACCATAATCAAGGGAATTTATCAGGTCTTGTAGAATTGATGCGTTCTATTTTAATTGTAATTATTTCAATAGAGCTTATTGGAGCAATATTATTAGGTACAAGATTCTTACTTTACTTTCCAACTTGGCAAGAAGCTTATTTTCACGGTTTTTTTGCAGCTGTTAGTGCAACTACGAACGGCGGATTTGATTTAACAGGACAATCGCTAATTCCGTATAAAAAAGATTACATTGTTCAAATGATTCATATGTTACTTATTATTTTAGGAGCAATCGGCTTCCCTGTATTAATGGAAGTGAAACAATTCCTTAGTAAAAGGAGACAGCAACTATTTCGTTTTTCGCTATTTACAAAATTGACGACAACAACATTTTTTGCGCTTGTGGTCGTTGGAACGATTATGATTTTTTTACTAGAACGAAATCATTTTTTAGCAGGAAAGTCATGGCATGAAACAGTTTTCTATACACTATTCCAATCTGTGACGACGCGAAGCGGGGGACTTGCTACAATGGATATACTTGAATTGTCACAACCGACGCTTTTATTTATGAGTATATTAATGTTTATAGGAGCATCTCCAAGTTCGGTTGGGGGCGGGATACGTACAACGACATTTGCTGTTAGTATATTGTCACTATACACTTTTGCAAGAGGCGGGAGAACGGTTAGAGTCTTCAAACGTCAGCTACATGAAGAGGACGTGCTGAAAGCATCTGTCGTTATGACAATGGGGATTTTATTATGTGCCACAGCACTATTTATTTTATCTATTACGGAAAATGTACCGCTTATGAGTTTAATTGTTGAAGTCTGTTCTGCTTTCGGGACGACAGGACTATCGACAGGTATTACGCCAGATTTAACAACTGTTGGTAAACTTGTACTCATTGTACTTATGTTTATCGGGCGTGTCGGTATTTTAACATTTATACTAGCTAGTGGCGGAAGAGAACAGCCACCTCGCTATAAATATCCGAAAGAGAGAATTATTATTGGATAGTATGAAACCATTCTACCTATGTTAGGTAGAATGGTTTTTTAGTCATTAATGCCAAATTGCGGATGCATAAAAGTATCCTTCTTATTATCTCCTTCTTTTTTTAGTAACTCTTGATTTTCTTCTGAAATCCACCCAATATCATTTGTAGGATGGATCCATTCTTCTCCAGCCATAATGGCAGGATCTACATCATCACTCCAATTGTGAAGTGGACTGTTCTCGGAATCATATTTACTGTCTCCGATTACGACGTCATATTGATTTATGAAAGGTTGTTGCATCTTCTTTCCTGTTCCTTTAAAAGATGGGAAATTCATTTGATGCGGGAGCGTTTCATCTAAAATGGGTGACTGGATTTTATCTTTCTTCTTCAAAATAAGAGCTCCTTTTTATTATGATTTCTTCATATGTAGTATTTCCATCTAGCAGTTCTTATGTACTTGTTAACACTTGCCAGTAATAATTATTTTAGCTTGCTTCAAACTAGAGTAGAAAGTGAATTTTGAGAGCAGGTGAATGTATTGGTAAAAAGAAAAGTGAAACAAAATGCGGCAATCAACAATAATAAAACTCCGAAAGAAAGCTTACCAGATGCAGAATTTGCATTAGAGTATGAAGGAGAAAATAGCGCGAAGTATGCAAATCGTAATTCAAAAAAAGGTAAACAAAAGTGAGGCGTTTTTTACAAACGCCTCATTTTTTTGTGGGATTATAAAGGTTTTTTTAATTATTTGTAAATTTAGTGTTCATTATTAGCAGAAAAATGCGAAAAAACATAGAAGTAGCAACGTATTACACAAAAACAAACAACAAACAAAAGATTAATGTTGGTTTAATACTGCTTTTACACTAGTTGTTTATATTTGAGTTGTACATAAGATTTGTAAAAGGAGAGAGAGACAGTGAAAAAAACAATCTTTAAAGCTGTAGCAACTGGAATGGTATTTTCGTTATTAATGGGGTGTGGTGCAAAGAAAGAAGAAAGTGCTGGGGCAAAAGTAAAAGATGATAAATTATCTGGATCATTAACTGTTTACACAGCAATTGAAGAAGAACTTGTACCAATTTATCTTGATTCTTTTAAAAAGAAATATCCAGATGTGAAGCTGAATATTGTTCGTGATTCAACTGGAGTTATTACAGCAAAATTGCTAGCTGAAGGGAAAAATACACAAGCAGATGTTGTATGGGGAACTGCAGCTTCAAGTCTATTAGCTTTAGATAAAAAAGATATGTTAAAAGGATACTCTCCAAAAGGAGCGGATCGCGTTTTACCGCAATTTAAAGATGATAAACAACCAGAAAAATGGGTAGGAAATACTGCATTTATGACGGGGATTGCTATAAATAAAGAAGAATTAAAGAAGAAAAATTTACCGATGCCAGAATCATACGAAGACTTAACGAAACCAGAGTATAAAGGAACGCTTGTTATGCCACATCCAGCATCTTCTGGAACAGGATTTTTAACAGTTTCTGCATGGTTACAAATTATGGGTGAAGATAAAGGCTGGGATTACATGAAGAAACTTCATGATAATATGGCAACTTATACTCATTCAGGTTCAAAACCAGCGAAATTAGCGGGGGCGGGTGAATATCCAGTTGGTGTATCGATGGTTTATAGTGCTTTGAAAGAGAAACAAAAAGGTGCACCAGTTGAAGTTGTATTGCCAAAAGAAGGATTAGGTTGGGAAGTAGAAGCGAACGCACTTATTAAAAAAGATAATGAAAAAAATGAAAAATTAGCGCAAGCATTTTTAGATTGGGCAATTACTGATGATGTAATGAAGTTATACTTCGAGAAAAATGGATTTGCGACAATTAAAAATGATTATAAACTTCCAGACGGATTCCCTAAAGATGTGACGGAAAAGTTATACAAAAAGAACGACTTTAAGTGGGCAGCAGAAAATCGTGACAAAATTTTAGAAAAATGGGAAAAAGAGTTTGGCCAAAAAGCAGAACCGAAAAAGTAAGTGAGTGGGAGAGAGAAAAAATGAGCGAATATTTATCAATTCAACACATTCAAAAACAGTTTGATGCATTTACAGCGTTAAAAGATATTTCTTTTACTGTGAAAAAAAATGAGTTTGTATGTTTATTAGGCCCAAGTGGTTGTGGGAAAACAACATTGCTTCGAATTTTAGCAGGGCTAGAAGAGGCGACAACAGGTAGTATAGCTGTGAATGGAAAAGATATTACAGCATTACCTCCTGGAAAGAGGAATTTCGGAATGGTGTTTCAATCCTATGCGTTATTTCCGAATTTAACAGCACTTGAAAACATTGAATACGGCTTAAAGACAAAAAAGTATGGAAAAGCAGAAGTAAAAGAGAAGGCGCTATCGGCGTTAGAACTAGTTGATTTACTGAATGTAAAAGATAAATATCCTGCTCAAATGTCTGGTGGACAACAGCAGCGAGTAGCACTTGCACGTGCACTCGCTCTGTCTCCGGATATTTTGTTACTCGATGAGCCGTTATCTGCTTTAGATGCAAAAGTACGTGAAAAGTTACGTAGAGAAATGCGTGATTTGCAAGAAAAAGTAGGAGTGACAACTATTATGGTCACGCATGATCAAGAAGAGGCATTAACGATGGCTGATAAAATTGTTGTAATGAATCATGCGGAAATTATGCAGATTGGCACACCAGAGGAGATTTACCAAAGACCAGCCAATCCGTTTGTGGCAGATTTTATTGGTTCTATTAATTTCTTTTCGAAAAATAACGAAGAACATGCAATTCGTCCTGAACATGTAACGATTGTACAAAATGATGGTATTAAAACGGTTGTGGAAAGTATGGAATTTCGTGGATCTGTATACCGGACAGAAGTGCGAGTTATAGATGAAAAAACGCATCTATATAATGAGAAAATCGTTGTAGATATATTGGCATCAGAAGTAGAAAAAACAGCTATTAGGAAAGGAAATCCGATTCAAATCTCTTTCTCAGAAAATCATATGTTGTCATATGGAAAGAAGGTTGTTGTATAGATGGAGATGTTAGAAGACTTAAAGGTAGAAAGTACGAAAAAAAAGATTAAGAGACGTATCGGTAAAGAAGAGTGGATACAAAGACTATTAATTATTGGTATGATTCTTGCTTTTTTGATTATGCTAGTATTGCCGCTATTACAATTGTTTACACAAGCTTTTTATGATAAAGATGGAGCTTTCATTGGTGTTGCGAATTTCAGTAAATATTTCACAACACCGACATTAGTTCAATCATTACAAAATACGGTATGGGTTTCGGGCGCGACAACAATTATTGCAGTAACACTTGCTTTTGCTTACGCCTATGCGATTGCTCGCACGAATGTGTTTGGGAAGCGTGTATTTCAATATGTCGCGTTGTTACCGCTATTCGCACCAACGATGATGCACGGTATTGCACTGACATATTTATTTGGTAATCAAGGATTAGTAACGAAAGGGATGTTTGGCTTGTTTGAAGGTATACAAATCCCTTTATATGGACCAGTAGGAATTGTAATGGCTGAAGTCATGTATACATTTCCGCAAGCCTTTCTTATATTATTAATTGCTTTCCAAGGCTCTGATTATCGTTTATATGAAGCTTCTAATATGTTGGGAGCGAGTAAAACAAAGCAATTTCTCACTGTTACTTTACCTAGTGTAAAGTACGGATTAATTAGTGCGATGTTCGTTGTGTTTACACTTAGTTTCACTGATTTTGGCGCACCAAAAATTGTTGGTGGGCAATATAATGTACTTGCTACTGATGTATACAAACAAGTAATTGGACAACAAAATATGCCGATGGGTGCAACTGTCGGAATGATTTTATTAATCCCGGCTATATTTGCATTTGCAGTTGATCGTATTACGCAAAGAAAGCAGGCGAATTTCTTATCTTCAAAAGCAGTGCCATATAGAATAACGGCTAATAAGAAAAGAGATGTAGTCTCATTCATATATTGTAGTGTGATTACACTTATGATTATTCTTTTATTTGTGGCAGTTGGTATTGCGGCAAGTGTGAAAGTATGGCCATATAATATGAGTTTTACATTTGAGCATTTTAATTTTTCGAGTTTAACAGGAGATGGACTTGAAGCATTTAAAAATAGTGTGATTGTCTCAGCAGTTACAGCAGTTATTGGGGCAATTTTAACATTTATGTTCGCATATGCGATTGAGAAAATGGATCAGCTAAAGTTTTTCCGAAAAACAGGCTACTTTTTCTCGATTGTCCCTTTAGCAATCCCAGGTTTAGTACTTGGATTGGGATACGTCTTTTTCTTTAGTCAACCAACGATTCAAATACTTGGACTTTCAGTAACGAATCCGTTTCATTCTTTATACGGAACAATTGCTGTGCTAGTACTAGTAAACATCATTCATTTTTATTCTGTAACATTCGTTACCGCAACGACTGCTTTAAAGAAATTAGACCGAGAGTTTGAGCTTGTTTCGCAGTCGATGGGCATTCCGTTTTATAAAACATTCTTTAGAGTAACAGTACCGATGTGTTTACCAGCAATTTTAGAAATGGTCATGTACTATTTCGTCAATTCGATGGTAACTGTGTCAGCGGTTGTATTCTTATACGCAGCTGATTTTAAACTAGCTGCCGTATCAATCGTAAATATGGATGATGCAGGAAATGTAGCGCCAGCAGCTGCAATGAGTGTACTTATTGTTGTTACAAATATTGTAGTAAGAGTTGTATATGAATGGGGAACGAAAGCACTTCGTAACCGAACTTCACAATGGCAAAAAAGATAAGTGAGAAGGGTGATGGATTGAATGAAAATAGAAGCAGTTATTTTTGATTGGGCAGGTACGACAGTTGATTACGGATGTTTTGCACCACTGGAAGTATTCATAAAAATTTTTCGTAAACGTGGTGTTAAAATTACAGATGAAGAAGCCCGTAAACCGATGGGATTATTAAAGATCGATCATGTAAGGGCACTAACAGAAATGCCTCGTATTGCGAATGAGTGGGAGCGTGTTTTCGGACATTTACCAACAGAAGCAGACATTCACGAGATGTATGAAGAGTTTGAAGAAATACTCTTTACTATTTTGCCACACTATGCCACGCCAATTGATGGGGTGAAAGAAGTGGTTGCTTCATTACGTAAAAGAGGCCTTAAAATTGGCTCAACAACTGGTTATACGAGAGAAATGATGGACATCGTTGCAAAAGAAGCAGAAATACAAGGATATAAACCTGATGTTCTTGTGACGCCAGATGATGTTTCAGCAGGCCGTCCGTACCCTTGGATGTGTTATAAAAATGCGATGGAACTTGGTGTGTATCCGATGAATCATATGATAAAAGTCGGGGACACAGTGTCAGATATGAAAGAGGGCAGAAATGCTGGTATGTGGACTGTGGGTGTAATTCTCGGTAGTAGTGAGCTCGGCTTAAGCGAGTGGGCAGCTGAAACTATGGATCCGGTAGAACTTCGTGAAAAAATGGAAGTAGTTCGAAAGCGTTTCGTTGAAAACGGGGCTCATTTTACAATTGAAACGATGCAGGGACTCGAAAACGTAATTGAACAGATTGAGAAACAAGAATTTATTATTTCATAAAAGGGGAATAGGATCATGACTGAAAATCACTACTTATTATTAACGCCAGGACCATTAACGACAACAAAAACAGTAAAAGAAGTTATGCTATACGATTGGTGTACGTGGGATGTTGAATATAACATGATGGTGCAACAGGTAAGAGCTAAACTTGTATCGTTAGCAACGAAGGAAGAAGAGAGATATACAACAGTATTAATGCAAGGAAGCGGTACTTTTTCAGTTGAAGCAGTAATCGGTTCTGTCATTCCAAAAAACGGAAAGATGCTTGTTTGTACAAATGGTGCGTATGGTAAGAGAATTGTACAAATGGCAGAGATGTTACATATAGATGTGGTGGTCAGTCAAACAGAAGAGTGGGAGCCTACTAATATTGTAGAAGTAGAAAAGATATTACAACAAGATAAAGAGATTACACATATTGCAGTTGTTCATTGTGAAACAACAACAGGTATTATCAATCCAATTGTAGATGTATGTAAATTAGGGAAGCAATACGGAAAAGTAACACTAGTTGATGCAATGAGTAGTTTTGGTGGTATTGAAATAGATATCGCTGAGTTGCAAATTGACTTTCTAATTAGTAGTGCGAATAAATGTATTCAAGGGGTTCCAGGGTTCGGATTTGTTATTGCAAAGCGCGATGAATTGTTGAAATGTAAAGGGCAGGCACGTTCATTATCTTTAGATTTATACGATCAATGGGAAACAATGGAAAATCAAAATGGGAAATGGCGTTTTACATCACCTACACATGTTGTACACGCTTTTTATCAAGCACTACTTGAATTAGAAAAAGAGGGCGGAGTAAAAGCACGTTACAATCGATATGATAACAATCAAAAACTATTAGTGAATCGAATGAGAGAAATCGGATTTAAGCCACTAGTAGATGAAAAATATCAATCGCCTATTATTACATCTTTCATTTATCCAGAAGAATGGTTTGATTTTGAGCAATTATACAATGAATTAAAGCGGGATGGATTTGTTATATATCCAGGTAAAATTTCAAAAGTAGATACATTCCGCATTGGAAATATCGGTGATGTACATGAGGCAGATATTCATCGCTTAGTTGATAGTATCGCTAAAGGAGTTGTTATAGGTTGAAAGTATTTTGCTTAGGTGGAGCAGGTAAAATTTGTCGTGAAGCAATTTTAGATTTAGTGCAATTTTCATCTTTTGAGACGATTACAGTAGCAGATTTTAACGAAGAAGAGGGGCTTAAAGTAGTAGAATGGCTCAACGATCCTCGCGTTGATTTTGTGAAAGTAGATGTAACGAATCATGAGGATACGGTTGCAAAAATGAAGGGCTATGACATTGTAATGGATGGTACAACAATTAAGTTAAATGGATTATCTACTCGATGTATTGCAGAAGCAGGTTGTCACGGTGTGAATTTAAATGGATTTGGTGAAGAAAATGATTCGCATTCTATATTTGTTCAAAACGGAAAAACATGTTTACCTGGGTTTGGTATGACGCCAGGTGTAACGCAAATGATGGCGATGCATGCAGCAAATCAGTTACATACTGTAGAGTCAGTTCGTGTAAGTCATGGTTCGTATCGTCCCATTGCTTTTTCTGCATCCATTACAGAAACAACGACATATGAATATGATCCACATTTGCCATCGCGTACAGTGTATGAAGATGGTGAGTTTAAGCAAGTGCCTCCGTTTGCGCGTCCAAGAGAAATTGAATTACCGGCGCCTTATGGTAAGACAACGCAGTATATCATACCGCATTCTGAAACGATTACGTTAGCAAAAGCATTAGAAAATAAAGGCGTTAAACTAATAGAGACGAGAGGAACTTGGCCAAAGCAAAATATGCAGCTCGTACGTGCATTGTATGATTACGGTATATTGCGTAATGATCCAGTTGAAATAAATGGAAAAGAAATCGGCATAATGGATTGTATTGCGAAGTATTTATTGCAATCGAAAGAAGGACAAGAAACAGAGATTTACGGTTATGCACTTCATGTAGAAGTAATAGGTATGAAAAATAATGAGAAACAAAGACGTGTATTATATCATACACACCCGTTATCTGATGGATCTGTTGTAGGATGGGAAAAATTAAGAGCTTATACGAGAAACGTCGGTATTCCATTTGGGATTGCTACAGAGCTAATCGCAAATGGGAATGTAAATAAAGTTGGTGTTGTGACACCCGAGGAAGCTTTTGTCAAACCACAAATTATTTTTGATGAACTAAAAAAGCGTGGTATTCATATTCACGAGGAAGTTTTCGTTGAAAAGGAAAGTTATAACTTTGTATAAGTAAGGCAGTGTATGAGGTAGAAATCAATGGGGTGAGGTTATGTCTGTAGTAGGTGAAGAAAGAAAGCGAACCATTCTTGAGAAGGTAGAGTTTAAAGGGAAGGTAAAAGTTTCAGAATTAGCGAGAGAGTTTGCTGTATCAACAGAGACGATTCGTCGTTATTTAGAAGAATTGGATCGTGAAAAGAAGTTGAAGAAAGTGTATGGTGGAGCCGTCCAACTTCCGGGAGCTGGAATAGAGGCACCAATGTTAGAACGAGAGATGCTACATATAGAAGAGAAGAAGCGAATTGGGTATAAAGCAGCAACATTTGTAGAAGATGGAGATGTTATTGCGATTGATGACGGAAGTACACCACTTCAAATGGTACCATATCTTGTACATCGTAAAAATTTAACGATTGTAACAAGTTCATTTCCAGTAGCGACACAATTAATTTCTTCTATTAATAAAAAGATGTTTCACGGTGAAGTTTTATTTATTGGTGGAAAAGTATCTCCAAAACATTCACGCGTATCAGGATCTATTTCGCAGCAAGTTATCCAGCAATTTCATTTTCATAAAGCATTTGTTTCGATTGATGGATTATTACCTGGTTTTGGAGTTTCTAGTTTTGAATTAGAAAAGGCGAAACTGTCAGAAGCGATGATGAAATTAGCAGAGAAAACATATATTTTATGTGATCATACAAAGGTAGGCGTAAAAGGAAATTACCGAATAGCAGCGTTTTCGCGCATTCAACATGTAATTTGTGATAAGAAAATGCCCTATAGTTTTGAAGAGGAAGTTAAAAGGCATAATATTCAATGGACAATTTGTTAAATACGTAGAACTCCCACCTGATTGTGAGGTGGGAGTTTTACTGCCTGCAAATAGCGGGATAAAAGATTTGTATTTATGCAAAAAAAGTGGACACATTTTCCCATCTCTTTCATATAATTTACCAATACAAAAAAAGTTGGTCGAAGGAAAGAAGGGGAAGTATGTCAGAACGGATATATAATAAACTTGTATTGTATGCAAATATTTTGCAAAAAATTGGTGTCATCAATGAGAAGGAGAAAAATGAAATTCTTCATACGATAGGTAAAAAAGCTCTTTGAATAAAGGGCTTTTATATTTTTTGCCTTTAAAAATATAAATTTAATGTAATATTCTCGTTGACATCGATAATGATATTCATTATCATTTATTTATGAGTAATTGATAATGTTTATCAATTATAAAGATTATATATGATAGGGGATATTATTTTGAAAAAAAATTATATGAAGGCGCTAGTAGTAGCGACAACATTAGCAATTCCATTTGCTGCATACTCTACTCCAGCGTTAGCAGCAATAAAAATTGAAGCAAACCAATCGGTAGCGGCAGCTAGTGAACGTACATACGATACTGAGATTAAAATATATAAGGATCAAAAAGACGAGCCATCTATGGTTTCTCAATATATAAAAGATCCTAAAGTAACGATTGCGGATGGGAAAAAAATTGTAACTGTAACAATGCAAGATAGCGATTATTTTCAATACCTTAGAATAGAGGATAAAAACCAACCTGGCGTATTTCATGATGTGAAAGTTTTGTCAGAAGATAAGAGGAAGAATGGAACGAAAGTAGTTCAATTTGAAATTGGCGAGTTTGAGAAGAAGCACAATATGCAAATGCATATACTTATTCCGGCTATTGGATATGATCACAAATATCAAGTTCAATTTGAAATTAAAGATCCAACTGTAGGTGACAAAGAAACAGAGAAACGAGATGATAACTCTAATTCAGGCAATATGGAGACGGATCATCCAGTTGATAATCAAAATATGATAACAGATAATAAATTAAGAGAGCTTGTTAATAAAAAGGTATTTAATAGAAAAGATTTAAATACACCAATCACGAAAGAAGAGTTATTACAAGTAAAGGACTTGTTTTTAAATACGAATGAGATACTGGATTATAGTGCATTAAAATATATGCCAAATTTAAAATCTTTAACAGTTGCGAATGCGAAGATAAAAGATCCATCATTCTTTACGAGCTTAAAACAATTGAAACATTTAGCTTTACGTGGTAATGAATTTTCAGATGTAACACCACTTGTTAAGATGGATAATTTAGATTCTCTTGATTTAAGTAATAATAAAATTACGAACGTTGCACCACTAATTGAGATGAAAAATGTAAAAAGTTTATATTTATCAGGTAACCAAATAGAAGATGTAACAGCGTTAGCGAAAATGGAACAACTAGATTACTTGAATTTAGCAAATAATAAAATTACGAATGTTGCGCCATTAAGCGCGTTGAAAAATGTAACATATTTAACTTTAGCAGGTAATCAAATTGAAGATATTAAACCGTTATATTCATTACCTTTAAAAGACTTAGTATTAACACGTAATAAAGTAAAAGATTTATCCGGTATTGAGCAAATGAAGCAATTAGAAGAATTGTGGATCGGGAAAAATGAAATAAAAGATGTTACTCCTCTAAGTAAGATGACACAGTTAAAACAATTACACTTACCTAACAATGAGTTAAAGGATATTACTCCATTATCAAGTCTAGTAAACTTACAAAAGCTTGATTTAGAAGCGAATTATATTTCAGACTTAACACCAGCTAGCAATTTGAAAAAGTTAGTATTCTTAAGTTTTGTTGCAAATGAAATTCGTGATGTTCGACCAGTTATAGAACTAAGTAAAACAGCCTATATCAATGTTCAAAATCAAAAAGTATTTTTAGAGGAAACAGAAGTAAATAAAGAAGTAAAAGTACCTATATACGAGAAAGATGGTAAAATCTCTACAAAAATTCGTTTAAAGAGCGAAGGTGGTACGTATAGTAATGATGCAGTTAAGTGGAGTACACCGGGTGAGAAAGTATATGAATTTGGTGTAAAAGATCCATTTGCGGATACAGGAATCTTCTTCACAGGATCTGTGATTCAAAATGTGGTAGAAAGTAAAGAAGATAACACTTCTAAAGAAGACAATAATTCTAAAGAAGATGAAAAAGTAGGAGTAGTAGAATTTAAAGATGTACCAAAAGGACATTGGTCAGAGGAAGCAATTCATTATTTAGCGAAAGAAAATATTTTTAAGGGATATGGAAATGGACAATTTGGATTTGGGGATCGTATTACTCGTGGACAAGTTGCGTCTTTAGTACAAAGGTATTTGAAATTAGAAAATAAAGTAGAGCAGAAAGAGAGATTTACAGATACGAAAGGACATATGTTTGAGCAAGATATTGCTACAGTTGCGCAAGCTGGAATTATGCAAGGAGATGGTACTGGGGAGTTTCGTCCAGATGGAGTATTAACTCGATACGAAATGTCTGTAGTATTATATAAAGTATTTCAGCTAAAAGAAGATGAAAATAATAAAGTGAACTTTAATGATGTACCAACTGGTCATTGGGCAGAAGAATATGTGAAAGCGTTAGCGGACAATAACATATCAAAAGGTGATGGAAAAGGAAACTTTTTAGGTGATGATTTTGTAACACGTGAACAATATGCACAGTTCTTATATAACGCAATAATGAAATAAAAGATGAGAAAATACGTTATTCTTTGATTGAAAAAGAATAACGTATTTTTTATGTATAAAATGAAATAGTCAATATACAGGAGTATAGACATATGAATAGCCCTTTTTAAAGGAGAGACGTGAAACTATATTGACAAAAAGGCGTTCTCATGTGATAATTCAATTAAATTTTTAGAATAATCAAAAAAATACTCCTTTTACATAGAAAGGATTCGAACATTATATAAATATTACGCCGGGGGTGACGAAATGTTATTTTTTCTAAAGAAATGGAATGAATTAAAAGATGTGAAATCTGAACTAGCACTTCGTGATTGGTTTTATGGTACAAAAATTAGCTTATCACTTTGTACGTCAAAAGAGCCGTTAACTTTTTTAGTAAATGTTGAAGGAAGAGATAAAGGGTTATTTTCAGAAGAAGATTTTATTGTTGTAAACTGTATGTGTGAACCAGTATTTGAAAATGAAGAAAAACCAGCTGCGGAATCATTTATGCATGCAGATATTTATAAAAAAAGTAGTGCAGAATGTATTTTACAAGTACAGACTGTAGATAGTCATTTAATATCAGAGTTGTATGGAGAAAAAGGGGAAGTAACATTCGATAAACGTAGCGTGGAACGTGTTTTTGGAAAAGAAGGTATAACAGAAATGACAATTCCCATTGTAGAAGATGAGAAAAAATTCGCAGATTTATTAGAGAATAATGTGCCGAATTTTATTGAAGGTGGAGGAGTAGTTCTCGTTCATAATTATGGCATGATTGTGTGGGGAAAAACTCCAGAATACGCGAAAAAATGGTTGGAGGGTATAGAATATTTAATGAACTACCATGTAAAATTGTTAATGATAAAAGGTGCAAAGAGCTCTGTTATATGAAATGTTTGTGATGTCGTTACAAGTCAATAAGTAAATGAAAGCGTTTTAAAAATAATTTTACTCATAAAATATAGGTCTCCTTATTATATATAGATTACATGTTGACATGTAAGGAGGAACATATTTTGCGAGTTAAATATCATTTTCTGCCAAAACAGCAAGTAACATTTTGCAAAATGAACGATTCAGGTAAGAAGGCTCTGCAAATTATGAATGAAACGGGATTTCGAGCAATCCCTGTATTAGCAGAAGATGAAAAGAAATTCATGGGGATTATTTATAAAGTGGATCTTTTAGAAAAGAAGTGTAATGGTGGATTAGAGGAATTAAGTACGGAACATATGTTGGAAGATTCCACTGCATTTATTTTTGAAAAGGACTCTTTTTTCAGAGCATTTTATGTTATTCGTCGTTTGCCGTTTTTAGCTGTATTAAATGATTATAATGAATTTGTTGGCATCTTAACTCATTCCAATATATTTGATGTTATTGAGGATTCATTTGGTATGCGGACGGGTGGTTATATATTAACAATTGCAACACAAGATTGTAAGGGAACGATTAAAGAACTTGGGACATTGTTGAAAGCATTTCATATCGGTGGACTATTTACGCTAGATAACGGCGATCAATATATTCGCCGCGTTATTGTCAATATAACAGATGAGTTAAATGAAAAAAGATTAAAGCAATTAATCGAAAAAATAGAGAAAAAAGGATTCAGGGTGAGTCATGTAGATTATATTTAAGATGAAAAGGAAAGGGAGCAATTTGCTATATGCAGATTGCTCTCTTTTTTAGTTTGAGTCATGAATCTTATTTTGAAACAGGAGGCGGAGATAATGCTAAATCGGATAAAAAAATAAAATCTGCATGTTCACGAATTTTAGGAATAGAGGTTTCTATAACACGTGATGTAATTTCACCTGGAGGCCCAACATGTCCGATAGCTACCATAATCGGTTTTTCTTGAAGTTTTTTAATGAGTAATTGGGCTTGTTTTGAAATATGTGCCGCTGTGTACACGTCATCAAAAAATAATTGATTTTCAATAATTGGTACTCCTAATTCTTTCCCGATTTTTGGGACGACACTCTTAGGATTTGTTTTGCTATCTAAATAAAATAAACCGTGTTTTTTACAAGCTGCGAGTATAAGTCGTACAATTCTTTCGTCTGCAGTCACCTTTGATCCCATATGATTATTCATCCCAATTGCATGTGGTACTTCTTGAATCGCTTGTTCGAGTCGATTATTTATTTCTTCGTCGCTTAAATCAGTTGTAATTGCTTTTGGTCCAAGCCATTCTTTTTTACCTTTAATCGGTTCCATTGGCATATGTATAATAACTTCGTGTCCTTTCTTATGAGCCGCTATCGCATCTTCCTTTGTGGAAGGAAGAAAAGGCATAACAGCAACAGTTAGTGGAATAGGAAGTGATAACATTTTATCAGTTCCTTTCATATTATTGCCGAAGTCATCAATGACAATAGCTACTTTATTTGTATGGGCCTTGGTCTCAATAGGAAACAAGAAGGCTGGTAAAAACATAGTCAAAATAAGCAATGCAATCGTATATTTGCGCATATAACTATTTCCTTTCTATATTATCAATCACCATTATGGTTTGCGTTTTTATATAAATTAAACAAAAAATGTCGAAGAAAAGTATATGGAAAATAGGGAATCCGCTATTTAATTGGTGTTTGTAAAAAAAGGAGATAAAAAAATTGTCTATTATTGCGAATGTATTTACAAAGATAGAATAATTTGTAATAATTCTCAAAGTGAGGGTAAAGATTTGTAAATTACAGGGAGAAAATGTTTAATTTTCTGATTCTTCAAATTCAAATATGATAAGCAGTTAAAAGTTCAATGGAGAAGTGAAGTAGAGAGCATGGAAGTATAATAAGGGGGATATGAATGTTTACTGTAAAAAGGAAGTACACATTAGAAAAGCTTTCACGTGATATTCATATGAAACGTGAAGAGATGATTCAATTAGGTTTAACGAGTGGGTTAAATAGTACGGAGACGATTCAAGTTAGTCAAGAATTGGACAAGCTTATTTTACAGTACCAGTGTTATAAAGAAAAACAAACACCAAAATGGTTATCAATTATAAAGGTACCTATTTTTCAAATTGGGTATGAAGGAAAATCAAGTAATTTTTGGCGAATGCTTGTGGCTGGTTTTATGAAATAAGTATAATTACCCTTTAGGGATAAGGATAATTATACTATGTGTAACGGAATTTCGATATGAACTGTCGTTCCTTCGTTTTCTATACTGTTAATAAAAATATGCCCGTTGTACATCTCTATAATTCGTTTACATATGACAAGTCCAAGACCTGTTCCAGTATCTTTATTAGTAAAGAACGGATGAAAGAGGTGTTTTTGAATATGTTTTGGAATCCCTTTTCCAGTATCTATAATTTGCAATTGTGCGTGTGTTTCATTGTTTGTTACGAAAATAGTTAGTGTATCGCCAAAAGTCATAGCTTCAATTGCATTTTTTGTAATGTTTAAAACCACTTGTTTCATATGGTCTTTCGAGCATCGGATATGAACAGGACGGTCTGGCAAATGTAAATGGAATACAATATTATGTAGATTCGCCTCAGATTGAATAATTAATGCTACCTCATTTAGAATGGTTCTCACATCATATGTTTGTTCAATGATTGCAGTTGGCTTTCCCAGAATAAGAAATTCACTTACAATTTCATTAATTCGTTCTATTTCTTGTTCGATGATGGAAAAATAGAACTGATCTTGTTCATCTTTATATTTCTCTTTTAATAGAGCGACGAGCCCTTTAATTCCGGTAAGTGGATTACGGATTTCGTGGGCGGTACTAGCTGCAAAAGTTCCAACTAATTCAATTTTTTGTAGTTCATTTTGTTGTCTTTCTAGTTTTGTTTGTCGTTTTAACAACATATATTGAGCGAGTAAAAATAAAATTGACATTAAAAATAAAGTAGCTATACATTCTACGGCAACCCACTGATTTAAAGTTTTTTGATGAATAGGTAACGGAGAAACAGAGACCTTCCAATCTAATCTTTGGAGTGGAGTAGTAAGCATATTA
This sequence comes from Bacillus paranthracis, assembly GCF_024296885.1. NCBI lineage: Bacteria > Bacillati > Bacillota > Bacilli > Caryophanales > Bacillaceae > Bacillus > Bacillus paranthracis. The sequence continues at coordinate 1,377,681 of NZ_CP101135.1, forward strand.
GAATGTGCATCACTTGTTTCGTTATTATCATCGGTTAGAAAAACTACATCATACTTATCAGTTACTTCAAAATGGTATTGTGGCTTAATGGCATTTAAAGATGATGAAATGTAGTCAAAGCGTAAACTTGCTAACAATAAGCCTGAGAGCTCCTTCTGTTTATTAAAAATGGGGGAAGCAATCATAATAGCTTGATGGCCAAGAACACGATCTGTAATGACGGATGATACAGTTGTTTTCTTAGTTTGTAATGCGTTTTGAATATATTTACGATCTGAGACATCAACAGGTGGTCGGTCACCTTCCGATGCGATTGTAATGATACCTTCTGGTGTAGCGTAATATAGACCAGAAAAACGTGCATCGTTTCCATCTGTATCATGTACAATTTCTTTCATCCCATTAATATTTCCAGTCTCGGTTCCTACGACCTTTGTGAGCATTTCTAGGGCAGAAATTGCTTCGCCAAGGTGGTGATCTAAATAGTCTCTATATAAAAAGAGAACCGTATGGGCAACTTGTTTATTTTCTTGTTTCATTTTATACGAATGATATGAATAAAATGTAGCACCAATCCCTGTTGTTGGTAGGATAACAAGCAATATATATAAAACTATGCTGTGGAATTTGAATTTCAAATTTGGTACTCCTTCTTTTTTATTATCATTATATATAAACTATGTTAAAATTGTCATATTTTTATTCAAGAATCATTCATAATATATTTGGGGGAGAGATAATGAATGAGTGAATACTCATTCGGAATTTATATGAAGTACTATTTTGTTCTTTTTATTACTGAGAATTTAAATGAAGGGTTGAAAGTTGTATGACATCAAATAATGAACGAGAAGATATTTCTCAATCTTTAAAAGTATTTATTGCATTATCTCGTGTACATCGTTCTGTTATGGATACGACAAATAAGTCTATACAAAGTAACGGTTTAAATCCAACTGAGTTTGCTGTATTAGAACTGCTATATCATAAAGGCGGTCAACCACTTCAGCAAATTGGTGAGCGTATTTTAATAGCTAGTGGCAGCATTACATATGTTGTAGATAAGTTAGAGAAAAAGGGACTAGTAAAGAGAATTCCATGCCCGAATGACCGACGTGTTATTTATGCACAATTAACTGAATCTGGAGAGAACTTTATTTCTTCTATTTTTCCAGGGCATGAGCAAGTTATTCATCAGTCTTTTGAAATGTTAACGAAAGAGGAAAAGGACGAATTACTGGATCTATTAAAAAAGATTGGAAAGTATGAAAAGTAATAATATGTTCCAAAGGAGCTTTGGATAAAGAAATCCAAAGCTTTTTTGTTTACATGTAATGATGGCAGTATATGCCGTATTTTGTTGAAGAATAAGAGGAGATTTGGAAGTAAGTATTGAATTATAGTAAAGGATGCATTTAATGGAGAGGAGGCTCGTTCATGTCATTTAAAGACTATGAATATAAAAGGCCAAATATTGAAGAATTAAAAGAGAAGTTTACAGCTGCTTTAGAGAGGTTTGATAACGCAAAAACTGTAGAGGAACAAAAACAAGTCATTCATTCAATTAACGAAATTCGTAACGATTTTGGTACAATGGGGAATCTTTGTTACATTCGTCATTCTGTTGATACAACAGATGCTTTTTATAAGAAAGAGCAAGATTTCTTTGATGAATTCTCTCCAGTTGTACAAGGATATGGTACAAAATATTATAATGCGTTAATTCATTCTCCATTCCGTGAAGAATTAGAAGCGTATTATGGGAAGCAATTATTTGCTCTTGCGGAGTGTGATTTAAAAACATATTCTGATGAAGTCGTGAAGGATTTACAATTAGAGAATAAATTGTCTTCACAATATACACAATTATTAGCATCTGCAAAAATTGATTTTGCAGGAGAAGAAAGAACTTTATCACAGCTTATTCCATTTATGCAAGGGAAAGAGAGAAGTGAACGTAAAGCAGCAAGTGAGGCGTATTACGGATTTTTAGCTGAGAATGAAGAAGAGTTAGATCGTATTTATGACGAGCTTGTTAAAGTGAGAACGAAAATCGCCAAATCTTTAGGTTTCAAAAACTTTGTTGAACTTGGATATGCAAGAATGTACCGTACAGATTATAATGCGGAAATGGTAGCAAATTATCGTCAGCAAGTGCTAGATTATATCGTTCCCGTTACAACGGAATTAAGAAAACGTCAACAAGCACGTATCGGTGTAGAGAAGTTAGCATATTACGACGAAAACTTTGAATTCCCTACAGGTAACCCAACTCCAAAAGGAGATGCGGATTGGATTGTTAATCATGGAAAAACGATGTATAAAGAGTTATCGGCTGAAACAGATGAATTTTTCAATTTCATGTTAGATAATGATTTATTAGATTTAGTTGCGAAAAAAGGAAAAGCTGGCGGTGGATATTGTACATATATTGAGAATTATAAAGCGCCGTTTATCTTCTCGAATTTTAACGGAACGTCTGGTGATATTGACGTATTAACACATGAAGCAGGCCATGCTTTCCAAGTATACGAAAGTCGTAAATTTGAAATTCCAGAATATAATTGGCCAACATATGAAGCGTGTGAAATTCACTCTATGAGTATGGAATTCTTCACATGGCCATGGATGAAGTTATTCTTTGAAGAAGATGCAGATAAATATTACTTCTCTCACTTAAGTTCAGCACTTCTGTTTTTACCGTATGGTGTATCTGTTGATGAATATCAACATTATGTATATGAAAACCCTGAAGCATCACCAGAAGATCGTAAGACAGCATGGCGTAATATAGAGAAAAAGTATTTACCGCATCGTGATTATGAAGATAATGATTATTTAGAGCGCGGTGGATTCTGGCAACGTCAAGGACATATTTATAGCTCGCCGTTCTACTATATTGACTACACGTTAGCACAAATTTGTGCACTGCAATTTTGGAAACGTGCAAGAGATAATAGACAAGAGGCGTGGGAAGATTATGTGAATCTGTGCCAACAAGGTGGAAGTAAATCATTCTTGGAATTAGTAGAAGTTGCCAATTTAACATCACCATTTACTGAAGGCTGTGTGAAAAGTGTTATTACAGAAATTGAAGCATGGCTACAAGCAATTGACGACACAAAATTGTAAAAAACATGCGCTTTTTTTCACATGTTTAACATCGACATAATGAGAAAATGATGAGATAATAAAAGAAAATTCAGAATACTAAAGAGGTGTTTCTAATAAGGAGCGCCTCTTTTCACCAACAAAAGGGGGGAAAGAAGTATGCTTCAATCTAATATGGATGTGAGTTTAGAAAGTTTAGTGAACTCATTACAGTCTACCCGAAGCACGCTATTGTCAGAAATTGAAATGTTAAATGATACAGAAGTGAATGTAAAGCCACGTCGTGATAAATGGAGTATTATTCAAATTTTGCATCACTTGCATTTAGTTGAACAATCTGTCACGTCTGCCCTTGTATATGCCTTACAAAAAAATGAAAGAAACACGACTCCATTTAAAGACCTCCAACTTACGCTGGATCGCACACATAAACGAGAAGCTCCTCAGCAAATGAAACCAACAGAAACGCTAATGAAAAAACAGCAAGGAATCCAATTACTAGAACATTCACGACAAGAATTATTACATGCGCTTCATAGCGTTATAGATGAAAAAGACCTATTTGAAAATGGGTTAAAGCATCCTGTTTTTAATGATCTGAATTTATATCAGTGGGTTCAATTTCTTGATTTGCATGAACAAAGACATCTTACGCAGTTAAAAGAAGCGAAACACGCAATTTTACAGCGATAATTAGGAAGAAGTGGGAGACCACTTCTTTTTCATATGTGCATAGTTTTTCTTCTTATTTTGGAATACTACAGAGAGAAAGAAAAGAAGGAGTTGAAAAGTATGTCCAATAAAAAGAAAGAAGAAGAGCGCGCTTGGAAAGCACGTAAAGAAAATCAAAAACCACATGGAAAAGTGAAAGCTTTTGCTGAATTAGTTGAAGGAACAGAAAAAACGTGATGAGTATTTCATCACGTTTTTTGTATGAGTGGAAAAGTTAATAAGAAAGTTGTACCTGTACCTTTTTCACTTATAATATCAATTTTTCCGTTCATAGCTTGCACAACACTGAATACGACCATCATTCCAAGACCAGTACCTTTTTCTTTTGTTGAATAGAAAGGGGATCCAAGACGTTTTACTTGTTCTTGATCCATACCAACTCCTGTATCTTTTATATATAATTGAATATGTTTATGATCAGGAACTAATGTGAAATAAAGATCACCGCCTTTTGGCATGGCCTCAATGCAGTTTTTTAAAATATTTAACAAACATTGATTTAGTTTTTGTTTTTCTCCCGCGATAAAAAAAGAAGTACTTTGCTTTATATAATGTGTACGCACATTTGTTAAATTAGCAAGCGGTGTAATTAACGATAATGCATGCAGTAGTTCTTCTTCTAACTGTAATGTTTGTTCTTTTTCAATACTTGGTTTTGCAAAGGTTAAATAATCTGTAAGAACGTGATTTGCTTGTTCGATTCCGTTGATGGCTATGTCAATATATAATTTTCGCTCTTGCTCAGTGCATGTACCTGACTGCAAAAGTTGTAAAAATCCTTTTGTTGAAGTTAACGGATTGCGAATCTCATGAGAGATGGACGCTGCCATTTCGCCAATTAAATGAAATTTTTCAGCATTCATAAGTTCGTTTTGGAGACGAACTTGAGTTTGTAATATGTGTAGTAAATATAAAATAAGAATCGTACCAAGTATCGTACATAACTCATACACAATAATATGTGGTATATAATCAGTCTTATTTGTAACCTTTGAAAGGAAGAAAGGTATCCAACTCAATCCGTATGTGAGACTGTATATAATAGCGAGTATTATTTTTATACGATTAGAAGTTCGATTGAAAAATTTATATGTAAATAGTAGAACAATAAATAGAAGGATAGAACCGATAAGCGATGGGAAAACACCTATTCCTCCTAATAAGAAGCGATATATATTTAATACAACTAATATTGATCCACCAGCAATAGGACCTCCGGTTAATGTACCGACAACTAATACGATATGACGCATATCAAATTGAAATCCATAATTTGTTTTTGCTGCGAAAGTGATACATAGTATAGTAACGAGGCAGCATAATACAATAAATATAGCTGAATTTAATTTAGGAGAGCGTTTCCCTTTTTGATTCCAAAATAAATGGTATACGAGCATTGTAACAAGGATGAATAATATATTTAGAAAGAGATAAATAATAAAGGATTTCAGTGGGATGCCTCCTCTCTTCTTATAGTAAATTAATCATACTATAAAATGAAAGAAATGAAATGAGAAATAGCGGAAAAATCAGAAATTTTTTCTGGTAGTATACAATATGTTACAATAAGCTTTGTCAATGAAAGAAGGAATTCCGTGCAATGCACGGGAGAGGTTCGCGAACTCCCTCTATAAAAAACTATGGAAACAACAATATCTTTAGGTATTGTTTTGTTTTTTTATTGTGACAGTTCAAGAACGTTCTTTCTTCTTATTCGTAGTAGAGAAGGAGAATGAGTGAAATGAAAAAAGAAAAGGCAGTTGTTGTTTTTAGTGGAGGACAAGATAGTACGACATGTTTATTTTGGGCAATGGAGCAGTTTGCAGAAGTAGAGGCTGTAACGTTTAATTACAATCAACGTCATAAGTTAGAAATTGATTGTGCAGCGGAAATTGCAAAAGAGCTAGGAATTAAACATACAGTACTAGATATGAGTCTATTAAATCAACTTGCTCCAAATGCGTTAACGAGAACGGATATGGAGATTACACATGAAGAAGGGGAATTACCATCGACGTTTGTAGATGGACGAAATTTACTATTCTTATCATTTGCTGCTGTATTAGCAAAACAAGTTGGAGCACGTCATATTGTAACGGGTGTATGTGAAACTGATTTTAGTGGTTATCCAGATTGCCGTGACGTGTTTGTGAAATCGTTAAACGTTACTTTAAATTTATCCATGGATTATCCGTTTGTGATTCATACACCACTTATGTGGATTGATAAAGCGGAAACATGGAAATTATCAGATGAACTTGGAGCATTCGAGTTTGTTCGAGAAAAAACATTAACATGTTATAACGGAATCATTGGTGATGGTTGCGGTGAATGTCCAGCATGTCAACTTCGTAAAGCAGGATTAGATACGTACCTACAAGAACGCGAAGGAGCGAGTAACTAATGGATAATTTCTTTGGATTTCGCATCGTAGAAAATTTGCAAAAAATGGACAAGGATATTCAGCGTAAACAGCTCAAATATCATAATAAACGAGTAATGGTCAGCAAGGAATTTACATTTGATGCAGCACACCATTTACACTGTTATGAAGGGAAATGTAAAAACTTACATGGTCACACATATAAAGTTGTATTTGGGATTAGTGGATATGTAAATGAAATCGGTCTTGCAATTGACTTTGGAGATATAAAAGAAATTTGGAAGAATGAAATAGAAATTTATTTAGATCATCGTTATTTAAACGAAACGTTACCAGCGATGAATACAACTGCTGAAAATATGGTCGTTTGGATTTATGAAAAGATGGCAGAAGCGTTAACAAAAGATAATCGTGTGAATGAATATAAAGGAGCTCGTGTTGAATTTGTTCGTCTATTTGAGACTCCGACTAGTTATGCAGAAGTAAGACGGGAGTGGATGCTCGATGAGTAAAATCCCTGTCTTAGAAATATTTGGTCCGACTATTCAAGGTGAAGGAATGGTTGTAGGACAAAAGACGATGTTTATCCGTACAGCTGGCTGTGATTATAGCTGCGCTTGGTGTGATTCTGCTTTTACGTGGGATGGATCGGCTAAAGATCAAATTAGACAGATGACAGCAGAAGACGTTTGGAATGAGCTTGTAGAAATTGGCGGCGAAAATTTTTCTCATGTTACGATTTCAGGTGGAAATCCGGTATTGTTGAAAAATATTGAGTTTCTTCTTTCTATATTAAAAGAGAATGGAATGCGAACGGCAATCGAAACGCAAGGGAGCAAATGGCAAGATTGGTTACTTGAAATTGATGAAATAACGATTTCTCCGAAGCCGCCAAGCTCGACGATGAATACTGATTTTCAGAAGTTAGATGATGTAATTCAGAAGCTAGCAGGAAAAGATATTAGCTTAAAGGTAGTAGTATTTGACGATTATGATTTTGAGTATGCAGTTAAGATGCACGAACGTTATCCAGAGGTACCATTTTTCTTACAAGTAGGAAATGATGATACAAAAACTGTGGATGATGCGATGTTGATTAAAAAGCTATTAGATAAGTATGAGTGGCTTATTGAAAAAGCGGTTAACTGCAAAGAAATGAATAATGCAAAAGTATTGCCGCAGCTTCATGCGTTAGTATGGGGAAATAAACGCGGAGTATAATGAGAAGGGATGTTTAAAATGGCAGGAAGATTAGATGAAGATTTAAAAGATGTAACATTATTAGGAAATCAAAATACAAAATATTTATTTGAATATAGCCCAGAAATTTTAGAGGTTTTTGATAATAATCATCCAAACCGTGATTATTTTGTAAAATTCAATTGTCCTGAATTTACAAGCTTATGTCCGAAAACAGGCCAACCGGATTTTGCAACAATTTATATTAGCTACATTCCAGAACAAAGAATGGTAGAGAGTAAATCTTTAAAACTATATTTATTTAGTTTCCGCAATCATGGTGACTTCCACGAAGATTGTATGAACGTTATTATGAATGACTTAATTAAATTAATGGATCCACGTTACATCGAGGTATGGGGTAAATTCACACCACGTGGAGGGATTTCAATTGATCCTTACTGTAACTACGGTCGCCCAGGAACAAAGTATGAACAAATGGCTGACTACCGCATGATGAACCATGATTTATATCCAGAAACAATTGATAATCGTTAATATATAATAGAAAGAAAGGATCTGTATGTTATACAGATCCTTTCTTTCTATTATATTATGCATTTTGATTAATGACAGTATAGTTTTTATGACTAACAACTGTAAGAGGTTCCATATCTAGTTCTCTAAAATTCTCCATAATTGTTATATCTACAATAACAGAGTTTTGATTTACTTTTTGAACACGGCCTTGCATTCCACCTTTAAATTCAATGATATCTCCAGTTTCTGCGATCTGCATAAGCAACTCTCCTTGTTACAGTTTTTCCAAAAAAGAATAATTTGGGATTTTTTATTTTCCTTTATTTTGAACTATGTTTCCTGTTTTGTAAATGTTTTCAAAGTAAAAATTCAAAAAATATTCACTTTTTGTAAGAAAATATGTAGAAAAGCCATGTTTTTTGAGAAGAAATAGGAGAAATGCAAAAATCTTTATATAGAGTTATAATAAAGAAATACAATAACCTATTAAAGTGGGAGAAATTAGAGGCGGTAAAATGATGTTTGAATTTGTGGGGAGTGTTATAGCATTAATTTTATTTGTATTTTCTTATATACATTTAAAAAAGATTCGTCATCATGAAACGACTACATATTTTGATGGGATGGATGGTATACATGCTGGGGTCACACATGAGAGTGGCGGGGATATGTAAAGGTGTATAACTTTCTTTTTTTGCGTGGTATGATATGTAAAAATAGTACATAATAGAGTTCGTAAGTGATGAATGGAGAGTGGAAAGAATGAAGATTTCTTTTATTCGTCATGGTCGCTTAAATCGTACTATAGAACCAATGACGGTTACATCCTTTCATGAATGGATGAAAGGATATGACTTACATACTATAACAGAAAAAGCACCTATACCAATGGAAACAAGAGAAGTGGTTGAGGCAGCAAAATTGATTGTATCAAGTGATCAACGGTGTGCTGTACAATCAGCAGCTGAATTAGTGGATTCTTTATCTTTTATCCAAAATTCTCTTTTTAGGGAAGCTGAAATTCCGACGAGTTTTTATGCTCCAAAATGGTTGAAGTGTAAACCTAACGTATGGATGTTTATCGGACGAACAGTATGGATACTTGGTTACCATAAAGATGTTGAGTCTTATAAGGAAGCAAGAGAAAGGGCAAAGCAGGCGGCTTACGTATTACACCGTTACGCTCTCGTACATGGAAGTATTGCTCTTGTAGGTCATAATTATGTGAATGGAATGATTGGTGCCGAACTGAGAGCGATGGGATGGTCTGGTTCTCCTATCTTGCACAGAGAGCCATGGGGATGTACAACATATACGTTTCATGAGGCGATGAATGGAAATGTATTAAATACGAATTTAACATAAAAGCACACGATTTATATAAATCGTGTGCTTTTTTTAAGATATAGAAATTTTGATGTTTAATGGTTTTACGAGATGTGCATAAGGTTCGCCTACAAGCATAACGATTTGATCTTTTTTATAACCTAGTTTTTCGTATAGTGAATAGGCACGTTTGTTTTCTAAATTAACAAGTAATGCGATTTTTTCATACTCCTTTTCAGTTGCATGTATTTCAGCAGCTTCAATTAATTTAGAACCAATTCCTTTTCCGCCATATACACTTGAAACGGATAAAGTATCAATGTAATATTCATCAAGCTCGGCTTCTTTTTCTAACGTAATCGATTCATCTTTATGTAATTCTCTTAAGTGATGTACGATTGGTGCATCAAGCATTGTTGCTTCACTACCGTGATAAGCGACAATAACTCCAACTGCATCCCCGTCTTGTTCATATACAAAACAGTTTTCATAGCTCAGTCGATTTTTCTCTTTTGAGAACCATGTTTCAAGTCCTAGTAATACTTCTGTCTCAACTGTGCTACCTGTGATTTTTTCAGCAATTTCGTGCAGAGCGTTATACAATAAAGGTGCTACCAGTTTCGCATCTGTCTTTTTTGCTTTCCGAATCATAGTATCCCTCCTAGTTCTATTTATATATTGTAGCATAGTGGTATGGAACTTTGCATAATTGAATGTCGAAATGTTTGATATAGAGAAGTAGCTATGTTAGTATATGATATTTAGTGGACATATAATTAAGAGATATCTTTTGAAAAATAATGAAAATGAAATGAAGGTATAGCATCTGGATAATTTTACAGTTGTTGACCTATAGAATATAAGTTAAAATAAAATATTGCATAGAGGTGAAATACATGGATAAAGAATTAGCAAATACAATTTTGGATCAGCTGAAAAATGGTGAAATAAAGGAGTATGTTGTTACGAAAGATGTATTTTATACGTTCAGAGAAGTTTTAGTAAATCGAGAAGACTTTAAACATTTCATTGGTAACGCACAGCGCGGCGGACAGGTCATTTATACATACTCAGAAACGCCACGTTCGTAACTAGAAGAATATAGGGAGGAGACTTATGGGCGATTTTAAACAAGGCATATTACCGCATTGGGATTATATGTGGAAAGATAGAGCCGGCAACCGATTTATGGGAATGGTCATGTATCCAGAGAAAAGAAAGTGTTCGACAAAAATGCTTCAGAAAATAAAAAGAGCATATGAAGAGGCTGTAGAAATTAAAATAACTGTACAAGTTCAACATACGTATCAGTACATAGAAGGAATGATTGTATACTTTGATGAAGAAGCTCCTGTATGTACAATGATTGATAAAGATGAAAATCCACATCATATATTTGTAAAAGATATTGTGCGTATTGAGCACTCTGCATAATCTTTTCATAAATAAGCTGCATTTCCATAATAATAATCTTTTTCTATAATAGTTATCTTTTAGTATGTAACGCGAATCGAAAGTATATGTATAATATTTAATAAAGTAAAATTGATAAATGTAATCGTTTTTTAGAACAGATTATCGTTTCATGTCTGTTCTTTTTTGCGTGATGCTGGAGAAATATATTCCTCCAGCATTTGCCGTTTTATGACAAAATATATTGTTAACTTTTTTAAAAATAAGGTTAAATTCGTTGACAACTTTTTTGAAAAGCACTTTATTGACATGAGTTTTAGAATGTTGTTTCATAGTCATTGTATTGAAAAAAATCGACGGTCTTGTCGAAAAGTAAAAGTTAAAAAAAGAAAGAATTTATACATATATCTTGTGTCTTATTTTGAAACGTAATACAATATATAGAGAAATCAAGAAACAACATACAGAGAGTATAGATTGAAAAGGGAGGGTCGGAAATGTTAGTTGCATATGATTCTATGACAGGAAACGTGAAGCGTTTCATTCACAAATTAAATATGCCGGCCGTTCAAATTGGTGAAGATCTAGTAATAGATGAAGACTTTATTTTAATTACGTATACAACAGGTTTTGGCAATGTACCAGAACGTGTTTTAGAATTTTTAGAGCGCAATAATGAAAAATTAAAAGGCGTATCTGCAAGCGGCAATCGTAACTGGGGAGACATGTTCGGTGCAAGTGCTGACAAAATTTCTGCTAAATATGAAGTGCCTATTGTATCAAAATTTGAGTTATCAGGAACAAATAACGATGTAGAATATTTTAAGGAAAGGGTGCGGGAGATTGCGACACATTGAACTGAATAATGAAATCACGCAAATGCAGGACGGTTTTTATCAGCTTCATAAAGATAAAGAGGCATTAGAAGTCTTTATGGAAGAAGCTAGAGAGAATACCGTTCATTTTAATAGCGTGGCAGAGCGAATGGAGTATATGAAAGAACATGATTACTATTACAACGTTCTGGACGAGTATAACTTGGAGGAAGTAGAAGAGGTATATAACATCGCTTATGGTGAAAACTTCGAGTTCCAATCTTATATGGCAGCATCTAAGTTCTACAAAGATTATGCGTTAAAAACAAATGATCAAAAACAATACTTAGAAAGCTATGAAGATCGTGTAGCAATTGTGTCATTATACTTAGGACGCGGTGATGTTGCGAAGGCAAAACAATTCGCAAGCATGATTGTCAAACAAAACTACCAACCAGCGACACCAACCTTTTTAAATGCGGGAAGAAGCAGAAGAGGAGAAATGGTGTCTTGTTTCTTGTTAGAGATGGATGATAGCTTAAATTCAATCGGCTTTAACATTAATACTGCAATGCAATTATCAAAAATCGGTGGTGGAGTAGCTTTAAACTTATCTAAGCTACGCGCACGCGGTGAGCAAATTAAAGGTATCGACAACGCTGCAAGTGGTGTAGTACCTGTTATGAAATTACTTGAAGATTCGTTTTCATATGCGAATCAACTTGGCCAACGAAAAGGTGCTGGCGCAGTATACTTAAACATTTTCCATTGGGATATTATTGAATTCCTTGATACAAAAAAAATAAATGCCGATGAGAAGAGCCGTATTCAGTCTCTATCAATCGGAATTATCGTTCCAAGTAAGTTCTTTGAGCTTGCTGAGAAAAACGAACCTTTCCATGTTTTCGCGCCTTATACGGTGTATAAAGAATACGGAAAGCATTTAGATGACATTGATATCGATGAAATGTACGATGAATTAATGAGCAATCCGAAAGTGAAGAAGAAGCCGCTAGATATTAGTGCACGTGATATGCTTATTAAAATTGCTATGATCCAGCTTGAGTCTGGTTATCCGTACTTAATGTTTAAATCAAATGCAAATAACCAACATCCATTGAAGGATATTGGAACTGTGAAGATGTCGAACTTGTGTTAAATATGTAGCACCTTCTAGTAGAAATGCTAGTCGAAAACTCCGTTAAACGGGGAAAGCCTCAAATTTGAGGTAACCTACCGTGCTAAATCTTATCTTAGAATGAAAATATAAAAGTTCAGAATGTATCTTATTATTTTGTATAGCAGAGTTATGGGACAACATAAAGTAATAAGAGACTTTCTGAAAGATTAAGATAAGTAAAAGCCTAACGACTATCCCTTATGGGAGTAGAGCGCAAGCGATTGGCGTTCGAAAAGCGGAGCACCTAATCAGGTAATGCTGTAGGTGATGATATAGTCTGTCCTGTATGGTGACATACAGCAGTTGCATGAGCAACGGACTGAGGAGTAGCGAACTCGGTTGAACATTCGAGACAGAAATTTTCCAGCTTCAAGAAACTTCTGAAATTAACGATTACGGTACAGATGACATTATCCGTCGTGATATTAACTGTAACTTAGGATCGTTAAATATCGTAAATGTAATGGAAAATAAAGAAATTCGTGAAGCAGTTCATGCGGGAATGGAAGCTTTAACAGCTGTTTCTGATATGACGATCATTCCGAATGCACCAACTGTGAAAAAAGCAAATGATGAGCTTCATTCAGTAGGGCTTGGCGCAATGAACTTACACGGATATTTAGCAAAAAATAAAATCGCTTATGAAAGTGCAGAAGCGAAAGAGTTCGCTCGTACATTCTTTATGATGTTAAATTACTACTCTATTGAGAAAAGTATGGAAATCGCTAAAGAAAAAGGCGAAACATTTAAAGACTTCGATAAATCTGATTATGCGAATGGCACATACTTTGAAAAGTATGAAACGACAGATTACAGCCCAGTAACTGAAAAAGTTCAGCAATTATTTGAAGGAATTCATATTCCAACAAAAGAAGATTGGACAAGTTTAAAAGAGCAAGTGCAGAAGAATGGTTTATACAACTCATATCGTCTTGCTATCGCTCCGACACAATCAATCAGTTACGTTCAAAATGCAACTTCAAGCGTAATGCCGATCGTAAGTCAAATCGAATCAAGAACGTATGCGAATGCGACAACATATTATCCAATGCCGTATTTATCAAAAGATACGTTCTGGTACTATAAATCTTCTTACGATATGAATCAGTTTAAATTAATTGATTTAATCGCAGAAATTCAAGAACATATTGACCAAGGTATTAGTACAATTCTTTACGTTAATAGTGATATTTCAACACGTGAATTAGCACGTTACTACATCTATGCACATAAAAAAGGCTTAAAGAGTCTGTATTATACGAGAACACGTAAATTAAGCGTGGAAGAGTGTGTGGCTTGTACCGTTTAATGGCATATTGCCATACTAAATGAATAACCCAAAAGTATGAGCAGGGTTATGAACCCTGCTCATACTTGGTTTGTTCTACTAAACGGTTAGCTTTTCATTATTAGATGGAAATTTAACCGTTCAGTAGAACAATAATAGATATAGGGGTGATTCAATGCGCGCTGTTAACTGGAATAAAAAAGAAGACGATTTCAGTTTAATGTTTTGGAAGCAAAACATCGCTCAGTTTTGGACAGAAGAAGAAATTGCGGTTTCGTCTGACAAAAATACTTGGGTGCAATTATCGAAAGAAGAGCAAATTGCTTATAAGCGTGTATTAGGTGGTTTAACACTTTTAGATACGAAACAAGGTGGCGAAGGAATGCCTCTTGTACTTGTTCATCTTGAAAATTTACAAGCAAAAAGTGTATTAGCTTTCATGGGTGCTATGGAAGAAGTACATGCGAAGAGTTACAGTCATATTTTCACAACGTTAGCTACTGAAGAAGAAATCGATGATATTTTCGAATGGGTAGACAACCATCCGTTACTTGAGAAAAAGGCTGGTATTATTACAAGTTACTATCGTCGTTTATTAAAGCCTGAAGTAACGAAAAAAGAGTTATACATGGCAATGGTAGCAAGTGTGTTCTTAGAAAGTTACCTATTCTATAGTGGATTCTTCTATCCACTTTACTTAGCTGGTCAAGGAAAACTAACAGCAAGTGGTGAGATTATTAACCTTATTATCCGTTAACTAATAGCGGCTTTTGGTAGAGATACCAATTGAAAAACCCTTTTAATTGCTGGGAACCCCTATTGTAAATTTATCTGTTATATTATTGATGAATACATACATTCAGGTTATTCTCTAACTATCAATGGATGGAAAGGAGAATAGCTGATAGGGCAATCAGCAGCGAAGCCTTTATCTAGCGATAACATGTACGGAATTTACTATTTGAAAATCAATGGGAAGTATTATATTGGTAAAGATGTGCAAGTTTCGAATTTAAAACGAATTAAGGAACATATGTGGATGTTAAAGAGTGGCACACATTATAATAAGTATTTACAAGCAGCATACTGTAAATATGAATTCACCTTAGAATATGGAGTTCTAGAGGAGATAGAATGTTCATTGGAAGAATTGAGTGAGATTGAACAACAGTATATTTGGCAGTATGATTCTTATAATAATGGCTATAATTTAACTTTAGGTGGAGAAGGATTGGGTGGAATTAAATTCACTGAAGAACAATTAGAAAAGAAAAGACAACGTGTTATAGGTGAAAAAAATCCACAATCCAAAATTACAGATGCGCAATTTTTTGAGATTGTAGAATTATTAAAGGACGGCAAGACAAACCCAGAAATTGCTGAAATATATAATCTTCATCCTAATTATGTGTCTTTAATTCGACATAAGAAACGTTTTAAACATCTTTGGGAAAAAGTGCGAAATTATATTCCGGTAAAATCTGAGCACCAACTGAAAACAAGGGGACGTGTTACTCTTGAAATGTTTTTGGACATTGTTCAGATGTTACAAGCCGGTGAATCAAATGCATCCATTGAAAGAAAACATGGGTTATCGAGCGGCACAGGAAGCCGTATCAGACACCGAAAGCTGTATAAACAGTGGTGGGTACGATACGTAGATAAAGGAACGTTCAACGACTATCCCAATGGCGGTGAAATTCCGCAATAGGAGTAGGGCCAAGCGGTGGGTGAGAATCCCTTAAATCGAAATGGAGGGCTACCTGAGAAGGTAGATGATATAGTCTCTTCTTACAGGAAACTGTAAGCTGTATAAACGGCATAGGAGTAGCGAATCTATGTGAAGGTAAAGGATGAGTCAATTCACGGCGTATTCGTCGGTATTTTAGCACAACAAATCTTCGCGGAACTTTCTGCAGAAGATCAACAAGAAGTGCAAAAAGAAACGCAAGAGTTATTAATGGAACTATATGAAATTGAAATGGCATACACAGAAGAAATTTACACTTCTATTGGCCTTGTAGAGGATGTAAATCGTTTCGTTCGTTACAATGCGAATAAAGGACTTATGAACTTAGGACTTGAGCCGAAGTTTGAAGAAGAAGAAATTAACCCAATCGTTTTAAATGGTTTGCGTACAGATACGAAAAACCATGATTTCTTCTCTGTAAAAGGAAATGGTTACGTAAAAGCGACGAACGTTGAAAAGTTATCTGATGATGACTTCGTGTTTAATTTTTAATATATGATCATAAAGAAAAGCTGTCTTATCAATGAATAAGACAGCTTTTCTTTATGGTTTTGTTTACATAACACTATTATTTTCGTATAACGATTTCTGTTTGAAAAATTCTATCCAGCTAACGGACAGAATTTTTTTGTAAGTAAATGGGTATTTACAATCCTTTTGTATCGGTGTATTATTTAACTAGTACACCGATACAAAAGGAGGGAAGAAATGAAAATAGAGTTTTCTCCAAATACACCAATTTACATTCAGGTAATGGAATACATAAAAAAAGAAATCGTAACAGGACATTTATTGCCTGGTGATAAAATTCCCTCTGTACGTGAATTAGCGAGTGAATTACAAGTAAATCCAAATACGATCCAGCGTACATTTCAAGAGCTAGAACGAGATGGGGTTGTTGTAACACGTAGGGGAATGGGACGATATGTAACGAATGAAGGGGAGAAAATTATGGAGCTGCGAAAAGAGATGGCGAAAGAATTACTTCATTCTTTTATAGATGGAATGGACAATTTAGGTTTTTCAGAAGAAGAAATTCTTACAATCCTTCGTTCTTCATTACATGAGAAAAGGGAGGAGAGCGAATGACAGAGCTATTAAAAATAGAAAACTTATGGAAGAGATACGGATTAAAAGCAGTGATTCGTGAATTAAACATAGAGATTACCGAAGGGAAAATTGTTGGGCTTGTTGGAGATAACGGAAGCGGGAAAACGACGTTATTGAAAATGATTGCTGGTCTGCAGCATCCTTCTGAAGGTAGTATTACAATCGCTGGTAAAAAGGTAGGATTAGAAACGAAAGAAATTGTTTCTTTTATGTCTGATAAACCAGTATTTGATGATTGGATGACAGTAAAAGATTCTATATTTTTCTACCGTGATTTTTATAAAGACTTTGACATTCAAAAAGCGGTAGATACGGTTGCGGAGTTTAAAATACCGTTAGAAGAAAAAATTACAGCTTTATCAAAAGGGATGGTTGAAAAGCTACAAATCATTTTAACATTTTCGAGGAAAGCGAAGTTATACGTACTAGATGAACCGTTGGGCGGGATTGATCTCATTTCTAGGGAACACGTACTGGAACTTATTCTACAATTTTATAGAGAAGATTGTACAATCCTAATCTCGACTCATTTAATAAATGAAGTTGAAAATATTTTTGACGAAGTAATCTTTTTAAAAGATGGTGAAAGTGTACTTCATGAAAATGTAGAGGAGTTACGCTTCCAGCGAGGAAAAGCTGTTACGGATTTGTTTAAGGAGGTGTTTAGTAGATGAAGGCCAGTTTAATATATATGTACAATGCGAATAAAAAACAAATTTTTATTTCGTTATTGTCATTCATATTTATTGTAGCTGTCGCTTTTGTAAGTATGGGGAATTATATTAAACAAGAATCAGGAGAAGTAAGGCAAATGATTATTATTGCTTTAGTATTCTTAGTTTATATGATTTTTGCAGTATTAGTATTTCTGCAGGCGATATCTGCGTTTGGGAAAATGACCGAAAGTACATTATTTCGATTAACACCGATATCTGGTAAAAAAATTGTTTTAGCAATATTGTCATATGCGGCAATTAGCTTCATGTGTTTTGAAGTAATAGGTGCTATATTTGTCTATAGTATTTCGATGAAAGTAATAAAAGGTACAGAACTCTATGGAATGTTATTTACGGAAAGTACAATTGAGATAGATATAGTAAAACAATTATTTAGTAGTGTGTTATATGTATTTAATTTATCAAGTATATTGTTAGTTTTACTTTTTACAGTAGCTGGTGTGAAAGTATTTTCTATGAAAAAGAAAAAAATGGAGTATGTAATTATTTTCTTCTTATTTTTACTAGTAACGAAAATAATCAATCTGATATATGAAATGCTGGGCCGACTTGCGCCTACACCTACTTTCATTAAAAAATCAGTTTATATAGATGAATCAGTGGATATAAATCTCATACTCTATCCGGAAAGTCTTATGAATTTATATAGCCTTAGTTTTTCTATAGGAATATTTATTCTACTTGTTTATATAACAGGTCGCATAATCGATAAAAAACTAGAAGTCTAAAGGAGGAATCGGCATTGGGAAACGTAGTAGTAAAATTAGAGAATGTTCGAAAAAAAATTGGTGGAACGGAAATTATTCGTGGTTTATCATTTGAAGTTCGTGAAGGGGAAGTATACGGGTTCCTTGGACCAAACGGTAGCGGTAAGACAACGACGATCCGTATGATGACAGGTCTTATTTCAATGACAGAGGGCGATATTACAATTTGCGGTCATAGTATTCGCACGGAGCGTGAAAAGGCGCTAGAGAAAATTGGAGCGATTGTAGAAAATCCTGAACTATATGATTATATGACAGGAATGCAAAACTTAAAGCATTTTGCGAACATGGCAATTACACCAATTAGTAAAGAGCGCATTGCTGAAATTGTAAAACTGGTTGAATTAGAGCATGCGATTCATAAAAAGGTGAAAACATATTCACTTGGTATGAAACAACGTTTAGGAATTGCACAGGCATTACTTCATCAGCCGAAAATTTTAATTTTAGATGAACCGACAAATGGATTAGATCCAGCTGGTATTCGTCAAATTCGTGATTATTTACAACGTTTAGCGAAAGAAGAGAATATTGCTGTAATCGTATCAAGTCACTTATTAAGTGAAATTGAACTCATGTGTGATCGCGTCGTTATTATTAAGCAAGGTGAGTTTGTACAAGAGTACAACTTACATGAACAAGCAAAACATGATGAGACAGTAGTTGTAGCGTTTGAAGTAGATCAAGTACAGAAAGCAAATGAAATCATTAAAGGGAAGGCACAAAGAAATGTCATTGTAGTATCTGTAACGAAAGAAGAAATTCCACAACTTGTAAAGAAACTTGTGAATGACGATGTGCTTGTATACGGAGTTACTGTTCAAAATAAAACGTTAGAGGATGAGTTCTTAGCGATTACAGGGGGAGTGAAAGCGTAATGTTTAAATTAATTCAAAATGAATTTTTAAAGCTGCATGCGAAAAAAGGAATGTATATTTTAATTGGTGTTATTGCAGTATTGGAGATTTTGGGAGTTTTAGTGATGCTGAAATGGGGAGAAGGAACTGAATTTAAAGGATCATATTTAGATTTTGCAAGTTCAGATATTGGTTTAATTACTTTGTTTACAACGATATTTGGAATTACAATTGCTGCTCGTATGATTACTGATGAGTTTCAAAAAGGTACAATTAAGCAGTTATTAATCCGTCCAAGAAAACGAATGACAGTTTTATTCTCTAAATATATTACAGTGTTACTTACTATAGTATTTATCATATTTGCTAGCACGTTAATTGCAATGATTATTGGCGGAATTGTAATGGATGGTAGCAAAACAGAATTAACGGTAGGAATCGTAATGAAATCTACTTTATACCAAGTACTTTCACCGTTCTTCTTTGCGACGCTTGCATTTTTCTTAGCAAACGTATTTAGAAAATCTGTATTACCATTAATTATCACGATGTTCTTCTTCTTTTTACAAGGAGCAATTAATATGGCACTAATGATGTTTGCAAAGGGTGTAGCGAAGTTTGTAGTATTCTTCCATTTGGATTTAAGAGCTTACGACAGTAATAAATTAATTAGTGGCGGAGCAGAACCACCATTCACAGAATTTACGTTTACAACTTCATTATTACTTGTAGCTGCATACTTTGTTGTATTGCTTGTAGCATCAAGTGCATTATTCCAAAAACGTGACGTATTATAATAAAAGAAATCCCCGCTTGTAAAAACGGGGATTTTTATTACATAACTTGCTCAGGTAGTGCAACTTGAAGAGCAGTAATATAGTATTTTAAGAGATATGTTGTTTGAAAGTAATTGAGAAAAATAGGAAGAGTTTCAACTATATTCATATTATAATGTAGTTATCTGACCATTTACTTTTACTATCTTTGGAGGTGTTCTATATGCATTATGCATTTTCACGTATAAGGCTACGTAGCTTTTTTGGATGGATGATTATAGGGTTGTTCCTTACGATGATCCCATTAGGTCTATCAAATGTTTCTGAGAATACGATGGAGGTTATTTCACAAATAACTGTGTTTTTTGTATTTCCATTATTTTGGTTATACGTAAAAACCAATAAAAATAATGTTGTATTTAATAGTTTTTTTGATAAGCCAGGACGTTTACCGTGGGGATTAATTGTATTAGCAACGATAATGGGAATGATTTTTTCAGTCGGTATATCTCATATTCAATTTTACATATTAGCACATACGTTACCGAATTTCTTAGTTACTATGTTAGAAGACGGAACTGTTATTAATACGAGTAACATATATATGACGATATTTACTTTCGTTTCAGCATGTGTATTAGCACCAATTATGGAAGAGGTTATTTTTAGGGGCTTCTTTTTACAGCGAATGGCTTATAAATGGGGGATTAAAAAAGCTGTCATTATATCTTCCATTATTTTTGGCTTAGGACATTTTGATGTCATTGGTGCGTTCATGTTTGGTGTTGTTATGTGTCTTTTATACATAAAGACACAAAATATATGGACGAATATCGCTGTACACGCTCTAAATAATTTAATTGCAACAAGTATGCAATTTGTTGGCGGAGAAGATAAGTTTACTCGTTTCGCCAATTCACGCATGGAAAGGCGACTATCATTATATAATTCATTTAAAATTTTTCGATCAACACGGTCTAGTTGCATTTGTAAATATACCTCCAGTAAAATGATAATTTTTGTAAAGGAAAAATATAAATTAAGATTCATATGAAATGTAAAGAGAACTTTATTTATTTTACAATAAAACTGAAGGGAATAGGAGGAAAAATAATGGAGAGAATTTCATTATCAAATGTAGGAGATACAAAGTTTCAAAGGTTATTAGGTCATAATCCGGAAATATTACATTCGTGGAGTACATTAGAAAATACATTATACAATAAAGGAACTCTTTCAGCAGAGTTAAAGGAGCAAGTGAGAAGAACATTAGCGTATGGGAATGAATGCCCGTACTGTATGGCAAAGGGAAGGCCTGATGATATGCAAAAGGTAGAAGAAATTGGTGTAGCAGTTACTTTTGCGCATACATTTATTCATGACAAAAAGGCGATAGATGATACTATGTTTCATGTATTGAAACAATATTGGACGGAAAAAGAAATTGTAGAGCTTTGCGCTTATATTTGTTTTATTACTGCGTCACAACAATTGGGTTTTCTGTTTCAATTACAGCCGAAAGAAGGAGAAAATGATGAATAATCAAATAGCACTTATCATAATTGATGTACAAAAAGCATTTCAATTACCATACTGGGGTGAGAGAAATAATCTTTTGGCTGAAGAAAATATGAGAATTTTGTTAGCAGAATGGAGAAAAAGGAAACGACCAGTTTTTCATATTCAACACGTAAATAAAGAAAATGATCAGTCGATGTTTTATGAGGGAGCAGAAACGATTAACTTTAAAGAAGAAGTGAAACCACTGTCAGGTGAAGTGGTTATTCAGAAAACCGTTAACAGCGCGTTCATTGGAACAAATTTAGAAGAGCAATTAAGAGAAAACAAATGTAATGCAGTAGTGATTGTAGGATTAACGACAAATCACTGTGTGGAGACTACGACACGAATGGCAGGTAATTTAGGATTTACAACGTATGTAGTGCGTGATGCGACGGCTACTTTTAACCGTAAAGGTCTAGATGGTAAAGAGTATAGCTCAGAAGAAATTCACAATATGACACTTGTAAATTTACATGAAGAGTTTGCTACGATTGTGACGACAAAAGAAGTGTTAAAATTATTTTAAGAAAATAATTGCGAATTATGTAGAAAAAAATAAGAATATTTCGTATAATTTAAGTACAATCATTTTGAAAATAGGGGTGGCATCATATGGAGCAAATTCCGGTAAAGAGAATAGAAGAAGTACTTGTTGTAGCAGGGGATGACAAACAAAAGCAAAAGGAATTTTATGAATTGCTCTTATCTACTGAGTTTTATGTTGCTGGCTCACTAGAAGCAGAGGAAGGGGCAACAGAAGGGATACTTCGTTTGCGTCATTTCCAAGGAGAGGGTAGATGGATCGTTCCGTTCTTTACACAAATGGATTTTGTAAAAGATGTGTTGCCAGAAGGAACACCCCTTATTACGATACGTGGGAAAGAATTATTTGGTAGCATTGAAAAAGATGCTACAGCAGTATTAAATGTCGGTACGGATATAAGTAAAACATTTATTCCAGAAGAAATTGCAGATATCGCATCTGGACGAATTTTTAACTATTATAAATAAAGTGAAACTTTAATCAGTGGGGGCTTTCTTCATCCCCCACTGATTATCAGCCCTCACCAATCGGGCTTTTATGGGCAGCCCGACCCCCACCTAACTTCTTTGCTTTCGCTGAATTTTGATGTGGGGGTCTTACTGTCCATTAAAGTGGGATAAAAGGAAAAGCTGAATTGCTTTTCCTTTTTAATTTGAACACGGAGTAGCTATGCCAGAAGAAATAGAGAGTGTTTTATTATTTGTATTTATTGTCGCTGTAGCTCCAAGAGGGATTCCGATGTTTGGGCTTATATGTCCAATCGGTAAACCGAATAGGACAGGTATAGCATATGAAGTGAAATATTCATATAGTATTGTTTGCAATGATTGAGATGGTTTAGAAGGAGTGCAGTCATGACAACTTGTAAAAATAACACCACTACATTCATGAAACTTTCCAGATAAAAGTAGCTGATTTAACATACGATCAACGCGATACGGTTCTTCCCCAATGTCTTCAAGCAATAAAAGTTTATTGGCTGTATTTATCTCGTAGGAGGAGCCAATGATACTCGTTAACACCGCTAAATTGCCTCCAACTAACTGACCTGTAACTGTACGGGAAGAGCTAGGTACGATACATTCTGAAGCAGATAAGATGGTTGAATACGGATGAAATAGTTGGTTGAAAGAAGATAAAGAAAGAGAATCTACACCTTTCCCTAATTCTTCAACCATTGGGCCATGAAAAGTAATAAGCTTTGCATAACGTGAAAAGGCAGTATGTAAAGCTGTAATATCACTATATCCCCAAAAGATTTTTGGATTTTGCCGAATGATTTCATATTGAATGTGAGGGAGGAGACGAGCGCTACCGTAACCACCTCGTGCACAGAAAACGGCCTTTACCTCATGATTTGAAAATGCTTCATGTATATCATCAAGCCGGACTTGATCCCTTCCAGCTAAATACCCATATTTCTCATAAACACTCTTCCCGATTACTACAGATAAACCCATTTCTTGTAATACCTTTACACCTTTTAATACATTTTCAATTGTTGGTGGCCCGGACGGTGCAATAATCATTACTGTATCACCTTGTTGTAATGCATTTGGATATATCATTGTTTTCAGCCTCCTTCACTTTCAATATATTCGCTTCGTAGGAAGTTCAATCCTTGTAAAAGAAGGGAAAAGTTTGTCAAATAAAGAAGATATAAAGAGAATAGGAGGAGAAACAATGTTTACAAGTCGAGTCATAGATACATTACAAATTAAGTATCCCATCATTCAAGCCGGTATGGCGGGTGCGATTACGACACCAGAACTCGTTGCAGCTGTGAGTAATAGCGGAGGATTAGGAACGCTTGGAGCAGGCTATATGAGCCCAGAACAAATTCGTGAAGCAATTTATACAATAAGGGAGCTAACAGATAAGCCCTTCGGTGTTAATTTACTTTTAACAAAAGAGATACAGATAGAAGAAGAGAAGATAAACTTGGCAAAGAGATTACTTAGCGGAGTGAATAGAGAATTCGGTATAGAGGAAGAAGAGCAGGTAAAGCTTCCAAAAAGTTATAAAGAACAATTACAAGTGTTAGTAGAAGAAAAAGTACCAGTCGTTAGCTTTGCGTTTCAAACGTTAGAAAAAGAAGAGATAAATGATTTGAAAAGAAGTGGAATAAAAGTCATCGGCACAGCTACTCATGTGGCAGAGGCGAAAGTGCTTGCTGAATTAGGAGTAGACATTATTGTCGGTCAAGGTAGCGAGGCAGGAGGGCATAGAGGAACGTTTATCGGGAAAGAACAGGACGCTATGATTGGTACGTTTGCATTAATTCCGCAGCTAGTAGCAGCAGTTCCGCATATCCCGATTGTTGCAGCAGGTGGTGTAATGAACGGGCAAGGGCTTGTTGCGGCATTTACACTGGGAGCAGAAGCTGTTCAAATGGGATCAGCCTTTTTAACGAGTGAAGAGAGTATTACGCATGACGTGTATAAAAAAGCGGTTTTACGTAGTACAGATACGAGTACAACTGTGACTCGTGCGTTTTCCGGGAAATATGCACGAGGTATTCGTAATGAATTTATAGAGAAGCATGAAGGGAAAGAAGAAGACCTTCCGATGTATCCGGTGCAAAATGTATTAACCTCTAAAATACGCCAACAAGCAGCAAAGCAAAATAATGGAGAATATATGTCACTTTGGGCAGGACAAGCGTCATCATTAGCACGAATAGAATCAGCTCAGCATGTAGTGGAGAGAGTGATGAAAGAAGCAGATAACGCAATTGAACAATTGCAAAATGTATATAGAAAAAGACCACTTGAATAATTCAAGCGGTCTTTTCATTAGTTTGCTTTATAAAATTGTTGGATGGCCTCATCGATATAAACCCAGCCTTTCCAACCTAAGTGCATGTGATCTTTTAAGAAGTATTTATCATACTCATGATTTGAGAAGTCAGCAATTGGATAGCCAGCTTTCTCAATTTGCTCATGAACTTTCTTATAGTACAATTCTCGGCGTTCTTTCGGGAAGCCAGCGTAATCGTACCAAGGACCTTTTACAGGAACAGAAATGAAGAGTGGTTTTGCACCAGATTGTTTTAATAAATCAAGTGCAATTTGTAAATCTTCATATTCTGGCGATTGATCATAAGCATCATTTTTTAAGTAGCCTTCACGTTGCTTTAATTTCTTCTTGATTTTGCTGTTGAAGTAACCATCTTCAATACCGTAATTGTTAGATCCAGATTCTGCTGCACCTGTTTGATCTGCATGTTTACGAGCCTCTTCCCAGCTCATTTGTTTTAATGAAGGGTCAAGTTTTTCTTTATGCGGTTTAATATTAAACATAGCTGTAAATAAATCTTTACGATCTAAAATGTTACGATAAATATAAGCGAAAGGTTTAGCAGCAAGTGCTTTTACTTTATGCTTTGTATCATCGTAAACGATACCTTCAAGCGAAATTTTTAATAAAGTTTCTTTCTTAACGATCTCAAAGTTCAATAAACGCTTTGCAATTTGCTTTTTCATTTCAGGTTTTACATCATCGTTGAAAATGAAGTGGTAACCTTGTTGCTTTGAAAAGTTAGGTGCAAAGTGTGTTTCATCAATACCTTGTGGCACAAACCATTGCGGAGAAAGAACGAATACCATTTTCTTATCCTTCAATTGATCCATCGTAGATGCAAAGTTTAATACATGTACAAGGTCTTGTGTTCCGCCACGTCCAAGTAGGAATGGTGTGAATCCTTCAGGCTTTACTTTGAAATAATTTGATGGATGGTAAGCATCCATACGTGCGAATTCCGATGAACCATACATCGGAAGGTATTTCGAGTCTGCTAACATCTTTTGCTGTAAAATCATACTTTGAATCTTTTCTTCTTTTAAAGAAGTTGCAGCTTGTTCTACTTTTTCGTCACTTAAAAGCGGGAGTAGAAAGCGCGTCGGAATAAGTAGGAATACAGCAAAAAGGGCCAATGCTAAAAGCATCGGACCAAATTTTGCTTTGTTCATCGGATTTCTTCCAACTTCTTAATAACCATGTTTGGAGTAGCCCACTCGTCACGATCAAAATCAGAAATAGAAACTTCAATATCTAAACGCTCTTGGAATTCAACTAATAAAGATACTACAGCGAAAGAATCAAGAATACCTTCTTCAAATAATTGAACATCTAAGTTTTCTTTTACAATATCGTTTTCACATACTTCTTCTAAAATATCTAATACTTGCTCTTTAAATTCTGCCATTTTTAAAATCTCCTTTATATCCGAAATATATTATATGTGCAACTTCTTAATGGTATAAGAAGGGTGCATTAAAAGTATCTGTTAAGGTGTCCAGAGAAAATTAGGAAACCGAAACATACAACGTGGAACGTAATTACGATCGCAAGGACGTGTGTAAATTTGTTGTTTGGCCAAAACTTATGCTTTTTGTTTTTTCGTTCGAAAATATCGAATAGAATAAACAGTGCGGCATGATAAAGACCATAAATAATGTATTGATACACATGCTCACCAGTAATATGCCAAATTCCCATAATGAAGAAGTTTAAAAACGCCCCGATATACGAAATAGTGTAACGGTTCTTAATTAACTTTTTCTTCGTTGCAAAAAAGACGAAACGCATGTAAATAAAATCACGGAACCAGAATGATAAACTCATGTGCCAGCGGTTCCAGAAGTCTTTAATATTACGACTAATGAACGGTTTATTAAAGTTTTCTGGCGTTTTAATACCCATCATATAACTCACACCAATTACAAATGAGCTATAACCAGCAAAGTCGAAGAATAAATATAAGCTATAGCTATACATGTAAATCATATTGGATAGGATTGTATCTTGCTGTGCAAATGCCGGATCCATAAAATATTGCTTTATTAAGTAAGCGATAATAAATTTATACAAGAAACCTTGGAAAATACGGTTTAATCCAGTATATAGTAAATTTTGATATTCTTCTGCACTAGGTGGCTTTTGAATATCTTTTTGGAATCTACGGTAACGATCGATAGGTCCTGTTGAAATTGCTGGGAAGAATAAAACGAATTCCCAAAAATTAAAGAAGGATAGTTCTTTAATTAAACCATCACGAACTTCAAATACCATTTGTACTGCCCTAAATGTTACATAAGACATACCTAAAAATACAATAAACTTTAGGTCAGGTGCAAATGGTGCGATTTTTGCCAAAATAAGTGGCAAAATTGATAAAATAACAGCTATACAAAACGTGAATGTACTATTATTTTGTTTTCTTAAAAGTAAATAGCCTTTAATTAGGGTATATTGCCAAATAATAAATGCGGCTAACATAATCGCTTGCTTCGGTTTATCTGAGAAGATAATAGCAAGCATGACTAATGTTAAAACGGCATTATATTTACGCAACATTTTACCTTTTAATCCAGCTATGATAGTAGGTATTAATAAAATGCCCACTATAGCGAAAAAATAAAATGATCCATATGCGGTCATGCTGTAACCTCACTCAATAATTTTTTGCGATCTACCTTTCCATTTGGTGTCATTGGAATAGAAGATTGATACATGAATTTACGTGGAATCATGTAGTTTGGTAATCGCTCATTGAGTTCTTTTTTGATTGCAGATGTTAATTTGAATTCTTTTTCAAATGAATGTTCTCCAGGAACAACAACCGCTAATAAATAATCGTATTTCTCACCTTTTTTAATTGGAACGATAACTGCTCCTTCTACGTAAGAACACGCACGAAGGTGATGCTCAATTTCTTCTAATTCCATTCGATAACCATGCAGCTTAATTTGGAAATCAAGACGACCATTATAGAATAGAAGACCATTTTCAACATAGCCAGCATCGCCTGTTTTATAGGCGCGCTCACCGTCAATCATAGTAAATGCTTTTTCTGTTAATTCAGGGCTTCCTAAATATCCAACGCTTACGCTTGGACCAACAATTACGATTTCACCTTTTTCACCATCAGGCGCAATCGTACCATCTTCTTTCATAATAAGAAGGCGGCAGTCTGATTTACAGTAGCCAACTGGAAGTGATTTGTATTGATCAAGCACTTCTTCTGTAACGTGAATACCTGTTACAGCGACAGTAGCTTCAGTTGGACCGTACGTATTCATAATTGTTGCTTTCGGGAAACGCTCAATTAATTTTCTAGCTACTTCATTTGGTAACACTTCACCGCAGAATAAGAATGTTTTCATGTTTGGTAGCATACTCTCAGAGAAAGATGCTTCCATTAAACACATTTCTGCGAAAGATGGTGTGGAAGTCCATACTTGTATATCCGATTGCTCTAAAGAAGCAAACAAGTCTTTTGGACGTGCAATCATATCTTTATCAATTGCCCAAAGTGTACCCTGTTACTAATGATGGGTAAATATCCATGACAGATAAATCAAATGAGAAAGGTGCTTGGTTTAAGAATACTTGCCCCGTTTGTAAGTTGAAATCTTCTACAGCCCATTTTGTAAAACTTACAAGGCAGTTATAAGTAATCTGAACCCCTTTCGGATTACCTGTGCTTCCTGATGTGTAAATAATGTAGAAGTTTTCATCACCTTTTACCGCATGTTCAGGATTTGGAGTTTTCCCTTTATGAGTAAAGAAAATATCTTTTAAGTTGTCCTCACTTACAATGCGAACTGGTAAATCAGTTACAGTTACTTCAGTTCCTGATAAAAGTAGTTTCGCACCAGAATTTTCAGCGATACGTTGTACACGATCAGCTGGGATAGATAAATCTACAGGAATATAAGCATGTCCAGCTTTTACACATCCTAAAAAGTTAATAATCATTTCAGGTTGCATATGGCCATACACCATAATTGGTGAACGATCATCTGGATACTCAGAAGAAATCCAATGTGCTAACGCATCAGAATCTTCCTTTAATTGTTTGTACGTAATTTTCGCATCTCGCCAAACAAAAGCAGTTTGATCAGGCGTTTCAATAGCCCACTTTTCAATTTGTTCTAATAACTTCATAACGTTCCCACCCTAGAATTCATTGTAAATAAATGTACTTGTGTTTGTATCATGGAATCCATACAACCAAAGTAATGCAAATAAAATTGCAAGGTAATAAACCGTCTTTGCAACCCATTGTGTGAGTGGTCGAGACCATATCTCTTTTAATCTTTCCATGTCTTTCCCTCTCTTAATGAAATAATAGCTCTTTGTAGGTATCATGTCCTACATTATTGTGAAAAAAACAAAATTCCACATTTTAGGTAAAAATAAGTCAAAAGGCTCTTTTCTGATATTAGCACTAAATACTAAAAAAGAAAATCCCTAACTTAGCAATTATATTACATTCAGCATCAATTTGTAATGGATTTGATATGTAAATAGGAAGTGGATTGTGTGAATACATAAAAGTGGACTATAAGAATGCGAAAAAATAGAGTATTTGTTTTTATTAATCACTCGAGACAGAGTAAAGTTTACAATTTCTATCTCTTTTGAAAAGGAGGAAATTATCATGAATAGAGTGTGGAAGAGTTTAATTGCGGAAGAAAATATCGTGAAATGGAGAAGACATTTTCATAAGTATCCGGAATTATCGTTTCATGAGAAAGAAACTTCACAATTTATATATGATACATTATGCACATTTTCTTCTTTTGAAGTAACGAGACCGACGAAGTATAGTGTACTAGCAATTAAAAGAGGAACGGAACAAGGGAAAGTAGTTGCGATTCGAGCTGATATAGATGCTCTGCCAATTCAAGAGGAGACGAGTAAATCTTATACGTCTGTGAATAAAGGAATGATGCATGCATGTGGACATGATGCTCACGCAGCTATTTTGTTGGGGACAGCAGAAGTACTGTCAAATATAAAGGAAGATTTTGCAGGGGAGATTCGTCTATTTTTTCAGCACGCAGAAGAGGTATATCCCGGCGGGGGACAAGAAATGGTTGAGGCAGGTGTAATGGACGGTGTTGATTATGTAATAGGTTTACATGTTATGTCAGGACTTGAGAGCGGAAAGATAGGAATTGCGTATGGGCCGATGATGGCGGCACCAGACGTATTTACAGTTGAAATTCAAGGGAAAGGGGGACATGCGGCGAGGCCGGAGGAAACGATAGATCCTATTGCTATCGGAGCGCAGATTATTACAAATCTACAACATATTGTATCAAGAAATACAAGTGCTTTCATGCAAAGAGTCATTTCAGTTACGCAGTTTCATGGGGGAATGGCTGATAATATTATTCCTAGTGCAGCAACTTTAATGGGCACTGTTCGTTCATTTAATCAA
The DNA here is from genome assembly GCF_024296885.1 of Bacillus paranthracis. Taxonomy (NCBI): domain Bacteria; kingdom Bacillati; phylum Bacillota; class Bacilli; order Caryophanales; family Bacillaceae; genus Bacillus; species Bacillus paranthracis. The sequence goes on from NZ_CP101135.1 coordinate 1,407,985, forward strand.
GCATTAAGGTTGGAAGCAGAAGAGAAAATTGAGAAAATCGTGAAAGGAATTACAGAAGCACATGGAGGGTCGTATACATATTCGTATCGATATGGATATAATCCGGTTATTAATGATGAATATATTACGAAAGTAGTAGAAGAAAGTGCACTACATTTGTTTGGAAATGAGCGTGTTGTGAAGCTTGAACCTTCTATGGGAGGAGAAGATTTTTCGGCATATTTAAGAAAAGCACCTGGTTGTTTTATTAAATTAGGGACTGGTAATAAAAAGATAGATACTTGCTACCCGCATCATCATCCAAAATTTGATGTAGATGAATCAACTCTCATTTATGGAGTGGAATTATTTTTAGAAACAACAATGAGATTATTGAAATCATAGAAAAGTATAAAGTGCAACTTTAATCAGTGGGGGTTTTACTGCCCATTAAAGTGGGATAAAAAAAGGCAACTGCGCTCTATCGCAGTTGCTTTTATTTCTTTCCGTCAGAGAGGGCTGAGAAAGAACTATGCTCATTTATAGTATATGAATAGCTAACGGACAAGCTTGTACATTTTAATCATTTTTAAAAAAAAGTTGTTGACAGTGATAATCAATATCAATTAATCTAAAAATAGTTGAAATTGATAATTATTATCAATAGGATGGATGCGACATGTTAATGAGAAAAAAATTTCACCTTCTACGGAGGGGATTAAAAGATAAAACTAAAGAAGTTGATCAGCATATGGAATGGCAACGAAATGTAATTCGTTCTGAATATGTAGATGAGAAGAAGAGCATTCAAACAGAAAAAGAGATACAAAGTAAGGGGAGAGGTTCAGTTGAGTAAGTTAGTAATGATTTTTGCAAGTATGAGTGGAAATACAGAGGAAATGGCTGATCATATTGCCGGCGTGATTCGTGAAACTGAAAATGAAATTGAAGTGATTGATATTATGGATTCACCAGAAGCTTCTATATTAGAACAGTATGATGGAATTATTTTAGGTGCATACACTTGGGGAGATGGTGACCTTCCGGATGATTTCTTAGATTTTTATGACGCAATGGATTCTATTGATTTAACTGGGAAAAAAGCGGCAGTATTCGGATCATGTGATTCGGCTTATCCAAAATATGGCGTGGCAGTTGACATTTTAATAGAAAAGCTAAAAGAACGCGGGGCAGAAGTTGTGTTAGAAGGATTAAAAGTAGAATTAACGCCAGAAGATGAAGATGTAGAAAAATGTTTACAGTTTGGAGCTGAATTTGTAAAACACCTTTCTTAATGGCAGAAGGGAGATGAAGAGCAAGTGCATGAGAAAATCGCAATTAAAACGATGACAGATTATCATTTGTATGATTTTATGCGTTGTCCACATAAATTTTATTTTCGTCATATCAAAAGAAGAGAACCTTCTTCGTTTGAATGGCAACAAATCGCACAAATGATTGTGAATCGAATTATTAACGAATATTACACATTACCGGCAGGCCAACAAACGAAAATTGTACTTTTAATATTAATAGAAAAGTATTGGAAAAAAGTAAGGGTTAATATGTTTGCTTCGAAGATGGAGTATTACATTGTGTTAGCGAAGCTAACGGATCACTTATTACAGTTTGTTGAAAGAGATGATAGTCAGACACCACCGTTATTTTTATATGAAAAATTTCAAACATATATGGAAGAGTTAGGTGTCCACATGTCATTGACATTAGAAGTTGGTGAGTGGAGTACTGAGTCGTTTGTAATTAAAAAGTATGTTGTCGATGCGGATGAGGAAATGCTTGCTCTTTGTCAAAAGCTAATGACAGTATTTAGTTATAAAGCTTTCGGCATTCTTCCAGGGAAAATTGAAGTTATTAATTTAATAGAAGGAACTAAGTATGACTACACTCCGAAACAGGAAGATATTATAACTGGAATGGCTCATTTATCTAGAATGAAAGAAATGTTACAGCAACCTGAGCATTATACAGAGCGTCATTTTCGTTCTGAGTGTATAAGTTGTGCATTTCGTAGTGAATGCCAAGGGGAAGAAGTAAAGAAAGAAGCGAAACAGAAGAAAAATATCGTACATTAAAGGATGCAAATTTGCATCCTTTTTTGTTGTTGACATGAAAAGCTTTTCATCATGTATCGTATATTTGTAGCAGATTTTAATAAAGGGAGGAATAATCAATGAAAGATGAAACGAAAGTATTTCAATGGTTAAAAGAACAGAATGCCCCTTTTGGAATTCAACTGCAAATTTTACAAGCATTTCAACTATATAAAGTCATTATTGAAATGGATAAAAAGTTAATGATGTATGAGGAGAGGGAATATAGGGAGAGAATGTAATCTCATCCCTGTAGTATTACTTTCAGTTGTTCTATACTTGCTAGAAATTCAAGTTCATTCTTTGTTTCAAAGTTATAAATTATATTATGTAGTAAAGGACTGTATTGATAAAAACTCGTGATGCGGTGAATGAGTAATGGATCATGGTGTGAAGTAAGTGTACAGTATTGTTCATATACTGATGTAGTAAATTCATGTCCGAAATCATCATATAGCCCAGCAAAGTCAAAGGCAGGATCTCCAATTTGAGCATCACCAAAATCAATGATTCCTGAAATGGTTTTATTTTGTTTATCAAATAAAATGTGATGATGTGTAAAATCAGCGTGAATGATTGTATTTTGAAATTTGGATGTAGCTAGACAGGCAAAGAAATTCTCGAATAAACGGTTTAAGGTTGATTTCTGGAACGAAGTTAGACTGTTAGTAACATACTCATTTAATTTAGTTTGTAGCTCTTTCCAGTAGGTAAGTGTTTTTTCGGTAGGGAACCCTAACGCTGTAACACTTTTTAGAGGAATGCTATGTAGAGCCGCAAGGAAAGTAGCTAATTGTGTAATAATTATTTTTCGTTCTTTTTCATCTAAGTTCGCAACTATTTCTGTTTTTAACGGTTCACCATGAATGAGAGTATAGTAGCTACAAAGAGGAACCTCATCAGATTCATTTGTATAAATTAGGTGATATTGTGGAACTTCGATTTCTTGTAGTGATTGAGTGAGAATTGTGCACAGTTCTTTTTCTAACGGAATTCGCATTGCATATTCCTGTTTTCGCGGGAAACGAAACAGTAGCTCATCATTTACTATAATCGCTACATTATCCCATCCTTCTTCATTTTGTTTATAGGAATGTATAGAAAGATTAGGCAAAGCTTCTTTTATATATTGTTTGTAAGAGTCCATAATTGTTCCTCGTTTCTAAGTTATTCCACTTTATGATATCAGAATTTTCTTTCTATATGTTAAAATATAATTATCATTATGAAGAGGGGCGGGAGTGTTATAAAGAAAAGACTATTAATCACTTCTCTATGTATCGCTTTTGGATTGTTTTGGTCATATAAAGAAGAGGTTTTTGCGGGCTATAAACCGATTGATCAGTACGGATTAAATAAGGAATTAAAAAACAAAGGTATAGAAACTTTAACTCATAATGAAATGAAAAAGGTAGGAGAACATTTTGTGACCGAGCAACTATCAGTTTTTGAGTTTACTAATAAAGAAGATGTGAAACGAAAAGGTGAAGAACTATTTGTAAATAGAGGGTATGAACAATTAATGAAAAATTATTATCCAAATCGTTTTCAGGATTTAGAGTATAAATTTATAAACGAGGAGATACGTGAAGTGACGGATGGAAGTTTTCTCTATCAAACTGTAGCGTACGTGGCGGGTACTGAAAATGGTAAGAGAAGCGAAATGAAATTGAATTATGAAATGAAAATTGTAAAGGTTAATCATACATTTAAGGTATTAGAACAAAAACAGTACGTACAATAAAGAGAAATATGAACCAGTACCATAAATAGCGGTATAAAAAATCCCCCAGTTCTTTGAGGGATTTTAAAGATTTTCATTTTGTTGACCAAGTTCTTTTTGAGCAATATATAAATTTCCTTGCTCGACTTGTTTCTGAGTAAGAACCGAATCACCTGCATACCCTTTTTCTGTTTTCACAATTCTTTTTGAACGATTGGAATTTTGTTTCTTCATATAATAAATCACCTTCCATCAAAAATAAACGAAAATGATAAGCACAAGCAATACAGCGGCAAAAATGGTAATCCCCATTAAAAACGAAGTGTTTTTATATTTAGGTTGTTTATGTACATCTTGCCGATATCCAGGTGAAATTTCAGGGGCGAATTCTTCGTCGAATGATTGCTTTTTTTCTTTTTCGTCCATATGTATCCACCTTTCTTTTTCATTATGTTATACGTTACAAGAAAAAATATGCATAAAGAAAACAACCGCTATATTATGAGCGGCTGTTTTGCGTTGTATATTTTCTCTGAACTTGAAAGAGACGGATAAGGAGGAAGGTTGCTCCAAATGCTAGACCGATAATAAGACCGATCCAATATCCTTTTGCTGCCCAATCAGTATAGGTTGCTAATATGTAACCGAGAGGGAGACCAATTACCCAATAGGCGATTAATGTCATAATTAAGGCGACATTTACATCTTTATAACCACGTAGTGCCCCTTGTACAGGAGTTGCAATTGCATCTGAGATTTGAAATAAAATCGCAAATATAAGAAATTCTTTTGCTAAATGATGAACTTGTATATCTGTCGTATAAATAGAAGCAATTTCATCATCAAAGAAGTAAAGAAGAATGGAATATAATAGGGCGAATGCAAGTGCTAAGCCAATCCCGATAAATCCATATTGTTTTGCATTATTATATCGTTTCGCTCCAACTTCAAATCCAACAGAGATGGTCATGGCCATTGCTAAACTTAAAGGAGTCATATATAGCAAGGAAGCGAAGTTCATAGCTGCTTGATGAGCTGCGATTGTTGTCGTACTAAAATTACTCATCATAAGTGTTACTGCAGCGAAAATACTCGTTTCAAAAAAGATAGCAAATCCGATAGGGACGCCAAGTTTTAAGAATTCTTTCCAACTAGAAAGAGAAGGGTGATATAACTGTTTAAAAATATGGAAAGATGCAAAAGGCTCTTTCGTACGAATAATCATAACGGTAATAATTAAAATGCACCAATAGGTTGCTGCAGAAGCAATTGCTGCTCCGACACCACCGAGTTTTGGAAAACCGAAGTTACCGAAAATTAATACATAATTTAATACTACATTAATTGGTAATGATAGTAATGTAATGATCATCGTTGTACGAGTTTTTCCTAATGCATCAATAAATCCGCGTAAAACTGTGTAAGTAAATAAAGGGATAATTCCAATTGCAATAATACTTAAAAATTGTGCTGCAATACGTTCTACCGGTTCTTCTAATCGCATGCCATTTAAAATAGGTGTAACAGTAAAGAAACCGATAAGGATAACAACGAGGCTAGCGAAAATGGCTAAATATACTGCCTGTATGACAACGTGAGGAACATCTTCTTTTTTCTTGGATCCAACGAGTTGCGCAACAATTGGAGTTGTAGCCATCAAAATACCTGTTAATCCCGTACTAACTGGAATCCATATACTCGTTCCGATAGCAACCCCTGCTAAATCAATAGGGCTTGCATGTCCTGACATTGTTGTATCAAAAAAGCTCATTGCAAATAATGACATTTGCGTAACAAAAATCGGGAAAAATAGTAATACAAATTGCTTTAATTTTTGTGAGAATGTACTAGTTTCTTTCATAAAATCCCCTTTCTACGTAAAAAAGAAAACTCTTACTATCATACAATTTAATCAAAAAATAGAAAAGGAATAAGCTTATTAAAACTACGGTTTGACTATAAAAAAGGATGCACTTTGAAAGGGGATAAGGTATTATGGTAAGGTATGAAAAAATTACATATTATTAGTTATTAAGGAGGCACTACTCGTGGCTGATTGGTTAATTGGAATAATCATGGGTGCTGTTGAAGGTTTAACAGAGTTTTTACCAGTTTCATCAACAGGGCATATGATTTTAACAGGTCATTTACTTGGATTTGACGATGAGAGAGCGAAAGTTTTCGAAGTTGTTATTCAATTGGGATCGATTTTAGCAGTTGTAGTTATATTTTGGAAGCGTCTATGGTCTTTAGTAGGTATAGGGAAAGTAACAGACGGACCATCGTTAAATTTATTACATATTATTATCGGAATGATTCCTGCCGGCATATTAGGTGTATTATTCCATAGTGCAATTAAAAAGGTTTTATTTGGTCCAGGACCAGTTGTCATTAGTTTAGTAGCCGGTGGTATTTTAATGATTGTTGCTGAGAAGTTTTCGAAACCAAGTACAGCAAGAACATTAGATGAAATCACATATAAGCAAGCATTTACAATCGGAATGTTCCAATGTTTAGCACTTTGGCCAGGATTTTCTCGTTCTGGTTCTACAATAAGTGGTGGTTTATTAGCTCGCGTGTCACATACAGCGGCAGCTGAATATACATTCATTTTAGCAGTACCAATGATGGTAGCTGCAAGTGGCTTAGATTTAATTAAAAGCTGGGATATATTAAGTGCGGCTGATATACCGCTATTTGCAACGGGATTTATTACGGCGTTCGTCGTTGCAATGCTTGCAATTGTTTCATTCTTAAAATTACTATCTCGTGTAAAACTAACACCGTTCGCTTACTACCGTTTCATTTTAGCTGCGGTATTCTATTTCTTCATTATGTAATAAAAAAACTGCCGAGTTCGGCAGTTTTTTTATTTTACTACTTTTTCCATCATGCTTTCCATTACATGTTCCCAAAGAGAAGTGTCATCAGCTAATGTGGCACGGAAATTAGCGTACATTTCTTTTTGTTTCTCTTCGAATGTTGGATCTTCTTTTTCAGGCAATGTAGCGCGCATTGAAGTTACTAACTCTTGTACTTTTGGAGCACGTGGTCCCCAAACGGCTTGTTCGTTTCCATCTTTATCAATGAAAATAAAGATTGGAATCGCACGTGCTGTTCCGTTTGTTAAATATTGATCCATTAATTCTAAGTTTTCATCGCGAATTAATAATGACATATCAATATTTGCAACTTCAGAAATTCGTTTCATAACAGGTACGCATAAAAGAGCATCGCCACACCAATCAGCTGTTAATACAATAACACGCCAGCCATCATTTTGACGTTCTTCTAATACAGGAAGTAATTCATTTGGAATTAAAAAGTTATTGTAAATGTGCAGTAGCTCGTATTGATTTACTTTCATTTCATTCACATATGTATCAAAGGACATACCTTTATCAGCCCATTTTTGTAAGTTCATAAGTAACACCTCTTTAGTATGATTTGTTTTCATTGTACCAATTTTTATATAGAAAAGCTTGTATTCTTACTCTTTCTTGTCACTTAATAATTTACTTAATAGGAAAAAGAATAGTACGACACATAATTCAGCTATGTTGGATAGTTGCACGCTCTCTATCCAATCGTCAGCGGTATGAATGACGAACCAATCTAGCGTAATTTCAATGATTGCAAAAAGAGTAATAGAAAGCCAATTTGGCATGTTTTGTGTCATTGGATATAGCAGTGCCTTGAAGAAAACGAAGATGAAAAATATAATACCGTCTAAGAAAGTAATTAATAAAAAAAATAGAAGTAAGGCAGTGCGCGATCGATACTCTACACCAGTAATATGAAAGATTCCTACATATATAAAAAATATAAATGCAAAAATTACAATGAGGAACAGAATAACAAAACCAATGATCAAAGTTTTATCTTTTAGATTAAAATTCGAAAATTTGTCTTCTTCACCCACTATCCCAACTCCTTTTTTTGGAAATTTAACTTCATTTTATCATGAAATATCTATTAAAAAACTACGAATTATGGGAAAATAAGGTGACAAAAAGTAAGATTTCATGTAGAATTATTAATAAGGTTTTTATTTAACTAAATGAAATAAAAGGGGCTGTCAAAGTTGTCTCAAAATCGAGAGCAATTAATGGAAGAACTATCGACAAATGTTTTTGCTATGTTCCGCACGTTGCGTAATGATATTGGAAAAATATTTGGTGGTTACATACCGTGGAATGAGTTCATCGTCCTTAGAATATTGAATCGTACGAATAAAGAAATGGTATCACGTGTGGCGAATGAGTTAAATGTGTCGAATAGTCATATTACAGCTGTTACAGAAAAATTAATTAATAAAGGTTTTGTAACTCGTTCACGTTCTACGTCAGATCGCCGAGTTGTATATTTGGAGATTACTGAACAAGGAAAAGATTTAGTTGCGAAAATGGAAGATGCGAAAAAACAATATTTACAAGAAAGATTTTCTACGCTCTCAGAAGAAGAAATGAATATAATGATATCTATTTCGAAAAAACTTATTTAAGTCATTATAAGCAAGAAAACGCTTACACTTTGAAAAAAAAGACTTTCCTTATATGAGGAAGGTCTTTTTTCGTATGTAAAAGATTATAAAAAAGAAAATATGTAACATACTACTAATAAAGGAAGGGGGCAGAAATATGACAAATCGAAATGGTAGTAAAGGGAGCGGAAATCAAGGCTCACCGAAATCAGGGCAATTTCAACAAGAGTTTAGTGCAGAATTTGAAACTGGTAACGATAATAAAGGAAAAGAATATCGTTCGAAAAAGGGAAGTAAATCAAAAAAGGAGTGAATCATTTCACTCCTTTTTTGATTTAAGATGCGGCAGATTGATCTGTATTATATTTTTCTTCTGATTTTGCGACAATCATTGCGCAAATTGCATCACCAGAAATATTTACAGCTGTTCTTGACATATCTAGAATGCGGTCAATACCGATAATTAAGGCAATACCTTCTACTGGTAGATTTACTTGATTTAAAACCATCGTCAGCATTACAAGCCCAACACCTGGTACACCAGCAGTGCCGATACTAGCTAGTACAGCAGTTAATACGACTACAGCTAGTTGGGAAATAGTAAGTTCAACGCCGTATACTTGAGCGATAAATACAGTTGCTACACCTTGCATAATGGCAGTACCATCCATATTAATTGTTGCACCTAGTGGTTGTACAAAAGAGCTAATTGCTTTTGGAACACCAAGCTTCTCTTGTGCGGTTTTCATTGCAAATGGAAGAGATGCATTAGAGCTAGATGTACTAAATCCAATCGCCATTACTGGTCCGAAATGTTTAAAGAAACGGACAATGCTTTCTTTTGCCAATACTTTTAATAAGCCACCATATACGAAGACACCGTGAATAATAAGTACTAGCATAACGACAATCATATACTTGAACATCGCAGCGACGCCTGCAAGACCCATTTTACCGACGGATGAAGCAAGCAACCCAAATGTTCCGATTGGAGCTAATTTCATAACGAGATTAACGAGATACATCATTAATTCGTTGCCCTGTTCAAGTAATGAATGAATACCTTGGACACGTTTTCCTAAAATAGCTATACCAAGTCCAATTAATACGGCAAAGGCAATAATTTGTAACATGTTTCCATCAGCCATCGCTTTTGCTGGATTATCTGGTACGATATTTAGCAATGTATCGACGAAAGATGTTTCGGTTTTTGCACCTTCATATTTAAGCCCTTCGGTTTTAAAATTACCACCAGATCCTGGTTGTATAATCAGTGCAAATGTAACTGCAATAGAGATGGCAACGGCTGTAGTTACAAGAAAGAATGAAATTGATTTTAAACCAATTCTTCCAAGTTGCTTCGGATCTCCAAGACCAGCAGCTCCAAGTACGATAGAAATGAATACAACAGGGACAACTAGCATTTTAATGAGGCGAATAAACAATTGACCAAGTGGATTGAACACATATTGATTTAATGGTTCAAAAATGGATGGTGCAGCTAAATTTAAAGTGAGTCCGACAACTAAACCGAGAAATAATGCAATTAAGATTGCTTTTGTTTGTTTCAATAAAATCCCCCCTTATTTTTTGTAAAATAGCTTTCTACATTAATTGTACCGAAAAACTACCTATTTTGACAATATTTTCTGAATATTTAGTACAAAAAGTATCTATTTAAATATAGATTGCTTTTACTAAAGTAAGCAGAAAAAGCTAAATAAACTATTTAGAAAACAAAATAGACCATCACATAGGATGGTCTAGGGAAGGGGACAATTTATGTCAATTTAATTAGGGATGGAAGTTGTTCAAGACACTGGGGAATGTCTTATAAATTAGGGAGGAACAACTTCGATACATATACTATAAAAGATAGATGTGACCGGGGTGTGAACATAGAGTGAAAGAGAGAGGGAGTTTTAAATAGAAGATAGAAAGACAAAAAATAAGACCATCACATATGATGGCCTAAGGAAGGGGACAATTTATGTCAATTTAATTAGGGATGGAAGTTGTTCAAGACACTGGGGAATGTCTTATAAATTAGGGAGGAACAACTTCGATACATATACTATAAAAGATAGATGTGACCGGGGTGTGAACATAGAGTGAAAGAGAGAGGGAGTTTTAAATAGAAGATAGAAAGACAAAAAATAAGACCATCACATATGATGGCCTAAGGAAGGGGACAATTTATGTCAATTTAATTAGGGATGGAAAGCTGTTCAAGACACTGGGGAATGTCTTATAAATTAGGGAGGAACAGCTCCGATACATATACTATAAAAGATAGATGTGACCCCTATGTGAACATAGAGTGAAAGGTATGAGGATTTAAGCAATGATACATATAAAATGATTGTTGTGAGAGTTATAGAGTAAGGGTACTTATAATAGAAAGAGTCTTTTCATAAATGAAGTGAAGTTCGAGTATAAATAAAAGTTGAAAACTATGAAAAAAAGGATTATGCTCAACTATATTATAAGAATATAAGGTTTATCCTGCTATTTAAGGTTTTTTATAAGCCTTTAGTTATGAGGGGAAAAAGGGAGCTAGTGAATATGGAAGTAACAAAAAGACAAAGGCTGTATAATCGTATTATACGATTAAATCCACCACAAATATTAGCATTAGGTTTTTTCTGCTTAATTGTGGTTGGTGGTTTGTTATTAAAGTTACCATTCGCAACGAAAGTACATATTAGTTGGGTAGATGCTTTCTTTACGGCAACATCAGCAGCAACTGTAACGGGGTTGGGAGTAGTAGATACTGCAAGTACGTTTACGATGTTTGGCGAAATTGTAATTATGTTTTTAATTCAAACGGGCGGTTTAGGTCTTATGACAATTGCCATTTTAATTGTTTGGGTATTAGGTAAAAAAATCGGATTACGTCATCGCTTATTAATTGGAGAGGCATTTAATCAGACAAATATAGGTGGTCTCGTAAAATTAGTAAAACGTGTCTTTATATTTTCAATTTGTATTGAGTTTATTGGAGTCATCTTTTTATCATTTCGTTTTATTCCAGAGTTTGGCTTTGGAAAAGGTGTATACTATAGTATTTTTCACGTAATCGCATCTTATAATAATGCTGGATTTGCTCTATGGCCGGATAATTTAACAAGGTATGTAGGCGATCCGATTATTAATATTGGGATTTGCTCTTTAATCGTAATAGGCGGTCTCGGATTTACCGTACTAATTGATATATGGTATAGCCGGAGTTTTCGAAAACTATCGCTTCATTCCAAAATCATGATTATTGGAACGGTAGCGCTAAATGTGATAGCGATGATTGTGATTTTTGTATTGGAATATAATAATGTGAAGACGTTAGGGAATTTACCGTTAAATGAAAAGTTATGGGCTTCTTTTTTCCAAGGGATTACTCCTCGTACGGCTGGATTTAATACAGTTGACTACGGGGGAATGGAAGAATCATCTATATTATTTACGATGGTTTTAATGTTTATTGGTGCAGGAAGTGTATCAACAGGTGGAGGGATTAAATTAACAACGTTTGTTATTTTAGTTACATCTGTTCTTTCTTTCTTTAGAAAGAAAGAGGAAATCGTATTATTTCAGCGCACAATTAAAATGTCGACAGTAACGAGAGCATTAGCAATTGCCGTTGCTAGTCAAATCCTTATTTTTGCAGCAGTATTTATGTTAATGCTTACAGAAGACTTCAGTTTTATTCAGTTACTATTTGAAACAATTTCAGCGTTTGGAACAGTAGGATTAACGATGGGAATTACTGCAAAGTTATCAGCGTTTGGAAAATGTATGATTATGTTTGTTATGTTTTGTGGATTAATCGGACCGTTAACACTTGTATTTTCTTTAGCGCGACCAGCAAAACAAAAAATTAAATATCCGTCAGAAGATGTATTTACAGGATAAGGTATCTCGCATAAGCGAGATACCTTTTTCTTTTTAAAAGAGGGAGAACAATAAGCCGATAAGCGCTACTCGGAATAAAATTGCAATGAGTGCTGCAATTCCACCGACAATCGCAGCGATACCACCAGTTACAGTAGCTCCGCGGTTATAAGCGTAAATACCTAGTAGTACAGAAACAAGACCGAATAATGTTGGGAAGGTGAAAAGTGATAAGATAGATAAGGCAAGAGCGATAAAGCCAGCCGTTGATCCAGCAGCAGACGATCTTACATCATCTTTATGTTCCTTCTCATCGTAATCATAATCAATGCGCTGTGGTGCAACCTCAGCTGCATATTCTTCTTTATAGTCACTATAATCACTATCTATTCTATCTCTTTTTTTATACTCATCAAATTTCTCAGTCAAAGTCATGACTCCTTTCATAACAAGGTTCAATAGTAGTATGTATCTCTTTTTCCTTTTTATCCGAGTATGTACAGGGAGTAATATCCATTTAAAAGGTGAAGATTGTTTTTTTGAAATAGGAAAAGTTAGTATGACTTCCTCTATTTTGGAAAGTATAAAAAAGAATAATGAGGAAAGGGTGCAATACATAATGGAACATCCAATTGAAAATTTAATGAAAACAGCAATGACAAATTTAAAAGAGATGGTAGATGTAAATACGATTGTTGGAAGTCCAGTTTCAACAGCTGATGGAAATGTAGTATTAACAGTATCTCAAGTGGCTTTTGGTTTTGGTGCCGGTGGAAGTGACTTTAAAGGTGATTTTATTTCCGAAAAACATAATAACGGACAAGGGCAGCATAAAGAGAAAAAGCAAGCTCATCCGTTTGGAGGCGGAAGCGGGGCTGGGGTTTCTATTAGCCCAGTTGCTTTTTTAGTAGTTGGTTCTAACGGTGTGCAAGTATTGCATCTCAATAGTAGTACACATTTAATTGAAAAAGCTTTAAATACCGTACCAAGCACTGTAGATAAATTTGTAAATGGTCGCTAAAGGTGAACTTGCATTTTTTAGGAATTATGATATATTAGAAAAAGTGCGCTTTAGGATGATCGGAATAATTGAACTGTAAATATATATGATGTGTGGAATAAGGGAGAGGAATTTATGATTAATATCAAAAACTTAGTGGTTGGCTTATGTATGTTAGTAAGCGGCTTTGTTGTATATGTAATAAAAGAAAAAGCTCCATTCTAAAACAGACAAACCGTTACTGTCTGTTTTTAATTTGTGAAAAATGTTGACAAGTTATTGTATCGGTGTTAAAATTTTAATTCGTGTCTCGGTTACAGCTAGTGTAAAGTAAATAAATCTTATAAATATAATACGAAAAGTTTGCGAAAGATCGGGTAGTTTTACCAACAACTTTTGTGAACAAACCCTATAAATTATAATTATAGGCTTTATAGGTATACTAGTGAATCAAGGAGCGGTCAGTGGAACCGTAATGATGAGAGAGAGGTAGGGCTTTCATCCAGTATATGTTACTTTCCCGTTAGGTGAATATAAAAAAGAGGACTCCTTTTCAAAAGGAGTCCTCTTTCTTTTTTGTATTGAATTTAAATGCGGCTCTCAACTTGCTGGCAAATTTCATCTGTTGTTAAACCGTGGGCGTTAATTACCGATCCTTTTATTGATGTATCTGCAATACCCATCATATTAGAATCTTGCCCAGTTACAACGCAACAGTCGCATCCTTGTGCGTCATGTTCCGAGTTAATTGTAATGACTTCATGCCCCTGTTGCTGAAGAGCTTGTTGGACATCTGTTAACGAATTTTCAACACCAATTTTAGCCATAATTCTCACCTCCTACCATCTAGTTGTTAGTATGCTCAAGTTCATCGTATATATTTATATAAAGACGGTAGGAAGCGTATATTTATCTGTTATTTACGGGTAGTCTGATTAAAGTACGACTTTATTTAGTCGTTATATACACCAGTAAGCATTTGACTTACGAATTGATCGTTTAGAGTATCTTGGGCGGAAGAAGTATTTGAATGAATGTCGATTGAAGCAATGAAATTGTTATATTCTTTATTATTTGGTTCTACCTCTACATAATTATCAAATTTACAAAAACCTTTCGTATCCATTAGATCAAATAGTTGAAGCATCTCTACTACCTCTTGTCTCGTTCCTTTAATTTGTACACACGCCATATTGATTTCCTCCTTCATTTTGACAAATTGTTTTTTAAAAATAGGATTATGATTCCGAAATGAAAAATATGAATGTTATTTTTAGACAGCGTTATTTTTATTATTTTCCCCCTTTTTCAGCAAAAGTCGTTATATATTCCCGAATTTATAAAAACGGACGTCCGTTTATTGAATACAATAGATTCGTATCAATTGACGAAAATCCTTCTTTTAAACAAATATTTTTTTAATGGAAATTGACGAAAAAATTTTTTTGACTTTTTGTAAACGTTAACAATGTTGTTAAATCAATACAATTAAAGATGTACGTACGAATAAAAATTATAAATTTTCTAAAAATTCACTTGATTTATTTAGAAAGGAGAGTAAACTAGGAAACAATAAAAAATTCATAGAACATAGGAGGCGCTTTCCAGTGAACGAGCAATGGATTTTCTTAAATGGAGAATTTGTTCCAAAAGACGAGGCAAAAGTATCAGTATATGATCATGGTTATTTATATGGAGATGGAGTATTTGAAGGAATTAGAGTTTATAGCGGTAATGTTTTCCGTTTGAGAGAGCATCTTGTCCGGTTATATGAATCAGCAAAATCCATCATGTTAGAAATTCCATATTCTTTAGATGAAGTAACGAATATTGTTGTTGAGACGATTCGACAAAATAAATTATCTAATGGATACATTCGCCTAGTTGTATCGAGAGGAGCAGGAAATCTTGGGTTAGATCCTGATTCTTGTAAAAAACCGAATGTAGTAGTAATTGCAGAGCAACTATCTTTATTCCCACAAGAATATTATGAAAAAGGGATTCCAGTTGTAACAGTTGCAACGCGCCGAAACCGTCCAGATGTATTGTCGCCTCAAGTAAAATCTTTAAATTACTTAAACAATATTTTAGTTCGCATCGAAGCGAAATTGGCTGGAGTACAAGAAGCGCTTATGTTAAATGATCAAGGATACGTAGCTGAAGGCTCAGGGGATAACGTATTTATTGTAAAAGGAAATAAATTAATTACACCACCAAGTTCTGCTGGAGCGTTAGAAGGCATTACACGAAATGCTATTTTAGAAATTGGTGAAAAACTTGGATATGACGTTAGAGAAGAGTTATTTACAAGACATGACGTATATGTAGCTGATGAAGTATTTTTAACAGGAACAGCAGCGGAAGTAATTGCTGTTACGACAGTAGATGGTAGAACGATTGGTTTAGGGCAAACGGGTCCACATACGAATCGTTTATTAGAAGAATTCCGAAAGTTAGTTATAGAAGATGGAGAGAAAATTTACGAAGAAAATAAAGTTGGATAACAACTTTTTATAACATAAGAAAGCGTTGATAGGGAGGAGTAGTTGATTGTGAAGCCTCACAGAGAGTCGGTGGTTGCTGGAAACCGATGGTTCACGTCGACGAACATCGCCCTTGAGTGCTAAGCTGAAGCATTTGTCTAGGCTTAGACGGTAGCTCCGTTATTAGCTAGACTCATTTTATGGGTCACTGAGGCAAGAGTATTCTTGCAAAGAAGGGTGGTACCGCGAAATCTTTCGTCCCTTCAGCACATAGCTGGAGTGTGGACGTAGGATTTTTTTTATTGATAAAAGTTTTTAAAAGGGGGCTTATAAGAACAATGTCTTCAAAAACGGAAGAGAAACTGGCAACTGGTGCACAGCTATTGTTAGAAGCGCTAGAAAAGGAAGGAGTAGAAGTGATTTTCGGTTATCCTGGTGGTGCTGTTTTACCTCTTTATGATGCACTCTATGACTGTGAAATTCCGCATATTTTAACAAGGCATGAACAAGGTGCTATTCACGCTGCTGAAGGGTATGCCAGAATTACTGGCAATCCAGGGGTTGTCATTGCAACGAGTGGACCAGGTGCTACAAATGTGATTACTGGTCTAGCAGATGCGATGATTGATTCATTGCCACTTGTTGTATTTACAGGGCAAGTAGCAACAACGTTAATTGGAAGCGATGCTTTCCAAGAAGCGGATATTATGGGGCTTACGATGCCAGTGACAAAACATAACTATCAAGTGCGAAAGGCTTCAGATTTACCTCGAATTATTAAAGAGGCATTTCATATTGCTAGAACAGGAAGACCAGGCCCAGTCGTTATTGACCTTCCGAAAGATATGGTAGTAGAGCAAGGCGAACGATGTAGTGATGTGCAAATGGATTTACCAGGATACAACCCTAATTATGAACCGAATCTACTGCAAATAAACAAATTATTACAAGCAATTCAGATTGCAAACAAGCCATTAATTTTAGCTGGAGCAGGTGTATTGCATGCGAAAGCTTCAAAGGAATTAACAAGTTTTGCTCGTAAATATGAAATTCCTGTTGTGCATACATTACTTGGTCTTGGTGGGTTTCCACCAGATGATGAACTATTTCTAGGGATGGGAGGAATGCATGGTTCTTACACAGCTAATATGGCGTTATATGAATGTGACTTACTCATTAATATAGGCGCTAGATTCGATGATCGTCTTACTGGAAATTTAGCTTATTTTGCGAAAGAGGCGACTGTCGCGCATATCGATATTGATCCAGCAGAAATCGGGAAAAATGTACCGACTGAAATTCCTATTGTTGCAAGTGCTAAGCAAGCGCTCCAAGTATTACTTCAACCAGAAGGAAGGAAAGAAAATCATCATGAGTGGATCTCTTTATTAAAGAATAGAAAAGAAAAGTATCCATTCTCTTATAAACGAAATTCTGAAAGTATTAAGCCTCAATATGCAATTGATATGTTATATGAAATTACGAAGGGAGAAGCGATTGTAACAACAGATGTGGGGCAACATCAAATGTGGGCAGCCCAATATTATCCGCTGAAAACTCCAGATAAATGGGTAACTTCAGGAGGACTAGGAACGATGGGCTTCGGATTTCCAGCAGCAATTGGTGCCCAAATTGCAAAGCCTGATGAATTAGTTATTGCAATTGTTGGTGACGCTGGATTTCAAATGACTCTGCAAGAATTAAGTGTGTTAAAAGAACACTCTTTACCTGTTAAAGTATTTATTTTAAATAATGAAGCTTTAGGAATGGTAAGACAATGGCAAGATGAATTTTATAACAAAAGATATTCGAACTCTTTACTATCGTGTCAACCAGATTTCGTTGCTCTTGCGAATGCGTATGGCATAAAAGGGGTTCGCATAGATGATCCACTTCTTGCAAAGAAACAATTGCAGCATGCAATTCAATTACAAGAGCCAGTTGTAATTGATTGCCGTGTACTTCAATCAGAAAAGGTAATGCCGATGGTTGCGCCAGGGAAAGGTGTTCACCAAATGGAGGGAGTGGAAAAAAGGTGAAGAGAATTGTTACAGCAACAGTTCGAAATCAAAGTGGTGTGTTAAACCGAATTACAGGTGTTATGACACGAAGACATTTTAATATTGAAAGTATTTCAGTAGGTCATACGGAATCATCGGACATATCGCGGATGACGATTGTTGTACACGTTGAAAATGAACAGCAAGTAGAGCAGTTAATTAAACAACTTCATAAGCAAATTGATGTTTTGAAAGTATCAGATATTACAGAAGAAGCGATGATTGCAAGAGAACTCGCACTTATTAAAGTAGCAACATCAGTAGCAAGAGCAGAATTATACAGTTTAATTGAACCGTTTCGAGCCACTGTAATAGATGTTGGGAAGGATTCCATAGTTGTGCAAGTAACAGGTACGCAGGAAAAAGTAGAAGCATTAATTGAATTACTTCGTCCATACGGTTTGAAAGAAATTGCAAGAACAGGGGTAACAGCCTTTACGCGTAGTATGAAAAAACAAGATAAGCAAGTTATGTTAATTCAATAATCATTTAAATATAGGGGGAAATGAAAATGGCAAAAGTTTATTATGAAAAAGATGTAACGGTAAATGTATTAAAGGAAAAAAAAGTAGCAATCATTGGATATGGCTCGCAAGGTCATGCGCATGCGCAAAACTTACGTGATAAAGGATTTGATGTAGTAGTAGGTTTAAGAAAAGGGAAGTCTTGGGATAAAGCGAAAGAAGATGGATTTTCTGTATATACAGTAGCAGAAGCAGCAAAGCAGGCTGATGTAGTAATGATTTTACTGCCAGATGAACTGCAACCAGAAGTATATGAAGCGGAAATTGCGCCAAATTTACAGGCAGGAAATTCTCTCGTTTTTGCACACGGATTTAACGTTCACTTTGATCAAGTGAAACCACCAGCGAATGTAGATGTATTTTTAGTAGCACCAAAAGGGCCGGGACATCTTGTGCGCCGTACGTTTGTTGAAGGAGGAGCTGTTCCTGCATTATTTGCAGTATATCAAGATGCAACAGGAGTTGCGACTGAAAAGGCACTTTCTTATGCCGATGGAATTGGAGCGACGAGAGCTGGTGTATTAGAAACGACATTTAAAGAAGAAACAGAAACAGACTTATTTGGAGAGCAAGCTGTACTTTGCGGCGGAGTAACTGCGCTAGTAAAAGCTGGATTTGAAACGTTAGTTGATGCGGGATATCAGCCGGAACTTGCATATTTTGAATGTTTACATGAACTGAAACTTATTGTTGACCTTATGTATGAAGGTGGACTTGAAAATATGAGATATTCAGTTTCAGATACAGCGCAGTGGGGCGACTTCGTATCAGGGCCACGCGTTGTAACGGAAGATACGAAGAAAGCGATGGGTACAGTGCTAGCAGAAATTCAAGATGGTACATTTGCAAGAGGTTGGATAGCAGAGCATAAAGCAGGAAGACCGAATTTCCATGCGACAAATGAGAAAGAGAATGACCACGAAATCGAAGTAGTTGGACGTAAATTACGTGAAATGATGCCTTTCGTACAGCCGCGAGTAAAGGTAGGGATGAAATAATATGAAGCAGATTTTGTTCATGGATACGACGCTACGTGATGGCGAACAATCACCAGGAGTGAATTTAAATGAACAAGAGAAATTGCAAATTGCAAGGCAATTAGAAAGACTAGGGATTCATGTTATGGAAGCTGGCTTTGCAGCAGCTTCCGAAGGGGATTTTCAATCGGTAAAACGTATCGCGAATACAATTCAAAATGCTACAGTTATGAGTTTAGCTAGAGCGAAAGAAAGCGATATTCGAAGAGCATATGAAGCTGTGAAAGGTGCGGTATCTCCTCGTTTACACGTATTTTTAGCTACGAGTGATATTCATATGAAATATAAACTTTGTATGTCAAAAGAGGATGTGTTAGATAGTATTCATCGTTCTGTTACACTTGGAAAATCATTATTTCCAACAGTACAATTTTCTGCAGAAGATGCGACAAGAACAGCAAGAGATTTTTTAGCTGAGGCAGTAGAAGTTGCGATTCGTGCAGGAGCCAATGTAATTAACATTCCAGATACAGTTGGATATACGAATCCAGAAGAATATTATTCTCTTTTTAAGTACTTACAAGAATCCGTTCCTTCATATGAAAAAGCAATTTTCTCTTGTCATTGTCACGATGACCTTGGAATGGCTGTAGCAAATTCGTTAGCTGCAGTTGAAGGGGGAGCATTGCAAGTAGAAGGAACAATTAATGGAATTGGAGAGAGAGCAGGGAATGCGGCATTAGAAGAAGTCGCAGTTGCTCTTCATATTAGAAAAGATTTCTATCAAGCAGAGCCTTCTATGACGCTAAAAGAAATTAAAGCGACAAGTACATTAGTAAGCAGATTAACAGGTATGGTTGTACCGAAAAATAAAGCAATCGTGGGAGCGAATGCATTCGCTCATGAATCCGGAATTCATCAAGACGGCGTTCTAAAAGAAGTGACAACGTATGAAATTATTGAACCAGAGTTAGTAGGCGAATCTCAAAACCTATTTGTACTTGGAAAACATTCTGGACGTCACGCGTTTACAGAAAAAATGAAAGAGCTTGGCTATGAATTTACAACGGAAGAACGAGATGCAGTGTTTGAAGCGTTTAAAAAATTAGCTGATCGTAAGAAGGAAATTACTGAGGAAGATTTACGAGCACTTATGCTTGGTGAAGCAGCATTTGCGGCTCAGCAATATAACATTACGCAACTGCAAGTACATTTCGTATCAAATAGTACACAATGTGCGACAGTTGTACTAAAAGATGAGGAAGGAAATGTATTCGAAGATGCAGCTACTGGCTCTGGTAGTATTGAAGCAATTTACAATGCAATCCAAAGAATTTTAGGATTAGAATGTGAATTGGCGGATTATCGCATACAATCTATTACACAAGGTCAAGATGCACTGGCTCATGTTCATGTTGAATTAAAAGAAGGAACACATCAAGTATCAGGTTTTGGTGTTGCGCAAGACGTATTGGAAGCGTCGGCGAGAGCATATGTCCACGCAGCGGGGAAATTGAAATCTTTTATCCAGCTTGTGAAATAAGTGTTTGATAGGTGAGAGGGGATATTCTCACCTATCAAATTAAAGTTCTGAAAATTCAGTTAAAAGGGGTGTTGAAATTGGAAAAACGTATCGTTTGTTTAGCTGGTGATGGGGTTGGACCGGAAGTTATGGAAAGTGCGAAGGAAGTATTGCATATGGTAGAAAGGTTATATGGTCATCATTTTCATTTGCAAGATGAGTACTTTGGCGGGAGTGCTATCGATTTAAATGGGCAACCATTACCACAACGAACGCTTGCCGCTTGTTTAGCAAGTGATGCGGTTTTACTAGGAGCAGTTGGTGGACCAAGGTGGGATAGTGCGAAAGAAAGACCAGAGAAAGGATTATTAGCTTTAAGAAAAGGGCTCGGTGTATTTGCGAACGTTCGCCCTGTAACGGTAGAAAGTGCAACGGCACATTTATCGCCATTAAAAAAGGCTGATGAAATTGATTTCGTTGTCGTTCGTGAATTAACAGGTGGGATTTATTTTTCTTATCCGAAAGAACGAACTGACGAAGTAGCAACGGATACACTTACGTATCATCGCCATGAAATTGAACGTATCGTTTCTTATGCTTTTCAATTAGCGAGTAAACGGAAGAAAAAAGTAACATCTATTGATAAGGCGAATGTTTTAGAATCTAGTAAACTATGGAGAACTGTAACAGAAGAAGTAGCACTTCGTTATCCAGATGTTGAACTAGAACATATTTTAGTAGATGCAGCTGCTATGGAGTTAATTCGGAATCCAGGACGGTTTGATGTAATTGTAACAGAAAATTTATTTGGGGATATTTTAAGTGACGAAGCTTCCGTATTAGCTGGATCATTAGGAATGCTTCCGTCAGCAAGTCACGCGGAAAAGGGTCCTTCATTATACGAGCCTATTCACGGATCGGCACCGGATATTGCCGGGAAAAATAAGGCGAATCCAATTGCGATGATGCGCTCTGTTGCCATGATGCTTGGACAATCATTCGGATTAACAAGAGAAGGGTGTGCAATTGAAGAAGCGATTTCAGCAGTCCTTAAATTAGGAAAATGTACAGCAGATATCGGGGGGACTGAAACGACAACTTCATTTACGAAGGCAGTAATGCAAGAAATGGAAGAGCAAGCGCTAGTAGGGAGAGGAAGATAATGGGGAAAAGGTTGCTAGATAAACTTTGGGAAAGACACGTAGTTGCGACAAATGAAAATGGATTAGATTTATTATATATCGATCTGCACCTTGTTCATGAAGTAACGTCACCGCAAGCCTTTGAAGGCTTGCGGCTTACAAATCGAACGGTACGCAGACCAGATTTAACATTCGCAACGATGGATCATAATATTCCAACGAAAGATGTTTGGAATATTACCGATCGCATTGCGAAGCAGCAATTAGATACACTTCGGGAAAATTGTAAACAATTTCAGGTGCCGTTAGCAGATATCGGAGATGAAGAGCAAGGGATCGTTCATGTTATCGGACCAGAACTTGGGCTCACGCAGCCAGGAAAAACAATTGTTTGTGGTGATAGTCATACAGCAACGCACGGTGCGTTTGGCGCGCTAGCATTTGGTATTGGTACGAGTGAAGTGGAACATGTATTGGCAACGCAAACGTTATGGCAAAGAAAACCGAAAGCGATGGGAATTGAGTTAAAAGGAAAATTACAGAAAGGCGTTTACGCAAAAGATATTATTTTGCATCTCCTTTCAAAGTACGGTGTAGCAGTTGGAACTGGATACGTAATGGAATTTTACGGAGAGACGATTCAGGCTATGGAGATGGAAGAGAGAATGACGCTTTGTAATATGGCGATTGAAGGCGGAGCAAAAGCGGGTATTATCGCGCCGGATGAAAAAACAGTTGCTTATGTAAAAGGACGTAAATATGCACCGAGAGACTATGAAACTTTCGAGAAGAAATGGTTTGAACTTTATACAGATGCAGATGCAATTTATGATTTACATATTTCGATAGATGTTACAGATTTAGCGCCATACGTTACGTGGGGAACAAATCCGAGTATGGGAGTTCGTATTGATGAGAAATTGCCAGAAAAACATGATGTAAATGACGAAAGAGCATTTTCTTATATGGGATTAAGCCCTGGACAAAGTACGTATGATATTCCAGTTCAGCATGTTTTCATTGGATCTTGTACAAATTCCAGGCTATCTGATTTAGAAATTGCTGCAGCTGTTGTGAAAGGGAGAAAGGTAAAAGAAGGTGTGCGAGCACTCGTTGTACCTGGATCGAAAAGAGTAAGGGACGCGGCGATGCAAAAAGGACTACATCACATATTTGAAGAAGCAGGATTTGAATGGAGAGAACCTGGATGTTCCATGTGTCTTGGAATGAATCCAGATCAAGTACCTGAAGGAGAGCATTGCGCTTCAACTTCAAATCGTAATTTTGAAGGAAGACAAGGAAAAGGAGCACGAACGCATTTAGTTAGCCCAGCAATGGCGGCAGCAGCTGCGTTATATGGTCATTTTGTTGATACAAGAAAGGAGAGTTATGATGGAGCCATTTCGTATTCATAAAGGTACTGCCGCAGTACTTATGAATAATAACATTGATACGGATCAAATTATTCCGAAGCAATATTTAAAGAGAATTGAAAGAACTGGGTTTGGAAAGTTTTTATTTGATGAGTGGCGATATGATAATGAACGACACGAAAACCCTAATTTCCCACTAAATGCACCAGATAGAAAAGGAGCAAGTATATTAATTACAGGTGATAATTTTGGATGTGGTTCTTCAAGAGAACACGCACCGTGGGCACTTGCTGATTATGGTTTCCGCGTAATTATCGCGGGAGGGTTTGCAGATATTTTTTATATGAATTGTATGAAGAACGGTATGTTACCAATTGTAATGGATAAAGAAATGCGAGAAAAGCTTGCCAAAACGGATGCAAGAGAACAAATAGAAGTAGATTTAGAGAATGAAGTAATTACAACAAGTACGCACAGGTTTCATTTTACAATCGAGAAAATGTGGAAAGAGAAATTATTAAATGGTTTAGATGAAATTAGTATTACAATGCAATATGAACAAGAAATAAAAGAGTATGAAAGAAGGATAGCTGTATATTAAAAGATAACGGAATATTTAAAATGTATTTACATTCAGAATTAAGTATTATATACTATGTAAAAATTAGAGGAGAAAGGGAGTAAGTATTATGAAAACAATGCAATCTATTAAAATGCTTACACAACTACATCATCATACATAAAGCCCTTGAACCTAGCGTGAAAACGTGTAGGTGCAAGGGTTATTCCCGTTGTACCTACACGCTACTAAAGAGCCTTGTAGGTATATTTTATCTACAAGGCTCTTTTTATTTTCGGTTTAGGTGCATGAAATAAGCATACATTAGAAAGGGAAAGGTGTGAGAATTTCGATGACAAAATGGAAACGGGCAAATCCAAATGGAACGAGAGATTATTTATTCGAAGAATGTACGTTAATTGAAGAAGTGGAGCAAAAATTAAGGCGTACTTTTTTAGAGAGAGGTTATGAAGAAATAAGGACACCAACAATTGAATTTTATGATGTGTTCGCCTTTCAAAGCAGGCCGATAGATGAAGAAAAGATGTATAAATTTTTTGATGAAAAGGGGAGGATTATCGTATTGCGTCCAGATATGACAATTCCTTTAGCGAGAGTGATCGGAACGCAGAGGTGTGATACACCACTTAAAGTGACGTATAGCGGAAATGTATTTCGAGCGAATGAGTCCCTTACTGGAAAATATAATGAGATCGTGCAAAGTGGTATTGAAATTATCGGTATTGATAATGTAAGAGCTGAAATTGAATGTGTTATAAGCGTCATTCAATCACTTCAAAAGTTGAAGGTGCAATCTTTTACAATAGAGATTGGGCAAGTACAGTTATATAAATGTATTGTCAAAAAGCTCTCCATTCATGAGGAAGAAGAGAAAGTTCTTAGAACATATATTGAAAGTAAAAATTATGCCGCTTTATCCAATTTTATTAGAGATAAGAAATTAGATCGATGTGATGAAACAGTAAAGTTACTGGAGAAATTACCGAGGTTATTTGGGAATTTAGAAGTGATTGAGGAAGCAGAAAAACTCGCCTCCAGTAATGAAATGAAAATGGCCATTACAAGAGTGAAAGAAATATATGAAGCAATTGACAAGCTAGGCTATGGATCGTACATATCCATTGATTTAGGTATGATTCAACATTTGGACTATTATACAGGTGTTATTTTCAAAGGGTATATATATGAAATTGGGGAAGAAATTGTTAGTGGCGGAAGATATGATGAGTTAATTGGAAATTTTGGAGAAATGTTACCGGCTGTTGGACTCGCGGTGCAAGTTAATCAAATTGTAAAGGCGCTGCAAGAGCAGCAAAAGCCATATGAACGAAAGAGAATAGATATTATGATTCATTACGAGTTAAATAGATTAGCAGAAGCGGAACGATTACGAAATTTACTTCAAAAGGACGGGAAAAAAGTAGCGCTATCTTTATTCTCTAATTTAAATGATACTTTTCAATTTGCTAGAAAAAATCAAATTGTAACGGTCGTTGAGGCAAAGAACGAATCATTAGTGGAATATGTATGGAAAGAGAAATGGGTCGTCCAGAAAGAAGGAGAAACTTCATGCGTAACATTCAAATTGCGTTAACGAAAGGGAGATTAGAAAAACATGTGATTCCGCTCTTTGAGCAGATTGGAATTGATTGTTCAGAGCTCAAAAATAAAGGAAGAAAACTTGTCTTTCAAAGTAAAAATACGGATATCTCATTTATTTTAGTGAAAGCAGTAGATGTTGCTACTTATGTAGAACATGGAGTAGCGGATATCGGAGTCGTTGGAAAAGATATTTTAATGGAAAACGAGAAAGATATTTATGAAATGTTAGATTTAGGAGTAGGCGTGTGTAAGTTTTGTGTCGCTTCTATTCCTACTTATAATCCGAAGAGCTACCGGAAGAAATGCATTGCGACGAAATATCCACATATTACTTCTAACTATTTTCATGATAAAGGAGAGGATGTAGAAATTATTAAAATAGAAGGTTCTGTAGAAATTGCTCCTATTCTTGGATTGGCAGATGCGATTGTTGATATTGTTGAAACAGGAAAAACATTACAAGAAAATGGACTCATTGTATTTGAGGAAATGTATTCTATATCTGCTCGAATGATTGTAAATAAGGCTGCATTAAAAACTAAAAAAGACGAAATATTCAGTATTATAAATATGATGGAGCAAGAAATTTTGTCAGGAAAATAGGGGGACTTGTAATGGAGATCGTTTTTGAAGATTTTCAAAAGGCGTTATCGAAAATAAAATTGCTACGAGAAAACGCTAATATAATGGAAGAAACTGTTCAAAGAAATGTAAGTGAAATCGTTCAAAATGTAAGGGAGAGTAGAGATGAGGCCTTATCTTTTTATACAAAAAAGTTTGATGGTGTAAAGATGAAAGAGTTTCGTGTAAGTGAAGAAGAAATAAAACGAGCGAGTATGTTTGTAGAGAATTCATTTTTAGAAGCGTTACAAGAGGCGAAGAAAAACATTATTTCGTACCATGAAAAGCAAAAAAGACAATCGATGTTCGATTGCGCGAGTAAAGGCATCATTAGAGGACAAATCATTCGGCCATTAGAGAATGTAGGCGTATATGTGCCAGGCGGAACTGCTTCGTATCCTTCGTCAGTATTAATGAATGTATTGCCAGCAAAACTCGCTGGTGTGAAAAAGATTGTAATGGTAACACCGCCAAGAGAAGGAGGAATTGATCCACATATTTTAGTTGCTGCAAGTCTTGCAGGAGTAGATGAAATTTATACGATAGGTGGTGCGCAAGCAATTGCTGCTTTAGCATACGGGACGGAATCGATTCCGAAAGTGGATAAAATAGTTGGACCAGGAAATTTGTACGTCGCTCTAGCGAAACGAGAAGTATATGGAATAGTAAATATTGATATGATTGCTGGACCGTCAGAAATTGTAGTTATTGCAGATGAAACCGGCAATGCAAAATATATTGCTGCTGATTTATTATCACAAGCAGAACATGACGAGAGAGCGACAGCAATTTGTATTACAACAAATATAGAGTTAGCAAAAGAAGTAGAAAAAGAGATAGAAAGGCAGTTAGAAACATTACCAAGAAGCGAAATTGCACGTGAATCAATAAAGAGAAATGGGGCCATTTTTATCGTTCCTTCTTTAGATGAGGCGCTAAATTTATCGAATGAAGTTGCCCCGGAACATTTAGAGTTACATATAAAAGAACCGATGAATGCTCTAGCTTATGTGAAACATGCAGGATCTATCTTTCTTGGACCATATGCACCAGAACCGCTCGGGGATTATTTAGCAGGACCGAATCACGTGTTACCGACAAGTGGAACGGCAAGGTTTTTCTCACCGTTATCAGTCGATGATTTTGTGAAAAAATCAAGCTTTCTGTCTTATACAGAGGAAGCATTAAGAGATGTAAAACATCATATTGTAGAGCTTGCCAGTAAAGAAGGGTTACATGCGCATGCGAGAGCAATTCAAATAAGATTTGAGGAGGAAGAATAATGCGTGAGTCTAGTCAAATACGTGAGACGACAGAGACAAAAATAAAATTAAGTTTACAGCTTGATGATGGGAAGAACGTTTCTGTACGAACGGGAGTTGGTTTTTTTGATCATATGCTAACTTTATTTGCAAGGCATGGAAGATTCGGTTTGCAAGTGGAGGCAGAAGGGGATGTATTCGTTGATGCACATCATACAGTTGAGGATGTTGGGATTGTACTCGGAAATTGTTTGAAAGAAGCCTTGCACAGTAAAGAGGGGATTAACAGGTACGGCTCAGCATATGTACCGATGGATGAGTCTTTAGGCTTTGTTGCAATTGATATAAGTGGACGCTCATATATTGTATTTCAAGGAGAATTAACGAATCCGAAGCTTGGGGATTTTGATACAGAACTAACGGAAGAATTTTTTAGAGCAGTTGCTCATGCTGCCAATATTACATTACATGCTCGTATTTTATACGGAAGCAATACACATCACAAAATTGAAGCGTTATTTAAAGCGTTTGGTAGAGCGCTTAGAGAAGCAGTCGAAAGAAATGCCAATATTACTGGTGTAAATTCAACGAAAGGGATGTTGTAATTGATTGCCATTATAGATTATGGAATGGGAAACATTCGTAGTGTAGAACAAGCATTAAAGCATATTGGAGCAGCGTACATTGTAACGAGTGATAAAGAAGAGATTTTTAGAAGTGATGGAGTGATTTTACCAGGAGTAGGTGCATTTCCAAAAGCGATGGATGTATTGGAAGAAAAAGATTTAGTACGTGTGTTACAAGAAATTGGGCGTTCCAGAAAACCACTTCTAGGTATTTGCCTAGGAATGCAGCTTTTATTTGAAAAAAGTGAGGAACTACAAGACTGTAACGGGTTAAGTTTATTGCCAGGCGTTATTCGAAAGTTAAAGGTTCCTTATAAAATTCCTCATATGGGATGGAATGAGTTAAAGAAAGAAGGAGAAATAGCGCTTTGGAATGGAGTAGAGGACGGTTCTTTCGTATATTATGTCCACTCTTATTACGCAGATTGTCCAAATGAAATTGTATATGGAATAAGTGAATATGGAGTGAAAGTACCTGGTTTTGTAGCAAAAGGAAATATATACGGTGCGCAGTTTCATCCTGAAAAAAGTGGTGACATTGGCATGCAAATGTTGAAAAATTTTAAAGGAGTGGTAGAAACATGGAAATCTTCCCAGCTATCGATTTAAAAGAAGGGAGATGCGTTAGACTGTATCAAGGAGAATTTAGTAAAGAAACAGTAATGAATGAAGACCCAGTTGCGCAAGCGATTATATTTGAAACATTTGGAGCGAAACGGTTGCACATTGTTGATTTAGATGGTGCAGTTGCTGGTGAGTCGTTAAACTTGTCCGTCATTGAAAGAATTTGCAAGGCAGTACGTATTCCAGTGCAAGTTGGCGGAGGAATTCGATCACTTGTATCCGTAGAGAAATTATTTTCAGTAGGGGTAGATAAAGTGATTTTAGGAACAGCCGCTCTTTATGATAAGCCATTTTTAGAAGAGACAGTTCGTCTATATAAAGAAAAAATCATCGTCGGAATTGATGCGAAAAATGGTTTTGTAGCAACGAGAGGCTGGCTTGATGTGTCTGAAATTTCTTACATTGATTTAGCAAAACAAATGGAGAAGATAGGTGTTCAAACGATTGTGTTTACAGACATTTCGAAAGACGGAACACTTGCAGGACCGAATGTAGAGCAATTGGAGTTACTACAAAAGAACGTTGCTACTCGAGTTATTGCTTCTGGAGGAATTGCATCTATACAAGATGTGAAAAAGTTAAATGATATGAACATATACGGCGTCATAATTGGTAAGGCTCTTTACGAGAAAACGATTGATTTAGAAGAAGTGCTAGAGGTAACAAAGTTATGTTAGCGAAACGCATTATTCCATGTCTAGATGTGAAAGAAGGGCGAGTCGTAAAGGGTGTAAATTTTATAGGACTACAAGATGTCGGGGATCCTGTTGAAATAGCAGCTTTATATAATGATGCGGGAGCAGATGAAATAGTATTTTTAGATATTACGGCAACGCATGAAGGACGAAAAACAATTATAGATGTTGTAGAAAAAACGGCTTCAAAAGTATTTATTCCTCTTACAGTTGGCGGAGGAATTTCAAGTGTGAAAGATATGTACAATTTACTAAGAGCGGGAGCAGATAAAGTTTCAATTAACTCAGCAGCAGTGCGAAATCCAAAATTAATCGAAGAAGGGGCAGAGCATTTTGGCTCACAATGTATTGTCGTCGCAATTGATGCTAGAAAAGTAGCGGAGGATAAGTGGAATGTATATGTGAACGGCGGAAGAGTTGATACGGGAATTGATGCAATCGGGTGGGCAAAGCGCGTTACAGAGCTAGGCGCAGGCGAAATTTTATTAACGAGTATGGATGCAGACGGAACGAAAAACGGATATGACCTTCGTTTAACAGAAGAAATTTCAAAAAGTGTTTCCGTACCAGTCATCGCGTCAGGTGGATGTGGTCATGCTGATCACATTATAGAAGTGTTTCAAAAGACAACAGTTGATGCAGCGTTAGCGGCATCAATCTTTCATTACGGTGAGGCGACAATAGGGGACGTAAAGAGAAAGTTAAGAAATGCAAACGTCGAGGTGCGGCTATGAAACCTAACTTTTCAAAAGGACTATTACCAGCAGTTGTAATTGAAGAAGGTACAAAAGAAGTTTTAATGCTAGCTTATATGAATGAAGAAGCATATGAAAAAACGCTAGAAACGAAAAGAACGTGGTTTTATTCTCGTTCAAGAAGGTCGTTATGGAATAAAGGAGAAACATCAGGTAATGTCCAACATGTGCAATCTCTTTATTTAGATTGTGATCAAGATGCAATTGTTGTTGTCGTAAAGCAAGTAGGGCCTGCTTGCCATACGGGAGAAAAAACGTGTTTTCATTACAAAATTATATAGGGGGATACATATGAAAAACGCCTTTACATTACTATTCGAAACAATTAAAGAACGAAAGAGAAATCCACTTTCTGAATCCTATACAAATTACTTGTTTTTAAAAGGAGAAGATAAAATTTTAAAGAAAATTGGTGAGGAATGTTCCGAAGTAATTATCGCATCTAAAAATAATGATAAAGAAGAGCTAGTGAAAGAAATGGTTGATGTATTGTATCACTGCTTCGTGTTATTAGTCGAAAAAAATATATCACTAGAAGATATTATGGAGGAAGTGACAGAAAGAAATGGGAAGCTATCAAGAGTAGGGGACAGAAGAGAAATAGATACATTATAGGGGGAATATGTATGAAAGTGGATTATCACATTCATTTAGAAGAAGGGCCATATTCAATAGGATGGCTAGCTAAAATAAATGAATCATTACAACACTATGAACCGCTAAAAGAAGAAAAACATTCTATGGAATGGCTTGTGAAAACACAAGAACGCCTGCAAAGACGTGTGAATGAAGGGCCATTTACAACGAAATGGATTGATTTATATTTAGAAGAAGCTTTGCGAAAAGGGATAAAAGAAGTTGGTATTGTCGATCATTTATACCGTTTTTATGAAGCGAAAGAATACTATGAAACATATGTTGATATTAGTGATTCGGGGCTTGGACGTTTACAAAAGGAATGGTTAGACCAAGTAAGGGTAGCTTCACTACATGATTTTACAAAAGCAATTGAAGAGGCGAAAGAACGGTGGAGTAAAAGAGGTGTTGTGCTTAAACTTGGAATTGAAGCAGATTATTTTATTGGTGGTGAACAACAATTACAATCTTTACTCGCATTAGGAGCTTTTGATTATGTAATTGGTTCTGTTCATTTTTTAAATGGCTGGGGATTTGATAATCCAGATACGAAAGAATATTTTAAGGAACATGACTTATATGCTTTATATGATACGTTTTTCAAAACGGTTGAGTGCGCAGTTCGTTCTGAGTTATTTGATATTATTGCTCATCTTGACAACATAAAAGTATTTAATTATCGATTAAATGAGAATGAACAACTTTCTTATTATAAGAAAATTGCGCGTGCATTAGTAGAAACAAATACAGCAACGGAAATAAATGCGGGATTGTACTATCGCTATCCTGTGCGCGAAATGTGTCCGAGTCCGCTATATTTACAAGTATTAGCTAAACACGAAGTTCCGATCACACTCTCTTCAGATGCTCATTATCCGAATGATTTAGGAAAATATGTGGAAGAGAATATAAAGACGTTACGTAATCATGATATTGCTCACTTAGCTACATTTACGAAACGAGTTAGAACGATGACATTACTAGAAGAAGTAACAATTTCAAAATGATCACGATTTTTTCATGAAAACCCATCTTTTTGTTCAAAATAAGAAAGAATAAAAAGGAGGGTAAGAAATGTCGAAACAGCAAAATAAACAAAATGTACAAGGTGCACAGCAACAAGCGTATACTTCTGAAACGAATGCTACATCTCAATCCGTTATTGAGGAACAAATTAGTGATACAGTTGCAGAAGGAACGATCGATGTGAAGCTTGGAAAACAATCGCAAGAAAAAGCATAAGAAGAGGGGGAGACTTGCATCTCCTCTTTTTTTGTGGAAAAGTGTCGATTTTCAAAACTATAATCAAATTCCTTGGTTTTTATATGTGGATTTCTTACAATGAAAGATAAGAGAGATCTTATTTTCTATAGAAGAGGTGTTAGTAGTGGCAAAAATATTAGTAGCAGGGAAAATTCCAGCAATCGGATTAGAACTATTAAAGGATCATGATGTAGAAATGTACGATAAAGAGGAGTTAATTTCTTTAGATGAATTAACAGAGCGTGTAAAAGACAAAGATGCATTGTTAAGCCTACTTTCTACAAAGGTGACAAAAGAAGTGATTGATGCGGCACCTAATTTGAAGATTGTTGCAAACTACGGTGCTGGTTACGATAATATTGATTACTCATATGCCGAAAAAAAAGGGATTGCGGTAACGAATACACCGAAAGTATCAACGGAAGCTACTGCAGAACTAACATTTGCACTTCTTTTGGCAGCTGCACGTAGAATTCCTGAAGGTGATACGTTATGTCGTACAACTGGATTTAACGGATGGGCACCGTTATTTTTCTTAGGCCGCGAAGTACATGGTAAGACAATTGGAATTATCGGCCTTGGAGAAATCGGAAAGGCAGTTGCAAAGCGTGCGAAAGCGTTTGGAATGAATGTTTTATATACAGGACCAAATCGAAAGCCTGAAGCTGAAAGTGAACTGGAAGCAACATATGTAACATTGGAAGAGTTATTACAAACAGCAGACTTTATTACAATTAACTGTGCGTATAATCGGAAATTGCATCATATGATTGATGAAGAACAGTTTAAAATGATGAAGAAAACAGCTTATATTATAAATGCTTCACGTGGACCAATTATGCATGAAGCGGCACTTGCTCATGCATTAAAAACGAATGAAATTGAAGGGGCAGCGCTTGACGTGTTTGAATTTGAGCCGAAAATTACTGAAGAGCTAAAAGGATTAAAGAATGTGGTACTTGCTCCTCACGTAGGAAATGCAACATTCGAAACGCGTGATGCGATGGCCGAAACGGCGGTAAGAAATATTTTAGCTGTATTAAATGGCGAAGAAGCTGTAACGCCTGTCAATCAAAAAGTATTCGTTACAAAATAAAAAGAAACCTTCCGATTCCGGAAGGTTTCTTTTTATTTTTCTTTATTTGCTCTTTTTGATGGTCTTTGTCTAAGGAATTGAGATAGCATGTACAAAATATATAGTGGAATAGCAATGAATAAGAAAACAGAAAAATTACCGAACCCTGTTTGGTACATTGTGATAATGATGCCCACTAAAAATAGTGTAATAATGATGCTATATCGTGGAATTGGTACATCTTTTAAACTTGGGATACGAATGCGGCTCACCATTAAAAATGCGAACGTTACAAATACTGTAATAAGAACGATTTTTGGAATGGTATGTGAAAATAATGTTAAGAAAGCAACAAGCCCTCCCGCTGCTGTAATCGGTACCCCAGTGAAATATTTCATTGAAGTAGAAGATGGTGTTACATTAAATCGTGCTAAACGATATGCTCCGAAAAGAGGGAATAGCCCCGCTATGTATAGTCCGATGATTCCATAATTAGAGAAAGATGTGTAATACATGAGAACAGCAGGTGCTGCACCAAATGTTACGACATCCGCAAGCGAGTCAAGCTCTTTTCCCATTTGTGAATCAACACGTAATAAACGAGCAACACGCCCATCAAGACTATCTAACATCATCCCGATAAGTACTAAAATAGCAGCTGATTTATAATATCCTAAAGATGCATAGCCGATTGACAAGAATCCACTATATAAATTTCCGAGCGTAAATAAGTTTGGAATAGCTGCTCTATACAAAATCTGATCCCTTGCTTTCTGTAATAAATTCTTAATTAGTGTATGAAAGTTTACTTATTTTATCATACCATAAATTTCTTCTTCACACGAAAGAAATTCCCAATTTGTGAAAGATTTCATATCAGAATGATTTGAAAAATAAGTGAAAAAAGAAGGGGCTGTCTCATAAGTCTCTTTCGAAGTAAGATCACATGAAATTGAAAAGGCAGAAACGTTATAAAATTAACATTTCTGCCCTTCACTTTTTATTCGATTTTGGCTAAAAAGCACTTTTTGGGACAGCCTCTTCTTGTATTATTCAAAGTTCGTTATCATAGTTCCAGTTTTATACCGATTGTTAGGATCGAAACGTAACAAATCTCCATAAATGAGTTTGTCGGAAAGTTTCAATTCTGTTTTTGCTTTTTCAATATTCGGTTGACATAATGAGATGTCTGCTTCTTCACCTGTGTTTCGTTTATAGCACATATTTTTTGTATACACATAATCTTCCGAAACGAAGCTACCATCACGCATTACCATAAGTGGATCTTCTTCTTTAATAAATAAGTCAGTTCCAAATTCAACTGATTTATTTGTTTTAATACCAAGTAAATGAAATAGCGTTGGTTTAATATCAATTTGACCAGACACTTTAGAAATGACTTTTCCTTCTTGACCAGGTACATGAATAATGAGAGGGACGCGTTGTAATTGCATAGAATCAAATGGTGTAATAGCGTCTTTCCCAAGGAACTGAGCCATAGCTGCGTTATGGTTTTCAGAAATACCGTAATGATCTCCGTAAATGACAATAACAGAGTTGTCATACAGTCCTTCTGCTTTTAATTGTTTAATAAATTGTTTAAGAGCTTCATCCGTATAACGAACGGTTGGGAAGTAACGGTTTACAACGCCACTTTCCGAATTAAACTCATCAACATATTGATCTTCTGGATTTAGAAGAAATGGAAAATGATTTGTTAAAGTAATGAATTTTGTATAGAACGGCTGTGGTAAGGATTTTAACTTTGGAATAGATTGTTCAAAGAACTCCTTATCCTTTAATCCCCAACCGACTGACATTTGTTCTGTGCCTACGTAATCATTTAAATTAAAGTAACGATCATATCCAAGTGCAGGATACATTACATCACGATTCCAAAACGCTTTATCATTTGAATGGAAGACAGCAGAAGAATATCCGTATTTCTTTAATTGTTCTGGTGTAGCTGTATATTCATTTGTTGCGTGAGTAAAGAATACAGAACCGCGGTCTAACGGATAAAGTGAATTTTCAACGATAAATTCAGCATCAGAAGTTTTACCTTGTCCTGTTTGATGATAAAAGTTATCGAAATAAAAACTATCTTTAATAAATTCGTTTAAAAATGGAGTAATTTCTTTTCCATTTATTTTTTTATTAATAACAAAACTTTGTGTAGATTCCATTGAAATCAAAATGACATTTTTACCTTTTGCAGATCCAAATAAGTTCTTATCAACTTGCTTATCTTTTGAGTCTGTATAGTTTTTAATTTCAGAGAACCCGTCCCCACTTGCAAATACACGTTCAGCTGAAGATTTTGATTGCAGTGTAATATCAAATAGATGATATGTGTATAAACCTAAATTTTTCACGACAGTTTGACGATCGAATGAGCGTGAGAACATTTGTGGTTTATAAATAACAGAAACAACAATTTGTAGTGCTAATAGAGCTGTTACACCGCTAAAGAAAGTTCTCTTCTCAGAGCGAGAAAGCGGCGTTTTGTCGCAAAATGATGGGAATTTACGCGAAAGAAACATTAAGATGATCGCATCTGCGAATAACAGTAATGTTTTATACGTAAAGAGTTCTTTTATACTCGTCCCTAAGTCAGCCATATTATTTGTTTGAAATAATACTGGGAACGTAACGAAATCGTTATAAAACCCATAAAACATTGCATTTCCAAATAAAATGAATGACAGTATAAAACTAATTCCAACTATAATGCGATTTCGGTGTTTAGATGCAAATAATGCAAAACCGAAAAATAAAAGTAACGCAGCTAGTGGATTCATAAAAAGCATAAATTCTTCAAAGAAATTATCAATTTTAATATCAAACGCTAGCTTGTACACAATATATGTTTTTATCCATAATAAAACGACTGCAACGAGTGCGAATCGCAGTTTTGGAAACAGACGTTGTAGCATAATATACTCCTCTCCTAAAAAGCATGACGGTTCTTGTGGGCCTATTTGATTAGCGCCTCATTTTATATATACGAACAGTCCTTTATTATTATGTTTATTATACTATGAGTATCATTATACGAAAATAAAAGAGAGTTGTGGACTTTTTTATAACAATTGAGTAGAAAAAGGGCAGTAGGAGACAATAAAATGGAGTTTCTATGTATGATTATTATCGTGCGCGGAAAGAATCGTGTAACAATACGGAGGTTATAATGCGAAAATTATTATATTTTATAGTATGCAGTAGTGTTATACTTTTTGCTTCACCAAGTGTGTCGGTAGCAGAGTATGATGCACCTCTTATGGAAGATGCCCTTTATTCTGTGTTATTTCCGAAAATAAATAAAGCAATCGAAAAACAATATGGGAGCTTGAAGCCTTATCAATGCCCGAAAATTATTAGTTTAAAAAAAGTGTATAGCGGTACATATTTATTTCAAGCGAGTATTGAAGTGACTAAGTATGAACGTGTTGCAGGGAAAATTGCGCCACCATTTGAGAAGGTAACGATTACATTTAATAACGAAGAAGGTGAATGGGAAGTGACAAAGGTTTCAGTAAAGCGCTTACCAAACGATACGAAACTAAACTGTCAAAAAGCAATATAAAAAATTGTTTGACAAATAAAATGGTCCTTTGGTATTGTTAATAGCAACAATTAGATGTTTGAAAATTAAATAGACTTACCTCATCTACTCTCAAAGGTAGAGGCCGCGATAGGAAAGAGTAAGCTATGGGAGATTTAATGGAATCTGTGATCATAGGTTGAAAGGGACTATTGCCGAAATATAAGAATAACCATCTTATTCATATATTGGGACTGCATTGAATAAATGTAGTACTGTCATAAGATTTATTTTATGGAGAGCTATTTGGAGATGTTGATGCGGTTTCTTATTTTGAGGAGATAACAACTCGTTTATTTTTTCAATATATATTTTTCCTAATAAGAAACGCGTGTGAACATTGTTCCGCGCGTTTTTTGTCTATCTAAAAGCGTGCTGCAATGAATAGAAGATTGGGGTTATGAGTTTTAGAGGAAATAAGGGAGGAATTCAAATGTATTTACACGGCACAAGCCGAATCAATGGGCAAGGACACTTAGAAATTGGAGGGTGCGACACGACGCAGCTAGCAAAACAATATGGAACACCACTTTATGTATACGATGAAGAGTCAATTCGAGGAAAGTGCCGCGCGTTTCATCGTGCTTTTAAAGAAAGTGGGTTCTCTTATCAAGTAGCATATGCAAGCAAGGCGTTCTTGTGCATGGAGATGTGCCGAGTAGCTCGTGAAGAGAATATGTCATTAGATGTTGTTTCTGGAGGAGAATTATATACTGCACTACAAGCAGGATTTCCTGCATCGCGCATTCATTTTCATGGCAATAACAAAACAGATGAAGAAATTGTGATGGCTCTTCAGGCGAATATTGGTTGTTTTGTCGTAGATAACTTCTTAGAATTAGAAATTTTGCATGATTTAGCAGTGCAACATGGGAAATTTGTGAACATATTAATTCGTGTAACGCCCGGAGTAGAGGCGCACACACATGAATATATTACAACAGGTCAAGATGATTCAAAATTTGGATTTGGCGTGTCAAATGGTCAAGCGATGCAGGCAATTGAGCTTGCTTTACAAAAATCAAATTATAACGTGTTAGGAATTCATTCACATATCGGATCACAAATATTTGAAACGGCTGGCTTTGTGCGAGCGATTGAAGTTCTTCATCAATTTTTAGAAGAATTGAGAGAGCGAACAAACTATGTAGTAAAAGTGCTAAATGTGGGCGGAGGATTCGGAATACGCTATACAGAATCAGATACACCATTAACTCTTGAGACATATGTGCGAGCTGTAACAAGTGCGGTGAGAGAACAATTTACAGTATGTGAATATCCACTACCGGAAATATGGGTTGAACCAGGTCGTAGCATTGTAGGTGATGCTGGAACGACACTTTATACAGTCGGATCTGTGAAGGACATTCCGGGTATTCGGAAATATGTATCAGTGGATGGTGGGATGACTGATAATTTAAGACCTGCTTTATATAACGCTCGTTATGAAGCGATGTTAGCGAATCGAGGGAATGATGAGAACGAGGAAGTTGTTTCGATTGCAGGGAAATGCTGTGAGAGTGGAGATATGTTAATTTGGGATATTACTTTACCGAAAGTTGCCTCTGCCGATTTACTAGCGATTTCTTGTACAGGGGCATACGGGTACTCGATGGCGAATAATTATAATCGGATTCGTAGACCAGCTGTCGTCTTCGTGAAAGGCGGTACATCACAAATTGTTGTAGAGCGCGAAACATATGAAAATATTATTGGGAACGATCGCATACGTATTAAAGAACTTGTTTAAATGAGGAAAAAGGAGTTGTTCGGATGGGCAATTCCTTTTTTGTAAAATAAAATAATTAAAATATATCGGAAAACTAGGATTGAAAAAAATCAGAATTATGATAAAATACAAATACAAAGCTTATCAAGAGAAGCGGAGGGAACTGGCCCGGCGAAGCTCGGCAACCTGCTTATAGAAAGCAAGGTGCTAAATCCAGCAAAATGGAATCCATTTTGAAAGATAAGGTAAAATATATTACCGAACAGTCTTTTCGAAATGGGAAAGATTTTTTTTATGAATAAAAAGGGGGGCTGTTCGCGTGAGTGTACGGGAACATTTTGAGGAAGTATCTGAGAAAATTGAAGCGATGCTTGCTGATATGAAATATGGTTCAATTACAATTGTTGTGCAAGATGGAAAAGTCATTCAATTAGAGAGAAGTGAAAAAGTACGTTTAAAGTAAAAAGCGCTGACTAGAAAAACTAGAGGCGGTTTTAACCTATTTTATTAGGTTAAAACCGTCTTTTTGCTTTTACAGGGGGAAAAAACATGTTGACGTATGAAACGTGGGAAGAAAATGATGTTTCATTTTCAGAAGAAGATGAAACGAAAGGCGCGTTATCTGCATTAAGTTGGGCTTATAAAGAATATAAAAGTGAAATTGTATACGCATGTAGCTTCGGAGTGGAAGGGATGGTACTGCTGCATCTTATTAACCAAGTAAATCCATCTGCTAAAGTTGTTTTTTTAGATACTAACGTACATTTTCAAGAAACGTATGAATTAATTCAAAAAGTGCGGGAACGATTTCCTTCATTAAATATTATAGAAAAACAGCCAAAACTTACACTTGATGAACAAGCCAACTTGCATGGTAACAAGCTATGGGAAAGCAATCCTAACCTTTGTTGTAATATTAGGAAAATTTTACCATTAGAAGAATCATTAGCGAATGAAAAAGCGTGGATATCGGGGTTGAGGAGGGAACAATCAGAAACGCGTAAGCATACAAAGTTTATAAATCAAGATCATCGCTTTCAATCTATTAAAGTTTGTCCGCTCATTCATTGGACGTGGAAAGAGGTATGGCGATATGTATACAAGCATAGCTTGCCGTATAACCCATTACATGATATTGGATATCCAAGTATTGGGTGTGAGAAGTGTACGTTGCCTGTAGGAGAGGGTGGCGATTCAAGAGATGGTAGATGGGCTGGGAAAGTGAAAACTGAATGTGGTCTTCATTATCAATAAGATGAATCTTGAAATAAAACTAAGAGGGGATATAGAACATGAGTACAGTAAACGAATTAGTAAACCGTGTAGACGAGACATATGACGTATTACAAATTGAAAAAGAAATTGGGCTAGATAACATTGCGTTAAGTGATTTAGAACTATTAGCGACAGGGGGATATAGCCCGCTTACTGGTTTTTTAGGAAAGAAAGATTATGATTCGGTTGTAGAAACGCTTCGTTTAGCTAATGGGAGCGTTTGGAGTATACCCATTACATTACCAGTAACAGAAGAAGTAGCAGAGACGCTAAAAGTTGGAGAGGAAGTAAAACTTGTTAACGGTGGAAATGTATATGGTGTCATTCAAATAGAAGATATTTTTGTGCCTGATAAGGAAAAAGAAGCGTTACTAGTGTATAAAACGACGGATGAGGCTCATCCTGGAGTGAAAAAATTATACGAAAGACCGAACGTTTACGTCGGAGGAGCTATTGTACTGACGAAACGCTTTGAAAATAATCCGTTTCCTTCTTATCATTTAGACCCAATTGAAACGAGAGAAGAATTTAAAAAACGTGGTTGGAAAACAGTAGTAGGATTTCAAACGAGGAACCCGGTGCATCGTGCCCATGAATATATTCAAAAATCTGCTCTTGAAATTGTAGATGGACTCTTTTTAAATCCGCTCGTTGGGGAAACGAAGTCGGATGATATTCCAGCTGATGTAAGGATGGAAAGCTATGAAGTATTACTTCAAAACTATTATCCGAAAGATCGTGTCTTTTTAAGTGTATTTCCTGCGGCAATGCGTTACGCAGGACCGAGGGAAGCAATATTCCATGCATTAGTTAGAAAGAATTTTGGATGTACCCACTTTATCGTAGGGCGCGATCATGCTGGGGTAGGAGATTATTACGGAACTTATGAAGCACAAGAAATTTTTACAAACTTTACAGTGGAAGAGTTAGGGATTACACCGTTATTTTTTGAACATAGTTTTTACTGTACGAAATGTGAAGCGATGGCTTCGACGAAAACATGCCCGCACGGAAAAGAAGATCATGTTATTTTATCGGGTACGAAAGTAAGAGAACTATTAAGAAACGGTGAGATTCCGCCAAGTACATTTAGTCGTAAAGAGGTAGTAGAGGTACTAATTAAAGGTTTGAAAAAAGAAGTAGTAACAGAATAGGGAGAGAATGAAATGGATACGAATATTACTTGGCATACAACTTCTGTTTCAAAAGATGAGAGAAGAGTGAAGAATGGGCATCATAGTTTTGTAATTTGGTTTACTGGTTTATCAGCTTCGGGTAAATCTACAGTAGCGAACGCGGTTGCTCGTAAACTATTTGAAAAGAATATTGGAAACTATGTACTTGATGGAGATAATATACGCCACGGTTTAAATAAAGACTTAGGTTTTTCTGAAAGTGATCGTATGGAAAATATAAGACGGATTGGCGAAGTGGCGAAGCTATTTGTAGATCAAGGGACTGTTGTTCTTACAGCGTTTATTTCACCGTTTCGAGTAGACCGAAAACAAGTTAGAGATCTATTAGCTGCAGATGAATTTATAGAAGTGTTTGTAAAATGTCCAATTGAAGAGTGTGAGAAACGTGATCCGAAAGGGCTTTATAAAAAAGCAAGAAAAGGTGATATTAAAGACTTTACAGGTATCGATTCACCGTATGAGGAACCAGAGAAAGCGGAATTAATTGTACAAACGCACAAGTATTCTATTGAAGAATGTGCAGAACAAATCGTGAAGTACTTACAAGAGCGTAGTTTTATATAGGGGGATAAAAAATGAGTTATGAAAAAGTATGGGCTAACAATGAAAAATTAAATCAAACTGAGAAAAATAAATTAAAAAAAGATGGATTGGAAATCTTTAATGATATTCCTTACTATGCAGAGAATGGCTTCGAATCTATTCCGAAAGAAGAGTGGGACGCATTCAAATGGGCAGGGTTGTATTTGCAAAGACCGAAAGAAGCTGGTTATTTTATGATGCGTGTAAATATTCCTTCTGGCATTATTACGAATGCACAGGCAGAAGTGCTTGCTTCTATCGCTGAGGATTATGGACGTGACGTAATAGATATTACGACAAGACAGGCGATTCAGTTTCATTGGTTAGAAATTCATCAAATTCCAGATATTTTTAAAAGATTAGCAAGAGTTGGGTTATCTTCAGCTGGGGCGTGTGGTGATATAACGCGTAATATTACAGGGAATCCACTTGCTGGCATTGATGCAAATGAACTATTTGATACCACTGGTATTGTAAAAGAGGTATATGATTATTTCCAACATAATGAAGAGTTTTCTAACTTACCACGTAAATTCAAAATGTCTATTAGTTCTAACATTTATAATTCAGCAAACGCAGAGATTAACTGTGTTGCATTTACACCTGCAACGAAAGAGATAGATGGTGAGAAAAAAGTTGGTTTTCATATAAAAGTAGGCGGTGGGTTATCAGCCCGTCCGTATTTAGCTGATGAATTAGATGTATTCGTTTTACCAGAAGAAGTCAAAGTGGTAGCGATTGCGATTGCTACGATATTCCGTGATTTTGGATATCGTGAAAAACGTCATTTAGCTCGTTTGAAATTTCTTGTTGCAGACTGGGGAGCAGAAAAGTTTAAAGAGAAACTAATAGAGTATACAGGACCATTACAAAGTAAAGGGGAAAGTGCTCTCAAAGGCTGGAATGCGGGATACTTTTATGGTGTCCAAGATCAAAAACAAGATGGACTAAAATATGTAGGTTTTAATGTGCCGGTAGGGCGTCTACATGCAGAAGAAATGTTTGAGATTGCAAGAATTGCAAAACAATATGGAAATGGACAAATTCGTACATGTAATTCGCAAAACTTCATTATTCCGAATGTTCCGCCAGAAAATGTAACAGGCTTACTAAATGAGCCGTTGTTTGAAGCGATATCAGCAAATCCGAAATCGTTTATTGGTCACGCAGTATCCTGTACTGGTATTGAATATTGCAATCTTGCTTTAGTAGAAACGAAAGAAAGATTACGAAAAATTGCCGAATACTTAGATACGCAAATTGCGCTCGATGTTCCGGTTCGTATTCATATGGTAGGATGCCCGAATTCATGTGGTCAACGTCAAATTGCTGATATTGGATTGCAAGGTGTAAAAATGAAAACGAAGGAAAAAGGAATTGTTGAAGCTTTTGAAATATATGTAGGTGGAACGTTGTTAGATGGTGGTGCTTATAATCAAAAGTTAAAAGGAAAAATAGATGGCGAGGATCTATCTGATGTACTCGCATCATTTATAAGTTATTTCAAAGAAAATAAATTACCAGCTGAAACGTTTTATGATTTTGTAGGACGTGTTGGTGTAGAGACATTACAAATAGTGTTAAATAACGTGTTAGAAGAAGTAATAGCGTCTTAGGAGGGGCAATATGGATTTATATCGATTTGAAGCGGTATTAGTAAATAGCATTGTTCCAATTGTTGTTGTTGCTGAAAGTGAAGAACAGGCATTTAAGATGGCGGAGATTGAGCTTGAAAAACATTTTTTACCGTTACCAGAGGTAAAGGAGATTGCTTTATTTGAAAAAAAGAAGATTCGAAAAAGTGCGGCTTTTGTTATTCATGAGTAAGGAACATTGAAATATGAAGAAATGAAAACTTCCATTCATATATAAGGATGGAAGTTTCACTTTAATAGTAGAAATGAGGAGAGATGATGGGAAAAGTATATATCGTTGGAGCGGGCCCTGGTGATCCAGACTTAATTACTGTAAAAGGGTTGAAATGTATTGAGAAGGCAGATGTTATTTTATACGACCGTCTCGTAAATAAAGAGTTGCTTTCCTATGCAAAGCCTGGAGCCGATTTAATTTATTGCGGAAAACTACCAAATTATCACACGATGAAGCAAGAGA
This sequence comes from Bacillus paranthracis, assembly GCF_024296885.1. Classification (NCBI taxonomy): domain Bacteria; kingdom Bacillati; phylum Bacillota; class Bacilli; order Caryophanales; family Bacillaceae; genus Bacillus; species Bacillus paranthracis. The sequence goes on from NZ_CP101135.1 coordinate 1,451,487, forward strand.
CAATTAACACGTTTCTTATTAAATATGCGAAAAAAGGAAAAGTTGTAACGAGGCTTAAGGGAGGCGATCCATTTGTGTTTGGTAGAGGGGGAGAAGAAGCTGAAGCGTTAGCAAAGCAAGGTGTACCATTTGAAATTGTTCCTGGTATTTCAGCTGGAATAGCTGCTCCTGCTTATGCAGGCATTCCAGTGACACATCGTGATGCAAGTGCAAGTTTTGCTATTGTGACAGGGCATAGAAAAGAAGATGCTGAAGAGGAAGTGAAGTGGGAAAATTTAGCGAAAGGTGTAGAGACTTTAGCTGTATATATGGGGGTTAGCAATTTACCCTACATATGTGAACAACTGATAAAGCATGGAAAAGATAAAAGTACGCCTGCTGCTATTATTGAGCGGGGAACGACATCTATGCAGCGCACAGTTGTTGGGACGTTAGGAACAATTGTAGATGTTGCGAAAAAAGAACAAATTCAAAATCCAAGCATGATTGTAATTGGAGAAGTCGTCCGTTTTAGAGAAAAAATTCATTGGTTTGAGAAACAGACAGAAAGTACGTATCAAGTAAGTGGAGTGTTATAAAATGAAAGCCATCTTATATATATGTCATGGAAGTCGCTTGAAAGCAGCGAAAGAAGAAGCGGTTGCATTTATTACGTCATGTATGAACCGTGTAGAGGCAAGTATTCAAGAAATTTGTTTTTTAGAGTTAGCGAGTCCAACTATTGATGAAGGGTTCCGTACATGTGTGAAGCGTGGTGCTACAGAGATTATTGTTATTCCCGTTTTTTTATTAGCGGCAGGTCATGTGAAAAAAGATATCCCGTTTGAATTGGAAAAGTTAACTAATCAATTTTTGAATGTTAAAGTGACCTATGGTAATCCGTTTGGTGTATCAGAAACACTTGTTAAATCGGTGTATAGCGGAAGTGGCATTGAACAGGAAGATAAGAATGAAGTGACGTTACTTCTCGTTGCAAGAGGGAGCAGTGATCCTGAAGTACTAAAAGATATAAACTGGATCGCTTCTTTATTTCAAATGGAAGAGAAAATTAAAAAAGTAGAAGTTTGTTATTTAGCAGCTGCCGAGCCGAAATTTGAGGAGAAGTTAAAGGAAGTTGTAGAACGAAAAGAAAAGAATATCGTTGTACTGCCTTACTTGTTATTTACAGGTTTGCTTATGAAGCATATTGAAAAAGAAGTACGCCAATATGAGCTAGATGAGATAAAAATAAGTCCATATTTAGGGAAGAATGAAGCGTTTCAGTATATGTTAATTCAGAAAACGAAGAAATTATTGAAGGGAGATCAATATGTATCCACTTACAGTGCGAGTTGAGAAGAAACGTGTTGTTGTCATTGGTGGAGGGAAAGTCGCGGGATTCAAAATTATTCCTTTACTCAAACAAGGTGCAGATATAGTCGTGGTAAGTCCTGAATTGGATGCAAATTTAGTGAAACTTGTAGAAGAAAAGAAAATTCGTTGGTATCAAAGGGAGTATGAAAAAAGTGATATTAAAGACGCCTTTTTAGTTGTTGCAGCGAGTAGTGATGCTGTATTGAATGAACAAATTGCTGAAGATGTCGCAGAGAATCAATTAGTAAATGTTATTACGAATCCGGAAAGTGGTAATGTTCATTTTCCGGCAGCGATTCATCGTGGATTACTGAATGTGGCTGTTTCTACTGGCGGAGCGAGCCCAAAACTTGCAAAAAAAATTCGAGATGATATCGCAAATAAATATGATGAGACGTATGAATCGTATCTTGATTTTTTATACGAAGTTAGAATAAAGGTGAAAGAATTACAAATAGAGAAAAGAGAGAAAAATATATTGTTGCAAGAGGTATTGAAGTCGATATATGTTCAAAATGAACAAAAAAGAGAATTGTTTTTACAAGAATTAGAGAGAAGAGTTCATATAGGATAATGAGTAAATTGTACTTTACAACTATAAAAATATAATTTATAATCACAAGTAACTTCAATAGATGAAATCGATGAGCAAGAAGAGTATGTATATTTGATACGTTCAGAGAGCTGGGGTAAGGTGTGAGCCCGGTACGATAAGATATACAGAATGGGCTTGCGAGAGGTATGTTGAACATTGTAGTAGGCAACCCGGGTTCCGCCGTTAAAAGGATAGAGTATCGGAGTTTTTCCTGTACTTGAACAAGTGGGATTTATCAATCCAATTGAGGTGGTACCACGGTATTAACATTACATATATCGTCCTCTACATGCATATTTGCGTGTAGGGGACTTTTTTATTTTCTAAAGGAGGTGTGCGAGTATGAAATGAAAGTGTATAATTAATAAAAGTTTAAATATTCAGAAAAGGGGAATTTATGATGAAAGAAACACAGCAATGGACGTCGAAAATAGGCTTTGTACTCGCAGCAGCCGGAGCCGCAGTAGGTCTTGGTGCAATATGGAAATTTCCATATGTTGCAGGTAATGGCGGGGGAGGCGCATTCTTCCTTGTATTTTTACTATTAACTTTATTTATAGGTATGCCACTCCTCTTAGCTGAATTTGTTATTGGACGTAGTACGCAAAAAGAGGCAGTTACAGCGTATAAAGTATTGGTGCCAAATAGCAAGTTATATCCTTGGATTGGTCGTATGGGAGTTGTTACTTGTTTTAGTGTACTATCTTTTTATAGTGTTGTAGGTGGATGGATTTTACTTTACTTATACTATAGTGTGACAGGAAGTTTCTGGAATGGAGTGACTGATTATGGGCAATTATTCGGTGAGACGATTTCAAATCCAGTAAGCGCGATTGGAGCGCAATTTGTCTTTATGCTTTGTACGATTTTTGTTGTAAGTAAAGGTGTAGAGAAAGGGATAGAAAAAGCAAGTAAGTATATGATGCCGCTATTATTTATTTTGTTTATTGCAATTATTGTTCGTGCGTTAACACTGGATGGTGCTTTTGCTGGGGTAGAGTTCTTCTTAAAACCAGATTTTTCAAAGCTGACAGCAGATACGATTTTATACGCGATGGGACAATCATTCTTCTCGCTAACAGTTGGGGCCTCGGTAATGGTCACGTATAGTTCTTATTTGAAGAAAGAAGAACATTTAGCAAAATCAGCAACATCTATTGTAAGTTTAACTGTTTTTATTACAGTACTTGCAGGATTAGCGATTTTTCCAGCGATTTTCGCATTAGGTGTTAAGCCGACTGAAGGACCGGGGTTACTATTTATCGTCCTTCCAGCGGTATTTGCGAAAATACCATTTGGACAATTTTTCTTCATTATGTTTTTGGTGTTATTCTTCTTTGCAACGCTAACATCTGCGATTTCCATGCTTGAAATTGTAGTAGCATCTGTTGCGAAAGATAATGAGAAAAAGCGTCCGTCAGCATCATTATTAATTGGTATTCTAATTTTTGCGGTTGGAATTCCGTCAGCATTATCGTTTGGTATTATGAGTGATGTGAAAATATTTGGGAAAACATTCTTTGACTTAGTCGACTTCTCAGTAAGTAACGTATTGCTGCCGTTAGGGGTACTAGCTATTTCGCTATTCGTACCAAATAAAATGAGTAAAGAAATGTTAATGAAAGAATTAGAAGTTACGGAAACGAAAGGGAAAACATTATTTAATATTTGGTTCTTCTTACTTCGTTATGTTATTCCAGTAACTGTAATTATTGTATTTTTAAATGTGATAGGTGTATTTAAAATGTTTGCATAATAAAAAGACGGAGAAATCTCCGTCTTTTTATTATGTTGTAGGTGTATTTAGTAAGCGATTATATGCTTTGTAGGCTGTGATGACTGCGAGGAATGATCCGATTAAAAATAAAACTGAGCCACCAAATGTAAATATCCGGCCAATAAAAGTCTCTCTAGCTTCTTGTATTTCTTGCTGTAATTGTGTATTCATATAATTCACCCCGTAAACTATAGGCATTTAGTTATAGTCTATGTAGAATGCCTATAGTGTGTGAAGTGGAAATAAAAGAACTCGGTATGCACCGAGTTTTTTTTATAATCCGATATAAGGAGATGGATCAACTGCGTTTGTCTTGCCGACATTCCATTCTCCCAGATGAAGTTCGAAGTGTAAATGTTGTCCGTATGATTGGCCAGTATTCCCCATAAATCCAAGTTGAGTTCCTTGTTTTACAGTTTGTCCATTTGATACAGAACGGCTACTCATATGAGCATATACTGTTGTATATGTTTTTCCGTTAATACGGTGAGATAAGTACACAACATTTCCGTAACTAGATGATAATTCTGAGCGAATAACAACGCCATCTGCAGCGGCAATAATTGGAACAGTTCCTGAAGCAGCAATATCGATTCCTTTATGGTTATCTATAGAGCGTACGCCAAAACCAGAAGTTTTTGATCCAGCTGCTGGTTTAATAAATCCTCCGATGTTTGTATCGTGTGGTGTTGGGGCCGCTTGAGCTGTTTGAGCAGATGTAGCAGCTTGTTTACGAGCTTCTTCCGCCTTGCGAGCTTCCTCAGCTTTACGAGCTTCTTCTGCGCGTTTTTCTTCTTCAATTGCCTTTTGAATAGCTTGACGCTGATTTTCTAAAATGCCTTTAGATTCTTCTAATCCTTCAATCTCTGAATCTACTTTTGCTACTTTCGTATGTAGATCGCTAATAAGAGTTTGTTGCTGTTGTTGGTTGTTTTGTAATTCTTGTTGTTTTTGTTCTAATTTTTGCTCGGATTCTTTCAGTTGTTGCTCTTTTTTCTCAACAGCCTCTTTTTCTTTCGTCACAGCATCTTGGTCATTTGTTTGTTTTTTCACAATATCAGTATCATTATTTAAAATTAAACTGACAGAGTACATATTATCAACAAGATCAGCAATGTTTGCAGAATTTGTTAATACTTCCGTAATGATATTTGTGCGAGGTTTTTCTTGCATAGATTGCAGTCGTTGCTTAATAACTTCCTGACGCGTATCTATGTTTGTTTGTAATTGCTCTATATGTTTCTTTTTTTCAGTAATTACTTGTTGTGTCTTACTAATTTCTTTTTTTGTATCGTTTAATTCAGCTTCGTTTTTATTAATAGAAGTAGTTAAATCGTCGATTTTCTTTTGTAATTCTTGAATTTCTTTTTCTATTTGTTCTTTCTCGGCTGATTTATTTTGTAAGTCATTTTGTTTTCCTTCTAATTCAGATTGAATATTAGATAATTTATCCTGATTCGTTTCAGCGTATGCGGGTGAAAGTAACGGGGAAGCAAAAATCGTTCCTGCTGCTAAAACGCTGAACGCTACAAATTTCTTTTTCATGGTTGTCTGGCTCCTTTCCCTATGAATGTTATATATCATAAGAAGAAGAGTGTCTATCGTTGTAACCATAATGTAAAGAAAATTTTATAAAATTACTAAGTTTTGTCGGAATTTATCATTTTTTTACGGTAATTGTAATGGTGATTCTCTTTCTTAATTTGTGTAACAAAGGTGTGTTCTGGATTGCGTTTTGTTAAATAAAGGAATAAATAGGTCTATTTTATGTAGTGAAATTTAATTTGGAAACTCAATAAAATACTAGTAAGGAATCGTTCTCATGTTAGGTTTTCTGACATGGGTTTTATTTTTGTCAAGAAAATTATTTGCGTTCAGGCAAACTTATTTTGTTGTCAGATTTTAAATTTTGATTTATGATTTTTAACAGGGACAAAATGTAGTGAATTGTCGAATAATATGTAATACTCTTAATTTCAAGTTTTATAGATATAGAATGAGAGGTAGAGTGACACATCGAAGAGGGGGTTACAACAAATATGAAAAGAATAGGACTTGCATGGCAAATATTAATAGGACTTGTGCTTGGTATTGCGGTTGGTGCGATTTTCTTTGGCAATCCAGCAGTGGTGAGTTACTTACAACCAATTGGTGATATTTTCATCCGACTAATTAAAATGATTGTAGTACCGATTGTTGTAGCAAGTATTGTTGTTGGGGTTGCTGGTGTTGGCGATGTTAAAAAATTAGGTCGACTAGGCGGAAAAACAATTATTTACTTTGAAATTATTACAACAATTGCAATTATTGTCGGTCTATTAATTGCGAATATTTTCCAACCAGGAAAAGGCGTAAATATGGAGCAGTTAACAAAGACAGATATTTCGAAATATACACATACGACAGAGCAAGTACAAAGTCATTCGTTTGCAGATACATTTGTAAATATTGTTCCAACAAACATTGTAAAGTCATTAGCTGACGGAGATATGCTTGCTATTATCTTCTTCTCTGTATTATTTGGTTTAGGTGTAGCAGCAATTGGTGAAAGAGGAAGACCGGTTCTTCAATTTTTCCAAGGTGTAGCTGATGCGATGTTTTACGTAACAAATCAAGTTATGAAATTTGCACCATTTGGTGTGTTTGCACTAATTGGAGTTACAGTTTCTACATTTGGTCTTGCTTCGTTAATTCCATTAGGGAAATTATTAATTGTAGTATACGGGGCAATGATTTTCTTCGTTGTAGTTGTCTTAGGACTTACAGCGAAAATATTTGGAATTAACATTTTCCAATTCTTTAAGATTTTAAAAGACGAGCTGATCTTAGCATATTCTACAGCGAGTTCAGAAACAGTTTTACCGAAAATCATGGAGAAGATGGAGAAGTTCGGTTGTCCGAAAGCAATTACATCTTTCGTTATTCCGACAGGTTATTCATTTAACTTAGATGGATCAACTTTATATCAAGCAATTGCGGCTATTTTCTTAGCGCAAATGTACGGTATTGATTTATCCATTACACAACAAATTACATTATTGCTTGTATTAATGGTTACATCAAAAGGTATCGCAGGTGTACCAGGCGTATCGTTCGTTGTATTATTAGCGACACTTGGTACAGTAGGTATTCCACCTGAAGGTTTAGCGTTTATTGCAGGTATTGACCGTATTCTAGATATGGCTCGTACAGCAGTTAACGTTGTAGGTAACTCTTTAGCAGCTGTAGTTATGTCTAAATGGGAAGGTCAATATGACGCTGAAAAAGGACAAGCCTACTTGAAAGAAATTTCTAATAAGCAAGCAGCGTAATTATAATTTGAACAAGCTCTCACATAATATGTGGGGGCTTTTCTATATAGAAGGGGAGCAGACGTAATGAAACGTAAATATGGTGACGGTTCTTCGTGGGAGCGACTACTAGAGAAGGATTATACGGTTAAGCAAATAGAAGAAGGAATGCTAGGAATACTGGAAATAAAAAAGGTGAGAGAACCTAGTTGTAAAGAATATGACGGTAAAGAGCTATGTATTGCTGGCAATCAGTATACGTGGATTCAATATTTCATAGACAAGAAAAACTTTGCGATTACCGCTATGTTAGATGATCAAAAGGAATTAGTGCAATATTATATCGATGTGGCGAAAGACTATGAAATAGACGAGCGTGGTTTACCGTATTTTGATGATTTATATTTAGATGTAGTATTATTACCGAATGGTAAAATCTATGTATTGGATGAAGATGAGTTAGAGGATGCTTATAAAAGTGGTGATGTTACAAAAGAAGAGTATGAGTTAGCTTGGTACACTACAAAGTGGATTATAGCTGCAATAAAAAATAATGAATTTTATTGGATTTCAATATTGGAAGAAGAAATCAAAAAGTTAAAATGATTATTGTATTCAAATTTTTGTATAATTACCAAAAAAATCTATACAAAAAATAATTGACTTTTGTTTTGTAAGCGAGTAAAGTTAGGGAAGAAATTATTATTAAAAAATAAATATGAAACCTTCTTATAAAGAGAGGCGGAGGGACTGGCCCTACGATGCCTCGGCAGCGGACTCGATTTCAGAGTGCTGTGCCAAATCCAGCAAGCATATGCTTGAAAGATGAGAAGAGCGTTTCTTATAGATGTATAAGACCTCTTCTCGTTGGAAGAGGTCTTTTGTTATTCATTAGAAAAAGGTTGAAACTAGGGAGAGATGGTACTTTGAAAGAAACGAGAGGAAATGGTTTGGCATTATTACCACTTGGGATATTTTTGGCGCTATTTATTGGTTCTGGAATTATTACAGGTGATTTCTATAAATTGCCGATACTTGTAGCAATTTCAATTGCTGTAGGAGTCGCTTTAGCAATGAATCGTAAAGAAAGTTTTCATGTAAAAGTGGAACGATTTGCTAAAGGTGCAGGGAACCCAGACATTATGATTATGGTTCTAATTTTTGTACTGGCAGGAGCATTTTCTGAAACAGCAAAAGGGATGGGTGGCGTTGATTCTACAGTTAACTTAGCGTTATCAATTTTACCACAAGGATTTATCGTAGCTGGCATTTTCGTTATAGGAGCATTTATTTCATTAGCGATGGGAACTTCAATGGGAACAATTGCTGCATTAGCACCAATTGCTGTAGGTATTAGTGGGCAAACTGATATCTCAATTGCACTTACGATGGCTACTGTTGTTGGCGGAGCGATGTTTGGTGATAATTTATCATTTATTTCAGATACAACAATCGCAGCTGTACGTTCACAAGGAACAGAAATGAAAGATAAGTTTAAAACGAACTTTTTAATTGTATTACCAGCGGCTATTATTACAATCGTACTATTAGTAATCATTACTTTAGGAAGTGATACGCAGATTAAAGCGCATAGCTTTGACTGGATAAAGATTTTACCGTATGCAGGAGTACTTATTACAGCGCTACTTGGTTGGAATGTACTTATCGTGTTAACTGGTGGAACTGTACTATCTGGGGTTATCGGTCTTTTAGATGGGAGTTATACGTTAGAGAGTTTCTTTAAAAGTGTAACGACTGGAATGGGCGGTATGATGGAGTTAGTATTACTCGCTATTTTAATTGGCGGTATGGTCGAATTGATTCAATATAATGGTGGCATTCAATATTTAATGAATATTTTAACGCGTAACATTCGTTCAAAAAAAGGAGCAGAGTTCGGTATAGCTGGTTTAGTAGGTATGACGAATATGTGTACAGCGAATAATACCATTTCTATTATCTTTACAGGTCCGCTTGCGAAAAACATTGCAGATCAATATGAAATTGATCCTCGTAAATCAGCGAGTGTATTAGATCTTTTCTCGTGCTGTGTGCAAGGGTTAATTCCGTATGGTGCGCAAATGTTAACAGCAGCAGGATTTGCGGCGTTATCTCCAATTGAACTGTTACCATATGCGTTTTATCCAATCTTAGTTGGAGTATGTGGAATCATTTCTATATTAATTGGTTTCCCGAGGTTTTCTAAAGTAGCGGAAAAGAAAGAGTATCATAAAACAGCATAATGAAAATGAAGTGTATGAAAAGTAACGAAAGCCGTACAGAGAATGTTCTCTGTACGGCTTTTTATGTGCGGGAAAAGAGTGAATGATCCCATGCTACCGTATGTTTTTACAAAAGGCTGAATGCAACTCGGTCTTAAGTCTGAGTTAAAAACGGTTCTTAAGCTCGTTATGGAAAAAAGAAAAAATAGTTAAGATAAGAGTATCAAATCGAAGGGAGGCAAGCACAAGATGAAACAATTTCTAGCGTTTATCGCGGCTGGTATTTTAGCTTTAATTGCTCTTGGTAGTCTTGCTGGTATTGTAGGATTCGCAATCGGAGCAGGAGTTGTGTACTGGAGCTATAAATCATTTGTGCGAGCACAATCATTTTTTGGAAAGTTAGCTTGGGGTATTGTTGGTTTGATCGGCTTGTCCATCGCCCTTTCTCATTCCCCAGCATTAATTGGTATTGCAGCATTAGTAGTTTTATACTACGGATACCGTGAGTGGAAAAAAGAAAAAGATGTAGTTGTTGATTCTGCTCCAGAAAGTTCTAAACCATATAGCAACTTTGAAGATGAGTGGAACAAGTTAATGAAAAACTAATATAAAATCAATCAAATTTATAAAGTAGAAGAGAGGAAGATTATAATGAAACAATCTTTATTCGGACGTGTACGCGATGCAATTTTAGCAGATTTTCATAATGTGTTAGATGAGAAAGAAAGAAAAAATCCAATTGCTATGTTAAATCAATATTTACGTGATAGTGAGCGTGAAATAACAAAAATTGAGAAGTTAATTCAGCGTCATAAAACATTAAAATCTAACTTTGCTCGTGAGCTTGAGCAAGCACGTTATTTCGTGAATAAAAGATCTAAGCAAGCGATCATCGCTCAAGAAGCAGGCGAATTACAACTACATGAGCGTGCATTAGAAGAAGTAGCTTATTATGAAGGGCAAGTAACTCGATTAGAAGAAATGTATACAGGTGTTGTAGAACAAATTGATGAGTTAGAGCGTCGTCTTTCTGAAATGAAAAATAAATTAAAAGAAATGCACGCAAAACGTATGGAATTAATGGCACGTGAAAATATGGCACATGCAAATCGTCGTATGAATACTGCGATGCATAAAATGGATGAAAATAATCCATTCTTACGCTTTGAAGAAATTGAAGATCATATTCGCGACTTAGAAACTCGTATGAACGAGGAGCATGAACGTGATACATTTGATATGAAGATTGCAAAGCTTGAGCGTGAAATGAAAGAAAAGAATGATGTATCGTTAACGAAAGAGTTAACAAAATAATAGTAGTATATTATAAAACAGGCTTATGATATAGTGATAGGAGAAAAGGTGTTGGAAAGCAATGCCTTTTCTTCTATGTATATGTGACAAGAAGGGGGGAGCTGAAATGAAGAAACATTTTTCAAAGACACAATTAATGGGGATGCTCCTCATCATATTTGGATTCGGTCTTTTTCTTGATATGATACTTGGACATTTTGAACCAGGTGGTCTCATTTTTGCATTTATTATGCTTATGTTTGGAAGACATTATCGTAAAAAGAATCGTTATGTACGGGGAAATGTATTTTTATTTATTGGTGGTATCGTATTTTTATTCTTCTTATTTTCATCAGCAGCATTTGTTCTTGTCGTATTTGCTTGTTTAGCTTTAATTGGTTATCAATTGATTCAACAAGGACATAAGCAAAAGGCAATGAAGGTTGAAATTAAAGAAAAAGGGATTATAGACGAAGAGAAGCAAATATATCGTACAGAAACATATTTGAAAAATATGTTTGTAGGCAATGTACGAATGATGGATCATATTTATGAACTTGAGGATATAAATGTTCAATATGGTGCTTGTGATGTGGAAATAGATTTAACAACTGCCATGATTCCAGAAGGAGAAACGGTAATTGTTATTCGGGGTGTCGTTGGTAATATTCGTTTATATGTGCCATATGATATTGAACTGTCTTTAAATCATTCTGTTATTGTCGGACGTGTGCTCTTGCCAGGTCATGAGGAGACAGGGTTTAACCGCAATGTTACATTTAGAACAGAGCAGTATAAAGAGGCACCTCGTCGTATTAAAATTATTTCTTCGCTTGTCGTAGGCGATACGGAAGTGAGGAAAGTATAATGAAGAAACAAAAAAATATTTCGTGGATGTATATTCGTTATTCTATGTTGTCCTCAGTTAGTATCGCACTCATTTGTACAATTGTATATGTATGGAAAAGTGAGCAACAAGTATATGATTTATTATGGAAGGAATCCATCGCTTCTGTTCCAATTGGCTTGTTTATTATGACTACAAGTTTACTTATCGGGGGAATTGTAGGATATGCAATCGGTTACTATATAGAGCAGCGTATACAAGGGTTAAATACGTTTCTATTTGAAGTGGAGCGAGGGAATTTTCCAAGCGATGTTTCGTTTACTGCAGATGATGAATTTCATGAAGTGGAACGAAAAGTAATCGGTCTGGCTCGTCGATTAGAGGAGCAAGCTGGACTCTTTCAAAAAGTAACGAATGAACGAGCTCATTGGAATGAAGAGATGAGACAAGAAGCGATTTCCCAAGAAAGGCATCGATTGGCGAGGGAGCTGCATGATTCTGTAAGTCAGCAGCTTTTTGCAATGTCGATGATGATGTCGGCTATTAATGAACAAGTAGCTGAATTTCCAGAAACGACGAAAAAGCAGTTACAGCTCGTTGAAAATATGGTTGTAAATGCACAGTCAGAAATGAGAGCATTGCTTCTTCATTTACGCCCAGTACAGTTAGAAGGTAAGAAACTAACAGAAGGTATAGAAGAATTATTAACAGAACTATCTAGAAAGCAACATATGAAAATTGAATGGTTAATTGAACCGATTCAATTAAAAAAAGGTGTAGAAGATCACTTATTCCGCATTGTACAAGAGGCGCTATCTAACACTTTACGTCATGCGAAGGCAAAGAAAACGGAAGTGCGTCTTCGAAAAATTGATCAATATGCAATATTGAAAATTATTGATGATGGTGTAGGTTTTAAAGTAGGAGTGAATAAGGCTGGTTCTTACGGATTAAGGTCAATACAAGAGCGTGTTCATGAAATTGCTGGGACATTAAAGGTACTTAGTTTTCCAAATAAAGGTACACAAATAGAAGTAAAAGTACCGATTATGATTGAGAGAGGGGGAGAATCATGATTAAAGTATTACTAGTGGATGATCATGAAATGGTTCGAATGGGTGTATCAGCATATTTATCAACGCAGCCAGATATTGAAGTAGTTGGAGAAGCTGAAAATGGAAGAAAAGGTTCAGAGTTAGCTTTGCAATTAAGGCCGGATATTATTTTGATGGACCTTGTCATGGATGAGATGGATGGTGTTGAAGCAACACGTGCTATTATTCAAGAATGGCCAGAAGCAAAAATTGTAGTTGTAACGAGCTTTTTAGATGATGAGAAATTGTATCCTGTTATTGAGGCCGGAGCGACAAGTTATTTATTAAAAACATCAAGAGCGAGTGATATAGCAGACGCTGTACGAGCTACTTATGATGGAGAAACGGTATTAGAGCCGAAAGTTACTGGTAAAATGATGTCTCGTATGCGTCAGAAGAAAGAACAACCTTTGCATGAGGAGTTAACAGAAAGAGAGTCTGAAATTTTGTTATTAATTGCAGAGGGGAAAAGTAATCAAGAGATTGCAGACGAGTTGTTTATTGCCCTCAAAACAGTAAAGACACATGTGAGCAATATATTAAATAAGCTAAATGTAAGTGACCGGACACAGGCAGTTATTTATGCGTTTCGACATCAATTGACGAAATGAGAAAGTGAAATTTTAACCAGTGGGGTGGTCCCCACTGGTTATTAGTTTGTACAAAATCTTTTTATTGACGCTAATAAATGTAAGCGTTATCATTTAGTTGTTAACAGTACATACAAAGGGGAGAATGTATATGCTAGTTCAAACGATATTTGGCATGGATAAATCAAAAAAATTAGGGGATTATGTGAACGCATTACAAGCGCTTTGTGAACAATATAATGTTGAAACAGATAAAATTGCAATTGTTGAGGCGACAGAAGAGTACTATTTATTTTTAATAAAGCAAGAAGAGTGCTACGATGTTGTCAAAGTAGAAACAGTGGATACAAATATTGACTATTATACGAAAGCGTATAAAATAAGCAGTTTTAATCATACTGCTTATCGAAAGTAAAAAACTCCCTTTTGGGAGTTTTTTTAGGATGCTTTTACTTCACGAGATTCGGTTAGTAAGGGAACTTTTTTCGCGCCACTTAGCTTAGCGATTGCAAGGCCAATAAGAGCTCCGGCTAATGCAGGTACTAGCCAACCTATTCCTTCATTATATAAAGGGATAAATTCAAAATATGATGTGATAAATGAAACTGAAATACCACCTTGTTTTAATCCATCAAATACGCTTACAATTGCAGCTCCAATTAAAGCACCTACATAAACAGAGCGATATCCACCAAAATATTTATGAAGTAACGATAGTAGAACAAGTACAATCGCAACTGGATATACAACAAGTAGAATTGGAACAGAGATGGAAATGATTTTTGTTAAACCTAAGTTGGCAACTAATAATCCCAATACACAAATGATACTTGCGAACGTTTTGTATGAAAATTTAGTCAATAATGTCGAGAAATATTGACTACATGCAGATACAAGTCCAACACATGTTGTTAAGCAAGCGAGTGTAACGATAAGAGATAATAAAAGTAGACCATATGGACCGAATAATTGTTGTACGATCACAGTAAGTAATTGTCCACCATTCTTTGCATATCCGAGCGAGACGCTAGTTGCACCGAGCCAGCCAAGCGCACCATATACAAGTACGAGGCCAGTAGCAGCAATAAGTCCAGCTTTGGCTGTTGCGATGGCAATGGATTTACGATCCTTTACACCTTTAGAGCGAATGGTATTTACAACGATAATTCCAAATGCAAGTGCTGAAATGGTATCCATCGTTAAGTATCCTTCCATAAAGCCTTTGAAAATCGGAGAAGTTTGATACTCTTGCATTGCAGGTCCTGATTGTCCAAGTGGTGTAAAGACACTTTTAACAAACAATAAGAAAATAGAGAGTAATAAAATAGGTGTTAATATATTTCCAATACGATCTACAAGTTTAGATGGATTCAAACTCAGCCAATATACGATAGCAAAGAAGATGATTGTATATACAAAAAGTACGAGGTTGCTAGAGCGAATCGTTTCTGGTAAAAAAGAACTAGCGCCCATTTCATAAGCGACATTTGCAACGCGTGGAATACCCATAGAAGGGCCAATGGCGATGTATACAACTACCGTAAAGAATATTCCGAATAATGGGTGAACATGACTTGCAAGTTGTTGCATACCATTTCCTGATAAAGAAATTGCGATAACTGTTAGTAGTGGTAAACCGACTCCTGTTAGTAAAAATCCAATCATTGCCGGCCAAAAGTTTTCACCTGCATTTTGTCCAAGCATGGGAGGGAAAATTAAATTACCTGCCCCAAAAAATAAAGAAAATAGCATAAGACCCGTGAAAAAAATATGTTTTTTTGATACAGTGTTCATTGTTTTTCCTCCTTTTTTAAAATTCATTTGTAAGAACACAAAAAACTCGTCCCTAAAGAAAGGGACGAGTTATATTTACCCGCGATACCACCCTAATTTATACATGTAGAAATAATTCTATATGTATACGGCTTTGCAACGTACAACATGATACGTGTTCCTTGTAACGGGGGACAGCCGGTAAGAACTTACTATAACATTCGGTTCTACTTCTCGGAGATGATTTTCGGCTACGCACTGAACGTTGGCTTTCAGCAAATCGCCAACTCTCTGGGGAACAGTTCTATAACGTACTCGTTCTCGTCAATGAATTTTTATTCAAGTATTCTGACAGTATTGTTACATTTTTTTTTTAGAAAGTCAATATATTTTTTAATAAAAAATATATATGCGGAAATGTTATTTGTTTTGAAATGAATAGTTGATGTAAATTGAATTGTAAAACAGAAGTAAAAATTTGCGGAGAATTGTAAAAATTATAGAGAAAGTTGATATTTATAAGAGTAAAGAAGGGATTATTTGAATTTACAGAGAATAATACAACAATCCACTTGCTGGAAAGAACAAACCAAAAGAGGTGACTGGAATGCTTGCGATGGGAGTATTATTTGGCATTATTGCTATAATTGGTTTTATGTGGTTATATTATTCGCGTTCGTTTAAACAAGCAGAAGTTTTACTCTTTCAAAAAGGTAGTTTGTTGACAAATCAGTCTAGATATTTAGTATGTCCGAAGTGTGGAAGTGCACAGGCCAGAAGTGGAGGGTATCAAGAGTGTTGCAAAATTAGATTATGAAAGGAGGAAGCCTCACATTATTTTGTGAGGCTTCCTTCCTTACAACTTCATGGCGCTCCAAATGGTCCACCGATCCCTTTCGATAATAGGAGAGACGTTTTGTAAGGCAGTCTGTACTTGTTGTAGAAGTTGAGAAAGTTCATAATCTGTTAATTCGTATAGAATGGATCGACCTGTTCGGGGGGATAAATCTTGCAATAATGCTTCGACAGACTCATGTATTTTTCGTACTTCCCATTGTGTTTGAGTGGGGAACACGTGAAGAAAATATTTTTGTAATTCTTGTTGTATCGTGGTGGTTTTTGGTCGTCTTTTTGATTCTATTTCGATAAGTTTCGGAAATATAGAGAAAAAATATCCACGAATGTGTTCAGGGCTTCCAGGAATTGTACAATCTTCAATGGTTCGGTCTTGTACAATAAGTACACCGTTTTTCTTTAATATACGAGAAGCTTCACGTAGAAATGTAGGAATGTCTTGCAAATGATGAATAACCGCACGCGAAATAACAATGTCGAATGTATCGTTAGGATATGGAGTACTATGTGCATCACCGTGAATGAATGAAATATTTGAAAATCCACTACAGTTTTCTTTTGCAGCTTGTAATATTTCTTTTGAAAAATCAAGCCCAACAACACTTTTTGCTCCCATAAGAGCAAGTTCTTTCGTATAAATCCCGCCACCACAGCCGATATCAATTATTCGTTTGTTTTGTATGTCTGTAATATTTTTTATCATTTCTCTCCAAGAAATATGGGCGTTTCGCTGTGCGTATGTGTATTTATTATTTGCATCGTGAAAATTAATGGGCATGAAAAAGACCTCCTTTCAATGCTTAGTATAGCGTATTTTATAGTGTGTCACGTTTTTGTTTTTTATATGAAGATTATAAGAGTTTCTTATTGTAAAAGGAGGATTAAGGTGAGAAGGAAATATGTAGTGCTATTATTTGCTATGTTACTAGCATCTTGTAGTCAAGTTGAGCAAAAAAAAGAAACAAAAAAAGTGGAAGAGACGGTGAATGAAGTGAAAGAAACAATAGAGGTAACCGTTATACAAAAAAAAGATAAAGAGAAAAAGTTACAGGAATCTGAAGCTAATGTAGTAATAGACATTATAGATAAAGCTGAGAAACAAGAAATAACAGGTAGCTTCGGTGAACCTGAATATGAAATACAAATTAGTAGAGGTGGGAAAAAGGAAACATATTATGCATGGCTAAGAGGAGAGGACAGAAAAGGATGGATACAACATAAGAAAGCTATGTATATGCTGAATAAAAAGGATACAGAAAAGCTTTTGGCTATATTTCCAAATGTATCAGAACAAAAAGAAGATGAGATACAAGTAGGTCCTTTAACGGAAGTAACGAAAAAAGATTTGCAGA
This sequence comes from Bacillus paranthracis, assembly GCF_024296885.1. Classification (NCBI taxonomy): domain Bacteria; kingdom Bacillati; phylum Bacillota; class Bacilli; order Caryophanales; family Bacillaceae; genus Bacillus; species Bacillus paranthracis. The sequence goes on from NZ_CP101135.1 coordinate 1,468,528, forward strand.
TTACCGCGTTTCATATTAAAGCGGGCGATCAAAAAGTGAATTATACAGTACGGTATACGATTTCACAATCACTATACAACAAGTTAGAGAAGGAACAAAAATACTATTTGCAGGTTATTTTTCCAGAAAAAGTTCAAAAATTAATTGGAGCAAAAGAGAGTGAAAAAATCTTAGGAGAAAAGGTAAAGGAAGGATATAAACAGTATGAATTGCATGCTACTGTTCCGGTACAAGGTGCTTCAGAATCACAATTAAAGTCATTAGAAACATATTATGAAAATTATGATTTAAAAATATTAAATAGTAAACAAGAAAAAATAGGTGTTTTTCAAAATATTATTCAAATTGTTAAAGAGTATGGTGAAAAAATGAATTTACAAAGGTAAAGTGAATCTTTATTTAGTCCTTACGGATTGGGGTGAATAAAAATTTGTCAATTTTATATGTACTTTCCTAGGAAATGATAATAGAGAGGGGACGCCCCTCTCTATTACTTTGCTTTTGCAGATGGCTCATTCATTGATTTTCGTGTAATAAGGAAAGAAATCATAAGAGCGGAAAGGATGATAAGGGCAATAAATACGTGATTGGGCAACAAATCTAATAATAATACGTAACTAACGGTATAAAAAATAAGAGTTGAAGCTAAAAACGATAGAGCGCCTATTATGAGAGATTGTAAATTCAATTGTGCACACCTCCTTTTATTTATATTTTTGGCTAAAAATGGATTATATAAACATTATTTCTAACAATAGAAAAAAATATGTCATAATAGAGAAAAGAACAAGCTTTGATGAATGTATATGATTCATTAATGAAAGATAAAGGAGAGGAATATGAAAAATAATAAAAAAGGATTATGGGGAATTCTTGTTGCAATAGGGCTATTTTTACTTTCTAAGTTAAAGTGGGTATTTGCAATTTTTAAATTAGCAAAGTTTTCAACGGTATTTAGTATGTTTCTATCACTTGGTGCGTACGCGGTTATATATGGTTGGAAATTTGGGGTAGCGCTCATTTATTTGTTGTTTATTCATGAAATGGGCCATTTATGGGCTGCGAAAAGAAAAGGTATACCAACATCGCCAGCAATATTTATTCCATTTATGGGCGCTCTTATTGGGATGAAAGAGATGCCTAAAAATGCAAAAGATGAAGCATATATTGCCTATATGGGACCTCTTTTCGGATTACTTTCATTTTTACCGGCTATTCCACTTTATATGATAACGAAAGAGCCGTTTTGGGCGCTCATTATTTTACTCGGAAGTATGATTAATTTCTTTAATTTAATTCCGGTTTCTCCGTTAGACGGGGGACGGATTATTTCAGTTGTAAGTACGAAAATTTGGGGAGCGGGGCTTGTTTTATTACTTGGGTATTCAATTTATTTTAAAAGTATTTTGGGAGGATTTATTGTTATTATCGGCTGTATGGAATTGTATAGAGTAATAAAAAGAGATGAGCCAATTAAGGAATTAGGATATAAAATTGATGGAATGAAAGAATATGTTGCAAGGCTTGAAGAGGAGTTAAAAGAAACTGGTGCTGTGCATCGAAATATATATATGATGCAACATGAAATAAATGTATTAAGGCAAAAAGAAAGAGAGAAAGAATTAAAAACAGGAGAATTTCAAAAGATTGAAGTGTTAGAGTATTTGTTACCGAAGTTTGAGCCACTGGATTACGTCCCGTATGAAGATGAAAAAGAAACACATACCATTCATATAAGAGAAGCATTTGAAATGTCAGAAAGAAAATTAGAGGAATGGGATGCGGAAAAGAGACAACAGGAAAACTACTATAAAGTGGATACAAAAACGAAATGGACGGTATTTGCTTGTTATATCGGATTAATGGCTATACTTGGCTACGTAGCTTATGAAGGATATATTGTTTTACAAGAACATTTGCCAACGAGAAATGTATAAAAGAATATTGTCGAAATGATAGGAAGAATTTATACAGGAATTATATTTCTACGAGAGAATGTTACAAGTATAGTCATACATTGTAATATCTTTAGTAGAGAAGGAGTTCTGTATATGAAGAAATTGTTAAATGTATTCGTGATTATTATCGTAATGATCATTGCGAGCTATAGTCTTATGAAAGTATTATTACATTATGCGAATAAGCCCGCTGAGATAAGTACAACAGCTGAAATAGAAGATGTGCAAGAAGAGACAAAAGTACTAGATTTTATTCGTATGACACATGAAAGTTATAATAATTTCTTAAATTATGGTAAAGCAGAGAATTATACAGAAGGGGACTGGAACCAATTTAAACAATGGTTTCAACAACAAGAATCATCGTTAAAAAATATACATACAGACATAAAGAATGAAAAAATAAAACGTGATGTAAATAGAAGCTATGAAATTGTAAAAAAAGGTGTGGAGCTCCAAAATATTGAGTATGTAGTGTATGCACATCGCGTATACCATGACTTAGACATTATTGTAAATAAATATAGGGGTGAAACGAACATCTGGGGGTATACAGAAGTTGGAGATGGGAAAGATATAAGGGTAATTGAACAAGCGATACAGTCTAAATAATAAGCGAGCTAGCTAGCATTCTAGTTGGCTTATTTTATTTTGTAAGTTCAATGTTCATATATTTTTCACAAAAACACCGTGTTAATAGTGATTAAAATCACAATCTGTATTATACAATTCAGTTAAACTAAAAACAGTTAAGGAAATAGAGGAGTGGGATACAATGTTAAGTGAAAAAACAATTGAAATCGTAAAGTCAACAGTACCATTATTACAGGAAAAAGGCGTTGAAATTACAACGAGATTTTATGAAATTTTATTTTCGGAACATCCGGAGTTATTGAATATTTTCAACCATACAAATCAGAAAAAGGGAAGACAACAACAAGCGTTAGCGAATGCTGTTTATGCAGCTGCAACGTACATTGATAATTTAAAAGCTATTATTCCAGTTGTAAAACAAATTGGTCATAAGCATAGAAGTTTAGGTATTAAAGCAGAGCATTATCCGATTGTAGGTACATGTTTATTACGTGCAATTAAAGAGGTCGCAGGTGCACCTGATGAAGTATTAAACGCATGGGGAGAAGCGTATGGTGTCATTGCTGATGCATTCATTAGCATTGAAGCAGAGATGTATGAAGAAGCGGCACATAAAGAAGGTGGATGGAAAGATTTCCGTAACTTTGTAGTTGTTAAAAAAGTGAAGGAAAGCGATGTTATTACGTCATTTTATTTAAAACCTGAAGATGGAGGGAAAGTTTCTTCATTCATCCCGGGACAATATGTAACGGTTCAAATAAATATCGAAGGTGAAACATATACACATAATCGTCAATATAGCTTATCAGATGCTCCTGGAAAAGAATATTATCGTATTAGTGTAAAGAAAGAAAAAGGTATAGATACGCCGGATGGTAAAGTATCTAATTACTTACATGATCATGTAAAAGAAGGCGATATGTTACCAGTAAGTGCACCAGCAGGGGATTTCGTATTAAATATGGATTCAACTTTACCAGTTGTCTTAATTAGTGGTGGAGTAGGTATTACACCAATGATGAGTATGCTAAATACGTTAATTGAACAAGATTCAAAACGTAATGTATGTTTTGTTCATGCAGCGATAAATAGTAATACACATGCAATGAAAGAACACGTTGAGGCAGTAGATAATGAATATGAACAAGTTAAAGCATATACTTGTTATTCTGCACCAACTGAAAAAGATTTAGAAATGAAGAACTTTGATAAAGAAGGTTTTGTTGAAAGAGAATGGTTACAAACTATTATTCCGACAACTGAAGCAGAGTTTTATTTCTGTGGTCCAATACCATTTATGAAATATATAAATGCTGTACTAACTGATTTAGGTGTGAAACAAGAACATATTCATTATGAATTTTTCGGTCCAGCAGCAAGTTTACAATAAATTGAGCTTTAAGAAGCAAAAAAAAACGAGGTGTTATTTTACCTCGTTTTTTATTTGTTCTCGTAATAGTCGATTTACTGTTTCACGGCGTATACCGATCAGTTGACCAATTTCAGTTTGCGTTAATATTTCATATATAGGAATGTCACCTAAATATAGTGTGAACCATTCTTGTAAGCGATGAAGGCGTTCTTTCGGAGAGACGGTCGTCAATTGGTCGATACGTTGCTGCATCATTCTTAATTTTGACTGTAATTGCATAGCGATATTTGCATATGATGCAGGATCCGCTTGAAGTTGATCATACCATTCATTACTCATTATAGGTTCAACTTCTGTTTTCATTAAAGCGATTGCTGTACCGTGATATTCCTTCGGTGAAATTAAAGAATGGTGAGGTATAGTTTCTCCTGGAACGATAATATTGAATAGAAATGGTGTTCCATTTTCTTCTAACCTTACTACTTTTAATAAACCTGTTTTTATAAAATATAAAGGACCGTCCTCACCTTGACGGAATAGTACATCTCCTTTGTGTAAAATCAATGTTAGCCCCCCATTTAAACATCTCTATTTCTTGTATGTTAGCGTATATGTATAAAGATAATATACTTTACAACAGCAATTTCATTGACGAAATATATGCTATTACAGTAGTATACTATTTAGTGTGTAATAGTACTAGCAATGAATACGCTGTAGGGGGTTTAGTATATTGTTAGATGCGATAAAAATGACGGATATGAGAATTCCAGCGAATGCCATCATTCATGTAGAAGAGATGAAAGGTGGAGTCGTGTTATCCGTTGAAGTAGATGGCCAAATTATTTATACGATGGCTTATGATGAAGAAACAGATAGTTATGCTGAATTATATGATCGAAACGATAAGAGGGCGTGCCAAGTACATGAAGATTTTATGGGATGGTCACTTCTTCATTAAAAAAGATGTCAATATGACATCTTTTTTTATTAAACCGATAGAATATACAAAGAAATGAAATATAAGGATAAAATTTGTAATAAATGATTTTGCATTGTTAGCACTTTGTAACTGCAACTGAATTATTTTTTCGCTATCATAAAGATAACAGTCGCAGTCATAGGAGTGGTCAACGTGAAGAAAGTACATATTTCCAATTACATGTTATTATGTGTTTGTCTAATTTTATTTGTTCTCTTAGGAGGATTTTTATATTCATGTGTATAAGAAAAAACGCATTCTAAAAAGAACGCGTTATAAAAAAGAAGTAATGATTAATCTAGTCCCAAGAATAATTAATGTGATACGCAATAAATTAATTACGGCGTTACCGCTTAATTTTGTATTAATATATGCCCCGATTTTTCCACCAATCCATGCACCAGGAATAAGAATTAATGCGTAAATCCAGCTGACATTTCCAAGGGAGATGTGAGTTGCAGAACTTACAATTGCTGATAGAAATACGATAAACATCGAAGTTGCTACAGCAATATGTGCTGGGAATGCAAAAAGTAGCATCATTGCTGGAACAAGTAAAGCACCGCCACCAATTCCAAATAATCCAGATATAAAACCAACTATAAAGGCGATAAAGATAGCGAGAAGCGGTGGGAATTGATAGTGTACAGTGTTTCCTTCGTTATCTGTAAAAGAGCGCTTGATTACAGTCATATTTGATAAAGAAAGGGGTTTTAATTTGTCTCGTAACATAAGAAGAATGGAGACAAAAATAAGAAAAATCCCAAAATATAAAGAAAATGTATCTTGGTTTAAAAATTTATTCGCCCACGAGCCGATGATACCACCAGGGCCACTCCCGATAAATAAAATAAGTCCACTTTTGTAATCTACTCTTTTATGCTTCATATAAGTAAGGGTGGAAGATAGTCCCGTAAAAACGACTGTTACCATTGAAGTTCCTACTGCAAGTTGTGGTGACAGGCTATGTAATCCGATTAATAACGGAACAATAATAATTCCGCCGCCAAGTCCGACTAGACTCCCGACTGTCCCGGCGATTAGCCCGATGAAAAGTAACATGATGTATTCCAAAATTGCCAACTCCTCTATATAACTTATCCACCAATTATTATACACGCTTTTTCATGAGAAAAAGCTTTGTTCACAAAAAAGTCGTCTTCCTAGAAAAATAAGGAAGACGACTTTTAATTAAAAGATTAAGTGTAATAAAGAATAAAATAAAGCAGCTAATGAAGCTGAAATAGGAAGTGTAATAACCCAAGTAATCAACATGCGTTTTGCAGTTCCCCATTTTACACCTTTTACACGATGAGAAGCACCAACCCCTAAAATAGAAGAGGAGATAACGTGCGTCGTACTAACTGGTAAGTGAATGAATGTTGCCCCGAAAATAACAAGAGATGATGATAAATCAGCAGCTACACCATTTACAGGACGAATTTTCATAATTTGTCCACCGACAGTTTTAATAATTTTCCATCCGCCGACAGAAGTACCAAGACCCATTGCAATGGCACAAGATAATTGTACCCAGAACGGGATGTCGCTAGAAGTATGATAACTATTCGCCATAAGAGCCATTGTAATAATTCCCATTGCTTTTTGCGCATCATTCGTACCATGTGTATAAGCTTGTAATGCAGCAGTGAAAATCTGGAATATACGGAAGTTTTTGTTCGTCTTCGTTAAATTAAAGTTTTTAAAGACGACTTTAAAAATACTGTATACGATATAACCAATAACAAATGCGATAATTGGTGAAATGATTAAAGCTTCAATAATTTTTATGAATCCTTTAAAGTTTAATGAACTAAAACCAGCAGCAGCGATAGCTGCACCTGCGATGGAGCCAATGATTGCATGCGAAGAACTACTTGGAATACCGTAGTACCAAGTAATCAAATTCCATGCTATTGCCGCAAGTAAAGCGGCTAAAATTACAAGAGAACCATTTTGTAAAGCGAACGGATCAACGATATCTTTCGTAATCGTTTTTGCTACACCTGTAAATGTCATCGCACCTAAAAAGTTCATAATAGCTGCCATAATAATTGCATGTCTAGGCTTTAGAGCTTTCGTTGAAACAGCCGTTGCAATAGCGTTTGCTGTATCGTGAAATCCATTAATAAAGTCAAAAGCTAAAGCGCAAATGACTACTAAAACGGTCAGTATCAAGAGTGTATCCATGATCAAACTCCTTACGCGTTCTTCATAATAATTGTTTCTAATACGTTTGCAACGCTTTGGCAGCTATCCGCTACTTCTTCAAGCTCTTCGTAAATCTCTTTGTATTGAATGATCTTAATTGGATCTTTTTCACGAGAGAATAAGTGCTTAATCGCGTGACGGCGAATATCATCACATTGTGATTCATAATCTTTAATCTTAATCGCATTTGTACGAATGTCGACTAATTTTTTGTTAGACATTAATTCAACAGAGTTTGCAATTTCAATCGCACATTGATTAATTGCTTCTACGAATTTAATCATGTATTCATCAGCTTCTGTAATAGAATACATTTCGAATAGACCAGCACTATGATCTAATCCGTCTAATACATCATCCATACTCATTGCAAGCTGTAGGATGTCCTCACGTTCAATAGGAGTAATAAACGCTTTGTTTAGCTCCATAATGATTTCGTGAATAAATGAGTCACCTTTTGACTCATACTCTTTCATGCGCATAGAAAACTCTTTTAAATCGCTAGCATTTTTAATTTTATACTCCACGAAAAACTGCGCGCCTTCTTTTAAATTTTCGGAAACATTCATTAACATTTCAGAAAATTTATCTTTTTTTGATTTAAAGACCATTATTAGTTACCCCCACAAAAGTAATATATGTAAAATATATTGGCTAGTCAATTCTAACAAAAAACTGTCGTTTTTTAAAACATTTTATCGAAAAGTTTACAAAAACTTAACATAACTCTTATTGTTGTATTAATAATATTAATAATCAATATTGAATATCTTACTTGTAGAATGTCCTTTTCTTGCAAAAAGTATGAATGTGAAAGAAAAGCTTTACACTACAGGAAAGACTACGTTATTATAATAAATTTAAAAGGAGGTATATTCTTCCTTTTGAAAAGAAGAGTGTAAACAAACGAAGGAAGTGAACGAATGAAATTGAAGAACACTCACTTAAAAAAAATGCAGGAGTGGTTCAACAAGAGGAAGAAGCTTCGTAATTCATTAATTGTATTAGGAAGTTTGCTCGCTACTCTATTTATTGCTATAAATATAATAATTTCTATTCAAGACATATCTGAATTAAAGCAAGCTGTTCCGCAGCCGACCTTAATTTATGATGCAAATAATGAAGTTGCGACTAAATTAGCTTCTTCTAAAACAGAAGGCGTAAAAAAGAAAGATATTCCTGATATTATGGTTCAGGCCATTGTTGCAGTAGAAGATAAGGAATTTTTTAACCATCACGGGATTTACTATAGTGGAATTATAAGTGCAGTTTTTAAAAATATTACAGCAGGAGAAGTTGTAGCAGGGGGAAGTACAATTACACAACAACTTGCGAAAAATGTATTTCTGACACAAGACCGCACATACTCTCGAAAAATTAAGGAATATTTTTTAACAAAAAAAATAGAGCGTACGTATACGAAAGATGAAATCATTGAAATGTATATGAACCAAATTTATTTTGGTGAAGGTGCTTGGGGTATAAAAAGAGCAGCTAAATCTTATTTTGATAAAGATGTAAAAGATTTAACAATTTCAGAAGCAGCAACGATTGCGGGCTTGATTAAAGCACCATCTGCGTATTCACCTTATAAAAACTTTAACAAGTCAATTGAAAGACGTAATGTCGTATTAAGTTTAATGAAAGAGCAAGGGTATATTTCGGACGAACAGTATAATAAAGAAAAAGAGAGTGGACTTGTGTTAAAACGTGGCGTTGATGATAAATACAAGGGAAAATACTCTCAATATGTAGACTATATTGTTAGAGAGGCGATGGACAAGTACGAATTAACACAAAATGAAATTTTAGCAGGTGGTTATCGTATTTATACAGAGCTTGACCCGAAAAAACAACAGGCCGTAGAAGACGTTGTGAATAATGATAGTTATTTCAAAGATAGTGGCTCAGACCAACTCATGCAAACGGGTGTAGTTCTTATGAATCCCAAAACAGGTGGTATACCAGCTTTAGTTGGAGGCAGAGGGCCGTATCAGTTTTTACAGTTTAACCATGCAACCCAATTAAAAAGACAACCGGGCTCAACGTTAAAACCTTTGGCTGTATATGTACCAGCGTTAGAACAAGGATATGAAGTATACGATATATTAAAAGATGAACCATTTAACATTAAAGAATATAAACCACAAAATAGCGATCATACTTTTCACGGTGATGTGACAATGTATGAAGCCGTAGCAAAGTCGTATAATGTTTCAGCTGTGTGGCTATTAGAACAAATTGGATTAGATAAAGGATTGAAATCTTTAGAGCGATTTGGTATTCCATTAGTGCCAGAAGATCGTACGTATCCGATTGCTTTAGGCGGTATGCATGTGGGGACATCTCCATTTGTAATGGCTCAAGCATACAGTACATTTGCAAATGACGGAGTCCAAGTGGAAGCTCATGCAATTAGGGAGATACAAAATGCTGAAGGTGAAACGCTTGGAAAGTGGTATAAGAAAGAGACACGAGTGACGAGTGAGAAAGTTTCTCAAAAAATGACATATTTATTAAAAGGTGTTGTCGAAAAGGGCACGGGCGAAAAGGCAAAAGTTAATAATGTTGATACGGCAGGTAAGACAGGAACTACTCAAATTGTAAATGGCCCGAGCACCGGTGCAAAGGATTCATGGTTTGTTGGATACACACCAGATTTGGTAGGTGCGATTTGGGTAGGATATGATAAAACCGATAGCGATCATTATGTTCCGGGTGGTAGTCAAATTACGACGACAATGTTCCGGGATATTATGAAAAAAGCGAACGCAAATCCAGCTCAAAAAGCATTTCAGTTATCGCTCATTTCTGAGGCTGATTATAAAAAACAATTGACTACAATAGAAGAAGAAAAACGAAGAAAAGAAGAAGAGAAGAGAAGGAAAGAAGAAGAACAACAACGAAAACAAGAGCAACAAGAGTGGCTTGATAAAGTGAAAGAATGGATTCCTTCATTTTGGTAAAAGAAAGAGGCGAATAACGAAATTCGCCTCTTTTTTGTATGAAAAACAAAATGAAACTTTAAATGATAGAGATTTTCATCTATCCTTATTAGCTATTATTCGTTAAGTATAATGTTCGTACTGCCATAGGATTCGGAATCGTATGTGACACTTATTCTACCTTTGCTTATAGGTTCATAAGGTAATTCTTCTTCGTAATTACCGTTATTCTCATTGTGGATAGAAAGTGTAATTTCATCGATTTTTTTATTTGTATACTGATTTTTAATCGTTTCAGCAATTTGGAGTAACGCCTCGGAACTAGAAGCTTTCGTAATAAGCATTCCTTTTATAACCCTTTTTTCATTATTTGTGGAATTGGAATAAGGGATGTTGCTTTGTTTTGTATACAAAAGTTTGTATGGAGCAGTTTTTCTCTCTGCTTTTGATATAGTGGAATATTTTAGAGTTAAAAAAAATCCTACACATAAAATAATGCATACCATAAGTGCAAACCAAATGCGTATTAGTGACATAACTCTCATTTGCATCCCTCTTTCATATCTTTGACTTCACTATTTATCATACAAAATAAGGATTAAGATAGAGTAAATTTGAGGTAAAGAAACGTAAAGAAGGAGCACTTATCCTCCCAAATAAGTGCTCCTTTCTATATAAAGAGAGATTTAATGCACGGTTAAACGATACATATTATTTTAAATATACTTTTTAAGCGAAAATTAGTAAATTCGGAATACAGATAGTGTTGCTGTTGTATCGCCTGTGTTAGGAATAGAAATAGTGTTTGCTGTAGGCTGTATAGAAATCGTTGTACCAGCTTGTAAAGTAACAATTGTAGAGAAAGAAACAGCACTACCGATAACGTTAGTTGAGAAATTACGAGTAGGTGGTTGACCATTGAATGAAATACCGAATCCAAATGGTGAAGACCCTGGGAAAGTTGTAGACGCTGAGAAACTAATATCATATACGCCTGTTTCTAAAATCGTTAAAGTATCTGAAGTATCATTGAAAGAGATATTAGTTAATTCAAACACTTGATTGAATTGAAGGTTTGTTCCAGGTGATATAGTTTGTGGATTTGAGTTTCCGATTGCCGCGATCGTTACAGGAATTGGTGTACCCGCTGGTCCGGTTGCACCAGTAGCACCTTGAGCACCAGTAGCACCTTGAGCACCAGTAGCCCCTGTAGCGCCTGCTGGTCCTTGAGGCCCAGTAGCGCCCGCTGGCCCTTGAACGCCTTGAGGTCCTTGAGCCCCCGTAGCGCCAGTAGCGCCCGCTGGTCCTTGAACGCCTTGAGGTCCTTGAGCCCCCGTAGCGCCGGTAGCGCCCGCTGGTCCTTGAACGCCTTGAGGTCCTTGAGCCCCCGTAGCGCCGGTAGCGCCCGCTGGTCCTTGAACGCCTTGAGGTCCTTGAGCCCCCGTAGCGCCGGTAGCGCCCGCTGGTCCTTGAACGCCTTGAGGTCCTTGAGCCCCCGTAGCGCCGGTAGCGCCCGCTGGTCCTTGAACGCCTTGAGGTCCTTGAGCCCCCGTAGCGCCGGTAGCCCCTGCTGGCCCTTGAACACCTTGAGGTCCTTGAGCCCCCGTAGCGCCAGTAGCGCCCGCTGGTCCTTGAACGCCTTGAGGTCCTTGAGCCCCCGTAGCGCCGGTAGCCCCTGCTGGCCCTTGAACACCTTGAGGTCCTTGAGCCCCCGTAGCGCCGGTAGCCCCTGCTGGTCCTTGAACGCCTTGAGGCCCAGTAGCCCCTGCTGGCCCTTGAACACCTTGAGGTCCTTGAGCCCCCGTAGCGCCGGTAGCCCCTGCTGGTCCTTGAACGCCTTGAGGCCCAGTAGCCCCTGCTGGCCCTTGAACACCTTGAGGTCCTTGAGCCCCCGTAGCGCCAGTAGCGCCCGCTGGCCCTTGAACGCCTTGAGGTCCTTGAGCCCCCGTAGCGCCAGTAGCGCCCGCTGGCCCTTGAACGCCTTGAGGTCCTTGAGCCCCCGTAGCGCCAGTAGCCCCTGCTGGCCCTTGAACACCTTGAGGTCCTTGAGCCCCCGTAGCGCCAGTAGCCCCTGTTGCGCCTTGAGGTCCTTGAGCCCCCGTAGCGCCAGTAGCGCCCGCTGGTCCTTGAACACCTTGAGGTCCTTGAGCCCCCGTAGCGCCAGTAGCCCCTGTTGCGCCTTGAGGTCCTTGAGCCCCCGTAGCGCCAGTAGCCCCCGCTGGCCCTTGAACACCTTGAGGCCCAGTAGCGCCAGTAGCCCCTGCTGGCCCTTGAATACCTTGAGGCCCTTGAGGTCCAGTAGCGCCTTGAACACCTGCAGGTCCTTGAGCGCCTTGAGGTCCTTGAGGTCCAGTAGCACCTTGAGCCCCCGCTGGTCCTTGAGGCCCAGTAGCACCCGTAGCCCCCGTAGCCCCCGCCGGTCCTTGAGGCCCAGTAGCGCCAGTAGCGCCGGTAGCACCAGTAGCCCCTGTTGCGCCTCCGCCTCCAAGACAACCTGATCCGTATTGAACTAGGATAGCTTGGATCTCTGTTATAAGTTTAACTAGTTTGTCGGTCGTACAACAATCTACTTTGAATAACTTAGCGATATACAATAAATAATTAAGCAGGCTTTGTAGTTCAACGTACAACGCTCCGCATGAGAAAGGTGTTGTTCTTAAAATAGTTAATAGATTAGCAATGATAGAATTTCCAATTTGTTTTTGTGCTGGAGATAAATCTAAGCAATTGAGAAATTTTTGTAAGTTATTTAGGGCAGCGATTAAGTTATCGATATTATTTTGAGAAGGGTTTTGAAAGACAGCTTGAATAGCTTGGCCAAGAGCTTGAAGAAGTATGACAAATTCTGTAAGTTCGGACTTAGAGATGTTAATATGACTACAAGCTCTGACTTCGCAACAGTCATTACCATAAAATACTTTTCCTTTATTTTTATTGTTCATCTTTTCATTCCTTTCTTTCATAGAATCAATAGTCATTACTATATATTAAAATGAAATTTATACTAAATCCGTGATGGACAAACTACCATTTCTAAAAAAATAAGAAATTGGCCCGCTTGGCAAACAAATAAGTAAGATATAGAGAAGGTTTCATATAATGTAAAGAAGAAAAGTTCAACATAAAAAACTGCATGTCGATTGTTAAGGGATTTAACAATTGACATGCAGTTCGTGGATTGAATTTTATTTGTCTTGATTTAATCTTTCAAGGGCTGTTTTAGGTAAGATTGGAATTGAAATAGTAAAAGTAGTACCATCTTCATTACTAGTCATTTTTAATGTACCGTTATGATTTTGAATAATTTTTTTCGTTACTGCCAAGCCGAGTCCTGTACCGGAATCTTTTGTTGAGAAGAATGGATCAAAGATATATTCTTGAATCGCTGATGGAATACCAGTCCCATTATCAGTGAAAGTAATACGAACAAAATTATCTAGGCGGTAACTAGTAATTTGGATAGAAAGTTTTTTTTCCCCTTGAGCATCGACAGCGTTCTGGAATAAGTTTAAAAAAACTTGCACAAGTTCATGACGATCAATATGAACTAAAATATCATCTAATTCGGTAGAAAAATTATAATCAATTGAAATGTTATGTAAAAAGACTTCACTAGCTAGTAACTGTTGAATATACTCACGTAAAAATGTATTAATTGGAAAGGGTTCTCTTGTAAATTCACGTGTTTTTGAAATAGATAAAAATTTTGTAATGATACTATTTGCGCGATCTAATTCAGGAATAAGTAAGTTTTTAAATAGTTCTTTATTAGATGGAGAAACAGTTTCTTGTAAAAATTGTAAATAACCTCGTACGGTTGTAAGAGGATTACGGACTTCATGTGCAATACCAGCTGCGATTCGCCCTGCTAACGAAAATTTTTCTGCATCACGTTCTGTGTTTAAATAATGAAAGACACTAATAACTCTAAAAATTTCTCCGTTATAATCACGAATAATTCGGTTATTTAAAATACCATAGTTTTTGTCTAAAACTTCTTCATTATATATTTCTGTGCCTGTTCTTAATGTTTCAAGAGCTTTAATTTTTTCTTCAGGTAATTTTAGTAATTGTTGAATTGGCTTTCCGATTATATCATTTCGTACTACACCAAAATCATCTGCCGCAGCCTGATTACATAAAGTTATATTTCCCTTATTATCAACAAAGGTTACATGATGTGAAAAAGCATCAAAAATATGAACAAAGTATGTTTCAAGTTGTTTAAATAAAAATAATGAATCGCAAGTAAGCTGAAAATCAGCCTCTTTATTCTCTTTTTGTATGTTTTGAATAGAATGAGTTGATCTCGTTTTCTTTATTTGTAAACCAATCTGTGGATTTTTATATGTAAAATGATGTGGTAATTGATTCACAAGTTCTTCATAAAAACGTACTTTATTTTCTAATTCGTCTATTCGTTTTTCATGAGACACAATATCATCTTTTGGAAGCATAAATAAATAACCCCTCAATTTAAAAATTCTTCCATCTATTATATCATATTTTTATACGGATACTCTTAAAGAAGGGACTACTTAATGAAATTGATTGGTCGAAGTGTTCAGGAAGTGAGTAGAATGGATAGTAGGTGAAGTTAAAAAGGGAGGAATATATTTGCTTTTCATTGGAGTAACAGGGTGGGGAGATCATGATTCTTTATATATAGACCCCTATGAAAATAGAAATAAATTACGAACATATAGTGAGTATTTCCCTATAGTAGAAGTGGATAGTTCATTTTATGCGATGCAACCTGCACGAAACTATACAAAATGGGCAATGGAAACACCGAAAGATTTTTCTTTTATCGTCAAAGCATATCAAGGAATGACAGGACATATGAAAGGTGAAGTTCCTTTTTCTACGTTCGATGAGATGTTTGATGTATATAAACAATCTATTCTTCCTTTAATTGAAGCTGGTAAATTAAAAACCATTTTATTTCAATATCCACCATGGTTTGATTGTAAAAAGAAAAATGTAGATTTTCTTCGATATACGAAAGAAAAAATGGAAGGTTTGCCGTGTGCAATAGAATTTCGAAATCAAACATGGTTTTATCCAGAAATGAGAGATAAGACGTTACAGTTTCTAGAGCAAGAAAAATGGATTCATACAATTTGTGATGAGCCACAGGCAGGGATGGGTTCAGTACCACTCGTATTAGAAGTGACGAATGCAGAGATGGTGTTAATCCGTTTTCATGGCCGAAATGTTCATGGCTGGCTTGATAAAGGGGAAAATTGGAGAGCGGTTCGTTGCTTATATCGCTACAACAATAAAGAATTAGAAGAATGGGTAGAAAGACTAGAACAATTAAAAAAGCAGACAAAGGACATATACGTATTATTTAACAATAATTCAGGCGGAGATGCAGCTGATAATGCGAAACAGCTTATGAAAATGATGAACATTACATATGGTGAGCCAAAGCCTGAGCAATTAAATTTGTTTGAGTGATAATAAACAAGAAAGGCACTGTACAAACAGGGGGAATGTACAGTGCCTTTCTATATGAAAAAGAGGGGTAACAATGTTACTGAGCGTTTGGTTGATTCATCAATTGTTGGCTTCGTAATAAATGATAATGGTTATCATTATCATTGTCAATGGTTTTCCTGAAAATAAATAAAAAATTTTTTATGGGATAGTAACGATAGGGAGATCCCTAATAGGAGTTTGGCTAAAGTAAAGAATTGTTTCGAGGTAGATTTCCTGCAAACCCCTGATAATCAGTGAGGTTTTGTTCATCCCCCACTGATTATCAGCCCTCACCAATCGGGCTTTTACGGGCAGCCCGACCTCCATCTAACTTCTTTACTTCCGCTGAATTTTGAGGTGGGGGTCTTACTGCCCGTTAATGCGGGATAAAGTATAAAAAAAGAACAGCAATTAATGCTGTTCTTTTCCAGTGATGAATTGTTGTAAATCAAAAGGAGTTATCGCTTGGATAAATTCTTTTGAGATAAGTGTTTGAACAAGAGTGCTCTCAGAAATAGAAGCACCTGTTTTCTTTTCATAAGCTTGTTTTAATAAATCAAGTTTTTCAGCCGTTTCTTTCGGTAATTCAATTGTTAAAGTGTTCATAATTTCTCCCCCTTACTATTAGAGTACCACTACAATATAGGAGAGACAAGAAAAGAGAATGTGAAACATAAAAAAGGTTACCATTTATAAATGGTAACCTTTTTTATGTATAAGAGTTATTAAGCAATACCGATATACTTTAAAGTTTTTGATGGAGTACTATGATCAAAGAAGTGTTGTAAAAATGCGATATCAACACCTGATTTGTATGCACAATATCCCCAAGTTTTTCGAAGTGTATGTGAGCTAATCCCTTCTAATCCAACTTCTTTTGCAGCTTTGTTTAAAATGTACCACGCATGTTGTCTCGTAATAGATTTTGTTCCTTTTTGAGACTTTAATAATGGTTCATTACGTTTCCAAGTTTTACGTTCTTTCATGTAGTCTTCGATTGCGTGCTGTAAGTCTTCATTTACAGCGAACCATTTATGTTTCTTTACTTTTTCATTGTAAAATAAAATGGAATGGCGAACATTTTCATTTTCATCGATTACATCACTAACTTTTAATTGTAAGATTTCACTTACTTTTAAGCCAGAATTTACAGCTAATACGAATAATAAGCCATCACGTTTCGAAGATTGTAAAAGTATATTTTTGATAGTTTCTAATTGTTTTTCATTTTGAATAGGTTGTCCTGCTTGTTTCATTTCACGCACTCTCCTCTTTTATATGTGTAAAGGAAAGGATTAACTTGTTTCTAACTATAAAGGGAGAGTGTGAATTTCATGTGAACTCCTAGTGAAATTAAGACAAATTATTTGACTTCTTTTACTTTTTGTAAATTAAAGTAGAATACAACACTATTAGTCGTATTATATACACCATACTCGGCATGGTGGAGGTCTAAAATATTTTTAACAATAGATAATCCAAGACCAGTACCACCAGTATGACGGCTACGCGATGCATCTAAACGGTAGAAACGATCCCAAATTTTTTCAAGACTGTCTTCTGGAATAGGGTTTCCTGTGTTTTCGATTTCAACTTTTACTGTATCTTCCATTTCTATAACGGAGACTTGTATTTTTTCTCCATCTGGCGTATAGCGAATTGCATTGCTAAGTAAGTTCACAACTACTTGTTCAATTCGACTACGATTCGCTTTCACAAATATAGAAGGGTCTACATCTATATTCACTTGTAAATGTTTTTCCTCCATGCTAAATAATAACTTTGTATAGACTTGTTGAATTAGTTCACCGATTGAGAATGTCGTCATATCTAGCTTGTACGTACCTGATTCTAATTTTGCTAATTCTAACATTTCAACAATAAGTCTGTTCATGTTTTCGGTTTCTTCTAAAATAACATCTGTGTAATACGTCGTATCTTTACTAACGCCATCTTTAATTCCTTCTGCGAAACTTCTAATTACACTAAGTGGTGTTTTTAATTCGTGTGATACACCAGAAATGAATTCTTTTCGCGTTTTCTCTAATTGACGTTCACGTTCAATATCTTGTTGTAATTTTGTATTGGCAACATTTAATCGATCAATTCGGTCTTTTAAATTTACAGATAACGTATTAATACTACCGGAAAGCCCTCCAATTTCATCGTCTGCTGTTACAGGTAATTTCTCGCTAAAATCAAAATTGGCCATTTTTTTTGTAACACGATTCATTTTAATTAATGGTTTCACAATAATTTTTGAGTAGTAGAAGGATAACAAAATAATTACGAGAAATACGATGATTAAGGCATAGACATAATAATCTTTCAAAACGAGCATCGCTTCATTAACAGGTTGCAAGGATGCTATCGCAAAAGCATATTCTGTAATCTTTCCATTTTCCATAATAGGCTTTACAAAGATGCTATTTTTTATATTCTCTTCACTATCTAGTAGAAAATAGCTTAATTGATGCGAGTTAGCAGTACCATTTCTAATAATATCTGCAAAATATTGAACGGCTTGTAATGTTTCAAAATCATTTGCAAGACGAACATCCGCTTTGGATGGAAGCTGTAACTTAGAAACAATACCAGTAAACTCAATTTGAGTCACAGGTTTGTATCGGCTTGTAATTCTATTTTTAGAAGGATTGCCATTAATGGATGAAAAATCTGAATTGATACGTTCGTTTTGCCATCGATTATAACTTGTTGTCAATTCTAGTGGTGTTATTATTTTCCCTCGTACCCAACCGACGACGTTGATCATGTCATCTTTTTTCAATCCTAAGTTTTCAAATTTTTTATATTCTTCGGGCGTTAAAAGATTATTGAGCGGAATGGAATATGCTTCACTATTTTTAGGATTAATTACATCAATATAGTAATTGTTGTCACTTTTAATAATGCCTTCAGGAGATAGAAATTGCATATCAGCATTTGTTTTATCATGAAATTCTTGTTTTAGTTTTCGAATTTCTTCATAACTTTTCCCACTTTTTTCGTACGTATCTACGAAATCCTCAAAAGCAGTTTGAACTGTTTTTACTTTTTTATTAATATAAAATTTCTCTAAAAATAGAGATTGTCCTAGGAAAAATAGGAGGAATATGATTGTAAATAATGTCGATGTTAATAAGAATAGTTTAAAGACGATACTTCTGTTTTTCACTGCGTCACCTCTTGTGAGAAATACTGTAAATGATTTCTTAATTATAACAAACGTTACAAAAAAGTAGAGGAGAAAATCTGTCTCTTCTGAAAGTAGTTTTTAATAAAAAGTCACATAAAAAGAACTCGACAGACGTATGACGAGTTCTTTAATGTATTATTGTTGAATTGCTGCATCTAAAGCGATTTCAATCATTTCGTTAAATGTAGTTTGACGCTCTTCAGATGTTGTTTCTTCACCAGTGAAGATGTGATCACTTACTGTTAAGACAGATAATGCATTTACACCGTATTTCGCTGCTAATGTGTAAAGCGCAGTTGTTTCCATTTCTACTGCTAGTACACCGTAATCTCCAAGCTTTTTCACCATGTCCATGCTCTCACGGTAAAATACATCTGCTGTTAAAACGTTACCAACACGAACGTGTAGGCCTTTTTCAGTTCCAGCATCGTAAGCTTTCTTTAGAAGGTCGAAGTTTGCAGCTGGTGCAAAATCAAATCCTGGGAATGTTAAACGGTTCATATTAGAATCCGTACAAGCTGTCATTGCAATAATAACGTCACGTACTTTTACGTCTTTTTGAATAGCACCGCAAGTTCCAACGCGAATTAAATTTTTAACTCCGTAGCTTTGGATTAATTCGTTTACATAAATAGAAATAGAAGGAACACCCATACCTGTACCTTGCACAGATACACGTTTTCCTTTATAAGTTCCAGTGAATCCTAACATGCCACGAACGTTATTATAGCAAGTAACGTCCTCTAGAAATGTTTCAGCAATATATTTTGCACGCAATGGATCACCAGGTAATAGAATAGATTCAGCGATTTCACCTTGTTTTGCTTCAATATGTACACTCATGAAAAGTCCTCCTTATAATGTATTGATAGAAATCAATATCATTTGCATTATACACTATGAATCCTTTCAATTAAAATCTTTTTTATCCTTTGTAATATGTGCAAAACAGAAGGATTTCATAAATCATAATCTAGAATATATATGAAAGAAGTTTTGTATGAATAGAGACTATAAAAATGGTAGGTGATGTTTTGAAAAATCTTGTCATTGGACTTGTTGCTTTGTTATTTGTTGTAGTAGGCGGATTTTACATAAAAAAGTATCAGGAAACTACAGAGACTGTAGGTGATGTTCAGGAAGTAAAATGGGATGTATCAAATGGAAAAGGAAATGAGAAAGCAAATATTTCATTTCAATTATTAAATAATAAAAATAACGAAGTTCGTGGTGTGAACGATCAAATTCGGGCAGTTATTGTAGACGGACAATTAAAACATGTACAACAAATGAAACCTACATTCGCAGGAAATGGATCATATAAAGTATCTTCTAAAATAGCGAAAGATGAAGGATATACAATATTTTTATATGAAGACAAAAATAAGTCTGTGCAATCATTTGCGAAGAAAGATTTTGGGAAAGAAATAGACGAGAAAAATAAGAAAAAAGTAAAATTTCCAATCGATAGTGTACTTACAAAAAAAATAGGGGAGTATGAAGTTTCTCTTTTATTCGGTGCACTGCATCCGAATGAGCCAGTGACGTTAACATTTCAATTTCAAGCGAAAAAGGGTGAGAAATTGAAATTACATGCAGAGAGAGGAGAAGTGGAGGCGCTCTATATTGTGGATGAAACGAGAGAAAATTTTTTATATGCAATCCCTGTTGATACAGAGGGACAATTACAATACCGTATTACATTTCCCGTTGAAGGAACGTACAAAATATGGGGAGATTTCTATATAAATGGTAAGAAATATGAAAAAGAATTTATTGTACAAGTTCAAAAAAGAAAAAACAGCTAACTATTTAGCTGTTTTTTCTTTTTCCTATTAATTTTGTTACAGAGAGCATTGTAATTGGTAAAGAATGATTCTTTCTAAATGCTAAATATTTACCGCTCCATGTTGGTTTATATTTTTCTTTAAAATGTCGTAACCCGCTGAAACTATATGTGTAACGAACATTATTAAAGATGGCAGCGGCAACTCGTTCAGACCAGAAAGATTGTGTCGATAAACCTACATTCGAAAGTGGCGCCATGCCAATATTAAAGGAGTGGTATTCATTTTCTTTTGCCCACTGGAATAGGTGGATGAAAATGGCATCCATAATGCCGCTAGGTGCATCTGGATAATACCGCATTAAATCAACAGACAATGATCCGTCTTGATATACGGGCATAAATGTCGTGAATGCAATGATTTTTCCATCTGCATCAGATAATGTAGCGATAGGAGCACGGCTAATATATTCACGATCAAAGTATCCGAGTGAGAAACTTTTCTCTTTTTTTCCACCGAGCCACGCATCTGAAACTTTTTTTAATTCTTCAAATAGTTCATCTGAGAACGGCGGCTGGTGAATAGAGAATGTATAGCCTTCTCGTTCAAAACGGTTGAAAGTCGCTCGCATACCGGCGCGTTTTTTTCCTGTTATTGTAAATGTATTCAAATCAACGACAGCTTCTTCACCAAGCTTAAAGAAGTTGTAACCAAAATCATGATATAAACTCATCCATTTACTTTCGATTTGGTAGAATACACAAATGTACCCAAATCGGTCAGCTTCAGCTAAAAACTCTTGTAACACAGTACGGTAGGAGGAAGGATCTCCAATTGGATCACCTAGTACAACAAGACGTTTTCCAGTTATAGAGAAGAGAAGGAGCGCTTTCCCATCACTACTAAAGAAGAATTGTTTATCGCCTAAGAAACCTAAATGACTAAGTACATTTCCGCCATGTTCATCTAAAAAGTTTTGTAATCTTTTATCATTAGCTGGTTGCCCGGGAAATTCATTTCGATAACGATTAGCAATGAGTGAGCCAATCAGTAAAAATGTAGGAACGAAAAAGGCAGCTGCTAATGCACTTCGTTTTACTTGCGTAATATTACGAACGACAAAATCAGGTTTAAAAGCTTCTTTTGCACCTGCAAATAAAATACCTAAGTTTTTATATAAATATAAAGTTATAAGTAAGAATATAAAAACTTTTACGATATCAGAAAGTGAGACTTCCATTTTCTCGCGTACAAATCTTTTACGAAGCATATATAATACAGCGAGTACAATTAATAAAATAAACGTTTCTTCAATATCAATCCCTTTTAGCGTATTAAAGATAGCTGCTCCGATTAAAGAAATAATCGTCATATAGTAAGAACGCTTTGTTCCATAATATATGCCTCGTGAAAGGATCAGGAGGAGAATACCGAATGTTAGTGATAAGCTAAAAGAAAATTGAATAAGATGTTTTGGAGCTAGAATATGTAAGGCGTGTGCTCTGTTTATACTTGTCGGTAGAATGGTCGATAAAATAACCATTAATCCAGCAAATACTGTTAAAGCAGCAGAGGCCCACGAACCTAGTTTTCCTAGAAAATCACGCTGCAAAGTCCATATAACACCAGTTGTTTCTAATGCAGGCGCAATAAAAGGTTTGTCTTCAAACTTTTTAATGGCCACGCCTGTCATTTCAAAAGCTGCAAAAATAAGACCAAGGCAGAATGGTAAAATGTAATAGACGAGGCGATATAATAACATAGCAGGTAGTAATACGCCTGTATCAATGCCATATTGTCCGAGCCCAGTTAAAAAGACAAGGTCAAATGAACCAAGTCCACCAGGTACAAGACTAACAACACCAGCTAAAGCAGCAATTACATACACACCTAAAAACTTTTGAAATTCGATATCAATGCCAAATAATATTAGTATGACGTACATAACAATACCAGCAGATACCCACTCAACTAATGAAACTAATGAGTATAAAACAGTTGGATTTTTCTCTTCTTCTCGTTCATCTTGTCCTTCGGTTTGCTTTGGTTTTCTATTTTTTAGTTTAGAAAAGCCAATGTATATAGGGACGAAAAGGGCGAAGAAGATCAAAACAGGCCATAGCCACGGTTTTTCATGCAAAATAAAACTTGTGTCTAATATTCCAATAAGGCCGAGGAATGAAAGAATAGCGAGTCCGTTAATAAAAGCAGTTGTCATCCAGGCGATACTTTTAATCAGCTTGCCATTTTCTTTTATGTATGGACGATAAAGCATCGTACGTACACCCGCTCCAACGAGACCACCAAATCCAATAAATCCATTTAAGGTATTAGCAATCCATGAGATACGAAAAATCTTTTGGACAGGTATATCAGCTTTTAAATAACGAAGCATAACATAGTCGTAAAAGAACATTGTTGATACGGCAAATGCACCAAGTGTAATGGCTAAAAAGACTCCTCCGGTTGGAATGTTTTTAATTGTATTGATTGCTTCTAAAAAAGAAATGCCTGCTAATTCTTTTTTTGCTTGAAAGAATACAATGGTTAATACAACAAATGGGAAGATAATTTTCCCGATTTGTAAGAAACGTTTCCATGAAAACGACATAAATACAACTCTCCTTGTATAAGAAAACTGAGACAATAATATTATTATGACAAACTTCAAGAAAAATAAAAAGGTAAATTCCTGTATAAGGAAGCTATTTTTTATAAGGGTTATATTTAAAAGAGTATTTCGTTTGTCAGAAAATTAAGTTAAAATAAATTGAAAGAAGGAAGAGAGGGGAAGTAGATGATTATAATAGGTTATGCGGGATATGAGCTAGAGAAAGCAAAACCTAATACGTCAGAAGATTTTTTTAATAGATCTGAAGTGACATATATATTAAATGATAAAGAAAGAACCTTTTCTGTTTTATATGTTCGGTATTTTGAAGAAGTTGTACAAGAAATTACTCCTTTTGAAGGAAATCCGGTATGTAAAGTAGAAAATCAAGACATATATTTGCGGGATATTGTAGCGATCTGTTGTTTACTGAAAGAGAATGAGCTTCGCATGCAAAAACGTTTGTATTTAAATAATATAGAAGAATTCCAACAATATTTTGATGAGGAAATAGTCGTGAAAGTACAAGAAATATTGGCTGAATTACATAAAAATAAAAGAGTAGAAATAGAGTGAACTGGCAAAGGAGAGGGAAAAATGTCTAATCTAATGGTGGAAAATCAAACAGAACAAGTTTCTATGTTTTTAGAAGATGTTATTCATTTGATAACCAATTATGTAAATTATCATACGTTGCCTTCTTTATTAGAAGAGACACCGGCAGGAAACGAACAATATTATAAAGGGTTATTAGCGTCAATAAGACGTCTTCTCGTTTTTTGTGAAGAAGGACATGATGCGTGTTTTGTTTTGTTAAATAGCCAGCCATTTCGAAAGACAGCAGCTGAAAAGATTTTATATAAAATTTATCATCAAGTAATTGCAGAGTTTTTTTCACCAAAGAGTGATCATTGGTATGAAAATAGTCGGTCTGCTTATACAGGGAAAAACTCCATCGTTTTTCAACAAACACCACCTGCATCTGTAGAGGAAGTAATGAAGAGCTTAGAGGGGAAATTCCAATTGATGCGTGAAGAATTAGAATATTATGAGACGGATTATCAAACAAAGATGTTACACAAATATTAACTGCGAAAAAGAAGCTGAGGGGACTTAGCTTCTTTTCCTTTTGTACAGTTATATAAGAGATTTCCTTTGAATATATTTAAGGGGATAGCATTAAGGAGGTGTAACATGAGTCAGCAAGGTGTATTCACAGATTACTTTCATGAAGTAGAAAGCTGGTGTGAAAGTGTTCTTCACGTATTAGATAGCCGTGCAATGGAAGTGTATGATGTCCATATGCTTGCTTATAAAATTCAAACGTTATTAGACCGTATGAAAGAGCATGAGTATGATACAGATGCAGAGTTTATGTATGAAATAAGTGATGATGTAGAACATATTCAGCATCATTTGCAGGAAGTATTCGTGCAGGGGGAAGAGGAATATGAACTATGTGAAAGAGGGGATAGTGAACGAGCTGTTCCAATTGGAGGGCATACACTCCCACCACTACCTTATCCATATAATGCGTTAGAACCGTATATTTCTAGAGAAATTATGATGTTACACCATGATAAACATCATCGTAGTTACGTGGAAGGATTAAATAAGGCAGAGAAGATGATGGAAGAAGCGAGAAAAACAAATCAATTTGATTTAATTAAGCATTGGGAAAGAGAAGCTGCTTTTCATGGATCAGGTCATTACTTGCACACAATATTTTGGAATAACATGAAAAAAGGTGGCGGCGGAAGTCCAAGAGGGGCTCTTTCACACCGGATTGAACAAGATTTTGGAAGTTTCTTGCGTTTTCAAAAACATTTTACAGAAGCAGCCTCTAAAGTGGAAGGTTCAGGATGGGCAATTCTCGTTTGGGTTCCCCGATCGGGAAGATTAGAAATTTTACAGAGTACACTTCATCAATTATTTACACAATGGGATACGATACCGCTCCTTGTACTAGACGTGTGGGAACATGCGTATTATTTACAATACCAAAATCGAAAAGATGAATATATTAAAAATTGGTGGAATGTTGTAAATTGGCCGGATGTAGAAAAAAGATTTGAAAGTGCAAAACAAATAGAATGGACACCTTATTAGACGCAGGTTCTCTGCGTCTTTTTTATTGGAAGGAGAGGGAGATTTCGTTCATATTTTAAAAGGCCAAGCATACACTTGTACAAAAAGTGCCAAAAGGACGTGGGGGGAAATATGAGACGAATTTGTGTAATCATTACGCTTCTTATTATGTACGCAAGCGTTATACCAATTCCTACATATGCAAAGATGACCAGCAATGTTAGTGCTCGAAATGCTGTATTAATGGAGCAACAGTCAGGTCGCGTATTATACGGAAAAGCAGAACATGAGCCGCAAAAGATTGCTAGTATAACAAAAATTATGACTGCCTTGTTAGCTGCTGAGTCAGGAAAAATGAAAGAAATGGTCTCGGTTAGTAATGAAGCAGTGAGAGTAGAAGGCTCAGCAATTTATTTAAAGCCTGGACAGAAAGTAAAATTAGAGGATTTAGTATATGGACTCATGCTTAGATCTGGTAATGATGCAGCACAAGTAATTGCTGAAAATGTAGGAGGGAGTATAGAAGGGTTTGTATATTTAATGAATGAAAAGGCGAAACAAATTGGAATGAAAGATACTCACTTTTCAAACCCACATGGTTTGGATGGAGATGGATCCCATTATTCGTCGGCCTATGATATGGCACTTTTAACAAGGTATGCAATGGGGAACGAAACCTTTAAGAAGATTTTTGGGACAAAAACGTATAAATCAGATTCGTGGGATTATCCGTGGAAAAACAAACATAAACTTGTGACGTCTTATTATGAATTTGCAACAGGAGGAAAAACGGGTTTTACGAAGAAAGCAGGCCGGACGCTTGTTACAACAGCATCAAAAGATGGACTAGATCTAATTGTCGTAACTTTGAGCGCTTCTAGTGATTGGGATGATCATATGAATTTATTTGATAAAGGTTTTGACCGTTTCGAACAAACAAAAGTTTTAGGACAAGGAGCACTTGCTGAAATAACCGAAAAGAAATACGCCAATCATGTTTACACGAAAAATAGTTTTTCAGTACCTTTAACTGAAGAAGAAAAAAAGAGCGTAGTATTAAAAGTTGAACTAGATAAAAGTGCAAAGCTTGTGGATGGAGTAAAGGTTGGAAAGACAGACGTTTATGTTGGCAATGAGAAAGTTGGAGAACGGAATTTATTTTATAGTAAACGAAAGTTAGTAGCTACAACGGGAATGTACTGGAATAATGTGAAAGAAATTTTTTCTTACATGATAGGTGTTGGGAACGATGGTTAATCTCGTATGGGTAGCGATGGCTGTCATTGGGATTGTGTATGCGATGATAAATGGAACAATGGAAGAAATAAATAAAGCTGTATTTGATGGAGCGAAAGATGCGGTAACGATTTGTATAGGACTCATTAGTGTTTTAGTATTTTGGCTCGGCTTAATGAAAATTGCAGAGGAAGCCGGATTGTTAAAAAAGTTAGTGGCACTTTTTATGCCGATAGTAAAAAGGCTGTTTCCAGAAATACCGAAGGATCATCCGTCAATGGGATTTATTTTATCAAATATGATGGCAAACTTTTTTGGTTTAGGTAATGCAGCGACCCCTCTTGGCATTAAAGCGATGGAACAATTGAAAGAGTTAAATGGAGGGAAGGATTCGGCGAGCCGTTCTATGGTAACGTTTTTGGCATTAAATACATCAGCGATTACTTTAATTCCTACGACCGTCATTTCGATTCGAATGACGTATGAATCAGCAAATCCAACTGAAATTGTTGGGGTAACATTCATTGCACAAGTACTCTCTATGATCGGAGCGATTTGGATTGACCGCTATTTTTACCGAAGAAGGAGTAGGAAGGGGCGGAAAAAATGAGCATTGTCAATACGATATCATTATGGGTAATCCCTTGTGTCATTGGTTTTATCCTTCTATATGGCACGATAAAGAAAGTTCCGACGTATGAATCGTTCGTTGAGGGGGGAAAAGAAGGGATTCAAATTGCAATCTCTATTTTACCGTTTATGGTTGGAATGCTCGTATCTATTTCTATATTTCGAGCTTCAGGTGCATTAGATGCAATGATATCAGTAATGAAGCCGATGTTAGATTTAATTCATGTCCCAGCAGAAATTGTTCCACTAGCACTTATACGTCCTATTTCGGGCTCTGCTGGTTTAAGTATTACGACCGATTTAATTGCGACGTATGGACCGGACTCGTTCATTGGGCGATTGGCTTCTACGATGCAAGGGAGTACAGACACAACTTTTTATATTTTAACAGTATACTTCGGAGCTGTTGGAATTAGAAAAATGGGAGATGCATTAAAAGTAGGACTTTTTGCCGATTTAATCGGAATTATTTGTTCGATTGTATTTGTTTCTCTATTGTTTCAGTAATGCTATTCATTTTTTATGCTATTTCGCTTATAATACGTATACGACCACTATTAAGGTGTTGCTTAATAGTGGTTTTTTTATGCGGTATTTTTGACAAAATAATGAACTTTTATTGTGAGCAATATGAAAAATATGGACAATAATAAAAGGTAAAACCATGATTTGACCTTTATATGTTTATTATCATCGCTATGTTGTTTAAGTAAGATGAAGCGAAAAGCCGTCAAGCGTATGCGGTTGCCAAGTCTTTCTAATGTAAGGTAAGATAAATTCGAGGTGAAAAAAAGAAATGGAACGATTACAAAAAGTGATTGCGCAAGCAGGTATTGCATCGAGAAGAAAGGCTGAGGAATTAATTCAGCAAGGAAAAGTGAAAGTTAACGGGAAAATAGTGAAGGAGTTAGGAACGAAAGTAACTCCTCAAGATAAAGTAGAAGTAAATAACATCCCTCTTGAAAAAGAAGAACCTGTTTATTTTTTACTATATAAACCAACTGGCGTAATTTCAAGTGTATCAGATGATAAAGGAAGAAGTGTTGTAACAGACTTTTTCCCGGAAATTACACAACGTTTATTCCCAATCGGACGCTTAGATTATGATACGTCTGGCGTATTATTAATGACAAACGATGGGGACTTCGCAAACGTATTAATGCACCCTAGATATAAAGTTGAAAAAACATATGTTGCAAAAATAAAAGGTCCTCTAACAGGTGAGAAAATTCGCATGTTAGAACGCGGTGTTATGTTAGAAGACGGAAAAACAGCACCAGCGCGTGTGAAAATCATTTCTTGGGACAAGCGTAAAGAAATGGCAATTGTACAATTAACAATTCATGAAGGTCGTAACCGTCAAGTACGTCGTATGTTTGAAGCTTTAGACTGTAAAGTAGTGAAACTAAAGCGTGAACGCTATGCTTTCTTAGAAGTAGGAAGCCTGCGACCTGGTGATGCAAGAGAATTGACACCACATGAGGTAAAACAATTACGTGCATTGGCTTCTACAAAGCCTCGCTAATCGATATTGTGAAAATTTCACCAGTGGAATGCTCCGCTGGTGATTTATTAAAAAATACATATATTCATCACTCGTCGAAGAGAGGGGAGACAATATGAAAAAAAATCGCTTATTATTTCGCGTTATTATTCTGCTCATTTTATGTGGTGCTGTAGGATTTACACTTTATCAAGGATATTTCTCTAAAGAAGAGAAAATGGAAATTGGAAAAGAAGCACCTAACTTTGTTGTGACAGATTTAGAAGAAAAGAAAATTGAGCTAAAAGATTTTAAGGGAAAAGGTGTATTTTTAAACTTTTGGGGTACGTGGTGTAAACCTTGTGAGAAAGAAATGCCTTATATGAATGAACTATATCCAAAGTATAAAGAAAAAGGCGTTGAAATCATTGCGTTAGATGCAGATGAAACGGATATTGCTGTTAAGAATTTTGTGAAACAATACGATCTTAAGTTCCCCGTTGCAATCGATAAAGGTGGAGAAATTATAAAAACGTATGGAGTAATACCATTACCAACAAGCTTCTTGATTGATAAAGATGGTAAGGTGATTCAAGAGATTAAAGGTGAACAAACGAAGGAACAATTGGAGGAGTATTTAAAGAAAATCACTCCGTAATAAAGAAAACCTTTACATACAAGGCGCTTACCTATAGTGCCTTCGGTTTAAAAATTCTGAGTATTGCGGTAACTTTAGGTTAGAATATACAATAGTACATATAGATACAGGGGCGGTGAGAGTGTTGAAAGAAATTAAATGTGAATGTGGACATGTGAATCCGATAGGAACTGTTTTTTGTGAAGCTTGTGGGAAACCATTTGAAAGCAATGAAAATATAAAACTATTGGATATGCGCTATGAGGGGAGTGCTCGGAGATCTCTCACGCAAACAAAAACGATTATTGATAAAATTTGGAGCTTTTTCTCTTCTGTAAAAGTCGGTGTATGGCTCATTGTAATCACTTTAGCTGCATCGGCGATAGGGACTATTTTTCCGCAAGAAATGTACATAACTCCAGGAATTGCACCAGCTGAATATTATAAGCAAGAATACGGATTTTTAGGGCAATTATACTATCAATTAGGCTTTAATAATTTATACGGTTCATGGTGGTATATGATGTTAATTGCTTCAATTGGTATTTCACTTGTGATATGCAGTTTAGATCGTGTCATTCCACTTTATAAAGCCTTAAAGAAGCAAGGGGTGAAAAGACACCCTAGCTTTTTAAAGAGACAAAGATTATACGGTACTGGTACACCGCAAGATGGTGATTTTGAAAGAGTTCAAAAGAATTTAAAGAAAAGAAACTATAACGTAAAAGTGGAAGACGGAAATATTTTGGCGGAAAAGGGACGGTTTTCACGCTGGGGTCCATATGTGAATCATATCGGTCTCATCATCTTTTTATTCGGTGCGATGCTTCGTTTTTTACCAAGTATGTACGTAGACGAAGCGCTTTGGTTACGTGACGGTGAAACGAAAGAAATACCTGGAACGGATGGGCAATACTATTTAAAAAACGAGAAGTTTATAAAGGAAGTTTATGATAAAAGTAAGGATAAAGAAGTTTTTGATGAAGCAATTGACCGTGTAGGTGATAAAATGATTGCGAAAAACTTCCAAACGAATGCCGTATTATATAAAGCGGTAGGTGAAAAGATAGCTGGACAAAAACCAAAATTGGAAAAAGTAAAAGAAGTTGAAATTCGAGTAAATGAACCGCTGAAATTTGATCAATTTGCTGTTTATCAATTGAGTTATAGAGAAAATGAATTTAAAAGTATGTCCTTCCGTTTGCAAAATAAAGAAAATAATCAAAAGTGGGGACCGATTAAAGTTGATTTAACAAACCCTGCAGAAAAATATGATTTAGGAAATGGTTATTCTTTAGAACTATTAAGCTATTTCCCTGATTTTTATTTTGATGAGAATGGAAGACCAAATACAAAAACAAAATTACCAAACAACCCTGCATTTGTATTTAAAATGTTTACACCTGAAACACCAGATGGTGAAGTGAGTTTTGTTGGTATTCAGCAAAATATAGAACCTGATGGGAATAACAAATATAAAATGTCCTTTGCAGGTGTGGAAATGCAAAATGCAACAGCACTTACTGTAAGAAAAGATTTAACGCTTTGGATTCTCGGTATTGGAGGGTTTATATTTATGGTTGGTGTCATTCAAGGAATGTATTGGAATCATCGCCGTATTTGGATACAACGCGTTAATGATGAATGGTGGATTGCAGGACATACGAATAAAAACTGGTTCGGTTTAAAGAAAGATATTGAAAGAGTACTAGAAGGTACAGCAATTCCGCAACCAAATGATAAAGTAGTCGATAAAAAAATTAGTTAAGGTGGGGAAACGATATGGTGCAAATAAGTAGTAACTTTCTCTTTACCGCATTTATTTTATATTTAATTGCCACTCTATTTTTTGGGGGAGCAATTAAAGAAAAGGGTCATAAATGGGCAAATGTAGGAATAACGATTACAATTTTAGGGTTTATTGCACAAACAGTTTATTTTGTAACAAGGTGGATTGCATCAGGTCATGCGCCAGTTAGTAACTTTTTTGAATTTGGTACGTTTTTCGGCATGATGCTTGTCGGAGCATTTATTGTCATGTACTTTATGTACCGCGTAAGTATAATCGGACTATTTGCATTACCAGTTGCGCTTTTATTAATTGCTTATGCAAGTATGTTTCCGAGGGAAATATCACCGCTTATTCCATCTTTAAAAAGTAATTGGTTACATATTCACGTGACGACTGCGGCTGCAGGACAAGCAATTTTAGCAATTAGTTTTATTACGGGCGTTATGTATTTATTAAAAAATGTAGATCAATCAGTGAAAAGTAAACGTACATTTTGGCTAGAGACGGTAGTATTCACACTTGTTTGTACAGTTGGGTTTATTGGAGTAACAACGGTATATTCTAGTATGAAATATGAAGCAAAGTTTCAATGGATTGATAAAAATGAACAACAAGTGGAAATGAAATACAATCTTCCGGCTTTAGTGGGGCCGCATGAAGGGAAGTTACTGACAGAAAATAAATTAGAGCCGACAGTTGAAGTTCCGGCGATTGTAAATGCGAAAAAATTAAATACTGTTATTTGGTCAGTGTTAGTCGGAACGTTACTCTATATTGTATTAAGGCTAATTTTACGTAAACGAGTATCAGCGGCACTTCAGCCGTTAGTGAAAAATACGAACAGCGATTTGTTAGATGAAATAGGATATCGTTCTATTGCAATTGGATTCCCAGTTTTCACATTAGGTGCATTAATTTTCGCCATGATTTGGGCTCAAATAGCGTGGACACGTTTTTGGGGTTGGGATCCAAAAGAGGTTTGGGCGCTTATTACTTGGCTCTTTTATGCTGCGGTATTACATTTACGTTTATCAAAAGGATGGCATGGAGAGAAGTCAGCGTGGTTAGCGGTAATTGGTTTTGCAATTATTATGTTTAACTTTATTGTAGTAAACTTAATTATCGCGGGTTTACATTCATACGCATAGAGAAATAAAATAGGAGAGTGTATGTCACTTTCCTATTTTATTTTTGTCAACTTTTCTTCTTTTTTGAGAAAAACATGACAAAGTAGCGGTTGATTTTGTAAAATGATGTCGAGGACATTATATACTGTTCAAAAAAAATACATAGTTTTGGAAAAAAATTGAACAAACTTTATTATTCTTGTGAAGCATAATATGGAAAGTGAAACATTTAGAGGATTGCTTAAATAAACGAGAATAGCGCAACATAATAGTATAGAAGGGTAGGTGTGAACCGTTGTGGTAAAAGTACGCAACGGGTAGAAATGGAAAATGAATCAAGAATTTTAATTGTAGATGATGAGGATCGTATTCGTCGTTTGTTGAAAATGTATTTAGAAAGAGAACAATACACAATTGAAGAAGCAGACAATGGTGATACAGCTTTAGAAATGGCGCTGCAAAATGATTATGATTTAATTTTATTAGATCTTATGATGCCTGGTAAAGATGGTATCGAAGTATGTAAAGGGGTTCGTGAGAAGAAAGCGACGCCAATTATTATGTTGACAGCAAAAGGTGAAGAAGTAAATCGAGTACAAGGGTTTGAGGTAGGAACTGATGATTATATTGTGAAACCATTTAGCCCACGTGAAGTAGTGCTTCGAGTGAAAGCGGTCTTACGCCGTTCTGTACCAACAACATTCTTTACACAAGATACAACGACAAAAGATGTTACTGTATTCCCTCATTTAACAATTGATAATGATGCACACCGTGTTACAGCAGATGGTAATGAGGTGAACTTAACACCGAAAGAGTACGAATTACTATTATTCTTAGCGAAAGCGCCTGATAAAGTATTCGATCGTGAGCAATTGCTAAAAGAAGTATGGCAATATGAATTCTTCGGAGATTTACGTACAGTTGATACGCATGTAAAGCGTTTACGTGAGAAGTTAAGTAAAAAATCACCCGATGCTGCGAAGATGATTGTTACCGTTTGGGGCGTAGGTTATAAGTTTGAGGTTGTGAACGACTGATGCTTTGGAGAAGTGTAGTAGGGAAGTTATGGATGACCATATTACTTCTCGTTTCGTTCGTGCTTGGATTTGTTGCGATTTTACTTTCACAGTTTTTTAGAACATATTATGTAGATATGAGTGAAGCTAGGCTTCAAAAAGTTGCAACAAGTGTTTCAGAGTTAATTGAAGAAGGTGCCGATGTAAAAACGATTGAGAATATCGCGTACAAATTCTCTGACCCACTTTCAAGGATCATTATTGTAGAAGATGGTAAAGAAATATCTTCTTCACCGAAACAAGAAGGATTAGTCACTCTTACAATGGATGACTTAAAAGAAGATAAAGAATTAGCGGCTGTGTTTACAGACAAAAAAGAAATTAAGAATAACATTAGAAAAGCCTCTAATAGTAGAAAGAATAAAAATACTGAAAATGATATTATGATTGTCGGAAAACCAGTACAGTCAAAAAATCAAAGTGCAGTGTTTGTATACGAATCTTTACAAGTGCCGATACAAGGTATGGAAAGAACGACTGATTTTATATTCTTATCAGCAGGGATTGCGATTATATTAACAACTTTCTTTGCATTCTTCTTATCTACTCGAATTACAGCACCCCTTCGTAAAATGCGTGAGGTTGCTTTTGAGGTGTCGCGTGGGAAGTTTGATGCAAAAGCTCCTATGGTATCCCAGGACGAGATTGGTGAGCTTGCAACAGCCTTAAATCAAATGGGGAAACAGTTGAAGTTTAATATGAATGCCCTGCAGCAAGAGAAAGAACAGTTAGCTAGTATTTTAAGTAGTATGGCAGATGGGGTTATTACATTAAATCAAGAGGGTGAAGTCGTTGTAATCAATCCGCCGGCTGAACATTTCTTACAAGTTTGGCAAGAAGAAAAAGAGATAGAGCTCAGTAAAAAACTACCTTCTGAACTTGTTGAACTATTCCATCTCGTTGTAGAAAGCGAACAACAACAAGTGGTTGAAATTAATTTACAAAAAGGTAACTATGTAGTTCTTATGACGCCGCTTTACAATCAAACGAAAATTCGTGGGGCTGTAGCTGTATTGCGTGATATGACGGAAGAACGCCGTCTTGAGAAAATGCGCCAAGACTTTATTGCGAACGTATCACATGAACTTCGTACACCGATGGTCATGCTTCAAGGGTATAGTGAAGCGATTTTAGATGATATTGTGCAAACAAAAGAAGAAATTAACGAGTTTGTTCAAATCATTTATGACGAATCCGTTCGTTTAGGTAAACTTGTAAATGAATTGTTAGATTTAGCGCGTATGGAAAGTGGTAATGTAGAGTTACATATAGGTGAAGTTGATATTCATCCTTTCGTTGAAAAAATAGGTCGTAAATTCCAAGGGATTGCAAAGGATAAAGAAGTCGCGTTAACGGTTGATTTCAAAAATCCAATTGAGCAATACCCGTTTGATGCAGATCGTATGGAACAAGTATTGACGAATTTAATTGATAACGCAATACGTCATACGAATGCAGGTGGACACGTAACACTTGTAATTGATACGAAAAATAATGGTCTTATTTTTGAAGTACAAGATTCGGGCGCTGGTATTCCAGAAGAAGATATTCCATTTTTATTTGATCGTTTCTATAAAGCTGATAAAGCAAGAACACGTGGAAAAAAAGGTGGAACAGGACTCGGGCTTGCGATTGCAAAAAATATTGTGCAAGGCCATGATGGGAAAATTGCTGTTTCAAGTGTTGTTGGAGAGGGAACTACATTCTCTGTATATTTACCGAATCGTATAATTTAGATATGCGTTTTTAAAGTTGATAATGAATAAAGTTCTACTGTTGTTTATTTTTTTGTAAAATCAATTAAATAAATAATAGTAGAACTTTTTTTCTAACTTAGTCGAATGAAGAATGATGAGAGGGGTGTCGTAAAGCGATGAAATTATATACAAAAACAGGAGATAAAGGGACAACAAGTGTAATAGGCGGCAGAGTGGATAAAGATAATATCCGAGTTGAAGCATATGGCACAATAGATGAGGCGAATTCTCATATTGGATATGCGATGACTAAACTACAAGGCGGGTCTTTCGGAGATATTTACAATGAACTTGAAACGATTCAACATGAACTATTTGATTGCGGGGGAGACTTGGCGATAGTAGGCGAGAAAATTCCTTATAAAGTAAAAATTGAAATGGTCGAAAACTTAGAAAGTAGGATTGATTCGTATATAGAAGAAGCACCGCCGCTAGAACGGTTTATTTTACCAGGTGGAAGCGAATCGGCAGCTGCTATTCATATTGCACGTACAGTTGTAAGGCGAGCAGAACGATGTATCGTGTCCTTGCAAAAGGAAGGAGAAATAAATGCAGTTGTTCTAAAGTATGTCAATAGATTATCTGACTATTTATTTGCAGTAGCTAGAGTAATAAACGCTCGATTACAAGTAAAAGATGTAGAGTATAATCGCAGTGCAATCGTTTTTCGTGATAAGAAAGAGAAGGAAGTGGAGTGATTCACTTTCTTTTTTTGTATACTTTTTTCTGTAATATACCAAAATAGAGAAGGTATGGTCGTAATTAGAAAACGGAGGATGTATATGAAAGCTTTAAAATACGGCGTCATGTTATTGACAGTACTGTTTTTATCTCAATTACATGTGTACGCAGAGGGAAATCAATGGGCATGGCCTGTTGAAGGACAGATAAGTGATTATTTTGGAACAAGGCACGGAAAACACTACGGTATAGATATAGCGGCACCGATCGGCACGCCTGTGTCAGCTATTCAAGAAGGGAAGGTAACAAAGTCTTATTATTCAAGTAGTTATGGAAACGTTATATTTATTAAACATGGAGAATATGAGGCTGTGTATGCACATTTAAATAAGAGATATGTAGTTCAAGGAGATTATATTTCAAAGGGAGAAATAATTGGAGAAGTAGGAAATACAGGAGAATCCCGAGGTGCACACTTACATTTAGAAGTTCATCAAGGAAAATGGACGATGGCAAAAAAGAATGCGATGAATCCATTGCTTGTTTTACATGAACAAAGAAATGAAACAGTTTCTTCATCGTTATACGTCGTCCAAAAAGGCGACACTCTAGTTAGCATTGCGCGGAAATTTAGAATGTCCGTTAAGGAAATTCAAGAAAAAAATGGATTGCAACAAGAGCTCATTTATCCAAATCAACAATTATATGTAAAGTAAAAAAAGAGCTAGTTTAACTAGCTCTTTTTTACCAAAAAATAAAGACACATATAAATCCAGAAATAGCTAAGTAGCTATATAAGTAAAATACTTTCGCTCTTGTTTTTTCGTTTGTTCGAAATAGTACAATAGTCGGTTCAATTAAACCAATTGTCAAACAAAGTAAACCAAGAAGCATACAACCGATTGAAATAGAGTACAGGGCGATTTGTGGTCCTTGAAATGGAATCATCCATTTTAATAAAAATGCAATGAGTGCAGTATAGCAAATGCTGCCGATGTATTTATTCAACGGTGCATTAGAACGGAAACCAGGAAGTTTTTTTAAGAAAGAGCGGGAAACAACTTCAGTTTGTAAAGATGTATGCTCTTCGATTATTTTTTGAGCTTCTTTTCCTTTTTGGAAAAGGGATAATATCCAGTTTCGCTCACCTTGAAAAATAAATTGTGAAGTTGTTAAATAATGATCCACCTTCACTTTATTCCAACTCTTCCACGGATGACGCTCACATAATTTTAATTTACTTTCTGTCTTTTTATCATACTGATAAATACTGATGCCATCTTCATCGAAAGCAGCATAGTATGTCTCGCTTGAGAATGTGCCTAAATCAATTGGACAGTAGAAAAGTAATTCTTTTTTTAAGTAAAAGTATTCTTTCCTTAAGTTTTTTTTCATTGTTTCTCGAATAGAGTGTCTCTTCTCTTTCTTCATGACATTTCCTCCATAATCCAGAAAATGTTCTTATCTTAACAATTCAACATCTTATCACTTTTAATTATATATGACTAGGGGATTCATAGGAGAAATGCCGAATACTAAAAAATATGGAGTGTATTGTAAAATATAATGAATGATTTTGATTATGTAAAATTAATAACTTATTTTTAATAAGTTACGATTTTTTTGTTCACAATACGATCATGTTGTTGTATAATGAAGTGGAAAATAGAATATCGGTCTATCTTCGGGGCAGGGTGAAAATCCCGACCGGCGGTGATGAACTATATGTGATTTTGTTCTAAGCCCGCGAGCCGTTAAGGCAGGATTTGGTGTGATTCCAAAGCCGACAGTACAGTCTGGATGGGAGAAGATGGAGGTTCAAGCGTTCAAAAAAGATAGGTATTTGAACGTCTGTTTGATGTGCCTTAAATTCTCCCTTTGTGTAAAACACAAAGGGTTTTTTCGTTCTATGAAAAAGTAGGCATAGCAGAACCTTTCCACTTTCCATGAGATGATCGATGGAAAAGGAGAGAGAAAGATGAAACAAAAAAACAGTGTAGTGCAGATGGTGAGTGTAGCGATGCTAAGTAGTATTGCATATTTACTGATGATGTTGGATTTCCCATTCCCAGGGCTTCCGCCATTTTTAAAAATTGATTTTAGTGATGTACCAGCTCTAATTGCTGCAATTATTTTCGGGCCGGTTGCAGGGATAATTGTAGAAGCGATAAAGAATATTTTACATTACGGGATTCAAGGGAGTTTAACGGGAGTACCAGTTGGAGAAATTGCTAACTTTATTGCAGGATGTTTATTTATTGGACCAGCAGCTTTCTTATTTAGAAAGTATCGTACTGTTAAGAGTTTAACGACAGGATTAATGCTAGGGACAATTACAATGGCTCTTATTATGAGCGTATTAAATTACATCATCATATTCCCAGCTTACACTTGGTTTTTAAATTCACCAGCTATGTCTAGCGAAGCGATAAAGACAACGGTTGTAACGGCAATTTTACCATTTAATTTGATTAAAGGAATTGTTGTGACAATTGTATTTGTAGCGTTATTCTCACGCCTGAAAGTATGGGTGTTTGCAAAAATGAAAAATGCATAAAATATAAAATAAAACCATTAGTAGTATGTAACTACTAATGGTTTTTTAATAAGGAGAATGAAAATAGAAAACAAAAAATACCCCTCAAAGGAATGAGGGGTATTTTTTGAAGTTAATAAAAGACTATTCGAATTTTAAAGCATCGCCGTCGAATGATTCGTCAGCAACTTTAATTGAGTCAGTTGGACAACCTTCGAATGCATCCATCATATCTTCAAGTAATACATCTGGAATTTCAACAATACCTTGGTTATCGTCTAATGTTACGAATGCAATACCTTCATCATCATAGTCATAAATGTCTGGTGCAGCAGCGCCACAAGCACCACATGCGATACAAGTATCTTTATCAACGATTGTATATTTTGCCATCTTTTTTCCCTCCTGATAATATGTATGTGAAAAGCTCGCCATAAAAATTATAACCTTATTGTAAAACGGTTTTTAAAACTTTTCAACATAAAATTATAATGATAATCCTTATCAATTAGAGTGTCAACTAATTTTTGCATTATGTCATAAGATTTTCAAAATACGTAAATGTTATTTCGTTTGGTACAATAGAATATATACAAGTATATATTGCCCATATGATAAGTTTAATGAGTAACGGTAGATGGCGCAATCATAACAAAAAGCAATTAAGTTAGATTGAAAGGTGGAAGCGGTAATGCAACTACAATATACTGTATTGTATTGTTTAAAACAATTGAATGGTGAAAGGACCGTTTCTTCTATTTATTATTTATTAAAGGGAAAACGTTCTTCGCAAACGTTACAAGATGGAAATATGTTCCGAATTTCTTTTTTGTTTGGAATATATAAATTGTTAAATAGAACTGAATATGATCGTGAAGTTGCAAAGTTGTTGCAAGCAGATTTAATTCAGGAAATACATGAAAATACATATTTGTTAACATCTAAAGGTGAAATGCAGTTACATACATGGGAGGAATGGTATGCTTTCCCAGCGCATTTACATGGTTTGCACTATGGTGAATTAGGTGAAACGTTTTGGAAAAGATTATCTTTAATTATTCAAACTGTATCTAATTTACAACAGAATAATACGAAGTTTATTCCTATTCAACAAGATACAGAAATAATGGTGTGGGTGAAGCGATTTTTAACAGGTATGCCGTATAGGCGAATTGAATTGGCAAAAAGATTATGGAAAGAAATACATAATCTTTTAGGGAAATGTGATGTGATAGAAGCGACGATTGTAACATATAGATTAACAGGATATGAACGTATCGGTTGTACATTGCAGCAGTTAGCGGAAATTACGAAACGAGATATTTTCAGGGTGTATTTTTTATTTTGGGGTACAATTCATTTCCTTATACAAGAAGTTCGCGATAAAGAAAATGAATTTCCGTTATTAGCTGAGATTATCTCTTATCCAAATGAGAGAGCTGAATTATTTAGTTTATCAACGAAAAAAACATATAATTTTTGGAGGCAAGGGCGCTCGTTAGAAGAAATAGCGACGATTAGAAATCTAAAGGTTGCAACGATAGAAGATCATTTTGTTGAAATTGCTTTGCGAGAAAGAGATTTTTCTATCGAGATGTTTATGGAAAAAGAAAAAATAGATAAAGTAACAGAAGTAATTGATGCATTACAAACACGTAAGCTGCGTGAGTTGAAACAAGCGGTTGGAGAGGATATCTCTTATTTTGAAGTTCGTCTTGTATTGGCGCGGATGGAGGGTATAAATGAAACTTGAGGAATATTTATATAGGTGGTTTGGATATTCTGAATTTCGTCCAGGTCAAAAAGGGGTAATTACAGATTTATTGGAAGGAAAAGATGTTATAGCGATGCTTCCGACCGGAAGAGGGAAGTCTATGTGCTATCAACTTCCAGGGCTCATGCAAGAAGGGACAGTACTTGTTGTATCACCATTATTATCTTTGATGGAAGATCAGGTTACACAATTAAAATATGTTGTGAAAAACCGAGTGATAGCATTTAATAGTTTTCGGACATTACAGGAAAAAAGAGAAGCGATGAAAAGATTAGCTTCTTATAAATTTATTTTTGTATCACCAGAGATGTTGCAGTCGGAATTGTTAATAAGAGAATTGAAGAAAGTTCATATTTCATTATTTGTTGTGGATGAAGCTCATTGTATTTCGCAATGGGGTTATGATTTTAGACCAGATTATAAAAAACTAGATGTAGTTATTAAGAATATCGGGTCTCCTACGGTGCTAGCATTAACTGCAACAGCGACGAAAGATGTACTCCGAGATATAGCAGAGAGTTTGAATTTGGAGAATGTGACGCAGCATGTGTATTCTATTGATCGTCCAAATATAGCAATGGAAGTACAATTTGTAGAGACGATAGAAGAGAAGAAAGAGGCGCTTTTGGACCAGGTGATGTATTTACAAGGGCCGGGGATTGTATATTGTTCAAGCAGAGCGTGGACAGAACGTTTAACGGAATATTTAAGAGGAAAAGGCGTTACTGGTGTCGCTTTCTATCATGGTGGTATGGAACATGAAGAGCGTATGTTAATTCAACAGCAGTTTATGAATGACCAATTACAGCTTGTAATATGTACAAGTGCTTTTGGTATGGGAGTAAATAAATCGAACACGAGATATATTATTCATTTTCACTATCCGACTAATATAGCTTCTTATTTACAAGAAATCGGAAGAGCTGGAAGAGATGGTGAACCAAGTATAGCTATTTTACTATGTAGTCCGTTAGATCACGATTTACCAATTTCAATCATTGAAGATGAATTGCCAAGCCAGTCACAAATACAATTTTTATTTTCTTTACTGCAGGAAAGAATGTTTCAAACGAAAGAATTACCAATAGAAGAGGTAGAAGAAATTTGTTATAATGCAGCAAGATTTAATGAACAATATTGGCGTTTCATCCGCTATCATCTTGAACAGCTTGGAATCATACAACAACGAAAACTAATATTAGAGAGCTTGTCAGATGAAATTATGAACAGATTAATAGCTGAAGTAGAAA
This sequence comes from Bacillus paranthracis, assembly GCF_024296885.1. Classification (NCBI taxonomy): domain Bacteria; kingdom Bacillati; phylum Bacillota; class Bacilli; order Caryophanales; family Bacillaceae; genus Bacillus; species Bacillus paranthracis. The sequence goes on from NZ_CP101135.1 coordinate 1,509,738, forward strand.
TAAGGTTACGTAATAAATATAGTGAGCTAGAAAACATGAAATCATGGATACAAGTGAAAGAATGTAGACGAGAATATTTGCTGCGACAGTTCGGTTACAGAAAAGAGGGCGAGGTAAAGAATTGCTGCGACTATTGTCATATTACAAAAACAGATTATAAAAAAAGACAAGCGCAACAATCGGATTTCGACTATAATTGGGAAACAGAGTTACAAAAGCTTTTCGGTCTAGAAAAGATGGGGGAATGATGAACATTCAAAGGCATAATATTGAAGATATGAGTCCGAAAGAAATAAGGCTGAATCTGTATATCACACAGTTCATTATTATCGGTATCGGTTGTTTACTAGCATATATACTATTCCGAGATATAAAATCGGTGTATAGTCTGTGGAAATGGGAACCGGTGTCTATACTTATAATAGGTGGCTTGTTAGCGATTGGTATTGTGTTATTAGATTATGTTGCAATGCGAGTATTTCCAGAGTCTTGGTTTGATGATGGTGGTATTAATGATAGGATGTTTCAAGGGATGTCGGTTATGCATCTACTCGTTATTACGTTCATTATCGGCTTTGCAGAAGAATTTTTATTTAGAGGTGTAGTGCAGACGCACTTTGGAATTGTAATAGCAAGTTTTGTATTTGCAGTATTACATATTCGATATATAAAAAAGCCATTTTTGTTTTGTTTCGTCTGTTTCATTAGTTTTGTTTTTGGCTATGTATTTGAATGGACAGGAAATTTGTTTATAACAATCTTTGCACACTTTCTTGTTGATTTTATAATGGGGCTTCAATTAAGAAAATAAATGGAAGGTGGTGGTGAACAACATGAGAAGACGAATTCCTGATTTTGAAGAGGAATTAGAAGTTGAGCGAGTGGAAGAAAAAGAAGGTTTACCGCCGCGTAGTGAAATTCATAGAAATAAAGAGAAAAAACAAAAGTTTAAAATGAATCATATTTTCGTTCGAGTTTTAACATTTCTATTCATATTATTACCAATTAGTATTTTATGGTATACGGATAAATATATTCAGGTGAAAAGTGATGGTAATAACGCTGGAAAAAGTGCATTTGAGGTCATTTTCTTTGATTCAGCTAAATCTCAGTCCGAGGCATCATCTGAGAAAGTTGTCACGCATACGGTGAAAGAGGGAGAAACTTTAGAAAGTATAGCGAAGCAATATTTTTCAGATGAAACTGGGATCGAAGTGATTAAAAAGTATAATGATTTACAAAAAGATGAAGTGAATGTAGGTCAAGAATTAAAAATTCCGATAAAAGATAAGTCCACAAAGCGAGAAAGTTAGTAAAATACTTACTATAAAAACTGAGGATTATCTTTATGAGGAGGGGAGTAAAAATATATGATATGGATTATCTTATTAAGTACTCTCGTTTGTATTGGTATTATAATGCTTCTTGTAATGTATACAGAAGCAATGCGTAATACGGTGCTAGAACATACTTTAATATTTGAAGAATTTCCGAAAAGTTTTCAAAAAGTAAATGTATTTTTTATATCTGATATTCATAGAAGGGTCATTTCGAATTCGTTAATTGAACAAGTAAAAGGAAGAGTTGATCTTGTAATTATTGGTGGTGATTTAGCGGAAAAAGGTGTCCCTTTATCGAAAATCTCTGCAAATATACAAAAGCTAAGAGCGATAGCTCCTGTATATTTTGTATGGGGAAATAATGATTATGAAATTGAATATCATGAATTAGATGCTTTGTTATTAGAAAATAATGTAAAAGTTTTAGATAATACAAGAGTTGTATTTGAGTCTGAATTAGGAGAGAAAATTTGTTTGCTCGGTGTAGATGATGTTGGTTTGGAACGTGATCGTTTAGATTTAGCGTTGGCTGATTGTAAAGAAGATGGTTTTCGCATATTAATTAGCCACAACCCTGATATAATAAATAAAATGTCTGGAAAAGAACAAATTTCACTTGTGCTAAGTGGACATACACATGGAGGGCAGATTCGATTATTCCCATCTAAAAAATATTTAAAAGGTGGCGTATATAAGCATTCAAATATAACTCTTTTTGTTAGTAATGGGTATGGAACAACGTTGATTCCACTTCGCTTCCGAGCACCTGCTCAAACACATATTATTACGTTATGCGGAGGGAAATGATGCCAACTCTAAACGGAAAATATAACATAAAAGCTGTTTCAAAAATAATTGGAGTTCAACCAAGTACGCTTCGTGCATGGGAAAGAAGATATCAAATGATTGCCCCAAAGCGGAATCATGCGGGGCATCGATTATATACAGAAGAGCATATTCAAATTTTGAAATGGTTAATGGACAAGGTTTCTTCCGGCATGATGATTGGACAAGCAGTTCAATTATTAGAAGGGAATCGTTTGCAGAATAGTGTTCAAAATGAAATACATTACGATAGAGAAGTTGTTTTAGTGGACGATTTACTACAAGCTTTGTTAAAATTTGATGAAATTACAACTTCTGCATTGTTAAACGAGGCCTTTAGTATTTATGCAACAGAAAAAGTTATCGCAAGTATTGTTCTTCAAGTGTCAAATAAATTGTTAACGTTAAAAAATAATAATGAAGTTACAATGGTGCAATTCCAATATGTCGTATCATTTTTACAAACGCGTCTAGGGATGGTATATCATAATGCATCATCGTTTTCTTCTATACACAAAGTTGTTGTGTTAGAAAGTAATATGTTGAAAGGGTTTGTTTTCTCAACGTATTTACGATTAAAAGGATATGAGGTGATATATATTAGGGCAAGCTTAGCGGAAGATAGTATTACGTTAGCTGTTGAGCAAATAAGACCTAAATATGTAGTAATCTCTTTTGATGACGGACGAGAACTGAAGAACGCAACGAGCTACTTGAATTTGTTGCAAGAAAAAAGTGAAAACCTTTCTGTTGGGGTTATAGGAGAAATAGGTGCTGGAGATCAGTTGAACATTCAAACAAACCTAATTGGTGATACGAAAGAAGAATGGGATAATTGGTTAAACATGTTAGAATAGTTGTTCGAAAAGAACCATCTATTTTCTATTTCATATAATAAAAATTATATTCATTGGTTGCGTAGGGAGGGTATGAGATGAGGCTGGAACGATTAAATTACAATAAGATAAAAATTTTCTTAACATTTGATGATTTATCTGAACGAGGATTAACGAAAGAAGATTTGTGGAGAAATGCACCGAAAGTACAGCAATTATTTCGTGATATGATGCAAGAAGCAAATAAAGAATTGGGATTTGAAGCGGATGGCCCGATTGCAGTTGAAGTATTTTCTCTACAAGCGCAAGGAATGGTCGTAATTGTAACGAAAGAACATCAAGAAGCGGATACAGATGATGAGTTCCGTGACGAGTTTATTGAAATGCAAGTGACTCTAGATGAAAGCGAGCATATCCTTTATGAGTTTGCTACACTAGATGACGTAATTAACCTGTCGAATCGTTTATATAACCTTGATGTAACTGGCGGAAAATTATATACGTGGGATGGGCGTTTCTATCTTTGGATGGAAGAAGAGGAGCAAATACAATTACTGAAGGCAGATTTTATAGCTATTTTAGCGGAATATGGTAATCCGTCTACAGCAACTATTTATCGTCTAATGGAGTATGGTAAAGAATTAATGGCTTCTCAAGCAATTGAACAAATACACAATTACTTTGTGAAAAAACAAAACCTTAGCTAATGTAACATAGCTAAGGTTTTGTTTTTTACCTTACTTAAATGTATTTTTTCAAAGTACTGTACATGAATAAAATAAAAAATATTTAAATATTTAAGTATTTTACTTTTCTAAAAGCGATAAAAGGACTATAATGATAGTGAAAACGCTTGCAAAAGAAAATACTTTGTATATATTTGTTAGCGTTTTCTATTGCATTCCAAATTTAACGGTGTATACTAGGCAATGAAGGTTTACTAAACAAGTGAAATTACAGGGGGTTTACTTACTATGGTAGCCGAAAAGGGAACTCAAACAAAAACACAACAACAAAGGGAACAACATTTTGAACTATTGAATTCAACACAAATTGTTATCAGTGAAGCGTTAGAAAAATTGGGTTATCCAAACGAAGTATATGAATTATTAAAAGAACCAGTTCGTATGATGACAGTGAAAATACCAGTTCGTATGGATGACGGGACTGTTAAAATATTTACAGGATATCGTGCACAACATAATGATGCTGTTGGTCCAACGAAAGGTGGAATTCGCTTCCATCCGAATGTAACAGAAAATGAAGTGAAAGCACTTTCAATTTGGATGAGTTTAAAATGTGGTATTGTTGATTTACCATATGGCGGAGGTAAAGGTGGAATTATCTGTGACCCGCGTGAAATGTCATTCCGTGAGTTAGAAAGATTAAGCCGCGGTTATGTACGAGCAATTAGCCAAATCGTAGGACCGACGAAAGATATTCCAGCTCCAGATGTATTCACAAACTCTCAAATTATGGCATGGATGATGGATGAGTATAGCCGTATTGACGAATTTAATTCACCAGGATTTATTACAGGTAAGCCACTTGTATTAGGTGGATCACATGGACGTGAAACAGCAACAGCGAAAGGTGTTACAATTTGTATTCGCGAAGCTGCAAAAAAACGCGACATTGATATTAAAGGTGCACGCGTTGTTGTTCAAGGATTCGGTAATGCTGGTAGCTTCTTAGCTAAATTTATGCATGATGCAGGTGCGAAAGTTATTGCGATCTCAGATGCTTACGGCGCATTACATGATCCAAACGGATTAGATATTGATTATTTATTAGACCGTCGTGATAGCTTCGGTACAGTAACAAAACTATTTAATAATACAATTTCAAACAAAGAATTGTTAGAACTTGATTGCGACATTTTAGTTCCAGCTGCAATTGAGAACCAAATTACAGAAGAAAATGCTAATGATATTAAAGCAAAAATCGTTGTTGAAGCTGCAAATGGTCCAACAACATTAGAAGCAACTAAAATTTTAACAGATCGCGGAATTTTACTCGTTCCAGACGTATTAGCGAGCGCTGGTGGGGTAACAGTATCTTACTTTGAGTGGGTACAAAATAACCAAGGTTACTACTGGACTGAAGAAGAAGTAGAACAACGTTTAGAAAAAGTAATGGTAAGATCATTTGATTCTATTTATGAAACAGCACAAGTTCGTAAAGTGAATATGCGCTTAGCAGCGTATATGGTCGGTGTTCGTAAAATGGCTGAAGCAAGTCGCTTCAGAGGTTGGGTATAATATTATATTGTGAGAAAACGTGATTCCTTTCGAGGGAATCACGTTTTTTTGTTGAATTATTAGAGTGAGGTGTTGTAAATGGGAAATGAAATGATGGAACGGGTAGAACAATTAGAAGAAAAGGTTAAGAGGTTAGAGGGAGAACTTGCAAGAACGACGAAAGCCAAAAAAGACAAGTATTGTTCGGGTGTTCGGGGAAGGGCTACTGTTTTTAATATTTGGTGCGGTTGTAGTAGGGCCAATTATCGCCTTTGTAATCACGATTCTTACTGGATTTGCTGAAAAATAAAATAAAAACGAAAAGAACGCTTGTTCTATACGAACAAACGTGCTATACTCTCCTTAGATAAACAAAACGGAAATGATTTTAAGGAGAGATAAATGATGAAAATGACAGTAGACCAAAGATTTATGATGCCAGCGGATGTTGTAGAACGAGTGGAAGTATTAAGAAACAAACAAAGTAAGCGCGGCACATTATTACAATCAGTAAATAAATTTTTCGGTTTAGATACGAAAGAAGATTGTGTTTGGTTTTACGGTTTTTATGGAGTTGCTGTAAGTATTTTATTATTTATGGTGTTCACATCAAATATTTTCGATTTTCTCTTCGCGTAAGAAATATGCTATAAGGACATTGCTACCGAATACATATATAAAGAAGTAAGGTAATCTTCTGAAGCGGGAGTTGGTAGTAATGGCGATGTTTCCTATAGAGCGTAACTATATTGGATATGGAAGTTCACGGCCGGGAATTCCTCTTTCTAAAGTAAGGTTTATTGTAAGCCATGATACGGGGAATCCTGGTAGCAATGCGATTGGGAATCGGGATTATTTTAATGAAATACAACCGAAAGCTTCGGCACATACATTTATAGATGACAAAACAATACTAGAAATTATTCCTATAAATGAAGTTGCTTATCATGTTCGATATGGTGTGCCGACAGATAATGACTTATATGGGTATGATGCCAATAAGGCTGCCATTGGAGTGGAGCTTTGTTATGGCGGTGATGTTAATTTTTGGGAAGCATATACCCGTTTTACGTGGTATCATGCGTATTTATGTCAAAACTTCGGCTTGAATCCGAAAAAAGATATCGTATCACATAAAACACTTGATCCAGCCAGAAAGATTGATCCTGAAAATGTTTTAGGGAAACAAGGTATTAAATTTCAGCAGTTTTTAGCAGATGTCTATCGGATGTACGTTTCGTTTAGATGACAAATATATGAAAAATGAATACAATAAAGATAGGTGCCTACTGCTGTAAGTAGGTTTTTTCTTGTTTTTATAAATAGTGTATTGGTAGAAGACTAGGAGTGAACCGAGTATGCAGAAAGAAACAGCTATCATAATTGGAGGCGGTCCGTGCGGATTAGCAGCAGCAATTTCGTTGCAAAAGGTAGGGATAAATCCGTTAGTAATTGAAAAAGGAAACATTGTAAATGCGATTTATAATTATCCAACCCATCAAACATTTTTCTCTTCTAGTGAAAAATTAGAAATTGGTGATGTAGCTTTTATTACAGAAAATCGTAAGCCTGTTCGAAATCAAGCGCTTGCGTATTATCGTGAAGTAGTAAAGCGTAAATCTGTACGTGTAAATGCTTTTGAACGAGTAGAGAAAGTTCAAAAAGATGGAGAAGTTTTTCAGGTTGAAACGACAAAGCGTGACGGAAGTAAAGAAATGTATATAGCGAAATATATTGTTGTAGCAACTGGATATTATGACAATCCAAATTATATGAACGTTCCAGGTGAGGAATTGAAGAAGGTAGCTCACTATTTTAAAGAAGGACATCCTTATTTTGATCGAGATGTAGTCGTTATAGGTGGGAAAAACTCGAGTGTAGATGCCGCGTTAGAGCTTGTGAAAGCTGGTGCGCGTGTAACGGTACTATATCGCGGAAGTGAGTATTCACCAAGCATAAAGCCTTGGATTTTGCCAGAGTTTGAGGCGTTAGTCCGAAATGGTACAATTCACATGCATTTCGGGGCTCATGTGAAAGAAATTACTGAACATACATTAACGTATACAGTTGATGGCGAAGCATATACAATCCAAAATGATTTTGTATTTGCGATGACTGGTTACCATCCTGATCATAGTTTCTTAACAAAGATGGGTGTTCGGATTGATGAAGCGACAGGACGTCCAATTTATGCAGAGGATACGATGGAAACGAACGCTGCAAATATTTTCATTGCAGGTGTAATTGCTGCTGGAAATAATGCAAATGAAATATTTATTGAGAACGGTCGATTTCATGGGGATGCGATTGCGCAAACCATTGCAACAAGAGAAATATAAAAAGAAGCTGTCGGAATAAACTTCGACAGCTTCTTTTTTAATCGTGCATAAACATGTTTTGGATTGCTTCATGAGAAGTTGTATTCTCTAATGCAACTAATAATTTAATACGTGCTTTTTGAGCGTTTAAACCGTATGTGAATACAATACCCATATCTTTTAATTGTTTGCCGCCACCTTCATATGAATATACATCTTGAACGATCCCATTGAAACAGCGAGAAACTAATACGACAGGAATTCCTTTATTTATTAGCCGTTCTAGACTAGGAAGTGTTCTTGGAGGTAAATTACCTTGTCCAAGCGCTTCAATAACAATCCCGTCTACTGGAAGATTTTCAATTGCTGCTAACAATGTATCGTCCATACCAGCGTACGCTTTTAGAACGACTACATTTTTAGAAACCTTATTTACTGAATATGTTTCGTGATGTACTAAAGCATGGTGGAATACAACACCACGTTTTGTTACCATACCGATTGGTCCATACTGTGGACTTTGGAATGTTGCTACATTACTTGTATGTGTTTTCGTTACGTTTGTAGCGCAATGAATTTCGTCGTTTAATACGACTAAAACGCCTTTTTCGGCAGCTTCACTACTGCTAGCGACTTTTACAGCGGATAAGAAGTTATATAGACCATCAGCACCTAATTCATTGCTAGAGCGCATTGCACCTGTTACAACGATCGGAATAGTTGCTTGTACTGTTAAATCTAAGAAATAGGCTGTTTCTTCTAATGTATCCGTACCATGCGTAATGACTACGCCATGAATGTTGTCTTGTTTTACTCTTTCATCAATGATGACTTGTAATTGTAACATTTCGCTCGGTGTCATATGAGGAGATGGTAGATGGAACACATCTTCAACGATTAAATCAACATCGCCTTCTAAATCAGGAATGAATTTTAAAAGAGGATTTTTTTCACCTGGTTGTACGACCCCAGTTTCTTTATCTTCCTCCATTGCAATTGTTCCACCTGTGTGTAAAACTAGGATTCTTTTCAATGCTTATACCCCTTTCAAGTAAAAAATACATTTAGAACATAACATGTTTTGAGTAAATTCGACAATGGAAATGTATAAAAGTATGCCTCGAAAATGACAATAAAATGAAATGCTATATGTACGATGTATAAAATTACGAAACGAAATGTGCAAATACAGTATAGGAGGGAGCCATTACGTTGAAAAAGATGGAGAGAATGCTTATTCGTATATTAATAATACAATTCATTTGTCTTTCTGTTGTGCAATTGTTATTTATACATAAGTCATCAGTGAAATATTTATCTAAAATTGTTTATTATGAAGGTGTCATGGTAAAAAACAAAGCAGAAATCTTACAGGTGAATAGGTAGTTTTCATTTTCTTCTATGAAGGATTATGCTACAATAATTGAGGATTTAATGACGTGAAGCAAATGAGAAGAAGCAGGAGAATACCTGCTTTTCGTTTTGTTTTATAAGTGAAAAAATGAGGTGTTACAATGGATAAACGAATTTCAATTGCTATAGATGGTCCAGCAGCTGCTGGAAAAAGTACAGTTGCGAAAGTTGTAGCGAAGAAGCTTTCTTACGTTTATATTGATACAGGCGCAATGTATCGTACGATTACATACGCAGCCCTTGAGCAAAAAGTGGATATTGAAAATGAAGAGCAGTTAATGGAAGTTGTAAAAAATGTGAAAATCGAGTTTCAGCAAGGAGAAAATACACAACTTGTATTTTTAAATGGACAAGATGTTTCTGAAGTCATTCGTACACCTGAGGTAACGAATCGAGTATCGATTGTGGCGAAACATCGCCTTGTTCGTGAAGAAATGGTACGCCGTCAACAAGAGTTAGCGGAAAAAGGCGGCGTTGTAATGGATGGTCGTGATATTGGTACACATGTGTTACCAGATGCTGAAGTGAAGATCTTTATGCTTGCTTCTGTTGAAGAAAGAGCAGAAAGAAGACATTTAGAAAATATGAATAAAGGTTTCGATTCTAATTTAGAGCAGTTAAAAGAAGAAATTGCTCAGCGTGATAAATTAGATTCAGAACGCGAAGTTTCTCCTCTAAAAAAAGCTGATGATGCATTGGAATTAGATACAACTTCTTTATCAATTGAAGAAGTTGTCCAAAAAATTATGGGTATTGTTTCGGGAGTGTTTGCGAAATAAAGAAAGGGGGTAGCCTCTTTCTTTTTTGTTTATATAAAAATGTAAAGGATACGTGAATTGTGAGTCTCTTTCCTTGACAAATGACCGGATTTATAAGAAGTTAGTTAAAGAGGAATAAAACTGTCAGAATATATTCGCTATTATATTTCAAAACATACTTTCTTCAACATGATTTTGCTGTATACTATTTATATAGGTTTAATATATTTTCTAGTGAAATGTATGAAGCTTACGTATGTGATGATAAATTCTTAAACATGCAAATGAAAACAATTGTTTTCATTTCGTATATACATAAAAAATGCTTTGTCAATTCTGTAGGGAGGTATTTCCATGGTAGAGAAAATGAATGAAGAAGTTATGGATTCAAAAGAATTACAAGTTGGTGACGTTGTTACAGGTACTGTAACGAAAGTTGAAGAGAAACAAGTGCTTGTAAATGTTGGATACAAAACAGATGGCGTAATTCCAATTAGTGAATTAGCTAACGTTCATATTGAAAAAGCAAGCGATGTTGTAGAATTAGATCAAATCCTAGAATTAAAGGTTATTAAGTTAGAAGAGGATGATCTTGTATTATCTAAACGTGCTGTTGATGCAGAAAAAGCATGGGTAGAATTACAAGAGAAATTTACTTCTGGTCACGTATTTGATGTTACCGTAAAAGATATCGTGAATGGTGGATTAGTTGTGGACCTTGGTGTTCGTGGCTTTATACCAGCTTCACTTGTAGAAGTACATTATGTAGAAGATTTTACTGACTATAAAGGCAAAACATTAGCCGTGAAAATTGTTGAATTGGACCGTGAAAAAAATCGTGTAATCCTTTCGCATAAAGCGGTAGTAGAATTAGAACTAGATTCTAAGAAGAAAGAAGCAATTTCTTCATTAAAAGAAGGCGACGTTGTTGAAGGGACAGTACAACGACTAACGGATTTTGGTGCTTTCGTTAATGTTGGTGGTGTGGACGGTTTAGTTCATATTTCACAAATTTCACACGAACGTGTAGAGCAACCTTCTGAAGTATTAGAGCAAGGTCAAAAGGTAAAAGTAAAGGTATTATCTGTTGATGCTGACACACAACGTATTTCTTTATCAATTAAAGCAGCTCAACCGGGACCTTGGGAAAATGTTGGTGGCGAAGTAAAAGCTGGAGATATTCGTGAAGGAGTAGTAAAACGTCTTGTTACATTCGGTGCATTCGTTGAAATTTTACCGGGCGTTGAAGGTCTTGTGCATGTATCTCAAATTGCAAATCGTCACGTGAAAAATCCAAATGAAGTATTGGAAATGGGACAAGAAGTAAAAGTGAAAGTGCTTGAAGTGCATGTAGCAGAGAAACGTATTTCTTTAAGTATAAAAGAAGCGCTTGAGGAAAATAATGTAACTGAAGATTATAGTCAGTATGAACCGAATGCTGATTCTGCTACTTTCCAATTAAGTGACATTATTGGTGAACAACTGAAAAAATTAAAAAAATAAAGAGGGGTACAAGTGGTAAGGGCAAAACGTAAATTAGATCATATTGAATACGCTCTTTCTACTGGTCAGTCTCGTACGCATGGCTTTCATGATATTGATTTTGTGCATCAAAGCTTGCCAAATTCAAATTATGACACAATAACATGTGAAACAAAAATCGGCGAACTTTCACTAAGTTCGCCGATTTTTATCAATGCGATGACTGGTGGTGGAGGAGAGAAAACGTTACATATTAATGAGCAATTAGCATATGTAGCGAAACATCATAACCTTGCTATGGCTGTAGGATCGCAAATGGCAGCGTTAAAAGATGAAAGTGAGGCTGCTTCTTATAAGATTATTAGAAAGGTAAATCCAAATGGTATTTTCTTTGCTAATTTAGGTAGTGAGGCAACTGTTGAACAGGCAGAGCGTGCTGTTGATATGGTTGAAGCGAATGCATTGCAAATTCATTTAAATGTCATACAAGAGTTAACGATGCCAGAAGGAGACCGTGACTTTACTGGTGTACTTCAGCGTATTGAGAAAATTGTTTTAAATAGTAAAGTTCCTGTCATTGTAAAAGAAGTTGGATTTGGGATGAGTAAGGAAACAATGCAACAGTTAGCGAGCGTAGGTGTAACGGCAATTGATATTGGCGGACAAGGTGGTACGAATTTTGCTGCTGTTGAAAATGAAAGAAGACAGCGAATGCTTTCTTATTTTAATAACTGGGGCATACAAACAGCTACCTCGATTATTGAAGCAACCTCTACAAATAATAACCTCTCTTTTATTGCATCTGGGGGTATACAAACAGCGCTTGACGTAGCGAAAGCAATCGCATTAGGGGCGAATACAACTGCTTTTGCTGGATACTTTTTACGCATTTTAATGCAAGATGGCATCGAGAAGTTAGTGGATGAAATTGATCTATTACATGCAGACTTGAAATTTATTATGACAGCTCTTGGCGCGAAGACGATAGAAGAGTTACAGTCTGTTCCTCTTGTTGTAAAGGGCGAAACGTATCATTGGTTAACGCAGCGTGGAATTGATACGACGCATTATAGTAGAAGATAAAAAATCAACCGTTTGGTTGATTTTTTTGTGTTCTATTCGTTTTAGTAATATAAGGCGAGGGATATAATTAATATTCTATAAAAATAAAATTATCTATATATATGAGTATTTAATTATAAAAAATTCGACTGAAAAATGTAGATAGTGTGTAATTGAATTCTTGAATAAGGTTTAATTTTGCTAAGGGAAAAGGGAAGGGTAAAAAATAAATTGTAGAAAGATTCGCAGGTGAAATATTATTTTGATATAAATAAAAATTATGAGGGATATATGAAAGACGGTTTCGTACAATATCGAAACCGTCTTTTTGTATTCACTAGTGCTGATTTTGTTTTCGAGCTTGTTCTGGTGTATCTAGTCCAGTTGCCCCTGGATATTGTAGTGATTGGTCGCGGTCAGATTCAACGCGGCGAGATTCTCTTAGTTTTCGTTCTTGACGATCTTTACCCATAATGAATAGCACCTCCTTATTAAAAGTGTTGCTGTTATATGAAAAAACTATGCGCGAAGAAAGTGGATTAACTTTCATAAAAAGTTCCCATAATGGAAAACATAGGAGGTGAAATGATGGAAGGGAGTACTTTTTATTTTGTAGCTTGGATAGGGTGGATTGTCGTAACATTTTTTATGAAAAAGGACTCTATTCGGTGGAAGATAAGCGCCTGTATATTGATTTTTATTATTTGTTCTCCGTTACATGTAACGATTGCTTCATTCACGGTATCAGTAAATGCACTTTTACTTTCTGGTATAGCTTTTATAGGACTCACGCTCTATTCTATTTGGAAAAAATTATATAGCTTACTTTCGGCACTTATTATTGCAATGTTATATACAAGTTTTCATTTGTTAGAAGTATATGATCCAATTTGGATTGTGGTGGACAGGTTGTTTTTGTTAAGTAGTGCTCTTGTATATGCATCCGTTTTATTACATGAGGATCGCATATTACGACTATGTTCTCTTTATATAGGGATGTTACAGGGAGAATTGTTTGTGACGATTATTTTTCGGAAACTGCATTTTCCTTACGATTACGGTAGTTTAGCGTTTTTTGATAGCGTCGCCGTTTCTACATTTTTTATGGCAATTTTGTTTTGGATTGCGAAAGCATCAGTATATATGGAACAGTTCAAGAGAAAAACACGTAAAAGAAAGGCGAGGGTAATACATGATTGAATATACACCGGCCATTTTATGTGGCGTAATAGCGGGGACAGTAACGAGAGTGTTAATGCTCCGGACAGATACGCGGCAATATCCGACGAGGCTCCACGGGAAAATTATTCATATTGCGATGGGGTTAATTGCGGCGGCTTTAGGAGCGATTGCAATTCCGTCTATATTGAAAAAAGATTTTTCTGCCATTACGTTTCTTACGTTAGCAGCAACACAGTTTCGTGATGTGCGTAATATGGAAAGAAATACATTGCAACAATTAGATGGTTATGAGCTTGTACCACGTGGGAATACATATATTGAAGGAATTGCATTAGTTTTTGAAAGTCGCAACTATTTGGCGATGTTAACGTCGTTTGTAACGACGTTTGCTTATATAGGGTTCCGTTCATGGATTGCTGGAGTCGTTATGGCTATCATCGCATTTTTTATCGCGAAAACATTAATGTCTGGTAAGAGGTTGCATGATCTTGTTGATATCGAGCATGTTCCACTTCGTTTTGAAGGAGCGGGGCTATATATTGATAATATTTACATTATGAATATTGGATTGCCAGCAAGACAAGAGGAAATTATGAAGTATGGAATGGGTTTTATTTTAAGACCGAAATCAATTGATGCGATGGTGACAATCTCTAACTTAGGACAACGACAAGCTATTTTACATGATGTTTCTGTTGCTTTAGGGATTTATAGAGATTCTGGTACGCCGGCACTTGCGCCGCTAGCAAAGCGTGATCTAGAGGATGGCAGGGTTGGAATCTTTGTCTTACCACAAGATCAAGATGTGGAGAAAGCAATAGGTGTCATAGGGAACGTGCCGACGTTAGAAAGCGCTGTTCATATGTCATCGGAAGCCCCGAAAGGAAGGGGAGATAAGAGATGATGTTAGAAAGTGTAATTCTTGCAGTTATTACAACGACTCCGGAGAAATTTGCTGGTGGTGCCCCTCTGTTTACTTGTGAATCGACAGAGGAGTTAGAATTTGTTGCAAATAATTTAGAGGCAATTCTAGATGGCATTGCGCATCGCTTACAAGAGAATGTATATATTATTGTGAAACATTAGCAACGTGTGTTATAATGTGAGGTGTTTTGATACGCTGAGAAATATTCTGGAATGCAAATCCCTTCTTGCACAAAGAAGGGTTTTTTACATAATAAACAGAAGCAAGTTGAAAGGATGAAAGTATATGCCGAAACCAGTAATAGCAATAGTAGGCCGCCCGAACGTAGGGAAATCTACTATTTTCAATAGAATTGTTGGAGAGAGAGTTTCAATCGTAGAAGATATTCCAGGTGTAACGCGCGATCGTATTTATAGCGCTGGAGAATGGTTAAATCATGAATTTAACATTATTGATACAGGTGGAATTGATATTGGAGACGAGCCATTTTTGACACAAATTCGTCAACAAGCTGAAGTGGCAATTGATGAAGCGGATGTTATCATTTTTATGACAAATGGTCGTGACGGTGTAACAGCAGCTGATGAAGAAGTTGCGAAAATATTATATCGTTCAAATAAACCGGTTGTACTTGCAGTAAATAAAGTGGACAATCCGGAAATGCGCAGTGACATTTATGATTTCTATGCATTAGGATTTGGTGAGCCATTCCCAATTTCAGGTACACACGGATTAGGATTAGGTGACTTATTAGACGAAGCTGCACAGCATTTTCCAAAGATTGAAGAAGACGGATATGATGAAGATACAATTCGTTTCTCTTTAATTGGACGTCCAAACGTAGGGAAATCATCACTTGTAAATGCTCTTCTTGGTCAAGAGCGTGTAATTGTTAGTAATGTAGCAGGAACAACTCGTGATGCTGTCGATACACCATATAGTAAAGATGGAAAAGATTATGTAATTATCGATACAGCTGGTATGCGTAAAAAAGGGAAAGTGTATGAAAGTACAGAAAAGTATAGTGTACTTCGTGCACTAAGAGCGATTGAACGTTCTGACGTTGTTTTAGTCGTTTTAGACGGTGAAGAAGGAATTATTGAACAAGATAAAAAAATCGCTGGATACGCTCATGATTCAGGGCGAGCTGTCGTGATCGTTGTAAACAAATGGGACGCAGTGAAAAAAGACGAGAAAACAATGAAAGCATTTGAAGAAAACATCCGTGCTCATTTCCAATTTTTAGAGTACGCACCGATTGTATTCTTATCTGCAAAAACGAGAAAACGTACACAAACGTTAATACCGGTTATCGATGAGGTAAATGAAAGTCATAGTATCCGTATTCAAACGAACGTATTAAATGATGTAATTATGGATGCGGTAGCGATGAATCCAACGCCAACGCATAATGGTAGTCGTCTGAAGATTTTCTATGCAACACAAGTTGCGGTAAAACCACCAACATTTGTTGTGTTTGTAAACGATCCAGAACTATTGCACTTCTCATATGAGCGCTTCTTAAAGAATCGTTTACGTGAATCATTCGGCTTTGTAGGAACACCGATTCACATTATCGCTAGAGCAAGAGACTAATGGAGAGGATGTGATTTTATGACAAAAATCACAGTAGTTGGAGCAGGTAGCTGGGGAACAGCGTTAGCGATGGTATTAGCTGACAATGGGCATGATGTACGTATTTGGGGAAATCGTTCTGAACTTATGGATGAGATTAATACAAAACATGAGAATAGTCGATATCTCCCAGGAATTACATTGCCAAGCACAATCGTAGCCTACTCTTCTTTAGAAGAAGCATTAGTAGATGTAAATGTAGTACTTCTTGTAGTACCAACGAAAGCGTATAGAGAAGTACTGCAAGATATGAAGAAATATGTAGCGGGCCCGACTACTTGGATTCATGCAAGTAAAGGAATTGAACCTGGTACGTCAAAACGTATTTCGGAAGTGATTGAGGAAGAAATTCCAGAGGACTTGATTAAAGATGTTGTTGTACTGTCTGGACCGAGTCATGCTGAAGAAGTAGGGCTGCGTCAAGCGACAACTGTTACGTCTGCAGCAAAGCGTATGGAAGCGGCTGAGGAAGTACAAGATTTGTTTATGAATAGTTACTTCCGTGTATACACAAATCCAGATATCGTTGGAGTTGAACTTGGTGGTGCGTTAAAAAATATTATCGCATTAGCTGCTGGGATAACTGATGGTCTTGGATTAGGTGATAATGCGAAAGCGGCATTAATGACGCGTGGTTTAACGGAGATTGCTCGTTTAGGAAGAAAAATGGGTGGAAATCCGTTAACATTTGCTGGTCTAACTGGTATGGGAGACTTAATTGTAACTTGTACAAGTGTCCATAGCCGAAATTGGCGTGCTGGAAATTTGCTTGGAAAAGGACACTCTTTAGAAGAAGTGTTAGAAAGTATGGGTATGGTTGTCGAAGGTGTAAGAACAACGAAAGCTGCTCATGAATTGGCAGAAAAAATGGAAGTAGAAATGCCGATTACAGCTGCTTTATATGATGTGCTATTCAATGGGAATAATGTAAAAGATGCAGTAGGCTCATTAATGGGGCGTGTTCGAAAACACGAAGTGGAAGCTATACCTGACTTACTTTAAAGAAAAGCGACAGAAGTACATTTGTACTTCTGTCGCTTTTTATTTTTTTGGGTCTTTTCACCATTTTTTTATTTTTGCATAGGATGAAGAGTAACTTGAGGAGAGGGTGAAAAGAATGGATAACAACATTTTTAATAACATTGAAAAAGAAGCGAAAGTGAATAAAGAAGATATTTTTAAATTAGCATCATCGGTACAAAATGCGAATTTACGTGATGAGACTGTGCTTCGTCAATTGATTCATCAAGTGGCTCTTATGGCAGGACGTGAGGTGCCGAAAGAACAAGAGGATCAAATTGTAAAAGCGATTATTAACAATAATATGCCGACAGATTTTGGCTCGTTAAGCAACATGTTTAAAAAATAAAATATGAGAAACAAAGAGTTTGTAAATTGCATATGATAGCCATGAAAGTATGGGAATAGAGCTGTTTTGGGCATATTTGGTCAACCGAAGCGAGAGGTATGCTTGCTTCGGTTTTATTTTTATCTAGACTGGTGGAAAATGCTGAAAAACCTATTGATTAAAACTACATATTCTCGATTTGTAGTAAAATGTTCTTTTTTGTATTTGTTTAAAGATTTTAATTTGTTAAAATAGTATAAAAATAGATTAATAAAAAGGGGTGTGTATATGTCGGAAGGGCTTATAAAAATGTGGTTTGCTTTAGGGGCAATTGGATTTATGTTTTTTGCAGTAAGTTTTATTTTACTAAGCAGATATAAAATAAAGAATAAAGTTTTGAAAGGGATTACAGCATTGGTAGCGTACACCCTCATGATTGTGTCAGGAATTGTTATTTTTCTTGTTGTATTTAGTGGACCTGTGCAGCAGTAAAGGGCATGGTACGGAGCGAGTTATATTAGTATGAAAAGGTGATTACTAGTGAAAAAAGTCCATATTATTTTAATATTTTGTTGTATGAGCATTTTAACAGGGTGTCTGTATCCAAAAGAAAATATGAAACAAAATGCTGTTCCTTATGAAGATCAGTTGCAGGTCGTTCAAAAAGCTGTTGCGACATTTAAGGAGCAAAATGACGGGATATTGCCAATTAAGACGCGGGATATGAATACGCCTATTTATCAAAAATATCCAATCGATTTTCAAAAGATTTCTCCGCGTTACATACAAGAAGCACCAGGGAATGCCTATGAAAGCGGGGGAGTATATCAATACGTATTAATAGACGTTGAAACAAACCCAACAGTAAAGTTAATTGATGTGAGGATGGCTGAACAAATTCAGCAATTATCATTAAAGCTTAGGATGTATCGAGATGAACATCAATATCCACCTTTTAAAAAGGTAATTTCAGATGGTGTGTATGAATTAGATTTCAAAAAACTTGGATATAAAGATGTACCGCAAGTGACAAGTCCGTATTCTGGTAAAGGCCTTCCTTTTGTAATTAATGAGCAGGGAGAAATTTATGTTGATTATAGAATCGACTTATATGAAGCGTTGAAAAAAAATGAAGGGCAATTTAAGGAGGGGGAAGATATTCGAAATATACTTTCGAAAGATTCTCCGTTTGTACCTGCGTATTCTTTACCGTATACGGTAAAGAATGGAGAACCAATTTTTTTAAAATCATAAGTCATGAACCTTTCTTTTAGTGAATAAGTTCTAGAAGAAAGGTTTTTTATGTTACACAACTTGCGATGCAAACAAAAGGTATTTTTTTAATAGTCATATGAAATTGGACAAAATTATATGATATATTGTCCGAACTTCTAGAATATCATTATATTATATCAGATATTATAGGCAACGTTAGAGAAGGTATTAGTTGACTATAAACGTGGAATTATTCCCAAAAATATTGAGGGAGGGAATCACTTGGAAAAGGTAGATATTTTTAAAGATATTGCGGAACGCACAGGCGGTGATATTTATTTTGGAGTTGTAGGAGCTGTTCGAACAGGGAAATCAACATTCATTAAAAAGTTTATGGAACTTGTAGTTATTCCTAATATTGAAAATGAGTCTGACCGTCAAAGAGCGCAGGATGAACTACCTCAAAGTGCTGCTGGTCGTACAATTATGACGACGGAACCGAAATTTGTTCCAAACCAAGCGGTTTCTATCGAAGTAGATGAAGGTCTTGAAGTGAATATTCGATTAGTAGATTGCGTCGGATATACTGTTCCAGGAGCAAAAGGTTATGAAGATGAGAATGGCCCGCGCATGATTAATACTCCTTGGTATGAAGAGCCTATTCCATTCCATGAAGCTGCAGAAATCGGAACACGTAAAGTAATTCAAGAACATTCAACAATTGGTGTTGTCATTACAACAGATGGAACGATTGGTGAAATTCCAAGAAGAGATTATATAGAGGCAGAAGAACGCGTCGTAAATGAGCTAAAAGAAGTTGGAAAACCTTTCATTATGATCATTAACACTGTACAGCCGTATCATCCAGATACAGAGCAATTGCGCCAAAGCTTATCTGAAGAATATGATATCCCAGTCATTGCGATGAGTGTTGAAAGTTTAAGGGAAACAGATGTATACAATGTACTCCGAGAGGCGTTATTCGAGTTCCCTGTTTTAGAAGTGAATGTGAACCTTCCGAGCTGGGTAATGGTACTAAATGAAGGGCATTGGTTACGCCAAAGTTATCAAGAAGCCGTTCAAGAGACTGTGAAGGATATAAAACGTCTTCGTGATGTAGACCGTGTCGTATGGCAGTTTAGTCAGTATGAATTTATTGATCGAGCGAGCCTAGCTGGCATTGATATGGGGCAAGGCGTAGCAGAGATTGATCTATATGCACCAGATGAATTATATGATCAAATTTTAAAAGAAGTAGTAGGAGTAGAAATTCGAGGGAAAGATCATTTATTGAAGCTTATGCTCGATTTATCTCATGCGAAAATAGAATACGATCAAGTGGCGGATGCTCTGCGTATGGTCAAACAAACAGGATATGGTGTAGCGGCGCCTGCGTTAGCTGACATGAGTTTAGATGAACCAGAAATTATTCGTCACGGTTCAAGATTTGGTGTGAAATTAAAAGCTGTAGCTCCATCTATTCATATGATTAAAGTAGATGTGGAGTCTACGTTTGAGCCAATCATTGGTACGGAAAAACAAAGTGAAGAACTAGTTCGTTACTTAATGCAAGATTTTGAAGATGATCCATTATCAATTTGGAATTCTGATATATTTGGACGTTCACTGAGTTCTATTGTTCGGGAAGGCATTCAAGCGAAACTATCTTTAATGCCAGAAAATGCGAGATATAAATTAAAAGAAACGCTAGAAAGAATTATTAATGAAGGATCTGGCGGATTAATTGCGATTATATTATAAGAAAAAATCCCTCTCATCGTAGAGGGATTTTTTAATTTTCGCATATAGAATAGGAAAATAAACAGATATTATCTAATATATTGTTGTAAATTGTCAAGTTTCATCAGATTTTCACATTTTAAGAGTAACAATTTCCTTAAAAATATTGAATTATAAAGGAGAATCGTATAATATAGGCGTTGATAATGATTTATCTACATCTTTGTAGTATAGAATTTGCAAAAATTGCCTACAAATGAAAGTAAGACTCATTTTATGATCATTATACAGTCTTATCTTTGGGAGGAGGTGAATGGCATGAACAAGACAGATTTAATCAATGCTGTTGCAGAAGCAAGTTCCCTTTCTAAAAAGGACGCAACAAAAGCAGTAGACGCTGTTTTTGATTCTATCTTAGAAGCTTTAAAACAAGGTGATAAAGTACAACTGATCGGATTCGGTAACTTCGAAGTTCGTGAGCGTGCGGCTCGTAAAGGTCGTAACCCACAAACAGGTGAGGAGATTGAAATCGCTGCAAGTAAAGTACCTGCATTCAAACCTGGTAAAGCGTTAAAAGATGCGGTTAAATAATCCTTACATATTAACAGGGAAGAAGAGTTTCCTTTTTGGAAACTCTTCTTTTTGCTTTTAAAAACATAAATATGCTAGAATGTGTTCGTATCACTTTTAGGTTTTCGGGAGGGCTAGCGGATGGCAAAAGTTAATTTAGAACAAATTGAACATGCAGTACGCCTTATTTTAGAGGCAATTGGAGATGATCCTAATCGAGAGGGAGTACTTGATACACCAAAGCGTGTTGCAAAAATGTACGCAGAAGTGTTCTCAGGTATGCATGAAGATCCGAAAGAACATTTACACAAAGTGTTCGGAGAAGATCATGAGGAGCTTGTACTAGTAAAAGATATACCGTTTTATTCGATGTGTGAGCATCATTTAGTTCCATTCTATGGAGTTGCTCACGTTGCATATATTCCGCAAGGCGGAAAAGTGACAGGGTTAAGTAAATTAGCTCGTACTGTAGATACAATTGCACGTCGTCCACAACTGCAAGAACGTATTACATCAACAGTAGCGAACTCTATTATGGAAGTACTAGAGCCGCATGGTGTAATGGTAGTAGTAGAAGCGGAACATATGTGTATGACGATGCGCGGTGTGAAAAAGCCAGGTGCAAAAACAGTAACAACAGCAGTACGTGGTGTGCTAGAAAATGATGCTGCAGCACGTAGTGAAATTTTATCTTTTATTAAAACGAAGTAAAGAAAAGTGGGAAACTGCTTTTCTTTTTTTTTTTTGTAAATAAATGATATAGTTTTAGCGAGGCAGAGTGAGAATAGAAAGATTACTTAAAAGAATAGAAGATGTTATGTAGTTCGGTAGAAGTTTGGAAAGAGTAGCCAAGTTTTGGTTATAGAAAATAGAGTGTATGTGTTATAATAAGTTTTATGAATTAGAAAACAAGGGTGATTTTTGTGTGTGACATCTACGGAGGGTATGCGGGTATAAGAGAGAAATTGATGGTGAAATTACGCCATCCTTATTTTATAAACTATATTGAAGAACCATTTATTGATGAAGAGAAAATCGCATTGTTATATGGTGCTTTAAAAGGTGCAAATTTACATATAGAACAAATTGAGCATTATGTAGTGACGATTATGCTTGTGCAAATTGCGCTTGATACACATGAAAGAGTATCAAATAAAGCAGGGGAAGAAGCGAATGAATCGCATAAGCGTCGCCAGTTAACAGTGCTTGCTGGTGATTACTATAGCGGGTTATATTATTACTTATTGTCTATGAATCGTGATATTGTTTTAATTCGTGCGCTTGCTGAAGGAATTAAAGAAATTAATGAACACAAAATAATGTTATATCAAAAAGCGCATAAAACGGTGGATGACATAATGGAGAGTGTAGTAATGATTGAGTCTGCACTGTTGCAAAAAACATGTGATCATTTTCATTTAGCGCATTGGAAGCCGTTTATAACATATGTACTAGGGAAAAATCGTCTCCAAAAAGAATGTGAACTACATGTTAATAAACAACATTCACCTGTTTTTCAAGCTGTTCAAGGGATTGTGAACGATAAAGCAGGTGCAGAAACAGTTATGAATGGATGGATGATGAAACTTAGGAAGAAAGAAAATCAATTTTTAGAAAATCACAGAGATATAAGCGAAATAAACTCTGTGTTAAGAGATACATCGAAGACATAAGCAATTTTACATTGGAAGAAGGTACGAGCATGCAACAATCAAAAGAAGAAAGAGTACATGATGTATTTGAGAAAATCTCTGATAAATACGATGTGATGAATTCTGTAATTAGTTTTCAAAGACATAAAGCGTGGCGCAAAGAGACGATGCGCATTATGGATGTAAAACCAGGTAGTAAAGCGCTTGATGTATGTTGCGGAACAGCGGACTGGACAATTGCGCTAGCTGGAGCGGTGGGTGAACAGGGCAAGGTTGTTGGTTTAGACTTCAGCGAAAATATGTTATCTGTTGGTAAGCAAAAGGTAGAGGCGTTACAATTAAAACAAGTAGAACTTCTGCACGGGAATGCAATGGAACTTCCATTTGAAGATAACACGTTTGATTATGTAACGATTGGATTTGGTTTACGTAATGTACCGGATTATATGCACGTATTAAAAGAAATGACGCGTGTAGTAAAACCAGGTGGAAAAGTAATTTGTTTAGAAACATCTCAACCAACAATGATTGGTTTTCGACAAGGTTATATTTTATACTTTAAATATATCATGCCGTTATTTGGAAAGTTATTTGCGAAAAGTTATAAAGAATATTCATGGCTACAAGAATCTGCTAGTACATTCCCAGGTATGAAAGAATTGGCTAATATGTTCGAAAAAGCTGGACTTGAACGTGTGCAAGTGAAGCCATTTACTTTTGGGGTAGCAGCGATGCATTTAGGCATGAAACCAGAATCAAAATAGAAAAAAGAAGTTTTAGGTTAAGGTGAACAATATGAAGTTACAACTTATGTACTCTTTTTTACGATCGGATATTAATGTGATAGAAAAAGAATTAAAAAAGACAGTTGCTTCTGAACAGCCATTAGTAGAAGAGGCGGCATTACAACTTATTGAAGCTGGTGGGAAGCGAATTCGTCCTGTATTTGTGTTGCTTGCGGGGAAATTTGGAGATTATAAGTTAGATGCAATTAAGCATGTAGCTGTTGCGTTAGAACTTATTCATATGGCTTCTCTTGTTCACGATGATGTTATTGATGCTGCGTTTTTACGACGTGGTAGTGCAACTGTGAATGCGAAATGGGGAGATCGTATTGCAATGTATACAGGGGACTATTTATTCGCTAAGTCTCTTGAATGTATAACGAATATTGAAATTCCAGAGGCGCATCAGGCGCTATCGCATACCATTTTAGAAGTTTGTAAAGGTGAAATCGAACAAATTAAAGATAAGTATAACTATGACCAAAATTTAAGAACATATTTAAGAAGAATAAAGCGAAAAACCGCTTTATTAATTGCTGCAAGTTGCCAACTAGGAGCGATTGCTGCTGGCGCTAATCGTGATACGGTAAGCCGTCTGTTTTGGTATGGCTATTTCGTAGGGATGTCGTATCAAATTATTGATGACATTTTAGACTTCGTTTCTACAGAAGAGAAACTTGGAAAACCTGCTGGGGGCGATTTATTGCAAGGAAACATTACGCTTCCTGCCTTATATGCTATGGAAGATCCAATCCTTTGTAAGAAAATCAGATCTGTACATGAAAATACAACAGCGGACGAAATGAAAGAAATTATTGAAGCTGTAAAGAATAGTGCTGCTATTGATAAAGCATTTGCGTTTAGTGAACGTTATTTACATAAAGCATTAGAAATGATAAAACCACTCCCACGTGGACAAGCAAAGTATGCATTACAAAATGTAGCAAAGTATATTGGAAAACGAAAATTTTAGTGTTTTTTCTAAAAAATAAAATAATCTCTCTATTTCAAAACTATTGCACAATTGTGATAAGGGTGTTAATATGTGTGTGGGGATATACAATTACATACATAATTCAGAAGTGGAGAGATTTTTTATGGAAAAAACATTTCTAATGGTTAAACCAGACGGTGTACAACGTGCCTTCATTGGGGAAATTGTAGCTCGTTTTGAGAAGAAGGGCTTTCAATTAGTTGGTGCAAAATTAATGCAAGTCACTCCAGAAATCGCTGGACAACACTATGCTGAGCACACAGAAAAACCTTTCTTTGGTGAATTAGTAGACTTTATTACATCTGGTCCTGTATTCGCAATGGTATGGCAAGGTGAAGGTGTAGTAGATACAGCTCGTAACATGATGGGTAAAACAAGACCACATGAAGCAGCTCCTGGAACAATTCGTGGAGATTTCGGTGTAACTGTTGCCAAAAATATTATCCATGGTTCTGATTCGTTAGAAAGTGCAGAGCGCGAGATTGGTATTTTCTTTAAGGAAGAAGAATTAGTTGACTACTCAAAATTAATGAATGAATGGATTTACTAATTATTTTGAAATAATTTGTAAACGCTTTAATCACTGTGATAATAGTAGAAAGTGCAAGGAGAATAGGGGTATTCTTCTTGCACTTTTTTTATTTCTATTAGTTACGAAGTTAGAGCTGTTATGATATATTGATATGTAAAGTAAAGGCCTATCGGAGAATAAGCGAATGGCTGATGTATGAATAACTCTTTCATATTTTTAGAGTAATGAAAGATAAAATTATTGCTTAATATAGCGAGATAAATACATATACGAAAAGAGGAATAACGTATGCGATATATTACAGCTGGTGAATCTCATGGTCCACAACTTACAACGATTATAGAAGGTGTTCCAGCCGGACTACCATTAGTAGCGGATGATATAAATGAAGAGTTAGCTAGAAGGCAAAAGGGATATGGGCGTGGTAGACGCATGCAAATTGAAACAGATCAAGTGCAAATTGTAAGTGGTGTTAGACATGGAGAGACATTAGGTTCTCCAATTGCACTTGTTGTTGAAAACCGTGATTTTGCACATTGGACAAAAATTATGGGTGCAGAGCCGTTAACGGAACAAGAAGAAAAAGAAATGAAAAGGAAAGTAACAAAACCAAGACCTGGACATGCTGATTTAAATGGTGCGATTAAATATGGTCATAGAGATATGAGAAATGTACTGGAACGCTCTTCGGCACGCGAAACGACAGTACGTGTTGCTGCTGGTGCGGTTGCAAAAAAATTGTTAGCGGAACTTGGTGTTGCAGTAGCAGGCCATGTAATTGAAATTGGCGGTGTACAGGCTAAAGAGACTACGTATCGTTCAATTGAAGAATTAAAAAGTATTACAGAAGCATCACCTGTACGCTGTTTAGATGAAGAAGCTGGTAATCAAATGATAAAAGCAATTGATGATGCGAAATCAAATGGTGATTCAATCGGTGGCATCGTGGAAGTAATTGTGGAAGGAATGCCAATTGGAGTAGGCAGCTATGTGCATTATGATCGAAAACTAGATGCAAAATTAGCAGCCGCAATAATGAGCATTAATGCCTTTAAAGGGGTCGAGATTGGAATTGGTTTTGAAGCAGCACATAGACCGGGTAGCGAAGTTCATGATGAAATTTTGTGGGATGAAGAGCATGGATATACAAGAAGAACAAATAACGCGGGTGGTTTAGAAGGCGGTATGACGACTGGAATGCCAATTGTTGTGCGCGGAGTGATGAAACCGATACCTACACTATATAAACCTCTTCAAAGTGTCGATATTGATACGAAAGAGCCTTTTACAGCAAGTATTGAACGTTCAGATAGTTGTGCTGTTCCAGCAGCTAGTGTCGTTGCGGAAGCGGTTGTAGCTTGGGAATTAGCGACAGCTTTAATAGAACAATTTGGATTAGATCGTATGGACCTTATTCGTGAAAATATTGAGAAACATAATGAATATGCGAGGGGATTTTAATGGAAAACATACATATTCAAACGAAATCAAAAGAATATGATGTACATGTAGGAAAAGAATCGTTGTCACATTTGACAACAATCGTTCAAAACATGCAGCCATCTGTATCAAATATTATGATTATTTCAGATGAGGCTGTTGCACCTTTACATTTACAGACAGTTGTAGATGCGTTGCAAATAGATCAAAAAGTATTTTCATTCGTTGTACCGAGTGGTGAAAAAGAGAAGTCCTTTGAAAATTTCTATGCGGCTCATACGTCAGCTCTTGAAAATAAATTAGATAGAAATTCTTTAATTATCGCACTTGGAGGCGGGATGATTGGAGATTTAGCTGGTTTTGTTGCTGCGTCGTTTATGCGTGGAATTCGCTTTGTTCAAGTTCCGACTACTTTATTAGCTCACGATAGCGCGGTAGGTGGGAAAGTAGCAATCAATCATCCGTTAGGTAAAAATATGATAGGTGCATTCCATCAACCAGAAGCAGTTGTATATCATACGCCGTTTTTACAGTCTCTTCCTGAAAAAGAGTGGCGCTCAGGTTATGCAGAAGTGATAAAACATGCTCTAATTGGTGATGTAAAGCTATATCATTGGCTAAAAGAAGAAGTGCAAACATTAGCAGATCTTCGTGATGAGAAATTAATCCACATATTAACGAAGGCGATTCCTGTAAAGGCAAACATTGTAGCGCAAGATGAAACAGAAAAAGGCGTACGTGCACATTTAAACTTTGGACATACGTTAGGCCATGCTCTAGAAAAAGAACTAGGATATGGAAATATTACTCACGGTGACGGAGTAGCGGTTGGAATGTTATTTGCTATATTCTTAAGTGAACAAGTGTATAAGGTAAATCTTGCTTATGAAGAGATGAAGCAGTGGTTCTTGAAGTACGGCTATCCAAAAATGCCAAGTGATTTAAGTGTAGAACGCCTCGTTGGGTTGATGAAACAAGATAAGAAAGCGAATGCAGGAACAATTCATATGGTACTTATGCAGGAATATGGGGTAGTGAATGTCGTATCTATTCCTGATGAGACTGTTCATATTGCGTTAGAGGCATTTCAAAAGGATATGGGTATAAGAAGTAGATAACAGCTATGGAGAGCCTATTTAGAAGCATTTTCGTAATAGTGACAGTTATGATAAACAATTATAGTAAGGGAGTATAACCGTATTGTAATCGAATTGAATAAAATGACTGGGGGAAGAAAAATGAGAGTAAAAGAACAATTGTTAACTTTGAGAGCATATGTACCTGGGAAAAATATTGAAGAAGTAAAAAGGGAATATGGATTATCAAAAATTGTGAAATTAGCATCGAACGAAAATCCATTCGGTTGCTCAGCACGCGTAACAGAAGCATTAACTTCTTTAGCGAGTCAATACGCTCTTTATCCAGATGGACATGCCTTTGAACTTCGGACACAAGTAGCAAAACATTTAGGTGTTAAAGCGGAACAACTGTTATTTGGTAGTGGATTAGATGAAGTTATTCAAATGATTAGTCGTGCGTTACTACACGAAGGAACAAATGTTGTAATGGCGAATCCAACATTCTCACAATACCATCACCATGCTGTTATTGAAGGAGCAGAAGTTCGTGAAGTACCACTTAAAGATGGCGTTCACGATTTAGATGCGATGTTACAGCAAGTAGATGATCAAACGAAGATTGTATGGATTTGTAACCCGAATAATCCGACAGGTACATATGTAGAAAAACAAAAATTACTTTCATTTTTAGAATCAGTTCCTAAGTCAGCGCTCGTTATTATGGACGAAGCATATTATGAATATGCGGGAGCAGAAGACTATCCGCAAACATTACCACTTCTTGAAAAGTATGAAAATCTTATGGTATTACGTACGTTTTCAAAAGCATATGGTCTAGCTGCTTTCCGTATCGGATATGCAGTTGGTAATACGGAGTTAATCGGGCAGCTAGAAGTAGCGAGGTTACCATTTAATACATCGACTGTAGCGCAATCTGTAGCACTTGCTGCATTAGAAGATCAAGCATTTTTACAAGAATGTGTGAAAAAGAATGAAGAAGGATTACATCAATATTACGCATTTTGTAAGGAATATAACGTATTCTATTATCCATCTCAAACAAATTTCATTTTCTTAAAACTCGGTATTCCTGGTAATGAAGCTTTTGAACGATTAATGAAAAAAGGATATATTGTTCGTTCTGGTGCTGCATTTGGTATCGATGATGGCATTCGTATTACTGTCGGTTTGAAAGAAGAAAATGATGAAATTATAGAGTTACTGAAAGAACTTGTAAATGAGCAAGTACAGAAAGAGGAAACATATTCTTAAGAGATTGTGAAGGCTCCTATTAGAGGAGTCTTTTTTATCGCATTAAAAAAGTTGAAGTTTGGTAATTAAGTTGTTCTGTAAATCAAGATTGGTATGGCTCGATAATTAGTGGGAGAAGTTATTTGCACGGTCATAAAAGAAAGCGGTACAATAGAAGAAGGTAAGAAGGTATCGGTATCATATCCGAACCTTTGAACAATTAACTACTCTGTAAGAAGAAGCATGCTCATTCTAAAGGTTGCGTTCTAACAATGAGTTGCTTATGATAAAGTGAAACTTTAATCAGTGGGGGGATGTTTATCCCCCGCTGATTATTAGCCCACACCAATCGGGCTTTTACGGGCAGTTGCCCCCAAAACTAACTTCTTTGCCCTAGCTGAATTTTGAGGTGGGGTCTTACTGCCCGTTAATAGCGGGGTAAATGAACAGAAAAGAATATTTTTTAGAATTAAAGGAGACGTTTATGCAAAAGTTTGAACAAGCTGTTTCATATATTGAAAATGGTGAAGCGGAAAAAGGATTACAATTATTAAAAGAGCAATTAAAAATTGCGAATGATGAAGAGAAGTATGATATTGCTCGCTATTATCATACTCTTGGATTTACGGATGAAGCGTTAGCTATTACAGAAGATTTGCGTTTATTGTATCCAGAGGAAAGTGAATTCACTGTATTTTTAGCGGAATTATATATTGATCTAGATAAAGAAGATGAAGCGATTGAAGTACTTCATGATATTCCGGAAAATGATGATTTATATGTTCAATCGTTATTACTTGTAGCGGATTTATTCCAAATGCAAGGTTTCGATGATGTAGCAGAACAAAAACTATTAAAGGCGAAAGAAATGATGCCTGACGAGCCTGTCATTACGTTTGGATTAGCAGAGTTATATAGTAGTAAAGGTGAAGAACAAAAGGCAATTACTTATTATGAGTCGCTATTAGCGGAGCATAAAGTAATGGGTGGTGTTGTCATTGCACTGCGCCTTGGAGAAACGTTAAGTGCCATTGGAAATTGGGAAGAGGCGATTTCTTACTATGAAGCAGGTTTAGAGGAACAAAAAGATATTCACTCATTATTTGGATATGCCTTCACATTATACCAAGGTGAAGAATACCAAAGAGCAATTGGTGCTTGGCAAGAACTAAAAGAATTAGATCCTGAGTATGCATCGCTTTACATGTATTTAGCGAAAAGCTATGAAAAAGAAGGAATGCTTCAAGAAAGCTATGAAACACTTCATGAAGGAATTAAAGTAGATGAACTTTCTGTACCATTCTATGTAGAATTAGCGAACATTGCAGCGAAATTAGGGAAAATAGCGGAAGCAGAGGAAGTGCTTCAAAAAGCGCTTGAGTTAGATCCAGGACATTTAGGTGCAACATTAAAATATGCATATATCTTAAAGGAACAAGAAAAGTATGAAGAGCTAATTGCTGTTGTAGAGCGTGCTATCGATAGCGGAGAACCAGATACACAACTACTTTGGGATCTTGCGTTTGCAAAAAAACAATTAGAAATGTATTCTGATGCATTAAAACACTATGAAAGTGCATATACTTCTTTTAAGAATCATCCAGACTTCTTGGAAGAGTACGGTTATTTCTTATTGGAAGAAGGTATGCGAAAAGAGGCGAAAGAAGTATTTACTCAGTTAATACAACTAGACCCGACACAAATTCATATTGAAGAATTGTTATATAATTTAGAGGATTTTTCATAAGTTGGAAGGAAACTGAATACCGCTTCTTGAATCTAAAAAGAAAAGAGAAAGACAGAGGAGGGACTTAATTGCTATGAATACCCCTGTTTCTGTAAACGAGAAGAAGGATTTTGTAAAATGGTTTTTGAATAATTACCAACTGAAACAGCGTGAATGTGTATGGATTTTGAATTATTTAATGAGTCACGACCAATTGATGCATAAAGTCCACTTCGTAGAGCATGCAAAATATTGTCCGCGTGGCTTAGTAATGTCCGCGAATTGTGTAAAAGACACACCGTTTCACTTTTTTAAACAAAATGTTATGACAACAGATGCTGAAAAATCGTTTCATGATATTCGTTTAAATCGAGATGAGGATATTTATATTCAACTCAATTTTAAATCATCGTTTCAAAATGCCAATTACGTAGCTGTATTAGAAGAAAACCCATATTTACCAAAGCACATTGAAGTAAATGAAAAAGATCGTTTACTTGCAGAAAGGTTTTTAGAAGAAAGTGTATTTTCTTTTAGAAGAGAACGTCTTTTAAAACAAATTGATGAAGCGCTGGATAAGCAAGATAAGGAAGCGTTTCATAGGTTAACAGCGGAGTTAAAGATGTTATAGAATTCATTTGGATTCATAAAATTTTACAAATTTCAGACTTTTTCAAGAAAAACTACCTTAATATAGGTAGTTTTTCTTTTTTTACCTCTTTTAGTATGGTTTAATATATATAAAGTGAAAGTTCTGTCATTTATAGATGGGGGAGGGAAGACATTTGAAATGGATTGTAAAAGATGTGGAACAGTTTGAGCAAGCAAGAGAATATGTAGATACGGGTGTTATACCACTTTTATCAATTTCAGCAGCGAAAGAAATGAAAATGGTAGTAGAACAAGGGGAATTTATCGAATTGTTGAGTATGGAGCTAGAAAGAGAATATAAAGGAAGAGTGCTTTTATTACCTGCATTTACGTATCTTGTAGAAAGTCAAAAAAACGAAAAAGGTCGTTTGCAAGAATGGACGAATCATTTGAAAAAGCAAGGTTTTAAGCATATTGCTTATGTTACAAGTGATTTTTCATGGAAAGAAGATATGCAAGAATTGCAGGGAGATTTATTTTGGTTTCCTTCATTAGCGTTAGAACAATTTAGTGATCAAGCGAAAAGAGAAGTGATTCATGCACATATAAAAAATATAATGGTAATGTTAGAAGAAAAGTGGGGAAAACAACAATAAACAGAAAGTTCTTATTATTATGAGTAGTATGATATTGACCTGTGCATGAGCGTATTATATCATGATAGTGTCCTAGTTTTTATTTTTTATATAATTTATCACGAGGGGACAATTTCTGATAGAGGGGGGAAATTTTCGTGAGCGAGAAAGAACATCGTGTGTCAAGAAGACAGTTTTTAAATTATACCCTTACAGGGGTAGGAGGCTTTATGGCGGCGGGTATTTTAATGCCGATGACGCGATTTGCGCTTGATCCGGTGTTAAGAAAAGAAGCGGGAACGGATATGGTTGCTGTTGCACAAGTAAAGGATATTACAACAGAGCCGAAACGTTTCGACTTTAAGGTGAAGCAGGTTGATGGTTGGTACAAGTCCGAAGAGCCAAAATCAGCTTGGGTTCATAAAGATGAAAGCGGAGACATTGTTGCGTTCTCTCCAGTATGTAAACATTTAGGATGTACAGTGAACTGGAATTCGGACAAAGCACATCCGAATCAATTCTTTTGTCCATGTCACGGGGGCCGTTACACAAAAGACGGGATAAACATTAAAGGCACGCCGCCCCTTGCGCCGCTCGATGTATACGAATCTAAAGTGAAAGATGGAACGCTGTACTTAGGAAAAGCGAAGCCAAGAGGGGGTGCAAAGTAGATGCTAAATAAAATTTATGATTGGGTAGATGAAAGGTTAGATATTACACCAATATGGCGTGATATCGCTGATCATGAAGTACCTGAACATGTAAACCCGGCACATCACTTTTCTGCATTCGTTTATTGCTTTGGCGGACTTACCTTTTTCGTTACTGTAATTCAAATTTTATCTGGAATGTTTTTGACGATGTATTATGTGCCTGATATTAAAAATGCTTGGGAATCGGTTTATTATTTGCAAAATGAAGTTGCATATGGGCAAATTGTTCGTGGTATGCACCACTGGGGTGCTAGTCTCGTCATTGTAATGATGTTTTTACATACACTTAGAGTTTTCTTCCAGGGTGCGTATAAAAAGCCTCGTGAGCTAAACTGGATTGTTGGTGTTCTTATTTTCTTTGTTATGTTAGGTCTTGGTTTTACCGGATATTTATTACCGTGGGATATGAAAGCGTTATTTGCTACGAAAGTAGGGATTCAAATTGCAGAGCAAACGCCGCTCATTGGTCCTTACATTAAAACATTACTCGCTGGTCATTCCGAAATTGTTGGCGCTCAAACATTAACTCGCTTCTTTGCTATTCACGTCTTCTTCTTACCAGCAGCACTTCTAGGTTTAATGGCCTTCCACTTCATCATGATTCGCAAACAAGGTATTTCCGGTCCACTATAAGAGATTGCTAAATTAAAGGGGAAAGAACTAAAGGAGGGAGATTATGCATCGCGGCAAAGGGATGAAGTTTGTAGGAGATTCTCGGGTACCAGTAGCTCGGAAACCAAATATTCCAAAAGACTATTCGGAATACCCAGGGAAAACAGAAGCATTTTGGCCGAACTTCTTGTTAAAAGAATGGATGGTTGGTGCAGTTTTTTTAATTGGTTATTTATGTTTAACAGTGGCGCATCCGTCACCGCTTGAAAGAATGGCGGATCCAACTGATGCTGGGTATATACCACTTCCAGATTGGTATTTCTTATTCTTGTATCAGTTATTAAAGTATTCTTATGCTTCTGGCTCATTTACTGTAATTGGAGCGTTCATTATGCCAGGGATTGCGTTTGGCGCATTACTGTTAGCTCCATTTCTTGATCGAGGCCCAGAAAGACGCCCATTGAAGCGTCCTGTAGCAACGGGATTTATGCTTTTAGCAGTTGCATCAATTATCTTTTTAACTTGGGAATCTGTAGCACACCACGACTGGGAAGCTGCAAAAAAACAAGGAGCAATTGTAAAAACAGCACCAGTTGATAAAAATGATGACGGTTATAAATTAATGCAAAAAAATACTTGTTTAACATGTCACGGTGACAATTTACAGGGCGGCGCAGCAGCACCAGCACTGCAAAATTTAACTTTGAAGCCTGAAGAAATTGCTAAAATTGCGAAAGAGGGAAAAGGTTCCATGCCTAAAGGTGTATTTAAAGGTACAGATGAGGAACTGAAGAAGCTTTCGGAATTCGTTGCAAAGTATAATAAAAAATAATAAAAAGCTGACTACAAAATTTGTAGTCAGCTTTTTATTTTGATGATAGAAAGTTTACTATATAATAGAGTAGAGTTTGATGAAAGAATGAAAGGTGTTGGACATACAGCTTGGTTTACTTGTATGCAATGTTAAGACAACGCTCCGTATTATCATTTTTATTAGTTGTTAACATATTAGGTACAATATACGGATTCATATGGTATGGAAATCAATTAAAAGAAACTTTACCTATATTTTGGCCGTTTGTACCCGATAGTCCTATGGCAAGTCTCTTTTTTGTCTTTGTTTTAATCGCTTTTTTAATAAAGAGAAATTGGGGATTAATAGAGGCGCTAGCGATTGTTACTTTAATAAAATATGGTATATGGGCTGTTGTTGTAAATGGGGTTATGATCTATGTAAAAGGTCCTATTGGCCTTATCGGGTATATGTTAATGCTTTCGCATTTTGCGATGGCAGTACAAGCAGTGCTATATGCACCGTTTTACCGTATAAAAAAATGGCATTTTGCGGTAGCCGCTATATGGACATTACATAATGATGCAATTGATTATTTGTTCTGGCAAATGCCGAGATACGGAATTATGCATTTGTTTGTAGGAGAAATTGGTTATTTTACGTTCTGGTTAAGCATTGCTGTGCTTTGTATGACATATTATTATTGCTTACGTGAGAATCGAAAACAGTTTTCTTTATGATAGTTAGAATATGTAGGGGGAGAAAATGAAGAAAAATACGAGTGGTACAAAAATATTGGATCGATTGATTACGATAATTGTTTCATATAGCATAGCATTTTCTATATTTGCACTCGCAACAACGGCGGTTGTATATGGAAAATGGCTATATTATTTTGAAATTGATTTTTTAAACATTCCAGATTTAGCAGATATGACGAAGGATGATATTAAAAGAAATTATGATGTGCTTATCACATATTTATCTCCGTTTTATGACGGTGCATTACAGTTGCCCACATTAGATATGTCTACAAATGGCCGTATTCATTTTGTAGATGTTAAAAATATTTTAGTAAAGATACAATATGTAATGTATGCGACAATTATAATTGCAATAGTAGGCGGCATGTATTTATTAAAAAAGAAAAATGAAAAGTTTTTACTGCATGGATCGATTGTAACAATTATCTTTCCGATTGCGCTTGTGTTACCAATTGCTATTAATTTTGAAAAGAGTTTTGTATTATTCCATAAGCTTTTATTCAGTAATGATTATTGGATGTTTGATATTGAAACGGATCCGATTATATTAATGTTACCAGAAGAGTTTTTTATGCATGCAGCGTGTGCTATTTTATTATTTATTTTATGTGGTAGCATAATTTGTTATAGCTTGTATAAATATTTCGTAAAAAAGAAAAGGATTTCAAAAGAAAAATTCTCTGTTTAAAGAGAATTTTTTTTGTTTGTAAAACGATAATATATTTTTCGGTCCAGTTCTGTTCTATTCTTGTCCACATTAACATATTTTGTACTAGTAGTTATAGGGGGGACCGTGATGAAGAGAACATTAATTGGACTGATTGCATTTCTAATTATCATGTTTCCGTTACGTATATATGCTGAGGAGTGGAGTGAACTAACAGGGTTGTTAGATGACTCATTACAATTAGTGAAGCGTAATGAAGATGAAAAAGCAGTACAAGTACTGCAACATTTCTCGGAGCAGTTTGTAATAAAGGGGAATGAAAAGAAGCAGGAAGTAACGCCAGATCAAGTTAGAGTTATTTCTTTAGCTTACGACAAGGCGAAACAATCTCTCGCGGAAGAAGATGTAAGGAAACAAGTTAAAATTGATAATGTGTTAGCCCTGCAGCTCGCTGTCGATGCGCAAGTATCGAAATACCAACCACTTTGGATGGAAAGAGAAGGAAAAGTAATGGATGCCTTTTCTCAAATGGAAAAAGCAATGAAAAAAGAAGATACGGGACAGTTTCAACAAACGTTAAACACATTTTTACATGAATTTAATATTATTTATCCAAGCTTAATGATTGCCTTGCCAGAAAATGAAGTGCAGCGTGTAAATGCCCATTTATCTTATTTGGATGAATTTCGTAACGTTATGTTAAAAACAAAAGGTGGGCAAATGCAATTAGGAATCATTAAAGGAGATTTGCAAAAAATATTTCATACAGTAAAAAAAGATGAAATTGCACCTTCTCTCATTTGGTTTATGACAATTACTGGAGGTCTTATTTTATTCACATTAACTTATGTTGGGTGGAGAAAGTATAAAGGAGAGAGAGAAAAAAGAAAAAGTAATGTACATTCTAAGAATAGATAATGTAATAAATAAAGATTCGGATTGTAAGGTTTATTCATTGACAATGGTGGCAGAAGAAAATAGAATGAGAAGTACTATAATTAAAACTTCAATGGAGGTTCATGATGTTTTATTTAATTTACTTCGCGATCATTTTGATCATACCGTTGTATGCACAGTCAAAAGTACGTAGTGCCTATAGCAAGTATTCACAAGTTTATTCAACATCAGGTATGACAGGAGCAGAAGTGGCTCGGAAAATCTTAGATGAAAATGGATTATACAACGTAGCTGTAGAAGAAACACCAGGTCATTTATCAGACCATTATGATCCAACTGCCAAAACAGTTCGATTATCAACAGATAACTATTACGGTCATTCAGTTGCTGGTACAGCAGTTGCAGCACACGAAGTAGGACACGCAATTCAAGATGCAAAAGATTATAACTTTATGCGTATTCGTCATTCGTTAGTGCCAGTTGCGAACTTTGGTTCAAATATTTCTTGGATATTTATTATGATCGGTATTTTTGCATCGATGGCCAACATGATATTTTTAGGTATCATTTTAATGGCAGCAGGTGTTGTGTTCCAACTCGTTACATTACCAGTTGAGTTTGATGCATCAAAGCGTGCGATGCAACAAATTGAAGCGTTAGGAATCGTATCAACAGATGAATATGGCCAAGCTCGTAAAGTATTAAATGCGGCAGCATTAACATATGTAGCAGCTGCAGCCGTAGCGGTATTTGAATTATTACGTCTCGTATTAATTTATACTGGTATGCAGCGTAGCGACGACTAAAGACTATCAATTTTGATAGTCTTTTTTGTTTTGTGGATTGAATTATATAATGTATTGCAAATAGAAATAATAGAAGTAATGCGGAAAGGCGGTGGGGAAATGAAATATCCAGACCATTTAGTAAAACAAGTGAAAGAGCGTAGTGCTCCTTATCAATTAGAAGGTTTTTTAAGTGGACAAGGCCCTGAAAATCCGAAATTTATGTTGTTAGGAGAAGCGCCTGGTGAAACAGAAATTCATAATGGGATTCCGTTTAGCGGGAGAGCCGGAAAACAATTAATGGGTTTTTTAGAACGTATTCACGTTACAAGGGAAGAAGTATATATTACGAGTGCTGTTCGGAGTAGACCTTATAAGTGGCGAGAGAAAAAAGAACGAAATGGTTCTATTATACAAAAAAAGTATAATAGAACGCCAAATCAAGGAGAAATAGTTGCCCATGCACCTTTGTTAGATTATGAATTAGAGAAACTAAATCCGAAGCTAATTGTCACGCTTGGCAATATCGGTCTTCAGCGTTTAACAGGAAAAGGTAAAAAAATCACAGATGTACACGGGCAATTATTAAAACAGCCCATTCAAAAATTAAAGGATATACAAAGTGCAGAATTTACATGGTCAGAGAAAGAATATCATATTTTTCCGACCTTCCATCCTGCTTCCATTTTTTATAATCGGGGCTTATTGGAGCTTATTTATGAGGATTTAGAGAAACTTAAGCAATACGTAATAAAAAACTAGAAAAGCTAAAAAGCTTTTCTAGTTGTGTTTATGTATGTAATGGGTTTTTATTTTCATCCAACGTAAAACCTTCACCAACTACATCATGTACGTCACTTACTGCAACAAATGCATGAGGATCTACAGAAGTAATAATATTTTTTAATTTCACGATTTCATTTTTAGCCACAACGCAATACAATACGTTCCGTTCCACTTTTGTATACGATCCAACAGCTTTTAAAAAGGTCGCTCCGCGCTCCATCTCAGATAAAATTTTAGAAGCAATTTCATCGTTTTTATCGGAGATAATAGTTGCTCCTTTTGCTGCATAGGCTCCTTCTTGCATAAAATCAATGACTTTCGCCCCGATAAAAACAGCAACTAACGTATACATACCCTCGCGATATGATAAATAGGTAAGGATAGAGACGATAATGACGATAGCATCAAACATAAACATCGTTTTCCCCATACTCCAGCCAACATATTTATGAGCGAGTCTCGCAATAATATCTACACCGCCAGTAGTTCCGCCGTATTTAAATATGATCCCGAGACCGATACCAATAAATGCCCCAGCAAATAAAGCTGCGAGTGTCATATCATTTTGTAAGTTTACATGTAAGTTGAGAACTTCGTAACGCTGAAAAATCCATAGAAATAAAGATACGCTAAATGTGCCGATTAGTGTATATATAAATGTCGCTCTTCCAAGTAACTTCCAACCAATAAAAAATATAGGGATATTTAAAATTAAGTTTGAATAAGAAGGGTCAAACTTAAATAGAAAATACAATAATAGTGTAATACCGGTAAATCCACCTTCTGCAAGGTGATTTTCAATATTGATATTCACAATACCGAAAGAAAAAATAGCGGAACCGATTAAAATAAAAATGATATTTCGAATCTTCAAATTTGATGTCATATAGAAATCCCCCTAATTATGTAAATGGCATTGCTCCGCTGAAACGGTAAAACATAATGATAAGTAATTTCTAGTTGCTAGTGAAAATAGTGAAGGCTATAAAAAATGATTGGTTTAGGCTAATTTTTTGCCAAAAACGCAAAAGAAGTTTCACTTTACCCCGTACCAACGGCTGGTAGGAGATAAAGCTCTGAAGAAAGGCGAACCAGCCGTAGGAACCCGATTAGTTCAACTAATCTTTTGCAAAAAAATCGCAAAAGAAGTTTCACTTTATTATAGTCTATCCAAAAATGGGTCGCAAATAGGTGTTTGGCGGGGAATAATATTTGTCAAATCGCGATGAATTGGCTAACATGAAAGAGGAAGGATTAGAGGTGAATTGTATGGAAGCGAAAACGATGAAGGATATGCAGAAAGAAGTTGATGCATATATTGGTCAGTTTAAAGAAGGTTATTTCAGTCCACTTGCAATGATGGCTCGTTTAACGGAAGAAATGGGGGAGCTTGCAAGAGAGGTGAATCATTATTATGGTGAGAAACCGAAGAAAACAACTGAAACAGAACGTAGTATTGAAGAAGAGCTTGGAGATGTATTATTTGTTATGATTTGTATGGCAAATAGTTTAAATATTGATTTAGAAACAGCACATAACATTGTAATGAATAAATTTAATACTCGCGATAAAGATCGCTGGACACGTATTGATGAGGGAGAGAAAGAATAATGAAAGAAATTAAAGTAATTATCGCTGGACCAAGAGGACGTATGGGACATGAAGCAGTTCTTCTTATGGAAAGAACGGAACATTTTAATTTAGTAGCAGCAGTGGATTATAAGCATGGTGGAGAGAAAATCTCTGATTTACCGGGAATGCCAGCGCTAGATACACCTATTTATGGAGATTTACATACTTGTTTAGAGGAAGTAGAAGCAGATGTGTTGTTAGATTTAACAACGCCAGAAGTTGGGAAACAACACGTTACACTAGCAGTTGAGCGTGGACTTCGTTCTGTTATTGGTACAACTGGATTTACAGAAGAAGAGCTAAAACAATTAACCGAGACTGCGAAAGAAAAAGCAGTAGGAACAATTATCGCTCCAAACTTTGCAATTGGTGCAGTTCTTATGATGAAATTCTCACAAATGGCAGCGAAATACTTCCAAGATGTTGAAGTAATTGAATTGCATCATGATCAAAAGTTAGATGCACCATCTGGTACAGCGGTAAAAACAGTAGAATTAATTCGTCAAAATCGTGAATCAAAGCAGCAAGGTCATCCAAATGAAGTAGAGCAACTAGAAGGGGCTCGTGGTGCAAATGTAGACGGCATTCACATTCATAGTGTACGTTTACCAGGACTTATTGCACACCAAGAAGTAATGTTTGGTGGAGACGGACAAATGTTAACAGTTCGTCATGATTCATTCAATCGTGCATCATTTATGTCTGGTGTAAAACTATCAATTGAGACAGTAATGAATCTAGACCATCTTGTGTACGGTTTAGAAAATATTATCGACTAAAGGGGAGACAACGGATGAAAATTGCCTTAATTGCACATGACAAAAAGAAAAATGACATGGTTTCGTTTGCATACGCATATAAACCAATTTTTGAACAACATGAATTATTTGCAACAGGAACGACAGGACTTCGTATTATGGAAGCGACCGGCTTAGTTGTAACAAGATATCAATCTGGTCCTCTTGGCGGCGATCAAGAAATTGGTGCAATGATTGCAAAAAATGATTTAGACATGGTAATTTTCTTCCGCGATCCATTAACAGCACAACCGCATGAACCGGATGTGAATGCATTGCTTCGTTTATGTGATGTATATGCAATTCCACTTGCGACGAATATGGCAAGTGCTGAAATGTTAATGCACGCATTAGAGCGAGGAGATTTAGATTACCGCAAGTTAAGAAAATGAGGGGAACAATTATGAGTGGATTACATATATTAGCGTTTGGTGCCCATGCCGATGATGTTGAAATCGGCATGGCGGGTACCATTGCTAAATATACGAAGCAAGGGTATGAAGTAGGTATTTGTGATTTAACGGAAGCTGATCTTTCTTCTAATGGAACGATAGAGTTAAGAAAAGAAGAAGCAAAGGCGGCAGCTCGTATAATGGGAGTAAAAACGAGACTAAATTTAGCGATGCCAGACCGTGGTTTGTATATGAAAGAAGAGTATATACGTGAAATTGTAAAGGTAATTCGTACATATAAACCAAAACTAGTTTTTGCGCCGTATTATGAAGATCGTCATCCAGATCATGCAAATTGTGCAAAACTTGTGGAAGAAGCTATTTTTTCAGCGGGAATTCGCAAATATATGCCAGAGGTTCCACCACATCGTGTGGAGTCTTTTTATCATTATATGATTAATGGTTTTCATAAACCGAATTTTTGTATAGATATTAGTGAATACGTATCGCAAAAGGTGGAAGCATTAGAAGCGTATGAAAGTCAGTTTTCAACAGGGAGTGATGGTGTGAAAACGCCGTTAACAGAAGGTTACGTTGAAACTGTAGTCGCTCGTGAGAAAATGTTTGGAAAAGAAGTTGGAGTCTTATATGCCGAAGGGTTTATGAGTAAGAAACCGGTTTTATTACATGCTGATTTAATAGGGGGATGTAAATGAAATTAAAAATAGGTATTACATGTTATCCTTCTGTAGGTGGTTCTGGAGTTGTTGGAACAGAATTAGGAAAGCAATTAGCGGAACGCGGGCATGAAATTCATTTTATTACATCGGGTTTACCATTCCGGTTAAATAAAGTGTATCCAAACATTTATTTTCATGAAGTGACGGTAAATCAATACTCTGTATTTCAATATCCACCATACGATTTAGCGTTAGCGAGTAAAATGGCAGAGGTTGCACAAAGAGAAAACCTAGACATTTTACATGTGCATTACGCAATACCACATGCCATTTGTGCTTATTTAGCAAAACAAATGATTGGAGAGCGTATTAAAATTGTTACAACCTTGCATGGAACAGATATTACTGTGTTAGGATCCGACCCTTCGCTAAATAATTTAATTCGTTTTGGTATTGAGCAATCTGATGTTGTGACGGCTGTCTCGCATTCATTAATTAACGAAACGCATGAGCTTGTAAAACCAAATAAAGGCATTCAAACGGTATATAACTTTATAGACGAACGTGTATATTTCAAACGTGATATGACCCAATTAAAGAAAGAATACGGTATAAGTGAGAGTGAAAAGATACTTATTCACATTTCAAATTTCCGTAAAGTGAAACGTGTGCAAGATGTTGTGCAGGCATTTGCTAAAATTGTTACAGAAGTAGATGCGAAGTTGCTTCTTGTTGGAGATGGACCAGAATTTTGCACGATTTTACAGTTGGTGAAAAATTTACATATTGAAGATCGCGTCTTATTCTTAGGGAAGCAAGATAATGTTGCAGAACTACTTGCGATGAGTGATTTAATGTTGCTTTTATCAGAGAAGGAGAGTTTTGGTCTTGTTTTATTAGAAGCGATGGCGTGTGGTGTACCTTGTATCGGAACAAGGGTTGGAGGTATTCCAGAAGTCATTCAACATGGTGATACAGGATATTTATGTGAAGTTGGCGATACAACAGGAGTGGCAGATCAAGCCATTCAGCTATTAAAGGATGAAGAACTTCACCGTAATATGGGAGAGCGAGCAAGAGAAAGTGTTTACGAGCAGTTTCGCTCTGAAAAAATCGTCTCACAATATGAAACGATTTACTATGATGTACTAAGGGATGACA
Source organism: Bacillus paranthracis (assembly GCF_024296885.1). Taxonomy (NCBI): domain Bacteria; kingdom Bacillati; phylum Bacillota; class Bacilli; order Caryophanales; family Bacillaceae; genus Bacillus; species Bacillus paranthracis. Next base: position 1,551,991 of record NZ_CP101135.1, read on the forward strand.
AAAATGGAAAGATTTAAAAAAGCTAGTTCTATTATTGAGACTTTAAAGCAACAAGGGCATGAGGCTTACTTTGTCGGTGGAAGCGTAAGAGACCTTATTATCGATAGGCCGATTGGAGATATTGATATTGCGACATCTGCTTTACCAGAAGAAGTGATGGCTATATTTCCAAGACATGTTCCTGTTGGTCTTGAACATGGAACTGTAATTGTAGTAGAAAATGGTGAGCCTTATGAGGTAACCACTTTTCGAACAGAGAGTGAATATGAAGACTTTCGAAGACCTAGTAGTGTTCAATTTGTTCGTTCATTAGAAGAGGATTTAAAACGTCGTGATTTCACAATGAATGCAATTGCAATGACAGAAGAAGGAAAAATGGTTGATTTATTTGCTGGACAGGAAGCGATTCAAAAGAGAGAAATTATGACAGTGGGAAATGCTGCGGATCGGTTTCAAGAAGATGCCCTGCGAATGATGCGTGGTATTCGGTTCGTAAGTACGTTAGGTTTTTCTTTAGAGACGAAAACGAAGCAAGCAATTGAAACATATGGACATTTGCTGGAACATATAGCAATTGAGAGAATTACAGTGGAGTTTGAAAAACTGTTAACTGGCACATATTGTGTGAAGGCTCTCAAAGAATTAGTAGAAACGAAACTATTTTCTCATCTACCATATTTACAGATGTCAGAAGAGAAATTGTTAAAAGCTACGCAGTATAAATGGGATTCTTTTGAAGCAGACATTGAGGCGTGGGCGTTTTTCTTATATTGTATCGGGGAAGAACATCCAGCTGTCTTTTTACGTCAATGGAAGTTTTCGAATAAAAAAATAAAAGATATCGTCGCAGTTTTATTAACAATCCGTAAGAGAAAGGAGAAGGATTGGGATACAGTTCTTCTTTATAAAACGGGAATTCATATAGCTGAAATGGCAGAAAGAGTATATGAAGCGATGATTGAAAGCTATGATCATACAGCTGTTAACCGGGTACAAACGTTGTTTCAAGCATTGCCAATTAAGAATCGACAAGAGATGAATGTGACTGGGAATGATTTGTTAAACTGGGCAAGTAAAAAGCCAGGTCCGTGGGTTGCTGAAATGATTCAAAAAATTGAAGAAGCAATTGTACAAGGAAACGTAGTAAATGAGAAAGAGTGTATAAGGGAGTGGCTGCAAGAATGCAATCTACTATAAGAAAGCAGTTATTGCAAGTTTTTTCGGAAGCGGATGGCGAGTTTGTATCTGGTCAAACGATTAGTGATAAACTTGGTTGCTCAAGAACTGCTGTGTGGAAACATATGGAGGACCTTCGGAATGAGGGATATGAACTTGAAGCTGTGCGTCGATTAGGTTATCGAATTGCAAGTAAGCCAGACAAAGTGACTGCGAATGAAATACAGTTAGGGTTACAAACGAAACATATTGGTAGAACAGTGTATTTTGAAGAGTCCGTTGAATCGACGCAACATATTGCAGCAAAGCTTGCTTATGAAGGTGCAGAAGAAGGAACAATTGTTGTGGCAGAAGAACAAACAGCGGGTAGAGGTCGTTTAAGCAGAAAATGGCATTCACCAAAAGGAACAGGAATTTGGATGAGTATTATTTTACGTCCATCAATCCCGGTTCAACATGCACCACAACTTACTTTATTAGCCGCTGTTAGCGTTGCGCAAGCAATTGAAAAGTTCACAGGTGTAAACGTAGGAATAAAATGGCCGAATGATATTTTAATTCAAGGGAAAAAGGCTGTAGGAATATTAACAGAAATGCAAGCTGATCCTGATAAAATTAATGCTGTCATTATGGGTATTGGTATTAATGCGAATCAAAAGCAAGAACATTTTGATGAGGAAATTCAGCATATTGCTACTTCTTTAGCGATTGAATCTGGTAAGCCAATTGTTCGTGCGGAGCTTATGCAACAAATCTTTTTACAACTAGAAAAATTATATGAAGAGTATTTACAAAATGGTTTCTCTGTCATTAAAATTCTTTGGGAAAGTTACGCTGTAAGCATCGGGAAAGAAATTAACGCTCGAACGATGAGAGAGACAATTACAGGGATAGCAAAAGGAATTACAGAGGATGGTGTATTGCTCCTAGAAGACCATGAAGGAAAAGTACATCATATTCATTCTGCGGATATCGAAATTAAGTAAAAGAAGTTCCTCTTTTGGAACTTCTTTTTTATTTCCATATTAATAAAATCTTTTAATATTTAAGTTTTATTTTAAAAGATCGTCCAGTTGAGTTTGCTTCTTATTTTACGATTACTTTACCTTCCATTCCTTTGAGGAGATGGTATCGACATATTAATTCATATGTACCGGCACTGTTAGGTTTCACGGTAATGTTTTTTTCTTTTCCTGACTCGACGACGACATCAATACCGAGTTTTTTGATTGTAAAGGTATGCTCACTCTTACCTTTATTTTTCAACAGTAATGTTGTTGATTCGTTAATTGGAATCGTGATGACGTTTGGATTAAAGTAATCATCGTTTAGCTCAACTTCAATCACTTTCGCTGACGCAATAGGTTGTGCCAAGTCGTTAACTGAGGCAAATACATTGAGGGAATTTAAAGTTGTTATTACCACAAGCATCACAAGAAAACCGATGAATCGAAATAACCATTTGTTTATAGACATTTGCAATTCTCCTTTTGTAAGTATATCTCCTCAATTAACCTGCATCATTATTTTATGAGTTATACCATGTATTTAAAAAGTTTATCTTTCTATGATTGAATCGTTCACTTATAAATTTCACATACCGTAATAAGAATAAAAATTATTTTTTCAAAAAAATGTAGTAATTCCTTTTTGGAGTTTGCTATAATTAGTTCGAATGTGGGCAGTATCAGAGCGAACTGCACCATGATTCGAAGCGATACGAAAAATAATAACTTGGATTCTGCCTTGATCCAATAACGGACTGGGACAGAGGGATGAATAATGCCGACTAATACACAACCCTTCTGCCCTTTTATGGCCAGAGGGGTTTTTTATATGATTTCGGCCATCTCCTCTCTCCTGTATAAAGGAGGAGTAGTTTTTGAAAACAAAAACAGATTTTTTGAAAATGAAAGAGCAAGGTGAGCCGATTACAATGCTAACGGCGTATGATTATCCATCTGCTAAGTTAGCAGAAGAAGCGGAAGTTGATATGATTTTAGTTGGAGATTCCCTTGGGATGGTTGTGCTCGGCTATGATTCAACAGTACCTGTAACAGTAGAGGATATGATTCATCATACGAAAGCTGTACGCCGAGGAGCGAAAGAGACGTTTATTGTAACTGATATGCCATTTATGTCGTATCATGTGTCGCCTCAAGATACGATGGTGAATGCACGCCGCATCGTTCAAGAGAGTGGTGCTCATGCACTGAAGGTAGAAGGTGCAGGAGAAGTGATATCAACTATTCATTACTTGACGAGTGCGGGAATTCCTGTCGTGGCACACTTAGGCTTAACTCCTCAATCTGTAGGAGTGTTAGGTGGCTATAAAGTACAAGGAAAAGATGCTGAAAGTGCAAAAAAATTAATAGAAGATGCGAAGAGATGTGAGGAAGCTGGTGCGATAGCACTTGTATTAGAATGTGTGCCAATGCAGCTAGCAAAATTTATTTCGAAGCAACTAACAATTCCAACGATTGGAATTGGAGCAGGACAAAAAGTGGATGGGCAAGTACTCGTTTATCATGATCTTATCTCATATGGCGTAAATCGTGTTCCGAAATTTGTTAAGCAATATACGTCTGTTCAAGAGGAGATTGTGCGAGGGATTTCACAATACGTAACTGAAGTAAAGACAGGTCAATTTCCGGAAGAAAAACATTCATTCACAATGAAAGAGGAAGAATGTTTAGCGTTATACGGAGGAAAACAATAATGAAAATCATAAATACAGTGCAAGAGATGCAGCAAATTACAAACGAACTACGTGCAAGTGGAAAAAGTATCGGTTTTGTCCCAACGATGGGTTATTTACATGAAGGTCATGCGACTTTATTACGTAAGGCAAGAGAAGAAAATGAAATTGTAGTTTTAAGCGTGTTTGTTAATCCGCTACAGTTTGGACCAAATGAAGATTTAGATCGATACCCTCGTGATATTGATAGAGATGAAAATGTAGCAAAAGAAAACAGTGTAGATTATTTATTTTATCCGAGCGTAGAAGAAATGTATCCAGCAGAACAAACGACAACAGTAGAAGTTGTGAAGCGTACCGATGTGTTATGCGGAAAACAAAGACCTGGTCATTTCGCTGGTGTTGCGATTGTACTAATGAAACTATTTAATATTACATTGCCAACACGTGCTTATTTCGGTATGAAAGATGCACAGCAAGTTGCTGTCATTGAAGGATTTGTCGCTGATTTTAATATTCCGGTTACAATCGTACCGGTGGATATTGTAAGGGAAGAAGATGGATTAGCCAAAAGTTCTCGTAACGTGTATTTATCACCAGAAGAGCGTGAAGAGGCTCTTCATTTATACCGCAGTCTATGTATAGCGAAAGAAAGAATTGAGACAGGAGAACGTAATGCAGAAATCATTACAACTCTTGTGAAAGAGTATATTGAGACGTATACGAAAGGCACTGTAGATTATGCTGATTTATATGCGTATCCTTCACTACAAGTAGTGGATAAAATTGAAGGACGAATCATTTTAGCAATTGCAGTTAAATTTGACAATGTACGATTAATTGACAATATAACATTAACGGTTAAATAAGGGGGAGCATCTATGTTTCGCACAATGATGAGAGCGAAGCTACATCGCGCAACAGTAACAGAAGCAAATTTAAATTATGTAGGTAGTATTACAATTGATGAAGATTTAATGGATGCAGTAAATATTGTAGAAAACGAAAAAGTCCAAATTGTAAATAATAATAATGGTGCTCGCTTAGAGACATATGTTATTAAAGGAGAACGTGGTAGCGGTGTTGTTTGTTTGAATGGTGCAGCTGCAAGGCTTGTACAGCCAGGAGATAAAGTTATTATTATTTGCTACGGTTTAGTGGCAGAAGAAAATATTCATAAACAAGAGCCGAAAATTGCAGTATTAGACGATGATAATCAAATTATTGAAATGTTAGGTGCTGAAAAAGCGGGTACGATATTATAAGTAAGAAGGTTATCTCTATTATGGAGATAGCCTTTTTTGTGCATCTTTTCATTAAGATGAGATAAAACGTGGTATAGTAACATTATATAATTTTCTGTTTGATAGGTAAGAAATTGAGGTGTTACATATATGAGTAAGCGTTATGTCGTTGTGGATTTAGAGACGACAGGGAACTCCTGGAAGGATGGGAAAGATAAAATTACCCAAATTGCAGCTGTTGTAGTGGAAGATGGAGAGATATTAGAGATTTTTTCATCTTTTATTAATCCGAAGAGAGAGATTCCACCATTTATTACAGAGTTAACAGGGATTGATGAGAGTATGGTTAAGCAAGCCCCGTTATTTGAAGATGTAGCCCCAATGGTTGTTGAGCTATTACAAGGTGCAGCTTTCGTTGCACATAACGTTCACTTTGATTGGAATTTTTTAACGGAAGAATTAAGGCAGGCTGGATATACAGAAATACATTGTCCAAAAGTTGATACAGTTGAGTTGGCGCAAATTCTTTTGCCAACGGCTGATAGTTATAAATTACGTGATTTAGCTAAACAACACGAATTAGAGCATGATCAACCGCATCGTGCGGATAGTGATGCTCTTGCAACAGCGGAATTGTTTTTACAATTTTTAAATGAAATTGAGAAGTTACCCCTTGTCACCTTGCAATCGCTTTATGAATTGAGTGATGTGTTTCAAAGTGATATAGCGGATGTGCTTTCTGAAAATATTTTAAAGAAAATGATGCATGGTAAAAAAGGAGCAGAGGGATATGAAGTGTATCGAAATATTGCCCTTCGAAAACGGAATTATTCTTTAAACTTAAGTGAAACATGTGCATTTAAATTTGATGCTTTCTTGCATAAGACAATTGATAAACTTGAGTCGAATATGCCAAAGTTTGAAAAAAGAGAAAGCCAACAGAGTATGATGAAGGAAATATATACAGCGCTAAGAGATTCTAGGTTTTCACTAATTGAAGCAGGAACAGGAACAGGAAAGACTCTTGCATATTTGCTTCCAAGTATTTATTTTGCAAAGAAAAAAGAAGAACCTGTCATCATAAGTACCCAAACTGTACAACTGCAGCAACAAATACTAGAAAAAGAAATTCCATTATTACAGAAAATAATGCCATTTTCATTTGAAGTAGCTCTTCTGAAAGGAAGAAAGCATTATCTTTGTCTACATAAATTTGAATATGCTTTGCAAGAAGAAGAGAAGAATTATGATATGGCGCTCACGAAGGCAAAAATTTTAGTGTGGTTATTGCAAACGGAAACGGGCGATCGTGATGAATTAAATATTCCTGAGGGCGGAAAGTTACTTTGGAACCGGATTTGTAGTGATGTACATAGTCCGGGTGGGATGCAAAGCAACTGGTTTAGTCGTTGTTTTTATCAACGAGCAAAGAATAGAGCATTATTTGCAGATATCGTTATTACAAATCATGCGTTATTATTTCAAGATTTTTCAAGTGAAGAACCACTGTTTGCTTCATGTGAACATATTATTTTTGATGAGGCTCATCATATCGAGGAAGCAGCGAGTAGAACATTAGGTGAACAGTTCTCCTGTATGTATTTCCAGCTAGTTTTATCTCGTCTTGGTACGCTAGAAACAGATGATGTACTTTCTAAAGTATATAAAATGATGAAAAAATCAGAGCAAGCCTCCCGTTCTACTTTCCGCATGGTAAGTCATAGTTTGAAGGAATTGAAATTTGATGCGGATGAGCTATTCCAAATGTTACGTGCATTCATCTTTAAACAAACAAAGCAGGAACAAGGGATCAGCAATATGCCACTCATTTATCGATATAACACGGAAGTAGAGAAAGGTAAGTTATGGGATAGTATTACCGAGTTAACAAATCGCTTTGTATATGATGTAAGAAAATTACTCTCTACACTTGAGAAGCAAGTTGATATATTGCAAAGTAAATTAGAATGGGAAATGCATGTTGTTACAGGTGAATTTATGCATTTAATTGAGTTGTTGAGAAAGATGGCGCAATCTTTACAAGTACTCATTTTAGAAAAAAATTCATATGTGACATGGATGGAAACTGAAACGAAGGGAACCATTCATTCAACTGTTTTATATGGGCAACCTGTTCATATTGGTGAAAGATTTGCTGATGAATTTTTAACAGAGAAAAAGAGTGTTATTTTCACATCAGCAACGCTAACAGTAAACGATTCATTTGACTATATAAAAGAAGAGCTAGGCTTACATGATTTTGCTCCAAATACATTACAGGTCCCATCACCATTCCATTTTGAAGAACAGATGAAATTAATGGTTTCAACGGATGTGCCCTTTATTAAGCAAGCAAGTAATGAAGAATATATTGAATCTGTGTCGGCTCATATTGCAAAAATAGCGAAAGCTACAGAAGGTAGAATGCTTGTTTTGTTCACTTCATATGAAATGTTGAAAGAAGCGTATACGAATTTGAAAAATGATGAGGAATTAGAAGGCTATTTATTATTAACGCAAAGTGTGAATAATAAGAGCAGAAGTCGTCTCATTCGTAAGTTTCAAGAGTTCGATAAATCAATTTTATTAGGAACAAGTAGTTTTTGGGAAGGGATAGATATACCTGGAGATGCCCTTAGTTGTCTTGTTATTGTCCGCCTTCCCTTTACGCCTCCTCATCAACCGATGATGGAAGCAAAAGGAGAGTGGTTAAAAAATCAAGGAGAGGACGTATTCGCTAAGTTAGCACTCCCGCAAGCAATACTGCGTTTCAAACAAGGATTTGGTCGTCTTATTAGAACAAGTACAGATACCGGAACGGTGTTTGTACTAGATCGTCGTTTGACAAGCGCTTCCTATGGAAAACGTTTTTTACAATCAATTCCAACTGTTCCGCTTTATGAAGGCCCTCTAGAAGAATTGTTAGAACAATTAAAGGAACGGTCAATTGAATAAAATTGGAAGGAAAAATACGCCTGAAGTGCATGTAAACTTCAGGCGTAAAAAATGTGGGTAGGAGGAATTTTATTTTTCTTACTTCTTGTATACAAAATGTATCGGTTTTCGACTTGAAACCTTTTTTTGCTGTACATGTCCTGCTATAATAGATGGGTGATGAAGCAGGGGTTGTAAAGAATGTACTCTTATTGTAACCGCATTGCGTTCTTCTATAATTAGAAATTTTTGTGTAACGGAGGAGTTTTTTCATGGATAAGAAAATCGAAGTCCTATCAACGACGCGTATTAAATATTCGTCTGACTTGTATAAAATCGTTGATAGTTTGAATCGTACGTTAAAAGAGCAGGACCTCATGTTCGGATTAGCATTAGACGAAAAAGATAAAGAAACAGCTGTATTTACGATTTACAGAACGTAGTGATACAATGAAAAAGTGGATCTTTGCAATCGTTATCGTAATCGTTGCTAGCGGAATATATGGGGCGTATGTTTATAATAAAGCAATGGAAAAGAAAATCCCTAAAGAGGCAAAATCTGTAGAAATTGCAAAAGAAAAAGCAAAGCTTGTAAAAGTAAAATCTGTGGATTATTATAACGGAGAATCTTCATATACTGTCGTACAAGGTACAGATGAAAAAGGAGAACAACTTATCGTTTGGGTGCCTGAGAAAAAAGGGGAAACTATAGTAAGGAAAAAGAGTGAAGGTATTTCTGAAAAAGAGGCTTTACAAAGAACGATTGAACAAGTCGGAGATGACAGTAAAGAGCACAAAAGTAAGCCTAAAGAAATTTTAAAAATAAAATTAGGCTTTGAAAACAATATACCATTATGGGAAGTTACATATATTGATGATGAAAATCGTTATAGTTATTACTATCTTGCATTTAAAGATGGGCAGTTTTTACGACGATACAGCATTGAAAAATAGATGTAGGGGGAACTACAAATGAAATTAGCAAAGCGAGTAGCTGCTTTAACACCATCTGCAACTTTAGAAATTACAGCAAAGGCACAAGCATTAAAAGCAGAAGGTCATGATGTAATTGGATTAGGGGCAGGAGAACCTGACTTTAATACGCCAGAACATATTATGGATGCTGCACATAAAGCGATGTTAGAAGGACATACGAAATATACACCAACAGGTGGGTTACAAGCGTTAAAACAAGAAATTGTGAAGAAGTTTACTCGCGATCAAGGAATTGCGTATGATCCGTCTGAAATTATTGTATGTAACGGCGCAAAGCATGCATTATATACATTATTCCAAGTGCTACTTGATGAAGGTGATGAAGTTATCATCCCTACGCCATACTGGGTAAGTTATCCGGAACAAGTAAAGCTTGCTGGTGGTAAGCCAGTTTATGTAGAAGGCCTTGAAGATAATGAATACAAAATTACAGCGAAGCAGCTGCGTGAGGCAATTACAGAGAAAACGAAAGCAGTTATTATTAATTCACCGAGCAATCCAACAGGAATGATTTACAGCAAAGAAGAATTACAACAGCTTGGAGAAGTATGTTTAGAACACAATATTTTAATCGTTTCAGATGAAATTTATGAGAAATTAATTTATGGTGGAGCAGAATATACTTCGGTTGCCCAGCTTTCTAATGCATTAAAAGAACAAACACTTATTATTAATGGTGTATCTAAATCTCATTCTATGACAGGATGGCGTATTGGATATGCAGCAGGAAATAAGCAGCTTATTAAAGCGATGACGAACTTAGCGAGTCATAGTACGTCAAACCCTACTTCAATCGCTCAATACGGCGCAATCGCGGCATATGCAGGCTCACAAGAACCTGTAGAAACAATGCGTCAAGCATTTGAAGAGAGATTAAACATTATTTATGATAAATTAATTCAAATCCCTGGCTTTACTTGCATTAAACCACAAGGTGCATTTTACTTATTCCCTAATGTAAAAGAAGCAGTAGCTTTATCAGGATACGAAACTGTTGATGATTGGGCAAAAGCTCTATTAGAAGAGGAAAAAGTAGCTCTTGTACCAGGTACAGGATTTGGTGCTCCAAATAACGTTCGTTTATCATATGCGACATCTCTTGAACAAGTGGAGAAAGCATTAGAACGTATTCACACGTTTATGAAAAGTAAAGTGCAAGCTTAATTGTATATTTTATTAATGTAATACAAAAACCTTCCTACATAATAGGGAGGTTTTTTTGACGAATTGTGGCAAAAAGAAATGGCGAAAGGTGTGTTATACTAGAGAGCGAGGTGTTTGGTGATGAAAAAGAAAATGATGTTACAGTGGTTTGAGCAGGGAAGCATTGCAATTCCAAAATTACTTATGATGCATTATAAAAAATTAGGGTTAAATGAAACGGAATTTATGGTTGTACTTCATGTACATACATTTTTAGAATCGGGCAATTCGTTTCCGACTCCGTCAGAGATTTCAGAACGGATGACGATTACCGAAATGAAATGTATGGAAGTAATTCAGGCATTGATTCAAAAAGGTTTTTTATCACTAGAAGGTGGACAAAAATCAGAAGCGATGATGTGTGAAAGTTATTCTTTACAACCGCTATGGGAAAAAATATTGCATTTCTTAATGAATGAATCAATAGAGGAAGAACAAAAAGAAATAAAGCAATTGCAAGTAAATTTATATACAGTATTTGAAAAAGAATTTGGAAGACCACTTTCTCCATTTGAATGTGAAACGTTGGGAATGTGGGAAGATCAAGATCAACATCATCCGAATTTAATTCAAGCGGCCCTCAGGGAAGCTGTAATGAGTGGTAAGCTTAATTTCCGATATATTGATCGTATTTTATTTGAATGGAAAAAGAATGGTATTAAAACAGTAGATCAAGCCCAAAACCAAGGACGGAAATTTAGAGCAAATCAACAACGAACGCAGCAAACGACAAAACAAGAGACGAAATTTACTGGAAAAGTGCCTTTTTATAATTGGTTGGAGCAGTAATGTAGGAGGAAGTATATGTTAAATAAAACGCAAATTCGCTATTGTTTAGACACAATGGCGGATATGTACCCAGAAGCACATTGTGAATTAATTCATGATAATCCATTTGAACTAGTAATCGCGGTAGCATTATCTGCACAATGTACAGATGCACTTGTAAATAAAGTGACGAAAAATTTATTTCAAAAATATAAAACACCAGAAGATTATTTAAGTGTTTCGCTAGAAGAATTACAACAAGATATACGTTCTATTGGTTTGTATAGAAATAAAGCAAAAAACATTCAAAAATTGTGCAGAATGTTATTAGATGATTACAATGGGGAAGTGCCGAAAGATCGAGATGAGCTTACGAAGTTACCAGGTGTAGGTCGGAAAACAGCAAACGTAGTTGTTTCGGTAGCGTTTGGTATTCCGGCAATTGCTGTTGATACGCATGTAGAGAGAGTGAGTAAACGGTTAGCGATTTGTAGATGGAAAGATTCGGTGTTAGAAGTAGAAAAGACATTAATGAAGAAAATTCCGATGGATGAATGGAGCGTTACACATCACCGTATGATTTTCTTTGGACGTTATCACTGTAAAGCGCAGCGACCACAATGTGAAGAGTGCCCTTTACTAGAAGTATGCCGAGAAGGAAAGAAGCGAATGAAGGGGAAATAAAGGATGGAGCGAGTGATAGAAATACCGAGAGAATTTCGGTGCTTACCATTTTTTAAAGAAAGTATAAATTCGATTGCGTATTATACAGAACAGTCATTTGAAGAAACAATACAAAAGACTTATTTTATATATGATATGGAAAGACAATATGAGCCGTGGAATGAAATTGAAAACAGTATTCCGGTACTATTGAATGTATGGAAAAATAAGCATGAGGACATTGCTACTTTATTTCGAAACAGAAAGAAACAAGAAGCTGAAGGTCCGATGATTCTTTTTGCAGCACATTTATTATCAATTGTATATTGGCTAAACGAGCAACCTGTTCATTGTTTGAACAAAATGGCAGATTACACGAGTAAGTTGGAAGTACAACCAGTTAATTTTATAGAGCGATATTCGTTCATTATAAAGAAACCGAATAATTATCATTCTTATATTCAGTTAGCGCAGTTGTATATTGAAATAGAAAAGCTATATGTAAAGAAAATGATAACAAAAAAGAAGTCCTATTCTCGTTAAGAGAAAGGACTTCTTTTTTTGTATTAAGACTCTGTTGTAACAACATTTCCGTCTGCGTGAGGTGTATCTTCGCCGGTATTTTGTTGTTGTTCTTGTTGTTTCTTAGCTTCCTCTTCAGCTTTCTTTTGAGCCTCTTCTTGCTGTTTACGTTGTTGTTCTTGTTGTTTCTTAGCTTCTTCTTCAGCTTTTTTTCTAGCTTCCTCTTCAGCTTTCTTTTGAGCTTCTTCTTGCTGTTTAAGCTGCTGCTCTTGTTGTTTCTTAGTTTCTTCTTCAGCTTTTTTCTTAGCTTCTTCTTGTTTTAGTTTATCTTCATTAGCCTTTTTCTGAGCTTCCTCATCGGCTTTTTTCTTAGCTTCTTCTTCAGCCTTCTTCTTAGCAGCCTCATCTTCAGCTTTCTTCGCGTCTGGAGTTCCTCCAGGCGCAGTGAAGGATGCACCAACGGCCGGGCTTGTTCCAGTACCTTTTTTCGCTACTACAGAGAAGCTATAAGTAACACCTGGTTTAATACCACCAAGAGTAGCTGTCGTACCTTTTATTGATAAACTACCGCTTGAACCGTCAGTCGCTTTATAGCTTGCGGCATACGCATCAACTTCTGCTGGTCCAGACCAGTTTAGTGTAACTGTGCTAGCGCCATCGAAAGTGACATTAAGACCACTAGGTGCATCTACTTTAATTTGTTTCACTGCATCCTTTTTAGCGCCTTTTACATACAATTCACCATTTAATTCTTGTACAGAAGAAGGGCGTTCGAAACGAGTTTTATCTGTAGCGAATTTACTCATCATTACTTGGAACATTTGCTGTGCAATTCTAGTATAACGATCACTAATGTAGTTTTCTGGGCCATTTTTTTCGTACCCAGTCCATACTGCCATTGTATATTGCGGTGTATATCCAGCGAACCAGCTATCTCTGTTTGCATCAGCTGGAATACCATATTCTTTTATAACGTCTGCATCAAAGTTTTGTGTTCCTGTTTTACCGGCAACATCAACACCTGAAACGTATGCTGTTGGACCAGTACCGCCAGAACCAGGTTTTACGACGTCACGAAGAACGTCAGTCACCATGTAAGCTGTGTAGTCTTGCATCGCACGTTGTTCTTTCGGTTTAAAACTTTTCTTTTTCCCATCTGGGAAGGTAACTTCTTTTACGAAGTGCGGTTTATTGTAGTTCCCACCATTACCAAAGGCTGCATATGCACCTGCTACTTGTAATGGTGAACTATCGTTACTACCAATTGCTGTTGATTCAAATGTTTTGCCGTCTTTAAATGTCATACCTAAACCTTCAGCAAACGCTTGTGACTTAGGAAGACCAACAGCTTGGGCTGTTTTTAAAGCTGGGATGTTTAATGACTTTTTCAAAGCTTCACGTAGTGAAACGTCACCTTTGTAACTATTTGTTGCATTTCGTATCTTTTTACCATTGGAATACGTATACTCTGAGTCATTTAATTGATGGTATGTAGACCATTGTAAATTTTCAATTGCTGGGCCGTAGTCAAAAATTGGTTTCATTGTTGAACCGACTTGGCGTTTTAAATCGGTAGCCATATTATGACCTTTGAAAGTAGACTTACTTCCTTTACGCCCAGCTCCAATTGCTCGAACTTCACCAGACTGTGTATCCATAAATACGAACGACCCTTGGAATTGATCATTCGGATACTTAATAAGATTGCCATCCATAATTTTTTCAGCATAATCTTGCGCATCTTGATCAAGTGTTGTATGAATCGTTAAACCATCTGAACCAATATTTACATCAGGATATTCTTTTTCAACTTCTTTTACAACCGCATCTAAAAATGCTTGATACTTCATCTCAGTTATTTCTGAAGACGGTTGAAGACCCTCTGTTACTGGAATCTTAACTGCATTATTCATTTCTTCTTTTGTTATATAACCATGTCGATTCATTAATGACAATACGACATTACGACGATTTGTTGCTCGTTCAACATTTTCCTTTTTGGTTGGATCATAAATGTTTGGACCTTGGGGTAAACCAGCGAGCATAGCAGCTTCATGTAACTGTAAGTCTTTTAAATCTTTTCCATAATATTTTTGCGCTGCTGTCGCAATACCATATGAACGGTTACCTAAATTAATCTTATTTAAGTACATTTCTAAAATCTCATGTTTAGAGTATTGTTGCTCTAATTTGTAAGATAGGTACCATTCTTGTACTTTCCTCTTTGCAGTTTTGTCCATCGTTAGAAAATAGTTTTTGACTACTTGTTGTGTAATCGTACTACCACCTTGAGATCCGAAACCTCCAGTGACATTTTCCATAACTGCTTTTGTAGTTCGTTTAAAATCAATACCATTATGATCATAGAAACGTGAGTCCTCAGTTGCAAGGAATGCATTTTCAACTACTTTTGGAATTTGATCATACGTAACGTGGGTTCGTTTTTCAGCACCGTATTCATAGAAAAAGTTCCCATCTTTATCAAGAAACTTTGTTGATAAAGGATTGACGAGTTTTGATTTGTCTAATTTTGGAGCATCCTTCACCATAACAAAGAAAGCGGAAACGCCAGCTACAAGACCAACGATACCAAGAAGTAGACAACCTATAAGGAATTTTTTAAAAAAGGAGCCTTTTTTCTTTGGTTTTTTCTCTGTATTTGTTTCTTGCTTTTGATTTTTTACATGATTTCGTTCTGTACGAGAACGATAATTATCTGACATTATACTTTCTCCTACCTTTCATTCTCTCCCCAAAAGTCGAAAAAAGAGCCTTAGTGATGACTCTATCACGAAAAATAAACCGTGTCTAGTACACGGATATAATCAATCCGAGGGTGATAACCGCATGATAATAAAGATCCATGCTCTTCTATTTCTTCTTTCGTAATCGATTTTCTTCCACCTGTATTTTGACGATTCCAAAATGCAATAATATGTTTTGCATCTAATAAATAAAGTTCATCAAAAAGTGTAAATTTAATAATAACAAATGCAATTCCATTATGAGCGATTACTTGCTTCATATGCTCAATTTGATGAAGGTGGAAGTTTTGAAGTGGAAAACTCGTTTTATTTTTTGTTTCTTTCGCTTCAAAATCGATGTATTTCCCTTTATATACACCGTTGTAATCTGTTGTAGAAGGTTGTTTAAAATACGCTTCTTTTACCACTGCAGCACTTCGAGCGGGGTAATCTACTTTTACAATTTGAAGAGGTGTAGGTTTTTTATGTACGCATGCAATATTATGGGTTAAGTAATATTCATTCGTTTCATTCAATTCCTCTTCAAGGGACATACCTCTGTTACTATAAGTATGTTTTTTAATTGGTGTTTTATGAGGTTGTGAAGCTTGATTGTACCGTTTTCCATTTGGGTAACGAATGGTCATAGTGTGTCCACTCCCAACTTGCTAAGAATTACTTACAAAGGTGATTATAACAAAAAATGAAAAAAGATGTGACCTTTTTGCAGAAAGGTATGATGACTTATTCATGTTTACATGGAATGATTATGAAAAAATTAAACAATATCGTAAAAATACGGTCTGTACAGAGAAAGAAAAAACAATGGTTTACAACATGAAGAGGGAAATAGAAATAGCTAATATGGACAACATTTCTCGAACGCAGTGTTATCAAGAATATTATGTAAGAAATAGTGAAATTAGGTGGGCTTTTTTAGCGAGTATGGTCTCGAGAAATGCGGGGTGGAATATGACTGATTTACAAGGGAGGTATTATGCTACTGTTTTACCTCAAACAGTAAAAAAACATTTGTTTTTGACTTATGAAGAAGCGAATTGGATTATTTTTTTAGATGCATTTCCTCAGCTGTTGTTATACGAAGAAAGTAAGAGGAGGCAGATCCCACTATTCCATTTGTTACAATATTTTAACGTATCCATTTTTATGGAAAAAGAATGGATATATTTTTGGGAGAAAAAAGATATAAATAGACTTATGACAGCGCTTATTATAAATGAACAAAATAAAATTCAAAAACCAGTTATTGAGAATGCATACTTTAAAAAACATGTATTCCATACAGCCCTTTTTAAATTACAAGAAATGTTCCATATTAGTGCCGTTATATTCCCAACCGTTGAAGGGAAGGTGTATGGTTTTTCAGTTTATCAATTTGAAACGTTACAGAAGCGTATAGAACTAGGAAAGAAATTAGCAGCGTTACTGTTCCATCCGAATTACAAAAGTTTATTCCATAGATTTGCATCGCAAACGATACACACAGGATCAAGAGCAGATTATGAATGTTATGTAAGTGAAGCTAGAAAATCTTGTACACCAGCTCTTAGAGAAGTTTATCCTGCTGTTGCACATGATGAAATAAGTATGAGAGATTGGTTTTGTAGAGATACGGAAATAAATGAACTATTTTTACGAGAAGAGTATACGGGTGAAGTTGATATAACAGAATGGTATAAAAGAAAGAGGGAGCAAATCTATATTGCTTCCACCGTAAATCGTTTTGTTAAAAGGATGGATGAGTTCGTGATATAATAAAAAAGAAGTCCCGTCTTCATAAATGAAGACGGGACTTCTTAATGTGAAGTAACCCTACTATGCGTGGTAAACATTTAATCTCAAAACGTAATGAATATAAGAGATTAAAGAAGTTTCACTTTATGTAGCAGGGAAGTTTGGACCATCTAATTTTGGATTGCCAGTTTCGGGTTTATTTTGTTTATTTTGTTTTTTCTTTTTTTCGTTTTTGTTCTTTGCCATTTTCATGCACCTCCTTTTTGTATTGTTACCATTTCTATAAATGACATACAAAATGATTTCTTTGACGAATAACAACTAGTTTTGTCATGTGGGCAGGAGTGAAGAATCATTCGGCGAAATTACATGACAAAGGAAAAGCAAAGAAGGAGGCGTTTTGTATATGGCGATGGTTCAGAAGGAAGATGTAATGAAAACAATGGATCAAATGTTAAGTTCTCTCGATTTGCTGGAAATGAATATAGGGATTAGAATGAATCATGCATTAAAGGATAAGAGTGAAAAAATATGCAACAAGATAGAAATAACAGAAATGCATATTGAGCATATGGAAAATAAATTAGTGCATCACGAAGAAAAAGGGAATTGGGTGAAGGCATTTCAAAACGTCGTAGTGAGTGCATAATAAGGTGGGAATAAAATGAAGTATGAAGCATTAATACAGTCTTCGGAAAAACTTATGCAACATAATAATGAAGCAAATGTGAAAAAAAGAGAAATGATTGAATACGATTTTTACAAGGATATGAAACCGTTTGTAGATATGGTAGATGAGGAATTAAAAGTGTGGAAAGAATTAGCTTATGAATGGATTAAGGAAGAAAAACCGAAGTATATACATGTACAGCAAATTGATCAAGTGTACGATAATTTACAAACAAATGTGTTGCAATGCTTTGTAAATAAAGGTAAAGGTAAGCGATTCTTTGAAACGCATCAAGCCATTTCGTATACTTTGCAAAATATAATTGAGCAATGTAAGTAACAAGAGGGGAAACCCTCTTGTTTTTTTATGCTTCTGTCACTGTTGTAGGTTTTGTTGCCCCGTTTATTTCTAGTTCTTTTATTACTGTTCGGTAATCTGAAATACATATTTTCCCTTCGAGATACCAATGTCTCGCAAAGTCTAACAATTCATTTACATTCTCTGTGTAATACCCCTTTTTTTGAGAAAACGCTTGTTTTAAATCCCCTAATACCATGTTGATTCCTCCCCCATGAGAATCTTCTTCTTTTTTATCATAGCATGGAAGGGTTTTCTTTTATAATTTTTTAAAAATTTAAACTTCCGACAAAAATAGACAGATACTCCGTCACACAAATTATTTTACAAGTACATATTATATATGTAGAAACTTATGTGAAGGAGGAGAGAATGCATGTTTCAACAATCTAACGTATATCAGCAATCTAATCCATATGCACAGCAAAATATGTACCAATATAATACGGATACATATTTACGTTATAATATGTATCCTTTCGAGCCTCATTATGGAAATCAAAATTATTACCAGCCATTTGAAGTATCGTTTATGAATCAACCGCAGCAACCGTATATGAACCAACAACCGCAACCTTATATAAATTCACAATATTATATGCCACCACCATCTCCCTATGGCAATCAACAAGCGATGTTTTATCCACCAAAACAACCGTATCCGACACAAAATAAACAAAAGCAACAGCAGCAACCAAGCCAATTTTCTAGTTTTGTTTCCCAATTTAAAAATTCAGATGGTAACTATGATGTAAATAAAATGATGAATACAGCTGGACAAATGATGAATGCGATGAATCAAGTGACAGGTATTGTAAAGCAAGTGGGAGGCTTTTTTGGTAAGTAATGTCGAAGGTTTGTCTATAAAAAGCATTGGATAGAAAATCAAAGACTAGACAAATTTCCTTAGAATAAATGGGTATATATAACAAGCGGCTTACCCTCTTTTCTCATACTGTAAAGTGTAATCAGATTTTTTTTATGAGAGAGGAGAGAAAAACTATGCATCATTGTCATCCTTGCTTTGGAGGGCATAAGCCTACAGGACCTATTTGTACAACTGCTCCTGTCATTCATCCGACGAAACAATGCGTAACACATTCTTTTTCAACAACGGTGGTGCCACACATTTTCCCGACGCATACAACACATGTACATCATCAACAAATTAAAAACCAAAACTTCTTCCCGCAAACAAATTCAAATGTAAATGTTGTGGACCCAATCGACCCAGGATTCGGCGGATGTGGACCATGTGGCCATGGTCATCATCACCACCACGGTCATCAAATATCCCCATTCGGACCAGGACCGAATGTATCACCGTTTGGACCAGGACCAAATGTATCTCCGTTTTTACCAAACAATGTATCACCAGTAGGTCCGAATATTGGACCAAACGTTGGTGGAATATTTAAAAAGTAAATGATATGTTAGAACTAGCGAAATGCTAGTTCTTTTTTTGTAATTGGAGTGTTGATATGAAAGTTATTGCAGTAACAGGCTATAAGCCATTTGAACTTGGAATATTTAAAAATGATCATCCAGGAGTAGAATGTATAAAAAAGGCGCTGCGTCGTAAATTAACTGCTTTTGTAGAAGATGGGTTAGAGTGGGTTATAATAAGTGGCCAGTTAGGTGTAGAATTATGGGCTGCTGAAGTTGTTTTTGAAATACAAGTAGAATATCCAGATTTAAAATTAGCGGTATTTACTCCATTTTTAGAACAAGAAGAAGGTTGGAAGGAAGATAACCGTGAATATTACGAATTTATTCTCTCTCAAGCAGACCATGTTGATAGTATCACAAAACGAAAGTACGAAAGCCCAGAGCAATTTAAATTAAAAAATCAATTTTTTATTGAAAAAAGTGATGCACTTTTAGCTGTATATGATGAAGAAAAACCAGGGAGTCCTAAATATATTGTAGAAGCGGCAAAGAAAAAAGGAGAAATAGAAAATTATCACAGTTATTTCATTCTTTTTTCCGATTTACAAGATATAATAGAAGAGGAACAGTGGAATAATGCTGAGTAATATGTAATATAGTACTCGTATATATGATTGACAAAAAGCATTGTTTCTGAAAAAATTTAGTTAATGAAAGTTTTGGCAAAAATTTGAGGTGAAGAAAATGATTTCGGATAAAATTAAATTAACGGCAAAAGATATTTTAGAAAAAGAATTTAAAACAGGTATGAGAGGTTATCAACAAGAAGAAGTAGACAAGTTTCTTGATATGATCATTAAAGATTATGAAGCTTTTCACAAGGAATTTGAACAATTAAAGCAACAAAATGCTCGTTTAAAGCGTGAATTAGAAGAGCAAAAGCTAGCAGCAACGCAAGTTCCACAACAACCAGTTGTACAAACACCAGTTGCACAACCAGTATATAACAACACGAATACGGACATTTTAAAACGTTTATCGAATTTAGAAAAAGCTGTATTTGGAAGTAAGTTATACGAATAATTTCTGGTGATAAAAAGGTTACAGCATTTTACATAGAAAAAAACATTGCAAAATCTTTTTGTTTCCACTATACTAATGGATGTCATAACGTTTGGGTAATCGCTGCAACGCCAACGTTGTAGAGGAAAGTCCATGCTCGCACGGCCTGAGATGGCTGTAGTGTTCGTGCCTAGCCAATTCATAAGCTAGGGTATTCTGGCTGTAAGGCTGGTTTAACGGCAGGGAAAAAACCTAAGTCCTTTCGGATATGGTTTGACTACCTTTAAAGTGCCACAGTGACGAAGTCCTTGAAGAAATGATAGGAGTGGAACGAGGTAAACCCCACGAGCGAGAAACCCAAATAATGGTAGGGGAATCTTTTCCAAGGAAATGAACGATGGGAAAGGACAGGTTGTATAACCTGTAGATAGATGATTGCCACCGGAGTACGAGGCGTGGGCCGTTTGCAGTACAAAGGAACAGAACATGGCTTACAGAACGTTATGAACCAACTATGAAATAACTCAGCTCTCCTTTGTTAGAGGAGGGCTTTTTATTTGTATGAAGTTATAAATGATGAGTTAAAATGGTTAATGAGAAAATTCTTCGTAAAATGTAATAATTAATAGGAGAAATAGCTATTAATTATTGTTTGAATATACATAAGAGGTGAATGCAAATGGGAAAAGTTACTTTAATCGCAACAGCGGCAATGGGTATTGAAGCTTTAGTTGCCCGAGAAGTTCGTGATCTAGGTTATGAATGCCAAGTAGAAAACAGCAAAGTAACATTTGAAGCAGATGAAAAGGCGATTTGTCGCACGAATTTATGGTTACGTACTGCGGACCGTGTGAAAATTAAAGTTGGCGAATTTAAAGCGACAACATTTGATGAGCTGTTTGAGAAAACAAAAGCATTAAACTGGGGAGATTATATTCCAGAGAACGGTGAGTTCCCTGTTATCGGTAAATCTTTAAAATCTGAGTTATTCAGTGTTTCGGATTGCCAGCGTATCGTTAAAAAGGCTGTCGTTGAAAAATTAAAAACAACATATAAACGTACAACTTGGTTTGAAGAAGATGGCCCGTTATTCCGTATTGAGATTGCAATGTTAAAAGATATCGCAACATTAACAATCGATGCGAGTGGTGTTGGACTTCATAAACGTGGATATCGTGTGGATCAAGGGGAAGCTCCTTTAAAAGAAACATTAGCTGCGTCTTTAATTAAATTAACAAACTGGAAGCCAGATCGTCCTTTCGTGGATCCTTTCTGTGGATCGGGTACAATTCCGATTGAAGCAGCATTAATTGGACAAAATATCGCACCAGGTTTTAACCGTGGTTTTGCATCGGATGAGTGGGGCTGGGTTGGTAAACAAAACTGGCGTGAGGCTCGTCAAGAAGCAGAAGATTTAGCGAACTATGATCAACCATTGCAAATCATTGGATCAGATATTGATCATCGTATGATCCGTGTTGCTCAAGATAATGCAGAAGAAGTCGGTTTAGGCGATTTAATTACATTTAAACAAATGCAAGTAAAAGATTTCACAACAAAAGAGGATTATGGCTATGTTGTAACGAATCCTCCATACGGAGAACGTTTAAGTGAAAAAGCACTTGTTGAACAACTATATAAAGAAATGGGACAAGTATTCCGTCCATTAGACACATGGTCGGCATATGTATTAACAAGTTACGAAGCATTTGAGAAGTGCTACGGAAAAGATGCATCGAAGAAACGTAAACTGTTTAACGGATTTATCCGTACAGATTACTACCAGTACTTCGGAAAACGTCCACCTCGTAATTCATAGTATAAAACTCCTCCAGCGCGCATATACTGGCTATTATGTAATGCGTAAAGGAGGAACTGATATGGATAGTTTCCAATTATCAATGATTCAAAAAGCTATTCACCGTACGTATGATGAGCTCGGAAAAGAAGTGGATAGCCAAGGTGCGATTGTAGATGAAATACAAAAAGCACAAGAAGAATATTTGTCAGCTCTTTCACATGAAACAGCGATTGATAAACGGTATTTAAAGTCATTAATATAGAAGAAAATTTTCCTTTTTCGAAAGGAAAATTTTTTTTCGTGTATTTCTATGTATTGCAACAGGGGAAAGTGGCTGCACACATATGAGTAGCAGTTGCTATATCTTTTATAGAAAAACTTTTTGGTTGGAGGCTAAGGATGTTTACTGAGAAGAGATTACCATTTGAAGTAGGGAAACAAGACAATTTTTATGATAAGTTGAATGAGTGGATTGGAGATGTGTTTTACGACATCCTTCCGGAAAAAGGCTTTGAAGAACGTGATGAACAAATTTTTATGGCGTTTCAATTAGAGCGTGCTTTTCAAGAAAAGAAAGTTATGTTCGCAGAAGCTGGTGTAGGAACCGGGAAAACAATTGTATATCTTCTATATGCAATTTGTTATGCACGTTATACTGGAAAGCCAGCGATTATCGCTTGTGCAGATGAAACGTTAATTGAGCAGCTTGTGAAAGAAGAAGGGGACATTGCTAAATTATCTGAGGCATTAGGCTTATCGGTAGATGTAAGACTTGCGAAATCAATGGATAATTATTTATGTTTACGTAAACTTGAAGATGTTATGAGTGGACGAGCTCCAGAAGTAATTGAAGATGTGTACTACGAATTACCGCAGTTTGTATTTGACCATGGTACGATGCAAAACTTTACTCACTATGGTGACCGAAAAGAATTTCCGCTTTTAAATGACGAGGAATGGTCAAAAGTAAATTGGGATTACTTCCAAGATTGCTTCACTTGTGATTCGCGACATCGTTGCGGGCAAACTCTATCACGTGAACATTATCGTAAAGCAGCAGATTTAATTATTTGTTCTCAAGATTTCTATATGGATCATATTTGGACGTACGATGCTCGTAAGCGTGAAGGACAAATTCCATTATTACCAGAAAGTAGTTGTGTTGTATTTGATGAAGGACATCTTGTAGAATATGCAGCTCAAAAAGCTTTAACATATCGTTTAAAGCAAACGATGATGGAGCAACTTTTAACGAGATTATTACAAAATGATATTCGCGAGGAGTTTGCGCATTTAGTAGAAGAAACAATTTGGCAAACAGAGCGATTCTTTGATGTGTTACAAGAGAATAAAAAAGAAATTGCTGGTTCTGATCGTTTAGAAATTACTGTGACAGAAAAAGTAACGGCTGAAGCGAAGCGACTTTATGCGAAAATTGGTGAAGTCGGTGATGCATTAGTATTTGAAAGTGAAATGCATACAGTAAACACGTATGATTTAAATATTGTTGATGAACATTTAGATGTATTAGAGCATTCACTTCGTCT
The DNA here is from genome assembly GCF_024296885.1 of Bacillus paranthracis. Classification (NCBI taxonomy): domain Bacteria; kingdom Bacillati; phylum Bacillota; class Bacilli; order Caryophanales; family Bacillaceae; genus Bacillus; species Bacillus paranthracis. Next base: position 1,575,520 of record NZ_CP101135.1, read on the forward strand.
GTTTATGCACGAGAAAAATGTAATTACATGGGGTGAAGAAGGTGATGGAGCTTTCACGTTAGTAATTATGCCGCGTGCAGTTGAAGAAGTATTACAAGAGAAAGTATTCTCGAAGAAAATCCCGTATATTTTCTCTTCTGCTACATTATCTAACAACGATTCATTCGCATTTACAGCAAATAGCTTAGGGGTAAAAGATTACTTATCATTCTCAGTTGCCTCCCCGTTTGATTACGAAGAGCAAATGGCAGTAAACTTACTATCTCATACGAAAGAAAATGAATGGGAAAGAAAGTGTCAATATACACTTGAAAATATACAAAAAACAAATGGACGTACACTTGTATTATTCCGTACAACGCAAGAACTTGCAGCGTTTAAAGAATATGTAAGTAAAGAACAAATGTCAGTTCCGTTCCTATATGAAGGGGACCAAGAAATTAGTCAGCTTGTTTCTCGTTTCCAAAATGAAGAAGAGACTGTACTTTGTGCCGTTCATTTATGGGAAGGTTTAGATATTCCTGGTTCATCATTATCACATGTTATTATTTGGTCATTACCATTCCCTCCAAACGATCCTGTGTTTGAAGCGAAGCGTAAGCACGTAAATGATCCATTCTGGGATGTAGATGTACCATATATGATTTTACGTCTTCGTCAAGGGATTGGCCGTTTAATTCGTACGAGCGAAGATAAAGGTGCTATATCAATCTTCTTATCTGATACAGAAGATGAGAAAGTGGTAAAAGCAGTGAAAAACGTACTACCAGTAGAAGGTAAAGAATTATAAGGAGAAAGCTTGGCGCTTGCCAAGCTTTTTTTTTATTATAAAAGGAATTTAGATTTTCATGTCGAATTAAGTTTGAGGTAGAAAAAGGAGGTTTTTATATAATGACAGTAGCTACATATGAAGTAGAAAAACAATTTTTAACATATGTGAAGAAGATACAAAATTACGGAGAAGCGTTAAGCTTAATGTTTTGGGACTTAAGAACAGGTGCGCCTAAAAAAGGTGTAGACCAGCGTTCAGAAGTAATTGGCATGCTTTCATCAGAAGTGTTTGCTATGTCGACTTCAGATGAAATGGGAAATTATTTAACAGAGCTTGAAGATTTAATACGTGAAGACAAGCTTTCTGAAACGACGAAGAAAATGGTGGAAGAGTGCCGTAAAGAATATGATAGAAATAAGAAAATTCCACAAGCGGAATATGAAGCGTATGTGAAATTAGAAGCGAAAGCAGAAAGTGTGTGGGAAGAAGCTCGCGAAAAATCTGATTTTGAAATGTTCCGTCCGTATTTAGAACAAATCGTTGAATTTAAAAAGAAATTTATTACATATTGGGGTTATGAAACATATAAATATAATACATTATTAGATATGTATGAGCCGGGCATTACAGTAGAAGTGTTAGACCACGTATTTGGTCAACTTCGTGAGCGTATCGTACCGCTCGTAAAAGAAATATCGGATTCGCAAAAGAGATTAAAGACAAGTGCTTTATCAGAACATTTTTCAAAAGAAAAACAAAAAAACTTTACATTAGAGCTATTAAAGCAATTAAATTATGACTTTGAAGCAGGTCGTCTTGATGAAACGGTACATCCATTCGAGATCACATTAAATAGAGGGGATGTTCGTATTACGACACGCTATGACGAAAAAGATTTCCGTATGGCTGTGTTTGGCACAATTCATGAATGTGGTCATGCTGTATATGAACAAAATATTGCAGAGAAATTTGAAGGTACACCGCTATGTAGTGGAACATCTATGGGTATTCATGAGTCACAATCATTATTCTTTGAGAACTTTATCGGTCGTAATAAATCATTCTGGAAGAAAAATTATGATTTATTAAAAGAGTATAGCGATGGTCAATTCAATGATATATCAGTAGATGAGTTTTATGATGCAATAAATGAATCGAAGCCTTCATTTATTCGCATAGAAGCAGATGAGCTTACATACCCGCTTCACGTTATGGTTCGTTATGAACTTGAGAAAGAGTTATTTGATGGCACATTACAAGTGAAGGATTTACCAGCGGCTTGGAACGATAAAATGGAAGCATATTTAGGAATTCGTCCGGCTAACGATGCACAAGGCGTATTACAAGATGTTCACTGGGCTGGTGGTTCATTTGGATACTTCCCATCTTATGCGCTTGGTTATATGTATGCAGCGCAATTTAAGCAAAGAATGGTAAAAGACATTCCGAATTTTGATGCATTATTAGAAGAAGGAAACGTAACACCAATTCGTGAATGGTTAACAGAAAACATTCACCAATACGGTAAAACGAAAAAGCCACTTGAAATTTTAGAAGATGTAACAGGTGAAGGATTGAATGCAAATTACTTAGCAGATTATTTAGAAGCGAAGTATAGAGAGATTTACGAGTTATAAAAAAGGGCTGCTTACTTGCAGCTCTTTTTTTAAGGGGATAGAAAAATGGAGTATACTTATACAGTAATGACGCAAGAAGAAGCAGAAGAAATTGCATACAACTGGCATTATGAAGGGAAATATTCCTTTTACGATATAGAGGCAGATGAAGAAGATTTAGCCGAATTTTTACAAGATGAGAGTAGAGGGGATTATACATTTTCTGTGAAGGAAAATGGCACTCTCATTGGTTATTTTACTGTTTGTAAAATAAATGATGGAACGGTTGATATAGGTCTTGGAATGAGACCTAATATAACTGGGAATGGATTTGGTTTACAGTTCATAAATGCTATACTAGCTTTTAGTAAAGAAAAATATGGATGCAAGTATATAACACTATCAGTAGCTACATTTAATAAAAGAGCGATTAAAGTGTATAAAAGGGCAGGGTTTGAAGCAGTTGGGACGTTTATACAGAAGACGAATGGTAGTTATTTTGAATTTTTGAAAATGAATTATATATGTAAAAATGATTAAAAAAACAGAAGAATCTCCTTCTGTTTTTTTATGCAGAAATAAATCTTACTATTTGTAATTGGAAGTTTTGTAATTTTGGAAGAGGATGTGTATGATTGAAGTTTAATGGTAAATAGCAAGTTTAGTAAGGAGAGACAGCATGATTACAATTAAAACGAAAAATGAAATAGATTTAATGCATGAATCTGGAAAATTACTTGCTTCATGTCACAGAGAAATTGCGAAGATAATGAAACCAGGTATTACAACAAAAGAAATTAATACGTTTGTTGAAGCGTATTTAGAAAAACATGGTGCAACGTCTGAGCAGAAAGGGTACAACGGATATCCATATGCGATATGTGCATCTGTAAACGATGAAATGTGTCATGCATTTCCGGCCGATGTTCCTTTGACTGAGGGTGATATTGTAACAATTGACATGGTAGTAAACTTAAATGGTGGTCTTTCAGATTCTGCTTGGACGTATAGAATTGGAAAAGTTTCTGATGAAGCAGAAAAGTTATTACTAGTAGCTGAGAATGCTTTGTATAAAGGCATTGAGCAGGCGATAATCGGTAATCATGTAGGAGATATTGGTTATGCGATTGAAAGTTATGTAGCTGCTGAAGGTTTTTCTGTCGCAAGAGACTTTACGGGACATGGAATCGGTAAAGAAATTCATGAAGAACCAGCAATTTTTCATTTTGGGAAGCAAGGACAAGGGCCTGAGTTACAAGAAGGAATGGTAATTACAATTGAGCCAATTGTCAATGTAGGTATGCGATATTCGAAAGTAGATTTAAATGGATGGACCGCGAGAACGATGGACGGGAAATTATCAGCTCAATATGAGCATACAATTGCGATTACAGAAGATGGACCAATCATTTTAACGAAGTTATAATTGGGAATGAAAGAGTTTACAAAACTCGAACGAAAATGATGTTTTTATAAAATTTGTACGTGTTTTATGAATAAAAGCTTTTCAAAGTATAAAAAGTGCGTTATAATCCTTCTATAAAATAAATAGTTAGCTACACTCATATAATCGCGGGGATATGGCCTGCAAGTTTCTACCGAAGTACCGTAAATACTTTGACTATGAGTGAGGACGAATATATTTGCTTGTTTAGCATTCTTTTTTGCGAAACTCCAAAAGCGCGTCTCTCACTTGTAACGAGTGGTGGCGGCTTTTGGAGTTTTTTTATTGCATAAGAGGGGGAACAAACATGAAAGTATTACAAGAAAAGATTTTGAACGAAGGAAAGGTTTTATCTGGTGATGTATTAAAGGTAGATGCATTTTTAAATCACCAAATTGATCCAGTACTTATGCAAGAAATCGGAAAAGAATTTGCTAAACGTTTTAAAGAAGAGAACATTACAAAAATCGTGACGATTGAATCTTCAGGTATTGCACCAGCAGTGATGGCTGCATTAGAGCTTGGTGTAAAAGTAATCTTTGCTAGAAAGCGTAAATCGTTAACGTTACAAGATAATATGTATGTTGCAAACGTATATTCATTTACAAAACAAGAAACCAATGAAATTTCGTTATCTCGAAATCATATTGATGAAAGTGATCGCGTTTTAATTATTGATGACTTTTTAGCAAACGGTCAGGCTGCTTTAGGTTTAATGAGCCTAGTAGAGCAAGCTGGAGCAAGTATTGCAGGAATTGGTATTGTTATTGAAAAAGCATTTCAAGATGGAGGAAAGAAGCTTCGTGAACAAGGAATTCGTGTTGAGTCACTAGCAGAAATTGCATCACTTGATAATAACGCAGTTACATTTGTACAGCAAGAAACTGCGGAGGTGAAATAAACGATGAAGCAACATCCATTTAAAATCGCATCGCTTGGTATGCAGCATATGCTTGCTATGTATGCTGGCGCAATTATCGTTCCGCTTATTGTGGGCGGCGGACTTGGTTTAAATCAAAAAGAGTTAACATATTTAGTCTCAATTGATTTATTAATGTGCGGCGTTGCGACAATTTTACAAGCATTATCAAATCGCTTTTTCGGTATTGGACTCCCAGTTGTACTAGGTTGTACATTTACAGCCGTTGGGCCGATGATTGCAATCGGAAAACAATACGGCGTATCCTCTATTTATGGAGCAATTATTGCTGCGGGGTTATTCGTTGTTATTTTTGCGAAATTATTTGGAAAGCTTGTAAAGCTGTTTCCACCTGTTGTAACAGGATCTGTCGTTACCGTAATTGGAGTTACACTTGTTCCAGCAGCAATTAATGATATGGCTGGAGGAGTAGGAAGTAAGGATTTCGGTAGTCTTGAAAATTTAGCATTAGCATTTGGTGTGTTACTATTTATTATCATTATGTATCGTTTCTTTGACGGATTTATTCGTTCAATCTCTATTTTACTAGGTCTATTGTTCGGTACAATCGTTGCAGCATTTATGGGGAAAGTAAGCTTGCAAGCGGTTGGAGAAGCGGATTGGTTCCATGGTATTCAGCCATTTTATTTCGGTACACCAACGTTTGAATTAACGCCAATTATTACGATGATTCTCGTTGCTTGCGTAGGGATTGTAGAAGCGACAGGTGTTTACTTTGCATTATCTGATATTTGCAATAAAAAGATTGGTGAAAAAGAATTAACAAAAGGGTATCGTGCAGAAGGATTAGCGATGGTGTTAGGTGGTATTTTCAACGCCTTTCCGTATACAACATACTCACAAAACGTAGGGCTTGTTCAATTAACTGGAGTAAGAAATCGCGTGATTATTTACACGTGTGGTGGTATGTTAATCGTTCTTGGATTCATTCCAAAAATCGCAGCTATTACAACAATCATTCCGAAATCAGTACTTGGCGGTGCGATGTTAGCGATGTTCGGTATGGTAATGGCATATGGTATTAAAATGTTAAGTAGCGTTGATTTTGGAAGACAAGAAAATTTATTAATCGTTGCATGTTCTGTTGGGATCGGACTAGGAGTTACTGTCGTTCCTACATTATTCTCACAACTTCCAGAAAGCATTCGTATTTTAACAGATAACGGAATCGTACTAGGAAGTGCGTCAGCAGTCCTTTTAAATATCGTATTTAATATGGTGCCGCAGCGTAAAGTGAAAGTAAAGGATGAACCAGTTCCGATACAAAGTGCGGTAAGAGAAGCATAAAAAAGCAAGGTCTCACTATGAGACCTTGCTTTTCTTTTTAAGTGGCATCATCTTTCCGTACGTACCAAGGCGCCATATATACTCAAGTGGTCCGTATTGGTAACGTGACAGCCACCAGCGGCTAATAAAGATTTGCAGCGTGTAGAAACCGATGCAAAATAGTGGTCCTACCCATAATGGAGCAAGATAATCATTTTTGAACAATATTCCGAATACAAGCAACGTAACAATTGTATGCGAGATATAATTTGTTAATGCCATTCGACCAACGTACTGGAACGGACGTAATATCTTTTGCCATTTTTCTTTTTGTAATAAACGCATGAGCGTGAAAATGTAGAATATGAATAATGTCTTTCCGCTTATCATCGTAATACCCATAAGTGAAAATGGTGTGTATAGTTGATTGTTCATAAAGTAGTAAACCATAATAAACCACATCGGTAATGTTAAAACAAACATAATAATTTGCCATTTCTTTAGTTTTGGATCTAATTCTTTCGCACGGCGGAAAATATCTTTTTTACCGGCATATAATCCGAGTAAAAACAATCCTAGTGTTTCAGGAAGCATAATAAGACTATTACTTATTGCTTCAGAGTAGAAAGAATAGAATCGGTCTGTGATTTGTAAGCCCCAGTTTTCTAACGGCATAATTGCTGTGGAAAGGCCTAACTCCTCTACTGGCACGATTAACATGACAAGAGAACCTAATAATGTGAACAATTGCATGAAACTTAATAGTACAATTGACCATATTAAAATAGTACGTGGCTTTCTTTTGTAAAATAAAAATAAGAAAAACCCGGTAATTGCATAAGTATGTAAAATGTCTCCGTCCCATAAAAGAACGTAATGTAAGAAACCAAATAATAATAAAATAAGTAAGCGACGAACAAATAAAGTTTTTGGTCGATCTGTTTTCGCTTCAGCACGAGTCATAAAAATGTAAAATCCTAGGCCGAATAAAAACGAAAAGATAGTATAAAACTTTGTTTGAATAAACATATCGTAAAATAGACGGATATAGCTATCTAGCCCCTCGTAAACTCCTGTAATATCACGTGAGTCAATCCCGGCGATAACAGGCCAGTTCACAAGAAAAATACCAAGTACAGCTATTCCTCTAATAATATCGATCGAGTGTATCCTCTCGCCTTGTGAAATATTTTGTGTCATTATTTTCCTCCTTGTTAAGTAATTCCCTTTTATTATACAAAATGTAAGATGGGGGGTATAGGGTGGATTTCCATTTTTTTTAACTATTAAGTTATGTAAGATGAGATATAATAAGAGTGCACAACAAGTTTTAATCTTCTTCAAAACAGGCAGTAAAGCTCCTTCTTATAAGGGGCTTTCTTTATGAAAAGTGTTGATAATGATTCTCTTTAATGATAAAATGTATTCAAAAGTGATAATCATTATCAAAAAAAGGTTGGTGCACGAGTATGGTATATGCATTAGTAGCAGGTACAGTCGCTGTATATGCAGTTATTGCAAAGTATGTTTTAAATGGAGTAGGAACGGCAAAATGAGTGATATTACATAAAATCCCTTTCATTTGTAAAAAGAATGAAAGGGATTTTTTATTTTTAATGAGAATATGCTGAAAATTTAGTATGATAGTAAAGTGAAACGGTAATCATGAGGGATGTATCTCCTGTTGATTATGTGCTCGCAAATAGCGGGGAAAAGTATATACATCTTGGATAAAGGGGAACAAGGGGATGACAAACATAGTACAGACAAACGGTATGAAAAAACTTGTTTGTTTTTATGAAGAGTGGCAAAAACACGGCGATGCAGAGAATAGCTTAAAGTTGTTTGAAGTAATTCAAAAATATAAACGAGAGCAGCTTATGATAGCATTCTGCGGTCACTTCTCAGCAGGGAAATCAACGATGATGAATCATCTATATAAAGCGCAGTTGTTACCGACAAGTCCAATTCCGACAAGCGCTAACGTCGTTAAAATTGAAAAGGGGTCTGATCGTGTTGTTGTAACGATTAAATCTGGAGAGCAGTACGAATATGACGGTGCATATTCAGCAGAAGAATTAAAACAAATTTGTAAAGATGGCGATGAGGTAATTGGTGTTCATATTTATCGAAATGATGCGCCAATTCCAGAAGGTGTTATGTTAGTTGATACACCAGGGATTGATTCAACAGATGATGCCCATCAACTAGCAACAGAATCAACGCTGCATCTAGCAGACGTAATTTTTTATATGATGGATTATAATCACGTCCAATCGGAAGTGAATTTACAATTTGTTAAAGAATTGAAACAACGTAATAAAACGGTTTATCTCGTTGTAAATCAAATAGATAAACATAAAGAAAATGAATTATCGTTTGCGGATTATAGAGATAGTGTAAAACAATCATTCTCTAACTGGGATATTGAAGTAGATGGAGTTTATTATACATCATTACGAATGATGAACCATCCACATAATGAAATTGAAAACCTAGAAACGTTAATTACTTCTATTATGAAAGAAAAAGAGCAGTATGTAAGAGATGGAATGGAGCGAGAAACAGAATATTTAATGAGGGAACATTTCTCGTTTATTCTTTCTGAAAATGAAAAAGCTCTTTTGAAATATGAGGAAGAGTTAGCATCACCGCTTTCCATTTCGGAAATAGTTGAAAAGAAAGAAGAGCTAACGGAAATGAAACATCGCGAGGCTAATAAAGAGTCTCAAATGAGAAATGAATTTATAAAAGGCTTACAAGCTATATTAGATAACGCGTATTTAATGCCATTTGAAATGAGAGAATTGGCAAATGCGTACTTAGAAACGAAATTAACAAAATTTAAAGTTGGTTTGCTATTTGCGAAAGGAAAGACTGAGCAAGAAAAACAGAGACGTTTAGATGCTTTTTATGCTGCTTTGCAAAAGACTGTCGAAACGCAACTTGATTTTCATGTGAAAGAATTTATTGTTGCCTTCTTAAAAGAAGAAGGGGTGTTTACAGAAGAGATTGGGAAAGACATATATGATTTAGAAATTGCTTTTGGACCAGAAATGTTGGCAGAAGTAATTAAACAAGGTGCAGGTTTCACAGGTGATTACTTACTTCTTTATGCAGCGGATGTAGCGAATGAATTAAAGAAACGTTATTTTACAAAAGCACAGCAAATTTTTGATAAAAGTGCAGTCGTTTTAAAGCAAAAGGTAAAAGAAGCAGTTGATCGTATTGAAGAAGAGATTGAAACATATACGATGTTGCAAACGGCGAAAGAAACGAAATTGCAATACAGTAACAATTTGGAGGCATATGAAGGCTATTTACAAAATGTTTGGCATGATCGTGTTGCTACACCAGAAGGGTTGCAAATAGAAGAGATATTGCAAAGTAAAAAACAAATTGTTAGTGAGAAATTCACACTACAAGAGCAGGAAATTGTAAATGATAACGTAGCGGCTCGTGAGGAAGAGATAAAAGGAACGGCAGCTTTAAATATTCAGCGTATATTAGAGAAGGTGAAGAAAGCTGAAACGATATTAGAGCCATTGCCAGCGCTAAAACATGTACAGCAAGAGGTAATAGAAAAAAGGCGCCGTGTGGAAACGAAACAATTTACAGTAGCATTATTTGGAGCTTTTAGTGCTGGGAAATCATCATTTGCCAATGCATTGCTTGGTGAGAAAGTACTTCCAGTGTCACCAAATCCGACGACGGCAACGATTAATCAAATTTTGCCAGTTACAGAGGAAAAACCACACGGAACAGTAATGGTTCAATTTAAATCAAAGCAAGCCTTATTAGAAGATATGAAAGCTGTTTATAAGCTGTTTCATTATGAGATTACTACGTTAGATGAAGCGTTAGCACAGATTGATAAAGTTATGAAATACCCTTCACCAACTGGGAAGCAAAAAACAACATTTAGCTTTTTACGAGCAGTACAAAAAGGGTATGATACAGTTTCTGCACATTTAGGCGAGAAAGTACAAGTTACATTAGAAGAGTTTTCTGATTATGTAGCGAATGAAGAAAAATCTTGTTTTGTTGAGTACATGGAGCTTTATTATGATTGTACATTAACAAGGCAAGGAGTAGCGCTTGTAGATACACCTGGAGCGGATTCTATTAACGCCCGCCATACAGACGTTGCGTTCCAGTATATTAAAAACGCAGATGCTATTTTGTTTGTCACGTATTATAATCACGTGTTCTCTCGTGCTGACCGTGAATTTTTAATTCAGCTTGGTCGTGTAAAGGATACTTTTGCTCTTGATAAAATGTTCTTCTTAATTAATGCGGCCGATTTAGCAGAGTCTGAAGAAGAACTTGAAATGGTAAAAGGTTATATCGCAGACCAGCTACTACAATACGGTATTAGAAATCCACGTTTATTTGCAATTTCAAGTTTATGTGCGCTTGAAGAGAAACAAGGAAAAAATATTGAGAAAGAGAAGTACGGTATTTTACAAAACTCTGGGATTGCTAAGTTCGAGGAATCATTTACATCCTTTATGATGAGAGATTTAATGCTCGTATCTGTTCATGCTTTATATGGTGCATTGCAAGGGGCAGATCAGCTGTTAGTAAATATGATAAATGGTGCAAAGCAGGGGAATGAAGAGAAAGAGAAGCAAACGAAAAAATATGAAGCAGAGCGTGATCAACTACTTCATATTATTTCATCATATAGTGTGCTTGCTGAAGAACAGGCGATGCAAAATGAAGTGAAAGAATTGCTTTATTACGTGCAACAACGTCTATTCCTACGTTATAACGATGTGTTTACTGAATTTATTAATCCAGCATCGCTTCGAACGGATGGAAATGTGAAAGTGCAGTTGCAGCAGTGTGTTATGGAATTAGTAGCATTTATTCAGCATGATTTATTACAAGAAATGCGTGCGACATCATTACGCCTTGAAAGATGGATAGATGAAGCGATGAAGCGTGCAAAGAATGAAATTGTGGTGAACTGTAAAGTAGAAAATGAATCAATTTCTATGAATGGAACAGTGGAATATGAATATAAAGATATTACACATAAAGAACCGTTCCCTTCAGTTGAAATAAAAGATTTCAAAAAAGCATTGGCACACTTTAAAAATGAGAAAAGCTTTTTTGAAAAGAATGACAAAGCCTTTATGCAAGAAGACGCTAAATCTGTATTAGAACCTCTCGTATCAAACTATGTAGCTGATGAAAAAGATTTATTTGTTCATCATTATAAGCAAGAGTGGGATTTGAAATGGAACTTATTCCAAAAAGTGATGCAGCAAGATGTGATGAATTATTATGAAAGTGTATTATTTGCATTGGCTGAAACGATTGATGTATCACTATATGAACAAAGTAAAGAACAATTGCAAAAGCAATTAGTAGAGATTGAAAAAGAAATGTATGTGATGTAGTCGTTATGAGAAAAAGATTCGTTCGATTTTCTTTTGTAATACCGTATCTAAAGATTTGACAAATCCAGCAAATTCATCGGTAGAAATCATATGAGTAAGAACGAGTCGTCTGCCGTCTGGTGTTTCACCGCATAAGACGAATGAAGAAAATTCATATGTTTTGTTTTCGACTACTAATTTTGGATGGGAATACGTGTCGCTCTTCTTCTTCTTTCCATCAATAGAGATGACGTTGCATTTTTTCTCATTGTTGTCCATGGTGAATCCCTCCTTTCTATTACTTATGGTAGACAAGGAGGGTTTAGAACAATAGAGAAGGGGGAATTTTTTATGACTGTTGTAATAGAACGTATTTCAAAAGAAGCTATACCGAAGTCTTTATTACTACTTGCTGATCCGAGTGAACAGCAAGTAGCTACATATGTACAAAGAGGGGTAACATACGTAGCTAAGCAAGAAGATAATGTAATCGGTGTATATGTGATTTTGGAAACAAGGCCGAAGACGATGGAAATTATGAATATTGCGGTTGTAGAGCATTTGCAAGGAAAAGGGATTGGAAAGAAGTTATTAAGTCATGCTATAGAAACTGCTAAAGGATATGGTATGTCAAAACTTGAAGTTGGTACAGGCAATTCAAGTGTTTCACAACTTGCTTTCTATCAAAAATGTGGATTTCGTATTTTTTCTATTGATTTTGATTACTTTTCGAAGCATTATGAAGAAGAGATTATTGAAAATGGGATTGTATGCCGTGATATGATTCGGCTTGCAATGGAATTGAATTAGAACGTATAACTTATTTAGGGGGAAGAGAAGATGGAAGTACATAAAGCAATTACAGCACATTCTCGTAAACAAAATGAAAGTGTAAAAGCATGTTTACAATTAGATGCGCAGCGTGAAGCAGCTATTGAAGCAGCCGTATCTCTTGCGTCAAATGGGAAAGAATTTTCGGTTGATGTCATTAATGTTGTAACGAAGCAAATTAATGCTCTTGCAAAAAATGGTGTTACACTAGAGCGTAAATATGTTACAAAAGAAATGGTTATGGAGTATGTAAGTCGTTTGAAAGAGAAAGAAGGTCGTTAAAGATGTTAGTTACAGTCGAATGGTTACGTGAGCATATAGAAGATGAGAACGTCCGTATAATCGATTGTCGTTTTGATTTAGCGAATCCTAATTGGGGTAGAGAAAAGTATGAGGAGGAACATATTCCTCATGCATTATATTTTGATTTGAATGTAGATTTATCAAGTCCTATAACAGAACATGGTGGTCGCCACCCGTTACCAAATATTGAGGAGTTTGCAGACAAGCTGTCGCGAGCTGGTATTGATGAACATACGACAGTGATTGCATATGACAGTGAAGCGGGTGCAAATGCTTCTCGTCTTTGGTGGTTATTAAACTATGTAGGACATGAGAAAGTATATATATTAGATGGTGGATTTCCAGCATGGAAAGAGAATGGACTACCGGTAACAACAGAAATTTCTGTTGCTAAACGAAAAGCATTCAAAGCAAATGTACAAAATCATATGCTTGTAACGATGGAAACGGTGAGAGAGAATATCTATGCAGGTGCAGATGTTACGTTAATTGATTCTAGAGAGCCAAAACGTTATGCTGGTGTAGAGGAACTTGTTGATCCGAAAGCAGGACACATTCCAACAGCAGTAAATTATTTTTGGAAGGATGGAATGCTGCAATCAGGACAATTTAAGAATGAAGCTCAGCAACAAGAACGATTCCAAAACCTTTCGAAAGATAAGGAAACAATTGTATATTGTGGTTCTGGCGTTACAGCATGTCCAAATATCGTTGCATTGAAATTAGCTGGATTCCAAAATGTTAAATTGTATGCAGGTAGCTGGAGTGATTGGATTTCTTATCCAGAAAATCAAATTGCAAAAGAAGAAGATTAATCACTTGCATGCAAAAATAATTTGTATTAAAATAAGGTCACAAGCAAGAGATTGCTCGAAAAACTTTGTATTTTACACATTGGAAACAATGTGATAATATAACGACAAGTAAATAATACATCCTGCGGTGTACGTAACTTATTTATGTCTAAAACCGATGTTAGTTATACGGAAGCTCAATATTTAGTGACCATCATCAAGCCTTCCTTGTGGAGGAAGATGTACGGTAACTGTGAGGGCATCCACCTGCGAGTAGCGGGTTTTTGGACATTTACGAGGAGCGGCACGTGCGGGGGTCTTATTTCAACTAACATTATATAAAATTCCTACGGTGTACGTAGCTTATGCATGTCTTAAACCAATAAGTTTAATATGGAAGTTCAATATTTAAATGTAGCTAACATGCCATCTTTTTAAGAAGGAAGTTACAAACATTTGTGAGAGCATCCACCTGTGAGAGCAGGTTTATGGACATCTAGAGAGAACGGCATATGTGGGGCTATATAAAAACCTTACGTTTTATACGTAAGGTTTTTTTGTTGTATACATATATCCATGTTATCTTGATTCACCTGTGAAGTTTCCGTAATAAATATAGCATTTTCTGTCTTCATCAATTTCTCTTGAATCTAAAGTAAATTCCATATGCATGCCGTCTTGTTGAATATATATAATATCTGAATGCAGATATGGCAAGATTTCTTCATAGTTCCATACATCTTTACTTTCAATCAAGTTTGAACTTGTATCCTTTAGCTCTCTAATTTCAAAACCGATGTGGAAGTAAGTAGGATCTGAAGGATCGTTAGAGAAAGTTTCTTGTTGAATATATATAACTGCTGTTCCGTCTGGATCTACTGAGGTTGCAGTGACAACATATGTATTTTTATCTTTTATAAAATATTCACAAGTCATGCGTGCAATGGTTTCAGAATTAGAAATATTTGCATAGTTCCATAAAGCTGGATACCCTTTCGTTTCATCATTAAGTCGGTATTCTAAGCGCATTTCATCACTCTTCTTCCTTTTTCTTCTACTTTATCATGCCATCCTATATAATAGGAATAGAATTTAAAAAGGGGAGTGCGAAGGTGACAAAAACGAAATGGTTAGTAGGTGGTGTCGTAACGTCTTTAATGACTGGCACCTTATTTGGCTGCGCACAAGATCTTCCCCCAAAACCGAATGATAAAAGTTGTGCAGATTGGGATTGGGATGATGAAATTGGGGTATGGCAGTGTGATGATAGTAGTTCAGGATATCGTGGGCATTATTTCTATGGCGGGAGATACTATCAAAATAAATCCACTTTCAAAAATTCATCGGCGTTTAAATCTTATCAATCGTCTGCGGAATTTAAAGGTGGAATTGGAAGCGGTTCAAAGGGAGGATTTGGGGGCTAACATATGTCGCAATACATAAGGGATCGAAAAGAGTTTTATTCAAAATATCAGGATTTCTGGTCGGATTTATATGAATGTGAGTATAGTTTGTTTCATGTTTTTCCTATAACAAATGAGACTATGAAACAATTACAAGTTGCAACTGAACGAATGGGGAAAATATTTTTTAAGACTGCTAGACTTTTGCGTAATTTAAGTGACGAACAGCTTCTTGAACTTGGATTTCCCCCCGCAAGCTTATCGTTCATTAGAATGAAAGGATTATATCCTGAATCTGTTATTTCACGATTTGATTTCGTTTTAACAGGCGATAACCAAATTAAAATGCTTGAGTTTAATAGTGATACACCTACCTTTATTATGGAATGCTTTCAAATGAATGGGGAAGTTTGTAAAAAGCTAGGTTATGATGATCCAAACTTAGGCCAAGAGCGATTGCTATCCTCTGGTGTTACAAAAGCTGTAATGGAAGCGACAAAGGGAATAGACAACCCAAATGTTGTTTTTACAGCGCATCATGAGCATATTGAGGATTGGAATACGACTATGTATTTAAGTCAGTTATGCCGTGTTGAAAATAAAGTCGTGCCAATGTCAGAACTTAGAATTACAAAAGATTCTTTAGTGGATAGGGATGGAGTGCAAATTGATGTTTTATATCGTCAAACATATCCGATAGAAGATTTAATTGAGGATCAAGATCCTGAAACAGGGGATTTGGTAGGTGTGGAGTTGTTACAACTCGTAAAAGCCGGAAAGCTTTTTATTATAAATCCTTTGTCAGCATTTTTACTTCAGCCTAAATCAGTTCAATGTCTTATTTGGGGATTAGCAGAAGAAGAGGTCTTTTATACAAATGAGGAACGACAGTGGATTAAAGAATATATGTTACCTACATATTTAGAACCAGATTTATTTTTAGGAAAAGGTTCTTTCGTTCGAAAACCTTCATTTGGTAGAGAGGGAGACACGATTACCATTCGTGATAAGGACGAAAATATTATGATTCAAAATGCACACCAAACGTATAAAGCGTCACTGCCGATATTTCAAAAGTATACAGAACTTCCAGTCGTAACTTTGGAAACAGAGAAAGGGATGGAGAAACTGTCGTATGTGTTTGGTTCGTTTTTAATTGCAGGAAAAGCAAGTAGTATCGGTATTCGTGCTGGTGAAAAAATTACGGGGAATGAATCGTACTATTTACCAGTAGGTATAAACAAGGAGGAAGTATATGATTAATTTTTTATTATATTTAGCAGTAACACTTGGTCTTTTATGCATAGGTCTTTTCCTGATGGAAGTGACAACGAAAGTAAAAGAATTTAAGTTAATGGCCCAAGGGAATAAGGCAGTAAGCTATGTACTTGGAGGGCGATTACTTGGGTTAGCTATTGTTTTATATTCAACAGCAGCTAATTCCATTTCACTTCTTGATATGGTTTCGTGGGGAGCGGTTGGGATTTTGGCTCAAATTATCGTCTTTTATTTAGCTGAGTGGCTTACACCACGCTTTAATATAAATAAAAGTCTTGAAGAAGATAATCAAGCGGTCGGTCTTTTTCTTATGTTTTTATCGCTTTCAATTGGGATTGTAATTGCTGGTTGTATAACTTATTAAAAACTTTACGTTTAAACGTAAGGTTTTTATTTTTACTAATTTTAAAATATGTGCTTCATTCATTTGATACGTAGAAAGAGAACTAGTATGTATATGAGAGGGAGTTGTTGTAATAAGGAAAAGATTCCATTCAAGGTGTTGACATCTATTTTAAATAAGAGTAACATTTTCTATGTAATAAAAATAAGTCTCTGTTAGGTGAGGCTCCTGTATAGAGAAATGCTACTGCCCAAAAATGTCGAGAGACGCCAATGGGTCAACAGGAATGATCGAATTAAGGTTTTTCTTAACGTAGCTGGTAATGTACCTATGCTATACAGTGCTAAAACTCGGCGAGGGAGAGGTCCGTAGATTTCTAATTGTATTAGGAATCGTTTATTTGTGTATGTCATGGCCTTTACTCTTTTCGGAGTAAGGGTCTTTTTGTTACAAAGCTATGAGTAATTTCATAGTATAAACTATAAAATAAAACGAGGAGGTGAGGAGCATGTCAAATTCTGACTCGGTTCCGTTACCCATATACTTCAAATCAAAAATATATGATGTAGGCAGGAAACGACTTGTTCCTCCCTCTATATTTATCATCATGTAGCGTTTATATGTATGTTTAGGCGCTAGACACTTTCACCGTAAAGTGGATAAATTGAGAAACAAAGCGTTTCTTCCTACGTTGTAAAGGAGGAGACGATAATATGTTATATGCAAACAAAACTGTGGGTAACACGTCATATAAATTAAGCAAAAAATCAATGAAAGAACAAACGATGCTTCAAAAAAATAAAGATTTATTAATTGAAATCGCAACGAGAGATGTAAAATCTGTATTTGCGTATTTTAAAACAACAAGAGATGGATTGTCTATGAAAGAGGCACAAAAACGTATTCAAGTATACGGCCGAAATGAATTAACTTCAAAAAGAGCTCGTATTGCAGAAGTGATGATGAAGCTAGGTGGAATGATCCCAGGTTTTTCAAAACAACATGTGAGAGATGGATTACAATGTGAGAAGATTACTGTGTCTCGAGTAGAATGTTCTAGTGTAACAGGTTTAAACGGTGAATTAAAAATGATGGATTTGCCAGTACAAGAGCTTGTTCCAGGAGATATGATTTTCCTTTCAGAAGGTGATACAGTACCAGCAGATGTACGTATCATTTATGCAAATGATCTATTAGTAAATGAATCTGTGCTAACAGGAAACGATGCAAGTGTTGAGAAATTTGAAAGTTGCTATCATCTTGAACGCAAACGATTTATTCCTTTGAAAAGAATGAAAGACTATAATCCACTTGAACTTGAAAATGTATGTTTCAAAGGGACGTATATTGTTAGTGGAAATGCAAAAGCTGTAGTAGTTTCAACTGGGAAAAATACGTATACAGGGATTCTTCATACTTGTTGTAGTAAAACGTCTTAATGTGTAAATGATGCTAAATATACAAAAACAATGTATAATAGACAAAGTTGAAAAACGTAGAATGGTAATCTATTTATATAACCTTACGTGATGACGTGGGGTTATTATTTTTTTGGGTAGGAGAGGAATTATGAAAAAAGTATTATTAGTTGATGGTATGGCACTATTATTTCGTGCTTTTTATGCAACAAGTGTCTACGGGCAGTTTATGAAACGACAAGATGGTACCCCTACAAACGGGATTCATGGTTATATGAAACATTTATTAACGGCAATGCAAGCAATTGAACCGACACACATCGTAACATGCTGGGATATGGGAAGTACAACATTTAGAACAGAGTCGTTCTCAAATTATAAAGCGAATCGTGCAGCGCCACCTGAAGAATTAATTCCGCAATTTGATCTAGTGCAAGAAATGACTGTAAAATTATCTGTTCCAGTTATCGGCATGAAAGGGTATGAAGCGGATGATTGTATCGGTACACTAGCAAAACAATACTGCAATGAAGCGGAAGTTTATATTTTAACAGGTGATACGGATTTACTTCAACTTGTTGATAAGAACGTTACAGTTATGCTTCTGCGCAAAGGAATTGGAAATTACGAGTATTACACACCGGAGAAAATTATGGAAGAAAAAGGTGTAGAACCGTGGCAAATCGTGCATGCGAAAGCTTTCATGGGAGATACGAGCGATAATTACCCAGGTGTAAAAGGTATCGGTGAAAAAACAGCGTATAAGCTTATTCAAGAACATGGTACAGTAGCAACTGTACTAGAAAATGTGGCAGCATTAACGAAAGCGCAACGTACGAAGATCGAAAGTGATTTAGAGAATTTAAATATTTCATTACAATTAGCGCAAATTCATTGTGAAGTTCCTATTTCATGTTCACTAGAAGAAGGATTACACACAATAGATGAAGAAAAATTACGATTCGTTTGTGAAGAAATGAATTGGGGAAGACCTGAAATATTAATCAATATGCTATAAGTACTAGGAAGACCGGTTAAAAGTAAAATGAATCGGTCTTCCTTTTTTGTTCACAAAGTTGTCAGAAAATAAACGTAATTTTCATGTAAAGTTCAAATGGAATTCACAACAATCAATTATTATAAGACAAACAGATAAATACTTATCTTTTATATAAACCATCCCCCAAGGAGGACAATGAAAATGAGAAAAAAAGTAAGAAAATCCTTTAAACAATTATTAATAGAAAATAAACAATTACTATTAAGTAATAAAGAAAATATGAAAGAAATTGAGGAACGAATTGAGAAACGACATGTAGCATATGGTGTAGGAAACAATTGAACGAAAAACTATTGAACCTTAAAACAGAATGAATTCAAAAAAATACCTCCAGTTGAATTTGCATTTGTAGTTTGTAAATTCAGGTGGTATTTTTCATGTCTACTGTAATTAGACACGTTATATAATTTTAAAACTTTTACTAGGAGAAGATTGTTTTTATAGCTAAAAAGTTTGAATTTTGATAGGCCTAAGTGTGAATCGTTTAGAATAACATGAAGCTTTCATGGGCACGATTGTCTAACTCATATACATTGGAATTCATGACAGTTAATCTCTTGATAAACTTTCTTGTATTTATTAAGTTTTAAGGTGATATTTTTAATGCTTAAAAAGGTAAACGTTAAATCTGTGTTATTTCTAATCAACCCTTATGACAGTGACCCTTGCCACGCCACCTCCAGCTGCTCCACCTGCACCGTTATTTAAAGAAACAGCTACACCAGAATTATTAAATAAAGAAAGAGTAGTGCCAGCAGTTAATGAAATGATGGTAGTTGATGAAATCATCCCACCAGATACGTTAGATACCATATTTGTACTAGGAGTAGGATTATTATTTAAACCAACCCCAAATGCTGCTGGGGTAACAGAACCTAGTGCTGGGGATACATTTAGAGTTATCATATAATCTCCATTTTGTTGAATAGTAAGTGTATCCGAACCATTAAAAGTAATTCCATTAAGATTAGTGCCACCACCAGAAAAATTAACTTTTCCGTTTGCTGCTACTGTTTGATTAACTCCCAATGTTAAACTTGCATAAGCTTGTGCTAGCGTCCCCGTAGGTCCAGTGCTGCCGGTAGGTCCAGTGCTGCCGGTAGGTCCGGTGTTGCCAGTAGTCCCCGTTCTACCAGTGGGTCCAGTGCTGCCGGAAGGTCCAGTAGCTCCCGTAGGTCCAGTAATCCCAGTAGCTCCAGTAGGTCCGGTGTTTCCGGAAGGTCCAGTAGTCCCAGTAACTCCAGTAGGTCCAGTGTTCCCGGTAGGTCCAGTAGCTCCAGTAGGTCCGGTGTTTCCGGAAGGTCCAGTAGTCCCAGTAACTCCAGTAGAGCCAGTGTCGCCCGTAGGTCCAGTGATACCAGTAGGTCCGGTGATACCAGTAGGTCCAGTAGTCCCAGTAACTCCAGTAGGTCCAGTGTTCCCGGTAGGTCCAGTAGATCCAGTAGGTCCGGTGTTTCCGGAAGGTCCAGTAGTCCCAGTAACTCCAGTAGGTCCAGTAGCTCCAGTAGGTCCGGTGTTTCCGGAAGGTCCAGTAGTCCCAGTAACTCCAGTAGAGCCAGTGTCGCCCGTAGGTCCAGTGATACCAGTAGGTCCAGTGTCGCCGGTAGCTCCAGTAGGTCCGGTGTTGCCAGTAGGTCCCGTGTCGCCGGTAGCTCCAGTGTTCCCGGAAGGTCCAGTAGTCCCAGTAACTCCAGTAGAGCCAGTGTTGCCGGTAGCTCCAGTAGGTCCGGTGTTGCCAGTAGGTCCAGTGTCGCCGGTAGCTCCAGTGTTCCCGGAAGGTCCAGTAGTCCCAGTAACTCCAGTAGAGCCAGTGTTGCCGGTAGCTCCAGTAGGTCCGGTGTTGCCAGTAGGTCCAGTGTCGCCGGTAGCTCCAGTGATACCAGTAGGTCCGGTGATACCAGTAGGTCCAGTGTCGCCGGTAGCTCCAGTGATACCAGTAGGTCCGGTGTTGCCAGTAGGTCCAGTGTCGCCGGTAGCTCCAGTATCGCCAGTAGGTCCGGTGTTGCCAGTAGGTCCGGTGTTGCCAGTAGGTCCGGTGTTGCCAGTAGGTCCAGTGTCGCCGGTAGCTCCAGTATCGCCAGTAGGTCCGGTGTTGCCAGTAGGTCCGGTGTTGCCAGTAGGTCCAGTGTCGCCGGTAGGTCCAGTGATACCAGTAGGTCCAGTAGTCCCAGTAACTCCAGTAGGTCCAGTGTTGCCGGTGTTCCCAGTAGCTCCGGTAGGTCCGGTAGCGCCAGTAGGTCCAGTGTTGCCGGTAGGTCCAGTAGTCCCAGTAACTCCAGTAGGTCCAGTAGAGCCAGTGTCGCCCGTAGGTCCGGTGTTCCCAGTAGGTCCAGTAGTCCCAGTAACTCCAGTAGAGCCAGTGTCGCCCGTAGGTCCGGTGTTCCCAGTAGGTCCAGTAGTCCCAGTAACTCCAGTAGAGCCAGTGTTGCCGGTAGGTCCAGTAGAGCCAGTGTCGCCGGTAGCTCCAGTGTTGCCAGTAGGTCCAGTAGGTCCAGTAGAGCCAGTGTTGCCGGTAGGTCCAGTAGAGCCAGTGTCGCCGGTAGCTCCAGTGTCGCCGGTAGCTCCAGTGTTGCCAGTAGGTCCAGTAGTCCCAGTAACTCCAGTAGAGCCAGTAGGTCCAGTGTCGCCGGTAGAGCCAGTGTTGCCAGTAGGTCCGGTGTTACCAATAGCTCCAGTGTTCCCAGCAGGTCCGGTGTTGCCAGTAGGTCCAGTGTCGCCGGTAGATCCAGTATCGCCAGTAGGTCCGGTGTTCCCAGTAGGTCCGGTGTTCCCAGTAGGTCCGGTGTTGCCAGTAGGTCCAGTGTCGCCGGTAGCTCCAGTGATACCCGTAGGTCCGGTGATACCCGTAGGTCCGGTGATACCCGTAGGTCCGGTGATACCCGTAGGTCCAGTAGTCCCAGTAACTCCAGTAGGTCCGGTGTTTCCGGAAGGTCCAGTAGTCCCAGTAACTCCAGTAGGTCCAGTGTTTCCGGTAGGTCCAGTAGATCCAGTAGAGCCAGTGTCGCCCGTAGGTCCGGTGTTGCCAGTAGGTCCAGTGTTGCCGGTAGCTCCGGTAGGTCCGGTGTTGCCAGTAGGTCCAGTGTCGCCGGTAGCTCCAGTGATCCCAGTAGGTCCGGTGTTGCCAGTAGGTCCAGTGTCGCCGGTAGCTCCAGTATCGCCAGTAGGTCCGGTGTTGCCAGTAGGTCCGGTGTTGCCGGTAGCTCCGGAAGGTCCAGTAGTCCCAGTAACTCCAGTAGGTCCGGTGTTTCCGGTAGGTCCGGTGTTTCCGGTAGGTCCGGTGTTTCCGGTAGGTCCAGTGATACCAGTAGGTCCAGTAGTCCCAGTAACTCCAGTAGGTCCAGTGTTCCCGGTAGGTCCAGTAGATCCAGTAGGTCCAGTAACTCCAGTAGAGCCAGTGTTGCCGGTAGCTCCGGTAGGTCCGGTGTTGCCAGTAGGTCCAGTGTCGCCGGTAGGTCCAGTGATACCAGTAGGTCCGGTGTTACCAATAGCTCCAGTGTTCCCAGCAGGTCCGGTGTTGCCAGTAGGTCCAGTGTCGCCGGTAGAGCCAGTGTTCCCAGTAGGTCCGGTGTTGCCAGTAGGTCCGGTGTTGCCAGTAGGTCCAGTGTCGCCGGTAGGTCCAGTGATACCAGTAGGTCCGGTGTTGCCAGTAGGTCCAGTGTCGCCGGTAGCTCCAGTGATACCAGTAGGTCCGGTGATACCAGTAGGTCCAGTGTCGCCGGTAGCTCCAGTGATACCAGTAGGTCCGGTGTTGCCAGTAGAGCCAGTGTTGCCGGTAGCTCCGGTGTTTCCGGTAGGTCCGGTGTTTCCGGTAGGTCCAGTGATACCAGTAGTCCCAGTAACTCCAGTAGGTCCAGTGTTCCCGGTAGGTCCAGTAGATCCAGTAGAGCCAGTGTTGCCGGTAGCGCCAGTAGGTCCGGTGATACCAGTGTTTCCGGTAGGTCCAGAGTCGCCGGTAGAGCCAGTGTTGCCAGTAGGTCCAGAGTCGCCGGTAGAGCCAGTGTTCCCAGTAGGTCCAGTAGCTCCAGTAGCTCCAGTGATACCAGTAGGTCCGGTGTTGCCAGTAGGTCCAGTGTTGCCGGTGTTACCAGTAGCTCCGGTAGGTCCGGTAGCGCCAGTAGTCCCAGTAACTCCAGTAGAGCCAGTGTCGCCGGTAGAGCCAGTGTTGCCAGTAGGTCCAGTGTCGCCGGTAGCTCCAGTGATCCCAGTAGGTCCGGTGATACCAGTAGGTCCAGTAGTCCCAGTGTCGCCGGTAGCTCCAGTGATACCAGTAGGTCCAGTAGTCCCAGTAACTCCAGTAGGTCCAGTGTTCCCGGTAGGTCCAGTAGATCCAGTAGAGCCAGTGTCGCCCGTAGGTCCGGTGTTCCCAGTAGGTCCAGTGTTGCCGGTAGCTCCAGTGATCCCAGTAGGTCCGGTGATCCCAGTAGGTCCAGTAGTCCCAGTAACTCCAGTAGAGCCAGTGTTGCCGGTAGCTCCGGAAGGTCCAGTAACTCCAGTAGGTCCGGTGTTGCCAGTAGCTCCGGAAGGTCCGGTAGCGCCAGTAGGTCCAGTGTCGCCGGTAGATCCAGTGATACCAGCAGGTCCGGTGTTGCCAGTAGGTCCAGTGTCGCCGGTAGATCCAGTGATACCAGTAGGTCCGGTGTTGCCAGTAGGTCCAGTGTCGCCGGTAGCTCCAGTATCGCCAGTAGGTCCGGTGTTGCCAGTAGGTCCGGTGTTGCCAGTAGGTCCAGTGTCGCCGGTAGCTCCAGTGTCGCCGGTAGCTCCAGTAGAGCCAGTGCTACCGGTAGGTCCGGTAATACCGGTAGGTGATACTATTGTAGTGTTTGGGAATGTAGGTCCTATGACACTAGGGTCGTAGGAAATGGCTGATATAATATCATCAAAATTCAATGGGTTTTTAAATTTTTTATCTTTATTGGACATATACCTTCCCACCTATAAAAAATTTACTCATTATAGCCAGTAGAGACAATGAATAAAATGTTTATTAAAAAAGGATAATGATTATGAAAGTGAATTAATAAATATATATGTAGTAAAGTTATGTTAAGTTAAAATTTAAGTTGCATATTCAATATGGTTTAGAGTTCTGGGTGTGAGGGACAAGAAAAGATTGGGTATACACGAAGTATTTCATTGTATACATTTTGAGTGACACATTATTAAATTTGAAATTTTTTGGTGCAAATATTATTTTGTTTTTGTAAAAGGTATGTAATTTATTAGGTTAGAATTATTATTTTTTAGTGAATATCGTATAAATAATATTGAATATTTTGATGGATTGTGTATTTGGTAATGTTCTGTACGGAATAAGAAGGCTGATATAAGTGTTTCAATATTGAATATTTAAATATTAGTTAATAGGATTAGTGTGATTTTGTTTACTACGTTTCTTTTAATTTGTTAATTGTAGTGTAATAGCAAATATCTTATTTGTATGGAAGAGAATTGATTCGGAATATGGATATTTTTGTTTTATTTACAATATAACTTTAGATGACGCTTAATCGTATATCATTGGCCGGGTTATAATGTAGCACGATAAAAGTAATGAAAAAGAGATTGTAATTTGGTTGAAACCAAATCACAATCTCTTTTTTGTTTCAATTAATTCCACCAAATCCAAGTCCAAAGGTAATTGCCTACATTTCGAGGAGTAATCCGTATGAAGCGTTCACCGTCAAAGAAGCAATTGAAATTTGGAAGTGTTTTATCCGGATTTTCTGGAACAAAGGTGACGATGTTTTCGTTACTTGTAACGGTTACTGTAATTGGTGGATCGGTAGGTGAGGCTTGAAGTTGTAACGAAATATTAGCCGTATTTTTAAACTCATTAGTAACAGGTGGACTTATCACTTGTACGGTGAATAACACGATAATTGTTTCGCTTGGTTCTAAATTAGTAGCAACTAGGAAACCGATATTCGGATTCGCTAGTGGAGAGCGTTCTCCGTTAATGGAGACGGTGCCGCTCATAAATTGTAAACCTACTGGAATAGTATCCTGTAAAGAAATATTTAAGAGTGAAATCTCGGAAGTATTCGTAATACGCACCGTGTAATCAAAATATTGATTTAAATAAGCTGAGCTGACGGAAGCGTTTTTCGTGACTGTCGCAGTTACAAATTGAACTGGTATACGAACAATATTCGAATTAACAACGAAAGTAATAATCGGATCCTGTGGTGTCAATTGGAAAGCGGCTGTAACTGTTGCAGAATTTATAATTGTATTTTTTGAAGGAATAGAAGTTACGAGCACTTGAAATGTTATCGTTGCTACTGAGCCAGCAGGTAAAGCGCCGATATTCATACCAGTGTCTGGACGGACAGTTGGTACCAGAATACCGTTAATTGTTACGCTATTTTCTATAAATGTTGTACCAGCCGGAATTGTGTCTATAACAGAAGTATTGATTGTCGGAATTGGGGAGTGGTTAAATACTGCTAATGTGAATGTAATTATATCTCCAATAACGACAATAGATTTGTCAGCTGTTTTTTCAATACGAACCATCGGATCAATGACTGTCGTTGTAACGATATTTGTTTGTTTTGTAATTGTAATAGGTGGTTTTGTTGGATCAATGATGACGGTATAGGAAACAGAAGCATCATTATTAATTGTAGGTTGAAGAGTAGAAGAAGATATTGTTATTTGGAACGTAATAATAACAGATTCACTAGGAGCAAGAGTTCCTAACGTAATACCATTTTCAGGATTTTCATTAGGTTGATTGATTCCGTTAATCGTAACACTACCAATAACGAATGTCGTATCTACTGGTGCCGTGTCTATTAGAAGAAGATCTTCAATAGTGATATTACCACTATTAGTAATCGTAATGGTGTACGTTAAAGTTTGACCAGGTAAGGCACTCGTGAAATCAACAGCTTTTATCGCAATGACATTATCATTTTGGACAGTTGTTGTGACAGTATTTGTTGTAGTCGTATTTGTAACAGGTATGTTATTTGGATTGACTATATAGTTAAAAGTAGTGATTGCTTGGTTGGTGAGTTCATTTTGTATTGGAATAGAAGTCACAGTTACTTGGAATGAAGTAATAGCGTCTCCACCAACAATTATAGTACCAATTGGTATACCACTTACTGGATTAACTCCCGGAAGCGTTTTTCCGTTTACAATCACGCTATTTTCTATAAACGTAGTACCTTGAGGAATCATATCTTGAATGACTACATCATTTGCTGCAACATTACCAGTTTGATTGAGTGTAATCGTATACGTTAACGTATCACCGACAGTTGCAAATGCCAGGTCTACAGATTTATTACTATTTAAAGTCGCGTGATTAATTTCTGTTACGGCAGCTGATGAAATAATAGTTTCGGTAATAGGTGGTAGATCTGGTAACGTGTATTGGTATTCAATTGTACTCGTGTTAGAGATTGGATTTGTTTGCGGAATCGAAGTAACCCGTACTTGGAATAGAATAGTTGCTATTGTATTAGGCGGAATGTTATCAATTGGTATCCCGCTAAGTGGATTGTCATTTGGACGAGCGTTGCCATTCGCAATAACACTGTTCTCTATAAAGCTCGTATTTGCTGGGATGATATCTGTAACGATAATGTTTTCTACTTGTATATTTCCGTTGTTTGTGATGGAAATTGTGTAAGGGATAATCGTTTGTAGGTCACCGTATTGAATAGGTGTTGTTTTTGTCGCAATTACATTAGCAGAAATAACTTCAGTGAAGGTAATATTACTAGTCGATATTTGTTCTTCTCCATTTATCGTATAACGAGAAGTTGATTGATTTTGAACATGGCCGCTAGCTGGAAGCGCTATGACGGTAACAGAAAATGTGACTGGGATAGAAATGTTAGGAGCAATCGTTCCTACAAGTATACCGGTACTTGGATTGGCGTTAAGCTGCGGAATGTTATTTACTAAAACGCTACCGTCAATAAAGGTAGTTCCACCAGGAATATTGTCTGTAAATACAACAGCAGTGGCATCTGTATTCCCTGTATTCGTTAAAGTTGTTGTATAAGTTAAAATGTCACCAATTGTTACAGAAGTCAAATCAACAGTTTTAAGTGAAATGATATCAGCATCATTAATTTGAACGAAAGTAGTGTTGGAAGTAGTCGATTTTTGAATTGGTGCAAAATCAGGGTTGAAAATAAAGTCGTAGACGATGTTTGCAGTATTAGGTGTTGGGTTTACAGCAGGTAAATTCGTAACGGAAACTTGGAACGTTATTGTAGTCGCTTGACTTGACGCAATATTAGGAATAGAAAAACCGATATTTGGATCTGCTGCAGGAAGTACCGTGTTGTTAACTATTACACTTCCTGGAATAAAAACTGTTCCATCTTCTATCGTATCTGTAAAAAAGATGGAGTTAGTTGTAGTGGATCCGTTATTTTGAATGAGTACTGTATATTCAATAGTTTCATCAATATTAGCTAATATTGTATTAGCAGATTTTGTAGCGATAAGAATAGCATCAATAAATTGTATATTTGTAGTATTGGAAGATGTCGTTTCTGAAATTGGTGGTAAGCTTGGGTCTGGCTGATACTCATAGTGGATGACGGCGATATTATTAATGTTATTTTGAGGAGGTATAGAGACTACATTTACTTGGAATGTAACGATAATTGTATTGTTTGGAAGGATAATATTAAGAGTGATTCCAGTAATTGGATTTTCGTTAGGTCTTGGTATGCCATCTACAAGAATGCTATTTGGAATGAATGTGGTGCCAGCAGCAATTGCGTCAATTAGGAGAGTATTTGTAATAGGTACTGTACCAGCGTTTGTAACTGCGACTGTATATGTGATGATTTGACCGATGCGTGTAATAGATCTGTTAGCGGATTTAATTGCACTAATATTTGCTGTACGGATTTCAGTATTTACTGCATTTGATAACGATCTACGCTGAATAATTGGAGAACTAGGCTCAATTTGGTATTCATACGAAGTGTCTGAAATGTTAATGACTGTATTGCCAGGAGGTATACTTGTAAGTTGTACTTGGAATGAAATAGTGACTGTTTCATCTGGTTGTATCGTGCCAAGAGTTATTCCATTTTCAGGGTTCGCACCAGGCTGAATGACATTATTTATTGATAAGCTATCTTCAATGAATATCGTACCTTCTGGAATATTGTCAATGAACAATGTATTGTTAGCCGGAACAGTTCCTATATTTTGTAGTGTATTTGTGTAGGTAATATTTTGCCCGATGGATACGAAAGTAACATCTGCCTGCTTAACAGAAATAATATTTGCATTTTGAAGTGATGTTGTAACGATATTAGAGGTTGCAGAGCGATTCACTGGGGGAGCTGTAGGAATGCTTACATATTGGTACGTTGCTGAAGATTGATTTACAATTTCGGTTTCAGTAGGTGGATTGTTTGTTTGTACTTGAAATAGTATTGTTTTGGAACTATTTGATGGGATCGTTCCAATTGATATTCCGTTTTCTGGATTTGTATCAGGCTGAAGTACACCGTTAATTGTGACACTGTCGGGAACGAATGTAGTCCCAGCTGGAATCGAATCTGTAAAAATAATATTTATTGCGTCAACATTGCCGATATTTTTCACTTCAGAAATATAAAGGATCGTTCCACCAATATCTACAGTTGTTGGATTGGATGTTTTTGTAATTGTTAATTGTGCTTGCACGAAATTTGTAATGACGATATTACTAGTAGATGTTTCCGTAATAGGCGGTTTCCCTGGATCTAGTTGAATTGTATATGTTGTATTAGATTGATTTGTAATCGATTGTTGCGAGAATGGATCGTTAATAAGAATTTGGAACGAAATAAGGTGAGTAGCGTTTGCTGCTAGGTTAGGCAAAGTAACACCTGCATTTGGATTGGCACCAAGTATAGCTGTTCCGTTAAGTGTAAAACTATTGTCTACGAATGTAGTCCCTTCTGGAAGAGTATCTGAAAATATAAGATTTGAAGCAGGAATATTTCCGGTATTCTCTAGCGTTATCGTATAAGTCAAAATATCACCTGTTGTTGCTTGTTGTGCATTGACTGCTTTTAATGAAAGAACATTCGCATCCGAAATTTGTGTGACTGCTGGATTAGACGTTATTGTTCGAGAGATGATAGGAGCGGTTGGATCGGCGATAAAAGTATAGGCAATACGGGCTATATTAGAAATTGGATTCACGCTTGGAATGGATTGAACGATCACTTGGAATGTTATGGTGATAATGTCTGAAGGCGCTATGGAGTTTAATGGTATCCCTACGTTTGGATCGGCACCTGGAGCTGAAACGTCATTAATGGTTACGCTATTCGGAATAAATGCAGTTCCTTCTGGGACCAAATCTGTTAAAGTAACTGTATTTGCAGTTGTATTCCCGTTATTTTGAACGACTACAGTGTAAGTGATTGTACCGTTAGTAGATTGTACGAGAGAATCTGTATTTTTAATTACAGACAGCGATGCATCAACGACAGCTGTACTAACCGTATTAGATGAGGAGGTTGCTGTAACTGGAGGTTGACTCGGATCGACAATATACGTGTAACTTGTAAGTGCTTGATTTATAATTGCTCCTTGCGGTGGAATAGAGTTTGCAAGAAATTGGAACGTAATCGTAGCAGAATCACCTGGTGCGATAATACCAACGGGAATACCGAGAGTTGGACTTGCATCTGGAAGTGAAATCCCGTTAAGCGTGACACTATTTGGAACAAATAATGCCCCTTCAGGAACACCGTTAATGAGTAATACAGAGTTTGCAGGGAAGTTCCCAGTATTCGTTAATGTTGCTGTATACGTAATGATATCTAAGGTAGATACGATTGTTCGATTTGCCTCTAAAATAGTTGTAACAGTCGCGTTATTAATTTGTGTTGAAGCGCTATTAGAAGTTATTGTGCCGGTAACAGGAGGAGCCGCCGGATCAACGATGAATGCATATTGAATAGATGCAACGTTTGTAATTGGATTTGAAGGTGGAGTAGATGTAACTATGACTTGGAAAGTAACAGTTAAGGAACTACCCGCGCTAACGGTCCCGATAGTAACTCCACTGTTTGGATTTGCACCTGGAATGGTATTTCCATTTACAGTAAAACTATTTTCAACAAAGGTCGTTCCTGCTGGAATGAGGTCTGAGAAATTTACATTCGTAGCATTTGTATTGCCGCTATTTTGAATTAAAACGGTATAAGTGATCGTGTCGCCAATATTTGCAAAGGCTGTACTAGCAGTTTTTACAGCTGAAAGTATTGCTGTATTAATAGAAGTAACGAAGACGTTCGTTTCCACGTTGCCAGGCTGAGCCTGTAATGCATTGCCTACGTTATATTGGAAGTTCACAAATGCTAAGTTTTGGAGTTCAGGAGTGAATGTTGTTGGATTGCTTACAATTTGAACTTGGAATATGATTGTTACAGTTTGATCTGGATTGACTGTATTTATGCCAATACCGCTGGTGATAGAAGCGGATGGTAATGAAGTACCGTCAACAACAACTGATCCTGCAACAAGTTGTGCCCATGAAGGTAAAGGGTCTGAGAAAACAACGTTGTTAGCTGGAATATTTCCTGTATTCGTAATCGTAGTTGTATACGTAATCGTATCACCAATCGTTGCAAAAGCTTTATCTCCAATTTTAATCGTGTTTAAAATTGCACTTTCGATTTTTGTTGAAACAGTAGTAGAAGTAATGTTTTTTGAAACTGGTGGATTAGCCGGATTAACGATATGTTGAAAGTTAACGCTAGCTTGATTGGTAATTGGATTTATAGGCGGGATTTCATGTGCGATAATATTAAATGCCACAATGACAGATTGGTTTGGCGCGATATCACCAATTGGAACCCCTGTAACGATATCTGCAGTTGGGATGCTAATTCCGTTAAGTGTAAAACTATTCGGTTCAAATGAAGTTCCATCTGGAATAAGGTCGGTGAAAATAACATTTGTTGCACTAACATTTCCGCTATTTGTAATTGTAACGGAGTAGACAATATCTTGCCCAATGTCAACCGTAGATACATTTGAATTTTTTTGTGCAGTAAGGATAGCGCTATTAATTTGTGTGGTTGTTGTATTAGATTGATTAGAAGTTGTAATAGATGGCTGGCTAGGGTCAACGACATAATGATATGTGATAGAAGCAGAATTAGAAATAGGATTTAGTGTAGGAAGTGTAGTAACAGTTGCTTGGAATGTGACGATTGCGGCATTACCACCATTAATGGAACCGATATTTACACCAGTAGATAAATCAGCATTTGGAATGGTTTGCCCATTAACTGTGAAACTATTTGGAACGAAACTTAAATTGCTATCAAGTATATCGATGACGGTAACATCAGTTGCAGCCACATTCCCGGTATTAGGGAGGTTAAGTGTAAATGTTATTGTATTACTAACATCCGCAAAGGCTAGATCTGTCGTTTTTGTACTTATAATATTTGCGTTATTTATTTGAAGAAGCGTAGTGTTGGAAGTAGCTGAACTCGACACTGGAGGGTTAACAGGATCAACAGTAAACTCATATGTCGTTGATGCTGTATTCGGTGCTGGGTTACTAAGAGGAATATTATTTACTGTCACTTGAAAGACGATACTATATATTTCATTTGGTGGAAGCGCTGCAAGTAATACACCTGTATTTGGATTCGCGTTAGGTTGTAAAACGCCATCGACGGTTAATGTGTTAGGAACAAATGTGAGTCCACTTGGTAATACATCTGTGAATACTATATTAGTTGCATCCGTATTTCCTATATTGGAAATAGAAGTAGTATAAAAGGCAGTTTGCCCGATATCTGCAAAGGATGCACTTTCATTTTTCGTCATAGATAATATGGCTTCTTTAATTTGCGTTGAAATAGGATTGCTAATGGAAGTTTCTGTATCAGGCGGTGAGACTAATTGATAAGATGTTGATGAGAAATTTACAATTGGGTTTTCGGTCGGTAATGAGGTCACGTTTACTTGGAAGGAAACATTTACTGTAGCCCCCGCTGTTATCGGTCCAATATTTACACCGTTTACTGGATTCGCACCACTTTGAGGAACTCCATTAATGGAAAATGTGTTTGCAATAAATGTAGTTCCGCTCGGCATAGTATCTGTGAAAATAACATTTTGTGCAGATGAATTTCCATTGTTTGTTAAAGTGACAGTATAAGTGAGTGTATCTCCGATGTGGCTAAATGCTTTATCAACTTGTTTAGATGAAAGAATGGTAGCTGTATTAATTGTAGTAAATGTGGCGTTTGAAGTAACATTTCTTGAAACAACTGGTGCATTTGGATCAGCGATAAATGTGTAAGAAGCAGTAGCGGAATTGGCAATAGGATTTTGGGCTGGTGTAGAAGTAGCGGTAACTTGAAATGCTATAGATATTGAGCTGTTAGGAGCAATTGATCCAATTGTTATGCCGGTATTAGGATTGAGCCCGATTTGTGTAATGCCACCTATTGTAACGCTATCAGTAATAAACGTTGTACCATTTGGTATAACATCAGTGAAAGTAATATTCGTAGCGTTTGTATTACCGATATTTGTCAAAAGTGTCGTATAGGTAATGGTATCACCTAGTGTTACAATTGTTTGATCTACAGATTTCACCATCGTTATCATAGCATCTAGTACCGGGTTTGTAACGATATTCGTTGAAGTAGAAGTTGTAATAGGAGTTCCGTTTGGATCGACAGTATAAGAATATAAAATTGTGTCACTACCCATAATTGAACTTGAAGGGGGAACAGAAAGAACAGTTGCTTGGAAAGTAACGGTTACTGTTTCACCAGGAGCGATATTTGGTATAGTTACTCCAAGTGCTGGTTGCGCACCAGATTGCTGAACCCCATTTATTTTGACTGAGTTTAGTATAAAGGTAGTGTTAGCTGGAATTGCGCTCGTGAACGTTATATTCGTTGCAGTCGTATTTCCTGTATTTGTAATAGTTGTTGTATACGTAATCGTATCTCCAACAGAAATGATAGATTTATCAACGCTTTTTTGGGTCGTTAATATTGCACTATTAATTGTTGTCGAAACAGAATTAGATACATTCGTTTGTGTTACGGCAGGTTGGCTAGGATCAACCACATGTGCAAATTGTACAGAACTAAAATTAGAAATTGGATTTATACTTGGAATGTTTGTAACAAGTACATTAAGAGTAATCACGGCCGTTCCATTTGGGTTTATATTTCCAATCTGAATCCCGTTAGATGGATTTCCGATTTGCTGTGTACCAGAATCGTTTGTAAGAGTGCCAGATATGAATGTCGTTCCATCAGGTAAAGTATCCGTGAAAATTATATTTTGTGAAGTGACATTGCCAGGGTTGCTTAATGTAATTGTATAAGAAATTGTATCGCCAATCGTTGCGAAAGTTTTATCTACAGATTTGATTGCCACAATTTCCCCAGAATTTATTTGTGTCGAAACAGAATTAGATGTCGTATTTCGTGAAACAAGTGGTAAATTAGGTCCTGTCATAAATTGATAATCAATAGAAGCACCGTTTACAACTGGTGAGTCTGGTCCTCCAGGTCCGATTGTGAAAATAGGATTTGGGATGCTAACTACTTGCACACGGAAGGTAACATTTATAAAATCTCCTGCAATAATATCCCCAATTGGTATCCCGTTCGCTGGATTTACTCCAGGTAATAAAACCCCACCTACTCGAACGCTATCTTCTATAAATATTGTATTATTTGGAGTCGGATCTGTAAAAATGATATTCGTAGCAGTTGTGTTCCCTATATTTTCTAATAAGACAGTATACGTTAAAAATGAATTTCCAGGTGCAATGTCAGAAAATAGTCGATCCACACTTTTCGTTGCTTGAATAATCGCTTCGTTAATTTGAACTAAAGTTGGATTACTTGTAGCTGTTTCTGTCACTGGTGGCTGGTTAGGATCAACAATAATAGAGTATGTTGTGCTAGATTGGTTTAATGTTGGATTTGTAGCTGGTATTGAGCCAACGATCGCTTGAAAACTAATTATTGTCGTTCCTCCAACTGGAATGGGGTCTAAAGAAATCCCGCTATCTGGTCTAAATCCAAGTTGTGGGATTGTATTAATTTGTACGCTATCAGGAACGAATGAAAGTTCGGGTGGTAATATATCGATAAAAACAGGTGTGTTTGCGGTAGTATTTCCGCTATTAGTGAGGGTAGTTGTATACGTAATTGTATCTCCAACAGCAGCAAATGCACTGCTTGCAGTTTTTGTTGCGATAACAGAAGCAGTATTTACTTGTGTAAAGGTTTTATTAGATTGAACTGTTCGTGAAACTGGCGGTTCATTTATATCAACAATAAAGTTATATTGAAGCGATGATTTGTTCGGAATTGGATTCGGGTTTGGCAGCGTTATAATGTTTACTTGAAAATTGAGTGTAATCGATGCATTTGCATTCAAGTTACCAATATTGATACCGTTTTGCGGATTTGCATTTGGGACGGTTACACCATTTATTTTAAAGCTATTTGGGACAAAGGTAGTACCATTTGGAATGGAATCTGTAAACACAATGTTGTTCGCAGTAGTATTTCCTGTGTTTGTAATAGATGAAGTGAATGTAATCGTATCACCAATTGTAGCGAAAGTTGTACTCGCATTTTTATTTAAAACTAAAGTAGCATCAATAATTGGAGTAACCGTCGTATTCGTAATTGTGCTATCAACAGCAGGTGATTGGTTTGGGTTCACGGTATACTCATAATTTACAAGAGCATTATTTGTTAATGTGCCACTAGGTGGTATCGCTAAAATTTGTGCTTGAAAAGTAATGAATACAGTATCTCCTGGGGGAATATCTGCTAAGTGAATACCAAGTGATGGATCTAAACCCGGCTGCGGAATATTATTGATAGTTACAGAGTTTTGGACAAATGAAGCGCCTGCGCCGAGTCCATCTGTTAAAACTGTAGCACTAGCCGGAATATTTCCTGTATTCGTAACGGCAATCGTATAAGTAACGATATCCCCAATTGCAGCTGTCGGTGTATTTACTGACTTCGTAGCGACGATTGTAGCGTTATTAATTTGAGTTGTTATTACGTTACTTAACGCATTAGCGGATGCTGGAGGTAAGTTAGGATCTATGACATATTGGTACGCTGTATTGCTTTGGTTCGGGATTGGATTTGGACTAGGAATGGAATTTACTATTACTTGAAATGAGATTGTTGCACTTGTATTAGGGTTTATTGGATCAATTGCAATCCCACTTGCTGGATTTGTATTAGGGAGTGTATTTCCATTTAATGTTACACTATTAGGGATAAATGATGTTCCGTTTGGAAGTACATCTGTAAAAATTACATTTGATGCAAGTGTGTTCCCGTTATTCGTTAAAGTAGTCGTGTACGTAATCATATCATTTACGTTAGCAAACTGTTTATCTGCCGATTTTACAGCGGCAATTGTAGCATTATTAATAGTCGTCTGTACGGTGTTAGATGCCACCATCTGCGTTACAATTGGTTTGGATGCGTCGTACATGTATTGGAATGTAGTGCTCGATTGATTCGTAATCGGATTTGGACTAGGAATAGTTGGTACAGAAACTTGGAATGAGACAGTACGTGATGAATTCGCTCCTATTGTACCGATTAAAATGCCATTAGCAGGGTTTGCATTAGCTATAGGGACACCGTTAATCGTTACAGTGTTAGGAAGGAAGATGGTACCAGCTGGAATGATATCTGTAAACGTTACATTGGAGGCAGGGATATTGCCGTTATTCGTTAAAATCGTTGCATAAGTTATGACATCACCAACATCAGCGAAATTTGTACTTGTTAGTTTCGTAGCGACAATATTAGCAGTATTAATTTGTGTCGTTACTATATTACTAACAGCATTTCTCACAACAGCAGGTAAATTTGGGTCAGCAATAAAGTTATATTGCAGTGCAGCACTGTTTTGAATTGGATTTTGTGTAGGCAAACTACTTGCGCTTATTTGAAAAACAATCGTTGTAAATCCACCAGCAGGAATTGTCCCGACTGGAAGACCGGTACTTGGGTCTGCACCTAGCTGTAAAGCACCGCCTATAAAAATACTATTTGGTACGAGAGTTGTGCCGGAAGGGAGTATATCGGTAACAACTACATTATTCGCTGGAGTATTTCCTGGGTTAGCTAGGGCAATGGTATATGTGATTGGTTGCCCAACATCAGCAATAGTTAAATCTACCTGTTTGACAATAACTACATTTGCTACATTAATTTGTGTACTTACAGTATTACTTAAAGATGTTTCTATAGTTGGTGGATCGCCCGGATTTAGAATAAAGCTATATTGTGTACTAGATGAATTTATTGTTGGGTTTTGTGTTGGTAAAGAGGTGACAGTTACTTGATAAGAGACGGTAAGTGAACCGTTAGCAGGAATGGAAGGTAACGGAACACCGACATTTGGATCGGCGTTATTTTGGAGTACACCATTAATAAGGAACGTGTTTTGGATAAAGGTAGTCCCGTCTGGATTTGTATCTACGAAAGTAGGACTATCAGCAGAAACACTTCCTGCATTCGTTAAAACGACGGTATAAGTTAATACATCCCCTACAGTAGCGAACCTTTTATCCACTGTTTTAGCTGAAATGACATTTGCATCGTTTACTTGCGTAAATGTAGTAGTTGAGGTAGTGTTCTTACTTACAGGCGAAGCGTTTGGATCAACAATAAAGTTATAAGAAATGGAGGCACTATTCGAAATAGGGTTTGGGTTTGGAATGCTAGTGATTAATACTTGGAATGAAGCTGTAATCGTAGTATTAGCATTGATGCTACCGATATTGATGCTAGCTGGTGTTGCGCCCGGCTGATTAACGCCGTTAACGATAACACTGTTCGGTACAAAGGAAGTCCCGTTCGCTATTGAATCGGATAGTAATACATTGTTTGCCGTAACATTTCCGTTGTTTGTAAGAGCGAAGGTATAGGTTAATATATCTCCAACTTCTGCAAACGTTTTATCTACAGATTTAGTAGCTTGAAGGTTTGCTAGTCTAATTGTTGATGTAACAGAATTAGAATTTGCTGTTTTTGAATTTGGTGGCAGACTAGGATTTACAGTGTATAAATAAGAAGCGAAAGCATTATTAATGATAGGATTTTGAGCGGTAATATTGATGACAGTTACTTGGAAAGAAAGTGTAAAAGTAGCTCCGCCGGGAATTGTGCCAATAGGCAAAGCAACGAGAGAATTTACATTTTGCAAAACACCGTTTAGTGTTACAGTACCTGGAGTCAATATTGTCCCATTTGGAAGTGGATCTGTTAGTTGTACGTTCGTTGCACCTGTATTTCCACTGTTTGAGATAAGGATTGTATAACTGATTGTATCGCCGATTGTAGCAAACTGTTTATTTGTTGATTTTGTTACTGTTACATTCGCATTATTAATTTGAGTGGAAACGAGATTAGAAGAAATGTTTTTTGTAACGGGTGATTGGCTTGGATTGATAGTGTACTGATAAGAAGCACTTGAACCATTAGATACGACATTCGACGCTGGAATTGTATTTACTACTACTTGAAATGAAATGTTTTTTGTCGTACCAGTAGGAATGGATCCTATATTTACACCGTTTGCGGGAGTTGCTCCAACTTGTGTCGTGCCATCTATTGTTAAACTGTTGAGAACAAAAGTTGTTCCAGTAGGAATGACATCTTTAAAAATAACGTTGTTCGCATTTGTATTACCTGTACTTGTAAAGGAAACGGTGTACGTTAGTGTATCACCAATATCTGCAAAATTTTTATCTACTGATTTTGCCATAGTTACAGTAGCGTTATTCACTTGAGTAGATACGATATTGGTCGTATCAGTCCCACTTATTGCCGGTTGATTTGGCACAGGAATGTATTGATATGTTGTTGTTCCGCTATTTAAAACTGGATTTGTTTGGGGAATAGAAGGAACGAGTACTTGAAATGAAACAGTAGTCGTAGAATTAGCAGCAATAGCGCCAATTGATATACCAGTAGCGGGATTTGCTCCAGTCTGAGTAACTCCGTTAACAGTTACACTCCCCGGAACGAAAGTAGTCCCGCTAGGAATCGGATCCGTATATATAACGTTCGTTGCAGCAATATTCCCTATATTAGCTAAGGCGATACTGTAAGTTAACGTTTCACCAATATCGGTAAAAAGTTTGTTAACTGATTTTGTGCCATTAATATCTGCGAGGTTAACTTGTGTTCCAGCAGAGTTGCTTGTTGCAAGACCGTTAAAAGTCGTTCCTCCAGCGATTGGTGTATATTGAAATGTAATATTAGCAGTGTTGGAGATAGGATTTTGATTTGGAAAAGAAACGACAGTAGCTTGGAAAGTTACTGTACGAGAAGCGCTGTTATTAATGGTTCCAAGAGATATACCAGCGGCCGGATTTGCATTCGTTTGCGGGACATTATCTACTGTTACAGTTCCAGGTATAAAGGAAGTACCGTTAGGAAGAATGTCTGTAAAAATAACGTTATTGGCGGGGAGAAGCCCTGTATTAGGGATAGTAACTGTATAAGTGAGAACGTCTCCAATTGCTGCAACACTTTTATTCACGCTTTTTGTTGCTTGTATGTTAGGTGAATTTATGTTGATTTGTAAACCGACTGTATTCAACATATATGCGTCTCCGTTAGTTGTTAAACGGATTGCGGCGGACACTTGAGAATTTGTTAAATAAGGAGAAATATCAATGGAAGTAATGTCCCAGCCCTGTCTTCCAGCGGAGATGTTTGTACCTGTAGAAGCACTTTGATTTCGCGTTCCAAATGTCCCGGTTGTATCTAAGTTTCCAGCGGCATTATTAATTTGAGAACCGAAGAAATTATTTACAGCATTGTTAGGTCCAGATAAGGCATTTAATGAACTGAAATTTGGCCCGAATAGAGCCTGATCCCCAATTAAATCAGCATCCCCTTCGGTAGAACTTAAAAACAATCTCCCGCTTACAGGCCCTCCTGAAGGTGTTAAAAATCCTGAAACAGATACATCGGCACTACCAGTTTCTGCAG
This sequence comes from Bacillus paranthracis, assembly GCF_024296885.1. NCBI lineage: Bacteria > Bacillati > Bacillota > Bacilli > Caryophanales > Bacillaceae > Bacillus > Bacillus paranthracis. Next base: position 1,614,399 of record NZ_CP101135.1, read on the forward strand.
AAACCCGGTTGCCTGCTACATAAATGGTTAAATTTCTTGCAGGTAATGTTCCATTTTGGTAAGCGACGATAAGCGTCCACCCAGCTGAATTAATTGTTCCGTTAGAAGCATCTATAGGATCTACAAGTCCAGGGACAGAGCCGGTTGTATAAGAGCCAGATCCTCCTGCTTGAATGAGGGATGTTACATCTGCAGAACGTGTATAGAATCCAAATGTGATAGATCCAGAAACGAATGTTTGATTGGAAGCTGTAACAGCCGATGGAGTAATCGAGTATGTTGAAACAGGTGTTGTAAAAGAAACAGGATTGCCTAATACGTTCGTAATGTTTTGATCACGAGATAAATAGTTTCCGCCCCAAACGAGTTCTGCGTAAAGAATCGTACTACCAGCAGGTATATTTAAAAGAGCGGTAGAACTATTTTGTGTATAGTTTAATGTTGTACCAGCAGGAAAAGAAGTTACTTGTAAAGCGGTATTGGTAGTTATAAATGCGCCAATTGCCCCGATTGTACCAGCACGGTTTTGATTACTGATTTTACTTAAACCGAGTGTGTTTCCTGTAATCGCAAGTGCGCCGTTAGTGGTGGTAGAAAATCGATTTGTAATGGGCATGTTGTCACCTCACTTACAATATAGTCTTGGTCAAAATAGGATATGTGTGTGACAAATAAAGGGTAACATGTACAAGTTGAATTGGGAAGATGGCTAGATAAGGGGTGGAGTATGATTGAATTGGAATTTAGCGTAGAGCGTCTTAAGGAAGAACAAATAGGCGATATTGTAGCATTATCATCTTATATTGGTTGGGATTATAACAGGGAAGAAGTTGAAACAATTTTTAACTCAGGTATTGTATACGGCGTATGGAATGAGAGAAAGGAACTTATTGCTAGCGCAGCAATAATATTATATGGGGAGGCGTTGGCATCTATCGGAATGGTAATTGTACATCCAGATTATAAGGGAAGAGGAATTGGAAAGATGATTACAAATTCATGCATGAATAGCGTATCAGCTCAAACTCCATTTATGCTTATTGCTACGGATGAAGGAAAACCTTTATATGAAAAATTAGGATTTAGAGCAGTAAGTTATGTTTCTAAATACATATGTAACTCGTACAATGCGAATGATTATTGTGTAAGAAATGAAGATTATGTGATGAACTATGAAGAGGGTGAGTTAGAAAAAATAATAAAAATAGATGAATATGCGTTTGGAACAAATAGAAAAGAGTTTTTAAAGAAAAGAATTATGCAAAGTGAACAGTGCACTGTTGTAAGGGACAAGGAACAAAATGTATTAGGTTACGGTTTAAGCATACAAACACCAGAAAATAAAATAATAGGACCGGTTGTTGCTAAAAATGATGAGATGGCAATGAGAATTGTACATGATTTAGCAAAAGGGCATAATGGTAAATTAAGAATTGATGTACTAGAAGGAAAGAAAGATTTCATGAAAGTATTAGAGATTACTGGTTTTAAAAAGGTGAATACACCACCAATTATGATGAAAAATAGCGGTCAATTATTAAAAAGGAATAATGAGTTATATAGCATTGCAGCACAAATTTTTGGGTGAAAAAGAATCCTTCTGAACGAAGGATTCTTTTTCGCTAATCACGATATTGATTATGAGTCGGCTGAAAGAGGTCTTCCTCGATATCCCTTACCATAGAAAAATGATCAACATTATAATGACCATGGAGAATTTTATTATGGTGAGAGATAATTTGTTCTGCAGTCAATACGTCAGAATCAGTTGTGGAATGACCGTTTTTAATTAATGTAACATCAAATCCTTGTACAGTTGCTGTTCGAACAGCGGTGTCGATACAATGTTCTGTTTTACATCCACCTATAACGATATGGTTAATTTTTTCTTCTTTTAACAGTTCAAGTAAAGAAGTACCATAGAATGAATTTGTTGCGGCTTTATTAATAAGGATTGCAGATTGAGGTACTTGAATTTGATTATGTACTTCAAAGCCTTCTCCGCTACCAGAAGCAACATCGATATCTCTTACGAAAACAATAAGGGCATTGGCATCTATTGCTTTCTGCACGGCTGTATTGAGTGTAGATAATAATTCGGTTTTACGAAAAACTTCACTTTCTTGTTCATTTCCATCCATTAATTCTTGCTGCGCATCGATAATTAATAGTGCTTGTTTCATCGTGTCTCCCCTTTAATATGAAATAAGTTCCACTGTACATATTCCTCCATATTATAAGGAAATCCTCCATTGCAAGTAGAGTATAGGCTGATTTACAAAGTTGTCAAAGAAATTTCATTCTCATGGCGTATAAAAACATGTATGATAGGAAGTGGAGAATTTTTGAGTAGGTGGGAATAACATGCAAACAGTAGAAGATTATCTTTCATTCTTACATACGAAAGGATTTAAATTATCAGAGGAAGCACAAGGATTTATTATGTTCGGACAAGGATATACGGGTGCATCTGATGGCATTGTAAACGCAGCAATAGAAGCGACAATTAAGCATCAATTGCAGTTTGATGGCAGTTATTTTGTTGCGTTATTAGAACGATTGAAAGAAGAAGAGATTACAGATAAAAAAAGCGCTAAGGCTTTTATGCGGAAGTTACAAGCGTAACTTCACGCAGCCTGCGCTTCTTTTTTTGTTTTAGAAGGTAATTCAACAAAAATCATGCCTAGGAAAATACAGAGGCATCCGATAATAGCGGAAATAGAAAGTTGTTCGTTTGCAACGAGAACGCCTGTTAAGGCAGCGAAAACGGGCTCCATTGCGAAAATAATTGCTACTCTCGTTGGAGACGTATGTTTTTGTGCTGATGTTTGAATGAAAAAAGCAATGGATGTCGCGAACAGGGAAGTTAGAAATAGAGCAAATAAAAAGGAAGAATTCGTCCATAGTGCTACTGAAAATAATTTTTCCCAATCTTCAAACAAAAAGGCGCAAATAGAAGAAAACATACCGACAGCTAATACTTGCGATGTGCTTAACAATAAAGGTGATATTTTTTTAGAGAAGAAGCCGTTAACGAGAATATGAGCAGCGAAAGCAACTGCACAACCGAGAACGAGTATATCTCCAATGTTTAATTGAAAAGAATCACTTGCTGTTAATAAATATAAACCCGCTGTTGCTACAGCAATGCCAATTACGATAAAAATAGTAGCTTTTTGTTTTAAAAAGATAAAAGACAAGATTGGTACCATAACGATACTAAGCCCTGTTAAGAAACCAGCTTTTGAAGAAGTTGTATAAAGTAAGCCGAATGTTTGTAATACATAGCCGACGCATAAAAAGAATCCAACGGTTAATCCAGCGAGGCTACTCTGTTTTATATGTTGTTTTGAAGTTTTTTTTGAGAAAATCATTTGAACGAATAATAAAATGATTCCAGCGAATAAAAAACGTATACCATTAAAAGTAAATGGTCCAACGAAAGACATAGCATTTTGAACGACAACAAATGTAGCTCCCCAAATAAAAGACACAAATAATAAAGCAAGAGGAGCAATCCAATCTTTTTTCACACTCATACCCCCGTTAATTTTGTAAGATAGCTTTTCTAGCTAACTCATCAGCAACTTTATTTTGACTACTTGGAATCCACTTAATAAAAAAGAGATCGAAACTTTTTATGTACTGCAGTGCTTCCTCTAATAGTGGTGCAAACATTTTATTTTTTGCGTATTCTTTTTCGACAGCTCGCTCAACAAGTTGCGAATCTGTACGAAAAGAGACAATGTTATAATTATGCTCCGTGCAATATTTTAATGCCGCAAGTAAAGCGTGGTATTCCGCTTCATGATTGGACATTGTCCCAAGGGGCAATGATAATTGTACAGCGGGTTGAACCCCTTTAATAAATACGCCTGCACCAGAAGGACCAGGATTTCCTTTTGATGCACCATCAATATATACTTCAATCAAAATGAGAAACCTCCAAATGATAAGATGATCCCCTACCTATATGTTTCTTTGAAGTAGGGGATAGAGTAACTTAGCCGATTGTAATACTATAACGACATGTAAATGTTTCATTCGCTTGTAAAGATTGAATTCCTTTTTTTTCCTTGAAATCTTTTGCTGGATTTACTTCATCAGCAATTCCGTACCAAGGTTCAATACATAAGAAAGGTGCATTCTCGCCTGGTGTCCATACGCCGACAAATGGGAATCCGTCAAATTCTACTTTTACGAATTTATTATGTTTATGAGAACGGATGGAGATTTCATCTGTATTCATATTTTCAAAAATAAGTGCATCGTTTTTAAATAGGTCGTATGTAAGTGGCAACTCATTCGTACTTTCAGCAATTAGTTGCTTCTTATTTGAAAGGTAAGGTCCTTCTAATACGCTCGTTTCTAAACGCTCTGGACCATTAAAAGATAGATGGTAATCTGTAAATGACTCGCCCTCTAATAACGGGAAATTGAAACCAGGATGTGCTCCGATTGAGAAGAACATCTCTTTTGAAGCAGGGTTATTCACTTCGTATGTTACATGAACGGTTTGTCCGTCTAGTTCATAAGAAACGAGTAATTCGAATTCATATGGGTATTTTTTTAATGTTTCTTCATTACTAGTTACAATGTAGGTGATTTTCGTTTCACTTTGTTCTTCTACAGAGAATGTAAGATCACGAGCAAAGCCGTGTTGTGTTAAAGAATAAGGTTTACCATCTACGTAGTATGTATTATCTACTAATCGGCCGACGATTGGGAATAAAATTGGTGCACGGCGTCCCCAATAAGTAGCATCACCTTGCCATAAGTATTCTGTATTGTCTTCTTTTAAGAGAACGCTTTGTAATTCTGCACCTTTGTCAGAGATGGTAACGATCACTTTTTCATTTTGAATTGTTGCAGTCATGAAGTAAAACCTCCTAAATCTTTCATATATTTCATTATACGTTGTCTAAAAGAAAAAGGGTAGTTCATGGTAGGAATCTATTGACGAAAGGGGGGCTAACGCGTAAAATATAATCTTGTTGCTTAAAAAACGAATAACGTGGTTCGAAACCATCCCACGTAAAAAAACTAAGGAGATTTTGTCATGAATATTAGAACTTTAGTCGGTAATGGTATTTTAGCGGCATTATATATTGCTGTTTCTATGCTTATTCAGCCATTTGGCTTTACGAATGTACAGTTTCGTATTTCAGAGATGTTTAATCATCTCGTTGTATTTAATAAGAAAGCAATTTACGGAATTGTATTAGGTGTATTTTTAACGAATCTCTTTTTTTCACCTATGATCGCTTACGATTTAGTATTTGGAGTAGGGCAATCTATTCTTGCATTAGCTGCGACGATTATTTCTATGCGATTTATTAAAGGTGTTTGGGCTCGTATGATTTTTAATACAGTCATTTTTACAATTACAATGTTTATGATTGCAATTGAACTTCATCTTGCATTTGATTTACCATTCATGTTGACTTGGTTAACATGTGCAATTGGTGAATTTGTTGTTATGGCGATTGGTATGCCTGTAATGTACTGGATTAATAAACGAGTACAATTTGAAAGATTTATGTAATAGATGAAAGAGCTATTCCTATAGGGATAGCTCTTTTTGCATGTGATAATATTGAATATAATTCTTTGACTCTTGATAAAATATAATAAAATAAAGTGAGGCTTTCATTAGCTGGATACATATAAGAAGTCTTACATAAGGGGAATCTAGTATGAAATATAAAATTCATTGGTTGTATAAAACAAAACGCGGTTTTCAGACGGAATTAACGACAGATTATATGAACATAGAAGAAGCACTTCAATTTGCGGAGGATTTCGAGAAAACAGGAAGAGTGAAAGAAGTATTATTTTACGATGAAATGGATGCAGAATGGTCATTAAAGGAAATGAAGAAGCTGAGCAAACAAGTGGAGGAAGAACCCCAAGAAATACTCGTTTATTTTGATGGCGGCTATGATGTACAGACGAAAGAAGCTGGTATAGGCATATGTGTATACTATAAAAAAGGAAATACAAAATACCGAATTCGCCGTAATGCATATATAGAAGGCATATATGATAATAATGAAGCGGAATATGCATCATTACTATATAGCATGAATATACTCGAGGAATTAGGGATTAAGTATGAAGCGGTCACGCTTCGCGGAGATTCTCAAGTTGTACTGCAGCAATTGGCTGGAGAATGGCCTTGTTATGATGAACATTTAAATCATTATTTAGACCAAATTGAGCAAAAAGCAAAGCAAATGAAATTAAAACTTGTATGTGAGCCTATATCAAGAAAACAAAATAAAGAAGCACATCAATTAGCTACGCAAGCATTAGAAGGAACAGTGATTGATAGTCATAAAGAAATAACCGAATAGAGAGGTGCAAAGGTGGATAAAAAGCAACTCATTACAGAGGTAAATGACTTATTAGAAACGTATTGTGAAGGATGTTTTTTGCGAGAACATAATCGAAAGATAAATAGTAAGTATTATGCTCATTCCTTTTGTATAAGACAATGTACAGTTGGAGAAACATTGAAAAAATATGGGGAACAGTTGTCATGAAAAAACATCCAGAGAAAACTCTCTGGATGTTTTTTAGTGCTTCGCTTCATTTAATTGATGCTCACACTCGCTTAATTTCTTTTCCTCATTTATTAAAAATGGCTCGTCTAAATCTGTTGCAACAGATTTCATAATTTCAAGCTGAGAGCGAGCTGCTTCTACAGCAGTAGTAGCATGCTCTAATGTATCTGGATCCATTGAAATTGTCGCTGATCCTACCATTTTTTGTGCTGTTTCTACACGGAATTTCACTTCTTCAAAATCATTTACTTCTGATCCCATTAATAATTCCTCCTTTGTATAGTGCGCATTTCACATAGTTTTTGCTCTGGAAAACGGAAATATACAAAGGAATAACAAAGGAGGTTACCAAGTAAGGTAACCTCCTGTCATATGTTGGATTAAAGTTTTACTACGTTAGCAGCTTGAGGTCCACGGTTTCCTTCAGTGATATCGAAAGATACTTCTTGACCTTCTTCTAAAGCTTTGTAGCCTTCGCCTTGAATAGCAGAGAAATGTACGAATACATCGTCAGCGCCTTCAATTTCGATAAATCCAAAACCTTTTTCGTTGTTAAACCATTTTACTTTTCCTTGCATGTTACAATTCCTCCTAAAAACATTTGCTTTTTTCATTTAGTGAAATTCATTTGAAAAGATAATATAAACTAAAAATGCTATAATCTTGAATATTCTGCTAAATGATTAATTTAAATATACACGAATTGGGAGAATTTAGTCAAGTAAGCGATTTTATTTTTTTGTATTTTTAAATAATTTTTTAACCAAATTTTTAAATAGGTATAGGACAGGCCAAGTATGTAATAGTCTTAATTGAATGCTATACATAATGAGGTGAAAGAATGAATGAGTCTTATTTATTAGATAATGAAGGAATGAGAATGAGAACGGATATACCGAATTGGGTTGCAAAGGAATTTCAAAATTTTTCGAGTGTTGTGCTAGAACCAACTTTTCCGTGCTATTTCGGCTTAACAGCTTTAAAAAAGAATGAACTTCGTTATTCCTTTCTCTCTCATAATGATTGGAGTCATTTGCCATATACAATGTTATCTTTTTTAGAGCTAATGAAAGAGCGTCCAATTGTAAGAAGAGGCTTTTTTCTTTTTGTAGAACCGGAATGTGAGGAGCAATCACTGGAATATTACCGTGATTACTTTTGGAAAGTACTACAATATTTACATGAAAACGATAAGGAAACATGGCCAAAGCAAATTCCTAAAGACCCAGACCATTACTTATGGGAATTTTCATTTGGCGGGGAACCGATATTCGCATTTGGAAACGCACCAGCCTATAAACAACGAAAAACTAGGCATTTAGGAAATTCTCTCGTTATTGGATTTCAGCCACGTACTATATTTGATGGATTAGAAGGGGATCGTCCTAAAGGAGCATATTCTAGGCAAACGGTCCGTGAGCGAGTTGAAAAGTGGGATCAGCTGCCGAAACATCCTAACATTAGTCATTATGGTGACCCGAATCATCGTGAATGGAAACAATACTTTATAGGAGACGATATAGAACCGATAAAAGGAAAATGTCCTTTTCTTTATAAGATAGAAAAGTAAGAGCCATCATCTGGAGGGCTCTTTTGCATATTTTGGATAAAAAAGGGTATTTTAGTAGTACATATTTTCATGAAAGCTAGTCTATTTTTAATGATTACATCATTACTTAATAGTAAAGGAAGTAGAAAGGATAGAGTGATGTTTGGAGCGATTATACAACAAATTGTATTAGGTATTTCATTAGCTGCGCCAGTAGGTCCAATTAATATTGAAATGTTAAAACGAGGAATTGAACGAGGTTTTTGGCATGCGTGGGTTGTTGGAATTGGTGGAATGACAGCAGATATTTTGTTTATGCTTCTCATCTATTTCGGTTTATCTTCTCTGTTTATGTATACATATGTACAAGCTTTTATGTATTGCACAGGGTTTTTCTTATTATTTTATTTAGGATTTCAAAGTGTAAAACAAGGAATTTCTCAATCGAATATGGAATATAAAAAAGAAGAGGTAGGCGGCCTTAAACAATCGTTTATGGCAGGTTTTTTAATTGCGATATCCAATCCATTAAATCTTGTTTTTTGGTTTGGTATATACGGAAGTACACTTAGCTCATTGCTTACGAAGGTAACGAAACAAGAAGCCTTTTTGTATAGTCTTTGTATTATCGTTGGTATTATTTTATGGAATGTAAATATTGCTTTTTCTGTCCATTTTGGCAGAACTTTATTAAAGCAAAAAGCACTTGGCTATATAACAGCCGGAGCAGGTATTATTTTAGTAGGATATTCTATCCATTTTGCATACAAAGCTTTACAGTTGTTCACATAAGATTGAAGGGGAGATTTTTATGTATCGAACCACTATTGACGGAAAAGAAATCATTATTACGTTAGCACCAAAAATCAGAAAAGAAATTACTGATAGAAATCCACTATATGAAGCGGTATTTCAGAATGCAGCAAGATTACTACAAACAAAGCAACCAACGTTTGCTGTAAATCATGAAATATTTGGGCTTATCATTGGAGAGGTACAAAGAGGAGAAGTAACAGTGTTTGCGGTGGAACATATTATTCCGAAGCAAAATATATTTGGACCGAACAATTTTTTCTCGACAATAGAGCAACAGGCAAATTTGTAAAGCGTATAGAATAAGATATAGAAAAGAAATAGTCGTAACGATATGTTGCGACTCTTTTTTTTGAAAAGGGGGAAGGAAGATGAAGAGGGTGGGGAAAGAGTTCTTTTTACAACATGATATCGTTATTATGTATAGTATTTTATTTGTTTTTATCATTATTTTAAAAATGCAATTTTTCACATGGATCGGTTTGTTAGCTTGTTTGTTTGGTATTATTTTTTATACGCTAAACGAATATATGACACACCGTTTTTTATTTCACTTAAAACCACCTAAAAACGTATTTTTATTAAAAATGCTAAGAAGATTACATTATGACCATCACGTCTATCCAGATGATTTAAAACTGTTATTTTTACCTGTATGGTTTAGTATACCGAGTTTTACTATATATTTACTTATATCATATGCTATAACAAAAAGTGTTACTATTGCACTTTCGTTCGGAATTGGAATGATTATTATGCTTCTCGTTTATGAATGGAAACATTATATTGCACATAAGCCAATTCGTCCTGTTACTAAGTTTGGAAGATGGCTAAAAAAACAGCACATATTACACCATTATAAAAATGAAAAGTTTTGGTTTGGTGTTTCAAATCCAGTATTCGATTTCATATTTGGAACGCTTAAAGATGGAAAAGACGTTGAATTAAGTGAAACAGCTCGTAATTTAGAAAAGGAAAAAAAGAAAAAAGTAGTGCGTTAAGCACTGCTTTTGTTTTAATGAGGAAAAAATAAGTAAGGTGTCACTTTATTTTGAAAAAGTATATTAAAAACTTAGGGGAAAATGCCGAAAAATGTCTATCGAAAAATCTTTGCAGGAATGTATGGATTGTCTAAAATGAAAATAAGTTTCTGAATATTTATAAAATTTAGTCTTTAGGTATACAAGGGGGAATTGCATTTCTAGTAAGAGAGGGGATAAGAGAATGAAAAGAGATGATACGTCAGCACGTAAGTTACAAAATGAGGTGAATTATACAGAGGTTGTTCAGTCAGAAGAATTTCAATTGTTATTAAATAAGAAAAAGAAGTTTATCGTTCCAATGAGTATTTTCTTTTTAAGTTTTTTTATTGCGTTACCTATTTTAACATCGTATTCAAAGGTACTCAATACACCGGCATTTGGTGATGTTACGTGGGCGTGGGTATTTGCTTTTGCACAATTTATTATGACTTGGGCTTTATGTATGATTTATAGCAAAAAGGCGGAATCCTTTGATGAAATCTCGCAAAAAATTCTACAAAATATGCAAAAAGGGAGGGGCTGAACTTGAATACGACGGCATTTGCACTATTTTTAATTATTGTCCTTGGTACGCTCGTCATAACCTATTTTGCATCGAAAAAAACGAAAAATGCGAGTGAGTTTTATACAGCTGGAGGGGGATTAACTGGTTGGCAAAATGGTCTGGCCATTGCGGGAGATTATATGTCTGCTGCGTCTTTTCTTGGTATAGCTGGAGCGATCGCATTAACTGGGTTTGATGGTTTCTTTTATAGTATCGGCTTTTTAGTTGCTTATTTAGTTGTTCTATACCTTGTCGCAGAACCGCTAAGGAATTTAGGGAAGTACACGTTAGCGGATATGATTGCGGCGCGTTTTGACGCGAAAAAAGTTCGCGGAGTTGCAGCGCTTAATACGATGACGATTTCAATTTTTTATATGATTGCACAATTAGTTGGGGCGGGTGCACTTATTAAGTTATTATTAGGGATCGAATATACAACATCCGTTTTAATTGTTGGTACATTAATGACAGTGTACGTTATTTTTGGCGGAATGACCGCGACGAGCTGGGTGCAAATTGTTAAGGCTGTATTACTTATGGCCGGTACATTTATTATTTCTGTTATCGTTTTCGCAAAATTTAATTTTAGTGTGACGGAAATGTTTGCTCAAATGAAAACAGCAACTCCATTAAAAGATTCGTTTTTAAATCCAGGAGTAAAGTATAAAGATGGTCTTGATACACTATCTTTAAATTTAGGACTAGTCCTTGGTACGGCAGGATTACCACACATTCTTGTTCGCTTTTTTACAGTACGTGATGCAAAAACAGCACGTCAATCTGTCGTATACGCTACGTGGTTAATTGGCGCATTTTATATTATGACAATTTTCTTAGGATTTGGGGCAGCGGCGTTTGTAGGGAATGAGGCGATTATGAAAGCAAACCCTGCTGGTAATATGGCAGCACCTTTATTAGCGAAAGCATTGGGCGGAGATTTCTTATTTGCTTTCGTATCAGCAATTGCTTTTGCAACGATTTTAGCTGTAGTGGCAGGCCTTGTATTAACAGCAGCATCCGCATTCGCACATGATTTTTATAATGAAATTATCCGCAAGGGGAAATCAACGGAAAAAGAGCAAGTATCCATGGCTCGTTATGCGTCTATTGGAGTAGCGGTATTGTCTATTATACTAGCGTTATTTGCTCAAACATTGAACGTAGCATTTTTAGTTTCGTTAGCATTTGCAGTTGCAGCGAGTGCAAACTTGCCAGTTATATTATTCACAATATATTGGAAGCGCTTCAATACAACAGGTGCCATCTCTGGTATGATTGCTGGTCTTGTATCAGCTATTGTTCTTGTAGCGTTAAGCCCAAATGTATGGAACCCTGTAGCTGGAAAAGCTATATTTGTCGGGGAAGCGATATTCCCATATACGACACCCGGAATTATTTCGATTCCGCTTGGATTTCTTGCAGCGTATTTAGGAACTGTTTTATCTAGTAAGAAAGAAGATGCAGCGAAATTTGATGAAATTCTCGTGAAATCTAATACTGGGCATGGTATTAGTGACGCGTCTTCGCATTAAAAAAGAGGAGCTTTTCGATAGATAAGAAAAGCTCCTTTTTCTTTTGTCATTTTCTTGTAAATAATACTGCTTTGTAAGTAGGATTTGTCTTAATTTTGTGGAATGAAAATAAGCAGGGAGAAATTTAAATCATCATGGTACCAGCGCAGCTTTTGTGAAAAATAAGTTGTTATGGAAGGTGGAAGAAATGATGAAAACGAAACAGACTGATGAATTATTAGCAAAAGATGAGCAATATGTTTGGCACGGAATGCGTCCCTTTAGTCCAAATAGTACAATGGTAGGGGCAAAAGCAGAAGGGTGCTGGGTTGAAGATATACAAGGAAAAAGATATTTAGATGGTATGAGTGGTCTATGGTGTGTAAATAGCGGGTATGGAAGAAAAGAGCTTGCAGAGGCGGCCTATAAGCAATTACAAACATTATCATACTTTCCGATGTCACAATCACATGAACCGGCTATAAAGCTTGCAGAAAAATTAAATGAATGGCTTGGAGGAGAGTATGTTATTTTCTTCTCTAATAGTGGTTCGGAAGCGAACGAAACAGCTTTTAAAATAGCAAGACAATACTATGCGCAAAAAGGTGAACCACATCGTTATAAATTTATGTCACGTTACCGCGGCTATCATGGGAATACAATGGCAACGATGGCAGCGACGGGACAAGCACAGCGTAGATATCAATATGAGCCATTTGCTTCAGGATTTTTACATGTAACGCCGCCAGATTGTTATCGTATGCCTGGAATAGAAAGAGAGAACATTTATGATGTAGAATGTGTAAAAGAAGTAGATCGGGTCATGACATGGGAACTAAGTGAAACGATTGCAGCTTTTATTATGGAACCAATTATTACAGGCGGAGGCATTTTAATGCCGCCACAAGACTATATGAAAGCTGTTCATGAAACGTGTCAAAAACACGGTGCCTTGCTCATTAGCGATGAAGTGATTTGCGGTTTTGGGCGTACAGGAAAGGCATTTGGATTTATGAATTATGATGTGAAACCAGATATTATTACAATGGCAAAAGGGATTACAAGTGCATATTTACCATTATCAGCAACAGCTGTGAAAAAAGAAATATATGAAGAATTTAAAGGAAAAGGAGAATATGAATTTTTCCGCCACATTAATACATTTGGTGGGAACCCTGCCGCTTGTGCATTAGCACTTAAAAACTTAGAGATCATGGAAAATGAAAATTTAATTGAGCGCTCTGCACAAATGGGCTCGCTTTTATTAGAGCAATTAAAAGAAGAAATTGGAGAACATCCACTTGTAGGGGATATTAGAGGAAAAGGACTACTAGTTGGAATTGAACTAGTAAATGATAAAGAGACGAAAGAGCCAATTGATAATGACAAAATTGCAAGTGTTGTAAATGCTTGTAAAGAAAAAGGGTTAATTATAGGACGAAACGGTATGACAACAGCAGGATATAATAACGTTTTAACGCTAGCACCACCGCTTATTATTTCAAGTGAAGAAATTGCCTTTGTTGTTGGAACGTTGAAGACAGCGATGGAACGTATTTAATGAATGAAGCGAGCTGTAATATACAGCTCGCTTTTGTTTATGATGTGAAATATGATAAATTTTCAAAGAGAGGGGAATTTATTATGAAGAAATATGATTCTAGTCAACATTATCACATCGGATATTATGAAGACGGATATGATTTAGAAGTGACGGCGTACAAAAGAATAAATGAACCAGTTTGGGATGCTTATATTCCGCACTATGAGGTAAACGATTTTTATAAGAAAGTGGAGGAAATGAAATTAGGTGAATATATAGATAATCATGGTATTATGGTGTATTCATTTAGTAATGATATTGATGATGGTGAAGCACGAATTATATTTGAAAAATGGTTAAAAAAGAACAGGATTGTTTAAAGATAAAACAAAAAAGGAGATTGCTATCTTATAAGATAGCAATCTCCTTTTTATTAAAATTATTTACTTGCTTTCATTGCTTTATCTTTTGCACCAAAAGTGTATTTTAACATTGGTGGTGTAATCATTGTAGTTAAAATAACGACAATAACAATTGCTGTAAAGTAATCTTGTGCTAGTAGACCTGAAGAAAGTCCTGTTCCTGCGATGATAAGTGCAACTTCACCACGAGAAACCATTCCAGAACCGATAATTGCAGAAGACTTAGCATCAAATCCAGTCATTCGTGCACCTAAGCCACAACCGATTAGTTTCGTTAATACAGCGATTACTGTTAATGCTAGGATGAACCAAATTTGATCGCCAATACCGTCAAATGTAATATTCATACCGATACTTACGAAGAATACTGGAACGAACATAGCGTAAGCGATTGGCTCTACTTTCTTTTCTACTTCATGTTTGTAGTTCGTTTGAGAAATAGCGATACCAGCTGCGAAAGCACCGATAATACCAGCAATTCCTAATAGTTCGCCGAAATATGCGAATGAGAAACAGATGATAAGAGCCGCGCTCACGATAGACTCAGATACGCGTAGCGGTGATAACCAGCGCATAATCGCAGGAACACCTTTCCATCCGATTAAAATAATAGAAGCGAAGAATACAACTTTCTTCAAGATAATCATTGTTAAGTTAACATCGTCTGTACCTAGGAAACTCATTGCAAATGCTAATAAAATAACGACAAGAATGTCATCAAATACAGCTGCGCCCAGCATAGTTGTACTTTCACGTGTTTTCATCTTTCCTAAATCACGAAGTGTTTGTACGGAGATACTAACACTTGTCGCACATAGAAGTAATCCTAAAAATACAGCATTTCCTTGTTCCATTCCCATAATAAGACCAGAAACGTAACCACCTACGAATGGAAGAATGATACCTCCAAGTGCAACAGCTAAAGAAGAATTACGGTTTGCGTTTAATTCCTCTAAGTCTGTTTCAAGACCGGCCATAAACATTAAAAGAATAACCCCAACATTACTTAATTGTGTTAGAAGTTCTGAATTTTCAATCCAACCTAATACAGCTGGACCGATAACGATACCGACAATTAATTTACCGAGTACAGAAGGTTGGCCTAATCTAACACTAAGATCACCAGCAAGCTTTGTACTTAATAAAATAAGTGCAATTTGAAAGAAAAATTCGAATTCCATCGGATCCTCTCCTCATCATTTTTATTTTTATCATACGATTTCTCGGAATTTGCCTAATGAAAATATGTAAAACCCATTAAACAAAGGGTCTGATTACAAGTTCTTTTGAACTCGTAATTTGAACCTGTAATTAATATATAATATATTTTGCAAAAAATCAATGAAAAAATGGGAGCTTTTTTAGAGAGAGACGGTGTTATTAGGGATATACATATAAGATTAGCGTGTGGATTTTATATGTATGAAATAGTATGAAGTCCTTTTTTATTACAAATAATAAAGCCTAAATGCTATTTCACGAATTATAAATGTGAAAGGGAGGTTTTATCATTTGAATTCATTAAAAAACAACTTGTCTATCGTTGCTTTAGGTGGAGTAAATGAAATAGGGAAAAATATGTACGCTATTCAATATGAAAATGATATTGTCGTTATTGATTGTGGATCTAAATTTCCAGATGAAAGTTTATTAGGAATTGATTTAATAATTCCAGACATCACATACTTACAAGAAAATAAAGAAAAAATTCGCGGGTTAGTCGTGACGCACGGACATGAAGACCATATTGGCGGAATACCATATTTTTTAAAACAACTAAACGTACCAATTTATGCGACGAAGTTAACGTTAGGTTTAATTGAAATTAAATTAAAAGAGCATAATCTTCAAAATGATACAGAATTAATCGTCATTCACGCAGAATCAGAAATTGATCTCGGTTCTATTAAGACGACATTTTTTAAAACGAATCATAGTATTCCAGATTGTCTCGGTATTGTGTTTCATACTCGAGAAGGTAATGTAGTACATACTGGGGATTTTAAATTTGATTTAACACCAGTAAATAACCAACATCCTGATATTCATAAAATGGCTAAAATAGGTAGTGAAGGTGTACTAGCTTTACTATCGGAAAGTACAAATGCAGAACGACCAGGTTTTACTCCATCAGAGAGATCGGTAGGAGAACGGATAGAGGAAATATTTATGAAAGCAAATAGAAAAGTAATTATTTCTACATTTGCTTCTAATGTGAATCGTGTTCAGCAAATAGTTGAAGCTTGTATAAAAACAAATCGAAAACTGGCTTTACTCGGCAGAAGTATGGTAAATGTAGTAGAAGTTGCTCTAGAGAAAGGGTATCTAAATATTCCAGATGGTATGTTAATTGAAGCAAATGAGGTAAATCATTTAGATCCATCGCAGGTCGCAATACTTTGTACAGGAAGTCAAGGAGAACCAATGGCAGCTTTAGCGCGTTTAGCTAGTGGAAACTATAGGCAAGTAGATGTTTTACCAGAAGATACAGTTATTATAGCTGCGACTCCTATTCCAGGAAATGAACGTAATGTTTCGCGAATTATCGATAACTTATTTGCATTAGGGGCAAGAGTGATTTACGGATCAGGCAGTTCTACTGGAGTCCATGTATCTGGCCATGCATATCAAGAAGAATTAAAGTTAATGCTCACATTAATGAAGCCCAAATATTTTATCCCCGTTCATGGAGAGTTTAGAATGCTACATCACCATAGCTTGCTAGCGGAATCAATTGGTGTCGAAAAAGAAAATATCTTTATCGTTCGTAATGGAGATGTTGTAGATATAAGTAATGAAGTGGCCGTTCAATCTAGAAAAATACAGGCTGGAAATATATATGTAGATGGATTAGGAATTGGTGATGTTGGAAATGCATTATTACGTGATCGAAAACAACTTTCAGAAGATGGAATGCTCGTTATAGTTATTACTTTTAATAAAGTGGATGGAGAAATAATTTCAGGTCCTGATATTATTTCTCGTGGATTCGTCTATGTTCGTGATTCAGAAGAGTTTTTGAAGGAATTAAATAAATTAGCTGTTATTACAATTAATAATTTGAAGAAAGAGAATGTGAATAGTTGGGGTATTTTGAAAAGAGAAGTAAGAGAGGCTTTAGGGAAGTTTATATATACTAATACGAAAAGAAAACCGATGATCCTTCCTATAATAATAGAGGTTTAAGAGTTAATAAAAAGAATTCTCGTAGGGGAATTCTTTTTTGTTTTGAAGACAGAATGAACATATAATGAAATAAATAGAAATGGAAGGAAATAAAAGATGTTATTAAATAAACGCTTTACAATTGGAGAAATGGCAAAAATGCATAATATAGCGGAATCTACTTTACGCTATTATGATGAGAAGGGAATTTTTCATCCGTCCACTGTGGACCCGCAAACAAATTATCGTTATTATACAATCGATCAATTTTCACTATTAGATACGATTAAGTTTTTACGGCAATTAAACATTCCATTAAAGGAAATTAAAAAATATATTGATGAGAGAAATCCAGCATATGCACTCAATTTACTGGAAAAACAACAAGAGATGATGTTGAAAAAACAAAGAGAAATTGAGTATGCTTTGGCGAAAATGGAGCATAGAATTCATTTAATTAAGGAAGCAACAAAAGCAAAAGCTGAACAAATGGTAATAAAAGAGATCCCGCAGCGAAAAATAACAGCTATTGCGGTTGCCCCGGATACGACGGATGATATGTTTGAGTACTACATTCATTCGTTGCAAAAAAATATGAGGCAAATGGATGATAGCTTATTTTCTGGAGATATCGGTGTAACAGTCGCGAAAAAAGGATTAATGCAAAATGAGTTTCAAGCATATAGCAGTGTTTTTATTCTTTTGGATTACATGCCTTTCCAAGTACAGAGTTCAGATGAGATTAAGGAAGGTTTATATGCTTGTTCTTATCATCATGGACCGTATGAAGAAACAGGTGCAACGTATAAGGAATTACTTGCATACATTGATCAAGAAGGATATGAAGTAAGTGGAGATGCGATTGAGATTGGATTAATCGATTGGTCTGTAACAGAAAATCCAGAGGAGCAAGTAACAGAAATTCAAATTCCTATCATGAAAAAATAAAGCAATAAGTTGTAGCACTCGTATCATTACAAATTGGCATGAAACACGATAAGTAAGTTACCTATTTTTCAAATTCTCTATTGACCTTCAAGTTACTTTAAGGTTTAAACTGAGAAAAGAGAGTTGAAAAAAAGGAGCAAAATAGTATGGAAGCAACAGAAAAGTTAAGAGAAAAACCGATAAAGAGCTTATTTATTTCGTATTTAATACCAGCCGTTCTAGGAATGGTATTAATGTCAGTTAACATTGTAATTGATGCGGTTATGATTAGTAGGGGAGTTGGAGCAAACGGATTAGCAGGAGTAAACGTGGCTATTCCAGCGTTTTCAATTTTCTTCTCTATTTCATTATGGATTGGGATGGGCGGGGCAACGTTATATTCCATTGCATTAGGTGAAAATAAAATTGAAAGAGCAAGGTCTATTTTTACTCAATCCATGACGGTAGCAGTCATTATCGTAGGCGTTTTAGCGGCGATTTGCTTATGGAGAATAGAAGACTTAGCATACTTATTCGGTGCAAACGAAGTGATTTTACCGTATGCATTAGAATATTTACACGTATTATTAACATTTGGAATGATATACGTTTTAGAAAATATTTTAAGTACATTTATACGAAATGATGGAAATCCTAATTTAGCAATGGCAGGTTTAGTTGTAACAGCTGTATTAAATATAGTGTTTGACTATATCTTTATTTTCATCTTTAAATGGGGCGTAACAGGAGCGGCTTCAGCAACTATTCTTTCGGCAGCGATTGGTTTCCTTGTATTATTAACGCACTTCTTGAGAAAAAGTAGTATTTTAAAATGGACGAAATTCCATTTTGAATGGGATACAGTAAAACAAATTATGATAATCGGTTTCCCGAGCTTTACAGCAGAAAGTACAGTAGCGATTGTAACGATTGGTTTTAATATTGCATTCGTTCAATATGCAGGAGAAGTAGGAGTCGCTTCTTATGCGATGGTGAATAGTATTCATGCAATGACATTACTATTATTCTTTGGTGTAGGTGCTGCTTTACAACCGATTGCTAGTTTCCATTATGGTGCAAATTTAGCAGAGAGACTTCGTGAAGGGTTGCAGTTTGCAGTGAAAATTGCAGTTGTACTTGGAGGCGTTGCAATAATTGTCGGATTATTCTTCGGGAAATATATTATTGGTCTATTTGATGTCCAATCTCCAGAGTTATTGGAGTTAACATTAACGGGTATTAGCCTGTTCTTTATCCAATACGTATTTTTAGGCTATAACATTGTATATGGAGAGTACTTCCAATCAGTGCGACAAACGACAAAATCAGTACTTATTATAATGAGCCGAGGGTTACTATTTATTATTCCATTATTATGGATTATGCCGAAATTATTTGGGATAAACGGAATTTGGCTCGTTATGCCAGTAGCGGAAGTATTGACAGCGATTATCGTATTTACGATGAATCGTATGAAACATCCTGTTCCATTAAACATGGCAGGCGAGAAAGAAGCGATATAATGAAGAAAATCCCCTTAAGCAAGTAAGGGGATTTTTTATTTTTTTAAACTGATAGCAAAAGATCCATCTGTTTCTTGAACAGACGCAAAGGCAACGTTTTTAATGTTTGTAATTCCTTTTTCTTTTAATTCTTTATATAACCACTTTTCGTCCTTATGAATTAACTTTAAGTTATCGTATTGAATTTGTGAATCAACGATAAGGGCAATTGGTAATCCAGCATACTTAACATCTATATTCAAATCTTTCGGAGTTAATGGTACAAGTTCACGCTTTGGTAAAATGCTAATGGCTCCATTCGCTTCTAAAATAGCGTATTCAATTTCATGAACACTTGGGTATCCTGCGACGCGAAGATTAGAAAGTAATTCAGCAATGGGATATCTACTTTTTTGTAAGTTCTCAAAAATAATATCACCATGTTTAATTAAAATAATCGGGTGCCCGAGAATAAAACGATTTAGTTTGTTGAATAGGCTTAATTTTGTAAGGATTAAATGCAAACATGTAATAACAACCATACCGAGAAAAGCTTGCAAAGCACCAGAGACTGGTATGGCTTGAAAAGCTAAATAAGATAAAAAGATAATCGCACCAAAATCATGAGGAGTTAGTTGTGCTAAAGCTGATTTACCGAGCATCTTAAGTGATAGTAAAAATAAAATAAAAAAGAACGATACGTTACATAAAAAGAGAAGCAATAGAGACACTCCTTCGTGCAAAGTTGTACTTACTGTTCCCGAAAGAAATATAAATATTACTTTCTAGAGGATAAATTAGGTTGAATTGGAATTTGTCTGTATACAAACAAATAAATGGATATTATCATGAAAGAAGCAAAGAACATAGGAGTATATAGATATGAAAAAGAAAAAAATAATGAAGTATATGATAGGAATTATAATGGTTTGCGCCGTTTATGTGGGATTTTTACA
Source organism: Bacillus paranthracis (assembly GCF_024296885.1). Taxonomy (NCBI): domain Bacteria; kingdom Bacillati; phylum Bacillota; class Bacilli; order Caryophanales; family Bacillaceae; genus Bacillus; species Bacillus paranthracis. Next base: position 1,634,940 of record NZ_CP101135.1, read on the forward strand.
ATATAACATTTATAAGCATGGGCACATGAATGCGACCTATGAAGCTGATTATATCATTGTTTTAGGCTCGAAAGTAAACGGAACGAAACCATCGTACTCATTGCAATATCGTATTGATAAAGCAGCTGAGTATTTGAAAGCACATGAGAAAGCAATTGCTATTGTGTCTGGAGGAAAAGGAAAAGGGGAAGATATTTCAGAAGCATTAGCAATGAAAAATGGATTAATGAAACTAAAAATTGCAGAAGACCGCATTATCATGGAAGATAAGTCAACGAGTACAGATGAAAATATTAAATTCTCAAAACCTTTAATTCCGGACAATATGAAAAAAGGAATGATCGTAACAAACGATTTCCACATGTTTAGAGCGAAAAAAATAGCAGCTAAGCAAGGTTTACAATTAGAAGGTCTTCCGGCCGAAACACCAAAGCGAATTGTCATTCCATCGAATATACGTGAGTATTTAGCCATTACGCAATATTGGTTTATGAATCGAATATAGTGGAAGTGATTCCGCCTAGTATTCTAGGCGGGATTTTTTGAGGGGAATCTTACAAATATGTCATCTTAATGAAAGGTAAAGCGATAGTTTCTAGAATGGATTCCTGACATAATGAAGATAACAAAAACTATTTAGAGGTGAATCGGATGAAAGGAAATAATATATTATCTTCACTATGTTACTTTAGTATCTTTTTTGCCCCATTTTTATTACCAATTATCGTGTACTTCGTTGCAGAGGATGAAGTGAAATATCACGCGAAAAAAGCATTTTGGTCACATATTTTCCCGTACGCAATTTTATTCGGAGGATTAGCGATATCAGGAATATTCGGTTTAGGATTCAATCAATCTGACGGTGCTGGAATTGGAATGATGATCACATATGCAGTGTTCATTCTTGTAGGAATTTACTACTTCATTTGGAATATCGTAAAAGGTATTAAAGTTTTGAAAACGGCGTAATAAGATAAGGAATAATTCGGAGTGAGTTTGTCGTTATTTGTCGGTAAGTCGATATTCTTTGTCGAATCGACGATATATTTGAAAAATCGTCGATATAGTGCAGGGAATCGTCGATATATTGAAAAAATCGACGATATAATTTCATTTACCGTATTAATAGATCTTTTAAAAAGAGCAATTCAAAAAGAATTGCCCTTTTTGTGCTTATAAGTTGTGAATATTGGAAAAGATATGTTAATTTTTCATTAGGAAGAGAAAAAGGAGTGATTTTCATGAATGAGATGATACATAAAATGGAGCAACACGTTTCAGTTCGTAAATATAAAGAAGAACCTATTCCGAAAGATGTAGTAGAAAGAATGGTGCAAGCTGCGCAGCATGCTGCTTCCTCGCATTTTGTACAGGCTTACTCTGTTATATATGTAACCGATCAAGACTTAAAGGCGAAACTAGCAGAGTTATCCGGAAATCGTCATGTGAAAGATTGCGCAGCATTCTTTGTTTGTTGTGCAGATTTAAAACGACTTGAAATGGCATGTGAAAAACATGGTACAGAGATAAAGCATGAAGGAGTGGAAGACTTTATCGTAGCAACGGTAGATGCTTCACTCTTTGCGCAAAACTTGGCGTTAGCAGCAGAATCGTTAGGATACGGTATTTGTTATATTGGTGGTATTCGTAATAATCCGAGAGAAGTGAGCGAATTGCTTCATTTACCGGATAAAGTATATCCTGTATTCGGAATGACAGTCGGTGTACCAGATGAAGATCACGGAGTGAAACCACGTTTACCGATAGCAGCAATCCTTCATGAAAATGGATATGATGAAAAGAAATATGATGAATTATTAAATGAATACGATGAAACGATGAGCGCGTATTATAAAGAAAGATCATCAAATCAAAAAAACGTAACATGGACGGAATCGATGAGTTCGTTTATGTCTAAAGAAAAAAGAATGCATATGAAAGAGTTTTTAAATGAGAAAGGATTAAATAAGAAATGAATAAAGAGGCAAACCTGTGATGTAGGTTTGCCCTTTTTGGGAGGAGAAAGGTGATTGTCTTCGAATAAGTATAGGGGGAGGGGATAATATGAAAAAAGCTTTAATCTTTTTATTTGATGGATTTGCAGAATTTGAAGTGAATATAGCGAGTTTATTTTTGATAAGTAAGCAATTTGAAATAATAACAGCAACTGTAGACGGAAAAACAGTTACAGGAGAAGGTGGGTTTTTGTGTCAACCACATGTGTCTATGGAGCATATTGAAGTAGCGGACTATGAAGTGTTTATCGTACCAGGCGGACATATTTTTGATCATTTAGAAAATGAACAATTGTTATCTATTGTGAACAAATTACATAAGCAAAATAAATGGATAGCGGGTATTTGTGCCGGAACATCTTTATTACATGCAGCAGGGGTGCTGAATAAGAAGAAATTCTCAACATCATTAACATCAGATGAAAAACAATTAGCTCATTTACATGAATGGGAATATAAACAAAACAAAGATGTAACGGTTGATGGAAAAATAATAACAGCGGTAGGGTCTGCGTACGTTGAATTTGCTACTGAAATAATGAAGCAACTCAATTTATTTAATGAAGCTGAAGCGAAGGAGAACTTGCAATATTTTAAAAACGTAACAGAGACTTGTGATGAAACGTTAGCATAAGTGAATAGTTTGATTGTTAATACCTAAGTTCAGAATGTAGATACTACTTTCTGAACTTAGGTATTTTGTTTGTTATCATATACATAGAAATAAAAATTAATAGATTTTTACAAAAGTGATAGAAAATGAGAATGAAATGCCAATAGTAAGTAAAGGCAGCTGCTAAAGGGGAATTGAGGAAGGAAGATGCTTATGATTTTCGATTCTGAAGTGGATTTAATTATAGCTATGAAAAAACGCGATCAAGATGCTTTGAAAGAAGTGATTGATCAATATGGAAAATTAATTTTGTACATTATTCATAAATCGTTAAGTACCCCTATTGAAAAACAATATGTGGATGATTGTTATAACGATGTATTTACTGTTATTTGGTTTCATATCGACCATTTTGATACAGAAAAGGGCAACTTAAAATCTTGGATGATTGGTATTACTAAACTAAAGGCGTTGGAATATAAAAAGAAAGTATATAAAGAGAATAAAATTGATAAAGACGTAGAGATAGATACAGGTGTCCATGATAGGTATGACATAGAACAAGAAGAAGAGATTATGGAAATAGTTCAAGATTTAAATAAGAAAGATCGATATATCTTTTTAAAGAGGTATATTGATGGGTATTCCATTGATGACATTGCAAAAGAATTAAAAGTAACGGCGGATTATATATACAATCGAATTTCTCGTGGGAAGAAAAAAATTCAAAAACTATGGAAAGGGAGTGTGTAATATGGATAAAAGATTATTATCTATGTTAAATGAGCTCCAATATTCAGAGGAAGAGATTACACGTTTGGAGAAAGAAGCGGATGAGACTATAAATGTAGATAAGTATTATGTGAAAAACGGAGAATTATTGAAGAAATTAACGGTGCAAATGTTGGAAGAATCAGTTCGGAAAGAGTTACAAGAGGGAGAAGAAATTGAATGTGAAATATTAGTGGAAGAGGGGAGCCTTGTGAATTCTAAAGTTATCCCAAGTATAATAACTGCAGGTGCTACTTTTTATTATTACATTGTTTTAACAAATACAAGATTACGAATTAAATCGTTAGATTGTTATTTTAAAAAATTAAATGAATACAATGTACTAATAAACTCAATTCAAGCAGTTTCGCGACATAAAAAAATGAAGAATGTATATGGAATTACTATAGATAATAACTATATACAATTAGGAAGTACCGAGCATGAGCAAGAATTGAAAACTGTAATTGAGAAGCTAAAACAACGCGGGGTGAAAGAAGAGAGATATAAAGAGTTTGAAAAAAGTTGGCTGATTGTTTTCAATGTGTTTGTAATAGCGATGGGTGGGCTTCTAGTTTTAAAATATTTAATTTGAAAATAAAAAGCGGCATAATAGCCGCTTTTTATTGTTATCACGTTTAAAAATATTGAAAACTTATCCGCCGTTATGACACATACTAAAGCACCTTCTATAACGAATGCAAACTTTCAATAAGAAGATATATGCCCGTGCAACTTAAAAGGATGTACGTAAATATTTTAAAAATCCGTTGATTAAGCCATTTGAAAATAATTTGACCTATATACAAACCTAGAAATACGATTGGAATAGCGTAAAAACTTGATTCCCAAATTGTCTTGTTTGTGCCAGTAAAGAGTATTTGCGTTAGTAGACTAATGAAATATATAAATAGATAAAAAGCTAAAGTAGTTGCTCTCAGCTTCTCTTTTTTCGTATCAGTTCCTGTAAAGTACAGTAACAGGGGTGGTCCTGGCATACCGATACTTGTCGTTAAAAGACCGGATAATCCTCCTACTAAGAAATCTCTAGATTTTGTTGATTGAATCTTAAAGTTGCATATTAGCATCAACGTTAATAGTAAGAGCAGGATGCTAATTGCTAATTTAAACGTGTTGATGTTAATGGAAATGAAAATGAAAATACCAAAAGGAACACCAACTATACTTCCGAAAATTAATCTTTTCAGTAGAATACAATCAATGTCCGTTCTTATTTTCCAAATGAGTGATATGGAAATAATGAATGATAAAATGATATTTATTTGTATAGCTTCCTGTGGTAGAAATAACATGAGTAAGAAAGGTGTTGCCATAATAGAAAAGCCAAAACCTGTACTTGTTTGTAAAATAGAAGCTACTAATATAATACAAATGAAAGTGAATATAATCTCCAAAATAGCCCTCCTACATAATCAGATCCAATACATATTTTAACATAAAGTGATACTTTAATCAGTGGAGGCTTACTGGCCTTTCATACGGGGAAAAAAGCGGCAAAGTAGCCGCTTTATATGTTGCAATTAATATTCCAATGATGATCCTGTAGCCTTAAAATATTTTTCTCGTGAAGGCGTCATTACTCGGATTGCTAATAAACAGGAAAGGAAAAGGATGAGTAACGAGCTACTTATTACAGTCATTTGAACGGAAAGAAATTGTGCGGATGCTCCAATTGCTAAAATGAAAAAGATTTGGATAAAACTTTTTATGGAATCAAATACGCTATCGATACGTCCTATCATATGAACCGGGATGTTATTTTGATAAAATGTAAAAAAGCCAGTACCAGCAAATGATGAAGAAATGCCAAGTAAAATGAAACCGCCTGCCGCGACGATAAATGAATTTGAAAAGGCGAAAATTACATAGCCTATTGCTGTGAAAATTGTCCCTAATCCGATACAATATTGAATTGGTAAACGTTTGGAAAAGAGAGAGACAAGAAATGAACCGGAAACGTAAGCAGCGCCAGTTATACTAACAAGCATACTGTATTCTATATCGGTTAAAAACAGTACTTGTCTTGTAAAAACAACTTCTTGTGAATCAAGTGCCATAGCGACAAGCATAGTCGCTTGAAATAAAACGAATATGAGAATAATGTACGTTTCAGTTCGAGCGAATGAAAAAACTTGTTTCCAATCACTTCGTAATGTTTGTACGAAAGTATTTGCAACTTCTTCGCTTTGCTTTGTTTGTAACGTAATATTAGGTAAGAAATAAATGAGAATAGTAGAAAGTAGAAAGGAAAGTGAGTTGCAGTAAATTACAAAGGATGCTGAGTGCGTGGTGAGAAGTATTCCAGCAAGAGCTGGACCGATAATAAAAGCCCCGCTTGTACAAAAGCTACTCCAAGCGTTGAATTGAGCGCGTTCTTCAGCAGGTATAAGCATTGTTTTATAAGAAAATGAAGCTGGATCGAAAAATGATGTAGCGATACGAGTTAAAAAGATAAAAATATAAATGGCCCAAATAGAATCAAATAGTGGAACGCAGCCAATGAGAACTGCTCGAATGATATCTGTGATAAGCATAATGGACCGTTTGTTTAATCGATCTACTATGCTACCAGACCAAATTTTTGTAACAACGGTCGCAATTGGACCGACAATCCATAATCCTGCTACAGCAGCAGGGGAGTTTGTGCTATGTAAAACCATTACGTTTAGGGCGATGAGATACATAAAATCACCTAAACGAGAAATTCCTGTTCCCGACAATAATAATAATTTATTTTTCATGAGCAGCTGGACCTTTCTTTCATTGTTTTTTTATCCTGCAGGAAATAGCGTATTCCTCTTCAGAGTTTGATTGACGAGCGGTTTTGTTTTCCCAGCGTAATAAAACTTGTGTAACCTCCCAAGTAAGCTGTTGTAATTCCTCTGGAGTTAAAAATAAATGAGAAACAATATGACTACCTGTATTCGTTCCCTCTGTGCCACTTTCTTCAATATAGAAATGAGCAGATTTTGCCTTGTAATATTTTTCAATAATCCCTCGTTTTTCCTTCGTGTCTACTAATTCAAGTAACCCTCCATCATATAAAATTTGAACGTGATAATGTACGCTACCAGTAGATTTGTTTAGTTTAGTAGCTACTTGTTTTGCAGTGAGTGCTTCGTCTTTTAAAAGGTGAAGAATTTGAATACGAGTTGCGTTGGAAATGAGCTTCTGCTGTTCAGCTGAAATAGTAAGTCTATCGTCAAACATTATGGCATCCCCTTTCTTATAATCTAAATTTATTGTACATTCTAAAAAATTAGAACGTAAGGAAAATAAATCGTCTTTTTCCTTTATATTTCGACATAAATAAAAATAGCATGTACATAAACATGCTATTAAGTAATAGTAGATTCTTCATTAAGTTTCCCGCGATAATACAAGAACAGCCATATAAAACTAACAAAAATACAACATGTAGCTAGAAAACTACCAATTATTTGAGGAGAAAGGATTTCTAATAACCATCCTGTCATGAGCATAGATAACTGTATAAGTGAGCTATAAATAGAGTAATGAAAGGAGAAAACTTTACCAATCATATTTTCACGCGTGTAAGTTTGAAGTAATGTCGTATCAAGTGGAACGATGATTCCTCCTGCTATGCGCATACAGAGTAATGTAATGATACCGAAAATAAGTTGATCGGATAGAATGAATCCAAGAAAGAAAAAGCCTTGTAGGAAGTAGGCCCAACCAAATGCTTTTTTCATTTTTTCTTTATTGCTAGATATATAAAGATTAACGAGAAGGCTTCCTATCATAAGCCCAGCCCCTTGAACCATATATAAAATCCCAATGTTCGTGTGGAAAATTTTTTCGGCATAGATTGTTAGAAGTAGCTGATAAGCACCTCCAATAAGCCCCCATGAAATGCCTACAAGAATTAATATTAAAATGATTTTTGTTTGTAATATGTATGTGTAACCATCTTTTATATCAGTAAAAAATGCTTTTTTCTTCTTACAAGTATCATAAGAGGGAACACTCATATTATAAATAAAATAGGCCGAAATAAAGTATGATAGGCTATTTACTAAAAAAGCGAATTCAATATGTAAAGGTTGTGCAATAATCCCGCCTAGAGAGGCCCCCATAATAGACATAAAACCATTTATTGTACTAGAAAGAGAGTTAGCAGTTACGAAATGATTTTGATGTACGATGTTTTTTAAGGTTGCTTGTTTAGCCGGCTCAAATAAGCAAGAAAGTACAGATAAATATATATTAGTAATGAAAATAATTTCAATTTTATAGCTGGCGAATAAGTATGTAAGGACTAGAATTCCCCGTTCCTCTTTTATATAATTTCAGTCCAAGTGATTCATAAAAAGATATTGATACTTCTAAGTTACGTACAGGTAAATGTTCTTCGTAAAGGCCTTTAATCATTGTAATCCTCCTAAGTAAAAATACTTCTTATTTCATAGTAAACATTTTTTTATGAGTTGAAATCAGAAAAAGGAGGGACATAACTTCATACGAAAGTATGAAAAAACAGCTCAAATATGAGCTGTTTTCTTATAGTTTTTCGTTCATTTGTTAAGGATAGGATATATTAGTATCCGTATCCGCCGCCACCCCAACAGCTACATCCGATGATGATTAGAAGGATGAATAGTACGATAAGCAAAGCAAATCCACCGCCGAAACCAGCGCAACTTCCACCATAACTCATATGTTTTCCTCCTTTTGAGTAAGTTAATCTATATAATTCATGGACTACTGTATACAGTATGTTTTTCGTATGGAAAAGGAGCCAGTCTCTTTTGTAATTAGATAAATGCCTGTATGGTCATTTTGATTGTATATGGAGCTAGGTGTATGTGAAGAAATCGCGATTTGTTCATAAAAAAATATAAAAATTGTAAAAAAAACCATTTTTATATTTTTTTATGAGAGGATTTGTACTATAATTTTACAAGTAATATTATGGGAAAAGGGAGTTTTAGTGAAGAGATGGAGATGGGACAACTACAAAATAAAATAGAAACTAAAAAGAAAGAGCTAATTCAACTTGTTGCTAGACATGGATTGGATCATGATAAAGTTTTGTTATTTAGCCGAGATTTAGATATACTTATTAATAAGTTTATGAATGTAAAAGATAAAGTACATAAATAAAGAATTTGTAGTTTTTTATATTAAGATATTCAACGAAAAAGGAGAGAGATGTATTTGGAACATTTACAAGAAGAGCTATATAAACAAATAAAAGAAGAAAAAGGTATTGTTACAATTTTTTTAAAGAGTGGCGTTAGAATAGTAGGAGAAGTTGTTGCAATAGACAAATTTACCGTTTTAATGTTAGTTGATGGAAAACAACAACTTATTTACAAGCAGGCTGTATCAACAATAATGAAATAAGACACTCGTACTGAGTGTCTTATTTCATTATTGCTTGCAGGCTTCAACGTCAATGCCGGCAGCTAATAATTTTTTTTCACCATCTTGCTCAATGATTTTTTGTAATTTAGATAGGAAAGAATCAAAGTTTGTATGCTTTGCTACTTGGAATGTCATTTTATGCTCAATTGGCAGCCACGTATCAATATCAGCTTCGTTATGCTGAATTTTTACCTCAAGCTTATCAAGTGCGTTAGCAACTTTTGCTTCGTACGTTTCTTTCGCTTCAAACTCCATCCATAAATCATATAATTCCTCGCCGAGAGAACCTTTTAATGTTCGTTTAATATTTGAAATTGCTTCTTGTTCATTTATTTGTTTTTGTAATTGTAATTCATGACTATTCATTGTATCAAAAGCAGGAATATCACCAGCTTCTGCTTCGACTAGATCGTGAATAATAACCATTTTAAGTAATTTTTCAATATTTACTTTCTGATCTAAATAAGGTTCAACTAAAATGGCCATTAGAGACATGCGCCACGTATGTTCAGCAACACTTTCTTGACGTCCGTTAGAAAGCCAGCTATGTCGCATTTCATATTTTAGTTTTTCTGCTAGTGCAATGACTTGTAAAATGTTATGTTCCATCGTGATCCTCCTCGTATTTCCATACTATAATTCTAATATGGAAATGAAATGTGTCAATTTTATGAGTATATTGCGATAAATAGATGATGAGCGTATAATAAGCATTATATGTGAAAACGCATTATTAAAATAAAAAAATGTTTTATAAAAATGAAAAGGAAAGGGCAGGAATATGGGAGACGAAAATCAAGGATTTGCTAGACCAGAAAGAAAAAAAAGGAAGTTTGACATTTCTAGCCCATTTGGCATTTTAGTAGGTTTTGCCATAGTGATAGCGGCAATTATGCTTGGTGGAGGCGGAATAAAAGCTTTTAAAAACTTTTTAGATGTTTCATCTATTTTAATTGTCATAGGGGGAACAACTGCGACAATTGTTGTGGCATATCGATTTGGAGAAATAAAAAAATATACGAAAAGTATTTTTACTGTTTTACATAGAAAAGAAGAAGATTTAGAACAGTTAACGGATTTGTTTGTTGATTTTTCAAAAAAATCTAAAAAACACGGTTTACTTTCTTTAGAGGTTGATGGAGAGCAGGTGGACAATCCTTTTATTCAAAAAGGAATTCGATTAATGTTAAGTGGTTACGATGAAGATGAATTAAAAGAAGTGTTAATGAAAGATGTTGAAACGGAAGTGTATGAATTAAGAAAAGGGGCAGTATTATTAGATAAAATTGGCGATTTCGCTCCGGCTTGGGGTATGATAGGGACTTTAATTGGTCTTATCATTATGCTTCAAAACTTGCAAGACACATCGCAAATTGGTACAGGGATGGCAGTTGCGATGTTAACGACATTGTATGGATCAGTACTTGCAAATATGATTGCAATCCCTCTTGCTGAAAAAGTGTATCGTGGTATTGAAGATTTATATACAGAGAAGAAGTTTGTTATTGAAGCAATTTCAGAATTGTATCGTGGACAAATTCCGTCTAAATTAAAGTTAAAACTCGATACGTATGTATACGAAACAAAGATAAAAAAAGTAAAACGAGCAGCCTAATATTGCAAGGAGTGGTATGGTGATGATAAAACGACCGCAAAAGGGATCGCCTCGTTGGATGACGACTTTTACAGATTTAACGATGTTATTATTAACTTTCTTTGTATTACTAGTTGCTACTTCAAAGCAGGATGCAGTAAAATTGTCAAAGATGCTTGAAAAGTTTAGTGATACGGAGCAAGTTGATGCAAAAGTAATGGAAAATACTATACCAGATATTTCACATGAAAAAAATGATGAAAAAACGGTCTCAAAAAAGCGAATGGACGACTTGTACAAAAAGTTAAAAGCATATGTAGATAATAACGGTATTAGTCAAGTGAATGTATATCGAGAAGATACAGGGGTAAGCGTTGTTATAGTAGATAATTTAATATTTGATACAGGTGATGCGAACGTTAAGCCTGAAGCAAAAGAAATTATTAGCAAATTAGTCGGATTTTTTCAATCCGTACCAAACTCAATTGTTGTGGAGGGGCATACAGATAGTAGACCGATCCATAATGAAAAGTTCCCTTCTAATTGGGAATTATCTTCAGCACGAGCAGCTAATATGATCCACCATTTAATTGAAGTGTATAATGTGGAGGATAAAAGGTTAGCTGCGGTAGGATATGCAGACACAAAGCCAGTTGTACCGAATGATTCACCGCAAAATTGGGAGAAAAACCGTCGCGTTGTCATTTACATTAAAGAATAGTATTTTAGTATTTTAGTAATAAAATACTAAAATGAAGAAATTCTTTTAAAAAAATATTAAATTTTATCGTTTTATTTTGTATAATGAGTGAGAATGATAAGGTGAAATATTAAGATATATTTATACATAGAAGGAGAGAATCAAAAAGAATGGCACATAAAATTTTAGTTGTAGATGATGCGATGTTCATGCGAACAATGATTAAAAACTTATTAAAAAGTAATTCTGAATTTGAAGTAATCGGAGAAGCGGAAAATGGAGTGGAGGCAATTCAAAAATATAAAGAACTTCAACCTGATATTGTAACATTAGATATTACTATGCCAGAAATGGACGGACTTGAAGCATTAAAAGAAATTATGAAAATTGATTCAAGTGCAAAGGTTGTTATTTGTTCAGCAATGGGACAACAAGGTATGGTATTAGATGCAATTAAGGGTGGGGCAAAAGACTTTATTGTAAAGCCATTCCAAGCAGATCGCGTAATCGAAGCTTTAACAAAAGTAGCAAATAGCTAATATAAAAGGGGTGCCACAAGGAATCAAAACAGTGATAACGGATAGATGTGTGGCCCCTTTTTTCTCATTTTAAAACACTAAATTGTTATACATAAATGAAATGTTTGTTAGACAGGTAGGGGATGAAAATGCAAACAGATCTATTAAATATATTTTTTGAAGAGTCGGAAGAACATTTACAGTCGCTAAATGAAAATGTGCTAATTTTAGAGCAGAATCCTACAGATATGGATGTAGTGGGAGAAATATTCCGCTCAGCTCATACGTTCAAAGGTATGTCTGCGAGTATGGAATTTACGGAAATGGCGGATTTAACGCATAAAATGGAAAACGTTTTAGATGAAATTCGTCATGGGAATATAGTAGTACATGCGGATATTATTGATGTCATTTTTGAATGCATTGATAATTTAGAGAAAATGGTTGCAGATGTGCAGCAAGGCGGAATGGGTAATATTGATGTAGTCGCAACGAAGCAAAAATTAGAAGCGTTATTGAACGGAAATGTAGAAACTTCTATGGAACATGTAGAGCAAGAGTCTATAAACAATGATGATGCAGTTTCGCATGAAGTGCATATAACCGTTGAACAGCAAGCTATTTTAAAAGCAGTACGTGCCATTATGTGTATTGAAGCACTGCAAAATATAGGCGATATACAAAAAACGGTTCCTAGTATTGAAGAAATCGAAGCGGATGCTTTCGGTTTTGAGTTTACAGTATTTATGAATACGGATCGTAGTGAAGAAGAAGTGAAACAGGTAGTGCTTCACGTTTCTGAAATTGAGAAAGTAGTAGTGAAACAAGGAGAATCATTACAGGAAGTAGATTCGATGGTTGCTATGCAAGAAACTACGCGAGTAGAAGAAATGATACAGTCGTCTGTAGTTGCGCAGGGGGAAGCGCCTATTGAGACAGCGAAGCAACCTGCAAGTGCTACGCCAACTAAAAGCACTGCAAAAACGAAAAATGCTAAAGGTGAGAATCGTTCCATTCGTGTGCAGCTAGAGAAAATTGAACGATTAATGAACATGTTTGAAGAGAGTGTAATTGAGCGTGGTCGCATAGATGAATTGGCACAAGCAATTCAAAACAAAGAATTAATCGAGCATTTAAATCGATTAGGCGATATTTCAAAAGATATTCAAAATGTACTTCTAAACATGCGTATGGTGCCGATTGAAACAGTCTTTAATCGTTTCCCGCGTATGGTGCGTATGTTAGCGAAAGATTTAGGAAAGAAAATCGATTTGCAAATTACGGGTGAAGATACAGAAGTTGATAAAATTGTTATTGATGAAATCGGTGATCCACTCGTTCATTTAATTCGTAATGCAATTGATCATGGTATTGAGACTGTTGAAAAACGTCGTGATGCAGGGAAAAATGAGACGGGTACAATTAAATTAGAAGCGTTCCATAGTGGAAATCATGTCGTAATTCAAATTACGGATGATGGAAATGGAATTCATAAAGGGAAAGTATTAGAAAAAGCGATTAAAAATGGTGTTGTAACAGAATCTGAGGCAAATAAATTAACGGATCGTGAAGTGTTTGATCTCATTTTCCAACCAGGATTTAGTACAGCAGAAGTAGTATCGGATCTTTCAGGGCGCGGGGTTGGATTAGATGTTGTAAAACATACAATCCATAGTTTAGGTGGACATTTAATTATTGATTCAGAAGAAGGAAAGGGAAGTACATTTAGAATTGAACTTCCATTAACGTTGTCCATTATTCAATCTATGCTTGTTCAAACGAATGATAAACGTTATGCTCTACCTCTTGGTAACATTGTTGAAGCGATTCGTATTAAGAGAGAAGACATCCAAACCTTACAAGGAAAAGACGTGTTAAACTATCGTGATCAAATTATTGAAGTGAAGCATTTGAGTACTGTATTTGGTGAAAAATCAGTAGATGAGGCATTTGAATCATATGAAAGTCAAATGGTTCCTGTGTTAATTGTTCGTAATACACATCGTAGCTATGGACTTATTGTAAACACAATTATCGGCCAAAGAGAAATTGTCTTAAAGTCATTAGGCGATTTCTTTGCAGAGAGTTCGAACTATTTCTCTGGCGCGACGATTCTCGGCGATGGACGAGTGGTCCTCATTTTAAACCCAGAAGGTTTATAATAGGAATGAAGGAAAGCTCCCCACTTGTATACAATTGGGGAGCTTTTTGGTTAATTACATACTAATATATATAACAGGAAATAAATACATGTTCACGATTTACGTAATAAATTTGTTAAAATGTAATGAGTGTATTCATTTAATAGAAAAACAAAAATGAGGAGGCAGGGAAAATGCCTGAGCAACACACAAAAGGGGATACGAGCACAATTGTGCTAGAAAAAGAAAAGGAGCTTTTAACGCCTCAAGAATGTGATATTCTTGGCGAAATTGCAAATATATCATTTGGCTCTGCTTCGACAGTATTATCAACGATTTTAAATAGGCAAGTAAGTATAACTGCTCCTCATGTAGAGTTAGTGGATTTATACGATACAAGCGATGTTGAGGTTCCTCATGTTGTATTAAATATTCATTTTACAAAAGGATTAGATATGGAAAATCTACTTGTCCTTCAGCAAGATGTTGCTTTATCTATTGCTGATTTAATGATGATGGGGACAGGTGAAGTGGAAGAGGGAAAAGAACTTGGCGAATTAGAGCTAAGTGCTGTACAAGAAGCGATGAACCAGATGATGGGATTCGCAGCGACGTCTATGTCGGAATTCTTCCAAGATACAGTAGACATGTCACCGCCGACAATTAAAGTTGTAAAGTTATTAGAAGAGATGGAGAAAATCTCTGGAATAACTGGAAATAACACGATTGTGAAAGTGTCGTTTGACCTTAAAATAGATAATCTTGTAAACTCTAAACTTGTACAAATTGTTTCAGTTGAACATGCGAAACAAATGATAAATAAATTACTACAATTATCTGGTGGCGTAGAAGAGCAAGACGAGCCAGCAGAAGTAGCGGAAGCCGAGATTGTAGAAGAACATGTTAAAAAAGAGCAGTTAACGCAAGAGGAGAAAGATGTACTTGGGGAAATTGCCAACATTTCCATCGGTTCAGCCTCAACGGTATTATCAACGCTTTTAAATCAGCCGGTTACGATTAGTACACCCAATGTAGAAGCGATTAATGTGCGTCATTATGACGGTGTACCGGTTCCCTTTGTGATTTTAAATGTCGATTTTGTTGAAGGTTTAAAGAATGAGAACGTATTCGTATTTACGAAAGATGTTGCTTTGACAATGGTAGATTTAATGATGATGGGAACAGGGGAGATTGATCCAGAGAAAGAGCTTAGTGAATTAGAGCTGAGCGGTATTAAAGAAATCATGAACCAAATGATGGGGCATGCGGCAACAGCGATGTCAGAAATGTTTAAAGAGAAGATGGACATGACGCCGCCAGACGTCAAATTTGTCACGTTAAAAGAAGAAATGGAATATTTGGGAGAGTCAATGGAAGTGGATGAACTCGTTCAAATTAC
The DNA here is from genome assembly GCF_024296885.1 of Bacillus paranthracis. NCBI lineage: Bacteria > Bacillati > Bacillota > Bacilli > Caryophanales > Bacillaceae > Bacillus > Bacillus paranthracis. The sequence continues at coordinate 1,650,100 of NZ_CP101135.1, forward strand.
GTTCAACCTTGAAATTGGCGACTTGCTTCAATCGAAAATGTATCAAATTTTACCGATTTCAGAAGCGAAAGAAATGGTAAGACGACTGCTATATCCAATGGTGGAAGCAGAAGAAGAGGTTGCAGAGGAAGAAATGGAAGAAGAGGTTGTAGAACCTGTTGTACAACCTATTGAATTTAAAGAAGTGAAACAAATTGAGCCAGTGTATATGGATACATCTATTCTACAAAATGTAGAAATGAATGTGAAATTTGTATTTGGAAGTACAGTGAAAACGATTCAAGATATATTAAGTTTACAAGAAAATGAAGCCGTTGTATTAGATGAAGATATTGATGAACCAATTCGAATTTATGTAAATGATGTATTGGTGGCGTATGGTGAACTTGTAAATGTAGATGGATTTTTCGGAGTAAAAGTGACAAAATCACTATAAGGCGTTGAAATAGTAGATGAAAAGCGTAAAGTTTTTTCTAATTTGCTGGCTATGCATACATGTGTGCTTGCTCTTCCCACTGCAAAGTCAGGCGGAAGAGCAAAATGTGCCAGAACAAAATATAAATGAAGTGGTTGTACAAGAAGAGAATAAGGAAGTTCAAGAACAGCCAGAACAAGTGGAAATAAAGCAAGATAAAGAGGAACAACAAGAAGTAAAGAATGAGCAAGAAACCGAAAAAAAGATAGAGACGGATCAAGGGATTATTACAATAAATAAGCGAGAATTAAAAGTTGGCGAAGAAATACGGATTATTGTAGAGCCAAAAGAGACAAATATTCAAAGTATAAAAGGTATGTTGCGTTTGCCAAAAAACAGTAATCTGTATGAGCAAGAAAGAATGATACCTTTTGACTATGAAGAAGAGACGAAGCGATGGATTGCTAACTATAAGGTCGGGATTTTTGATTTGCAAGGTGATTGGAACCTTCAGCTTATTCAAAGTTTTAAAGAAAATGAGAAAGAAGAGCTGATAGAAAATGAAGTGAAAGTCCCACTTATTCGTATAAATAATGAAACGCCAACAATAGATAAAGAGATGCCGAAGTTGCATAAAGTCACTATTGACGAGGCGAAGGAGAATGTAATCGAACGAAAACGAGGCGATTCTATACGTGTAAGAGTGAAGGCGGCAGACGTGGAATCGGTTGTGAAAGAAGTTCGTGTTACATTAAAAGGAAAAGAAAATAAAGAGATTACATTTTTATTAGATTACAATAAGCGCGACATGGAATGGCAAAAAGTATTTGAAATAACGGATGCATTGCCAAATGGGACATACGAGCTACTTGTAGAGGTAGTAGATGCGGCTGGAAATAAACTCGTTGAAGAAAGTGAGTATGTCGTTTCTGTTTTGGAACAAAAAACAGAAGAGGATAAAAAGACAGAAGAACGAGAGAAAGAAGATAAATTAGAAAATAAACTAGAAGATAAGAAAGAAACTGAGAAGCAGGAAGACACGAAAGTAGAAATCCCGCTTCAGGAAGAAAAACAGCCAGTTGTTCAAATTCCGAAAAAAGAAGAGAAAGTAAACGACCTTATAAAAGAACCATTGAAAGAGAAAGAAAAAATTACTTATGTTATAAAAGAGCCTCTCACAGACAACAAGGAAGTAAATAATACGAAGGCTCAAAAAGATAAAGATAATAACAATCAAGTCATTTTGAAAAAGAAAGAAAAAAAAGAAGAGCCAGAAGATAAGAAAGAAACTAAAAGTGACCATGGAATACAAGCTTCTAATGTATTTGCTATTATGTCAGGTTTATTCGTACTATTTTTAGTTTTAAAGAGCAATAAAGAATGGGGCTAATTAATTTCATCATAGTGGAGGCGCTTAAATGGAAATTAAACGTACGACAATTGAAAATAAGACGCTACAACCATTAAAACAGCCTGCAGCTATTTCAGAACATGAAATCCAGAAAGAACGAAAGTATAGTAATCTAGTGTTTACTGGACAGTCTAAAATTATTTCGAAAAATAACGAAATAGGGATTTTACTTGCGAGTTTAGGTGATGGAAAGGTTATGAAGGAAATGCTTTCTAAAGAGATGGATACAGTATTACAACTCTTTAGAAAGTTACATACATTATCTGGAGAAGGAAAGCAAACAGATAAAATATTTGAACAAGTAATGAGAAGCTTACAAGGGCTTGTGAAACAGGCGCATATAAAAGAACTGCCTTTATTAGATGGAACGTATGATTTCGCTGAAGTACAACTATCATTTGGTAGAAAGGTACACATTCCGTTATTAGATGTAAGTGCACTCCTCTCTAGCGTGGAGAGTGACTCGTCAGAAGGAAATATAAATTTAATGGTAACGGTTATTACTGCGTATATCACGAAATTGTCTAACGAAACCATTTTAATTAGCGTCACGAATCGCACAGCTAAAGAGCGGGATGCAAGTGTATGGAGAGCACTTGCAGAAATGAATATGACACAATTATCACAGGCATTGAAACAAACGGTGCAAGAACATAAATGGTCTATGACGTTTCTTTTTCTCTTTATATGGGTTGCTTGTATTATTTTAATTCGAGTTATATAAAAAATGAACGGAATCACGCAATTCTTTGTTATGATTTTAGTAAATAAATAAAAAAAAAGCAGGGTGCAATAATCCTGCTTTTTTCTATATTTTTTCATAAAAGAATGTATCAAAACGCTGAAGATTGAATCGTTCAGGTGTTAAAATTTGCTCTGTGCTACCGACAAATAGCACACCGCCTTTTCGTAAAGAACGGCTAAATTTTTCATACAGCTTGACTCTTGCTTCTTCTGTGAAATAGATCATTACATTACGACAAACAATTAAATCGTAATTTGTATCGAACGATTGCATTAATAGGTCATGCTGTTTAAACGTGACGTGTTGTTTAATATTTTGATGTAATGAATATATATCATCTTCTTTTGTGAAATGACGTTCTTTCAAATCGCTAGGTAATTCTTTCAACGAACGTTCCGTATATTGACCACGTTTTGCACTCTCTAAAATATGAAAATCAAGATCCGTTGCTAGTATTTCATAGCGAAATGGAGAGAGATGTTTCGATAAAATTAAAGAGAGTGTATATGGTTCTTCACCAGCAGCGCAAGCGGCACTCCATACTTTTAATTTTCCGTTATTTTGTTCGAGTAATTTTGGCAGTGCTTTCGATTCTAACGTTTGCCAACGTTCTTTATTTCTAAAAAACTCTGAAACGTTAATTGTAATATAGTCAATAAAACTTAAAAATAAGTTTTGATCAACACGTAAAGTACTTAAAAATGTAGTATAGTTTTCAAAGCCTTTTCTTGAAATAAAAGCATCGATTCTACGGCGCATCCTATCTTGTTTATACGAAGCGATATCCATATTGAATTGTTGTTTAAAACTCGTGATAAAATGATCATAATCTTGTTCAATTATCATATTTACAATGGGCACAATAACGATATTGTGCCGCCCCCTTTACATCATACGAATTTTTTGTTCAAAGCTTTTTTTCATTTGTTTTTCATGTAAACCTGGTAAATCATAAATGACAGCATCAATCCCAGCTTCTTTTGCAATGTCAACGGGAATGACAGATGTATGTTTGTCTCCGTTATAAAAACAGAGAACTAAATCGGTATCTTCAATAATTTGTTTCACAAAAAACATATAATCAGATCGATAAATAGAGTCGGAAGGATGATCAAAAGCAACATACTCGGCTCCGTGTGATTTTAAATAATCTACGATTTCTTGGAATTCATCTGTTACTGCTTGTAACGGTTGGAGCGTGTAAAGGCATAAATTTTGAGCGAGCCTTTCGTTTTCAACGAAAAAACGAAGTACCTCATTTTCAATAGATTTATAACATAATATGTAAATTTTATGTTTGTGAGCATAGTCAGTTAAAAATTTTTTAATTTCTTCTTGATCTAATGCTGTTAATTGATTTGAACCACAAAGAAAAATATTCATAGAATTGTGCCACCTCATGCTAAATTGTAACATATCTTCTATAAAAAATAACTGCAAAATATTAGTGTTCAGAGTATAATTATAAATAACTAGATTTTACGATTAACTTTTGGAAGAAATAAAAAAATAAATAGGTGATATATATGCTGCGTTCAATCTCGCATAATCCAATCTTATCGCATATACCGCCTGCTACTCAAATGCCGAAAGAAGCAAATGTCAGGACTGGACTTGCATTTTCGGATAATTTGCATGCAGATCCGAAAAAAGATAAGTTGTTAGAACAAATGGAAGCGTTTGTTGATAATATTGGAGAAATTAAAGAAAAAATCGAAATGGAATTAACACTTGATAACGTAATGGAATACAAAAATACAGTAAAATCATTTTTGAATTTTTACGTTGATAATGTATTGCAATATAAAGATGTCATGTCTCGTCATCCGCGTTATGGCTATTCACAGAAAATGACGATTGTAAAGCAGGCGGAAATGGGATTGAATGAGTTAGAAGATGTTATGAACTTAATTAATACAAAAACGGGACATTTAGAAATGTTAAATCAAATTGGAGAAATCCACGGTTTAATTGTAAATTTAGTCTTGTAAAAGGGAAGGAAGCTATATGTATATACAATTATATGAAAAGCTCGTTATTATTCAAAAAGCATATGAAAACATTCAAACGCTTGGAGAACAAATATATGAGAATTTAAAAAATAAAAATGTAAATGCAGTTCAAAAGTTACAAGTAGAGCAATTGCAGTACATTGAAGGTTTAAAACAATTATCGAGATCATTTGAAGAAATGGTTGTTCAGTTTTGTAAAGAACAGGGAGTGGAATCATTTCGCGTAAGTGCGTTATTTTCGTATTTTTCTCAAGAAGAAATTGAGAAAATGGAAAAAATACAAAAAAACTTAATTGAATTAGAAGAAAATGTAAAAATGCTTCTTTTGAAAAATCAATATTACTTAAACGTACTATTAAAAACTACAGAAAGTATTGTGGATTCAGTTTCTGAATATAACTTAGAACGAAACAATAATTCGCAAATCTTTATGAATGAACTATTGTAAAGGGGAAGTGAAGCATTATGAGATTATCTGATTACAATACCCCGTTATCGGGTATGTTAGCGGCCCAAATGGGATTACAAACGACGAGACAAAACTTATCAAACATTCATACACCTGGCTATGTGCGCCAAATGGTGAATTACGGATCTGTTGGAGCGAGCAATGGCCATACGCCAGAACAGAGAATTGGTTATGGTGTACAAACGTTAGGTGTTGATCGTATTACAGATGAAGTGAAGACGAAACAGTTTAACGATCAATTATCTCAGCTCTCTTACTATAATTATAAGAACTCGGTTTTATCACGAGTAGAGTCTATGGTAGGAACGACAGGCAAAAACTCACTATCTAGTTTAATGGATGGATTCTTTAATGCTTTTCGAGAAGTTGCAAAAAATCCAGATCAATCAAACTATTATGATACGCTAATTTCTGAAACTGGGAAGTTTACAAGTCAGGTAAATAAACTTGCGAAAAATTTAGATTCAGTAGAAGCGCAGACGACAGAAGATATTGAAGCGCATGTCAATGAATTTAATCGTCTTGCTGACAGTTTAGCAGAAGCGAATCAAAAAATTGGGCAAGCTGGTACACAAGTGCCAAATCAACTTTTAGACGAACGTGACCGTATCGTTACAGAAATGTCTAAGTATGCCAATATAGAAGTATCTTATGAATCTATGAATCCTAATATCGCAAGTGTTAGAATGAATGGCGTTTTAACAGTGAATGGACAAGATACATATCCATTGCAATTAAATAAAACGAAAGAACCTATGTCTGTTGAAATTTACGGTTCGGAAATTCCTTTAACTAGTGGGGCAATAAAATCTGCAATCGATACGAAAGGGCAGATTGCTAGTTATAAGAAAAATCTTGAAGAGTTAATGGGTTCAGTGAAAAATCAAGTAAATACAGTGATGGGAAAAGACTTCTTCGTTGGAGATTATGCGAAAGAGTTGAAATTAAATCCAGAATTTGCGAATGATTTTTCGAAAATGAAAATATCTGCTGAAACTGCAAATAAATTGGCAGGAATTACAGATGAAGATTATAAAGATGGTCTTTCATATAAAAAAGCATTAGACCAATTCATAGTGAAGGTAGCATCTGATAAAAGTGAAGTGAACGGTTATCAAAAAATTCATGGAGACTTATTAGAAGGTATTCAGCAAGAAAAGATGAGTATCGAAGGCGTGAATATGGAAGAAGAAATGGTTAATTTAATGGCCTTCCAAAAATACTTCGTTGCGAATTCTAAAGCTATTACTACAATGAATGAAGTGTTTGATAGTCTGTTTTCAATCATTAGATAATGAGAGGTAAAAACAAAAGCTTTTTCTTTTATGTTTGAAGAGAGGGCCAGCAGAGTGTAGAAGCGGTCAGTGCCTAATAGAGGACCTATCGGTGTGAGACCAGAGATATGGAGCGGGTGCCAGATAAAGTAGAAGAGGAAACGACCTAGATTTGAGAATGGAACGCTTTGTAGCACCTTTTGTATAACGATGAATGAGAGGTAAAGCGAAACCTTTTTCTTTTATGTTTGAAGAAAGAGCCAGCGGAGTATAGTTCCGGTTTCAGCTTCCAATCAATTTTCAATAGATAAAGGAGGAGATATAAATGAGAGTATCTACATTTCAAAATGCAAACTGGGCAAAGAATCAGTTAATGGATTTGAATGTGCAACAACAATATCATCGAAATCAAGTAACTTCAGGGAAGAAAAATCTTCTTATGAGTGAAGATCCACTTGCAGCAAGTAAATCATTTGCAATTCAACATTCGTTGGCGAATATTGAACAAATGCAAAAGGATATAGCGGATTCTAAAAACGTGTTAAGTCAGACGGAAAATACATTGTCAGGTATTGTGAAATCTTTAACGAGAGCGGATCAATTAACAATACAAGCATTAAATGGACCAAATGGTGAAAAAGAATTAAAGGCAATTGGTGCCGAAATCGATCAAATTTTAAAACAAGTTGTATATTTAGCGAATACGAAAGAGCAAGGTCGTTATCTTTTTGGTGGAAATAGTGCAGAGAAACCTCCATTTGCGGATGATGGGACATACCAAGGTGGCGAAAAAGATGTAATGTGGAAGCTAAATGACGGTTATGAAATTAAAGCTTTTCGTAATGGCGAGAACTTACTAACTCCTGTTATTCAAACGTTAGTAAAGATGAAAGATGCGATGCAAAGCGGTGATCAAAAGGCGTTGCAACCGATTTTAACGGAAAATAAGAAAAACTTGGATAGTGTTATTAACCGTACAACAGAAGTGGGAGCAACGATGAACACTGTAGAGACGTTTAAGACGATTTTAAGTGAGCAAAACTTAGCGCTTCAAGAAAACCGTAAAGAAATTGAAGATGTTGATTTAGCGGTAGCAATTTCTGACTTGGCGTATATTAACGCGACGTATGAAGCGACGCTTAAAGCGGTTAGCACGATGAGTAAAACGAGTATTTTAGACTACATGTAAAGAATAAGGAGTGAGAAATATGGCAGGAACGATAACAGGTATTGGCGGTAGACAACAGATTTGGAATCTCGGAAATAACATGATCGATACTTCTAACTTCGTTGAATTAGAAATGAATGCGTTAGATATGAGAAAAACACCGTATACAACTGAAAAGAATAGCCTTTCACAAGATAAACTTTTATATACAAGTTTAAAATCGGAATTCAGTTCTTTCACGCAAACATTTAAAAATTTAGCGGCTTTTAAAGGGAATGAGAAAAAGGTAACAACATCACAAGACGGTTATATTAATGTGAAAGCTGATGGTGGAGCTATTGCGGGAACTTTTAATATGAAGATTACACAGCTTGCGCAGCGCCATCAAATAGCTTCTGATGAAATTAAAGATATAGATGCAAAGCTTAATAGAGATGAAACATTAAAACTAGGTGATAAAGAACTAAAAATAACATCTGATATGACATATAAGGATTTAATTAATAAAATTAATGATGGAGATTATGGTGTATCAGCTTACACACTTGGAAATAAAATTTTTATGACCTCAAAAAAAGAAGGAAAAGATGGAGTAATTAATTTTGAGGGGAACACATCTAAATTTTTTCAAGATATAGGGTTAGCTAATGAGAAGGGTGCAGCGATCCATATAATCAATGAAGCGCAAAATGCTGAATATACGATTAATGGTATTACAGGTAGCAGCTCCACCAATACAGTTGAAGCCCTTCCAGGTGTGAAAATTGAATTATTAAAAGTAACTGAGCAAAAAGTAGAGGAAAAGCCAGTAGAAAATCCGGACGGAGAAAGTACAGAGGTTGATCCAAAGACAACAGAGGCACAAGCAAAAGGGATAGAGCTGAAGTTTACAGTAAGTGACTCAAACGTAACAGACGCATCAAATGTTATTAAAAAAATGGTTGCGGATTATAATAAAGCTGTTTCTACAGTAGATATCTTTGCTGGTAAAGGCGGGGCGTTCCAAGGTCAAGCTATTATGCAAAGTGTACGCCAAGCGATGAATAGCGTCGTAACATTTTCTCAAGATGGTAATTACTTATTCTCATTTGGTATTCAATTAAAGCAAGATGGAACGATGGAAGTTAATGATGAAGCATTAACGAAAGCGTTAAAAGAGAAGCCGGATGCAGCGAAGCAATTTTTCTTTAGTTCTAACGGATTAGGGAAAATGATGGAAGAACCACTTGAAAAATTATTTGGTGATAAAGGTGTAGTAGGAGAACGAGTAAAAAGTATTGATTCACGTGTAAGTGATTTAGATAAAAAGATTAAAGATATTGAAGCACAAAACTTGCAAAAACAAGATGAAATTGTGAAGAAGTATCAAAAGCTAGAAAGTACATTAGCGGCGCTAGATAGCCAATTAAAAACAATTAAAGCAATGACAAAACAAAAAAGTGATGATTAATGAAAGTTGAGGAAGTGATCGTATGCAAGCATGGCAACGTTATATGCAAAATGATATTATGACGAGTAATCCGATTAAAAATACAATTTTTATTTATGAAAGATGCATTGTAGAGTTTCGTAATTTAGAAGAGCTTTTACATACTTTTAAACTACAAGAGGGAGATGCGCTTCTTGAGAAGTTAGAACGTATTTTTGAAGAATTAAAGCTTCAATTAAACCCTGAGATTACGAAAGATTTATATGATAGTCTTTATGGTTTATATGATTGGATTAGCGTTCAAATTCAAACGATGAAAGTAACACGTGAAGCGAAAGATATTGATGCGATTGTGAAAGTGTTACAAGATTTAATAGACGGTTATCGCGGAGCGCTTGAAAATGAACAATGATATTTATCGAGCATTTGTCGGCTGTTTTAATGAAATCGGTGAATTGCAAGTGTCAGATGAAGAGTTTGCTGAGAAGAGTGCGATGTTAAATCGCTGGATGATGACATTGGATGAAGAAACGCGCGCACAAGTTGCGGCAGAAGTAAGTCCATTTATTATTAAGGCAGCACAGCATATTCGAGATAAGCAAAAGATTTTGGAAGAAATGATTATGACAAATGATGGGCGAATGAAAGCAAATTCATTTTACGGTAAATATTAATTATAAAGTGTGGAAACGGATCTCCCTTATTACAAGGGGATCCATTCCTTCATGTAAATAAAGAATTCCGCTGATTGAGGTTTCATTTTATGACTGTAAAAAATAAAAGTAATCTAAATAATGTAAAAATAACCTACGGCTAGTCGTAAATATGTTGAAATATTATATAGATTACTACGCGTATACAGTTTTTTTGTATTCTTTTTTATATTTTTGTATTTTTCTAAAGACAACAATGTAAAAATGGAATAAAATATGTAAGGGTACATGATAGTTAATATTTTAATAAATACATATAAGAAATTAAATAATGAAGTGAAACTTCCATCAGTGGATTATTATGCCAAAATGATAAGTGAAAAAGGAAGGGTGTGGAGTATGCCAGATTTAGTGACTGATGTAAGCCATTATATGAATTATTTAGTGACGAAACGAAATACTGTTTCTAGTAATATTGCAAATGCGAATACACCTGGCTATAAAGCACAAGACGTTACATTTGCTGAGCAAATGAATAAAAGTAGTGCATTATATAAGAGTAATACTGCGGATTTAAAAACTAATGCAGATTTATATCAAACGAATGAAATGCACTTACCGACAGTAAATGCGAAAAATACATATGCAAAGATTCAAACGAAGTCAATGCAAACGAATAAAGATGGAAACAGTGTGGATGTAACGACAGAAATGCTAGATTTAATGAAAGCAAACCAATTGTATGGGATCTCAATTAATGCAATTAATACACAATATGCAATTAACCAAGCAGCTCGCGGACGTTAATAGTAGAAGGAGAGACAACGATGTTTCAGGCAATTAATGCAAGTGGATCAGGGCTAACAACAGCGAGAAAATGGATGGAAGTTACTTCAAATAATATTGTAAATGCAAATACAACGGCAGCTCCGGGGGCAGATTTGTATGAGCGCCGTAGTGTAGTGCTTGAATCAAATAATAGTTTTGCGAATATGTTAGACAGTGCACCGACTAACGGGGTGAAAATAAAAAGTATTGAGGCAGACAAAACTGAAAACTTAGTGTATGATCCGACGCATCCGCATGCAAATGAAGAAGGATATGTACGTTATCCGAATGTTGATGTGACTGCTGAAATGACGAATGTAATGGTTGCTCAAAAAATGTATGAAGCAAATACAAGTGTATTAAATGCGAATAAAAAAATGCTGGATAAAGATTTAGAAATCGGCCGAGGATAAAGGGGGAATATGGGAAGATGAAAATCCAACCAATGTTACATACACAACCATTTGGCGCGATTCAGTCAATTGGTGTACCGAAAAATACACAAACATCTGTAGTCGAGGGGAAGAAGTTTATCGATTTATTGGAAGATATGAATCAAACGCAAAATAATGCGCAAACAGCGGTATATGATTTACTAACAAAAGGAGTAGGAGAAACACATGACGTTTTAATTCAGCAAAAGAAGGCTGAGTCTCAAATGAAAACGGCTGCTCTTGTACGTGATAATCTTATTGAAAATTATAAGTCACTAATTAATATGCAAATTTAGGAAAATGGACGGGTGTGTTTAAATGGAAAAGTTAAAAAATGTTTTCCAATCGTTAAAAACGTGGCATAAGTTAGTCATTGGTGCTGCGCTTTTAGCAATTGTAACAGGAGCACTTTTATACTTCACCTTGCCAGATAAATATGTTGTTGTATATCAAAATTTAAATGATGCAGACAAGCAAGAGATTACAGCAGAATTATCGAAGCTAGGTGTCGATTACCAATTAGCAGCCGATGGTTCGATTCGTGTGCAAAAGAATGATGCTCCATGGGTTCGAAAAGAAATGAATGGAATGGGCTTACCGTTTAACTCAAAAAGCGGTGAGGAAATTTTATTAGAAAGCTCGCTCGGTTCAAGTGAGCAAGATAAAAAAATGAAGCAAATTGTCGGTACGAAAAAGCAATTAGAGCAAGACATTGTAAGAAACTTTGCGACAGTTGAAACGGCAAATGTTCAAATTACATTACCTGAAAAAGAAACAATTTTTGATGAAGAAAAAGCAAAAGGAACAGCCGCAATTACGGTTGGTGTAAAGCGTGGTCAACTATTAACGGCTGATCAAGTTGCTGGTATACAGCAAATGATCAGTGCAGCAGTTCCTGGTGTAAAAGCAGAAGAAGTAAGTGTGATTGATAGTAAAAAAGGTGTTATCTCAAAAGGGGCAGATGAAGCACATGCTACTAGTTCCTCTTCTTATGAGAAAGAAGTAGAGATGCAGCACCAAATTGAAGGTAAATTAAAGCAAGATATCGATGCAACATTAATGACGATGTTTAAGCCGAATGAATATAAAGTGAATACGAAAGTATCTGTAAACTACGATGAAGTTACACGTCAGTCTGAAAAATATGGTGATAAAGGTGTACTTCGTAGTAAACAAGAGCAAGAAGAAACCTCTACTGCGCAAGAAGGTGCAGATACGAAGCAAGGCGCTGGTATTACAGCGAACGGTGAAGTGCCAAATTACGGTACGAACAATAATCAAAATGGTAAAATCGTCTACGATAATAAAAATGGCAACAAAATCGAAAACTATGAAATAGATAAAACAGTTGAAACGATTAAGAAACACCCAGAGTTAACGAAAACAAATGTTGTTGTATGGGTAGATAATGATACGTTAGTAAAACGAAGAATTGATATGACAACTTTCAAAGAAGCGATCGGCACAGCTGCTGGGCTTCAAGCTGACCCGAATGGAAACTTTACAAATGGTCAAGTTAACGTTGTAACTGTTCAGTTTGATCAGCCGAAAGAAGAGAAGAAGAAAGAGCCAGAAGAAAGTGGTATAAACTGGTGGTTATTCGGTGGTATTACAGGTGGCTTATTAGCGCTCTTTGGTCTAATATGGTTCTTCTTAGCAAGACGTAAGAGAAAGAAAGAAGAAGAGGAATATGAAGAATACTTAGCAGAAGAGGAAGTTGCTGCAAGTAGTGAAAGTATTATGGAAATTCCGGAAGAGAAAATAGTACCAGAGCCAAAACCTGAGCCAGAAGAACCGAAAGAACCAACGTTAGATGAACAAGTGCAGGATGCTACGAAAGAACATGTAGAAGGTACTGCAAAAGTAATTAAAAAATGGTTAAACGGACAGTAAGGGAGGAACAACGATGTTAGATGAAATCTCCTCCAAAGAAAAAGCTGCCATCCTCATTCGTACATTAAATGAAGAGGTGGCAGCAAAAGTCATTGAATATATGACGGCTGAGGAAAAAGAAGTGTTGCTTCGTGAAATCGCGAAGTTTCGTGTATATAAACCAGAAACGTTAGAGAATGTACTAGGGGAGTTCTTATATGAACTAAATGTAAAAGAATTGAACTTAGTCACTCCAGATAAAGAGTACATTCGTCGCATATTTAAAAATATGCCAGAAGACGAGCTTGAAAAATTATTGGAAGACCTTTGGTACAACAAAGATAATCCATTTGAATTCTTAAATTCACTGACAGATTTAGAGCCACTTCTTACAGTGCTGAATGATGAATCACCACAAACAATTGCAATTATCGCTTCTTACATTAAACCGCAACTTGCTTCTCAATTAATTGAGAGATTGCCAGATCATAAGCGAGTAGAAACGGTAATGGGTATTGCGAAACTAGAACAAGTTGACGGTGAACTCATTAATCAAATTGGTGAGCTATTAAAAGCGAAATTAAATAATATGGCATTTAGTGCAATCAATAAAACAGACGGCTTAAAAACAATTGTGAACATTTTAAATAACGTTTCACGAGGCGTTGAAAAAACAGTCTTTCAAAAGCTGGATGAAGTTGATTATGAGTTATCTGAGAGAATTAAAGAAAATATGTTTGTCTTTGAAGACTTACTTGGTCTTGAAGATCTTGCGCTTCGCCGTGTGTTAGAGGAAATTACAGATAACGGTGTCATTGCAAAAGCGCTTAAAATTGCAAAAGAAGAAATTAAAGAGAAATTATTTACATGTATGTCTTCAAACCGTAAAGAGATGATTCTGGAAGAATTAGATGGCTTAGGACCACTTAAGATGACAGATGCTGAGAAAGCGCAGCAAACGATTACAGGTACGGTGAAAAAGCTAGAGAAAGAAGGAAGAATTATCGTTCAAAGAGGTGAAGATGATGTCCTTATTTAAAAACAGAATTCCGAAGAATTCTGTTTCTTTTTCTGAAGAAACGTATGAATTACAATTTCCAAAACCAATACCGGTTCATGTAGAAGAAATACAAGTAGATCATGAAGAACTTCTTGCGCAGCAACAATCGTTACATGTTGAACTAAATCAACTAAGGCAAGAGCAGCAAATATTAGAGCGAGAGCGTCAGCAGCTATTACATGATCAAGAACAATTTCAAATGCACGTTCAGCAGCAGATGAAAGAAATAGAATCGGCACGTCAGCGGTTTCAAAAAGAGCAACAAGAAACTGCATACGAATGGACAGAATTATTATGGGATCAATCTTTCCAACTAGCAGAAAAAATTGTGAATCAAGCAGTAGATACTAGATTGCTTGATGTGTTACCTATTTTAACTGGCATCGTTCAAACGTTACCTACTTCGTTTGAAAAACTAGTTATTACCGTACATCCAGAAACGTTTGAACGTATTCAAGAAGAGAAGGAAAATACGAAAGAATATTGGTTGCTACAATTAGTAGAATGGAAATATGATTTCTCCTTACAGTTCGGTGAATTTGTTCTAGAAGAAGAGAAAGAGTTCTTTGAATTTAAGTTTGCACCTATATTTGCGAAACTTCGCCAGAAATGGGAAGAAGAGAAGTTATTTGAGGAGCAAAATGTATGAATCGATTGTTAATGAATGAAAACCAAAAATGGAATACATTTATTGAAACGCCGTTTTATACGAAAGTCGGTAAAGTTCATAGTGTGCAAGAGCAGTTTTTCGTAGCGAAGGGACCGAAGGCGAAAATCGGTGATGTTTGTCTCGTTGGAGAACATAACGTCTTATGTGAAGTAATTGCAATTGAAAAAGAGAACAATATGTTACTTCCGTTTGAACAGACAGAAAAAGTTTGTTACGGAGATTCCGTTACATTAATTGCAGAAGATGTTGTTATACCTCGTGGTAATCATTTGCTCGGAAAAGTGTTAAGTGCAAATGGCGAAGTGTTAAATGAGAACGCTGAAAACATTCCGCTGCAAAAAATAAAACTAGATGCTCCGCCTATTCATGCGTTTGAACGTGAAGAGATTACTGACGTATTTGAAACGGGAATTAAATCCATTGATTCTATGCTAACAATTGGTATCGGTCAAAAGATTGGTATTTTCGCTGGGTCTGGTGTTGGGAAATCTACTTTACTCGGCATGATTGCGAAAAATGCAAAAGCGGATATAAACGTTATTAGTTTAGTAGGAGAACGTGGCCGAGAGGTAAAAGACTTTATTCGAAAAGAATTAGGCGAGGAAGGTATGAGGAAAAGCATCGTTGTCGTAGCGACGTCAGATGAAAGTCACCTTATGCAACTTCGCGCTGCTAAGCTTGCGACATCTATTGCAGAATACTTCCGAGACGAAGGCAATAACGTACTACTTATGATGGACTCTGTTACTCGTTTTGCTGATGCACGTAGAAGTGTTGATATTGCTGTTAAAGAGTTGCCGATTGGTGGTAAAACACTTTTAATGGAAAGTTATATGAAGAAGCTGTTAGAGCGATCTGGGAAAACACAAAAGGGGTCTATAACAGGTATTTACACTGTACTCGTTGATGGAGACGATTTAAACGGTCCTGTACCAGATTTAGCACGTGGTATTTTAGATGGACATATTGTATTAAAACGTGAACTTGCAACGCTCAGTCATTATCCTGCTATTTCCGTGCTAGACTCAGTAAGTAGGATTATGGAAGAAATCGTGTCGCCAACTCATTGGCAACTTGCAAATGAAATGAGAAAAATTTTATCTATTTATAAAGAAAATGAATTGTATTTTAAATTAGGAACGATTCAAGAAAATGCAGAAAATGCTTATATTTTTGAATGTAAAAATAAAGTAGAAGGTATAAATACATTTTTAAAACAAGGTCGATCTGATAGTTTCCAATTTAACGATATCGTTGAAGCAATGCACCATATAGTATAAGACCTTGCGCCATGCAGGTCTTATTTTTTTGTTTTTTAATATTTCACAGATTTTTTTGGAAAAAAACTATATAATAGAAAAAGAGAACGTTATAATAGGAAGGGGCTATGAAAACAGGTGGATAAGCAGCAGTACGACACGATAAAATTGCAAATAAATCAAGAAAAAGAACAGATCTTGAAAGAAGTGTATGAATTAACAGCTGAAAAAAGAAAAATAGAACAAAAAAAAGAATATGATTTATATGTTGTAAAATCGCGTAGTAAAGTCGTACAAGCTGGGCAACTTATAATGGCTGGCATGCTTTCGTCACATACGTTTTCACCTGAAAGAATAGAAGAATGGAATCGGAAAATTAAAAAAATGGAAGATTTTATCCGGAAAAATGAAAGCCTTTTAGAACAAGTAAAAGAAAAAGAACGTGTCATTGATGAGATGTATCAAGAAGATTGTAGAAAGCTTGCGAAAATACGAGAAAAGCAGGAAGAAAAAATGCTTCTTGATTTGAAAATGTGTATGAATGGATGAGGTGAATGTAGTGATACAGTCTGTATTACCGGTGCAACAAAGTTTACCTCCGCAAAAAGAAAAAGGGCTAGAAGTACAATCTAAAAGTGAAGATTCTTCATTTGATCATGCGATGAGAATGGAAAATACAAAGCAGCCAAAAACGGAGAAAACGAAGCGAGAAGATGCACCAGAAGATAGAAAAGAAAACATTCTTTCTAAAAAATCGGCAACGAAAGAAGAGCCAAGTGTAAAGAAAGAAGAAAAAAAAGAGACAGAACAGTTATTGTTAGCTGTATCTGAGCAAATGGTTGCAATTGAACAATTACGTGTGCAGCCAGAATTGTTATATCAATACATACAAAAAATACAAGAGCTATATAAAGAATATGGAAATATAAAACTTAATGAATTACCCGCAGGTGAATTACAACAATTACAAGAACTTCTTTCCAATATGAATATCAAAAATGCTATATGTTTAGAAGATACAATGCAAATGGTATTAGACAAAGTGAAGATGCCAGAACAAATGATGCAAGTATTGAAAGTGGTAGAAACAGAAACTTGTAATATTGCAAAGAAACAAGAAGAGTCTAAAGAATTAGATGGAGATCTTCCGAAAACCGAGGGCGAAGATGCCAAGGTAGAGTTGCCAGAAGGTGATGTATTCAACGATTCGAATTCTGCCGGTACGGAGTTATTAAATAAAGCGACGAGTACCGATCAAATAGGAAAATCTAATAGTGGCGCTGAGAAAGTTTCATTGCCTGACTTAGGAAAGAAAATGGAAGCACAAGTAGAAGCACTGCAAAAATTTGTAGTGAAACAAGAACGTGTGTTATTTCAGTTAAATCCAGAAAAACTTGGTACATTAACAGTGTTTATGAAAAAACATGGAGATCAAATTGATGTTCACGTAGAAATGGAAAAACACGATGCGAAGAAACGCGTGGAAATCATTTTTGATGAATTGAGATTGAAGTTAAAAGAAAAGGAAATCAACATTCAAATTAGCTATGCAGATAAAGATGAAAATCGTAAAGAGCAGCGAGAACAAGAGCAAAGGCAAAAACAAAAACTAGCAAGTACGAAACATGAAAAACAAGAATCAAAAGAATTTGCGGGATTATTGGAGGAATAAAGCGTGCCAACAGTTGGATTAAATACAACGAGTACAAACCATATTCCATTACAAGCAGGAGCGCAGAATAGGAACGCATCTGTTAACGGTGCACAACCGGCAGTAGGGCAAATGAATGGAGTATCAGCAGGAGAACAAAAGACTCCTGGTGTAATGGGGAAAGATGATTTTCTAAAATTATTTTTAGCGAGCTTTCAACATCAAGATCCATTTAATGCGATGGATATGAATCAAATGATGAACCAGACAGCACAATTATCTCTTATGGAACAAGTACAGAATATGACGAAAGCGGTAGATAAACTGCAATCAACGATGTATTCAACAGCGCTTGATGGTGGAATGAAGTTTTTAGGAAAGTATGTAAGAGGTGTTGACGGTGATGGTAAAAAAGTCACTGGTCAAGTAGAGACAGTTCGCCTCGCAGAAAATAATGAGGTACAGCTCGTTATTGATAATAAAGTTGTATCTCTTCGTTTCGTTGAGAGAGTATCTGATAAACCAATTGGAGACACGAATCCAGAAGATACAAAGAAAGACGAGCAAAAAGTAACGGAAGAAGAAAAAACTACAAATTCATAAGGAGTGTCCATACGTTATGATTAAAGCGTTATATACAAGTATTACAGGAATGAATGCAACACAAAATGCATTAAGTGTAACTTCAAATAATATCGCCAATGCACAAACAGTAGGTTATAAAAAACAAAAAGCAATGTTCGATGATTTACTATATAATAACTCAATTGGTGCAAAAGGTGATGGTAATTACGCAGGAACGAATCCGAAAAGTATCGGTAACGGTGTGAAAATGAGCGGTACAGTTACAGATTATAGTGATGGTACCATTACGCTAACTGGTGGAAAAACACAAGCAGCAATGGAAGGTAATGGTTTCTTCGTAGTAGGTGATTCAAAAGGCGGTAATATGGAATTTACTCGAAAAGGTACATTCGGCATATCTTCAGATTACTATATTACGAATACAGAAGGCCAATACGTATTTGCATACCCTGCAAATGAAGCAACTGGTGAAGTTGATTTATCTGGTATTCCAGGACCGTTACAAATTCCAATGGGAACTGCAATTGGTGGTATTCGAACATCAAAAGGAGTAGTTGGAGGGAATATTCCAGCTGATGCAAAAGCAATATCACAAGAGATACCTATATATGATAATGCTGGTAACACTTGGACGATGCGTGTGGAGTTTACACAAACGAGTGAACATAATTATTCATATAAAGTACAGATGCGCAATGATTCGAAAAAAGAAGAGTTTAAGGATGTTCAAGGTGCAGGCGGTAATATGACATTTGATGCTGTTGGAAATCCAAGTCCGAAAGAGCAAGCAGCTAATATCCCATTTAATGGCGGTAATGTAAAACTAGACTTAAGTAATTTAACGAATCATCCGACAGATAAAACATTATCAGTAACAGGCGTAGATGGTAGAGCAGCGGCGACTGTTAAAGATTGCTTTATTGCTGATGGTGGATATGTGATGGTAAAATATTCTGATGGAAGTATGAAAGCTGCTGGTCAATTAGCTGTTGCGATGTTCCCGAACGAAGGCGGACTCATGAAAACAGGTAACGGTAACTATACAGCGACGAATACAACTGGTATTTTAGCACTTGGTGCATCTGGTCAAAACGGTGCCGGTAAAATACGTGGTGCTGCACAAGAAGGTGCAAACGTAGATTTATCTGTAGAATTCGTTGACTTAATGTTATACCAACGTGGATTCCAAGGAAATGCGAAAGTAATTAAAGTGTCAGATGAAGTATTAAATGAAGTTGTAAACTTAATTCGATAATATATTATAAAGAAAAATTGTAATGTAGTAGAAAGGGTTTTTCATTCGTATGACAAGACAAGAGCGAATTTTACAATTGCCTTTTTTCGAAAATAAACGTGACCTTGCTGAGCAAGTGTTAAAAATGGAACGAGAAGAGCATGTATATTTACCAGATCAATTTGAAATTAAGCAAGTGCCTCCCTATTCATTTGGTGAAAAACAAGCAATCATTGGCCGTATTCACGAATTTTATTTCGTAAGTGTTGGTAGTGAAGGTGAGTGGAAGTATCAACTGTTTAAAGATGAAATGAAGTGCCGGGAGTTTTTTGTTACGTTGCCGGATATTGCGGATCAGCAGATAGCATTCTGGTTCAATAACATCGAGTTACTGAAAAGATCTTAAAAAATTCTTAAAAGCTCTTTTTTAGGTTTTGAGAGAGGGCCTGGCGATGTGTGGTGGCGGTTAGTGCCTAATAGAATCTCGACCGGTGTGTAAGGACAGAGGTATGGAAAGTTACTAGGGCAGTTTGAGAAGTTGTAAGCGAAGTGTAGTTGCAAAAATAGATTTATGAAAGGTTACTGGGATGGTTAATCGTTTTATGGCAAACCAGTGCCTTTTGGATCGTTTGTGGCGATAGATTTCTATAAAAGGAGAGGTGAGGAGGATGGCGCAGAATAAGTATCGCGTTACATTCATTTCGCCGAGTGAGGTTGAGCAGCGGACTGTAATGTCGGCGAGTAGTTTGCCGAATTTAATTCGTAAAGTAGAGAGCATTATTGCAGATCCGAACGGTTATTTTGTAAATGATAAAAAAAATAATTGCTATTTTAAAGTGATGAAACAAAATGTTACATTCATTCAATATGAGTTGCTATTTTCAGATAAAGAGATTCATATTGAAAAATTAAAACATATAGCACCGGCAGTATTAAAACAATTATTTGCAAAAATAAATGATCCGGAACTATATGCGCTCGCACTGCTGGATGTTGATATAGCAACGAAAGAATATGTGCTAGAAGTAATGAATGCAGAGTTAAGAATAAGAGTAGAAACAGAGCTTTCGAAAAAATGGGAAGCGATGCCGACAGAAATTGTAGGAGCGCAAGAAGTGTTATTAGAAGCACTTGCTTCGTTTATACAAGAGTAATCGCCTTTTCAAATAAAGAAATGAATTGTTCGACTATCTATATTTTTTATATAGGTAGTTGACTTTTTCGTTTTAATAAAGCTTAATAATTAGATATACGGAAATAATGAAAGGGGAGCGACACCTTTATGTCACAAGCACAAAGTATTTTATTAGAAAGCGGAACAAATGAATTAGAGATCGTTACATATACTGTTGGTGAAAACCTATTTAGTATTAACGTAATGAAAGTACGTGAAATCATTAATCCATTCCCTGTTACAACTGTGCCAGAATCTCATCATGCAGTTGAAGGTGTTGTTCAAGTACGCGGTGAAATTTTACCAGTTATTAACTTAGCGACAGCTCTTAATTTAAAATCGACAAAGCCACTTGATCAAACGAAATTTATCATTTCAGAATTAAACCAAATGAAAGTTATTTTCCGCGTGGATGAAGTGCATCGTATTCAACGTATTTCTTGGGAGCAAATTGATGAACCAGCTTCATTATCTATGGGACTAGAAGAAACGACATCTGGTATTGTAAAACTAGATGGAAAAATCATCTTACTATTAGATTACGAGAAAATTGTATGTGAAATTAGCGGTACTGGTTATGATAATAAATCACTTTCAAAATTAGAACAAAAAACAGATCGCGGTGAAAAAGTTATTTATATTGCGGAAGATTCAGCGATGCTTCGTCAAATATTAGAAGAAACATTATCATCAGCTGGATATACGAAAATGAACTTCTTTAGCAATGGTGCAGAAGCGTTAGCACAAATTGAAAAGCTAGCGAAAGAGCAAGGTGAAAAAATGTTTGAACATATTCACTTGCTCATTACGGATATTGAAATGCCGAAAATGGATGGACACCATTTAACGAAAGTAATTAAAGATAGTGAAATAATGAATCGTTTACCAGTCGTTATTTTCTCTTCTTTAATTACAAATGAATTATTCCATAAAGGTGAAGCTGTGGGAGCAAATGCGCAAGTAAGTAAGCCGGATATTCAAGAGTTAATTGGTTTAGTAGATAAGTTAGTGTTGTAAAAGAGATTTAAAAGCTTTTTTAGCTGGAATAGAAGCTCTAGCCATATATGGTGGCGGTCAGTGCCTAATAGAGCCCCATACGATGTGAGACCAGAGATATGGAGCTAGTTTTTTAGCTAAAAGGAAGAAGTGGGACATCGAGAGTGGTAGTTGGTGTACAATTTTATTCTGTTTAGCTGGAATAGAGGATCTAGCCATGTGAGGTGGCGGTCAGTACCTAATAGAGTCCCATGCCGTGTTCAGAACAGAGATGTCGAGCAGGCTTTAGGGGGAATGGAAGAAGTGGATCGCCGAGAGCTTTTTAGAAGAGTTGGTGAACAATTTTCCAGGAATATGAAACTAACTATGTGTGGGAGCGGTCAGTGCTTAATAGAGCCCCGTGTGATG
Source organism: Bacillus paranthracis (assembly GCF_024296885.1). NCBI lineage: Bacteria > Bacillati > Bacillota > Bacilli > Caryophanales > Bacillaceae > Bacillus > Bacillus paranthracis. The sequence goes on from NZ_CP101135.1 coordinate 1,671,847, forward strand.
TGAGGTGTTAATTGAAGATTTGTAGATTCTACTTATAACTCTATTCTTTTAGTGGAGAGAAGGGAACTAACCGTGTGTACTATTGGTTAGTTCCTTTTTATTGTTTTATACTCTGTATAGGTCGAAAGATGGAACGTTTTTGGAGTGTTTGTGGTTGTATGTATGAAAAATCTTCATTTGAAGATTTTTGATTTAAAAATATAAAAATATATCTTTGGATTTTTTTAGTAATTTTTCGTGATAACGCAAATTTTTTCGGTGAAATTACATTCTAAATACCATATAATATAATTAAAAGTGATTCATATGCAATTATGCATATGAATGAAAAAATCTTTTTCTATTTCTATACTTTCTATACATTTTTGTATGTTTATTATTTGACAGATAATTTCGAAATGTTATAATATGGATATGTAAAATTTTCTATTTTCTGAATGGACATGGGAGTCTGATGAGAATTGTGAAAGGATGAGGGGGAGTGGCACAGATTATGTATCACCACACAGCAATTAATGTATTAAGTCTCTTACAAAACATGTCAAATAATAAAATGAACGATATGCAACTAGAAGTGGAATTTAAAAAAATAGAAAAACAATTCCAAGTAAAGTATGAAGAACTAGTTGATTTATATAATAGAATGGTATTATTTCAAATAGATATAGAAAAACATGGCGGAATACGAGCATATGAAAAATCAACGATCACATGGCTCAAGTCTGAACTAGAGTTACTGTATGAAGTGTATCAATTTTGCCAACGTCACGGTTTAAACATTATTAATATTTCAAAGTATGTTAGTAAAAACGAACTAAATCTATTCCCGAAAACAGAAAGTCAGTTACAAAATACGTATTACAAATTAAAAAAACGTGAAATACCGTTTGAAAATATTGAAAAACAAAAACCTGGACGCAAGCGAAAATATACACCTGTAAAAGAAACAATCGTTGAAATGAAAAAAGAAAACAATCAAGTATTAAAAGAAGAAATCCAGCATAAAGAGAGTGAAAAAAGCCTCGTAACAGTTATATCTGGTATCGTTGATAACTTTGAAACAATTAGTCAACATAGTGAAAGAAAAGAAGATGAATTACGCCAGTTTATGGAGGGTATTTATAAGCTTTCTAACATGGCTGCAGGGCATTTTAAAGAAGAGTCTAATAGGAGTAGTCTAGAAAGCGAACTGCGAACGCTACAATTGGAAAACGAAAGGTTAAAACGAGAAAAAGAAGAACTCGTGCAAGATGTGAAAGATATGACGCAACATTTAATTAGTTTTATTAAAAGTTCGGATGTCAATCAAATTCGTAAATTACCAACCTTCGTACAAGAATGCAAAATAGAATTAAATAAGCTAGGTTTATATAATCCACAAGACGGAAAAATGAAAATAAGGATCGACCGTAGAGGACAAGTTATGACAGTAGCACCATAGAAGTATTGGGTACAAAATAAAAGGGAAATACATAGTGTATATGTATTTCCCTTTTGCTTTTGTATGGAATCGTTTCAAAGAGTGGAATGACAATTATGATTGCAGTAATTTAGAAACCATTTGCGGAATTTGATTTGCCTGTGAAACCATACTAAGTGCAACTTCAGTTAACAATTTAAACTTTAAAAAGTCACTCATCTCTTGCGCCATATCCGCATCCTCAATTCGGGAAGCGGCATCTGTTAACGCTGTACTTTGACTATTTAAATTTTCGATATTAAATTGCAGTCGGTTGATCATAGCCCCGAGATCAGCACGGTGAAGTGATACATTTTGTAAAGCTTCTTCAATTTTACGAATCGCCGCTCTTGCTTCTTGTTCTGTTGAAATGTTGATGTCATGTTGTGTAGGAGAAGGGGGAATATGTTTCGTTACATTTACTGTATGACCAATATCATCTAACGTAACAGTCCGATTTTGACCGTCGAAAACGGATAAATCATTAAACTCAGTTGTCTCATCAATATAGCCAATTTGTTCTGTTAAAGATTGAAACTCTTTATTTAGTGAATCACGGTTTTTACTGGAATTTGTACCATTTGCAGATTGAACAGCTACATCACGCATACGCTGTAAAACATTCGTCACAGTTTGAAGGGCAGCTTCCGCTGTACGCAACATCGATATAGCATCCTCATTATTACGAATCGCCACGCGCATACCACTCGCTCTCGCATGCATACGAGTCACAATCGCAACATTTGCAGGATTATTAGAAGCATGATTCAACTTCTTACCAGTCGCCAAATGCTCCATCGCAACATTCATACGTTTTTCATTCTCGTATAGTGATTGCCTAGCATTCATACTCAAAACATTCGTACCAATACGCATAATAGACACTCCTTATAGATTGATATAGTCGGTATCTCTTAATCTAATAAACAGCTATAAACAGAAAAAGAGACGTATGCTTATCTTCTAGTTGTGTTTTAACATGAAAGGGGGATAAAGATAGGCACTGACCGCTTCTACGCCACGCGGATGCTCTCTTCCATCAAAAAAAGGAAGGTTTTACAAAAAATAAACCTCTCCGCAAGCAGAGAGGTTTATTCATGAAACTAACTCAAATGGCTTATTGTAATAATTTAGAAACCATTTGTGGAGTTTGGTTTGCTTGAGAAAGCATGCTGATACCAGCTTCGTTCAAGATTTTGAACTTAGTCATTTCAGACATTTCTTTCGCCATGTCAGCGTCTTCGATTTGAGAAGCAGAAGCAGCCATAGCAGAAGATTGACTCTTAAGGTTGTTTACGTTAAAGTCTAAACGGTTTAATGTAGCACCTAGAGTTGCACGGTTATCGGCAACAGTTTTAAGAGCAGCATCGATTTGTTTAACTGCATCTAGTGGCATTGCATTTGCAGGATTAAGAGCTTCTTTAGCATTTTCGTAAGTTTTAACTAAACCTTTTGCAGTATCGTCTTTTTCTAAAGCCTTAGTTGCATTTTCAAGTTCGGCTTTTTTATCTGCATCATTCGGAGCTAATTCTGCAGCGGCTTTAGCAACTAAATATGCATTTGCAGTATTATTTTGTGTTGCAGCCTGTTTAGCATCATCCATAGTCTTAACTAATTCTTTAGCAGCAGGACTTTCGTCGAAAGCAGCTTTTGCTTTGTCAAAGTCAGAGATAGCTTTATTAGCGGCATCATCAAGAGCACCGAGTTTAGAATCATAAGTTGTAACGATGTCTTTTATTGCTTGATCAGCACCATCATGAGCAGTTTTAGCTTCAAAATAAGTTTTTGCGACTGTATTAGCGTCCATTAGAGCTTTTGTATCAGCAACGTCTTTCTTTAAATCATCATTAGTATCGTCTTTAGCAAGAGCTGCTAAAGCATCTGTATAATTAGAAACTAATGCTTTTACTTCAGGTTTAGCATCATCAAAAGCAGTTTTAGCTTCAACGTAACCTTTAGCAATAGCATTGCCATCAAGAGCTTTTTTAGCATCAATGAATTCATTCGCAGCTACATTTTTTGCTAATGCTTCTTTAGCGTCAACATAATTTTTAGCTTCAGTACTTCCAACAGCACCAACTGTTAAGTCTTTGATTCCTAATGCTTCAAGAGTAGCAGATTTTAAATCGATACCGATTTGTTTAGTAGAATCATGTGAATCAAGAGTTTGAATGTTAATAGTTTGGTTACCGTTTAATAGGTTTTTGTCATTGAATTGTGTGTTGTCTGCAATGTAAGTGATTTGCTCTTTTAATGCAGCAAATTCTTTTTGAAGAGCAACTTGGTTTTTGTCAGTGTTCGTACCGTTCGCAGATTGGTTGGCGATGTCACGCATACGAAGTAAGATGTTAGATACTGAGTTCATTGCTGAGTCAGCTGTACGGATTAAAGACATACCGTTTTGCGTGTTGTCAGCAGCTACGCTTAATCCGCTTTCACGTGCACGCATACGAGTTGCGATTGCAAGACCTGCTGCATCGTCAGAAGCGTTGTTGATACGTTTACCGCTTGATAAACGGTCCATAGCGTTACTCATTTTAGCTTGGTTTTGGCGCATGTACTCTTGCGTACGCATGCTATTAATGTTTGTATTAATTCTCATGTAAAGAACCCCCATTTTTTTATATTGAGTTTTCTGCAAATTGAAAAACGGTAATATGCAAAAAAAACAATTTCGAATTTATTGTAAGCCTTGCTATAATGGGTGTCAACTGAAAATTTGAATTAATAAATATAAAAAAATAACAGTTTAACAATTTAGCCGTTTTTTTATTACAATATAATTGCAAAGGATTATTGCAAACTTTACGAAAAAACTCTAATATTAGATTATCTTTGTTTACCGAAAAGGTGATATTATGGTAGTTGGAAATATAGTAAAAGAAGTACTTGCATATAAAAAAGGACAGTTTCAGCAAAAGTTAAGTAGTCCGCAGGCGTTCGTTAGTAGTAGGTTTCAAGAGAAGTTGCAAAGCGAGCCTATGAAGGAAACGAAGGCTACTACGCAGCCGGCAAAAGTAGAGGATATGAGTCAGCCGGTACAATCTACGAAAATAGAAACGCTCGTTAATAAAGGTGATTCTAGTAAAGTAGAGGAAGCGAGTAAGCCGGAAGAAAAGTCTGAAACGAAGAAAGTCGATGAAGTGCAAGTTGCGCAAAAAGAGTTTGAACGACGTTTCCCGGAAACGAAAAATGAGGCTGTTGATACGTGGGGATTAACGAAGAAGTATAATATTCAAAAAATACGTTCTTCAAATGAAGGGAAGTATGAGGATATTATAGATAGAGTAAGTCGTACATACGGAATTCCGAAAACGTTAATTCAAAAAATGATTGAAGTAGAGTCTGATTTTAATCCGAAAACGGTGTCGCATGCAGGGGCGATGGGCCTTATGCAGCTTATGCCGGCGAATGTAAAAGAGATGGGTATAAAAAATCCATTTTCACCAGCTGAAAGTATTGAAGGCGGCGTGAAAGAGTTAAGCGGTTATTTAAAGAAAAATAACGGTGACTTAGTATTGGCGCTCGCTTCTTATAATGCTGGCCCTGGTAATGTGAGAAAGTACGGAGGCGTACCTCCATTTAAAGAAACGCAAGGATATATTAAAAAAATATTAAATATCGACGTTTCAAAATAAGAGATTTCATTATATAGAGAGAACATGAAATTTTCGTGAACATGATATGGGAGTTGGCTAGATTTGAAATTACAAGATGATATTCCGTTAACAATTTATTTTGAAATCGGAAATACGAAAAAGAAAATTGAAGATCTGCTTCATATTACGAAAGGTACATTGTATCGTCTTGAAAATTCAACGAAAAATACGGTGCGTCTTATGCTTGAGAATGAAGAGATTGGAACCGGAAAGATTTTGACGAAGAATGGAAAAATGTACGTTGAAATCGTTGAATTGAAAAGGTAGGGAAGGGGATTTTCATGAGTGGCGATAAATTAAGCCAAGAGCAAATTGATGCCCTGCTGAAGGCGGTAAATGAAGGCGAGGAAATGCCAGCTTTCGCACAAGAAGCAGGGAAGCAAGATAAATTTCAAGAGTATGATTTTAATAGACCAGAGAAGTTCGGTGTTGAACATTTACGTAGCTTGCAAGCGATTGCTTCTACGTTTGGTAAACAGACGTCACAGACGTTATCTGCGCGTATGCGTATTCCGATTGACTTAGAGCCTTCGACAGTGGAGCAAGTTCCATTTACGAGTGAGTATGTGGAGAAAATGCCGAAAGATTACTATTTATATTGCGTCATTGATCTCGGACTTCCAGAGCTTGGAGAAATTGTTATTGAAATTGATTTAGCATTTGTTATTTACATTCATGAGTGCTGGCTTGGCGGGGATAGTAAGCGTAATTTTACGATGCGTAGACCACTGACGGCATTCGAGTTTTTAACGCTTGATAATATTTTTGCGCTTCTATGCAAAAATTTAGAGCAATCATTTGAAAGCGTTGTGGCGATTAAACCGACATTTGTAACGACAGAGACAGATCCGAATGCACTTAAGATTACGACAGCGAGTGATATTATTTCATTACTGAACGTAAATATGAAAACGGATTTTTGGAATACGACAGTTCGTATTGGGATTCCGTTCTTATCTGTTGAAGAAATTATGGATAAGTTAACGTCTGAAAATATTGTCGAACATTCTTCGGATAAGCGTAAAAAGTATACGTCTGAAGTAGAAGTGAAAGTAAATCAAGTGTATAAACCAGTTCATGTTGCGATTGGTGAGCAGAAGATGACGATGGGCGAGATTGAACAAATTGAAGAAGGCGATATTATTCCGCTTCATACGAAAGTTTCGGATGAGTTGCTTGGTTTTGTAGATGGAAAACATAAATTTAATTGTTTTATTGGAAAAGATGGAACGCGTAAGGCGCTCCTATTTAAAAGTTTTGTAGAGTAGGAGGATCCATATGAAGCATGAAGTATCTCCTGTGTCATTAATGGGATTAGAAGAATTTGCAGGGAAGCGAAATGAAGCAAGTAAAGCACATATTGATACCGTTTCAGATATTTCGATTGAACTTGGTGTAAAGCTTGGGAAAACATCTATTACGCTCGGTGATGTGAAACAGTTAAAAGTGGGCGATGTTCTGGAAGTAGAGAAAAACTTAGGACATAAAGTAGATGTATATTTAAGTAATATGAAAGTCGGCATTGGGGAAGCGATCGTAATGGACGAGAAGTTCGGTATTATCATTTCTGAAATTGAAGCTGACAAGAAGCAAGCTGCGCTTATGAAAGCGCAAAGTCAAATGCAAGATAAAGAGTAGAGGAGGAGTCATATGTCGTATATGACGACCTTATTTCAAGTCGTTTTACTGTTTGGTGCGCTCGGCTACGGTGCATATTATATGACGAAAAAGACGCGCAAACAGCAGTTTTTTAAACAAGGTGAAAATGGCCACATTCAGGTGAAAGACGGCGTTTATTTAAATCATCAAACGAGCGCCTTTTTATTTGAAGTAGACGGCAAGCAGGTGTTCACTGTTATTAGTAATAACGGTGTACAGTCTGTGCAATTAACAGGAACAGGAAATCAGTTTCAACAAGCGCTAGAAGACGCGGTGAAGAGTGAAACGAAAAAAGTAGAGGATCCATCATGAGAATAAAGAAACAGTTATCATTATTAGCCGTTATTTTCGTATTTTCTATCGTTTTTTCAATTATTTTTGTAAATCCAGCGTATGCAGCCCAAAACGGTTTTATTAATTTCGAAAATGGAAAAGAGTTTACGAGTAATTCAAGTGTACAGCTATTTGCGCTCGTTACCCTTTTATCATTATCTTCATCTATCGTTCTATTATTTACACATTTTACTTATTTTATGATCGTTCTTGGGATTACACGTCAAGGACTTGGGGTAATGAATTTACCACCGAACCAAGTACTTGTTGGACTTGCATTGTTTTTATCACTCTTTACGATGCAGCCTGTTCTTGGACAGCTAAAGAGCGATGTGTGGGATCCGATGACGAAAGAGAAAATAACGGTAAGCCAAGCTGCGGAAACGACAGCGCCGATTATGAAAGAGTATATGTCAAAGCATACGTATAAGCATGATTTAAAAATGATGCTGAAAGTACGCGGAGAAGAGTTGCCGAAAGATTTAAAAGATCTTTCACTATTTACGCTCGTCCCATCCTTTACGTTAACGCAAATTCAAAAAGGATTATTAACGGGGATGTTCATTTATTTAGCGTTTGTATTTATAGATTTGATTATTAGTACACTGTTAATGTACCTCGGGATGCTGATGGTACCGCCGATGATTTTAAGTTTACCATTTAAAATACTCGTTTTCGTATATTTAGGTGGATATACAAAAATCGTCGACATTATGTTTAAAACGGTCGCCTGAAGCGTTTGATGCTATGTGATAGGAGTCATATAAATGAATACGTCACCAATTATAGATATTTTTCAAACCTTTTTTTATAAAGGGGTTATGATTTTAATGCCGGTTGCCGGTGTTAGTATGATTGTCGTTATTATCATCGCTGTCATTATGGCGATGATGCAAATTCAAGAACAAACGCTGACGTTTTTACCGAAAATGGCGAGTATTGTACTCGTTATTATCATTTTAGGTCCGTGGATGTTTCAAGAGTTAACGACGCTTATTTTAGATTTATTTGATAAAATTCCATCGCTATTGCGTTCGTACTAAGATAGGGGAACTGAAATGAATATGGAATTATGGGCGGCGACGTTTTTTGCGTTTTGCCGCATTACTTCATTTTTATATTTTTTACCGTTTTTCTCAGGGCGATCCATTCCAGCTATGGCGAAGGTTACATTTGGACTTGCTCTTTCCATTACTGTTGCCGATCAAGTGGATGTCTCTCACATAAAGACAACTTGGGACGTAGCAGCTTATGCAGGAACGCAAATTGTAATTGGATTATCACTTTCAAAAATTGTAGAAATGCTGTGGAACATTCCAAAAATGGCCGGGCATATTTTAGACTTTGATATCGGTTTATCACAAGCAAGTTTGTTTGATGTAAATGCAGGTTCACAGTCTACTTTACTATCAACCATTTTTGATATATTTTTTCTTATTATTTTTATTTCACTTGGCGGCATTAATTATTTCGTTGCCACGATTTTAAAGTCGTTTCAATATACAGAGGCGATTTCAAAATTGCTGACGACTAGTTTTTTAGATAGTCTACTCGCAACGTTATTATTTGCGATCACATCAGCGGTTGAAATTGCTCTTCCGCTCATGGGAAGTTTGTTCATCATTAACTTTGTTTTAATTTTAATCGCAAAAAACGCTCCGCAATTAAACGTTTTTATGAATGCGTATGTTATTAAAATTACGTGTGGTATTTTGTTTATTGCGATGAGTGTACCGATGCTCGGTTATGTGTTTAAAAATATGACGGATGTATTGCTTGAGGAATATACGAAACTATTTAACTTTTTCTTAACGAAGTAGGGGGACGCTCATGGCAAAGGATAATAAAACAGAAAAGGCCACCCCGCAGAAGCGTAAAAAATCGCGTGAAGAAGGGAATATTGCCCGGAGTAAAGATTTAAATAATTTATTTTCCATTCTTGTATTAGCAGTTGTCGTTTACTTTTTTGGAGATTGGCTAGGGTTTGAGATTGCCAATTCTGTATCGGTGCTGTTTGATCAAATTGGAAAAAATACAGATTCAACCGAGTATTTTTATATGATGGGGATTTTACTACTAAAAGTATCAGCTCCGATATTAATACTCGTATACGCTTTTCATTTATTCAACTATATGATTCAAGTCGGTTTCTTATTTTCTTCTAAAGTCATTAAGCCGAAAGCGTCACGTATTAACCCAAAAAATTATTTTACGAGATTGTTTAGTCGTAAAAGTTTAGTAGATATTTTGAAATCACTGTTTTATATGGGATTAATCGGTTACGTTGCTTACGTTCTCTTTAAAAAGAATTTAGAGAAAATCGTGAGTATGATTGGATTTAATTGGACTGCGTCACTTACTGAAATTATAAGACAAATTAAATTTATCTTTTTAGCTATTTTAATTATATTAATTGTTCTTTCTATTATTGATTTCATTTATCAAAAGTGGGAGTACGAACAAGATATTAAGATGAAAAAAGAAGAAGTAAAACAAGAGCATAAAGATAATGAAGGGGACCCGCAAGTAAAGGGAAAACGAAAAAACTTTATGCATGCCATATTGCAAGGAACAATTGCGAAGAAGATGGATGGCGCAACGTTTATTGTAAACAATCCGACTCATATTTCGGTCGTACTCAGGTACAATAAACACGTTGATGCAGCACCAATTGTCGTTGCAAAAGGGGAAGATGAACTCGCATTATATATACGAACACTTGCCCGTGAACAAGAAATACCAATGGTGGAAAACCGTCCGCTTGCTCGTTCTTTATATTATCAAGTCGAGGAAGATATGGCGATTCCAGAAGATTTATACGTAGCTGTAATTGAAGTTATGCGCTATTTAATTCAAACGAATGAACTTGAAGTATAATAGCGCGTTTGGAGGAGATCTCTTTGTTTAAGATAGATTCTGCAAGAACCTATTTTTCTATCTTTTTAGCAGCGTCATTCGTAGTGGCGCTCTTAATTCCACTTCCACCATTTATACTTGATATCATTATCGTTTTTCTACTAAGTATGTCAGTGCTTATTTATATGCGAGCGACAAGTATTAACGAGTGGGATGAATTAAAGTCATTTCCGACGATGTTGTTATTAATCGGGATTTTCCGCGTATCGATTAACGTATCGACGACGCGAGCGATTTTGACAAACGGAAATGCGGGTCATGTTATTGAAGAGTTCGGTCAGTTCGTAATTGGCGGGAACTTATTAATTGGTATCGTTATTTTTACAGTATTAATTATATTCCAGTTTATCGTTGCAAACGGTGCATCTCGTACAGCTGAAGTTGCAGCTCGTTTTACACTTGATTCTTTACCAGGGAAACAAATGTCGATCGATGCTGATTTAAACCAGCGTATTATTACAGAAAAAGATGCACAAGCAAAACGAAAAAAATTAAATATGGAAACAGAGTTTTACGGGGCGATGGATGGTGCCGGGAAGTTCATTAAAGGGGACGTTATTTTCGGCATTGTCATTTTATTCGTAAACATTATTTTTGGCTTAATTGTCGGAATGATGCAGCAAGGAATGAGCTTTGGTGAAGCAGCTCTTCATTACACACAGTTAACTGTCGGTGACGGAATTGTAAACCAAATCGGTTCGTTAATGCTTGCGATTTCAACAGGTATTATCGTAACGCGTGTATTTGACGGTTCACCAGATACAGTAACGGAAGGTATCTTTAAAGAGTTATTAGCGCATGAAGTCGTTGTATATGCGCTTGGCGGTTTATTTATCGCAATGGGTATTTTTACTCCGCTACCATTTCTACCATTCGCACTCGTTGGTGGAACAATTATCTTCTTAGGAATTCGAAATAAAAACCGAATGAAGAAAGAAAAAGAAGATGAGCTTCAAAAAGAATTAGAAATGATTCAAGGCGAAGATGAGCAACTGCAACAAGTGGAAGATTCATTTGGCGTATTTACAGATAAATATCCAATTATTGTAGAACTCGGCTTAGATTTAGCAGCACTTGTAAAGCAGAAAATTAACGGGGAAACAGCTCGTGATAAAGTTGTTCTTATGAGGAAATCAATTATTACCGACCTTGGTATTAACGTTCCTGGAATTAACTTTAAAGATAATACGAGTTTTAGACCACGTGGACGTTACATTATTCGTATTAAAGGTGCGAAGGCAGCTGAAGGTGTTTTAAAATCAGGTTACTTATTAGCACTGAAAACACCGAACGTAATGGCCGATTTAGATGCAGAACCAGCGAAAGATCCAATTTTTGGCGAGGATGGATATTGGATTTTAGAGCATATGGTACAAGATGCACAAATGAAAGGCTATCAAGTATTAGAGCCACTTAGCATATTAATTACGCATTTAGATGTTGTCGTTAGACGTAATCTTCATGAGTTAATTCAGCGTCAACATGTAAAAGACTTAATTAATTCGCTTGAAAATGATAACAGCGTTTTATTAGAAGAGATTAAGAAGAAAGAAATTGACTTATCACTCGTTCAAAATGTTATTAAACAACTACTAAAAGAAGGTATTTCTATTCGTGATTTACCAACCATTATTGAAGGTATTATTGACGGAAAAGAAATTTATCAAAATCATGTTGACGGTGTAACATCATTCGTTCGTGAATGTATTTCAAAAGTTATTTGTGAAAATGCGAAAAATCCTGACGGTAAAATATATGCGGCGCTCTTCTCAGATACAATTGAGTTAGACGCAGACGTTGTGAACAATTCTTATCAAGGTTATTTATTAAACTGGGATTTAGATTTAGAAACGCGAGTCGTTGAGCAAGTACAACGCGTATTGAAACAAGCGAGGTTAATGGGAAGAGAACCAGTATTATTAACGCGTAGAAAAGATTTCAGATTTGCGATTGTAAGACTTCTTGAGCGCTATCAAGTAGAAGCGCAAGTACTTTGTATTAGCGAATTAGCACCAGAAATTGTTGTAGATCAAATTGCCTATATTGAATAGTAGGGGGTGAAGTAATGGGAAGTACAGAAAAGAAAGAAGCGTTAATGCGAATAAAAGCAGCTTCGAAAAATGAATTGTATCGAAAGTTATTTGACCAATATGGTACAGATTATTATTATGTTGTCGATGAAAGTGTAAAACGAAATATCCCGTTTTTTTGGAAAAAGAATTATGAAATGTTAGTTGCTTTTCCAGAGGATAAACAGGAAGAAGTGAAAGAAGGTACAGCTGAATTTCATGAACAATTAATGGATGTTGTGAATGTTCCTTCAGAACAAATTGTGAAGGCGAACGGAATTCAATCGGTACTGCACAATTTAGAAAACGTGACGACTCCTATGTCGTACGCGGCAATGCAAACAGGAAATAGTGAAGAATGGGCAAGAAAGAAAGAGAAACTATTAAAGCTGTTTGAAAAAGGTATCGTCGTTGTGAAACAGACGGAAGAAACGAAAGTAACGAAAAAGCAAAAAGCTGTGAAAAAAGTCGTTTCTGTCAAGAAAGAAGAAGTGGTTGAAAAAAAAGAAAAGCAAGAATCTGTACCATTTATTATTCAAAAAGTAATTCGCATGCTAGAACAAAACGATGTAGAACAATATTTCATTCATGCATATGCTGAAAAGCTAAAAGTGAAGTTTGAGAATGCAACGATGATTACAGAAGAAGAAGTAATCGAATATATATTGGAAGATATGAGATCTCATTTCAACACAGAAAACGTATTTGAAAAAGAAGTACAAACAATTGCATTAATCGGTCCAACTGGTGTTGGAAAAACGACGACACTTGCGAAAATGGCATGGCAATTTCACGGTATGAAAAAAACGGTTGGTTTTATTACGACAGACCATTCTCGCATTGGAACAGTGCAGCAATTGCAAGATTACGTAAAGACAATTGGATTTGAAGTAATCGCTGTGCGTGATGAAGCTGCAATGACAAGAGCGCTTACGTATTTTAAAGAAGAAGCGCGCGTCGATTATATTTTAATTGATACAGCTGGGAAAAATTATCGTGCGTCAGAAACTGTGGAAGAAATGATTGAAACGATGGGACAAGTAGAGCCAGATTATATTTGTTTAACGTTATCAGCTTCGATGAAAAGTAAAGACATGATCGAAATCATTACGAACTTTAAAGATATTCATATTGATGGTATCGTGTTTACGAAATTTGATGAAACAGCAAGTAGTGGTGAATTGTTGAAAATTCCAGCAGTATCATCAGCTCCTATTGTATTAATGACAGACGGACAAGACGTGAAGAAAAACATACATATCGCTACAGCGGAACATTTAGCGAAACAAATGTTACAAACATCATAGAAAAGAGGTGAAGGATAAGGCGATTGCCTTATTCAAACGAGTATGAACGGTCTTTATATAGGTTCTATGGGTATGATGAATTACATGCAGCGCATTAATGTTCATTCGAATAACGTTGCAAATGCCCAAACAACAGGATTTAAAGCAGAAAATATGACTTCTAAAGTATTTGATGTACAAGACACATATCGCCGCGGTGACGGAGCTGTAACAAATATCGGTTCGGTCGATTACGCTGTAGTACCAGCCGCAACGCATGTGAATTTAGTACAAGGAAATATACAAATGACAAATAGTGCTACAGATTTCTTTTTAGATGACGGTGCAAACGGTACAACATCATTTTTCGTTACATCTAAAAACGATGAAACGTTTTTAACGAGAGATGGTAGTTTTACAATAAATAGTGATCGTTACTTGCAAACATCTTCAGGTGCTTATGTTATGGATGTTAATAATGAACGTATTAAAATTCCGGAAAATGTTAACTTCTTCGTATCTAATAATGGAGAAATTTATAGAGAAGTGAACGATGGAACTTTGCAAAAACCAGATATTAAGAGAATAGTAATAGCACAGTTGCAAACCAAAACAGTAGATGCAGAAGCGAATTCTCGTCTAATGCAAAGAGAAAACAAAAGCTTTACACTAGCAGAAGGAAACATTGCTGATTTACCGAACGGAACAGGATTAGTGAAAAATCATATGCTAGAAAATTCAAATGTAGATATGACGAAAGAGATGGCAGATCTTATGACGGATCAAAGAATGATTTCAGCATCACAACGCGTTATGACTTCGTTTGATAAAATTTATGAAAAAGAAGCGAATGAAATATTGAGATAGGGACTTCCGTTAGCGGAAGTCTTTTTTATTTAAATTTCAGAATTCTCAATTGACTTTGCAGGTCTGTTTTTTTATATTAGTAGGTATACTAATAACTACTAATGTGCATACATCGTTTTGAAATGAGAGTTATATAGATTGTGAGGGGTACTGATGGATGAAATTATAAAAGAATTACAAAAGTTAGGTTTTTCCCAGTACGAATGTAAAGCGTATATTGGACTACTAAAACATTCCCCAGTAACTGGGTATGAAGTGAGTAAACAAACAGGAGTACCTCGTTCTATGATTTACGAGGTACTCGGTAAGTTAATGGATAAAGGAGCGGTACATATTGTACCTTCTGAACCAGTTAAATATGTACCAGTACCAGCTACTGAATTAATGAATCGAATGCGAAAAGACTTTGAAAAGTCCTTTGAATTTTTAGATGAGAAATTAAATAGTTTAGAACAAGAGCGACAAATAGATGTAATTTCGCATATTCGCTCAAATGATCGGGTTTTGAAGGAAATATGCAATATAATTAATAGAGCGAAGGAAGAGTTATGGATTTCTGTATGGGAAGATCAAGTGCATGAAATTGAGCCATACATTCATCAAAAGGAAGAGGAAGGTGTACATATATTTTCAATCTTATTTGGCGCTCCTGATACAAAAATAGGCGCGACGTTTCACCATAATTATATGACGCCTCACGTTGTTGAAAAGAGAATGGGTGGTCATTTAACTGTAATCGCGCGTGACGGGGAAGAAGTATTAATTGCGAACTTCTCAAATGATAGCACTTCATGGGCTGTTACAACGTATGACCCAGCTCTAGTTCTCGTTGCTACAGAGTATGTGCGACACGATATTATGGTTGAAGAAATTACGAAGGAATTTGGAGCTGATAAGTTAGATACGTTGTGGCGTGAAAATATAGATTTAGTTCATGTCGTAACAGGAAAACGAACTTTAGAAGAAATGGAGGATGATAGAGATGAGTAAAGCTGAGGCTCATGTAGCTTTGCAGAGCGATGATACATTTCAGCAAGGAGTAAAAGATTGTTTACCAACTGTATTTGGTTATTTAAGCATCGGTATAGCAGCTGGTGTAATTGCAAAAACAGCTGGTTTCTCCATTATTGAAATTGCGTTTATGTCCACTTTAATTTATGCAGGTTCTGCCCAATTTATATTAGCAGGTATGTATGCAGCTGGTGCCCCTGCTTCCGCAATTATTTTTACCGTATTTTTTGTTAATTTGCGCCACCTTCTTATGAGTGCTGCACTTGCGCCGTACTTTACGAAACTGCCTCTATTTAAAAACTTACTAATCGGTTCGCAAATTACAGATGAAACGTTCGGCGTTGCAGTACAGCATGCAGCGCAAAAAGGATATTTAGGCGAAAGATGGATGATTGGGCTAAATGTAACGGCTTATTTAAACTGGATTCTTGCTACTATTATCGGCGGGCTATTTGGTGAATGGATACCAGATCCGCATACGTACGGTATGGATTATGCATTACCAGCGATGTTTATCGGATTATTTGTACTTCAGCTCATAAGTAGTAAACCGAAACTGGCAATTCACCTTACTGTTGCAATTGTAGCGATTATAATTGCGTACGTTTCACACTTATTTATGCCAGATAGTATAGCGGTTATTATCGCAACATTACTAGCTGCGACGATTGGAGTGGTGATTGAAAAATGGAAATGAGATTAGACGTATTATTACTTTTATTAGCAGCAGGAGCTGTCACACTCGTGCCACGTATTTTACCTCTACTCGTATTTAGCAAACTACAAATTCCAGACTGGGGTTTAAAATGGTTAAATTACATACCAATCGCGATATTAGCAGCACTTTTAGCGCAAGTTTTATTTATGCATGACACGATGCAGTGGGATTACTTGATTGCAGCAATTCCAACATTTCTTGTAGCGATATATACTCGTAGTTTATTAGGTACAGTATTAACTGGTGTGATTGTGATTATTTTGTTACGTTTCTTTTTCTAAAAAGGATTACGCTCATATAATAGCGAAAAGTGTAATAACATGAAAAATATAGGGGTGGTGTTATGATACTTTTAACGATAGGAGCAATTTTGTTAACGTTGTTTATTTTCTTTATTATCGGCTTTATTACGTTTATGATGTTTGTTGATAAGGCGACACCTCAAATATATTATACACCTTGTGAATCAGTGACAGTGAAAGCTAAAGGTAAACATAAAAGGAAGAAAAGTTGAATGCTGGCTTTTCTTCCTTTTATTTTATCTGATTTTTCTGTATAATTTAAGTTAGTTATCCAACTAACTTAAAAGGGGGGCATAGAAATGGCAAAACCGAATGTTGTTAATAAAGAGAAGTTACTACAAGCAGCAAAAGAAATTATTGCAGAGCATGGGATGGAAAAGTTGACATTAAAAGCAGTTGCAGAGAGTGCTCAAGTTACACAAGGTACCGTATATTATCATTTTAAAACGAAAGATCAATTATTACTGGAAGTAACTGAATCGTTTTGTAAAGCGTCGTGGGAACAAATAGGAAAGGATGTACAGTTAGAAAAGGCTTTACAGTCGGCCGAAAGTAGATGTGTGAAAGATTCAATGTATCATCATTTGTTTTTTCAATTAGTAGCTAGTGGATTACAAAATGATGCGATGAAAAATAAAATTGGTGGATTGTTACATTATGAAAACCAACAACTAACAAGAGTGTTAAATAAAAAAATAGGAGATACAACGACATCTCAAATTTCAACTGAAACGTGGAGCATTTTATGTAATGCATTAATTGATGGATTGGCATTGCAAGCCTTATTCAATCCATCTTTTTCTACAGACAAAGTATATGGTGATTTATATATGCTCTTGGAAAAGTTTACAGTGCTACAAAAGGGAGGTAATGTCAGTGAATAATAGACTTTGGCTCACTATTTTATTTTCTATCGGCATTTGGCTTTTTGCCTCAGCGTTCTTCATTATTTTCGGTTCTTCTGTTTTATTAGAATACACTTCAAATAGATTTTTTCTACAAATGGCGTTGCTTGAATTAGGGACAGCTATAGCTTTATATTTTGTAATGTGGTTATATCAAAAACTGGATACCTCGAAATATGCAGTTATTAAGTTAGGTATATGTGGCACAGCGATTGGTTTAACTTTAGATTCTTACATCTTGTATCATTCTTCTAATATATTCTCACAATTAACCTCACAGCAAATCATGTCATTTACCATTTGGATGGTAATTGCTTACGCTCTTTATTTAATAATTCCTTTCGTTATGGAACGAAAAAGACTGTTATAAAGAGGATTTTTATCCTCCTTATAACAGTCACATCCCCGAAAGAACTAACAACAATAAACCAAATAAAAAACTAATAAAGGAAAGAAAACCGATACATATCGAGAACACACGATTGTTTCTCCATTCGCGCCAAAAAGTGATAAAACCTAAAATACAAAGGAAAAACCAAATGGGCAGGAATAGGAACCCGTTAATTTTCTCAGGGAATAACGTATAAAAAGATGTTAAATATAAAATCCAATTTGTAAAAAATAAAATGCAAACGATAATAGATTGTAAGTAGGGGCCTTTGGAAAACGCTCCCTTTTTTACGGTTACTAAAATAATAGTTAACACGGAGAAAAAGGCAATGAATAGGAAAATAAGTAAGAGTAATGTAAGTGTCATTTACATCTCCTTTATAAGAGTGTTTTTTACAAGAAATGACTCTATTAAATTATATGCTTGATTTGTAGAGTGCCCGTTATATTTTTCAGTGTACGGATTTAGAAAACCATGTTCACCAGGTAGTTGCTGTATTTCTA
The DNA here is from genome assembly GCF_024296885.1 of Bacillus paranthracis. NCBI lineage: Bacteria > Bacillati > Bacillota > Bacilli > Caryophanales > Bacillaceae > Bacillus > Bacillus paranthracis. The sequence goes on from NZ_CP101135.1 coordinate 1,689,925, forward strand.
ATAAAGGGTTCTTTTGTTGCTGCAACGATTGAATGAAAGAGGGTACTGAAAAACTAGCTTCTTTTTCAGGGAAAATAAGTAAGGTAGCACATGATGGTTTCATATGAATATAGTCACGTATACGAGAACCGTAACATCCGATAATAAAATCTATTTTCGGATTGTTACTACATAGCCATGAGATGGTAGCACCAACACTAAAGCCGATAAGTCCAATATGTGTGTAACGACTAGAAAGATGAGTAATGAATGTTTCAATTTGCTTTTTTCCATCTTCAAATCCAATATGATTCATAAAAAAATGATATGCTTTTTCTTCATCACTATAAGGAAATGCATGTTGCGATTGTAGCAGATTAGGACAAAATACATCTATATGAGATGAAGTGAAGTGGTCGGTAACGTGATGCATATGGTCGTTCACACCATATATCTCATGAACAACAACGAGAGCTAATTTTTTCTTCATCGTTATAAAGTACCTCTATGAAATTTAAATTCTTTCTCAACAAGGCAGATACGAAGGTGGAAGTTTTCATACCATTGCTCACGGCCCCTTTCTTTCGCTTCTTTATGTAAGGCATTCTGTTTCCAATTTTCAATCGCCTCAAGTGATTCCCAATAAGAAATTGTGATTCCGAGCCCTGAATGATTTCGTGCACTTTCTACACCTAGAAATCCAGGTTGCTGCTTTGCAAGTTCCTCCATTTTGTCAGAAGTGGCATTATAGTCTGTTGTATCATTTGATAAATTAGAAGTGAATATAACTGCATAATAATGACTTGTTTTTTGTAAATTATTTTTCATATAGATTCCCCCTTTTCATCTAGTTTAGCATGTAATAAATAGAAAAGAAGTTATGGCTTCTTATTAATATTTCGTTTTTTTTTATTGTCACTTGAATGAAGTAAGATGGTTTCTATATTGATATTCGAAATTTTTTATCTCTGAATATAAATATCTTTATATATAAATGTTTAAAATAGGAAAAAATCACATATTTTGTTAACAAAATATGTGATTTATATTAGAATAATACATATAAAGTATATATATATAATATGTTAGTAAAATTTATTGAAGGAGGTGACCTCTTTGCACAGTAGGATAAAAGAAAATAAAAAAGTATTAAATGCATTTGTAGTTGTTATGAGTTTACTCTTTCTATTATCCCAATTACAGTTTTTAAGTCCGATTGATACGGCAACGGCAGCAGTTACAGATGAAGAAGGGTTTGACACACCAACTTATCAATCCATTCATAAAGGTGATATGTATTCTACTGGTAATGTCAATTTAGGTATTAAAGCCACTGAAGCTCAAAAGAAAACGGCGTTGTATTCTGATATAACGAATACTGCGTATACAGCACCGAATGGCTATACCCGTGAACTCATTGATGTAGATGATGACCCAACAACTACAAATTCATCTAAGGCATATATTCCTGTTCCAGAAGATGCTGAAATTGAATGGGCTGGATTATATTGGAGTTCAACACGTTATGAATTAACGCAGCAACAGTATGTAGCACCAGTTAAGTTCACGACTCCGGCGGGGAAGAGCTTTCAAGTAAAACCAAGTAATACGTATTACGGAAGTGGCTTGCTTTATGGTTTCGGTATTGATGGTACTTATTATTCTAACTATGCAGATGTTACAAAGCTTTTACAGTCCTCTAATTCAAAAGGAGGAAGCTATACTTTAGCAAATATTCCTTATCCAAATACAAAGCTTGCGTATAATTATGGATATTATTCTTTTGCCGGATGGTACATGCTAGTGATCACGAAAGATAAGTCAAAAACAAGAAAAGCATTTACTGTTTATGATGGTGGATTGAAAAGAGCTACTGGATCTGGTGAAAAAGAATTCACTGTGAAAAACTTTCTTGCTTCAAAAACTGGAGATTTAGATCCAAAAGTTTCTGTTTTTGCTGTCCAAGGTGATAGATATTGGAAAGGTGATAAACTCTTTGTTCATACAGATAATACTTGGAAGGAAGTTACTGATAAGCTGAATCCAACAGGTAATATATTCAATTCCACTATTTCTGAATATGAGGAACATATGCGAGATAAGTATCCAGGTACATTTAATCCAGATTATAAAAATAATTTGGGAGTTGATGCAGATTTAATCAAGTTACCAGCAGGATATATTAAACCAGAGCAAAAAGAAATACGCCTAAAAGCTGCGACAGCTGGTGATGACTACGTATTAAACACATTAGCTTTTGCAGTAAATGCAACAGCGCCAGAGCTTGTCATCGATAAGGAAGTAGTAGATGCAAAAGAAAAGTATGAGCCAGGTGATGAGGTTACATATCGTTTACGGGTGAAAAACATTGAACCGAATTCGAGTTCTGTTGATACAAAAATTGAAGATGTTTTAGATTCGCGTCTAGAATTTGTACCAAATTCGGCGAAAATCATTTCTGGTCCGAATGCTGGAAATGAAACAGAACAAGTTGACTATGATGCAAAGACAAGAAAGTTAACAATAAGAATTGGTGAAGGAGCAATTGCTACAAAAGGTGGAATCTATACGGATAAAACACCTGAGACAACAATTGAATTTAAAGCAAAATTAGAGGGAGAAAAGGTAGAAACAGAAGTCCCTAATATCGCTGTCGTTCAAGGGGTTGATGAGTTAACAGGAAGTCAGGTTGAAGCTAACGATTCTAATAAAGTAGTAGTTAAAGTATTACCCGAACGAGAAGAGAAGCCTGGGAAGTTAGTAGCTACTAAACTAGCTAAAGATATAAATGGTGGTACACTGAAAGTTGGCGACAAACTAGAATATACAATTCATACTAAAAATAGTGTGCCAGATTCTATCTTAAAGGCAGTTAAAATTACGGATAACCTTCCTGAAGGAGTAGAGTATGTTCCGAACACGTTAAAGATAAACGGAAAGGAACAAACGGATGTTGAAGATGAAGATTATGCACATATAAAAGATGGAACGATTTATGCTCATTTCGGCGATCTTAAAGGTGAGCAAGAGAAAGCAATCACGTTTGAAGTTGTTGTAAAGCCGGAGATGGCAAATAAGAAAATAAAAAATATAGCAATAGTTGAGACTGATAGTTCGAAAGATAAGGAGAAACCAGAAGTTGAAACGCCGGTTGATCCGTTGTCTGGACAACTAGAATCGAAGAAAGAGATTATTGGTATAAAGCAAGAAAAATTTCATGTCAATGATGAATTTGAGTATCAAATTAAAGCTCGAAATAAGGTGGAAAATGGGCTTATTAAAGATATGCGTCTAATAGATAAACTTCCTGAAGGTATAGAATATATAGCTGGTAGTATGAAATTGAATGGGAATCTATTGACAGATGCAGTTGACGAAGATGAAGGATCGTATGAGGATAATACGGTTAAAGTAAACTTTGGCGACGTACTTGATACAGAAGAACGAACAGTAACTTTTAAAGTGAAAGTTACGCAAGATGCATTAAAAACGAAGGAAATTGAGAACATAGCAGTTGTTGAGGGAAAAACACCAGATAATGAAGATTTACCTCCACAAAAACCGAATGTAAAAACGAATGTGGAAGCAAAGGAACCTAAAGTAAGAAAGATGGTTTCGGATGCAGATGAAAAAGAAGTGGAAAAAGCGACATTACAAAGTATAGATGAAGAGTTTACATGGCATGTAAACTATAATTTTGGTAATGACGTTATGAACCTTGAAAAAGTAGTATTGCAGGATGACTTAGAGGATATTTTAACTATCTTACAAGTAAAACTTGTAAACAGCGATGGAGAAGAAATAGAAGTTATACCGCAAATTGATAAACAATTAAAGAAAGTAAGTATTGAGTTACCGAAGCAGGACGGAAATTATACTTATCTTGCGAATCAATCGTATACAATGCATATTAAGTCAAGACTAAGCGCTAATGTGAATGCAGACACACAAACGAAATACAATGCGAATGATGGTATTCCAAATAAAGCGGAATTACTGTTTGATCAGAAAAAATTTGTGTCAAATGAAGTATTCATAGTACCACCAATATTAGGGAAGTTTGAAATTGAAAAAGTAGATGCGAACGATGAAAATCTCAAATTGGAAGGCGCAGTATTTGATGTGATTAGTAAAGATGGAACCATAGTATGTAAATTAACAACCAATAAAGATGGTTTGGCAACTTCTATTCCATTAATGGTTGGCAAATATACATTAAAAGAAGTACAAGCACCAAATGGATATATGTTAATGAGAGAACCAGTAGAAATTGAAGTGAAATCTGGAATGGATTCACAAAAAATAAGAGTAGTAAATAAAAAGAGTGAATTTGTTATTCCAGAGACTGGTGGAATAGGGACAATTATTTATTATGTAATTGGTGGAATATTGATGTTTGTTACATTGTTCCTCTTTGTTAGAAAGAGAAATAATGAGAGATAGAAATAACAAAGGCAATGCAAATGATAGGGAGTGGACAACAATGAAAAAGATTTTTAGTTTATTTTTAATCTGTACGTTAGCTTTTTCGACGTTATCTAACATGATTGTTAGTGCGGAATCAAAAAGTACAGGTACTTTAACGATTCACAAGTTTGAACAAAGTAAAGAATTAAAAACAACTACAGAAGGTAATGGAAAAGAAGGACAAACTGTTCCAGAAGATGCAAAACCTTTAGAAGGTGTAACTTTTGAAATTAAACGAATTGAGTCATTTGAAAAAATTTCAAATGATGGAACTGTTATAAAAGAAGATGCAAAACCAGTAAAAGACGCTGCAATAACAAAGGTAACAAACGCAAAAGGGGAAGCTGTTTTTTCAAATCTTCCGCTAGGACGTTATGAAGTAAAAGCAATTGAGGGTCCAAAACATATTGCGTTGGATAAGACTACTTTTATTGTCGATATTCCAATGACAAGTGCAGACGGTAAAGATTTAAATTACGATGTTCATATTTACCCTAAAAATGAAACAAAACGTGGTTCAGTAGAATTCGTAAAAAAAGGTGAAGCCGGTAAAGTATTAAAAGATGCAGAATTCCATTTATTTAAAAAGAATAAAGATGGAACAAGCACACAAGTTAAGACACCGAGTTCATTAGTAACAGGGGAAGATGGTAAAGTTCGTGTAGATTCTCTAGAATATGGGGATTATTATTATTTTATTGAGCATAAGGCTCCAACAGGTTATTTAACTAGTAAAGAGGAGCGTCCTTTCTCTATTAAGGAATCTGGTGAAGTCGTTAAGCTGGATGATATAAAGAACTATAAAGAACCTACCATTACTAAAAGTATAAATAACGGTTCAAAAGTAGCTGGAATTAATAAAGAGACAGATTATACGTATGATATTAAAACACTACTTCCTGAAGATATTCAATCATATAAAAAATATGTTGTAAAAGATATTTTAGATGATCGTTTGGAAATAAAAGGCCTACCAATTGTTATGGTTGACGGAAAGAAAGTTGAAGATGGTAGTGTAAAAGTAGTTGTAGAAGGTCAAAAAGTAACCGCTACAATTGAAGATTTTTCAAAAATTAATGGGAAAGAACTTCATTTGCAAATTACTGCAAAAATTAAAAGTGATGTTGAATCTGGAGTGAAAATTCCAAACAAAGCAGTACTTGATTTTGTAAACAAAGATGATGTTTCATCAGAAAAAGATGGAAAGCCATCTAATGAAGTGGTGGTCACACCGACAGCGGGAAATATTAAAATTGAAAAAGTTGATGGTAAGGATAAGACGCTTAAATTAGAAGGTGCGAAGTTCCAATTACAAGATAAAAAAGGTAATGTTATAAAAGTTAATGGGAAAGAAATGAATGATATAACAGATGCAAATGGTATTATTACATGGAATGAGATCCCGTACGGTGAATATCAAATTGTTGAGACGGAAGCACCAAAGTATAAAGATAAAGACGGTGCAGTCGAACACTATCAAAAGTTAAGAGATCCGATTAATATTACACTTGATGAAAAACACCAAAAAATAGAGCTACAAGTTGAGAATAATAAGAGCGGTTGGATTATTCCAGCAACAGGTGGTATGGGTACAATTCTCTTCACAGTAGTGGGCCTTATACTAATGGCGGTAGCGACATTTATTTTCTTTAGAAAAAAACCTGTAAAAAATTCTTAATTTATATGTTTATAATAATTGAGTTTAGAAAAGAGGAAAGGCATATTGCTTTCCTCTTTTCCATATTTTATCCGTAGTGAAAGAGGCTATTATGAAACGAAATATAATTTTTGGAAGTATTTTTTTACTAGGATTAAGTATATTTCTCTATCCAACTGTAAGTAATTGGTTTGCAACAAGAACACATTATTCAGAAGTAAGTACATATGATGAAGCGATAAAGAGGCTGGAGCAGGAAGAGATTGATCGTAAAGAAATGGAAGCACGAGAGTATAATAAGAAGGTCCAAAATACAACGCAAACATTTGCAGATCCTTTTCGGGAAAAGGATGGTGAACGTAAAAGTTCTACTGTGGATATGTTAAATGTTGGTGATGTTATGGGGTATATTGAAATTCCAAAAATTGATGTGAACCTTCCAATTTATCAAGGGACAACAGAAGAAGTGTTAAGCCGTGGGATTGGTCAGTTGAATGAAACCTCATTACCAGTAGGAGGAGAAAATACGCATACAGTTTTAACGGGACATCGCGGTTTACCTTCAGCGCTAATGTTTACTCATTTAGACAAAATTGAAAAGAAAGATATATTTTATATTCATACATTAGATAAAGTACTTGCCTATCAGGTAGATCAAATAAAAGTTGTGTTACCAAATGAGACAGAAGATTTATTAGTAGTACAAGGACAAGATTACGCAACATTAATTACGTGTACCCCTTATGGAGTGAACACGCACAGGTTACTAGTGAGAGGACACCGTGTTCCATATGATGTTAGAGAAAAAGAAATGATTACAAAACCTTTCATTTTAGAAGATTGGATGATCGTTTTTCCTATTGGTATTATTTGCATGATCCTTCTAATAATCTATTTAAAAAAACGAAAATAGTATGTATTGTGTGGTGAGTGTGTGAGAAGGGGAGTTATAAGCGTAATATTGTTTCTTACAGGATTATCCCTATTTTTATATCCAATAATTGCTAATTATATAAACAAGTATGTATATAAGACAGAAGTGATACGTTATGAAAAAATGGTTGATGATTTAAAAATAGAAGATGTAAATGAGAAGTTTCGAAAGATGGAAACATATAATAAATCGTTAGGGAAAACTATTTTCAAAATGAGTGACCCATTTGTACAGGATGATGAAATAAGTACGGAACCGTTAAATTTTATAAACAAAGATGAAATATTTGGTACGATTTCTATTCCGAAAATAAATGAGGAATTGCCAATTTACTTAGGAGCAAGTCAAGAAAACTTAAGTAAAGGAGTAGGGCAAATTGAAGGGACTTCTTTACCGATTGGCGGGAAAGATACACATGCTGTATTGGCAGGACATCGTGGATATCACGGAGCAACGATGTTTCGTCATCTGGATCGGTTAAGGGAAGGAGACGTATTCTATGTAAAGGTATTTGGAAAGCAGCACGTGTATAAAATAATTGGACGTGAAATCATTAATCCAAATCAAGTGGATAAATTAAAGGTAGTAAAAGGAAAAGACAAAGTTACACTGCTTACATGTGAGCCATATACATCACGTAAATATCGTTTGTTAGTATATGGGGAGCGAGTAGAAAGTGAGCAAAAGGAAATGAAACGTCTGAAAAAGAGTGTAGTCGAAGTTAGAAGCTATGAAACAAGAGACATATTTATAAAACTAGCTTGTGGAATAGTAGGCTTCATTGTAATTTGTATTGGTTTGTATGGATTACTAAAGAGAAAATAGGAATGACATTTATATAGAAAAAGAAAAATGCCACTTCAAAAATGAAGTGGCATTTCTTATATTTCCTCTAAGCTATTAACTGGAACTGTTAATTCGCGTCCTGGGTTTTTTACTTCATATATGCGGGCGGTTTCATTGCTCTCGTCGACGTGTTGAATCATAACAGGCATGCCTTGAAAACTAACATTCGCTTGCTCCGCTGACACAGAAAGCTCTTTTGCACGTTGAATATTCATTTATATTCCTCCCATCATTATTATCTTTGCTAAAAAAGAGGAATAATATACCATTTCGAGACATTCTTAAAGTTTTTGTATTATTTGTAATGTTTCTTTAATAAATGAAGTGAAGATCGAATCAGGATAGCTATCTATTGCTTGAACAGCTTCTTTTGCCTCTGTTAAGGCAGATTTTTTATCTTGAAGTTCTATATAGCAAAGGGCACGATAAGACCCAGCTGTTAATACCCACGATTGATCAAGTGGATGATTCATATAATCTGGTATGGTAGCGTGTTTTAATGTTTCCAAAGCTTCCTTATAACGTTTTAAACCATACAAAGATTTTCCTTTTTCAAGATAATACAGCCCATCGTCTTGGAAAATTGGATCATTTTTTAGTTTTTCTCGAAATTGTTCTAGATGTTCCAATGCGATTGTATATTCATTCGTAACAGTGTTGTAGTAATAAGCTTTTAATATATCTACATTTGCAGCGGATAAAGTATCTTCTGTAAAAATGGCAAATTGCTCCGATTTTTTTATGTAATATAAATATCGTTCTTTATCAGCTACAATGATTTTTTGATAAGATAAAATACGGTAAAATTCATCTGTTTTATAATACACTTGATGTTTTTTTGAAAATGCAAGTGCATCTAAAATGACTTTTTCACATTTTTCATAATTGCCGTATGCGAGTAAAATAATTGCCTCTTTTAAGTATAGTTGTATATGTGTAATAAGATCCATTTCTAAATTCTTCGCCTTATATTCATCACGAATTGTGGCGATCAACTGTAAACATTCTTTATATTTTTTACGTTTGAAGAGCATATAGTAAAACAGTAGTTTCGTTTCAGTACTTTCGCGATACAAAGTATATTTTTCAAATATAGAAACAGCTGTTTCAACGTAATATTCAATATTATAATCGTTCATAATAGCCGCTCCAGTTATGAACTGTTTATATAAACGTGCTGTATTTAAAGTTGGAGGTAAATCTGTTTGAACGATAGGTAGTAAAGTTTTGTATACTTCATCGCCATTTGCCTTTATTAGTGGCTCCATTTTTTGAATGAGTTCTACAATTTTTCCTTCATCTTCTTCTAATAAAAAGCTCGGTTCACATTCAAGTTTTTCTGCAATATATTGTAATGTTTTCATAGAAGGTGTAGCTTTTCCATTTTCAATTTGACTAAGCATACTTTTTGTCAATTCTGAACCTGCTAGTTCAGTTTGTGTAAGTTTTTTTTCTTTACGTAATGCTTTAATTTTTTCTCCGAGAGTTGCCATATTGTAGCTCCTTTATAATTAAAAAGTTAAATACAATTAAACTTTTTGTTGTAATAATTGGAAAGTTGATTATATAATAAGTTTAACACAATTTAACTTTTAAAGGGAGAGTGTCATAATGGAAGATGTAAGTATAGATCAAAATGATTCAAGAATGAAGATTGCAACGAGAAATATCATTTTAATGATGATTGGAAAAATGACGTCTTTATTAGGCGCAGGTATTTATACGTTCGCAATGGGGTTATATGTATTAAAGACGACTGGTTCAGGGATGGGGTTTGCAACTACGCTCGTTTGCGGATCACTTCCAAGGATGATCTGTGGTCCGATTGCGGGTGCTGTAGCTGACCGTGTGAATCGAAAATGGCTTGTCATTGGTACTGATTTATTAAGTAGTTTAACGATGCTTATCATGTTTATCCTTGCTACTATATTTGGACCATCACTTCTTTTTATTTATGTTTCAGCAGCATTATTATCAATTTGTGCAAGTTTTTATTCTGTTGCATTAACTTCGTCTATTCCTAATTTAGTAGATGAGGGGCGTATTCAAAAAGCGAGTGCTTTAAATCAAACGGCAGCTTCTTTATCAAATATTTTAGGACCAATTATTGGCGGAGTAGTATTTGGTTTCTTTTCCATTCAGTCGTTCTTTTTGTTAAATAGTATTACGTTCTTTTTAGCGGTTATTTTGCAATTATTTATTGTATTTGATTTATATAAAAAAGAAGTGGCTGAAAGAAAAGAACATTTCTTGACGAGTATAAAAGAAGGTTTTTCATATGTAAAACGACAACATGAAATATATGGTTTAATGAAAATAGCATTGTGGGTAAACTTTTTTGCGTGTGGGCTAACCGTTGCACTTCCATACATTATCATACGTACATTGCATTTATCTTCAAAGCAACTCGGTACTGTAGAGGGAATGTTAGCGGTCGGGATGCTAATGGGGGCGATTGCTTTATCAGTGCGTAAAGAAGTGAATAATCCGTTTCGTTCTATTTATACTGGACTGTTTTTGTTTGCAGGTTTGAGTTTATGTACAGTCTTCCCGTTGTTAGTTACCATTCCAAAAGTGGCAAGTTTTATTTACTATATTGCCTTTATGATGTTAACTGGTATAGCAATTATGATTGTCAATATTCCGATGCAAGTACATATGCAAAAAACGACAGATCCGAGCTACTTAGGGCGTGTGTTTGGTCTACTTGAAACAATTGCGACTGCAATCGCACCGCTCGGTATGATTGTATATGGATTATTGTTAGACATGTTGCCAACTAGCATTGTTATGATGACAATAGGCGGAGGTTTATTGTTAGTTGTATTAGTTGGAGTAAGGCAACATATGGCGAAAAAACAAGTGAATGTGTCGGCTTAAAAACAAGAAAATAATAAAAATGACCAAATTAGTATTTTAGTTTTTGAAACTCTTTTTCATGTATGTTACAGTATAGTGAGCAGGTAAAGAAAAGGAGACAACAGCATGAAAAAATTAAGTTTTGTTATGCTTTTTCTGTTAGTCGTAATGGCTGGATGTAGTAATTATGACACATATATTGAAACAGGTATGCAATCATTGAAAGATGAAAAATATAGTGATGCAACAATGTGGTTTGAAAAAGCAGAAAAAGAGAAATCGGGAAATGAAGCGAAATCATATAAAGAAATGGCCGAGAAAATGGATAATGGAGCAACGGCATTAAAAGACGGTAAGTATTTAGAAGCGAAAGACATTGCAAATGAAGTGTTACAAATGAAAAAAGACGATGCACTTGAAACAGCTGTAACATCAAATGCAGAGAATATGCTTCAAAAAGCAAAAGATGTAGAAGAGAAAGTAAATGAAAGAGTAGCAAAGCGGAGAAAAGTAGAAGAAGAAGGAATTGATAAACTCATTAAAGCTGTAGATAGTATAGATGATGTGAAAGAAAAGGAGAAAAAAGTTTCAGAAGCATTAGATAAGGCTGAAGAAGCGCAAGCAAAAATTGAAGCGAAGAAAAATAAATAGAGTTATAGCTTAAAAGACTGTCGTGTAAAGCGACAGTCTTTTAATTTTTTGTTGCATAAGAAGTGATGTTATGTAGTAAAAAAGAAATAATTTTAGAATTCCACCTGTCCTCATGATGAATCGTATAAATGTTACGTTGAAATTCAAATTCAGGGATGGGTATGTAGCGTAGTTCATTTCGTTGTACTTCTTGTTCAATAGCAAGTTTAGAAATAAAGGCAACCCCATTACCGTATTTTAAAATTTGTTTCATCGTTTCTAATGAATCTAATTCAATTTCTGATTGGAATGTAATGTTATGAGCTAATATCCATTTTGTAAGTAAATCTCTCGTTGTAGATGGATTACGATGTAGTAATATGCGTTCCTTTTCGATATCTTGTAATGATACATTTTCTTTTTTTGAAAAATGATGTTCTTTGGAGAAAGCAAGAACAAGTGTATCAGGCATTACATTCGTCTGTTTTAAAAGTGATTCATCAAACGGTGCTGCTGAAATTACACCGAGATCAATTTCATGATTTTGTAGCATCGTTCGAATTTCAGGAGCTGTTTTTACCATGAGTGTTATTTTTATATTTGGAAATTCACATTGAAATTGATGAACAATTTCTGGTAAAAGATATGTCGCTGGTACATAACTAGCGCCAATTGTTATAGCTCCTTTATGAAAATCTTTAAACTCTTGCGTGACTCGCCTAGCTTCTTTCATAAGCGCATCTATTTTACAAGCATAATGATGCAATGCTTCGCCAGCCTCTGTTAAGAAATATCTTCCAGAACGTAATTCAAATAAAGGTACACCGAGCTCCTCTTCTAAGCTTTTTATATGGAATGTAATAGTAGGTTGTTTAACACCAAGCTGTTCTGCAACAATCGTGAGCTTTTTGTATTTCTTAATAAGCACTACAATTTCTAATTTTAAGAGATTCATGGCAAGTTGCCCCTTTTTCTTCTAACTATAGAAAAAATCTATAGAAATAAATAGTTTATTAGAAGTTTTTTAATTTAATCTTTACAGTACATTAACATTCAGTATAAATCTCCCATATAGAATGAAAGCAGGTTAAGAGTGAGGGGAGAGAGGTGAAACGATGGATATTAAAATTAGTGGATTAGAAAAATCATTTGGAAAAGTACAAGCGTTAAAGCCGTTACAAATTATGATGAAACAAGGTGAATTCACCACACTTTTAGGACCTTCGGGATGCGGGAAAACGACATTACTCAGAATGATTGCAGGACTGGAAGAGCCAGATAAAGGTGAAATATATTTTGGAGATACGTGCATGTATTCTTCTTCTAAAAAAATAAAAACATCTCCTCATGAACGTAATATCGGTATGGTATTTCAAGATTTTGCTTTATGGCCACACATGACTGTATTTGAAAATGTTGCATTTGGGTTAAAAGCTACAAAGCAAACGAATCAATTACGGGAAAAAGTAGAAGAGGCAATAAAGCGAGTTCGCTTGCAAGGGATGGAGAAAAGATATCCGCATGAACTCTCTGGCGGACAGCAGCAACGTGTCGCATTTGCGAGAGCAATTGTAACGAAGCCACATTTCATTTTGTTTGATGAACCGCTCAGTGCACTCGATGCAATTTTGCGAGAAGAAATGCGGTTAGAGCTTATGGATATCGTTCATTCCATTGGTTTAACGGCATTGTATGTAACGCACGATCAAACAGAAGCTATGTCAATGTCAGACCAAATTATTGTCATGAAACAAGGAGAAGTATTACAAAAAGGAACACCAGAAGATATTTATGTGAAGCCATCTCATGAATTTGTTGCAAAATTTGTTGGTAAGGCAAATTGGCTTGTAGAGGGTAAACAAATGGTTCGTCCAGAGCATGTGAGCTGGACAAAAAATGAAGTGTGTGAAATGTATACAGGTGAAGTCCAGCACGTTACATATGTAGGAGAGCGTTATGAAGTGAAAGTAAATATGGGGACACTCGGAATATGGACAGCTTATCACAATAGTAAGATAAGCATCGGAAAGCCAGTATCGTTATATGTACCGAAAAAATGTATTCATCATATAGGGGGAGAATCGTATGAAGAAATTCAGTTCGCTTAAGTCGTTATTTGTATGTACTTTATTATTTTCTGCCGTAGTAACAGGGTGTAGTTCAAAGACAGGTAATGCAGATGCAAAAAGTAAAACTACGAATGAAAAGAAGATTGTTGTATATAGTGCAGGACCAAAAGGATTAGCAGAAAAAATTCAAAAGGACTTTGAAAAGAAAACGGGTATAAAAGTGGAAATGTTTCAAGGAACAACAGGTAAAATTTTAGCGAGAATGGAAGCCGAAAAGAAAAATCCAGTCGTTGACGTAGTCGTACTTGCATCTTTACCAGCGATGGAAGGATTAAAAAAAGATGGACAAACGTTAGCTTATAAAGAAGCGAAACAAGCTGATAAGCTTCGTTCTGAATGGTCAGATGATAAAGGACATTATTTTGGATATAGTGCTTCAGCGTTAGGAATTGTGTATAACACAAAAAATGTGAAGACAGCGCCTGAAGATTGGAGCGATATAACAAAAGGAGAATGGAAAGGGAAAGTGAATCTTCCAGATCCAGCACTTTCAGGTTCAGCTTTAGACTTTGTGACAGGATATGTGAAAAAGAATGGAAAAGATGGATGGAATTTATTTGAACAGCTTAAGAAAAATGAAGTTACAGTAGCAGGGGCAAACCAAGAAGCGTTAGATCCAGTTGTAACAGGAGCAAAAGATATGGTCATTGCGGGTGTTGATTATATGACGTACAGTGCAAAAGCAAAGGGTGAACCAGTTGATATTGTTTATCCAAAAAGCGGAACAGTTATTAGCCCACGTGCAGCAGGTATTATGAAGGATAGTAAAAATGTAAAAGGTGCAAAAGAGTTTATTGATTATTTATTATCAGATGATGTACAAAAACAAATTTCTAAAGCGTATTTATTACCCGGTAGAACAGATATAAAAGCGGAAAATAGACCAAATGTGGAAGAGATTCCAGTATTACATATTGATTGGAAAACAGTTGAGAAAGAACAAGATGAAATAGGAAAACAATTTAAGAAAGTATTTCAATAAGATGGTGATTACATGGTAAATCGATTTGGATCAGTAAGGCAAGTTGGGATGACGGTAGCGTTGTTACTTGTGGCGATGTTAATCGTCATTCCGCTTTTTCTCATTTTACTTTCTAGTGTATATGAAAATAGTAGTTGGAATTTTTTAAAGCCGTTTGAAGTGATGCAGAGTGGTGGATTAGCTGGGATTTTTCTGAATTCGATGCTTCTAGGTGTACTCGTAGTAATAGGGGCAACTATCTTTGCATTTCCACTAGCTTTCATTATGAGCAAAACAGATGTTGGAAAGCATAGCAAGTTAGATATTGTTTTTATGATTCCATTTATGACACCGCCGTATATTGGATCGATGGGCTGGATTTTGTTCATGCAACCGAACGGATATTTTGAACAGTTTTTTCCGATGCTAAAGACGATTTCATCTTCGTTCTTTAGCTTAGGAGGTATGGTTTTAATTATGAGTCTGCATTTATTCCCATTTCTTTACTTCATGTTGAAGAATACATTACTTCAAATTGGGAGTAGTAAAGAAGAAGCGGCAGCAGTTCATGGTGGAAGCTTTTTCTATCGTTTAAGAAAAATAATATTACCGTTATTAGTATCAAGTTATGTAATGGGTGCTTTACTCATTTTCGTAAAGACGATTGCTGAATTTGGAACACCGGCTACATTTGGACGAAGAATCGGATTTCATGTGTTAACATCAGAGATTCATAAATTTATTTCGAGTTGGCCAATTGATTTTAGTAGTGCAACAGCATTATCTTCTTTATTACTTAGTGCATGTATGCTCATTTGGTATATGCAAAACGTATTAAATCGAAAGTATTCATATGCAATGGTTAGTGGAAAAGGTGTGAAATCTAAAAGGTACACTTTGTCTATATATGTGCGCGTTGTAGCATGGGTTTATGTAATTGGTTTATTAATCGTATCAATTGGAATCCCGTATTTTTCTATACTGATTGCTTCTTTGTCAAAATTAAGAGGCGGAGGCTTACAGTTACATAACTTTACAACGAGTCATTATGAAGCATTATTTACAATCGGATCTCCAGGATTAGAAGCTCTATGGAACAGTTTTCTTTTTTCACTTATAACAGCGATTATTGCTGTTATGATTGGCGTCTTTTTAGCACTTATGATTCGAAAGGGGAAAAAGTCCTCTGAAAAATGGCTGGATATGTGCGGTATGTTACCGAACATGGTACCAGGAATCGTAATGGTTGTAGGGCTTATTTTATTTTGGAATTCCCCCTATATGCCCCTGTCCATTTACAATACACCAGTCATGGTAATCGTAACGTACGTTGTTCTTTTTTTACCTTATACAGTGCAGTATGTAAAAGCATCGCTCGGGCAAATTGATGATTCTCTCGTGCAGGCAGGAAGTATTTTTTCTGGGAATTATATGTATATTTTTAGAAAAATAATATTCCCTCTTATTATCCCGGGTATTCTTGCCGGATGGGCGATGACATTTACAATCTCGATAAGGGAGTTAGTAGCATCGCTTCTCGTACTACCTCCATCGGTAGAAACGTCAGCAACATTTATTTTTGCTCAATTTGAACAAGGAGAAGTATCTATTGGAATGGCGATGGCTGTCGTTTCAGTTGGACTTACAACACTATGTTTATTACTTCTGCAGCATATGGAGCACAAACGAAAAGGGGTAGCATGATGAGGGTAGAAGTATGGGGAGGAGCGGGAGAATACGGTCGCTCCTGCTACTTCGTAAAAAATAAAGAGACAAAAATATTATTTGATTGTGGTATTAATCGGTCATATAAGGATAGTTATCCAAAAATAGAACGAGAAGTTGTACCGTTTTTAGATGCAGTATTTTTGTCACATATTCATGAAGATCATACGATGGGCTTACCTTTATTAGCGAAGTATGGATATAAGAAAAAAATATGGACAACTCGTTATACGAAGGAGCAACTCCCAGCTTACTATGAAAAATGGAGAAACTACAATTTGGCGCAAGGATGGCATGTACCTTATACCGACCAAAATGTGAAAGATTTAAATTATGTATATATTGATGAGATTAGCAATCCGAATGAATGGGTACAGATTACTCCTACATTGCGTTTTCAATGGGGGTATAGTGGGCATGTATTAGGAGCTGTTTGGTTTTTAGTGGATATGAGTCATACATATGTATTCTATTCTGGCGATTACTCAGCAGAGTCTAACATATTGCGAGCTAATTTACCTGAGAAGTTGCACGGCGATATAAAAGTCGCAATCGTAGATGCCGCTTATCATACTGATGATGTTTCGCAACATGAACGAATAAACGAACTATGTACAGAAATTGAACGCGCCGCCGGGAATAAAGGGATAACATTACTACCATTGCCCCCCCTTGGTAGGGCGCAAGATATCGTATTGTATTTATATAAAAAATATAAAGAACTCCCTATTATAGTAGATCAAGAAATTTTGGATGGATTTCAACAGATGTTCGCATATAAAGATTGGATCAAAAATAATGAAGAACTTGAAGAGCTAATGGAGAGTTTAAAAAGAAACATAATAGTTATGGATGATGACAGCGGTACGCAACATAGTTATGGAATAGTTGTAATGAGTGATGCGAATATGCAAACGAAGCGAGCGCAGTTATATTATGAACAAGTTCGGCATGACGAACGAAATTCTATTATCTTTACTGGACATATTGCGAAAGGGAGTTTTGCAGAAAAAGTTTTGAAGGAACGTGTAGGTAAAGAATGTAGGGTGAAGAGAGTTCCATATAAAGTTCACCAAAGTATAAGAGATGTGAAAGAGATGTTAAATACATTATCACCAGAACATACGGTGTTAGTACACGCTTTGAAAGAGGATACGGATCGATTACAGAAAAAGCTTAGCACCGCAGGGTATGAAAATGTATATTCACTTACTATGGAACGAATAGAAGTCATTTGAAATGTAAAGGGGATAGGTATATGAAAAGCGTATTTGTATTCGTAAGTATTTTCTTTTGTTGTTTCCTTTATAACGTTAAGGAAGGATTTGCCGCTAGTCCAATGACACCTAGTTTTGAAGTGAAGTTATTATTAAAGCCAGAACAAGTACTAGGTCCTAACAAAGAGATGAAGCAAGATGTACTAGAGCATTTCCAGGCTGGTACAAATTATGAAAGAATACAAGTACAGTTTTTAGATACTGCAAATAAAAATTTAAGTAATGAAGGCTGGTTTGCCAGAATACGAAAGAAAGAATTTAGTAAAGATTTTGAGCTAACATATAAAAAAAGATATCCTATTCCAAATGGTGTAATTCAAGATGCACTAGAAGTAGCTAAAAAAGAAGGATTCGATAGTAATACGGATAGTTATGAGGCGGAAATAGACTGGGGATTTGAAAAGGAAACGTTAAGTATTTCAAATAAGAAAAGTTACAGTGCAAAAGGATATGGAGTACTTGATTTACCAAACGAAAAAGCTGCTCAAAACATGTTAGTAGAAAAGTTACCGGGGAAAATGAACAAATGGTTGTATACGAATTGGGGAGAAGAGATGTTAAGGGATTCCCGTATTTACGGTCCGGTATTAATGAAAAGGTATACAGGGGAGTTTGAAAATAGTAAAACGAATATTGAAGTTTGGTCACTAAGTAATACAGGGAAAATAGAAGATGATTTCGTAATAGAAGTGTCGTTTAAAACAAATGAGGAAAGTATAGCAAAAGAAAAAAGAGAATTATTAATGAAGAGTTTAGACCAAAAAGGATGGTTGTTACCGAAAGATAGTTTGAAAACAGAGCTTATTTTTCAGTGAATAGTAAAAAGGAATCCATATGCCATGGATTCCTTTTTTTAATATATGAGTATTAAGCTAAATCAGCTGACACGAACATATCACTATTTTGAAGGTTTTTAGAGCGTAAACTATAAGCAACGACCTTCTTTTTATATTGCTTTACAACATCAACATGCTCTTCATGGCTATAAATATAAAATGTAAAATCTTTTTTGCCGCGTTTTGCATTAATAATTAGAGGCGTACCCTCATTGTGTGGCGGTGCGTAATAGCGATCTAAAAATAAACCTTCGTTAAAATCATGAATAATTTTGGATTTTTGTTCGCCTTCTAAGTTATTTCCATTGATTGTAACAGTCGCATTCTTTTCTTCCAGTTGTGGATGTGTTTCGTACTTGCTAATAATGGATTCAATAACAGTGTTAGGAAGGCTAGAAACGATAATTTTAAATGCTCCAAATACAACTAACATTACAATAAACCAAGTCGTCATAGTATATCATCCCCTTTATTCTATTTAATAATATAACTCATATGGTAATAGTACATATGGTGAAGTTTTGTATAATTTGTGAAAAATATGTCATTTTTACGAACGAAATATTAGAAAAATCAATTTTGTTACAAAAAGTTGAAATCGAAGTATTTTAAAAGAAAAAGGTTTATAATAAAAATATAACTAATAACCACATTACTAATTATAAGGAAGTGTAACTATGAGTACTGTAGCAATCGTATATGGTATTATTCTTTCCACAATTATTGTTTTGTTTTTTGTTGGGGTTTCACGTTATATTCATAAATGGAAAGAAGGCGTTGCGAAATTAAATCACATTGAAGAAGAACTTAGTGATTTAATGTTACATCATGGTAAGTAAAAAGTTTATTTTTAGCTAAATAATGTGAAGGATATCACAAAACATGTTCTCATTATGAGGCATGTTTTTTTGTTATGTGAATGATAGGCACATTCATACATTTTTTCCATACGATACAGTGTGAAAGCCGAAATGTTCAGAGTGGAAAAGAGGGATAAAATGAGTAGTTCAGGCTATGTTCCAGATAATAAAAATTTAAAGAAAAGCTCAGGAACTCCAAACCTTTTCTTTGATTCGAGAAAAAATGTCTTTTTTAAAAGGAATGAGAAAAACGTTGCATATGAAGTTACGTCAACGCAGTTACCAGCAATGATAGGTGGTGCGTTTGTTGATTTATTTATGACAAAAGGGCATATGCGGGAACCACATTGGCATCCGAATGCGTGGGAATTGGATGTTGTAGTATCAGGAGAAGCAGTTACATCCATCTTAAATCCCGAAACGAATCAATTGCAAAATTATCATGTGAAAGCGGGGCAAACTGTCTTTATTCCAATGGGATGGTGGCATTGGATCACAGCGATAACAGAAGAAGTGCAATTACATTTGTTCTTTAATAACGATCAGTTTGAAACAGCAGAAGGATCAGACATACTTAGATTAACACCGCCAGAAGTATTTCAAGCTGCATATGGTGTAAGTGCAGAAAAATTAGAGAAGGACCTTTCGCCAATTAAGGAATCAGTTGTAATTAGTCCTACTAACTCAAATCGAATAAATAGTGTGAAAAAAAGTGACGAATCAAATATAGTCGTTACGTTAAATGGACAAATAACATCATGTGAAATAGAGTAACTCTTTCTTTTTAGGAAGAGTTACTCTATTTGTATAATTTTGTAATTTAATTCGTTATAATTATGAGATAGAAGGGAATGTATTAGAGGGGGTATATTGTGAACATATTAAAGGTTATAGGAATAATTGTAGGAGTCATTATAGTAGCTGTTATAGCTTTCTTCGTTATTATGAATTACTATTTGTCAAAAGAAGATCCTGATTACGTATTAAAGTACATAAAAGAACATAAAGAAGATGAAACATGTTCATTACTTATTAAAAGAAATGGAGAAGTATTAACTTCTATAAATGAAAATAAAAAATTGCCATTAGCAAGTATGGCAAAAATCGTAATAGCAGTTGAATTTGCTAAGCAAGTGTCAGAAGGAAAAGTAAGTCGTGATGAACAAATTTCATTGCAGGAGCTAGAAAAATATTACGTTAAAAACACTGATGGTGGAGCGCATCCTAACTGGTTAGAAGATGCCAAAGCGAGAGAATTAGTGAAAAATGGACAAATCGCTTTGGAAGAAGTCGCTAAAGGAATGATTCATTATAGTTCTAATGCAAATACAACATATTTGCTAGATAAGCTTGGAATAGAAAGGGTAAATGACAGTTTAAAAGAATTAGAACTTACTAGTCATGACAAGTTCACTTCATATACTGCTTCACTATATATGAGAGGGTATGTAGAAAAAGAGCTTCATGAGCCAGAGAATCAATCTTTAGAAATGATACGTAACATGTCACAGGATGAGTATAATAAACATGTGTTACAAATTCATGAATGGATGAAAGACGAAGAAGAATGGAAAAAACGGGATATCCCATTAAAAGTAGATATGGAATTTCAGCGAATTTGGTCAGATCGATTAGTGGGTGCAAACGCTAAAGATTATATGAGTATAATGGAAAAGATAAATAGTAGAAAGTATTTTCCAAAATCAATGCAAGAAGAAATCGAGAACATTTTCAAAGGAACAGTTAAAAATAGTAAGTTCGAATATGCTGGTCAAAAAGGTGGTTCTACCGCATTCGTATTGACAAAAAGCTTGTATACTACAGATAAGAAAGGGAATAAAGTAGAAGTTGTCATTATGTTTAACGATATAGAAGATCAAGTTGCATATCAAAAGTTGAGAAATAATGTAGACTATTTTATTCGAGATATTATAACAAGTGAGGAATTTAGAAATAAATTATAATAGAATAATTTTATTATGTAAACAAGATGCTATTAAAGGTAGGTGTTGAGATGAGATTGAAGGAGTATATGCTTGAAACGTTTCCAAATTTAGAACTTAGACCACCTCTATTTTATAATGGGGATATTGGTATTCGCTTTAAATTAGGTGTGAACTATGATTGCACTAATATTTATGAAAACTGCCCATATTTAGAAGGCGTTTATAATAGAGCCATTACTTTATTTCAGTCTTTACATTCCAAAACAGATGATATGTATATTGTAGCGGATGTAAATGACTATGCAGATGGTGAAACTTTCAAACACAAATTGAATATCTTTTCTAAGTATGTAAAAGAGAAGTCTGATTTGTTTAAGTTACAGAAAAATACAATCCCTTATGTTTTTCCAGAAGACGATGAAGACGGGGTATATAAAACACATAGATATACTTTGAAATGTAAAGTTTCAGACTTGAAATACATTCCTATGATAAAAGCAATTTGTAATCAAGATATGGGGATAAAACCGCGTATTTTTCATATGGTGTATTTCATAAATATTAACAAGAATACTATATTTCACATTTATGATGATAGATGTTGTGATGTGTTAGCTACCTCTCCTAATACAATTAGGAATATGTATCATACATATAATGATTGGGTATTAGAATACGACAGAAATAAAATTGATAAAGTATTTAATTGAATGTAGTCTATTTTAAATGGGGGAAATACCATAGAGGTGTTTCCTTTTATTAATATGAAAATCAACATTTAAATTTGGCGGCACTTATTGTAAAAGTAAAGGGATTTGATGGTAATGTATTGAATTTGGGTAGAGAGGGAAAAAGGAGATGAATAAATGACAACAATATATTTCGTTCGCCATGCCCATTCTACATATACAAAAGAAGAACGGGAGCGACCTTTATCTGAAAAAGGGCACTTAGATGCAGAGAATGTAACACGCTTATTAAAAGATAAACATATTGATGTTGTGATTTCTAGCCCCTACAAAAGAGCAATTCAAACTGTACAAGGAATTGCGAATACATATCATGTATCAATAGAAATAGAAGAAAATTTACGGGAAAGATTATTAAGTAAAGAGCCAGTAACAGATTTTAATGATGCGGTCCAAAAGGTGTGGGAAGATTGGGATTTTGCATACGAGGCCGGAGAATCGAATGAAGTAGCGCAAAGGCGTGCTGTAATATGTATGCAAAATATATTAAAAAAATATGAAGATCAGAATATTGTAATAGGAACTCATGGAAATATTATGGTATTACTCATGAATTATTTTGATTCAAAATATGATTTTCGATTTTGGAAAACACTTCGTATGCCCGATATATTTAAGTTGAATTTTCATAATGAAGATTTAATTTCTGCCGAAAGGATAGAGAATACGGGTCATCAAATAAAGTGAAACTTTAATCAGTGGGGGTTTTCTTCATCCCCCACTGATTATTAGCCTTCACCAATCGGACTTTTATGGGCAGCCCGACCCCCACCTAACTTCTTTGCTTCCGCTGAATTTTGAGGTGGGGGTCTTACTGCCCATTAAAGCGGGATAAATAATTTGTAAAAGTTTATCAAAAAAAGAGGAAAGAGAGATATTATTGTAGAAGTATGACTTTGTAACATAAAAAATATGTTAAAGGAGGCTGTTTACATGTTTGAGAAAGAGAAAGAAGGGCTTATTGAAGTTCACAACGTATATGAAATTGCACCAGCAGATGGAACAATTATAGGTATGGCAACGGAAGAAGAAATGGAAATTGCTGCTGAACTAGAGCTGCAGTACTATGCCCATTCTCGTTTGTTAGAAACAAATATTCAGTTAGACGGTTCCTCCTACAAAGAGTTACTTCAGGAGTTCCAGGAGTACGAAAGAAAATCAATGAGCTTTTGGCGAGCAATACATAAGCGTTTAGCTGTGCCATGGGCATGGGTATTACGTATTGACGTTGCGAATGGTCCTATATATGTAAGTAATGGGAATTCGTATTACGAAGAAATCGATGATGAAGAAGATTATGAATAGATAAGTAAGGAAGCAGCTTTAGTTGCTTCCTTTTTTTATTTTTAGGGAGTGAACAGCTTCAATGATAATATCTGGTCGGTCATTTTCTATTCCGTGACCAGCATGTTCAGCAAGTATATATTGGCTATGTATTGAGAGTTGTAATTGTTCATGAATCAGTTTTTGCCACATTGTTTCAAGTTGTATGGCTTCCTCTTTTGGCATGCTGCCCTCAGTCAACTGAGTAATAGAATATTGAGGGTCTCTACCGATAACGATTAATGGTATTTCTAATGTTTTATATAGCTCTTTTAGTGAAAGGGCACAGTTTTTCCACTCCGATAGTTCAGAAGCTGTCGCTTTATATAATGAAGGAGAGGTAGAAAATTCAATTTGCTGTCTTGATTGACCGGCTAGCATAGGTTTTAGTTCATTAGAAAGCAGGTCTACATCCATCTTGGAATATGTATTATATTTTTGAAGCCACATATCATCAGAATCAGTCTGATCAGAAATTGGTAAATGAAGTTCATCTAATCGGTGTAAGTTCATAGAAGTAGAATCAACTAAAATAAGTGATTGTAGCTTATTTTCATATAACATCGCAAAATGTTGTGCACATAAACCTCCATAGGAATGACCGATTAGAATGATTGGTTCGTGAATATCTAGTTTTTGTAGTAACATATGAAGTTCTTTTGTTGTTTGTAATGTAGTACGTGAATGATTCCTTAGTTCACTTTTTCCGTAACCTGGGCGATGGTAGGAAACGACTGTAAAGTGCTGTGAAAGTTTTTCTATAATAGGAAGCCAATCATAAAATGAGCAAGTCATTCCGGTTTGAATGACTACAGTTTGTTTACTACTTCCTTTCATATATACTTCTATAGTTTGCCCCAATACCTCTACAAATTTATAAATAGTAAACCCTCCTAACTAAGATTGAAGTAATTTTTGACAAGCGAAAACAATACACCAGACACCTATACCGAATAGGACAGATGTACTAAGTGCAAATGAGTTTTTTAAACCGATATAAACGATAAATAATAGTAGTGCGGATGCAGGGAATCCATATAATACGCCTATAGCAAATTGACTTAATTCTTGTTTGTTCCCGCCTTCGAAAGAAATCCAAAACAGGCTCAGTAAACTAACGAGAGGAAGGGCAGCGATAAACCCGCCAATCGTACTATAATGTTTAGCTACTTCAGTAATAACACCGATAATAAGTGCCGAAACGATTACTTTAACGAGGAAATGCATACTTTGCCTCCTTCGCTAATAATGAAAAAGCTTTTTCAATGAATTGTTGTTCTTCTTTCGATAACTGCGATTCTAATATTTTTATCTTTTCTTTATCTAGTAAAGTATGCTTTTCTAATACTTCAATGCCTTCTTTCGTTAAAGTAAGGTTCACAACTCTTTCATCTTGTTTGTTTCTTTCTTTCATGATAAATCCTTTTTGAATAAGGCGCTTTACGTGTTCAGATGCTGTGTTATGAGAGAGAGTAAGCTCAGTAGCGACTTTTCCAATTGTTATTTCTTTCTCACGAGAAACGATTTGTAAAATACGAATAGCTTGGTGAGAAAGATTGTCTTCATATTCATATCGTAAGTGATAATAAATGTTCTCCCAATGCTGATTGATGTCTTTCATAATAATAAATCCTCCTGTTTTTATATCGTATATTAAGATATATTCGTTAGTATAGAAATAAAATCCTTTTATTTGGATAAAAAATGTTGAAAAAGTTTATTTTTATTGAAATATAAGGTAATCTATGTGTAAAGGTATACATTTAGCAAGAGAGAGGATGATAGCTGTGAATACATTCAAATGGATGAGTCATGAACAGATGTATGTAGATGAAATACATGTTGAAAAATGTGGTCCTCTTTCAGTCGGCGTATATGGGGGAAATCAAGAGAGCGATGCATATGAACGAGGAGATGCGGTGCTTGCTTGGTGGGATCCTGAATTACAATTTGAATTTGTTATGATTTTTGATACACACCACAAAACAAAAAATATAGATTATATAATAGAAGCAATTTCCGAAAGAAAAGAGAAACTAAAAGAGTTATTTTCCTACCCGATACATTTAGCTTTTCATCATACACATATGTACTTGTTAGCGTTATTTACAGATGAGTTGTTTATTGAAAAATGTGATCAAGATGATGAGGAACTTGCATGCTTAATTTGTTTACGAAAAGGTGAATTTTTATATTGGTTATCAGTTGGTGATTGTTTCGCATATTTATTCCATTCTGAGAAAACGAAGAATGGAAAAGGACGATTAAATAAACGGAAGAATTATGAATATATCGGTAGGAAAAATATTTTTGCAGCAAATACACCTTGCTTTACGTCAGGTGTAAGAGGACTAGAAAAAGGAATGAATCACATTGTAATGGCAACGGACGGTATTTTAGAGTGTGATAAACGAAGGTTTGATGATGACCAATCTTTAATAGAAATATTACACGACGGAAGTTGCTTACAGATTGAGCCAGTATTAACAAATGTACTGCAGTGGAAAGGTAGAGATTGTGCCACAATTATTGGATGGTCCATTGACACTGAAAATAAACGATGTGCTAATTAATATAAAAGGAGTTCAAGGTTTTTTATCCTTGAACTCTTTTTTTAAGCAATATGGATGTGATACGTTTTTAACCATTCATTTACTTGTAGCATGTATTCCATAGCACTTCTTGCTTCGAAATTGTTAATTTCTTTATTACTCTGATCGGCAATAGCAAGTAATGTGGAATGATTAATAAGTGAGAAAATAGGGTTGTTTTTATTACTACACATTTCAAGTGTTAAATTCCGGATTGTTTGTAAATAATGTGGGTCTTGTGAAGTTGGATAAGCACTTTTTCTTCTATTACGTACATCGTCAGGTAAAGCAGGTTTCAGTGCTCTACGTAAAATGCCTTTTTCAATATTATCAATGCTTTTTATGTTGAAAGGAACGTTCCATAAATATTCAACTAATCTATAATCGCAAAACGGTACACGAACTTCAAATCCTACAGCCATACTCATACGGTCTTTACGGTCAAGTAAGAACGGAAGAAATCTCGTTAAAAATAAATAAAACATTTGACGTTGTTTCGCGGATTTTTTACTTTCACCTTCAAGAGTAGGTACTTCAAGTATCGCTTCTTGGAATCGTGTATCAATATAGTTTTCTAGATTACATTGGTTACTTATTTCATGTAGTAGAAGAGGAGATGTATTTTTCCAATTTGTTAGCCAAGGAAATTTATCTACATATAGTAATTCTTCTTGATGAAACCAAGGATATCCACCGAATACTTCATCAGCAGATTCTCCCGATAAAGCTACGGTCGCATCTTTTTTCATTTCGCAAAATAGTAAATATAGTGAAGTTTCCATTTCGCCAGCACTCGGTAAATCTTTTGCACGGAGGGGAACGAATAAGTGATTAGCTAATTCTTCAGCATTCACAATAATATCATGATGAGATGTCCCTACATGTTCAGAAACGCGTTTTACCCAAGGAGCGTCTAAACCAGTGCGAGCAAATGTCAGCTCGAAATCTTTTGCGCTATTTACAAAGTCAACGGAATACGTATGAAGTGTTTTATTTTCAGCAGCAAATTCTTTTCCTGCTAGTGCAGTAATACCGCTAGAATCTAATCCTCCTGATAACATGCAGACGAGAGGGACATCGGCAATTAATTGTCTTTTTACTGTATCTTGTAAAATAGATAAAATATGTGATGATGTATCTTCTATAGAATCTGTATGGACCTTACTTTCTAAATTCCAATACTTCGTAACTACTTTTTTATCACGTGTAAACGTTATAGAATGTCCAGCACGCACTTCTTGAATATGTTTAAAGACGCCACATCCTGGAGTTCGAAATAACCCTAATCCAAATATTTCATTTATGCCATCCGTATCAATTTCAGCAGGGACAGATGGATGAGCTAATAATGCTTTAATTTCAGATCCGAAAATAATACTGTCATTTCTTTCTGTATAAAAGAGTGGTTTTACGCCTAAATGATCACGTGCTAAAAACAGTTGTTGCTTCTGATCATCCCATAAGGCGAAAGCGAAAATGCCGTTTAAATGTTGTACGCAGTCTTCTTTCCATTCTAAATAAGCATGTAGTAACACTTCTGTATCTGAATGCGTTTCAAATGTATGACCACATTTCCTAAGTTGTTCTCTCAGCTCACGGAAATTATAAATTTCTCCATTATAAGTAAGAGCATACGTATAATCACCAGCACGAAATGTCTTCGGCTGTGTCCCACCTTCTGGATCAATTACAATTAAACGGCGGTGTGCAAAAGCCGCGCGAGGTGAAAACCAAAATCCTTCAGCATCCGGACCGCGATGCTGAATACGATTTGCCATCTTTTTTAAAATAACATGTTCATTGGAAAGATCTTTATTCCAATTTACCCAACCTGTAATTCCACACATACACATCTCATCTCCTAATTTTAAATAGTAGGTTAACGAAATAAAATGTACACTAAGTTAAAGAATGACTATATAAATAGTGTACTACATGAATCAAATTACAGACTTGAGAAAATTTTCTTTGGATGCATAGTTATGTGAGACAATGGCTAAGGGAAAGTATTCCATTACATACAAAAAATAATTAAAAGATGAGAGAAAATATTTTTTTAGACGTTATATAGGGTGTAAAAGCTTTTACAAAAAAATAAGGGGAATCGCTACATGAAATCAAATGAGAAAAATTATATAAAAAGATTAAAGCGACAAAAAGAAGATGCGCTAGAATTTGTTGTCGATACATACTTACCGCTCATAAAAGGAATAACCCACAAAGTTCTTCTTCCAGTTCAAAATGATGGACTCATAGAGGAATGTGTAAACGATATATTTCTTTCCATATGGAATAACGCAAATAAATTTCATGGAGAACCAAATGATTTTAAAAAATGGATTGCGGCAATTGCGAAATTTAAGGCGATTGATTATTACCGGAAGGCAACTAAAAAAGTAGAGATTATTTCGGATGAGTTTCATATTAGTACGGAAAAGTCAGCAGAAGATGAATTAATCGTTATGGAAGATAGGGAAGAGTTATTGAAGCTTATTAATCAATTAGAACCGTTAGATCAAAAGGTGTTCATTATGAAATATCTTCTTGGTATGAAGACAGAAGAAATAGGAGACAAGTTAGGGTTAACTCGGGCAGCGATAGATAATCGTGTGTATCGTGGAAAAAAGAAACTACAACAAAATGCTACGAAAATTAGTTTTGGAGGTAGTGTCATATGAAAGACATTTATGAACTATTAAATGATATTGATATAGATGAGAAAGAACTTGAGGAAATTGAGGCTTCTGAAATTGAAAAAGAAAAAGTAAAGCGCAATGTAAAACAATCGATGCGTACGAAGAAAAAGATGAAAAGTTGGAAAAAAGGCGTTGCTGCTGCATCTATTTTAGTCGGCGTATCGGTTGCCATGCTTGGCATCGGATTTCCGACATACGCTGGAGGATTACCAATAGTAGGTGACATATTCCGATTTTTAGATAATGGTAGAACAGGGTTATATGAAAATTATAAAGAGTTTTCGACTGAATTGAATATGACGAGGGAGAGTAATGGGGTTAAGGTTACCATTAATGATGCTGTGTTCGATGGTAGAACTATTACAATCACATATTCTATTGAGAGCGAAAAAGATTTAGGAGAGAAACCGTTCCCATTTGGAAGTCCGCAAGTTATGGGCTTTGATGGCGGAGGAGGTAGTTCAAACGTTACAAAAGTTGGAGAGGGGAAATATGTAGGTATGACTACGATGAGTGGTCATGGTAGTGAAAGATTAGATGTTGCAAATGTTTGGTGGGATATAGAGGCAATTGAGTTGGATTATGAAGGTAATGTAATAAAGGGAAACTGGAATTTCGCACTTAGTTTAAAAGCAATGGATAGTAAAGAAGTAAAGGTTAATAGGGTTTCTGAAAATGAATTAATAAAAGTAAATATAGACAAAATGGAAGTAACTCCGATGTCATTTATCGTTTTTTTCAATCAGGAAGAATCTAAAGTATTAAGAAGTATATGGGATAGCGCTGATGTGGAATTAGAAATAAAAGATGATTTAGGAAATAAATATGCTGGTGAAGGAAATGGCGGAACTAGTACAGTAGCAGAACCGCACAAAAGTAGTTGGAGTTCGACATTCCAAAAGTTAAATGAAAATGCAACAAAGCTTATCGTTACACCTCACGTGCACTTGCGAGTTCATACACCTGAAAATCATGGTGGAGTGGAGTATGTGAATGGGAAAGAGAAGAAGATTGAAGTACCGAAAAAAGAAGCGAAGAGCAAAGATATTGTTCTAGATGATATCGTAATTGATTTAAAGAAATAGAAGAGAGACTGCCTAAAACCATTAGGCAGTCTTTTTTTCGTTAAGGAGTAGTAACGAGTAATGCATGCGGGTGTTGTGTTTTATACTCATCTTTCCACGGAATGTTTAGTTGTTCCCACGATTCACCGCTATCATTGGATTGAAACAAGCCGTTGTTATTTAAAGTGTAAAATGTATGTGGTTCTGCTTCGTTTGTCGCAAACATCGAAATGACTGTACCGATTGCAGATGGTAGTCCTTGTTGTACTTGCTGGAACGGAGTATCTTTCGTTTTACGATAAATATAAGATTCATAAGGAATACGGTGATGAGCGAGATCTGCACTCGGTGCGGCAGAAACGAGAATTGTATTACAATCAGCTGGATCGATAGCCATGCTATATAAATAATGATGTTCAAGTCCATCACTACATGAAATCCAGCTGTTTCCACTGTTATAACTTTCAAGATATGCGCGATCAGGTCCGCCCATAAATCCGTCACCACATGATGCATAAAGGCGATTTGGGGCTTCAGGGTGCATAAGTAATTGATGAGCATCGATAGGAGCACCGAATTTTTTATCAATCCATGTATGCCCTTTATCGTTACTTTGAATAACGGCACCAGCTTCGATTGAAACGTGGATTGTATTTGGATTGTTTGGATCAACCGTAATCCAGCGTACGTGATGAGTAAAAGGTCTAGGAGGGAAAGCCCACGTATAAGAAGATAATAATGATTTCATATTTTTTAGTTCCGTCCACGTTTCCCCACCATTTTCTGAACGGAATAAAGCGCTCGGTTCTGTGCCGACATAAACGACGCCATATCCGTTAACTTGTTCATTCGTGCTTATCGTAATGGAAGTGATCGAAGAATGTAAAATACCATCTTCTTTTGGAAAATCAAAGTAACGATAAGAATCTCCAATTGGTCTCCATGAATCTCCGCTATCGTCACTTAACCAGAGACCTCGTCCAAAAGTGCCGCAATATACACGATTTTTTTGAAATGGATCAACAGCGATACAGGTAGGTTGCATATTTTGTAAGTGATACGCCGCTTCATAGTTACCATATCGTTCTTTCACTACAACAAGTTCACGTTCCATACAGAGAAATAAACGTTTCATTTTCGTAACCTCCTTAAAAATTCTTTCATTAGTAAACAATATGAAGCTGAAAAAGAAGTAGTCTTATTTTTTGTTGAGAAAAAGGACTTGTTTGAAAAGTATCGAAGTGTGAATACAGAGGAAGCGGGATAAAGACAGGGAGTTTGTTTCATACTAACATACAGATATAGCACTTAAAGGAGTATAAGTATGGGACATTCACATGATCATGGTCATTCCAAAAATAAAAAGGCATTACTACTTGCATTCTTACTAACAACCAGTTTTATGATTGCTGAAGTTATTGGGGGATTTGTAACAAATAGCTTAGCACTACTATCTGACGCGGGGCATATGCTAAGTGATGCAGTATCTTTAGCTTTAAGTTTACTTGCGTTTAAACTCGGAGAAAAAACAGCAACAACTGCGAAAACATATGGATATAAGCGAGTCGAAATGTTAGCGGCATTATGTAACGGTGTCGTCCTTATTGTCATTTCAATATACATTTTTATTGAAGCAATTCGCCGTTTTAAAGAGCCAGTTGAGATTGCTAGTAATGGAATGCTTATTATTGCTGTACTTGGTCTGCTTATTAATATTTTATCAGCTGGGATATTAATGAGAGGCGGAGATGTGAAGGGTAATTTAAATTTAAGAAGTGCTTTCTTACACGTATTAGGCGATCTATTAGGATCAGTTGGAGCGATTATTGCTGCGTTACTTATTAAATTTTTCGGATGGACTGCTGCAGATGCGATTGCTAGTATTCTTGTGTCTATTTTAGTCATTATTAGTGGATGGCGTGTAACACGTGATACGGTCCATATATTAATGGAAGGTGCACCGCAGAACATAAATGTTGAAGAGGTAAAAAGTACATTGTTAAATATTCCGGTTGTAAAAGAAGTTCATGATTTGCACATATGGTCTGTCACATCGGATTTTCAAGTATTAACTTGCCACTTGATTATTAAAGGAAATGAAACACAAAGTGTATTAAAAGAGGCTACGGAAGTATTAAAAGAGGAGTTTCATGTAGAACATGTCACCATTCAAGTAGAAATAGATGGTGAATTTAATCATAGTGAGACAACTTGCAAAGTATGAAAGAAAAAGGATAAGAAAAAGTGTCATAACATTTTTCGCACGGCATACATATATATAATGTGGCCACAAATACTTTGTAAGGTAAATATTTCATGAAATTACTTTACTTATAAAGAGTCATCTTTTATAATCAAAAGTGGTAATTGATAAAGATTATCATTTTCAATGATCGTAGAAAGGAGTTTTTTAAAAGATGAGTAGTCAACTCCGTTTTGCTGTTGAAAATCGTAAGAGGCATTTAATTGATGAGTTAATTGGAGCAGGTGTGTTTAAAATTCGTGACCGACAATTATACGAGCTGTCTTTAGAGGAATTGGAAAAAGAGTACGAAGATATGGAAGATTATGCAGATATTCAGGCATAGCTATATATATTAGTAAAAAGAGAGCTGGTTACGATTTTGTGTAGCCAGCTCTCTTTTTATTTCGTAGAAATTATTTTTTGTATTTCTTTCATTGGACGGAGCCAGTTTTGAGTCATCATTTGTTCCATTTGTTTTTCATCCTGCTTCTGTAATGCTTGAATGATAGAGTGATGTTCTTCAATAGATTGACTTGCTGGAACAAAGTTTTGGAAAAACAAATATTCAAGGCGTAAGACGTGAAGTTGCATATTTTCTAGAAAGGGTTCAATATATTGATTTTTAGCAATAGAAGAAATGGTATTGTGAAATTGTATATCTAGTTGTAAAGCTTGTTTTGTGTTTTCTTTCTCTATAGAGTACTGAAAGTCATCATTTATTTTAGAAAGTAGCTTCAGATCAGCGTCTGTAATGTTTTGAAGTGCTTGTTTTCCTATAATAGAGTGAAGACCAGCCATCGTTTCATAAATGATCGGAATGTCGTCTAACTGAATAGGAGCAATTTTTGTTTTTTGTCCAGGTACCATTTCCACTAATCCAGAAAGCTCTAATATTTGAAGCGCTTCTCTCACAGGTGTTCTGCTTACTCCTAGTGCTTCAGCCAGTTCCCCATCATTAATTTTTTCATTGGGCTTCAGTACACCTTCAATAATCCAATCTTGTAGTTGATTTAAAACGAGTGATTTTGCTGAAACTCTTCCTAGTTTTTTATTATTTTGAGGGATAGGCATAGTGAATTCAATCCTTTCATTGTATATTTTCCTTTTTCTCATGAACAAGCTTTAATTCGGGTTTCCCTTCATCCGGTTTTTGGCTTAAGATAAGCACCATTACAATGACACAAAGGGCCCCTAATAACTGAAAAGATTGAAATGGTACATGTAATATAAGTACAGAAGAAATAATAGCTGCGAGTGGTTCTGTACAACCGAATAATGTCGTTTCTTTCGGGGTTAAGTATCGTATGCTGTCTAAGTATAAATAAAAGGCAATAAGTGTCCCAAAAATGACGACAAATGTGATGAGCGGTAGAGTACTTAATTTTACATATTTCACAGTTGATAATAAAATAAATTCTTTCGTAGAAATAAAGTGTACAATCGTTACACCAATACCCCCAATAATCATGCCCCATCCAACGATAACAGAGGAAGACCATCTTTCTAGTAATCCCTTTGAATATAAACTATAAAAAGCGAGAGATAATCCAGATAAAATCCCCCAAATAATAGCTGGTGTAGAAACAGCTAAGTTATGCACAGACCCGTTTGTTAGTAAGAGGAAAGTACCTACTAATGAAAGGGTAATTGAAATAAAATCAATTTTTGATGGACGAACGTTCCATTTGAAAAGTAAGTATACAGTAATAAATATAGGAGCTAAATATTGCAATAATGTTGCAACGGCAGCATTTCCTTCTTTAATAGAAGCGAAGTACGTGTATTGTACAGCAAGCATACCGAATAGGCCAAACAATATCATTTTAGTAGCATCAGATCTTTGTTTCCATATGCTGAATATTTCTTTTTTTCTCGTTCCGAATGATGAAATAATGAGCAAGATAACGCCCGATATAAGCAATCGAATTGTAACTAACCATTCAGTAGAAATATTGTCATATTGAAAAAGTTGTTGTGCAGCTGTTCCGGACAAGCCCCATAAACAAGCACCGATGACAACCATAATGATTCCTTTTAGACGATTTGGATCCATCATGTAGAGAGTCCTCCTTCCAGAAAATATATTGTATACAATATGCAATATATCACGAAATGAATGAAAAATAAACTGAAATTTCTGTACTGTGAAGTAGGAATTATAGTATTTTCAGTTACGTTTACGATACAAGTGAGTAGGTTAAATAAAGAGAGATAAAATTATAAAATTAAATCATAATCAACAGGATAAAAAAATAAAGATAAGAGTAATTTGGTTTGTTAAAAATATGTGTAGAAGGAGATACGCGATGAACTGGGTTACTCATAAACCAACATTTGAATTTGATAATTTTAGTCCATTTATTCGTGCGAATACTGCGTGGCTTGGGCATTTGGAGTTCGCATACGATTTAGTAAGATTTGAAAAACCAGAAATATTAGTTGAGCTAGGTACACATCTAGGCGCTTCTTTTTTCAGTTTTTGTCAAGGGGTAAAGGATGGGGGATTATCTACAAAATGTTTTGCTGTAGATACTTGGACTGGAGACGGGCATACAGGTCCATATGGAGAAGGTGTTTTCCAAATCGTAGATAAAGTGGTGAAAATGAGCTATCCCAATATAGGTAATTTAATTCGATCTACTTTTGATGAGGCTGTTGATCAATTTCAAGATGGAACGATAAACTTGTTGCATATTGATGGCTATCATACGTATGAAGCAGTTTCTCATGATTATAAAACATGGTTACCGAAACTTGCGAATAACGGTATTGTGTTATTTCATGATATTGAGGTGAAAGATCGAAACTTCGGCGTGTATAAGTTTTGGGATGAAGTCACAGCAAAGCAACCTCATTTTCAGTTCCAGCATTCATATGGACTCGGCGTATTATTTCCGAAAGGTTGTAGCGATAAGTTTGTGGAAATACTTAAAAATAAAGAAGAAATACAAAATATGTATAAATAAAAGTGGAGCATGCATCATTTGAATGATGCGTGCTTTTTTGTGTGGGGAATAATGATATTCCTTTAAATGGTGAGGATAATAGTAAAAAGTTTTATGTTGTCAAATATTAAAAAAGTTACTCTTTGATTGTTAAATATAAAAAATGTAACATTTTTTATATTTTCCATTGCGAAAAGTAGCATCTACTTTTACAATAGAAAAGGTGTCCAATATATTATACTGGAAAAATAAATCGAAATAATATGAAAATTTTGTTTTGTCTTCGCTAATTGTATATTATATACATGTAAGACGACACACGTCATGTTATCGACTTGTAAGGAGAGAAAAAAATGAAAAGTGTAAGATTACCATCGATGCTAGAAATCATAGTTCTTTTATTATTATTTCTTGCTGTTGTCTTTTCCTTCCAAACGATTTTTGATCTCCCAATTCAATTAGCGCTATTTATTTCATGGTTTTTAGTAATTGCGCTTGGATTAAGATTAGGATTTCGTTATCAAGAATTGCAAGATGCAATTACGAAAGGGATTTCTAACGGATTAGAAGCAATACTCATTTTAGTTGCAGTAGGTGCTTTAATTGGAACATGGATTGCTGGTGGGATAGTACCAACATTAATTTATTATGGATTAGAATTTATTCACCCTAGCATATTCCTATTAGCAACATTAATTATTTGTTCGATAACTTCTATCGCGACAGGAACATCATGGGGAACAGTTGGAACAGCAGGTATTGCAATGATGGCGATTGGTGAA
This sequence comes from Bacillus paranthracis, assembly GCF_024296885.1. Taxonomy (NCBI): domain Bacteria; kingdom Bacillati; phylum Bacillota; class Bacilli; order Caryophanales; family Bacillaceae; genus Bacillus; species Bacillus paranthracis. Next base: position 1,725,426 of record NZ_CP101135.1, read on the forward strand.
GGTCTTGGGTTACCATTACCACTTGTTGCTGGTGCAGTTCTTTCAGGTGCTTATTTCGGGGATAAATTATCGCCACTTTCTGATAGTACAGTACTTGCAGCATCTATGGCAAAAGTAGATGTTATTGCACACGTACGAGCTATGCTTGTATTAGACGTTCCAGCGTATATTATTACTAGCATTATGTTTACTGTAGCTGGTTGGATGTATGGCGGAGATAACGTAGATTTAAATCGAGTAGAATTTTTAAAGGAATCATTATTAAAACACTTTGATATTAAAATATGGATGTTAGTTCCGGCGATTATTGTCATTGTCCTATTAGCAATGAAGAAGCCTTCTATGCCTACAATTGCAATGGGAGCTTTACTTGGCGCAATTTGGGCAACTGTTTTCCAAGGAATGCACTTTGGAGACGCAATTGGAACAGCGTATAACGGATTCTCAATTCAATCAGGCGTTGAGTTTGTCGATAAGTTATTAAACCGTGGCGGAATTAACGGTATGCTCGGTTCAGTAGCCGTAATTATTTTCGGTTTAGGGTTTGGTGGATTACTTGAAAAATTAGGTGTTTTAAAAGTAATCGTATCAAAATTCGAAAAGAAATTAAATTCTGCTGGTAATGTAACATTATCTACATTAATCGTTGCATTTTTAGCGAACATATTTGGATGTGCGATGTACGTATCACTTATTTTAACACCGAAAATTATGCAAGAAAGTTATGATAAACTAAAAATCGACCGCCGCGTATTAGCGCGTAACTCAGAAGTAGGTGGAACATTAACTTCAGGTATGGTTCCATGGTCGGATAACGGTATTTTTATGGCTGGTATTTTAGGTGTTGCGACGATATCATACATTCCATTTATGTGGTTAAGCTTCGTATCGTTAATTTTAGCAGTTATTTACGGATATACAGGCAAGTTCATTTGGTATGTAGATGATGCTGAAAAAGGAAAAGAAGCATCATAAATAAAAAATCACCTTCTACGTGTTGTAGAAGGTGATTTTTTATTTTGTAATAGGAGTTGAAGAGGTTATCTCATCCTCATATTTAGCAATTTTTTGTTGTATCTTTTTTTGCTAATTGACGAACAAGTTCATATCCAATTCCTTTATTTGCACCTGTTATGAAAGCATATTTTTTCATATTGAATTCCTCCAGTATTGTTATAGTAGGTTACAAAGGAAAGAATACAACCTAAACTTAAGTTTAGGTCAAGAGGAGTTTTTAAAATAAATATAAAATATCTATTTATATGAGTGAGAATTCTTATCATTTAAAGGGAAGTCTGTTATTATAAGAAATGTAGGTATTATATTTTCAAGGGGATGAAAACATGGAGTACAGAATTGAAAGAGATACATTAGGAGAAATTAAAGTTCCAGCTGATAAATTATGGGCAGCACAAACACAACGTAGTAAAGAAAACTTCCCGATTGGAACAGAGCAAATGCCGCTTGAAATTGTAAAAGCATTTGCCATTTTAAAGAAGAGTGCAGCACTTACTAATAAAAAATTAGGAAAGCTATCAGAAGAAAAAGCAGAAGCAATTGTGACAGCAGCTGACGAAGTGATAGTAGGGAAATGGAATGAACATTTTCCACTTGTCGTATGGCAAACAGGTAGTGGTACTCAGTCAAACATGAATGTGAATGAAGTAATTGCAAACCGAGGGAATCAAATTTTGAAAGAGAAAGGATTTGACGTACATATTCATCCGAATGATGATGTGAACATGTCTCAAAGTTCAAATGATACTTTCCCAACTGCGCTTCATGTAGCATGTGTACTCGCAGTAGAAAATCACGTGTTACCAGCAATTACGAAATTAAAAGAAACGTTAGCAGAAAAAGTAAAAGCATTTGAACATATTATAAAAATTGGTCGTACACATTTACAAGATGCGACACCGTTAACATTAGGACAAGAAATTAGTGGATGGCACCGTATGCTTGAAAAAACAGAGCGTATGATTGCAGAGAGCAATACATATATGAAAGAGCTTGCGATTGGTGGTACTGCAGTTGGAACAGGTATAAACGCCCATCCTAAATTTGGTGAGATGGTATCTGAGGAAATTAGCCAATTTACAGGTAAGCAATTTATTTCTGCACCAAATAAATTCCATGCATTAACGAGTCATGATGAAGTTGTATATACGCATGGAGCATTAAAAGCATTAGCAGCGGATTTAATGAAAATCGCTAACGATGTGCGCTGGCTGGCAAGTGGTCCACGTAGTGGGCTAGGAGAAATTATTATTCCAGCAAATGAGCCAGGAAGCTCTATTATGCCAGGTAAAGTAAATCCAACGCAAAGTGAAGCGTTAACGATGGTTGTAGCACAAGTGATGGGAAATGACGCAACAATCGGATTTGCAGCGAGCCAAGGCAATTTTGAGTTAAATGTATTTAAACCTGTTATTGCATATAACTTCTTACAATCTGCTCACTTATTAGCAGATGCAATTGTTTCATTTAATGATAATTGTGCAGTTGGTATTGAAGCAGATGAAGAAGTCATTAAAGAGAATGTGAATCGTTCATTAATGCTTGTTACAGCATTAAATCCGCATATCGGATATGAAAATGCAGCGAAAATTGCGAAGCATGCTCATAAAGAAGGGTTAACTTTAAAAGAAGCAGCATTGCAATCTGGATTACTAACAGAAGCACAATTTGATGAAATTGTCGATCCGAAAAAAATGATTGCTCCGAAAGAGTAATAAAAACGCCAAGATTCTTTGTTTAGAATCTTGGTTTTTTTATTACTGTAAATGCCAAAATATATTATTTGTTAGCAGACATATTCAATATTTTCATATGTGGGCAGTTTTCTTTTAAAAGTGCAATGAATTTTTCTTCTTCTTGTGGTACGAAAGTTGTCACAGAGTCGAATAAATTATAATGGATTTCTAATTGCTGTCTAGTCCATTTCTTTGAATGAAGTTTTTTACCAGAGTATTTAATGTGGCGAATATCTTCAAAGGGAATTTCAGTACGTAGTATGAAACCATGTTTTACGAAAAGAGATGATTCCGTTACGTTGTAGTGAGAGAAATAGAATGAAGAAAGATTCACGATATTTAGCAGCATCATGAGGGTGAAAAAAATAGAATTTTCATTTTGGAAAAATAGTGAAATGAAAAAAATCATGATAAATAATGTAATAAAAATGACGTGAAATGGATTTTTTTTCGCTTTAAATTTCAAGTTAGTCACCTCGGTATACGTGTACTTTAACTAAATTAAATCATAACATCGTAATAAAACGTGTGAATATGCATAATTGCATATTCACACGTTTTATTATTCATGTAAAATTTCTTGATGGGATACATTCAAAAGAAGTTTTGTAATAGTGGAGTGGCATGAAGTGACTTACAAGAATAGGAAGATAGTGTTAGTCATAATTAGTTGTATGATGATTATGGGGAGTTGTGCTAATACATTTGTTTAAGATAGAAACCGAAAGCATACATTTGTACAAGCAAGTAAGGTTTTAGTTGAGACTGTAAATAGAATCTTTAAAAGATAAAGGTGTTTTCGTATACGGAAACACCTTTTTTGTAGTTAAAATTGAATGTACTTTCTCCCAATGTCCATATTCACTAATTGCATATGTATTTTGGGCAATTTGTTTAACAGTAAACCAAGGGTCGTGCAGAATAGTCATGTTTTGTTTCACATCCTATCGTAATTTATTAAATACATTCGCTTTTTATTGCTTCATGTCCTTTTTAAAGAATATTTTATAGACATTTTTTATAAAGGTTTGAAAAATAGGTAAACGAAACATTGAAATGTTTATTTCGTTTATGTTAAGATGATGAAGTGATAATAAACGTTATTGAAATTTGTTTATTTTAAAACGGACATTTTAAAGGAGTGTTTAGTATGAGCGATATTTCAGAGAAGTTTTGGGATGCGTCGGTAGAGGAATTGAAAAAAGGGTATGTGTTTGATGAGGAAACGGAAGAGTATATTTGTTTAGCTTGTGGAGAAACGTTTATTAAGGGTGTTATTTATCAAGATAATCAAGTTTTGTATGAAGCAGAGAAGTTTGTACAATTGCATGTGCAAAACGAACATACATCTATGTTTGACTATTTATTAAACCTTGATAAGAAGTATACGGGTTTAACGGATTTGCAAAAGAAGATGGTTCAGTTTTTCCATATGGGGCTGAATGATAAAGAGATTGTGAAAGAGATGGATGGCGGAAGTACTTCAACCATCCGCAATCATCGGTTTACACTTCGAGAGAAAATGAAGCAAGCGAAAGTGTTTTTAGCGTTAATGGAACTGTCAGAAGAAAAATCAAAAGTACAAACGAAATTTGTACCCATTCATAGAACAGCAACGATGGTAGATGATCGTTACAATATTACAGAAGAAGAAAATGATGAAGTGTTAAAAACGCATTTTACAGAGGGATTAGATGGACCGCTTTCTAAATTTCCAAAAAAGCAAAAGCGTAAATTAATTATATTACGTCATTTAGTGACGAAGTTTGATAGTAATAAAAAGTACACTGAAAAAGAAGTAAATGCTATTATAGAAAGCGTATATCCGGATTTTGTAACTTTGAGAAGATATTTAATCGAATACGGGTTTTTAGATAGAACAGCTGATGGAAGCCAATATTGGGTGAAGTTATAATATAGGGACAAGAAAATGAATAGAAGCACATCGTTATAACAACTATACAAAGAGATAGAAGTTGAAAAACAGATTTTTAATAAAAGGAGAAATGAAATTTGAAACCACCTACAAATAACAATAAAGAAGGTGCGGAGTCACATAAGTTAGAAAGTGAGAGTAAACCGATTTGGAAATCGATGTCCATGTTTTTAGTACCGTTACTATTAAGTAATGTACTACAATCAGTTGGACAATTATTCGGTATGGTAGTAGTAGGAAGATGGCTTGGAGTGAATGATTTAGCGGCCATATCGGCATTCTTTCCTCTATTTTTCTTACTCGTTTCATTTGTAATTGGTATTGGTTCAGGTAGTTCTATTTTAATAGGTCAGGCGTTTGGGGCAAAAAACGAAGATCGTTTAAAAGCGATTGTTGGTACGACGCTAACATTTACCTTTATTATTGGAGTTGTGTTAGCGATAGTAGGTAGTATTTTTGCAATGGATATTATGCGCCTTATGGGGACGCCAGAAAATATTATTGAAATAAGTGTACATTATGCACGTATTTTATTTATATCGATGCCAATCTTATTTTTATATTTCGCATACACAACGTTTATGAGAGGTACAGGAGATTCTAAAACGCCATTTTACTTTTTAATTGTAAGTACAGCGCTAAATATGATCTTATTACCAATCCTTATTTTTGGATGGTTAGGTGCTCCAAAATTAGATGTGTATGGAGCAGCCTATGCTTCTGTTATATCTACAGTTATTACGTTTATTGTCATGTTAGTGTATTTAAAGAAAAAAAATCACCCACTACAATTAGATAGTACGGTAAGGAAATATCTTCGAATGGATTGGGGGTTATTAAAGCTTTTACTACGACTTGGTATTCCAGCGAGTATTAATATGATATTAGTTTCATTATCAGAAATTGCGGTAATCGCGTTTGTAAATCGTTACGGTTCGGATGCAACAGCAGCTTATGGCGTTGTGAACCAAGTTGCAAGTTATGTGCAAATGCCAGCAGTTAGTCTTGGTATTACAGTCTCCATTTTTGCTGCCCAATCAATTGGTGCGAATCAATTTGATCGATTGCAGAAAGTTGTGAAGGCCGGAATTATTATGAACTACGTCATCGGTGGTGTGCTAATATCTCTCATTTACTTGTTCTCAAGAGACATTCTATCACTATTTTTAACGAGTCAAACTACAATTGAAATTGCTCATAGCCTAGTTATGATTACATTATGGAGTTATTTAATTTTCGGGCATGCGCAAATTATTAGTGCGACAATGCGAGCAAGCGGTACAGTATTATGGCCAACTGTTATTGGCGTCGTATCAATTTGGCTTGTTGAAGTACCTGTAGCGTATTACCTTTCTTACCATACAAGCCTTGGCATAGAAGGCATATGGATTGGATACCCAGCAGCATTTATTGTTAGCTTAATACTACAATATGCATATTATAAGCTTTCATGGCAGAAGAAACGAATTACACGATTAGTGAGTTAAACACTAAAAATGTCCCTAAGTTATTATACTTAGGGACATTTTTTATAAGTGCAGATTTACAAATAGCTTTTTAAAGTAATATCAAAATGTTGTCTAATGAGTTTATTATCACTCATGTAAAACTCCCACGCTTTTTCTGGTTCACCGATAATTTCAAAAGATTCTTCTGTAATATATAAGGCACAATTATCCTCTAGTGCAATGCCTTCTATATTCCCTTGATGATTTTGTAAAAAGGAATGGAAGGCGTTCATTCTATTTAATTGATTATAATGTGGACAAAACCTTTTGTTCACAATTCCCCAGCCGTTGCTCTCTATATAACCGGAGCCTTCATAATCTGAGCGGATGCTAGATGTGAACCAGCACATAGCACCAGCGCTACACCCTGCAATGAGCGTTCCTTGCTGCAGAGCCGATAGTAATTTTTCATCGAGCTTATGTTCTTTCCATTCTGTAATCATTTGAATATAGTTCCCGCCACCGAGATAAATTAAATCAGCAGACTGAATCATTTCGTTTATTTCATATTTAGAAGGTGTATCGGCTATAATACGTAAAATTTGTACGTCACAGTGTAATTGTTTTTCAAATGTGTCTAAAAATAATTTTATATAGCTTTCATCATCATGACTAGCTGTAGGAATGAATAATACTTTCGGATACTGTTTATTTGTTAATTCTATAAGTCGCTCATTAATAGGCGAGTGATTTGAATCTTGTAAATCACCGCCACCAATGACAGCTAATTTCATAGTAAAGCACCACCTAATCATTTTCGTTATATAAAAATTCGATAGAAGAGAGTTACATTCCTTCTGTGATGTAATGATTAAGTAGAAAATATAGTTTAAATATATCGGGATAGTAAAGCAAAGGCTGGTTATATTGGGAAATGAATTAAAAACAATTTATTAATATATAATACTTCTTACTATTGTTTCAAAATATGGAAACAATATGTTTAAATAGATATAACGAAGCATGAATTCATATTGAATGAGTGCTTATCCTTTAAAAAAGAATTGGAAATAATAGAGATTTTACAAATGAGTTTTTACTTTTAATAGGAAGTTATATTACAATATGGTAAAATTATTTCAATATATTTATTTAATATAAAAATACAAAGAGGGAGCGTGAAAAAAGTGGATTTTCGATTTGAATTTACAACGAAGGTGAAAGAATACTTGGATGATGAGAAGGATGAAAAAATAATAAAAGATGGACATAGAGATATTATTTTTCAGTATTTATATCCGCTAGAGAGTGAAATTGGTATTTATAAAAATCCTAACTTTACTTTTTTTGCATCAGGAAGACGCTCGCATATCGTATTAGAAAACATTGAATTTAAAACAGAGGTAAATGTAAAAAGTAACATCATTGAAATTACAAAAATAGTGGATAATGTCGTTATCCCGTTAGATACTATCGTAGCGAAAGATCGGGAATTGTTTGCACTTGGACGTAATGAGAAGTTTAATGTACAAATATTAGAGCAGTATCTCTTTGATACGTTTGGTGAAAAATTAGGTTTAAAATGAATGGAATTGCCTATGATAGGTAGTTCATTTTCGTATATATCATTTACGTTTGACCTTTCATGTAATTTGTACTACAATTCGTAGTGTGAAAGGAGCCGCATTATGTTTACTCAAAACTATAAGCTAAATGAGCAAGGGTTAAATCATTTCTTTGGACCGCTTGAAGCGAAAATTATGGAGATTGTTTGGTCTAGCGAGGGTATTACGATTAAAGAAGTACAGCAGAAATTAAGCGAAGAATCACCTGTGAATTTTAATACTGTGATGACAGTTATGAACAGGTTAGTAGAGAAATTACATTTAGAAAAACAGACTGTGAAAAGAAGTGGCATATATCTTGCTGTACAAACAAAAGAAGAATTCTTATCCAATCAAACGAAGAAAATGACACAGGAATTGATGGGGGAATTTGGAGATTTGGTTGTAAATCATATGCTAGATGAGTTAGAGCAGGCTGATCCGACTTTAATAAAAAAGTTAGAAGATAAATTGAGTCAGTTAAAAAAAGAGGATTAATGAAATGAAATGGCAAATGCGTAAAATCGTATTGTTAACAGTAATTGTTAGTACCCTTTTTGTTAGCATGTTATTGTATTACGTTACATATCCATTTCTTTTTCAAAATAAGGCGTTCTTTCTTTCGAATTTTTGCTTGTTTCAGTTAGAAAAACATATGAAAGAATTATCGCTCATTCGTATTATAATTGCTGGATTTCTACTACTTACTGTGTTTATCGTGTGCAAAAGAATGTGGCGACAATTTTTCGATACTAAAAGATTACAAAAAGTACTTATCGCCTTTGTTCGAAAAGGAAAACAAATATATATATTGCCGACTGCGGAAGTTGTGGCATTTACAATTGGATTATTTCGTCCGAAAGTTGTCGTGTCAGAAGGGATGCTTCAAACATTTTCAGATGAAGAAATGGATGCGATTATTTTTCATGAAGAATATCATCAAAACAATCGAGATCCGCTAAAATTATTTTGTTTTACGTTATTAGCAGAAGGAATGATATACATCCCGATATTAAAAGGGCTATTGCAGCGCTATCATGTGTATCAGGAGTTAGCTGCAGATAAGTATGCAATGCGGAAAATGAAATCTAAATTCGAGTTAGGAAGCGCATTATTAAAATTAATTAAAATAAAGACAATGGAAAATCGATGTGTTACAGCTTCATTTGCAAAAACAGCAATAAATTTACGAATTGAGCAAGTGTTACATGAAAAAGTTGTTAAGCTTACTATTCCGTTACATACGAATTCGGTATATGTAACAGTAGGTTTATTCTGTATGTCGGTTGTACTGATTGTAGGAGAGTGCATATAGCCTCTTTTTTTTAAGAATTAACACTACTTTATGTAGTGTTTTGGGAGGAAGAAAAGTGAAGAAACTAATTGCTATTATACTAGCCGGAGCACTAATTTGGGCCGGAGTGAATTTTTATAATGCAAAGAAAGAAGAAAAAGAAAGAAAAGCGAAACAAGCGGAATTACAGAAAACAGAAGTATTACCACAAGTAGGATTTAAAGCACCAGACATAACATTAAAAGGATTAGACGGGAAGCTGTATTCGTTAAATGATGCAAAAGGTAAACCATATCTTATTAATTTTTGGGCATCATGGTGTGGTCCATGTGAAATGGAGGCACCTGACTTAGTTCATATGTATGATAAATATAAAAAGGATGTTGAAATCTTTGCGGTAAATGCAACAATAGGAGATCCAGTGCAAGAAGCGAGCGCTTTTGCAGATCGTCATGGATTTCAGTTTCCTGTTTTACTAGATATGGACGGAGTAGCTGGATTAGACTATAAAGTATTTTCTTTACCAACGACATTTTTTGTTAATAAAGATGGAATTATTGTAGAGCAAGTACGAGGCGTATTACCTCCAGATCAATTAGAAGAGAAATTTAAGAAATTAATTGAGAGTTAAAGAGGGGATTTTGTATTAATGGAGTGGATCGTGAGGATACAATCTGTAGCTCTTATAATTGGAAGTCTATTTGGATTTATATTGATGAAACGAAAGATGAAGAACGAAAGTGTACCATATGAAAAAATGATGGATGCAGTAACAAATGCTTTTCTTATCATCGTATTTGTATGGAAATTTGCACCGGCAATTATAAATCCAGTATGGGCTATTAGATCACCACTGCAAGCATTATTAGCTATAGGAAGTATGAAACATATTATAGTAGGATGTATAATTGCGAGTGTATACATTGTTTGGAAAAGTAAAAAGGAGCAATTTTCGCTTCGTATTTTACTTGATGCATTGCCCATTGGGTTTTGTATGAGTATTATTTTTTATTTTCTATTCCACCACAAAATAGGTGTACAAACGACACTGCCTTGGGGTGTGAAAATATATGAATCTAAATTTATATATCATCCCATTTTCGTATATGAGATCATCCTTGGTCTTTGTATACTGGGCTTGTTATGGATGAAAAATGAAAGACTGGGAAATGGAAAGAATATAAGTGTTTTTCTAATAGTTGAGGGGTTTGCTCATATTATTATTTCGCTTGTTAGTGAACAGAATTCGGTTTTATTTGGTTTATCGATGCAGCAAATACTAAGTTTTTGTGTTATGAGTTTAGGGATTTTGTTCGTGCCGAAAAGATAAAAATAGCCATGTACGGAGGAATCCGCACGTGGCTATTTTTATTACATCTATTAAAAAATCGGCGGAGTAACAGAAAATAAAACAATGGCATTTTTCTCGAATTGATTTACCCATTTATGTTTTAAATAAGCGGGTATTTTTACGCTATCACCCGTTTCTAATATGTATTCTTCTTCATTTAAATGTAATGTGATTTTCCCTTCTAATACAAATGCTAATTCTTCACCTTTATGCTCTAGCACATTTTCTGATGAAGCTGTATTCGGCGGGACGGTCATAATTGCTGTTGCTAAATTTCCTGTGAAATCAGGTGATAGCATTTCATATGATAAATTATCGATAATCATTTTTTTGCGTTTATGAGAACGTACAATTAAATCGTCTGTATTGGTATCTTCAAGTAAAAAGCTAAATGTTGGAACATCAAGAGCTTTAGCGAGTACTTTTAATGTTTGGATAGAAGGGTTGGCAGATCCACGCTCAATTTGACTTAACATAGATGGTGTAATATCAGCCATCTTTGCAAGTTCTTTACTCGTTAAACCTTTTTCTTTTCTTTGTTTTTCAATTTTTTTACCAATATCTATATTTTCCATAATGAAAATCTCCTTACTAATTATTAAATTATATTTAAATAAATTAAATTAAAATTAACTAAAGTGAAAAATTTATGTTAAACTATATTAAAATTAATTTAATTATAATTTATTAAATCGTAAGCTACAAGGTGATGAGGAGGAAGAGAATGAAGGGAATAGAGAAATTAAAAGAGGGATATCCACTCTTAAATAAATTAATCGCAACAGAAGAAGTGTTTTGGGTGAATCCGAACATGGAAAAGTATGAAACGGCAATAAAAGATTCGCCACTCAGTGAAGAGAATGTAAAAGATGCGGAGGAGAGGTTAAAGCGTTTTGCATCATACATTGCGAAAGTTTTTCCTGAAACGAAAGAGACGAAAGGCATCATTGAATCACCTTTATTGAAAATCCCTTCTATGAAACAAGCTTTAGAGAAACATTACAAGCAACCTATTTTAGGAGAATTATTATTAAAATGTGATAGCCATCTCCCAATATCAGGATCAATTAAAGCTAGAGGCGGCATTTATGAAGTGTTGAAACATGCTGAACAATTAGCTTTGCAGCATGGTATGTTAACAGAAGAAGCTGATTATTCCATTTTAGATAGTGATACATGTAGAGAGTTTTTTGCAAAATACTCAATTGCTGTAGGTTCTACAGGTAATTTAGGGCTAAGCATTGGGATTATGAGTGCGAAACTAGGTTTTAACGTAACGGTTCATATGTCAGCAGACGCGAAACAATGGAAAAAAGATTTATTAAGAAGTAAAGGTGTAAATGTTATTGAATATGAAGCTGATTATAGTAAAGCAGTAAAAGAGGGGCGTCAGCAAGCAGATACAGATCCTAGTTGTTATTTTGTAGATGATGAAAACTCACATGATTTATTTTTAGGATACGCAGTAGCAGCATCGCGTTTACAAAAACAATTAGAAGAGTTAGAGATTGTAGTGGACGAAGAACATCCTTTATTCGTTTATCTACCATGCGGAGTAGGGGGCGGACCTGGCGGAGTCGCATTTGGTTTAAAGTTATTATATAAAGACAACGTACACTGTTTCTTTGCAGAGCCAACACATTCACCATGTATGTTACTCGGGTTAATGACAGGACTTCATGATAAAATCGCCGTTCAAGATATCGGAATTGATAATGTAACAGACGCAGACGGACTTGCGGTAGGAAGGCCGTCTGGATTTGTCGGTAAAACGATGGAACCATTTTTGAGTGGGAATTACACAGTAAGCGATGAAGAGTTATATAGATTGTTAAAAGAACTAGCTGATACAGAGAATATTTATTTAGAGCCTTCTGCATTAGCTGGTATGATAGGACCAGTAAAAGTATGTAAAGAAGATGCGTATTTACAAGAGCAACAGTTAATGAAGGAGATGAAAAAAGGTACTCATATTGTATGGGGAACTGGTGGTAGTATGGTTCCAGAAGATGTGATAAATGGGTATTATAAAACGGGTGAGAGATTAACAATATAAGAAAAATGAGGCTAGTTGTAGCCTCATTTTTTCATGTACATAAAAATCTTTGTTATTTTCACAATAGTTCTTTATAGTATATATAAAGGATAATTAATATTGTATAAATACAACAAAAAGCTTTATTTTACATAATAAGAGGATGTGTATACGATGTCATTACAGACTAAATATATAGCGGGTATTTCGCTTGGGGTTATGGGAGTAGGTTTTGCGGCTTCTATTCCTTTTCAAGGGACGGTAGCTGGTGAGATTATTCAAGGTGGATTTGAAGCTGGGTTAGTTGGTGGACTTGCGGATTGGTTCGCAGTTACAGCATTATTCCGTCACCCGATGGGAATTCCAATTCCGCATACAGCTTTGTTACCGAAAAACCGAAAGAGAGTAACGAAAGGGCTCATCAATACGTTAGAAAATGAGTGGCTAACGAAAGAAAGTATTACGAATAAAGTAAAAGAAATGCAACTAGCACAAATGGTGCTGCAAATTGCAGAGAGAGAAATGCAGTCTGATGCTGTGAAAAAAGGGATTGTAACGATTGCGGAGAAAGCGATTGTTTCAATAGATACGGAAAAATTAGCGGTTATTATTGAAAAAGAATTAAAAACATATTTGCATACAATGAATACAAGTAACATTTTACAAGTGCTTGTTGATCAATTAGTTGTGCAAGAATATGATGAAAAGACACTTGATTACATATTAGTAAAAGTGAAAGACTGGACAGCGCAAGATGAAGCGCGTTACCAACTCGGAAGCTTAGGTATGAAGGCGATGGAAAATATAAAAGTAGATGGATTCTTGCAGTTTACTTTGAAATCATTTATGAATATTGTAGATGAAGATAAAATTGGCGGTATTTTGCAGAAGTTTATTATTAGTAATATTAGCAGCTTACAAGATGCTGATAATAGCACGAGACAACTTATATTAGCGAAAATTCGTCAAGAAATTATAAATGTAAAAGAAAATGAAGCGTTGCTACAGGAATTAGAAAAATGGAAAGAAAAGTGGATTGCCAATTGGGATGGTACTGACAAAATTAAAGAGATGCTGGAACAAGTGCAGCAAAAAGCAGTTGCCTTTGTAAACAATGAAGAATTTGCGGATAAGTATGTTATTCCATTTTTACAAAAACAAATGAATAAAATAAAAGATGACGAAGTGACTGTTCAAAAAATAGAAGATTGGTTACAAAAACAAGTTGTGAAGCTTGTTGAGAATAACCATTCGAAAATCGGAAAGCTTGTGCAAGAAAACCTTGATAAGTTAGATGATAAAACGTTAATTGAAATGATTGAAAATAACGTCGGTAAAGATTTACAGTGGATCCGAGTAAACGGAGCTGTTTGCGGATTTATGATTGGCTTAGTGTTAGAGGGAATTAAAGCGATTATATGAGAAAAACCTTCCGCAATTGCGGAAGGTTTTTTTATTTTTCAATAACGCTCATATTTAAATTGTAAGCTTTCTCAATGTTTAATTTGTACGTTCCATTCCCGGTTTTAATCGAATTTTTATACCAATGTTCTTGCCCGTTGGATTCTGGATTTTCTTCTGAAGAATTATTTTCTTTTTTCGTTAAATCTTCTACTTGTTCCCAAGGTGTATTTCCGATAGCTTCTTTTTGGTTTGTTACTGCTGTTAGAGAAATGTCACTTTCTTTTATTAAATGAACAGATACACCTGAGCTTTCTTGTACAAACCAATTGTTTTGTAATTGACCTGGATAAAGAGAAAGATCGCGATTAGAAGCACGAATTTCTACATGTTTCGTTTGCGGTAGTACAAGTGTCGGCTTTACGCGTGGTTCATGACCAAACAGTCTTTGATGAAACGGTAACGACTTTAATGTTATATACATTGTTTCTCCGGTCGTTTGAACTGAAAGAAAATCTTCTTGTTTTAAATTTGGTTTTTCATTTCCTTTTGTTGTCATTTCGTATGTTCCAAGAAGGCTAACTTCATTTGAGTTTCTTCCGTCTATCGTTAGAGGATGGTTGTCTGTACCTGCATCTACGACAATTTTATTGATAGATTCAGGAATGCTAAGTTTGCTTTCTGGAATCGTGTTCGTTTGTCTAGTTGTATGAATGGCGTAGCGAACTTCTTCTAGCAATCCAGTTGATAATAAACAGTAAAAAGCAATGCCAACACTTCCTAAAACACCGATAAAGAAAATACTAAAAATATCATATTTAATAAATGAATGTTCCTTCTTAGAAAATAGTAGGTAAAGTAAAATTTCCACGCCAAGTATAATAAGTAAAACAGGCCACCATGCTGTTAAGGAATCTAATACCTCAGTACCTTTTATAACTGAAAATAGTAAAAAGCATCCTAATGCAATAATAGAAAGCCCCATTGAAAATGTTCCAACGCGCCATGTTCTCATTCTTTCGTACCACCTTTATTTTCTTTATTTCCAAGTAACAATTTAAAGCCGCCACCAATTAAGAGGAGTGCAACGATAGATGTTTGGAAATAGCGATAATACAGCTCGCTAAGATGAATGTTAAATATAGTTGCGAAGTAATCATTCAAAATAGGAAGGACTGTTTGATCTAATAAATAATAACCACCGAGTGTAATTAATCCAATACCGATCCACCTTTGATGATTGATAAAATAATCAATGATAGGTTCATCATTTACACGTTCTTTTCCATATTTTGCAGTTTGTTGTAAAGCGTCAAAAAAGCTATAGAACCAAATGATGGGTACTAAAAATAAAAACGCTGAAAGTCTTAATAAGTCGAGTAAATATATTGAAAGTAAAAAGGCTGCCATAAGCTGAAGACCACGGCGCTGTAAGCCTAAATACATATGTCCTGCTCCGGGGAACATCGCTAAAATAGAAGCAAATGTTTTATTCTTCTTTCCTTGTTCACGATGCTCTTCAAACTCTTCGAAAATAGTACGATCATCTAGTTGCTCGCCACGTTCTTTTTTCTGGAGTTGCTGAACAACATCGAAGAAATTGTATATCCATAAAACAGGTAATGTAATAAGGAAGATAAGGAAACTTTCTTGCGATGTTAAAAGCGCAACGAAAATAATCATACTTCCGATCCCTGTGCAAGCTACTAAAAATGTAAGTCCACGTTGCATAAGCCCTAATTGAAAATGTCCAAGTCCAGGGATGATTGATAGAAGAATGATATAAAATCGTTCGCTCTCTTTAGAGGACTCTGTTAATTCTCCAGCTTCTTGTTTTTTCGTTTGGTTTATAATGGTGATAACTAAATCTAGTAAGTTAATTACCCATAGAACAGCTAGTAAAAATAGGGAAAGAAAAGCCATGGTGCGCTCTCCTAATTCTACTGTACAAAATACTGTGAAGATAAATAGAAATAAAGCTCCCCCGCTATATAAAATAAACCGTCCAAATTTCTTTAAATATAAATGTCCAAGCCCGGGAATTAGCCCTAATACAAGTGCTAAAAAGGGATTTTTATTCATGCTTTGAACCTCCGTCCTTTTTGGATGTGTCTACCGATTTGTTTACAATTTGTTGTGAGATAGAAGACTCGTTATGTTTTGAAGATTTCTCGAAATTTGATGTCGCTGTGAAAATATATTGGAATAAACCACTTACCATAAAAATAATTGTAGCCGCAGTCGCAATTATGTAGTGAACGATGGTGCGCTTTAGTGAGTTTGTTTTTATATTTTCATTAGGTTGTAGCGTTTCAAAATTAATTTGCGTCATAACTTCGTTGGTAAATGAATCATCATTTATCATTGGAAGGTTTTCCTGTTGTTCATCAATACTTTCCATATAAAGTGCTAAACAATGATCACATTCATAAAGATGTTCTTCCATAGATTCACGTTCATTGCTTTCTATAACATTTAATGTATAATTGCGCCAATCTTCTTTTGAATAATGCATCATAGAAACTCTTCCTCCTTCCAATGTTTTTTAATCCATTTTCTTGCCCGATACAGTTTCATTTCGACTGTTTTCACTTCGATGTTTTCCTGTAAAGCAATTTCTTGATAGCTTTTTTCTTCTAAGTAATGTGCGAGAACGACGTCACGGTAATTATCGGGAAGTTCTCTCAGTTTTTGAGCAATGAGTAATTTTTGCTCTTTCGTCAATAATAAAGCCTCAATATTATGAGAGGATTTTATATTTTCTTCGGTTTCTTTACATAAGGAGAGCTCTTCGTTTTCTCTAGCTTTCTTTCTCTTATAATCAATAGCGTGATTGGTGGCAATACGCGCCATCCACGTTTTTAATCCGCGAAATTGATAATTTGGGAGAGAGGCGTGAATTTTTACGAATACTTCTTGTGTAACATCTTTCGCATCTTCTTCATGTCTTAAAATAGAAAAGATAACTTGAAAAATATAATGACGATATGTTTGCACAAGGATACGAAAAGCATGTTCGCTTCCTTGCTGTGCTTTTTCAATTAATTGTTTTTCCTCAATGGGTCTCTCCCTCCTTTTTGACGCATTCTATTATATAGACGTAAAGAATGATAAGTCACCCTACACATGTTGTAAAAAAAGAATAATATATTTTTAGGAAGGGGGCTAGATGAAAAAAGGTGTGAAAAAATGGTAAAGAGAAGTATATAATGAGCAAGTAAGAAATGTTACGGGAAGAAAGGATGTGAATGTTAGTAGGGGAAGATCCATACTAACAAACATGAAAATTAAAATATTAATAGCAGATGATAACTCTTTTATAAGAGAAGGTATGAAAATTATTTTAAATACATATGAAGAGTTCGAAGTAGTAGATACAGTAAATGATGGGAAAGAAGCAGTGGAATATTGCAAAAAGAACGACGTTGATATCGCTCTTTTAGATGTTCGTATGCCGAACATGAATGGGGTAGAGGCGACGAAATTCATTTGTGAAGAGACGAAAACGAAGCCGCTTATTTTAACGACGTTCGATGATGATGAATATATTTTGGACGCAGTGAAGAATGGGGCGAAAGGTTATTTATTGAAAAATAATGATCCAGAGCGTATTCGTGATGCGATAAAAGGAGTATATAACGGCCAAACCGTTATGCAAGATGTAGTTCTCGATAAAATTAAGTCTAATTTAATGGAAAGTAAAGAGGAAGAATGTAAAATAGATAAAAGTCTTTTTACTGAAAGAGAGCTGAGTATTATCGCATTAATTGCAAAAGGCTTTTCGAATAAAGAAATCTCGAAGCAACTTTTCATATCAGAAGGAACAATTGCAAATTATATTACGTCAGTTTTAGGGAAAACTGGACTGGAACATCGTACACAAATCGCGATTTATTATTTAACAGGGAAAGTAGATTAAAGATATGGAATTTTGGTTAATTGTAAGTAAATTAATTGTCTTTATATATATTGTGTTTAGTTACATGTATTTAAATGTTGCGAACTTACCATGGATTATACTTACTTTGCTTTTATATCTTTCTGTAAACGTGCTAATTTCTATATGTAAAAAAAATACGTACAAAAACATATTAACTTTTATTTCAATTGGCTTAGTTATGTTATTTACATGGAAGATTCATTCGTTCTTTATTTTGTTTTTACCACTGAACTTATATGAAATTATATTCCGTTATATAGAGAAGAGATGGCAACTCTTTATCATTATGATGATTCCTATTATCTTTACAAATGAAAGTATTAGAATGACATATGGATTAATTGTTGCATTTTCCTTTCTCGTATTAACTATGGCAGAACGGTATATATCGCGCGTATTAAAGCTTGAATCACAAAATGATCAGATGCGAAAAGATATGCAGCGGCTGACGAAAAGCTTAAATGAAAATAAAGAGTATATAAGACAATCAGAGTACACATTTAAGTTAGAAGAGAGAAACCGGTTATCACAGGAAATTCATGATAAAATTGGCCACTCGATGACAGGGGCACTCATTCAAATGGAAGCAGCAAAGAGATTAATGGGGATAGATAAAGAAAAATCTGCCGAGTTATTACAAAATGCAATTCATATTTCAAAAGATGGTATTGAAAGCATTCGGATTACATTAAAAAATATGAAGCCACCAACTGAGCAAATTGGCATTCATCGTATGAAATTATTCATAGAGGAATTTGCCGGTAAGCATGATATAAATATTCCTTTCGTATATAAAGGGAATTTAGATATGATTTCGCCGATTCAGTGGAAGATTATCGGTGAAAATGTTACGGAGGCATTAACAAATGCGATGAAATATGCTGATGCGACAGTCATTTCAATCGATATTCATGTACTTAACAAGATGGTGAAAGTGCAAGTGAAGGATAATGGAAAAGGTGCAGTACTTGTTAAAAAAGGTCTCGGGATTATGGGGATGGAGGAACGAACGGCGTCTGTAAATGGTAAAATTATTGTAGATGGAACAAGTGGTTTTTCAGTAACAATGTTGCTGCCGATATGAGGATGAATCATCTCATATGAAAAAAGTGAATAATCTCATGTGAAAAGAATGAACTTCTGCACTGAGCAGGTTCATTCTTTTTGTTTATACTAAAAGCAGAGAAACCGAAATAGGGGTGAAACGATGAATACTTTAGAAATTAAAAATTTAACGAAAAAATTTGGTGATTTCATCGCAGTTGATAATATGTCTTTATCTATTAAAGAAGGAGAAATATTTGGCTTTTTAGGATCGAATGGTGCTGGTAAGAGTACGACAATCAACATGATTGCTGGTTTGTTAAGAAGTAATGAAGGTGAAATTAGCATACTAGGAAAAAATATAAAGAAACACAATCGATTTGCGAAGATGAATATCGGTATTGTTCCCCAAGATATTGCAATTTATGAAGAGTTAACAGCTTATGAAAATGTGAAATTCTTTGCTGGATTGTACGGATTACGGGGAGCTGAATTAAAAGCTAGGGTCGAGGAAGCTCTTCAATTTGTAGGACTTAGTGATAAACAGAAAAGCTATCCGAAAAACTTTTCAGGCGGGATGAAGCGAAGACTGAATATCGCTTGTGCAATTGCTCATAGACCGAAGTTAATTATTATGGATGAGCCGACAGTTGGAATTGATCCACAGTCAAGAAATTATATCCTGCAGTCTGTTCGGAAATTAAACGAAATGGGAAGTACGATTATTTATACGAGTCACTATATGGAAGAGGTAGAAGAGATTTGTACGAAAATAGCGATAGTAGATCACGGTAAAGTGATTGCAGAAGGAACGAAAGAGCAGTTAAAAGCGATTATTACTGATACGAAAGATATTTGGATTGAAGTGAAATCGGTAGAGAATTTAGATGTAGAAAAATTAAAAGAGATAAACGGTGTGAAAGCTGTTCAAATTGAAGAGAACGTAATTAAAGTAAATTCTGATGCAGGATTAAATAATTTAAATAAAATTGTTCAGCACTTCATCAATCATGACATTGAAATCCGTTCGTTAGAGGAGCAGGCTCCTAACTTAGAAACGGTATTCCTTACGTTAACTGGAAGAAACTTACGAGATAAATAAAGAGTAAATGAAGAAAAGGTAAAGGGAGGTTCATCAATTGAACATCTTCAATATTGCAATTATGCATATGAAAAGAGATTTCAGAGACGTAAGAACTTTAGTTTTTATGTTAGCTTTTCCGATTGTGCTTATGCTTGTGTTAGGTACAGCATTAAGTAATGCGTTTAATAGTGATAGTCATTCAATTAAAGATATACGGGTGCTATATAAAGATGAAGCGAGTAGCACGTTTTCTCAAGCATTTGAAGCATTTGCGAAAGAAGTTAATAAATCGGGGATTCATTTTAAAAAAGCTTCTGAAGGTATAGATGGGAAGGAAGCAGTGAAGCAAAATAAATATGCTGCTTATGTAGAATTAAATAAAGATGGTGCAAAAACTTACGGAAGTGACAAAAGTAGTATTGAGGGAAGTATTGTGGAAGGTATGCTTACAACATTTGTTGATAAGTACAATGTAGCAGCCGAAGTTGCAAAAGTTGATCCTAGTAAGGTGAGCGCAGTTATTTCAAATGGAAATCATAATGATTATATAAAAGAAACATCTTTACAAGCTGCGAATAAACCGGGTTCTATGGATTACTATGCGGTTGTAATGACGACGATGATTGCGCTGTATGCTGCGATGGGAGCAAGTTTTCTAATTCGAGGCGAACGAATACGTAAAACAGGAGATCGCCTTATTGCTGCACCTATAAGTAAGGCTGAAATCTTCATTGGGAAAGTGCTTGGTAGTCTAGTAGCAAATGCCCTGTGCATATTACTCGTTATGTTATTTAGTAAATTTGTCTTTCAAGCGAATTGGGGAGATCACCTTGGAATCATATTTCTTATTTTATTAACAGAAATCTTTCTAGCTATTAGCTTCGGTTTAGGGATTGGATATATTACAAAAACACCTGAATCGTCTAGAGCAATTATTATGGTGGTAGTGCAATTAGCTTCTATTTTTGGCGGTGCATATTTCGTAATAGAAGAAAATTTCGTTACGAATTTATCACCATTAACGTGGGCAAACACAGCTGTTATGAAAATTATTTATGCGAATGATGTAGGGGCAGCACTACCAGTCATTTCTTTAAATATTGGAATATCAGCACTCTTTTTATTAATTGCAATTATTGCATTACGTAGACGGGAGGGGCTATAGTATGAAAGATATTTTATGGCTCATACAAAAAACGTTATCTGTACTTTTGAAAAATAAAAAAGGGTTATTGATTATTATTAGTTTGCCAATAATCGGGACGCTCATCTCTTTTTCGATATACGGAAATGCAGGGCAAGGAACGTTAAATATCGGGATTGTAAATAAAGAAAATGAGCCGATAGCAAACGATACGATAAAGTTTTTAGAAGGATTAAATCATGTGAATGTGAGTAAGGTTAAGGAGTCTGAAATAGAAGATAAACTCACTTCTAAAAAACTTGATGGAGTTATTACATTAGCTTCTGGTTTTTCAAAAAGCGTTCGAGAAGGGAAACCAGATCATATTGAAATTGCATCGATTAAAGGTGATCAAGTAACAGGATTTATAAAATCATATTTATACAATTATATTGATAATGTAGCAGCTATTAGTAAAGTAGCAGGAACAGATCAAAGTGCATTTGATAAGATGTACGCAGGATATCAAAAAAGTTCATTTAAAATGAAAACGGAGACGCTAGAAGATACTTCGAAAAATAAAGATATGACAAATCAAACGATGGGTTATCTTATTATGTTTATGCTGTTTTCAGCAGTGAACTTATCAGGATTTATTTTAAAAGAAAAAGAGAATAGAACGTATTTTAGATTATTATCAACACCAATTGACGGAAAGAAATTTATATTGTCCAATGTGGCAGTAAATATGATGATATTAACATTGCAAATTGTCATTGCAGTACTATTTCTGACGAATGTTTTTCATACAAATATTAATATGCCTTTCATAGTAATGATTGGTGTGCTTATGATATTCGCTTTAATTGCAATTGGTTTATCATTAGTCATTGTGTCTTTTTCAAAAAGTTCAGCTGCTTCAAATGCAATGCAAAATTTAGTGATAGTACCAACATGTTTGCTTGCTGGATGTTATTTCCCGTACGACATTATGCCAAATGCAGTACAAAAAGTAGCTAATTTTCTTCCGCAGCGTTGGTTATTAGATACGATAGCAAAATTACAACAAGGAATTCCGTTCTCTGAGTTGTATTTAAACATATTAATTTTATTCGCTTTTGCGATTGCGTTCTTCTTAATTGCCATTTATAAATTTGGAAGAAATAATGATGCGAGAAACTTTGTTTAATACAAAAAGGGTGTGATGTAAAGTCACATCCTTTTTTGTATAAAGCATGAAATCTAAATTTGAATGACAAAATAGAAAGGAGGAAAGAAAACGAGCGGAAGGAAATTAAAATGATTAAAAAAATATTGCGAGTTACTTCTATTATTATTGCTATTTTCGTTTTTATTTTAATTTGGATGCATATTGACGTTACCTTAGGAAGGAAAATGGAAGCTGGCAAAAATATGCCGACAGAGTATGCCCCTCACTATAGTGATTTTCAATTATATGTAGAAGGGAAGTCGTTTTATAAACAGCTATTTGCTGATATAAGAGAAGCGAAGCAATCTATTTATACATATTTTTTTATTTTGTCGGATGATAAAAGTAGCCATACTTTTTTAAGTTTATTAAAAGAGAAGGCAAAAGAAGGAGTAAACGTCTATTTATCAGTTGATCGCATTAATGATTTATCATTTGAAGGAAAGATGATAAATGAATTGCGGGAAAGTGGTGTGCATTTTACGTATAGTAGAAAACCTGAATTGCCATTCGGATTTTATTCACTTCACCATCGTAATCATCGCCGTATTACGACAATTGATGGGGAGATTGGCTATACAGGTGGTTTTAATATAGGAGATGAGTATTTAGGTAAAGATAAGCATTTTGGATATTGGCGTGACTATCATGTGCGCCTTAAAGGGGAAGGAGCAAAAGATTTAGAGGAACAATTTGCTTTAGATTGGAAACGAGATACGAAAGAAGATATAAAGAGGAGTACGAATAAGGCTAGTAAAGGGAATACATTGCATACTATGGTCAGTTACAATGGGCATTACGTTGCTGAAAAATATATAGAGCTAATAAAACAAGCTCAGCACTCAATTGTAATTGCAACGCCGTATTTTATACCGAAAAATAAAGAATGCATGAATGCTTTAATCGCAGCACAAAAGCGTGGTGTTACAGTGAAAATACTTTGGTCATATAAACCAGATTTACCTCTTATAAAAGAAGCAGCGTATCCATATATACGTCAAGCTGTTAATAATGGGATTACTGTATATGGGTATAAAAAAGGAATGTTCCATGGAAAATTAATGCTTATTGATAATGAATTAACCGTTATTGGCACAACAAACTTTACTTCGCGTAGCTTCAATATAAATGATGAAATAAACTTGTATATTCATGGTGGTTCAATTGTAGGACAAGTTAATGAGGCATTAACGGAGGATTTTCATGATTCAAAAGAAATGACGAAAGAATTTTTTGAGAAGTTATCATTTTGGGAGCGTTGTAAGGAGAAATTTGCGGGATGGATTGATTTTTATTTGTGATGGTTAATGGAGAATGGGAGTTTATTTTCTTTCAGTCTTTACGATCTTTCATAACACATTAATTAAAAACTATGAAGATTAATCCTCATAGTTTTTTTGTGTATTCAAAATAAGGGGATATTTACAGAAATTTCATCGTAAACAAACAATAATTTAACTTTTAAAAAATATCCATACTATATAATAAAAATGTATAAATATCTGTATAAACGAAATAAAAATAAATGAGAATATAGTATGAATGTACTAGTAAATAAAAGATTTATAACCAAATTTCTGAAGCTAATATTTAATTATTAAAATCGCTGGCTCAGCTATTATTTTTGAAAATCATTAGTGAATGAATTAATAAAAAATTGAGTGTATCGCAATGAACAGAAAATTTAAGCATTCCGCAATTCTAAAATTCTAAATATTTGTCTATATTAAAAAAACTTAAATGGAGAAAGAAAAAGCTAGAGGTTTATTATCGTATTTAAAAACTAAAAGTCTTAAAAAAAGAATGTTCACAAAAAGCGAGGCGGTTAGATACAGGAAGATGAAAGGATGTTATAAAATGCCAGTAGTGGATAAATCAGTAGTGCAAGTGTATTATTAACCGGATTTTCACTCAATATAAATATTATGTATATGGTATTCCTTTAATTTCACCTAACAAATGATAATTCAAATGCTTTCCTTCAACGAATTGAGATTTTTTTTAATTAGATAATTAATAATTTTAAAATAGTTGAAATAAACATGGTAGAAAATCGTCATTTTTCTTTCTATTAAAAAGAAAAATGTTCATAATATATTTTAATTTTATGAAAAGGAGTTGGTATTTAATTATGAATTCTATGATTCTTTTATTCTCTCTCATTATGTTAGATATAATTCAGCTGAAAAATATTTTTTTGGACTAAAATAGGTGAATCTGTAATGGATTATTTGAAAGAATATATAAATGGGCTGTTACTATTAATTTTATCTCTTGTTCTTTTATCTTATTTTGTAAGTACCATTTTTCGGTATTCATTCACGGGTATTGAAGTTAAAAAATCAAATTCAATTTATTATACTACATATATTTATGAAAATACTTTGACTGCAAAAAACGGAATACAGGTAGGAGGCATTGTTAGAAAGGTTAACAATAAAGAACTAAATAAAAATATAAGATTAAAGACCTTTTTGAGAGTTGAAAAAATAGATACTATTGATATAATGCATAGGAATAACCTACTTAAATACCGAGTTTCATATGAAAAAGGTGATAAACAAAGAATGTATCATATAATATCTCCAACGATATTTACCCGTATAGTTTTATTTATTATACCAAATTTAATTTTAGATAAAGAGTTAATTACCTTTGAACTATCAGCAGTATGCTTCATTTTTATCCCCGTATACTCCCTGTATATATTAATTTTAAAAAAATTTGATTTTGACTTAATTATAAATCGATTACAATACTATTTATTGATTTCTTTTGGAATTTCTGGTGTTTTATTTATAATTAACTTAATTATTTTTGAAAAAAGAAGAGAGAGTTTACTAGAAGTTATTCAATTCAATATTCTTATATATATTAGTATATTAATAGCACTTTATTTGAAAGACTATTTAGATTTTACCTTTCGCAAAATTTTATATAATCATAAAAAAAATTATACAAATAGCTTAAATCGTTTTATGCATCAGACAAAGAAAGAGTATGAAGTAAAAAAAATAATAAAGTTTATCAAAAGAGAAGTGAAAGATGTTCTGAGCGTTACGAATCCTATATGTATTTCAGTCAATAATATGAGTAATAAAATAAGTTTTTTTGAAAAAGAACAAAGTATTTCTTTATCCAAATTACATAAATTTAATTGGAATAGTTATGGTATTGGTTCTATCATTTACATAGAAGGGTATTCTGTAATAGTAATTGCTATATTACCAGACTACCGTGTCGTACTATTAGCAAAGGGAAAAAAATTTAATATCGATGAAATTGTATGGCTGGAGACCCTTGCTAACTATGCGAACCTTCAATTTGAATGTTTACGGAAAATAGAAATACTGGCAAAGAGTCTAGAACATGTAAATTTTGATACTAATTATCCAGCAGAGTATGCGCGATTTTCCTTTATGATTGCTGAAAAAGAACGTGAAAATTTGTCAAGAGATATACATGATGGCATTCTACAAGATCAATTACGCTTATATAGAAAAATAGAGGTACGTGAAAAAAAAGAGACTAATGAAGAATTTAAAGTGACCTTACGGCAAATACGTGAACAAATAATAGATCATATATATATAACACGAGAAACATGTAATAATCTCAGACCTCCATTTTTAGAAGAATTAGGATTAGAAAAAGCGTTATTAAATTTAATCAAAAAGATTAATCGAGAAGCAAATTTCTTGTTAGATTATAAAATTGAGAAAGAGTTGCGTATATATAATTCAGAAATCAGTCATTGTATATATAGAGTTACACAAGAGTTATTAAATAATGCGATAAAACATTCACAAGCTACAGTAGTAAAATTAAGGCTATTTGAGCAAAACAATTACCTTTGCTTATATTATGTTGATGACGGGATTGGCATGGGGATTGGGAAACAAGTAGGAGATTTGAGATCAACCATAGGTATACCGGGAGTTATTGCTAGAGTAAGGGGATTACACGGTTCTGTTTCGATAGATAGCACTCATGGTAGTGGTGTACGCATAAAGATTAAATTTAACAAGGATAGTGTATATAAATAGTACAAATGATAGAGAAGGTGAGAATAATATAATGATTCAAGTACTGATTATAGATGATCACCTAGCTGTTGGTATGGGAACAAAAGTATTAATAGAGCAAGAGAATATACAAGCCGATGTATTGTTTTACAGTGAAAAACTTCAAACACATTTGAGTAATAAAAAATATGATGTATATATGGTAGATTTATATATGCCCAATTTAAATGGGTTAGAGATATCAAAAAAAATTTTAAAAGAGGATCCTAATGCAAGAATAATTATATATACTGGGTTTGATATTGAACCGCATTTTAACTTGCTTATTGAAACTGGAGTGATGGGGATAATAAGTAAAACAGCTTCTCAAGAATCAATAATTAATGCCATTGAAAGTATCATGAGAAAAGAGATTGTTATTCCATATGAGTTGTTTAAACAATTACGTATCCAAGAACGTTATTCACATATCAACATTAATAAAAATGGAGTAGTTCCTATATCGATGAATCATCGAGAAATCGAAGTTTTATCCTATATAGAAAAAGGGATGACAAATAAATGTATAGCTTCTACATTGAATTTAAGTCAAAGGTCAATTGAATACACGATAACAGAAATATTCAATAAATTGGGTGTGTATTCCCGAGTTGAAGCTGTAAAAGCTGCAA
This sequence comes from Bacillus paranthracis, assembly GCF_024296885.1. NCBI lineage: Bacteria > Bacillati > Bacillota > Bacilli > Caryophanales > Bacillaceae > Bacillus > Bacillus paranthracis. The sequence goes on from NZ_CP101135.1 coordinate 1,752,345, forward strand.
AAAAGATTGGGATAATTTCAAAATTTGACTTGTGAATATGTCGCCACATACATTTTAAATTATATATTTTATAAAGAGAGTGTTTACAAGGCACTCTCTTTTTTGTGGTATTTTCAATATTTTATAATCGATTCATATAAAGGCAACAATATTATTGATACCGCAACTCACATTTCGGTATTTTGGAGAACTAAAAATATACATAGATAAACTGGGTTAATCATGACTTTCTGAGTTCGTATAAACGAATATGAAATTTCGGTGAAATATAATGAATTTTATGAAAAAATGAAGATAGAGTTAAACGCAAAATATTTTATGCTTAACTCAAAAATCCATTTTGAAGGGAATGTTTATAATGACTAACTCAAAAGAGGTAACAGAAACGGTAGAAACGCAACATACGTGGCAAGATCATTTATTTCCTGATAATCCGAAAAGACGCAAACGAGTAGAACAATTAATGAGCGAATGTGCTGATTATACAAATGTATTAGCGGATAAAAAATTGCAAATTGAAAACATATTAGAACTTATGAACAAATATACTAAAGAGGCTTATAGTCTTATTGGTATCGACTCTATTTCATTCGAAGAGATTAAATTAGACCATGAATGGTATGTGAAAATGTTACAACCAATTGGAATTACCACTGTTTTTTCTTTAGCTAATAAAGGTTTCAATTTTCTCCTAAAGAAAGTTGCGGTTTCATATTTATTAAAACAAGGGAGAATTGGACCAGCTGCATTAGTCAAATTAGTTGGTTTGCCAAAATGGTTTAAATTAGGAACTAGCGTTGGATCCGCGATTGGTGGTGCAATTGTAGCTGTTGGCATCGATGTTACTATCGACGCAATTACTGGAAATGATGAAAGAGCTAAACTACAAAATGGTATTAAAGATTTAGCGAAACCACGTATAGAACTTCGTTACGGTGTATTAAAAACACAATATTACTATGACATGCTAATGGCTATAACTAACGAAATCAATCGTATTAAACGGAAAGCTGCTAAGAAAAAATGGACTGAGGAAGATCTTAAAGAGGAGATACGAGATGCGATTACCGATACTATGGAAACCTTTAAAGAAACAACTCCGGAGCCAACTAGAGAATCTGCACTAACAGATTTAAAAGGAAAAGATAAAATACTGGGGAATTGGACAGACGAAGATCTATCTCAAAGTAGCTTGGAAGAAGTCGTAAAAGAGCTTAATGAACATGAAAATAATATTGATTTAACAGCAATTAAATACTAATACTACCTTTATGTACTACCTCTATTAACATATTAATAGAGGTAGTACATTTAATATTAAATATACATTGATATATAGGAGGGTAATTATGACAGGATTTGATGATTTATTTTATCCAGACAATAAGAATCGAAAACGTCGTGCAGAACAATTATTGACTCAATGTGAAGGTTACTCTAAATATATAGATATACTTAATGAAGAAATTGAAAATCTGCTGAATTCAAATGAAACTATAAAAAATCTTCTCAAAGATATAAAAATAGATAATTTTAAATATAAAATATATGATATTATCCCAGATTTATTATCATTTGGAGCAATAATTGATGCAATCCTTGGCTCAGATAAAAGGAGCAAATTACAAGAAGCTATTAGAGGATTATCCAAACCAAGAATTGAGTTAATGTATAGAAAAAATACTTTAGAATATAACAAACAAATTTTAAATGCCATTCTAAGTGAAATAAATAGAATTAAAGAAAAATCAAAAAGAAACAACTGGTCAAATGTGAAATTAGCGGATGAACTAGCAGACGCATTAGACAGTGCCGTTGAAATTGCTGTAGAAACTAATAAAAGAAATACAAGAAGGGAAGTATTGGAAGAATTAAAAAGGCTAGATAAATATAATAATGCTTGGACGAACGAAGATCCATCAGGTGATGAATTGGACAAGTTTGTTAAAGAATTAGATGCTACTGATTCAAATTATGCATTTTTAAATGGGGTATATAAAATTATATCAGTATTAGATATGTATAAAGTTTTAGATGTTAAAGATGGTCAGTATAATTCTAATGAGATATCTACTAATGTTCAAATATGGAATTGGAATAAATCCAAAGGGCAATGGTGGGAGTTTTCATTTGACTTTAAACATCAAGCATACAAAATTAGAAGTAAATTAAATTTGAATGCTATTTTAGCTTGGGATAGAGGTAATAATGAGCAAAATGTATGTGTGACTAAAGATACAAATAAGCCTGAACAGTATTGGATACTACAGATAGATACGGATTATCAATTCATATTAAAAAACAAAGCAAATCCATCATTAACTTTATATTTAGATAATAAAAATACTCAAAATGGAACAAATGTAAAACTTGAATTATTGAAAAACGATAACGACCCGTATTTGCAAGCCCAAAAATTCTTTATAGTATCAGAAATACAAGAAGCTCATATTATCGACACATGGTTAAAATCTTATGAGAAAGTAGATGGTAAAGAACATTACCATGGATTTTACTTCAAAAAAATGGAGGTTGATGTTCTTTCTGAAGTTATATCTTATGAGGTGAAAATTAATGGTAATCACTTTGGAAATGCAACATCAGAACGGTATAGCCCAAGTGAAGACGGAAGAATAAAAGTTAATTTTTTCGAATATAACGCTTATGGTAGTAATCATCCTGTAGAAGGAGACAAATTACAGATTTGGGCAGTAAAAAAAGATCGTTCAACTGAAAAAGTTATTGATACTATCATTTGGAATTAACATAAAGTACAAACAACAAATAAAATAAAAAACTTGTTGTTCTAAGGTTTAGTAATACAAACTGAAGTCCTAGTGTAATACAAATAAGGGGAATTCAGTTTGTATACAATATTTTATTTTTCTCTAGTAAGAGATTGGTGATATAAAGTAATACTCGAAAGGTCATGGTTTATAAAAATAACTATTTTTCATGCACAAGCAATGAAGCATCATCATTAATCAACGTCCCCACATGTTCACCTAAGCAAATTCTTTTCATTACTCCAGGCTCATCAAAGTTAAAGACGTGTGCTGGTAAATTATAATCACGGGCAAGCAATAAAGCGGCTTGATCCATTACTTGTATGTTTTGCCTAACTATATCGTTATAGTTTAGTTTTTTGTACATTTTTGCTGCTTTATTATGTTTTGGATCACTAGTAAAGACGCCATCTACTCCTTGTTTTGCGACTAATATTGCGTCACTATTCATTTCAATGGCCCTTTGAACACTTGGATAATCTGTCGTAACGAATGGTTGCCCGTTACCACCTCCAAAAATAACGATATACCCGTTATCTAAATGGTGGACTGCACGCAAGCGAATGTATGGTTCAGCTACAGCATTAAACGGGATGGAAGTCATAACGCGCACTTCTTTATTTGTTTTACTTGTTAAAACGCCGCTGAGCATTAAGCTGTTAATGATTGTACCTAACGTCCCGATATTGTCAGCTTCTACACGATCGATTCCCCATTCTTCAGCTAGATGACCTCTAAAAATGTTACCGCCACCGATGACGATGGATACTTCGATACCTAAATCAACAATGGATAAAATTTCGTTTGCGATATGTTCTAATCGTTTGGAGTTAAAGCTATTTCCAGTTTGATCGGCAAGTGCACCGCCGCTTAATTTAATTAAGACACGTTTATATGGTCTCATAACAATTCCCCCTATATAGATCGCAATAAAAAAGGAACAAAGGCGAATGCCTTTGTTCCTTTTTAAGAAAATGAAAAAGAAAAGAAGAAGATAAGACGAATTGTTTTGTATAGTTTTTCATATCATCCACTCCTTTTCATTTTGATTTGTTGTAAGTACATATATTTTTGATTATACGAAACAATCTGATTACTTATCAAGTATATTTTATCGTTTTTTAACAAAATGGTGTCAATGAAAAAAAGAAGAAAAATATTTGAATTTTTTGTGACGAACTTGTAGGTTTTTGTATGATTTTGTAGGTTCGCTTATAAGATGTGTGAGTAGCTTTTATAAATTCAAATTGAAAGCGTTCGCATGAAGGGGATGAACATAAATGAAAAAATTCGGATTGGCAACACAAATTTTTGTCGCGCTTGTTTTAGGGATTGTAGTAGGGGCAGTCTTTTATGGCAATAAAACGGCGATTTCTTATATCACACCAATTGGGGATATATTTATTCACTTAATTAAAATGATTGTAGTACCAATTGTTATTTCAGCATTAATTGTTGCAGTAGCTGGTGTAGGCGATATGAAAAAGCTTGGGAAACTGGGCGGTAAGACAATTCTTTATTTCGAAATTATTACAACGATTGCTATTTTAATGGGATTACTTGCAGCGAATATATTCCAACCAGGTACTGGCGTTGATATGAGTAATTTACAGCAAAGTGATATTTCTTCTTATAAACAAACTGCAGATGCAACAGAGAAGAAAGGTTTTGCTGATACAATTGTTCACATTGTACCGAAAAACGTATTTGAATCGATTGCACAAGGTGACTTATTACCGATTATTTTCTTCTCAGTATTATTCGGTTTAGGAGTTGCGGCAATTGGGGAAAAAGGAAAGCCTGTTTTTAACTTCTTTGAAGGTGTACTCGAAGCGATGTTTTGGGTTACAAATCAAGTTATGAAATTTGCACCATTTGGTGTATTCGCATTAATTGCGGTTACGGTTGCAAAATTTGGTGTAGCAACACTACTTCCTTTAGGAAAACTAGTGCTAGCTGTATACGTAACTGTTATACTATTCGTTGTGATTGTATTAGGTATTAATGCAAGAATGGTTGGCGTAAACATTTTTACATTAATGAAAATTTTAAAAGAAGAACTTATTCTTTCATTTACGACAGCAAGTTCAGAAGCTGTTTTACCTAATATAATGAGAAAAATGGAAGAGTTCGGTTGTCCAAAGGCAGTTGCCTCTTTCGTAATTCCGACAGGTTATACATTTAACTTGACTGGATCGGCTATTTATCAAGCGTTAGCGGCATTGTTTGTTGCACAAATGTACGGTGTGCACATGTCACTGACAGAGCAAATAACGTTATTATTCGTTCTCATGTTAACATCCAAAGGTATGGCGGGAGTTCCAGGTGCATCGTTCGTTGTTGTATTAGCAACGTTAGGTTCAATGGGGTTACCACTAGAAGGTATCGCGTTAATTGCGGGAATTGACCGCATTTTAGATATGATTCGCTCATCTGTCAATGTATTAGGAAATGCATTAGCGGCCATTGTTATGTCGAAGTGGGAAGGCGAATTCGATAATGAGAAAGCAAAACAATATGTAGAAACAGTCAAAGAAACAAAAGCAGCATAAGAAATCGTTAAGGAGTGAATAATCATGGCAACATTAACTGAAGTTAAAAATGGTGTTCGAATTGAAAAAGACTTTTTAGGTGAAAAAGAAGTACCAAACTATGCGTACTACGGCGTACAAACAATGCGTGCAGTTGAAAACTTCCCAATTACAGGATACAAAATCCATGAAGGTTTAATTAAAGCGTTCGCAATTGTAAAAAAAGCTGCAGCGCTTGCCAATACAGATGTAGGAAGATTGGAATTGAACAAGGGCGGCGCGATCGCAGAAGCTGCTCAAGAAATTCTCGATGGAAAATGGCATGATCATTTTATCGTAGATCCAATCCAAGGCGGAGCAGGTACTTCAATGAACATGAATGCAAATGAAGTCATTGCCAATCGTGCGCTTGAATTATTAGGAATGGAAAAGGGAGACTATCATTATATTAGTCCAAATAGTCATGTAAACATGGCGCAATCAACAAACGATGCATTCCCAACAGCGATTCATATCGCAACATTAAACGCATTAGAAGGTTTATTACAAACGATGGGTTATATGCACGATGTATTTGAATTAAAAGCAGAACAGTTCGATCATGTGATTAAAATGGGTCGTACGCATTTACAAGACGCTGTGCCAATTCGTCTTGGACAAGAATTTAAAGCGTACTCTCGTGTACTTGAACGTGATATGAAACGAATTCAGCAATCACGTCAACACTTATATGAAGTGAACATGGGAGCAACTGCAGTTGGTACAGGCTTAAATGCAGACCCAGAATATATTGAAGCAGTTGTAAAACATTTAGCTGCAATTAGTGAACTACCACTAGTTGGTGCAGAAGACTTAGTAGATGCAACGCAAAATACGGATGCATACACAGAAGTATCTGCAGCACTTAAAGTATGTATGATGAATATGTCTAAAATTGCGAATGACCTTCGCTTAATGGCATCAGGTCCACGTGTTGGTTTAGCAGAAATTATGTTACCGGCTCGTCAACCAGGTTCATCTATTATGCCAGGGAAAGTAAACCCTGTTATGCCAGAAGTAATTAATCAAATTGCATTCCAAGTAATTGGTAACGACCATACAATTTGTCTTGCTTCAGAAGCAGGTCAATTAGAATTAAACGTGATGGAACCAGTACTTGTTTTCAACTTACTACAATCAATTAGCATTATGAATAACGGTTTCCGTGCCTTTACAGATAATTGCTTAAAAGGAATTGAAGCGAATGAAGATCGCTTAAAAGAGTATGTTGAGAAGAGTGTAGGAATTATTACAGCCGTGAACCCTCATATCGGTTATGAAGCAGCAGCTCGCGTTGCGAAAGAAGCAATCGCGACAGGGCAATCCGTTCGAGAACTTTGTGTGAAAAATGGTGTACTGTCACAAGAAGATTTAGAGTTAATTCTAGATCCATTCGAAATGACACACCCAGGGATTGCAGGAGCAACTCTTTTAAAGAAAAATTAAAAGAAGAGGGGGGACAAGCCCCTCTTTTTTGTTTACAATATAGAAATGCTATATATGAATAGAGGTAGGGATGTTATGAGCAAGTTTACAGTAGCTTCTAATGGTTCATTAGAAACGACATTAAGAGGAGTAGAAGTATTATCAACACCACTTTTAAATAAAGGGGTCGCTTTCACGCAAGAAGAAAGAGAAGAATTAGGTTTAAAAGGGTTATTACCGCCAGCGGTTTTAACATTGGAAGAACAAGCACGTCGAGCATATGAACAATTTTGTTCTCAGCCGGATGATTTATTAAAGAATGTATACTTAACAGCGTTACATGATCGAAATGAAGTATTATTTTATCGTATTTTAACAGATCATTTACGCGAAATGTTACCAATCGTATATACACCAACTGTCGGTGTAGCGATTCAAAGATATAGTCATGAATATCGTAAACCACGAGGTGTGTATTTATCAATTAACGATCCGTCAGGTATTGAGGAAGTATTTGCCAATATTGGTGCAACAGCAGAAAATATTGATTTAGTCGTTGTAACAGATGGAGAAGGTATATTAGGAATTGGTGACTGGGGCGTTGGTGGTATTAACATCGCGATCGGAAAATTAGCTGTTTATACAGCCGCAGTTGGAATCGATCCTAGCCGCGTATTACCGGTAATTTTAGATGTAGGTACAAATCGTGAAGAATTATTAGACAATCCATTTTATATTGGAAATCGTCACCCTCGTATAACAGGTGAAGCTTACGATGAATTTATTGATACATTTGTACAAGCGGTAAATAAGCAATTCCCGAAAGCGCTTTTACATTGGGAAGACTTCAGTTCTCGTAATGCACGAAAAATTTTAGATAAATATCGTCATGATATTTGTACGTTTAATGATGATATTCAAGGTACAGGTGCAGTTTCGCTTGCGGCTGTATTATCGGCAGTAAAAGCTTCTGGTGTACCGCTAAGTGAACACCGCGTTGTTGTGTTTGGTGCTGGTACGGCTGGAATCGGTATCGCAGATCAAGTTAGAGATGCGATGGTCCGCGTAGGCGTATCAGAAGAAGAATCATATAAGCGTTTCTGGTGTATTGATCGTAACGGATTAGTTACAGATAATATGGAAGATCTTCTTGATTTCCAAATGCCGTATGCAAGAAAAGAAGCGGAAGTAAGTGAGTGGAAACAAAATGGTGTGATTGGACTTGCTGAAGTTGTGAAACATGTGAAACCGACAATTTTAATCGGTACATCAACCGTTGCTGGTGCATTTAAAGAAGAAATTATTAAAGAAATGGCTTCTCACGTAGAAAGACCAATCATTTTACCAATGTCGAATCCGACGCCACTTGCTGAAGCAAAACCAGCCGATTTAATCGAGTGGACAGAAGGAAGAGCGTTAGTTGCAACAGGAAGTCCATTTGAACCAGTTACATATAACGGTGTAACGTATGTGATTGGACAATCAAATAATGCACTTATTTTCCCAGGTCTTGGTCTTGGAACAATTGTCGTACGTGCAAGCGTTATGACGGATGGAATGTTCGCAGCAGCAGCTGAAGCAGTTGCAAGTATGGTTGATACAAGTCAGCCAGGAGCACCTATTTTGCCAGAAGTTGAAGAGCTACGTAATATCTCGGAAATGGTAGCAATTGAAGTAGCGAAAGTTGCCGTTGCGGAAGGTGTTGCGAGAGAGAACTTAAGTGATAACGATATCAAGATTGCAGTGAAAGAAGCAATCTGGGAGCCTGAGTATCGCCAAATAAAAGCGGTAGAAAAGGTTAGAATATAGAAATAAAGCCCGTTTATAATATAAGCGGGCTTTCACTTTTATTACTGAAAAAAGAGTATAGGAAGTGGCACCTTTGAATTGGAATCAATTATGGAAGAAAGATATATCTCTTTTAATTATATTAATGGTTGTTGTTCCGATTGCTGGAGAGCTTAATTTTCATCCTTTTAATGATACGTTTCGTGTTAGCTTTGGGACACCGTTATTCTTCTTTTTATTACTATTTTTAAGAAGAATACCAGCAGCTGCTGCGGGTATTCTTGTCGGTATATGTGTAGTCTTATTCCGCGTATGCCTTGACTGGGTCATGCAAGGCTCATTTCATATGACAGAATCATTTTATTTGCGTTATCCTGTGTTCTTTTATTATTTTATTTATGGAAGTCTTTTTTCACTTTGTAGGGTGAATAAGTTTCATCAGAAGCCAATTGTTATTGGGTGCCTTGGAATTTCAATTGAAATTGTTGCAAGTATGTCGGAACTTGCGTTTTATCACATGTTAGTATTAGGTACAACAATAACAATTTCTGAAGTAAATAAACTCATCATTATTGCTATTTTCCGTAGCTTCTTTGCACTTGGCTTTTTAAATATGATGAATTTATATGAAACGAAATTAAAAGAATCACAAGTTAGAAAAGAAAATGAAAAAATGTTCATGCACCTTTCAAATTTATATGTAGAATCTGTTCATTTGAAAAAAACGTTACAAAATGCAGAATTAATTACACAAGAAGCGTATCAATTATATCGGAATTTACAAGCGAATGATGATTCCAGCAGTAAAACAGCATTGAAAATAGCAGGAGAAGTGCACGAAATAAAAAAGGATAATCAAAGGATTTTTGCAGGATTATCTAAACTGTTATTAGATAAAAATGTGGCTGAGTATGTAGAAGGTCATGAGCTTACAGAAATGATTGTAAGAATAAATGAAAAGTATGCTGAAATGTTAGAGAAAGATATACGTTTTTCTAAACATATAGAAGGTGAACACGCTGCATATCACGTGTATACAGTGCTATCAATTTTTAATAACTTAGTTGCGAATGCAGTTGAAGCAATTGAAGATAGAGGTCTCATTCGTATTAAGTTATATAAACGAGAAAAAAATGTAATCTTTGAAGTGATTGACGATGGCCCAGGTATAACGCAAAAGTATAAGAAATTAGTATTTAAGCCCGGGTTTACTTCAAAGTATGATCAAACAGGAACACCGTCCACAGGTATTGGACTTTCTTACATAGATGAAATGGTAACAGAGCTCGGCGGAGAAGTAAGGTTAGAAGACAATGAAAATGGGAACGGGTGTAAGTTTATCGTTTGTTTACCGGAGTGCAGTTTAAAGCGGGAAGGGGAATAGGTTTGTTTTATTATATTGTAGATGATGATGAAGTTTTCCGTTCGATGCTTTCGCAAATTATTGAGGATGGCGATCTTGGGGAAGTAATTGGAGAATCGGAAGATGGAGCGTTTATTGAAGCAGAACAGTTAAATTATAAAAAAGTGGACATTTTATTTATTGATTTACTAATGCCGATGAGAGACGGCATTGAAACAGTTCGCCATATAGCATCTTCATTTACTGGGAAAATTATTATGATTTCCCAAGTTGAATCGAAACAGCTCATTGGTGAGGCATATACACTTGGTGTAGAATATTATATTACAAAACCACTAAACAAAATAGAAGTAGTATCTGTTGTACGAAAAGTGATAGAACGTATTCGTTTGGAACGTTCTATATATGACATTCAAAAATCATTAAATAATGTGTTTCAGTGGGAAAAGCCGCAAATGCGTAGCGAAACAGTGCAAGAAGGGAAAAAGATATCAGATTCAGGACGCTTCTTACTATCAGAACTCGGTATTGCGGGAGAGAACGGAAGTAAAGATTTACTTAGTATGCTGGAATATTTAAATGGACAAGAAAAGGCGCAAACATTTGAATTTGGATTTCCTGCGTTGAAAGATATTTTTCACCAAATTACACTGAAAAAATTAGGGGAACTAGCTTCAGAGGCAGATATAGAGAAGGAGAGAAAAGCATCTGAACAACGTGTAAGAAGAGCGATTTATCAATCATTGAACCATTTAGCTTCTCTTGGACTAACAGACTTTTCAAATCCGAAATTTGAAAGTTATGCTCCGAAGTTTTTTGATTTCACTGTAGTTAGAAAACGGATGACAGAAATGACAAAGGATGGGGTAGCAACTTCTGGCCATATACGAATTAATACGAAAAAATTTATTCAAGTGTTGTATTTTGAGGCGAAACGACTGATGGAGATAGAGTGAAAAGGTGCTTATAAATAAGCATCTTTTTTTGTTAAATCAACATTTTATATTTTCTCGTGAAGCATGTAAAATGTTAAGTAAGAGAAAATGGTTTTACATTAAGGAAGTGTCAAAACAATGAGTTTTACATTAAATAAATCGATTATTAAAGAAGTATGTGGAGAAACCTCATATAAAAGAGGCGAAGCTTATTATAAATCAAATAAAGTAATCGTGAATTACTATGATGAAACGAAAGAAATTTGTGAGGCGACGGTAAAAGGGAACGAGGATTTCCATGTTACAGTAGAAAAAGCTAAGAAAGGTGATGTTGTTGCGAGATGTAGTTGTCCTTCGTTAGCATCTTTCCAAACGTACTGTCAACATGTTGCAGCTGTATTGATACAAATAAATTATAACCAGCAAACGGGTGGAATGGGCTCTGTTAGTAGCAGAAATGATCAATTAACAAACGGGATGTTTCAGTTGTTTGCAGATAAACCACTGAGGCCAAAAAGTAAACAACATCGGTTTGATACACGTGAAATATTAGATGTTGCGTTTATATGTTCACCAGTAGCGACGAAAAGCGGTGGGGCTCTTCTTGGAATTCAGTTAAAACTTGCGAAAACATATTTTATAAATCATATGAGAGAATTTCTTTCTAAAGTGGAGAAGAGAGAGACTTTTCATTGTTCCAATGAATTTACATATACGCCAGATGTACACAGTTTTAAACAAGAAACAGACGCGATTATACAACAACTCATTAAAATATATCATAATGAAAAAATGTATGAAGATGCACTAGAAGTACATGCGAAACAAGATGAAAGTATGATATTTATACCGCCAGCTTCGTGGAATGATATGCTCTCTGCACTTTCTAGAGCCGAGTATGTACAGCTGAAACAAAATGAGCAACTGTTTCAGGGATTACACATTTCAAAAGGGTTATTGCCATTACATTTTGAGTTTACGAAAGGGAATAATGGCGGGTTTACCCTTCATATAGACGGTCTAAATCGTGTTCGAGTTATGGAGATGTATAACAACGCTCTTTACGATGGGAAATTATATCATTTACCCATGGAAGATTGTATGCGACTTATTGAATTGCAAAAGATGATGAGTCGCTCAAATAGCAATCAGTTTTATATTCCTGAAAATAAGATGGAACATTTCGTAGCGAAAGTTGTGCCTGGATTAATGAAACTTGGAACAGTGCGCATTGATGAAGTAATATCCGATCGTGTTGAAACGCCGTTGCTAAAAGCAAAGCTATATTTAGATCGTGTGAAAAATCGTTTGCTAGCAGGTCTTGAATTTCATTATGGAAACGTCGTGATTAATCCGCTAGAAGAAGACGGGCAACCTTCTGTTTTTAATCGTGATGAGAAAAAGGAAAAAGAGATTTTAGACATTATGAGTGAAAGTGCCTTTGCGAAAACAGAAGGCGGTTACTTTATGCATAATGAAGAAGCTGAGTATAACTTTTTATATCACATCGTTCCAACGTTAAAAGATTTAGTTGATATTTACGCGACGACAGCAATTAAATTACGCATTCATAAAGGTGATACCGCACCTCTTATTAGAGTGAGAAGAAAAGAAAGAATTGATTGGTTATCATTTCGTTTTGATATAAAAGGAATACCAGAAGCTGAAATTAAAGGTGTATTAGCGGCTCTTGAGGAGAAACGTAAATATTACCGATTAGCGAATGGTTCTTTATTATCACTAGAGAGTAAAGAGTTTAATGAAATTAATCAGTTTGTAAAAGAATCAGGTATTCGAAAAGAATTTTTACATGGGGAAGAAGTGAATGTTCCGCTTATTCGGAGTGTAAAATGGATGAACGGACTTCATGAAGGTAATGTTTTAAGTTTAGATGAGTCTGTTCAAGATTTAGTTGAAAGCATTCAAAACCCGAAAAAATTAAAATTTACAGTGCCACAAACTTTACATGCTGTAATGAGAGAGTATCAAGTATACGGGTTCGAATGGATGAAAACACTTGCCTATTACCGTTTTGGCGGTATTTTAGCAGACGATATGGGACTTGGAAAAACGCTGCAAAGTATTGCTTATATAGATTCTGTTTTGCCTGAAATTCGAGAGAAGAAGCTGCCTATATTAGTCGTTTCACCGTCCTCGCTTATTTATAATTGGTTTAGTGAATTGAAAAAATTCGCTCCACATATTAGAGCAGTTATTGCAGATGGAAATCAGACAGAACGGCGAAAAATTTTAAAAGATGTAGCAGAATTTGATGTCGTAATTACGTCATATCCATTACTAAGAAGAGATATAAGGTCGTATGCGAGGCCGTTTCATACGCTATTTCTTGATGAAGCACAGGCGTTTAAAAATCCGACAACGCAAACTGCAAGAGCAGTGAAAACAATTCAAGCTGAATATCGTTTCGGACTAACAGGAACGCCTGTAGAAAATTCATTAGAAGAGCTATGGTCTATTTTCCACGTTGTATTTCCAGAATTATTACCAGGAAGAAAAGAGTTCGGTGATTTAAGGCGTGAAGATATAGCGAAGCGCGTAAAACCGTTCGTATTAAGACGATTAAAAGAAGATGTATTACAGGAGCTGCCAGATAAAATAGAGCACTTACAGTCATCGGAGTTATTACCAGACCAAAAGAGACTATATGCTGCTTATTTAGCGAAATTAAGAGAAGAAACGTTAAAACATTTAGACAAAGACACGTTACGTAAAAATAAAATTAGAATTTTAGCTGGCTTAACGAGATTGAGACAAATTTGCTGTCATCCCGCTTTATTCGTTGATGATTATAAAGGGAGTTCAGCTAAATTTGAGCAACTGTTAGACATACTAGAGGAATGTAGAAGTACTGGTAAGAGAATTTTAATCTTTTCTCAATTTACAAAGATGCTGTCCATTATTGGTCGTGAATTAAATCGTCAAGCGATTCCATACTTTTATTTAGACGGAAATACACCTTCGCAAGAACGTGTAGAGCTATGTAATCGATTTAACGAAGGGGAAGGGGACCTATTTCTCATTTCTTTAAAAGCTGGTGGTACGGGACTTAACTTAACGGGTGCCGATACGGTTATATTATACGATTTATGGTGGAATCCAGCTGTTGAACAACAAGCAGCAGATCGGGCATATCGGATGGGACAGAAAAATACGGTACAAGTTATTAAGTTAGTGGCTCACGGAACAATCGAGGAAAAAATGCATGAACTGCAAGAGAGTAAGAAAAATTTAATTGCTGAAGTGATTGAGCCGGGAGAAGAGAAATTATCATCCATCACGGAAGAAGAAATTCGAGATATTTTAATGATCTAATAAAGAAAGCTATGCCTTCAAATATATGAGGGCATAGCTTTTTCGTTGTAATAATTATATTTTGTTTTGTACAAAGTAAAGAAACTAAATGTTATTTCTTTGTACCTTTACTTTTGTATGGTTTTGCAGCTTTCTTTTTCTTTGCGCTTGATTGCCAACGGTTCCATCCTTTACTTCCTGTACCTTGTCCTACACCTTTTTTCGGTTTTGCTTTCGTTTTACTCATATGATCACTCCGTTATATAAAAATCTTATTTGATAATAGTCAATGATTTAGAAAATACTCTTTATAAATGACTATGTTTGTTTTAAGTAAAAACAAACTGCTTGAATGCTATAGTATATCATGAATTTGCAAGTAAACTGAAAGGAATTACAAAGAAAATGAAAATAATACGAAATACTGCGGATTCTATATTTCGGACGATTACATTAATTGTTGTATATATGTTAGTTTCTGTTAGTGAAACGTTTTTTGGAATGCCCAGACAAAAGAAGTAAAGAAGGTATATTGGAAACAATCAATAAAGCCGTAAAATAAAGAATTGAAAAATATTTTAAAACTTTTTGTTGACTTTCTTTATTTTTTGTATAGAATAATCATTAATAAAATGTTTCAGAGATGTGACAACAAAACGACTATGAAAGGACGAGTAGTAGTAGGACGTAGTCTAAGCGAGTCAGGGGTGGTGTGAGCCTGATACGAAGCCTATTATGAAGAACCTCCTGGAGTTGCTAACCGAAATCCTTGATAGGAAAGTAGACTTAGCCGGGAACTTCGCCGTTACAAGAAGAACAGTATCGAGATATTTCATCTCCGTATTGTATAAGTGAGCAACCTCTGTTGCTAATTTGGGTGGTACCGCGGAACCAAAGCCTTTCGTCCCAGTTTTTTGGGAAAGAAGGGCTTTTTTTGTTGGCTTCTTTTCACAACATCCAAACATTTTAGGAGGAAACCACCATGTATCAATCATTAATGACAGTAAGAGAGACTCAAATCGCAATTAAGGAAGTTAAAACATTTTTCGAGGATCAATTAGCAAAACGACTTGAACTATTCCGCGTATCTGCACCATTATTCGTAACGAAAAAATCAGGATTAAACGATCACCTAAACGGTGTAGAACGTCCAATTGAATTTGATATGTTACACTCAGGAGAAGAATTAGAAATTGTGCACTCACTAGCGAAGTGGAAACGATTTGCACTCCATGAATATGGATATGAAGCTGGTGAAGGTTTATATACAAACATGAACGCGATCCGTCGTGATGAAGAACTTGATGCAACACATTCTATTTACGTTGACCAATGGGATTGGGAAAAAATCGTTCAAAAAGAATGGCGTACTGTAGATTATTTACAAAAAACAGTACTAACAATTTATGGAATATTCAAAGATTTAGAAGACCACTTATTTGAAAAGTATCCGTTCCTTGGGAAGTATTTACCAGAAGAAATTGTATTCGTTACTTCTCAAGAACTAGAAGATAAATATCCAGAATTAACACCGAAAGATCGTGAACATGCAATTGCAAAAGAACACGGTGCAGTCTTCATTATCGGAATTGGTGATGCACTTCGTTCAGGTGAAAAGCATGATGGACGCGCAGCTGATTATGATGATTGGAAATTAAACGGTGATATTTTATTCTGGCACCCAGTACTACAATCTTCATTTGAATTATCATCAATGGGAATTCGTGTTGATAGTAAATCACTTGATGAGCAGTTAACGAAAACAGGTGAAGACTATAAACGTGAGTACGATTTCCATAAAGGTATTTTAGAAGACGTACTACCATTAACAATTGGTGGTGGTATCGGACAATCAAGAATGTGCATGTACTTCTTACGTAAAGCACATATTGGTGAAGTTCAATCTTCTGTATGGCCTGACGATTTACGTGAAGCTTGCAAGAAAGAAAACATTCATCTATTTTAATAGAAGAGAGAGAATAGCTTAAATATAGAGCTATTCTCTCTTTTTTACTGTGTAAACGAATGGTTTACAGTGAGTTTTACTAATGGTTTCTTTCTTTTTTATCTCCTTGTATGTAATAATTTGTTAAAGGAGGGGACGTTATGAGCTTAGGAGAACAGTTAAAAAAATTACGAGAGTCAAAGGGATTTTCACAAGAGGATGTTGCTAAAAAGATTGGTGTGACGAGGCAAGCGGTATATAAGTGGGAGAATGATAAAAGTTGTCCTGATATTGATAATTTGATTTTATTGAGCGAAATGTACAATGTTACGCTCGATGAGTTAATAAAAGGGAATCAAAACATTAAAGAAAAAATACATATTGATGAAGAAGATGAGGATTTTGAGAAGGAGAACGATTTTGGTTTTTATATTGGATTTGGTTTACTAATTATGAGTGCGTTCATTGATTATGAAAAAATACAGGTGGTTGTATTAGTAATTGCACTATTCATGATGGTTTTTTATTCGGATGTGAAGAAAGTTATTTTGAATGAGTTCAGATCGTTTTTTGAAAGAAAAGATATATATGATAAAAAGTGAGAAGAGTAAGTTATATTTCCTAGGAAAGAGTATAACAAGAAAATAAATTGCCTTATAATAATTTTAGGATGTTAATAGTATGTTAAAAAGCTCAAACAAGTATAACCCCGTTCTAAAGCTAGGACGGGGTTCAAAATCTAAGTTTTATTAAGTGTAAAGTTCTTTCAAATATTTTTACTTTAGTAAAGACTTCTAATAAAACATTAATTATTTATTACCGAGTTCTTCCGCTAAACCGATTAAAATGCCTTCAGTTCCACGAATGTAGCAGAGACGGTAAGAGTTCTCGTATTGAACTACTTCGCCAACGAGCTGAGCACCATGCTTAGTAGTAAGCCTAGATACCATTTCGTCAATGTCTTCAACGGTGAACATGACGCGCAAATAACCGAGGGCATTGACAGGAGCTGCCCGGTGATCTGCTATAGCGGGCGGGGTAAGAAATCGCGAAAGTTCAATTCGGCTATGGCCATCTGGAGTTACCATCATAGCAATCTCTACGCACTGAGAACCGAGGCCGGTTACGCGACCGGCCCATTCACCTTCGACAGTGGCGCGCCCTTCGAGTTTCAAACCAATCTCCTCGAAGAAAGAGATTGCATGATCAAGGGATTCTACAACGATGCTGACATTATCCATTCTGAGTAATTTGTTGTTTGTCATTGTCTTTATCTCCTTATATGTAAAAGTGTATGATCTAACCATCTACATAATTATACTATTAAAAAGTTATAAACTCCTTCCAAACAAAAAATAGCTTGTCACAGTATAGGGAAATGTGACAAGCTATTTTTAATTGTGCTATATAGTATCTTGTTAACAAACAATACCGCGACTTCCCCGAAAAATGTTTCTACGCTGTATGCTCTTAAAGGGCCCGATCGTTGTATAGAATGAAGTGTATTATTTAAATGATAAATACATTTCTTATTACTCTATATGCAAATAGCTTTCTATTTATATAGGAAGGAAGTAGATTCATATAATTTGTTTTAAGTTTTACTAGTAGAAATTAGCTCATCTGCACTAAAGGCTCAATTTTCGCCATAAATGATTGATGCAGCGCCTCGACACCTGTTACTAAATGAAGGCGGTCAATAACGACAGACACTTTAATTTCTGATGTACTTACCATTTTAATATGAATATCTTCTTCTTTTAAAGTAGTGAACATATTCGCAGCAACACCTGGATTAGAGACCATACCAGATCCTACAATTGATACTTTTGCTAAATGATTTTCATATTCTACTGATTCATAGTGAAGTGCCTCTTGATTTTGTTCCAATACTTCTAATGTTTCTCTTAAATCATTAGAATGGATGGAGAAGGAGAGATGAACAGTTCCTTCATTTGTAATACTTTGAATGATGATATCTACATTAATATGTGCCGCTGCTAATGTAGAGAAAACTGTTGAAAGCGAGCCTTGTTCCAATCCTTTCAATGTGATACGTGTAATATTATCTTCAAATGCAATACCTTTAACGATTGATTGTTGTTCCATGGTACATTCTCCTTTTACAATTGTTCCATTTTCTTGTTCCATACTTGAGCGAACTTCTAAAATGACATTATGATTTTTAGCAAACTCAACAGCACGTGGGTGTAATACACCAGCACCGAGATTTGCAAGTTCTAACATTTCGTCATAAGAAATTTCATCTAATTTATAAGCATCTTTTACAACTCGTGGATCCGTCGTATATACGCCAGTCACATCTGTGTAAATATCACATTTTTTTGCGTTCAGTGCAGCAGCTAATGCAACAGCAGTTGTATCAGAACCACCGCGTCCAAGCGTTGTAATTTCATGGTTTTCACTAACGCCTTGGAAGCCAGCTACGATAACAATCGTACCTTCAGCAAGATAAGATTGAATTCGATCTGTATGAATGTCAGTAATCCGTGCACTATTATGTACAGATTCTGTCGTAATACCAGCTTGCCATCCTGTTAATGAAATCGCGTTATAACCTTTTGCTTGTAATGCCATTGTTAATAATGAAATAGTGACTTGCTCTCCTGTTGATAGAAGCATATCCATTTCGCGTTTACTCGGATTTTCTGTAATCGCGTTAGCAAGTGCTACAAGTTCGTCTGTACTTTTCCCCATTGCTGAAACGACAGAGACGATACTATGTCCTCGTTCATATTCTTCAATAATTAAATTTGCTACATGTTGAATGCGTTCAACGCTTCCGACAGAAGTGCCACCAAATTTTTGTACAATCGTTTCCATTACGAATTCCTTCTTTCATCCATTTTTAAGAATAGATTAGGACATATATAAATCCCAATATTCCTGTAGTTACCAGAGAAAAACAAAAAACACCATCTCAAATAAGTGAGGATGGTGCTGTTACAGGAAAAGGGAAACAGAAAACGGAGCTAATAAAAAAACCGCCAAAAAAGGAATACCATAAAAATGATATCTCTTTTTTGTAGATAGCTCTTCATACGTACACGTCTGTACATATGACAGTTCTGTTTCTATTCGAAAACAGCCCCAATCGATACATACAGAGAAATATATCGATTTCGGCAATACTTCCTTTCATCTAATTTCATAGACATCTCTGTGTCTCCATTAGAATACTCATAAGTATCGCAACCTCTATCTCACGTTTTAGGCGAGAGTGTTTGATTTATGAAGTTGTTGGTAACATTTGTTTTATAATAATTTAAATTTTTCGAGGAATCAAGTGTTTTATATATATTTTAAAAATTCTATCTTTTTATGAGGGAGTTTGTGAAAAATGTAGCAAAATAAATTTATTACATGTACATTAAAATTATAGTGCATTGGAGGTGGAAGAATGAAAGGGAAAAAGCCTATTTATGTTTCAACAGAAATGAACACAACAATGGAGAAATTATGGGAATACACGCAAGAACCACATATACATACAGAATGGGATGCCCGCTTTACTGAAATTTCATATTTAGAGAAAAAAGAAGGAGAACCACAGAAATTTTTATATAAAACAAAAATCGGATTTGGACTTGAAATAGCTGGGGAAGGGGAATCGATAGGTGAAATAAGAAAAGAAACAGGTGAACGGATTTCTTCTTTAAAATTTTGGACAGAAAATCAATTATCACTTATTCAAATAGGGCGTGGTTATTGGAAGTATACACCCCGTAAAGAACACATTCATTTTGAGACGCAATATGATTATGATACGAGGTTTGGTCGTATAGGGAATGTAATAGATTTCTATATGTTTCGGCCGTTATTAGGCTGGGCGACTGCTTGGAGTTTTGATGCTTTAAAATTATGGTTAGAAAAGGGGCTTCATCCTAGGTTGCTAATTAGAAGAACAATGACATATTGGCTCGTATGTTTTTTATTTGCATTTGTATGGATGTATCAAGGGATCTTCCCAAAAATAATTTTCAGTCATCCAGAAGAGATGAAGATGCTTTCTGCGATTATTGATTCAACTGGAAATAGTATTGCAATTCTTAAAGTAATAGGGATGTTAGAAATTATTTTTGGTATCATATGGCTATTTCCAGTTCCAAAACAAAAATTATTTATACTACATATTTTTATGTTAATAGCCTTAACGATAGTGGCAGGATTTACGAATATCGTAAGCTTTACAGAGCCGTTTAATCCAATTACATTAAACGTTTTACTAATGGGGGTATCGATTGTCGGTTATATAAATAGTTTTGATTTACCAAGTGCAAAAAATTGCAAGAGGAAGAGAAAGGGATAATGTATGGCTAATATGTATGAAAGACTATTAGGGGATTCTTATAAAAAACTTCATCCAAAATTACAGAAACGTTATGAGATTACAGAAGAAAATAGCTTTACTGGAGAAGGAAAGATGGATGAAATTTACGGAGGTTCTTTTTTCGTAAAATTGATATTAAAAATTGCATCGAAGTTTCGAATGTTTTTCTCTGAGCGGGGGAAGGAAGTGCCATTTACAATACATAATACCGCTGAGCGAGATGGAAACGGAAATGAATTTGTGCGATGGAATCGTACTTTTTACTTTCGTAATAAGAAAAGATATTTTAATGCGGTAATGAAATTCGATGAAAATGAAATTGTAGATTATTTTGGTGAACCACACATACTTGTTTCTACACTGAATTTTCATATTGATGAGATGGGGGCGATGCATATTTCTTCAAAGAAACAATGGTTTTACATGTTTAGAAGAAAAATCCCGTTACCTAGATTCTTATACGGAGAGGCCAACATTGTAGAAAGTTATGATGAAACAAAACAGTGCTTTCGAATTCATGTACAAGTACGCAATCCGTTAATTGGTTCATTATTTTCATATAGGGGAACATTTGTGGAGAGGAAATAAATGATATGAAAAATATAATAGTTGGGCTTGCTTGTTATATTATTTTTCTAATATGTGAGTGGTCAAATGTAAACCCAGTTGAAGCAATTATTTTATTATCTATTTTGTTATGTATACCGATGTCTTTTTGTATTATTGATAAAAGAGCACGAAATGGATCGTATGTATTATTTTATAAATCTGTATCGTTTTTATATCCGATAGCAGCGATTTGTGCAATGTTAGCTTTCGTAACAAATCAATATATCTTTGCGATAATTTGGTTTGTATATACGGGGATCGTTGCGTTATTTGGTATAAATAGATTACTAGAAAGAGGATGGACACCGTTAGAAGAGACAGCTATCGATAGTGCGTTTATTTATTTGTTTTTAGGTGGTTTTTGGTTTTTTGCTTCTGTAGCAAAGATTTCGATTATGCAGTTTACTTCTGACATCGTTTTACTCACAGCTGCACACTTTCATTATTCGGCGTTTCTATTGCCATTATCAGCTGGTTTAATAGGGCGGAAGAGAGAAAAGAGCAGTAAAGTATATGATGCAATTATGTTTATTATAGTCATTTCACCGATGACAGTTGCGATTGGAATTACGTACTCAAGGGTATTTGAATTTTTTGCAGTGTTCCTATATTTATGTGCGATTTATGGGTATGGAATTTATGTTTGGCGGGCGAAATTTAATGCTATCAGTGCAAAAATCCTCCTAATCATATCGTCTAGTACGCTCATGGTAACAATTATGTTTTCACTTATATATTCGTATGGGAATTTGAAACATGTAATGACGATTACAATTGCCCAAATGGTTTGGATTCACGGTGTTGTTAATGGAATTGGAGTAGCGTTGCCGGCATTTGTCGGCTGGATGATTGAAAAGAGTGTTCCGAACTATAAATATTACGGGAAACCAATGAGCAGATTAAGAGGAGAGGCGACAGTTGGTGAAGCATTTTTACATAACAGAAATGTAATAGATAGCAAGGAATACAAAGGTTTAGTTGATAAAATGAATGATTTCCATAGTGGGATATTTGATAGGGCCAAGATTCCTGTAAGTATTATTCGTTTTTATGAAAATACAACAGAGTATGAATTACAATCGCATATTAAATGGACTCGCTGGTTCCGCCCGTTTGCATTTTGCTATGAGAAAATGAGTAAGCGTGTAGGACAAATGCATTTAGGAATGGGCGGCAAGTGGGAAACGATGCACGGCTCTATCATAGGGATAATGGATGAGAAGGATGGAAGGGAGAATGTAAGGGCTTGGCTAAGAAAAAATGAAACAGGGGAGTCTATTTTTTTAGCCTTGTATTCCATGTATACATATAAGAGCGATACATATATGAATATCGCATTGCCTTTACCATATTCGAATATGACGGGGATTTTAAAATTACGCAATGATAATAATAATTTAATTATTACTAGTAAGCTGAGAAGAAATGGTAAGGGAGATGAGGGGATCTATATACATACTCGTTTCTTTACAATCCGTTTACCGTTAGCTGAGACGTTTATTATTAAAGAGGGCACCAATCAAATGTTAGAAGCTAACCATAAAATGTGGATATTTGGAGTTAAGTTTTTAGAAATTGATTATGAGATTAAGAAAATAGAGGAGAAGTAAGAAAAGCTTGGAGAGATTCCAAGCTTTTTTTACGTATGGGTAATTGTCATAGCGACTTGTTTATCTAAGTCTTTGTCCCAAACACGTTGAATTTCAAACGTACCTTTTTCAAAAAATAATGGAAATCTTTCTTTAAACCAATCTTGCATAGGAAGATTTAGTGCTGTATCGATTGGTACCCATAATAATTCGCCTTCAGGAGGATTCGAAAGGAGTTCACCTTCAAATGAATCTGTCCAATAGTTAAATACCATATATCGAACATTTTCTTTCGGATTTACGTATTCATCTAATCCTTTAAAAGTTAAATTTGAAACAAGTAATCCAGTTTCTTCTTTTACTTCCCGTTTAGTAGCTTGAACGATACTTTCTGGAAAATCTACTTTTCCGCCGGGAGCGATGTAACCAGGGAAGCCAAGGTGATTGGGGCGCTGTATTAACAATACTTTGTTATTCCGCTGAATCATACACATTGTATACATACAGTGCTCTATATCTTTCCAATTGTTGCTCATATGAATCTCTCCTCTTAATAAAATCTTATAGTTTTTAACTATAGTTATGTATGACAAAAAATACAATAATAATACAAAATTATACAATTTTCAATTGACTATTACTAATTTTCAGAACTATAATTAGTCTGTTACATCAATACATCGTACTTGAGAGGGGAATATATTCTATGAAAAATAGAATAATCGCAGCAGGAGTAATTGCAGCTAGTATATTATCTTATTCATCTAGTAGTTTCGCGCAAACGAAAAAATTTCCAGATGTCCCAGCTAAACATTGGGCAGAAGACTCTATTTACTATTTAGTAGAGAAAGGTGCAGTTACAGGTAACGAAAAAGGAATGTTTGAGCCAGGAAAAGAAATCACTCGTGCAGAAGCAGCTACAATGATGGCTCAAATCTTAAACTTACCAATCGATAAAAATGCTAAACCATCTTTCGGTGATTCTCAAAACCAATGGTATACTCCATTCATCGCAGCTGTAGAAAAAGCTGGCGTTGTAAAAGGGAAAGGAGCTGGCGTATTCGATCCAACTGGGAAAATTGACCGAGTTTCAATGGCCTCTCTTATTGTAGAAGCTTACAAATTAGATTCTAAAGTAAATGGTACTCCAGCAACTAAATTTAGTGATCTAGAAAAAAGTTGGGGTAAAGCAAAAGCTAACATTCTAGTTGAATTAGGGATTTCTATTGGAACTGGTGACAAATGGGAGCCCGAAAAAATTCTAACTAAAGCAGAGGCAGCTCAATTTATAAAAAAGGCAGATTCTCTTAAAATAGGTAACCCTTTAGTAGAAAAGGTAGTTATTATTGATCCTGGTCATGGAGGATTTGATCCAGGGAATCCAGGGCAAGGTGTAGAGGAAAGTAAAATCGTATTTGATACATCTTTAAGATTACAGAAGTTGTTAGAAAAAAATACACCTTTAAAAGCTTTATTAACACGTGAAGAGAACGGAAATCCAGGAAGTAACAAAAATGAATCTCTTGCGAATCGAGTGAAATTTGGTCAAGAGAACAATGCAGATATATTTGTAAGCATTCATGCAAATTCTTCTGAAAATCATGATGGTCATGGAACGGAAACGTATTATTATAAAAAATCCAAGCGTGGAGAAGAGACACAGATTGAAAAGGATAGTGAAGTGTTAGCAAAGAAAATTCAAAATAGAGTAGTAGAAGCACTACATACAAGAGATAGAAATATAAAAGACAATCACTCACTTTATGTAGTAAATAATAATACAGTACCAGCAGTTTTAACAGAGCTTGCCTTTATTGATAATGATATAGATAATGGTAAATTAGCTACTGAATCAGGAAGACAAATTGCTGCTGAGGCAGTTTATGCTGGGATTTTAGATTATTATGAGTGGAAAGGTTTCGATGTTGAAAAATATCGTTTAGCTAAATAACAATATTGATTGCTAAGTCCATCGTCTACATAGAGATGGGCTTTTTATGTGATTTTATGTAATTTTGTATCGAAATAAAAAGATATATCGTATTATGTTGATTATAAATAAAATAATGGTAGATTAGTTGATTTTTATCACGTATACTTTTACTGTTGACTATTTAAGAGTGTGTTAGTTTAATAGGGAAAATTATACGATAAAGGGAGGCAAGTTAACACGGGACAAGCATATAAAAAACGTGTTAAAAAATTTATGAAAAAAGTTATTTCTAATGTGTTAGCAGTGACAGTCGCGCTTCAAGTAGTGATGGCTCCAGCAACTTCGTTTGCATCTACAAAAGAATTTCCAGATGTTCCAAAAAATCATTGGGCACTTGAAGCAATTAATGATTTAACGTCAAAAGGGATTATTGCAGGTTACGATAATGGTAAATTCGGCTTCGGAGATGTTGTAACTCGTGAGCAAGTAGCAGCATTAATGTATCGCGCATTAAAACCAGAAGCAAAAAGTGATTATAAAAATCCATACTCTGATATTAGTGCAGGAACGACAATGTTCCCAAAGGAAATTTTAGCATTAACAGATATGGGGATTTTCGTAGGTGATGATAAAGGAACGTTTAGACCGAAAGAATCATTAACACGTGCGGAGATGTCTGTTATTTTGCAAAAAGCATTTAAATTAGAAGTAAAAGCACCACATACATTTGATGATATAGATGCAACATATTGGTGGGCAAAGGAAGCAATTAGTGCATTGCAATCTAATGGTGTAGCGGCAGGGAATGGACTTGGAGGATTTGATCCATCAGGTGTATTAACACGTGAAAGCTATGCACAACTTTTATATAAAGCGATGCAAATAAAAAAGGATGTTCCTGTTGAACAACCATCATATATTAATCTAGATGTGACATTACCATCTAACGTAACAGCGCAAGAGATTGATAATTTTATTAAAAAATCCCATCCAGATAGCCCACTTGTTGGGAATGGTAAAGATTTTATTCAAGCGCAAAACGAGTATGGTGTGAGCGCATTATACTTAGCTGCACATGCAATTTTAGAATCTGGTTACGGTAAATCAGAAATTGCATATCGTAAACATAATTTATTTGGCTTAAAAGCATTTGATTGGGAGCCATTTGCCAATGCGAAATACTTACCATCTTACGCGCAAAGTATTTCATACAATGCTGATTATGTACGAAAGAATTATTTAGAAGAAGGTGCTGATCATTTCCATGGCTACACATTACCTGCTATGAATGAAAAGTATGCAACAGATAAAGAATGGGCTGGCAAAATCGCTAATATTATGGAACGTATTAAACCGTTTAACAAGAAAGACTATGAAAATGTAAAACGATTACCAAAAAACCCTAATACATTAAATGTAAATGCATTAGGCGAAGCGATTCCATATAAAGATTATGCAAAAGATGCAACAGCTACTGTTCAATTAGTAGGCTCTTACTATCAAGTACCATATCCATTTAGCTATACAATTAAGAGCGTACCAAATATTACGCAAAATGAAGTTGGAAAATTAGAAAGTGGCAAGAAAGTAAATGTATATCGTGAAGATCCAAACGGCTGGGTAGAATTTTCATTTGAAAATGCTCAAGAAAAATATTGGACATTGAAGAAGAACTTAAAAATATAAATAAAAAAGGTGTTTTCACTTATGAAAACACCTTTTTTATTTATATTTAACATGTAATATTCTTAGATTCAGTATGAGTTTCTTTTTTATGTTTTTACCAATAATTAAACCGTTTCATATATAATTAAAAGTATTTAAGATTGAATTTTCTGTTTTTGTTTCATTGTTAACTTAATTTGAAAAGAGGAGAGGTATATGCAAGGAGAAATACCAACAGAGAAAAGTTTAAGTTATATCGGTAAATTGTTATTGCCGGTTAAAGCGTCACCACATTTTAAATTTTTATGGATCGGGCAATTGCTTTCGACTTTAGGTAGTTCGATAACGATGGTTATTTTGCCAGTCGTTGTGTATTCATTAACTGGTTCAACAGTTGTAATGGGAATGACTATGGCAATGTACATGCTTCCTAATATTCTTGCGTTACCGTTTGCTGGATTAGTCGTAGATCGAATGGATCGAGTGAAAGTAATGTTATTTACAGATATAGTTCGCTGCATATTAATGCTATTACTTGCAACACTTATATTTATGGATGATTTAACAATTCCGCTTCTATATGTCCTCATAGCATTATATGGACTTATGGAAGGGATATTTCAACCAGCGTATGCGGCTGTAAGAGCGAAAGTATTTGTACCAGAAATTCGAAATGCAGCTAATGCATTAACGCAAATGAGTAATCAAGGTATACGACTAATTGGACCGGCTCTTGGAGGATTAATCGTTTCAGTTGCATCTGCTGGAATAGGGTTTGGACTAGATGCAGTAACATATTTGTTATCATTTTTTTGTTTATTATTTTTAAGGGAAATAAAGTTTAAAAAAGTAAAAACGATTGAAAAAAGAAAGATCGATTACAAACAAGAGTTTATGGAAGGTGTTTTCGTTTTAAAAAGTCATCCGTGGCTATGGATTACAATTTTAGTTTTTTCTTTTATCAATATTTGTTATGCAGGAATTATCGTCGTATTAATTCCATGGTTATTTAATGTTCATCATCATTTTGAAGCATACGTGTATGGATTAGGAATGGCATCCTCTGGTGTTGGAGCTGTAATTGCCGCGCTAATATTTGGCGGGAGAGAACGGTGGTATAAGCGGGGATTACTTGCCTATGGTGGTGTTTTAATAAGTGGTTGTGCGCTTTTAATAATGCCGTTTATTGCTTGGGCACCTGCTTTAATCGCATTAATGGCAATTGAAGGGTTCGGTATGATGATATTTGGACTCATTTGGGAAACGAGTTTACAAGAGCTCGTGCCAGAAGAAGCATTTGGAAGAGTGGCAAGCCTTGATATGTTAGGTTCATTTGCTTTATTGCCACTAGGTTATGTAGTTGTAGGATGGTTAGCTACTGTCATAGGTGGTGAGATAACGATTATAACATTAGCTATTTTAGTACTTGTAACAATTGGAGTAGCATTATGTGTGCCGAGTATTCGAAGATTTGATTGATGATATAAGGGAAGGTGGGAACGACTTATATGCTTATAAAAAATTTGAACGATATAGTCACAAAGGAATGGGACAACCAATATACTTTGCAGGAAAAGATCTTTGAAGCAAAAAATTTCACAGTCTATATTGCTACCCATAGAGAAAATAAGCTAGCATATAATCAACTAGTATTAATAAAACATTTTTGTAACGAAAAGCCTTCCGTGCATATTTGGCATAAGAAAATTAGCACTGATGCAACAAAACTGGACATCACAAAAGAAGTGACAGAAGCCATTCAAACTGGTTTTGTAAATGAAGAGTAAGCTCTAATTAAATTAGGGCTTACTCTTCATTAAATACAAATGTTTGTTTCAGTTTTTTACTTTCATTTACTGGATGGCCGTTGTAAGAAAAGTTCTTTTCTTCCCAAGTAATCACAACTTTAAAATTATGGCTATTAAAGTCTAATGGGAATACCATGTAGTCAAAGCTTGTATGACTTTTAGAAATATTTTCATTAGGGGTAGTAGGTTTAAAGGTAGCTTTAGAGGTAGGATTGTTATCAAGTATTTCCACGGATACGTTTGATACATCATGACCGATGTTTTTTACGAGTAAACTATATGTATCAAATACACCTTGTTTTGGCTGGATTGCTTGCTTGTTTACGTTATGAGATTTATCAATTTCGATATACCATTGTTTAGACTTTGATGCAATTGGTAGTGATTGAAATGTGTATGCACTAGCTTGTATTGGTAGTGCTAAGCATATAAGCGTAAAGAGAGTTAATATTTTTCGTTTCATTTTTTGAGAGCTCCCATTCTTTAATGAATTTTTTGTTATTTTCTTCTCTTTTTGAGATAATATACTATACGATTTAGGGGGGAGGATATATTGAAAGAACTCGTAAGTATGGGAAGCAGTATTTTTCTACAATTATTATTTTTGTATATATTTATTTCTGTAATGTTATTAGATTTGAATCCATGTAATGCAGTAATTGTGTATATAAGTATTGGGGTACTAAGCCTTATCGTTGGAATGGATTTAGTTACGAATAATCAAGTTACCCTTACTGTTATGAGGCGGATGTTTTCATTATAAAAAGAATATACTAAAAATTCTATATAAACCATTTATTTAATTTGGTTAAATATGCTAGAATAAATTGAAAGCGTTTTCTTATGTGGGAATAGGAAAGCATTTTCTGTAAAGGGGAGGGGATAGTAATGATTACATTTTTAGTATCAATCGTCGTATTGATAATTGGTTATTTTACATACGGAAAGTTTATTGAAAAAATATTTGGAGTCAATTACAAAAGAAAGACACCGGCCTATGTGAACCAAGATGGCGTAGATTATGTACCTATGGATAGGCGAAAGAATTCTATGATTCAATTATTAAATATTGCAGGTACTGGACCTATATTTGGGCCAATATTAGGTGCTTTATATGGACCAGTTGCATTTGTTTGGATCGTAATAGGGGCTATTTTTGCAGGTGCTGTTCATGATTATCTTACAGGGATGATTTCTATTCGAAATAAAGGGGCGCATATTCCTGAATTAGCAGGGAAGTTTTTAGGAAATGCAATGAGACACATTGTAAATGTTTTTTCACTGTTGCTTTTAGTATTAGTAGGAACTGTGTTTATTACAACACCAGCATCATTACTTGATATCGTATTACAAGGGAAAGTGTCAATCACTATTATCCTAACTGTTATTTTCGTATATTACATTTTATCTACAATCTTGCCGATTGATAAAATTATTGGAAAGATTTATCCGGTATTAGGTGCATTATTGCTAATAAGTGCTATTGGTATAGGGGGAATGATGATAATAAAAGGTTCTCCAATCCCAGAATTAACGTTTGAAAATATGCATCCAGATAATGCGCCGATTTTTCCATTATTAATGCTGACAATTACATGTGGTGCTTTATCAGGATTTCATGCAACACAATCACCAATTATTTCACGGACACTTCAAACTGAAAAGCACGGCAGATATGTATTTTTTGGCATGATGATTGCGGAAGCGATTATTGCGATGATCTGGGCAGCGGCCGCTATGAGTATTTTCTCATACGGTGAATTAAATGAGTTAATTAAATCAGGTACACCAGCTGCGGTTGTAAGCGAAATCTCGAAGACAATGTTAGGTGCTGTCGGCGGAACGATCGCTGTTATCGGAGTAATTGTATTACCAATTACATCTGGTGATACCGCATTCCGTGCGGCACGTTCTATCATTGCGGACTATTTTAACTTTGAGCAAACGAGATTGAAAAACCGCTTAATTATTGCAATTCCGTTGTTTGTCATTGCATATGGTTTAACGAAAATTGATTTCACACTATTATGGAGATATTTCTCTTGGGCTAATCAATCGACTGCAGCAATTGCGTTATGGATTGGAACGATGTATTTATTCATAAAAGGAAAGCCGTATGTTGTTTCCTTAATTCCAGCGATATTTATGACGCTTATGACTGTTATTTATATTTTAAATGCGAAAATTGGTTTTAATATCCCGTTAAACACATCTTATATTATAGGTGCAGTTATTACCGTTATATTAACTGCTATATTCTTTATGAAAGCCATGAAAAATAAAAATGAGAATATTGAAGTAGATGTGCAATTAGAGAAGGAAGCTGTGTAGAGATTTTTCTACACAGTTTTTTCTAATGTGAAAAAATTTCCAATAATATGTTAAAATAACATTGTCATACAACAAGGGGGATTTGTTTTATGGAAAGTGGAGTTCTTGCTAAAGTAGATGTAACGAAAAGAATTGAATCAAAATCTAAGTACAATAAGAAACTTGAAAAATATCAAAGGCGCTTATTAGCGTTGCAGCAAATTGTAAAAGAAGAAAAAATTGCAGTTATGCTCGTTATGGAAGGCTGGGATGCGGCTGGAAAAGGTGGGGCGATTAAACGAGTGACGGAACACCTTGATCCGCGTGGGTTTCAAGTAAATCCAATTGGAGCACCAGCACCTCATGAAAAACGATACCACTACTTGCAACGTTTCTGGCGGAAGCTACCTCAGTATGGGCAAATTACTATTTTTGATCGCTCATGGTACGGCCGTGTGTTAGTGGAGCGTGTTGAAGGTTTTGCTACAAAGGAAGAGTGGATGAGAGCGTATGACGAGATCAACGATTTTGAAAAACTATTAACAGATGATCATTATATAATCGGGAAGTTCTTCTATCATATTAGTAAAGATGAACAATTAAAGAGGTTTAAGGATAGAGAGAACAATCCTTTAAAAAGATGGAAAATTACAGATGAAGATTGGCGTAACCGTGAAAAATGGGACGAGTATGTTGAAGCAATGGAAGAAATGTTTGAAAAAACAAATAGGCCAAATGCGAAATGGAAAATTATCGCGAGTAACGATAAATTATACGCTCGTTTGAAAACGTTGAAAGTGATTATTTCATTAATTGAGGATTACCTTGTAGAACATAATATAGAATTACCTTCATATTATTATGAAATAAAAGAGGGAAAGACAGAAGGCTTTGAAACGGGCCAAGATGAAGTTGTAAAATAGTACAAAGTTTGTATAGGAAATATAAAATAGAGATACCCTGTAATTTTGAACAACAAATTTACAGGGTATTTTTAATTTAGAAACATTTTACAAATAACAGAATAAGGTATATAATCAATAATCATATTAACAATGTTAATATGATTATTGATTATATACTATGTGGGGGGTCTTATTTTGAAAGGAAGAGATGTTGTTTTAGGTTTATTAATGGGAAAAGAATTGTCTGGTTATGATATTAAAATTGTGTTTGAAGATGTATTTACTCATTTCTTTGATGGAAGTTTTGGGATGATCTATCCAACGTTACGTCAGTTGGAAAAAGAGGGGAAAATAAAAAAAGAAGTTGTTATGCAAGAAGGGAAACCGAATAAGAAAATGTACTTTATTACAGATGCAGGGCGTGAAGAGTTTTATCAATACATGCAAACGGATGTAGAGAAAGATGTTTTACGTTCAGATTTTTTAATGAGGATGTATTTCGGTAATTACAGCGATGGTCAGGCGATAAAAAAATGGATTAAGGACGAAATTGAAAGGAAAGAAGCATACATTGCGGATCTACGTCTGAAATATGAAAAGTGGAGAGAAGGTATTACTTTTGTTGAGGAAATTTCACTTGATGTAGGAATTGCATCGTATAGTGCTCAAGTAGAGACTTTGAAAAGAAAACTAGAGCAACTAGAAGCAAAAGAACACAATAAAATGGAAGAGTGAAAAAACGTTCATAATAAATAAAGGGGTAGAAGAACATGGAACAATCAAAGGGTATTAAGATTGTCTTTTTAATGTGCTTAGGTATATTTCTTTGTATGATTGATACGACAATTATGAATATAGCTTTACCAGCGATACAAACGAGTGTAAATACTTCATTGGAAAAAATGTCTTGGGTATTAAATGTTTATACAATGACAATAGCAGTACTTGCTATCCCGCTAGGGCGGATAGCTGATATCTTTGGAAAAGCAAAGATGTATATTCTTGGTCTGGTGATTTTTGGTGGCGGGTCAGTACTGTGCGCTTTTGCTAATACGGGGGATTTTCTTATCTTTTCTCGCTTTATACAAAGTGTAGGGGCAGCAATTTTATTTCCAACTAGTATGGTAATTGGTGTATCAGCTATGCCGTTAGCTAAGAGGCATGTTGCACTAGCAATTTTAGGAGTAACACAAGGATTATCAGCGGCGATGGGTCCAGTAATAGGTGGGATTATTACACAAAATTTCGGTTGGAGATGGGTGTTCTTCGTAAATGTTCCAATTTGTATTCTTGGAATCATTTTATGCTGTATTATGCTACAAATAAAAAATGAAGAACGTATTACCTCAAAAATAGATTGGATAGGATTGCTATTAAGTAGCATAGCAATTTTTTCTTTTACTCTCATATTAGTAAAAGGTAATACATGGGGATGGCAAAGTAATATAGCTTTGTTTTGTTATGCAATTAGCACTATTTCTCTTATTCTATTTGTTTTAGTAGAACAAAAGATTCATAATCCGATGGTGAATTTAAATTTATTTAAAGATCGAATGTTTGTCGGAGCATCTATCGTTGTCATATTAAGTAATGTATTTTTAATTGGAGTTACTGTATTGCTTCCGACGTTCTTGACGAAAATACAAGGTCGAACGGAAATTGAAGCAGCTTTTTTAGTGACACCTATTTCAGCAATGATATTTTTTGTCTCACCAGCTGCAGCAACTTTAATTAAAAAACTCGGAAAAGTAACTATTATTTTGTCAGGCTTTCTTGTTATGGGCTTATCTTATTATTGGTTGCAAATGATTGATGTTAATTCAACAAATATAGAAATTATTATTCCATGTATGATATTGGGTGTTGGGTATGGTTTAGTAGTAGGTCCAATTACAGTTTTAAGTGCTTCTTCGTTTGAAGGGGAATTATTAACTGCTTCTCAAAGTGTTGTATCAATGTTGCGGCAAGTAGGTATTGTTTTAGCGGTCGCAATATTTGTATCTAACTTAACTCACAACTTAACTGTAAATAAAGAGAATGTATATCGTTATGCAGAAGAAAAGGTACGTAATATTCATGTAGGTAATACTCAGCAAGCGGAGATATTACAAATGACAAAAGAAAAAATAGAGAATCAAAGTATAGAAACGAATGTAGAAAAGCATCAAAATGAAACATTTGTAGGGTTACATAAAGAGAAAAAAGACGAATTAATTCACCAAAAAGTAGATGAAGTGTTAAATGCTGTTCCAGTAGAATATAGAGATATAAAAAGAGAAGAAGTTATGAATCAAGTGACAAATGAAGTTGAAAAACAAGAGGAAAGTATAAAGAAAGAAGTACTCGCATTTTCGAATGATGTAAACCATTATGCTAAGAATCAGATGGCGATGAGTTTTACAGATTTATATAAAGCGAGTGTGCCAATTATTTTAATTTGTGCTTTAGTAAGTTTGTTATTTTCGGAAAGAAAGGTTTTGAGTAAAAAGAAAAGTGGAAGAGTAGTAGAGGAAGTGTAAAGAAAACGGGCTAATAGCAGCCTGTTTTTTGTTTTTTGATTACATATTGTGAATGGTAGTATTTTTAATATAGCATGAGAGAAGTCGAGTTCGGTTAGCAAGTTTTTTAGAATGAAAGAGAAGAATGGAAAATGGCATTGAATATGTAACGTTAAACATAGTACATTAACAAGAGGGTTTAATTTTAAAGGGAGGATGAGGAATTGTTAGATAGGGCGGGGGCTTTAATAAGTAATCGTATGTATACAGAGGAAGAGCAACAAAAATTATACAAAAGAACGTTAATAATCGTAAGTATTTCACAAATGTTCGGCGGAGCTGGGTTAGCTGCTGGGATTACAGTAGGTGCACTTCTTGCGCAGCAAATGCTTGGGACAGATGCATTTGCAGGTTTACCGGCTGCTATGTTTACGATGGGATCTGCGATAGCGGCTTTCTTTGTTGGGAAGTTATCGCAAAAGTATGGTCGCCGCGTAGGGCTTGCAGCGGGTTTTATAGTAGGTGGACTAGGGGCTATTGGAGTTGTATTGGCAGCTTTAATAAATAGTATTATTCTTTTACTAGTTTCTTTACTCATATATGGCGCGGGTACAGCTACAAATTTACAAGCGCGTTATGCTGGAACGGATTTAGCGAATAAGAAGCAAAGAGCAACTGCCATTAGTATTACGATGGTAATGACGACTTTTGGTGCAGTCGCAGGTCCAAATTTAGTAGGTGTAATGGGAAGGTTTGCTCATTCAATTGGAATTCCTGAACTTGCTGGCCCATTCATATTATCAGCGGCGGCGTTTATACTGGCGGGTCTTGTCCTTTTTGTTATGCTACGTCCAGATCCGTTACTTATTGCTAATATGATAGAATCATATAAACAAGAACATACATATAAAGAGCAAGCGGTAATAGAAGAAGCGAAAGAAAATAAAAGAGGCATTACAGTTGGAGCTATCGTAATGATACTTACGCAAATCGTGATGGTTGCGATTATGACGATGACGCCAGTTCATATGGGACACCACGGTCATGCTTTAAGTGCAGTAGGTCTTGTAATTGGTTTTCATGTAGGTGCAATGTATCTTCCATCTCTCGTTACAGGAATGTTAATTGATAAAATTGGCAGAACTACGATGAGTATAGCTGGTGGAGTAATCTTATTAGCAGCAGGTGTCATAGCTGCGATAGCGCCAAGTGATTCTTTAATACTATTAATCGTTGCTTTGTCTTTACTTGGATTAGGGTGGAACCTCGGTTTAATCAGTGGTACTGCTCAAATTGTTGATGCAACTATACCTTCCACACGTGCAAAAACACAAGGGAAGATAGATGTGTTTATTGCGTTAGCTGGAGCTTCTGGTGGAGCGATGTCAGGAATGGTAGTAGCGAATTCAAGTTATGCGGCATTGTCATTAGCTGGAGGAGTGTTAGCTTTCATGCTGATTCCTGTTGTGATATGGTCTCAAAAAGGAGAAAGAAATTAAAGAAGAGGTTCTAGTTATTGACTAGAACCTCTTTTTCATGCATTTAACTTAAATCCCACTCCACAATAAGACCTAAATGCGTAAGACCACCACCAAATCCGTACAGTAAAAGTGTGTCTCCGTTATTTAATTTTCCTTCTTTTCTAGCTAAATCTAGAGCGAGTGGAATAGAGACAGAAGATGTATTCCCCATATATTCCACGCTCGTTAATGTTTTTTGTATTGGAATTTGAGATTTTTCACAAATAGATTCAATCATGCGTAAGTTAGCGCTATGAGGAATGAGCCAGTCTATATCATCTATTTGCATATTTGCAGTATGTAATAGTTCTTTTATACCTGCTGGCACCGTACGTGTTGCCCATTTATATACTTCTCTTCCATTTTGAACGATTTTTTCATTTGTTTGCAGTGGGGTGTCATTCATAGTAGTAGATAAGTTTGTTCTATATAGATGAATATCGCCGTGCCCATTTGTGCCCATATGATACGCGATAAAGCTTGGTTTGTTTTCATCTCTTTCTAATAAAATAGCTCCAGCACCATCGCCAAATAAAATGCAGGTCGTTCTATCGGTGTAATCAGTAACTTTTGATAATGTCTCTGTCGCTACGACAAGTACTTTTTTATGTGATCCAGAAGTAATCAAGCTATTACCGACGTGCAAGCCATATGTGAAACCAGCGCAAGTGGCATTTAAATCAAATGCCATTGTATGAGGTATGTTGAGGTATTGTTGTATTTGGCAAGCAACACTAGGGAAAACGTAATCAGCAGTAGTAGTAGCGACAATGATACAGTCGACATCTTCTAAGTTTTTCTTATATGTTGTACATAAATTTTCAACTGCTTTAATGGCTAAGTTTGAGGCGTATTCATCTTCGCTAGCGATTCTTCTTTCCTTCATTCCTGTTCTTTGTACAATCCATTCATCATTCGTATCGATCATTTTTTCTAAATCATGATTTGATAATATTTGTTCTGGAACATGAGTACCAATTGCAGTAATACGGGATTTAGAATTCATAGGAACAGCTCCTAACTTTATTTTATAACCTGATACTAATATCAGGTTATAAAAATGTCAATATAGATTTTTAGTGTATTGAACGACTTAGCTTACTATGAAGGAATTTAGCGAGTGTTGTAAAAATAATATACGAGAAGTTTCTAAAATTGATAATGAAGTGAGTTGAGCTCCTTGAAAACAATTTTACGCATGTTGCCTTTTGTCATTATTTGTAGCTTTATTTTTATTATTTTTCCAGAGAAATCTTATGCTTGTGATTGTATTAACGTATCAGCAGAAGAGGCTTTTCAAAAAAACGATGTAGTGTTTGAGGGACAAGTAATTGAGGTTGGAAGGAAAGAAGGAGGTGGAATTGAAGTATTATTTGAAGTGAAGAAAATTTGGAAAGGGACAAATTCTTCGCAAATTATTGTATATACAAATGGTGGTGATTGTGTGTTTCATTTTGTGGAAGGAGGAGAGTACTTAATATATTCTTCTCAAAGAGGATCTGAAAAACAATTACACACAAATAGTTGTAGTGGAACGAAGAGATTAGATGAGGCAGGGGCGGACAAAGTGGCTTTACGTCAAATTGCAAAAGAGTCTGTTCCAACGAAGAAAGTGGATTTAAAAGGGGAGATGGTGAGCGGTTTCAGTTGGTGGCAAGTTGCTATCATTTCCATTTGTCTATTATTAATCATTGTTTTTGTTGTGAGAAGAACTCGCAAAAAATGACGATTAAAGTAAATATATAAAGATTTTCTTTCTGTTTCTATAGGTGGTTTAACCTTGTGAAAGCGAATTACTTATGCTACACTTTATGTAACTTAAAATGAACGGAGGGGCTTCCTTTGATCTTAATCAGATTACGTCTCAATACTTTGTGCCAATAATTGAATAGCGCTCAAAGGCTCTGTCTGTGTGCAGAGTGAACGGGATTGGTCTGCCTATTTTAAAGGAACCCTTTATTAAGCTTATATGTGAAAAAGAGGGAGGGACGAATACGCCCTCTTTTTGTTTTGCCTTTATAAATAGAATGGGATTGTATAGGTGAACACTTATAGTGGATACGCATACGATCTTGGGACTTTTTAACTATGAGATAGGATGAAAGCACAACTTTCTTCTATTTCTTTGGTGAACCCTTATCCGTTTACGAAAACACAGGCAGCGACCTGTGTTTTTTATTTTACGTAATCGAAATGGAGGAATAAATATATGGAAGAATTATTACAAAGAGCAGTTTTAGTTGGAGTAAATTTAGGTAATGAGGATGATTTTGCATATTCGATGGAAGAGCTAACGAATCTTGCAGAAGCTTGTGATGTAGAGGTAATTGGACAAGTGACGCAAAATTTACAACGTGTAAATCCATCCCATTATATTGGAAAAGGAAAGATTGAAGAAGTAGCAGCCTATGTAAATGAAGTAGGTGCGAATATGGTCATCTTTAATGACGAATTATCGCCTTCTCAAATTCGAAATTTAGAAGCAGATTTAGATTGTAAAGTAATTGACCGTACCATATTAATTTTAGACATTTTTGCGCAACGTGCGAAAACGAAAGAAGCGCAGTTGCAAGTAGAGGTGGCCCACCTTCAGTATATGATGCCTCGTTTAATTGGTCTTCGTGAGTCGTTAGGAAGACAGAGCGGCGGTGTTGGTACGAAAAATAAAGGTGTCGGTGAGAAGAAATTAGAGTTGGATCGTCGTAAAATTGAAGAACAAATTTCAGTTTTAAATAAAGATTTAGAAGCTCTTGTTGCGCAGCGTCAAACGCAGCGAAAGCAACGTAAGAAAAATGAAATTCCTGTTGTAGCATTAGTAGGTTATACGAACGCAGGAAAATCAACGACGATGAATGCGATGCTTGAAATTTATAATGGGACAGAAGAAAAACAAGTATTTGAAAAAGATATGTTATTCGCGACGTTAGAAACATCGGTGCGAAATATTGATTTACCAGATAATAAATCATTCTTATTAACAGATACAGTTGGATTTGTAAGTAAATTACCACATCATCTTGTGAAAGCATTCCGTTCAACGTTAGAAGAAGTAGCGGAAGCAGACTTACTTATTCACGTTGTAGATTATGCAAATCCGAATTATGAACAGTTAATTGATATTACAAATGAAACGTTAAAGAAAATTGGAGTAGAAAATATTCCAACAATCTATGCTTATAACAAATCAGATATGGTAGATGTTGAAATTCCGAAAGTACAAGAAGACCGTGTTTATTTATCGGCGAAGAAACATGTTGGAATAAAAGAGCTTGTCGAAATGATTCGCTCACACATTTATAAAGAGTATACGAAGTGTGAAATGTTAATTCCGTATGATCAAGGGCAGGTAGTTTCTTATTTCAATACTCATGCGCACGTTCTATCTACGAGTTATGAAAACGAAGGTACGAAACTAGAAGTGGAATGTAAGACGAGCGATTACGAAAAGTATAAGCGTTTTGCAATTTAATAAAGAAGGCGATCCTAATATGTTTTAGGATCGCCTTTTTCTTATTCCGTAATAGAGGCCCACTTATAAGAATAAATTCCTGCAAATGGACGAACAACAACACCTTTTACTGTTGGACGTTCTAAATATACAAGTCCTGATTGGAAGATTGGAGCGATAGCTGCATCATCTTCAAGTAAGATTTTCTCTGCATCTTGGAACGCTTTCCAACGTGCTGGTAAGTCAGTTACTAAAGTAGAGCTCGTTTTCTCAATTAATTCGTCGTATTGTTTGTTTGAGTAACTCATCTTATTAAACGGTCCGTCTGTGACGAACATATTTAAAAATGTTGTAGGATCAGGATAATCTGGTCCCCATGTAGAAAGTGAAATTTCAAAATCACCATTTCCTTCACGATCTAAAAATGCTTTTACTGGAAGTGATTGTAATGTGATTTTTAATCCAGGTAAGTTTTTCTCCAGTTCACCTTTTAAAAACTCACTAATTTTTTTATCGTTAGATTCATCAGTTGTTATGATTGAAAGAGAAGCGTTTTGTAAATTTGTTTCTTTTTTCGCAGTTTCCCATAGTGTTTTAGCTTCTTTCACATTTGTTTCTACTTTTACATGACTTGTACTGCGAAAATCTTTATTGTCAGGTCCTTTTACGAATCCTTTTGGAACGAATGCATTCGCAGGTATAGAACCATTGTTTAAAATCGTTGTTGCGATTCCTTGTTTATCAAAAGCAAGCGAAATAGCTTTACGAGCATTTTTGTTTGCTAATAAAGGGTTCTTTTGACTAAATCGGAAAAATGTCACAGAAGGACGTTCCATTTTCTTTAAGCTCGGATCTTTTTGATATTTATCAACAAACTCTGAATTGATCGTAATACGGTCTACTTGTTTACTTTCAAATAAATTAACGGCTGTTGAAGTATCTTTTACGATATTTACATTAATTTCATTTAATTTCACATTTTTATTATCCCAGTAGTTCGGGTTTTTTGTCATTTTATAACTTGTATCATGTTTCCATTCACTTAATTGGAAAGGTCCGTTATAAACTACATTTGCAGCTTCAAGTCCGTAATTTTTCCCTTGTGCTTCTACAACCTTTTTGTTTTGAGGATAAAATGTTGCAAATCCCATTAAACCTAAAAAGTATGGAACAGGGTGTTCTAACTGTACTTCAAGAGTTTTATTATCAATCGCCTTTACACCAAATGAATCAATTGGCAATTCTTTTTTATTTATTTTTTCAGCGTTTTTAATATCGAACATAATATGTGCGTATTCAGAAGCAGTTTCTGGATTAACGGCCCGTTTCCATGCATATTCAAAATCATGGGCAGTTACTGGATCGCCATTTGACCATTTTGAATCGTGTAATGTAAATGTATATGTTTTTCCGTCTTCGCTCAGTTTGTATGATTCAGCTGCTGCAGGAACAGGTTTATTGTCAGGACCAGGCATATATAATCCTTCCATTACGTTGTTTAATGCAGCGTAAGAAAACCCATCGGTTGCGATAGATGAATCAAGTGTAGAAATTTCCCCAGCTTCTACAATGTTTAATACTTGTTTCGAAGATTCTTTTTTCTTCTCTCCGGTAGTTGTTGCCTCTTGTTTTT
This sequence comes from Bacillus paranthracis, assembly GCF_024296885.1. Classification (NCBI taxonomy): domain Bacteria; kingdom Bacillati; phylum Bacillota; class Bacilli; order Caryophanales; family Bacillaceae; genus Bacillus; species Bacillus paranthracis. The sequence goes on from NZ_CP101135.1 coordinate 1,792,738, forward strand.
GACCACATGCTGTTAAAAACATAGATAATGTGATTGAGAGTGCAACGATTCCCTTTGTTTTTTTCTTCATAGTTGTCATCCTTTCCTTCATCTCTGCCTTAGTATAAAAGAAAATATAGAAAATTTCTATAAATAAATCCGATAAAGCATATAGAAAAAATATATTATTTAAAAGGTGATATTTCTGGAAAAAGAAATGAAACCATTATAGAATAGAAATGTTTCAAAAGTCAGAATTTATTACACCTACTGTAATAAATATATATTTTGTACAGGAAGGAGAGATTCACATATGCAGGCAGTTTCGCAAAAAAACAGAGTAGAAACACCGACAATATATCGAATATTATTTGCGATTAGTTTCGGTCATTTTTTAAATGATTCGATGCAAGCAGTTGTGCCCGCGTTGTTTCCTATTTTGGAAAAAACGATGAATTTATCCTATATGCAAGTAGGGTGGATTGCGTTTGCGTTAAATATGACATCATCGATTATGCAACCGGTTTTTGGTATGTATTCGGATAAGAAGCCGTCACCATTTTTATTACCGCTCGGTATGTTTTCGAGTATGCTTGGGATGATTGGACTCGCGTTTGCACCGAACTTTATTATTGTTATTATTTCTGTTTTATTTATCGGATTAGGTTCCGCAGTCTTTCATCCAGAAGGCGCCCGAGTTGCTTATATGGCAGCAGGGACGAAACGAGGTTTAGCGCAAGCGATTTATCAAGTGGGAGGAAATACAGGTAATTCTCTAGCTCCTATTTTTACAGCATTAATTTTCGTTCCACTCGGTCAAATTGGTTCTTTAGGTTTTACTGCCTTTGCGGCGGTAGGAATTGTATTATTAATTTTCGTATCAAATTGGTATAGGAATGAATTAGCAACTGGTGCTGTGAGAAGAAAAAAGAGGGCTGCGCTTGAGGCGGAAAATGCGATTGTCAGTACACATATTAAATTTGTTATTTTACTTCTTGTGTTTCTTACTTTTGTACGATCTTGGTACGGTGCTGGTATCGGGAATTTTTATCAATTTTACTTAATTGAACATTACGGTTTATCTATAAAAAATGCCCAGTATTTCGTATTCGCATTTATGATTGCCGGTGTATTAGGAACTTTCTTTGGTGGACCGTTAGCAGATCGATTTGGAAAGAAAACAATTATTGTATTTTCAATGCTAGGTTCAGCGCCACTTGCCTTGCTATTACCACATGTTTCGCTCGTGTGGGTCGTACCGTTATTTTTATGTATCGGTTTTATTAGTTCAAGTAGTTTTAGTGTAATTGTTGTTTATGCGCAAGAGCTTGTTCCGGGAAAAGTAGGAATGGTATCTGGATTAATTGTAGGGCTTGCGTTTGGACTCGGCGCTTTAGGATCTGTAGTCCTTGGGAAATTGGCTGATATATATAGTCTACAATTCATTATGTTACTATGTAGTTGTCTACCATTAATTGGACTCACTTCTTGGTTATTACCAAGTGATAAGAAAACGATAGAATAGGGGATGCGCTATGAAATTATGTGAAAACGTAACAGAATTAATAGGAGATACACCTGTCGTCCGATTATCTAAATTTATTCCAGAAGACGCAGCAGATGTGTATGTAAAACTAGAAATGTTTAATCCATCGCGCAGTGTGAAAGACCGTGCTGCTTATAATTTACTGCACGTTGCAGAAGAAAATGGTCTCATTAAACCAGGAGATACAATTATTGAACCGACAAGTGGAAATACAGGAATAGGCTTAGCAATGAATGCAGCCGCAAAAGGATATAAAGCGATTTTAATTATGCCAGATAATATGTCAAAAGAGCGTATAAATTTATTAAAAGCATACGGAGCAGAAGTAGTTTTAACACCGGCAGAACAAAGAATGCCAGGAGCAATTGCGAAGGCGTTAGAATTGCAAAAGCAAATTCCAAATAGTTTTATTCCGCAACAATTTGAAAATCCAGCAAACCCGAATATTCATCGTTATACAACTGCACTTGAAATTTATGAACAAATGGATGGAGAGCTTGATGCATTCGTAGCAACGGCAGGAACAGGCGGAACGATTACTGGGACTGGTGAAACGTTAAAAGAGAAACTACCCAATTTATATGTTGCAGTAGTAGAACCGAAAGGATCTCCCGTACTATCGGGAGGTGTTCCGGGTCCTCATAAACTAGTAGGAACAAGTCCAGGGTTTATCCCAAAAAACTTAAATACAGAGGTGTATAACGAAATTATTCAAATTGCAGACGAAGAGGCTTTAACGACAATGAGAAACTTAGCTAGACAAGAGGGGTTATTAGTTGGGCCGTCTTCTGGTGCTTCTGTTTACGCAGCGATTATGATTGCGAAACGATTAGGTGCTGGTAAAAAAGTTTTATGTATTGCACCTGATACAGGTGAGCGTTATTTGAGTATGGGATTATTTGAATGAAAATGATAGAAACCCCTTAATGGTGAAAGAGAGCTATTAAGGGGTTTGTTGTAGGTTATTTAGAGAGGAGAACCACAATGAAACTATTAAAACCAACATATGAATATAGCAAACAAATTACGGAGTATCGCGATGCGTTTTTACATGCTGATGAACAACCACACGGCAGTAGTTCTTTACAAAATTTTGATTCTCTCGATGAATGGTTTGAAAAAGTGAGTATACAAGAAGCGGGAGAAAACTTACAAGGTAATCGAGTACCGTCTAGCCAATTTTTAAGTTTTGAAAAAGGGGAACTTATAGGTTTTGTAAATATTAGACATCGACTAAACTCAGAATTATTGCGGGAAAGTGGTCATATTGGATATAGTGTCCATCCAAATAAACGTCGCCAAGGTTACGCTACAAAACAACTACAATTTGCATTGGATGAAGCACAAAAATTAGGATTGCAGAAAGTGTTAATAACTTGTGATAAAGCTAATATCGCTTCGGCTAAAACGATTCAAAAGGTTGGCGGTGTGTTAGAAAATGAAGTAGTTTCTTCTCATACTGGGGAAATTGTACAACGTTATTGGGTAGAAATATGATGTAGTGGAACTTTGAAAAGGGAATAAAATGTGTAATATCGAAATAAATAAAAGAAGTAAGGCTGTAATGCAATTATAGGGGGAAATGAAGTGGGATTAAAAGAGAAAGCAATAGAAATGTCAGAGATTTATAGGAAGAACCCAAAAGTGGAGGCTATTATTTTAGCCGGTTCAGTAGCTAGAAAGCTAGAAGATGAACATTCAGATATAGAACTACATATTTTATGGTCAATGCCACCAGAGAATGAGGATCGTAAAGGGCCTATTAACTATATTGGTGGAACAATTTTGTCATATCATCCTTATGAGGAAGAAGAATGGTCGGAAACGTATTTGACGAAAGAAGGAATTAAATTAGAGATTAGTAACTTTTTAACAGAAACAGTAGAGAAAGTGATTTCGGATGTGGTGGATCAATATGATATAAGTTATGAAAAACAATGTATTGTATCATCCGTGCATGACGGTGTTAGTTTGTATGGGGAAGAGAAAGTGAATGAATTAAAAGATAGAGTGGTAGCATATCCAGAAAATCTAGCGAAACGGATGATTTCAGAAAATCTTTGGTTAAGCAATCGCTGGCATAATCGAGAGGCGCTTTTAAAACGAAAAGACAGGCTTATGCTATATGATGTTATTTGTGAAGCACAAAGGAATATATTTGGTGTCTTATTTGGTTTGAATAAAATGTATGTACATCACCCAGCGTTTAAATGGATGCCATATAATGTGGAACGAATGATTATTAAGCCTGAAAACTTATATGAGCGTATGGCGAATGCTTTAATAGGGAAACCGGAGTATAGTGTACAGGAGTTAGAAGTGTTAATCGAGGAGCTATTACAGTTAGTAGAACACCATGCTCCAGAATTACATATCGCTGAACAGCGAAAGCGTATTCAATATGCGAAATAAAAAACAAAGAGATGTAACCCTTGTTACATCTCTTTGTTTTTTATTTTACTAATTTCCCCAGTATAGGTAAGCGTTGAATTCTATCACCGAGAATATGTGAAGCAAGTCCACTTGTTAATACGAATAAAAGGTAAACAAGCCCTCCTACAGCGCCACATATAACGACAATGAGAAGTGATTCCATATAAGTTTGTCCAGGAATTAACCATGTCAAAATTGCTTTTAATGCCATCACAACAGCAGACATTGCTGCGGGGTAAATTGTAATAAGAAATACTGTTTTTGCTGTCTCACCAATTTTAAATTTCGCAAACTTAACGATGCAGTACAACATAATACTATTGGAAACGAGGTATCCAAGAATGGTTCCAAGTACAGCACCGTGTCCGCCAAATAAATGTAAGAGCGGTGTATTTACTACAACTTTAACGAGAATTCCGGCTGAGAATGCAATCATTGTTTTTCGTTGATAATCGATTCCTTGTAAAATAGCTGCTGAAACTGTGAAAATCGCACTTAATATAGCAGACGGTGCGAATGAAATTAAATATTGTGATCCACCAAGTGCGATTTCAGGATTTACATAAACCATGCGGAATGCATCGTAAGCGATGCTAGCAAGACCAAATGCAGCCGGGATTGTGAAGAATAACAAGACTTGAAATATCTTTGAAATTTGTTCTTGTAATTCTTCTAATTTCCCGCTTGTATAAGATTTCGTTATAGCCGGAATGATCGTTAAGGAGAATCCAGTTGCAAGTGAAGCTGGAATCATAATTAACTTTTGGGCATAGTTCGTTATATAAGCGAAAACTGCATTTGCTGTTTCTAACGGCTCTCCCATCGCTCTAAGGACATCAGCTACAGTATATTGATCTACTAACGTGTAGAGTGGAATTGCGATGCCGACAAATACAATTGGGATGGCATATCGAAGTAATTCTATATAAATATTTTTTAATGGAATATTGGATGCTCTTGATTTTAATTCACCTTCGGGAGGTTTTAACCCATTATATTTTTTCCAGTACATCATTAAAATAGAGACGCTTGCAAGTGCTCCGATAACAGCTCCAAACGTAGCAACTGCAACAGAAGAGGCTACGGAACCTCCTAATAGTTTTGAGACGATAAAGCTACCAACTAAAATGAAAACAACGCGTGCAATTTGTTCTACGACTTGAGAAACAGCGCTTGGTTTCATATGTTGAAATCCTTGGAAATAACCACGTGTAACACTCATAGCTGGTACGATAATAAGTGCAAAACTTAATGCTCGCATCGTAAGTGTTACGTCAGAGATAAATTGTGGATCTGGCGTTTTCGAGCGAATAATAAATTGTGATATGTATGGTGCTCCAATAAATAAAACTAAAAACCCTAAAAACCCCATAAACAACATTAATTTTACGCTAGAGTTGTATAATTTTTTGCTTGTACTATAATCACCAAGCGCATTATGCTTTGCAACAAATTTGGAAACGGCAATAGGGATACCGGCAGTTGAAAAGCTTAATAAAATTCCGTACCAAGAGTATGCATATCCATATAAAGCGACCCCTTGTGTTCCGACTAATAGTTGAAAAGGGAAGAAGTATATAAAACCTAATATACGTGAAATCATTGTTGCGCCGCTTAATAAAGCAGTTCCTTTTAAAACTTTTGAAGTAGACAAAATCCTTTCCTCCTACTCGTGCTGTCTTACGTTTATCGTATATTACTATAAACCTGTTAGAGTAGTTAATATAGTATGGAACATAAATATTCAAATATTATTCACTTAAAAGTCATATTTTACATTTTCAAATAGAATGTAATACGTAAAAATTCAAAATATAAGTTGACACTATTTTTAATGTGTGATAAAAATGATAGTAATCAATTCGGAAAATAATATTTGGGCAATGAAAGGGTATAGTAGTGAATATCTCCCTATTACAGAGAGCTGATGGTTGGTGTGAATCAGTATATAGATTATTCATGAAGTTCGTCCTGGAGCATCTTTCATAAATCTCACATTATGAGGAAATGAAAGACGGTAGTTTATACCGTTATCAAATAAAGTGGTGAAGATTGTTTCACAACTAGGGTGGTACCGCGATATTTATCGTCCCTACGTATTTACGTAGGGACGTTTTTTATTTAGGTCTTACTTTGTTGTGGCTTCATAACTAGGGTGGTACCGCGATAATTTATCGTCCCTACGTATTTGCGTAGGGACGTTTTTTATTTAGGTCCTAACTTTGGTGTATCTTCATAACTAGGGTGGTACCGCGATATTTTTGTCGTCCCTACGTATTTACGTAGGGGCGTTTTTTATTAGTAGAGAGGAAGTGAACGTATTAGAAAAGAGTGTGGATAGAACAATATAAATACCGAATTGTAAAACAGAAAAAGATAAAGAGAGGAGATTAACAAATGAATTCACAGCAATGGACATCGAAATTAGGTTTCGTATTAGCTGCGGCAGGTTCAGCAATTGGTCTAGGGGCTATTTGGAAGTTCCCGTATATGGCCGGAATTGGAGGGGGCGGCGCGTTCTTCCTTATTTTCATCGGTTTCACATTATTAATTGGTTTACCGCTATTATTAGCTGAATTCGTTATCGGAAGAAGTACACAAAAAGAGGCTGTTGATGCGTATAGAGAAATCGCACCAAAAACATTATGGCCATGGTTAGGGAAATTAGGGATTGTAACATGTTTCATATTACTTTCTTTCTACAGTGTTGTAGGAGGCTGGATTTTATTATATTTATGGAATGCAATTACAGGTAGACTATGGGAAGGAAATGGTGCATACGAAGCTACGTTTGGTGAAATCATTTCCAATCCGTATTTAGCAGTAGGATCACAGCTATTATTCATCCTTATTACTATTTTTATCGTAAGTAAAGGTGTACAAAATGGTGTTGAAAAAGTAAATAAATATTTCATGCCAGCACTATTCGTTTTATTCTTTGTATTAATCGTTCGTGCACTTACGTTAGATGGTGCAGGAGAAGGGGTTCGTTTCTTCTTACAACCTGATTTCTCACATGTAACATCAGAAGTTATTTTATATGCAATGGGACAATCGTTCTTCTCACTATCAGTCGGAGTAGCAGTAATGGTAACGTATAGCTCATACTTACCGAAAGAGGAAAGTTTACCGCGTTCAGCATTTTCTATCGTAGCTTTAACGCTTGTGATTACATTACTTGCAGGACTTGCAATTTTCCCAGTAGTGTTCGCATTTGGAATGGAACCATCTCAAGGACCGGGACTATTATTTATCGTACTGCCAGCTATTTTTAGTAAAATGGCATTCGGAAAATTCTTCTTCATCGTTTTCTTACTACTATTCTTCTTTGCTACTATTACATCAGCGATTTCGATGTTAGAAATTAGCGTGGCATCTTTAACTGCAAAAGGTAAAGGGAAACGTGAAAAAATGGCTTTAATCGTAGGTTTATTAATCTTCGTTGTAGGAGTACCATCAGCATTGTCATTTGGTATATTAAGCGATCTGAAGATTTTCGGAAAGACAGTCTTTGATTTAGCGGATTATGCAGTTAGTAACGTATTAATGCCACTTGGTGTTTTATTAGTTTCTATCTTTGTTCCTTTAAAAATGAAGAAAGATGTATTAATGAAAGAGCTTGGTGTAAGTAAAAATAAAGGCTATAAATTATTCGTATTATGGTTATTCTTACTTCGCTTTATCGCACCAATTGCGATTATTATCGTATTCTTAAATGTACTTGGCATTATTTAAACAAAAAGGTAGCGTATCATTGTATGATACGCTACCTTTCTTACTTTGTTCTTTTTTGTAGTTCGTTTACTGTTACGAACTGATAGCCCTTCTTAGATAAAGAGTCTAAAATACCTTCAATGGTCTGTAAACTTTCATTAGACTCATCATACATAGAGTGCAGTAAAATGATAGAACCTGGTTTTACATTTTTATTAACATATTCAATTTTATCAGCAGCAGATTTATAAAAAGTATCAGGTTCAAGGTCCCAGGTGATTGTTTCGATATTGTTTTTATTTAAATAATAGGGCAGACCAATTAGCTTTTTCCCGTTAGGTGGTCTAAAATCAATGGCGCCTGTAAATCCTGTTTGGCGGATTAATGCATTCGTTTTTTCTATTTCTTCTTTAATAAAAGAAGGTGTTTTAAAAACCATTCTGTTATGAGAATATGTATGGTTTCCAACTTGGTGTCCAGATTGTACGATAGATTTTCCTAACGATAGGTTTTTCTCTAATTCATTTCCAATTAAAAAGAAAGTAGCTTTTGCATTGTATGTATCTAGTAGCGGTAATATTTGTTTTACATTGTTAGTAGGGCCATCATCAAAAGTTAAAGCAATCACCTTTTCATTTGTTTCTACTCGATTTGTTAAATCTCCAAATAATTGAAAGCTTCTTGCATTCATCAATTTGTATGTTCCGAATAATGCTACAGTAGTAATGAATATTGTAACGATTGTAATGATTTTTTTCTTCTTCATAACGCAACCTCACTATAGTTTTTGATTGGACTAAAAAGTATTATATCAAACTAAGTAATTTCATGCTTTAAAAAGGATGTGGATGCAAGGGGAAGGAATTTATCATATAATGTAATGAAAAAGGTATATTAGGAGGTGTTTACATGGCGATTATAATTCAATTGCCAGACACTGCAGCGTCTCATGCAAAGCCAAGTATGGAAATGGCGATACTTTGCGTGAGGTAGACAAGTAATATACAATTCATCGCCAAAATGAGCTTGTATCATTTTTTGTATTTGGCTTTGCACCTTATTGAAATGAACCATAAAAAATAAGGGGCGAGCAGAAATGAAATACGTAAAAGCTAAGGCAGTTTTACCAGAGAGTTTAATTACTGAAATTCAAAAGTATATACAAGGTGAAACAATTTACATTCCAAAACAAGAAACGAAACATTATAAATGGGGAACACGATCTGGAGGAAGAAAACAGTTAGATGAAAGAAACAAAGCCATTAAAGAAGCGTTTAAAAGTGGAATTGCTATTCATCAACTTGCAGAAGAGTATTTTCTTTCCGGAGAAACGATTAAAAAGATTGTGTATTCTAAATGAAAAAAAGAGTCTAGTTCAAATATTATTTTGAACTAGACTCTTTTTTGCTTTGTATCTATTGGATATATAGCTTATGAATGGGAAAGATAATAGAAAAATATGTCGTTTTTTTACTAAATAGAACATTTGAGTGAAAAGCAGAAAGGTGAACATATATGAATCATATTGGACAAATAACGATAGAGCTTTTAATTGGTTTCTTTGTTCTATTAATTGCTACAAAAATATTAGGGAAAACACAAATATCTCAGCTGACGCCATTTGATTTTATTTCTGCTATTGTTCTTGGTGAGCTCGTTGGAAATTCAATATATGATCCTAAAATTAAAGTGTGGTCTATTTTATATTCAGTATTTGTATGGGTAATTTTAATTTATACAATAGAAGTGATAACGCAAAAAATAAGAGGAACAAGAAGGTTTTTTGAAGGATATCCTTCCATTATTATTCGTAATGGAAAGATTGATCGTGAACAATTAAGTGTAAATCATTTGGACATTAACCAATTACAACAAATGCTTAGGCAACAAAAAGATATATTTTCAATCCGAGAAGTTGAATATATGATATTAGAACCTAACGGAAATATAAGTGTTCTGAAAAAAAGTAAATACGAATCTCCCACTATAAATGATTTAAGTTTAAAACATAAGCCTGTATACTTACCAATTTCATTAATTAGCGATGGAAAAGTAGTGAAAGATAATTTGAGAGAAGCGGGCTTTGATGAAGGATGGCTGTATAAGCAAATAAAGCAAAAAGGAATTACTAAATTTGAAGACGTGTTATATGCGGAATGGAAAACAGATGATGGCTTCTTTTGTCAGGAAATGGAGCGGTAAAATATAATCGATGTATGTAATATTCGTTTCTAAGTTATCTTTTACATACCAAAAAGCTAAATCATTGTATACAATAAGATTAGATCAACAATTTGTATGGAGTGATAAAGATGGAAGCTTTTATTAGAAGTGATCAATATAATTTTATAAAATCACAAGCTTATATTTTAGCGAATGGGCACGCAACGGCAAATGATAGAGGTGTCATTCAAGCGTTAAAATCATTAGCGATTGAAAAAATAATACATGTATTTGAGAATTTAACGGATGAGCAGAAAGAGTTAATCGATACGGTATTAACAGTTCAAAATAGAGAAGATGCAGAATCGTTTTTAATGAAAATAAATCCGTATGTCATTCCGTTTCAGGAAGTTACAGCGCAAACATTAAAAAAACTATTTCCTAAAGCGAAAAAGTTAAAACTGCCTGATATGGAAGAAATAGATATGAAAGAAATATCTTATTTAAGCTGGATTGATAAAGGGTCAAGCAGGAAATTTATTATAGCGAAAAATGATAAAAATAAATTTGTTGGTCTGCAAGGAACGTTTCAAAGTTTAAATAAAAAGAGCATTTGTTCTTTATGTCACGGACATGAAGAGGTAGGGATGTTTTTAGTTGAAATTAAAGGTGATATACCAGGAACTTTCGTGAAAAAGGGAAACTATATTTGCAAAGATGCCGTGGCCTGTAATCAGAATATGAAATCACTTGATAAATTACAGGATTTTATTGAGAGATTGAAGAAATAAAATGGAAAACCTCTAGTGCTTAAACTGGAGGTTTTTTATTTAAGAAACGGTAATAGATTTCTTTTTTAAAAGATATAATTTATAAATAAAACATAGGAGAGCTAAAGAAATGTTTAAAAAGTTTTTACTTTCTTTACCGGATGTTTTACTTATATGTATTGTTATCTACATAACGTACACAACTACTCTTAGTTTTGTACAGATGTTAGTAATTTCAATTACAATCGGAATCGTTGGTGGTCTTGTTATAAGAATTTGTAAGGATGTATTCACGTATATAAGGTGGACAATGAAACAAAGGAAATCTTGAATATGTTAAATAGCTATAAGGAGAAAATAAAATGACTAATAAAAAGAATAAAACTAAAAATGAGATAATACTTTGGACATTAACAGCTGTTGTTTTTATCATTGTATGGTACTTTTTTCAAAGATAAAAATGCATCGTACTTAAAAGGTACGATGCATTTTTATTATTTTTTTTGCCAATTTTCTTTTATAAAGTCTGCACGGCCAGATTCTTTTTGCTCAGTAGCATATTTCTCTGGATTTTTTTTATAGAAATGTTGATGGTATTCTTCAGCCTCATAAAAAGGTGCAGCCGGGCGAATTTCAGTTACGATTGGCTCTTTAAACATACCGCTTTCCGCAAGAGTTTGTTTTGATTTTTCAGCAAGTTCTTTTTGCGTTTCGGTATGATAAAAAATAGCGGTGCGATAAGATGGACCACGGTCAAAAAATTGTCCGCCATCATCAGTTGGATCGATTTGCGGCCAATATAAATCCAGTAATTTTTCATATGGGAAAATAGAAGGATCAAATGTAATTTGTACAACTTCTAAATGACCAGATGTACCCGCTTTTACTTGTTCATATGTTGGGTTTTCTACATGACCACCTGCATAGCCAGAAAGTACTTTATGAATACCAGGAAGTTCATCAAACGGCTTTACCATGCACCAAAAGCAACCGCCTGCGAAGGTTGCGAGTTCGTATGTTTTTTCGGACATTGTTGTAATCCTCCTAAATATATATGTTTTATATAGTATTATATAAAAAGTTTTATTGCGCAATAAAAAAGATTCGAAAATATATGTAGTATTAAAAAAAATCAAAAAAACATGTTGACAATGAAAAGAACAACGTCCTATAATACGTTTAACAAATGAAAGTTAATTAAGAATTTTCTAACTTTATATGTTGTATATGCAAAGAAGAGGAAAGTAGATGATTATGATCGTTTCAGAGAGCTACTCCAAGGCTGTGAGAGTAGTAACAATCGAGTCATTGAAGATCACCTCGGAGCATCGCTTGCGAAAGGGAAACTGAGTAGAGGGCGACGGCATCGTCTCCGGTAAAAGGACGGGGGTCTAATTGGACCTACAGAGCTTATATTTCGTGAGAAGTATAAGGAAGCTGAGTGGTAACGCGAAACTCTCGCCTCAGCAATCAAAGCTACTAAATTGTAGTAGTTGATTGCTGAGGCGAGAGTTTTTATTTTTAAAAATAAGAGAATGCGTAGAAGAGGAGAGTAAATGATAAAAATTGTTTCAGAGAGCTACCCAGATGCTGTGAGGGTGGTAACAATGTCATCATTGAAGATCACCTCGGAGCACTACTTTTGAAAACTAGTAAAAAGTAGCGGAGTTGTTTCCGATAGAAAAACAAAAGTCTAATTGGACTTGCAGAGCTTATATTTCGTGAGAAGTGTAAGGAAGCTGAGTGGTACCACGATTCCCTCGTCTCAGCAATGGATTGCTACAAGTATGTATGTAATCGATTGTTGAGACGAGTATATTTTTAAGAATTATATACTGAATATTCTGTTAAAAAATACTCATCTCAGCAATCGATATAGAAATAGATTGCAAAAATAGAGAGAAAAAAAGAGGAGCGATGTGAGATGGGAAATCAGTACATTTATATGAATGGGGAATTTGTAGAAAAAGAAAAGGCAGTTGTTTCAGTATATGATCATGGTTTTTTATACGGAGACGGTGTATTTGAAGGGATTCGTAGTTACGGTGGAAATGTATTTTGTTTAAAAGAACATGTAAAACGATTATATGAATCGGCAAAATCTATTTTACTTACAATCCCGCTGACGGTTGACGAAATGGAAGAAGCAGTTCTACAGACACTTCAAAAAAATGAGTATGCAGATGCTTATATTCGGTTAATTGTTTCAAGAGGAAAAGGGGACTTAGGGCTCGATCCGAGAAGTTGTGTGAAACCGAGCGTTATTATCATTGCAGAACAATTAAAGTTATTCCCACAGGAATTTTACGATAATGGATTAAGCGTTGTATCTGTTGCATCAAGACGTAATACGCCAGATGCTTTAGACCCACGTATTAAGTCAATGAACTACTTAAATAACGTACTTGTAAAAATTGAAGCGGCACAAGCAGGAGTGCTAGAGGCTCTTATGTTAAATCAACAAGGATATGTTTGTGAAGGATCTGGAGATAATGTTTTCGTTGTGAAAGATGGAAAAGTATTAACCCCGCCATCCTATTTAGGAGCATTAGAAGGTATTACAAGAAATAGTGTTATTGAGCTATGTGAGCGACTTCATATTCCATGTGAGGAAAGGCCATTTACTCGCCATGACGTATATGTAGCAGATGAAGTATTTTTAACGGGAACGGCAGCAGAATTAATTCCTGTTGTAAAAGTTGATTCAAGAGAAATTGGAGATGGGAAACCAGGAAGTGTAACGAAACAATTGACAGAGGAATTTAAAAAGTTAACGAGGGAAAGAGGAGTACGTGTTCCAGGATTGGCGGAAAGCTTACTGTAGGTAGGGAGAGGAGTTAATTAAAATGGAGCAACAGTATACAACATATGAGAAATTACAGTGTGAAGATGTGACAGGAGCTGGACACGTTATTCAATGCTTGAAGAATTTAGGCGTAACGACTGTTTTCGGTTATCCGGGCGGAGCGATTTTGCCAGTGTACGATGCGTTATACGGAAGTGGTTTAAAGCACATTTTAACTCGTCATGAACAAGCTGCTATTCATGCGGCAGAAGGATATGCGAGAGCTTCTGGAAAGGTCGGGGTAGTCTTTGCTACCTCTGGCCCAGGGGCGACAAATCTAGTTACGGGCTTAGCAGATGCTTATATGGATTCGATTCCTTTAGTTGTCATTACAGGGCAAGTTGCAACGCCTTTAATTGGTAAAGATGGATTTCAAGAAGCGGATGTTGTCGGAATTACAGTACCTGTTACGAAGCATAATTACCAAGTTCGTGATGTAAATCATGTATCACGAATTGTGCAAGAAGCTTTTTACATCGCCAAAAGCGGACGACCGGGACCAGTATTAATCGATATTCCAAAAGATGTTCAAAATGCAAAAGTCACCAGTTTCTTTAATGAAGAAGTTGATATTCCGGGGTACAAACCAGAACTCGTACCAGACAGCATGAAACTTAGAGAGGTAGCGAAAGAAATTTCAAAAGCAAAACGTCCACTTCTTTATATTGGAGGAGGTGTCATTCATTCAGATGGATCTGATGAACTGATCAAATTTGCAAGAGAAAATCGTATTCCAGTCGTGTCAACTTTAATGGGACTAGGTGCGTATCCGCCGGGAGATTCATTATTTTTAGGAATGCTCGGTATGCATGGAACGTATGCTGCAAACATGGCAGTAACAGAATGTGACTTATTACTTGCTTTAGGTGTTCGTTTTGATGACCGTGTAACAGGAAAATTAGAACTCTTTTCTCCGCATTCGAAAAAGGTACATATTGATATAGATCCTTCGGAGTTTCATAAAAATGTAACTGTGGAATATCCAGTTGTTGGAGATGTGAAAAAAGCGTTACACATGTTGTTACATATGCCGATTTGTACACAGACAGATGAATGGATTACGAAAACCGAGGAATGGAAAGCGGAATACCCTCTTTCCTATATTCAAAAAGAAAGTGAGTTAAAACCACAGCATGTTATTAGCTTAGTAAGTGAATTAACGAATGGTGAAGCGATTGTTACGACAGAAGTAGGACAGCATCAAATGTGGGCTGCGCATTTTTATAAAGCGAAAAACCCGCGGACTTTTCTAACATCAGGTGGATTAGGAACGATGGGATTTGGCTTCCCGGCGGCAGTTGGTGCTCAGCTTGCAAAAGAAGAAGAACTCGTTATTTGTATTGCAGGTGATGCTTCTTTTCAAATGAATATTCAAGAACTACAAACAATTGCTGAAAATAACATCCCTGTAAAAGTATTTATTATAAACAATAAATTTTTAGGGATGGTAAGGCAATGGCAAGAAATGTTTTATGAAAATCGATTATCAGAGTCGAAAATTGGATCGCCAGATTTTGTGAAAGTGGCAGAAGCTTATGGAGTGAAAGGGTTAAGAGCGACAAATTCAACTGAGGCGAAACAAGTGATGTTAGAAGCATTTGCTCATGAAGGACCTGTCGTAGTTGATTTTTGTGTAGAAGAAGGTGAAAACGTATTTCCGATGGTTCCACCAAATAAAGGGAATAACGAAATGATTATGAAGAGGTGGGAAGAATGAGTCATACTTTTTCATTAGTTATCGATAACGATCCAAATGTCTTATTACGCATAAGTGGAATTTTTGCTCGGCGTGGTTATTATATTTCTTCATTAAATTTAAATGAAAGTGAAATGGAGTTAACGGCAGTTTGTACAGAACAAGAAGCAACATTACTCGTCGGTCAGTTGAAAAAGTTAATCAATGTACTGCAAGTAAACAAATTATAAGGAGTGTATGGAATATGAAAACGTATTATGAGAAAGATGCAAATGTAGATTTACTACAAGGGAAAACTGTTGCAGTAGTTGGCTATGGATCACAAGGTCATGCACAAGCGCAAAATTTACGTGATTCTGGTGTAGAAGTTGTAGTTGGTGTTCGTCCTGGTAAGTCGTATGAAGTAGCGAAAGCGGATGGATTTGAAGTAATGTCTGTTTCAGAAGCGGTTCGAACCGCACAAGTTGTACAAATGTTACTGCCAGATGAACAGCAAGCTCATGTGTATAAAGCAGAGGTAGAAGAGAATCTTCGTGAAGGACAAATGTTACTTTTCTCACATGGATTTAACATTCACTTCGGCCAAATTAATCCGCCAAGTTACGTAGATGTAGCGATGGTTGCGCCAAAAAGTCCAGGTCATCTCGTTCGCCGTGTATTTCAAGAAGGAAATGGTGTTCCAGCATTAGTCGCAGTGCATCAAGATGCAACAGGCACAGCTTTACATGTAGCACTTGCGTATGCAAAAGGTGTAGGGTGTACACGTGCAGGTGTAATTGAAACGACATTCCAAGAAGAAACAGAGACGGATTTGTTTGGTGAGCAAGCGGTACTTTGCGGAGGTGTAACTGCACTTGTGAAAGCTGGTTTTGAAACGTTAACAGAAGGCGGATATCGTCCTGAAATTGCATACTTCGAATGTTTACATGAATTAAAGTTAATTGTTGATTTAATGTACGAAGGTGGTTTAACGAACATGCGCCATTCTATTTCCGATACGGCAGAGTTCGGAGATTATGTAACAGGATCGAGAATTGTTACAGATGAAACGAAGAAAGAAATGAAACGAGTACTTACAGAAATTCAGCAAGGTGAATTCGCGAAGAAATGGATTTTAGAAAACCAAGCTGGGCGTCCAACGTATAATGCGATGAAAAAAGCAGAGCAAAATCATCAGTTAGAAAAAGTAGGAGCAGAGCTTCGTGAAATGATGAGCTGGATTCATGCACCGAAAGAATTAGTAAAGAAATAGAGTAATAGATTGTAAGTGAAAAATACGTAAGAGGGGATTTGACAAGATGAGAAGTGACATGATTAAAAAAGGTTTTGATAAAGCGCCGCATCGTAGTTTATTAAAAGCAACTGGTTTGAAAGATGAAGATTTTGATAAACCGTTTATAGCTATTTGTAATTCTTTTATTGAAATTATTCCAGGTCATAAGCACTTAAATGAGTTTGGGAAACTTGTTAAAGAAGCAGTACGTGCAGCAGGCATGGTTCCATTTGAATTTAATACAATTGGAGTAGATGACGGTATTGCGATGGGGCATATCGGTATGCGCTATTCGCTTCCGAGTCGAGAAATCATTGCAGATTCAGTAGAAACGGTTGTAAATGCACACTGGTTTGATGGCATGATTTGTATTCCAAACTGTGACAAAATCACACCTGGTATGATGATGGCTGCACTACGTATTAATATTCCGACTGTGTTTGTTTCGGGCGGCCCGATGGCAGCAGGAAAAACATCTAAAGGAGAAGTTGTCGATTTAAGTTCTGTTTTCGAAGGAGTAGGAGCGTATCAATCTGGGAAAATTTCAGAAGAAGAATTAAAGGATATTGAAGATCATGGTTGTCCATCTTGTGGTTCTTGTTCCGGTATGTTTACAGCGAACTCTATGAACTGTTTATGTGAAGTATTAGGCTTAGCTCTTCCTGGTAACGGTAGTATTTTAGCTATTGATCCAAGACGTGAGGAATTAATTAAACAAGCAGCAGAGAAATTAAAGATTTTAATTGAAAGAGATATTAAACCGAGAGACATCGTAACAGAAGAAGCAATTGATGATGCGTTCGCGCTTGATATGGCGATGGGCGGTTCAACAAATACAGTGTTACATACATTAGCACTCGCACATGAGGCAGGACTAGATTATGATATGAGCCGTATTGATGCTGTTTCAAGGCGTGTACCACATTTATGTAAAGTAAGCCCTGCTTCTAATTGGCATATGGAAGATATTGATCGCGCGGGCGGGATTAGTGCAATTTTGAAAGAGATGAGCCGAAAAGAAGGGGTACTTCATTTAGATCGTATTACTGCTACGGGGCAGACGTTAAGAGAGAACATTGCTCATGCAGAGATTAAAGATAAGGAAGTGATTCATTCTCTTGAAAATCCTCATAGTGAAGAAGGTGGATTACGTATATTAAAAGGAAACCTTGCGAAAGATGGAGCAGTTATTAAAAGCGGGGCAACTGAAGTAAAACGATTTGAAGGACCTTGTGTTATTTTTAATTCACAAGATGAGGCGCTTGCCGGCATTATGCTTGGGAAGGTTAAAAAAGGAGATGTAGTTGTTATTCGTTATGAAGGACCAAGAGGCGGTCCTGGTATGCCGGAAATGTTAGCACCAACGTCAGCGATTGCTGGCATGGGATTAGGTGCAGATGTTGCGTTGTTAACCGATGGTCGTTTCTCTGGTGCTTCACGTGGTATTTCAGTAGGGCATATTTCGCCAGAAGCAGCTGCGGGCGGAACGATTGCACTTCTTGAACAAGGGGATATCGTTTGTATCGATGTTGAGGAAAGGTTGTTAGAAGTAAGAATTAGTGATGAAGAATTAGATAAGCGTAAAAAAGAATGGAAACGACCAGAACCGAAAGTGAAAACGGGATGGCTTGGGCGCTACGCACAGATGGTAACGTCGGCGAATACAGGTGCAGTCCTAAAAGTCCCAAATTTTGATTGAGCCAATATAAAAGAGATAAGGATGATATGAAATGGTGCAAAAGGTAAAGGAGAGAGTGAAAATTGAAGATATCTTAATGGCTCATAATTGCATGAAGGATATCGTTATTAAAACACCGTTACAACGTGATACAGTTTTATCTGAGAAATATGATTGTGACGTTTATGTAAAACGAGAAGACTTACAATTAATTCGCTCTTTCAAAATTCGTGGTGCGTATAATCTAATTCAAAGTTTACCGAAAGTACAATTACAAAACGGTGTTGTTTGTGCAAGTGCTGGTAATCATGCGCAAGGAGTAGCTTATACGTGTAATTTATTGAAGATTCCGTCAAAAATTTTCATGCCGACGACGACACCTAAACAAAAAGTGTCACAAGTACAATTTTTCGGTGGTGATTTTGCGGAAATTGTATTAGTTGGTGATACATTTGATAGCTCTTTCCAAGAAGCACAGCGTTATTGTGAAGAAAATAGAATGACATTTGTTCATCCGTTTGATGATCCGTACGTAGTTGCTGGTCAAGGGACAGTGGCAGTTGAAATTATGCATGATATGGAGAAACCGGTTGATTATATCTTTACAGCAATTGGTGGTGGTGGATTAGCATCAGGTGTTGGTACATATGTGAAAGGTGTTAGTCCTGCTACACAGGTCATTGGGGTAGAGCCAATGGGAGCTGCATCTATGAAAGAGGCTTTTCTTCAAAATGATAATGTCGCATTGGAGAAAATAGATAGTTTTGTTGATGGGGCAGCGGTTAAAAAGGTAGGAAAGTTAACATTTGAAACTTGTAAAGATGTAATTGATGACATTGTTTTAGTACCAGAAGGAAAGGTTTGTACGACGATTTTAGAACTGTATAAGAAAAATGCGATTGTAGCTGAACCAGCTGGTGCACTCTCTATTGCAGCGCTTGATTTATACAGAGATGAAATAAAAGGTAAAACAGTTGTTTGTACGCTAAGTGGTGGAAATAATGATATTGATAGAATGCAAGAAATGAAAGAACGATCTCTCATTTATGAAGGATTAAAGCATTATTTCATCATTGAATTCCCACAGCGTTCAGGTGCGTTAAGAGAATTTCTTGATAAAGGATTAGGGCCAGAAGATGATATTACTCGCTTTGAGTATATTAAGAAACATAATAAAGAAAATGGTCCAGCATTAGTCGGAGTAGAGTTAAAACATAAAGAAGATTATGAGCAATTAATTACTCGTTTTAAAGAAAATAATATTCAATTTATGGAGCTTAATAAAAATCCTGTTTTGTTTGATTTGCTTATTTAATATAAGGAAAGGGTTGGCATCCAAATAAAAAAGATAGATACAAGCAAGGGAAATGCTGCTTGTTCTATCTTTTTTACAATTAAACTAAATAATTGCCATATTCAAGAAGAATAAAGCTAGCTAACCAAAAGAATATGGCAATCCGAATGATTATATACATAGTAAATTCAAAGGGAGAAAGGTTTCTCTCTCGCTTTATTTTTTTTAATAGTCTCACAGAATAAAAGGAACATAAAAGCAGAATTGCTATAGAGATTTTATAGATATTTTCTAAGAGATTTATATTTTCTAATAAGTCTTTTAGCATATTCATCACCTATTCTCTAATGTATGTTACAGAGAAATGGATCTTGTACTGTTTAGTTGCGTTTATTTATTATTTTCCCTGTATCATCAATTTCTACATCAGTTGAAATTGTTTGTAAGTATTGGAGAGCTTTTCTCTTTTCCTCCTCATTCACAGGGGAAACTTGGTTGTTACGGATGATATAAGGATTGAATGACATTTGGACATCCTTTCCTTTAAAAGTTAAAGTTAATACACCAGTTTCAGCACTTTTTCCGTTCGCATAACTTGGGAATAAAAAGTTTCCTAATGAGTAAGCGACAGGAACATTATTATAATATTCAAACCCTTGTAACCAATGTGGATGACTTCCGACAATCGCGTCGGCTCCTGCTGTAACCATTTTATTTACATATTGTTTTTGATAATCTACCGGACGATTTGATTTTTCGACACCCCAATGCATATAGACAATTAAATAGTCTGCATCTTTCTTTTGCTCTTTAATTGTTTTTGTTACAAGATTTAAATCATACCCGTTCGCAACGCCAGGTTTATTGTCATCAGCTACCCAAGTGAAATCAGGCATAAATCGGACGAATGACAGGAATTTGAATTTTTTTCCTTTTACAGTCATTTCTCGTGCAGTATATGCGTCTTTTGCATTTTTTCCGGCTCCAATGTAAGGGAACTTTGATTTTTCTACGTAAGAGATTGTATCTAGTAATCCCTCTTGTCCGTAATCAAGTGTATGATTATTCCCGATATTTACGATGTCATAACCGGTGTTTTTTATAGCTTGAAGCGTGGATGGATCACTTTTAATCCAAAACAGTTGTCCAGGAGCTTTTTTTTCTCTCGTTGTAAATGCAGACTCTAAATTAACGAAAGAAATATCAGCTTTTGTTATTTCTTCTTTTACATGCTGGAATGGATAATCAGCCCCGTTTTTTTCGATTACCGGACGTAATTGCCAATCGAACATTGTATCACCAGAAAAGGTGAGGGTAATTTCTGGGTCTTCTATTTTCTTTTCTCTCGTTGAAGCAGTTTTGCTAGATTTGTTTTGGAAATCGGGTTTGTCTTTCGCTTTTGAAGTAAAAGAGTGGTTAATTAATACAACAATTGGCGTAATGCAAAAGGCTATTAACAAAAATCGTTTTAGTAAAGTTTTCATAAATACCTTCCCTTTTGAGTTTATCCCGCAATTAAATTAGCAATGAGTCTATAAAAAGTAATTGGTTTATGTACAGATATAAAAAATGCGGTTTATGTATTGAAAAAACATTTGTTAATATTCTCAATATTAAGTTAACATATAGATAACCTGTAAATCAATGAATAAACCAAAATATAGAAATAAAGAATTCGAAGGGTGAAGAATGAGAAATGGTTATATTAGGAGCAGTTGTAAATGGGATTTGCATTATATTTGGTACTTTACTAGGTAAATTATTTAGTAGAATACCAGAAAGTATGAAGGGAACAATTATGCATGCAATCGGTTTAGCGGTTACTGTACTTGGACTTCAAATGGCATTGAAAAGTGAAAATTTTCTTGTTGTCATACTAAGTTTAGTAATTGGTACCGTCATCGGGGAATGGTTACAATTAGAGGGAAAGTTAAAACAGTTAGGAGATTGGCTAGAAAATAAAGTTGGATCGAAAGGGAAAGGGAGCATATCAGAAGGTTTTGTAACAGCTACTTTAATATTTGCAATTGGCGCGATGGGGATACTTGGTGCACTCGACAGTGGAATTCGCGGAAATCATGATATTTTATTTACAAAGGCAATTATCGATGGATTCATTTCTATTATATTAACGACAACTTTAGGAATTGGCGTAGTATTTTCAGCGATTCCCGTTATTTTATATGAGGGTGGTATTGCAATTTTTGCAACACAAATTAATAGTTTGGTCCCGAAGGAATTAATGAATCAATTTATAGTAGAAATGACAGCTACAGGTGGTATTATGATAGCCGCTATTGGATTGAACTTGCTTAGTATTATTAAAATCAAGGTGGCAAATTTACTTCCAGGTATATTGGTAGTGGGTGTAATTGTTTCAATTATTTATGGTTACGGTTTGTTAGTAAATTAGTAGAGGATGGAAATACATATGGAGGAGTTTCAATTTACAAAACGTGTGCATAACATATTGGAGATTGCAGCAGAAGAGGCAGAATGTAATATCATTCAACCAGTTCATTTATTTATTGGCATGTGTAAAGAAGGTACTGGCGTTTGTGGCGAGTTGTATATGTATTTGTTCCGTAATATGGGTACGGATTTTTCAGAAAAATTTTCATTACGAAAACAATATGATTTAACGGATCAAGATTATAAAAAAATAGGACAATATAAATTATCCCATAAGACGCTAGAAATTTTACAAATAGCGAAAAAACGTATGGAACGTTTTCAGCAAGTAATAATTAATGAAGGACATGTTATATATGCATTATTTCGTGTAAATCCAGTTATTGAAAATGCACAGATGCAAAGAGATATATTACGTATTATAGCTGAGCCAAGAGATTTAGCAGTCGATTTAAAAAGTTTTGTTCCTATTTATAATGATTTAACTTGTACTGTTAGAAAGGCTAACGCTTCTGATTTTGAACAATTAGCAATTTTTGTTGAAGCAGAATTTGGTGAACGGTGGTTACATTCGATAGAGTATGGATTTCGTACATATAAAGAAAACTTACCTATTTATATAGCAGAGCAAGAAGAAGTGATAGTAGGTTTCGCTTGTTATGACGTAGTGAGAGGAAAGAAAGGATTGTTTGGTCCAATGGGCACGGCGAAACAAAATCGTGTGAAAGGTGTAGGGAAGCAATTGTTACATTGTAGTCTACATAGTATGAAGCAAGAGGGTTATGAATATGCAATTATTGGGCAAGCGGGCCCAATTGAGTTTTATGAGAGATGTTGTAATGCACGTTTAATACCGATCATGGATTATTAACCAACTTCATTTAGGTGGAGTTGGTTTTATTATGAAAAAAATGTGGGAATGTAGTGATTTTTATTAGAAAATAGCGGGTTTTGTAGTAAATCTTACAAATAAAGCAAATTACTAAACTTTTTATAAGAAAGGGTGTAGAATGGGTATCTAAAGAAAGAAGGTGTGAAAATGGCCAGCTGGAAACGAAATTTAATGATTTGTTGGCTAGGTTGTTTTACCACTGCAGCCGGTATGAGTTTAGTAATTCCTTTTTTATCTTTTTATATTGAGGAATTAGGGGTGACTGGCACTTCTAGTATTGCACAGTGGTCGGGACTTGCATTTGGTGTAACATTTTTAATGGGTGCGATCGTATCACCAATATGGGGAAAGCTTGGTGATATACATGGACGGAAATTGATGCTAATTCGTGCTAGCCTTGGTATGGCGATTATTATGACGCTTATGGGGTTTGTAACGGATGTATATCAACTAGTCGCACTAAGATTTTTGATGGGAGCAGTATCTGGTTTCCTTTCAACAGCAATGACATTTATTGCAGCAGAAACTCCGCAAGAGCATTCAGGTTGGGCGATCTCCACAATTTCAACTGGTGGCGTGAGCGGTTCTTTACTTGGACCGTTACTTGGAGGTTATTTATCTGAGTTAATTGGAATGCGTCATGTTTTTCTTGTTACAGGAGCTTTTTTATTCCTTTCCTTTCTCATCGTTTTTTTCTTTCTACATGAAGAAAATCACTCTGCTCAAGCAAAAAAAGTACAAACGAAAAAAGTATGGACGATGGTTCCAGCTAAACATTTGATTATTAGTTTGTTTGTAACAACATTTATTATTCAACTTGCTAATATGTCTGTTCAGCCAATTGTTACATTGTACGTGAAAAATTTAGTTGGTCCTCAAACAGCGCATATTGAAACAATTGCAGGCGCCGTTATGTCAGCGACAGGATTAGCTGTTATTTTGGCAGCACCAAGATTAGGACGATTATCAGATCATATCGGTCCTCAAAAAACGTTAGTTGTAGCGTTGTTTGCTGCAGGAATTATTTTTATCCCGCAAGCATTTGTAACCTCAGCTTGGCAACTATTAATTCTTAGATTTTTATTAGGTATTGCACAAGCAGGATTATTACCTTCCGTACAAACTCTACTAAAACAACATACACCAACTCATGTAACGGGACGAATATTTGGATATAATCAATCGTTTCAGTTTTTAGGAAATATGATTGGACCAGTACTTGGTGGACAAATTGCAGCACATGCAGGGTTTCAATATGTTTTCTTCTCTACATCATCACTATTGTTTATTGCGTGTATTTGGGTTTATTTTCATAATAAGAACGAAGAGGTATCAGAGAAACGACATTTGGAAGTTAGTTAACTAAGTGAAAGAAAAAAGGATGAAGCAATGATTGCTTCATCCTTTTTTCTTTAAAATTGGAGACAAAGATAACTTAATGTACCAAGCTCGTAACTACGGTGAATGACTTCACCGCTATTTTCACCACTTCCCATAGCGATAAATAAAGGAACAAAATGCTCTGCTCTTGGTACTGCTAATTGTGCATGAGGCGCATTGTTTTCCCAATTAGACAACGCATCTTTATCGTTAGTCTGCATATGTTTTATAATCCAATCATCAAATTCAATTGCCCATTGTTCGGGTGTAGTTTGATTCCATTTCAGTGCTCGTAAGTTATGAACGGTAACACCGCTACCGATTACTAAAATATCTTCTTGTCCAAGTCCTTTTAATGCTTCTCCAATCTTAAATTGTTCTTTTGCAGAAAGGAATGGATTTACTGATATTTGTATGACAGGAATATTTGCTTCTGGATACATACGGTGCAATAGTGTCCATGAGCCGTGATCTAAACCTCTCGTCATATTATGATGAACTGGAATACCTTTGTTTTTAAATTTTGTTTCTAACATGGATGCAATGCTAGAAGAACCTTTTGCACGATATTTAATTTCATATAACTCTGGAGGAAAACCTCCAAAATCATAAATTGTTTCATATTCGTTATCTGATGAGGAAATCGTTAATACTTCACTTTCCCAGTGAGCAGTGAAAATAACAATTGCTTTCGGTTTATATGTTTCTCCAAGTGTTTTTAAAAAACTTGTATAATCTGTATCTTGAATAGCGAGCATTGGTGAACCATGTGCTAAAAATAGTGATGGCATCATAGTAAAAACCTCCTAAAACCATATAGTTACTTTATGTAAGTAACTATATGGTTTTATAGACGTTTCGTCAACATAAATAGTTTGACAGCTAATCGGAAAAGGTAGGCATTTGTCATAATGAAAGCAATTGCATATAATACATAATAAGAATAATGAATAGATATTCATTTTTGAGATACATAATAGAGTTGGGGGCTGACGAAATGAACGTACAGGAAAGTTTCGTTACGGCATTGGATGAATCAGAAATTTATTTACGCAAGTGGTTACCAGAATGTGAACCGAAAGGGATTATTCAAATTGCACATGGTATGACAGAACATGCAGGTGTTTATACAGATTTTATTGATGCTTTATTAGAAGCAGGGTATGGTGTTTATGCGCATGATCATAAAGGCCATGGGAAAACAGTAAAAAGAGAAGAAGACTATGGTCATTTTGAACCGGATATAGGGTGGAATCAGGTTGTGTCTGATGTGATCTTTGTTTCGGAAATGATAAAAGAAGAGCAGTCATGTCCATTATTTTTACTTGGCCATAGTATGGGATCTTTCCTATCAAGACGAGCTGTGCAACTTAGAGGCGAACTATATGATGGATTCCTTATTTCAGGAACTGGTGGAAACCCAGGGTTCTTAGGAGTCATTGGTCATAAAGTAGCGACAATTGAGATGAAATTACGCGGGGCAAAAACGAAAAGTCCGATGCTAAACTTTTTATCTTTCGGAAATTTCAATTCGCACTTTAAACCAAATCGCACAAAATTTGATTGGTTATCTTCAGATAACAGTCAAGTAGATAAATATATTGCGGATCCATTATGTGGATTCATTTGTACGACTAGTTTTTATCGAGAATTATTTTCTGGTGTGTTAGAAGTAAATAAACTAGAAGAGTTTAAGAAAACACCGCAAAACCTTCCAATACATATTTTTTCAGGAGATTGTGATCCTGTTGGAGATATGGGAAAAGGTGTAAAAGAAGTATATGAAAATTATAAAAAATGTGGCGTAAAAGATGTAACGCTGCGTCTATATGAAAATGGAAGACATGAAATGTTCCATGAAGTGAATAGAGAAGAAGTATTTCAAGATTTGATTTCGTGGTTAGAAGAACATAATAAATGAGAATGAAAGCTAAGTCCAGACTGTTTATAGTTTGGACTTTTTGTTTGTAGGTGTTGCAAGTATTTACTGATGTAGTGTTCATGTCATTTTTACATATTTGAAGGTAGGTTATATTCTATATAATTAAATAAATAGAAAGCCTTGTGCAAATGAGGAGATAAATGTATAAAATTAATAATCAAACTTTTTATAAAGCAACAGAGGCCATTCATAATAGTAGTATAATAGTGAATGAGGTGTTAATAGAATGGAAGATAAAACATTAGGTTTACTATTAGATGTTGTTGGGGAATTATTTTCAGATGAAATTTCAATTGCTGTATCGAATACGAAAGAATATATATACTATCGGCCAAGTAAACGAATTGATTTAAAGATTAGTGTCGGTGATCCTATAAAGGAAGGAACGATTGCTCATAAAGCAATGGTGACAAACCAAAAAACCTCTGAGTTTATGAATCGGGATGTTTTTGGTATTCCTTATCATGGTATGGCCGTACCATTCTCAAACAATGGAAAGCTTGAAGGGTGCGTGACAGCCATTTATCCAGCTTTAACGGACGGAAAATCAGTCGTTACTTTAAAAACAACGGACGGCTGGATTCCGGTTCCTTTTTCAAAAGTCATGTATTTAGAGGCGAAAGATAAAAAGACGTATGTAAATGCAGAAGAGTTAACAGGGACACATAAATACTCGTTACAAGAATTCGAATACTTACTTCCGAAAGATTCATTTATTAGATGCCACCGTTCCTTTATTGTAAATGTGAATCATATTCAAGCGATTTATCCTGATACGCATTCTACTTTTTTACTTTCTATGGATAATGGAGAGAGGGTTCCAGTTAGTCAATCATACGCTAGTTATTTTCGTAAACTTCTAGGATTCTAAATTATTCTGCTTTAGAGACTAGATTCGCTGTTTTGTCTGAATTTTTGCCATTGTATACTGAAATCCCTATTTAGATAATGTTAAAGTGTAAAATAATTATGAATATTCATAGGGAGAGGGATTACATATGGAGAATAATTTGGATAGAATTAGGGATGAACGTCTGAAAGATCGCGTAGTTACACCTGAAGAAGCAGCTTCATGGATTGAAAGTGGAATGACTTTAGGCTTAAGTGGGTTTACACGTGCAGGTGATGTAAAAGCAGTCCCATTTGCGCTTGTAAACCGAGTTAAGAATGATACATCTTTTAAAGTAAATGTTTATACTGGTGCCTCTTTAGGTTCTGATGTAGATAAATTATTTGCGGAAGCAGGAATTTTAGGGAAAAGATTGCCTTTCCAAGCTGATGCGACTATGCGAAAAGGAATCAATAACGGAGATTTTTTATTTGTGGACCAGCACTTATCTCATACATCAGAGTTACTTCGCGCTGACGTTATGGATGTAGATTTTGCTATTTTGGAAGCGGTTGCGATTACTGAAGATGGCATGATTATTCCAACAACTTCAATAGGAAATTCTTTAGCGTTTTCTTTAAATGCTAAGTCCATTATTATTGAAATGAATATGGCTCAATCCACGCAGTTAGAAGGACTGCATGATTTATATGAACCAGGTAAACAAGGAGAAAGACTTCCAATTCCAATTGTGAAAACGGATGATCGAATTGGAACGATTGGCATTCCAATCGATGTTGAAAAGGTGAAAGGGATTGTGTTTACGAACCAATTAGACTCACCATCGACAATTGTTCCTCCGGATGAAGAAACTGTTATTATGGCACAGCATTTAATAGAGTTCCTTCGAAAAGAAGTCGAAGTAGGCCGATTAACAAATCGTTTAGCACCATTACAATCAGGAATTGGCTCAGTGGCTAATGCTGTTCTTCATGGAATGTTAGATTCGGAGTTTGAAGATTTAGAAGTGTATTCTGAAGTTTTACAAGATGCGGTCTTTGATCTTATGGATGCTGGAAAAGTCAATTTTGCTTCATGCTGTTCAATCACACTCTCTGAGGAGAAAATGCAAAAAGTATTTTCCAACTTTGAAAAATATCGTGACAAATTAATGATGCGCCCGCAAGAGATTTCTAATCATCCTGAAATCATTCGTCGCCTCGGATTAATCTCGATTAATACTGCTTTAGAATTAGATATATACGGAAATGTGAACTCTACTCACGTTTTAGGCACAAAAATGATGAATGGTATCGGTGGTTCTGGTGATTTTGCGAGAAATGCTCGCCTAGCTATCTTTGTTACGAAATCGATTGCGAAAGGTGGCAACATTTCAAGTATCGTTCCTTTTGTTTCACATGTGGACCATACGGAACACGATGTAGATGTTATCGTCACTGAACAAGGGTATGTTGATCTAAGAGGACTGGCCCCAAGAGAAAGAGTGGAATTAATTATCGAGAATTGCGCACATCCAATGTATCGTGATCAGCTAAGAGCTTATTACGAAGAAGCTAAAACGAGAGGTGGACAAACTCCTCATGTTTTAGAAAAAGCTTTTTCTTGGCATACGAATTATGCTAAAAATGGAACAATGCTTGAGGCGGTAGTAGAAACTGTATAGGTGTTTATCGTTAGAAATAGTAAAACGAAAGATTGAGTTTGAAAAAATTTTAGAAGAAGAAAACGCCAACTTTCAAAGATGGCGTTTTTTCTTTAAATACATTGTTACAGGCCGTACTGATTATAATAAAGATTTATGAAAATAAGAGGGTTTTTTAATTACTTTTCGAATCATTTTAATAGTTTACATATCGAAGGTGAGGAGAAAGAATCATGAAGATAAGAGAAGCGTTATTAAGTGAAGCAAATGAATTAAGTGAACTCGCACTACAATCAAAAGCGACGTGGGATTATAGTGAAGAATTCATAATTGCCTGTAAGGAAGATTTAACTATTACAGAAGAGTATATAAATAATAATTTTGTATATATTTTTGAAAACGATAATACGAAGATTGGATTTTTCTCATTTTTACGTAATGATAAAGCTCTCGATTTCCTGTACATTCATCCTCGTTACAAAGGGAAAGGCTACGGGAAAATAATGTGGAAGTATGTAATAGAAAAAGCAAATGAACTAGGCTTAAAAAGTTTTACGATTGATAGTGATCCGAATGCAAAAGGATATTACTTGAAAATGGGCGCACAGTTAATCGGAGAGACACCATCAACGGTCTTTAAGGATCGTTTACTGCCTCTTTTGAAATATGATGTGTAAAACTATTAATAGTAGGGGAAGATTAGAGTGGATGATGTAAAGGAAAAAAGAATATATGAAGCATTAATAAGATCGTGGTCCATTGAAACAAGTTCAAAGTGGACGACTGAGAATCCAGCAAAGGGACAGTGTGGTGTAATGGCTTTGGTCGTTCAAGACATATACGGAGGAGAGATTAAAAAGACAAAAGTAAGAGAGGCGTGGCACTTTTATAACTTTATAGATGGACAGAGGTTTGATTTTACAGAGGCTCAATTTAATGAAAAACTGAATTATATGGATATAGAATCAAATCGAGAAGAAGCATTTGCAGATACAAATGAAAAACAATATTGCATGTTGAAGAAAAAGATAACGAAAGAATTGAAATTATCTTTTGACTCTTAATCTTTAATAAGTTACTATAATGGTGGTAACTTATTAAAGGGGACTTCATAGAGTTGAAAGGGGAAATACTTTTGAAAACAACTTATGTAAACGCTACAATCGTAACGATGAATGAACAAAATGAAGTGATAGAAAATGGATATATCATTGTAGAAAATGATCAAATTATAGATGTGAAGAGCGGAGAATTCGCTAATGATTTTGAAGTAGATGAAGTAATTGACATGAAAGGAAAATGGGTTTTACCAGGGCTTGTCAATACACATACACACGTTGTAATGAGTCTCTTAAGAGGTATTGGTGATGATATGTTATTACAGCCGTGGCTTGAGACAAGAATTTGGCCACTTGAAAGTCAATTTACTCCAGAACTTGCGGTTGCTAGTACGGAATTAGGATTACTTGAAATGGTGAAAAGTGGTACAACATCTTTCTCTGATATGTTTAATCCAATTGGAGTAGATCAAGATGCAATTATGGAAACGGTATCAAGGAGCGGGATGCGAGCTGCTGTTTCAAGAACTTTATTTAGCTTCGGAACGAAAGAGGATGAAAAGAAAGCAATTGAAGAAGCTGAGAAATATGTGAAGCGTTACTATAACGAAAGTGGTATGTTAACTACGATGGTTGCACCGCATAGTCCATATACATGCAGTACAGAACTGTTAGAAGAGTGTGCACGTATTGCAGTAGAAAATCAAACGATGGTTCATATTCACCTTTCCGAAACAGAGCGTGAAGTACGTGATATTGAAGCGCAGTACGGAAAACGTCCAGTAGAATATGCGGCAAGTTGCGGATTGTTTAAACGACCAACAGTGATTGCACACGGTGTAGTATTAGATGACAATGAGCGTGCATTTTTAGCGGAACATGACGTTCGAGTAGCTCATAATCCGAATAGTAATTTAAAACTAGGGTCTGGTATAGCGAATGTAAAAGCGATGTTAGAAGCAGGAATAAAAGTAGGAATTGCAACAGATAGTGTTGCATCTAACAATAATTTAGATATGTTTGAAGAAATGCGCATAGCGACTTTACTACAAAAAGGTATTCACCAAGATGCAACAGCGTTACCGGTTGAAACAGCTCTTACACTTGCAACTAAAGGAGCGGCTGAAGTAATCGGCATGAAACAAACAGGATCACTTGAGGTTGGAAAGTGCGCTGATTTCATTACAATTGATCCGTCTAATAAGCCCCATTTACAACCAGCAGATGAAGTATTATCGCATCTTGTATATGCTGCTAGTGGAAAAGATATAAGCGATGTAATTATTAACGGAAAACATGTCGTTTGGAATGGCGAATGTAAAACGTTAGATGAAGAGCGTATTATATTTGAAGCAAGTCGATATAAACGAGGTTTGCAAAGATAGGTATTTTCAGGATGTGGAGAAAGTCTTCTCCACATCCTTTTTTTGTGTCTGAACCTTTTTATTAATAAAAAGAAGTTAAGAATTTAGATAAAATCATTAGTTTCAAAAATCCTTTACATCATAATGATTATTTAAAGGATTTTGATGTTTCTTATTCTTTTGTCGCGTTGACCCATTTAATAATGTCCTGAATTACGTATTTAGGAATATTAGCAGGGATTTCATATTCACTAGGAAGACTTAATTCCCCATCACCCTCTGTGAAGAAATGATTCAATTTTGGGTATTCATTGAACTGAACATTCCTGCGGTTTGAAAGCCCTTCCTGCCATTTTATATATTCATTTTTTACTGTTACTTGATAATCGCGTGCTCCTTGCAGAATCAGTAAAGGTTCTTTTCGTGATCTTGCCTCTTCAACAGGACGCCACCTAGAAACATCATACATAAAATGAGGCGATCCCAAATTGTAGCCAGTTGGAGGATGCTCAGGATTGAACGTAGGGTCTTGGATAAAAGCGAACTGTCTTTTTAGTTCATCGATTACTTCCTTTGACGCCCCTAGGTATTGATTCTGATCAATGGCAATGTCAGTCAAGGGGCGTGCAGGTGGTGCGAGTAAGATACTTCCTCTAACAAGTGAAGAAGGTGATTTGCTTAGTATACGTGGCATTGCGCCAGCTCCTAGACTATGTCCAAGAATGAAAATATTATTTGGATCAATGCCTTCCTGCTGCGCTGCTGATTTTGCTGCATATATGGCATCATCTGTAGTATCACGGTCTAACGTAACAGGTTCTGCACTCATCTTTAATGCGTGTTCTAAGGTACGTTTTTCATAGCGCAACACTGCAATTCCGTTGGATGAAAGGCCCACCGCAAGATCGCGTAAGATTTTTGTTCCCATATATGTGCTATCGCGATCATGGATGCCAGCACCATGAACAAGAACAACTACGGGTAGCTTTTCACCAGGCTTATGTTTCGGAACCGTTAATGTCGCTGGTAACGGATAGGTGGAATTTCCGATGACGATTTCACGTTCTTGATAAGAGTCAGGTTGATCATAGCTAGGATGCGGGATGGTATATGATTCCTTGGGAGGCCTTTCTCCAATTTCATCTACTTTCCCGCCAGGTGTAAATTTAAGGAGGAGCGTTATGGTAGTTCCTTCGATAACTGCTGGCATTTCCACCGTCTGATGGACTAAGTTTCGTTCTTTTATCACGGGGGGCCCCATGCTTTTTATACCGCTCCAGCCACTCTGTGTCCACCAGTTTTGTAATGTGTTTGCTGTAAACTTGGATTGAAAAGCAGCAGACGTCAACTGAAGTGCCTCTACATATTTATCTTGCTGGAGATATTCAAAAAATAATGAGGTACGCTCCGTTAAAGAGACTCGTTTTTTTTCTACAGATGGTTCCTCACGTGTATTTGCGTGAATAGCTGTTGTAAGCGGAAAAGATGAAATGCCTAAAGAAAAGAGCAGGGTAAAGGAAAGTATTGATTTTTGTATTTTCTTTTTTTTATTCATGTTTTAACCTCCAATATGTGATGGTGAAAAATAGGTATGATAAATTAAGGTTCTGTTGTAACAACGTCTAAACCATTGATATGTTCATCTAAAACCAACAGTTCTGGTTTTGTCGTAATCGCTCTAGTAACTCCTAATCTCTCTTTCTTCACTTTATATTTTGACTATACGAAACAAAGTTCTCGTTTTTCTTACTTGATCCTTACAAAATCCTTAAGTGTATAAGATTTGTAAAATATCACTTTCTATTTGACCTGAATTCCAAAAAACAAAGTGGCATTGCTGAATGGAGATAGGAAGATATCCCAACCAAACTGTACCCTATACGTCTATTAAGTTAGTTATGGGGAAATTTACATGAAACAGAAGAAAAGTTAAAATAAAAAGAGAGGTATGCAATAAGAGATTTTTTATAAATACTTGAGCGAACAGCGCAGATTAAATATTCAATCTTTAGCTATCCTTTTTAAAAGGGTAGCTTTTTTCTTGAACGAATAAATATTCAAAAGAATGTCGCATCTTTCTGGTAGTATTTCTGCTATAATATATTACGCTTTATAATATTTTATATTTAAGGAGAACAACTCATGAAGCGAAAGAAGAGCCGTTTAATGGTAATGGCACTTGTTACATCTTTATTATTAACAGCTTGTAATAATAAGGAAAATAAAAGTGATACAAAGGCAAAAAAACAAGTATTAAATGTAACAGTATCAGAAGAAATTCCTTCTCTTGATACAGCGAAAACGATGGATGGTACGTCAGCGCACGTTATGCAAAACATATTTGAAGGATTGTATGCATTAGATGATCAAGATCAGCCGATTCCAGCAGTAGCAAAATCGTTTAAAAGAAGTGAAGATGGTAAAAAATATACATTCGATTTGCGTAAAGATGCAAAATGGTCAAATGGGGACAATGTGACAGCGCATGATTTTATGTTTGCGTGGAAACGTGCAATTACCCCTGAAACAGCGTCTCAATATGCGTCCATGCTCTTTTATGTGAAAAATGCGAAAGAGATTAATAAGGGGACGATGCCTCTTGATGAACTTGGGGTTACAGTTATAAATGATTATAAGTTAGAGGTGGAACTAGAACAGCCAATTCCTTATTTTTTACAGTTGTTAGCACTACCTATATATTTACCACAGCATGAATCATTTTTGAAAGAACAAGGAAAAAATTATGCATTGGAACCTAATAATCTTATATATAACGGTCCATTTGTATTAGAGAAATGGAAGCATGAACAAGAGTTTCAATTAAAGAAGAATGCTACTTATTGGGATGAAAAGAAAGTGAAATTAGACGAGATAAACTTTCAAATTGTAAAGGATACAATGACCGCTGTTAATTTATACGAAGCTGGTAATTTGGACCGGGTGCCTATTAATTCTCAATTTGTAGACAAGTATAAAGGGGATAAGGAGTTACATATGTCGAGCGAACCTGCAATTGCTATGCTACGTTTTAATGAAAAAAATAGTGCGTTAGCAAATAAGAAAGTGCGTCAGGCTATTTCATTCGCGTTAAATAAAGAGGATTTCGTTGCTCATTTTATTAATAACGGAGCAAAACCTGCAACTGGGCTAGTACCAGTTGGGCATATCAATGAAGAAACGGGAAAAGATTTTAGGGAAGAAAACGGAAACCTTTCTTTATATGATGTACAAAGTGCGAAAAAAAATTGGGAAGAAGCGAAAAAAGAGCTTGGAGTAGAGCAAGTAAACTTCGAGTTTTTAACATTTGAACAAGATAACGCAAAACGTATGGCAGAATATATAAAAGGTGATTTAGAAAAGAATTTACAAGGATTAACGATACAAATTAAACAACAGCCATTTAAGCAAAAATTACAGTTAGAACAAACAGGTGATTACGATATAACTATGGCAAATTGGGGACCCGACTATAAAGACCCAATTAGTTATTTAGAACTATTTACGACGGGGAATCCGAATAATAAAATGAATTATTCTAATGTTCGTTACGATGAATTAATAAAGAAAGCGAAAACGGATTTTGTACTAGATACGGAAAACCGATGGGAAGCGTTGCGAGAAGCCGAGCAGGTATTATTAGAAGATGCTGCGGTGGTGCCGCTTTATCATATTGGCTCAGCATATGTACAAAAGGATTATGTAAAAGGAATTGAAAAGCATCAATTTGGTGGTATTTATACTTATAAGAATGCTTATGTTGCAAATGAATAAATACAAAAAACCTTACTTTTTTGAAGTAAGGTTTTTTTACACATGTATTCTATTAAAACGATTTTAATAAAGAATAAAAATTCGTATCATAGGGAATGTCATCTTGATACATATAATTTTTTAGAACGCCTTCTTTTTCAAAGCCTAATTTTAATAGTACTTTATTGGAAGCTTCATTTTCAAGAAATACAATTGCTCCGATCCGCTTTAAATGAATCGTATGGAAACCGTATGATATAACCTCAGAAACAGCTTCAGTCGCATATCCTTTTCCCCAGTGCTCAGGTAAAAAGGCATAACTTAAATTGGCCCGTTTATGCTCAGAAGACCAATCGTGAAAACCAATTGTTCCAATGAGTTCTTTCTTGTTTTTTAATTCGATTCCCCATTTTATACCGCTTCTTGCATTGTAACTCAGTTTAAAGTTATGAATAATTTGTTTCACTTGATCAATATCTTGTAACGGTTTTTGGCCATAATAGCGCAGTACGTCAGTATTAGAGAAGCATTGTAGTATACCTGGTGCATCTTCTTCGGTAAGTTCTCGTAAAATGAGTCGTTCAGTTTTCAATATAGGAAACATACTTTCACTCCATTTCTTTTGAAACTAGAATGTGTTGTTATTATATAATCTAGTCTGAAAATAAAGATTATTCAAGAGGGGAGTATAGTTTTGATTTGTGATAAAATTGATTGTGGAATATATTTCAAAAAGAGGTTTATATATGGAGAAAAATTCAATTTTAATTGTAGATGATGATCAAGATATTGTTAGATTTATGAACGTGAATTTAATACAAGAAGGTTTTAAAGTTTTTAGTGCTCATAACGGAGAAGAGGCTTTAGAAATTATAAATAATAACAGTATTCAACTTGCTATTTTGGATATTATGATGCCACAAATGGATGGGATAGAATTGTGTAGAAGAATTAGAGAGAAACATAGTTTGCCAATTATGTTTTTAAGTGCAAAATCATCGGACGTAGATAAAGTCGTCGGATTTAGTACGGGAGCAGATGATTATATTGTGAAGCCGTTCAGTACAATTGAATTAATTGCAAGAGTGAAGGCTCAATTAAGAAGGTATACATATTTCAATCAAAATGCTGTCCAAGTAATAGAAAAGAAAATAAATATTAGAGGTTTAGAAATAGATGAAGTGTCTAGAACAGTAATGTTATATGGAGAAACAATCAATCTTACGAAAACTGAATATGATATTTTGTATTTAATGGCAGCTGCAAAGAATCGTGTATTTACTATTGAAGAAATATATGAGAGCGTTTGGAAAGAAAGGGCTTATGAAAGCAATAATACAGTAATGGTTCATATCGCAAGATTAAGAAATAAAATTGAAGAGAATCCAAAAGAACCGAAGTTTATTCAAAATGTTTGGGGAGTCGGATATAAAATTGAAGATTAAATCATTACAAGGCATTAGAGCTAAGTTTTTTATCGCATTCATATGTAGCATCTTGTTAGCGACTGTAAGTATAATAGTGTTTCAAATTTTGGTTGGAAATATATATAGTCAGGTTAATGTTTTAGAGGAAAAATATTCATTTTTATATTTTATAGTCTTTTTGATTTTTACTACAACATACTTTGCATTCATGACAAAAACGCTGATGAAAAGGTTGTCTCAAATTAACAAGAACGTGAAAGAAATAAGTGAAGGTAATTTTGAAATACATATACCTATTTCGAAAAGCGATGAGATTGGTGAACTAGCGGCAAATGTTAATAGAATGGCGAAAAGCTTAAAAGAGTCTATCGAGAATGAAAAAAAATCACAGGAAATGAAAAATGAAATGATTAGTAATATTTCGCACGACTTACGAACACCTGTAACATCTTTAATTGGTTACGCGGACTTGTTAGGAAATAAGCTACATTCAAATGGAGAAGAATGTGAACAGTATGTAAGCATATTAAAGCGAAAAAGTTATGAATTAAAAAATCAAGTAGATGAATTATTAGAATACTGTCAAATAAATTATAGAGAGATTGAATTACATAAAAGTGTAGTAAATATGAAAGCATTAATGGAACAAATTATGATTGATTTTGTACCACAACTAGATGATGCCAATATGAGCTTTTGTATGAAAGGTGATAAGGAGTTACATGTGGAAATGGATGTAGCACTTATGGTGAGGTTATTCGAAAATGTAATTAGTAATAGTATTATGTACGGGAAAGACGGAAAGGAGATTGTAA
The DNA here is from genome assembly GCF_024296885.1 of Bacillus paranthracis. Lineage (NCBI taxonomy): Bacteria > Bacillati > Bacillota > Bacilli > Caryophanales > Bacillaceae > Bacillus > Bacillus paranthracis. Next base: position 1,829,661 of record NZ_CP101135.1, read on the forward strand.
TTCAAATTTCTAAAAGAGACATGAATGTTGAAATAGAAATTAAAAATTTTGGGCAATGTATTCCGAAAGAGGACCTTCCTTACGTTTTTGAGAAATTTTATCGTAGTGAAAAATCACGTAGTTCTCATACGGGCGGGAAAGGAATAGGACTTGCAATTTCAAAAAGTATAGCCGATCTCCATCAAGGGGATATCACTGTACGTAGTAACGATAAAGAAACAGTTTTTACTGTGAAATTACCGCAGTATAAAAAAGTAAGAAAGTCGTAAGTATTTCTTTTATATGTCGTAATTTTTACTTTGTATCATTGAGAAAAAGGATATGAGAGTAGGGACGCGACATGTGGAAGGCATTTTTATTAGTAATTATAGTTTCTTTTTTAATTATAAGTTGGATCTTAGTTTATGTAGCTAATGGTGTTACATCAGTTTTTGTTTGGTGGAGTATACAGGCTTTTAGTTTTATTTCAGTTTTCCTCTTGGTAGGATCAGTAATAATATTTTTTTGGAAAGGCATTTTTAGAAAGCGGATAGATAGAACGCTATTCTTAATCATTCTGTTTTCTATCATTGGAGCTTGGCCTGTCGGTTGGTTTGCTAATATAGGTAGAATTGCTTATCCAGCAGATATACAATCTATGAGTCCTAAAGCAGTAGTTCGTTTTCCTTTGAATGAGCGAGCATTAATAGGTTGGGGTGGTGATCGGTTAGAAATGAACTATCACGTTATAAAACCAAATGAAAGGTGGGCATATGATATTCTCATTCCACCTGCTGAAGTGAAAAGTAGTAAATTAAAGGCCTATGGAATATACGGAGCGAGAGTAATGGCACCAGCTTCTGGAACAGTTGTATCAATTAATAATGATGAAAAAGATTTAGTTCCGGGATCGGATGATTTTCAGTCAATGGCGGGAAATCATATTTATTTACGACTAGATGAAACAGGGACATTTTTGGTTCTTGCGCATTTAAAGAAAGGGTCAATTAAAGTGAAGGAAGGACAACATGTAAATGAAGGAGAATTTCTTGCTCAAGTCGGTAACTCAGGAAGTTCAAGTGAGCCGCATTTACATATTCATCATCAAAGGCAAGATCCGTCCAAGGTAAGTATGTTTTTTGCGGAAGGATTGCCACTTTACTTTCGAACTGAAAATGGTGTCATGATGCCGGAAAGAGGGACATACACAAGTGGTAACTAGAAGAAAATCATTTCATCCAAAAAGGGTACTCCAAATTAAAATTGGAATACCCTTTTTTCATTACCCTACAAATGTTTGATACAGTAAGAAGATATTTAAAACGATAACGAGTGCTGCAATTATCCAAGCGATAAATGTTGTTATACGGTGGTTAACGAGTGCACCCATAATCTTTTTGTTACTTGTAAACATAATAAGTGGCACTAGTGCAAATGCAATACCGAATGATAAGACGACTTGGCTCATGACTAGAGCGTAAGTTGGATTTACACCTAAAGCGATAATAACTAATGGTGGAATCATTGTAATAAATCGGCGTAAGTATAACGGAATATGCATGCGAATGAAACCTTGCATAATAATATCACCCGACATTGTACCGACAGAAGAGCTAGATAGTCCTGCTGATAAGAGCCCAATTCCAAACAAAGCAGCTGATACAGGACCTACTAAGTTGGTAAATTGAGTGTAAGCAACATCTAAATCTTCAACGTGCAAGCCGTTTTTAAAAAATAGTGCAGCAGCAACAATTAACATACTTGCATTAATTGCTCCAGCAATAACCATTGCAATAATAATATCGATAAATTCGAAACGAAAAATCTTTTTCTTTTGTTCGTCAGTTGTTCCGACCACACGGCGTTGTGTTAATGCAGAATGCAAGTATATTGCATGCGGCATAACTGTCGCACCTAAAATCCCTGCTGCAAGTAATATACTGTCTACACCCTGGAATTTTGGAATAAATAGTCCTGAAAGAAGGGGACTTAATTCTGGTTTTGCATAAAAAACTTGAATGCCAAAAGCAATTACTACAATGAAAATCATTCCTGTAATAATAGCTTCTAGTGGACGAAATCCTCTACGTTGAAATTCAAGGATAATAAATGATCCGGCTGCTGTAATTAAAGCGGCAGGTAGCATCGGGATTCCAAATAGTAAGTAAAGCCCCAATGCAGCTCCAATAAATTCCGCTAAATCTGTAGCCATAATAACTAGTTCACCTTGTATCCATAAACCGATAGACACAGGCTTTGGAAAGTTTTCACGAGCTATTTCGGGTAAATTGTTTCCTGTAGCAATTCCTAATTTAGCTGATAAAGTTTGGATTAATACAGCCATTAAGTTAGAGGCGAGTATAACCCATAATAGTAAATATCCATATTGTGAACCAGCTGCGATATTTGTAGCAAAGTTGCCAGGATCAATATAAGCAACGGACGCTATAAAAGCGGGTCCTAAAAATGGTAACAGTCTTTTCCAGCCTTTTGTTTCTCCACTTAAAGCTAAGTGAGCTGATTGTACGGTTGTACTTTCAGAAGGGAGATGTTCATCTTTTGTTATATCTTTATTCATAGTAGTTTTCCCCTTTAAAATGTTAACTTGATGAAATTATTGTATTTATTCTTACTCATTATTTCAATACATTTAGATATGTTATATGATAATTTCATTTGAACACGAAAGTTTCCTTAATGCAAATTATATGCCTTTATGCAATGGATGGTGTGATAACGTAAAATAAATTGGGAGTTTATGGTGTGATGACATGGGGAAACATAATAAATTAAAGGGTCAATTTTGAAATTTATGTGAACATAAAGCCGATAATACAGCATATTAATTGATGGAATTGCATTTGTATGATATATAATATATTGGGATTACAACATAACCACAGTGTTTTGGTGTGTAATCTTGTTTTTTATTTTTGTTAACTGATAGAAAATAGTATAAAGAGAAGGAAATGGGATTCATTTTCTTATTATATATGTTTTGATATGAACGTTAACTTATACATGATTTTAAAAATTAGATAGGTGGTAGAAATACATTGGCAACTACAAAACCATACAGAGTATTACTATATTACATGTACACAACAATTGAAAACCCAGAAGAATTCGCGGCAGAGCATTTAGCATTTTGTAATTCACTTGAATTAAAAGGAAGAATTCTTGTAGCTAAAGAAGGTATTAACGGAACTTGTTCTGGTACTGTAGAACAAACAGAGAAATATATGGAAGCAATGAACAATGATCCACGTTTTGACGGTATCGTATTTAAAATAGATGAAGCTGATGGTCATGCATTCAAGAAAATGCACGTGCGTCCTCGTCCAGAGTTAGTTACACTTCGCCTAGAAGATGACATTAACCCACACGAAATAACTGGGAAGTATTTAGAGCCAAAAGATTTTTATGAAGCAATGAAACAAGAAGATACAGTTATCATTGATGCGCGAAATGATTATGAATTTGATTTAGGTCACTTCAAAGGTGCGATCAAACCTGATATCGAATCATTCCGTGAATTACCAGATTGGATTCGTGAAAATAAAGAAATACTTGAAGGCAAAAAGATTTTAACTTATTGTACAGGTGGAATTCGTTGTGAGAAGTTTTCTGGTTGGTTAGTTCGTGAAGGCTATGAAGATGTAAGTCAGCTTCACGGCGGTATTGTAACGTACGGAAAAGACCCAGAAGTACAAGGTGAGCTTTGGGATGGACAATGTTACGTGTTCGATGAGCGTATCGCTGTACCAGTAAACCAAAAAGAACATGTTATCGTTGGTAAAGACCACTTTACAGGTGAACCTTGTGAGCGCTATGTAAACTGTTCAAATCCAGAATGTAATAAGAAAATTTTATGTTCTGAAGAAAACGAAGCGAAATATTTACGTGCATGTTCTCACGAATGTCGTGTAAGTCCACGTAACCGCTACGTAATACAACATGAATTAACGGAAGAGCAAGTAGCTGCTGCATTAGAGAAAATCGAAGCAGAGAAGTAAGAGGGAAAAGGCTAATCTAAATTTTTGGATTAGCCTTTTTTATATTTGATTTTTGGGCGTTTTTTGTCGGTAAGTCGATATATTTAAATAATCGCTGATATATTTTGAGTTGCGCCGATATAATTTGAAAATCGCTGATAAAAATTTCAATTACTGTAGCGTACCACATACTTCAATGTAAAAATACTCTTCTTTACTTCTTATCATCTTTCTCTCTCACAGCAGAAAGTACAGTTTGTTTTACCCATGCTTTTCTTCGTTTATGTTGTAGACTCCATTGGTATAAACTTTGCGCACCTAAAATAAGTGAAATGACGATACCGCTAATTGCTATTAAAAGCGCGAAAAATTCAAGTGGCGATGATATTTTGTTTGAATCGGTGTTTCTTAACAGATCAATCATAGTAAACCCTAACATTTGGCCTACTACAGAGTAGAGCGTTAAAATTAATAGTAAAAGGCTATCTTTTTTTGAAGCAACATTTTCTTGATATTTAAACAAACTATCAAGATTTTGTTTTGCATTTGAGTATAGTATCTCAATGTTAAAAAGCTTTCTTAAGCGAAAGAAAATATCTTCACTCTGTGATTGGGATACTAGCTCTAAAGAAAAGTAATTCGCCGTAAACGAATTGATTGAATAAATTAATTTCTCTATTTCATTTGTATCTTGTTCAATGTTTAACTCAGCATAAGCGTTTGCCATTTTCAATAAAACAATTTTATGAAATAGATTTAATAATAAAGCGTAATAAAACTCCCCATACATTTGACTCGCAAGTTTAGTAAATTCGCGTTCTCCTTCATTTGTTACACATGTGAATATATGTTCTTCCATTATGAAATAGCGATTCGGAGCCCATCTTTGGTAAGCGTGTTGTTTTAAATAATCATGAATATAAGGCAGATTATTTGCACTCACATATGCCTTGCCATCACTTGTTAACCCGGAAAGACTAGAAGTACGATAAACATCCACTTCATTCAGTTCCATATCTTCTTTTATAGATAATAAAGTTTGTACGTACATTCGCTGATCTTCAAAGAAAGGAAAGGTTTGAAAGTAAGAACTTCTTAATCTCTTCTTCTCAAAGAAATCTGTTATGCCATGAAATAAATAACCAAAAATGAATCTTTCCACTTGGGAATATTTTTTTTCATTACATTCAATGCAAATCGTTTCATTTGTATCATTTTTAGTTTCAAGTACACGGAAGCGGGCGGCGAATTCAATTGCTTCTGATAATGTCATGTTTGGAGCGGTCTCTATTTCTGTCCGAATTGTTAAGAAGCCAAGCTCATAAGGACAAAGTGTTACGTCAATAGAATGAATCTTAAATGGAACGGAAATAAGATTTGTTGTTAAATGTCCAGTTAAGTTAAGGTCTTTAGAATAGCGCTGCAATCCTTTTTGATGCTCTGAGTGAGGAAAGAGAATTTTATTGGTAAATGAAAGGTAGTATGCTTCCATATTTTGATGTGAAACTTGAAACTTTCCGTAGTATGTATTTTCATTTTCAAGATGATCGAGTCGAAAAGGGTGAAAATCATTTTTCTGTAAGAAAGGGAACATATTTTGTTCATATCCAGTTTTAAAAGAAAACGGGAATATAAATTGAAATATAGCTGTTGTTACATCTTTTTCCTCGATTGTATGTATTGCCTCCATTTACATTGTTTCCTTTCCAAATATGCTATAAAAACAACATGCCCAAATTCATTTGAAAATAACCACTGTTTTATACTTGAGTAAGAATGAAAATTCAGCTTATTTAGTAGGGGACATGTATAATGTTATGTATACTGAATGTTATAAAATTGTATTTTGAAAAGGGGGATGTTGTATGCGTATTTTAGTATTAGGAGCGGGAGGCGTTGGAGGCTTTTTTGGGGGACGCTTAGTAGAAAAAGGAGAAGATGTTACTTTTCTTGTTCGTAGTAAACGGAAAAAACAATTGGAGGAAAGAGGACTTGTAATCCGCAGTGTTAATGGGGATTTTTCCTTCCAACCGAAATTAATAACGAAAGAAGATCAAACTGCTCCATTTGATGTGATTCTATTTTCAACAAAAGCGTATCACTTAAATGAGGCAATTCAAGATTTGAAGCCGTTTGTAGGTGAAAGTACTGTAATCATTCCGTTGCTAAATGGTATTGCTCATGTATCGCTATTACAAAAGGAATTCGGTGAGGAAAAAGTAATTGGTGGTTTATGCTTTATCGAGACGACGTTAAACGATCAAGGAGAAATTGTACAAACTAGCGCTGCAAATAGACTTATGTTTGGAGAAATGAAGTCTCAAAATTCAGAGAGAATAAAGCATATTTCTAAAGCATTTGCAGGTACGAAATCTAGTTTTATTTTAAGTGAAAACATTATGCAAGATATGTGGCATAAATATTTATTTATTACTGTAATGTCCGGTGTGACAACGTTAATGCGTGCACCAATTGGACCAATCCGTGAAAGTGAAGGCGGCCGTGATTTTATCCGTAATGTGTTTGAGGAATCTGTACAAATCATGAGAGTATTAGGAGCCCCCGTAAAGGAAAATATTGCCGAGGAACATATGAAAACGATTGATAAAATTTCGTATGATATGAAGTCATCAATGCAACGTGATATGGAAAAGGGTTCGTTTATTGAAGGGAAGCACTTGCAAGGATATTTACTGGATGTAGCAGAGCAATTTTCAATAGCGGCACCATTATTAGGCACTATATATCAAAATTTAAAGGTGTATGAAGAGATGACCTTTAACAGATCTGTAATAGAATTAGATGTATGAAAAAATAAAAAAGAAAGCAATATATAAGTGTATTGCTTTCTTTTTTTATGACAAATCATTTATTTCTTTTTGTTCTATCTGTCAAATTTATTTCCTGTTCACGTTTACCGTATAATTGATTAATTTCATTTGCTAATGCATCTAAATAGGAATCGGAAAAAATAGGCTTCTTTTCTTTAGACATATAGATCTCCTTTATTGATTTTTTAGTATTCATTATGTATATTTACCAGCGGATTATGCGCAATCATTTTAATTTTTTCTTTTTAAAAATTTTTGTTTACATTTTGAAAATAAAGGAGTATTATAATCCACAGTTTCAATTTTCTAAATCGCTGAAACCGCATGGTGCGGGGGACCCGTTCTTATGGATTAGTTCTGAATCCAATGGGGTGAATCCTTGAAAAAGGTAGGGCTACTCATAGGCCCGAATCCGACAGCTAACCTCGTAAGCGTTATATTGAGAAGGAAGGTGGAGCTTGTGCGACAAAAAAAATAATGTCTACAAGTCTATTTCGTTATGGCTTGTAGACATTTTTTGTTTTCTGAAGAAATCGTTTATCCGCTATAACTAGCAGAAAAGTTCGTACAAAATTATTGGAGAGTGGACAGCAGTGGTTTCATCTATTAAAAGATTTTTAATTGGAAGACCGTTAAAATCAACAGAGCTTGGAGAACAGAAGCTTAATAAAACGAAAGCTTTAGCTATTTTATCTTCTGACGCATTGTCATCAGTTGCTTACGGTCCAGAGCAAATTTTAATTGCTTTAGCAGGTGTTGGAGCGATCGCTTATTGGTATTCCATTCCGATCGCTGTTGGGGTATTAGTATTATTGACGGCCCTTATTTTATCTTATCGTCAAATTATTTTTGCTTATCCGCATGGCGGGGGCGCGTATGTTGTATCAAAAGAAAATTTAGGGATGAATCCAGGCTTAATTGCTGGAGGATCTTTATTAGTTGACTATATTTTAACTGTTGCAGTAAGTGTGTCTGCAGGTACAGATGCGCTCACATCTGCTTTTCCTAGTTTACATGCACATAATGTAATCATTGCGATTATATTTGTTATATTTATTACCATCTTAAATTTAAGAGGTGTAACGGAATCAGCTTCCGTTTTAGCATATCCTGTTTATTTATTCGTTTTGGCACTATTTATATTAATTGGTGTAGGGATATACAATATTTTAACGGGGCACGTTTCGCAGGCTTTACACACGCCGATTGGAACACCAGTTGCAGGGATTAGTTTATTTTTATTACTAAGAGCATTTGCATCAGGTAGTTCTGCTTTAACAGGTGTTGAAGCAATTTCAAATGCAATTCCGAACTTTAAAGATCCTGCGCCAAACAATGCAGCGAAAACATTGCTTGCAATGGGTGCATTACTTGCAGTTTTATTTTCAGGAATTGTGTTCTTAGCTTATTATTACGGAATTTCTCCAAGTAAAGAAGTAACAGTTGTTTCACAAATTGCTGAACAAACATTTGGACGTAATTTCATGTACTATTTCATACAAGGTACAACAGCTTTAATATTAATCCTTGCTGCTAACACAGGATATTCTGCGTTTCCGTTATTAGCAGTAAACCTTGCAAAAGATAAGTTTATACCAAGAATGTTTACGATTAGAGGAGACCGCCTAGGTTACTCAAATGGAATTATTATACTTGGAATCGCATCGATTATTTTAATTGTAGCTTTCCAAGGGCAAACAGAGCATTTAATTCCGTTATATGCAGTAGGTGTATTTATTCCATTTACCCTTTCTCAAAGTGGTATGGTATTAAAATGGCTTCGTGAAAAACCGGAAGGATGGGCTTTACGATTAACGGTCAATTTAATTGGTGCAGTCATTAGTTTTATCGTAATGAGTATGTTCTTTTTAACTAAATTTGCACAAGTTTGGTCAATCCTTATTTTCTTACCTGTAATTATCTTCTTATTCCACCGAATTAAGAAGCATTATGATGCAGTAGGAGACCAACTAAGTTTAAAAACTTGTGAACGGATTGTTCCGATTGAAGGAAATGTAATTGTCGTTCCAGTAGCTGGTATGACACATGTGGTAGAAAACTCATTGAACTATGCAAAGTCTCTTTCAGCAGATCAAGTTATTGCTGTATATGTCGCTTTTGACAGAGAAGAGGAAAAGAAATTTGAAGAGAAATGGAAGAAGTGGCAACCTGAAGTAAGGCTTGTTACTTTACATTCTCATTATAGAAGTATTATTCAACCGCTAACAAAGTTCATTGATACAGTACAGTATAAAGCGAGTGAATCAAATTACCGAGTTACGGTCGTTATACCACAATTCATTCCGAAAAAAGGTTGGCATAACATTCTTCATAATCAGTCTAGTTTACTCATTCGTGCGTATTTACTCTATAAAAGAAATGTTGTTATTACAACAGTACCATATCATTTGAAAAAATAAGAAGGTTTTTTAAGGATAGCTTTACGAAAGTGAAGCTATCCTTTTTGTGTATACGCTATGCATAATTGCATACGAATCCGAAAGATATATTGATATAATTTTTACATCTGTGAGTAAGTAGAGGTTTTTGTTGTGATATATGGATATTTCAATTGAAAAAGTAAAGTGGATTATATTTTAAAATAAAGACATGAAAGCTTGAAAATAAAGGGAATGAAAATACTTCTTTACGTTATATAAATAGCTGTGTTTAAATGACCTTACAGTATAAAACTTATATGAAAACAAAACGGAATTTCATATTTACGTACGTTATTTAGTTTAATATGAATAATATTTTTATGTAATATATTCACTGTGTGAATGTGGAAATTGCTGTAAAATAGAAATTTTATACAATGTTATTCATACTAATCACATATGAAAAAATAATAAAATGTTTTGTGAAGATAAGTAAGTACTGTAGCAATACGAGAGAGGTGGTTCATACATGTATTGCGGTGAGAACGTTCTCTATTTTAACCATCTCAAATTATGGGTAAGAAAATAGAATAATAAAATGCGATAGTAATAGTTGCTAATACATAGGAGGAGTTAAAGTGAAAAAGACTTTAATTACAGGGTTATTGGTTACAGCAGTATCTACGAGTTGTTTTATTCCTGTAAGCGCTTACGCTAAGGAGGGGCAAACAGAAGTGAAAACAGTATATGCACAAAATGTAATTGCTCCAAATACATTATCGAATTCAATTAGAATGTTAGGATCACAATCACCGCTTATACAAGCATATGGACTAGTTATTTTACAGCAGCCAGACATTAAGGTAAATGCGATGAGTAGTTTGACGAATCATCAAAAGTTTGCAAAGGCAAATGTAAGAGAGTGGATTGATGAATATAATCCGAAGCTAATTGACTTAAATCAAGAGATGATGAGATATAGTATTAGATTTAATAGTTATTACAGTAAGCTCTATGAACTAGCAGGAAACATAAATGAAGATGAACAATCAAAAGCAGATTTTACAAATGCATATGGAAAACTACAATTGCAAGTACAAAGCATCCAAGAGAGTATGGAGCAAGATTTATTAGAGTTAAATCGATTTAAAACAGTATTAGACAAAGATAGTAATAACTTATCGATAAAGGCTGATGAAGCAATAAAAACACTACAAGGATCAAGTGGAGATATTGTGAAGTTAAGAGAAGATATTAAAAGAATTCAAGGGGAAATTCAAGCTGAACTAACTACTATATTGAATAGACCTCAAGAAATTATTAAAGGTTCTATTAATATCGGTAAACAAGTATTTACAATTACAAATCAAACTGTACAAACGAAAACAATTGATTTCGTTTCTATCGGTACTTTAAGTAATGAAATTGTAAATGCTGCCGATAGTCAAACGAGGGAAGCAGCTCTTCGCATTCAGCAAAAGCAAAAAGAGCTATTGCCACTTATTCAAAAATTATCACAAACTGAAGCAGAGGCGACTCAAATTACATTCGTTGAAGATCAAGTAAGTAGCTTTACAGAACTAATTGATCGTCAAATTACAACATTAGAAACGTTGTTAACGGATTGGAAAGTTTTAAACAATAATATGATCCAAATTCAAAAAAATGTTGAAGAAGGCACATATACAGATAGTAGTTTACTACAAAAACATTTCAACCAAATTAAAAAAGTAAGTGATGAAATGAATAAACAAACGAATCAATTTGAAGATTACGTTACAAACGTTGAAGTACATTAAAAATAAGTAACGATATAGGGAGAGAAGAAAAATGATAAAAAAACCTTATAAAGTAATGGCTCTATCAGCACTTATGGCAGTATTTGCAGCAGGAAACATTATGCCAGCTCATACGTATGCAGCTGAAAGTACAGTGAAACAAGCTCCAGTTCATGCGGTAGCAAAAGCTTATAATGACTATGAGGAATACTCATTAGGACCAGAAGGCCTAAAAGATGCAATGGAAAGAACAGGTTCAAACGCTTTAGTAATGGATCTGTACGCTTTAACAATTATTAAACAAGGTAATGTTAACTTTGGAAATGTATCGTCTGTTGATGCTGCTTTAAAAGGAAAAGTGATTCAGCACCAGGATACAGCTAGAGGAAATGCGAAGCAATGGTTAGATGTATTGAAGCCACAGCTTATTTCAACAAATCAAAATATCATTAATTACAATACGAAATTCCAAAACTATTATGATACTTTAGTTGCTGCGGTTGATGCAAAAGATAAAGCGACGCTTACGAAAGGGTTAACTAGATTATCAAGTAGTATTAATGAAAATAAAGCGCAAGTAGATCAGTTAGTAGAAGACTTAAAGAAATTCCGAAATAAAATGACGTCGGATACGCAAAACTTTAAGGGTGATGCAAATCAAATTACATCTATTTTAGCTAGTCAAGACGCTGGAATTCCGCTATTGCAAAATCAAATTACAACGTACAATGAAGCAATTAGTAAATATAATGCAATTATTATCGGTTCATCAGTTGCGACAGCTCTAGGGCCAATTGCAATTATCGGTGGTGCAGTAGTTATTGCTACAGGTGCAGGAACGCCGTTAGGAGTGGCGTTAATTGCAGGTGGTACAGCAGCTGTAGGTGGTGGTACAGCTGGAATCGTATTAGCAAAAAAGGAGCTTGATAATGCACAAGCTGAAATTCAAAAAATAACAGGACAAGTTACAACTGCTCAATTAGAGGTAGCAGGATTAACAAACATTAAAACACAAACGGAGTATTTAACAAATACAATTGATACTGCAATTACAGCGTTGCAAAACATTTCAAACCAATGGTACACAATGGGGTCAAAATACAATTCTTTACTTCAAAATGTAGATTCAATTAGTCCGAATGACCTTGTTTTTATTAAAGAAGATTTAAACATTGCGAAAGATAGCTGGAAAAACATTAAAGACTATGCAGAAAAGATTTATGCTGAAGACATTAAAGTAGTAGACACAAAAAAAGCATAATCGAATACGAATCGTTAGAGCGTTAAGTGTTGATGAATGATTTGAAGCTCCTGTTCAGTTGTGAGCAGGAGCTTTTTATACTCTTATAAAGAAACTAGGTGAAAAGTATGCAGAAACGATTTTATAAGAAATGTCTTTTAACATTAATGATTGCTGGGGTGGCAACGAGTAATGCATTTCCTTTACATACTTTTGCAGCAGAACAAAACGTAAAAATACAACAAGAAAATGCGAATGATTACTCTCTTGGCCCAGCAGGATTCCAAGATGTAATGGCACAAACAACATCGAGCATATTCGCGATGGATTCATATGCAAAATTAATTCAAAATCAGCAAGAAACGGATTTAAGCAAAATAAGTTCGATTAATGGTGAGCTTAAAGGGAATATGATTCAGCATCAAAGAGATGCAAAAATGAATGCGGCGTATTGGTTAAATAGTATGAAGCCTCAAATTATGAAAACGGATCAAAATATTATTAATTACAATAATACTTTTCAATCGTATTATAATGACATGTTAATAGCGATTGATCAAAAGGATAGCGGAAAATTAAAAGCGGATTTAGAAAAGTTGTATGCGGATATTGTAAAGAATCAAAATGAGGTAGATGGATTATTAGGAAATTTGAAAGCTTTTCGCGATAGAATGGCGAAAGATACAAATAGTTTCAAAGAGGATACAAATCAGTTAACAGCGATATTGGCAAGTACGAATGCAGGTATTCCAGCTCTAGAGCAACAAATAAATACATATAACGATTCGATTAAAAAGAGTAATGATATGGTTATTGCTGGTGGCGTACTTTGCGTAGCTCTAATAACATGTCTTGCTGGCGGACCGATGATTGCCGTCGCGAAAAAAGATATCGCAAATGCAGAACGAGAAATCGCTAATTTAAAAGATAGAATTTCTGGAGCGCAAGCAGAAGTCGCAATTTTGACAGATGTAAAAAATAAAACAACAAATATGACTGAAACGATTGATGCAGCAATTACAGCACTGCAAAACATATCAAATCAATGGTATACAGTAGGGGCAAAATATAATAACTTATTACAAAACGTAAAAGGAATTACTCCTGAAGAGTTTACGTTTATAAAAGAAGATTTACATACAGCAAAAGATAGCTGGAAAGACGTAAAAGATTATACAGAAAAATTACATGAAGGCGTAGCGAAGTAAACAGTGGACTAGTTCTGCTGTTTATTTTTTGCCGAGAGTACCAACCTTCTTATCTCAAGGTATTTACTCTTCTTGGTATGATGATCGCAAGTTCTATTTATAAAAAATAGGTCTTAATAGAAATTTATATAATTCTTTCAAATAAGTGCAATTGGATATTAGCCATGTGTATTTTAAGTGCGAAATATATAGTTTGATCCTAAAATATTTCTCAACCTCAAAATTGCATGCATTCAAAATAATTGTGTTAATATTTAAATAATATGCAAGTAATAGCTAAAGAGAGGGTGACGGGCGATGGAAATAAGAGATTTCACACATACAGGGTATGCATTATTACAAGAATGGTATCATCAAATGGTTTCTCAACATACTGAAAAAACTATTATGTTGAAACAAGTTATAGACGAAAAACTTGATAGTATGAAAGAATGTGACAATCTTTTAGATTATTACACCTTATTTAATTGGCGTTTTCAAATGTTAATCGGTAATTTTGAAAATGATCTAGAAAGTCTTTCACATCTTCAAGAGCAACCTGATTCAAGATTACAATACTATTATCACTTCTTTAAATTCATCTATAAAACAGAAATGGGGCAGTATCCAAGGGCAGAACATCATTTGAGGCTTGCGGAAAAAATGCTTCCAATACTTAATGATGAATTAGAAAATGCAGAGTTTCAATATAGAGTAGGTTTATATCATTACTATTTGTCGCAACCTACTTTAGCGGTGAAATATACATCTAATGCCCTTGATTATTTCGCAGAAGATAAAGAATTACATACGTTTCATGCGAAAGTTGGAGCGTGTAAAAACACAATAGGAATGTCTCTTATTACACTTGATCAGCATGATATGGCGGAAGAATATTTAATATCTGCCTTAAGTATATTAGAGGATGAAAAGGAATTGAAAGCAGCCCTAACAGTTCGTTATAATTTAGCTGTTTTTTATTCGAATCAACAATTGTGGGAAATCTCTCTAAGGCATTTAGAAGATGTATATGAAAAATTCAGTTCCCCGCGATTACCGTACCAGAAAAAAGGTATACATACCTTAGCGGAAGTTCACTATAAATTAGGGAATTATGAAAAGGCAAAATTCTTTATTGATGAAGGGCTAAAAGATTGTACGGAAGAATACCACCACCGTTATAATATCTTGAGTGCTTTAGTTAATAAGGTTTCTATTGAAAAATTAGAGTTTGTTGTTTTGGAAGCTATAGCTTATTTTAAGGAACAAAATATTTCAAAAGAAATTCAAAATTATTCTGAACTTTTAGCTAATGAGTGTTATAACGTAGGAATGAAGGATAAGGCTTCAGAGTATTATCGTATGAGTTATGAAGCTAAAATTTCAATAAAGGAAAAGGGGTATTTAAGATGAAAAAGATTAAGGTTTTCGTCATAAGTCTAGTAACTGTCACTGTATTATCTATTGGATTAAATAACCCTGAAATTCATCAAAATATATCAGAAAAAGCACCTGTTGTACAACATATGACTGAACCAGGTGGAGGAATCTAGTAAAAGGTTCATTCCCCTTTTAAAAAACGATAATTATAATTCCTAAGAAAAGCCTATTTCCTAAAAAGAAATGGGCTTTTTAATATGTGCTAATACCCCATTGTCCATCAAGCGAAAATTTTAAGACGCTCTCATAACAAGAAATCAGCTCATCTTTTCTTAGCTGTCTAACAAAAATTAAATTTCACTAAAACAGGTAAATCTTGTTTTAATTTTTCACTTCAAACTGAAGATTTAATGCATGTTACGTATGGAATTAAGAAAAAAGGACAAAAAATGGTCTCTTTACTAACCCTTACAGAAAACGCGAATGGAAATTCCATAAGTATGAGAAAAGCAGTTTTTGATATCCTGGGCCTCATATACAACTTTTCTATGTTAAATAACTTGATTCTACCGTGCGTTTTTGAGCGGTCCTGTTATCGTTATTGCAGAAAATGCGTGAATTAAATGATAATGGATTTACATGTTTCACGCGTAACTATATTGAGTTAGTAAATCTACACAATAATGTTTTATTTCATGCAGTAAGTGTAGTGGATGTTCAGTTAGATAAAATTCAGTAGTCGAAATTTCTTGCATAAAGCTGTATAATGCTTGTAACGAAAAGGAAATACAGGAAAGGATATGTAGCGAGTTACTATGGATAAAGATAAACAACAATTAAGTGTAGAAGTTGCAAGATTATATTATCAATCAGATTATAGTCAGCAAGAAATTGCTAACAAATTAAATATTTCAAGACCGACAATTTCTAGACTATTAAAGTACGCGAAAGAAAAAGGATTTGTTCAAATTAGCATAGCCGATCCATTTGCTGATTTAGATAATGTCGGTAATTTACTGAAAGAAAAATATAACTTGTTAGAAGCACATGTTGTATTTTCCCCAGTGCCAGAATATGCAACGATTACAGAGTATATAAGTAAATATGCAGCTGAGTATATGGAAAAGACGGTTAAAAACGGTGATATCGTTGGTGTAAGCTGGGGAATGACGATGTATGAAATCGCTAGAAAAATCGTACCACAACATGTAAAAGGTGTAGAAGTTGTCCAGCTAAAAGGTGGTATTAGCCATTCGAGTGTAAATACATATGCAAATGAAACCATTGCATTATTTGCAGATGCTTTTCAAACGACGCCAAGAAATCTACCTCTTCCAGTTATATTTGATAATGCAGTGACAAAAGAATTAGTAGAGCAGGATCGACATATTCATCACATTATCGAAATGGGGAAACAAGCGAATATTGCAATTTTCACTGTAGGAACAGTGCGAGACGAAGCGCTATTATTCCGATTAGGTTATTTCGATAAGGATGAAACGAGTTTACTCAAAAAACAATCGGTCGGTGACATTTGTTCACGTTTCTTTGATGGAGACGGAAATATTAGTAGTGAAGAAATTAATAAGCGAACCATCGGAATTGAGTTAGAAGAACTAAAATTAAAGAAACGCTCTATTTTAGTTGCAGGTGGTAATAGAAAAATAAAAGCAATTGATGGTGCGTTACGTGGCGGATATGCAAATGTATTAATTATCGATCAGCATACGGCGAAAGAATTGTTACATTATCAAAAAGAAGATTAGAAATAAAAGGCTTTCTCAAGATATTCATTTTGAGAAAGCCTTTTATTTTGTTATGTATGAATTATGGGATTATTTTTGAATACAAATTGCCTTTTTTAAAATAATTATGGATATTGAGATACATACTACCATTGTTAATATAAAAAATTTGAATTTATATATGAAGTATTTCTTAGTTAGAATGCGCTTTATTTACTAGAAGGAAATTCCTTTTTAAAAAGAATGAACAAAATTTCAAAAGTATATTTACATTTGTTCAACTAAGAGTTAGAATGAAGTTGTTAAAAGATATGAGGAGTGAAGATAATGAATATTGCAAAGTTAATTGACCATACAATTTTAAAAGCTAATGCTACAAAAGAAGATGTTATGAAAGTAATCGAAGAAGCAAAGGAATATAAATTCGCTTCTGTTTGTATTAACCCAACATGGGTAAAGCTAGCTGCTGAAGAACTAGCTGGACATGATGTAGATGTTTGTACTGTAATTGGTTTCCCATTAGGAGCAAGTACGACTGAAACAAAAGCATTTGAAACAAAAGATGCTATCGCAAAAGGTGCAACTGAAGTTGACATGGTAATCAACGTAGGCGCTTTAAAAGATGGCGACGACGAACTTGTTGAAAAAGACATTTATGAAGTAGTACAAGCAGCAAAAGGAAAAGCTCTTGTAAAAGTAATCATTGAAACTTGTCTATTAACAGATGAAGAGAAAGTACGCGCTTGTGAATTATCAGTAAAAGCTGGTGCTGACTTCGTAAAAACTTCAACTGGATTCTCAACTGGCGGAGCAACTGCTGAAGATATCGCATTAATGCGTAAAACAGTAGGACCAAACGTTGGTGTAAAAGCATCTGGTGGTGTTCGTACACGTGAAGATGCAGACAAAATGGTAGCTGCTGGAGCTTCTCGTATTGGAGCAAGTGCTAGTGTTGCAATCGTATTAAATGATGCAAAAGGTGCTACAGATAACTACTAATCATTAGTGAAGTCAAGGGCAATAGATACACAAAGTAAAGTGTATCTATTGCTTTAACAATTGAAAGAAATGTAAGCGGATACGAACACGGGAGGAGACGGCTTATGAAATACTTAATCGGTGTTTTTGGCCTCGTATTGATTTTAGGTATCGCTTGGCTTGCTAGTAATGATAGAAAGAAAGTCAAATATCGTCCAATCATAACGATGGTTATATTACAATTCATTTTGGGGTTTCTATTATTAAATACAAGTGTAGGGAATATATTAATTAGCGGAATAGCAGATGGTTTTGGAGAGCTATTAAAATATGCCGCTGACGGTGTAAATTTCGTATTTGGTGGATTAGTAAATCAAAAAGAGTTTTCATTCTTTTTAAGTGTATTAATGCCAATCGTATTTATATCAGCTTTAATCGGTATTTTGCAACATATTAAAGTGTTACCTATTATTGTGAAATCTATCGGTCTAGCATTAAGTAAAGTAAATGGAATGGGGAAACTAGAATCATATAACGCTGTTGCTTCTGCGATTTTAGGACAATCTGAAGTGTTTATTTCAGTTAAGAAACAATTAGGATTATTGCCAGAGAAAAGAATGTACACATTATGTGCATCTGCAATGTCTACCGTTTCCATGTCTATCGTTGGATCGTATATGGTGTTATTAAAACCGCAATATGTTGTAACCGCTTTAGTGCTTAACTTATTCGGGGGCTTTATTATTGCTTCTATTATTAATCCTTATGAAGTTACTGATGAAGAAGATATGTTAGAAGTACAAGAAGAAGAAAAAAAGACTTTCTTTGAAGTATTAGGGGAATACATTATTGATGGATTTAAAGTTGCGATTACAGTAGCAGCTATGTTAATTGGTTTCGTTGCTCTTATCGCATTCATTAATGCAGTATTTAAAGGTGTAATCGGTATTTCATTCCAAGAAATTCTCGGTTATGCATTTGCACCATTTGCATTTATTATGGGTGTACCTTGGCATGAAGCAGTTAATGCCGGAAATATTATGGCAACAAAATTAGTATCGAATGAATTTGTCGCTATGACAGATTTAGCACAAGGAAACTTTAATTTCTCAGATAGAACGACAGCGATTATATCTGTATTCTTAGTTTCATTTGCAAACTTCTCTTCAATTGGAATTATTGCAGGAGCGGTTAAGAGCTTAAATGAAAAGCAAGGGAATGTAGTCGCAAGATTTGGTTTGAAATTACTTTTCGGTGCAACATTAGTAAGTTTCTTATCAGCAACAATCGTAGGCTTATTATTTTAATAGATTCATATCATATAAAAAGGAATGGTGATTGTAATGAGAATGGTAGATATTATTGCGAAAAAACGTGACGGTAAAGAATTAACGACTGAAGAAATCAAATTCTTTATTAATGGATATACAGACGGAAGTATTCCTGATTATCAAGTAAGTGCACTTGCAATGGCAATCTTCTTTAAAGATATGACAGATCGCGAACGTGCAGATTTAACGATGGCAATGGTGGAGTCCGGAGAAACAATCGACTTATCAGCAATTGAAGGAATTAAAGTAGACAAACATTCAACTGGCGGTGTTGGTGATACAACAACATTAGTACTAGGACCATTAGTAGCTGCTTTAGATGTACCAGTAGCAAAAATGTCTGGTCGTGGTTTAGGACATACGGGCGGAACAATTGATAAATTAGAAGCGGTAGAAGGATTCCACGTTGAAATTACGAAAGAGCAGTTCATTGATATTGTAAACCGTGACAAAGTAGCTGTTATTGGGCAAACAGGAAACTTAACACCTGCAGACAAAAAGATTTATGCATTACGCGATGTAACAGGAACGGTTAACTCAATTCCTTTAATCGCAAGTTCAATTATGAGTAAAAAAATTGCAGCTGGTGCTGACGCAATCGTACTTGATGTGAAAACAGGTGCTGGCGCATTTATGAAAACAGAAGAAGATGCAAAAGAATTAGCACATGCAATGGTACGTATCGGAAATAATGTAGGACGTCAAACGATGGCTGTTATTTCAGATATGTCACAACCACTTGGTTTTGCAATTGGTAACGCTCTAGAAGTGAAAGAAGCGATTGATACGTTAAAAGGTGAAGGTCCAGAAGATTTAACAGAATTAGTACTCGTATTAGGAAGTCAGATGGTCGTACTTGCGAAAAAAGCAAATACATTAGAAGAAGCTCGTGAAATGTTAATTGAAGTGATGAAGAACGGAAAAGCAACTGAGAAGTTTAAAGAGTTCTTAAGCAATCAAGGCGGAGATAGCTCAATTGTAGACAATCCAGAAAAAATGCCACAAGCGAAGTATGTAATTGATGTACCTGCAAAAACTTCAGGTGTTATTTCTAACATTGTTGCAGATGAAATCGGTATCGCAGCTATGCTACTTGGTGCTGGCCGTGCAACGAAAGAAGACGAAATTGATTTAGCGGTAGGACTAATGTTACGTAAAAAAGTGGGCGATGCAGTAAAAGAAGGCGAGCCATTCGTAACAATCTATGCAAATCGCGAAAATGTAGAAGATGTAAAAGCTAAAATTTATGAGAACATTTCTATCGCTGAAACAGCAGAGGCTCCTAAATTAGTGCATACAGTTATTACTGACTAATCATCATTACACTTACTTTGAGGGGGAAATAATATGGATAAGAAAAAATATATTGAAGAAGCAAATAAGATGTTAGAAAAAGCATATATTCCGTATTCAAAATTTCCTGTTGGTGCAGCGTTAGTTACGAAAGAAGGTAAAATCTATACTGGTTGTAATATAGAAAATGCTTCTTATGGTTTATGTAACTGCGCAGAAAGAACAGCGATCTTTAAAGCAGTATCAGAAGGTGAGCGCGACTTTAGTTACTTAGTTATTACAGGAGAAACGGACGGACCGATTTCACCGTGTGGTGCTTGTAGACAAGTAATCGCTGAATTCTGTGATCCGAAAATGCCTGTATTATTAACGAATGTAAAAGGCGATGAAAAAGAAGTAACTGTTGAGCAATTACTTCCAGGTGCTTTTACAAATGACGATTTAAAATAAGTTAAAAGCCATTTTGCAATATTAATTGCAAAATGGCTTTTTTGTTTGAAAATTGAATGTAATATTTTGTTCATATTCCGTTCATAAACTTTGCGTAAAATGATTGCAGCGAATATGGAAAGTTTACAGCAGGAGGGATATAATGAAGAAATTCTATAATGGTGCTTGTAGTTACTTATTAATTTATGATTTTGCTCAAAAAGTCATTTAAATAGATAGGAGTGGAAAGTATGATAGCACTTTTATCAAGTATTGTAGCAGTTTGTATGGCTGTTGGGGTAATGTTTCTTCGCTTTAAAGCAGCGAAAAAGCCGGTAACGAAAAAGAAAATAATATTGCCGCCAATTTTTATGAGTACTGGCGCAATGATGTACTTCTTACCAGCGTTTCGATTAACATCGTTAGAAATAGTAGAGGCGATTAGTATAGGACTTATTTTCTCTATATTTCTTATTAAAACAACGAAGTTTGAAATAAGAAATGAACATATATATATGAAACCGTCAAAAGCATTCATATTTATTTTAGTTGGATTATTAGCAGTGCGAGTAGTAATGAAATCGTATTTAAGTCAATCGATTGACTTAGCAGAGTTAAGTGGAATGTTTTTCTTACTCGCTTTTGCGATGATTGTATCGTGGAGAATTGCTATGTATCGTTCCTATGCTAAATTAGAAAAAACAATAAAAAGAGCTGGAATTTCTATATAGGAAATCCAGCTCTTTTTATGTTTTATTAAAATTCTTTAACGCGGAACTCATTTGCTTAATTTTAAACGTATTTGAGCATCTTGTAATGCCGCTGGCGTAACGTTAAGACCATTTTGATCAACAATTTTTGTGTTTAATAAAATGGAATCTAAGCTTCCACGAAATGTTTGTGTATAGTTTTGACGCAACATTTGTTGTTCTTGTTTTTCATCAACTGTTAATCCAGTTGCTTTTTCTTTTTTTGATAATTCGTTAATACGGAATAAAATGTTTTTCATTTGTTTCACCTCTAGTTTAATTTAATTATATTAGTTGCTTACTAATGTATAGTTATTGTAACGTGTAATTTTAATTATGTCAACACCATCTAAAAAGGTTAAAAATTGACGAAAAATTGTAACAATAATAAAATGAATTGATTAGATAATTATTTTTTTAATCATACATAGAACGCTAGGGGGATTATTATGAAATCAACATTTTTTGCTCAAAATAGAGAACGATTAGTAAACACATTACCAGATGAATCGATTACAATTTTATTTGCTGGTCAAGCACCTCATATGTCAGCGGATGCACATTATAAGTTTGTGCCGAATCGGAATTTTTATTATGTAACAGGAATCGATGAACCAAATGTTATTTTTATGCTGAAAAAGTTTGGGAATTGTGTAGAAGAGACACTTTTCATTGAAAAATCAGATCCAGTAATGGAAAAATGGGTCGGTAAAACAGTTTCTAAAGAAGAAGCAGAGAAAATTTCTGGTATAAAGAAAGTTGTATATTTAGATAGCTTTGAAAAGACAATGTCAAATATATTTTTTACAGAAAATGTGAAGCATCTATTTTTAGATTTAGAGCGTCGTGAGTGGAATGGTACAGAGACAAAAACATTAGCGTTTGCTAAACATGTAAGAGAACAATACCCCCACGTAACAATTGGTAATATATATCCAAATATTTGTGAATTACGAGTGTTTAAAACAGAAGAAGAAATTGAAATTATGAAAGAAGCGATTGCTGTAACGAAAGACGGTATTTACAACGTACTTAAGCATGCAAAAGCAGACATGATGGAGTATGAATTAGAAGCTCAATTTGATTTTACACTGAAATCATCTGGCATTAAGCATCATGCGTTCAATACAATTTTGGCGAGTGGGAAAAATGCTACAGTTCTTCATTATGAAGATAATGATGCGCAAATTCAAAATGGTGATTTAGTATTACTAGATTTAGGTGCTCAAAAAGACTACTATAACGCTGATATTAGTTATACATTCCCAGCAAATGGAACATTCTCTAGTCGCCAAAAACAAATTTATAATATCGTATTAAAAGCATTGAAAGAAACAACAGAGATTATTAAGCCAGGCTTAAAGTTCGCTGCATTAAATGAGCATGCTAAAAAAGTACTTGCAGAAGGGTGTAAAGCGGTTGGTTTAATTCAAGAAGATGAAGAGTTATCAAAATATTATTATCATGGTGTCAGCCATTTCCTTGGTTTAGATACGCATGATGTAGGGACATACAAAGATAGAGTATTAGAAGAAGGCATGGTTATTACAATTGAACCTGGTCTTTATATTGAAGAAGAATCGATTGGAATTCGTATTGAAGATGATATTCTTGTAACGAAAGACGGATACGAAAACTTGTCAAAAGATATCATTAGAGAAGTTGAAGAGATTGAAGCGTTTATGAGTGTAAATAATGAACATGTCAAAGGAAAACAAGCTGTAGTTAAATAATAAGAAAGTCATCACTAATTTATTTGAACTTTATCTCGAATCGTGGACAATTAAAAAATCCATGATTCGGGATAGGGTTCTTTTTATCTTCGAAATACTAATCTTTAATTATTAATCCTAATAAAGTCGCAAACTGAACAGCTTGATATGTAGATACTTTACATCCCCTTAAATCGCTCACTGAAACTGTCAGAGTATTAAAATTAGAAGAGCTAATATCGATCCCCTTCAGTGATGTCTGGTCAAAATTAGCTTCGTCAAGGCTACATAATTGGAATTCAACTTTTTTTAGTTTACAGTCAAAAAAATCTGCACTATTTAATGAAGTTTCATTAAATACAATCTTTTCTAGTTTAGAATTTCCAAATGCAGCTAAGTTCAAAATAGAATTCTCAAATTTAACATTTCCTAAGCTAGATTCTGTAAAATTAACCCCGATTAATTTACTGTTTTTAAATTCAACTCTGTGAACAGAAGAATTGCTTAAATTAACATTTGATAAATCACAGTTTTCAAAACAAACATCTGTAATATCAATATTGCTAAAGTCTGTATTCGTGAACTTACAATTCTTTATCACGGCATCATATAATCGTACTCTATCCACAGATTCATTTTCGAAAGTGGAATCGATAATTTCACACATTTCTAGTGTAGGATCTTCTTCATAAAAAATATCTTGAAAATTTTTTGAAGATAACTCTGGTGAAATTTTGGGTCTATCAATTTTCATGGTATATCAATCCTCTTCTATTTGATATATAAGTGTAATTTAGGTTTAGTGAATCCCCGAAAGGAACATTAGTTCTTATTATACACAATCATACGTTTTTTTGTGAAGAGGATTTTGGTTACCTTTTTCTAATTTAATAATCACAGTGTTATTGTTTCTTAAGAAATAAAGCCCTAATAAATAGGAGAACTGCTAATACATTCGTTACAGAGAAATCCTCTTGCATACCTAAAAGTATCGCTTCTTCTAAGGTTTCTGATTTAATAATTTTGTTTTAAGTGTTAGTGCATATGTTGTTTATACTCGTGTGAAGTTGAAGGAGTAAAATCGGGGAATGTTATGAATACCGAAACAATAATTACAACACTAATTGAAAGCAATAACAAAAAGCATCGGTGGATCACAGTAGAAAACCTTTCTGATAAAATTTGAATTATAAATGACATAGTAATCGTTATAGTAAATAAAAGGCTGATAAACAGTATACTATGAGCTTGTTGCGCATTTAGCATTTCTGTAATCATTGCTCCCATCATACTTGCCATTACCCCAGAGAACATTCCTTCTAAAGCAGTATATAGATGAAAACGTAGACCAACTAAAAAGCCGATACAACCACTAATTAAAATCGCAAGCAAAGTAGAATATAGCAATTCTCCTTTAAATAGAATACCTAAATAAAAACCTATACTTAAACCGATACTCATACTAAAAGACATAATAAATACCATATACTCCATTAGGGTACCACTACGTTTCGAAATATATGATGTAATAATAATTGAGATACAGCAAAGCATTAAGGCAGTTAATGTATAAGCAAACATCATGATACCTCCCTGTCCTATCATTCACTTCATCATATGTTCATATAGAGAGTACTTATGCTTATTTATATCTGCATATTATCTGCACAATTTCATAAATGAAAGCAAGGTGGCGTTTGATTTTTTTACGTGTGAACATGTGAAAGAAAGTGTTATATAATGAGTTTCTATTGTGAAGCAATAAAGAATAAGCGTATAATATTATAGTTATCCCATTACTCGGGACAACCCGCGAATGATAAATAAGATTGTTGTTTTATCATCGCTTCTAAACAGATAGACAATGAAAGTAACAGTGGAATACAGATAGGGAGTTATAAAATGAAATTAATTATTGCCGAGAAACCAGATCAAGGTTTGGCTCTTGTTTCACAGTTTAAATATCGCCGGAAAGATGGATATTTAGAAGTAGAAGCGAATGAGTTATTTCCAAATGGAGCGTACTGTACATGGGCAATTGGTCATTTGACGCAGTTATGTAATCCAGAACATTATCACGCAGAGTGGAAAAAATGGTCACTTGATACGTTACCGATGATTCCTGAACGATTTCAATTTGAAGTAACAAAGTCGAAGTATAAACAATTTAACGTTGTGAAACAGCTGTTACATAATCCTCAGGTAACAGAAATTATTCATGCGGGCGATGCTGGGCGTGAAGGGGAATTGATTGTACGAAATATTATTAACCTTTGCAACGTGCAAAAGCCGATGAAACGTCTTTGGATTTCATCTTTAACGAAACAAGCTATTTATCAAGGATTTAAAAACTTGCTTGATGAATCAGACACGATTAATACGTATTATGAAGCATACACAAGATCTTGTGCTGACTGGGTTGTTGGTATGAATGCATCACGTGTGTTTAGTATTTTGTTAAAGAAAAAAGGAATGAATGATGTATTTTCAG
Source organism: Bacillus paranthracis (assembly GCF_024296885.1). Lineage (NCBI taxonomy): Bacteria > Bacillati > Bacillota > Bacilli > Caryophanales > Bacillaceae > Bacillus > Bacillus paranthracis. The sequence continues at coordinate 1,855,160 of NZ_CP101135.1, forward strand.
CTGGTCGTGTACAAACACCGACACTCGCGTTAATCGTAAAGCGTGAAAAGGAAATAGAAAACTTTAAGTCAGAGCCGTTCTGGGAAGTGTTCGCAACCTTTAATATAGAAGGAAAGAAGTATGAGGGGAAATGGGAGAAGGATAGTGAATCCCGCTTAAAAGACCCTGATATGGCGAATAAAATTGCGGCATTTTGCCAAGGTAAACCGGCAGTAGTGAAGGAAATGAAAACGGAGCGTAAAGAATTTCAGCCGCCGCTTTTATTTAACTTATCATCACTGCAAGCAACGGCAAATAAAGCCTTTAAGTTTTCACCGAAAAAGACGCTTGATATAACGCAAGCACTATATCAAAAAGGGATTGTTTCTTATCCTCGTTCGGATTCCAACTATGTTACCCAAGGAGAGGCAGCAACGTTCCCTGATATTTTACAGAAGTTAAGTCAGTTTGATGAATATAAAGGTTTATTACCAGCTCCGGTTGAATCGATTATGAATAATAAGCGTTATGTGAATGAAAAGAAAGTAACAGATCACTACGCCATTATTCCGACAGAGCAAGTTACAAATCCAAGCAGACTATCAGGTGATGAAAAGAAAATTTACGATATGATTGTTAGAAGACTTATAGCAGCTCACTATGAAGTTGCAATCTTTGACTATACAACGATTGTAACGCTTGTAGATGAACGTGCTGAATTCATTTCAAAAGGAAAACAGCAAATTCAAGAAGGCTGGCGTAAAGTTATTTTCCAAGACGATAAAGATGACGAAACCATTCTTCCAATTGTAGCTGAAGGTGAAGAAGGAAAAGTTGTAAAAGTGAAAGTGAAAGAGGGAAAAACACAACCACCGAAGCGTTATACAGAAGGACAACTTATTACGTTAATGAAAACAGCTGGTAAGTATTTAGAGAATGAAGAGCTGGAGAAAGTATTAAAGAAAACAGAAGGTTTAGGCACAGAAGCAACTCGCGCTGGAATTATTACGATGCTGAAAGACCGTAAATATATAGATGTGAAGAAGAACCAAGTGTATGCGACCGATAAAGGGAAAGTATTAATTACCGCAATCGGTGACAAAATACTAGCTTCACCAGAAATGACAGCGAAATGGGAGCAGCGCCTTGCAGAAATTGGTGAAGGCACGGCTTCACCAGCTACATTTATGGAACAAACGAAAAAGCTATCAGCTAAAATTATTGAAGATGCAGTGGAAATGTCAGAGAAATGGGACTTTACTGGATTGCATGTTGAATCGATTGAGCGAAAAGGATCGAAATTTACAACAGGTAAAAAGGTTGGTAGCTGTAAAAAATGTGATGGCGATGTGATTGATAAGTCAACGTTTTACGGCTGTTCTAATTACAACACGACACAATGTGACTTTACCATCTCGAAGAAGATATTAAGTAAAACAATTTCGCAAAAGAATATGACAAAGCTATTAAAAGGTGAAAAGACCGATTTAATTAAAGGCTTTAAAAAGGGCGAGAAAACATTTGATGCGAAATTAGAGTGGAAAGATAATAAGATTAATTTTGTATTTGAGAATTAAGTTGTTTTAACAAATAAAAATATGATAATTAAATTATATCCTATAGAATAGACGCTTAAAAAAGTCTATTCTATAGGATATTTTTTTTGAATAAGTAGTACTATATATTTTTGTTTGAAATAAAATATACAATAAAAAAATCTTTATAATTGATAATTATTTATTGTAAAACAATAAATAATGTATTAAAATCATTATCATAATAAATCGGTGAGATGCTTTTTATAGAAAGGGAACAAAGCTGTTTTTTATTAGAGGAGGTAAAGCTATGAACGATCAAAATTTGATTATCGAAAATATGGATAACCCTCATGAGTTGGAGAGAATGTATAGAAAAGACCCGAAAGCTTTTAAAAAGTCATTCTCACAAGCATGGGATGAAAACTCTGATTCTCAGGTGCTAGCTGCCTGGTATGAAAGGTTACATTTCAAGGAGACGGCAAATGCGGAAAAAAAGTCGTTGTTTCAAAAAGGTTTCTTATTTATGGGCATGTTAGCTATTCTGGCCGGGATAAGCACCAGAATCATTTTCTACTTTGTCGAACAAGAAGCAATTGCTCCAATTAACCTAGCTTTTGGTGTAATTCCCTTTATTGTCGCTTATTTTGTCTACCATAATACGCCGAAAAAAAGTATTATTTATTCCCTTATAGCGTTGTTCCTAATTTCCGGGATATATCTTAATACGTTGCCATTAAATTATAAAGACAGTATTATCCTTGCTTATTTACATCTTCCTATATTTTTATGGATCTTGGTAGGACTTGCGTTTACAGGAAATGAATATTCAAAAGGCAGTACAAGATTAGCTTATATTAAATTTAATTTGGAATATGCCCTTCTCTACGCCAGCATGGCAGTTAGCGGAATGATTCTAGCAGTATTCACCATGCGTTTATTTAGCTTTGTTGACTTGGATATAGGAGAATTCTATTTTAGTAATGTTGTGTTATTTGGTGCTGCTGCTCTTGCTATTGTGGCTGCATATTTAGTATCAATGAATCTTAAACTTGCTAAAAATATTACACCATACATATCTAAAATTTTTAGTCCACTTGTCTTGATTACGTTGCTAATCTATCTTATAACGGTTATATGGGTCGGGAAAAATCCTTTCTTGGACCGCAATTTCTTAATGGCCTTCAACGGAATACTCCTTGGCGTGTTGGCCGTTACCATATTTTCTATCGTTGAGAGTGATTCGGATGAGAAAAAGAACATTTCAGATTATATAAATTTTGCCTTAATTGTTCTGGCGCTTATTATTGACACTGTCGCTTTATCAGCCATTGTATTCAGACTTTCTTCTTACGGGATTACACCTAATAGACTTGCTGTTTTAGGGGTAAACATACTGATCTGGGCAAATTTAATTTGGATTATGTTTTCCTATATGCGTTTCTTGCAAAGCAAATCAGGACCGACAGCTATCCAAGATGCCGTTACGAAGTATTTACCAATTTACGGACTTTGGGCAGCTTTCGTTATATTTACGTTTCCTATCATTTTTAATTAGAAAGGTCTTGTTAACGTAACGACAAAATTGTTAAAAGAAGATGATAGATGTCATCTTCTTTTAACTGTATAAAAAAACATATTGAAATTATTTTGATGTAAAATATAATGAATTTAGATAATTAAATAAAAACTTCTTATTAAGAGAGGTGGAGGGACTGGCCCTTCGAAGCCTCAGCAACCTTATGTGATATAAAGGTGCTAAATCCTGTAGGATCTAAAATTCCTAATAGATAAGATGCGGTTATAAGTAAACCTTCTTCTTATTTTGAAGAAGGTTTTTTCTCATTTAAATAGAGGTTTTGAAAGGTGGTGAGGAAGAATTAAAGAAAATATACAAGAGGAAAATGGAGGATGCAGTGAATAATGAAATTGAGGATTTAAAAGAGAATAGCACAAGTATTTGGAGCAATAAAATTTTTTCGTATTTTTTCTTAGCAAGTTGCATTTCTTTAATAGGTAATTCTATGGTTACGCTCGTTTTACCGTTATGGGTAATGAAATTAACGAACTCTCCATTACTTGTTTCTGGAGTAAACGTTGCAATTGCGACGACGGCGATTTTATTTGCACCTGTAACAGGAACGTTAGCAGATCGAATGTCGAGAAGAAAGCTTATGATAATTGCGGATGTTATGAGATGTATCGTCATGATTTTAATTGCAGTTATAGCATTTTATAATAAAATGCTATACATTCCGTTACTAATTTTACTTATAATACGCTCAATTGGGAGTGCTTTATTTACTCCGGCTTCAAATGCAGCATTAGTAACATATGTGGAAGAAAAGCATGTTCAACAGGCGATTACGCTGAGGCAAATATCAATACAAACCATATCGGTAGCTATTCCTTTAATGGCTAGCTTTTTAATTAGTATTTTTAATTTTCATGGAGTATTTTTGTTAGATGCAATTACATTTTTTATATCATTTTTAATTTTAATGAAAATTAAATTTCCACGTGAATTAAAAGTAGAAAAGAAAAAGCCTTTTTACGAAGACTTTAAAGAGGGTTTCTCCATATTTAATAGTAATCAATCATTGAAAACATTGCTTATGAGCGCTGCGCTTATTAATTTACTTGGAGCGGCGTGTATGCTTTCGCTACAAGTAATAGTTGTTAGAGAAATGGACCTTTCTACGGGATGGTATAGTATAGTTTTTGCGGCATCACCGATAGGGATTTTAATAGGAGCATTTATTACGAAAAAGATTCGTACATATAAAACGATTACGACTGCTTTTATATTTACAGCTATTATGGGGGTTTTTAATGCTGCAATGGGTACGACGTTAAATCCGGTATTATTTTCAGTTTATTATTTTCTGTCAGGAATTGCATTTGGGGTAAGTAATATATATTTTGGAGTGTTGTATAGAAAGTTAATTCCAAATGAAGTGCAAGGAAGATTTTTTGGTTTTTTAAATTCGTTATTATTAGTATCAACCCCGGTTGGAATTGCAATAACGGGATATTCCTTAGAGTCAATTTCAGCTTCTATTGTATTTATTATAATTGGTATTATTACGTTTCTAGTTTCGGTTATTTCATTTGTAATGATAAATAAGAAATAAGTGTTGTATGAGATTTTTCAAAAATAAAAAACGTCCTGCTATAGGACGTTTTTTATTATATATATTGCCGTCTTTTCTTAATAAGTAACAACACCTGTGAAACACAAGCAAGTACTGGCAGTTCAATTAACGGTCCAATAACGAGTGCAAGTGCAATAAGAGGCTCGTCAGGGAAAGCAGTCACAGCAATAGCAAGAGCAACAGGTGAGTTTCTTGCTAACGTTGTTAAGTTTAGACTTACTGTATCTTTATAAGATAAGCGCATAACGTGCCCGATAAATTGTCCTAGTACAAAATTAATGATGAAGAACAATAGAACAGGAATGAGTAATAATAAAACGACATTCATATTTTGTAGTAAATATTTACCTTGTGATGCAAACATCGCTACGATTGCTAAACTTAAAAATACAATTTGGGCAGAGCTGAAAAATGGAATGAGTTTATTCTCGAGCGTTTCAGCTTTTTTCAGTTTATTCATAATGAATTTTGTAGCGTGTGCAAGTAAAAATGGTAAGACGATTACGATAACAATACTTTCTACTAAAACAGAAACCGCTACAGTCTTCATAACACCAGCGAATAAAAATAAATAAATGGGAAGTAGTAGTACTTGCAAAATTAAATTTACTGGTAAAATCGCTGTAGAAAGTGCTACATTACCTTTTGCTATTTCAGTAAAGATTAAGTACCAATCTGTACATGGAGTAACCATTAGCATTATAAATCCAACCCACAGTGCTGGGTGATCTGAAAGAAATAGTGCTCCTAATCCCCAAGCGAGTAAAGGTGTCCATAAAAAGTTAATAGTAAGACTTGTTCCAGCAAATTTTAAATTGTGAAATCCGTTTTTTATTTCTTTTAATGGGATGCTAAGGAATAATCCATATAGCATGAAAAATAAAAAGGGAACAATAAATTTGTCTGAATACATATGTATAACATTAAATTGTCCAAGTATGATGCCGCATGTAACAGCAAAAAGAATAATAAAAGTTTGAATCTTTTCTATCGTGCTCATGAATGAATCCTTTCTAAATATGAATTTTCCTCTCTAATTTTATTATACAAGTAATAAGGCTGTAATTTGGTGTTCAATTGTATTTTAGTAAATGTTTTTAATTTGAGATTTATTTTTTTATTAAAAGTTACTTGACTAAAGTAAGTGACTATATTACAATCACTTACATAAGGTAATTAAATAACAAAAAGTTTTAATTAACTTTCCTTAAGGTATCAATTGGAACTTTTTATTAGAATAAGAATTTTTATGATGTTGAATAATGAATATGATAAGAAAGTTTAGGTGAAGAAAATGGGATTATTTAGCTCGTTATTTGGTAAAAAAGAAGAAAATACAAAAGTAGAGGGGAATAAAACAATGTCAAAAGTATTATTTGTAAAAGCAAACGATCGTCCAGCGGAGCAAGCAGTTAGTTCAAAAATGTATGAAACATTTGTAAGTACTTATAAAGAAGCAAATCCGAATACAGAAATTACAGAGTTAGATTTATTTGCATTAGATCTTCCTTATTACGGAAATATTGCTATTTCAGGTGGATACAAACGTAGTCAAGGTATGGAATTAACAGCAGAAGAAGAGAAGGCAGTTGCTACAGTAGATCAATATTTAAATCAGTTTTTAGAAGCTGATAAAGTTGTATTTGCATTCCCGTTATGGAACTTTACTGTACCAGCACCATTAATCACATATATTTCATACTTATCTCAAGCTGGAAAAACGTTTAAATATACAGCTAATGGCCCAGAAGGTTTAGCTGGTGGTAAGAAAGTAGTTGTGTTAGGTGCTCGTGGTTCAGATTACTCTTCAGAACAAATGGCTCCTATGGAAATGGCAGTTAATTACGTAACAACTGTACTTGGATTCTGGGGAATTACAAATCCAGAGACTGTTGTAATTGAAGGGCACAACCAATATCCAGATCGCTCACAACAAATTGTTGAAGAAGGTCTAGAGAACGTTAAGAAAGTAGCGGCGAAATTTTAATTAATTGATAGTAAAAATGGAAAAACCAACATGGATGACCATGTTGGTTTTTTAGTCTATTTCTATGTTAAAAAATGTATATTTATAAAATGAATGAAAAGTTTGAAAATAGTATTGCAAAATATTATATATCAAACTATAATGAGTTCAAGAATAGTTGATACTTAAGTTAAATATTCAGAAAATTCAATTAGTTAAAATTGGAAATGACATAGGTTATTTTGAATGGAGGTTATATTATGACGAATAAAGTACCGTTTTCGTTCATAGTTGTTATTGGTTTAATGTTATTTGCACTATTTTTCGGGGCAGGAAATTTAATATTCCCAGCAATGCTTGGTCAATCGGCAGGAGAGAATGTTTGGATTGCTAATGCAGGATTTTTAGTAACAGGTGTAGGTTTACCGTTGCTAGGGGTATTAGCATTTGGAATTTCAGGTAAAGAAGATTTACAATCGTTAGCAAGTCGTGTACATCCAGTGTTCGGCATTGTATTTACGACAGTTTTATATTTAGCGATTGGTCCACTATTCGCTATTCCGAGAACAGGCAGCGTTTCTTATGAAATTGGTATGAAGCCTTTTGTACCAGAAGCTATGGGTTCTTCAGCACTCATTCTTTTTACAATTATATTCTTTAGCATTACTTGTTTTTTTTCGCTAAATCCCGCGAAAATTGTCGATATTGTAGGAAAAATCTTAACGCCAATTAAATTAACGTTTATTGGGATTTTAGTAGTATTTGCTTTTATTCATCCAATGGGAGAAATGCAAGCACCTGCAGAGGCATATACATCACATGCGTTCTTTAAAGGGTTCCAAGAAGGTTACTTAACAATGGATACGTTGGCATCATTCGTATTCGGTATTATTATCATCAATGCGATTAAAGAAAAGGGCGCAAAAACAAAAAAAGACATTATGATTGTTTGTGCAAAAGCAACATTGATTGCTGCATCTATTTTAGCAATGATCTATTCAGCACTTTCATTTATGGGAGCTTCAAGTGTTGCAAAACTTGGTCATTTAGATAATGGTGGTGCAGTATTAGCAAAAGTTTCAAACTATTATTTTGGGTCATACGGCGGAATTATATTAGGAATTATGGTTACAGCAGCATGTTTAACGACTAGTGTAGGACTTGTTTCAGCGTGTTCTTCATTCTTCCATAAACTATTCCCGAATGTTTCGTATAAAAAGATAGCAATCATCTTATCAGTGTTCAGTGCAGTTGTTGCGAATGTAGGTTTAACGCAATTAATCGCAATTTCTGTTCCTGTATTAATCGCGATTTATCCATTAGCAATCGTCTTAATTTTCCTAACGCTCCTTCATCCATTGTTTAAAGGAAGAGCAGAAGTGTATCAAGGTAGCTTATTAATTACATTTATTGTAAGTGTGTTCGATGGATTGAATGCAGCTGGTATGAAGTTAGCAGTAGTGAACGATTTTCTTACTAAAATACTTCCAATGCATGAAGTTGGGTTAGGTTGGATTTTACCAGCACTTATTGGCGGACTGATCGGGTACGTCATTAGCATTATGAAAGCAAAAAATCAAGTTCAACCAGCAGCTAGTGCGGATAAGAAAATAGGTTAAATAAAAAAGTTATAGAACTTGTTTCTATAACTTTTTTTGTTACTATTAATAATGAGAGAAAATAAAGTAGTAGGGGAAATAAAATGAAAAAAACAATTGATCACATCGGCATCGCAGTGCGCGATATAGATAGTACGATACGTTTTTATGAAAAGGTATTGTTAGGAACATTAATAGATCGTTACGTAAGTGAGGCACCTGGTGTTGAAAGCGAAGTAGCCATTCTTGAAGTAGATGGAGATAGAATCGAATTACTTGCACCGACGAATAATACGACGTCGCCAATTGCCAGATTCATTAAACAAAAAGGTAAAGGTGTACATCATGTTGCATATCGAGTAGATGATTTAGATGTAGCTTTAGAAGAATTGAAAGAACAAGGTATTCGAACGTTAGAGCATACACTTCGAATGAATAAACACGGCAGAAGACTAATCTATCTTAACCCAGCGGATACAGAGGGAACAATCATAGAGTATTGTGATTATCCGGAAGAGAAATAGAAAAAAGATATTTTTAAAAAGATGTTACGTAATAAAGTAACATCTTTTTATTTATGTATTTCACATTTTCTTCACAAATGATTCACGATAACTTTTCTTCTTCAGGAACTTACATAAATATATTTTATGATATAATAACAATCGACTTTAAAAATGTAAGTTGTATCTATACAGGTAGTTACTATTTTATTAGAAGTTTATAGGTGAGAGAGAAATAAAGAGTTATACTGTATAGAAATTTATATTTAATTAGGTTAATATTTCGCCCGAGAATTAAACTTAGGAAGTTAAAAGCATGAAAATAGAGCGATGAGTAAGAAAGAAGTGAAATGATTGTGAAAGTAATGAGAAGGGTAGGGACATGGCTATTACTTGCATGTGTGCTTATTATATTGATACCGAAAAGTGCATCTGCTCATGCATACGTTGTGAAATCAAACCCTACTGAAAATGAAACATTGAAGAAAGCACCATCTGTTGTGAAAATTGAATTCGATGAGGACATACAAGTTTCAAGTTTTAATACATTGTACGTGAGAGATACATCAGGTAAAAGGGTCGATTTAAAAGATGCTCATATTGATACAAAAAATAAAAAGCTACTAGAAGCCGGATTAAAAGAGAATCTCAAAAACGGTCTGTACTCTATTCAGTGGAAAGTGATTTCAGCTGATGGTCATCCAATTCAAGGAGTTATTCCATTCCGTATTGGATTAGCAGAAGTGAAAGCAGACGATATACAAGTGGAAGAGATGGGTTACGTCCCACAAATCGATATGATTATGGAACGTGGAATTTTATATACAAGTTTCTCACTATTTATAGGCGTGCTATTCTTTAATCTTATTATGTATAAAGGGAATGCAACCTCGGTTCGATCAAGGAGTAAGAACATAATATGGATTTCCTTATTAGGGATATTTATTAGCTTGTTATTCAATCTACCACTGCAAGCGAAAATAAATGCTGATGTTTCATGGCTAGAAGCATTCAATCCTTTACTATTAAAAGAAACATTACAGCTTTCTGTTTTTGGATATATATGGATTTCCCAAATAACTCTTATTAGTTTGCTTATAATCGTTACGTATTTTGCGATGAGGCGTGAGAAGCTTTCGTCGTTTAAAGTATGGAGCATTCCAATAGTATTGTTTATTGGGATACTTGTTATGAAAGCATGTAATAGTCACGCATATGGTTTAAAGTTTAAAGACATTGCTGTCGTTATGGATTTTCTACATTTATTCGCAGCTTCATTATGGATTGGTGGTTTATCATCTATTATTCTCCTTTTACGCAAAGAGGATAACAAGTGGAGTATGTATTGGGATATGATTAAGCGTTTTTCACCGTGGGCAACATGTGCTGTCATTGTGATTTTCATAACAGGTCTTTTTAACAGTACATTTTTTATTCCAACAATCCACTCGTTATTTGATACGAAGTATGGATTAGCTTTATTAGCAAAGATACTTTTATTCATTTTCATGGGGATATTGGGAATTATTCATTATGTGAAAGGGAAAATGAGAGCGGAGCAAGGATTAGGTGCTACGGTAAAAGTAGAGTTTATCATTGGAATTATCATTTTCGTAATCGTAGCTTTTATGACAAATGTACAAACACCACCGATGCCTCCTACTGGACCTTTTACAGAGAGTAAACAATTAGATAATGGATATGAAATGACGCTAAATGTAAGTCCTAATAGAGTAGGACAAAATATATTCCATATTACTTTAAAGGATGAGAACGGACAACCTGTTACTGATATGGAACAAATTATATTAACGACTCAATCGTTAGATATGAATATGGGAAAAGGATCATTTAAAGTTTCGGCAGTTTCACCGGGAGAATATGAAGCAGAAGGTATGTATATTAACATGACAGGCAACTGGAATATACAAGTACATGGATTAACGAAATCGCTTGATAGCTTCGATACGGATTATAAATTTATTGTAGGTGGCAGATAAAGTGAAACTTTAAGCAGCCCTCATCAATTGGGCTGCCCGGCGAATAGCGGGATAAAGAGTAGGTATAGATAAAAAGGAGCTAATTGAAAATGAAACGCATAAAAAAATTAGGAACAACAATGATCGCAACAGTAATTGCAATGGGAATTTTTTCGTTACCTGTTAGTGCACACGTCACTGTGAAGCCAGCAACTTCTGACATCGGCTCTTGGGAGACTTACACGATAAAAGTACCAGTTGAAAAGAATGTAGCAACAACAAAAGTTACACTGAAAATACCGTCTGGTGTGGAATTCCAACAGTATGAACCAGTGCCAGGATGGAAGAGCAAAAAGATAGTGCCGGAAAAGTGAAAACTGTAGTATGGGAAGCAACAGGAGAAGGGATTTTACCTGGCCAATTCCAGCGGTTTACTTTCGTCGCTAAAAATCCGGATAAAGAACAAAAAATAGCTTGGGATGCATACCAACAATATAAAGACGGAGAAATTGTGGAATGGACGGGCGATGAAAAAGCTGAAAAACCACATTCATTTACAACAATTGCAAAAGGTACATCATTAACAGGAGAACATGGTGAAGTGTCTAGTGTAGAAAAGAATGCAGGTACTAGTAATATGCAATTGATAGCAATTGTTTTATCTATTTTAGCGATTGTATCTTCGGTAGGTACGTGTGTTTTTATGGTACGTCGTAAAAAATAGGTAATAATTATAAGAAGGAGCCTACAATCAGTAGGCTCCTTCTTATGTTAATTTACTTCACTTCAACCCGCTGCCCTACAGCAAGTGCTTTCGGCTTTATATTTACGAAACAAATACTCACTACAATAAATAATAGTCCGATAAATAAGCTAATAGTAATGGCTTCATGTAAGAAAATTGAACTTACAATAATAGCGATTAGAGGAATGAGAAATGTATAAGCCCCAACTTTACTCGCTTCACCAGCTCCAACGAGTGTGAAGTATGCAAGCCACCCCATTGCAATAACAAAGAATGAAATAAAGAGTAGTACACTAACAAACGGCATACTCCAAGCGATACTAGACCAACTTTCAAACTCTGATCCAAATCCAATTAAGCAAAGTCCGCCAATAATAAGTTGCAGTGTTACCATCCAAATGGAATTAACGCGGTGCCCAGTCTTCTTAATAAATACGGTTCCAAGTGCCCAGCCAATAGCGCATCCTATCGCGAGAAGAATCCCGATAATAGAAATATGTCCAGTTAAACTGCTAGAGCTAATAACACCTACACCAATAAATCCGAGTATAAGCCCGAAAATTTTTAACCCATACATTGATTCTTCAAGCCATATCCACGAGAAAATACCAAGTAAAACGGGTTGTAGAAATACGATGGCGGAAAATAGACCAGCAGGCATATATTGAAGGCCGACAGTTTGTAATCCGTAAAATATAATGATGTTAAGTAAAGAAGAAATAACGTATAAATGCCAAGTTTCTTTTAAGTGTAACTCTTTGTATTTCGGTAATGCGAAAAGGAGTAAAATGAATCCTCCAATTAAAGTTCGAACGCCTGCAAATAAAACGGGTGGTGTATAATGCAGAGCAAACTTAGATAAAGGCCAATTGATTCCCCACATGAAAACGAGAAAGATAAGGATGATGGCCGTCTTAGTTCGAGAAAGCTGTGTCACTGTAAGACCTCCTTGATGTTATTCATTTCACTATGATATGATATCGACTGTAATAAATAAAATGAATCTTTTTTATGAGGAGTATAAGTGATTAGTTATGACCATTACACAACTTCAAGTGTTAATAAAAACTGTTGAGTTAGGTAGTTTTACGAAGGCAGCTCGGGTGTTAAATATGACGCAGCCGGCTGTAAGTCATGCCATTTCAAGTATTGAGTCAGAGTTAGGAGTTACGATTCTTATACGTGATAAACGAAAAGGGTTAATTGTTACGGATGTAGGAAGCAGAATTCTTGTACATATTAGAGAGATTTTGAACGGTGTAGAGAAGATTGAACAAGAAGTTGCGATGGAGAAAGGACACGAAGTTGGGACGATTCGAATTGGGAGTTTTCCGAGTGCTTCTGCACATTTCTTACCGAAAATGATAAACCATTTTAAGGAGAAGTATCCGAACTTAGAAGTCGTTCTTTATGAAGGAACGATTAAAGAAGTTGAAGATTGGTTAGTATCGAGGGTTGTTGATATAGGGATTGTTATTTTACCTAATAAAGAGATGGAGATTGTTCCATTAACGAAGGGAAAAATGGTTGTTATTTTAAGAGAGGATCATCCTCTTTGCAAGAAGGACGCTATTACAATTCGTGATTTGGAGAATGAACCGATCATATTATGTAAGGGCGGATACGAACCACCTATTATCGATATGTTTAAACAAGTAAATGTACCACTTCGAGCTGAGTATGTAATTTCGACAGTTACGACAGCTTTAAATATGATTCAAGAAGGGTTAGGTATTGCAATATTAGCTGAATTATCTTTAACGAATTTACCAAAAAATGTGCAAACGAGAGAATTGGAACCGCAAGTATGGAGAGAAATTGCTTTAGCTGTTCCTTCACTAAAGGATTCTTCAATCGCTGTGCAGCTATTTATTGAAGAATTTCAGGCGCTATTTGCAGAATAAAAAGAGGTGTCTCGTATATTATAATGGGACACTTTTTAATTTATTTATAAAAAATATGTGAAAAGGATTGACTTATTTTTTAGTTGTAACTATAATGATTACATCAAGGTGGTGATTACGATGAAAATTAGTAGCCGCTTTTCCATAGCTGTTCATATTTTATCTATTTTGAAAAACAATCCATCTTCACTTTGTACTTCAGACTATATGGCTGAGAGTGTCAATACAAATCCAGTAGTCATTCGTAAAATCATGTCGTACTTGAAACAAGCTGGCTTTGTTTACGTAAATCGTGGACCGGGTGGTGCAGGTTTACTAAAGGATTTACATGAAATCACATTGTTAGATGTGTATCATGCAGTGAATGTAGTGGAAGAGGATAAATTATTTCACATTCATGAGCAACCAAATCCAGATTGTCCAATCGGAGCAAATATTCAAGCTGTATTAGAAGTTATATTAATACAAGCGCAATCTGCGATGGAAGAAGTTTTGAGAAATATTACGATGGGGCAGCTGTTTGAAACTTTGCAAGAAAAAATGAATGCTTAAATCATATTTATATTTTTTTAACATTAATGTAACTTGTGTGGTTACAACTATAAAGGTAAGGTGTAAAAGTTATGACTATAAAAATGAAAGTATACTCAGATTTTATATGTCCATTTTGTTTTTTAGCAAAAGGTCCATTAGATGAAGTAGCGAAAGAAAAAGATGTAGAAATTGAATGGATGCCATTTGAATTACGTCCAAGTCCATATTCAAAAATAGATCCATGGAATGAGCCAGAAAAATTAGGTTCATGGGATGCTTTCATTCTTCCGACAGCGAAGAAGTTAGGAATTGATATGCGTTTGCCACGTGTTTCTCCGCATCCATATACACATTTAGCTTTCGAAGGGTGTCAATTTGCGAAAGAACGTGGACTAGGTAATGAGTATCATCACCGCGTATTCACAGCATTTTTCCAAGAAGAGCAAAACATTGAAGATATTGATGTGTTAACAAAATTAGCGGTAGAAGTAGGACTTCCTGAGGCGGAATTTAAAGATGCTTTAGTAACTCGTAAATATAAGGAAAAGCATCAAGAAGCAATTCAGCACGCACATGATGAAGCGAATATTATGGCTGTTCCAACTGTCATGATTGGAGATGAAATCATTCAAGGGCTTGCTAGTAAAGAAACGCTACAAAGGGTCATTGATAAAGAAATTGAAAAGGATAAAACAAATTCATTTGAAGGTATGCAATGTAATACCGATGGATATTGCTAATTCGCTTGTTATGAAATAACAAAATAAATGATAAAACAAACATTTGGAGGAATTAAAATGTCAGCAACTAAAACAAACTTAAAAGAAGCAATCGTGAACCGCCGTTCCATTCGTAAAGTAACAAAAAATGATGCAATTACGAAAGAAAGAATTGAAGAAGTGCTAAAAACAGCTTTACACGCCCCAACATCTTTCAATATGCAAAGTGGTCGTATGGTTGTATTAATGGATGGGGAGCATGAAAAGTTTTGGGATATTGTGAAAGAAACATTAAGAGCCCGCGTACCAGCAGAAAACTTTGAAGCGACTGTAGAAAGACTAAAAGGTTTTCATGCAGGTGTAGGAACAGTTCTATTCTTTGAAGATCAAGCAACTGTAGAAAAAATGCAAGAAAACGCACCATTATATAAAGAGCAGTTCCCATTCTGGTCTCATCAAGGAAATGCGATGTTACAACATACTGTGTGGATGTTATTATCTGCTGAAGGAATTGGGGCGTCATTACAACATTACAACCCAATCGTAGATGCTGAAGTGAAAGAAACTTGGAATATTCCAGCAGAGTGGAGCTTAGTAGGTCAAATGCCATTTGGTGAACCAAACGAACAACCAGCAGAAAGAACGTTCTTGCCTACTGAAGATGTAGTGAAATTTTATTAAGAAATACAATATGTAACGAGAAGGAAGCTGTACTTAAAAACAGCTTCCTTTTTTGTAGTGGTGTTAAATTATGTGCATTTAGGGAAGAAATATAAGAAATAATCCGGTGAGAAGGGAATTAGAAAAATGAATGATGAGAAAAAATATACAGTGGTAGGTACTGATGTTGAGGAAGTAAAGCGTTTAAATAAAAATTCAGGGTTAACGTATAATCAAGTGAAGGAATTATTAGCGAAGCAAATGCAAAAAAAGAAGTAATGAAATTGAAATTCTTCATTTTTTCATTTAGCATTTTTATTAAAGAGAGTTATAAAGATAACTCTCTTTTTCAATACAATTGAGCAACTGTTAGAGTGGAGGAAACAACATGAAGAAGTGGGTAAAGATAACGTTATCGATCGCTGGAGGTATTGTCCTATTGGCATGTGCCGGAGGGTATTACGTGTATAAAAATTATTTTCCAAAGGAACCTGAGCGTATTGTATATGATAAAGAAAGAGTGTTAAAACCGATACATAATCAGCTCAAAGGAATTAACATAGAAAATGTAAAGATAAAAGAAAAAGAAGTCGTAAATGCGACTGTAGATGAGCTTCAAAAAATGATTGATGATGGGAAATTATCATATGAAGAATTAACGAGTATTTATCTTTTTAGAATACAAGAACATGATCAAAATGGAATAACATTAAATGCTGTTACAGAGATAAATCCTAATGCGATGGAAGAAGCAAGAAAGTTAGATCAAGAGCGAGGTAGAAACAAAAAGTCGAATTTATATGGTATTCCTGTCGTTGTAAAAGATAATGTACAAACGTCAAAAGTGATGCCGACTAGTGCAGGAACTTATGTATTAAAAGATTGGATTGCAGATCAAGACGCAACAATTGTGAAGCAGTTGAAAGAAGAAGGGGCATTTGTTTTAGGAAAAGCGAATATGTCTGAGTGGGCGAATTATTTATCTTTTACAATGCCAAGCGGGTATAGCGGGAAGAAAGGACAAAATTTAAATCCGTACGATCCGATTACATTCGATACTTCGGGATCAAGTTCAGGATCTGCTACAGTAGTTACAGCAGATTTTGCACCGCTTGCAGTCGGAACAGAAACGACAGGATCGATTGTAGCACCCGCAGCGCAGCAATCAGTAGTTGGGTTACGTCCATCTTTAGGCATGGTAAGTAGAACAGGAATTATTCCGTTAGCTGAAACTCTTGATACAGCAGGACCTATGGCAAGAACGGTAAAAGATGCAGCAACGTTATTTAATGCAATGATAGGTTATGACGAAAAAGATGTTATGACAGAAAAAGTGAAAGATAAAGAAAGAATTGATTATACAAAGGATTTATCAATAGATGGATTAAAAGGGAAAAACATAGGGCTTCTTTTTTCTGTAGACCAACAAGATGAAAATAGAAAAGCAGTAGCAGAAAAGATTAGAAAAGACCTTCAAGATGCAGGTGCGATATTAACTGAGTATATTCAGTTAAACAATGGGGGGGTAGATAATTTACAAACATTAGAATATGAGTTCAAGCATAATGTAAACGACTATTTTTCACAACAAAAAAATGTGCCGGTAAAATCGTTAAAAGAGATTATAGCGTTTAATAAAAAGGATAGTAATAGACGAATAAAATATGGACAAACATTAATTGAGGCGTCTGAAAAATCTGCTATAACGAAAGATGAGTTTGAAAAAGTAGTGCAAACGAGTCAAGAAAATGCAAAAAAAGAGCTGAATAGATATTTAGTAGAAAAGGGTTTAGACGCTTTAGTTATGATTAATAACGAGGAAGTTCTTCTATCCGCTGTAGCTGGCTATCCAGAATTAGCAGTGCCAGCAGGATATGATAACAATGGAGAGCCAGTAGGTGCAGTATTTGTCGGGAAGCAATTCGGTGAGAAGGAACTGTTCAATATTGGATATGCGTATGAACAGCAGTCTAAAAATAGAAAACCACCTAAATTGTAAAAGGTTAAACGAAAAAAAGATCTCAACTGAAGTAAGTAGGTGGGCTAATATAAATAGAATCTAACAATATAAAAAGAAAAAAAGGATTCTTCCTAATTAGTAAGAAAGATTGTCTATAGAAGTTCATAAAATGTAATATATTCAATTTCCATCCATTGAAGGGGGAGGTTAAATCTTAATGAATGAAGTGAAAAATTTCTTTCGAAGTAGAGGGTTTCAACGGTTTCTCGTTTTAATAATATTAGCGCTTGTATTATATGGATTAAAAAGTATGATCAACTTAATATTAATTACGTTTATACTGACATTTTTAATGGATCGATTTCAACGTTTTATTTCAAAGAAATTGAAAGTGAACCGGAAAATTGTTATCGCCTGTTTGTATATCATATTAGTTTCCTTTATTGGCACGACATTGTATAAATATTTACCTGTGTTAACGATACAAATTTCGCAATTGATTTATCAATTTAAATTGTTTTTTCAAAACCCGCCTGATAATGAAATTATTAAATATGCACTTTCGACAATTAACGGAATGGAAGTATCAAAGTATATAGAACAAGGTGTAGATGTCATCTATCAATCGATAGCAAATATAGGGAAGGTAAGTTTACAAATATTATTGTCTCTCATATTAAGCTTATTTTTCTTATTAGAAAAAGAGCGTATTATTACCTTTACTTCTAAATTTAAAGAGAGTAAGCTAAAGATTTTTTATGAGGAGATTGCATATTTTGGCGAAAGGTTTGCAAGATCGTTCGGTAAAGTAATTGAAGCACAGTTTTTAATTGCGGTTGTAAATTGTATTCTTACTGTTATTGCATTAATTGTTTTAGGATTTCCGCAGCTTCTCGTATTAGCTGTTATGATTTTTCTACTAGGGTTGATTCCAGTTGCAGGTGTGATTATTTCTTTATTTCCACTTTGTATTATTGCTTATAACGTAGGCGGAGTTATATACGTTGTGTACATACTTGTGTTCATTACAGTCATCCATGCTCTTGAAAGTTATTTTTTAAACCCGAAGTTTATGTCTGCGAAAACAAATTTACCAATCTTTTATACATTTATGATTCTCATTTTTTCAGAACATTTTCTTGGAATATGGGGGCTTATTATTGGGATACCAATCTTCATCTTTTTATTAGATGTACTTGATGTAAATAATGAGGAATCGATTAAAAAATAGAAAATAAAGTAAAAAGCAATCCAACAAATTTTGGATTGCTTTTTGCATATATCATTAAAGAACAGGAGCCATTGTTTCTTTCAACACTTGAACAGAGTGATCGAATTTTAATTCTTCGTCTTCACTTAATTCTACTTCTAAAATTTCACGAACACCGCCGCGATTTAAAACAGCAGGTACACCGATATACACATCTTTTTGACCATATTGACCTTCTAAGTAAGCCGATACAGTTAATACACTATTTTCATCATTTAAAATCGCTTTAGTAACACGTAGAAGTGACATACCAATACCATAATAAGTTGCACCTTTTCGCTCAATAATATGGTAAGCTGCATCACGAACGTTTATGAAAATTTTGTCTAAATCTTCTTGATTATACGTGTTGTCTTTTTCAAGCAGTGTTTGTAGTTTTTGAATACCTACTGATACGTGGCTCCAAACTGGAAGTTCAGTATCGCCATGTTCGCCGATAATATAAGCGTGAATGTTGTGTGGACCAATATTGAAGTACTCACCTAACATATAGCGGAAACGAGCAGAATCAAGTGTTGTACCAGAACCAATTACGCGCTCTTTCGGTAAACCAGATTCTTTCCAAGTTACGTAAGTTAAAATATCGACAGGGTTAGTTGCGATTAAGAAGATACCATCGAAGCCGCTATCCATAATACTACGAACAATTTGTTTAAAGATTTTTGCGTTTTTCTCAACTAAATCTAAACGTGTTTCGCCTGGCTTTTGTGGTAATCCAGCCGTAATGACTACAAGATCAGCATCTTTACAATCTTCATAGCTACCTTTCCATACTCTAGTTGGAGCTGGCGCGAATGGAACAGCATGACTTAAATCCATTGCTTCCCCTTCAGCTTTTGCTTCGTTTACATCAACTAAAACAAATTCTTCAGCCACAGCTTGATTAATCATACAGTAAGCATAACTACATCCAACCGCTCCTGTTCCTACTAGTACAACACGGTTAATCCCTTTTTTCATTTCAAAATTCCTCGCAATTTCATTAATTTTATTATGTAAGATAATACGTCTTACTTCTATAGAGTCATATCTAGTTTATTACATTTTATAAAAGATATTCAAGTATTTGAAAATGTATCCGTGCAAATCCGCGAACAAAACATAGGAATTCAGTGAACCGAATATAATTCAGTAAAATCCTTTGTAAAAGGGGAAATGGCATGGGGAATCCATTAGCAATGGAAGAAATGATTCATATTATTCATGCAGGGCTTGTTAAAAAGAATAACCCAAAACGGATTACGATTGCAGGTGCAGGGATTTCTGGATTAGTTGCAGGTTCTTTATTAAAAGAGGCTGGGCACGAAGTAACGATTATAGAAGCAAATAACAGAATAGGTGGCAGAGTGTATACGATTCGGGAACCATTTAGTGTGGGTTTATATTTTAATGCGGGCCCGATGAGAATCCCTGACACCCATAAGTTAACCTTAGCGTATATTCATAAATTTAAACTACCTTTAAACCTTTTTATAAATAAAACTTTTGCAGATATCATTTATACGAATAACATTCAAACGAGATTGAATGTGTTTGAAAATGATCCAAGTGTACTTGAATATCCGGTTTTGGATAAAGAAAGAGGAAAAACGGCAGAAGAGCTAATGATTGAAGTGTTAGAACCAATACTAAATTACATTAAGAAGGATCCTGATAAAAACTGGCTTATCGTTGAAAAAAAGTATAAAACGTATTCGCTTGGTTCATTTTTAATGGAGTATTATTCAGATGGTGCGATAGATATGATTGGGGTACTTCTTGATATGGAAGCTTATATGGGAATGTCCTTAATTGAAGTATTACGTGAAATGATTTTCTTTACTTCAACAACGAAATATTATGAAATAACTGGTGGAATGGATAAGTTATCGAATGCATTCTTACCACAATTAAGGGAACATATTTTAATGCCGTATAAGGTTGATAAAATTATACAAGAAGATAATAAAGTAATGTTACAAGGAAATCATGAACAAACGTTAGAGCAATTTACAATAACAAGTGATTTTGCTATTATTACAATTCCATTTTCAGCGTTAAGATTTGTAGAAGTTCAGCCATACTATTTATTCTCTTATTTTAAAAAAAGAGCAATTCGTGAATTAAATTATATTGCTGCAACTAAAATTGCAATAGAGTTTAAAAGTAGATTTTGGGAGAAAGCGGGACAGTGTGGCGGTAAATCTATTACTGATTTACCGATACGGTTTACATACTATCCGAGTTATGGCATTCATACTCCAGGACCAGCTATCGTTATAGCAAGTTATACGTGGGCAGATGAGGCGTTAACATGGGATAGTCTCCCGCAAAGAGATCGTATTCGTTACGCATTAAAAAATTTAGCGGAAATATACGGTGACATCGTCTATAGTGAGTTTGTCACTGGAACATCTTTTAGCTGGAGTAAAAATCCGTATTCTTGCGGTGCATTTACAGCTTTCGAACCAGGCCAAGAGCTCGAGTTATTTCCGTATATTACACCACCATCTGGAAAAGTACATTTTGCAGGAGAGCATACGACATTAACACATGGATGGATGCAAGGGGCAATTGAGTCTGGAGTTAGAGTTGCATATGAAGTAAATGAACAGTGAATCTCTTATATTTACAAATGGTCATTCTTTTAATAAAATGATAAATATAAATCGTAATTATTACGCTTTGAATACATTTGAAGTAAAGAAATGGATGGTCGGTTGAATGAATAAAGTGGAGATTCATATATTAGGTGGTTTTTTAGGTAGTGGAAAATCAACATTATTACAAAATTTATTGTTAGCAGAGAAAAAGAAGAATAGAAAAGTTGCAGTATTAATGAATGAAATTGGTGAATACTCAGTAGATACAGATATTATTGGAAAAGAGAATGTTTTAAGAGAACTTCTTAAAGGATGTATTTGTTGTACGTTAAAAGAAGAGCTTGAAATACAATTACATTCGTTATACCAGCAAGAAAGACCAGATGTCATTTATATAGAAACGACAGGTGTTGCGCATCCAATTGAAGTACTAGATGCATGTGTATCACCAATTTTAGCACCGTTCTTAGAAGTGAAATCAATAGTAGTCGTTTTAGATGCAGTAAGGTGGTTAAATCGAAGTATATTAAGTGCAAATGTGCAACAGCTACTGCATGAGCAAATGAAATTTGGTAGCCATATTTTAATTAATAAATCAGATTTACTAACAGATGCGGATAAGAAGAAAGTAATTGAAGACGTGAAAGCAATAAATAATCATGCAAAATTGTTTGAAACAAAATATTGTAATATATCTTTAGAAGATATAGAAGAAGCTGAATTTATGAATGATGGGGAACATGAGACACTACATGTCAAACAGCATTTACATATACAAACGATGACATATCAATTTACGAAATCGATTGATCAAGACAATTTATATGAATGGCTTTCAAATTTACCAGATAGTATTTATCGTGTAAAAGGTTTTGTGAAATTTCATGGGGACAAATATCCTCACTTATTCCAATACTCGTTCGGAGTACCGACTTTACTGGAACAAGACTTCGGTTTCCCAACGAACTTAGTAGTAATAGGGGAAGGGCTAGATAAGAAGCGATTGGCTGAAGGGTTAGAGGAAGTGGAAAATAATTAAGTGTTTTTTACATAGGCTGCAATAATTGACTTAAGAACTTAAGTTAATTATTGTAGCTTTTTTCATGATTAATACTGCAACGAAACAGTATTTTCAATTGGAAAGTAGAATATATATTGATTGTATGTCCGTTTCCATTAAATAGGAAGGTGATTATAGATTTGTGCCGAATGTAGAGGATACTACAAGAGTTTTCCATTACCTATCTTATAGTTAGTCATGATTACGGACAGGGAATTTTGGCGTGTTTGATTCTATCAGAAAGAAAAGTATGGGGAGGATCACAATGTCGATGAAAAAACGTAAATGGCTAAAAATGATGGCTACTGGTTGTGTTTTAGGATCGTTATTCATAACGGCAGCTTGTTCAGGAAAGAAGGCAAGTACAGAAGATGAAAAGACGATTAAAGTAGGGGTTCTTGCTTCATTAACAGGTCCATTAGAATCATATGGAAAACAAACAGTGAACGGATTTGAATTAGGATTAGACTATGCAACCGGTGGAACTGGGAAAGTGGAAGGGAAGAAGATTAAGTTTGTTGTAGAAGATACGGAAACAAAAGCAGAGGTAGCCGTTAAAAAAGCTACGAAGTTATTAGAAGAAGAGAAAGTCGATTTTTTAGTCGGATCGTCTAGCTCAAGTGATACATTAGCAGTTTTACCATTAGCTGAAGAATATGAAAAAATAATGGTCGTAGAACCGGCAGTTGCTGATAGTATTACCGGAAAGAATTGGAATAAGTATGTTTTTAGAACAGGAAGAAGCTCTTCGCAAGATGCAATTGCAGGAGCAGCTGCAATTGCAAAAAAAGATGTAAAGATTGCGACATTTGCCCCGGATAATGCATTTGGCCGTGAAGGGATTGCTGCATTTAAAGCTGGAGCGAAGAAATTAGGTGCAAATATTGTGAACGAGCAATATGCTGATACAAATTCGACTGACTTCACTGCAAATATTCAAAATATCATTAGTTCAAAACCAGATTATTTATTTATCGTTTGGGCAGGGGCGAATTCACCTTGGAAACAGTTGAAAGATATGAATGTAGAAGCGCAAGGTATTAAAATTTCTACTGGTGCACCAGATATTCCGGCATTAAAAACGATGGATGCATTAGTAGGAATGCAAGGGTTTTCGGTATATTATCATACACTCCCGAAAAATAAGGTGAATGATTGGTTAGTAGAAGAACATAAAAAACGATTTAATGGTGCGGTGCCAGATTTATTTACAGCAGGTGGAATGTCAGCGGCAATTTCTATTGTAGAAGCGTTAAAGAAAACAAAAGGTGATACAGATGTAGATACATTAATTAAGAAAATGGAAGGAATGGAATTTGATACACCGAAAGGAAAGATGAAGTTTAGAGAAAAGGATCACCAAGCGATGCAGACGCTTTATTCTATCACGTTGAAAAAGCAAGATGGTGTTGACTATCCAGTGCCAGTATTAGAGCGAGAATTAACGATGAAAGAGACAGAGCCACCAGTTCAAAATAAATAGACTGAATTTTCTGTTGTTTTTGTATAAAGAGGGGATCCCCTCTTTGTACGTATTTTTTTCATACTTAAAGCTTTAAAGGGGGGATTTCATGACACATTTGCTAGAAACGAAAAATCTTAGTGTATCTTTTGGCGAGCATCATGTTATTAAAGATGTAAATTTAACTGTACAAAAAGGAAAACTCATTTCTATTATCGGGCCAAATGGTGCGGGTAAGACAACATTATTTAATTTACTAAGTGGACAGATTTCACCCACAACAGGTGAAGTGTATTTTAAAGGGCAAGATATTACAAAACTATCGATTTCAGATCGAACACGCTTAGGAATCGGTCGCTCTTTTCAGCTTACAAACATATTCCCAGAATTAACGGTACTTGAAAATGTCCGTTTAAGTGTTCAATCATTCGTACAAGATTACTATAGTTTTTTCCCGAGTCCAGCAAAATTAAAGCAACAAGTTGGAGAGGCGAGACGTTTCTTAAAAACAGTATTACTTCAGGAGAAAGAGAATGTATTAGCAAAAGATTTGGCACATGGAGAGAAAAGAAAGCTAGAACTTGCGATGTTATTAGCTTTAAAAACGGATGTGTTATTACTTGATGAGCCGACGGCAGGTATTTCGGTTGAGGAAGTCCCAGCTATATTACAAGTGATTGAAAATATTAAGAAACATCCAGAGAGTACAATTGTACTTATTGAACACAAAATGGATATGGTATTAGGTTTGTCAGATCATCTAATCGTTTTATTTCATGGAGAGTTATTGGCTGAAGGTTTACCCGAAGAAATTATGAAAGATGAGCGTGTACAAAGTGCTTATTTAGGGGGATTATATAGTGGCACTATTACAAGTGAATAATATAGAGACGTATTTAGATCAGTTTCATATTTTACAAGGGGTATCTCTTACTGTTGAGAAAGGAACGATTACTGTACTGTTTGGAAGAAATGGGGCAGGGAAGACTACGACGTTACGTTCGGTTATGGGGTTTCACCATATCGCACATGGTGAAATTTATTATGATCGTACACAAGTAAATGGATTATCTACACATTTAATTTCAAGGAAAGGGATAGGGTATGTACCAGAAAATCAAGGTATTTTTCACGATCTGACAGTAGAAGAAACATTCGCTCTTGCTAGAGGTAAGGGCGAAGAAGCGGAAGAAAAGATAGAATGGATGCTTGAACTATTTCCAGATTTAAAGCAATTTTGGCACAAAAAAAGTGGACTCTTAAGCGGGGGACAAAAGCAAATGTTAGCAATTTCAAGAGCATTTATTAATAGTGATGGTTTACTACTTATTGATGAGCCGAGTAAAGGCTTGTCTCCTATTATGATAG
Source organism: Bacillus paranthracis (assembly GCF_024296885.1). Taxonomy (NCBI): domain Bacteria; kingdom Bacillati; phylum Bacillota; class Bacilli; order Caryophanales; family Bacillaceae; genus Bacillus; species Bacillus paranthracis. Next base: position 1,880,139 of record NZ_CP101135.1, read on the forward strand.
AAAAATTAATGATAGCTATTTTGAAAATGAAGGAGAAAACAACAGTTTTACTCGTTGAACAAAATTTTATGATGGCTAGTCAAATTGGTGATTATTTTTATATTATGGATAACGGAAAAATTGTTCATAACGGTTTTATGCATGAATTAAAAGAGGATAAGGAAATGTGTCACAAATATTTAGGAATCTCTTAACATGAATCCGGGGTGAGAAGGATGGATGTGTTAATCAATTTATTTGTAAATGGGATTTCAACAGGGATGCTCATTTTTTTATTAGCATCAGGTCTTTCGCTTATTTTCGGTTTAATGAGTGTTCTAAACTTCGCACATGGTGGTTTATTTGCATGGGGAGCATTTACAGGTGTTTGGCTATTTAATATGACAGGGAGTTATGTGTTAGCTTTAATTGGAGCAATAGCTATGGGAATGTTCCTTGGATTTATTTTAGAAAGATTCCTTATTAGACCGGTATACGGAAATCATGTTCGACAGCTTCTTGTTACACTTGGAGGAATGCTTGTACTTAGTGAATGTATTAAAGTATTTTGGGGACCAAATCCAATTGGGGCAAAGTTACCGTTATGGCTACAAGGAAGTTTTACGTTCGGAGGCGTTATATTAATTAAATATCGTCTATTCGTTATCATAATTGGGGTTATCATATACATTGCCTTATTATTATTGCTCAAAAAAACAAAGATAGGTCTTATGATACGCGCAGGTGTAATGGATAAAGAGATGGTTCAAGCGCTCGGTATTAACGTAAAAGCTATATTTTCTTTCGTCTTTTTATTAGGAGCAGGGATGGCTGCCTTAGGTGGCTTCTTATTAGCACCATACTCAGGCGTTATTTTCGCTGAGATGGGTATGCAGTATGCGATTTTAGCTTTCATAGTAGTAATCATTGGAGGGCTAGGAAGCGTACAAGGTTCAGCCATCGCTTCTTTAATTGTCGGATTAGCTGGTGCTTTTACAGCGTATTTTATACCGGATTTATCACTTGCAATCAATATGTTAATGTTACTATTTTTCTTAATAGTGAAGCCAAATGGACTTGTTGGTGAAAAGGGGTGAAATGGTGAACAGCACATCAAATCGAATTAAAGTATACTTCGGAGTATGTATGCTCATTTGTTTAAGTGTATTTCCATTCGTAAATGATTCACGGAGCTTGTTAATTTTGTTCACTCAAATCTTCATCTTTGCTATTTTTGCAATGAGTTTTGATGTATTGCTTGGATATACAGGAATTGTATCATTCGGCCATTGTATGTTCTTTGGAATAGGAGCATATGGCGTAGCGCTTTTATTTGATCGGCAAGGAGTATCTATAACAAACTTTTTAATAGGACTAGTAGCTGCAATCTTCATTTCAGCAATTGTTAGTTATATAATTGGCTTGCTTTCTTTACGGCTGAAAAGTCATTTTTATGCAATGTTAACACTTGCTATTTCACAATTGTTTTTCGTACTTGCTGAAAAATGGCGCGGGCTTACTCATGGAGGGGATGGTTTTACATTTGGGGTACCAGACGTATTCCGTGATCGTTTTACCTTTTATTATGTAACACTTATATGTTTACTTATCATTTTTGTTCTGTTACGTCTTTTCACAAAATCTTCTATTGGAAAAGTATTAAAGGCAATTTCACAAAATGAGCAACGTGTTGAAGCACTAGGATATAAAGTTCTTCATTATAAAATTATTGCTAGTGTTGTTGCAGGAGTAGTAGCTGCGATAAGCGGTGGTTTATTTGTTATTACACTGCGCTTTGTTAATACAACTGTATTTTCAATTGAAATGACATTAAATGCATTATTGATGACTATGATTGGAGGCGTTGGAACGTTAATAGGAGCCATTGCAGGAGCTGGAATTATTGAATCCCTAAAATATTATTTATCAGAACTAGCTACAGAGTATCCGATCTTTGAACGATGGACGATTATTCTTGGTGTATTGTACATTATCGTATTGCTAGTTTTCCCGAAAGGATTAGTTGGCACGGTTAAGGGACTGAAGAATATGAAACGGAATAAGAAGGAGAAAAGTGCAGAAGTGGAGCAAAATGTGTGAAAAATCAATTGTATAGAATATGAAAATCCCTCTTTTAGATTCGGAAAGGAGGGATTTTTATTGCTGTATGTAAATTTAGTTCTTTTATAAATATTATATTAATTAAATAGTTCATCAGGGATTTGTTTGAAAGAATTTTGATTCGTAAAGAAATGAACATCTAATTTCTCAATTGGAACATCTTCAATTGGTACTAATTTATCATTTTTAATTGGTAAAAAGGCTATTCCTTTTCCGTCCTGAATAAACTCTTCTATAAGCGAATAAGAATCTAATTGTTGAAGTTGGCGCTGAGATAAATTATTTTCTTTTAGAAATTGTATCGTCTTATTCCTAAAAGGGCACTTTTTGTCATTACTAACGAAGAAGAGTTCCTTTGAAAATTCAATGGTACACTTTTCTTTCGGTTTTAATAAGCCGATAGAAATTGAAGTGGAAAATACTTTTTTAAACGATATGTCTGGGTAATCCTCATAAGTAATGACCATATCAACTTTTTGTTGCTGCAGTAATTTTTGCAAATGACTACTATTTTCTACATATATTTGATAACTCCTAAAATTTTCTTTAATGCGCTTGCTTACATAATTAGTCAAAATAGATTGTGACGTTGCGATTATATAAGAAGACCCACTCGTTTTAATTTTATCTTTTGCTTCTTCTACTAGCGTTAATATTTGATTTGTGTAGTCTAATAAAATGTCACCAGAAGGTAATAAAGAAACGCCTTTGTTATCTCTATGTAGTAAAGGTGTTTCTAACTCTTGTTCTAATTTTTTAATTCGCTCAGTTACGTTCGGTTGAACATACCCTAACTCTTTCGCAGCTTTACTAATAGAGCCTTCGCTAGCCACAGTTTTGAATATAATAAGATCATTTATTTCCATTTCTCACAGCCCCTTATACGATATCATTATAAATGATACCAAACATAATTTATACCTATTTTACGTTAGTCAATCATCGGTTTATCATTGTGTATATAAGATGGAAAGTGAGTGATAAACATGATTGGAATGCAATATAAGGTCATTTTGCCGAAAGATTATGATATGGAGATTATTAAGAAAAGGGTAAAGGATAATGGGTATAAAACGGATGGTTTTCAAGACCTGAATTTTAAAGCTTATTTAATTACTGAGGCAGATAAGGACGGAAATTTCTATAACTGTTATGCACCTTTATATATTTGGAATGGTCATGAAGGAATGAACAAATTTATCTTTGAAGGGTATTACGATAATATTTTACAATCTTTTGGATGGCAACAAATAAATATAGGTGTTCCATTAGTTGTTAATGTAAAAAATGACTTTAAGAAATGCAGATATGTTGTTGAATATGAAGGAAGTATTTCTCCAAGTGAATCATTGAGTGGGATTCAATCTATCATTGTGGATCAAAAGGTAGAAAATTGTTTAGGAAATGTAATAGTATATAATCCAGATAAATGGGGATATAGCCAGTTTAATTTTTATGAAGAGAAGCCTGATATTACAGCGAATAAAAGTGTTACAGTATATGAGATTTTGCACATTTCACGATGAAAACTTGTTGAAGTTAAATTAAGAAAAAGGAATGACAATGTATGCCCTTTGTGAACGTTTATTATCATGAAAATAAATTAAATAAAGAAGAAATTAAAAAGATAGGTGAATGTATTCATCTTTCATTAATTGAACATTTTAACATCCCTGAAAATGATTTCTTTCAAATGTTTTTACCCTATCAACAAAATCACTTTTTATATAATCCATATTATTTATTAGAAAGAGGAGAAAAGAGAACAGAGAATATGATGTATGTTTCTATCACATGTGGACCGGGAAGAACGATAAAACAGAAAAGTGATCTATATCAGTCGATATCCTCGAAGGTTTTTGAATGTTCTAGTATAAAAAGTGCAAATATTTTTATTACAGTAAATGAGACATCTGCAGAAAATTGGTCATTTGGTCAAGGAATGGCACAATTGGTAAAAGTGAAGGGGGAGTGAAATGATGAATGAATCCATTGAATATTGTATTCAAGAGAAAATGAGAGAAATGGCACCTGTATTTGCTCATTATAGTGAAAAAATATTGTTTGAGGAAGTGTGGCGGGATGACACTTTAACATTAAGAGAAAGGAGTTTATGTACAGTGTCGGTATTAATCAGTCTTGGTAATACAGAACAATTACCATTTCATTTGCGACTGGCCAAACAAAATGGAATTAAAGAAAATGAAATGATTGCATTAATAACACATATGGCTTTTTATGTTGGTTGGCCCAAAGCAGTAGGCGCTTTACATATAGCAATGAATGATATGGAAAGTTAAGAATAACGATAAGAAAGAATTCATTTAAACATGAATTCTTTCTTATCGTTATTTATGTAATACTTTAATGAGATATTTTTCACGTTTTCTCTTGCTTTTTTATCACTTGCGTAGTAAAGTGATAGTAAGATTCACGATAGGAAGTGATCAAACATGCGTGATAATACGATAGGATCATTAATATGGTTACGTTTAATACGATTTACGAACCAAAGTAATCAGATGTCAAATGAGTTTTTAAAACGTTTTGATTTAACGACTGCTCAATTTGATGTGCTTTTGCAAATACGTACGTATCAACCACTAACACAAATGGAGTTAGCTGAAAAGGTAACTGTTACACAAGGTGGCATCTCTCGAATGTTAACGCGTCTTGAAAAAGAAGGATATATTGTACGAAAACAAGATTGGAAAACGAAAACGATTAGTCTTACAGAGCAAGGAGAAGCAGCCTTAGAGAAAGCATTGCCAGAGCAACTTGCATTTCAATCATCATTTTTTGATGACGTATTAAATGAAGAGGAACAGAAAATGTTATATGAGCTAATGACGAAGGTTCATAAGCATAGTGAAAAAAAAGAATTACCGCAAGAGTAATTTTTTTTACATTATCAATTGACTAATCAAGTGATGTTGTAAACAATAGAGAAAAACATTGGACTTACAAACGTTTTTAAAAGAGAAACTAATAACACTTTATTAAAGGAGAGAGTAATGATGGAAAAATACCGCATGGATACAAGTAAAGGAATGGAGTTTGGATTATATTCGATTGGGGATCACGTTTTAAATCCGCATAATGGAGAGAAAATTAGTGCTGAACAAAGAATTCATGAATTAATTGAAACAGCTAAGTTAGCAGATGAAGCTGGACTTGATGTATTTGCTGTCGGTGAAAGTCATCAAACGCACTTTACAACGCAAGCTCATACAGTGATTTTAGGGGCTATTGCACAAGCTACGAAAAATATAAAAATTGCAAGTTCAGCATCGATAATAAGTACATCTGATCCGGTACGAGTATACGAGGACTTTGCTACACTTGATTTGATTTCTAGTGGACGTGCAGAAATTGTGGCTGGCCGTGGATCGCGTATTGGGGGATATAGCTTACTTGGTTATGATGTAAATGATTATGAAGAGTTATTTGAAGAGAAGATGGAACTTTTATTAAAAATTAATAAAGAGGAACATGTAACATGGAATGGACAGTTCAGAGCACCGCTTGCGCATGCAGCGGTTATTCCAAGAGCTAAAAATAATAACTTACCAATTTGGCGTGCAGTTGGTGGCCCACCAGCTAGTGCGATTAAAGCAGGACGTGCAGGTGTACCAATGATGATAACAACACTAGGTGGTCCAGCTATTAACTTTAAAGGGTCAGTAGATGCTTACCGTGAGGCGGCTGAGCAAAGTGGATTCAATCCAGCAAGTTTGCCAGTTGCAACAACGAGTTTATTTTATACAGCGAAAAATTCACAAGATGCACTTAGTGAATACTACCCTCACATTAATGCTGGTATGCTTACGCTACGCGGTGGCGGGTATCCGAAACAACAATTTACAAATGCAATAGATTACCGTGACGCGTTAATGGTTGGTAGCCCGCAACAAATTATCGAAAAAATGCTTTACCAATATGAATTGTTTGGGCAACAACGTTTTATGGCAGAAATTGATTTTGGTGGTGTACCGTTTGATAAAATTGAGAAAAACATCGAATTAATTGCTACTGAAATTTTACCGGCTATTAGAAAACATACAGCAAAATAATTTAAAAAATACCGAGAGTCTAATCGATTCTCGGTATTTTTTTATGTATGAATTTAGTTTGAAAAAATGACAATAAAATGAATTTTTAGTCTAGAAAGAGGGAGTACATTTTCTATTTTTGAATAACATTATTTCGTGTTTGAATTTTAGAAATACATTTTTCTCTTGACAAAAAAATAACGAAATTATCCATTGGTTAATAGGACATTTTTCCGTAGAAAAGTCAAGTGTATAAAGAGAGAAACGATTATTTTATTGATGCAAAGATAAGTCTCATATTAAAAAAACACATTTTATCGATGAGAAAAATCTAATTCAAAAAAATACCAAAAGACATATTTCAGACAAAATGATGTCAATAATACGTCAAAAATAACCTGAATTTACTATGCAGGTATATTATACAATTCGATTAACGAATAAAACACTACTGAAATAGTGAAAAGGTAAATTTTATGAGAAAGTTCTTTTGTAATTATCTTGAAAACTGAAAATTTATATTTTCTAAAAGTACATAAACAAATTTATCTTTCTACATTTCTAAGATTTGAGTTGTTTTATTCATACAACTCAATTGAAATTACGATATAAAAAATTATGAAGGAAGTGATTGTAGTATGGAAACGCTCGAATTGGCACGAATACAATTCGCATCAACAACGATTTTCCATTACTTTTTTGTTCCGCTGTCTATTGGTTTAGCTTTTATCATTGCGTTAATGCAAACGTTATATGTGGTAAAGGGACAAGAAATTTATAAGAAGATGACGAAGTTTTGGACACAAATATTCCTTGTTAACTTTGCGGTAGGTGTAGTAACTGGTATTCTACAAGAATTCCAGTTTGGTATGAACTGGTCAACCTATTCACGCTTCGTAGGTGATGTGTTTGGTCCATCACTTGCGATTGAAGGTTTATTAGCATTTTTCATTGAGTCTACATTTTTAGGTTTATGGGTATTCGGTGAGGATAAATTACCGAAGCGCATTCACCTTTTATGTATTTGGCTCCTTTCAATTGGAACAATGTTATCAGCATTTTGGATTTTAACTGCAAGTGCATTTATGCAATCACCGGTAGGATATGAAATGGCAGCCGATGGACGTGCACAAATGAATGATTTCTTAGCGATCATTCAAAATCCACAATTATGGGTGCAATTCCCGCATACAATTACAGCGGCAATTGCAACGGGTGCATTCTTTATTGCAGGTGTGAGTGCATGGAAAATAACGAAAGCTCAAGAAACGGAAGTGTTTAAAAAATCATTCCGCATTTCTATCATTGTTGGAACACTTACAACTGCGCTTGTATTATTCTTCGGTCATGCGCAAGCACAACAATTAATTAAGACACACCCAATGAAAATGGCAGCAGCTGAAGCGTTATGGAATACGAGTGAAGATCCAGCGCCATTTACAGTATTTGCGAAAATTGATGCAGAGAAGAAAGAAAATTCGTTTGAAATTCAAATCCCGTATATGCTAAGTCTATTATCATATGATAAATTTAGCGGTCAAGTAGAAGGGATGAATCAAATTCAAAAGCAATATGAAGAAAAATATGGGCCTGGAGATTATATTCCACCAGTACACACGATGTTCTGGAGCTTTAGAGCGATGGTAATGAGTGGAACATTTATGCTTCTTCTAGGAGCGTACGGATGGTTCTTATCAAGAAAAGATCGTTTAGCTGAAAAAACTTGGTATTTAAAATTAATGGTGTATGCAATTTCACTACCGTTTATCGGTAATACAGTAGGATGGATTATGACTGAAATGGGACGTCAACCTTGGGTAGTTTTCGGTGTTATGAAAACGGAAGATGCTGTATCTCCAAATGTTACGTTCGGAGAAGTGCTATTCTCTTTAGTTTCGTTCACATCATTATATTTAATTATAGGTGGAATTACAGTTTACTTATTCGTTCGTATTATTAAAGGACATGAGAATAAGAAAACGAAACAAGATTCTCAAAGCCATGATCCATTTGATAAGGAGGATGAGTATGTTATCTCTTAATGAGTTGTGGTTTATCATTATTGCAATTTTATTCGTAGGCTTCTTTGTACTTGAAGGTTTCGATTTCGGTGTAGGTATAGTTTCAAGGTTTTTAGGAGAAAACGATTTAGAGAAAAGGATTTACTTAAATACAATTGGTCCATTTTGGCACGCGAATGAAGTATGGCTTGTTTGTGCTGGTGGCGCTATGTTTGCGGCATTCCCGCACTGGTATGCAACTTTATTTAGTGGGTTTTACATTCCGTTTGTATTTATGCTTCTTGCTTTAATTATTAGAGGTGTTTCCTTTAAATTCCGTGCGAAAATAGATAATCATAAATGGAAAGGCTTTTGGGATTGGGGTATGTTTTTAGGAAGTTTACTACCGCCTATCCTTTGGGGAGTTGCCATTGCTAACTTTATGGTAGGTATTCCAATTGATGAGACGAAAAATGCTGTAGGTGGATTCTTACAATTACTTCATCCCTTTGCATTACTTGGAGGAGTTATGTTCCTTCTGCTATGTATTGTTCACGGCTTGCAATTCCTTACAATACGTACAACTGGTAAGTTAAGAGAACGTGCACGTATTGCTGCACTGAAAATTGCACCACTTGCAATTATAGCGCTTCTTATTTTTGCTGGTGTAGGGTTATGGAAAACAGATATTTTCACTGGTCATGGTACAGAATGGATTATGGTTCCGATTGGAGCTTTTGTAGCATTATGTGTGTCAACATTATTAAATAAAAGAAGAAGAGATGGTTGGGCTTTCTTTATGACAAGTTTAACAATCATTTTACTAAGTGCGAGTGTGTTTGCCGGCATGTTCCCACGTGTCTTAATTAGTTCGTTAGGGTCAATATACGATTTAACAATTTATAATGCAGCATCAGGAGATTATGCACTAAAACTGATGACGTATTTTTCAATTGCTATATTGCCATTTGTATTGGGAAGTCAAATATGGAGTTTCTATGTGTTTAGACAACCTGTTAAGTCAGATAAAGATTTGGAGTACTAATGAAAAGAAAAAGAGGACTTCCGTCGTATCCTGGTAGCCGAGTTTTATATGTAGTGTTAACAATCATTAGCATTTTAGAAGCTTTTAGTATTATTGCACAAACAGTGTTTTTAGCGCGAGCTATTACGTTTTTATTTCAGGGAGAAGCGGTGCAATCTGTGTTAAATGAAACGGTTTATTTCGGAATCACGTTTGCAGTACGTCATTTGCTAGTTCGAATGTCACAAATATTAGTAGAACGTTTCGCTGAAAAAACAGGATCGCTATTGAGAAAACAATTAATAGAGGCGTATTTCACATTAGGTCCACGGTATGTTCAAACCGCTGGAACAGGTCATCTGGTTACCTTATCGATAGAGGGTATTGAGAAATTTAAAACATATATTGAACTAACAATTCCTAAAATGATTAGAAGTAGTATCGTACCGGGACTAATTGTACTATATGTTTTTACACTAGATATTGAGTCGGGAATCATTTTAGTTGTAACGATTCCTATCGTAATTATTTTTATGATCCTACTAGGATTAGCAGCGCAGAAAATGGCGGATAGCCAATATGAAACATATCGTGTTCTTTCTAATCATTTTGTAGATACGTTAAAAGGATTAGAAACATTAAAGTATTTAGGTCAAAGTAAACAACACGAAGGAAAGATTGAAAAAGTAAGTAAAAGATATAGAAAAGCAACGATGCGTACTTTGCGAGTTGCTTTTCTTTCTTCTTTTGCATTAGATTTCTTTACGAGTTTATCAATTGCATTTGTGGCGGTCGGATTAGGGATACGTTTAATAGATGGGACAATTGTACTATTACCAGCCCTTACGATTTTAATTTTAGCTCCGGAATATTTCTTGCCGATTAAACAAGTTGGAGCAAATTATCATGCTACGTTAGATGGACAACTTGCAATGGAGCAAATAGAAGAGATTTTACAGCAACAAAAAGAAATAGGGAAGAAAGAATCTAATGTAGACTTAATATGGAATTCAACTAGTAACTTGAAATTACAAGATGTAAAAGTAAAGAATGATGAATCTGAAAAAGCTATATTAGAGGAAATTGATTTTACTTGGAAAGGAACTGGCGCTATAGGTGTAATTGGTGAAAGTGGAGCAGGGAAATCAACGTTAATCGACGTATTAGCAGGGTTTTTAACTCCTTCAGCTGGAAATATGATTGTAAATGGTGTGGAAATTGACGGGGCTACTCGTGAAGAGTGGCAAAAGAATATTGCTTATATTCCGCAGCAACCTTATATTTTCCCGCTTTCATTAAAAGATAACATTTGTTTCTATGAAACAAATACAACGGATGAAGAAGTGGAAAGAGTTATGAATGAAGTCGGTCTTCGTTCACTCGTTACATCGCTTCCAAATGGAATGTATGAAAGAATTGGAGAAGGTGGGCGTATGCTTAGTGGCGGACAAGAACAACGTGTCGCAATGGCGCGAGCCCTTTTAAGCAAAAAGCCAATTATTTTATTAGACGAGCCTACAGCACATCTTGATATTGAAACTGAATTTGAAATAAAGCAAGCGATGTTACGTCTGTTTGAAGGTAAGTTAGTATTTCTTGCAACACATCGTCTTCACTGGATGAAACAGATGGATCATATTCTTATTTTAAATAAAGGGAAAATGATAGAAAGCGGAACGTATGAAGAACTTGTAAAGAATGAAGCATTACATTTTCGCAGGAAAGAGAGGGGATAGAGATGAGTAACTGGATTAAACCGTATATACAGCAAAATAAAGGTAGAATGACTGTAACTATTTTCCTTGGTCTTCTTGGAGTTAGTTCAGGTGCGATGCTACTTTTCATTTCAGGTTATTTAATCTCTAAATCTGCTCTTAGACCAGAAAATGTAATGGCTGTATATGTTCCTATCGTTGCAACACGTGCGTTTAGTATAGGACAAGCGGTATTTCATTATGTAGAGCGTTTAGTTGGACACGATGTTGTATTACGCATATTAGAAAAGATGAGAACGAAACTATATGGGATAGTAGAACCACAGGCGTTATTTTTCCGTTCACGATTTCAAACGGGCGATATGTTAGGCGTATTATCCGAAGATATAGAGCATTTACAAAACCTATATTTACGTACAATATTTCCTAGCATATTAGCATTAGTTGTATATAGCATATTCGTACTTGTTATCGGTACATTTGACGTAGTGTTTGCACTTATTGCAGCATGTATGTTGGCTATTATCGTTTTTCTTCTTCCATTTATATCATTACTTTTAATGAAGAAACATCATGTTACTTTAAAGCAAGGAAGAAACCGTTTGTACCAACAACTAACAGATGCTGTTTTTGGATTATCTGATTGGCAAGCAAGTGGTAGAAAAGATGAATTCATTGATAAGTATGTAGATCAAAATGCTCAGTTGTTAAAAACGGAAAAAAGAATGAAGCGCTGGAATCATATTCGGGACAGTATTATTCAATTAGTAGTGGGTATTGTAGTTATTTCAATGATTATATGGACTGGAAATGAGGCGGCGAGTGAACAGATTGCTCCTACCGTTATTGCGGCTTTCGTCTTAATGACGTTATCTGTCACAAACGCGTTAATTCCTCTGTCAGATGCTATCGATCGAATTCCATCATATGTAGAATCCGCTCATCGTCTCAATCAAGTAGAAGGTAATGGTGTTTTACAGGATGAAAAGGAATTACCTAGAGATAAAGATTATGTTGCACCAAAACATATAGACATTGAATTAAATCATGTATCGTATAGTTACCCAGATAGCAATGAATTTGTATTGAAAGACGTATCATTACAAATAAAAGCAGGAAAAAAAATCGCCATTTTAGGAAGAAGCGGAACTGGAAAATCTACTTTGTTAAAATTGTTAACAGGTGCACTAAGCCCATTACAGGGTGAAGTTTTATTGAATAGTGAACATGCTCACACGAATCTTTTATCAAAATATATTTCTGTATTGAATCAAAAGCCGCATTTATTCGATACGACAATTGGGAATAATGTGCGAATCGGCAAACCAGAGGCAACAGATGAAGAGATATGGAATGCTTTAGAGAAAGCACAATTAGCTTCGCATGTTGCTTCTCTTCCAGATAGATTACAAACAAAAATGCATGAGATGGGGAAAAGGTTTTCTGGCGGGGAAAGACAACGGGTTGCTTTTGCTAGAACGCTAATGCAAGAAGCACCAATCATTGTACTAGATGAACCTACAATCGGCTTAGATCCAAAGACAGAATTATCTTTAATAGAAACAATGTTTTCTGCAACGGAAGAAAAGACAGTAATTTGGATTACGCACCATCTTGTAGGAATGGAGCATGTTGATGAAGTAATATTCCTTGATCGTGGTCAAATTGTGATGCAAGGTAGTCATGAACAACTTCTGAAAGAAAATGAAAAGTATCGTATGCTTTATGAGTTAGACAAAGGAATATAATTTTATCCGACTTTAATGGGTAGTAAGACCCCCACCTTAAAATGCAGTGAAAGCAAAGACGTTAGGTGGGGGTCGGGCTGCCCATTAAAGTCCGATTGGTTCAACTAATAATCAGTGGGCGATGAAGAAACCCCCCCACTGATTAAAGCTTCACTTTATTAAGTATGTAATGGAAAAATAGCTACGCCTAATGGTGGAGCTATTTTTTTGTTTTGAAATGAATATTCTATTCTTTTTTATGATGGCTGGCAAATGTATATGATCGTTACGAATGAAAAATGAATTTCATATTATACATATAATGGAGGGGATATATATGAAGGAGCAGTATAAAATTATTGTTTTAAGTGATGAATTATCAAGGGGGAAGATTCAAAATGCATTAGACAAAAATAAATGTAAAACAATCGTTCATGTTGTAGACGTTTCAGCCATTGTTCAAATAGAAAATTCTTTTCAATATATAATCATTTGGAGAGTGGACGCAGAAAAACTTACAATTGAATTGATAAACAGGGGCGTGCAAAGTACAAAAATTATTAATTTAACAAAATACATGTATGAATGGAAGAATAAATTAATTTCTATCTATCAAATAAATCCGGATCTTATGTCTTTATACATTTCTATGAAAAAAGCAAAGAGTGATCCGACGTATGAATTGTTTGCAACGGGCTTGTCTTATCCGCATTGTGGTATAAGTACGGAGTTCCTCTCAAAAAAGTCAATAAAATTAACACTTCCATCGCAAGATCTATACTATGATTATTTAATAGCATCACAACTACTATCAAACGATCATTCCTTTCAATATTGTTTGATAGGAATAGCTTATTTCTCGTTTTACTTTGACATGTCGTTATCATCTGAATCATATAGAATTCACAAAGTATATTATCCATTGTTTCAAGACGGCCATCATACTGTAGTTCATTCTCCTCTATCCACTGATGGATTCTCACATCTAGATACCCCGAAACCACTTTTTTCTATTTTTAATTTTCATTTTGAATATATTTTATTAGACGAACTAACAGATGAATCATTGATATTGCCTTGGATAAATGCTGAATGGAATATCACTCCTCTTCACATTCCTTTTGAAGAACACGGAAAAATAAGAGCAGCTTCACATGCTAAATTGTCATATCCTCATACTTTAGTTGAAAATAAAACAATTTTTAAAACATATTTAGAATTACTTTTAAAACATGATATAAAACCACTAATTGTTGTATTCCCTGTTACTTCACATTATTTCAATTGTAGTAGTAAGAAATTAAAAGAAGATTTTTATAAAGTTATAAACGACTTTCATGCTCAATATTCTTTTGAAATTATAGATTTATTTGATTCACCATTATTTTGTGATGAAGATTTTTATGATAGTGATCATTTGAATAAAAAAGGTGCAAATAAAATGTCCATGTTATTAAATATGTTTATTCAGGAACGAAAAGTATGATATTTCGTTTCATATCTGCATAAAAGTATATAGGCTCTATTCGGTTAAAGTGATGTGATTTTTGTGTCGCGTATATAAATAATATGCGAAGAGGTGAGAGAGTAAAATGAAAACTCGTATTGAAAGAACTGAAGAGGTGGTAGATCAACTTCCGTTGGTAAGTGTATTAATTCCTACATATAATCGTCCTCGCTTTTTTGAAGAGGCGTTATGTAGTGTGCTGGAACAAACGTACCCTAATATAGAAATTATAGTTGGAGATGATAGTACGAATGACGAAACAGAAAAGGTGTTACAAAAATACTTATGTGATCATTCAAATATTATTTATATAAAAAACAGTTCAACTCTCGGACAATTTGAAAATGCACTCATGTTATTTCATGAAGCGAACGGTGAGTATATAAATTTTTTAATGGATGATGATATCTTTCATGTGGATAAAATTGAAAAAATGATAAAGTGTTTTTTCAATGATTTAGATAATGAAATTAAGCTTGTAACATCTCATCGTCAAGTAATTGATGAAAAAGGGAAAGAACTACGACATATTTATTCAACTGTCCGTTTATTTGAAGAGGATACGATTATAGAGGGGACAGAATTAGCAAATAGGGTAATTGTGGATCAAAAAAATTATATTGGAGAACCGACAACAGTTTTATTTCGTAAAAATGATTTACAAGAACCGTATGGGATTTTTGATAAGAGGAGGTATCTTTGTAACGTAGATATAGCTTCATGGTTATCTTTATTAAGTAAAGGAAAAGCAGTATATATAGCAGAGACACTGAGTTACTTTCGATTACATCCAGATCAACAGTTAAATGAATCTAATAAAATGATGGATGGATTAGAAGATTTTTCACATAGTATTATAGCTGGAGAAAAATATGGTTTCTTATCTAACGAAAAAGAGTTAGATGAAGCGATAACTAATTTTCTAGAATATGCAAGAAGGATAGTTCCGTCATCAATATTATATACATTAGACTATTATCAAAAAATTAAAGAAAAGAAAATAAACATAGAAAAGAAAAAACAATATATAAATAATAATTCTCCTTTACCGAAAGTAAGTATACTTATTCCTGCGTACAATAGACCGTATTACTTGGAATTGGCGCTTAATAGTGCTCTGAATCAAACATATGAAAATATTGAAATTATTATTTCTGACGACAGTACAAATAATGAAGTCAATGCGATGATTCAACCGTATTTACGTGAATATGAGTGTATTACATATGTTAAAAATGAAACGCCGTTAGTTGCTGAAAACTTTAATAAGTGTATAGAACTTGCGAACGGGGATTATATAAACTTTTTATTAGATGATGACTTATTTCATCATGAAAAGATTGAGAGAATGATGAAATACTTTTTGACGTTAGAAAATATTTCATTTGTGACGTCTTATCGTGAACTAATTGATGAGAATGGAGAGATATTACCACCTTCAACATTAAATATGAAAATCGCGAAAGAAACTACGCTTTTTGAAGGAAAAGAATTAGGGAATTATATGTTAAAAAATTTGAAAAATGTAGTTGGTGAGCCGACAACTGTTTTGTTTAATCGGGAATTGTTTGAAGGGAAGTTTGGGTATTTTAAAGGGAAGGCTTATTCTGCTATTAATGACATTGCAACTTGGCTAGACATGATGAGGAAAGGAAAAGTAGTTTATATACAAGAACCTCTTAGTTATTTTAGACAACATAGTGGACAAAATCAAAAACAAATGCATTTTATTTTAATGACAATTGAAGAATGGATTGAATTAATTATTGATGCATATAATAGTGGGTTTTTAAGTTCTGAAAGAGATTATAAAGAGAGCTTATCCTATTGTTTAGAGAATGCGGGATTTATAGTTAAGGATGCAGTAAGAAATGGAGAACTAGATCAAATTTATAATGAAAAGATTAAAAAGGGGTTAAACAAACTAGTTGCCCATATGTTTGAGAAAGAATGTTGTTATTGTCAATATTGCAATCAACAATTTGAAAAATTTTCACCTTGGCCGGCAGATTATGATTTTCCAAAATATAAATTTGAGATGTGGAATAAAGATACAGGGATATGTCCAGTTTGTAGTTCGATGGATCGTGAAAGGTTGTATCGTGTGTACATTGAAACGGAAACGGACTTGTTAAGTAGAAAATATACTATGCTTCATATTGCACCTGAAGCGAATGTAAGAGATTGGTTTAACGAGTATAAAAATATTACGTATGTATGTGGGGATTTAGAGCCAAAGGATCCATTAATGAAGGAAATTGATGTTACAAGCATTACATATGATAGTAATACTTTTGATGTAATTTTATGCAGCCACGTATTAGAACATGTTCTTGATGATGGCAAAGCAATGCGAGAGTTATATAGGGTTTTAAAACCAAATGGATGGGGAATTATTCAAGTACCCATCGTAATGAATGTGGATTCTATTATAGAGAATGAATTAATTGTAACTCCACAATTGAGGAAATTAGCTTTTGGTCAAGAAGATCATGTGAGAATTTATAATCAATCAGGGTTCATTCAACGATTAATGAATGCGGGATTTAAGGTGGAATTATATAACATAGCTGAAAAACAAGGGATGAAAAGTGCTAGGAAATTTGGCTTATCTGAAACAGATATGCTCTATATTGTCCGAAAATGATAGGAAGGAATAGATAGATATGGAGAATATTCCTTTTTTACGTGCTTCAACTGTACCTGTAATTGAGTATTTGGATGAATTGAAGGAAATTGATACATCTCACATATATACGAATTACGGACCTATAAATCAACGTTTTGAACAAACAATTATGTCGGGATTTTTTCAGAACAGGGGAGCTGTTACAACAGTAGCAAACGCAACGTTAGGGTTAATGGCGGCCATTCAACTTAAGAAAAGAAAAAAAGGAAAGTATGCCCTCATGCCTAGTTTTACATTCCCTGCGACTCCATTAGCAGCTATTTGGTGTGGATTGGAACCTTATTTTATTGATATTTCAATAGATGATTGGTATATGGATAAAACAGTACTTTTGGATAAGATTGAAGAATTAAAAGAAGAGGTTGCGATTGTTGTCCCGTACGCAACGTTTGGATCATGGATGAACTTAGAAGAATATGAAGAATTAGAAAAGAGGGGTGTTCCGGTTGTCGTAGATGCGGCACCGGGATTCGGATTAATGAATGGAATTGTGCATTATGGACAGGGGTTTAGTGGAATGATCGTATATAGTTTTCATGCAACAAAGCCTTTTGGGATTGGTGAAGGAGGGCTTATATATAGTAAAAACGAAGAAGATATACAATGTATTAAAAGGATGGGTAATTTCGGATTTGATAAAAATCGTGAATGTACGATGATGGGGTTTAATTGTAAAATGTCTGAATATGCAGCCGCTATTGGGATTGCAACTATGAAAAAATGGGATGACAAATTAAAAGAACGCACCCGTATTTCTGAATGGTATAAACAATTGTTACAAAGTAATGGATTCATAAAAAAAGGGTGGCAACTCCAAAAGACAGAAGCAGTTATTCAGCAATTTATGCCTATTCTTTGTCCAGAAGAAGTTCGCAACAAACAAGTAATAGAAGACCTGAAAAAACAGAAAATAGAAGCTAGATTATACTTTTCGCCCTCTTGCCATCAACAAGTTCTTTTTAAAAATTATAAGTCTACAGATTTAACAACAACGAATAAAATAGCAAAACGAATAGTAAGTTTACCTTTATGGGAAGGAATGACGAAAGAAATAGTAGAACAAATTGTAAGATGTTTAGGTCAGAGGGCGGTGTTGGCAGATGAATAGTTTTTATAGTCAAGAAGAGCTAAAGAAAATTGGATTTTTATCAATTGGGAAGAATGTATTGATTAGTAAAAAAGCAAGTATATATAATCCAGGTGTTATATCAGTAGGTAATCATGTAAGGATTGATGATTTTTGCATTTTAAGTGGCAAAATTACAATTGGAAGTTATTCGCATATATCAGCGTATACAGCGTTATATGGAGGGGAAGTTGGGATTGAAATGCATGACTTTGCAAATATCTCAGCTAAAACCTTAGTATATGCGGTACTTGATGATTTCAGTGGAAATACTTTAATGGGGCCAACTGTCCCGAATCAATATAGGAATGTGGAAACAGAAAAAGTTATTTTTAAAAAACATGCGATTATTGGTGCTGATTCTATTATTTTTCCAAATGTAACTATAGGAGAAGGTACGGCAGTCGGTGCGATGAGTATGGTGAAAGAGAGTTTAGAAGATTGGTATATTTATGCTGGAGTTCCCGTAAGAAAAATAAAACCTCGTCAAAGAAAGATGCTAGAGTTAGAAATTGATTTTTTAAAAAACATTCATTCTTAACAAAAAGAATGAATGTTTTTTATTTTTATGGTGCAGCAGAGTGTGTATCTTAACTTATTATGTTTTAAATTTTGCTGACCAAGGCAATACTGAGCCATAGTGAATGTAAAGTTGGAGGGCGAGCGTATATGTTTGATGAGGATGGGATTGTTTTAATTATGGAACCGGCTGATGAAAGAAATTTGAGGAGATTTATTTTTTCAGTACCAAAGTCAGTGTATGAAAAGAAGGGGCTTACATTACACTATGGAACAGCTATAGGACAAGGATATACGGATATAATTGAAGATATTATTAGCATACATATAGAAGTAGATGTTGTAACAGTAATCGGGCATGTAAGAGGGTAAATAGCTATTTGAAAAAAGGTTATAAGTAATGTAGCTAGAAGTTAGGATAGAGAAACTTACAGACAATTATAAAGACGAAGGGAGCCTAAAATGAAAATAAAATCAACTTTAGTAGTATTTATAGTTACAATTGGTTTAATGGGATGTTCACTAGTAGAACAAGGAAAGAACTCCATAGATTATGCTCAAAAAGCGACAGACTATATAAATGAAATAAGTGCGTTTGCAAATGATGCACCAGCATTAGCTGAAAAGGCTGTTAATGATAGTGAAGCTCGAAAAGAATTAGAAGCGAAGCTTAGTGAAATTAAACAAGATATACCCGCTTTCAATGAATTAACACCGCCTGATGTAGCAAAGGATCTTCATCAGCAAATCGTCGGATATAACGAAAAGTTAAATACGTTAATTGATACGGCGATGACAAAGATAGAAGAAGGGAAAGTGAATGTAGAAGAGTTTAAAAACTCGGAGCTTATGCAGACGGTAGATCAAGTTCGAGATTTGAAAGAGAAGGTGCAAAATTTAGGTCAATAGTAAAAGGCTCCGTTTGTGATAAACGGAGCCTTTTACTATTGGATACAATAAACGATTACACCAACGATAATAATCATGTTGCCGATGAGTTTACGTTTCGTTATTTTTTCTCCTAGGAAATACCAACCGAAAATTAATATGATGATATAACTTAAGGATTCTAATGCTGATGCTTGTTTTAATGCCATGCCCTTCATGGCGATAACATTTAATCCAGCGTTAATTACAAATAAAGAGTAGCCGATAATAACATAAGGATTCACATATTCTTTTATTCTAGAATCGTATTGTTGCAAAGTAGCTTTTTTTAATAATATTTGTGAGTAATTAGCTAAAATTATCCCGAAAATAAATAATAACATATAACTATTCATCTTTTGTCACCACCACAATTCCGACGATAATAATAGCTGCACCAAGTAAATGATTCCACTGAATCGTATCTCCAAATAGAAATACTGACCAAAGCATTGACCATAGTATAATAATCCCGCGATGTGAATATGCTTTTGATATTTCGAAATGTTTAATTACTTGTTGCCATAAAATTGCATATCCAAATAAAAGTATAACTAGTCCGAAATAAGCAATAAAAAATGAGATGGAAGCAATGGGAAATTTAGCTGCCCATTTCATGTAAACCATAATGATAGAATATATCAAAAAAGCTACATGTAAAAATAAGTAATTTTTAATAGTTGGTTTCATTTATTCACTCTCTTTTGCATATAAATATAATATTTATACCTAATTTTTCTAATGATAGATATTGGAACGTATTTAGTTTAATCTTTCACATTCCAAATTATATAGTATCATGGCTTTTATTGTAAAACAATAAAAGCCATGTATTCATTTTTTCCAAGGTTCTATAATATGTATCGTTTTATTTGTTGCATCTGAATACCCAATCATTATTTTAGGGTTATTTAGAAAAGCATCATAATCAATATAAGGCAATAAGGAATTTGAATTCATGCCACCAATTGTTGACATGATACAAGAAACATTAGGGTTTCTTATTAAAGTATTTAGTTCCTCAGCACGCTCTTGTATACTACCCGAACGATAATAATCATATCGACCTGTTAGTGAACCTTCTAATATATGAAATCCTTTCTGTTGTAAGTAAGATTTCGCTCGTTCAAATCTTTTAGGAGAAGTGTAGGTTACTGGAGAAGAAGGTGAGTAAATCCCAATTGTGTCTCCGTATTTTAATGATTTTGGAAGTGGCATTTGTATGAATCCCTTCTATTAATAGTTTTATTCATAAGGTTTATCGTTTAATATTCTTATATTTCGGTATTGTTATTGTAACATACATGCATTGAAATAATAATTGCTGTAGATGAATAAATATGCTTTTTACCTTGACGATATAAAGGGAAAGTTGTTATGGTTAAATGTGAGTGTATAAAAGGTTTGTTAAAGGAGTTTTGAAATGAAGCGGTTAAAATGGGGAAGGCTGACAGTCCTATTAGTCATTGTTTTAGGGATATGTTGGTTCTTATTCCAAGGAACTCAAAAGAGTGCAACAAGTATAGATGGACAACCTTTACAAGTGGCAGAACTACCTAAAACAGGATTAGTTGAAAAAGTAGTCCCACCAAAGTACATACCACCGGAAATTGATGCAAAAGCAGCTATGATTATTGATGCGAGTAATGGAGATATTATTTATCAACATAATGAAAATGAGGCTTTTGCGCCAGCAAGTATGTCTAAGATGATGACAGCATATCTTCTATTAGAAAATGTACATAATGGGAAAGTTCGCTGGGAAGATCCGGTGAAAATGAGTGCGAAAGCGGCACAAACAGAGGGAGCGAGAATCCCAGTACAAGTTAATGACACATTAACTGTTAAAGATTTATATCATGCATTAATGATTGAGTCAGCTAATAATTCAGCTGTGGCTTTAGCAGAACATATGGCAAAATCGGAGAAAGATTTCGTTCAGCTTATGAATGCAAAAGCGAAACAGTTAAAAATGTCGGAACATGCTAAATTTGCAAATGCTTCTGGATTACAAGAGCCCGATGGAAGTGAAACAAAAATGACGGCTGGTGATGTAGCAAACTTGGCGTATCATCTTATAAAAGATTACCCAGAAATATTAGAAGTGACTCACTTACGTCAAAGTCAGTTAGCATTTAATAATATTAATGTTATAAGTACAAATGATATGTTAAACAAAAATAATAAAGCTTTATATATAGAAGGAATAGACGGATTAAAAACAGGATTTACAGATAGCGCAGGGTATTGTTTTACGGGTACAGCAAAACAAGGTGATACTCGTATTATTACAGTTGTTATGGGGACAAAAGGTAAAACAAAGCGTTTTACAGAGACGAATAAGCTAATGTCTTATGCATTTGGCTTAGTTAATTAAGTGAAATACTGAGTTGGATCATCATATAAGAAAGGCAATTTGTTGTTACGTACTATCGGTAACAACAAATTGCCTTTTATTTTTTAGCACTAATAAAGTAAAAAGGTAAAAAATGTGAGTGTTATTATTTGAGTTTATTATTGTTTGTTTATATTATAAAGTTAGAAACTTATTAATGATAAGTTTTGAGGGGCATATGATGTGTACATAGGAAAAAGCCTCAAATGAAAATTGGAGGGAATTATGATGGCAAAAGATTTTTACTCAGCAATTGAAGACAGAAGATCTATTTACGCAATTAGTAAAGAACAAGTAGTTTCTGATGAAAAAATTCAAGAAGTGATTTATCATGCTGTAAAACATACACCTTCAGCTTTTAACTCTCAGAGTGCTCGCGTTGTCGTCTTGCTTGGAGAACAACACGATAAGTTATGGGATATTACGAAAGAAACGTTACGAAAAATTGTACCTGAAAATAACTTCGCTTCTACGGAAGAAAAAATGAATGCATTTAAAAGTGGTTATGGAACAGTTCTATACTTCGAAGATAGTGAAGTGGTGGAAGAACTGCAAGAAAAATTTGCATTATACAAAGAGAACTTTCCAATTTGGTCTCAGCAATCCTCTGGAATGTTACAATTTGCAATTTGGACAGCTTTGGAAATTGAAGGGTTTGGTGCTACATTGCAACATTACAATCCATTAATTGATGAAGAAGTGAGAAAAGAATGGGGAGTTCCAGAAAATTGGAAGCTTATTGCGCAAATGCCGTTTGGTAAACCGGTTGTACCTGCAGGTGAAAAAGAATACCAGCCTTTAGAAAACCGTGTAAAAATTTATAAATAATGTAGGAACGAGTGGGGGAATTGTTTATCCCCCACTAATTATTATTTGAACCAATCGGGGTTTTGCTACTTATAAAAAGGTGAACAGGGATACAACCTGTTCACCTTTTTATAAGTAGTAAGGATTTTTTTGATAGGAATTTTTCATCTGATTTTTTAATTCGTTTTTACGTGTTTCAATAGTTGATATTTTTTGTAAGGTAATAATTGAAACGAATTGAAAAAAAGCATAGTACAGTTCTATATTTTTATTTATAGGATCATCTATTATGTTATTCATAAATATACCTCCCTTTTGATTCCACTATTTGCAAGCAATAAAACGCTCATCTTAAAATTCAATTGCTTTCCGTGTAGGGTAAATAAAATGTGTATAGATTAAGACGCTACTATATATATGATAATATAAATACCCTATAAATTCCATAGACAGTTAAAAATGGGTAGCGGAATGTGTACTTTCGTCAAATTAGAACAGAATTTTTGAAGTTAAATCTTACAAATCGTCAAATCTTTTAAAAGTGATAGATAGTATCAAAAATAGTTTTCTAAAAATATTATACTATTGATAAAAAAAGTGTTTTTTGTCATGATAAGAGTATACTTCATAGGAGGAGCTATACTAGGAAATACATTCTTTGCATTGTGTTAGATGAATAGAATTTTTTTAAGTGGATAGAAAATATATACTAAGATAATGAATGGTATGTCGAATTTTCAATAAAATACATAAGAAATATAAAAAAAGCATTGCAAAAAGAGTAAGTTTAATGGTAAAGTTCACATGAAGTTCACACGGATTTCACTTCGCTTGTTTAAAATGAACTCTGTGTGAAAAATAAAACTCTTGTTAAAAAATGGAACTTAATGAATATTTTACTTTGATAATATTGTAAAGTATTAAGTTTATAAGTTTTTTTTAAGAGGATAGTAGGGAAAGGAAGTAAAGACAACTTATGAAAAAAGTAATTGCAGGTTTAGCAGTAGCTTCAGTAGCAGGTGTTGCAGTTCCAGGTATGGATTCTGCTCATGCACAAGTTTCAAACGAAGCGCTAAAAGAAATTAATGGACAAACTCAAACACAAACGACTGTAACTGAAACAAAAACTGTAGAAACAAAATCCGACTTAAAATACACAGTAACTGCTGATGTATTAAATGTTCGTTCAGGTGCTGGTACAGGACATAGCGTTATTTCTAAAGTAAAACAAGGTCAAGTACTACAAGTAATTGGACAAGAAAACGGTTGGTTCAAAGTAACTGTAAACGGTCAAACTGGTTATGTAAGTGGTGACTTCGTAACGACTGGTGGTAAAACAGGAACTACTGTTCAACAAGGAACTGGTACTTACACAGTAAACGTTTCTTCACTTAACGTACGTACAGGCCCAAGTACATCTCATACAGTATTAGGCTCTGTAAATAAAGGTAAAACAGTACAAGTTGTTGGTGAAGTACAAGATTGGTTTAAAATCAACTTCAATGGTGGAACTGGATACGTAAGCAAAGACTTCGTAACAAAAGGTGGTTCTGCTGTATCTAACCAAACACAACAACCAACTACAAACAACAATACTACTACAGTTCAAACTGGTGGTTCTTATGTTGTTAACACTGGTGCTTTAAAAGTACGTACAGGCCCAGCTACATACAACGCTGTAATCGGTGGTGTAACAAACGGTACAGTATTAAACGTTACTGGCGCTGAAAATGGTTGGTACAAAATTAACCATAACGGCCGCACAGGTTACGTAAGTGCAGACTTCGTTAAGTTTGTAAAAGGCGGAGTAAACAACGTTACAAATAACAATAACGTTACAAATAACGTTCAACAACCAGGTAAAGACGTACAAAAACCAACAACTGGTGGAGATACATCTTCAATCGCTGGATTCGCTAGATCATTAAATGGTTCACCATACAGAACAGCTGGTACAACACCTGCTGGTTTTGATTGCAGTGGATTCATTCACTACGTATTAAATCAAACTGGTCATAAAGGCGCTCGTCAAACAGTTGCTGGATACTGGAGTTCTAAAACAAAAACTAGCAATCCACAACCAGGTGATTTAGTATACTTCCAAAACACTTATAAATCAGGTCCTTCTCACATGGGTGTTTACTTAGGAAACGGTCAGTTCATTAGTGCAGAAACTGATGCAACTGGTGTACGTATTAGTTCTGTAAGTAACTCTTACTGGAGCAAGCACCTATTAGGTTACACAAAAGCATACTAAGAAAAAGTAAATTATATACTTTTCGTATAGAGAAAAGGCTTTCCAGGGAAACTTGGGAAGCCTTTTTATAGTTTAATAAATTGGGATGTAATAGTTTTTACTGTAACTTCCCGTTTAAAAATCGAGCGTATAGATCATGAAAGTAGTTGGGGCGGAATAAGTTTGCTGCATGTCCTGCTAACGGTATTTCTTTATATAAAACGTTAGGAAGAATGGACTTTAAATCAAAAAGACAAGATTTATAGAGATGATCATGTTCGCCCATTACCCATAGAATAGGGTGGGGAAGTGATTTTAATTTAGATTTTAAATCGAATTCTAACCGATGACGTAATGATTGAGCAATAATTGATGAATGTAATTGCAATCCGAACCGATAATAAATATTTCTTGAAATGACTGCGAACGGACTTGCCTTTAGTATGCCACTTGGAAAAATGGTATTTGCGTATTGAGAGAGCCATTTAGAGTAATCGTCTCCTCGCTTCTCCCAAAACTTTTGAAATACGTTATATAAAAGGGAAGGGTTATTATAATGTCCACCAATATGACAAATGCTCAAAACTTTTTCTGGATGCATTTGTGCAAAAATGGTAGAGATATAGCAGCCGTAGCTTAAAGCGCAAATATGAGCTTTTTGAATGCCTTCTTTTTCGTATAAATTCAATAATTGATCAACGAGACGCTGTAATGAAAATTCGATAGCTTCTCCTTTATCATCGCCGTGACCTAATAAGTCATAAGTGATAATGTTGTAAGAGGCGGAAAATCGTTTATGTTCTTTTTTGAAAGCACGACGATTGCCGACTAAACCATGAATAAAAATAATTGTTTCCTTTTTAGAATGTATATTTGTTTGCAAAAAGGATACTCCTTTCAATAACTGGAGATTTATATAGTATTGTAAATTAGTTATTTATCATTCACATAGAATAATATTAAGTACCAGGTAATAATATCAGATGTTTATATCTGTTGTAAAGATGAGTTTTTATGTATATTTTGTAAAAACAGAAAAAGTGTGTTTACATTCAGTTTACATTCGTATTGTATTCTATTTTTAGAAAGAACAGTTTTGTTTAACACGAGGAGATGACAGAAATGGAAGTTAGAAATGAAATAAAGAAAAAAGGGAGTTGGAGGCAGTTTTTACGCCTTATTCAAGATACAAATCCTCCGAAAGGGATTCTTGTTTTTGCGTTATTCATGAGTTTGCTTTCTACGGGAGCGAGTTTATTTATTCCGATGTTAACAAAAGGATTAGTAGATAATTTTTCACTTTCGTCAATTAGTACAGGACAAATTGTTGGGCTAGTCGCATTCTTTATTATGCAAACTATAGCTGCAGGATTATCTATATATTTACTAAATTATATCGGGCAGAAGATTGTAGCCGGACTGAGAGAACGTTTGTGGAAAAAGGTACTTATATTGCCAGTATCTTATTATGATCAAAATAGAACAGGCGATACAATTAGCCGAATGACAAATGATACAGGTGTTGTGAAGACATTAATTTCTGAGCATTTGTCAAATTTATTAACAGGCGGTATTTCAATTGTCGGATCATTAATCGTATTATTTGTTTTAGATTGGAAAATGACACTTTTACTTTTAACGGTTATTCCATTATCAGTACTGATCTTAGTTCCACTAGGACGAAAAATGTATAAGATTTCAAAAGCACTTCAAGATGAAACAGCTTCTTTTACAAGTGTGCTAACGCAAGTATTATCAGAAATTCGTTTAGTGAAATCTTCGAACACAGAAAAAAGAGAATATGAAACTGGAAATAAAGGTATCGAGAAGTTATTGCAATTTGGTTTGAAAGAGGGAAAAGTGCAAGCGTTAATTTCACCAGTTATGTCGTTTGTTTTAATGGCATTGCTTGTTATTATCGTAGGATATGGTGGGATGCGAGTTTCTAGCGGTGCATTAACAACTGGGGAACTAGTAGCGTTTATTTTATATTTAGTTCAAATTATAATGCCGATGAGTCAATTATCTATGTTCTTTACACAATTCCAAAAGGCAATTGGTGCAACGGAAAGAATTAATACAATTTTAGAATATGAAGTAGAAGACCATGAAACTGGTGTGAAAGTCACAAATGCTAAGCAACCAATTGTTCTTGAAAATGTACATTTCGAGTATAACGAAGAAGAGCAAGTGTTAAAGAATATTGATTTCACAATTGAATCAGGAAAAGTAACAGCGATCGTAGGGCCAAGTGGTAGCGGGAAAACGACATTATTTTCACTATTAGAACGTTTTTATGAGCCAACTAGCGGTGCTATTAAATTAGGGAAAGATACAATTACGAACTATTCATTACAGTCATGGCGACGTCAAATTGGTTACGTTTCACAAGATAGTCCGTTAATTGATGGAACGATTCGGGATAACATTTGTTACGGCGTTGAGGGAGAAGTGACAGATGAAGAAATTGAAAAAGTAGCGGCGATGGCATATGTGGATGCATTTATTCATGATTTGCCAAATGGATATGCAACAGAAGTTGGAGAACGTGGTGTGAAACTTTCTGGAGGACAAAGACAGCGAATTGCCATTGCCCGAGCGTTACTTCGAAATCCACAAATTCTTATGTTAGATGAAGCAACTTCTAGTTTAGATAGTAAATCAGAGTCTGTCGTTCAAAAGGCATTAAATAACTTAATGAAAGGCAGAACAACGTTAGTTATTGCACATAGACTTTCTACTGTAGTAGATGCAGATAAAATTATCTTTATAGAAAAAGGGAATCTTACAGGTAGTGGTACACATGATGAATTGTTACGCACACATGACATGTATCGTGAATTTGCAACGCAACAATTGAAAATTAAAGAGGGCGTATTATAAAATGAATCATCAGTGGGGCTTATACTCCGCTGGTGATTCATTTTTAAAAGTTATATAAAAGATGCTACGTAGAAAGGAGAGGTTTTCTTTGCTACCAAAAATTTTAATAGTAGATGACGATCCACATATTAGAGAACTTGTTTCTGTATTTTTAGAGCGGGAAGGATTTCAAACATATGAAGCAATTGATGGTCTAGATGCACTTCAAAAAATAGATGAAGTGAAAGTTGATATGGTTATTCTTGATATCATGATGCCGAATATGGATGGATTTGATGTATGTTTTGAATTAAGGAAATACTATGATATTCCGATTTTGATGTTAACTGCTAAAGGAGAAACGTCTCAAAAAGTAAAAGGATTTCATCTTGGAACGGATGATTATCTTGTAAAACCATTTGATCCGATAGAACTAGTAGTGAGAGTTAAGGCGTTATTGAAACGTTACCAAATTACAGTATCGCAATCAATTCAAGTTGGAAATGTACTGTTAAATCGTAAAACATTTGAAGTTACAATTGGAGAACAAACAGTTACGTTACCACTAAAAGAATTCGAATTGCTCTTTACTTTAGGCTCTAAAACGGGGAGAACTTGTTCGAGAGAGCAATTAATTGAAGATGTATGGGGATATGATTTTGAAGGGAATGAGCGTACACTAGACGTTCATATAAATCGGTTACGTGAGAAGTTCCAAGAAGAGAAGTCGAAATTTAGTATTAAAACGATAAGAGGCTTAGGATATCGCTTAGAGGTAAGTAAATGAGAAGAAGAGAGCGAATGAATAAGGTGAAGATACTGAAAGTGATTGGAGCGGTACTAGCTCTCTTTTCTTTTCTCACAATAATTTGGTCTATAGCCTTTTATGTATCATCAAGTGTAATAAATGCTCTTGAAATACGAGTATCACCTTTTGTTACTTTTTTAATTAGTGATATGGTCGGCTTTGTATTTATTGTTCTTATTTGGGTGTTGATTGGAGTATTAATGAGACCGAAGCGAGAGGCGATGATTTGGACTATTATTGAACCGATAAAAAAAATTGCAAAAGGGGACTTCTCCGTAAAAATACGAAATGAAGAGAAATATAATGGAGAAATTGGTGTGCTCGTAAAAAGTATAAATGATATGACAGATGAACTAAATGCGATGGAGAAAATGCGCCAGGAATTTGTATCGAATGTTTCTCATGAAATACAGTCACCATTAACTTCTATAAAAGGATTTGCTAGAGCGCTACAAGATAACAATCTTTCCGAGGAAAAGAGAGAGCATTACCTGACCATTATTGAAACGGAAACGACGAGATTATCTAAACTAAGTCAAAATTTACTGAAGCTTACCCTTTTAGAGTCGGAAGAATATACACCAGAAAGAGTAACTTATCGATTAGATCAACAGTTAAAACAAATTGTATTAAATAGTGAACCGCTTTGGGCTGAGAAAGAAATTGAATTAGACCTTGATTTAGAAAAAGTGCATATAACTGCTGACCAAGAAAGTATGAGTCAAGTTTGGATTAATTTAATTCATAATAGTATTAAATTTACTCCAAGTAGCGGTACGATTTCAATCAAGCTAAAAGAATATGAGACATTAGTAGAAGTACGTATACGTGATACGGGAATTGGTATATCCGAAGAACAGAAGCAACATATTTTTGAGCGTTTTTATAAAGCAGACTCTTCACGAAATCGTGCTTATGGAGGGAGTGGCTTAGGTTTGGCTATCGTAAAAAAAGTACTCGACCTTCATCAAGGAGAAATAAAAGTCGAGAGTGAGGAAGGCAGTGGTACGGAATTTATTGTACGTATTCCGAATCATGAAGAGAAATAGTGTTAGAAGGGGGAACCTTCTAACACTATTTTTCTTTAAAAATACATTTCCCATTACTGCAACTATATTGATAAGCTTTTCCTTCATTATTCATACCGTATGAATAATCTGATTTTTTATCTTTCTTAAAGTCAACGCATGCTTCTGCACCGTTTTTATCATCATCTATATCAATGAAATGAACGTGTCGTATAGAATAATCCTTTTTTCACTTAAACCTCTTTCTTGTAAGTTCGTATGAATCCCTTGTATTAGTTGATCGAACAGTGACCAATTTAAATTAAGATGCTCAAATGATTCAGTATGTCTTCCTAAAATGCCATTGTCTCGTATTATTTTTTTATTATTATCGTATGTATAAGGGTATGTAAAATAAGGTTCGTCTTTATATACTACCTCTGCATAATAGTCGATATTATAAAGGTAAGTATATTTTCCGGTTATGCTTTGTATTTCTTTTTGCTTATATCCTTTTATAGTATGGAGATATTCGTTAGTTTCTTTTTCTATTACTTTATAATATAGTGGATTACCAAATATAAAGTACATAGCCAAAAATATGATACATAGTCCGACTGCAGTTAGTAGCAAGTATCATTTTTTTCTTTTCATACATAAACACTCTCCTGTGTGGAATTTATTTCTATTTTACATTAATTACGGAAAAAGTATGAGGATTATAAATAAAAACTTTTATAGTTACCTAGAAGTAACCTACGCACATGAAAGTGCATCATTGCCTTTTTACATAAACATAGATACAATTTTAATATAATACATAACAGAGATGATTAAGGAGTGTTATACTTGGCAGAATTATTACAAGGCAAAAATGCTTTAATTACAGGAGCAGGTAGAGGGATTGGTCGCGCTGTAGCGATCGCATTAGCGAAAGAGGGCGTAAATGTAGGTCTTTTAGCTCGCTCAGAAGAAAACTTAAAAGCTGTAGCGAAAGAAGTAGAAGCAGAAGGCGTAAAAGCAGTTATTGCGACTGCTGATGTTTCTTCATATGAAGAAGTGACTACTGCAATTGAGACGTTAAAAAACGGTTTAGGATCTATCGATATTTTAATTAATAACGCTGGTATTTCTAAGTTCGGTAAGTTTTTAGAACTAGACGTTGCTGATTGGGAAAAAATCATTCAAGTAAACTTAATGGGTGTATACTATGCAACTCGTGCAGCTTTACCAAGCATGATTGAACAACAATCTGGTGATATCATTAACATTTCATCTACAGCGGGACAAAAAGGTGCACCTGTAACAAGTGCATATAGTGCTTCTAAATTTGGTGTTCTTGGCTTAACAGAATCGTTAGCGATGGAAGTTCGTAAACATAATATTCGCGTAACAGCTTTAACACCAAGTACAGTAGCAACAGATATGGCTGTAGATTTAGGATTAACTGACGGAAATCCTGATAAAGTAATGCAAGCAGAAGATATTGCAGAGTTTATCGTAGCGCAGCTGAAATTAAATAAACGTACATTTATTAAATCAGCTGGACTTTGGTCTACTAATCCATAGGAATTAAATTTATATTTAAAAGAAGGGATATCTATTCTGTAAGGAGTAGATATCCCTTCTTTATATTTGTGTATAAAACAGAATTTTCGGTATAATCAAAAGTGAATGGTAGAAAAGCATTGAGAAATTGAAGGGGATGGTATTTCCATGAGTATGATTGAGAAGTGGACGGCTGTTGATCAATATATGAGTGATGTATTAATACCGAAAGATTCTACATTAGAAGAAGTTCTTCAAGAAAATGCTACAGCTAATTTACCGGCACATGACGTATCACCGACGCAAGATAAGTTTTTACAATTATTAGTACAAATTCAAGGAGCTCGAAATATTTTAGAGATTGGTACTCTAGGTGGATATAGCACCATATGGCTTGCAAGGGCATTGCCATATGGTGGTCGGATTGTTACATTGGAAGCGAGTGAAAAACATGCTGAAATTGCACGTAGCAATATTGAACGTGCCAATTTGACTGATAAAATTGAAATACGAGTAGGATTAGCTTTAGATTCTTTACAGCAAATAGAAAATGAGAAGTATGAACCATTTGACTTTATCTTTATAGACGCTGATAAACAAAATAATCCTGCTTATTTTGAATGGGCGCTGAAACTATCACGTCCAGGGACTGTAATTATTGGGGATAACGTAGTACGTGAAGGAGAAGTTATTGACAATACGAGTAATGACCCTCGCGTACAAGGAATACGTCGTTTCTATGAGCTAATAGCTGCTGAGCCGCGTGTAAGTGCTACAGCGCTTCAAACAGTCGGAAGTAAAGGGTACGATGGATTTGTAATGGCAGTCGTAAAAGAATAACGAAAGGAGATAAATAGAATGAAAAAGATGTTTGAAAAATTATAACATGTATCGTATACAACACAGTTAGCCCGTGGACCTCCAACATACTTAAAAATATAAGTTTATATAAAAATTGGAGGTTAGGAATAGATGAGAACTGAAAAAGAAATGTTAGACTTAATTATAAATACAGCAAAAGAGGATGAAAGAATTCGAGCTGTCATTATGAATGGATCGCGTGTAAATCCACATGTGAAAAGAGATTGTTTTCAAGACTTTGATATTATGTATGTTGTAAAAGATATACAATCCTTTACGTCTAATCATAATTGGATTCATAGGTTTGGAGAAATAATGATTGTACAAATGCCAGAAGAAATGTCATTAGTTCCACCAGATGGAGACGGGAAGTTTCCGTATTTAATGCAGTTCATGGATGGAAATCGGATTGATTTAACATTAGTTCCGGTTGATTTAATAAAAAAGTTCGTTGGACAAGATAGTTTAAGTAAATTACTTCTCGATAAAGAGAATTGTATGGAAGAATTCCCGCCAGCAAGCGATAAAGATTACTTAATAAAAAAGCCTACAGAAAAAGAGTTTTTAGGTTGCTGTAATGAATTTTGGTGGTGTAGTACGAATGTGGCAAAAGGGTTATGGCGAGAGGAACTTTCTTATGTGAAATGGATGCTTGATGGCCCAGTGCGAGATATGTTCATCATAATGCTAGAATGGCATATTGGTATGAAAACAGACTTTACAGTTAATGCAGGTAAATTTGGAAAGCATTTTGAGCAATATTTTGAAGGGGAAATGTGGGAGCAATTTAAACAGACATTTTCTAATGCAGAATATGAAAACATATGGGAATCATTCTTTGTCATGGGTGATTTATTTAGGGAAGTGGCGAATGAAATTGCTAACACATATGGGTATCGATATCCGCAAGATGATGATGATAAAGTGACGAACTATTTAAAACACGTGAAAGCTTTGCCGAAAGGTAGTACATCAATTTATTAATAATAGTAAGCAGTAAGACTGTCCAAATTACGGACAGTCTTATTTTTGTTTATGAATAACAATTTCTCTAACAAAGTGTAGAGGAATCACATATGAAATTTTAGGGAGGTTTTTATCATGTATTATTTTTATTCGCCACAAATGTTTGCTCCATATCAATGGGGACTAGAACGAGATGTTTCGTATGCTTATATGCCATATAACTCATTTTACTATGGAGACTATATAAACTCATTGCCATACGCATATATCCCTCAAAATTATGAAGTACAAATGAAAGCAGATGATCGTGGATCGTGGACGCCATTTTCTTGGGTTGAAAAATATGCGTACGCATTTTCAGGACCGTACAATAAAGCGGAAGTTGCTCTTACATTTGATGATGGACCGGATTTAGAATTCACGCCAAAAATATTAGATAAGTTAAAACAACATAATGTAAAAGCGACTTTTTTCCTGCTTGGTGAAAATGCTGAAAAGTTTCCAAATGTAGTAAAGCGTATTGCGAATGAAGGGCATGTAATTGGTAATCATACGTATAGCCATCCTAATTTAGCGAAAGTAAATGAGGGTGAGTACCGTAATCAAATTATAAAAACGGAAGAAATATTAAAACGTATAGCCGGCTATGCTCCTAAATTTATACGCCCGCCGTATGGTGAAATACTTGAAAATCAATTGAAGTGGGCAACTGAGCAAAATTTTATGATTGTACAGTGGAGTGTTGATACGGTTGATTGGAAAGGGGTAAGTGCTGATACGATTACAAATAATGTGTTAGGGAACTCATTCCCTGGTAGTATCATACTTCAACATTCAACTCCAGGTGGACATTTGCAAGGATCTGTAGAGGCGCTAGACAAAATGATTCCGCAGTTAAAAACGAAAGGAGCACGTTTTGTAACACTTCCAAGCATGTTTCAGACATCGAAAGAGCGAAAGTGAATGCGTTGTAGAATTGGAAAAAACAGGATTGCATCGTATAATGAAGCTGTTAGGAGGGGATATAATTGATGTATACACTAATAAACATAGGAATGAGTATTTTAATAGGTATTATATTTATACTAGCGGCAATTGTCCTTCAAAAAAATCCACCGACAGATATTAATGCGGCATATGGTTATCGTACGAAACGATCTATGAAAAATAAAGAATTATGGGATGCAGGTAATAGGTATAGCGCAGAAGTGATGAAACAAAATGGATTCATTATGATGTTGATAGGAAGTTTTATTAGTATACTGTTTAAATATCCCCATACAACGTTAGCGATAATGATCTTTATGCTAGTACTAATCATTCGCTTATTCATACGAGTAGAGAAAACGTTGAAGACACTTGAGCAATAATGAAAAATAGGACTCCCGACCGATATTAGTAGGGAGTCCCATTCTATTTACAAATCATTATTTTTTAGTAATTCTTTTCCTTGCTCTATAACAAATTCATAGTATGCAATATCATATGGATAAATATCTTCAAATGTTATCGTTATCGGCTTATTGTTTAAAACAGAAATAGCTGTAAAAGATGAAATCTCTCTTTTTAATAGCTGTAGAAAAGAAGTTGCATGTATTTTCATCACATCGTCTACTTCTTCACCCGGTGCGAATGGAAG
Source organism: Bacillus paranthracis (assembly GCF_024296885.1). NCBI lineage: Bacteria > Bacillati > Bacillota > Bacilli > Caryophanales > Bacillaceae > Bacillus > Bacillus paranthracis. The sequence continues at coordinate 1,914,654 of NZ_CP101135.1, forward strand.
TGGATCGATGACATTGTGAAAATACATATGGCAAAACTCGCGATCCGTAAGATTTGAAATTTCATAATCTATTTTAAAGATTCCTTTGTATGCTAAATCAGTAGTTTGAAAGGAAAGCCCCAATTCTTCTTCGATTTCACGAAGGCCACCAATTTGTACATCTTCATCATGCATAATATGTCCAGCGGAAGTAATATCCCATATAAGTGGAGCTTCTTTTTTATTTTTAGAGCGTAATTGGAAATATAAAAACATATCTGTATCATCTTTTTCTACAAACCAACAATGAAATGTTTCGTGCCAATCACCGTCACGGTGCACTTCATCACGTAATTTCTTCCCAAGTGTATTTCTTTCAGAATCAAATATCGTTAACCATTCTGTCATTTTAATTCCCCTTTCTGCAAATTTTATTATACAATAATCGTATTGAATTTTGGGAAAATAAAGAAAAAGGGGTCGTTATTAGTGGGAATAGAGAGTAAGGAAATAAAATCGATTATTTCAACTGAGGTAGAATTACGGGGAATATTAGGGAAACCCAGTGAGCGAGCTTTGAAAAAGGTTATTTCATCATTAGACCACCATTGCGTAGATTTTCTGTCTAAATCTCCTTTTCTAGTATTATCTACTGCAAATAAATTAGGAGAGTGTGACGCATCGCCGAGAGGAGATGCACCTGGATTTGTATACGTATTAAATCATAATAAAATTATCATTCCAGAAAGACCAGGCAATCGTCGTATAGACTCCATTTTGAATATTATTTCCAATCCACGTGTAGGACTAATCTTTTTCATCCCAGGCCTTGGGGAGACACTCAGAATAAATGGCCGAGCGTATATAACAAACGACGAAGAAATTTTGCAAAAAATGCAGGCAAATGGACGTAATCCGTTACTTGGAATTGTGGTTGAGGTAGAGGAATGCTATATCCATTGTGCAAAAGCTTTTATTCGTTCAAAAATGTGGGATCCAGAATCTTGGTTAAATAAAAAAGAGTTACCTTCAGCAGCAAAAATATTGCTGGAGCATGCGAAAGTGAATACTTCAGAAGAAGATGTTGCACGTTCTTTAGAAGAAAGTTATAGGGAAAGATTGTATTAAAAAATTATTTTTTAAATATAGTGTTGAGGTGTGAAACTTTAAACGTTTTAGAATGAGAATTTAATATCAATCTTGTTAGTTTGTAAGTGATGGATACATGTGCAAGAGTAGAAATCTATATTAGATGATTTGTTATTTTAAAATAAAATGATTCGTATTTTTAAAAATAATGAACAAAAATAGGCTTGCTTTTTAAAAAATTGATAACTATAATAAGTTAACAAATAGACATGAACGAAAAAGTAATGATAAGGACACGAAATCATTTTTACGGTTTACAGAGAGGGAAGTCAAGGGTGTGAGCTTCCTAACACGAGAAATGATTTTACCACCTTTGAACTTCAATAGTGAACGAGTAATCTAGTAATTATTGACGGTATCAGCCGTTATCTGAACTTGAGCAATCTAGGAGGAAATATGCCTGGATTGGAACAAGGGTGGAACCACGAAAACACATTCGTCCCTTTCCTAGGGATGAGTGTGTTTTTTTATGGATTACAGATTGAAAATTTAAAATAATTAAAAAATAGTATTGATTTTGTTTTTTATGCGAGTATAATGAGTTAACAAATAAACATGAACGAAAAAGTAACGATAAGGACACGAAATCATTTTTACGGTTTACAGAGAGGGAAGTCAAGGGTGTGAGCTTCCTAACACGAGAAATGGTTTTACCACCTTTGAACTTCAATAGTGAACGAGTAATCTAGTAATTATTGACGGTATCAGCCGTTATCTGAACTTGAGCAATCTAGGAGGAAATGCGTCTGGATTGGAACAAGGGTGGAACCACGAAGACACATTCGTCCCTTTCCTAGGGATGAGTGTGTTTTTTTATTACTTTGGAAGGAGGTGCTGTAACATGAAACGATTTGTACGTACGGAAATAACCACCACCTGCATGGTTAAAAAGCAGAGCAAGGTGATTGATAGGGATAAATAATAAAATTGTGGAGGAGATTAGAAGATGAATAACGTCATTAATGTTGGGGTATTAGGATTAGGTACGGTCGGAAGTGGTGTTGTCCATATTTTGAAAGAACATTATAAAAAAATTACACTTGATACAGGGTATGAAGTGAAGGTGAAGACAGTCGTCGTACGTGATGTAGAAAAAGAACGTGATGTTTGCATTGATGGAATTGTAGTAACAAGTCATGTCGATGAAGTTCTAAATGATTCAAATATTGATATTGTAGTAGAGGTAATGGGCGGAATTGAAGAAGCGAAGCAGCATATTGTTAAAGCTTTACGAAATAAGAAACATGTCGTAACAGCAAATAAAGATTTAATGGCTGTATACGGTGCAGAGCTTCTCCAACTGGCGAACGATAATGATTGTGAGCTATGTTATGAAGCAAGTGTAGCGGGTGGTATTCCAGTGTTAAGAGGATTAACAGACGGATTAGCTTCAGATCAAATTGAAAAAATAATGGGAATTGTAAATGGAACAACAAATTATATGTTAACAAAGATGAGTCAAAATGGATGGTCGTATGAAGAGGCTTTACAGGAAGCACAAAAATTAGGGTTCGCAGAATCAGATCCAACAGCGGATGTAGATGGGCTAGATGCGGCGAGAAAGGTAGCTATTCTTGCAAACTTAGGTTTTTCGATGAATGTTTCTTTAGATGATGTGCAAGTAAGAGGGATTCGAAAGGTAGAAAAAGAAGATTTACAAATGGCTGAAAAGTTAGGATTTACTATGAAATTAATTGGGAAAGCAGAGAAACAAGGATCAGCCATTCATTTAAGTGTAGAACCTACTCTATTACCAAATCATCATCCATTGTCGAATGTAAATAATGAATTTAATGCGGTATATGTTCACGGTCAAGCAGTAGGAGAAGTAATGTTTTACGGACCTGGAGCTGGGAAGTTACCGACTGGTTCTGCTGTAGTAAGTGATATTATTTCAATCGTTAAAAATATGAATCAAGTTCAGAAAAATAAAAGTGTGTTAAAAGAACCGGAACCGTATGAATTACAAGGAGATGAAGAAGTCGTTTCGAAATATTTCTTACGTATCTCATTACGAGATGAACCTGGGATGTTGCAAAAAATAACAGAATGTTTCGTTAATTATTCCGTAAGTTTAAAAGAAGTGATTCAATTACCTTTAAATCGTGAACTTGCAGAAGTCGTTGTTGTGACACATCAAACTTCAAAGTATCAATTCGAACGAGTTTTAGGAGCGATAGAAGATGTCGCAAGTGAAATAAACAGTTACTACATTATTGAGGAGGAAAAACAATATGTATAAAGGACTATTAAACGAATATGCTTCTTATTTACCGGTAAATGAAAACACACCTGATGTGAGCTTAATGGAAGGAAATACACCCCTTATTCCGTTATTAAATATATCAAAACAATTAGGGATTCAGTTATATGGTAAGTACGAAGGAGCGAATCCGACAGGTTCCTTTAAAGATCGTGGTATGGTAATGGCAGTCGCAAAGGCGAAAGAAGACGGTTCGGAGGCCATTATTTGCGCATCGACAGGCAATACATCAGCATCGGCTGCCGCATACGCGGCACGCCTTGGAATGAAATGTATTATCGTAATACCGGAAGGAAAGATTGCACATGGAAAATTAGCGCAAGCAGTTGCCTATGGTGCTGAAATCATTTCAATAGAAGGAAATTTTGATGATGCACTAAAGGCTGTAAGAAATATTGCTGCAGAAGAGCCAATCACATTAGTTAACTCGGTAAATCCTTATCGAATTGAAGGGCAAAAAACAGCAGCATTTGAAATTTGTGACCAATTGCAAAGTGCACCAGATGTTTTAGCGATTCCTGTTGGGAATGCTGGGAATATTACAGCGTACTGGAAGGGTTTCTGTGAATATGAGAAAGAAAAAGGATATAAGAAGCCAAGAATTCATGGATTTGAAGCGGAAGGAGCAGCTGCTATTGTAAAAGGGCATGTAATTGACGAGCCAGAAACAATTGCAACAGCGATTCGCATCGGTAACCCAGCAAGTTGGTCATATGCAGTAGAGGCTGCTGAGCAATCTCACGGTGAAATAGATATGGTATCAGATGAAGAAATTTTACATGCGTATAGATTATTAGCAAAATCGGAAGGGGTTTTCGCTGAGCCAGGATCAAATGCTTCATTAGCTGGCGTAATGAAACATGTTCAATCTGGAAAAATCAAAAAAGGAGAAACAGTTGTTGCAGTTTTAACTGGAAACGGCTTGAAAGATCCTGATATCGCAATCTCTGCTAATACATTAGATATTGCAAGTGTTTCAAATAATATAGAACAAATTAAAGAGCATATTAAAGGGGTGATTATGTCGTGATACCATTAAGTATTCGTGTTCCTGCTAGTACAGCGAATGTTGGACCTGGATTCGATTCAGTAGGAATAGCTTTGTCATTATATTTACATGTAGTAGTTAAAGAAAAAGCTGATAAATGGCAAGTAATCCATTCCTTTGAAGATTCAATTCCGACAGACGATAAAAATTTAATTGTTAGCACGGCATGTAAAGTATGTCCTTCTTTATCACCCTATATAATAGAAGTTACTAGTAACATTCCGCTAACAAGAGGTCTAGGAAGTAGTGCATCAGCAATTGTAGCTGGGATAGAGCTTGCGAATCAACTCGGAAAATTGAACTTAACGACTGATCAAAGAGTTCAAATTGCTACAAATTTTGAAGGTCATCCTGATAATGTTGCTGCTTCTATATTAGGAGGAACTGTAATCGGAGCACTTGATGGGAAGAATGTTTCGGTTGTAAGAATTGAAAGTAAGGAATTAGGTGTTATTTCTCTTATTCCAAATGAAGAGCTAAATACAGATGAAAGTCGATCTGTATTACCAGATGTATTCCCGTTTCATGAAGCTGTTAAGGCTAGTGCAATAAGTAATGTATTAGTAGCTGCTTTATGTCAAAAGAAATGGAAAGTTGTAGGCGAAATGATGGAAAGGGATCATTTTCACGAGCCGTATCGTTTAGAGCTTGTACCGTTATTACCATCTATTCGTAAATGTGCAAAAGAATTCGGTGCATACGGTACAGCGCTTAGCGGTGCAGGACCATCTATTTTTATATTAACGCCGTATGAGAAACGTCAAGAAATTGCTGAGCAATTAGCGAGAGTATTTACGTCTATGAAAGTGTGTGAGCTAGAAATTGATCATAGAGGGATTACTGTAAATAAAGAAGAACATATTGGATTATAAAGAAAGCTAGTATCGCTAGCTTTCTTTATGTTGTAAATATGTTTGCATATAAAAGAAAAATATGAATGTATAATTTAGTAAAGAGTATATTAACTTGGAGGTGAACGGATCATATGAAGAAAGAGTTACCGGAAGAAAAAAGAGAACGTATAAGGCAAAGTGAATTGAAAAACAATTCTACCGGTTCTTTACATGATGGGCTCAACAGAGCTGAAACGGGTAGTCCAGTTGATATGGCGGGTGGTATGAATTGGAAAGGTACAGCGATAGTAATTTTAGTGCTAGTTTTAGCGTATGTTATATACACTTATTTTTTTAGTTAAGAAATGCATGTTAAAGCTTTGAATGATTTGCTTTTATAATTAGTGAGGATGAAAAAACACGGTTATTGTACTATATATATTAAGCAGATTATAGTTGCCCATATATATTTATTTTTAATCCCAAAAATAGAGCTAGCATTATGCTGGTTCTATTTTTTTGCCACATTCCTGTAACAAAGCCTCTGTATATTCAGTGGTGGAGGTGCAGAAGATGAAAAAAATGATAGCAATATGTCTTCTTACAACGATGTCATTTTCGACTTTAGTCGGGTGTGATGTAAAAGGTAGCAATACTGTTCAAGAGTCTAAAATAAAGAAAGCAACGTATAAAGAATTTACTTATGATGTCAATCCAGAGACTTTCACGTTAATTGTAGAACATGATGGCGTAAAGGAACTGGCATCACAGCCCTTGCCGAAAATGAAGGTGTTGAATGTAAAAAAAGAAAAGGATCGTACATCTTGGGAATATCCAGATCAAAAAGTAAAAGTGAGTCTAGAGAAGAAAAAAGATCACTTAAATATTGAAGTAGAATCGACTGGTGCAGAAAGCTTTACTTGGCCGAAAGTACAAGCTGAAAATTATACACTTCCGTTATGGGAAGGGAAGCAAATTTCGAGTAATGATGAAAATTGGAAGAAGTTTTTAAAGGATGATGCATATTCATTTGCTGAATCATTTTCTATGAAGTTTTTCGCATTAAATGGTTTGAAATATTCAATTGTATATATCGCGAACAATATGTTTAATAATGAGGTGAAATTTCATTCGGATCCGAAAATCGGGTTTGATTTTATACATGAATTTCCGCGTATAAATAAAAATAAAACATATGGATTTCAAGTATATGTGACAAATAATGATGTAGTAAGTATTGCTAAACTGTATAAAGACAATATCGCTCGAAAAGGTGAATTTAAAACATTAAAAGAAAAGGCTAGAAAAAATAAAGAGATAGAAAAGCTTTACGGTGCAGCTCATTTTTATTTTTGGAATCAAAATGGCTTATCAGAAAGTAATGTAAATTGGCCAAGGCTAAGAGAGAAAATAAATAGCCCTTTGTTTAGCCATATAAAAGAGCTTATTCAAAAATATAGTTCAGAGCCTGGGGAATTGAATGTATTAGATCAAGTAAGTAAACAAGATTTCATTGATAAGTATCAAAAAAATGTTATTTTACGTTATATAAACGAAGTGTTATCAATGAAAGAATTTTATAAAGATGATATTTTTCAAAACGTTAATCAGGAAGCTAGTGTGCTATTAAAGAAAGGTGTAGGTCACTTAACGAATACAGAATTGTATAGCTTAAATAAGCATTTATTAAAGTCGCTACTTGGTGATGCGGTTGAAGAGGTAAGTAAATGGGGTAATGCAGATGGAACGGACATACTAAAGGAAATGAAAGAGGCAGGAATAGAAAAAGCGTGGATTGGTCTGCCAAACTGGGAACAAGGATTTATGCAACCTAATTTCGTGACAGAAGCTAAGGAAATGGGGTATTTAGTTGGTCCGTATGACTCATATCATTCCATTCACGAAAAAAGTGATAAAAATTGGAACACAGCATCCTTTAATGACCCATCATTATACGAAGAGGCTACTGTAACGAAGAAAAATGGAGAAAAGGTGCAAGGGTTTTTAGGTAGAGGGCGAAAATTAAATCCAACTTTATCTCTTCCTAGTGTAAAAGAACGAATGAACGATATATTACAAAATGGACCTAAATATAATTCATGGTTTATTGATTGTGATGCGACAGGTGAAATTTACGATGACTATTCAGCGAAACATATAACGACACAAGAGCAAGATTTAAAAGCACGTTTAAAACGAATGGACTACATTGCGCAAGAAAAGGGTATGGTCGTTGGTTCTGAAGGCGGAAATGATTTTGCTAGTAGTACGATTGCATTTGCTCATGGTATTGAAACGCCTGTAATTAAATGGGACGATGAAGATATGAGGAAAAATAAAACAAGTCCGTATTATGTAGGTGGATATTGGTCACCGAATCAAAATGTTCCAGAAAAATATGCGAAACAAGTACCGTTAAAAGAAGAGTATAAACAAGTATATTTAAATCCTGCATATTCAGTACCATTATATAAATTAGTATACAATGATTCTGTAATTACAACGCACCACTGGGAATGGGGAAGCTTGAAAGTAAAAGATGAGGTTAGAAACCGTATGTTATACGAATTATTGTATAACGTTCCTCCGTTGTACCATTTAGATAAAGTAGAGTGGAATAAGCATAAACAAGAAATTACGCAGTACCTGAAAGTTTGGAATGAAGTTCATGAAAAGGCAGTAAAAGAAGAAATGACGAACTTTGCATATTTGTCAGAAGATAAGTTAGTACAATCAGCTTCGTATGGAAAAAATATTGAAATTATTGTGAATTTCTCAAATGAAGAGATAGAAATACAAAAGACGAAAATAAAAGCAAAATCAGCTTTCATTATTAATAATGGAAAGCAAACTATGTATACACCAAACTAATAAAATTATAATATATGAATTTAAAAAATAATTTTATATAAATAGTGACTTGCCAAAAATAAGCACGAGAGTATAATGTGAAATGGAGTACATATTGGATTTGCGCAGTAACCTTACAAAATTGTAAGGTAATTGAAAGGAAATTCAATATGAAGGTTAATAGACTTGCATTATAATTGGGAAAGAGAAAGAGAGGCGAATGGATATGAGCTCTGAATTAGAACAGAATACGAGAAGCAGTAAAAAACGTTCTAAAAGAAAATCAATAAAATGGTTCATTATAATTCCATTGTTCTTACTTATTTTTGGTGGAGTAGGATATGGATCGTTAATATATAATAAAGCAAAAGCAGTAGTAAGTGATGCATATGCACAAATTGATAAATCATCGAAGCGTGATAAAGAAGTTGAACCTTTAAAGGATAACATTTCAATTCTAATTATGGGTGTTGATGGTAGTGAAATGAGAAAAAGCCAATACGGAGAAGCTGTTCGAACAGATGCACTTTTATTAGCAACAATTAATAAAGATGATAAATCAGTTAAATTAGTAAGTATTCCGCGTGATTCACGTGTATATATTCCATCTAGAAAGAAATTAGATAAAATTACACATGCACACGTATTTGGTGGTGTTGAAAGTACACGCGATACAGTGGAAAGATTTTTAAATGTTCCTGTTGATTATTATGTGAAGTTTAACTTTGAATCATTCGTACAAATTGTCGATTCACTTGGTGGTATTGATATTGATGTACCAGTTACTTTCACTGAACAAGATAGTAAAGACCAAGCAGGTATGATTCATTTAGAGAAAGGCTACCAACATTTAAATGGAGAACAAGCACTTGCGCTTGCAAGAACGCGTAAAATTGACAGTGATGCAATGCGTGGTCAAAGACAACAACTTGTAATTGAAGCAATTGCTAAAAAAGCGATGTCTGTTCAATCTATTAGCAAAATGGGCTCTTTACTTGATGCGGTTGATAAAAATATGAAAACGAACTTAACTTTCGATGATATGCTTGCTATTACGAAAAATATGGCAGGTTCTAATTTGGAAATGGAAAAAATGCAAGTGGAAGGTACGGATAAACGTATCGGAGGCATTTATTATTACATTCCAAATGAAAAAAATGTGAAAGATATTTCGAAAAAATTAAATGAACATTTAGGTGTAACACCAAAGCCAGTTCGAAATGAATAATAAAAAAAGATTGGCCTTTGCCAATCTTTTTTTATCGAGATGGATTTGTAACTTTTCTGTAACGATTTTTTATACTTAAATCATTTCAATTTATATAAACAAAAGGTGCAATTATACGATATACTAGAGGAGAAGATTTGGCAATTAACTCCTAATGCTGAAGAGAAGCAAATGCAATTCATCAAAACTATAGAAAGAATCGAATTGATAGGAGATCGAAATAGACTAAAGCAAATTTTCTTGAATATTGTTTAAAATGCCATTAAATATTCACATAAAAATGGTAAAGTATATATTGAAGTGACTAAAAATAAAGGACAAGCAGTGATAAAGGTGAAAGACGAAGGGATTGGAATTGCTAAAGAGCATTTACTGTATATAGAACAGTCATTTTACCAGATTAATAATTATGCTACAGGTGCGGGTCTTGGTTTAGCCATCGTTAAAAAAATGGTGGAGCTTCATGGAGGTACAATAAATATTATAAGTAAAGAAGGAATAGGAACGACCATTTTGATAAAACTCCCATTATAATACATATATAGGTCTGTTTATATAGTGTAATAAAATAAATAGATGTATAATTATATTGGGTGATTTATATATAAGATTAATAGGGAGAGGAATTCGATAGAATGGAAAAAGCTTTTAAAATTAAACGAGTAGTATTCGTTTTAATAGCGATTGCAGCAGTAGCTATTGGGTATTTCATGTTTCAATCCATTACTTCACCAGCAAAGGCTGTTGCAAAACAAGAAAATGTAGTACAACTCGCAAGTGAACAACCGAAAGTAGAAATGAATAAAACGGCACCAAGTCGTTTTAATGGCAAGGAAAGAAAAGTTGCTTATCTTACATTTGATGATGGCCCGGGGAAATATACGGCTGAATTATTAAATACGTTAAAACAACATGATGCGAAGGCGACATTCTTTTTAATTGGAGCGAATGTAAAAGAGTTTCCAGATTTAGTGAAACGAGAAAATGCAGAAGGTCATTATGTAGGAATGCATAGTATGACGCATAATTTTGCAAAGTTATATAAAAATGGCGAGTATGTAAATGAGATGAAAGAAGATCAAAGCTTAATCGCCAATATTATTGGGAAATCACCTAAATTAACACGTCCACCATACGGTTCAATGCCTGGATTAAATGAAAGTCTTCGAAATAAAGTGGTAGAGGGCGGCTTTAAAGTGTGGGATTGGACAATTGATTCATTAGATTGGAAATATAATAAAATGCAAGTTGATGCAGCTGCAGCACAAATTGCTCAAAATGTATTAACAAATGCAACAAAACCACAAGAAGTCATTTTAATGCATGATATTCATCCGCAATCAGTTGCTGCTGTGCCAGCAATTTTAAAAGGGTTAAAAGAAAAGGGTTATGAGTTTGAAGCTTATCATGAAGAGAGTCACTTCCCAGTGAATTTCTGGCATGATAACCGTATGTAATGGAGGAATGAACGTTGAAGTATGGAAAAGTAGCAGTAGTTGGAGCACTATCAGTAGGACTATTAACAGGTTGTTTCGGTGAAAAACCAGAAGAAAACCTATATACAGCTTTTGAAACAGCGGCGACACAAGAGAAATCATTAGTTGATGAAGCGAAAAAATTAGAGAAGTTAGAGAAGGAAGGCCAAGAACTATATTCTCAAATTTTACAAGAAGGTAAAGATCATAATGACGCTGTTATGAAGAAAATAGAGCAGGCTACTGCCAATGTAGATAATCGTGAAAAAGCTTTGAAAAATGAGAAAGAAATGCTAGAAAAAGCTCAGAAAGAAACGAAATCTGTTCAAGGAAATATAGAGAAGCTTGAAGATAAAAAGTTACAAAAACAAGCGAAAGCAGTAGAAGAGTCGTATAAAAATCGTTATGATGCATTCCAAAAGATGAATGAAAATTATACGAAGGCGTTAGCGACCGAAAAAGAATTGTATGAAAAATTAAAAGTAAAAGAAACGAAATTAAAAGAGATTGGTGAAAAAGTTAAGGCTGTTAATGAATTAACTATGGAAGCACAAAAATCAAAAGAGCAATTTAACAATTTTACAAAAGAGTATAATGACAGTAAATTAGCATTCTACAAAGATGCAGAGATTAAGATTAAAGATAAGAAATAAAGAAGAGTTTTAAGCGTAATAAAAAGCCGGAGAAACATCGTCACAAATGTTTTTTCGGTTTTTTACGTTAAATGAATAGAAAAGACTGGAATTGATATCATAAAAGAGTTATAGTGAATTATTCCAAGGGAAACATTGTAAAGTAAGGAGACTGGAAATATGTCATATGAATTTTTACTCAAATTAGGTTTAGCACTCTTTTTAGGATTATTCATCGGGATAGATAGGCAGCTAAAGAATAAACCACTTGGTGTGAAAACAAGTATGGTTATTTCTGTAGCAAGTTGTTTAATTACGATGGTTTCAATTGAATCTGTACATGTATATTCTGTTCCAGGGCATACAAATATGGATCCCATGCGTTTAGCTGCTCAAATTGTGAGTGGAATTGGTTTTCTTGGAGCAGGTGTTATTTTACGAAGAAGTAATGACGTTATTTCTGGATTAACGACCGCCTCTATGGTGTGGGCTGCTTCAGCTTTAGGTATTGCGATTGGAGCAGGATTTTATTTACAAGCGACGGTTGCTATGATTTTAATTATTTTAGCAATTAATGTACTTCCGCAACTTGTGAAAATTGCAGGACCGTATTCATTAAGACAAAAGGACTTGTCTATTAAAATTACTGTAAAAGAGCATCATGAGTTAGATGGTATATTTAAGCAGATTAAAAATTTAGGAATGCATGTAAAACGCGTGAAGATTAAAGATATAGATAGTGGAGCATTTCAGCAATTAGAGATGGTTATTTTAGCTCCAGAAGATTTATATACAACTGAGTTATATAGCTCACTAAAAGAGATAGATCGTGTTGTTTCAGTTGAAGTGGAAAGTAGATAATTGTAACAAAAAAGAGTGAAGTGAATTCACTCTTTTTTGTTTGGATTTTTAAGGAAGTAAATTGATATAATGATGAGTAAACGAGGGGGAGAAATGATGGAAATACATATTAGAAGAGCGATAAAAGATGATATACCAGGTATAGCAAAGGTCCACGCTGATAGTTGGAAAACGACATATCAAGGCATATTCCCTAACGAGATTTTAGAAAATATAACATATGAGAAACGGGAAAAACAATGGGAAAACATTTTTCAAAAAGAAAGTAACCATCAATTTAGATTTGTAGCAGAGACGTTAAATGGAGAAATAGTTGGATTCATCGATGGAGGAGCAGAAAGAACTGGTACATATAATTGTGATGGAGAATTATATGCGATTTACCTTTTACAAGAGTATCAAGGCATGAAAATAGGACAAAAGTTATTTCAAGCTTTACTATCTGAATGTACAAACAATAATATGCAATCACTTTTAGTATGGGTTGTTACGAATAACCCTTCTAAAACGTTTTATGAAAAGTTTAATCCAGAAAAAATTGATACAAAATTTTTAGAAAGATTACAGGTGGAAGAGACAGCGTATTGTTGGAAAGATATTAATAATATTATTATGTAAAGTGTATGTTTGAAAGAGGTATACCAATTAAAGTATACCTTTTTTGTTTCACTCGAATGGTTTGGACATAATGCGAAAGATATATGAAAAGAAGAAATGAAAGTACTAACAAATAGAAATTTAGAAGTAGTAACTTCTTAGTATAAAATGATGTAAGAGTCTCTCATTGTAGAGACTCTTTTTTAAAAATAAAAATAACCAAAAATTACCATGTATTTAAATTAATATTTAACACAATTTATATATAAATAAGGAGGTGATTGGTAATGGCTAGAAATCGTAATTCTAATCAATTAGCATCACATGGAGCACAAGCGGCTTTAGATCAAATGAAATATGAAATTGCACAAGAGTTTGGTGTACAACTTGGCGCTGATACTTCTTCACGTGCAAACGGTTCTGTAGGCGGTGAAATTACAAAACGCCTTGTAGCGATGGCAGAACAACAACTTGGTGGCGGATATACTCGCTAATTGTAGAAGGTTATAGGAGAAAGGAAGGATTCTTCCTTTCTTTTTTTTTCAATTAATTGGTATGGATATATTGTGAACTGGATTCAAAGAATAGGAATAATACTATATTTTCCCCAATTTCTTTTGTTGTGAATGGGAAGTAGTAAAAATGTAATAGCCCTGGTGGAATGAAAAGTTACGTTCCAGCAGGGCTATTATATGGTAAGAAATATATGATGAAAGGTTTCGAAGCCAACATGTTAAAAAAAGAAAACTTTTGTTTGATTGCGCTTGCATCAGTTCCACTTGTTATGACATTAGGGAATTCAATGCTCATTCCAATTCTGCCGACTATTGAAAAGAAATTACATATTTCATCGTTTCAAGTATCCATGATTATTACCATTTATTCTATCGTAGCCATTCTACTTATACCGATTGCTGGTTATTTATCAGATAGATGGGGACGAAAGATGGTAATGGTTCCGAGTTTGCTGATTGCGGCTATAGGAGGAGCGATAACTGGTTGGGTATCTTGGAAAGTTGATAATCCCTACACTTGGATATTGATCGGTAGAGCGATTCAAGGTATTGGTGCTGCTGGTGCAATGCCAGTTGTTATACCGTGTGTTGGTGATTTATACAAAGATGAAAAACAAGTTAGTACAGGTTTAGGAATCATCGAAACATCCAATACATTTGGGAAAGTGTTGAGCCCTATTTTAGGGTCTGCTCTGGCTGCCATTGTATGGTTCTTGCCGTTTTGGGCGATTCCAGTTTTATGCGTAGTATCAATTGTTTTATTACTTGTTCTAGTAAAGGCAAAGAAACAAGAAGGAGAAGTACCACCGCTTAAAGAGTTTATAAAATCAATTCTTGCTACGTTTCGAGAAAAAGGAAGATGGTTAATTGCCATTTTTGCATTAGGTGCAATTATTATGCTTATTTTATTCGGAATTCTCTTTTATTTGTCAACTATATTGGAATCAAAGTATGACATTCATGGTATTTGGAAAGGGTGTGTACTTGCAATCCCGTTACTTGTACTGTCACTTAGTTCATATATGGCTGGCAAAAAAATTGGAGATAACCAAAATGTGATGAAGAAGTGTATTTACATTGGTTTTTTAATGGCTGCTGCATCAGTCATCATTCCTTTATTTATAAAAGGAATTTATTTACTACTTCTTTGTCTCGTTATTATGGGGGTAGGAATTGGTATGGCACTCCCATGTTTAGATGCTCTCATTACACAAGGAATTGAAAAGGAGCAAAGGGGGACGGTTACGTCATTTTATAGTTCTATGCGATTTATCGGTGTAGCAGCTGGACCACCTCTATACTCTTTTTTCATGAAAGGTGCTGACCATGAAGTGTTTTATGTAACAAGTATTCTCGCTGGGATTGGTGCTGCTATAGCAATCATTTGGATTAAACCAGCAAAAGATGCAAAGAACGTAAAAAAGAAACCAGAACCTACTTCATAATTTGTAAGAGAATTGCATGATGTTTTCAGTAACATGCAATTCTCTTTCGTTCATTAGGAATAAATAACTTGTTTTAACATATAAAGTGCGACACTCCATATGATGAGACCAGAAAATTTATTTAATAATACGATTGTCTTTCCGGTTGAGTCTAGCCTTTTTAGAAATTTCCCCGCTAAAGCTAAGCTTATAAACCAAATCCAAGAAACGATAATAGTTGCAAGTGTGAAAGCCCATTTTTCATTTCCTATGTATTGAATCGAATTTGTTCCAATTACACCGATTGTATCTAAAATTGCATGTGGATTTAATAATGAAACCGATGCAGCGAAAAGTATTTGTTTTTTTACTGGCATACTTTTTTCTTGTTTTACATCGTTGGAAGGGGTACTTCTCCAAATAACAAAGCCCATGTATAGGAGAAAGAAAAATCCAATTATATATAACGAGTTAGTTAGCCAAGAAAAAGTAAGGAGTACAAGGGAAACACCTTGTACCGCTATCAATATGAGTAACGTATCACATATAGAGGCAGTTAATACGACAGGGGCTGCCCTCCAAATGTTTGGTTGGCTCGCACCTTGGTTAAAGACGAAAACATTTTGGACGCCTAATGGAATGATAAGACCAAATGCAAGAATGATACCATGAATAATTGCTTCACTCATCATATTTCCTCCTATTTAAATTTATTATGATAGTGTATATTGTATAGAAGAAATGAAAATTTGTATCCATCCATATGGTTGGGGAGGTTACCAACCAAAAAGAATATAAGGTGATATGATGGAAAGATTCGTTTGGAAACCGAATATGTCTCTAGCGACTCCTCTATATAAACAAATAGAAACGTATATTAAGGAAAGAATCGTTAATGGTGAATGGACTGTTGGAACGAAATTACCTTCGCAAAGAGATTTGGCACATATATTTGGTGTGAACCGGAGTACAATTGTAATGGCTTTCGATGAACTAGCCGCAAAGGGGTATATTGAAGGGAATGGCAGAAAAGGAACAATTGTTGTAAATAATAATGAGAATGCTTCAATATACGCACCCCCGCCTAATTGGCAGTCTTATGTAGAAAAAGGACTTCATTATCCAAATCTGCCTGCTATTCAAGAAATTAATCAAGCTGAATTTTATCCGCATGTAATTCGTTTAGGAACAGGTGAACTCGCGCCAAGTCTTTTACCTGAAAAAAAGATGAAAGATATTATGAATAAGCTTTTAAAGTCGAACATGATACTTGGATATGAAGAACCGAAAGGGAATTTTTATTTAAGGAAGAAAATTGCGGACTATTTAAAAGGACATGGTGTATATGTAACTCCTGATTCTATATTAATTGTTTCAGGGGCAATTCAAGCGTTGCAACTTATTTCTATGGGGCTTCTACCAAAAGGGGCATCTATCTTATTAGAAAAACCATCTTATTTATATTCTCTTAATGTTTTTCAATCAGCAGGAATGCGATTAATTGGTATGCCGATGGATGAAAACGGTTTACATGCATCATATATTCCAAAATATAAGAAGCAATTTAATGCATCTATTTTATATACAATCCCGTCTTTTCATAATCCGACGAACTTTAGTATGAATGCGAAGAAACGGATAGAAGTAATGGAAATATGTAATGAAATTGGATTGCCTATTATAGAGGACGCGGTATATCAAGACTTATGGTTTGATAAGCCTATTTCAAAGCCTTTAAAGGCATATGATAAAAACGGAATTGTACTACATATTGGGAGTATGTCTAAAGTCATTAGTCCAGGATTAAGAATCGGATGGATTGTTGGATCAGAGCCAGTCATTCAAAGATTGGCGGATATAAAAATGCAAACGGATTATGGCTCGAGTTCAATCTCCCAGCAAATTGCAGCGGAATGGTTTACAAATGGATTGTATGATGAACATTTACTGTTTGTAAGAACTCAGTTGAAAAAACGTAGAGATTTTATGTTAAAAATGTTAGAGGAATATTTTTGTGATATAGCAACTTGGTATGAACCAGTAGGTGGTTTTTATATTTGGTTACATATGAATGTACCCGTTTCAAACCGTAGCTTATTTGACAAAGCTTTGAAAGAAAAGATTTTATTAAATCTAGGTACTTTGTATGATAGAAGTGCAAATCAATTTTTGCGCTTATCATATTCATATGCAACATTAGAAGAAATTGAAATAGGTATAAAAAAACTTGCACAACTAATGAAAAAGTAAGAGGAGAAAGTAATGAAACAATATGTAATTTGCCAAATTATCAATGGAGAAAAATATTTAGCTGCTTATGCGGAGACGAAGCAGGAAGCAATTGAAAAAGCAGAATTGTTAGGATTACGAACGGGAAATCGATACACCGTTATTGCTGCAGAGGATGCAGAAGGGTTAACTTATCCTTAAACAACGTATAATAATGATGCAGAAAGTAAATAAGCTTAGTAATATATTATATTACTAAGCTTATTTTTTGAAAGCGTTACGTGTTCTCGTATAAAAGATAATAATATTATGAGTCAAGTTGACGGAAATAACGATTTGATTTTCGATCCTGATTTCCGTTTCTATAGTTATCAATATATTGTCTGAAATTCCACGATTGTAAAAACTTATTTGCGGCATTATAACCAGAATTGTACAGCCAATCTTTCTCTTCCTTTGTTAACTCAAAGTTTGTACTAGTAATAGACCCTGTTGGAATTGTAATTGTTCTTGCTTTAGATTCTTTGTCTAAATGACGTAAATCATGGGCTTGCATCATTGTTTTAAATAGTCCTTTGAACATGGAGATAGGCTCATTATAGTGGGCAGGGTCAGCTTGGATCTCATCTTTTACGAAGTGAAATCCAAAAGTCGGCCAGCGAGGAGAGGTAGGTGAGTCGAAAATCCAAATCGGATAATTGCTTAAAATCCCTCCATCAAC
This sequence comes from Bacillus paranthracis, assembly GCF_024296885.1. Classification (NCBI taxonomy): domain Bacteria; kingdom Bacillati; phylum Bacillota; class Bacilli; order Caryophanales; family Bacillaceae; genus Bacillus; species Bacillus paranthracis. The sequence continues at coordinate 1,932,458 of NZ_CP101135.1, forward strand.
CATATAACAAGGTTGCTTCCATTTAGGTGTTCTCCATTTTACTGGTTCAAAAAAGAAGGGGATTGTACTACTCATTCTTACAGCTTTAGCGATAGAGAAGCGATAATTTAAAAATCCGTAGTTCGGTAAGTCATCAGGAAAGATAACCATTTTACCATTACTTATATCAGAAGCGATAATTTTAAGCTTATTTAAATCAGGTAAATCTGTAAATAAGTGAATTCCTTTTTTTCGAAGCAATTCTTCAATCCATTCTTCTATAAAAATATTAGAGTAAATACCAAGAGTAGTCCATGCGCTTAAACCTTTTCCGATAAACGGGATTCTGTCAATAAAGGTTCTCTTCGTAAATTTATTATAATCAATATCAGTTATAATCGTTTTTAGCTCTGAACCAGAATATCCTGCTGCTAGGAGCGCAGCAATAATGGAACCAGCTGATGTTCCAGCTACACGCTCCCATGTATAGCCTTTTTCAGCTAACGCGCAAATTGCTCCTACATGCGCAATTCCGCGTACACCGCCTCCTTCAAAAACACCATCAATTTTCATTCATTCTACTTCCTTTCACATAAAAAATTTGAAAATGGCAAAAAAGCACGTATTGTACGTGCTTTTTTACAATAGTTTTTAAATTTACTAGCAGCCTACAAAGCCGCCCCAACAGCTAGCTCCGATGATGATTAGAAGGATAAATAAAACGATTAATAAAGCGAAACCTCCATAACCACAACCGCCGCCACCGTATCCGTAACCATAGCAACTATATCCGTAACCCATGTGGAATTCCTCCTTAAATTAAAAATAAAAATGAACGAGGGGAAAATGTACTGGAAGAAATAATGAACTATCGTGTTTGTAGGAACAATGTATACTATGCTTTTTTTAACTTGTTCGCGTATGGAGGATGAGCCCGTTTTTTTGAAGGCTTGTTGTTTTTGCAAAGAATGGAGTATAATTTTTGTGCGATGATACAAATAAGTATGTAAATATAAGGAGAATGTATGAATAAACAAATTGAAGTTTTAATTGATAAATATGGGCTGACGCATTTAAAAGAGGAACTTATTAACACTGTATTTCCTTGTGTGAAAGTTGTGCCAAAGCAGGAGGAAACAGTAGCGATAGGTAGTTCGAAAATGGGAGGGGTTCCTGACTTGCCATTTACATTTGAATATCCAACGCATAAAGGAAATCCGCTACAGTTTATCGCTCAATTTAATTTAAATGATTTACAAAATATTGGTATGAATCACGATCTTCCTAAGACGGGGATGTTATATTTCTTTACCGTGGAAAATTACTTTGAAGAAGATGTGAATCCAACTGGAGCGGGGCGTGTGCTTTATTATGATGTTCCTGTAGAGCAATTACGAAGAGGAGATGAATTGCAAACGAATTATAACCAGTGTGCAATTACTTTTGAATTAACGTATAAATTGCCAGAGCTTTTCATTGAAGATGAGGCTGATTCGGACCGTTTCTTGCAATTACTTGAAGAGCTAATCCCAGACAACTATGATAACCATCAAATATTTGGTGAGCCATTTTCTGTACAAGATGAGGTATTATACGAGACTGGACAATATATGGACATAGATCCGCAGCAAATGACGCTTTTATTCCAAATTGATTCAGATACTAAAAATTGTAATATGATGTGGGGAGATTTAGGGATGCTTTATTTCTGTATAGGAAATGAAGACTTGAAAAATCGACGTTTTGAAAATGCATGTTGTGTATTACAAACTTGTTAATGAAAAGGGTTGTTCTTGTAAAAAGAACACCCCTTTTACAATGTTAAATATGCATAATCTCATATGACCTATACGAAAAAGTATTGTATACTCTGAAACTATACGATACTTTTTCGTATAGTTATAGAATGTAAGGAGTGACATGATGGGAAAGACAAGTAAGTATGTGACAGCTGCCGCACTTTGTTCAACTATAGTAATGGGGGGCTTACACGCGTCATCTGTATCTTATGCAGCTACAAATCAAACTGTAGCGACATCGCAATCAGATACAAAGTTGTTAAATGATTTCAAAAAAGAATTAAAAAAACAGGTTGATAATCGAGAAGAAAATATTACAATCACATATAAAACAAAAGATAGAAATGCTAGAAATGTGATGGACCAATTGTACGGCGAGTTTAATAAAGTTGTAGATGCGGATGAGTATATAAAATATAATGTAGCGTCTACTAGATATTCTATTAAAGGGTTACCAGGAAACTATACGTTTACACTGCAAGTGAAGTACCGTGAATCGAAAGAGCAAACACAATATGTAAAATCTCAGGCAAAAGCGATTATCGGCTCGATTGTAAAACCAGGGATGGATGATCATGAGAAAGTAAAAGCTATTCATGATTACGTTGTAAAACATGTATCATATGATACGTCTTATCAAGCATATACAGCATATGAAGCATTAGCGAATCGCTCTGCTGTTTGCCAAGGATATACGTTATTAACATATGAATTGCTAAAAGGAGCAGGTATCCAAAACCATATTGTAACAGGTACAGGGAATGGACAAGCTCACGCATGGAATTTAGTGAACATTGAAAACAAATGGTATCATCTTGATACAACATTCGATGATCCAGTACCAGATAAAGCTGGGCGCGTAACATATTCATATTTTAATATGTCTGATGAACAATTAAGTAAAGACCACGATTGGGATCGTAGCAAATATCCAGCAGCAACTACAAGCTACTTTAATGAATTAACAAACAAAATAAAAGCGGGTAGTTCAAAGACTGTGGCGTATGAACAAATGTTAAAAGAAACAAATTTAAAATATATGTCTACACAATACGGAGCAGAGAATTATAGTGATTTTAAGAAGAAATTACAGCAACAATTTGCTTCTAAGCCAGAAAAGGTAGAAGTACGATATAAGCAGTCTATGGATGGGACGATGCAAGATATAAAGAAAGTATTAAATGAAATAAATTGGCCAAAGGGTGCAAAGCGTGTATCTTATCAAGTAGCACCTTATAGTGCGATGGCAGATTATTCATTAGCGACAATTACATTTACGTATTAATCGGTGAAAGAGAGCATCTGTAAAGGATGCTCTTTTCCTTATGTATTACTACAAAAATCAGAATTATATGATAAAATGAAGGGAGGAAGGATGTGGAATCTAAATGAATTTGTTCGAGAGTGATATTTTTACATTGATATATACTTGTTTAGTAATCGGACTTATCGTTTTGTTTTTCCTATCATTTACTTTGTTTATTAGAAGAGTATTTCTAAACAGCGCTGCAAAAAAACAACAAGTGATGCATATGAATCAGAAGCTAGATCGAATTATTGAATTGCTTGAAAAAGATAAGGAATAGCGATAAAAGAAGTATGAAAAGGGGAAAGAGAATGGCCAATTATATAAAAGAATTACGCGAAAAAGTAGGGCATGATTATGTTTTCTTAAACTTTGCCGGTGGTTTTGTATTTAATAAAGAAGGAGAAGTATTACTGCAAAAAAGAGGTGACTTTAACGCTTGGGGCTTTCCAGGGGGGGCAATGGAGATCGGAGAATCGGCTGCGGAAACTGCAATTCGAGAAATAAAAGAAGAAACCGGGTATGATGTAGAAATAAATGAACTTATTGGAGTGTATACAAAATATTTTCAATCATATCCAAATGGAGACAAGGCGCAGTCAATTGTGATGTGTTTTTCATGCTCAATAGTTGGAGGCGACAAAAAAGTAGATGGTGATGAAACGTTGGATTTGAAGTTTTTCCCGTTAGACGACATGCCACCGTTATTTTGTAAACAGCATGAAGATTGCCTGCAAGATTTATTGGAGAAAAGGGTAGGGGTATATCGTTAACATATAAAAAAGAAGCTAAATGAGATTAGCTTCTTTTTTATGTTTTATTTATTTCCACCAATCATCAAACATTGATGCTGGTACTTGTCTTTTATGCTCACTCACTGTGTAACGTTTTTCAATCTTTTCTGCAACGTCAGCTGGAACTGTTTTACCTTCTAAATAGTCATCAAGTTGATCATACGTAATACCTAACTCTGTTTCATCAGCTTGACCTGGCTTTTCATCTAATAAATCAGCTGTTGGCATTTTTAAGTAAAGTCGCTCGTCCGCACCTAATTCTTGTAATAGAGCGCGTCCTTGGCGTTTCGTTAATCCCGTTAATGGTAATAGGTCTGCACCACCATCTCCGAATTTTGTAAAGAATCCTGTTACAGCTTCTGCAGCGTGATCTGTTCCGATAACAAGGAGCCCTTTTTGTCCACCGATTGCATATTGTGTAACCATGCGGATACGTGCTTTTACGTTACCTTTATTGAAATCTGTTAACGATTCATCTAATAAGTTTTCGTATTGATTTGAGAAAGCATCAACAGTTGAAGCGATATCAAATGCAACAGATTGATCAGCTTGAATAAATTGTAATGCTAATTGCGCATCATCTTCATCTTTTTGCACTTTATAAGGAAGGCGCACGGCGATAAACGTTGCATTACCACCTTCATTACGAATTTCCTCCACTGCAAGCTGAGCTAAACGTCCAGCTAATGTAGAGTCTTGTCCGCCACTAATTCCAAGTACAAATCCTTTCGCACCTGTTTTTTTTACATAATCTTTTAAGAAATCAACACGTTTACGGATTTCTGCTTTCGGATCAATTACAGGTTGAACGTGTAATGCTTTCATAATCTGTTCTTGCAATGTCATTATGTTTTCCTCCTATTCATATTAAAGCGGTAAATAAGTTTATATGTATTGGTACATACTTCTATCCTTTATTATTTCGCAAAATTAACGAATATACAATAGGATGTGTGTATGAATATGAATGTAGTCATTATAATGAAACTGCATCGTTTAAGCAATTTTTTTGAAACCTTTCAATAATGTAAGGTTTTTGTCATTTGAATCGATGGAAGGGATTTCCGTACTTTACTAATATAAGAACATAGTTAGTAGAAGGGCGGAGAAGTAATATGAATATTAGAGAACTCGCATATCGGAATGTGACGCGAAATAGACGAACATATTCAGCATATTTTTTTAAGTAGTGCATTTGCTATTATGGCCTTTTTTGTTTATTCGTTTTTTGCGTTTCATCCGGCATTAAGTGCTGGAGAATTGGGACGATATGTGTTCGTAAGTATGTCTTTTGCACAGTCCATTATTTACTTATTTACATTTTTCTTTATTTTATATTCGATGGGAATGTTTTTAAAAACGAGAAAGCGTGAACTAGGAATTTTAATGATGTTAGGTATGACGAAATATCAATTAAAGCGTCTTATCTTTTTTGAAAATATTATGATTGGGATAGGAGCAATTATTTTTGGAATTCTAGCAGGAATGTTATTTTCTGGAGTATTACTATTTGTAGCTCCCATGATATTAAAGTTAGATATTTCCTTACCTTATTACATTCCAATGAAAGCCATTGTTGTAACGAGTATTATGTTTTTTGTATTATTTATGATCATTTCATTGTTTAGTGCAGGAATGATTCGAAAAAATAAAATTATGAAATTGTTTAGAGGATCGGCAGAAGCGAAGCCGGAACCGAAAGCATCCATTATTTCTTCTATATTAGCAGTTATATTGCTTAGTGCGGGATATGCAGGAGCACTTATGTCACACGGTGCAATGGTATTTATCATGATGATTCCTGTTACAACGGTAGTCATTATTGGTACGTATTTGCTGTATAAGCAGTTGAGTGTCTTTATTATTAGACTATGTAAAAAAAGTAAACGTTTCTATTGGACACAGACAAATATTATTACGTTGTCAGATTTAGCTTACCGTATGAGAGATAACGCAAGAATGTTCTTTATTGTAACCATCATTTCAACTGTAGCATTTTCAGCAATAGGTACATTAGTTGGCTTTACATCAATGACAAAGGCGATTATGGAGAGACCAATTGCGTTTCACTATCATTCTAAGCAAGGAAATAGTAATGAATCACAGCATTTGAAGATGATTGACGAAGGGTTAAAGAAACATAGTATAGCAGCTTCAAAAACTAATATTTCAACGAAGAAAACGGAGGAGCAGTCGTTAAGAAGCGCCGCGTTTATAAAGGAATCAGACTATAAGGAATATGCGAAGTTAACAGGAGAACCCTTTCATGCGGTATCAAAAAAAGAAGTTTTATTTTTGGCAGTTGATATACCAGGACCACCGATGAAAGAAAGAAAAGAAATTACGTTGCCACATTTGAATGAACCTTTAAAAGTGAAAAAAATTAATACGTCTTCATTAAGTAAAATAATAAGAGGTAACGTTTATGTAATCTCTAACAAGCAGTATGATGCATTACAAGATGGATTTAAAGAGGAAAAAAATTATGTATACAAAACAGAGGGAACGAAAGATGAAATTGAGGTTGGTAAAGAACTAACGCATCAGATGAAGCCTTATGAAGAACATGCAACGTTTAGTGCAGAAGAGTACGAACAAAACCAAAGTTTACAAATTGCAGGACCAATTCTATTTGTAGGTTTCTTTATCGGTATTGTATTTTTCGTATGTGCAGGAAGCTTCCTTTATTTCCGTTTGTTTTCTGACTTGGAGGATGATACTCGTTTGTTTGAAATGATTCGAAAAGTAGGCTTAACGAGCGGAGAATTATCGAAAGTAGTTACAATCCGATTGGGACTTTTATTCTTTGTTCCAATATGTGTTGCAACATTACACGGAGCAGTAGCGTTAACTGCACTCGGACAGATGTTTGAGTACTCACTATTTAAAGAAAATGCGATTGTATTAAGTATTTTCATAGGAATTCAAGTTGTATACTTCTTACTGATTCGATCTCGTTATTTAAAACAATTGAAAGAGAGATTACGTATTCGTTAAATGTGTTTTTTTAACTTGAGTACAAAATTTTCTAAAAAGAGGCAGGTATTACCAAAAAGTGATAAAATGGAAAAAGCGAGGTGAAAAAATTAATAAATAGTAAGGGAGGAAGTAATATGAAAGCAACAGGAGTTATTCGAAAAGTAGACGAATTAGGACGAATTGTAATTCCTAAAGAATTACGTGATGTATTGGGAATACAAATTAAATCACCGCTTGAAATTTTCGTAGAAGAAGACAAAGTCATTTTACAAAAATATCAACCTTACAATGCTTGTCAAATAACAGGTGATGTTTCAAATCAAAACATATCATTAGCAAATGGAAACATTACTGTTAGTATAGATGGAGCGAAATATTTAATAAAAGAAATAGAGAAGTTTTTAAACAAGAGTGAGGCTTAGTCTTAATTTATATTATTTTAAAAATTTCATATCATTCTTGAAAGACAGTAAAAGGACCAATTTAGTGGTCCTTTTATTTTGGTTATTGGTTGTACCAATCGGATTTTTGATGTCTACAAATTACGAGATAAATAAAAGAGTAGTATAAATTTCGTAAGCCTTATTGAGAAACATTTTTAAGGAAGGAAAACGAAACACATAAAACGAATGTTAAATGTAAGTGTTTTCAAAAGTGGTCTGAAATGAAAATAATATATTTTCAGGAGGGATTACAATGAATAGTAGTACAGCGAATAAACAAAAAGGTATACAATTGATTCCTTTTACAGTAGATAAGGTGGTTGAACAAGTAAATGAAATTCCGCCAGGTGTACAACTCATTCATGCTCCACAAGTATGGGAGAAGAGTGCAAAAGGAAAAGATATTGTTGTTGCCGTATTAGATACAGGGTGTGATATGAATCATATAGATTTAAAGGATCGTATTATCGGTGGAAGAAATTTCACGAAAGATTACGAAGGAGATCCAAATATATATCTTGATAATAACGGACACGGTACTCATGTAGCTGGGACAATTGCAGCGACTGAAAATGGTGTCGGTGTTTTAGGAGTCGCACCACTTGCTAAAATGTTAGTGTTAAAGGTTTTAGCAGGAGATGGTTCTGGAAGTTATGAGCAAATTATTGAGGCGATACATTATGCTGTAAATTGGAGAGGGCCTAATAAAGAAAGAGTTAGAGTCATTTCCATGTCACTTGGTGGCCCACAAGATGTTCCAGAATTACATGAAGCAATTCAAAATGCAGTAAAGCAGGATGTTCTCGTCGTATGTGCTGCTGGAAATAATGGAGATTGTAATGATAATACGGAGGAACTAGATTTCCCAGGTGCATACTCAGAAGTAATTGAAGTGGGTGCCGTCAATTTAGAGCGGAAAATCGCATGTTTTAGTAATTCAAATCAAGAAATTGATTTAGTGGCGCCAGGCGATGAAATATTATCTACGTATCCTGAAGGGAAATATGCGGTATTAAGTGGAACTTCTATGGCCACACCGCATGTCGCTGGAGCACTGGCATTGCTCATAAAGCAGTGTGAAAGGGAATATGGTAGAAAGTTATCAGAACCAGAAATATATGCACAACTTATTAAAAGAACTGTACCTTTAGGATATGAACGTACATCTGAAGGGAATGGTTTATTAGATTTATTAAAAGAATAGAAAATACTAAAAAACATTTCATATTCATATGAGATGTTTTTTAGTATGGTTCTGTCGCATATATAGTGGAATCTAGTCTTGAATTCTTTTTCAAGAAATGTTTGTCGTAGCTACATCTATTTTTTCGAAGTAGAAGTTATGCATACAATAAAATGGAAAGATTGAGTTACTTACGGGACAATTCTATCGGGATTTTTTTAGACATTCGTTAATTATTTCGTATTCTTTGCTCGGTAGTGATATCAAAAAAGTGTGCTTTCGCTAAACTAAAAGCTAATGGAAGTGTATCGTTAGTTTTAATCTCGGAACGAGCGTTAATTCGCGCAATAAAGTTTTGGTTTGAAAGTTTTCCATGAATCATCGTTTCAGCACCTAATAATTCAGCAACTTCTACTGTAATCTCGACTGTGGATTCAGGAGTAGATTGCAGAACGATAGGTTCATCATGAATGTCTTCGGGACGAATACCGAGTATGATTTTTTTTCCATTATACCCTTTTTGCTTTAATGTTTTTAGTTGACCATCTGGTACTTTGAAGCGTATATTTTCCATGTGAAAATAGCTATCTTGTAATGTCCCGGTAAAGAAATTCATAGCTGGAGAACCAATGAATCCGCCAACAAATATGTTCTCAGGAGTATCATATACTTCTTTTGGAGTTCCAACTTGCTGGATGAGCCCATCCTTCATAACAACAAGGCGTGATGCCATTGTCATTGCCTCTGTTTGATCATGTGTCACATATATAGTGGTCGTATTTAAACGGCGGTGAAGTTTAGAAATTTCTGAACGCATACTTACGCGTAATTTTGCGTCTAAATTCGATAGAGGCTCGTCCATTAAAAATACTTTTGCATCCCGGACTATAGCTCTTCCTAGTGCAACCCGTTGGCGTTGTCCACCTGATAATGCCTTTGGTTTTCGTTGTAAGTAATCTTCTAGCCCTAAGATTTTTGCCGCCTCCGTTACCCGGCGATTAATTTCATCTTTTGGAAGTTTGCGTAGCTTTAAGCCAAACGCCATATTATCATACACAGTCATATGCGGATAGAGTGCGTAATTTTGAAATACCATCGCAATGTTGCGATCTTTTGGAGCGACATCATTCATACGATCCCCATCAATATAAAACGAACCATCAGAAATGTCTTCTAGCCCTGCAATCATACGTAGAGTTGTTGATTTTCCGCACCCAGAAGGACCGACAAATACAATAAACTCTTTATCTTTAATATGTAAATTAAAGTCAGAAACGGCAGTGATTTTATTATCATAAACTTTAAAAATATGATCTAATACAAGTTCGGCCATAAATATCCACTCCTTTTTGTAATTGATAGAATTATAAGATTATTAAAGGCGTAAGTAAATTGGCATTGTGCACAAAAGAATGAGGAGCTTTTATGCAAGTTTACACATTTAAGATACGAGAAAGCTCCTGTAGAACTTAAGTTCATCTATAGATATAGGAAGAAAGTATTCTTTTCTCGTAGAAAAATAAGTTTATAGAGTTTCCCAGTCACACAAGAGACTATAAAACGATGATGATATAAGAGAAATGAATATTGTATCGTCTTTCACGAGATATCTAAAGAAAGAAACGCCATATAAACTGCTACTGCACCTTCAAAGGTTTTTATATTAATCCCTGTTTTTTCAATGAATTTATCAATTCGATACTGCAAAGTATTACGATGTAAATATAATTGTTTAGCTGCAAGAGAGACATTTAAGTTACACTGGAAGAATACTTTAACGCTATCTATTAGTTCTTTATCGTTTGAAATATTTTCTAATAATTGATTCGTGTATTTTTTTCTTTCTTCTTTTGGTAATGAAATCATTAATTGATAAGGGAGAAGTTGTTCAATGTATGTAATTTTTTTTGATAAATAGGGAGAAAGAACAGAAAATAATGTTCGTTCCCATTGATACAGGTAAGTAAATTCAGTTGTTTGCGAATAACGTCTTCCAACAAAGAAGGATAGGGATATAAAAAAATCTGTTTCTAGTGTATCTAAGGCTGTTTGCAATACAGATTCCGTTATGTTTTCTTCTAAGATGAGGACACCGGCTTGCGAAGTTTCCCATAACATTGTAGTAGTAAAAGAAAACATAGACTGTAAAGCATCTTGAAATTCTTCTCTTTCTACAATAGATTGTGTTGTGAAGAAGTGTAAAAAACGAACTGATCGTATAGGGATATTGTTATTTCTGTATAATGCTTCGTACCATGATTTTTCTTTTTCCGTTTTATAAAATGTATCAGCATGAATGGGTGTTAAGATGGATGAAAGCAATTGATGTTCCTTTTGATGTAATCGAATTTTTCGAATCCCGACTTTATTTCCTTCAACTAAAAACCAGCTATAATCTTCTGACAACACAGCTGCATTGATTTTTATATCCTCACCATAATATGTTTTTAATTGTTGAATCATAGGAACACTCTCTTTCCAAAATAGTAGTAACAATATATTAAAGAAGTATAGATTCATTGCATTTATCTTTAAATTTTTGCACTAGAATCTAGTTTGTTTTTGCTAGAATTTATAGCGTTTCTGTATTGTGAAGGAGATAGATTCGTTTCTCGTTTAAATGATTGTGCAAAGAATGATTGTGAAGAAAAACCGGTAATGGTTGAAATATTAGAAATCGAATAGTTAGTAGTTTCTAACAAAATTTTACTTTCTCTAATACGAGTTTGAATTAAATATTCAATAGGCGACACACCGACGAATTTTCTAAAGGAATGGGATAGATAATATTTATTAATATGACTAATGCTTGCTAATGTATCTAGGCTGATATTTTCGTGAAAATGCTGCTTAATATAGTTTTTAATAAATTCAATATCTTTATTAATTTTTTGAGTAGATGTTTTCTCTACATTAAAAGATTTTTTTCGCATCATCTTAAGTAATAAAATTTCCAGAATATTTTGTATAATCAAATCATAATCTTCTTGATGGTTTTCCACTTCTTCGACCAATTGCTGAAGGTAGAAGAGGAAGTTTTTTTGATCCTGTTTATAGTTATGAATAGTGACAGGACTGGGATTTTCTATGGATGAAAAGGACAGGCCTTGAATACCAAGTGCAATATATTCGAGTGGATGATTTGTATCAGACTTTTCCGTGTGCTCGATATTTGGATTGACGATAATCAAATTGTGTTCTTGAACAGGGATTTCTTCTTTGTAAAAGATAAAAGTGCCTTTGCCCTTAGTAATATACAATAGCTCTGTAAAGTGATGAGCATGAATGGTACTATGCCAATCTTTATCGTATTTTGATTTTGTAATATAAAGAAGTTTTACTGGAAGATGGTTTCGTTGAAATTGTGGAATCTCATATACTTCATTGGACAAATGAATCCCTCCTTCTTAGAATTTTTATCTATTTTATAAAGATTTTAGTGGGATATTCAGTAAAAAGCAAGATATCTAAAAAACAGAACAAGATGTTTATTGTGAAAGCGTTATCTATTTTGTATTCTTTAATTATGAAAGGAAGATTAGGAGATGGGGGTAAGATAAAGATGAAAAAAAAGTTATTGTTGTCTGGAATGACAGCTTTGTTATCTTTTAGTTTAATAGCTTGCCAAAGTAATACTACAAAAGTTGATAACGCTAAGGATGGTAAAGGCTCCAGTGAAAAACAAACCCTTCATGTGGCAACACTTGAATCAGCTTATGGTAAAGAGATGTGGAACAAAGTGATTGACGCATATGAAGCTGCTAATCCTAAAGTTGATGTTAAATTGACAGTGGACAAAAATCTTGAGGATGTCATAGGATCAAATATGAAAGCAGGAAAGTATCCGGATGTTGTGTTGTTGGCAACTGGGAGAAAACAGGCGCTAACAGAAACTTTGATTAAAGATAAAGCATTAGAAGACATTACTGATGTTTTTGATAAAAATGTTTATGGTGAAGATGTTAAAGTCAAAGATAAGTTAGTACCAGGGCTTACTGGTACACCTGCAACTAATCCTTATAATGACGGTAAAATTTATATGGCACCGATGTTCTATAGTCCAACTGGATTATTTTATAATGCTAGTTTATTAAAAGAAAAAGGTTGGGAAGTGCCGAAGACTTGGGACGAAATGTGGGCTTTAGGAGATAAAGCGAAAGCAGAAGGGATTTCATTATTTACTTATCCTACTACAGGCTACTTTGATACATTCTTCTATTCTTTACTACTAGGGGTGGGCGGGCCTGAGTTATTTAATAAAGCTATGAAATATACAGATGGTGTTTGGGAAACTTCTGAAGCAACAAAATCTTTTGAAATTATCGGAAAATTAGGAAAATATACAGAGCCAACTACTGTTGCGAATGCAAATGATAAAGACTACAAGAAAAATCAACAGTTGATTCTCGATAACAAAGCTTTGTTTATGCCAAATGGTACGTGGGTAGTTGGTGAAATGAAAGAAGCTCCTCGATCTAAAGGGTTTGAATGGGGCATGATGGCTTTACCAACACTTGATGCTAATAGCGACCGTTATGCATTTACTTTCTTTGAACAAATGTGGATTCCATCGGCAGCTAAAAATAAACAACTTGCTAAAGACTTCATGACGTTTGTTTATTCGGATAAGGCAGCTGAAATTTTTGCTGAGTCGAGTGCGATCCAGCCTATTAAAGGACTTTCTAATAAACTGACAGGTGAAAATAAATCATTCTATAGTATCTATGATAATGGAGTGAAAGTGGGAATAGGTGGATTTGCTGCAACGAAAGCTGTTGAAGGTGTAAGTATGCCAGATACATTATTTAGAACGATTGACAGTGTTGTTTCTGGTGATAAAAAGGTGAAAGATTGGCAAAGCTCTGTTGAAAAAGTGAGTGACCAATTACGGTCTGCATTAAAATAAATTCGTTTTCACTATGTACAATGGTGAGTCGCCTAGTCTCACCGTTGTACTTATTAATTGAGGTGATGGCATGAATAAGACGACAGAAAAAAGAATTTTTATTTTTGTTTGTACTGCACCAGCACTAATCCTGTTAGCCATTTTTATGATTGTTCCTACGATTGAGGTATTCAGGATGTCCTTATATAAGTGGGGAGGATTTTCTAATAATAAGGTATTTGTTGGGCTCGAAAACTTCAAGATTTTATGGAATGATATGAACTTCTTTCGGTCTCTCCAAAACAGTATAGTTTTGATTGTTATCGTCACACTCATCACGATGGTGATGGCGATCTTGTTTGCCACTTTGTTAACAAGAGAAAAAATAAAAGGAAAAAGCTTCTTTCGAATTATTTTTTATATCCCTAATATTTTATCGGTTGTAGTTATCGCGGGAATATTCTCTGCAGTTTATGACCCAACTACAGGGTTGTTAAATAATTTACTTGCTTTATTTAACCTGGAACACCTACAAAAGATGTGGCTCGGAAATCAGAAAATTGCCATTTACAGCATTGGCGGGGCGCTCATTTGGCAAGCAATTGGCTACTATATGGTCATGTATATGGCGGCAATGGCAAGTATCCCGGAAAGTTTTTATGAAGCATCTGCTTTGGAAGGTGCTGGACGGTTCAGACAATTTTTTAGTATTACTTTACCGTTAATTTGGAACAACATTCGGACGACGTTAACTTTCTTCGTTATTAGTACGATTAATTTAAGTTTTCTTCTCGTTCAAGCAATGACTGGCGGCGGACCTGATGGATCGACGGAAGTGTTTTTAAGCTACATGTATAAGCAGGCTTACACGAATTCTTCTTACGGTTACGGTATGGCTATTGGGGTGGTCATTTTCTTATTCTCATTCGCATTATCTGCAATTATCAGTGGTGTTACTAAAAGGGAAGTGTTGGAGTATTAAGGAGGTCCAAAAACGATGGAAACACAAAAAAGAATGACTACAGAAACAGCTTATCGAGATCCAAAAACGATAGAAACACAAAAAGAAGTGACTGTAGAATCAGCTTATCCAGCCCCAAAAACAATGAAAACACAAAAAGGAATGACTACAGAAGCAATGTATCGCTGCTTTATCTACGTAGCACTTATTACGTTAGCAATTTCAATTGTTATTCCTGTTGCATGGGTTTTCTTAGCCTCAGTGAAGCAAAATTCGGAGTTTTATGGAAGCCCTTGGGCCATGCCGAAAAGTTTCTATTTTCAAAACTTTATCGATGCTTTCCAAAAGGCAAACATGGGTACCTATATGTTGAATTCAGTCATGGTAACTGCGTTGGCCCTTCTTATTTTATTGATTGTGGCTTTACCAGCAGCTTATGTGTTGGCAAGATATACCTTTAGAGGAAGTAAATTGATAAATACTTTTTTTAAAGCTGGATTATTCATCAATGTGAACTACATTGTTGTGCCAATTTTCTTGATGTTATTGGACGGAGATAACTTTTTACGAGGCCAACTAGGTGATGGATTGCTATTAGACAATTTATTTATTTTAGCTGTGGTATATGCGGCGACGGCGTTACCATTCACGATTTACTTGCTGTCTAGTTTTTTTCAATCGCTTCCATCTACGTATGAGGAAGCGGCGTTGGTCGATGGTGCCGGATATTTCAAAACAATGATTTCAGTTATGATTCCGATAGCTCGTCCAAGTATTATTGCCGTCATTTTATTTAATTTTCTTGCCTTTTGGAACGAATACATTATAGCTTTAACATTAATTCCAGGGCCGAATAAGACGTTACCTGTTGGGTTAATGAACTTGATGGCAGCTCAAAAATCTGCTGCAAACTATGGTCAAATGTATGCAGGAATGGTTCTTGTCATGCTGCCAACTTTGATTTTATATATCATTGTTCAAAAAAAATTAACACAAGGAATGACCCTTGGTGGTTTAAAGGATTAGAGGAGGATTTACATGAAAAGGAAAACAGGCCGAGTTACTTTACCGAGTGAAGAAAATTTTCTTAAGGAAACGAAAGAATTAATGGAACGATGGGGTGCAGATGCGATTCGCGATAGTGATGGAACAAAACTAGATAATGATATTAAACAATTGGATGCGAAAATTTATACGACCTATTTTGTTGCTCGAGCTCACAATGAGTTCGCAGAGAAGCATATGGATGAATGCCAGCAACTTTATTTAATGAGCTTGTTCAATACTGCGATTACTGACACCCTCGAAATTGATTTTATGAAAGGCTACTTTGAGGAACAATTAAAACCGGATTACGTTCACAGTCCAAAAAAATACTGGGAGGTTATTGATCGGACAACAGGAGAAGTTGTTGACGTTAATGATTGGGAAGTAAACGAAGATCAAAATCGTGTTTTGATTACGAAGGCGATTCCTTGGCATGAATATACGGTTTCATTCCTAGTCTATGCGATTTGGGATCCAACCCAAATGTACAATCATATTACTAATAATTGGGGAGATAAGCCACATGATATTCCTTTTGATGTCAGGCAGCCACATTCTAATGAATTTATGAAAACCTATTTAAAACAATGGCTGACAGAAAATCCGGATACAGATGTGGTCAGGTTTACAACGTTTTTCTATCATTTTACCCTTGTATTCAATAATCTTGGCAAAGAGAAGTTTGTCGATTGGTTCGGATATGGTGCTAGTGTTTCAGTTGCTGCTTTGGATGCTTTTCAAAAAGAAAAAGGCTATCGCTTAAGACCAGAGGATATTGTTGATCAAGGTTATTATAATACTTCGTTTCGAATTCCAACCCCAGCTTTTTTAGATTATATAGATTTTGTTCATAAGTTCGTTGCTGAAGAAGCAAAGAAACTTGTGGATATTGTCCATGAAAGTGGAAAAGAAGCAATGATGTTCCTTGGTGATAACTGGATTGGTACAGAACCATATGGAAAATACTTTAAAAATATCGGATTGGATGCAGTTGTAGGCAGTGTGGGCGGTGGAGCCACATTGCGTATGATTGCAGATATACCACATGTTCGATATACGGAAGGGCGGTTCTTACCTTATTTCTTTCCAGATACTTTTTACGAAGGTAACAACCCGACGATTGAAGCGAATGAAAATTGGCTAACGGCGCGTAGAGCTATACTGCGTAATCCTGTTGATCGTATCGGATATGGGGGGTATTTAAGTCTAGCGTATCAATTTCCAGAATTCATCTCCTATATTGAAAAAGTTACTGAGGAATTTCGTGAAATTCATGACACAATCAAAGGTGTGAAACCATATAGCGGTCTTAAAGTTGCGATTTTGAATTCTTGGGGCAAGTTGAGAACTTGGCAAACACATATGGTTGCTCATGCACTATGGTATAAACAAATTTATTCTTATTTAGGCGTTTTAGAGTCCTTGAGTGGGGCTGCCGTGGAGGTTTCGTTCATTAGTTTTGATGATGTCATGAATGATGGGATACCAGAGGATATTGATGTAATCATTAATGCCGGAGATGTGGGCACAGCTTTTTCAGGGGGGGCTAATTGGATTAATGAAAAGTT
Source organism: Bacillus paranthracis (assembly GCF_024296885.1). NCBI lineage: Bacteria > Bacillati > Bacillota > Bacilli > Caryophanales > Bacillaceae > Bacillus > Bacillus paranthracis. The sequence goes on from NZ_CP101135.1 coordinate 1,949,402, forward strand.
AGTCACTACAATCAGAGCTTGGATGTATAATGGCGGAGGATTCATAGGTATTGGGGAACCTACAGCTTATCAGCATGAAGGACATTATTTTCAATTGGCAAATGTCTTAGGCGTTGACAAGGAACTCGGATTCAGCTTATCAACAGATAAATATTTTATTAATCCTGTTGAAAATCATTTTATTTCTGCTGACAGCACCCAATTTAATTTTGGTGAAGGAATGAAAAATATTTATGCGTTATCAGAAGAAACCGAAATAATCGAATATTCAAATGGAGAAGTTCATCTTTCTGCTCATCCGTTTGGAGAAGGCAGAGCTGTCTATATAGCAGGGCTTCCATACAGCGAAGAAAATACACGTCTGCTGATGCGTGCGTTATACTATGCTGCCCATAAAGAAGAAGAATTTCAAAAGTATCATGCGAGCAACATTTATTGTGAAGTTCATGCATATCCATCCATCCGAAAAATGGCGATTGTTAACAATTCGATGGTCGAACAAATGACGTTTGTCTACGATGGACAAGGAAACAGAATAGAAGTGACGTTGGCACCTAGTGAAATCAGGTGGGAGGATTTTTCAAATGAAGGCTAATATCGTATTCGTTATTAAAATTGTTGTGTTTCTCGTATGCCTATCTTTCATTATCGTCTACCAAAAGACAGCTGGTAAATTTGAACTGGGTATGATGTTAATTGGATTAGCTGGTCTCTTAGGGCTGCTTTATAATTACAATCGGAAATACGTATAAATCAATTAGGGTAAGTGGATTGATTACGAAATCGCAGGTCTATGTTCAACGATAATGAACATAGAAAACTACTCAGTGCATCAAATACAAACTTAGGGGTGCAGACAAATGAAAAAGGCAGTCGGTATTGATATTGGAGGAACGAAGATTGCAGCGGGAGTTGTTTCAGATACAGGCGAACTGCTCGAACGTACGGAAGTAAAAAGTGATCCTTTAGACCGGGAAAAAATGTTTGGTAGAGTTGTAGAAGCTGTGGAACAAGTTCTCAGAAAATTATCAGTTTCCATCTCTGATATTGAGGGTATTGGCGTTGGAGTACCGGGAAAAGTGGATTGTGAGAATGGAATTGCCGTTTTTCAAAACAATTTACCGTGGAGCCAGTTTCCTATTTCAGTCCGTTTGCAGGAGCAATTTGGAATCCAGCGGATTACGATTGACAATGATGTCTATATGGCGGCTTTTGCCGAATGGAAAGCAGCACATGTAAAAGGAAATGAAACCTTTGTCTACGTGACTATAAGTACGGGAATATCTTGTTCTATCATTCATAAAGGCTCATTTTTTAGGGGAGCAGGATTTGCTGGAGAACTAGGTTTGATCCCTGTTCTATCGAAGGGGATCAATGAACGATTAGAAAAAATCGCTGCTGGGCCAGGGATCCAGAGAATAGCCGAAAGAGATTTACAGGTAGGTACGATTTCAACAAAAGATGTTTTTGCTAGTTATATAAATGGGGTACCAGAATATCAGTCCATTATCAATGAGGTAACTGATTATTTAGCTCAAGGTCTTTATAAGATTTCCTGTTTATTAGATCCACATAGAATGGTTTTTGGTGGCAGTGTCATTGTGAAAAATCCATTTCTACTGGAGTTGATCAAAGTGAAGCTAAAGAGTTTTCAGCTTCCTGAGCAACAACATCTTTTGGAGCAGATGAGCATCAGTACATTGGCACAAAATAATGGAGTTGTTGGTGCGGGATTACGAGTATTTGAAGGTATGTAATGAGGCGGTGCTGGTCTTCTTTTCTTTTATGGAGAGAATGATGGCAAATAGGTAGAGGAGTGACGAATATGTTTACATTAAGTCAAGAAAAATTAGTTTCGTTAGGCGCATCGATAACAACGGCGGAAATAAGACGGCAGCCTGATTTATGGATTGAAACCTTTGCTTTGTATATGGAGAAGAGCGAGAGAATTGCTGCGTTTTTGCAAAAAATAGTAACGAAACATAATCGGGTTCGAGTTATTTTTACAGGCGCTGGAACGTCTGCTTATGTCGGTGATACAGTCACACCTTATGTAATAGAAAAAGTAGATGAACAACAGTGGGAAGTACTAAGTATCCCGACAACTACGTTAGTTTCAAATCCTTACCAATTTTTCAAAAAGGATTTTCCAACCTTACTCGTTTCATTTGCTAGAAGCGGGAACAGCCCAGAAAGTGTCGCTTCCGTACAATTAGCTGAGCAAATAGTAAGCGATTTGTATCAAATAACAATTACTTGTGCGAAAGATGGAAAATTAGCTAAACAGGCTGTGAATAATGACAAAAACTTATTGCTATTGATGCCCGAAAAATCAAATGACCATGGTTTTGCAATGACAGGGAGTTATACTTGCATGGCGTTAACGGCATTACTTGTTTTTGATTCTATATCGACTGAAGAAAAATCAAAGATAGTGAAAGAAATTTATCAAATGGGTGAAAGTGTCATTCAAAGAGAAGACGCTATCCAAAAGATAGTAGATTTGCATTTTGACCGAATTATTTACTTAGGTTCTGGTAGTTTAGAAGGTTTAGCGAAAGAATCACAATTAAAAATATTAGAACTGACAGCTGGAAAAATTGTCACCGCTTTTGATTCACCACTAGGATTCCGGCACGGTCCAAAATCATTTGTAAACGAAAAATCATTAGTTTTTGTGTTTGTTTCTAACAATCCGTATACACGTCAATATGATTTAGATATGTTAAACGAAATGCAACAAGACAACATTGCCAGCTATATATGTGCCATCGAGGTTAATGGAGAAACGAATTACGCTGGGAATAGGTTTGTATTTGGTAGCGAGGCACAGTCTGTACCAGATGCTTACTTAGCATTACCTTTTGTTATGATTGGGCAAACAATATCACTGTTAGCCTCCGTGAAAGTAGGTAATACACCAGATACACCTTCACCGACAGGAACGGTGAACCGTGTCGTTAAAGGTGTTACTATCTACGAATATGAGTAACTAGGGTAGGGGAAACATACATGTCTATTTTTATCTTTGCAGATAAGTTTTTTCTTGAGGGGAAGGTCGTAGGTCCTGGTTTTTTGGAGATAAAAGATGGAAAATTCGGTATCTTTTTAGAGAACAGGCCAGAAGAAGTGGAAGAAATCATTGATTATGCAGGATATTGGATTGCTCCTGGTCTAGTGGATACACATATTCATGGTTTTAGAAATCACGACGTTATGGACAATAATTTTGAAGGACTAAATCAAATATCGGTAGGACTCCTTTCTTGCGGCGTTACATCCTTTTTACCGACAACTTTAACATCCTCAATAGAATCGTTGAATAATGTCGTTGAAATGATTGGTGCCAATTACAAGAAAGTACAGGGCGCAAAAATTAAAGGGATCTTTTTAGAAGGGCCGTTTTTTACTGAAAAGCATAAAGGAGCACAAAACACGAAATATTTTTGTGACCCATCAGTTGATATGTTGAAAGGTTGGCAGAAATTATCAAATGATTCTATTAAAAAAATTGCGATTGCACCTGAAAGAAAAGGAGCAGCGGAATTCATTGAATATGCTGTAGGAGAAGAGATTATAGTAGCATTGGCCCATAGTGATGCAACTTATGAAGAAGCCAAGCAAGCTAGTGAAAAAGGCGCATCCGTTTTTGTTCATACTTTCAATGGTATGAGTCCGCTGCACCATCGTGAGCCAGGGATGGTTGGAGCAGCCATGAATTTAAAAGATGTTTTTACCGAAATCATATGTGATGGACATCATGTTCATCCTGTTGCTTTAAATATTTTAATGAATGTCCGTGGCAGAGAAGAGGTTGTAATGGTATCCGATTGTATGATGGCCGGAGGTATGACTGAAGGAACGTATCAACTTGGAGAATTTCCTGTGAAAGTAAAAGGTGGGATGGCTTGTTTGGAAAGCGGAAGTTTAGCAGGTAGCATTTTGCAATTAAAAGATGCTGTCAAAAATGTCGTCGATTGGGGAATTGCCGCGCCCGAGCAAGCAATTTACATGGCGAGTACTGCACCAGCTAAAAGTATTCAACTAGATGGCGAATGTGGGAAAATCGCTGAGGGGTATGCTGCTGACTTTATAGTACTGACGCCAGCGATGGATTTAGCAGCTACCTATCTTGATGGTGTGTGCCGTTTTCAAGCTTAAATATTTTTCTGAAAGAGGGATTTCAAATGATTTTATCTGTCACCATGAATCCATCTGTCGATATTTCCTATTCGACTCATGAATTAAAGTTAGATGTTGTTAACCGTGTGGAAACAGTTCACAAAACTGCTGGTGGAAAGGGATTGAATGTGGCGCGAGTGATTGCTCAAATGGAAGAAGCTGTTCTAGCGACAGGTGTGATTGGTGGTACGATTGGCGAATACATTATTCAAGAATTAAATAAAAACAATATTCCAAATGACTTTTTAAAAATTAAAAAAGAATCAAGAAATTGTATTGCCATTCTTCATGAAGGGATGCAAACAGAGATTTTAGAATCAGGGCCGACATTATCCAATGAAGAAGGGATAACTTTTTTAGAAAAATTTGAATGTTTGCTTACAACAGCTTCACTTGTGACAATTTCAGGTAGTTTGCCGAAAGGGTTACCGACTAACTTTTATTATCAAATGTTAGAAATCTGTAATAACAATGGAATTCCAGTGATTATAGATTCATCAGGGAAATCTTTGAAAAACGCCTTGGTGCATAAAGAAAAACCATTTGCCATCAAACCAAATAAAGCAGAATTATCTCAGTTGTTGGGCATTAACATGGAAATGGGAATCATAGATTTGAAGCAAGCATTAAACCATGAACTATTTACTGGAATTGAGTGGATTATCGTGTCATTGGGTAGTGAAGGTGCCTTTGTCAGGAATGGTGAGGACTATTACCAAGTTACGGTTCCAAAAATAGAAGTGGTCAATCCGGTTGGATCTGGTGATGCGACAGTTGCAGGGCTAGCTGTGGCATTATATCAAAATCAAACGGTTGAGACTGTTCTTAAAACGGCGATGACTACAGGAATATTAAATACGATGGAAGTTGGTACTGGTTATATTAATATAAATAAGTTTAAACAATACTTTGATCTCATTAAAATTGAAAAAATAGATTAGTAGAGGAGAATGTTGATGTTAGAACTAACCAAGAATAAATTGGAAGCTCTAAAACGTTTATCTGCTGAAAATGGCATAATTGGAGCATTGGCTATTGATCAACGCGGTTCATTGAAAAAAATGATTGCGTCTGGCGGTGCAAGTCATGTTGGAGATGAGGGCATTATCCGTTTCAAAGAATTGGTTTCTGAGGAATTAACACCATTTGCAACAGCAATTCTTTTGGACCCGGAATACGGACTGCCAGCGGCAAAGGTCCGACATAAAGAATCAGGCTTAATAGTAGCGTATGAAAAAACCGGATACGATGCGTCAGAAGTAGGACGGTTACCAGATTTATTATCGGAATGGTCAGTGAAACGATTAAAGGCAGCAGGTGCCGATGCTATTAAATTCTTACTCTACTATGATTTCGATGAAGATGAAAAAATTAATAACTATAAACATGTCTATATGGAACGTATCGGATCTGAGTGTGCTGCTGAAGATATTCCATTTTTCTTGGAGATTGTTACTTATGATGCTGAAAATGATGATGCGAAAAGTAAAGAGTACGCAAAAATAAAACCACATAAAGTGATTGAGGCTATGAAGGAGTTCTCGAAATCTCAATACCAAGTAGATGTTTTAAAAGTAGAGGTTCCGGTGGATATGAATTTTGTGGAAGGGTATACGACAGGTGAATTCGTTTACAGAAAAGAAGAAGCTGCTTCTTTTTTCAAAGAACAAAGTGAAGTAACTGAGCTGCCGTTTATCTTCTTAAGTGCAGGTGTAAGTGCTAAATTATTCCAAGAAACATTGAAATTTGCTAAAGAATCCGGTTCTACCTTTAACGGAGTGTTATGTGGTCGGGCAACCTGGAAGGACGGTGTGGCACCTTTTGCTATAAGCGGTGAACAAGCAGGTCGTGATTGGTTAAAAGATACTGGTAAAAGGAACGCTGAAGAACTAAATCTCGTGTTGAAAGAGACAGCCAACTCATGGTTTGCTAAAGTAAAACAAACAGCGGATCTTCAAAGTTAGTACGATATCTTTCCTTCTATATGTCCTTTATTTCTTTCTAGCTTTAAGTGATAATTGCATCAGAATCAATTTTTAAACGGAATGACAAATTAAGAGCAGACATTCGTCTGCTCTTTTTTTAGTGTGTCCAACATGGTGAAAACCCTAGAATGAAAATCGAGAACAGCAAGGGCAGTAGTAACTATAGCTTCGGGTAAAGGTATATGGGGACCCTTTATATATAAAGAAAATGGTAAGTACTAATAGCCATGTACAATCAAACTAATTGAATTTTAGTGGGGTTTTGCCAAAAAATACACTTGAAAAAGCTAACAATATCTTTGTATTGTAAGCGTTTTTAAAAAGACAATATACCTAAAAAAAGAAACAATATCTTTATTGTGTAGGCACTTTAAAAAAACTATTCTAAACATAAGTGAAAGCGGTGCCTTTCAGGTTTTTGTTTATTTAAAAATTAATGTGCAGGTATCGTCTTTAACCAAAATTTTAAATTCAAGGGAGGAAAAGAATTGGAAAATAAGCATTTCAAGAGAGTTTTTAATACCCTTCTTGCATGTATGTTGATTGTGCCAACACTTTTAGCAAGCATGATTGTGCCGCGGCATGTAGGGGCAAATACGTCTAATCCATGGGTTACAATTTCATCTGTTGGAAACGAAATCAATGCATTAATAGAACAAAATGGTAAGTCATATGCAAGGCTTGGAGCAGGTGCTGGCAACGATAATGGGGCTAAAGCTGCAGTTTTTCAAGAGCAGAATAAAGTCGCTAAAGAATCAGGAACGATGGAATATAGTTTTATTCCAGAAACAAAGGGACAAGATACTAGATTCGGTTTCTATCCTCATTATATTGACAATAATAATTTCGTTTTTGTAGGCTACGACTCACTTGGATGGTTCTACGAATACAAATATCAAGGGAAAGGTGAATGGCTAAAAACTAGACCTAATGTTCCACTTCCAGAGGCTGGAACTTCGCACTCTATTAAAATTGATTATAATAAAACCACTTTGAATATTACGTTAGATGGAAAAGATTTATTTGGACCGGTTACCTTATCTAATGATGTAAATAACCTTCTTACAGGTAAGGAAGCGATTAAACTTGGGGCTTATGGAGATAAAAATAGTCAAGTACTCATTGAATTAGGAAAGGCGCCTGGGGATGGAGGCACAGATCCAGGAAATGAAAAACTTGTCGACATTACGGATAATAAATTGGAAGAAGGTGATTTGAAAATTATCTCAGGTGACGGAAAAGTTACCTATAATGAAGATGGTTCAGCCACTTTCGGTGTTACATCTACCCAAAAGAATCGAATTGTCTACAACCAAATGAAGGCGATTAAAAATGGTGTTTTTGAAGCGGATGTTACTACTAATACTGATAAGATGAATCGTTTTGGATTTATCTATCGTGTTCAAAATTCATCTACATACACATATGTAGGAACAGGGGATACGAACGATCAGTATTTTGGAGAAACTTTTGGCCCTATAAACAATTGGACGTCGATGACTTCAAACGTGCCGTTAAAAGCAAAACAAACATACCATTTACGTTTAGTATTCATGGACGATGTTGCGACGTTATACATTGATGATAAAAAGGTAGATTCTTGGACTTTAACAGGTGGTGTAGATCAAGCTGGCTTACTAGGATTTGAAAAAAGCCGAGGTGCTGCCGATATTACGATTTCAAATGTCAAAATAAAGGAATATAGTGCACCAAAGCCTCCAGATACTCAACCAGTAGAAAATATAATAAAGTCAAAGTATATGGACGTCACAATTGACCAAGTATTCCCGCGGATTGTGAAATACAAAGTGGGCGATAAAGTAATGAGCGGACAGGAAGCTCCTGTTTACGGATTGAAAGTAAATGGTGGACTATACTATCCTAAAGTAAAATTTGAAAAGTTAAACGATAGTGAAGCACTATATACATTAAAAGTTGTAGATGAAATGAAAAACCTTGATGCGGTATTTAAGGTATCTGTAAAGGTGAATGATAATAAGGTTGTTTATAGCTTCGATGAAATTAAGAATAATGGTAGTGCCAAAATCGAGACGGTTGAGTTTGCTGATATGAACTTTATATCGGTAAATTCGGAACAAAAAGGTGCAAAAGCTAAATTAACGAATATTAGTACAGATGTTAGGAAAACAGGTGATGTAGATGTAAGCGTAGATTCTTCTATGGGAGAAATAGGTACATCTACTAAAAATTATACAGCATTCTTGTCAGCTGACGAATTGAGCGCAGGTGTATGGTCTAGTTCAGAAGTGGACGGCTATAAAAATTTAGTTGCAAATCGATATGTAAATAAAAATGGTGCTAAAGCAATGGGAATCGGTTCTAGTGCACTTTATTATCAAAGAGATTTTATGCCAGAACCACAAAAAGATAAACCAACTATTAAAATAGCTATTGCTAAAGATTTGAATAATGATAATAAGGCAGACTGGCAAGATGCGGCGATTGCATACCGTGATATTATGCAAGACATTAAAGGATACCAAGATGTAAACAATAATGTTGGAATGCGTATTGCAATGAATTTCGGCTCACAAGCGCAACAACCATTCTTAAAAACATCCGATAATGTGAAAAAGGTTGCTCTTGCTACAGATGAATTGGGGCAAGCGGTCATATTAAAAGGATATGCAAACGAAGGGCATGATAGTGGTCATCCAGATTATGGTGATGTGGGCGAACGTATGGGAGGCGTTAAAGATTTAAATACGCTTATTAAAGAGGGACATAAGTATAATACCCAATTCGGTGTCCATATAAATGCTCAAGAAACTTATCCAGAAGCGAAAGCTTTCAATAATGATTTTATTGATCGTCCAAGTTCATTAGGATGGGGATGGTTAGATCAATCTTATACAATTAATAAATTAAAAGATTTGTATTCTGGATCGCGTGCGAAGAGACTAGATGAATTGAAAACGACTGTTCCTGATCTTGACTTTATTTATTTAGATGTATGGTATCAAAATCAATGGGAATCAAATAGAATAGCAGATCAATTTAAAGATAGAGGTTGGAGATTAACAACGGAATTTGGTGGTTCTATGGCCAATTACTCAACGTGGCAACATTGGGCTACTGATAAAAACTACGGTGGACCGGAAAGTAAAGGGATTAACTCAGAAGTACTGCGTTTTATTAGTAATCACCAAAGAGATTCTTGGGTGTTGAATTGGCCTGAAGTAGGTGGAACTGCTGACCATCCATTACTTGGTGGATTTGAATTAGCTGGTTTCGAAGGATGGCAATCTGATAAGAATTTCGATAACTTTATTCGTATGACATTTGATACGAATTTACCTACTAAATTCCTACAAAAATATTATATAACGAACTGGACAAATGTAGAAGGGGATAAGAGCAAGACGAACTTAGAAAAGGAAATAAAATTGAAGGACCCAAGCAATGGGGATGTTGTCGATGTAACTAGAAAAGACAATGCTAGAGAACGTGTTATTAAGCTAAATGGAAATGTTATACTTGATGGCCATGCGTATTTAATTCCTTGGGTGAAACAAGACTTTAAAAATCCAACTGCTGATTCAGAAAAATTATATCACTGGAATTTGGAAGGTGGTACAACGACTTGGACACTTCCAGATGAATATAAAAATGCCACTACTGTTTATGTATACAAATTGACAGATCAAGGTAGAACAGATGTGAAAGAAGTAAAGGTCGTAAATAATAAGATAACTTTGACAGCAAGTGCCGCAACTCCTTATGTTGTCGTACCAAAAAGAGATAAGGGTTTGGAAATCTTTGACTACAATTGGGGCAAGGATGCTCATATATATGATGGGGGATTCAATACAGGAAAAGTAAGCGCATATACAACTATTGAGGGTGATAATAAAGCAGTAAGCGTCATCAGAACGAATCAAACTGGAAACAACCGTAATGTAAGTAGTGGAGATTACTACTTAAACATTGATAGTCCATCAAAAGATACAACTGTTTCCCGTGTCCTTACTGGTTTGGAATCAGGTAAAAATTACGTAGCAGAGGTATATGTTGAAAACAATAGTGATGTAAAGGCCGGAATTACAGTAACAGGTGGGAAAGAAGATGCTAGCAATTACACACTTCGCAGCCTGCAAAAGAACTATGTTAAGGCAGATTCACATGCCACAAATGATGGATACAACAGCAAAATGCAAATCATGCAAGTGAGCTTTACAGCTGTATCTAATAGGGCTAAATTAACTCTAAGCCGTGATTCTGGGAAAGGGAACACAAAATTTGATGACATTCGAATCGTTCAAAAGTCTTTAAAAAATAATGTCTCACCGACGGAATTTAAACAAGATTTTGAATCGGTAGTACAAGGTATTTATCCGTTTGTTATTGGTAATACAGAAGGTGTAGAAGACAACAGAATTCATTTGTCTGAATTGCATGCTCCATATACGCAAAAAGGATGGGCAGGTAAAAAATTAGTCGATGATGTATTAGGTGGGAATTGGTCCGTTAAAGTGAACACCGGAAATAAAGGTTTGCTGTACCGTACTATTCCTCAAAATTATCGTTTCGAACCAGGCGTAACTTATAAAGTATCATTTGACTACCAAACAACAGCAAATGCATTCCGCTTTATTTCAGGGGATCAAGAAATTGATGTTCGAGACATTGCGAGTGCAAAGGGATTGAGTGTGAATAACACTCTTACTGCATCTACTGACACAAAAACAGCAGAGTTTACTGTGACAGGTTCTGAGAACGGTCAAACTTACGTTGGAATTTTCAGTTATGGAACGAATTTAAATGGAGATACCGGAGCAGGTACGTTTATTTTAGATAATTTACGTATTGAAAAGGTGACTTCAGGTGGAGCGTCACAGAGATAAAGAATCTGAATTTTAAGGAAAATGTAGTTTTATAGCTAGTGTAATATCGTAAATTAGAGGCCTATCTCGAAGGAGATAGGTCTCATTGTATTCATTAAATCATCGGAAACTGCTTTTGAAAAATGTTCTTTTGTATGTTTTTAGTGAGATAGTAAAAATGAAAAGCAACATGTCTAAAAAATACGACAAGATGTTGATTGTAGAAGTGTTTTTACGTACGTATAATGTAACAAAATAGCTTGCTAAACGGGCGATTCTAGTATGCTAATAGCTTCTTCGGAGAAAGCAAAACGTATATTCGAATGGTGGTTATCCCATACGTCCGTTCATAAAATGATAAAAGGTACATAGAACTTGCATCGTAACAACCTAAAACGCTATGAGACTAGAGGAGGTAAATGATGATGATATATCAAGCTATCCAGCAGTTAATTGATCGTGCTATCAAAATTCAATTAATTGAACAAGAAGATGCAATATATACAAGGAATAAAATCCTTGCCTTACTTCGTTTAGATGACTTTGTAGTGGAAGCACCAGCTCCTGGGCCTGCAAAGAAAGCAATTTCGGAGCTGTTGGAAGAGTTAATAGAATATGCTTGTATGCATAAAGTCATTGAGGAAGTACTGGATGAGAAGGAGATTTTAGCAAGTGTAATTATGGATGTTTTTATGTCCAAACCGTCCGTTATCAATACTCTATTTTATGAAAAATACGAACAAAATCCGAAGGCTGCGACAGATTACTTCTATGAATTAAGTAAAAACAGCAACTATATCCAAATGAAGCAAATTGCCAAAAATATAAATTATAAAGTAAATACGGAATACGGTGCCATTGATATAACAATTAATTTATCAAAACCAGAAAAAGACCCTAAACAAATTGCTAAAGAAAGAGTATTGGAAAATACAAATTATCCAAAATGTTTACTCTGTATAGAGAATGAAGGATATAGGGGCAGAATTGGACATCCTGCACGCTCGAATCATCGTATGATTCGAATGAACATTACAGATGAAAGCTGGTTTCTACAGTATTCTCCGTATATATACTTCAATGAACACTGTATTGTATTGTCCTCAGACCACCGGGAAATGAAAATTGATCGTCAAACATTTTTACGTTTATTAAAATTTGTAGAAAAATTCCCGCATTATTTCCTTGGTTCCAATGCAGATTTGCCAATTGTAGGAGGGTCTATTTTAACACATGACCACTATCAAGGTGGAAACTATGAATTTGCTATGGCAAATGCATCGAACGACCTAATTTTTGAACTAACTAACTTTCCAAAAATGCAATGTTCGATTATTAAATGGCCTATGTCAGTTATTCGCTTAAGAAGTAACGACATAGAACAAATAGTAAATGCAGGGGAGTACATATTAGAGAGTTGGAAGGGATATAGTGATCCTTCTGTTAATATATTTGCATTTACGAATGATGTTCCGCATAATACGATTACTCCTATTGCTCGTTACCGGAATAATATGTACGAATTGGATCTAGTTTTACGGAACAATTATACAAGTGAGGAACATCCACTGGGTATTTTCCACCCGCATGCGGAAATACAACATATTAAAAAGGAAAATATCGGTCTGATTGAAGTAATGGGGCTAGCTGTACTTCCTGCTCGTTTAAAAACAGAACTTCAGGAAGTGGGGAAATTCTTACTTAATATTCCAAATAATATTCCAGCACCTCATATACAATGGGCAGAACAATTAAAAACCAAATATGAAAATAGGATGAATGAACAAAATATACAGGAGATTATCAGAGAAGAATTGGGACAGAAATTTATTCAGGCGCTTGAAGATGCTGGTGTTTTTAAACGAGATGAAGAAGGGATATCAGCGTTCAAACGTTTTATTCAAACTTTAATTTAGGAAGGGATTTGGTAGTTATAGTGAAGAACAAAAGCCTCAATGAATAAAGCTTCACAGTATTAAAAAAATAGAAAAAACTAAACAACATCTCATATTCCTATGAGATGTTGTTTTAGTATGGTTCTGTTGCATGTATTATGACATCTAATAAACCGGGGAATCTAGCATTTAAGTCATCTTCACGAATTGAAATGAAACGTTGTGTGCCTTCAAGGCGTGTATACATAACACCAGATTCACGTAAAACTTTGAAATGGTGAGATAAAGTTGATTTCGCAATTGGAATATTTAACGCACCACAAGATTGTTCCTTTTTCTCTAGTAGCATAGTTACAATTTGTAAACGAATTTGATCACTAAGTGCATATAAAATAGAAGAAAATTGAATTTCTTCTCGATTTGGATGATAGAGAGTACGCATTTTTTCACCTGCTCGTATAAGTTAATATATTTGCACTATAACATATAAAGTGATATATTTCTATTGTTCGAATATATTCGAACAATAGAAATATAGGGGGAGAAAAAAATGAAGTATACAAAATTGCAAAAGGCAGGACTACATATTTCAAAGTTGGGGTTAGGAACAAACGCTGTAGGGGGACATAATTTATATGCTGATGTGAATGAGGAAGAAGGAAAACAATTAATAGAAGAAGCTATGGGGCAAGGGATTACCTTTATTGATACAGCAGATTCATACGGTTTCGGCAGATCAGAAGAATTGGTAGGGGAAGTATTGAAGGGAAAACGCCACGAAGTTGTACTTGCTACAAAAGGTGGAATACAACCGTTATTAAATGGAGAGGTTTATATGAATAATGAACCGAGCTATTTAAGAAATGCTGTAGAAAATAGCTTAAGAAGATTACAAACTGATTATATTGATTTATATTATTTACATTTTACAAACCCAGAAACAAGTTACATAGATTCAATTGGAGAACTTACTCGCCTAAAAGAAGAAGGGAAAATTCGTTCAATTGGAATATCTAACGTAAACGTAGAGCAATTAAAAGAAGCGAATCAGCATGGGCACATAGATGTTGTACAATCACCGTATAATATGTTAGATCGTACTGCTGGGCAAGAACTTTTGCCATATTGTATAGAATCAGGTATTTCATTTATTCCTTACGGGCCTCTTGCTTTTGGGATACTAGGTGGTAAATATACAGAAGATTTCAAATTGAATAAAGGAGATTGGCGTCAAAGTGTAAATCTATTTGAAGAGAATACATATAAGAGCAACTTTAAGAAAGTTGAAAAGTTAAAAGACATAGCTAAAGAAAAGGATCTCGAATTATCACATTTAGCTTTAGCATGGTTATTAAACCAAAAAGGAATTGATACTGTTATTCCTGGTGGGAAACGAGCGGAGCAAATAAGAGAAAGTGTAAGAGCGGTGGAAGTTTCATTGAATGAAGATGTCATGAAAGAGATTGAATCTATTTTAGAAGATTAGTTGAAAGGAGGGATAATTCCCTCCTTTTATATAAAAGGAGAAGATTTAAATGAAAAGAGTACTAGCTGTATTCTTTACAATCATGTTTATGATCGGTACAGATACTTTCTTAATTTCACCACTGTTACCCACATTACAACAGGTGTATCATATTTCAACTGAGTTGTCAGGGTGGATGGTGAGTTCATATGCTTTAGGATACGCTGCATTTGCACTTATCGCTGGTCCTATATCAGATAGTTTAAACAGAAAAAAAGTGATGGTAATAGGAATGAGTTTTTTTGCGTTAAGTACGTTTTTATGTGGAATTGCACCGAGTTTTCTATGGATGTTAACATTTAGATTTTTAGCAGGTGTAAGTGCAGCCTTTGTATCTCCACAAGTGTGGGCATCTATTCCACTGCTTATAGAGAAGGAACAAATTGTAAAGGCAATTGGGATTGCAACAGCAGGATTGTCACTCTCTCAAATTTTAGGACTGCCAGTTGGATCATATTTAGCAATGATACACTATACAACACCATTCTTCGTCATTGGTATATTATCAGCATTACTTGTCATTCTTATTTATGTAGTATTACCAGAAATACAACCGGTTCATATAAGGGAAAATAAAATAAATATCTTAAAGCACTATAAACAATTACTTTCAGATTCTAAGGTTTCACTTTCTTATTTTGCATATTTTGTTTTTCAAACTGGTAATTTTGCTGCATTTTCATTCTTTGGTGTGTGGCTGTCTATTCAATTTGGCTTGCAAATTCATGAAATAGGCACAGCTATGCTCGTATTAGGATTAGGAAATTTAACTGGTAATATTTTTGGACCTAGAATCGTAAATAAAATTGGTTATAACCTTTCATTCTATGGTGGAATTATATTTACAGCAGTGCTATATGTATTACTTCCCCATGTAAATAACATTATATTGGTGGAGTTATTGTTCTTTGTTTTATTTTTTGTAACAGGAATTTTGTTTGTATTAATGATGAGGCACTTACAAAATATGTCTAGTGTAGCAAGAGGAACAGGAGCCGCGCTTGCAAATGCTTCTATGTATATTGGTCAAATGATTGGAGCGGCAATAGCAGGAATGTTATTTGCAGCATCTCACAATTTTATATTTGTAGGTAGTTTTACTGCAATATTATATATTATAGCTGTATTTCTGTTTAGAAAAAGTGAAAAGCTTACTGAAAATAGTGAAACAGGAATTGCGTCATAAAGTCTTTACAAATAAAAAAGAGCCCAAAAATAAAAATCCCTATAGAGATAGGGATTCATATATCGGCATATAGCTCCTTGGAAAAGGATATACTGAGTATAACATATAGGACTACTTATAATTGTGAAATAGTTGTGAAAGTAATGTGAAAAATAACATAATAAAAAGCACTGTTTTAGCTAATGAACTAAAACAGTGCTTTTCTCTTTGATTGAACAGTTGCTGCATTTTCATCATGTATGCCTGCATCTTTAATAATTCGTTGTTTAGCTTTATTTAATAGATGGTTTACTGCTTCTCCAAAATAGTTAGCTTCGCTTTTTGTGCGGGCTTCTCGTAAACATTTATAGTTTTCTAGCAGTTCCTCTTTTTCAGTGTCTGTTAAGAAATCTTCTATTTTCTTTTTTGTCATACGAAACACCCTTTCTTCTGACAAACGACGCAATAGAAAATATTTATTGTTTATTATAGCAATAATTTTCAAAAAAAGTATAGACTAACGTCGCAATAATTTGTCAATTTCTTGAATCTTCTCATCAGCTTTCCCGATTTGCGTATTTTTAGCCTGTTCGCCACCAAGAGCTTGATGTAGTAAAAAAGTCTGACCGGAAATAGCAGTCACAATGGATACTTTAATAATTTCTTTTATTAAGGTGACATCAAATAAAACGAGTCCAAGAAGTGCAGCTAGACTACCAGTGAAAATATCAGTCAAAAACCCAAAGTGAAAAAAAGTCTTCAAACGGCGTGGAAGCAATAACTTACCTTGGTTATTGATTAGATGGGAAACGAAACCGGTAATGCCACCAACGAGTATAGCAGTTAGCCATTGATACATTTCCATCGAATCCACTCCTTTTAGTGAATAAGATTCGATTATTTTATATTGATTCCTTTTAATATTTCATAGAAGCATATTGAGAAAGTTTGTTTGGGGGTATTACGTATTCAATTTAATTATAATAGAAAAATCTGATATATTTCAGTCTATTATATGAAGCTGTTATTCCTTAATATGAATACAGAAAAGGGTGCGTGATATGAATATAGATTACCGAATAAGAAGTGTGGATGGTTATACAAAAAATATAGGGGAATTAGTAAGCATGCTGGAGCATACGAGGGCTGTAACATTACAGGAAATAAACGATCTATCAGTTGAGCAATTAGATTCAATTATGTCAAGTGGTGGGAATTCTATCGGAGCTTTATTAAAGCATATAGCAGCTATAGAAAAAGCTCACCAACTTATTTCATTTCAAGAACGTGACTTTACAAAAGAAGAATTAGAAATATGGGAAGACGCACTCTATTTAGGGGAATCGGGGAGAACGATTCGTGGACATGAAATACAGTATTATGTACAACTTTTGCAAAAAGTTCGAGAAGAATCTCTGAAGTATTTGAGTGAACAAGATGATGCATGGCTAATGTCAGAAAGAAAGTGGCCTAACGGTGTAGCGCATAACCAGTACTATCTATGGTTTCATGTGCTAGAAGATGAGATTAATCACCGTGGACAAATTAGAATGATGAAAAATAAAATGTTTGAAAATTACGTTAAATAAGGTAGCTTTTTAAATAAATATTCCATATAATGAGAGTAATTAAAAAGAGAACGGGGTGATGTATTATGGCGAAAATAACTTATAGGAATAATAAACCAAATACAAAGGTGGATGGAAAGGGCGAGACTATATAAGGGAGCGCACGATCCTTCCGCTTAGCTTACACTAGGGAGGATATCAATTTGAATCAAAATATTTTAGAATCGTTCGGCTGGGATTCTTTTTTTGAGGAACAAGCTGTTGAGAACTTTGAAGTAGGACGAATTTTACTTGAGCATAAGCATATATATCGAATTATTTGTAATGATGGTGAATATATGGCAGAGCTGTCTGGAAAGTTTCGACATGAAGCAGTAACGAAGGGAGATTATCCAGCAGTTGGTGATTGGGTGTATATAAAGAAAATAGAGAATGAAAAGAAAGCAATTATTCATCGTATTTTTCCAAGAAGAAGCTCTTTTTCTAGACAAGAGGCTGGTACTCGAACGGAAGAACAAGTAATAGCAGCAAATGTAGATTATCTATTTTTAGTGAATGCACTTAATCATGATTTTAATGTAAGAAGAATGGAACGTTATTTACTATTAGCGTATGAAAGCGGTGCAATGCCTGTTATTGTTTTAACAAAGAGTAGTTTATGTGAAGATGTGGAACAGAAAATTATAGAAACGGAAGCTGTGGCAATTGGTGTTCCAATCTTCGTCGTTGATAGTGTAGAGCATACCGGTATTGAATCGTTGCAGCAATTCGTTACTTCAGGAAAAACAATTGCTTTAGTCGGGTCATCAGGGGTTGGAAAATCCACTTTGTTAAATGCACTTATAGGAATTGAAGTAGCAAAAACGAGAGATATTCGTGAGGAAGATAGTAAAGGAAGGCATACGACAACTCATCGTGAATTGTTTCGATTACCGAGTGGTAGTTTAGTTATTGATACTCCTGGTATGAGGGAGTTGCAGCTTTGGGAAGGAAGCGATGCAATTCAAACAACATTTTCTGATATTGAAGAACTAGGAAAAACGTGCCGTTTTAGGGACTGCAAGCATGAAAATGAGCCAGGGTGTGCAGTGCATAAGGCAATTGATAACGGAATGATTACGATAAATCGTTTGCAAAGTTATAAAAAATTACAAAGAGAACTAGCATATTTTATGAGAAAACAAGATGCTATTCTTGCAAGAGCAGAGCGTGAGAAGTGGAAGAAGATTTCCAAACAACATAAAAAAATGTAAGAAACCAAAGGAATATTCCTTTGGTTTTTTACATTTGTAAATTTTATAATAATATTATTCAAATATATAGACAAATAGAATTTATTTGTTTAAACTTTACAAAGTATTCATCATAATAGGTTATGAAAATAATAATTCGGGAATGGAAAATATTTACGATTAACGAGATTTACCTTATAAAATTGAAAAGCAGGAGGTTTGTAATGGGTAGACTATTAAATTGGTTTCGTGATATGAAAGTAGCAAAAAAACTATTAATTTCATTTTTTGTCATTTTAATTGCAGCTGTCTCTATTATTGGAGGCATGTCTTATCAAACAGCTAAAAAGAATTTTGAATCACAAATTACGAGTAGTGCTCACGACAATATAAAAATATTAGATAATTTAATCAATCAAATGATTGAGGCAAAATTTAATGATATAAATAATTTTGCGCGAGTGATTCAAGGGAATATGTATCAAGGGGAAAATCAAGATGAATTAAGAAAGATGTTATCTCAATATATTAATTTAAATAAAGATGTTGAACAAGTATACGTTGCTGGAAATGATAAGAAATTTGTGCAAGAACCAAATATACAAATGGCAGCGGACTATGATCCAACAGAACGTTCTTGGTATAAAGATGCAGTGGCAAAACAAGGTGGTATTGTAATTACTGAGCCGTATAAGGCAAAAGGAAATGGACATATTGTCGTAACGATTGCAAAACAAGCAGAAGATAAAAACGGTGTTGTAGCGATAGATTTAAGTTTAGATAATTTATTAAAAACAACGAAGTTAATTAATATTGGTAAAAAGGGATATGCTTTCATTTTAGATGGGAAACAAAAAATAATTGCACATCCTCAAGAGAAGTCAGGAGAAAAAGCATCTGATTCTTGGGCGAAGAAAATTTATGAAGATAATCATGGTGCTTTTTCATATATGTATGACGGTAGCGAAAAACAAATGGTATTTGCTACAAATGTAAAAACAGGTTGGAAAATCAGTGGGACGATGTACTCAAATGAAGTAATTGAAGCTGCGCAGCCTGTATTTTATAATATGTTAATTGTTATGTTCATTTCATTAGTTATAGGCGGGGCACTTATTTATTTTGTGACACTTTCTATAACGAAGCCATTAAAAAGATTAGTTGTCACTTCTAAAGAAATAAGTGAGGGAGATCTAACGCAAACCATCGAAATTCATTCTAATGATGAAATTGGTCAACTTGCAAAAGGATTTAATGAGATGACTGATGCATTGCGAACATTAATCGGAAGAATTAATACTTCGGCTGGACATGTTGCAGCAGCATCAGAAGAGCTAACGGCAAGTGTAAGACAAGCGAGTGAAGCGACTGAGCAAATTACAATGGCAATGGATGAAATATCGAGTGGGGCAACAACACAAACAACAAGTGTAGAAAATGGTGCAATGTTACTATTTAATGTAACAGAAGGAATTCAACATGTAGCAAATAGCTCATCATCAATTAGTACGGCTTCTGCGCATACTCGTGAAAAAGCAGAAGATGGTGGAAAACTAGTAGGAAAAACAGTAAATCAAATGCAGTCTATTGCAGAATCTGTTTCACAGTCAGATGAAGTTATACAGTTATTAAATAATAAATCAAAACAAATTGGTGACATACTAGAAGTCATTCAAAATATTGCAGATCAAACAAATCTTCTAGCTTTGAATGCGGCAATTGAAGCTGCAAGAGCAGGAGAGCACGGAAGAGGATTTGCAATCGTTGCAGATGAAGTACGTAAATTGGCGGAGAAGTCTAGCGTATCTTCTAGTGAAATTAGTAAATTAATAAGTGAAATACAAGATGACATGAGTAAGACGGTAAAATCAATGGGGCATGTAAATGAAGAAGTTCAATCTGGACTTGTAATTGCGAATGAAACGAAGCAAAACTTTACTGAGATTTTACAATCTACAAACGAAATTGCCGATCAAATTAAAACGATGGTTGAAACGGCTAACGGGATGTCAAAAGGTGCAAATGAAGTGTCTATTTCGGTAGGACAAATTGCAATGACAGCGCAGAATAATGCGACGAGTACTCAAAACGTTGCAGCATCAGCGGAAGAACAATTAGCTTCGATGGAGGAAATTGGTTCTGCAGCTGGTACGCTTTCTCAAATGGCTGAAGAGTTACAAGTATTAATTGAAAGATTTAAAGTTTAATAGAGAACAGACTACTCCAAGATAGCAGTATGCTATTGGAGTAGTCTATTTTTTTTGTAAAATTAAATAGAAATACACAATACTTTTATGAGGTTTAAATATATATTTTGTATAATATTTGTCGAAAAATAAAGGTATTTGTTAACTTTGTGTATAATTATAATCATATAGAATACAAATAAAAGGAGATTCGTATGGGAGTGTATTGGGGGACAAAAAGACATTCTTGGCTTAGTTATGTCTCATTTTGGTTAAGTATTTCATTTTTTATTGTTTTTCTCATTGAAGTGTTTATTTTTAAAACACTTTCAAATAGTTCAGTGCAAATTGTTAAATATTTTTATTTTATATTTGTACCAGTAAACATCTTTCTTAGTTTAAAGTTACTCTTTAAGAAGAATGAAAAGAAAGCATTACCTATTTTTAGTTTTATAGTATCATTATTATTTACAATTCTAATACTAGTATTAGCGTTAGCAGCTACTGGGAAATTCTTTTAAGGAGAGTGATGTAAATCACTCTCCTTTTTTGATGTGAGCAAATAATGATTGGGAATAGGTTTAAAATTTAAGGAGGATTAAGTAATAAAGTAAGCCACATAATAATGAAGACTGAATAAAGTGTTTTTATATACTTATGAAGCAAATGAATACGGTTAGAACGTTGATATATGGTACAATACATATGGATAGTGATAGAGATAAAGAGTATATAAAATACTCATCGTTTTTTAGTAAGAGAGGGGTTATCTTATGCTATACGAGGATTTGATGACATTATTTCAAGCAGCTCCGAAAGAAGAAGGTAGAGGCGCTTGGAAATATATAATCCAGGAACGAAATGATAAATATGAAATTGTTAATGAAATGTTGAAAAATCAAATGAGTGTTGAATTGTATTTTAATGAATATGATGAGGTGAAAATCACTTTATATAAAGATGGAATGCCTATTTCGACGATGCAAAGAATTGCGATTTCAAAAGTTGAATTAGATGAAGAAGAAGAAGGGATTCAATTCGTTTTAGAACGTATGCCTAGTCGAATGATTCGGTTGCAATTAAAGCCATATTTGGCACTCGAAATGGGGCCGTACTGGGAAGTATGTGATGATTGTGAGTAAATATATATAAAAAGCATCCAATAACATGGATGCTTTTTATGTTTTTTGAAGTTGTTTAAAAGCAATAATCGGAAGTAAAATGATGCTAACCCACCCGATTACTGGATATAGAATATGGAGTAATTCACTGTAACCAACGTAACTAAAGCAATAACTTATTAGTAAAATGAAGAAAATAATATTGTTATTTTTCCAGCCAGTGATGGATTGCATTTGTTTTGTCATTCCGAACACATTGCCAACTAAAGTTGTGAATACTTCACCGAAAATGATAAGAACAAAGAAAAAGTGAAAAGTGGCATTGAATTTTCTTATGACTTCAGCCATTGGAATGTTATATTGATAAAATTGGTCGACTGATAAGATAGCTAAATGGCTACATAATAATATTAAAGAAAGTCCTGCCCCACCTAAAATACCGCCCCATAAAATGGCCTTTCGATCTTTTACTTCGCTGGCTAACGGAACGAGGACGCTTTGGGCGAGAGAAAGATTTAAGGCGACATATGTAATAGGACTAGTTATCCACTTCATATTCCAGCTTTCTGCAGGAATAGTGTTACTAATAGGAGTTGTACCGTGAAAAAACGTTGTAATAGCAAGTCCGATAATGAAAATCATCATAATAGGTACGACAAGTGTATTAACTTCAAAAACCCCTTGTAATCCGCGACTACCTATAATGAGACAGGCGATTACTGTAATGAAAATACCGAGTTGTCTTGGTAAACGAAGTTGCTCTTCGAATACCGCCCCAGCTCCTGATAACATAACGCTCGTTACACCAAATAATACGAGCAATAATAATGTGTTTACGACATTTCCAAATACATCCCCAAATAAATATTTGTTAAATTCTTGCGCTGAAAATGCACCGATTTGTGAGGAGAGTAACATCATTTTTGTACCGAGCCAAATAAAAAAAAATCCACTTATACATATGCCAATTGTTCCATAAAAGCCATTCACTGTAAAAAATTCAACAATTTCTCGTCCAGTAGCAAATCCAGCTCCAACGACTGTTCCAATATAAGTAGCAGCGACTTTCTTTGCTACTTGCCATTGTTGATTGTCCATGTTATCCCTCTTTCTACTACGATGAGCTTGATTTACTATTATGCATATGTATGAGCTTGGACAATTAGACGTATGAAGTGTTTGAAAACATACATGAATTAATACATATTAGGGAAATATTAAAGGTGTTAAAACTTTGTTACATATAAGCTAATCGTTCGAAAGGATAGGAAATGTATGGTAACATGTAACTAGGTTATGAAAAGATAATCATTACAAAATGATAAGAGGAGTGGATTGTATGAGTACGAAAACAAATGTTGTTGAAGTATTAAACAAGCAGGTAGCAAACTGGAATGTGTTATATGTGAAACTACATAATTATCACTGGTATGTGACAGGACCACACTTCTTTACATTACATGAGAAATTTGAAGAGTTTTACAATGAAGCTGGAACGTATATTGATGAATTAGCAGAACGTATTTTAGCATTGGAAGGTAAGCCGTTAGCGACAATGAAAGAATATCTTGCAACATCTAGTGTGAATGAAGGGACAAGCAAGGAATCTGCAGAAGAAATGGTGCAAACATTAGTAAATGATTACTCAGCACTTATTCAAGAACTAAAAGAAGGCATGGAAGTTGCTGGTGAAGCTGGAGATGAAACATCAGCGGACATGTTGTTAGCAATTCATACAACATTAGAACAACATGTATGGATGCTAAGTGCGTTCTTAAAATAAAGTGAAACTTTAATCAGTGGGGGGCTTACTGCCCATTAAAGCGGGATAAATATAAGAATATAAAGAAAAAAGTCATTGAAAAATTCTTTCAATGACTTTTTTGTGATTTTTCAGTTTTCTTTTATGCTATAATATAGTAAAAAGGAGGCGATGCGATGTTTCGCTTTTTCAAAACTGGAAAAGAAGAGCGTGAAATTACGAAAGATGAATTGGAACAAGCGATGGCCAAGTTTCTAGAAAAGAATGCTAATATCGTTTATACAGTATTAGTAAATGATGATTATACAGTGAATTATGATTTGTTAAAGCCGTATTTACCTGCATTTCCAACAAACCATTTTCTTATTACGAAGGAAACGCTTGAGGTATTTGAACATACAGAAGAAAACTTAAACCTAGTGAAAGAAATTGATATTGTACAAAAGGCAGTAGATCAGTATGTAACAGAAAAAGAAATGTTTCCAATTGTAGAAGGTAGTGAAGATCGCCTCATATGCGGAATGAAACTAGGACCTTACTTAGATCGTATATTAAAAAGAGACTTATATATTTCAGAAAAACATTATTTAGTTTCAAGTAAACCAGATAGAAAAAAACAAAAGAGTGGGTAGATGTATTGAGAACAACAATAAATATATTGTTGTCTTTTTTTGGTCGTAAAAATATTCATTTTTCAGTCTATTTAACTTTATACTAAATTTATTGGGTAAAGAGGAGTAATAATTGAGTATCATTTTAAGAATAAAGTTATTGTTAGCTTGAGTTATATAACGATTACAGAATGATATAAAGGTTTGAGACATAAATATTATAACAGGTTACGGGGGAGTAGATGTATGAAAAATGGTATGACTTACATTCAATTATTAAATGAAACGTTACATTGCTATGCAAGTAAAGGAAGTTTAGAAGCGTACACTTATATAATGGAGCATGCTAAAGGTATAGTAGGGAATGAGGCTCAAATATATAATTTTAAATATGCATTAGCGAGTGCAGCAGGACTTGAAGAAGAAGCGTTGCATTTAATGAAGGAAGCTATTATAGAAAAAGGTTTTTGGTATGGATATGAGTATTTAATTTCGGACGATGATTTAAAACCACTACATAAATTTGAAGGGTTTCATCAAATGGTTCAATTATGTAAAGAAAGAGAAGAGTTAGCAAAGAAAACAGAACGAGCAGATGTGAAATATATAGAAAGTAAGAAAAAAGAAAAACTATTTATTGCAATGCACGGTGATCAAGAAAATATAGGAATAATAGAACCATATTGGAAATCTGTTTTGGTACAAAATTATACGTTAGCTTTACCACAGTCTTCGAAAATCCAGTTTTCAGATGGGTTTGTATGGGATGATTTACATAGAGGGAAAGAAGAATTAAAAGAGCATTACGATAAGCTTATAGAGAACCGTACAGTAGAACATGAATAATTGGCGGTTTTTCTGCTGGAGCAAGAGTAGCTCTATATACAATTTTACAAAAAGATATAGCTGTGGATGGGTTTATTTTTATGGCACCGTGGCTTCCAGAGGTTGAAGAATGGAATGAGTTGCTGGGAGTACTACAGGATAAACATATAAAGGGATATATAGTCTGCGGTGATCAAGATGAAGATTGTTTCGAATGCACACAGCAATTTGTACAATTATTAAGAGATAAGAATATAGAACATAAGTATAAAATTATACCTAACTTAAATCATGATTATCCTATTCACTTTGAAGAGGTATTGAAAGAAGCTATTGAATATATAGGGAATGAAAACAATAAGTAGTAAGAAAAGGAGATGCATCATATGTGATGTATCTCCTTTTTAAAATTATAAATTAAAAGCATTTGCCAATAAGCGATAAGAATTCAATTTATCTTCAAATCGATGAGTAATAGTGACAATCATAAATTCTTCAGTATTGTACGCTTTGCTTAAGTTTATGATTTTTTCTTTTACAGAAGACGGATCGCCTACTATCATACGTTGACGATTTTCTTTTATACGGAATAAATCATACGTGCTATATGAATAATTTTGAGCAGTTTCGATAGAAGGAGTACCAGTTGTACGCTTTCCTTGTTCTAGTAATAAGATTGATAAATCTAAACTAGAAGCAATTTTTTCCGCCTCTTCATTTGTTTCTCCGCAAATAACAAAAATAGCTACGATTGATTTTGGTTTATCTCCTAAATAGGAAGGTTGGAATTGTTTTTTATAGGCCTCCATTACCTCGGGTCCACCGTATCCGTTTATGAACTGTGCGAATGCAAAGGAAGCACCTTGTTGTGCGGCAATCTTTGCACTCTCTCCGCTAGAGCCAAGCAACCACATGTCAGGAGATGTGGGAATTACAGGAGTAGCCTTTAAATTTGCATAATGATGGTTTTCTGGTACTTGATCATGTAAGTACATTGCAACATCTGCAATTTGCTCTGGATATTGATCAAGTGAGACCATTTTTCCTTCTTGAAGTGCGCGAGTTGCAATGGGCATACCACCAGGTGCCCTGCCGACACCAAGGTCAATACGATTTGGATAAAGCGCTTCTAAAACGCGGAAATTCTCAGCAACTTTATAAGGGCTATAGTGAGGTAACATAACACCACCTGAACCAACTCTCATACGCTCCGTTTTTGCTGCAATATGAGAAATAAGTATTTCTGGACTTGAACCAGCAAGGCTTACAGAATTGTGATGCTCTGATACCCAAAAGCGTGTATATCCGAGTTTTTCAACTTCTTGCGCAAGCGTAACTGTATGTGAAAAAGCTTGGGCTGCCGTACTACCATCTGAAATAGGGGATTGGTCTAATACACTTAATTTGATCATAGAATATACCTCTCAATCTTAATGTACATCCTATTATATATTTACTTACAAAAAATGCGTAATGAAATGCTCAAAATAAAAAGTGGATAAATTATATATCCACTTTTAATGTGAAAATCCTCGTTCATAATGATTCATTTCGACTACATTTAAAATATATTCGTAGTTATCAATCTCAAGTTTTATTTGTTCACGCTCTTTTTTAGATAGATGCATATTACTAAGTTTGTTGCATAGCTGTTGTTTCTTTTCTTCTAAATACTTTTTTGTAGCATTGTAGTCGTAAGTTGGTTTCATTTTTAACCACTCCTTATTTGCTGTTGCTATATTATACGAAGCGTGAAGAGATGTGAGAGCGATCTCTTATGTATTTTCAGTGAATATTCAACTTGCTCTGTTGTTATGTTTATGGAAATTTATGAATAAAATGCACTAAACGACTAATGCCCATTTGATGAAGTAAGGGGTGGAATTGTGCAGAAAGATATAATGTATAACACGGAGATGGATGAAACGTTAAAAATTATAAATAAAGGATTAAAGAAGACGACGAGTCCGAAGCAAATTATTGTAGTAGGGGCTGGCATGGCTGGATTAGTTTCGGCATCTTTATTAAAAGCTGCGGGACATGAAGTGAAGATTTTTGAGGCAAACAACCGGGTAGGTGGCCGCATAGAGACAGTTAGAATGGAAGATACCGGTTTATATTTGGATGTAGGGGCGATGAGAATTCCGTATTCGCATACATTAACGATGGCATATATAAGAAAATTTGGGCTACAGGTAAGCCCTTTTATTAATAGGAATGAGACTGATATTATTTACGTAAACGGCCGAAAAACGACATTAAAACAATATGAAAAAGAGCCAAGTATATTAAAGTATCCTGTGGAAATGAATGAAGTTGGGAAAACGTCTGAGGAGCTATTATTGTTAGCGGTACAGCCTATTATAAATTTTATTAAAAAGAACCCAGAGAAAAATTGGGATGTTGTAGTAAATGATTTTGGCAGATACTCTACAGGACAATTTTTAAAGTATCACCCTTATCAATATAATACTTACTTTTCACCAGTAACAATTGAGATGATTGGCGTTTTGTTGGATTTAGAAGGTTTTTTAGAAAGGTCATTCGTTGAGACATTACGTTTTTTATACATTATGCAAGAGGAGAGCGGATTTTGTGAAATAATAGGCGGTAATGATAGATTGCCAAAATCTTTTTTACCACAATTAGAGGAAGATATTATATATAATCAAAAATTAATGAAGCTACATCAGCATGATAATGGTGTGACAGCTTTCTATCGAAACGAAGAAACGTTTGAATATAGTAGTATTACAGGGGACTTAGTTATTGTTACCATTCCGTTTTCGACAATGCGGTTTGTAGAAGTAGATCCATTTGATTCTATATCTCATGAGAAATGGAAAGCAATTCGTGAATTGCATTATATGCCAGCGACAAAAATAGGAATTCAATTTAAAAGTCGATTTTGGGAAGAACAAGGACAGTTAGGTGGCAGAATTATAACAGATTTGCCAATTCGTTACGCCTATTATCCAAGCTATGGAATTGGAGAGAAGGGACCAGCTATGATGCTAGGAAGCTATACATGGTCTTATGATGCGTTGTTATGGGATGGCTTATCAAAGGGTGACCGTATTTATTACACATTACAAAACTTAGCAACGATATTAGGTGGCCAAGTATATGATGAATTCTTATCTGGTATATCAAAAAGTTGGACGTTGGATCCATATGCACTTGGAGGGTTTGCTCTATTTCAGGCCGGTCAAGAATCAGAGTTGCAACCAGCGATTGTCAAACCAGAGGGAAGAATATTCTTTGCTGGAGACCATACAACGTTATATCACGGATGGATACAAGGGGCAATTGAATCTGGCGTTCGTGTTGCGGTAGATGTAAATGAATTAAATGTATAAAATTCAGAAATTTCTTTACTGTATAGTTTGAGATGGATATTATTATATATAAAAGAATTATAGGGAGTGTTTACAGTGAATCCGTTATTATTCGATTTTCCTTCTGAATTTTATACTGAAAGGTTATTGATTCGAATGCCGAAACCAGGTGATGGTAAAGTTGTATACGATGCCATTCAAGCTTCTATGAAAGAATTAAAACCATGGATGGTTTTTGCGCAAAAAGAGCAAACAGAGGAAGAAGTAGAAGTGAGCATTAGAAAATCGCATATTCAATTTTTACAGCGTGAGGATTTAAGGTTACTAGTATTTTCGAAAGAAACAGGCGAGTTTATCGCATCTAGCGGATTGCATCGCATTAATTGGGATATACCCCAATTTGAAATCGGGTATTGGATTGATTCGAGGTTTAGTGGAAAGGGCTATATGGTTGAGGCTGCAAAGGGGATAACAGATTATGCTTTTTCTGAACTGAAAGCAAACCGCGTAGAAATTCGTTGTGATTCTTTAAATAAGAAAAGTAGAGCGATCCCTGAGAAATTAGGTTTTAAATTAGAGGGTGTTTTAGAAAGTGCGAGTGTTGCAGTAGATGGAAATGGATTAAGGGATATGTGTGTATTTGCGATGACTAGAAATACATATGAAAAAGAAGAGCTGTAGAGAAACGGCTCTTCTTTTTGTGTATTATGGTACAGGATGTCCGTTAGAGCTTTCGAAAATTGTAAACCATTGTTGACGGTCTAAGTTAACTTTTGTAGCAAGAGCGGCTGTTTTAACACGATCTAATTTACCAGAGCCGATGATTGGCAACATTTTAGCTGGATGTGCAAGTAACCAAGCATACATAACCGTATCGATACTAGAAACACCTAGCTCAGTAGCAACTTTTTGCGCAGTTTCACGTACACGTACAGCACGTTCTGATTGACCAGTAAAGATTTCTCCGCCAGCAAGAGGTGACCAAATCATTGGATTGATTCGTTTTTCCTGACATAAATCAATTGTTCCCTTTTCAAAATGCTCAAGCTGCAGAGCTGATACTTCAATTTGGTTCGTAATAAGCGGGAAATCTAAGTATGAACTTAACATATTGAATTGGGAAGGTAAAAAGTTAGATACACCGAAATGACGAACTTTTCCTTCTTGTCTTAAGCGTGAGAACGCTTCTGCCACTTCATTTGGATCCATGAAAGGATCAGGACGATGGATAAGTAATACGTCAATATAATCTGTATGTAAATTTTTAAGTGAAGCTTCTGCACTTTGAATAATATGTTTTGCACTAGTGTTGTAGTGAGCAACATAACGCTCTGGAAATTTCGGTGATGGGGGAGCGATTCCACATTTTGTGATGATTTGCATGTTTTCACGTAAGGAAGGCTTTAGTTGTAATGCCTCTCCGAACAGTCCTTCACACGTATAACCGCCATAAATATCAGCATGATCAAAAGTAGTAATTCCCATATCCATACAATCTTCAATGAAAGAAAGTAATTCTTGTTTTGTCATATTCCATTCTGCTAAACGCCAAAAACCTTGAATCATACGAGAAAATTCGAGTGTTTCGGCCATTTGAACTCGTTCCATTATAAGTGCCCCCTTGATGAATGAATAATATTTTGAAAAGGCTTTCTTGCTACATATTATTATATAGTTACAGTGTCGTACATACAATAAATATGTTTTGCTACAAAAACGATTTTTTCTATATGCTATAATGTAGAAACATATAGCTATAAGGAGAGGTACAAAATGATTCCAGTAACAATATTAACTGGTTTTCTTGGATCAGGGAAAACGACATTATTAAATCGCATTTTATCAGAGAATCACGGTCAGAAATTGGCGGTGATCGTAAATGAAATCGGGCAAATTGGTATTGATAATCAGTTGATTATGAATGTTGAAGAAGAAATTATGGAAATGACAAACGGCTGTTTATGCTGTACTGTACGTGAGGATTTACTCGTTGCGTTAAAACAATTACTGGACGTAAAAGCAGAAGGGAAAATGGACTTTGATGGATTAGTAATTGAAACGACGGGTCTTGCAAATCCAGGTCCTATTATTCAAACATTCTTTTTAGATCCTGTTATTCAATCTGCATACCAAATTAATGGTGTTGTAACAGTAGTAGATAGTTATCATATACATAAACATTTTGAAAAAGGGCTAGAAGCAAAAGAACAAATTGCATTTGCTGATGTTGTATTAGTGAATAAGTTAGATTTAATTGAAGAGAGTGAAAAAGAAAATCTCTTACATGAATTGCAAGGAATAAACCCGACTGCAAAGTTAATTCAGTCGACTAATTGTGATGTGGATATTCCATCGTTACTACAAATTCAAACGTTTAAAACGAAAGATACGTTACAAATTTATCCTCATACAGAGCATAATCATTTAGAAGGTGTAAAATCGTTTGTACTACGCGAAGAGCGTCCGTTAGATTTACAAAAACTAAATGAGTGGATGTCAGCTGTCGTTCAAGAACTAGGAGAATATTTATATCGCTACAAAGGAATTTTATCGATTGATGGAGTGGATAAACGTATCGTTTTCCAAGGCGTACATACGTTATTTGCTGCTTCGTATGATAGAGAGTGGCAAGAGGGCGAAGATCGAGTAAGTGAAGTTGTTTTTATCGGAAAAGATATTAATAAAGAATGGTTCCAAGCACATTTCGAGGAGTGTGTGAAATAAGTCTGCGTTTATTGCAGGCTTATTTTTTGGACTTAACTAAGTGTTTTGTAGAAAAATACTAGATTGCCAAAAACGAAGGACTAAAAAAACCTGTTTTCACAGGTTTGTATGTTCATCTAAAAGTAACTCCATTACAACACCTACAACAGGACCTTCATCATCAATATCGCCATTTAAACGGAAGCCAAATGACTCATATAATCCCATTGCAAGTTTGTTGTCTGGGTGTAAACTTAAATAAATTGTTTTACATTCAAATTTATTTTGTAAGAATTGAATAAGCAAGCGAAGGAAACGTTTTGCGTATCCTTTTCCTTGATATTGTTGGTCAATCATAAAGCGGTCTAACCATATGCTTTTACGTTTTTCACAATACCATCCATACATTGCATATCCTACAAGTGTTTCTCCATCATATAAACCTACTGACGTTCCGTTCCCCTCATATAATGATTCTGCTAAAGAAAATGCATTGCTTTCAATAAATTGCTGCTGGTCTTTTGCGACGTTTAAAGCAGATACCGAACGCCAATTTTTTTCTGTTACTTCACAAATG
The DNA here is from genome assembly GCF_024296885.1 of Bacillus paranthracis. NCBI lineage: Bacteria > Bacillati > Bacillota > Bacilli > Caryophanales > Bacillaceae > Bacillus > Bacillus paranthracis. The sequence continues at coordinate 1,980,921 of NZ_CP101135.1, forward strand.
TGAAGAGTCATAATTCCAACTCACCTTCTAAATTAATATAGCTTAAAAGCTAATATGGATAATTTTACTTGTTATTTTGGTCAAGTCAAGCAGAAACACATAAAAAAGAAGCTGAATGTCGTATTCAGCTTCTTATCAAAAGTTGGTTAGTTAGTAGCTTCTTTCAATGTGTTTACGTTTTCTTCCATTAAAGTGAAGTAATCTTTATTATTTTTCGCATCGTCTTCAGAAATAGTAGCTAAGTGATTTAAGCGTAAAATCTTTGTACCTGTTTCTTTTTGAATAACGGATGCTACTTTTGGAGTAGAAAATGTTTCAAATAAAATATATTTTAGATTATGTTCTTTTACTGTTTTTGTAATGTCAGCAAGTTGTTTTTGAGATGGTTCATCAGAAGCTGAAATACCGGCGATAGCAATTTGTTTCAGGCCATAGCGTTGTTCCCAGTACCCATAAGCCGCATGAGAAACTAAAATATCTTTCGTTTTTGCATTCGCAACTGCTGCTTTAAATTGATCATCTAAATCAGTAAATTTTGTTTGAAGTGCTGCAAAGTTTTTTTCGAACTCTTGTTTATGGTCAGGTTGTAGTGCTACAAGTGCATTTTTAATTTTTTCTGCTTGTTTCATTGCTAGAGTAGGGTCTAACCAAATGTGTGGGTCTTTATCGTGATGATGTTCATCCTCTTTATGGCCGTCTCCGTGATCATGATGCTCTTCTTCAGTAGAAGTACGCAGTTCAATACCTTTTGATGCATTTACAATTTTAACGTTTTCTTTTTGTAATGTTTCTTTCATTTTTTCAGCAAATGGTTCTAATTCAGCACCGTTATAAACGAATAAATCGGCTTTTGCAACTTGTACTGTTTGTTTCTGACTTGGCTCAAATGTATGAGAATCGGCACCAGGCGGATAAATTGCTTCAACAGTTACATAGTCGCCACCAATTTTTTTTGCGAAATCTGCAAGAGGAAAAATAGTTGTATAAACAGTTAGCTTTCCTTCTTTCTTGGCATTACCTTCTTTTGTATTTGAGCAGCCAGTAAAAATTAAAGTGAAAATAAGTAAGAATGAAAATATAGTCAATCTTTTAGGCATGAAGTTCTCCTCTTTTCTTTTTTTACGGATATATTTTCCCCAATTATAGAAGAAACATATCATTTTAATACAAAACGGAATAATTACGTTTTAGTTTGCGAACTTAGTATAATACATCTTTTATAAAGTTGCAATAAATAATAATCATTCCGATTTGATTTTGTTATAAAGTTGTCAAATATAGGTGTGTTATTTTTGCGAATACATGCATATGTGACAACGCTGTGTTCATATATATGAAAGGAGGGTGTAGAGGGGGCTGAGTGTTTGGGTTACTTAATGGAAGCTATTTTATTGATATTAGCGGTAGTATTACCATTAGCCGTAGTCTTAATTTTTTTAAGAAGATTAATAAGTAATTTAGGAGATGCATCAACCGTAACAAAATTACGAGAGAAAGATGAGAAAAAAGAGTGAGTAAAGCACTATGCGTACGCATAGTGCTTTACTTGTGGTAAAATGAGAGAAGGAAACTCCTAAAAGTTGTATGTTACTAAAGGAGAGAAAAGTAAAATAAGAGGTATATGCATATATGAATAAGCGAACAGCGTTAGTGCTTGGTGCAAGTGGTTTAGTTGGGCAAGAGATAACGCGTCTATTACTTGAATCAGATTACTACGATTCGGTTACTATTTTTGTAAGAGAACCAATGCAATGGCAACATGAAAAGTTACAGCAAAAGCAAGTAGATTATTTGGCATTAGAGGAATATAAAGAGTTCTTTGCTGTAGATGACGTATTTAGTTGTCTAGGAACAACAATCAAAAAAGCAAAAACGAAAGCTAATTTCAAAAAGGTAGATTATGAATATACGTTACGAGCGGCTTGTTTAGCTGAAAAACAAGGGGTGCAAAATTTCCTTGTTGTGTCCTCAATGGGAGCGAATCCTAAATCGTTTTTCTTTTATTCACAAGTGAAAGGAAGAATGGAAGAGGAATTGCAAAAGTTAGTAATTGGTGGTATTCACATTTTTAGGCCATCTTTATTAGTAGGAAATCGACAAGAATTTCGCTTTGGTGAAAGAATGGCGGAAAAATTATCTCGTATGATTCCTTTTATATTTAAAGGAGCCTTCAAAAAGTATAAACCAATTTCCGCTAAAGATGTGGCAAAAGGGATGTATATAACTGCATTGCGAGAAGAATCAGGTATCCACATTTATAATTCGAATGAAATTACAACGATAGAATAAATAAAACCGAGAAGAAGAGCTTCTCGGTTTTATTTATTTGTACTGATTTTCCCAGGCGCTCGCTCGTATTGATACGGTTCTTCTAATTCAAAGCCAAGTTCATTGGCGGCTATTCTTGGGAAGTAAGGATTGCGAAGTAACTCACGTCCGATAAAAATTAAATCTGCTTCGTTATTATTTAAAATTTGCTCTGCTTGTGCCCCGGTCGTAATCAATCCAACTGCACCAGTTGCAATGTTAGCATGCTCTTTAATATGTTTAGCATATTGTACTTGATACCCAGGGTAAACATCGATGCGCGCAGGTACAACAGCCCCAGAGCTACAATCGATTAAATCTACTCCTTGTTCTTTCATCCATTTTGTATATTGTACATAATCTTGAACTGTTAACCCGTCAGGATGATAATCATTTGCTGAAATACGAACAAATAGCGGTCCGTTCCAAACTTCATTTATCGATTCAATGATTTCGCGTAAGAAACGATATCGATTTTCAGGTGAACCACCATATTCATCAGTCCGCTTATTGGTAAGTGGAGAAAGAAATTCATTAATAAGATAACCGTGAGCACCGTGTATTTCAATAACGTCAAATCCAGCTTGTTTGGATCGTACTGCAGCTTGCTGAAAAGCTAATACAGTATCTTTAATTTGGTGTTTGCTCATTTCTATTGGCATTTTCATTGTTTCATTAAATGGAATGGCTGAAGGAGCTAACGCATCTGTTTCTAATTCTGCTTTTCTTCCAGCATGAGCGAGTTGAATGGCAGCTTTTGCACCATTATCGTGTATAAAAGTTGTCGCTTTATGTAAGCCTTCAATTAAACTGTCATCCCAAATGCCTAAGTCTTTATTTGAAATTCGACCTTCAGGTAACACGGCTGTTGCTTCAATCATAACTAAACCAACTTGACCAGCAGCTCTTGTTCCATAATGAATAAGATGGAAATTCGTTATTTGGCCATCCTCGTTTTTCGATGAATACATGCACATAGGTGACATAACAATCCGGTTTTTTAATGTAACGTCTTTAATTGTATAAGGTGAAAAAAGTTTGTAATTCATCCAATAGCCTCCTAGATTGAATTTTCTTACATTGTATCATTCTCGTTTTTGTTTCTCGAATAAAACGCTTATACGAAAAATTTTGTCTATTCGTGTTACAATAATGAATATGAATTGAATTGGAGGATGACATATGTACCAAGCTTATTATGAAAGTGAATTAGGCTTGCTAGAAATTACAGCGAACGATAAAGGAATTACGTCTGTTATATTTGTTGATGAGAGACAAGAAGAACATAAAAATGAAATGATAGATCAATGTATAAATGAGCTCGATGAATATTTTAAGGGGAATAGAAAAGAGTTCGCAGTCCCGTTGTCTCCTGAGGGAACAGCATTTCAAAAAAATGTATGGGATGCGCTCTATACGATTCCTTATGGCGTAAGTGCTTCATATTTAGATATTGCAGAGAAAGTCGGAAATACGAAAGCTGTACGAGCAATAGGAGGAGCAAATAGTCGCAATCCGATTTCAATAATCGTTCCGTGTCATCGTGTAATAGGAAAGAGCGGGAAACTTGTTGGGTATGCGGGCGGTTTATGGAGGAAAGAGTGGTTATTAAAACATGAAGGTATTTTGAAATGACGTATGGATGGGAAGAGGGATTGTTTTGAAATGTATAAATTGTGGGCAACTTTGCGAGGGAAATCAGCTGAATTGTGAAAGTTGCCAGCGGACTTTGCATACTGAACAGAGTGAAGGAAGTTCGCTAATAGACAAGGAATTAGAAGTATATGTAGGGAGACAATATCCGTATTACAAAAGGAAATGGGAGCTTGAAGAAAAGCGGATTGCTAGGTGGAGCTGGAATGGTTGGGCAGCTATTTTCAATGTAGGTTGGCTCGGATATCGTAAGTATTATTTACCTGCAGCTTTATTTGTAGTGTTATTATTAGCGTGTGATGCGTTTTCTTATTATATGGGCTTCAACGTAGCATTGCCGATCATTAATATGGTGCCTCTTACGTTTCTATTACTCGTTTTTATTTTATTTGGAATGGCGATTTTTGCGAATGGATTATATTATCAATTTGCAGAAAGGCGTATATATCGAATAAAAGCAAGAGAAATTCAAGATGAATCGGTTGAAAAGTACCTTATTCGTGATAGGGGGGGGACGAGTAAAATGGGAGCAACAATCGTTACGATTTTAGCGGTTGCTAGTATTTTTTTCAGCCATTTCTTTTTCCCGACTGATCGAGATATTATTCAAAAAGTTCGTACAAGCTCGCTATATGAATATCCGTTCTTTTCCATTGGTGAATCGTTTGAAAATTATTTTAGAAATCCGGGTTGGGCATATTATCGTGGCACGGAAGGATTAGAATTGGTAGAATTCCAAGGGGATAGTCCGGATATGTCGAAGAAAAAGGTTACGATCCAATTTATTGTTGATTATAAATTGGGTGAGGTTGAGCCGTACTCACTTATGATTAATGGCGAATCTAAAAATGAGGAAGAATTTTTAAAGATAATGGACGAAATATTTAAAGTTCAAAATCCATTTGACATAGAGGATGGATTACAAGTAAAAGAAGTGGATAGTAGAGCTCTCTATCCGCTTCTTTTTTTGTATATACGAAAATAATATTTGAAATAATCTGAATCTTTTGTATAATAATATGTATTATACTGGCTTTCATTTATACATATAGATTGGGGGAAGGAACAATGAAGAGAAAGGTAACAACGATTGCTGCAGTTGCATTATCGACTAGTGTATTAGTTGCAGGTTGCGGAAATGGGGAGAAGGCATCTACAACGAAGAAAGAAGCAGGTAAGGGAGCAGCGGATAAGCAAGTATTAAACTTACTAGAAACAGCAGAAATTCCTTCAATGGATACGTCAAAATCAACAGACTCTGTATCATTCCGTGCCTTTGTAAATGCAATGGAAGGATTATATCGTTTAGATAAGGATAATAAACCAACTCCAGGTATGGCAAAAGACGTGAAAATTAGTGAAGATAAAAAGACATATACATTTGAATTACGTGATGCAAAATGGTCAAATGGTGATCCAGTTCGAGCGCAAGATTTTGTATATGCATGGCAACGTACATTAGATAAAGCAACGGCAGCTGAGTATGCATTTATTTTATTTGATGTGAAAAATGCACAGAAAGTAAATAAAGGAGAGTTACCGTTAGATCAATTAGGAGTGAAAGCGAAGGATGATAAAACGTTAGTAGTAGAATTAGAACAACCAGCACCATATTTTCTTGAGCTTACTTCATTCCCAACATTCTTCCCTTTAAATGAAAAATATGTGAAAGAACAAGGAGATAAATACGGATTAGAAGCAGATAAATTATTATATAATGGACCGTTTACGATGAGTGAATGGAAACATGAAAGAAGTTATCAGTTAAAGAAAAATCCTAATTATTGGGATAAAGATACTGTGAAGTTAGAAGAAATTAATGTGAATATTGTGAAGGAAACAAGCACAGGAGTAAATTTATATGATAGTGATCAAGCGGACCGTGTTATTTTAACTTCTGAATTTGTTGATAAATATAAAAAGAATAAGCCAGATGAATTTAAAACGAAGTTAGATCCGCGTATGTATTTCTTACGATTTAACCAAAAAAATGCAACGTTTAAAAACCAAAAGGTTCGTGAAGCAATTGATCTAGCATATGATAAAAAAGGAATTGCAAATGTTATTTTAAATGACGGATCATTGCCAGCATATTTCTTAGTACCTGAAAAATTTACGACAGGACCTGATGGCAAAGATTTCCGTACTGTAAATAAAAATTTCCGTGACAGTAAAGATAATGCAGCAAAAGCGAAAAAATTATGGGAAGAAGCAAAGAAAGAACTTGGCCAAGATACAATTACAGTCGAATTACTAAATGATGATAACGGTAGTCGTAAAAAAGTAGGAGACTTTATTAAAGAAGAGTTAGAGAAAAATTTACCTGGTATTAAAGTGAATTTAAAACAACAGCCATATAAGCAGAAGTTGGATTTAGAAAAGAAATTTGAATATGAATTTTCGTTATCTGCATGGAGTCCAGATTATCCAGATCCAATGACTTATATTGATATGTTTGTTACTGGAAGCTCATTTAATGAAATGGACTATTCTAATCCGAAGTATGATGAGTTAGTAGCGAAATCAAAAGGAGAACTATTAAAAGATGATAAAGCACGCTGGAATGCACTTGCAGAAGCGGAAAAAATCTTAATTGGTCAAGATGCTGCCATTTCTCCTACGTACCAACAAAGTACCGCATACTTAGAGAAACCATACGTAAAAGGTATTGCAAATCATACGTTTGGTGGGGACTTCAGTTATAAATGGGCATATATTACAAAAAAATAGTATAATAAAAGATGAGTGAATTTTCGCTCATCTTTTATTTGTATAGGAGGAATTAGAGTTGTTAAAAGGAATCAATCATCTTTGTTTTTCAGTATCTAATTTAGAAGATTCTATTACATTTTACGAAAAAGTATTGGAAGGAGAATTATTAGTTAGAGGAAGAAAACTTGCATATTTTAATATATGTGGAGTATGGATAGCGCTTAATGAAGAAATACATATTCCAAGAAACGAGATTCATCAATCTTATACACATATTGCGTTTTCTGTTGAACAGAAAGACTTTGAACGTCTACTGCAGCGATTAGAAGAAAATGATGTTCATATTTTACAAGGAAGAGAACGTGATGTAAGGGATTGTGAATCTATCTATTTTGTTGATCCTGACGGCCACAAATTTGAGTTTCATTCAGGGACATTGCAAGACAGGCTTAATTATTATAGGGAAGGTAAACCTCATATGACGTTTTATTAAGGGGGCAAAGAAAGTTGCATGCGCTAGTAATTGGTGGAACAGGAATGCTAAAGAGGGTTTCTATATGGCTTTGTGAGCAAGGGTTTCATGTTTCTATTATTGGAAGAGATGAAGTGAAATTAGAAAATGTTAAACGGGAGAGTACTACACCTGAAAGTATCACATGCCTTCCGTTAGATTATCATAATGATGACGGTGTAAAGTTAGCTATTAAAAACACAATTGAGAGGAATGGCCCAATAACATCGGTTGTCGCATGGATACACTCAAGTGCAAAAGATGCGTTATCACTTATTTGTAGAGAATTAGACTTGTTGTCTGAAACATACGACGTTTTTCATATTTTAGGCAGTAAAGCGTCGAGAATAGCCTCACACAAAATAGGGGGTAAGCGATGTAGCTATCATAGAATAATTTTAGGTTTTATATTAGAAGATACATACGGAAGATGGCTTACTCATGAAGAAATATCGGATGGAGTAATAAAAGGAATTGAAAGTAAATGTGATGAATGGATTGTAGGACGAGTAGAACCGTGGGAATTACGGCCAACATGGTAAGGGGGAATTGAAGTGAAGACAACGGTATATGTAACAAGGCATGGTGAAACGGAATGGAATGTAGCGAAGCGAATGCAAGGACGAAAAAATTCTGCTTTAACTGAAAATGGTATACTGCAAGCTAAGCAATTAGGAGAGCGAATGAAAGATTTATCTATTCATGCGATCTATAGTAGTCCGAGTGAAAGAACCCTTCATACTGCAGAGTTAATAAAGGGAGAACGTGATATACCGATAATCGCGGATGAGCATTTCTATGAAATTAGCATGGGTATATGGGAAGGACAGACAATTGATGATATAGAAAGGCAATACCCAGACGACATACAGTTATTTTGGTATGAACCACATCTTTTTCAGTCAACATCAGGAGAAAATTTTGAGGCTGTTCATAAAAGGGTAATTGAGGGGATGCAGCTTCTTTTGGAAAAGCATAAAGGAGAAAGTATATTAATTGTCACCCATGCGGCAGCAGCAAAATTACTTGTAGGACATTTTGCGGGTATTGAAATAGAAAATGTGTGGAATGATCCATTTATGCATAGTGCTAGTCTCAGTATAATAGAATTTGAAGATGGTAAAGGTGAAGTGAAGCAATTTGCAGATATAAGTCATTTTCAATAAAGCGGGATAAACGTAAAAAAGGCCGCAAAACGGCCTTTTTTTGTAGGCATAAAAACTAACAATTACGTTTTTTATACCAGAAGTGATCAAATTTCTTGTGTTTGCAAGATGGGAATTTATGTCCGCCTTTGCAATCATTCCATTTGTGTCCATCATCGTGACAGTCTTTACCATGATCGCATGAATCATCGCAAGAGCCGCCGTGTCTATGCGGGAAGAATTCGCACTTTTTACAGAAACTTCGTTTAGTCCAGAAAAATTTCTTTTCAAAGCGTATGCATTTTGTAATGAATGTACAATGTTTTCTGCGAGTACGTTTTGTAACTAAAACGCATTCTTTTCTACGCGTCACTTTCGTAACGAACGTCCATTTTTGAACGCGAACACGCGTACATTTTGTAACAAATGTCCATTTTTTCACATGCGTACATTTTGTAACGAACGTACAATGTTTCACGCGAGTACATCTTGTTCTTGGACATTTACCCCCAGTTGTACATTTACATCCAGTTGTACAAGTATGATGAGTGAATTTATCATCATCGCATTCAAAAGTACTTGGATCTTGGTGTAAGAAATCCTCCATCCCAGCACTTTTGATTTCTTCAACCGCTTTTCTAATATCACGTTTCATAGAAATCCTCCTTATCATGTATTAAGTTGAAAAGGTATTCTTTTTCCTTAACAGGATATGTATGTAGGTATCTTTCTGAACAGGACAAGAGTGTAATTTTATATAAATAGATGATAGCGGATGTATGGACAAGGCGAGTTGCATACATTGAATGAAGAGAACTGAGAAGGGATGAGAAAACATGCTACCTTCATATGATTTTTTTATTCATCCAATGTACTTAGTGGAATTGAAAAAAGACATTTGGTCAGACAGTCCAGTACCAGCAAAATTAACTTATGGAAAAAAGAAGTATGATATTGATATCGTATACCGTGGTGCTCATATTCGTGAATTTGAGAAAAAATCTTATCATGTTATGTTTTATAAGCCTAAAAAATTTCAAGGTGCGAAAGAGATTCATTTAAATTCTGAGTTTATGGATCCGTCTCTCATACGAAATAAATTATCTTTAGACTTTTTTCATGATATTGGTGTACTTTCACCGAAATCACAACATGTGTTTATAAAAATTAATGGTCAAATTCAAGGTGTATATTTACAGTTAGAATCAGTTGATGAAAATTTTTTGAAAAATAGAGGATTACCGAGTGGTTCTATTTATTATGCGATAGATGATGATGCGAATTTTTCTCTAATGAGTGAGAGAGATAAAGATGTTAAGACCGAGCTCTTTGCGGGTTATGAATTTAAATACTCGAATGAAAATAGTGAAGAACAGCTGAGTGAATTTGTATTTCAAGCGAACGCTTTGTCGAGGGAATCTTATGAAAAAGAAATTGGGAAGTTTTTGCATGTTGATAAATATTTACGATGGTTAGCTGGCGTTATTTTTACACAAAACTTTGATGGTTTCGTTCATAACTATGCACTATATCATAATGATGAAACAAATTTATTTGAAGTAATACCGTGGGATTATGATGCGACTTGGGGGCGAGATGTACAAGGGAGACCACTTAATCATGAATATATTCGTATTCAAGGTTATAACACGTTAAGTGCAAGATTGTTAGATATACCTGTATTTAGAAAGCAATACCGAGGTATTTTGGAAGAAATATTAGAAGAACAATTTACCGTTTCATTTATGATGCCGAAAGTAAAAAGTTTGTGTGAGTCGATTCGTCCTTATTTACTACAAGATCCATATATGAAAGAAAAATTAGAAATATTTGATCAAGAAGCTGATATGATTGAGGAATATATAAATAAAAGAAGAAAGTATATACAAGATCATTTACATGAATTGGATTAATTTTGAAAGAGATTGGAACATTATCAATCTCTTTTTTTGTATAATAAAGATGTATTGGTAGAATTGGCGTAATATATACTTAATAAAGGATGGAGATGTGGAAACATGACGGTAAAATGGATTGATTGGGTAAAACAAATACAATCTATAGCTCAAGCGGGTTTAACGTATTCTAAGGATGTGTATGATATAGAACGTTTCCAACAATTACGGGATATTTCCATTTCGATGATGTCACATTATACAAAGACAGATTGGGAAGTTGTAGAGAAGTTATTTGCCAGTGAGACAGGCTATCAAACACCTAAAGTCGATATAAGAGCAGTCATTTTTCAAAATGAAAAGTTATTATTTGTGAAAGAAAAAAGTGATGGGAAATGGGCATTGCCAGGTGGATGGGCTGATATCGGTTATACGCCGACAGAAGTAGCAGCAAAAGAGGTTTTCGAAGAGACAGGTTATGAGGTAGATCATTTTAAGTTACTAGCTATATTTGATAAAGAAAAACATCAACCATCGCCTTCAGCAACGCATGTATATAAAATTTTTATTGGCTGTAAAATTATTGGTGGTGAAAAGAAAACTAGTATTGAAACAGATGATGTGGAGTTTTTTGGTGAAAATGAATTGCCTAATTTATCGATTGCTAGAAATACAGAAGAGCAAATTAAACAAATGTTTGCCTACATAAAAGAACCTCAGAAAGAAATATTAATAGATTAATAATGCGTATGCCTGTGATATTGTCGGCATGAAGATATTGGCAGAATGCAACCTTTATGTAATAATGGGATGGTATGTGAAGAAAAAAGGAGATAGGAAATAAAATGTTAGCAAGCATAATAGATCAGTTATTGCAATTTTTTGCAAGTTTAGGTTACTTTGGAGTAGCGCTAGCTTTAATGATTGAAATTATCCCAAGTGAAATTGTACTTTCGTATGCTGGCTTTTTAGTCGCAGATGGTAAAATTAGCTTTGTCGGTGCAGTTATTGCTGGAACAATCGGTGGTACTTTAGCCCAAATCTTTTTATATTGGCTTGGATACTATGGTGGACGTCCAGTTGTAGAGAAATATGGGAAGTATCTGCTTATTAATAAACACCATTTAGACATAGCAGAAAATTGGTTTAAGCGTTACGGAGCAGGAGTAATCTTTTCGGCACGTTTTATCCCAGTCGTACGTCATGCAATTTCTATTCCAGCAGGATTAGCAAAGATGCCATTAAAACTATTCACACTGTATACAGTAGTTGCGATTATTCCGTGGTCAATACTATTTATATATTTAGGTGAAAAGCTTGGTGGAAATTGGCGACATATTAAAGAGTATGCATCTGATTACACACATTACATAATTATAGGAGCGGTTCTCTTTGTTGCTCTATACTTCGGTTTAAAGTATTTCAAAAAGAAAAAAGCAGCGCGTTAAAGTCAATGATTTTTCATTGGCTTTTTTATTTGTTTTGGTTCTAAAAAAAAGGAGTTGTCCATAATGTGTAATAATAAAGCGTAGCGGAGGAATGTGATGAAAGGGTCACCGTTTATACGTGGAACGATATTTTTAACAATGGCAACGATGATATCTAAAATGTTAGGGTTTATATATGTTATACCATTTACAGCTATGGTCGGTACGAGTGGGTACGTTTTATACACGTATGCTTATCGTCCATATACAATTATGCTTAGCATTGCGACGATGGGACTACCACTTGCAGTTTCAAAGATGGTATCAAAATATGATCAATTAAATGATTATCATACGGTTAAGAGAGTGTTGAAAAGTGGAATTGTTTTTATGTTTATAATGGGAGTTATTTCGTGTTTTACGTTATATATGCTAGCTCCGCATTTGGCTAAACTTGTAATCGATGGAAATGATCAAACGGGGAATAGTGTAGCGGCGGTCACTACTAATATTCAAATTGTAAGTTTTGCGTTAATACTCGTACCAGTAATGAGTTTATTAAGGGGCTTTTTTCAAGGGTTTCAATCGATGGGGCCTTCTGCTCTAAGTGTAGTTGTAGAGCAATTTTTTCGGGTATTAACCATCTTGATAGGAAGCTTTGTCGTTTTATATGTTTTAAAAGCTTCTATCTCACTAGCTGTTGGTATTTCAACGTTCGGTGCTTTTATGGGAGCGATAGGTGGACTAACTGTTTTAAGTGCGTATTACATAAGGAGGAGAAAGCACTTAAAGAAAAAAGAAATGGCAAGTATACCGCAAACAACGAAATCTTTTTTTTCACTATATAAGGAGCTCTTTACATATTCAATACCATTTGTTGTGGTTGGTTTAGCAATTCCGTTGTATCAGACGATTGACACATTTACAATTAATAAATTACTTATACAAATAGGATATATGCAAGGAGAAGCGGAGAAGATTAATGCGATAATTGGACTTGTTCAGATGGTTGTACTTATCCCAGTTTCCGTTGCGACTGCTTTTAGTATGTCACTCGTACCTGAGATGACAAAAGCTTATACAGCAGGAAATGTGAAGTTACTGTACAAACATTTTACGAGGACGAATCTATTAGTAGTAGGTATTACGGTACCCGCGGCAATTGGAATGATGGTGTTAGCAAAACCAGTGTATACTCTTTTATTTGGTGCCGGAAATGATCCGGATATGGGAAGCGTTATTTTACAGTATTACGCTCCTGCTTGTATACTATTTTCGCTTTTTACAGTAACGGCTGCAATGTTGCAAGGAATTAATCAACAACAGAAAACAGTGCTAGGGTTAGTGATTGGCATTATTGTGAAGATAGTTTTAAATATTGTATTGCTTCCGTATTTTGATTATGTAAGTTTTATTATTTCAACATACGCTGGTTATACGATTTCAGTTGGCTTTAACTTGTGGATGCTTTCTAAATATGTTATAAAGGCAACATAAGCTTTTTAAGGCAGAGAGCACTCTGTCTTTTTCTTTGTTTATCCCGCTTTAATGGGCAGTAAGATCCTCACCTCAAAATTCAGCGAAAGAAAAGAAGTTTGGTTGGGGGCGGGCTGCCCGTAAAAGCCCGATTGGTGAGGGCTGAAAATCAGTGGGGGGATGAAGCCCCCCACTGATTAAAGTTTCACTTTATAATATTTTTCTTATAAAAACGTTTTCAAAATAATTTTTCTATTGAAATTTAAACGTATGTTTCATATGCTGAGAATGGCGGTTCAAAAACTGTTATGTAAGAGAGGTAGATTCCTACATGTAAAAAGAATCGGGGTGATAGTATGTTAAATATTTATTTAACAGACCGAAACGGAAAACTACAAGAGGTTGAGGAAATGCAAAAGGGTTGCTGGATTAATGTACTTCATCCAACGGAAGAAGAAATTCAATATCTAGTACAAACTTTAAATGTAGACTTAGATTTCATTAAAGACCCTTTAGATGATGAAGAACGCTCTCGTATTGAAAAGGAAGACAATAATACTTTAATAATCGTGGATATTCCAACAGTTAGACATGATGAAGAAGGAAATTCGATTTATGACACGATTCCAATAGGTATGATTGTAATGCCAGATTGTTTTGTGACAATTTGTTTAGAGGAAAATCCAATTTTTGAACGTTTTATTAATCAACGTATTAAAGAATTTTATACGTTTAAAAAGACACGCTTTGCACTTCAGCTCTTATATACGATTTCTACTTATTATTTAAGATATTTAAAGCAAATTAACAGAAAAACAATCGATTTAGAGCATCAATTAAATAAGTCGATGAAAAATAAAGAGATTTTCACATTGCTAGGTCTTGAAAAAAGTTTAGTATACTTTACAACATCATTGAAGGCGAATAAAATTGTAATTCAAAAATTAATGCGTAACAGTACATTTTTAAAAATGTATGAAGACGATCAAGATTTATTAGAAGATGTATTAATTGAAAATAAACAGGCTATTGAAATGGCGGAAATATATAGTCATATTCTAAGTGGAATGATGAATACTTTTAGCTCTGTTATATCGAATAATTTGAACAGTGTTATGAAACTGTTAACGTCTATTACAATCATTTTATCATTACCAACAATGGTCTCTAGTTTCTTCGGAATGAACGTAAAGGTTCCATTTGAAGGTGAGGCTCAAGGTTTTGTAATTGTACTCATAATATGTGCAACATTATCTTGCGCTTTAGCATTTGTATTTTGGAAGAAACGTTACTTTTAACGATAAGAAAGCTGCTCTAGCATAGTTGTGTAACTGCGCTAGAGCAGCTTTTTTGCTATGAAATCCCAAATTTTGAATAGAATATAACTTATAAAATGTAATGTATATGAAAGGGATGAATTCCGTATAAGTCTTGTCCAATCAATAAAATGGGGTTAAAATTACATATTGTTAATGAAAAGTTGGAGGAAATACATCATGGAATTGTTTCAATTACCGAAAGCATTCCTGCAAATGAATACAATCTTTATCTCCATATTGATCGAAGCACTTCCTTTTGTGCTCATTGGTGTATTTATTTCAGGATTCATTCAAATGTTTGTGACAGAAGATATGGTAGCAAAATGGATGCCGAAAAACCGATTTCTGTCTGTTTTAATGGCTACTTTTTTAGGGATGATGTTTCCAGGTTGTGAATGTGGAATCGTTCCGATTGTTAGGCGATTAATTGGAAAAGGGGTTCCGCCATATGCCGGGATTGCATTTATGTTAACTGGTCCAATTATTAATCCGGTCGTATTATTTGCAACATACGTTGCCTTTGGAAGTAGTATGCACATGGTATGGTATCGTTCTATTGTAGCGATTATCGTAGCAATCATTGTTGGAATTATATTATCATTTATGTTTAAAGAACATCAATTACGAGATGATCACTTCCCAGAAGTGAATCATAAGCGTCCATTACGTAAAAAAATGTGGGATGTATGTACGCATGCTGTTGAGGAATTTTTCTCGATGGGAAAATATTTAGTATTAGGTGCATTAATTGCAGCTGCAGTTCAAACGTTCGTACAAACTTCAACACTTCTTGCTATAGGACAAGGGCCGTTCTCTTCACCAGCTGTTATGATGGGACTTGCTTACATTTTATCACTTTGTTCAGAAGCAGATGCATTTATTGCTTCGTCATTCCAAAGTACATTTTCAACAGCATCACTTGTCGCGTTCCTCGTATATGGACCGATGGTGGATATTAAAAATATGTTTATGATGCTTGCGACATTTAAAACAAAATTTGTAATTGTCGTTACAGTTACAGTTACAGTTGTTGTTTATGCAAGCTCACTACTCATTTATGCGATGGGGTGGTAGGTTATGTTTCGAGCATATATATTATTAGGTTTTACAATCTTAATCGCGCAGCTTCATATTTCAGGTAATATTACGAAGTATATTAATATGAAGTATGCCTACTTATCAAAAACAGCAGCTATTATATTAGGTTTTTTAACTGTTGTTCAAATTATAATCGTTTTCCAAAAAGAACATCAAAAAGAAAGAGAACAGCATAATTGTGGTTGTAATCATAGCCATTGCGGGCATGATCATTCGAAAGATGAAAATACTTGGTGGAAAAAAGCATTTTCGTATACATTGTTTTGTTTTCCGATAGTCTCAGGTTTGTTTTTCCCGATTGCAACGTTAGATTCAGATATTGTTAAGGCAAAAGGGTTTCATTTTCCAGTAGCACAAGCAGAAAGTAAAGATCCATTTATGACAAGGCAATTTCTAAGACCTGATACGAGCATTTATTACGGGAAAGAAGGATATCGTGGTGTAATGGAAAAAGGGAAAAAAGAGTTTGTTACGAAAGATAGTATTGCTTTAAAAGATGAAGATTTCTTAAAAGGGATGGAAACAATTTATAATTATCCTGGCGAGTTTACTGGGAAGAAATTATCTTTTAAAGGGTTTGTTTTCAAAGATGATTCTTCTAAAAAAGAACAATATTTCTTATTCCGTTTCGGTATTATACATTGTGTAGCGGATTCTGGTGTATATGGTATGTTAGTGAAAAAGCCAGAAGGGGTAGAATGGACCAATGATGATTGGATTCAAGTTGAAGGAGAAATATCAACGGAGTTTTATCAGCCATTCCATGCGAACATTCCTGTTTTAGAAGTAACGAAATGGAATAAAGTTGAACAACCGAAAGAGCAATATGTATTTAGAGGAGCCGATTGATAACATCGGTTCTTTTTTATGGACTAAGAGTTCTGAATGTTGTTAATATTAAACGTGTAGTTCATTTAGTATAGTGATTATTGAGATATTAGGGATACATCATTAAAGGGGTGATAACAATGACAGAAGTAAAGGGGAAAACAGCCAATGAATCAAGGGTGTTCAAAACGAGCCGAGTATTTCCAACAGATTTAAATGATCATAACACGTTATTTGGTGGAAAGATATTAGCCGAGATGGATATGGTTGCTTCTATTTCAGCAACGAGGCATGCAAGAAAAGAATGTGTAACAGCCTCTATGGATTGGGTTGATTTTTTACATCCAGTTCGCTCTTCAGATTGTGTTAGTTATGAATCCTTCGTAATTTGGACGGGTAGAACTTCTATGGAAGTATTTGTGAAGGTAGTAGCGGAAGATTTAATTTCAGGTGAGAAGCGTATCGCAGCAACGTCTTTTGTTACTTTTGTTGCACTGAGTAAGGAAAATAATCCAGTTCCTGTGCCGCGAGTAATCCCTGAAACAGAAGAAGAGAAAGAATTACATCGCATTGCAGTGTTACGTGCAGAACAACGTCATATACGTAAGGCAGAGAGTAAGAAAGTAGCTACATTACTAACTTTTTGAATTGAATATTTAGTTGTTAAAGGTATTATAACAGAGCGAAATGTTCTTCATATGAAAAGCGGACACCTAAAAATAGGTGTCCGCTTTTATAGTTTTTCTATCCGCATATCATGTGACAATAACTACTTAGCAGAAGCAAGCAGCACCGACGATGATTAAGAGGATAAATAATACGACTAATAGCGCGAATCCATTACCATGTGCGAAGCCCATTGTTATTTCCTCCTTTTATTTTAAGATACAACATACAATATGCAAATGAGCTATCGTTTGATATGGACATATATCATGCAATGACATATTTTCTTGAATGATATTGTATTAAAAAAGGGAAGATATAGAAATAACAGTAAGTGGAGAAAGGAAAATATCCATGAAACACTTTTTCGTTGTAATCCTTTGTGTAATAGGTGTATTCATTTGGATGAACATCGATGTGGAAATGGGGAAAAAAATGGCTAGTGAATATGAAGTAGGACAAGTTAGATTAGGTGAATTTCAACTGTATACGAACGGTGAAGAGTTATATACGAATTTATTTGAGGATATACGTAATGCGGAGAAGTACATATATATCCATTTTTATATTGTAGGTAAAGATGAAATAAGCAAAGAGTTTTTGCAGTTGCTCGAGAAAAAGGCATCTAGCGGAGTAGAAGTGAAATTGTCAGTCGATCGAATAGGTGGATATAAGCTGAAGAAAAAGGTAATTCGTCAACTACAAAGCAATGGTGTCCAGTTTACGTTTAGTAAAAAACCTAAATTGAAACATTTATTCTATTCGTTGCATCAGCGAAATCATAGACGAATTGTTACGATAGACGGAAAAGTATCATATATCGGCGGCTTTAACATCGGAAAGGAATACCTTGGACAAGATCCGAAATTTGGCCAGTGGCGTGATTATCATGTGCGAGTTAAGGGGAATGGTGCCACGGATATGGAAAGAAAATTTGCTGCTGACTGGAAAGAAGATACGGGAAAAAAAATGCCTGTACATGAAAGTCTACCTGCAATTGGGAATGTAAAATATCAATATTTATTTTCAGATGGAAAAGGGTTATGGGAAAAATATGGAGCGTTTTTAAAGCAGGCTAAAAAGTCTTTAATTATTGCTACACCATATTTTGTACCAAGTAAAGAAATGATGAAAGAGTTAAAAGGTGCATTAAACCGCGGTGTCAATGTGAAAATTCTCGTACCATTTAAAAGTGATGCAGTATTGTTAAAACAAGCTGCCTATCCGTATTTGAGAGAGATGAACCATGCTGGAGCGGAGATCTATCAATATCGGAATGGTTTTTTTCACGGGAAAGTAACAATCATTGATGGAGAAATTGTTGATATAGGTACAGCGAATTTTGATAATAGAAGTTTTTATTTAAATTGTGAATCTAATTGTGTCGTATATGATAAAACAGTTGTTGCTGACGTATGGGATCGACTAAAAGAAGACTTCCATAAATCAAAAAGATTTTCGGAAGAAGATTTTGAGAAAATTAGTAAATGGGATTGGTTTTTAGCAAGAATAGCAAATGTTATAGCATCATATTTATAGCATATAGACAAAAAGTAGGGAGGCACTTTCATGGATTGTATGAAAGAATTGATGAGGTATAGTTATATGCTTATATATAAGGTTGGGGAGTATACAGGACAGGTAAGAGACGAAGAATTAAAGGAGCTATTACAGCATCATTTACCATATATGTTGCAAGCATATAATGAACAAGTGAATTTTCAAGAAGGAGAGAATGTACAGCATATAACTTGTGAACCAATTTCATTTCATTTTCATGAAATGGAAAAGGAAACTGATAGTAAATATACAGGTGATATTTATATTGCAACTTGTTATATTTCGCATTTGAAACGGTTAGCGTTAAAGTTTGCTCAAGTGGCAGTTGAAGTTGCAAATCCAGAATTTCGCTCGTTTTTAGAAAACTGCTTCCTGAAAATGAATCGTTATGCTTATAGTGTATGGCAATATGTCGTGAAGAAAGAGTATAAGATTAAACATGTATATGAAAATGAGAAATTTGCATAAGAGACTAAGGCGGAAAGATAGGCGCCTTAGTTTTTTACTTTTCGTGGAGAAAAATGAATATATGTACATATTTATTATCGGAAAATTTACAAATATTTACCGTTTATTTACTATTTTTCAATCTTTCCTTTAAAAATAGAGAGTAATATGGGATTGTACATATTCTATCAAAAGGAGGAAACGCAAATGAACAAATGGGTTAAATCATTAACTGCTATGGCACTTGCAAGTTCTTTATTAATGGTAGGTTGTAGTAAAGGTGAGGACAAGAAGAAAGAGGACGATACAACAACACAACAAGAGGATAAAAAGGATAAAGAAACAAGTGGAACTGAGAAGTCTACGGATTCTAAAGAAAAGAAATAATGTAATAATAGAGCTTCCTCTTTTATGTGAGGAAGCTTTTTTGTTGTAAATTGATTGAGATTATTGAAAAATAGAGAAAGAATGAAAGAGGGGGAAAACAAATGAAAGCATGTATATTGGGAGCAACAGGGCGAGTAGGTTCAAACATAATTAAATTAGCATTAAAAGATTCAGCAGAAGTGACTGCATTAGCGCGTGATTCAAGTAGAGTAGAAATACATCATGAAAGATTACGAGTTATAGAAGGTAATGTATTAAATGAAAATGATATAAAGAAAGCGATAAAAGGAAGCGATATAGTAATTAGTGCACTTGGAACGGATCAAAATGGGACGTTAGCGAAGAGTATGCCACAAATTATAAAGAAAATGGAAGAAGAAGGAGTTCGTAAAATCATTACAATAGGAACAGCCGGTATTTTACAAGCAAGAACAAATCTAAATTTATATCGTTTTCAATCAACGGAATCAAAGAGAAAGTCGACAACAGCAGCAGAAGATCATTTAGCTGCATATAAGATACTTAGTAGTAGTAATTTATGCTGGACGGTCGTTTGTCCGACGCATTTAATTGACGGTGATGTGACAGGTATATATCGAACTGAAAAAGATGTATTACCAGAAGGAGGAGCAAAAATAACAGTTGGTGATACAGCGCAATTTACATGGAATCTGTGTAGTGAAAACAAATATGAGAATAGCCGGGTAGGTATTTCATATTAAAAAACCATCCCGAAATTGGGATGGTTAAAAGACGATATAACATACAAATATGATAATCATAATGATTTGGAGAATGGCTTTGGCTACTGTACTGCTTAAAAAACCAACTACAGTAGCAACTCCTACTAGAAAAGCGTCTTTTGGCGCTTTTTTATGCATTAATTCGGTTATAAATACCGCTAAGAACGGTATGATAATAAGTCCGAATGGTGGGAAGAAGAAAGATCCGGCAATGATCGAAATCATTCCGACACGTTCGCCCCATTTAGAACTACCGTATTTCTTTAAGAAATATCCATTTGCAATAAAATCAGCAACGAAAATGAATAGTGTGAAAATAGCTTGAATAATCCAAAAAGAAATCGTTAGTTCTCCGCCATTTATACCAAAATGGTAAATGAAATATCCAGCCCAGACAGCTAGGATGCCCGGGATAATAGGATAAATAAAAGCTAGAAATGAAATAATGAAACAGGCAATGATACAGATTGTTAAGAAAACAGTCACTTTATAACTCCTTTTGTATATCTAATTTATGTACAGCAATTTTTTTGACTTGATGTCCATCAAGTTCTAATGCCTTAAATTGAAAACCGGCATATTCGATGGAGTAGCCAGCTTCAATATTTACGTCAACTGCTTGCGATAATAGCCAGCCTCCAATTGTATCTAAGTCGCTCTCATCAATATGTAGGCCAAACATATCATTTACTTCAGAAATAAGTACTTTTCCATCTAGAACAGTAAGTTTAGGTGTACGTTTTTCAATCATAGGTGATTCATCTGCATCAAACTCATCTTGAATTTCTCCAATGATTTCTTCAAGAATATCTTCCATTGTTAAAAGTCCAGCAGTACCACCATATTCATCCATAACGATTGCCATCTGAACGCGATTCTTTTGTAGATGTACCAGTGTTTTACGAATTGGAACAGTTTCAAATACAGTTAGTACTGGATGTATGTAAGATTCAAGTGGCTTATGAATGCCTTTCGTTTGATCGTGAAATACTTCTTTCGTATTGATCATACCGATAATATCATCTTTATCTTTTTCGATGATAGGGTAGCGTGTATACTTTTCAGTTGCGACGATATCCATATTTTCTTCTAACGTATTTTCAGTAGATAAGCAAATCATTTCTGTACGAGGGACCATAATTTCTTTCGCAACTCGGTCGTCAAATTCAAAAATATTATTTACATATTTATATTCGGTTTGATTTATTTCGCCGCTTTTGAAACTTTCACCTAAAATGAGTCGTAGTTCCTCTTCAGAATGGGCAAGTTCATTTTCTTTCGCAGGTTCTAAACCGAGTAGTTTTGTGAAAAAGATAGCAGTACTATTAAGTAACCAAATGAACGGGTACATAATTTTATCAAATAAAATAAGTGGTCGTGCAAACTTAAGCGTAATCGCCTCTGCTTTTTGAATTGCGAATGACTTTGGAACTAATTCACCTAATACAACATGGAAAAATGTAATCACACTAAAAGCAATAATAAATGATAAAGTATTTGCCATTGTTCCAGTAATATTAATCTTTTCAAAGAGCGGTCGTAGTAAATGTTCCACAGTCGGTTCACCAAGCCAACCAAGCCCTAAAGAAGTAATTGTAATCCCGAGCTGACAAGCTGATAAATAAACATCTAAATTAGAAATGACACTTCTTGCAGCTAAAGCTTGTTTATTGCCTTCGTTTGCAAGCTGGTCAATTCGACTTTTTCGTACTTTTACAACAGCAAATTCTGATGCAACGAAAAAGCCGGAAATAAGGATAAGAACAAAGATGAGAAAAATATTTAATATGTCCAAGTGTATTCTCTATTCCGTCGTTTGGAATAAAGATGTCACCTCCTGCAATTATGTTATACTTTTATAATAAATCCAAATGAAAAGAATAGTCAAAGAAAAAGGGTAAATATTGGTATGTTTCTGCAATGGTTTTTGAATTTGCTGTTATTTTGTCCGCTATACAAAAGGAATAATCCTCTACTTTCAGATTCTAGAGGGCTATTTCAAATTAAGGTTTTGGAATACTTCTCGTTAAAGCGTATGATTGTTGTTTAAAGTAGTTTGTCGTCCATAGTGTTTGAAGGAATGAGAGTATACAATACGGGATATACAAAAGTAATAAGCTAATTGTAACAATAATCGGTGCATTTCCGCCGAATTGAACGATAAATTGCAATAGTCCACTTGCGTGAAAAACGCATTCCATAAAAACGAATGAAAGAATAATGGAACCTAAAATAGATTTATGATTCGAAGTAAGCGCTAAAAACAATGTATCTACAAGGAAAGAAGCTTGTTTTATTTCATATTCATTTGTATTACTTAAGAAAGGAATCCATTTTTTTATTGCTTGCATAACGATAATCATGGAAGTACTACAAACGATGATAAAAGATGAGTAGTAAGGAATCTTTATAAATTTTGTGATGTATAGGAGTAGTAATAAGACTGCGCATTGTAATAATACAGTACATAAAGAATAAGGAATCCATCTTAATAAAGAAGCGAACTTTTTAACCGATTGAGGTGCTTTAAAAAATAAATGGCCAATCCCTAAGCTGATGAAGAATCCGATTGCAAGAGTAAAGGTAAAACGAACAATCGATAAAAAATATATTTCCCACATGTAAGGGAATAACGGTGTTGATTGATTAGCAGTATGTACCATCTGATTTGCTGAGAAAAAGATAGATTCGTGCATCCAATCAATCTTTGGAATTGTCATCGAAGAAAGTTGTGCGAAGTTATGGAAAATGCTTATAAAGCCGGTGATGTATGAGTATTTATGTGTAATGAATAAAGTTGGAATAGGACTAATGATAAATATAATGAGAACACCAACGATAAATTTATATATATGTGAGCGCAATAAAGACATGTAATCACCTACTCTTTGAATATTCAGAAAATTCTTATTCTTATTTTAGCTTTTTTCGGAGTAAGTTACAATATATTTTTCTTAAAGAAGTTTAGTATTGTAGTGGATAGAATTGAATGAAACGTGAATAAATTATGACAAGAAAATGAATAATTTTCAGAAAAATAAAATAAATTATTTATTTTTTTCTGAAAATATAATATAGTTATGGCACAGAAAGTATTTTAACATAAGGAGGCTGTTTATGAGGATTAAAGGGAATTATGTGCCGAAAAGGGAAGTTTTATTTTGCTCAAGTTCAATTACAGTAGGGGAAGCGCTAGAGCATTTAAATAAAACTGGTTATCGTTGTGTACCAGTTTTAGATGAAAAAAAAGAGAAATATTTAGGGAATATATATAAAGTAGATATTTTAGAATATAAAGGTTCAATGGAAGAGAGTGTATTACAACTATTAAACGATAAAGAAGGATATGTCAGAGAAGATTCTTCGTTCTTTAAAGTATTTTTTACAATAAAAAAATTACCTTATTTATCAGTAGTTGATGAAAAAGGAGTCTTTCTTGGGATTTTAACGCATAAAAAAGTTTTTGAGCTATTAGAAGATGCTTGGGGCGTTCATTCTAGTAAATATTCTGTCATGATTGGGACACAAGATTATAATGGGGCTATTCAAAAATTATCGACAGTATTAAAAAAATATACAGGTATCCAAAGTTTAATGACTTTTGATAATGATGCCTTATTAGTTCGTAGAATTATGTTTACATTAGGAGAAGAGTTTAACGATGGTGAATTAGAGACGTTATTGAAAGATTTAGAAGATCACGGATTTAGAGTGGTGTATGTGGAAGAGATGAAAAATCCACGTGAAGTTGAAGCGATAGAATAATATGCAAAAGCCGTCTAATTATGTTGGATGGCTTTTGTTATGTTATGTTATGTTATGTTATGTTATGTTACGTGTATAAAATTATTTGAAAATAACGATAGGATAATAAGTGAGTTTGAAACAATATTTGTGCAAAAGAATAAAAAATGTAGATAATTTTGATTTTCAAAAAAGTCAATTTGAAAATATGTTTTTATTTTTCAACTAAATATGTTACTATATGTGTGATAAAAACAAAGAGGTCTGACAACTATACTCCGCGCAATACCACTCTAATGATTTAAAAATTCAAAAAAATCAAAAATTAATAATTAGAGTAAAAATAAGGGGACTGGAGAAATTATGGAGAAAGACACTGCTTTGTAAGGGGCATATTTTATCAGCTTGAACAGAGAGGAGGATGCATAGCATATTGTGAAAATAGAGATAAACAATGAAAAAGTGCTATGCAAATGAAAAGCATGAAGGGACGTTTAAGGCCAGGTGATACGGTAGCAATTGGTTTAATGTTATTTGCACTATTTTTAGGAGCAGGAAATTTAATTTTTCCACCAGTTTTAGGGCAACAAGCTGGAGAGAATGTTTGGGTTGCTACAATTGGATTCCTTGTAACG
This sequence comes from Bacillus paranthracis, assembly GCF_024296885.1. Taxonomy (NCBI): domain Bacteria; kingdom Bacillati; phylum Bacillota; class Bacilli; order Caryophanales; family Bacillaceae; genus Bacillus; species Bacillus paranthracis. Next base: position 2,005,474 of record NZ_CP101135.1, read on the forward strand.
GGAGTCGGATTACCCCTATTAGCTGTAACAGCTGTCGCGTTTGTAGAGGGGGACTTGAAAGCGCTATCTTCTAGAGTTCACCCTATATTTGCGTTTGTTTTCCCATTAATTAGTTATTTAGCGATTGGACCTTTTTTCGCGATTCCGCGTACGGGAGCCGTTTCATTTGAAATGGGTATGAAGCCATTTTTATCAGAGGCATTAGTTTCCGAATGGTACATGCTATTTCTTTTCACTATAATTTTCTTCGGAATAACTTGGTATTTATCTTTAAATCCATCAAAATTAGTGGATTGGTTCGGGAAATTTCTTACACCATTGTTAGTATTAATTGTTGCTGTAATTGTCGGAAAGGCAATTGTTGATCCGATTGGAGAACCAGCTGCACCGCTAGAGGCATACAAGGAAAATGCTTTCTTTGGTGGATTTATTCAAGGATATTTAACGATGGATGCAATTAGTGCGCTTGTATTTGGAATTGTAGTTGTACAAGTTATCCGCTCTAAAGGAATAAAAGAGAGTAATCAAATTGCAAAAATAACAGTAGTATCAGGTATTATCGCTGTACTTGGTTTAACGTTAATCTATTTATCACTTGCTTATCTTGGTTCAACAAGTACATCACTTGGGGTATCAGAGAATGGTGGACTTATTTTAACGAATGTTGTAAATGAGTTATATGGAACAAGTGGTAAAATTTTATTAGGACTTGTTATTGTACTCGCTTGTTTAACAACTTCTGTTGGATTAACATCAGCCTGTGCTGGCTTCTTTACAAACTTATTCCCAAAACTTTCGCATAAAACGATTGTAACAATGGTATGTGTATTTAGTTTAATTGTATCTAACCTAGGTTTAACACAATTAATCGCAGTTACTTTACCAGTGTTAATGATTATTTATCCAGTTGCAATTGTATTAATTGTACTTTCTTACTTCCATAAATGGATTGGGAAGCGTAATACCATTTATATTGGAGCTATTTTAGGTGCGTTGTTAATTAGTTTCTTTAACGGTTTAGAAAGTGCGAATATTAAAATTGACGCGATTTCTAATGTACTACAAATGTTACCATTATATAAAGAAGGAATAGGATGGTTAATCCCATCATGTATTGGCGGGATCCTCGGTTTCTTCTTCTATAAATCAAATGAATCAAGTGAATTACAAAAGAAAGGTGCTTAGGCGCCTTTCTTTTTTTAAAGGGGATTTTTTTGTTTTGTCTAAGTAATAAATGAAAGGAGTGATAAAATGGCTAATTTTGAAGATTTTTTAACTTTGGATTTACGGATTGGGACTGTAACACATGCAGAGGAATTTAAAGAAGCGAGAGTTCCAGCGATTAAACTAGAAATTGATTTTGGAGAGCTTGGAATGAAGCAGTCAAGTGCTCAAATTACGAAGAGATATAACCCAGAAGGTTTAATCGGTCAGCAAATCGTTGCTGTTGTAAATTTTCCGCCAAAGCGTGTAGCGGGATTTAAATCAGAAGTACTTGTTTTAGGAGGAGTACCTGAAGAGGGTGATGTCGTATTACTGCAGCCTAATATGGAATTACCAAATGGAACAAAAATTAGTTAATGTAAAGGCGGGGGAACATGGATATTGGACGCGAATACGTACAGTGTGCCATTTCGAATTTTGAAGCAACAAAGAAACAAGGGGAACGGGTGCTTTCACAATTATCATATGAACAGATTGAATGGTCTTCTCATGAAGTAACAAATAGCATAGCAATTATAATTAAGCATCTGCACGGTAATATGCGTTCTAGATGGACGGATTTTTTAACATCTGACGGTGAAAAAATAGATCGTAACCGAGATGCTGAATTTGAAGTTGGTTATTCTTCTAAGAAAGAGGTACTCGCAGCATGGAATGAAGGTTGGGAATATGTTTTTAAAACGATGAATGCACTAACGTCAGAACATTTATTGCAGACGGTATATATTCGCGGTGAAGCACATACTGTCATGCAAGCAATTGAAAGACAAATTTCTCATTATGCTTTGCATATTGGACAAATGATTTACATTGGTAAAATGTTAAAAGAAAATGAGTGGGAATGTTTAAGTATTCCTAGAGGAAAGTCTAACTTTCATTTAGAGAAAAAACGTTCAACATAATAATAGGAAAGAAACCGATATAAAATTGGAAGTAAGAAAACAAGCCAAATGATAGATGGCTCTACAGTCATAAGAATGCTACCAACAATCAGCCCATATATAATAAGAAAGAAATTAATAAGTGTATTCACAGGGATAAATCGTGAGATAAAAACTTGCTGTCGTTTAAAACAATCACTATGAAATACATAAAAGCGGAAGTACCATGTGGTAGTAATAAGATCTTTCTTTCGCGTAATTCTTTTTTTGCATGTATGACAGATGAACGGTGGTTGCATTTCATTGCGCTCCATTTTCTATATTTGTAATCATGTAGGACAAAAGTAGGTACAAAGTGTATATCCCTATATACGCTCCTGATATAAGAAAAAATGGATTTAGTAAAATCCCATGAATACTTGTCATAAAAACTAAGTCTTGTATTAAAACATCATATATATGAATAGAAATGATTGTACCGAGTACATAAAGTGCTAGATATGCTGAAATATGTAACACAACACGGATGGTAGGATGCTTAGCAAGCCAATAAAAAATAAATGATAGTACAACGGGGAGTGTTCCTATTAGTAGTTTCAATTCATTTCACCTCATTAACAATATAGCCTGAATTTAGACGGTCTATTCTCTAGAGCTTGTACATAACTTGAAATAGAGAGGTGATAGTATGAATCGAGACTTTTTTTATGTGAAATTCACGAGTGTACGTAAGTTAGTATTATTTATTATTGCTACAGTACTAGCGACTTTTTTTCTTATTAGTATGATGGTAACTTCTATGAAAGAGACAAAGTCAACGTATTTATATAATTGGTTAAATGAGTTATCAATGAATGGTTACATGTACGTTCTTGGGAAAGAGAATCATTATTTTACACAGGAATATAGAAATTTAAATCAAGATTTTTCAATATCTTCGTTTCTCTTTTCTATGGCTACGAATATTCGTTTTAACGATGTACGCAGTTTTGTCGGTAAAGAGCTACCTGGTTTCGGTAAGTACGATACAGAAATTGTTATTGCGGGTGAAGGAACAAATTATTCTAACTTGCCTATAGAGTCGAGCGTTCCACTTGAAGAAGTAGTAAAAGAACGGACTGGAGAAGGTGGACAGGCTCAAAAGCCGGATACGAATAAAGAGAAAAAGCAACCAGCTCAAACGACAGGAAAACGACAAGTTGCATTTATTTATCATTCGCATAGCTGGGAATCTTATTTGCCATTATTGAATTTAACAAATGATCCAAATCCGAATAAAGCCACAAGTTCCGTAACGAATATTTCAATAGTCGGCGACCGATTTCGTGAACAATTAGCAAATGAAGGAATCGGAGCAACTAACGACAAGACTGATGTTGGTCAAAAGTTGATTAGTAAAGGGTTAAATAGTAATAGTTCTTATAAAATGTCACGGGAAATTGTACAAGAAGCAATGGCCGGCAATAAAGAATTACAATACTTCTTTGATTTACATCGTGATAGTGCTCGGAAAAATGTCACGACAAAAATAATCGGTGATAAATCATATGCGAAGCTTGCGTTTGTAGTAGGGAAAGGTAACAAAAACTATGAAAAAAACTTGCAATTAGCAACGGCTTTACATGAGACGATTAGTAAGAAATATCCAGGTGTTAGTCGTGGTGTCATTCAAAAAGGATTCCAAACAGGAAATGGTGTCTACAATCAAGATTTGTCAGGACAAGCGATATTAATTGAAGTTGGTGGCGTAGATAATACAGAGGAAGAACTAAATCGATCGATTGATGCGTTAGCTAAAGCGTTTGGTGAATATTTCTGGCAGGCAGAAAAAGTGAATGGATAAAGTGAAACAGAAATGAATGCGAGAGTCTGAAAAAACGTGAGTGTAAAGCTTGCGTTTTTTTGTAATTAATGATGCGTCACAGAATAGACATAATTTGTCGATGTTATAGTAAGATCGAAATTTGTCAAATTATACTGGGAGATTTACAAAGGGATTTTCGGGAAAGTAGAGAAAATCTTTTTACAAGGAAAGCTTTTTATTATGAAATTGGTAGGGTGATTGAAGTGATTAGGGAAATCAAAGTAGAAGATGCAGCATCATTTTTGCAATTAAGTAAGCAATTAGATGAAGAAACAAAATTTATGTTGTATGAACCAGGAGAAAGGAAATTCACAGCCGAGCAACAAGAGCAAATGATTCAGCGCTTTGTAGAAAATAAATATGCAACAATATTGGTAGCAGTTGAAGAAGAGAGAATAGTAGGGTTTATTTTAGTGAATGGAAATCATATTCAAAGAAAGAGACATGTAGCAAGTATTGTAATTGGGATTTTGCAAGAGTATAGTGGGCGAGGTATTGGGACTAGATTGTTTAAAGAGGTCGAGAAGTGGGCAAGATTACATGATGTATGGCGTTTAGAATTAACGGTAATGGCCCACAATACAAGAGCTCAGGCACTATATAAAAAAGCTGGATTTGAGAAAGAAGGTGTCAAAAGAGCTGCTCTTATTATCGATGGAGAGAACATCGATGAGTATGAAATGGCCAAATTATTAAAATAAGAGGTCGTTATATGAAAAAAAGATGGATACTACTTGGTATCGTAGCGGCGATACTCATTGTTGGAGTAGCGGGAATCAATTATAAAATGTATAAGGATAAGCAAGCGCGCGAGGTGAATGTAAATAACATATTTCCGAAAGCGAAAGAAACGATTGCGAATATGGATGGAGATATTGCGGTAATTAGTAATCCGAATTCACTGCTTGTGCTTGTGAATAAAAGTAGGCGTTTACCAGACGGGTATAGACCGCCAGATTTAGTTATTCCGAAAGTGCGCTATTCTAGTGAAGGTGATCAAGAAAAGAAAAAAATGAGGAAAGAGGCGGCCGGTGCGCTTGAGGAAATGTTTCAGCAAGCGGATAAGGAGCGTGTTTTCTTATTTGCAGTCTCTGGATTTAGATCTTTTGATCGGCAAAAAGCGTTAAATACAATGTATAAAAAACAAGATGGAGAAGCCAAAACGGCAATGTCGAGTGCAGTTCCTGGAACGAGTGAACATCAAACAGGACTAGCTATGGATATCACATCACAATCTGCTAAGTTTCAGTTAGAGACAATTTTTGGTGAAACGAAAGAAGGGCAGTGGCTTTCTGAAAATGCCCATAAATTTGGTTTTGTCATTCGATATACAAAAGAGAAAGAATCGATTACGGGCTATCGATTTGAACCATGGCACGTGAGGTATGTGGGAAATCCACAAGCTACATATTTATATGAAAATCAACTAACACTTGAAGAAGTAGCGCAGTGAACAATTGAGGGGAGAGAAGGATTATGACGGTGTTATATAAGAAGAAAGTACACGCATATGTGACAAGAGAAAAAGAAGGAGCTATGCAACTGCTTGTTTTTAAACATCGTGATACACCTGAAGCTGGTATACAAGTGCCAGGGGGAACAGTTGACGAAGGGGAAACGCTAGAAGCAGCGATTTTACGTGAAGTACAAGAAGAGTCTGGGTTACGTCATTTATGCATAGAACGATTCCTAGCTGATTACATCATACATGTGAAAGAAAAAAAGGAATATCAAAAACGTCATTTCTTCCACGTAACATTACTAACAGATGTAAAGGATAGTTGGGAACATATTGTAAGTGCCGGTGAGGAAGATGAAGGCTTAGTATTTTGCTATGAATGGATTGATATTGCAAAATGCCCTGAATTAGCGGGGAAACAAGGTGAGTTTTTACATTTGTTAGATGAGGTATACGTGCAGTAATAATAGGGTCTGAGGCGAAGGTGAAATCGTTTCAGACTTTTTTTATTTTTCAGGAAATAAAAGGTTTTTACATCGGTAAGTTGAATTCTTATAGAGGGATTGTAGTTGTATATGTGAGGAGCGGAGAAAATGAAAAAGTAATTGAGATATGCTATTAATAAAGGTTTATAGAAGGAGAATAAAAATGGAGATTCAGTTCAATACACTACTACAAAAAGAATTAACAATTCATGATATACAAAGAGCGATGGAAGATGGAAAGTTAACTTCAAAAGAACTAGTTATGTATTACCTTCATAGAATCGCAAAGTATGATCAAGATGGACCGGAAATTAATTCTATTTTAGAAATCAATCCAGACGCCATCTTTATTGCTGAAGCGTTAGATTATGAAAGAAAGATTAAAGGTAAAAGAGGTCCATTACATGGTATACCGGTTTTACTTAAGGATAATATTGAAACGAATGACTCTATGCATACAAGTGCAGGTACAATTGCGCTAGAACAACATATAAGTAGTGAAGATGCATTTCTCGTTACGAAGCTGCGAGAAGCAGGAGCAGTGATAATAGGGAAAACAAATATGACAGAATTAGCAAATGCAATGTCATTTGAAATGTGGGCTGGATATAGTGCAAGAGGTGGGCAAACAATAAACCCTTACGGTACGGGTGAGGATGATATGTTTGTTGGTGGCTCAAGTACAGGATCTGCCATAGCAGTTGCTGCTAACTTTACAGTAGTATCGGTTGGAACAGAAACAGATGGTTCTATTTTGAGTCCAGCTGTTCAAAACTCTGTAGTCGGTATTAAACCGACTGTTGGTTTAATTAGTCGTAGAGGTATTATTCCGTTCACATATTCGCAAGATACAGCCGGCCCATTTGCTAGAACAGTAACAGATGCTGCTATTTTACTAGGGGGGTTAACTGGGGTGGATGAGAGAGATGTAGCTACTCGTAAAAGTGAAGGGATAGCAGAACATGATTATACAAAGTATTTGGATGTTAACGGTTTAAATGGAACAAAGATTGGTGTATATAACAACGCACCAAAAGATTATTATAAATCTGGTGAGTATGATGAGAATTTGTTTAAGGAAACCATTGAAGTATTACGTAGTAAGGGTGCGACAGTAGTAGAGGATATTAATATTCCGTCTTTTCATAGAGAATGGAGCTGGGGTGTATCGCTTTATGAATTAAAGCATAGTTTAGATAACTATCTTTCGAAATTGCCTTCTACTATACCAGTCCATTCTATTTCAGAGTTAATGGAGTTTAATGAAAACATAGCAGAAAGAGCTCTGAGATATGGACAAACTAAGTTAGAAAGAAGAAAAGATTTTCCTAATACGTTAAGAAATCCACAATATTTAAATGCAAGATTAGAAGATATATATTTTTCACAAGAACAAGGCATTGATTTTGCACTGGAAAAATATAATCTTGATGCGATTCTATTCCCTTCGTATATAGGTTCCACTATATGTGCGAAAGCAGGTTATCCGTCTATAGCAATACCTGCGGGATATATGGATAACGGGAGACCATTTGGAATTACGCTTGCAAGCACTGCTTTTCATGAGGGGACTTTAATTAAACTCGCATACGCTTTTGAACAAGCGACAAAGCATCGGAAATCTCCTAACTTATCATAAATAAATAGGGCAGGAAATCCTGTCCTATTTATTTTGTTCATTAAAGTGACATGTTTTTTTGCTTTGTCTTATCATATTTTAATAAGTTAAATGATAAACAAGCAGAGCACAATATAAGGATTGAAGCGAGAATATAGATCGTACGAACACCGAACAAATCGGTAATAATGCCAACACTCAGCATAGAAAGGCCAGAAGCTGTTGAGAGAAGAGCGCCGTGAGCTGTATACATCTTTGATAATAAAGATGGAGCGACGCTGGATTGTAAAACAGTTGTTTGAGAAATATCTCTAATTTGGTAACATGGGCCCATTAGAATGCATAGGAACAGCGCAATATATCCGCTACTTGTTATACCATATAAAAATGTAAGAATACTAAACAGAAGAGAGCCTATCGCCATAGAGCGTATTAAATTGTTTTGAATGTATGTACTCATTTTCCACGCTAATAGACCGCCAATTAACGTCCCAACATAATAACTTGTATTAATAAATCCCCACCATTCTTCTCCTTTATGAAGGACAGTTGTTACATAAGCCATCGTAATAGCACCGATCCATATCGTCCCTGCAAAAGTTTCAATTAAGTCCATACATGTAACAGTACGGAGAGAAGGGTTTTGAAATAAGAGCTTCCAACCTTCCAATAAAGTATCATCTTTTGAAGAAGAAGGCTCTATTACTCGTTCAGTATGTATGGATCGTAATGAAAAGTGTAGTGCAACACATCCGAAAATCATCAAAATATTATTCATCATGAGTGTAGAAGAAGCACCGATAAGAAGCACAATAACACTTGTAAATGAATAAGCAGCGGCTTGTGCAATTTGTGTGGAAAAGGAAAAAATACTATTTACTTTTACTAATTTTTCTTTCGGTGTAAGGCGCGGAAGAATACCGTATAGTAATGGAGCGCTCCAGCCACTACATAATGAAATGAAAAAAATGAAAATGAATAGTACTACAATGTTTGTGGAAAGGACCGGGAATAATATCATGAATAAAAATAATAGAGCAGTTTTTATCCATTGTAGTGTAAACAGTAATGAATAAGATGGAAAACGATTCATTATAAGTGGTGCAGATGTATTTGCTATAAGATTAGTTATGACTTGTAATAATGGAAAAAGAGCAGTTAATGTAGCTGATTTCGTTGTAATATACATATCAGTTGTAATAATCATTACGTATACGATGTCAGCGAGAGTAATGCATATTTTCGATCCTAAATAGTAAGTCAATGAACGTTTTTGCAATAAGTACACACCCTTTCTGGGGAAATATGACAGTAGTTATAATAATTATAATTTGAAAAATAAATTTTGAAAGAATTAAATTTTTTGTCACTTTTTGAAAGGGATTTTCATGTATAATGAAGAATATATTAATATAGTATTTTAATAATACTCATTGTAACAGTGAAAATGTACAATAGCTTGTAGTAAGCGCCCATGTATGAGAAAGGGCGGATAAACCATTCTTTTCTTCATATACATATAGAAAATGAGAAAGAAAGTGAGGGTTGCAAATGGCTGCTTGGGTAATTTGGTTTATAATAGCTGGTATTTTATTTATTGCGGAAATGCTGTCGATTACATTTTACATGCTTTGGCTTGGAATTGGAGCTGTTGTCGGAGGTCTTATTGCTTTGTTTGTTCCTGAAGCACTACTGTTACAAGTTGTTGCTGGTGCGATTGTAAGTTTAACATTGACTTTCTTTACGAAAAGAATATCAAAAAACTTTCGGGAAGCAAAAGGTTTTACTGATACAGTAGATATGCTTGCAGGTAAAAAAGGGATTGTTATGCAAGCGATTACAAACGAGGCGAATGGCATTGTGAAAGTGGATGGAGATACTTGGACAGCTATTGCAGATGATCCAATTGATGCCGGAGAAAAAGTTATTGTTATAAAGAGGCATAGTACTATATTACAAGTAAAAAAGGAGAGTGAATAAATATGGTAGCATTAACGTTAACGATTATTTTTGCACTAATTGTTGTTACATTTATCGCATTAACAATTAAAATTATTCCACAGCAAAAAGTTGGAGTCGTTGAAAGATTTGGTAAGTTTCAGCGGGTTATGCAGCCGGGATTAAATTTATTAATTCCGATTGTGGATCGCGTTCGCGTATATCACGACTTGCGTATTCAACAAACGAATGTACCACCGCAGAAGGTAATTACGAAAGATAATGTACAAGTGGAAATTGATACAATTATTTTCTATCAAGTCGTTGAACCGGAACTTGCGACATATGGTATTTCGAACTATGAATACGGTGTACGTAACATTACTTCAGCAACGATGCGTCAAATCATTGGTAAAATGGAACTGGATGAAACGTTATCTGGTCGTGAAAAAATTTCAACAGAAATTCGCTTAGCACTTGATGAAGCTACAGAAAAATGGGGCGTTCGCATTGAACGTGTTGAAGTTGTCGATATTAATCCGCCGAAAGATGTGCAAGCATCAATGGAAAAACAAATGAAAGCAGAGCGTAATAAACGTGCGATCATATTAGAAGCTGAAGCTGCAAAACAAGATAAAGTCCTTCGTGCTGAAGGGGAAAAGCAAAGTAAAATCTTAATGGCTGAAGGGGATAAAGAAGCACGTATTCGAGAAGCAGAAGGTATTAAAGAAGCAAAAGAATTAGAAGCGCAAGGGGAAGCAAGAGCGATTGAGGAAATTGCAAAAGCAGAACAAAATCGAATTGAATTACTTCGCGAGGCGAATTTAGATGAACGTATACTTGCTTACAAATCATTCGAATCATTAGCTGAAGTTGCGAAAGGGCCAGCAAATAAAGTCTTTATTCCATCTAATGCAATTGAAACACTTGGTGCTCTCGGGGCAATTGGTGAAATTTTTAAAGAAAAACAAGCGAAGAAACTGCCTTTAAATAATACAGAAAAAGAACAATAAGAGTGAAAAAGAGAAATGGGATACCATTTCTCTTTTTTATTATAGAAAATTCAGAGTATGATATAATGGAATTTTTCGGATATTAAAAAGGGGAGTGAAGAAACATGCAAATACTACTAATACGCCACGGAGAATCAGAAGCTGATATCTTAAACGTACATGAAGGACGAGCTGATTTTGAATTGACAGAAAAGGGAAGACAGCAAGTGCAAAGGCTTGTACAGAAAGTGAAAGCAGATTTCCCGCCAGATTTCATTTGGGCAAGTACATTAAAACGGGCTCGCGAAACAGGTGAAATGTTAGCAGAAGGGATTGGATGCCCAATTCAATTAGAAGAGGAATTAATGGAGTTTAATAATGGAGTGCAAGCAGGTCTTTCCTTTGAAGAAGCAAAGAAATACCCAGAGCCAAAGTTCCTTCATGATCGTTTTGAAAACGGGGAATCATTTATTGAATTTAGAATGAGAATAGAAGGAATCTTTTCTAAAATCGTGACAGAGAATACATATGACCGAATTGCAATTGTTGCACACGGTGGTGTAATAAATAGTCTATTACGTGCTTTTTTCAAAATGCCCATTTCAATGGACTATTATTTTAAAATGGGAGATACGGGAATAAGCTTAATTGAAATGGATGGCGAACAAAAAACAGTACATTTCATTAATGATACGAATCATTTGGACGGGATGTAAAGATCTATGTACAAAGTAGTATTTTTTGATGTTGACGGTACGCTTTTAAGCGAAATTGATAGAAGTATGCATGAGAGCACAAAAGAAGCAATACAAAGATTAATAGAAAAAGGGATTCACGTAGTTGTTACAACAGGGAGACCATATAGCTTATGTTCGCAATTTAAGAAACTAAGCATAAATACGTTTATTTCTGCAAATGGTGCACATATCAAGTGTGGGGAATCAGTTATACATAAATCAGTACTTTCAAGTGAAATTGTACATGATATCTCAGAGTTTGCAGAATTACATGGTCACGGTATTTCTTATTTTACCGAGGATTTTGCAATGAACGGAATAGCCTCGGATAATGAGCGTGTAATGCAAGCGCTTAGCGAGACGTTGAATTTAGAGAAGTATCCAGAAAAAAGCAGAGATTTGTCAGAAGAAATCTATTGTTTATGTCTGTATGCAGATGAAATAGAAGCTCAAAAATTTCTTGAAAGATATCCAGCACTTACGTTTGAACGTTTTCACGGTTACGTTATGAATGTGTTGGAAGATAATAAAGTATCAAAGGTAACTGCAATTCAAAAGGTATTAGAACACCTAAACATTTGCAAATCAGAAGCCATTGCTTTCGGCGATGGTAGAAATGATATTGAGATGTTAGAGTATGTAGAATTAGGTATTGCGATGGGGAATGCTGGAGAAGAGTTAAAAACAAGAGCTGATTTCGTTACAAAGAAGGCGAGTGAAGGTGGTATTTTATTTGCCTTAGAGAAGTTTCATATCGTCTAACATACCTTTATTGAAATAAAGGTATGTTAGGATCTTTTATATGCTCACATAGTAAAATATGAACTTGTCCACGATGATGATAAAAGTGTGTAACAATTTCTAGCAACCATTCAAAGCGTGAATAAGAAATACCCCAATAAGCAGTCTTAATTTCTGCTAATTGTTCATTGGAATAAGATAAAAAAGTTTTAGAAAGTAAATCGTAGCCCTGTATCATCGTTTGTTGTATTTGCATAATTGTTTCGGGTGTTTGTTCTTTATAGAAAGTATGTAACTCTTTTTCTGTAATACCATTTAAAATGAGTAAATCAGCATGGCAAATAAGAGAAAGATGTGCACATATTTCAAATAATGATCGCTTCGAGTGAATTGGTTGTATTTTTAATTCGTCTTCTTTATATCGGTTAAGCATTTGAATAGAAGTATCAATAGCAACTTTAAGTTGATGCAATGCAGATTGTACAAACATTGTAATTCTCCTCTTCTACGTATATAATAGTTTCTTGAGGGTATTATATCATACTCAAAATTCCGAAAATTCTAGTAGTTTGACTAGCATATTGAAAAGTATTATATTGTAAAAGGTCATATGAAACGTGAAATAGAATGGAATGCAATTATTGAGTTAGGAGTTAGACCAATGAGTTTGAAATATGGAAGAGATACAATTGTTGAAGTTGACTTAAATGCAGTAAAACATAATGTAAAAGAATTTAAAAAACGTGTGAATGATGAAAATATTGCAATGATGGCTGCTGTAAAAGCGAATGGATATGGTCATGGGGCAGTTGAAGTTGCAAAAGCTGCTATTGAAGCAGGAATAAATCAGCTTGCAGTTGCATTTGTAGATGAAGCGATAGAGTTAAGAGAAGCAGGAATTAACGTGCCGATTTTAATTTTAGGCTATACGTCAGTAGCATCTGCGGAAGAAGCAATTCAATATGATGTAATGATGACTGTTTATAGAAGTGAAGATTTACAAGGTATAAATGAAATCGCAAACCGTCTACAAAAGAAGGCGCAAATTCAGGTGAAAATTGATACAGGAATGAGTCGCATTGGTTTACAGGAAGAAGAGGTTAAACCATTTTTAGAGGAATTAAAACGTATGGAGTATGTAGAGGTAGTAGGAATGTTTACACATTACTCTACGGCAGATGAAATCGATAAATCATATACGAATATGCAAACAAGTTTATTTGAAAAAGCTGTCAATACAGCAAAAGAATTAGGAATTCATATTCCATATATTCATAGTTCAAATAGTGCAGGTTCAATGGAACTTAGCAATACATTTCAAAATATGGTTCGTGTAGGTATTGGAATTTATGGAATGTATCCTTCAAAAGAGGTAGATCATTCAGTTGTTTCTCTGCAGCCTGCGTTGTCGTTAAAATCAAAAGTAGCTCATATTAAGCATGCAAAGAAAAATCGCGGTGTAAGTTATGGGAATACGTATGTAACGACTGGTGAAGAATGGATTGCCACTATACCGATTGGTTATGCGGATGGCTATAACCGTCAGTTATCTAATAAAGGGCATGCATTAATAAATGGGGTTCGAGTACCTGTTATTGGTCGTGTTTGTATGGATCAGCTCATGTTAGACGTTTCAAAAGCAATGCCAGTACAAGTGGGAGACGAAGTAGTATTCTACGGTAAACAAGGCGAAGAAAATATTGCAGTAGAAGAAATAGCGGATATGTTAGGTACAATTAACTATGAAGTTACATGTATGTTAGACAGAAGAATTCCACGTGTATATAAAGAAAATAATGAAACGACTGCTATTGTAAATATACTAAGAAAAAACTGAATCGTTATGATTCAGTTTTTTTATTTTTGACAAATGAAAAATGTTCTATTTGTACCGTGTGATTGAATGTCCTTAAAACCTACGGATTCTAGCAAAGAAATTATTTCTTCATTGGAATAACAAGCTTCTTCAAATGAAAAGTCACTTCTTGTCCAATTATTATCTATATCATGTTGAAATAGTATAAAGTTCATGACTGCTTTTTTATTTTCATTATCATATGTAGAATCAATCATACAAACATATTCATCCGCTGAAATATGAAATGAAGCACTCCAATTTTCAAGAAATCCTTTTTCCATATTCATATCAAATACGAATGTACCTTCGCTATGCAATACGGAGTAGATATTATGAAAAACACTTTTTAATTCATCTAATTTCAAAATATGGTTTAAGCTATCGCCAGTAGAGATAACATATTGAAATTGCTCATTTATATTGAAATAGCGAGCATCATCGACGATAAAGGCTGCGTCTGGAGCGTTTTGACGTGCGTATTCAATCATTTGAGCAGAACCATCTATACCAGTTACTACAAAATGATTATCAATTAATTTCTTAGTAAGGTGACCAGTCCCGCAGCAAAGATCTAAAATATGAGAATGTGGTGGTGCATATTGTAAAATGAGTTTTTCCAAAAGTAGATAGGAGTGTTCAGCATAATGCCCCCAATGTTTATTATAAATGGATGCGAAAATATCATAATCAGAATATATTAGTTTTTTAGACATATGTATTTACCCCGAAATTCTTTACATTATAATAGTCATGCTTCGCTTTCATTTCAAAACCACATTGTGTATATAGTTTTAAAGCATTGTTATTTTTCGTTTCGACATCTAATTTAATTGTTGAAGCTCCTTTTGTAATAAGGGTATGTATCATGGACGTAAGAATATCTTTACCGTATCCTTTCCCTTGATAAGAAGGGTGAACGGCGAATCCTGATAGTGTAGTAGATTGGTCTTCTTTAGAAACTGTAATTGTTCCTATCACTTTTTCATCGATAAGAGCACTGTAAACTTGATGGGAAGATGAATCCATCATCTTTTGTAACCATGTAGCGGTGTTTTCTACTGAATCTCCAAACGCTTTACTAGAAATTTCAATCAGATCAAGCAGTGATTTTGAAGATGCAAGAGTAAGTTGTATAGCATTCTTCGTTCTTTTTTGCGCTTCATTTGCTTTGAACTCCATACTATATTCACTATATAAATAAGGCAGCTTCATATGTATTGCAAATGCTTTCCCAGAAGCAGACTCCCCATTCATAATAAGAAGAGCTTCGTCTGCCTCTCTTAATCGTATTTCTTTCATTGCGGTTTGTAAAAGAGTAGTACCTATATATTGTTTCCTATAGTTCGGATGAACAAAGCCTATTAACTCAAGTTTGGTAGGTCTTTCAAAGTCATACATACTTAATGCACCGACTAATTGAGTATCGTCATAGAGTAAAAAGTCATGTATCTCTTCTTTATTACGAGCAGTTAAAAAGTTTACATGTAAATCTGACGAGTAATCAATTTGATCGTGTTGCCCGCAAATATGAGCTAAATCTTTCATTTGTTGTATTTCACATTCTGTTAAAGAACACTTTTTCTGAATTTCCATTTCATAACCCCTCACCTTCGAATTTAAAAATAGGATGGATGACTTAGCCACTTTTCTAATTCCACACTGCCCTGAACAGATAATAAACGGTACAAATATCGATAAGGACGTCTACATGCTACAAGATTAGGAATAGGCATGATGGTTTCATAACCTTGTTTAAAAGCATGAGCTTCCTTTTCTGTAAATACATATTCTAAGCCGATAAAATCAAATTCTCGGGGAGCAACTGCATAAGCTTCTGTATCTACTAAACCTGTAATAGTTGTACCATCTGATAAAAACTGAGTAGGGTCCATATCAATTAAAACGAGCGTTTCTTCCTTTGGTACCGGTAAGGAAGAAAGTTGTTGTTCAAAAGTAGGAAATGCGTTACGAATGCTCGCATTATCGGAATAAAACCTATTTACAAGTTCTTTACTGACTTTTAATATGTGAGACTTACATTCTTCTAGTGGAATTTGGAAAGTACCTGATGGATTTCCTATAAACTTTGCTTGAAACGAATGAATTTCTGCTAGTCCTTTTCCAAGACTGAATAAAATTGAATTAGATTGTCCGACAAAGGATTGCAGCGTACTTCCTGTTAGTTTTTCGACACTAACATACTTCCGGCCATTTAAAACATGTTTTTGCAAAATAGTGGGGATGGGCAAGTTAGTATGCTTTTTCAATAATTCGTGTATATGCTCTAAATGATGTACGTTCCTTGGATCGATTCCAAAAAGGTTTTTACATCCCCACCAAAAATCATTGTTTGGTTCTTCAGTCATTTTTGAGGAACGAACAATAACTTCTTCAAATGCTGTTTTAACAAGAAACACATCGCTTGCATGTTCTTCATAACCTGGGTGTAAAGTTTGAATAGATAAAATAGGTGAAGCGAATAGTTGTTGTAGCATGAAATCGCTCCTTTTTCTGTAAATTCGATAAATTTATTATATAACAGAATAGGTTGCAAGTGGATAATGATAGGGACAACATAGAATTTAAATAAATTTACGGTGAGAAATCAGTTTGGAAATTATATTTTTCTACTTTTGTATGAATTATCAAAATAATGTTTTTGATGATAAATCTGTAAAAATACCCAAATATAAATCTCATATTTTTCAGTAAATGAAGAGTTAAGCGCACTTTCAATAGGGGGATAACGTAGGTTATGAAAAATATTTCTCAATAATAAAATGAAGAGAAAAATGTGAAGAAATAGAATAGATTCCTTTATAATAGTTTTAAATTAATTAATATAATTAATTATTAATAATATTAGATAGGAGAGAATATGATGGCAAACGTACTCGTAATAAATTTCCCTGGAGAAGGTCATATAAATCCGACTTTAGCTATTGTAAGTGAGTTAATTCGGCGAGGGGAGACAGTTGTTTCGTATTGTATTGAAGATTTTAGAAAGAAGATTGAAGCAACAGGTGCAGAATTCCGAGAGTTTGAGAATTTTCTCTCTCAAATTAATATTATGGAGCGAGTAAATGAAGGTGGGAGTCCTTTGACGATGCTATCTCATATGATTGGAGCATCAGAGCGTATTGTTACCCAAATTGTAGAAGAAACAAAAGGAGAACAGTACGATTACTTACTATACGATAATCATTTTCCAGTAGGACGTATTATAGCGAATGTTTTACAATTACCTAGCGTTTCGTCTTGTACAACGTTTGCTTTTAATCAGTACATTACTTTTAACGATGAACAAGAATCGAGAGAAGTAGATGAAACGAATCCATTATATCAATCTTGTTTAGCGGGAATAGAAAAGTGGAATAGGAAGTATGGAATGAAGTGTAATAGTATGTATGATATTATGAATCATCCTGGTGATATTACGATTGTGTATACTTCAAAGGAATATCAGCCGCGTTCAGATGTATTCGATGAATCGTATAAGTTTGTCGGTTCATCAATTGCTACTCGAAAAGAAGTAGATAGCTTTCCTATGGAAGATTTAAAAGGTGAAAAATTGATTTTCATTTCTATGGGAACCGTTTTTAATGAACAACCTGAGCTATATGAAAAATGTTTTGAAGCTTTTAAAGATGTAGAAGCGACAGTTGTATTAGTTGTTGGTAAGAAGATAAATATAAGTCAATTTGAAAACATTCCGGATAACTTTAAGTTGTATAATTATGTGCCACAATTAGAAGTATTACAGCATGCTGATGTATTCGTGACACACGGTGGTATGAATAGTTCGAGTGAAGCACTCTATTACGGTGTCCCGTTAGTTGTAATTCCGGTAACAGGAGATCAGCCTTTAGTTGCGAAACGAGTGAATGAAGTAGGGGCAGGAATAAGACTTAACCGTAAAGAATTAACTTCTGAATTGTTACGTGAGACTGTAAAGAAAGTAATGTATGATGTAACATTTAAGGAAAATAGTCGTAAAGTTGGAGCATCACTTCGAAATGCTGGTGGATATAAAAGGGCAGTTGATGAAATATTTAAAATGAAAATGAATTCGTACTTGAAACTTAAATAAATGTTTGAGGCACACTTACTACAATGGGTAAGTGTGCTTCAATAAAAAATTACATAAAAATCACTATAAAGGTGAAACTTTTGTGTATATAAACTGATATCTTTGTATTAGTAGAGAAATTACGTTAAAATAATACTAAGAAAATATATAAGTTTTGGGGGTAATGAATGAAGAAAGTATTTGAATACATATTATTAACAATTGGATCGATTATTGTAGCGGGTTCATTAGAGCTTATTTTAGCACCTAACGGATTAGTAGATGGCGGGGTAACGGCCATTGCTATTATGGCGAATAAAGTTGCTGGATTACCGCTTTATGGAGTGTTCTTAGGAATTAATATCCCAATTTTATTATTTACTGCAAAAGTAATGGGAAAGAAGTTCTTTATTCGTACATCCTATGCTAATGTTGTGACAACACTCGGATTGATTTATTTGAAACCATTTCCAGCAATTACAACTTCTGAATTGTTAATTGTTCTTTATGGAGGAGTTCTATTTGGTGTTGGTGTAGGAATTGTAGTAAAAATGGGCGGAGCAATTGATGGATCAGAAATGTTAGCTGTTTGGATGAATAAACATTTTAAAGTGCCGATTAGTACATTTTTACTTGCTGTAAATGCGGTTATTTTCATCTTTGTTGCCATTTTGTTTTCAATTGAACAAGCGATGTTCTCATTAGCAATTTTCTATATTGTTACGAAGATGATTGATTTCATATTAGATGGTATTAATCAAGGTAAGAGCGTCATGATAATTTCTGCTAAAAATAAAGAAATAGGCGATCTACTTATGAAAGAATTGCAATTATCTGTTACGTATCTACATGGAGAAGGTGGTTTTTTAGGAGAACATAAGAGAATCATTTATTGTATTACAAACCGTTTCATTTATCCGAAAATGAAAGATCTCGTTCTCTCTGTAGATCCAACTGCTATTATTGAAGCTTCCTATTCAACAGAAACAACTGGTGTCAAACGTCCGGGAAGGGCAATGAGATCAGAAAAATAGTGCATAAAAATAGCTCCACGTAAGTATAACTTGCGTGGAGCTATTTTTATTTAGGGAACCACGCTTTTTTCAGTAATTTGACAACAGTTTCAATACATTCCTCTCGAATACTGCCAAAACCGAGCAATACATATGACTCCTCCCTCACATTATAAACAGAATCATATGTGGAGAGAGGGTATAACTTAATACGTTCTTTTGCAGCTGCATGAATAAGTTCTTGTTCATTCATCCCGTTATGAACGTGAAGTACAATATGAAGCCCGGATTGTTCACCGAGTATATGCACGTTATTTCCCATTTCGCTTTTAATAGATTTAATTAAAGAAATATGTTTTCTTTTATATAACGTACGACTTCGGTTAATATGACGTTCCCAATCCCCATTTTGAATAAAGGTGGCGAAGGTAAGTTGTTGCATTGTAGAGACAGTTTGTTTAAACATACCACCAAGTTCTTTATAGACTTTTAAAAGATGAGGTGGTAAAACGATATATCCCATTCGTAAAGAAGGTAAAAAAGATTTCGAGAAAGTTCCCATATAAATAACACGTTCATTTGAATCTAGCCCTTGTAAAGAAGGAATAGGTTTTCCTATATAGCGAAATTCCCCGTCGTAATCATCTTCAATAATATAACCATTACAATCATTCGCCCATTTTAATAACTCGAGTCTTCTAGATAATGGCATAATGATTCCGAGTGGAAATTGGTGAGATGGAGTGACATATGCCACATTGGAACCGGATTCACGTAAAGCGGAAATATGAATCCCTTTATCGTCTAAAGGGATCGGGTGAACAGGAAGGCCACAACTTTGAATCATAGCAGGTATACGGTGAAATCCAGGATTTTCGATTCCGTATTCTTTTTTTGAACCAAGTAGTTGAAGGAGTAGCCAAAGAAGAGGCTGCGTACCTGCTCCAATAATAATTTGATCAGGTGAAGAATGTACCCCGCGAGCATGATATAAATACTTTGAAATATGTTCTCGTAGAACGAGCTCACCTTGTGGATCTTCTTTAGCAAATAATTCATTTTCATACTGAAATAAAGTTTCGTGTAACGCTCTTTTCCAGTTTGTTATCGGAAAAGCTTTTTGATCAATAAGTCCTTGACTACAATCATAATCATATTGTTCTTTTTCTTTATTGTTAGTACTGCTTGACGCAATTTGTTGTTTCTTTTGAATGACATCAATATCTACTTCCGCAACAAAAATCCCGCGTTTCGGTTTGCTTTCTACGTAACCTTCAGCTAGTAATTGTTGATAAGCGGATTCAACTGTAATACGGCTTACATTAAGTTGCATAGCTAAATTTCTGTGAGAAGGAAGACGTGTACCGGCACGTAGTGATCCATGAGAGATTTCTCGTTTCATATATTCGTAAATTTGTAAGTAAATAGGTGTTTTATTTTGTAACACTAATGGGATAGTCAGATCCATTTGTAGACGCTCCTTTTTATACTGGCCTTATAAAAAAGAATAGAACTGTCACTTAAACTAAGGGCAGTCGCTTTCTATAATGATGATATAACATTTAGAAAATTTTATAAATAGTAAGGAGAGAATCATAATGAATATTAAAGAAGTAGTAACAGAGGCAGATTTACATGAAGTATTTCCCGTATTACAGCAGCTGCGAACAAAACTTTCAAGAGAAGAAGCAAGTTCTTTATTTCAAAAAATGAAAGAAGAAAATTATAAACTATTTTCGCTGCGTAACGAAGAGAATGAAGTTGTTAGTCTAGCTGGTGTAGCGATTTGTACGAATTTTTATAATGAGAAACATGTTTTTGTGTATGACCTTGTAACCGCGGAAGCTCACAGATCAAAAGGGTATGGTAATGTTCTGCTGTCATATGTAGAAAAATGGGGGAAAGAAGAAGGGTGCAGTTCTATCGTACTTACATCTGCATTTCCAAGAATTGATGCACATCGTTTTTATGAAAGAGAGGGCTTTAATAAGGTAAGCTATTCTTTTTATAAAGAGTTATAATACTAAGTAGGTTCCGTGTGTAAAAATATATGGAACCTATTTTCTTTTTCAGATTTGAGCTAGGGACAGGTCTAGCGATATGATTTGTCGAATATTAGAAATTTAAAATGGAATCTTGAATTTAGAGAATGTTAGGGGCGTTTATACTTGGAGAAAATAAAGAAATTATCTATACCAAATGATGTAAGAGTCATCATTATTTCTGATATTCATGGAGAATTAGATCTTTTTAAGGAACTACTACATAAAGTTAATTTTCAAGATGAAGATTATTTAATTATTAATGGCGATCTTTGTGAGAAAGGAAGAAATAGTATTGGCGTCGTAAACTATGTGATGGATCTAGTAGTTAGTAAGCCAAATGTGTATGTAATAGAAGGGAATTGTGAAGTTGTAGTTGAAGCACTTGTAAATGAAAATCCTGCTTTAATAAATTATTTGTGTACGCGAAAAAATACAATTTTTAATGAATGGCTAGCGCAATTGAATATTAACGTTCATAAAGAAAGTGATATCCGTGAATTGAAAACAAAATTAATGAGCCATTTCTCAAAAGAAATAAAGTGGCTAACAGAATTACCAACAGCGATTGAAACGGAGGATTATATCTTTGTACATGCTGGCCTTGAAGATAGAGAAGATTGGAAAGAGACAGAACGAAAAAATGCGATAGCAATGCCGGAGTTTTTCAATCAATCACATAAAGCAAATAAGTATGTAGTTGTCGGTCATTGGCCTGTTGTAAACTATTCAAAGAAGGCACCATCTAACAATCCTGTTATTGATAAGGAAAAAAAGATTATTGCAATTGACGGCGGAAATACGATTAAAGAGGCAGGGCAATTAAATGCATTTATCATTCAGAGGAAACCAACAGGTGATAAGTTTTCTTATATATATGTAGACTGTTTTCCAGAATATGAAGTAATAGCAGATTTTCATGCCGATGCAACAATGCAGGGCGGGGTTACCTATCCACATTATTACATAGAGCCTATTGAGAAGAAGCAAGATTACACAATATGCAGGCAAAGGGAAACGAATACATTACTTTATGTGAAAGATGAATATATTAGGCAACTTGATTCAGGTGAATACACAGTGAAAACGGATATATCTTGTGCGCAAATAAGCGTAAAAAAAGGGGATATTGTTTCTCTCATTGATGGTAGCTGCTCAGGATATGATTTAATTAAAAAAGATGGAGTAGAAGGCTGGATAGAGAAAGGGATTTTAGTTGAGATAGAAAAGACGAAAAAGAAAATATTTAGCTGAAATAGGAGGGATGTAACCTCCTATTTTTTTTAAGAAGTAGATTGCTTGCTATCTTTAATAAGTAAATAAATCGTACTCGGTAAAATGACAAGCGTCATTCCTAAAATAATTGTTAGTATAGCATAACCTCTATATGGAGGAGAAACGATAAATGGAAGCCCCACTAGAAAAATACCTGCTATCATCATTGAAATACTACAAATATTTGAAGCTCTTTTTTCAAGGTGCTTATCATTCCATTCCAATGAAACGGTTGATTTACTCGTATCAATTTTGGAGCTGAAATAACCTAGTAATATAAATAAAAGCCCTAATGCTATAAATATGAAATAATCAAGAGGAAGTGAAAAGCCAAGAGCGATAAGGGCAATGACAATATCGACAAAAAATAAGAATAGTAACATTGCGTTGCTGATCAAATGGAGAAATTTCTGGTTACTCGCTGCTTTAGATAAAGCTAAAAATAAAAAAAATACGAAGGAACATATAATTATATTTACGATAACAAAAGTAGCTTTATCCATTGTTGATGTAGGCGTTCCATTGAAGTCCCATTTCGTAACAATATTTGATGGTAAGAAGAAATAGAGAATAATATTTGTCGTAACAATAGTGAGAAATAAAGTAATACTAAATCGATTATTCATTGAATCACCAGCTTTCTACATGAATAATTGGTATCTTATAACAAAATTATACAATATAATAAACGATATCTGTTTTGATTTTTCAGAAAAAACATTATAATTATATATGAAATAAAGAGGAGTGTAGGAGGAAATTATGAAAAGCGTAATCATAAAAGGGGATAGAGTAACAATTCGTACAATTGAAGAATCAGATATAAAAACATTATGGAATCTCATATTTAAAGAAGAAAATCCAGAATGGAAAAAATGGGACGCACCGTATTTTCCGTTTTCGATGCAAGAATACTCAGCCTATAAGGAAAAGATGCAAACTTGTTTAAAAGAAGAACCGCTATCCAATTTAATTATAGAACATAACGGTCAAGTTATAGGGACGGTCGGATTTTATTGGGAGTATAAACCGACGCGTTGGTTGGAGATGGGAATTGTCATTTATAATCCGGCTTACTGGAATGGCGGCTACGGTACAGAAGCGTTAACGTTATATCGGGATTTACTATTTAAAAAGATGGAGATTGGTAGAGTAGGGCTCACGACTTGGTCTGGTAATGAACGAATGATGAAAGTAGCGGAGAAAATAGGAATGACTTTAGAAGGTAGAATGCGCAAATGCCGTTATTATAACGGAACGTACTATGATTCTATTCGAATGGGGATGATTCGTGAAGAATGGGAAGCGCTATGTGTAACAAAGGGGTGAAGGGATATGTACGCTATTATTGCTACATTTGATCGTGTATTTACTAATAAAATTACAGAATTGCAAAATGAATTAACAAATATCATTGGCACAAATCAATTAGCCGGAGCATAACCTCATATTACGTTAGCTGATTATAATGAGTTAAATGTTCATTTGTATAAGGAGAAATTAGGGGAGTTTGTAGTTATGCAAGAAAATATGGACCCAATAACTTTTCCTTCTGTTGGAGTTTTTCCTACTAACGGAACAGTCTTTCTAGCACCGACTGTTACTGATGCATTGTTAAAATTTCATCATTCTTATCATGATTATTTTAACAATTTTCATGACAACCCAAATTCATATTACGTACCGGGAAAGTGGGTTCCGCATTGTACGATTGCAAATAGATTACATACAAATCAGTTTTTACGTGTAATGGAATATATTTATGAAAAATTTGATCATGCAACAGCTTCAATTGAGAAATTAAAATTAATAAAGGTGAATTATGAAAATGGTTCTGCCATTTCTTCTCGTATATTAGCAGAATATAATTTAAAGAGAATGGAGACATCGAGATGACATATGTAATTAGAGAAATGAAGCAGGAAGATATTCATGCTGTACAATCAGTAGCGAAAATAGCTTGGCATGATACATACGAAGGCATTATTCCGAGAGAGATTCAAGACAGTTTTTTAGACGAGGCTTATTCTGATGAAAAAATGAAATATCGTCTTGAGAATACACATTTATTCGTTGCAGAAGAAGAGGGAGAAGTCATTGGCTTTGCAAATTTTTCACCTGTTAGACTGCAAAACGAAGCAGAATTAGGAGCAATTTATTTGTTACCAGATCAACAAGGGAAAGGGATAGGAAGTGCTTTATTACAAAAAGGGTTAACAGTATTAAAAGGAATTCGGAAACTATACATTCATGTAGAAGCAGCGAATGAAAAAGGAAAACGGTTTTATGAAGCGAAAGGTTTTGCACAATTAGAGGAATTTGAAGAAGATTTTGAAGGACATATGATGCAGACAGTAAGGATGGTTTTATACATATAAGGAGGACTAGAAGTGAAAATCTTTGATTTTAGTGAAAAAGTAGGAAAGCAAATTACAGCATTTCAATCTAATTTCATAATGTCGAAAATAGTGAATCATCAAGGGAATATACATATCGGTGCTATGCATTTAAAAGAGAATGGAATAATTGGATATCATGAAGCAGTTGTATCGCAACTGCTTCTTATTGTGGACGGAGAAGGATATGTATGCGGGGCAAATAAAGAAAAAGTGAAGGTGGAAGCGGGACAAGCTGTGTTTTGGGAGAAGGGTGAATTTCATGAAACGAGTACAGAAAAGGGATTGATGGCAATTGTTATGGAAGCGGAGGATCTTGAACGAGCGATATTAATGCCTATTAAAGAGGAGAGTTGTAAAAAATGATAGAAAAGGCAAATCGGGAAGAAACGGACGAAATAATACAATATGCAGCTCAATCGCTTTTTGAAGGTACGAGGGGAAATTGTCGTTTAAATACAGAGAAAGCGATTGAAATTACAAGGCCGATTGTAGAAAAGGGAGCGTATTATTTAGTCGTTAAAGAAGAAAACGTTGTAATGGGTTGGATATTAATAGGGGAAAATACGGACTATTTTTCTCATGAAAAACTAGGGTTTATATACGAATTGTATGTTTTTCCAGAGTACCGCGGGAAAGGATTGTCAAGAAAGTTAATAGAGGCTGGTATTAAGGAATTACAAAAGAATTATTCAGAAATTCGTTTGAATGTATTTGCTGGAAATTTTGCAAAAGAGATGTACGAAGAGTTTGGTTTTGTTGAAAGACAGGTCATTATGACTTTGAAGTGAGAATAATAGTTTGAACGGGAGAAGAGAAAGAATGAGAAAAGAAAATGAGTATGTTGCGTATTTACAAAGGTTGTATCCTGAATTGCAAATAAATTCTGTTTATATAAATGAAATAGGTCAAAATAATGATAAGAAAGCTTTTGAAGCTGGAATAGCACAATATGTATAAAAGCCGATTTTAAATCGGCTTTTTATTATTATCGATACATCGTCCACATCCCGATGTCTTTAAACCCTAGACGTTTATAAATTCGTCCAGCAGCTGGATTGTTATAAAACAGGCAAAGTGTTCGGCCTTCTTTCGTAAAGTCTTGAATCATTTTTTGTAATATGAGTGAAGCAAATCCATTTCCGCGGTAATTCGGGTGTGTACATACGCCAACAACCATTGCAGATAATGAATTTTCAGCGGAAGTAGAGGCGGATGCGATGATTGCACCGTCTTTTTCAATATAATATGTACGTCCTGTATTTGTTTCGAGAGCTTGCCTTAAAATTTTTTCTGATTCATGAGCAGTCGGGAATTCATCGATGCTACTTCTTAATTGCATAATTCGCTCTACATCATCTAGTGTGGCAAGTTTAATTGTTTCTTGGGCAGGCGTACTAGGCAAGTTGTCGGCATCTATACATTCGCAAAAATACATTTCATTTTTGGAGCCTAATTGTAGACTGGGAGCAGTTTCAAACCTTTCTACAATAGTTGACTTACCAGAGAGTTTAAGCGGCTTATATGGGGAAAGAAGTGTCTCATAATCAGTGGTAACAAGTTCTTCTTTACTATAGGGTATAAATGAATCGTGGAATCGGAGTAGAATTGATTTTAATGTCCCATTCTCTTTAAATACGCCCCATAATTCTTGAAAATCTGTGTCATAACCGAAAGCTTCAATATCTCCAATAATAAACAAGTTAAGGGCTGCTTCTTCTTTTAGATAAGCGAATACTTGTTCATGATCTTTCTTTGTTAATTTTCGCATCATAACGAATCGACCTCTTTTTTTATTTTTCTAAATATTACAACTTAAGTTTTTTGAAATCAATATAAAATTTTATGTTTAGTTCACAAACTTTCGGAAAAACTAGGAAAGATATGACAAAGGAGGTTATGAACGGTGGATCATCCAATTCAAGGGTTAATGAAAGCGGCAATGGAAAATTTAAAAGAAATGGTTGATGTAAATACGATTGTTGGAGAGCCTGTTCAAACGGCTGACGGTGGTGTAGTGTTAACGGTTTCTAAAGTAGCGTTCGGTTTTGGAGCAGGAGGTTCTGACTTCCAAACGAATGATGGACAAAGAGCGAACGGTAACCCTGCATTTGGTGGCGGTAGCGCAGGGGGTGTTTCTATTACGCCAGTAGCATTTCTTGTGGTGAATAAAGATGGAGTAAATATTCTTCATTTACAAAATGCGACACATTTAGCAGAAAAAATGATTGAATTAGCTCCACAAACAATTGATAAAATTCAATCGATGTTCCAAAAAGATGAAAAGAAAGAGGGAAATCATCATCCTCAAAACCCAGATGAAATCCTTTAAAAACGCCTGCTTACGAGCAGGTGTTTTTTCTTGTAATCACTGTGTAATAAAACACATGAAATTGTAAATAGTTTTTGAAGTTTTTTCTATGTTTCTAAAATTTTTCATGTTAAAATATGCTATAGAATTGAAACATATAAAACGAAGGTGGCTAGGTGCTTTGTCTGGAGGATCTGACCAAGTAAAGAATATGATATATATTAATGGTAATCGTCGAGGTCATTGTTTTATTACATCAGGAATTACGTTTAAAGAGTTTGCAAGTAACATCCCTTCACCGCTTCATCAAGTGTTGCTTTTAAAGCATAATTTTGAATGGACAGATTTTCATTATCATACTTTATTTGAATATGTTGAGGAAGAAAATATACATAAGTTAATTCAAGCAGAGATTGATGAATTTGATGAATTTTGTTGGGTAGATTTTGATGATGCAAGCGATTTAGATGAACTAGAGCCAAAAGAAATTGCAGAGCTTTTATATTTGGCTCACAAAAAAGAACCACTTGCAAGAACGTTCTTTCCGTTATTGAAAAATAGATTTGTTTATTTTTCACATGATGACGGATGGTACAACAAAGTGTATTATCGTAGAATTGCCGATTTTGTAGGAATGTTAAGTAAAGTTATTCCTTATAAACTCGGTGCTTTCGGTAAGAAACGTTTTTCTTTCTTCCAAAAATCAAAAATTTTCCCAGCAATTTCAAAAGAAGTGATTATGGGGCTTCTTCCATTAATGGAAGATGGTCTTTATATTGATCTGGCAGGGAAAATTGAGTCAAGAAGGGGTCTTGAAATTCCGGTATATGTAGTTGGTTCGTATGAAAGTACGGATGAGGTACTAGATAATATCGATGAATTGAAAGAAGAAGCAACAGAGACTGGTTGGCTTATTTTTGATAAGAAAGAACAAGAGTGGCAATGGGTTGTGGACTAAGAAAACTTGGCGCATGCAGTCAAGTTTTCTTGTCTTTTGAAAGGAGTACAAATGAAGAAATATTATACAATTGTGGGTATTGTAAGTATTATTCTTGTGGCAATTTTACTTATCACTTGTCCGAAAGAATCAGATTTTAAATTGTATCTAGAAGATAAGTATGCATTGAAATGTGACGAGGGTAGTTTTGAATGCACACAAAATGTAGATGGTAAAAAAGAAAAACTAAAATTTGAAAGTACAGATGCACGAAATGGTGTATTCTTTATGACTGTAAAGCAAACATTTAAAACAGAAGCTGATGTTACAAAAGAATATAGCGGGGTAGGAATGTTTGGTACATTTCTTTTTGTTTCAGAGAAGACTTTCTAGTAATAGAAGGTCTTTTTTTTATGCTTATGTTCATATAGATGAAGTAAGACAAGCATAGGAGGGATATTGATGAAGAAGGAATGTATTGTTTGTGGCGGTGAGGAGTTTTTCTCTTCTACATTATACGCACGTACGAAACAAGATTGGGCATATGCGCCAAATATGTATCGATTTGAAAAGGTATTTATTGAGCATCGGGATGAAGAAAATTATCCAGTGTTTCAAGAAATTACAGCGAAGCATTGTTGTGGATGCGGTCATATTATGTTGTATCACGAATGAACACACCAAGTATAACTTGGTGTGTTTTTTTAAAACGCTGACAAAGCAAGCGGATAAAGTAAAGTAAATAAAACAGAAAAACTACCAAAACCAATTGCTGTATATCCAAGTGTTCTTGCTCCAAAATTGACAGCTAATAAGCCAACTAAAATCGCAAGAGAACCGAGTGTAACCGGATAAAATGCAATGGAGAAAAGCGAAAGAAATAAAGCGACATAGCCTATCATTGCACCGGTATTTGTACCTTCTATTTCATTTGCAATTTCTTTACGTTTATGTCTAATTGGAATGCCAGCTGGTGATATTTCAGCTGCATACTCTTCGTTTTTTTCACCACTTTTAAAATGATGATTTCTCTTTCTTCGCATGTACATCCCTCTCTTTCAATTGGGTGTACTTATAGTATCTTTCATAAAGAGAAGAACATGAGTATGAGTTAAACCCAAGTAAAGCAAAAATTGGAGAATAAAGATTCCTTTATTAGCATGTACATTTCCTAATGAAGATAAAACAGGAATTTTGGAAAATGATGTAGAATGAAATGAGTGATAAAGCGTGAAGGTAGGGGAATGTATGACGAAATTTAATTGGCATGAATCAGCAGAGAAGAAATGGGATAGTAGTGCAGAGTTTTGGAATCAAAATAGTCAGGAGATGTGGGATAGTGGGAGTAGGAGTACGATTATTCCATTTTTTGAACAATATGTGAAGAAAGAAGCCAAGGTGCTTGACGTTGGTTGTGGAGATGGATACGGTACATATAAATTAAGTCGCGCGGGCTATAAAGCAGTTGGAGTAGATTTATCAGAAGTGATGATTCAAAAAGGGAAGGAGCGCGGAGAGGGACCGGATTTATCCTTTATAAAAGGAGATCTTTCTTCCTTACCGTTCGAAAATGAACAATTTGAAGCAATTATGGCAATTAATTCTTTAGAATGGACCGAGGAGCCATTACGAGCATTAAATGAGATAAAGCGTGTTCTAAAAAGTGATGGGTATGCATGTATTGCAATTTTAGGGCCGACAGCAAAGCCAAGAGAGAACAGTTATCCTCGTTTATACGGCAAAGACGTTGTATGTAATACGATGATGCCTTGGGAATTTGAACAGTTAGCAAAAGAACAAGGTTTTAAAGTTGTAGATGGTATCGGTGTATATAAGCGCGGAGTAAATGAGAAGATGTTAGGTCAACTATCTACAGAGTTACAACAATCGTTAACGTTCTTATGGGTATTTATGTTAAAAAAGCATAAAGAAATGAAAGAATTTTTAGGAGGTAAATAAGTGCAGAAAATACAAAAAACTGATACAATATCATCAGAACCAATTAAAGGGGGACTAGGGTATATGACAACTACTACAACAGTTAAATCCGACATTGAAATCGCACAAGAAGCAAGTATGAAGAAGATTCAAGAAATTGCAGCTGAATTAAATATTTTAGAAGATGAATTAGAGCCATACGGTCATTATAAAGGTAAGTTATCTCTTGATATTTTTAAGCGCTTACAGAATGAGAAAGACGGTAAAGTTGTTTTAGTAACAGCGATTAACCCAACTCCAGCTGGAGAAGGTAAATCAACAGTAACAGTTGGTTTAGGTCAAGCTTTTAATAAAATTGGTAAGAAAACAGTAATTGCACTTCGCGAACCATCTCTTGGACCAACGATGGGGCTAAAAGGCGGAGCAGCAGGTGGTGGATTTTCACAGGTTGTACCAATGGAAGACATTAACCTTCACTTTACTGGAGATATCCATGCGATCACAACTGCTAATAACGCGTTAGCGGCGTTTATTGATAATCATATCCAACAAGGAAATACACTTGGAATTGATACGCGTAAAATCGTTTGGAAACGATGTGTTGACTTAAATGATCGTGCCCTACGTAACGTAGTAATTGGTCTTGGTGGACCGGTTCAAGGTGTACCACGTGAAGATGGTTTTGATATTACAGTAGCATCTGAAATTATGGCCGTATTCTGCCTTGCAACAGATATTCAAGATTTAAAAGCACGTCTATCGCGCATCGTAGTTGCTTATAACTTTGCAAATCAACCTGTAACGGTTAAAGATTTAGGTGTAGAAGGTGCGTTAACATTATTATTAAAAGATGCATTAAAGCCAAACTTAGTGCAAACGTTAGAAAATACACCAGCTATCATTCATGGCGGACCATTTGCGAATATCGCTCACGGTTGTAACAGTGTTATCGCTACAACAATGGCAGCAAAATTAGGTGATTATGTTATTACAGAAGCTGGATTTGGTGCAGATTTAGGTGCTGAGAAGTTTTTAGATATTAAAGCTCGTGCAGCTGGCATTAAACCAGAAGCAGTTGTTATTGTTGCGACGATTCGTGCGCTTAAAATGCATGGTGGCGTAGCAAAAGATCAATTAAAAGAAGAAAATGTAGATGCATTAGCAAAAGGTATGGAGAACTTACAGAAGCACGTTGAAACAATTCAAAGCTTCGGTGTGCCTTTCGTAATTGCAATTAATAAATTCATTACAGATACAGATGCAGAAGTTGCATACTTACAAGAATGGTGTAATGAGCGTGGCTATGCGGTATCCTTAACAGAAGTTTGGGAGAAAGGTGGCCAAGGCGGAGTTGACCTTGCTGAAAAAGTGTTAAAAGAAATTGAAAAAGGTGAAAACAACTACGCACCACTTTATGAATTAGAATTACCATTAGAAGAGAAAATTCGTACAATTGCTCAAAAAGTGTACGGCGCAAAAGATATTGAATTTGCTCCGAAAGCACGTAAGCAATTAGCTCAATATGAAGGCGAAGGTTGGAGTAACCTACCAATTTGTATGGCGAAAACACAATACTCTCTTTCTGACGATGCAACGAAATTAGGTCGTCCATCTGACTTTATCGTTACAATTCGTGAGCTAAAACCATCTATTGGTGCAGGCTTTATCGTTGCGTTAACAGGGACAATGTTAACAATGCCAGGCCTTCCAAAACAACCAGCAGCACTACAAATGGATGTAAATGAAGATGGAAAAGCAGTAGGTTTATTCTAAAAGGTTGTAATTCATCTCGTTTATCTGTAAACTATATATACATCAAGTGGCGCCTTTCCATCGAAAGGCGCCTGTTTTTTGGAGGAAATTATGTTTGATCCAACTGCTTTTGATAATTTAAAAGTAATCGTAGAAGGCGCTGTTTATGATTTTGATTTACATGGAGATATTCTTGTAACTGATCGAAAAGATATGATGGACCTTGCTTCATTAAGTCGTATATATCATATTTCATTTCAATTAACAGAACCATTCGAACCGTTAGTAGAAGCAACATTTTCACTATCTGTAGATGCAAAGAACTTGTCTGGTGAAATATTAGAAGTACCACAATTTACACCAGGTTGTGAAATGAAATTAGCATTTTCATTCCCGATAGAAAAACCAGAAGTAATGTGCGAAGAAATTGAAACTTTCATGCATTCTATATGGGGAAAAGAAAGAATGATTACGCAAAAACTTTCATACGAATATAATAAGCAAGCGATTTCATATCATAATAAGGTAGAGGTTCTATTTCAAAAAGCGATTACAGAAGACCATGTTGATGATTTAATAGCTGTTATTTCACACATGATAGAAACGGTGCGAACAATACAACATTTTCTTCAAAAATAGAGATAAAGGAGAAAAACAAATGATAAAAGATATGCAACCATTTTTACAACAAGCTTGGGAGAAGGCTGGTTTTAAAGAGTTAACTGAAATTCAAAAACAAGCGATTCCAACTATTTTAGAAGGACAAGACGTTATAGCTGAATCTCCAACTGGAACAGGAAAAACATTAGCGTACTTATTACCCCTTTTACATAAAATTAATCCTGAAGTAAAACAGCCACAAGTTGTTGTTTTAGCACCAACACGTGAACTTGTCATGCAAATTCATGAAGAGGTTCAAAAGTTTACAGCAGGAACTGAGATCTCAGGTGCATCTTTAATTGGTGGTGCAGATATTAAGCGCCAAGTTGAAAAATTAAAGAAACACCCGAGAGTGATTGTCGGTTCACCGGGACGTATTTTAGAATTAATTCGTATGAAAAAGCTAAAAATGCATGAAGTGAAAACAATTGTATTTGATGAGTTTGATCAAATTGTAAAACAAAAGATGATGGGCGCTGTACAAGATGTAATTAAATCTACGATGCGCGATCGTCAATTAGTATTCTTCTCGGCTACAATGACAAAAGCAGCAGAAGATGCGGCGCGTGATTTAGCAGTTGAACCACAATTAGTACGTGTAACACGTGCAGAATCAAAAAGCTTAGTTGAGCATACGTATATCATTTGTGAGCGACGCGAGAAAAATGATTACGTAAGAAGAATTATGCATATGGGTGATGTAAAAGCAGTTGCTTTCTTAAACGACCCATTCCGTTTAGACGAAATTACTGAGAAATTGAAATTCCGTAAAATGAAAGCAGCGGCTCTTCATGCAGAAGCAAGTAAACAAGAGCGTGAAGCGACGATGCGTGCTTTCCGCGGAGGAAAATTAGAAATTTTACTTGCTACTGATATTGCAGCACGCGGTATCGATATTGACGATTTAACACATGTAATTCACTTGGAATTACCAGACACAGTAGACCAATATATTCACCGCTCAGGACGTACTGGACGTATGGGTAAAGAAGGAACTGTTGTATCTCTTGTAACACCGCAAGAAGAGCGTAAATTACTACAATTTGCGAAAAAACTAGGTATCGTATTTACGAAGCAAGAAATGTTCAAAGGATCATTTGTAGAAACAAAACCGAAAGCACCAAAGAAAAAGAAACCAGCATTTACTGGGAAGAAAAAGCCTAGATAAAGAATGGGGAAGGCGTAACTATTTGTAGTTACGTCTTTTTTGTTTGTCATTAAATGAAAAAGGAATAATAACAGTATCTGTAGAAAGCTACATAGAATATAAAAATCATTAGGGGGAAATGCAGTGATCCATAAAGTAGGACAAATTATGTTATATGTAAATAATCAAGATGAGGCAGTCAATTTTTGGACGGAAAAGATAGGGTTTCATGTAGTAGCAGAGGAAGATAACAAACAAGGAATGAGATGGATTGAAATCGCTCCGACTAACGGTGCTGAAACGAGCATTATACTACATAATAAAGAAGTGATTTCTAAAATGAGCCCAGAATTGAATCTTGGTATACCATCTTTAATGTTCTTCTCAGAAAATCTTGATCAATTATATACAGATTTAACAAATAAAAATGTTACTGTTGGAGAAATGGTAACTATGCCTTCTGGTAAAGTATTTAACTTTGCTGATAGTGAAGGGAATTATTTTGCGGTTATGGAAAAGAACCAATAATAATATTGTTATGTGAAAATCCCCCTCAAACATATTGAGGGGGATTAAATCTTTGAAATGAATTTATCATGAGAGAGTTGTTTAATAAAAAATGTTCCTTTTTCAATAGCGGTTTCCATATAACCGACAATTTGATTAAACGTAAACACCTGTAAGTCTTCATGCAAATGTTGCTCTGGATACAACATATCTTCAAAAAGATATTTTCGAAATTCTGAAACATTTTCTTTAGAAACCTCTTCAATATCGACAATGTGAGCATCTTGATTGAGAAGCGAGAAGAGCTGTTGTTCTTTATCGTAATGATGAAGCAACTTTGCATTTAACAATTTAAAATCGTTATAGTACATAGGTGCGATCGTTTCATCATTTTCTATTCTATTTTTTAACCAAGGAAGAAAAAAGCCGCTTAGCCAATTATCATCAGCAATGAGGTGAGTGTAATAGCCTAAGAGAAAAGGGGAATCCATTTGAGCTTTATATTTTTGAAAAAAAGAATTAAAAGCTATCCTTCTCGTATAATTTTTCGTTGTGCCAGCGTAAAAGTGTGAAGTTCCTTTTTCTTCTGCTGAATGGACCGCATCAGGTGCTACACCTCCGAGTATGAAAGAAGTTCTATCTTGAATACATAGTTTTTCGGCAATACCGTTAGCGATAATAGCATGCATAATTCGTGATCCCATGAATGACACCTCGGTTTCAAGTATTCATTTCAGGAGGAGGACTGAACAGTTAGTATTACTTTCCCTGTACTTTTTCTACTTTCGACCCATTCATGTGCTTTCCCTGCATCTTGAAGTGGAAAAGATTTCGTAGCCTTGATTTGCAAACGTCCGTCACGCAAATAACGGAAAACTTCATTTGCAGTTTCTTGGAGTAGTTCAGGCCGTTTTTTTCGTGTAGTTCCAAAGCTAAAACCGAGTATAGAGCGGCAACTGGCATGTAAATCTTTCGTTTGGAAATTGCCAATTTCACCACTTGCATTACCGAAATGAATGAGGCGGCCGTAATAAGCAAGACATTTTAAACTTCTTTCCGAAACAGATCCAGAAATAGAGTCCAAAATGATATTCACTCCTTCTCCATATGTTAGCTCATTGACTTTCTCTACAAAATCTTCATCTTGATGACAAAATACATAATCAGCCCCAGCATCTAAAGCAATTTCTTTTTTTGCTTCACTTCCGACAGTACCGATAACTTTTCCAGCCCCTAATAGTTTTGCAAGTTGAATAGCAGTAGTGCCAATTCCGCCAGCAGCCGCATGAATGAGTACTGATTCGCCTTGTTGAAGCCTTGCAACATTTGCGAGTAAATTATAGCTTGTAAAAGATACAATCGGACAAGCAGCTGCAGTTTGAAAATCGACTTCATCAGGTAAAACAAAAGTAAGGTTTTCATTTGCAACAACGTATTCTGCGTAAGATCCATTTTGAGGAAAAGCAATGACACGTTGGCCAGGGTGAATATTTTTCACATGAGAGCCGACACGTTCTACAATACCAGCGGCATCTATCCCTGGAATAAAAGGTAGTGATTTATTTCCTTTTTTGCCATAACGTGATTTAATGTCAGCAAAATTAACACTTGTAGCAACAACACGAATTAAAACTTGATCTTTTGAAATAGCTGGAATATCCACATCTGTATATTTCATCACTTCAGGACCACCGAACGACGTTAAAATGATAGCTTTCATTATATATCCTCCTAAATTTGACTATATAAATCATTTTAAGTCTTCATTAGAAATTGGAAAATTATATAATAGTTATGCGTGATTATAAGTGGAGCTTATGAACATATTGAATCATTATATTAATCTATATAAAAAATTTTTTTGAAAAAATCGAACGAAATATGGATTACTTGCCAATATATAGTGTAAGACAAAGGAGGGATGGTATATGAAGGATGAAACAGTGTATACAGATTTAATCCAATTAACTTTATCGGGAAATAAAGAAGCGTATAGCGAATTGTATGATGTAACGATTCAAGAAGTATATAAAACAGCACATTTTTTAATAGATGATAAAACGGATGTAGATGATGTCGTTCAAGAAATATACATACAGCTATATGAATCGCTTCGTAAGTATGATAGCGAGAAGCCATTTCGTCCTTGGCTAATTGGACTTGTAATTAAACAAATTCACTCTTATAGAAGAAAGAGGTGGATGCGACTACGAATTATAAAAAAAGCAGAAGAGCAGAGAAAACCGGTACAAATTGATTTTTCTAACGATGTTGTAAGTAAAATATCAAATCAAAAGCTAATCGAACTTATTCATAAATTACCGTATAAATTGAAACAAGTTATTATTTTAAGATACTTGCACGACTACTCACAAGAAGAAGTAGCAGAAATATTACATATTCCAATTGGTACTGTGAAATCTAGAATTCATTCAGCCTTAAAGAAACTACGTCAAAAAGAGCAAGTAGAAGAAATCTTTTTAGGAGAGGTAGGGAATGTGAAATGAGTTTAGATTGTAGAGTTCGAGAATCTATACAAGAAGAAGCGAAGGGGATTGTTGCGCCGCCGGAGTTGAAAGAAAAAGTAATCGTTCAAATAAAAATGAAGCGTGGGGGAAGTAAGAAGAAGAAACGCCTTATCGCAGGAGTACTTGCAGCAGCGTTTTTAATCCCGACAACTGGTTTTGCATATCAATCTATTATGGCAGATGGTATATACGGGTCTTTTGAAAACCTAAAAAAACACGCTGGAACAATGACATTAGAGGCGTATATGCGTTTTAGTGCAAAGTTATCAGAAGCGAAAGATGAAATGGGTACAAAAGAATATGAAGTGTTTACAAAAGAACTAAAGAAATTAACAAATGCAAAGCTTGCGTACGGAGATTCGAACGGCAATATTGATTATGATGCATTATCGCCAGCAAAAAGAGAAGAAATGAAAAAGGTAAGTATGGGCCTTCAACCATACTTTGATAAATTAAATGGTCATAAATCAAGTAGAGAAGTATTAACGCAAGAAGAGTTTGATCGCTATATGGAAGCTTTAATGACACATGAAATCGTACGAGTGAAGACAAAATCAACTGGTGCAATAAAACTAGAAGAAGTACCTGAGGCGTACAAAGAAAGGTTTATGAAAGCGGAGCAGTTTATGGAGTATGTAGACGAAAAGGTGAGATAATTAAAAAAAGCTCAAAGCTTTCGCTTAGAGCCTTTTTATTGAAATAAAATAGAGTATTCAATTATATTTTTTCATATTTGCAGTATCTTTTTGTATAAAACAATCTAAAAGGGAATAACCAGCTATTAAACTAATTATCGTAACAAAAGTTGTATTGATAAGAATAATATTAGTTATATAAGGTAGGTACGCACCAACTGGTGAAAAGAGTAGAGCTGGAGAAAAGGAAATGAATAGTGTAGGCACAGTAATGGCGATAAATTTATCCGGTTGAAAGCGCCAGTTTTGTTTACTTGTTTCACGATTAATAGATTGAAGGAATCGTAATAAAATGCCGACTATAAGAGGGAAGAGTGTAAAGTAGAATAATCTTGGATAAACGTTAAAGTTCACTTGCGCGTCTGTATCTAAATAAAATTGAATTTTCACTCCGACAAATAATAATAAGACGATAAATAATGTAAAGCAGAGGTATAGCATCACTTTTTGCATTATATTCCACCATCCTTTACTCAAAATATATTCAAAAAAAGAAGAGATATACAATAACTACTGTTGTATATCTCTTCTTTTACGGTTATTTAATAGTGGTGTTTGCTTTTTCTTGCTTCGTGAAATAATCTATAATGCCCATCGCACTAATTTCTATATCTAGATGTAAAATGTTATAAACGGAATGATCTGATGGAACGTTTAACTTTGTAAGGTGAGAAGAGACCTTATCTATTAATACAGTTTGCAAAGCTTTAGTAGCCTCATCGAAATCATTATATTTTTCAAAGACCTCTTTACCAGTATGAACGAAAATAGGTAACCAATGTTCTAGTTGCTTATATACTTCTGTA
Organism: Bacillus paranthracis; assembly: GCF_024296885.1. NCBI lineage: Bacteria > Bacillati > Bacillota > Bacilli > Caryophanales > Bacillaceae > Bacillus > Bacillus paranthracis. Next base: position 2,043,347 of record NZ_CP101135.1, read on the forward strand.
ACATTGGATGATGCGCCGTAATGGCCGAAATAAATAGTATCTACATTCATACTTTGAATATGATTTTTAGAAGCAATCATCGCATCTGGTTGGAATTGTGAAGGGGACGTTGATGGTAGATACAGTTCTACACCAAGGTCTGCGAGTTCTCTATAATAAATTCCAATTGTATCGCCAGTAAAAATGCCGTTTGTTAATGAATCGTGAATGCTAATATGGTGCTTTGCATGTCCCGGTGTATCATAAAATGTAAGGATGCGGTCTTCTGCAATTTGTAACGTATCACCATGTTGTACAATATGAACACGTTCTTCTTCAATTGGAAGAATTGGATCAAAAAGTTTATCGAAATCTTCTTTGTACACAGCTTTTGCACCTAAAATGAGTTTTGTTGGGTCAATCATATGACGAGCACCGCGAGAATGCACATATAAAGTAGCATTTGGGCATTTTTCCATCATTAAACCAGCAGCACCGGCGTGATCTAAATGAACATGTGTAACGATAATGTTTTTAACTTCGTTTAAATCAATATGTAATTGTTGTAAGCCGTCTAAAATATACGGAAGAGAAGGGGCTGCACAAGTTTCAATTAAAGTAATATCATCACCTAATAAAACGTACGTACCAGTTCGTTCATTATGTTGTAAATCAAAATCATCAATCAGATATAGGTGAGAAGATAATTGTTCTACTTTTTTCATCTTTACCACTCCTTATATACGGTATGTAACTATTATAAGCTAAAAATACAAAAAGGCAGAAAACGAAAGTTTCGTCTTCTGCCTTTTTGTAATGTTCTTATTGTCTTTGTTGTTTATTAATAGACATAACGAATAGTCCAACAATGCCGCCAACTAATGGAAGCATAATCTCTCCCGCTAAATTAAAGTAGGAGCTTAAAAATAAACCATTTACATCGATTACCCAGCCAATCACATACAATAACATCATATATAGTACGAAATAAAACTCGCGATTTGAAATCGTTTCATGTTGTGCAGTTTTCATATTGAACACCATCCTTTTCTATAATAATAGAATATAAACTGTCACATTTTGTTCACAATTTAATTGTAAAACTTTCCATCATAAAAGTCTAGTAGATTGTGTCGAATTTTTAAATATAAATAAAGCGCTATCATTTTAGCGTGTAAATACGTAATAAGAGCCGTATATTCACGAATGTAGTATAGTATAAACATAGAATGATAGTGTAGAGAGGGGCAGGAACAATGACAATTTATGATTTTTCAGCTAAAACAATTACAGGTGAAGAAAAATCGTTAAAAGATTACGAAGGAAAAGCACTTCTTATTGTAAATGTAGCTAGTAAATGCGGGTTTACACCGCAATATAAAGGATTACAAGAAGTATATGATAAATATAAAGAACAAGGGCTAGAAATACTCGGTTTCCCATGTAACCAATTCGGAGGACAAGAACCAGGTACAGAAGCAGATATTACAAGTTTTTGTGAATTAAACTACGGCGTAAACTTCCCAATGTTTGCAAAGATTGATGTAAAAGGTGATAAGGCTCATCCTCTGTATACATACATGACAGAACAAGCACCAGGTTTACTCGGTATGAAAGCAGTGAAATGGAACTTTACTAAGTTTTTAATTGGAAAAGACGGGAAAGTAGTAGGGCGTTTTGCTCCGCAGACGAAGCCGGTGGATTTAGAGGTTGAGATTGAGAAGGTACTTGGCGAATAACTAGGAGTTTCACTTTATTAAAAAATGCCTTAAAGAACTATTTTGTTCTTTGAGGCATTTTATTTACATTCACATTGTCAATATTAAATCGCTGAATGGAAGTCATTTGATTTAGGTGGAGAAGCAGCTTTTTTCATAAGCACTTCCCATAAGTGTACGGATTTTTTCCATTCTGCTGCGGCTTGTCCTTTTTGATACATAGCATTCTCATAACTGAAAGTAAGTTGTTGCATATCGGCCGAGTTGTAAAGTGTATCAACATGGAGAGCATATTCTCGGAATGTTTGACTCTCATCTCGTCGTATACCAATTCGCGCAAATTGTTTTAGGAGAGAATCGTAAGCTTTTGTATAAACGGCATCATCTTTTCGATATTTATAGAAATGAATGATAAAAAGCGTAATCCATTTCATTCTAGTGATGAATAGAATGTATCCTATAATACTAATCGGTATTGTAGAGAGGAATACGTACCACCAAGAAAATCCATTTTTAGAATTTGGAATCTTTTTAGTAGAAGCTTCTTCTGTATCTTCTATTAAACTTTTGAGCTTTGCTTCATTGTTTCGTTGTTGTATTGGTTCATTATTAGAATTATATACTTCGTTATTTTGTAAAGTAGGAGCAGGAGTGTTATTTGTGAAATTATAGGGATTCGTAAATCCTTTTGTCGGTTCAAATGGAATCCATCCGTATCCAGGGAAGTATACTTCGACCCAAGAATGTGCGTTATCGTTCGCGATTTTATAAACATCCTCACCTTCAGCACCCACAAGCGTATTATCAAGAGTTCCTTCTGTATAACCTTTTACCCAGCGAGCGGGAATTCCAGCAGAACGAAGTAACACGATCATAGATGTCGAGAAATTATTACAGTAGCCACTTTTTGTATCGAAAAGAAATTGATCTACATAATCTTGGTTTTGGGCAGGGAATGAGACATTCGTTGTTTCATATATAAAAGAATAGTCGGTGAAATAGTTTTCAATAGCTAATACTTTATCGTATCGGGTGTCTTTATCCTTTGTTAGACTTACAGCTAAGTCTCTTACTCGCTGCGGTAATGATTTGGGAAGTTGCGTGTACTTTGTCATGAAATAAGGATTTGTTTCTTGACCTTCATTCGTTTTTACAGCTTTCAAGTTTTCTATGGAAAACTCCGGGACCTCATATGTTACTTTATATGAATGTAAAGTAGTGGAAGAGTCTCCGTCCATCGTATAGATTTTTTCTGAAAATGGGTCAACGCTGTATGATATATCAGAAGAAGCCTCAACTGATATTAATCCTGCTGGATAGGTAAGGTGAGGATACCTTTTTTGCATGGTGATTGTTGCCTTAGTTGTCTCTGTTTTTGTATTTTGTTCGTACCAACTTACGACGTCGTTATTATTTTTAAAAGTAACCTTTTTTTGCTTTTCAGAAACTTCCCAGCCTTTTCCTGTATAAAAATCTTTCGTTTCTACTCTCCAATATTGTTTGTTTTGCGTTTGTGCTGTGAAAACAATTGTAGGATCTGCCGTAAAAGGACCGCCTAATTTTGAGTCATCTAAACCATAGCCAATTTTAGAAACTTCTTGTTTTTTACTTACTTCGGATGTGTTGAATTTTAAAAAATCCATTGGGTTTGGCCATTGAGGGCCAAATTTTGGAGCAAAGTATGCGATGGTTGCTGACAATACAATAAATACTGAAAGAGGTTTAAGTAATTTTGAGATTTCTCTAGCATAATTTTGTAAGTGTTCACTCTCTTTTATTCGTTCTATGCGAAGAAGACTAAGCATAAAAAAGCCGATGACAACAGTACGAATAATAGCGTAGTTTGCATTGTATAAATGTAAGTTATGAAAAATTGTGATATAAATAATAGTCAATATAAGAAATAACAATCCACGCTTTTTATGAATCAACCAAAAAGAGATGAAAGCACTCAAAAACCAAAATGATAGAAAAAATAAAACGGTTGGAAAAACTGGAGAAATATCTAGCAAATTCCCCTGGAATAACAAGGAGGAATTTCGAGAAATATCAGTAAAAAATTTCGTTAGCCAAGATGGATTTATAAAAATATTTTTATAATATAGGAGATGAATGATGAATAAAATTGTCACGATCTTTATCGGAATCTGCCACTTTGTTTGAAAAAAAGAGAGTGTGAAGCAAATTCCTATAAATATTACAAAAATATCTAATCTACCTACGTTTGTAATACCTAAAAGGGGTCGTATCCATTCTAGTAAAAGCAGAAATGCACATGCATGCATGAAGAATCTGCTCATATCCCATTTGTATTTTGTTTGTAATGTTGTCATTTGCTCACCTCAAAAAACACGTTTGTATACTGGTTTCCATAAACTACATTTACAAATATTTTTCGTTTTTGTAGAGTTTCTAATATATTTAGTTCTCGATGTGAGAGCTGATTCGGTTTTTCTTTCACGACAAAAACTAGTAATTTTCTATTTTGTATAGCGGCATAGTCAGCTGCCTTTTGAATATCGGGAGAAAGATCGCTTGTCACGAGTATAATTGTTACGGGCTCATAAACTTTTCTTAATTCCATTTCTACACTCCGGGAGAGCGGGAATACACTGTCCGCTTGTACTTTCGCTAAATGACAAAAGAGTTGCTGCAACTGACTATCCCCATTGTCTAAAGGGAAAAAAGTTCGTTCTTTTCCGACAGACACAAATGACGCTGGTGAATTTTGCTTCAATACAGCCCTGACAATAGAGGCAGTAAATGTGACGACTGATTCGAATAGAGGAGACTCAGTTCTGTCTATGAATATCATAATATTATGGCTGCGCTGTTGTTCAAACTCTTTCGTCATAATGTTGTTTGTTCTTGCAGTTGCTTTCCAATCAATCCATGAAAAGCGGTCACCAGGTTTATAGTCTCTCACACCGACAGAAATGGTAGAGTCTTTTGTGAAATTTATATTTGCTGAGAGCGCTCCTTGCTCGAAATGGTTTTCCAATTGCTGATACGTTATATCTACATACTGAGGATAGACTAAAAATGTATCCGGAACTGAAAAAGTTACTTCTTTCTCCATCATACCGAATAGATCACCAGTTTTGACGCGTACGCTTGAAAAAGTGTGCTCTCCTCTAGGGATTGTGTCAATTGCATATTGAAACGAAAAATTTCGTTTTAATCCTGGAAAGAGTATTGTTTTATTCATCTTTGTTTGTCTACAACTTGTAAGGTGTGGTGGCAGTTCATCTTCTATAACTAAATAAAGTAAGGGGAAAGGAAATTTTCTTTTTATTGTAATCGTGCTTACAAATCGTTCTCCTGCTACATAATCGTTTTGATTTGTTATTCTTTTTACTTCAGCACCCCGTAAAGCGTAGAAGGGGAATAATAGTGAATAAAGGCCAATAGGAACCATACTGTAAAATAAAAACCAACTTACAAATCCTCCTTGAAGCATAGCGTACACAAATGTTAACACTAGGCATAAAGGGATTAGTAATAACTTCAAAACGTGATATAGTGCTCGTAGCATGCGTTTCATCAAAGGTTCATCTTCCTTTGAGTCGGCACGGTAGTTCGCGCAACGATTTTTGAAATAACTTGTTCCCCTGTTATTCCTTCAAATTTTGCTTCCATTTTTAGAATGAGTCTGTGAGCTAACACGTAAGGAGCTAAAAATTTAACATCGTCTGGAATAACATAATTTCTGCCATGGATGAATGCATAAGCTTGTGAAGCTTTCATTAAAGCAATCGAGCCACGTGGACTTGCACCTAGTTGTATAGAACTATAAGAGCGAGTTTGACTAACAAGCTTTACAATGTAATGCTTGATTGCTTTGTCCATGCTTATTTCCCGTGCGCTTTGTTGCAAATAAAGTAATTCTTCTATTGTAGTAATAGCTTGTAAAAGGGAGAGGGGATTTGTTTTTTCCATCCGGTTTAAAACTTCAAATTCTTCTTCTGGTGAAGGATATCCCATTTTTAGCTTCAATAAGAAACGATCGAGCTGGGCTTCTGGTAAAGGATATGTTCCCTCATATTCGACTGGATTTTGTGTAGCCATTACAAAGAATGGTTTTGGTAACGGTCTTGTCATACCATCTATTGTAATATTGCCTTCTTCCATACTTTCAAGTAAGGCAGATTGTGTTTTGGGAGATGTACGATTAATTTCATCAGCAAGTATAAAATTCCCCATGATTGGTCCAGGCTTGAACTCGAATTGGAGCTCTTTCGGATTGTAAATAGAAACACCTGTTACATCTGACGGTAGTAAATCAGGTGTGAATTGAATTCGCTTGTAATCAGCATCAATAGATTTAGAAAGAGCGCGTACTAACATTGTTTTCCCAACGCCAGGAACATCTTCTAATAGTACATGACCTTCAGCTAAGAGAGCTGTCAAAGCTAAAATCGTTTCTTTTCTTTTTCCGACCATTATTTTTTCAATATTGTTCATTATTTTTTCTATAATGGGATGTAATGAATCAAGTTGGTGCATCGTAATCCTCCTAATGTTATTATCGTTTTCTAATCTATTTAGTGGAAAATAGAACGTACCTCTCTATGTGCGAGTATAAAACTATTACCTTTAATTCTAAGAATATTCAGATTATTTATTCTGATTACATCTAGTATAATTGTTTCAGTAACTAAGGGCAATATGGTAAATAATGATTTCTCTTTTTATGTGAAATATATCTTGATATAGAATAGTATCGTCGGTAAAAGTAGAAGAGGGGAAGGAAAGATTGACCTCAATGAGCAAAATAAATAGCGTAGGAAACCCTACGCGTATAGTTTGGAACATATATTAATACCCCTTTGTGAATAAAAAATAAAGTCGACTTCTCATGAAGAGGCCAGTTATTTAAATTATTACACTCCTTTATTTTTTATCTTTCTTATATTCTTTTCGTTTATTTAACCAAATATGAATTAATTCTACCAATTCCATTGTTTCAATCTCACAATATTCTCCTTTACCATCTTCGGCTAAATTGTCTAACACAGTAGTTGTGTCGTTCCGAATTTCTAAACTGCAAATGTTGCCATTTACTACTACATAATTTTTTTCTCCGTTTAAAACATTATGTATTTCTTCTAAAATCCAATCTCCAAAAGATGTAACTTCAATTCCTAAAAAAGTTTCAACAAGTTTAATTTCTTGAGGAAGTCTCATAACTAAATCACTACTGTTAAGCACTTCAAAACTATATGGATATTTCATGACTATTTTACTCCTTTATTTCTGGCTTTAGTGACTCTATTTACTTCTCTATTAATCTCATAAGCTCTATTAAGGTAATAAATTCTTATACTATCATCTCTATTTTCCTACTTAAATTATAGTAAAAGTAAATTATTATTAAACTTATCTATCCAATATTTCTCTGATGTAGGTATGAATTCAGTGAAATCTTCATATGTACCACTCCAATCTTTTGGTACATAGTTTTCATATGATGCCGGTTCTGGAAACATTGAATATAGTATTTTATTATCAAAGTTAATTAATAAGATTGGACTAAAATCTAATAGATCTTCTCCTGCATTTTTCCTTTTAATATTTTCAAGTAGTAAATAATTTAATTCTTCTTTAGTTGTTTTATATTTATTAATCCTTACTAAAAATACTTCTACATTTTCATGATCTAATACTTTTATTCCATTTCTTTCTTCTGTTTCGTCATTATCTTCAATGCTTATACCTAAATTTTTATATGCATTATCTAATTTATTATAATCTAAAAACCATAGTTCTTTATCTGTTACATACCATCTAAACTCATTTTTATATATGACGGCTACGATAATGTTTTCTGCATAAAGCGGTTCTAATTTCATAATATACTCCTTTTATTATTATCTTAAAATCCTGACATTCTTGGTGTATTCTTCTATTGATTCAATCCAAGTTGCTGACAATTCATATGGATTTCCTGGCGTTTTTTGTTCAACTATTTTCAGGATAGTTGCCCTTGATATGGTGAATTTAAAGTATTGTATTTTCATTTATTAACTCATCTAACGATTTAGGTATATCAAATTTAACTACTCCCAAATTACTTCCTCTATTATATAAGAAATTTTTTTACAAGCTCATTATTATCTGTACTTCATCTTAAACTTTGCTAGAAGCAAGGAAGTAACTTAACAGTCAGTGAAGGATGTGAGCCCTCCACAATGATTAGATTTTCACCTTTTTATATTTTTTTCGGAATTTTTGACAATCTCTTGAACTGTGCGAAATGTCACATCTGTATTTTACAACCTCTCTTATAGTAAGGGTATGTAAGAGAGACGTATTAAAGGAGTGAACAGTATGAAGAAGAAACCTTCAGCACTAATGAGACGTTTAAAATATTTTTCACCAATAGATCGTTATAACGATAATCATACACAAGAAACATATGAAGATCGTGAATGGGAAAATGTGTACAGAAAGCGTTGGCAGCATGATAAAGTAATTCGTTCTACACATGGTGTGAACTGTACTGGTTCATGTAGTTGGAACATTTATGTGAAAGATGGAATTGTAACTTGGGAAGGACAGGAGCTTAACTATCCAACAACAGGTCCAGATATGCCTGACTTTGAACCACGAGGATGTCCACGTGGAGCGAGTTTTTCTTGGTACATTTATAGTCCACTTCGTGTGAAATATCCGTATGTACGTGGTGTTCTTTGGAGTATGTGGCAAGAGGAATTACAAAATAATGAGTCACCATTAGATGCTTGGAAAAGTATTGTGGAAAACCCTGAAAAAGCACGCAAGTATAAGCAGGCACGTGGTAAAGGGGGATTCGTTCGTGCGAATTGGGATGAAGTGTTACAACTCGTTTCAGCTTCATTATTATATACAGTAATGAAATACGGTCCAGACCGAAATGTTGGCTTTTCACCAATTCCAGCTATGTCGATGTTAAGTCATGCTGCAGGTAGCCGTTTTATGCAACTTATGGGTGGACCGATGCTTAGTTTCTATGATTGGTACGCAGATTTACCACCAGCTTCTCCGCAAATTTGGGGTGATCAAACAGATGTACCAGAAAGTAGTGACTGGTATAACTCTGGTTACATTATGACATGGGGTTCAAATGTACCGATGACAAGAACACCAGACGCACACTTTTTAGCGGAGGTTCGATATAAAGGAACGAAAGTCGTTTCTGTCAGTCCTGATTTTGCTGAGTCAACAAAGTTTGCGGATGATTGGATTAGTGTGAAACAAGGTACAGACGGTGCACTTGCGATGGCAATGGGGCACGTGATCTTACAAGAATTTTACGTAGATAATCAAGTGGAATACTTCACAAAGTATGCGAAGCAATATACTGATTTTCCTTTCTTCGTTACATTGAAACAAAAAGGAGACCAATTCGTTGCGGATCGATTCTTAAATGCTTCTGATATTGGACGCGAAACAAAGTTAGGAGAATGGAAACCTGTACTTTGGAACGAGAACACGAATGATTTTGCAACACCTCATGGCACAATGGGGTCACGTTGGGATAACGAAAAGAAATGGAATTTACGTTTAGAAGATGAAGAAACAGGCGAAAAGATTGATCCACGTCTTTCTGTACTTGGAATGGAAGATCATGTTGGAACTGTACAAATCCCGTACTTCTCTGATAATGGAAACAAAGTATTAGAACGTACAATTCCAGTGAAAAAGGTTATGACAGAAGAGGGCGAAGTGTTCGTTACTACTGTATATGACTTAACGTTAGCAAATTACGGTGTGAACCGAGGGCTTGGTGGACAAGAGCCGAAAGACTTCAATGATGACGTGCCGTTTACACCTGCATGGCAAGAGAAAATGACGGGAGTGAAACGAGATCTAATCATTCAAATCGCTCGTGAGTTCGCGCAAAATGCTGTTGATACGAACGGTCGCTCAATGATTATTGTTGGAGCTGGTATTAACCATTGGTTTAACTCTGATACAATTTATCGCGCAGTTTTAAATCTTGTTCTTCTTGTCGGAGCGCAAGGTGTAAACGGCGGTGGCTGGGCGCATTACGTTGGGCAAGAAAAATTGCGACCAGCAGAAGGATGGCAAACAATTGCGATGGCAAAAGATTGGCAAGGGCCACCGAAATTACAAAATGGTACATCTTTCTTCTATTTCGTAACAGATCAATGGCGTTATGAAGATACACCAGTTGGACATTTAGCATCACCAGTCGAAGGCAACTCTCGTTATCAACATCACGGTGATTACAACGTATTAGCGGCACGACTTGGCTGGTTACCTTCGTATCCGACATTCGAGAAAAATGGAATTGAACTATATAAAGAAGCTGTTGCTGCTGGTGCAACAACACAAGAAGAAATCGGAAAATATGTTGCACAAAAATTAAAAGAAAAAGAACTAAAATTTGCGATTGAAGATCCAGATAACAAAAATAACTTCCCGCGCAACTTATTCGTATGGCGTGCGAACTTAATTTCAAGTTCCGGTAAAGGGCACGAATATTTCTTAAAACATTTATTAGGTACAACAAATGGATTAATGAATGACGATAGTGATTCGTTACGACCAGAAGAAATTAAGTGGCATGAGGATGCACCAGAAGGGAAGCTTGATCTACTTATTAATTTAGATTTCCGTATGGCTGGAACAGCACTTTATTCTGATATCGTCTTACCAGCTTCAACTTGGTACGAAAAACACGATTTAAGCAGTACAGATATGCATCCATTTGTTCATCCGTTTAATCCAGCAATCGGTTCACCATGGGAAGCACGTTCTGACTGGGATATTTTCACTTCACTTTCTAAAGCTGTGTCAGATTTAGCAGAGAAAATTGATCTTGACCCAATGAAAGAAGTTGTGGCAACACCACTTCTTCACGATACACCGCAAGAATTAGCACAACCACTTGGTAAGATTAAAGATTGGAGCAAAGGAGAGTGTGAACCAATACCAGGTAAAACGATGCCGCAAATTCATGTTGTCGAAAGGAATTATAAAACGATTTATGACAAAATGACGGCACTTGGACCAAATGCCGGGAAACAACCGATTGGTACGAAAGGAATTTCTTGGTCGGCAGAAAAAGAGTATGAGCAATTAAAAAGCCGATTAGGAGTTGTTCGAACAGATTCTATTGCGAAAGGTTGTCCAGACATAAAAGAAGCAATCAATGCTGCTGAAGCGGTATTAACGCTTTCTTCTACAACAAATGGTCATATGGCTGTAAAAGCATGGGAAGCACTTGAAAAACAAACAGATTTAAAATTACGTGATTTAGCAGAAGAACGTGAAGAAGAATGCTTCACATTTGAACAAATTACAGCGCAGCCAAAAACAGTAATTACTTCTCCAGCCTTTACAGGTTCTGAAAAAGGTGGGCGCCGTTACTCACCATTTACAACAAATGTAGAACGTCTCATCCCTTGGAGAACAATCACTGGACGACAATCTTTCTATTTAGATCATGACATGATGAAAGAATTTGGTGAAACGATGGCAACATTTAAACCAATTCTGCAACATAAACCGTTCCGTAAATCACGACCTGAAGTAGAAGGGAAAGAGATTACACTAAACTATTTAACACCGCATAATAAGTGGTCCATTCATAGTATGTACTTTGATTCATTACCGATGTTAACGCTATTTAGAGGTGGTCCAACTGTTTGGATGAATAAAGAAGATGCTGAAGAAGCTGGTGTTGCAGATAATGATTGGATTGAGTGCTTTAACCGTAACGGTGTTGTTGTAGCACGTGCAGTTGTAACGCACCGTATACCGAGAGGAATGGCGTTTATGCACCATGCGCAAGATCGCCACATTAACGTACCTGGAACGAAATTAACAAGTAATCGCGGGGGAACGCATAATAGTCCAACTCGAATTCACGTAAAACCGACACATATGATTGGTGGATACGGTCAATTAAGTTATGGATTTAACTATTATGGTCCAACTGGGAACCAGCGCGATTTAAACGTTGTAATTCGCAAACTGAAGGAGGTAGATTGGCTTGAAGATTAAAGCACAAGTCGGAATGGTAATGAACCTAGATAAATGCATCGGCTGCCATACTTGTAGCGTAACGTGCAAAAACACCTGGACAAATCGTCCAGGTGCTGAATATATGTATTTCAATAACGTAGAAACGAAACCTGGCATTGGTTATCCGAAGCAATGGGAAGATCAGGAGAAATATAAAGGTGGCTGGGAATTGAAAAATGGTGAAATTCAGCTGAAATCCGGTTCGAAAATGAAGCGCCTTATGAATATTTTCCACAATCCAGATCAACCAACAATTGATGATTACTTTGAACCGTGGAACTATGATTATGAAACGTTAACAAATAGTCCGCAGCGTAAGCATCAGCCAGTTGCTCGTCCGAAATCAGCAATTACAGGCGAATTTATCGACAAAATTGAATGGGGTCCAAACTGGGAAGATGATTTAGCTGGTGGACATATAACAGGATTACAAGATCCGAACGTAAAGAAAATGGAAGAAGAAATTAAAACCGATTTTGAAAATGTCTTTATGATGTATTTACCACGCATATGCGAACATTGTATGAATCCATCTTGCGTATCGTCTTGTCCATCTGGTGCGATGTATAAACGGGAAGAAGATGGGATTGTTCTTGTGGATCAAAACGCATGTCGTGCATGGAGATTCTGCGTATCGTCTTGCCCATATAAAAAAGTGTACTTTAATTGGCAAACGAATAAAGCGGAAAAATGTACAATGTGTTTCCCACGTATTGAAGCTGGTATGCCAACAATTTGTTCGGAAACATGTGTAGGACGTATCAGATATATTGGGGTAATGCTATATGACGCTGACAAAGTAAAAGAAGCGGCTTCTGTTGAGAATGAAAAAGATTTATATGAATCTCAGCTTACTGTTTTCCTAGATCCAAATGATCCTGAAGTAGCAGCTGAAGCGAAAAAACAAGGCATTCCTGAAGAGTGGATTAAAGTGGCACAACAGTCACCAATCTATAAAATGATTATCGATTGGAAAATTGCTCTACCACTTCACCCAGAGTATCGTACAATGCCAATGGTTTGGTATATCCCACCGCTTAGCCCAATTATGAATATGGTGGAAGGGAAAGGTAGTAACTGGCAAGCAGAAGAGATTTTCCCTGCTATCGATAATATGCGTATTCCAATTCAATATTTAGCGAATCTACTCACTGCAGGAGATGAATCACACATTCGACTTACATTGAAAAAAATGGCTGTTATGCGAACGCATATGAGAGCACTGCAAATTAATAAAGAACCAAATGAAGCTGTATTAAAAGAACTTGGTTTAACGAAACAGGATGTAGAAGATATGTATCGTCTTCTTGCCATTGCAAAATATAAAGATCGCTTCGTCATCCCGACATCTCACCGTGAACAAGTGGCAGATTTATATAGCGAACAAGGAAGCTGTGGTTTATCATTCACAGGTGGTCCAGGCTCTTGTATGACAATTTCTTAAATAAAGGGGCAGAAAATTATGAGACAAAGTTTACAAACTGCTTTTTCTTGTTCTTCATTCCTTCTCTCTTACCCGGAACTTGGGTGGAGAGAAGCTTTAACTGAATTACTAGAAGAGATTGAAGCGATTGAACAAGAAGACGTTAAAGCATCACTTACAACATTTATAAAACAAGCACTACATAAAACGAACGATCAACTTATTGATAGTTACGTATATACATTTGATTTTGGTAAGAAGACAAATATGTATTTAACGTATATGAACACCGGTGAACAAAGAGAAAGAGGTATTGAATTACTAGAGTTAAAACAGCACTATAAAAAATCTGGTTTTGAAGTAACAGATAAAGAACTACCTGATTACTTACCGCTATTACTCGAGTTTTTTGCAAATGCAAATGAGCAAGACAGTGAACCAATTATGAGTAAATACAAGGAGAATATACAAGCATTACACGTTCAGTTAAAAGAAGCAGATAGTATGTATGAACCAATTCTTTCGGCTGTTTTACTTGCTATCGATACATGGGGTGTACAGACAAATTAGAAAGGAGAGTTGTCAAAATGATGGATCAATTTCTATGGGTATTGTTTCCCTATATCATTTTTGCAATCTTTATCGGTGGACATATTTTCAGATACAACTATGATCAATTTGGTTGGACATCAAAATCTAGTGAACTATTAGAAAAGAAAATGCTCCGAATCGGAAGTATATTATTCCACTTTGGGATTATGTTCGTAATTGGCGGGCATGTTATGGGGATTTTAATTCCAGAAGCTGTATACCGTTCCATAGGTATTTCTGAGCATATGTATCATGTAGTAGCAATTAGTTTTGGGCTTCCAGCAGGGGTTGCTTCAATCATCGGTTTAATTATATTAACGTACCGCCGCGTAACGGTAAAACGTATCATTGCAACGAGTACAAAGGGAGATTATATTGCGCTTATTCTATTACTTATCGTAATGCTAGCAGGACTTTCTTCAACGTTTTTAAATATCGACTCAAAAGGATTTGATTATCGTACAACGATCGGTCCATGGTTCCGAAGCCTCTTCGTTTTTCAACCGAAAGTTGATTATATGAAGGAAGTACCTGTATGGTTTAAAATTCATATTCTTGCGGGAATGGGGCTTTTCGCAGTATGGCCATTTACTAGACTGGTACACGTATTTAGTGCCCCAATTAAATATGTAAGCCGTAGCTATGTAATTTACAGAAGACGTATTCCAAATGAATTGAAAAAATAAATTAGTTTTATATGTTTCGTAATTTATAAGGAAAGCCGAGATCTAATTGGAGACCTCGGCTTTCCTTATAGGTATAAGTACCTAAATAAGACGCTAATCAATACTACAAACAGAAGCAGAACAATCTTCACAAGCAATTTCACATTTTAAAAATTGTAAATCGTGTATTGTAATCTTTCCTTTATGAATAGAAATTGTACCTTGCTTTTTTAATTCATTTAACATTCGATTTACACTTTCACGTGAAGTTGCACAGAAATTAGCAAGTTCTTGATTCGTTAACGGTAAATCGATGAGAATACCATTTTCCTTTAAAACACCATAACTATTTGTCATTCGTATGAGAGTAGAATATAAGGCACCTTTTTTGCCGTGTAATACTAAATCTCGGAACTTCGTTTGCATTCTTCTTAAATGTTCACTAATCCATTTCATAAATTCAAATACAAGAGCGGGTTTTTGAAGTAATGCTTTTTCTAACGCTTCACGCTTTATTACACCTACTTCAACATCTTCAAGACATTTTGAGTTTAATAAATATTTTGCATTATCCGTGAACAATGTTAATTCTCCAATAATGTCATATTCCGAACAAATTCGAAGTGTTAATTCTTGTCCGTCAGCACTAAGTTTACTAATTTGTACTTTTCCTGAGTGGATGATATAGAGTTCGGTTGCCTCCATACCTTCTTGAAAAATAAAACTACCTTTTTTTATCTGCATTTTATATTCAACAGATGCAAGTAATTCTTTTAAATCTTGAGATAATGTCATACTGTTTGCCACAGCAATCACCTTTCTTCTTATAAGCAATACATTTCCTATTTTGAGTGTAAATATGATGAAAATGCAAGAGCTATTTTAAAAATAATGTAAAATTTCAATGACCGTAAGGAGTATGGCCTGAAGATGTGAACAAAATGCGAACGGATTTGTGAAAAGTTTTTGAATGGGGAAAGTGATGTGAGAAAAGTCACATTGAATATGTAGCTTCTTTTTTATAATAAAGGCAAATAAAAAAATGAAAGCTTACTAAGGATTGCAGCAGAAAAGAAGGGATATAGATGCACGAGAACATGAAAGATTCTTTAAAGCGACCACTTCAAGATTTACGCATTTCAGTTATTGATCGTTGTAATTTTAGGTGCACATATTGTATGCCTGCTGAAGTGTTCGGACCTGATTATGCTTTTTTACAGGAAGAGTGTTTATTAACGTTTGATGAAATAGAAAGGTTAGCGAGATTATTTATAAGTATGGGAGTTAATAAAATTAGGCTTACTGGCGGTGAACCTTTATTGCGTAAAGACTTACCGAAGTTAATTGGAAGACTTGCAAAGCTAGAAGGCTTAAAAGATATTGGGCTCACAACAAACGGAATTCATTTAGCAAAACAAGCTAAGGCGCTAAAAGAAGCAGGATTAAAGCGTGTAAATATTAGTTTAGATGCAATAGAGGATTGTGTCTTCCAAAAAATTAATGGAAGACATGTAAGTACGAAACCTGTACTGAAAGGAATTGAAGCAGCGAAGGAAGCTGGATTAGAAGTAAAGGTAAATATGGTCGTAAAAAAAGGGATGAATGATAGTCAAATTCTTCCTATGGCTCAGTATTTTAAAGAACAAGAAATACAGTTACGTTTCATTGAGTTTATGGATGTAGGCAGTACGAACGGATGGAACTTTGAACAAGTCGTTACGAAGGAACAATTAATAGAGAAAATTAATCGTGTATATCCAATTGAACCTGTTAAACCTCGTTACTTTGGAGAAGTTGCGAAATTGTATCGATATGTAGGAAGCGATGCCGAAGTTGGATTTATTACTTCAGTATCTGAGTCATTTTGTTCTTCTTGTACGAGAGCCCGTATTTCGGCAGACGGCAAGTTTTATACGTGCTTATTTGGAGAAAAAGGAACGGATTTACGATCGCTTCTTCGAGAAAATATTTCTGATGCATCACTATTAAAAATTTTACAACATACATGGCGATATAGAACAGATCGATATTCAGATGAAAGAACGGCGGAAAGTACAAATAAACGTCAAAAAGTTGAGATGTCTTACATTGGTGGATAGCGAAAGGAGGATTCCTTATGCAAGAGCGATATTCAAGACAAGTATTGTTTTCTGGAATAGGTGAAATGGGACAAAGGAAAATAAGGGAAAAGCATGTGCTCTTAATTGGTGCGGGGGCGCTAGGAGCTGCAAATGCAGAAGCGCTCGTTCGGATGGGAATTGGGAAATTGACAATTGCCGATCGTGACTATGTCGAATGGAGTAATTTACAACGGCAACAGTTATATACAGAAGAAGATGCAAAACAATGCAAACCAAAAGCAATTGCAGCGGCAGAACATGTAAGAAGGATTAATTCTGAGGTGGAAATTGTACCAGTTGTAACGGATGTCACAATGAAAGAAATGGAAGAGTTAACGAAAGAAGTGGATCTCATATTAGATGCGACTGACAACTTTGATACGCGTCTACTTATAAATGATATTTCACAAAAAGAAAATATACCTTGGATATACGGTGGATGCATTGGAAGTTACGGTGTAACGTACACAATTCTTCCAGGAAAAACACCATGTTTTCGCTGCTTAATGGATCATCCGATGGGCGGTGCAACATGTGATACAGCGGGAATTATTCAGCCAGCTGTACAGATGGTTGTTGCTCACCAAGTGACAGAAGCAATGAAAATATTGGTGGATGATTTCGAGACGCTACGAGGAACAATGTTATCATTTGATATTTGGAACAATCAATTTCTCTCATTAAAAGTAAATAAACAGAAAAAAAGTACATGTCCATCTTGCGGAAATACACGTACGTACCCAAGTTTAACATTTGAATCACAGGTGAAAACGGAGGTGCTATGCGGACGGAATACAGTTCAAATCCGTCCAGGAATAAAGAGAGCTCTAAATTTAAACGAAATTAAAAAAAGATTACAAAAAATTGTACATGTCCAAAAAACGCCGTACTTACTATCATTTCTAATTGATGAATATCGTTTCGTTTTATTTACAGACGGTAGGGCATTTGTTCATGGGACAAATGATGTGAAAATGGCAAAACGACTATATGCAAAATATATAGGATGAACAGAGAGAGTTTCTCCTTATTAAAACGAGGTGAAAAAGAATGTTAGAAAAACGTATACCGATTCCAGTGGCAGAAGCAGTTGCACGAGTAATGAAATATGCTCATCAAGGTGAAACAGAAGAGGTTTCTCTTATAGAAAGTTACGGTAGAACGCTTGGAGAAGATGTTATTGCAGATCATGATGTCCCACATTTTGATCGCTCTCCGTACGACGGATTTGCGATTCGAGCGGAAGACACAAAAGAAGCAAGTAGCAGTAATCCCATTCAGTTTGAAGTGATTGGTGAAATTGGAGCAGGGGTTGTTTTTACAGAAGAAGTGAAAGCATTTCAAGCTGTCCGTATTATGACAGGGGCCGCAATTCCGAGAGGGTGTAATGCGGTTGTGATGTTGGAGATAACGGAAGGGTTTGAAGAAAACGAAAAGACTTATATGACATTAAAACGCTGTTTCGCAGCCGGTGATAACATTTCTTTTAAAGGAGAAGATGTAAAACAAAATAGCACCCTTGTGAAAAAAGGGACTGTTATTAATCCTGGAGTTGCAGCACTTCTTGCTACGTTTGGTTATAGTTCCGTACATGTTGTAAAACAGCCGATTATTGGAATTGTAACGACGGGTAGTGAACTGCTTGAAGTACATGAACAATTAAAGCCAGGGAAGATTCGAAATAGTAACTCCTATATGATAGCTGCGCAAATTGAACGAGCGGGCGGAGTTGTACGGTATTATGGACAATTCGTTGACGATTTTGAGACGTGTTATAACAATGTAAAAAAGGCGATAAAAGAAGTTGATATTTTAATTACGACTGGTGGCGTTTCAGTAGGAGACTATGACTATTTGCCTGCTATTTATGAGAGATTACAAGCTAATGTACTTTTTAACAAAATAGCGATGCGACCAGGAAGTGTGACAACTGTAGCTGAGGTAGAAGGAAAACTACTATTTGGTTTATCTGGTAATCCTTCAGCTTGTTATGTCGGTTGTGAATTATATGTTAGACCAGTCATTGGAACATACTTGCATAGAAAAGATTCGCACGTATTTCGTGCAGAGGCAATTTTACAAAAAGACTTTCCGAAAGCAAATCCGTTTACTCGATTTGTAAGAGGGAGAGTAGAAATTGTAGATGGTCAATTGCAAGTTACACCAGTTGGTTTAGATAAATCTAGCGCAATTTCTTCACTTGCAGAAGCGAATGCATTTATTGTTTTGCCAGGGGGAACGAGAGGATTTAAAGCTGGAATTACTGTTTCGGTACTGTTATTAGAATTAACCAGCGGAAGTGAATGGCCATGGAAAGAATCGCTTCGTTCATACAAATAATAGAAAAATAGGTTGCTAATTTATACAAAGATAAGAGGTGCGAAATGACACATACGTATTATGAAGTAATTGATACACCTATATCAATTGAAGAAGTGACAAACAAAGTAATTCGGCGTGAGTGTGGTGCGATTACTACTTTTATTGGCACTGTTAGAGAATTTACGAAAGGCCGACGTACGCTTTATTTAGAGTATGTAGCTTATAAGACGATGGCGGAGAAACAGCTTGAGAGAATTGGTACCGAAGTAGGGGAGAAATGGCCTGGAACATATGTGGCAATTACACATCGCATTGGTACATTACAAATTTCTGATTTGGCTGTTGTCGTTGCTGTTGCTACACCGCATCGGAAAGCTGCTTATGAGGCGAATGAATATATTATGGAACGTATAAAACAAATTATTCCGATATGGAAAAAAGAGTTTTGGGAAGATAGTGAGTCGTGGATAGGCGATCAGTTAGAGAAAACAGCATATGGTAATGGCGAGCCTGGAAAGGAGATGAGAATTTGATTGAAGTACTATTATTTGCACATTTACAAGAAGAAGTAAGTAAGCCAGCATTACACATAGATTGTGAAAATATTACAGTCGCGAAGCTGAAGGAAGTTCTGATTAAGGAATATAATGTAGCAATTTCAAACGAGATTATGGTCGCGATAAATGAAGAATACGCAAATGAGGATGACATTATTCAAACTGGTGATGTCGTAGCAATGATTCCGCCAGTAAGTGGTGGTTGATTCTTTTCAGCCTAATCATGTAAGAACGTGATTAGGCTGGAGGGAATGAATATAACTACATATACATAGGAGGGAACAGGATGAAAAGTCCTAATTTTCAATTAAGTTTACAAACTTCTAATCTAATTATCGGTTTTATGGTGTGGGTTATTTTATCATCATTGATGCCCTATATTAAAGTGGATATTCCATTAACTGCGGGACAAATTTCTATGGTAACAGCAGTACCCGTTATTTTAGGTTCTGTTCTTCGCATTCCAATTGGTTATTGGACCAATCGTTTCGGAGCAAGAAAATTATTCTTTATTAGTTTTATTCTATTATTATTTCCTGTTTTTTATATTAGTGTTGCCAATTCTATGATGGATTTAATTATTGGTGGATTATTTGTAGGAATCGGTGGTGCTGTATTCTCTGTAGGAGTAACTTCTTTACCAAAATACTTTCCAAAAGAGAGTCACGGTTTTGTAAATGGTATTTACGGTGTCGGTAACGCTGGAACAGCAATTACTTCATTTTTAGCGCCTGTTATCGCAACTTCAGTTGGCTGGAGAACGACAGTACAATGTTATTTAATTTTACTTGCAGCGTTTGCACTTATGAACTTTTTATTAGGTGATCGTAAAGAGAAAAAAGTGAATACACCACTAATGGAACAAATAAAAGGTGTATATAAAAATGAGAAACTTTGGTTTTTATGTATCTTTTACTTTTTAACTTTCGGATCATTTGTTGCATTTACAGTATATTTACCAAACTTTTTAGTATCTCATTTCGGATTAGAGAAAGTAGATGCAGGTATACGTACAGCCGGATTCATCGTACTCGCAACAATTATGCGTCCGATTGGTGGTTGGCTCGGTGATAAGTTTAATCCATTTAAAATATTAATCTTCGTATTTATCGGTTTAACACTTTCAGGTATTATTTTATCATTTATGCCTAGCATGAACGTATATACATTTGGTTGCCTACTTGTCGCATTTTGCGCAGGTATCGGTAATGGTACAATCTTCAAACTCGTTCCAATGTATTTCTCTGAACAAGCTGGTATTGTAAACGGACTCGTTTCAGCTTTAGGCGGACTAGGAGGATTCTTCCCGCCTCTAATTTTAACATTACTATTCCAACTAACAGGTCATTATGCAATAGGATTTATGGCGTTATCAGAAGTCGCACTTGCTTGTTTAATTATTACAGTCTGGATGTATAGTCAGGAGAAACTCTTAGTGATGTTAAAGAATCATTAATAAGGAAAAAGAACCGTCCCAAAGTATTTTGGGATGGTTCTTTTAGTAATAGGCTTCAACATGTTTTCTATTGATATCTTAACGAACGTTTGTTTCCTGAAATAATGTGGTTTTAAAATGAAAAACAGAAGAGTAATGGGATTTTATGTTAAAATATAAATATCAGATGTTATTCAATTAAAGGGCAGGTTAGTTCAAGCATAAAGATTAAACTAATTTTTAGAAAGCAAATATTTAATTGGATTGGGGTGTTTAGATGAAAAAGTTATATAAGTCCACTCAAGATAAACAAGTATCAGGTGTGTTAGGTGGCTTAAGTGACAAGTATGGAATTGATGTTAGTATCCTTCGCATAGTAACTGCATTATCAGCCTTTTTTACTAGCGGATTTACAGTGTTAATTTATATAATAGCTGCAATTGTTTTGCCTACAGATAAAGAAATTAAGGGATAAATGTATGACCTTAAATCTAATTCTACAATCGAGAACTCAGTTTTTTGTCTATTGAAAGTTTACAAAGTAAAAGAAACAGTACGATTGTTATAAGACTGAAATGAATAAACGAAACATCCTCATAAAACATTCGGAATATATCGAGAATGAAAACAATAACTTTTGAATTAAACGATATGACTATTGATCGCTAATGAATCGATTAATAGTCACTCCTTTCTAAAAAATATCTATCAATCTATATCAAGAAATATAAAAATTGAAATTCCTCGGAATTTTAAAAAACATATGACGGTATCTATAACAAGAAAAAACTTCATATTTTATTAGAACCAGCTTTTTGATAAGGCTAATGAGTATTGTGAAAAAGTATACTTAAACTAAAGAATACAGTTCAGTTCGATAAGATAAAATTATAAATTTCTATAAATAATCCATAATTTTCTTTATGGCTCATATTTGTTATGTTAAAGAAAAGAGAGGGGAGGGGAATGAAGTAAGTGTTTTTTCTGATTATTGAGAACTAATGGTGTTTTCCGATGAATTAAATGTGATCCATAGGTAGTAAAGCGTTTAATCCAACTAAAATATATTTAGAATGAGGTTTTACATGTTTGTATTTATTATATTAGACGTAATATTACCGATATTAATATTGATGCTAATTGGTGCAATCTTACAAAGAAAGTTTCAATTTGACTTAAAGCAACTATCTACACTTATTACGTATTGCTTGATGCCTGCGGCTGTATTTGTGAATATATATGATATTCGTATAGAAATAGATTTGTTGCTCCAGATAATATACTATTTAATGCTTTACAGTCTAAGTCTGATCATAGTAAGTCATTTTATTTCAAAAATATTAAAGTTAGAAAAAGGAGAAAGTGCAGCTCTAAAAAATAGCATTTCGTTAATGAATTCCGGTAATTATGGATTACCAGTAAGTCAATTGATTTTTAGTCACAATCCAGTGGGGGTTTCCATTCAGATTTTCATTGTTATTTTCCAGAATCTTTTAACCTATTCATATGGAATATATAACTTACTATCAGCAACAAAAACAATCGGAGGTATTATTCAATCATTTCTAAGACTGCCTGTATTTCATGCGCTCGTATTAGGGATTCTCTTTCAATCTTTTACAATTCAATTACCTAATTCTATCTTGCTACCTCTTAATCAGCTTGCGAATGGTTTTGTTGCAATAGCACTCATATTGCTAGGGGCGCAATTATCCAACATTAAGCTTAAATTTTTCCATCGAGTCATAACATGGGCTTTAATTGGAAGGTTACTGATGGGACCATTAGTAGCACTTACCATGATCTACCTACTAAACATTGATGGTATTGTTGCACAATCATTATTTATTGCAAGTTCTTTTTCTACTTCAAGAAATACAGCAACCATTGCTATGGAGTATCAAATAGAGCCTGAACTACATGCGCAAATCGTTTTATTTTCAACACTTTTTAGTATTGTTACAGTAACTGTCGTTATTTATTTGTCATATATTTTGTTTTGAATTTACATGCAAAAACGAATAGATTTGAGGTGGCGAGTGATGGAAGGGAATCGATATGAGAAAAAGCAGTCTTTCATATATTAGGTGTCGTTTACAATTGTATCGTGTCTGAGAATTAAGCGGCTTAATTCAAAAAAGGAAACTCATTAAGGTTTATTTCGTATACAAATCTTTAAAGCATTTACATATAGACTTGCGAAAAAAGACGCAATCTCGCTTATAATTAAGATTACATGAGCTTAGGATGATAGCGATGGGGCGGGAGTGTCAAGTAAGAATTTTATCTTTATTGATTTTATGAGGTTTTTCCTCATAATTGTATTTAAGGGAGATGATTCTAAAATGAGTAAACAGAATATTAGTACAACTATTTCAGGAGATTTGATTGTTACCCATCTAATTGGCCAGATTAAAACAGAGGATGTGTATGAATGGTTTAATGGCTTTGAGCAGGTTTGTCAGCAATTTATTTCTGAGGGGCGGAAATACAAATTGTTGGTGGATAGAAAAGGATACACGCCAAATCATTTTTCTGTTCAAAAAGTATGGAAAGAGAAGTTCTTCAATGAAACTATTTTGAATCATAGCAAGGCAATTGCATTTCTTCTTGAAGAAGGAGAGATACTGAAGTATTTGCAACAATCCAATACAAAAGAATCCGTAGAGTTTTTTGACGATTATGAACAAGCGCTAAATTGGTTGAATGAATATCCAATATAAAAACTGAATAGAAAGAGTTGCTCGTAATGTTGCACTTGTCATGAAATTTACTTGCTTACAAGTTGCAAACACCATTCATTTTCTTCGTAGATTGCTTATGGAATAAAAGAACGGAACTACAACAAAAAGAACAAACGTCCCCTAACAAACGTTTGTCCAAAGGTAATTACGATTTTAACTAAGAAATAGACTACAATTTATGTGTACGAGAAATCTTTTTTATAAGTTTAGGCAATATAGATGTTAGTTCTTGCTTCAAACGCTTCGTAAACGATGGATCTTTACCTGAAGTTGAAATAGTGACAACATATTCATCATGTCGAATGACGCCAGGTGTGTGAAAAGATGATTCTGTACCATCACTTACAACGTTAACCCACTGAAAATCGTGGGCGGCCTGCTTGACCATCATATTTACAGCATGTTGATTTGTAGCTGCATAAATAAGGTGAGCATCTTTAATATCATCATTACTAAAAGTTTTTTGCTTCCAAGTAATAAAAGGAAGTTCCTTCATCTCCTCGCAAATTTCTGGGCTGATAACGGTGACGAAAGCGCCTGTATTTTTTAATCCAGACGCTTTTCGATATGCAATTTTACCTCCACCAATGATAACGACCACTTTATTTTGCAGATTAAACATAAGGGGGTACATGTTATACATATATGCATTCCTCCATTCGTTCTAACAATGTTAATTTCATATATGTATCAAACTGTAGGCAATTACAAGTCGTCACGTGATCGTATTTTTTTGTATACAACTTAATTTTTTGAAGCAATAATCCGGTAAAGAGAAGGTAGGGCATGACATATACATGGGATGCAGTTGATGTTATTGTCTTTAGCTCAGCAGTAAAAGAGGGCGTTCCTTTCGTTAAAAAGGAGCACGATACTGGTATACTGAGTTTTTGTTCGACAGCTACTCCAATTTGCTGTAACTCATGTATGGGCTGGGGGTCACTACTACCTCTTCCTACGAGTAAAATACTACTATTTTGCATTGGCATAGCTTCACGTATTCTTTTCACTACAAGTTCAACCATATGCGGATGCGTACTAAAAGGTGGTACAACTGAAAATGTTATATGTGGATATTGCTTTTGCATTTGTTCTATCTCAAAAGGAATATCACATTTATAGTGAGCTGCTGCAAATAATAAAACAGGTACAATCATTATTTCAGTTGCTCCCTCTAGTATCGTTTCTGTAACTGCATCCGAAATGGTAGGTGTCGTTAGTTCTAGAAAAGCTATTTTTTGAATGCTTTCGTTACGTTCTTTCATAACAGATTGAATAAAGTGAATGAATTGTTCGTTCCCTTCTTGTAACCGGCTCCCGTGTCCAACATATACAATTCCTTTCATTGTCTTACCATATCTTTCTTCATAAGAGTTTCTTGTAATTGATGATCTACGTTATGAAACCCGACTTTATTTGCATAGTGTAAAGTTGGAACGTCGGTATACGAGAATGGGAGAGTAACAATATCAATAAAGCCAAGACGTTTTACTTCTGCTAGAAACGTATCAATAGAAGCGCGTCCTTCAAATACAATGCTATCCCATAAGAATTCTGAAAGCATACGAGAATGGACTTCATCGAAACGATGATCAATTGTATACTTATGAGTCATCATATAGGAGCCGGCACCAATTTTCTCTTGAATAAATGCAATCCGATTAATATTTCTGCCTAAATAAACAGTTGTATCGGAAGAGAACTTTGCTTCTTTACTTAGTAGGCCATATTGCATAAGTTTTTCTTGAGTGGCAACGTTCATGTGTTGCAGCTCTGCCTGTAAGGAACGAATATCTTTCTGGTACTTACTACATGATTGCATCAAAATTTCTACACTTTCAGCTGAACAAAAAACAAGGCGATCAACGTTAAAAATTTCATTGATTTGTTCAAGGGTTAATGTATATTCTTCCTTTTTGAAAGTTGGAATTTGATATATTTCTGCACCAGCTTCTTGTAACCTTTGCTTCATTACACTTGTTTTATTTGTTGCGGATGTAAATAAAACTTTTTTACCATGTAATGGTTTACGTTCTTTCCAAGCGATTTGATTACGTAAGGAAACGACATCACCAACAATTGTCATAGAAGGGTTAGAAATATTTTCATTTTTGACGATAGAAACAATGGTAGATAGTGTCCCTGTGACAACGCGCTGTTTACCAGTTGTACCCCATTCAATGACTGCTACTGGCGTATCTTCTTTCTTTCCTGCTTGTCGTAAGTTTTCGCAAATTGTAGGTAAGTTTTTTATACCCATGTAGTAGGCAATCGTATCGCTATTGTGAGATGAATTATATTTTCCATGATCGGTTAAAGGACCTTTTGCATGTCCGGTTAGTAAAGTAACGCTATTACTGTAGTTACGGTGGGTAAGGGGGATACCTGCATAGCTACTAGCGGCGATGCTAGATGTAATGCCTGGTACAATTTCATATGGAATATTTGCTGCTGCTAAAGTTTCTGCTTCTTCACCAACACGGCCAAAAATAGATGGATCTCCGCCTTTTAATCGGACAACAATTTTTCCCTCTTTTGCAAATTGAAGAAGGTGTGCGTTAATCATTTCTTGTCGCATAATATGATTCTTTGGCATTTTTCCGCAATACATAAGTTCACATGTTTGTTTTGTATAGCTAAGAAAGAAAGGGTTTAGTAAACGGTCATATAAAACAATATCTGCACGTTTTAAACACTCTATCGCTTTCTTTGTAATAAGCCCTTCATCACCTGGTCCTGCACCAACTAAATATACATATCCGTTCATATAATTGCACCTCATCTAGTTTTATTTAAAAGGAAGCCAGGGGGGGAGGCTTCCTTTTGTAAATTACATATATATATAAATGTCACCATCAATGACTTCTACTTCGTACGTTTGAATACAACCGTCATCAGGTTTTTGAACTTCACCTGTTAGTAATGAAATCTTCCAATCATGCAGTGGACAAAAGACGAATTCACCAGATACAATTCCTTCGGCTAATGGTCCGTTTTTATGAGGACAACGATTTTCTACAGCTCGAATATCGCCATTTGAAAGGCGGAATAGGGCGATAGACATACCTTTCATTTGGACCTCTTTACCGATTTGAATAGGAAGATCTTCTGCACGCATAACTTTTAATTTATCTTTCGTTTGTATCATATAGATCACAGCTCCTTATTTCACAGTTTCTACTTCATACATCGCTTTTAATGATTTCGTTTCTAGTGCTTGTCCCCAAGCTTCTTTATATGTGCCACGGGCCGTTTGGAAACGTTCATTTAACTTAGTGACCATATTTGCATCTTGCAGTATTTCTTTTATGTGATCGAAGCCTAATCGTTCTGTCCAGTAGGCAGTACGCTCTCCGTAAATACCAGTTTCACGATAATATTGCATGTAAGCTGTAGCGATGTGAAGAACATCATCTTCAGTAGGGACAATCATTACAAAATCAGCTTCACGTACTTCTGTACCACCATTTCCACCAATATAAAGTTGGTATCCATTTTCGACACAAACAACGCCAAAATCTTTCGTAAGTACTTCCGCACAGTTACGCGGACAGCCCGTTACACCCATCTTCATTTTATGAGGTGTATCTACCATTTCTAATGATTGTTCAAGGAGCATACCAAGTCCTAATGAATCTTTCGTACCGAAACGGCAGAAACGAGAGCCAACACATGATTTTACATTACGAAGAGATTTTGAATACGCATATCCAGAAGTCATATTTAAGTCAGCCCATACGTTAGGTAAATCTTGTTTCTTAACACCGTATAAGCCAATTCGACTTGCACCGGTAATTTTCACAAGTGGAACATCATACTTTTTCGCAACTTCAGCAATTTTCATTAAATCATCTGCTGTTGTAACGCCTCCGTACATACGTGGAATAACAGAGAATGTACCATCGTGCTGGATGTTACCATTCATTCTTTCATTAACGAAACGGGAGGCTTTATCATCTTCATATTCTTCTGGAATCGCCATACGTAAATAGTAGTTCAAAGCAGGACGACATTTTGAACAGCCATCTTCATGTACAAAACCAAGAACATTTCGTACTTCTTTTGGTGATTTTAAGCCTTTTTCATGAATTGCCGCTACGACTTCATCACGTGATAAAGGTGTACATCCGCACATACCAGCAGACTGGGCTGAGGCATCAAAAGCATCTCCGAGTGTATGAGATAAAACTTGTTCTACAAGCGGACGACATTTACCACAAGACCCTGCGGCTTTCGTACAGCCTTTAACTTCTTCAAAAGTCGTTAACTCTTGTTCTAAAATGGCATGAACGATTGTTCCTTTCGTAACACCATTACATCCACAAATCGTGTCATCCGCACTCATTGTAGCAACATCAAGTTCACTTTCTTCACCAGCTTTGTGAAGAATGGACGCTGGTGTATATTCTTGTATATCTTCTTCTTTCTTTAACATGCTAAAGAGGCGTGTACCATCAGCTGTGTCACCATATAAAACGATACCAACGACTTTATTGTCACGAATTAATACTTTTTTATAGGAACGTTTGCATTCATTAAAGATGGATATTGCTTTCGTTTGATCATCTTCATAAATTTGGCCTGCAGAGAATAAATCACAACCAGCAACTTTTAATTGCGTACCGACGATACTGCCCGAATATCCATCAGTTTGTAAATTTGTTATATGTTTTGCTAATATTGCACCTTGTTCATAAAGAGGGGCAACAAGTCCATATGCGATACCGTCATGTTCTGCACATTCGCCAACTGCATAAATGGACTCATCATTTGTTAGCATATAGTCATTGACTACAATGCCGCGATTGACAATTAAACCAGCATCTCTTGCTATTTGCGTATTTGGTCGGATACCGACAGCCATTACGATTAAATCACAATCTACAACTTCACCATCTTCAAATTGAATGCCCTCAACATGGTTTGTACCAAGAATTTTTACAGTTTTCTTTTCCATTAAAAACTTCATGCCTTGTGCTTCTAAATCTTCACGCAGTAGAGAAGCTGCTTTCGTATCTAGTTGTTGCTCCATTAAGCTAGGCATTAAATGAACAACATGTACGTCCATTCCTAAGTCAATAAGACCTCTTGCTGCTTCTAAACCAAGTAATCCACCACCAATGACAACGGCCTTTTTCTTTTCTTTAGCAGTATCCATCATAAACTGTGTATCTTCAATAGTTCGAAAACCTGTTACACCAGGAAGAGTGGAACCTTCAACCGGTAAAATAAAAGCACTAGAACCTGTTGCAATAATAAGCTTGTCATATGTAAGAGTACGATTCTTTTCTGTAATAATAACTTTTTCTTCTCGGTCAATACTTTGAACTCTTTCATTTGTATACAAAGTTATTTCGTTTTCTTCATACCAACTGTATTCATTCATAATGATATCTTGTATATTTGTTTTACCTTGTAAAACATGAGAGAGCATAATGCGATTATAGTTTGGGTGTGGTTCATCTCCAAAAATAGTAATCTCATATGAATCACAATCATGTTTTAATATTTCTTCCATACAACGTATGCCAGCCATACCATTTCCGATCATAACTAAACGTTTTTTCATTTTCGTTTCCCCTTTTTATGTGAAATGTTGAACAAAGGATTATATTTTTATTATAGAAAATCAAGAAAGGGGGAGATGTGATATTTATCACATTTTTATAATGATTCACAAATTGTTAAAATTCTGATTTATGTGAGGGTGATGTGGATAGGTTTCGCAAAATGAAAAAGCAGGACATCAGTATGTATACTCATGTCCTGCACTTTATTTACGCTCTCGTAATGGCACGTGGAAATAAAATATTATTTTCTACATGAATGTGCTCAAATAAATCAGACTCTAACGCTTCAAGGCGATTGTAAACAAGTCGATAAGTGCCGCAAGCTCCTTCTGGAGGAGTAAAGTCATGTGTAACTTTACGAAGCTCTTTAATAATGTTGCCAGCGTGGTTATGTTCATTTTCTAGTTCATCTACTACTTTACGTAACTTTGCATAGTTTTCATCAGTTGGATTTTTTTCAAATTCTAAAATTAATGGGAAATCTTCTGTTTCTTCTTTAATTAAATGCTGTTCTAATTCCATTTTAAGTTCATGAAATAGCTTATGAATTTTAGCTAAATGCGGCTGATTTGCTCCATGAACACGTAATACTTTCGTCACATAAGGACTTAACTGTGGTAACTCTTCATTTAAATAACGATGATGCTTATGAATTACATAATCAATCAATTCACGATAAGAAGCATTTTTCCAATCAATTTCAGATTCATTTAATCGTTTCGTATTATGATAAAGCGTATTTAACTCTGTAATTACTTCAGTAGCTGATAAATTTCTTTCATGAATTGCATCAATAAGTGGCTTATTACCGCCACAACAAAAATCTATTCTATAGGATTTAAAAAGATCACTAGCTTTCGGAAACTGTGTAACAATCTCACCGACAATAGAAGTTTCAGTAAATGTATGTTCCATATGAATGCCTCCATAAAGTTTAAATGTAATATCTAAATTAAGAATAGCGATAAATGAAAAACAACGTGGTGATTGAAATCACTTATTATGTGTCTGATTTGAGAATAATAGGATTATTCTTCAACAGAGGACATTATAGAAAAGATGGCGAAGAATTTTGGGATAGGAAGTATATCTTTTATAGGAGGTTTTTATGGAATATGTTTATCATATGGTACCAGAAGAACTAAAAGGAGAATATTTAATCCCATTAAATGAATTGAAAAGGGTATATCCAAATTTATATCGTGAGTATATACAAAAATATAAAGATCATACTCAAAGAGAGAACTTATTAACACGTAAAATACCAAAACTAGAATGTTTATGGAATGATGTCGTGCATTTTTTACCACTGCATCCTTATGAGATTTATAAAGTATTATTGGAAATAGGAGTAAACATTCATACAAATAAATTGTTTTATAAAATTCCTATTAGCGCACTGAAGGGTCAGTGTATGGCAATATACAAGTACACAAAGCACAATTGGGGTGGACCAAATAGAGAATTAAAAGAATGCGAAATAGAAATCATCAACTTTAATGAATATAGAGAATTAAAGCAATTAAATACCTGCACCAAAGAATATTACAGGGAGAAATATGAAAAGGGTAGAAGATTTGGGATGTTTCACTTAATTCCACATGTTCTTGTCAAAGGGAAAGTGGAGGTGAAAAATATTGAAATCATTAATTGGAGTATTGCTCCAGTTAATGGTTAATAGTACAAGTATTTAAAAAATAAGATGCCATTTTGAATTGATATAGGGCTTAAAAGAATGGAAGAGTAATTAGATCTTATACGTAATAATAAAAAAGAAGCTTACTAGAAGCTTCTTTTTTATTGCTATTTTTCACATGCGACTCCATCGCCATCACGATCAAGATGTGAGGCATAACCTGGTTGTCCTTTATATAGGGGAGCTTTCCCAGCAGCTCTAACTGCGGCACAATTTTTGTAATATGCACTACTAGTATTTCCTGAAGCAGGTTGTGTTTGAGTTTGCTGTGTTTTTTGCTCTTCTTGTTGTTTACGAGCTTGTTCATCAGCCTGGCGTTTTTGTTCTTCTTGTTGTTTACGAGCCTGTTCATCAGCCTGGCGTTTTTGTTCTTCTTGTTGTTTACGAGCCTGTTCATCAGCCTGGCGTTTTTGTTCCTCTTGTTGTTTACGAGCTTGTTCATCAGCCTGGCGTTTTTGTTCTTCTTGTTGTTTACGAGCTTGTTCATCAGCCTGGCGTTTTTGTTCCTCTTGTTGTTTGCGAGTTTGTTCATCAGCAAGACGTTTTTGTTCTTCTTGTTGTTTACGAGCTTGTTCATCAGCCTGGCGTTTTTCATCCTCTTGCTTACGAGCTTGTTCCTCGGCTTGACGCTTCTCATCTTCTTGCTTTTGAGCTTTTTCGTCTGCTTCTTTTTTTTCTAGTTCTTTTTTGTCGCTATCTTTTTGTTCTGTAGTGTTAGAAGCAACTTTTTTACTAGTTGCTGTCGTTTTTTCAGAAGTAGGATTTGAAATACTTGATAACGCACCAAAAATAACAAATAAAATAGCAGTGATAATAAATTGTTTTTTTGCTACACCTGTCTTTTTAATTACAGATAAGATTGCTAGTACAAGGAAGAAAATAAATAAAATGAAACTTAAAATAGTAAAAAATTCGATGACTGGATGTTCTGAATTTGTTGAGCCAGTTACCATCAATATAATCGAAATCATAAAAAGAATAACAGTAGGACGACCATACTGTGTTGCTTTTCCATTTTTCTTGAAAAATGAAATAATACATAAGATTAAAAGAATAAAAGCAATAAAAAATAAAGCTGCACCAATATTACTCAAAATTGCCATTTTTATACCTCCATTTGTAAGATTTTCATTATTGATTATATAGGAACTTACTGGATATTACACAATTTATATAAATTTAGAAAATTAATATTTTTAATAGACTTATAAACATTTATTTTGTATATAAGGAAAAATAGATATATTTCCTATTACGTTTTTAAAGAGAATTCATAAAGTATAGTATATCGATTGAAAGGAGGAGATTTGAATGGAATTTCAATTGTTAGTGAATTGTGTGTTACAAGAAGGTAATGCTTACTTTCTAGTAACGAAGGTAGACGATGTAATTACTTTGAAAGTACCGATTACAGCGGGAGTAGCAGGTTTATTCTTAGCTTTCGGTGTACCAAGATGTTCTTAATTTAAATCTCTGCAGTAGAAAGAGGAGGACAAGCCTCTTTCTACTATTACATAATAATTTTATGTAAACTAAAATTATATTTTATTAATAGCACATTTAAAATGGACATGCATATACTATAATGTTTTTTAAGTTATGAAAATTAAAGAGGTGCTATTATATATGAAAAGAAGGACATTTGATATTCCAGTTACATTGCGAAGAGAGTGGTTTTTAATAGAATTAGCCCATTTAACGAAGAAATATGGAATTGAAATTGCAACTAGCAAGATGGAAGCTGCACCGTTTTTAAGAGATCAAGTTACGGAATCAAAAATAGGGTCAGGGCTCCAATACGATAAATATGATGATGAGTATATCATTGAAAATTAAAGGATAAGAGCAAAACAAATTTCTTTATAACAAAATATAAAATAAAGCAGATTCTAAATATGGAATCTGCTTTATTATGAAATACTTTTAGTCAACTAACCTCTTTCTAGTGTTTTTCCTACATATTTCACTTGCGTTATTCCAAAAGATTCACGAAGAATGCGAGCATAATCTTTTAATTCTATTGGACGTTTATTTTTGGTGCCTTTAAAGGTTTCTGTATAATTTTTATTTGTTAATGATATGTGACCATAATTAGTTAATTTACAAGTGATAGCTCCTTTATTAAAAGGAGATTCTTTATGTTCTACAATGATTTTCTGGATATTATTAACCTTTTTCTCATCTATTGGATTTAAAGTGAAGGCATAGCCTATTTTCCATTCATCTGAAGGTTCAGATTGCAAGAAATTTGTAGATTCCCCGTTAGCTCCTTTTCTCATTTCTAAAATGTGTGTACCTTTTCGGGTAATTCGTTTGCGAATTCGATATTCACCCGTTTGAGAAGAGATGACTTTTCCGTTAAAAGGGACTGGATGTAAAGGTAGATGAGAGGCAAAACCGGCGTCTATAACATAATCTTTATTATTATGATGTAATATGATAATGACATGACCATCATCGGGTTTCCATTTATTATCATAAAGGTCATAAACAGTACCAGCTACTTTATATACTTGAAATCCACAATCCATTAAAAAGTAATACAATAAGGAGTTTAATTCATAACAAAGACCGCCTCGTTTTTGAATAAGTAACTTTTCTATTAAGTTATTTTTTGAGATGTTTTTAATAGTACCAGCCATAATATCGAGATTTTCATAGGGGAGAATCAATCCCATTTTTAAGAGAATTGCATCTAAATCATCAAATGTTATTTCTTTTGCAGGAATTTTTAATCGTTTAAAAAACTCCTTTTGTAAATCGGTCATCATAAAGCATTCTCCTTTCTTTTTACAGAATTTTCTTCTGCTCACCAATAGGTTAGTACTTCTAAAAGTTTAATTCAAGTCTGCGAAAATTATCATAATATATGTTTCTGGAAATATTAGTATCTATTCATAAAATTCAGTTTAATATTTAATGATAGGAAAGTCTTACAATATTAGCCTCTATTTTGTTTAGTTTGTATTTAATTAAATAAAAGCACATATATTCATTAACTTTTTTTATAACTAGCTGGTAATAAAGTGTTTTTTTACTAAAGTTTTTTCAAGATTTGTATGCTTTATATAAACAATAATAATTGGGGGATATTAGATTCAGTAAAGTTAACAATTGTTGAGAAACTTTTTTGTAGCATTCACTCAAAAGGAAGAGATAGAAACAAAGAGAATAACGTGTGTTAAGGAAGAAGGGGGACTAGTAATCTCTTAAGAATAGGGACAGGGTCTTGTTTAAGTACAAAGATTATCTAGTATTAAGAGAGAAGATAAAAAATATTACAACGAGCGCCTTCTTTCAAAAAATGTGGGGGGAGTAACATGCGATTGATGAGAAGATGTGTTGCCTTACTAATTGTATTTTTTATCATGGTTCCAATGATTAGCACAAATGTGCGAGCAGAAGTTGTAAAAGAGCTTAAAACAGGCTTTCCAGATCAAGAAGTCTTTACACCTGGAGAATGGTTTTTAGGTCAAAAACCTGCTAATTATGATGAAAGTAAGCCTCCAATTCTCTTTGTGCAAGGAAGGAATGGGAATGCTGATAGTTGGTATGGAAAGACAGTATATCACGATATGAATGATATGTATGACTATGCTTTGAAAGCAGGCTATCAAACAGTATTTATACAATTATATGATGCTGCTGGGAAAGGGTCAGCTAGTCAGTGGGATAACGGAGAATTGTTAGCACAAAAATTAGAAGAAATATATAATCATTTCGGTAAAAAAGTTAATATTGTAGCACATAGTAAAGGTGGTATCGATACACAAGCTGCATTAGTAGAATATGGGGCAAATCGATTTGTCGGAAATGTTATTACACTTGCGACGCCACATCATGGATCAAACTTAGCGGATTTATCATATAGTTGGTGGGCAGGATGGCTTGCTTCTATATTAGGTCAAAAAGATGATGGTACGTATTCATTACAAATGGGCGAAATGGCAAAATTTCGTTCAACGATTGATAATAATCCAGCAGCTAAATTAAACCGTTATTATACAGTTACTGGGACTAGCTGGGGCCCTGTATTTTCGGCGTTATCAATGGGTGGATTATATTTGTCATCATACGGTTCAAATGATGGACTAGTAAATGAGTGGAGTGCTAAGCTGCCGTATGGAACGCATTTATTTACAGATTCTAGATTTGATCATGATAATATACGAAAAGGATCTGCTGTGTTCTCACGAATTGAACCGTATTTACGTACAGCAAATGTACCGGTTCCAGCTTTAGTAGCATCCAGCACTAGTTCAAATGAAAATATAGAACAATTAAATACAACTTCAAATCAAAGCATTTTAGGAGGGGAATTGCCACAAAATCAGTGGATAGAGCAAACTGTTGCGGTTGATAAAAAGGCAGAAGGAATTGTTTCTATATTAACTGCTTCGTCGGATGTAGAAGTACAAATGATATCACCAAAAGGAAAAGTGTATACAAATAAGGATAGTGTTATAACTACTGGTGAAGATGAATCTTTCTTTGGTGGCGCGACAATTAAAACATTTAAATTTGATAAAATGGATGTAGGAGAATGGAAAGTTAAAATGATGGCGAAGCAGTCGAAAGATGCATATTTAGTTGTAAGCGATTACAAGAATAGCGCACCATTTGTTCTTCAAATGCCTACAAAAGTAAAAGCAAATAAATCTGAGTATAAACTGAAAAAATCACCTGTGGCACCTGAAATGAAAGGAAATCTTTCCATAACAGTAAGAGTCGTGAATAAAGAAGGGAAACTAGTCTCTGAATATAATGAATTACAAAATGTGAATAACAATACATTTACTGGTGCTTTGAAGGACATAAAGCAACCAGGAGTATATAACGTTACGATGGATATAAAAGGGATGAATAAAGAAGGACAACCATATAATCGTACAATCGTTAAGTCGGTTTATGTGGAGAAATAAGAAAGAATGAGAAAAAAGCACCGAACTTTTGTAGTAGTAAAGTTCGGTGCTTTTTCATGTTTATTAGATTAACAAAAAGGTACAAAGGGAATTTTTGAAGGCACAAAGGTTAAGTATTTGGTAGCGAATTCTTGAAATGTAGCAGGAATGCTTTTTAAATTGTAATTGCACCTGCAAAAGTAAAACGAGTATCTTCAGTTACAATGATGTGATTGTTTAAGTGAATTTATATCTTTTAAATATTTGTATATATAAGGTTTGGAGTCGTTGACCTTTATTTACGTAGCACGGCAGGAAGAAGAGAAAAAGTATCGAATGAATGTACATATGTAGTATTGTTTGCTTTTGGTGTGAATAGTAGTTAAAGATACGTTGAAATATTTTATACGGTAACAAAAGAGTAATTAAATAATAGAGGGAGCAACTTACATGGAAAATATATTAAAAGTATCTTCAAAATCAAGCCCCAATTCAGTCGCAGGCGCAATTGCAGGTGTACTAAGAACAAGTGGAAATGTAGAAATTCAAGCGATTGGAGCGGGTTCATTAAACCAAGCGATTAAAGCAATTGCAATCGCAAGAGGATTTGTTGCTCCAGGTGGTATTGACTTAGCCTTTGTTCCAGCATTTCAAGAGGTTACTATTAATGATCAAGAAAGAACGGCGATTAAATTGATTATAGGTCCTAGGAAGAAAAGGTCTTAAAAGAAAGTGTTGATATGAATCATTTGAAAAGGTTGATAGATAAAGTAATAAAAAGACCACTCTCATTTTGAAGTGGTCTTTTGTATTTTCGTATTTCATATTGTGGATACGCCCCACATACTGAATTCGTAGTGATATTCAGTGCGCTCAATAACGATCCCGAATTCTAAATCATCCCCAACTAATACAAAATCTGCATATCCAGTTAGAAATTTTGATATGGTTGATAACTCTTCTAAATTCTCAAATACTTCACCAATGTTCAGTTTAACTGCTTCAATTTTACCACCCTTAGAGAAAAAGAGCCTCCCTTGATCAACTGGAAATTTAATGGTTTTAGCTGTTTCTTTTAACAGTACTATTGATAGTCTTCTGTTTTCTTCATAATTAGTGCTACCAAAGTTTTTTATGTTTGAAGTTTGTGTTAGCGTGTTAAATAAGTCTTTACAAAATAAATCATTAGATTTTGGATCCATAAATGAGTCCATAGAAACTGTAACAATATTAGAAAGTTCGTCTACGAGTTCTTTTCTACTACCAGTTCTTTTTGCTTTCATTTTTAGAATTTCAATTCGGCTTTTATTCATATTACTCAAAAATTTTCACACCTTTACTCACGTAGTGGATGAATAAAACCACTTACTTCGACAAAGTAATAATAACATATGGGAGTAATCTTGGTGGGAATTAGAAAAGAAAATCTTGTTGAAATGACAGCTGAAATTGATTTAGAAATAAACGGAATATATATTGTTGAAAATGGTCAGGTTCAGCTAATAGAACCACCCAAAAGTGGATTTGGTGAACAATCATTTGTATATCAAAGTGGAAAAGTAATTCGGATAGAAGAGCGGAAGACAAGATTAATTTAATACTATTTTAGAAAAGATATAACGTGAAAAATAAAAAGTGCCACAAATGTTTGTACAGCAGACATTTGTGGCACTTTTATCTTTTTATATAGCATAAAATGAATGAAACTAAAACTGCTCATTCTTCTCCCAAGATTCTACAATATAATGCGCAATTGTCGGATTAAATCCTTTCCCAACTAAAAACATAATCGCAGCAACTTCTGTTAAAGCGTGTTTGTGTGATGTATGTTTCGCTTCATTTAAACCATAATCTACCCAAGGTTTTACGAAATCTAGTACAGGTTTCTTTAAAGGTAAGAACTGTGTACCGACAACTTGTTGAATCTGTTGTTGCGTTGGTTCTGTAATTGGTCCAGGTGGTAAAATTTGAGGCTGTGTAATATCCAGTGTTGGTCCAGGCGGTAAAATTTGTGGTTGTGTAATATCTAATGTTGGCGGTTTAGGTGGTGAGACACGTGCGTCGTAGTTTGGTGGATACATTTGTTGTTGTACTTGAGTTTGTTGTGGCTGAGTTTGGTATGGGTTTTGTTGAAACTGTTGTTCTTGAGTTTGTGCTGCTACATATGGATTTTGTTGAAATTGTTGTTCTTGAGTTTGCGGTGCTACATATGGATTTTGTTGAAATTGTTGTTCTTGAGTTTGCGGTGCTACATATGGATTTTGTTGAAATTGTTGCTCTTGAGTTTGTGGTACTGCATATGGATTTTGAGGATATTCGTAACTTGGACGTGTGTCATATGCATTTTGTTGAAATTGTTGTTCTTGAGTTTGTGGCGCTGCATATGGATTTTGTTCATATTGTTGCTCTTGTTCTTCATATTGTTCTGTATATCTTTGTTCTTGTTGCTGGGGGTAAAATGGTTGTTGTGGGTAAGGCGGTTGATTATTATAGAACATATTTATTCCTCCTTCATGATGATGCCTACCACCTAGTGTATGGGCGGACAAGAAAATATGTGATGAAAAAATGCGGGCGTGTTACAATAAGTAACTGGGTGAAGATAAAATGACAAAACAAGAAAAGATAGAAAAAACAATTACTTTTGTAAAACATATTTTAGAAAAAGATTCCAGTGGGCATGATTGGTATCATATTGAGCGTGTACATAAACTGGCGATTTCTTTATCCGAGCAAGAAGGAGGAAATCGTTTTATAATTGAAATGGCAGCATTACTTCACGATGTGGCAGATGAGAAGTTAAATGAAAGTGAAGAAGCAGGAATGAAAAAAGTTTCTGATTGGTTAGAAGAGTTACATGTTGAAGAAGAGGAAAGTAAGCATGTTCTTCATATTATCGCCAATATGTCTTATAAAGGTGGTCATGGCGGTAAAGTGGAGTCAATTGAAGGGAAGATTGTTCAAGATGCAGATCGCTTAGACGCTCTTGGTGCAATTGGAATAGCTCGCACATTTGCGTATGGCGGGGCGAAAGGGAGACTAATGTATGATCCAACTATTCCTCCTCGTGAAGTGATGACGAAAGATGAATATAGAAAAAATAATGACCCATCTTTAAATCATTTTTATGAAAAACTTTTAAAACTAAAAGACTTAATGAATACGAATGCAGCAAAAAAAGAGGCTGAAGTTCGTCATCGTTATATGGAACAGTTTATTGAACAATTTATGAAAGAGTGGAATGCACAAATATGAAAATGTTAACTGTGGAAAACTTATCAAAATCATATGGAGAGAAACCGTTATTTGATGGATTATCATTTAGTATTGCAGAAGGACAACGTGCCGGAATTATCGGTGTAAATGGTACTGGTAAATCAACGTTGTTAAAAATTATTGCAGGGGCAGAAATTCCTGACACAGGTGATATGACTCATTCACGTGGGTATACAATTAGTTATTTATCACAGCAACCAGAGTTTGATGAACAATTAACAGTATTAGAACAAGTCTTCCATGGTGATACACCTTTAATTCGTCTTCTTCGTGATTATGAAAAGGCGCTATTACATATCGAAAAAGATCCAAGTAATGAAAAGGTACAGGAACAATTATTTGCAGTGCAACAACGTATGGACGCAATGAGTGCGTGGGAAGCAAATGCGAATGCAAAATCGTTATTAACGAAACTAGGAATTACGGATTTCACAGCAACTGTTGGAAATTTATCTGGTGGGCAGAAAAAACGTATTGCGATGGCGCAGTGTTTTATTGAAACACCGGATCTATTAATTTTAGATGAGCCTACGAACCATCTTGACCATGAGACAGTTGAGTGGTTAGAGGAATATTTAGCAAGGTACACAGGTGCGGTATTACTTGTAACCCATGATCGTTATTTCTTAGATCGTGTGACGAATCGTATTTTCGAATTAGATAATGGAAAATTGTATAGTTATGAAGGGAATTACAGTACGTTTTTAGAAGCGAAAGCACTTCGTGAAGAACAAGAACTTGCACAAGAATCAAAACGTCAAAACTTATATCGCCGTGAACTAGCTTGGATTCGCCGTGGTGCAAAAGCTCGTTCGACAAAGCAAAAGGCACGTATTCAACGATTTGAAGAGTTAAAAGGTCAAGAAGGTCCAGCTGCAAAACAGTCAGTTGATATTGCGCTTAGCGGTAGTCGCCTTGGAAAAAAAGTACTTGAGTTAAAAGATGTAACGAAAAAATTTGGCGATAAAACAGTATTAAACAACTTCAATCATATCGTGAAACCAGGCGATCGTATCGGAATTATTGGAGCGAATGGAAGCGGGAAATCTTCGCTATTAAATATGCTTGCAGGTAAAATATCTCCTGATAGTGGTGAAATTGAAGTTGGGCAAACAGTAAAAATCGCTTACTATACGCAAGAAAATGAAGAGATGAATTTAAATCAACGTATGATTGAATACATTAAAGAAATCGCGGAAGTCATTCATACGACAGACGGAAAAGTAATTGGTGCGTCTCAAATGTTAGAACGTTTCTTATTCCCACCACATTCACATGGTACACCGCTTGGCAAATTATCTGGCGGTGAAAGAAGACGTTTATACTTATTACGTATATTAATGGGAGAACCGAACGTACTATTACTGGATGAGCCTACGAATGATTTAGATACACAAACATTAACGGTGTTAGAAGATTATTTAGAAGATTTCCCAGGTGTCGTTTTAACTGTATCGCATGACCGTTACTTCTTAGATAAAGTAGTAGATGAATTGTTCATCTTTACGGGAGAAGGAGAAGTGCGCGAATTTCTAGGTAGTTATACTGATTACTTAGAAATGGAAAAAACGAGAGAACTTATTGAGAAAGCGGAAGTGCAGAAAGAGAAAAAAGTGGTAGAAGAAGCACCGAAACAACAACGTAAGCGTAAACTTTCATATAACGAGCAGCGCGAATGGGAAACTATTGAAGATACAATTGCGGAACTTGAAGAAAAGCTAGAATCAATTGGAGAAGAGCTTGCGAATGTTGGTTCTGATTTTACGAAAGCGCAAGAATTGTCTGAAGCACAGCAGAAAACAGAAGAAGAGCTAGAAAAAACGATGGAAAGATGGAGTGAACTATCGGACATTGTTGAAGGATTAAAATAAAAACAAGCTGCATATATTGAAAAGTAAAGAGAAAAACTTTACACTATTGGTAGAACCTATTTTAGGAGGGAAAAAATGAGAACATCTAATCCAATGTTGAAAAAAGAGGCATTCCGTAAAGAAGGAGCAAGTGCTTCTGCGATGACTATTGGCGGAACAGTAGGCAAAACGTTTATTATGCTTATCTTGCTACTTGCAACGTCTGTCTATTCATACATACAGATGATAGAGGGTACGATGAAGATGCCAGTATTAATTGGCGCTTTAATCGTTGCGGCAATCATCGCATTTGCGTCTATGTTCTTCCCGCGTATTTCACCTTTTGGTGCACCAATCTATGCGGCGGTAGAAGGGGTTGTATTAGGTAGTATTTCAGCTGTTTATACAATGAAGTTTGGCGATTCTATCGTTTTAAATGCTGTATTACTAACAATCTCAATTCTATTTGCAATGTTAGTGTTATATGCAACACGTGTAGTAAAAGTAACGGATAAATTCCGTACAGGCGTGATGGCAGCAACACTTGGAATTATGGTTATGTACTTAGTCGTATTTCTACTAAACATGTTTGGTGTAACTGTTCCGTACATTCACCAAGGTGGTACGATCGGTATTATTATTAGTGCAGTTGTTATCGTAGTTGCTGCATTAAACTTATTACTAGATTTCGATTTAATCGAAAATGGTGTACGTAGTCAAGCTCCGAAATATATGGAGTGGTATACTGCAATGGGACTAATGCTTACATTAGTTTGGTTATACTTAGAAATTCTTCGTTTCGTTTCTTACTTTACGA
This sequence comes from Bacillus paranthracis, assembly GCF_024296885.1. Taxonomy (NCBI): domain Bacteria; kingdom Bacillati; phylum Bacillota; class Bacilli; order Caryophanales; family Bacillaceae; genus Bacillus; species Bacillus paranthracis. The sequence goes on from NZ_CP101135.1 coordinate 2,085,046, forward strand.
AAAATGACTAATAAAAAATCCTGCATGAAAAATGCAGGATTTTTTTATTTTCAAAGATAAATTGATGATGTGGTATAATATGGATGTTGGTAACTTTAAATTGAAGGGGATGGAATATGATGAAAGAGAAGAAAGGGATTATGAAAAAACTATTTTCTAAAAGTTTTTTCATAGAACTAGATGATGCTTTAACGTATCCATCGGGAGAAGTTATTACTTCAGCTATTGAAAGTTATGCAGCTGAATGTAATGAACAACTTAAATTTGAGAGTAAAGTAAAACCGATAACTTTTTATTTAGAAGAAGTATTGTATCGTGCAGAAATAAAGATGGCCCGTGGAGGATACTACATTTCATGCAGTGAAGTATAATTTTTGAAACCTTACATGTTTAAAATATGTAAGGTTTCTTTTTTTCTTTTATAGCATAAAAAATAATCTTTTTTACTTTAAAATATATTATTTTACGCTTTTTACCCTTCATACATTTTTATTTACAATGAAGAAAAATATGTGAGGTGGTATAACTTATGATGAATCGAGTTGTATTAATCGGTAGATTGACAAAGGAGCCAGAATTATACTACACAAAGCAAGGCGTCGCGTATGCACGAGCATGTGTTGCGGTGAATAGAGGATTTCGAAATAGTTTAGGTGAACAACAAGTAGATTTTATTAATTGTGTCGTATGGCGAAAATCGGCTGAGAATGTAACTGAATATTGTAAGAAGGGCTCACTTGTTGGGATTACAGGGCGTATTCAGACGAGTAATTACGATGATGAACAAGGCAAGAGAATATATAGAACTGAAGTTGTGATTGAGAGTATAACCTTTTTGGAGAGAAGGCGGGAGGGGGCATCGTAATAAGAGGGTCTAGTAACATAGCCCTCTATCACTTTTGATTAATACCTTCCCAAACAACATCTAATTGTTGATTGAGAATATTTTTCGCAATGATTTCATTTCCATGTAGTAGCGAATGCGACATTAGTGTATAAAAATAAGTGCTCATAACAGTAGAAGCGATAATATTTATATCCCATTGACTGTTTAATTTTCCTGCCTCTTTCGCTTCTGTAATAATTGAAGACAAACCTTCTTGTAGCTGTTGTATACTTTTTAATTCATTTTCTACTAAGTAGTTTGACTTTATAATCTCAAAGACGGCATGCTTCATTAAATCACCATGTCCAGTAAATCGATCCAGTAAATCGCCTAAAACAAGTTTGATTCTTTCTTTTGGATGTTCCACATTTTCGTAAGTTTTTAAACTTTCATTCCATAGCTCAATTTGAGAATCACCTAAAAATAATAATATGTTTTCCTTTTTCGGAAAGTAGTTGAAGAAAGTGCCCTTCGCTATCCCACATGCAGTAGTAATATCTTGAACCGTTACATTTTCGTACCCGCGTTCTTGAAAGAGCTGTACTGCTTTTAGGAATATAAGTTCCTTTAACTCTTTTTTTCTCGTTTCTCTAAGCATTTTATCTACTCCTAACAAAAACAATTATATCTGTTTAAGAGATAATCTCAAATAGAATCTTACGTCATAATTCTGTTTATAGTTTTCATTATAGTTACATGTTATAAATGAAAACTATATAGTTCATGTGTTTGCTTTTCAGAAACCCATTTTGGCATACGTTTCATTACTTCGTTTCTTACTATAGTTAAAGGTTTACTTTCTATTTGTGCCATTTTTCCAACTTTCCATGCAGTATTTGAGATTTTTTCAATTCTATCTCGTCGTTTTTGTTCGTATTCTAAAAATGCTTGACGATAATGAGCATTATTTTTAATGCATTCAGCCAGAATAATCGCATCTTCAATTGCTTGGCAAGCACCTTGGCCTAAATTCGGAGTAAGTGCATGGGCAGCATCCCCAATGAATACGATGCGTTTGTCAAAAAACTGTTTCATTGGAGTGATGTCTATAATATCACGATGAATCATATCAATGTCCGATGCGTTCTTTAAAATAGATGGGATTGGATTATGGTAAGTTTTGAAATGATTATATAAATCTGTTGTTGTGTAAGCTTTGTATTTTTGATCTCTAGCTTTCGCGTTTATGAGCGCATACCAGTATACTTCGTTGTTAGGAAGAGGGACGATACCAAATCTACCGTTTGTTCCCCAAGTTTCAATAAAATCATTTGTTAAAGAAAGATTATTAGCAGGAGTTACGCCGCGCCAACACGTATATCCTGCATAACGATAATTATCGCCTTGTGTTACTTGCTTTCGAATGACAGAATGAATACCATCAGCCGCAATGAGTATATTACCGAGTGCTTCACTACCATCTTGAAATACTATCTTTAAGGCGCTTGCTTCATTCTGTTCTATTTTTACGCATTCTTTTCCCCACTTGACAGTATCTTCTTTTAGTTCAGAAAGTAGTAATTGGTGTAAATCTTTTCTATGAATGGAGTACATTTTTGGATAGCAAGTTGGAATAATTAACTTATTGAAAGTAGTACCTTTTTCGGATACAAGGTTAAAACCGTCACTTTCGTTGCCGAATTTTTTGATTTTCTTAGAAATGCCGTATAGTTCAAGTGCTTGCATTGCGTTTGGGGCAATGATAATACCTGCACCAGCAACAGTAGGCTCATTGTTTTTATCATATACTTTTACTTCTATTCCTATTTTTTGTAAGGAAATTGCTGCGCAAAGTCCAGCAATACCGCCACCAATAATTATGACATTGTTCATTTGTTATCACTCCACCTTTGAATGACTTTGTTCATAAAATGACCACGGTCATTTTATGAGTTAAGGTTAATCCCTTTTTATGTAATTGTCAATTATACTTTTAACTATAGTTATGGAATGATTAGGTGAAAATAGAATGAATGAAACTTTCCGGCGATGTAGAAAGGTAAATAGTAAAATTAAGCATCCGAGTAGGAGTATAGCGTGATAACATGTTACAATACAGCTAAGAACATGCAATAAAGGAGAGTTATTTACGTGAAGATTAAAGCAATTGAACCGACGCCAAGTCCAAATACAATGAAAGTTATTTTGAATGAAGTATTACCATCAGGAGCACGTAATAATTATACAAATGAAAATAAAGAACAAGCGCCAATGCAAGTGCAAGAAATTTTGAAAATTGAAGGCATTAAAGGTGTATATCATGTAGCTGACTTTTTAGCAGTGGAGCGAAATGCAAAGTATGACTGGAAAGTGTTATTACAACAAGTTCGTGCTGTTTTTGGCGAAGAAGTAGTGGAAGAAAGTGAAGAACAACAACTTGCTCATTTTGGGGAAGTGAAAGTGTTTGTTCAAATGTTCTTTACAATTCCAATGCAAGTAAAGTTAACAGATGGAACGACGGAAGAACGTGTTGGTTTACCTGACCGTTTTAAAGAATCAATTATGAAAGTGCAAATGTCTGCACCAAACGTTGTAAAAGAACGTAAATGGGTGGAACAAAGTACACGTTACGGTAATTTTGAAGAAATCGGGAAAGAAGTAGTAGAAGAGATTGTTGCTGCTTATCCGGAAGAACGTGTAAATGAAACGGTTAAAGAATTATTAAATCAGGCAGGTGCTGTTGAAGTAACGATTCAAAAGCGTGAGCCATATAAAGTAACAGAAGAGATGATGAAAGGTGCTGACTGGAAAAAACGTTTTGCAGCTTTAGAACAAATGGATCCTACTGAAGAAGATATTCCAGTGTTGAAGATGGCGTTAGATGATGAAAAAGTTTCGATTCGCCGTTTAGCAACAGCATATTTAGGTATGGTAAAAGGTGATGAAGTATTACCGTTATTATATAAAGCCTTATTAGATCGCTCTGTAAGTGTTCGTCGTACTGCAGGAGATTGTTTATCAGATGTAGGTGATCCGGCGGCGATGTTCGTTATGATTAAATCTCTGAAAGATTCAAGTAAATTAGTACGCTGGCGTGCAGCGATGTTCTTATTTGAACTTGGAGATGAAAGTGCAATTCCAGCATTAAAAGCAGCGCAAGATGATCCAGAGTTTGAAGTAGCAATGCAAGCACGTCTAGCGTTAGAGCGTATTGAAGGCGGAGAAGAAGCAAAAGGTTCTGTATGGAAACAAATGACGGAGTCTCGTAAAGGGGAATAATGTATGATTGTTTTCTATGATAGTTGGTGTCCGATGTGTACGGCGGTTGCAGAACGTACGAAGAAATTAGATAAAAAGGGTAAGGTGAAATTTGTTTCATTTCGAGATGAAGATGTAGTTGAGAAGTATGAACTTTCTCAAGAACTACAAAGTAAGATGGAACAAAGATTGTATATTTTTAAAAATAATAAATGGTATGACGGCATTCATAGTATATATGTATTAGCAAAGGCCGTTCCATCTTATTGGTTTGCCGTGCCTTTTATAAAGTTATCTATCGTACTTGGATTTGGAAGTAAAGTATACGATTATATCGCTAACAATAGAAAACTTGTTCCAGTGGGACATTGCCGCGGTGGGGTTTGTGAAATCCCTACAAAAAAATAAAATCATCGTTATCTTTCTTTTGCACCTATTAATAGAGCGTGATATGATGAATTTGGAATGAAAGTTGAAGGAGAGATTACAAGATGTCAAATGCTTATGAAGAATACATGCGCCAAATGGTAATCCCAATGCGCCAAGAGTTAGTGCGTTCTGGGTTTGAAGAGTTAACTACAGAAGAAGCTGTAACAGAATTTATGGAAAACGTAACAGGTACAACTTTAGTAGTTGTAAACTCTGTTTGTGGTTGTGCAGCTGGTTTAGCACGTCCATCAGCAGGTCAAGCGGTTGTTCGTGCTGAAAAACAACCTGATCATCTTGTAACTGTATTCGCAGGTCAAGATAAAGATGCTACTGCAAAAATGCGTGAATACTTCGGAGAAATTCCTCCGTCTTCACCATCTATGGCATTGTTAAAAGGAAAAGAAGTTGTTCACTTCATTCACCGTCATGAAATTGAAGGTGCAACTATGGACGAAATTATTACGAATTTAGAACAAGCTTTCGAAAAGAATTGCTAAAGAAGGGGGAGAGTAAATCTCCCTCTTTTCTTTATATAGAGGTGAAAAAATGATAGTAACAACAGCAGGAAGAACGAACAAAGAAATGACAGCTTATGCAAACAGGGTAGCAGCAGAATTAAATGCTTCTTTCGTTAAACGTAATGACATACCAGTACATAAGCTGCATGAACAGTATGAACAAGATGTACTTGTCGTAGGGAAGAACCGATTAGCTATTTATCCAAAAGGTACGGAAGAATCGTTTTTCTTTCATCCGAACTCAGCGATGTTTCGTGTGAAAAGGTTAATGCGCGGAGAACATGATCCGTTTGTACAAGCCACGCAATTAGAGAGAGGAATGACAGTGTTAGATTGTACGCTCGGGATGGCATCAGATAGTATTGTAGCTAGTTATATTGTTGGTGAAAGCGGAAAAGTAACAGGACTTGAAGGCAATGAGTATATGGCTTATATTATGGAAAATGGTTTGAAAACATGGTCTTCATCTGTTTCTGAAATTGATGAAGCAATGCAACGAATTGATGTAAAGCAAACGGAGCACTTCGCATTTTTAAAACAATGTGAAGATAATAGCTATGACATCGTTTATCTCGATCCGATGTTTGAAGAAACTGTCATAGAATCTGACGGAATTAAAGGATTAAAACATTTCGCTTTGTATCATGATATTACTGATGAAACAATTGCGGAGGCGAAGCGAGTGGCGAGAAAGCGTGTCGTATTAAAAGATCATTTCCGTAGTTCTAGATTTGAAAAACACAATTTTCACGTATACAAAAGAAAAAGTGCTAAGTTTCACTTTGGTGTAATTGACCCTTGCTAATTGTTTGAAAAGATGTATAATAAGCAATAATTAATTAAATATACTGTCTGTGATGAAGAGAGTAGTCTTTTTTAGAAGGAAAGCGAGCTAGGGATGGTGTGAGCCTAGTGCGGAAGAAAAGATGAAGCGCACTTCGGAGATGCTTCTTGAACGAATAGTAGAGTAAGCCGAGGCCCCCTGTCCTCGTTATAAACGGGAAAGTGGTTCGTAATGAACAACAAGGGTGGTACCACGGGTTCAAACTCGTCTCTTTTTTAGAGACGAGTTTTTTGTATTTTAAAAATGAAGGAGGTTGTAGCATGGATTATAAAAAGCAGTTTGCAGAAAGTTTATCTAATATTTTTACGAATGAATTAACGCAACAGCAAATTTTAGATTTAATTGAAACACCGAAACAAGATGAATTCGGAGATGCAGCGTTCCCATGCTTTTCATTAGCGAAGCAATATAAAAAAGCACCGGCTATTATTGCAAAGGAAGTTGCACAGAAATTAAGTGATCCGTTTTTTGCGAAAGTAGAGGCTGTTGGTCCTTACGTAAATGTCTTTTTTAATCGTGAAACGGTAAGTGATACAGTATTAAAAACGATTTTAGCGGAGAAAGAAGAGTACGGTCACAATCATTTTGGATATGAAAAAACGGTCGTTATCGATTATTCCTCTCCTAATATCGCAAAGCCATTTTCAATGGGGCATTTACGCTCTACAATGATAGGAAATTCATTGAAACATATCGCTGAAAAATGTGGCTATGAAGTTGTAGGAATTAATTATATTGGAGACTGGGGAACACAGTTTGGAAAGTTAATTACAGCTTATAAAAAATGGGGAAATGAAGCAGTAGTGAAAGAGGATCCAATACGTGAATTATTTAAGTTATATGTTCAATTTCATGAAGAGGTAAAAGACGACGAAGAATTAGAAGAAGAAGGACGCGCTTGGTTTAAGAAATTAGAAGAAGGTGATGAAGAAGCTGTTGAGCTTTGGAATTGGTTCCGCCACGAATCCTTAAAAGAATTTTCTCGTATTTATGAACTTCTCGGTGTGGAATTTACTAATTTTCAAGGAGAAGCTTTTTATAATAATTTAATGGAAGACTTTATTGGGATTTTAGAGGAACATGATTTACTTGAAGAGTCAGAAGGCGCATTAGTCGTTAATTTAGAAGAAGAGGGAATGCCACCTTGCTTAATTAGAAAATCAGATGGTGCGACGATTTATGCAACGCGTGACTTAACAGCAGCGCTATATCGTCAAAACACATTTGGTTTTGATAAAGCGTTATACGTAGTTGGCCCGGAACAAAGTTTACACTTCAATCAATTTTTCACTGTATTAAAAAAGTTGGGCTACACTTGGGTTGACGGCATGGAACATGTACCGTTTGGGTTCATTTTAAAAGATGGTAAGAAAATGTCGACACGTAAAGGAAGAGTTATTTTACTAGAAGAAGTACTTGAGGAAGCAATCGAACTTGCAAAACAAAATATTGAAGAGAAAAATCCGAATTTAAAACAGAAAGAAGAAGTAGCAAAGCAAGTCGGTGTAGGCGCAGTTATCTTCCACGATTTAAAAAATGAGCGTATGCATAATATTGAATTCTCATTAGAAAATATGCTGAAATTTGAAGGGGAAACAGGCCCATATGTACAATACACACATGCACGTGCTTGCTCTATTTTAAGAAAAGAAAGCGTAGAATTTGAAACGTGTACGTTTGCATTAAAAGATGATCATAGCTGGAGCGTTGTAAAATTACTTAATAAATTCCCACAAGTAATTGAAATAGCCTTCAACAAAAATGAACCATCGGTTATTTCGAAATACGTATTAGATGTGGCACAATCGTTTAATAAATATTATGGAAATGTGCGTATATTAAATGAAAACGCCGAAAAAGACAGTAGACTAGCATTAGTGTATGCTGTGACGGTTGTATTAAAAGAGGGATTACGTTTACTTGGGGTGGAGGCACCTGAGGAGATGTAACATAAAAAGGTGTATATATCATTACAGATATGTATGCCTTTTTTATTTTGTATAGGAACGGTGTAAGCAGTATTTTCACATTATCAAAACTATATTTGAAGGATTGTTTAAAGCATAGGAATGTTTTTATTAAATGGAGAATTGTAATAGGTGTATATAAAAGGAGGCGTTAAACTTGGAAACGTACGATTGGAACAGTAAACTAGCGTATTTAAAGAATACGAGAGATCTATATTACAATGACGATTATGTAAGTTTTTTAGTAAATACAGTTTGGAGAATCACTAAGCCAGTACATATCGTTGATTACGGTTGTGGAAATGGTTATTTAGGCTTAATATTAATGCCATTACTTCCAAAAGGATCAAAGTATACAGGCATTGATAGCGGGGGAACATTAATAGCGGAAGCGAGAGAGTTGTTTCGTTTACTTCCGTATGATTCAGAATTTCTTGAAGGAGATGCTACAGAAATTGAACTGAACGATAAATACGATATAGCAATCTGTCATGCTTTCTTATTACATATGACTACTCCAGAAACAATGCTACAAAAAATGATACATTCAGTTAAAAAGGGCGGAAAAATAATCTGTTTTGAACCACATTGGATATCAAATATGTCTTCATACTTTTTAGATGGGGAGAATCAATCGGAATTTATTAGGTTAGGCACTTTGCAGAAGTTATTTGAAAGTGACACACAGAGAAGCGGAAAAGATGGAAATATTGGTATGAAAATACCGATATATTTAAGTGAATTAGGCGTGGAAAATATTGAATGTAGAGTAAGTGATAAAGTGAACTTTTTAGATTCTAATATGCACCATCATGGTAAAGCGAAGTTGTATCATTCATTAAAGGAAGAGGGGATTGCGGGGAATCCAGGTGATAAACAGCAATTTATAGGACATTTAATAGACAGAGGATTAACATATGATGATGCGCTAGCTCAATATGAAGCTGAACTACGATTTTTTAAAGCATTTCATATACATTCTTCATTAGTGTACGCTCCGAATATGAAAATTACATTTGGTGAAATAGTATGTTAATAGGTAGTAATACGATGAAACATGTCGCTGAATGTCGATAAGTCGATATTCGACATATAATCGCTGATATATTTTAAGAATCGGTCGATATATTTTGAAAATCGCCGATAAAATGAAAGAATCGCTGATATATTTGAATTATCGCCGATATAATTTCATGTACTGATTTCAGCTATATAAAAATAAGATCCACATGTTACGTTATTCCATATAATCAAACAAAATACAGAGAAAAACAATCATTTTTACTATATTTTGTTATAAATTCGAATAATATTAAATAATACTATCCATTATAGGAGATTTTAGTTGAATACATACAATATGATGTGTAAAATCTAAGCAAGTAGCAGTATAAATAAATATTCGAGGTGAATACATGCTAGATTTTAAGCAGTTAGATGCTTGTTTGAAAGACAAGAGATTTATAGATGGATTACAGGAAATAAATAATGAAATTTCATATATAAAAGAAAAGAATACTTTATCTTATGTAAAGAATTGGCTTGCTAATATTCCTTCACATAAGGAGTTTGATATATTAATACGTCTTACTGATGAAGGGCTTATGCACCAATACAGTTCATTCCTCATTCGCTATGCCTATAAAAAATTCCCAAATATGAGAACGCTCTCTTTATATTGTGATGAGTTAATTGATGAGCGGAAAATTCTTGAAGCAGAACAGTTGTTAAAAGACTCATTAGAAGAGGTAAATAAAGAAGAAATTGAAGTTGATCTTTTAGCGAAAACATATTTTACTTTAGTACGATGTTTGTTGGAAATGAAACGAAATGAAGAAGCGCTAATCTATATGCAAAAAGCAGAGGAGTACAGTGAACGTGCCGTGTTTGATAAATGGGGATACGTCTATATGCATACAGGTGAATGGGAGAAAGCAGAAGAACAATTTATAGCTGGTATGCAGCATAAAGATTGTGAAGAGTTATCTACCTATTTATTATCACAGTTATATGCGAATAAAGGAGAACAAAAACGTGCATTGCAGCTAATTGATGATGCAATTGTAAAGTTCCCACAAGTACCATATTTTCATTTTGAAAAGATAAAATATGTATTAGATTTAGGGAAGTACGAAGATATGTTATCAGTAATAGATAACATAAATAAACAGCTTCCTTATCATGCGTATAAAGCTTATTTCGTACATTTACGAGCAGAAGCACTGTACAAAATGAATAAACTTGTAGATTTACAACAGTTATTAAAAGAAGAAAAAAGTTTAAAAGGGTCTTTATATCATAATTTAGAAAAAAATCCAGATGGAAAAAAGGTTCACCTGCCGATTGTTCCCATTGTACAAAAGGATAATTATTGTGTGCCGACAAGTTTAGAAATGATGTTGCAGTTATGGGGAGAAAAACGTACACAAGATGAAATAGCAGAGTTTATTTTTGATATGACAGGCTCGAAGTTTTCAGATACTGTTTCTTATTTAGACGAATTAGGTTATGAATATCGTTATTTTAAAGGGAATGTAGAAAATTATAAGAGACTGCTAGATCAGGGAATTCCCGTATTATTAAGTATAGATATTGAACATGCTTCACATGTACAAGTACTAGCTGGATATGATGATACATTGCAGGCCTTTTATGTTCAAGATCCGAACTTTATAGAGCCAGTTATTGTGGAATATAGTAAGTTACAAGAAAAATATCGTTATACAGGTTGTTTAGCAATTACGTTTGTTCCGCAAGAAAAGAAGGAACTACTATCATTTTTAAATGAAGAAGAACATCATTATTTTAAATCTATTTTTTCTTTAACAGATCATTTGGATGAACAAGATAAAGAGGGGATTCATGACTTAGTACAGTTTTTAAAAGGGACGAGTGATAATCCGAATACGTGGTTATATACGGTTAAGCATTTAGATGTTGAAGTAGATAAAGAATTTATTTTATATTGTATAGAAAAGTTAATGGAGAAATTTCCTAACTCAGATTTTGTTAAATTACATGGTGCACAGTGCTTTATTCGCCTGGAAGAGTTAGAAAAAGCCGGGCACATGCTTGCGAGTGTTGAGAAGAAAAATAATCGTGCTTTATATCATTTCATAAACGGAAGGTATGCTTTTGAGCAGGAGAGTTATATAGAAGCGATTTCAAGTTTTCGTTCCTCATTACAATTAGACGCAGATCAGCCGATTGCTTGGAGTTTCCTTGCGTTATCCTATATGTATATCGATCAATCTGATAAGGCATTGCAGTTTTCTCAAGTTGCTTTAGAACGTAGTCCAGAAAGATTTACTTTAACGAATCACGGGTTAATATTAATAGATTTAGAAAGATATGAAGAAGCGTATGAAATCTTTAACGACCTGTTAAGAGAGTATAAAAATGAGGCGCATGTATGGTATGAGCGAGCGAGATGTGCGCATCATTTAGGGAAATTACATTTAGCGATAAAAGGGCTTAAAGTAGCGATTCATTTGGATAGTAATGCACCTTACATTTATACGAAACTTTCGGAAATATACGAATCTGATTTGAAGGATGAGGAAAGTACGAAAGAAATTTTATTAAAAGGTATTGAGAATTGTGATGATAAGGCGCCTCTATATGTAAAACTGGGTGACTATCATTTTCAAAATGATAGCCTGGAAGAAGCAGAATCGTTGTATACTCGTGCTTTAGAAGAAAATCATGATGATGTTTATTCTCACTTCGGACTTACGCAAGTTTATATGGCAAGAGAACAATATAAGGAAGCAAAAGAATATATTCTCGGTATTGAAAAACAAATTGAAAAGAGCCAAGATTTTCTTATGAATGCAGGAATGGTTTTATGGGATGCTGAAGTTGAACTTGGTGGAAGTGAAGAAGGGTTTAAAGTAGCATTGTCTAAGTTAGAGAGTGGTATAAAGCAGAGCGAATATAATGTAGCAAGCGCGTTAGATGAATATGTGAACCGAATTAAAGGAACGGTATTTGTGCAGCGAGGTATAGCATTCTTAAGAACGTTACACAAAGAAAGAAATGAAGTAAGTGAATACGGTTGTTATACAGGTATTTTATATGAATCTATCGGACAGTATGGCCAAGCGATGAAAAGATATAATAAGGCGATAGAACAAAAGGAAACGGCATTACCGTATTACCGAATTGGTGAAACACTTATGGCATTAGGACAATTGACGGAAGCAAAACAGGCATATGAAACATGTTTAGAGCTTGATGGGAATTTCGTCGGTGTACATTTACAGCTTGCGGAAATATATGAAAAAGAAGAAAATCGTTCTAAAGAACAAAGTCATATGGTTCAGGCGATGAAAGAAGAGCCGCTGCATATTAATATGGAATATTTGGCGCAGCTTTCAGTAGAAATGAATCTTCAGGAAGAATTGCTGACTGAACTAGAACAATTAGTGGACGAAGTGCCTGAAACATGGCGATTAGATGCGATTGCATATGTGTATGGAGCGATGGATGAAATAGATAAAGAACAAGCACAGATTGAAGAGGCACTACGATTAGATAGTGAGCATACAGAAGTTTTATATCATTATGCAAAAGTATTATTGAAAAATAGAAATGCAAAAGCAATTGAAATTGCAATGAAGGTTATACAAAAAGATGTAAATAATGAACGTATATTTGATGTATATGTAAAAGCGATAGAACAACATAAGAAATGGTCTAACATACGAGATTTTCTTCACATATTAAAAGTAAAAAAGGCAGAAAGAAGTATGGCGTTTATGTATGCTGCATCTGCAGTTACAGAAAGATGGATTGAACGTCAACAAAATGAACAGCCGAAGAAATCCATATTTACGAGAGCTCTTTATCGTATGAAAAACCGTGCGAAAGAAATTTCGATTATTACTACAATCATTGATTTATATGAAATTTCGTTACAGTTAAATCCGAAAAATAGTATGGCAGCGCAGCGATTTGCACTATTTTATGAGAATGTAGAGATGAATAGAGAAGCAATAGAGATTCTGCACACGTCACTAGAAAATAAATGGGATTATGAAGTAGCGAAGCAACTTGTAAATCTTTTCGTTGAGTGCGAGGAAGAAGGTATGTTAAGAGATGCTATGGAATTAACGAAGCAAATGGTTCGAGAGTTACCAGATGATTACGATACTCTTCTTCTTCAGGCACAAGTATTCTTTAAAGCAGGAGAAGAAAGAAAAGCAGAAAAGATTACTTTACAATTAACGGAGCAAACACCATTTGTAAGTAGAGCATTTCTTGCTTTAGGAGAAATATATCAAAGTCAAGAGAGGTTTGAAGAGGCAATTCACGTATTAGAAAATGCTTCTATCTATCATCCGAATGAAACAGCAATTCTTCTTTCTTTAGCATCTTCATATCATGGTGCTGGCCAAACGATAAAGGCAGAAAAAATAACAAATGAAGTAGTAACAATGGATGCGAGTGATTTGTTAGCAAGATATGATCGTGCTTGTTATTTAGCACAGTTAAACAGGAATGAAGAGGCGAAGGAAGAGCTTGAAATTGTACTTCGTGAGGATGAGTCGGGATTTTTCGCTGAACTTATCGAGGATGATGAAAATTTAGCAGCACTGCGAGAATTTGAAAAGTAATTGTATAAGAATAGTGAAAAAAGGGCATAATTAAATATATATTTCGAATTAGTTGACAATTGATTACCAAATGGCATAAAATAGCTTTTAACAAAGTATACAAATCTGAAGACGAGAAAGAGTAAAATAGTGTACTGTTCCCCAGAGAGCCGGTATGTTGCTGAAAGCCGGTGTGCAGACGTTATTTGAAAATCATCTCCGAGGAGCCGAGGCTGAAAATGAGTAAGCTCGGACGGATGTCTACCGTTACAAAGAACACGTATGATAGTACGTTGCTAAGTGCTATTAGTGAAGAGCTAATAGAATTAGGGTGGTATCGCGGGTAAACCCGTCCCTATTTTATAGGGACGGTTTTTTTGTGTGCTTTAAAACATTCAAAAGGAGTGATTGTAGATGAAGAAAGTAGATGTAAAAGAGTCAGCTGTAGGGAGAGAAACACGTATTCGTAAACAGTGGAACGAGCAGAGCATTTTCGAACAATCAATTCAGAATCGAGAAGGCGCACAATCTTTTGTGTTTTATGAAGGACCACCAACGGCGAACGGACTACCGCATGTAGGTCATGCACTTGGACGAACAATTAAAGATGTAGTAGCAAGATATAAAACGATGTCTGGTTATAAAGTATTAAGAAAAGCGGGATGGGATACACACGGTTTACCTGTAGAATTAGGTGTTGAGAAACAACTTGGTATTTCTGGTAAACATGAAATCGAAGAGTATGGAATTGAACCATTTATTAAGAAGTGTAAAGAGAGTGTATTCACATATGAGAAGCAGTGGCGTGAATTCACTGAAAGTATCGGTTATTGGGTAGATATGGATGATCCATACGTTACGTTAGAGAATCCATATATCGAAAGTGTATGGCATATTTTAGGGACGATTCATGAAAAAGGATTATTGTATAAAGGGCATAGAGTTTCACCATATTGCCCAAGTTGTCAAACTTCACTAAGTTCACATGAGGTTGCCCAAGGGTATAAAACAGTAAAAGATTTAAGTGCAACAGTTAAGTTTAAAGTGAAAGATAGTGACAATGAATACTTCCTAGGTTGGACGACAACACCTTGGACACTTCCAGCAAATGTTGCACTCGCTGTACATCCAAATATGGAATACGTGAAAGCGAAACAAGAAGGTCATGTATACATTGTTGCGAAAGAACGTGTACGAGATGTATTAAAAGAAAACTATGAAGTATTATCTGTTCATAAAGGAGAAGAATTATTAAATACTTCTTATACAGCACCGTTTCCCATGAAAGAAGTTACAAATGGGTACCGCGTTATCGGAGCAGATTTTGTAACGGCAGATAGTGGTACAGGACTCGTTCATATTGCTCCAGCATATGGAGAGGACGATTATAGAGTCGTTCAAAGTGAAGGGTTGTCATTCTTACATGTTGTAGATGAGAAAGGTGAATATACAGAAGCAGTACCATTTTTGAAAGGTAAATTTGTAAAAGATTGTGACGTAGATATCGTTCGTTATTTAGCGAAGGAAGGTTTACTTTATCATAAAGAAAAGTATGAGCATAGTTACCCACATTGTTGGCGCTGTGATTCACCACTTCTTTATTATGCAGGTGAAAGTTGGTTAATCCGAACGACTGCAATTAAAGATACATTTTTACAAAACAACGATACTGTTACTTGGTATCCAGATCATATGAAACATGGACGATTTGGTAAGTTTTTAGAAAACATGGTGGACTGGAATATTAGCCGAAATAGATATTGGGGAACACCATTAAACGTATGGGAATGTGAAAGTTGCGATCATCAATTCGCACCGAAAAGCATTGCTGATTTAAGAAAGCATAGTATGAAAGAGACACCTGAAGACTTAGAATTGCATAAGCCATATGTAGATGAAGTGCAAGTTTGCTGCGAAAAATGCGGAAGTACAATGAATCGCACACCAGAAGTAATTGATGTTTGGTTTGATAGTGGTTCGATGCCATTTGCGCAATATCATTATCCGTTTGAAAATAAAGAGTTATTTGAAGAACAGTTTCCAGCAGATGTAATTGCAGAAGGAATTGATCAAACACGCGGCTGGTTTTATAGTTTATTAGCTGTATCAGCACTATATACTGGAAAAGTACCGTATAAACGAGTGCTATCACTAGGGCATGTTCTAGACGAGGAAGGACAGAAAATGTCTAAAAGTAAAGGGAATGCACTAGATCCAGTTGATTTAGTAGAGAAGTTTGGTGCTGATGCTTTAAGATGGGCTTTACTCGTTGACAGTGCTCCGTGGAATGCGAAGCGTTTTTCTGAAAGAACAGTATTAGAAGCAAAATCTAAATTTGTAGATACATTAGTCAATGTGTATAGCTTCTACGTTTTATATGCAAATTTAGATGAGTATAATCCGAACGAAACGTATGACGTAAAGCGGACGAAATTGGATGAATGGGTATTATCAAGATTGCATAGCACAACGAAAAAAGTGAGAACTGCACTTGATGATTATCAATTTACGAATGCAGCTCGTGAAATCGCGGCGCTTGTAGATGAAGTAAGTAATTGGTACGTAAGGCGATCACGTAATCGTTTCTGGGAATCTGGTATGAATGCTGAAAAAGCAGCTGCGTATGAGACACTTCACGAAGTGCTTGTAACAATTAGTAAATTAATCGCACCGTTTACACCGTTTGTCGCTGAAGATATTCATTTGAATTTAACTGGAAGTAGCGTTCATTTAGAGGATTATCCAGTTGTAAATGAATCACTACTTCAGCCGAAATTAGAAGCGGAAATGGATGCAGTTTTACAAGTTGTTGAACTTGGAAGAAGTAATCGTAATCAACATTCTTTAAAAGTAAAACAGCCGTTAGCGGAACTTGTATTACTTGAGCATAATGAAAATGATATGGATTGGGAATCTTATCGTGATATCGTTATGGATGAGTTAAATGTAAAAGCGTTCCATGTTGAACTCGATGAAACGAAATACACATCTTATCAATTAAAGCTGAATTTTAAAACGGCTGGGCCGAAGTTCGGTAAAAATGTGAATGCAGTAAATGGCTGGCTAAAACAATTATCACAAGACGAGGTACAAAACTTTGTCTCTACAGAAAGAGCAGTTTACGAAGTAGCATCAGGAGAAGAAATAGTTGTAACGACTGAAGATGTATTAGTAGAGAAAGTTGCGAAATCTGGATTCTCTAATACAACTAACGGACAATATACAGTAATGTTAGATACGAATGTAACGGAAGAATTGCTACAAGAAGGGGTAGCACGTGAATTCATTCGCGCCGTTCAAGAATATCGTAAGCAGTTGAATTTACCTGTTAATTTACGGGTAGATGTAATTCTTGATACAGAGGAAGAACTACAGCAAACGTTAACGAATCATAAAGAGTTGTTGGAAGAAAACTTACTCGTTAAACAATTTACATTTGGTCACTTAACGAATGAAGATGATGAACTATCTTTAGGTGAGACGAAAGTTCGTATTAAATTAAGCGCGACTAAGTAAAGAAAAGGAAGTTGGAATCATTCCAACTTCCTTTTTTGTATGATAGATATTTATCCGGCTAATTTTTTCATAATCGATTCGATAGGACCTCAAGAAAATTTCTTTCTAAAGTATTGTTTGCGCTTTACACATAAATATTGAGAAATTTTCACGCCTCTTTAATGGAAAGGTAATAGAACTGTTCATAGAGAATTACTCGTAGATTCAATTTTTATCCCCCCATTTTGTGGGGAATGATTGCCTAGTGGTAATGGGATAAGGTTGAGCTACTTTATTAGGGGGAGTGGTTCTATGTTTAATAAAAAAATGGTGGCAATGGCAATGACTGTGCCGTTAGTAATGGGGACAATTTCTACAGTTTCGGCATTGGAAAAACAACAGCAAGTAAAGCTAGAAGCTTATTCGCCGCAGAAAAAAGCAACAGAATATTTAAAAGAAAATGCTGCGCAGTATGGATTAAAAGCAGACCTTTCAGACTTACAATATATTTCTACAACAGAAACGTCAGTAGCTTCATATGTTAGGTTCCAACAAGTTGTGAATGGTGCGCCTGTATTTTCAAAACAAATTACAGTTACTCTTAACGGAGAGGGAAAGGGAGTACTTGCTGTTTCTGATTATCAATCTGTTAAAGGTGTGAAGGAAGCTACTACAAAAATTAGTGAAAAAGATGCAATACAAAAATCAATGGCGTATGTTGGAGAAGTAAGTGAACAAAACTTATGGGCTCCTACAGAGAAAGAATTTGGATATATTGTTGAAGAAGGAATTGCTCGTCCAGTATATAAAGTTGTAGTCCATTCTAATAATCCATTTGGTGCATGGGAAACATTTGTTGATGCAGAAAATGGAAAGTTAATTAAAAAGGTTGATATAAACCGTAAAGCAGAAGGATCAGGAAAAGTATTTTTACCTAACCCAGTCGTATCTAGCGGTAGTAAAGTAGGTTTAAAAGATAACAATGATGCAGATTCAACAGCATTAACGAACCAATTAAAGACTGTTACGTTAAAAGGTTTAGATGGGACAGGATTTTTAATTGGAGAGTATGTAACGATTTCCTCAAAAGCAAAAACGAAATCTACAAACTTACAATTTAACTATACACGTGCAAATGATAGCTTTGAAGATGTGATGTCGTATTATCATATCGATACTTTACAACGTTACATTCAAAGTCTAGGTTTTAAAAATATTAATAATCGCTCTATTAAAGTGAATGTAAATGGAACGACGGCGGACAACTCGTTTTATTCTCCGACAACGAAAGCTTTAACCTTTGGTACTGGTGGAGTAGATGATGCAGAAGATGCAGGTATTATCGCACATGAATATGGACATTCAATTCAAGATAACCAAGTTCCTGGCTTCGGTAGTTCTGCAGAAGGTGGAGCGATGGGAGAAGGGTTTGGTGATTTCTTAGGTGCTACGTATGAAGATGCAGTATCGACAACAGGCTACGGAAAAGCATGTGTTGGAGAATGGGATGCGACTGCTTATTCTAGTTCAGATCCGACGTGCTTACGCCGATTAGATAATAATAAAGTGTATCCGAAAGATATTACGAATGAAGTACATGATGATGGAGAAATTTGGGCTCAAGGACAATATGAGATGGCGCAAGCATTTGGTCGTGATGTAGCAACGAAAATTATTTTACAATCGCACTGGTCGTTAACACCAAACTCTAAATTCAGTGATGGAGCGAAAGCAATTAAGCAAGCAGATGCTCTTTTATATGGCGGACAACATGCCGCTGATATCGATCGTATATGGGCAGCGAGAGGAATTAGTACGAATTAATATAAAAAGTCGTGGCATGTATAAGCCACGACTTTTTAATTTGCCTTAGAACTGGTACTAGTAAAGTAAGCTATATGAATGATAATGTGAATTTATTCGCATTTCATTTATTTTTTTTCGTCTTTAAAAACAAAATGCTCTTTAAATTTTCTAGACTCCACTTTTTGACCATTTCGCATGGAGCGGAAAGGGTGTTCTTGCCATGTAATAATAACATCAACTTCATCTGCTTTTGTAGCAACAGGTAAATTAGCGTGTTCAAATCCAGTTTTTCCACTTGCTAAACGACTTTCCTTTAGGGAGAAGAGTTCATATTTCGTTTTTGTTTTTGGTTCGTTGCGGAATACTTCGACTTGTACGTTATATACTTCACTGTTTCCAACATTTTTTACTGAAAATTGATAAGTTTGGAATTCATCTTTTTTAGCTTGAAGCTTTTTTTTGTTTACTTTTTTCGGTTCAGCAATATTCACTTGCCATTGATCAGAGTTTTGAGAGATTGGTAAAGATTTTGGTGAATAGGCGTATGTTTCGTTTACTACAATTAGGCAAAACAATAGGAGAAAGAAACTAATCGCTTTTTGCATATACACACCTCGCTATAAAATTTTTATTAATATGTGTAAATAAAACAGTAAGTATGTAATTTAATGGAAAAAGGTGATACTTTGATTCAGATGAATTTGAAAAAACTTGAAGAAGTAATAGATGGAGAAGGGTTATACGAATCATTTCATCATTTAGAAATACATGGTGTCTGTATAGATTCCAAAAACATGAAAGAAGGAAATTTATTTGTTCCAATCATTAGGATGAAAGATGGGCATGAGTATGTGAAAGAAGCAATGGATAATGGAGCTGTCGCTTCCTTGTGGAAAAAGTCTTACGGTACTCCGCCAAAAGGGATTCCAATTATATTTGTGGATGACACTTTGTTTGCTTTGCAACAATTGGCACAATTTTATCGAAGAGAGATAAATGTAAAAGTAATAGGAATTACAGGTAGTAATGGCAAGACTACGGTAAAAGATATAATAGGAAGCATTTTAAGTTCAACTTATAGAGTGCATAAAACAAAAGGTAATTTTAATAGTCAAATCGGTTTGCCGTTAACAATTTTAGAAATGGAACGAAATACTGAGTTCTTAATACTTGAAATGGGAATGAGTGAAAAAGGACAAATTCGAAATTTATCACGAATCGCACAGCCAGATGTAGCGATTATTACAATGATCGGACAGTCACATCTAGAGACGCTTGGATCAAGAGAAGAGATTGCGAAGGCTAAATTTGAAATTGTAGACGGATTACATGACGATGGACTGTTCTTATATAATGGTGATGAGCCATTACTTTCTCAACATATTAATACGCTAGGTATAGAAAGTAAGTCGTTTGGTGGAAAGTATACAAATGATTTGTTTCCAACGAACGTACAATTAGATGAATATGGTGTTCATTTTAAATTAAATCATTCAAAAATACAGTACGATGTTCCCTTACATGGAAAACATAATATTTTTAATACGATTGTCGGAATCGCTGTAGGTCAATTTTACAAAGTCTCTACAGAAAAAATACAAGAAGCATTGCAGCAAATAAATATTACACAAATGCGCTTTCAGTTTTTAACCGCTAAAGCAGGTTTTACGATTATTAACGATGCATGGAATGCCAATCCTTCCTCCATGAAGGCTGCAATTGAAACGTTACAGAAGTTAAATGCCTATAAGAAAAAAATGATAGTGATTGGGGATATGTTGGAGTTAGGCAAGAAAGCTGAAACATATCATAGAGAAATTGGTAAAATGTTAAATGAGGATAGTATTCAATATGTATTTACGTATGGAGAGTTAGCCAAAATTGTAGCGGAAGAAGCAAGAAAGAACTATCATGCAGGAAAAGTACAATCATTTGATAATAAAGCCGAGATAGCAGAGGAAGTATTAAAAGTAGTAACGAAAAAAGATGTTGTATTATTAAAAGGCTCACGTGGAATGGCTTTAGAGGAGATTGTACAAAAGTGGATTTGAAAAATTAAAATATATTTAAAAGTGCTTGCATTTTATAGTGCGAAGAGATAGAATACTCTGTAAATATAAAAAGTGATGATCAGGAAAAGTACATGATGCAAAGGTCTACAGAGAGCAATTGGTTGCTGAGAAGATTGCGATACTGCATGATAGAAAGACACCTGTGAGTGTTGCTTTGAACGTGATAATTAGTAAAAGCAAACGGTACCTACCGTTATCAGGACTAAGATGGTCATTATGACAATTTGGGTGGTACCGCGGAAAAATCCGTCCCTATTTATAGGGGCGGATTTTTGTATTCTTTTAAGGGAGGTGAGTGACCGTGGATGATGACGATGACAACAATAACGTAAATAAATATAAAATTACCGGAGGGAAAAATAATGGAGTCAATAATGAAGCGTTCACTCACAAAAGAATGTACAAAGCAAGGCGGAAAAGTTGTATTACTTCAAGGATGGGTAAAAAAGATTCGTCATCTTGGAAATGTTAGTTTTTTATTAATAAGGGATCGATCAGGGGTTATGCAATGCGTATTAGAAAACGAGCTAGCTGGATTTAAAGTAGATGTGGAGAGTGTTGTTCAAGTCGTAGGCCAAATAGTAGAGACTTCGAAAACAGAATTAGGGATTGAAGTGCTTGCTCACGAAGTGAAAATATTAAATGGCGCAGAACCACTTCCATTTGAAATAAATAAAAAGAAGTTACAAGTTGGCTTAGATCAGCTACTTAATGAGCGGGTATTATCATTAAGACATGAGAGAATCGCGGCGATATTTAAAGTGAAATCTACGTTCGTTCATAGTTTTAGTGAATTCCTTGCAGAGAACGATTTCACACGTATATTTACTCCGAAAATTGTTTCGCAAGGGGCAGAAGGAGGAGCAAATGTTTTTAAGCTTCCATACTTCCAAAAAGAAGCTTATTTAGCACAATCACCACAGTTTTATAAGCAAATGATGGTAGCTGGGGGATTAGAACGTGTTTTTGAAATTGCACCTGTATATAGAGCGGAACATCACAATTCTTCCCGTCATTTAAATGAATATATATCGTTAGACGTAGAGATTGGCTTTATAAATGATTTTCATGAAGTGATGCAATTAGAAACGGATGTATTACAATATATGTTTCAACAAGTAGCAAAAAACTGTGAGAAAGAACTACAACTATTACAAATAGAAGTACCTGTTATTACAGAAATACCGAAAATTACATTGTTACAAGCACAAGAAATTTTGAAAAGTAAGTATCGGAAAGAATCGCCAATTGGGGATTTAGATACAGAAGGTGAGAAGTTACTAGGGAAATATGTGAAGGAAACATATAAGAGTGAATTTGTTTTCATTACACATTATCCGAAAGAAGCGAGACCGATGTATACGATGCCGAATAACGAGAATCCATCTATTACTGATTCGTTCGACTTACTATATAAAGGATTAGAAATAACATCAGGGGCACAGCGAATTCATAATTATGAAATGTTACTTGCTTCTTTTAAAGAAAAAGGATTACATCCAGATAAATTTCAATCTTATTTAAATACATTCCGATACGGTTGTCCTCCGCACGGTGGTTTTGGAATTGGCTTAGAGAGAGTTGTTTGCAAATTGTTAGAATTAACAAACGTACGAGAGGCGAGTGCTTTTCCAAGGGACTGTACAAGGCTTATCCCTTAATAATAGGGGAAGGAATTCCGCATTTTCTCATTAAAATTTAATATGTCCCTTGACAGTTACTAATATAACCGATATACTTCATATTAATTTCAAAAGAAAATATATTCTAAATATTTAAATGTGTTGAATAGGAGTAGTAAGGTCGTATATTTGTACAGAGAGCTATGGGTTGGTGTGACATAGTCAAATGACATCCTGAACTCGCCTAGGAGCAGTAAGGTGGAACGGAATCACATTCTTAGTAAATCTTAACGGTTAACCTTCGATATTAGGTTTGTAATCAAACGATTACTACTAAGGTGGATTCATAATGGAATCAATAAGGGTGGTACCGCGTTAAGTAAATGGCTTAGCGTCTCTTTATATAGAGACGTTGAGCCATTTTTTTATTTTATGGAAATAGAAATGGAGGGTTTATTCGGAGTGGTCTATAAAATTTAATTATTTATATAAAATGATTTTATTAGGAGGAAAATGAGATGAAACAGACGGAGCAATGGACTTCGAAATTAGGTTTTATAATGGCAGCAGCAGGATCGGCAATTGGACTTGGCGCAATATGGAAGTTTCCTTATATCGCCGGCAAGAGCGGGGGAGGAGCATTCTTTTTAATCTTTATATTATTTACTGTATTAATTGGATTACCACTACTTATAGCTGAATTTATGATTGGACGTAGTACGCAGAAACAAGCAGTTGGCGCATTTAAAAGTATTGCACCAAATACAGGGTGGCACTGGATTGGACGCCTTGGCGTCGGAACGTGTTTTATACTACTTTCGTTTTATAGTGTTGTAGGTGGATGGGTGTTAATTTATTTATTCAGAGGAGTAACGGGACAACTTATTACTCCAGGACAAAATTACGGTTCATTATTTACTGAAACAATTGGAAATCCGGCTTGGGCGATTATGGGACATTTCGCTTTTATGTTCATTACGATTTGGGTCGTATCAAAAGGTGTACAAAACGGAATTGAAAAAGCAAGTAAATATATGTTGCCAGCGTTGTTCGTTTTATTTGTCGCTCTTATTATTCGTTCATTAACACTTGATAATGCAATGGAAGGTGTGAAGTTTTTCTTACAACCAGACTTCTCAAAGATTACTTCAGAAAGTATTTTGTTCGCAATGGGGCAATCTTTCTTTGCGATTAGTATCGGGATCTCGATTATGGTCACGTATAGTTCCTATTTAAATAAAAAAGAAAGTTTACCAAAATCAGCAATAACAATTGTTGGATTGAATTTATTTGTTTCATTATTTGCAGGACTTGCAATTTTTCCGGCCGTATTTTCATTAGGAATGGAGCCAACAGAAGGGCCTGGATTACTATTTATCGTATTACCATCAGTATTTAGTCAAATTCCATTTGGTGGGTTTTTCTTAACAGTATTCCTTGCACTATTTACATTTGCGACATTAACATCGGCATTTTCACTATTAGAGACAGTTGTTTCAGCAGTAGCAAATGGCGAACAAGAAAAAAGAACAAAGTTATCATGGATGATCGGTTTCTGCATTTTCTTAGTAGGTATACCATCAGCGTTATCATTTGGAGTATGGAGTGATATTACGATTTTCGGAAAAAATATTTTTGATGCAGTAGACTTCTTATCTAGTAATATATTAATGCCACTTGGTGCACTATTCATTAGTATTTTCGTTTCATTTAAAATGGAAAAGAAGGTATTAGAAGCAGAGTTTTTTGTAGGTGGAAATTATGGAAAGAAAGTATTTACTTGTTGGGCGTTTTTACTTCGATTTGTAGCACCACTCGCAATCATTATCGTCTTTTTAAATGTAATAGGGATTATTTAACAGTAGTTGTTATAATATTCAGTAAAAAAAGAAGGTGATGATCATAAAGGCGAATTTGATAGAAGCAGGGAAATACATGCATATTAGAGGAAAAAAGCTATACGTTGAAACGCATGGAAACCCTAAAAATAAACCAGTTCTATACTTGCATGGTGGACCAGGAGAAAGTTGTTACGATTTTTCATTTCATCAAGCGGAACGTTTAAAAGATTCTTTATATGTAATTATGATAGATCAAAGAGGTGTCTGTCGCTCAGAAGAAATTACTGAAGACGAAGCTTTTGGATTAAATGATTTGATTGAAGACTGTGAGGAATTAAGAAAATCATTACAAATTGAAAAGTGGTCTATAATTGGACATTCCTTCGGTGGATATGTAGCGTTGTTATATGCGTCGATATATCCAAGTTCAATAGAGAAAATAATATTTGAAGGACCAACTTTCGATTTTGCATTAACAAGTAAAGCTTTGTTACAAAAGACAGCGGACTTATTAAAAAAGTATGGAAAAGAAGAAGTAGCAAAAGCATGTTTAGTTTATTTATCTAGCAATGCTAGTTCAGAAGAGTTGTTAGACGCTTATATAAGACTAAGTGACGAACTAGAAGAAAATAGAATGGAGATTTACAATTACAAGGAAGATGTGACAGACGAGAGTTTATATAGTGATGAAGAGTGGGAAGTATTTTCAAATCGCTCCAAGATCCACTTTGATAGATTAAAATTAGAAGGAGCATTTCATACTTCATTATTACGAAAAATAAAAGATGTACAAAATCCAATGTTATTAATAGTAGGAAAACATGATGTAGTAACGTGTGAAAAACAAATTGAAATATTTAATAAAGATGCCCGAAACGGCAAGTATATCGTATTTGAAGAAAGTGGTCATTCACCTCATTATGAGGAAGCAGATAGGTTTGCAGAAACAGTCATACATTTTTTGAAATGAAGAAAAGGGTGCTTCTATAAATGAGAAGCACCTTTTTAAATTTATGGATATGTGATTGTAATGTTGGGCCAATTACTTTGCCAGTTCTTTTTAATAACTCTGTTTTTGTACATATGTATACGCTCTTTCGATTCCAGAAAATGAGCTGTTGGTCTCACTTGTAAGGAAAGAACATCTTCAATGCCGCACGGAGCTGTTAATATAACATTGTTTTTTTCGTCTAATGTAACCCCTAAAGACGTTGCTGTTTCAGGGAATTTAGAAATAGCATCAACAGAAGAAGAATACGGTGGCATATTATTTACTACGTGCATACGAGCTTGATTCTTTACAGACCAAGCGATAGAGGCATCCAAATTTATCAGTTTCTTTTCTAATAATTGTTCGTATATCTCATCTTTACGAAAAGGATCAAAATAAATGACATCAACGTCTGGTATAGTTGTTCTTATTTCGTAGTTATGTAAAGTATCCCAAATTTTAGAACGAACAAACCCGGCACAAATCCACCAATCAGGTAGCTCTAGTGATTTTGCTAATTGTAATACGTTTATCATCCATTCGTCGTTTTCTATTAAGCGGACTATATCTTGCTCTGTTTGTATTTTCATTTGTTATCTCACCTTCTTTTTTAGAGAGTGCATTAATTCATAAGCTTTATAATCCATGTAATCCAGTAAGCACCTGGTATGAATAACAGTTGAGCTAGTAATGTACCAAAAAGTCTAGAAATCATTAGCCAAGCATACATTTTACTCATTGCTTCAGCACCTTCTTCTGATTGAAGAGCGCGCTCTGTTAAAAGAGCAATACGTGGATCTAATAGCACTGTTAATAAAATAGTAGCAAAACCATTAATAAGACCAGAAGCTGTAGTGGCTTTTGTTGCAAAAGCTGGAATTAAAAAAGAAGCATATAATGCGGAAAGAACCCCCGCTGTATAAATAGCAGTAGCAAACATATTAATAAGCATAATACGTTTTGGAATACCACCAATGCGTAGTCTATGAATCATTTCTAACTTTGGAAAGCGTACATATTTTTTTGTGTACTTTAACTTTTGAATATTATTCGTCTTCATCATTCGAATGAATGAACCATCTGTTTCAAAATTTTGAATGACGTATCCAAATAGTTTTGTCAAAGTTGGATACAGTATAATCGCAAGTAATGTACCGATAGAAGCAGATAATAGAACGAGACGTATAATATGCTCTAAATCAATAGAAGAATCTAGTTTTGCTTCATCGACAATACCACCGATTAAAAAGGCTTGTAGTAAGTTAGATGTTCTAGAAATAAGCAGTACCATTCCTACGACGGATAAGGCAACGGCAATCTTTTTTAAACGTACACCAGCTAATCGAATACTATAAGAGCTAGTTTCAACCGCATGGATAATAATTGTGAAAGCCATTATAAAAATTAACGTAATTGACATTTGTTTCACCAGTTTCTATTAAAATAATTGTAACTTTTTCACTTTACCATATGTATCTTTTTTTGTAACTGAAAGTATGTGACATAGGAAAAGTAATTTTTCAGAAAAAAAGATAATGATAGTATTATAATAGAAGGGAAAGAGGGGAGATCTGTTATAGGTTACTTATAAAGTAAAATGAGTGGGGGATTGAAACGTGTACACAACATATTTATTTGATTTAGATGGAACATTGACGGATCCGAAAGAAGGGATTGTCAATTCAGTATTGTATGCATTAAAAAAGGTTGGCATTGAAGAATTACATATAAGGGAGTTAGATTCATTTATTGGTCCACCCATACAGCAATCATTTGTAGAGAGATATAATATGAATGAAGGAGAAGTTGAACGAGCTGTTTTTTATTTCAGAGAATATGTAAAGCAACGTGGATTGTTGGAGAATAATGTTTACGAGGGTATCCCAAATCTTTTAAAACAATTAAAAGATACTGGAAATCGTTTATTTATAGCAACTTCAAAGCCTACTATATTTGCTGAACAAGTTGTAGAGCATTTTCAACTAACAAATTATTTCGAAGGTATCATTGGAAGTAATTTAGATGGTACAAGAATAAAAAAAGAAGAAATCATTGCTCATATTTTACAAACAAATGAAGAACTTAATAAAGAAGAAATTGTCATGATTGGAGATAGAAAGCACGATATAATCGGCGCGAATCATAATGAAATTGCATCGATCGGCGTTTTATATGGCTATGGTAGTGAAACGGAATTGACTGAAGTTGGTGCGACTCATATCGTAAATGATGTAAAAGAACTACATCATTTTTGTTTAGAAAATAGTTTGATAAAGAAGTAAATATAGAGACTAATAATCCCTTTATAACGTATGATGATGAAATCGTTTTTTGTTTAAAGGGATTTTTCATATGTAATCGAATACTTATAATTAGACATTTTTAGCATGAAAAATTTGTATGAATAAGAGGAGGGATGTCAGAATCAAAAGATTAGTAGTAGAAGTTTATTGATAAAAGTTTGAATTTTCTGTTAAAGGAGGGGTATAATTGGAGCTAGTTATTATATTATTAGCACTTAGTTTACTTATGTTTGTAGCTTATAGAGGCTTTTCTGTTATTTTATTTGCACCGATTTTTGCTTTATTTGCAGTGTTTTTGACAGAGCCTAGTTTTGTATTACCTTTCTTTTCGAATATTTTTATGGAGAAAATGGTAGGTTTTATTAAACTATATTTTCCTGTATTTTTACTTGGGGCAATATTTGGGAAAGTAGTAGAAATGTCAGGAATTGCGGACTCAATTGCAAAGACAATTATAGAGTTAGTTGGTGAAAAACGTACGATATTAGCAATTGTATTAATGGGGGCTATTTTAACATATAGCGGTGTTAGTGTGTATGTAGTAGTGTTTGCTGTATATCCATTCGCAGCAAAGCTGTTTCGACAAGCGAATATTCCAAAACGTTTAATCCCTGGAACGATTGTTCTTGGAGCAGTCACGTTTACGATGGATGCGCTACCTGGATCACCACAAATTCAAAACGTAATACCTACAACTTTTTTCAAAACGGACATTTATGCTGCACCGATACTTGGAATTGTAGGAGCAATTTTTGTTCTTACATTAGGTTTACTATATTTAGAGAGTAGACGTAAGAAGGCAAAGGCAGCAGGAGAAGGATATTTTGGTTTTAACGATGGTAATACTGAAATGGCAGCTTCTTTACAAGTAAAACAAAAAGATATGCCGTTACTGAAAAGCCTTGAAATTACAAGAGCACAGCAAGTAATTGCTTTTATACCACTTATTTTAGTAGGTGTAATGAATAAAGTTTTTACTATTATGATACCGAAGTGGTATCCGAATGGTTTTGATTTTTCTGCAATTGGTATGAAGGCATTTGGAAAAGTAGAGTTAAGTGCAGTAGTTGGAATTTGGTCAGTAGAATTGGCACTTATTATAGGTATAGTAACAACGTTATTATTATATTGGAAACGAGTCGTAACAGGATTTCAAGCGGGATTGAATACAAGTATTGGTGGAGCGCTACTTGCAACGATGAATACAGGAGCTGAGTTTGGTTTCGGTGGTGTCATCGCCGCACTTCCAGGTTTTGCGATTATGAGAGATGGCATCTCTGCCACATTCACAAATCCTCTCGTGAATGGAGCAGTCACGACGAATATTTTAGCCGGTATTACAGGCTCTGCATCAGGAGGAATGGGAATCGTTTTAAGTGCAATGGGAGATAAGTTTATTGCAGCGGCTCATCAATTTGATATTCCATTAGAAGTAATGCATCGTATCGTATCAATGGCATCAGGCGGAATGGATACACTACCACATAACGGGGCTATTATTACTATTCTTACAGTAACCGGATTAACTCATAAACAGTCATATAAAGATATTTTTGCAATTACAGTTTTGAAAACGCTTGCTGTATTTTTAGTTATCGCGTTCTATACTTTAACAGGGATTTATTAAATAGATATTTTATAGACGAAAACATGAATTAGGGAAAGAAGGGGTGGAGTACTTGCAAGAAGTTGCTGAGTTTCGTATGCCGAAGTCTGTATTATATGGAAGAAATTCGCTTGAAAAACTGGGGGAACAATCCAAGAAATTCGGGAAAAGAGCGTTTATAGTTACGGATACAATTATGGAGGATTTAGGATATGTTGAGAGGTGTATACAACAACTAAATACGAAAGGGATTACTGTTATTACATATAATAAAGTAAATGCTGAGCCTACAAATATACACGTGTTAGAGGCGCTAACTATTTGTAAAGAAGAAAAGTGTGATTTTATTATCGGTCTTGGTGGTGGAAGCTGTATTGATGCTGCGAAAGCAGTTGCGGTGTTATATACAAATGGTGGAGAAGTGGAAGATTATGTCCAAAAGGATATGGAAATAGACAATGATCCGCTACCACTTATTGCAATTCCAACAACTTCGGGCACTGGGTCGGAAGTAACAAGTGTAGCAGTAATTACGAATAAACGAACAGATGTAAAAATGATGATGAAGCATCCGAGTTTTACCCCGCAAGTAGCGATTATTGATCCGATTTTAACACGTTCCGTACCACCTCATATTACAGCAGCAACAGGGATAGATGCATTATGTCATGCAGTCGAAGCATATATTTCTAAAGTTTCACAATCACTTACAGATGTACTCGCTCTTTCCGCTATTGAAAGTATTATGAAATATTTACGTATTGCATATGAAGATGGAGAGAATATGGAGGCAAGAGAAGCGATGATGATTGCTTCCTTACAAGCTGGAATTGCATTTTCAAACGCATCTGTTACGTTAGTTCATGGAATGTCGAGGCCAGTTGGGGCATTATTTCATGTACCACACGGTATATCAAATGCAATACTATTACCTACAGTTTTAGAATATACAAAAGGTAGTGCGGTAAAAAGATTAGCGGAAATTGGCCGCTGTTTAAATAAAGATATGTATTCTTATTGTGATGAAGAAGTAGCCGATTACACGCTCAGGGAAATAAAAAAACTTTGTTTTGATCTTCGTATTCCAAATTTAAAAGAATACGGAATTGGTGAAGTTGAATTTGAAAAAGCTATTTCTAAAATGGCGTCAGATGCAATTGAAAGTGGAAGTCCAGCAAATAACCCACGTGTGCCATCATATGATGAAATTAAACAGTTGTATCGAGAATGTTTTCATTATCGATATGAAGATTCTATAAAAACATTAGGTTATTAATTTCAGAATATTCTTATAAAATTTCCTTGGAAATAGTTAAAGCAAGACTTTATGTTTCAAACGTAAAGTCTTGTTTTATTATGTATAATATACATAATAAAATGTCGCGATTATCTTGAATAAATAGTATAAGGTGGGTGTGGGGTTTAATGAAAACGATAGGTCTTATTGGTGGTATGAGTTGGGAATCAACTGCTGAATATTATCGAATCATAAATGAAGAAATAAAAAGTAGATTAGGTGGGTTACATTCAGCTAAATGTTTAATTAATAGTGTAGACTTTGAAGAGATTGAAGGATTCCAGTCTAGTGGTGATTGGGATAGTGCAGGAGAAATTCTAGGGAATGCAGCATATTCATTACAAATGGGAGGCGCAGACTTTATTATTATTTGCACAAATACAATGCATAAAGTAGTTGAGAAAATAAAGGAGAATATTCATATTCCAGTCTTACATATTGCTGATGCAACTGCGAAAGAAATGAAAAGAAAAGGTATTCAAACTGTTGGTTTACTTGGAACAAAATATACAATGGAGCAAGATTTCTATAAATCACGTATTAAAGAGAATGATATAAAAGTCATAGTGCCATTAGAAAAAAATAGAGAAAAAATAAACGAAGTCATATATACAGAATTATGTTTAGGAAAAATCGTATCTCAATCCAGAGAGTATTATAAAACAGTTATAGAAGATTTAGTGCAAAAAGGCGCACAGGGTATCATTTTAGGATGTACAGAAATAGGATTATTAATAAAGCAGGAAGACGTATCCATTCCAATATTCGATACGACTTATATACATGCAGTTGAAGCAGTTAATTTCGCCGTAGAAAATAGATTATAATTATATTATGTAACCTAATTTATATATGTGGAAAACATTCAGAAAATATTTTATAATGTAAGTGGTTACATGTAAGGGGGAATGCGTATGTTTTCAGTTCAACCAATCGCATTTGTACATAATGAAAGAAAGGAAATAAAAGACGACGAGTGGGGAGAAGTAAAATCCTATATTACTTTAACGGAAATGTATACAGAAAAAAGTATACAAGGGATTGAAGATTTTTCTCATATTGAAGTAGTTTTTTATTTTCACAAAGTAACTGATGAACAAATTCAATATGTTGCTAGACATCCTAGAAATAATCATGATTATCCTAAAGTAGGGATTTTTGCACAGCGCGGGAAAAATCGTCCGAATCGTATAGGAGCAACAATTGTAAAGGTAATGAAAAGAGAAGGTAAATCAATTATTGTTGAGGGGTTAGATGCTATTGATGGCACCCCTATATTGGATATAAAGCCAATAATGAAAGAGTTTATGCCGAGAGAAGAAATTGTACAGCCTAAATGGGCAACGGATATAATGAGACAGTATTGGAAGGGGAATGGAATAAAATGAGAATATATGAGGCAACAATTGCAGATTTAGATGGACTAGCATCAGTTTTTAATAACTATCGTATGTTTTATAGACAAGATTCCGATCTAGAAGGAGCAAAAGTATTTTTACGAAATCGAATGGAGAGAAAAGAATCCGTTATTTTCGTGGCAGTTGAAGACGGTGAATATATTGGATTCACGCAATTATATCCATCATTTTCTTCTATTTCGATGAAAGAATTATGGATATTAAATGATCTGTTTGTACAAGCCACTAAGCGCGGAGCAGGAACAGGAAAAAAATTATTAGAAGCTGCGAAAGAATTCGCCTTAGAAAATGGTGCAAAAGGTGTAAAATTACAAACAGAGATTGATAATTTATCAGCACAGCGATTATACGCTGAAAATGGATATTTGAGAGATAATCGTTATTTCCATTATGAATTAACGTTTTAAATAATATTAGATGAAAAGAGGCGCTTTCATTTTGAAGGCGTCTCTTTTCATTTGTATTATAGTTGATTTAAAACCCAATTTGTCGCATCTTCAAAGTTTTCTGCAATGTAGTTTGGTTCAATATGTGCCCACTTGTCTCGGTACGTATGTAAAGCGTCGTATCCAGCGCCTGTTCGTACTAAAATTGTTGTCGCATTCACTTTTGCTCCTGCAACGATATCAGTCCAGCGATCACCAATTACAGCACATTGTGTTAAATCAAGCCCGTGTTTTTCAGCTGCTTGTAGCAGCATGCCTGTATTTGGTTTACGACATTCGCAACCATCACCGTGTTTATGAGGACATACATAAATATCATCAAAACCGAAGCCTTCTAATTCTTGTACAAAATCGGCTACAGTTGCTATCCCATCCGCGATACCTGGCTGGTTTGTAAAAGAGAAAATTTTTATATGATTAGCTTTTAGTTTTTGTAGAGCTACTTTTGTAAAAGGGAATAATGTAAAGGATCCTGGGTAATGTATGGTAGTATCGCCACCAATTGTACCGTCACGATCAATGAAAATTGCTTGAATGTTTGTCATAGTTATAGTCCTTTCAATTAACAAGTAGTTTAAAAATGTTTTACAAATCGATATCCATTCACTTCATATCCTAATTTTTTGTAAAAAGGATGAGCTTCTACTCTTTTTATTCCACTAACTAGCCATGTGCCAATGCAATTATGCTTCTTTGCTAATTGCTCAGCATAATCCATTAATACTTGCCCAATGCCTTTCCGGCGTATTGTAGAATCAACGCTAATAATTGAAATTTCCCCATAACGAGTTACATCTTCTAAATTTTCACGTATACGAAACCCAAGTAATCCAAATATAGTTTCTTCTTCCTCATAAACATATAAAAAATCAAAAGGACTCATTTGTACGAATTGCAATCGGTTGTTCATATCTTCATAGGAAATAGAGGAACCTTTTAATTCTTTCGTCAAAGAGCAAAGCGCATCTATATCGTCTATCGTAGCTTCACGAATTTGAAAAGACATATTATCCACTCCAATTAAATGTAATCAAACATTAAGTATTCTGTTAAAAAATATTTATTCCTGCTATGAAAGTAAATATTTTATAATGATATATAGATAGTTATATGTTATTCTTTTCCTAGTTTGTATTGGAAATGGAAAGAAGGGGAATGTATGTTAGAAGTAAATATCCGTTCTGCTGGATATGAAATAGGTGAAAAAACAATTCATGATATTGCCTTTTCGATTGAGCAAGGCGAATTAGTTGCTCTTATTGGCGCAAATGGTGCCGGGAAAAGTACGACGATTAAAACGATGCTCGGGTTACTTATAAATGTGGATGGTGAAATATCATTTGGCGAGAAGAAAAATCCGTATGCATATGTGCCAGAACACCCGACATATTATGATTATTTGACGCTTTGGGAACATATTGAATTATTAATGGCAGCTCGCGAGAACGAAGCCGGAAGCTGGGAACGGAAAGCTGAAGAGTTATTACATCTGTTTCGAATGGATAAGCATAAACATGAGTATTTATCAAAGTTTTCTAAAGGTATGAAACAAAAATCGATGCTTATATTAGCGTTTTTAACAGAACCAGATTTTTATATCATTGACGAACCTTTTATCGGACTAGATCCAGTAGCTACGAAAGAGTTTTTAAGTTATTTATATAAAGAAAAAGAACGCGGGGCAGGAATTTTACTTTGTACGCACGTATTAGATACAGCTGAAAGAATTTGCGAAAGATTTTTACTCATCTCTCAAGGTACATTAGTCGCAGATGGCCATTTAGAGGCAATTCAAACGTTAGCAGAAATGCCAGGAAGTTCATTATTAGATTGTTTTGATGTAATCGTAAGGCGTGAACAGCATGATTAAAAAACAATTTTATAAAAGATTACGCCATGAACTGGGGCGCAAATGGAAGTCCATACGTTCTATAACTGATTGGACGGTTGCGCTATATATTATTATTCCGGCACTTATATTTATGGGAATTTATTATCGCTCACTATGGATGGAGGAACTATCGATAGGAGAGACGGTTTATTTTGGATTAGGCCTACTCGCATTTTATGTGATTACATATGCAAGAGGAGTTCGCTCATTTTTTGAGCAAGCGGATAGTTTATTTTTAATTTCGTATCCTGCTCACATGCAAAAGTTAATCCAGTATGGCATGACATATACGTTTATTCGAATAGCAATAACGAATGTAGTAGTTGTTGTTGCGATGTTACCAGTGTTGATGAAAAGTATTGGAGTGACGAAGATACAAGTCGTATTAATTTGGCTATTCTTTACTATATTTCGATTTATGTTGTCGTTATTAACGAGATTTATTCATGTACGTGTGGGGAAGCGATGGTTACTATGGATTATAAAAAATGTAATATTTTCTATAAGTCTATCCTTTTTTGGATTGAGTTTGTTTCTTATTTATAAAAATCCATTGTATTCTATACTAAGTATCGGTCTAGCAATGTTTCTAATTATCATATTGATAAAAGAAAAATTAAATTATAAAAATTGCTTTTTTAAAGAAGTTGAGAGAGAAAAAGAAGAAAGTATGCGCTGGACGAGTGGGATTATGCAAGTTGGTGGTCATGCAGCTAAACCGAGTAGTTCGAATAAAAAGCCGTGGATGTTTCCGCGTTCTAAAAAGTTTTTAGGAAAGAAAACGGATTATCGTATTGTTGAATCCTTTTTAAAAGAATTTTTCCGTACAAGTAGTGCACGAATATTTTATATTCAAATTGTATGTATAAGCACTGTCAGTATTATTATGAGTCCGAAATGGATCGCCGCTATTATTCTTGCATTTGCTTTATTTGCAATTTCCCGTTATGCGCGCGACTATTGGAATGAGTTTACGAACAAAATGTTTCTTCATTTATATTGTGATGAAGGCAAATTACTCTTGTTAAGATGGAAGACAGATCGCTATTTATTACTTCCAGTAATACTTTTGTATGGAATAGTTATACTTTCTCATTTTTATTTATTGCCAGCTGTAATTGCCGGGATTATTTTTATAGTATTAATTGGTTGGATAGTATTCTTACCATAGAAAAAAGAGCCGAAAAAGGGCTCTTTTTTCTAATCCGTAACACATTGATAAATAAAATATACTAAAACGAGTATGCTTGCGGCGGAATACATGGCATCTAAAGTCATCGGATCTCCTCCTCATTGTTGTTGTATTTTATTATATGAAATCTTACAATTTCATATTCAAGTGAAAAATATGTGAACGTTAACAAAATTGTAAAGTGCAAAAATTACAATCATTTTGTATAATAGAGGAAACAACCGTTATATAAAATATAATGAGTGAAAGGGGGGGAAACATACATGCCAAATTGGTTTAGAAAAACCTTAGTCGCATTAATTACCGTATTTACATTTGGTTTAGTGACGCCTCCTTCCATATTGCTTGATAATGCCAAAGCTGCGGACAAGCCTACGAGCACAGCTGGGCAACAAAATTTGGAGAGTACGTCCTATACATATGAAGAAACGAATGACAGGTTAACCACCGATACTTTTATTACGTATGCAATGCAAGAAGCAGAGAAGCAGTCGATGCAAAAATTTGGGACTAAAATTGGTCCGGTAATTGAAGATGAATTTAAAGATGTAATATTACCAAAAATTGAAGAGGCAATTGCTGAACTAGCAAATGATGTGCCAGAAGAATCGCTACAATCATTAGCGATTTCTCAAAAACCAGCGGGTGGAAATAATGAAAAGATTTTTCACGTTTACGATACGAAAACAGGAAATGACTTATTGCGTTTCCACGTAAGAAGAGATCATCCACCGCAAGATGGGTATTATTTTAATTTCCACTATCACCGTTTTGATGATGGGTACTCCGGACATCATGAGTTGGGAAATATTTATTGGAATACGAATGTGCCGCCAAAATGGCTTTCTTAAAAAGAACAAGAGAAATCTTGTTCTTTTTTTATGTTTATAGAAGGGTAAGACGACTATGTTGTTGAATAAAATAGGTTTAGAAAAAGAAGTAAAGGGAGTAGGACAATGCAAAAATATATTGTTTTTGACTTTGATGGCACATTAGTAGATTCACAAAATATATTTGTACCAATTTATAATCAACTTGCTGAAAAGCACGGATATAAAACGGTAAGGGAAGAAGAAATTGAGTATTTACGTAAATTAACGATGCCAGAAAGATGTAAACAACTTGATGTACCGCTGTATAAACTACCAATATTAGCGCTGGAGTTTTATAAATTGTATCAACCTGCCATAAAAGATCTTATTTTGTTCCATGGGATGAAGGAAGTATTAGATGAACTACATAAAAAAGGTTACGGAATTGCAGTCATATCATCGAACTCAGAAGAGCACATTCGGGCATTTTTACACAATAATGATATAGAAAATATACAAGAAGTGTATTGTTCTAAAAATTTGTTCGGTAAAGATAAAATGATTAAAAGGTTTTTAAAATCGAAAAAGATAACGGAGAAAGATATGTTATACGTCGGTGACGAACAGCGAGACGTAGCAGCGTGTAAAAAGGCTGGGGTGAACGTAATATGGGTATCTTGGGGATATGATGTCATTGAAACAGTGAAAAAAGATGCACCAGATTATATGGTTCATAAGCCGATAGAAATTGTGCAAGTAGTACAAGGAGCGTATTCTTAATATGAATACAATGCGAGCAGGTATTCATCATATTGAATTTTGGGTAAAGGATTTAGAGGAATCCATTTCTTTTTATGATATGTTATTTTCAATAATTGGGTGGAGAAAGTTAACTGAAGTATCATATAGTACGGGAGAAAGTGAAATATATTTTAAGGCAGTAGAGGAGGAAATCGTAAGGACTTTAGGACCAAGACATATTTGTTACCAAGCTATTAAAAGAGAAGTTGTTGATGAAATAACAAATTTTCTTTCTAGTACGCAAGTTAACGTAATACGTGGTCCGATTGAAATGAATCATTATTCGGAAGGGTACTATACGATTGATTTTTATGATCCGAATGGGTTTATTATAGAAGTAGCTTACACACCAAATGTAGAAATGTAAGGGGAATAAAAATGAAAACAATGACAGCATGGCAAAATAATATAAAAATAGTAAAAGATGCAGTGGGTATTGAGGAAATTTCCAAAGGTTTTTCACCTGATAAGAAATATATCATTACGAGTGCAAATAATGAAAAATATTTATTACGGACGGGAGATATAAAAGAGTATAAAAGAAAGAAAATAGAGTTTCAAATTTTAAATGAAATGCAAAACCGTAGTGTGCAAGCACAAAAACCAATTGTAATGGGTTTGTTGGCAGAAGAAGGTTTATGCTATGGCATTTTTTCGTATTTAGAAGGGGAGGATGCGAAGAAGCTATTGCCTACGTATTCACCAAAAGAACAATATGAAATTGGTATAGAGGCAGGAAAAGATTTAGCAAAAATGCATACATATGAAGCTCCTAATGATATACTTCCATGGTATGAAAGAGCAATGAAAAAACATAGTAAATATTTAGAGGCATATAAAACATGTGGAATAAACATAAAAAATGATGATAAAATCATAAAGTTTATTGAAGAAAATGAAATATCTTTAAAGAACCGCCCCAATCGATTTCAACACGATGATTTTCATTTAGAAAATATAATTGTACGGGATGGAAAATATGTAGGTGTTGTTGATTTTAATGGCTACGACTGGGGCGACCCACTTCATGATTTTGTGAAAATTGCACTGTTTGCAAGGGACATTAGTATTCCGTATTCAATCGGACAAATAGAAGGATACTTTAATAGAAAAATACCAGAGGAATTCTGGAAATTATACACGGTGTACGTTGGTATGACAGTTTTCTCCTCAGTTGTCTGGACATTACGAGCAGCGCCGCATATGTTAGATGATATATTAGAGCGCCTTACTATAGTTTTAGAGGATCATAATAACTTTGAGTTATCGAAGCCAATTTGGTTTCAACCAGATAAGATTGATATGAAATAGAAAAGGTAGGTGTGATTCGCACCTACCTTTATTTTTTACCATCAAAATACTTATTTAATTTTCTTAAATGTAAGCGGCTGAGTACTTAATGTAGCTGGTACATGTAACTGAAGGGAAGGGAATTCACCGTTCACACTCATTTCATATGCAAATAATAGATTCATCTTCATTTGGAATAAATCAACTTTTGCAGAGAAGATGTCGTAATGATGATGTGTTAATTGAATGTCCATTTCCATGAATTGCACAAATAATGAATCATCACGCTCGTATACTTGTAATGTTCCGTATGCCGGATGTTCGAAAGCACCAGTATAATCCTCTAATTTATGAGAAGGTGTAGTTTCTTTAATTTGTTCTGGAATGGATTCAGTTGCTTCTTTCATCATTTCCTTCATTTTTTCAGTATCTTCTACAGCGCGTTTATGCCAATCAATGGATTCTAATTCAAGTAGTTCGTCATAAATTTGATTAGCGAGATAAGTAGGCAGTAATGTGCCTCCAGCATTCGTTAAAATGACAAGGCCGATGTTTTCTGTTGGTATGAAAGAAACAAGCGCTGAAAATCCATCAATATTACCGCCGTGATGAATCACCTTATTCCCACGATAAGCGCTAATAAACCAACCAAGCCCATAACTATTTAATGGAGATTCAGGAAGTGATAAAACTGGTTGATCTGGAATGGAATTGTGCGGTATATACATTTGTTGTAATAATTCAGAGGAGATTAATTCATGATCTCCAAATTTACCTTTGTTTAAGTGAAGAAGGACCCAATTGGCCATATCTTCAATTGTAGAATTAATACATCCAGCAGCTCCGACTGTATCGATGTTATGGAATGGAACTTCTTTTATTTCACCTTCATTGTCAACGTAAGGTAAAGCATAATCATCTGTAGTTTGTGAATCTGTAACAGAGAAATTTGTATGTCTCATATTTAAAGGATCTAAAATATGTTCTGTAGCGTATTGCTCCCACGTTTGATTTGTAATGTTTTCAACAATGTAGCTAATTGTTGCATACATTAAGTTGTTATAAAGAAATGCTGTGCGGAACGGTGCATCAAGTGGTAAATGTTTTATTTTTTCAACGAGATCTTTTCGAGATAAGGAAGAGCTATACCAAAGAGCATCATGACGACTTACCCCAGTGCGATGAGAAGCTAAATCTCGTCCTGTAACTTGTGAGCTAGCAAGTAGTTCAGATAAAGAGAAGTTAGGTATATAAGACTGGACAGGAGTATCCCAATTAAACTTTTTTTGCTGTGCTAACAAACATAATGAAAGTGTGCCAAAAGCTTTCGTTGAGGAACCGATTGCGAACAAAGTACGCGGTGTAACAGGGTCTTTTGTGTCTAAATTACGATAGCCAAAGCCTTCTGAAATAATGACTTCACCGTCTTTTATAACAGCTACAGCAGCGCCAGGAACCTTTAAATCCTTTATCATTTTTTCAACAGTTGTTTGCAAAGAAGATATAACAGGAGTTTCAATTTTAGACATACTTCTAACCTCCAAATATAAATTTTGTTCTACCGCACAATACTTTCGGTAATAGAAAATAAAAACCTTTTTAATTATGGAAAGTTAATAATTTTGTAAGGATGAATAAAATTATTATTTATTTAGAATTTTATTTTTATTATAATTAATTTAAATTAAGATTTAGAAAAGATGGTGAAGAAGTGTGCTAACAATAAAAAAATTGCTCTGTGATAATAAAAATAATCCGATAGGTATAGATTCGAAAGTTGTTAAAATTAGTTGGCAACTCGAGTCGAGTAAACGAAATGTAAAACAACTTGCGTATCAATTGCAGGTTGCGAAGGATAAAGAGTTTCAAACTATAGTATTCGATTCACAGAAGGTAGAAACAGATCAAAGTTTATATATACCAATCAATTCGTTTTCATATAGTACGGAAACACGTTATTTTTACCGAGTGAAGGTATGGGATACTCATGAAGAAGAATCACCTTGGTCAGAAGTAGCATTTTGGGAGACCGGATTACAAGGGCAAGGTAACTGGAGCGGAAAATGGATTGCTGCGAAAAAAGAACGCACGCAAGTTATGTCCTTTCATAAAAGCTTTTCTATTAAAAAATTAGTTAAAAAAGCACGTTTATATATGACTAGTTTAGGATTATACGAGGCTTCTATAAATGGAGAGCGTATTGGAGATTGTTATTTTACCCCTGGATGGACAAGTTATGATAAAAGGATATTGTATCAAACATATGATATAACGCATGTATTAAAGATTGGGTATAATGATATTTCTACTCTGGTAGGTAACGGCTGGTATAAAGGGCCGATTACTATGCAGCATGTACGTAATTATTACGGGAAAAGACGTGCGATAATTGCTCAAATACATATAACATATGAAGATGGAACGAAAGAAAAAATTGTAACAGATGAAACATGGAAAGTAATGCCAAGCCCTATTTTGTATTCGGAAATATATGAAGGGGAGGTTTATGACGCTAGGCTAGAAGAAAGTGATCAAAAGCTAGAAGATGTTGAAGCAATTGTGCATTCTAAACAAATAATTGTTGCACAAGAAAATGAAGCAATTCGTAAAATGAAAATTATAAAACCAATCGCTATTTCAAAACTACCCAATCATGAATGGCTTATTGATATGGGGCAAAATATGGTAGGTTGGGTTCGGTTTAAAGTCCGTCATGTTTATACTGGACAAAAGATAGAATTGCATCATGCTGAAATATTAAATAAAGACGGTAGCTTTTATACTGGGAATCTCCGAAAGGCAAAACAAAAAATAGTGTATATAGCAAAAGGAGAGGAAGAGGAAACGTTTGAACCTCATTTTACCTATCAAGGCTTTAGGTATGTGAAAATAAGTGGATTAACCCAGCCCCCTCAAATAGCAGATTTTGAAGGGGTTGTATTACATACAGATATGGAAAAAGCGACTGAATTTGAAACGTCTAATCCATTAATCAATCAACTGCATCAAAATGTGGAATGGTCTCAAAGAGGGAACTTTTTTGATGTGCCAACAGATTGTCCGCAGCGAGATGATCGACTTGGATGGACAGGAGATGCACAAATGTTTATTGGGACAGCTACGCAAATTATGAATGTGCAATTGTTCTTTAAAAAATGGCTCCAAGACTTATCATTAGATCA
This sequence comes from Bacillus paranthracis, assembly GCF_024296885.1. NCBI lineage: Bacteria > Bacillati > Bacillota > Bacilli > Caryophanales > Bacillaceae > Bacillus > Bacillus paranthracis. The sequence goes on from NZ_CP101135.1 coordinate 2,126,550, forward strand.
AAATGTGAATGGAGCTGTGCCGTTAGTTATTCCAGATGCATTTGGGAAAAGAGCGGATTTTGATTTACATACTTCTGGCGGTTGGGGCGATGCAGCAATTATTTGTCCATGGGTTCACTATTTACATTACGGAGATGTATCCATTTTAAAAGAGCAATATGACAGTATGAAGAAGTATATAGATTACATACGTTCACAAGGTGAAAATGAGTATTTATGGGATACAGGCTATCATTTAGGGGATTGGCTCGCATTAGATACGAAACCTGATGTATATGAAGGCGGAACAGACAAGCATTTTATTGCGACAGCTTATTACGCGTATTCTACATCGCTTTTACGAAAGGTTGCTGAGATTTTAGGTAAAAATACAGATGCTAAGTTTTATGCTGAGCTACATGGAAATATTGTTCAAGCGTTTCAAAATGAATTTGTTACACCGAATGGTAGGTTAATTTCAAATACCCAAACAGCCCACATATTAGTACTTCTTTTTGAACTAGTGAAAGATAATGTGAAGGAGAAAGTATTTAATCGATTAATTGAGCTTTTAAAAGCAAATAAAAATCATTTAACAACAGGTTTTATAGGAACACCGTATTTAAATTTAATATTAAGCAAGTTTAACCGTCATGACCTTGCTTGTAAGCTTCTATTTCATGAAGATTATCCATCATGGTTATACCAAGTGAAACGAGGTGCCACAACGATTTGGGAACATTGGGATGGTGTGAAAGAGGATGGAACCCTTTGGAATGATAGTATGAATTCGTACAATCATTACGCATATGGTTCTATCGTTGAATGGATATACCGATATATTATTGGATTAGAAGTGGATGAAACAAAACCAGCATATAAACATTTTTATATTCAGCCTCATTTTAATTCTAATCTAGATTGGGTTTGTATTAAGCGTGAAACAGCATATGGGGAAATTAAAATTGATTGGCATGTAGAACATGGACAAGCAGTATTAAACGTTGATGTGCCAACAAATACATCTGCTACATTACGAATAGTGGAAGATGATTGGAGGTCAAGTGATATGCCTGAAATGAAATTAGGTTCAGGCGCATATGAATTTAGATTTTGTAAGAACATACAGAAGTAGAATTTTGTTAAGTATAGAAATGTTTTTTTATAAATTTAGTTTGTTCAATCTGTTAGCATTAAATTTATGATAAAATCCATATAGACTAGAGATTTGAAAGAAGGTTTTTCTACATATGAAACATGCTGAAAATGAATACTTAAATTTATGCCGCCATGTAATGGAGCATGGTACGAAGAAAGAAGATCGTACAGGGACAGGCACTGTATCTGTATTTGGTTATCAAATGCGTTTTGATCTAAGTAAAGGTTTTCCTTTATTAACGACAAAGAGGGTGCCATTTCGCCTTGTAGCAAGTGAATTGCTTTGGTTTATGAAAGGCGATACAAATATTCGTTATTTATTGCAGCATAATAACAACATTTGGAATGAATGGGCATTTAAGAGTTGGGTAGAAAGTGACGAGTATACGGGTCCTGACATGACTGATTTCGGTCTTCGCTCACAACAAGATGAGGAATTTAAAGTTCAGTACGATGAGCAAATGGAATTGTTTAAAAAGAACGTTTTAGAAGATGATGATTTCTCAAATAAATATGGTTATTTAGGAGACGTATACGGTAAGCAGTGGCGTGCTTGGAAAACGACAGCTGGTGAGACGCTTGATCAATTAAAAGATGTAATTGAAATGATAAAAAAAACGCCAGATTCACGTCGCCTAATTGTATCTGCTTGGAATCCTGAAGATGTACCAAGTATGGCATTACCACCTTGTCATACGTTATTCCAATTTTATGTAGCAGATGGCAAACTTTCTTGTCAGCTATATCAAAGAAGTGGTGATATATTCCTTGGAATTCCATTTAACATTGCAAGTTACTCGTTACTAACACATTTAATTGCACATGAATGCGGACTTGAAGTGGGAGAATTTGTTCATACAATTGGAGATGCCCACATTTATACGAATCATTTTGAGCAAGTAGAAAAGCAATTGGCGCGTGAACCACGTCCGTTCCCAAAACTTACATTAAATCCAGGTGTGAAATCTGTGTTTGATTTTGAAATGGAAGATTTAACGATTGAAGGATATGATCCACACCCAGCAATTAAAGCACCGGTTGCAGTGTAATTGTAGAGGAGATGAAAAAATGATAGTTTCATTTATGGTCGCAATGGACGAGAATAGAGTAATTGGTAAAGATAATAATTTACCTTGGCGTTTACCGAGTGAATTACAATATGTAAAGAAAACAACGATGGGTCATCCGCTTATTATGGGAAGAAAGAACTATGAAGCGATTGGTAGACCACTGCCTGGAAGACGTAATATTATTGTAACTCGCAATGAAGGGTATCATGTTGAAGGATGTGAAGTAGCACATTCTGTAGAAGAAGTGTTTGAGCTATGCAAAAATGAAGAAGAGATCTTTATTTTTGGCGGAGCACAAATTTATGATCTCTTTTTACCTTACGTAGACAAGTTATATATAACAAAAATCCATCATGCATTTGAAGGAGATACATTCTTCCCAGAAATGGATATGACAAATTGGAAAGAAGTTTTTGTTGAAAAAGGTTTAACGGATGAAAAAAATCCGTATACGTACTATTATCATGTATATGAGAAGCAACAATAGTAAAAAAGATTGATGTGAAAATTCGCATCAATCTTTTTATTTATATCCATCAATATAGGTTTATAGATGAGATTCGATAGTGCTATAATGAAAGGTAGCATGTGAAAATGCTAAAATTTTCAAGAGTATTAAGAGAGAAAGAGGAGGAGAATCGATTGAGAAAGATATGGGGGATTCTTTTTCTTTGCTTAACATTCATGTTAGTCGGATGCGGTAAAGAAGAAAAACCACAAGAAGCATTTGATACATATGCAAAAGCATGGAATAAACAAAAATTTGCAGAAATGTATGATCAACTATCAGAAAAGGCAAAAAAAGATATTTCAAAGAAAGAGTTCACTGAGAAATATGAAAAAATTTATTCTGGCATTGAAGTGAAAGACTTAAAAGTAGAAGCAGGAGAAGTAAAAGAAGATAAAAAAGATGAAGGTCCTGTTCCTTTTAAAGTAAGTATGGATACTGTTGGTGGTAAAATCAATTTTGCCCATGAAGCAAAAATGGTGAAAGAAAAGGATGGAGATAAAGAATCTTGGAAAATAGATTGGACTCCTGATTTTATATTCCCAGGTATGACGAAAGATAGTAAAGTGCGTATGCAAACGACAGAGCCGAAGCGCGGAGAAATATATGACCGTAACGGTAAATATCTTGCGGTAAATGGTAAAGCTTCTGAAATCGGATTGATTCCTGAAAAATTAGGGGATGCAGCTCCGCAAACGAAAGAAACGGTAGCGAAGTTACTAAATATGTCTATCGAAGAAATTGACCAAAAACTAGCAGCTAAATGGGTAAAACCAAATTACCTTGTACCAATTGGAATATTGCCTGAAGGAGCAACACAAAATACGTACATAGATTTACCTGGTGTTGCAACAAAGCCAGTAAATGTTCGCTCATATCCATTAGGAGAAGAAGCCGCACATCTTACTGGCTATATTGGAAAAGTGAATGCTGAAGATTTAAAAACGTTACAAAAGAAAGGTTATCAAGCAGATGATCCAGTAGGTAAAGCTGGTTTAGAGCAAGTACTGGAAGAAAAGCTACGCGGTAAAAAAGGTGGTCGTGTCTTCGTAGAAGATGCACAAGGGAAAGAAATTAAAAATTTAGCAAAAACAGATGCTGTTGATGGAGAAAATGTAACTTTAACGATTGACAGTGCAGTTCAAAGCGAAATTTATAATGAAATGAAAAATGAGGTAGGATCAAGTGCAGCAATTAATCCAAAGACTGGAGAAACACTTGCACTTGTGAGCACACCAGCTTATAACCCAAATACCCTTACAAGAGGGGCGTCAAAAGCGCAACGTGATGCGGTAAATAATGATCCGAAAAAACCGATGACGAATCGATTTACACAATTATCAGTTCCAGGTTCTGTATTTAAACCAATTACAGCAGCAATTGGTCTTGAAACGAAAACGATTGATCCAAAAGAAGAGTTAAAAATTGAAGGATTAAAATGGACAAAAGATTCTTCTTGGGGTAATTATTATGTAACGCGTGTAAAAGATGCAAATCCGATTGATTTTGATAAGGCGATGAAATACTCGGATAATATTTACTTCGCACAAGAAGCTTTAAAAATCGGAAAAGACAAGTTTATGAGTGAAGCGAAAAAATTCGGATTCGATGAGAAACTACCAATTGAATATGGATTCCCAGCTTCTAAAATCGCAAATGATAGTATTAAAAATGATATTCAAATGGCAGACACAGGTTATGGACAAGGGCAAGTATTAATGACGCCACTCCATCTAGCATTAACGTACGCACCAATTGTTAATGAAGGAAACATACCTTCCCCATATATTATTAGAACAGATAAGCAACCGAAAGTTTGGAAAGAGAATGTAATTTCAAAAGGCAATCAGGATATATTAAAAACTGCTATGACGAAAGTAATTAATGATCCAGATGGTACTGGGAAAATTGCTAAAATTGATGGCATGACTCTTGCTGGAAAAACAGGTACAGCGGAATTAAAAGTATCAAAAGAGGCTGAAGGAAAAGAACTAGGCTGGTTCGCTGCATTTGATTTAAATTCACCAGATATGGTTATTACTATGATGATTGAAGATGTAAAAGGTAGAGGCGGAAGTAATATTCCAGCTGAAAAAGTAAAACATGTATTTCAAAAATAATATGTAATAAAAGGTTAGCTCTATAATTTGTAGAGCTAGCCTTTTTCTATGAAAGAATTCTTAATATCTATATACTGAATTTTAAGGAAACAAAATAAATCATTAACTTACGAAAAAAAAGTAGCTATTTTTTATTGACATCGAATGAAACTTTTTGTATTATACTTACATAAGGTAAGTTATTTACTTTCAAATTATAAATCTCAAATTAAAGATAAAATGTAGAAAAGGGAGAGAATACAATGACAAAAGTACTATTTATTACAGCAAATCCAAATTCAGCAGAAGGTTCTTTCGGAATGGCAGTAGGGGAAGCATTCATCGAAGCTTATAAAAACGAACATCCACAAGATGAAGTTGTAACAATTGATTTATTCAATACTACAGTACCAGCAATCGATGCAGATGTATTCGCTGCTTGGGGTAAATTTGCAGCAGGTGAAGGATTTGAAGCTTTAACTGAAGCTCAACAACAAAAAGTTGCAGCAATGAACACAAACTTAGAAACATTTATGAATGCAGATCGTTATGTATTTGTAACTCCAATGTGGAACTTTAGCTACCCACCAGTAGTAAAAGCATACTTAGACAACGTAGCAATCGCAGGTAAAACATTCAAATATACTGAAAATGGTCCAGTTGGCTTATTAGAAGGTAAAAAAGCACTTCACATTCAAGCAACAGGTGGCGTATATTCTGAAGGAGCATACGCAGCTGTAGACTTCGGACGCAATCACTTAAAAACTGTATTAGGATTTGTCGGTGTAAATGATACTGAATATATTGCAGTTGAAGGTATGAATGCAAACCCTGAAAAAGCACAAGAAATTAAAGAAGCAGCAATTGCTAATGCTCGTGAATTAGCAAAACGTTTCTAATATATCATACTTAAAAATGTCCAAGCACTTGTTGTTTGGACATTTTTTCTTCTTTTTCCTTCGTTTGTCTAGTATAATGAAGGTCGGAATGATAATAGGTGGGGGTTCTGTATGATTCAAACGTTTTTTAAAATCTTTTATTTAATTTTAATCGTAATTGCGATTACACCGAGAATGTGGCGCCTTAAAAGACAAGTAAATACGATGTCGCCACAAGAAAAAGATAATGCTGTGTACAAAACGACAAATTGGTTTGGTAAGAAAATGGTACGTGTAGCTGGAGGAACAGTAGAAGTTAAAGGACTTGAAAATGTTCCGAAAGACAAGCCGGTACTAGTTGTAAGTAATCACCAGAGTAATATGGATATTCCTGTTTTACTAGGTTATTTAAATAAACCAATTGGCTTCGTTTCAAAGGCAGAGATTAAAAAGTTCCCAGTTGTACCAACTTGGATGGAACTTATGAATTGTGTATTTATGGATCGTAGCGATCGCCGCCAGTCACTTCAAGCGATTAAAGATGGGATTGAACTATTGAAGAATGGACATTCTATCGTAATTTTCCCTGAAGGAACGAGAAGTAAGGGTGGGGAAGTTGGAGAGTTTAAGGCTGGTAGTTTTCATCTTGCTGTAAAATCTGGTGTAGCAATCTTACCTGTAACATTAGATGGGACATATAAAATGTTTGAAGCGAATGGAAACCGTATGAAGCGAGCTCGTGCAACAGTAACAATTTCTAAGCCGATTACACCTGAAGAGTATGCGAATATGGATATTAAAGAGTTAACGAAGCATACACAGGATGTTATCGCATCACAATTACATAAGTAATAAAAAAGGTTTCAGCTTACATAAAGCTGAAACCTTTTTTATTATGCCGTAGGTAAGACGTAAAAGAGTACGCAGAAGAACATCATCGCGCTACCACCTAATACGAAAAGATGCCAAATGGCATGATTGAACGGTAACTTTTCCCAAAGGAAGAATATAGCTCCTACAGAATATAAAATACCACCTGCTAAAAGTAGTGAAAAACCATGTCCAGTTAGATTTTCATAAAGTGGTTTAATAGCAACGATTATGAGCCATCCCATTATGATATAACATAGCGTTGATGCCTTAATAAAGCGACGTACAAAGAAAATTTTGAAGATGATACCTCCGATTGCAAGGATCCATATAATAGCAAGTAATGTCCATCCTAATGGGCCGCGGAGTGTAATAAGTAGAAAAGGAGTATACGTGCCAGCAATCAATAAGTAAATGGCTGAATGATCTAAAATAGTAAATATTTTTTCTACTTTAGGATGATGAATGCTATGTAGCAACGTTGAAAATAAGTACAGTAAGAACATACTTACACCATAAACAGTAAATGCAACTACAGCTGATGCGGTACCATGCTTAGAAGCATGAATAATCAATATGATTAAGGCAGGGATGCTTAAAATGGCACCGATACCATGTGTTATTGCATTTGCAATTTCTTCTTTTACAAATTGGGTCATTCGTGTCATTTTTTCAGTCATAATGGTAATCCTTTCTACTATTATAAAGTGAAACTTTAATCAGTGGAGGGGCATCCCCCCCACTGATTATTAGTTGAATCAATCGGGCTTTTACGGGCAGCCCATCCCCCACGTAACTTCTTTGCTTGCACTGAATTTTAAGGTGGTGGTTCTTACTGCCCGTTAAAGCGGGATAAAATAATATGTCTTTTCCCTTACCATATCATACACAAGAGCAATAGAAAATGAAATTTGTATAATTGATTATATTTTTGAATTTTTTTGACAAAAGGTAATGGTTTTGTTGACGTTTTCAAACTTTTTTGACAAAATAAAATTATGCAATAGTAGGACAAGGAATCTACTAATAAAGGGGATGGAGAAATGTTTTCAAATATTGGCTTTCCAGGATTAATTTTAATTTTAGTAGCTGTACTTATTTTATTTGGGCCGAAAAAATTGCCGGAAATCGGAAAGGCTTTAGGGGAAACGTTAAAAGAATTTAAAAAATCAACGAAAGAATTGACTGATGATGCATTTCAAGAGAAGGAAAAGAAAGAAAAAATGTAATGAAATTTCTTCGAAATGGATAAATAAAGTGTGGTGAACGAGATGGAAGATCGGGAAATGAGTGTAGTAGAACATATAGTTGAGCTTCGCAAACGAGTAATATATACAGTGTTATCCTTTGTACTATTTTTAATTGTTGGGTTTACTTTTACGAAGGATATTTATTTTTGGCTTGTAAAAGACTTACCAATGAAATTAACTGTTCTCGGTCCAAGTGATGTATTGTGGATTTTTTTCTCGATTGCTACAGTATTTGCTATCGTTTGTACAATTCCTTTTGCTGCTATACAAATTTGGTTATTTGTAAAACCGGGTTTACATCCAAATGAACAAAAGATGACGTTAATGTATATACCGGTATTGTCTATATTATTTATTGCAGGTTTATGCTTTGGATATTTCGTTGTAATGCCGTTTTTATTTCATTTTTTAACTACGATAGGTAATGAAATGTTTAATACGATGTTTACGACAGAAAAGTATTTTCATTTTGTTCTTAATTTAACAGTTCCATTTGCTGTAATTTTTGAATTGCCAGTAGTAGTAATGTTTTTAACGAGTATTGGACTATTGACGGCGGAATTTCTAATAAAAATAAGAAGGTATGCTTACGTAGCATTGATTATCATTGCATCGTGTATATCACCGCCAGATTTTTTATCACATAGTTTAGTTGCGGTACCGCTTATTTGTATTTATGAAATTAGTATCGCTTTATCAAAGATTGTTAGTAAGCGAAAAAAGAAAAGAGAAGAAGAAATTCAGTCGAAAAGTGCCTCGTTATAAAGGCACTTTTTTTATCCCACTTTAATGGGCAGTAAGACCCCCACCTCAAAATTTAGCGAAAGCAAAGAAGTTAGGTGGGGGATCAACTGCCCATAAAAGTCCGATTGGTTCAACTAATAATCAGTGGGGCTGAAGAAAACCCCCACTGATTAAAGTTTCACTTTATTTATTTGTTATACTCTAGTTATAAACGTATACAATATAGAGAAGAAAAAAATTATAGAATCTCCAAAATTTAGACAAACTTTGCGCTTTTATAAGTTTATACTGAATATATTAAGCAATATACGGATAACGAGTCCTTATCTTATTAGGAATTTAGGGTGGGGGATGGATTAGGTGAAGATGAATAGAGTATAAATCTTCTAACCAAAAGGACTACAGAGATTGTCTAAGGATACTTTTGTATTCATGGGAGTCGCCACTTTAAACAACGTGTTACAGCGTAAAGTAGAAGAAGTTCAAAAATCCAATGAAAAAGAGGATTGATATTGTGATTACGAAAAGTTTTTATTTCACTCATTCAACAGGGGAGTGTATTAAAATATTTGAAATCCCTGTCCTACAAGCGCAGCATCCATTATCGTTTCTAATACAGTCTCGTCTTCAATTATTTATTGCAAAAATTCAAAAACAAAAACACCCAAGATTTTCGTATTCTTTCCGTGAATATTTACAAAATTGTTTGAAGTGGAATGATTATTTAAATGTATATAAAACAAATACTCTTGAAAAAAATGCATGATATAGAGTGGGGACAGGGTTAAGAGCTCTGTCTTTTTCATTTTAGATATAAAAATATAATTAATTTAATGAAATTTCGTTTCAAATTGTTGAAAGCAATGGGAATACTAGTATAATAACAAGGAGAGCGTATTGGAAAGGGAAGAATATAATATGCAAAAAATTAAAATTGTAACAGATTCAACGGCAGATTTATCACAAGAGGTAATTGAGAAGTATGACATCCATGTTCTACCATTATCAATCTCTGTAAATGGACAAACATATTTAGATCGCGTTGATCTACAACCAGATGAATTTATTGAAGAAATGATTAAATCAGAGGAACTACCAAAAACATCACAACCAGCAATGGGTACATTTGTAGAAATGTATGACAAGTTAGGGGAAGATGGAAGTGAAGTACTTTCCATTCATATGACAAGTGGAATGAGTGGTACTGTGGCAACTGCAAATAGTGCTGCATCAATGACCGACACAAAAGTAACAGTTGTTGATTCGCAATTTATTACACATGCTTTAGCATATCAAGTAGTTGAAGCTGCGAAAATGGCAAATGAAGGACGCTCACTAGAAGAAATTTTAAAACGTGTAGATGAAGTAAGGAAAAATACTCGATTATATGTAGTAGTAGATACATTAGAAAACTTAGTGAAGGGTGGGCGTATCGGTAAAGGAAAAGCGTTTATCGGTTCGCTACTTAATATAAAGCCAATTGCTAGCCTTGAAGATGGTGTTTATAACCCTGTAACGAAAGTGCGTAGCCAAGGTCAAATTGTAAAAACGTTAGCTAAGTTATTTGAGGAAGATACAGCTGGAAAAGTTGTAAAAGCTGTGGCAATTCCGCATGCGAAAGCAATTCCTTTAGCTGAAAATGTAAAAGCGGCTGTTGAAAAAGTAAGTGGATTTGCTCAATCAGAAATTTTCTTTACAACGCCTATTATTAGTACTCATACAGGTCCGGGTGCAATCGGATTTATGTATTTAGCAGAGTAATAAAAAAGCTACTTGAAATTTATTTCAAGTAGCTTTTTTATGTGAATAGAAAGTAAGAAATAAGAAGGGCTATACAGGCACTCCCGCTAATGATATAGCGAGTCTGTAAATATTCATTCATAAAAAACACCCTTTATGATTTTCTATATTATATGTTGAATATAGAAAATCAGTAGTTACGTTATACATGTAATGTTTCAATTTTTTCATTCACTTTCTTATAATGTGTTTCGCTATTATAAATGAAAGTTTGACCTAAAAAGAGTACATGCAGTTGTTCCCACGGTAACATACGTAAATTCCAATTATTTCGAAGCCTTGTTATTGCCTCGCGAGGTGTTTCATCAGCGAGTGCAAAAGCTCCGTAATGCATTGGTATAAAGTGTGTAGCATTTAAATCTAAATAAGCTTGCACTGCTTCTTCAGGTGAAACGTGAGATATTTTCATAAACCATTCTGGTTCATAAGCTCCAATTGGCATAAGGGCAACATCAATTGAAAAGCGTTTGCCAATTTCTTTGAAACCTTGGAAATAGCCACTGTCTCCACAAAAATAAATGGTTTCTTCCATATTGTCATTTTTAATAATCCATCCACCCCAGTGAGATGTGTTCATATCAAATAATGATCTTCTCGTCCAGTGCTGAGCAGGTACGAAGTGAAAGGAAACATCATGAATAGTCGTACTTTCCCACCATTTATACTCTTCTACATTATTGAATTTTTTACGAGTAAATAATTTTTTTAGCCCAATGGGTACTAGGTATAATACGTCATCATTAAGTTGGCGAAGTGTTGAAAAATCTAAATGATCATAATGACCATGTGAAATGAGGACAATATCAATTTTAGGTAGTTCTTGTATAGAAAGACCAGGTTCAGTAAGTCTTGAGACTAGCTTCAATTTATTGGCCCATACTGGATCCGTTAGTATATTAAGTCCATTCGTTTGGATAAGAAAAGTAGAATGCCCAATCCATGTGACAGTCGTTTTTTCAATATTACTTTGCAAAAATGCACTTTGTTTAACGGGTGATTGTTCTACTAAGAAAGAAAAATCTTTTTTGTTTTGCTTTCGTTCTTTACGCCAGCGTATAAAAGAGCGAATTGATTTTTTTGTACTCACATTATCCATATTTTCATAGCGCTTTGCCATGAACATCACCTCATTTAAAATCGTTGTAATTGTATTGTACCGAAATGTTGTTAAGGAATACAGTGTATAACATGGATGAATGTTTAAGGAATTGTTAAAAAATAGGGGGATCTATTTACAAAAGTAACAACAAAATTAGTTTTGCAACTTCTATTTAGAGAAATAATAGTAAAAAAATATCTTTTGTCTAGTAATTCGCTTGAAATAAAGAAGTAACATACGTAAATTCGTACGATTTCGTGAACAAATGTAGTAAACAATTTTCTCGTAGTGTTAACTTTTGTTATGATAAACATAACCTATTTAAATTTAGGATAGAGAAAAGAGGTTTATAAATGAAGCGTTATCAAAAAATAATTGGTCTTATGGTTGTATTTTGTCTCTTTGTACTTGCTGGATGTAGTGGATCAGGTTCAAAGCTTCGTAAACCATTGAATTGGGATTTAGAAACTTTCCAATTTACAAATCAAGATGGAAAGCCATTTGGTACAAAAGATTTAAAAGGGAAAGTTTGGGTTGCAGATTTTATGTTCACAAACTGTCAAACAGTTTGTCCGCCAATGACTGCTAATATGGCAAAACTGCAAAAGATGGCAAAAGAGGAGAAATTAGACGTTCAGTTTGTTTCGTTTAGTGTAGATCCAGACCTTGATAAGCCGGAGAATTTGAAGGCTTTCATTCAAAAGTTTACAGAGGATACTAGTAACTGGAATTTATTAACGGGTTATTCGTTAGAAGATATTACAAAGTTTGCAAAAGATAATTTCCAATCACTTGTAGATAAACCTGAGAATGGTCAAGTTATGCATGGTACATCATTTTATTTAATTGATCAAAACGGAAAAGTAATGAAAAAGTACAGTGGTATTAGTAATACGCCGTATGAGGACATTATACGTGATATGAAGCGATTAGTAGAATAAAAAGAAGGGTGCAGATTAAAGCACCCTTCTTTTTTTACATTAGTCTATGGATAAAATGTCATGTTGTTGAGGAAGTTTGGGTGCCCGAATTTCTAACACGCCATTTTGATACGAAGCTTTCGCTGCTTTTTTATTAATGGAGTACGGTAATTTAATCAATCTAGATGCTTCTGAAATGGAACGTTCTCGGCGATAATAGTTATGAGATGTTTCTTCTTCAGCCTCTTCAAGTATTTCTTCTTTTACAGAGACTTTTAAGTATTCACTTTGTATTTCAATTTGAATTTGTTCTTTTTGTATACCTGGTAGTTCAGCTGTAACAACGAGTTCTTCACCAACTTCATATAAATCTACAGGGAATGTTAATAAACGGTTTCCTTTTTGGAAAAAATGATTTAAATCAGCGATTACATTACGAAGTGGTGTTTGCTCGAAGAAATCATCAATTTGCTTTAAATAATTACGAACCGGTGGGCGAGAAGAGTCTTTTTTTTCTTCACTCATGATATTCCCTCCTAAAAATCAATTTGCAATATCATATGACAAAAGCGGAGAAAGGTGAGTGCCTAGTTTTCATGTTTTCATAAAAAAATGTTAAAAATGTGAAATGGAGTGATTTTTTTATAGTTTTTGGTCGCCATATTCAGTTGATTATGCTAGTATAAATAGGGTTGATATAGTAGTATAGAGACAGAATGAAAACTGAAAGAGGGTAAGAAGTATGTGTGGTTTTGTAGGATGTTTATGTGAAAACCCTAGAGAGTTTTCAGAAACAGAAAAACATCAATTTGAAAATATGAACACGATGATTTTCCACCGTGGTCCAGATGACGAAGGATATTTTCGTGATGAACATGTACAATTTGGCTTCCGCCGTTTAAGTATCATTGACTTAGAGGCAGGACATCAGCCGCTAACTTATGAAAATGATCGATATGTAATTATTTTTAATGGTGAAATTTACAACTATGTAGAATTACGTGAAATGTTACTTGAAAAAGGTGCAACGTTTGCAACGCAATCTGATACAGAAGTTATCATTGCATTGTATGCACATATGAAAGAAAAATGTGTAGACTACCTTCGTGGTATGTTTGCATTTATGATTTGGGATCGTGAAGAGAAGAAACTTTTCGGTGCACGTGATCACTTCGGTATTAAACCTTTATACATCGCACAACAAGGTGATACTACATTCTTCGCATCTGAGAAGAAAAGTATTATGCATGTGATGGAAGATAAAGGTGTTAATCCAACGTCTCTACAACATTACTTTACGTATCAATATGGTCCAGAGCCAGAAACATTAACAATTGATGTTAATAAAATCGAGCCTGGTCATTATTTCGTGAAAGAAATTGGTAAAGAGATGGAAATCCATCGCTACTGGAAGCCTTATTTCAATGCTTCAAGTGCAACGAAAGAGGAACATATCCAAGCAATTCGTGATGTGTTATATGATTCAGTAAAAGTGCATATGCGCAGTGATGTACCAGTAGGTTCATTCTTATCTGGTGGTATCGATTCATCTATCATCGCTTCTATCGCAAGAGAAATGAATCCAAATCTTTTAACATTCTCTGTTGGTTTTGAGCAACGTGGTTTCAGTGAAGTTGATGTTGCGAAAGAAACTGCTGAGAAATTGGGCGTTAAAAACCATAATGTATTCATTTCTGCAAAAGAGTTTATGGATGAGTTTCCAAAAATCATTTGGCATATGGATGATCCTTTAGCTGATCCAGCAGCTGTACCGTTGTACTTCGTTGCTAAAGAAGCACGTAAACATGTAACAGTTGTTCTTTCAGGTGAAGGGGCAGACGAGCTATTTGGTGGTTATAACATTTACCGTGAGCCAAACTCACTGAAAATGTTCTCTTACATTCCTAGCCCAGGTAAGAGCGTTCTAAAAGCATTAAGTGGTGCTCTTAAAGAAGGCTTTAAAGGAAAGAGCTTCCTAGAGCGTGGATGTACGCCAATTGAAGAGCGTTACTATGGAAACGCGAAAATCTTCCGTGAAGAAGAGAAAGCTGAATTAATGAAGTATTACAATGAAAGTGTTAACTATATGGATATCACGAAACCATTGTATAACGAGATTAAAGATTATGATGATGTAAGTAAAATGCAATACATTGACATGTTCACTTGGTTACGCGGTGACATTTTATTAAAAGCTGATAAAATGACAATGGCGAACTCATTAGAACTTCGTGTACCGTTCTTAGATAAAGAAGTATTCGATGTTGCATCTAAAATTCCAACTGAATTTAAGATTGCTAACGGAACTACGAAAGCTATTTTACGTGAAGCAGCACGCGGAATCGTTCCAGATCACGTATTAGATCGTAAAAAACTTGGATTCCCAGTACCAATTCGTCACTGGTTAAAAGACGAAATGCATGATTGGGCTATCAATATTATAAACGAGAGTAAGACAGAGCATTTAATCGACAAACAGTATGTATTAAACTTACTGGAAGCACATTGTGCAGATAAAGGCGATTATAGCCGTAAAATTTGGACTGTACTTGCGTTTATGGTATGGCATCAAATTTATGTTGAGCATAAATACGATACGAATAAGTTCCACGAAGAAACGAAACGTGCGTATAGCTTAGTTTAATTAGAAAAACCTTAAGATCGCATACGGTCTTAAGGTTTTTTTCATAAATAGGACGTATGATTGATACAATAATAGTAAAAGGATGGACAACATATGATTACGTTTGAAAAAGTAACTGTAGAAAATGAAAGCGTTGTTAAAGAAATGTTTCACTCACATAGTTTAAGTGAGAAACAGGTACAGTATTGTGTGAAAGTCGATGATACATATATTGGTGTAATAGATTATCGTGTTCAAGGGGAGACTGCGGTTTTATCTCAGTTAATTATTCACTTTGATTATCAAAGTTACGGTTATGGAACAAATGCGTATTTTACATTTGAAACAATGATGAAAGAAAGAAATGTGAAAGAGATAAAGGTAGTACAAACGGAATTAACAGAACAAGCAAAATCATTTATAGAGAGCTTTGGGTTTAATGAGGGAGATGGAATATATGTGAAGAAAATATAGTGATGAGTAGTTATGCGGGATAAATATAAGGCAGGTGGATGTATGACGATGACTTCAGGTCTTGTATTAATTGGAGGGTGTTTTTTAGTAGCGGAGCTAAGCCATATGCTTATTCAAAAAAGAATGAATAAGAAGAGAAAGCCGTATGAATTACAATATGCTCCAGTGTTTTTCCTTTTGTTTTGTATGCTACTTACATTACAAAACATAACGAACTTTCCACCGCTGTTAAATATTTTTTTGAAGTTTGGTTTGCTGTATAGTACCACTGGAATAGCCCTTTTATTTCTTTTATTTTGCATACGTTATATTCACTATCAATCGTATATATTTATTTTAAATTGGTTAAAACAAAATGATAGAAACCGCCTTACATAAGGCGGTTTTTTGTATTAACTGGATTTACAATTACTTTCTTATGTCCATTTATGTTTCACATGTTACGAATAAAAAATGTAAGTAGCAAATAAATATAAAAATAGTTTGAATAAAAATGAGGTCTAAATTATATATATTGAAAAAGTTTTCTGATATATCTATTGACAATGTATGATATATACATTAATCTTTAAAAAGTAAATGATAATCAATTTCAACTAGGAGGACTTATGGCACGCACTAAAAATATACTTATATTTTGCGTTATGCTACTAATGATCATAATCGCAGGGTGTAGTAAAGAAGAGAAGAAAGAAAATGAGACATCAGCTAAAGCAAAAGATTCGTATACGATAAAACATGCAATGGGCGAAACGACAGTGAATGGTACGCCAAAAAGAGTTGTTGTTTTAACAAATGAGGGGGCTGAGGCACTTTTATCTGTTGGAGTAACGCCGGTTGGAACGACGAAACCACGAGCTGGTGATGAATGGTATCCTCATTTAGCGAAAGAGTTAAAAAATACGAAAGTAGTAGGAACTGAGCGTGACATTAATTTAGAAGCAGTAATGAAGCTTCAGCCGGATTTAATCATCGGAAACAAAATGCGTCACGAAAAAATATATGGGCAGTTAAAAGAAATCGCGCCAACAGTATATGCTGAAACATTACGTGGTGATTGGAAAGAAAACTTTACACTTTATACAAAAGCTGTAAATAAAGAAAAAGAAGGGCAAAATGCTCTTAATGATTATAAAAAGCGTATTGCAGCAATAAAAGGACAATTAGGTGATAAAATTAATTCTAAAGTTTCCATTATTCGCTTCGTCCCTGGTGATGTTCGTATTTATCAAAAAAATTCATTCTCAGGTGTTGTATTAAATGATATTGGATTTAAACGACCACCATTACAAGATAAAGATGAATTTGCAATTAAAGGAATTACAAAAGAGCAAATTCCGAATATGGATGGGGACTACTTATTCTATTTCACATCTGATAAAGACGCGGATAAGAATAATGAAGGAAACACATTAGCAAAAGAATGGACAGAAGATCCACTATTTAAACAACTGCAGGCTTCTAAAGATAATAAAGTATTCCAAGTAGATGAAGTAATATGGAATACAGCAGGTGGTATTGTAGCTGCAAACCTTATGTTAGATGATATTGAAAAATATTTTCTGAAGTAAGTAAATTAACGAATGCATCACTTAAAATAGGTGATGCACTTTTTTGTTTGGGAAAATACAGAAAATCCCTTCTTTTGGGCGTGCATAAGTTGTACAATTAAAACAATCATGAAATAAAGGAGTGGGAATAAATGAAAGCTACTCATAAAGATTGGATTGTATTTAACGGAAGAATTGTAAATACGAAGGAAGAACAGCCAATGATTCCATTAGAGGAGAGAGGCTTTCAATTTGGTGATGGTATATATGAGGTATTCAGACTATATGATGGGAAACCACATTTATTAGATTTACATTTAGAACGATTCTTTCGTTCCATGGAAGAAATAAAACTAATTCCACCGTTTACTAAGGAAGAGTTAGTAGAAGAGTTATATCAAATGATTGAAGAAAATCAATTTCAAGAAGATGGTAATGTATATTTGCAAATATCAAGAGGTGCTCAAGCACGTAATCATGTATATGAGTCAAATATGCAACCAACATATTTTGCAAACATTGTTTCTTTTCCACGACCAATTGCTGCTATGGAACGAGGAATAAAAGTTACTGTAGAAGAGGATATACGCTGGAAGTTCTGTCATATAAAATCCTTAAACCTGCTACCTAATATTATGATTAAAAATAAAATAAACGAACAAGGCTATCAAGAAGCGATATTAGTACGAGATGGAATTGTAACGGAAGGGTGTCATTCAAATTTCTTTATGGTGAAAAATAATAAATTGATTACACATCCGGCTGACAATTTCATTCTGCACGGCATTACACGTCACTATGTTATTACATTAGCGAAAGAGTTACATATTGAAGTGGAAGAAAGGGAATTTTCACTTCAAGAAGTGTATGAGGCCGATGAGTGCTTCTTCACAGCGACACCACTTGAAATATTCCCAGTCGTTCAAATTGGTGACGAGCAGTTCGGAAACGGCGAAAGAGGACCGATTACAAAGAAACTCCAAGTTGCATATGGAGAAAGTATTCGTTTGTTTAAAGTTACGAACTAATATTAAAGAAAAAAGCTGGTATTCTTCCAGCTTTTTTTCATGATATAATTTAAGCATAGGACAAGATTTGAAAACGCTGTAAAAAGGGGATTTAATGTATGAATTATGAAGATTTTAAAGAAGTAATTCACGGTAGACGAAGTGTTAGAAAGTTCACAGAACAAGAAGTAGCCACTAGTGATATAAAAGAAATTATTGATTGTGCTCGTTATGCACCGAGTGATACGAACTCACAAACTTGGGAGTTCTTGGTCATTATGAACCGAGAAAAAATTAAAGAAATTGAACAAATGACATGGGATGCATTACATAAACTTGCGGCAAAAGCGGCAGAAAGCGGAGAAGAGAAAGCAGGAAAATTACTTACACGTTCTTTCGGACCATATGCAACAGCTTTCTCGGAGGCACCAGTATTAATCGTATGTTTGGCAACGCCATATGAATCAAAGTTTCGTGAAAAAATATTTGATCCAATTGCTTTTGTTCCAGATTCAGTTTGGGAAGAAGAAGGAATTAAGAGTAGCTGTTTAGCGGCACAAAACTTAATGTTGGCTGCACATGCGAAGGGGCTTGGTACATGCCCAATGACAGGACCGGTATTATTAGCTCAAGATGAACTACGACGATATTTACAAATTGAGCCTGAAAAACAAATAAATATGGTTATTTCACTCGGTTTTCCGAAGGATAAGCCGAAGAAACTTCCAAGAAAAGAAGTGGATGAGATTACAACATTTGTTTTTTAAAGCTGAAAATAAAAAGACATTGAATGAAACAATGTCTTTTTATTTTGGATAGGTATGTAATTAATCTGTTAGGCTAAAATGATAGATAAGAGGGAATTACTATTTATTTCATAAAAAAAATTAATGTTCTATTAAGGAAAGTATGATACATTAATCGTGAGCAAGGTTCTAGTTGTTCATGAAAGTGTTGAAAGTAGTCTTAAAATTTAAAAGTTATTTTTGTATAATAAATTATAATGAAATGACAGGGGGGATGAATTTTGAAAAAATTCATAATCACTGGATTGTCTGTATTGTTATTAGTTGGTTGCGGTGCTCCAAAGGAAAAAGAGGGTGCACAATCAAAGCCTGAAGAACAAGTCGTAAACGCAAGTAATGAGAATATAGTTGTATTTCCTGAAGGCGTAATGCCAATTGGAGAAGGAAAAGTGAAAGTTATTACTCCAGATGGTACTTCTGACAATGGCAATATACCAACCGTATTCATCAAAAAGGATACTTTAATTCAACACGTTGAATTAGAGCTTTCTAATTTTCAAAATGATAAAGAAACATTCGTATTTGTAGATCAAGTATTTGCAGATAAACATCAAGTAACTAGTACAACACAGACAACAGTACAATTAAAAGAAAAGGCGCTTGAAACAGGTAGTCATACGATTACTGCAGTTCAGTATGAAAACAATGACCCAAAAGGAAAGGTTATTAGTTTTAATCAAGCGACATTTGAGACAAAACCTGCGTCTTAATAAGGATAAAAAGTACATTACTCAAAAAAGTAGTGTGCTTTTTTGTTTGGACTAGAATGTACAATAGTGAATCACTTGTTTCGTTTTCTAATACAATTAAATAGAAAGAAATCACTTGTTACTACTATGATAGAAAAAAGGTTGAAGATGTGAATCGGTGTATTCATATCGTCTTGATTAGTATGAGGATGGCAGTAATTTGGTTTATGATACAAGAGGTTATGCAAGTTACGCTCAAGGATCAAATTCATGACTTATTAAAAGGAGCTATTTGTTTTACCATTGTTTCTCTATTATATGATAAACTCGGACTAAGGTAAGTTTCAGAAGAAAAATGTAGGTATTTTATTTGAAATGTCGAATAGTACATACGATGTCGTAATAACAAATTTTCTATTGTTTACTGTGAAACAGGAGAAGGAGAGATAGTAATGAAACGAGCTCTTATAAATATTGATTATACATATGATTTTGTAGCTGAGAAAGGTGCTTTAACATGCGGAAAACCAGGACAAGAAATTGAGAAGGAAATTGTCCATTTAACGAAGCAATATATTGAAAATGGAGATTACGTAGTCTTTGCCATCGATATACATGAAGAAAATGATGTATATCATCCTGAATCAAAGTTATTCCCGCCTCATAACATAGCCGGTACAAATGGAAGAGAGTTATTTGGTGAATTACAAGATGTGTATGAAACATATAAAAATGCAGAGAATGTATATTATATGGATAAAACACGATATAGTGCATTTGCAGGAACAGACCTAGAGATGAAGTTACGAGAAAGAGGAATAGAAGAAGTTCATCTTGTAGGTGTTTGCACTGATATTTGTGTTCTTCACACAGCAGTAGATGCTTATAATAAAGGATTTAAAATTGTAGTTTTTGAAAAGGCGGTTGCATCTTTCAATGCGCAAGGGCATGAATATGCACTTGGACATTTTAAATCTTGTTTAAACGCAGAAGTGAAGTGAAAAAAGAGACCTTTAAAAAAGGTCTCTTTTTTACGTTTAAATAGAAACGACATTTTGCTCGATTAGTTTTTTTATGAACGGGCTTATTTTTTCTGGTAACGCATTTATATCAAAAAATTGTACATGTAATGATTCAATTCCATCAGCTTTTAACGTACCGCCTGTAATGTTTTTGCAAAGGTAGGCAATAGTTATAGGGTAAAATTCATCACCGTTCGGTAATTTTACAAAAAATTCTTTTCCAGAAAATACGCTTATTAATTGTAAGGTTCCTATTTCAATCCCTGTTTCTTCGAGCACTTCTCGTCTCCCAGCTTCTTCTGTGGATTCACCAAGTTCAACGAATCCACCAGGAACACCCCAAATACCATTTTGCCTTTGCTGAAGTAATATTTGTCCTTGTTCATTGAAAACAGCTACAGCAACTCCTGCTAGATTGAGTGGTCTTGATCCGACAACTTCTCTAAGTTCTTCAATATATCCCATTGTATGTAACCTCCGTAAGAAAAAATAAAAGCAAATAAACTATTCGTTATTATGTAAATATATTCCTCTTTATAAGGGGAGAGATGACATATAACTTATTTGTGTTATTTGGTAAAATATACATCAAAAAAGGTCAAATAAAATCTTTGACCTTTTTTGACCAAATGTTATAATAAAGACAGAAAGAGATAATCTTTCATTCATAAACAATAAGGAGGAAAAAATATGCGTAATTTATTTCCAGAAATAACAAAACGTCAAAATGGTATTTTTGATTTTGGGCCTTCTTTATTAGAGGGGATGACAGATGC
The DNA here is from genome assembly GCF_024296885.1 of Bacillus paranthracis. Lineage (NCBI taxonomy): Bacteria > Bacillati > Bacillota > Bacilli > Caryophanales > Bacillaceae > Bacillus > Bacillus paranthracis. The sequence goes on from NZ_CP101135.1 coordinate 2,147,872, forward strand.
TTTCTTTAAACCGATGAACATGGATACTTTTAAAGTAGATGTTCATGAACAATCTGATAAATATACAGTGAAAGCAGATTTACCAGGTTTTCAAAAAGAAAACATTCAAGTTGAATTTGAACAAGATGTATTAACGATTCAAGCAACTAATCATAATGAAGTAGAAGAAAAAAATGAGAATGGCATATATATTCGTAAAGAACGTTCTATAGGTTCTGTAACTCGACGCTTTAATTTTAAACAAGTTGAGGAAGAAAATGTTAAAGCAAATTATAAAGATGGCGTACTGACAATTGAATTGCCAAAATTGAAAGAAGAAAAAAGTAGTAAGACAACAATTAATATCGAATAAAAGAGCTGATAAATTCAGCTCTTTTTTTACGTAGTTAATGAATAAATGAGTTGAAATCATAATGAGATGAATAAAGTTTTAACGTATAAAAAAATTTCAAGATTTGCTCCCCCTTAGGTTATTAAAAAGGGTATATTTAAAGGGAAAGGAAAAGGAAAAGGAAAAGGAAAAGGAAAAGAACATCTAGACATACTATATAAACTGAATTAGTAATAAAGTCAAAATACATAGTAAGGGTAGTGGCATTTTAGATTAGGATAATAGATTTTCCTAGAATAAACTGAGACGATTATGAATTTTTTAATTAGTAAGGAAGTGGTTAGATGAGTTTATTAACGTATACTGAAGAATTTTTTAATTATGTAAGGGAGTTTTTGCTTTTAAGATTTTTACTATTTGCTTTCGTTCTAATCATTATTTCTTTTGTAATAAACCGCATTATTGATTGGTTTTTTAGGAAATCAAGCTTTTTTGATGAAGAGGTAGAGCAAACGATTCAAAGTGTGATTCGATCTATTTTTAGATATATCATTATCATCAGTCTAATTATATATTTAATTAGTCAATTTGTAGATATAAAAGGTATCATTGCAGGTGCAGGGATAGCAGGGGTTGTTATCGGTTTTGCTGCACAACAGATGCTGAAAGATGTTATATTAGGCTTTGCGAGATTAGCGGACAAAGAGTTTCGTGTTGGCGATTTTGTTACGTTTAACGGAACAAACTCAGGAACGATTGAGGAAATTAGTATTCGTTTTATGCAAATTCGTGAATGGTCTGGAAAACTTCTTACGATACCACATGGAGAGATTCGAACGATACAAAATTTTAATAAAGGATGGATGCGCGTAATTGAACGGATTACGGTAAGTTATCAGGAAGATCCTACAAGAGTTAAGGAATTGTTAGAAGAAGTTTGTGTGAATTGTAATGAAAAGTTGACCACAAGTCTTTATAAAGTAGAGGATGAAGCTGTTGAACCTTTTAAATATGTAGGTGTTACAGATTTAAACCCGAATCTGAAATACGTTGGATATGAATTTTGTATTACAGGTTTAATAAAGCCAGAAGATTATTTTGAAACTTCTAGACAAGTAAGATTTGAATTAATGTCTATGTTCCATAAGAATCAAGTGCAAATGCCAGCAGCAAATATGCTTGTTACTACTGAAAGTTTACAGCATAGCCAAGGTGGACAATCTTTATCGGATAGCTAAAGTAGAATAGTTTGGTAACGGAAGTGCTGCTTTCAACATTGGATAGAAAAATAATAATAAAATGATTGATATAAAAAAGAGCTGAAGGAATTCAGTTCTTTTTAATTTGTAGAATTTAGAAATTTCTTAATGTTATAATGGTAGATGGTGATGAAAATGAACTTTGAAGAAAAAGAGATGCATCGTTTAGAGGCATTAAAAGCAATTGCTGAATTATTAAATGAAGCAACAAATTTACAAGACATGTTAGAAAAAGTGTTACATACTTTGTTACAAGTTATGAATTTACAAACAGGCTGGATCTTTTTTATTGATGAAAGTGGAAAACACCGTATGCTTGTAGATCAAAACTTACCGCCAGCTCTTACGTGGCAAGAGAAGAAGCCGATGTGTGAAGGAGATTGCTGGTGTGTAGAGCGTTTTGTAAATGGCAGATTGGAAAAAGCGACAAATATTATTGAATGTAAGCGAATAGAGGATGCGATTGAGTGTAATTGGGGAGATACCGAAGATGTTACGCACCATGCGACAATTCCATTAAGGTCCGGGTCGGAGAAGTTTGGTCTCTTAAATGTGGCCGCGCCTCAAAAAACACATTTTTCAGAGGAAGAATTAGCATTATTAGAATCAATTGCATTTCAAATAGGGACGACAATCCAACGTATTCAGCTAGTGGAAAAAAAACGTAAATATGTAGTAGTAGCTGAACGAAATCGACTTGCACGTGATTTACATGATTCAGTAAAACAATTGTTATTTTCTATCATGTTAACCGCAAAAGGTACGCTAAATATGACGCAAGATAGAGACTTGCAAGAGATGTTGAGCTATATTGGAGAATTATCACAAGAAGCATTACAAGAGATGACACTTTTGATTTGGCAATTAAGACCGGAAGGATTAGAGAAAGGGTTAGCTGAAGCAATTAAAAATTACGGAAAGTTGTTAGGGATTCACGTGGAAGTTCGAATTGATGGAATGGTTTCAATTGGTGATGAAATAGAAGAAGTTTTATGGCGTATTAGTCAAGAAGCGATACATAATTGTAAGAAACATGCTTCATGTGAAAAGGTACATGTTCTTTTAAAAATAGAAGATAACCAGTTGTATTTTTACATAGAGGATAACGGAATAGGATTTATACAAGAGCAAGTAAGAGAGTCAGCACTCGGTTTAAAAAGTATGAAGGAACGTATTCAGTTAATGAGGGGATCATTTCAAATAAAAACGGAGCTGAAAAAGGGTACGAAAATTGAAATTCAATTGCCAGTTTGAAGGGGAGAAGAAGGTTGAAAATTAAATTACTACTAGTTGAGGATCATCATATCGTTCGAAGAGGACTTGTATTCTTTTTGAAAACGAGAGAAGAATTTGAAATTGTTGGGGAAGCAGAAAATGGAGAAGATGCGTTAACATTCGTCCAAACAAAAAGGCCAGATGTAGTATTAATGGATCTATCAATGCCGAAGATGGATGGCATCGAAGCAACAAAACAAATAAAACAATATGATGAAACGATAAAGATACTCATATTAAGCAGTTTTTCAGAGCAAGATTATGTTTTACCAGCACTTGAAGCCGGAGCAGATGGTTATCAATTAAAAGAAGTACAACCTGAGCAACTTGTAGCTTCTATTATTGCAGTACATGAAGGAAATACGAATTTTCATCCGAAAGTAACACCAGCACTATTAGGACGATCAGTAGTCAAGAAAGAAAACCCTTTTTCTATGTTAACGAAAAGAGAACAAGAAGTACTTCGTGAAATTGCGAAAGGGCGAAGTAATAAAGAAATTGCAGCAGTGCTTCATATTACAGAACAAACTGTAAAAACACATGTTTCAAATGTTTTAGCTAAATTAGAAGTAGATGATCGTACGCAAGCTGCATTGTATGCAGTGAAACATGGGGAAAATAATAAGTATGAATAAATGTTTCGCATAGTATGACAGAATACATAGGAGCAATTAAAATGTTATAGTTAAGTCTAATAAAGGTTTTTCTTCTTTCAATAATTAGGTACAATAAAATGAAATTTTAATCCGTGGAGGGTCTATACCCACTGATTATTAACCCACACCAATTGTTTTTTTACGGGATAAAGCTACGATTGAAGGTGAAGATATGCTATGCCTGGTACAAGAAGTGGGATTGGAAAGATTCAAGCTTCGTTAAACGGTTTATCACCGGAATTGCGAAGTATTGCTGAACATATTTTAAAACATCCACAAGATGTTGTACATAAATCTATTACTGAGTTAGCAGAAGTTACGAATAGTTCTGAGGCTACGATATTTCGCTTATGTAAACACCTCGGTTTGCAAGGATTCCAAGATTTAAAGATTTAAAGATTACATTAGCTCGTGAAATTGTCCATACACCGATGCAAAATATTCATGAAGAAGTATCAGCAGAAGATAGTATGGTAACTGTTGCTAAAAAAGTTTTTCATTCACATATTACAGGACTACAAGATACATTGCATTTGTTAAATGATACGGCATTAGAGCAAGCTGTAAAAGCTTTGCAAGAAGCAAATCGAATCGAGTTTTACAGAAATGGTGGTTCTGGTATTATTGCGATGGATGCATATCATAAATTTATGAGAACGGGTATTTCATGTATCGCTCATACTGATTCGCATTTTCAAATTATGGGAGAGGGTTTGCTCTCGAAAAATTCAGTTGTTATCGGCATTTCTCATTCTGGTAGCAATAAAGGGTTACTGGAAGCGTTAGAAGTAGCAAAAGCAAGAGGAGCTAAAATTATTGCGATTAGGAGTTATCAGAAATCGGCATTAATTCAACTGGCTGAGATTACATTATAGACTTCAACACGTGAAACGGAATTCCGCACAGAAGCAAGTTCATCAAGATTAGCGCAGTTAAGTTTATTAGATACTTTGTACGTTGGGTTATCGTTACAACGCCAAGAAGAAACGTTGCAAAATCTACAAAGTATTCGTGAAACAATTTCGATGAAACGAATATAAAAAAGAGGCTGTCTCAAAAGGTGCTTTTTAGCCAGAATCGTATAAAAAGTGAAAGGCAGAAATGTTGATTTTATAACGTTTCTGCCTTTTCAATTTCATGTGATCTTACTTCGAAAGAGATTTATGAGACAGCCCCTTTTTTATTAGTGAATAGTTTGTTTATTTATTTTCTTGTAGAAATACGTGACTTACTTATAGCCAATGATGACTCTCATTTAAAAAATATAAAACGATTTATACAACAATTCAAACATTGTTCATAATTTCACAATTTGTTTTTGAAGTGTCATGTTATGATGAACATGTAATGATGATTGAACACTTAAACTTGGCACAATGATTAGCCAAACTAGTGAAGACAGAAGTTGTGAGATGAACTCATGAAAAATTCTAAAACACTAAAGGGGAGATCACATATGAAAGCAGTAGTAGTTAATAAAAATAGTAAAGCAAATATTGAAATTATTGAAAAGGAATTACGTCCGTTACACTCAGGTGAAGCGCTAGTAGATGTAGAGTATTGTGGAGTTTGTCATACTGATTTACACGTTGCAAATCATGATTTTGGAAACACAGATGGCCGTATTCTTGGTCATGAGGGTATAGGTATTGTGACGAAAATCGCTGATGATGTTACTTCACTAAAGGTGGGGGACCGTGTAAGTATTGCATGGATGTTCCAATCTTGTGGACGTTGTGAATATTGCGTGACTGGTAGAGAAACATTTTGCCGTGAAGTTAAGAATGCTGGTTATTCAGTAGATGGTGGTATGGCTGAACAATGTATTGTGACAGCTGATTATGCGGTGAAAGTACCAGAAGGATTAGATCCAGCTCAAGCATCATCAATCACATGTGCGGGTGTAACTACATATAAAGCTATAAAAGTATCCAATATTAAACCTGGCCAACCTATCGTCATCTATGGTTGTGGTGGATTAGGTAACCTAGCTATTCAATATGCTAAAAACGTATTTGGTGCAAAGGTAATTGCAGTAGATATTAATGACGATAAATTAGCCTTAGCAAAAGAGGTTGGAGCTGATATGACAATCAATCCAATTTCTCAAGGTCCTGCTGATAAGATTGTTCAAGATGAGTTTGGTGGTGCTTATGCTGCTGTAGTAACAGCTGTTTCAAAAGTAGCATTCAACTCTGCAGTTGATGCAGTACGTGCTTGTGGTAAAGTCGTTGCAGTAGGTTTACCAGTAGAAACGATGGATTTAAACATTCCGCGACTTGTACTAGATGGAATTGAAGTGGTTGGCTCTCTAGTCGGTACTCGTAAGGATCTAGAAGAGGCATTTATATTCGGTGCAGAAGGAAAAGTAGTGCCTGTTGTTCAAACTTGTTCTCTAGATAAAGTACAAAGTGTATTCGAAGAAATGGAACAAGGTCGAATTCAAGGACGTATGGTAATCGATTTTAAACAGCATAATTGTGATTGCAAATAATTCACATTAAATATAAAAAATATGAGTCTAACAAAGTACATGTAAAAAAGTTAGACTGCATAAAAAGATGATCCCTGTATGCAATAGGGATCATCTTTTTTATATTCTACTAATATCAATGCCAATCCATACTTGATTAATGAGACAGGATTAAAGGTTCACTTTATTTGCAAAAGAAAAAGAATCTTTATGTTTAACAAATTTTTTATGATCAGGAACGGTTTGAATTGCTACAGTTTGCGAATCTCTTGCTTTCAGTGCATCTTGAATCCCGAGTGTCATAAGCTTAATAAATAGAATCGTAATAAAGAATGAAGCGAGAGTATAAAAAATGATCCACCATGAAAGATTCATTTCATTACGATTTAAGCCAATAAGGCCTGCCCAATCATTAGATAGAGAAACAGGTTTGAGCACTCCGTCATACAGTTCACGCATTTGTATCCCACCAATTACAATGTTAAGCAACGCTAAATGGATAACGAGTATGAGTGTTTGGACGATATGTTCCATAAATAATACAAATAAGCGGTCAAGTAATAAGACTCGTAAGTGTTTTTTCATAATATGAAAACGGCTAGCACCTAATAATTGTGCACTTAAAATGTAATCTCGTTTCATAAATTCATCAACCTCTGAGGATATATATAAAGAAAGTGTAGGCAGAGCAACGAAAATAAGTACGAGTACTTGATAAAACGTAAATGAAATATTTGGATCTAACCCATCAGCATTTGATGTGATTACAATATTAACGGGCGTGATGAGTATGAATGCGATAAATAGAGTTGGAATATAATAAAAAACTTCTGAGCATGCTTGGAAAAATCTCTTGAATTTTGGAGCATATAAACTTAAGAGAATTCCTATACATGTTCCGCATAAAATTCGAAAGAAGCTAATTGCCACGGCTAATAAAATAGTAAATTTTGCTCCTTCTATAATTTGTAAGAAAACAGACTCTCCAAAACGATCAGATCCAAAAGGCGGAATTAACGATGGCGGAAAGGGGGCCTTTCCAAGTAATTCGTTATTGTCATTGTAAAGTAACTGAGGAGGTTTTGGGATGTTATCTTTAAAGAACCAACTATAAATAAAACTGGCTGAAATAAGTATAAATAAATAAGTAAAGCCGATTAAAAAGCGTTTTGATTTCCAAATAGATTTCATAATGCTACTCCTTTCAAGTGCTTTTGCCATCTATTCATCATGAATGAGATTATTTGAAAAATAGTATAAAACGGTAAGATAATCATAACCAGTATGATAAATGCAGCTGGAGGTGAAATAAACGCCTTATTAAATAAGAATTGAATAATGCCTTCCATATTAAAAACAAATTCTAAAATGAATAAATTAGAAAGTAAGAAAACAAAAATCGTTTTTAAATGGTGGAAGAAGTGGATAGATATATTTTTGAATAAATGAATGCATAGTATATAACTTGATGAAAGGCCTTTTCCATAGGCAACCTCTACATAATCTTTTCCATGTTCTTCTTTTATGTATAACACCATCATTCGAAACATTTGTAATGTAGGTAAGACTGCTAAAGATACAATTGGGAGTAAATAAGCTCGATTTTCATTAAAAGAAATAATGGTGAAAGGAGCTTCCCCGAATTTTCTAAGTACCCATATGAAAAATATTTGCAAACAAATCATCATCATCATATCAGGGACAGCTTCTAATATGAACACAATTCGGTTTATCCATTTTTTTATATAATCTTTTGCTAAAAAATAAAAAAATGCCATGCTGGATGATAGAAAGAGCGCAAGTAAAAAGGCTAAAAATAATACAGTAAATGAATATAGGTAAGGTTCTAAAACAGTTGGGAATAAGGGTATTTTTTTGAAACTACCAAATTTCGGATCTGATCCTATCACTACTAATGATTCAGGGGAGAAAACATCTTTTAACATAGTAACAATCTGGTTAAAAAAAAGAATTGGTTGAAAGGTAAATCCATTTTGAGTGATAAATAAATAAGGTAAATTTAATAATAATAAGAGTGATAAAAGAATTGATGAAAGCTTAATTGTGAATTGAGATATTTTATGTAACATTAAATCCCTCCGACATCTTTTTACAACATTATACAATAAATTCCGGCATATTTTTATATTTTTCTGAAAAATAAGAAATTAATCGAGTTTTATAATTATAATACGGAATATACTTACATAAGGAAATCTCTATATTGAGGACCGGATTTCTATGTCCATCAAGAGAAATTCCTAATATTCCCATTTTAGAAGCATTTACTTTACTTCAATTGATTGGCATTTGGTGTTATTCCAATGTTACCAAGTTAATAGAACTAAGTTTTCTTAAAACAAAAACCACTGAAATATAGAAGTGGTTTGGAACGTAAGGAATTTGTAAGGAAGGAGTAAGAAAAAAGAGATTTTCAATGTGTATGATCAAAATATAGAGAAGAACGGGAGGGGGAGTAGTTACTATCTATTTATATAAAAACAAATTAATTAATAAAACGCTATGGAAGAAAAGAAGAAATTATAGAAGTTAACAGATATCTGAAGAAGAGGGATTGATCATTTATTAGGTCAGAGAGTTGTTTGAAGAAATAATTGGTCTATAGATGATTGCAAATTCAGTATTGACTTTTATCATTGGGAGGGTTGATAGCTGTGTGATTAGCATATGACATAACTATCAACCAGCAATACAATTTAAATAGAGGAGAGGAATGCTTTATGAAAACACGCAGTAAAATTATATGTGCAAGTCTAGCACTTTTAATAGCTGGAAGTTCCCTTTTATACATAACACCAGCCTCAATTGTAAAAGCAGAATCGTCGCAAAATATATCAAGTTCGTTACAAACAAGTACGCAAAGCGATCGTGCTCCCGTTAAGAAAGCAATACGGGATGCACTGCAACTTGGATACCCGGGAATACTCGCTAACATTTCTAAGAGTGGTAAAACTTGGAGTTATACCGCTGGGGTAGCAGATGTGAGAACTAAGAAACCAATGAAAGCAGATTTTCACTTTCGTATTGGCAGTGTAACGAAAACGTTCATTGCAACAGTTCTACTTCAATTATGTGGAGAGAACCGTTTGAATCTAGACGACTCCATTGAAAAATGGTTGCCTGGTGTCATTCAAGGAAACGGATATGATGGTAACCAGATTACTATTCGGCAAATATTGAATCATACAAGTGGTATTGCTGAATATATGAATTCAAAAGACTTCGATATTATGGATACAAAAAAATCGTATACGGCTGAAGAATTTGTAAAGATGGGGATTTCCCTTCCCCCAGACTTTGCCCCGGGAAAGGGTTGGTCTTATTCAAACACAGGATACGTATTACTGGGGATCCTTATTGAAAAAGTAACTGGCAACAGCTATGCGGAAGAGGTTGAAAATCGGATTATTGAACCTCTTGATTTGTCAAATACATTCCTACCTGGTAATTCAAGTGTGATTCCAGGCACTAAGCATGCCCGTGGTTATATCCAACTAGATGGAGCAAGTGAGCTAAAAGACGTTACGTACATTAACCCAGGTAGCTCGGATGGAGATATGATTTCTAATGCTGACGATTTAAATAAATTCTTCTCATACTTACTTAGTGGTAAATTGCTGAAGGAACAGCAACTAAAACAAATGCTTACTACAGTTCCTACAGATAGAGAAGGAGCGGGATATGGTCTTGGAATCGTTGAATTTAAGCTTCCGAACGGTGTCTCGGTATGGGGACACAGAGGTAGCGTTCTAGGGTTTTCCACTTTTGTTGGTGGAACACTTGGAGGCAAGCATACATTGGCCGTCAATTTGAACAGCTTTAACTTTAGTAATCCTGATCCTTTTAAAAGTATTTTACTTGCTGAATTTAGGAAGTAGGCAAAAAGGCGAAATGGATAAGTTTTGTCATAGGTTTATAGTTTAAAATATATCATTTTGGTGCAAAAAACAACTTGCTCTAAAAAAATTTAATACTCGTAATTAAGTATAAAAGAACGCTATCGTTTTAAGTAAATATTTCAGGAGGGTTTTATGAAAAAGAAAATGATTACTGCACTTGGTGTTTCTGCTATAATACTGACTAATTTTGTAGGAAGTACTTATGCAGACACTAAAACAGGAGTTTCTGTTACAGCTCCCTACAATAAAAATCAAATAGCGGAATGGTTAGAAATGCACGCGAAGCCTTTAAAAACAACAAATCCAAATACACCTTTTAATGATTTAAAACCATTTAAGAATATGGTGGGTTCAGCTTCAATTGTAGGTTTAGGTGAAGCTACGCATGGGGCTCATGAAGTTTTTACGATGAAAAACCGTATTGTAAATTATTTAGTATCTGAAAAGGGTTTTACCAACCTAGTTTTAGAAGAGGGGTGGGACAGAGCTTTAGAACTTGATCGATATGTTCTTACTGGTAAGGGAAATCCAAGCCAGCATCTATCACCTGTATTTAAGACGAAAGAAATGTTAGATTTACTTGATTGGATTCGGCAATATAATGCTAATCCAAAACATAAATCTAAAGTGCGTATCATCGGGATGGACATTCAATCAGTAAACGAGAATGTTTATAATAATATAATAGAATATGTTAAAAGAACCAATTCAAAACTTGTGCCGAGGATAGAAGAGAAGATAAAAGGTCTTATTCCTGTAACAAAGGATATGAATACTTTTGAAAGCCTTACGAAAGAAGAAAAAGAAAAGTATATTTCAGATGCTAAACAAATTAGTGCTTTATTAGAGGAAAATAAAAGTTATTTAAATGGGAAATCTAAAGAGTTCGCATGGATAAAACAAAATGCTCGTATTATTGAACAGTTTACTACAATGTTAACGTCACCTCCTGATAAACCATCTGATTTATATTTGAAACATGATATCGCAATGTATGAAAATGCAAAGTGGACTGAAGAACATTTAGGAAAAACTATTGTATGGGGGCATAATGGCCACGTTTCGAAAACAAATATGCTTCCTTTTGTATACCCTAAAGTAGCTGGGCAGTATTTAGCAGAGTATTACGGAAAACGGTACGTATCTATTGGAACATCAGTTTATGAAGGACAATACAATGTCAAGAATAGCAATGGTGAATTTGGCCCAAATGGAATATTAAAATCGGATGATCCAAACAGTTATAACTACATCTTTGGACAAGTTAAAAAAGATCAATTTTTTATTGATTTACGTAAGGCAAACGGCGTGACAAAAACTTGGTTGAACGAACAACATCCAATTTTCGCTGGAGTAACTACCGAAGGGCCTGATATACCAAAAACAGTTGATATATCATTAGGTAAAGCGTTTGATATACTTGTTCAAATTCAAAAAGTGAGTCCATCTCAACTACATCAATAAATTTAGAATAATGTACCTTAATGAAGTGTAGTGTTAAGTGTCAATAGAGTTGTTTGAATATGTCAGTTAGGTTATTTTCATTAAAGGATTATTAAATGGAATAAATGTTTTCAAATTAGAGACGATGTGGGATAGAAGCACAGTATCATCAAGTTAACAAAATAAAATTCTACCTAAAATGAAAAAAACGCTATTCTTTCTATAGAATCATAGGAAAGGATGGCGTTTTTTGATCTAATCTATTACTACAATTTGCTCATGAAATTTAAAACTTTTTGTTCCCTAACACCTTAAGAAATCTTACTAAAAATGTTGAGTTTGTACAACAAACCACATACCTATTAAGCTAAAGAACAAGTTACTCAAAAACTAGAAAAAGAGTTTGTTTCGAAACGGATATTATGTAACTTTACCGGACGGATCAGTTACCTGTGGTTGGTTAATAGACTTAACTGAAAAAGCATTTGCAGAAGATCCTAAACTTGATGGTATTAAAGGTGTAATGAACTCTTCAGGAGAAGGAAAATGGACTGTTGAAACGGCACTTGAACTGCAAGCTGCAGCACCAGTTATCGCTATGTCATTATTTATGCGCTATCGTTCTCAGGAAGATGATACATTCCATGGAAAAGTAGTTTCAGCATTACGTAATCAGTTCAGTGGACATGAAGTTGTGAAAAAGTAAGGATGTTTTTGAAAAGAAACTTGTGCATAAGCGCAAGTTTCTTTTTTATAGTTTAAGAAATTACTAATTTAAAAATACCAATCAATCATCGTTTTTTTGTCACAAATGACAGCTTCAACTTTCATTGATTGAACAATATATTCTATATTTTCTTCTTTAGCTAATAATAAGGTTGTAAAGGAATCAAATATACTCATAAACGCATACTCATTGTCTTCGCCAGTAATAATTAACTCATTATTGCTAATGTCTCAAATATCTAATGGAGTAGTATTATCTACTTCTAATAATCCGTTTGTATCAAAAATTGGTGATTTGTCATCTAGCCAAATGTAATCCAACAAAATATAACCTCCTCTTAGACTTTGAAATATACGGATTCCCGTATTATGTTTTTTGTATTGGTTGTATTAAGTATAAAGCGCTGCATGAAATATGTCCCAACATAAAAATAAGAATAAATAAAATGAAGTTTTCATAAATAGTAAAAGGATGATTATGTCATCAGTGTAGCTAAGAAATGATGTTACATATGGAGAGAGCGTGTTAAAAAAATATGAGGTGGTTAAATGAGAAATGAGCAAGTGAAGAATGCAGGGAAAGAAAAAAAGTTATGTCTTTGTATGATTGTTAAAAACGAGTCTAGAATTATGGAAAGATGTTTAAATGCTACGAAATCAATTGTAGATTTTGTCTCTATTTGTGATACTGGATCAACTGATCATACACCTGAAATTATTGAAAATTGGTGTAAAGAAAATGAAATCCCTGGAACAGTTCATCATGAACCATTTAAAAACTTTGGTTATAACAGAAGTTTAGCTGTTTCATTGGCACAAAAAACATATCCAGAAGCAGATTATTTATTAATATTAGATGCAGATATGATATTAGAAGTTGATCCCGAATTTGATAAGACGAGTTTAACGGAAGATCATTATCTTACATTGCAATATGATATTCATATTAAGTATTGGCTTACACGCCTTTTAAAAGCTTCTTTACCATGGAAATCTGTCGGTGTTACTCATGAGTATTGGGATATAGATCGTTCAAAAGTTGGAGCGAATTACAGTACGAGAGTAGCTAGGCTAGAGACGCTTGTCGTTAACGATCCTGGGGATGGTGGTAGTAAAGCCGATAAATTTGAAAGAGATGAGAGGTTGTTGTTACAAGGAATAAACGACCCAGAAACAACGCCAGACTTGCATATAAGATATTTATTTTATTTAGCCCAAACTTATTTTCATTTAAGTCAATTTGAAGATTCGATTAAATGGTATAAAAAACGAGTGGAAGCAGGCGGATGGGTTGAAGAGGTATTCTATTCGTTATTGCGAATAGGATTTTGTTATGAACAACTAGCAACTCGTTCAGCAAATAAACAACTTGAAGTAACAGAAGCGGATGAAAAAGAAAATGCTAAGAAACAAGAAGAGCAATATACAGCATTAGCTGTTCTTTATTTTCAAAAAGCGTGGGAATATAGACCAACTAGGGCTGAGCCATTATATCAACTTGCAAGAATGTATCGATTAAAATCTCAAAATAATATTGCTTTGATGTATGCCCTGCAAGGGAAGGAAATTCCTTTTCCGAAAAATGATCTTCTATTTGTAGATTATCATGTGTATGATTACTTATTTGACTATGAGATTTCTATAAATGCTTTTTATATACCACATAAAAAGCATTTAGGTGCAGTGTCACAAAAATTTTTGGAATCGAAAAAAGATGAGTTACCGTTGCATATAGCAAATATGGTAGAAAGTAATGCGAAATTTTATTAAATACAATTTCGGTTAAAGGAGTAGTGGAGTAATAATGGAATTAATACGATGGGCGCTAGAACTAGGGGAATCTGTGCATGGAAATACGTATGAAGAATTGATGCCACTACTAGACTATTATTATGATCGTGATCATTTAAAAGCGTATTGTATCGCAAATCTTCTTTTAAACATGGATGTATCAGATGAACATCGGGAAAGAATCGAATTAAGAAGATGCATCGCTGCTTATTATGCTGGATTATATAAAGTAGCAAGAAAACATGCAAATGATCTTTTACTGAAATATCCGGATGTGGATTTATATAAAAATAATTTAAGACTAATGGAAGCTTATTTGAATAAAGAATATGATTATTCTCTGTTTATATGCCCAAAGACGTATGGTAGTTTTATAGATGTTGCGCGAGCTTTAAAGTGGCGGTTGGAGCAGGAGGGAAATACAGCAATTATATCAGAAACAATACTGGAAAATGTAAAGAATACAGTTGTTTTTGGAGCACATACATACGCATATAACCCAAACCTTCTTCCGAAAGATGCAATTATTTATAATTTAGAACAGCTATACGAAGGAAGTCCATATGCGCACCCCCTTTATTTAATATTATTAAAAGATAGAGTGATTTGGGATTATAGTAAACAAAATATAGAATGGCTTAAACAAAAAGGGGTAGGAAAAGAAATAAAACATGTAGAAATGAACTATGCTCCAACTTTGGAAATAAAAAAAGATGCATTTGAAGATGAGATTACGGAAGACATTGATATACTGTTTATAGGTGCTCTTAACCCAAGGCGGCAAGCTATATTCGATCAATTAAAAGCAGTTGCCCCGAATTTAAATATAGTTTTTAAAAATAATGCGTGGGGAATTGTTAGAAATGAATTGATTGCTAGAGCTAAAATTATATTAAATATTCATTTTTACTTATCGGGCATCCTTGAAACTCCTCGCGTTTCTTATGCAGTGGCAAATAAGAAATTTATTATTTCGGAAAATAGTAACCCAGAGGACGAAATAGAGTGGCCGGGAATTGTATTTACTCCGTATGAAAAAATAATTGAAAACGTAATGAAATATATAGAATTACCAGAAGAACGGAAAAGATTAGCGGAAAAAGCATATAACCATTTTAAAGCAAATGAAAGTTTAGGTACATTGAGCATGAGAGATGAAACAAAGTAATTGTACGAAACTCATACGAAAGTATGAGTTCTTTTTTGTTTATCATACTATTTTATGAAACAAGTTAACTCTTTATATTGTGTTTTGTATAGAAATTTCTGATAATATATAAGTAGAAATTGAAAACAAAGGGGAGAAATAATCATGAAACTAGTTGTTATTAACGGTACACCAAGAAAATTTGGTAGAACTCGCGTGGTGGCAAAATATATTGCGGATCAATTTGAAGGGGAATTATATGATTTAGCAATTGAGGAGTTACCTTTATACAATGGAGAAGAGTCACAACGTGATTTAGAGGCAGTGAAAAAATTAAAAACGTTAGTGAAAGCTGCGGATGGGGTTGTATTATGTACACCAGAATATCATAATGCGATGAGCGGTGCGCTGAAAAACTCTTTAGATTACTTAAGTAGTAATGAATTTATTCATAAACCAGTTGCTTTGTTAGCGGTTGCTGGTGGCGGTAAAGGTGGAATAAATGCATTAAACAGCATGCGAACGGTCGCTAGAGGTGTTTATGCAAATGCAATTCCAAAACAAGTTGTTCTTGATGGATTACATGTGCAAGATGGTGAACTTGGGGAAGATGCAAAACCATTAATTCATGATGTAGTTAAAGAATTGAAAGCATATATGAGCGTATATAAAGAGGTGAAAAAGCAACTAGGAGTTGAGTGATATGTCATCTATTTATAAAGATTCACGCTTGTATTTCATTCTAGGGGCCAATAGTCTATCAGCTATTGGTTCCGGTATTGTAATGATAACGATTCCATGGTTGTTAATTAAAGAGAGTGGAGGAGAGACAACGTTTGGTTATGTTTCCATCATCTCAACACTGATTATGTTTTTGTTAACTCCGTTTATCGGGCAAAGTATTGATCGTTTTTCAAGAAAATCTTTATTATTATGTAATGAAGGTATTGGGATAGCCGTAATCGGAATAATGGTTATATGGGGATTTGCTGGGCAATCCTATCATTCTATTCATTATATTCTTATTTATATAGCGGGCTCTTTTTACTATCTATTATTTTATCCTACAATTTTTGCGTTCAACCAAGAAATTTTTCAAGCAGAACATTATAAAAGTTTAAGTGGAACGATGGAAATACAAGGACAGTTAACACAAGTTATTTCAGGAGCAGCCGCGAGCTTTCTAATTGAAGTTGTGTCTTTGAAGTGGATATTGTTAGTAGATATGTTAACTTTTGCAGGAGCATTTTTGCTGTTTTTATGTATACCGTATGTCAAGAAAAAAGAGATTAAAAAGAAAATAACATTTAAGAAGCAATTGTTCGAAGGAATTCACTTTATGAAAAACCGTCCTAAGCTCTTTTGGTTCTTACTTGCCACTTATATGCCGTTTATAGGTGTCATGATGGCAAATTATTTAATACCAGTTTATATTTCGGATATACTTAAAGCTAATGCCTCTGTATACGCGATAGAGGGAATGATGTACGGTGTTGGAGCTGTTGTTGCAGGAATCTGTATTCCACTCATAATGAAATATGTCAAAACAGAAGTTTCAATCGTTATGACGATGTGCATTTATGTAATTTCAATTACCGCAATGATTATTGAACCTTCCGTAATGTTGTTATATGGACTAGCGATTTTTCATGCGATTGGAAATGCGGGGACAAGAGTGGCGAGAAATGTATTGATGATGGAGGAAATTCCAAACGAAGTAATGGGACGTGTAGACAGCTTATTTCGATTAATTGGTACAGGGATACGAATCGTATTATTAATGCTGTTTACAGCTGGTGTATCTAAAGCTGGGGTAATGCTCCCGTTTTACGTATTAAGCTGTATATTGATCTTCTCATTAGGAATCGCTATTTATTATGTACTATCACAACGTAAAGTAGCGGCGAATGTTTCTAATAAATCAATCGTTTGAAAAAACACTTCTGCCTCCCTTTCTTTTTTTATATAATAAAAAGAAAGGGAGCGAAAACTTATTTATGAACAAATGGATATTACTTATCATCTTATTATTACCACCACTATACATTCTTTATATGACCTTTCGAATGAAGAAAGTTGCTCGTGAAAAGTTGAGCCATCACTCTCCGTACCTTCTTATACTGGGTGCAAAGTTATTTGGTGATAGACCGTCTTTATCTCTTCAAAATCGTTTAGATGTAGCGCTGGAATATTTATATTCTCATCCTGAGGTAAAAGTAATTGTTTCAGGCGGCCAAGGGGAAGATGAAGATATACCGGAAGCTCATAGTATGAGGAACTATTTAATGGTACATGGTATAGATGAGAGTCGTATTTTAATAGAAGATCAATCTACAAATACGTATGAGAATGTAAAGTTTAGTATAGATTTATATGATGTGAAACATGCGGTAGTTGTAAGCAATACGTATCATTTATATCGAACGAAAATAATTGCAAAACGTTTAGGAATGAAGATGGAGGCATTAGCTGCTGAAACACCAATACGTTCTAAGAGAAAAATGTATGTACGTGAATATGTAGCAATAATGAAAACAATATTGTTCGACCGTTAGGGCTCAAATTTGAGCTCTTTTTTTGTAGAATAATGCGTATCATTTGAAATGAATTCCATATTCCATCAAAATAAAGGAAACAACGATAAAGGAGTTGTATTTGTGATTCAGTTTAATCAAGTGTCAAAATCATATGAAGATGGCACAAAAGCAGTGGATTCATTGCATTTAGAAATTAAAAAGGGAGAATTTTTTGTTCTCATTGGTCCGAGTGGTTGCGGGAAAACAACGACAATGAAAATGATTAATCGTTTAATTGAAACGACAGAAGGCTCAATTTTAATCGATGGAAAAGATATTCAAGAATACAATATTAATGAATTACGATGGGATATAGGGTACGTGTTGCAGCAAATCGCTTTGTTCCCTCATATGACAATTGCTGAAAATGTTGCAGTTGTTCCTGAAATGAGAAAGTGGAGCAAAGAAAAAATAAAAGCTCGTGTCGATGAGTTGCTCCAGATGGTCGGGCTAGATCCAGACGTATATCGCGATCGCATGCCTGATGAATTATCAGGAGGACAAAAACAACGTGTAGGTGTCGTGCGGGCATTAGCCGCAAACCCGAAAATCGTTCTTATGGATGAACCATTTAGTGCGCTAGATCCATTAAGTAGAGAACAGCTTCAGAAGGATATCGTACAATTGCAAAAGAAGATTCAAAAAACAATTGTATTTGTAACACATGATATGCAAGAAGCATTATCACTTGGAGATCGCATTTGTGTTATGAAAGAAGGAAAAGTTGTTCAATTAGATACGCCAGAAGGAATTATACATAACCCAAAAAATGAATTTGTAGAAGAGTTCATTGGAAATCGTGGGCGACCTTGGTATGAGGGGAAAAGTATAGAAGATGTATTGCCACTTGATGAAAGTATGCGGATAGAAGGAGAGGCACTATCATTACATTCTTCTTTACAAGAAGCATTAGTTCGTCTGCGAGCTGATGAAGTCGTTCCAGTTGAAGAAAATGGTCGATATGTTGGAGCTTTAACGAGTCGTCATATTGTCAATTATATTGTTGAACAAATGAAGGAAAGAGGCTAAACAGTGACTGATTTTATACAAACGTTTCAAGAACGAAAAATAGAATTACTAACTGCATTAAGTGAGCATTTACAAATATCGCTTATTTCATTATTTTTTGCAGTAATTATTGCGGTACCGCTTGGCATTTTATTAACGAGAAAAGAGCGAATGGCTGAATTTATAATAGGAACTTCTGCAGTAATGCAGACGGTGCCATCACTTGCATTACTCGGACTATTAATTCCGTTAGTAGGAATCGGAAAAATCCCGGCCGTTATTGCATTAGTTGTGTATGCACTATTACCTATTTTACGCAATACATATACAGGAATACGGGAGTTAGATGAATCTTTAATCGAAGCAGCGAAAGCTATGGGGATGAATAGTTGGAGAAGACTGTGGAAGGTAGAGCTTCCTCTTGCATTACCAATTATTATGGCCGGTATTCGTACGGCAATGGTATTAATTGTTGGAACGGCTACATTAGCAGCTCTTATAGGTGCTGGTGGGCTTGGTAAACTCATATTGCTTGGTATCGATCGGAATGATCATGCGCTTATCATTTTAGGGGCCGTACCAGCCGCGTTACTTGCTTTATTCTTTGATATAGTACTTCGGGTGCTTGAGAGTCCAAAACGTTCGTCTAAGCGTGTTATATTGACGATATGTATTGTTTGTATAATGGTTGCTTCTCCATTTCTTTGGAATACAGAAAAGAAAGATATTGTTATTGCGGGCAAACTTGGATCAGAACCTGAAATTTTAATTCAAATGTATAAGCAGCTTATTGAACAAGATACCGATTTACATGTACAATTAAAACCAGGTCTTGGAAAAACATCATTTGTATTCGAAGCATTGAAATCAGGGGAAGTAGATATATACCCTGAGTTTTCGGGAACAGCTTTATCTACATTCGTGAAAGAAGAGCCAAAAAGTACAAATCGGAATGAAGTATATGAGCAGGCTCGCGTTGGAATGGAAAAGAAATATAGTATGGTTATGTTGAAACCAATGGAGTATAACAATACATATGCACTAGCTATGCCGAAAAAAATAGCAGATCAAAAGAATATAAGTACAATTTCTGATTTAGGAAATATTGCACAGGATGCTAAAGTAGGGTTCACATTAGAATTTGCTGATCGTGAAGACGGTTATAAAGGAATGCAAAAAATATATAACTATAAGTTCTCGAATGTTAAAACGATGGAACCGAAATTACGTTACAGTGCAATTCAATCAGGGGATGTTAATGTAATCGATGCATATTCAACAGATAGTGAATTGGAACAGTACGGACTTAAAGTGTTAAAAGATGATAAAGGGTTATTCCCACCATATCAAGGTGCACCGTTATTAAGAAAAGAGACATTACAAAAATATCCTGAACTTGAAAAAGTATTAAATAAATTATCTGGAAAAATTACAGATGAAGAAATGCGAAAAATGAATTATGAAGTAAATGTGAATGGTAAAAGTAGTGAAGAAGTCGCAAAACAATTTTTACAAAAAGAGAATTTACTTCGTTAAATTTACAAAAAATATACAAATTCATATGTATGAAATGACCGTTCATTATAAAATGAACGGTTTTTTTGTGCATACTTATACATTTTTTCAAAAAAGTATTCCATTTTTCTTCATTTTCTTTTAGAATAAGTAATGTTTTCCTGAAAAAATATAAGAGAAGCGTCTATTAGAGAAAAAGGTGACTTTAATAGTTGAACGAACATAACACCTAGAATGACAGATGGGGTGGTACAAATAGAAAAGAAGTTAGGATTTTTTCCATTAATTGCATTAGTAGTCGGAACAATGGTTGGTGGCGGTGTTTTTAGTTTACCGCATGATTTAGCAGTAGGAGCAAATAGCGGCTCTATCATAATTGGCTGGTGTATTACAGCGATGGGAATGATTCCACTCGCGCTCGTATATCAAACGTTAGCAAGAAAGAAACCAGAGCTTGAGGGCGGGATTTATAGTTATGCACGTGCTGGTTTCGGTGAATATATCGGATTTAACAGTGCTTGGGGATACTGGTTAGCAGGAATTTTAGGAAACGTTGCAACAATCATGTTACTGTTTAGTACATTAGGTTATTTCTTCCCCATTTTTAAAGGTGGAAATAGTGTTGCGTCTATCGTAGGAGCATCACTTTTATTATGGACACTTCATTTTCTAATTTTATTTGGCATTCGTGAAGCATCTATTATGAATGTGATTGCAACAATAGGGAAATTGGTACCAATCGTATTATTTATTGTTGTAATGGTAACAGCGTTTCGCTGGGATACATTTACACATGATTTTTGGGGAGAAGGAACTATTTCAGTTTCCTCTATACTTGGTCAAGTGAAGAATACAATGCTTGTAACTCTTTGGGTTTTCATCGGGGTTGAAGGAGCGGTAGTATTATCTGGAAGAGCGAAAAATAGTCGAGACGTCGGTAAAGCGACAGTATTAGGACTTATTTTAGTAATGTCTATTTATATTTTAATTTCTGTCTTGTCAATGGGAGCGATGACAAGAGGAGAACTTTCTGTTTTAGAAACGCCGTCAATGGGACATGTATTAGAACATGTTGTTGGGACGTGGGGCGCAGTAGCGATTAACATCGGGTTAGTTGCTTCACTTGTAGGTACATTAATAGGTTGGTTTTTACTTGTTTCTGAAATTTCCCATGTAGCAGGAAAAGATGGCGTGTTTCCGAAAGTCTTTACGAAAACAAATAAAAAACAAACACCGCATATGGCATTATGGATCTCAAATGGCGTTGCCCAAGTTATATTTATAATCGTTCTGTTTTCAGAGTCAACATATCAAATTATGTATTTCATAGCGTCAACATCAATTTTAGTACCATATTTATTATCAGCGTTATTCCAATTCAAATTAGTGATTACAAATGAACTAAAAGATGCAAAAGTGAAAAATGGTTCGCTAGCTTTAATTGCTTCACTTTACTCTATATGGCTTATTTATGCAGCTGGTTTGAAGAATTTATTGCTCGTTTCAATCGTATACGGAATTGGGATCATTGTTTATGTGTACGCAAGAAAAGAAAAAGGAAATCGTTGTTTTACTCGTATAGAGAGATATGTAATGTGGGCAATTGTCGTAGCAGCTGTTACATCTCTTTATATGTTATTGACTGGAAATATAAAAATGTAAAAGTCCTTTTCATTTAAAGGGCTTTTTTCTTTGTCTATAGAATATTTAATACATAAGATATTCAGGAGGGATGAAAATGGAAGGAAAAGAACAGTTGAACAGAATTATTGATTTAGCGAGTGAAGTAAGGAAAGTGTTAGTGCAAGAATCTTTTTTTAATCATCATCCTGAACTGCGAGGAGTGATTGAAAATTTAGCGAGTGCGGTAGAGAATTTGGCGGAATTACAGCAACATAAAGATGAAAACGCTGAAGATCGTTTACGATATGTACTTGCTAAAATGAAAATTGCTCATAATGCCATCTTACAAGAGAAAAACGCATTTCCATCTCATTAATATACGATTTCATTTTGAACCTGGCGGATAACGTCAGGTTTTTTGTTTCTAGTTTTGCGTTTCTTTCATACACTAAGAATAGTATGAAAAAAAGAAGGTGACGAAGGTGAAATTACATAAAGCTCTTCAGCCAAGTTTTATAAAACGAATGTACTATATGAGGTTTATTGGGAAGTTTACAAAAGCAGAGAGTGAGAAGAGTGGAGAGAATTTCTTTGTACAATGCCTATCGCCAATACCATTCACATTGCAAGAGCAATTGAAAAATGAACCATATGTATTTGAAGGTTTATGTAGCAATAAAAAGAATGAAAAAGTCTTTTCGGAATTAAAGAAAAGAAAACTAGAAAAGCAATTGATTATGTTTCGTCTCTATTATGAAAGAGGACATATATACGTGGAGTTAATTTGTACAGAAGAAGCGCGAGAAATAGCAAACGGTTATAAAATGATTCCAGTACCTAAAGTTTCCGATTATAAAAAGGGAGAGTCTTTAGAAAGAAAACTTAGTAATGGTTATTTGTCATTTCTAATGCCAAAATATCCGAAAGACTTTGAGCCCCCTGAGTTATTGTGGCATGAGGGAAGGTTATATGGAAATATATCTTTAAAGTCATCGTCAATTAGTTCAATCGCATATTTTGAACAGCAGCGGGAATGTAAGTATATAGAACTTAATGACTGGATGAAGTATGTAGAAATAGCGGTAGAAGATCAATTATATTTTGTAAGCAATCATGTGTATGAGCAATTAAAAAAACGAATAACTGAAGAAGGTAAGCTTGTAGAGGTAGAGGAAATAAAAGTGCAAAAGGATGAATGGGAATGGGATGAGCGTGAATCCGTCTTTTTACAGTATGTGAAAAGTTTTGTACGTAATAAAGGGCTATATCTGGATGAAACAGATATTTATAACTTTCATATAAGTACAAAAACAAATATGTTGACGATTCTGGGGGGGATACCAGGTGCTGGAAAATCACGTTTTGTGCAAGCTTATGCAGAAGCACTTGGATTACAATACGGGGAAGAATTGGTTTGGATCCCGATTTCATCATCATATCAAGAACCACATGATTTACTTGGTTACCTTCATCCAAATGGTACTTTTATTGAAAGTGAAACAAAATTAGTTAGGGCGTTAATGAAGGCAAAAGAAAATCAAAATCAGCTGTATATAATCGTTTTTGATGAAATGAATATGTCACATATTGAGCATTGGTTTACTCCATTTCTATCTGTTCTTCAACTTGAAAAACAAAATCGTATTTTAAATATATATGAAGGTGTGCAAGAAAAAGAAAATTCAATTCCGCCAACAATTGAAATTGGAGAAAATATTATATTTGTTGGTACTGTGAATTTTGATGAAACAACGAAGGAGCTCTCAGATCGATTATTAGATCGGACGAATGTAATAACTTTACGAAAGATTCCGTTTTGTGAGATGTGTATGGAGCAAGAGAAAGTTGTATTACAACCACCTCTGAAAGTAACTGCAGGAGAATTTCGCATAAATTGGGTCAGGAATAAAACGATGATTGAGGTGTTTTCTGAAGAAGAGTTAGAGCTATTAGATAAGTTACATGGTGTATTGTCATCACACGATACGTCAAAGGGAATTTCTTTTCGATGTGCAAATGCAATTGCTACTTATTTGCAAAATATACCGTTCCAAAATAATCATTCTTATATGATTAGTAGAGAGGAAGGATTTGATTTACAAATAAAGCAACGTGTATTGACGAAAATAAGAGGGACTGAAATGATGGTTGGGTCTTTACTTTCAGAGGAAGTAAAAAGGGGGGCAACATTAGTACCTCTTTTGCAATCTCCACTTGCAAACAGAGTATCTACATTTGAACACTCTTTAGCATATATAAGAGAAAAGCGTAGAGAACTGGAGTTGTATGGTTATGCAAAATGATGGGCGATACGAAACAGAAATCGTTGATACGAAAGAAATGCTTCCTTTTGTATTAAAGTTAATTATTGGAACGGAGTCAAAAGGAGAATATATTTTATTAAATCGTCTTTGTACCTCTGCAACAGCATTAGCTCAATGTATTTATAAAGTGCAAGAATTAAAACCAATTAGATTGCAATACCATTATGAAAATCCAATGAATATTACTTTTATATGGAATAAAGTATATGAGGGACAGAAAAATATAAAAGAGACAAAATATGAAATAAATGAAAAAAAACAAAAGGTATTAATATATGAACATGGAAAAACGGAATTCTTTTATCCATGGCGTTGTGGTTTATATCATTTTGAAGTGAATATAGAAGATCGAACGTATTATGGCGCTTTTCAAGTCGTCCCCAAAAATTTTTTTGATGATCAATTTGAAATGATTCAAAACTATGTGAAGTCAATTTTAAATGAGTTGATTTTAGATAGAGGTTATTATAAAAAGACTTTCTCTGCACTTAGCGATATTGAAGATTCTTCTTATCTAGTGTTACTTAGAAAGTTGCCGCAAAAAATGAAAAAGATAAAGCAAATTTTTAAGAAAATAGAATCGAGTTCAAAATTTATACATGAATATAAATGGGAAGAAAAGGAGCGGAAAGTAACGAGGAAAGGAGCGGTAGTGGCGGAAAGAAAACCGTACGCAAAATATTATAATCGTAAGTTTATCGAACAAAAAAATAGTATAGAAAATGCATTTCTTAAATTTAAAGCGATGCAATTTTATCTTTATTTACTTGAAGCCGAAAGTTTTTTGCGTCAAACAATTGAAATATTAGAAAGAGAAAAAAAGAAGAAATCAGAAGAATTTCAAGCTGTAAAAACGATTATACAAACAATTGAGCGTAATGGATCAGTGACCGATAGAGAGAAACAAAAATATAAAAATATACATTTACTAAAAGAGGCGGATTTACGAAAAAGTTCTATGAAGATACAAGAATATAAAATTTTAGCGCATTTCGTACATGATAGTGTACAATACTTTCAAACTTTAATGCATTCTCCATTTTGGAGAGAAGTTTCTGAAACGGGTAGAATGAACGCACATAATTTACCGATACCACATCAACAATTACTACAGCATTTAGATTTACTCCCACAATATACAGATCAATCTCCATCTTTATTATTTGTTTATAAACCAACTTTTTTAGTGTATGAATATTACGCTTTTTTTATCGTTATTTCCATGTTAGAGCAAATTGGTTTTGAAGCTAGAAATTCCATTCGTGAACAAATACAAGAACATTTTTATGTAGATGGATTACAAGATGGAACGACAGTAGTTTTACATCGAGATGATATGAAAGTCCATGTCGCATTTAATGATTTAATTGAGACAAATCCTCTTATTGCATTAAGTAAAGGGAGTAATTTTTATAATGGAGAAGATACGAAGAAGCCAGATATTCGATTAGACTGTTATGTAAAGGGGGAAGAGAAATACGTCTATCAATCTTCTATTATTATTGAAGTGAAGTATAGCCCAATGTACAATATTTTTCAGCACGTTGGGAATACGAAAGCAACTGAGCAAATGTATAAGTACTGGTCTATAAAATTTGTAGAAGAACAGGATGGAAAGCGAGTCTATCATCGAAGGGCCATTTATGAAGTCATTTGTGTATATCCAGGAAGTCATATGCATAGTAAAAAAATTGAGTCTGGTTGTGGTATCTTCTTACAATTATATCCATATAAAACAAAGCAAGGGGAAGAGAAATTAGCTGGAAAACATGGAATGGTACAAATTTTTGAGAAGTGGTTAAAAAGCATGAAGAAGTAAAAGAAATCCTTTTTTATAAAGGATTTCTTTAGATTAAGAAGAATTATATGCAGTAGGGGAGACGGCTTCATACGATATGAATTTGCAAGTAATATAAATATATTGTGAGAAGGATGGTACATGAGGGATAAGAGATGATTATGATGGAATTTAATTCGTTTTGCAGAATATAATAAGTCATAAATATTTTTAGTTGCATACGAAGATTTGTTCTTATATGATAGATAGTGAAAGCGTTATCAAAAACAGAGCGGCGATGGGAAAGGCGGGGAAATATGTTCCAGCGTGTTCAAACAAAGGAAGAACATTTTTGGTTCGAGCAACTATGGGGAGATTTTTGTGAAGAAAGAAACTTAATGTTCGTAGAACGTAATTTAAATCCATCACGATTTTTATTAATAGAAGATGAACATCATATCGGTACAGTAGAATGTATGAAGTATACGGTACCAGAACAATCAAATTCTGAGTTTTTCTATCCGTTTTCTAAAAATGATTTAGTGAAAGATTTGCAAAATGTATATGAAATAGGCAAGTTAAGTATTGCGAAAACGTCTCGTGGGAGAGGACACTTCAAAAGACTAACAGCTATTTTATTTATGCATGCATTAGAAACAAAAGCAGAATGGTATATCGCAGCGGTTACAAAAAGAATGTATATGTATTTATTAACACTCGGTTTCCCAATTGAACCGATAGATAAGCCATTTCAATTTCATGATACTTTACAAGGTGTACCAGTACGAATTCATGCCCGAAAAGGGGCTACGCATTTGTATTCTTTAAAAGAATTTCGAGATGTAATTCAAGGAAATGCCCATGCACAGGCATTAATCGCAGAATACAGTAAGAATATTATGTTAACCAAATAAAACGAAATGAATATGTATAATAAAGAGAATGCGATTTTAAAATGAAATTATTCTTCATGAAAAAGACCCTTATTATTTTAATAAGGGTCTAAAAATTATAATCCAAATATACTAAAAATCATTTTACGGCGCTTCGGTTTCTTTTCACGTTCATATATTGGCTTTGTATCGGGAGTAATATAGATTGGTTCTTCTTTCTTGAGGGTAGCTTCTAGTTTTTGAATTCGCTCTAACATTTCCTCCATTTCACGGCGATGTTGTAAAAGTTGGTACGTAACAACATCATTTGCCTTATCTTGCATTTGTTCTTCCATTCGATCTAGTCTTCTCGTAATTGTGTTTAATTGAGCGGTTAATTGCTCAAAATCATGTGATGATATGTTTTGAACAATTGTATTTACTTGAGTTTTCAATTCTTCAACATCATTTGATGATGTTTTTTGAGTAGGGTGAGTGTTTTGGGACTTCTCTATTTGTGAAAGATGGTATTCTAACATTTGGTCTAAATCATCTTGTGTAAAAATAAAGTGACCATATTTATTTTTTTCTATAGTAAGATTTAATTGTTGTGCAATCCGGACAACAGCCTTTGGGCTAACACCTAATTTTTTTGCGATAAATGGTGTTTTATATTCCAAAATAATCCCTCCTATATATATCCTGTTGAATGATTTCGATCTATGAAGTAAGTTCCCTTCCAGTGTGACAAAAGAAGTGTGGAATCGGCAAAGAAAGTGTTTTTTCACGAAATGAAGCTAGGAAGAATATATCGTGAATATAAAAGTTTTTATCTTGAAATTTAGAATCATTTGACTGAGGGAAATGAATTAGATTATCATAATGATAAATATCTTTTTTATGTATGCATATAATATATAAAAAGGTGGTTGCTAATGTAGAATTTTGTTAGAGTATTAGAATGCTTACTTCACTTGAATAAAATTAAGTAGGAGGTGGCTTCCTTGCTTACAATGTAAGTAAGGAAAAGTATTTGGACATATATAGTATAAGTATAGTGATTGTTTTAATTGCCTTAACGGCATTTTTCGTTGCAGCAGAATTTGCAATTGTTAAAGTGCGAAGTTCAAGAATTGACTATTTAATTGCAGAAGGAAATAATCGCGCAACATCTGTCAAAACAGTCATTACAAACTTAGACGAATATTTATCTGCTTGTCAGCTAGGAATAACAGTTACAGCACTGGGAATTGGGTGGTTCGGTAAACCTGCGTTAAAGCAAATGTTTGACACATTTTTTGTGAATTTGAACATTTCTACTCAACTAGCAGATATTTTTGCTGTAATTTTAGTGTTTTTGTTTATTACATTTTTGCATGTTGTAATAGGGGAATTGGCTCCAAAAACATTTGCGATTCAAAAAGCTGAACAGGTGAGTTTATTTGTTGCTAAACCGTTAACTTTCTTTTATCGTATGGCGTTTCCATTTATTTGGCTATTAAATGGATCAGCCCGAATAATTACGAAGTTGCTAGGGCTGAAACCACCGAAAGGGCACGATGAAGTTCATTCAGAAGAAGAATTACGGTTATTAGTTTCAGAAAGTTACAAAAATGGAGAGATTAATCAGTCTGAATATAAATATGTAAATAAAATCTTTGAATTTGATGATCGTATAGCAAAAGAGATAATGGTACCCCGAACTGAGATGCATATTATAAGTAAAGAAATGCTTGCTGAAGAAGCGTTGCAAAAAATGTCTCGGGAAAAATATACGAGATATCCAGTTGTTGATGGCGACAAAGATCACGTAATAGGCTTTGTGAATTTTAAAGATATTTTCACAGATTTTGTGCAGCATAATGCGGTTAGTAATAAGAAAGTAGAGCAATATATTAGGCCGATTATTTTAGTTATCGACTCTATCCCAATACACGACTTATTTTTAAAAATGCAAAAAGAAAGAACACATATTGCTATATTGATAGATGAATATGGTGGTACGTCTGGACTTGTTACTGTTGAAGACATTTTAGAAGAAATAGTTGGAGATATTCAAGATGAGTTTGATACAGATGAACAGCCAGAAATTCAACAAGTTAGTGAAACGAAAACAATACTAGAGGGAAAAGTACTTGTTAGTGAAGTAAATACGTTATTAGGTTTAACGATTGATGATAATGGTGTTGACACAATAGGTGGATGGATTTTAACGAAGAATATAGAAATTGCCGAAGAGGATTTCATTGAAATCGAAAATTATAAGTTTTGCGTAAAAGAATTAGATGGACACTATATAAAGAGACTAGAAGTTACAAAAACTGTAGAATCAATTGTTATTTTAGAAGATGAAAAACAAATTTCATTACAAGAACAAATTAGTTCGTAGACTCTGCTAGATGGCAGAGTTTTTTTTGAGCATAATGTTTTTGGCAGAATAAGGGCTATGTTACAATGAAATAAGTCAGACCTTTCACTAGGTGAAGTATTGTTGTATACATATATTTGAAAGGGGAAGAATTATGAAAAAGCATTTATATATAAATGGAGATTGGAAGTCTGTAAACACGTATAAACCATTATACGCACCATACTCTGAAGAAACATTAGCGGAAATTGCGCAAGGAACGGAAGAAGATGTAAAAGAGGCTGTTACTGCCGCAAAAAATGCAATGAAAGAAATGAATACATTATCTGCATATGATCGAGCGACTATTTTAGAGAAAGTCGCACAAAAAATGGATGAAAGAAGAGAAGAATTTGCAGAAATTATTGCAAAAGAGGCTGCAAAACCAATACGTGCTGCAAGGGGGGAAGTAGATCGTACCGTTCAGACATACAAATTTGCAGCTGAAGAAGCGAAGCGTATATACGGTGAGACACTGCCACTTGATGCGGCACCTGGTGCAGATGGGCGTATTGCATACACAATACGAAAACCGATTGGGGTTATAGGAGCTATTACACCATTTAATTTTCCATTAAATTTAGTGGCACATAAAGTGGGCCCCGCAATTGCTGCTGGAAATACAGTTGTATTAAAACCAGCTGATCAAACGCCTCTATCATCTTATGCATTAGTTGAACTATTTGAAGAAGCAGGATTGCCAAAAGGGGCTTTAAATATTGTTTCTGGTCCTGGTTCAACTGTAGGCGAAGCAATAGTTACAAATGATGATGTTGCTTCCATTACTTTTACGGGAAGTCCGAAAGTTGGACTTGGAATTAAGGCAAAGGCTGGGTTAAAGCGAGTTACGTTAGAACTAGGATCGAATGCCGCTGTTATTATTGATGAAGATGTTGAATTAACAGATGAATTAATTGAACGAGTAAAATGGGGAGCATTTGTTAATAATGGACAAGTTTGTATTTCGGTACAACGCGTTTTTGTACATGAAGAGAGAATGGATGAATTTTTATCTAAGTTACAGAAAGCGATGGAAACAGTTGTTGTTGGTGATCCGTTGCTTGAGGAAACGGATGTATCAGCTTTAATTTCGAAAAAAGATGTCGAGCGTATCGATAACTGGGTGCAAGAAGCAGTTAAAGAAGGAGCGAACGTTTTGTATGGTGGTAACAAACGTGATGAAAGGATTTTTGAACCAACTGTATTAACGAATGTTCCAGAGCATGTATCTGTACAGTGCCAAGAAGTGTTCGGTCCACTTATGACAGTAAATACATTTAAAGAATTTGATGAGGCTATAGAGCAAGTAAATCATTCACGTTACGGTCTACAGGCAGGTGTATTTACAAATAATTTGTTTAAAGCTATGCGTGCAATTGATGAGCTTGAAGTTGGTGGTGTCATGATAAATGATATTCCAACGTTCAGAGTAGACCATATGCCTTACGGGGGTGTGAAAGAAAGTGGTACGGGGCGTGAAGGAATTAAATATGCAATCGAAGAAATGACAGAAATGAAATTAGTGTGTATTAAAAAATAAAGGAACTAGAACTTAAACATCGAAAAAAACGAGTAGGAAATGTTTACGATTCCATACTCGTTTTTTTTTGTTTATTTGACGTTTCTTAGAATGATTTCATTTAATCAAGTGTACCTTTTACTTCATTTCTTGTTTGAAAATAGCATCTTCTACATAAATTTGTTCTTTGTCGACAGCAGTGCTATGAGATAATACTAAACCGATTGGTGTTTCTGTACCTTTATTTTGAACAATTGTAAAAGGAACATTTTTTTCGTTCGCTAATTTAATGTATTTTGATAAATGTGGGTAAGCAATGCCACCATTTAGGAATATTTGTAATGAT
Organism: Bacillus paranthracis; assembly: GCF_024296885.1. Taxonomy (NCBI): domain Bacteria; kingdom Bacillati; phylum Bacillota; class Bacilli; order Caryophanales; family Bacillaceae; genus Bacillus; species Bacillus paranthracis. The sequence continues at coordinate 2,178,860 of NZ_CP101135.1, forward strand.
TGAGAAGAGCGCATGCTACTAGCTACTTCAGAATATACATTACTTTGCATTACTTGACCGATAGTTAAAGCGATTTCTACACGCTCACGTAATGTAGTTAAATACATATTACGTTCTTCTGGTTTGTTTTGCTTTTGGCCGTAAATGCCTTCTTGGAGATAATCTTCCACATTTTTATTTACCATATTTTTCACACCTTTCCTTTTCTATTGTACGAAAGAATGAAGCAGGATGCAAAAAAAGTCGCATCGAATATAAAAAATTTGAATGAAAGGAAGGAAAATGGAATGTAACAATCTAAACAATTAATAAAGTTATAAAAATTTTATCAACACATATTAACAAAATGTGACAATAATCTATTAACGAATCATGTTTTTTGTGTTAATATTCAAAATATAAAGGGTGTTCGTCGCATGGAAATGGAGGAATGGAGGTTTTTCCAATCGATAAGGATATTAAAGAAGTATTTTGTTCGCACTTGAAAAACAACAGGCACCAATTCGTTGAGAACTGGAAAAACAAAATGATAATTTCCGATAAAGATCCATTTAGACTAGAAGCAGTTCAAAATGGAGAGGATTTATTAGAGTTTATTATTGAACTTACTATGGAAGAAAAAGATATAAATTATCTTCAGCCATTATGCGAGAAAATTGCTATTGAACGTGCAGGAGCAGATGCGAATATAGGTGATTTTGTTTATAATGCAAATGTAGGAAGAAATGAGCTTTTCGAAGCGATGTGTGAATTAGATGTTAGTGCACGTGAATTGAAACCAATTATGGCCCAAATACATACTTGTTTTGACAAATTAATTTATTACACTGTTTTAAAATACTCGGAAATTATATCAAGAAATTTAGAGGAAAAACAGCAATATATTAACGAAACACATAAAGAAAGGCTGACGATTTTAGGGCAAATGTCAGCTAGTTTTGTACATGAATTTCGTAATCGGCTTACTTCCATTATGGGGTTTGTCAAATTATTAAAGGCAGACCATCCTAGTTTATCGTATTTAGATATTATTTCTCATGAATTAGACCAATTGAATTTTCGTATTTCGCAATTTTTGCTCGTATCGAAAAAAGAAATGTGGACTGAATCTGAACGATTTTGGCTAAATGACTTGTTTCAAGACATAATACAGTTCTTATATCCAAGTTTGGTTAATGCAAATGTTTCGATTGAAAAGAATTTGCCATATCCAATTCCGCTTACTGGTTATCGGAGTGAAGTGAGACAAGTATTTTTAAATATATTAATGAACTCAATTGACGCTCTTGAATCCATGAAGGAAGAACGAAAAATTATCATTGATGTATTTGAAGAAGATCAATCGATTCGAATCGTAATAAAAAATAACGGGCCAATGATTCCAGCTGAAAATGTAGAAACGATTTTTGAACCATTTGTAACTACTAAAAAGTTAGGAACTGGTATTGGGTTATTTGTATGTAAACAAATTGTAGAAAAACATAATGGGTCCATCATGTGTCGTTCAGATAACGATTGGACAGAATTTCAAATTGCATTTCAAAAATAAACAGTCTACACCAAATAAATGGTGTAGACTGTTTTAATTCGTAAGTATAACGGCTTCTAATTTAGGGTCTTTCGATGAATAACCTAAAATTGAAATTGTATAAATAATGTTTGGTTCGACTTTGAAATCCGGTATAGTTAGCAAGACATTTTGATTATCTGCGAGTGAAACTTCAATATCCGCTGTACCAGGGCTAACTTCTAAAAAATCTGTTATTTGTTTAAAGAGTACATTTTCAAATAAATGATCGCCACCTTTTAAACTTACATTTACAACAGGGGTATCGGGAGAAAAGTGCGCAAAGCGTATTTTTGCCTGGCCTGCTGGTAAATGAGTATTATCAAGCATAGGTTGTAATTGTAGATGATTATCACTATTTATTGCGGCAAAAGTATAAGTGTGATTTCCCATTATTGGTACTAAAGCTGAAAAGATGGGCGTTTCATTTCCAACAGGAACGATATCTATTCGGTACTTACCTTGTACTAATGTTAAATAAGGACTAAATTGTTTAAATGAAATATTTTTAATAACCTTTTGCCCGTTTACTAAAATGTCAACGGCAGGTGTATTTGAAGCAGAGTGAAAAAATCTTATGTGCGATGGTAAAGCAGCTTCTTGTGAATTTCTTTTTTCGTATGCCTGTACAAGATTCGTAAGCGCATCATAATATTTCATATATAGTTCTACATATTTTTTTGGATTATGAAATTGATAGTAACGAGCGAGCTGTTCGTAACGTGCAGCTTCTTGTCCATATTTTTCGATTTCAGATTGAGACATGAACATTCCTCCTTTGTCATCATTAAAACTATATGCTTAGCAAGAATGAGGTTATGCGAAAAAATTGTTTTTTAAAGGAGAAAGGTTGAAAATTAATAATAAGTATTTTTTAAGGATAAGTTAAGTTTAGGTGAACGAGAGTTATAATTTTCTAGAGGATACAAAAATATATCATCCATATTGGCTGAGGAAGTGTGTATTTCGAAATGAAAAATTTGAGAGCATAACACGTGACATGTCGAAACCATGTCCTAAAACGCTTAGGAAACTAGGGATTTTTTTAATTATGGGCAAATACACATACAAAGTAATAATTGTCCTACATAAATTATAAAGGAAAGGTAGTTTGAAATTAAGGAAAGGAATGAAACGTTGGGATGGGGATATCCCGCAAGGAATTGCGAATGGAGTTATGGACGGTTTTGTGCTTTATACTGTAGGATGAATTGTGATTTTGTAATACTATTGTTTCTATTTATGTTAGCAAGTGACGGTATTAACTGATAAAAGAGCGTCGTGCCGAACTGATTAATGTGGTTAATCGGTTCTTTTTTTATTGTATAAAACGGATGGAGTTGTATGTGAAATATTGATTTCTTTAAAATAATTGCTATGCATTTAGTAGGATTAATTGTCGAGTTTTGTTTAAAAATATGCAATATAAAGTAGGAGAACAGGAAGGAGTTTAAAGGGAGTTTCGTCGAAGTTTACACAATGTCGGCATTTGAGGGAAGCTGACATTATGTTAGAAAAACATTTAGTGAAGCATTAATTTTATATAAGGGAGGGTTATTTGAGCGTATAGATAAGGGTTGGTCTTCGAATTAAGTTCTGAATTTTCTGTTTTTAAAATTGGTATTTAGCACTCATTTGTATATTTTATAATAGTTTTTTGATAAATTCACTGCTTTCGCAGAGGGTTCTTTTTTATGAAAGAAACGTCAATTTTCTTCATATATATATACAAATTGGAGAAATGGGGGAGCGCTATGCGCGATTACTTAATTAAACCACTTGTTGGTCAGCCGTATCCAATGATTTCACATGGAAAAGGTGTCTATTTGTATGATCAAAACGGAAATAAATATTTTGATGGCTCGTCAGGAGCAATTACGGCAGGTATTGGGCATGGCGTAAAGGAGATTGCGGACGTTATCAAAAAGCAAGCTGAGGAGATTGCTTTCGTTTATAGATCACAGTTTACGAGTGAACCAGCTGAAAAATTAGCTAAGAAACTAAGCGATTTAAGTGTAGGAGATTTGAACTGGAGCTTTTTTGTAAATAGTGGTACGGAAGCAAATGAAACAGCTATGAAAATTGCAATTCAGCATTTTCAAGAGCGAGGTATTCAAGGGAAACATAAAATATTGTCACGATGGATGAGTTATCACGGTATTACGATGGGAGCCTTATCAATGTCTGGGCATCCACTGCGTAGACAACGTTTCGTGTCAATTTTAGAAGATTATCCAACTATTCCAGCTCCATATTGTTTTAGATGTCCGGTACAAAAGGTATATCCAACTTGTCAGCTTGCTTGTGCGACTGAACTAGAAAGATCAATTGAAAGGATTGGAGCAGAACATATTGCGGCTTTTATTGCTGAACCGATTATTGGAGCAGCTGGAGGTGCAGTCGTTCCGCCGAAAGAATATTATAAAGTTATTAAAGACATTTGTAGTCATTACGATATTTTATTTATTGCTGATGAAGTGATGACTGGGCTTGGGCGTACTGGTGCATGGTTTGCGATGGAGCATTGGGGTGTAGAACCGGATATTATGACCCTTGGTAAAGGTTTAGGAGCTGGATACACACCGATGGCAGCGACGGTTGTAAGCGACCGTGTTATGGAGCCGATTTTACGAGGATCGCGTTCTGTTATGAGTGGGCATACGTTAAGTGCAAATCCATTATCTGCAGCAACAGCTCTAGCTGTTATTGAATATATGGAGAAACATAATCTACCTGAAAAAACAGCGGAAAAGGGAGAGTATTTAATAAAAGGATTACAGAAAGTTCAGCAACAATCGACAATCATTGCTGATGTGCGTGGAAAAGGATTGCTGATTGGAGTAGAATTGCAACCGTTTACAAAAGCGTCGGAACTTATTTCGGTTGCAGCTAAAAATGGTCTTCTTTTATACCAAGCTGTTTCAGGGCAAGCAGGAAAAGAAGATAGCGCACTGCTTGTAGCACCGCCAATGACAACTACATATTCCGAGTTAGATGAATTACTTTCAATTTTTGCAAAAAGTGTGGAGGAAATGATGCAAAAAGGAGGGCATAGTATCGCATGACAACTATTACGAATACATTCAGTAAATTAAAAGAGATAGAGGAAGTAATTTCTTTGTTTCACGATGATATGACATTAATGTTTGGGGGATTTGGGGGGATTGGATCCCCTCCATCTTTAATACAGGCCATTTTAGAAAAAGGAGTTACAAATTTAAATTTAATTGGAAATGATACGGGATTTCCTGATGTAGGAATCGGTCGTCTCGTTACGAATGAAAGAGTAAAATCATTAATTACTTCTCATATTGGTTCAAATCCAAATGCAGGAAGACAGCTAAACGAAGGAAGGTTACAAATTGAGTTTTCTCCTCAAGGAACATTAGCAGAGCGTATTCGCGCTGGTGGTGTAGGACTTGGTGGCGTATTAGTTGATGTAGGTGTTGATACGATTGTAGAAGAGGGAAAACGTACTGTTGAAATGAATGGTAAAACATATTTAGTTGAAACAGCATTAACTGCTGAGGTTGCGATTGTATACGCGAAAAAGGCAGATCCGTTCGGTAACCTTGTGTTTGATAAGAGTGCTCGTAACATGAACCCGCACGTTGCTATGGCCGGGGATATAACGATTGTAGAAGCAGAAGAAATCGTTCCACTGGGAAGTTTAGATCCAGAAGAAATTGTTGTCCCAGGAGTATTTGTAAATTATATCGTACCGTCGGAAGGAGTGAATTGGAAATGGGTATGGGCGTAGAAGTGAGAGATAAGATTGCTAGACGTGCAGCGAAAGAAATACAAAATGGTATGATTGTAAATTTAGGAATTGGTATACCATCGCTTGTACCGAATCATTTGCCTGACGATATAAACGTTATGTTTCATGCGGAAAATGGAATTGTAGGTATGGGACCTACGCCAAGCAAAGGAAATGAAGACGAAAATTTATGTAACGCAGCAGGTTTGCCAACTTCTCTTATTACAGGAGCAAGTTATTTTGATAGTTGCACAGCGTTTGGGATGATTCGAAAAGGTTTACTAGATATAACGATTCTTGGTTCATTACAAGTAAGCGAGAATGGTGATTTAGCAAACTGGATTGTTCCAGGAAAACGTGTTCCAGGTATTGGAGGAGCAATGGATTTAGCTCAAAAAGCGAAGCAGGTCGTTGTTGTGATGAATCATGTCGATAAATACGGAAATGCAAAAATTGTTTCGGAGTGTACATTACCATTAACTTCAAAAAAATGCGTAGATTTAATTATTACGGATATGGCAGTAATGGAAGTAACGCAGGATGGACTTATTTTACAAGAATTGATGAGCCCATACACAGTGGAAGATATAAAAAAACATACAGAAGCGGATTTTAAAATTGGCTCTAACTTACTAGTAATTGAATGAGGGGAGATATAATATATGGAGCAATTAAAAAAACAAGTTTGTGATTATATTGAGAGTCATGAAGAAGAAAGCGTAAAATTTTTAAAACGATTAATTCAAGAAAAGAGCGTATCTGGTGATGAAAGTGGTGCGCAGGCAATTGTAATTGAAAAATTACGTGAGCTAGGTTTAGATCTTGATATATGGGAGCCTTCATTTTCAAAAATGAAAGATCATCCTTATTTTGTATCACCGCGTACAAGTTTTGCAGATAGCCCGAACATTGTGGCAACTCTTAAAGGAAGCGGCGACGGGAAATCTATGATATTAAATGGGCATATTGATGTCGTACCAGAAGGAGATGTGAATCAGTGGGACTATCATCCTTATAGTGGTGAGAAAATAGGAAATCGTATATATGGTCGTGGAACGACAGATATGAAGGGCGGAAATGTCGCATTAATGCTTGCGATGGAAGCAATTATTGAATCTCGTATTGAATTAAAAGGAGATATTTATTTTCAAAGTGTAATAGAAGAAGAAAGCGGCGGAGCAGGAACATTAGCAACTATATTACGAGGATATAAAGCAGATGGTGTTATTATTCCGGAGCCAACAAATATGAAGTTTTTCCCGAAACAACAAGGATCCATGTGGTTTCGTCTACATGTGAAAGGGAAAGCAGCACACGGTGGGACGCGTTATGAAGGAGTAAGTGCAATTGAAAAAAGTATGTTTGTTATAGATCATTTGAGAAAGTTGGAAGAGAAGAGAAATGACCGAATTACAGATCCATTATTTAAAGGAATCCCGATCCCAATTCCAATTAATATTGGGAAAATTGAAGGCGGTAGTTGGCCAAGTTCTGTTCCTGATTCGTTAATTTTAGAAGGAAGATGCGGTATTGCGCCGAATGAGACTATAGAGGCAGCAAAAGAAGAGTTCGAGAATTGGATCGCTGAATTAAATGATGTGGACAATTGGTTTGTTGAAAATCCTGTAGAAGTGGAATGGTTTGGAGCAAGATGGGTTCCAGGTGAACTAGAAGAAAATCATGAGTTAATTACAACGCTTGAACATAACTTTGTTGAAATCGAAGGGAACAAACCGATTATTGAAGCATCACCGTGGGGGACTGATGGAGGTTTATTTACACAAATCGCAGGTGTACCAACGATAGTATTTGGCCCAGGAGAAACGAAAGTAGCGCATTATCCAAACGAATATATAGAAGTTGATAAAATGATAGCTGCCGCAAAAATTATTGCATGTACATTACTAGATTGGTGTGAGGTGAAAAAATGAAATACTATGAATCTTTTAGAGAACAGACGAATGGCTATACAGTAGAAGGCGTTTTGGACTATTTTAATAAACGTATTCGAGTAGACCACTACACAGGAAATATTGAGAGAATCATCCAAACAATTGACGAATTAGCAGAGAAACATTCTTTCACTAAATGTATTGTTAAAGGAAAGGGAGAGCATGTTTCAACATGGCTCTCTTTCGGTTTTTTATTAGAAGCAACAATACCACATTATTTTCAAGGTCACGATGCATACTTCTTCGTGAAATTTAATAATGATGAAAGACGAAATAGTATTCATTGGGCTGAGGAAGATACCATTTTAAGCGGTGTAAAAGCAAAAGAAGTAAAGGAAAAAATAGTTCCGGAAAAATTCCTATTAAGAAAAGCGACAGAAGAGGACGCAGAAGAATTAGCAGCTGTCTTTGGAGAAGTATTTGAAGTGTATCCGACTCCTTTAAACGAAGCGAGTTATGTAAAACAAACGATGAAAGAAGACGATACAATTTACTATGTGTATGAATTCGAGGGGAAAATAATTAGTACAGCGTCTGCAGAAATGAATATAAAAGAAGGAAATGCAGAATTAACGAATTGTGCGACCTTACCCGAATATCGTAAACATGGGTTTATGAAAAGTTTATTAATTAAGTTAGAAGAAGAACTTCAAGAAAAATCGATTTTCTGTTCTTATACAATTGCTCGATCGCTTTCTTTCGGAATGAATGCAGCCTTTCATCAGTTAGGCTATACGTATACAGGAAGATTGGCGAACAATTGCTACATTTTTGATAAGCTAGAAGATATGAATATATGGGTAAAAGATTTGTCTAAATAGTACGTTATAAAAATAGAACGGAATCGTCATGCTTATAATCGCACATAGGTATGCCGGAAATTCGGCATAGTATTTGCTGGATTTTCGGCAAGAGGGGGGATGACATTGCTAGCAGTTTCGACACAAGAAGTCATTGAGGCGATTTTGGGCAGTATTGATGAGGCTATACACGCAGTAGATGAAAATGGTATTACAATTTTCTATAATACTGTAGCTGCAAAACACGATGGATCAAAAATTGAAAAAGTGTTAGGTAAACATTTGTTAGAAGCGTTTCCTTCTTTATCTAGGGAAACAAGTACGTTGATGAAAGTATTAGATACAAAAAAGCCAATCGTTCATCAAGTGCAGCACTATCAAAACTTAAATGGGGAAGACATTTGTACAGTAAATACGACGTTACCTATTTTCATAGATGGAAATATTGCTGGAGCTGTTGAAATTGCAAAAGATTATTCCACAGTACAAAAACTTACCGATACAATAGTCGATTTGCAGTCGAAAATAAAGCGGTCATCTAGAAAAAAAGCGGTCAAAAAGGATGTTGCATTTGAGACGATCGTGACGAATGATGCTCGGTTTAAACAGACGAAAGAATTAGCACAAAAAGTAGCCCCAACTGATGCGAATGTTTTAATATATGGGGAAACAGGAACAGGGAAAGAATTATTTGTACAAGCGATTCATGAAGCCTCTAAGCGGAAGAACAAGCCGTTTATTGCACAAAACTGTGCAGCTTTGCCAGAGTCTCTATTAGAAAGTTTATTGTTTGGAACGACGAAAGGTAGTTATACGGGGGCAATTGAACGAGCGGGATTATTTGAACTTGTAGATGGAGGGACATTGTTTTTAGATGAACTGAATTCAATGCCACTCGATTTACAAGCGAAAATGCTACGTGTATTAGAAGATGGTGTTATTCGTCGTATTGGTGATAATAAGACGAGAAAAGTAGATGTTCGCGTTATTACCGCAATGAATCAGCCACCAGAAATATGTTTAAAAGAGAATAAAATTCGCACTGATTTATACTATCGATTAAATGTCTTTTCATTATATATTCCGCCGCTCCGTGAAAGAACGGAGGATGTATTATTGTTAGCGTCTTATTTTTTGAAAGAATATAATAAAAGTTATAAAAAAGGTGTACTTCAAATGGATAAGGAAGCGAAAGAAAGATTACAAGCTTACCAATGGCCTGGAAATGTTCGAGAGTTAAAACATACGATTGAACATGCTGTCATTATTGCAGAAGGGAATACATTAACAGCCAATTGTTTACCGCGTACATTTCGGAAAGAGAGTTTTCCAAAGAAGAAGGGCATATTGCCTCTTAGAGAAGCACTTCATCAAACGGAAAAAAAATTAATAGATCAAGCGTTAATTGAAACAGAAGGGAATATATTACAGGCTGCAAAAATGTTAGGTATCCCTCGTCAGACGCTTCAATATAAACTGAGTAAGTACGACAAAACCGCCGAATAATTGGCGGTTTTTGTGTGTTTGCACCAATAAAAGAGCGTTTACATATATAAAAAGTAATGAATATGATAGTATGTATGGATTTCATACAGTGCTTAAAAATATTTTTTTCGCTTATATAATAGGGTTATCCGTACGTTTACTTATCAATAAAGTAAAGTTGGCATAACTATTGCTTATATAAAGGATGAGCGTATAAAAAGGGGGAATAGCAATGTTACATGATGTATACAAACCAAATCGTCACTGGAAGGATATCGAATTATGGAAAGATGTTACTGAAGAGCAATGGAATGATTGGGTTTGGCAATTAACGAATACGATCAAAACGTTAGATGACTTAAAGAAAGTGATTAACTTAACACCTGATGAAGAAGAGGGCGTTAAAATTTCAACGAAAACGATCCCGTTAAATATTACACCGTACTATGCTTGGTTAATGAATCCTGATGACCCACGCTGTCCGATTCGGATGCAATCTGTACCGATCTCGGAAGAGTTATATAAAACAAAATATGATTTAGAAGATCCGCTTCATGAAGATGAAGATTCACCAGTTCCAGGGTTAACACATCGTTATCCTGACCGCGTACTATTCTTAGTAACGAATCAATGTTCTATGTATTGTCGTTACTGTACACGCCGTCGTTTTAGTGGACAAATTGGAATGGGTGTGCCGAAGAAACAATTAGATGATGCAATTGCTTACATTCGTGAAACACCACAAGTACGAGATGTATTAATCTCTGGTGGTGATGGTCTTCTTATTAACGATAAAATTTTAGAATATGTATTAAAAAATTTACGAGAGATTCCGCATGTTGAGATTATTCGTATCGGAACGAGAGCGCCGGTAGTATTCCCGCAGCGTATTACAGAAAACTTATGTAACATTATTAAAAAATATCATCCAGTATGGTTAAATACACATTTCAATACATCTATTGAAATTACTGAAGAATCGAAAAAAGCATGTGAAATGTTAGCGAATGCTGGTGTTCCAGTCGGAAACCAAGCAGTAATTTTAGCTGGTATTAATGACAGTGTTCCAATTATGAAAAAACTAATGCATGACTTAGTAAAAATCCGTGTACGTCCATATTATATTTATCAATGTGACTTATCTGAAGGTATTGGTCATTTCCGTGCACCAGTTTCTAAAGGTCTTGAAATTATTGAAGGTTTACGCGGACATACGTCTGGTTATGCAGTACCAACATTCGTTGTTGATGCACCAGGAGGAGGCGGTAAAATTGCGCTTCAACCAAACTATTTAATCTCGCAAAGTGCAGATAAAGTTGTACTTCGTAACTTTGAAGGTGTTATTACAACGTATCCAGAGCCAGAAAGCTACATTCCAGGAAGAGCAGAAGGGTACTTTAAAGAAATTTATCCAAACTACGAAGAAAAACGTTCAGATGTTGGTATCGCAGGCCTTATGAGTGATAAGAAATTTAATCTTGTTCCAGACGATTTACAGCGTATGAACCGTCGTAAAGACTATGAGGATAATGAAACGCATGCAACATTAAAAGATAAACGTGATAAGCGCGACCAATTGAAAGATAAAAAATATCAAGCACAAATGGCTAAATTAGAAGAAAACGACAAAAAAACTGAGGGTGATGCAGTATGAATTGTATGTGGTGTGACAGTACAGAAGCAAAAGAAAGCTTAAATACTGTATATTGGGAATTACCAGATGGTACGAAAGCCATTGAAATTCAAGAGACACCATGCATTTCTTGTTCCTCATGTGGTATGGACTATCAATCAGATCAAACAGTGAAAGAAATAGAAGATCAATTGTTTCTAATTTATACGAAAGACTTACCAAAACAACTAACATATGAAGAATTAATGGGAAGACCACGTCTATTAAAAAGAAATTATTTCGACTTTTAACCAGCTTTTATGCTGGTTTTTTTCTTTTTTGCCTTGTATAATGTACCCAAGCTAGAAAGGTAGGGAATATTTTTGAAAAAGACATTTTACCACTATATGATGAAGCATCGTGCAGCTTTATTTAGTAATGAAATATCGAATTTAGCAGAGGCAATGTATGATGATTTAAGTTTTCCGAAGCAATCTGAAGATTACGATGAAATTAGTTCATACTTAGAGCTAAGTGGAATGCTAGAAAGTATGTCTATATTTGATGAAGCGTGGGATTTATACATACAAGATAGATAAAAACTATATGAACTTTTTTCGACATGAAGCTAGTCTATTTGCTAGCTTTTTTTACGTTGTAAATAAATTTTCATATGATGATATTTTTTATTGAAAAAATTTATGAATATACGCTTCTGTGATAAGCGTTTTTAAGTAGGTTGCATATACTGTTATCAAAATCACGACGTCAAAAAAAGGAGAGATATAGATGGCAAGGAAAAAGCAACCTAAATATAACGTAGGGGACATAGTCGTGATTACGCTATATGGAACCGTTGGTAAAATCACAAATATGAAGGTTTTAGATGGAGTTTACGTATACGAAGTCAATAATCACGATGGATTTTACGTAGAGCAAACATTGCAGCACGTTACAGAGCAAGATATGAAAAAAGGTGAAACTGAGTGGATTGAATTAAACTATAATTTCACATTTGGTGATCTCGTGCAAGTAACAGGATACGATAAAGATGTGTTTCGAATTGTTGGTTTTCGTACAGAAGTATGGAGATATAAAAATGACGCATGGGAAGATACAATATATGAACTGTCACGAATTACGGATGGTGAATGGTTAGAAGCGGATGAGTCAGATTTAACGTTACTTGCCAATGCTCAAACGGCAAATGCAATTTTGAAGAAAATGAAACAAGATAAAGCAGGTATGAATAAATTAGATTTAGGAAAATTAAAGTCAATTAACAACTCGAAAAAAGTGAGTGTTAAGACAAATCGTCAAGAAATCATTGATGGATTACTTGATATTTATAACGATTATCAATTGTTATTTGATACATTTAAAGATGAAGAATACAAAATTGTTATGGATGTTGTTCATAATTATTTAGTTAAATTGACAGAGAAAAAATAGTTAACTAGAAAGAGAGAATGAATTGAACAACAACATATGCAGTATAAGGTATGCCTACAATTATTAAAAAAATAAAAAGCCATTTAATAAGAGAGTCTGCCCATTGATCTTCATGCATGAACTCTTCTTTTGTTTGTCCTACTTCTTGCTTTACCTCGTATTGATATTCCATAATTATATCCCCCTTTTTGATAGCTTGTACTACCATCGTATGCACCTTGTCCAAAGGATATGACCTATAAAAAAGAAAAACTATTTTTCTAATCTCATATACATATTTTTGAGATTTTTTCATAAAACAGAAATAAAGGAGTGATGCTCATGAAGGAAATTGAAGTCGTAATTGATACGGAAGAGATTGCGGAGTTTTTTTATGAGCAACTAATTGAAAGAGGATACGTCCCAAAACGAGAAGAAATTGAAGATCTCGCAGATATTACATTCGAGTATTTATTAGAGAAATGTATGATTGATGAAGTGTTTGATGAAGAGGATGAGTGAAAGTAACGACGGGCTTAACTCGTCGTTTTTTACTCTTTACAAACTTGTCACAAATGTAGCCAGCAATACTTGGTATAATTAAAAGAAAATTTTACTCAAGAGGTGAAGGGATGTTCAAAAAAATTATTGATTCTTTATTAGGAAAGAAAAAATATCGTTCGTATTCTAGTAGTGATTATCGCCATAGAGGTCGCTCTTATTCAAGTAGCGATTATAAACGACGTTCATCTGGTTATGGGCATCATCATTATAAAAGAAAACGTAAAAGCCGTAGCTTCTTTTCAAGTAGTTGATGAAATGGCGTCGTATACTAGCTTTATTTGATAGACCACTGCGAAAAAATACAATTGTTGTAGAACGTTATAAAATTGAATCAGTAATTGGAATGGGTAGTTATGGGGTTACATATGTCGTTAATGATTTACAAATAAATAGATATAAAGTCTTAAAACAATTAAGACAAAGTAAACAAAGATATGAGTCTGGTAGAAAATCATTTGAACAAGAGAAAATGATTTTACAAACATTAAATCATCATGCAATTCCTAGTTTATATGATCATTTCGTATGGGAGAAAAAAAGCTTTTTTGTGATGGAATATATGCCTGGTAAAAATTTTGAAGATTATATTTTCTTAGATGGACATGTATATACAGAACGTGAAGTTTTAAAAATTTTATATAAAATATTAGAAATTGTATCAGTGTTTCATAGTAAAGGTATTATTCACCGAGATTTACGCATTCCAAACATATTAATGAAAGAAAACCAAATTAGTATTATTGATTTTGGGTTGGCGAAATTGAAAGGTGAGGGTGATGAACGAGCTACAACGTATGAAGGTGAACAAGCTTTGATGCGAGAAGTTCACTTTCGTAGCGATTTTTATGCGCTTGGTCATTTCTCATTATTTTTATTATATGCAGGCTATGAATCTAATGAAAAATATGAAAAACCATGGTATGACGAATTAACTTTGGAAAATTACAACCGTGAAATGCTGATGCGTATGTTACAAATAAAAACGCCGTACTATGAGAATGTACGAGATTTAAAAAAAGATGTAGCTTTTGCTTTAGAAAGGATGGAGGATCCATGTTTCAAAAGTTTTTAGCAAGCGTTGGTATCGGTAATGCAAAAGTAGATACAGTTCTTGAAAAAGATGAGTATATTGTTGGTGAAGAGATATACGGAAAGGTTCATATAACTGGAGGTTCCGTTAGCCAACAAATTGAAAGCATTTACTTAACGCTATCAACATCGTATGTACGAGAAGTAGATGATAAAAAAGTAACAACAACATATGATTTAGAGCGAGTTCGTTTAACAGAACCTTTTTCTGTTGAGCCGAATGAAAAAAGAGAAATTCCATTTTCATTTAAAATGCCGCTTGAAACACCGCTTACTCTTGGAATGAAAACAGTTTGGGTTCACACAGGCCTTGATATTAAACGTAGTATAGATCCAAGTGATCGTGATTACATTCAAGTGTTGCCAAATGCACTATTAAATAGTGTGTTAGAAAGTGTGAATCAATTAGGTTTTAAAGCGCGTCATATAGAATGTGAAGAATTACCGTATCGATTACGTAAGCAAGTTCCATTTGCACAAGAATTTGAGTTTGTTCCTGTTTCCGGACAGTATTATGGGAAATTAGATGAACTAGAATTATTAATTTTACCAAGTGCTTACGATCGCCTAGAGATTATTATGGAAGTAGACAGAAAATCTCGTGGATTAGCAGGTTTATTTGCAGAAGCACTTGATCTTGATGAGAAAGTGATGCGCTTTACAGTAACGAATGAAGATATTCCAATGATGAAAGAAACAATTAACAATTATATTTTTTAATAAACTATGCATAAAAAAGAAATGGAGAGGAAAACTAAAACAACCGCTCCATTTTTTTGCATAGTGAGGTTATGTATGTGAAACGATATCGACATTTATACTTGTTAAGTTTTACGCTACTCATTTGTTTTGTCGTATTATCACTTTCGTATCATACCGCTTGTATTGAGAAATTTGACAATATAGTCGCGCATTTTATTCGAAGTTTTCGAAACGATTATTTGACAGCCTACTTTACTTGGGTGTCTTTTATCGGTTCCAAAAGAATATATTTTCCGTTACTCATTATTCTTGTAATGTATTTTCTCGTTAGAAAAAAGTTGCTTAGTGCATTACTTCTAACAATTAATTATTATGGATCTCGTTATTTAAACAGTATGCTTAAACTATGGTACGAGCGAGCAAGACCTGATGTGTCGCAGCTTGTTACTGCAACTGGATATAGTTTCCCGAGCGGTCATACGATGAATGCTACTGCTTTTTTAGGATTTATTGCATACGTCACGATTACAGAAGAACGTATTACATTGCATAAAAAATTGTTGATTATTTTTATAGCGAGCTTTGTTGTATTATCTATTTCAGTTAGCCGAATATATCTTGGCGTTCACTATCCATCTGACATATTAGCAGGATGGGCAGCTGGCGGTAGCTGGCTCGTTTTATGCGTAATATTTCATAAAACGTTCATTAAAAAAGAACCTATGTCATAATAGGTTCTTTTTCCATTGGCTCAACATGAATGTGCGCATGATAAATGCCAAACTTTTTCCGAAGCATAGCCTCGATGTTGTCAGTGATACAATGACTTTCTCCAACATCCATACGAGCATCTACCTCGATTGTAATATCAACGTACGTTTGATTCCCGTACATACGCGCTCTAATATCTACGATGTTTTCCACGCCACCAATATGTTCAATCGCATCAGCATACTCTTCCATCTTATCTGGATCGATTCCATCCGTTAACATATGAGAAGCTTCTACGAAAATTTCCCATGCAGTTTTACAAATAATAAGACCGACAATTAAAGCGGCAATAGGATCTAAAATAGGCATTTGGAACTGTGAACCGACAATGCCTACTACTGTACCGATACTTACGAGGGCATCTGATAAATTATCCTTTGCAGCTGCTTCTAATGATTTACTTCTTGTTCGTGCTGCAATCTTTTTCGTATACAAATACACACAGTACATAACGACAGCAGAAAATAAAGCTACCCATGCAGCAAGTACATTAGGTGCTGCTTGTTTCGGATTTAAAAAAGATTGAATGGCACTAATAACAACTTCTAATCCGACCGTTGCCATAATAAAAGAAGCAACAAGTGATGCAATTTGTTCTGCACGCGAATGCCCATATGGATGATCTGGATCACGAGGTTTCCGAGAGATTTTTAGACCAATTAATATCGCTAAAGAAGCACCGATATCGGTTAAGTTATTTAAACCGTCAGCACGTAATGCGCTGGAGAGGGTAATATAACTGATGATGATTTTCATAGAGGATAAAAATATGTAGGCCAAAATGCTGACAATCGCACCTTTATCAGCTTCTTTATGAGAAAGAGTATCCATTTTAATCACTCACCTTTCTACAAGGAATTTCTTTCTATAAATAGAGTATCAAACGAAAGTCGTGTGGGTCTATACAAACATTGTTGACGTTTTATAGCTTTTTAAGAAGTGGATAACAAAGTTTCGTGAAGGAAAAATATGTTGTAAAGTGCAAAGTTAGGATATGAACGCGATTTGGATCTATGTATAAGGGGTAGGAGAAGGGAGTTTAAATATGTACACTTCTGACAGCTGATTTGGAAAAAATAAAAAACCCTCTAGAAAATATTTTTCAGAGGGTTTTCATCTTAGTATGCTTCTAAAAACTCAGTAACTTGCTCTTCAGTTTTTGCATTAGCACTATGTAAGTGGCCTAGCTTCTCGCCATTTTGATATACAAGTAAACTTGGAATACCCATTACTTGATACTCTTCAGCGATACTTGGGAACTCATCTTTATTAATAGAATACCATTCAAACTTATTGAACTCTTCCATCACATCGCCGATAAAGTTGTCCATACGCACGCAATCTGGGCACCATGTAGTAAAGAACTTAACAACTACTGGCTCCTCGCTTGCGATGATGTCTTTGAATTCCTGTTCAGATTTGATTTCTTTCATGTTAGTTTCTCCTTTTTCACTATCAATATTTTTGGTTATTTAGTTGGTGTATTTGCTGTGAAAGGAAAGCTTATAACGAGAGCCTTTCTTTTCGAATAATTCGTTAGCAAATTGATCCACCGCAGTTTCTTGAAGTCCTGGCATAACATGTGAGTAGATATCCAGTGTGATTCTACTTTTTATGTCCTAGTCTTATATGCATCTTAAATCTAGAAATGAATATTAGGAACCTCACTTTTCTTTATAAGCTTTTTCGTGAGCTGTGTCAAACTTCTGAAATTGTAAGGCTACTATTTATTAGTAAGGTAAATTGTATTCATGATAGCCATTGCTATAAAGTTCTTTTCCCCATATATTTTTATGAGGTGTTGTGAGAGAAGAGATTAAGTGGCGTTAGCGGAGTTCCAGCAACAATTACACCTAAATAAAGTAATGCAGGTAAAAGAAGCAAGGCTAACAAGAAGGGAAATTGCGGCACTGTATAGAGTGAAAGAAAAACATGATATGGAGCGAGAAAGGAATGGTAAGAACATGTTAGGAAGTATTTAGCGGTAGAAGTCAGGGGGAATGTAGATGTGATAGAAAGACAGTATTATATTATTCTTTCAAAGGGGGTAACTAGGATGTTGAAATGGGTAAAGAAATTAATTTTTTAAAATGCCCACCCTGCATTGTTTGTGAGAAACAAGAAGGTGAGCTTCCATTAAACGAAATGAATGTAGTTTGTGAAAAATGTGATCAAATTACGTATGAATAAGACATAGAAAGAGATTCCTAAACCCTTTATATCTTATTCCATAAATAACAAAGCTGGTGAGCTTCTGATTCAAGAGCTATTACATGATCATTATTAATAGAGTTATTCGTATACATTTTGTTCTTTTGGATATTAAGGACCGTATAATTCACATTGTTATGTTCATTCGAAAATGTTGATTCGTTTAATAATGTTAATGTTGAGTTGATGTTATATTTATCAATTCGCTCTTTTTTTCCTTTGAAAAACAGTTTAATAAGATGTGGCTCATCATTAATGAGCAAACCAAGTTCAGGTGATGAGCGGACGATTAAATTATGTGATAACCAATGTGATTTACCTGGATCAAACCAAGAGACGTCTTTGTTTTTAATAAATTTTTTATACTGCTTTATAACATCAATGTAGTTTTGCTTTTTCTTCTGGTCAACAGTTTGTACTAATGTTTCAAAACAGTCAAAAGCTAGTTTGTTTTTATGAAATTTAATAACAGTTTCTCGTAATTGTTTCCAGTAATCAAAAACTGGGTGATATTCAGGTTGGGATTTAAGATTCTTTACGAAATTTGTTTTAGCTGCACTACTTTTCAGTGTAAAGTCTAAAAATTGTGTAAGTCCTACCTTAATTTCCGCCATGTTACACCCCCTTTCCGAACATTACTAATTCGATAGTGGAAAGGGAAATCCTGCATTTTGAAGGCGGTGAACGAGATGCTAGATGATGAAGAGTTGACGGAACAAGAACGGCTCTTTTGTTTGTATTATGTGAAATACTTTAAAGGGAAACAAGCTGTACGGAAAGTTAGGTATGTAAAGAGAAGCACGCATAGTACGAGTAGTCAATTACTTAAAAGAGAACGTATAGAATTTCAGGTCCGAGAGTTTAAAGCAGAAATAGTTGAAAATATATTTGGGGAATTGATGAATGTATTGAATGAGTAAATCAAGATTGCTTTTACTAATACGAAAAAAGGTCCTGTTGTTTCCAACAGGACCTTTCCTAAAATGGCAAAGAGTAACTCTTACCTTACTCTTCTCGTATATAATACATGAAAAAGATAGACGTGTATACAACAAGAAATTCCAATATAATTATTTGAATATAGTGTTGAGGATAATTATATTGGAATTCAACATAAGGAATTAAATTATAAACGCTGATTTATCAATTGTTTTGAATGTTTTTTTATTAATTCGTAGTAAATAAAGTGATATTGAGATAATCAAATATGCAATTTTGCATATCTGATTGTGAAGCTGAATAAGGTTGTAAATAATTTAAATGATATGGAAATTGAGGGAGAGTAATACTAAATTTTTATTTACCTATTTATTGTGTGAAATAAATTCGGTTGAATAGACGCAAAAATAGAGGTTTGCCTTAGACATTTATGAAGGTCAAGAATATTTATAACAAAAGGAGTAAATGCACAGGTCCGATTTTTGTAATGATGGAGGGAATTGTTGTGGACATAACTCAAAGTATGGCACGAATAGTAGTTAATGGGAAAGATCTTCCGTTTCGTTCAGTTAGTACTTCTGTATGGAATCAAGGGCCTGTAAATGATTTAATTGTTTCAACAAACCAGAGAGTTGAGGAGTTTTTTCAATTTATGTGGTCGCAAGTACCAGTAATGCTTGCGATGTATTTTCTTCAAGGGGCAGACTTAATGAGGTTTGCTAGAATTACTGGGATTAATCAAAATGTAACGGGAGAATATATTTATCATTTCTCTTGGGGGTAAAATGAATGTAAAGTAGCGTAACAGCTGCTTTTTTATTGTGGAAAGGAATTTTAGAAGGTGATGGTATAGGAGGTTAGGAAAATAAGGTTAGAGTGTGATATAGATAATTTGTGACTGTTTTTAAACTCATAAATATAATTAGTTGCTTCTTTTAACACAAGGGAGCGATTGATAGACTAGCTTAAAAAATAAGATTGTAACTATCTTTTAAAATAATAAATGGTAATTTTTACTTTTTGGGATGAACTATTTTTATATAAAAATCATATAATATGTTGTGGGACAAGCAAACAGCTTATAAACTATTGAATACTCAATGAGATTACCTTTTGTATATCTTCGTATTTACTGATCCAGATGTTCTTTTTTATCGAACAAAACGCCCATTATGATAGGGGGTTAATAATGGGGATGACATTAGAGGAATTAGAAAAGTGTTATATTAAAGCCTTAATTGAGGGAGCAGAGTACGTAGCTGTTCAGATTGAAATAGATGGATTTCATAGTGAGGAAGTAATTATTAACGACAAATATAATATAGATTCTGAATTAAAGTATTATAAGAAAACATACAATGAAAATTTAGAACATAGATGGACCCCAGGGATTCGTATTATAGGTTTTGCATATGGCTATTCGTTCTCAGAAATTCTACATGAATTAGGGTTGCTAGTGAAGTAATGATAAAACAAATCGCAATTATTGTACGTGATGCCGTGATTTTAATGGCGTCTTTTTTTGTTGTGAAGGAAAGGTAAAAATAAAAAGAGGGCTTAAGCCCTCTTTTTATAAATGCCTAACTTTTATGCACAGATTGGAATTCCTAATGCTATTAAAGTCAATGCTACTTGAAGAGAAAGTTCTAATCTAGCAATTTCGATTCCAGCAACTGATACCACTAAAAGAGGTTGTCCATTAACGAACAAAACACAACTTTCCATATTTACACCTCCCTTCTACTAATCTACTACAATATATGAATTAAATTTAAATAACGTTATAGTTAAATTAATGAATTTTATAAAATTGATAAATTAATCTATCATATAAAACGAATTTTTATTGGTCTAACAACTGCTTCTTTATCACCTTATATAAAGGGTATGAATATATTAGTAGTATATAAAAGCATAGGAGTGATAGATATGTTTTTTGCAAAGCTACGTGGTAGAAATGAAGTTCCACCAGTAGAAACAGACGCTCGAGGGGAGGCTTTCTTTAAATTAAGCCAGGACGAGCTTAGCCTAAAATTTAAGTTGGATTTATTTGATATAGAGGATGTAGTAGTTGCCCATCTGCATATTGGAGCAAAAGGAACTAATGGTCCTGTTGTAGCTTTTTTATTTGGACCTATAACAAATCCGGTTTCAATAGAGTGTGCAACGCTTACGGGAATAATTACTCAAGAAGATTTGGTTGGGCCGTTAGCGGGTCAAACATTAGCTACTCTTGTAAATGAAATCATATCTGGAAACATTTATATTAATGTTCATACAGTACAACATCCTAATGGTGAAATTCGTGGACAATTGAATTATTGCTAAGAAATTATAGTAGTGAAAAATAAAGCATCCGTTTAGGGTGCTTTTATTTTGTGGAGGATGTATAGATAGATAATTTACCTTTAATAATCTTAAAAATTCATTTGTATAGTTTTGAAAGTAATCGAATGGAATTAGAAATAGTGAATTTTTTACCTTTTTAGTTTGTAAAATAATTATCGAAAACTTGTAAATGAAATGCCCCTACGAAAATTAAATTAGTATTAGGAGATAAACTTTGTAAATGAAATATGAAAGTGTAAGAGAGAATAGAAATTTTTAAACCTAATCAAAGCTAATAGACTAACTTTCAGCACCCACTGAAATAAAGAATCATAACATAATTTGTAATAACTTATATGAAAGTGAGCTGACAAAAATGTTTTATTCGTATTTTTATTCTCAAGCGGGTATGCGACCAGCATATGGTACATCAATAACGTTTAGCGGAGCACAAAGTACAGTTCAAGCTGTTCAACAAGCGTTACAAATGCAACAACAAGGTATCCAGCCGTATTATTCATCTATGGAGTATTTTTATCCAGTGCATCAAATCACACCGTATGGAAGTTCTTTTCTTACGATTCCATATGGAACTGTCTTCAATCTATAAGCTGAAAATTTTATGAATAGGAGCAGGTATCCCAAACCGATTATTAACCTAACCATTACCAATTGGATATATACGGGAAACCCAGCTCCCACCTACCTTTATCACAGATGCCGAATTTTGAGGTATCCGCAAATAGCGGAAATAATTGAGGGGGGTGAGTGTATATGTAAGCGTCAAATAGTTCCATCTTCAATTTGTAAATAGCTGATGAGATAATCTTTGTACATACTCTACAAGTTGTTTTTTGGTAAGAAAATATCGTCGATCGAAGAAAGAATGAGAATTATCTTATCATGACAAATGATGGATAGTGGCACTATATGAAAAGATACATGAACATTTACTAACGCGAACCAGGACGAGAGGTAGCAACGAAATCCTATCTGTGGTTATATCGTACAGGAAGATTGTCCTATGACTATCAATTTACAAGAGCAGGAGAACATCCGGACCGTTTTTCCCCATTTTGAAGTATATTTATAGCCATAACATCTTATGTTTTGTTTATAATTGTAAATAGTTATTGAAATGTATAAATATTTTTTATGAATAAAAAGGAAAAATAATGCAACTTTTTAATTTGTTTATTCGTGTTATATATGAAAGGAGGAGGGGGATGGAGATTGAAGAAATATATAAAGTTTATATAAACGGTGTGTACCGGTATTTATTTTCCCTTTCTCGTAGCCATCATGTAGCGGAGGACTTGATGCAGGAGACTTTTTATCGGGCGTTTCTTTATCTAGAAGACTATGAAAACCAAAAGGTGAAATCATGGCTTTTTAAAGTGGCATATCATACCTTTATTGATTTTGTTAGGAAAGAGAGAAAAGTAGCTTTTGTAGGAACGGAGGAATTAGAAACAATTCAAGCAGGTGAATCTACAGAAGAGTATATAGTCGCAAAAAATAGTTATGAAAAATTAATTCAGATTATTCATACTTTATCAGTGGTAGAGGCGCAAGCTATTTTATTATGTGACGTACATCAATTAACGTACGAAGAGGGTGCTTCTGTATTAGATTTAAAGTTAAACACGTATAAAAGTCACATATTTCGCGGGAGAAAGAGATTAAAAGAATTGTTAAAGGAGGAAAAGAGTCAAAATGACAAATGATAAACCTCATTCTGAACAAGATGATTATAAAGAATTGTTACAAGAAGCTCTTCATCAAAGGCCAGATGCACTTTCTAATGGAAAACAGGAGCAAGTGATGAAAATAGGGAAAAAAAGAGCGCGTATTACGAATGTTTTAATTGTATTTACTTTTTTATTACTTATTCAACCTATATTATATATATCTACTCTCGCATACTATGTATTTGCACCTACAAACGCAATGGAGATACGGAATGTAGTAAATCAAACATTAAGTGTAACAGAACCAAATGTATTTTTGAAAGATAGGGACATGGAGCAAACATTGTTACCGCTTAGTTTACAATTGCATTTTGATTTGTATAAAAGGGTAGGGAAGAAAGATATTCGAATAGGGGAAGAGAAAACAGATTATATATTTAGTAGAGCAACGAAAGTTAGCCGTAAATATACAACAGATGAAAAAATTCCGGAAGTCCCATATATAGATAACGAGGTATTGTCTCATCCTAATAATTATAATTCATCCTATAATAGTAGTGAAGAAGCGCAAGTATTAAAGGGTCTTCCGCAAGAATCTGTTGTAGAAGCATTTATATCTTTTAGAGAATTGTTGAGTGTACAAGAGGTAACGAATATGTTTCCCACTATTGATATCGTCTGGTATGCCGTTAATACAGGGTTAGAGGAGAAGCAAACGAATGACGAGGGTATGTATGTTGCTCCGATTGGTTTTCCAGCAGATATGATTTCAAGACCAAGTGGTGCTTTTGTGAGTGATTCACCTCATGAGGAACAATTTATTGATGTGTTAAAGTCATTACAAAAGCATGAAGATTTAGCGATGAAGCTATCTAGAGCGAAAACATTAGAGTTGTCAAAGCGTATTTCTTTCCTTGAAAAAAATGGGGTAAAAACATACGGGGCAGTTGTAACTGGACCTAAAGGGGAAGTTGAAAAATTGATGAGCCATGAAAAAGTTAGAAACTTGAAAGTAGGTGAAGCGAGATTATGGAATTGGCATTCTTAAAAAAAAGAAAGAGTCATAGTTATAAAAAAGAAACATGGATGGGGACTATTTCATTAATTATTGCCTTTCTAGCGTTATTGTATTTGAACATTACATTGCTTAGTCAAGAAACATTTATAGGCGAAGGTTTTCGGGAAATAGTTGGCGTTGGATTGTTATGTTCAGTCGTAGGCATGATCACAAAAAGAAAAAGTCGAAAATATGCATTGTGGGCATGTAGTTTATTTGTTTTTATGCTACTGTTTTCTATATTTGGATTTATGTTAGGTTGGATGATAAGCTTTGGACCATAAAAATGTGTGAAAGGACGAATGTAAGTTCGTTCTTTTTTATGCATAAAAAGTAAAACAGAAAGGAAAGGGATTTATCAAATTTGAATAGAGATTACTATACTACTAGGTTGTTGTGTTATTGAAATGTCTTCCGCTTACGTGTATATAAATAGGCGACAAGTATAGGGGGGAAACAATAGTTCGTCCAAACATTGTGAATCTCTTTTACATAATATGGAGTAATAAGCATGAAAGGGGAACGAGTATGTCTTGCTATTACTACTGTAAGTATTGTAAAGAATATAAAAAGAAACAGCATAACGGTTGTAAGAACGATAGTAAGTGTAATGATAACAAGGATAGTCTTGTTAGGGCATCAGCATTTAGAGCTAGAAATACGGTGAATCAACCTGTTCCTGCTAATACTTTTGTAAAAGTATTGTTCCAAAATGAACAATTTGATTTAGCAAATGAGTATAATCCAGCAACGTCTATTTTTATTCCGAAGACTAAAGGAGTATACTCTGTTATTGGAACGATTGGTTTTTTTCCAAACGATCCTAGCTTAAATTATAGAGCTCGTGTAGAAATTCGTGTGAATGGAAACGCGGCAATAGCTATAGATAATGACTTTTTTGGTCCAATCGGTTTTGGAAATGTAGTAAGTGTTTCGACGATTATTCAATTGCATGCAGGAGATCAAGTTGAGGTTTATGCACAAAGTAGCATAGATGGAGTTTTAAGTACTTCGGAAGACGGCTCACATTTTGAAGCTGCAAGATTCCCTTCTCCAATTAAATAACGAAGAGAATAAAATATTTTTCAGTAGGTCTAGTTAATCCCCTGTACCGAATGGTGGGGGATTATTATTGTTTATTTAAAATATACAAGTGAATCGATTAAATATAGTTTGTTTCATGAAAATTTCACATGCTAAAGATGTAATGATGAAAGGTAAATTTAAAAAATTATTTTTTACAGTTTTGATGTTGAAAGGGCTATCTTATTTTAAGTATTAGATCTTCTGCAGGTAATAAAAAGAGTAAGTAACTAGGTTGTAAAAGTTCTTTGGCGTTACATTTGCTAGTTGCCTAATGGTATAAAAAGACATCTTAATTTATGTCCGTATAATTAAAGGCTTTTTCATTACTATATAGAAATTACATATTTAACATCGGTTTGTGCAGGTATTACTATTGTATGGAAAGGAATAACATGAAGGCAAGTACACTATATAAAAATAAAATAAATCCTAAGATGAGTAGTATGGGATACAACTTGAACATATTTGACCTCCTTGAGTATATAAAGAATTTTAATACATCTTTGGTGAATTTAGAAGGAAAATATATTAGATAAATGGTGCTCGAATGGATACACGAATTTAATAGAGTAGTGAATGTCTAATAAATAAAGAAGTATTATGGGGGACACCTTGACTAGATTATTTATAAAGGGCAGGTCGATTTACCCGACGTGAAATATAAAAGTGATCAGATTTATATGTACAGAATAAGGGATAAATAAAAAAAGAGCATACATAAAAAGTACGCTCTAAAGAAAGATAGGTTTTATGAGTGGATAATCTCCATACGATAATATATGTTCGGTCGATGTAAATGTGTGAAAAATCAATAAATTATCAATGAAATATCATGAAATGAGTAATCTTAGTCTATTAATAAGGTTTTGTAGTTAACCAAATTGTAAGGATTTTGTATAGAATGGATTAACAACTCGATAATGATCGTACTTCAGTTTCATATTTCGTATAGTTTGGATATTGTGTAATAGTTTGACATTTAGGTGTGGAAAGTTGATTAATTATAGAAACATTTGTAATTACTTCGTTACAAGGACCGAAAAATGTAACTTTTAATTTTGAATTTGGTGGGACTTTGAAAACAATAGGTTTTTTCTCCATGAAATCAGCTCCTATGATGCAGAATTGTATACTGCGTTTTTTCGTTCATATTATAAAGACGTACTAATATAATATGAAATTTTAGTTGAGTTGATAATGATATGGAGTTCTATGGCATGGTGAAAATGTGGAAAATACAGTAAAAACTGAGAATGTTCTATACAATGTATAATCAATATAATAGGTAAAATTAAAAAATAAGTAATTTATCTAATACGCTTTTTTTCTTGCTACATATTATAGTAGTAAGAATTGTATTAGGAGGTAATGAAAGATTGCAAGAAAATGTACAAGCTCAACCTCAGCTTTCACCACCATGGATCACATATTTCAATGAGTTAAAAAATTCAATTGGTGCTGATCCAACAGTTACAGTTGGTCCGCTAATTCCAGTTGGAGGGAATTATATTATTTTAGTGCACGCGTTAAGTGATGAAAAAGCGAGAGCGTTAGCAACGCTCCTAAAATCTTTTGTAGAATTTGGGAATGTAAGTGTAACAGTTATTGTAACTAATAATGAAAATGACATTGTAAATCCACTGCCATGTCCACTAGATGCATTTGAAATTGCCCATTTATTTCAAGTGGCGCTAGAAAATAATCCTTATTTCGAACAAGTTGTTGTACAGCCTCAACTCCCTGGTGGGGCAAATGTTGTCTTTCCTGTTTTTGCTGCACAAGTAATTCAATTTTTTAATGATGATATTTCAAATTTATGTCAAACATTTACTGGTGTTGCTGCAGATGTATTTCATGATGTAATGAACGATGATGTTTGTGGTATCCCAATATTATTCTCCACAAGCTGTGTTCCGAGCAGTGAAAGTGCACAATTACAAAATACAGATTTAACACCAAAACTGTTTTATTAAATTGTGAGAAGACATTTTCATTAATAGAAAATGTCTTTTTCGTATGCATTAACGTTATTTTGTAGAGTTATTGCGGACGATAAACGAGGCTTCCACTGATAAAATTGTTACTGAATCTTATATAGAGTGTAAAGATAGTATATTTGAATTGAAATATAAAAGAAATGAGAGATAAATTGTTTTCGTTAATATAGAATAATCACAAAAAATACAGTAAATTAACTTTCATACATATGTTTCATAGTATAAAGAAGATTAAT
Source organism: Bacillus paranthracis (assembly GCF_024296885.1). NCBI lineage: Bacteria > Bacillati > Bacillota > Bacilli > Caryophanales > Bacillaceae > Bacillus > Bacillus paranthracis. The sequence goes on from NZ_CP101135.1 coordinate 2,206,138, forward strand.
TACAAAAAACGAAGATTAGTAATAGAGAAAATGGTTCTAATATTAGCGCAAAAGATAGATTGATTAACTAATGTTATCTACTGATACATAGTTTTTTTACATGAAATGAATTACATGTAGAAAACACATTGTTTACACAAGGTTATTGTATAGTTATTCTTATATAATAATAAAAGTGAGGTATTTTGAATTGAAAAAGAAAAAGTTATTTTTAGGAACAATTATTTCATGTGTAGTACTGGCATTATCTGCATGTGGTTCCTCAGACAACGTAGTAACATCAAAAGTAGGAAATGTTACAGAGAAAGAGTTAAGTAAAGAATTAAGACAAAAATATGGGGAAAGTACTTTATACCAAATGGTGTTAAGTAAGGCGTTGCTAGATAAATATAAAGTTTCAGATGAGGAAGCGAAAAAACAAGTTGAAGAAGCAAAAGATAAAATGGGCGACAATTTCAAATCGACTCTAGAGCAACTTGGATTGAAAAATGAAGATGAATTAAAAGAAAAAATGAAGCCAGAAATTGCATTTGAGAAAGCGATTAAAGCGACTGTTACAGAAAAAGATGTAAAAGATAACTATAAACCAGAAATGAAGGTAAGTCACATTTTAGTAAAAGATGAAAAGACTGCTAAAGAAGTGAAAGAGAAAGTAAATAACGGAGAAGATTTTGCGGCTTTAGCGAAGCAATACTCAGAGGATACTGGTTCAAAAGAACAGGGCGGGGAAATCGCTGGTTTTGCTCCAGGGCAAACGGTAAAAGAATTTGAGGAAGCTGCATATAAATTAGATGCAGGACAAGTAAGTGAACCAGTAAAAACAACTTACGGTTACCATATTATTAAAGTGACAGATAAAAAAGAATTAAAGCCATTTGATGAAGTAAAAGATTCAATTCGTAAAGATATAGAACAGCAAAGACTACAAGACACGACAGGTAAATGGAAACAACAAGTAGTCAATGGATTATTGAAAGATGCTGATATTAAGGTGAATGATAAAGAGTTTAAAAATACATTTGAATTTCTAGAAAAGAAATAATGACTGTAATTAGAAAAGGGAACCTTTAAAGGTTCCCTTTTCTAGTTAGTGTGTGAGTTATAAATAGATAGTAAGACAATACAATATTACATATAAATATTAAGAATTACAATGGAAATTTATGTAATTATTTTGAAGTAGATTAATCATCACTTCATAGAATGTTGATATTATAATGTTTTGTTTCATCTCATTAAATATAAAACGAATTAATTAATTTTAGCCCATTATTTGTAGGCAGTAAGATTTACGTAGGCTGATTATTAGTCAGGAATGAACAAAGCTTGAGTGGATTAAAGTTTCACTTTATAGAAGTGGATAAACATAATTTGCAGAATGAAACATACAATAAGATTGAAATATATTGACGTTAAATGAAGTGAAAAGCAGAGCATTCTATTAAGATGGATGTTCTTTTTCGTATGAAATTTTAAGGTAAAGAATGAATTATTGGATAGATAAATAAATGATGTAGGGGGAGAAAATGTGAAAGTAATTTTTCAAAGAGAAGACGGAGGGAAAATTTTTGAATCGTATGATGAAGATATAAATAACCTATTAGCTATTTTAAAAGAAACGAAAGGAATTAAGATTGGGATGGTTGGCTATGAAGTAGTAAAATACGAATTAGAGTATTTTCGAAACCCTAAAAAAGCAGTAACAGAGAGGGAATTACATATAATAGTGCAACCAAAATATAGTTAATAATTTTACGCAGTATGTACGAAAAGAGAGCGTTTAAATTGCTCTCTTTTCATAGGAATTCATAAGAAACGAATTGAGGTCCATTATAAATCCCTTAAATTTTGTGAGTTTGTTCTTTATAATATATGCTTTCAGTTTTAGATGGTTAATAAACTCGAAAAAAATAAAACTTTTTAGTGTAGGAAGGGATTTTATAGTTGAGTAGATACATGTTCATATAAAGTATTTTTTATACGAATATTGGAGGAGTAAAAATGAGTTTAGCAAGTTATATAGGCTGAAATGTAGAAATTCCATTAACGGATCCAGATTTTAATGATGTAATTGTTTTTGGCCCATGTTTTTCAGATGAAAGTATGCTTGAAATTGAAACAATGTGGGGCATTGAACTTGATGAGTGGCAAACTGAAAGGGAGAAGAAAGAAGCTAAAAAAGCTATTAGCTTTATGCGCGATTATGGAAAGGTATTTAAATAATGGGGACTATTTTGAATTATTCAGTGGTTGGGTTGGTAATGAAGATAAGGAACGATTGGGAGAATTAAAATTAAAAATAAATCATTTTAATATAGATGAGATTCGTATTCCAGAAAGAACACTTGTCAGGATAGAAAAATAAATATAGAAATATAGGTGATTAGAAAAAACGACTTCTCTTTAAGTGAAGTCGTTTTTTAGTTGATACGTGAACTTCCTATTAAATGGGAAAAAGGCTCATTTGATGAAGAAAAAATAAATTCCTTCTCAAAAGAACGTAGGTTCGTGTATAATTAGAACGAATGTTCTTGTATGTGTAGGTAGTATACGATTTAGAAATAAAGTGAAAATGTAATTAGTGGGTGTTCATCATCCACTAATTACATTTTCACCAATCGGCTGTTTACGGGGAGTTGATTTTCGACTTACTTTCCTTGTATGTTGTGAATTTTGAGGTGGGAGATTTCCTATCTGTTCGTGCGGGAGCAATATGAGCCGAGCAATGATTAAAGAATAATCGAAGCGCAATATGTTTGAAATAGAATGGATAAATAATCGAGGAGATAGAGAAATGAATGATGTAAAGATGCAAAGAGCAAAAAGAGAATGGGTTCCATTTACAGTAATGTCGGAACAGTTATTAAGTATGCGAAAGGTTATTGGGGAGAAATTTAAAGTACAAAAACCATTTTTAACAAAAGAAGCAAAAGAGGGAATTTCTGATAAATTATTAATGTCATTATTGTCTGAGAAAGAAATATTGGTGACATATTTTGAAGATGGATACATACTTACAAGCTACATGACAGTTGTACATATAAATCCGCTAAAGCGCATTGTAATGTGTACTGACGCGTTTTATAAAACTTACGTATTTAATACCACGGATATTATTGAAATAGCGTAAAGTAAGCTATGTTAGATGTGAAACAGAAAAAATGAAACGGAAAAGCAGCTAGCTTCATACTAGCTGCTAAGCCCCAGGGAAAGGGAGAAAAAGATAGGGTACTCCAAAAATCAACAATAGCTGTATAACAGCCTGATTATAGTATGGACAAATTAAAAATTCTTAAACAGAACGATGAAAAAATAGGGTTAAGCTGTACCGACTTGGTTTTGATCCGCAAGGTCAGAATCAAACGTATTAGTCGCACTCACACCATTAAAAGTATTAACAACAAAACCAACGTTGGAAGCACCAGATCCATTATAAGCCTTCGTGTTTTCTTTTGGAGAAACGTTATAGAAATCACCTAAATTAAATGAACCGTTACTATTTTGTACAACTAAATTCCCTACAACTGAGGGCATAGTTCTCACCCACTTTACAATCATTTGTTAACACTACTATATGGTCTTATAGTCCAAAGGGTTCATCTAACGAAAATTGCGGAATAATAAAACGTTTGAAGTGTAGCTTAATCCTATAATAAAAGTGTGTTAAACTGAATGTAAGGTTACGTAATTAAAAATGGAAATTGTATAATTGTCATATATGAAAACAAAGGAGGCAAAATGTAATGAATAAAGTTATAAAAAAAGTAGATTTAACAGATGCAAAGTCAAGTAATCTTGTTGCACTTATTTATAGCAATGAAGTTATATTGGTGGAAGAAGCATTTTGTCCAAAGGAAATAAAATTAAAGTTTAATGAAATTGCAATTTTATCGGCTATTAAAACAGCGCATATAATGAAAGTATCCATTAGAAAAGAGCTTGACGCGTTTTTTCATGACACGGGTGTTTTATTGGTGAAGCATAGTGCTGAGTATGGAAACAGTCAATCTATCACTATGCATTTTGAACAATTTAAAAAGTTACAACATGAGGTTGAGTATTTAAGTAAAAGTATGTAATAAGGCAAGATGAAGATTCTTTCATAGAGGTGAACAGTTCTATGTTGAAAAAATGGTTTGAAAAATTTTTAGACGAATCTCACTGTAAACATAAATATAGTTTTATTAAGATGCAGGATAATGAAGATTTCAAAAGTGGTAAGCTAGGTGTAGCTTATGTGTATAGGTGTGAGAAGTGCGGGAAAGAGAAGTTGAAATTTAAAAGCAATAACGAAATAAATAATGATTTTTTTGATATATAGGAAAGAGTAACTGTTATGGGTTACTCTTTTTTGTATTTTTAACACATTATAGAATGCACAAAATTACATATAGAAAATAAATATGAGTTAAAGGATGCCATTTATGTATTTCGAAAGCACTAGAAAATTTCTAAATAGGTGATAAAAATGAATCCAAACGGTTTAAAAGTGACAGGAGCATGGTTTCAAGTAGGAGGGAATCTTACAGCGGCAATTGGGACGACAAGAGGATTTATAGGGGAAGAGAAAGTTGAATCGGAGATTGTAATTGTAGGAAGTTCATTACAAGCCCTCGGGTATATATTGCAAATTATAGGGAGTAATGAAACCGAAGATAAAGTTGAAAAAGAAAATCAAAATATGTGTTTGGAAAAAAAAGTGAAATGCTCGATAAAATGGGCATTGAGTTATTAGCGTTAGGGAATATATCAAATGTAATAGGAACATATTTTAATATAAATGAACAATTGAAAGAAAATGATTATCTTATAATTGTAGGGAATAGCTTACAATCAATTGGAGCTTTTTTAGGAGTAGAAGCGGCTTTACTTCAGATGAAAATGTTGCAGAAAATTATAGTGATAGGAAATTCTCTGCAAAGTTTAGGCGCTGGACTTCAAGCGTATCAAGGTATTGTTAATGTAATGCAGAATAGAATACAAAATGAAGACAGTAAGGTTGATAAGAAAGATGAGAGAATAATAGCACTTATTGGTGTTTGGATACAAGCGATAGGAACTGCTATTTCGGCAATTGGATTAACTATAATAGAGAAAGAAAAAAGATTAGAAAAAATAATCATATGAAATTGTTCATGGAAAGATGGTATGTAAAATTTCAATTTTACATAAGTAGAAAAGTTGAAGTGGTAGGTTTTTTTGCATTGAAATAGAATATATAATGGTAGAACAGTTATTAGTGGGTAATAAAAATATCGGAAATGTAAAAGTTACTGGTTTTTATAGTGTATGGAGAGAGAAAAATACAAAACAAGGAGTTTTCAAGAGATGATGTATTTGTTGGCAATTCTTCTTCCACCTGTAGCCGTATTATTTTGCGGAAAACCATTTCAAGCAGTAATTAATTTCATATTAACATTAATATTTTGGGTTCCAGGTGTTATTCATGCGATATTAGTTGTACATGATAAAAAAGCAGATCGGCGTTTAAAAAAACAAATTCAAGCATATGATGAAATAAATAAAAAGAACAGAAGATAGCTGAGTTGTGAAATGATTTAAAAAAGAAAGGGGGACTACCTCCTTTCTTTTTTCATTCTAGTTAAGTTTAAATTTTAGTGTAGCGGTAAGAATTTTTAATATAAGTATTGTGATAATTCGTTTTGGAGTGTGCGTTTAATAAACCGGTGTAAATGTTTTCAGGAACGTTAAAGAAATCATACAGTCCATGCTTTAATTGAATGCGTAAAATCATAGAAAAAGGATTATAGCCAACAGCAACTATAGTTTTGGAAATCACGGGAGATAGTTCCATTATTACGCAACTCCTCACTTTTCATTTTTAATAAATTCTTATAGATGTTGAGGTTGTGGTGTTGAAGTCTTTATAATTAAAGAGGTATTATACTTATATGCAATATATTAAATGTTCGTTATACGTAATTATAAGGAAGTTCACACGAAGTACATATCGTTGTGCTATTTTTATTTCACCTTTGATTTATAAATAAGAAAATATTGACCATTTGAAAAAAAGGTATATTATTTATACGAGGTATTAAAATTTCACTTTTTACATTCTATGCTTAAAGGGGCAGCATTATTAGAAAAATAGAAGTGAAAATACTTAGTATAAGAAGTATTCTAAAATTTATAATCTGTGAATTAGGAAAATATTGAATGCTCCAGGTCAATATACTTTCTTAATTAAATTCATTTTAGAAAGTGACCTCAATATTTTTTAGTAAATCAACGGGAGAATTGAAAGGCAGGAGAAAGTAACATGTCAGAAAATTATCGTTCTCGAGAGGAGCGACGACAAGTTAAAAAGAAAAAACAGCCAGCTTCTAAAACACAAAAACCAAAAGGTAAAACATCATTCTTTCGCAAGTTTTTAATTACTTGTTTATTACTTGGTATTGTTGGTTTAGTGGCGGGGGTTGCTACCTTCTTCGTAATGATTAAGGACGCACCGAAACTTGAGAAAGCAAAACTTGTTAATCCGTTATCCTCAAAAATTTATGATAAAAATGGCGAGTTGGTATATGAATATGGGAAAGAGAAACGGACGAATGTTACGTATGATCAAATTCCTAAATTAGTAGAAAATGCATTTTTAGCAACAGAAGATGCACGATTTTACGAGCATAGCGGAGTAGACTTTAAAGGTACTGCACGTGCTGTTTTGGTGAGTCTTAAAGGAGATTACGGTTCACAAGGTGGAAGTACGATCACGCAGCAAGTTATTAAAAACTACTTCTTATCGATGGAAAAAACATCAAAACGTAAGGTTCAGGAAATTTATTTAGCGTATAAGCTAGAACAACAGTATTCAAAACATGAGATTTTAGAAATGTATTTAAATAAAATTAATTTAGGTAATCGTTCATATGGTATCGCAACAGCAGCACAGAACTACTACGGTAAAGAATTAAAAGAGTTAACCTTACCAGAAGTTGCGATGCTTGCAGGTTTACCAAAAGCACCGAATAACTATGATCCAACGAAGACAGAAAATATTCAAAGAGCAACAGAAAGAAGAAATGTTGTCCTAAAATTGATGAATCGACATGGTTATATTACGAAGGCAGAAATGGAAGAAGCTTCGAAAGTTGAAGTGACAAAGGGACTTAAGACAGCAACGGAACTTCAAACAATGCCGCATACTGCATTTATGGATGCCGTAGTGAAAGAAGTAGAAAAAGAAATACCAGATGTTAATATTGGATCTGATGGCTTAGAAATTTATACAACATTAGACCCGAAAGCACAGGAATTTGCTGATAAGATTTTAAATGAAAATATTATTAATTATCCAAATGATAAATTCCAAGGTGCTTTCACATTTATGGATACGAAAACAGGTGAGATTCGTGCTATAGGTAGTGGGCGCGGTGAAAATAAAGCCGTATTTAAAGGGCATAATATGGCCATTGAATTAGATCGTGCAGCTGGTTCAACTATGAAGCCAATCTTTGATTACGGTCCTGCAATTGAATACTTAAAATGGGCTACGTATCATCAAATTGATGATTCTCCATTTAAATATTCAACTGGACAAGAACTTCGAAATGCAGACAGAAGTCATTTAGGTCCAATTACTATGCGTGAGGCGTTAAAAATGTCACGTAACGTTCCAGCAGTTAAAACTGCAAAAGAAGTAGGACTTAATAAATCAAAGGAATTCTCTGAGAAATTAGGTATTACATTTAAAAAAGCGCCAACAGAATCTACAGCTATTGGTACAAACGAAGTATCACCAACTGAAATAGCGGGTGCTTATGCGACATTTGGTAATGGTGGAAAGTATGCAAAACCGCATTTTGTTAAGAAAGTAGTTTATCCAGACGGTAAGTCACAAAGTTTCGGGCAAAAACCAAAACAAGTTATAGCTGACTCTACAGCATATATGATTACTGATATGCTTCGTTCAGTAGTGACATCAGGTACTGGTACAGCAGCAAATATAAGTTCTTTAGATGTAGCTGGAAAAACAGGTACAACAAACTATGATTCAAAACAATTAGCAAAATTTAATATTCCGGAAAGTGCAACTCGTGATAGTTGGTTTGCAGGTTATACGCCGCAATATACGATGGCAGTATGGACTGGGTATATGAAAGATGGTAAAGACGAGTATATTAGTAGTAAAAATACGAAAATTGCACAGTTGATCTTTAAAGCAATGATGAGCCAGATGGCTACAGATAAATCAAGATTTAAAATGCCAAGTAGTGTAATTCAAGAAGGTAGTGAGCTGCGTATAAAAGGTGAAAAACGTGATTCTTCTCCAAATACGAGCGTACCGGATACAACGGAAAAACCAAAACAAGATCAACAGCAAAAAACTGAAGAAGAGAAAAAGCAAGAAGAATTAAAGAAACAGGAAGAACTGAAAAAACAAGAAGAACAAAAGCAACAAGAGGAACTTAAGAAGCAAGAAGAACAAAAGAAACTAGAAGAGCAAAAGAAACAAGAAGAAGAAAAGAAACAAAATGAACAAAATAATGGAGGAGGCCAAGGGAATACGACACCTCCAGCAAATAATGGGGGAGACCAAGGGAATACGACACCTCCAGCAAATAACGGTGGAGGCCAAGGGAATACGACACCTCCAGCAAATAACGGAGGAGGCCAAGGAAATACGACACCTCCAGCAAATAACGGTGGAGGTCAAGGAAATACGACACCTCCAGCAAATAATGGAGGAGGCCAAGGAAATACAACTCCACCAGCGACCACACAACCAGAAACTGGCGGTAATGCAGGAGAGGCCCCTGCTAATAATGGACAATAAGAAAATTTTATAAAAAATATTAAAAAGCACTTAAGATTTGTAAAATTACAATCTTAAGTGCTTTTTTCTTTTAAATGCAGTAGCTATGAGACAATGTATTTTAAATATTAAAAGTACCATAGAAGTTTTGAAAATAAATTGAAGGAAAATGATAAAAAATTTGAGATTGAGGTAACGGAGGATAAGCGTGGCTTTGAAAGGGGGTACTACTTGGATGTGCGCCATGATGCCAAAATGAGGGAGTAATTTGACCGGGAATTTGATAGTGTTGCCAAGTTGCGGGAAGTTCAATACCGACATCAGAACTAGCTGTATGAACAGCGGGAACGTGTATTTCGGGGGTCGAAGGAACTACGGCAGTTACTCTTGATGATACCCACATAAAAATATTCACTCCTAAGTTGCGATAATAAAGTAGTATATTCTTTTCACACATATAAAGGTACAAATAAATGGGACTTTAGGCTAAAACATACGTATAAAGTTGTAAGACCAATTTAAATTGATTTTGGACCATTTATTATAAAAAGATACGTCTATTTACGGAGGGAAAAGGAACGAAGAAACTGTAAAATGGAGGTGTTAATTGCAATAACTTACGTGTTTATGGAGGAATATGAATGGAACGATTATGGACGAAATCATTTATTCAAATGACTTTCGCAATGTTATTTTTATTTACAGGATTTTATTTACTAGTTCCAACGCTCCCACTCTTTATTAAAGAGATAGGTGGTAATGAATCACAAGTAGGACTTATGATGGGAATGTTTACAATAGCGGCAGTTGTAATACGACCGATTATTGGAGGAATGTTGGATCAATATGGTAGAAGATCCTTTATTATTTTCGGGCTCATCTTTTTTGGGTTAACGATGTATTCTTATAATTTAGCGTCGACTATTGTCCTTTTAGCTGTTTTGAGGGTTATTCATGGAGTAACATGGGCTGTTTCTACAACAGCTGTTGGAACAGCGATAACTGATATTATTCCAGATTCACGCCGTGGTGAAGGGATGGGTTGGTACGGAATGGCTATGACGATTGCAATGGCCATCGGGCCAATGATTGGATTAGCGGTTGTACAAAATTATTCATTTCACGGCCTATTCTTGTTAGCAACTCTTTTATCCTTTATGGCAGTCTTATTATCGTTAATGACGAAAATGCCATTCACACCACAAAAAGAAAAAGGGAAAATACAACTGTTTGAAAAATCCGTTCTATCCATTACGATAGTTGTATTTTTTTTATCATTTGCATATGGAGGCATTACGACGTTTTTACCGCTATTTGCATCGTCAATTGATGTGAATCCTGGGACATTCTTTCTTGTATATGCAATTGCTTTAACAATCGTAAGACCAATTTCAGGAAAACTATTAGATAAGTATGGAGAAGTATTTATCATACTTCCGGCACTATGCATTACTATTATTGCAATAGTTGTATTAACGATTTCAAATAATTTAATAGGTGTAGTTATCGCAGCTACATTATATGGTGTTGGATTCGGTTCAGCACAGCCAGCTTTGCAAGCGGCAATGCTTACAATTGTCGATCCGAGTAAAAGAGGAGTTGCGAACGCTTCATTTTTTACAGCGTTTGATTTAGGAATTGGATTAGGTGCTATTTTACTTGGGGTTGTTTCACAAATGTTTGGTTATCGTATTTTATTTTCAGGGAGTGCAATTTCAGCATTAACAGCCTTAATTATTTTCGTCTTCTTTGTAAAACAACGATTAGGAAAAAAAGAGTTTGCATAAACTGGGGGGAATAAAGATGAAAATTTCAATTGATCGTAAAGCTCTACAATGGTTCCAGGAAGAATTACGTATAAAGCACGGTGAATCTGTACGTTTTACTGTAAGGTACGGAGGGAATAGTTCAATTCAGCCTGGATATTCTTTAGGGATTGTTGCAGAGAAACCAGATGGGGAAATCGTGTCAGTTGAGAAGGAAGGTATTATATTTTTTGTAGATGTTGATGATCTTTGGTATTTTTAAAACTATGATTTATTTGTAAGTTATCATGAGGAAATGGAAGAAATTCAATTTAATTATGTAAAATAATAACTTTATTAAAAATGAATAAGTTTTATATAAAAATTATATTTAAGGCATAGTGAAATAAATATCATATAGTAACGAGCTGTATTTATGTACAGCTCGTTTTTTCTATTTCGTAAATAAAATTAGAATAATTGTATATTTGGCGGTGTTATATGGAAAATCTTTATATCTTGTTTTTTTAAAATATGCAAAGAAGTTTATTCTTTCTTTATAAAACATAAGAATTATTTTCAAAAAATTGTATTGTTACAGTAAGAAAAGTATAGGAAACTTATCATTATAAAATAAATTGAAATCTTCTAAAAACTCTGATACATTGAAATAGAAATGTAGTTTCGCAATATTGTAAAGGCTTACAGTTATGTGCACGAAGATCTATTAGGATTGGAGGAAATAATGATGAAAGCTGAAGAAAAATTTTCCCCGGGATTAGATGGTATAGTGGCAGCGGAGACGAAGATTTCGTTTCTTGACACAGTGAAAGGTGAAATTGTAATTCAAGGGTATGATTTAATCGAACTCTCAAAAACAAAAGAGTATTTAGACATTGTGCACCTTTTATTGGAAGAACATCTACCGAATGAAGATGAAAAAGCAACACTTGAAAAGAAATTAAAAGAAGAATACGCAGTACCAGAAGGTGTATTTAACGTACTGAAGGCGTTACCGAAAGAAACACACCCGATGGATGGATTGCGTACAGGTGTGTCCGCATTAGCTGGTTACGATAATGATATTGAAAATCGCTCGTTAGAAGTAAACAAAAGCCGCGGGTACAAATTATTGAGTAAAGTACCAAACATTGTAGCGAATAGCTATCATATTTTAAATAATGAAGAGCCAATCGAACCACTTAAGGAATTATCATATAGCGCGAATTTCTTCTATATGTTAACAGGTAAAAAACCAACTGAACTTGAGGAGAAGATCTTTGATCGTTCCCTTGTTTTATATAGTGAACATGAAATGCCAAACTCTACATTTACAGCGCGCGTTATTGCGTCTACGCAATCCGACTTATATGGTGCTTTAACAGGTGCGGTTGCATCTTTAAAAGGTAGCTTACATGGCGGTGCGAACGAAGCGGTTATGTACATGCTTTTAGAAGCTGGTAATGTTGAAAAGTTTGAAGAGTTATTACAGAAGAAACTATATAACAAAGAAAAAATTATGGGCTTTGGACATCGTGTATACATGAAGAAGATGGATCCAAGAGCATTGATGATGAAGGAAGCTTTAAAGCAGTTATGTGATGTAAAAGGTGATTATACACTATATGAAATGTGTGAAGCGGGAGAAAAGATTATGGAGAAGGAAAAAGGAATTTATCCAAACCTTGATTATTACGCAGCTCCAGTATATTGGATGCTTGGTATTCCAATTCAACTGTACACACCAATCTTCTTTAGCTCTAGAACAGTAGGACTATGTGCGCACGTTATTGAGCAACATACGAACAATCGTTTGTTCCGTCCACGTGTAAATTATATTGGCGAGCGACATGTGCTTAGTAAATAAGAACAACTGGGGAGTTGTTAGCACCGCCCGCCAGATGGGTGTTTGACCGACACCCATCATTAATAATAACGAATTTTCGACAGAAAGGGAAGAATTGCATGATTAAAACAAATGAAATTAAACAAAAAGATGCGTTATTAGAAGAAATTACGGATTATGTATTAAATAAAGAGGTAACTAGCGCAGAAGCATTCAGTACTGCTCGTTACGTCTTACTTGATACGCTTGGATGCGGAATTTTAGCACTACAATATCCAGAATGTACGAAATTATTAGGACCAGTTGTTCCAGGAACAATCGTGCCAAATGGTACACGTGTACCAGGTACGTCATATGTACTTGATCCAGTGAAAGGTGCATTTAATATCGGATGTATGATCCGTTGGTTAGACTATAACGATACTTGGCTTGCAGCAGAGTGGGGACATCCATCTGATAACTTAGGCGGAATTTTAGCAGTTGCAGATTATATTAGCCGTGTTCGTATTTCAGAAGGAAAAGAACCATTAAAAGTACGTGAAGTACTAGAAATGATGATTAAAGCACATGAAATTCAAGGTGTACTTGCTTTAGAAAACAGCTTAAACAGAGTTGGTCTTGACCACGTATTATATGTAAAAGTAGCAACAACTGCAGTAGTTGCAAAAATGCTTGGCGGAACACGTGAAGAAATCTTTAATGCATTATCACATGCATGGATTGATAATTCTAGTCTTCGTACATATCGTCATGCTCCAAATACGGGATCACGTAAATCATGGGCAGCAGGTGATGCAACGAGCCGCGGTGTTCATCTTGCAATGACTGCTCTAAAAGGTGAAATGGGTTATCCAACAGCTTTATCTGCACCAGGCTGGGGATTCCAAGATGTATTATTTAATAAACAAGAATTAAAGTTAGCGAGACCATTAGATTCATATGTAATGGAAAATGTATTATTTAAAGTTTCATATCCAGCAGAATTCCATGCACAAACAGCTGCAGAATGTGCTGTGAAATTACATCCGGAAATTAAAGAAAGATTAGATGAAATTGATCGTATTACAATTACAACTCATGAATCAGCAATCCGTATTATTGATAAAGAAGGTCCATTAAATAACCCAGCGGATCGTGATCATTGCTTACAATACATTACGGCAATTGGTTTATTAAAAGGAGATATCGTTGCGGACGATTATGAGGATGCAGTAGCAAATGATCCACGTGTAGATGAATTACGTAATAAGATGGTTGTTGTTGAAAACAAACAGTACAGTTTAGATTACCTTGACCCGAACAAGCGCTCAATCGCCAACGCTGTTCAAGTCCATTTCAAAGATGGCACTGAAACAGAAAACGTGGAATGTGAATATCCACTTGGTCACCGTTTCCGTAGAGACGAAGCAATTCCAAAAGTTGTTCAAAAATTCACTGCAAATATGGCAGGTCATTATTCTAGTAAGCAACAAGAACAAATTCATGAAGCTTGTTTAAATGAAGAGAAACTAGAAAATATGAACGTAAACGAATTTGTAGATCTATTCTTAATTTAATAATAGGGGGAATTTAGAATGGCTTGGGTTGTGAATAAACAGTCAACACAAGAGGAGCTTGCGAATCGCTTCCGAGCTTTAGTAGAAGCAAATGAAATCTTACAGATTCCAGGTGCTCATGACGCAATGGCAGCTTTAGTTGCGAGAAATACAGGATTTTCAGCTCTTTATTTATCAGGAGCTGCTTATACTGCAAGTAAAGGGCTACCTGATTTAGGAATCGTGACGTCTACTGAAGTAGCAGAGAGAGCAAGAGATCTAGTAAGAGCTACAGACTTACCAGTTCTTGTTGATATTGATACAGGATTTGGTGGTGTACTAAATGTGGCGAGAACAGCTGTAGAAATGGTGGAAGCGAAAGTAGCAGCTGTCCAAATTGAAGATCAGCAATTACCAAAGAAATGTGGACATTTAAATGGTAAGAAACTTGTTACGACAGAAGAATTAGTTCAAAAAATTAAAGCGATTAAAGAAGTTGCACCGAGCTTATATATTGTAGCGCGCACAGACGCTCGCGGCGTAGAGGGCTTGGATGAAGCAATTGAAAGAGCAAATGCATATGTAAAAGCAGGTGCAGATGCAATTTTCCCTGAAGCACTTCAATCAGAGGAAGAATTCCGTCTATTTAATAGTAAGGTAAATGCACCTTTACTTGCGAATATGACTGAATTTGGAAAAACTCCATATTATAGTGCAGAGGAATTTGCAAATATGGGTTTCCAAATGGTTATTTATCCTGTAACTTCACTTCGCGTTGCGGCGAAAGCGTATGAAAACGTGTTTACTTTAATTAAAGAAACAGGTTCTCAAAAAGATGCAATTTCAAATATGCAAACGAGAAGTGAGTTATATGAAACAATTTCATATCATGACTTTGAAGAACTAGATACTGGTATTGCAAAAACAGTATTATCAGAGGATCAATAGATAAAACAACTAAGGCGATGAGAATACATCTTTGGCAAAACGAACTGCTTGATGTGAAAATTCATCGCCTTCTGTTTTCAAAAATAAGATATTCCACTCATCGTAGACGAGCATATGTAGTAGTAATTAAGGCCGAAATGATAGGGGGATTCAGATGGAGAAAACGAAGTTACCGTGGGATGAATTTTTTTCACCTAATAAAGATGTGAATCATGCTTTTTTTACGCCAGAAGATTTTTCAGGAGATGAAGATTTAATCGCAAAAACGACAGAACAATTCGTTAAACAAGAAATTGTTCCACAAATGGAGAATATTGAACAACATAACTATAAAGTTTCTCGTCAATTATTTGAGAAAGCTGGAGAACTTGGATTATTAAGTATCGAGGTCCCAGAAGAATATGGCGGATTCGAATTAGGAAAGGTAGTTTCAGGGCTTGTAGCAGAAAAAATGGGATACGCTGGTGCATTTAGCGTTTCATTTAATATACACGCCGGTGTAGGTACATTGCCTTACATATATTACGGAACGAAAGAACAAAAAGAAAAATATTTGCCGAAAATTGCGTCTGGAGAATGGATTGGGGCTTATGCTTTAACGGAGCCAAATGCTGGTTCTGATGCATTAAGTGCAAAAACGAGTGCAGTATTAAATGAAGATGGTACTGCTTGGAAGTTAAATGGCGAGAAGCAGTGGATTACAAATGCTCATATGGCAGATGTATACGTTGTTTTTGCGAAGACAAATAAAGGAATGACAGCGTTTATTGTCGAAAGAACATGTGAAGGTGTATCCATTGGACTAGAAGAAAAGAAAATGGGGATTAAAGGTTCTTCAACGGCTACCCTTATTTTAGAAGATGTCGTAATACCTGCAGAAAATGTTTTAGGGGAAGTTGGAAAAGGGCATCACGTAGCTCTTAATATTCTAAACTTTGCTAGACTAAAGCTTGCTTTTGGAAATATTGGAACAGCAAAGCAAGCAATTGGATTGTCCGTTCAATACGGAAAAGAACGTAAACAGTTCCAAACGGAATTAGTAGACTTTACGATGATACAAGAGAAAATTGCAAATATGATCATTGCTACATATGGAGCAGAAAGCGCAGCGTATCGTACAGCAGGTGTAATTGATGAAGCAATTCATGAGAGTGATGAAGATCTTATGAAGAAAATGTCTCAATTTGCAATTGAATGTGCACTAAATAAAGTAAATGCTTCTGAAACACTTGGTTACATCGTAGATGAAGCTGTACAAATTCATGGTGGTTACGGTTATATGCAAGAATACGAAGTAGAACGTTTATATCGTGATGCTAGAATTAGTCGTATTTTTGAAGGGACGAATGAAATTAATAGATTAACAGTTGCTAAAATGTTAATGAAGCAAGTGGAACAAATTGAAAATACTGAAGTAGAGATTGATGTAGAAAATGTCGAAAGAAACTATCGTTACATTTTATTAGCAAAAAAATTGTTGAAACAATCTTTGAAAACGCTCTCTAAAACTCCGGGTTTGAAAATTGATCAAGAGCAAGAATATTCACGTGTATTATCAAATATGTTAACGGATGTGTACGTCATGGAATCAGCATTTTTACGTACGAGTAAAGCAATTAGTAAAAATGGTGAAGAGAAAGAACGTACGAAACAAATGATAACTGACGTTATTTGTGAAGAAGGATATCGTAAAGTAGAAGAAGCGGCAATTTCTATACTTTCAGCGGCTGTTACAGAAGAACAAGATAGACACGTAATTTTAGCTGGAATTCGTCAATTATCAGTACCTTTATACACGAACGTATTTACAAAAAAGAGAGAAATTGCGAAAGCTATTATAAATCGCGGAAAGTATATTGTGTAAATAGGAGGAAAGCGATATGAAAAAGATTGGTTTTATCGGTTTAGGTAACATGGGTCTTCCGATGTCTAAAAATTTAGTTAAATCAAATTACACAGTATATGGTGTGGATTTAAATAAAGATGCTGAAGCTTCCTTTGAAAAAGAAGGAGGAATTATTGGCTTATCAATCTCAAAATTAGCAGAGACATGCGATGTAATTTTTACAAGTTTACCTTCACCTCGTGCTGTTGAAGCAGTATATTTTGGAGAAGAAGGATTATTTGAAAATAGTCACTCGAATGTAGTTTTAATAGATACAAGTACTGTATCTCCACAATTAAACAAACAGTTAGAGGAAGCGGCAAAAGAAAAGAAAGTAGACTTTTTAGCAGCCCCTGTAAGTGGTGGGGTAATTGGAGCCGAAAACCGTACATTAACGTTTATGGTCGGTGGATCAAAAGAGGTATATGAAAAAACGGAATCTATCATGGGTGTATTAGGTGCAAACATCTTCCATGTTAGTGAGCAAATTGATAGTGGTACAACTGTTAAATTAATTAATAACCTATTAATAGGTTTTTATACAGCTGGTGTAAGTGAAGCATTAACATTAGCGAAAAAGAACAATATGGATTTGGATAAAATGTTTGATATTTTAAATGTAAGTTACGGCCAAAGTAGAATTTATGAGCGCAATTATAAAAGTTTTATTGCATCAGAAAACTACGAGCCAGGTTTTACTGTAAATTTATTAAAGAAAGATTTAGGGTTTGCAGTAGATTTAGCGAAAGAAAGTGAACTTCACTTACCAGTAAGCGAAATGCTATTAAATGTATATGAAGAAGCAAGTGAAGCTGGGTATGGTGAAAACGATATGGCTGCTTTATATAAGAAAGTTAGTGAACAATTAATTTCTAATCAAAAATAATAGATTTATAAACATCATAAAAAAGGAGAGAATATAATGATTACAACTGAAATTAAACGAGTAAAAAATCATATTAATGGTGAGTGGGTAGAATCTACTGGTACAGAAGTAGAAGCAGTTCCAAATCCGGCGACTGGAAAAATTATCGCTTACGTTCCGCTATCTCCGAAAGAAGATGTTGAAAAAGCTGTTGAAGCCGCAAAAGCAGCATACGAAACATGGTCTAAAGTACCAGTTCCGAATCGTTCAAGACAATTGTATAAATATTTACAGCTTTTACAAGAAAACAAAGAAGAACTTGCAAAAATCATTACGCTAGAAAATGGTAAAACATTAACGGATGCAACTGGTGAAGTACAACGTGGTATTGAAGCAGTAGAACTTGCAACATCTACTCCAAGTTTAATGATGGGACAAGCACTTCCGAATATTGCAAGCGGCATCGATGGATCAATTTGGCGCTACCCAATTGGAGTTGTTGCTGGAATTACGCCGTTTAACTTCCCGATGATGATTCCATTATGGATGTTCCCGCTTGCAATTGCTTGTGGTAATACATTCGTATTAAAAACATCTGAAAGAACGCCACTTTTAGCAGAGCGACTTGTAGAGTTATTCTATGAAGCTGGCTTCCCGAAAGGCGTATTAAATTTAGTGCAAGGCGGAAAAGATGTTGTAAATAGCATTTTAGAAAATAAAGATATTCAAGCTGTTTCGTTCGTTGGATCTGAGCCGGTAGCTCGTTACGTATATGAAACAGGTACGAAACATGGGAAACGTGTACAAGCGTTAGCTGGTGCGAAAAACCATGCGATTGTTATGCCAGATTGCAATCTTGAGAAAACGGTACAAGGTGTAATTGGATCTGCATTTGCAAGTAGTGGAGAGCGCTGCATGGCATGTTCAGTAGTAGCAGTAGTTGATGAAATTGCAGATGAGTTCATCGACGTACTAGTAGCAGAGACGAAGAAGTTAAAAGTAGGTGACGGTTTCCACGAAGATAATTATGTTGGACCATTAATTCGCGAGTCTCATAAAGAACGCGTATTGGGCTATATTAACAGCGGTGTAGCAGATGGAGCTACTTTATTAGTAGATGGCCGTAAAATTAAGGAAGAAGTTGGAGAAGGTTACTTTGTAGGTGCGACAATCTTTGACGGTGTAAATCAAGAAATGAAAATTTGGCAAGATGAGATTTTTGCTCCAGTATTAAGCATTGTACGTGTTAAAGATTTAGAAGAAGGTATTAAACTAACAAATCAATCTAAATTTGCAAATGGTGCGGTTATTTATACATCAAGCGGTAAACATGCACAAACGTTCCGTGATAACATCGATGCGGGTATGATCGGTGTAAACGTAAACGTTCCAGCACCAATGGCATTCTTCGCATTCGCTGGAAATAAAGCTTCATTCTTTGGTGATTTAGGTACAAATGGTACAGATGGCGTTCAATTTTATACACGTAAAAAAGTTGTAACTGAGCGCTGGTTTTAATATAATGTAGACAACCAAATCAGTTATTAAAAGAAAACCACCACTATTCATAGTGGTGGTTTTCTTCTTGTTAATTGCTTTTTTCAAAAGCGAGTTTAATACCAAAACCAATTAAGACAATTCCTGTTAACCCTTGAATATAACGTTGCGTCTTCGGTTTTTTCATAAAAGCACTAATTTTATCAATTAAAAATATATAAAAAGCGAACCAAATAACTGTTAAAACTAGGTAAGTAAGGCCCATTATAAGAAGTTGGATAAACGTATTATGATTTGGATTTAAAAATTGCGGTAAAAATGTTAAAAAGAAGACTGCGATTTTAGGGTTTAATAAATTTGTAAGAAACCCTTGGCGAAAGCAAGAAGTATTCTCGTTTGCGTTATTCAAAGATATATCGTTCGTATTGACGCCTTCTTTATTTCTTACTGCTAAAAGGGCTTTAATACCAATATAAATTAAATATAGAGCTCCAACGTACTTGAAAATAGAAAATAAAAGAGCTGACTTTACAATAAGTGCGGAAAGTCCGATTACTGCTGCTAAAGTATGAATTAATAGTGCAACACATGTACCGAACACTGTTTTCACCCCACCTACCTTACCAGCAACTAATGTGTTTTTCGTAGCCATTGCAGTATCAGGACCAGGTAAAATAATAAGACAAATAGACATAATGATGAAAAGAAAATAATTTTCAATCATAGTCGCTCCTCCTTCTTTTATTTTTAGAATATTTAATTAAAAATAGTGTAGCACATAATTCGATTTAATAAAATTAAATTTTATTAAAATTTATTAAATAGGAAAAAGGCTATATAGGCGTGTAATTATACGACTATATAGCCTCAATTTAATCCCGTATGAAAGGGCGATTGCTTCTACTAATAATAAGAGGGAGATAAACCCTACTTATTAAATTCTCACTTTACGCATTAAGTAAGTTAAAGAACCGGTTTACATCTTCTTCTGAAACATCACTTAACTGCTTATATTTATAATTTGGATTTTGGTCTTTATCAACGACAACAGATCGTACTCCTTCAAAGAAATCTTCATGTCTCATGAAGTTTTTAGCAAGTACAAGGTCAGTAGCGAAACATTCTTCAACGGACTTATTTTGTCCATCAATAAACTGTTTTAATGTTACTTTTAGTGAAATAGGAGATTTTGATAATAACGTTTCTTTCGCTTTTAAAGAAAAGGAACTTTGATCTTTCTCTAATGAATGAATAATTTCTTCAATTGTATCGAATGCAAAATGTGAATTAATTTCTTCTAATGAAGGAGCAAGCTCGCTTTCTAATGTTGGAGCAGTTGCAAATGTACGAATGACTTCTTTTAAATGAGTATGTACATCATCTTCTTTAGACCAATTTACACTTTCCAGTTCAGTAAGGAAATTTGGTAATGAATCAGATGCAATAAAATAATCAGCAGCGTTTATAAATAATACGTCAGAAGCTTTTAAAATAGATGCTGTTAAAGCGACATAGCGGCCGGCATACCCTGGAGCTTTATTTAAGAAATAAGCAGCACCGACGTCTGGGAAGAAGCCAATATTCATCTCTGGCATTGCCCATTTCGTACGCTCAGTTACAATTCGGTATTTCGCACCATTTGTAAGACCGACACCACCACCCATTACAATTCCATCTAAACAAGCGATAATCGGTTTTTTATATTGATAAATATATGTATCAATTTCATACTCTTCTTCAAAGAAACGTTCCGCATGCTGCAATGCAGCTTCATTTGAACGTGCTTCATAAAGAGTTTTAATATCGCCACCTGCACAAAAACCTTTTGTGCCAGCTCCTTTTAATACGATAAGCGCAATTCGCTCATCATTTTCCCACTCTTTCAGTTTTTGCCCAATTGGTTGCAACATGTCATAAGATAAAGAATTAAGTGCTTTTGGGCGGTTTAAAGTAATTGATGCAACGCCGTTTTCGCTAACAGAAAATAAAACGTGTTCAGTCATAATTCATCCTCCCTTACATATCTTCTTATTCTTAATTCTTTATACGTACTGAAATGTCCTTTATAAATTTTGTCTAAAGTTGGCGGTATATGTTAATTTATCCACTGCATATTTTGACGAGTTATATTTGCAGGATTTTGGAGGTTGAAAATGAATATTACAACATTACTGTAATTGTAATTATTTGAAGTTACCATGATAAACACGCTATTATATATGTGTAAATTGTACATAATCACTTCGAAAAGAGTATTTGAAGTGATTATAATGAAAGAAAAATTGCTTTTCATTAGAAATAGAGAAAGGAGAAATCGGAATGCCAGTACCTTTACTATTGTCGGTGATTATTTTGTCTTCTTTAATGATAGGGATAACGCAGTATTTTCATCATACAGATACGACAGAGGAAGTGAAGGATAAAGTACGACTTGTATTTCCGATTTTTATCGTATCTATTTCTTTTTGTATTTTATTAAATAAAGATGGGTACATTGTTGCAGTATTTTCATTTTTTGTAGCGATTGTTTTCATTACAGTTTTATATTATGTAATGAAAGAATTTATCCAAAAATAAAGATGTCATATGAGACATTTTTATTTTTGGAAAGAATAAAATTTCACATACCGTATTATATGTGAAATTAAAAAAACATATCGCAATAGAAAAGTATGTACTTTACCGTGTATTTACTTGTCAATCTTGCATAGCCAATATACTATTAATAGTGTAGAGATTAGAAAAAGGGGTTGTATCTATCATGAAATTTGAGATGCACACAAAAATTATTTCAAATGAAAAAGAAGTAAGATTACATATAGAAGAAAACATATTTCAATTAAAATTGGATGGTTATCACTTATTTACAGTTCAAGAAATATTACCTTTATATAAATCAAATGAAGAAAGAATCGGTAGTGCAATGATACAAAAGTTAGAATGGGAGAACGGAAAAACTACAATAAACTATCAACTTGTATCACTAAATTCAGTAAATTAAAAGGAGCAGGAAACCATGAAGTTATTTCATACAGCCGATTGGCATTTAGGAAAGCTTGTTCATGGCGTGTATATGACTGAAGATCAAAAGATTGTATTAGATCAGTTTGTACAAGACGTTGAAGAAGAAAAACCAGATGCCGTAATTATTGCAGGGGATTTATATGACCGAGCAATTCCACCTACGGAAGCAGTAGACTTATTAAATGATGTGCTACAAAAAATAGTGATTGATTTACAAACACCAGTTATTGCAGTCGCAGGAAACCATGATAGTCCAGATCGTATTCATTTTGGAAGTAGTTTAATGAAGAAACAAGGATTATTTATTGTGGGGCAATTTCAATTTCCATATGAGCCAATTATATTAAATGATGAATATGGGGAGGTTCACTTCCATCTCATTCCTTATGCGGATCCAAGCATAGTGAGACATGTATTGAAAAACGAAGACGTACGTTCTCATGATGATGCGATGCGTATTTTTATGAATGAGCTTTCTGAAACGATGGATAAAGAAGCTAGACATGTATTTGTTGGTCATGCATTTGTAACTTCTGCGGGCGAAGCGGAAGAGAATACAAGTGATGCTGAACGACCGCTTTCAATTGGTGGTGCTGAATACGTGAATAGTCATTATTTTGATAGGTTTCATTACACAGCGCTTGGACATTTACATCAAGCGCATTTTGTACGTAATGAGACAATTCGATATTCAGGTTCTCCACTTGCATATTCTATTTCTGAAGAAAAACATAAAAAAGGATATTATATTGTGGAATTGGACGAGCAAGGTGAAGTAACAATTGAAAAAAGGTTACTTACACCACGCCGTAAAATGCGAACAGTAGAAGCGAAAATAGATGAATTGTTACAACATCCAGTAAGTGAAGATTACGTGTTTGTAAAATTATTAGATGAAAATCCTGTCTTGCAGCCAATGGAAAAAATACGCTCTGTTTATCCAAATGCAATGCATGTTGAAAGAGCCATTCAAAGACGAGAGTTCACTGAGTCAAATGAAGTAACTGTTTCAAGACATAAAATGGATGATTTATCATTATTAAAGGCTTTTTATAAAGAAATGAAAGGTTTAGATTTATCAGAAGAGAAAGAACGTCTATTTGTAGAAGTATTACAAACAGTGCAAGAACGGGAAGGTGAACGAGGATGAGACCGATTCAGCTTATTATGACGGCATTTGGCCCATATAAACAGAAAGAAGTAATTGATTTTGACGATTTGGGAGAGCATCGTATTTTTGCCATTTCTGGAAACACGGGCGCCGGAAAGACAACGATTTTTGATGCGATTTGTTATGTTTTATATGGTGAGGCAAGCGGAGAAGAACGAAGTGATACGAGCATGCTCCGCAGTCAATTTGCTGATGATAATGTGTATACAAGCGTAGAATTAACCTTTCAGTTAAAAGGGAAACGTTATGAAATAAAACGACAACTGGGACACAAAAAACAAGGGAACAAGACGATTACGGGACATGCAGTAGAATTATATGAAGTAATTGATGAAGAGAAGATTCCGGCTGTTGATCGTTTCCATGTAACGGATGTAAATAAAAAAGTAGAAGATTTAATTGGTTTAAGTAAACATCAATTTAGCCAAATTGTTATGTTACCGCAAGGGGAATTCCGAAAACTATTAACATCTGAGACAGAAAACAAAGAAGAGATTTTGCGTCGTATTTTTAAAACAGATCGTTATAAGTTAATGCGTGAGTTACTTGACCAAAAACGAAAACAATGGAAAGACGTCTTACAAGAAAAACAGAAAGAGCGAGAGTTATATTTCCGTAATGTTTTTAAATTACCAATTCGTGATGGATCATTATTAGAGACATTAGTGGAACAAGAACATGTAAATACGCATCAAGTAGTAGAGGCATTAGAACAAGAGACAGCTGCGTATAAGGCAGAGGTGGAGCAATTACAAGTAGAACAAGATGTTCAAACGAAGCAATTAAAAGATGCTGAAACACGTTTTCACGCAGCGAAGTCTGTAAATGAGAAATTTATAGATTTACAACAAAAGAATGAGAAATATAATACTTTACAAGAAAATCGTACAGTTATTGAAATGAAAGAAACATCTTTTAAGCGTGCGGAACAAGCGAAGCGCTTATTACCACTTGAACAATGGCACGAAGAAGCGATGCAAAATGAGCAGAAAGCTGAAAGTTTGTTAAAACAAATTATCGCCAAAAAAGAAAATATAATGAGTAATTTTGAACTTGCTCAGGAGAAATATGAAGCAGTAAAGAATATAGAACCTGAGAGAGAAAAGGCCAAAAAATTTGTTCAAAGATTAGAAGAGTTACAACCGATTATTGCATCATTAGCTGAGAAACAGTTGAATTTACAAAATGCAGAAATTCAAATAGGAAAATTAAAAGAAGGTATGCAAAACTTAGATCGACAATTAGAAGAGCATACAAATCAAAAACAGCTAATGTCTGGTGAATTACAGCAATTAGAGCGGGCACTTGAACAATATGTAGATAAAGTAGAAGAACTAACGAATATGCGAGAAGATGCAAAAGTTTTAAAACAAGCATATGATGTATGGCAAGAAAAACAAAAATTCGAGCAAGAAAAAGAAACCGCATTTACTAAGATGCAAGAGGCAGTTCGTGTATATGAGAATATGGAACGTCGCTGGTTAAGTGAACAAGCTGGTATATTGGCTCTTCATCTACATGATGGCGAATCTTGTCCAGTATGTGGTAGCACGAACCATCCGAAAAAAGCTACAGAGCAAAGTGATGCAATCGATGAAAAAGAGTTAAACGATTTAAGAGATAAGAAGAATATTGCTGAAAAATTACATGTGCAAGTAGAGGAGAAATGGAATTTCTATCATCATCAATATGAACAAGTAATAGAAGAGGTTAAGAAGCGAGGCTACCAATCGGAAGAATTAGCTGAAACATATAGTGCGCTTGTTCAAAAAGGAAAACAATTAGCAACTGAAGTGAATACGTTAAAAGCTAGTGAAGAAACGCGTAAGCAAATAGCTGTGAAAATAAAAAGCGTAGAAGAAAAAGTAGATGCACTTCAGAAACAAAAACGTGATGTAGAAACAGAGCAGCACCGTATCGAAATGGATTGTATGCAGCTGCGTACGTCATATGAACATGATAAGAAAAACATTCCTGAAAACTTACAAACAGTACAAGCTTGGAAAGTTCAATTTGATCAAGCTATGCATGAGCTCAAATTAATGGAGGACGAATGGAAGAAAGTGCAGGAGGCGTATCAACATTGGCAAAATGAAAATATACGTATTCAAGCAGAACAGGAAGGTGCTTCTAATCAATTTGAAAGTGCAAAATCGAAGAAAGAAGAGACTTTCACGCGCTTTATGAAAGAGCTTGAACAGAGTGGATTTACAGATCAAATTACGTATAAAGAAGCGAAATTAAGTGATGCCGAGATGGATATGTTACAAAAAGAAATTCAAAGCTATTATTCATCTCTTGAAGTACTTGCAAAACAAATTGAAGAGTTACAGGGTGAATTAAAAGATAAAGAGTATATGGATATTACAGCGTTAGGTGAACATATAAAAGATCTAGAAATTAACCTTGATATCATAAAAGAAAAACGTCAACGTGCGCAAAATGCGGTAACATATATTTCTGATTTACATGAAAATATTAGGCGTATTGATGAGCAAATTCATGAGGAAGAAAAAGCTTTCCAAGAACTTGTTGACTTATATGAAGTAATGAAAGGTGATAACGAAAGCCGTATATCATTTGAACGTTACATCTTAATTGAGTATTTAGAACAAATTGTTCAAATTGCAAACGAACGATTACGTAAATTATCAAATGGACAATTTTATTTAAAACGAAGTGAACGAGTTGAAAAGAGAAATCGTCAAAGTGGATTAGGTCTAGATGTATACGACGCGTACACAGGCCAAACACGCGATGTAAAAACTCTATCTGGCGGCGAGAAATTTAATGCATCGCTTTGCTTAGCGCTCGGAATGGCAGACGTCATTCAAGCATATGAAGGTGGTATATCCATCGAAACGATGTTTATCGACGAAGGGTTCGGTTCATTAGATGAGGAGTCATTAACAAAAGCAGTTGACGCCTTAATTGACTTACAAAAATCAGGCCGATTTATTGGTGTAATCTCACACGTTCAAGAGCTAAAAAACGCAATGCCAGCTGTATTAGAAGTAACGAAGCAGAAGGATGGGTGTAGTCAGACGCGGTTTGTGGTGAAGTAAGTTCAATTGTAATTCATATTATTTGCGATTCTTTAGTATAGAACTTTTAATAAAATAAAGGGGCTGTCTCATAAGTCTCTTTCGAAGTAAGATCACATGAAATCGAAAAGGCAGAAATGTTATAAAATCAACATTTCTGCCTTTCACTTTTTATACGATTTTGGCTAAAAAGCATCTTTTGGGACAGCCTCTTTATTTGTTATTCAAAATTAGATAATTCACCTATGAGTTATCTGTAGAAGACGGCGTATTTTCCAAACGATTATAAGCTTTAAAAGCCGAAATTGCCGAGATAACACCGCCTACTAAAAATAAAGCCGATCCACCGACCAAAATGATACGACTGACATATGTTTCGCGCGCTTCTTCAACTTCTTCTTGTAACATTGTAGGCATTTGAATTCCCCCTAAATAACATTTATTTTGTAGATAGTATATACAAACGCCTAAAATATGTTAAAATCACTGGATAGTGTTAGGAGGAAATATGTAGTTAGATGTGAATTATTTGAAAAATCTTCATTACAAATTTATGCGAACTTCACATAGAGCACATATTAACATTGTATTATGTATATGTACCAAATAAATAAAGTGAATGTAAGTTCTGTTTTCAAAAATTTAAAATCCTTTTATTTCTATATGAAAGTTTTAATCGAGGGTTTTAAAAATTTTGGAAATAGATCTTATAAAAATGGAATTCATATAAAAGGGGAATGTCTTATGACAACATATACGAGTGAAATGAAAAAAACTTTAGTTTCAGAAGAAGATGTAGATATTTTAAAAATTATGGCGCATCCAATCCGACTGCAAATTGTAAATGAATTAAGTACAAGAAAAACTTGTAATGTAACACAATTAACAGAGTTACTGAACATCCCGCAATCTACTGTTTCACAACATTTATCAAAAATGAAGGGTAAAGTGTTACGAGCAGAGAGAAGAGGTTTAGAAATTTATTATCATATTAACAATTTAAAAGCGAGTAAGATTGTTAATGTTTTAGGATATATAAACTAATGAAGTATTTTTATATAAAATAGCCGCTGCTGGTGAGCAGGGGCTATTTTGTGTTGTTTTATCCCGCGTTAACCGACAGTAAAACTCCCACCTCAAAATTCAGTTGGAGCAGAGAAGTTAGGTGGGAGTCGGGCTGTCCGTAAACGTCCGATTGGTTCAACTAATAATCAGTGGGGGATGAACAAAACCCCCACTGATTAAAGTTTCACTTTATGTATTCGTATTTAATATTTTATAGTTTTTATGATTTACAATTGTTCGTTCAAATTCAAAAGTACCACCGCTTACATTTGTAATTTCAACTAAGACCGATTCAGTATAAAGTTTTAGTACAGATCCTGTAATCTTTAAATTGTTTCGTTGAAAAAGTATAGTATCCCCTACGTTTGCTTTCATAGTACCTCCTCATTAAAGACAGAAATATTTTTTATTATATATATTAAACCACGTATAAGTATATTAGTGAATATTTAGTTTTATTTATCAAAAAAATATTTGTAGTCTAATAGAAGAGTGTAAAGTACTCCTATGCTAAAAGTTATATTTTATTATAAGCAAAGTAAATTGTTTTCAGCATCAGCGAAACAATATTTCTATGTAAATACTGCAGCTAAACAAATTATTTAAAAGACAAATACTATGTAGCCCAAAACGTAAAGTAAATAAGTAAGGGTTTTTTAGGAGTACAAAAAAATATACGTTTAGGAATAAGATCTCTTTTTGGTGAAATTCCAATTAAAAACATAGAAAAACTTCAATATAAAAAGGTAATCAATTACAAATGGAGAAGTAATATATACGAAAGGAGAGATTTATATGAATAAAGGGAAAAAACAAGTTAGTCAACTTAGTTTTCTGGTGAATTTTTTGAACGACAAGGGGAGTTGTGTAAAGATTTAATAGCATCCCCTTGTGAAAAATTGGTTGGGGGAATATATAAATGATAACAGAAATGAATATTAAAGTAGTTTGTGAAGAATCATTTTCAAAAAGAGAAATAAAAATTTTAGAGACATTTCTTTCAACTTTAGCGGGGCATTCTAACGCTCTCGTTACAAAAGAGGGGATGTTTTTAAACCCTTTAAGTAAAGAGAAAAGTGTGATTTATTATCACAACTTTGTATTTGTAAAATCACTTACAGAAGAAATGTGTGCAGAATTAAAAGAAGTTTTAAGAAGACGTATTAAAAATGCTTTCATTATGATGGAATTTGTAGAGCCAATTATTACATTTGAAGAAACAATTATAAATGTATAAAGAAAGTCAGGCTTATGAATTAATTTAATAAAACCGTCTCTTTAATATTTATTAAAGAGACGGTTTTATTGTTTTACTATTGAAAAAAGGATTCAAAAACATATGTAAATTTAACTTATACAAAACAATATGAACAACTATTACGTATTTAAAAAACATTTTTTTGTATTTCATCCTTCGTTTTCTGTAACTGATTCCATGTTTTTGACGCCCTGTCTTGTAAGTGCTTACATAACTGAAAACATCTTATACAATGAAGGTGTTAAATCAAAAGAGATGACCAAAATGAACATAAAAAACAAGACTTAGCGAAAAGCATTGAAATAGAAAGAGGAGGCGGAAAGGTATGAAAAAATCAAAAGTTAATCCATGGCTTGTTGTCCTTGGTACAGTCATAGTTCAAATGGGACTTGGAACGATATATACATGGAGTTTATTCAATCAGCCTTTAGTTAGTAAATACGGTTGGAGTCTTAACGCGGTTGCGATAACTTTCTCAATTACTAGTCTTTCCTTAGCATTTTCAACTTTATTTGCAAGTAAATTGCAAGAAAAATGGGGACTTCGTAAACTTATTATGATAGCTGGACTAGCATTAGGACTAGGATTAGTACTTAGTTCACAAGCTTCTTCGTTAATATTGCTTTATGTACTAGCAGGAGTTGTTGTAGGTTACGCAGATGGTACAGCTTATATTACTTCACTATCTAATTTAATTAAGTGGTTCCCTGAACGTAAAGGTTTAATCTCTGGTATATCTGTAGCTGCATATGGTACAGGTAGCTTAATTTTCAAATATATAAATGCAAAGTTAATCGATTCCGTTGGTGTATCGCAAGCGTTTATATATTGGGGTTTAATTGTTACAGCTATGATTGTCCTTGGAGCTTGTTTAATCCATCAAGCTGCTGATCAAGGTGCAGTTCAGGAAACAAACACTCATGAATATACAATGAAAGAAATGTTAGGCACAAAACAAGTATACTTATTATTCATCATGTTATTTACATCATGTATGAGTGGCTTATACTTAATTGGTATGGTAAAAGACATTGGTGTTCAACTTGTAGGGCTTAGTGCAGCGACAGCAGCTAATGCGGTGGCTATGGTTGCAATATTTAACACATTAGGTCGTATTATTCTAGGACCGTTATCAGATAAAATTGGTCGTTTAAAAATCGTTACGGGTACTTTTGTGGTTATGGCGAGTTCGGTATTAGTTCTAAGTTTCGTAGATTTGAATTACGGTATCTACTTCGTATGTGTAGCAAGTGTAGCGTTTTGCTTTGGTGGAAATATTACTATTTTCCCAGCTATTGTTGGTGATTTCTTCGGTATGAAAAACCATAGTAAGAATTACGGAATTGTGTATCAAGGATTTGGATTTGGAGCGCTTGCAGGTTCCTTTATCGGTGCACTTCTAGGTGGATTCAAACCAACCTTTATGGTGATTGGCGTACTATGTGTCGTGTCATTCATTATCGCAATTTTAATTCGAGCACCTAAACAGAAAAAAGAACAAGAAGAAGAGTATCGCAGCGTAGCATAAGTATATAAATCTTCTATAACACTATAGTTACGAAAAAGCATCCTGTTAAATAGGGTGCTTTTTTGAGTTATTTTAACAAGGTTAAATTACTTTTTATTTTTTTTGATATAAAAGTGAGTGAAATATCCGTTTGGATTATATTGGAATATAATAAATCGATACATCGTATTCGAAATATGTATTAAATCTTAAATAATAAAGAAAATATGAATTGATGTTTGCAAGATATATTTTCAGACAAATATTGAGAAAATATATGCTCGATTTTTTGTTAAGGCTTTGTAACTGAAGAGACCTTCAGTTTATCATCTTCAATTTTTACAAAGAGGAGTAAGAATTAAAGTATTAATGTAAGTGTTTATTAATACTTTTAGATGTAATTGTATTGAAAAGCACTAAAGTTTTTATCTGAAAAATAAAAATAGGTTGACAAGTTTATTGAGAAAGATTATCATTTCGGTGTAAGAACGTTAAATGAAAAACATTATCAATGAATAATATTTTAATGAAAAGTACACTTGACCAATTAGTTTAGTAAGTGTATTATTTTTTACATCGATAATGATAATCATTATCATTATTTGTTTAATTAGATTGATTTTTAAATGAAAGGATAGAGGAAATGAACTTAGGGGAATTTGATGGGAAAACTGTTTTAGTAACAGGTGCAGCTCAAGGTATAGGTAGTGTTGTTGCTAAAATGTTTTTAGAAAGAGGAGCTACAGTTATTGCGGTTGATCAAAATGAAGAGGGATTAAACGAACTCTTAAATGAAATACATTTGAAAACGTTTTGCTTAGATGTGAGTGATAGTACCGCAGTTGAACAGATGGTAAATGATATTGAAAATGAAATAGCGCCAATAGATATATTAGTAAATGTTGCAGGGGTTTTACGTATGGGAGCGATTCACTCGTTAAGTGATGAAGATTGGAATAAAACGTTTTCTGTAAATTCTACAGGAGTTTTCTATATGTCCCGAGCAGTAAGTAAACATATGATGCAAAGAAAGTCAGGGGCAATTGTTACAGTTGGTTCAAATGCAGCAAATACGCCGAGAATGGAGATGGCTGCATATGCTGCATCAAAAGCTGCTACGACGATGTTTATGAAATGTTTAGGATTAGAACTTGCAGCGTATAACATTCGCTGTAACGTAGTTTCTCCAGGTTCTACTGAAACTGAAATGCAAAGGTTACTATGGGCTGATGAGAATGGAGAAAAAAATATAATTGCTGGTTCTCAAAGTACATATAGACTCGGTATACCGTTACAAAAAATTGCACAGCCTTCAGAAATTGCTGAAGCAGTATTGTTTTTAGCTTCAGATAAAGCTAGTCATATTACAATGCATAATTTATGTGTTGATGGCGGAGCTACATTAGGCGTTTAATAAAAAATTCAGGGGGTTACTATACAATGAAGGAATTTACGGCTGTAAAGGAACTGTCAGAAAAATTACTAGAAGATTATAAGACTGAATCTTCATTCTTTTTCGCTTCACCAACTCGAACGATATTAGCAGAAGGAGAGTTTACTACAGTAAAGCATCATGAAATTGAAAGTTTCCCAGAACTTGTACAAGCAGTATTATGTAATGCAAAACAAGCCGGAAATCTGAATCCTATCGTTGTCGGTGCTTTGCCATTTGATCGTAGAAAAGAAGTCCAACTTATCGTACCAGAATATAGTAGGACTTCTGAACGATTACAATTGGATACAACAAATCAGCTTGAAACAAATGAGAACTTAACATTCGAAATGACGCCTGTACCAGCGCCTGAAGTGTATATGAATGGTGTGAAGCAAGGAATTGCAAAAATAAAGGGTGGGGAGTTAAAGAAAATCGTTCTATCCAGATCGTTAGATGTTAATTCTTCCGAAAAGATTGATAAGCAAAAACTTCTTCGAGAATTAGCAGCACATAATAAGCATGGATATACATTTGCTGTGAATGTATCGAAAGATGAAAATGAGAATAGTAAGACGTTAATTGGAGCGAGCCCTGAATTACTCGTCTCACGTAATGGTATGCAAGTTATTTCTAATCCGTTAGCTGGTTCAAGGCCACGTAGTGAGGATTCAGTTGAAGATAAGAGAAGAGCAGAGGAATTACTTTCTTCTCCAAAAGATTTACATGAACATGCGGTAGTAGTAGAAGCAGTTGCTGCAGCGCTTCGTCCGTACTGTCATACATTACATGTTCCGGAAAAGCCATCCGTTATTCATAGTGAAGCGATGTGGCATTTATCTACTGAAGTGAAAGGTGAACTAAAGGATCCGAATACTACTTCTTTGGAATTAGCAATTGCTCTTCATCCGACGCCAGCAGTTTGCGGCACACCGATGGAAGAAGCGAGAGAGGCGATTCAAAAAATTGAGCCATTTGACCGTGAATTCTTTACAGGAATGCTAGGGTGGAGTGATTTAAATGGAGACGGTGAATGGATTGTTACAATTCGTTGTGCTGAAGTACAAGAAAATACACTCCGTTTATATGCAGGAGCGGGCGTTGTTGCTGAGTCAAAACCAGAAGATGAATTAGCAGAAACATCAGCTAAGTTCCAAACAATGTTGAAAGCATTAGGATTAAATGATAGTTCACTTAATGAAAAGTAGGGGGCAGAAAGAATGCTAACAGGTTATACAAAATGGCCAAAAGAATTTGCTGATCGTTATCGAGAGGAAGGGTGTTGGCTTGGGGAAACATTTGGCGGGATGTTAAGAGAGCGAGCTGAAAAATATGGCGATCAAATTGCAGTTGTAAGTGGTAATACGCATATTACGTATAGTGAGTTTGATAAAAAAGTAGATCGATTAGCTTCAGGGCTACTGAATTTAGGAATAAAGCAAGAGGATCGAGTTGTAATCCAGCTACCTAACGTTATTGAGTTTTTCGAAGTATGTTTTGCGCTATTTCGAATTGGGGCACTTCCTGTTTTTGCATTACCTTCACATCGAAGCAGTGAAATTAGTTATTTTTGTGAGTTTGGTGAGGCGAGTGCTTACGTTATTTCAGATAAAGCTCTCGGTTTTGATTATCGAAAACTAGCAAGAGAAGTGAAAGAGAAAGTGCCAACTTTACAACATGTAATTGTAGTGGGAGAAGAAGAAGAATTTGTGAACATAAGTGATTTATATATAGATCCCGTTCCATTACCAGAAGTTCAGCCAAGTGATGTTGCGTTTCTCCAATTATCAGGGGGGACAACAGGACTTTCTAAATTAATTCCTCGAACGCATGATGATTATATTTATAGTTTACGTGTTAGCGCTGAAATTTGTAATTTAAGTGCAAAGAGTGTCTATATGGCCGTTCTTCCAGTAGCACATAATTACCCGATGAGCTCTCCTGGAACATTTGGAACTTTCTATGCGGGTGGAAAAGTAGTGCTGGCAACTGGAGGTAGTCCAGATGAGGCATTTGCACTTATTGAAAAAGAAAAAGTTACGATTACTGCTCTCGTACCGCCATTAGCAATGATATGGCTTGATGCTGCATCTTCACGTAATAACGATTTATCGAGTCTAGAAGTGATTCAAGTAGGTGGCGCGAAATTTAGTGCTGAAGTTGCAAAACGTATACGCCCTACATTTGGATGTACATTACAGCAAGTATTCGGTATGGCGGAAGGATTAGTGAACTATACAAGATTAGATGATCCTGAAGAAATTATTATTCATACACAAGGTAGACCAATGTCTGCACTCGATGAAGTACGAGTTGTTGATGAAAATGACAACGATGTAAAACCTGGCGAAGTAGGTAGTTTATTAACAAGAGGGCCATATACAATTCGTGGTTATTATAAAGCAGAAGAGCATAATGCACAATCGTTTACAAAGGATGGATTTTATCGCACAGGAGATCTTGTGAAAGTAAATGAACAAGGTTACATCATTGTAGAAGGAAGAGATAAAGATCAAATTAATCGTGGTGGTGAGAAAGTTGCCGCGGAAGAAGTTGAAAATCATCTATTAGCACATGATGCAGTACATGATGTAGCGATTGTATCTATGCCTGACGATTATTTAGGAGAACGTACTTGTGCATTTGTTATAGCTCGCGGACAAGCTCCGGCAGTAAGTGAATTAAAAAAATTTTTAAGAGAGCGTGGTATAGCAGCTTATAAGATTCCAGATCGAATTGAATTTATTGAATCATTCCCGCAAACAGGCGTTGGAAAGGTAAGCAAAAAAGAACTACGTAAAGTCATTGCTGAAAAACTTATTACAGTAAAACAATAATAAAAACCGGAAGGAAGTGATTAGATGGCTATCCCATCTATTTCAGTATATAAAATGCCAATTGAATCAGAACTACCAAAAAATAAAGTGGATTGGAAACTAGATCCGAAACGTGCGGTTCTTCTAATCCATGACATGCAAGAATATTTTCTTGATGCATATAGCGATAAAGAGTCACCGAAAGTAGAACTCATTTCAAATATTAAGGTGATAAGAGAAAAATGTAAGGAACTTGGTATACCAGTTGTTTATACAGCGCAACCGGGTGGACAAACACTAGAACAACGAGGGTTATTACAAGATTTTTGGGGGGACGGTATTCCTGCTGGACCAGATAAAAAGAAAATTGTCGATGAACTTACTCCTGATGAGGATGATATATTTTTAACAAAATGGAGATATAGTGCATTTAAAAAGACAAATCTATTAGAAATTTTAAACGAACAAGGAAGAGATCAACTCATTATTTGCGGTATTTATGCGCATATTGGCTGCCTTTTAACAGCTTGTGAAGCATTTATGGATGGAATTCAGCCGTTCTTTGTAGCGGATGCAGTTGCTGATTTTTCACTAGAACATCATAAACAAGCGTTGGAGTATGCGTCAAATAGATGTGCAGTAACGACATCAACTAACAGTTTGTTAACAGAGTTACAAGGTTTAAAAGATGATGATGAAATCACTTTACAAAAAGTACATGAACTAGTTGCACAATTACTTCGTGAACCAGTAGAGAGTGTTGGGACTGATGAAGATTTATTAAATAGAGGACTTGATTCGGTCAGAATTATGAGTTTAGTAGAGAAGTGGCGTCGCGAAGGAAAGGAGATTACTTTTGCGGATTTAGCAGAGAACCCAACGGTTGTTGATTGGCATCGCTTATTATCTCTGCAAACAGAACGTGTACTTTAATATAGACTACATAATAAAGGGGTAGTGAAGAATGCCTAATAGTCAAAAGGTTCGTCATTCGTTATCATCTGCGCAGTCTGGTATGTGGTTTGCGCAAAAATTAGATTCACTTAATCCAATTTATAATACTGGGCAATATGTAGAAATAAACGGAAATATTCATCAAGACATTTTTGAATTAGCTGTACGTAAAGTTGTAATGGAAGCAGAAGCACTTCATGTTCGCTTCGAAGAGGATGAAATTGGTCCATGGCAAGTTATTGAAGAATCACAGTTTCATATGCATTTTATTGACGTACGTAAAGAAGAAAACCCTGAAGAAGCTGCTAAAGCATGGATGAAAAATGATTTATCTATGCCAGTCGATTTGAAAAAAGATACTTTATTTACTGAAGCACTTATTCAAGTTGAAAATAATCGTTTCTTTTGGTATCAGCGCATCCATCACATTGTGATGGATGGCTATGGATTTTCACTTCTTAGCCAAAAGGTAGCGAATGAGTATACATCACTTATAGAAGAAACAAACAAGAATGAAAAGCCATTTGGTTCTCTTGCAAAAGTTGTGCAAGAAGATATGGAGTATCGTGAGTCTAAACAATTTCAGGAAGATCGTACTTTTTGGTTAGAAAAATTTGTGGATGAACCAGAAGTTGTAAGTTTGACAGAACGAGCACCGAGAACATCAAATGGATTTTTACGCGAAACAGCTTATTTATGTAGTTCTAGTACGAAAACTTTACTAGAAGATATCAATATTTCGTTAATAAGTTGGCCGGAATTCATTGTCGCTGTAACAAGTATTTATATGCATAAATTAACAGGTGAAAATGATATTGTTTTAGGTTTACCGATGATGGGGCGTCTAGGTTCTGCATCTATTCATACACCGAGTATGGTAATGAATTTAGTACCACTTCGTCTTACTGTAACTCCAAATATAACTCTCGTAGAATTATTACAGCAAGTTTCTAAAGAAATCCGAGACGTACGTCGCCATCATAAATACCGTCATGAGGAATTAAGAAGAGACTTAAAGTTATTAGGTGAAAATCAAAGATTATTTGGACCGTTAGTGAATGTTATGCCTTTTGATTACGGGCTTAACTTTGGTGGGAATCGTGGTATTACACATAATTTATCAGCAGGACCTGTCGATGATTTATCAATAAATGTATATAAACGTTTTGATCAAAATGAGCTAATGATTCATTTTGATGCGAATCCGGAAGTATATAATGGTGCGGAGCTAGCATTGCATAAAGAAAGATTTATGCAATTATTAGAATTAATGATAAATGCTTATCAAAAAGACGAGTCGATTGGAAAAATAAATATTACTCTTCCTGAAGAAAATCATAAAGTTTTATTGGAATGGAATAAAACGAAGGAAGACGATGAGTTAATCAGTCTACCTATATCATTTGAAAAACAAGTGCAAAAAACTCCAAATAAACTAGCGATTACTTGTGACGGTGTAAACTTTACGTATAAAGAGCTAAATGAACGAGCGAATGAACTAGCACATTATTTAGTAGAAGAAGGAATACGACCAAATCAGTTTGTAGCTTTAGTATTTCCAAGATCAATAGAAATGGTAACTAGTATGCTAGCAGTTTTAAAGGCTGGTGCAGCGTATTTACCAATAGATCCAGAATACCCAGCTGAGCGAATAAATTATATAGTAAATGATGCAAAACCAGTTTGTATCATAACGCATTCATCTGTTTCATCTAAGTTAGTTATAGAAAATGATATGAAAAAAATTGTATTAGATGACGAAGAAACGAAACTAGCATTACATACATATTCTCGTATGAATATAGAATGTAAGAATGATGTATCACTTTTAAACCCAGCCTATACAATATATACTTCAGGCTCAACGGGTAACCCAAAAGGTGTAATTGTTCCTATGAAAGCTTTAAGTAACTTTTTATTGGCCATGGACGATATGTTGTCATTACATGAAAATGATCATTTATTAGCAGTTACAACATTTGCGTTTGATATTTCTGCTCTAGAAATTTATTTACCTCTTATTAGCGGTGCAGGTATAACAATTGCTCCAAAAGAGGTAATTCAAGAACCTTCGGCGTTAACGGCGCTGTTACAAGAAGAAAGAGTGACAATTATGCAAGCTACACCGACGCTCTGGCAGGCGTTAGTAACTGAATCTCCAGAGAGGATACAAGGGCTAAATGTGCTCGTTGGTGGTGAAGCTCTTCCAGGGCATTTAGCAAATAAATTAAGAGAATTAGGCTGCTCAATAACTAATTTATATGGACCAACTGAAACGACGATTTGGTCTACCTTCATGAACATTGATGAAAGTGAAAAGGGGATACCTCCTATCGGAAAGCCAATTTGCAATACAGAAGTGTATGTATTGGATGCAGGGTTACAACCAGTTCCACCTGGAGTTATTGGTGAATTATATATTGCAGGGGAAGGACTTGCAAGCGGATATTTAGGAAAACCAGAGTTAACAGCTGAACGGTTTGTTGCAAATCCTTATGGAAAACCAGGGCAGCGCATGTACCGTACAGGTGATCTAGTAAAATGGCGCAGTGATGGTGTTTTAGAGTACATGAACCGCGCAGATCATCAAATTAAAATTCGTGGTTTCCGAATTGAATTAGCTGAAATTGAAATGGTAATACAACGATATGAAAATGTTAAGCAAGCAGTGGTTATGGTACGAGAAGATCGTCCAAATGATAAACGAATCATTGCGTATATTGTTGCCGGAGAGAAGGAAACGATTCATCTTTCAGAAATTCGTTCTTATGTTTCAGAAAGTTTAGCGAATTATATGGTGCCATCAGCATTTGTATTGCTAGAAGAATTACCATTAACGCCAAATGGTAAGGTTAACAGAAAGAAATTACCTGCTCCTGATTTTAATGGCATGAACAATGAGAGAGTTGCTAGAAATCCGAAAGAAGAAATATTATGTCATTTATTTGCAGAAGTACTTGGTGTTTCTCGCATTAGCATTGATGATAATTTCTTTGAAATGGGTGGACATTCGCTTCTTGCATCGCGTTTAATGGCAAGAATTCGTGAAACGTTAAGTGTCGAATTAGGAATTGGAAAACTATTTGAATCGCCAACTGTTGCTGAATTAGCGAAACAATTGGATCGAGCAAAAACTGCAAGACCAGCGATTAAGAAAGTAAGTAGGCCAAATGAAGTTCCACTTTCATTTGCACAGCGTAGATTATGGTTCTTACATTGTTTAGAAGGTCCAAGTCCTACTTATAATATTCCGTTAGTCATTCGTTTGTCTGGAAAGTTGAACGAGGGAGCATTACAAGGTGCCTTTTATGATGTAGTCGAGAAACATGAAACACTTAGAACAATTTTCCCTAACGTATTAGGTAGTTCCTACCAGAAAATTTTACATATGGAAAACTTAAATCTTGAAATGATTATAACAAATACATGTAAAAATGAATTAGAAAGTGTACTTGCGGAGGCGGTAAGATATAGCTTTAACCTCGATGTTGAACCAGCAGTTCGTTTGCAACTATTTACAGTGAATGAAAACGAACATGTATTACTAATTCTATTGCATCATATTGTAGGGGATGGCTGGTCGTTACAACCGTTAACGAGAGATTTTACAGCGGCGTATAAAGCGCGATGTCAAGGGAACAAAGTACAGCTGGAGACACTTCCGGTTCAATACGCAGATTATGCACTTTGGCAACAGCAATTGTTAGGGGATGAAACTACACCAGAAAGTCTCATTTCAACACAATTAGATTTTTGGAAGAAAGAGTTAAAGGGATTACCAGATCAATTGGAGTTACCTACAGATTATCAGCGTCCAATGGAAACGAGTTACAGAGGAGAAACAATTCATTTTCATATAGATGCAGGTATGCATAGTAGGTTAGTAGAGCTCGCACGGAAAAACGGAGTTAGTTTGTTTATGGTATTGCAAGCAGGACTAAGTGCGCTATTTACAAGATTAGGTGCAGGCACTGATATACCAATTGGAAGTCCGATTGCTGGAAGAAATGATGATGTACTTTCAGATATTGTTGGTTTATTTGTAAATACATTAGTGTTACGTACAAATACTTCAGGAGATCCAAGTTTTAAAGAATTATTAAATAGAGTGAAGCAGGCAAATCTTGCAGCTTATGAAAATCAAGATGTTCCATTTGAACGACTCGTTGAAGTGTTAAACCCGGTGCGTACTCGAAATAGTCATCCGCTATTTCAAGTTATGTTAGCTTTCCAAAATACGCCAGAAGCAATCTTTGATGTCCCGGATATAGAAGCGAGCCTTGAAATTCAAAGTGTTGGGTCTGCGAAGTTTGATTTAACATTTGAAATTAGTGAGAGTAACGGGGTTGATGGTACTCCGAACGGTTTACATGGATTACTAGAGTTTAGTACCGATTTATATAAACATGAAACGGTTCAAAAACTAATAGAACGATTCATTTTGTTATTAGATGATGCGGCGACAAATCCAGATCAATCCATTGGCAGATTAGAAATATTAACTTTAGCAGAGAAAAATACAGTGTTAGAAAAGTGGAATGGTGGTTTTCAAATTGCACCAGAAATGACATTGCCACAATTATTTGAAAAGCAGGTTCATATTAATCCAAATGCTATTGCTGTCGTCTTTGAAAATAAGAAATTAACTTATGAAGAGTTAAATAGAAAAGCAAATAAAATAGCTCGATTCCTAATAGCAAAAGGAATTGGTCCTGATCAACTCGTTGCTTTAGCAATGCCAAGATCATTAAACATGGTTGTAAGCTTATTAGCTGTTCTTAAATCTGGTGCTGGATACCTACCGTTAGATCCAGATTACCCGTCAGATCGTATTTCATTTATGCTCCATGATGCGAAACCATCATGTGTTTTAACAAATTCAGAAGTGGAAATTGAATGTGATGAGGCACTAAAAGTTTTAGTTGATGATGTGAAAGTAATAGCAGAAGTTGACAAATATAGTGAAGACAATATTGATGAAGTGGAACGAATTAACCCGTTATCTCCATCACATATTGCTTATGTTATTTATACGTCAGGCTCAACGGGTAGACCGAAAGGCGTTATGATACCTCATCAAAATGTAGTAAGACTTTTAGGCGCAACTGATCATTGGTTCCAGTTTGACGGAAACGATGTTTGGACGATGTTCCATTCTTACGCTTTTGACTTCTCGGTTTGGGAAATTTGGGGACCTTTATTATATGGAGGGCGTCTAGTCATAGTACCGCATACTGTAAGTCGCTCGCCGAAAGAATTTTTACAACTTCTTGTTAAAGAAAAGATAACTGTTTTAAACCAAACTCCATCAGCATTCTATCAATTGATGCAAGCAGATCGTGAAAATGAAGAGATTGGCCAAAATTTATCTTTACGATATATTGTTTTTGGAGGCGAAGCACTTGAGCTAAGTCGATTAGAAGATTGGTATAGTCGACATCCTCATAACGCACCGAAGCTTATTAATATGTACGGTATTACTGAGACGACAGTACATGTTAGTTATATTGAGCTAGATGAGAGTACCGTTTCTTTACGAGCAAATAGTTTAATTGGGTGCAGTATACCTGATCTTAAAGTATACGTATTAGATCATTATTTACAACCAGTGCCACCTGGAGTAGTTGGAGAAATGTATGTTGCAGGTGCAGGGCTTGCTCGTGGATATTTAGGAAGGGCAGGTTTAACTGCAGAACGTTTTATTGCAGATCCATTTGGCAAGCCAGGTACAAGAATGTATCGTACTGGAGACTTAGCACGCTGGCGTCAAGATGGGACGCTAGATTATATAGGACGTGCAGATCATCAAATAAAAATTCGTGGATTCCGAATTGAATTAGGAGAAATAGAAGCGGTCATAATGAAACACCCTACAGTTGAGCAAGTAGCAGTTATTGTACGGGAAGATCAACCAGGGGATAAACGATTAGTTTCTTATATCGTCGCATCAAATAATGAAGCGATTGATACGAATGAAATGCGTCAGTTTGCTAGTGGTAGTTTACCAGATTATATGGTTCCATACGCTTTTGTAGTAGTAAATGAGTTCCCTTTAACTCCGAACGGTAAGTTAGATAGAAAGGCATTGCCAGCTCCAGAATTTATCGTATCATCTTCTAGTCGTGGACCAAGAACACCGCAAGAAGAAATGTTATGTGACTTGTTTACAGAAGTGCTAAGTGTACCTCAAATTGGAATTGATGACGGATTCTTTGATTTTGGTGGCCATTCACTCCTTGCAGTGCAGCTTATGAGCCGCATGAAAGAGGCGCTTGGAGTGGAACTAAACATTGGTACTTTATTTGCAGCACCGACTGTTGCAGGGTTAGCTGAAAGACTTGAGATGGGGAATGGTCAAAGTGCACTTGATGTGTTGCTGCCATTACGAGCAAGCGGGGATCAATTACCACTATTTTGTGTACATCCAGCAGGTGGATTAAGTTGGTGCTATGCGGGACTTATGAAATCTTTAGGAACAGATTATCCAATCTATGGTGTACAAGCACGTGGTATCGCTAAAAATGAAGAACTTCCAAAAAGTTTAGAGGAAATGGCAGCGGATTATTTAAAACACGTTCGTGAAGTACAGCCTCACGGACCATATCGTTTACTCGGTTGGTCGCTCGGAGGAAATGTTGTGCATGCAATGGCAGCGCAACTACAAAATGAAGGGGAAGAAGTAGAATTACTCGTTATGCTAGATTCTTATCCTGGTCACTTCCTACCGAATACGGAAGCGCCTACTGAAGAGGAAGCGTTAATCGCATTACTTGCTTTAGGCGGATATGACCCAGATAACATGGATGGTAAACCACTTACGATGGAAAGTGCAGTTGAAATCCTTCGTACAGATGGAAGTGCATTAGCAAGTCTTGAAGAAGAGACTATATTGAACTTGAAAGAAACATATGTAAATTCGGTAGGATTATTAGGGAGATACGTACCGAAAGTTTATAATGGAGATATTTTATTCTTTAGATCTACTGTTATACCAGACTGGTTTGATCCTATTTCTCCAAATACATGGCTAAATTATTTAGATGGGAAAATTGTGCAGCATGATATTGACTGTAGACATAAAGATCTATGTCAGCCAGGTCCACTTACGGAAATTGGACAAGTATTAGCGAAATATTTGCAGAATAAGAAAGGGGTAAGGAGAGTATGACGAATCCATTTGAAAATGATAATTACACATATAAAGTATTAATAAATGAAGAGGGCCAGTATTCTCTCTGGCCTGTCTTTCTTGATGTACCTATTGGGTGGAATGTCGTACATGAAGAAGCTAGCAGGCACGATTGCTTACAATATGTTGAAAATACCTGGACGGATTTGAATCCAAAAAGTAATCAAGCTGGTGAAAAAATAGTAGTAGGAAAACGATAATGAAAGCAAAAATAAATCCAAAAGTAGTTGTAAGCATCGTATATATAACAGCGATGTTTATGGCTGCCATGGACGCAACGATTGTAAATGTAGCACTGCAAACGATAAGTAAGGAACTGCAAGTGCCACCATCTGCTATGGGGACAGTTAATGTTGGATATTTAGTTAGCTTAGCTGTTTTCCTTCCGATTTCTGGTTGGTTAGGAGATCGATTCGGTACGAAAAGAGTATTTCTAGCTGCTCTTTTCGTATTTACAACCGCATCTGCGTTATGTGGGATAGCGAACGATATTACATCCTTGAATATTTTTCGTATTATTCAAGGTGCTGGTGGGGGGCTTTTAACACCAGTTGGGATGGCGATGTTATTCCGAACATTTTCACCAGAGGAAAGGC
This sequence comes from Bacillus paranthracis, assembly GCF_024296885.1. Taxonomy (NCBI): domain Bacteria; kingdom Bacillati; phylum Bacillota; class Bacilli; order Caryophanales; family Bacillaceae; genus Bacillus; species Bacillus paranthracis. The sequence continues at coordinate 2,249,291 of NZ_CP101135.1, forward strand.
CGAAAATTTCTCGGTTTATTGTGTTGCCAATTGCTGTCGCACCGGCAGTAGGACCAATTATTGGTGGCTTTTTTGTAGATCAAATGTCTTGGCGCTGGGCATTTTATATTAATCTACCATTTGGAATCGTTGCATTGCTATTTGGACTTCTATTTTTAGCAGAGCATGTTGAAAAATCAGCTGGTCGCTTTGATTCTCTCGGCTTTATTTTATCAGCACCAGGATTTGCGATGCTCATATATGCACTCAGCCAGGGACCGTCAAAAGGGTGGATTTCTCCAGAAATTATGAGTACTGGGATAGCTGGGGTTGTATTCATTACATTGTTTATAATCGTAGAACTGAAAGTAAAGCAACCGATGTTAGATTTACGCTTATTAAAAGAACCAGTCTTTAGAAAGATGAGCCTTATTTCATTATTTTCATCAGCTGGTTTACTAGGAATGTTATTTGTTTTTCCGCTTATGTATCAAAATGTAATAGGAGCATCCGCACTGGAATCAGGTCTTACTACATTCCCAGAGGCCATTGGATTAATGATATCGTCACAGATCGTACCATGGTCATATAAGAAATTAGGAGCTCGTAAGGTAATTTCTATCGGGTTAATTTGTACGGCGATTATCTTTATTTTATTAAGTTTTGTAAATCACGATACGAACCCTTGGCAAATACGGGTATTATTGTTTGGCATAGGTATTTTCTTAGGTCAATCAGTTGGAGCAGTTCAATTTTCTGCATTTAACAATATAACGCCGCCTTCTATGGGGAGAGCAACTACTATATTTAATGTGCAAAATCGATTAGGTTCAGCGATAGGGGTTGCTGTTTTAGCTAGTATACTAGCTGGTTTTGGAAATAACAGTGCACAACATAATGCTCATTCAGATTTCTTACCATATCAAGCGGCATTAATTGGATCAGCAATATTTTTACTCGTAGCATTACTATTTTCTTTACGTATTTCTGATAAAGAGGTAATGTCAAAAAAGAAGAAAAAACCGTTACCTGTATTACAAAAAGAGAAAGAAATTGTCAATGAATAAGTTTGGTAATGGTATTTTGGAATTAATCTACATTGGGTATTTAGAAGGAGAGAGTTTACATGATAGAAAGTAAAGTTGTAGATTCTATACCGATTTTGAATGAGAATGATTGTCAAATATGGTGGGGAAGGATTTCGGATTTACAATCATGGCATTACAATTTACTAAATGATGTTGAACGAGAAAAAGCAAATTCATATCATCATTCGGCAGATCGTGCCCGTTTTATAATAGGCTGTGTAATTAGTAGATTAGTTCTAGGTAAAATGCTTTCTATGTCGCCAGTTCAAGTTCCAATTAATCGAATGTGCCCAGTATGTAAGCTACAACATGGTAGACCACAATTACCAGAGGGGATGCCGCAGTTATCGGTTTCACATTCGGGTGAGTGGGTTGTTGTTGCATTTACAAAGTCTGTACCTGTAGGCGTTGATGTTGAACAAATGAATCCAAATGTTGATGTTATGAAAATGGCAGAAGGCGTATTAACCGACATTGAAATAGCGCAAGTTATGAAATTACCTAATGAACAAAAAATAGAAGGTTTTTTAACATATTGGACTAGAAAGGAAGCTGTGCTCAAAGCGACAGGTGAAGGTCTAATGATTCCACCAGTGGATATTACTATATCAGCTCCAAATGATTCTCCAAACTTGTTAGTTTTTAAGGATAGACAAGAGTTAGTAGAAAATACAGTGATGAGAGATTTAAGGCCAAGTGTAGATTATATTGCTTCAATTGCAATATTTAGTAAAGAAGTCACAGAAATCATACAGCTGGATGCAGTAGCGCTTTTAAATGATAAATAAGTTTAATAAAATATTTTATAGAAGAGGTGTTCCTCATGCTAGTAGCGGAAAATAGAACAAATGAATCCACTTATAATGTACAAGCAATTAAAAATATTTTATTTTCTGGAGATACATCATCTATTCATGCTTTAGAAAAGTTATTGAATGATACAGTTCAGTTTGATGTTCTAGAACAAGAGGTGCTGGATAGACAGTATATCCCGAAAGAAGCAAAGAGTTTCTTTGATAAAAACGGAACATTTCTTTACCGTGTATCCAATATTAGTTATAAAGGAAAAGTATTATCTGAAAATCTCATTTTTGCGGATACCTCGTTTTTACCAAATACAATAAAGAGGGAGCTAGAGAGTGGAAACATTCCAGTTGAAAAACTTATAGAAAAGATGGAAGTAAGAAGGAACGTATTATATGAAGGATATCAGCCTTCTGGGAATATTATTGAATTGTTCGATGGATGCTCTGTTTCGGCGCATGTGTATCCAACAAGAAAATATCAAATTGTAAGTAACTGCAGATGCATATTTTATATTTGCGAGGTGTATCATGCAGAAAATATAAAGCAATTACTAAATTAAAACAAGAAACCAGCCTATAAAATGGCTGGTTTCTTGTTTATTTCACAGCTTCTTTTAACTCTTTACCTGCTTTAAATGCAGGAACTTTACCAGCAGCGATTTGAATTTCTTCGCCGGTTTGTGGATTACGTCCTGTACGAGCAGATCTTTCACGCACTTCAAAAGTTCCAAAGCCGATTAATTGAACTTTATCGCCAGACTGTAATGCAGTAGCAATTGTGTCAAATACAGATTGTACAGCTGCAGAAGCATCCTTTTGAGAAATATCAGCTGATTGTGCGACATTTTTAATTAATTCTGTTTTGTTCATGTTTTCACCTCATAAAAAAATTTTTTGGAATGAATGATTTAGTATAATAGATAGTAAAGATAAAGCTATTTATATTGTTAGAAAGAATGCTATATAGTTATGTTAATTTCGTTGCAGGAAACTGAATCCCTGCTAATAATTAGGGATTAATTAAGAAATGATGCATACAAAACGCTATAATATGAGGATGAGGGGGAGTATACGGATGATTTTTCGTGAAAAGGATGAGAAAGAAAGTACATTAATTCGTCAACATGATCATGGTTTTTTAGCTGGAGAGATTGCAAAGCATATAAAAGAAGATTTTTTTGAAGATGACACATATTTAAAAGAGACAATCGATGCAATATATGAGCATGATAGAGGATGGATAGAACTTGATAAAGTACCAATTTTAAATGATGCTAAAAATATCCCATATACATTTATGGATTGTCCAAGTTCATTACGTTTTGTCTTTTATACGATTGGTTTGAATGAAATTGAAGATTCCAATCCATACGGAGCATTACTTTGTAGTAAGCATTTTTTATCATTTCCATTAAATGAGGAAGATGAAGAGATGATGTCATTTTATACAGGGGAATTGGAACGACAAAAAAGAATATTGACGACGCTAACAAAAGAACAATTTGCGATGTTCGATAAACATTATAGATTATTAAAGTTTTGCGATGAACTTTCTTTATATGTCTGTATGAATAAACCAGGTGTAGAAAAGGAAGAGGAAATTGATTTGTTTAAAGATGGTTTTGAAGGAACAGAAATGTTTAATAGTAAGGAGGAGAAACCTATACAAGCTGAATGGGTGGACAAGGAAACAATTCGGATTACACCGTTTCCATTTCAAACGGAATTTCATACGTATGTAAAATATAAAACTATAAATAAACAAGAAATTGAAGAAAAAGGAATTGCAAAAGCTGATAGAGAATCAGAAATAAAGAAACAAACTATTCGTTTCATACAATAAGGAGGCGATTTCGATTGAAAGAGTACATGTTAAAACAAGTGGATTACCATGCTTGGGCTAATATACGATTATTCGAGCGACTAAAAGAATTACCAAACTATGAAACGATTTTTACTGAACAGATACAGAGCGTATTCCCATCAATCAAGGATACTTTTGTGCATATTTATATTACAGATCAAGTGTGGTTGCACATATTGCATGGTAAAAGTATGAATGAAGCAATACAAGACCGAGAAAATTTACGAAAACAAATGGAAAACAAATCGTTACATGAATTAGAAAAAATGTTTGAAAACATGGCAGATCAATATAAAGACTTTTTAAGTACAATACAAGATGTGAATGCTGTATTTGTTATCGAGAATCCATATGTAGGAAAATTAGAAACTTCAATTTTAGAGTTAGTACAACATGTCGTAAATCATGGTACATATCATAGAGGAAATATAACAGCGATGATTCGTCAACTTGGTCATTCGTCGACAATGATGGATTTTGTTCTGTATTTACATATGGTTAAAAAGCAGGGAGAGTAATATAGTTTATAAGAAGGAGAGGCTTTAGTTGTAGAAGTCTCTCCTTCTATTTTATTCCGCATGAATGGTAGATCAACTGATTAAAGTTTTACTTTATTTCTTAAGAAGCTTTATTTTCTTGTAATTGCTTCGCATATTGTACAGCTTTATATGCATTGACTCTACCGTTTTTCCAGTACGTACCTGTACCAGTAATTTTATCAGAAGTTGACTCAATAATTTGGCGAATTTGTGTATTGCTATATCCTTGATTTGCTAAAAGAGCAGCAACTCCTGCGACATGAGGTGTTGCCATAGATGTACCACTTAATGATTGATACGTGCTTCCTTTATATGTGGAATATATATTTGAACCTGGTGCTGCAACATCAACCCAGCTACCATAAGTAGAAAATGAAGATTTCTTATCTAATTGATCTGTAGAAGCAACTGCAATCACTTCGCTGTAATAAGCAGGGTAATTAGCTTTTGTATTTCCAGCATTTCCAGCAGCTGCAACTATAACAGAGCCTTTATTCCATGCATATTGAACGGCTTGTTGTAATGCAGTACCACCATTTGGAGCTCCTAAACTTAAACTAATTACTTTTGCACCCGAATCAGCAGCTTCTCGAATACCTTGCGCTACAGCATCGAGAGTACCACTTCCTTGATTATCTAATACGCGAACAGCATAAATGGAAGTTTGTGGGGCAACACCAGCAATTCCGACGCTGTTATTCGTAAGTGCTCCAGTAATTCCAGCGCAATGTGTACCATGACCATTACCATCATCAGATGTATTGTCGTTATCAACATAATCATGCCCGTAAATTACTTTCGAAGCCAAATCAGGGTGTGAGCCTTGAACTCCTGTATCAATAATGGCTACTTTTACACCAGGATCACTTCGTTGGCTATCCCAAGCTTGTGGAGCTTGAATTTTTTGTAATCCATATTGATTTTTAAAATATGGATCGTTCGGAGTCCAAAAGGCGTGAACGTAATAATTCGGTTCTGCATATTCCACATCTGGATTATTTTTATAACTCTTTATTTTTTCTTTTACAGTACCTTTTGAAAATTGAACGACTTCAAAACCTAACTTATCATCTTTAGATAAGACATTAGCTCCGACAGATTTATGAAAAGATTGCACATTACTTAAAGATGCATTTTGCTTGAACTTAACGATTAATTGGTTAGGAACGTAATCAGTAGATGATGTTTCAGCGCTTGAAGTATTCGTGTTAAAGAAGAAACCACCAATAATAAATGACAAAACAGATAGGAAAACAATGATTTTGTTTTTCAAAAGATTTTTCCTCCCTTTTCTTGGATGAGTTTTTCAGCGACACTTTAATGTCGCATTCCTTTTCAACTATATAGTTAGACCATACGATTTATGACATTTATGTGAAAACTTTTGGAGGAATAAAAAGGAGTAAACATTGATATAAATATATTTTTAATGATAGTAATAAAGTAAAAGAGGGGATGAAAAAAGGAATGCTCATCATGTATGAGTCATTCCTTTTTTCATAGATTAACTTGCCTGTTTTTTATTATTTTCTTTCAATTTCTCTGCTTGTAAAAAGCGATTCGTTTCAGCAACAACAATACCACTTAACCCAATAAGACCAATTAAGTTTGGAATCGCCATAAGTCCATTTGCAATATCCGCAAATGTCCATACGATGCCTAATTTTAAATTCGCACCAATAGCAATCATGACAATAAAGATTGCTTTATAATATTTAACAGCACTTTCTCCAAATAAATAAGCCACGCATTTCTCACCGTAATACGACCAGCCTAAAATAGTAGAGTAGGCGAATAAAATAATTGCGATACCAAGAATCATACTACCAGCAGTACCGAATACAGATTGGAACGCAAGTGTTGTAGCTTCAACCCCAGTTTTACCAGACTTCCATGCGCCTGTAGTAATTAATACTAGCCCTGTAATTGTACATACAATAAACGTATCTAGAAAAGTACCAGTCATTGAAACTAAAGCTTGTTTTGCAGGGGAATCTGTTTTTGCCGCCGCCGCGGCAATAGGGGCGCTCCCTAAACCAGCTTCGTTCGCAAATACGCCGCGCGCCATTCCAATTTGAATAGCTGATGCAACTGTTGCACCGATAAAACCACCAGCAGCTGCAGTACCATTAAACGCACCAGAAAAAATAAGTGAAAATGCTTCAGGAATTTGATCGTAGTGATAGAAAATAATAATAAGACCAGCAATGATATAAAAGAAAGCTTTAATAGGAACAACATATCCTGTTACTTTCCCGATTTTTTTTACACCGCCTAAAATAACGATAGCGATTAAAAATGACATTACTATACCAGTTAAAGCAGGGGGGAAAGAGAAATTAATTCGCATTGCCTCTGCCACTGAATTAGATTGCACCATATTCCCGATACCGAAAGAAGCAGTTGTACCGAATATAGCGAATAAAACTGCAAGCCATTTCTTACCTAAACCACGTTCTAAATAGTACATAGGTCCACCTGAATATTCGCCATTTTCATTACTAACACGGTATTTCACCGCAAGAATTGCTTCGGCATATTTTGTTGCCATACCGAATAAAGCAGTAATCCACATCCAAAAGATTGCACCAGGCCCACCAATCGTCACAGCGGTTGCAACACCAGCTATATTTCCCATACCAATCGTTGCCGCCATAGCTGTCATAAGTGCTTGGAAGTGGCTAATATCTCCAGAGGAAGATGTATCTTCTGATTTTTTAAAAGCTAGTTTGTGAGCGTATAATAGTTTACTAAACTGTAAACCTTTTAAACGCACTGTGAGAATAATACCAGTACCAACGAGTAACAACAACGTTGGTAATCCCCACACATAGTGATTGATTTGTTCTAATACTTTACTTACTGTCTCCATCTTTATTCTCCTTTTTTAGAAAAAATAAAAACCACTTCAAGTAAATGAAATGGTCTCTGGAGAAACAAGGGATAGAAAAATAAACCGATACAAATCGGCATTTTCTTTCGCTTGTCTCTGTCCTTTTACCTGAGAGATTATCCGCTATAGTAGCGGATTTGCTCCTTCGGTGCTCGTTTTCCTCTACGCTATATAAAGCGAGAGGGAGTCTCTCCAGAGATTCGTCCCCATGCAGTTCTACTTGTAAACAAGACCTGAGAGTTTCAAAGTCGGTTAACAACTTTTTGCCCCGTCGGTAGATCAATAGACCTTCTCCTGAATGGTTCATCCGAATTATAAAATTAATAACCTATACGCATTGAATGTGTATAAGATCAATAAAAACATTATAGATATACAATTAGTGAAATGCAATCATTTTTTATTTTAAAATAGTAAAGAATTCTATTTTTTCGAAAGTCCTAATTTCTCTTCAATTTCAGTTAAAGTAGATAAAGCGATGACAATATGTTGATCTGCAAGCCCTAAAGCATGTTTCGTATTTTCAATTGTTGCACTGTTTGGAGTAGAGTTACTATCTCCGTCTATAATTAAATCTGCCGCGTTTTTCATAAATTTAGAAGCAGCTTTAAACTCAGTTGTGAAATAAACTAGTTGTTCTTGTATTTGTACTTCCGATATATTTTCTTTAATTTTCAAAGTGTCTATTTCGTTCAAAATATTTTCATATTGTTTGGAAACAGCATTCATTGTAACTAATAGTTTATCTCTATTTACTGAATCTCCGTTCGTGTTAATTTCTTCCCAAGCAGGCAACCAATCTTTTTCGATGATGTCATTATAATTAGTAGTCAATTCATTAATTTTAGGTTGCAATTTAGTTTTGAAAGTTGTTGTATCCGCTGTTTCTACAGTTGCTTTTTCGTTGTTATTTTTACCATTAGTAACGTAGAAAATTGTACCGAAAATGATGAAAATAGAAATAACAACTGTCCATTTAGTAAAAAGTAATTTCTGCAATATGTAACGCCTCCAAAATTTAAAAACTTATAATTATAATATATAACAATAATGTTGTTTGAAGTAGAGAAAATAAGAGTTTTAGTGAAAATGAATAGAAGAAAACTAGGTTCAAATATTTCAATGACTGTATTATTAGTTGGTTTAATTGCATTCATATTTATGAATAAAGAATCTAACATTAAAGATTTTCCAGTGCTAATGTCAGTAATTCATATTAATGATGATAAGGAAGAGGAGTATAAATATATGAGTGTAATGCTTATTACACTGGTAAGTGGAGCGGAGGGGAAAGCGGGTATACTGTTAGTTTTAAAAAGTGGAAAGAAAGGTAAAGATATTACATTACCCAGGAGAAATTACGTATTATATATTTGAAAAATAATTGATAATAAAAGAGAGAGGAAGTGAATGATATTGTAGGATTGTTTACTTTCTATCTCTTTTGATTTTTAATTCCGAATTATTTAAATTATAATTACTATGTGTATAGAATAAAATAATATTTAGTATGGAGATGAGATAATAAATTGCCAAATATAAAAAAGATAGGTCGTTTTTGTCCTACTGATGATGAAGGATATATTATAAATGATGCACATATTGAAAAAGTTCAACCTATATTTATGGAGGTAATACAAGAAATAAAAAATACTTGTTGTGAATTGCTACAGGATGATTTACACAGTGTTTATATAAGAGGCTCAATTCCAAGAGGGATTGGAATTGAAGGAATTGCAGATATAGATGTAATTATAGTAGTACGAAAGAATCCTAAATTAATAGACTTAAGCTGGCGAAAGAAACTAGAAGTTCAAAGTTTGCAAAAGTTTAGTTGTATAACAGGAGTGGAATTGAGTTTTTACAGTGAAAAAGAAGTGATAAATTCCAAGAGTTTTTCTTTTATAAGCTTTATGATACAGACACATGGAGTATGTATATTTGGTCAAGATGTAACATTGTCTTTACCTAAATATAAAGTAAGTGAGGAGTTAGCCTATGAACACCTTATTCAATTGCGGAAACAAATTGGACAAGCACGCGAAGAATTAATTCATAATAAAGGCGTGGATGATATTGTGGATTGTTGCCGTTGGATTATGAAAATAATAATCAGGTCAGGTCTAGCATTGACAATTGAGAGAGAAGGACTTTACTCCAGAGACTTATATCCTGCCTATGAATTATTTAGTAAGCATTTTCCCGAACAAGAAAAAAATATGAGAAAGGCATTACAATATATAATTGAACCGATAAATGATATAAATGAAATTTTATTATTTTTAAGTACGTTTGGTGAATGGCTGATAGAAAGAGCGGATGCTTTTTTGAATACTATAGATAACTAGAAGGATATAATTATGTTATGTAAACAAATAGGTGATCTAAGTGTTCGTGATTTTGCAGACTATTATGGGATTCCGAAAGACGTGGCAACAGGAAGTTCAAATGGATGTTTAACAGCGTATCTTTTAAAGTATCGTTGTTTGGAACAGAAAAGATAAATATGCGTGTTGAACAAGGATACGAGATGAAATGGTCCTCTTTAATACATATAAGAGCTGAAGAAATAGAGAGTAAAAATAATGTTCGTTTAGGGGAAAAGTAGAAAGTATTGCAGATGAGAAATGGAATGTAAGATAAGGGGGAATTAGATATGCTACTAAAAACAATCTATTGTAAGGTAGAAGAAGAGAAAAAGGAATTGTTTTCAAAAGCACAAGAAAAATGGCGTGATATACAGCATCTAGATGGATTTCATGGACAATTTGGTGGGTGGCATGAAAATGAGGCATGTGTATTTACTTTATGGGAAGATAGAAATGCATATCAATCATTTATGAATGGTGCTCACGATACAATTTATTTAAATAGTAATCAAGAGGATACGTTTCTTTCATGTGAAATCGAATTATTTCAAACATTGTATGATATAGCAGAAGTGCCTTTGAAAGACGTTGTTACAGAAGAATCCTTCGTAAGGGCGGCTGTATGTGATGTAAAGGAAGAAAAAGAAAAGCAATTTTTACATAAACAAGAAACAATTTGGAATAAAGGAATGAAAAATATAAAAGGGATGCTAGGTGGGGTAGTTGGGAAGTCTTTACAAAATGAAAATCGTTACATCGTGTTAACTTATTGGAAAGATGGAATGGCACATCAAAATTATGTAGAAGAGATTTTCCCTGAGTTGTATAAACTAGCTAATATTCATGAAGATATAGAAGATATGAGAGGTAAACAAGTTGTATGTAAGGAAGAATGGTTTGTATATTAAGCACGGAAAAAGTGCATAAATGAATGTATAATAAAGATATTTTCTTATAAATAAGTAATTAATAGAAGACGTTATATGCCCTTTCATGTTAATATATTTAAGTTATAATAGGAGGCTTACCCTTTTGTATTGTACGGTAGAAGCAGTGTGAGCTTGAAATTTTTTTAGAAAAGGATGTGCCTAATTTGCGTATCAATAAATTTATTAGTGAAGCTGGAAAAGCGTCTCGACGCGGAGCAGATAAATTAATTAATGAGAGAAGAGTAATTATTAACGGTAAGGTTGCAAAAATTGGTGACCAAGTGAATCCAGGTGATGATGTACGCGTAAATGGAGAGCAACTTCGTATTGCTCGAGATCACGTATATATCGCTTTAAATAAACCAGTAGGTATTACATGTACGAGTGAAAAATCAGTAAAAGGTAATATTATCGATCTAGTGAATCATCCATTACGAATTAGTCACATTGGACGTCTTGATAAAGATTCAGATGGTTTAATTTTGTTAACGAATGATGGTGATATTGTTAATGAAATTTTACGTGCTGAAAACAAACATGAGAAAGAATATATCGTTTCAGTAGATAAGCCAATTACACCTGATTTCTTAGAAAAAATGGCAGCGGGTGTTAAAATTCTAGGTACAAAAACACTTCCTTGTGAGATCACACAGTTATCAAAATATGAGTTCAAAATTATTTTAACACAAGGATTGAATCGTCAAATTCGCCGTATGTGTGAAGCTTTAGGGTATCAAGTATATACGTTAAAACGTACGAGAATTATGAATATTGAATTAAATAATTTACCAGTTGGACAGTGGAGAGATTTAACGAAGAAAGAGAAACGCCGTCTATTTGCAGACTTAAATTACGAACCACAAGAGTGGTAAAATTGAGAAGGAGAAACCAAAAACATTTTTTGGTTTCTTTTTTTATTAAATAAAAAATCTTTTCCAAACACTTGCAAAAATAAAATGAATAAGATATAGTAAATAACAATTAATGGATGTATTTAAAAAAGCAAAGAAAAGGACACGAGTTATTTTCCCCGGTTATACAGAGAAGGAAGGAAAGCTGAGAACTTCCTAACGCAGAAAAATAACTTACCACCTTAGAGCTGCACTAGGGAAACGAAGTATCTAGTGCCGTGTAAGCGACGTTATCGCAAAAGAAGCCATTATGTTTTTTGTGATGGGAATCTGGGTGGAACCACGGATATAAGCATATTCGTCCCTATTTTAGGGATGAATATGCTTTTTTGCATTCAATTTCATAATAAGCGAAGAAAAGGACACGAGTTATTTTCCCCGGTTATACAGAGAAGGAAGGAAAGCTGAGAACTTCCTAACGCAGAAAAATAACTTACCACCTTAGAGCTGCACTGGGGAAATGAAGTATCTAGTGCCGTGTAAACGACGTTACCGTAAATGAAGCCATTATGTTTTTTATGATGGGAATCTGGGTGGAACCACGGGTATAAGCACGCTCGTCCCTATTTTAGGGATGAGTGTGCTTTTTATTATGAAATGGAGAGATGAAAAATGAAAGAACAAATGATTGAAATTAAATTTCCAGATGGTAGTGTGAAAGAATTTGTAAAAGGAATTACTTTAGAAGAAATTGCGGGATCCATTAGCAATAGTTTAAAAAAGAAAGCAGTCGCGGGGAAAGTAAATGATGGGTTATATGATTTGCGCCGTAATATTGAGGGAAATGCGGAAGTAGAAATCATTACTATAGATTCAAATGAAGGTGTAGAAATTGCAAGGCACTCTGCGGCACATATTTTAGCACAAGCTATAAAAAGAATTTATGGTAATGTAAACCTTGGTGTAGGACCGGTTATTGAAAATGGATTTTATTATGATATGGACCTTCCAAGTAGTGTAAACGTAGAAGACTTACGAAAAATCGAAATAGAAATGAAAAATATTATAAAAGAAAATCTAAAAATAGAACGAGTTGAGGTTTCTCGAGAAGAAGCAGCAAAACTATTTCAAGAAATGAACGATCGCTTGAAATTAGAACTTTTAGAAGCAATTCCTAGTGAGGAAAGTGTAACACTATATAAGCAAGGTGAATTTGTAGATTTATGTAGAGGACCACATTTACCATCTACAGGTTATTTGAAAGCCTTTCAATTAACTCACGTTTCCGGTGCATATTGGCGAGGAGATAGTAACAATCAAGTGCTTCAGCGCATATATGGTGTTGCATTCTCTTCCCAGAAAGAATTAGAAGAGTATTTACATTTCGTTGAAGAAGCAGCAAAAAGAAATCATCGTAAATTAGGGAGTGAGCTTGAGTTATTTATGTTTTCTGAAGAGGCTCCGGGAATGCCGTTTTATTTACCGAAAGGTCAAATTATTCGTAATGAATTAGAAGCTTTTTTAAGAGAAATTCAAAAAGAATATAATTATCAAGAAGTACGCACTCCATTCATGATGAACCAAGAAGTATGGGAAAGATCAGGGCACTGGGGACATTATAAAGATAATATGTATTTCTCAGAAGTGGATAATAAAAGTTTTGCATTAAAACCAATGAACTGCCCAGGTCATATGTTAATGTTCAAAAATAAATTGCATTCTTATCGCGAATTACCGATTCGTATGTGTGAGTTTGGTCAAGTACATCGCCATGAATTTAGTGGGGCGTTAAACGGATTATTAAGAGTACGTACTTTCTGCCAAGATGATGCACATTTATTTGTAACTCCAGAACAAATTGAAGATGAAATCAAATCTGTAATGGCGCAAATCGATTATGTATATAAAACTTTTGGATTTGAATATGAAGTAGAACTTTCTACTCGTCCAGAAGATTCAATGGGTGATGATAAGTTGTGGGAACAAGCAGAAGCGGCGTTAGCAAATGTATTACATTCATTGAATTATAAATATAGACTAAATGAAGGTGACGGTGCATTTTACGGACCGAAAATTGACTTCCATATTAAAGATGCTTTAAATAGAAGTCATCAGTGCGGAACAATCCAGCTAGATTTCCAAATGCCCGAAAAGTTTGACTTAAATTATATAGATGAGAAGAATGAAAAGAGAAGACCAGTTGTCATTCATAGGGCAGTATTAGGATCTTTAGACCGATTTTTAGCAATATTAATTGAGCACTTTGGTGGTGCATTCCCGGCATGGGTGGCACCAGTTCAAGTGAAAATTATTCCAGTTTCGAATGCAGTCCATGTACAATACGCAGATGAGATTGCGGATAAATTAGCACAAGCTGGTGTTCGTGTCGAACGAGATGTACGAGATGAAAAATTAGGATATAAAATTAGAGAAGCACAAATGCAAAAAGTTCCTTATGTTCTTGTTATTGGGGATAAGGAAATGGAAAACGGAGCTGTAAATGTACGTAAATATGGGGAAGAAAAGTCAGAAGTTGTTGAACTAAATGGATTTGTGGAAAGTATGAAAGAGGAAATAAATAATCGGAAATAGAGTTTAAAGAGAAAACACACCAATTCATAATGGTGTGTTTTCTTTTTTACCTTACAAAAATGTAAGGTAAATGTAAGCGAAATCGAAGGAACGAGTTGTAGAAAGATGAGAATATGAAGTAGGAAATAGGTTCATGTTATCTGTATAACCTTTTTAGTTTGAAGAATTAAAAAATTCTTAAGAATTTACATGAGAAAAAGATAAGAAATGTGTGAGAAATTAAATTTATACAAAAGGGATGGAGTGAAAGAGATGTCAACAAATGTAGTTACTGTAGAAAGTGTAGAAAAAACGTATGGGAAAAGAAATGAGAATCAGTCAAAAGCATTAAGGGGTGTGTCATTAAGTATTAAAGAAGGGGAATTTGTAGGGATTATGGGTCCTTCTGGATCTGGAAAGACGACTTTACTGAATGTGATTAGTACATTGGATCAAGCGACAGGTGGCAGTGTGACAATAGCTGGTACAAATATTACTTCTATGAAGGGGAATGCATTATCAGATTTTCGATCTCAAAAATTAGGATTCATCTTTCAAGATTTTAACTTACTTGAAAACTTATCAATTTATGAAAATATCGCTTTACCACTTTCTCTGCAAGGCGTACCTTCAAGTGAAATTACTGGAAAGGTGGACGAAGTTGCGAAGAAATTAGGAATTACTGAAATTTTAACAAAATATCCAACTGCTGTTTCTGGTGGACAAAAGCAAAGAACAGCGGCAGCACGAGCTTTAGTACATAATCCAGCAATCGTATTAGCAGATGAACCGACAGGAGCACTTGATAGTAAAAACGCAAAAAGCTTATTAGAAGCGATGCAAGATTTACATGAAAATCATAATGTAAGTATTTTGATGGTTACACACGATGCATTTAGTGCGAGTTATTGTGAGCGTATATTATTTATTCAAGATGGTCTTCTATATAAAGAATTAAAGCGTCAAGGAACGCGAGAAAGTTTCTATCAAGACATTTTAGGTGTGCTCGCTCATATGGGCTCAGCTGCTGAGTCTAAGTAGGGGGGAGAGACTATGTTATTCAAATTATCACGTCATAGTATGAAAAAAATGTTAAAAGATTATATGGTTTTACTTATCGGTCTCGTTATTAGTATTAGTATTTTTTACATGTTCCAAACGATGGCGATGAATAGTGAATTTACGAAAGATAATAGTCTTATTAGTAGTATAAGACTCGTATTCTGGGTAGGTGCAATACTATTATCTTTCATTACAGTATTTTATATTATATATGCCAATTCTTTCTTACTCACGTTAAGAAGAAAAGAACTCGGTATGTACATGATGCTTGGTGCGAAAAAGAAAAAAGTAGCACAATTATTATTTATTGAAACATTCGGTATGGGTATTGTTAGTATTATTATCGGGATTTTAGTAGGGATGTTACTTGCAAGTGTAGCAGGAAACTTTTTAATGAATGGTATGGAAATTTCAGCAAAGGGTAGTTATTCATCTGTATATACACCAGCAATTATAGTTACAGCTATATTCTTCTTAATATTATTTTTTATTACTGGTTTAATGAATAGCATCCGTTTATTACGTAAAACAGAATTAGAATTAATACGTGAAGATGAAACACTAGATGAAGTGAAGAAAAGTAAAACTCGCATCATTATAATGACTGTACTTGGTGTATTACTAGTAAGTACAGGGTACTATTTTATGATTAACGTAAAAATATATGCTGAATTGGGTTTTATAATAGCGACAATCGTTACAACGCTTGGAACATATTTTATCTTTAGTTCATTGCTCCCATTTTTTGTGATGAAAATTAAAGGGAATAAAAAACGAAATGAAACGGGCTTAAATAGTTTTACATATGCACAGCTACGCTTTCGAGTAAATAGCTTATCGAGAGTATTAGGTACTGTAGCAATGTTAATTGCATTAGGCGCAGGTGCTATGACTGCAGGTATGGCATTCCAAAAAAATGTAGGTATTATGACAGACTTCTCACGTGTATATGATGTCGTAATTCATGATCCAAATGAACAAGATACAGCTGCATTAAAAGAAATGGAAATTGTGGAAGAAAGCCAGTACAAGTATAAAGTAGATGGAGAAGCGGTTTATTACTTACGTAACGATTTAACTGCGAAACCGCCACTTGTTTCAGACCACTTTGATACAAAAACTTTAAAAGAGCCTGTTCGTAAACGTGTGACTGAACCTTTAACTGAACCTGTATATTCTGCTTTAGAGGCTCCTGAATCAGCAAAATTCCCTCGTATGCCGAGAGATTGGGAAGATGCAATTGTAAGAGAAATACAAATTACACATAATCAATTTAACGGAAAACCTGTAAGAATTGCAGATGAAGCACATTATAAAGGAATTCAAGGAACAGAACACACTGTAACATTAGCAAAAGTAGATGATATGAAAAAGTATAAACCGTTGTTGATCGAAATAGATAAGAGACAAAAAGAACAAATTGAAAAAACAACAGGTACAAAAGTAGACTTATTTACGAAAATGACAATTTATCAATTTATGAACAGCTTCATGAGTGGAACAATGTTTATGGGATTTTTCCTCGGAATTGCATTTTTAGCAATGATGGCAAGTTCCCTTATGTTCAAAATATTAACAGGTGCTTCTCGTGATGTACGCCGTTATGAAATGTTACGAAAAATCGGTGTGAGACGTAGTATGTTAACGAAAAGTATATATAAAGAAATTTCATATTTATTTATCTTCCCAGCAATCATTGGTATTTCTCACGTGTTAGTAGGGCTTAACTTATTTAGTTTTATATTAGTTGACCCGTTTGTAAAAGTGTGGGTGCCAATTGGGATTTTCTTAGTCATTTATTTCATCTATTACTGGATAACTGTTCAATTGTATAAAGGAATGGTAATGCCGAAAGAAGAAGTAGCTAAATAGTTTATGAAAAGAGTCCTTGTTTGAAAACAAGGGCTTTTTTCATAATGTTCTCTATACAGGGGGAAAATATTGGATAATGGTCGAAAAATATAATATAACTTCCGAGAAATGACTAAAATAATACTATTTTGTCGAGAGAAAGGATACGAAGGATGAAAGAAATGCTACAGTTATTTCGCAACAAAGTGTATGCACGCTTTTTTCTAGCAAATATTTTAGAGCGACTCGGTTCTATGATTGCTGGAATTTCTTTAATGTTTTACTTGTTAGATCAATACGGAAAACAACCAGTTTACGCAACAATGACGCAAATTATGATTGCGTTACCTGCATTAATCTTTTTTCTATTGGTAGGAACAGTAGTGGATCGATTTGATAGACAACGTATATGTACAGTAAGTAACATATGTTGCTCGCTCTGTAATATTGGAATCCTAATTTCGCTTTATTACGGGATGATTATACTTGTCTTTATATTTTTATTTTTGGAAAATGCGTGTATACAATTTTTCTCTCCAGCAGAACAATCGATGATACAGGGAGTAGTTGAATCAGACCAATACGGTGCAGCAGCAGGTGTGAATCAAATGGTGAATAGTTTGTATGCTTTGTTTGGTGTAGGAATTGCAACGATGGTGTACTGGACTTTTGGAATATACGGGAGTATTTTAGTAAATACGCTCACTTTTATTATGAGTGGTATTTTAATTCAAACAATCTCCATTCCAGAAAAAGTGCGTTTGCCAAACGGTATAACAAAATGGAAAGAAGTTAATTTGAAAATGTTAATAACAGAGTTTCAAGAAGGGATCAAGTATATATATATCAAAATGACACTTTAAAAAAATTACAGCCCTTTCCGAACGGGAAAGCCCATCGCCTTTAGGCATGGGATGAAAGTGAGGTTGGATACGGAGTACCACTAAAAATCGCTAAGTTTGTGGTACTTTAAGTATCCAAAATATTGGTATCTTTTGTGGTGTAGTTTAAAAGTAAAACTGATACAATGTGAATATGATACATGATTATAGAAGAACCAAAACAACTGTGTCATTAATTAACTACCATTTTGTGTTTTGCCCGCGATACAGAAGAAAGATTTTTCTTAACACAAAAGTAGAAGAACGTTTCAAAGAGTTGGTTCAAGAAATATGCGGAGAAATGGATGTTGCTATTGTCGCAATGGAATGCGACAAAGACCACGTTCACTTGTTCTTACATACACTACCAACGCTTAGTCCTGCTGACACAATGGCGAAAATTAAAGGAGTGACATCGAAGCCGAAGCGTTTGAGAGGAGAGTTTCCTCATCTTCAACACTTGTCAAGTCTATGGACACGTTCCTATTTTGTTTCTACTGCTGGAAATGTATCGACTGAGACAATTAAACAGTATGTTGAAAATCAAAAGACGAGGGGGTGAAAATTGTGTCACAAACAATCACAGTCAAAGTTAAATTGCTTCCAACAAAAGAACAAATTCAGTTATTGGAACAAAGTAGCTCTGAGTATATCAAAGTCATTAATACACTTGTATCTGAAATGGCTGAAGCGAAGAAGAGCACTAAGAAAAGTACAAAAGATGTTGAAGCTAATCTTCCAAGCGCAGTGAAGAACCAAGCAATTAGAGACGCTAAAAGTGTGTTTTCTACAAAGGTGAAAAAAAGTAAATACAAAGTTATTCCGATTCTAAAGAGACCTGTTTGTGTATGGAACAATCAAAACTATTCGTTTGACTTCACGCACATTTCAGTTCCACTCATGGTAAATGGAAAATCAACTCGCTTAAAGGTTCGTGCTTTATTAACGGATAAATATAATCGCAATTTTAATTTGTTAACACACAAGTTAGGTACACTTCGTATCACGAAGAAATCTAATAAGTGGATTGCTCAAATATCTGTCACGATTCCTACAAATGAAAAAACAGGAACGAAGATTTTAGGGGTAGATTTAGGTCTTAAAGTCCCTGCGGTAGCCATCACAGACGATGATAAAGTTCGTTTCTTCGGCAATGGTAGACAAAACAAATATATGAAACGTAAGTTTCGTAGTGTTCGTAAGAAGTTAGGTGAAAATAAGAAATTAAATGCCATTCGACAACTTGATGATAAAGAACAAAGATGGATGCAAGACCAAGACCACAAAGTAAGTCGTGAAATCATTGACTTTGCAACCGATAATAACATTTCTGTTATTCGTTTAGAACAACTAACGAATATTAGACAGACGGCAAGAACAAGCCGTAAAAACGAGAAAAATCTACACACTTGGTCATTTTATCGTTTAGCACAATTCATTGAATACAAAGCGAATTTAGTTGGTATTAAGGTAGAATATGTGAACCCTGCTTATACAAGTCAAACATGTCCGAAATGTTCTGAAAAGAACAAAGTACCAGACAGAAAATACAAGTGCCGATGTGGATTTGAGAAACATCGTGATATTGTTGGGGCGATGAATATTCGCTACGCAACTGTGATTGATGGTAACAGTCAATCAGCCTAAGATGCTATACGCACTGTCTTAGGAGGGGCAATGAGATGCCCTCATCTTGAAGTCTGTTCAAAACAGAAATGGACTGCGAACGTTTAGTCATTCAAGAATCCCACCCGTCAATCCGTAAGGAATTAGGGCTTGCGACTTTAGTCGTGGGAGTCTCAAAATACCAACAACATTATTGTTTATTAAACTGTTGTTATTACGGTTTAAAGAAGAATTAGAGAAAGATTATAGCTTGTTTGCTAAAAGTAAAGGGCTTAGTTTAAGACATATTTTAACACATCATATTTCAAGAAATGTTTTGTTAACAACGATCTATTATGCAAAAACAAATATTTTATTTATGTTATCAAATCTATATATTATTGAATGGATATTTAATACGTACGGCATGTTTGTTTTTGTAAAAGAAAATTCGAAATTAGAAATATTTACAGTGAGCTTAATTATATTATACGTACCGCTTTTTATACTATTTCGTTTATTACATACGTTCTTACAAAATGTTATAAAGGAGCGTGTGTAACATGTGGCAAGTTGTAAAAAGAGATGTGAGATTTTGGATAGGTATTACTTTTTTGAGTGCACTAATGATTGTTAGTATTGGATATACGTTGTTTTTTGATGGGAATATTCGTGAACTTACGATGATGTATAACGAAAAAGGGGAACTAGAGGCAGCTCCATTTGCACCATCAAGTAAATTTTGGTTTGGAAGTGATGTGAAAGGTCGTGACCTTGTTCAATTAATAATAGAAGGTGCAAAATGGACAGTTGGTGCAAGTATAATTATAGCGATTTTACGAGTTATAGTTGGAGGGGGAATTGGTTTACTTCTTGGTATGTATGGTAAACGCTCTTTTCCAGTTATTTCATCCTTTTTTGATCCTTTTAGTATTGTACCGATGGTTATGATTTCTTATTTTATGTTAAATGAAGTATTAACGTTTGATAGTGGAGCAGAAGTTGTGCCGTTATATTTGCGTGTGGCATTTCAAATTATAGTTCTTGTATGTCTCGCTGTACCAACAGTGATGTTGTATGTAGCGCAAGAAGTAAAACGTATTAAGAAAGAAGAATTTATGTTGGCAGCCACTGTGCTCGGCGGTAGTAAGTGGCAGAGGTTGAAGCGCCATATATGGCCTCATATGTTACCACCATTTCTTTTATTAGTAGCACAACAATTTGTAAGTACGTTATTACTTCTTTTACATCTTGGTTTGTTACAATTATTTTTTGGCGGAACAATAACCTTCAGTGGAATGGATCCAGATAGTGTAACAAAAGAATGGACTGGCCTAATTGGTCAAAACTTCCGCCATTTAACTACACATACATGGATTGTACTTATACCGATTGCTTTTTATAGTATGACAATTCTCGCAGGAAATCTAGTTAGTAATAGTATGCAAGATGCGATTAAGTTAGGAAATACGAGAAGGCCAGAGCGGAAAGGTAGAGAAGTGCAAGCAGAGAAACAAGTACAACCAACTACGAATGACTTTTCTTTTTATAGAGAGATACAAAAATAAAAAGATAGCTGAAAGCAACTTGTTTTCAGCTATCTTTTTCTGTTTATAGTGGTGGTAAATCAATCTTACCTTCTTCAAATAATTCTTTTATCATATGCTTCGTATAACCAGCAGCTTGACCAAATGTGATTTTTGCTGGCATTGGTGCTTCGTTAGCATCTACAACTACATCGATAATACATGGTTTGTTTTGTTTTACTGCGTTTTCAAAAGCTGGGAGTAATTCATCTATATGTTCAACGCGGTATCCGATACCTCCACACGCCTCTGCATATTTTGCAAAATCAGGGTTCGTTAAGTCTGTTTCGAATTCGATATTACCCATGACTTCTTGCTCGAATTTAATCATCGCAATTTTATTATTGTTTAATACGACGACAACAATTGGTAGTTTATATTTAACAGCTGTTACGAAGTCGTTCATTGTCATTCCAAAACCACCGTCACCACAAACTGCAAATACTTGTTTATCCGGGAATGCAATTTTTCCAGCAAGAGCACCAGGTAAACCGCAACCAAGTGTTGCGAGCCAGCTAGAAATGATAAATTGTTGATTTGTCATACGGAAGTGCCTTGCTGTCCATACTGTTACATTTCCGACATCGACTGATAGAATTGCGTCATCATGTGCTACTTGCTGCAGAGCATGCATAACGCGTTGTGGTTTAATTGGAATGGAAGAGTCTTCTTCTTGATCGTGTAATTTTTCTTCCCACTTTTTCATCATGTCTTGGTAATGTTCTAAGAAGGAATGGTCTGTGTGTTCTTCAACATTTTCAATTAACCATCGTAAAGTTTTTTCAGCATCACCAGCTAAACCAATATCTGTCGCATAACGTTTCCCAATTTGGGCAGGATCTGTATCGATATGAATTGTCTTAGCTTTTTCAGGTAAGAAACCGGTGAACGGATAAGAAGTACCAACCATAATTAAAGTATCTGCATGCTTCATTGCTTCATAAGAAGGTTTCGTTCCGATTAATCCTAATCCACCAATACAAAGAGGGTGTTCATCTGGAATAACGCCTTTAGCTGGTAATGTAAGTACGATTGGAGCACCAATATGTTCTGCAAATGCAAGTAAAGATTCTCTCGCATGTTTTGCTCCTTTACCAGCTAAAATAACAGGTTTTGTCGCTGCATTTATTGCGAGTTTTGCTGCATCTAAATCTTCTTTTTGTGGAAACAACTCAGGCAAAGTAAAAGAAGTATTTGTAATACGAGCACCATTTTTTACTTCGAATTTCGGGACATCATCTGGAATTGTAAGAACGGATACACCTTTTTTCGTATAAGCCATTCGAATTGCTTGATTCACTACGGCAGGTAGTTGCTCTGCTGACATAATACGCTGGTTATAAACCGCGACATCATCAAACATTCTTTCTAAATTTACTTCTTGGAAAAAATCCGTTCCGAGTAAATCGGTTTCTACTTGACCTGAAATTGCTAGAACAGGGGCTTTATCGAGTTTCGCATCATATAAACCATTTAATAAATGAATAGCACCAGGTCCTGCAATTGCCATACAAACGCCAAGTTTTCCTGTTAATTTCGCATAGGCAGCCGCTGCTAATGCACCAGCTTCTTCGTGGCGAACTTGAATGAATTTAATTTTATCTTGTTTTTTTCTTAAAGCTTCAATGATAGAATTGATGGAATCTCCAGGCATACCGTATATGTGTTCTACGCCCCAGTCAATTAATAAATCAACTAATGCTTCACCGGCTGTTTTTCCAAACATAATTGTTCCTCCTTATAATTAGGTAGATACTATTATGTTTTGGAGAAAAAGGAAAAATATACAAATGATAATATTATTATCTTTAATGATGACCAGCGAATAGTGTAAATACTGTTATTAGTAAAAATCCACTAGATGCCCATGTTAAAAATGAAAGGAAAGAGAGCTGCTTCTTTGCTTTCCAAAGCATTTCATGAATTGTGACATAGCCAAGTGAACCGATAGCACTTCCCATAATGAGTCCTTGTAAATGAAGCGCTTTTCCTTCCATTAAAATGCCAAAAACTGTACCGGTACCGAGAATAAGAGATAGTAATAAAGTTGTTAATAAAAAGGAAATATATTTATGTTTTGTAAATAGAAAGGGGATAATTAATGCTAAGCCTTCAGGAATATGGTGAACGACGATTGCTATTAAAAAAGGTATGGCAGAGTCAGCATGATTAATAAAAGCAGTACCTAAAGCAAATCCACTCGGCAAATTATGAATAAATATAGCGAAAGAGAGAAAAAGGAAAGTTTGCCATGCTTGTTGATCTTTTGTATGTATCATTGGATGGTGACAATAGTTATCTAATAAGCTCATAATTAAAATACCGATAGCCATACCAAGTATAGGTCCAATCATTTCATAACTTGAAAATGTTTCAGGAATAATTTCAAGTAGTAAGAGTCCAAGTAAAATTCCGCCACATAATGCATATAAACGATGCATTTTTTCTTCAATTAGCTGGCGCGTAGCAATGCCAACAGCACCGCCTAATAATAAGCCACCAAATGAAAAAAATGTAACTATCATAGGAATCCATAATCGTTCCATCGTATCACACTCCGATTCTTCCACCTTATTTTTAGCTTACGAAAAGGAAAGTTAGATTAGTCCAAGTAATTGTGTTTGATTATAGAGAAAAAAGTAGTGATTCGTTATAATTTATATATTAAATTTAAGTGAGAAAATGAAAAGGGGAATTGGTTATGCAACAAATTAAAAAAATAGGAAACTCATTTTGGTATATGACACCAGTTTCTGAAACAGATAGACCTATATTAGGAATGGTCATTGGAAAAGAAAAAACATTAATGATCGATGCAGGGAATTCAGAGGAACATGCACAATTATTTTTAGAAATGTTAAAAGAAAAAAATGTATCGAATCCTGATTTTGTAGCACTAACGCATTGGCATTGGGATCATATTTTTGGATTATCTGTATTACAGAATGCATTAACTATTTCACACGCTGAAACGAAAAAAGAAATGCAGGCAATAGTATCTTATGAATGGACAGATGAAGCGTTGGACGCACGCGTAAAAGAGGGTACGGAAATTGCATTTTGTGCGGATTGCATCAAAAAAGAGTTTGAAGAAAAAGCGAGAAATATTAAAATTATTCTTCCAACCTTAACGTTCCAGGATCAAATTGAATTAGACCTTGGTGAGGTGACCTGCGTGTTAAAACATGTGGGCGGAGATCATGCACATGATTCAGTTGTTATGTACATAAAAGAAGAAAAGATATTGTTTTTAGGAGACTGTATATATGCAGATATTTTTTCTTCGAAGTGGAACTATACGACGAAAAGAACGTTTGCATTAATAGATGAATTAGAAAAATTTGATGCTGAGACATATATTCTCTCTCATGGGGAAGCGATAAATCGAGAGGAGTTTTTACAAGAGATTCGTATGTTAAAAACAGTAGGAACTTATACTGAAATACATAAAGGCGATGAAGGGAAGATAAAGGAAGCGTATAAACGAGACATAGATAGAGAATTAAATGAAGATGAATTAGAAACAATAACGTTTTTTGTAAATGGTTATGAAATGAATAATCAATAAGACACGACATGAATCCAATATAATTAAATTGCACAAAAAGAGTATTGAAATTTAATTCAATACTCTTTTCAATACTTAAATATGTAGTTTCAACCAAATTCTAAATGGGGAATCATTGTCTGGAGGGGTGTCATTCTATGTGTTTTTCGTATAGATAGTGGTTCAAGTAGAAGCCTTCTTTGCTAATTCAGTTATATAGTTGAAAAATCCATTGTGGTTTACATCATATACTACATTTACAGGTCGCCCACCATCAAATTCCACTGTACGCCCCTGGCTTGGTCCGTATGTATGAACGATACTATTAATCGTTTGAGTTTTTGCGAGGTTAGTGTTTCCGACAAGCGCAGTTGTTAGTACATCCCACAAGTAGTAAGTAGAGTTCGTTGAAAAGTGAACGAGGGGAGGAACCATCGCATAGCATTGGCCAAGGAAATCTATACCAATATAATTTCGTTCTTTTGCCCAACGTTCACGTATGTCTATAGTTAATGGAACTTGGTTTGTACTTTCTAGTGTCACTAAGTCGATTTCAATTTTTGATTCCCATACACGAGCCACTGCTTCAGGGTCCCAAAATGAATTCCACTCAGCTGTTCCGTCATGCTCTGGTTCATGTACATTGCCTGCGGTAAGAAATGTACCACCCATCCAAACGAGACGTTCAATTTTATCTTCGACTATGGGAGCTTCATATAATGCACGAGCAAGGTCAGTTAGGGGTCCCGTAAATAATAAAGTTGTTTTTCCTTCCGTTTGTAGAAGCGTTTCTATTAAGTGATGATGTGCAGACTTTGCTGCTACAG
Source organism: Bacillus paranthracis (assembly GCF_024296885.1). Lineage (NCBI taxonomy): Bacteria > Bacillati > Bacillota > Bacilli > Caryophanales > Bacillaceae > Bacillus > Bacillus paranthracis. Next base: position 2,274,539 of record NZ_CP101135.1, read on the forward strand.
GTGTTATAACTTTTCCAGCCTCATTTAAAATTGGTAAAGCATCTACATAAAATGCATGCATCCGCCAGTCTTTTGGAAATGGATTTTTCGCACGGGAATTTGATGCGGCTACTTCAATATATTCTTTGCTGAAGCGATCAATAATTTTGCGACTTGCAGATATTGCTGGTTCCAAATAGCAATCAGCAGGGATAACTGAAACACCTGTAAGTTTGACATTATCCATCTGAAGTAATAAAAATAGTGAAATTAAATCATCTACACCACCATCATGATTGAAGTACACTTTTTTCATCATTGTAATCTCCATCCTATTTGATTTAGTTAGAAATTAAACATGCATTGAGGAAAAGTCATCAATAATTTCGACTACTTCAATTTCGCCATTAATGAGTAGCTCAGGGAGTTCGTTATTCACATTTCCTTTCCAATATTCTCTAGCTTGTTCCATTTTTTGAGAAAAAGGAATAGCATCTTCTTTCGGTAAAAGATTCCCGTCACCTTCAAAAGAACTTCCGATTACTCGTAGTTTAACAATCTGCAAAACTTCTCGATTGTAAGAATCAAATAATGCTTTCCATTTTAAAGCATCTTCATAGCTTTTAGCAGCATATAAACAAGACAATCTTGATGGATAATCAGGATATTCTTGCAGCCTAACCATTTCCACAATCGTTTCTCTAATGGCTCTAATTGTTTGATCCATGTAATTCATAACGACTGTAGCATTTTCATTCTTTATATGTAATTCTTCATTTGTATAATGTTCTTTTAAAATTTGTATAGAATCTTTACCATTAGAATTTAAATGTTTTCTTTCAAAAAAGAAGTGGAATAGCGTATTAGTTTGATTTTTATTAAATTGAATGCTTTGTCCAATCTTCATTTTTTTCCTTGTTACGATATGATATACGAAAAATTCTTGTTCATTCATGGTTCTCCTCCTAGTAGTAATGTTTCAATTTAGTAATTCAACATTGAAATATATAAAACCTTTATAAGTAAAAGTGAGAATTTGAGTTGAAAGCAAAGAAAATATATGAAAACGTTTTAAATTTGTTCACAAAATGTTCACTTACGAAGAGGTTTCCAATATCGATATAATGACAAAGACTCAAAGAGAAAGGATGATGAATTTTGCCAACAACAAGAAAGGAAAACCTCCAATTTGGTATGATGATGTGCCTTGGGATGGTTATCGTAATGACGTTTTACAATTTACTAACGAATGGATCAGGAGGGCCAATTCATATTAAGGAGATTGCATTAGAACTACTAATTGGATTTATTATTGCGCTATTAATTGAAATATGTATCGTTGGACCTTGTGCGAAAAAAATTGTATTCATGCTACCGTTTGATAAATCGAAGAAAATAAATATTATAGTTGCGATGGCGACAGCAATGGTAATCGGAATGGTGTTCTTTATGTCATTTTTCGGAATGACTATGATGCATTTACATGGTGGGCTACAAGGGGATTCATTTGTTTCAATATATTTTACAATTTTTATTAAAAATTTCATTATGGCTTATCCATTACAATTAATTATTATGGGGCCACTTGTGCGTTTCTTATTTGCAAAGTTTATTTTGAAGAATAAAGCTGTAAAAGTAGCGTAAATAAATTTGTATTATCTAATTATAAAAATTATATAATGTTAAATGTGGTCTATTGAAAGATTGTAGCATGCATAATGAAGATAATCTAAATCATACGTTTAGTTAGGTGAAAACATTATGAAAATTAAGAAGGTATTATGAGTCAAAAAAATATAAGTAGAGCTATGTGTGAAAAAGAGATTTTAAAGTAAAACAGTGACATATAAAAAGAGGGGTGCAAATGCAACCCTCTTTTTACATTCTATAAGCTTTACCGTGTCAAAGAATATGGTATATGTAAGAGTCTTGATAGGTTTATTGCTTGGATTGAACCAACTTAAAAAAGGATTGTACGTTTTGTGGGCTTGAAAAATTATCAAAGACAATAAAATCGTCTCCATGGTTCATGGTTATTTTTTTGATAAAGGGAATTGCAGACATCTCTAATACAACCCCATCCGTATGACTGAAATCTTCTATTTCAGTATATTTGAATTCCCATTTTAGTCCTTTTCCAAACATAGCATCAGAACAGAACAATAATCTTTTATTTGTAGCAGCTAAAATGCCAGATCTACTGATATAACCAAAATTTATTACGCAGTAGAGTGTAGAAAGAATATCTTCTTCACTGTTTAAGTGTTCTTTTATTGTTCCTAGATTCGCCTTCATGAGCAGGCCCCCTTATTATTGTAAGTAAAGTGTTGTTAAATTTATTTTATCATATATTAACATTTCGAAATTTGTATTATTGAATTTTAGTTGAGGGATGAAAAGGGAAAGAGAATTCTTTTTAGTTTCTAGTACAATAAAGTAAGGAGAATATGACTAGAAATTAAAATATTACTAAATATACGTAACTAATGAATACAATGTCTTTTTCAGTTATTAAGTTGTAAATCATTTTATGATAAAATCTTTTACATAATTTAATAAAGGGGTAGTATTCAATGGGTTATTTCTCAAATGGTTTATTAGTTTTGTTTGTGCTTATCGTATGTAGTTGTATAATTTTTGGTTAATAATATAATGAGAGTCTTATATAAAAGAAGTTATCTCAAGTGAGATAACTTCTTTTTATTTTATGTTGAGAAGGAATTCTATTTTTCTTATTGAAGTTTGTTCTAGTTATTTTCACGTCAATCGCAATTTTCATAAGGGGCATTTTATGGAACATTAACAAACTATAGAATAAGGAGTATTTACATGAAAAATAGTATACACTACACAAGTGAACATCCTACAAAATTTAATGAATTATTAGCTTTATATGAATCTTTAGGATGGAATTCTCTTAAATTAACAGTGAATGAATTAGAACAAATGTGTAAACAAAGTTGGTATGCAATATATGCATTTAAAGAGGAACAATTAATTGGGATGGGGCGTGTTATATCCGATGGAGTAATAACAGGCGTTATTTGTGGTGTATGTGTAATGCCGGAGTATCAGTATATTGGTATTGGAAAAGACATAGTGAAACGATTAATCCATCACTGCGAACAAAACAAGGTTATTCCGCAACTTATGTGTGTGGAAAAATTGCAATCTTATTATGAATCTATAGGGTTTGAAGCATTCTCTATTGGGATGACAAAACATATTATGAGATAGCGGTGCTTTATATTTTCAGTTTACTCGTACATATTTTCAAACTTCATTATAAAGGAGAATTGCTGTATGGAGATTGCAAAAGGGGTAGAAATGTTACAACTCGAATTTCAAGAATTTATCATTCACCCAATTCTTTTATGGAATGATGAAATGGCAGTTTTAATAGATACTGGTTTCCCTGGACAATTCGAAGATATACAAGTAGAGATGGAGAGAGTTGGGGTATCTGTTGATAAGGTAAAAGTTGTGATTTTGACACACCAGGATATAGATCATATAGGTAGCCTTCCTAATGTATTGGAGAATGGTGTAAGCGATATTAAAGTATATGCGCACGAGTTAGATAAGCCATATATTGAGGGAGATTTACCTTTATTGAAAGATGTACATGTAGAGAATCCACCAAAAGGAAAAGTGAGTGACACAGTGATTGACGGGCAAGAACTTCCGTATTGCGGTGGGATACTAATTCTCCATACTCCAGGGCATACTCCAGGGCATATTAGTTTATATTTGAAACCAAGCAAAATTCTTGTCGCTGGAGACTCGATGTATAGTGTGAATGGAGTGTTAGGAGGAGTTCATGCTCCAACAACTTTAAATATTATGGAAGCACGGCAGTCTTTGAAGAAGTATTTAAATCTAGATATTGAATCTGTAGTTTGTTACCACGGGGGATTAAGTAAGGGGAATATAAAGATTCAACTTCAAAATTTGTAAAAGGTAAAGATAATAATTTTTTAATAATGGATGCTAAAGTGTAGTCTAATTGTTGGTATATACATAAAACACTTAAATGATAAAAAAGCATGTTTGAAGAAATACAAACATGCTTTTTTATTAAAGGAAACCCATGTAATTTTAACGTCCTAATCCGTTCCAATAAAAAGAAACGATTTCTTGTGCTAATTCATCTATATTTGTAAGAATAGGATTGTCATTTTCATCTTTAAAATTCCCAATTGATAATAAAGATACGAATGCATGAGCGGCAAATTTAGGGTTTCCTTTTTGGATTTCTCCAAATTGCATCGCTTTAGCGAGTGCTTTTTCTAACACTTCATACATGCTATCTTCAGCTTTTTTTAATTCCTTCAATTGTTCTTCAGATAACGACAATTTTGCATCTTTCATAAAATTTTTCATATCGATATCCATTGTGGCATGTAAGTAAACTTTAGCAAAGTTTAATAATCTCTCTTCTAAAGTATTGTTTGTAGAGAGTATTTGAGACATATTCTCACGTATACGTACCATCATTTGAATCATAGTAGCGGTAAATAAATCTGCTTTTGTTGAATAGTAATAGTAGACGGTTGCTTTCGTAACACCACAAACTTTTGCTACTTCCTCCATAGAAACGACTTGATAATTTTGAGTAAGAAATAACCGAGTTGCAACTTCTAAAATGGTTTCTTTTGTAGATTTTGTATTTTTATTTTGACGAGGCCTTCCAAGAGGGCGTTGTTTTTGTTCCAAATCCATTCGCTCCTGACATGTATTGTTTAGATAATTATAACATAATTTTTATTCATTCTTGATTAATTAACCGACCAGTATATATAATTAATAGTGGAGGAAAAAAGGAAGGTGGGTTTTTTATGAAAAAGCATCCGTTACATATGTTAGGGAGGCTTGTAGCAGGGAAAAATACGCAATGGATCACTTTATCGGTATGGATTCTTATTACGTTATTACTTTCATTTACGTTACCACAAGTAAATAGTACGAAAGAACCGAACCCGAAAAATTTACCTGAAACAGCTATGTCGCAGCAAGCGGAAGCACTTATGAAAAAAGAGTTTCCGAATAATGCGGGGAATCCGTTGTTAGTAGTATGGTATAGGGATGGTGGATTACAGTCACAAGATTATAAACTTATACAAGATGTGTATAAAGAGTTAAAAGCTAGTCCTTTAAAGGAACAATCAACGTTACCACCATTTGATACGATCCCGGAACAAGTATTATCAAAAAGTGCATCAAAAGATGGTACATCATTTGTTACACCGGTATTTTTTAACAAGTCAGCTGGAACAGATATATTAAAAGGAAATCTTGATGATTTAAGAAAGATAGTGAATAGTAAGGTGGATGTAGATCCATTTAAACAAAAAATAAGTGATTCTGGATTACATGTTCGATTATCTGGACCAGTAGGCATTCAAACAGATGCAGTTAGTTTATTTAGTCAAGCAGATGTGAAATTGTTAGTTGCTACTGTACTTCTCGTATTGGTTCTATTAATTTTACTGTACCGTTCACCAATTTTAGCAATTTTACCTTTACTTGTTGTTGGCTTTGCATACGGTGTTATTAGTCCTACACTCGGTTTTTTAGCTGATCACGGATGGATTAAAGTAGATGCCCAAGCGATATCAATTATGACAGTACTATTGTTTGGTGCTGGAACGGATTATTGTCTATTTTTAATTTCGAGATATCGGGAGTACTTGTTAGAAGAAGAAAGCAAATATAAGGCGCTGCAACTTGCAATTAAAGCTTCTGGTGGGGCTATAATAATGAGTGCATTAACTGTTGTACTTGGATTAGGCACATTATTGCTTGCTCATTATGGTGCCTTTCATCGATTTGCAGTACCATTTAGTGTTGCTGTATTCATTATGGGAATCGCTGCTTTAACAATTTTACCAGCTTTATTATTAATTTTCGGTAGAGCCGCATTCTTCCCATTTATACCGAGAACAACTTCGATGAATGAGGAATTTACTAGAAAGAAAAAGAGAGTCGTAAAAGTTAAAAAATCAAAAGGCGCCTTTAGTAACAAACTTGGAGATGTTGTAGTACGAAGACCGTGGACAATCATTATGCTTACTGTATTTGTATTAGGTGGATTGGCTTCATTTGTACCACGTATTCAATACACATATGACCTATTAGAATCGTTTCCAAAGGATATGCCTTCACGCGAAGGGTTTACGTTAATTAGTGATCATTTTTCAGCTGGTGAATTAGCGCCAGTAAAAGTTGTCGTTGATACGAAAGGAAAAGAGCTTCCTATTAAACAAGAACTAGAGAAATTCTCTTTCGTAAAAACAGTGAAAGAGCCAAAAGAGGGGAAAGAAAATAAGCAAATTAAAATGTATGAGGTTTCTTTAGCTGAAAATCCATACTCAATTGAAGCATTAGATCAAATCCCTAAATTGAAAACTCGTGTAGAAAAAGTATTAAAAGATGCTGGGGTTAGTAATGCAGAAGATCGACTATGGATTGGCGGAGAAACGGCTTCATTATATGATACAAAGCAAATTACAGAACGTGATGAAGCGGTTATTATTCCAGTAATGATTAGTATTATAGCTTTATTATTACTTGTTTACTTACGATCAATTGTCGCGATGATTTATTTAATTGTAACTGTTGTTTTATCATTTTTCTCTGCATTAGGAGCCGGATGGATATTACTTCACTTCGGTATGGGAGCACCGGCCATTCAAGGTGCAATACCGTTATACGCATTTGTATTTCTAGTTGCTTTAGGTGAAGATTATAATATCTTTATGGTTTCAGAAATATGGAAAAACAAAAAGACACAAAATCATTTGGATGCAGTAAAAAATGGCGTTATACAAACAGGTAGTGTCATTACATCCGCAGGTTTAATTTTAGCTGGAACTTTTGCTGTATTAGGAACACTTCCAATTCAAGTGCTCGTTCAATTTGGTATTGTAACAGCAATTGGTGTATTACTAGATACGTTTATTGTAAGACCACTACTTGTACCGGCAATCACAGTCGTTTTAGGCCGTTTTGCTTTTTGGCCAGGAAAACTTTCAAGGAAGAGTGAAGAGATACAAAAAGTGGATGCGTAGTTGAAAAAGCCAAGGATACTTTCCTTGGCTCTTTCAATGTAATTAATTTTTTGAAGTCAAATCATCAGATGCAGCATGATCAGCATCTTCAATAGCGGTTTCTGGCATTCCATATAAGCCGTTCATTGCTTGCTCTTCGATAGTAAGATTGGCAGTAGTATTATTTTGAATAGGTGTAGCGTTTTCGATAACATTTTCTTTTTTATTTACATTTTTGTTATTCATGTATGAATCCTCCAAATTTCATTTGATTTATTTATAGTATGTGGATGGATTTCCAGAAATATGTGAATGGATTCTTATAGATGTTATATAATTAAATAAACAATTAGAGTGAAATGTAAACTGTTAGGAGTGAACAATTATGGTGAAAGCAAGGAAATTAGCCTCCTAAAATAAAAACTAATTTTTAATTATATACAAGTGAAAATAAATAATAGAAGAGATCATGTTTATATTGCATGGTCTCTTTTTTATTCATTAATAATAAGTAAAAGTGGAAAATATAGGTTTATTTGTAGTTTAATAGTAAGAGAGGTATTGTTTTAATTTTTTTTATTTTCAATCAGCTAAAATTTTAAATGATTTAATAGGGGATAGTAAAGTGAAGTTCGTAAGTATTGAAAAAGAAGAGATTCTAATTGAGAATATGGCAAAAGTGTATTGTAAAGCATTTGAGAAAACAAATTTCAATGAGATGATTGAGCGAATGAAAAGACATGTAGAATATGCAGATTTTAAAGGTATAGTAGCAATAAATGATGAAAATGAAGTGGTTGGTTTTACTTATGGTTATCGTTCATTAGAAGGACAGTACTATAATCAATTAATGAGAGAAGCGTTAAATCTAGAGCAAGTAGAAGAGTGGTTACAAGATTGTTTTGAATTTGTAGAGTTAGCAGTTCATCCACAACATCAAAATGAAGGTCTTGGAACGAAATTACATAATGAACTACTAAAAGGGATTTTAAATAGAACGAGTGTTTTAACAACACAAATAAACAATGAAAAAGCGCGTTCGTTATATGAAAGATTAGAGTGGGTAAATATATTGGAGCCATTTCACCCAAGTACAAATGATGTTCCATATATAATAATGGGAAAAACTTTAAAAACAAAAGTGAATTGATAATTATTTCGTTCGCAAAGGTTATTAGCTTGTAACAATAAAGGGGAAAACAAAAATGACAATAATATCTATAGAAAAAGCTACAATTTTAGATGCAGAAAAGTTAACAGAAATAATGACAAGAACATTTGATGAAGAAGCAAAACGATGGCTATACGGTCAAGGTGATGTTATTGACTATAACATCCAACCACCAGGGTATTCTTCAGTAGAAATGATGAGATATTCAATCGAAGAATTGAATTGTTACAAAGTGATAATGGATGGAAAAATAATCGGGGGAATTATAGTTACGATCTCAGGTAAATCATATGGCCGAATTGATCGTATTTTTGTAGAGCCTGTTTATCAAGGGAAAGGAATTGGATCAAATGTTATTAAATTAATAGAAGCGGAATATCCAAGCATAAGGATTTGGGATCTCGAAACATCGAGTAGACAAATTAATAATCACCATTTTTATAAAAAGATGGGTTACCAAACAATTTTTGAATCAGAAGATGAGTATTGTTACGTGAAAAGAATAGGAACGAGCTCAAACAAAGAAAGTGTATTTAAAAATGAAGACATGAAAAATAGCCAATATGAAAACTGTAACTTGGAAAATACCGAGTATTATCAAGTAAATTTAAAAAATAGTTCATTTGTTGGCAGCAATATAAGGAATATGAATATGAGCAATTGTAATGTAAGTCAATCCAAGTTTAGAAATATTAATTTTAGAAGTTCTTCATATGCAGATTTAAATCTTTCTGGCAGTAAATTTAGTTTGGTGACTTTAGGTGGAGTTCAATTTAAAGATACAAGTCTTGGAGATGAGAAGGAACCTATTTTATTTGATAATTGTGATTTACAAGGTAGTGTAATACATAATAGTAACTTGAAGAATATTGAAATAGAAAATTGTGATATAGCCGGTATGAAAGTAAATGGTATTCCAATGGAAAAGCTGCTTGCATTATATAATAAAGTAAAAAGTTAACCGGTTAATGTAGATAAGTTTGTTCGTAAAGCTAATATTATGCCGAAATAATTATATAAAAATAACATAAAGAAATAAAGGAGAGAAGGGGTTTCATGCAGGAGGCTAGAATGAATATGAATATATGTATGGTTAAGAATATGGAGGGAAGAAAATATGACGATCAAAGTAAGAGCAGTAGAAATACAAGATGCCAGAGCGATTCACCGTATATGCATACAAGATGACGTTTTACCTTATATGATTTTCTTACCTAGCATGCGTGTAGATGCGATGGAAAATAGAATTCGAAATTTAGCACCAAATCAATTTGAATTTGTCGCAGAGTATGATGGGGAAGTTGTAGGATTTGTTGGGTTAACCCAAAGTCCTGGACGTAGATCTCATTCGGGTGATTTGTTTATCGGGGTAGATAGTGAATATCATAATAAAGGCATTGGAAAAGCTCTTCTTACAAAAATGCTTGATTTGGCTGATAATTGGTTAATGTTAGAGAGAGTAGAACTAGGTGTTTTAGAAACGAATCCTAAAGCGAAAACTCTATATGAAAAATTCGGATTTGTAGAAGAGGGAGTAAAGATAGGAAATTTGAAAGCTCACGGAAAGTTTATTAATGAAATTATGATGAGTCGTTTTAGACCTGATGGTTTAATTGTACATAATGGATAGTGAAAGCATGACAGTATAATGTCATGCTTTTTTATTAGAATTTGGTTGTAATAAAAATAATGCAAGACCAATAAAAATAACTGTAATGCCTAGTCCTTGTTGTAAAGAAATAGTCTCATTTAATATAAAGTACGCTAGTATACAAGTCCCAATTGTTTCTCCTAAAATGCTCATGGAGATTACAGTAGCACTCATCCATTTTAATAACCAATTAAAAATCGTTTGCCCTAAAATCGTAGCAATAAACGCCAAACCAATAAAGCATAGCCAAGTTTGTGTAGAGTAATGGATAAAAGATTCGTGTTTCATATAAGCAAATATACCAAGAAAACAGGCGCTACTTCCATAACTAATGAGCGAATACGGTATAAGTGACAAATCTTTACGAACATATTGGCTAATGAAAAAATAAGCAGTAATAATTCCGGCCGCAATAAACGCTAAAATATCTCCGTATAAGGCTTCCCCGCTAATTTGGAAGTCTTGCCATCCGATAACGATACTTCCTGAAATAGCGATGAGGCAACCGATAATCGCGCCTCTCGTAAACCTTTCCTTGAATAAAAAATAACCACCAATCATTGAGAATAAAGGTTGTAACGTTACGATAACTGTAGAACTTGCTACAGAAGTATATTGTAACGATTCAAACCATAGTACATAATGTGCAGCTAAAAATAGCCCAGAAATGAATCCGAATCCCCATTGTCTTCTTGTTATTGTTTTTAGTTCGTTTCGATTGTTTCGATTAAAAAGTAATAATGGCAACAGAATTAATGCAGCGAAAAATAATCGATAAAAAGCAATGATAGTTGCAGGAGCATCTGCCAATTTTACAAAAATCGCTGAAGTTGATAAGGCGAATACACCGAAAAATAAGATGCAATATGAAAGAATAGGTGATTTCAAAGTTTGTCCCTCCGATAGATTGTCTATTATAATGAACTAAATACGATAAAATGTACAAAGGTAAGTATATAAGTCTAGGAGACGATAGAAAAGGATTATTTGCCTTTGTTTAGTAAGTCAGCACAAAAGCGATGAAATATATATTATGATGGACGAAGGAAGGATTTACTATGATACATGATAGGCTTGGACAAACTGTATTAAGTTATCGTAAGAAAAATAAGATGACAATTCGCGAATTTGCGGATTATGCAGGAATTAGTACTTCATTAATTAGTCAAATTGAACGAGGACATGCGAATCCCTCGTTAAGTGTATTGGAATTAATAGCGAAAGCGTTAAATGTACCGTTATTTACACTATTTATTAATGAGATTGATACAGATTCACTCATTTCTAAGAAGAAAGATAGAAAGAAAGTATATCGAGAAAATAACGATCACATCGTATACGATGTATTAACACCTGATTTTATGAAAGCGCGTATTGAAATGTTAATGATGGACCTAAATAAACAAGCAAATACAACGGAAAATCACTATTCACATGAAGATAAAGAAGAAATTGCTGTTGTTATGAAAGGAGAAGTTTATGTGGAGTTAGAAGGCAAAGAGTACTTCTTAGAAGAAGGAGATGTTGTACGTATCCCGCCAAATGTGAAACATCGTTTTTTGAATAAAAGTGACGAATCCAATCATATTTTATTTGTATTGACGCCATCTTTAGGATGAGTATAAAGTGATTTTTTTATGGGGGATAGAAAGATGGAAAATAAAACTGTTTTAAAAGGTGGCTTGTCAATTGATTGGGATTTTGGACATGTCTTTAAATTCTCATATAGTTACTTTGATCATATTAAGAGGGCTCCAAAATATAAAGATATAACTTTAGAGAAATTCCGATTTGTTATGAATACGTAATGAAGCCTAATGGTCTGTATTAAGGTACAAAAATATAAATTTATTTGTTGTTAGTATATTATTTTAAAATATGTAAGATTTTACATGAGTATTTTACTTTTACTAATTATGTAAATAGGCTATACTAAAATACATACATTTTAGTATTGGAGAGAGAAGTAAAACGACATGGAATTAGTGAAATTGGAAAAAGTAATTGAAATAAAGAAAGAAGAACTTTTATATTTAGTATCAGATTACGGAATTCAACATGAAAAAGTATTGGCATTAAGTCAAGAAATAGACAAATTAATTAATTACTTTATGTTTTTAAAATAGGAAGAACTATGACATGATGTGAAAATGTTATAGTTCTTTTTTATTTGGAAATTCAGATGTATATTCTATATACTAATAATAGATGGAATATTCTGTTTTAGAGGAGGCGGATGCATGATATTACATACGTACATTTCAGGAGAAGGAGAACCAATCGTACTTTTACATTCTGGTGGTATGACAGGTTTAGTAGAATATGAAGAGCAGGTAGCATTTTTTCGAGAACAAAATTATCAAGTCATTCGCCCTGATTTAAGAGGGCATGGAAAATCAGGGGGGACATTGGAGAATTATTTCCTACGTTCTGCAAAGGATTTATATGATACGTTAGAGCATCTACAAATTGATAGATGTCATATAGCTGGTGTTTCACTAGGAGGATTAGTCGCTTTATTATTTGCAAAAAAGTATCCAGAGAAAGTGAGAACATTAACTTTTTCAGGTATATTTCCAGTTAAGAGGGATAATTGGGAAGAGTCTCTGGAGTATGAAGCGAAGTGTCATCAGCAATTGATGAAAAATGAAGAAGTTATAACGTATATGAATCAAATTCATGAAAAAAGTGATTGGAAAGCATTGCTTGAATCGTGGCAAGTTAAAGATTGGTATCCTTTCGATGAAACTGGTGATGTAGCGAATCTTCAAATACCTACACTCTGTATTGCTGGGGGAGATTCAGAAGATGAAGTTACAGCTGCTACAACGTTCAAACAATTAAACGGAAATATTCATATTGCCGTTATTCCGTTTGCCGGTCATTTAGTACATAATGATCAACCGAAAATTTATTCGGATATATTGTCTAATTTCTTACAGAATGCGCAAGTTGCTAGTCGAATATAAGGACTTTTGGGTATAATAATAAAGGAATTATTAATTGTATCGGTTAGGAGCGCAATACATATGAAAACAGTTGTTGTCATCGGTGGAGGTATAACGGGACTTTCTACTATGTTTTATTTAGAAAAATTAAAAAAGGATTATAATATAGATTTAAATTTAATCCTTGTAGAAAAAGAAGAGTACTTAGGTGGGAAAATCCATAGTGTAGAAGAAAAGGATTTTATTATGGAATCCGGAGCAGATTCTATCGTTGCTCGTAATGAACATGTCATGCCGCTTATAAAAGATTTAAATTTAGAAGAAGAAATGGTATATAATGAAACGGGTATTTCTTACATATATTCTGATAATATTTTACATCCAATTCCTTCTGATACTATATTTGGGATACCGATGAGTGCCCGATCGTTGTTTAGCAGTACGCTAGTATCAACGAAGGGGAAAATTGTTGCTTTAAAAGATTTCATAACGAAAAATAAAGAGTTTACGAAGGATACTTCTCTTGCTGTATTTTTAGAAAGCTTTTTAGGGAAAGAGTTAGTAGAAAGACAAATTGCTCCGGTGCTTTCAGGTGTATATTCTGGTAAATTGAATGAGCTTACTATGGCGTCTACACTACCGTATTTACTGGATTATAAAAATAAATATGGAAGTATTATTAAAGGTTTTGAAGAGAATAAAAAGCAGTTTCAATCAGCAGGAAATAAAAAGTTCGTATCATTTAAAGGTGGATTATCTACGATTATTGATCGTTTAGAAGAAGTGCTGACTGAGACGGTTGTTAAGAAGGGTGTTGTAACGACAGCTGTAAGTAAACAAGGTAATCGCTATGAAGTCTCCTTTGCAAATCACGAATCAATCCAAGCTGATTATGTTGTTTTAGCAACTCCGCATGATATCGCAGAAACTTTATTACAGTCTAATGAGTTAAACGAGCAGTTTCATACATTTAAAAATTCATCACTTATAAGTATTTACTTAGGGTTTGACATACTAGATGAACAATTACCAGCGGACGGCACAGGATTTATCGTAACAGAAAACAGTGATTTACATTGTGATGCTTGTACATGGACAAGTCGGAAGTGGAAACATACATCTGGAAACCAAAAGCTATTAGTGAGAATGTTTTATAAGAGTACGAATCCGGTATATGAAACGATTAAAAATTATAATGAAGAAGAATTAGTACGAGTCGCTTTATATGATATTGAAAAGAGTCTCGGAATTAAAGGTGAACCAGAAGTAGTTGAAGTGACAAAATGGAAAGATTTAATGCCGAAATATCATTTAGAACATAATCAAGCAGTTCAAACATTACAAGAAAAAATGACGGATCTATATCCTAATGTATACTTAGCGGGTGCCTCATATTACGGTGTCGGAATTGGTGCGTGTATTGGAAATGGAAAGAACACTGCAGATGAAATCATTGCAACATTAAATGAACCGACAAATTAATATAGCATAAATAAATAAATAAATAAATAAATAAATAAATAAATAAATAAAATGTCCCTCCGTTATATTGGAGGGACATTTTATTTATTTTACTTGAATTGAGATCTTTTTATTCGTTGTATGATTCTCAGTAATCGTTAATGTTATATTACCGGATTCTTTAAATGAATATGATGAGAGTTGATAAAGCTCTTTTATACCATGTTTCTCTTTTAATTTATTGGCAGGAAGTAATGTTATGTTCGGTTTCCATGTTTCCTGTTTACCTGAAGGATAGTTTACTATTATTTCTGGATTATTTAATTGCATTGGTTTCCAAGAGGCAAAATGTAGCTTAACTTCTGTATCTTTTTTTAGTAATTCTTCTGAGAAATATCCAAGCTCTCCAACGTTACCGAAAACAGTAAAGTTTTGATTTTGTAATGTGATATCTAGATGTTTAGGTTGATATGTTGCTGCGTGATAGATTCCATATGAAAGAGAAAGAGTAGCGGCGATTAAAATGCTGATTAAAAATGTTTTAAAGCTATTGCCTTTAAAACTAGTCATCATGAATGAGTTTGGAGTGAACTTTTTTGCGAATAAAAATATGAGTAATATGAGTAAGAGGGATAAGCTGATGAATATATACAAAGGAAATTTACACCTCCACAATAAAATAATGTATTGACTATATTTTACCATAAATGTATGGGGTAGGGGGGTGTTTTAGAAGGGAAAAGTGAGTATGGAATCGAAATGGTAAGGTATATCAATTCGAACGGAGTGATGGCAATGAGAATAATACAATTACTTTTTAAAAATGAAGATAAGAACAGGATAATAGGAGGGAATGTGATTGTTACGTACTGTTGAAGCAACGCAAAAATTATTTGACGAATGGGCAAAAACTTACGATGAAAATTTACAAGAAGCAACAGGTCCATTATATGGATATAACAATAGTTTGATTGAAGCGGAAGAAATAATTCAACTATATAAGAAAGAAAAAATTATTGATATTGGAATTGGAACAGGTGCATTTGCTTCATTAGTGAGTGAAAATAATGAGAGTGTAGTAGGGGTGGATGTATCAGAAAAGATGTTAGAAACATGTAAAGAGAAATATCCAATGTATCATTTAGAGGTAGGATCATTTACAAATACGAATCAAGCAGATGAAGCTTTTGATATAGTTATTTCCAGTTTTTGTTTTCATGAGGTGTTACCTTCAGAGAGGAAAAAAGCTTGTGAAGAGGTTTATAGAATAGTGAAGAAAGAAGGGAAATTTCTTCTTTTAGATATTATGTTCATATCTGATTTTGCATTAAATGAAGCGCGAGAACGAATTGGGAGGAAGTGGGATAGTACAGAAGTATATCCATTTGTGAATGAGTTAGATACACTTCTTAGAGAAACTGGTTTTTCAAGTATAAATTGGAGACAAACAGCTCCATGTCATTGGGCATTAGTTGCAAATAAATAGGGAATAAAGAGATGATCAATGTACTATGATCATCTCTTTATTTTTCGCATCATGTAAATGCAAGAAGGGTTACTCTTAGTTCGTATTGAATTAAGAGGGTAGGCTACTCTTGAAATATTTGATTAATGGGACATTGAGGACTTTCCTAATTATAAATATGTTTTCTGCTATAATGAATAAGTAGAAAGAAAGGAGTGATCCTATGGCATTTCCTATATTAGAAACAGAACGTTTGCGTTTAGTTGAAATAGAACAATCTTATTGTCAAAAAATATATGAAATCTTTTCATTGGATGAGGTAACGTGTTATTACGGTATGAATTCTTTTACAGAGTTTGGACAAGCTTCACGTATGATTGAATCTTTTTCAAAAAATTACTTTGAGAAAAAGGCAATACGATGGGGGATTGTATTAAAAGAAACAAATACTTTAATAGGTACAATTGGATTAAATAATTTACAATTATGGAGTAAACGATCTGAAATTGGATATGACTTACATCCTCGTTATTGGGGGAATGGTTATGCGTCAGAAGCAGCCAGGGAAATTATTCGTTATGGATTTCAAGATTTAGGCTTATTTAGAATTGGTGCTATTACATACCCTGAAAATGTTACTTCTTGTAAAATGTTATGTAAAATAGGTTTTCATAAAGAAGGATTATTACGTGGATATATTCATCAAGGAAATAAGCAACATGATGCATTATTGTATTCTATAGTTCGAACGGATGTTGAAGATTTAAATTTATAATAAAAAACCCCTCTTAAATAAGAGGGGGTAAGTAAAAAATTAACCTAACTTAGGTAATAAACGTTCTCCGCTTTTCATGCTACTTTTACATAAAGGGCATTTAGGCTCTTCTTCAAATGAAAAGTTCTTTCTCATCCATCCTAAACAATCCTCTGCTTCACATTCCCAGACAGGGGTTTGTTCTGGTGGTACTTCTGCTACATCGTTCTTTCGATTGCGATACATGTAACCACTCCTTTTATGTAAAAAATTTTAGTTATATATTAAAAAGGTTGTTAACCGTGCTGGTAACAACCTTTTTATTGTTTGAATTATAGCTTTACAACGTTTTTAGCTTGAGGTCCACGGTTACCGTCTTCAACTTCGAAGCTAACTTCTTGACCTTCGTCAAGAGATTTGAAGCCGTCGCCAGTGATAGCTGAGAAGTGAACGAATACGTCGTTGCCACCTTCAACTTCGATGAAACCGAAACCTTTTTCGCTGTTAAACCATTTTACTTTACCTGTTAATGTCATGGTAATGCCTCCTAAAAATTAAAAAGATTACAATATGTTCGGCCTTATTTGAATGAAAAATAAAATTTCACATATTATCAAAAACCCATAAGGAATATAAAATGTTCCTGATTGATACTTGATAATATGCAAAGAAAATATACTGTTAAATTGACCTTAATTACTATCTTACAACAAATGGTGGGAAATAGCAAGTGCTGGTAATACCAGTGTGAAATAGGATGGTAAAAGACACAAAAACATCTCTTTTATTTATATATTATTCCTAATTTTGGTTTATGCTAAACTAAGAACATTTTTATTGAAAATTTGTATTAGTGAATCGATATATAGTATAAGAATAGTGTTGATGTATTTGTTAAGGAGGCGAGAATATTGCAGTCCAATAAATTTAAAATAATTGAAGCAGCCAAAGAAGGAAGAAGAAAAGTTCATCCAGTATTCGCTGTTATACTTGCAATTGTATTTTTAACTTTAGGTGAATTGTTCATGTTATTTATGTTGTTTTTACCGAAAGCAGAAACGCTTTTAATGAAAGCAATTTATAGTGATATTGAAATGATATTGACGTTTGGCGGAGCTATATTTTTTGTTTTTTTATGGATTAGATTTGTAGAGAAAAGATCAATTTCATCCATTGGGTTTTGGAGAAATCAGTGGATAAGAAAATATTTAAGAGGTGCATTAATAGGTTTTGTTTTTATTTCAATACCAGTCATGCTACTTTTATTAACTGGAAATGTACAACTACAAATGCAACACATTACACCAACCGCTATACTTGGAATTGTGGGATCTTTAGTTGCTTTTTTGGTACAAGGTGCAACAGAAGAAATTGTTGTTCGGGGTTGGTTATTTCCAGTTCTTTCTGTTAGAAGCCGTATATGGATCGGTATTGTTGTAACTTCATTTTTATTTGGTTTTCTTCATTTACTAAATCCAGGTATTACAATTCTTTCAATATCGAATATAATATTAGTTGGTGTGTTTGCAGCTTTTTACGTTTTGAAAGACAGTAGTCTTTGGGGGATATGCGCATGGCATTCCATTTGGAATTGGGCACAATATAACGTATTTGGTTTTGCAGTTAGTGGAATGACAATGTATTCTACACCACTTTTTAAACCTGTAACAAGTGGATCGGAATTCCTTCATGGAGGCTCGTTCGGAATTGAAGGGAGTATCATTACAACTATAATGCTCTCCATCGCTTCAATTGTTTTATGGAAACAGTTATGGGGGAGAAAAGCGAAACAAAGAGATTTTAGTTAATGAAAGAGGGAGAAACTATGGGGATTATAGCGTTTGAGGGAGCGAGTGCGGTTGGTAAGAGCACAACGTGTCGTGAGTTAGAAAAGAATTATGGTGCTTATATTATACCTGAAGTGAATTTATTATTTGAAAGACCAAAAAATGAACATAGAACATGGTATTTTGAAAAACAAGTAGAGCGCTGGAAAATAGCAATGCAGAAGTCAGAGCAATATAAATTAATAATACTTGATGGAGACATTTATCAGCCGCTTAGTTATAATTGGTGTTTCCATTTTGAAATATTTGATCAGCCATTATCTTTAATAGAAAACTTTTATAAAGAAAAGCTGATTAATAGGGAAATTGGTTTTCCTGATCAATATTTTTATTTATATACGAATGATGAAGAACTTAGAAAACGGAAAGAATCTGATGAGACAAAAAGAAGAAGAAATTTTGAAAAACATTTACATATATCAAAATCGTTTCAACGTTATTATGAAAATTTAAATACTGTTACAGACGGTTACTGCAAAATAATTGAAGCGAAAAGTGTAAAAACGAATGAACTAGAAATTGTAAATAACTTAAACAGTTTACATGTGTGTGAAGAGAATCGTTTTGATGTTTCGAGGTTAGATGCGATTACGAAGTGGTTAAAAGAAAAGCGTGCATAAAAAGAACGAGTACCTTATAAGGTACTCGTTCTTTTTACGCATATTGAATATGTAAGTTCGTTTCATAAATTGTTTTTAAAATTTGTAAGTTTGCTTGTTCATTTTTCTGAATAGCATTTTTATATTTAGGTAAGAAAAGTTGAGAAGGATAAACTGGGAGTTCACCGCAAATATCAATACCATAAATAGATTTATTCATAATTAGAGAATGAATAAATTGTAAAAGTCTAGATAATTTCATGTGCCCTTGATCCCAATTGGTAATAGTAACTTTTGGATCTAAAACATCTTTATCAATGCTTACATATATTGTTTCTGTATGAATATGTGAAAGTATTGTATGTATGGATACTTCATGTGATATATCAATTGGAAAAATTTCTACGTATGGACAATCATTAGAATGAATTGTAAGAGAAGAAGGCCCAATAATGATTACTTTCTTTAAATTATCATTATTTCGAAGAGAAAATGATACCCAAGATCCACAGGAAATAAGAGTTTGTTCATTTGCTCCCTGTAAGTTCATATCAGTATGATGATCAAATAGTATAAGGGTAAAAGGCTTGTTTATTTCTTCTAATAATAAATAAGATACATAATGATAATTTCCAGAACCTATAAAAGTAATTCCTTTATTCTTTCTACGATTTAATGCTCTTTTTATATGCATTAAAGAAGTGTTTTCGCAATATAGATTTGCGTGTTCTAAATGAGTAAAATCAATATCTTCATGTGAATAAGAATGTAGTTTATTTTGTAATAAATACGTATCATCAAAGTTTAAAAAAGTTAAACCGTTATGCAATAAACTCATATTTATTCATCTCCTTTAAATATAAGGCTATCATTTATTTTTATAAAATTAAAATGAAATGCTTTGAGTGGAATTAGTATTTAGAAAAGATAGTGTTTTTTTGACAGAATAATCTTTCAATTTTAAAAGAAAAGAAATACAATATAAGGAAATATGTATGTACTTCATGAAATAAAAAATATATAACAAATGGAAATGATATTTGGAATTAAATTGAGAAAAAAAGAAAGTTGAGATTAACTATCCGCAGCAGCGCTGGTGATCCAAAAAATAACCAATATTTCGAATTATTATTTGTGAAAGGAGAATAAAGATAAGTATGAAAAAGATTATTATTTCAGACCTTGATGGGACTTTATTAAGAAGTGATAAAACAATTTCAGAGAAATCTATTAATATTTTAAGGGAATGTAAAAATAATGGAGACGAATTGATTTTTGCTACAGCAAGGCCGCCAAGAGCTATAAAACAGTATATTCCCGACGTGTTAAAGAGTGAGATTATCATTTGTTATAACGGGGCTCTAGTACTAAAAGGGAATGATATTTTATATGAAATGAAGATTTCTAAAAATAACATTTTAGAAATCATAGAAATAGCAAACAAGTATAATCTTCATGAAATTTGCCTTGAAATCGGTGATAAGTTGTATTCCAATTTTGATGTAACTGATTATTTTGGTAATGTACCATGTGAAATTATGGATGTAAGAGATTTGAACTTTGAAAAAGCTTCTAAAGCAATTATTTGTACTAAAGGTTCAATAAACAAAGAATTCATTAAAGAATTGCCTGATGAATGCAGGGGAGTCATTACAGATGATGGGACATTGTGTCAAATTATGCATGCAGAAGTTTCAAAATGGAATAGTATTCAATATGTTCTACAGCACTTAAATCGAGACGTATCTGAAGTTATTGCTTTTGGAGATGACTACAATGATATGGAAATGATAGAGAAGTGTGGGATTGGTGTAGCGATGAGTAACGCTGTTGAGGAATTAAAGGCAGTCGCTAAAGTTATTGCTAAAAGTAACGATGAGGATGGAGTTGCTACATTTCTAGAAAGTAAAAGTTATGTTTATGTTGACTAGTATGAAAAAATTGTAGTAAGCAGCGAAAAAAGAGATGCTGCATCTGTTTTTGATAAATAGATATTATGAATGAGATATGCGGGAGGAAACAAGCAAGATGAAAACATTCTTTAAAATAATTGGAATTATAGCTGGCATGGCGGTAATCGGAGTAGGTTTAACATATGGTATGCTGTATTATTTGAATAATAGTAAACCAGCTGCGAAAAAGGCATCACCCGCTGCTCCGGCAGCAGAAGTGCTGGCTGATAGTAATGTAAAAGCTGAAGATGCAAAGGTTTTAGAAAATGGCAATCATTCATTACCAAATAGCGGCTTTAATAAAAATTTTAAATGGACAGATGAGAAAATACAGACAGCGTTACATGAAATGGCGCATCAAAAAACGAAGGCTGATCAAAAATGGGGTTATATTTTTATTACACAAGAACGAATTGAAAGTTTGCTTGATATTGTAAAAAGTAATGATCTAGTACAAGGAACTACATATGCAGACATTTTAGAGAGATGGAAACAAGGAAAATATGAAAAGATGGATGCGGATCATAATAAGATTTGGAAATTACAAAGCGGGAATTTAGGAGAAGGAAAAGGAGTAATGTCAGAAGCGGAACAAAAAGAGTTAATTAATCAAGTGTTTATGCAAAAAGGTACATATTCAGGTAGTAAATTAATTGCAGGTGGGGGACAGGCTAATAAATAAGAGATATGCTGATTTTGAAACACCTTTGTTGTTATAATTACAAAGGTGTTTTTGTTGACACAAGAAATAAATGGGAATATGATTCATATATGAAATAAATTAGAGGGGCTTACATATGAATAACAGAGAGCTTTACGGTAATATTCGTGATGTTTATCATTTACTCCAAAAAAATCTAGATAAAGCAATTGAACAGTATGATATAAGTTACGTACAATTTGGAGTGATTCAAGTACTCGCAAAATCTGGGAAAGTATCTATGTCAAAGTTAATTGAAAACATGGGATGTGTTCCAAGTAATATGACGACAATGATTCAACGGATGAAGCGTGATGGTTACGTAATGACAGAGAAGAACCCGAATGATCAACGTGAAACGCTCGTATATTTAACTAAAAAAGGTGAAGAGACGAAAAAGCAAGTAGATGTGCAATATAGTGATTTTTTAAAAGAGAATTGTGGTTGTTTTACGAAAGAAGAAGAGGGGCTTTTAGAGGCTCTATTATTAAAGTGGAAGAAGCACTTGAATTAAATATAGTAAAAATGTAACATTCTGTTACATTTTTATTTATATAAATACTTCATATGTGAAATAAAAACTAGTACAGTGAAAATTAAAGAAGGGATAATAATAAATAATTATTTCATATATGAAATAAAGGGGAGTTATATATGGAGTTAAAGTCAATGATACGTATTTTGGCAATTGTAGCTTTTTTTGTTGGATTAGATTCATTATTAGTGGCACCTTTATTACCAGTAATTACAGAAACAATTAGTATCCCTGATGGGAGTGGAGGGTTATTAATTACTATTTATGCACTTTGTTATGGAATAACTGCACCCGTATTTGGAATGATGTCTGATAGAGTTGGAAGGAAACGTATGATTATAATAGGGTTTATTATTTTTTCTATTTCTACATTTTGTACGGGATTAGCGAAGAATTTTGAAATTCTTTTATTATTTCGCGGTCTAACAGGTTTATCTGGTGCAATGATTATGCCAAGTATTTTTGCATTAGTGGGAGATAAAGTTACATATGAGTCAAGAGGAAAAGCGATGGGAACAATTATGGGAGCAATGATAGGTTCAACAGTCATTGGAGTACCTATAGGCGCATTTTTATCTGAAATAGGAAATTGGCAATGGACATTTTATAGTATAGGACTTTTAACTTTATTTCTGACATTACTAATTAATCACATATTAAGAAATGAAAAAGAGAGAGAGGATGTGCATGTTTCTTTAACGGAAACGGTGGATGCACCATTGAAAATGACTGTAGTAAATATATCAGTTTTATTTGCATTATTAGCAACTTTTCTATGGACAATTGGATTACACGGCATGTTTTCATACATAGGTGTTTATTATGGGGATAATTTTGGACTTTCCGTTGGTAAAATAGGTATTGTAATCTTTTTGGCGGGAGTTGGTAGTGTAGCTGGTAACATTTTGGGTGGGAAGTTAGCTGATAAAATAGGAAAGAAGAGTGTTATAGTCATTGCGAGCATTGTATCCTCAATTAGTGTAATGTTATTCTCGCTTTCCACAGAAAATCTAGTAATTGCAATTATTGTACATATTATTTGGAGTTTATTTATTGGATTTGGACAAGCATCATTAACGGCACTAATTTCAGAATTAAAACCAGCTGTGCGAGGGACTATAATGGCATTAAATAGCTCTGCCATGTATATTGGGATGACTATTGCTTCTGGCGTAGCGTCACTTGCCATAAGTAATGGATTTCCGTTTTTTTCTTTAGGAACAATCTGTGCAATTGCTAGTTTACTTGTCCTTCCAATCATATTTGTTCTAGTTAAAGAAAAAACATCACCTAATAAAAAGAAGATGACTATATAAGTGGTAGTAAAGAAAACGTGGGTTGATATTCTTTAAAGGATTTCAACTCATGTTTTCTTTCATATTATTTTATACTTTCATAACCTTTAATAGTGAAAGAAACGACTGTACTACAGGGGAAATCCATCTAGATTTATGATAGATTACATGGCTTTGAATAACTGTTGGAGTTTCAATAGGCTGAAAACAGAGTTGCTCTTTTTGACAACTTTCTTGTACAACGATGTAAGGAAGAATTGAAATTCCTAACTCACACATAACAGATTGTTTAATAACTTCAACGTTGGACGTTTCAAATGTTTTAGCTGGAATATTCCCGCTTTGACGTAAAAAACGATCTACCATTGGTCTATAACCGCAGCTTTGTTCGGTAAAAATAAACTGAGTATCCTTTAATAAATAAAATGGGTTAGAGTGTATACAGTAATGGGGAGGTAAAATCCATCCAAATGTTTCATTACTAAAAGTACGTGTAATAAAATCATTATGTTCTATACTTTCTCCAATTATGAAGACAACGTCTGTTTCTCCTTCACGTAATTTTTGTAATGCTTGTTCATTTGTGTTTGTTTCAAGTACGATATTTACTTTCGGATTTTTCTGTTTGTAAGTACGTAATAATTGTGGTAAACGATATACTGCTAATGATTCGTTTGATGTAATACTCAATGTACCTTCTAATTGATCGGTATTTTGAGGGATTTCTTGCGCCTTTTCATAAATTGCAAGTAACTCTAAAGCATAAGGATGAAATTGATGACCTGCTTTTGTAAGAAGTACTTTTTTTCCTAACCGATCGAAAAGAGGAATATGTAAATCGTTCTCTAATGCTTTCATATGCGCTGTAACTGTAGATTGCGCATAACCTAATGCATGAGCAGCTTTAGAAAAACTACCATACTTAACAATCGCACAAAATGTTTTAACATGTCTCATTTCCATAAGCAATCCCTCTTTTATTATCATGATTTGTGAATGATTATATCACGTATTTCAATTTTCCAAATGATTAAATTCCTTATAAAATGAAATTGTAGAAATATTTATTCATTTAATATTGGAGGAGAAAAGATGAGTGAAAAGGGCTATCATGTAGCTGTTGTTGGGGCTACGGGTGCAGTAGGTCAGAAAATTATTGAACTGTTAGAAAAAGAAACAAAGTTTAATATAACTGAAGTTACGTTACTTTCGTCAAAAAGATCGGCTGGTAAGACAGTACAATTTAAAGGGCGAGAGATCATTATACAAGAAGCAAAAATAAATAGCTTTGAAGGGGTAGATATTGCCTTTTTTAGCGCTGGAGGAGAAGTTTCTAGACAATTTGTAAATCAAGCTGTCTCTAGTGGTGCCATCGTCATTGACAACACAAGTAAATACCGAATGGCACATGATGTACCGCTCGTTGTTCCGGAAGTGAATGCGCACACTTTAAAGGAACATAAAGGGATAATAGCAGTTCCGAATTGTTCAGCATTACAGATGGTAACAGCTCTTCAGCCAATACGAAAAGTATTCGGATTAGAACGAATTATCGTTTCCACTTATCAGGCTGTATCGGGTTCTGGTATTCATGCAATTCAAGAATTAAAAGAACAGGCTAAGTCAATACTTGCAGGTGAAGAAGTGGAGAGTACTATATTACCAGCGAAAAAAGATAAAAAACATTATCCAATTGCATTTAATGTACTTCCTCAAGTAGATATATTCACGGATAATGATTTCACCTTTGAAGAAGTAAAGATGATACAAGAAACGAAGAAAATTTTAGAAGACCCAAACTTGAAAATGGCAGCTACTTGTGTGCGTGTTCCAGTTATATCAGGTCACTCAGAATCGGTTTATATAGAGCTTGAAAAAGAAGCAACTGTTGCAGAAATTAAAGAAGTATTGTTTGATGCACCAGGTGTTATTTTGCAGGATAACCCTAGTGAACAGCTGTATCCAATGCCATTATACGCAGAAGGGAAAATAGATACATTTGTCGGTAGAATTAGAAAAGATCCTGATACACCAAACGGATTCCATCTTTGGATCGTTTCCGATAATTTATTAAAAGGTGCGGCGTGGAACTCGGTGCAAATTGCAGAAACGATGGTGGAAGAGGGAATCATTTAGTATGAAGGAAACTAGGGAACTGTTAAAGATTACAGTTTCCTAGTTTTTATTTTATAACTGTTCGCTTTATTCCAGCCGTATTTGATTTGAAAGACAGTAAAAAACATCAAGAATGAATACAGTTTATTTGGTACAATATGGATAAATTCAATAAGGGGGAATTAGATGTATCAAGTAAAGGGGTATTTTTCATCGCTAAAAGGAAGTCATTATGAAATCGGTAAGCAACAAGGGGAATTTGTAAAACAACATCCTTACCTTATTCCGCAATTTATACAGAAAGAAAATTTAATATCGCATCAGCATTGGACAGAATCTAGAAACATATTACATAATTATTGTCCAGGAATTAATGAAGAGATTGAAGGGTTTTGTGAAGTATTAAAAATTCCATCTGAAAATATGATGTATTATTATCAAACACTATTAAAAGCAGGTTGTAGCCATTGTGCTGTTTTACCTAAAAAGACAGATTTAAAGCATACTTATGTATTAAGAAACTATGATTTGTCACCAGTAATAGATGATATGCGTTTTTGTTCGACTCATGTTGAAGGTGCATATGCACATAGTGGCTTTTCTACTCAATATTTTGGCCGAACGGAAGGAGTTAACGAGCATGGATTATCTGTTACATTTTCAGCATGTGGTCAACCGGTTGGAAATATTGCGGGTTTAAGAAAGCCAGCGGTAAGTGGTTTACAATGTTTTGCGGTCATTAGAGTATTATTGGAGAAATGCAAAAATGTGCAGGAGGCTAAGTCACTAATAGAAGAAATACCAATTGCTAGTAATATGAATCTAATAGTAGCCGATCCTGTAGATGCAGTATGTATTGAAATATTTGATGGATATAAATCAATAATCACAATTGTTGAGGAAAGCCAAGATTTTATCGTATCAACAAACCATGCAATTAGTTTACCTATTCAAAAACTGAATAGTAGAAGATTAGAACAATCTACAAACCGATATCACACATTGTATGAACATTTAAATCGAAATGAACAAGTGAGTATAGCGTCTTTAAAAGGATTAGTACAAAAAGAATATCCTGCCGGGCTGACGGTGCATAATTATGAAGAATGGTTTGGAACTTTACATTCCGTATTATTTGATTTGCATGAATGCACAATGAATATTTGTTTTGGGTCTCCACTTTTAAATGACTGGTACTCGTTGGAGGTTGGAGGGAGTCTTCCTTTTTCTGAGGTGAATGTGAACTTTGAAAATAAAACTTATACTGATTTTTGGAGAGAAGAGAATAATAAATTGATTCCAAAAGGGTAAATGGGGTAATATGGTAGCACCGAAGGAAGGTTATTTATACTGGAGGGATTACCGATGCTAAACATTTTATTAATGATTGTTTTTATCATTTTTTTAGCCGTTTCCATGTATATTGCGTATCAAAAAAGAAAAAAAGCAGAAATAAAAGGATTGAAGAGTGCATTAACTTCAATTTGTTTCTTTTCACTTGCAATTTTTAATTTGTTCGCATATTGGTTTCAGTTCGGCGGTATGTTGACAGTGCTATTTTCAATCGTATTATTGTTAGTTGGGGCTTATTTCACAAAATATATTCCAATTTCCAAAAAGGTACACTAAAATTTATAGTTAATACTTTATTTCATTATGAAAAGAGATTATTCTACTAGGTCGTTATGAAATGACTTCATAGGATAATCTCTTTTGTTCGTTTAATTTTGTAAAGAATGTACGGTTAGTTTCAATTGTTTAATAAATTCTCGAGTTGCAGCACACATATATTTATCTTTTCTATAAATAAGTCCTATTTCTATTGTTGGAGTAGGATTTTCTATTTTAATAGCTTGGATGTTTTTATTTTGTAAAAAGTCTATATACGGTTTTGGTAAAACTGTAATTCCCATGCCTTTTGAAACCATTTGGATTAAAGATTCCATTGTACTAATTTCTAAAATTGGTTTTGGTTTAAAGTTGAATTTTTGACAATGGGATGTAATTAATTCGGTTAAAAAGAAATTTTTAGGTAAAAGAATTAAAGGGTAATTCTGCAATTCAGCAATAGATACATGATTATGTTCAGCTAATTGATGACCAGTTGGTACGACTATTATAAGTTCACTTTTGTAGAGAGGGGTAGAAATAATTTCTTTATCTTGCACCGGTAGAAATGTAATGCCAATATTTAGTTCGTTTTGTAATAATTTTTCACGAATATCTCCTGTGCGAAGTCCTAATACAGAAAGTTCTATATTAGGATATAAATTATTAAAATTTAAAATAGCTGGTGGTAGTAAGTAATTTACGACGGTTAATAATGATCCAATTGTTAAGGAACCTTGTTGTAATCCGTTTAAATCTTGAATAGCAGAACGGGCTTGTTCAACTTCATGAAAAATTGTTTTACTATGTAATAATAAAATCCTCCCAGCTTCGGTTAAAGATATTTTTTTACCAATTCGATCGAAAAGGGGCATTCCAACTTCATGCTCTAATGCACGTATTTGTTGACTTAGTGAAGGCTGTGAAATATTTAATTTCTCAGCTGCTTTTGTGAAATGCAATTCTTTTGAAACAGCTAAAAAATATTCAAGTTGTCGTAATTCGATTTGGATCACCTCAAGTATAATAATAGGTTTTACCTATTATTATTATATAAATAATTGGATTGAACAATGATTTTTTAGGTTTTATAATCATCTAAAAGAGATAGTAGTGAAAATAAATCGAGTGAGAAAATACATGGAACAATCTTAAAGGAGGAAATAGAATGGCTAATGAATACCAATTATTATCTTTAAATATAGGGTTACCGAAAGAGGTTACATACGGAGGAAAGGTAATTCATACAGGAATAAATAAGAAACAAGTAAAAGAACCGGTGTTTTTATCCTTTGTAAAATTTAATGGAGATGGTCAAGCGGATTTAGTTCATCATGGTGGAGTAGATAAAGCGGTTTGTGTGTATTCGGGAGAACATTATGGATATTGGGAAAAAGAGTTGAATCAAGTACTTATATATGGAGCATTCGGAGAAAATATAACAATTAGTGGTATGTGTGAAGAGGATGTTTGTATTGGTGATACATTTCAAATTGGAGAAGCAATTGTACAAGTAACGCAGCCAAGGCAACCTTGTTTTAAATTAGCTAAGAAATACAATATCCCGAAGTTACCACTATATTTTCAAGAAACAGGATATACAGGGTTTTATTTTCGCGTATTAAAAGAAGGATGGGTATCACCTGCTGATACATTAAAGTTACTGAAGTCGGATCTAAAAGGTGTGACAGTAGCTTTTGCTAATCGTATTATGCATAAGGAAAAACAAAATTTGGAAGGGACAAAGAGGATCTTAGAAGTACATGCACTTTCTACAAGTTGGAGAAATACATTTGAAAAGCGAATGAGAGGAGAAGAAATGAATACGAAGGAAAGACTAGAAGGGAAAAAATAATAAAAAATATTTTTTTATAAATGGTGCATTTCTATTAGTAAAAACGAATTAGAAAGCGCTATTTTTATATTATAAACTTATTAATATTCAAAAATCTTAATATCTTTTTATTCGACTTATTTTCGAATAGTCGAAACATAAAATTAATTAGACTTTTTTTTTATATTTTATGATAGTATATTGATTGGTAAGACCTATTACTTTAAGAGCAGGTTCTACAACTATATCTAATTTGATGGAATTAACATATGGAGGGACAACATGGGGAATGTTGAAAGTTTTGAAAAACTTCTTTTAGAAGAACCGAAAAGAGAGCAGTTATTTCCTTTATTTGAAGAAGTGTTTGGGATTCCAAGTCAAACATTGCATGATTTTTCAGAGAGAGGTTATTGGGATGATACATATAAAGCTTTATCATTTTTACAAGAAGATAAAGCGATTGCAAACGTTGCGGTATTCTCGTTACCATTGCTAGTGAATGGTGAAAGAATAAATGCAGCAGGCATTCAATCGGTAATGACACACCCTAATTTTCGAAGACAAGGACTCATGACGCAATTAATGAGTAAAATGATAGAAGAAATCGATAAGAAATGTGAATGCACATTATTGTTTACGGAAAAACCTGAACTATATACATCATATGGTTTTAAAGTTGTGCAGGAGTATTTGATGACTATTCCATATGATAAAAAGAATAATAATGATTCCTTACTTAGAGAGCTAGATTATTATATGGAAGAGGATAGAAAATTAATACATGAAACTATAGATAGTAGCCAAAGACTTTCAAATAATTTTTCAACATTAAACTTCCATCCTTCGTTTTATTTGAATATGTACAATTCGGAATGGAATGAGAAATTGTATTATTCAGAGAAACTAGATGCTCTAATTGTGTATGAAGTAGATAATGAAAAGTTGAAATTATATGGAGTGTTTGCACCAGTAATTCCAGTTTTAGATGAAATATGTGGGGAGATCGCTGAAAGATTTACAGAAATCGAATTTTACTTCTCTCCAGATCAATTAGGGGTTGAGGATGTACAGTTTACAGAATTACAATCAAGTAAGTATTTAATGGTTCGAAGTAATAGAGAGTTGGATTTGAAAGGTTATAAATTCCCAGTATTAGTAGAATTTTAAATGTGTATATAGATGCTTTATTAGGGAGGAACTATGAAAATATCACATATACCAGAACATATTGAGCAACTTACTATAATGAATGTACCTGAATATTATAAGCTTAATAACAATCATGCGCTTATTGTCCGCTCGAAAGCCGAAACAGATTTTTGGCTTAAAACACATTATGGATTCGAAGTAATGAATGGTCATGTATTTTATACAGAGACGATGACAGACTTTCAAGCTGAAGTTCAATTGCGTATGAATCCAAATTCAAAATTCGATCAAGCTGGTCTTTTTGTTATGGTTTCGGAAAAGTGTTGGCTGAAAACTTCATTAGAATATATTCCAGATGGTCCATCTCATTTAGGAGCTGTCGTAACGAATAATGGATATTCCGATTGGTCCACGCAAGACTTTCCGACAGAATTAGCTAACGAGCAACTTCGTTTTCGAATTGTTCGTAAACGTGGTGATTATACAATATATGTGAAGAAGATCCACCAATGGGAACAAATAAGAATCGCTCATTTGATGGAGGATATAGGAAATAAGCCTATTAAAATAGGTTTTTACACGTGTAGTCCGTCTAAAAATAATGGATTTGAGACTGAGTTTTTAGAGTTTACAACTGAAAAAATATAGATGAAAAACCGTATTCTTTTCATTAGGAATGCGGTTTTTATATGTATATAATAAAAAGCACATTTATTGACCGTAAAGTCATTAATGCTTATCATTTAATAATGTTAAATATTAATTTACATAATATAATAGGAATAAGAAAGAAATTACAAACTACAGCGCTTAAATAAGGAGGGATATGAGTTATTCGGGAGTAATTTCATGGGAAAAGGAGATTATGTATGAAATCATTTCGTAAATTATTACAGTATTTAAAACCATACATGTTCTTCGCTATTATTGGACCACTATTTATGGTACTTGAGGTTGCGATGGACTTAATTCAACCGACTATTATGCAACATATTATTGATGTTGGGATAGCAAATCGGGATATGAATTATGTAATAAAAATGGGACTTCTTATGATAGGAGCTGCAGCACTCGGTTTAGTTGGAGGGCTTGGGTGTATGATGTATTCTACAAAAGCAGCTGTTAATTTCGCTACTGACATACGAAAAAATGTGTTTACGAAAATAGAAACATTTTCTAGTGAAAATCGTGATTCGTTTGGAACTGGAAAGTTATTAACGATAGTGACAAATGATATTACATCTATTCAATCGGCGATGACGATGACATTACGTGTTCTCGTTCGTGGTCCTTTGTTATTTATCGGAAGTATCATAATTGTTTTTGTGACAGCACGCGAGTTATTTCCTATATTACTCGTAGTCGTTCCAATTTTATTACTTGCGATTATATTCATTGCGAGTAAAGCGAGCGGGACGTTCAAAAAGGTGCAAGAAGCATTAGATAAAGTGAATACAAAGTTACAAGAAAATTTATCTGGGGTACGTGTTATTAAAGCGTATGTAAGACAAAAATATGAAATTAATCAGTTTGGAAATGTTAATACAAATTTAACGAAGATAAATATTCGAGCGGTGCAGCTTATTTCCTTAATGATGCCAATCATAATGTTAGTTGTAAGCGGAGGGATTGTCGCAACATTATGGATTGGTGGAGAAAAAGTATTTAACGGGACTCTTCAAGTAGGAGCTATATTAGCGTTTATAAATTATTTGAATATCATTTTAATGTCACTTATGTCTATCAGTATGGTATTTATGCAAATCGCGCGAGCATTTCCGTCTGCGGATCGAGTACAGCAAGTTTTAAATACTGAAGTTGATATTACGAGCGAAACAAATGCGCTTGTACCTAAGGAAATTGAGGGGAATATTGATTTTAAAAATGTTAGTTATAGTTATACGAAAAATAATGAATATGTTTTAAAAGATATTTCATTTCGCATATGTAAAGGTGAAAAAGTAGGGGTTATCGGTTCTACAGGAAGTGGTAAATCTACTTTAGCAAAATTGTTACCACGCTTATACGATGTTGATCAAGGTGAAATATGTATTGATGGAATAAATGTTAAGGCATACGATTTACAAAAACTTCGTGGTTCAATCGGGTTCGTACCTCAAAAGGCATTGTTGTTTTCAGGTAGTATAGAAGAGAACTTACGTTATGGAAAAGAAGATGCAACGAAGGAAGAGCTGGAAGTGGCGGCTTCATCAGCTTGTGCGACTGAGTTTATTAACAAACTGGAAGATTCTTATCAATATCATGTAACACAAGGTGCGACGAATTTATCAGGTGGACAAAAACAACGTGTATCCATTGCAAGGGCGCTTGTGAGAAAGCCATCTATTCTTGTATTAGATGATTCTACATCAGCAGTTGATGCTAAATCAGAATCTAACATTCAATCAGCATTAAGGAGAGAATATAAAGGAACAACAACATTATTAATTGCTTCTAAAATCTCATCAATAATAGATGCTGATAAAATTCTCGTGTTAGATAATGGTGAATTAGTTGGTGATGGTACACATAAAGAACTGTTAGAACAATGCGAGGTTTATCAAGAAATCTATCTTTCCCAAGGTGGCAATTTGTATAAGGAAGGTGGGAAAGAACATGCGTAATTTTCAAGGGCAATTTGCTAATAAAGGTGGACGTAACGCATCAAAGATGGGGAAGGCTAAAAATACGAAAGGAACTGTGATGAGAGTATGGAACTATATGGGCTACCAAAAGGCTGCCCTTACGTTCGTTATATTCTTAGTGTTTGTTACGACGTTACTTGGGTTATTAGGTCCGTATTTAATGGGAGTAATTATCGATCAATATATTGTACCGAAAGATTTAAGCGGTACGGCGAGAATGTGTTTGTTACTTATCGCGATTTACGGTGTAACAGTATTCTTAACTTGGTTACAAACATTTGTAATGGTTAATGTTGCATTAAAAACGATACAAAAAATACGACAAGATATTTTTGAGAAAATCCAAACACTTTCTTTACGGTTCTTTGATGTACGTTCTCAAGGGGATTTAATGAGTCGTGTAACAAATGATATAGATAATTTGAATCAAGCGTTGACACAAAGTGTTGTACAAATTATTTCATCAGCGCTAACTTTTATAGGTGTGGCGATTGCGATGTTCGCATTAGATTGGATCTTAGCAATTGTTACTTTAATTACAGTACCTATTATGTTTTTCGTTACAAAAAAACTAGTTGCTTATAGTGGCAAAAACTTTGCAAAGCGTCAAAAAGATTTAGGAGAATTAAATGGATTTATTGAGGAAGCTATAACAGGAGCGGATGTTACAACGTTATACGGGAAAGAAAAAAAAACCGTACAAAATTTCAATAAAATTAATGAACAACTAAGAGTTTCAGCAACGAAGGCGGATACATTTTCAGCTTTTATTTTTCCAAGTATGAACTTTATTAATAACTTAGGTATGGGACTTGTAATTGGAACTGGATCAGTAATGGTTTTAAATGGAATGACAACTGTAGGTGTCATTGCAGCTTTTATTAATTATTCTCGTCAATTCTCAAGACCACTCAGTCAATTCGCAACTTTAATGAATACGATTCAAGCGGCAGTGGCTGGTGGGGAACGTGTTTTTGAAATTATGGATGAAGTACCGGAAATCAAAAATAAAAAAGATGCATTCGTTGTACAAAATTTACAAGGACATGTTGCACTCGAGAATGTTTCATTTGGGTATGAGGAAAATAAAACGATTTTAAAAGAAGTGAGTCTTAAAGCGCGGCCAGGGGAGACAATTGCTTTAGTAGGTCCAACTGGATCAGGTAAAACAACAATCATTAATTTGCTAACGCGCTTTTACGATATACAGCAAGGGCAAATTCATATTGATGGAAAAAATATAAAAGAATATGATATGAATTCGTTGCGAGGTAAAATAGGAGTAGTTTTACAAGATACGTATTTATTTGCTGGGACGATTATGGATAATATACGTTATGGGCGATTAGATGCTAGTGATGAAGAAGTAATCAATGCAGCTAAGGCAGCATCTGCACATTCTTTTATAAAACATTTACCGAATCAATATGAAACAAAAATAGCTTCAGAAGGATCGAATTTAAGTCAAGGACAGAAACAACTTCTTGCGATTGCAAGGGCAATTTTAGCAGATGCAGATATATTAATTCTCGACGAAGCAACATCTAATATTGATACGAGAACGGAATTACAAATACAAGAAGGACTAAACAATTTAATGAGAGGTCGAACAAGTTTCGTAATCGCTCATCGACTGAAAACGATTGAAAAAGCAGATCAAATCCTTGTTATAAAAGATGGAAGTATTATAGAAAAAGGGAATCATGAATCTCTCATGGAAGATAGAGGGTTTTACTTTGATCTGTATACGAGTCAGTTTAAAATTTAATAAGAATTTTGATATGGTGCGGTTTCTCTAGAAAGGAGAAACCGCATTTTTATATTTATAAAGATAATTAGAAATATAGACTTGAATTTTTTTAGATACACGAATTGTTAGCAAATACTAGCAACTTCAGTGCCAGACGGGAACAATAATTTACGAGGTATTGTAATAATCTCAAGAGCCATCTGGGCTGAATGGAGAAGTATTGGAGTTAACTCTAAAGCGCGTGTTAATAATAATATAAAGCTTGTTAGAATTGCAAAGCTTCCCCAAAAGAAACTTTTTGAAGTGTTACGGAAATCTTTTATTAAGGAAAAGAAAGAAAAAAATGCTGTAACAACAAGAATTAAAAATTTATACTTATCAGCCATTAAACCCCTCCTAAAGAACAATAACTTATATTATAGCGTATTTTTCTGTATTATTATAAAGAGATTTTAAAATGAATGATAAAAAGTAGAGGCCGCAACTTAAAGGAATGACGGATTACCTTGAGCGTAGAGGCTGGTGGTATGAAAAGTTAAGTAAAGATTTTATTTTAGTGAAACAGAAAAATCACTCGGCCTCAAAAAGAGGATACTTTTATTGAGTAATCCTCTTTTTTTTAATAAAGGAAATTTAATTGGTTATAATGGAAAGCGCACTGAAAACTAATAAAACGGCCATAATGATGTTAAATGATTTAGTATGCTTCAACAAAAGTTTTTGAAACATGGAACCGAATAATGTCCAACTAAATGTGCTCATTAATCCAACTACACCTAGAAATAATGAAAAAAGTAGATAACTTGAATATGAATTGTAGTAAGGAAGAATAAAAGTTGATACTACAGTTAGTCCGAATAGTATTCCTTTAGGGTTAATAAACTGAAGGGAAATCCCAACTGTAAATAAATTTTTATTATATTTTTCATCGGAATTTATGCTAGTTTTACTTGTGAGTATTTTAAGAGCTAAATATAGCATATATGCTACACCTAAGATTTTTAAAGGGAATTCAATTATAGGTAGGATATTAATTAGTACAATATTAAAGAAGCTACATAATGAAGTGAGGATGAAAAAACCGAAAGCTACTCCGAAGCAAAATTGCATACTCCTTTTTAAACCATGTTGATTAGCGTATGTCATAGCTAAGAAATTGTTAGGTCCTGGTGTGAAGCTACTTATAAAAACAAATAATAAAAAAGAAAATATAGGCATTTCAAAACCCCCTATTTTTTGTATGTTATAATGACCGAAAAGAACAATATAACGTGTGCTTTTTATTGTACATTATGGTCGTTATGTTGTATATATTGTAGGAGTGTTTCTTATGGAAGAAATTCAACTTATTTTGGCGAAAAATTTAAAGACAATACGAGAGAAGGAAAAATTAAGTTTAGAAAAGGTTTCCCAATTAACAGGTGTGAGTAAAACGATGATTGGACAAATTGAACGAGGAGAGTCAAGTCCAACATTAACAACGATATGGAAAATTGCCAATGGTTTGAAAGTGTCTTTTACTTCTTTAATCAATAATCCGCAACCGGATACGAAAGTTGTTTTACGAAATGATGTTCAAGTATTATCAGAAGACAATGGAAGATATAAAGTGTATCCTTCTTTTCCTTTCCAAGATGATAGGAACTTTGAAGTCTATACGGTTGAAATTGAAACAGAAGGAAAGTTAAATTCGGAAGGTCATAAAGAAGGGACCGAAGAATTTATAACGGTATTTGAAGGGGAATTGACAATTGAAATAAAGGATTGTCAATATAAATTAAATAGTGGGGATTCAATTCGCTTTAAGGCGGATAGACCACACTCTTATCATAATTTCGGAAGAACGCTAACTAGGTTAAGTATGACCATACATTATCCGGTTATATAAATTTACTATTACACGAAGAATATAAAGAAAAGTGCGTTGATAAACCATCTATAAAAGATGGTTTTATTTTTGAAATTCATAAAAAAGGACACTCGTTTGAGTGTCAACATAGTATTGCTCTCGCGTATAGGATTGGAGTTTGTTTCTCATATACGTATTGAGATGGTTCGCATTTGAGAAACTACCTTCACCTTTAATGTAACATTGGCAGAGAGCAGTGTAAATTGATAATGTATATACGGAAAATTTAGTATAGATACTTTGTACTATGAATATAGTACAAAGTGTTTCTTATTGCAAAATCACTGTCGTGAAGTTATTAATATATAAGCTTAAGGAATGATGTAATAGTTACTATTTTAGCATTTAAGAATGGTTATTATAAAAAAGAACGAATCATTTTTTAATCGATTCGTATAATTGTTAAAGAGGCACCTGTTGAACCACCCCCAACTAAATTAACTATGGATAATACGCCGAATAGTTGAAGTGAAATTGTATTACCAGCAATTAAATTGATTATTAAATTATTATTATAATTTGAAGTTGATATTGCGAGTGAAAAGATAGATCCGGAAAGTGGAGTCGAAGAGTTTAATAGTAGCGATTTAGTATTTTGGAATGGAACTATCATTTTATTATATTAATACTACTAGTTATAGTAACGGTAAAAAGTTTACTTTATGTAAAATCATTTGAGTATGAAAAAGTAGTTATGGAATTTTTCTAAAATGATAGAGGTTTTATTTTGTTAATTAGTAAACAAAATGTGAAATGAGGTAGAAAATTGAACAGCGATGAAAAATTATCTTTGAATAAAGGTATGGTAAGACCAGAAAATATTGGACCTACTTTTCCGGTTCTTCCGCCAATTTATATTCCAACGGGAGCAACAGGAGTAACGGGAGCAACAGGAGCAACAGGAGTAACGGGAGCAACAGGAGCAACAGGAGTAATAGGAGTAACAGGGACAACAGGAGCAACAGGAGCAACAGGAGTAACGGGAGCAACAGGGGCAACAGGAGTAACAGGGACAACAGGAGCAACGGGAGCAACAGGGGCAACAGGAGCAACAGGAGCAACGGGAACAACGGGAGCAACAGGAGTAACGGGAGCAACAGGTCCAACAGGCGTTATTGGCCCCATAACAACAACTAATTTATTATTTTACACTTTTTCAGATGGAGAAAAACTTACATATACAGATTCAGATGGGCTAGCTCAATATGGTACAACTCACATATTATCTCCTGATGAGGTTTCTTACATTAATTTGTTTATTAATGGAATACTTCAACCACATCCATTATATCAGGTTAGTACTGGCCAGCTAACTTTATTAGATAATCAACCACCATCACAAGGTTCTTCAATTATTTTACAATTTATCATTATTAATTAAAAAAGACAGATTCTTAAATAAGAAGGATCTGTCTTTTTGCTCTACATTAAAATAGTTAAAACTAAGTGACGATAAATTCGATTGTAATTGGAATTCCACCGTCTAATGCATCTCCGCCAGGAATTGTAATAGCACCAGTAGGTCCAGTAGTAACACTGGAGTTCACACTAGGTTGAAGAATGCCGTTTACATATAAGTTGTAATACGTAAAAGTCGGAAAAGCAGTTGCAGTAGTGCCAGCATCGTTTAAACAAGCTGTAGCAGCAATTGCAAAAGCTGCACCTGTTCCTGTACCAGCTCCTAATGTAGATGTAAATCTTCTAGATGCCATAAATGGTTGAATAATTGGCAATTAATTCTCACTCCCTATATTGTTTTTTGGAACGAAGTATACAATAACTTGTCCACTATATTGTATGAGAGTTTTTGATAATAGAAACGGCTTTATGATAATAGAGGGAACACAATTTAAGTAAAGATATTATTGTTATTTATTTGAAAAGGTGGTGTTATTACTTATTATTTGTAAGTTATTGGTTATATGCTAATGCTTAGTTTTAATATTTAAATTAAAATGTGCTTTTAAACCTAAGAGATAAACGTGGAAAAATAAAATAAACTCTTAAGTTTAGGTGTTTAATCTAAGCAGTCAATTATTAAAAACATATAATTAATATGTGAGTCATGAACATAATTAAATTAAGCTTTCAAGTTTAATTATCATTCATGTTTCCTATCTTAAATGAAAAAAATAACTCAATTATTTTTTTCAATCGGATCTTTTATAGTTCTTAGAATAGGAAAACACTCAACTATAAGACAAGTCAGGAGGAAATAAATGTCACATAACAATTGTTTTGGTCATAACAACTGCAATAATCCGATTGTGTTCACTCCAGAATGTTGTAACAATCCACAAACAGTTCCAATTACTAGTGAGCAATTAGGTAGATTAATTACTTTACTAAACTCTTTAATTTCGGCT
Organism: Bacillus paranthracis; assembly: GCF_024296885.1. NCBI lineage: Bacteria > Bacillati > Bacillota > Bacilli > Caryophanales > Bacillaceae > Bacillus > Bacillus paranthracis. Next base: position 2,313,321 of record NZ_CP101135.1, read on the forward strand.
ATTGCAGCGTTTTTTGCAAATCCAAGTGATGCAAACAGATTAGCTTTACTCAATTTGTTTACTCAGCTATTGAACTTACTAAATGAATTAGCACCTTCTCCAGAAGGAAATTTCTTGAAACAATTAATTCAAAGTATTATTAACTTACTACAATCTCCTAATCCCAATTTAGGTCAATTACTTTCTTTATTACAACAATTCTACAGTGCTCTTGCACCATTCTTCTTCTCATTAATTATTGACCCTGCAAGTTTACAACTTTTATTAAACTTATTAACTCAATTAATTGGTGCTACTCCAGGAGGCGGCCCAACAGGAGCAACAGGGGCAACAGGAGCAACAGGCCCAACAGGAGCAACAGGGGCAACAGGAGCGACAGGTCCAGCAGGTACTGGTGGCGGAGCAACAGGAGCAACAGGAGCAACAGGAGCAACAGGTCCAACAGGCCCAACAGGAGCGACAGGTCCAGCAGGTACTGGTGGTGCAACAGGTTTAACAGGAGCAACAGGCCCAACGGGAGCAACAGGTTTAACAGGAGCAACAGGCTTAACAGGAGCAACAGGCCCAACAGGAGCAACAGGCCCAACAGGAGCGACAGGTCCAACAGGAGCAACAGGCCCAACAGGAGCAACAGGTTTAACAGGAGCAACAGGAGCAACAGGAGCAACTGGTGGCGGAGCTATTATTCCATTTGCTTCAGGTACAACACCAGCTGCGTTAGTTAACGCGTTAATAGCTAATACAGGAACTCTCCTTGGATTTGGATTTAGTCAGCCTGGTGTAGGATTAGCCGGTGGAACGAGTATTACATTAGCGTTAGGTGTAGGTGATTATGCATTTGTAGCACCACGCGCAGGTGTTATTACGTCATTAGCAGGTTTCTTTAGTGCAACAGCTGCATTATCTCCATTATCACCTGTTCAAGTGCAGATACAAATATTAACTGCACCAGCTGCAAGTAATACGTTTACAGTACAGGGTGCACCTCTATTATTAACACCAGCATTTGCTGCAATCGCAATTGGTTCTACAGCATCAGGTATTATACCTGAAGCTATCCCAGTAGCTGCAGGAGATAAAATACTACTATACGTTTCATTAACAGCAGCAAGTCCAATAGCTGCAGTAGCTGGATTTGTAAGTGCAGGTATTAATATCGTCTAGTTTGCTGTAATGTCTGTTAGAAATTTGAACTGGCATTTGTATATAGCCCTTCCTAATTGTATTAGGAAGGGCTATATTTTATGGAAAGATAGGTGATAAATCAATTGAGAAAGTACTCTTTGTTAAAAAAATCAAAATTAATGATTTATAATCTATTGTTTATGGAATAAGTTATAGGATATGAAAAATTATCTATAAATAAAAAAGATGAATTCTATTAAAAACAGAATTCATCTTTTAAATAAAAGGGAAGTAATTTATTTATCGTGAGTGTTAAAATGTTATTGTACAAATTAGTAATCAACTATTTGTTTTTATTACAGTTACATCCTTTTTTCTTTACATAGCCTTGATTGGCTAAGTCTCTTTGTGATTGGGAATTGGAAGATTGAGAATTCGAAGACTGAGAGGATGTTGATGAACTACTATTTTTATTATGAGAGTAGTTTTTTCGATAGTTATAATTACTCATAGTACTATCACCTCCAATTAAATATATAACTATTATATGTAGCTATTCTATTAATTGTTACGATAATAAATAGGAATGGGTATATAATAAAAAAATCTCCTACGTATTTTCCGAGGAGATAAATAATTGTCCTTTCATAATATAAATTAATATCCCCAGTAAAGAGGAAAATAATATGAATCTTGGTAATATAAATTTTGTTGTGGATTAGGAGGATGAGTTGCAGGGGGTATCGTTCCGCGGTTCTGATTACAATTTGCTGGAGGACCGATTACTGTAGTGGATTGAATAGGGGATACCGCTTGTTTCCATTGTTGCTCATCGAGACAGTAAGTATGGGCCATTATATTAGCGGGAGTTAATCTTAAAATATCAGAACCAAAAATAACTTCTGGTGTTGGGGCATCGAAAATTGCTAATAAATGAGTGTTATCTGCTGTAGCAATTTCATAATGCCACCACGCTTGTGGAATGTTGGCAACTTGCCCCGGTTTTATTGGTAAGTTTAATATTTGATTTGTAAAAGGGTTAAGTAAAGAAACAACTGCAGAGCCTGAAATGCAGTAAACAAGTTCAGCTGCATTTTGATGTATGTGCGGCTCTACAACATTTCCTGTACTTAAATAGATATCTAATAAAGAAGTGTTTTCTAACGTATTTAATTGTTTCTCGCCAAGTACGTTTATATAGTTTTGAGCATCTTTCTGAAAAAAATTACTTTTATTTAAATCATAAGTGAAATTAGTTGAGGGGGAGGTGTAGTCGATATTAGAAGTCAATTGTATTACCTGCCTTTCTATTAGTAAGTAAGGTTATAAAATTAGGATATGTGTCTAGTGTTTGTTATGTGCGGTTGTTGGTATCATAATAAATTTGCCTATGCCATAAAGAATATGGGTTGTATTTCGTATTTTGAATAACAGACCAATCCTTTTTCATAGAGGTATTGGTCTGTTATTCAAGATAGTTTTTGCTGAATAATTAATTGTGCTTTAGCGGTATTGGCGTAATTTAGCCGCTCTAATGCCGAGTTTTGTTTTAAACCAAAATGGATTTCTATGATGTCAAAATGAGATACCTTTGTTTTAAGTGGAACAGGTATACCGTTTACTTTTGCATTTTTCATTTTATGTGCAATTTTTGGAAATGCAGAGAAAGTAAAATCAATAATTGTAGCACCATCTGGTAAATAAATAGGTTGTAAATCTGAAGTATAAGCCGTTATGGTATTTTCAAATAGTTCGTACGATACTAGATTGTGGAACGCAATTGGATCTGTAGTTAATAAATTGTTATGCACAATTGTATCATTCATTATTTTATAAGATATGGATTGGACATTTGCAGTTCTATTATTTAATAAAGAAAAAATGCCGTTATCTTTTAATGTTTTTGCTAATTGTGTTTGAATGATAATTGTTTGTTCAGTATTATTCATATTGACTTTAGTTTTTAAATTGTTATTAAAATAGCTATTTTCAAGAGTTTTAATTCGTTAGATTGTAGATAATTTGCCTTTTGTAATAATACCTCGCTCATATAAATCCGTCCCTTAAAATTATTTTTAATAGTAATTCTATATAATAGAATAAACCCCCTTTGAAATTATTTTAATTATGTAAAAAATAAAGGTGTTGAGATGAAACTATATTCGTATATCCATTCATACTTTGGATTGATGGAAAAAAGTAAAGAACGTGTTAATTTAATATTACATCAATCATTAATAAGGGGTGAAGGTTCATGTCATTTAGTGAAATGATTAGAAATGAAGTGCTTGGCTGGGCAGGTGTCTCTGAAAAACCGCATCGATTTGGCGGCATTGAAATAAATTATGGCAAGAAAGAACTTGGTCATCTGCATGGAGATAAGTTAGTTGATTTACCATTTCCAAAGTTAAAGCGGGATGAATTAGTAAAACAAGGATTGGTCAAACCACATCACGTATTACCTGAATCAGGATGGATCAGTTATTATATAAAGAGTGAAGAGGATATACCATTTGCAATTGAGTTATTTCGTATGCAATATGACCGAATAAAAAAATAATGAAATAAAATAGATGAGTAAAAATATATTTTCATGTCACATCCCTCCTTAATCGTTCGTCTTGTATGTAGAACGATAAGGAGGGATTTTATTATGAAGAAATTTGATGTAGCAATTGTTGGTGGTGGCCTTGCTGGATTAACAGCGTCTATATATTTAGCGAAAGCCGGAAGAAAAGTGATTGTATTAGAAAAGTCCAGTCGCTTTGGTGGTCGAGGGATGACTATTAATAAAAATGGGATCTGTATGAATCTTGGTGCACACGCCTTATATAGAGGAGGAGCCGCATTTTTAACTTTTAATGAGCTCGGTATGAATCTACCGGGTGGAATTCCATCTACAAAAGCACATGGAATATGGAAAGGGGATATTTTCACTATACCAACAGATTTCCGCTCAATTTTATCAACACCACTACTTTCGTGGTCTGCAAAAGTACAATTCTCACGTCTTATGATTCGTTTAGGGAATTTAGATGTAAGAAAAGTTCAAAAAGTGAGCCTAACTACATGGGCAGAAAATGAAATAAAAGATCCAATGGTTCGCAATATATTTTATGCGCTATGCCGAACAACAACATATACGTTTGCTCCTACAATACAATTAGCATCATCTGTACTAAAGCAAATACAGCTTTCGATAAAAGATGGGGTATTTTATGTAGATGGTGGCTGGGAGACGATAATAACAAAATTAAGAGACATTGCGAATCATGCCGGGGTGCAATTTTTGGATAAAAAGCATGTTTTGGAAATAGAGCATTACGAAGATAAACAAAGAATATATTGTTTTGATGATGAGGTATTTGAAGTAGGTACAGTCATTGTGACGACTCCACCGAAAGAAGCTTGTAACATAATTAAAGGTGTGGAAGGAACAAGTTTGCATAGATGGAGTAAACAATCGGTACCAGTTACTGTTGCTGCATTAGATATTGGTTTGAGACGATTACCTAATCCGACACATCAATTTGCATTAGGGTTAGATCAGCCTATATTTTTCACGAATCAATCAAGAGCAGCTAAATTAAGTGATGATGGATCAATTACAGTGAGTTTAATTAAGTACCATAATCCTGTACTAGAGATGAAACAAACTCATGAAGATAAAGAACAGTTAGAAAGTACAATGGATTTGCTACATCCAAATTGGAAAAGAGAAGCTGTTGCACAGCAATATTTACCGAAAATAACAGTAGTATATGATTTCCCTCATATAAACCGAGTTGAAAAACCAGGTCCTAATATCCCTGAAATGCCAGGTATTTACGTTGCAGGTGATTGGACTGGGCATGATGAAATATTAGCTGATGCTGCAGTAGCAAGTGGAAAACGTGCAGCGTTACACATTTTAAAGCAATTAGAAAGTGAGGGAGTTCATCATGGAAACGGAGCAATTATATGAAGCGTATCAACCATTATTATTTTCGTTAGCATATAGAATCCTTGGGAGTGTTATGGATGCTGAGGATATCGTTCAGGATGTATTTATCTCGTTAAATAATATAGAGGATCTTCAGTCTATAGAAAATATGAAAGCATATTTGTGTAAGGTGGCGACAAATCGTTCAATTGATAAATTACGTTCGGCAGCGCATAAACGTAACGTGTACGTAGGGATGTGGTTACCAGAGCCACTTGTAGAAGAAAGTAATGAGCCATCAGAGTCATTTGTTATGAAAGAATCCCTTTCCACAGCATATTTATTACTTTTACAACAACTGTCTGAGGTAGAAAGGATTGTTTTCATATTAAGAGAGGTTTTCAGTTATGAATACGAAGAAATAGCTTCAATTGTTGATAAGAGTAGTGTGAACTGTAGGAAGATCTTTCAACGCGCACGAAATAGTATATTGGATAAGCCGAAGCAATCAACATTAAGTACGAAGAAAATGGCTGATTATGTTGAAAAGTTTGTATCATCACTACAATGTGGTGATGCGCAAGGTATGTTAGAAGTATTAAAAACAGATGCGATATTGAAAGCAGATGGTGGTGGTAAAGTTACAACTGCGATTCATCCGATTTACTCTGCGGATCGAATTATACGTTTGTTCTTTGGGATTGCACAACGATTGACAGAAGAGTACACTGTTGATTTCAAAATGGTAAATGGTATGCCTGGGGTAATAGTTACAATAAATAATAAAATAACGTATGTTCTTTCGTTTGCATTTGAGGATGAGAAGATTTCAAACATTTATATGATGGTTAATCCTGAAAAACTTATGCATTTAAATGTAAAAATATAAAAAACGCATTTCTTCAGAAATGCGTTTTTTTATTATTTTTCTAACATTTCAAGAGGTACATCTTTTTCACCAGCTACCTCAAATTTAATTTCCCCGTCTTCTTCATAAATACGTGAAATAATCGGTATAGTAATCATTAATTTTTTATGTTGCTTGCGCTTTCGAGCAGCATCTAAGCTAATCACGTTCATTGTAAGCATCCTTTCTTCTAGAAATATATAAACAAAAGAAAATGCGTCCGGAAAGGGCGCTTAATTGAATTTGAAATACCGATTCATTTAAATGAGGTTTATATGATTTAACAACTGCAATTGAATTAAAAATAGTATGAATGGAATAATTGCACGTAGAAATTAACTTTACCAAAAAACGAAACAATATGCTATAAAAAATTATAAATCTTTGTCATATAACGGGAAAAAGGTTTTTGTTTCGCATATAATGAAAGTAGACGAGCAACAAGAGCTTTTTCATCATATTGCTTTAGAAAGGGATGAAAAGAATGGATACATTAGATTCATTATTAATTCAACTTGAACAATATGGAGAAGAGCATGATCGAAATAAAAAAACACGGGAAGAAAAATTACGGAATATTTCTCGTGAGATGGGGCAATTTTTATCAATTTTAGTAAAAGGGTGTAGTGTAAAAAACATTTTAGAAATTGGAACTTCTAATGGTTATTCTACATTGTGGTTAGCTAATGCGGTAGAAGAAACAAATGGAAATGTAACAACTGTAGAGCTTTCTTCAGAACGAGTTGGAGAGGCACTTGCCAATTTTGAAAAGGCAAACCTTTTACAAAGGATTGATGTTCACAATCAAGAAGCAGGGGCATTTTTAGATTCACAACTAGATCATTCATTTGATTTTATTTTCCTAGATTCAGAGCGTACGCAATACATGTGGTGGCTTGAGCATATAAAACGCATTTTACAACCAAAAGGTCTTCTTGTTGTCGATAATGCTACTTCTCATGCGAGTGAATTAGCTGAGTTTATAAAAATGATTGAAGAAGATAAAATGTTTGAAACAGTGTTATTGGCATTTCAAAATGGTGCATTTGTAGCGCGTAAGAAGCAATAGGATTGAACGCAATATAATTATCACATTGAAAAAGGGTGTATGTCAAAAGATTGAGTACAGTAGGATGGGAAGGACGTAATTTATATATGTGACATACGAAGAATCCGCCTTCAGCATGTCGGTCTCTAGGTCTTAAGTCTGAGGAAAATTATGTTGTTTACAGGTATACTTATAGTAAGAAACAGGGAATGAATGCATAAGCAGGTATTTCTTGAAAATTGATTTCATATAGGCTGTTTGCACATGAAATACAATATATTAGATGAAATATAGTGCACATAAATTCGCACATATAAATAAAGGAGCGATTTTGTTGACTGAACTCGAGAAAAAAGAACCCGTATCAATTGTGAAAGATAATAATGTAGAAGTAGTAGTTGATACAGTTATAAAAGATGAAGAACTTGATGAATTAAATAAAGAAGCCGATCTTTATGTACAAAAATTAAATAGCGAGCAAAATACAGATTTATCGAAAGTATTGTCTCAGCTAGGAGATTTAGGGGATAAAGAGCAACAAGCAGCAGGACAAACGTTATCAGCATTAAAACGTCCTGTCACAGCGATGATGAATGGAAAGAACGAAGAAATTCCAAATACATTGTTAGAGTTACGAAAAGTGGTATCAGAGCTTGATCCGAATTCATTAAAAGCAAGTGGTATGAAAAAAATTATGTTTAAAGTATTCAAGAAAAATCCACTTGAAACATACGTGCATAAATATCAATCTATAGATAAGCAAATTGAGGAGATTATAAGATCGCTTCTAATTGGTCGTGATAATTTACAAGAAGATACAGTCGGTCTTGAAATGCTTAAAGAGCAATCACACGATAAAATTCATGCGCTTGATAAGCAAGTATACTTAGGGAAAAAACTTGCTGGCATGCTGGAAGCTGAGAAACAAAATCCAGAACGTCAAAGGGATATTCCATTAATTAATGATGCATTAGAAAAGATTTTAGTGCGTACGCGCAATATGCAGCAAGCGAAAAGTGTGTTATTACAATCTATCGCATCAGTAGACATTATTAAGAAAAATAATGAAAAGTTAACAGAGGCAATTCGTAATGCAATTACGATGACGCAAAACGTTGTAACAGTTTCTGCTGCTATCCAGTTAGCATTAACAAATCAGCGTAAAACAATTGATGCAGTGAATGCAACAAATGAAGCAATTGAGTCTATGGTATTAAGTAATTCTCAGGCATTAAAACAAAATACAGAAGAAACAACGAAATTACTTGAAAATCCTGCAATTAGCATGGATAAATTACGTGAATCATTCCAAAACGTATTTGCTGCAATTGAAGCTTCTGAAAAATCGTCAGAACGTATTATCGAGTCAAGTAAAAAGTTTGTTATTGAACTGGACACATTTAATGATGAAATGAAACAAAAACTCATTCAGCGCCCAAGAAAATAGCAGACTTTTAGAGGAGGTGAAAAAATGAGTTTTATTCAAACTGTATTATTACTACTCGGTACATTGTTTTTAATCGCATTTACTGTCGTTGTTTTAGTTGTATATTTCGGACGTAAACTGTATTTTTCGTGGACGAAGCCATATAAAAGAGCACACGATTCTTTAGATAAGTTATCGAATAAATCATTACCGTTTCTACAAGAATTTACACAACATCCACTCTTTTATCGTTGGATTCGTACGGAAGGAAAAAAAGAACAACATATATTAAATACGCTTTTCTGTGCATCAGGTCAACGTACGAGAGAGCAAGTATTCTCAATGTTACCGAAAGAAAAACAGAAAAAAGTACATGTAATGGCAAAAACGACGAAAAAGCTTACTAATGAAGATATTGATGTAGCAGCGATGAAAGTAAAAGATTTTTTAAGACAAGAAACGCAGCAAACAGTAAAACCGACAGATTTATCGTTTTATAAATTGTATTTTTATGATCGATATCCAGATGCATTAAATACAATTCAAGCGTATAAACGCTCAATAAATCCTTCATTACAAAAAACAGTTGATGATATTACAATTTCAGTATTAAATGCACTGCCATACTATCAAGAGCAACGTATGTTTGAACAACAACATAAACTTGAAACGTTCTTAATGAAAGATTTAATAGCGATGTTATCTTTAGTGGTGCAACTACCACCATCACAACGTCCCGAAAAAGAAGAAGAATTGAAAATCTACTTACAAAATTTCCAAAAAGAAATGGAAGTAGTAGAGCGGGATATTCGTGACTCGATTGATCACGATTTGAATGTGAAGATGAGAGCAGCGACTGAGAAGTTTAAAAATAAGTAAGAGAGATTTCCTTAAAAAAGCTGATAAATATAGCTTTTTTGAGGGATCTCTTTTTATTTTGATAAAAATTATAGTTTAATCAGAAATTGCGGAATTAGTTGAAGTATTAATAAGTAAGTAAAAAGCTTTTATTATGATATTATTATTGCTATACTGACAAATGTTGAAAATGTAAGATTCCAAAAGCAAGTGTTTTTATATAAAAATATCCAAAAAACATGTATAGATAACTAGTTTGGATCTTATGAAATACATAGGTAGAGGAGTATATTTAAATAGTGGATACTTTGTTAATGTTTATTGGGATGATTGCTTTAATTGGAGCAATAGTGTTTTTTATTGGGATGATAGGGACGTTAGTTATAAAGAAATATCGTTCACGCTTGAAAAAAATTGCTATTATTTTTGGTTCATGTTTATCGGTATTTATAGTTTCATTAACCTTAAGTCATATCTTTTATCCAATAACTGCGGAACAACAAGCTGAAATGGATAAGAAAGCAGAAGAAAAGAAGCAATTAGCAGCTAAAAAAGAAGAGGAAAAGAAATCGGAAAAAGAAAAACTAGAAGAAGAAAAAAATGCTGAAAAGACGAAAAAAGAACAAGAGAAAAAATTAGCAGTTGAGGCAAAGGAAAAAGAAAAAGCTGAAAAAGAAGCAGCCGAAAAAGCAGAGGAAGAAAAGAAGATTAAACAAAAGGAAGAAACAGATAGGTTAAAAGCAGAGGAAGCAAAGAAAAAGGCAGAAGAAGAGCAACGTAAGCAAGAAGAGGAAGCAAAGAAAAAAGCAGAAGAAGAAGAGCAACGTAAGCAAGAAGAGGAAGTGAAAAAGAAAGCTGAAGCGGAGGCACGCAAGGCAGAAACACAACAAAAAGTGTTGGAATCAAATTATAGATCAGCATATGCTACTCATAGTAAAAAGCTTACAGATTCTTTAAATCAGACGGGGAATCTATTAATTAATAATAAGATCGGGAATGAAGAATGGACGATTAAATTAGCTGCTAGCTTAATCATGTTACAAGATGTAACTGAAAATCCACCGAATGTTCCGGTGCCTGATAAATTTAAAGAAGTTAATAGTTTATATATGCAGGCTTTAGAGAAATTTAATCAATCTGCGAAATTAACTCCAGAAGCTTTAGATGAAGGAAACACAAATAAAATGCAAAAAGCTACGAATTTAATGAATGATGGCGGAGAAATACTTAAAAGTGCTAACACTTTATTAAAAGAAATTATGTAGTTTAGTATTTAAATGATAGTATGAAAACTACCTATTCTTTTATGAATAGGTAGTTTTTTGTTGTATATTATTTTGCTTTTACAGTGGCCTTACTAGAAGCAACACTTTCATTATGCAATCGATCAACTGCAGTTACTACATACGTATACGTCTCACCAGAAATAACTGCTTTATCTACATAAATTTCTCCAAGTTTTGTTTTTCTTACAGTAGTAAGTAAATTTTTCGGATTTTGTATATCCACTTCATTTTTTCCATTCGCGCGATAAATGGCGTAATAAGCAGAGTCATTCTCTCTATTATCAACGATACCTACAGCAATACCTTCATCTCTTGGAATAGCACCTTTTAAAGTCGGTTGTTTTGGTGGATCATGATCAAGCCAAGGCATAGAGGGGATTAATGCAGAATATTTATATATGTCTTTTGAGAGTCTATCTTTAATTCCTAGTGGATTGTTATTAATATCTTTCAAGCTAAAATGCATACTACCTTTTATTTCAGGATATAACCGATTTAATTCAATTTGTCTTGGGTATTCTTCTGGATCAGACCAAGCTGGGACAGAATTATTATTAATTTTATAGGCCGCCTGACCGATGTATAGGTGGATCGGTTTATTATTTGTTTCTTTTACCCACCAATCTACTAATATGTCATACGCAGCAGGAGTGAAACCTATATTCCAATATATTTGCGGTGTGATGTAGTCAATGTAACCTTTTTGTATCCACTCACGTGTATCAGCATAAAGATCATCAAAGTTTCTTTGGCCGGCAGTTGTGTTTGAGCCAGTCGGATCATCAGCTATATTTCGCCATACGCCAAATGGGCTAATGCCAAACTTTACGTATGATTTTTCTTGTTTGATAGTAGCATTTAAATCTTTTACAAGCTCATTTACGTTGTCACGTCGCCAATCTTCTATATTTGTAAATCTACCGTTATTATATGTTTCATACGTTTTTTGATCGGGGAATTGTTCGCCCGCTACTTTATATGGATAAAAATAATCATCCATATGTAACGCATCAATATCGTAATTTTGTACGATTTCTAAAGCACCTTCAGTTATAAACTTTTTTACTTCTGGAATACCGGGGTTGTAATATAATTTTCCGCCATAAGGTACAACCCAATCCGGGTGCTGTCTTGCAGGGTGATTATTTGATAATCGATTTATATCAGTGTGATTCATCGTTATTCGGTATGGATTAATCCATGCGTGGAATTCTATATTTCTTTTATGTGCTTCTTCAATCATAAATGCTAGTGGGTCGTATCCGGGATCTTTTCCTTGTATACCCGTAATGTACTCAGACCAAGGACCATAATTTGAAGGGTAAAAGGCATCAGCGGTTGGTTTTATTTGTACAATGACTGCATTCATACCAGTGTTTTTTACATCGTCTAATAATTCAATAAATTCTTGTTTTTGATTTTCAATTGGTAAGCCAGTTTTTGAAGGCCAATCAATATTAAGAACAGATGCGATCCATACAGCACGTAATTCGTGTTTTTTGTACGTAGTATTTACTTCAGCATAAGTAGAGTGAGGGGAAATGAAAGAGAAAGGGATGAACAAGATGACGATGCAGCATATCATAAACAAACGTTTAACGATCATGTATACGCCTCCCTATCATATGATTATCTAAAATAATATTCGAGGTGAGGTTGGCCTTGCAATAGAGAAAATTGCATATTGAAACATTAATTTAATAGGAAAAATATTTTTGGTGAAATTTACTTTCATTATAACTAAATTCATTTACTACTTCATATGCTTGTTAGTAAAGTGAAACTTCCTTTCATTTGAAGGGTAGTAAATTATAAGTATAGGAGGATTCATAAATGAAGGTTTTGTTCGTTTGTTCTGGAGGAATGTCCAGTGCAATTGTTGTAAACGCTTTAAAAAAAGAGGCGGAGAAAAAGGGTATGAACATGGAAGTGCATGCGATTGGAACAAGTGAGGTGGAAGAAGAAGTAAAAAATGGTTGGGATGTTGTAATGGTTGCACCACAAGTAAGACATCGATTTGACTCTGTAAAAAAATTTGCAGAAGAGGAATCTATTCCATGCGGTATCATACCACCGCAAGCATATACGCCGCTTGGTGGACCAACTTTATTAAAAACTGTAAATGATTTAATTCGTTAGGGGGAAGTGTTATGAATAAGTTTGTCACGTTTCTTGATAAAAACTTATCTGGACCGATGGCAAGGCTTTCTGAACAAAGGCATTTACAAGCAATCCGTGATGGAGTTATTTCAGCATTACCATTTATTATCGTAGGAAGTTTCTTTTTAATCGTAGCATTTCCACCATTACCGAAAGATAGTTTCATATCAGTTTGGGCATTAAAAAATCAAACAAGTATATTAATACCATATCGGTTAACGATGTTTATTATGTCTTTATATATAGCATTTGGAATAGGATATAATCTAGCGAAGAGTTATAAGTTAGATGCTTTATCAGGAGCACAGCTTGCAGTATGTTCACTGCTATTAACATTAACCCCCGAATTAATTGATAAAAAAGGATTTATGCTTCCGATGACAAATCTTGGAGGTCATGGATTATTCGTGACGATGATTGTTTCTATTTTATCCGTAGAGATTTTAAGGTTTTGTAAGAAGAAAAATGTAATGATTAAAATGCCAGAACAAGTACCGCCATCTGTGTCGCGTTCGTTTGAAGCACTTATACCTGCTGCATTCGTTATTATTATTATGAGTCTAGTAACTGTCGTTTTTAGCATTGATTTACACCATGTTGTTGATAAACTAGCAGCACCATTAGTAAAAGCTGGCGATAGTTACTTCGGTGTAATGATTCCAGTGTTTTTAATTACGTTTTTTTGGTCATTCGGAATCCATGGTGTGTCGGTTGTTGGAACTGTTGCTCGGCCATTATGGGAAGTATATCTAGGGAAAAATGGGGAAGCAGTTGCTAGTGGAGCAGATCAGTTGCCATTTATTTCACCAGAGCCGTTATATCAATGGTTTATATGGATTGGCGGTTCTGGTGCGACATTAGGGCTTGTATTAGCTATGATTGTATTTGGTCGATCAAAATATTCGAAAGCATTATCAAGAACTTGTATTGTTCCGGGTATTTTTAATATAAATGAGCCAGTCATATTCGGCTTGCCGATTGTACTAAATCCAATTTTAATTATCCCATTTATCATTACACCACTTGTAACGGCAACTGTTGCATATTCTGCAACTGCAATGGGATTTGTAACACCAACGCATATTATGCCGCCATGGACATTACCTGCTCCAATTGGTGCTTATTTAGCAACAGGTGGGGATTGGCGTGCGATTGTATTAGTTTTTATAAATATAGCAATATCGTTCCTTATATATTTACCATTCTTTAAAATGTACGACAAAAATATGCTTGAAATTGAGAAGAATGGTGAAGGCGAATCTGTTAATCCATAATCTTTATGCTTTAATTTATGAGTGATAGGTATTTTGCCTATCACTTCTTTCACATGAAGTCCAGAGAGGATGAAATGGAATGAATATAAAATTTAGTTATAAAGGTGTATTTTTATTATTATTTGGAGTGATATGTGCGAATTTACTTTTTGTGCCTTTATTAAGAATGCTACATCTATCACAAATGCATAGTATATGGCTTGTTACAAGCATTGCGGCAAGCATTTTGCTTACAGTAGTTGTTTCTTTCATTGATGGATCGTTTGCATCGAAAGCTCAGTTGTTTTTTAGATTTATATTCTTTTCGATCGGTTGTACGTTTGTAACTTACATGATTGTTTTTTAATAAATAGGAGGTCACGCATGTTATGTATATTGCAGGTGTAATGTCCGGTACGTCATTAGATGGAATAGATGTAGCGCTCGTTCGTATAGAAGGGAGTGGTGTAGATTCTAAGGTTAAACTCATCCATTTTACTACAGTTCCATTTCGTAATGATATAAAAAGTGAAATACAACAAGCATTATCAATAGAAAATTCAAATGTCCAACTCATATGTAGTTTAAATTTTAAGTTAGGTTTATGTTTCGCCAACGCTGTAAAAGAAGTTTGTAAAGAGGCCAATTTTTCTTTGGAACAATTAGATTTGATAGGTTCTCACGGACAAACGATTTACCATCAGCCAAAGCCAGAAGGGAATATGATAGCTTCCACATTGCAAATTGGGGAGCCTGCAGTAATAGCGTATGACACGAACACGACGGTTATCTCAAATTTCCGAACGATGGACATGGCAGCAGGAGGACAAGGTGCACCACTTGTACCATATTCAGAAGTTATTTTGTATCGTGACCCAAGTAAAAATAGACTACTACAAAATATTGGTGGGATTGGTAATGTTACAGTAATACCAAGTCAAAAAAGTGATCAGAACGTTATAGCTTTTGATACTGGTCCGGGTAATATGATAATTGATGAAGTATGTCAAAGGTTATTTCAGTTGCCATATGATCAAAATGGTGAAATTGCAGAACAGGGTGAAGTTGTAGATGAAATTTTGACATATTGTATGAATCATCCATTTTTGAAAATGAATCCACCGAAATCAACTGGTAGAGAACAGTTTGGTGAAGAGTTTGTAAGTCAGTTATTGAAGCGGTATGAAAAGTATAGTAAAGAAAATATATTAACGACTGTCACGATGTTTACAGCAAGTTCAATTGTTCATCATTATAAGGGGTTTATTCTGCCGTATTATGAAATTGATGAGGTAATTTTAGGCGGTGGCGGCAGTTATAATGACACACTTGTTGAAATGATACGGTATGGATTGAAGGATGAAAAATGTACAATATTCATTCAAGAAGATATAGGCTATTCTTCAGAGGCGAAAGAAGCAATCGCCTTTGCCATTTTAGCAAACGAAACGTATCATCGTAATCCGAGTAATGTGCCGAGTGCAACAGGTGCAAAGAAATCTGTAGTTTTAGGGAATGTAACGTACCCTTCAATATGAAGAAAATGAGGAGAACGTATATGAAGTATATGATTGGAATAGATGGCGGGGGAACGAAGACAGAAGCAATTGCATTTGATAAAGACGGAAATGAACTTGTAAGAGCTACTAGTGGATTTGGAAACATATTAATAGATTTTGAAGAAGCTCTTGTGCATATTATGGAAGCGATTGATCATTGCCAGATAAGTGTAGTGAAAGAGCATTGTGTTTGTATTTGTTTAGGATTAGCAGGTATAAGCGGAGCAAATATAAATGAATTAACATTACGTCTAAAAAAGAAGTATGGAATACAAATTGAAGTTTTTAATGACGCAATGATAGCACATGCAGCCGCTTTAGAAGGAAAGGATGGAATTTTAACGATTGGTGGCACAGGTACGATTTGTCTAGGGAGAAAAGGAGAAGTACATGAGTATAGCGGTGGATGGGGACATATTTTAGGAGATGAAGGAAGCGGATATTGGATTGCATTACAAGCTTTAAAGAGAATGGTAAATCAATTGGATCAAGGAGTTAGACTTTGTCCATTAAGCTTAAGGATTCAAGATGAGTTTCAATTATTAACATCGTCTCATATAAAAAGGCTAGTTTATAGTTCTTCAAAAGATAAAGTTGCAGCAATCGCACCATTCGTTGTTCGGGAAGCTAGAAATGGGAATGATGCTGCACATGAAATTATGATGCAAGCTGGAAAGGAATTAGCAAGGATTACAATAGATGTTTATAACAAGATGCAGTTTGATTTATCAGCTTCCATTGCAGTAAGTGGTAGCATATTGCGTTTCGTTCCTGAAATATATGATGAATTTAAGAAATGCTGTGAGAAAAGCATAGGAAAAGTTACATTTATATCACAATCACAATCTGCAGTGAAAGGAACATATTATTTAATGAAAAATACATATTTTAAAAAATAGCTGTATGAGAATTTTTGTATGATTTGTAAATATATGATGTTAAAATGTATAAAGGGATGTGGATAGAAACGTACAATATACATAGTTCTTGAATATTGTATAAGTACTCCTACGTAGAAAGTGAATGATTACATGATTAATAGTATGCAATTTTTGTATTTGGTCGCTTCTTATTTATTTGGAAACATATTGACCGCTTATATAGTAACGAAATGGAGACATAGCGTTGATATTCGTGATGAAGGAAGTGGTAATCCTGGTGCAAGAAACATGGGCCGTGTGTATGGAAAAGGGTATTTCGTCGCTACATTTTTAGGCGATGCGATCAAAGGGGCAATCGTTGTTTCTATGGCAAAATACCTTTTTGAAGATTCTACATTTGTAATGCTAACATTATTGGCTGTAATAATTGGACATATTTATCCAGTTTTATTTAAAGGTAAGGGCGGTAAAGGTATTTCAACATTTATCGGAGGATTAATCGCATTTAATTATTTGATAGCGCTTACCCTTGTTGCAGTTTTCATTATATTTTATTTAATCTTTAAAGGATTTACTAAGCCAGGGTTAATTACAATCGCTTGTTTCCCAGTTTGCATGATTTTGTATTCTTACTCAATTGTTACGACTATTTTAAGTGCACTCATCATTGTACTTATTTTATATGTAAATCGCGAATGAAATAAACATTTAATAAGTGGGGTTAATCTCCACTTATCATTTTTTATTAAATAGATAAAGGAGATAGGGCATGGGGTTAATTTATAAAGTTGCTGATCAAGATTGGGAATTTGACAGTATACATAAACTGAATTATAAAACATTTGTAGAAGAAATTCCGCAACATGAAGAAACGAAAGAGCGTGTTCGTATAGATCGTTTTCATGAAGAAAATACATATTTAATTTGTTTAGATGACGATAAGTTAGTAGGTATGGTTGCATTGCGAGGAAAACGACCATTCTCATTAGATTATAAAATTTCAAACTTAGATTTTCATTTGGAAAAACATGGGGGTAATGTATATGAAATTCGTTTACTTTCAGTAGAACGTGAATATCGAAATGGAAGAGCATTGTTAGGTTTAATTCGCTTTCTACATCGTTATTTGCTTCTAAATGGATATGAATTGGCGCTCATTTCTGCGACAACACGTGAACTACCTTTATATGAACAAATGGGATTCAAACCATTCCATACGTTAGTTGGTACAGAAGAAGCAGCCTTCCAGCCCATGTATGTTACCCCTGCTATGTTTGAAGCGTCGAGTGTTGGGGGTATTATGACGAAAGAATATACATTTTTACCTGGCCCAGTAGATATTGAAGAGAATGTTCGAAAGGCATTTTCTACTAAGCCTATTTCACATCGTTCTAAGTCATTTCAAGTGACGATGGATAATGTAAAGAAACGATTACTTCAAATGACAAAAGCAAAACGTGTGCAAATCATGTTAGGAACAGGGACATTAGCGAATGATGCCATTGCTTTACAGTTACGTTCTTTAAAAGGAAAGGGGCTCGTATTAATAAATGGGGAATTTGGTAATAGATTAGTCGGGCATGCAACACGTGCAGAGTTACATTTTGATACGTATAAAAAAGAAATAGGAGAACCGTTTATCTATACAGAATTGGAAAAAATAATGGGAGCTGGACATTATGAATGGCTTTGGTTTGTTCACCATGAAACATCAACTGGAATGTTAAATGATTTAGATGAGCTGAACACCTTTTGTAACAAGTACGAAATGAAACTTTGTGTAGATTGTATCAGTTCGATTGGAGCAATACCGATAGATCTAAAGGATGTATATTTTGCAAGCGGTGTTAGCGGAAAAGCAATGAAATCGTTTACTGGATTATCTTTCGTTTTTTATAATCACAATGTAAAAGTAAACGAGACATTACCAGCCTATATGGACATTGGTATGTACGAAGAAAATGAAAGTATTCCGTATTCTCATTCATGGAATTTAATTTATGCACTGCAAGAAGCGTTGAAGAAATTTGAAGATGAAAAAGCATTTGTAAAAATTAAAGAGACATATGATTATATGGAAAAAGCTATTACTAGTATAGGGTTAAAACTTGTTTCACCTAAAGAATATGCCGCGCCAATTATACTTACGATTCAATTAAATGGAGGTCTTTCTTCTAAAGCGGTCGGTGATGCGTTAGCGTTACAAGGATATATTGTTCATTATGAATCAGCGTATTTACGAAAGAATAATTGGATCCAAATTGCATGCTTAAATCATTATAAAGAACGTGATATGAAGAGGATGTTAAATTGTTTGCAGATGTATGTATTACAGAGTGGGGTACATATATAAAGACTTTTTCATTTCGAATAAAGGAGCTGCGACTTACGAAAACTTAGGAAGAGAACATTGGAAGAGGTGTTAGTATGATAACTAAAAAACTACCATTGCATATAGACGATATTAAAAAAGCTCAAACTATTTTGGACAGAAATGTTCGTAAAACGCCATTAGTAAAATCATTTTATTTGACTAGTAAAACAGGTGGAGAAATTCACTTGAAATTAGAAAATATGCAATTAACAGGTTCGTTTAAATTCCGTGGTGCGTTTAACAAAATGTCACAGCTTACAGATCAAGAAAAAGAAAGAGGAGTAATTGCTTGTTCTGCTGGTAATCATGCGCAAGGAATTGCTTTATCTGCTCATTTACTTGGTATTAAGAGTAAAATCGTTATGCCGATTTCTGCACCGCAGGCGAAAGTTGATGCGACTAAAGGATATGGATCTGAAGTAGTTTTACATGGTGAAACCTTTGATGATGCGAAGGCAAAATGTGAGGAGATTATTAGGGAAACAGGTGAAACATACTTACATCCATATGACGATGTAGAAGTAATGGCAGGTCAAGGTACAATAGGATTAGATATTCTTGACGATATGTGGGATGTTGATACTATCATTGTACCAATTGGCGGGGGAGGAATTATTTCTGGTATTGCTGTTGCATTAAAATCTTTTAATCCGTCGATTCATATAATTGGTGTCCAAGCAGATAATGTTCATGGGATGAAGGCATCTTATGACAAAGGTACAATTATAGAACATTATAAGGCACCTACTATAGCAGATGGTTGCGCGGTAAAAGTACCAGGCAATTTAACTTTTGAAGTTGTAAAAGAATTAGTAGATGATATTGTAACAGTATCAGAAAAAGAGCTGGAAGTAGCGATGAAAGACTTATTACAACGCGGGAAAGCTGTTGTAGAAGGTGCAGGCGCATTAGCTACTGCTGCTCTACTTGCAGGGAAAGTGGATACATATATTAAAGAAAAAAAAGTAGTAGCAGTTATATCTGGTGGGAACGTAGACTTACAGCGTATATCGAGTGTTTGTGAACAATTTTTTGTGGCGAATGAAGTGAAATAGTTTCATGAAAAAGGAGCTAAGTAATATTATATTAGCTCCTTTTTCATTATGTTTGTGCGGGAGTAAATAATGACTCCATTTTTACTTTGCTCTTTTCTCGAATTTCAGCGTCTGCATGGCGCATCACGTATTTATGAGCTACAGCGATCGCCAAAACATCATCTAATAAGCCAATCCCAATAATAGCAGCTATATCTGGAATAAAGTCGATTGTTAATACGTAATAGGATAGAGCGGCTAATATGATGAACTTCGCTTTAGTAGGTAACCCTTTTTTTCTCATTGTGTAATATAAAATAATACTTTCATATACGCTAGATTTACCGAGATCTGCTGAGCTTTTCTTAAATTTTTTCCAAAGTGTCTGTTTCTCCATATAAAAACTCCTTTTACAAAAAAATAGATTTTTTAAAAGGATAGACAAAGAAGTGAGAGACTAATCAATTTTATAGTTTTTCTTAATGTATATTTCAATAAAAATAGGGAATTACCTGTTCAAAATAATAGAATGTTGTTTATGTAACGACTCACAGTGTATATGTTCGTTCCAAGTAAAGGTACTACGTAGATAACGTTTTGTGGTAATGCGTATTAAAGTTCATTTTTTACATTAATCTCTGCATTCGTACAATGTTGAATTACTTCTAAATAATCTATTGATGAGAAATTTAGTAATTCTTGAATAGCCCCTTTACTCGCTGGTGATTCATAAGCTTCTAATGTGATTCTGTTATTAATCGATTAGCTGCTTCATCTAGCATTTCAGGTGTTACTTTGTTTTGAATTATTTTTTCCTCTCTTTTCTCCCATCTTCTTGAAAGTAGTCACTTCGGTGATGGCTTTTTATTTTCTCAGATGAAGCCGATGAGTTTGAGTTTTAGAATTTTATCGTGGTATTATTTATGTAACAAGGGGATATTGTAAGAAAAAAATACAATTTGAGGGGAAGATGGGAATGGGAATTTATAACTATGAAGCGAAAGAGGATTTGCAAGTAGGGGAAGTTTGTTTAGAACGAGATATTTATGAAATTATTAATTTTTACAAGAAAGGTTCAATAGTTTTATGTGATTCAGTATCTCGTTTCAGTGCGAATTCAGACAGAATGTTTGAAGTGATAAATAGGGTAGAAACATATATGCATAAAAATGAAGACTATACATATCAGGTTTCGGATAGGCCTAAGTTAATTTATGTAGTTGAGCAGGTAAGATAAGGAAAGCATTCATAACGGATGCTTTTTTTGTTATATAGAATGTACACATTAAACGTGAATTTGAAAGAAATGTATGTAGATGATTTAATTTATTAAACATTTATTAAGCGGTATGGGGGAAGAAAAATGAAGATAATAGAACTACCAATTGAATTCGAATTTAACGGGAAAAAACAATGTATTTTTCCAAGTTTAATAATAGTAAACGATGAATTAACTTTAGTAGATACAGGGTATATGAATTTTTCACCTTTAATTGAAGAGGCAATTTTAAAACATGGATACAAGATGAAAAACTTAAAAAATATAATTATTACTCATTATGATGACGATCATATAGGGGCTTTATATGATTTCAAAGTGAAATATCCTCAAGTTAATATTATTGCGAGTGAAATTGAATCCAGCTACATTAATGGTGATAGAAAATCAGAGAGATTAGTTCAAGCAGAAGAAATGTTAGAACATATGCCAAATGAAGAAAAAGAATTTGGTAAATGGTTTATACAACAGTTAAAAAATATAAGACATATTTCCGTCGATGAAAAAGTACATAATGATCAAATGATTTTGAATGGTCAATGTCAAATAGTAGCGACCCCAGGACATACTTCGGGACATATTTCATTATATTTTCCGGACTTACACAGTGTAATTACAGGAGATGCAGCCGTTCAAGATAATGGTGAATTAGTAATAGCTAATCCGAATTTTTGTTTAGATATAGAAAAAGCGGAAGAGTCTTTAAAGAGGATTAAAGACCTTAAAGCTGTAAAGTATTATTGCTATCATGGAGGGAAAGTCAATATATAAAATAATAAAAAATCGATCTTTCTTATATAGAAAAGATCGGTTTTTTAATTCATAGATTCTGCAATTTGAATTAAAGCCTTTACGTTATATTTTCCTTGTATATAGCGTTTGTTACCAACTGCAAGTATATATTGAAAACCATTCTTCTGAAAGATAAGTTCATATGCTGAATCAAAATGAGGATTATATAATGCTTTTATATTATTTTTTAAGCTGTAGAGCTTAGCTCCCCTATAACATTGAAATATATGTATTGGAGGGGAGAAGATGAGTTTATTGTTTGATGTAATAATGGATATAATTACATTTTATCCTCGAAATGACATGAAATTAAAACATCATATTGCCAAATTAAGCGAATTTGAGTGGTTTCGAAAGTTACACGAAGATACAAAGTATACAAGATTAATTTGGAGTAATAGAAAAGTTAAGAAGTTCATTTTGTCTTCTGCTAACATGGAAGCATTAATAAATTCTGAGAAAAAACAAAAAGAACTTGTCCAACTAGTACATGATGAATATAAAAAAAGAAGATAAGAATTTTTTTATTTTTCATATTTGGGGAAACAAATGGTACAATGAAAGCTAATGTGAAAAATAAGGAAAAGAAGTGGTCAATGTGAAAAACTTTTTAGAATTAGGAATTAGTGAAACGTTTAATCATACATTACGTGAAAATGGAATTACAGAAGCAACCCCAATTCAAGAGCAGGCAATTCCTGTTATACTGTCAGGTAAAGATATTATTGGGCAGGCGAAAACAGGAACGGGTAAAACGTTAGCATTTGTGTTACCAATTTTAGAAAAAATCGATCCAGAATGTAGCGATGTTCAGGCTTTAATTGTTGCACCAACAAGGGAACTAGCACTGCAAATTACAACTGAAATTAAAAAAATGCTTGTGCAAAGAGAAGATATTAATGTATTAGCGATTTATGGCGGTCAAGATGTAGCACAGCAATTGAGAAAATTAAAAGGAAATACACATATAGTTGTTGCGACACCAGGACGATTATTAGATCATATACGACGTGAAACGATTGATTTAAGTAATCTTTCAACGATTGTACTAGATGAAGCGGATCAAATGCTTTATTTCGGTTTCTTATATGATATTGAAGATATTTTAGATGAGACACCTGATAGTAAACAAACGATGTTATTCTCAGCAACGATGCCAAAAGATATTAAAAAATTGGCGAAGCGTTATATGGATGAGCCACAAATGATTCAAGTACAAAGTGAAGAAGTAACGGTAAATACAATTGAGCAGCGTGTCATTGAGACGACAGATCGTGCAAAGCCAGACGCACTTCGTTTTGTTATGGACCGTGATCAGCCATTTTTAGCAGTTATTTTCTGTCGTACAAAGGTTAGAGCAAGTAAGTTGTATGATAATTTAAAAGGACTAGGTTATAATTGTGCTGAACTTCATGGTGATATACCTCAAGCGAAACGTGAAAGAGTTATGAAGAGTTTCCGCGAAGCAAAAATTCAGTACTTAATCGCAACGGATGTAGCAGCTCGTGGACTTGATGTAGATGGTGTAACGCACGTATTTAACTATGATATCCCTGAAGATGTAGAAAGTTATATTCACCGCATTGGCCGGACAGGACGTGCAGGTGGATCAGGTCTTGCAATTACGTTCGTTGCAGCGAAAGATGAAAAACATTTAGAAGAAATTGAAAAAACGCTTGGTGCACCAATACAAAGAGAAATAATCGAACAACCGAAGATAAAACGTGTAGATGAAAATGGAAAACCGGTACCAAGGCCGGCTCCGAAGAAATCAGGCGAGTATCGTCAAAGAGATAGCCGTGAAGGTTCAAGAAGTGATTCAAGACGTGGTTCGAGAAATGGCTCAAGAAGTGATTCAAGAAATAGTTCAAGAAATGAAAACAACCGATCATTTAATAAGCCAAGTAATAAAAAAGGTAGTACAAAGCAAGGTCAGCAAAGACGTGGCCGTTAAATAGTTATAATTGTAAAGAGTCGCAAAATGTTGTGGCTCTTTTTTTGTTTGTATAGAACAAGGATGATAGCAAGAAAAAACGGAAATTTCATTCACCGTATTTAAAACTTACAAAGGAAAGTTTATAGTCCAAAACCAGTAGAACAAGGGTATTACAACCATGTCGTAATTCAAGAACAAGTGCAACTTACGTATGGACAATATTTAATCGAAAAAAATCGAGAGAAAGCAATTCGTACTAGCTCCTCTGATGATGATACGAATTATGAAAAAATCAATTGGTATAACGATATAAAAACATCTTTTGCAAACAAAGAATTGGCCGATTTGGTGAAAGAAATTTGTAACTTTGTTAGTTTTGTTCGATGGGAACTCGAGATGCACAACTGCCATCCTTATTGGGAAGTTACTTACTACGGCGATGAAGGTAATGTAGTGTGAAGTTAACAGAAGGGATAGTATGCGAAATAAGAAAAAGGACTAGCAGTCGTACCTGCTGTCCTTTAATAGGAGAAAAAGTAATCTTGTTTAGAACTACGCATAAACAGAAAATCTGCTTGTGATTAGTTTTACCCTAAATATAAGTGTCTATACAAAAAAAGGGATAAGTAAAAAATACTTATCCCCGGAAGGGAAATCCCAAGCACCAAAATGGCTCGTATTGGTCTGCAGGTTCAAAAGTAGTATATGTAAAACAAAAAATCTCATACAAAAAGCAGACAACGATTTTGGTTGTCTGCCAGTGAGCTCAATGAGTTAGCTAATTGTGATAATTTGCATCCCCATTGCGAGAAGAGTGAAGCTGCTAGTTCAAACAGCTTGTTCGTATTATTTTCGATTCCCTAAAAAATATACAGAGAAAGCAGATAAGTGAAAAATCTATCTGCTTCTGCTGTAACAAAAGAAAGAAGTATTAGCCGTGGACACGGCGGCTTGAAAATAGTATGTATTTTTATTTGGAAAATATTCAGGGGGTGAAGAAACATGGAATGTTTAATAAATGGTGTTTGCGAAATTAATCAACTAATTAGTAAAACAAAGTAGAAAAAGAATGAGCAAATATAACAATAAAAAGGTAAATGTTCAAAAGAGTGATGAGTATAAAGTAAAACAGAATAGCTATATTAAAGCTTGATTTTCATAAAAAATAAAGCACACATATAAGTGTGCTCTTATGAACGCTTTAGATTTGTGTGACTACATAGTCACCATACAATAAAATATGCTTGTTTGATATAAATGTGTGTCAAATCTATAACATATATTTTGGGGTGTATAAGGAATATTAAATGTTAATTAGCCAAGCATATTGTTTTTATTAACGAATTTGTGCAACTGTTAAAGCGGCAGAACGAATATCTACTGTACCAATTACTTCAACGGGTACAATTTGAATTAAATCACCAGGGTTTAAGTTTATTAGAATGACACCGCTGGATACATCTACTTCACCAGTGCCAATGATATTAGAACGGACTGCGGTTCCTGATCCTGCAATAATATTAGTTGATGAGTTTAGTGTTAAGAAAAAGCGCGCTGCTTCCGGGGCTACTGGAACATTATCGAGGCTGATTGTTAATGTATAACTGATTTGATAAATACCAGCTACTTGAATTCTAATACCAGTTCCTGTACTAATTGTATCATTGATTACAGGGACAGTAATGTTTGGATTTGGGCCCGTACTAGGTAGTAGTAGTGGCGTGAATAGTGTAGCAAATTGAGGTGAAGTAGCATTAAAAGCAAAACCGAGAGCTGGTAGTGTACTGGGGGCTTGTGCTCTACAATTAAAGTTCGTGAGCTTACGACTAGATGATCGCATATTTTCACTCCTTTCTTTCATTTAGATTGCGTGAGTAACAACCTCACGTTTTGGACAAGCACAATACAATATATGAAAATTTATAGTGAATAGTGCAGAAGTGTACTGTTATGGGTAACACTAATTGCCTATTGTACAAAGGAGATACTACGCTTACAGAAATAGTTTGTAACCTAAAGTTGAAAAAATAGTATGAATAGAGTTGAAAATGCTATTTAGAAATGAAAGGAAACATAATAAAAAGGAACATACATATAAGCATGCTCTTTGACAAGAAAGGTAGATTTTTATGAGTGGATTCCTCCATACAATAATATATGCTTGTCCGGTTAATAGTTGAGAAAGGGAGAATGCATATGGAACGAATGGAAGCGTATAACAAAATAAAGATTTCATTTTATAGTAAAGGGGAATAAATATGTGTATTTATTGGGAAAGCGTAGTTAAAGACTTCTTTAAGAGGTAAGGACTGGATCAAAATAAAAGAGCAGCTAGCAAAAGCTAACTGCTCAATACAAGGAGATACAGAGAAGAATACTTTACATGAATGTTGGCATACAGCCTACATTCAGTATTGACCGAATATTTATTTTAAATCCAATTTATTTAAAGTAAACATCCCAACAGATAAAATAGCTGCGCTTGCTACAGAACCTAGCCAGTCTCTCCAGCTTAATGTATTTAAAGATGCATCTGTTAAATCCATAATTAAGAAGATAGCAAACATTAATACACCAAATGCTAAGCATCCCCAAAATGTTTGCAAATATTTAATCATCTTATTTCGGAACTTGCTCATATAAATCACCCTTATTAATAATTTATATTTTTATAAATAAATTATCGCATGTGCAAAAATTAAAAGTATGAAATATGCAAAATTACATATTGGAACTTAACAAAATAATCCATTCATAAGTAAATAGATCGAACAGAGGGAAACCGTTTCGTATGAATCAATTTTCATTTTTTGAAGTCATCGATGAAAAGGAGATGCGTAGATTTGTGGTAAAGGTGCTGAAAAACTACAAAGTATTGTGCGTTTGAATGAAGAATCAAGAAAAATAGGATCAAGCGGGGGCATCGTTCTTTTCCTCAAATGAAAGGTGACGGTAAGAAACATGAGATACATTTTAAACAAATTAAACGGACGTTGAAAAATAAAAATTTATAAAGGAAATAGAAAGTAGGGAGTTGTATATATACGATAATAGGAAACTTTTTACTAACTAAGCATATAATTTAAATAGACCGACAGTCGGTCTGATGGGAAGGGGAACTTGAATGCGAATAGTAAAGGAATATGAGGAGCGTAGAAAAGAAATTTTAGAAACGGCTGAACGTTTATTTATTACGAAAGGTTATACGAAAACAACAGTAAATGACATTTTAAAAGAGATAGGGATAGCAAAGGGGACTTTTTATCACTATTTTAAGTCAAAAGAGGAAGTAATGGATGAAATTATTATGAGGATTATTAAAGATGATGTTGCTAAAGCGAAAGTAATCGTCTCTAATCCCAATATCCCAGTATTAGAAAAGTTATTTCGAGTTTTAATGGAGCAATCGCCAAAATCAGGGGATGTAAAAGATAAAATGATTGAGCAATTTCATCAACCAAATAATGCGGAAATGCATCAAAAAAGTATAGTGCAATCCATTATTCATTTATCTCCTGTTTTAGCAGAGATTTTAGAACAAGGAATCGATGAAGGTGTATTTTCTACACAATACCCACAAGAAACGATTGAATTATTACTCTCTTCAGCGCAAGTGATATTTGATGAAGGTTTATTCCAATGGAAGCCAGAAGAAATGATGAGAAGAGCGAAAGCTTATATTAAAATGATGGAAGTATCTGTTGGAGCGAAAGAAGGATCCTTTGATTATATGATGGAGGTTTTAATGAAACAGAAATAATGTTTTTCTGTTTGTTTATTATAGACCGACAGTCGGTCTAAATTAAAGGAAGGGTGTGATTATGATATCTATTAGTATAAAACCTTCGATGAAAGATTTTTATTTAATGGTGAGTGGGCAAATTATTACTATTTTAGGTTCGACACTTTTACGTTTTGCTCTGTCATTATATGTGCTAGATTTAACAGGGCGTGCTGATATATTCGCAGGATTATATGCGATAACGAGTATTCCGTTTTTGTTAGCTCCTCTTGGCGGAGCGATAGCAGATCGTTTCAATCGTCGAAATGTAATGGTTATTTTTGATTTTATAAATACTGCGATTGTATTAAGCTTTATAGTTTTGTTATTTACTGGATTTGTATCTATTCTATTGATTGGAACAATTATGTTTTTACTGGCGATCATTAGTGCAATGTACGCACCAGTTGTAATGGCAAGTATTCCGCAATTAGTTCCAGAGAAAAAGTTAGAACAAGCGAACGGTATCGTAAATGGTGTGCAAGCATTATCTAATATAGTTGCTCCTGTATTAGGAGGAATATTGTACGGCATAATTGGTTTGAAAATGCTCGTGATAATCAGTTGTCTTGCTTTCTTTTTATCTGCGATTTTAGAAATGTTTATTACAATACCTTTTATAAAGGGAGTGCAAGAAAGCCATATCATACCGACAATTGTAAAGGATATGAAAGAAGGGTTTATATATGTTTTAAAACAACCATTTATTTTGAAGGCTATGTTACTTGCAACTTTACTAAACTTAATTTTGACACCGTTATTTATTGTTGGAGGACCTATTATTTTACGAGTAACTATGCAGATTAGCGATACGATGTATGGAATTGGGATGGGGTTAATTGATTTTGCCACCATATTAGGTGCATTGTCAATCGGTTTCTTTGCTAAAAAGTTACAGATGAAAACATTATATTATTGGATGCTTATTATAGCTCTATTAGTAATACCGGTGGCGCTATCGGTCACACCATTTATTCTTAATTTAGGACACTATCCACCATTTATCCTCTTTATACTTGCTTCTATTTTAATTGCAATGATCATGACAATTGTATCCATCTATGTGATTACTGTAGTTCAAAAGAAAACACCAAATGAGAACTTAGGAAAAGTAATGGCAATTATAACAGCGGTATCCCAATGCATGGCACCGATTGGGCAAGTCGTTTATGGTTTTATGTTTGAAGAATTCAGTATGAAAATTTATTTACCTATATTAGTTATTAGTTTCATAATGTTATTAATAGCAGTTGTGACGAAGAAAATACTATCCAATGAAGGGAACTAGCTTTATATGATTAGGAGAATGTTAAAAAGAGATTTCTCTCAAAATAAAATGATAATTACTATTTTATTTATGTTTATCATGTTATCAAGTCTTTTAATGGCTAGTGCTTCAAGTAATGTTATCAATCTATTGAACTCAATGGATCAATTGGTTAAAGTATCAAACGCACCGCACTTCGTACAAATGCATGCAGGAGAAGTAAATCAAAAGTCAATTGATTCCTTTGTAGAAAAAAATCCGTTTGTAAAAAAACAGCAAACGGCTGAGATGGTTCAAATAAATGGATCTAACATTTTTATTAAAAAGAAAAATCAAGCAGAACATAATAGTGTAATGGACATTAGTTTCGTGAAACAAAATAGTAAGTTTGATTTTTTATTAAATTTAAATAATGAAGTGGTCGATGTTAGGAAAGGGGAAATAGGTGTACCCATTTATTATATGCAAAAATATAATTTGCGGATGGGAGATAAAATATGGGTTATTAAAGATAATAATGAACTGGAATTTACGATTTCAGCATTTGTTCGTGATGTTCAAATGAACCCATCAATCGTTAGTTCAAAACGATTTGTAATAAGCAATAAAGATTTTGAAAGAATAAAAAGAAATTTTGGAGAAAGCGAATATCTTATTGAATTCCAGCTAACAGACGAAAATAAAATAAATGAATTTGAAAATCTATACGAGTCATCGAACTTACCACAAAAAGGTCCCTCTATTACGTATTCACTATTTAAAACACTCAATTCATTAACAGATGGAATAATAGCTGCAGTACTTATCATAATAAGTGGATTATTAATGTTAATTGCAATGTTATGTATTAGATTTACGATCATTACTTCGATGGAAGAAGATTATCGAGAAATTGGTGTTATGAAAGCAATTGGGATTCATAACAAAGATATTCAAAAATTATATATAACAAAATATATTGTGATTTCAGCTGGTGGATGTATAAGTGGATATATACTCTCACTATTTATTACAAAAATCTTCACTTCAAATATCACCCTTTATATGGGGGCGGCAAATAAAAGCATTTTACACAATATTGTGCCATTCATAATTACAACATTGTTATTTTTAGTCGTTATCCTGTTCTGTCGTATTATTTTGCGGAATTTTAGGGGAATTACAGCAATAGACGCTTTACAATCAAGAGATAAACTAGGAAAAAGAAAGATTAGAAAATCCTTTTCACTCAAACAAACTAAATTTACAAATGTAAATATATTTATTGGTATACAAGATGTTATAAAAAGATTTAAGTTATATCGCGTATTAAGTATCGTATTAATAATAGCTGTGTTTATGATTGTTGTACCTATTAACTTTTTGTATACGATTCAGTCACCGAAGTTTGTTAATTATATGGGAACAGGAAAAAGTGATATTCGAATAGATTTACAGCAAACTGAAAATATAGAGAAACGATTTAAGGACGTTATATCATATTTACGAAATGATGATGAAGTAGAAAAATATGCAACATTTGTAACGAGTACATTTAAAATGGTAAGCGCTGATGGTACACATGAAAACTTACATGTAGAAGTGGGAGACTTCACTACATTTCCATTAGACTATATGCAAGGTAGGGCACCAAAAAATGAAAATGAAATTGCTCTTTCTTATTTGAACGCAAATGAATTAAAAAAGAATGTAGGGGATTCTATCGTTTTATTTGTTGATGGGAAAGAGAAAACACTTACGATTAGTGGTATGTATCAAGATGTAACAAATGGCGGGAAAACAGCTAAAGCTAGTTTTTCGAATAATAATGAAAATATATTATGGTATGTAGTAAATGTAGATATGAAGCCTAAAGTGGATTTGCAAGAAAAAGTGAAGGAGTATAAACAGAATTTTAGTTCTGCAAAAATAACAGATACAAATGATTATGTAACGCAAACTTTAGGAGAGACAATTAAACAATTAAGACTCGTGACGCAAGTGGCTATTTTAATTGCGATATTGATATCAGTTTTAATTACTGCGATGTTTTTTAAACTGTTATTAGCAAAAGATTCTTCGCAAATTTTAATTATGAAAAATATCGGTTTTTCTAGTAAAGATATTCGTATACAGTATATAACACGTTCTATCTTCATTGTATTATTAGGCATTGTGATAGGGACATGTATAGCTGCTACATTTGGTGAAATGTTAGTAAGTTGGTTAGGGTCATTTATGGGAGCAGCTCATATAAAGTTTGTCGTAAATCCTATCGTTTCTTATGTAATATGTCCAGCTATATTATGTATATGTGTGACTGCAACAACACTTTTCAGTAGTTTTACTATGAAGCAAACAAACGATGTAAAGCCAAATGGGGAGTAGGGGTGTATCACTTGAAAAAAATTTTAGAAGTCAAGGAATTAAATAAAACATATTCAATAGATGGAAATACAAATTATTATGTGCTAAAAAATATAGATTTAGAGGTTTATGAGGGAGAATTTGTATCAGTTATGGGGCCTTCTGGTTCTGGGAAATCGACGTTATTATATAATATTAGTGGAATGGATCAAATGTCGTCAGGAAGTGTGAAATTTGGTAGTAAAGAAATATCTCGTATGAAAGAAGAAGCGTTAGCCAAGTTGCGCCTTACTGAAATAGGATTTATTTTTCAGCAGAGCAACCTTCTTAGAAACTTGAACCTATTTGATAATATCATCTTGTCAGCATATTTAGCGAAATGTGAGAGTAAGAAAATAGTAAATAAACGTGCTCTAGAGCTAATGGAGAATATGGGGATAAGTGATATAGCGTCTCATTATATAACCGAAGCATCTGGGGGGCAATTACAAAGAGTCTCTATTTGTAGAGCACTCATTAATAATCCAAATATTATTTTTGCAGATGAGCCGACTGGTGCTTTAAATTTAAAATCAACAGAAGAAGTAATGCAAATATTATTAAATATTAATCGTGGTGGAACGACCATTATGTTAGTCACTCATGATGTGAAAGTAGCAGCAAAAACAGAAAGAATTCTTTTTATGGCGGACGGAGAAATTGTTAGTGAAATACAGTTAGGTAAGCTTAGGAACGATGATTTAAAAGCGCGAGAAGAGAAGTTGTTAAACTGGTTAGCTGTACTTGGATTTTAAAGAGAAAAACTCCTATTGAATGTAGGAGTTTTTCTTTGTCTTAAAGTTCTAAAAGATATATAATAATTTTCTGAATATTAAAATTGGAGGGGTGCAAATGAAAAATGAAACGTTGCACACGCAAGAAGATATTATTAAAATGCTGGATTCATTATTAAGACCAGCAGAACCATTTTGGAATGAATTTTATGCGAATAGAGAAAAAGATGTTCCGTTTTTTGAAAATGTTCCAGATGAGAATCTAGTTTCGTATATACAAAAAAAGCGGGTTTCAAAAGGAAAAGTACTGGAACTTGGATGTGGTCCGGGTAGAAACGCAATTTATCTAGCAAATGAAGGGTTTGATGTAACAGCAGTAGATTTATCTATAGAAGGCATTAACTGGGCAAAAGAGAGGGCGTTAGCAAAAGGAGTAGAAATTGAATTTATTTGTGATTCAATTTTCAATTTAGAGGTTCAAAATGAATTTGATTTTGTATACGATTCGGGCTGTTTACATCATATTCCACCACATAGAAGAGTCAATTATGTGGATTTAATTAAAAACGCATTGAAATCAGGTGGTTATTTCGGATTAACGTGTTTCGCGGCAGGTGATTTAGATGAGCGAAATGGATCAGAAATAACAGATTGGGACGTATATAGAGGATGGAGTTTACAAGGAGGTCTTGCTTATTCGGAAGAAAAACTAAGAGAGATATTTAAAGGATTTGAAGTGATTGAAATTAGAAAGATGGAACAGATTGAACAACCAAATACTATGTTTGGAGAATCATTTCTTTGGACAGCATTATTTAAGAAGAAATAAGAATGTAGATAATTGACAAACTCATCGTTTTTATAGACAATACACTTATGAGAATGTATGTTCGTTTTTGTTAACCGATGTATATTTTGCATAAATACATAACAAGGGGTTGTCTCTAAATGAGTAACACAAATCAAAAAATTACTACGTTTTTAATGTTTGAAGGAAAAGCTGAGGAAGCGATGAATTTTTACACGTCGCTATTCGATCAATCAGAAATTGTAAGTATCTCTCGTTACGATGAAAACGGACCTGGTAAAGAGGGTACTGTCATTCATGCAACGTTTACATTACACGGGCAAGAGTTCATGTGCATAGATAGTTATGTAAATCATAATTTTACATTTACGCCAGCTATGTCTCTTTATGTAACTTGTGATACGGAAGAAGAAATTGAAACAGCTTTTAATAAACTAGCGGAGGATGGAGCAGTACTTATGCCTTTAGGTGCCTATCCGTTTAGTAAAAAATTTGGTTGGTTAAATGATAAGTATGGTGTGTCTTGGCAGTTAACACTTGCTGAATAAAAAAGAAAAATTGTAGCTTATTTGTTTAATGGGTTCGGTTAAGAGCTTGAGAAATTAAATAACATTAATAAAGGTATTCCAACTGTCAACAGGTTTGTAATGCCTTTTTATGAGGATGATTTTGGTGGAACAAGGATATTAGATAAGCATATTAAAACATTTATTGCTACAAAAGCTATAAAGTTAAAGGTTGATTAAGAATTTTGACTTGTCACACGAGACTTTAGTCGAAGAAGGTTCTTAAAATAGTATATATAAAAGGAAAAGGGTGGCACTTTCCATCCTTTTCTTTTTATATAATTAGGTTATGCTTTTTATATTAAGAATTTTGTTGGCCGAATCTTTTCCCAAGTTTAGCTAGCAGTTCAGGCTGATCCCCTTGGCTCATTACAACTTCAACAAAGGTAAGTTGATCCTTATCATTACTTATTTTAGTTAAGACTTCTTGTAACTCTATTTCATTTTCCACTTTACATGTTAGGCTTTTTTCTTCTGTTCCGAATACGTTCGCTAGTTTTGTGTAATCCCACATTTGTATGTCATTATACGGTTCGTTTTGACCATGAATTGCACGTTCAACAGTATAACCATTGTTGTTAATTAAAAATATAATTGGGTTTAAATTTTGACGTAGTATAGTTGATAATTCTTGGACAGTTAATTGAAAAGAACCATCACCAATAATTAAAATGTTGCGCCGCGATAAATTAGCGAGCTGTGTACCAAGTAGAGCAGGTAATGTATAGCCGATCGATCCCCATAATGGTTGCGCTACATATGTAGTGTCGTTTGGTAAAGGGATAGTGGCACTACCAAAGAAAGGTGTTCCTTGTTCTGCAAGTAAGACGTCCTTTTCTTGTAAGAAATGGTATATTTGTTGACAAAAACGTTTTTGTGTAACCATTTGTGGCTTTGGATTAAACTTTTCAGTAATAGATAGTGATTCTGAAATAAATGGCTTAATATCAAGCGTTTCCCCATTGCGATGCTCAATTAAGTCACTTAAATGTTGTAAAACATCTTTCATTACAACTGGTCCATATTTTTTATCTGTAATTTTCACAGTGTAGGGATGAATTTCAATAACTTGTTCTTTCATAAAACCTTGTGTGAAGCCACCTGTAATAGTATCAGTTAACTTCACACCAATACTAATAATACAATCAGATTCATCAATTCGTTTACGCAAGTATGGAGAACTTACATCACCAGTATAAATCCCTATAAATTGAGGGTGTTTTTCTGGGAATATTCCTTTTCCCATACTTAACGTTGCGATGGGAAACCCAGTTTTTTCTACGAATTGATATAAATATTCTTTAGCGTGAAATCGTTCTACTTCAAAATCCGCTAAAATTACAGGTTTTTTGGCACTGTTTATTTTTGAAGTGGCATGTAGAAGCATTTTATCCAGCGCATCTTTATTACTTACAACTGGTTTATGTAAAATCGGTTCCGTAGGTTTATTAATTGGTTTATTATACACATCAATCGGTAATTGAATATGAACAGGGCGTTTCGCACTCCAACATGCACGTAACACACGGTCAATTTCTTCAGCGGCATGCTCAGGTGTTAATTTTGATTGTGCCACCGTGATTTCTCTATACATATTAGAAAAATGATCGAACTTTCCATCACCTAACGTATGATGAACGAGTGCTCCATTTTCCATTACTGTTGTTGGTGGTGTCCCCGTAATTTTTATAACAGGTACATTTTCGGCATATGATCCAGCAATACCGTTAATGGCGCTTAATTCTCCAACACCGAAAGTGGTAATAAGAGCAGCGATTCCTTTTATACGAGCATATCCATCAGCAGCATATGCCGCATTTAATTCATTACAATTGCCAATCCACTCTACATTTTCATGTGCTATTACATCATCTAAAAAAGCCAAATTATAATCACCAGGGACACCAAAAATATGTTCAATTCCTAATTCGCTTAGTCGGTCTAATAAATAAGTACTAACAGTATATTGCGTTTTCAAGTGAATCATCTCCTCATTGTTTTGCTGTCTTGTAATAAACGAAAGTAGCTCTAGAGTATGGATTTAAAAATTCATTACGAGAATGTGGTATAATTTACATACAGGGGGAAAG
This sequence comes from Bacillus paranthracis, assembly GCF_024296885.1. NCBI lineage: Bacteria > Bacillati > Bacillota > Bacilli > Caryophanales > Bacillaceae > Bacillus > Bacillus paranthracis. The sequence continues at coordinate 2,348,792 of NZ_CP101135.1, forward strand.
TAGATGACACAACATAAAGAAGAACAGATGAATGAAGCATTAGCCTTATTTTACTTTGCATATAAAACATTTACTGAAAAGCCAGATGAAATTATAAAAGAGTATGGCATACAACGAGTACATCACCGAATTTTATTTTTTATCGCACGCTTTCCAGGTATAAGCGTAAATGAGTTATTATCACTGTTAGAAATAAGTAAACAGGCTCTACACGGACCATTACGACAACTTGTGGAAAAGGGCTTAATTGAGAGTAATGAAGCTACACATGATCGCCGTGTGAAACAGTTATCTTTAACAGAACAAGGTGCCGATTTAGAGAAAAAACTGAGCGATGTACAAAGACAACAAATGGGTGCTATTTTTTTAAAATTTGGTGAATCGTGTGAAGAAAATTGGCATCAAGTTATGAATGAAATGGCACATAGCCGATCAGGTTTTGACGCTTGGCTATCGAAACGGGAAGTTGCAATCGATCAAAAATAATGAGAAATATATCTGTTTTTATAGTTTGAAAAAGAACAAAATTTATCCATACATTTGGCAACTATGGAGCTATCATAGAGTGAATGGATAAAAAGATACATTACTAGATACTTTATACGTGTACGCAATGGAACAATAAAATTCACATTTCCGAGAGGGGAATTATAATGATAAAACTTGTACTTATTCGTCACGGACAGAGTTTATGGAATCTTGAAAATCGCTTTACTGGATGGACAGATGTAGATTTATCAGAGAAAGGATTAAGTGAAGCGAGAGAAGCAGGAGCGATATTAAAGAAAAACGGATATACTTTTGATGTAGCTTATACATCTGTATTAAAACGAGCAATTCGGACGTTATGGATTGTACTTCATGAGATGGATCTTGCCTGGGTGCCAGTACATAAATGTTGGAAGCTAAATGAAAGACATTATGGTGCATTGCAAGGGTTGAATAAAGATGAAACCGCGCAAAAATATGGTGAGGAGCAAGTTCATATTTGGAGAAGAAGTATTGATGTAAGACCACCTGCTCTTACTGAGGATGATCCCAGGTATGAAATGAATGATCCAAGATATAAAGCACTGAAAAAAGGTGAGTTTCCATTGACAGAATGTTTAGTGGATACGGAGAAAAGAGTACTTGCTTATTGGCATTCAGAAATTGCGCCGAAATTAAAGAATGGTAACAAAGTAATCATTTCATCACATGGTAACACAATTCGCTCGCTAGTAAAATATTTAGATAATCTTTCAAGCGATGGTGTCGTTTCATTAAATATTCCAACGAGCATACCACTCGTGTATGAATTAGACGAAAATTTACGTCCGATTCGCCATTATTACTTAAGTATGGATGGAGAAGTACCTGAAGGAGAAATTCCGAAACATATTACTTTTTAACATGAAAATTTGAAACCCATGCTTGTCTACATATACAATGTAGATTCAGGATAAAAGACGTGGCACCTTCTAATGTATATGCAATGTAGCTAAATTTAGAAGCTTGTCCACGTCTTTTGTCATAAAGAGAGTTGCTTGTGCATGTAATGATATCGTGAGTAGTTTTTGAATGGAGGGTGATGTCATTGGTGATCTCTAACATTCGAATCGGCTTATTTATTTTAGCAATCGTTTTTCTAATACTTGTTTTCTTTTATTGGAAAAACGAAGAGTTGTACGAGGAGAAGAAGCAACGTATTAGAAAGACTTGGTATGGGTTGTTTATAATATCAGTCACCGTGTATTTCATGATAAAAGGAATTGATTTAACCCTCTGGAAAAATCTTTTAATGTTCACTGCAATGGTTATTTTCGTTGATATTGCATTTATTTTAACACCTAATATTTCAGAAATATGGGGAGCGAAATTTAGCGATATCGGCAAGACGGTTCAATCGATAAAACGGTCATTAATTGCTTCTAAAGCAAGAGGAGAAATATACACATCAATCATTCAAAATGTCAATCCAGTAGTGTTCGGTACGATGGAATGGCATACGGAGGAAGAATATACAAAAAGCTTAAACGTATTTTTAGATTCGTATGGGGAAAAGATTGGAGCAAAAATTGTTGTATTTGAAGCGGCAAAGGAATTAAATACAAACTTTCGTGGTATCCGTTCTCAATTTAGTACGATTATTCCGTTAGAGTACATTGAGCAATTGAATGAGCAGAGAGCAGTACAAGTAGAAAATGTCGGAATTATACCAGCAAAAATAGTGAGTGATGTTTTCATTGTTATTGATGGAAAGAAAAATAACCTGCAAGATCGAGATTTTGAAAATGTATATAATTTAACAATACATCATAGTTATTTTAGTAAATAAGGACAGAAATTTTTTCTGTCCTTTTCACTTATACATAAAGGTAAAGCGAATTTAGACAAACTTGTATAAAATCGGACAATCATTCCTACACTAGCACGTAGAGGTGATTGTAGTGATAAAAGATTATGACAATGATTTTTTTAAAGAAGATAATGAAGATACAACAGATTTCTCGTTAATAAAAGGAGATACATTACAGCAAGTAGAAGAATTAGAAGAAGAATTAAAAAGAAAATGATACGTGTACATGCTATTTACATTTACGATATAATATAAATAGAAGATTGTATCTTTTTGAAAAGGGGGAGAAGAGATGGCTGAAGTAAATGTACAAAAGTCTTCATTTTTTAAAGAAAAAAAAGAAGAACCAAATACAGATTTCTCTCTTGTGAAAGGTGCATTGACGGAAAATATAAATCGGTTAGAGAAATTAATGAATAGTGGTACTTCAAAATATATGAGAGCAAAAAAAGAGAAAGAAAATGCATAGTGCATTTTCTTTCTCTTTTTATATGCAATTTAAATGTTTAACAAGCAGATATTAAAGTATGAAATAGAAAGTGAAAATAATGAATCATGGTATAATGATAAAAGACTTACATATTATTTTGTTATTTTGAGAGGAGCTTAAAAATGTATTCTACTTTAGAACAATTAACAAAGCACCCTGTGTTTTATCATTTTGCAGAAATTTCAAAGATTCCTAGAGGATCAGGTAATGAAAAGGAAATTAGTGATTTTTTAGTTGGCTTTGCGAAAGAGCGTAATTTAGAAGTGATTCAAGATGAGGCATTAAATGTCATTATTAAAAAAGAAGCGACTGCTGGTTATGAAAATGTACCAGCTATTATTATTCAAGGGCATATGGATATGGTTTGTGAAAAAAACCAAGCAACCGTACATGATTTTGATAAAGATCCAATTGAATTGCGAATTATTGGGGACATGTTATATGCAAATCAAACGACTTTAGGTGCTGATAATGGTATTGCAGTTGCATATGCATTAGCTTTATTAGATTCAAAAGACATTCCGCATCCAGCACTTGAAGTAGTTATTACTACTGAAGAAGAAACGACAATGGGCGGAGCTTTCGCTGTTGATTCAAATCATTTTGAAGGAAAGATTTTTATTAATATTGATTCTGAAGAAGATCATAAATTGCTTGTAAGTAGCGCAGGTGGTGCAAAAGCTGTTGAAACGATTCCAGTAATTTGGGATGAAGCACCAGCGAATATGGATGTATACCGTCTATATGTTGGTGGTTTAAAAGGCGGACATTCTGGTATGGAAATTGATAAACAACGCGGTAATGCGAACAAAGTATTAGCAAGAGTATTACATGATTTATCAGTAAATATTCAATTTGATATAAGTGAAGTTCACGGTGGATTAAAAACGAATGCAATTCCGCGTGAAAGTGTAGCTACAATCGTATTACGTACAGAAGATGTAGAGAAAGTAGAAGAAAAACTAGAATCATGGACACGAGTATTACAAGAAGAAATGCGTGCTGTTGATCCAGATGTTCATGTTACACTTACAAAATTGGATGAGAAAGTAGAAAAAGTATTTGCTAAAGAAACACAAAAGCAACTTATTTCATCATTATTCTTAATTCCGAACGGCATTCAAAGTATGAGCATGGATATTAAAGGTCTAGTAGAAAGCTCAACAAATTTAGGTGTTATTGAAACGTTGCAAGATGAAATTAAATTACGTAACGAAGTGAGAAGTTCTGTAAGTAGTTTAAAACAACATATTGCAGATGAGATTAAATGTATTGCCGAATTAGTTGGTGCAACATTTGAAATCGAGTCAGAGTATCCAGAATGGCCATACAATCCGAATTCACAAATTCGTAATTTATTTGAAAAAGTGCATCAAGAAAAATACAACAAAGATGTTGAAATCTTCGCTGTACATGCAGGGATTGAATGCAGTGTATTCGTTCAAAAGATGCCTGAATTAGATGCAATTTCATTCGGTCCAGATATATTCAATGTTCACACTCCAGATGAACATATTAGTATTTCTTCTGTTGTGAATAACTGGGGATTCTTCGTTGATGTAATGAAGGGTACGAAAGAATTAGCTAAGTAATAATGATGAAATGAAAAGTAGCCTATAAAATTTTATAGGCTACTTTTTTGTATAGAGTTTTATTAGAAATTCGTTTTTATGTAAGTATTTCATTTTTGCTTTTATTTCTAAAAGAGATTGTAGCAAAGATTGCTCCGGATATCGCTCCGATTAAAGTCGTAAAAATTGCACTCCATGCTGCAAATGACATTATTACAATACCATTATATATAGTAACATTGAATGTATCTCCATGCTTTAAGTCACCAACTGCTAACTCTTCTATAAAATCTGCATTATGATGTAATAAAAAATAGTTTTGCCACCGCCAAGTATCTAAAAATCGTGATTCTTTTTGTGTAGGTTGCGATTCAGCAGAGGCAGGTGGGAGCGTACCAATTGTATTTGAATATAAAAATACTCCAACAGTCAATGCGCCAATAATGGTTGATTGCCTTAAAAATTTCATCTTTTAGACCTCCTAATTAATAAGGAATTTAGAAATCGTTTTTGTAAAAAACTAGCTGTGAAATCTAAAGGATGATAATATCTTCTATAATCATATTAACATTTATAGTAGAGATATGGTTCATAATAAAGGGGGAATACATATGTGGAAGCGATTTGTAGCGATTGGTGATAGTTTTACAGAGGGGATAGGGGATGAAGTTGAGGGTATAGCATTAAAAAGCTGGGTAGATCATTTTGTTCAACTGTGTGTAAACGATATAGAATATGCCAATTTTGCAAAGCGTGGGTTAGTAACGAAAGAAATTCGCTCGCAACAATTGGAAAAGGCGTTAACTTTTAATCCAGATTTGGTTAGCCTCATTGCAGGTGCAAACGACGTATTAAAAGGACGTTGGAATCATTATGCATATAAGGAAGATATGAAATGTATGATAGATACATTAAGTAAAACAGGTGCTGATATTATGATAGCAAACCTTCCAGATTTTACAGTCAGACTTCCATTTTCTACAGAAAAAAAACAAGTGTTAAAAGAACAATTATTAGAGGCAAATGAAGTTATACTTTCATTGAGTAGAGAGCATCAGCTTCATCATATTGATTTTTGGAATCATCAGTTAGTTAATGACAATACGCTTTGGTCTAAGGATTTCATTCATCCAAACTCAAAAGGATATGTAAAAGTTGCTGAACTGATCTTTAGTAGTTTGCCTGTACATGATGCTTCTAAATAAGCTTTTGAATGAACTAATCCCTTGCGCAGGGGGCTTTTCATATTTTCTGTTGCAGAACCCTTAGTATAAGGGTTCTTTTTTGTATCAAAAATCTAAAAAAGATACAATTGGAGAACTCGAACTAAATGGAACAAATGAAACTTGTATCTTGTCTATATATTGAAACCATAATAAAAGTGAGGGTAGTTTTACGTTTATTCAAATAAGTTTGAGGTGTGGAAATGGAACAGACGTTTATTGAAAAGTGTAATCATGATGAGCTGGACGATGTTATAAAAGACTATTGGCAAGATGTATGGAATTATTCATTTATTATTACGAAAGATCCACACTTATCAGATGATATTACGCAAGATGTATTTATAAAGGTATTTAAAAATTGGAATTCATTTCGAAAGGAGTCATCTATTAAAACGTGGATATTAAAAATCACAAGAAATACGGCAATAAACTATTTGAAATCATCTTATTTTAAAAGAATATCTTTAGTAGGATTTTTTAGTGACGACAAGCAAACTGTGTCGGCAGAACAAGAATTTTTTAAGCAAGAAGAAATGAATGATGTTTGGAAAGTTGTATTAAAACTACCTAAAAAGCACCGCGAAATAATAATATTGGATGCAAAATATGAATTATCTTATGAAGAAATGGCTGAAACACTAGGAGTATCCATTGGAACTGTAAAATCTAGATTAAGTAGAGCAAGAAGTAAGGTTTCAAAATTAATAGGGGAGGGTAGTAGTGATGAACAATAAACAAAATCCTGACTGGTATAGAAAATTAAAAAAAGGCCCAATGGAACACCGTAAAAACGAAGAAGAATATATTTATAAAATAAAGCAATCTATATATGAAAGTAATGAGGGAGGTTCTCAAAAACATACAAGACTGTTTCGTAAAAAAGCATTGCCAATTGTAGTGGTTTTAGCTTGTACATTTTTATTTTTTATTGTTCAACAACCTTGGCTTGATGATAATAAATCACCAGTACAAAGTAGTACACAAATTAAGCCTAAAACAAAAGATGAGTCTGCTCAAGATCCATCACTAAAACAATTTATGAATGAACTATATCAAAGTACGAACTCAAAAAATGAAAATGAGCTATACAAAGCGTTAAATGATGAAGTTCTATTTAAAGGGAAGAGTTATAAGAAGGATGAATTGAAGTTTGATGAAGATATTTTTCATGAGTTGCAAGTCGCTCTTACAATGGGAGGAGAATTTGCGAATGATACAAAACAAGTATACAGAGTACCAAGTGGATTGACAGAAAGTAACCAACCAAAGCAAGCACACTTTATATATGCAACTGTTACTGGAAATAAAACGAAAATTTTAGCTGAACCAAAGCGAGAATCACAAGTTTTATATGAAGTATCTAACGAAATGGTAAAAGCTTGGATTCCAGAAAAAGTGCAGAATGATGAATATATAAAAATTTCGACAATTAACGGTAATACTGGATATGTACAAAAAGAGTATGTTTTAACTGACATTAAATACTCATTTATGTTTGAAAAGAATAATGAAGGTGAATGGAAAATAATAAATATAGATTCTATTTGGTAAAAAAGGAAGGTTCACTTTAATGAACCTTCCTTTTTGTTTTTATTCTCTTTTTGAAGAGTATTCCAGGACTCTAAAATTTCTGATGTAACGAGAGCAGCAATGTTTTTTTCTGAATTACTACCAGGAATAACGACAGAAACGGCAATCTGTGGATCTTCGGTAGGAGCATATGCAATGAATAGAGAATGATTGATCATTCTTGCTTGCTCATTTGGAAAACCTGTAATACCTGTTTTACCAGCGACGTCGAAGGGCAACTTTTTAATCTCCTCTATATTTTGACTCATTCCACCTTGCATGACACTCCAAAAGTTCATTGGGTAACGATTTGAACTTTCTAAAATTGGTTTAAACTTTTTTGTTTCTTTACCATCTTTACCAATAATAGCACTTACGATTTGTGGTTTATATTTATCACCTTTACTTGCTAAAGTTGCTGCATATTGAGCAAGTTGAAGAGGAGTATGCACTTCATTTCCTCCCCAAGAGGCATTTAATAAAGCGGAAATTCCATTTTCAAACTTATTAGAGGGATGGAATTCATATTGTCCGTCTTCTTCAAAGGGTAAATCAATCCCGGTTTTAGAACGTAGGCCGAATTGCATTAAATAATCTGTCCATATATGTGCCACTTTTTCTACATTTCCATTATGTTGGTTAAATAATGGTAGAGCTACTTTTGCTGTCATAAATGTGTTAGATGAATTAATGATAGCCTGCCTCGGTGTAATCTCACCTGTTGGCGTTCCGGGTGCATTTGTAATGTTATTTTGATTATCATACTCAAAAGTACCGTTATCTAAATACGTATCTTCAGGTTGAAAAAGCTTTTCGTTTAATCCAATTAAAATAGTAAGTGGCTTTATAGTAGAAGCCATATTTACATAAGACTCACCATATTTTAATTTTTGAATTGCTTTATTTTGCGAAAGTGATTTTATGTTATTTATTTTAGTTGTTACATGTGTATGTAATATATTTGGATCAAAAACTGCTGAGTTGGCCATAGTTAAAATCGCGCCAGTTTTTGCATTGCTCACTACAGCATAACCACCTTTAGCATCAGGTAATTTCTTAATTTGTGATCGTAATGCTTCCTCTGATTTTTGTTGCAATTTAGAATCTAAAGCTAGCCTGATATCCTTACCTTTTTGTACTTTTTGAATGTTCCATAAGAACTCTTTGTTATTCATTTTAAAAATAAGAGTTTTACCCGGTTTTCCTTTTAAATCACCTTCATATTGCAGCTCAATCCCACTTTTTCCAACCGGCATATGCTTTGAATTAAGGTTACTTTCTACATACCCAATTACCTGTGAACCAATTTCATGTTTAGGATAATATCGAATCCATTCATCTTTAATTATTACATTATTCGGTTTGTTTTTGTTTATGAATGCAAGTTCATTCTCAGCTATATCAGAGTATAACGGTATATCATGCATAGTCTGTTTTTTACAAGATTGTTGTAATTGAGATTTTATGCTCTCTGAAGAAATATCATGTTGAAACTTACTTGAAAATTGATCGAAAAAAGCTAATGTGTTTGATGTATCTTGTTTCGATAACTTTTCATCATTAGAAGTACAATATAGAGACTTAACTTTCTTATTTGTAGCTAGTATTACACCATTTTGATCAAAGATTTTTCCTCTTTCGGCTGAAGAAGTTGCGATAGTAATTGAAATGAAGTTGATTTTAAATAAAATTAGTAAAATCAAACCTACAATAGAAAGAACCGCAAAAAATCCCCATTTTTTTATTTTTGTATGTAACATAAAATCCTCCCTTTTGTAGCCTACTTCATCTTATAGTTAATTATTTTTTTTGTAAATGTGGAACAACTTTATTATTTAGATTGTCTATTAAGTACTACAGCATGAAGAAAGGAATAATCAGTATGAAAAGTTACTAGTCAGCCTATGTGTAAATATATTATGAGTCACATTGCAAGCGACAAAAAACAAGTGAGAAAAAAGGAAGGGAGATGTATTAATTACGCGGCTATACAAAAAGGAATTAATACTTACAAAGATTTAGAAAAAAAGATAAGACACTATTTATAACCGAATAATGGTTTGTAATATATAGGGAACGTTTAAGTATTAGTGAGGAGTTCCGGAAGAATTATATGGAGGATTTATGAAAGAACAAAAAGGAAAGAAGCAGAAGACATATATATCTATTCGATTAAATATAATGTTCCTTTGTATATTTTTACTATTCTCAGCTATTATTATGCAGCTAGGAAAAGTACAAATCGTTGAGGGAGAGGCTTATAAGAATCAAGTGGAAAACAGTCAAAATGCAACAACTAGCATACCAGTTCCGCGTGGACAAATTTTAGATCGAGAAGGGAAAACGGTCGTTAATAATAAGTCTCTTCGTACAATTACGTATACAAGGGTGAAGGGGATTACGAGTGACGATATTTTAAAAACAGCAAAAGACTTGGCGAAAGTACTAGAAATGCCTGAACAAGATATTAATAAATTAACTGATATCGATAAAAAAGATTTTTGGATGCAGTTGAATACGAAACGTGCGGATACAAAGATTACTAAAAAAGATATAGAAAAGTTTAAAGAAAAGGGAATAGAGGGAAAAGAGTTAGATAAAAAAATAGAAGATTTAAGACGAAATCGCGTTACAGAAGTAGAATTGGGTGAATTAACAGAACAAGATTTAAAGGTGTTAGCTATTAAAAGTAAAATGAGTTCGGGTTATCAACTAACACCACAAATTATTAAAAAAGATGTAACAGATGAGGAGTATGCACGGATAAGTGAAAATCTTGCGAATTTTCCAGGAGTAGATGCAACGGTTGATTGGGAACGTAATTATGTAAATGGTAATTTGTTTCGTTCCGTATTAGGTAATATTACGAGTAGTGAAGAAGGTCTGCCAAAAGAAAATTTAGATTCTTACTTAGTACGTGGATATAACCGGAATGATCGTGTCGGAAAAAGTTATATTGAACAGCGATATGAAGATGTATTACATGGTACAAAAGAAGAAGTGAAAAATGTTACTGATAAAGCAGGAAACATTGTTAGCACAGAAATAATCTCTAAAGGAAAAAGTGGTAACAGTATAACATTAACGATTGATATGGAATTACAAAAGAAAGTGGAAGAAAGTATAGAGAAAAACTTGAGAGCTTTTAAGAGTTCTGAGCCGCTGCTCGATCGAGCTTTTGTCGTCATGACGAATCCAAATAACGGACAGGTTTTATCGATGGCAGGCAAAAAGATTGTAGAAAAAGAAGGAGTACTAGAGATTGAGGATTTGGCATTAGGTAACATGACAACTTCGTATGAGCTAGGGTCTGCTGTAAAAGGTGCTACTTTATTAACGGGATATGAGACAGGAGCAATACATCCAGGAGATCAATTTTATGATGCACCGATGAAATTTAAAGGTACACAAGCCAAGAAATCATGGAATGTATCCGGATTTGGTAATATTAATGATTTACGTGCTTTGCAAGTATCTTCGAATGTATACATGTTCCAGACAGCTTTAAAAATTGCGGGAGTTAATTACGTACCAAATGGCTCATTGGACATTAAACAAGGAGCATTTGATACGATGCGCTATTATTTCAAGCAATTTGGTTTAGGTGTCCCAACAGGTATTGATTTACCGAATGAAATAATTGGACAAACGAGAAAAGTAGATAGTCAACCTGGTTTTTTACTAGATTTTTCTATCGGTCAGTATGATACGTATACGCCCTTGCAATTAGCTCAATATATTTCAACGATTGCGAATGGTGGTTATAGAATGCAACCTCAAATTGTACAAGAAATACGAGAACAATCAATTAAAGAAGAGGTTGGTAAAGTTATTCGTTCTATAGAGCCTGTCGTATTAAATCGGATTGATATGAAGACAGAATATATTGATCGAATAAAAGAAGGGTTTAGATGGGTATTCCAAGAAGGGGATGGAACTGGCGTAAAGCATTTCAAAAATGCTCCATATAAACCAGCAGGAAAGACAGGGACAGCCCAAACTGTGTATGGTGGAGATGATCCAATTGGTAGAAATGCAAAAGGAGAACGTATGGAATGTTACAACTTAACGTTAGTTGGATATGCTCCATATGATAATCCAGAAGTAGCATTCTCAGTAGTAGTTCCGTGGCTTCATAATGATAAAAGTGGAATTAATTCTATAATCGGAAAGGAAGTTTTAGATGTATACTTTGATTTGAAAAAGCAGCGTATGCATGATGAAGCTGCTAGTACAGATAATTCGAATCAAAATTAGTAAAATTTGTGTACTTTTCTCAGGGAAGAACCCCCTGTTTGTATAAAGGCATTTATAAGTAAAAAGATGAAATGTGAAATAAGAGATAGCAGCGGTCATAGTTGTTATCTCTTATTTTATTAATAACTGTGATACGAGCGATAAAAATTTTTAAGTTTATGGAACAAATTTGTTTCGGTGATTGTCTATTATGTGTACGTATAAAAAGGTATTAAGTATTTGAAAGGAATGATAGTTTTGAAAAACAAGAAAATGCTAAAAATAGGGATGTGTGTTGGTATATTAGGTTTAAGTATTACAAGCCTAGTAACTTTTACAGGAGGTGCATTGCAAGTTGAAGCGAAAGAAAAGACTGGACAAGTGAAACATAAAAATCAGGCGACGCATAAAGAGTTCTCTCAACTTGAAAAAAAATTTGATGCTCGATTAGGTCTATATGCGATTGATACTGGTACAAATCAAACAATCGCTTATCGACCTAACGAAAGGTTTGCCTTTGCATCAACTTACAAGGCTTTAGCGGCAGGGGTATTACTGCAACAGAACTCTACTAAGAAATTAGATGAAGTTATTACTTATACGAAAGAAGACTTAGTGGATTATTCACCTGTTACAGAGAAACATGTAGATACTGGAATGACACTAGGAGAAATTGCGGAGGCTGCTGTTCGTTACAGTGATAATACTGCAGGGAACATTTTATTTCATAAAATAGGCGGACCGAAAGGATATGAAAAAGCGCTTAGAAAGATGGGGGATCGGGTTACTATGTCTGATCGCTTTGAAACAGAGTTAAACGAAGCTATTCCAGGAGACATTCGTGATACTAGTACAGCAAAAGCAATTGCTAGGAATCTTAAAGATTTTACGGTCGGAAATGCGCTTCCGCATCAAAAGCGTAACATTCTTACAGAATGGATGAAAGGGAATGCTACAGGAGACAAACTTATTCGTGCAGGCGTGCCAACTGATTGGGTAGTTGCAGATAAATCAGGAGCTGGAAGTTACGGGACAAGAAATGATATTGCTATCGTTTGGCCGCCAAATAGATCACCAATTATCATCGCAATATTATCTAGTAAAGATGAGAAAGAGGCTACCTATGATAATCAACTAATTAAAGAGGCGGCTGAAGTTGTAATTGATGCTATTAAATAATAATCTCTTAGTTATTTCAGTTCTTTACCATATGTTATTGGATGTATAAAATTAGAAAACGATTCTTTTTCGTATGAAAAGAATCGTTTTTGTATTTTGATTATTAAGAGGATAAAGGTAAAATAAATATATATGACGTATCCGATGTGAAATTTCATGTACTGTACTATATTCAATAAAAATCAAAAATGTATTATATAATTCTGTTAACATAAAATAAGTGTTTTATAAAAATAAAAGGAGAGAATATGAAGAGAAATATTAATAGAATCATATTGTTTATTGGCATATTAGTAGCTTTTATTACTTTTTTATATTTACAGAACAATTTAATAGGTATAACTGAGGTTAAAATAACCTCTAGTAAAATACCCTCCTCTTTTAAAGGGTATAAAATTCTACAAATTTCAGACTTACACAATAAACAATTTGGCAATAAGCAAGGTGTGTTAATTCAAAAAATTGAAAGTATAGACCCAGATATTATTGCGATTACGGGTGATTTAATTGACAGTAAATCATACGATGCAGAAGTTAGTATGCAATTAATACGAGAAATTGTAAAGAAGTATCCTGTATATTTTGTGACAGGAAACCATGAACAATGGTCTGGAAAGTATAACCGTTTAGAAAAAGAGTTGAAGAAATATGATGTCAATGTTTTAAGGAATGAACATGTAGGCATTCGAAAGGGTGAGCAAGAAATAAACTTGCTAGGTATTGATGATCCGGAGTTTGTAACTGGAAACCGTGATGAAGGAAATATTATAATAGATGAAATTAAAAAAGCGAAAATTGAAATGCAGCCAGATAAATATAATGTATTATTATCCCATCGGCCTGAATTTATAAAGGAATATACGAATGAGAGGTTGGATTTGGTTTTATCGGGACATGCTCATGGAGGGCAAGTTAGATTGCCATTTATCGGAGGATTAGTTGCGCCAAATCAAGGTGTTTTACCTAAATATACAGCGGGTTTATATGTAGAACAAAATACATCAATGGTAGTGAGTAGAGGATTAGGAAATAGTATCATTCCGCAAAGGATTTTGAATAGGCCAGAAATTGTAGTCGTGCAGCTAAATTAAGCTGTACGATTTTTTTTATACAAAAATGAGTAAAGGGGCTTTCTGTATTTTGCAGGAGTAAACATTACAATTTTGTTAAAAATTTTCTACGTTACATAAAGTAACAAAATTTGACCCTCAGTGTTTGTTATAGTGTAAATAATCAAAAAACTTAAAATTTGTCGAGTGAAAAGTGTGATAAGTAATTCATGTAAAAAACTTAAAGGGGTGTACACATGCATAAAGAATACGAAATTGAAGAGTATACGGCGATTGAGGAACAAATACATTATTATTGTAAATGTTTATTAGTAACTCATCCTGATCAAATTATAAAGTATTTAGAAAAAAGATTAGAAAAATATGCAGAAACATTACAATATGCACATTTATATCCCGACACAGTTATATTACCGTTACAGCAATTAGTTATCGAATATTCTTTAGATGTTGCTAGAATTAGGAAATATATGAATTTAAAAACGTAAAGCAAATTATATAATTTAAATGAAACAGAGTCGACTTTAAGAAAGGATATTCTAATGTCGACTCTGTTTCATTGTTTAATATTATTGACGGAAAACCATACTAATCAATGAAGTTTGACATATAATTACGCAAGAGTAAAATAAAAGTGAGTACTCACTCATTTTAGAGAAGGGGGAAGAATACGTGAAGCAGCCTGCCATTATTTTACGGACTGTATCAAAAAGTTTTGGGAAAAAAGAAGTTTTACACAATCTTTCATTACAAGTTGAAAAAGCAGAGATATTTGGTTTAGTTGGGCCTTCAGGTTCTGGGAAAACGACTCTTATTAAATTGATTGCAGGTATTAACGAAGCAACGGAAGGTGAAGTGCTTGTTTACAACACGAACATGCCTAATTTAAATGAAATGAAAAGAATTGGTTATATGGCTCAAGCTGATGCATTATACGAAGAACTATCAGCATATGAAAATGCAGATTTTATGGCAACGATGTACGGATTAAAGGGAAAGCATAAAAAAGAAAGAATTGAAGAAGTTTTTGACCTTGTACAATTATCACAACATATGAAAAAGCAAGTGCAGCATTTTTCAGGCGGGATGAAGAAGCGTTTATCATTAGCAATAGCACTCCTTCATGAACCAGAAATATTAATTTTAGATGAGCCAACAGTGGGGATAGATCCGCTTCTTAGAAAAACGATTTGGGAAAAATTTTATGATTTGAAAAAGAAAGGCACAACGATAATTGTAACGACACACATTATGGACGAAGCTGAATTTTGTGAACGTCTAGGGTTAATTAGAGAAGGAAAGCTAGTTGCGACTGGTACAACTGAAGAATTGAAAAAGCGGGTATCATCAGGAAGGATTGAAGATGTCTTTTTGTTGGAAGAGGTGGCTGAATTATGAGAGTTACCGGTGTAATCATTCGTATTATTCGCCAATTTTTTCGAGATAAACGTTCGTTAGCGATGATGTTTGGGGCACCTATGTTATTACTTTGGTTATTGTCGCTAGTGTTTACACAAAAAGACTATGTACCGCATATTGCTGTTGTTGATATGCCCGCTCAGTTAGTAAAAGTGATGAAAAATCAGGAAGCGTCAATTTATGAATATAATATAGAAAAGGCAATGTCTGAGCTGGAAAATCAAAAGGTAGATGCAGTCATTCGTTTAGAAAATGGAAAAAAGAATATTGTATTAGAAGGTAGCGATTCGTCAAAAAATCGTGCTGTACTTCAAATATTACAAAAAAGTACAGAGAAGAACGATATATCGATTATGAAACCTGAAGTGAATTATTTACATGGCTCTAAAAACTTTACAATGTTTGATGGACTTGGTCCTGTATTAATCGGTTTCTTTACCTTTTTCTTTGTATTCATTTTATCAGGGGTATCTTTCGTAAGAGAACGTTTAAGTGGTACTTTAGAAAGGTTATTATCAACTCCAATTAAAAGATGGGAAATAGTTGTAGGATATATTATTGGTTTTGGGATCTTTGCATTTATACAATCCATTATTATCGTAAGTTTTTCAGTTTACATTTTAGACTTGTATGTAGCTGGCTCCATATGGCTAACGCTACTTATTACATGTATGCTTTCTTTAACGGCATTAACTTTAGGGACGTTTTTATCGGCATACGCAAATAATGAATTTCAAATGATCCAGTTTATACCGCTTGTCATTGTGCCACAAATTTTCTTTTCGGGTTTGTTTCCAATTGAATCGATGAATAAGTGGCTTCAAATGTTAGGGAAATTATTTCCACTCACATATGGCGCTGACGCAATGAGACAGGTGATGATTCGAAATCAAGGATTTACAGAGATTGCATTAGATCTTACCGTATTATTACTTTTTTCAATATTATTTGCAGTAGGAAATGTATTTGCTTTAAAGAAACATCGCAAAATATAAAAATGACAAAAAGGGGCTTTATAAATGCAGAAAGATTGGCTGGAGGAATTAATAGCTGCAACTAACACAGATAAACGAAATCAACGTCAAATGCGTATATTAGAGGCGGCTGTTGATATGTTTGGAGAAAAAGGATATGCTTCAACTTCAACAAGTGAAATTGCAAAGCGTGCTGGTGTAGCGGAAGGAACAATCTTCCGCTACTATAAAACGAAAAAAGATTTATTATTAGCAGTCGTCATGCCGACATTAACAAAGTTTGCTGCACCATTTTTCGTACAAGCCTTCGCAAAGGAAATATTTAAATCGGAGTATGAATCGTATGAAGGGCTTCTAAGAGTTGTTATTCATAATAGATTTGAATTTGCAAAAAAGCATTTTCCAATGATAAAAATATTAATTCAAGAAGTGCCATTTCAGCCAGAACTGAAAAATGAAATACAACAGTTAGTTGAAACAGAATTACTGTCACATTTTAAAAAGTTGATTGCAAAGTTTCAAGAAGAAGGGGAAATTATTGAAATGCCTCCATCTTCTGTTTTACGACTTACTTTATCAGCTGTATTAGGTTTATTATTAACACGATTTTTATTATTGCCCGAAGAAAAATGGGATGATGAAGTGGAAATTGAACATACGATTCAATTTATATTGTTTGGATTAACGCCACGAATTTAATTATAGGCAAAAATGTGATGCAATGTGAAGTACATTTTTTACATTTAAGAAAATAATAAATCGCCTTTAAAAAGGCGATTTATATACAATATATATTTTTGATAAATAAGTACTTGTTTACTAAAAATCTTCTAAATTAACGTGTTTCTTTGTCTCTTCTTCTAAGACCTAATAATCCTGCTAGTCCTAATAAACCGAGCCAAGCCCAATTATTATTTCTATCACGATTATCATTTAAATCATTTGTTGTATTTACATTTCGAGTTCTTACATCATTATTAACTCTGTCTAAGTTATTGTCATTAACTCGAGTTGAAATGTCAGTGTTATTAACTCTATTCATATTAGTTCCATCATATTCAGCTTGGGCAGATGTACCTAAAAACATAATAGATAGTGCTAAAACACTTACAATAGATGATAATTTCTTTTTCATAACGCTCCCTCCTTTCTTACGTGTTAATTTCTCCAGAGTATGTGTATATTATTCGTTTCACAGTATCTAAACCATCATTATAGAGCGCACATTTATAGAAAATAGAGTTGAACGATTGCTAATATATTATTTGATATATATTTGTCATAAAATTAAATGAATCAAACTTTGCTTAAAATGTTAATCTTAGTACAATTTATATTATACGGACTAGCACTAAGGAGGTAATGAGATGCGACAATTTGCAAAACCAACAATCGTCGTAAGTAAATGTTTAGAATTTGATGCTTGTCGTTATAATGGAGAGATGATTCCAGATGTAACAATACGAAATTTGCAGCCATTTGTTACATTTATACCTGTCTGTCCAGAAGTCGAGATTGGATTGGGGACTCCTCGTGAAACGATACGCATTGTAGAAGAAAGTGGTGTGAATAGGCTTGTGCAACCGTCTACAAGAGAAGACGTCACTGAAAAAATGAATCAATTTTCAAATGAATTTTTACAAACGATATCTGATGTAGATGGTTTTATTTTAAAGAATCGCTCACCAAGTTGTGGTACGCGTGATGTGAAAATTTATTCTGGTTTTGAAAAAGCACCAGCAAAAGGAAAAGGACCAGGCTTATTTGGTGGTGCAGTATTAAAAAATTTTTCGCATCTTCCAATTGAAGAAGAAGGTAGATTGTCGAATTTTATTATTAGAGAACACTTCTTTACAAGGCTATTTACAATCGCATATTACAAGATGATTAAACATAATAAAAATATGAAAGATCTTGTATCGTTTCAGTCGGATAATAAATATTTATTTATGGCATATAATCAGGTGAAACAAAAGGAATTAGGGCGTATAATTGCAAATCACAAAAATGAAAAGATTGAAGTTGTATTTGAAAACTATGAGAAGACTTTATATGAATTGTTTATGCGCACACCCCGCTATACATCAAATGTAAATGTATGTGAGCATATTTTTGGATACTTTAAAACAAAGCTGAAAAAACAAGAAAAAGATCATTTTTTAAATTTAATACAAAAGTATATAGAAAAGAAAATTCCGCTTAGTAGCTTACTTGCGATTTTAAAATCATGGGCTCTTCGATTTGATGAAAAGTATTTATTAAGACAAACATATTTCGAACCATATCCTGAAGCTTTAGTAGAGATTTCAGATTCAGGTAAAGGTAGAGATTATTAAACATAAAATTACATAATTCGACAAGAAAACTCCTATGTTGTTGTAGAACAATGTAGGAATTTTTTTGTGCATTAGTACAGAATCTGTTTTAAAATTAAATTATGACAGAATTATAACAATTATCTAACTAATGTTCTTGTCTTTTCATTCGTAATGTTTGTAGTAGAAACTCGCACGCTGTCGAAACTCAATATTCGATAAGGGGTGTGTAGCGGAATGGAATTTACTCTAACTCGCGAAAAACAAATGATTAAAGAAATGGTACGTGACTTTGCTGAAAAGGAAATCGCACCGAAAGCTGTGTATTATGACAAAACTGCAGAGTTTCCATATGAAACATTTCAAAAAATGGGCGAACTAGGATTATTAGGCATCCCATTCCCAGAAGAGTATGGAGGTTCAGGTGGCGATACAGTATCGTACGCGTTAGCAGTTGAAGAAATTGGTCGTGCTTGTGGTGGAACAGGATTAAGTTACGCTGCAACAATTTCATTAGGTGCTTCTCCAATTTATTATTTCGGTACAGAAGAACAAAAACAGAAATATTTAGTTCCAATGGCATCAGGCAAAACGTTAGGTGCTTTCGGACTAACTGAGCCAAATGCTGGATCTGATGCAGGTGGCACACAAACGAAAGCTATATTAGACGGAGACGAGTATGTTATTAGTGGTGAGAAGTGTTGGATTACAAATGCAGAGTATGCAAATACAATTATTGTAACCGCTGTCAACGGTGTTGAAGAGAATGGTAGAAAACGTATTTCTGCATTTATCGTACCGACTACTAGTGAAGGGTTAACGATTTCAAGCCCTTACGATAAGATGGGCGTACGTGCTTCTAATACTTGTGAAATCGTACTTGATGGTGTACGTGTACCGAAAGAAAATATTCTTGGTGATGTAAATAAAGGATTTAAACAATTCCTATATACACTTGATGGAGGACGTATTTCAATCGCAGCATTAGCTGTTGGTATTGCGCAATCTGCATTTGAACGTGCATTGCAATATGCGAAAGAACGTCAACAATTTGGAAAGTCAATTTCTAATTTCCAAGCGATTCAATTTAAATTAGCTGATATGGCGACTGAAGTAGAGCTAGCGCGTAATTTAGTACATAAAGCAGCTTGGTTAAAAGATAACGATAAACCGTTCGGTAAAGAAGCGGCTATGGCAAAACTTTTCGCATCTGAGGCTGCTAGTCGTATTGCAAATCAAGCGGTACAAATTCACGGTGGATACGGCTATATGCGTGAATATGAAGTAGAACGACATATTCGTGATGCAAAACTATTAGAAATTGGTGAAGGAACTTCTGAAATTCAACGTCTCGTAATTGCTAGACATTTAGGATGTAGATAAAAAGGAGGAATCACTATGTTTCAAAAAATATTAATTGCTAATCGCGGGGAAATCGCAGTTCGTATTATGAAAACTTGTCAAAAACTTGGCATTCGCACTGTTGCTATTTATTCTGAGGCAGATGAAAATGCCTTGCATGTAAAAATGGCAAATGAAGCTTACTTAGTAGGTGGGCCACGTGTCCAAGAAAGCTATTTAAACCTTGAAAAAATTATTGAAATAGCTAAGAAGACAAATGCTGAAGCAATCCACCCGGGGTATGGATTATTATCTGAGAATCCATCTTTTCCGGTTCGTTGTAAAGAAGAAGGAATCGTATTTATCGGTCCATCAGAAGAAATCATTACGAAGATGGGAAGTAAAATCGAATCACGTATTGCGATGCAAGCTGCAGATGTGCCAGTAGTTCCGGGTATTACTACAAATATTGAAACTGCTGAAGAAGCAATTGAAATTGCTAAACAAATTGGTTACCCATTAATGTTGAAGGCATCCGCAGGCGGCGGAGGCATTGGAATGCAGTTGATGGAAACTGAGCAAACGCTCACCAAAGCATTTGAAAGCAACAAAACGAGAGCACAAAACTTCTTCGGTAACGGAGAAATGTATTTAGAGCGCTATATTGCAGATGCACATCATATTGAAATTCAGCTTTTAGCAGATACACATGGTAACACAGTGTATTTATGGGAGCGTGAATGTTCAGTACAGCGCCGAAATCAGAAAGTAATTGAAGAAGCACCTTCACCATTTTTAGATGAAGGTACACGAAAAGCGATGGGTGAAGTTGCTGTACAAGCTGCCAAAGCTCTAGGGTATACAAATGCTGGTACAGTTGAGTTTCTAGTAGATGATCAGAAGAACTTCTATTTCTTAGAGATGAATACGAGATTACAAGTAGAGCATCCAGTTACAGAAGAAATTACAGGTTTAGATCTTGTAGAACAACAACTTCTAATTGCATGTGGTGAAAAATTATCGTTTACACAAGATGATGTAAAACGTAGTGGTCATGCCATTGAGGCACGTATTTATGCAGAAGATCCGAAAACTTTCTTCCCATCACCTGGGAAAATTACAAATTTAACGCTTCCAACAAATGTACGTATCGATCACTTTTTGGAGAATCAAGTAACGATTACACCTTTCTATGATCCAATGATTGCGAAAGTCATTGCTCATGGTGAAACGCGTGAAGAAGCAATTTCGAAATTACATGATGCTCTGGAAGAATTAAAAGTAGAAGGTATTAAAACGAACACGCCAATGCTGCTTCAAGTATTGGAAGATGATGTGTTCAAAAGTGGTATTTATACAACGGGTTTTGTAACGAAACAACTTGTTAAAAAATAAGATTTAACAATACTAAGGGGGAAAAAATGATGACGAAAGTATATGCATCGATGGCAGGAAATGTATGGAAGATTGTTGTAGGAGTAGGAGATACAGTAGAGGAAGAGCAAGATGTCGTCATTTTGGAATCTATGAAAATGGAAATTCCAATCGTTTCAGAAGAAGCTGGCACAGTTATGAAAATTAATGTGCAAGAAGGCGATTTTGTAAATGAAGGAGATGTATTACTAGAAATTGAATAGGGAGATATAGGGGGAAGCGAATTGAAACTACCTAATTTTGCTGTCATTAAAGAAGTCGGGCCACGTGATGGCTTACAAAATGAAAAAAAGATTGTTGGCACAAAAGATAAAGTAAAATGGATTCAACTACTTACAGAGGCTGGATTATCGTACGTTGAAGTTTCCTCATTCGTTCACCCTAAATGGGTCCCTGCATTAGCAGATGCAAATGATGTGTTTTCTGAGCTGAAAAGGGATCCCAATGTTACATATGCAGCGCTTGTTCCAAATCAAAATGGTTTGGAACGAGCTTTTTTGCAAAATGTAGATGAGGTGAATGTTTTTTTATCAGCAAGTGAATCTCATAATAAAAGTAATATTAATAAATCCATTAAAGAAGCATTAGTTGTAATTGAAGATATAACAAAACAGGCATTATTCGAAGGGAAAAAAGTAAGAGGCTATGTTTCTACTGTATTTGGATGTCCTTATGAAGGGGATATAAGTCTCGTAGCAGTTGACGAATTATGTAATCAACTATTTTCATACGGCATTTATGAAGTATCTCTTGGCGACACAATCGGAGTAGCAAATCCACTACAAGTAGAGCAAGTTTTAGAGCATTTATTAAAGAAATATGATGCTTCGCAGTTTGCAATGCACTTCCATAATACGTACGGAATGGCTCTTGCGAATGTAGTAAAGTCTTTAGAATATGGTATTACAACATTTGATAGTTCTTGTGGTGGCCTTGGGGGATGTCCATATGCACCAGGAGCATCAGGTAATGTTGCAACTGATGACTTAGTTCATATGCTCCATAAGTTAGGTATCCAAACGAATATTGATGAAGAGAAGTTATTGAGAGCGAGTCAATTTATTCAGAGTAAATTAAATATCCAATTACCGAGTCATGTGTATAGAGCGCTTCAACATAAAACGATAAGTAGGTGAGAAGATGCTACAATTACAAAACATTTCAGTTGATTATGTAACACCTCACGTTGTAAAGATTTCCTTAGATCGTGAAAGACAAGCCAACTCATTATCTTTAGCTTTATTAGAAGAGTTACAAAACATTTTAACTCAAATAAATGAAGAGTCAAATACTCGTGTAGTTATTCTAACAGGTGCTGGTGAAAAAGTGTTTTGTGCTGGTGCTGATTTAAAAGAACGTGCTGGCATGAATGAAGAACAAGTTCGCCATGCTGTTAGTATGATTCGCACTACTATGGAAATGGTTGAACAATTACCACAGCCAGTTATTGCTGCTATAAATGGAATCGCACTTGGTGGTGGTACGGAATTAAGTTTAGCTTGTGATTTTAGAATTGCGGCTGAATCTGCAAGTCTTGGTCTTACTGAAACTACACTTGCAATTATACCAGGAGCAGGTGGTACGCAGCGTTTGCCAAGATTAATTGGTGTTGGTAGAGCGAAAGAATTAATTTATACAGGTAGACGTATTTCAGCACAAGAAGCAAAAGAATATGGTCTAGTAGAATTTGTTGTACCACCTCATTTACTTGAAGAGAAAGCGATTGAAATAGCAGAGAAAATTGCTAGTAATGGTCCGATTGCTGTTCGATTAGCGAAAGAAGCAATTTCAAACGGTATTCAAGTTGATTTACATACCGGATTACAAATGGAAAAACAAGCGTATGAAGGTGTAATCCATACGAAAGATAGATTAGAAGGATTACAGGCATTCAAGGAAAAACGCACACCAATGTATAAGGGGGAGTAAATATGTTAGACCAAAAACAACAATCGAATACATTTGAAGAACGAGTTGAAACGATTAAACAAGGCGGCGCACCAAAATATCATGAACAAAACAAAGCGAAAGGTAAACTATTCGTTCGAGATCGCTTAGCTCTTTTATTTGATAATGGTGAATATGTAGAAGATGCATTATTTGCAAATTGTGAACAAACAGGATTACCTGCTGATGGTGTTATAACAGCAACGGGAAAAATACATGGTCGTACTGCATGCGTAATGGCAAATGATTCTACGGTAAAGGCTGGTTCATGGGGCGCACGTACAGTTGAAAAGATTTTACGTATTCAAGAAACGGCAGAAAAATTACGTGTTCCTTTATTTTATTTAGTTGACTCTGCTGGGGCGCGTATTACTGATCAAGTTGAAATGTTCCCAGGGCGCCGCGGGGCAGGAAGAATCTTCTATAATCAAGTGAAATTATCAGGTAAAGTCCCGCAAGTATGCTTATTATTTGGACCTTCTGCAGCTGGTGGTGCTTATATTCCAGCCTTTTGTGACGTTGTAATGATGGTAGAGGGAAATGCATCTATGTATTTAGGATCTCCTCGTATGGCTGAGATGGTTATCGGTGAGAAGGTAACTTTAGAAGAGATGGGCGGAGCTCGTATGCATTGCTCTGTATCAGGATGCGGAGATGTTTTATGTAAGACAGAAGAAGATGCGATTACACAAGCAAGACAATACATTTCATATTTTCCAAATAACTACTTAGAAAAGACTCCATTGGTTACACCTCAAGAACCGAAACAATTCGATAAAACGTTAGAAGAAATCATTCCAGAAAATCAAAATGCTCCTTTCAATATGAAAGATCTTATTAATAGAGTTATTGATGAAGGTTCTTTCTATGAAGTGAAAAAATTATTTGCTCAAGAACTCATTACAGGTTTAGCACGTATTGATGGTAAGCCAGTAGGTATTATTGCAAATCAACCGCGAATGAAAGGCGGCGTATTATTCCACGATTCAGCTGATAAAGCAGCGAAGTTTATTAATTTATGCGATGCATATCATATTCCGTTATTGTTCCTTGCAGATGTACCTGGATTTATGATTGGTACAAAAGTAGAACGTGCTGGTATTATTCGTCACGGTGCAAAAATGATTTCCGCAATGAGTGAAGCAACTGTACCGAAAATTTCTATCGTTGTTCGTAAAGCATATGGTGCTGGTTTATATGCGATGGCAGGTCCAGCCTTTGAGCCAGATTGCTGCCTAGCATTACCGACAGCTTCTATTGCGGTAATGGGTCCAGAAGCCGCGGTCAATGCTGTATATGCAAATAAGATTGCAGCTTTACCAGAAGAAGAGCGTGATAGCTTCATTGCTGAAAAACGCGAAGCGTATAAGAAGGATATTGATATTTACCATTTAGCATCAGAGATGGTCATTGATGGTATTGTTCATCCAAACAATTTAAGAGAAGAGTTAAAAGGACGATTCGAAATGTATATGAGTAAATATCAAGTATTTACGGATCGTAAACATCCTGTTTATCCAGTTTAAAAGCCCTATTTAGGGCTTTCTTGCTCAAAAAGTTAAGGAGGGGAAAACATTGAAACAAGCAGTTTGGTTTCCAACAGAAGAGTATAAAGAAAAAACACGCTTATATGGTTGGATGAAATCATTGGGGTATGAAGACTATGAAACGTTTTATAATAAATCTATTGAAGAAACAGCTTGGTTTTGGGGAGAAGCTGAGAAAGCGGTTGGCTATCAATGGATGAAACCTTATACAGAAGTGTTAGACCTGCAAAATGGTACGCCGTTTGCACAGTGGTATAATGGCGGAACATGTAATGTTGTAGAATCGGTTTTATCACGCTGGCTTGCAGACGATGAAACAAGAACACAACCAGCACTTCAGTATGAAGGGGAAAATGGAACTTCAAAATCATTTACATATGAAGAGCTTGATAGCTGGGTAAGTCGCGTTGCAAACGGTTTGAAACATGCAGGTATTGAAAAAGGTGACCGTGTCACAATTTATATGCCGATGATTCCAGAAACAGTTGTTGCGATGCTAGCGGTTATGAAGATCGGAGCAATTATTTCACCAATATTCTCAGGATTTGCGTCTGATGCAGTCATGACACGTGTGCAAGCGGCAGGATCTAAAATGATTATTACTGCAGATGGTTTTTCACGCCGAGGTAAAGTTGTTTCATTAAAAGACGAAGTAGATAAGGCTTGTGAGCATTGTCCAACTGTTGAAAAAGTTGTTATCGTGCGTCATGCAGGAAATGATTTTACACCGCATAATTATGATTTCTCATGGAGTACGTTAGAAAAAGAAAAGCCATTTGTACATGCTGAAGAAATGCATAGTGATGATCCATTAATGCTCATTTATACATCAGGTACAACTGGAAAACCGAAAGGGACAGTACATACTCATGCTGGATTTCCCTTAAAGGCAGCTTTTGATGCGGGGTTCGGAATGAATATTAAACAAGGTGACCGCGTATTATGGGTAACTGATATGGGATGGATGATGGGACCATTTTTACTATTCGGTTCTCTTATTAATGGGGCAACAATGGTTATGTACGAAGGCGTTCCGGATTTCCCAGAAGCAGATCGTTTATGGGAGACAGTTGATAAATATGAAATTACACATCTCGGTATATCACCAACATTAATTCGTGCGTTAATGGCAAAAGGTGATGAGTATGTAAATAAACATTCGCTTAAGAGTTTAGAAGTATTCGCCTCAACAGGCGAGCCTTGGAATCCAGATCCTTGGATGTGGCTATTTGAAACGGTTGGAAAAAGTAATGTACCAATTTGTAACTATTCAGGCGGGACTGAAATTTCTGGTGGAATTTTCGGAAACGTCCTTATTAAACCAATTGCACCGATTAGCTTTAACGCTTCTTTACCAGGAATGGCAGCGGTTGTGCTCGATGATCAGGGCAATCCGATTCGTGATGAAGTTGGAGAATTATGTTTAGAGAAACCTTGGGTTGGTATGACGAAAAGTTTCTGGGAAGATGATGAGCGTTATGTGAACACATATTGGTCACGTTTTGAAAATAAATGGGTTCATGGTGACTGGGTGGTTTATGATGGTGAACAATATATTATTACAGGACGCTCAGATGATACGCTAAACATTGCTGGAAAACGCATTGGACCTGCTGAATATGAATCTATTCTTGTGAAGCATAATGATGTCATAGAAGCTGCTGCGATTGGTGTACCAGATGATGTAAAAGGTGAAGTTTGTCATTGTTTTGTAGTATTAAGAGACAATGTAACATTCTCAGGTGAATTAAAGAAAGAATTAATGAGTTTAGTAAACTCTCATATTGGAAAAGCATTATGTCCAAAAGATATTCATGTTGTAGAAGATTTACCGAAAACGCGTAATTCTAAAGTAATGCGACGTGTCATTAAAGCTGCTTATTTAGGGAAAGAATTAGGTGATTTATCGTCACTTGTGAATCCTGAGGTAGTTCCGTTTATTCAGGGGTTGCAGTCTAGTAAATTATAAAATTAAAGCATGTATAATGTGAACTGACCTCTAATTGTTAGAGGTCAGTTTTTATGTATACAGAATAGTTTAGTACATGTGTTTGTTTTTTCTTTTCTATGTTTTTGCCTCATACACTTTGAAGCTAGTGGACATACTATATTAATAGAAATGACTAGGGGGTGAGATTTTGGGATCTCGTTATAGTAATTCTAGAAAAAGGTGTTCATGTAAACAGTGTTCAGGCAAACAGGATGATTGTTGGGATGTTTTTGAAGAGTGTAAAAAAGAACATGAAGAGCAAAATAAGGCATGTGACTGTTGCTGTGTACAAGGAATTAGAGATGAGCTGAGAAAGTTAGTAAACAGATCAGTGCGTATTACAACAGGAAGTAATAATTATGCAGGAACTGTTTCTTCCGTCACTTGTGATGTTGTAAAGCTTGCTAATAGTGCTGGGGTAGTTACAGTAATTATTTCAGTTTGTAAAATTGAAGCGATTGAACCATTATTGACATAGGGAAAAGAGTAATTTCGCTTTTTTGTAAAGCCATTCTTAAGAATGGCTTTATTTTAATTTTTCATATAAAGGAGAATATATTATTTATATAGAAATAGGTTTGGGGCTATAAAGTATGATGTATGAAAGGAGCATAAAAGTGGTTAAACTGGAAACTTTTAATAAGTCTGATTTCAAACAATTAATGGGTTGGATTGACTCTGAAGCGTTTTTAATACAATGGTCAGGAAATGCATTTACATATCCTCTAAATGAACAACAATTAGAAAATTATATAGAAAGCTCAAATACACTTGCATTTAAAGTAATAGATGAGGAGTCTAAGAAAGTAGTTGGTCATATTTCACTTGGGCAAATAGACAATATTAATAAGTCTGCAAGGGTTGGAAAAGTGCTAGTTGGTGATACAAAAATGAGAGGACGTTCTATAGGGAAACATATGATGAAGGCAGTACTTCATATTGCATTTGAAGAATTAAAACTACATAGAGTAACACTTGGTGTGTATGATTTTAATACGTCCGCCATTTCTTGTTATGAAAAAATAGGATTTGTAAAAGAAGGTTTATTAAGGGATTCAAAAAAAGTAGGAGAAACGTATTGGAATTTATGGGAAATGAGTATGCTAGAATATGAATGGAGAGCTAAAATATAATTGTTTTCTATAATTATGTTATGTTAATTAAAAGGGGATTGGGGGAAAATGATGAATAAAAAGACGAAAATCATTACAATTGCAGCTATTTCAGGAGGAGGTAAAACGACTGTTACAGAAAGATTAACTGAAAAGCTAACAAATTCAAAAGCACTATATTTTGATAGCTATCACTTTGAAAACTGTCCTACTGATATTTGTAAATGGATTAATGAGGGAGCAAATTATAATGAATGGGTACTCACACCATTAATTAAGGATATTCAGCATCTTATACGAGATAGTAATGTAGAATATATTATTGTAGATTATCCTTTTGCATACTTAAATAGTGAAATGCGACAATTCATTGATGTAACCATATTTATCGATACACCTTTAGATATTGCGATGGCTAGAAGAATTTTGCGAGATTTTAAAGAAGATGCAATGAGTGAAATACATAATGATTTAAAGCATTATATAACATATGCTAGAAAAGCCTATTTGGAGGCGCTTCATACTGTAAAGCCAAATTCAGATATTGTTTTGGATGGAGCTTTATCTATAGATGAAATAATTAATCAAATTGAAGAAGAACTTTATCGGAGAGAAGTGATCGTTCATGGTTAAATGTATAGAGGAATATGTACAAGTTGATGATTTTAAAATGTATTCAAGTATTCAAAAAGATGAGCCGCAATATATAATAGATGCTGTAAAGTGGATAATCGAGGTAGGGGAGAGATAAATGTGTACACTTTATTTCGATACAATTGGCAAGTAAGAGATGATTGGTTTAAGTGGTGTGAGCAACTTTCAGAGGAAGAATTACTCCGCAAACGTGTTGGTGGTGTTGGAAGTATTTTAGAAACATTATTTCATATTGTTGATGTTGAGTATAGCTGGATTAATGCGCTTCAAGAAAAAGAAGATCGGGCACCGCAGTTTAAAGAGTATCAATCTATCCAAAAAGTGAAAGCGTTATCTGATTTATATAAAAGAGAAATAGAAGATTTTTTACAAGTATGGTCAGCTAACTTAGAAGGTAAAATATTAAAAGCTTCATGGACAGATAAAACATATACATATGGTGAGGTCTTAAGGCACGTAATTGTACATGAAATTCACCATATCGGTCAGTTATCTATATGGGCGAGGGAGTTAAATCTTCAGCCTGTTTCAGCGAATTTAATTGGGAGAGGACTATAGATTTAGAAAACGGCTTGCATTGTAAATGTAAGCCGTTTTTTATATATAAGAAGATTTCCTAGTTGAAATCCTCGGATTTTTTTTGACGTATATGTAAGAACATTAAAATTGTAATAATAAAGAAAATCAACAATGTTTGTATGATCAAATTTTTAAACTGAAGCAAAACTGTCCAAGATGTAACAGCATCTTTAAATGCTTGGAGTGCAGAGTACGAGGAGGGGTCAAAGCCGTACTGTAGTAATTTTTTAGTTTCAATAAAAGTGCTGTTTTCATTATCGGCGTCTAATATTACTGAAATAAGTCTAGTATCTCCTCGTTTTGCTGTACTGACAAAACTATAATTACCATTAGTTGAAAAACTAGTTTGTAAGCCATCAACACCTTGGTGTTTAATGTTTTTATTAAGGGAATATATCATTTTATTGGTGTTGAAAACTTTCGTATCTTTGAAGGTGAACTGGTAAGAGGTTAGTTTTGTAACGTTCAGTACATCTGGAAAGTCTGTTACTAATTGTGTTGCTAGTTTAGCAACTTCAATTGCTGTTGTAGTTGAAAGTTTATTTGTATCGTTATTCATTCCAGTAGCGTTTAGAAACGGAGATGATTGTGATAACTTTAGGTGTTTTGCTTTTTCATTCATTAACTGTGTGAATTTATCTTCGTTTCCAGCGATGTGTTCTGCAAGAGCAAGTGCGGAACGATTATTTCCTGTCAATAACAGTGTATGAAGTAAATCACGAACCGTCGTTTTATCTTTCGAAGTTACTTGTATAGGACTCGTTTCTGCTCGGAAAACTTCGTTACTTATTTTTACTACTTCATCTAACTGTATAGTTCCTTCATTTAGTTGTTCCAGTGTGATATATTCAGTCATTAATTTAGATAAAGTAGCCGATTGTATAGGAGTTTCTTCATTTTTTGTATAAACAACTTCACCTGAATGAGCATCTATTAAAATAGCTGATTTAGCTTGAATAATTGGGCCATTTACATAAAGATAAAAATATAAAACGATAAGTGCAGTAATAACAAAAGATAATAATAAAATTGTGAATTTTTTTAAGAATTGCATAAGCGATCCTCCTATTATGACATCGATAATAATATTGTAAAAAGGAATGCTTAATTAGGAAGAAAGAAAAGGTAAAGAATTTCTAAAGAATTATAAAGGATTATTAAATTTTGGATGTTACTGGAAAATAAAAGGTCCAATTTCTTATATCGTAAGAAATTGGACCTAAAATTAAGCTGTATTAACATTTATATGGTTGTAGTTTTACAGTGAATGTTGTTTTTTTGTCATCACTATACACTTCGATTGTTCCTTTATGCAATTCGACAATACTTTTTGCAATTGCCAATCCGAGTCCAGATCCACCAGTGTTTGTAGAGCGCGATTTCTCAACGCGATAAAAACGTTCAAAAATATGAGGTAAATCGGTACTTGGAATAGGTTGGCCGTAATTGGTTATATCGATTGCGATCATATTATTACTTTCATAAGCAGTAATATCAATATAATCACCATCGTTACCGTAAGCGATAGCATTAATAATTAGATTTTCAAATACGCGTACTAATTTGTCTCCATCAGCTAATACCATTAGCTTCTTTGATGGGAAAAAGGGACGACAATCAATATTAGCCTCTTGCAGCTGTATTCGAAATTGAACTGTTAATTGTCCAAGAAGCTCCACAATATCAATAGGGACAGAATATAAACTTAATTCTTTATTTTGAACACGTGTATATTCAAACAAATCATTCATTAATGCGTTAAGACGAGTTACTTTATCGTAAATGACCTGTATATAATGACGTAATTCTACTTCATCTCTATAATTATCATGGTGGATTAAATTCACGTATCCAACTATAGAGGTAAGTGGAGTACGTAAATCATGCGATACATTTGTAATCAGTTCGCTTTTTGCTTGTTCTGCCTGTCTTTCTTCATCAATCGAGACTTTCAATTGTTCAACAATTTGATTAACCCCGCTTGCTAACTCTTCTAGATAATTATGGTTTACGATAGAAACTTTATGATTGAAGTTTCCATTTGCAATATAGCGAATCTCTTCTATCATTTTTTTTATACAAGTTTCATAGTAAAGCTTTCTTTCATGACGATAAAAAATGTATAGGTAAGATGAGAAAATAGAAAATAAAAATAAATAAGAGACAATCATCATCCATAGAGATTCTTTTATTCCTTTATATTTTTCATAACCAAAAATTCTAATGAATTCTTTGCCAAGTTCGCTTAACGTAAGCGAACTCTCAATTACACTCGTAACGAGGCGATATATAATTAATTCAGTAATAGGAGTGAGTGTGATAGCTAATAAGAGCCAAAAAATAAGTTTCCATTTCGGGATATCTTTTAATATATCAAATGCTTCATTTCTCAATTTTATAGCCTACTCCCCAAACAGTATGAATAAATTTTTCTCCATTCATTCCTGTTTCAAGTTTGTCCCGTAAATTACTAATGTGGACCATTACAGTTTTATTTGAACCATAACCATCTTCATTCCAAACACGTTCAAAAATTTCTTCGGAACTAAATACTCGTCCTGTATTACTCGCAAGTAAATATAAAATATCAAATTCAATAGATGTAAGTTTAATATATTCTCCATTTACTTTTACAGTATGATTATGTTTGTGAATTTCAGCAGAACGAATGCGAATCATACCATCTTCATTTTTGGGAGAAGTAGCATTTTGGAAAGATGATCTTCGTAGTAAAGCTTTCACTCTAGCTACTAATTCTAATGGATTGAATGGTTTAATCATATAATCGTCTGCACCAGTCATAAGACCTAATATTTTATCCATATCTTCTGCTTTTGCACTCAGCATAAGAATAGGTACAGTATTATTTTCACGAACTTCTTGGCAAACTTCTAATCCATTTCGTTTTGGCATCATAATATCCAAAATCATAAGGTCAATTTCATATGTAGAAATCATTTGTAATGCTTCATCGCCATCATATGCTTTATAAATGTTATAGCCTTCATTTCGCAAATAAACAGCAAGTAATTCAACAATTTCTTTATCATCATCAATAATTAATATATTTTTATTCATTATGTAGTTCCTTTCCTTACAAATCATTAACATTACTATAATATCAAACATTTATGTACTTGTAGCGATGATTCTGTATAAAATTTCATGTAACGTATTAAAAAAGGGATTACAACATTTATAACGAATACAAAACACAAGGATATTAAGATTATATATTATATTGAAAGTTAGTTTTAAGGAGGATTTACTATGTTATATAAGGAGATATATTCATTTTCTCCAACTGGAAAAATAGAAAATGATATTAAAGATTTTTTATTAAAATATAATCAGAAGCCTACATATAAACATTCAATTCGTGTAGCAAATGAGGCGAGGAAAATTGCAAAAATGTTTTATGAAGATGAAGAAAAAGCAGCGATTGCGGGATATTTACATGATATTAGTGCAATTTTTCCAAATGAAGTACGGATTGTAGTTGCTGAAGAATTTGGAATAGAGATATTAGAAGAAGAACGAAAATTCCCAATGATTATTCATCAAAAACTTTCGAGAGTAATCGCAAAAGAGATATTTAAAGTGCATGATGAAGAGACTTTAAATGCAATTTGTTGCCATACCACACTGCGTAAACATGCAACGAAGATGGATTTAGTGTTATTTGTTGCTGATAAAATAGAATCGGATCAAAATGGGACACCACCATACTTAGTAGAAGTAAAAAAGGGGATAGAAAAATCTTTAGAACATGCAACTTTTGCATATATTTCATATTTGTGGGATAGAAAAGATACGTTGAAAGTTTTACACCCTTGGCTAGAAGATGCATATTGGCAGTTAAAAGAAATTGTAGAGTAGAAAGAATATAAAATACAGTTAAAAGAATATATGAATGAAATATTTACTGGGGTTACATTAGTACCATACATATAATAAACACTTATTTGAAGATATATTTTCAAAAGAAGATAAAGTGTTTTTAATAGCAAATGTTTATTGACTTAAAAAGGGAAATGTAAAAAATCCACACTTTTTTTTTGAAGATGAAGAAACTGACTTGTATTGTACATATCAATTTTCATTAAAATATTTCGCTGGTGATATAAAGTATAAACGACTTATTAAAGCGGCGAATCATGAAGATTTACCAGGTCTTTATCCCCGTTTAGGACGCAAAAAAAGAAATTTCTTATCCAGATGTATTTCTCATAAATGCAACAAAAGATATTATCATGTTTATGCATGATGATAGAGGAAGTGAAGTAATTTCGAAGAATAAAGAAACAATACGAAATTTATATGAGAAATATAAAGAGTGGATACCAGATTATAAAAGAGAAAGCATAGATAAATTATTTAAATGACAGTGAGGGAAGTGAAGTTTGTAATGAAACGTATTGCAATCGTAGCCGCTTGGGAACCTGAACTTACGTATTTGCATCAATCTTATCCAAGTGAACGCATTGAAAAAAAAGCCGCTTGGGAATTTCATTTTCATACTATAAATGATCTGGAAATTATTTCAGTTATAACTGGTGTTGGGAAGGTAAGTTGTGCTAGTTGTGTACAATTATTAATTAGTGAGTTTCAGCCGGATGAGTTGTTTATGACAGGGATATGCGGGAGTTTATCAAATAAGGTGAAAAATGGTCATATTGTAGTGGCACTGAACGCAATACAACACGATGTCACTGCTGCTGGTTCGGGTGAAGATGTTTTTAACTTATATAATGGTAGAACAGCACCTATTGAAACAACAAAATCACTTGTAAGAAGAATAAAAAAAATACGATCGTATGATCCGATTCATTTCGGGACATTTTTATCTGGAGATCAACGTATCCGTAGTTCGGAAATGAGATATTTACTCCATACTGTATATGGGGCATTGGCAGTTGATCAAGAAGTGGCAGCTTTTGCTTATGTATGTCAAATCAATAAAAAACCTTTTTTATGTTTAAAAGCTGCTTCAGATCAAGCAAATGATAAAACGAAAGAGGAACAAAAAATCTTTAAAATGTTAACATGTGAACGAGCGTGTGAGCATTTAATTGCTTTTTTACGTGTATATGAGATTAATGTAGTAAATCATAGATAGTAAGAGGGGTTAATATTGGAAAGTACAAATAAAATAGCTATTTTGGGTGCAAACGGAAAAGCTGGAAAAATTCTTGTAAATGAAGCGTTAGAAAAGGGATATCAAGTAAAAATATTAACGAGAAACTCTACAAATACAGAGAAAATAAATGAAAATATAGAGACTATTATTGGGGATGCACGTAACTTTTCAACGATACAAGACTTACTTCAAGGTTGTAGTGCTGTAATTAATGCAGTAGGTCAACCGAAAAATGAATCTTACATTTTTAGTACAGTAACGAAGCATATTTTAGAAGCGATGAAGGAGTCTAAAATAAAAAGATATATTGTAATTTCCGGAGGTTCTTTAAATGTTACGGGAGATCAGAAGGGAATTGTAAATAAAATAGGAGCTACTTTGTTTAAATTGTTTTTACCAAAAATGATGCAAGATAAATATAAAGAATTACAAATTATCCAAAATAGTGAGGTAGATTGGACAATTGTTAGATTACCATTTGTTATAGAGGGAAATGGTATTGGAAGTATAAAAGAGAGTTTAGTTGATATGCCAGGAATTAAAATACAAAATGGCGATATTGCACCGTTTGTTATAAAACAAATTAATAGTGATAGATATGTAGGGAAGTGTCCGTTCATTTCAAATTAAGCAGTAGAATTCAAAATTAAAGTATGATGTGACTAGTAGATCTTATGTATTTGAACGTTAAGTTTAACACGAGTAAGTGGGGGATAATTTTATATGATTCAATATAAAAGATGCAGTGAAATAAATATAGATTTAGTGTATGAAGCTTTTAGGGATGGGTTTTCAGATTATATTATTAAGATGGAAGTTTCAAAAGAAGATTTTATAAAAAGGTTTTTTGGAGCTGAAGGGAATTCGTTAGAACACTCGTTTCTTTCTTTAGACGGTGACAAACCAGTTGGTGTAATACTTGGTGGTATTAAGATTTATGAAAGTATAAAAACAATGCGTTGTGGAACATTAGCTATTCACCCTAAGTATCGCGGTATTGGTGTGAGTCAAAAGTTATTTGAACTGCATAAAGATGAAGCGATTCAAAACGGGTGTAAGCAACTTTTTCTTGAAGTCATTGTAGGTAATGACCGGGCGATTCGTTTTTATAATAAATTAGGCTATGAAAAAGTGTACGATCTATCTTATTATAATTTAAAAGATATGACTAAAATAATGCTTAAAGAATGTAAAGGAATTGAAGTAAAACAATTAGAATTTGCAGCTTTTAAAGTTGAAATTCAGAAATGGTTACACTTCCATATAAACTGGCAAAATGATATGGATTATATCGAAAAAACAAATCATACATTTTATGGTGCATATGTCGATAATGATTTAAAAGGTTCTATATGTATGAATGAACAAGGTAAAATCAGTTTTATTTTTGTAGACAAAGATTATAGAAATATTGGTGTTGGGACGAATTTATTACAAGTAGCAATTGAAGAATTGAAGTTGTCCACGTTAACTATTGGCTTTCCTAATAATAGTTTGCTAGAAGGATATTTGAAAAAAATGGATTTCGAAAAGAGTTCATTAGAACAATATGAAATGTACTTTTTATTATAATAAGCGAAAGGAGATATTCTTTTCGCTTATTATTTTTTTATTTTAAATAATATAAGAATCACATTAAAAATGTGTGCAAAGATAATAAAATTTTTAAAGTAAAATAAAATTGTAAAAAATGCAACTTGCTTTATTGAAAGAAAGGACCATATTCTTGAATAAAGAAGCAAATAAATAACTTCTGAAATGTACAATCGTTGTATAGTTTTTAAAAGGAGATTCATTTCTTATATGAGAAGGGAGAGGGGATTTTGAACTTAAAATATGAGAAGGGTATGGGCTCAGAAATAAATGATAAAGTTTATTTGAGTAAAGGATGGGGTTATGTTGCAGCTGTTTCCCTGTTACCATATGCAATTTTAAAATCTCTTTGGGCATGGGGATCAACGGTAGGACTTACAACAAAGCAAGCTGTTCAAAGTGTGACAGGATTTGGTGAAACATTACAGGAAGGATCCTCCTTTTTATATACGCTATATACCATTGGAATAGACTTCACAGCTCTCTTAGCAGTACTTGCATCTTTATTTGCTATAGCGCTCGTTACTTCATGGGGAGAGAAGCTACCGAGATGGTTATTAATCATATCAGGATGGGCAGTTGGAGTATTCACAGTTATAGTTAGTTTCTTAACAGTGTTTCAATTTTTAGGAATACTTCCTAAAGGATACACCGAAGGATTGGCTATTTGGGTATATGTGGTGACATATGGCGGATTATTCTTGTGGGGGATAACTGTATTTATGGCGACTCTGTCGTTCCAGCATCGAATGAAAACTAAAAGGAAAAAATAAATAATTTACTATTATTGTATATCTTAAATATTTTAACTATGGCGGAAGTTTTTTATAAATAGTTGAGGCTGAAGTATTCTGCTTAGTCGTAGGCATGTAGTTTATTTGTTTTTATACTACTGTTTACTATATTAAGATTTATGTTAAGTCGGATGATAAACTTTGCACCATAAATATGTGGAGAAGAGCGAATGTAGATTCGTTCTTTTTTATGTATAAAAAGTAAAATACCTATCAAATTTGAAAGGAGTGTATATGCATCTAGACTGTCGTTTTGTTTGATATGTTTTCCTCTCGTGGACATATTGAACTTTCTATTAATGAAAGAGCTTTGAATTTGTTTATTCTTAAGTTGATTTTTAAATTATTACTTTTATGATGATATTATATTTTGTATAATATTCTTTTTTTATGTAGAATAGATAGGATGGGAGGGGATGAAATGAATAATGGATTAAAGTTTAAGATTTTTGAATTGCATTCTTTCGTTCAAAGAACTTATTCTGATATGAAAATAGCATGCGATATTGCTATTTATCAAGAAAACACTTCTAAATATTTAATTTCATTAGGTTTTTTAAATAAATCATACATGACTTATATAGAAACAAAAAGATTTTATCGTGAAAATGAAGAGCTTGTAAGTGTAGAATTTGATAATTTCTTTGATACATATGATATATTAGAACAGGAGTTAAAAAAAGTTATTTCAACTGAAGATAAGAATCCTTCATTGTTACATAGTAGATTTGATCAGTTTCAGCAGAAAGTTGAAAATATAAATGACCTAATAAAAGTAATGCAAAATGCTCGTTAATGAATGCTTTTTCTGTTTTATATAGAAATTATGCATTAAAAATATATTAGGGGTATTACATATTGAAGAGGTGACTTTTGTTGATTACAGAAGTCATCTTTTTACATTAGAAATAGATTGTATAAATTTTAGTAATTTCATATTTTAGGAAATCATAAGAGGGAAATAACATGAAAAATAAAAAAGAAATAGCTATAGTTGCATTAACAACAGGATTAGCTTTGACAAGCATAGTACCATACGAGAAAGGTTATGCGGAGGAAACGGATCAAATGCAAGTTGATATTCAAGAGGATTCGTTCCGTACAGGTGAACTTACAAAATCATCACAAAAAACGCCAGAGAACGTAGTGAAAGATGCACTTAAGGAAAAGACGGAACATGCTTTGTCTCCAAAACAAGTTAGTGGAGACAAAGGGGTAGATTACAAGGTTCTTCAAAAACGTGGTTCATATGATGGGACTACACTTGTTCGTATGCAACAAATATATGAAGGTAAAGAAGTATACGGACACCAATTGACTGCTCATGTAGATAAAAAGGGTATTATTAAAAGTGTTTCAGGGGAAAGTGCACAAAACTTAGAAAAAGAAGATTTAAAGAATCCTATTAATTTATCAAAAGAAGAAGCAAAACAATATATTTATACGAAGTACGGAAATGATATTCAATTTATTTCTGAGGCAGAAGTTAAGGAAGTTATTTTTGTTGATGAAAATCGTGGGCAAGCTACAAATGCATATCAAGTTACATTTGCAGCTGCCACACCAAACTATGTATCTGGAACTTATTTAGTGGATGCTCATAGTGGTGATATGTTGAAAAATATGGTGCAAGAGTCAGATTTAAAAGTAAATGAAGAGCGTGTTGAAGCTATTCAGGAGAGTAAAAAAAGTAATTTTAAATCATTAACCGGGACTGGAAAAGATGATTTAGGAATAACTCGTACATTCGGTATTTCTGAACAAAGTAACGGGAAATATGCGCTTGCTGATTATACAAGAGGGCAAGGAATTGAGACGTATGATGTAAATTATAGAGATATTACTTTTGAAGAAAAATATTATCCTGGTATATTAACAACTAGCACATCAACAACATTTAATGACCCAAAAGCGGTAAGTGCTCATTTCTTAGCGACAAACGTATATGATTTTTATAAAGACAAATATAAGCGTAATAGTTTTGATAATAAAGGGAAAAAAGTAGTTTCAGTTGTACATGCATGGGATTCTGGAGAAACAAGTGATCCTAAAAATTGGGGGAATGCATTTAGCGCTAATATTAACAATGTTAGTATGCTTATATATGGTGATCCAATGGTTAGATCGTTTGACATAGCGGGTCACGAATTTACACATGCGGTTACATCTAGTGAATCTAATCTTGAATTTTTTGGAGAATCTGGAGCAATTAACGAGGCGTTATCTGATATTATGGGAACGGCTATTGAGAAATATATAAATAATGGGGAATTTAATTGGACAATAGGAGAACAAAGTGGATCAGTTCTCCGTAATATGAAAAATCCATCTTCAGTCAAATTTTTTAATGGAGTACCGTATCCAGATGATTATAGCAAATACAGTGATTTAAACGGAGAGGATAATGAGGGCGTTCATTTCAACTCAAGTATTATTAATAAAGTCGCGTATTTAATTGCACAAGGTGGCACTCATAACGGTGTAACTGTAAATGGTATTGGTGAAGATAAAATGTTTGATATTTTCTATTATGCAAATACTGATGAATTGAACATGACTTCTAATTTCTCTGAATTAAGATTAGCGTGTCTTAAAGTTGCAACAAATAAATATGGGGCAAATTCCATTGAGGTTGAAACGGTCCAAAAAGCTTTTGATGCAGCAAAAATTAAAGGAACAGTGAAAGAAAACGAAAAAACTGAGGCAAACCAAGTCCCAGAGCTAACAGTACCGCCAACAATTACACTACGTGTCGGTGATAAGTTTGACCCAATGAGCAATATAAAAGCTATTGATAAAGAAGATGGTGATTTAACAAATCGAGTAGAACATAAAGGTGATGTAGACACTTCTAAACCAGGCAAATACATTGTGGATTACTCTGTCGTTGATTCTCAAGGTGGGAAAGCAACGGTAACACAGACCGTAATTGTAGAGAGGGATGGAGAAACATCAGATCTAAAACCTACATTAACAGTTCCTATTGCAACGACAATTACTGTAGGAGAATCATTCGATCCGATGGAAAAAGTAAAAGCTATTGATAAAGAAGACGGCGATCTTACTTCTAAAGTAAAAGTTGAGGGGGAAGTAGATACCTCTAAAGTCGGTACTTACATAGTAACGTATACAGTTACAAATTCTAAAGGCCATGAAGAAATTGCGAAACAAACTGTAACAGTCACAGGTAGAGAAGAAGTTAAGAATGACATACCAATACTAAAAGTACCTTCTACAACTACAATTACTAAGGGAGATGAATTCAATCCAATGGTAGGTGTATCAGCTACGGATAAAGAAGATGGTGATCTTACTTCTAAAGTAGTATATAAAGATATTGGAGATACCACTAAAGTTGGTACTTTTGAAATAATATATAGTGTCACAGATTCTGTAGGTAATAAGGTACATGCCATACAAAAAGTATTAGTGAAGGATACAGACGCTAGCAAAGCTAAAGGTAGTACTAATAACAGTAATAGCGGTAATATCCAAAACAACAGTAATTCTGATAAAAAAGAATCTACATATAAAGAGCTTCCAAACACGGGGGGCAGTACAACTAATAGTACAACAATGGGCTTATGGATGGTTTTTGCAGGTATAGTGTTCACTTTAGTTCGCAAATTTAGAAAAATATAAAAGTAGATAGTACAGCTTATTTGTTTGAAGAAGGTGTAAGAGCTGCTGAAATTTGCTATGAATTTTTAAAGCAAGGGGGGCATATTCGGTGCGGTGTTCCTGATGCATTTTTCCGAGATGAGACGTACCAAAAGATAGTTCAAATAGGTGGACCTGGCCCAAAAGATCACCCAGCAGCAAGTCATAAAATTGTCCATACCTATAAAACACTAACGAAAATGTTTGAAACTGCTGGATTTGAGGTAGTTTTACTTGAATATTGTGATGAAAATGGTCAGTTTTATTACAATGAATGGGATGCAAACGACGGTGTGATTTTCCGCTCGAAAAGATATGATTCTAGAAATAAGGGCGATAAACTTGGTTTTCCGTCTTTAATTGTTGATGCGATTAAGAGGTAAATCATTCAACAAAAGCAGGAGTTAATTTTATAATTT
The DNA here is from genome assembly GCF_024296885.1 of Bacillus paranthracis. Lineage (NCBI taxonomy): Bacteria > Bacillati > Bacillota > Bacilli > Caryophanales > Bacillaceae > Bacillus > Bacillus paranthracis. Next base: position 2,389,389 of record NZ_CP101135.1, read on the forward strand.
CATGAGTCGCAAATGCGGCTCTTTTTATTTGTGCGTAAGTCTATATTTAATAGAGAAACGTACATACATGATAATTAATTCTCACGATTATATAACTCGATTTAGAAAATATTTAAGTTTTTCTCATCACCATTAACTTTAAATTAATACTTCATTGACATAAAGATTTATTTTATATTTATATTCGTGTAAAATGAAATAAGAACATACATTCTATAAAAGGGGGCAATCAATATAATAGCTGAAATTGGAAAACTAACTAATGGATATATTGTAAAATTTGAACGCGAATTTCCATATACAATAGAGGAAGTTTGGTCTGCTTTAACAGAAACCAGTAAGCTGAAAAAATGGATGTCTAATTTACAGGTTGAAAGCCTTAAAACAGGTGGAGTCATAAAGTTTGATATGATGGATGGTTCATTCATAAATATTGATATTTTAGAATGTCAATTAAACTCAGTACTTGAATTTACTTGGGGTAAAGATCGTGTCCGATTTGAAATACATAAAGAGGAAAATGGTTCTCTTTTACTTCTTAAAGAATACATTCATGAATTAACTGATCATACACCGAAAGATATAGCAGGTTGGCATATTTGTTTAGATCTTTTTTCTGCCGTTCTAGAAGGAGAAGAAAAAGAATTTTCTAAAGATGAATGGCAACAATGGTTTGAAATATATAAAGATAAGGTTATTGAAGTAAGAGGATAATTACCTTAAAGGTTATATTCATTGTGTAATTATTATATTATAAAAGTGATTATTAAGATTAAAAACAGTTGATAAGTGGTATTGTTGTTTGTTAATCTTTTCGTTTTATTGTCTGTTTTTTTGCATTTAACAGAAATATATACTTGAATGAAGTATATATTTCTGTTAAATTTATCCTATGGATAGAACAAGCTTAATTAAAGGTCATTTAGAAATGTGTGTATTATCTATTTTGTCGAAAAAGAAAAGTTATGGTTATGAGATTATGAAAGAACTTGAAGTATACAATTTAAAATTGAAAGGAGTAGGAAGTATTTACCCCATTTTAACTAAGCTGAAAAATCAAGAGTGGGTTAATACTTATCAAGAAGTAACAGACAGTGGTAAAGTTAGAATTTATTATGAAATTAATGAAAACGGTAAAATACGTCTTGAGAAGAAAATTAATGAGTGGTTAGAATTGCAATCGGATATTCAAACATTATTAAAAAGCGGTTTGAAAGGAGACCTTCTGAAATGAGGAATAGATTGATAGGTAAAGAAAAGCAATTTTTAACAGACGTACTAAAGGAATTAAAGCAATACGATATTAGTTTAGAAGAAAGGGAAAATATTAAGCGCCAAATATTAGAACATATTCAAGAATGTCGTGAACATGGTGAAGACAGTATAGATGATTTAGGTACCCCTCAATTATTTGTTCAAGATTTTATAGAAATAAATGAAATTGATTTACAAGTTAAAATGAAACAATTTCAAAATGAAAAAGGAAAATACAACACATTTGTCTTACGTGGCATATTCATCGCATTTATTACTTACCTCATCTCGCAAACTACATTTTCAATATTTTTAACTGAATCATTTAATTCAACTAATAGTAAAAATACATTTAATTATAATATTTTATATCGCATATCAGAAAATCAATGGTGGAACGTATTATTAATAATGCTTAGTTTTACGCTCTCTGTAGCAGTGTTTATTAGCTTAGTAAGTTATAAAAAAAGAAAGCATCTAAAGTATAATGAAGAATACGATCTATAAACTGTCTCTAATTTGTATGCTTTGTAATGTATTAATATTATGTATCACACCTTCAAAAGTTTACGCTCAGCAAAATATTAAAGCTACATTAGATAATTATGTTGAAAAGTTTATAAAGGAGCAAAATATTCCAGGAGCTGCTGTTGCAATTGTACATAATAAAGATGTATTCTTCACAAAAACGATGGGGATTACTGGAGAATCTGAAAAAAAGGTAACTAGTAAAACTCCATTTGCAATCGGCTCAATAAGTAAATCTTTAACAGCTTTAGCTATCGTGAAATTAATAGAAGATAAAAAAATAAAATTAGAGGATCCTGTTCAACGATACCTCCCCTGGTTTAAACTAAAAGATTCTCAAATATCCTCAACTATAACAATCCAACATCTACTAACTCATACAAGTGGAATAAGCACATATGAGGGCTTATTATTATCAGATAAGCAATCCAAAAGTTCTACAGCATTAAAAGAAAATGTAATGAAGCTTTCAAATGTAAAAGTAACTGCTCCACCAAGTGAAAAATATCAATATAGTAATGTGAATTATATGGTTTTAGGTGCACTTATTGAAGAAGTTACAAATGATACATATTCCTCATATATGCAAAAACATGTTTTTCGGCTATTAAATATGAATGGTGCGGCAGCAAGTAAAGAAATTGCATATGAAAAAGGCTATTTAACAGGTTATCAGTCGTGGTTTGGCATACCAAGAAAAAGTGTAGTGTCCTATGATAATGCCGGGGCACCATATGGCTATATTACCGCGAATTTGGAAGATATGATTCAATTCATTATGTTTTTGAATCGCCAAGAAAATCCTCAATTTTTAAAGCAAGAAAACATGGATCTTTATCTTTCATCACTTTATAAAATAAATTCAGAAAAAAGTTATGGTTTTGGATTAAGAACAACAAATATAAATGAAAGCGAAACGATGATTTGGCATTCAGGATCAACGCCCGATGCTCGTGCAGAAATATTTACTTTAAATAAAAGTGGCTGGAGTGGTATGATTTTAACAAATAAAAATCATGTATTAGAAGAAACCGCACTATCAGAATTGAAAAAGGGGATTATTAGTATTTTGAATGGAGAAGAACCGGTTGATATCCCTAAAAACATCCCATTAATACAAATTGTTTTGTTGCTAGTTACACTTATACTTTTCATAATATCAATTATGTTAATTAAAAAGTATAAACATATGAAAAGCGTAAAAAAGCTAATTTGGTTATTCATAGGGAGTCTATCCCTACTATTATCTATTATTTTCATCCCACTTCTTACTTATAGTACAAGTTCACCATGGCGTACGATAAAAATATTTGCGGCAGATATAGGTTTACTTACAAGTATTATAGTAATTTTATTAGCTGTGAACGGATTATTATCAATCTTCATAGGTTTAAGACGAAAGAGGGTATACGAGTAAATAATTGAAGAAATATAATTCAAGTGTTATAAACAGTTGACTCTCACACGATGTCATTGTTTAAGATAAAGTTGAGCTTCGAAGTAGATGTAATTTATAGGAGGAAAATATGTTTAAAATAGGGGATTTTTCAAAACTATCTTCCATTAGTATTCGTATGTTGAGGCACTACGACAAAGTGGAATTATTACAACCAGTAAAAGTCGATGAGCTGAGTGGATATCGATTTTATTCAGCAGACCAATTAAAAAAAGTAAATCAAATTCAAACATTAAAAGGTATGGGGTTTAATATTGCTACCATTAAAGAAATAATAGAATGCAATAATATAGATAGCATAAAAGAGCAATTTTTAAATCGTAGTGTTCAAATTAAAGAAGACATGACTAACCTCCAAAAACAATTACGTCTCCTCGAAGATTCAATGAAATCGATGAGAGAGGATGTAGTTGAGATGAACTATCATGTTTCAATAAAGGAAATTCCAGAAAGAAATGTAGCTAGTGTTAGAAAGATTATTCCATCTTATAATTGCGAAGAGGATTTATGGGGTGTATTAATGCAAGAAATACAAATGAAAAATATTAGTATTGCCCATCCGAGTTATAGTATTGCAGTTTTCCATGATCGTGAATACAAAGAAAATGATGTAGATGTAGAAATACAGCTAAGTATTTTAGGGAATCAAAAAAATACAAAAGACGTTACATTTAAAAATGTAAAATCAACCAATGTAGCTTCCATAACGGTTAATGGAAGTTATGAACAAATGACAGCTGTAAATGAAGCTGCGGCAAAATGGATTGAGACAGAAGGTTACGAATTAGCAGGTCCAATGTTTAATATTTATCATGTGAGCCCAGCGATGGAATCGGATGCTAATAAATGGGTTACAGAAGTTTGTTATCCAGTTAAATGATTGTAAAGAAAAAAGGCATTATAATATGCCTTTTTCTTTATAAACTTATCCATAATTGCAATTAACCAATCATAGTTATCTTTCCTTCTATTATAGTTTTCGTATCGGACTATATAAAGCAATAAAGACTTCAATTAATTTAGTAAAAGCAGCTAAAGCAAATACAAAGACAGGATTATAAGCTGAAATAATACCTCCTACTAACGCTCCAAGTGGCATAGCTAATCGTGTAAGTACACGTGAAAACCCTAAAACTCTCCCTTGCATATTTGATGGAACTGTTTCCTGGCGAACGGTGGCTACAATTGTATTCCATGCAATATTGCAAGTCATTGCAATACCGAAAGCAATTCCGGGAGCAAGCCAATATCTACTCCAAAGCGCAAAAGTTAAGCCAATTGCTCCAACAAATAGGAGTAATGGAATTAGAAGACCGCGTTGCAATCTCTTTTCTAAAGGAACTGCAATCAAGCTTCCTAAGAGCCCGCCTATTCCAATTAGTAAATAATTAAAGCCACTTTGTTCGGGCGTAAGTTGCAATGTGGATAGTAAATAATACATGAACACACCTAAAACCGCACTTGCTCCAAAGTTTCCAATCATAGCTTGAAAAGATAAAGCTAAATTTAAACGGTCATTTTTGAGCCATTTACATCCATTAACCAAATCAGCTAGTACATTTTGAAGTGTATTTTTATCTTGGCATTTCTTGTTTACGGTTTTCATAGACGGTAATAATATCACAGCAATTAATGTTGCAATAAATGAAAGAACATTAATCCAAAGCATCTGAAAGCCACCAATAAAAGAAATGAAAACCCCAGCTATCATTGGACCAAATAAACTAGCCAATTGATTAACCATTTGATAGAAAGAATTGGCCTTCGTTAAGGATGCTCCAGCAATTTGCGGAATGACTGTAACAGTTGTTACATCAAAAAGCATGGACATAACTGCTAACATAAAAGTAATTATGTATAAATGCCAGATTTGTAATAGATGTAATGAATGTAGTATTGGAACAAGACTTACTAAAATAATATTAGTAATATCCGCTACCAAAAGTAACTTTTTTCGATCATAACGATCAATTATTACACCAACTAAAGGGCCAAATAAAACGATTGGCAATACGTTAATAGCAAATAAAGAACTCATAATTACAGCTGAACCGGTTAGTTGATAGGCAATCCAAGGTAACGCAAAAGTATACAATGAGTCCCCAATTCGTGAAATGAGTAAACCCAAAATAAAAATCTTGTATTCTTTAGTAAAAGTTGTCTTTACGGTAAGGCTACGTTCTTGCATAAGTTTCACACTGTTTATACCACCTTTATTATAGAGAAATTTGAAAATAATTCGTCCAATACTTGTCATATATAGAATTCTTTAATTTTTTGGTTAATCCTACTTTTTACATGTATTTTAAGGAGGAAATAAAAATGAAGAATGTAAAAGTCTGTACTGTTTTAAATAGTATGTGTGGTTGGGGAGAGATGTAGATTACATACATAAATAAACCATAAAAATGTTATGTAAACTATTTGTGCATATGGAATATATTTTCCTTATAATTTGTATTTTATAATATATAATAGAAAGTAATTAAGGGCGGTTATTTGAAAGGAGTGATGTTTTATGAACAAACAGAAGAAAATCAAGCATGAGGTAAAAATAATTTGAGTATGCGTATCATACCTCTATCAACTACGTTCGCTCAAAGCTAGGAGCAGCACATGATAAATATTAAAATTGGAAAAAATCAATACCCATTAACATTGGCTGAGGAGCATAATTTTGATTGGTTAAAGGATGTAGAAGTGTTTACTGTGTTTGATCAGCAAGATTCAGGAAATATTAGCTTTGGTATTATTGAAAATGGAAAACGTTATTTTTTGAAGTATGCAGGTGCACGCAATTTAGAATACAAAGGCAAGATAGAGGGCGCGATCCAACGATTAATGAAGGCAAAAGAAGTGTATGAACAAATTCAATATCCTTTACTAGTTCCATATATTAATCTTATTCAAATGCAAAACGGATTTTGTTTAAGGTTTCATTGGATTGATGGGGAATGCATGCACAATCATTGGGACTTTACACCGTTTGAAAAGCACCATGCACCAAATTCGCCTTTTGTTAAGCTAAGACAATTATCAGTGACGGAGAGACTTAACATATTGACACAAATTTTTGAGTTTGCAGCCTATGTGGAGTCATTAGGATATGTCATGGTTGATTTTTATGACGGTAGTATTTTATATAATTTTGAGCAATCAAAACTTACGATCTGTGATATTGATTTCTTTCAAAAAAACCTGTATTCAATAAAGTTGGGGAGGATTTTTGGGGAGCAGGTCGTTTCAAAGCACCTGAAGAATATGAACTGCATGCACAAATTACAAGCGAAACGAATGTGTATGTGTTAGCCGGAATTGCTTTTGCTTTTATTGGCGAGAAAAATGATAAAAGCTATGAGAAATGGGAGAGCACACTAGAATTATATAATATATGTAAAAAAGCTCTACATAAAGAAAAAAATAAAAGATATCGCACTGTTCAAGCGTTTTATGAAGATTGGCTGGCATATATAGGGGAAATTGGTGGATCTTTTTCACAAAGAATCAATAGCATAAGCGTTAATAGAGGGGAAAATACAAAATGAACGAATTAGAGTACAAAAACTTTTATGATAAAGTAGGAAGAGTAAATGGTTGGGATTTTAGTAAAATAAAATGTGAAACTGTAGGAGATTCATGGGACTTTTACGGGGAAGTGAAAGAAAGATGTAAACTTTCAGACACCCTACTTGATGTTGGTACAGGTGGAGGAGAAAATGTACTTAATATAGCATCTTCAGCTAAACTGTTAATTGGAATTGATAATTCTAACGGCATGATTGAAACGGCACATTCCAATTTAAAAAAATCAGGTGTACAAAATGTTGAGTTTTTTCAAATGAATTCTGAAGCGTTAACGTTTCCGCCTGCCCATTTTGATATCGCTTCTAGTTGTCACGCACCGTTTATAGCATCTGAATTAGCAAAAGTAATGAAACAAGGTGCTTTTTTCTTAACACAACAAGTAAGCGAACATGATAAATTAAATCTGAAAGAAGTATTTGGCAGAGGACAATGCTTTGGTGAAAGAGACGGAACTTTAAAAGAAAAGTATATGAGGGAACTTATTAGTGCGGGATTTAAAATCATACAAGTACGTGAATATGATGTTACTGATCATTACAGTACGCCTGAGAATCTTATTTTCTTATTAAAACATACGCCTATTATTCCTAATTTTGGAGAAGAGGAAGAGGATTTTAATATTTTGCAAAAGTTCATTAAAGCTAATAGTTCTGAAAAAGGTATTCGTACAAATTCAAAAAGGTTTATGATTATTGCTGTAAAATCTTAATGTATTTTATTGTAAAAGCTGCTTTTCGTTTAAGGCAAGGCAGCTCTTTTTATATAGAAACAATGCAGGGGAAACTTGAAAAAATAAAATTAAGTAAAGTGTTAATCAAAAAAATGAAATATGGAGGATAATGGTGTTGAAATGTTACTGTACTAGCAATGAAAGAAGCTAACATATTCATACTAAAGTTGTAGCTTTTATATGAAAAATCCATCCTTCCGTTTGATTTTATCTATTTATAATTGTAATACAATACGAATAGATAGTATGAAATAGGGGGACGTAAAATGATTACACATATTTCTGATATAAAACTACAAACTGTTTCCATAGAAGGGGTAAAACAAGTTTATAGGGACGTATTATCTTTTCCAATAAAAAAAGAAACAGCATCATTTATTCAATTTGAAGTAACACCGTATACAACAATTAGCTTTCAAGAAGTATATGAACCAATTGCACCTGCACATTTTGCTTTTGAGATCCCATATTCAAAATTTCATGAAACAGCAAAATGGCTTGAAAAGTCTGGGTTACTCATTGTGAAATGGAAAGATGGAAATATAATTGGTGAGGAGAATAATCTATTCAATTTATACTTTAAAGACGGAGATGGAAATCTTCTCGAAATTATTGCACATAGTTATGTTAAAGAAGATGTATTAATACCGCATTCACCATTAAACGTTTTATATGTAAGGGAAATCGGTCTTCCCGTTAAAAGTGTACCTGTATTTACGGAATGGTTGAAATTAAATTTAAATTTGCAAACAATGGAAGATGGAGATATTTTTAACTTTGTTATAGGTGGCACTGCATACATTGTCGCAACTTGGTGGCAGCGACCATGGATTCCGATTGCGATGAAAGCTTTACCACCGAAAGTACATGTTTCTTTTGGAACACCAGATCAAGCATTTTTACAACGCATACAAAATAACTTGAAGAAAAATAGTGTTCCATATGAATGTAAACATAATGAAGTATCATTTATTCAGCAAGGATATTCATTTACTATCTTGCATACACCAAATCTCCATGCTGATATTCCAAGTAAATTAAACTTACCGCTTTCTATTTAATGATGGAAAGCGGTAAGTTTTTTGTATAGTCGTGAAGAAGGTTTTAGCTAGGGGTATAGTGAATGTAAAGAGAGGTATAAGATGTTATTCTAATTTATGTTAAGGGGAGAAATGAAGTGGTTTTAGGTAATCCAATTGCAAAAGGGAACACAGCGGAAATTTATCTATATGATAATAAGATTATGAAATTATTTAAAGATTACCTCCCGAATACAGAGTCTATGAATGAAGCAAAAAAACAAAAATATGCTTATTCATGTGGGCTGTCAGTTCCAAACGTATTTGAAGTGATAAAGATACAAAATAGACAGGCAATTATTATGGAATACATAAAAGGGGATAGTATTGGTAATCTCCTGCTTAATAATTTAAATAAAGCACAGCATTACATATGTTAAACTCAATATAAATAAGGAAGGAGAGTTTAATATGAATATTTCTAGAAAAATAGAGGTTGAGCAATTACGAAATGCGAAGAGCGAGCTGTTTGATAAAGATGTATTAAACATATTGAATGGTCAAATGATGTATGAAGAATTTAAAAATGAAAAGCTAATGGGTGATTCTGATTACGCACCATTTAATGAAGCGATGTGTGTAAACCAAGTTACTACACTAGTTTTTGATAAAGAATTTATTAAGACAAGGGCAGCAGGACATAACAGTTCAGTAGAAAGTTACACAAAAAAGGTTATAGATCCATTAAAGAAACTTTTTACGAAAGAGTATAAATGTATTGTTTTATGGTTTGGTGAAGATATGTTTTGTCAAATGAACTTACTTACAATACTTTCATACCTTGAACAGTCTCGTTATGAGGGGAAGGTATACTTAAATAGCTTCAGAGAAGATGAATTTAAAGTAAATCAAATTGAACTTGAATTAGGAAATTATTCTTCGGTATACAATGAAGTATTAGTAAATCATAAAAAGACTTTCTATAAGGTACCACCTGTAATGTATCAGGCTATAGATCTATATTTAAAAATGCTAAAAGAAGATAATGCTGTAATGAAATTTATCTCTAAAAATAAAGATTTATCAACTCAAGAATTATTAACAAAGTTGTTTCAACTATTTCCAACAATCGGATATGGTGATTCTCAGTATATAGAGCTGATTAATAAAATAAAGAAGAAAGCTACACCAAAAATATAGGTGCAGCTTTCTTCTTATAATTGCTCAAGTAATTCTAATTCTTTTTCTACAAATGCCATTAGTTCCTTAATTGTTTCGCTAGAAAAATCAAAACGAATTCCAGCAGCTTCATATACTTCTGTTAAAGATTTAGAGCTACCTAATGATAAGGCCTTTTTATAATTTTCAAGTGCTTGTTTAGGATTTTCTTTATATTGTTTATACATTTGCAGCGCACCAAGTTGTGCAATTGCATATTCAATGTAATAGAATGGTATTTCGAATATATGTAGCACAGGTAACCAGCCAGTTGCAACCCAATTTTCATACCCCTCAATATTTACTACATTCGATTGATAAGTGTTATGTAATTCTAAATATTTTTCATTTCTTTCTTTAGCTGTATGATTAGGATTTTCATACATCCAATGTTGGAATTGATCAACTATAAGCATTTGTGGCAAATATTTAACAATATCTTTAAAGAACTCTAATTTTACTTCTATAAATTCTTCTTTATTTTCATAAAAAGTATCCCAATACTCCATCGAAAACAATTCCATTGTCATACTAGCTAGTTCAGCTGATTCTGAAGGGATTTCTAAATACTTTTGAAGTTCTAACTGCTTCATACAATCATTATGAATACTATGGCCCATTTCATGGAGGAAAGTAGTAACATCATAATGTGTATGATTGAGATTCATGAAAATAAAAGATAATTGAGATGCAGGTAAATATTCGCAAAATCCTCCTGGTCCTTTTCCTTTACGACTTTCTAAATCTAAGCAATTATTTTTATGCATACGTTCCAGTAATGCGGAAAATTCAGGGGCAAGTTTGTGTAAAATATGAGAACTTTTTTCGATTAAATCACTCGCTTTTTCAATAGGTTTTAATACTTTTTGATTTGGTGCAGTTGCTTTTAAATCCCATGGATGAAGACTTACTACTTGAAGTTCAGATTTTTTCTTATTATATATTTTATCGATAAGTGGTACTACGTATTTACGAATAGATTCAGCAAGCTCATAGCAGTCTTCAGGTGTATAATCAAAACGTTCATGTTTTTTAAACATATAATCACGATAATTATGTAATTGAATGTTTTTTGCTTTTTGGTCACGGATTACGATTAATTCATTTAATATATGTTGTAATTTATCTTCAACAGATAAGAATGTTTCAGAAATGAGCGTTTTTGCTTTTTTTCGTATATGACGATTCGGATCTTGTAAGTAAGATTGTAGTTCAGTAATTGTTTTTTCTTCACCGTTCCATAATGCAGTTAAACCACCTGTGATTTCGAAGTATTCGGTTACTAATTTGTCTTCGTTCACTTCTAAATCAATATTCTTTTCACAAAATAATGTTTGCGCATTCTTAATTTTTTTATCTAGTAAGCTGTACGTTTTTGGATCAAGTTCCATTCGAAAAGGGGACTCTAAATATTTAGTATCAAATGAATTTTGATAACGTTTCAAAAGAGGTCGTACATATTTTTGATCATATTCAAAAGTATCTTTTATTTCTTTATTATCTGTATTACATTGAAAAGCGATATAGTGCGACCTTAATTGTTCTTCAATTCCCCAAATGAAAGTAGACTGTTTTTTTAACCAGTTTTCAAGTTCTAGCTTTGAAGAAATCATTTCATTCAATAAAGTAGAAAGAGTATTTTCTAATTCTAGAACGTTACTAATATCAATCGTATTTAAACGCTGCATGACATATCCCTCACTTTTTATTTATTCATGAAGATATTCTATTTATTAATTATAATTTCCTTTTTAAGAGGAGAAAATGTGAAAAAATGTTAAATTTAAAAATTATAGAAGGTATTTATATGTGAAAGTAAAAGTTTATCGTAAATGAAAATTTACGGAGGGAAGTGCAATGAAAAGAGGAAAGAAGTTGATTGTATTTTTATTTTCAATTGCTGTATTGTGTGCTTGTGAGCCTGAAATGGAAGAATCCAAAAGTGAAGATTCTATAGTTATGGATATTGCTACAGCGACAGTCAAGGAGGAATCTTTTTTTAGTGCTGCTATATGGGATGAAAAGGAAAGAATAGTAGATTTAGAGATTGCTGATAGCGAAAATGCTAACGAAATAAAAAAAGAAATTAATAAAAGATTGCAAATTCAAGGCATTATGTCCTATAAAGTAAATATATCTCAAAGAAACAAGGAGATTGTAAATGCAGAACATAGATGGGAGTTAGTTTTTGGACAGATATTTGATGATGTATTCAGAAAGAATGGATATGAAGGGTTTGGGATTCAGCAAATAAATTATAAAAAGAATCAACCTGTTACCATAGATATAAAAACTAAGATTAGCGATGATGAAGTAGGAGCGAGAGAACTTGGACAGAAAATAGAAAAAGAAGTTGAAGGTGTACTTAAAACAGAAGCAATAAAGAAATGGATTGAAAATGATTCATATGCTATTGGGATTTACGATATAGAAAATCGGAAAATTAACTAATTGAGGAATGGATGGTATATAAATGAAAAATTGATGTAATTAAATATAGAATTGCTGAAGGAGATGTAATATGTATAAGTATTTACATATTTTAAATGATATAGAAAAAATGATTCAACATGGAGAGATAAAAGAAGGACAGAAATTACCATCAATACGGTCACTCGTTGCGCAATATGAATGTAATAAGGCAACAGTTATACGTGCGCTTCATGAATTAGAAAAGCGTCACATTATATATTCTGTCCCTCAAAGTGGATACTACGTTGTTAAGAAATCTGGGAGTACTATAGAAAATAAAGAGATAATTGATTTCGCTTCTTCGGCACCAGATCCAGATGTGTTCCCATATTTAGATTTTCAGCATTGCATTAATAAGGCTATTGATACTTATAAAAATGATTTGTTCGTATACGGAACACCGAAAGGGTTACCATCTTTAATTCCAGTCATTCAAAAACAGTTGGCAAATTATCAAGTGTTCACGAAAGAAGACAATATTTTTATAACGTCAGGCGTGCAACAGGCACTTGCAATATTAACTTCTATCTCATTTCCAAATGAAAATGAAACAATATTAGTTGAACAGCCAACGTATCATTTATATATAGAATATCTAGAAATAAATAAAGTTCCAGTAATCGGTATTAAACGTACGAATGAAGGTATTGACTTAAATGAATTGGAACGTATTTTTCGAACAGGTAAAATAAAATTCTTTTATACAATACCAAGATACCATCATCCACTTGGAACTTCTTATTCTAAAGATGAGAAAGAAGAAATTGTACTATTGGCTAAGAAATACAATGTATTTATAGTAGAAGATGATTATTTAGCAGATCTAGAAACAGATTCAAAAGCCGATCCGTTATATAGCTTGGATCATAGTAATCATGTCATATATTTGAAAAGTTATTCTAAAATTATTTTTCCGGGTTTACGAGTTGGTGTAGCAGTTACTCCACTGGTTATTTCGAGTGCTTTCCATACATATAAAAAAATTTTAGATATAGATAGCCCAATGATATCCCAAGCTGCTTTAGAAATTTATATAAAGAGTGGCATGTTCGAACGCCATAAAAATAAAATTAAATCTTCCTATAATAATAGATCTAAAAAACTAGCAGAAGCATTAGAAAGAATGCAAAGTGAAACCCCGCTTTTATTCACATATAAAAAGCAAAATACAATTGGAATCCATACTTGTTTAGAAGTACATAAAACAAGTATTTCGGATATGTTGATACAAAGACTAAGTGAAATGCAAATCAGTGTTGATACGATTGATAAAAATTATTTGAAAGGTTTTCCGAAACAAAGACTATTAAAGTTGAACGTATCGAATGTAAAGGAAGATAGGATTGAAGAAGGAATTCGTAAAGTAATGGAGGAAATCAAACAAGTGGAACGTCTAAATTTTCAATTTAAAAAAGAATAAAATGATATTTTTAGAGCACTCAATAGCTGAGTGCTCTTTTTATTTTTGACATAAGTAATTTAAATGGAAATAAACTACCAATAAATGTTAACCTTAAAGTATATTTATTTTGAATAGGAGGGTGATGAAGTCTATGGCGGTACGTATAGTCGATGATTTACAACAATTATCGTTGTTGCTTATGTTTTTAAGTACTTTTATATTTTACAGATACTTAAAGAAGGTTAAACGAGATAGGAAATTGACTGGTTTTGAATGGACAATGTATTTTGTCACGCAATTTGCGACATTAATTTGGGCAATGACCTATTTTATTAAACACTTAGCTGAATCCTAATTTCTATTCATTTAATCTAGTTTACTGTTATCTATTAGGAATATAAATATAGTCCGTATCTAAATCAATAACAACATCGCTCAAGACGTTTTCTTGTAATAACTTTGGGATTTGTTCGTAATGATATCGTACACAAAATAAGTTTAGAAGATCTTCATTAGATATCTCTTCATTTTTTACATTTAAATACATTATTATTAACTCGTTAAGAGAACAGTTACGGCCAAAAACATACTCATTAATTCCATATCCATCAAATTCAATTATCATATTATCACTGTTGGATGCTAGCCAACGTTATAGCTTAAATTTTAGATGAATTTATTATACATTGTTTGAAATGTAGTGAGAATATATTTTTATAAAATGTGAGGGTTATAAATGGAACAAAATAAATTAGTTTTAGAAGGACCAAAACGTCTTAAGTGGGAAACGCGCGAAATTAAGTCTATACAGAATGATGAAATTATCGTTAAAACAATTGCAGGTGCAATAAGCATTGGAGCAGAGTTACCTCAGTATAATGGATCCGATGTTACAGATACACACCCTATTTATCCAAGAAAAACTGGATATGAAAGTTACGGTGAAGTGATTCAAGTTGGTAATAAAGTAAAGAATTTAAACATAGGCGATAAAGTAGTTTCTTTTTATGGACATGAAACGATAGGAGTAGTTAATGGGTATAAAGTAATTCGAGTACCTAGTTATATAAAACCTAAAGTAGCTTTATTATCTATTCTTTCGTGTGATGCTGCTAAAGGTATATTGAAACTAAACCCGCGACAGGATGAAAAGGTACTTATAGCTGGAATGGGAGTTATCGGTTTACTTACTTGTTATTTCTTAAAATACTATATAGGTGTTGAGCATGTGGATATTGTTGAACCTGATAGAAATAGAAGGGAATTTGCACAGAAATTTAGTGTAAAAAACACATTTGATGCAGAAGAACAGATAGTAGAAACATATAATTATGGTTTCGAATGTTCTGCTACAAATAGTGGATTCCATACATTACAAAAAACACTTAAAACTAATGGACAAATATGTATACTTTCTGATGGTAATATTGAAGAACTAACATTAACCGCTGATTTTTATGAGAAAGAACTGCGGATCATTGGTTCAAGTGACGGATATAATTATCAACAACATGCAGATTGGTTTTTTAGTCAAATAGAAAAAACACCATGGATAGAAGAGATTTTTCAACATGAAATACAACATACAGGACTCATTCAATGTTTTGAGGAATTAAGTCAAGGAATAATTACCCCTTTAAAAGTATTTGTCTCATATGAATAATGAACAAAATGACCAGGTACTTGTCACATAGCCCACATATGTTTAGACACTAATATGATAGCAGAGCGCGGAGTAACATGTACGGGGATTCTTTAATAGGTACAACGGGTTGTGAAAACAGAGAATGGTTTTTGCTCTTTCATTATGTACAAATAGTATATTATCTTTCTCAGTGTACATATTAAGTAAAGAGTTTAATATCAAACATAAAAGGGGGGATAATATGAATGAAAATAAGAAAAATGAAGAATTGATTAAATTTAAGAAACAATGGTTTAATGAAGATAATCAACCAATAGCTGGAATAGAGTTAGCTTTACCGCCTGATATAGGCAGCATGTTAGACTCCAAATCAGTTGATGATGAAAGTGAAGAAAGTAATAATGAATAAGTTTAATCTATATGCATCCATTCGGGTGCTTTTTATTTTTTTGATAATGGAAGATGGATTATCAAATCCTTATTGAAAAAAGGTTGGTTAAAATAGATTCTTTTTCAGTATATGTAAGTTTAATTTTTACAAAAAAGTTTAATTAAAATACATTTAGAATGCTATATGAAATGGGAATGCTAGTAACATTCACCATTAAAGGATTGGGCTATTATGAATATGATTTTTGAAAGCATTATTTTAATTCTGACTGGAATTATTGCATTAAAAATGACAGGTAGTAAATCTGTTAGCCAAATGACAAGAGCTGAAATTATTATAGTAGTATCAATTGCACGTATTATTGTGGAGCCTGTATTAAGTCGGAAAGTAGGCCCATCTATATTTGCAGCTGTAATATTTGCAGGCGTCCTTCTTATCATTCATTTCTTTGAATTGAAATCAAAGAAGATGGAACAATTCCTAAATGGCAGTAGCATTATAGTAGTAGAAAATGGAGAGATTGTAAAAGAGAATTTGATGAATGCGAAAATGTCGGAACAACAACTATATATGCAATTAAGAGAAAAAGGGATTCATGATTTAAAGAGTTTACAGCAAGTTACAGCTGAACCGAATGGGCGAATTGGTTACCAATTAATAGAGAAAGCTCAACCGATAACTTTAGAAATGTTAGAAAAAGTAATAGATCAGTACAATATAAAAAGATAATTTATCTTAAGAAAAATCAATACTACAACGGAAGTATTGGTTTTTCTATTTTTTACACACTAATATAGGGGAAATAATAAGCCAATCTTAAAATTAGATATAGGCTTATTATTATGCTATATTCAATGAACCTATAGTGAATGTGGTAAAAAATTAATTTGGCATAGGTAACCGCAGCACTAAAATTTATAAGTTTTTAATGTGATACTAAAAATAGGATTAGAACAAGGAGATAGAATCATAATGGAATTTTGGGAATCAAGCTTTATTGAGAAGCAAACAATGTGGGGGTTTGAACCTACAGAATCTGCAATTTTGACAAAAGATTTTTTTGTGGAAAACAATGTTAAAGACATATTAGTTCCGGGTATTGGCTATGGAAGAAACGCAAAGGTATTTATCGAAAATAGTATAAATGTAACAGGTATTGAAATTTCGAAAACAGCGATCGATTTAGCAAGAGAAAACGGACTAGAAGATGTTAGTATTTATCACGGTTCAGTAAACGAAATGCCTTTTGATAATAAACTGTATGATGGGATATTTAGTCATGCACTTCTTCATTTGTTGAATGAACAGGAAAGAGAGAATTTTATTAAAGATTGTTATAATCAGTTAAAACCTGGTGGATATATGGTTTTTACAACTGTTTCTAAAAAAGCTCCAATGTACGGAAAAGGAAAACAGTTGGATAAAGATTATTATGAGATAATGGAAGGCGTAAAAATGTTTTTCTATGATTCTGAATCTATAAAAAAAGATTTTAATCAATATGGATTAGTACAAGTTTCGGAAATTGATGAACCAAATAAGAACATGGCAAATAAACCTTCAATCAACTTTTTAACGATAAAATGTAAGAAAGAACTATAACTAAAAGTTATTAAGAATGATTAAATATGTTTATATATTAATTATGCACAAATAAAGAGGACAAGCATATAATAGAAATACCTTTTAACTTTAAGTAACCTTAACTTTCGTTAATAGGGTATCTCAAAATCCCCAAAAGAGCACTTGCGGAAACAAGTGCTCTTTTATTTTTTGTTTAATAAATATTAAAAGGTAAAAATCTCATTCAATAAAAATAAATTAGAAGGAAAGAGTCAAATCTTGATTATATGATTATTTCTGAACAACAAACGTAATAGCATTTGTTTTTAATAGAATGTGTCTTTCGTTTCGGATTATATCATAAGCTAATTCTTTTATTTCAACTTTCATTTCCTTCCAGTCTTCATAAATATTTTTTAATAGATATATCATATCTTCAGTAGGAAGGTTAATTTCAATTAAAGCATCTAACTCTTCATTTGTATGTAAGTCAATTTCTTGTATGTTCGAATTAATAATTAAACAATTCATACCGCCGCTTTTTATACCTTCTTTCATAGAATGGAGCACTTTTTTTAAATCTTCTTCTGATTGAACATGCTCTAAACTGGATACTGCAACGATATAATCATAAGTATTACGTTGGATGTAGTAGTTTTCAATTGCTGCTTGTTCTGTTTTCATATTATTAATTACACCATATTCTTTACTATAAGTTTGTAATTTTGTTAAAGCAGAATCAAGTAAATCCACACATGTAACAGTACCACTCGCATTTTGAATCTTTTGGGCAATGGGAATACTATTTCTTCCAACGCCAGAGCCGAGATTAAGTACTTGCAAGTTGTTTTTTCCTTCAAAATAATCCATTAAATCCATAACTGTTTTAACCGGTTTGTACAGCCAAGAACCAGTTTCAAATAGTTTGTATTGTTCATAGCAAAGGTCATGATATTTCTTTTCTTCTTGTCTTATGTAATCGATACGATTCATAGTGTTTCAGCTCCAATATTATTATTGCAAAATGAATGGGTAGGACAACCTTTTACATTTGTTTGAATTCGAAAAATACCACCAGCATGTGGATATTGCTTTAATTCGTCATCCGTCATTCCTGTTCTGGCTGTTGTAACATATAGGTCGGTTAAATTAGGCCCTCCAAATGTACAAGATGTTACATATAGCGCTGGAATCGGGATACTTAATATTTGTTCACCAGTTGAAGGGTTCCATCTAGTAATCTTTGAACCTCCCCAATGAGCAATCCATAAGCAACCTTCCTCGTCAATTGTCATACCATCAGGTAGACCGTCATTTTCGGGGAAAATAATTACATCACTTGGATTACGAATTACTCCAGAGCATATATCATAATGAAAACGAACTACTTTTTTAGTAGGTGTATCGATATAGTAAAGGTATGTATGGTCAGGTGACCAAGCTATGCCATTTGATGTATTTACATGTGAAACTTTTTTCTCTACCTTTAAATTATTATTTAAACAATACAAGGAGCCAGCAGCATTAATACCGTATGTATCTGTAGTACCTGCCCAAAAACGTCCTGCCGGATCGCATTTTCCATCATTAAAACGATTTTTAAATAAATGTGGTTCAGGGTCAAAAATATGTGTCAGTTTTTCTGTTTCTACATTAATAGAATAAAAGCCATTTTCCATAGCTAGGAGTAGTATGTCATCTAAATATGGAACAACACAGCCAATTTGTTGATTGAGAGCAATTACTCGGTTTGTATTATCGGTAGGACTAAATATGCATAATTGTTTCTCCACAATATCAACCCAGTATAAAAGTTGCTTTTTTTCATTCCAAGATGGTCCTTCAGCTAAACTTGCTTTCGCATCTAAAACTAATTCTATATTACTGTCCAAGATGTTCACCTCGCTTTATAAGATATTTATATAATTCGATAAGAATAGAGGCAAACCTTTTAATCAGAAAATATTAAGATTTGTACCATGGAAAAACTGATTTTCTCGAGTGATTAAAAAAATGTATAAATATTGAGAGGAAAATGCATATGATGTTTTATGAATTTGTTTGTTTTTCTTGTAAAAATATATTTCGTGTTTATGAAGGCAGTGAAAAATATAAGCGATTTAAAGAGAAACCAAAAGGGGTATATTGTTGTGATGAGTGTAGCCACAAAATTCAATTAGAGGCGATAAAGAATTTTTTAGATAAGTATACGCTTTTGATTCGGAAAAGTTTGACAATAAAACTATTTTAAATTATCATATGAAAAAACTAATATGTAAAATGGCATGGAAGAGAAGAGTAGTTAAGAAAGAATACGTACAGAGAGCTCTGGTAGCTGAGAAAGAGCAGTATACATCTTAATGAAAAAAGACTTGGAGCTGCGCAAGGAACTAATTTATTTAGGGATGGTGCGACGGGATCTCCCGTTATAGAGATAGGGTATAAGCATATTTTGCCGTACCTGAAGAGGTTAATATGGCGACATATTAACAAACTGAGGTGGTACCACGAAGCTAATAACTCTCGTCCTCAAGATGAATAATCTTGGGGGTGGGAGTTTTTTTAGTGCAAAAAAATGAAAATGTGAGAACAAAAATATAATTGAGGTGAGTAGTATATGCATTGGGCGTATGAAGTAGCACACGAATTAATTAGAAAACATCCAAACAAAGAAACTTTTGTTTGCGCATCTGGAATTAGTCCATCTGGTGCTGTTCATATTGGGAACTTTCGTGAAATCGTAACGACTTATTTTGTTGTAAGGGCGCTTCAAGATTTAGGGAAAAAGACTCGTTTTATATTTTCATGGGATGATTACGACAGATTTAGAAAAGTCCCTAAAAATGTTGATTCATCTTTTGTAAAGTATATCGGAATGCCATACTGTGATATACCAGATCCGTATGGATGTCATAATTCATATGCCGAGCATTTTGAAAAAGAGTTTGAGGAATCGCTTCAAGTATTTGGGATTGAAGTGGAATTCATATATCAACATGCTGAATATAGAAGTGGAAGATATAACAAAAACATATTGGAGGCTTTATATAAAAGAAAAGAAATATATGATATTTTAATGAGTTTTAAAACGGGAGAGTGTAGTGAAGAAGAGCGAGAGGGCTTTTATCCGGTTACATTATATTGTGAGAAATGCGGGAAAGATGCGACAACGATTACACATTTTGATGAAGTATTAAAAACAGTTCGGTATGAATGTGAATGCGGAAATCAAACTGAATTATCGGTATTAAATACAAATGAAATGAAACTGAATTGGAAAATCGATTGGCCGATGAGATGGATGATAGAGGATGTTGTTTTTGAGCCGGGCGGAAGAGATCATTCATCAGAAACGGGTAGTTATAATGTATCAAAAGAAATTGCGAGAAAAATATTCAATCGTGAAGCGCCTCATTATATTGCTTACGATTTTATTGGAACTAAAGGGCATCATGAAAAAATGTCTAGTTCCTCAGGGAATAGTATTACACCTAGCGAGTTGCTAAAAGTGTATTTGCCCGAAGTGATTCTATTTATGTTTGCAAAATATAGGCCAGACGCAGCGTTTCATATCGGTCTTGATGAAGATGTAATTCGCAATTATACAGAATATGAACGATTGAAAGATAGTTATGAGAATAAAACGCTCAAAAATGAAGATTTATTTGATGCAATTAAGCTTTCTAGAGTAGATAGCGGATTTAAAGAATATCCGAAATTTAATCAAGTAGCAGGAATATTGCCGCTATTAAATTTTGATTCATCTATTTTACAAGGTACATTAGATGAAATAGATAGAAGTTATGCATTAGATGCTATGATTGCGATATGTAATCGTGCAGAATATTGGATAAGAAACTTTCAATCTGAAAAATTAATTGCGGTAAATCAAGAGAGAAATACAGAGTTTTACAACACATTAAATGAAAGACAGAAAGAACGGCTAGTAGAAGTCTGCAACATATTTCGTTCTAACAAAGATTACTCTAACTTAATGGAACAATTGTACGCGCTTTATCATCATGAAAATAAAAAAATAATGAAAGAAAATCAAAAACAATTATTTATTATAATTTATAGGCTTATTATGAATCAGTCCAGTGGCCCTCGTATACCGTTATTAATACATGTTGTAGGTATCGAAAAATTTATCGAATTATTAGATTTCTAAAAAAAGCAACGCAAGTACTCAGCTAAGTACTTGCGTTCCAAATTTTACTACCGTGAATACAATTTCGGACATTCGTCACCACTAGGTTCATAAAAACAATGACTTTTAAACTGTCCTACAAACGGCTGATTATACCACTCAGGCGGACAAGCTCCAACTGGACGGAAATACCAAAGAGCCCATCTTGCTGGCCAGCGCCACTCACCTTGTAAAACTTTTCGTGCGATTTCTTTTTCTGATTCACGAGCCCGTTGATAAAAATATCCGTATTGCACAGCTTCGAATCCACCAGGGCTTTGATACACAGCGTCACGTACGGTACGGAGTTGTTTAAAGTCTAAACAATCACAAAATACACGATTTACTACAACGCAGCCAACAAGTTGTTCACCTTGTCGACCTTCGCCTTCAGCTTCAGCACGCATTAAACGAGCTAGTAAATCAACATCGCTTTCGTTATATGGAATAAGGGGCATAGTGATACCACCTTTCTTTACCTGTTATAGTAAAGAGTGTATGTATGAAAATAAGCTAAGTGCTTTTCTATATGTAAATTTATTAATTATTAAAAGGAGCTTTTATGAAAAAAGCTAATTAGTAATTGTAGACAAATATAAAGAGGAGAGATAATATGTATCGAATTCAGAAAGAACATATCATTTACGCAATGTCACCAGAAAATAAACCATGTATGGAAGTGGAAATTGGGAGTCGCCTTATATTTGAAACATATGATTGCTTTGAAAATCAAATTGATTCTGAAGATGTTGTGTTTCAAGAGTTAGATTGGAACCGGATTAATCCAGCGACTGGTCCGGTATATATTAATGGTGCAGAACCTGGTGATATATTAGTTGTTACGATTGAAAAGATAAAAATTGCAGAGAAAGGCGTTTTAACTACAGGTGCAAATCTTGGTGTAATGGGTGAAGAGCTACATGAAAATACAGTGAAAATTGTCTCAGTACATAATGAACATGTTTTGTTTTCAAATGAACTACAAATCCCGATTAATCCAATGATCGGTGTAATTGGTACTGCGCCGAAAGAAGAGAGCATTTCATGTGGCACACCGCATGATCACGGTGGGAATATGGATTGTAAAGAGATAAAAGAAGGGACAACATTATTATTACCTGTAAATGTTCCTGGTGCTCTATTAGCATTAGGTGATTTACACGCAG
Source organism: Bacillus paranthracis (assembly GCF_024296885.1). Taxonomy (NCBI): domain Bacteria; kingdom Bacillati; phylum Bacillota; class Bacilli; order Caryophanales; family Bacillaceae; genus Bacillus; species Bacillus paranthracis. The sequence continues at coordinate 2,412,007 of NZ_CP101135.1, forward strand.
CGATGGGCGATGGTGAAATTGGGGTTAATGGAGTAGAGGTTGCTGGTGAGGTGACGGTAACAGTTCAGATTATAAAAGGAAAGAAATGGCCATTACCAATGGCTATTCAAAAAGAAAAAATAATGACGCTTGCTTCAGAGAAATTGTTAGATGATGCAGCGAATCGTGCTGTACGTAATATGGTGACATTTTTACATGAAGAATTAGAAATGTCTAAAGCTGATGCCACGCTTTTATTATCAGCTGCCGGTGATTTAAAAGTTTGTCAAGTGGTTGACCCGCTGAAGACTGCTCGAATGGAATTAGAGATGAATTATGTGGAGAAATTGGGGTTTACTATGAGTGAATTCCATATTAAATAAGAAATGATAGAAGAAGGATGATTTTGTATAAAAGTATCTTTTTTGATTTACGGATTATATAAAAAAAGGTAGTATTTATTTTATATAATTGAATATAAGATTGTGGATCGAAAAAGGAGTAAACACATGGTTAAAATTATGATTGTAGAAGACGATATGAAAATTGCAGAACTATTATCAACACATGTTGCGAAATATGGGTATGAAGGGATTATTGTATCGGATTTTCATAATGTATTAAATATTTTTTTAGAAGAACAACCAGAGTTAGTTTTATTAGATATTAATTTACCGAGTTTTGATGGTTACTATTGGTGTCGTCAAATTCGCGGAGTTTCTACATGTCCGATATTATTTATTTCAGCTCGTGAAGGTACGATGGATCAAGTTATGGCGCTAGAAAACGGTGGCGATGATTTCATTTCAAAGCCATTCCATTACGAAGTTGTAATGGCTAAAATTCGAAGTCATTTAAGGCGTGCTTACGGAGATTATGCACCGAAAGTAGAAGAACGGATGGTTGAGCAACATGGTCTTTGTTTATATCCTGAAAGGCTTGTATTGAAGCTTAAGAATCAAGAAATTGATGTAACGAGAAATGAAGCTATTTTATTAGAAATGTTAATGAAAAATTATCCGCGTGTTGTGAGTAGAGAAGTACTATTAAATAAATTATGGGATAGCGAATCCTATGTTGATGATAATACATTGAGTGTAAATACAACACGTGTGCGAAAAAAGTTGAAAACGTTACAGATTGAGGATGCGATTGAAACGATTCGTAGTGTTGGATATAGATTGCATATTACTTGGGATACTGGTAAGGAAAAATGATAAGGCTGTTTATACGTGATCATATACCTCTTATTTGTTTTACAGTCATCCAACTATTATCCATATTTCTCGTATATTGGTTTGATGGGCATAAGCATATCGCGACGGCATTGTATGCAATGTTTTTAGGTGCCTTTTTTATGGTAGGCTATTTAGTACTTCGTTACTTTACTCATCGTACTTTCTATGAACGATTAGCAAACCCGATGCAATCTTTAGATGAATCTGTTCAAAAATCTGATTTTGCAGCTATATCTGCTGCGCTTCAAGACTTACTTGAGGTACAATATCGCCATTATCAAAATCAGCTCCACATACAAGAAAGAAAAAATAATGATCATTTAACTTTTATGAATCAGTGGATTCATCAAATGAAAACACCTTTATCTGTAATAGAATTAATTACACAGGATGAAGTGGATCCACGTTTTGAAAGTATAAATGAGGAAACAGATAGGCTGAAAAAGGGTCTAGAGATGGCACTGTATGTCGCACGTTTAGAAGCATTTACACAAGATTTTTATGTGGAAAGAGTACAATTACATAAAATAGTGAATGATTCTGTGCATGAACATAAACGCTTCTTTATCCGGAATTTTGTATATCCAGAGCTTAAAATTGATAAGGACATTACAGTAGAAAGTGATGCGAAATGGTTACAATTTTTAATTGGACAAATACTATCAAATGCGATTAAATATTCATCTGGTAGTCGAGAGAAGATTAAAGTGAAAGCTTGTAAGGAAGGTAATAATGTTATACTTGAAATTGCTGATAACGGTGTAGGCATACCGAAGCAAGATTTGCCGAGAGTGTTTAAACCTTTCTTTACAGGAGAAAATGGTAGAGATTTTAAAGAATCAACTGGAATGGGGCTATATCTCGTATATGAAATTACGAAGCAATTAGGACATAGTGTAGAAATCCATTCAGAAGTTGGTAAAGGTACGGTTGTACGAATTAAATTTTATAATGTATAAATAAGTGATCTAGGCTAAAGAGCGTTGGAAATAAGTTTTTTAGCCTTTTTTTGCGGTTATATGAAATGGTAAAACGTAATATTAGTATGTATAATGACACACTAATAAATACGATTGTTAAATTTGAAGGATTTAATAAAAAGCTGATAAATATTTTTGTAAGAAAAAAGCCACCCCTTTGAAAGAGATAGCTTCATGGATCCTATCCTATGTATAAGTATAATGTTCGAATACGTGATATGTTTTGTGGACTATAATACAATTAGTCTTTTGTTTTTTCATGATACAGTATTGTAATTAAGTAAACAAACTTAATAATTTATACCCAATTAATCCTAAAAAAGTGATAGGAATCATCATTAAGAAAGAAGACACACGATAAGCATTAGAGCGTTCTAATACAAGAATCAAGATAATTCCGACTATCACTTCCGTATATCCAACAGGTAACATGTGACTGTAATCTTCAAAGTTTAATAGAATGTGAAGTCCGTCTGTTACAAAAACTCCACTTAAAAGTGCGCTTCCGAATTTATGAAGTGGATTTGTAGTATCTTTCCATAGAAAACCTGCAATTCCAAAGATCGTTCCTCCTATACATGCACATACAATCCATACAGATATAAAATAAATAGAGTGAGCTACATTTTTAATAACTATTGCATAACCATAATAGCCTAATACCATACCGAGTAGTGTAAGGATACCAGAAAGCATAGCTGTACGCTTAGAATAACTAAGGCTAGCCACGAAAAAGGATGGAACTAACCAAACGCTTCCTAAGTTAGCTAATGAATGCCAATTTCCTGGAAGTATACCTTGCCCCAATTTCGTTAGTATACCAACAAGTATCCCTACTATAATCGGGAGGATAAAAACCCTTACAAACATATTTAACTTTGTGATTTCTAATGTCCTGTCCATAAATTCAATCCTTACATTAATATTTTCTGTAAAGATATAATAGCTTATTACAAGGGGATAATCAACAAAAATTTATCGAAAAACAATAAGTGGTTATTGGATAACGAATAAGATTTTGTTTTTATATAAAATGTATTGCTGGGGAAACCTAAAGGACGTATTACAATCAATGTAATTTGTGCTTATTCAACATGAAGTTAAGGAATGATAAATAAATCTAAAAGAAAGCAATCTTTTTAACAGCACATATAATTACATTTACTCATACAGTACTAGTATGGTACAATATGGTTATTAACGACGGAAAGGAATGATGGGTGGACGATGATTAACTAATCTTATTTTTAAATGTTGAAATTCAATACATTTCAATTTCTAAAAAATAGGATTAGTCTGCCCAATTTCCATACAACGGTATTGCTATTTATGTTGCGCAATAGCTTATTTGGGTATAAATATTTTAACGACTAATCCTGCCAAATTTATTTGGGAGGATTTTTTTATTCTCCCTTTAACGAAAGGGATCGGTATTATGAAAGAACTATTAAAATTAAATGATGTTTATGTTGAAATAAAGGAAAATATGTTGTTAGAGAAAATGAATGTGACAGTAAAACAAGGGGATGTTATCGGATTAATTGGTAAAAATGGTGCCGGTAAATCAACGTTACTTCAATTAATAAATGGGAAGATTGAGCCTTCAAAAGGTACTGTTGAATGGATGCAAATGAACATGACAACAGCATATGTTGAACAAGAAAAAGAATCTTTTGTTAGTAAGGATATAATTGCAAAAGAAGCAGAACTTCTTGCGAAATGGGGCGTGCCAACGAATGATTTCCTTACTTTAAGTGGTGGTGAAAAGCTAAAAGTTCGATTAGCAAAAGGATTTGCTGAAAATCCTAATGTCTTAATATTAGACGAACCGACAAATCATTTAGATGAGATGAGTACGGAATTTCTTATTAAACAAATAAAAAATATGAAAGGTACAGTTATCGTCGTATCGCATGATCGATATTTTTTAGATGTTGTCGCGACTAGAATATGGTCAATTGAGGATAAGAAATTAATTGATCATAGCGGGAATTATACGAGTTATATGAAAGCACGTGAGCATAAAAGAATGACGCAGCAGCGTGAATATGAAAAACAACAAAAGAAGATAGAACAAGTAGAAACTCATATAAAAGAATTAAGCTCATGGTCACAAAAGGCACATGCGCAGTCCACAAAACAAGAAGGTGTGAAAGAGTTTTATCGTGTAAAGGCGAAGCGAATGGATGCGCAAGTAAAATCGAAACGAAAACGTCTTGAAAAAGAGCTTGAGAAAACGAAAGTTGAACGTGTGAAAGAAGATTATTCGGTTGAATTTTCTATTCAAGCGAGTAAAAAAGTAGGGAAACGTTTCTTAGAAGTAAAACAATTGCGGAAAGAATTTAATAATCGAATATTATTTGAAAACGTTAATTTTACAATTCAACACGGTGAGAAGATTGCGATTGTTGGACCAAACGGTAGCGGGAAAACAACTTTACTGAAGATGATTATGGGAAACGAAACTGCTGAAGGAGAAGTATGGATTTCACCTTCAGCAAACATCGGTTATTTAACACAAGAAGTATTTGATTTACCGCTGGAAAAAACACCAGAAGATTTATTTTTCAAAGAGACGTTTGAAGAAAGAGGAAAAGTCCAAAATTTAATGAAACATTTAGGGTTTGAATCTTCCCAATGGAAAGAGCCGATTCGATATATGAGTATGGGTGAACGAGTAAAATGTAAGCTAATGGTTTATATTTTAGATGAAAAAGATGTACTTATTTTAGATGAACCTACGAATCACCTTGATCTTCCTTCACGTGAACAGCTTGAAAATACATTAGCTGAGTATAACGGAACGCTCGTTATCGTTTCTCACGATCGATATTTTCTGGAGAAAACAACTAATACAAAGCTTGTGTTTGTAAACAATACAATACAAAAGCAGCTCGAAGAACCTACGAAAACAAGAGACGAAATCGAAGAGCTACGTTTAACATTAGAAACAGAAAGACAAGAAGTATTAGGGAAATTAAGCTTTTTAACTTCTAAAGATAAAGAATATAAAGCTCTGGATGAACGATTTATGGAACTTACGAAGCAGATTAAGGAGCTTTAATGTAAGTAAGGGGGATTAACATGGGAGAAGAGAGTTTGACTAAGTTATTTAGAATAGATTGTGGAGATCTATACCTACAAGAGTTTACGGTCAAAGATGCAGAGAGTATTTATCAAATACATTTCAATTAAAGGCGTAAGTTAAAAATATAACTTTGGGAAGGAAAAGACCATTATCGGTCTTTTCTTTTTCGTATAATAAAGATAGGAGATTGTATTTCCTACCACTATACAATTATTATAAGATAGTTATGCGTTAATTTTAATTTGTAAATAGTGTTATTATCAGTTTTTTTAGAAATCTTACAAGCGTGTAAGATAAATGAAAGATGAATCAATATGAGCTATAAGAGAATTCATTTACACTCTATTGTGAGAAGTGCAAATGAAGGGAGAATAGAAATGGAAATTTTACATGCGAAAAATATTAGTAAAGTATATAAAGGGAAAATACCTTTTAAAGCATTAGTAGATATTGATTTATCAATTCAAGAAGGTGAATTTATAGGGATCATGGGGCCATCTGGTAGCGGGAAAACAACGTTATTAAATATGGTATCTACTATCGACTCTCCAACATCGGGAGAAATAGTAATAAATGGTACGAATCCTTTCCAGTTGTCATCTGAAGATTTGGCTTTATTCCGTAGAAAACAATTAGGATTTGTATTCCAATCATTTAATTTACTTAGTACGCTTACAGTGAAGGAAAATATCGTATTACCGATGACATTAGATGGTGTTTCTGTGCAAGAAATGAATAAACGAGTAGAAGAAATTGCAGAGAAATTAAATATTACAGATATATTAAGTAAAAGAACGTTTGAAATTTCAGGGGGACAAGCTCAAAGAACAGCAATTGCTCGTGCAATTGTTCATAAGCCGCAATTATTACTTGCTGATGAACCGACCGGGAATTTAGACTCTAAATCTTCAAATGATGTAATGGAGATGCTGGATACGCTTAATAAGGAAGAAAAGGCAACGATGATGTTAGTTACACATGATCCGTATGCAGCTAGTTTTTGCAGCCGAGTAATCTTTATTAAAGATGGTCAACTATATAACGAAATTTATTGCGGTGAAAGCAGGCAAGCGTTTTATCAAAAGATTATGGATGTCCTTTCTTTGTTAGGAGGGAAAAGGCATGACTTTTCGTCAGTTCGCATTTAATAATATTTTTCGAAATAAGCGTACATATGCTGCCCATTTTTTAAGTAGTGCATTTTCGATTATGATTTTCTTTACATATGCCCTTTTATTATTCCATCCTGATTTACAGGGGGAGTTGAAATCGACAAGTAAAACAATAAGTACATTTGGTACATTAGGATTTCAAATATCCCAAGGTTTGATTTTTGTCTTTTCATTTTTCTTTATTTTATATTCAGTGAGCTCGTTTTTAAAAACGCGTAAGAAAGAATTTGGCATTTTAATGATGCAAGGTATGTCAATGAGACAGCTTAAGCAGCTATTGTTAATTGAAAATATGTTAATCGGACTTGGTTCGATTTGTATTGGGATCCTTATTGGCCTCATATTTTCTAAACTAGTTTTACTAATCAGTGCCAGTGTATTAATGATTAGTAATGGTTTACCTTTTTATATACCAGTGCAGGCTGTATTATTAACAGTTTTCACGTTTCTTGTCTTATTTTTAATCGTTTCGTTAGTTACATTTAAAACGGTTAAAGTAACCGAACTTGTGGAACTTATTCAAGCTGGAGAAAAGCCAAAGCCTGAACCGAAAGCTTCAATAGTATTATCGTTACTTTCTTTAATTAGTATAGGGTATGGATATATTTCAGTATTTCGCTTTATTCAAAATCATAGTTTTATCATGCTCGTAATGGGTGTGCTCTTAGTAATTATAGGAACGTACTTTTTATATACACAATGTAGCGTTTATATATTGCATCTTGCGAAAAGGAGTGAATTTTTCTTTTTAAAGAGAACAAATATATTAACGTTTTCAGAATTAATTTACCGTATGAAAGACAATGCAACTATGTTTTTTATAGTGTCTATTATTTCAGCAGTTGCTTTTACAGCAATTGGAACTACAGCTGCTATTGGGAATAAAGAATTGGTAAGAATGACAAACCCATATACGTTTCTTTATATAGGTCCTGAAAAAGACAAAGTGGTGGATAAACATCTCTCTATTATAAAAAAACATCTTGCTGATGCGAATATTCCATATCGAACAGCTTCATCTTCTTATAAATATACAGAAAGTAATGTATATGTAATGAAATTAAGTGAATATAACGAACTTGCGAGAGCGCTAGGGTATCAACAAGAAACAATTGAAAAAGAAGATGAAATATTACTAATCCCTGGAATGGTATCACAAAAACAAGAATTTAAAAATGGTGATTATAAAAAGAATATTGAAGTCATTGAAGGAGATTGGATAAAGACATTTCGTGTGAAAAAAGCTGTAGAAAATTTAGTTTTACCACATGATACTAGCGGTATTTTTATCGCAGTTCAAGATCGTGTATATGATGGTATTCCTTTTAATATCAATCAAGATGATGTAGTTATTCAACATCGTACATACGGATTTGTTGTAGATGACTGGATAAAGACGAAAGAAATTTCAAATCAATTAAATAGTATATTCAATGCAGATGGAAGAGAAGGTAATTTCTATTTTCAAGCTTTGACTTTAAGCTTGTTAGAGGCAAAACAAACGAATGGATTATTACTTATGGCAAGTGTTTTAGTTGGAATCGTCTTCTTCACATTTGCCGCTAGTTTTATTTACTTCCGGTTATATACTGATTTGGATCGGGATCAACAACAATATAAAATGATTTCGAAAATGGGATTAAGTAAGCGAGAGTTGAAAAAAGTTGTAACGAGACAGTTATTATTAATGTTCTTTTTACCGATTACCATTGCAGTAATACACACAGTGGTTGCTTATATGGCATTGCAACAATTAGTCGATTTTTCTATTTTAAATAGTTCTATTGTAATTTTAATTTCATTTATCTGTATACAAGTTTTATATTTCTATATAACTCGTTGGCGTTATTTACAAAAGCTTTATAAAACTATGGAACAGTAGGGAATATGAGTAAGTAAGACTGCATAAAAGCATGTAAAAACAATTTGAGTTATGAAAGGAACTGTGATGAAGAAAATATTATCTATTTTCATTTTAAGTATATTAATGTTAATAAGTTTAAGTGCATGCTCTAAAAATGAAAACAGATTTCCAGCTAACGGTGTATTAATCATTGGAGATAAAAATAATACTTTATCAATTATGAATCGTTATCAGGAAATCACGAAAGAAAATGAAGTGTTTTCTGTGAAAACGGGTACATTTGGAAATGGACAAGTTTTAATTTTAAATGAATCTACAGCACAAGCATTGATTAAAACAAAGATTTTTCGTGAAAGAGAGAATGGATCCAAATTTAGACCTATAGATACGTTACCTAAGTTACCAAAAGAAGGCTCGATTTTGTTGGCACAAGAAGATGAAAAAAATTTAAAAAGTATTGAATTAGAAGGAAAGGAGTTTGCTGTTAAATACGGTAGTGATGCTTGGATAGGTAACACTCGTAAATATCCAACACAAGCGTATGTAATTGTAGCAAAAGATAGTGTGTATAAAGAATTAAAAGCAAATGAAACGAAAATGCATCTTCTCCACCTGAACAAGTCTTTAGGTGATGAAAAACCTAAAATGTCAACAGATAATACATTAATAAATGAAAAAGTAAAAGTAGAAAAGTTAATTAAAGATCATCAAGGGGAAGTATCATTTCAGTTTGTAACGATTGGAGAAAAATCTTAAAAAAGAGTTCGAGGTTGATAGAAATTTTATCAATCTCGAACTCTTTTTACTTTAGAGCATTCATATAACATAAATTACATTACTTCATTTAATCGAGTCTCACTTGTTTCTTCAATTGCATTTGAATTTTGAACTGAATTATTTTGTGCTTCTTTTTCTTTACGAGCCTTTTGTAGCATTTCAAGTATAATCCATAAAGGAACACCTTTATCTTTTAGCATCTTCCATAAATCTAATTCATTAAATTTATGCTCAGGTTGTTTCATCTCTTTTTCAGATGAACGAATATCAAATTTGATGGGATCATTTGATTTTTTATCTTCAAGTTTAGTAGAAGAGATAGTATTATGCTCAAGATTAGACGGAGTTATTTTAGTAGGTTGAGATAATGTATGAATATTTGATCTGATTTGCATGATTTTTCCTCCTTTTGAAGCAATGAGATTAGTTTTCTTATGGTTTTTAAATCTTTTTAACATGAGGAAACTATATCTAATTATAAATTCGAATAAACAGATTTACAAGTTGTATTGTAAAAAGTAAATATTTATCAACATTTGTATATGTTTTCTATATATACAACGTATATAAAATACTTTACATTATGTTTAAGTTATTAAAGCATGCTGTAAAGTGAAAAATGTAAACGTTTTATCAGGGGGAGGAAATATGGGGAAGTTATTTTTAAAAATATGTTTTTTTGCATTAGTGGCTGTTTGTTCATTGGTAGCGAAAATAACATATGCTGAAGAGAGTCAACAAAATAATTATCCGATCATTTTAGTAAATGGGTTTGCCGGATGGGGTAGAGAGGAAATGCTAGGGGTTAAATATTGGGGGGGTGTTCATGATATACAAGAAGATTTGAAACGTAATGGTTATACAGTTCATACTGCAGCTGTTGGACCAGTTTCTAGTAACTGGGACCGTGCATGTGAATTATATGCCCAAATTAACGGTGGAACAGTAGACTACGGTGCCGCACATGCTGAGAAACATGGACATAATCGTTTTGGAAGAACTTATAGTGGTTTCATGCCGAGTTGGAGTGAAACAAATAAAGTACATTTAGTCGGACATAGCATGGGTGGACAAACGATTAGAACATTAGTACAGCTATTAAAAGAAGGCAGTTTTGAAGAAAAAAATTATGTGAAAAATCACCCAAACACCAAAATATCACCATTATTTGAGGGCGAGAAATCATATGTTCATAGTGTTACAACATTAGCAACTCCTCACAACGGTACAACACTTGCGGATGGTAGTCTTCTACTACCGTTCGTTAAAGATTTACTCATTACAGCTGCAAGTTTTGGAGGAAACGATAATTTATCACTATATGATTTTAAATTGGATCAATGGGACATAAAGAAAAATGTTGGAGAGTCCTTTTTCCAATACAGTAATCGTATTCTAAATAGTTCACTTTGGAAAAATACAAAAGATATAAGTCAATGGGATTTAAGTACAGATGGTGCAAAGGAGTTAAATAATTGGGTAAAGACGCAACCAAATGTGTATTACTTATCCTATAGTGGACATGCATCACAAGCGGCACCTATAACAGGTTTACATTTGCCTCATATAACGATGAATAAAGTGTTAATGGGGAATGCATTTTTCTTAGGTTCCTATGCAAGGTATGAAGAAAATCGTCCATTAATTGATACTACTTGGTGGCAAAATGATGGTGTAGTAAATACTAGTTCTATGATTGCACCTTCTTCTAATGCTACCGTAAATAATAATGAGTCATTACAGATTGGGAAATGGAATCATATCGAAACGAAAGCAAATTGGGACCATCTCGACATGGTAGGATTAAGTATTTCAGACACGTTAGGTTTTTCTAACATTCAAGAGTTTTATAGAACAATTGCTGAAAAGCTATCACGTTTACCGAAATAGGTAATAATAAAGCGCTCTCGATGGAATTCGAGGGCGCTTTATATTATATTGAAAGAGGGATTTGGTAGAAAAATATGGGGGGATATTATGAAAATTAAAGTTGTACTATCAGGATATGGAACAGTAGGAAGAGAGTTTATAAAATTACTACATGAAAAATGTTCATATATATATGAAACATATGGTATAGAGTTAGTTGTAAGTGGCGTATTAGGTAGAAATGTTGCAATACATAATGAGGATGGTTTATCTATTCAGGACTTATTAACGTATGGTAGCAGTAGCGCAGCAATTGAGAAGTATATAGAATATCATCCGGAGGAACGTGCAACAGATAACATAAGTGGTACAGTGCTTGTAGAATCAACAGTTACAAACCTTAAAGATGGAAATCCAGGGAAACAATATATAAAACAAGCGATTGAGAAACAAATGGATATAGTAGCAATTTCAAAAGGTGCGCTTGTTACAAACTGGAGAGAAATAAATGAAGCAGCAAAAATTGCGAATGTACGAATTCGATATAGTGGTGCAACTGCGGCCGCATTACCGACACTTGATATTGGTCAATTTAGTTTAGCTGGTTGCCATGTTGAAAAAATAGAAGGAATATTAAACGGGACAACAAATTATATTCTTACGAAAATGAATGAGGAAAATATTACGTTTGAAGAAGCACTGAAAGAAGCGCAACGTAAAGGAATTGCTGAAACGAACCCAATATTAGATGTAAGTGGTTCTGATAGTGCGTGTAAATTGTTACTTTTGACAAACAGTTTAATGGGAACAGAGCATATGCTTACAGATATACATATAAAAGGAATTGAACATGTTACAAAACAACAAATTCGAAATGCTAAGGAACAAAATAAATTTATTAAATTAATTGCATCAGCATATAAAGATGAGGATGGCAATGTGAATTTAAATGTTGAACCGTGCGAAATAGATAAAGATCATCCGCTAGCAAATGTAAATGGGACAGAAAAAGGGATTACGTTCTTTACAGATACGATGGGCCAAGTTACTACAATTGGTGGTGCATCAAATCCACGCGGAGCCGCAGCAGCAGCTTTAAAAGATATAATTAATTTATATCGTAAAGATTTGTCACGTATTAACGGGGGGTAAAGTTACTAATTGATTAAAGTTGTATTTTATAAAACCGTACCGCCCTTTATAAAAAATACATATGTAGTGGACCTTTTGAGAATGAAATAATTATGCAAAAATGATTGCAGGGGGTAAGGAATTGTTTAAAGATTTTAAAGTTGTGAAAGATCGTCCCGTTTATATTCAATTAAAAGATTATTTAAAGAAGATGATTATGAAAGGGCATTTGCTCGGGGATCAAAAAATTCCTTCAACAAGGGAACTAAGTGAATTACTTAGTGTAAGCAGAAACACTGTACTCGCTGCTTATGCAGATTTAGAGCAAGAAGGGCTCATTTATGCAGTTAAAGGAAAAGGGAATTTTGTTGCGAAGGTTGATATATCGAACACTTCGTCTGTTGAAATAGATTGGAAAAATAAACTTAATACAGTTACTTTATTAGCGGATGAATTAGATTTAATGAAACATGGTGTTCGTTGGGAAAAAGGAATGATTGTTTTTAACAGTATTGCTCCGGACGAAAAGCTATTTGATGTGGAAAATTTCAAAAGAGCTTTTCTTACTCGTATGTCCATTGAAGGTGATGTCGTATTAAATTACGGATACGCAAAAGGCTATAGACCGTTAATGAAATATCTACTTCATTATATGGAAATGAAAGGTGTAGATATTTCGAACAAAGATATTTTAATTACAAATGGATTTACAGAAGGATTAGACATTGTAATATCCTCGTTGTCAAAGAAATCAGGTCGAGTTATTTGTGAGAATCCAACTCACCATGCTGCGCTGAAGCTATTCCGCTTACATGGCCTTGAAGTTCATGGTATTGATATGAATGAAGATGGTATTGATACGAATCAAGTTGAAAAAAGCTTGCGTGAAAAAGAGTTTGATTTTGCGTATTTAATTCCTTCCTATCATAATCCAACTGGCATTGTGACGAGTTCAGAGAAAAGAACGGAACTGATGAGATTATTTTCAAAATATAAGATTCCTATTATAGAAGATGGATTTAATGAAGAATTACGTTATTCAGGTTCACATTTAGCACCATTATTAACTTTTGCTGGTGCTGGTAATAATGTGATTTATATTAGTAGCTTTTCAAAGGTACTTTTCCCTGGCTTGCGTGTAGGTTGGATTATTGCAGATAAAGAACTAATTCATTATTTAGAAAGTGTGAAAAGAGCAAGAACTATTCACACATCTACTTTAGATCAAGCTGTCCTATTTCAATATTTACATGAAGGATATTTTGAAAAATATTTAAAAAAGGCAAGGTCTGTTTATAAGAAAAAATATGAGTTAGCTGTTGGGGCGTGTAACGAGTACATTCCGTTTCAAAGAATGACCGGTGATGGTGGACTTCATTTATTTATAGAGTTAGAAGAAAAAATTCATGCCCGCACACTTTTGCAAAAGTGTTATGAGCAAGGGGTTACTTTTTCTCCTGGAGATGTGTTTTATTCTGATGGAGGAGGAGCGAACACGTTTCGATTAGGATTTTCACGTTTGAAAGAAGAAGAAATAGTTCGGGGAATCAAAATAATCGGTGATACAATAAAGTGAAACTTTAATCAGGGGGGGTTCATTCCCCACTGATTATTAGCCCTCACCAATCGGGCTTTTACGGGCAGTTGATCCCCCACCTAACTGCATTGCTTCCGCTGAATTTTGAGGTGGGGGTCTTACTGCTCGTTAATGCGGGATAAAAAACGAAATTTGGAGTTGAGGAAATGAGAATTGGCGTTATTATGGGAGGAGTATCCTCTGAAAAACAAGTATCCATTATGACTGGAAATGAAATGATTGCAAATTTAGATAAAAATAAATATGAAATTGTCCCAATTACATTAAATGAAAAAATGGATTTAATCGAAAAAGCGAAAGACATTGATTTTGCGCTGCTCGCATTACACGGAAAATACGGAGAAGATGGAACTGTTCAAGGAACGCTTGAAAGTTTAGGTATTCCTTATAGCGGAAGTAATATGTTATCTAGCGGTATATGTATGGACAAAAACATGTCAAAAAAGATTTTACGTTATGAAGGAATAGAAACACCAGATTGGATTGAACTTACAAAAATGGAGGATTTGGATTTTGATGAGTTAGATAAGTTAGGATTTCCATTAGTGGTAAAACCAAACTCTGGTGGTTCAAGTGTTGGGGTAAAGATTGTCTATGATAAAGACGAATTAATTTCAATGCTGGAAACTGTGTTCGAATGGGATTCTGAAGTAGTAATAGAAAAGTATATTAAAGGTGATGAGATTACATGTTCCATTTTTGATGGAAAACAGTTACCTATCATTTCAATTCGACATGCAGCTGAGTTCTTTGATTACAATGCGAAATATGATGATGCAGGTACTATTGAAGAAGTTATCGAACTTCCAGCTGAACTTAAGGAACGTGTAAACAAAGCGTCACTGGCTTGCTATAAAGCATTAAAATGCAGCGTTTATGCAAGGGTGGATATGATGGTGAAGGATGGTATTCCATATGTAATGGAGATTAATACATTACCAGGGATGACGCAAGCGAGTTTACTGCCAAAAAGTGCAGCTGCAGCGGGAATTGAATATAGTAAACTATTAGATATGATTATTGAAACTTCATTAAGAGTAAGAAAAGACGAAGGATTTTAAGTAGTGGTATCATGAATAACTTTTGACAGTTACATGAAGTATGTTATGATGAATACAATACGAAAATTAAATATTTTATCCACTAGGGGGGCCTATTATAGGCTGAGATCAAATGGGAATTTGAGACTCTTAGTACCTGATCTGGTTAATGCCAGCGTAGGGAAGTGGGAAAGACATTGCTGTTTCATGTATAAATACTGTCAATTTCACTTTCTTTACGCTTGTAAAGAAAGTTTTTTTGTTTTACAGATTTAATAATGGTGGGTAAATACTTAAATTTCATACATAATTGGAGGGATTTACATGACTTTTTCACAATCATTACGTAAAGAAGTAGACTCAATTTGGGAAGCTAGTTTTCATCATCCTTTTGTAAAAAAACTTGGTGAAGGAACGTTAGATTTAGCTAGTTTTCGCTATTATGTGCTTCAAGATTCGTATTATTTAAGTCACTTTGCTAGAGTACAAACTTTAGGAGCTGCAAAAGCACTAGAATTAGAAACGACAGCTCGTATGGCACACCATGCTCAAAATACATATGAAGCGGAATTATCTTTACATGAGAATTTTGCGAAGAAATTAGGGATAACACAAGAAGAAAAAGATAATTTTATCCCTGCTCCAACTGCATATGCGTACACTTCACATATGTATCGTGCTGCGTATGAAGGACATTTAGGCGATATTATTGCAGCAATTTTACCTTGCTATTGGTTGTATTATGAAATTGGTGAGCGTTTAAAAGAGTGTAAGCCAGAAGAGCCAATTTATAAGGAATGGATTTCTGCTTATGGATCCGATTGGTTCCGAACACTAGTTGAAGAGCAAATTACACGATTAGATGCAATAGCTGAAAAAGTAACAGAGGCAGACCGAAATCGAATGAAACAACATTTTATTATTAGCAGTCAATATGAATATTCATTTTGGGAAATGGCTTATACATTAGAAAAGTGGCCGGTAAGTACAAAAGAGAAAAACGTAATAGGATAAAGAGAAGAGGTATTGCTATTTACAGGTATGAATCATACTTATGTATATGATTTAACAAAAGAAGTATCGCAAAAAGGCGCATCAATCTAAATGCGTCTTTTTTTAATTTGACGAATTGTATTATTAAGTGCGACACCTAAAAAAACAAAAAAACTCACCTTGCTTCGTGTAAAGTAGAAGTTACCACCCCACTTACTTACACGGAGGACGAGTATGAGCTATTCCCATTTTACCACGTTTAAATGTGGACAACTAGAAGCACTTCATAAATTAGGTCATTCAACGAGAGAAATTGGTGCCATTCTGAAGCGACATCACTCCTCTATTGCACGAGAATTAAAAAGAAACGTACAGAAAGATGGTACGTACCGCAGTGAAACAGCATTTTATTATTAGCAGTCAATATGAATATTCATTTTGGGAAATGACTTATACATTAGAGCAGTGGTCAGTGAATAAAGAAGCGAAAAAGGTAATAGGATAGTGAAAAGAGGCTGTCCTAAAAGGTGCTTTTTAGCCAAAACCGAATAGAAAGTGAAAGGAAGAAACGTTGATTTAATAACGTTTCTTCCTTTTCAATTTCATGTGATTTTACTTCGAAAGAGACTTATGAGACAACCTCTTTTATAATCTTTTGTAAAATTATTGTAAATCCCAAATACAATACGTGACTAATATTGTATAATCTTAATATATTATATTTGTTGTATAAAAGGAGGGATATGTATGAAAATTTCTTTTAACTTTTATCAGAGTCATGTCATTAATATATAAGTCGGATAAGCGGTATTTGCTATTCTTTTAAATAATTAAATTATGTGATAATACTTTAGTTTTTTTGTGATCAAGAAAAATGAAGAAAGGAAGTAATCATTTTATGGAAAAATTAAAGTTGTTAACATTTGAAAATATAGTAGAACCTCTTTTAAACGAAAGTGTATCATTTATATATTTTCCTATTGATTGGCTCGATATTGTAGAGATACATTATAAGACATTTTTATTAACGAGTAAGTTGAAACGATTGAATGAAAGATTATATGATATGTTTTCTGATATATTATTTATTCAACATAATCCATATGTATTGAATGAAAATACACCGTGGATTGTGTGTAAAGAGCCTATTAGAAAAGAACAACTCGATTATATTTTCCAAAGTTGGTATGAGATTATTCATGATTGGAAACCTAATAAATTAATAGAATCGCCAAAATATGAATGGCATTACGATTTAATTTCTAATTTAACAGTACTACATGATAAGGAAGTATATTCTAAATGGGTGCCCGCTTTAATTTCACATATTTTTTGTGAACGTCCTGTACAATTAGAAAATATAAATGAAGAATATATATATTTTTCTCCTCTTAGATCACAAAATATTTGTGAGGCGATGTCAGAGCCTATTAAAGATGAAAAAACACAAGACTATTTCGCCTATGTATTTCGGTTCGAATATATAACGCGCGGAGGAGAGAACATTCCATTATTAAATGTTTCAATAGGAATTCGGAGATTTTATCAAGAATATAACCATCCAGACATTCCTTTGCTATTAAGACGAAAACGGGGCATGATATTAATTTCTACTCCAGAATTTGCATTGAATAATAAGAAATTACGATTTGTAAAACTAAAAGTTCAGCAGGCTACAAACGGCATCAAATGGATTAAGATATTTAGAAATTTAAAAGATGATTTTCGTATAGGTGGAGAAGTTGAATTAGATCATATTCTTCAATATCCGAAAGATTATATGCTAGGAGCAAATCTTAGGGTACTTCTTCCATACAATGAGAGAATATATAAAGTTCAAGGTACTAAAATAAGATCTGGTATAAAAGCAAAAGAAAGAGAGTATCTATTTAAAGGGTTTCAGCAAAAATTTTCTTATTTCACATTACTACCAGAATGTAAAAAGATTGAAACAGGCAATAGGAAAGAAGTATTCCCTTTAATTGCACCAAAAGGATTAGAGACTATAACGCTAGAAATATGGTCTGAAAAAATATCGCTGGGAGTAGAACAAGCGTTATTTGAAAGTGAAATGGTGTTAGCTCAAATCAGTGAGTCATCATATATATTAAATGCAGATTCTCCAGTGTTGTTAAAAATAGTAAGATGTAATATTGAAAAGGTATTGCAAAATCCATATAAAATGCAATATTGCCAGAAGTATAAAACGAATTTAGTAGAGGATGTTATGAAAGCGGTTTATGCTACTGCAGGTAAGCGTAATGATGCGACATTGGCGTTAATTGCAATGAAAAATTGTGATGGACGTGAAAAAATTGATCCAAAGCAAATTGTTAGAGAAGGATTTGCACGAACAAACCGTATTTCAGCATTTATTAATTTATTTATAGGCCAAAGTGTGTCTCGTAAAACGATTATAAATGGTATTTTGAGTTTATTAGAACAAAAAGGATTTTTAAAACGTAGTTGGAATAAGATAAATTTACCTTGTACATATGTTAATTTATCAATTGAACGAATCTCGAAATTTGATTTCTTACCCATTTTTTCAAAAATAAAAGGAAAAGAAATTTCATATAAATTATATGGGAATATAGAGTGGCAAACGATTGATCGTTTATTATTAAATGTAGACAAACATAACATCTTTTTGCCGCAGCCTTCAAAAAGAAATGATATGGGCATTCAATTTAAACAATTTGTTTCTGAAACATTAGCGGAAATTTTACAACCTGCAAAAGAGCAAAATGAGCAAGTATACTTCATTATAGATGCGAATGTAAGAAAACATTGGATAAAAGAGTTACAAAATGAAAAAATTGATATAGATACTTTCCCTGACATTGTTCCAGATGTGCTAAAGGTTCCAAACTTAAATGCTGTAAGAATAAATACATCTTTTGATGTACCCAAATACGGTGTGATAGAATGTGATGACGTACTAGATAGTACGAGTTTATATATAGATCAAAAGGGAATGTATTATAGCACTGGTGAGTATCTGTGTAATGATAGTGAAACATTGCATCGATATATACTTGAAATATTACCTCTAGGTGTAAAAGCTGTTGAAAGGAACTATATTGCCAAAATGGTACATTACATGTGCTGTAATTCAAGTATGCTTTTGGAAAAGAATATACACATGCCATATTCTATGCATATGGCGAAAGTAATAAAGAGCTATATGACTGATATAGATGCAAGAGAGTTTAAAGAGTTTGATGATGAATTGGATGTAGATATTATAAAAATAGAAAAGAAAGATTCAATTATTCTATTGTAAATAATAATAAACAAATCCTGCTCATTATATCGATCAGGATTTGTCATTTTTTCATGTAAATAAGGATATCTTTTGTCATGTATCTTCTCTTTTATATATTTACTTTATTTCCATACAGGATTAAGATGTTTTTTAGAAATAAAAAACTACACCATGTGGAAAAGCAATATGAATGAATTCAAAAGAACTTGGAAAGGAATGAGGAATTGTGAAGAAATTAGATGTGCTATTCATGCTATTGAGCGGCCTCTTTCCAGTTGCAGGAATTATGAAACAAATCCCACTAGAACAATCTTTATATATTGGAGGCCTTTTATTTTTCACCAGTTTCGGTAGTTATTTTGCGAAAAAAATATATTCACGTATATGTAGCTGGATAGCATATGCGCCATTTATTACACTATTGTTAGTTATTTGGCATCAAGATATTTCAACAAGTTCAATCATAGCGAATGCGAAAATCGCTGCTTGTATCGCTTTAATCCCATGTTTATTCCGTTTTCGTACATATGGGCTTACTTTCGGTTTATTCGCATTATGGGCCGCTTTACTATGGGATATTAAAGAAGTGCAATCGTTAGTCATACTTGAACGTATGTCGAGTTTAATGACAAGTAATTTCAAATATCTTATGCTTTTAGTTGGTGGACTTATATTAGGTGGATTAATTGCTATGTTATTACACCGTAAAGAAGAGGATTATAAAGAAAATATAACTTTATTTCAACAAAAAAAGAAACGTAAAAAGCAATCATTTCAGATTCCGATCCCAAGATTACCGAAATTTAAGTTAAAATTATTTAAGTTTGGTGGCAAAGTATCGAAACAAAAAACGCCTGAAGAAATACGTGAGCATAATTACGAAGAACCAACTGCAGTTGCAACATATGAAATGGCAGAGCAAATACCTCAATATAAAGAAGAGACTGCTCAAGGACAAACGAGGATGGAACGTCGTAGAAATCGGTATAATGCATAATAAAGTTAAAAGCCCCTTAATGATTAATCAATTTTAAGAAAAATCATTAAGGGGTTTTATGTTATTAAAAATAGATTGCTAAGGTGAAATTTATAGCATACTCTAAAGTTGAGGGCTTAAATAAAATAATAGGAGGACAAAATGTTTATTATTACATATATTTCTGTCTGTATATTATTTTTAGTTAGCTTTTTACATGTTTATTGGGCTTTTGGAGGTAAGTGGGCGACAAATAGTGTCATTCCAACAAAAGCTGGAGAAAAGGCATTTACACCAGGTACAGGGATGACTTTGTTCATTGCGTTATTACTAAGTATGGCCGCAATAATTTTATTACAACAAACAAATATTGTTCATTTCGCATTTCCTAATATTATTGTTCAAATGGGATCCTGGGTTTGTATGGTTGTTTTTTTTATAAGAGTAATAGGTGAATTTCATTATTTTGGTATCTTCAAACGAAAAAAAGATACGCGTTTTGCTAGAATGGATACTGTTTTATTTATACCACTTTGTGCATTTCTATCTTTATCATTTTTACTCGCAATTATAATGTGAATAAAAAATAGTTTCAGCTTT
This sequence comes from Bacillus paranthracis, assembly GCF_024296885.1. Taxonomy (NCBI): domain Bacteria; kingdom Bacillati; phylum Bacillota; class Bacilli; order Caryophanales; family Bacillaceae; genus Bacillus; species Bacillus paranthracis. Next base: position 2,432,579 of record NZ_CP101135.1, read on the forward strand.
TTTTATATTAAATATAAACGTAAATTGGCAAGTGTAAAATCTAGTATTAATAAGAAGGATGTAAGCGCCTTTTTATCGAATTATAGATTATTATGAAAGGCGGGTGCACGATGAAGTATGTAAAAGTCAGTATGAATGGCGGAAGTGAACATAAATTCTCGATGACTTTAGAACGGTTTGAAGAACTGATTACAACAGAGAATGGACTATTAGAAAATAAATTAGTTAGTATTGAAAATGTAATGATTAATCCTACTAATATATCTTCTGTAGTTGAAAAAAATGGTGTACCGGCTAAGTTTATGGAAGCTTAAAAATCGGTACATAAAAAAACATCCACGGGGGATGTTTTTTTATGTATAAATATGTTAATTGTACAAGGAATTTATGAGGAGAATTTATAGTGATACTTCGTACATGCACAAAAAATAAGTACAAGCATATATTAGATAGTGGGACAAGACCTTCGTGTCCTACTTAATACTCAGAAAAACCTCTATCACATGAGAGCATCTGATTGCAGGGTGCTCTTTTTTTTATCCCACTTTATCCGGATCTTTAACTTTTAATTTTAAACATATCTTTGATGCTCATAAATATTAAAAATAAAATAATAGCAAAAATTAAGTTAGATAAATAGAAATCTTGATGAAATATTAATTCAAAGATGACATCAAAAGCAAATAAAAAGGCGATAGTAGGTAATATACAAATAAATATAAATCTCCAATTTTTTAGATAATGTTTATAATTAGGAAATACTTTCTCCATAAACATAGCTCCTATATTTTTTATTTTCTATATAATTATACATTTAAATAAAAGGATTTACAAAAGGTTATTTAGCAATCTTTCTAATACATGATTTGACTAAAAAACTTTTAAAGAGTAACACTTAAATGATACACTATAATCCACGTTATTTTTGAAATGAATTGAGGGGTTTACATGATAGATAAAATTAAAAATGCTGTAGAGGATATGCACGAAGATGAAGCAAAACATTTACTTCAAAGTATTCTAATCCAATTAAATTTATTAAAAGAAAACTATAGTGAAGATACTATTAAAAATTTGATGGATATTCCTAAGCAACTAACGAGTAATACATCTTATAAAAGAAGTGTAAAAGAAGTCTCACACGTACATATTGCATTTGATGATTCAACAGCTGGATGTTTAAAGCATATGCTTGGTCAAGAAGAACGATTGGAAGAGATGGTTGTTGCTTTTTCTGAATTCTTTTCAATTGGGCCGATAAATAAGTTACATATGAATGAAGGGCAACTAGCAAGACAGGAATGGTTAGTAAACAACTTAAATGCTTATGAAAATTATTTTGAAGAAGAGTATTTACCAAGGTTTTTAGAAACTATGAAAGAACTATACGCTATTCCTAGTGAAACGCCTATTACAATTTGGAAAGCCGATAACGCACATGAACATGTAGGTCTATGTTTTGCAATGGCGCAATTAAAAGATAAGAAAAATATTCGCGTTATGAATACATCTGAAGCAAGTAAAGAAATATTAAAACTAGAGTATGTGATTCGTGGAACAGGAGAGTTACCACCTGAAAGTTTAGCTCTAATTCAAAAAAGTTTTGTAAAATTGCCGTATTTAACTGTAGAGAATCGTCTGCAGTTTGAACATGAGTGGGATAGTCTCTCGAAAAGTACGGGGTTTTTAAGAGTTTGGACAGACAATGAAGTGCGTTCTGTACAAGAAAATTATTTTGATCAATTTATTATTGAATGCGCGAAAAGTATAGGTGCTGATCAAGAATTCCTAAAAGCTCCTAGAGTAATTGGTGAAGCACTTGGTCTTGTAGAGCAATCAGTTGGCGATACGTTTTTAGAATATCGCTTAAAGGAATTAATTAAACAAGAAGTATTTGAATTTGAAGGTTCATTAGATGAAATGCGTTTCTATAGTGTGAAATTAAGAAAATAATACATCTATTCCGTTTATGAAAAAGCTCGTATTTTTAAAATACGAGCTTTATTTTTTGTTGAATTTAGGCTATACATAAGATTCCCAGAGAGGGCATATCACATATGAATGGTAAAGGTAATGAACAAAAAGAAGGTGATTTATTAATATGTATAACCAACAAAATTATCCATATGGTCAAGCGATGTATTATAATCCACAAAACTACGGGTATGAACCTACAAATGAAGTGAGAGATATGGAGCAAGAAGATTATAGACCAGATGATGCGGAAGATGCTCCAACGTCACCACCACCGTCCCAAGTGCCATCGTTACCATCCACATTTGCTTCACCTGCACAAGCTGGTAATATGAAATCATGGATGTGTAACTGTCTAGGAAGATGGGGCTATTTACGTTTGCATCGTTCAGGACCTTTCGGAAGAGACTTATGGTTCTTTCCGACTGAAGTGAGAAGAAATGGAGTATCAGGTTACACTTGGCAAGGTGGTCGTCGTCGTAAAGTAAGTTATCACTATCAACAAATTAGTAATTTCATGTGCTTCGCATAAAGAAAAGTGAGAGAGTAGAAAGATTTTACTCCCTCACTTTTTTATTTTTCAATATACGAAGTAAGATTTCGTGTAAAAATTTACAATTTTCTCGTTTTTGTTAGCGTATAATGCATATGTTGGTTGATTTTCAAAAACAAATGAGAGTGAGGGGATACAATGTCAATGAAAAATAAAGTTGGGCTAAGAATAGAGAATGGCATCAATTTAGCTTCAGCTCAGTTTAAAGAAGATGCATATGAAATTTATAAAGAATCTCGTAAAATGCAACCTATCTTATTTGTGAATAAAACGGAATTAGGTGCAGAGTGGCTTATTACAAGATATGAAGATGCTTTACCACTATTAAAAGATAATCGCTTAAAAAAAGATCCGGCCAATGTGTTTTCTCAAGATACATTGAATGTGTTTCTTACTGTTGACAATAGTGATTATTTAACGACGCACATGTTAAATTCAGATCCACCTAATCACAATCGTTTACGATCACTCGTACAAAAAGCTTTTACACCGAAGATGATCGCGCAATTGGAAGGAAGAATTCAGCATATCGCAGATGATTTATTGAACGAAGTCGAGCGAAAAGATTCATTAAACCTTGTTGATGATTATTCATTTCCTTTACCGATCATTGTGATAAGTGAAATGCTTGGCATTCCAAAAGAGGATCAAGCGAAATTCAGAATTTGGTCTCATGCTGTCATTGCTTATCCAGAAACACCAGAAGAAATAAAAGAAACTGAAAAGCAACTATCTGAGTTTATTACATACCTTCAATATTTAGTTGATATGAAACGAAAAGAACCGAAAGAGGACTTGGTTAGTGCTTTAATACTTGCAGAAAGTGAAGGACATAAACTTAACGCTCGGGAACTATATTCAATGATAATGTTACTAATTGTTGCAGGGCATGAGACAACGGTAAATTTAATAACAAATACGGTATTAGCACTTCTTGAAAATCCGGATCAATTACAGTTATTAAAAGAAAATCCAAAGTTAATTGATGCAGCAATTGAGGAAGGATTACGATATTATTCCCCGGTTGAGGTTACAACTTCAAGATGGGCAGATGAACCTTTTCAAATTCACGATCAAACAATTGAAAAAGGAGATATGGTTGTCATTGCCTTAGCTTCTGCAAACCGTGATGAAACAGTATTTGAGAATCCGGAAGTTTACGATATTACTCGCGAGAACAATCGCCATATTGCCTTTGGACATGGTAGCCATTTCTGCCTAGGCGCTCCACTTGCTAAGTTGGAAGCAAAAATTGCTATTACTACGTTATTTAATCGAATGCCTAAACTACAAATAAAAGGAGATCGAGAAGAAATTAAATGGCAAGGTAATTATTTAATGCGTTCTTTAGAGGAATTACCATTAACATTCTAGAATATTTGTTGTAAGACATGCATACATAGAAAATGATTTACATAGAGTATGTATGTGTAATTTAAATTCGAAACGGAAGGGTGAATACATCCCAATGATCAACTAATTCTATTTGTAAGAGATCTTCGTTAAAAAACGAAATATTCTTCTGAATAGGATTAGTCTGTACATTTATAGAAAAGGGATGTATTTCGCTCTGCGAAAAATATAGTCTTTTCATATGATTTGTGCTGCCTCCTGTTCAGAAGATGAAATAGGAGGCTTTTTTATGTCGACAAATGTAGAAACGAAACAAAATAATGGGGTATCACAAGTATTAAAAAACCGGTTTGTACAAGGGATTTTAGCATCAGCATTATTTTTACAAATTGGAATATGGGTTCGGAACTTTGCTGTATTACTATATGTAATGGAAATGACAAAAGGCGATGCTTTTGCTATTTCGATGATTTCAGTTGCGGAGTTTGCTCCAATTTTCATCTTTTCCTTTATTGGTGGAACGTTTGCTGATAGGTGGAAGCCGAAGAAGACAATGGTATGGTGTGAAACGTTAAGTTCTATTTCGGTATTTGCTGTATTAATTACTCTAATGTTTGGAACGTGGAAAATCGTATTTTTTGTAACGCTTATTTCTGCAATCCTTTCGCAGTTTTCTCAACCATCAGGGATGAAATTATTTAAACAGCATTTATCGGCAGAACAAATCCAATTAGCGATGTCTATTTATCAAACAATATTTGCGATATTTATGGTGTTAGGACCAATTCTTGGAACATTTATTTTTCATAGTTTTGGAATTTATATTTCAATCATTATTACAGGTATCGCTTTTTTACTTGCAGCAGCTGTGTTGTTATTTCTTCCGAAAGATCTTGAGAATGATAATGAGAAGAAAGAAATCACTCTATTACAGGAAATGCTCGATGGAATTAAATATGTGAAAAAGAAAAAGGCATTAACTTTGCTAGGGCTTTGTTTTATGGCAGCAGGACTAGGAATTGGTTTAATTCAGCCGTTAGGTATTTTTATTGTGACTGAGCAGTTAGGATTATCAAAAGAGAGTTTACAATGGTTACTAACAGTAAATGGTGCAGGAATGATTGTTGGCGGTGCTTTAGCGATGGTGTTTGCAAAAAACGTTGCGCCGCAAAAGATGTTAATTATCGGTATGCTTGGTCAGGCAATCGGCATCGGTATTATAGGTTATTCCACCAATTTATGGGTAACACTCACAGCACAACTTTTTAGCGGTTTAGCTCTTCCTTGTATTCAAATAGGTATTAATACGCTCATTATTCAAAATAGTGATACTGATTTTATTGGTCGTGTAAATGGCATTTTAAGTCCGCTATTCACCGGTTCAATGGTAGTAACAATGAGTATTGCTGGTTCATTAAAAGAAATGTTCTCATTAAGTACGATGTACGAAGGCACAGCTTTACTATTTATAATTGGATTATTATTTATTTTACCTATATACAATTTAAAGCCAGTTATAGCAATAGAGAGTGAAATGAATAGGAAAGGAAGTGCTGTGCAACATGAATCCTAATCCAAATGTTAAATACCCTATTGAAGGAAATAAAAATGTTCACTTTATAAAAAATACAATAACGAAAGCTAATATACTCGCCGGAGATTATTCATATTATGATGCGAAAGATGGAGAAACATTTGAAGATCGAGTATTACATCATTATGAATTTCTTGAAGATCGCCTTATCATTGGAAAGTTTTGTTGCATTGCAAATGGAGTTACCTTTATTATGAATGGAGCGAATCATCGGATGGATGGATTTTCGGCATATCCATTTAATATATTTGGAAATGGGTGGGAGAAGTATACACCTAATTTGTCTGATTTACCTTACAAAGGTGATACAGTTATAGGAAATGACGTTTGGATCGGTATGGATACAACAATTATGCCTGGAATAAAAATAGGGGATGGTGCAATAATAGCAGCTAAATCGGTTGTGACTAGAGACGTTGCACCATATACAATTGTTGGTGGAAACCCTGCAAATAAAATAAAGGAACGATTTACAAATACAATAATAGAGGAGTTATTGCAAATTCAATGGTGGCATTTTGATATTGAAAAAATAACTGAAAATATAGGTGCTATTGTACAAGGAGATATAGAGCCATTAAGAAAGCTAAAAAGGTAATAAAAAATGCATAACAAAAAGTATCATACCTCCGAATTTTGTTAATGATAATAGAACGAGGAGGTGTGATACTATGGCACAAGACGTTTTATGTGAAGTAAACAACTGTAAATTTTGGGCTAACGGCAATAAATGTAGCGCAGACGCAATTTATGTAGTAAGTCATAAAGGAAAACAAGCATCGACTACAGAAGAAACAGATTGTAAAACTTTCGATCCGGAAGTATAAATTTTTGAAGGGTAGCCAAATCGTGGTTGCCCTTTTATTAATTATAGTATTGATAATAAATCTCATTTTCATTCATTGTTTTTAACTTTTATTGTTATTTTTTCATATTTTCTTCATAAGTGATGTAATCCAGAGCAATTCATGTTCGATACGTGATTTACTAAATTCAATGACTTCTGTAATAAAAGGTGAACTAGCATTAAAGATTGAGTAGTAGTAAGTTGTTTATGTAGTATGTCTTGGCGTATTGTTAAAACTTCTTTTCTAGCTTCATAATCAAGCTTTTCAAAAAGCGCGATACGAACAAGAAATTCTATATTGTTTGTCGCGAGTTTTTCGGGAAACTCGCGCAACATTTCAGAAAAGATTTCTTCTCCTGTTTCAGTTATGTCGTACATATTTCGATTTGGCTTACCGACTTGTGTATGTACCTTTTTCGTTATAGCCCCCATACTCTCAAAACGTCGAAGAGAAGGATAAAGCATATTATGATTTAATTCAAAATTCTTACCTATTCGCTTAACACTCAATAAACTGTTCAGCAAGGTACAAATTTACTGTACCTTGTTTTTTTATTTCTCAATTGTAAAATTTTAGTTGGTTATTTAGTATGGAAGTGTGTGAATAAGAGTAGAGGAGGATGCTTATGTTAACGTGTAATGGAAGTAAGACGTTCCAAACATTTATTAAAGCTGTAACGGATTTAATAAATAGTAATTTGTTAGAAGATCAAATTGTTTGTGGGATTGAAAAATTATTAGAAGAACTTTTAGAAAAGAAAACATGGCTTCCGTTAGAAAAACAGAAGGCGAATTCGGCTCAATATGCACGACACTTGCTTTATGAAGATCCTTTAAATCGTTTTGAAGTATTAGCTCTTGTATGGAAAGATGGACAATCGACTCCTTTGCATGATCATGATGGCACATGGGGAGTAGAAGGCGTATTTACAGGAAGAATAATGGTGCAGAACTTTATACAAACGAAGCAGTTTGAAAATTCACTTGTTTATTTAACTCATACAGGAAATCTTTATTTGGGAGAAGGAGAAACAGATAAAGTCATTCCACCAGCTGATTGTCATATTCTTGAAATAGCAGAAAATGAAAGCGTTGTCACTATTCATGTTTACGGAAAACGTTTAGAAAAGTTTAAAATATATGTCCCAACTGAAGAAAAGAATGTGTACATGTGTGAGACGAAATATATTAGTTATAGTTCATAGTTTAAAATCAGAAGCTTTTCTTTAAAAAGAAAAGCTTCTGATTTTATTTTTAATTATTTCTTGACCTGAAACGCTTTTCATAAATTATAACTAAAGAGAACCTCACGAGACCAGTGTGAAAACGATACCTTGAATATAGGTAGAACTCGTGTATTTTAGAAAGTGGTGAAGAAATAATGAAATTAATAGCAATTGATTTAGATGGAACCCTTCTTTCAGGGAATAAAATGATTAGTACAGAGAATGCAAAAGCAATTCGAGCATGTCAAGAAGCGGGCCATGTTGTAGCGATTTGTACAGGACGTTCTATTGTCGATATTGAACGATTATTGTTAGAAGCTGATTTAGAGTGTCCGATCATTGCAGAAAATGGTGCACTTATATATAAAGATAAAAAAATGATGAAAAGATATCCAATTCAAAATATGCAGGCACTTAAAATAGTAGAATATCTTGAAGAGAATGGTTTATATTATCAACTTTATACAGATAAAGGCGTATATGTTCCAGAATATGGAGTGGAAAGTGTACGCAGGGAAATTGAGGATTTGAAAAATTCAAAAACAAATGTGGATATACAAGAATTAGAAACAATTGCAGCATTATACCTTGAGCATACAGCATTTCATAGTACGGAAAGTTGCAAGTCAATTGTAGAAACAGAAATACACGTGCATAAATTGTTGCCATTTTCTTATGATATAGAGAAATTAAAAAAACTAAAAGAAACATTTCTTCATAATTCAGATTTAGCAATTACATCTTCATATTGGCACAATTTAGAGATTAATCATCGAGATGCTCAAAAAGGGAATGGATTATACACTTTAGCTGAATATCTTAATATTTCAGTTGAAAATACTGTTGCGATAGGTGATGGGCTAAACGATGTTTCTATGATGGAAAAAGCGAACATTTCAATTGCAATGGGAAATGCTGTTGAAGAAATAAAAGCGATGTGTAAATATGAAACATTATCTAATGAAGAACATGGTGTTGCACATGCTTTATATAAATATGTAATGTAACATAAAAAGAAAAAAAGAATCCAATTGGATTCTTTTTTTCTTTTTATTAGGGGTAAGGTATTCTATGAGATTCATAGAAGCCTTATTACATTTTATTATATAGAATATATTGGAATAAATGTTTATATTTTTCATGATAATTGTGAAAATTTTATGAACTTTATATGTAATGTATTTTTATATTGCTACTAGTGTGTATAAAACTATGTCAAAACTTAACGAATGTAAGGATGTTAAGGAGAGTTCATGCAACATAAAAGATCATGATTGGCTTAGCTAATAATCAGTCGGAGATGAATAAAACTTACTAATTAGAGTTTCAATTTGCATGCATATATTTTTTGTTTTTAATTGAAAAATAAAATTTGTTCGAATAATTATTCTTCAGCTATATACCTACAGGCACATTCTTCGTATAATGGAGAAGTATGAATTTTACATATTGAGGTGAAAAAGGAATGAATGCGCGGCTAATGGAACTTATTGATGTGAGTACAATAGAAACCATGGCAGAACAATTTTATCAATTAACCAACATATCACATCAACTTCTTGATGCTGAAAAAGAATGTATATTTTCATTTGGAATAAATGAAAAGAAAATATGTAAACTTCCCAAAATTGAAATCCCCATTTTTTTATACAATCAATATTTAGGATCTTTTGTTGTATGGTCTCAGAAAAGCGAAATTTTCAATTCCCAAAAATACTTTGAAATGCTTTCAAATCTAATTATAGGTGGAGTAATGAAAGGATTTCAAAGTAAAAATACAACGTTACTTACTCGAAAAGAGGAGGAACTACATACAATCTTACAAAACATGCCTATTATGGTTGATGCACTTGATTATAATGGAGATTTTGTTTTGTGGAATCGCGAATGTGAAATTGTAACAGGATATACTGCGGAAGAGGTAATTGGAAATCCAAACGCACTTCGCTTACTGTATCCTGATCATAATTATCGTCACGAGATACAAAAGAAATTTTTGACTCGTGGAAAGAACTTTAGAGATTGGGAAATGCGCTTAACATGTAAAAATGGTGAAATTAAAACGATAATGTGGTCCAATATATCAGAACAGTTTCCTGTAAGTGGATTTAGTTATTGGGCTGTTGGTGTAGATATTACACATTTAAAAGCAATAGAAGAGAAATTAATACAACAAACGTCTGAATTGGAATTAATTTTTCAAGCTTTACCAGACTTATGTTTCTTAACAGAAGATGACGGCACAATTATTGATTATAAAGCAGGATCCCCTACAAAATTTTACGTACCCGCAGAAGCTTTTATGGGAAAAAAGTTTTACGAAGTATTACCAACTTCAGTAGCACAAAAATTTCAAGAAGCAATTTTTCAAGTGAAAGAAAAAGGAACAAATGCAATTGTTGAATATCCGCTTACAATTAATGAAAGTATCGATTTCTTTGAAGCTAGATGTTTACCGTTATTACATGATAAAATTATGATTATTGTACGGGATATTACAGAGCGGAAAAAGACAGAAGAATTGCTAAATAAATCAGATACACTTGCAGCAATTGGTCAATTAGCAGCTGGTGTAGCTCACGAAGTTAGAAATCCATTAACAGTCATTAAAGGGTTTATACAGTTATTCCAAATTAATAAAGAAGATCAAGAAAAATATTTTGATTTAATGCTTTCTGAAATTGAAAGAATAGAAGCGATTCTTCAAGAATTTTTGTCGATTGCTAAAACAGACGAAATAAGTACCGAAAAGAAAAATATTTATCAAATATTTAAAAATGTCGTCTCATTAATGAATACAAAAGCAATTATGACAAATATTCAAGTTGAATTATATACAAATTCCAAGGATATAATCATTGAATGCTCAGAAAATCAACTGAAACAAGTATTTATTAACATTTTGCAAAATTCAATCGAAGCTATGCCAGATGGTGGGGAAATTTCAATTCACATAAAAGAAATTGGTAAAGATGGTATCATTATTAGTGTAATTGATAAAGGAATAGGAATACCTGAAGAAAGAATTAAAAGATTAGGTGAACCATTCTATAGTACGAAAGAAAAAGGTACCGGTATTGGATTGATGTTAAGTTATAAAATTATTGAAAGTCATCAAGGGAATATAAGTATTATGAGTGAGGTTGGTGTCGGGACAACAGTAACGATTTACTTGCCAAAAATTCAGAGTAAAAAGCCTTTATCAAATTATGATGATAGATTAGAATCAATACGTTCAATTATTAATTCTTAAATACCCAATAACGAAAAGTCAAGCTTTTCGTTATTGGGTATTTTTGTATTTAATTTAGAAAACTTTACCTTTTCTTTAGATTTGCTTTAATTTCTATTAAGTTTTTATCAATATATTAGTATTTGTGCAAAGTAATGTATAGAAAACGTGCATTACTTTTAATATATAGATTCAATTATTAATAGAAATACAGTAAGGAGGAGATTATGACAAGGTGAAAAAACAAAAGAAAAAAAGCGATAGAGCAGTACCGATGCGGTTAAACATTTTATTCTTATGTGTATTTATATTGTTTTCTGCCATGATTATACAATTAGGTAAAGTACAAATTATCGATGGTGAGACGTATAAAAATGAAGTGGAGAAGAGAGAAAATGCAACCGTAAGCCTTTCTGTGCCGCGGGGAAAAATATTTGACCGAGAAGGGAATCCAGTAGTTGATAATAAGTCTTTACGTACAATTACATATACAAAGATGAAAGGTGTAAAATCAGAAGAAATATTAAAAACAGCAAGACAACTTGCAGAGATAATTGAAATACCACAAGAAGATATAGATAAACTAACTGAGACGGATAAGAAAGATTTTTGGATGCAATTAAATCCGACACTAACCGAAAAATTAGTATCTAAAAAAGAAATAAATAGGTTCAGAGATAAAGATATTACCGGGAAAAATTTAGATAAAAAAATTGAAGAGTTAAAAAGAAAACGAGTTACGGATAAAAATCTTCAAGATTTAACAGATAAAGATGTAAAAGTGTTAGCTATTAAAAGTAAGATGACTTCTGGTTATCAAATGGCTCCACAAATTATTAAAAAAGACGTTAGTGAAAAGGAATTTACTATAATTAGTGAAGGTTTAGCAAATCTCCCAGGTGTAGACGTGTCGGTTGATTGGGAGAGAGTGTATGTGAATGATGGATTATTCCGATCCGTTCTTGGAAATGTTTCTAATTCTGATGAAGGATTACCAAGTGAACGATTAGATTATTACTTAGTACGTGATTATAGCCGAAATGATAGGGTTGGAAAAAGTTATATCGAGCAGCAATATGAAGATGTACTTCATGGTACAAAAAAAGAAGTAAGAAGCGTTGCAGATAAACAAGGTACTACAATTAGAACGGAAACAATTTCTGAGGGAAAGAGCGGTAAGAACTTAACTTTAACGATAGATATGGAATTACAGAAAAAAGTAGAAGAAAGTATAGAAAAAATATTAAAGGCATATAAAGGATCTGAATCTATGTTGGACCGTGCTTTCGTTGTAATGATGAATCCGAAAAACGGACAAGTATTATCAATGGCTGGGAAAAGACTTGTAGAAAAAGACGGGAAAACAGAAATTGAAGACTATGCATTAGGTACAATGACTAGTTCATATGAGCTGGGATCAACAGTTAAAGGTGCCACAGTTTTAACTGGATTTGAAACGAAAGCTATAACACCAGGTACTTATTTTTATGATGCACCTATGAAGTTTAAAGGTACTAGGGAGAAGAAATCTTGGAAAGAGTTTGGAAACATTGATGATTTAAGAGCGTTACAAGTCTCTTCAAACGTTTATATGTTTCATACAGCATTAAAAATTGCAGGTGTGGATTATGTGAAAAATAGTTCATTAAATATTAAACAGGAATACTTTGATAAAATGAGGTACTATTTCAGACAATTCGGATTAGGTGTTCCAACGGGTATTGATTTACCGAATGAAACAGCTGGACAAATTGGTAAAAAAGATAATCAGCCGGGTTTCTTATTAGATTACTCAATTGGTCAGTATGACACGTATACACCACTTCAGCTCGTACAGTATATTTCAACAATTGCAAACGGTGGATATCGAATGAAGCCACAAATTGTACAAGAGGTAAGAGAGCAAACGTCGCAAAAAGATGAGATTGGTAAAGTGGTGCATGCAGTAGAACCAATTGTTTTAAATAAAATTGATATGAAAGAGGATTATATAAATCAAGTAAAAGAAGGATTTAGAAAGGTATTCCAAGAGGGTGATGGAACAGGAGTAAGGGCGTTCCAAAAAGCATCTTATAAACCAGCAGGTAAAACAGGAACAGCACAGACAGTTTACGGTGGAGAAAGCGATATTGGAAGAAATGAAAAGGGCGAGAGAAGAGAATGTTATAACTTAACGTTAGCAGGGTATGCGCCATATGATAATCCAGAAGTAGCATTCTCTGTAGTTGTGCCGTGGGTTATGAATGATAAATCTGGTATTAACTCTGATATTGGAAAAGAAGTTTTAGATGCTTATTTTGAATTGAAAAATAAGAGAATGACTGGATAAAATTTACAAATAGATAGCTCTCAAGAAGGTTAAAACATATGAAATAATATAGAAACTAGAGTCATTTAATTTAGGGATAGATTCAAAATGGGTGATAGAAAGGTAAAATCATTCTATCAATTGTTCACGTTTTATAAAATAAATCATATATTGATAGCATAGGACAAGCTGAAAAGCTTATTCTAACCTCACAGAACACTCCTTATCACGGTTAGGCATCTACTTATGTAGATGCCTTTTTTAATTAAATAACTGACAATTATTTATCAATCTAAAGTAGCAAGTATATTAGGACTATTAGGGGAAGATTGACGGTAATTATTACAGTATGATTATTAAGAGCGTTGAAATGTAAGGAGTGAGAAAGAAGTGCTAAATATTTTAATGTCCCATTTGTCATCATTCCACACGATAAAGACCAGCCAATGATAGCACAAAGATTAACTGAGCTTGAAGCCGCGCATCGGTTATTGAAAGAGAATGTTAATGTGCAAACGTTAAAAGAAGCGGTAACCGATGTTCTTTCAAATGAAAAGTATAAGCATGGAATACGAAAACTGAAAGATAGTTTTTTAGATTGTGGTGGTTCAAATGAAGCAATTACAGTGATTACATCTCTTTTAAATAAATAGTGTGGGGAATATAAAAGCATAGAGGCTCAACCTTTATGCTTTTATATGATTATCCCGCAAACTGCACAGCAGTATTTGCATGTAAAAAAGCAGTATCAAAAACAGGAACAGTAAGGTCGTTTTGGGAAATGAGCAACGGTATTTCGGTGCAACCTAGTAGTATACCTTCTGCGCCATTTTGAATTAATGATTTTGTAATTTGTAATAGCTTTTCTTTTGATGTTTCTGAAATAATTCCTTTACTTAATTCATTTAAAATAACATGATGAATAAAATTTCTTTCCTCTTCATTTGGGATGATTGTCTCAATGTTATAGTTTGCTAGACGTGATTTATAGAAGTCTTGTTCCATCGTTTGTTTCGTACCCAATAATCCGATACGCTTTATATTCTGTTCTACCATTTCTTTAGCACTTACATCACCTATGTGAAGAAGTGGAATGGATATTGCACTTTCTACTTCTTCAGCAAATAAATGGACCGTATTGGAACACATTAATAAACATTCAGCTCCGGATTTTTCAACCTTCTTTGCAACAGTAACTAATTCGTTTTTCACTTCTTCATATTGATGATTTTGTAATAAAGTCGTTACTTCACCAAAGTCCATGCTATATAAAACAAGCTTTGCATTTTGGTCGTATTGAGAGAGTGTAAGTGTATTAATATGTTTATAATATAATGATGTAGATTCCCAACTTAGTCCGCCAATTAAACCAATTACTTTCATCGTACATTCCTCCCGTAACTATTTTAAATTTATTATTTCATAATTCCGATAAGAATACAATGATTTAAACGTGCCGTTAAATAAAAAATAAAAATAATTAGAAAAGTGTTGAAATTTATACTTCTTAATGCCATAATACGAATTACAAATTAATACTTATCCAGAGAGGTGGAGGGAACGGCCCTATGATACCTCAGCAACCCCTATGTAAATGTATAGGAAGGTGCTAATTCCGCGGAGAACACGATGTGTTTTTTGGAAGATAAGAGGATTCTTAAACGTGAAAGAAAATGACCTCTTATGTAAGAGGTCATTTTTTGTTGTATAGAAAGGGAGTGTCGATGCATAATTCATTTTCAAAATAAATATAGAGTAATAAAAGTTGACTATTAAGAGGGGGAATTGTTATGAACAAATTATCAACAAAATTAGTAGTGGCAATCGGAATTGGAGCAGCATTATACGGGATATTAGGACTTTGGGGATTTTCTATTGCACCAAATACATTTATTAAACCTGCATTAGCTATTTTAACCGTTTTTGGAGCGTTATTTGGTCCAGTGGCAGGACTGTTAATAGGACTTATCGGTCATACCGTAACAGACACAATCGCTGGCTGGGGTATTTGGTGGGGATGGGTTATTAGTTCAGGCATTATTGGCTTTGCAATGGGGTTCATTCAAAAAAGAGTTGGCTTTAGTGTGAAAAACGGGACATATAATAAGGGAGATATTTCTTATTTAGCCATTACTGGCTTAATTGGAATTGTCATTGCTATTATATTTGCTGGGGCATTCGATATTATTGTAATGGGAGAACCGTTTGACAAAATTGTTATACAAGTGTTAGGTGCAACAATTGCTGACGTTATTGTATTTTTAGTTCTTGGATTGCCAATTACAATAGGCCTAGCTAAATCGAATAAGAAACATGCACATTTAAAAATTGAAAAGTAGGGATATTAAAATGCAACCAATTATTTCTTTTGAACAATTCAACTTTCAATATAAGCATGCAGCGCAGCCTACTGTGAAAGACATTACATTTCATATATATCCTGGGGAAAAAGTGCTAATTGCTGGACGAAGTGGTTCAGGGAAATCAACGTTAGCTCATTGTATGAATGGGCTAATCCCATTTTCTTATGAAGGGACTAGTACTGGTAATATTTTAATTGCTGGAAAAGATCCGAGGAAAAAGAGTGTTTTTGAACTGAGTAAACATGTAGGCACAATTTTACAAGATCAAGATGCACAATTTATTGGTCTTACAGTAGAAGAAGATGTAGCCTTTTATTTAGAAAATGAATGTGTAAATCAGGATGAAATGAAAAAGATTGTCTCGGAGTCATTAAAAAAGGTAGGGATGCATACTTTTCATAAACAAAGTCCGCATGAATTATCTGGAGGGCAAAAACAAACTGTTTCTTTAGCGGGTTTGTTAACAACAAATGCTCCTATATTATTGTTCGATGAACCGTTAGCAAATTTAGATCCAGCTAGCAGCTTACATACAATTGAACTTATTAAAAATATACATAAGCAATATAATAAAACAATTGTAATTATTGAACATCGAATAGAAGAAATGTTAAATCTGGATTTAGATAAAATTATTTTAATTGATGAAGGGGAAATTGTTGCGATAGGGACACCAGATGAGATTTTAGCGTCAAATATATTACCCTTAATCGGATTAAGAGAACCTATGTACATAGAAGGATTAAAAAGATTACATTTTGATAGTAATAATGACGTAATATATCCACTTGAAAATCTTCATAAGGAAAGTATTAGTGGCGTAATAAAAGAGTGGATGGAGAAAAAAGCTTTTTGTAAAGATACTCCTACAAAAAAAGAATTATTGAAAGTAGAGAATTTATCATTTTCATATCCTAATAAACAAAAAGTATTAGAGAATGTAAATTTATCCATATATGAAGGAGAAATTGTAGCACTTTTGGGCCATAACGGAGCTGGAAAATCAACATTAGCTCATAGTCTTATAGGAATAAACAAAACAAAAAATGGCAGGATTTTAATTGATGGAGTAAATATTAATTCTTGGTCTATACGTAAACGCGGTGAGATTATATCTTATGTCATGCAAAATCCAAATCACATGATTACACAACCTACTGTTATAGAAGAGGTTTCATTCACATTAAAATTACAAAAGGTTTCAAAGGAAGAAATTAAGTTTAGAGCGGAGGAAGCGTTAAAAATTTGTGGTTTGTATCCATTTCGAAATTGGCCAATTCAGGCGTTAAGTTATGGACAAAAAAAGAGATTAACGATTGCATCTGTACTAACAGCAAATCCAAAACTTATCATATTAGATGAACCGACAGCGGGACAAGATTATTATCATTATAAACAGTTTATGTCGTTTATTAGAAAATTAGCTAAAAAGGGAATATCATTTATTTTTATCACACACGATATGAATCTCGCATTGGAATATGCAGACAGGGCGATAGTTTTACACGAAGGGAGGATTATTGCGAATCATACCGCATCCATTGTATTAGGACATCCAGAAACGTTACAAAGAGCGAACTTAAAGGAGAGCTCTTTATTCAAACTCGTTAAATTTAGTGGTATTGCAAATCCTGAAAAATTTATGGAACTTTATTTTAATGATATTAGGAGGGAGGAAGGTGTATAATACATATTTTCATCGCATGAACGGAGCAGTGAAATTGTTGTTATTTATTTTTTGTATGACGCTTACCTTTTTATTTTTTGATTTTCGCGTATTGCTATTCGTATTTATAATTGGATGTATCGGACTTTTAGTTGCTAAAATTCCATTTCGTAAAATTTTTATTGTTTTTACTGTTATATTTACATTTAGTTTATTAAATTCTGTCATGATCTTATTTATTACACCAACCCATGGATCTGAATTAACTGGATCGTATACTTCATTTATGTATATTGGATATGCAACAATTACATACGAAACATTATTTTATGCAGCTACACTTTCGTTAAAATATTTTACGTTATTACCATTTACACTTATTTTTATTTATACGACTGATCCAAGCAAATTTGTGAGTAGCTTAAGTAAATTTCGAATTCATTATAAAATTACTTATGCGATAAATATCGCATTACGTTATATACCTGATATACAGTCCGAATATAAAGTTATTAAACATGCCCAAGAGGCGAGAGGAGTAGCTTTTGAAAAAGGAGAAGCAAGTTTATGGATTCGCATGCAAAACCGTGTCTTAATTTTCTGGCCTTTAATTATTCATTCTTTAGAGAGAATCGATACAGTTTCAAACGCAATGGATTTAAGAGGATTTGGAAAGAAGGATACACGTACGTGGTTCTATACAAATAAAGCGAAAATCGGAGATTTCATTGCTTTATTTGTAGGTGTTTTTATTTTAATTGCTGCAGTATATGTAAAGTTACATGTATTTCAAAATTTTTGGTATCCATTTTAAAGCACTCTCAAATGAGTGCTTTTACTTATTTTTATATAGACATGCTCAAAAAAGGGATATTTACATAATGTATAATACGAACCAGTTAAAATGATCAACTACCTATTAGTTTTCAAACCAAAAGGAGGAGAAAATATGAGTTACGGTGGTTCTTGTGGTTTTGGTGGAGGTTTCGCTTTATTAGTTGTGTTATTTATTTTATTAATTATCGTTGGATGCAGCTGCTGGGGCGGAGGGTACTAATTTTTAATTAGTCTCCACAAATGTAAACTAAAAAAACATAGAAGATACTTCTGTATCGAAACAAATAAAAAAGGAGCGATTATGCTCCTTTTTTATTTGTTGTTAGATGCGTTTTTATTACATTTCGGGAATGTAATTGTCAAAGTAGTTCCTTTATTCATAACGCTTCGGATTTTTAAACTACCGTGCATCGTTTCAATGATTTTCACAGCAACCATTGTACCTAAACCTGTACCTTTCGTTTTTGTACTAAAATACGGTTCGCCAAATCGATTTATTTGCTCTTGTGACATACCAATTCCGCTATCTTCAATTCGTATGATAACTTTATTATTACTAATAGAAGAGGAGATATGTAAAGTACCGCCATTAGGCATTGCTTCAATACCATTTTTTAATAAGTTTAAAAAACATTGCTGAAAGTGCTGTTTATTACCAACTATTGTTGCCGTAGAGAAATCTTTTGTAATATGTATTGTATTCATATTACATAAAGGTAAGATCATATTAATAACTCGATTTAATTCTTGTTCTACTGAAATCTCATCTAACTTTTCTGAAGCAGGTTTAGCAAACGTTAAATAATCATCAATAATCCCTTGGGCATGATGTAATTCTTCCAGTATATGCTTAATATACTCGTCTCTTGATTCTGGAGTTAAATTTGGTGTTTTTAAAAGTTGTGTAAATCCTTTTACAACAGTTAAGGGATTTCTTACTTCGTGCGATATACTAGCAGCGAGTTGGCTAACAATCTCCATTTTTTCCATTTTAATTAACTTCGATCGCATGCATACTGCATCTTTTAAAACTTCATTAAAATAAACTACAAACAACATTAAAACGGTTGGTAATATTATGAAATAAATGATGTACAAATTATTCACTTCAAAATCTGATAAAGTTAATACAATTACAGTTGTAAATATTGCTAAGAAAAATGTTAAAAACATTGCATAAGCTACTTTAATTTTTCTATTATACGTATTAAATTTTGCGGATGCGAATGCTGTAATGATAAACATTGTTCCATACACTACTATTGTTAATATACTAAATCCATAAAATGAAAATCTTGTAATTAATAAAATAGCAAACAATGTTATACCGACAGGGAAGCCACCATAAAGCGTACCTACTATAACCGGTATTTGTCTTAAATCATGAATACAATTTTCATCCATATAGATAGGATAGCGCATACATAAAATAAGAGGGATACTCGTACAAAGTATAATAAGTAGTTTTTTATATTTCTTCAAATTGCGCCCGCTATCATATATAAAATAAAAAATAAATATGCTACTTAAAATGTATAGAAGGTTATTTAACACGTGTTGATTGATATACACAAAGTTCATAATATTTGCCTCGTTATTTTTAATTTCCTTTTCATATATATTATCATGATAATAGTATAAACTATATATTTGTTTGAATAATATAGATTTATATCTTTTTAGTATTCGACACGTTTACCCACTCTTCATAAAATTCTTTAACTGATGCATATCGTTCGGTTCGGTTTTCATTTACTGCGCGATACGCTATTTCATATAAATCCCTACTTGCTTCCCATTTTGTAAAGGAGCGATCTTTTCCACCACCTAAAATCGCGAAAGCCATTGCCCCCATATTAAATACATTTGTTCTCGAATCAATTATAGCGTTTAGTTCAAATTCTTCAGGAGACATAAAACGTGAGGAACCCCATAATCTTCCCATTTTATTTACGTATGGTTTTTTAGAATATAAATCAATATCACAAATTTTCGTTTCATTTGCATTAAAATTATACATAATACTACCATCATAAAAATCTATCGCTACATATTTTTTCTTTTCGACATATGTATGGAAAGAAAAAATGGAATTTAAGGATTGAACTCGTTTTCTAACAGGTAAATGCTTAAATTTATAAAATGGAGAGTTTGGATTTTTATATTTTTCAGGAGGCGGGAAACTCCAGTGCGAATGAAGACATTCACCATCAAACCAATCGAAAATTAATACATATCCAGATTGAACTGGAAAGTGTTCAATTAGTTTTATAAGCGAGTTGTGTTTTAATTCCTTGTATAGGAAAACTGAATTTTTCAAACGTTCAATAGCGTCGTTTATTGTTCCTTCGTATGCAATTGTTTGTGCCCCTGCGTATTTAATGAATTTTTTATGGCCATTTTTTTCAACACCAAAACTTATATTACCTGAATCTTGCTGGTCAAAAACTGCAAATACGGTTCCTAATTTCAATAGCCAATCAAAATTATGATGTTCTTTTAACTGGAATGTAACTTGATTTAACTGAATTTCAACTGGAATATCTTTCATATTATACCTCGCATTTATTATAATTAAGTTATATATTTCAGTATTCGACACGTTTTGTAAAAATCCTATGTGAATCACATGAAATTTATATAAATATAATAATAAATAATTATAAAAAGGTGGATAAAATGGAACAACAAATCGTTATTAAACCATATGAAAAAGAGTGGAACGAAGAGTATTTAATAGAAAAAGAGAAATTTATTTCTTTATTCGGGGAAGATTGTATTGCTATTGAACATATAGGGAGCACATCTGTACAAGGGTTAGGAGCGAAACCTTTAATTGATATGATGATTGGCGTAACAGATTTGCAAATTATCAAAAAGTGGATTGAAGATTTATTAAAAATTGGATATGAGTATGTTCCAAAAGAAACACCTAATTGGCGTTTTTTTAGAAAGGGAAAATGGAGAGCGGGTACTCATCATTTACATGTTTATATTTATAATAGTGACGAATGGAAAAACAATCTTTTATTTCGAG
Source organism: Bacillus paranthracis (assembly GCF_024296885.1). Taxonomy (NCBI): domain Bacteria; kingdom Bacillati; phylum Bacillota; class Bacilli; order Caryophanales; family Bacillaceae; genus Bacillus; species Bacillus paranthracis. Next base: position 2,453,569 of record NZ_CP101135.1, read on the forward strand.
ACTTTCTAATAAAGCATGAATGGGCACGTAAAGAATATAGAGAACTAAAAGAGAGACTTGCAGCTACATATCCTTTTGATCGTGTTTCTTATACAAATGCAAAAGCACCATTTATTCAAAAGATATTAGAATTAGCTAAAACTCAAAAGAATTAACATTACAGATTTTTATCTGAAAAAATTTAAAAAATCCCTTCCTACGTTATTTATAGGGAGGGATTTTTTCTTTTGTCATAACGATATACATCTAATTATTGGAGACAGATTAGTTTATTTATTTCGATATTTCTAGTACATTGAAAATATTAAGGGGGAATGAAGCAATGAAAGCAATTTTACATCAATATAAAAAAGGGGTAGAGGGGTTAGAATATAAATTTTTATCTGAAACAAATCCTAATGCCGGGGAAGTAAAAGTAAAGTTAAAAGCAGCAGGATTAAATCATAGGGATTTATTTATTATAAACAATAGAAAAGAAATGGATCTACCGTTAGTAATAGGGTCAGATGGTGCAGGTGTTGTTACAGAAATAGGAGAAGGTGTTTCAGCTGATTTATTACAAGCCGAGGTTATTATTAATCCTAGTATTGGATGGGAGAATATTGCCGAAGTACCAGAGTTACCAGAGGTGTTAGGGGGACCAAAAGATGGAACGTTTGCTGAATATGTAATAGTGCCCGCTGAAAATGTAGTAGGAAAACCGTCATATCTTACTTGGGAAGAGTCTGGCGTTTTGGCTTTATCGGCACTGACTGCATATAGAGCGCTTTTTACAAAGGGTAGATTGAAGTGTGGAGAACATGTTTTAATTCCGGGGATAGGCGGCGGTGTAGCGACATTTGCTATGTTATTTGCAAAAGCAATTGGCGCAAAAGTAAGTGTTACTTCAAGGGTAGAGAACAAAAGAAAATTTGCCGAAACATATGGCGCAGATTTTTCTTTTAATAGTTCTGGAAATTGGGAAGAGAGTTTATGCGGAGGAAAAGTAGATTTAATAATTGATAGTATAGGTCCAGCAACATTCTTAAAATACTTTGATGTATTAAAACCAAATGGGAGAATTGTTAATTTTGGTGCAAGCTCCGGAGATAAAATTGAATTACCTTTACGAGCGTTATTTTATAATCAAATCGATATTATGGGGACATCTATGGGTAGCAGTGAAGAATTTAATGAAATGATTAAGTTTATAGAGAAATATAAGATTAAACCAATTATGGATAAAGTTTATTCGTTGGAAGAAGCGATTCAAGCGTTAAGACGTATGGAGCAGGGAGAACAGTTTGGTAATATCGCTCTACGTATGGAATAAAAATAGGATTTAATAACCTATGTTTTTATATGTATATGTTATGTAATATATACACTTTTAGTTAGTGGGTTATATGATTTTAAAGGTTTTTCCATCATATATATTTTTAATGCGTGTAAATAGTTACATAATTGTCAAATGAAAATTAGTAACATGAATAAAGTGAAAATCTAAATGTGTGTAAATGTTGTATACTGTGTAAATCAAGTAAACTTGTATCTTAATTTCAAGTGAAATAAGAAATTATAAGGAGAGAGTAATGTGAATTACGCAGTATTTCAATGGATAAACAATTTAGCAGGTACATCTGTACTCTTAGATAAGGTAATGATTGCTATTACAAATAGTGCTGCATATGTGGCTATTCTATTCATGCTTATCTTATGGTTTCATAACGGAAAGAAAGAGAATGCGATAAGAAAACAATATACAGTGTTGTATACGACACTTTCAGTAATAATTGCATTGCTAGTAAATGTTTTTATTCATTTAGTATACTATCATCCACGTCCTTTTGTATCATATGATGTGAATCAACTAGTACCCCACGCAGAAAACTCATCCTTTGTTAGTGATCATTCTGTACTTGTATTATCGATTGCATTCATGTTTATTCTTAGAGGAGAAAAGTTAAGATATATCGCACTTTTGTGGGCAGTATTAGTTTGTATATCACGTTTGTATGTAGGTGTTCATTTTCCTTTAGATGTAATGGGTGCGGCTGTCATAACGATTTTAACAAGCTGTTTATTATTGCAGAAAAAACGTATTTTTGAACCAATAGCAAAACTTGTTTTCAAAATGTATGCATTCGTAGCGAAACGAATTCGTTTTTTAGAGAAATATAACCATGTAGCTTAAATTTCATAACTAGCCTTTTATAGCTTAGGAAAAAATCCCCCTTTGGAAATTCAGAGGAGGATTTTTTGTTGTATACAAGTGAATAGATTACTTGCAATAACAATTTGAGTGTTATACAAAAAGAGTGAATATTCTTAAATTTCACGTACTGTATTTTAAGTATTTAAATAACTGACAATAACTATAACTAGTTTCACACTGTTTTAAAGGAATTCATACGAAAACTTCGAAACATATAGTATTGAAAGTAAAAATTACATATTTTAAAGCACATCCTTGCATGTATCAATTAAAAAAGAAAGGAGCGAAATATGCATAAACTTCAAACGAATAAAGGCGCGCGGTATTTTATGATTGCTTTTATTGTTTTGTTTCTAATTATGCTTTTGCGTTTTTTCTATATTCAAGCAGTAGGAGTCGTGCATAATGTGAATGTAAAGGATTTAGCAAATGAACAACATAATAAAAATGGTGTTTTGGAAGCGAATCGTGGCACGATTTATGATCAAACTGGAAAAGTGCTCGTTCAAGATTCAACAACGTATCGTGTTGTTGTGAATTTGAAAGGTAATGGCAAATTGAAAAATAAAGATGAAACCGCAGCGCAATTAGCTGATGCGCTTGAAATTAATAAAGAAGATGTGTTAAAGAATTTCCATGAAGGGCGTACGCAAGTTGAAATCGGAAAAGTTGGCCGGAATCTGTCTAGGGAAAAGAAAGAACAAATTAAAAAATTGAAAATCCCAGGTGTTTCTTTTATGCCTGAGAAAGCAAGAGTGTATCCAAATGAAGATTTTGCATCTTATATACTTGGTTTTGCTAGACCAGACGATAAAGGAAATACAGAAGGGAAGTTTGGGCTTGAAAAAAGTTTAGATAAATATTTGCGCTCGACAAATGGGAATATAGAATATGTGGGAGCGCGAGGAGGTATCCCGCTTACAAATGATATAGGAAAAATAGAACCCGCTAAACATGGAAATAACGTATATCTTACGCTCGATAAACAAATTAATAGTTTTTTAGAAGAAGCGATGAATAAGGCGCAAGAGCACTATGACCCTTCTATGTTAGTAGGTATTATAGCGGATCCAAAGACGGGGAAAGTTTTAGCTATGTCTAGTAAACCTAGTTTTAATCCTAATAAAGGGGATATTGAATACTTTTTAAATGATCCAATCGCAAATGCATATGAACCAGGTTCAACGATGAAAGTATTTACGTTAGCTGCAGCAATCAATGAAGGTGTATATAACGGGAAAGAATATTTTCAATCCGGCAAGTATTCAGTAGGTTCATCGGATATAAAAGATCATAATGGTGGGTTTGGATGGGGATCTATAACATTTGATGAAGGTTTTGAAAGGTCATCAAACGTAGCTTTTTCTATTTTAGAAGATCAGTTATTAAAACCAAATAAATTTAAGCAATATATGAATAAATTTGGTTTTAACCAAAAAACGGGAATAGATTTACCTGGTGAAAGTAAAAATACTTTATTATTAAATACACAAATTCAACAAGTAACAACTTCTTTCGGACAAGGTTCTACAGTAACTCCAATTCAATTAATCCAAGCTGCAACCGCTATAGCAAATGACGGGAAAATGATGCAACCATATATCGTTGACAAAGTTGTAAATCCAACAAACAAGCAAGTTATTATGGAAAATCAACCGAAAGAAGTTGGCAATCCGATAAAAAAAGAGACTGCGGACAAGGTAAGAGACTTAATGGAGCGTGTTATTACGTCTTCAAAAGGTACAGGTACAATGTATAAAGTCGATGGTTACCCAATAGGAGGCAAGACAGGAACAGCGCAAATTCCGAATCCTGAAAATGGACGATATATGGAAGGAAAAGAAAATTATATTTTTTCATTTTTAGGTATGGCTCCAATTGATGACCCAGAGTTAATTGTATACTTAGCTATTAAGCAGCCAAAGTTAAAGGGAGATGAATATGGAGCTCAGCCACTCGCTGAAATATTTAAACCAGTTGTGAAAAATAGCCTTGAATATTTAAAGGTGAAACCATATACAGAACAACAAATGACCAATGCAACGAAAAAATCCCAATTAAAAGTGCAAAACTATGTGAATCAATCAATAGATACGGTAGAGAATAATGTAAAAAAAGAGAAACTCCAACCGATAATTTTAGGAGAAGGAAAAATTAAAAAACAATATCCGCAGTCTGGTGAAGTAATGAGTGAAGGTGATCGTATATTTTTATTAGGAAACAACGCAACAATGCCCAATTTACAAGGTTGGTCCATGCGTGATGTTATGTATTTTTCTAAACTATTAAAATTAGATTTAAAAACTTCAGGTACGGGTTATGTAACAAATCAAAGTATTGAAAAAGGACAAGCTATACAAGAAGGCGATATATTAGAACTAGAATTAGAACCACCGTTACAACCGTTAGTAGAGGCAAATACAAATTAATTCAGGAAATATGAAGGGTCTATATATAATAGACTCTTTTTTTAATGATTCAAGTAATTTCACGCACCGTAATTTTTAGAAAAAATAATAAATAAGATTTTTAACAGTTACTAAAACAGAAAAACCTACATATATTGAAATTAGAACGATTGTTCAAATTTTTGTATGAAACGACGGAAGGAGTCTACATTGAATAAAAGACGATACGATAGCGATTTAGCCAAAGAAATAATAGCAGAGAAAGCGATAGAGTTATTTTCCTTAAAAGGATATACAAGAACCTCAATTGATAACATTGCGAAAGCTTCTGGTTACAGTAAAGGACATATATATTATCATTATAAAAATAAAGAAGAATTATTTGTTTATTTAGCTAAAGACAGTATGAGAAACTGGCACGATAAATGGGAAATAGCAGAAAAACAGTATACAAACGCTACTGGGAAATTATATGGGATAGCTAAATTTGTACTTTATAATTACAAAACGCCATTATTAAGAGCAGGACAAGAACTTGCCTCTGATCCGAGCGCGAACCCTTCTACAATTCAACAACTCTATGGTTTAGCTGTTATCCCTTTAAAAACATATCAAAAAATTTTGGATGAAGGTATACAAAGTGGTGAATTTTATATAGAAAATGTTGAGGATTCAAGTCTTTTATTAGGTTCATGGCTAGGTGGATTATGTCAATTCATTCATTCATTTGAAACAGAGAAATTAGAAGTTTTATTTAATGAAGCCATTACGATTTTTTTACTTTCTATTTCAAACAAACATGCGTAGCATTACAAGCGAATTAGAACGATTGTTCAAATCTTTACACTCGTCCGTTTTCATTATATGTATTAACAACAGGAGGTTTTTTATATGGATGAACAAAGAGTCGCAATTATAACTGGCGGAGCTTCTGGTATCGGTAAAGCTTTAGCTATTCGATTAGCAAATAAAGATATATTTGTAATTATCGCAGATATTAATGAAACAAGTGGTCAAGAGCTTGTGAATAATATAAAAAATAATAATCAACTAGCTAGGTTCGAATATTTAGATGTTACTAACGCTGAATCCGTAGAGGAACTTATTATAAAAATAGTCAATGAGTTTGGTAGAATTGATTATATGTTTAATAATGCTGGAATTGCTATGTATGGAGAAGTATTCGATATGTCTTTAGATAATTGGAAACATATTATTGAAATAAATTTATTAGGAGTAATTTACGGGACACAATTGGCTTACCAATTCATGAAAAAACAAGGATTTGGTCATATCATTAATACTGCGTCTGCAACAGGTTTAGGACCTGCTCCACTTTGTACCGCGTACGCAACAACAAAACATGCTATCGTCGGTTTAACAACGTCATTACATTATGAGGCAGAAGAATACGGTGTAAATGTAAGTGTACTTTGTCCAACTTTTGTAGATACACCCATATTTGAAAAATCAATTGCAATTAATATGAATAAGGGCCAAATTATAAAACAACTAAAAACAAATAAGCCGATTTCAGCAGACAAGTTTGCTAAAATTGCACTGAAAGCTATTCATAAAAATAAATTAGTTATATGTCCAATGCCGTTTAAAAAAACAATGGACGTATTCTTTACCTTATTTCCTTATCTTCATAAAAAGCTAATGCGTTTCATATGCCGAATTGGTCGAAAAGCAAAAATGACCCAACTATAAATATCTGATTATTTTTTATTTACAGTTAAATGCAAATGTGATAATATGGAAAAATCAAATGCAGTGAAGAGAAGAGTAAATAAAATGAATTTTTCACAGAGAGCTCCATTTAGCTGAAAAGGAGTAAAAATTCTTTATTGAACCAAGCCTCTGAGCAGCGCATCGGAACCTATAATTAGGGGGTAGTGTGACGGGAGCTCCCGTTATAGAGCTATGGTATAAGCATGAATTAGAATGCAGTACCAGATAAGGTTAATATGGTGACATATTAACAAACTAGGGTGGCACCGCGATGATAAATCTCGTCCCTAAGACTAAAAGTCTTGGGGGTGGGATTTTTTTATTGGTTTAAAACACTTTGGAAAGCGGGGGCCTAAAATGAAAAACTTACTTAACGATTGGAAATATCCTTTATTACTACTGTCCGGAGTTGGTATTGCAAATTTAGGGGCATGGATTTACTTAATAGCACTGAATGTACTTGTCTATCATATGGGTGGCTCAGCCTTAGCTGTTGCTACTTTATATGTAATTAACCCATTAGCTACTCTATTTACAAACGCTTGGTCAGGAAGTATGATTGATCGTTTAAATAAACGGAAATTAATGATTTACCTCGATATATATCGCGCGGTATGTATCGCTATTTTACCATTACTTCCATCACTTTGGATCGTTTATGTATTCGTATTCTTTATTAGTATGGCCAATGCAATTTATGAGCCAACTGCGATGACGTATATGACGAAATTAATACCAGTTGAACAAAGACAACGTTTCAACTCATTGCGTAGTTTAATAGGGTCTGGTGCCTCTGTAATTGGACCATCGATAGCGGGAGCATTGTTAATAGCAAGTACATCAGAGGTTGCAATATATATAAATGCTATAGCGTTTCTCTTATCAGGAATAATTACATTGCTATTACCTAATCTTGATAAAAAACCTGATATTCATACATCAAATGACAGGTTGTCTTTAGCTGTACTAAAAAAAGATTGGACCATCGTTTTAAATTTCAGTAAAAAGTCTTTGTATATCGTTTTCGTGTACTTCTTATTTCAAGGGATGATGGTGTTAGCTGCCGCAAATGATTCACTTGAATTGTCATTTGCGAAAGAAGTTTTATTGTTAACAGATAGTGAATATGGTTTTTTAGTTAGTATTGCTGGAGCCGGATTTATTTTAGGAGCAATAACAAATACAATTTTATCAAAAAAATTAACACCTTCATTTTTAATTGGAATAGGATCATTTTTCATCGCAATCGGTTATATAATTTATGCTTTTTCAAATGAGTTTTTAATAGCTGCTATCGGATTCTTTATTTTATCTTTCTCTATGGCATATGCAAATACAGGATATTATACCTTTTATCAAAACAACGTTCCCGTTCACATAATGGGACGGATTGGAAGTATATATGGACTAGTAATTGCCGGCATAACCATTTTGATTACGATTCTATTCGGAGTTGCAACTCAATTTATTTCTATACAACTTGTAGTTATTGTAGGATCATTGGTAATGTTACTTATAACTATTATATTGTGTGTGTTTACTTTATTGCCATCACATTCTAAAGTGCATTCTTCTGAGTCAATACATTCGAAATAATTCTCTTAGTTTTGATTTGAATCTTACGATGTTCAATAGGAGGGTTATCCCTCCTATATATGGAAATATAAAAAAGGAGAACAATATTGATAAACGAGGGTGATTTTTGTAATGAAAACAAAAAATCAAATAGATAACATTGTAAAAGAAATATATCGTCATATAGATTTCTCTGGGGTAATTTTAGTGAAAGAAAAAAAGGGCATAGTTTATGAAGAAGCGTTTGGTTATGCAAATCGAAATGAGTATATAAACAATACGCTACAAACTAGGTTTGGAATTGCCTCCGGCTGTAAAATATTCACAGCAATTGGCATTTGTCAACTTGTTGAAAGAGGTGTAATTACTCTTCATACAAAGTTAAAAGATTGTTTAAGTATTGAATTTTCAAATTTCAATGAAGATATTACAATACATCACCTTCTGACACATAGTTCGGGTATTCCGGATTATTTTGATGAAAGTATTTTGGATAACTTTGAGGATCTTTGGAAAGAAACTCCTATGTATCTATTAAAAAATTTAAAAGACTTTTTACCATTATTTCAAAACAGAGATATGATGTTTGCGCCTGGAAGTAAGTTTCACTACAACAATGCTGGTTTTATCATACTGGGGTTAATAATCGAAGAACAGACAGGACTTAAATTTACCGAGTATATAGAAACAAATATATTTAAATTAATTGGTATGAATGATTCTGGCTATTTTTCTTTAGATAGATTACCAAAGCAGACAGCTCTCGGATATATAAAAGATGAAATTAGCCAGACATGGAGAACAAATGCTTACTCTATTCCGATAAAAGGTGGTTCTGATGGTGGAGCTTTTATTACTGCGCCAGACATGATGAAGTTTTGGGAAGCGTTATTTAACTATGAAATCATAAGCCAAGAATATACAAAAATACTTTTAACTCCTCACATCCAAGTAAATAGTTATCAATCTTACGGCTATGGAATATGGATTGAAATAAGAGAAAACAAGATATTCAAATATCATGTAATGGGATATGATCCAGGCGTTAGTTTTCGCTCGGCCGTATATCCAGACTTAGGGATTACATTAGTTATTCCGTCAAATAAAGGGGCAGGACCCGAAAAATTAATGATAGAAATAGAAGGAGCTTTTTAATTATATGGATATAGAAATTAGATCGTATAGAAAAGAGGATGAAACCGGTTGGGTACGTTGCCGTGTGTTATCTTTTCTAGATACAGCATATTACGATAACGTATTTAGAGAGAAAGAAAAATATGAAAATCCTGCAATTGAATTAGTAGCTGTATACGAAAATCAAATTGTGGGTTTAATAGATATTGAATATGAATTAGAAGAACGTACGGTATGTTCAAGAGGGACAGGTCTTGGCGGCATGATTTGGCATATTGCAGTTCATCCGGATTTCCGTAGAATGAAAATTGGTAATCAGCTATTAAAGGAAGCGGAGAAGTTAGCGAATGAACGTAACCTAAATCGCCTAGAAGCATGGACTAGGGACAATCTATGGGTACATGGATGGTATGAAAAGAACGGATTTGTAAAAGTAGATTCCTATTTACACGTATATAGCGATCATACAGACGAGATAAAAGGTGTAATGAAAAGTAATATAGATCAGTTATATCCAGTTCAAACATTTGCTCATTATACAGGTGAAAATAAAGAAGACATAAGAAAACAATTTAAACGAGTGCATGATTGTTTTTGTTTTGAAAAGTATTTTAACTAACAATTCATACGTGTTAAAGTATACATTTATTTTGAATAAAGATGATAAAAGACATACGAGTCAAAAGTACGTCTTTTTACTTTTATAAATAAGCTTATGGCTATTACATGGTGTAACATAATAAATAGACAATAGTATAATTGGAAATGAATAATACATTAATAAAAAAGTATAAATACATTCATCCCTTGTTTATCAATGCTGTGAACGGTAATACTAAATAACATTGAACTTTTATAACAAGGGATGATCATATGATATTCATTTACACGGATTTCGGCGGAACGCATTCAACTGCACTTGCAGCAGCCTATCATTTAAATAAATTACCAACGGATCGTAAGCTAACAAAAGAAGAAATATTAAATGTGGATTACTTTAATAAATTGAAAACTGAAGATATGGGGAAAATTATTTTTCATGGAGTAGATGAAAATGGTAACCCGGTTTATACGATTGGATGCGGCGCATCAAAAATCGTTGTACCTGCGATGAAGCATTTAGGAGAGATTCTGCAAAAACATTATCAAAGTCATGAAAAGATTGTTTTTTCTAATACATCACCAACAGTACCTTTACCAATGACTTTTGGCGGTCTGTTTTCTAGAAGGTTTCACATCGACTTTATCGGTGTACCATTACTCGTATGGGGTGCAAAACTTAGCTGTGATAATGTACAAAGACTTGTTAGTTATACGAAAGAAGCCGGACGATTAACAAATGATTATGTTGTGATTTTAGATAATGAAACTTTTAAATAATGTAGGATAAAAGGAAAATCAAGCAAATTTCTTGATTTTCTTTTTAATTTGTGAAAAAGACAAGAAATATTCACATTTATCATCTATCTACTATAGCCAAAACAATAAAGTCCTGTTACTATTACAGGGATATTCTCTTTTCATAACATAAATATATAGAAAAATTAGAAAAGAGGAATTGAATTAAGGGAGGAACAACATGAAGCGTGTTGCTTGGATTACTGATAGTACAACTGCGAGTTTTACAACAGAAGGAGATAACTTTGTTATCCCAATTGAAGTTATTATTGATGGTGTGTCGTACAAAGATTGTGAAGAAGGTGTGCGTGAGCGCGTTTATAATGCTTTAAACGAAGGTAAAACTGTCACTACATCACAACCTAACATAGGGGAAATGGTAGAGTTATTTTCGAAATGCAAAGAAGAATATGAAGAAGGATTTGCAGTTGCTATTAGCGGAAAAGTAAGTGGAACCTATCAAAATATGAAGTTAGCTGCAGAAATGGCAGGTTTCCCATTAACGGTATTAGATAGTGAAACAACAAGTTATCCAATGGACGAACTAATTAGAAAAGCAAAATCGTTATACAATGATGGTATGACTTTACAAGATATACACAAAACATTAGTAGATGAAAAAAGAAGACCTTTCCACGTATTCCCGAAAAGTTTAAAAGGCCTTTATGCAAGTGGACGTGTAAAGGGAGTTCAATTTTTACTTGGAAGTTTATTAAGTGTCAACTTAATATTAGAAGTAAAAGGTGGAGAGCTTTTACTTGAAAAGAAAGTACGTAAAATCCAAAAATGTCGAGAATACATTAAAAATGAACTTGAAAAAGAATTGCCAAAAGTACTTCACATGTTCCATGCTAACGATAAAGATGGAGCTGAAGAATGGATTTCAGATATTAGACAAGCATTCCCTGAAATAGATTTCAAATTATATCCATTACCAATTTCATTTGCGGTACATGCAGGTGAAGGTACAATAGCAATTAGTTATTAAGAAGAAAACCCGTGAATGATACGCGGGTTTTTTTATTTGAAAATGGGGGTACATCATGTCTCCGTTAAGCAACAGAATTCATTTATCGTTTCCGGGATTAACCGATCACTCGACTTGATTTAAAATTAAAAATATAAACCTTTACCTACTGGTTGAACAGTTTCTAGCACAATATCAACCATTTCTTCATTAAGTAGGGTCCTTATAATCCAAGCTGAGAGTTCTTGAGCAGCGAAACAACCCGCAGCAGTCGAGATATTTCCTTCGTTTACGAAACTTTGCTCAATAACGTCTACACCAAATTCTTTAAGTTGTTCTACTGCTGAGGGATATGTAGTAGCTTTTTTACCAGTTAGTAATTTTTTAGCTCCTAATAGTAGTGAACCAGAACACATAGATCCTATTAATTGTCTTTGAGGGTCTATGTGAATGCTATTAATATATTGTTGATTTTTATATAAATCTTGTATACCTTTACCGCTTGCAAATATTACAGCGTCAGCAGAAGGAAGATTAGAGATACTTCCTGTCATGGGAATACGCAAGCCAGACATAGATATATGAGTTTCTTCCGTTCCTAAAAGCTGGACATCCCAGTCAGAAATACCGCCGACTAAACGTACACGATTTAATAAATCCCATGGTAGAAAAACATCTATATCAGTAAAGTTATCGAAACAGACGATTGCAATTTTCATTTCCTAACCCTCCACTTATGTATATCATTTTATTTATAATATAAACATCTCCTTTTTATGTTCTATATCAAGTTATAAATCCCTGTATATTACACGCAGAGGAAGGAGAAGAGGTGTAGTGATTTTTTAACTCCTCTAAACATAAACAGGTATAATATCTTTTTCTTTGTTTCTATCGATTTTTTGTACAAAACCAAGATCTGTAGTAATAACTAGTAAGGTATTTGGGATGAAAATCTTTAAAATTCTCAAGGAAATAGGTGTAATTTATTACATATACAAATTACTGGAGTGAAGAAATTGATCAACCTATCTCGGAAAGAATTGACCAAGCTTTAAAGCTTGGTACTATATTATTAGGCACACCTATATAAAAAATACCCTCTTTTCATTCCATAAATAATGTTGATAAAAAAGAGAAAGGGTTTTTAAAGGTAAAAATAGAAATCTATATAAAAAAATATTTAAATGGTAGGGATATTATGAAAATCGGTAAGTTTGGAGAAGTAAATAACATAAGTATTGATACGATTAGACATTATATGGATCTCAGTCTTATTATTCCTGAAAAAAAGGGAGGACACTATTTTTTTGATGAGTATTGTCAAACAGATTTAGAACTTATAATATATTACAAAGATCTAGGATTTAGCTTGAATGAAATCAAAGAACTATTTTTTTATAAAAATTTAGCAAAATCTATGAATTACGAAAAAGATACCTTTTACCAATCTTTATTTAAACTAAAATATGACAAAATGGAACAGGAAATAGAACTTTTGGAGAAGAAACGGGATAAATTAAAGGGAGTGTTACATGATTTATTATTAACAAATGAAACTTCCAATACAATTATAGGGATAGATTTAAGTATACTACATTTATTTACATGTTCTAAGTGTAGACAAAAACTAATTCTTCAAGATGGAATTATTAATAACAATCAAATTACCGAGGGAAAGTTAATTTGTAATTGTGGTGAAGAATATATAATTACTTCAGGAATAATAACTGCTGGTAAATCATTTAAAGCAAATGAGCGAACGTCACTTGAAGATACTATTTCGAATTATATTCATGAAACTGATAATGCATATTTGGAAAATATGCTTAAAGAAGGGGAATGGGCGAAAAAGAAACTAATACATTTAGATTTAAATAACAAATTAATACTAGATATAGGATCAGGACTTGGGTTCTTTTTGAGGAGCATTTATGAAGAACTACCCGAAGATTGCCTATACATCGCAGTAGATAGAGATTTCAATAAACTTTTATTTTTAAAAGACGTATTAGCGAGAAAAAATCCGAGAAGAAATATTCTCTTTATCTGTGCGGATTTTTTGAACATCCCTATTCAAAATCGGTCAGTAGATATTGTAATTGATCACTCTGGTACGAGCAATTATAGTTTTGAACATGCGGATTTTTTACTTCACGAATTAAACCCACTTTTTAAATCCAATTGTTATTTATTAAGTTTATTTATTTTATTTAAAAATTTCAGCTTAAATAGCCAAATTACAAATAATTTTCGAGCAAATTTTACACTTTCAAAAATAAAGAAAGAACTCCAAAATCTACAGTTTCAATCCATTGATGAAAGTACTTCAAATTATTTGAAACGAGGCGGAAAGTACGAGGATTTCTTTGTTCAAGGTGAAGAAATTTATACATATTCATTTTTCGGAAAAAGATGGGGTTAACCCCATCTTTTATTTATTTCCCCTTAAAATTATTCAAATCGTACATATTGCGATTGGGTTGACCCAAGAACTTACAATGTACGTGACACAAAATTAGGCAGGGGGAAAAGTTATGACAAGTTTACGGTTACATATAGAAAATAAAAAAAGAAACCAAGAACTAAGGAATATTTGTTTATATTCAATTGCAAAAACAGTATCAATATTCGGTAGCTCTATTTATAGTTTTGCATTAGGATTGTATGTATTACAAATAACCGGATCTGCTTTAAATTTCGCGATTACGCTTATTTTAGGAACGATTCCAATGATTGTTATGAATCCATTTGCCGGTGTAATTGTTGATAAGGTTGATAAAAAGAAACTCGTCGTTTGTATGGATGTACTAAGCGGATGCTTATTAATAACTGTTTATATAGTAAGCAACTATTATGGGTTAAACTTATTCATCATTTATACTACTACCTTTCTGATGACAGTATTTACAACATTTTTTGTAATAGGTTTAGAGGCTGCAAAACCAAATATCGTCTCTAAAGAGAGACTAATGAGTCTTAACTCTATAAGCAAAATTATCGATTCTATATCTTTAATTCTAGGGCCTATGTTAGGGGGCATTGTTTTTGCAGTCTTTGAGATGAACACTTTTATAATCATTAACGGTATTTCATTTATCCTTTCGGCTATATCCATATTGTTTATCAACTTTAAATTGTGCGAGCAATACATAAATAAGGAATGTTCAATAAGGGAAATTAATTTTATGAAAGATATAAAGGCGGGATACTCTTACTTAATGGAGCGGGAGAGCTTAAAAAATACATTTCGTATTTTAATTTCACTTAATTTTTTTCTAGGATTTTCTGTAACTGTTCCATTGCCATACATTATGAATACAGTTCTCAACATTAGTTCTAAACAATTTGGTTTGATCCAAGGGACTTTTCCAATAGGTATGATAGTTGGTGCAATAATAGTAAAAAAGATAACGAATCGTTTTTCTTATTCCTATCTATTGAAAAAAACAAGTTTTATGATGGCAATTTTTATGATAGTTTCAGGTGCACCTGTTCTATTCAAAAGTATTGAAGTGAATAAAATTGTATTTGTGACCATGTACTGCGCCATTATGTTCTTTTTAGGGTTAATGATAGCATTAATCGATATCCCTTTAATTTATTTTATGCAAAGAGAGATTCCAGATGAATATAGGGGCAGAGTGCTTAGTATTGGATTAAGTTTAGGTAAAATGATGCAGCCGATAGCACTGGCATTATCAGGTCTATTATTAAATCATATTCCATCCTACACGCTTCCAATTGGAGGAGGAATCGTATTTCTTATTTTAAATCAGGCTTACTCAAATAAATTGAATTTAGAAATTCATTCAAAAGGGTATAGTGTTGAACGTAATTAAATAATATCGAAATAGCGCAGGATCATCATCCTGCGCTTATCTATCGTAATTCAGCTGTTTTTCTAATAACAATCTTATCAATATCGTCTTCTTCATCACCAATAAATAACCCGCGCTCTTTTAAATACGCTTCAAAATATAAATCTGCTTCTGCACGTTCATCATATGGTTTTACAGATAGAACGAAACCTAATTTGTTTTGTTCCTCTAGATGAGAAGTGGAAATGTATGCCGGTACATTGTGGCGTAAAAAGAGTTCTTTAACCGGAATAATCATATCTTTCATTAATTTCGTTAACATACCCATTTCAAACTCGAAATTAAAACGATCTATACTACATAAATCGGCGAATACTACACCAATAAAACCTGTATTATATACTTCTTGATATTCTACTTCCTCGTTACCGTAAAAATTCTTTTCGATTAAATAGTTTATAAAGTAAGCAACACCGTCACTTTGTTCAAAAGGCTTCGTTGAAAGAACAAATCCGATTTTCTTTTGTTTATGTAAATATACACATGACATGTATGCTGAAATGTTATGCTCTTTAAATAGAGAGCTTGTTGCCCCAGATAGACCATCTAATACGTGATGAACAATTTGAAGTTTTTTACGGGCGAAATAATAGGATTTCTTTTGTAACTCCAATGTATCAATAAAGACAGAGCCGATAAAGCCTGTATTTGAAATGATAGGTGTTTGCTTTTTTCTTCCTCTGCGCTTTGCTTGAGCCATTGTAAAAATCATCCCTTCATGTACAAGTAAAATAAAAAGAACGTTTGTTCGTATATTTATATTTTACTATTAAAACGCTCTAAAGTAAAGGGTTTTTGACGAAAAAACAACAAAAAAGACACCTGTAAGAGGTGTCTTAAACGCTGTAGGGAAGAGGGTTCATCCATACAATTTATATTATGATACAGAAACAATCTCTTCTGTATCTTCTACATCTAAATGACAGTCCATAGTACGAACATCTTGGTCTTCATGACTTCCGAAATAAATAGTAATTTTCATATGTATCGCTCCTTTATTCTAGGAATACCTAAAATAATTACTAGTAATGTTAATATTTATTATATACCACTTTTTTCATTCCGACAACGTTATATCGTTTTTTATTCTTTTAGGGCGCAAAGAGTGATGTAAAGAGATATTTTTATAGAAATAAGTGCATTTCTTATATGTTATATTTAATACTGAAGTATTCGAATACAAATTTTATGAAAGGAGCAAAATGAATGAATTTTAAACAGTTACTAATTGATAATTTTACATATAAAACTTCATATATTGCGCGGCAGGCACAGGGAATGAATGTAAAAGAAACGAAGGATTACATTGCTGTCGACTGTGGTTTACCTGCAGATACATTTAATATCATTACTTTACTAAACAATAATGTAACGGAAGATATCGAGAAATTATATAAGGAGGTAGCGTACTATAATCAAAAGAAATATCCAATGAGTGTTTGGTTTTGGGATGATAGGTACGAGCAGACTATAAAAAGCGAATTAATAAAACTGGACTTAAAAGAAGCAGAACAGAATATTGCAATGGTCGCAGAATTAAATACAATTCATCCGACAATAAACATGCCAGTAGGTTTTACAATACAAAAAGCATCTTCACCAGAACAAATTAAAAAGTTTGGAGATACGTTAGCTAATTTGTTTGGTTCATCAGAGGAAGGTATACATGTACAAGCATTCTACAATCAAGCTGCGTCTTTCGACTTATGGAATAGTGGGAATATGAACCTGTACTTAGGACTTTATAAAAATGAAGTCATATCGGTTGGTTCATTAGTGTGTACACAAGATAGTATTGGTATTTATGATATAGCAACGAAAGAAGAAATGAGAGGAAAAAGATTTGGTTCTACTATGTTTCATTACTTGCTGCAAGAAGCAAAGGAATTAAACGTTGCTCAATGCGTATTACAAGCTTCACCTGATGGGATTAATATTTATAAAAAAGCTGGTTTTCAATCTGTTGGACAAATGACTGTATTTGAAAATCGACATTTATTTGAATAAATTATCCAAGCCAAATTGCTTTTATGTAGGAGTCAATACATCATTATGAAAAAGATATATATCGTTACAATCATTTTCGCCTTTATAGCAATAGGTACTTTTGTTTATCATAAAGTAAATGAACTTAAGTACACGAAAGCTATTAATCAATCAAATCACATGAAAAATATTGCACATAGAGGCGCCTCTGCCTATGCGCCGGAACATACAATACCAGCTTATACATTAGGACAACAATTAAAAGCAGATTATATAGAAATTGATCTTCAAATGACAAAAGATGGACATTTAGTAGCTATGCATGATGAAACAGTAAATCGTACTACAAACGGTACAGGGCTAGTTAAGGAACATACATTAGAAGAATTAAAGCAATTAAAGGCAGGTTCTTTTTTTAATGAAAAACATCCAACTTTAGCAAAGAAAGAATATGAAAATGCTAAAGTTCCAACACTCGAAGAAGTAATTGAAGTGTTTGGGCATGACGCGAACTATTATATTGAAACCAAATCACCTGATGAATATCCAGGAATGGAAGAAAAGTTATTAGAAATTATCAATCACTATGAAATACAGGATAAAGTTATTATTCAATCATTTAGTGAAGAAAGTTTGCAAAAGCTACATAGTTTACATGTTAATATACCTCTAGTCCAATTACTATCTTACAAAAAAGCAGTTCAATTAACTGAATCAGAAATAGAGAAGTATAGTACATATTGCATAGGTCTTGGTATGAACTACAAATATATTGATGCAGCTTATGTAAAGAAAATAAAGAAACACGGATTAGAAGTTCATCCATTTACTGTAGATAATGAAGCAGACATGAAAAAGCTAATTTTATGGGGAGTGGACGGGATGTTTACGAATTATCCGGATCGTTTACATTCATTATTAAAGTCTTAATTAAAAGATATTATTTTTAACGTAATAGTTTATAGAAGAAGAATCCAATACTTTTATTGGATTCTTTTTATTTAGCTATAAGTGACTAACTTAAAGCAGTACAATTTTGAACTTATTAATAAAATATTACATTGAGTATAATTTTTTATAATAATCATCAGAAAGTAACGAAAATGTAATGAATTTTAACTACGCTTTTTATATTTTTTTGATACACTGGCTACGAGAGGAATACCGATTAATGTAGGTAAAAACCAAAACCATATAGGCGGCAATAAATTAATAATAGGAATATGAATACCGATGTTTACTAATAACGCGGTAACGGCACCAATATAAGAACCTAACATACCTCTAATATGGTGGTGAAGCCAATTTTTCCAACGTTTTTTTCGTGCAAGGTAGCCATAAATCGCAAAAGCATAAGAGAAAATTGCTACATAAAATAAATATGCGATTTTATCCCAGTTTATAATGGATAATATAATTGCAGTAAGGGTTATGACCACATAGGATGCATGATATATTTCACCCCATTCCGTATGTTTTCCTTTCTTCTTTTGAGCAACCATCGCTACAATACCGGTGATTAAGCATATTGTCCCAAATAATATGTGGATGGTTAAAAGAATGTTAAAAATGCTCATAATAATTCCTCCTTTTTTATTTTTATAGTATTGCAGTATAGGAGAAAAGTTGAAAAACATCGTTTGTTCGTCTTAATATATTGAAATAAAGGTACTCTTAGAACAAATTTAAACGGACAAATTTTCTTGAATTTAGTGAAACACGTATTACGTGAAATGAAGGAGAGACTTCCATGTTTACATCTATTACATATTTACAATCAGGGAATGACAAGCAACAAAAGGTATATGATGTTTTGAATAAACTAAACATAATGGAGGATTTAGCTTTGTATAGTCCCATTCTTTGCGGGACAATACCTATAAGAATTGACACACTTCAATCTGACTTAGATATAGTAATGGAAGTACATAACTTTGATGTTTTTGAACAAGAAATGAGATCTTTATATGGCTCTTATGAAGGATTCAAAATAAAAAAGAAAAAAATTAAAAATACTGAATCGATAAAAGTAAATTTTGAATTTGAAGGTTTTAAATTTGAATTATTTGCTCAGCCTAAGCCAGTGCGCAACCAAAATGCATATAGACATATGATAGTAGAGCACATGTTATTAATGCAACATCCACATATAAGAGAAGAAATTATTCGCTTAAAAGAGAACGGTTTAAAAACAGAACCTGCTTTTGCTCAAGTATTAAACATTGACGGGGATCCTTATGAAGGACTTATTGTGTTGGGGCAGGAAATGCGGTTGTGGTAAATAAAATACACAAAAACTCCTCTATGGAAAAAGAGGAGTTTTTATTATGTCATTAACTTACGAATTAATTCGCTTAACAATTTAATACCGTTAGTCATTTGCTCTGGAGAAGCATATCCATATGATAAACGAATGTATCGATCTGATTCCTCTTCATAGATACGTCCCGGGTTTAATAGAATCCCTTTTGATAGTGCCTTTGAAAATAATTTCTTCATCGGAATGCTAGGTACTACCTTTAGCCATATAAAAAATCCACCACTAGGAATATCCCAGGTGGCAATATCTGCACAATACTTATGTAAAGCTCGTATCATTATTTGTCTTCGTTCTTTTAGTTTAATTCTTACGTTTGCAACATGTTCCTCATAAAATCCTTTATTTATCCATTCAGCAGCAACTCTTTGAGATAATGAACTCGATCCATAATCTGTTTGCATTTTTATATCTGATAATCTATCAATAACGGGTTCTGGACCGATAACCCATCCAATTCTAAGTCCTGGGGTAAGCGTCTTAGAGAGACTACCAATATATAATATATGTCCATGTTTATCTCTCGATTTTAAAGGATCTGGGGGCGGTGCATCAATCCATAACTCGCGGTAAATATCATCTTCAATAATAGGTAACTGTTCCTTTTCACATATTTTTAATATTTCTTTTCTCCGCTCTTTAGACATTAATATACCTGTTGGATTTTGAAAACAAGGAATTGAATATAAGATGTTTTTCTTCTGACTGTATTTAATTCGTTTTAATAACTCGTTAGGTAATATACCGTGAGGATCCATAGATATACCAGATAGATTTATATTTGCTGATTGAAATACATGAAGTGAATATAAGTAAGAAGGTTGTTCAAGTAAAACGGTAGACTCTCTATGTAAAAGACCAATTGATATTAATTGCAATGCTTGTAATGCACCCGAGACGATTAATATGGAACCCGGTGATGCATGTATTCCAAATGATTTTACGTATTTACTTATTGCTTCACGTAACGGATAAAACCCTTTTTGTTCCTCATATCCAAAATAGTCTAATTCCTCACTTACTTTCTTCATAATGGACTGCATCGTTTCTAATGGAAAAAGATGAGGAGAAAGTTCGCCTTTACTAAGATGGATAAGTTTGTTATTTGCTTCTGCTTCATTTATTTCTCGTACCATTAACTTGCTTGGTTTATGAATACCAGCCTTTACATATTCACTCCAATCAGGTGGTGGATTTGTTGCTAATAATGACCATGTATTATTCGTTACAATTGTTCCTGCTCCAATTTTCCCTTGAATCAATCCATCAGCCATAAGTTCATCTAGTGCAGTTATTACAGTACTACGATTTACTTGAAATAATTTCGCTAACTGCCGTTGACTAGGAATCTTACTTCCTATAGGCCATTCTCCATTTTCAATTTTTTCTTTCATATAGTCTACTATCTGCTGATACTTAGGTAGTTTTTTACTAGTGGTCATCAAAAAACTCCTTCGCTCACTTGAAAAATGCCAAGTGGTTGGTTTTTACGATAAAAAACTGGTTGAAGACATTGTATCAACTATTAAATATGATGGGAAGAAATAATTGGTAATTATAAAGTGGTTGGTTTGAAGGGGGAGAGAAAACATGAATTATAAAAAATGGGATTATCGAATTATATGTGCTCATTCTTTTACAATTTTAATTTGGGGAACGGCCTTTCCGGCAATTCGTATGGGCCTTGAATCTTACACACCTGAACATCTTACTTTACTTCGTTTGTTAATCGCTTCATTCATACTTCTTTTGTTTTCGTTTTTATACAAACTACGATTACCTAATCTAAAAGATATTCCAGCGATTTTTTTATTTGGTGCTTTAGGATTTACTTTTTACCACATTGCATTAAACTATGGTGAAAAAACAGTAAATGCTGGATCGGCAAGTTTAATCGTTTCAGTTACTCCTATAGTAACGGCAGTTCTTGCTTTTGTTTTTTTTAATGAAAAAATGAAAGCAAATGGATGGATCGGTGGTGTAATTAGCTTTATAGGAATTGCTTTCATATCATTTAGTCAAGGGGGGTCTATTCAATTTAATAGCGGGGGATTATTTATATTATTAGCAGCCGTTTCAGAAAGTCTATTTTTCGTTTTTCAAACATCGTACTTAAAAAAGTACGGCTTCTTGCCATTTACCATATATACAATTTTATCTAGTACTGTATGTATGCTTATTTTCTTACCGGGAATGTATCAAGAAATACTGGTGGCTCCTCTTGAAGTGAATTTGAGCGTTATATATTTAGGTTTATTTCCAACAGTACTCCCGTATATTGCATTGGCCTATATTATATCTCATACTGGTGCTTCCGAGGCAACAAGCTCTCTATATTTAACGCCAGTAATTGCTTGTTTTATAGCTTGGGTATGGTTAGGTGAAGTACCTACTTTTATTTCGGTAGTTGGTGGAGTAATTACTATACTTGGAGTTTTAATAGCGCATGTATCATTAAAGAAAGATATTCGAAGTGAAAAGTACAACGATATAACTGGATAAATTCTATTTAGAAATGATAATTCCCTGTTTTTTATAATTAAGAAACAGGGAATTATTTCACTACGTTGAATATGTAAATATATTCTTAATAAAGGGGTTTAAAATATTGAATATCCAGTTAAAGGTTGTTACGAGAGAGAATTGGGAAGATGCTTTAAAGCTGCAAGTTAAAGATAATCAGACGAAATTCGTTCCATCTGTAGCAGTTTCACTTGCTAAAGTATATATAAAACCAGATGGGGACGCTGTAGAATACCAACCATTTGCGATATACAATGGCGATCTAATGGTTGGTTTTGTTATGCATGCTGTTGTAAAAGAAACAACTGATATGTATTGGATAAACGGATTTATTATCGATCAAAAGCAGCAAGGTAACGGTTATGGAAAAGCGGCATTACAAGAAAGTATATATTTAATAAAAAATACGTTTAAGGCGTGTAAAGAAATTAGATTAACAGTACATAAAGATAATATCTCTGCAAAGAAATTATATGAAAGTTACGGTTTCCAACCATTGGGACATGATTATGATGGTGAGGAAGTTTATCGTTTATTCGTTTAATTATTATGTAGCAAAGGTGTGAAATGAATTATGCAATTTACTGAAGTCAAAATTGAAGTATTTATCCCTGAAGAATACATTGAAATGTTGAGGAATGAGTTAAATAAAATTGGTGCTTGTAAAACGGGAGAATATGATCATTGTCTGTCCTATAGTTCTGTGAAAGGATACTGGAGACCGTTAAAAGGCGCATCACCTTTTAACGGGGAAATTGGTCAGATTTGTGAAGGGCAAGAATGTAAAATTGAAATAAAGTGCAAACGGGATCTTGTAAAGGATGCACTTGAAGTTATTAACGAAATTCATCCGTATGAAACACCTATGATTTATATTATCCCGATATTAAATGACTATTTTAATCAAATATAAAATAAATGAATGGGAGGAATAACAATTGAAAAATAAATTTCATCATATTGTACGAGCTGTTATGATTAAGGATAAAAAATTGTTAGTGGCTGAATATATTGGCCATCACTATTTTTTACCAGGTGGTCATGTTGAAGTTGGCGAATCAGCTGAGAATGCATTAATAAGAGAACTAAGGGAAGAGCTCGGAGTAAATTGTAGTATAAAACAATTTTTAGGAGTCATAGAAAACCGATGGCAAGATCGAGAAGTTCTTCACCATGAAATCAATCATATTTTTGAGATAGATTCACAAGAGCTACATATTGATTTCATACCAAAATCTAAAGAATCTCATTTGGCGTTTCACTGGATAGATTATAATCAAGAAGCTTTACATACTTATAAAATCATGCCAGAACCTTCAGTTAAAGAGTTACTAGAAAGAAAATTAAGTGATGAACTACTAAACTGTTGGATTAGTAATTTTTAAAAACCTCTATTAATAATAAATTCGTCCAGCAAAAAGTGATTAAGAAAATAGGCTGAAAAACAAGGTACATCACCTAGTGTAAGTTCATATTTTGTTGATGTACGTATTCAAGTATATAGCCATTTGTTTCTACTTTGTTTATTAAAATTTATTAACTTCAATATGTGGACGGAATTTATATTTATAAATGGAGGGGTTTCATAATGAATCAGTTTCAACAAGAACTACAATCATTAAACCTTAATGATTATCAAACTGGTAATGTTGTGTATTGGGATCAACAACAAAGTCAATATCCATACTACTACATTCAAGACGATGCACGTCGTTGCGGCGGATGCGGAGGTTGTGGTGGACGCTGTGGCGGATGTGGCGGCAGATGTGGTGGTTGTGCAGGTCGTTGCGGCGGATGCATAGGATGCGCTGGATGTTTCGGTTGCTTTAATTGCTGGAACTGGTGGATCATTTAAGTATAGAACATCAAAGATATTTTGCTTGAAGGAAAGGTGTGAAAACTATTTTGCACTTTTCTTTCAAGCTGTAATTTTTATGTGTATTAAGGGGGATTTATTTGTATACATATGATAAGTTGATTTCTTGGGTAGAAAATATAAAAGAACAAAACCATAGCTCTGCAGCAGCGCTTTGCATAATGAAAGATAACAAAATTGTACTGGAGCATTATAGTGGCTATCACTCAAATACATCTACAAGCAAGAAAGTAACAGCATCTTCACAATTTAACGTTGCTTCTACTAGAAAAAGTTATTTAGGATTAATGATAGCGTATGCGCTTTACGAGGGGAAAATAAACTCTATTGATGATGAAGCGATAAAATATTTTAAAGACTTTGATCCTGTATTGCTTAGTAAAACGACGATAAGACATTTAGTAACACATTCGCACGGATTAGAAGAAACGAATGACGGGATAATTTTTCGTGAATTTGAACCGGGGCAAGGATGGGCGTATAGAGATATTAATGTAAGAATGATGACACGTCTTATTTATCAGCTATATAACAAAAGTTTTCCTGAATTGTTAAAAGAGCGTGTGTTTAAACCTGCTAATTTCCAAGAAACAGGATGGAGAATACAGCAAGATGATAATTTAGTTGCAGTTGTTGATGATCCAAATAAAGACGCAATTAGTGAAATTGGTACAGTAGATGACGGTACTGAAAAAAATCTGTTTGTCTCCGCTAGAGAATTTGCACAGTGGGGCAACCTTCATTTAAATCAAGGTATGATAGATGATAAACAAATTGTTCCAAAAGAAGTTATAAAAATCGCTACGAGTTTGCAGAGTCCAACATATGCAAATAAAGAGCTACCACAAAATGGCTTGTTTTGGTTCGTTCAAAATGAACCTGCACAATTAAGTGAACTAGGCGAACGTGTACCAAAAGGCTCGTATCAGATATTAGGAATTACGGGACCAACTATATTAGTAATACCTGAATATAATGTAGTTGTTGCGAAAATGTATAATAAAAGATACAACTACGGCGGTGATAATTATTTATATTATTTACGTGAATTTAGTAATTTAGTCGTTGATACATTTCGTAACAGTAATAGGGCATAATTACTCCTATAACAAAAAGGAGTGATTGAAAGTGAAAGATAAAGTGAACAAAAATAAAAAGCAAAATATAAAAGATGTAAATACAGAGCAAAATGCGATCTATAGCGATCCAAAAGATGCAGCTAATATGCAAACGGTACCGCAGCCGAAAGATTTTGATGAAATTGAATATTAATTTTTCGTTTATCCGACCATATGATGAATCAAAAATACATCTTAAGTCCCATCACATGATTGAAAACTTTTGGTACTCTATATACATAAGCATTTGAAAATGTCTTATCTTAACAAAGCTTTCTTTAAGTAAACCTAATATAACCTGCAAAAAGACACTTCATAACGGAGTGTCTTTTTGTGTACATGAATTCAATTTCCATTTTTCATGCAGTATCTTGCTTTTTATGATGGTTATACTAACTGTGAAAATTCATGTCACGATAAAAGAAGGGGACAGTTAGTATGAAACAAACTTCTATAAATCCGTTACTAATTGTTCTAGGTACAATCATTGTTCAAATTGGCCTTGGAACAATTTATACATGGAGTTTATTTAATCAGCCCCTTGTAAGTAAGTTTGGATGGAACCTTAATTCAGTTGCTATAACTTTCTCCATTACAAGCTTCTCTTTATCATTTTCAACATTATTTGCAGGAAAGTTACAGCAAAAATTAGGGCTTCGAAAACTCATCGCTACTGCAGGGATTGTGCTGGGACTCGGTTTAATACTAAGTTCACAAGTTTCCTCCTTACCATTACTATATTTATTAGCTGGTGTAGTAGTTGGTTATGCCGATGGAACTGCTTATATCACATCACTATCTAATTTAATTAAATGGTTTCCGAATCGGAAAGGGCTTATTTCAGGTATATCTGTATCAGCATATGGAATGGGCAGCTTAATCTTTAGATATATAAACGGAAATCTGATCGACAGCCTTGGTGTATCACAAGCCTTTTTATATTGGGGCATTATTGTTTTGCTTTTAGTATTAATTGGATCGTTCTTCTTACGTGAGGCAATTGTAAGTAATGCTGTAACGGAAACATTACACAATGACTATAATCCGCGTGAAATGATGCGGACGAAACAAGTATATCTTTTGTTTTTTATGCTATTCACATCGTGTATGGGCGGTCTATATTTAATCGGTATGGTAAAAGATATCGGAGTGCAGCTCGTTGGACTTAGCGCAGCAACTGCCGCTAACGCCGTTGCAATGATTGCAATTTTTAATACAGTAGGTCGTATTGTTCTTGGAACGTTATCAGATAAAATAGGTCGAATGAAAATCGTTTCTGCAACGTTTATTATCATTGGATTGTCAGTCTTTACATTAAGTTTCATTCCGCTAAATTACGGCATATATTTCGCATGTGTAGCAAGTGTTGCTTTTTGCTTTGGCGGTAATATCACTATATTCCCAGCTATTGTTGGAGATTTCTTCGGATTGAAAAATCATAGTACAAATTATGGGATTGTATACCAAGGTTTCGGATTTGGTGCACTTGCAGGATCATTCATCGGGGCGCTTCTTGGAGGATTTGAACCAACCTTTATTATAATCGGCGTACTTTCTGTTATCTCTTTCGTTATATCTATTTTAATTCGTCCACCAAAAGCAGAAAAGAAAAAAGAAACACAACATTTATATCGAAAAGTAGCTTAAGTTTAAAAAGAGTCCTCATAAAGGGCTCTTTTTATATTACACAACATTTGATTTTCCCTTTTTAGCCATTGTGTAGGAAGAATACACTTACTTAATATTTTAGAAGCAATAAAGTGGTTTATTAACGAATCAAGTAGCAGATAAGTAAAATATTCATATTGTTTTATAAAAGAATCAAAATATTGATAAAAAACTACAGTTAATCCGCTTCGCTAGTAGGCATACATTTCATTATAAAGGTAGTTGGCTTATTTTGGTTATAACTATAATTTCTTCTTTTATTGCATTTACTTCAACAAATATTGATGATATTTTTATACTCCTTGTTTTATTTTCACAAGTAAAGACAGGAGTATGTAAGGAAGAAGATAGAACTTTCCAGGGGAAAACTAAGATAAAAGAACTTTATATTGTTATTGGACAATATTTGGGGTTTAGTGTAATTATTTTTCTAAGTATTATTGGTTCCTTAAGCTCTTTTTTCATTCCTATATCGTGGATCGGATTATTAGGATTCGTGCCAATTTATATGGGGATTAAAGGACTATTCTCGCTTCGTTCTAACAAAAGTAATGAAGTCATTGATAACACTTCTGGCTCATTATTTAAAGTAGCTGCGATTACATTAGCTAATGGAGCTGATAATATCTCAATTTATATACCAATGTTCACTAGTCAATCCTTGGAAGCAAATTTTGTTACATTAATTATCTTTTTTTGCATGATAGCAATATGGTGTTTTATTAGCTACACATTGTTAAGAGCTCCTATTTTAGCTAAAGTACTTGAGAGAAATTGTCATATTATCGTTCCAATTGTTCTAATTGGTTTAGGAATGTTCATTCTTTTTCGCAGTAATACAATTGAATTATTGTACTAATACGTTCAAACTAACGGAAGTTTTAAGTAAAAAGAATCAAACGCGGTAAAAAGCTGTACTACAAATAAAATGTAGTACGGCTTTTTTAAATTTTAGTGAAATGAAACAGTGCACTACGACAATTAAGTTAGACAGGATATTACGATTATTAAATTGAATAGATACTTTAAAAGGAGCGTGATAATTAAAATGAAAATAGTAAAACAATGGGTCCAAGAAGATAGTGATTACATAAGAGAAAAAGTAATTGAATATAATCAAAAATATATTTCAGATGAAGAGAAAAAGCCTTCAGAAAAAATTAGTTTTATAGTGAAAAATGAAAATGAAGAAATAGTAGGCGGAATAACTGGAATTACATTTTGGCACCACGTACATGTTGATTTCTTATGGGTTTCTGAAGAATATAGACACGAAGGTTATGGAACCAAGTTAATAAAACTTATTGAAGAATTTGCACTTGAAAAAGAGTGTAGCCTAATCAATTTAGATACTTTTAGCTTTCAGGCACCTGCTTTTTATAAAAAACATGGATATAAAGTAATTGGAGTAAGTGAAGATCACCCTAAAGGGCATAATCGATACTATTTGGAAAAAAGGTTAGAAAATATATAGAATCCCAAAATGAATCAATCAAATCATAAAGAGCGTACGTTGAATAATTACTTTCAAAATACGTTCTTTTTATTTAGAAATGAAGGGGGATCAATTATTACCTTTACTAAGGGTAGATAAATGAAATACTCTATTAATTTTTTTATATTTTAAAACGATTAAATGGTAGAATGTAACAAAGATAGAAAATTCCCATTATTAGAGGTGGACTTAGATGAAGAAAGTAAATGTTACATATGCACTTTTATACGATAAAACAAACGAAAAGATCTTAATGGTTAAAAACAAAGGGAAGAATGGTTCTTATTACACACTACCAGGTGGCGCGGTTAAATTGGGAGAAACGTTAGAAGAGGCAGTAATTCGGGAAGTGAAAGAAGAAACCGGTCTACATATAACTGTAAAGGGTATTTGTTACATTAGCGAAGCTTTTTTCGAGGAGAGAGGACACCATGCAATATTCTTTAATTTTTTAGGTGAAATAATCGGCGGGGAAACAAATATAACAAGGCCAAAAGAAATTGAAGAGATTACTTGGATGGAATTACATAGAGCAGAACCGCATTTACGTATACCAGAACACTTATTAAATATATTACAAAGGAAAGAAACAGTACCTTACTTTTTTAACGGAACAATCATTCATCAATCTTCATAAAACTATCATTTCATGTAAGGCGGGGAAAAAATGGAGTTTATCGTTAATCATAAACATTTCACTCAAGCACTTTCAGAAGTAAGTAAAGCAATATCTACCAAAGCTATAATTCCTATACTATCCGGTATAAAAATAACTGCAGATCAATCTGGAATTACTTTAATCGCAAGTAATTCAAATATTTTCATCGAAAAATTCATCCCTAGTTCCATGGATGACGAACAAATTACGACTACCTTAAAAGCAGGAACAATTGTTGTACCTGCAAAATACTTCATTGAAATTATAAAGAAAATGCCAAGCGATATAGTAATAAAAAGTAAGAATGAGCAAACAATTACCATACAATCAGAAGAAATCACATTAAACTTAAATGGCTTTCCAGCGAATGAATTTCCTAACGTACCACAAATAGACGATCATGCAGAAATACAAATAGAAACAAAACAATTGATTGATGCGTTTAAACAAACAGTCTTTGCAGTAGCGAAAAATGAATCTAGACCCGTTCTTACTGGAGTACATATCGAGTTAGACCATAACAAATTAATATGCGCTGCAACTGACTCTCATAGACTAGCTATACGTGAAACATTAATTTCTACTAATATGAAAGCGAATTGTATTGTACCAAGTGCAACCATTAATGAGCTTTTAAAATTAATGAACAGCAATTTAGAATTCGTTTCTATTTATCTATCAGAAAGTCACATTATTTTTACATTCGGCACAACTACGTTATATTCACGACTAATTGAAGGGAAATATCCTAATATTTCTACTCTCATTCCAAATGAATTTCAAACCGTCATTAACATAGATAGACAAAGAATGTTACAAGGGGTAGATCGATCAAGCTTATTAGCAAGTGAATGGGCAAATAACAATGTTAACTTAGAAATTGTAAACGAATCTACAATTCAAATTTCTTCTAATGCTTCTCAGATTGGAAAAATATCTGAGACACAACAGATAGATGCAATTCAAGGTGAAAAACAATTCAATATATCTTTCGATGGACGATTTATGTTGGATGCTTTAAGGGCAATAAAAGAAGAAACGGTTACTTTAAGTTTCAGCGGTTCTATGAGACCAATATTAATTGAAGCAGGGACACAATGTGCAGCAATCCATCTTATATCTCCAGTTAGAGCTTATTAAAAACGGAGGAAGGAATCACATTATGTACAAGCACACTTTATGTTTTATAAAAAGAAATGAAGAGATACTTATGCTAAATAGAAAATATGACCCTGTAAAAGGATTGTGGAACGGGGTAGGAGGAAAGATAGAAAAAGGAGAAACACCGTTAGAAAATGTGATTCGTGAAATAAAAGAAGAGACTAATATAAAAGTTACGCATGATCAAATTCAATTTAAAGGCATTATTAAATGGGAGGATTCTTCATATTCTGGCGGAATGTATGTTTATCTAGTAGAGTTACTTCATGAATTTATATATCACACTCCAAAAAAAGTCTCAGAAGGAATTCTAGATTGGAAAGAGATTTCTTGGATTCTTAGTGATTATAATTACGGCGTAGGAGAGATGATACCTAAATTTTTAGTTGAAGTGCTCCACAATGAATTCATATTAGAGCATAATTTTATTTTATCTAATCATAAATTAATAAATTATAGGAATCAGAAATTAGTTAAGCAGGATAGGTTACTTACTTCTTTATATAATACTATTCGCTTATAAATAACAAACTAAGAGAAAATGAAAATTTCAGATAGGAGATTCGATATGTGGACAACAAATATTATCAAAACTCCAAGAGGAAAGTTTGAATATTTTCAAAAGGGAGAAGGACCTCCACTTTGCGTTACTCATTTGTATAGTGAGTATAATGATAATGGAAATACTTTTGCAAACCCATTTACTGACCATTATAGTGTTTATTTAGTTAACTTAAAGGGATGTGGCAATTCAGATTCGGCTAAAACTGATTCTGAATATAGTATGACCGAAACGATTAAAGATTTAGAAGCGATTCGAGAAGCTTTATATATTAATAAGTGGGGGTTTGCTGGTCATTCGACAGGAGGGATGTTAGCTCTTGTATATGCGACTGAAGCACAAGAAAGTTTAACGAAAATAATTGTTGGTGGCGCAGCGGCGAGCAAGGAATATGCATCTCATAAAGATAGTATATACTGTAGTAAAAATGTAAAATTTAATAGAATCGTATCAATTATGAATGCATTAAATGATGATAGTACAGTACAAGAAGAAAGAAAAGCATTAAGTAGAGAGTGGGCACTTATGTCTTTTTATTCTGAAGAAAAGCTTGAAGAGGCATTAAAATTGCCGAATAGCGGAAAGACAGTTGGCAATCGGTTAAATTATTTTAGACAAGTTGAATATAAAGATTATGATGTTCGTCAGAAACTTAAATTCGTAAAAATCCCAAGTTTTATATACTGTGGTAAGCATGATGCGCAATGTCCCTACATATTTTCTCGTGAAATAGCAAATTTAATCCCGAACGCAACATTAACTAAATTTGAAGAAAGTAATCATAATCCATTTGTTGAAGAAATAGACAAGTTTAATCAGTTTGTCAACGATACATTATAATCAATAAGTAAAAAGCGAATCTTTTATATAAGACAGATTCGCTTTTTATTATAATTAGACTTTTTGCCACCAAGCATACCTAGGATAGTCTGTAGATTTTAACGTAATAGATTCGCCAATTTGAGGCGTTGTAATTTTAACTCCTAAACGGTTAGCTTCTTTCGTAACACGTTCTATCGGGTCACTCCATTCGTGTAACGCTAATGTAAAAGCACCCCAATGAATTGGAAGAAGTAATTCTCCTTGTACATCAATATGAGCTTGTACTGTTTCTGAGCTTGTACTGTTTCTTCAGGCAACATATGAATTGCAGACCACCTTGGATCATATTGCCCGCATTCCATTAACGTAAGATCGAATGGACCGTATTTTGCATCAATCTCTTGAAGATCTTCATGCTCTAAAGAAAAAGCACCACTATAACGTTTACTATTAAACAGAGGAAACGGGGAAGAGGCATCTCCAAACTGTGGCTATTTGTAGTTTAAACGAAATCATTTTATCTTTCACCGTAATTGCAGTACATTTAATAAATTTGTCAAATTCATTATTTTTATATACAAAATAAAAACCATGCAGCAGCAGATAAAACGAATACTAAGTAAATGTAAATTGTTTTAATTTAGTAAATTTCTTCTTACAAGTAACAAAGAACATACGTTTCGTTGTATGTTAAAGAAGAAAATATGTCTCTAATTAGTAAAAGAAAGGAGAGGATGTAAGTGCAAATAGAGAGAAAAAAGAAATCAAAATGTAAACTATCGAAATCTGAAATAACTCAGCTATATACAGAAGGGAAGAGTACCTCAGAAATAGCTACGCTTGCCAATGTGTCTGCTAGGTATATACGTATGGTTTTAACAGACAATAACGTTCCAAGGCGTGCTATAGGGAGTTGGAAGAGGAAGTATGCTATAGCAGAAGATTATTTTAAAACGTGGTCAAATAACATGGCTTATATTTTAGGATTTATAGCAGCTGACGGTGTTATACCAAAAGAAAATCAATGCGTCAGTATATCACAAAAAGAAAGTTATATTTTAGTAGACATAAAAAAAGAACTAAAAACAAACCAGCCACTTTACCAAAACAAAAAGACCGGCGTATATATGCTAAACATTAATAGCAAAACAATAAAAGACGACCTTATGAACATACATGGAATTAATCCATGTAAATCTTTTAACATTGAATTTCCTTTTGTACCAGAAGAATATTTACATCATTTTGTGCGAGGGTATTTTGATGGGGATGGTTACGTCAAGTATGAAACTTATACAGTAAGCTTTGTAGGAGGATCATATAGCTTTATGAATTCTTTACATCAAATTCTTCAAAATCGCAATTTACGAGTCGATTTACTAAAACAAAACAAACATTATCGCGTTATTTTATCTGGAAGAAGATCAATACAACTATTTTCAAATTGGATTTATAAAGACAAAGATATTTATTTGCATAGAAAATATGAAGTGTTTCAGAAAGAAAGTCTGAGTTTAGACCAATTACAAGACCGAAAATTAAAACAAACTCAAACTGCCGTTAAACAAAGAAAACAAAATTTCCTTAAAGAATATATGAAAAATAAATGTAGTGCTACAGCTTGCTCTAATTTAAAAATAAGCGAATCCACTTTTAAACGTTGGTTAAAAAATGATAATCAATTTAAAAAAGACTATGAAAGAATTCATTCATTATAAAAATGCAAGAAACCTTAGTATATCTATGCTAAGGTTTCTAACTTGATATTATTAGAGGATATTTATTTTCGTTTATAGAACTTAGTAAATACATAGATTTTACAATAAATTTACTCGTAAGGGAGGGAATATGAAATGCCCACTAATAATAGTCCGGAGAATATATTACATACAGCTTATGAAACTAAAATGATTTCATCTGGAGATAATTCACCATCTATAAAAATAAAAGGAACGAAACTTCAATATTTACTTGTATTGATTCATCTTGGTTTTGAGTCAAATGCTATAAAAATGATGTTAAATTGGACGAATGATGAATTTGAAAAGCTCGTTAATTTATTAGAAGCAGAGGGGCTATTGAAACAAATAGGAGGGAGGTACTATCCAACGTGTATGATTATAACAGCTTGTGAAGGAGAAAAGCTTTATAACCTTTGTGAACCTCTAATTAAACCAACACTTAAGATCATTGAAAATCATTCAAGTCATATTGAAGATATTTCAAAAAGAATCGACACGTTTAATCATTTATCTAGAGAATCTTATAGTCTTTTATTGTATAGTGGTGTGTTATTAGATTTTGGACAAATAAATTACATTGAAGGAAACTATTTAAAAAAGAAACGACCTTTAAGAAATAAGAATCGATATTATTATGCTATTCAAGAACAAGAACTAACAGATATAGAGGCTTTCGGGATGTATGGTAATACATATTTAGATTTAGGAGAAGTTCAAATTGGTCTTTATGGAAATTCTCGATATTCAACATTAAATTTAATAACAGCAAACAACGAAATATTTGAAGAATATTTTCAAAACACTAATACTGATATTAATTATAAGAAAAAGCAATTAGTAAAAGGTTTCGTAGCAGCAGATAGACAAAAAGACTTACATTTAAACGTAGTTTACGAAAAATTAGGCTTATATCAAAATTCACAACCTGTTATCCCGGTGTTTAAAAGAACAGACTTATCTACGCTTAACGAAATTGCAAACACAATCAGTGAAGATTTAGTCTTATTGTTTAATGAAAACGATAAACTTTTAAAACAATACTTTGCCGGCAGCAGATACTCAAAAGAAATTACTTATGAAGAGTTTTTTATCTGGTGGTATCACTTTTTCTATACAAAAGTAACTGAAGAATTAATAAAACAAGGTGTAATTATAACAAGCACCCCAAAAAATCAAACGTACATAATCCATCAATAACTTTAAATTAAAGTGTTAATATACTTTTACAAATGTAGCAGCTGAACGGTAAAACCTGAATTTAAAATCTAATATAAAGAAAACAAGATATTTAAAGAGGAGAAGAGCCATGCAAAAGAAATTTATCAATCCAGAAACGATGCCACCAACTTTTGGATACTCACATGTTGTCGAAGTTAGTAACACTAAACGAACAATTTATATATCTGGACAAGTAGCGATCAATACTGATGGTCAAATAGTTGGCATTGGTGATTTAGCTACACAAACGCGACAAGTTTTCGAAAATATTAAAAGCGCATTAGAAACATCAGACTTAAACTTCAATGATGTAGTAAAACTAACATTTTTCTTAACAGACATTTCTCAAATGGCCATTGTTAGAGATATTCGAGATCAATACATTGACATTAATAATCCACCAGCAAGTTCAGCTGTCGAAGTTAGAAAGTTAATTAACGATAACTTATTAATTGAAATTGAAGCAATTGCTGTAGCAAACTAATTTTAAAAACGTATTTTTATTATTTAAAGTCTAATTTATATAGCGGATAAAGCGAATAACTACACAATCAGTCACACATTACTAATTCAGTGAAAAAGGGGAGCATAACACCTAAAACTAACATTTAATAAGTTTATTATTTTTAGTAAGTTAACATAATATATATTATAGGCAGTTATAGAAACAAAGTAACATCAGGTATCAAAACCCAAGTAAACTATACTTAATGAGACGAAACAGAGATTTTTAGTGAGATTCACATAAAATCTTCTTTAAACGCATTTATACAGTTTTTTATCTTTTTTTTATTTATAAATTCATCACAGCAAATCTTAATCGATTATTGATTAAGATTTAACGAATCAAAAACATTTTTGATCAGTAACAATTTTTTTATGCGGAAAAATCTTTTTACAAAATATAAATTAATAATTTTATTTTATGTTGTACTTTATAAATTTATTGCTATTTACACACGTTTTACAACTTTACATTATTTCTTGTTATTTCTGTTATTTACGCTTGACTTTTATTATTCGTATTATCTTACACTCTAGTTAACATAACGTTTATTTTTAACATAAAAAAATCTCCCTCACCTTCAGGAAGATTTTTTAGCTTGCTAATATTTCATTTATATCTTTTTAGTAGCAATCCCAGTTGTAAATAACATTGGAAAAATTTAGATTTAACAAATCTTCTTTTTTAATAAAGAAATTAGCAACACCAGAATCTCCCCACATAATATTTAATGAGTCGTCTGTATCGATTTGTAGTAATAATATATCATGTTGTTGGTATTTTTCTTCCCATTCCCTTGGATCTGTCTGTGTAAAAAATGGATAACCACCAATTTTATGTCCGAAATCTTTACATAAATCATCATACAGTTCGCCTAATTCTGTATTATTTTCTTCATCAACAATTTCTTCCCAATCAATATCCTCACTAAACATCTTTTCAAATCGATAATCTCTAGATGTTATGGGTTGATAATCTAATTCAAATTGTAATTTTGCTGCTTCAGGTATGATAAAGTCTTCTATTTCTAAAATGTTTAAATAACTAAAATCAGTAATTACCTTATTTAAATCTTCAGTAATTGTAGAATGATAAATAATTCGAAAGTCTTTTTGGATTGTTGGATGATCAAAATCTGCTCCATAAAGCTCATCATCAGTACTTATGAAAAACTGTAACATTCCCTTTTGAGGCATATATTCAACATGCGGAATTTCTTCAAAGTTTAGCTGTGCAAGTAACATCATAGGTTGTCCATTTGAATCTTTAGGATGCTCTTGATCTATAGGTAAATACGGATAACCACCAAACTTACTCTCAAAAAGAGTTGTCTCTGCTTTCGTTCCAGTCACTTTAATATACGGTTTCACACTTTCTTCTAAAATAGTACGATACTGTTCTAGTTCTTTCGGAATTTGAAGTTGATACGTATTTTTCATCACATTTGCCTCCCTTTCATAATGAATTGAAAATGCCTTACTTAATTATATAGCAAGAGATAGCTTCATGAAAAATTGTTAAAAGTCCGTTTTCACCCTCGTTTTTTGCGCACTTGGTGGACAAAGTAGGTTATGTTCTAAAACCTTTTTATTAATAGTTCGAATTAAATTCGCTGCTTCTGCAGTATTTGTATTTTCTTTTAGCTTTTCTTTTAAATCATCAATTTCTTTTGAAAGCTCAATCCACCTTGGTAAAACATGATTATTCTTTAACGTTCTATACAGTTGCTTTTCAGGATTGTACGAAAGGTCTTTATCTAGATTTAGAGGTTTCCCTTTACCAGGCATATTATCAAAAGACCCTTTCTTTTCTGCTTCTTTAATGATAGAACTAATAT
This sequence comes from Bacillus paranthracis, assembly GCF_024296885.1. Lineage (NCBI taxonomy): Bacteria > Bacillati > Bacillota > Bacilli > Caryophanales > Bacillaceae > Bacillus > Bacillus paranthracis. Next base: position 2,490,348 of record NZ_CP101135.1, read on the forward strand.
GATCCTCATATGTATAGGACCAAACTTTCTCATCTTTTACTAAAATCTCTTGCTTTTTTAGTTTCTTATCTAGTTCTTCTTGATTCATAGATTCTCTCTCCTTTTTATTTTATAGTGTGTTTTTTGTAAGTTTTAAAGCTTTCAACCCGTCAAACAAATTTTCTCGCCACCAAATACCGTCATGTCCGCCTTGGAACTCTTCATAAGTGGTTTGGTATCTATTTTCTTTTAAAGCTTTATATAGGCGCCTATTGGCCGTTAAAAGAGATTCGTTTTCAAGTTCACCTACTGCTATGTAAGAATAGAGATGAGTCGTATTAGAATCTATTGATGAAATTTGATTTTCAATCCAAGGAATTTGATTTTCATAACCATCTTTTTTCCAATGTACAGATCCAGACATTGACAACACATTCCCGAAAATATGCGGATTTTGAAGTGCTGCATAAAAAGCTGCTAGGCCACCAAGACTGAAACCTGCAATTGTTGTATGTTTCGCTTCTTTATGCACACGATACTTAGCCTGAATCCACAGAAGTAATTCCTTCGTTAAAAATGCGTTCATTTTATCGTTATAAGTTAGCTCTTCTAATCGATCAACAGGATCTATAGCAACAGCAATACACGATGGGATTTCTTTTTCGTAAATTAAATAATTAAGTGTTTTTGTGATTGAAAGGTCATTAATGAATGAATTCCCATCAAATACAATGAGAAGTTCTTGAAGATGTGAAGTGTGAGAATAATCATGAGGCGTATAAATATGAATTTTACGTGTGTTATTTAAAATCGAACTATAAAAAGAATATGTTTCAATCTTTCCGGATGGATAATCATTTGAAGGAAAACGACTGCTATATTGCACCTCCATTCCTATGTTTAACACAGACGCTTTATTGGTACCTTCTCCAAATGTATTTCGATTAAATTGGTCTATTTCGTACTGTTCACTACGCTTTATCCAATCATTTTCGAAAACATCGTTTACTGAAAAATAGTACGTTGAAATAAAACTCTTATTCGTCTTAAACGTTACATACCAAATATCTGTCTGTAACAATCGTTGTAATTGATTTACAGACAGATCCCAACCAGGAAAACTACCGACTACATAAACATTTTCAGTATTTTGATCACCTAACCATATATACGTTATAAGTTTATACTGATTATCTATAGGACATTGTTCTACTAGTGGTGTATGATTTGACTTGATTTCATCCAAAAAAGTATAAAGAGCTTTTTCGTTTCCATTCTTTAATTGATTTTTAAGCTTCTCTAACTTAGGACTGATTATTGTAGTCACCTCTCTTCCTCCTTTGTAGTATTCTATATGTAGTTTTTTCATTAGAATCCCTATATAAAAGCAGTCGTAAGTTATGTGTTTAGAGAAGTTATTGATTAGAAAAATGATCAATTGCTTGAATAGAAAGTTCCAATGATTTTATTCTTCTTTCTAAAAGAGTTCTTTGAGGACTCCCAAGCTTTGACTTAACATAAATCTTTTCAATTGATGGAAGCAAACCAATTAGAACATTTCGAGCGTCTGCTAAATCCTCTTTCGTGTAATGATGTGTTTCTTGATCCCAAATACTTTCTAACATAGCTAAGCCGATACTAGCTGCTTTGAGTCTTTTTTTCACTAAAGTAGTGTTTGAGCCTTTTTGAGTCATCTGAGATAGCGCATTTTCAAGTTTACGGATTGTTGACTGTAAAGATTTAATTGATTCTACTTTATCTACATTTGATATATTTTCCATATTAAACCTGTCCCTTCTTCGTTTCTAAATTAGTTTTCTTGATATTTGATAATACCATTTAGAAGCGAATTTTACTCGAAATATTTGAGTTGGACATGAATTGAAAGGAAAACAGCTAACAAACTTCTATCTCCTCCCTCACACATTCTCTATATGTACTTCTTTTTTCTCGTTAAAATACCTACATGGACAAGTTGTTAATATTGAATATTTTATGAACAAAAAACGTACAAGTAGCATCACTTGTACGTTTTTAATCAGTAAGGTAATAAAGTAATAACTTTCGAGTCTTTTCATAATTCATGAAATCTCTATACAAAATGGGATACTTCATAATCTCTGTTTCTAAAAAACGATATTGTGGAAACCATTCAAAAAAAGATTTCCTTAGCCACTTTATTTGATTGAACACAATCTCCTGTTCATTATTATTAAGCACGTAACTTAAAGTACCTGTTGTATGCATCCAATAATAATTTAAATCAGCGCTTATACAATCATCTTCTGTAAACATATTATTAAAATCTTTTCGTATTTTTCGAATGTCACAATTCGGAAACGGTTTATACAGTGGACTAGGCATTTTCTGCAATTCATTAAAAATAACCCTTTTTCCTAACTTCAACTTTCCACCCCTTTAGTTCTCTATCCAATTTAATAAGTTTTCATAATGATATTGAGCATCCGTATAGCCAAGATTATATAAATTAACGAGCTTTTCTTTACTTCTTTCTATTCCGCTTATTGGAAGCTGTACGCTAGGCTGAATAATATAAAAGTTGTCTTTTTGTTCTATTTGATTCATATAAGATATCGTCTCATTATAAAAACGATAATGTTCTACTAAAGATTGTGCGATATTCGGATATTTCCTATATAAAATTTTAGCTAGGCCAGAAAATTTATTTCGTTGCTTCTCATATCCTTCTGGTTTTGTCATAATTACAACGTTCTTTTCATAACCATCAGTTTGCGCTTTTAAAACCGGAATAGGATCTATAATTCCTCCATCTAGTAATTTTCGATTATCATATTCTACAGCAGGCGCTATAAACGGTACTGAGCTAGATGCACGAATGATTTTTAAAATATCATTTCCGTGTTCTGCTTTATTATAATAAATAGCTTTTCCTGATTCGCAGTCAGTCGTTCCTATAACAAACTGTTCATTTGAGTTTAAGAAAGTTTGAAAATCAAACGGTACAATTTTATTCGGTACTTCATCAAATAAAAAATCCATTCCAAATAATTCACGTTTTCGAATTAAATTTCGATAAGATATATAACGATGATCTGCTACTAACTCTGTATTTACTTTTTTATTTCTCCCTTTTTGACGTGATAAATAAGTTGCTCCCATACAAGCTCCAGCGGATACGCCAACTACATAAGGGAAAAATAAGTTCTTTTCCATAAAATATTCGAGTACGCCTGCAGTATATAAACCTTTCATTCCTCCGCCTTCTAATACTAAACCGATATTTTTCATGCTATATCCCTCTGCTTCTTTTTTTTTACTTACATATTAGCATAAGATATTAAGATGAGGTTATATAAAAGGATTACAACAATAGCCAGAAACTACTACTGTAATATCATAACTTCACACCGAGTTGCATGGTACAATATAAGTAACACATTCCACAAATAATGGAGGAGGAATTTCCTATGGGTTTATTTAGCGGTATTTTAGGAAATGCATCAAATACGAGTACAGAAAGTGTAGAACGTGATTTAGAGAAGATTATGTTAGACGATGAGAAAGTTGAACATGCTTATAAATTAATTCGTGATTTAATTGTATTCACAAATCGTCGTCTTATTTTAGTAGATAAACAAGGAATATCAGGTAAAAAAACTGAGTATCATTCAATCCCTTATAAAAGCATTACACAATTTAGCATTGAAACAGCTGGGCATTTTGATTTAGATGCAGAACTTAAAATTTGGGTATCTAGTTTGAGTACGCCAATTACGAAAGAATTTAAAGGTGACGATAGTGTTTTAAGCATTCAAAAAGCGTTAGTAACATATACGACAAAATAACTTATTTTTGCATTTTTATTCATATATAAAATTACTAACCCGAGTATTTTGGAAGAATATTCGTCGTTTTTGTATATTTAATCTAGAATAACATAAAAAGGTAAAGCGTATTTTAAACGCTTTACCTTTCTTTTTTGTAATAAATAAGTGTAGTTTTATCATTTAATTTCTTAGTTTCTTCTGTTCTTTTATATCCCATCTTTTCGTATAGAAAACAATTTCTTTCTTCTTCTAAAATCGTAGCAAGTTCAAAACTTCGTGCTTCTGGAAACATCTCTTCAATTAAAATAAGTACCTTCTGAGCAATTCCTTTCCCTTGATAGATTGGATGAATAAACATTGGACTAATCCAAAATTTATAAGGTAGTTCTTTTTGGGATATACATATCGCTCCAACAAGTCTCGAATCTATTATCATCTTATAAAAATTACTGCTAGGATTATTTATTCTAAAAATAGTTTTTTCAATAGGTTCATTTGCTGGGTTTGTTTCGTAGTCTTTATATTTATGTAATAAAGGGCTAAATGAGTCTATTTGCATTTGAAATAAATCTGTTGCATCACTTTCTGTTGCCTTCTCTAATGTAATCTCCATGTTACCAATTTAGTCGTTTTCTTAATGAAGTTATATGAGCTGTATGATGACGACCATGCATATAGTCCAATTGCAGCAGCAAGTTTTGTTTCACCAGTCTCTGGATGGTTAAATGTCTTTTCTAAATCTTCAAGTTCTAAAGAATATAAAAGGTTAACCCATCTTTTATGTAATGACTCTAACATTACTAATGAAACATCTACTGGTAATTTAGAATCAGGTAATTCTGCCCACTTTTCTTCTTTATATGGTTTAATCGTTGGATTCTTTTCTGTTAGTGCTAATTTAAAGCGTATGTAGCTATTCATGTGGCTGTCAACAACGTGATGGACTACTTGACGAACTGTCCATCCACCAACGCGGTACGATGTGTCTAACTGCTTCTGATCTAAATCTTTAATTGCCTTCGTTAGTTCATTAGGTAAATCTTCAATTTCTTGAATCCATGTATCTATCATTTCTTCCGTTATAGGACGTTTGTATGTAAATTGTCCAATTGGATAACGTAAATCATTCATGAATAAGTCCCCCTTCTTATAAGCGCGAAGTATTTCTCCAAATATAATGTACAAAATTTACTTGTTCCCCATTCAATTGTACAGATGTTGTATCTGCTTCGTTTTGATAAGAAGAAAACCCGCTTTTTTCTAGTACAATTTGTGATGCAAGATTATTAGAAGTTGTTTTAGCATGAACCTCATTAATTTCATTATTTTTTGCTACGTCTAAAATTAATTTTACGGCTGCAGTTGCAACTCCTTTTTTAGTAAATTTTTCTCCGACCCGATAACCTAACGAACTGATTCGAGTCTCCGAATCTATATCTACTAAATTTATTCTCCCTACAATTTCATTTTCTTCGTTACGAATTAAATAAAAATAAGATTCTCCATCCGCCTGTTCTATTAATAAATTATCTAGTAGTTTTTGGAAATATTCAAAATCAAAATATTGCGAGCCACGATTAGGTACCATTGTTTCAAAAAAAGACTTATTCGTAAGTTCAAACGTAAATAAATCCTTAGCATCGTGTTTCTTTAATTGTTCTATGTATATTTTCATCTCGATTACCCCTTCTATATCTACTAACTGCTATATATTCGTTTTTAATCAACTAATTTCCTGCTATTTCTTTCGTTTCAGTAACACAGCAAGTAGCACTTTCGGATGAAAAAGATGAAATGGACTACGAATTAAATTCATCACTTTTACTAATCGAATATAAACATCAGAATCAGTTGCAGATAGTTGATATATTTGTTTCGTATACCATAGCTGAAATTTTTGTTTTATCGTTAATTCTCTTTTTAGCTGTGGATGACGTGATATTTCCGTTGTTGTCATTTCCCAAGGAGTTTGTATGATATGAGCGGTCTCTTTATAAAACTGCTGTGTAAATGCATGATCGAGCTTTTGTCTCCTTTGTAAAAGTAACTGCAATTGGTGAGCTTCCATAGCTGCAACTGAAACACCTTGCCCGAAAACAGGATCAAAACGACAATGTGCATCTCCAACTACTAACAATTTTTCGGGTAGATTATTCACTAAATCAAATCGCCGACGTACTTGATACGGAATTTTGTACGTTTTGATATCTGAAATTGCCTCCGCTTTATTTAGGAAATCTGTAACATTGGAGATTGATAGATTTTCAGCAAAATTATAAAATTCCTCATCTGTTTGTGGTGCTTTCTCACTTGCATACCCGCTGAAAGTAACAAAATAACGATTATCCTCAATCGTTTGAATAAGGACACCATGCGGATTGTCAGGGAAACTTGGAGACATTAGCATATTACAACAGTCTAACTCCTCATTTTCTTTAAGTTTAAACATTTTCGTTGCGTAAAATAAATCAATACGAACTTTCTCTTCTTGTACTTCAATTTCGTATTCTCGTAGCCACTCTATACTTTTTGAACTAAATCCACTTGCATCAACAACAATATCTGCATGTATTTCTTCTTGTGTGTCTGTCTCTAAACATTTAACTTTTACACCACATACTTTGTTAGCTTTTCTGTCTACTATTAACCCTTCCACTAGTGTTTTAAATTTACTGGTGATATTTGAAATTTGATATATTCGTTTTTGAATATGCCATTCAAGCAAAAACCTACTTTGTTGAATCATATGTACTTCCCCTATGAACGGCTGTTTCCATAGACCAAATTGATGCCATTTTAAATCACGAGTAAAGTTATTTACGATACTACCTGCTTTTATTAATTCATTCATAATATTAGGAAACAATTCTTCAATTGCGTTTTCTCCACCTTTTAATAACACATGAGGATGATTACTTTGTGGAACTCTTTTTCTCGAAGACTTTCCATCCCATCTTTCACCAGCTTCTATAATGATTACTTCTTTAAAAGAAGTTGATAATGCTTTTGCTGCGAACTTTCCTGCCATACTTCCACCAATAACGATAGCCTTATTAAACATGTTTTCCCCCTTAATAAAAAGAGATCCTGCCTTGTATGAATGAAACAGGATCTTAAACAAATTAACTTCTTTATCATTATACTTAAAATACATCAGTAAATTGCAACGTTAAAATTAAAATACCTAATCCCCATACGTAATACGCGAATACTTTTAAAGAGTGACGTTTTAAATATTGAATCATCCATGAAACGGCTATGTATCCAAAAAACGCTGCTGATAACGTTCCGACAATTAAAGATGTACTAGAAATAGATTCTGCTTTCCCTTGAAAAACGTCTGCAAATTGCAAAATGATAGCTCCGACAATAGCTGGCGTTGATAATAAAAAAGAAAAGTAAGCAGCGGTTTCGCGGTCTAACTTCCTCCATAATGCAGCGACGATTGTCATACCAGAACGAGAAATAGCCGGAAAAATAGCCGCTGCTTGAAATGAACCGATGATAAATGCATCTTTATATGTAATGTCATCCATTTTTTTACGACCATTCTTTTGTTTATCCGCCATGTAGAGGAAGAATCCGGTCACTAAAAACTCCCAACCAATCGTAATACCTGTTTTTGAAATATCCTCAAAAAAGTCTTTAAATAACAACCCGATTACAACCGCAGGTATCGTCCCAACAATAAGTAGTAGCATCAGCTTTGAAAACGGATTTTTGATTAAATATATAAATTCTTTTTTGTAATAAATAAACACCGCAAGTAAAGTCCCAATGTGCAGCATCGTATCTAAAAACAATCCTGCTTCATCTAATTGAAACAAATGCCTTCCTAAATAAAGATGACCTGTACTACTTATCGGTAAAAACTCTGTTAAACCTTGTATGATCCCTAATATAAAAGCTTCTAACCAATTCATGATGGGCCCCTTTCTTGTTTGCTTGTACCAATATATGAAGGTTAAATTTTCGATATGAAAAAAACTATATTTCTCTATGAATTTACTTTCAATTCATGGATATATATGTAAAAAGGGATGAGGAGGCTTACTATGCGGAAACATACAAAATTCGGCAATGTATTACTGTGGATAGGACCTATCCTTGTATTTGTAGGGTTATGTATGACAAATGTTATTTCTGATATTCCTTTCTTTTTTGGAAAACATAAAACAATTGGAATTGTACTTATATGTATAGGTGTAGTTTGTTTTATTGCTGCTAATCATTTAAAAAAAGGAGAAAAATATGAGGGATAAATCTAACTAAAAAAAACAATCCCAGTATATGTGCTAGGATTGTTTTTTATTGCTTATTTATAGAATACTTTATCAACGTTATATTTTGCTTTGTATTCATTAATGATATATGTTTCGTAAATTTCTCTTTCTGTTGGATCTTCTACGATACATGCATCAATGCGGTATACTTCATCACGGTGATTTTTAATTGGAGAAACATTGTCTTCGAAATGCTTCTTAATACGTTGTCTAATTTTACGAGCTTTACCTACGAAAAGTAGTTCGTCATTAATATTGTAAAACATAAAAATGCCGCCTTTATCTCTAGGGAACAAGTGGAAGTCGATAAAACCATTGATTGGCGTAATTCTTGGCTCGTCTCCTCTAATAACTTGTTTACGTTCAGTAATTGTAACATCAACTTCAGGGATACTAATTTTAATCAAGTTCATTCACGTCCTCTTTTATTATAAAGATAAATAATAGCATACATATGTAAGAAAAGCTACGTTCATAGCCATATTTCATTTTATAATTCAAATATTATAGGTGTATCATGTAAACTCTTCTTCCAAATCATATGATCACTTGATTCTCCCCAATAATCTTTCAGTACATAACTAGGCTCTCCAAACTTCTTTGTCCATATACTTTGCGCTTTTTTGTATCCACTATCTAAACAGTACTCTGTTATACCCTTGCTAAGTAACGTAAGAAATATTGCATTTAGTAGTAAACTCCCGATACCCTTTTTTTGATACTCCGGCAGTATAAAAACAGTTCCTATTTCATACAAATCCTTAAGTACACCGCCTGTACAACTATTAATCAATGTACTTGCTGGACCAACTTCAATTGTACCAATGATTTTATCGTTATTTGTATCTATTGCTAATAAAAAGTAACGTTTTTCTCCATTACTATCAAAATCTGTTTTCAAATATTGCTTTTTCATGTTAATTTCATTTTCTATGTCATCCAATAGTTGTGATAATCCTTCGTCTTTATATGTATTCGTAATAACTATACGGAAAAATAAGTGTAGTTCCTCTAAATCATCCGAATTTGGTCTCCTAATTGCAACGTTATACATGTTTTAAGTCTCCATTCTATACAAGTGTTAAAACCATACTCTATATACTCTATTCAACAATATTCTACAAAGCCCTGCATAGATCCAGCAGTATAGAAAACTCAGTATAAATATTGATAAAATCATTTTTATATCCATAGTTGTATGAATAGTAGGACCAAGTACTGGAAAACGGAAAATATCGAGAACTATCATAATTCCTATAAGTAGACAAATTGCAGAAAAGGAAACAACCCAAATTCTCCTCTTGAATTGTATAAAGGAAAGCCCTAAGGCTATACCTAATAAACCTGTAGTAAAGGGAAAAACAATTAGTTCACTTGGCTCAATAATAAATAATAGGAGAATAGTAAGGAAATAAGAAAGTACTCCCTCACGAATAGAGTAGCAAATCGCCAAAAAAATTGGTAACGTCGCAAAAGGGCTAATAAATAACCCTATACCAGGAATTAAGTTACCTGCTGCTTGAAACATGGTGGCCAAAGCACTCATTAAAGCTGTAATGACTACTTTATTTGCTAGGGATAATTTTCTTTTATGAACAAAGTCCTCATTATTCTTTATCATAAGTTGACACCAATAACGTACAAATCGATTCATCAAAATACCCCCTAAAGATATCTCATCCATCACTTTCTATCTTATTCATACACTAGTGGTTTATGAGCTGTGTTCTACTTGTAATGAGTTACTATACAATAAAAGGATTTTAGGGGGAGAACTTGTACGTTTTAAAACAAAGGGAATTCCTTGTATGATTAAACTACGAGTGTATATCGTATTAAGGGATAATTTCAAAAATGGTACCTTTGTTAAAATCAGTTACTTTCATAGAACCGTAAACTCCTAAATATAACCTAGTTTGATCCAAATTTGTTCCTAAACTCATATAATAAGCTGCTTGCGTACCAAAATCATAATTGGTTTCAATAACATGAAAATCAGTATGTTTACCATCTGTACCTGCTCTAGTATATGCTAATACACCTTTAACTGGCGGCCGAGACTCTTCTTTTCTAGCAAGGTCAGTAAACACAACACTACCATGTAAATTCGGGATTGCAGTTCCCATATATGGTTGAACGCCTGTTAGTGAAGTTCCTCCAAACTTATCCGGTCTTGGATCTTTATGAAAATAACTAATGAGTGGCTGAATTCGCTTCACTGATGTTTCTATTGTTTCATTATAATAAGCCATTGTTCTCTCATCAAAAGTAGGATTTTCAGAACAGTGTTTTATAAAAGAAGTAGGCAATTCTCCTTCCCATCCTCTCCAACCAAAATTAATAAATCCATCTTGATTGGGGGTGAGTCTCATTACATGCATTTGAACAAGTTCGGTAACCCGGATTGGTTTATATTGAACAAATGAAAAAATAGACTCTACAATATCCTGTCCGACATTACCCGCATATTTAATATACTGATTATAAAACCTTTGGAATGAAATACCGGTTATATTACGAACACCTTTCGCAATTACTGTAAGTGTTTCTTGTATAGATAGAGGAAGTTCATTAAAGCGTGTAACGACTGGAGGATTATTTATGAATGTATTTTTACTTACATCGATTTCAATAATTTTACCTGCTATTTCTAAATCATCTTGGCTTAAATTGAACGGATCATAACCCGAGCCACCATCTCCATTTGTAAAAACAAGTTTCCCCGTCTCTGGAGAAAAGTTTAAAGTATTTACTCCATTATGATTAAAAAATGGGCGTTTTATATGAAGTAATGTTCTACGTTTTTGAGGGTGACCGTTTGATTGTAAAATCCATTCTTCAATTGTATCGATATGATCATATTGCGTATCTCTATTTAGCCATTTTAAATTTAAAGTTTTCGGGTCACAAGGATTCGGTTTAAATTGTTCAGAAAGTGCACTAGGTCCTTGAGTGCCAGCGACAGAATAATGAAGATAAAATAAACCGTTTTGATAAAATTGTGGATGAAATGTTAGTCCTAGCAATCCTCGTTCATCATAACCACTACTAGAGACACCTTCTTCAGATGTGCCTAATTTTATAATTCGCGGACGAATATTTAAAAATGTTTTTATGACGCCATTTCCTATGTAGAAAACCTCTCCTAATTGCGTTGCGATAAATAGCCTTTCAGTCGATTCACCTGGAAGAATTGCTGTTTTTATTACAGTGGGTAAATTTATGTTATGAACAATGGGTCGTAAACGAACTTTAACTTTTGTCAATTAACTTTACACCCCTTTATATTCTTTTTAATAGAAGAGTATGATTAGAGTGATCTTATTAGTATCAAATAAGTAGCATTCCTTTTTATTACATTTTTGTATATAATGTAATTATAAATAAACTAGGGGGCTACTTATGACACTTTTACTACAAATCATCTTACCACTTATATTTGCGCTATATTTATTTACCCTCTATCGTAATACAACTATTGGAAAAGCTGCTTTTCTTTTAGCGATCATTATTGGGATTTTTGGATTAGAGAACATTTTTCAGCATGCTAATCTAACAGATCATGCTATTTATCCATATTGGGGCAGTTTGAAGGCTGTTGTTATTATTTTATCAGTCGTATTTCTATTTAAAAAAGATGGTTTAACAGGAAAATATTGATTTATAATGCTGTACATATTTTATTGTTAAACTGCTTTTAATTTATAAAAAAGAAATGTTTATGTAAAAACACGAAGGGATGTGTTACATATGTCTATAAATATTATTTCTATAGTTTCTATCATAATATGGATTGTGTTGATTACAGAACTTATAAAACCTTCAAAAGAACAGAATGGACGAAAAATAGTAATGTTATTAACTGCTGGTTCCGCATCAACACTTATTTTGACGGTTTCATTTATTCAAAATATCCCGTTTTGGAATTGATAGTGAAATAACTAATAAAAAAATATATAAGATTAGGACCGTACATTTTAGAAATGTCTAATATGTACGGTCCTTTTGTTTACTAGTGGTCCACTTATAAGTATGTGATCTTTTTACAATTCGAATTTCTTTTTAAGTTTCTTATATTTTCTATACGAACGTCTAACAATGTTTAACATAAAATACGGTATTTTAACAGGGAAAGGCAATTTATAAATGAAAGGCAAATAAAATGTAAAATATGCCTTTTCTAGGTCTCTCCACTTACTATCTTCTTTTGTTTTTAAGAAATCAGATACATCGACTACATATCCCCTTCCTTTTTCCATCATCACATTTTTCCCGTGAACATCACAAGGAGTTAATCCTTGTTTCCTTGCATACTCTAAAGCTTTATTTATATCAAGGATTACCTGCTTAGGAATTTTAATTCCCTTATGAATAGCATCGTATAAGGTAATTTCTTTTAAACGTTTCAATACTATGAAATTTTCTCCTTTATATATAAGCTTTGAATAAGAAGGATGATTTCCGATTCTGCGGTATACTTCTGACTCTTTTTCAATGCCTTCTCCTTCTCGCGCGTAAACTTTCACTACCCAATCTTTGAATTCTCTGTGCATGAATACTGCAGCATAATTACCTTTCCCTAAACACTTCCAAAGTCTAGGAATATCTTTAACTACTACAGGCTCGAATTCGTCCTCACTTCTTATGATTACCTCTTTTAATAATTCATCCTTTATCAATCCCACAAAACTATTTATACTCATCGTTTCCACTCCGGTTTTGCTAAAAAGGAAGGCTTACCCACATTTTAACGAAAATATACACTAAGCGAATTTTAGCATAAAACTGCTCATCTTTCTTCTTCAAATAAAAAGATAACTCGTTTTATTTGAACTGTTGAATACTTAATATGTATTCCGCTATTCAGAGCCAAAAACCATACAATAAAAAAATATTTCTAACTATTTTTATTTTTTCAGAAGCAACTGTATAAGGCTTTTCTAAGTGCAAGTTCTCTCAGTTCATTGGTCATGCCAAATCTATATTTGATTTTTTTAAATTGTTCAATTCTTGTTCTACTACTATCTTTGTTAGCTAACACTTTTATTGTTTTAATAGTCTTTTGTTTAATTCCCACAATGCTGTTTTGTTACTATCCCATTTCAAAAGCGTTACTGCTTCTTCAAAGGATAACCATTTATAATGTAAGTGTTCTTTAGATAATGAGATGTTTTTTGTAGGGACGTTAACTCCAAAAGAAAATTCTTTTATTACATAAACCTCTTCACCCCAAAGGAATTCTCCAACTACATCCTCTACTGGTAGTGAAGACACAGAATCTAATTGTATATATGAACATTCTCTTGTAATACCAGCCTCTTCAAACGCTTCACGTTTTGCTGATTCAATAGGAATCTCACCGTCTTCACCACCACCGGCTATCCCTTGCCAATAAGCATAATCACTTCGGTTGAAAATCGCGTATTGAATAGAATCGTCAGTTTTTATATAAGGAAATATCAATACTTGATACGGTGCTCTCATTGCTTAACCTCCTCTCGAAAATAAGCTTTAAATAAATATAAATAAAGAGCAAACATCACAATTTCACCTTAATAATGCAGGTTTATGGTGTCAGCTCTTTATTTTTAAAGTATTTTATTTTTCATAAATAGTCTTACTCTTAACAGAGAAAAAAACTGCTTATTTCCTATCGAATTTGCTTAGCGTATTTTTTCTATATCTTATGTTATTCAATTGCGCCTGCAACGTCATAATCATTTAAATCTAATTCAATTGGTTGTCCCAGCGCTAACTTAGCAAGTTCTGATCCTAAATATGGACCTGCAGTTAAACCTGAGGCACCTAATCCGTTTGCAACGAGAATACCTTCAAAGTTAGGAAGTGGGCCAATTACAGGTAAGAACCCTGGAGTAAATGGTCTGAATCCAACTCTCGTTTCAAGCATAGTAGCATTTTCTAAGCCAGGTGCAACTGTTAATGCTTTATGGAATACTTCATTTAAACCACCAGCCGTTACACGATGATCGAAGCCAGTTTCATTTTCATGGGTAGCACCAATTACGACATGGCCATTATCAAATGTTAAAATGTATTGATCATTTGGCGGCATAACAACGGGCATATTTTCTGTTGCTGTATTTTCCATTTGCAGGTGAACAATTTGTCCTTTTTGAAACGTAACTAAGAAATTAATTCCTAATGGGTTTAAGATTTCGTTCGCCCATGCACCTGCAGTTACAATAACCTTTTCTGCTAGAATTGTTTTATCGTTTACTTTAACACCCGTAATCTGACTACCTTCACAGACTAATACTGCATTGCCTTTTATAAAAGTTGCACCATGTTTTTTCGCAGCGCTTATTAATGCGTTGCGTAATAATCTTCCATTTACTCGTGCAGCACCACTAATATGAACAGAACTATATTCTTCTGATAATGCTGGGAATAATTTTTTCGTTTCTTCAACTGATAAACGCGTAATTTCACCAATCTCTGGTGCATCTTCACGGCGCTTATAAGCTCGCTCTTCCATTTGATCTAGTTTTTTCTCATCAGTATGTAAACTAATTGCACCTACACGGTTATAACCTGTATCCGTTTCACCGTCTTCTTCTAATTGCTGAATTAACGAAGAATAGTAACGTGCACCGCCTTTAACGATTTTATACCATGCTTTATTACGACGTTGTGAAAGCCATGGGCAAACAATACCAGCTGCTGCATCTGTTGCTTGACCTACTTGTTGACGATCCACGATAGTAACGTTCGCGCCAGCCTTAGCAAGATGGTAAGCAGTAGACGCACCTAAAATTCCCGCTCCAACTACAATATACGATTTCATTTCAAACACCTTTTCTCTTTTACTAATTATATAAATATAAGAACATCCCTTAGTATAATGGAAGGAATACTTTTTTCAATGTACTCATCGCAATTAATTGTTGCATCATTGTGACTTTCCTAATCTTATTTTTTCTTTTTGCGGAATAAATCAATTGTTTTATAGCCTTGTGATAGAACCTCAATCATCTTTTCAAAACGTTTTTCACGTGTTTTTTCTTGTTTGACAGAAAACAGATTACGTGCCCAATCTTTTTTGTATCCAGGTGTTAAACTTTGATAAAACTTAAGTTCATTTGGATGATTAGCTAATAAAGCTTCAACATCTTGAATTCGATCTGCATAATCAGCTACACATTGGCTCATTGCAGGCGTTTTCGTCGCTTTTTTCTTCTCACGCTTTAAACCTACAACAGTAAAGATGTCATCCATACTTACCATTCGCGCAAATTTAATATCGCTTTCTCCCACATATCCATCTTCTCCAACGTTTAATGCTGGAAACATCTCATCACGGTGAATAAACGTACTGTAGCGAGAATTACCTTTTTTCGGATATGCGAAGAATATGTATCCTTTTTCAATTAATAATTCTTTATTACTAATAATATAATTCGTTTGTTTCACCATTTCATCCAGTGTTTCTACAAAAATAAAAATGGCATCGTGTTCTTTTGAAAATACAGTTTCTTTTCCTGTAAAAACTTCGTAATCACTTGGTTCATTAATAACAACCATATTCGTATACTTATTAAGTTTCAATTTATCGATAATTGACATGAAGATCTTCCTTTACATTCAAAATTCATTGTTTATACTTTTTCATACTGTTCTAGTGTATTATATCTATTAAGAAAATCAAACTTTAATAGTTGTTTTAAATTAAATTAATAAAATAGCCGGTTCTTATTCAGAACCGGCTAGCTATTCGCGTTATCATAACTCAATAGCAAATAAAGTATATAAAAGATCTCTATATTGCTCTTCTGTAACTTCACGTTTCGTTTTTTCACCGTGAATCATTGTAGTTAAACTAGTATTTGTTAAAGAGACATGGCCAGATTCCGTCAATTTGACTGCAATCGGTCCTTTATTAAAAATAGATTTCTCATCTTCTATTACTCTTTTTTGAACATCATTTACTACTGCCTCATCAATGATACGATTATAAAAAGCATGACACACTTTCCACTCACCATTCGTATCTTTTCTTTCTAGAACGTAATTCCCTTTACTCGTATCTTTTCGTATCACTCGATACGTACCATTTTTAGAAGAAACAGGCTCACTAGTAAAAGGTACCGGGACTAGAGGTACTAATGAAGCAATACCTACATCAATTACGTATCGTGCTTTATCATAATTTAGAATAATCGTTATATGTCCATTCTCAAGTGCCCATGCGTTTATATCATTTTTATATACGGTACCTAATGCGAGTTGTACATCATAACCACAATCTTTTAAAAAGTAATAAAAAAGCGTATTTAATTCATAACAAAGTCCACCGCGGGATCTGCTTAAAATTTTATTCTGTAAATTTTCCATAGTAATTGTATTCGTGTTACTTGCTATAACATCTAAATTCTCAAATGGTATAGTGTGTGCAAATGCAAAAAGAATTGTATTTAATTCTTCAAACTTCACTTTATTACGCTTTGCAAGATTCAATCTTGTAAAAAGCTTATGTTGTAGACTTGTCATAGTCAGCACCCCTTAAAATGTATAAGTTAAACTAGTATATGCTGATTGTAATTTTGATGGGGTACTGAAACAATGTACATTTCGTTTAACTGTACCGGTACAAAAAGTCTAACCAACAAGATTACTTAAGATAAGAAGCTACGAATACAAATGTAATAGTTTGTCTATAGGTAAATTATTATGATCGCTTAAATCAACAAAATACTGAAGCTGCCACATTTGGCTCTTTTTAGCTTGGTTGCTAACAGGGGTATCCCAGATCGGATAAGTCCTCATAGCCATCTTGCCTTTTTGATTTTGTGTTCTCAAGATTTTTTCTTTAAGAAGAATATCTTTAGGGAAAATAAATTGTCCTAGTTTGTTATCATCTATACAAGTAATAATTAATAAGTCAGGAGCAGCGTCATAAGAGAATGCTTGATTTTGCATATCGTCATCTTTCTCCCAAAAAGAAACAAATTGACCAATTTTATTAGGAGTAATTTTTGATTTTCTAAAACGAATGGTTTTGTTATTTAAGTGAAATAAACATCCTGCATATTCTGCGTTTTGCTTTTCTTCTTTTAGATTCGTAATTATTAAATTGTTAGGTTTGTAAACTATATTGTTTAAATGTCGGATTGTATCATTAAAATTGTTCAAGAAAACTCCCCCTTTATTCATTTCTTAGTTTACCACAAACGTCAGTTCTTCTATATCGTATATAATCATGAACTAAGTGAAATCGGGGGATTTAGCAGGATATAATTATTACTTTAATGTACTTAGTTTTTCAATTGCTTGTTGTTCAGTTGCTAAGTAAAAAATATCTTTACCTTTATTACATTCATAAATAAAATCCTTTAAGCTTTTACTAGTATACATAGAGAAATCTCCAACAATAGCAAATTTCACCTTGTAGTTTATAAACTTTTGAAGAATATCGCCCGCAAGACGTGTTTTTAGATCAAAGAAATCTTCACTTATTAAAGATTTATGGATAATAATATGCTTCGCATCTACCTCATATTGAACAGTTGCCATAGTATCTAATGCAGATTGAACATCGGATATTAATACCTTATCATTTCTAATGACCGCAATATTGATTCCATCGATTACTACTTTCTTTATTTCCATAGTCTCCCCCCCTTTATAATTTACACAGTATAAGTAAAATTGTTTTACAAAACTTCGTATGAATCATAGATTAAATTAACCGCAGCTATTAAAATTGCCTCTATTTTTTATTGCTAATACGGTCAATGAAATTAATTTTACTTGTTAAAAAAATATTGTGGCGTAACATAACTTAACAAGCTATCCAAAGTGTTAATCTCGGCATATGGTTGTATTTTGGTAGTATTCTTGATTTTCTGAGGGTTAAACCACACACCTTTTATATTTGCATTTTGAGGACCAGCAATATCCTTTTCTAAGTCATCTCCAACAAATAATACATCTTCTGGTTGCACATCAAGTTTATTTAATGCTAGTTCAAATATACGTTTATCCGGTTTACTCAATCCTACTTCTTCAGAAATAATGATCGTATCAAAGTAATTGTTTAAATTCGTGTTAATTATTTTAGCCCTTTGCCTCTGACTTGAGCCATTTGTTATAATTCCAACTTCAAAGTGCTTCTTTATATGATGTAAGAAATGAATAGTATTTTTGTCTATTGAAAAACATTTAGGGAAATTTTTATTCCAAAAATCTTGGATATAATTGCGTTGCAACCTATACTTCGGCGGGAATTCATCAAACAACGATTCTAAAACTATTGCTTTATCACTCATGCCGTATTCCCTTTTATCATATTCTTTAAATTTCCGTAGCATATTGTTTTTAACTGTATCACTAACATCTTCATAACATTTTTCTAAAACAAATAAAAACAATGTATCTACTGCCATATCCCTATTAAGTAACGTATCATCTAAATCAAACAGCATAGCTTTATAACCCATCAA
The DNA here is from genome assembly GCF_024296885.1 of Bacillus paranthracis. Taxonomy (NCBI): domain Bacteria; kingdom Bacillati; phylum Bacillota; class Bacilli; order Caryophanales; family Bacillaceae; genus Bacillus; species Bacillus paranthracis. Next base: position 2,508,879 of record NZ_CP101135.1, read on the forward strand.
ATAAATTCACAACCTTTCTATATTTCCTAGATATCATCAAAAGTAATCAAAAAAACAATTCATATGAAAGAGCTCGTAATAGAACGATATTCTAAGAGTTAAATCAAAAATCCTTTTTCTATTTGTTAATTGATGTGAAAATAAACAATTTCAACTAAGGTAGTAGGTGAATTTTTTAATCGTAATCTCGAACTTTCAGATTAATTTGAAACTCTTTTGTGATAAGCTGTACGTAAAGATTAAATATAAAGGATGATTCGTATGCAAATTAGACCAAAGGCAAGTGAATATAACTCTTATTATGCAACGTATGTTAACTTAGTATCAGACGGAAATATTATACATATTTTAGAACAACAAATAGAGGAAACGAATCTTTTATTAAAAGAGATTTCTGATAGTGAGGGACTTTTCCGATATGCTCCTACTAAATGGAGTATAAAAGAAGTAATCGGTCATATTGCAGATACAGAACGTATTATGGCGTATCGCTTATTATCTATTGCTCGAGGCGAGACAGCAGAACTTCCAGGCTATAACGATGATATGTATGTTCTTAAAGCTGCTTTTGATAAGCAATCTATGCAAGATCTTATTGATAATTTAATAGTTGTTCGCCACTCTACCGTGCATTTACTGAAAAGCTTAGATCAAGACACTTGGTTACAAAGAGGAAATGCGAACAAATCTGAAGTTACAGTTCGTGCATTAGCATACATCATAGCTGGACATGAGCTTCATCATCTACAAATTATAAAAGAACGTTATCTAGGTTCTAATGCATATCCAGTAAGTTAATGCTTGAAGAAAAAGAGTCCCATTTATGTAGGACTCTTTTTTGCTATTTATAAAATTCACCACGCAAGATGCAAACGAGCCCTTATACATAATTTTCTTCAGACTGATATACTATAAACACAATAGTTCTAGAAAGGTGATAATATTATGTGTGAACAACAAAATAATAGGGATAGAGATCAAAAAATGATGTTTTTTATGCAAGGAGTTCCCACAAATAGAGTTAACATGAATCAATTGCCAAAATGGATTAGAATCTTCGGCTATTGTGCCTTTGGTTGGATGATACTATTTAGTTTCATTATGATTGTAGGTTTAATTCTGCAATAACGATACATTCAAAATGTTAACGGAACAGCATTTAGATTATACATCTAGGTAATAAAATAGCTTGTTACCTAGATGTACTACCCATTCCTTTTCATCTTCATGAATGTAAATAAGTGCATTGAACATTCAACTTTTGAAGAATAGTAATGAGGGTGATAAAGGTTTATACTCACAATCCTTTTGATTTGTTTTTGGATGGTAAAACATGTTTCTCTACTCTTTCATATTGAGTAAGTAATTGCCTAATAAAAGATAATTTCGGTACTAACCAATACGAAATTATCGCTGAAATACACCCTATTAAAGCCCCTGCTGCAATATCAAAAGGATAATGAACCCCTACCCAAATACGAGAAATCGCTACACAAAATGCAAGTATAAGCCATAGCCATCCAGCTTTTTTACGCACAAGCGAAAATGAAAAACAAATTGAAAAAAAGAGAATCGTATGGTCACTAGGAAATGAATTATCTACAGCATGGTCGACAAGTTTATTAACATGAGGCAATACTGCAAACGGTTGATAATTCAAATGAAATTTCCCTGCTACTTTTCCAATCACCTCAGCAATTACAAAAGCAACCATCGCTTGAATAACCATCATCCTACTTTTTCTAGATCCAATAAACCAATAAGCTAAAATAATTAAAGCTAAAATATATACCATATATTCAGCCAAAAATACTATGGTCGGGTTTAGGAATGAATATTGTTTACCTAAATCATTAATGGCTCGAAAAATATCGATATTGAATTGAGAAAAAGACATTTCAAATCCCTCCTTATTAGTAAGGTGTCTTACTGATTGCCATATACTTTTATTACATGGATAGTGTTGGTTATTGTACCCACCTAAAAATACCGACCTCTTATGACACCGCTTTCTTCTTTTTCACTTTAATAAAAAAAGAAAAAGGAAAACATCGAACTTTCTTACAATCATTCATGCATTCTTACAGTTTTGTCATTTTCTCGTCACTTTGAAAATAGATTCATCGTCTTGCCTTTTGCTATATTCATAAACTCGTATATCTGCAATTACGGAACCCCTAATCACACATAAAAAAGAGAAGAACCTTGGCGAGTTCTTCTCTTTTTTATTGATTAAATTGTAATACAATTACAGTATGTGAAATTATACTATTTTAACTTTAAAAGCGAAGCGAAAACAATCTTTCGTTCGCTTTTGGCATTTATTTAATCGGTTTCTCTGTTTTTAAAACAAATGAACTTAACGCAGGAACTTTAATTTTATTGTCATGCACAACATAAAGGGATTTACTTCCCGCCTGCTTCCCGTCTACTAGTACTTTCCAAGGACCTTTCGATGGAAGTGTTATTTCAACAGTTTCTCTATTTGCATTGTGAGCCACCGTAAAGTATTCATTTTTATTCCCCTCTATTGTATAAGCTATAGTATTTTTCGGAGCATCAATAAATGATACATGTGTTTTTATTTGCTCTGCAGATGTCATTCGAAAAGCTGAGTACTTTTTGCGTAATTCTATTAAACCCTTCATATAATCCACTTCATTATTAAACGTTGCACGGCGCAACCAGTCCATCTGGTTAATTGAATCTGGAGATTTGTAACTGTTATGATCACCATATTTCGTGCGCATAAACTCTTGTCCCGCATGTAAGAACGGAATACCTTGTGATGTTAATAAAATCGAAGAAGATAATTTATGCATTTGTTTTCGCACTTCTTCACTGTCACTTGGATTAGTCAACTCAAGTTTATCCCATAATGTATGATTATCATGTGCTTCCACATACGTTAGTACCTGCTCTGGATCTTGGTAAGTCGACGAATTTGTATCATAGTCAATGCCTGCGGTAATACCTTTTTTAATACGGTCTTCCATGTGTTCCTTTCCATTTACAAACCCATTTTCTTTCTCTTCAAATACACTACCTTTTAATCCATCACGTATATTATCGTTAAAATGAGCAATCCCTTTCATTTTCTCTGCATTTTTTTGATTTGCTTTCAACTCTGCTGCAAGAGGTGTATTTAAATCCCAACCTTCTCCATGCAGTATAATAGAAGGGTCAATTTGATTAACAGCTTTACGTATTTCATTCATCGTTTCATAATCATGAATACCCATTAAATCAAAACGGAATCCGTCTAAATTGTATTCTTTTGCCCAATATGTGACGGAATCTATCATAAATTTCCTCATCATTTTTCTTTCTGAAGCCGTATCATTTCCTACACCGGTTCCATTTGCAAATGTTCCATCTTCATTGTAACGATAATAATAACCGGGAACTAACTTATGAAAATTAGATTCAGCAGCATTATACATATGGTTATAAACTACATCCATAACAACACGAAGATTATTATCATGTAGTGTTTGAATCATTTGTTTTAATTCAGTTATTCGAACAGTTGGCTCGTATGGATTTGTAGAATAGGACCCCTCTGGTACGTTAAAGTTTTTTGGATCATATCCCCAGTTATATTGTGGTTCGTTTACATTCTCTTCATTTACTGAAGCATAATCAAATATCGGCAAAAGCTGAACGTGTGTAACACCAAGATCTTTTATATGATCAAGTCCTGTTTTCACATCTTCAGGCCCTCTTGTTCCTTTTTCTGTTACACCTAAATATTTTCCTTTCTGTTTAATGCCACTTTCGGGCTGAATAGAAAGATCACGTACATGCAATTCATAAATAATAGCATCTTCCGGATTTTTTAATTTAGGCTTTTTGTTCGTGTTCCATTTTTTCGGATTTGTTTCTTCTAAATCAATAACCGCACCTTTATCTCCATTTACAGAAGCAGCACGTGCATACGGATCAACTGCTTCTTTCCACTTATCACCAATTTTTACCTTATACGTATAATAGAGACCTTTTTGATTCCCTTTAAGTTCTGCTTTCCAGGTGCCCTTTTCACCTTGTTGCATATTTATTTCAGTACCTATTTTATCGTTCCATTTTTTATATGTAACTAACTTCGCTTCACTCGCAGTAGGAGCCCATACACGGAACTTTGTATGTTGCACGGTATATGTATTTCCTAAATCGTTACCACCATAATAAAATAAATGATCAAATTCCTCACTACGAATGACTTTACCAATTTCAGTATTCGTATCAGCTAAGTTTTCTATTTTAACTTTGTATGTTTGTTTTAAATCAATTTTCTGTTCCGTAATTATTTTCACCTTATTCGTAATATCTCCACTGTTTATATCATAAGGAGTAATATTCTTAATTTTAATACCTTCAATTTCGATTTTCTGTTCCTTAATATGAAATGGAGCATTCGTCGTTACAGTGATTTCATTGAAACTATCAATAGTTGCTTTTTGAATTGATAGATCCGAAGAAGGCTTAGCGTTATATACCTTTTCATCACCAGAAAGAATCCATACTTCAGCACGACCGTCCTTTATATTTTCAATCCAACGATCCCCACCATCTTTTTCCCACTCATTTGTACGAATGATGAATCCTACACGATTATAGTCACCATCTATATTAATCTTAGCGTACTTTCCAAATTCATCTTCACCAGTAAATTCATAAGATGTACCATTTGCATTTTCTCCCCATAACCAAAGATTCCAGTCTTTTGTATTTCCAAGCTGCTCTTTGTAATGAATGATAACTTCAGTTGTTTTCGAATTTGAAACTGCCTTTACACTTTGAATAGAGAAAATAGATGCGAACATAACAATTATAGTAAGTAATAAAACTGATTTGTTAATTAATCTTTTTGTCATTTGCACTACATACACCCTTTCTTTAAATAGTACGGACGATTTATTATGCCCGTACTACATTACACAATTTAAATTAATCTAGAAATCTCTTTTGCCTCCCCCCGTATTGGTTATTTTCACATATGTATTTCAATGATCTTTCCAATACGAAAACGTTTGCATTGATTGTTAAAAAAATAGTTTATTTATGTCTTCATATATCTGTAAATACGAAAAGATCAGGGAAATTATTTTAAAACAATCGTTTGTTATCGCTTTCATTTTATAGCACTTCCCATTAAGGGGTCAATATATTATTAATTTTCTGTTTTTATATACTATAAACCTAAAATCTTTGTTGCAACTTCTTAAAGGTAGAGTACCTAATGATTGCTTAGTAAGTTTATTTTTCAAATACATTGGTATGAAAAAAACAGCTAATATCCTTAAAACGACATTAGCTGTTTTTCATAATGTAATAATATATGAATAAGAACTATATTTCTAACTTACTTAATTTTTGCTGCATCAAATGCCTTTTGTACTGTTTGAACTTCAGCTGAATTTGCACCATATTTGTTAGTTGCCACTCGAATACATGCTGATCTTAATTCTTTGAAATTAGAAGTCATGTTTAACTCATCTGTATTTGCGTAATAGAAAATATCAAACATTTTATCTTCACCAATTCCTTTAACAGTTACACCGTTATGAGTTCCGCCTTTTGCGATGAGATACGCAACTTTATTGATAATGCTTGAATTAAAATGAACGCCACCTTGATCCCATCCATTAAAATCATTAAATTCGCTGTAATCATCTGGATAAGGTACTCCAAGTGAAGATGGAACAGAGGCTGGGTTTTCCATATCACGGAAGACAGATCCAGTTTGTTCTCCCATCGTCCAGTTAAAGCTTCCATTATTTACGTATTTCTCAATAGATGTTCCCATAATATCAGATAGTGCCTCATTAATCGCACCAGATTCACCGTAATATTCAAGATTAGATTCACTAGAAGTAACAGCATGTGTAAATTCATGGCCAGCTACGTCATATGCTTTGACGATAGGATCACCATATACAAGCATACTTCCATTATTAGCACTCAATGCATTCTGCCAATTTTTCGGATCATTCGTCTCTTCAGAATCCCAAGCGTGTACAACTGAAACTACCTTTTGTCCCTTATTATCAAAGCTATTACGGTTGTATTTATCTTTATAAAAATCAAAAACTTTTGTTGCTAAGTAATGAGCACTTACTGCTTTTGGATCGTTAAATGTTGTCGAAGTACTAGTTGCTAATGTACCAGGATAATAGCTTTCTTCTTTCGTAATATCTCTATAATTCACATCATATGTTTCAATTCCTTGCCCTCTTGTATAATCAGCCAGAGCATATTTGCCATTACTTTGTTTAGAAATGCCAAATGAACGAGAGATCCCTAAATCATCTTTTCCAGTGCCCGTTAATGATGTAAGACTGCTTTTTTTACTTTTCTTTAAGGCTCCAACTAGTTTTTCACTTGCTTTCAAGTTAGACTCTTGTACCATATTTTTTAACATATCACCATTTTGTGCATTTACTAAATATGTTCCGGAAACATATTTTGGTGTTGCCGCTTCAAATGTAACCTGGTATGCATTGCTAGCCTGTCCATTATTTTCATCAACAAAAATAACTTCCTTAACTTCTGGCTCAGAAATAAAATTGATATCGTTCCCGTACTTCGTATAAATATATTGTTTCGCTTCATCTTTTGATAGATTGATAGGCTTTTTCAATTCTTCTTGTTTTAAATTTTGCGCGCTATCGCCTGAAACACTTTTAATAACACCGTTATGATCTACGTGTGCAGTTAATTGATGGCCATATACTTCTTTTCCTTCATATGTTTGCTGTATACGTACAAGTGTAGTCCCATCATATGAACCACGTTTTTGAAGAACTTTATAATCTACTCCAGTTTCTCCATTGACTTGTTTTGAAGAAAGGGCTTGTTCTGTTTTCTCCTTCAGAGCATCTTTTACTACATTCTCTGGTGCCTTTTGTGACGGTTGTGTAAGTTCACCTGAACGGAATGATTCCTCCTGAATTTGAACTTGTAGTTGATCTGTTTCCTCTGCATGACCTACTCCGTATGGTGCTACTGCTGTTAAAGCTAAACCTGTTGTTAATGCTACCTTAGTTAACGTCTTTTTGTTTTTCATTTTGTCACCTCGTATAATTTTGAAATAGAAAGCTTGTACAAAGTATACTTGCTGTTCCTGTCGAAAAAAAGGGAAAATACACAATTTATGTAACATTATGCAAAATTACATAATATAAGGACGATGATTCAAATTAAGAACAACTTATATAAGTGCATGAATTTCAATAAAAAAAGAGCACTTTAAGGTGCTCTTCAAATACGATTATAAATTATGCATTGTGTCATTTATTAGTATATGCTCGTCTCATTCAATTGTTTATTTGGTGATTTCGCTGCACAATAACTTATAAAAATTAGTTATCTCATACATTGAAATTCTTCGTTACTATTTGATTAGTAGATAAAAGAGATAGTTAAAATAATGTAAGAAATAAGCATTATAAAAGCAAACCAATAGATAAAGATATCACTCGACATGTATTGTGTTATTCTTTTTTTCATATAAATTTGTTTTACTTATTTACTTTTTCAGGATTAATTTGAAATTGACCTTTCCAAGATCCAGCTATTTTTCCTATTTTATTTATGTTTACATCTAATGTTAAAGGCTGTTTAAAGGAACCTTTTCCTTCAAGACCTTCAACAAATGTAATGACGCCTTCTGGTCTGTCTTTATCACGAATGCCTACATGCTCTAACTGTTTTCCTTCTGACAATAATTCAAATGGTGAATTGTCTTCACCTTGAATAAATGATAATTGTGAAAACATACCATTTCCTGTGTTATATTCAGGATTTTCTTCTTGTTGTCCATTTACTTTTCCATCGCTTTTTATATCTAATCCATTTGTATCAAATTCAAATGGCATTAGAGTTCCATCGGCTTTCTCCACTCTATAATGAACAGATATACGTGCATCTGCCACATATAATTCTTTAAAATGTACAGTTATCCCTTGATCTGTTATCTTTTCATCAATAGGTATAAACTGCCCGTTCAACATACCTTCTTGTTGTACACCGTTTTCATCTTTACTTCCTTCATTCACAACCGTATCATTTAATACTTCATTAGCAAAGTAAGAAGCAATATTAGTTGCTGCAACTTGAACTTGCGGGATCATAGCTATAGTAAAAATGCCTACGGCAGCAACCGACGTATACATGAACCGTTTTGATTTTTTATTCATATTTGAAAATACTCCCTGCTTTCTTTCTATCGTTTGATTTGTACTAAGTACATTATTAGTCTGGTTATAACCATTAAATGTTTGCCATGCTTTTTCGACATCAATATTTATTTCTGGAGCCTCATGAAGCTTCTCCTCGGCTAGTGTTGAATGTTCCCATTGATTTAATTCTGTTAGCTCAATTAATAAATTTTGACACTTCTTACATTTGTCTAAATGCTTTATAAATTGTTTTCTTTCCTCACGCGAAAGTTCGCCATCAATATATGATTGAATGGATCCCATTTCATAACAAGTCATTTATTTCCCCTCCATTTGTTCAAAAGTTTTTCGGAACTTAAGTTTAGCTCGTGCCAACAATGTTCCAACAGACGAATCTTCAATCTGAAGTACTTGCGCGATTTCTTTATATCGAAACCCTGAAAATTTCATTAATAATATTGTTCGATCTTGTTCTTTCATTTTTCGCAAAACCCTTTGTACTTTTGTAATTTCTTCTTTTCTGATCCATTCATCATCTAGTGACGAATCAATTTGAACTTCTTGATACTGGGTTTCTTTATCGATTCTTGCCCGATGTCTCTTTTCAGAGCGAATGTAGTTATAGGCGACATAAGTAGAAGACTTTATAAGCCAAGCACGTAAATTTTCTATTGCTTTCCAATCTGAATGATACAGTTGCAAAAACACCTCTTGCGCTAATTCCTCAGCAACCGTCTGTTCTTTAATGATCCATATTATTTGTTTAACAACATACGCATAGTTTTGTTTAAACAACGCTTCAAATGTTATATGTGAAACATTCCTCTCTCCACTTTTTATTGTTTGCATGTGAATAAAACCTCTCTCTCTTTTGATGCCTGCATTATAGAGAAACCAGAATGCTCATTTTTGTGACAAAAAAATAATATTTTTATTATGTACTATTACGTACATTCATCATATAAACAAATATTCATATTAATTAAAGTAAACTTTTTTCTCAATAACAACATAAAACCCACTCTCAACTATTTTTAAGAGTGGGTTTTATACTATTAAAAAACAATTTTTTAATACCGCTTATAATTTATACTACTTATTATTTGTTCTTTTTTATTGACACAAATAAATCAACCTTTAATTTTCCTTCTAGGTCTTCTGCAACATTGTTCATACAAAACTCTAAATTATCCCTATCATAATCTGCACTATATTCACTATTTGGTAACCACACTGCGTACATATATCGATACACTTCACTTAATTTATGAGGTTTATCATAGAATTCGTATAGAGCGTATAGACCTCCATCTACACTTTTAAATTGCACATCCTCATGTTGTTCTTTTTCAAAGTTTTTAGGTATGGTAACGCAAGCATCATGTCGGCACATATGACTTGCAACAAGTTCAGGGTTATCTAATGAAATTCCGATAAATGATTGCTCAGGTGGATAAAGCTTATTTTCAATAGACCAGTTCAATAACTTCCCCCAATGATCTTGTGGTTCAAAGTAACTACCAGTTCTTCTTATGAATGCCACTTCTAATGATGGTAAATTTTTTATAATCACTTTCATATACATCACTCCCCTTAACAAATCTCTACTCAAATTATTTAGCCTTTATTTTCATATATTCCTTCATAAATAAAAAATACCCTGCCACTTTTATACTAAATAACATAATAGAATTCCTTTCATCGTCCTAGCAAATTTCTTGAAATACAATAATTAAAAGCATCCTTCTTTCGATTATCATTAAATAAATGTAAAAAATGACCCTATTTATTCATTTTTCATGCGTATGTATGTACATTTGTTAATTTATTCGATATATTATGTGTATTGAATGATTACGAAAAACTTATAGCTCGCTAAAAATACCTTATATTTTTATATCCGTGAAAACTACAAAATGTATAAAATTCCATTTGTCAAATGAATTTAATGCGGAAGGAGGTTTGTGGTTACTTCATCGGGATATAATAATCAGTTTTAAACTGATAAAAATATAGGAGGCGATATAATGTTTCGTACGATTTCAAATTTCATGAGAGTAGCTGAGATAAGAAGGAAAATCCTTTTTACATTAGCGATGTTAATCGTTTTTCGAATTGGCACGTTTATTCCAGTTCCTCATACTAACGCAGAGGTATTAAAAGTACAAGATCAAGCTAACGTTTTAGGTATGCTAAACGTATTTGGCGGAGGAGCATTGCAACACTTCTCAATCTTTGCTGTAGGTATTACACCATATATTACAGCTTCCATTATAGTACAATTACTACAAATGGACGTCATACCAAAATTTTCGGAATGGGCAAAGCAAGGAGAAATGGGCCGTAAGAAATCAGCTCAATTTACTCGATACTTTACAATCATTCTCGCATTCATACAAGCCATTGGGATGTCTTATGGCTTTAATAATATAGCAGGTGGACAATTAATTACAGATCAAAGCTGGACTACATACTTATTTATTGCGACAGTTTTAACTGCAGGAACTGCATTTTTACTTTGGTTAGGTGAACAAATTACCGCTAACGGAGTAGGTAATGGTATTTCGATGATTATCTTCGCAGGACTTGTTGCAGCGATTCCAAATGTTGCGAACCAAATTTATTTGCAACAATTTCAAAATGCAGGCGATCAATTATTCATGCACATCATAAAGATGGTCTTAATTGGTCTTATAATTTTAGCGATAGTTGTTGGCGTTATTTACATACAACAAGCGGTGCGTAAAATACCGATTCAATATGCAAAAGCTGTTTCAGGCAACAATCAATATCAAGGAGCAAAAAACACTCATTTACCTCTTAAAGTAAATAGTGCTGGTGTAATTCCAGTAATCTTTGCTTCCGCATTTTTAATGACGCCGCGTACAATTGCGCAGCTCTTCCCTGATTCAAGCGTATCAAAATGGTTAGTTGCAAACCTTGATTTCGCACATCCAATTGGAATGACCCTATATGTAGGTCTTATCGTTGCTTTCACATACTTCTATGCATTTATTCAAGTAAATCCTGAACAAATGGCAGAGAATTTGAAAAAACAAAATGGATATGTACCTGGTATTCGTCCTGGTAAATCAACAGAACAATATGTAACGAAAATTTTATACCGTTTAACATTTATCGGTGCAATTTTCTTAGGTGCAATTTCAATTTTACCGCTTGTATTCACAAAGATTGCTACATTACCACCTTCTGCACAAATTGGTGGTACAAGCTTACTGATCATTGTCGGTGTGGCACTTGAAACAATGAAAACGTTAGAAAGTCAGCTTGTAAAACGTCATTATAAAGGGTTTATAAAAAAAGCGAATTAAGTAAAAAAAACACAGTTGGTTATTTTTCCAACTGTGTTTTTAATTCTACTGCATCTAATTTTTCTACTAATGTACCAATGATCTTTTCCAAGTTCATTATTTTTTCTTCTAGGGCTCGAATGCGTTTATTGCTCTCGTCTACATCATTATATTTTAAACTGTTATTGGATACTTTGAACTGCTCCCCTAATTCGGAAGTGATATCTTTAACAGTTGATTTTCCAGCATTATCTAGTGCATTTGTATTTGATTTTAATTCAAATTGAAGCTCATATGTATTTCCAGTTAACTCTTTAGCTATTTGCGAAATTAAATCTTTATAAGACTTTTTAACCCACTCTTGTTGGAATTCGTTTTCAAAATAAATGATTAATGAATCTTCATTTATTCTAGCTGTCGTTTCTTTGACCCAAGTTTCATATGACGCTCTCGAAATTTTCAATTGCATTTTATCTTTTATTTTATTCCAAATTGTTTTTGATTCCTCTTGTCCGGAAGTACGTTGATTATTTTGCACGTGATGGATCTGTGCTTTAGAAGTAGCGCTTGATCCTATTTCGAACCAAATTTGATATTCTTCATCAGTAAGTTTCTGTACGGTACTTGAAATTATATTTTTATACTCACCTTCAAGCAAATCACGATGAAACGCATCTTCACAAAAGATTATTACTTTATTATCTTTTATCGTAGCATTTGTATTTCTAATCCACGTCATAAATGTTTTCTCTGCTAATTTTGGTCTTAACGCTTTCTTTACTTCATCCCAGCTACTAAGCTTTTCTTTTTGGACATCTTTCAAGTTAGATGGTTCGCCATTACATAGATCAAACTGAATTTCAAACGTCGTATTAAACATTTCTCTTAATGTATTAAATACTAATTCTTTATAATGAGATTCTAACCAGTCACGTGCAAATTCATTTGGACAATAAATTGTTAATATATCATCCTCTAAATAAACAGTAGTATTCGTAAACCAAGTTTCATATGATGGTTTTGAAATTTGCGGTCGAATTTTTTCCTTTACTTCAGTCCAATTTATTTCCATAATAACTCCCCTCTTCTTACAGATCTCTTTCATATAGCTTGATAATATTACGCCTTTCCAATAAATAAAGTCAATCCGTATCATGAATAAAATGAAACATGTTTATATTCACTCAAAATATAAGCTTCTCTAACGCCTTCTTCATTTTAATACCTCGTTATTCTTAACAACTGGTTTTAAAACTGGTCTGTCTTTTCATTCTTCAACACTACTATATTGATCTATAACAATTGCTTTCATGTCCTCTCCCTTGCTGTTTATTTTAATAACATACAATTATTTCTCAAAATTTTTCCCCTTAAATTATCATAAACTTATTTTTGGGGGTAATTACGCAAAAAACAAAGCAAATCTAACACACAACTTAGAGTCATTCAAAATTTTATGTTTAATTACATTCAAAAGAAATGGAGAGAACTCTATGACTGAAAAGATATTTAAAATAAACGAGATTGATATATGTACAGAAAGCTTTGGAAACCCTAAAAATCCAGCTATTTTATTAATTATGGGTGCTACGTGTTCAATGGTTTATTGGGATGAAGAATTTTGTGAACAGTTGGCTAACACGGGGAAATTTGTTATTCGTTTTGATAACCGTGATGTGGGACGCTCTGTCGCATATGAACCTGGAACTTCTAATTATTCCGTTACGGATATGGCTGAAGATGCAATTGGGGTACTAGATGCTTATCATATTGACAAAGCGCATCTATTTGGTATGTCTTTAGGCGGTATGATCGCTCAAATTGCTGCTGTAAAACATCCCGAAAGAATATTAACATTAACATTACTAGCTACAAGTGTGATAGGCTCTGACAATAACACACGTGACTTACCCCCGATGGATGAAAGAATTTTAACACATCACGCAAATGGCACGCATTTAGATTGGACAAATGAAAATATTGTAGCAGAATATTTAGTTTCAGGGTCCCGTCTATTATGCGGGTCCAAACGCACATTTGATGAAAAAAGAGTCTATAATCAAGTAAAACAAGAAATTGAACGAGCTAACAATTTATTAAGCATGTTTAATCACGCTTTACTTCAAGGCGATGATGCATATGAAGGGGTGCTTCACTCCATACAAGCACCTACATTAGTCATTCACGGAACAGACGATACCGCACTCCCTTTTGAACATGGTCTCGCACTTATCGATGAGATTCCTAACTCAGCTCTATTAACTCTTGAAGGCGCTGGACATGAGATTCATCCTGATGACTGGGAAGACATCATTCATACTGTTACTGAACATACAGCCAAAATAATAGAAAAATAATGAATAGGAGGGGCACGCCGCAATTTGTGTCCCTCCTATCTTTACATGTAAAAACGCCCATCACTGTATCCGTATGTATAGTGATGGGCAATACTTATATTTTTCTATGTTTAAAAAAACGGACAATCTAATTGATCAACAGCTTCCCATGATTTTTTTTTTATATTATCGGTGGATTTATTTGCTTCTAGTGGTAAGCTTTTAAAAGGATTAACTTCTACTTTTAATAAAGATGATGGCTCAACGTATAACGAGAAAACATGGCTACTTGGTATAGCTTTTGACACATCAATATCTCCTACTTGTTTAAAAAGTTGCTGCGCTGCAAAGAAAAAGAAGTTGGTTGGATTTGATTGTTTATTCAGCCATGCAAGCATTTCAGGTGATACTGACTTATGAATATTAATTTTTACTCGGTCACCACGTTTATATCGCCTAGATCGCATACTTCCACCAACTAACTTATTGTTAAGTTTGTAAATCCTAACTCTTTTTGCTTATGCTCTCTATATTTTGGCGAACAAGTGTAGACTAATAACCCACGTGCATTTGTAAATAATGGATTATCTACAAAGATTACATTTGTTAAACGCCCTTTTTGTTTTAAAATCATTTTCAGGCTATTTTTTATGATAACTGCGCCCCCGCCATAAATAAAAACATATGGATCGTCTTTCATATCATCAATTTTGTTAATAATATCCGTTGCAACGCGCGCTGCTAAACCTAATAGTGCTGGTTGTGATTCCTCAACTAATAATGCATTTCTAGGGTGTTTATCATTTAAATAAATTTGATTGAATTCTGTAATACTATCAATTGTCTTTGTTGGATACTTCCGGTTCCATCTCGTAATAATTTGTAGTAACGTTTCTTTCACACCGTACGATAAACCCTTACTTAGTTGTGGTCTAAAGTTTACACCTAGTGAAACGACTTCTTCTGTCGTTCCTGCACCAATATCAAAAGATAATAATGTTTTATCAACAAAATCAATTTCTGACACTTTATTTTGTTCACATTCTATTTTATGTTTTACAACATTTCCTTCTTCATCATATACAATGCCCCACGTCCCAGAAGCACCCTCAGGTAGGCATTTGCAATATTCGATGGAAATATTAATTGTAACATCACGTCCGTTTGGATAATGGAACACAACCTTATGATTCCCCATATAACGTTTCGCATTTTCCGCCGCTATTTCTTGTGTAATAAGCTGCATAGGGAGAGCAACAGATAAATCATATCGAATGTTAATATGGCTAGAAGTTGGACTTTGACGCATAGCACTTACGGCTAAACCAGATAGAATCGTAATAACCATTAACTCATCAGTTGACTTATTCGATTTCTTCTCAACCTCAGTACCTTTTAATTGATCTTGAATGACTTTTTCTCCAACGATATACCGCACATTATTTAACATTAACGATGGAGAACTAATGGTCACGTCAATGTGATTTTCTAATTCAGATAATGAAACATCTTCCTCATCTAAAAGTCCTGTAGGCTCTCCTATATATAAAGCATATATACTCGGAATAAAAATAGGATCTTGCCCTTTCACCATTAACTTCAAACCATTATTTCCTGCATCAGCACCAGCTTTTAAAAGAATAGACATAACTACCCCCTAAATTAATCTGACATCCCTTCCAAATATATGCGAGCCCATTCTTTTACATTCAAATGTAATATAATTTTTTATTAACCGTACATACAAAATATCATTTTCGCGGCTCTGTGTGTAAAAAGTATTTGACATTAAACTTTCCCAATTTTATACTATAGTTGTAAAGAGTTTTTTACAACAATGGAGGTGCCATTTTTAAATTGAACCATAAAAAATTTATTTTCATAATTATCGTTTTATCATTACTTGGAGTGCTTATACATGGAGTTTATAAATACATCGCTGAAGGTGAAATTTTAGGTGGCACAATTTTCACTAGTGCTATAATAATTAGCTACCTTATCAATCATATTACATGGGGAGATCCTCACGGTGTATCAGAAGAAAGTCAAGATGAAATGGGACAACAAATTACATATAAAAGCTCTAAAATTGCATATTTTACGCTCGTAGTTGTAATGTTCCTTATATTACTCTTCTCTGAAGGGTTTTCTATGGGAGCTAATTTAGATGGGGTTAAAAACTTCCCTCTTTTTATTGCACTGTGCTCTTCATTCTTTATTTATCCTATCATTGAACTCATTGTAGCGAAACAATATAAATAAAAAGAAGAGGTTTTCTATAGACAGAAAACCTCTTCTTTTTATAGTTATATACTCTCTACAATCGCTTTTAATTTATTCACAGTCCGCCAATTTCTTACTGTAGCTGGTGTATGCAACTTCTGAAACTGGTTCATTAATTTAGAGTTTCGAATGCTATTTTTGAAAAATAAATACACAACTTTTTCATGTATATAACAATCTTCAGTCTCATTTTTTTGCATAAGTAGCTGATCTTCTTCTATTTCAGAAAGTTCATTTGCTAAGAAGGCAACATGTATACTTTCGCCTTCTCGCAATGAATTGACTTCATAGGGGCATCTTTTTGTAATGTTTATAAATTCCTCATGTGTTCTTAACATAACCGGAACATCAAAACCAAAAACATTTTTAATTTCAGACTGTATTCGTTCCTTTAGAAATGTTATATCTTCCTCAGATTTGAATACGATATTCCCACTTTGAATATATGTTTTCACTTGTTTCAACCCTATTGATTCAAACGCTTGTTTTAAATCAGCCATTTTGATTATCTTATGCCCGCCTACATTGATTCCTCTTAGTAATGCAATATAAATTGTCATATCAATCCTCCGCATTTTAATGAACTGAGCAATTAAGTTGATTTTCACTCTCATATTTCTCGAATATTTGTTTTAATTCCTCTAACATATCATGTATAGATAATATCTCAAATAAAATGATAGATTCACTTGAAAAATGATGATGATATTGATTCGGTTTACAATGTGCTAAATCATTTTTATTAGTCCAAAATTGCTTATCTAATTCATCAATCAGTTTAAAATGTTCCTCATCTATTTTTTCACAATGATTTCTTAATATAGAAATTACAGAATGAATTGTTCGTCGTAAAATTTCTTTTTCATTTTGTGACCAATCACATGTTTCAATTGGTGCTCTAGCTAAATTATCTATATGATAAATAATTTGCTGTAATAAATGAAGTTGCTTTTGTACAAGTAAAAAGCTTCTCATTTCTTTTTTTGTATGTCGATGGTATTTCCAATCTTTTTGCTCATATTGAACAAATTGTACTGCTTTATGTAATAATATAGTTAATTTAGAAAGAGTATAGGTTGTCTCCTTTTTTATAACTTTCCCATCCATTAACGCAGTAAGCCATTCCTCCATAACATTTGCCGTTTTAACAAATAGCTCTTCTGTACATCCCGAAATTGTTTTAACATAGTGTGGTGGTAAGATGAAAAAATTCACTGCAGTAGACACTATAATACCAGTAGATGTAGTAGCTAATCGAATTAAAAATGCAGTAAAATAATGATCTGCCGTAATGGGAATCATTGCAACAGCAGTTAAAGTTGCGACTAACGTTCCTGCGTGTAGCCTTAGTTTTTGACATGTAACGATTGTAAACATTGCCGCTAACGCATAAGAAAGCGCCTGATGACCTAGGAAAAATGTGAAAGTCATTGCATACGCCGATCCAATTGTTGAAGCTGGAAAACGAACTAGTCCTTTTTTTATAGAATCCGTTGCGGTTGGCTCAATTGTTACAATTGCTGTAATAACAGCAAAAATAGTTGGGATATTGAAAAATTCACAAACTAGAACTGTAAGAAAAACTGCAATTCCTGTTTTTATCACCCTTCCACCAATAATATTCCACTTTTTAACTTGATTCATTTTGTATTTCCTTCATTTCTATTTCGTTTATTTATATATTCTACATCATATATCGTATTAAATAAAAAAACTTACTACTTTGTTATGCAAGAGTAAGTTTTTCTTCTCATTATTGTATGATAGGTAAATGCATTACGATTTGTTGACCAATTGGTCCCATTCTTCTAAAACCTTTATCTTGGAAGCCAACTTTTTCGTATAAATTTTGTGCTGGAATATTTTTTTCATTCACAGCAAGTACAACTTCATTTTTCATCGGAAAATAACGTTGTACAAACGCTTGTAATAGTGCCAGTGATTTTTTAGCGTATCCCTTCCTTTGTCTATTGTGATTTATAGAAAATGAAGTTAAAAGTAAAGCGTTCTCATTTTCTGTGAATTCCTGCACTCTATCTCCTGTTTGCAATGCAAAAAGACCAACAGGTACCCCATTGTAATCTAAAATAACAATGACATTTTTTGTACGATCATTTTTTGCTTTTTTCAATAATTCAGCTGGGTCCGACGTAAATTGAACTTGTTCACTTGGTAAAGTAAATGTTTCTATAACTTCTTTATATTCCTCTTTATACGGAACTAATTGAATCTCCCCTGTATGTATGTTCATGATAAACTCTCCCATTTTTTACTTATTAACTTAAACCTTGCTGCACTTTAGAATGTACTTTGCCATCTAAAAATGTAATTTCAACTAATGCAGTTGGATTGCTTCCCTTCCAAGCAAAAATTTGCTTAATTTGTGTAGAATGTTCCACCCCTTCTTCTATGAGTAAATCCCCTTCAAAACCAATTAAATCTTTCACTTCTTTATAAGTCATTCCTTCATTTATATTGGAGAAATGATTTATATTGATAGATTTTTTCTTTTGATTTTCCATCACAGTAGAAGAAGTCGCTGTGTGCTTTTTTACTTCTTTCTTCTGTTCACACGCTGTCATACTGAAACCTAAGCATAAACTACATAATATTAATGTGCTTTTTTTCATCATAACAGTTGTCCCTCCCATCATAATTAAACCATATATTCCCTTAAAAATAAACTGAATATTTAATATTATATTGAAAAACCCTGTACAATTTAGTACAGGGTTACTGTTAAATTTATTTATTTAAATGATTATTTGATTGGTCATTCTGTTCTTTTCTCAGTTCTTGCTCTTCATCTTTTGGTAATTGTTTATCATTATCTTGAATTGGATTCGTTTCTTTATTTTCAATCATGTCATTTGGAACTTGTGGCATTACACGGCCAACAATTGCTGCTAATTCATCCAGTATACCTTCGCCTGTTTTTCCTTTTTTAATTTGCTTTCCAATTTGTTTCAGTCGTTCATACGTATCAACATCTGCTACAACGACTGCATTAGCACCATCAGGATCGTTTTTCAAACTTTCTGCAACAGAGTATTTAATGGATTCAACACGAGTTCGATCGAGTTTCGCTTTTACATCAATTCCTACGATAGCATATTTCCCAACTACTACCGCTGTCGCATCATTCACACCTGGCACACTTGCCGCTAAAGATGCTAAATGGTCCGCTGCTTTTTCATTTGGCTTATTTGACTTATTTGTATAATTAACATTTTTCATTGAAACATTTTTTTGCTCGGGCTTTTCATTTGGATTATCTTTTTTTCCAATACTGCATCCAGTTATTAATAAACAAACCATCAATAGATATATTAAAAACTTCATTATTCTCACCACTTTACCATTCAAGTTTAATCATAAATTTTTTCAACAGCTTGCATTTTCTTCACTTTTTCTTCTGCTCCGCTATTTGCATTAATGAAAATTTGGTACGTATCTTTCCCTAAAGTACCTACAAATTCATAGCAAAGTACTTCGTTATGCAAATCGTTTACTACCATTGCTTTTCGCTCTTCCATTACCTTTACATCAGGGTTTATTTTCTTTCTTGCTTCTGCTGCAGTTAGTTTTGCTGATGGAACTGTTCGTTTTTGATGTGACGCTAAATATTCTTTTGCGGAGAATCCAACGATAGAACCGTCATCTAAAGCAATTTTCATTTGAATTGCCTCTGGATAAATTCGTACGCCATTCTCATTTACTACATACGTAAATACTCCAACATTATCATATTGTGAGCTATCATAAAGCTCCATATTATGAAACTTATGGTCCTTTAAGAATTTCAAACCTTTACTTCCTGCATCGTTTAAACTAATTTTCTGTTCTTTAATTTCTCGATTATTCATAACCCAAATTGGATATCCGCCTTTTCCGGTAATATCCATATAAAACTCATTATTCGTTGCCTCGTCTTTAATTTTCACACTATAGAAAGATTCTTTCGCACCTTTTCCGCTTTTCTCGACTTCTACTTTTTCATTTCCTTTTAAATTTAAAAACGATTTTGCAATTTTCGCCGCTTCATCTTTTGAAATTGCTTTTCCTTCTGCTGCAAATCCACCTTTTTTATTTTTTTGTGCACTTGTAAAGGTCGGTCCGAAGTTTGTAGATGAATACGATGTTACATTTTTTTCTACTGTCTTTAATCCGTCAATAATTGTATTGTCTGCAGGATCACGATTTGATGCGAGTGCCATCTCAACATCCATCCAGCGTAAATTGTTTTTCAAAACAAGATGTTGCACTTTTCTTAGTTCATCTTGTATATTCCCTGCATTGGAATATAAAGTTTGCAACGTTTTGTATTCTTGATCATTTAACGGTTCTTTTTCTAAATCACGAATGGCTGCACGGTAACTAAAATCACCGATATTCGCTAAAAATTCTTCCGTTTTATTAAAAGGCATTAATGTTAAAGGAAGTTGTCCTACATCCGAACGAGCTTCCGATGTTAATCTCCATACATCTGCTAATGCAGGCGATAAAGATGCGCGCGAATTCATCGCAAGCGTTGTTCCAATTTTATCGTGCAATAAATCAACCTCATACGCTAAATCATGAAACGCACGTTGATAGCTATTTTCTGCTCGAATTAATACTGCATTCTTTTCTTGGTGCTCTTTATAGCCCCAGTATCCAGTTCCAACTACACCAACTGTTAATAATACGATTATAATACCTCGTAACATAGTTCCACCTCCGCTCTATTTACAGAAAATATGTTTCCCGATCTTTTTAATTTGTGGACGAGTCCAAATCCATTTACTTGTTGCAGTATCTGGATTGAAATAATACAATGCGTTTCCTGTTGGATCCCATCCATTAATTGCATCTAATACAGCTTTTTTCGCTGTTTCATTTGGTGTTAAATATATTTGTCCGTCTGCTACCGCTGTAAATGCTCTTGGCTCAAAAATCACACCCGAAACAGTATTTGGAAATGATGCACTTGTAACACGATTTAAAATAACTGCAGCGACTGCAACTTGTCCTAAATACGGCTCACCACGTGATTCTCCGTATACTGCGTTTGCCATGAGCTGAATATCATTTTGAGAATAGCCATTTGGAACATTTGTCCCTTTATTTTGAGGTGGTTTATTCTCTTGTGCAGTGCCACCACTATTTCCTTTATTCGTTGTCGTTCCTTTATTAGCAGTTGACTTATCATACTTCGTTGCCTTCACGAGCATTTGCTTCGTTTTAGCTCCGGCTAAACCATCAACAGGTAAACCGAATTTCTCTTGAAAATTTCGAAGTGCCCAGTATGTACCCCAGCCGAAAACACCATCCACTTTTCCTGTATAAAATCCGTTATATTTCAAACGAGATTGCAGTTCAATGACATCTTCGCCAGATGCTCCCCTTTGAATGACTTGATTAGAAAAGGCTTCTACATTTTTTAGTTGTATACTACTGACCATGAAAGATAGTCCTATGAACGCAAGTAAAACTGCTATTTTAAAAATAGCTTTTTGGCGCATAATTTTCCCTCCTTAATTACGGAAATGATTTCTTGGTTATGTTTTGTAAAAGGCTCGCTTTTATGTAATGAAGACAAAAAAATCCAAACTAATATCGTTGAAAAAGTATGTAAACAATATAAAAAAGGTAAAAGGAGTTCATTATGAAAAAATTGTTAAAGCGTGTCGCACTCGTTATTCTGTTCCTAACAATATGTTCAAATGTATATACAGGCTCAGCAATTGTTCATGCACAGCCGCCGTATGCGAAATGGGGTAAGCTTGCTGTAGAAAAAACGAAAGAACAATACCCAAAAGCAGAGATTATTGATTACCTTCATATAGGTAGAAAACCAAAAACCGTTCAAATAACAGTTGAAAAATTTAAATTATGGCTACGTGAGGACGGAAAAGAATATGGCGTTTTTGTTGATGTAGAATTTGAAACGAAGACGGAGAAATTTATTAAGGTGTCATTTCAGAAGACGAGTAGATAAAATGAAAACCTCACTGTTTATAATATAAACAGTGAGGTTTTCATTTCTAAATTACTTTCAATTGTGAAGAAATGAAACAATTGAACTGGATTAAATGGATTTACTTGTGCCCTTACTGAAAATTACAATTCTCTTGTATATGTTCAATAAATAATTTTAATGGAACAAGTCCACGTTTAGGCATATGACTACTTATTACAGCAGCTACCTCTAACTGCGGAATGATAACGATATATTGCCCGCCATATCCCATAGCAAAGTACATACAGTACGGTATGTGAAATCTTTCGTTATTCAATACCCACCAGTGATATCCATACGCCCCGACATGTTCATACGTTTCAAATAGAGGTGTACTTGATTCTTCTAACCATTTCGATGATACAATTTCATTCCCCTGCCAATATCCATTTTGTAAACATAATATTCCTAGCTTTAATAAGTCTTTTGACTTCATTTTCATACCGAAGCCGCCGACATGTATTCCTTGTGGGTCTTGTTGCCACTCATATTCGGTAATTTCTAATAGATCAAATACATATTTTTTCGCAAACTGTTCTGTCGGCATTCCAGTAGCTTTTTGGATAATGTAGCTAAGCAAATGCGAAGAACCTGAGTTATAATTCATTTTTGTAGCGGGTTCTTCAATTATTGGTTTTTCTAATATATATTGCACCCAGTTCGCTGATTCTACAAAGTCATTCGGGAATACTACTCCATTTCCAAACTCTTTCCACTCCTCACCAGTAGTCATTGTTAATAAGTGATAAAGCGTCAAATCATGTTTTCCCTCAGGTATATTTTCAATCCACTCTGTAATGGGTGTATGTATATCATTTATATAGCCTTTATCAATTGCAATACCTATTAATATAGATACAATGCTTTTTGTAATCGAATTTATTTTATATAAATTACTTGCACATTCAGGTGTTTTATAATACTCAGTTGTTAATTCCCCTTTTTGATAAACAAGAAATGTATTTACTTTTTTCTTTTCAAATTTATTTTCTAGCTGCTTGAAATCCAATACTTTACCTCCAATTAAATCATTACCTAATTTATTATATCTTGTAGCTTTAATTAAAACATACTTGTGTTCAAATAAAAAACAAACCTGCCAGTAATGAACTGACAGGTTTGTTTTTTATAATTTTGTGCGAACATTCCAAAGCTCTGGGAAGAATCGTTGATCAAGTACTCGTTTTAAATAAGATACACCTGAAGAGCCACCTGTTCCCATTTTATGTCCGATAATGCGTTCTACTGTTTTCATATGACGGAAACGCCATTGTTGTAGCCAATCTTCAATATCAATTAATTTTTCAGCAAGTTGGTATAAATCCCAATATTTTTTTACATCCGCATACACTTCAAGCCATGCCGCTTCTACTGTTGCGTCTTCTTCATAAGGCTGCGTAATATCACGATTCAACACATCTTTATGAATAGGAAATCCTTCTTTTACAAGTGCTTGAATTGCGACATCATACAAACTTGGTGCATGTAGCGCCGTATGAAGTCGAGCGTGTAATTCTGGATCTTTTTCATAAATTTTTAAGGCATGCGGCGTTTTATAACCAAGTGCATACTCAATCATACGATATTGATACGATTGAAAACCTGAAGCTTGACCGAGCGAGTCACGAAACTCAATGTACTCTGACGGCGTTAATGTCGCAAGAATATCCCAAGATTGAATGATTTGTGATTGAATTTTTGATACACGTGCTAACATTTTAAAAGCTGGTTGTAATTTGTCTTGTTTAATAGATTCAATTGCTGCGTTTAACTCATGTAAAATAAGCTTCATCCAAAGTTCGCTTGCTTGGTGAATAACGATGAACAACATTTCATCATGGTGGTCTGATAATCTCTTTTGAGAAGATAGTAAACTATCTAATTGTAAATATTCCCCGTACGTCATATTCTCTTTAAAGTCCGTATGAATCCCTTTTTCCATAATTACCTTTTCATTTTCTTTCATATTAGCAAAACGCCCCTTTATATATATTTCTACTTATATTGGTCTAATAACTGCTCGAACTGGACTTCCATCTGCATCTGATAAGGCAAGTGGTAATGCGATTAGTTCGTAATCGCCATCTGCTACATGATCTAGTACGACATTTTCTAAAATGTGTATACCATGTTTAAACAATTGATGATGCGCTGCTAATTCTTTATCATCTAATGGATCAACTGATGGTACATCCACCCCGATTAAACGTATACCTTTTTCTGAAAGAAACGGTGCTATATCCGCACGTAAATGCGGGATTATATCTGGGAATTCATTCGCTTTACCATGTGAAGATGTGCGTAACAACAAGCGTTCTACGCCTTCTAAATGAAATTTCTCTAATTCCTTTTTCCCAATGCTTTCAAGATTAGAAACGTCAATGATTCGCGTAGGTCCGACATAAACTTGGATATCTAAATCTAACACTTTCTTTCCATCATTATCAAAATGAAACGGTGCATCAATATGAGTGCCTGTATGAATACTCATCGTTAACTTTCCGACATTTACTGAGCCACTCTCTTCTTTTGACCATGATACTTCATACGAGAACGGTGTATCCCCTGGCCAAGTAGCAATATCATTATTTAGCGGTTGTGAAATATCAATCCACTCTGATGTTTTCATACTTATGCCACAACCTCTCGCTTATTTTCAAATTGCTTATACTCTTCATCTTTCATGATTTTCTTTAAAATCATAACAGACTGCCATACTTCTTCGTACGTATTATATAAAGCAACTGGCGCAAGTCTCACTCCATTTGGCGCTCTAAAATCTGGAATTACTCCATTTGCTTTTAACGCTTTACATATACGTGCTGCTTCTGCATGCTCTAAATAAATATGCCCGCCTCGTTTTTCATCCTCAAATGGATTTCCAATTGTAAATCCGAAATTTTTTAATTCATGATCAATCAAATTAAGCATGTATCTTGTAATATGTAATGATTTTTCGCGTAAACGTTCTATACCAGCATCTTTAAATATTTCAAGAGAACCGATTAAAGGTGCAGTACTTAATACGTGTGGTGTACCAATTTGATAAGCACCTGCATGATCAGCAGCTGTTAATGTATGTTCCATATCAAACTGCTTATCTTTTCTAGAACTAAACCAACCTGATAATCCAGGAAGTCTATTAAAATGCTTTTTATTCACATAAAGCCCTGCAACGCCACCAGGTCCCGCATTTAAGTATTTATAATTACACCAAATCGCGAAATCAACATCCCACTCTTTGAAATGATGCGGAATAGAACCGATTGAGTGACATAAATCGAACCCGATATGAATACCACGCTTATGCGCTTCCGCTGTTAAACGTTTCATATCAAGAATTTGGCCGCTTCTATATAGTACAGAAGGTAATAAAATTAACGCGATATCATCTGTCATTGCATGAATAATATCATCTTCAGAAAGTGTTCTACCATCTCGGCTCTTTACTCGTACTAAATGCTCATCTGGATCTAATCCTTTTAAACGAATTTGACTTTGAAGTGCATATATATCGGATGGGAATGTTAACTCATCCGCAAGAATTTTTGTGCGAATTCCTTTCGGCTCATAGAAAGTTGCGATTACTTGATGAATATTTGTTGTCGTGGAACCGGTTACAATAGTTTCTTCTGGTAAAGCTCCAATAAGAGGTGCAGTCAATTCACCTAATTTCTCCGAAAGGAAAAACCACGGATGCTCACCCTCGGTCCAGCCGTCAATGCCAGACTCTTTCCATGAATCTAGCAAAGTAAGTAATGATTTCTCTGCTCTTTTTGAAAGTAGCCCTAATGAGTTTCCATCTAAATATATTGTTCCTTCTTTTTTATAAAATTCAGTTTGAAAATCTTTCAGTTCATCATGTTTATCACATTCAAGCGCATACTCATAAGTTGGTTGAAATGGTTCTGTATACATGGTGTCACCTTCTCTTAATTTTCTTTTTATTCTAACTAATTGAAATATATCACCTTAGTTGATATAACGTCAATGATATTATGTCAGTTGACTTTATATATGAATTTCTTTTACAATACAGTTATATTTTCAGATATTTCAGTATAAAGAGGTGATTCTTTGAAAAACACTACTCTTTCATCAAGAAAACACCGCTCCTTAGAAACAAAGAAGAAACTATTACACTCTGGTTACACTATTTTTATTCGTAACGGATTTCAAAAAACGACAATTACACAAATTATTAAACATGCAGAAACTGGTTATGGCACGGCATATGTATACTTTAAAAACAAAGATGATCTCCTCATCGTTTTAATGGAAGATGTTATGAATCAATTTTATGATATTGCTGAGCGCTCTTTTTCGCCTCAAACGACAGAAGAAGCACGTATAATGATTCAAAATCAAGTTAAAGCATTTCTACAATTAGCAGAGAAAGAACGAGCAATTTTACAAGTTGTAGAAGAAGCAATTGGGTTATCAAAAGAGATACGTCAAAAATGGGACGAGATACGGGAACGCTTTATAAACAGTATTACGCAAGATATTACATACTCTCAAGAAGGTGGGTTAGCACATTCTGAATTGAATAAAGAAATTGTAGCACGTGCTTGGTTTGCGATGAATGAGATGTTTCTTTGGACGATTGTGCAAAATGATAAAAAGATCGACCTAGAAGAAATTGTGCATACATTGACGAAAATGTATACGACTGGTTTATATAAATAGCACACCTTCAATACATAAGGTGTGCTATTTTACATCTATAAAAATATATTATTTGG
The DNA here is from genome assembly GCF_024296885.1 of Bacillus paranthracis. Classification (NCBI taxonomy): domain Bacteria; kingdom Bacillati; phylum Bacillota; class Bacilli; order Caryophanales; family Bacillaceae; genus Bacillus; species Bacillus paranthracis. The sequence goes on from NZ_CP101135.1 coordinate 2,535,735, forward strand.
GTATGGTAGCGCTAAAGAAGGCTTTTCAGATAATGAGAAATATTGTAGTTTTAAAGATTCACCATCTATTGATTTTAGTTTTCCACTAGTAATTTCACATTCAAACACAACAACAATATATTCTACTTGATCGCCATTCGGATATGTATGGCGATACTCTTTTCCTCCAAACACCCCTTTTTGTTTTTTTACTTGCACTTTCAATCCTGTTTCTTCCCACACTTCACGAACTACCGCTTCTTCTGGAGTTTCTCCAGGCTCAATTGCTCCAGCTGGCAAGCTCCAGTATTCTCCACCAGGATATTGAAATAAGATTTCCCCTTGCTCATTTTTAATAACAGCAGCTACACTCGGTATAAAAATTAGTTCATGACCTAATTGCTCACGGATTTGTTTATAATATAGCGACATCGACATATAATTCTCTCCCACTCTATTAATAAATAACTGTATTTTCTGATATCTATTGTATAATAATACCAAAAACGATTTCTATATAGAAAGGATCAGAAAATGTCTCAAGAAAAACTAGTAAATAGCTTTCTATCATTTTTAGGTATGACAAAACAGCCTACTAGCTTAAAGTTTTTAAATGAGCTTATTAAAGCTCATCAAGAAAAAATAAAATGGGAAACCCTCACTAAAATAATTGACTGGGAAAAGGGTAAGAAAAGAGAACAAAGCCTTACATCTTCTGAACTTAATTATTGGATAACAGAAAGATTTTGTGTTGATAAAGAAATATATGAAAGAGCTATTGAGATTTTCAATAAAAAATCTTCAAACAGTAAAAGCGTTACTCACGAGATTGAGTAACGCTTTTACCTTAATATATTTTTAATCTTAATCTTCTTTCTGATAAGCAGCTTCTACACATTCTGCTAGACGCTCAATTTGTTCCATAGTTAAACCTCGTGAAATCCAGCCTGTTAACTTATACATAATTTTATAGTAAAGATTACTAGGTTCATATTCTGAAATTAATGTAAGTGCTGTACCCTCCTCATCTTCTTCTAACATATAAGTCATTGCCGAATAACCTTGCTTCATTTCACTGCCAAGTGAAATAATATAGGGTGCATCGTATTCAAGAATTTCTACTTCTGCCTCCAATATTTTCTTACCGACTTTTTGAACAGTAATATATTTATCTCCCACACGTGGATTTTCTTTATCCATATTTGAAGGATAGCGATTTTCTATTATAAACGTATTCCATTCTTTTATTTTTTCATCTTCTATTATGTAGTCACATACAACATCCATTGGTGCTTTTATTACTATTTCAATTGCAAAACTCATTATACTGCCCCTCTCAAATACCCTATCCATTTCTATTTTAACTAAATCATTATGCCATATTTTATATAGTGAAATACAAGTAGAATTTTAATTTTTTATTAATTTAAAAACTTATTCATACAAAATATTTTATTAAAGATACAACAATTAAAAACAAAGCCACAAGTAATAAAGCTATCCCTATACTTCTATTTTCTTTTTCGTTATTTTTTAAATTTTGCACCCCTAAGCTAACTAACATAAAACCTAAAAGCATTTGTAAAATTAGCATACTCATTTCCGAAGTATTATTCCAACTATAAATGGAATACCCCATTATAATAATTGCAAGTAAAACCGTTACGATCCTATTCATACGAAAATCCCTCCTTTTTAAAAGAAACCGCTAAGTTTCCTTAGCGGTTTTATTAACAATTTATATTTAGTAAAAGTGCTTTTCATGAATTTGATATAAGTGAAAAGAATTTCCTGTCCAATATAACTACGCATGTTAGCCCACTTTTTCTTTATCCAGTCTACTTACAATTCCAACTATAAATTTATATTCAATCCTCCTCTTCTTAACTTTTTTAAACCCTTCTTTCGTATCAAAAATTAAACACGTTTTTCGAAACCACACTCGTACATATAATGACTCAAAATAAATAGGTTTTATAATTCCTCGTTCTTCAAATTCAGTTCCATCTTTATTTTCGGTTTCTGTTCGAACGAACCACTTATTTCCGATGCCAATTTCAATATACTTCACATAAGTCCTCCTTCCGGAAATTAATTTCTAACTATTCTATTATTTCCCCGGTAAGCGCACATTCCGACAGAACATGAGCCCACAAAGAAAAAGTAGATTACAAAAATCTACTTTATAACTTATATTTTTGCATTCGTTTATAAAATGTACTTCGAGGTACATCTAAAAGTTTTGCAGCTAATGAAACATTTCCATTTGTCTTTTCTAACGCTTCAATCATGCTATCACGCTGTATTTTTTCACGGAAATTTAATGTTTTCTCTGTTTTATTTTCTGCTTGCAATTCAAAATGAGGTTGATTTCCCATCATTGTTTGTAATAAAAAAGAGATTTGTTTTTCGCATATTTCTCGTCCTTGCGACAAAATGTATATGCGTTCTAATACATTTAATAATTCTCGAATATTTCCGGGCCATGTATGCTGAGAAAATTGATTACAAATACTTTTTGGAAATACAACATTCCAATTCTTTCGTTTGCAAAAATGTTTTATGAAGTACGGAATATCCTCTTTTCTTTCTATTAACGATGGGACATATAGTGGATAAACATGTAAACGATAATATAAATCTTGACGGAATTTTCCTTCTTCTACTAATCGCAATAAATCTTTATGTGTCGCAGTAATAATACGAATATTTACTGGTATCTCTTTTGAACTGCCAATTGGGTTTACTGTTCGTTCTTGTAAAACACGCAATAATGCGACTTGCATCTCTGGTGGCACTTCACCAATTTCATCTAAAAATATTGTTCCTCCGTCTGCTTGTTCGAATTTCCCTTTATATCCTTGGCGCCGTGCACCTGTAAACGCTCCTTCAGCATAACCGAACAATTCACTTTCCATTAATTCTTTCGGTAATGAACCGCAGTTAACAGCTATAAATGGACCATTTTTTCTTGGACTATTTTCATGAATCGCTCTCGCTACATATTCTTTTCCTACACCTGTTTCACCACAAACATATACACTTGCGTCAGTTGGTGATACAAGCTTAATTTCTTCTAATGTATGTTGAAATGCACTACTTGTCCCAATCACTCCAGGAAAAGTGATGCCATTTATAAATGGGGACGTTGAAAATGATTTTACTTGTTTATTTCCCTTTACATAAATACATTTCCCAATCATTCTATTATTACTGTATACTGGAACTTCTAATTTAGTTTTCAATCCATAGTGCATTAAATCTTCAAGTTTCATCCGTGACCAATTACATACTCGTTCCCGAACCCTCTTGCTTGCAGAAACGATAACATCACGATGATTACAAATTACAACTTGTTCATCACTATCAATTACATCTAAAAAACGATGGATTAAATGCAGTTCATTTTGATGTACTCGAATACTACATTCACGTTCAATCGCATGTGCGATCGAAGTTACCATTCCGAGCATATATGGATGCGAAAATTCAATTGGACAGGAGAAATCTAGAACGCCAATTAATTTCCCATCATCGTTATGAATAGGAGCGGCCGCACAGCTCCAGCTATGAGATGCGACAGAATAATGCTCCGTACCACTTATCATAATAGCCTCTTCAATCTCAAGCGCGGTTCCTATCGCATTTGTACCAACAGCTGCTTCCGTCCATTTCACACCTTCAATGAAATTAATCTGTTTCGCTCGTTGCAACGTTTGTTTATTTCCACTTAACGATAGAACGTAACCGTCTGGATCGATTAATAATGCCATCATTTGCAGTTCATCAATGGTTTTTCTCATATTTTGTATTTGAGGTATTGCTATATCTAGGAAGATTTCACTCTTTTTCTTTTGGTCTTGAAAAATATTAGAAGACAAAATTTTCTGACCTTTATTCATATGAGGATTCACATTTGCTTGTTTACATCGATACCATGACTCTGAAATTCTTTCGTTTATACGGTTCGAATCAAGGACACCTTCATCAACAAACTTTTTCCATGTATGTAAGTAAAACGGTGAAGCTAGCATTGTATCATCTCCCTATTCATTATTTTGGAGATTTGTAAAAACATACTTTTATTATAAAACTGAATAAAAGCGTTTTCAACAAAACTAGAAAGACGACACAAATATGTTAATAATTTGAATATCTTAATGCACTTCTTTATTCTTTTTTAGTAGCACTATATTTTGTATAATAGAAGCAAAGAAAATACATAACCAAAACCACTCTTGTGGATTTCCATTTATAAAGAAAACACTCACGGCTATTGCAAATAAAATTGTGGATGCTACACTAAAATATAATTTTGTTTTCATTCCCATTATCCCTCACCTCTCTATCACTTTACAGTACACACTAACTCTTCATTTTTCATCTCTACTATGTACTCCTGTAAAACATATTCTCTTCCGCCATGTTTTTCATACCATTCATGTATTCTTCTAGCATGTTTCTCGTCATTTCTAATCTTTGATTCTATTTCTTTATACTGTTCATAACTATCATATTCCCATATGGCAAACACTTCGGTCGTACCATTCTTATTATCTTTCATCCAGCGTCCTATTAGCCTAGAGCCATGCTTTAACTGATTAGGTAAGTTCGTATGATTGAAATGATCATTAAAAATTTTAATAAATTCATTTTTTAGTATATAGTACTTTCTTCTATAAAACATACATTTCCACCTCTTTAATGAACAGACTCAAATACACCTTCCCATTACAACCGTATTATAATACTTCCCATCCGACAGCCTTTTATCATTTTTTAAAATACCTTCTACTTCAAAACCTAATTTTTTATATAGCTGAATGGCTTTTTCATTTGTTTCTAATACTTGTAATGATATCTTTTTAATCTCATTTTCATCAGCCCAATGAATAGATTGTTGCAATAGACTCTTACCCATTCCATATCCCCAAAACTCTTTTAAAATACAAACGCCAAATTCTACTTTATGAGATAACCTCTTCAGATTTGAACCTTCACATCTAGAAAACCCAACGATTCGGTTGTGCACTTCTGCAACTAAAAACAGATTCTTTGTCTCGTCACTATCTGTTTTTATTATTTTTTGAAACCCTATCTTATCTATAAATCCCTCTCCAGCTTCTCTATCCATATTTTCAGTTTCTCCATCGATCTGAACTCTAATTTCCGACAACTGTTCCGCATCTGTTTCAGCTGCAGAACGAATTGTATAAACTAATCCATTTATGTGAAACTCTTGCCCTTTTATAATCATTTCAAACTCCTTTTAAATGCAGTCTATTGGTGCTATTATAATTTTTTTACCTTGTTTCTTAAATTCTTGAATTGTTTCTTTACTAGCCTCCGAATCTGTTATTATAATGTCAATTTCAATCAGTGACTCTCCTTTTATAAAGTAGTCTATTCCAAGTTTATTGTGAGGAGCTAAACAAATATTTCTTCTAGCAATCTTACTTACTGTTTTACTAAAAAAAGCAACTTCAGGCGTTGCAGTACTTATACCATTCAATGAAATGCCACCACCTGTAGAGAAATACAGATCAATAGAGAGTCTACTTATCAATTCTGAGGCAAGTGTATCTGTCATATTTCCTGATGGTTTCACCTTTCCACCAATTAAGTACGTATCAATGTTCTTATATTCCCGTAACGTACTAGCAATTTCTAAAGCATTCGTAACAACTGTAAATGATGTTTCAGGTAAATATTTTAACATGGCATAATGAATAGAAGCTCCACCAATAAAAACGGAATCTCCTTCTTGTATATAAGAAGCTGCGATTTTTGCAATTGCGTCTTCATATACAGAACCATTACTATAACGTTTCAATGGCTTGGTAGCTAAATTCCGTACTCTAGCAAGTTCAATTGCTCCTCCATGTGTTCTTTTTAACAAGCCACCCTTCTCCATAATAGACAAATCTCTTCTTATAGAATCGATAGACATATCGAAACTTTCCGCAAGATCCTTTGCAATTACCCTTCCATTTTTCTTAAGTAATTCCAAAATTTTCTCTCTACGCTCTTCAGTAAACATGTTCTCACCACCATCATTGAATATTCGGAAAATTTATCCATCTTTTAATTATATGCATGTTTTTTCTATTTTACAATATTTTCAATACTTCTTTATTCAGCTCTATACAGGTTTTTTCCCTTTTTCTACCCCATTAAATTAACAAATAAATAAATGTATATTTGCATATTCCACAAACACACTTCCATTTATCTTCCTATTGATGTAAAATTATTCCTATGTTTTACTTTTTAATACAGAAAGGAATTACTATGAAATCTTTAATGAAAGTAACTTGTACAGCATTATTATTTACAGGGATAACGGCAGGATGTAGTGGAAATGCTACACCAAAACAAGAAAAAAGCACTCTAGCAAAAAATGCAATGCACTATGGGGAAATCTTTAAAAACGAATACTATAGAGCAACTGTTGAAAATGCTAAATTTGAAAAAATAGACAAAGAGTGGCGTCTCACAGCTCGCGTTACTATAAATAATGCTCGTGTTGACGGACAAACGATAGATCTTTCAGAAATAAAATATTTCATAAAAGATGAAAAAACGGGTAAAAAATACAAAGGTGAAGTTATACAAAATGAAAATGCTAAAAAGGTTCCATCTGAGTTTTCTTTAACTACCGACATTGTATTTAATATGAAAGATTCTCCAAAAGATTTAAATAATATGTATTTATACATAGATAGCAAAGCTGCGCCATTAACAGATACATATTGGAAACTTGATAATTTAGCAATTAAATAAAAAACAGTCAAATACGACTGTTTTTTTGTTTGTAAAGTAATCAAGTTTACTAGTAATCTATCTCCAGCAATACATCTTTTGCACAAATCGTTACTTCTTCAGCTTCCCTCCTAAAACATTTTAACATCCAACAAAAGTGATATATCTATTTATTATATCATTCTAATAACCATTTTTTCTAAAGAAAAAATGCAAAACTGTAAATATTCCGCCTTTTATTTCTAAAACTTCAGAATATTTACAATAGTTTATAATTAGAATACATTTTACTAGTACAAATATTCACCTGTACAAAAATCTAAACAAAAAGGGATGGTTATATGTTGAAAAAATTAGTAGCAGGTACATTAGTAGCGGGATTTGCATTAACTGGAGGACTAGGAGTAGCAAGTGCTGAAGAAAAAAGTAACACAATTAAGTCTTTTGATTATTTAAAAGTGGATGAACAGAATGTTAATTCACTTACAAAATTAAGTGATCAAGATAAGAAAGACATCCAAATTACTATGGTATTACCAGAGCAAAATGAAAATGGAGATTGGTTAGCTTACGGTTTTACTAGTAGAGAAACATTAGATGCTTATATTGAAAAGGATAAAAAAGTACTTAAAAATAAAATTAATCCTTTAGGTAGCGGTGCTGGTAGTACTGATTTTTATGAACATAAAGATAAAGGTGGTCAATATATTTACTGGAGCAGCGGCTTTAAAAACTTACCATCTAGCTGGAACGACAGAATTTCCTCTGTAAGTACAGCATCACCTTCAGCAAGTTATTCAACGACACTTTGGGAGCATACTTCAACACAAGGCTATGGAAAAGGTGTTGTATTCAAACATGCGGATTGGTACGGTAAAACTGCTAATTTAGCTGCTGATTGGAACGATATTACTTCAGCGATTGACGTAAAAAAATAATAGGATATTCAATTTCTCCCGTAAAAATTCAAACCACTATTCTCTTATTCATTTAGAGAATAGTGGTTTATTATAATTCCATTTAAGCGTGTACAGCATGTCCTACCGCTTGCAATAAAGCTTCATGAATCGCTTCAGATAAAGTTGGATGCGCTGCAATATAATCTCTCATAATATCGGCAGTAACTTCCGTATGAATCATTACAGTTCCTTGACCAATTAGTTCTGTTGCACGAGGACCAATAATAGAAATTCCAACAATTTCTTGATATTTTGGTTCCACAATAACTTTTACTTTACCTGTTTGTTCGCCAATAATAAGCGCTTTTCCGTTTGCTGTAAAAGGAAATTCTCCAATTTGTATGTCACCATACTTCTCTCTTGCATCTTTTTCTGTTAAACCGACACTAGCAATTTCTGGAGCGGTATAAATACAGCGAGGTACAGCATGGTAGTTTACTTTTACATCTTCTCCACTCGCGTGTAATGCTGCCGTCGTTCCTTCATGGAATGCAACGTGAGCAAGCTGGATTCCACCAATCACATCTCCTGCTGCATAAATATGTGATACATTGGTTTGCATATGTTCATTCACAGAAATTCCTTTATTTGAATATTGAATGCCTGCTTTTTCTAAATCTAATTGTTGTACACGTGGTTTTCGGCCGACAGAAACGAGAACAAATTCTGGATTAACTTCTTCGATACTTCCTTCATATTCAAATGAAGCCTGCTTCTTATAATTATTTAATCCTTTTAAAGCTGCTCCTGTAAATATTTCTACACCATCATTTTCTAGTTTCCCTCTTAAAATGTGTGCGATATCTTCATCTTCACCTGGTAATAATTGCGGTGCCATTTCAACAATCGTAACTTTTGTTCCAAGACGACTATAAATACTTGCAAACTCGCATCCTATTACACCACCGCCAACGATTAATAATGATTTTGGTATATAATCTATGGACATTGCATGGCTACTATTTAAAATCCACTTTCCGTCAAATGGAGCAAAGGGTAATGCAGTCGGTTCTGAACCTGCCGCTATAATGAACTGTTCTCCATCTACTACATCTTCTTTATCACCGTATATAACTCGCACACGATGATCCGTTTCAAAGTTCGCTTTACCTTGTATAACTTTTATTTTATTTTTCTTCATTAAATATTGAATTCCTTGAACGAGCTGCGTTACAATTTGTGATTTCCTCGCCTGCATTTGCTTCCAATCAATTGATATACTTCCATTATTGAGTATAACTCCATAATGATTCGCTTTTCTCACAATGTCATGCACTTCTGCACTTTCTAACAATGATTTTGTAGGCATGCACCCAACATTTAAACAAGTCCCGCCAAGATCAGCTTCATCAATAAGAGTGACATCTTTTCCATTTTGAGCTGCGGTAATTGCCGCTACATAGCCAGCAGGTCCGCCACCAATAACGACTAGTTTACTCATTCTCTCACCTTCTCTTTATAAAAGAATTGTTACAGGTTCTTCTAAATAACGTTTAATTGTGCGTAAAAATGCAGCTGCTGGTGCACCATCTAATACACGATGATCGAATGTTAAACTTAAAGGTAACATACTGCCTTTTTTTATTTTCTTCCCTTTATATACTGGAACATGTTCAATTGCACCTACACCTAAAATACCAGTTTCAGGTGTATTTAATACTGGCGTAAAATATTCAATACCGAAGCTACCTAAATTACTAATTGTAAAGGTTGTCCCTTGCATATCATCACTACTTAAACTACCTTCTCTTGCTTTTTGTGCAACGTTTTTAATTTGTTTAGATAACTCTACTAAAGATAGATTATTAGCAAAGCGAATAGCTGGAACGACTAATCCTTTTTCTAATGCGACTGCCATGCCTAAATGAACATGTTCAAATTGATGAATTGTATCATCCATATAAGCGCTGTTCATTTCTTTATGCTCTCCAAGTGCTAATACAACAGCACGAGAAACGAAATCCGTAATAGTTAGTTTGTTATCGTATCGTTTTTGTACAACTGCCGCTATTTCTTTATGTAAAGCAACTAAATCTGTCACATCTACTTTCATCGTTAATGTTAATTGCGCACTATTTTGTAAACTTGCATGCATACGGTTTGCGATTGCTTTCCGCATACCAGTAACAGGAATTACTTTACTTTCTTCTTGTTCAAGTACTTCTGGAATTGTTACTCTTTCTTCAATCGCTTTTAATACGTCTACTTTTGTAATCCTTCCGCCAGGGCCTGTACCAACTAATGCTTTGATATCTAGATTTTCAGACTTTGCAATTTTCTTCGCTACAGGTGAAATTTTGATTCTTTGCTTCGCCACTTCTTTCGCATATGGTTCTGGATGTTGGACCTTTTTAGGCTCTAGATTAGGTGCTTTTTCTTCTACAACATTTATACTTTCATTGATTTCTACTTTTTCGTTCAGCTTACCGATATAGCAAATGACAGTGCCAGGTGGAACTCCCTCATCTTCACTAACAGCTATATCAAGAACAGTTCCATCAGCTGGTGCTTCTATTTCCGTTTCGATTTTTTCCGAATTAATACTAGCAATTAGTTCACCTTTTGAGACATGATCGCCTGCTTTAATATTCCAGCTCGTAATAATACCTTCTTTCATCGCCATACCTAACTTCGGCATTACAACTTCTACAGCCATGCTTCTCTCTCCCTTCTCATCGTTTTATTACACATGTAATAAAGTTTGGTCTCCGATCATTTCTGATACAGTTTCAATTACTTTTTCCGGCGTTGGTAAATATAACTTTTCAAGTGGTGGAGAGAACGGAACTGGTGTATGTGGTGCTGTAATTCGTTTAATAGGTGCATCTAACAAATCAAATCCTTTATCCGCTACAATTGCCGCAATATCTGTTGCGATACTACATCTTGGGTTTGCTTCATCAATAACAATAAGGCGATTTGTTTTTTCAACTGATGCTAAAATCGTATCTTCATCCAGTGGTGATAAAGAACGTGGATCAATTACTTCTACTTCAAGTCCTTTTTTCGATAATTGCTCAGCAGCTACAAGTGCTGTATGAACTTGTTTTCCAATGGCGACGATTGTTACATCAGAACCTTCTCGTTTAATATCTGCTTTACCTAATGGAATTGTATAATACCCTTCCGGCACTTCACCTTTCATATTGTAAAGTGTTTTATCTTCAAAGAAGATTACTGGGTCATCATCTTCAATTGCCGCTAATAATAAGCCTTTTGCGTCATATGGAGTAGAAGGAACGACAACTTTTATACCTGGAATGCTCGTAAATAACGCATACAAACTTTGTGAATGTTGTGCAGCTGCGCTAAAACCTGCACCATGCATCGTACGTACTGTAACTGGCACTTTCGCTTTACCACCGAACATATAGCGGAACTTTGCACCTTGGTTTAATACTTGATCAAGACAACTACCGATAAAATCATTAAACATTAATTCAGCAATCGGACGTAGTCCTGTTGCCGCAGCTGCCATTGCTGCTCCCATGTAACCCGCTTCTGAAATTGGTGTATCTAAAATACGATTTCGGCCAAATTCTTGTACCAGGCCTTTCGTAACACCAAGAACACCGCCCCATGCTTCATCATCTTGCAAGTGATCAACTTGTGCACCACCTGCAACGTCTTCTCCTATTAAAATTACATTTTCATCACGGCGCATCGATATTTTCATCGCTTCATTAATTGCAGTTGACATACTTACTGTTCTAGTCATTATTTTTCACCCTCCTCTTATTTGTAAGAAACGTATACATCTTTTAATAACTCTTCATCCTCTGGATATGGACTATTTTCACTAAATTCAATTGATTTTTGAACCGCTTCATCTACTGCCTTTTCCATATCTACAAGCTCAGATTCAGTTAATAAAGCTTCATGAATTAAATGCTTACGGAAATTCACAATCGCATCTTTTTCATTTAAATGTTCTTCTTTTTCTTCTGAAGTTTTATACGTTTGTGCTTCACCTTCGAAATGACCGTAATTACGATATGTCATACATTCAATTATTGTTGGACCACCGCCATTACGCGCACGTTCTACTGCTTCTTCAGCAGCTTTATATACAGCTAGCAGATCTTTTCCATCCACTTGAACACCTGGAATGTTATAAGCTTTCGCACGATCCGCAATAGAATCACAACTTGAAGCATATTCAAATGTCGTTGCTTCACCGTAACCGTTATTTTCAGCGATAAAAATAACTGGTAACTTCCAAATCGCCGCTAAGTTAACCCCTTCATGGAATGTTCCTTCATTATTTGCTCCATCACCGAAGAAACAAACACTTACATCTTTCGTTCCTTTATATTTAGCTGTTAATGCTGAACCGCAAGCAAGCGGGAAACCACCACCTACAATGCCATTTGCACCAAGCATTCCTTTATCTAAATCAGCAATATGCATGGATCCGCCTTTACCTTTACATAATCCTGTCGCTTTCCCGAAAAGTTCAGCCATCATACCGTTTAAATCACAACCTTTTGCGATACAGTGTCCATGTCCTCTATGCGTACTTGTAATACTGTCACTATCCGTTAAGTGGGCACATACACCAACTGCTACCGCTTCTTCCCCAGCGTATAAATGGACGAAACCTGGCAGAACGCCTTGCGCGAATAATTCATGCACCTTATCTTCAAACTTACGAATCTCTAACATTTTTTCGTACATCCAGCGAGCTTGTTCTTTCGTAATTCCATTCCCTTTACTTTCAGTTGTTTTTAACATGTTCAGCCCTCCTATTTTCTTGTTCATCTTTTATATTGCAAGTACCGTGCCAATTTCCAATCCTTGATTTAATAGGTTTTCTCTCTATGTTGAAAATAAAAAAGTGGACAAAATGAGACATTAGTCTCGTTTTGTCCACTTTTGTTCACCTAATTTGAAAATTATTATCTTATTCACCATCAAAACTCTTCTGTAATTTTCGGATGTAAATAATTTGACCGATATGATATGCATTATGAGTAGTTACATTGGCTAGCACTTCCCACCACTTTGCAGAAACAGGAAATCCCACTACATCACTTTCAACCTTTTCTTCATTTATGAGATTTTGCCATAGTAACAGTTTCTCTAGTAGTTTTTCTCGTAATTCATCGAAAGTTTGATTATTTGAAAGCATAAAACTTTTGTTATTATCTCCAATAGAGGGCACAGCATTCACATTCGATTCTTTATATCTAGTTTGCCACGTAGAATTCCAATACAATAAATGTTGTACAATTTCAGCTATACTGTTACTCTCTTCATTCGGTTTCCAGAAAGCTTCCCTCTCAGATAAACCCTTAACTGCATCTGAAAACGGAATATACCAACTAGGATCGTTCGCATTCGCTAATAACTGATCTGCTAATACATCTTTCACATGGGCCATCTCTCTTCCCTCATTTCATAAACGTATTCATACTCACTTCTCTATATATGATAAGTCCGTATAATTCCCTCTTTAAAAACCATAGAATATAGAATTAACATGAATAGCTTTCAAAGAAAGTGTAAGAATAATAGATTTTCTTATCATAACTCGTTATGATAAAAGAAAAAGAAAGCTGGCAGAAAATGAATAAACAAATCGCGGTTATTACAGGAGCTTCAAGTGGATTTGGACTATTAACTACACTCGAACTCGCAAAAAAAGATTATTTAGTTATCGCAACAATGAGAAACCTTGAAAAACAAGGAAACTTATTATCTCAAGTTACTCAACTCAACTTACAGCAAAACATAAAAATTCAACAATTAGATGTAACCGATCAAAACTCTTTACATAACTTTCAATTAGTTTTAAAAGAAATAAACAAAGTGGACCTCCTCATTAATAATGCAGGATATGCCAATGGTGGATTTGTAGAAGAAATTCCAGTAGAGGAATACCGTAAACAATTTGAAACGAACTTTTTTGGAGCTATATCGATTACTCAGCTTGTTTTACCATATATGAGAGAACAAAAAAGCGGAAAAATTATTAATATAAGCAGCATTAGTGGTCAAGTTGGATTTCCTGGTCTATCTCCTTACGTTTCTTCCAAATATGCATTAGAAGGATGGAGTGAATCCCTTCGTTTAGAAGTAAAACCGTTCGGAATAAATGTTGCTTTAGTGGAACCTGGTTCTTATAACACGAATATATGGGAAGTTGGTAAACAATTAGCAGAAAATCACTCTGAAACTACCTCTCCATACAAAGAATATATGGATAAAATACAAAAACATATTAATAGCGGCAGTGATACATTTGGTAATCCGATAGATGTTGCTAATAAAATTGTAGAAATTGCTGAGTCTAAGCGTACGAATTTACGTTATCCAATCGGTAAAGGTGTAAAATTTATGATCTTTGCAAAGAAAATTCTTCCTTGGAGATTGTGGGAATATCTTGTTTTGAGAAGCTTTAAGAAAATGTAATTACCTTTATTGAAAAACATTTTGAAAGAGGCGCTAATTAAATGTTAGGTTTACCATATGGTAAAGTGTTTTTAGTTCCGTGGACTGAAGAGTGGGCAATTGAATTTGTAAAGGAGAAACAATTCATTGAGGAACAAATTGGCGAACATATTTTAGCGATACACCATATTGGTAGTACTTCTATTCCACATTTAAGTGCAAAGCCCATTATTGATATAGCAATTGAATTAGAAAATTATAGGGAAGGTATACATTGTATTAAAAAATTAGAACTACTAAACTATAAATATAGAAAAGATGTATTGCCTGAACGATATTACTTTAATAAAGGTGAGCCAAGAACTCATCAAATTCATATGTATGAAAAAGGGAATACACATTTAATAGAACAATTGCAATTCAGAGATTACTTAATAGTCAATAAAACTGCTCGTATACAGTATGAACAGTTGAAGATTCAACTTTCACAAGCTAATCCTAATGATAAACATCAATATGCAGAGGATAAAACAAATTTTATTACATCGATATTAGCTAAAATACATGCTTAAATTACATAAGAAACCATTTAGTAGTAAATGGTTTCTTATTTATTAGTTACCTCATTATTTGTACCATCAATAATAAAATCTGCAAATTCATGTGGCTTATGACTTTCTACATACATATTTTCAGCAATCATCAACACCTATTATTAGTAGTGATTGCTCTACAGACTTCACTCGAATTTGTTCTAATATTTTATCCCCTTATTTTATATCTATAAACTTACTTTTACGCTGAAATCGGATCAAAGTAAAGTAGTAATGAAATCATAATTACAAATGCAAATAAACCGATTATCGAAAGAATGTATTCTTTCGATTCCCTATCAAATTTCCACTCCATCCATGCCCGTAACGTCCATAACGTTCCAAAAAAAATGAAAAGGGCATACCCTACATTTGCATTTTCATTGCTAGTAACATAAATCATACTACTAACAAAATAAATAATAAACAAGACTATTTCCAATTTTACATGCAAGCTATTTACATGCTTATATCCAAAGAAACCCCTCTTCTCCATATTCAACTTTCTTCTTAAAAATTGCTCAAAAAAATAGCCAGCTATACAAAAAACAAAAATTATAATCCAAAACGTAGAGGTTCTCATTTACATCCCTCCTATTCCTTCATTTGCTTTTTGAAATAAAGTGAACTATATTACGATTATCTTCTTCTAAATAATCTACAATCCCTTCAGGATATGTTGACTTCATCTTTAATTCTTCTATACTTTTCCATATTAATATAATATTCTCATGTTCTTTATGCCTTATCTCATTTGTAATCATCTCTTGAACAGCTCCCCAATGCATCAATGTACAATGGTGACCTTTTTCGTTGTTCCACTCGAAAATATGCTCATTTACAACAGCTAGCTCTTGGACATCAATCTTCAAATCGTATTCTTCCATTAATTCTCGCATTATTGCTTCTTTTGCTGTTTCACCGAATTCAATAGAACCACCTGGAAAACGATAAAATGATTCATTTTCATCGCATTGAACGAGCACTTTAGAGTTATCTCCATTAAAAATAATGACTTCTACACGCAATACAGGTCTTTTCATTACTTTCCTCCATTACATTTTTAATTAAAAATTTATTAAAGAAAGAAATATATGATTAATCCAGTTATTATTAGCGCTGCAACGGCAAATAATGAAATCAAGAACTCGCGCGATTCCTTATCGTATTTCCACTCCATATATGATTGAAATCCGTATAACGTAATAAAAAAGAAAAGAGGTACATACCCCATAAGCATACGGTTTGGACAAAAAGCACTTATTGCAATAACAACTATATAAGAGAAAATAATAATTCTATTCCCCCACTTATGTGTTTCATTCACATATTGATTACCCCATCCTTTTTGTTTCGCTATGTTTAATTTTTTTCTTGCTACTCTTTCAAAAACGAATAAAGATAGTACCCACAAAGTTAATAGAACTATTTTTATAATTGACAGAAAATCCTCTCCTTTTATTTTCTTATTTTAACTTTCTCTGGTTGATCACTCGGATACGTAGCATGTATTTTATTTTCTACGTCCCAACTAATAATTGTCGCACTATCTCGTCCGAATTGATGATGAACGTGCTCTAATACATGATGAACACTTTCTTCAAGTTTTATATTATTTCTATTCATATCATTATATAGATTTAATGGTGTTTCATATCGACGTTCTCCGTATTCTAATACCCCATCTGTCACCATTACAATTCGATTGTTGCCAGTACGTAATTCACGAATTCCTGATGAATAGCAAGGAACAGGTAAATCAAAAGTATTTACGTTACCAATCCATTCGTAAAAATGACGTTGATTTAACGCATATTGTCCTAATTTGTGTAATTCATCATGAAATACATACACTAAACAGTCGCCGATAGATAACCACCATATGTAGTTTTCTTTTCTTACACATAGTAAGCAAGCTGTTTCACCTTTAATTCTTTGGCACTTTTCCTTAAATGAAGAAGATTGAAAGATAGTAAGAATACGATTTTCAATAGATCGAAATACTGTATCAATCGATTCATTCATCATTTCTTTTATATTTTCATATTCTTTTTGAATTGTATTTACTACTAAATCAACACTTTCTGCACTATTATGTCCATCTAATATAGCTGCAAATTCCCAATCACCATTTGACCAAACTAACGCACCATCTTCGTTCTTGTTTGCTCCGGCGCTTATATTTCCGCCGTATTTACCAATTACGATTTCACCATATTGCTTTATCGAAATTTCGTCTAAGCACATTTCTCTACTTCCAACCCATGAATATTGTCTATTATTTGTTATATTCATATTCACTCACCATATACTTTCGTATTCTTTCGCATAGTTTTTTGATTTTTTCTGTATCACCATAAGGCGCACCCATCCATTTCGCTACTTCAGTCGGTGACCAAAACTCTTTTGGTGTATTTGCATAACGCGGTATGATGTGCATATGCATATGTGGTACACCATTTCCTGAAACAAAAGTGTAAATATGTTCTGCACCTTCACTTTCTTTTAGTGCTTTACTTACTCTACTTGATATAAGTCCGAACCTTTTCGCTTCTTCATCTGTTAGTTCAGCAAGACCAGGTACATGTCTTTTTATATCTATCATTACATAACCAAGATACGTTTCTTCGCTATCCCAGTGGACATGTCCAACGTAAACGAGTTCATCTTCGTAAATAGCTCCACCTGGAACTGTAATATTTCCTTTATGTTTTTCACAAATGAAGCAATTTTGTTCTTCTTGATTATTTGTTGGCATATCCATCACCATCCTTTTTATATATAATATCATAAAAAAAGGAAAAATAGGATTTATATTCCGAAAATTCATTCTTTTAATGCAACAATTTTGAATTGAATTTACAACTCATTTTTTCTTCAAAACTACAACTCCAATTACAATCCCAATCACAATTCCGATTACTAAATTATTTGTAAAATAACCTTGGACTACACCAATTACAACCCCTATACCGACGCCTATTGCCAAGGCATCATTGCTTTTTTTCTTTTTAGACAAAATAGCATCTCCTCTCATAATTTTTTCTAAAATAATATCTATTTACATGACTTCACTGTCTCCTAATATATTCGCTATTCCACTTAATAATTTCCAAAAAATGTACTTTATTACTTATACTTTTCCACCACATAATCCTTTTCTTAAGAAGAGATTTTCAAGTCGCTATTAAACAAACATATCGTTATTCATTGAAGAATTAAATCAATGAAATAAAAAAACAAGTTTTTGTGTCAGCTGACGGTTCTGTTATCGTTCGAATATAATTTATTCAAACAAAAAACACACTTTGTATAATAAAGTGTGTTTTTTGTTTATCTTCTTTTTTGATGAAATCCTTGTGTAATGCGGTCTAATATAATCGCAATGACAACAATGGCTAGTCCGGCTTCAAATCCCATTCCGATATTAACTTGTGTTACAGAACGGTATACATCAACTCCAAGACCTGGAGCTCCTACAAGCGATGCTGTTACTACCATTGATAAAGAGAGCATAATACTTTGGTTCACACCAGCCATGATCGTTCCAGTTGCGAGTGGTAATTGTACTTTAAATAATTTTTGTGATGCGGTAGAGCCAAACGCATTCGCTGCTTCTATTAAATCTTCTGGAACTTGTCTAATTCCTAAGTCAGTAAAACGAATTGTCGGTGGCATAGCAAAGATTACTGATGCAATAATCCCAGGTACTACACCTACTCCAAAAAATGTAATCGCGGGAATAAGATATACGAAAGCCGGCATTGTTTGCATAAAATCTAATGTCGGTTTTAAAAATTTTGAAAACCGTTCATTTTGCGAAGCTAAAATACCAATTGGGATACCTACAATGATTGAAATAATAACAGATGTAAGTACAAGGGCTAATGTTTGCATCGTTTGTGCCCAGTAGTTAATATTTAAAATAAATAATAACCCGATTAGTGTAAAAATAACTAAAGATACTTTTCTCGTTGTGTACCAAATGAGGAAACACAAAATAATAATCATCAATATAGCCGGTATTATTGTTAAAAAATTAGTGAGTAAATCAACGAATCCGCCGATAATATAAGAGAATCCTCGGAATAAGCCTTCAAAGTGCTCATATAAACTTGCAACAAATGAGTCGACCCATTCCCCTAAAGGAATACGTGGTATACTATTCATCGTCTTTCACCTCTTCCTCAATATTACCTGCAAGAGCTTGAATGACACTTTCACGTTTAATAATTCCTCTTAACCTTTTCTTTTCATCAATTACTGGTAACGGATATTTCATCTCCGCCATTTTCGCATACGTTTCTTCCAGTAAAGTATCTAAATACACGTGTGGGATATCGGTAAGTAATAAATCAGCAATTGGCCACTGTTTTTGAACTGCTTTACTCGCATCATCTGCCGTTAATATTCCTAAAAACTCATACTTTTTGTTAACAACATACACTGTAGAAACACCGGCATTTCTCATAATTTGAAGTGCTACACGTGGTCCACGGTCAATTAATAACGTCTCTGGTCGTTTTAATATAGATTCCGCCGTTATTACTTTTCCTAAATTCACATCCGCCACGAATTTCTCTACAAATTCATTCGCAGGACTCATCATAATTTCTTCTGGCGTTCCAATTTGGACAACTTCTCCATCTTTCATTAACGCAATTCGATCACCAATTCGAAGGGCTTCATCTAAATCATGCGTAATAAAAATAATTGTTTTTTCCATTTTATCTTGTAATTCTAACAGTTCATCTTGCATTTCTTTTCGAATCAGTGGATCTAATGCACTAAATGACTCATCCATAAGTAGAACATCCGGATCATTCGTAAGCGCTCTCGCAATGCCGACACGCTGTTGCATACCACCACTCAGTTGACTTGGATAATTATCTTTATGATGGTCTAATCCAACTAATTTCAAGGACTCTAACGCTTTTCTCTCTCGTTCCTCTACTGGAACTCCTTGTATTTCTAAACCATATGCAACATTTTGCAAAACGGTACGATGAGGGAATAGAGCGAATTTCTGAAACACCATGCTCATCTTCGTTCTTCTCACTCTTCGCAACTCTTCTTTGCCCATCGTTGCGATATCTTCTCCATCTATGTATATATGCCCCGCTGTTGGTCTAATCAGTTGGTTTAACATACGAACTAACGTCGATTTCCCGCTACCAGACAATCCCATAATAACGAAAATTTCTCCCGTATATACTTCGAACGTCGCCTTTTTTACGCCAACGTTCATTCCTGTCTCTTTCAAAATTTCCGATTTACTTTTTCCTTCTTTTAATAAGGTAAGCGCTCTTTGCGGGTGTTTCCCAAATACTTTTGTTACGTTTTCAACACGTACCTTTGTATTATCCATGTCACTACTCCTTTTCTACCCATCTATTCACATAGTGTTGCGATTTTGCAAAGAAATATTACATAAAAATAACATTTATAAGATTTCTTTAAAATTCTCGTTTCCGTTCATAATAAGAATGCTTACTTATACATTTATTTAAAAAGGCAAACGTTTCTTAGGAGGTTTTTAATGAGAAAGAAAATATGGCTCATATGCCTTGCATTATTTATTACTATGATTTTCTCTTCATGTAATGCAACAAATGCAAATTCGAAAGGAAAAATTAAACTAGGTGTAACAAGTTGGAAAGAAAACATTGCAACAGCAAACATGTGGAAAGTTCTATTAGAACAAAAAGGCTACAAAGTTGAGCTTATGTATTTAGAAAAAGCGGCAATTTGGACTGGTGTTGCTCGCGGTGATGTTGATGCTAATTTAGAAGTATGGCTACCCGTTACGGATAAACCACTAAATGATCGTTATAAAGATGATATTGTCTTAAAATCAAAATGGTATGAAGGAACCGGACTAGGTTTAGTTGTCCCTTCTTATGTGAAAAACATAAACAGCATTGAAGATCTAAATGCACATAAAGATGAACTAGATAATAAAATTGTCGGAATTGAACCTGGCAGCAGTCTAATGAATTTAACAAATAAGGCGATGAAGGAATATGATATTAAACTAAAACTTGTCCAATCTTCTGAAGCGGCGATGATGAGTGAACTAAAGAAAGCATATACGAAAAAGAAACCAATCGCTGTTACGCTTTGGAATCCGCATTGGGGCTTTTCAGAATTTGATTTAAAATATTTAAAAGACCCTAAGAAAGTATATGGTGAAAAAGATGACATTTATTACTCTGTTCGTAAAGGTTTCGAAAAAGATCATCCAGATATCATAAAATACTTTGACAAATGGAAAATGAACGATGAACAGCTCGGTACATTAATGGTCGAGTTAAATAAAACGAAAGATCCCGAAGAAGCGGCGCGAAAATGGATTAAAAAGAACCAAACGTTAGTTGATGAATGGATTAAAGATTAAAAAACCAGGCTAGAGAATGAGCATATTCTCTAGCCTGGTTTATGTTATTTTTTCTCAACGACCCCATCAACAATCCCATATTCTTTAGCTTCCTCTGCTGTCATAAAATAATCTCTTTCCGTATCATGTGCTATTTTTTCGATTGGCTGTCCTGTTCTATCAGCAATAATCTTATTAATGTCATGCTTCAATTTCAATATTCTTTTTGCTGTAATTTCGATTTCTGTTGCTTGCCCTTTTACACCGCCAAGTGGCTGATGAATCATGATTTCACTATTAGGAAGCGCGAATCTTTTTCCTTTTGCACCAGCTAATAGTAAAAGGGCACCAAATGATGCAGCTAAGCCCATACAAAGCGTTTGCACATCCGGTCTAATAAGATTCATTGTATCTAATATTGCAAATCCTGCTGTCGTTGAGCCGCCAGGACTATTAATATACAGAAATATATCTTTCTCCGCATCTTCCGCTTCTAAAAATAATAATTGCGCTACTACACTGCTCGCAACCTGATCATTAATCTCTGAACCGATTATAATAATGCGGTCTTTCAATAACCTTGAATATATATCATAGGAACGTTCTCCTAATTTTGTTTGTTCTACTACATATGGAATTGCATTCATTTTAAATCCCTCCAATAATTTTTATGCCGCGCAAAGCATACAACTGTAGGAAGAGGATTGTTTCACATTAAATAATAAGACTGGCTGTTTAGATGGTAACTTAGTAAAATCTATTGTCGGAAGCAGTTTCGTTAATAATTCCGGTCTCTCCTCTCGAATAGACGTCACTACAACTTCCATATCATCTGTGAATTCAACTATCTCAATCCCTTCTTCACTTACAGTTTTCAACCTATTTCTACTCCGAAACAAAGAAGCTTTTACTGCCCCTTCCGATACGGAACATACTTTAGCAATATCAGCGATACTATATTGAAAAACATCCTTTAATAATAAAATCGTGGATTGCTGTACAGTTAATGAAGATAATACTTTCCCTACCATTTCATGCAAATCTGCAATATTCTCTTGTGGCTCTTCAAAAGTGATTTGTTCTCTTATTTTTTCATGAACAGACTTAGACTTCATCTGATCTAACCAACGATTTCTTGCTATTTTATAGACGAGTGCCATACAAATATCTTTATTTCTATATTTTTGAAGTACTTTACACACTGTTTCTTGGGCGAGATCTTCCCCATCCCATTTGTTTTTCGTTAAAAAAGTACAGTATCTTTTTAACTCTCCATATTGCTCAATTAAAAAATTTATATTTGAATGATTCATATCGATATGATTCTTTAAAATATGAGTAACTTTTGTGCACAAAATAACCACTCCTTTTCAGCGCTTACTTAATTAACGATTCAACAAATAAAAAAGTTACGGGGCATATAAAAAAATTATGTTTATGTTCAATAATTCGCGGTCATAAATATGTTATGTACCATTTTACGTGAGGAGGAACAAATTTGCCAAAATTAACAATTGAAGGTACGGGAACTTTTGATGTACAAGAAGGCACAAAATTAGTATTAGCAATTGAAGACAACGGTGTAAACATACTCCATCGTTGCGGCGGAAAAGCACGTTGCACAACTTGTAGAGTAGAAATTATAGCAGGTGATTTTTGTGAAGCGAATGCAAAGGAAAAAAATGCGATGACAGAAAAAGGGATTGAAGATCATTTACGATTATCTTGTCAAATGCGTGTACATAAGGATATAGTAGTTCGTCCGGTACTTACAGTTGAAAATTCAGGTCTTGATGCTGGACCACGCCCGGCGGAGTAAATCGATGAATTTAAAACAACTCGCTGGTGAATATGCTGCAACTTTCGTAAAAGATGGAATGAAGATTGGGCTTGGTACAGGTTCTACCGTATACTGGACGATAGAAAAATTAGGTGAACGTGTAAAAGAAGGACTATCATTTCAAGCTGTCCCGACATCAAAAGAAACTGAAGTATTAGCTCAGCAACTAAATATCCCACTAATTTCATTAAACGACATACAAAGTCTTGATCTTACAATTGATGGAGCGGATGAAATTGATTCAAATTTACACCTTATAAAAGGAGGGGGTGGCGCATTACTTCGTGAAAAAATCGTTGCCTCCTCCTCTAAAGAACTACTTATCATTGCTGATGAATCAAAACTTGTAACGCATTTAGGTACTTTTCCATTACCTGTTGAAATCATACCTTTTTCATGGAAACAAACCGAAAGTAAAATTCAATCTTTAGGTTGTCAAACAACGTTACGCTTAAAAAATAATGAAACATTTATAACCGATAATAATAACATGATTATTGATTGTGTATTCCCTCATAACATAACGAATCCTGCCAATTTACACAATCATTTAAAAATGATTACTGGTGTAGTTGAAACCGGATTGTTTGTTAATATGACTAGTAAGGCGATTATTGGAACAAAAAACGGGATACAGGAATTATAATGGATGCTGACTCTTACAGTCAGCTTTTTATATTTCTCTTTACTACGTATCATTATGATATACTATGAAAATAAAAGTACATTACACTAGAAAGGGCTGAACAAATTGCACTCCAAACTCATAACAGAACGTACAGATTTAGAAACTGCCTTCTACATTCGAAAAGAAGTATTTGTAAAAGAACAAAATGTCCCTCTTGAAGACGAATTCGATACATTCGATGAAATTGGTGAGACATGTAAACATATTTTAGTTTATTATAATGAGCTTCCCGTTGGTACAGGTCGCATACGATTTGTTGATGGAGCTGGAAAATTAGAACGTATTTGTATTTTAAAAGACTATCGTAAATATGGATTAGGAAAAGTAATTATTCAAGCGTTAGAAGAAATTGCTCGTGAAAAAGAATCTACAAAAGTAAAACTACACGGTCAAACACAGGCTGAAGGATTTTATAAAAAATTAGGTTATCAAACTTCTTCTGATATATTTATGGAAGACGGTATTCCACATATACTTATGACAAAAATATTATCATAATAAAAAGGGCAGTATATGAAACTACATTATGTATTCATATACTACCCTTTTTATTAATAGAAAAATGAATTCTCAAGATGTCCTTTTGCATCAAAGCCCATTATCTCTTAGTTTATATCTTAGTAAAGCTTATACTGTTTTCCATAATGATAAGGCATAAATCCAGTTTGGATCCCCATTTCCTTTATAACTCTGGACTATTTCATATAGACACTCTTCTCATAAATAATCTTCTATTATTACTGATATTACTGACCTACAAATGTAGAAATTTCATCAACAGCTTGTTTATGCCCACTAGATTTTCGAAATGACTCCTTCAAATGCAACGCAGCTTCTTTATATGATGGATTATTTAATACAAGTTCTACACTTTCACGTAGTTGTTCTACAGTTAATTCTTTCATAGATAACTTAATCCCAACTCCTAGATTCTCTACTTGCTTTGCAATTACTGGCTGATCTGCACTTTGCGGAATTACAATGAGTGGAATCCCGTAATTTAATCCTTCATGTGTACTGTTCATTCCGCCATGTGTAATAAACAACTTTGTATATGCAAGTAGTTTCGTTTGTGGCACATAATTTTTTACAATGAAGTTTTTAGGAATTTCACCTAAATCACTTATGTTCGTTTTATTACCAATAGACATCACAATTGTATAATCACTATTCTCGAACGCCTTCATACAAAGTTTATAAAAATCAAGCGCTTCATTAAAAACAGTGCCTAGCGAAATGTAAATCGGGCTTTTTTCTTCAATTGAAATAAAATCAAAGTCTTCATTTTTTACTTGTGCAGAAATAGATGGGCCTACAAATTTATATGTTTCATTAAACGTATCACCGAAAGGTTGAAACTCTTTAACCGTATACACAATAGTGAGTGGTGCTGGGTTACAAAAAACTTCATACGTTGAGTTTATTTCAACACCATATTTCTCTGAAATTCCTTTTGTTAAGCGTTCAAAATCATTATGTATGTTATCTTGAACTT
Source organism: Bacillus paranthracis (assembly GCF_024296885.1). NCBI lineage: Bacteria > Bacillati > Bacillota > Bacilli > Caryophanales > Bacillaceae > Bacillus > Bacillus paranthracis. Next base: position 2,560,820 of record NZ_CP101135.1, read on the forward strand.
CCACTGGTATATTTTTAGACAAGTGATCTAACATTTGTTCAAACGATCTTTCATCCTGCGCAAAAGATGTACAAGAATTTATTGCTGGAAGCTTTAGAATTTGAGCAATTAAACGACCACACCCAAACATCGAATCGTGAATGATGTAATCAAACTGCTCTCCTTCAATTTGCTCTAAAACACTAGGTATTACCACATCTGCTGTATATAAGAGACCGTTTATTCTTTCTTGCAAATAATTTCGACCACCGGAAAGAAATGCTTTTATAAATCTTTGGTCGTCAATTGTTCTTACAATAGCCCCTGTTTTTTCAATACGTTCTCTGAAAGCTTCTATTGAAAAATAAACTACCTCTTCCCCGCGTGAAACTAATTCTTCTACAACTTGCAACGTTGGATTTATATGTCCTTCTGATCCAGTATTAATGAATAAAACACGTGCCACTTTAAACACTCCTTAATTTAAATCTTCTCTACATTATTTTGCACTTATAATTCTTCTAAATGGACTTAGCGAGCCTAAATCCAAGGTCATCTATATAAAATGTTGGATGACTACGGCGACGACAAGTCGCGCCACAACCTCTAGCTTCTTCAGCCCAACTACCACCTCGAAAAATCCGGTATGCTCCATACACCTTTTCATCATACAAATCATAACACCATTCCCAAACGTTCCCCAACATATCATACAAACCCCATGCATTCGGCTCTTTTTTACCGATGTCTTGAATTTGTCCGTTTGAATTTTCATTATACCAAGCAATCTTTTTCAATTCACCATATATGTATCCAGTAGTTCCTGCTTTACACGCATATTGCCACTCTGCTTCTGAAGGTAATCGGTACCCATCTGAATCTAAATTACAACTAACAATTTGACCACCGTCATTAATAGAATAATATTCTTTTAACCCCGCTTTTTTTGAAAGCAGATTACAAAACATAATGGCATCATTCCATGAGATATTTACAACTGGTTTGTATTTATCTTTGGATAAATTTGATGTATGATTCGTAATCGCATCATACAATTCCATCGTTACAACATACTTTGCAAGAAGAAACGAATTAACTTGGACTTTCCATTCTTTCTTTATTCGATCATCTCTTAATTCTACTTTTCCTGTTGGAATTTTCACCATATTAGAATCAACTAGCCTAATAAATCTATCCAATTCTATCCCCCCAGGTTATTTCTTTTTATAATCTAACTATTTATAGCATCGTACTTCTCTAAAAATAGTCTTACTTCATTTGTAGATTTTAAAATAATAACATCTTTATCCTTACTCAATTGATTTAACTTCTTTAAAATTGTAGGTCGCTTCGTCTTAGGATATTCCCATATCCATTTAAAAAATTGTAAATCAAATCTTTCCTTACATCCCGCGCCCATATCTGGTCTTGTTTTATTCCGATATTGTATAACTCTTTTAAAAGCACGATAAACACATATTGTTCTATGAATATCAAGAAAAATAATTGTATCAGCTGCGTTCATTCTTATGTCCATTGTCCCGCCATAATTCCCATCAATAATCCACTCATCTTCTTTCACTAATTCATTCTGAACCGTTCTTTGCTCTTCTTTCGGTACTCCTTCCCAATTCGGTTTCCAAAATAGTGCATCAAGATGATGTACTTTAATATTTAATTTATTGCCTAACTGCCTTGCTAATGTAGACTTCCCTGAACCACCAGAACCTATTAATATAACTTTTTTCATTTATCGATCCCTTTTCCTTCAAAATATAGGATTTATTATTACAATGAATCTTTGTTACGTTTGCTTTTATTTCAGTAGCTGTGACATCTTTATCTTCAAACCAAAAATTACAATTTCTAATATACCCTCCATAATAAATACCTCCATTTAAAATCGCTTATTCGTCCTTAATATAAACTCAAAAAGAAATCCTACCCCAACACCAATTGTATAAGCAACTAAATCACTCCACAAAAATCCGTACCCTAACACAAGTCCACCTAAAGTCGTTGCACGAATACTATCTATCCATTCAGCATGATACAATTGGCTCACTTCAATCCCGTAGCAAAACATTAAACTAATAAAAGCCAATTTCTTCGTTTCTATTTTAGGAAATAAAAATCCAAATCCAATGAAAATCATTAACGCCCATAAAGCATCACCTAAATAATCATTTAATAGAGCCGGCAGCGCAAAAGCAAATTTTCTTGAACTAAGCCCTAAAATAATAACAAGGATTGTAAACATTGCGTATAGTAATCTATTTCGTTTCGTATTCATTTCAAAACTCCTAATTCATCATTTATAACTGCAAAATAGCTAGTAAAATATAATCATTTTACTAGCTATTTATTAACTGCTTTAACAATAAGAAAATGTGGATTTGTATTTAAATAGTAATAAGATTTTTCATTTACTTCTTTCATCTTTTCAACTGGCCTTGGTTCGACCATTTTTTCTAACATAAAATAATTTGTTGTTTCATTAATAATATCTTGAAGCGACCTTCTAAAAAATTCAACTTCAATTGTAATGTTTGGTTTAACCCAAGTATCTACTAATAATTGTTTTTCGAAATAATTTTTACAAGTAAACTTTGTAAAGTCCATAAAAGGATGATGAACGGAGTATATAAATTCTCCACCTGGCTTCAGTACTCGACGAAACTCCTGAAATACTTGATTCCAATTTTCTAAGTAATGAAGAGTTAACGAACTTACAATTATATCAAAAGTATGATCTTCAAACGGTAATACTTCTTGCAAGTCATGACAAAGAAACGTTGCTTTATCCCCCATACTATCCTTTGCAGCTTTTACCATTTCATAACTTACGTCAATTGCAGTAACATTTGCTCCTCTTTCTACAAATTGAGAAGTATACCATCCAGCTGCACATCCGGCATCGAGTATACTCTTCCCTTCTAATTTCTTTGGAACCATCTCCATCATCGCTGGTCTTTCATAATAGCTGTTATATGGATTTGCCACATCTAGATTTTCTTTATATGTACTCGCTAATTTATCATATGTACCTTTGATCGTGTCTTTCAATACATCCACCCCTTATACATATTAATATAATAACTCTTGCTGCTTTCTCTTTGAAAATGACTGCAGAACTAAATCATACGACCAATCAATCATCTTATTAATTTGCACTTGTTCTACATCTTTATGTATATACACCGTATTCCAATGTTTTTTATTCATATGATAACCCGGAATGATTGTTTCTGGATACTCTTCTCTTAATCTTAGCGCAAGTTCTGGATCACATTTTAATGTAATTGTCGCTTTTTCGCCTTCTTCATGGTTCAATATCGCAAATATTTTATTATTAAGCCTCATACATGTTGCATTCCAACCATCTGGTGAATCTTCTGTCGCTTTTCTTTTCGATAAACAATATTCCCTTGTTGCATTCATTCTAATTCTCCCCTTATTCTTTCACTATTTGATTACGATGCATCACAATTTGTTTCGTCGCTTGAAATTGTTTTTGACCATAAAACTTTATAAGCTTCTCTCCACAAAATAAGCTCACAATATCGATATGAGATATTTCTTCAAGTAACATTGTAAGCATCTTCTCTCCAATACCTTTATTCCTTACCCTCTCATGCACAACAACATCTTCTAAGTACGCTCGAAAAACACCATCTGAAACAACTCTAGCAAAACCAATTAACTCATTTTCTTTCCATACCCCAATTGCTATACTGTTTTTTAACATTTTTTGAATATCGATTTCTTTTCTTTCTGGCCACCAACCGACAGAATCGTAAAGCCTCTTTAATTTTTCTGAACAGATCGGTTTCTCATCTTGTAATTTATATGTATACATTTTCTTTCTCCCATTTAACATGATATAAATTATTATAAATGATTTTATAAATTTATAATATGGATTTTACAATTGCAATATAAACAATTCTCTAATATCTTTCCTATCTCCTCTATTAAGTTAGATTATTTCAAATTAACGAATTTATGGAAATACAAAACAACTAATGAAATATTTACCTATTAAACTTTGAATTACTTGTAAGAAATGGTAAAATTAATAAGGTAAAAAATACATTAAGTGAGGCGATTTTTTGAAAAAGTTTAGTTTATTACTAACAGCATTTGTCATGATTTTAACATTGTTCATTCCAAATCTTACAAGTGCTAAAGCTTTCCCAGATGTCCAATCTAATCATTGGGCAATTAAGGAAATTAACTATTTATCGGATAAAGGTATCATTAATGGTACGCCAGAAGGAACTTTTAAACCGGGTGATGATGTAACTCGTGGACAAATGGCCTTAATGCTAGATTTATCATTAAAATTAGAAAAACCATCTAGCTATAATCATATTTTTTCCGATGTAGCCAAAGGTATCTATTACTATGATTCTGTACATAAGTTAGCACATAATAACATTGTACAACGTGAAACAAACTATTTTCCTGACCGTTCATTAACTCGTGCAGAAATGGCAGTAGTTTTAGTTAAAACTTTTAATTTGCAACCTACAGGTGCAGACGTCAATTTCCCTGATGTTCCATCTACTCATTGGGGTTACAATTTTGTCAAAATTTTAGCTCAAAATAATATTACGGCTGGGTTTCCTGATGGTACATTTGGTCCAGACGTAAAAGTAACTCGTGAACAGTTCGCCGCATTTTTAGCTCGTGTATTAGAACCTAGTTTCCGTCCGGCTCTTCCTAATCCTAAAGGCGAGTTAGAAGTTCATTATATTGATGTAGGACAAGGTGATGCTACTTTTATTAAATCTCCAAGTGGCGAAACGATCCTTATTGACGGTGGTAACAACGGAAAAGGTAAAGTAGTAGCAGATTATTTAAAAGGATTAAGATTCCAAACTATTGATTATATGATCGCCACTCATCCTGATGCTGATCATGTAGGCGGATTAGATGAAGTCTTATATTCTATGAATGTAAAAAACGTTTACGCACCTAAAGTAAGTCATACGACACAAACGTTTAAAGACTTTTTAACTGCAGTAGCTAACAAGGGGTTAACTATTAAAGAAACGAAATCTGGAGTAACTTTACCAATTAATGGTTTAAACTCACAATTTTTAGCTCCTGTAAAAGAATACGGTAACGATCTAAATGAGTGGAGTGCTGTATTAAAAGTAACACATGGCAGCAAATCTTTCTTATTTACTGGTGATGCTGAATCTAAAAGTGAAAAAGATATGCTTGCAACGTACGGTTCCGGCCTAAAATCCGATGTATTAAAACCTGGCCACCATGGAAGTAAGACATCTTCTTCTCAGCCATTTTTAGATGCAGTGAAACCAAGTATCGCTGTGATCAGTGCAGGTGCAGGTAACCGCTATGGTCATCCTACACAGGAAACTTTAGCAAAGTTAAATGCAATGTCTGTTAAAGTATATAGAACTGATTTAAATGGAACTGTAATTATTACGAGTGATGGTTCTAACATTTCTGTAAGAACGGAGAGATAATTGTGAAAAGAGGTATTATTGACCGTTTTGAAGGCGAACTAGCAGTTATTGAAGTGAATAACGTAACAATGGATGTACCTAAATCAAAACTCCCTTCCACTGCAAAAGAGGGTGATGTTCTTATAATAGAGGATGATACGTATACAATTGATAAGGATGAAACAGATAAAAGAAGACGTGAAATACAAGATTTAATGAATAAGCTATTTGAATAGTAAAAAAAGAAAATCCTTGTAATACGAATCGAAATATTTCTTCGCATAATTGCATCAGATTGATTAATTTCTATAAACTAAAAAAAGCATCGCCTTATTGGCGATGCTTTTAAAATCCACTTTTCTTGCAAAACACGAATACTATAACCTCTTCTCTAAAAAGTGTTGACTATGCCCTTTAGGATGATCTTCAACAACACCATATTCTCGGTAGCCATGCTTTTTATAAAACTCTGGCGCTTGAAAACTAAATGAATCTAATAATATTAATCTACAACCTTTTTCCTTCGCAATATCTTCAATTTTATGTAATAGTTGACTACCATAACCATCATGACGAACTGAATCATCAACCCATAAAAAATCTATATGAAGATGATAAAAATACATCGTTCCTGTTACCCCGCCAAAGATTTTTCCAGCCTCATCTTTCAGAACAAAACTTACTTGTTCCATCGGCTGTTTTGCTTCATCTGTTAAAATAGACATGTTATATTGAATGACTTTATTCTTTATATATTCTCCTTCTATGCGAGTACCATTCTCTATATGTTTCATATATTTCTTCCTTTCAGCTTAGTAAGCTACCTCTCATTTTTACTTTTCCTTTTTAAAATACTAATAAATACGAAACCACCATAAGTAACAAAGCATGAAAAACCAATTATGCCTGGTACAGAGACATAACCTGTTCTTATATAACTAATAACCGCAAAGCAAGCGATAGACAATAAAATAGATGGCCAAAATATAAGAGCTGTTTTTCTTCGTCTCTCTTTCGATGTACTTTCTTTCTCTTCAGAAACACGTGTGCCAAAAAGCAATACAATACAAATAAGGATTGCTGCAAAGTAAATCGTATCTAATGACAGAGTATGATCGTAAATTGTGATTCCAACTTCCAAGGCAATAATTATTACTATTAATATAATGATTGTTGATGTCTTTAAGTTTCTTTTCAATTACTCACTCCTAGCGTACTTTCACTATATTCTTTGTATATGTACTTCAAAGCTACTACAAAAGCTTCATCTACCTCTTTATTTTCACGTCGATTCGGTAAATCTTTTCCCCCAATAACATAAAGAAACGGGAATTCGTTAAATATTCCTAACGATTATTTTTTGTAGAATAAATAGCTATCCCAACATGATCAGAATGTATCTCTTTCATTTTTTGAATGACAGTTTCCATTTCCCAGCCTCTTTTCCAAACGTTATATTATTTTTTAATAATTCAATATATAATATAAAATCCCTTTTTTAGAAAAGCATTCTTATGATTACAATAAGAAAAAGGTAGCATGAATAACTCCATGCTACCTAAGATACTAAATTTCTATTCTTCTAAAGGATTTTTAGGACCACAAAGCTCCAATTGATAAAAAGCTAAATCTAGCCACTTATTAAACTTATAACCAGCTTTTTTTATTGTCCCTGCATGAACAAATCCATAGTTTTCATGTAAGGCAATACTTTTCTCATTTTCTGCGTCAATTCCAGCAATTAAAGTCATATATTCTCTTTCTTTTGCAATTGTGATCAATGCTCTCATCAAAGAAGTTCCAATCCCACATTTTCTATATTCCTTATCAACATACACAGAATGCTCAATTGAATATTTGTAGGCAGGCCAAGCTCTAAACGGACCGAATGTCGCAAATCCTACTACTTTATTATCTAGTTCGTATACAAAAATCGGATAACCATCAGCCTTTTTTTGTTCATACCAATCTATTCTATTTTCAAGGGTTACGGGTTTATACGTATATACAGCAGTTGTATTCAGTATCGCATCATTATAAATATCTAAAATGTATATTACATCTTTTTCCGTTGCTTCCCTTATCATCCTTTTCTTCCTTTCATATACGTTCTCTTTTTAACTACCTATTTGTTACACGAACACTAGCTTTTCGAAAGCCATCATAAATGTTTAATGCAGCAGATAAAACGTAAATGAGAATACCCCCACCAATTAGCCACTTTTTAAGTTCTTCCGGAGAAATAGTGAACACATTTGCCACAAACGTAATAAATCCATCGGTAAATATGTGCGGATTTACTACAATTATAATGAATACTATCGTTCCAGCTATTTGGAGAATAGTATTCCCGATTGCCAATCTTTTCGTCCATTGTCCCTGTACTAACTTATAAAGAGATATCGCTATTTCAAAAACAATTATCATCACAACGATTGGCCAATACTGAAGTAACACATCTTGATTAAACGTTGGCGCGACAAACTTCAATCCACTTCCCGTACCACTGTATACACCAACGAGATGATTCGCATAAAAATAAAGTGTAGCCCATATTGCCGTCCACATTAACCCTCCAAAAACTTCAAACTTGGAGATTGCTTTTTTCTTCGGAATATACGAAATGTTTTTCAAATCATCTGGCGTCCACTTTTTTAAACTTGTCGTCAACGGCTCGGTATCTTTGTTTTTATCCGTTCTTTCTAAAATAGCAAATACGAGTGTTAACCAGAAAAATACATGGAGGGCTACTTCAAAAATTTCTCCAATGCCTTTACCTATTACTTGTAAAATAACATTTAATACTGCTTGATCACCAGTATAACTTAAAAAATTTTCTGCAACCATTGCAATGAGTGCAATAACAACTGCAATTGGAATGATCATTTTTAATAATGTCGTATATACATCAAAATAACGTGGTCCAATTAAATGCATCGGTCTATCCAAATATCCATTAGCTAATGAAACCGGACTCCCCAATTTTTCAAGAACCCTTTTTTCATCATCTTCATTATAATCATCAGGCAACATATCCTCAATTGTTGACCGTAGCTCAAGAATAATATCTTCACGATTTTTTTCAGGTAATCTCTTCGCTACTTCCTCGACATAAATATTAATCAAATTCATTCTTGTCCTCCTCCTTTAATAAGTTATAAAGTTCTTTCGAATCCTTTATCCATTCCTTTCTCAACTGCTGGAATATCTCTAATCCGTATTCAGTTAAAACATAATATTTACGAGGTCTACTCTCTGTTTTATCCCAACTACTCGTCACTAGCTCTTGCTTTTCTAACCGGCGAAGTAGTGGATATAAAGTACTTTGATCGATTACGATTCCTGATTTCTCTAATAATTGGACAAGTGAATATCCATACTGCGGCGTTCTTAATTGGCTTAAAACTGCTAATGTTAATGTACCTCTTCTTAGCTCAGTAATTAATGAATTTAATAAAGCATCCATATATTCACCTCATTTTCATTACTATATGTCATACAGTATATGTTTTATACTATGTATCGTACAGTATTATGGTGACAAAAACAATAATTATTTACTAAAAAATGGATAATAAAAAGCACAAACTATATGATTTGTGCTTTTCTAGCTAAATTATAAGTTTATAACATTCTTATCTTTGTACCTATAGTAAGATAAACTCTCCGTTTTCTTTAGGTAATGTAACAACATCTACAATCGCATCAACATTAATTACTCCATATACGTGCGGATATTCTTGACCGTTAGAAGCAGGTTCATATTTTGTTTCTGCTGTTAACAGAGTTGGATCAATTGTTAGTAATAAAACATCTTCTTCATAAACGAAATGTTTTTGAGCAACGTTTAAAGCTTGTTCTAAAGATGAACAGTGTATAAACCCCTCTTCTTTTAGTGAAACTTCATTAATCTCTCCATTTATCTTTGCGATTTCCCAATTTCTCTTTGTTATGACTTTTGTAATCATTATCATTTCTCCTATTTCTTTATAAAAACAAGAGGCTCTTCTATTCATTATTAGAAAAGCCTCTTGAATTTTTATTTCTTAATTAACGGAGATGCTTCCCCACTATGGAAAATCCATAAATCATGAAGTGATCTCGTACATCCGACATATAGTAACTTTGCATCGTGTTTTGTATTTTTGTAATGTTCTTCATCAACATCAATTAGTAGAACAGCGTCAAATTCTAGCCCTTTTGCCAAGTATACAGGTACAACTGAAATACCACCTTCATATTTACTTTGATCTGCTTCAATGACGTTTACAGCTACTCCTGCCTTTGTTAATTTCTCATATATATCGCGACATTCATCGTCTGTTCTTCCTATTACCGCAATTGTTTTCACATCATCATTTTGTAAATGTTTTAACGTCTTCATAATCTCATTAAATTGATCTTCTGCTTGAATTACTTTGACCTCTTCACCACTACGAAAAACTGGTGTCGCAAGCCCTACTGGAATCTCGGCATTTTTAATTATTTCGTTCGCAAATTCAATAATTTCTTTTGTAGAACGATAGCTTCTCGTCAGTTCATAATAGCCTGTTTCTTGGAATACTTCCTTAAAAGCACTCCAATCTTCAATCCCTTGGTAATCATAAATCGCTTGAGATAAATCACCTAATATAGTGAAAGAATTACCTAATGTAATTTCTTTTAATACATAAACTTGGAATGGTGAGAAATCTTGCGCTTCATCAATAACGACGTGATGAAACTTTTGTCCAATTTCAATACCTGTGATGCGATGATGTATGTATATTAAAGCGGGTAAATCTTCTACATACACTTCTTTTTTACGACAACTCTTTTCGGTTTCTTTCACAAGTTCTTCAGGTAATACTTCGAGTATTTCTTTACTTTTCAATATTGAACTATATATTGAAAGTGAGCTCATTTTCGGCCAAAACTTCATATAACTGTTCAATCTCTTTGTCGCTTCTTTTTTTAATAATTTCTTCTCGTTTGTTTCTCCATACTTTTTCAGTTCAATTTCAATCCAGCGTTTCATACGGCCAACTAAACGTTCTCTTCTTTTCTTTAATGGATAATGTTTATACTCAACTTGCATCCATTTTTTTATCTCTTCCAATGGAATAACAGCGTTATCCCATGCCTCAAAATTACTTGTTGGTACTAGTTCTTTTTCGAATTGAACCATTTGCTCTTCAATAAAGGACTTAAATTTTAGCGTACCTTTCAATTTACCAAGCATAACCTTTCTTTCATCACGATTAATAGAAAAGGCTTCTTTCAATTTTTCATCTGTCTGCTTTAGTTTCACCGAATCATCTAACGTACGTAATGCCCAGTCCGGAAATGTTGTTTGACTAATATTCCCGACACCTAATTCAGGAAGCACACTCGAAATATAGTCTAAAAACAGACTATTCGGAGCGAATACAATCATTCTTTCAGCTTCTAGCTGCTCACGATATTCATAAATTAAAAAAGCAAGGCGATGTAAAGCGATCGTTGTCTTTCCGCTCCCTGCAACCCCTTGAATTAATAATGGCAAGTTTCTTTCCGCACGAATAATATCATTTTGCTCCGATTGAATCGTCGAAACAATATCCTTTAGTTTATTATCTTTATTCTCACCTAATCGATATAGAAGAAAATCATCGGCATGCGAGACATCTTCATTTCCTTTTACATATGTATCAACAACACGTTCTAATTCTCTTTTTCGAATAGAGATATTTCGCTTTAAATAAACATCACCTTCTACTAATCCATCCGGTGATTGATAAAACGCTAATTCTTCACCGCCGGTAAATGAATAAAACATACTTGCGACAGGTGCCCGCCAATCAATTACAATTGGCTTCATCGTATCTTTATGTGAAACACCAACTTTACCGATGTAAATCGGCATAACTTCTTCCTTGCCATCCTCTTGAAAATCTAATCTACCAAAGTACGGTTCTTGTACCCCAATACGTAAGTTTTGTCTATTAGACTCCCTCATACTTTCAAGAATTTGCTCTTTAAAATCATCGCCGTAATAAACTGGAATTTTTTCAAGCTGTTCTAATTGATCATCCATCGTACGTAATGTATCTTTCATTTTTTGTAACTCTTCTTCAAAAATGTTGTTCATTTGATGATTCCCTCCTGTCCGTTCTAATTTTTCAGTCGAAATATAATTGTATTAAAAATCCAATTATAAAGTCAAGGACTTAGTTTGTTTTTTCTGAAAAAACTTACTTTTCACCTTTCTAATATTGAAATTCCAATGAGATTTTTACATGATAAGAATAGATAACATCTAAATCATACAACTACACATATAATAAAGTGATTTATACAAAAGCCGCTATTTTCTATTGATTAAAAGGACTTTATACTATCTAACTAAGTTTCCCTTACATACTCTCCAGCTTCTTTTCTAGTTATCTATTATTTCATTGATAAAATACCCAAGGTCACAAAAGTCAAAAATAAGAGTAAAGGAGTCTATTGAAAATGACTGCTACCAAAAGAAAAACCCTTAAGTTACATTTACTTATTTTTGTGTTCATTGTATTGGCAAGTGGCTGGATTGGCGTAATTCTAGATTCTTTTCTAACAGATCAGCCTGAAGGAAACTCTTTAGGCATGGGACTGTGGCTAATATTACCTTTCCTCTCATGTATTTTCCTTAGAGTTATTAGCCGAGATTGGAATGATTTTGGTATAAAACTAAATTTGAAGGCAAACTTTAAATGGTACTTCGTTGCGATACTAATTTACCCGTTCGTTACAGTAATAACGATAAGTTTAGCACTTATTTTTGGAGTAGCAAACATAACTAGTTTTGAAATATATTCGTTATTGTCACTCATATTCATGTCTACTATTGGTAACTTTATTAAAAATATTTTTGAAGAGTTTTCATGGCGCGGTTATTTAACTCCTAAGCTCATTGAACTAAAGTTAAACGATTGGTTTATTTATATTATTTCTGGTTTAGTTTGGTCTCTTTGGCATGCCGCTTATTATTTAGTTTTTTTACCAAATGAATATTTCGAATCTATTTCAAGGTTAAATATGCTTTTATCCGGCTGTCTACTTATGGTTTCTTGGTCTATTATGTATGTTGAAATATATAGACTTACAAAGTCAGTATGGCCATGCGTTATCATGCATGCAATTGAAGATGCCGTTCCTACTGTTTTAGTTACAATAACAGGGATCATTACACTTACTAACAGCAGTGATTTTTGGTTAAACCCTATTAGCGGAGTCGTTGCTACTATTATATTTCTTGGAATTGGGATTGTACTAAGATCTATAAGAATTAAAAAAGAACGACAATTAAATACGAAAAACAGTCAATGATTCACACTATAAAAGCACAAAAGAGTAAGGAATTAATCCCTACTCTTTTTTTATTTTTATTCGATATGATAAACATTCATTTAAAGACGCTTGCTCTTTATATTTCCTCTCTTCAAAGTCATACGCTCCTCCTGGGAAAATCCCAACTATACTGAAACCAGCCTCTGCACATAAATTACTAATCTCATCTATCGTATAGCAACGTAAAGATTGTGTCACGATATCATTTGAAGAATCTGTTTCCCACCAGTGGTCCAGCATCCTAGCATTTTCACTATCATATTCATATTTTCGCATTGCAGAATAAATCGGCATTTCTTGTCCATTTGCTTTTTCCCAATATAATGGTTGATAAATATCAATAAGTGCACACCCATCATCTTTCAACCAATTATGGATTCGTTTTAATAAAACCAATTGTTCTTCATCTGTCCCTACACCAAATCCATCTAAATAACTAACAACATCAAACTTTTCTTCAAAGTTAATTTTATAAAAATCAGCGCAATGAATCTCAATATCACTAGTAGAATGTTCTTTAGCAAACATAACTAACTCTGGTACAAGCTCAACAGTAGTCATTTTTACATCCAAATTAGACATCGCTCTTGCAAAACCACCATTTCCAGCTCCTAGTTCTAACATCGTTTGAAATGGATATCCAATTTGTTCTTGGACTTCTTTCGCAACTTCCTGCAACCAATTTTCATTTTTTATATTATAGCTTAGTAATTCAAATTGTTTTTTATAAAATTCTTTTACATTTAATTCGTTCATTATTATTCTCCTCCTGTACGTTATTTTTCTACTACAGGTGAGAAACTAAATTTCTGATACCCATGAAAAATCCTCCTTTTGATTTCCCTATATTTACATTTTATCTAAATAATAAGAATTTTTAAAGTGCCAAAAATAAAAGAGCAGATAATGGACAATTCCACTATCTGCTCTATGGCTGCTATTATTTCCCTTGTTGATACTTCAACCAATCACCAGAAATGATAACTTTCTTTAGCATATTTTTATCTTGAGCGAGATACACATATGCCTCTATTTCCCTATCAGCAACATATACTGTTTGCGTGATTCTATCATATAAATCAGTCTCCGCATTACCTGTATATTCTTCTAGTTCATCTAACTTACTCAATATGTCATCATTTACTTCATAAACTTCACCATAAACCTTTTCTTCACTCGAATAAGTCATGGCTGGATAGCCTTCGTTTGTATCAAATAATTTGCCATACGTCCATGCTTTGTCTGCAATGCATATTGCACTTTGCATATAATGAGCATTCGTTTGCTCTTTTCTTAGCGTGCCATACACAAAAACGTGATGCATAAATCCCTATCTCCTTTACATGTCACTACTTTCTAATTTGTAAATAAGCACGAATCATAAAGTAACTCACTTCATTCGGAAGTTGTTCCTTAATCGATTTCAGACCACCATCAGCATTTTGCACAGCAGTTTCAATCAGTTGTTCGTATTCTGCAGGAACAAAACTGTTCCAGTCTACTTCCATTCCATCTTCAAAACAACGAATTAAATGATTTTCAATCGTTTGTCTTGATAATCCACGTTCTTTCGCAATTTCATCTAGATTAATACCTTGTTTATACATTTCATACGTTTCCAAATGAGAATTTGCTGAAGCTTTCCCTGATTTCTTCCGTTCTGTCACCACTTCTGTTTTAATAGTTTCAGCATAGTTTGGGTTTTCCTCAATAAAGTGCTGAACTGCTTGTAAGAAGTGCGAACCATACTTCACAAGCTTGTGTTCACCAATCCCTTTCACAGTTAAAAGTTCAGAATCGCTTTGCGGCATTTTTGCGCACATATCTTTCAACGTTTGGTCAGAGAAAATAACGAATGGAGGTACCCCTTCTCCTTGCGCAATTTCTTTACGTACTTCGCGAAGTACTTCAAATAAAGGATGATCTTGAACGATTTGTCTTGTCTCTACTCGTTCTTTACGTAAAACATTCTCTTTACCAAGTAACACCTCTTTCCCTTTTTCCGTTACTTTTAGTGTCGGGTAAGTACCATGTTCAACTGCAATTAGCTCGTCTGAAATTAAAAACTCAATAAATTCACTCACTTCTTTTACACTACGATTTGATAAAAGTCCGTAAGTTGGCAAAGTATGAAAATTAAATTCAATGACTTTCTTATTTTTAGATCCAGTTAGCACTTGTGCAATCATTTGTTTACCAAATCGTTGGTTCGTCCTAATCATACAAGATAAAACCATTTGCGATTCTCTCGTCACATCGATACTTTCTCGGTCGTCTGTACAATTACCGCAGCGGCCACAATCTTCTTTCGGTTCTTCTCCAAAGTATTGCAAAATAAATGATTGTAAACATTGTTCTGTATGACAGTAGTCAGTCATATTTTGCAGTTTTTCAAGTTCATTTGAAAAACGAGACTCTCCTGTCGATTGATCAATTAAAAAGCGTTGTACTTGTACATCTTGAGAAGAATAAAGCAATATACATGCACTATCTAATCCGTCACGGCCAGCACGTCCTGCTTCTTGGTAATAACTTTCCATATTTTTTGGAAGTTGATAATGGATAACGTAACGAATATTCGATTTATCAATACCCATCCCAAACGCAGATGTGGCTACCATTACACTTACTTCATCACGTAAAAAGAGTTCTTGTTGCTCATTTCGATCGTTATCACTCATACCGGCATGATATTTTGATACAGAAACTCCCGCTTTCATTAAATCCTCATACAACTGATCAACTACTTTTCTAGTAGCTGCATATATAATCCCAGATTCCTTTTGATTTTGACGAATATAATCCGCTAAATATGCATTACGATCTTGTCCTTTAATAACAGAAAATGATAAGTTCTCGCGCTCAAACGTTGTCATAATCGTGTTTTCTTGATTAATTCCAAGCGTGTTGCAAATATCATCACGAACTTGTGGTGTTGCCGTAGCAGTTAATGCTAATACAAGCGGCTTTTCTGGAAGATAATCTAATATACGGTGTATATGTAAATAACTCGGACGGAAATCATGTCCCCACTGCGAAATACAGTGCGCCTCATCAATGGCAATCATCGGGATTTTCATATCGATCAGTTGGTCAACAAACTCCATTGAATCAAGTCGCTCTGGCGCTACATAAAGTAACTTATAATGGCCCTGTTTCGCTAATTGAATTCGTTGATTCGCTTCTGTAATCGAAATAGAACTATTAATATATGTAGCTGAAATACCATTTTGTACTAATGTATCTACTTGGTCTTTCATAAGTGATATTAAAGGCGATATAACTAACGTTGTTCCTTCAAATACTAATGCGGGAATTTGATAACAAATTGACTTACCACCACCTGTAGGCATAATACAGACAGTATCTTTCCCATCTAATACATTTTTAATTGTTTCATCTTGTCCTCTTCGGAATGACGAATAACCGAAATAAGACGCTAAAAGTTCTTGTGCTTTTGTAAACAAAAAAGAGTCACCTGCTTTTCTTTATCTTTCATCTACTCCTATTATATCATCTCTTATGCATCATGAAAGTGATGAATACATGACTATCAGCCTGCTTTTTCATTATTTATGCTTCTTTACGTTTTTGAGAATGATTAGCAATTATAACGAATTTCAAAATAAATACACATTTTATTAATTCTCCTTGAATACTACTAATCTTATACATATGAATTCAGGAGGTTACTATATGAAGCACCATAATATTAGTTTCATCAAACAGAAAAGCGTATCGAACCAACCCCAATTCTCAAATAATGAAGCATGGAAATATGAATCATACTATAAGTACCAACCATTATTTTCTTATAGAAAGCTTTTTCATTTTCTTTCTCAACTTTTTAAACGTTAATACACGTGCGAAATAAATCGTTCATAATCATTTTCTCAATATGAACCTTATAGACTTAATACAATACAGTTGTTAACATATGAAATATTCTGTTTGATAACCCCCTTAAGTTGACCTGCTTATATAAGTGGGTCTTTTATTATTATTATATATTTCATAACACTACTAGATGTAATTATAAATCTTATCGCCATTTTATAATCTTAATCCACTCACTACAAATGGTGATAATCACAAAAGGTAAAATATAAATGCTTAACATTTAATTATCTAATTCTTTTTTCTCAATACACAAAACGAATTTCACTTGTTACTATAAAGGTACTCCAGATGAGTTTTTGCTCATCGACATTATCTAGTGAAAGGGATCTGCCGCGGGAAGCAGGTCCCTTTCACTTTATTAAAGACTCACTTTCATTTGGACACATTTACCAGGTTTTTTTAAGCGAATTTTATGATAATATTACGTAGTCGAGTCCGACATCTCGGCAATACCCTTTTGATGCTCTGCAACTTCCCTTGCAGAGCATCTTTTACTTTATATTCGTTTTATCTGTATATCACAATTAAAACACTCTTTTTTTAAAAATAAGCGAGGACACGTAACTAAATATAAAATCCCATCATACTTTGAGTTATACATGTTCAAAGGAGTGTTACCGTTTATGTATCCTTATTGGCAATCGTATTACTCCCCCTATCATAACCCTTATGTACAGTTTGATACATCTGTACGTAATTACCGAATTAGTAAAAACGAGAATTTTTTAAAAGGTTATATGCGTTCCTTATGGGAACAACACGTTGCTTGGACGAGATTAGCTATTATAAGTATTGTTTTTAATTTACCTGACGTAAACATTACAGTTGGGCGGCTTCTTCAAAATGCAACACATATGGGACTGTCACTTGAACCATTCTATGGTGAGGATGCAGTGAAAAAATATAGTACACTAATTAAAGACCACTTAGTAATTGCAGCGGATCTTGTTAAAGCAGCAAAAGCTGGTGATCAAAATTCAGCTACTGCTATCGAGAAAAAATGGTACGCTAACGGAGATGAAATTGTTGCGTTTCTTACTAGCATTAACCCCTATATTGATAAAGAAGCATTTAGAAACATGTTTTATGAACATTTAGCACTAACTAAGGCAGAAGCACTGGCATTCCTAAATAAAGATTATGAAGCAGGCGTAAAACTGTACGATAAAATTGAAAAAGAAGCTTTAGAAATGGCCGACATGATAACAAAGGCAATCGTACAGCAATTCCCGCAAGTATTTCAATAACAATAAGCCGATTTGAAAACCAAATCGGCTTATCGAACTTTCTAGCAATGATATTTCACCTGTCCTCTTTACATTTAACGTATATCGATATATTTTATTAATATCCGTTTTTTATAGGAGGAAATAGTTTGATTAACGCCATTGGTCTCGTATTTATACTTACAAATAAACATGAGAAAAAGAAGAAAGTTTATCTAAATGAAAAATTCGCATTAATAGACATTATTGATTCTAAAGAAGTAATTGATGATGAAGGAAACTCACTAGTAGAACTAACATGTAAATACAGTATATATTTAGATGAAAAATACTACTGTAAATCTCTTGATGATTATACTGGACAAGTCTTTCCTTTCTTAAGTGCTAAAATAGGAAAAGGAATTCTCAGAAACTTAAATTATTATTTTTCTTACGTTGATGTATACGATAAAAAACCACCGGTTAAAGAAATTAGACCACTTATGAAACAAGTAACGAACAGATAGCAAAAAATACAAAAAAGAAAGCATCTAACTCTGGATGTTTTCTTTTTTATTGAAAACTCATCAAATTTCATCCTCTTCTAAAAGTATGTATCCAAGCATATTTTAAATTAAAAACATTGGAGGATTAGACTGAATGAAATACTCAGAAACTATTGTAAGTAAACGACTACGAACGCTTAAAATGACGGGTATATTTTTCATGCTAGTATTAATAGCATGGATTGGATATACAAAATTACTTTATGAAAACGGATTTCTTCAAGAAAAAAAGAGTTCAGTAGAAGTAATGAATACTAGCATTACAGGAGAAATAGAGCAGCTTTTTCATATCAACTTACAAGGCTATCGAAAAACAAGCCTTGATGCTGTTATAGAAGCAAGTAAAACAGATCCAAGCGAACTCTCCCTAATTGAACTAGTCAACAAATCCTGCTCGCGAGATTGCATAGGCGAACCAGTCACATATGTAAACTCAAACAATGGATATATCTTTTATAAGGAATCTAATGGAACTAATGTAGCTATAACGATTAAAAAGAAAGACACATGGTTAGTTGTAAAGCAATCTGTTCAAGATGGAATATAATCACCCAAAAAAAGAGTACGTATCGTACTCCTTTTTATTATTAATACCTTTCCTCTTCATGCCTACAATGGCATTTCGCTTTTGTTTTACATAGAGTTAAAAGATTACATAAAAATAAAAAACCGTCACATGACGGCTTTTTATTTAGCAAACTACTCTTTTGTATAAAAATATTTAAGTCCTTTAGCATCTAACCACGCTGTCGCTCGATCTAATTCATTCCCTTGGCGATATGCTGTTTCAAATCTAACTAATCCTTGTTTATCTCCATATGAGATAATACGAGATTCATACCCCAGAGCATCCATCATTCCTAACATTTCTACTACTAACGCTGTACCAAATTCATACGTAACAACTTTACTAAATTTATTCACTATAATTCCAACTCCTTCTTGTTTTGTCGATTGTTCAATAGTTTGATTAGTAAACCAAACTAACGGCTTATTTCCCATTAACTTATTTAAATCACATTTTCCTATGCCAGCTACATTCCCTGTTTCTGTGTATTGCCAAATATCACATGGGTAGGCTGGTTTGTTACCACCATAACGAGGAATCCATACAAAATCACAATTGACATTTGCCATTCCAAATGGATCATACATATGATGAGCAATATATAAACCAACCTTCTTAGCTCCTAATCTGCGTAATTCATCAATAAAAGCTTGTGCACCCGCTCTCATATCGTTCATTGTTTTTACTTCTACGTCAGCTACCCAAACTGTTGCATTTTTATCACCACGGTTCCAAAAGTCTCTCGCCTCTATCCGTGCATCCTCTACTGAAACGAAACGACAGAACGCATAATTACCAAACGGAATATTTCTTGCTTTCATTGCTTGCACATAATTTTTATATAAAGGATCTACATAATTTGAACCATCTTGCACACGTGCAATTACAAAATCTAATTGTGGTGCTGCGATATCCCAGTTAATGTCGCCATTCCATTTCGAAATATCTACAATATAACCCATTATTTCACATCTCCTTTTTCATTATTATATTCAAAGCTTGTTTTTTTGCTATTATCAACTAATAAATAGTATGAAAGGTAGTGTATTATTGCGTAATATTTTAAAATTCGGCTTATGTATTGAGAAAATAAAATATTATTACAGGTTTAATAAGTAAAGACTTACAAAGCTCTAAACTATAATCAGTAGGAGGCCACAAGCAGTGCAATTCCCAGCTAATTTCTTAACTTCATCCGAATTTTGAGGTATGAATTTTACTCCCATTAAAGCGTGATACACAAAACCACCTTTCTGACAGGTGGTTTTGTGTACTAATTTACATATACATTGTTCATATTTTTATAGTTACATAATTATTAGTTACTTAATATACTTGTTAACTAAAAATAAGACAATTTTTCGTTTTATCTCACGTACTCATAGTACCATTTACGTGCATCTAACCAAGCTGTAAATTTATCGATATTTCCGGACGGATAGCCATTCGTTATAGCATAACCAATGCCATCTTTCTGAACGACAATTTGTCCATCAATACCCGCATCTACCATAGCTTGAGCCAAATCTTGTAAATTACTAAATGCTACACCGCCAGTTTTTACTTTGAGCAAGTCCGTTGCACCTCCTCCAGTTTGTCCTGTAAGAGCAAATACAATAGAATTAGCGATTTTATCAACATTCCATTTTGCCATGTCGGATTCATTATCAATAAATCCTAATTCAATAAGAATAGCCGGTGCTTTCGTTCCATTTAATACTGCTAAATCTGTACGTTGTTTCGCACCTCGATCACGCCATCCAATATCTTTTGCTAGTTGAGCTGAGATTTTAGCCGCCAAATCTTTCTGATCATAATACAAAACCTCAACACCCTGTCCATTTCCATCACTTGCATTAAGATGAAAAGAAATAACTAAATCCACAGCATGGGAATTGCTATTCCGAATGATATTATTTAAATTTTGTGATTGAGTTGTCCCTACCTCGTCCGTATCGTCATAAACCGTGTGTCCTAGGGACCTTAACTTAGTCGCCACAGCATCTTTAACTTGCCTATCTAGAACATGTTCTTTCCGATTCCCGAAATTAGCACCTTGAACAATACTATTGTGTCCTCCGTGCAAACTATATCTGGCCATTATTTATCAACATCTCCTTTCTTAATATCATATTCAAAACTTGTCTTATTGCTATTCCCACTTACAATCTTAACTGTACCCATACATCCTACATTTTCTAAAAGTGAAGGCAATTCGTTTTCGTTATAAAAAGTGGTGACACGAACAAAAAGCATCACCTTTTTGGCGATGCTTAAAAACTCTATTTTACGTTTTAATTCCCTAAAAACAGTTTAAGCTCATAGTGACCGAAACTATACTTATATTTCCTCCTCTTCCTTCACTGCCTCTTTCAACCTCTGCAACATATATCCAATTCCTTTACATCCTTCTAACGGATATGTAATCATTTCTTCTGGATATAGCTTTGTTACTACTTTTTTATGCTTTTTCCCTGCAAGTAAGACGATTTCGTCAAACTGTAGTAAACTTTTATCTACCATCTGTTTTTGTAATTGCTCTATACTTATTACCTTATCGCTCTTTGAATCAAACGCAAGATCATAGTTTTCTAGTACAATATCATTTGGCCTTAAAAATCCATGCTTCGCTGATAATATAACCCAATTCTCGAAAAACATAGTTGCATACGATTGACATGCTTTTCCGAACGGGCTAATATATACATCTTTTGCTTCCATTGGTCCATAACCTGGATACTTATCCCAAATTTTCTTCTTTCCGCATGGAATTATGCATAACCTTCTCATATATTTCTTACCTCTTCTCCTGCATAAGTAAAGTTAATTATTTTATACATTTTGCCCTCAACATGCTATATAATGATATTAAATATAAAAATTACATCTTTTACCATATAGCCATCTTTTTTACTAATAATTCACTTTTTTAAGATTTGAACCCCCATTACCCTATTTAAACATAGTACCCCTTGTAAATATTATAATACTATAAACAATAGTATATTTACTTTTCAAAGCCCTTAATAATAATTAAAGTATATAAATAACCAAATAGGATATCTTTAGAAGGAGGTGAACAAATGAAAAATATACTCCCTGCACTAGTACTCTATATTATTGTTTGCGTAATCGCTATGATTGCTCCAGCATCTCAAAGTTATAATCATGCGGGCTGGAAGTTGTTTGTTGGGCAAGCGTATGCTATACCTATTTTTCTCATTACAGCTATTATTACATTTTATATAAACAAGAAAAAATCTACGAATAAACAGTTATAAGGATAGCGAATGCTATCCTTATTTTAATTCATTGATCACATCCAAAATAACACTTGCAGTACTTTCTATCCTTTCTTCCGAAAAATCAAACGTGACACCTGTTTTTTCATATATTTCTTGTATAGATAAATTCCAATCTGCACTCGCACCTTCTTTAAAGAAAGCAATCGCTTTTTCTGGGTCTTCCCAGTAAATTTGAAACAATTGCATTGCTCCTATTTGTGCAATTGCATATTCAATTTTGTAAAAAGGAAACTGAACATAGTGAAAGGACTCTATCCAACTTGCACCGATTTCATCCTCTAATCCTGCAAGGTCGACTGTTGAATATTGATATCTTTTGCATAGTTCGGCGTATTTCTTATCACGTTCTTCTGGTGTATGGTTTGGATTCGCATAGATCCAGTGCTGGAATACATCTCCTGCAATTGACGACATTAATAAAGACAAAGCACGATATATTTGTACGCGTTGCACTTCTTTATATTCATCCTCTTGCTTATAAAAAACATTCAGCTTATCCATTACTAATAACTCAAGACTGAGGGAATAAAGTTCAGCCACCTCTTCGCGCAGATATCTTTCCTGCATACTACTATCGTTTTTAAATTGTTTATAAAAATGAAATGCATGCCCCACTTCATGTATAAGTGCATTAATTGCATAAAATGAAGGACTAAAATTAGAATACACAAAAACCTCTTTACTATGAGGCAAGGTAAAACAAATAGCTCCTGGTGCTTTATTTTCACGTTCTTCTACGTCAATGCATCCAGCTTTCCTTATATGAATAAATTTCTCATAAAAATATAAATCTGTCTTTCGAAATATTTCTTCCACACCATTTAATAAATCAATCACATTTTGGAATGGGACTTTTGGTAAATTACATGGAGAAAGATCCCAAGGGCGATACGTTTTTACACCGAGATTCTTTTTAGAAATACTTCCTAACTGTTTCCAAATTGGTACAACATACTTTTCTATAGATTCATGGAGCTTATAGCAATCATCAATACTGTAATCTCTGTTTTTTTGTTTAAAGGCATATTCACTATAATTATGAAATCCTGCATTTAAAGCGATCTCATTCCGCAATTGTATAAGTTCATTCATAATACGATCCACTTCTGGTTTCACTGCACTCCTTGCTTCACATAAAGCGTACCAAGCTTTTTCGCGAATAGCTCTATTTGGGTTATCTAGCTTTGCTTTAACGTGTGCATACGTCTTTTGCTCGCCTTCCCAATTAATTGTTATGTTAGACATTATTTCTCTATACTTCGTAATGCACTCTTGCTCTTTAATAGAAAGAGCAATGTTTTTTTCATTAAACATTTTACTCTTTACAAATCTTGCTTTTTTCATAAATGCATATTTTCGCTCGTCTAATAAGTTAGAAAACGGACACTCTATAAATTTTTGGTCAAACTTTGCATTGTATCTTTTTAAAAGTGGTTGAATTGTATTTTGATTATACATATGTAAATTACGTTTATTTCTGTCATTTGTATCTCTATACGTGGCGATTAAACTACTTGTTATCTTCTCTTCTATTTCAGCGTTTACACGCAATTCATCGAAAAGCCAATTTTCTAATTCTAAAACAGAAGTAATATTTCGCTCTAAAAGTGACTGTAATTTACTCTCCAAATCATTAAACATACACAACTCTCCTTTTAAAAATCTAATTTTCTGTTTTTTAGAGAAAGAAAAAGACAAGTAGCCAATCTGACTACTTGTCTTTTTGTTAAATCATACTCAATAATATTACGCTTGGAATGCTTCTGTTAATACTGGTACGATTTGTTTTTTACGAGATACTACACCTTTTAATGTAGCAGTATTGTTTTCTAGGGATACGTTGTATGCTTTCTCAACAACGTTTGCTGCTTTACCGATCGCAAGACCGACAGAATCGTTAGTTAAGATATCAGTTACAACGAATAAGAATAGGTCTAAACCTTTTTCTTCTACTACTGCAGAGATAACTTTTTCAAGTTCAGCTTGGTGTACAAGAACGTCATTTGTATCAACAGCGTTTACTTGTGCGATTTCAACTTTCGCATTACCCATTTGGAATTCTTTAGCGTCAAGAGAGATTAATTGCTCCATTGTTTTTCCGCTTAAGTCAGCACCAGCTTTTAACATTTCTAAGCCGTATTTATCAGCATCTACACCAGCGATTTCCGCTAATTCACGAGCTGCTGCTACGTCTTGCTCTGTGCAAGTTGGAGATTTGAATAGTAAAGAATCTGAAATGATTGCAGATAACATTAAACCTGCAACTTCTTTACGAATTGTAATGCCGTTTTCTTTGTACATTTTGTTTAAAATTGTAGCTGTACAACCAACTGGCTCACAACGGTAGTAAATAGGATCGCTTGTTTCAAAGTTAGCAATACGGTGATGGTCAATAACTTCTAACACACGAACTGATTCGATATCGTTAGCACTTTGTTGACGCTCGTTATGGTCAACTAAAATAACGTTGTCCACTTCGCTTGCAACTGTTTCAACAAAACGCGGTCCTTCTACTTTAAAATAGTCTAACGCAAATTGAGTTTCACCGCTGATTTCGCCTAAACGTACAGGCTCAGCATTCATTCCTAATTCTTTTTTCAATTCTGCATAAGCAATTGCAGAACAAATTGCATCTGTATCTGGGTTTTTATGCCCGAAAACTAGTACTTTTTCCATGTTTTCCACCTCTTCATGAAAAGGATATCTTAAAGAAGCAAATATGACAATATTTAAAGCATAATTTTTTATAAATAATTGCACTTTCTTCTATATTTTTCATCGTTTTTCGTAAAAAAGATCATCTAAAATGAATTAGATGATCGAAATGTATACTTTATTTAAAATAAAGTAGGAACTTGCGCTACATGATTTAGCACGTTATTTGATGGTAAACCGTTATTTACAAGGTTAACATCTATAACTTGATAAAATGCATTTCCAGTATCTGCGATTTCCCACACAGCTAAAATAAGGTGATATCCATTTCTATCAGTTGGCACATTTGCTTCATGTGTTACGGAAGTTCCAGGTCTAGCTCCTCCATCATTTTTTACATAGAAAGGCACTAAATCTAAATCAGACCTCGTTAAAGGCTTATTTGGATTCCAATCTTTCTTCGTAATATAATATTTCCACTCTTTCGTACTATGAGGAGCCGTTAGTTTCCACTTAAATGTATTCGTCCCACCGTTTAACGTAACTTTCTTCCACCTATCTACAGTCTGTACATCTAAAGCAGGGAAATGGCCAGCTCCTGCGATTTGACCATCCGAAGGTCCTAATTGCGGGAATCCACCTATTCCTTCTACACTTTGCGGCTCATATTGAATTGGACCGCAATTTACATTTACCCCTTGCTTACATAAATAAGAACGGCTCGCTGGTGATTCTACGTATCCATGAGCTGAAGCTTTTTCTGAAAAACCGAAAGTTAACAATCCTGTAAGTAATATCCCACCACTTAATATAACTTTCTTCACCTTCTGTAAACCTTTCGTTTTCATCTCGTCATCCCCTTTCCCATAATAAAGCGAAAATAACTATAGTTGCCTAGTCATCTTCTCTACATCCATTATAAGTCGAGGAACATTACGAAAAGAACCCTCTAAAAACTTTCTCAAATTCAATTAGCACATTAATTAAATTCAAATAACACCGCTAGAGAAATATAGACGGTGTTAAAAATCAAACTTTATTATTTTAAGCATGACAGCATTTTAATCATCACTTATAAAAATTTATAATAAATAACTGTTGCATCTAAATTACCATTTGGAGAAATTGCGTATTCTGGTATTTTTCCAGCTTCTTGATAATCTAATGATTTATATAATTTATTCGAAGGATCTCCTTCTCTAGTATCTAGCACTAAAAGAGTCCTGTTTTCTTGCTTCGCTCGTTCCTCTGCTTTGTGCATAAGTGAACGTCCAATGCCATTACGTCTAAAGTTTGGATGAGTCATTAACTTACAAATTTCAGCTCTATGAATCCCATTAGGCTTTGTAACTAAATGTAATTGAATACTCCCTGCCACTTCATTATTTATTTTAGCAACATATAAGATCACTTCTGGTGCTAAAACAGTTTCCCAATATTTCGCTGATTCTTTTTGATCCAGTGAAGGTAAAAAACCAATTGACGCCCCATCATTTACAACCGTTTTCAAAAGTTCAGAAAGCTCTTCCATATCATCATTTATTTTCTTAATCTCTTCAATTACTAAATTTTGCATTACTAATCCCCCTTTTGTTTCATTGTACCAATTTTTAAAGCAGGAATAATGATATACTAAGATGAAATTCTTTAAAACATGATTTTTTAGGGAAAGGATAACGATATGAAATATATAGTAGATAGAACATATGCAAAAGAATTACTCGAATGGGCATATGAACAAAACCCCGGTCCTTGGTTTGAACATTCAATAAATGTTGCTCAGGCAACTGAAAACATAATTATAGAACTTATTAAAAATGGGTATAACCTAGATGCTGATATAGCATATAATGCTGCCCTTTTGCATGATATCGGAAGATACAAATGTTTTACCAAATCGGTCATTCATTCCTATGATGGTTATATGTATATGAATGATTTAGGGTATACAGGAAACGCTGTTATTTGTGTTACACACTCCTTCCCATGCAAAAATGAACATATAGATATCGCAGCGGAGTGGAGTCTCGTTCCTGATCATATGAGAATCCAGTTAGTTGAAATATTGAATGAACATTGTAAATACGATTTATACAATAAAGTAATTACTCTTTGTGATGCTCTTGCTGACGCGGATGGTTTTACTACGCTGGAAAGAAGATTGATTTCCGTTGGTTTACGTCACGGTACAACGTCTCATACATCATTACATTGGAAAGGGTTTTATGCAATTAAGAAAGAATTAGAAGCTTTAATCGGTAAAAGCATATACACAGTTCTTCCTGATGTAGAGAATTCGATTTATGAAGATATAAAATATTAAAGTGAATACAAATTTAATTTCACATAAAAAACGTTTTAAACATAAAGTTTAAAACGTTTTTTTCTATTCAATGCTTATGATTTTTCAGTTCTGTTAAACACTCTTGCACTAAAGTTACTGCTTGACTCATGGCAGCTCCGCCAGCAAATGCGGCTGATACACCACACGCTTCCAGAATCTCTTTATCTGAACACCCTTGATCAAGACAACCCTTTGTATGATAAACGGTACAATATTCATCTTGCGTTGCTAGACTAATTCCTAATGCGATAAGTTGTTTTTCCCTTTTTGTTAAAGAACCCTCTTGAAAACAAGCTTGCGTGAATGCATTATATGTCTCAGCAATTTCAGGAATTTGGTTTGTAAAACTACCGATTCCTTCTTTATAATGATGTAGAACGTCATTTACTGAACTATGATGTTGTTCGTGTTCCATCTTATTATTACCCCCATTCAAATTATCTGTACCTACTGTAGTATGTGATGAAAAGAAGGCAATATACCTCATTTAATAGAACGAATATTCAGTTTATTTAAACTACAGTTTCAGACTATCATCCACTACCGCTTGTTCTTTAGAGTTTTTTCTTTGAACCTCTTTACTTCTCTCTTCCCAAAATGTTAAACCTTCAATCCCTACATTTTTAGGATCAAATACTGGATCTTTCCCTACTTTTTTCTGCGCTTCATAATCTTTTAACACTTTTAATGCGATTTTACTTAATAATAGAATCGCGATTAAGTTTAACCATGCCATACTACCAATTCCTAAATCTCCAAGATTCCATAAAAGCGACGCTGATTCTACGCTACCGATATAAACCATAATTAAAAACCCAATTTTTAATACTGATTTTAACCAGCTATATTTAACCTCACGATCTAAATAAGTAAGTGTCGTTTCAGCGATATAGTAGTAAGCGAGTAAAGTTGTAAATGCGAAGAAGAAAATTGCGATTGAAATGAATAATGGACCAAACCCAGTCATAACAGTTTCAACAGCTTGTTGTGTATAGATTGGACCAGCATCTACATTCCCCATATTCTTTACAATAGCGCTTTTCCCTTCAGGTATAACATTGTACATACCTGTTATTAAAATCATAAGAGCTGTCGCTGTACATACGACAATTGTATCAATGTATACGGAAAACGCTTGAACTAACCCTTGTTTTGCTGGGTGAGATACTTCAGCCGCAGCGGAACTATACGTCGCTTCTCCAACGCCAGCAACATTTGAAAATACAGCCCGCTTCACGCCCCATGCAATTGCTGCACCAACGATTCCGCCAAACATTTCATTTACACCGAAAGCACTTGAGAAAATTAAAGCAAACATACTTGGAATTTCCGTTACATTCGCAATTAATACGATACATGTAACAATTACATATCCAATTGCCATAAATGGAACGAGCATTTGAGAAACGCCGGCAATTCTCTTTACGCCACCAAAAATGATTGCTGCTAATAATACAACTAACAATATACCAGTTATATACTTGCTAATCCCATTAGAGTTTTCGAATCCAACTGCGATACTACTAGATTGAATACCTGGTAATAAAACACCATATGAAAGTGTTACAACGACTGCTACAATGATTGCAAACCATTTCATGTTTAAGCCTTTTTCAATGAAATACGGTGTACCACCGCGATATTCATTTCCAACTTTACTTTTATATACTTGAGATAATGTTGATTCAACAAATGCACTAGCTGCTCCTAATAGAGCCATTACCCACATCCAAAATACAGCTCCCGGCCCGCCAAAAGCGATAGCTGTCGCGACCCCTGCAATATTACCTATTCCAACCCTACCTGATAAAGCTAAACAAAATGCTTGAAAGGATGATATTCCCGTTTCTGAGCTCTTCCCTTCAAATAATAGTTTAATCATCTCTTTAAAATAACGAATTTGAAGAAAACGAGTTGCAATTGTAAAATACACACCTGCTCCTAACGCGAAAACAACTAAACCAATACTCCACACTTGCCCTACTAACCACTCTACTAATTGCTCCATCCAAATCCCCCTTATCATTCTTTAGAAAACTATTTTATATATAAGAAAACGGACAACTATTATGAAAACTTCCAGTTGTCCGTCTATCTCATTATTTCATCTCTCTATTACTTTATATTTACCCAAACACTTTTCACTTCTGTGTAATTATCAAGCGCATATGAACCTAACTCACGACCGATTCCAGATTGTTTAAATCCACCAAATGGTGCCGCTGCATTTTCTAAGTTATAATCATTAATCCATACCGTTCCTGCCTTTAATTTATTGGCAACTTGATGTCCTGTTTTAATATTTTGTGTCCATACGCCTGCAGCGAGTCCGTAAGAAGAGCGATTTGCTCTTTCGATTACTTCTTCCGTTGAATCAAATGGAAGTACAACGACAACTGGACCGAAGATTTCTTCCTTAACTATCGTCATATCGTCAGTAACATCTATGAATACGGTTGGCTGTACAAAATAACCTTTTTTAAATGCACGTTCACCACCAGCAGCAACAGTCGCGCCTTCAGCTTTTCCTTGTTCAATGTAATGTAGTACACGCTCTTGTTGCTTTTTAGATACGAGAGGACCCATTTCCGTTTCCTTCTCCATACCTGCTCCAAGTTTCACGTTATTCGCCATTTTTACTAGTTCATTTACGACTGTTTCGTAATGTTTTCGGTGAACGAACACGCGAGATCCAGCACTACAATTTTGGCCGTGATTATACATAATACCTTGGAATGCACCGTTAATCGCTTCTTCTAAATCAGCATCTTCTAAAATGATATTTGGTGATTTACCACCAAGTTCTAACGTTACATGTTTAATTGTTTCTGCAGATTGACGCATAATATATTTTCCTGTAACTGTTGAACCTGTGAAGGCTACTTTATCAATATCATGATGGTTTACAATTGCAGCTCCCGCTTCAGGGCCGAAACCTGGCACAAAGTTTACAACACCATCTGGAAAACCTGCTTCTTTAAAAAGTTTCGCTGTATATAATAACGATAAAGGAGTTTGCTCTGCTGGTTTTAATACGATCGTACAACCTGTTGCTAGTGCAGCTCCCATTTTCCAAGAAGACATAACGAGCGGAAAATTCCAAGGAATAATTTGACCTACAACGCCAACAGGTTCATGGCGTGTGTAATTTAAGTAATCTTTTGAAATCGGAATGGTTTGTCCGATAATTTTCGTAGCCCATCCCGCATAATAGCGATAATTTTCTACAGTCGCTGCAATATCATCATCCAGTGCTACTTGATATGGTTTCCCGTTATCTAAAGCTTCTAACTGCGCCAATTCTTCTCCATGCTCTTCAATTAAGTCTGCTAATTTATAAATAAGATGTGCTCTTTCAGCAGTAGTCATTTCTGCCCAAGGTCCTGATTCAAATGCAGATCTTGCCGCTTTTACTGCGACATCGATATCCTCTTCTTGTGCTTCGCATACGACCGCTAAAATATCTTCTGTTGCTGGATTGTATGTTTCAAACGTCTTCCCGCTAATTGAAGGAACAAATTCACCATTAATAAACATTTTAATTTCTTCATTTAAAAACGCTTTCACTTTTGGTTTTAGTTCAATGTTTTTCGTTAACATTTATGCTCTCCTCCTTATTTAAACAGCTGCATGAGCTGCAATTTTTGAAATAATCGTTTGAAGTTTTTGATCTTCTTCTTCAGTTAATCCGAGTCTCGGATAACGTGAAGGTCCTCCAGCTTGCCCGTGTAATTCCATTGATCGTTTCACAATTTGCACATACTTTCCTGATCCTTCAAGAAACTCGCAAAGAGGTAAAATAGCGTCGTTTATTTCCCAAGCTTTTTCTAATTCACCATTATGAAAATGCTCATACATTTTCGTAACAAGTCCCGGTACGATATTACCTGCTACTGAAACCCAGCCCGTCGCACCAACTAAATAAGATTCCATAACTAAATCTTCAGATCCACAGAATACTTGAAACGCACCTTCGCCTTGTCTTACTAAATCTCTCGCTTTTCGAATATCTCCGCTAGATTCTTTAATATGTGTAACATTTTCACACTCTTTTCCAATACGTAGCATGAGTTCTGTACTCATATCAACACCAGATGTAAACGGGTTATTGTATAACATAATTGGAATATTTACAGCGTTTGAGATTTCTTTAAAATGAAAATATATTTCCTCTTCTTTCGGTTTACAATAATACGAATTTATAATTAATGCACAATCCGCTCCATGCGCTTCTGCATGTTTCGTATATTCAATCGTCTCTTTCGTCGTCTCCGCAGCAGTTCCAACAATAACTGGTATACGACCATCAACTTCTTTTAATACTGTTTCTACCATTTTAAATCGTTCTTCTTTTGATAAACTCACAAACTCTCCTGTGCTTCCATTAATAATAATGCCAGCCACTTTTTGCTCAATAAAGTAGTTTACGTTTTGTTTTACACCGTTCCAATTAATCCCTTGCAACTCATCCATCGGTGTGATTAATACTGGAAATGCCCCTTTAATATTTTTCATATTTATCTCTCCCTTTACTATTTTATTTTAATAAAAATCCTGTCGGAAACGGATCTGTAGGATCTAATAGAAACGTCTGCATCCCTGTAATAAATCCTCTACTTTCAAAACGGAAAATGTAACCTATTTCTTCCTTCTTCACTTTTTCAACAGTTATAAAGCTATTACATATACTTTCATTTATAAAAGGTTTATCCGCTATATAATTATTTTTAAATAACGCGTGAACATAAGACACAATAGTAGAAATAAAACCTGGCGATCGTACGATAAAGTTATCTTCCTGAAAGGTAATCGACTTTATATGGTTCTTTTCTTTTTGCGAAGAATCTACTAAAATAAGCCTTTGTATTAACGACTGTTTTTGTATAGCTTGTAGTGTACTTTCTCCCCATTTTTTCAATTCAGAAATGTTTTCAATATGAATTTCTGGTGAATACGCATCTTTTTCTACAACTGCATATACTTTATCTGCCTGTATGAGAGAGTAACTTATATGTTCAACTTGTAAATTTTTCTCAATCATATAACATACTTTACTTTCAAACGAAACAGATACAACTTCATCATTCTCTACATACGCATGAACTAAAAATATGCCAGATAACGTTTCGATTTTGTATTGATTCGTCTCTCTCTTTTTTAAATATCCGCTTTCTAGTAACATCGTTATGACTGCGACAATACCTCCGTAATGAAGAGGTATTGACCCTTCGTGATTAAAAAATAATACAGCTGCATCAACTTCCGGATGAATAGAAGGAACGACGATACATCCGTTTAAACCGATAAAACCACGCGGTTCATTTAATAAAAGTTGCATTTCTTCTGCTAATTCACCTGAAAATTGTTCGTTTAATTGCTCTAAATTGTAGTAGTACTTGCATGGTACATCTTTTATTACACGGAATGCCTCGCCATTTACGTGTACGTCTACTGCTGTATACATTTTTTGAATGTTCATTTTACATCCTCCGTTTCATGTTCCATCGGCGGAATTAGCAAAAATCCTTCTTTCAGTGGATCCTTTTCATTGTAAAAAAATCTATGCATCCCCATAAGCCAAGCTGAACCTGTAATTTTCGTTACGACAGCTTCCATATTTGCAACATTTGTCGTATTTATAACGCACCCTTTAAATAAAGAACCAACAATACTCTCATGAACAAACTCTTCATTCATTTCAATTTTTTGGTTTGCGTATAATACAGCTAACTTCGCTGATGTTCCTGTACCACATGGAGATCGATCAATTCCTCCAGGCGGAACGACAACTGTGTTTTTCACATGCGCACTTTCATGGGTAGGATCTGTATAAAACTCCACGTGGGTTAATCCTCTAATAAACGAATGCTCTGGATGAATGATTTCAAATTTCTCATTAATGATATTTCTTATATGAATTGCCTTATCTATGATTGTAGATGCGTTTTCTGGTACTAACTCTAACCCTACTGATTTCGCATCGATAATGGCATAAAAATTCCCTCCATACGCAATATCCGCCTCTACAGTTCCAATGTCTTCGACGTCTACAGTAATGTGTTTCAGTAAAAAAGCTGGTATGTTACAAAAGGAGACTTCTTTCGCTTTTCCATCTTGAACAAAGATATCCACTTCAACTAAGCCGGCTGGCGTGTCTAACTTTAACGAGGTAATCGGTTCAACTACCGGAATTAAACCTGATTCAATTAAAGCTGTACATACACCAATTGTATCGTGACCACACATCGGTAAATATCCACCTGTCTCTATGTAAATAACACCAATATCTGCTTCAGGATGACACGGATCTGTTAATAGTGCTCCTGACATTACATCATGACCACGCGGTTCATTCATTAACAATTTGCGAATCCAGTCATACTCCTTTTTCATATATAACATCTTCTCTGCCATCGTCTCGCCTATTAACTTAGGCAGGCCGCTAATCAATGTTCTCGTTGGATTCCCACCCGTATGTGTATCAATCGTCGTAAAGACTCTTTGTGACCTCATCCGTTTAACACCCTTTCTGTAAAACGACTCAAACGAAGTGGTTCAATAGGAATGATTGTTTCTTTTTCATTTAATAACTCTTCAATCACTTTTCCTGTAACTGCGGCAAGACTAATGCCATCCCCCTCATGCCCTGCTGCTATAAAGTAATTTGGGATATGTTCCACACGTGAAATAATCGGCAAATGATCCTCTGTCCACGGGCGTAATCCAGCATAGGAACGAATCACCATCATATCCGCCATTTTCGGATAAAAACGTATTGCTCTGTTCGCAATACATTTAATAACCTCGTTATTTATCTTCGTATGAAACCCTACAAACTCTCTACTACTACCAATTAAAAAATTTTGGCTTTCTGTCGGCTCAAACACAAGAGCTACCCCATATTTTTCAGTTAAAGCATCCACTTTTCGTTGTCCGCCAAATTTAGAAATTAAATAACCAAATTCCATTACTTTACGGCAACCAACGTGTTGTTGCCTTGAAGCTACAATAATATGCCCTTTTCTCGGTTCAATTGGGATATTTACATCCAACATTTGTCCGATTTTCGGAGCCCACACACCCGCTGCGTTCACCACTTGCTTCGCAGTAAACGTCCCATTTGTCGTTTCTACAATAAAGGAACCTTCTTTATCTCTTCTCATTTCTTTTACTTCCGTATGATTAAAAGCCTTCGTACCATATTTCTTCGATTCTGCAAGAAGTGAAAAAGCAAGAAGATATGGATTTACAGTCGAATCTGTTGCGCATTCTAACCCGCCTAATAAATCATCTGCAAAAAATGGCGATTCTGCTCTTATATCTTGCCTATCAAGCATTCGAAACGGTAAACCCGCTTCTTTTTGACGATTCACCCATTGCTGCGCTGCTTCCATCTCTTCATCCGACTCACATACGAGAATACTTCCTGGTGCCCTATATTCAAATGAGTGCTCTAACTCTTCACTTAAATCCGTTACTAATTTTTGACTTACTAACGACATTTGACTATCAAATCCTGGGTCTTTATCAATAGCCAAAATATTTCCGTCACACCGTGAAGACGTCCCGCTGACAAATTCTCCTTTTTCAATGATTGTTACGTCTCTTCCGTATTTTGAAGTGTAATAAGCGATCGAGCAGCCAATAATACCGCCGCCAATTATTAAAACGTCGCAGTGCCTCACAAAATACTCCTCCTTCCCCTAAAGCTCTCACTTTCTTTTATGCAATTGACGTGCCAACTGTACATATATACAATTTTTATAAATAATATTTTTATTTGTAAAAATATTTTAAATTTATCGCAAATAAGTGTATTATTTTTTTATCACTGTCAAAATTTTTATACATAATAGGAGGACAATATGGCATTCTCATTTCCCACAATAAAAGAATTTCTAAAAATTTTATCCATTGATCATACATACTGCTTGCAACATATTGAGCAAATTAACGGAAAGTATTATTACCGCCCTTCTACTACAGAAAAATATAACTGCGCAGTAATATATAAAGATGAATCATTCACCGCTTTAATTGACGCGTTTTCCAATGAAATAGTCGTTATCATAATGAACGAAAATAAAGAGCCTATATGCTGTATAACAGCTCAGCAAATCATTCCGTTTCTTGTTAAGTCATACAATGAACTCCATTCTTTTTATAACACCGTAATACAAACAACGGATTCTTCCGTTACAGTCATCGATGATAAAGAACGCGTTTGCACCTGGACAGATGGCGCCGAGAAGATCTTTTCAGTCAAGCATAATGAGATTATTGGGCAACCTATCACTCGTTTTTTTGACTATAAAGATTTGGAAATTTTGCAATCATTACATGACGGAAAAAGTATAATCGCTCAGTTCCATCAACCTCGTCCAGATTTGTTCGTATTAATTAACTCAAATCCAGTTTATTGTAACGGTGAAATTATAGGAGCAGTCGTTTCAGAAACTGACGTTACAAATCAAGTCGCATTAAATGAAAAACTATTCAATATGTCACATGAAATGCACCGTTTAGAACAAGAAGTAGCAAAGTATAAAGATGAATCAGATCCTTTTCTTGCGATGAATGGAAAGAGCCCTGTTATACAAAGAACAATACAATTAGCTAGAAAAGTTTGTTCGGTGAAATCAACTGTTTTAATACTCGGTGAAAGTGGTGTTGGAAAAGAAGTATTTGCGAAAGCAATTCATGAAGCTAGTGAGGCAGCGAAGGCACCTTTTATTTCGATTAACTGTGGTGCCATTCCAGAGGCGTTATTTGAAAGCGAATTATTCGGGTATGAGCGCGGGGCGTTTTCTGGTGCAAATAGTAAAGGTAAGAAAGGTAAAATAGAGCTCGCCCAAGGCGGCACATTATTTCTTGATGAAATAGGAGAAATGCCGCTCGATATGCAAGTGAAGCTTTTGCGCGTACTACAAGAACGAAAATATTACCGAGTTGGTGGAGAAAAAGAGATTCATATTGACTTCCGTATTATCGCTGCTACCAATCGTGATTTACAAGAAGAAATGAGAAAAGGCACGTTCCGAGAAGATTTATACTATCGCCTAAATGTAGTTAGTTTGCATATTCCACCGCTGCG
The DNA here is from genome assembly GCF_024296885.1 of Bacillus paranthracis. NCBI lineage: Bacteria > Bacillati > Bacillota > Bacilli > Caryophanales > Bacillaceae > Bacillus > Bacillus paranthracis. The sequence continues at coordinate 2,597,263 of NZ_CP101135.1, forward strand.
CGAAAGACGCGAAGATATTATTGAATTAACCTATTCTTTCCTAAACGATTTTTCAATCAACTATAACAGACCCATTCGCGACTTACCTTCAAGCATTATGCATGAACTGCTTCATTACAATTGGCCAGGTAATATTCGCGAGCTCCGTAACGTTATTGAAAGACTTGTCGTATTTGCGACTGACGGTATTATAAAGCAAGAATATTTACCATTTCATACAACCGAAACTTTAGATAATCATGCGGCTCATTCCTTATTACTCAGCAACAATAATACAATCCTCTCTTTACAAGAAGAGATGGAGGAACATGAGAAAAAGGTCATTGAGAGGGCTTTACGCATTTTGAATGGAAATAAATTAGAATGTGCGAAACAACTTGGTGTTACGAGAGCCACTTTATATAACCGTTTAAAAAAGCTCGGGTTACAATAAACCTTACCTCCTCTATATTGGCATAGTTTTTGCATTATATAATTTGTGCAAACCGAACTAGAGGAGGAATACATATGACGAATAAAGACCACTTAATTGTTTGTCGATGTGAAGAAGTTACATACGGTCAACTTCAATCGACAATTGCTGAATATAAATGCTCGGCAAGAGAATTAAAACTAAGAACACGTGCTGGCATGGGATTTTGCGGTGGCCGCACATGTAGAATGATGATAGATCGAATGATTGAACATGCTAATCCAGGCGTAACTACAAATGATATTCCATTGAAATATCAACCACCGGTACGAGCAGTTACTTTTGGATCGGTAGGTGAAAGTAAATGAGTAGAATTACACATCACCCTATTTTAGGAAGTTTAAATAATAGTAATCGCATTACTTTTCAATTTAATGGTCAACAATATGAAGCATATGAACATGAAACAATTGCGGCCGCTTTACTTGCAAACGGAATAAGAACATTAAGAGTGCACGAAGATAACGGGACACCGCGAGGTATTTACTGTAATATCGGACATTGTTCTGAATGCCGCGTCACAGTAAATAATCAAACGAACGTACGAGCATGCTTAACTGTTGTTGAAAAAGATATGGTTGTTGCTAGTGGTAAACAGCATCCAAATATCGTTAGAGAGATGGTGAAAAAGCGATGAATGATGTCATAATTATCGGAGCTGGCCCAGCGGGTTTATCAGCCTCTATCTCTTGCGCTCGATTTGGACTGAATGTACTTGTTATTGATGAATTTATGAAGCCTGGCGGAAGATTGTTAGGACAATTACATCAAGAACCTACTGGAGAATGGTGGAACGGGATAAAAGAATCAAAACGCCTTCACGAAGAAGCACAATCTCTTTCAGTTAATATTCAATGTGGTATTTCCGTCTATAATTTAGATAAAGATGAAAGTTCTTGGTTCGTCCATACGAATATCGGTACGTTAGAAGCACCTTTCGTTTTACTTGCTACTGGCGCTGCTGAGTACTCTATCCCTCTTCCTGGTTGGACACTCCCTGGGGTGATGTCAATTGGCGCTGCTCAAGTTATGACGAATGTACATCGTGTTCAAGTTGGGAAAAAAGGAATCATTATTGGTGCTAACATATTGTCATTTGCTATTTTGAATGAATTACAATTGGCAGGAATTAAAGTGGAACATATCGTCCTTCCTGAAAAAAGTGAATTAAGTCAACCGGCTGGTGAACCAGAAGAAGTTTTAAATTCTCTTTTAAATGCGGCTCATCTCGCTCCTTCTGCTTTTCTACGCATAGGTAGCCATTTTATGAAATATGACTGGATTCGAAAAGCCGGATTAACCTTCTATCCAAACAGCGGAATGAAAATAAACGGTACACCTCTTCACCTTCGAAAAGCAGCTCTTGAAATTATCGGAACAAATCAAGTTGAAGGTGTACGCGTTGCTAATATTGATACGAAAGGAAATATCGTAACCGGATCGGAACAAATATATGAAGCAGACTTCGTTTGTATTGCCGGTGGCTTATATCCTCTCGCTGAACTAGCCGCTGTAGCTGGCTGTCCGTTCCGTTACATTCCGGAATTAGGCGGGCATGTTCCTCTCCATTCCGAAACAATGGAAACCCCTCTTGCTGGTTTATTTGTAGCCGGGAATATAACTGGCATTGAAAGCGGGAAAATCGCCATGGCACAAGGAACTGTTGCTGGATATTCAATTGTAAAACAAGCAAATAAAAAATCCCATTCGGTGGAACAACAATTGCAACAAGCAATCCAACATGTACATGCGGTACGTCAACAAGCTGCCATTCAATTTAACCAAGGTGTTGATGTCGGTAGACGGAAAATGAATGAAATTTGGCGTGATTATTCCCTTGCATTTGCACATGCTAAAAAGAGCTGCTGAGAATACTCTCAACAGCTCTTTTTCCTACTCATCTGAGTTATTAAATTTCGCTAACGCGTAAATACCTTCTTCATCATCTAATTCAAGTTGTAATCTCGCCGCAAATGAATTGACATTATATTCTCTGTCAAGTAATAAGCGTAGTGCTTCGATTAAGTTCGCTTGAATTAAAATTTGTTGGCGACCATTTACCTCTACTTCAGCAGAAAAACCATAGTCATCGTCGTACATAAGTTCAACTAAAACTTCTTCTGGACCAACTTGTCTTTTTTCAGCGATATATACGCAAAGGGCATTGATCAGTTCTTGTTCAGAAATTTTTATCGTTTCCATGCTACTTCATCTTCCTTTTTCTTACGTTGATCTTTGAAGTATTTAAATGCACGAATTGCTAACATTACGATACCAGCCATTACTAACATATTTACCATAAACGCTAATACAGAACCAAGAGCTCCCATATTTGCAAATAAGCTACCCATTAGTAAACCACCAAGACCACCTAGTAATAAACCTTTCATAAAGCTTCCTTTATTACTTTTTGGTGCTGTGTTCGTTGCTTTTGTTTTTGAATCTGTTGTTGTTTTTTGTGAATTCACGTTACTATCTTTTTTGTTCAAATCAACTTTTGACTTTTGACCAGAACTTGGTGTGTATGATTTTTTACCAGATTTGTAACTCTTCGCTGCTGCGTGATCTACAAACATGAAGCTACTAGCTCCAAAGATAACCATGAATGCTGTCATGACTGCTACAAGTTTTTTCAACATATTATATCCATTCTCCTTTTATATAGATATATGTGAAATCTACCTTTCTAGTAAATTCAGAATGATAGATTTGTTTTTAAAAACATTTTAAAGGTTCTTATGAACTTATTATATGAACTTTTGTCGAAATATGCAAGCATTATTTACTTCCGACAGTTTGGTGACAAAGGAAAAATTAAGCAAAACAGAATTGACTTTAAATGAAACAAAACATATTATAGGTTCATAAGAACTTTTTATTATTTATGGAGGTGAAAAGATGGAAACATTTCATCTCACACGAAACGAAATGGCTACCCTTCTTCTATCATTAAGAGGATGGAATACGAAAAAGCCTCTCGGTATTTTACAAGAAGCTTGGGCAAAGTCACATAAAAAAGATATTGAAAGCGGACAAAGCGTAACTGCTTTTATTACTACCGCACTTTCACCTATTTTTGAAAAACTGATAAAAATTGACGATACAGACGTCGGTTTCTCTTTAAATGAAATAGTCGCGCTTGGCAATCAGATCGAAAACACAAGTTTCTCTGTAACTGCCATGCAAAACTGGGTGAAACGAGATATAAAAGAAATGATTGGCTCTCCTCAAAAAGGAAAAAAATATTCAATTGAACAAGCAGCCTTACTATTCATTGTTGAAGATTTAAAAACAGCACTTGATTTTGAATCCATTCGTAAGCTATTACGCCTTATCGTAAATGACCCAGCCGATCGAAGTGATGACTTAATCAATCCTGTTCATTTATATGGAGCATACTCTTCTCTATTTGAAGAACTCAATCAAGGGAATTGCTTACAATTAAATGCAACAGATACAATCCATACAATTGAAAACATCGTAAAAGAAAGAGCTGATAAAATTGCAAGCAAGTTCGATCAGGTTAATAACGAACAACGTGAAGCAATCCGTAACGCCATTATTATCGCCACACTTTCTGTACATACCGCTTATGTACAAATGTTAGCGAAACGTTACGTAACAGCAACTTTATTTTTACAGAACTTAGATGTGAAGCCGTAAAAAATAGGAGCAGAAATGCTCCTATTTTTTATGAGAAATTTTTAATAATCTTTTCATTCTCTCTTCATGAAAATTGAACTTATATACTTTACTATAATCCTTATAAAGGACATAAAAGAATTGAAATAGCAATCCCCTATACAAATAAGGTATAATCTACACATAGTGAATCTTTTATGTTATTAAGTATAAGGTTCACCTATTCAAAAATACATAAACTAGAAGGTGCAACAATGGTAAGTAGTTTTATTCATTCAGTATTAACGTTTTTTGAAGGATTAGGTTATTGGGGCATTATGCTTGGACTTATGATTGAGATTATCCCAAGTGAGATTGTCCTTGCTTATGCGGGATACTTAGTATTCAATGGTAGTATCTCATTTTTAGGCGCAGTTGTATTTGGTACAATTGGCGGTGTTATTGCTCAAATTTTTATTTATTGGCTTGGACGATACGGTGGACGACCTATATTAGAACGATACGGAAAATATATTTTCATTCATAAAAAACAAATAGACGCTGCTGAAGATTGGTTTAATCGTTACGGAACTGGCGTCATTTTTACAGCACGCTTCATTCCAGTAGTGCGTCATGCGATTTCAATTCCTGCTGGTATTACAAAAATGTCATTCCTACGTTTCACTACGTTAACAGCACTTGCAATCATCCCTTGGTCTATCATTTTCATTTATTTAGGTGAAAAACTAGGTGAGAATTGGGAAAATATTAACGATGTTGCAGGACCATATGTGAAATCATTCGCAATTGGTGGCGTCATACTTATTCTTTTATACTTCGTTATAAAAAAATGGGCAAAAAAGCGTAAAAATCTTGCGTAAAAATATAAATAAAAACCGCTATACTAAAAAAGGAACAGCTTATAGCCGTTCCTTTTTCTCCACACTTATTTCTCAGTATAAAAGTTTTGCACTGCTTCATCAAAGTAAATCCAGCCTTTCCAACCTAAATGAATTGTATCTTTTAAGAAATACTTATCATATTCATGGCCAGAGAAATCGACTACTGGATACCCAGCTTTCTCAACTTGTTCCCTAACTTTTTTATAATACACTTCACGGCGCTCTTTAGGGAAACCAGCGTAATCATACCACGGTCCATTTACAGGTACAGAAATAAAGAGCGGCTTGACATTTTTCTCTTTAAAAATATTTAAAACAATTTGTAAGTCATCATATTCTGGTGATTCTTCATACGATTCATTTGCTCTAAAGTTTTTTAAACCTTTTAACTTTTTCTTCAAATTATGTTTATAGTAATATGGATTTTCAATTCCGAATGTGTTTGTAGTAGATTCCGCTTTCCCTTCTTCTTCCGCATGTTTACGTGCATCTACCCAAGAAATTGAACGTAGTCCCACATTTGTTTTTTCTTTCATCGGCTCAATCTTAAATATGGAGTTAAATAAATCTCTATGATCTAAAATATTTCGATGCATATAAGCAAGTGGTTTAACTAAACCCGCTTTTACGTTATGTTTCGTATCATTAAATACAATACCTTCTAAGGAATTTTTTAATATATCATCTTCTTGAACAACTTTATAATCTAAAAGTCGTTTCGCAATTTGCTTCTTCATTTCTACATTTATTTTATCATTAAAAATAAAATGATATGCTTGTTGTTTAGAGAAATTGTTCGTAAAATCCCCCTGCGATACACCAGTCTTTGTAAACCATTGTGGTGATAAAACAAAGACTACTTTTTTACCTTCTAACTCATCCATTGTAGATGTCATATTTAATATATGAGCTAAACTTTGTGTACCGCCAATCCCAATTAAATATGGCGTAAAACCAGCGGGATTTACTTTGAAATAATTAGACGGATGATATGCATCCATTCGTAAAAATTCAGATGAACCGTACATCGGTAAATACTGCGAATTCTCTAACATTTTCTGTTGCAAGAATACACTTTGTAATTTTTCTTTTTGTAAGGAAGTTGCCGCATCTTCTACCTTCTTATCACTAATCAGTGATACTAAACTTTTCGATGGGATGAGTATGATAATAAAAAAAAGCACACACGCTAAAATTATGGGACCAAAGGCATGCTTCATTTTCATTTTTTATTCCTCTTCCTATCGCAATTAAATTGTAACCCTTGTCTTTGACACGTCATCATTTCTCTCCTTTTTCTCTATACATGTTCCATTCTATTTATCTATTATATACATGTATGTATTTCTTTCCTTGTTCTATTAAGACCTATATATAGCGCAAGAAAATGTTTCCATAGAAACACGTTAATTATACAAGATTCTACATACATTTCACACTGAAATTTTAGTAATAATTTTATTTTTTAACAATGAAAAAACATATGAAATGTCTAGAATTCTTCGGATGATGTATTGAGTTCAAAATATGATAATAAGCGCCCGCTATAATCAACTTCATGAGTATATATAAACCCTAGATTTCGTAAAAGTTTTTTCGAGTTCTCATTTGCTACTTTTACTCTAGCAATTATTCTTTTTACATTCATCATCTCTTTTGCATATTGAATGGAAGCCTTTGCTGCTTCTGACGCATATCCATTTCCCCAATATTCCGGATCAAGTAAATACATAATTTCTATTTCACCTGTTGCATCTATTTTTCTTAAACCACAATGTCCTAAAAGCTCTCCTGTATTTCTATTAACTAACAACCATACCCCGAAACCATACTGTTCCCAATGTGATATTAGTTGCATAATATAGTCCTTTGCTTCTTCCTTTGACATTCCCTTTGATTTAGCAAGCCATTTGCCAACAGCCTCTTCTTTTACTATGCTATAAAATTGATCAACATCTTCTATAATGGGCTTTCTCATGAATAACCTTTTTGTATGTATTACTTTCTTTTCTTCAAACATAAAACTTCATTCCCCTCCAAAATTTTATACATAATGGTAAATTATACCATGTACTATTTACCCGACTTTAACTAAAAAACAGACTACCACAAACGTGGAGTCTGTTTTCTCATCCTTTATTTTTGTACATCTGCCCACTTTAAACTTGTTGCTGGTCCAAATTGATGTACGTATAAATCTTTCACATACGGCTTTTGTAAGTAAGATAATCCGCGCTGGAATACTGGAGCAATTACCGCATCATCCAGCAACATCTTCTCAGCATCTTGCAATGCTTTCCAACGGTTTTTTTCATCATTACCTAATTCTGTTTTAATCTTCTTAATTAACGCATCATATTCTGGATTTGCATATTCAGTATTGTTTACACTGCTTCCAGAAAGGAATACTTCTAAGTAAGTCATTGGATCTGGATAATCTGGTAACCAGCGTGATAACGACATTTCATATTCTTTCTTCTTCTCTAGCGCTAATTTTTGCGTGTGTGGTTGTAATTTCACATTTACCTTTAAGCCAGGTAAGTTTTTCTCAAGCTGCTCTTTAATATATTCTCCTACTTTTTTGAAGTTTTCTAAATCATAGTTTAATAACTCAAGCGTTACTTCATTTGTACCTGTTTCTTGCTTCGCCTTTTCCCAATATTCTTTCGCCTGTTTTACATCCGTTTTATTAAACTCACCTGCTGTACTTCTAAAATCTTTTTTATCTGGACCTTTTAAAAATCCTTTTGGCACGTAATAGTTTGCAGCAACCGATCCATCATTTAAAAATGAAGTCGCAAGTCCTTTCTTATCAAACACTGTACTTAGTGCAAGACGTGCATTTTTATTTTTAAGAATCGGCACATTTTCATTAAATCGGAAGAAGTACATAACTGGATCTGTATATTGTTTTAGCTCTTTATTATTTTTATATTTATCTACGAATTCTGTAGAAATGACAGCTCTATCAACTTTATCTGTTTCATATAAATTTACCGCAGTTGAAATTTCTTTAACAATTTGATAGTTTACTTCATCTAGCTTCACTTCTTTTTTATCCCAATACTTATCGTTTTTCTTCATCGTAAAACTAGCTTCATGCTTCCAATCAGATAATGTAAATGGCCCATTATATACCGTTTTATTTGCTTCTAATCCATATTTATCGCCTTGCTCTTTCGCATATTTCTCGTTAATTGGATAGAAGGACGGTAAAATAAGTAGTTTCGTAAAATACGGTACAGGATGTTCCAACTCTACAACGAACGTTTTATCATCCTTCGCTTTTACTCCTAATTCCTCTAACCCTAGTTGTTTCTTATTTATTTTCTCCGCATTTTTCACATCGTACGCAATGTATGCATATTGAGAAGCAGTATCCGGATTAATAAGCTGCTTCCAAGCATATACGTAATCTTGCGCTGTTACTGGATCTCCGTTAGACCACTTCGCATCACGCAAGTGGAATGTATATGTTTTCCCATCTTTACTCACTTCATATTTTTGTGCTCCAGCCTCAATCACTTCATCGTTTTTCGATAAGCGGAATAATCCTTCCATGACGTTATTTAAAACGTTAAATGATACTGCATCTGTTACTTTCCCTGAATTTAATGACGGAATTTCACCCGTTTCTAGTAACTGTAATACTTTCTTCTCATCTTTCGGCTTTGTCGTTGTTTTTTCTTTTGCGCAGCCAACTAAAATTGAAGAAACGAATAGAGTACTAACTAATGAGTAACGAACAACTTTTTTCATTTGAAAACCCCCTCTATTTTTTAAGGTAAGTAACGACGGGCGCCAGCGTATTCTTCTATATATCCTGGTGTATTTAGCGGTATAATCTCTACCGATCTTTCAGCTCTCGGTGAGTGAATCATATTTCCATCACCAATGTACATCCCCACATGATGAACACTGCCTTTCCCTTGATCATGTGCAAAGAAGATTAAATCTCCTTTTTGTAAATGTTCTTTATCAACTGCAACTCCATTTCTCGATTGCGGACCAGAATCTCGTGGAATTGTAATACCGTGCGATTTATAAATCGTATGTGTAAATCCAGAGCAATCAAATCCGAAGCCACTTGTACCAGCCCAAATGTACGGTAATCCTAAAAACATTTTCCCTGTGTTTATTAGATCATCGGCCGTCGGGGTTGGAATATCATTTTGAGAACGGTAAACCGTTCCATCATTTTTTCGTAGCCAAGCTTTCTGCCCATTTGGTAGCAACACGCGGTATGAAATCGTATCTTCACTAAGTAGCGGCAGTCGCGTATTATAGCTCACTTCAAGCGATTTATGTTTTTCAGAAGGATTTATATATAAAATGGCTGTCGGTTTCGTTACTAATACGAAAGGTTTATTTGTTTTATCTGCAAATTCTTGATTATATGTTAACTGTTTTTCAGGCATCCATCCTGGGTAGCCTTCTTCATTTCGAGGTGTTGGCTGACCATGGACTAACACTTTCACCCAATCCCCTTTTTTATCTACAACTGTTACTTCTTGGCCTAATAACGCTTGCGTTTCTAATTTATTTGCACTTGTTAACCAAAGTTTCTCATCAAGCGTCATCGATTTCGTCCACTTCCACAAATCAACTGGATTTGTAGCACTTGGTGCATCAATTGGCCGTAATGAATCAGGCGTGGTCCAAAGTGTTGCAGCAGATACATCGATAAACGCCTTACTATCTTTCTTTTCCTCAGCATTTGCTGATGTAAACGATGAAAATATAAATAAAGTTGTTAAAAATGCAGTTCCTACTTTTTTCATACATATCCCCCTTAAAAGATAATTTACTAGTCTCTTCTCCTAAGATTTACTATTCACTGTCGATTGAAGGTTTACCTTTGATCCAGAATAAGTCATTCCTTCCGGTTCTTCCATTAACCAAAGCGGTGCATCAAGATCGAAGTAATGAATATTAGGATGTGCAGCAGCTAAATGTGCAACAGCGCTAACAGAAAGAGAAGATTCCATCATGCTTCCTACCATACATTTCACACCAGCTGCTTCTGCAATATCGGCAATACGCCACGCTTCACGTATGCCTCCACATTTCATTAATTTAATATTGATTAAGTCTGCATATCTTCCTTGCACAATTTTTAATGCATCACTCGCTGAAAATATGCTTTCATCTGCCATAATAGGTGTTTGTACATGATCTTTGACGTACTTTAATCCATCCCAATCTTTCGCATGAACAGGTTGTTCAATAAATTCAATATTTAAATTGCGATTTTCCATCTCTTTAATGATAGAAACTGCCTCTTTTGGATTCCACCCTTGATTTGCATCTAATCGTAACGTCGTATTTTTTGGTACGCTATTTCGAATCGCTTCAATACGTTCTAAGTCTAAGTGTGCAGATTTCCCCACTTTAATTTTTAAAGTTTGAAATCCTTTTTCTACATGTTGCTTTGCCTCTTTCGCCATAATGAAAGGCTCATCTACACTCACCGTAATATCTGTATGGATTTCTTTCTTCCCGCCTAATAATGCGTAAAGTGGAATGTTATGATATTGACAATACACATCATATAATGCGATATCTACCGCGGCTTTCGCACTTGGATTTCCAATGCAACTCATTTGGATGTGCTGTAGTAACTGCTGAAATTGAATGATATCTTGACCAATTAAATTGGAACGCATCGGCCCTAAAATTGCTTCTTCAATCCCGTTAGCGAAATCCCCCGTAATAACCGGTGTTGCAGCTGCTGCACCCTTGCCAACAATTCCTTCATCTGTATGAATATATACATCTATACTTTCTATTTCGGTTACGGTACGAAGCGCCGTTTTAAACGGTGTATGCAGATTCACACGCCTACGATTTACTTTTACATCGGTAATTTTCATATCGTTCATCCTTTCGTTGTTTGAAAAAGTGGAATCCTAATTTCAAATTTTTTAGAGCAATAAATCACCTCTTTTGCTTACTTTTCATATAGAAAGTTAATGTGAAATAAAAAAATCCAGCCATAAGAAGATTCTTACGGCTGGATTTTGTCTATGAATGGGTAGACAAAGCAGCAATTTGATTATATTTTTTCTGTGCATCTTTTAATGCTACAAGTAATGCTTTTTGAGACGAACCGAAATAACGATCTTTTATTTCCATTACTAATTCTGGGTCATTAATATTTTTATGTAGAAATAAATATTTAACGAATTGAGATGTTAATGCAATTGTCGCTGAGCAATCTGCATCTACAATTTCCCCAGTCTCCTTAACAAGTACAAACGCTACAAAATAGCTTTTAAACTTTTCGGTAATGGGATTATTTTGAGGTGCTTTCGCATCCCCTACGACATAAATTGTATTTGAAGCGTACACAGCTCTCTTCCTTTCTAATACGGGATAACGGTTTTCTTAATAGTCGTATGAGTGATAAACTCAACATGGATTAAAAAATGTATCCGCTTACCTTGTATTATAATACAATTGACAGAATTTTAACAACATTTATTTTCGTATATATTCCATAAGTATAAAAACAGCTCCAGCTCTTCATTTTTACAATATGTAATTGTTTCTTGTACCATGACATTCCTACATGAAAAAACAGCTAGCTATTGCTAACTGTTCTATTACACTACTTTGGCAACACAAATATAGTTTCATTTGACTTAGAAAATTGATATTCTTTTCTCGCAAACTTCAAAATTTCTTCATCATCATCTGTTAAATTTTCTATGTTAGTCTTTAAAGAAGCCTCATCTTTCTTTAAAGAAACCAATTGTTTTTTTTGATTCGTAATTGTATCTTTTTTTTCTACAATTATTTCTTGTTGTTTCGTTAAAATAAATTGAACGTACAAAGTAGCCGCCGCAATAAATATAAACATGAATATAAATCGCCTTAGTTTTTTCTTATTAATTGCTCGATTTTCATTAGACTGTGATAGTTGTTCTTGTATATTAGGAACATTTATTCGCTTGAGTTTCCTCATTATGAAATCCCCCTAACACATATATTTTCACTACCATCGGCATGATTTCTTATTAACTTTAATTCTATTCTTATAAAATAAGCTCCTTCACAAAAATATCTCACTAATTAACCAATTAAAGATAGCATTCGACGACATTTCCATATTTACATTGCATTTTTTTATGTATGCTGGCATAAAATAGTAGTTTCTGTTATTCTTTTTCTACTATTGTAGAAAAGTTTTTTACATACAAAGTTCTCCTTGTTTTAACATGGTTACAAGGAGAAAAGAGATGCATTTTCGTACATTCGATAAAACTAGAATGACTGTTTAAGAGCTTAAGTTTAGAGCATAGATCATACCTATATACACTCAAAATAAGAAAAAAGCCCAATTTGGGCTTTTTTAATTTTGTAAATCAATATCATATTCCATATTTTTGGCCGTTTCTTCAGCGATCTCCACACCTAGCAAATTTTTCACAATATGAAATGACATGTTAATACCAGCTGAAATACCTGCCGATGTAATAATATGTCCTTCATCTACAAATTTCACATTCTCCATTACTTCTACATTCGGAAAATCTTTTTTGAAAGTTTGAATACTAGCCCAATGTGTTGTTGCTTTTAACCCTTCCAGTAAACCAGCTTTCGCGAGTAATAACGCTCCGGTACAAACTGAAGTCATTAGCTTTACTTCTTTCATTTGCTGACGAACCCAATTTATTACAATATCATTTTTCACTTCATTTTCCCGTGCGCCTTTACCACCTGGAATGATTAATATATCAACTGGTGGTAAATCTTCAATACTATAATCAGGCTTTACCTTTAATCCGTTCCTTGCTGTAATCATTTCTCCATTTTGGCTAACTGTATAAACAGTAAATGGTTTCTCTTCATGTACTTTAGTGATAGAAAAAACTTCAAATGGCCCTGCAAAATCTAACACTTCCACCTCATTAAATAAAAATATCCCTACACTCCATTTATTCATCACACGTTCACTCCCTGTTGCAAATAATGTAAAAGGTGAGTATGACCTTTTTCTAAGGCTATATCATAGGCTGTTTTCTCATCATCACACTCTTCTATATGTTCTGTTGATTATTATATATTCCTTTTTTAATTATAGTTTACATAATAATATTATCTATTTAACATTTATCTTTTATTTTAAATATTAAAATTTTCTACTAAATAATACTAATCATGTTTAGTATGGAGGAGAAATTATGTTACACGTAATACCTTTAAATAGTGAAGACTATGATTTAATTAAAGCGGCTGAAAAAGTAATCGAAAAAAACTATAAATATGGCCGTCATCATATCGGTTCAGCAGTACGCACTAAAACAGGTAATATTTATGCAGCAGTACATGTTGAAGCGAATGTTGGAAGAATAACAGTATGTGGTGAAGCTATGGCAATTGGAAAATCTATTTCAGAAGGTGATCATGAATTTGATACCATTGTAGCAGTTGCTCACCCACACCCTCATGAAGATATAGAAAAATGTTGGGTTGTTGCTCCATGTGGTATGTGTCGAGAATTAATAAGTGATTACGGAAAAAATACGAACGTTATACTTTCTTATAATGGTGAACTTGTAAAATGTAACGTAATGGAATTATTACCTGAAAAGTATACAAGTGAAGTAGAATAATTATTCCTGTGTTCCATTCATCTTATAATATTATTCCAATAAAAAAAACAATCCGTTTTTAAAACGGATTGTTTTTTTATTTCTGTTTTATGCAGTTTATTTTATTTTTCTATTTTTTAAAATAATTAAATTATCATTAACAAAAATGAAATTAAAAACATTTAAGTTTATTACATTTTTCATTTAAAAACAAAAATGCGTTTTCCCCTTACATTCGATAAATATTAATATAAAATCTCTAAAATCAGCAGTCTTATCATACCAATCTATAACAATTCTGTCTTCTTCCCTTACCTGTTTCCTTTAGCACATATGATTTTAATACAAGCGCCGTTAATGAATCTGTTAATGTTTTATATGATAAATTAGATAATGCCAATAGATCGTTCGTATATAACATTCTATGCTTCTCTAATAATAATAGTACTAATCGTTCAGACGGTTTTAATGCCTCATCACTTTCTAGTATAAAGTCTATATTTTTCATTTCTCTAATTATTACTCCTTATATAAAAAAATACTTACGCAACTAATTTAATATAAAAAATAATACATAACAAAATTTGAAATATATTAAAATAACATTGTTTCAAAACACTATTATACTATAACATAGAAAAAGCACTTCCCGAAATAGGAAATGCTTTTTTATTGCTTATAGAATTCTTCAAACCATACATTATATTTCAAATATTGATCCGTACAATTCCCTACAAACTTCTCTGATCATTCAAAAGTATTTGTAGTACATCAAGTTCTACTAAAATGAGTTAACCATTTTCCGGCATTTTGTTCTACCTTAAATATTTCTTGCGATGTGCGGCTTACTGTAATGACTTGTTCCACCACCGCCTACTACTACTTTACCGCCTTGTTCGAAAATTAATAATTTACTTGAACCATCTGCAAGAAGTACTATTACTTCAGCATTATTACTTGTTGCTACATAAATTATATAACCACTTTTTGATATACAAGTTTCCCAATTCGCATCAAATTCTGATCTTACTACACGATTTGAATACACTTGATTTTCAATTCTATCTTGTTCTTCGTTTGCCAAATTTATCCCCTACCTCTCTAAAATATCATTTATAGAAACATTACAGTTCTATTTAAAATAGTGACTGTCTTTAATATAAATAGTATATGTAGTTAGTAGAAGGATGCTTGGAGAATGAAAACGTAATAGCATGTAAATAATATACAATTAAAACAAGACAATCGATATTGTATCAATTGCCTTGTTTTCTTACATACTTCTTTATTTTTCTTTTCGCACGGCTTCAAAAGTAAACATTTGATTAGCATTTGACGGTTCTTTTTCATAAACATAATCAGCAGAGCAAGTAATATTAGAGAAACCAATACTTTCTAAAAGAAGTTTAAACTCTTCTATTCCATACCAACACACCGCAAAGCGTTGCAATTCCGTTTGTACTAACTGCCCTTTACTCCATTTTTCATATTTTAAATAGGATAGAGTAACTTGGTTCAGCCAATCTATTTTAATTGATTTATTTTCTAATGTAATTCCGTCACCATTTGGTAAAGAAAAAGTCGATGTATGAATCTCCCCCGTCTTCCAGTCATACGGAAGCATAATATCTACGATTAATCGTCCGCCTGGATTAAGGTGTTCATAAAAACATTTCAATGCATGTATAGAATCCTCTCGATTTTCAATTAAGCAAAAAGAACCAGTAGGAATAATAATTGCCTCATATTTATGCGGAAGTGAAAATTGTTGTAAGCTTCCTTCATATAAATTAGGGTGTAAGCCTCTCTCTTTACATCTTATACGGCACGATTCTAGCATCTCAGGTGAATAGTCAATCCCATCTACTGTAAAACCAGCCTCAAGAAGCGGGATGATGACACGCCCTGATCCTACTGCTGCTTCGAGAATTCTACCTCTACAATTTTTCAAACGTTTTTCGTAATACTCAATATCACCATTTAAAGAATAACCGACAGGCTTTGTGTAATCATAAAGTTCCGTGCAAAGTGTACTATAAAAACTAAACATTTATTTTCTCCCCCGTTTTTTACGTACGGAAGATTTAAATTCAATTAATCTCCCTGTACCTGTATTTTTAATGAAAATTCGAAAGAGCTGACTGTCATAATATATCACTCACTTTCCATAGAATATAATCATATTGTATAATATTTCCTTTGAAATACCAATGTAAATAATGAAAATTCAAACTCTTTACCAAAAGGAGGATATGATGAATTCATTCATTATATTTCTTTTACTTCTTATTGCTTTTAATGCTCTAATTTTCTTTATAGCAAAGAAATATAGGGGAATATGGAAAATTACCAGTGGCATTTTCATTCTTTCTTCCCCCATCGTTTTCTTCGCCACTTTGCATGTAATTGGTGAAAAAGTAGGAGATGGATTCGCTGGAGGTTTTGCTGGGCTTACATTTAGTGGCCTATTGATCATAAATGCAATTTTTTTATTTATTGTAAGCCTTTTTGTATCTACCAATAAACATTCACATTAAACTCTCCCTTTCAAAATGTAAAGAGGTTGTCTCATAAGTCTCTTTCGAAGTAAAATCACATGAAATTGAAAAGGAAGAAACGTTATTAAATCAACGTTTCTTCCTTTCACTTTCTATTCGGTTTTGGCTAAAAAGCACCTTTTAGGACAGCCTCTTTATCCATAACTATTTATTTCACAATTGGCAATGTCACTTCACTTAATTTCACTGTAAGCTTCGTGCCCGCTTTCGGTCTAATTGTATAATCATAGTCGCTAGCAATTAAAACGACTCCTATTTGATGCCCAGCTTTAAAGACATAATCATCTGGCTGCATGTCCCATGTAAATGTATAATCTTTGCCCGGTTGAATCGCTGTTGAATTTTCTATACTTTTTACGTTTTGTGGATCCATCCAGCCTCGTGTTACGATTTCCGGCTTCGTTCCTCCATAATCAACAAGTAATGCTGTTAAATTTGATACAGATCGATCAATATTACCTGTAATTGAAATCTTTGGTGTACCACTTATACGCGTATCTTTTTGCAGTACAGGCATTGTATACACTAATCGATTGGCTACTTCTAATTCTGGGTTTGCTACTAATTCGTTTGATTTCATTTTTGCATCATCTACGAATGAAAACACCTTATTAACAGAACCCATACTGAATGGTAAATTAACTGCTTTGTTACTTAAATACATACGGATTTTTGACGGCACAGCTGCTGGATCCGGCCAATTTTTTATTTTATCCCAAGCCTTATTCTCACGTTGTACATCGACCATTGGTTCATTCATAATTCCATTTTCAATTCCATACAACCAATAATCGAACCATTTGTTTTGTGTTCTTTGCCAGTCATTCGTTGATGTTCCACCGTGTCCACCTTGATGTAACCACATTTTACGAGGGACATCATTCTCTCCAAGCGCTTCCCACCATTGCGCGAACTGCTTCGTCTTTACATTCCAATCATTTAAACCATGAACAACAAATACACTCGCTTTTACATTTTTAGCATCTTTTACATAATTACGTTTGTCCCAAAAATCATTATAATTACCAGTTTTTCGGTCCTGTCCTGCTGTTAACTCTTTTATTACTTGTCCACAAACTTCAGGATTTTCTCTTGTTAGTACTGCTTCTGCCATATTATCTGTATCTTCTCCTTGGTATCCACCTGGTGCAATGACTGCACCATTTGCACGATAATAATCATACCAACTACTAATAGCTGCGATTGGAATAATTGTTTTTAATCCTTCAACACCAGTCGTCGCAACCGCATTCGGTAACGTACCATTATAAGAAACTCCTGTCATACCTACATTTCCTGTAGACCAATCAGCCTTAACCTCCTCACCATTTTCTGTATATGCTTTCGCACGTCCATTCACCCAATCAATGACAGATTTCGTTCCTAATATTTCTTGTTCGTCTCCAGTAGTCGGACATCCATCTGATTTTCCAGTTCCAATACTTTCACCTAAAATAACTGCATAGCCTCTTGGTACATAGTAATTTCCGTATGAACCAAGATTAACAGCTCCATACGGTTTGCCTTCATACGCATACAATTCTTCATCTACGTTATATACAGGAACATCTTTTAAACCAGCTCGATATGGGCTCATTTCATATATAACAGGAACTTTCACATTTGGATCAGTTTTTGGACGCATAACTTTTACTGATACTCGATCTTTTTTTCCATCTCGATCACTATCTACTTCCGTTTCTACAAATAGATTTTCAACAATCGCTTCATCAAGCGAGTAAATCGGTTTTGTCATCCCGTTTTCTAATTCAATTTTCGTACTTGAACGTAACGCATCTGAAACAATTCCATTTAACTTCACGTCATGCTCATTTATGTAGTTTGTTTCTTTATTGTCTGCATACGCAGTCATACTAGAAACTCCTGACGTAATTGATAAAGATAATATTGCTGATAATGTTGCTATTTTCTTTTTCCCCATATCCTTCCCTCCCCATTTATGTCTCCTTTTACTATACAATATAATTACTGAAAATTCAGTTTATATTTTATACAGCAACTTGAGAAATTTGTAGAACACTCTTCCAACGGGCTTTCAAGGTTATATATTCTGATTTACTGCTCTCATATAATCAATAAAAAACATCACCTATTAATAGACGATGCTTCTAATTGTATTGAATTAGTCATTCTTCATAGTAATATAAAACCGTATTTCTCCCTCTTTAGTAGATACGCCATAGTCAAAACCATGCCTTTCTAAAATACTTTTCACTATCGCTAGTCCTAATCCTGTGCCTGATTTTTCTTTACTTCGCGAAGAGTCTAAGACATAAAAAGGTTCCCAAATTTTATCGACATCTTTAATTTGTTCTGCATTAATCCCATTTTTAATTTGAAAATATACACTATTATTTCTCTCTTCTAAAGTGATTATTATGTTTTGATTTGTTGTATATTTTATTGCGTTTGAAATTAAATTTTGAAACACCATTCCCATTTTATTTAAATCCGCATAAATGACCTGATTTTTAATATTACTGTTCGTCTGCAACTGTATTTCTTTCGACTCCAGTTCAATTTTATGCTTATCTATTATACTTCGGACTAATGGTTCAATAGGGAATTCTTCTTTTTGTAAAACATCTCTTTCTAACTTCGAAAATCGTAATAGTTCTTCAATTAAGTTTGATATTTGATCTGTTTGTTTAATAATTGTATCTACGTATGTCCCATCATCCAATCCATCCTTAATTCCCATAGAATATGCTTTTACTAATGCAATTGGTGTCTTTAATTCATGCGTCACATCACCCATAAATCGTTTTAAATGTTCATTACGATCTGTTAAATCTTGATGTGCTTCATGTAGTTTTTCACTCATAATATTAATGCTATTGGCTAATTCTCCTATTTCATCATTCGTTTTCACTTTCGTTCTTTTAAACTTCAAATGTGAAATATCCTGAGCTACATCGCTTAGATCTTTCAATGGAGTCGTTATTATTTTTGAAAGTATCCACACAAGTAAAATAATAAGAAGGAGTGAGAAACAAAGAATGTATAAATAAAATGTATTTAACGTTTTTATAATTTCGTTAGAATGTGCAATAGAAGTTCCCATTAAAATTATTGTATTATCTTTTGCAATATATTTAGCGAAAAAACTTGCTTTTAACTTCTCTTGATCATACAGTTTATTCGATTGCCCTTCCGCTTTCACCTTCATGACTGCGTCTTTCGTAATCCACAGTTTATTTAAAACTACTTTCTTTTTCGTAAGTTGCATGCGTAACGCTTCGTTCATATCATCTTCTGACTGATTGATTGACGTATATGCAAACGTAACGTTATTTTCGCTTTCAATTGTACGAATTACATCTTCTAACTCATTTACAGATGTATTTTGTATTTGCACTGTAAATTCATTCAAGTTCTCTCTCGTTTTGTAAATATTATATTTCGGTAAAAGATAGTTAATTATTAATAAAGAGATCGTAAAAATAAGAATAACAGTTAAAGAAATGCTGAGAAATAGCTTTTTTCCAAGTTTATTCACTCTGCTCCTCCAAACTATACCCTAAACCACGATGCGTCTTTATAATATTTTCTCCTACTTTTTTACGTAACCTTCTTACATGTGTATCAACAGTTCGCTCTTCTCCAAAATAGTCAAATCCCCATACGATATCTAACAATTTTTTACGAGTTAAAATCATGCCTTTATGATTTAAAAAACACTTTATTAATTCTAGCTCTGTTTTTGTAATATCTAACTCTTTGTCATTTTTATAAACTTTATTTTTCGTAAAATCTATTTTCAAATCTTGAACTTGAATGACATCATCATGCTGTATAAGCTTTTTCGCTCTAGTGATTAATACGCCTGGATGAAATGGTTTTTTTACATACTCATCTGCCCCGCTTTGAAGCGCTGCTAATTCATCTTCGCTTTCACTTTTCGCCGTAAGCATTAATACTTTTACGCTTGAATTCTTTTTTATTTCCTGACAGACAGTAATGCCACTATATTTCGGCATCATCCAATCTAAAATAGCTAAATCAATTTTCTCATCATAAAATATTTGAAGTGCTTCCTCTCCATCTTTCGCTAATAACACTTCGAAATCTTCTTTTTCAAAATAAGCTTTTAAAATCCTTAGCATATCTTGTTCATCATCTGCGATTAATACTTTCATACATTATCCTCCATTGCTTTTAAACAAAAATTAATTGTATCATACAACTTCTTTGTTACATGTATGTGACAGAAAAATATTTGAACTAGTTAAGGGTATAGTAAAAACGAGGTGTTGTACTATGATGAAAAAAATCGGGGTCATTACTCTTCTTTTCTTTTTATTATCAACAAATGCGTTCGCAAATACAAATCAACAAATTGAAGTATTTGATTGTCAAAAAGAAATGGTCGTTCAAAAACAATCTTTAGATCCAGCTATTCAAAAAAAAGCTGTTCAATATGCTAAATCCATTACTGGCCCCTTCAAAAACTTAAATGTCGTTCCAAAAGATGGTCACATGATAAAAATCCCTTTATCTAAACCAGTTTCTATTACAAATCAATGGCTACAAACAACAATTGATGAAGTACTTATTCTTCTCCCTCTTAATCAAAAACCTTATATTATGCTTTACGACGATGAAAATAATCCACATTTTTATTATGTAAAAGGTGATCCGAAGGGACTATTGAAAGAAATGAATGTTAAACATAATTGACTAGAAAAAAGAGACTTCATAAGCTTATTTTTCGAAGCAGAGGTCTCTTTTTTTACTAACATAATACTTTATAGTGACTATATCCTTTATATACCTGCCCCTTCACAAATCCATTTGCACTATAAAATGCATCACCTTGTTTTGTATCTGTATGTAAAACAACTACTTTAAAATTCTTTTCCGCATGAGATAATAGTCGCTTTAATAACAAGTTCCCTAGCCCTATACGACGATAGTCCTTTGAAATATAAAATCGCCTTAATCGGCCAATCTTATTATTTTCTGTATATGGATCCTCATTTAACCCTCCTATTCCGATTAACTTTTCCCCATGAAAAATCCCATATAAGCATTCACCAGTTTTATTAAATGTGTTTATTTTATTTTCATATTCACTTATTAATTTTATTAGGAAATAAAATCCTTCGTCTTTGCTTTCCTGAACAAGATATTCGTGTTCGTATATCATTAAATCTTCAATTTGTTGAATATGTATATCTTTCAAGTAAATCCCCCCTTAATATAGAAACACATAAAAATGCTCTAAAATCATTTATTCTGAGCATTTTTATGATTGTTATCTTATTCAATTCGTAGTATGTGTATTCTTCACTTCAGTTTTAAATCGATAATATAGTTGTTTAAGTCTTATTGAACTAAAGTAGCTGTTTGCTTAAATGAATAGATTTACATTTATAATGTCTCTCAAATATAATATCAGTTTATAAATTCATCATTCTACTCTAACATTGTTCAAGTTAAGTTATAATTTGTTAATCTATAAGCTTGTGTAACCACAGTTCAAATATCTTTAACTGTTCTTCAGTATGAAAATAATGTTCACCTGTCTCCATGACTTCTAATGCACAACGATGTTTTTTTGTAAAATCGTTAATAATTTCAAATTCACACAGTTCATCCTTAGCTCCGTACATAATATATGTATCTATATTCCATGTATTAATAGGATGTTCTTTTACATAGCATAAATAATCCCAATATAACTTTTGACCAATCGGTGTCTCTATAATCATTTCTTTTTGCAAAAGTTCTGGTGTTACATTAAACCATTTCATCATATTTTCGATAATTCGTTCCATATTAACTACTGGTGATAAAAATAATGCCTTTTCAATCACATCATTTTGATAGGCTAAAAGGCTAAAATAAGCTCCTATACTACATGCAAACACACTTACTTCTTTCCAATGCTCTTTTGCGTAATTCATAATTATAGATAATTCACTAACACAAAACTGTACTTTGCAAGGAGTATTATCATTTGTTCTTTCTCCATGCTCAGGTAAATCAAAGCTTAATACTTGATAACCTTTTTGATTAGCTTCTTCAGCTAATATTTGAATAACTGCATCTTCCTTATTTGACATATTTCCATGTACTGCAATAAAAACTTTTTCACTTTTATCTCCCCACAAAACCGTGGGAATATTATTAATGTTAAAATTATCTTTAAGCATATTTCCTCCATAGAATAAGTCATATAGTACTTGGCAAAAAACGCACACACTTTATAATCCAAATCAAACCATTACTAATCCATCACAAATGAATACCACTATCTCTACCTCTGTATAACAGAGTCTACTTTGTATTTAACATCTTTCTTTTTCCATTTCTTCAGAAGCCACAAGTACTTATTTTAATTCCCCACTAAGCAATTTACTCCGTTAATGGAAGAAAGATTTTTAAACGACTTTATTATTTTTAGAATGATTATATTGTAATTTAAACAACTTTATTATCTCTGTATAGCAGGCAATATCCCCTTCAACTCCAGTAAATCATCTATTACTATATCAGCTTGGGCAAGTTCATCTTCTTGTGCAAAATCAAAATTAC
The DNA here is from genome assembly GCF_024296885.1 of Bacillus paranthracis. Lineage (NCBI taxonomy): Bacteria > Bacillati > Bacillota > Bacilli > Caryophanales > Bacillaceae > Bacillus > Bacillus paranthracis. The sequence continues at coordinate 2,619,974 of NZ_CP101135.1, forward strand.
ATCCAATCGCAATCAAGCCATTATCTTTAGCTGCGCTTATATCAGATAAACGATCCCCGACTACAGCTGCTTCTTTTATATCATATTTGTTCAAAATACTTTTTACTAAGTCGCTTTTATTAAGTGAGTTTATTTGTTCAATACTAAACGTTTCAGTAACCCATTGGTCTAAATCATAATAAGATACAATTGCTCGTAGATATTCAGTTAAACCATTACTTGCAATATGTATTGAGCAATTATTTTCTTTTATATATGTAAAAATCTCTTTTACATTCGGATATAAAGCACCTTTTCCGCTCTTAATGTTTTCAATTAATCTTTCTAAAAAATATGCATCTGTTTGTTCTCTTATTTCAAGAGAATGATCCGGTAATAAAGCTTCCCAAACTTTCGGTAACGGCACGCCCATAATTTCACGGTACTTATCAATAGGTGTTACCGTATCCCATAATTGTAATGAACGTAAATGATTAAAAGTATCATCTAACGATAATTCTAAAATTTTATCTGTTTGAAATAACGTTCCGTCCATATCAAAAATTAATGCTTGTAACATTTCATTCTCTCCTTTTGAATTATAATACAGTTTTACTTGATATATTTTTCAGCATCTCAACGATAATTTCTGAACAATAGTTTGCGGCCGTTTTCGCGAAGTCATCATAAGAAATTTGTGCTTCATCGTCTGCACTGTCAGAAATACATCGCATTACGAGAAACGGTACTTCATTTATGTAGGCAACATGTCCAATTGCTGCACCTTCCATTTCTGTACAATGCGGTGCATATTCGTCTATTAATTTCGCTTTTAGTTTTGAATCTTCAACAAAACATTCACCGCTTACAATTCTTCCTTCATGAACCTCTATGTGTAAATTACTACTATTGCATGCAATACGCGCTAACTCTACTAATTCCTTACTTGCGATAAATTCTTCTTGAAACGGGAATAAGTTTTTCATTTGAGTCTTACTTACATCATGATGGGTAACATTCGTTGAAATAATGATATCACCAACTTTTACATCTAGGTGTAACCCACCAGCAACACCTGTATTGATGATAGCATCTACATCAAATTTATGAATTAATGTTTGCGTACATGCGGCTGCATTTACTTTCCCTACACCACATCTTGTAACAATTACTTCAGTTCCCATGAATTCTCCAACGTAAAAAGGCATTCCCGCAATTATTTGTTCTTCTTGTACAACTAATTTTTCTAAAAGTAAGTCTATTTCAATTTGCATTGCTCCGATAATTCCGATTCTGTTCATGAATGTACTCTCCTTTATTAATTACTCCCTTTAATTCTTTCAGACATAACCGACAATAAAAATTTCGGAAGTACGATTTGTCTCTTTAATCTTTTCGGCTGTGAGAGTAATCTATATAACCATTCAGTTCCTGTATCCCTCATAATTTTCGGTGCTCTTTTTACAGTACCAGATAATATATCGATCATACCTCCAATACCAATAGATAGTGGAACGTTTAATGTTTGTATGTTTTCATAGATGAATTCTTCTTGTTTCGGTGAACCTAGTCCTACTAACAGTAAGTGCGGCTTGAATTGCTTTATTTTCATTTTTACTTCTTCTATTTCTTCACCATTTACAAATCCATGCTGTCCTTTAAACTGTGCTCCTGGGAACTGCTCATTTAATTTTTCTAATGCCTTTTTATTACTTTCTGGAGCAGCTCCAAAAAGAAAGACGCGGTATCTATTATCGTTACAATATTTTATTAAATCGTGAGTGATATCTGCCCCTGTGACACGTTCTTTCAGCGTTCCTTTTAATATTTTCGAGCCAATTATGACACCAATTCCATCCGCTGTTATTAAATCCGCAGATAGTAACATCTTTTTAAACTGTTTAGATTTAGCCGTGCTTTCCTTTGCAGACATAACAATTTCAGGATTTGCAGTTACTACAAATCTTGGTTTCTCTTGTTTTTCATGTAGCCAACCTTTTAATAAACTTATAACTTGTGCATATTCTAAAGTTGAAAAAGGTATTCCCTTTATAAGTTGGTGATTCACTTTACTCTCCCCTTACATAAGTTGCAAATATTCATCAATATCTTTAGAAATTTGTTTAAAAGCTTTATCCCAAAATTCATATCTTGTTATATTTATTTCAAAATGTTTTTTCATCAGTTCTTCCACTGGAGCTTTTCCTGTTTCTCGTAAAAACTCTTTATATTTCAAGTGAAAAGTACTTTTACTTTCTTTAGCTATTTCTAATAAACTAAAACTAGCTAAATACCCAAATGTGTATGGATAATTATAAAAAGGAACATCTGCTATATAAAATTGAATATATTTCATCCACACGAACGGCTGATATTCTGATAATGAATTTCCATATGCTTTTTCTTGCGCTACTATAGATAATTTCTCGATTTGATCAGCACTTAAAGGACTTTCTTTACATTTCTCGTAAAAGTTCTTCTCAAATTCGTACGATGCTCGAATTGCCATTACATAATTAAAACAGTTTCTTATTTTCCAGCTAAGCAATGACTTTTTTATATCTATACTATCTGTTGTTTGAATTAGATAATTTATAAGCACCGTTTCAAAGAAAATAGATGCTGATTCAGCTGTACTCATTGGCAAATAATCATCTAAAAAAGAAGAGGATTGTTCAAAACTCATATTATAAAAATGCCAAGCATGTCCTAGTTCGTGGGCAAGTATTCTTACACTATCGATACTTCCGTCATAACGCATAGAGATTCGAGATTCTTTTTCACTGAAAAAAGGAGCACAAAATCCACCTGGGGGTTTATTCTCTCTCGGTTCTGCATCTACCCAACCACTTTCTATCGCATGACGTGCAAATTCTGCTAATTCTTCATCTATATTTTTAAATGCACCGTATATGTTTTGTACTGCTACTGAAAAAGGAATAATAACCTCATTATTCTCCTTTACTGTCATAAGTTCATGCCATGTAATCGAAGCTCTGCCTTTCTTATACACATTTAAAGCACTAACTAATTTATCTAGATTTTCTTCTGTCGCATTCCATATTTGTAATAATACAGTTTCTGAAACACCATTCGCATGAAGGGACCTTGCTAAAATCTCTCTATCTTCTAATTCATTACCCTTCGTATTACGCAATCTTCCTATTTGATTTAATACAGTAGCAAAAATTTCTTTCTCCTTATGTAAAGCACATGTTAATAACTCGAATACTTCTAGTCTTTCCTTTTCATTATCACTATTCATTGCAACATGATTTGCTTGTCCAAATGATAATTGCTTATTATTGTGCTCTATTTCTATCCTATTCCTTAATTGTATGTACATATTTTCCCACGCATGTAGTTCATCTTTTATTAGCCTAGTATTATCAGTAATTTCCACTTCACTTTGCTGTATGACTTGCTGCACTTCACTTTTTAATTCCTTTACTTTCACAGTCAATCTAGTAATGTCAGATGAAACACTTTCTTCAGTCAATCGACAGTACAAATAGTATTCTGCTTTTTCAATAGCTTGAATAAGTTTTGAAAGGATTTCTACGTCCTTTGTCACAATATATTGCTCTTTTAACTCCAATATTGGAAATATAATGTCTCCACACGTATATAATCGATCTAAATCCCATCTAGCAATTTCATGCATTTTATAGCCGCCCCCTATTTTTACAAATAGTTACAGATATTTCTCCCTACACAATTATATATGAAATAAATAAATTTTAATATCTTGAAATATTTAGATTTTTATAAACAAAATACTTCAATACATAAAAAAGATGATTCTGTCCACAACAGAATCATCTTTTTTATATCTTATATTTAGCTTTTTCATACTAATTTCATAAAAAACTAATTTATATATTTAGTAACTCCTTTTTCTTCGCATTAAATTCATCTTCTGTAATAACACCCATATGTAATAATCCCTTAAATTTTTTCAGCTCATCTGCTACAGAAATAGTAACATTACCTTGAAGAAAAAAAGATTGATCAAAAGATCAATCCTTTACTCTACTTCATTTAAGAAAAACAACGTTATAACTCCAGGTCCTGTATGTGCTCCGATTGCTGCACCAATTGTATTTACGATAAATACTTCACAGCCAAATCTTTCTGTAATTAATGCTTTTAACGCTTCAGCTGTTTCTAAATCGTCACCGTGAGTTATACCAATTGTTTGACCTTTAAGTTCTTTTCCACGCTCTTCCATTATATCGACAATTCGGCCAAGTACTTTCTTTTTCCCTCTTACCTTTTCAAGTGGTACAAGTTTTCCTTCTTCCACGTTTAAAATCGGCTTAATGTTTAGTAAACCACCGATAAATCCTGCGACTTTACTTAAACGTCCACCTCTCACTAAGTACTGTAAGTCAGCTACAGTGAAAATATGTTCCATATGGTTCATTAGAAAATCAACACGCTTTAAAATATCTTCTTTTGATGCACCGTCTTTTGCCATTTTAGCAGCTTCTAATACGACAAGCCCTTGACCAAGCGAAGCACATTTCGTATCAATAATTTCTAAATCTAAGTTAGCATATGTTTCTTTTACTTCCTCTTTAATGAGAACTGATGATTGATATGTACCAGACAGTTCAGATGAAAAAGCTAAATATATACAAGGATTACCTTCTTTTGCATAAGAAACAAATTTTTCTTGGAAAGTTTCAAGTGAAGGCAATGACGTTCTATAAACAGCGCCTTCTCTCATTTTTTGCAATAATGTAACTGACTCTAATGTTACTCCATCTAAATACTCTGTTTCTGCTTCATCATATACACGGAGTGGAATTAAATCAATATCATATGCTTGCAGCAATTCTACTGGTAAATCCGCCGCACTATCCGTAATGATTTTAACACCCATTTTTAAACCTCTATTCTGTTATAAATATAAAATAATAAAATAAAAATAGTACCTTTAAATTATATACGTAAAACTTAAAGGAAGAAAGGAAAACACTTTATATTGTATGCACTATTCTTCAAAACTTGAACTGTTAATACAAATGATTTTATTTTAAACACCTTTTTCTTATTATTTTTCTAAAACACGAATAATTTTATAAGTATTTTGTATCATTATATTTTAATTCTTTATCTTAATATAATCTTTTCAAATTCATACTGTTTAAAATTTAAAAGCCAAATCCAATAAAGGAAATGGCTTTTAAATTTTCATAAAATAACCAAACTTCATTTTCCATCACATTGCTCTCATTATTATTTTAGCGATGTTAAATATTAGTCCAGTTATGATTAATATTTATAGCCTGTACTATAATTAAAACAGTAAATATTCACCTGTAAGAATCACTGGATAAAAAACAAGTTAAACATTTTATAAAATATTTAATTTAACTAGTAACGCTAATAAAATTTGGAGAAGAATTTGAACATTTACTGCTATGTCTGTATCAGTAGTCGTAACTGTAACATTTCTAGAATTTCTAATAACAGTTTCTTGTTTATTAATTTGTTTAATAGATGATTTTTGAAACAATTCTTGTGCAACACGATCAGCTTTTTCACTATCTGCTATAGAAATACTTATTATAACCACGATAGCTGCTTGTAATGCCGCTTGAATAGATAACGCAGCTTTTGTATCTGTAGTAGTAACTTCTACATCTGCTGAATCGACAATTGTAATTGATTCTTCAGAAATTTGGTAAGTTTTACTTTCTTGCGCAGCTGCTTCTGAAACACTAGCATTTTTAAAAGATGGATGAGGATTTGAGTAATCTAATGCACTCCATTTTTTATTTTCATCTGAATGACATGTTTTTTCCATACGTTCACCCCCTTTCAATCTAAATAATTATTAACTTGTGATTGTATTTCAGAAACAATACTTTTAATTTGCTGCTTTTTTTCTGGCGATAAATTTTTTAGTTTTTCTTCATTTATCCCATGCCTATTAAAAATATCTGAGAGTAAAAGGTCTATAATTATATTCTTTTGATCCTTATCAAACTTAAAGGAAGAAAATTTGTTTAAATCATCCATTTACAATATTCACTCCAATCAATTTTCTATAAAAATTTCAAATAACTAAGAGCATTATATGTAATTTAATAAAAATTGCTTGGACAAGTAACTTAATCTTCTATTTTCCACTTCTTTTTACTAATAACTTCAAAAAGCTGGCTTCTAATAAGAAGTCAGCTTTCTTTCCTTCACTTCACATAAATATAAGTTTCATTTACTGTTAAATAATGTATTTCAACTTTATTTGTAGTTTTCCACACTTGCTTTTTCATTTATCTTGAATATTAATTCAGTCATAATAAGAAGTCCAAGCTTGTACCATATGTTACAACAAAAAACGTTTACTTAAAGTGAAAACTTATAGCTAAATATCAATAGGATAGACACTTTATAAAATGTTTAGTTTAACTAATAAAGCTAATAAAATTTGAAGGAGAATTTGAATATTCACTGCAATATCTGTATCAGTCGTTGTTACGGTTACGTTTCTGGAATTTTTTATAAATGTTTTTTGTCTATTAATTTGTTTAATAGCTGATTTTTGAAATAATTCTTGTGTTATTTTATCTGCCTTTTCACTATCTGCTATAGAAATACTTACTACAACTACGATAGCTGCTTGTAATGCCGCTTGGATAGATAGCGCAGCTTTTGTATCTGTAGTAGTAACTTGTACATCTGCTGAATCAACTATTTCAATATATTCCTCAGAAATTTGATCGATTTTATCTGTTTGTATAGCTTCCTCTAAAAAATTTGTATTTTTACTAAACGAATAATAATTTACTGATTCGCAATCTTCTTTTTTTGGTTCACAATCCTCTTTTTTTGGCTCACAATCCTCTTTTTTTGGCTCACAATCCTCTTTTTTTGGTTCACAATCCTCTTTTTTTGGTTCACAATCCTCTTTTTTTGGTTCACAATCCTCTTTTTTTAGCTTAGGAGCTCGTTTTTTCGGCTCACAATCCCGATTTAATGGATCCCGGTTTTTCTTTCTTCTACAAACTTCACATTCACACATAAAATCACCCCTTTTAGTCTTAAAAGTTAGCAATATTAAAATATTGACTAACTATTAGCATTTTATGTATTTTTTAAAGATTTGTTTGGACAAGTAACTTAATCTTTTATTTTACTTCTACTTCTTTTTCTAATAAAAGAAAGCTACCTTCAAATAAGAAGACAGCTTTCTTTGCGACTACTCTAGAATAGATTTCATACAATATAATTGTTCCTTTCTTATAACCTGAATTCGTCACTTTAGTTATAAAAATGTGAGTATATCCTATAACCTTTTTTAGGGATCATCCATAATTTATTTCATAAAAAGTGCTTTATTTTACTGAAAGGTGGTTGCGGAAACAATCGCCTTTTTATTCGGAACAAAATAAAACTTTTATATAAAAGGCCCATAATTAAATACACTTAACTTCATATGATATATTGCATCCTTTCTTTTTAAAATGAGTAGTCGTTACTGAAGGGCACTTTTCGAAGTGCTCTTATTTTTAAATCCCTTTTCTTTTTCAGGAGGTTTTTTTGCTAAATCCTAATACGATTTTTATCACTCAGGCTGGGGATTATTATATTTCCTTACTAGTTCCAATAATATAGTAGCTACACCAATTAAAATAAGCCTATAAACTCTATACGCTTAAATAATAATGCGTTACCAAACACAAGAACTAGTTTTACACTAAATTCACAAGGTTCTTATCCTCTTTTAGTTGAAATTATCATTTCAATACCAGCAAATCTACAACTTCAACTAATAAATTTTGCAAATGTGCTATATTAAGGTTCTTTTGATATAGCATCTTATGTTTTATATAATAAAAATAGTGCTAGCATTCCGAAGGAGGATGTCTATGAGTATCCAAATGGCTACATCTAATGATTTAGAATGGATTAATAATCAATACGACTCAATAGGATTTGTACGAAGTGATTTAAAAAGAGATAAAGTTGCAATTATTACATACAACAATGAATATGCAGGTGTTGGACGATTAGTCCAAATAGATGAAGATACTTTAGAAATGGGTGGAATTTATATTCTTCCTCAATTTAGAGGGCTACAATTAGCTGGGGATCTTGTTTCATTTTTAGTAGAAACTGCGAAGAAATTACAAGTTCCAAATGTATATTGTCTTCCTTTTGAGGAATTAGAAAACTTTTATAAGAAATATGGCTATACTGAGGTCGATACTACGAAAGAAGTTGTTCATCCAATTATTCTAGAAAAATATAATTGGTGTTTGGATCATTATGAAAAGCATGTTTTATTATTTAAGTTGTAAAAGTACCTAAAGTGAGTATATATAAATATTAATTATACTTTTCCGCATAGATAATAACCCTAATTTATTTGGTCAACATCAGCTTCTACAAGATATACTATTACTTCTTACGCTGTCTTTTTTCTTAACCTTACTTTTGTATAAATGATTAGTTTGTTTAAAATTACCTTAAATCGTATTCAAATAAACTAATCGAAAGGCCAATTCCTATATAATACAATTAAGTAATTAAAAGGAGCGTTATTTATGATAGATGTAATAAGACTCGTTATCTTTACTGTAGTTGCAATTGGTGCCATTATTAACATATACATAGAATTTAAAAAACCTAAAAAAAGTATATTCTCAATCGTTTTTTTATCAGTACTCTTAATTGGATCCTCAGGGTTAATTAAAAATATTTTATCTCAACTTTTATAGAAGATTGATTAAAAATCAACCTCCCGTCAATAATGTAAATAACATGATTGTATCTCTCCATTCCCCCTTTGGAGAGGAGCAGTTAGCTTTGGCTAACTGCTCTTTTATTTGAACTATTATCCACAAAATAAGTATCATACGCCTTATCAAAAACATATCCTAGTTTTTCAGCTAGTTTTGCAGATGTAGTATTCGCTGCATCCCAGTTTGGATATATCCCTTTTTCTAAACAGTCCAAGATTAGTGCTGCACTAACTATAGTCGCCAATCCTTTTCTTCTATAATTGTGATCAGTCGCAACTTCAATTTCAATGCCATTATCATAAATGCTATATGATGATGCACCGCATACAACTTCTCCTTTATACAAAATACAATACCCTATACCTCGGTTTATATAATCTTCTACTGATTGAAATTGACTTGTAAAATCTTTAGAGACTTTATGTAATGTAGGGTTATTTACGATATTTTCATCTATTCTTCTTAACTCGTATCCTTTTGGAAGCGCTGATATAAGAGATTGTAATTTTGAACGATCAAAAACTTCTGCATTACATTTAAATTTATAGCGTAAAAACTTATCTATTTTTCTTTCGTAAAATGTTTCTAAACGCTTTTTCCATTCTACACTATTTACGATGACTAACATTCTATCAGGAATGTTTCGAAGCAATTCTTCTGTTTCTTTCACCTTTGAATCCCCAGCGTAAAATGTAAAGATCCCTACCGTAATTTGCGCTACTGTCGGATTTTCAAGATCATTTACCCAAGCGGTACCCATATGTCCTTGTAAATAAGAAAGTAAAACAACGTTATTGAAATCTTCGAACATAGTAACTAATTTTTCTCTTGTATGTATATTCGCTTCATATATCATTTACATTCCTGCTTTCTTTAGAATTAATGTACTTCTACTCTTTTCTACATATAAGCAAACGTCTACTACATTCCATATAATTATAAATTATTCATAAATATAAAATTATTATAACATCTAAAAATAAGTAAATGACTATCCTGTAAAAAGGTTTACAGATAATATACTTAATAATAATTCGCAATCTATATTATTATGTAAAACCCTTAACATTAGTTTAAGGGTTCATTTAAAAATATATGTTATAACTCCTTCTTATAAACAAATGATTCTGTTCCTCCGTTTTTATATACTTTAGTCACTTTAACAACTGATGTGTACGTATTATCGTCATTCGATATTATCTTTTTCATCTCTTCTATTTCAGCATTACCAGTTCCACTCTCTATCCTCAAACAATTCGAAATGTTGAGGTATCCACTCGATGCGAAAAGAATAATAAACGTAAGATCAGGGAAATTAATGAACAGTATTCCAAACTTTAAAGGATTCGTAGCCGTATCAGATAATACTAGTCGGAAACTTAATAATTCAGGCACTTGAACAAAATCTTTAGAAACAATTGCTTCACCTATTATAGTAATTTGTTTTACTACATTTCCCATCTCATCTATAAACCCAGTACAACTAGGCGCATCAATTGTTTTTGCTTGAAGTGATAAATTCAATTCTGAATTGTGAAAGTCAAAAAAGAGTGTGCTTCCCTCTGTTAAACATTGCGGACAAACGTTTCCAAGTAGACTGAAATCCTCTTCAATAAATTTGACTTTCGTTTTACAACTACAAACTTTTCCTATTCGAATTGCATCAATCTTAGAGCAATCTACAAAAATAACCTCATCGCCCTCTTGTACGAAGGATACGACACCATTCTTCTTATTAAATGAAAGAAAATAAGATACAACAATTTCATTTCCGGCAATTACAATACTCTCAACTTTTGTAAAAGGCTCTAGACTTCGCAAAAATTCACAAATACTATTTTGGCAACATCGATCATTTCGTTTCGGCTCACAACCCACTTACACTCCATCCCTTCTCTATATGTTTTATCTCATACACATAATATGAGGGGGATATGAGATAAGCTTGGACAATATAACTTTAACGTAGGAATATATTTGCCTACTTATCGCATTAAAAATGAGTACTAACACATAAATTTCCCTATAAATACATATAACAATTTCATCTTTCATGAAAAAAACGTTATAATGAAGTGTAGCCTCTACGATTACGTTATAAAGGAGATTAAAACAATGGCTAAAATTAAAGTATACCAAGCAAAAGAAGAAAATATGGAAGCAGTAAAAAACATCATTGATGTTGAAGAACAAAATCCAACTACTGAAAACTTACAAAATCTATACGCATGTGTATTAGATACTGAAGATATGGCATTGCCTGAATCATACATTGAAGAAGATATCTTAATTGATTCTATTGAAGTTATGGTTAACGCTTCCCAAAGCAAAATAAGAGACTTAGGTGCTTACGATGTAATCGAAGTTCAAAACAAAGGTAAGAAAACACAAATTTTATTATTAGCAGACGAAGAATACGAAATCATCGAAGGCTAATCTAAATCCGTACATACGAAAAAGCTCCTTTCCAATTGGAAGGGAGCTTTTTCATTACGCTTTTGATGTTTCGCTCTTTTTATTCTTTTGTTGTTTTTTAATTACCATGCGCTCATTTCCCATAAAGAAAATAAATATGAATGCTAAACCAGCTGGTACCAATGCCCACATAAATGTTTGGACAATTGAGCTAGAAAGAGCATCAATAATTTTATCTAATATTTGCGGTGGAATTTGAGATCTTGCCGATTCTGATAAAATAGCTCTTGAATCTCCTAAAGCGTTTGTATTCATTCCCCCGTTCATACCTTTAAATGCTTCTTCTAATTGATCTTGGAAACCTGTTCTTTGGATCATTCCGAAGATTGTAATACCAAGCGTCATGCCTAATGAACGAATGAAGTTACTCGTTGAAGTCGCAGACCCTCGCTGTTCCATACCAAAGTTGTGGATAGCCGCCATACTTAGTACAGAGAATGAGAAACCAACTCCAAATCCAATAATAATCATATACACTGTTAATAATACACGACTTGTTTCTGGCGTTAATGTGCTTAATAAAAATAGTCCAATTAGCATAATAACAGCAGAAATAATCATAATGTTTCGGTAGCTAAGCTTCGTCGTTAAAAACCCACCTAATTGCGCTGTTACAACTGATCCTAACATCATCGGTAATAGTAATAACCCTGAGTTTGTTGCGGTACCTCCGTATACACCTTGAATGAATAACGGAATGTATACAGTTGCTGACATAAACGCAGCACCATAACATAAAGCAATAATGGTACTCATTCCGAATAAGCGCTGCTTAAACATCTCAAATGATATGATTGGCTCTTCTACTTTTCGTTCAATAAAAATAAATGCAATAATTAAAATAGCGAATCCACCAAATAAACTTAAAATAAAGCTAGAATCCCAGTCATACTTTTGTCCACCAAGTTCTAAAGCAAACATTAAAGAAACTACTGCACCAACTAAAGTAATTGCGCCGAACCAATCAATTTTTTGTTTTCTATGAACTCGTGATTCTTTATAAAAGAATGTAATAAAAATAAGTGCTAAAATGCCAAGAGGTAAGTTAATGTAAAATACCCAGTGCCAACTAATATAATCTGTAATATATGCGCCAAGTAATGGCCCGAAAATACTTGATAATCCAAATACTGCTCCGAATAAACCACCCATTTTCCCGCGCTTTTCAGGAGGGAAAATATCAAAAACAATAGTAAATGCAATCGGTACTAATGCCCCGCCGCCAATACCTTGAATGGCACGATAAATGCCTAACTGTGTAATGTTTTCAGCAGTACCACAAAGTGCCGAACCAATCATAAAGACGATTAAACCAAAAATAAAGAATCTCTTTCTTCCATACATATCTGATAGTTTACCGAAAATCGGCATACCTGCCATTTCTGCGACCATATAGGCAGAAACGACCCATACAAAGTTTTCAAGACCTCCTAAGTCACCAACGATCGTTCCCATCGCTGTTACGACAATGGTATTATCCATTGATGCCATTAAAATACCTAGCAATAAGCCCGCCACAATAAAGCCGAGCTTATTATTCTTCTCAACCATAACCTTGCTCTCCCTCATACTACTTATATTTGTTTATGTTCTTTTACAACTGTATTACCCTTTTGATTAAAACTAGTATGATATTCTACAACACTAATTTCACACCCAGGGCCAATTGTAACGTTGTTTCCTCTCACTACGTCAGCAATCGTATGTTCTAAATAAATATCATCTCCTTCAACAATTGAAGTTTGGAGGTTTCCAACATGACTAATAAAAGGAAGAAATCTCGCTTTTTTACGAATCGTAATTTTTTTACCACCAATTTCTCTTACCTTACTTCCTTCATAACGAAGTGAGATTTGAATATTTTCAGCATTAAGTAATCCATCACTTTCAAGACCACCATTTAATGATAAATCTTCTACTTCAATATTTTCCCTCACATTTAAAGCACCTTTTACATCGACAAAATCACCTGAAAGTTTCCCAGCAATATCTATCATACCTCTAACTTTTGTTTTTTCAATATGTGCATCACCATGCATTTTTGTATTACCATATACTTTTACATATTCTGCATCTACATTTCCTTGTACTTCACTATCTCCATACACAACATAATTTTTTACTTTCATATTACCCCGTACATCACTCGTGCCGTACGTTTTAAATTCATTACAGCTCATATCATTAGAAATCGTTCCTTCGCCGCGTATCTTCACTTTATTATAATCTCCGCCTGCTGAATTACCGGAACCATTTACTGTGAGACTATGTGGATGTTCCATAGTGCTTTCTCCCTCCCATTAAACCTGCTTAATTTCTTTTACATTTGCGCTTTTATCAACAGTTAGAACACCTGTATATTCAATGAGTTCAATCTCACAGTTCGGTCCTACTGTAATATTGTTTCCTCTTACCGTTCTTATGTGAGCATAATCAATATCAATATTGTCACCTTCTAATAGTTCAGCTTCTAACCGCAAGCCAAATACTGTTTTAAATAGCCTACTTAATGTACCTGATCTATGTCTTACTTTAATCGTTTGACCACCAATTTCTTTCGCGCGACATGTACCGTGAATATTAATATTTATTTCATCAGCGCTTAATAATCCGCCAATTGTAAATTGTCCTTCTGAAGAAAAAGTATCCACTTCACAATTACCGTCAATTGTTGCTTGACCATTAACTTTAAATTCTTCACCTGTGACATTTCCACCTATCGTACCTTTTCCTGCAATTTTCAAACTGTTTGCCTTTACATTTTGCGTAATTGTAGCTTTTCCATCAATTCGCATCGTTTCAGCATGAACCGTGCCATCAACTTTACCAGATCCGCTAATTCGTGCACTGTTACTTTTCAAATCGCCAGTAACTGCTCCGTAACCGTTACATTCAAATTGCTCACATTCAACATCTCCATTCACAGTTCCTTTTCCGTTTAATTGCACTTTATGAAACTCGCCGCCATTCGATGAACCGTAACCATTTATAATCAAATTATCTGTACGCATACTTTCTCCTCCACTACAACAATTTAGTTTTTAATGCTTCGGTATATTTCATAATCGCTTCGCGTAAAACGATTTTGGTGCCTTTTTCAAAAATTAAGTCGTCCACGTTTGAAACTAAGAAACATGTAGAAATCCCTAACTTTCGGACAATGATTAAGTCACACGTTTTATGTTTCATTGCTTCATAATTTTCACTTAAAACTTGCAAGACCATTTTTCCTTCTTCTAAACTAATCTCTCCCGATTGTAGTAATTCTTCTAACATGTACACATAAAGAATATCTACAAATTGAAACTCTGCTGTTTTATTCGTTTGTTCTATGAAAAATTGTAAAACTGGTTCTGATGCAATCCCCTTACGTAAAATGTCTTCCTTCGTTAAAAGAATTTCTCTCACACTCGGTGAGAACATATTCGCTAGTTCATCAAGTGATAGATCCTCTTTCATCGTTTGGATTTTATCAATTCGCTCTAAAATCTTTTCTTTCGGAAAAAATGTCTCCTGACCCGTGAATGTAGACTTTCGTACAAACCAATCTTCCGGTATTAAATTTTTTCTTTTCCACCTATATAACTGTCCGTATGAAATACCAGTAAGTTCTAATAAATCTTTTTTTGAAATTAAATCTGTACTCAACTGTATAACACTCCCTCCTGATAACAATGTAACATAACACTGTTACGTTGTAAATGGACTTTTATCACAAGTAGCGTAACAATGTGTAAAACAATCCTATTTTACATACAAAAAGGCTCTTACACATCTTATAAAAAATGCATAAGAGCCTTTATCTATCAAGGTTTAAACCATATTCTATAAAAATCAATCCACCCTTGTGAATTAATCATTATATTTTGTACTTTTTCATGAGAAGTTACTTGTTGTTTGTTGCGATATAAAGGAATAACATGAATTTGACGTAACAATGTGTCCTCAATATCGCGTAACAGTGTAACTCTATTCTCTACTTGTTCTTGTTTGAAATAAGGAGATAACATTGCATGAAAGTCCATGCTGCTTTGCCCATGAATAAAACTATTTTTTGTAAGAAACATGTATAGTAGACTATCTTCTATTCGTTCGCTAATCGTTGCACTATCGTGCATCATATCAGCTTTTTGTATCGTATTTATTTCCAATAACTCTTCTATTTCAAGAAAATTATTTTCTACACGAATCCCGTACTTCGCACACTCTTTTTGTATCCATTGCGCATCTTCAACGTGATCTCGTCCTTTAAATGTGTATAGTTGTAGCACTTCACTATGATACGTACTCCTTTTAATTAAACTTTGAATATCTTCGTCAATATCTACTATACTTTCATTTGCTAATATTAGTTTCTTTGCCACTTCTCCACGTTCTCCGCCGAGTTCTTGAACGATTTTATCACCATGAATAATTTTGTATAGCGCTTTTCGAAACAGCTCATCTTGCATTGGCCCTTTTTTTACAAGATTACACGTTACATATGTCACATTCGATTCAAGCCGTGAAAGTTCTTTATTAAGATTTTCTTTATCTTTATACTGTGCCTTTATTAATACGTCATATGTATTTACATTTTTCTCTACATTCAATAGTTCAATTCGGTCAAGAAAAGGTCTTTCACGATAATATAAATCATGTACTTCTAATGCAAATAAATGTGTATTCTTCTCTCGTAATATAAAAGGCCCTGTACCTATGAAGTTTCCTGCTTCATCTTCAATTACGATAGAACACTGTTCTGCGCTTAGCATATGTAAAAACATCCTATTTACCGTATGTAATTGAATTTCAACAACAAATTCATCCACTGCACGGAAACTTTCAACATGTTGTAACATCCATGCGTGTGGGTTGTTTTCAGCTTTCATAAATCGATTCAATGAATGTATAACATGATGTACAGTAAGTCGTTTTCCATTATGAAGACGAACGCCTTTTCGTAAATAAAAAGTCCATACCTTTTCAGCATCATTATATTCCCATTGAAAAGCAAGTCTTGGTTCTATAGAATTTGTTTCCTCATTTACATATACGAGTGTATCAAAAATATGTTTAACCATATGACATTCCGATCGCATCGTAGCGTAAACCGGATCTAATGCAATATCTAAATTCATTTGAACCTGCAAACGAAGGACATCTCTTCTCCCTTCGGATGTCCTTTCTATTTGATGACCAAATATGGAATCTATCCAAACTTCATACTCTTTCTTTACTGACGGAAATTGCGAGCTGTAGCGCTCCACAAATGAGATTCCACTTTTCACATCTCCTTTTTTCGTTAATTCTTTTCCTCTTTCTAAAATTAGTGGAATTGGTTGCTTTTGAAATATTAATTTAGAACGATTCCCTCTCCCGCGCCCTGGAAACCAAGCAATCCAATTTAATTCATCTAACTTTTTGATAATTAATTTACTATTCCGTTCTGTACAAAATAATGTTTCTGCAATCATTTGTACTGTTACTTCAAATTGTTCGCCTTCTTGTCTCTCTTTACCATAGGCACACCATAATTCAATATATTGATCTAAAATAAACATCATAATCCCCCTAAAAGGTGAAAAATAACCCCTTTTGTTTCTACCCTTTTTCCATTTCTCCTTTCATCTTATCATTTCAATATAGAAAGGAGGAAACAATATTGAATCATCTCTTATTACGTTACAATAAACCAATCATTATTAGACTGGGCGGTGAATTATTAACTCGAACAACAGAATCCATGTTAGCACTCATTATGATTATTTATGTTAATAAAATGTTAAACGGTAATATAATGATTACTATGCTTATTTTCGGGCTACAACCACTTTCAGACATCGTATTTACACTAATTGCTGGTGGAATTACTGATAAATATGGACGAAAGAAAATTATGTTACTAGGATTGTTACTACAGGGCGTTGCAATCGGTAGTTTCATTTTCGCTCAATCCGTTTTTATCTTTGCATTATTATACGTTATAAATGGTATTGGCCGTTCCTTATATATTCCCGCCCAACGAGCACAAATTGCTGATTTAACAAAACAAGGGCAGCAAGCGGAAATTTTTGCCCTCCTGCAAACGATGGGAGCAATTGGTACCGTAATTGGCCCTTTAATTGGTGCAGTCTTTTATAACACTCATCCTGAATATTTATTTATGATGCAAAGTATTACACTTATGGTTTATGCAGTAGTTGTTTGGACTCAGCTCCCAGAAACCGCTCCGGCAATTACAATGCCCGAGCAAAAACTTGAAGTATCATCTCCAAAACAGTTTGTACGCAATCATTCCGCCGTAATTGGACTTATGGTTTCTACACTGCCTATTAGCTTTTTTTATGCACAAACTGAGACAAATTATCGTATTTTCGCAGAAGATGTATTTCCGAATTTCATTTTCATACTCGCTTTTATTTCAACATGCCGGGCTATTATGGAAATCATTCTACAAATTTTCCTCGTAAAGTGGTCTGAAAGATTTTCCATGGCCAAAATCATCATTATTTCTTATGCCTGTTATATAGTAGCTGCAATTGGCTACGGCCTTTCAGCAACAATCGTGTCACTATTTTTCACATTACTCTTTTTAGTCATTGGCGAAAGTATTGCTTTAAACCATTTACTTCGATTTGTTTCAGAAATCGCTCCTTCAGATAAACGTGGATTGTATTTTTCAATTTACGGCTTACACTGGGATGTATCTCGAACGTGCGGTCCTGTTATCGGTGCGGTTTTATTAAGTAAACTAAACGGTAGTATGCTATTTTATAGTTGTGCTTGTTTCTTAATGATTGGCGGCATTATCCAAGCTCTTTTTGTTCAAAATTTAGAGCGTAAGAAAAGAAGAAAAGATATTCAAAAAGATGTTTTAGAGCATCCCCATCATATTTTATAAAAGGAAGTTTCTTATTTACACCAAAAAAAGGATGTCACATAGTCATCGATTTCGACTTTTGTGACATCCTTTTTTATTATCCTACCCTGCCATTTTATTAATACTATCCTCAGGTGAAAATACCGAAATATGATTTACCTTACCAGTCGATTTTGGAATAATGAATTTTAACTCAAACTGATTGTTTACTTTATATACATATATTTTATCTTCACCATTTCCTTTAACTGAGTTTGGTTTTCCTAATGCCTTTTCAATTTCTTGTAATGTAATTGATTTTAGTTCTGCATGATAGGAGCGTACATCAAAAACTTGTGATCCTTTATTAAAACCGAAGGAAACATTTTTATTTGTAAAGGTAGCGTACATTCCGTTTCCTGCTTGTTCTGTTTTATCTGCTTTCCCCCACGCTTTTTCTATTTCTTCAATATCTCCTGTATGCGCTGCGAACGGAACATTAGGTACTTTTCCTTCTTTCGCTAGTTCAAATAATTCTTTAACGTGGTTAATTGATTTTTGATTGATTACTGTATCTTTCGTGCTTGGATCTATCTTTGGTTTTGTTGACCCTTCCTTATTTGATTTTTCATCAGGCTCTTTCTTTTCTTCAGAAGTATTATTCTGTTCATTTTTACTATTTTCCGTTGTTGGATCTGTTTCCTTTTTTTCGTCCGTTCCTTTACATGCTACTAATGCAAAAATACATGTAAAAGCGAGAAATAACATACCTATCTTTACATACACTCTCATACATTTCAGCCCCCTATCATAATCTGATTCATTTCGATAACCAATCCATTACACCTCTTTTCAAATTGTGTTTGTTCCAAAAAGTAAATACTTCACTCTCGCCCAATGCTTGTGCAACATATTCTACAAAAGCTGTTCCTAAAAAATAACCGAGTCGGTTGTATCCAAAATATTGTCCGCCAGATAACCGAAACCACTCTTTCTCTTTTTCAAACGTCCATCCTTCTATATAATCTTTCAAAAAACGTTTCTTTATTTGTTCTTCATTTTCTATACAATATTGTAACCAACGTTCACCATCATCGTCATATGAGTAATACACGGATTCATTTAAACCTTTCACAATTTGCTTTGATACGTATGTTGCAACACCTTCACGATACAAATTAACTGCCGCATCGGTCCACTCAGCTTTCTCCCAATCCATTCCATTATTTTGTAACATAACATTATGATATATATGTCCTATTTCGTGAGCGACAATAACACGAAGATGATTCAAATCTGGAGATAATTTTTCTACCGCAAAAAATATATCTCCAATGATCTCCCTCTCTACGAATGCATTAGATCCAAATCCTCCAACAAATAAATGAAATTTCATTTTTACATCAAAGTTAAATTTATTATGATATGCATTTGTTACCTCTTGGATAATGATTGGTAATGTTTTAGTAATGATATGAATGTCTTCTATTTTTGCGGGATATTGTTTTATGGCATTAGAAAGACGTTCATTCGTATTAGGACAATGATACTTAAAGTATTCTTCAAATATCTCTGGATGCGAAGTGAAGTATTGATTGAGGACTGCTAATTCTACGTCGGTGCTTTCCCATAATTTTAAAAAACTTGGAATTGTATTATTAATCATTTTCCCCCATCTCCTTATATATCCCTTCTCGCCATTTACACTACAATCCTGCCTTAAATATAGAAAAAGCAACAAAGAAAGAAGAGCTATCTTTGTTGCTTTTTCTGTTTAGTCAAACCATCTATCACCATCAGAAATCCATTTACCATTATGTAAATCATAACATTCATTATCATCATGAAAACTAACGTAAGAAGGTAATGTAACATTCATACCACCAGCTTTATTCCAGCAAGTCGCAAACCATTCTACTATAACTTTCGTTTCAAGTTCAGATAACTTCGCATCATTTTTTTCGTAAAAATCCCAAAATTCATCAGATTCTTCACTACTGAACGTAAAATATGTAATATCATCCATTACATCATAGCTACCAGAAAAAATTCCTTCTTCAGTTCCTTCATAAAAGACTTCATTCGCTTCTCCATCCATTGAAAACATAACGATTGACAGTTCAAATGACTGAACAAAAACAGTAAAATCTAATAAATCTATTTCTTTATAATAATTAAGGTGTGTTGTTGCTTTTAATCTTTCAATTAAATCAGATGATTTTGCTTCTAGTCCTTTTATTAAAGAATTTCTATAATTCTCAATAGTAAACAAATACTTCACTTCCCACTCATATAATATAGTCATCAAGATATATAAATTATAGCAAGAACTTTGTGTAGTATGCTTAAAAAATTGAAAAAAGCTGTCCAAAAAGGACAGCTTTACATATGTATTTTACACTTCGATTGACTTACCATCTTCAACAATATGATAAAGTAAGTGAGCTAAATGATGAATTGGACCATACTCTTCCTCTTCTTCATCAGTTTCACCTTGGAATTCAAGGTCATTTAAGTATAGTGCTAAAAATTGATAGTATAGTTTTAAATCAAATCCGTAGCACGCAGTTGGCTCTTCATGATCTCCTTCATATTGTAACATTAAGTATTGATCATTTCCTTCTGCATCTTCTGCATCAAAGAATACGAAGAATCCAACATTTGTATCTAAATCAAATAGATGACGAGTGCCTTTTTCTGTCGCTTTATTGAAGTCCTCTTCACTTAATTTATGTACTGTTGTCGCTTTAGCATTATCTTCTTGATGAAAATTTACTGTAAATGTTTTCAATGCTGACACCTCCTGATTGTATAATACTAGCATAACATATAAAAAGGACTGCTTACAAATGTAAACAGTCCTTACATTCATTTTCGCATTGCTCGCAATAAGAAACTTACGATGAAAATTAAAATAATCGCACCAATTAAAGCTGGAATAATTGCATATCCGCCGATTACTGGGCCGAAACTACCAAGTAATTTCCCACCAATCCAAGAACCAATAATACCAGCAATAATATTACCAATTACACCGCCTGGTACATCCCTACCAGTAATTAAGCTAGCAAGCCACCCTAATATACCACCAACGATTAAAGACCAAATCATATGATAACCTCCTTTATATTTCACCAATCAAAATATAATTAGAAACAATTGCTTACCATTAGTTATGTTACATTTTTCATAAGTTATTCATGGAGCATAACTGTATTTTTTTGTAAAAATAATACATGTTAATTAACTTTTTAGACTAACGATTTATGCAGCTTGAGATATTACACTTATCATGGACAATCGGGCTTCAATATTGTCCGCATAAACTCTTCTTTAAATGCAGGATAATTAAAACCAACCGCAATTCTTTGTATCGGCCGATCATCAAACCTCGTCGGCTCAGCTATTTTTCTAAAGTCTGCCACACTTTGTCCTCTTGTTACGTCATTTGTCGTACTAATCCAAACTGCAGATTTTTTATATTCAAAAATATCATCATTTATAAATGAAATGAACGGAAGCAAATCGTGAATCGGACTTCCAGCAATACCCGGGTATTCTTTTTTATAAAAGTTCTCATAATAAAAATCAATCATTGGTTTAATAAGCTTTGCCTGTCCTGTTCCTTCTTTATTAATAATATCCACCATTTCAGGCGTAATTAGGGCCTGTTGCGTTACATTTAATGGATAAATAGTCGCATTCTTTGCGTACTTCATTACAATATTTGCAGCAATTGGATCTCCATAAAAATTTGCCTCCGATACAGGAGTAACGTTACCAGGAAATAAAAACGCACCGCCCATAATATAATACGAACATATTTTATCCATTACATTTGGATATAATAAAAATAATGTTGCCAATGTTGTTAATCGTCCTGTCGCTACGATAATAATATCTTCTGGACAAGGCTCAATTAATTTAATTAATTCACAAAAATTTTCCCGTTTACAAATCCTCATTTCAGGTGGAATAATGGGACCTAGGCCGTGCTCTCCATGAATTTCAGGAAAAAACAAAGGTTCTTCAGCTGTCATCGGTCTTGCTGCACCCTCAATGATTTTTACTTCTGTAGCATAGTATCTTTCTAAAAAATACACATTTTCTGTTACGATTTCTCGCGATACATTCCCATATTCAGCAACAATACCTAAAATATCTAATTTACATGTTTTATTTGCATAAATTAACGCCACAGCATCATCAATACCAAAGTCTCCAAAAAAGATGATTTTCTTATTAACTATACTCACCCCTCTTCAGCATTATCTACTATTATTAGTATGTAAAAAAGACAAGGCTGTGAAACGGTGTAAACTAAAAAAGCCGCCTATTTATTGGCGACTTCAATCTTTTTATAAGATAAATATGCTAGCACATTTTTACTTGAATCATACTTTGGATTATTTCCTTTTCTTGGTTCTCTCGTATGTGTTTTTTCAAATCCAGGAATATCCGGCATTTTCTCCATAAATTCAAGCATTTCTTCTTCAGTTCCTTCAATACGTACGCGAATCATTATTACATTTCCTCAATTCTCATTTTCTCTGTTACTAAGTATAACGTACTTTGGAAAGACTGCAAGAAATTTATCTTTTTAATGTTAAACTTTTTTTACATACAAACAATGCCATTTCAGTATAAAACGATATAATTTTATTATTTTCATATTGAATGTTAAAGAATTCTTGCATTTCAACTGATGTTTTCATCATACATTCTGTTAACTTCACCCGCTTCTGCAAAGGTACATTCATCATATCGCACCACCAGTCAAAATCAAATTCCTTGTCAAAAGTAAGACATGACTGCATTTGCAAACCATTTTTCTCTAATAAGGTAATCCATTCTGTTTTTTTCAAAGCCCGTTCATGACTCGGATCCCGCTTTTTTTCTATAAAATTATAAAATGTATCGTATTCATTATTTTCCGGTGAAACATTATCTATTAAAATAAACAATCCATTATCTTCTAACGTACGATTTACTTCATAAATAAACTGAGCTGGATTTGTAAAGTGATGTGCTGCAATTCGGCACGTAATTGTATCAAAAGAACTATCAGAAAACGGTAAACTCTCAGCGTTTCCAGCAACAAAAGACACATTTTCATGGCCGTTACTTATAATAAATTTTTTTGCATTCTCTAACATTTTTTCTGTTAAGTCTAAAGCAACTACTTCGTTAAACAATGGCGCTAATACATTTGCAACATGTCCTCCGCCAGTAGCAATATCAAGAAGACGATTATTATGACGAGACTCAACTTGTTGAACTACATATTGTAAATCCGGTCCTTTAGCATGAATTTTACTTTTTACATACTTCTCCGCATTATTACCAAACTGTTGTTTCACAAGCTCTTCTTTACTCATTTTATCATCTTCTTTCTATTGTTATTTACATATAAAATTCATATAATAATTAAAGTTCTCTTTATGTATTTTCAAATCCTCTTTTCAGCTCACTTCTTATCATGCTGTCCTATCATCAACATAAAATCGATTTTCCGTTTACATATAAAACAAAAAAGGCTACGGGAACTTGTCCCCTAACCTGACCAAATATCAATTACATTTTTACTTTTTCATATACATCTATATAATATAAATCCTCTTTCAACTTCATAATAACGTCTACTTCGTTATAAGTAGCCTCACGAGCATGTAAACCAAATTGATCCATACCAATCCATATCCATCCAGGTGTATGATAGAGAACATCTATGTTAAAATACTCTAATTTAGTAAGCTCCGATTTAATAAATTTATCTTTATTAGCAATTTGTTTATCTATTAAACCATATTCTTTTCCATTTTCCAATAGCGATATAATTTTTCCTACAATCGGGTGTTCACGAACAATAAAGTGATATTCCTTTTCCTCCACATTCGCCACAATTAAACGAGAATCAGATAAATCAGCCTCTAAATTCGACATCTTTATTTATTCACCTCCTTTATGAGTTTCATAAACATAATAACAAATGAATATTCAAATAATATTAATATAATGTAAAAAATAAAAAAGCTGACTTCCCTTTAGAAATCAACCTTTATAGTTTAATCATCTGTATACTTTTACAAACTATTATAATGTTTCTTTTTCCTCATCCTTTCCAGAAACTAAATTCCCAATAGCATCTGCTGTTACTTCCACCACAAATTCACAAATTCCTGCTACAACTTCTCCAATCACTTCATCCATCATTTTTACCCCCTTATTTTATGTAACTTATTTGTAGTATAGAAGAGATTGGTTATTTTTAACTATCGGAAAACGTGACAACAACATTACAGTTTTGTAAGCTTTTTAATTTGTTTCGCTTCTATACTTTGAAACTTCAAGTATGATTCACAAGCATATAGGTCATCATAATATTAAGTGAATACTAATTTTGCTAGAGGAGGCGTGTAAAATTTACTACGTAAAATTAATTAAAGGTCAATCCTTCTATGCTTTTAATCATCGTTTCTTAATGTCTGAAGAAGAAGAGGTTTCCGAGAAAGTTTATAATTACTTACGTCGTAATGAATTTTTCGAAGTACGCAAAGAAGAATATTCGGCCTAAGTACAAAAGCACCAAGAAAAATATCATTTACTTGTGATAATTTCTTGATGCTTTTATTTTATTTCTCCTTACCTTCAATGAATTTTTAATCATAAGTTTTGTACATTTGGACTTACTTGTTTCATCTATTAACACATCAAATTTTTGACAAATCAAAAAGATTGAATTCCATTCATGAAACACGTAATATAGACTCTGACTCTAAAAAATTTCGTTAAAAATAATACATAAAATAAGGAGGTTTTATATACGAGTTTTTCATTTTAAAAGACGGCGAGGTTTTATATTATGTGGCGTAATAAAAATGTTTGGATTGTTTTAATTGGGGAGTTTATTGCTGGTTTAGGGTTATGGCTTGGAATTCTTGGCAACCTTGAATTTATGCAAAAATATGTCCCTTCTGATTTCATGAAATCAGTTATATTATTTATCGGACTGTTAGCAGGTGTTCTCGTAGGACCTATGGCTGGTCGCATTATTGATCAGTATGAAAAGAAAAAAGTTCTTCTTTACGCCGGATTTGGTCGTGTTATAAGTGTTATTTTTATGTTTTTCGCTATCCAATTTGAAAGTATCGCCTTTATGATTGCATTTATGGTTGCTCTTCAAATTTCGGCAGCATTTTATTTCCCTGCCTTACAATCAGTAATCCCACTTATCGTACGTGAGCATGAGTTATTACAAATGAACGGTGTACATATGAATGTAGGTACAATCGCTCGTATTGCAGGTACTTCGCTAGGTGGAATTCTTTTAGTTGTAATGAGTTTACAGTATATGTATGCTTTCTCAATGGCAGCGTACGCTTTATTATTCCTCTCAACTTTCTTCCTACAATTCGAGGATAAGAAATCAACAACACCAAGTAAACAAGCTGCAAAAGATAATAGCTTTATGGAAGTATTTCGTATTTTAAAAGGGATTCCGATTGCTTTTACAGCACTTATATTAAGTATTATCCCTCTATTATTTATAGCTGGATTTAATTTAATGGTAATTAATATTAGCGAAATGCAACATGATCCAACGATTAAAGGCTTTATATATACGATTGAAGGTATCGCATTTATGTTAGGTGCCTTCGTTATTAAACGTTTATCTGACCATTTCAAACCTGAAAAGTTACTATATTTCTTCGCAATTTGTACCGCTTTTGCACATCTATCATTGTTCTTTAGCGATATAAAATGGATGTCTCTTACATCATTTGGTTTGTTTGGTTTTAGTGTCGGTTGCTTTTTCCCTATTATGTCGACAATTTTCCAAACGAAAGTGGAAAAAAGCTATCACGGCCGTCTCTTCTCATTCCGTAATATGTTTGAGAGAGTGATGTTCCAAATTGTCTTACTTGGCACAGGCTTCTTCTTAGATACGATTGGATTGCAATATATGGTTCTTATTTTCGGTGTTATTTCATTATTCATTACCTTCATATCGCTATCTAAACAGAAACAGTATGAAAAACAACCTTCGCAATCTGCGAATTTATAACATAATTAAAGAAGCATGGATTTAGTAGTATTAAACTAATCCATGCTTCTTTGTTGTATATAATCTTATTTATTACGTTTATTGAAATTATTAAAAGGAGTAAACACTCTTACCTTCGAATACATTATATAAACTATTATCTAAAACAAGGCGGTGTAGGAATGTCTGATGGTATGCAATTATTTATTATCTTTATTTTTGTAATAGTTATGTTTAGCATCCTAAACTTTTTAGCCATTTCCCTTTCTCAGCATAACTTTAAAAGAAGAATTGTCGCAGGTTTTATATTTTCACTACTGACTCCCCTTGTCTTTTTGACTACTACAGCATTCGCTTCTATATTTGATAAAGCTGGATTTGGCGCAGGTACATTAGCCTTTATTGTTGCAATTGTATATATTTCAAATGGAATTGTGATCCTACTTTCTTCTTTATTTTTCCTCAAAAGAGACATAACATAAGCTACAGTACTCAGCATGAATCTGACTATACACTTGATTCATGCTTTTTCAATTCCCCTAAATTTTTATATGAAATTAAATAATTCTTTATAAAAATTTAAACTTTATTTATTACAATATTCCTATCGCATTCGCACGTTTATCGAAAATGAAAAGAAAGGAGTACAAAATGAAAAAGGTTCTATTACTTATTCCACTATTCATTATACTACTCAGTGGATGTAGCAATAATGACATATACGGTACTTGGGAAGTCGTTGACAACAAAAACGGTCTTTGTCCTGTATCTTATAAATTTGAAACAGTTGTAAAAGAAGAAAAGAAAGAAAAAATCATTCAATATTTAGTAGAGATGCAAACAACGAAGAAAAAAGACGATTTATACAAAGGCTCATTTGTTAAGGATTCTAATGTATATCACATTGATTATGGTAACTCATTTACATCAGATCAAACTTTAAAAGTTGTCGATGGCAAATTAAACGTATACTTTTATGCAGTGGAAAAATTATGTACATATAAAAAGAAATAATTACACTTCATATCAAACGCAGAAAATGTTTTCTGCGTTATTTTGTATTCCATCTCTTTATCCTCCCTCTAAATTTGTCAATCATTTTAATTTTCACAAAAAAGTGATAAAATGTAACCATGTGTTTTCAGAATAATTAAAAACGCAGAAAGAAAACACTGTTTTTTAGGAGGGGTTTTGATGACTTACACGTTAGCAACTAGAATGAAAGCATTCCAATCTTCTATATTTAGTGAATTAGGGGCCTATAAAAAAGAAAAAATTGCAGCAGGTCACAAAATGATTGATTTAAGTATCGGGAATCCTGATATGCCACCTGCTGATTTCGTAAGAGAAGAAATGGTACATACAGCAAATCAAAAAGAAAACTATGGATACACATTAAGTGGTATTCAAGAATTTCACGAAGCTGTAACTGAATATTACAACAACACTCATAATGTTATATTAAATGCCGATAAAGAAGTTTTATTATTAATGGGGTCACAGGACGGACTCGTTCATTTACCTATGGTTTATGCGAATCCGGGAGATATTATATTAGTTCCTGATCCAGGATATACAGCTTATGAAACAGGAATTCAAATGGCTGGAGCAACATCTTACTACATGCCTTTAAAGAAAGATAATGATTTCTTACCTAACTTAGAGCTAATTCCTGAAGAAATTGCGGATCAAGCGAAGATGATGATTTTAAACTTCCCAGGGAATCCCGTCCCAGCAATGGCTCATGCAGATTTCTTTAAAGAGGTAATTGCATTCGCGAAAAAGCATAACATTATTGTTGTCCATGATTTTGCTTATGCTGAATTTTATTTTGATGGTAATAAACCAATTAGCTTCCTCTCTGTACCTGGTGCTAAAGAAGTTGGCGTAGAAATCAACTCTTTGTCAAAAAGTTATAGTTTAGCAGGTAGCCGTATTGGTTATATGATTGGTAATGAAGAAATTGTCGGGGCACTTACACAATTTAAATCTAATACAGATTACGGAGTATTTTTACCTATTCAAAAAGCAGCATCCGCTGCACTAAGAAATGGCGCTGCTTTTTGTGAGAAAAACCGGGCTATTTATCAAGAACGTAGAGATACTTTAGTTGATGGGTTCCGAACATTTGGCTGGAATGTCGATAAACCAGCTGGTAGTATGTTCGTCTGGGCCGAAATTCCGAAAGGCTGGACTTCTATAGACTTCGCTTATGCATTAATGGATCGTGCGAATGTCGTTGTTACGCCAGGTCATGCATTTGGACCTCACGGAGAAGGCTTTGTACGTATTGCACTCGTTCAAGATAAAGAAGTGTTACAACAAGTTGTTGAAAACATTAGAAATAGCGGTATTTTTTCTCTTGAAAAAGTAGATGAATTAGTTAAAAATTAATTCCCACTCCCCTGCTTAACTTTAGCAGGGGTATTATTCATTGGAGGTACTTTCATATGCATATTAAAGACACGCTTCCCCATCGTTATCCATTTTTAATGATTGATAAAGTAACAAATGTAAAACAAGGTGAATCCGTTACAGGATATAAACTCATTACAAATAACGAATGGTTTATAAATGATAGTCAAAAACATATGCCTCATATGTTAATTGTAGAAGCACTTGCTCAGCTTAGCGCATTTGTACATATAAGTGACTCTGACCGACTAGGCTTCCTTTCCTCTTTAGATGGGGTTGAATTCCATGAAAAAGCATACCCCGGTGATAAACTTAATTTACATTATGAGTTAACTCGCAATCGCCGAGGTTTTGTTCTTGGTAAAGGTACTGCAACTGTTAATAATCAGCCGATTGTAACGATAGAAAAGCTATTAATATACCAAGCAGAATAGAGACGTTTTCATTCACTAGGGTATCTATCTCCTACAAATTCGTCTCATCAACATGAACAGAGTAAACAAATTACTTAGTTAGGGGCAGAAAAATGGAAAGTACGATCGGTATCGATGCTGGAGGAACATTAACAAAAATTGCTTATTTGAACGAAAAAATGCAATTAGCTTTTGAAAAAGTTTATTCAAATGAACAAAATAAAATAATAGATTGGCTTAAGAACCAAACTGGTATAAAACAAATATGTATTACTGGTGGTAAAGCGAAACAATTACAACAACTACTTTCAGCCTCATATAAAATAGTGGAACTAAATGAATTTGAAGCTACTCTTGTAGGTGTCCGTTACATATTAAAAAAAGAAAAATATAATATAAACAACTTTGTTTTAACAAATATCGGCACAGGTACTTCCATTCATTACGTTTATAATGACCAATATATTCGAGCTGGCGGAACTGGTGTTGGCGGTGGTACTATTATGGGGCTTTCAAAATTATTAACAAATATAGACCATTTTGAAGATGTGATTCCTTTAACAAAAGTAGGTTCTAGAAAAGAATTAGATATTACGGTTGGAGATATTTATGGTGGGATTCTCTCACCTATTGATAATAGTTTAACTGCAAGCAATTTTGGTAAAGCCGCTACTATAGAATCAAATTATAATAGCTCAGATATACTTGCTACTGTACAAGGACTTGTCGGTGAAGTCGTTACTGCATTAAGCCTTCAATTCGCCGAAACAAAAAACATTGACCATATTATTTATATTGGTTCGACTCTATGTAATAACATACATCTTCAAAATATTATTAGTAGTTACACAAAATACCAAAATAAAACACCCATCTTTTTACGAGATGGTGGTAATAGCGGTGCGATTGGTGCTTTACTTTATGCTACGAATAAAAAAAGCTGACTTTTGTCAGCTTTTTTGCAACGGTACTTCAAATTCAATAATTGATTCCCCGTTCTCTCCAATTCGCTCTACACTAATTCTATCAATTACACATTGTAACTTTTGAGGGAAACTATGAATATCCTTGGCTACTTCAGCAGCTAACTCCGCACTTTCTTTTCTCCCGACTGTTACATGCGGTATGTACGGAATATCTTCTTTCAAAAATTGTCTCAAAGGTTCTGTATACAGCATATCATGTAGTTTGGCTATTTGTTCTTTCCCCCTCTCAACTTCTAAAAACAAATAGTTTCCTACACTAGTAATACGATTTGCAAATTCAATTTCAATTTTCCCTATCCCTCTTGATAAATTCAAAATATGAGATTTTAATTCGCCATTTGAAATATTACTCTTAAATGGAAATACAATTGTTATATGCGGTGGAATTAATTCAAATAAAGGATCATGTTTTTGTCTAATGTTCTCTATTTTATCGATGGACATATTATTAAGAAAAACTAAAATTGTATGCATTTTTATCCCCTCTACTTTCCCTTATTTTAATATGTATCATATTCTATAACAATCTTGCACTTCAACAAATTATTTTACTTACCTATAAAAATAAAAAACTTCTCAAATGAGAAGTTTTCATATAGTATGATTACTATTTTCCCGCCAAACTTTCCTAAACTTTATATAACAAGCAATTCTCCACGGAATGATATACGATACCGCAACTACGTAAAATAATAAACCAACCGTTTGTTGATCTAAATCCACAATAAATTGTCTTGATCCATACCTTAAAACGACAAGTGCAATAAAAGTAATTAAAAAGACAGCACTTTTTTTCGTATAAATATTCCCATCATCTCTTCGTTCATAATTTGTTAATACTATAAGCGGCATAGAGAAAAGTACCCCAATGAATACCGCTATAACTACTTGTAATATAGCTGGATGTACTGGACCAAAAAACCATACAACACCTGGTGTTAAAAATAATAACGGCCATAAAATACGTTTTCCTGATCCCTTTATTGGCTTATGCATGGAGCGATAACGACGCCAGAATATTAATAGTGCAATGCCTAAAAAGACTGTAATGAGTGAAGATGTGTCTCCCATTTGCTACCCTTCTCTCTATAGTAATCTAATAATATTTCAAATCGTTTTTTCGAATGATACTTTACGAATAAATATACTACTAGTTATGATATAAAGGACAGTTAATCCCATTGAAATAACAGTAAAATACGGTATATTTACTAAAGATCCATCACTCGTAAATAATAAACTGGTTACCCCTGCTTCTCCATAAAGTACACTATTTGTTGATAAGAAAAGGGTCCCACCAATCATAAGACCGATCCACTGAAATCGTTGTTTAAAAACTACTACCACTTGAAAGAAACATGCTGTTGTAACATAAAATAAAAATTGCAAAATAAATTGTTGCACCGATTGCTCCCCAAAACTAACATTTACTAAATTATATTTTATATCTTGTAAAAGCATTATTTGAAGAAACGAAAACATTGCGGATTGCAAGATGATATAACAAATTGCTCCGATGAAATATTGAATTCTCGTTACACCAAATGAAACAGCTAAACGAAATAGCTCATCTTGAATGATGAAAACACTCCCTACTATAAACAACATAATTGTTATTGACGGATTATTTATAATTTTGGGTAAATAACCAATGTTCACTCCATTTAAATGCGCAGCATTTAAAGCCCCTTTTATTAATAAGGCTACAATCCAAAATATTAAAATGGCTTTATAATGAAAATTAATATGTAACTTTAACTGTTTTATTAATATCATCATTCCACTTCACCACCAGTTATGTGAATAAATAATTTTTGTAATGTAATTCTATCAATTGCTAAACCTTCTTTTTCAAGAGAGTAATAATCTTCATTAGAAAGTTCTTCCCATATAACAGCAATCCCTTTGTTTCCATAAATCTTCTTCACTAACGAAGCTAATTGCCTGTATTAACTTAGGTAAATAATGATCTTGCATTCGATGATAAGTAATTTTATATACTAACTCCACCTATTTTCCTCCCATCATTTCAACTGCTGTACTGGATACTTTACAAATAAAGCATTCCTAAACTCTTTATCATTCATAAGCATTGTAATTTCTTCGTTATTTTCGTTAAGAAACTTTACTACTTTCTTTTTATCCCATATATCATTTTCTTTTGGGAAATTATCAAACTTTTCATACAGGATTGATAGTATTTCTTCTCTTTTTATCGTGAAATTTTTATTTTCTACTTGAAACTCGTAGCTTTTCGCATTTGGTACTAAAATCGCTAAATAAATAACGTTAAAGAGAAAATTCTTCTCCATCGTATCCTTACCATTAAACCAATACGTCTCAACCATGTCTTCTGTCAAAGTTCCATTTCCTTTTGCACCATAGTACACCTTTATACTTTCATTCTCTAAACTAATACTTTGAAATGTATCACCACCGGATAAATGATTAACAATTGCAACTACATCTGAGTTATTCCCAACGTATGTCCCCGCATATTTCTTAAAATCACCAGGTTCAACATCGGATATTTCTTTTATTCTTTCTCCTCTAGAACAAGCAGTAATACATAAAAAAATTGTTAGCATAACAACTACATTACGATGCATATATTTCATTTAGCATCCCCCATTTTTATCGATATTTCGTTAATTACAATACATCTTCTCAAAACCCTTTAAAATATACGCATTTTAATCAAAATTAAAAATTTTCATTTTTTATGTTTACAATTATCCATTAATTGTATATACTTACTAACGTAAGAAAAATATTCTAAAAGGAGGTCGAAGGAAATGATGAAATTACAATTACATGCTTTAACTTTAGCGTTAACTGCACCTATGTTTTCTGGACAATTAAATATGAATTCGACCACCCTAATGGAGAATTGAAAATCGTACATTATTTCGATTAATTCATAAATTCGCCACAGGAGGTCGTATACTTTCCTGTGGCTTTTTCACGCCCTGCCATAGGAGAACTATATCTTCCTGTGGCTTTTTTGTGCGATTTTTTAGTCTCTTACATTATTTTTTAAAGAAAGGAGCAACATTCGATGACTATTAGCGTATTGTTTTTAAGTATTACGATTCAAAGAAATACAATTTCCAAACATGAAATGTTTCATAATGAGCAAATTGAAAAAGCTATGAATGATGTTAAGGAGCGCCAAGCACTTTATTGTGATCACATGTAATTCCTTTTCGAAAGGAGGAATTCATTTATGACTTTTCATATTTTCTTTTTTACGACTGTACTTCAGAAAAATACTTTATCTGAAGGTGAAATCATTCGTAAACAACAAATAAAACAACTGACTGATAAAATGACTGACATTAAAAGTTCATATTATATGCATATGTATTAAAAATATATTTTTAAGGAGAACTACCTTCATGAAATTTAAAGCATTCTTTTAACAATCACCATTCAAAAACGTAAACTTTCTCACAACGAAATTTTACGTGAGCAACACATTCAATCCATTATGGACGAAGTAAAAGAGCGTCAAGCTTCTTATTACAGCCGTCTTTTCTAATAAACTTATAAAGGGGTTTTATCTAATGAAATTTAAAGCATTCTTTTTAACTATCACTATTCAAAAACGTAAACTTTCACAGAAAGAGATTTTACGTGAGCAACACATTCAAACTATTATGGACGAAGTAAAAGAGCGTCAAGCTTCTTATTACAGCCGTCTTTTCTAAATCAATTATAAAGGGGTTTTATCTAATGAAATTTAAAGTATTCTTTTTAACGATTACCATTCAAAAAACTAAGTTCTCGGACAGTGAGATATTGCATGACCATCAAATTAATAAAGCTATGGAAGATGTAAAAGAACGTCAAAGTCACTACTGTAGCCATCTATAATTCCTTTCGAAAGGAGGAATGTATCATGAAGTTTCATCTTTTCTTCTTAACAATTACAATCCAGAAAGAAATCTTTTCTGAAGATGAATTAAAACAAGAGCAACAATACAAAAAGATTATGGACGAAATTCGAGATCGTAGAAGCAAATACTACAATCACCTATAATCCTTTAAAAATATAAAACTTGAAAGGAGTCGATTATGATGTTGATAGCACGTTGTAAGGAAATGATTTGGATAGTTCAGAGGGATTCCACATAGTTTTATTGGAGCTATATCATACAACTTTAACGTTATATTTGATATGTAATAAATATACAATAAAATTGCATTTGTACACTTTTTAACTTTGGTTAATAAACAAAAGATACACCACTTAAAAAGCGGTGTATCTTTCTAAACATATACTATTTTCGATTACTTCTCTTCGTCTTAAACAATCTCACTAAGTTCGATACAACTGTTTTCGTTACTGCATACACTGGCACCGCCAAGATCATTCCGATAATTCCCGCAAAGTTACCTACTCCTAAAATTAAAATAATAATTGTTAACGGATGGATATTTAATTTTGAACTCATAATACGCGGTGAAATGATGTTACTTTCAAACTGTTGTACAATTGTTACGATAATAATTACGTACAACGCTTGCATCGGAGATACGAACAGACCTACGATAACAGCTGGTGCTGCACCGATAAACGGACCTAAGTTAGGAATGATATTTGTAAATGCTGCTATAATTCCTAAAACAAAAGCGTACGGTAAATCGATAATTAAATAACCGATAAAAGTAAAAGCACCTACAAATATACAAACGAGAGCTTGACCTTGAATATATGCAGATAATGTTTCGTTCGTTTCCTTAATGATACGAAGTCCTTCTTCACGGTAAGATTCAGGTAATAGACTAACTGCTTTCCCTGGAAACGCATGTCCATCTTTAAACATATAAAATAAAATGAACGGTACTGTAAAGATAACTAATGCGACATTCGTTATAATACCAAATAAAGCCGTTGCACTCGACGTAATGGTGTTTGGTATATCCTTTAAGTATTCAATTGCATTTTTTTCAATTGTTTCAATGGAAACATAATTTTGTGTAGATAACCATTCAAACAATCTATGATGGGATAAATCTTGTATGTATAGTTTTCCCTCTTTTATATAGCCTGGCATATTTTTCACTAAATCCATTAGCTGTTGTGAGATCGTTGGAACAACTACCCCAACGCCAACCGCAGTTAATGTTATGATAAAAAGATATAACAGTAAAATCGCTAAATTTCTAGGTACTTTTTTATCCTCCAAAAAGACTAACACCGGATTAAATATGAAGTATAAAAATAACGCGATTAAGATTGGGAAAAACAGCGTTGATATGAAGATACCAATCGGTTGAAATAGAAACGATATTTTTGTGCAAATAAATATGATCGCTACAACCATTAGCACTTCTAATGTCCAAAAGTGCACTTTCGATTTCAAAAAAACGTCCTCCTTTAAACTAGCACTTCTCTTCATTGTACCAAAATAAGTAACAATTTCACATAATATTTTCCTTTACAATATTCCAAAATACCAATAAATACACTACAATGAGATTACATACAAATTTGCAGGTAAAGGTGATAAAAATGACACAATGCATCATTTGCAGAAAAGATACGAAAGAACTTAGTGAACAATATGTCATCCCAGAAATATTATGTGGATATTATTTCACAAACTCCATTTGTGATACTTGTCATGAACAAATGACAACAAATATTGATCGCCCCTTAATTCGGCATAAATTAAGTCAATTTAAGATTGAGCAAATGAAAAAACAGATTGACTCCCCTCTCTATACAAATGAGCATGGTGAGGAACTTGCGGCCGCTGAGACAGATGTTGTTGAAGTAAGTGACGAAATACTTTATTCCAATGCTTTAATTATGAAACTATGTAAAAAGCACGATATTTCACTACATAACGAAATCTGGAAAGAAGAACGTGTAACGAAAGTAGCTAGCTCTATTCAACGTGAATTACTTTTAGATAACCGTAAGTATAAAATGAGTGTATTAAAAATGGCTTATACTTTCGCTGTACAAGCAGTCGATGGCTATTTTGAAGATCCAGATGCGATGGATATTTCTAGCATCCTATCGAATGCCGACTTCATGGAATTAAAAGAAAAGAGCATTGTTCGTGATTTAAGCAAAAGTTCTTTATGGAATACATTAAATACAAATAGCGAAAACCACTACTTTATTTTATTGAGTGATAAAGATGGACTGTTCTGTTTCATTCGTCTATTTGATATTTTTGATGTTGTCGTTCATTTATCAGAAAAAAGATATGAACTTCCTTCACCAATTGTCGGCGTTAATGATGTAAATAAGCAAGAATTTTACGTTCAAACTTTAAAACAGTATATGGACGGGCTCTTTAAAGAAAAGTCACCTTCTATTTAATTAGAAACAGAACATACGGTCTCCTTTCTTGATGAAAAGACACTGTGTTATAATAAGTATGAAAAGAACAATACAATCACATAAACCAATTATAAATTGTATATAAATAAAAAAGACTAGTGTGCGGCTACACACTAGTCCACGTAACTTAGCAGATTGGATTGTTCATTTATCCTATTTGTTTCTTACAAACAAAACAACCCACATTCTATTGGCATAGGTGGGTTGTTATTTTTTGAGCTTGTCTATTAAAACGACGACGAATGTTAACAATGCAACGAGAAATAGTCCACCTTGCAGTAACAACGCTATTTCACTCACTTATTATCACCCCCCTCCTTAATTGGAGAAGTGATAATTGAACAACCAACCGTACCTTAAGTTACTATTTAATTTTACCATATTTTCTGATAGTTTACGATGAAAACCCGCAAGTGATTTACTTGCGGGTTTTTTCTCACTATTTTTTTAATGCATATGCATCAGCTATCATTTCACCAACAATTTTATTTTCTTGTTTCTTATCTTCTTTCAATAAAGGAAATAACAGTTCTGCCACTTCATATGCCTCTTCTAAATGAGGATATCCCGATAATACAAACGTATCAATTCCTAACGCTTCATATTCTTTTATTCTATCTGCTACTGTATGTGGATCTCCAACAAGCGCAATACCCGCACCACCTCTTACAAGCCCAATGCCAGCCCATAAGTTAGGACTTATCTCTAGCGACTCTCTTGTTCCTTTATTTAAATGTGTCATTCGTTTTTGCCCCACTGAATCATATCTTGCAAATGTCTTTTGAGCAAGCTCAATTGTCTCATTATCTACATATTGAATTAAACGTTCTGCCTCTTCCCACGCTTCTTCTTCTGTTTCTCTTACAATTACGTGTAACCTGATGCCAAATCGCACTGAACGTCCCTTCTCTTCTGCCAGCTTTCTTACTTCCTCTATTTTCTCCTTCACTTGCTCTGGTGGCTCGCCCCACGTTAAATATACATCACTATGTTCTGCTGCAACTTCCTTTCCAGCAGCGGATGATCCTCCAAAATATATAGGAGGGTATGGCGTTTGCACTGGCGGGAACACAACTTTACTTTCCGTAACTTTAATATGTTTTCCTTCTAAAGAAAATGTTTCACCTTGCAATGTCGATTTCCAAACTTTTAAAAACTCATCAGCTGCTTCATATCTTTCATCATGCTCAAGATACAATCCATCTCCTTGTAATTCAACTGGATCTCCTCCAGCGACTACATTAATAAGTAACCTCCCGTCTGAAATTCTATCAAATGTAGATGCCATCCTTGCTGCAACTGTCGGTGACATTAGTCCCGGTCTAACTGCTACTAAAAATTTTAGCTTTTCTGTCTCAGCTGCAAGTGCCGATGCTAATACCCATGGATCTTCACAACCTTGGCCAGTTGGAAGTAACACACCTGTATATCCTAAATAATCAGCTGCCTGTGCAACTTGTTTATAATAACCATACTCAGCTGCTCTTCCTCGTTTTGTCGTTCCTAAATATCGTCCATCTCCATACGCCGGAATAAACCATAATAATTCCATACCTTTACACACCCCTTATTTATTTTGAAACGTACACTAAACTACTCTATATAAATTACCCCTAATAATTTATATGTTAATTTCCTATCTCGCCTTTAAAATTATCTCGCCATCTTAAAAACTTCACTTCTAGTAAACGTGCGAGTGAATCCGAAAACTTCCCAACGAATGCAAAGATAATAATACCGACAAATACAATATCTGTATTTGAAAATTGCCTTGCATCCATAATCATATAGCCAATGCCTTCTGTAGATCCCATAAGTTCTGCTACTACTAAACTCACCCATGCTACTCCTAATGATAATCTTGCCCCAAGTAATAGGTTCGGCAATGCTGCCGGTAAAATTAGTTGTGTAATTAATTTTCTTTTACTAAACTCTAACACTCTCGCAACATCAAATAACTTTGAATCTACACCTCGTATTCCTAGAAACGCGTTTACGTATAAAGGAAAAAATGCACCATCTGCAATTAATAACACTTTTGATGTTTCCCCAAAACCGAACCATAATACGAAAAGCGGTGCAACAGCTAAGTGAGGCACAGTTCTTAACATTTGTACTGACGGATCTAAATATTGCTCACTTCTCGTTGAAAATCCAACAATTGTTCCTAAAATAATTCCTAAACTCCCGCCAATAAAGAAACCAGCCGCAGCCCTGAATACACTAATACTTACATGACCGAATAACTCTCCTGTTTTTATAAGTTCTTGAAAAGCTAAAAATATATCTAGCGGCGTTGGTAAAACTGTTTTAGAAACTAGACCGAATACGCCGGCCAATTGCCAAATTATTAATATAATAATCGGTATAGTAATTGCCCTTATCAAAAATTTGATATTCGTCTTCTGTACTTTCTTTACATTGTTTTTCTCAATCGTTATACTCGCCCTTTTAATAACCGCTTTCGTATTCTCCAATTTATACAACCTCTTTTCACTTCGCCTTTAACGCTTTTTCTACGAAAGAATTATCTACAACTTTATCTGTCTTAATTTCTTTCTTTATAGAACCAAGCTTATATTGAAAATCTGCTGTCTGTTGCTGTTCTGCAACTATTTCTTTCGTTACTGGAACTAAGATGGGTTTGTCGTGATTAAACACTTCTTTTACAATATCTGCATCTATTTTCTTTGCAGAAGTGTATATTTTTATTGCTTCATCCAAGTTTTCATCTTGCCATACACGTGCTTTTTCATATACTTTAAGGAATTTCTCCACTAATTCTGGATGCTCTTTCGCAAATTTTGTTCTCGCAATTAAAAACCCTGGAGAAGATACATTTAATTGTTCACCATCTGTAATCACCTTCGCTCCTTTATTTACCGTATGTAACGATATGAAAGGATCCCAAATTGCCCATGCATCTACTGATCCTGATTCAAATGCTGGCTGCGCTTCATCTGGTTGCAGTTGAATAACATTTACATCTTTCGCATTGATACCTTCTTTATCAAGCGCTCGATACAATAAATTAAATGCGCTACTTCCTTTTGCTACTGCGATTTTTTTACCTTTTAAATCTTTTACACTCGTAATCTTGCTATCTTTTTGTACAAGAATCCCTGTTCCTTTTCTCGCATAACTTGTATTAGCAATTTCGGTAAATTCAATACCTGCTGCTTGCGCGGAAATAACTGGAGAATTGCCAACTTCACCAAAGTCTAATCGATTTGATGCGATTGCCTCAAAATAAGGAGGTCCGCTTTGGAACTCTGTCCATTTCACCTTAACTCCTTCTTTTTTAAACTCCTCTTCAAACCATCCCTTTTTCTGCGCGAGTAATAGTGGACTTAATCCTTGCTGAATACCAATTTGTACTGTTACATCTTCCTTCTTACTACTTGCTGTACTTTTCTCACATCCGAATAAAAATAAAGAAATAGCTAATGCAAAAGAAAGAACTTTAAATTTTTTATACATAAATATTCACCCTCTCCCTATAAACTTGTTTGAATCAATCCTCCATACTCAAACTGCTGTAATACTTTCTTTCGAATTTCTTGGAATGACTCCGAAGTTTTACTACGCGGATAAGGTAAATTATTTTCAATTACTTTATGTATTTTTCCAGGCTTTGCACTCATGATGACAATTCTGTTTGAAAGATATATTGCTTCGTCTATATCATGTGTAACGAATATCATTGTCGTCTTTTTTTGTTCCCAAATGTTGAGCAGTACTTCTTGCAAATGACTTCGGGTAAATGCATCCAATGCTCCAAATGGTTCATCAAGTAATAATACATTAGGATCTCTTAGCAACGCTCTTGCAATCGCAACACGTTGTGACATCCCGCCTGATATTTCTTTCGGATATGATTTTTCAAAACCGTCTAACCGAACAATTTTAACCCATTCCTTTACCTTATCCTTCACATACTTATCTTTTAATGACAAATCAGCTGCAATGTTTTCTTCAACTGTTAACCACGGAAACAGACGATGCTCTTGAAATATAAATCCTTGCTTCTTACTCGGTTTTGTTATACGCTCCCCATCAATAATGATTTCACCTTCAAAATCGTTGTCTAAACCTGCAATAATTTTTAATAATGTACTTTTTCCACAACCACTCGGACCAATTACTGTAACAAAATCCCCTTTTTCTAATTGAAAATTAATATTCTCTAATACTTGAACAGTACCAGTTTGCTTAGAAAAATATTTTGATACCTCATTAATTGAAACAGTCACTTCTTCCCCTCCTTGAAATGATTCATCTAAATGAATAGATTCAGTATTTATGTAATAAAAAAACCAAAGGCATTTTATCAATAGATAAAATG
Source organism: Bacillus paranthracis (assembly GCF_024296885.1). Classification (NCBI taxonomy): domain Bacteria; kingdom Bacillati; phylum Bacillota; class Bacilli; order Caryophanales; family Bacillaceae; genus Bacillus; species Bacillus paranthracis. The sequence goes on from NZ_CP101135.1 coordinate 2,660,589, forward strand.
CCTTTGGTTTCTCCAATCAGCAATACGTAATAGAATTAAGTACATATTATACAAATATTTCCGATAAGTCAACTAGGTTTTATTAAAAAATACATATGATTCGTTTAAATACCCTTATTGTTATTTATATAAAAATTATTTTTTATGTTCCTTAATCCACTGTAACCAATAAGAAAACTCACATGCCAAATGCATTTGATGCGATTCAATAAGACTATTAGGACAAAGTGCCGGAAACTCTACAACTAGACTTACTTCTATACCAGTATCTGTATCTTTGAATTGATGTCGAACTCCACCAATAGTAGTACCGTCTTTCATACGTGCAACACCTGTTGATTGGTATTGATAAGACTTATCTCTAGGTGTCTTTAATCCTGTTTCGTCACCAAAAACAATAAAAAATTGAACTGGAAATGGAGAATTACCAGTAGTTTCGATAACCTCCAATTCATTTTCCCCAAAGGGTCTTAGTACGTAGTGATCTGGACAGGCTGATAAATTCACTTGATTATTTTCATCTGATTGTTCAAGCATAAAACTATCAATTCCATTTATCGCCTCTTCTGCTGTAATCCCATCTAAATAAATATTTGTTTTTGAAAATTTTCGTCTATCACCAGATAAAGCAGTACAAATACGCATACCCATTTCACTTAATTTAAGTTTAGATTTTAACTTATCATACATTTCATTGTATGAATAATTTAATTTTAGTTCTGTTAGTTTTTTTATCATAACGTCTGTATCATTTAATTCTGGCTCTTTATGTCCTAATGTATTGAAAACTTTTTTCATACGTTCTTTTTTCCACTTTGTAAGTTGTTCATTCGAAATATTGTTTCCATCAATCATGATCTTCATATACATTCTCCTTCTCTTTGATCATATCGTAGTGTATTTAATACTAAATTAACCATTTCTCGCTTCATGTCTAGATTCAAATTCACCTCTGAATGAGCAATACTGCTAAGACCGTATAAAATAAATCCTGATGCTAATAATGAGTTATCAATATTAAAAATCCCAGTTTTCACCCCTTCTTCGATTACTTGTCGAATTAATGGCTGCATTCGCGTAAATAATTTCTGTTCCAGTTGAAAATGTTGTTCCGTCTGAAACGAACTCACATTTTTATAAGGCGCTAATTTTTCGATAAATGTCCAAAATATATTTAGAGAATCTTTCAGCTTTTGCATGACAGACCGTTCATTAGAAACAAGTATTTCTTCAATTAACTCCATATTTTTCACAATAAAATCATTTAATACTTCATCAACAAAATTCTCTTTAGACTTGAAGTAATAATAAAATAAGCCCGTTGCTACACCAGCATGATTCACAACATCTTTTATGCCAAATCCTTTCATACCATTTTTCATATATAGTTCAAAACCAATATCCATCAACTCTTGCCTTCTAACATCTGGTTCTTTCGATATTCTTTTCATAGGTCATCTCCTACTATGTTTTACCCTCGACTGAATCTGATTCAATCATAAACGACTGAACTATATTCAGTCAATATTAGTTTCCACAAAAAAAGAGTAATCTCAAGAAATATACATCTAACCTTAGACTTATCAAAAAAGTTAGATCATATAACTTAAGACTACTCAATTTCATTAAACACATATTTTCTTTTCAAATCGCTTTAGTTTAACCACACCATTTCTGTCTCTACAATCATTTGAGGAAGCGTCTTTTGAATTATTTCCTCTAATACATTAAGAGCTTCATTCACATAACCATCCTCAAACTCCTCTAAAGACTCAGGCAACTCATCCTCATCTAAAATAAAATATTCTCCACTTGGAAGTACCAAAATATCAATAATTAAGTCTTCAAATGACACTAGTTCATCTGTTATTTGCGTATTTTTTACAACATTAAAATAAGAGCCTAAATACGTTCCATTCTTATCTCTCCATATGTATAAATTGTACGGACGATCTTCCCAATAGTATGCAATGGTGTAACTTCCTTTTGGGATTGTTAAACTCGCAAGATGTGCAGTCATTGTAAATGAATACTGAACCTCATGAAATAGCACGATACTTTGCAACTGCTTTTCAAGTAATAAACAAGTGTGTTCTACTGTTGTCGAGTCATATCTTATTTTTCTTTCTATAATTTCACTTTTTGGTGTTAGTAATTTATTCATTCTTTGTTTCCCCTTATGCTATTTCTAGCTTTATTATATCCATTTATATAGTGATAAAGAAGTGTTTGGTCTCCAAATACACAATAAAAACTCCCTCTTATTTTAGAAGGAGTTTTTCACTGTCCATGTTTCATATTTTTTTACTTCTAATGGAAGCTCATTTGTTTTCAGCCACTCTACTGCACTACATACAAGCGGAGATGAATTGTCTTCTGTAATGCTTTCTATAGAAACCCATCTCGCTCCTAAAGAATCTTGACCTTCAAATTGTTTTGGTACTATGATTTTCCCTGCACTCTTTTCAACTTCATACAAAACTGCAATATGGTGTACATGTGTATAATCTTTAAACTTTGAAGGGTATTGAAAATCAACCGTTCCTACTTGCTTTATAACCTTTACTTCTAATCCAGTTTCTTCTTTACATTCCCTATGGAGTGCCGCTAACAGCGACTCCTCTTCATATAAGCTCCCACCAGGTAGATCATATCTATTCTTATATGGACCTTTTGATTTATCGATTACTAATATATTATTATTTTCGATACAAATACCGTACACACCAAACGCACGATGAAAATTAATAGCATTACCCATGTTTTAATTTCTCGGTAACTGCATCATAAAATTTCCGTTCCTCATCAACATTTAAGTGAACACGACTTACTGTTTTAGAAAATCCATATAACAATTGTGCTTTTATTGGCTCTTTAAGTATTATTTCAAATGTTGGAGGTTCCTTTATAAATTCCATCACCGTTGCGTCAAGAAGCTCTTTCTCTTTTTTTAAAAGTTCTCCTTTATAAAACGTAATCTTATCAATTTGTGTAAACGGTATAATGATTTTCTTCCCTAATCCAATTTGAATAATTACCTGTTCTTCCGTAACAATAATTGGATTTTTACGCATTGCTTGTATTTCAGCTAAAAAATAAAACATTGCATATACGTTTAAAATAAGTAACACCCATGCTACAACTGGATTCCATTGATGAAACAAATAATGAAAACCGATACTTTCTATTAAGGTCGCATGGATGATCATAATATATACACCTATTGCACCAGTCTTTTTGTGATATGAGTATACGGATTCACCTTCTGGCACTTTTTCACGCCACGATAAAAATGCATAATAGATTAACTTACACTCTGTTACAATGATATCTATTAATTTATTTCTTTTCATAGTGTCGTCAAACGCAGCATCAATTGCATAAGAAAATGAAGAATACTCACTTTTATATTCTTTACATTTTTTTATTATGTTAGGAAGCTTTCTAATAATTTTATATAGAAGGAATAACTCAAAACATACAAAAGCAATTTCCCCTGCAACTATAATATAAGAAACGTATGAAAAAGCTTGTAAATAGTCGCTTGGAATAATAAATCTTGCAAATATATAACCAGCTATTACAACAGGAAATATATACGTTAACGAGTACCTTTTTCGAATAATAAAGAAATACGTAATGATTGGAATTACAAACATACAATCTAATATTGATCCAAGGACAACTTCTTTCGGAGCAGCTGGTACAATCGGAAGAGCATATAATAAATAGTTTGATAACAAGATTAAAGATACGAGTCCAATCCATATACCTTTTCGCCTTCGCGAAAGTGTGACACTCATATGTTCACTCCTCTATTTAAAAACCTCATTTAAATGATCTTTATAAAATGAAATAGCACGTTCAAATTCTTTCACTTCTTCTACTTTTACGACTGTTTCAAGTAATAATTTCATCGCGGATTCATGATCGTTTACGTTATATTTCGCTAATGACAAAAATACTTTCATCACATCATTATCTGGAAACTGCTGTAATCCTGTTTCTAAAACAGTAATTGCTTTGTCATACTCACCTATACAACGATATGTACTACCAAGGCCGATATAAGCTCCGCAAAGTGACTCACCTTCAAGACCGTTTGCAATTGCCTGTTCATAATACGGCATAGCTTCTGTTTCCAGCCCCATTACATCATGTATCCAAGCACATTGATAAAGTACTTCTGCATCCCTCGTAAAATTCGTTAATCCAATGAGTATCTCTTTAGACTGCGCATATTTCTTTTCTTTCCGGAGTTTAATAGCTTGCTTTAATAAATGTTCCATAGAATTCACTCCTCACCAATTATTCTATGTATCCATATTGAATGGTTAACGTTTGTATCAAAGCAAAAAGTTTCGCTTACCAATATATACTATGCGGATTCACTCTTATCCAAATACTTGAAATTATGAAGCAGTAACGCGATTACATAGTACCTCTAACCTTTTGACAATTTCTTTCGCTGTTTCATCTTTTCCATTACATAACTGCCCTTTACCGTCTTGTCCAATTACGTAGTGCATTGCTCCGCGCGAATATAAAGAATGTGGTGAATTTGCAATCATTACACTCGCCTTCGCTTCTTCCATTCTATTTTTCGCTCTTTCAAACAATTCTTCTTTATTTACGTCACTTTCAAGTTTAAAGCCAACGAGTACTGTTTCTGGATCCCACTCTTTTATTTGTTTTAATACTTTCGGTGCCTTTTGAAAATGTATAATTGGTGCTATATCACTTGAGATTTTTCCATTCATATCAAGAACATTACCCTCTTGATCACAAATCTTGTCCACAATCCAATCAGATCCAGCCGCTGCCATAATAACCACATCGACTTTTTCATGCGTAATGATACTTTTCATTTTATCTTGTAAATCAACAATTCCTTCAAATGGATGTAATTCTAATTGATTGTTTATATCATTCGGTTTCTCCGCAAAATAACCATGTAAATATATAACATGGGCCCCTTTACTTATAAGCTCTTCGGCGATTATTCTTCCAATTGTTCCTTTTGCCATATTTGTATGGCCGCGTACTTGATCCCATTTTTCTAAACAACCACCGCTTGTAATTAATACCTTTTTCCCCTTCATCGTAACCATCCCTTACTAATTTTTCTTACGAAACCATTCTGTTCCAAAGTCAACTATATCACGTTGTTTCATAAGACGGCACTTTGCGTTTCCTATTTTCCCCATTGTTACGGTTCCTTTTTGCTCAAACTCTACACCAATTTCTACAAATTTGTCAGAATCGTAATCCATATCAACAAATTCTTTCCATACTCTTTCACCATTTTCTATAATAGGTGCCCCTACTTTTATTAACTCACATACACCAGAACGTACTTCTGATAAATGTACAGAAGTATTCGAATCATATCCAACACCAATTAATAATATGTATCCGTCTAGATCGTATATTTTTCTTAATGGAGATTCTTCTCCTAAACTCATCGATAGTGACTGATTTACTGTTATTTCTTCTGCATGTCTTCCCCATGCAGCAAAGCTTCCTAATGGATGGTTACTACGTACTACATTCGGATATGTACGAAAACATTCAACTACTTTTCCCATTGCCCTTGTTGGTGTTATATGTGGCTCAAATGCTGGAACGTTATCCCGAATAATTTGCCACCATTCTTCAGGTACAGGTGGTCTTGACCAATGTTTCGGATCAGATAAATCCGAAGACTGAGTTGGCATAATAATCGTTCCCTCTTCTGTAATAACCTCCATTAACGCCTCTACTACTGCAACTGCTCCGCCTGATACCCAGCCAATGGAACTTAACGAAGAATGTACAATAACTGTCATTCCTTTTTCTAATCCTAATTTTCTTAAATCATTTGTAATTGTTTTGATTGTATTTGGCAATTGCGTACTTGCCACTATGTCATTCATTTTCACGATTGTTCCCCCATTTGTTTTAAACTACTACATACATATATTATCATATTTTTCTTAATTTTTAACTTAATCATTTTATCTATGCAAAAAATAAAGGCGTTACATCAAAAACATAAAAACACTATATACAAACAAAGAGCTCACCAAAAATGATAAGCTCTTTGTTTCATTTATCCTTCAATTGTAACTCCAGTAAACATCGATAAATTTCCTGTTATTTTCTCACCTACACGTAAAAATAAACCAGCAGCTCTCCCGCTAATACAGTGTGAACCAATTAATAGTTTACCAGTATACGGACCGTCCCACGTGTCAATTGTATAGTCTGGCATTTCTATGTATTGCTGATATATTTTCCGCTGTTCAAAGTAATACTCTGTTTTATCTTCAGCTAATAGTTCATTATTTTCGTATATAGATACTCCTCCGCCTTCACGGCCGTATAAAGGTTTAGAAACATAGGATTCATTTCTTTCTATAAACGGTTTATTTGTAAAATATGTTGGTAGGAAGTATTTCTGAATGATTCCTCGCTCCTCTTCCTTAAAGAAAACTTCTTCTTCGTAAAGTTGCCAAATTAATGCGAGTACACTTTTATTTTGCATAAGAAAAGCAGCTGGTGGATTAATGATTTTCACTCTGCCTTGCGCTATATGATCTAAAAACTGAAGTCCAATTCTTTTCCCGTTTTTATCAGTGTCTGAAACTAAATATTCAATTGGATATAGTCTATATAAATAATGAATTCTCTCACCATTTTGCGTATATATACCATCATCTGCAACGACGATATCTTGTATACCTATATAATCCGTTGACTGATCTAAACAATAGCTTCTTAAAAATTGAACTGTTTGATGGTCTTCATCATGCCAATCATAACTCGTAAAATAAATCGTTTCTCTAGGATCTATACTATAGTCATGTTTAATTTGTTCCCACGCCTGCACAATATGCTCTTCTATATGATTTGGATGATTTACATCGTGATAACGGCATAATACTTCATTTGCGACAGATGGCTCTAAATAACCTGTTGGTGTATCACAATTTACTTCTATTAACTTTATATCTTCACCATTTACGATAAAGTCAAACCTTGTAAAATATGAAAACAAACCAGTATGTTTCATTCTCGCAATTTCCCACGTTTCGGCTGGTAATCCTAGTGTTTGAAAATATCCTGTTGTATTTACAATATATTGATATGTTCTATATAATACGTACATAATTTCTTCTGTCGCTTTTGAAATAGCAGTATAAGTTTTTACTGGCATACGATACATACCTGTTGCCATATATTGATTCCATTCATCATTCTCTAATAGGCTCGGCCATGTAAAACCATTCCTACCAGCCTCTTCTGCAAGTGAAAACCATACTTTCATATACTCTTTCTGTTCTTGTTCTGTATACATGATTCTATTATCCTTTCGTGTTATGATCCGGCTGGCGCTTTTGCGTTCCCAATTCCACTTGAACCTGAATTCACTTTTGGCGTTTGTGTCGTAGATGATTTTGGCGTATTTGTATCTGGCGTCGCTTTATTTGAGGAATTTGGCTGTTGTTTATTTAAATCCACTTTATTAGAAGAATTATTGTTGTTGCTGTTAGTTCCACCGTAGTATCCTCCTCCACCGCTGCCACCAGTTCTACTTTGGTCTTTCTCACGATATGGAATAATATTATTTGCATACGGTTTCTTCATTATATTTGGTTTTGCTGTATAATTCATATTTGAAGTTCTGCTTGCTAATAAATATCCTGCTACGAATGGAAGTATCGGTAAATGTGAATTTTCATGATACGATGAAAATGATGGATTCATTTCCTTACATAACTCATCATTTTCTACATTTTCATTAGTAGGCGTTTTATCATCGCAATTTAATGTTTCTTGTTCATTTCCCTGTTTTGCACCATCTGTTTTAACAGCAGTACTTTCTTGTTGAGCAGTATCTTCTTCATAATCACCACATCCAGTTAATAAAAAAGATGATACCCCTATTGAAGTAGCAATTTTTATAAATTTACTTTTATCCATTCTCATGTGTTATACACCTAATTTCCATTATCTATATTTTTCCAGATACCTTTATTATATAATGTAAATGTTACTTTTTTCAAACTAAACACAATATATATTTGCATATTTTCGTACTATTTTTCCAAATAACAATGAAACCTTTCAATCCCCGGATATTTTTCTCCTAAACTTTGAATCTGAAAACCCATTTTCTTATAAAATTTTACTGCCTCAGCGTCTGTCTCTGCCTCTAGATACGTCAATTGATACATTCTTACTATTTCCTTTATCATTTGCACCGCTATTCCTTTATGACGATATTGCGGTACCACTGCTATGTGGCATATTCTCGCTTTATTTGCTCCGGTTATTTCAATACCTATGCAAGCCTTTTCCTCATATTTATGCAAAGTCCCTTTATTGCTTTCATAAAATAAAACTGCTTTCTTTTTGCTAGATTCACTTGGGCCGACTGCATACAGTAGTACATTTAATATGGGATCTTTCTCAACTTGTTTAACACATTGCAAATTCATATCATCATTCCTTTCTATGAAAAAAGATTAGCTCTTTATATAAAGAGCTAATCTCATCACGCAGTTATTTTTTCTTCTTTCTTCACAACGACCGCTACATAACTATGTAGTATCATTCCGATAATAACGAGGCTCATACCAATCCAAGATAAAGATGACGGAATTGGTGCAGATAACAAGATAAGTTCTCCTACTAGCGCAAATAAAACCTCACCGGACTGAGTCGCTTCCACTGTTGCTAGTTTTTGTGGATCATCTTTTACAAGATCTGTCGCAAAGAAGAATAATACCGTTGCGATTAAGCCAGAACTAACTGCTACAATAAAACATTGAAAAACTTGACTACTTGACGGTAGTCCGCCTGTTGATACTTCATAACCAGATAGTAAAAACCAAAATGGTAAACTGGCTAAAGTCATACCGAGAACTCGCTGGAATACATCTAACTCCCCTTTACAAACTTGCATCATTTTTCGATTTCCAAGAGGATACGCAAACGCTGCAATAAGTACAGGAACGACACATAAAACAGTTTCACGAATTCCTAATGAAGAAGCATGTTCTACTTGCATGAGTACAACACCGCATAAAATAATACCCGACATAACTAATTCCTTCATTGGGAGTTTTTTATGTAATGGATCTACCGCAAAAAATGGTGTTAATAAAATCCCTGCGACGATTGTAATTTGCCATGTTGATGCAACGAGCCAACCAGGTCCAAAAGCTCCGGCAAAACTAAGTGGTGCATAGAAGAGACCAAATCCAACGATACTCCAAACTAACCATTCTTTCGGATTGTTTTTCATATATTGAAAGAGTTGCTTTAAGTTTCCTCTATACATGACAATAAGTAAAAGCATCGGAACCATAAAGTAGTACCGTAATGATGCACTCCAAATCCAGCTTCCACCTTCTAAGTCCATCGCCCGGTTTAAAACGAAGGTAAAGGCAAAGAAAAATGATGCCAATATCCCTACTGCTATAGCTTTCATTATAAAACCCCTTGTTCAGTTTCTTCTTACTACTATACAACAATTTAAATATAATTAAAATTCGAATTTTTCATCTCGCGTGTATCTAGCTCTATATAGTTTTCTTAACTGACTAATATGAGCTTGATGGTACCGATTATGATCAGCTATGTGCCATATCCCCCACCTTATAGTCGCATTTTCTCCCTTTTCATAAAGAACTTCTCGTATTAAATCATTTTCTGTTAGTTTCATACATTCCTCATAAAACATATGTTGCACAACTTCATAATTTTGCATTAATTGTTGCAACGTCTGTTTTCTTAAACTTGGCAGCTCTCCTGCTTCATTTAACATAGGTCCATATATATTTTCAAGTACGAGCGGAATTGCTTCTCCTTTTAATCGGTACACCCAATGTAAATCGACAACTGCTAAATGTTGAAGTAGTTGTCCAATACTATTTTCATTATTTTCTGTCCCTTTAAATGACAGTTCTTTCTCATCAGTACCTTCTACTAACTTTTGCAGTCGTTTAAATGTATCCGTAACCGTCGCATACAAAATCGCAACTTGCGGGTTCATATTTCTTTGCAAAAGTAGATCTTTCATATGAAACTCCCCCCTTACAAGAACAACACCATATGTTCATCATCACTATACACACCATTCATCTTTATAGCTCTCTTTTCAATCCCATACGTTTTAAAGCCCATAGATTCATACAACTTTTTTGCTGGCTCATTTGTGGAAACAACACCTAATGTCAATTGTTCCAAGTCCATTTCTCTTGCTCTTTCAATTGCCTTACGTATTAACTCACGTGCAAGGCCACTTCTTCGATTGCTTGCATCTACATACATCGCAACGATATGCCCTTTATGTTTATACGCCTCTTTCTCTTCTGTTAGTAAGGTGACAACTCCAACTAATTGATTCTCTTCATTAAAAGCACCAAATGTACAACTAGTAGCAGCTGATAAATTACTTTCCACTCGCTTAATAGGATTTTCCTGACGAATCGCCTCTTCATAAGTTGTTACAAATGCCTCAGGGTTTACTTGTAATGCTTGTAAACGTAAGTCCCAATATTTTTTTGCATCTTCTTTCGTAAGTAATCGAATCATATTTCTCTATCCCCTTTTAATTAACATAATATTTTTATAAACTACTAATTAAAGATTGATATTCTTCTCTTAACATACTATAACGATAGCGATGAATGAACTGACCTCTACGTAATCGATCATTTCTCATTAACCCTTCGCATACAAAACTAGCCTTTTCATAGCTCTTTCTAGCTTGAAAATTATCTTCATCTACACGTAGCCATACTTTTTCTAATTCAAATTCAAAGAATGCTACATGTAACATACTATATAGGGCTGCTATTCCATACCCTTTCCCCCAGTATTCTTTATTACCAATCGCGATTCCCAATTCTGCATTTTTATTTGTTTTATCAAAGTTTTTAAGATCTACCCATCCAATATGTATGCCGTTCTCTGTAGTGATTGCTCTTTGTTCATAACCATTTTTTCGATTTATACATGCTTCAATCCATTTTTTTGTATCTTCACGAGTGAACGGTGGATATTGATCTGGTACAACTAAATGTTTTGTTACTTTTGTATCTAATGACCATTGATATCGGTCTTCTACATCATCTAGTGTCAGTTCTCTTAATTGAACGAATGGTATATTCATTGTATTATCCCCCTTTTACTTTCCTATAGAAAACCCTTCGAACATTCTTCCTCCATACTGTTCTAACGTTTTTTCTACAAAAGTAATTAATTTTCTTTTCTCTCCTGTTTTATAAAAATGATCGAATGCTGTTACAAATTGATCTGCGTATTGTTCATCATATCTTCTAAGTACCCTTATAAACCATTTTGAACTTCCAAGCCATTTACCATTTACTCTTAATACATATTCATGTAATAAATCAGCTAATAAATTCGCGATAAACAACTCTTCTTCTCTTTTTGATGCACCAATAAAATCATCCAAAGTATCTGTAATAAAATAACGCTTCTGCTCCATCATTTCTTCCGTCCATTTAGCTGGCCCTTTATTTAGTAACTCATTCGCTTCGCTTTTTAATTTCTCAACAATTTCATTTTCCCCTTTTAATACAATACCTTCTGCAACTAATTGTGGTAACGAAGGTCTTCCGCGGTCACAATCTATTTTAAAGAAGGTTTTTAACGTTTCAAAATTATGTACAAATACCTCAACTGGCCACCCATTACTATAGAAAGATTCTCGATAACAAGACGTTAAACTTTGATCAACTATTACAATGTCCAAATCAGATGTTTTTGTCGCTTCTTCTCTTGCAACACTTCCTCCAAGTAAAGCTACATCACAATCCGGAAATTGTGATGTAATGATGCTTTTTGCCGCTTCCATTGCTTTCATAACCGTTCCCCTTTTCTTATTTCACTTTCTTTTTTTCAGCTCTTTCTCTCGCTTTTTTTATATACGGCTCTGCGTCTGGTGTTTTGCATAACGTTGCCCCGTGATCAACGTGTACTTTTCCAATTTCACGTGCAATTTCAATCGCTGCTTGCTCTAAGTCTTCATTACGAATTCCTATCGCGATTAAAGCACGATTCATCGCTTCTTTTTTTCTATTTTTTTCATTATGTATATTTACTTTAATTTCTTCTAAATACGGAGAGAAGAAATCGTCTTGTAACGTTTTATTTTTCATCGCTATATTTGCTAATAAAGACCAGCCTGCTCTTCCAATCCATTCATCATCACACTTTGTCCATTCTTCCATTTTTTCTATCGCGATTGGCGACGTACAAATAGCCGTCATTAAAACATCCATTAAACAATAATAATCAACTTCCTGTACCCATTTATTTAGCAGTTCTGTCGTAACTTTCTTTGGATCTAAAATCATTGTTGCTAATGTCCTTGCATCCATATTTTTTGTTTCCCATAATAAAATTGCTAAATCATGATCTTTTTTTATTTTCTTTTTTAACAATTTTAAATTAGCAAAACTAACTCCGAATAGTGGCTCTTTCGCCCCATGGTTTTTATACGTTTTACGATTCTGTTCTGTTCCGTATTCCTCTAGCTGCTGCATTACTTCTTCAAGTAACATATGTCCACCTCTTTATCTTTTCTGTTGACTTCATATATGTATGTACGATATATTCTACATTACTTTTTGGTTTTCCTATATTTATTTTTCAAAATACGGTATGTGAAATTTTTTAGATGCGTTTTAATGCAACAGGCACACTCTTCGTCAGCATTCTCTGTATAACTCACTCATTGGGTTTATTATATATAGCAACAAACTACATGCATTTTCATTCCATCCTTGTTTCATTTTAGTAAACCAGCAAAATATTGAAATCTTGCATACTTTTGGACAAACTTTTTTGCTCTTGTAAAAAAGTTTTTTTGCAATTACCTCCCTATAATTGCTAATATAGTAGAGTAGAACTTTTATAGAGAGAAGGAAAATTATGCACAATGGAATTCGAATGACAACTTTAGTGAAAAGGGCTATGTTGATTTGCGCGGGGGTATTATTTACATACGAAGCGGCCTTAGGATCAGCACATACTGCTCTAGCGAGTACAGAGGATGAAGCAAAATCTGTTCAACTTGTAAGTGAAATTCAATCATCTCTTGCACCGAAAGAAGCTCCAAAACAATATAATGGGCAAGTTAGAAAAGTAGCTTACTTAACATTTGATGATGGTCCTGGAAAATACACAGCTGAGCTTTTAGATATGTTAAAGAGAGAAAATGCAAAAGCAACATTCTTCCTTATTGGTTCAAATGTAAAAGCTTTCCCTGATCTTGTAAAACGTGAAGATGCTGAAGGCCACTACGTTGGGATGCACAGTATGACTCATAACTACAAGAAACTTTACACAGAAGGTCATTATGTAGATGAGATGAAGGAAGATCAAGGCTTAATCGCTGGCGTTTTAGGCAAATCACCAGTATTAACTCGTCCGTCTTACGGATCAATGCCAGGATTAAATGAGGCTCTTCGCAACAAAGTTGTTGAGAATGGCTTAAAAGTTTGGGATTGGACAATCGATTCTTTAGACTGGAAGTATAACAAAATGCAGGTTGATGCTGCATCAGCAAAAATTGTAGAAAACGTTCTAAATGGCGCTAACAAGCCAACAGAAGTTATCCTTATGCACGATATTCATCCACAATCCGTAAAAGCAGTCCCTGGTATTATTAAAGGACTGAAAGAAAAAGGATATGAATTAGAAGCTTATAGTGAGAACGAACACTTCCCATTAAACTTCTGGCATGATAATCGTATGTAATGAAAAAGACTTGATTTCCTTTAGGATATCAAGTCTTTTTTATCGTTTTGGAAATTTTATATGTTGTTCTTCAATGAAACGAATAATATTTTTTCTATCTTCTTGCGTAATAGTAATACAAAATTCGTACTCTTCTTCTTTACACCATGAAGGATTTAGTTCTATAGATAAACGAACTATAATTTGAAATGTCTCTTCTTTTTCTCCTATAAATTCAAACGACAGATTAGGTTCTATGAAGTCTAGTCGGGTATATGTAGGATTCGGTAATGTTTGAAACCATTCTTTCATGTGTTGTAATTCGCTAGTTTGTAAAAAAGGATCCATCGTTTCAAAAACTTTATTTCCCTCTGAAAGTTTCACTTTTATTATTAGCCAATTACGATCAAATGTATCAAATGCATTGTTAAACTCGTATTTTACAGCTTCTAAATGTAATGATAAAATTTCATTTTGAAAAATCATAAATTACCTCCTTATTATTCAAGTAGCTTTATCTTCAAGTATAGAGACTATCCAATTAATATTTAATAATGCTTTTTAAATTATTTTATCATAATTTTTAAATGCATTAATGAAATAATAAAAAAGACTTGCATTCATTACAAGAATCCAAGTCTTTTTCATCTTATCTATTAAAAAATATATCCTACTAACTTCACAATTTCACTAATTAAAATACCTACAACTGCAAAATCAGAATCACCAAATGTTGTATTCTCAAATCCTAATCCGCCTAATATCGGTAATAATATTGCTGGTAGGAATGAAATTAGTAATCCATTTACAAAAGCTCCTAGTATTGCGCCTCGTCTTCCTCCTGTTGCATTACCGAATACGGCTGCTGTTGCTCCTGTGAAGAAGTGAGGAATTAACCCTGGCACTATTACACTCAAACCAATAAATGAAAGTATAAACATGGATAGTAATCCGGCAATAAAACTTGTTAAGAAGCCAATAATAACTGCATTTGGTGCAAACGGGAAGATTGTTGGGCAATCTAACGCTGGTTTTGCATTTGGTACAAGTTTATCTGCAATCCCTTTAAATGCAGGTATTATTTCTGCAATTAACATGCGGACACCCGCTAAAATAATATATACTCCTGCTGCAAATGTAATTGCTTGCATGAAAGAATACACAAGGTAATTTTGTCCGTTACTTAATTCCGTTTCGATAAACTCCTTACCCGCAAATGGTGCAACAATAAAGAATAATACAGCCATCGTTAATGACATAGAAACTGATGTATCACGTAAAAAACCTAGTGACTTAGGCACTTTAATTTGTTCTGTTGATTTATCCTTATTTCCAAATTTACTCCCAACAAACCCTGCCGCTAAGTATCCAACTGATCCAAAATGGCCGATTGCGATATCGTCCATTCCTGTAATTTTTCTAACGTATGGTTGTAATAATGCTGGAAAAATCACCATGAGTGCCCCTAAAATGATTGATCCAACAATCACTAATGTAGCACCTTTCATCCCGGTAGTTGAAAATACCGCTGAAATTAAACATGCCATGAATAAGGTATGATGACCAGTTAAAAACACATATTTAAATTTTGTAAAACGTGCAATTAGTAAATTCGCAATCATACCAAATACCATAATTAACGCTGTTTCTTTTCCTAATGTTTGCTGTGCTATTGCAACTACAGCTTCATTATTTGGTATAATCCCTTTAATATGGAATGCTTTATCAAATATTTTACCAAAAACATCTAAAGCTCCAATTAATATAGTGGCTCCACCTCCTAAAACGACGAAGCCCATAATTGTTTTTAAGGTTCCTGAAACCGTATCTGCAAAATTTTTCTTTTGCAGTAGTAAACCACACATAGCAAATAATCCGACTAATATTGCGGGTTGTCCTAAAATATCCTTCATAATTATATCAAACATAGCACTACTCCCCCTTCATTGTTACTACATTAGGTGTTTTTGTAATGCTTCTTTAATTTCATTTAAATCTAAAATATTCGTTAATCCAGCAACTGTTCGATTACCATCTTCAAGGTTACAAATAATATCTTTCGCACCTAAATATAAATCTGCTTGTTCTGATTTACTTGATGCTAAATCTGTGTGTGATACTTCTGCTTGTAATCCTAATTCATTTAAAATTTTCTTCACATTCATTTCTACAATAAAACTACTCCCTAATCCATTTCCACATACAACTAATACTTTTTTCATTTCAATCTCCCCTTTAATTAGAATATTTAGCTATCATTTTTAGCATTTCGTCTATTGAATTTGAATGAATTAACATTTCCACATTTTTCGGATCCGATAACATCTCACTTAATTGTGCTAATGCTTTCAAGTGTGTCTCATTATCAATCGCTGCCAATACAATAATTAAATTTGCGGCATGCTCTTGTTTTTCTGAAAATAGAACACTTTCTTTTAGTTGTAATAAACTCATCCCTAACTTTTTGACCCCCGCTTCTGGGCGAGCATGAGGTATTGCAATTTTAGGTGCAATAACAATATAAGGACCTAATTTTTCTACATTTACAATCATTTCATTGATATATTCTTCAAAGATGTATTGGTTTTGTAATAACGGATCAGCCGCTAGCCTGATCGCATCTTTCCAATTATCAACACGATCTTCAAGATGAATAAATTCTCTAGTTAAAAGTTCGTTTAACATTGGTTTATATTTCTCCTCCTTCTCAAAATACGCAGGACCACTCATAAATTCAATCAGTTCTCTTTTTAAAGATTTCTCATCCACTACGTCAGCATATTTTTGAATTATTCCCATCACTAAATCCACAGAATCTTTTTGGTTTTCTCCATACAATACTCCATTCACTTTTCTTAATAGAGCTGCTTTTTCAGAATCCGATAAAATTGGGTTAACCTTAAAAACCGGCACATTCCCTTTTTCAATTTCAGTAGTCGTAATTATACAATCTACATCAAATATATTTGATTCATATTCCCGTTTTGAAATTGCATTTAATATATCTATATTTGAAAATAACTTCTCTAATTGATACTGCAACATACGTGATGTACCAATACCATTTGGACAAACAAGTAATGCCGTTTTTCGTGGATTGGGAACGATTCCCTCTTTCCTCATCCAAGCTCCAAAATGCATAGTAACATACACAATTTCATCATCGGAAACAGATTTTTTCACATATTCTTCAAAATGATGAATTACCTTTTTCGTAAGAAAATATACCTCTTCATAGTTTTCTTGAATTGTATTTCGTAATGGGTTTTCAATTTCTATTCCATACTTCACACGATAAAATGCAGGTTTCATATGCAAATATAGATCAGTAAACAACCCATTAAAGTCTTGAAATAAAACACAAGCATAGTGTTGAAAATCTGTAATCATGCGGTCAACAATTGAATGTATTTCATCCATATTATTTTTCTCATAAATATTTTCCTGATAATTTACTTTTGCACCTAACAAATGAGTCGTAATATAATAGATTTCATCTATTGGAAATTTAACAATAAACGCTCGTTCAAACTGCTTTGCTATATATTTTGCAGCTTCAAATTGCTTTGAATCTTGCAGAACATTTTTTTCAGCTTCTTCCATCTCGACGCACTTACCTTTTAGAATACGTCTATGGAACAAATACATGTAAACGCTTAAATTTTCTAGTACCTCATCTGTATATTGGACACCTAAAAACTCTTCACAATTCGCAAGAATTTTTTTTATAGTGTATAATGTTTCTCGTGCAAGAGTATCTGTTTCACTTCCCATATCACACATAATATAATTTACTTGTGATATTAAATACTCCCAGCTATGTTGGCAAATAATTTGAGAGAGGCTTAAAATTAATAAATTTCGTTTACTCTGTTCATTTCCAACGATTTGATATCCTTCCTTACGACCAAAATGTAAAGATAAGTTATACTTATTTAACTCTACTTTTAGCTTTTTCAAATCTGCAAGTACAGTATTACGACTTACCTGCAAAAGGTTTATTAAGTCTTCCAATAAAATTCTTTTTTCCTGTATTAGCAAATATAATATTAACCATATTTTTCTTTCTTTCGGAGAATATTCATATTGATTAATCACACACTCATTTAATTTTTTTACTATCATTTGTTTCGTTTCTTTATTTAAGCAATAACCTAAGTGTCGTATATATTCAATAGAATGTAATCCTTCCTCTTGTAACCAATCGTCAATCTTCTTAATATCATAATAAAGCGTTCGTTTAGAAACTTGAATTACATCAATTAGTTGATTTATAGGCACATAACCTTCTGCTTGAATAATTTGTTGCAAAATATTTATACTTCGAGTATCTAATATCATATTTGGTGTACACCCTTTCTATACTTGTTCACTAATTGACTTGCAAGTATAGATACTAACTTTGCAAATTTAGATTTTTTGAAATCGCTTTCTATTAATATAATATCTATTATTGCTTCTAAATATAAGTCCAAATTTTTGTTTTTCTGCAGTGCAAAGATTGTGCTTTGAAAATTTCTTATGCCTGTGTTTAATGCTATTATTCCCCTTTCTGTTCCTTTTCAACAAAACATGAATATTACCCCTCAGAATTTTTAATACTGTATAGTAGCTTAGCACATATTACTCTTAAGGAGTGATATGTATATGGATTTTCTTTCAGCTGAATATTTGTCAGCCTTGCTTGCCATTATTGTAATTGATTTAGTTTTAGCGGGTGATAATGCCATTGTAATTGGATTAGCAGCAAGACGATTACCGAAAGATCAACAAAAGAAAGTAATTATATGGGGAACTATCGGGGCAATCGCGATTAGAGCTCTCGCTACTTTAGTTGTCGTTTGGTTGTTAAAAATACCAGGGCTACTTCTAATTGGTGGTGTACTTCTTATATGGATCGCTTACAAATTAATTGCTGAAGGTAAAGATCATGATATTAAAGCAGAAGAAGGTTTTTGGTCTGCTATTAAAACCATTATCATTGCTGATGCATTAATGGGCATTGATAATGTCCTCGCTGTTGCTGGAGCTGCGCATGGCAATTTTTCTTTAGTGATCATCGGGCTATTGGTTTCAATTCCAGTAGTAGTTTGGGGCAGTACATTAATTTTAAAATGGGTCGACCGTTATCCTATCATTATTACAATTGGAGCAGCTGTTTTAGCTTATACTGCCGCGAAAATGATTGTGGATGAAAAGTGGTTCACTGCATTTTTCGAAAGTAACCCTTTCATTAAATGGGCATTCATCATTATTGTCATTGCTGGTGTAGTGTTCTTTGGAAAGATGAAACAAAAGACTAAAGATGTTTCTATATAATAACAACGTTCTATTTATAAACAAAAGCGCCACTCATATGAGTAGCGCTTTTTAATATTTATTTCGTTTCCCCATCTTCAGTCGTCTTTACCTTCGTTTTATTTTTATCACGATGGTTATAGTTGTACTTCGAACGATCAACCGGTGTAAATCCTTCCGGTGTGTAGAATCGTAATAAGTCACCATTTACGACTTGGTCAGAGTATTTTAGTGATTTTTGAACCATTTGTTCATTTTGTTTTATTTCGTCTGTAAATTCTACTGGTTTTCCAGTCGTTGTATCATAGTATTTGCCGTTTAATGCAGTAACTGTTGGACTTACGTAGTTACCATTACGGAACGCAACGACTTGTTTATGATCTGGTGATAATAAATCTGAACCAAATTGAACATAATCTTTTGTATCTGTTCCAAGTAAGTGTAAAAGAGTTGGAAGAACATCAATTTCACCACCGTATTGATGTTGTACGCCACCTTTCACACCTGGTACACGAACGATTAAAGGTACACGCTGTAACTGTGCATTTTCAAACGAGTTAATTTCTTTACCCATTACTTTTGACATTGCTGCGTTATGATTATCTGAAATACCGTAATGGTCTCCGTACATAACGATAATAGAATTATCGTATAAACCAGATTGTTTCAAGTAATCGATGAAACCTTTTACAGATTCGTCTAAATAACGTGCTGTTTGGAAATACGTATCTACAGACGAGTCACCTGTGTTCGCTGGTTCAATTGTCGCTTCCTCTTTATCAATTGGATACGGGAAATGATTCGATAACGTAATAAACTTCGTATAGAACGGTTGTTTCAATGTCTCTAATAACGGAATGGATTCATTAAAGAATGGTTTATCTTTTAATCCATAGTTTACTACATCTTTTTCGTTCATATCATAGTATGAAGCATCAAAGAATTTATTAAAACCAAATGATTTATAAATATCATCACGGTTCCAGAATGTTTTATAGTTACCGTGGAATACTGCTGATGTGTATCCTTGTTGTCCTAAAATTGCTGGTGCTGATTGATATGTGTTATGAGATTTCGTTGTAAATACAGATCCTTGTGGTAAACCAAACATAGAATTCTCTAACATAAACTCCGCATCAGACGTTTTCCCTTGTCCTGTTTGATGGAAGAAGTTATCAAAGTAAAGTGTATTCGCATCTTTTGTAAATGAATTTAAGAACGGCGTTACTTCTTGACCATTTAATTTATAGTCAATTAAGAAGTTTTGGAATGACTCTAAATGAATATAGATTACGTTCATTCCCTTTCCTTTACCGAAATACTCAGGGTTTGGACTAGCGTAAGTTGATGTCAAATAATTTCTTACTTCTGTCATATTATCTCCATCAGCTAATGCTCGTTCTGTTGATGCTTTCGCACTTTGGATTCCATCATAAATTGTATAGTTATATGCCCCTAAATATTTCACAATATAATTACGATCGAATGTTCTTGTTAATAATTCAGGACGGTCAGATTCTGCAAGTCCTAAGTTAACACTGAATAATAAAATACCTGCTACAAATACTAAAGATAATTTATGTTTCGCAACACGAATTGGTTTTGGATTTGCAAATTTCGTTGCTACTAACACAATTAAAATAATTGTATCTAAGAAGTATAGCGGATCATAAAGATGTAACAACGCAATAATACTACCACCTAAATCTCCAAAGTTATTCGTTTGTGTTAATGTCGGGAACGTAATAAAGTCACTGAAAAAGCGATAGTATACGACGTTTGCGTATAAAAGAATCGACAATAACAAGTTGATAACAATTAACCAAATATAAGATCGTTTCCCTTTTGCAAATAATGCAAGTCCTAAAAATAGAACTGCTGAACTAAGCGGGTTGAAAAACAGCAAGAATTTTTGGATTGTGTTTGAAATACCTAAATTAAATTCTGTTACATAAGCCGCATATGTTTTGAGCCAAAATAAAATAACGGCAAACAGAAAGAATCCAAAATGATTGCTTAGCACGCTTTTGCTCTTTAATAAGAATTGTTTCATTTCTCCACCTCTTTTGATCATCCAAGGCTTATTTTTTTTATAAGTCTGTCTCTCTATTCAATTTTTTATCTTCAAATAGATTTTATATATTTAACTATATGAAGAATACTAGTAATTATAATTTGAAGCTAGTATTTATTCAACTATTTCTTTTTAGACATTTTGACCTTGGTTTCTATTTAACAAAATAAATTTGTAACATTTCCTGTTTTCTCCCAAGATTCATCCACTAATTATGACATCACATACTATAAACCTTTATTCACTACTTCGCAAATAAATATGTCTCCAGTTCTGGAACATTAATGTAATATAATGAAATTCACAATAGATAGCATTTAATTTTTCGATATATATTATTTCTTCATTCAGTTATTTATGCTTCAGCAATTCTTCTATGTGCAACATCCAAATCTCTTCCCTCCAATAAAGTTATCCTTGAATAATTATTCGCTATCCATAAAAATAATGGATTATAAAAAACCTCGCTCTCATAACGAGATCGAGGTTTTTCATCATTTATTATTGACCTTTGTACATTGCATCTACTTGTTTTTGAAGTTCTTCATTTTCTAAGAACTCATCGTAAGTAGCCTCTTTATCGATTACACCGTTTGGCGTTACTTCGATAATGCGGTTTGCAATTGTTTGTACGAACTGATGGTCATGTGATGTGAATAAAATTGTACCTTTAAATGCAATTAAACCATTGTTTAATGCAGTGATAGACTCAAGGTCTAAGTGGTTCGTTGGGTCGTCAAGTGTAATAACGTTTGCACCACTTAACATCATTTTAGATAACATACAACGAACTTTTTCGCCTCCAGATAGTACTGAAACGTTCTTCTTAACTTCTTCGCCTGAGAATAACATACGGCCTAAGAAACCACGTAAGAAGCTTTCTGACTCATCTTGTGGAGAGAATTGACGTAACCATTCAACTAAGTTGTAGTCACTGTTCTCAAAGTATTTAGAGTTATCTCTTGGGAAGTACGATTGAGATGTTGTAACGCCCCATTTAAATGAACCACTATCTGGCTCCATTTCACCCATAAGGATTTTAAATAATGTCGTCATCGCAATATCGTTACGACCGATAAATGCAACTTTATCACCTTTATTTAAAGTGAAGTACACATTATCTAACACTTTTTCACCATCAATTGTTTTAGAAAGACCTTCAACAGTTAATAAGTCATTTCCTACTTCACGTTCTGGTGTGAAGCCAACGAATGGGTAACGACGAGATGATGGCTTAATATCATCTAATGTAATTTTATCTAATAATTTTTTACGAGAAGTTGCTTGTTTCGCTTTAGATGCGTTTGAGCTAAAGCGCGCAATGAAGTTCTGTAACTCTTTTACTTTCTCTTCTTTTTTCTTATTAGCATCTTGTGTTAATTTTAAAGCTAATTGGCTTGACTCATACCAGAAGTCATAGTTACCAACATAAAGTTGAATTTTACCGAAATCAAGATCAGCCATGTGCGTACATACTTTATTTAAGAAGTGACGGTCATGGGATACAACGATAACTGTATTTTCAAAGTTCATTAAGAAGTTTTCTAACCATTGAATCGCTTTTAAGTCCAGGTGGTTGGTAGGCTCATCTAGTAATAGAATATCAGGTTGACCGAATAAAGCTTGAGCAAGTAATACTTTTACTTTCTCTGCACCAGTTAACTCAGACATTTTCTTATCATGAAGGTCTTCACCAATACCTAAACCTTTAAGAAGGATTGCAGCTTCTGACTCAGCTTCCCAACCGTTCAGCTCAGCAAACTCACCTTCAAGTTCTGCAGCACGCATACCATCTTCATCACTAAAGTCTTCTTTCATGTAAATGGCATTTTTCTCTTGCATTACTTTATAAAGTTGAGTATGACCCATAATTACAGTTTCTAATACTGGAAACTCTTCATATTCAAAGTGGTTCTGTTTTAATACTGCTAGACGCTCGCCTGGCGTAATATGTATGTCACCTGTTGATGGTTCGATTTCTCCAGATAAAATCTTTAGAAACGTTGATTTACCAGCACCGTTTGCTCCGATTAAACCGTAGCAGTTACCTGGCGTGAATTTTATGTTAACATCTTCAAACAATTTGCGATCCGCGAAACGCAAACTAACGTTACTTACTGTAATCATTTGTGTCCTCCTACTAATACCGCTTATTTCAGCGTTTTCTCACCGATTGTCTTAAAAAATCGCATATTACGACTCAATTATTGTAGACTATAGCTATTATATAGTAGAAGCTGGATGAATAGCAACGGTTGATTGCTATTCCTTTCTTTCCAAACTCGAATAAAACCTTTGTTTTTAATTATATTAAAGTTACATACACGTTTTAAAGAGGATTCATTTTGAAAAAACATTTATAATTGGAGTATTATGTTTATCAATTGAAATAATACAATAATTTGCATGCATTTCGCATTATAAATAGCAAACTAAAACGCTCAGAAAATATTCTGAGCGTTTTCATTTCCTTCTCCAACTAAAGCACCAGGTAGTGTAAAAAGCTATTTCACCATTTGTATTGTTAACTTATCTTTTAACATTGACCTATATGAGTCAATTTCATATTTTGTATTATTGATTTTTTCTTTTTTCATTTTTAACATATCGAATATTTCTAACTCTAAATTCCTTCTAGCTTCAAGAACTTTTATCGCTCCTTCTACCCCTGAATGTTTATGTTCTTTCCCATAGCCTTGGTTCGTGTAATAGTCGACAATTCCTGTGGACCATTCTGGATTTCTTTCTTTTAATGCCTTCCTAAATGAAAATTCAAGATCATCTTGTTCTACATAGAATAACATTGGATTTAGATTCTCTATGATTTTTGCAACTTTCATTACATAATTTATTATTTTTTCTTTTTGTTCACCGTATTTAATCATCCCAATCGTTAATGGATTTTGTATGAAACAACATTCAAAAATATAAACCTTATTATCTTCTAGAGCAATTTCAGCAAAGTCATTCCATTTGTCAGCAATTAATTCAACATTTTTATCGAATGGTAATTCATATATATCGTTTCTTGAAATATCGTTAAATAATTCGTCCGAAAACTGGTCACCAAACTCATTTTTTATCTTTCTGTATGGTAATAAATAATTGCTTCCTTTTTTTAAAACTCTTTTAAGAAGAACTTCTTTAAAATCTCCACTGTTAGATACTAATCTATCGAATTCAAATTTATTAAAACAAGATACACCATCATAGTCGGCTGGGTGGTTCAAATTCCCCTCTAAAAATAGTTCAACTTCAATTTTATTTTGGCTTAGAATTTCATTTATTAGCTTTGCAGTGGTCGATTTTCCGAATCCAGGTAAACCTTCTACTATTATTAGTTTTGTATTCATAGCTATAAATCCCTTCCCTCAAAGTATTTAACTAAGATTTAAAAAATTACTTACTCCACTGCAATCACTCCTTCAAAATACGATATTCAACATTTCCTTTAAAAAATCCTTCTTAAATTAGCCTGATCGTTAACTTAAGAACATTTTTTCACAATCTCTATCATTATTTTAACATAAATTTTCCATTTATCTTTTAAAAAAAGATAGTCCACCATTATTTGAGTGAACTATCTAAAGTAAATTATATCTTTTAAACCAAATACTTTGTCAGTAATCCCCAATCGTTGCGCTGCTGTTTTTACTGTTTTCTTTTTCTCTTCCTTTGCAATTTTACTATATAAAAGTACTTAAACAATGTAATACCAATTAAAAAAGGGATGCTAAATCATATGTGATTTACATCCCTAATTTGTGTGTTATTTTATATGTTCTCTCCCATAACTGAAACAGTTACTTTTAAAAGGCGATTCTTTTATTTCCTTTCACTTAATTTCTTTGCATAATTCTTCATTTTACTCGTTAAGCCTATTAAAGCAGGTAGCAATATCGGCATCACAATAATAGCTAATAGTAACAGTGCAACACCAACTACGGATGCTACTTGTATAAGCGTTAATACACCTGAAGGGATTAATGCAGCAAATGTACCACCTAAAATAAGTGCCGCTGATAATACGACTCCTCCGATATGACGAGAAGCAATTACAATTTTCGTCGCTGGGTCCCCTTCTAACTCATTGTATCTCATCATTACAAAAATACTATAATCCACTCCTAAAGCGACAATCATTATGAAACTAAAGAATGGAACATTCCAGCTTAATGAATCTACATGTAAAATATGCGTACTAATTTGTTCACTTATCCCTAATGATGCAAAGTAAGCTAATAGTAACGATCCCATAATAAAGATGGTGTTTAATAATGAACGTGTAATCACAATTAATACAATCGCGATTCCAATTAACATAATTGTAGCTGTACGTAAGAAATCTTGCCCAGTTACTTCTTTTAAATCAACGTTTCTAGCTGTCGTTCCTCCGATTGCTGTTTTCGCATGATTTAATTCCGTCCCCTTCAAAGTACCATCTATCGTTTTATTGAGTTCTTGAATAATTGGCATCGCTTCTTTTGAATACGGATTTACGTCTAAAATGATTGTCATTTTAGCAGTCTTTCTATCATGTGACATGTACGTATTCAAAGCTTTTTGGAAATCTTCTCCCTCCAAAACTTCTTTTGGAATATAAAATTTCTCAGAGCTTTTTGATTCATTTAGTTCTCCTAAATATTTCTGAGCATCCCCTAGGCCATTACTTACCTTTTCAAGGCCTTCTGTACTTTTAGATAGTCCTGATTGTAATTGTCCCATCTGTTCTTGCAAGTCTTTCAGCCCTGTTAATAGCTGTCCTTGCCCATCATTTATTTTCGTTAATCCGGTTTGTAACTCCAATGACTTGTTTGCAATTTGTTTTGAACCTGTTGCTCCTTCATTTAATCCATTTTTAAGATCAGCTGCTCCTTTTTGTAACTTAGTAACTCCATTGCTCATTTCTTTTAAGCCGTTATCCACTTTCAATAACGATTGATTCGCTTCTTTAAATGATCCCATCGCCGCATTGTGCTGCGCTTTCAATTTATTTAATTCATTTGACAGCCCACCTAATTGCTTTTGAGCCTCTTTAGCAATTCCTATCGTCTGCAGAATGTTAGGATCATTTGCTAATTCTGGTTTCGTTTGAATGAAATTGGTCATTAACATTTCAATTTGTTCATAACCTTTCTTCGCACCGTCAATCGCTTGAGAAATACTTTCGAAGTATTGATCGTAAGAACTTAAACCTTTTTCTAACTGCGTATAGCCAGCATGAAGTTGTGAAGTTGCATGAGATAATACACTTATATTTTCATTTACTGAAGTTAACCCACTCTCAATTTGCTGCGCACCTTTTGCTCCGTCATTTATGCCATTTGATAGTTGATTTAAAGCTGTTCCTAATGCCGATACACCATTTTTCGCTTCATTTGTTCCATCAATTAACTTTTGAACGTTTGCAAGACTATTTGAGTTCTTATTACCCATCTTATCTTTCGCAGTAGTTAATCCATCATTAATTTCCTTTATACCACCATTGGCATCTCCTAAATCTGTATTTAGTTCACCCGCTTGTTTATTTATATATAGTTCTTTAATCCTATCACCAGTTGGACGTGTCGGTGCATATACTTCTGAAACACCTTTCACTTTCAAAATCTTATCAGTTAGTTCATCTAAAGTTTGAAGCGAACTCACCTCATCTAACTTGTTATTCGATTGAATGACTAACGTACTTGGTGAAGAAAAACCAGGTGGAAAATGTTCTTCTATTACGTTAATCCCCATTTTCGACTCATATTTATTATCTACTTCAAATAAATCGTTGTAATTAAGTGTATTAGAATACTTTAATATGAAAGGAATCGATATCACAAATACAATAATTAAAGCTACAAATGGTCTTACTACTGCGTTTTTCGCAAAGAATCCCCATAGACGACTGTCTTCATGACCTTTAAATGTTTTAACGGGATAAAACATCCCTTTTCCTAAAAGCACCATGAAAAACGGATTTAACGTAGTTAATACGAGTAATAATACTGCAACACCAATTGCTACCGCTGAAGTAGATTGATATAATTTAAAGCTCGCTAAAGCAAGAGATGCAAAACCAATTAGTACTGCTATCCCGCTATATAAAACAGTTTTCCCTGCCGATTTAAATGTTTCTTTCGTAGCCAAAAATACGTTTTCTTGTTTACTTAATTCTTCTTTAAATCTCGTAAATAATAAAATGTTATAGTCCGTTCCTACCCCAAACAGGACAACAACGACAAACACTTGTGTAAAGTTAGAAAACGGAAAATTAAATTGATCTACAAGATGAGCAATAACCCCCATTGAAACTAAATATGATACCCCAACAGTAAGAAGAGAAACAATAGGAACAATCGGTGAACGAAATACAATGATTAATATAACTAGAATGAAAATAATTGAAATAACTTCAGTCTTTTTCACGCCCTCTTGAGAAGATGTAAGAAAATCACCCGCGATTAAGTCACTTCCTGTTAAGTACGTTTTTACCCCTTTCGTTTTCACTTTATTATGAAGATTATTTGAAACTTTCGATATTTCACCATGTTTTTTATCTATCGATATTTGCGTTAAAATAGTCGTATTATCTTTAGAAACTAATTGTTTCTCTAATTCTTTATTATCTAAATGTGAAACAACTTCTTTAATTCCTAATTGTTCTTTTTCATTTTGCAAAGCATTGATTGTTTTTGTTATTTCCTCTTTTTGTTCAGTCGTTAAAGCTGTTTTACTACCACTATTAAAAACTGCTATAATCTCATACTTTTCTGTCCCGTCTTTATTCATTTCTTTTATCATTTTGTCAGCAATACTACTTTGTTCTGTATTAGGAATCGTAATGTGCCCTTTTTCTTTCACTAATTTATCCATATTAGGCATCGTAACGATCATTGTAATGGTAATAACTATCCACAATAGAAAAGATAAACTTCTCCAATTTCTCAGCTTGCTCATTTGCATCATCTCCCGCGATTAAAATTTCATGTTAGTTTTGGAATGAATATTCATTCCCACCTTTTTAAAATACCATTCCGGAATGAACATTCATTCCTATTACTCTATTACATTATTTTATAAACTCTATTAAACTACTTTTTCGGAATGAATGTTCATTCCTTTAGTTACACAAATACCCTCTCCTACCCTCATTTTTTAACTATATTTAGGAATGAATATTCATTCCTGTCCTTATAAAGCTATAGAATCAAATGATTCTAATAGCGTTCCAAGAGCTTTCTTCCAATTCTTTTACTAATTCTTTTGAGTACTCTAATTGCCCTGTTGCAATTACTTTAATTAATTTTTCTAACGGTTGATATACAATAATAATTAAAGCAACTGGAGGTAACGGACGGAGTAAGCCTTTTACAATCCCATCTTCTATAATATTCATAAAGAAGCCTATAAAATCATCAAATATTTTCTTGCTTTGTTCATCAAGAAAATAACTATCACAGTGAGAATTTGTAAACAGAAAAGCATCCACATTATTTCTCGCAAATTCAAATAAACGGTTATACGTATGACTAAACTGTTCACGAATATTTGCTTCAACAGGAAAATCCGTTTTTATCATTTCAGAAAGCTGTAACATACTTTTTGAAAATAATGAATTAACAAGCGCCTCTTTATTTTCAAAATAGCGATAAATAGTACCCGCACCAACTTTTGCCTTTTCAGCGATCATTGGAATTGTCGTACCATCGTAACCACGCTCTGCAAAAAGTTGCATCGCAGCATCAAAAATATCCTCTTGTTTGTTTTTAGCCATTTTTTCCACCTCTATTTTCAGGAATGAAAATTCATTCCGTTTTTAATTATAAATTACAGGGAATAAAAGTCAAGTGTGTGACTACGTATAGTTGTAATTTTATTCCCTTATTTGTGAATAAAATTATATCAGCGATTTTCAGGATATATCAACTTACCGACAAAAACCGACGCCCAAAGAGAAAGCTGTCCCAAAATTTGATTTTGGACAGCCCTATTTTTTAAAAGAAATCATAAATAAATGCATCTCGTACCGGAACTATTTTCTCAAACGCTTGTATTTCCTCTTCTCTTCCGCTAATTAATTCTAATTCATTTAGTTCTAATGGGCGTTTGTATCCAAGCAATATTGTAGATAGTGCATTTATATCTAGCTCGATCCCTTTATCCATCAGTTCTTCTATAATTGTTATTTCATAATTTGCAAGTCTCACTGATACATTATTCCACGGTGCAAATGAATCTGTAATATGTAAGATTAATTCTTGCTGTACGTTGTTCCAGTTCAACTCATATTGTTTTAAGAACTGCTCTACATCTACAATTCTTCCCATAAAATATGGTTTTATTTCTGTTTTCACACGTGGTTCTTGCAATGTATATAACAACTGTTCGTTTTCACTTACTGTCATTTCAAGTTCTTTAATCATAGAATCATGTTGGCAAATAAAGTTCCATAGACCATTTCGTGCTTCATTATGCAGTGGTACGAATTCTTCTACAGTCATTTTAGATTTTTCTATTTTATATAACATGTAACCTGCTGCAGTTTTATTTTCATCGTAGTAAATTGCTAATGTTAAATCCTCATAAACAGCTTGTAACCACCATTTTTCATTGCGAACAAGCATACCAGAAAAACGTTCTGCAAATGTTTCATAAAGCTTCTCGACTTCTTCTGGGTGATTTTCTTTATTGAAACGTTTCACAGTACCATTCACTTGTTTTTTCATAACTAAATCACTCTTTGTCAAATGACATACGAGAAGATTCGCACAAAGTTCCCAGCCGTATTTACGGTAAAATGTAACAGCAAATGGATGTAACATTGATACTGTATATCCGTCTTTTTTCATCGTTTGAAGAGAATGTTGAAGCAATTCTTTCACATATCCGCTTCTTCTGTATTCTGGATACGTTGCTACCCCTGCAACGCCACCCATTTTAAATTTTTCTTTTCCTATGTATATATGAAACGGAATAAGGTGTAGTTTTGCAGCTAAGTCATTACCTTCCATAATACCGTATACTTCATGACTTTCCTTCATTTTTGTAAGTTGTTGTTGTATTCGTTCTTCTTCAACTTTATATTGAAAAGCGTATTCTGATAAGCGTAATGCTTCTCTAAATTTATCTTCTTTTAATCGTATAACGTTCATAGATTTTCCCCCTTCTTTATTTGAATTGTACCATAATTTAAAATATTACAGTGCGGTGAATGAAATTATATAGACTTAACGACACAAATTCAATATAAAAAAGCAGATACATCCTGTATCTGCTTCTCATCCATTTATTTAGTTAACCTTTGAAGTTCTTCGAAGAATGTAGGGTATGATACACCTACTGCTTCTGCGTCTTCAATTGTTGTTTTACCTTCTGCTAGACAGCCGGCAATCGCAAGCATCATTCCGATGCGGTGATCACCATAACTATTTACTGTATTGCCTTTTAAAGCTGATTTTCCGTAAATGATCATACCGTCATCAGTTGCTTCTATGCGAGCTCCTAGTTTCGTTAACTCAGCAACCACTGTATCAATACGGTTCGTTTCTTTTACTTTTAATTCGTGTGCATCTTTAATTACTGTAATTCCTTCTGCTTGCGTTGCCGCTAATGCGATTACAGGAATTTCATCAATTAATCTAGGGATAATATCTCCGCCGATTTCGATTCCTTTTAATGAAGATGTTTCAATTGTAATGTTTGCAGCTGGTTCTGATGCTCCTTCGTTAATTGGCTCTACAGTGAACGTAGCATCCATTTTCTCTAAAACATCAATAATACCTGTACGTGTTGGATTCATCCCTACATTTTGTAATACTAGTTTACTATTTGGAATAATTGCACCTGCTACTAAGAAAAAGGCAGCTGATGATACGTCACCTGGTACTTGAACATCTGTCGCTGTTAACTTTTGTCCACCTGCTAGTTTCACTGTCTTTCCTTCGCGAGTTACTTTAACGCCAAATGCTTCAAGCATTCTTTCCGTATGATCGCGAGAAATATGTGGTTCTGTAACAGCTGTTACACCCTCTGCACGAAGGCCAGCAAGTAAAATAGCTGACTTTACTTGTGCGCTTGCTACCGGCGAAGTGTATTCAATTGCTTTTAAATCTCCACCACGTATTGTTAGCGGTGTAAACGTTCCTTCTTCACGGCCATCAATGTTCGCACCCATTTGTTTTAATGGATTTGTTACACGTTTCATCGGTCTTTTTGCAATAGATGCATCACCTTGTACGCAAGAGAAAAATGGTGTATTTGCCAAAATTCCTGACATTAAACGTATAGTTGTACCAGAATTACCAACATCTAATACAGCTTTCGGTTCTTGTAAACCTTCTAATCCTTTACCAACTACAGTGACTTCATCACCGTTTTGCACGATGTCTACTCCCATTTCTTTAAAACAAGAAATTGTACTTAAACAATCTGCGCCAGGCAAGAAACCTTTAATTGTTGTTTTTCCTTCTGCAATCGCACCGAACATGACAGCGCGGTGAGAAATCGATTTATCTCCTGGAATTGTAATGTTGCCATTTAATCCGTTATTAACAGGTTGTATTGTTCTTTCCTTCACGTTTTCACCTTCTCATTTAAATTGTTTCATACGTTTGGTATTTTTCTTCTCCAAGCGCTAGCTTTGCTTTCATACGATCTTCTTCTCGTTGGAAGCTAATACGTAATACCCCAAGCAATCCTTCACGGGCTTCTAATATTTGCAAGTTCGTAATACTAATTTCTTCGCGCGCTAAAATACTTGTAATGTGAGCCAATGCCCCTACTTTATCTAAAACATCGACGTATAAGTCGTGATAGGCAGGAATCGCCCCTCTCTTTCTTACCGGTAAAGAGTCACGGTATTCTTTCGCATCCGCAAAATAGTTTTGAATCTCGCCTGCATCTCCGCTAGAAACTGTATCATATAAATCTTCCATTTCAGAGATCCACTCTTTTAATAATACCATTAAATGCTCTCGATTTTGCTTAACAATATCACTCCACATTTTCGGACTACTAGATGCGATACGTGTAATGTCTTTGAAACCTCCAGCAGCTAGCTGATGAATAAGTGGATTATCTCCTGCATGTTTCTCCACTTGCTTTACTAATCCAGCGGCAATAAGATGCGGGAAATGGCTTACAATCCCTGTTACATAATCATGTTCTTCTGTATTTAAAACAAGGAAATGTGACCCTGTTCCTTTTAACCAATCTTTTAACTCTTCCACAGGTTCATTTGGCACATGATTCATTGGCGTTAAAATATAAAATGCATTTTCAAATAAATGCGCTTTTGCACTTTCAACTCCCGTTTTATGAGAACCTGCCATCGGATGTCCACCAATGAAAGAAATTTCCTTTGAAAATAAAGCTTCCGCTTCATTCATAATTGTTCCTTTTGTGCTACCAACATCGGTTACAATAACATCTTTTCGTAAACGAAATGACGCTAATTTGTGTAATAACTTCTTCGTTTCTTCAACTGGTGAAGCAAAAACAATTAAATGTGCCTCTTCACATGCATGTTGTAAATTTACTGCTATTTCATCTACTACGTGTAATTCTTTTGCACGCTCTACTTGTTCTTGAAATATATCATAACCTGTTATCGTTACATCGTGCTCTTTCTTAATTGCTAATGCGAGAGAGCCTCCGATTAAACCAGTTCCAATTAATACTACCTTCTTATGCATTTGCCTCATCTCGAGACTTTCTTTTTTTATTTTCAAAGTGTTGTTGTAACACTGAAATCACTCCTTCATTTTGCTCCCTTGTTCCGACTGTAATACGGACGCCATTTGGGAACGGACGAATAATAAATCCTGCGTGTGCACAAGCTTCATAAATCTCTCCAGCATTCTCAACTGGCAAGAAGATGAAATTTGTTTGCGATGGATAAAATGGAATATCATGTTCCTTACAAAAGCTCTCGTATTGTTGTAATCCCTCTGTATTTACACGAACTATTTCCTCAATAAACTCCTCATCACCAAAAGCAATCGTCGCTGCTTTTTGCGCTAATGAAGATACGTTAAATGGCAAACGTACGACATTTAATCTCTCGATTAACTCTTCCTGTCCAATTGCATATCCTACGCGGAAAGAAGCTAATCCGTACGCTTTAGAAAACGTTCTAAGTACAAGAATGTTTTTATGTTTTTGTAAAAGCGGTAATGTCTCTGGGAAATCTTTTGCTGTTACGTATTCATAGTACGCTTCATCAATGACAATTAACGTATTTTCACTAATCCCTTCAATGAATTGAGTCAATTTTCGGTCATTCACATATGTGCCTGTTGGATTGTTGGGATTACAAATCCATACAATTTTTGTATTGTTATCTACTACTGAAGAAATTTCGTCTAAATCGTATACACCGTTATTTAACGCAACTTCCTTCACTTCGCAACCTTCTATAATTGCATGATGACGATACTGTGGGAATGTTGCTCCAGCCGTTACGATGTTATCACCTACTTTTAGTACTGCACGGCTTATTATTTGAATGACTTCATCTAAACCACTACCGCAAAGTACTTGTTCCATTTGCACATGTAACTTATTTGCAATTGTTTGACGGAGCGTTGTAGCACCTCCGTCAGGATATAAAGCATGATCCAACCACGATTTTTGCAACTCATCTAAAACTCGTGGTGAACAGCCGAATGGATTTTCATTCGATGCTAATTTAACAAACGAATGATCTCCGTACACTTCTTTCATTTGTTCAGGTGATTTACCTGGTTTATATGGTTGTAATGATGATAGTTGATCTTTTACTTGCATGTTAAAACCACCTTTTTATTAAAATTCTTTTGCGTATTTATTATGTTGCGTAATGTTTTGTTGAATTAATTCCATACGATCTTTTCCGAATTGTTCGACTAGTGCATGTGCAAGTTCCCATGCTACAACAGATTCAGCTACTACACCTGCTGCTGGTACTGCACAGCTATCAGATCTTTCAATACTCGCTTGGAAAGCTTCTTTCGTATCAATATCAACACTTGCTAACGGTTTGTATAATGTAGGTATTGGTTTCATTACGCCTCTTACGACAATTGGCATTCCCGTTGTCATACCGCCTTCTAAACCGCCGGCATTATTCGTTTTTCTCGTGTATCCTTGTTCTTCATCCCATAAAATTTCATCATGCACTTTACTTCCTGGCTGTCTTGCCGCTTCAAAACCAACACCAATTTCAGCACCTTTAAATGCATTAATACTCATAATTGCACCAGCAAGTTTTGCATCTAATTTACGATCGTAATGAACGTAACTACCAACGCCAATTGGCATGCCTTCTGCAATGACTTCTACAATGCCCCCAATTGAATCTCCGCTACTTTTTGCGTTGTCAATCGCATTCATCATTTCTTGCTCTACTTCTTTATCTAAACATCGAACTGGTGAGTTTTCAGTAATTGTTTGAATTTCTTCAATAGACAAGTTAGAAATATGTTTTGCTTTTACTCCGCCAATTTCAAGTACATGCCCTGCTATTTCCACGCCTAATTCTTTTAAAATTTGTTTCGCAACTGCACCAGCAGCTACACGAACTGTCGTTTCCCTTGCAGAAGAGCGCTCTAATACGTTTCTTATATCACGGTGACCATATTTAATTGCTCCATTTAAATCCGCATGTCCTGGACGTGGTTTCGTAATTGTACGTTTCATTTCTTTACTTTCTTTTTCCGAAATTGGCTCTGCACCCATTACTTTCGTCCAATGTTTGAAATCATCATTTTTTACGATTAACGTAATGGGTGAGCCAAGTGTCATCCCATGACGAACACCACTTACAATTTCAACTGTATCCGTTTCAATTTGCATACGTCTTCCGCGTCCGTGCCCTTTTTGTCTTCTTAATAATTCTTTATTAATATGTTCCGCCGCCAGCGTTAAACCTGCTGGTACACCTTCTAAAATAACTGTTAACTGCGGTCCATGTGATTCTCCAGCTGTAATGTATCTCATTTCTCTTGCCCCTTTACTATTTTTTTGTACAAAAAAGTCCCTACTGAGCGCTCAGTAGGGACGATGTTCATCGCGGTACCACCCTAGTTGTAGACTTCTTTCGTCTACCTCTCTTCTTCTTTAACGATCATTAGACCGTCTTTCCCATCAAAACTTGACGAAAAAGATGCTCCAAGGCTGTAATTCATGCTTATCTTTGTACTGATTCACACCGACCATCAGCTCTCTTTAACAGTGAGATAACCACTACTGTTTCCTCTTCAGCGCATATATGATATGAAATTAAGATAATTTATTTTTGAATCCTTTTAACTCTTCCATGAATTTATGGAATTCTGGAATATCCATTTGTTGTGCAGAATCTGATAATGCAACTGCTGGATCTGGATGTACTTCAGCCATTACTGCATCTGCGCCAATTGCAAGAGCCGCTTTCGCTGTTGGTAATAATAAATCTCTACGGCCAGTTGAATGCGTTACGTCAACAACAACTGGTAAATGTGTTTCTTTCTTTAAAATCGGTACTGCTGAAATGTCTAATGTGTTACGTGTTGCTCTTTCGTATGTGCGGATACCGCGCTCACAAAGAATAATTTGGTCGTTACCTTGTGCAATGATGTATTCCGCTGCGTTAATGAACTCATCAATTGTTGCTGCTAATCCACGTTTTAATAATACCGGCTTGTTAACTTTACCTACAGCTCGTAGTAAATCGAAGTTTTGCATGTTACGTGCACCAACTTGAATTACATCAACGTAGTCTAATGCCATTTCAACATCGTTTGGATTTAAAATTTCACTAATGATCGCTAAGTCGAACTCATCTGCTACTTGGCGTAAAATTTGTAATCCTTCTACTCCTAAACCTTGGAAATCGTATGGAGATGTTCTCGGTTTGAAAGCACCACCGCGCATTAATTTTAAGCCTTGGTCCTTCATCGCTTGCCCTACTTGGCGAACTTGCTCTAAGCTTTCGACCGCACAAGGTCCCATAATGAACGTTTGTGTGCCGTTACCAATCAATTCACCTTTTACATCAACGATTGTGTTTTCTTGTTTCTTTTTACGTGATACTAGTAATGCTTTACGGTTATCATCTTCTTGTAATTCTAAGCTAGCTTTGAAGATTGTTTTGAAAATATGTTGAACCGTTGACGTTTCGAATGGTCCTTCGTTATTCTCTGCGATCATATCAAGTACTTCACGCTCACGTACTGGATCAAAACGTTTCGTACCTTGTACTTGCTTTTGCTCCCCAATTTTTTGAACGATTTCACCACGTTTGTTTAAAAGGTGTAATAGTTGTAAGTTAATTTCATCTACCTGTTTACGTAATTGATCTAATTCATGATTTGCCATTTGGAAATCCTCCTCTAATGTTTTAAAAGTATAGTAAGAGAATGAAAAATTCTCTATTTTCTGAACTGGTCAATTATACAAATTTAAAGTGGAATCGATACCTCTTCTTATTTTAAACTAATAATTAGTACAAAGACACTATCCACTAGTTAAAAACCCACTTTTTTTGTACAAAAAATCCCTACTGATCCAATCAGTAGGGACGATATTTATCGCGGTACCACCCTAGTTGTAGACTTCTTTCGTCTACCTCTCTTCATTGTTAACGATCATCTGACCGTCTTTCCCTTCATAAAGATATATACCATCTTTACTACGAAAAAGATGCTCTAGGACTGTAATTCGCTCTTGTTTTTGTACTGGTTCACACCAACCACCAGCTCTCTGTTACAGGGAAACAACAACTACTGCTTTTCCTTTCAACGCATACATATTTAATTTTCAAGTTGGGCCACTAAAATACAAAAAGTCCCTACTGAATAAATCAGTAGGGACGATATTTATCGCGGTACCACCCTAGTTGTAGACTAACTTTCCGTCTACCTCTCTTCACTGTTAACGATCAATTGACCGCTTTTTCTTCATAAAGAAAATACTATCTTTACTACGAAAAAGATGCTCCAAGACTGTAATTCATGATTATCCCTGTACTGGTTCGCACCAACCACCAGCTCTCTGTTACAGTAAGACTAACCACTACTGTGATCTCTTCATTGCACTTTGTTTATTCAAATGTTTTTTGAAATTGAATAAGTATGATTCGTATTATAGAACGCTTTTCAAAACACTGTCAACAACTTTTTATATATTTTTTAAAATTCTACTTTCGCCCTACATTTCTTCTTGTAAATTCTCCATAACAATTCCGATGCGAATTATCTCATTATCTATTGCATTTATTACACATTTTTCTACTCTATACCCGATTAATAATTCTTTTATTTGAATGATTTCCGCTTCAAGTAAATCCGCTTCCTGAAGCGTTTGCAGTAAAGTAAAAAATACGTTTGCATACAACTCTTTATACATTTTTATACTCTCTGTCTTCTCAAGTATTTCATTAAATAACTGTTTTAACTCCGTTTGATTTCCCTTTCCACCTACGTCCGAAAATGATTTACAAATTATCGATAACCCTCTTTCTACTATTTCATCCATAAATAAAATAATACGTAAAAGCATTACATATTCTCTAGCTGTGATTTCACCCATTTTCGGTCGTTCTCGCAAAAATATACTGAGCCAAACTGCCCAAAATTTTTGTTGCTCTTTTGCGCTTAACGTTTTGACGTAATAGCATAAAAACTGCATAAACTTAATTTTATTTTCTTCATTTTCTCGTGTAAGTAAAGGGTATAACCAGTCTGTTTTTTGTTCCCAATACAGTACACATTTAATAAATACAAAACTGAGCCATTTTAAGAAAGCTTCCCTCGTATGCGGATGTAATACTTCCAAATGTTCTACTGCATACTTAATAAATTGCTTCATTTCTGTAAATAAAGGTAAATTGATTTGCGTGTAACACAAGCCGGCCCATGCATATTTCGTGATCTCATTTTCCTTCTTTAACTCTAAGTACGGTAACAAATATTTTCGGCACCATTGCTTCTCAATATGATAAAGAAATGTAATATCTGCTACTAAACGCGCTAACATAAAATTTGTTCGTTCTGTACTAATTCTTACTTGTTCTTCAAATAAAAATAAATATTCATACACATTGCGATCGTATAAATGATCATATGATAACAGTTTTAATAGTACAGCTGTCATTTTCCCAACAGGATGCTGAATCGATTCATTGTAAAAATCTTGTTTTCCAAGCTTAAAATCCGTATCACTTTTCATTACTTGAGGGAATACCGAAAAAGCAAACCGTTTCACATTGCGTATACTATTTTCCTCTAACTCTTCTAATCGATTACTAATTTCATATAGAAAGCTACTAATTAACCAATGAAAAGCTGTATTTCTAACGAATTTCTGTAATAGAGGAATAACTTTTTGTATTTGTTCATTTGTCAGTCCTCGGTTATTTCGCCACTCCCTAATACAAACAAACCATACTTCATTACTTATTTCGTGCATTCCAACTAATTGATATGCAAATGAAATACTCCATTCTGTATTCAATTTACATGCTTTCGATAACATCTCTAAAAAATGACGTTGTTCAAAAACACCATCTTGAGAAAATTGCTGAACTTGCTTCATAATTTCATCGTCTTTTAGTTGCAATAATCCATCGGCAGTTACATTACAAGTAATACTTTGTTCTGCGGCCTCTTTCTTTTGTACACTGTATCGATCAGAATGAAAGTGAGGATGTTTTTGCTTCATTAACTCATAACCTTTTGCTGTAGATGGACTATTTGTATCACAATTGAATAATAAATCTAAAACGAAACAAACATCAAATGCCCTCTCCTCTGCAAGATCCTTCAGTACAATTTGAATGACTTCTTCTTTTGTTTTTTCTAAAGAGAGTGCGTAATGATTTTTTATAAGTTGAAAAACTTCTTGTTTATACGTGACATCTAAAAGAATTCCTTCCTGTAACAACCATTTCATTTTCTCATCGGCGCTAACAAATACATTTTTATTCATCGCATCAATTGCAATTCGATTTTGAAGTACGCTGTTTGCTTCTATCATTTCTGTAATATAATAATTTGCTTTTTTCTCATCGTTTTCACATAGATAGGTTAAACATTCTTT
This sequence comes from Bacillus paranthracis, assembly GCF_024296885.1. NCBI lineage: Bacteria > Bacillati > Bacillota > Bacilli > Caryophanales > Bacillaceae > Bacillus > Bacillus paranthracis. The sequence continues at coordinate 2,699,761 of NZ_CP101135.1, forward strand.
TACAATTTGAATTAAAAACGCTAGATCATTTTGCTGAAACTCTTTTTCCACATTTTCCTTATCCCTTTTTTTCAGTGCCGCTTGCCTTAGTGATAACATCCGCATCTTCTCTATTCCCATCATCATAATTGGAACGGCATAATAGGAAATATGCGGTTTCATCTTTTCATTCCAAATTTGCTCCACAAAAGAAAATGTAGACACGGGTAAACGACTCGATTCCTCAAGTTCTATTGATTCCCCGGTATCATTTCCCCACTTTCTTTCACGCTTCAACTTAAGTTTGCCGTCCAAAATAAACGTTAGTAACAATAAAGCGATTTCTTTATGCTCAGGAAAAGAACATTTTTGCAGTAAGTAAGAAATTGTTTCGATCGATTTACTATCTTTTTCAGCTGTTTCTAATAAAAGCAGTGTCCACCTTGCAAACAACAACGGGTCCATTTTCATTTTCGTTTCGTTTAAGTAGCTACAAATTGTTCTCCATAATAACGGAGATAGTTTAGAATGATTTTTAAAAATTAATTGAAATAATTCTTTTTGATGACTAAAAAGAAATTGTTCCACTAACCATTTTGCAAGTAATTCATCTACTTCATTATAGTTTGATGTAATTAAAAATAAATTTTGTAATTTCCCTTCCGCTTCAAGCCATTCCACCCATTCATAATCGTGAGCAAATTCAACGAAGTAGCGGACTGTTTCAATTTTTTTTATAGATTGTTTTATGTATGATAATTGTTCCTGCTCTACTGACGGCGGTACTGTTACTATGTCACGAATTCGCATTCGTTTTGTAATATAATTATCCCCCATTAACTCCGCCCATCGTTTTACTGCTTTAACGAGAGATTGATGATTATTACCTTTATTCGGATATACAATCGGCCGTATTCCTAAATGCTCCCAGTGGTACGTATTTTCCCCTTGTGCGACAAATGCATAACGTCTTGTACTTGGTGGTAAACCAGTTGCTAAATATTTCATTACTGGGTCATTATGGCTATATCCAACGAATAAAACGGTATAATTCGAGAATAAATCAACTAAAAACCTTCTTGCCCATCCTTCTGTCAAGTAAGCCCTTCCAAAATCACCATCTGTTAAAATTAACGCTTCTTTTTCTTGTTCTATATTGCCATGTATGTAAGCAAGTCCTTTAAATGCTCTACCTGTAGGTAACGCAGGTGCGTAATATACGTTTAATTCTCTATTCATTTCTTTTATCGCAGTTGTAAAATGTCGATCAAAATTTGTCGTTACAATACGAACTTCTGTGTCCAAAGGAAACAACCTCGGAATTGCATAATGAAGCGGATTCGGTTTTGACTTTTCTATATGAACTAGATCTCTTGCAACTTGATGTACATCTTTTGTTTTCGCAATTTTACCAAGATAATAATCATGTGGTTCTGTTATTTCACGTTTTTCTACATATAATGTTTTCGCAATTTCATCAACAAGATCATCAAAATTCGGTAAGTTTGATTTCCCTTTCATAGAAACTCCCGCTCCAACAAATAATACTAACTTTCCTTGTTCAAGATGATCAATTAACTCGTCTGGAATTTCTACTTCTGAAGTAATCCACACCCAGGATTCCCCCTTACCTAAAAATGTCATATACCCTCATTTTACTATAACATTTTTTCTTTATTTTTATAATATTTAGACTAAATTCCGAACATGAAAAAGTTTTATGTAAATAAATCCGTTACAATGTATGAACTTCAGAATTTATTGTAAAACTATGTATAAATCGGAGGTGTAAATTTTGAATGATTTCACAGTAGTGCTTATCAAGTTTATATCGTGCATTATCGCATTTAGTATTGGACTCGCTTTATTTTTCCCTGCAACGTTCGTCCAAATTATTTCATTTAGTCTCTTTGTAACAATCGTATCTTATATGTTCGTTGATAAAATCATATTAAATCGAATTGGCAATACTGGTGCCATTATGTCGGATTTCTTACTAACGTATTTAAGCGTATGGATTTTCGGTAATATTTTATTAGACAACTATATGCAAATTGCATGGGGAAGCATCCTTTCCGCGATTGTCTTTACATTATCTGAAGTAATCGTTCATCGTTTCTCTGGCTCTCACACAAGGCACCATAACGATAATATTCGTATTAATCGCCGCTTCGCATATGGTACGGAGTTTGCGGAAGAACAGAATATATTGGATAAAGATAAGAAGAAGTAATATTTTGATGCAGGAGCGCCCTTTTTAATTATGTGGTGCTCTTTTTTTGTGTTTTCATTATGGTACGTGAAATTATATGAACGATTTTTCAAATATATCAACGATTATTGCAATATATCGACGTTTCGACAAAGGATATCGACTTACCGACATTATTTGACACGATTTCCTCTAATAAAAAACTGCCTCTTATTTAGAGACAGTTTCTTTCAAATCTTTTAACGTAACAACATTAGCAAACGCTCCAAACACTACGTTATGATGCTTCACAATGTCTTCAGCACGTAACACCTCTGTATCAAACGTACTATGTGCATCGCTCACTAACGTTACTTTATACCCTTCACTACACGCTCTTCGCGTTGTCGTATCCACACAGTACTCCGTTTGCATTCCTGAAATGATAACATGATCGATTCCCTTGTCTTGCAATACTTCTTTTAGGTTCGTCTTGTGGAATGAATCTGGAGTCGTTTTTTCAACCACACACTCCCCTTCTAGTGGAGCAATTGCCGCATGGATTTTCCACCCGTCTGTACCTTTTTCTAACGGATGGTCTTTCCGTCCATTATGTTGCACATAAATTACCGGAATATCATTTGAACGGCATTTCTCAATAAGCTCTTGTAATGTTTGTAAAAACTTTTCCCCATTATGTACCGGCATTTTTGCTGTATACATACCTGCTTGCACATCGATTACTAATAATGCTTTTTTCATATCGCGCAGCTCCCTTTGTTTATATTCCATCATCCAACAATCTTCTAATACCCCTTCATGCAGTTCATGTTCTTTTAAAATCTTTACCTTTTTAAATCCGCATTTTTCATAACACTTTATTGCACGTTCATTATTTACTTTCGGGTCCATTGCGATTGCTTTTGCTCCCGTGTTCTCCATAATATATGTAATTGCTGCCTGAACAAGTTTAGTTCCAATGCCCTTTTCCCAATAAGCGGGTTCTCCGATAAATTGATCCATTCCCCATACATTTTGTGATGCTTCATAGTCATATAAAGTTTTCCACTCTGAATCAACTGGATACATTTGAATATAACCGATCGGCATACCATCAAACTCTATTAAGCATCTTTTTTCATGACTATTTGGATTATGTATAAAATGATCCAGTACCATTTCTACTGATTGCGGATTATCTCGTCCTTCATAATACTGCAACACTTCTGGGTCTGTTAACCATTTTGAAATGGTTGGTGCATCCTCTTCTACTACATACCTAACCGATACATTATCTTTTTGAAATAGCATATAATACCTCTTTTTAATTATTTATATTTTTTCTAGTAGTGAAATCTTTAATTGCACTTATTAATGCGTATGGTAACAATGTAATCGCAAAAAAAGCTGTAAATATATTAAAATGAGGGATTTTATATGGCGTGAACCATTCTGTGAAAAATTGAGAATTTAATACTCTATTAAAAAATTCTCCGCCAGGTCTAAAGTTTGGTGCCCATGCAGTTACTTCACAAATAATAAACAACAATTGTACAATTATAAATGCCCCAAGATAGCGAAACCATGTTCGTTTCCAAATGGGCTGCGCCTTATTTAATTTCGTTTCCATTTAGCCCCCACCTTTTTTATTTGCATCCTATTAATTATACACTTTCTATGTTTCATTTATTAAAATTTTCTATATAATCATTTACGTTGGGGGAATATATTATGTCTAATCCTATACTTAAATCATCCTTAGAGGAAACTCTGCAAGCGGTAAAACAACAATCGCAAAGCAACTACAAGAATATTTCGAAAAAAAAATAAAAGCCAGCCTCAATAAAGAAAACTGACTTCTATCTAGAAAACTATATAAATTATAAAATTTTCACTTTAACAGTTTGTCTTCCCCAATTCATCGCTTTACTTTTTGAACCCATTAATACATCAATGCGATTACCTTTAATTGCACTTCCGGTATCTCCAGCGATTGCTTCTCCATAACCTTCTACCCATACTTTAGATCCTAATGGGATTACTTTCGGATCTACTGCGATAATTCTCATATTTGGATTAGCCGTTAAATCATGCCCCATCGCAGTTAAAACGCGTCCACCATATGTACCATTCTCACTCGGATCAGCAGTATATGCTGTCGCCACCACCGTTAATTCACGTTTAGCAGACTGCGCGTTATTTTTAGACTCTTCTTTTGCCTTTAGTGCTTCTCGTGCTTTTGCCTCTTCCTTGGCTTTGGCTATTTCTCGTGCTTTCGCTTCTTCCTTAGCCTTTGCTATTTCTCGTGCTTTCGCCTCTTCCTTAGCTTTGGCTATTTCTCGTGCTTTCGCCTCTTCCTTAGCTTTGGCTATTTCTCGTGCTTTCGCCTCTTCCTTAGCTTTGGCTATTTCTTGCGCTTTTGCTTCTTCTTTAGCTTTGGCTATTTCTCGTGCTTTTGCTTCTTCTTTAGCCTTTGCTATTTCTCGTGCTTTCGCCTCTTCCTTAGCTTTGGCTATCTCTTGTGCTTTTACTTCTTCCTTAGCTTTGGCTATCTCTTGTGCTTTTGCTTCTTCTTTAGCTTTGGCTATCTCTTGCACTTTCACTTCTTCCTTAGCCTTTGCTATTTCCTGTACTTTCGCTTCTTCCTTAGCTTTTGCTTCTTCTTGCACTTTCACTTCTTCCTTAGGTTTCGCTACTTCTTGCACTTTCACTTCTTCCTTAGGTTTCGCTACTTCTTGCACTTTCACTTCTTCCTTAGGTTTCGCTACTTCTTGCACTTTCACTTCTTCCTTAGGTTTCGCTACTTCTTGCACTTTCACTTCTTCCTTAGGTTTCGCTACTTCTTGCACTTTCACTTCTTCCTTAGGTTTTATTGTTTCTTTTGCCTTTGTTATCTTCTGTGTTTTAGCTTCTTCCTTAGCTTTCACCGATTTTTGTACTTTCGCTACTTGCTTCGTTTTCTCGTCAGCCTTTTTTTCAATTGGTGCTTTACTTGATAAGAAAGAAACATTTACATAAGCTGTTTTTCCCTTATACTCAAATTGTAGCCATCCGTCTTTTACTTGCTTCGTTGATTCAATTACATCATCTTTTTTCAGTCTGCCAAGAATTTTTGATTCTGTGTTTGATTCAGAACGTACATTTAACAAATCTGCTGTTACATGGTAAATATCTTTAGTAAACTCCGAGCTTACAAATACTTCTTTACCATTTAACTCAATTTTTGACCAGCCATCTTCGGTATTGATGACTTTTAACTCTTCCCCGTTTTTTACTTTTTCGACCACTTTTGATTCTGTAGTCGGTTTTTCACGTACGTTGAGTACATCTGCTGTTACGATCGTTTCTGCAGTAGCAGTTGTAGTAAATGCTCCCAATCCGAAAACAGTTGCTGTTGCTGCGCCAATTACTTTTTTCATATTAACCTCCATTATATTTTTTGAATTCTATCAAATACTCCCATTAAAATAAGAGATTTAATGAAAGCATTCGCAACAGATATATTAATACGACTTAATATACTGTTATTAAAACTCCTTACTCCAATACTATCAAATTCTTATTCTTAATTCTATATTTTATAAGTCGCCTTATCTTCTATAAACGTTTCATGTCGTAATTCCCGCCAAAAATAAACTTACGATTGCTAAAAAATGAAGATGAATTTGAGGATTATTCTGAGAAAGATGAATATAGAATATTATTTGAAACGAGAAGAAAAAAGTTACCGATATACAACTTGGCTTAGAAATCCCTCATTTAATAATTACATTAGAAAAATGAAATCATCACTTTGATTCCCAATCAGTTTAATAAAAAATAGCTAATGGAATATCTCCATCAGCTATTTTTTATTTTGAAGAAATACTAACAAGGCATCTTCTTCCCAAGCTTCCAGCTAAACCATCTCCCATGCCCTTCCGTTTCTCCAACCGTTTCACGATATTCGTTTCCGTTAATATAATAATCAATATGAAAGTCCCGGTCCCACATGTTGTTATAAAGATGGAATACATCACGCTTTGCACCGATTTCTTGGATTTGTTTTTCTAGCTTACGTTTTACTTGTTCAGGTATTTGATTGGCGACGTGTGTATGAAAAATGCAGATAACAGCATCTTCACTTATTTGTTCAATAATAGATGGTAATAACTCTACACCGTCTCCTTCTATTAATTGAACAGATTTATTTTTTACTAAAGATGCAGCTTGGTCAAAGAGTTCAAGCCTTTCCTTATGTTCTGGCCAAACAAGTGCACGTAGCCATAAATAATCTTCGTTACTATGTAAATCATTTACATGTAAATCTAGTCCAATTCTTTCTACGACAGGTGGACTTTCTTTTAATAAATGAGGCACATTCTCCCCTCTTATTTCAGAAGTTACATGTACATTCGAGTTTATATTTCCGTACGTTTCATCTGTACCGTACGAATAGCTATATTGGTCCCAAAATAATTGTAATCCAGAACTTGTCCCAATTTCTATTAACGCTAACGGTTTATTCACTTTGTTAAATATGTAACTGAAACTTGGATATAAGTACGCACATCGTCTTACTTCATTCGTTTGAACGAGTTTCGTTTGTAATAAATTAATCATTTCTTCTCTGTACATTTTACAGAAATCTTTAAAATGATCAAAAGCTTGATCTAAATCCGTATTAGCATGTTCAACTAAGCTACTATAATACGTTTTTACATGATGTTCTTTCCCTGCTAACAATAAATAATGTACTGCACCTAATAATAAGTTTGGGACTGGTTGACCTACCTGAGCATAGGACGATAGTGTAAGTACTTCCTCATCTTCAGCAATTTTCATTGATAAATATTCATATAAGTCACTTGACCCTTTACATTCCTTTATTGAAAAATTTCGAAATAAGTTTGCGATTTGTTCTTGTGTACGCATGTGTATCCCCCTTTTTAATATTCAGAATAATCATACAATAAATTTTTAAAAAAGTCCCATAAAAAGGTATCCTTTCTACCGACTTTTGGATACGTAAGCTTTTTCGAGATAATTTCAAACTGTAATTTTTTTCTATTCATTAACTGAAAAGTGCTTGTTAAATAAGAATTTTGGCAAATAAAGCGTTAAATATTTTAAAATTATCAGATAACACTAGATATTTTAGTCTATTAATTATTATAATAGAGTATGAGATGGTTATACAATTGAGACAAAAAAGGTAAATACCTAGGTGGGGCCTAGGCGGTGTTTTCTTTTTACGGCTTAGACACAGTAAACACCTACTCTTTTTTGCCAATATAGGGGATGGAGAGATTATCATGAGCAACATGCAGCAAAAAACAGACGTTATCTTAATTGGTGCAGGAATTATGAGTGCAACGTTAGGCTCATTGCTAAAAGAATTAGCACCAGAATGGGAAATTAAAGTTTTTGAAAAACTCGCAAGTGCCGGGGAAGAAAGCTCTAATGAATGGAATAATGCAGGTACAGGGCATTCTGCGCTATGCGAACTGAACTATACTTCCGAAAAATCTGACGGATCTATAGATATTAGTAAGGCTGTAAAAGTGAATGAGCAATTCCAGCTTTCAAGACAATTTTGGGCATATCTTGTAAAAAGCAAATTAATTCGTAATCCACAAGATTTTATTATGCCTCTACCTCATATGAGTTTAGTACAAGGTGAAAAAAATGTGCAGTTTCTAAAAAACCGTTTTGAAGCGCTTTCAAAAAATCCACTGTTTCAAGGAATGGAGTTTTCCGATTCTCCTGAAACATTAAAAAAATGGCTTCCACTCATTATGGAAGGTCGTACATCTAATGAGCCTATGGCGGCAACGAAAATTGACTCTGGAACAGATGTTAATTTTGGTGCATTAACACGAATGTTGTTTGATTACTTAAAAACGAAAAATGTCGAGCTAAACTACAAACATAGTGTTGAAAACATTAAACGCACGAAAAATGGTTTGTGGGAAGTGAAAGTACACGATATGAATAGTGGTAAAATTGAGCATCACACTGCTAAATTCGTCTTTATTGGCGGCGGTGGCGGTAGCCTACCTCTACTTCAAAAAACTGGTATCCCTGAATCAAAACATATCGGTGGCTTCCCGGTAAGTGGACTATTTATGGTATGTAAAAACCAAAAAGTTGTAGAGCAGCATCATGCGAAAGTGTACGGTAAAGCTAAAGTTGGGGCTCCGCCAATGTCTGTACCTCATCTAGATACGAGATATATAGACAACAAAAAAGCATTACTGTTTGGGCCATTCGCAGGCTTCTCACCTAAATTCTTAAAAACTGGTTCAAACCTTGACTTAATTGGTTCTGTAAAACCAAATAACGTCTTAACAATGTTAGCTGCTGGTGTAAAAGAAATGGGACTAACAAAATACTTAATTCAGCAAGTTATGTTATCACACGAAAAACGTATGGAAGAATTACGCGAATTCATTCCGAACGCTAAAAGTGAAGATTGGGATATTGTAGTTGCTGGTCAGCGTGTACAAGTAATTAAAGATACTGATGCCGGCGGTAAAGGTACACTTCAATTCGGTACAGAAGTTGTTAGTGCGGCTGATGGATCAATCGCGGCGTTACTAGGTGCATCACCGGGTGCTTCTACTGCCGTTCATGTTATGCTTGAAGTATTAGAAAAATGTTTCCCAAGCCGAATGGTAGAATGGGAAGGAAAAATAAAAGAAATGATTCCTTCTTACGGCATTTCACTAACTGAAAATCCAAGATTGTTCCAAGACCTTCACACTTCTACAGGTCGTACCCTTGGATTAAATGAAAAAGAAACAGTTCATAATTAATGAAGAAATAAAAACGTCCGATACATTCGGACGTTTTTTCGTTACTAGAAATTATATTTTTCAATATTATCCTTTGTAAATACGACTCGTTCTGGTAGTACGATAATTCCGTTCCCTTCTGCCTCATAGTCATATCCTTGAATGGAGTTTGGCTCTACTTTTACTTTTCCAATTCCTTTTACTTCGAAGCTATCCCCCACTTTTAACTTCTTCCCTTTTACAACAATTTCATTTGCAACATACGTTGCGAGTGCACCTTGTTGTTTTACATCCCATAAACCAAATTGTGCTACTGTTCCTCGTTTTACGTAATCACGCATAACGTTTGGTGTAGAGAAGCCCGTTACGACAACCTTTTTATCCATTTTTAAATTTTCAGCTGCTTGTGCCATTGCCGGAAGTGCCGTTGCATCTGGACAAATGACTGCATTAATATCAGGATACGTTTTTAAAATATTCTCTCCTACTGACAAAGACTTTTGCGCATTATTTTCACCGTACTGCGTCGTTACAATTTCCCAGTTCGGATATTTCTTTTTAATAATTTCTTTCGCTTTCGTTACCCATTGGTTTTGATCCGTTACTGTCGGGCTAGAATAAAAGAATGCTACTTTTCCTTTATCTCCAATTTGCTTTGAGGTCATTTCTATTAATAAATTAGCAAGTTGGTCTGGTGTTCCTTGGCTGATATAAAAGGAACGGTCTTTCGGATTCACATCAGAATCCCACGTTAAGACAGTCATTCCTTTTTTCTTAGCACGTTGCAGTGATTGTGATAAACCATCTACTGATGTAGAAGAGACCATAAGTGCATCATAGTTTTGGTTAATAAAATTATTTATATACTTTACTTGCCCTGATACGCTTGCTTCAGACGGTCCATCATATTTCACTTGTACGCCTAGTTTATCCCCCATCTCTTTTGCTCCTTCACCACCTGATGTAAAGAAGCCAACTCCAGTTAATTTTGGGATAAATGCAAATTTCACATCATCAGCTTTTTTCTTATCTGTGGTTTGACTAGAACAAGCGATTAAACCGATTAAACAAATACATACAATGAATACAATCCCTAGTTTTCTCTTCATGACATTTCCCCCTTATGCAAATTCTTTCTTTTCCCCAGTGTGAATTGATGTAATTTGAAATGTCTCATAATAACTGAAAGAATAAGAATCATACCAATTACTACGTTGGATTGTTCATTTGTTAAACCCGTCATTTGCAAACCATACTGCATGAGCCCAATAAAAATACTCGCTAGTACAGTACCGATAATGCTTCCTTTTCCCCCTGTAATAAGTGTCCCGCCTAATACGACTGCTGTAATGATTGGTAAAATTGTTTCACTTCCCATATCAGCACGTGCGGAACCAAAATATGCGGTTAAGAAAGCACCTCCTAATCCACCTCCTAACCCGGAAAGTATGTAAGCGATAATGACTACTTTTTTCGTTTTAATCCCGGTGTATTTTGCTGTATTCTCGTTCGCACCTGTTAATTTTACATGGCGCCCGTATATAGTTCGGTGAAATAATACAGTAAATAAAACTGTTAATACGATCAGTAGCCATAATAAATTCGGTATTCCTATAAAACTACCGTTTGCCAGTTGTACAAATGTGTCAGGTAAACCGCTTATTCCTTCGTACCCAGAAGCACCTGCTCCTCCTGAAATGACGAGTGCAATTCCTCCGTATAAAAACATCGTTCCGAGTGTAACGACGAGTGGTTCTACATCTGTCATTTTTATAATGAGTCCGTTTATAGCGCCTGCTAAACAACTAATTATTAGGACGATTATGACAGCAAACAAAATAGATATTCCGTTCATCCAAAGTACACCGATCAAGATCGAAGTGAGACCCATTATTGAGCCGACCGATACATCAATTCCTCCTGTTACTATAACGAAAGTCATTGGTATCGCCGCAATTGCGATAAATAGGAAATCATTTGTACTAAAAAGGAGATTACTAATATTTAAGAAATCACTATTGATTAAACTAAAGAGAATGAATTCTATAAGAAGCAATACAATTAGAACACCTTCCCATCTGTATACATACTTCATAGATTCATCCTCCTTTCTGCCTTCCACTTTTTCATAACACTATCCAGTATGATGATAAGTAATAATAAAAAACCTGAAATAGCATTATTCCAAAATGCTGGTATTTTTAGAAAGACGAGTGAACTGCTTATTGTTTCTAAAAAGAATGCTCCTAATGCAGCTCCAAATAAAGATCCTGTTCCTCCTTTTAAATGAACTCCCCCTAGTACAGCAGCTGCGATAACCTGTAGTTCTATCCCAGTTCCTGTTTGATTAGGAACGAATCCGATATTCATAACAAATATGCAACCAGCGAGCGCAGCACTTATGCCTGAAATCATAAACGCACATATTTTCACTTTATTAATAGGTATACCAATAAGTCTCGCGCCATCTTCATTATCACCTACCGCATAAAAGTATCTTCCAAATGGCACCTTCCTTAAAAAGAAGTATAGTAGTAGTAAAATAATAAGAACGAACCATACAGTTATAGGTAAACCAAAAATGACGATAGATGACAGCTGCTTAAAATCGTTTGGAATATCTTCAATCCACTTCCCGCCTGTAAAAATTAACATGGCACCCCTAATAATTCCTAACATGCCTAATGTCATAATAATGGCCGGTACCCGAAATTTTGCAACACCAATTCCATTTATAAAACCGAGAATAGCGCCAAGTATAATAGCAGCAAGTATGGACAGAGATGCATGATATCCATCATTTAACAACATTCCGCAAACTGCTGCACTTAACCCCATGCTTGAACCAACTGATACATCTATATTTTTCGTAAATAAGACGAACGACTGGCCAATTGCTAACACGACTAAAATAACGCTTGATTTCACCATTAAAGATAACGAGTTAAATTGGATAAAACTAGGATTTATCATTCCTACAATAGCTATATAAATTAGTAGTAACAGTATGATAGACGTTTCATGCATTTTTAACATACGTTTCATTCCGCTACACCTCCGTATGCAAGGCGTGTAACTTCATTCACACTCAGTTGTTCTTTTTCCATATGAGAAACAAATCGTCCATTTCTCATTACATATACACGGTTTACTAATTGAACAATTTCTTCAACATCTGAAGAGATTAATAAAATTGCGAGTCCTTCCCTTTTCATTTTTTCGATCGTCTCATAAACTTCAAGCCTTGCTTTCGCATCAATTCCACGAGTCGGCTCATCCAGAATAATAACTTTAGGATTACATGCGAGATACTTTGCAAGCACGACCTTCTGCTGATTACCTCCTGATAAAGATGCCAGTTCTTCATTCATATCCTGTACAACAATTCGGAACTGTTCTATAAACGAATTAACTAAAGCGCTTTCTTTTTCTTGATTTATAAAAAAGCGATTATTTTGCTGTAAACTTGCTGCTGCAATATTTTCTTTAACAGAAGCAATTGAAAAAATGCCATTCCTCGCCCTATCCTCCGGCACATAAACTAGTCCTTCGTCTAGCCTTTTATGCAAAGAACACGTATCAATTGATTTTCCACCCAATAAGATAGACCCTGATTTTATAGTTTTCAATCCAAATATCGCTTCTGCTAATTCCGTTCTACCGGATCCTATAATGCCAGCAACACCTACAACCTCACCCGCATGTACAGTGAATGATATATTTTCGAATGCGTGACCATTTATATCAACCACTTCTAATATTTTTTTCGTCTTTGCTGTCTCTTGAACTACTTCTATTTTCTCTTTCTGTTTATATCCTTTTGGCAATAGTCCCTCCATTAACATGTCATATGTATAGTCACATACATCACCTTGGCTTACAACCATTCCATCACGTAGTATTGCTACTTTGTTGGCAATTTCAAAGATTTCTGGAAAGCGATGCGTAATATAAATCATCCCAATTCCTTTTTCTTGTAAACTTTTCATCAACACAAAAAGACTCTTAATTTCGTGTGTTGTTAATGTCGATGTTGGTTCATCTAGAATAAGAATCTCAGCTTCTCTTATTAATCCTCTAACGATTTCTACTAACTGTTGTTGTGCAATCGATAATGTTCCTCCTAGTTTATTAAGGTCAATATCCCATCCTAAGCTGCTAATCAATTGCTCAATCTGTACTCTTAATTTCTTTTTCTTTTCTTTTAACCCGATACATATATTTTCTTCAATAGTCATATGCGGAAAAATGAGTGGTTCTTGCGGTATTAAATACATACCTTTTCGGTGTGCTTCTGACGGATTTGAAAACTGTTGCTTCCTTCCTTTTACATACATCTCTCCATCATCATACGAATATAACCCCGTTAATATTTTCATTAATGTTGATTTCCCGGCGCCATTTCCCCCCACTAAAGCGTATATATCTCCGCGCTCTACTTGTAAGTTCACTTCTTTTAATACAAGTTGATTTAAAAACGCCTTACTCATTTTCTTTACTTGTAATAAAGGTACGTTCTCCACATGATGTCACCTGCCTTTATACAGAACATTTTTTGAGAAAATAATTATTTGTTCTACTTGTTTTGTAGCATTGTATATTCCTTTTTTTATATCTAGAACACTTTTTTCTACGTACTATTAATCGCTTCAACTGGAATAAACAAAATATATGGTACATATGTTTAAGCTGTGGTCAATTGTTGAAAGGGATGAAGAGTATGACTCAGCTGAACTTTGAAGAGAATTTATTAACGAAAGTAGCTTGGTACTATTATAAGGACCAATTAACACAACAGGAGATCGCTTCACTTCTTCATATTTCAAGAAATAAAGTCGTCCGGTTATTAGATAAGGCACGCAGTGAAGGCATCGTTACATTTCACGTAAAAGGGACTGGTTTGCACTGTTTAAGTATTGAGCGTGACTTAATGAAAAAGTTCTACTTAAAAGATGCTTTTATTATCCCGACCCCAGTAAACAATTATCACGATTCTCTCGGAAAAGCTGCTGCACAATATTTAGAAACTCAGCTCCAGCAAGGAGATTTACTCGGTATTGGCTGGGGAGAAACCATTAGCAAAATGCTAGAAAACATTCATTTTGAAAGTTCTATCAACCTTTCAATCGTAACGCTAACAGGCGGGGTAAATCACTATCTCCCGAGAAAACAAAACTATTTACATTACATGCAAGGTGATCTTCACATTATCCCTACGCCGTTTCTAGCGTCTACAACCGAAATGGCACAAAGTATTCTATCAGAACCGAGTGTAAAAGATATGCTTCATGTCGCTTCACTTGCTCATACGGCTGTTGTCGGTATTGGAGGACTATCTCAAGACGCTACGATTGTAAAGAAAGAAAAATTAACACTACGTGAGATGACATATATTCGTAGTCAAAACGGCGTAGGCGATATTTTAGGACAGTTTTATAATACAAATGGCGATTTATTAGAGCTCTCGCATCACAATCGTCTAATTGGCACGCCTCTCTCTATTTTGCGCAATATGAATCATGTCGTCGGTGTTGCTGGAGGTACAGAAAAGATAGATGCAATTTATGGTGCCTTAAAAGGAAAGTTTATTCATACATTAATTACCGATGAGGAGACTGCCCTCTCCTTATTACGAAAGGATGGTGATTGTTCATGTCCCATTTATTAGCTTTCGATGCTGGTACAGGAAGCATTCGAGCAGTTCTTTTTGATTTACATGGTAATCAAACTGCAGTAAGTCAAAAAGAATGGATTCACAAATCTGACCCTCGTTATCCAGGCTCTATGAACTTTGATGTAATAGAAAATTGGAAGCTAGTACAAGAATGCACGAAAGAGGTTCTTCAAAAAAGCAATACCCCTGCCTCTTCTATTCTTGCTATTAGCGCTACAAGTATGCGGGAAGGATTTGTTTTATATGATCAAGATGGGCAAGAAATATGGGCCTGTGCAAATGTTGATGGGCGTGCATCTGCGGAGGTTAGTGAACTAAAAGAAATTCGGTCACATCTTGAAAAAGATTTATATACAAAGTCTGGTCAAACTTTTTCATTAGGTGCTTTACCCCGCCTACTTTGGATTAAAAAACATGAACCTGACGTCTATAATACTATTCACTCTTTTACAATGTTAAACGATTGGATTTTATATAAACTGAGCGACGTGCTGCAAATTGATCCTTCAAACGGTTGTACGTCTGGAGTCTTTGATTTACAAAATAGAAATTGGGATAACGATGTAGCTAAAGAGTGTGGTATAACTTTGCCATTTTCACCAAAAGTAAATGAAGCTGGTACAGTAATTGGCAACGTTACAAAAGAGTGTGCAGCATTAACTGGATTACGTGAAGGAATTCCTGTCGTAGCCGGGGGCGGAGATGCTCAAATGGCATCGCTCGGAACTGGAGTTGTGAAACCGAATCAAACATTAATATGCGGAGGTAGTTTTTGGCAACAAGAAGTGAATGTTACTGAGCCAATAATAGATCCACAAGCTGCGATTCGTATAAATTGTCACGTCGTACGTAACCTATGGCAATATGAAACGATTGCCTTTTTCCCAGGCCTCGTTATGCGCTGGTTTCGAGACGCTTTTTGCCAAGAAGAAAAGAAACTTGCTGACAAACTTGGTGTAGATGCTTATGAATTACTAGAAGAACAAGCGAAAGACGTACCTGTCGGTTCACATGGCATTATCCCTACTTTTTCAAACGTTATGAACTACATTTCTTGGCGTCATGCCGCACCTTCTTTTTTAAATTTAAGTTTAGACGCTGACAAATGCGGAAAAAAAGAACTATTTCGTGCTATTGAAGAAAATGCCGCCTTCGTTACACTTGGCAACTTAAAATTAATAGAAAATCTAACTGGTACATTCCCTTCTGAAGTTATTTTTGCTGGCGGTGCCGCTAAAGGAAAACTATGGCCACAAATTCTATCAGACGTCCTTGGTATTCCTGTAAAAGTACCTGTTGTGAAAGAAGCAGCTGCTTTAGGAACTGCAATTGCTGCAGGAGTTGGTGCTGGCATATATGCATCTATGGAAGAGACTGCCGAAGAGTTTGTACAGTGGGAGCAAACATTCGAACCAGTTACTGAAAATCACGAACTATATAAAGAGTTCTATAAAACATGGAAAACTGTATATGACAGTCAGCTCACTTTAGCTGATAACGGGCTCACCTCACATATGTGGATTGCGCCTGGTGCACTGTAACACATTACATAAAGGAGTGAACTGTATGCTAAAAGCGAATGAAAATGACTTCTCCTATCGCTTCGGTGATAACGGGCCGAAATATTTAATACAAGGTCCGAATATTGATCTTGGCCTTGTTGTCATTCAGCCTGGGCAGGAGTTTCAAAACCATTATCATACGACGTGCGAAGAGGTCTTTTATGCATTAGAAGGTGAAATAGATTTCTATGTAAATAACGAAAGAGTTCCAATGAAACAAGGTGATGTCCTGCAAGTTCGTCCTCATGAATCTCACTATCTTATTAACCATTCTGACAAACCTTTTAAAGCGGTTTTTATAAAGTCACCACACTTACCAAATAAAGATACTGTTCAAACGGAAAATCCAACATTAACGAAGGAGTGATTTTGAATGACTTGGGGATTTAAAAATCGATTAAATACAATTTTACCTGATGGCAGAGCGGTTATGTTAGCAATAGATCACGGCTACTTTTTAGGACCAATTCACGGGCTTGAACAACCACTTGAAACAGTTAAAAACTTACTTCCTTACACAGATTCCCTCTTTTTAACGCGAGGTGTACTTAACTCCTGCATTCCTGAAAACTGCAGCACACCGATGGTTATGCGTGTATCAGGCGGAGCTACTGTCGTCGGTAAAGACTTAGCGAATGAAACAATTGTTACCCCTGTAAAAGAAGCAGTAAAACAAAATGCAATTGGCGTCGGCGTATCTGTTTTCGTCGGATCAGACTATGAAACACAAACAGTTACAAATCTCGCAAATGTAGTTTCAGAAGCTCACGATTATGGTCTGCCAGTACTTGGCATTACCGCAGTTGCAAAAGAACTGCAAAAACGTGAAGCTCGCTTTTTAGCACTTGCTTCCCGTGTATGCGTTGAAATGGGTGCTGACATTATTAAAACGTATTACTGCGAAGGATTCGAAAAAATTACAAGCACTTGCCCTGCACCAGTCGTCATCGCGGGCGGCCCAAAACTAGATTCAATTGAAGACGCATTAAACATTACGTATAACGCCCTGCAAGAAGGTGCAATCGGCGTAGATATGGGCCGCAACATATGGCAATCCGAACATCCAGCTGCGATGATTCAAGCGATACATGGGATTGTGAAAAATGGGTTGAATGTGAAAGAGGCGTTGGAACTTTATAATGATGTAAAGAACTAATGTAAAGGGACAGACTATATATTAGTTTGTCCCTTTACAACTTTCATAAACAAGTGTCTCTTCGTTTTCACTAATTAATCTGATGTACAACACTTAAAACTCATTGCTGATAGAGTGTACTTATTTACAACATCTGTTCATAATCTCTTTTATGACATTCCGTACAATGAAATGATTTTTGATTCATAAAGAAATTATGTATTTTATTTTGTGGTAAATTCGTATAACGAGCTGACTTAGTTGATATACACCCTGATGCCAATGAAACAGTGCTCCAAAGAGCTTCATCAAATTTCCCAGCATTACCTCCATGGTGCGGAACAACCATTACATACGGTTTTTCTATCTTTGAATTTGAAATTACTTTATAGATTTGTCGATAAGAATGATCTCCTGTTAATAAGCCTATAGAATCATTTCCTTCAACAGAAAGCACAATACCACTTTGATTTATATTACTTCCATCAGTTGAACGAAATAACTCAAAATTATTTATCTTTCCTTGAGAGATCAAATCTATCCTTCTTCCCGTTTTAGGAGAAGGTTTAATGATATCAATTCTTATACCTAATGATTTTAAACGATTTAAAGCTTTATTAGCTTGTAGAGTATTCGGAATTTTAGATGGGGCAACTAAATTCTTCATTAATTTCAATTCTACATCATTTAAATCTAATATCCCTCTATAATGATCCAAATCCCAATGACTAATAACGGCGTAATATGGTCTATCTATATTTACTTTATTAAGGATTTCATTCATTTCTTCATTACTAAACTTTACATCTCCACCTAAATCATAAATTAAACGAAACATACTATATCTAAAAAACCAATCAAAAAACTCGCATTTCAAATCCCCATCACAATAACATCGTCTTCTTTCAACTATCTCGTTCCAATTTCCGCATCCAACATCTTTAACAATTAACTCCAAATTACCAAATTTCTCTTTTTTCTTCATGTCTTTATATAACTTAGACTCAGTAAATTTTTCAATCATTTCAAATTCCCTAATAATCTCTTTTGTCGTTAGAAATTGTTGAAAATTTAGTTTTGCAGTACTTTTTTGTTCTAGGTAAAATCTGATTAGTCTATTTTCCCTTCCTTCTTCTTCATTTAAAATTCTGAATTCCTCAAATATACAAGCTGGTATATCGTACCAACTCCCTGCTCGCGGACCTTTATATGCCTCAAATTTCATTTTTTGAAAGTGCAAAAGTGTCTTCGAAGATTCTCTTGAAATTTGCACCTCTAAAAGTTGTGCTACCTTTTCTAAATCCGCCATTGAATTAAAATCCAATATAATATCGTATGTTTTTAATTTATTATTAAAATTTACCTTTTCACAATATAATTTCATTTCGTATCTCCTAATTATTTTGATGTATTTTTAGCCGTTAATTCATTTAGTAAAACCACTTCTTTTATCATTTTACTTCCGTCTAATTATAAAATCTAGATATTAAGTTTCTATATCGGACAAATAACTACTAGCTATTAAAAATATGTCTAAATCATTTAGACATATAAACAGGATATATCTCAACTAAAGTATGTTACTCAATAAGAATATTCAACGTGCTTAAATTTGAAATTCAGTTAGATTAAAAAGCGTTTTTAATGGGATTTATTCCCTTTCCAAACTGGATAAGGGGCTATAAAAGAGGATATTTGTTTATTAATAAACAAATATCCTCTACCTTTACATATATATTACGACTGTTGATAAGCCGCTTTCGATGATTTTACATAATAAACTGCATGATCCACATTAATAATATGATCTGGTTTTGGTTTACCACGGCTCGCTCTATGTCCAGCTAAATGTTCTTCACTTGTTTCCCAGTTTTTCCATGCTTCTTCAGATTCCCAGCGAATCATAACGACTACTTCTTCGTCGCCGCGTCTTACTTTTTTCACAAGAACACTTAAATCAATAAAACCTTCAAACTTTTCAATAATACCTTCTCCAGTAAAACGTTCTACAACTATATTTGATGTACCTTCTTTTACTGTAAATGTTTTCGTTTCGATAAACACATATCCCACTCCTTCATTGTAATACGAATACTACTATACTTCTATTATAGTTGATTATGATAATTATTTTCAATTATAAAGTTTAAATTTTTCGAATTATGCTGTTTTCTCTTCAACTGCCCCATCTAAAAATTTGAAATATGGGAGTAAGATTCCGATTAAAGAAGTGACACATATAATTGAACCGATAATAAAGTATAGTGCTCTTACTCCCCACATTTCACTCAAAATCCCCCCTACTAACACACCTAATGGCATAGCGGATCGTATGAAAAATAATCGCACCGAAAATACTTGTCCTATCATATTGTTCGGAACTGATTGTTGGCATATCGTCGTATTATAAACATTGAAAAAGGCAATACAAACACCTGCAACTATTTCAATTATTACCGCTATTACAATACTGTGGTTAAAACCTAGTGAAATGTATGTGAGCCCCCCTATAAACAATCCTCCAAGCATAAATATACGCCGGCTTTTATATGTTACTTTTCCGACTAGTATAGTTCCAACTACATAGCCAAGTGGGAATCCGGCCATAAAATAACCATATTCCGCATATCCCGCTGATAGCTCATCTTTTATATAAGGAAGATTTGTAACCATCGTTACCCCAACTCCAAATTGCACGAAAGTAAGAAATATACCGAGCCAAACGATGATTGGTTTTGTGAAAAAATATGTAAAACCGTGAAGAAACTGTTCTAGCCACGTTTTCCGAATAGGTTTCGACGTTCTATTTTCTTTTATATAAAATAAGAAAGCACCACTAACAAATAAACATATGCATACGAAAGATAATGTAAGTCCTGTTCCAATCAAATGAATGACTACTCCACCTAATACTGGCGCAAGAAACATCATAAGACGAGTCATTCCATCAATGTACGCATTTGCATCTTGAAGTTGTTCTTTCCTTACAATGCTCGGTGTAATTGCTTGATTTGCAGGTGTATAAAGTGGTGTAATAAGTCCCACTACAATTTGAACAACATAAATGTGCCAAACTTCTAAACTGCCGGAAACTAGCATTATCAAAGGTAATAAGAATACGGACGCTCGTATCCATTGTGAAAAAATCATAATCCACTTCCGACTCCATTTATCAATAAATGGGCCACTTATTAATTGCAGTATGAGTGATGGAATGAAATATAATAACCACATACTACTTAAAGCCATTTCCGATCCTGTTAACTCATATACTAGAATTGAATTACATAACGTTCCGAAAGCCCCTCCTAATTCTGAGATTGCACTACCAATCCACATAAAAAAGAACGAACGATTTTTCAATATATGTTTCAATTTCATACACCAACTTTTCTTTTATATTCCTCCCTTTATGTACATTCTTGTTGTATATTATCTATTTAAAAACGCATCTAATTCTTTCGCTAACAATTGTACTGCTTTCTTTCTTAATACATATTTTCCGTCATGTATATCCACTAACTTCGCCGCACGTAACAATTTCAAATGATGGTGTATAGTAGATTTACCAAGTTGCAGTCTTTCTGTAATTTCCTGCAATGTTCGTTCTTTTTCGAACAACATTTTTACAATACGTAACCTCGCTTCATCCCCAAGAGCTTTATGCTTTTGAACTAAAAAATAATTCGGTTCATAAGGATCTTCAGGATGGATACTTTCGTTTGCAACTGGATAATGAAATACTTTCGTATCTTCAACATCCGCCTCAATATTCCACGGTCTGTACGTTATTTGCGGGATAAGAAGTACGTAATGAACACTTGGTTCTGGCATATAATGAACGCCACCTGTAGCCCACTCGACAAACTCTTCTGGTTTCATCTTTTTATTCATTTCACTCTTTGCTTCGTAGTCTCGTTTTAATATAGAAAGTATTTCTTCTTCCTCTTTCTGAATAACGCTCTCATACCAACCTGTCATAACAGCAATTAAATGGGATTTTAGCACTTGTACATCAACATCACATATAAAACGAATATACGTAGAGAAAAACTGATGTTCTTGTGTCAGTTCCATTAGTTCATGTATTGCAGTTACGTTTCCACTTGCCGCTAAAGTTCTTTTTTCTTGGTACTTCTCCCCTAAAAACGGTAAACATATATATTTCAAATCTACTTCTGAAAGCGAATCGATTTTACCATGAAACTGTGCTAAGTCCTGAAAATCCTCTTCATACAACAACTGAAGTAACGCTTTCCACGTATTATGTTTTTCTACAAACTGTAAGTGCTCTCTCATTTCTTCTGTTAATGATTGCTTCATTTCTTCCCATTCATTTTGACTCTTTTCAAGTGTATCAATTAACCTCTTATGAGTAATTGCTGCAATGCCAAGCGCACATTCGAAAAGTATCGAATATTTCACTTGAACGTTATAAGTTTCCCTCTTTCTACTCGTTATGTGATAGACCTCCATTTTTATCCCCTCCTTGTTTGCTATATATTAAATTCTATTTTTATCGAATTTTACCTTCCGCATTTTTAGAATTAACAAAATTTTAGTTGAAATACATTCATTCTAAATTAAGAAGAATAGGAGCTTTTTTATATACAAATAATAAGCCTCAAGGAGTTGTTGACATGTATTTCATATTGAATATGTTAGGGATTTTCGTTGTCATATTAATCGTTTTCTTATGTTCGCCTAATAAAAAACATATAAAATGGAGACCAATTGTAATTCTCATCATATTGGAGCTTTTTATTACGTGGTTTATGTTAGGCACAAAGCTAGGCAGTATTATCATTAATAAAATTGCTTCATTTTTCAGTTGGCTACTGGCATGTGCGAATGAAGGAATTCGATTTGCATTCCCTTCTGCTATGGAAAATCAAACAATTGATTTCTTCTTTAGCGCATTACTTCCTATCATTTTTGTTATCACGTTCTTTGATATTCTTTCTTACTTTGGAATCTTAACTTGGATTATTGATAAAGTAGGTGCAATTATTTCAAAGATTTCTCGTTTACCCAAGTTAGAAAGCTTCTTTTCGATTCAAATGATGTTTTTAGGGAACACCGAAGCGCTTGCTGTTGTTCGGGATCAATTATCTGTTTTAAAAGAAAATCGTCTGCTGACTTTTGGAATTATGAGTATGAGTAGCGTCAGCGGATCCATTCTTGGTGCTTATTTATCAATGGTTCCAGCAACATATATTTTCAGCGCAATCCCATTAAACTGTATTAACGCATTAATTTTAGCCAATGTATTAAATCCTGTGGAAGTTTCGAAAGAAGAAGATGTTGTTTATTCACCTTCCAAACATGAAAAAAAGGATTTCTTTTCTACTATTTCCAACAGTATGTTAGTCGGGATGAATATGGTTATCGTTATTTTAGCTATGGTAATTGGATATGTAGCTTTAACAGCATGTTTAAATGGGATTTTAGGATTTTTTGTAACGGGTTTAACAATTCAAAAAATCTTCTCTATTATCTTTAGTCCTTTCGCTTTTTTACTCGGTTTATCGGGCAGTGATGCTATGTATGTAGCTGAACTAATGGGGATCAAAATAACGACGAATGAATTTGTTGCAATGATGGATTTAAAATCAAACTTAAAGTCTTTACAACCGCATACGGTTGCGGTGGCAACGACATTTCTAGCTTCTTTTGCTAACTTTAGTACAGTGGGTATGATTTATGGAACTTACAACTCATTATTTGGCGGCGAAAAATCATCAGTCATCGGGAAAAATGTTTGGAAGCTTCTTGTGAGCGGAATGGCTGTTTCCTTATTAAGCGCTATGCTTGTTGGGCTTTTTGTATGGTAAATAATTTTTAAAATAAAAGACACCCAAACGAAAATTGAGTGTCTTTTATTTTTATTTTCGAATTTGTCCATTACCACGAATTATATATTTTGTGGAAGTTAATGCAGGAAGTCCCATTGGTCCCCTTACGTGTAGCTTTTGTGTACTGATGCCAATCTCAGCTCCGAATCCGAATTCAGATCCATCAGTAAAACGAGTTGATGCATTGTGATACAGCGCAGCAGCATCAACAGATACGAAAAATTTGCTGACGTTTTCCTCGTTTTCTGAAATAATCGCTTCAGAATGCATAGACCCATACGTATTTATGTGGTGAATCGCTTCTTCTATAGAAGAAACTATTTTAACTGCTAGCGTGAGAGATAAAAATTCTGTCCCCCAGTCTTCTTCTGAAGCAAGTACAATTGACGAATCCATTGCCAATGCTTTTTGATCACCACGTAGCTCCACGCCTCTTTCCTTCAAAGAAGAAAACAACTCGCTACCATATTGCTGCGCCCAGTTCTCATGAAGTACAATCGTTTCAATCGCATTACATACAGATGGACGCTGCGTTTTTGCATTTATAATAATATCAAATG
This sequence comes from Bacillus paranthracis, assembly GCF_024296885.1. Lineage (NCBI taxonomy): Bacteria > Bacillati > Bacillota > Bacilli > Caryophanales > Bacillaceae > Bacillus > Bacillus paranthracis. The sequence goes on from NZ_CP101135.1 coordinate 2,723,493, forward strand.
CCATTTGTTTATCCGCTGTTTCATCAATGAAAATATGACAATTTCCTGCACCTGTTTCAAGTACTGGAACAGACGCTTCCCTCACAACAGTATCGATTAATTGTTTGCCACCTCTTGGAATAAGAACGTCTAGATAATCATTCATTGTAAACAACTGCTTCGCACTATCTCTCGTTGTATCTTCTATAAGCTGTACACTTTCTTCTGGTAAGCTTGTTTGTTTGAGCGCTCTGTGAATAACGGCAACAATGGCTTTATTAGAATGAATAGCAGAAGAACTACCACGTAATATGACTGCGTTTCCTGTCTTCAAACAAATAGTAGCAGCATCCACTGTTACATTCGGTCTTGCCTCGTAAATCATCCCAACAACACCAAGTGGTACACGCATTTCCTGAATAGATAGTCCATTTGGCCTTTCCCATGCACTTACACATTCTCCTACAGGATCACGTAATTCAATTAGCTGCTTAATCCCTTCTGTCATATCAACAATACGCTGTTCATTCAGCATAAGGCGATCAAGGAGAGAATCAGAAAACCCTTTTGCCTTACCTTCTTCAATATCCCTCTTATTTTCCTCTAAAATATAAGCTGTTTCACTTATTAATTGATTTGCAATTGCAGCAAGTGCTTCGTTTTTTTGATGTGTAGATTTTAGTACAAGTTCCCTAGCAACCTCTTTCGCTCTTTTCCCCTTTGCTAACACTTCATTCATTTTTATTTCCTCCTTTTTAACATCACTATTCTTAAAGTGAAACCCAATGATCCCTATGGATGACTTCATAATTATGCCTTTCGCCTCTTGCTTGAATATGTTGGCTTTGCATACCTTTTATCTCTCTTAATTCCTCTGCGCTATATGTGCATTGTCCTTTTCCAATTACGCGACCTTGTTGCGTCATGACTTCTACAACATCGCCAACTTTGAAAAATCCTGACACATTTGTAACACCCGCAGGAAGAAGACTCTTGCCATGCTGAATGATAGCTGTAGTTGCTCCGGCGTCTATTTCAATTTGACCGCTAACAACCGAATGCAAGGCAATCCATTGCTTGTTCATCTTCATTTCTTTTTGAGGGGCATTTCCGACATACGTCCCGTCACCTTTCCCCTTTAAAACATCAACAAATTTCTCTTGTCCACGTCCTGTACCGATAAATACACTTACCCCAAGAGATAGCGCCGTCTTTGCAGCATCAATTTTTGATTTCATACCGCCAGTCCCAAGTTTTGAGCCAGCATCTCCAGCAAGAGAAGCAATTTCTTCTGTAACTTCAGGAAGGAAATAATATTTTTTCGCATCCTCATTTTTTTGAGGATTTTTATCATATAAACCGTTCACATCTGTAAAAATCATCAGCATATCTGCCGAAACAAGTCCGCTTACTAAAGCTGACAGCATATCATTATCACCGAACGTTAACTCCTCTAAAGAGATGGAATCATTTTCATTAATAATTGGAAGAGCAGAACGGTTTAGTAACTCTCCTAACGTCGCGTAAGCATTACTATATTGTTCTTTTCTAGAAAAATCACTTCTCGTCAGCAATAGTTGCGCAGTAACGATGCCATATTTACGGAATTCCTCCGTGTATGCCTGCATTAATAAACTTTGTCCGACAGCTGCTGCAGCCTGTTTTCCTTTAATTGTTACAGGTCTGCTAGGGTATCCTAGAGCAGAAAAACCTGCAGCAACGGCCCCAGATGTAATTAATAAAACTTCATGCCCTTCCTCTTTCAATCGAGCCAATGCGGCAACATGATCTGAAAGTTGTTCTTTAGAAATGCCTCCATGACTATCCGCCAAAGAACTGCTCCCAATCTTTACAACTATTCGCTGTTTCTTCACTTTTTTATCCCCCAAGTCTAAAATCAAAGTTTTTTATACATTACACTTCTATTCATACAGCTTTCTTATAAGTGCTGCACGTAGCCTATTTAAGAGCAAAATAAAAATGACCGCTTCGCCCTTAATAAAATAAAAAGGACGAAACGGTCATTGTTCCGCGGTACCACCTTAATTGATATACATAGATATCCACTTGGTGCCTATAACGCAGGCAAACGCCTAAACTTTCATTTAAGACTCAGGGATAGGTTCGATATATTCTATACGAGGAATCTTTCAGCCGGTGAATTCCACTCTCTTTCGCAAGAAGACATATGTACTATTTCCCTTCAACGATTTTCGGTTTAATTTTTTTATATTATGCGATATAGTTCGATTTGGTGTCAAGAGGTATTTTAAAAATAAATAGAACGACAAGTTACTTGTATGAAATTATTGCCCTACTGAATGAAAATACAAATCGATATAAGGTCAATTCATATTTATAAACATAAACCTTATATTTTAGTGTATATATTTACAGAATGTTGAATATAATTGATTTTTATCTTTTCGTATTGCAAAAAGGAATATATTCTCTTAGAATGTTTCTTTATATTGCACAGAGATGTTATTGTTATATTAAGATAACAATTTCGAAATGATATAATTTATTAAAAAAGGAGCAAGATTGAGTTATTATGGATAAACAAATTGGATTCATCGGATGCGGAAATATGGGGATGGCTATAATTGGCGGGATGCTAAATAAACATATAGTGTCTTCAAATCATATCATTTGTTCAGATTTAAACACGACAAATTTAGAAAATGCTAGTGAAAAGTACGGAATAACTATAACTACTGATAACAATGAAGTCGCTAAAAATGCTGATATTTTAATTTTATCAATTAAACCAGACTTATACCCATTAGTAATTAACGAAATTAAAGAAGTGATAAAAAACGATGCTATCATCGTTACGATCGCTGCTGGTAAAAGTATTGAAAGTACTGAAAATGCCTTTAATAAAAAATTAAAAGTTGTAAGAGTAATGCCTAATACTCCTGCTCTTGTTGGAGAAGGAATGTCAGCATTATGCCCGAATGAAATGGTGACAGAAAAAGATTTAGAAGATGTGCTAAACATTTTCAATAGTTTTGGTCAATCAGAGATTGTAAGTGAAAAGTTAATGGATGTTGTAACATCTGTAAGTGGTTCTTCACCAGCATACGTATATATGATTATAGAAGCGATGGCAGATGCTGCTGTACTAGATGGCATGCCAAGAAATCAAGCATATAAATTTGCTGCTCAGGCAGTATTAGGCTCTGCAAAAATGGTACTAGAAACAGGAATACATCCAGGTGAATTGAAAGATATGGTTTGTTCTCCTGGCGGAACAACGATAGAAGCTGTAGCAACTTTAGAGGAAAAAGGCTTACGAACAGCCATCATTTCAGCTATGCAACGTTGTACACAAAAGTCTGTCGAACTATCTGGTCAAACGAAAAAATAAAACTATTAAAGAGATCACGTTAGTTATGAATTTCATTAGAAATGCACTACATGATAAACGGCCAAACTCGAATTTACTTGAGTTTGGCCGTTTTAGTTGTTAATTATATTAAAATAATTTCCCTTCCCTACTATACTTGTGTAATTTTATTAGAAACAAGTAATTTTTCAATGCAAATCGGTAACATGTCTAATAGCGTTTCAAATGCGTAATTTACATCTAGACGTTCTGTCCATTGATGTGCATCTTTTCCTACCGGTCCCATATTTAAAACTGGAACATCAAATTCTTCTAGTTCCTGAAGTGGAATTGAGTAACCTTTATCCCATAATGGCATATTGTCTACAAGTGAACTCATTGAATGTAATGGATTCTGTAAGCCCACATAACTCAAATCTGAAATTCCTCCAAAATAGTTTTGGTTTTCAAATGAAATATTATGATTGAAGTTTGCATACTTTTCCATCTCTCCAACTACCTCTTTAATTAATTGGTTGTTGCGTGAACTTACAGCTGGATAATATGGCGGAGCAAAGAAAAGTACAATCATCGGTGCTTTTTCTTTACATAAGATGGCTAATTTATCTACTAAATCAATCGTTACCGCACGATCATCTTTATCTTCTCTATTTTTTATAATGCTAGATTGAATTTCATTTATTTTCTCTTGCCCATGTTGTTCAATTGCATATGCGATAAGCTCTTCATACGTTAATACATTTACTTTGAGGTTAGGTGGTATGAATGGATTATATTTAGAAAAACAATATGCATGTTTTTCATACGACTCTTCTATTTTCTCTGCTACTTTCGTTACTTTTTGACGCAGCAATGAAACGACATCTGTCATTGATTTTTCTAATAAAAACAAATTAAATAATGTGACTGCACGATGCGGAATTTGTACAGAGTAATCCTCCTTTAAGTCCCTTTGAAGTAAATTAGTTGGCGGAGGACTCGCTTCCCCTTCTACAATATCACAAAGGTCTGTATTCAACTCTAATTCTGCTGTTATTAATGAAGCCATATAACTCCCATTTAGGCCCGCAAAAGGTTCACCTACATGTGTCTCTTTTCCGTAGCAAAGAAAACCAGGTAACACTTTACCAATAGAACCAGTATAAATATATTTCTTTTGATCACCAGGGTGCCTTGAAAACATAGGCTCTGAATTTAGTACCGTTTTATACTCTAAATCATGTTCTCTTGCTAACTCTAGTAATCTTGGAACAGCAGCTCTCATCCCTACAGAGTTTACTTCTTCATCTGGTACAGCCAATAAAAGAACATTCCCATCAAATCTTTCTTCGCAAGCTTGCTCAATCATTGCCATTTGTAATGCGAGGCCGCATTTCATATCCATTGTTCCTCTACCAAATAGCCAATCTCCATGTTCTAAATCTTCACGTACATGGGCCGGTAATTCATCTTTATGAGAATAAAACATAGACGTTAACTTTTTAGGATTGAATGCATCTTCTTTCCACACGCCGTAATCTTGCACATCTACAACATCAAAGTGACTAACAAGAACTACGGTATTTTTTGTACTGTCACTTTTCTTTACTAGTGCTGTAACAAAGTATCGTCCATCGCCCGTCGGATTTTTTTGCAAATGATGCGGGTTTTCTTTGAAGTACTGTAAATCAGATAATTGTTCCACAACAAAGTCTGGCAATATCACTTCAGCTTCTGTACCTGTAATACTAGGAATTTCAACAAGACCGCTTAATAATTGAATCAATTGTTCTTTTGATTGCCACTTTGACATATAAATCCCCCTATTTTTCCGCATTATGAAAATTAATTCCAATATATGAATAAAAAATGACGGCAGTTATCAAAATTATAGTTCTGATGTACTGCCGATTTTTATTGATATTTCATGAGCTGCTTGTTTCACCTTACTAATAAGAAAAGAAAGTCGATCATCATTAATGCGATGACTAATTAACCCAACACTTAATGCTCCTACTACTTTATGATTAAATCCGATAATAGGTGCAGCTACTGAAGCTGTCCCTTCTGTTTTTTCTCCATAACTGACAGCATATCCTTCGTTTCTTATTTGCTTTATTTGATCAAGAAGAATTTGCTTATGTTCTGGTAAAGCAGAAAGTAGCTGTTCAACAATATATTCCATTTCATTCTGTTTCATATTGGCAAGCATCGTTTTATTTGCGGCACCAATTGAAAGTGGAATTTGTTCCCCTAGGTTATCGATAACTCGAATTTTTAAAGGACTATCCATTCTTTCAATGATAATAGAATGTGTTCCATTTGGAATGTTCAAATAGACACTTTCTTCTACTTCAGAAGCCAAACGCTTCATTACTTCTCTTGCGACTGATCTGTAGTCTACCTTCTCCAATTGTCGTAATCCTATTTCCATCCACATTGGTCCAATTTTGTACTGTTTCGTCTCTGAAATTTGCGTAACTAGCCCATGCTCGATTAGAGAGTTAAGTAGTCTATGTACTGTACTAACTGGGAGATGTGCTCTGTCCGCTATATCAGAAATGGCCCAATACTCTTTTTCATTAGTAGAATTTAATAACTTTATAATACTTATTGCTCGATCAATGGACTGTACCATAACTCACCTCTACTTGACTTGTAATATGTTAGTACGCTCAATTACCTATCAATTTAACAAAAATTCGAAATGAAATCAATCTATTTATTCAATTTTCTAAAAATAAAAATATGCTGCGAACGATAATTTGAAAGCGTAAACAAAAAAATATTGACTTTTCTTTTTAATTATCTGAAAATTATAACAAGATTTCACATCACGGAATACATTCCATAATACGGAAAAACATCAAACTTTATGCTATCAACTACGAAAGTGAGGAAAACAATGGCGCAAGTAAATAATACAAACAATGAATTAAAACGTACGATGAAAAGTAGACACTTATTCATGATTGCACTCGGTGGTGTGATTGGAACGGGGTTATTTAACGGATCTGGCTTTATCATAAGTCAAGCTGGACCTGGTGGATCCGTACTTGCCTTTATGGCCGGTGGATTATTAATGTATTTTGTTATGCTATGTCTTGGTGAGCTCGCTGTAGCCATGCCTGTTTCAGGCTCTTTCCAGGAATATGCCACTAAGTTTATTAATCCTGCAACTGGTTTTACAATCGGATGGTTGTATTGGTTAAGCTGGGCGAATACAACCGGCCTTGAATTTACAACTGCCGGCATTACAATGCAGCGCTGGTTTCCTGATATTCCTGTTTGGGTTTGGTGTTTAATATTTGGCGTTACAATCTTCACGATTAACGCATTATCTGCTCGTAGTTATGCAGAAACAGAATTTTGGTTTTCAAGTATAAAAGTATCTGCCATTATCGCTTTTATTATTCTTGGCGGCGCCGCTATGTTCGGTTTTATTGATTTAAAAGGCGACGAACCAGCTCCGCTATTATCAAATTTCGTGAATCATGGTGGTTTATTCCCAAATGGACTTGCAGCTATCCTATTAACAATGGTTACAGTCAATTATTCCTTCCAGGGTACAGAACTTGTCGGAATCGCTGCAGGTGAAAGTGAAGATCCGGCAAAAACTTTACCTCGTTCTATTAGAAATATTATATGGCGTACGATGTTTTTCTTCGTCTTAGCAATCTTTGTTCTCGTTGCTTTAATTCCTTGGGAAGAAGCAGGATTAACAAAAAGCCCGTTCGTTGCCGTTTTTGATAATATCGGTATTCCATATGCCGCTGATATTATGAACTTTGTTATTCTTACTGCTGTTCTTTCTGTCGCAAACTCAGGACTATACGCGGCAACTCGTATGCTTTGGTCATTATCCAAAAATGAAATGGCTCCAGCCTTTTTAAAGAAATTATCATCACGAGGAATACCTTTGAATGCTTTAATTATGACAATTGCTATTTCTGCTTTTTCTCTTTTAACAAGCGTTGTAGCTGCTGAAACGGTTTACTTATGGCTAATTTCCATTTCTGGAGTTATAACAATCATTGTTTGGATGTCAATTTGTGTCTCTCAATTCTTTTTCCGCAAACATTATGTAGCAGACGGTGGAAAATTAGAAGACTTAAAATTTAAAACGCCACTTTATCCTCTTGTACCAATTCTTGGTTTCGGATTGTATGGCATTATTTTAATCAGTCTTATTTTCATCCCAGAACAACGACTTGGAATCTATTGCACTGTACCATTTATCATCTTTTGCTACACGTACTATCACTTTAAAGTTAAGAAAAGAATTTCTACTAACACTAATAGTGAAACTAAAATTAGCGAGACGATGTAATACCCTGCTTATCTAAAAGATCGCACATGGCTTCCACTTCATGTGCGGTCTTTTATCATTTTAATTCGCTTTAAAATTATATAATGGCTTAATAATATGCTTTATATCTATTGTCTCTTTCGTATTTTCGATAATTTCATTCATTGGCTTGTATACCATTGGTGCCTCATCAATTGTGCTCTCTGCTACCGATGTAGTCCAAACTTCTGTCATCGTATTTTGGAAGTCCTCTAGACTCAATAATTCTTTAGCCTTCTTGCGACTCATGATACGTCCTGCCCCATGCGGACCAGAATAGTTCCAATCTGGATTACCTTTACCAAACGCAATAATTGAACCATCTCTCATGTTAATTGGAATAATGACTCGTTCATCTTTCTGAGCTGAAATAGCACCTTTTCGTAGAATCATATTTTCTATGTCTATATAGTTATGTATTGTAGTAAATTGATCGGTTACTTTCCAGTCCATTTTCGTAACAATTTCATCGATCATTGCTTTACGATTTAACGCAGCATACTTTTGAGCAATATTCATGTCATTCATATAATCTTTGAATCCCTGTCCTTCTAAATAAGCTAATTCTTTTCGAATATTAGGCTTCTTTATTCCACGTAAAGTTTCTTGTATTTCTTTTTCTCTCCCTTCTTTCATTAATCTCTTAATAATCTCATCTTTCATTGATGTAACATCAATGAGTTGTTCATATGCGAAGTTCTGATAATACTCTGCTATTTGCTTTCCTAAATTACGAGAACCACTATGAATGACAATATATACATTCCCTTTATCGTCTTCATTTAGTTCGATGAAATGATTCCCTCCTCCAAGAGTACCTATACTTTTTTGAGCGCGTTGTAATGTAAATGGTGCTCTCACACCATCAAAATCAATCATTTTTGAGAATCGATGTTCTTTATCTCGGATACGAAAACCACTTGGAACGAATTTACGAATTGTTTCGTCTAAATAATCGAAATTAATTTCTTCTTTTTTCTTATCAATTACAACAACTTCCATACCACAACCAATGTCTACCCCTACAAGATTAGGAACGATTTTATCTTGTATTGTCATTGTTGTCCCAATCGTACACCCTGCTCCCGCATGTGTATCTGGCATAATACGAATTTGACTATCCTTTACAAATTCTTGGTTACAAAGATCAATAATCTGCCCTGTCGCAGTCTCATCAACGTTATTCGTAAATACTTTCGCTTCATTGTATTTTCCTTGTAATTTCAACATCTTTCATTCCCCTTCCTTTTGAAAGAATTATTTTATTACGTTGTTTCTGTTCTCATCATTACTCTCATCCACCTTTTGCTTTCCATTATATATGTATGATATCCTTCACAATAATAAAAAATAATGATGTTTTATCTTGTTTACATAATATGATTATCGTATCCTTTAATTTATACCTACATATGAGTATTCCACGTCCTCAATATCCGTTATATATAACAAAAACTCCCCTTAAATCGAAAATGATTAAGGGGGAGTTTTATAGCCGATGAAATTATAATTCCGATTTCACCCGAACAGAAACATTATTTTTAATTATATTTTTTACATCTTTAAAGCTAACAAAATTGTTACTTTTCTCATCCCAAAGACGGAAACGGAGTGATCGTAAGCTTGTAGCAAGTGTAATTGTTGGTACATTTTTTAACGGAAGCGTATTATTGTGTGCCTCTTCTAGTTTATAGTTAGGTACTCTTGGACTTAAATGGTGAACATGATGAAATCCAATATTACCAGTTAAGAATTGCAAGATTTTTGGAAGTTTATAAAATGAACTTCCTTCTACTGCCGCTTTCACATATTCCCAATCTTTATCTTCTTCAAAGTAAGAATCCTCGAATGTGTGCTGTACGTAAAACAGCCAAATCCCTACTGAACCTGCAATTAAGAATATCGTACCATGTACTAATAGGAACGATTGCCATCCTATTGCCCAGCAAAGTATTGCTACTACAGCAACGATAATAATATTCGTCAAATACGTATTCATACGTTCTTTCTGTCTTGCACCTTTTCGGTTAAATCTATTTTTAAGCAAGAAAACATAAATCGGACCTAATCCAAACATAACGAATGGATTGCGATATAAACGATATGCTAAACGAAGTCTAAATGGTGCAGCTACATATTCATCGACTGTAAGCGTCCAAATATCTCCTGTACCTCGCTTATCTAAATTACCACTTGTAGCGTGATGAATCGCATGCTCATGCCCCCATTGATCAAATGGGAATAACGTTAACACACCCATACATGTACCTACTATTCTATTTGCACGTCGACTTTTAAAGAATGAATAATGGGTACAATCATGAAAAATTATGAAAATTCGCGTCATAAAACCAGCAGCTAACAAAGATGGAACTAATGCTAACAGATAAGAAACAGACAAACTTTTATAAGCGAGATACCATAAAACAACAAATGGCACGACTGTGTTAATAAGTTGCCACACACTTTTTTTAATTGTTGATTTTTCATATGGAGCAACTTGTTTTTTTAAATTTTTAGTATTTTCTAATGTCATTTTACTAATTCCTTTCCTTTTTGTTGCTAATTCATATTATAGCATACTATTAGTATCAGGTGTTAAAAGTAGATGTAATAAATTGAAACTTTAATCAGTGGGGGTTTTGTTCATCCCCCACTGATTATTAGTTGAACCAATCGGGCTTTTACGGGCAGTTGATCCCCCACCTAACTTCTTTGCTTCCGCTGAATTTTGAGGTGAGGGTCTTACTGCCCGTTAATGCGGGATAAATATTATATACTATAAAAATCTCTTTTTTCTTACTCAATACTTACAAATTACTTACTCCCCAAATAGCGCTATAATTGGACAAATGGAGCGTTTTATTTATAAAATGAACTTCTACAAACTTTTTCACAAGCAGAAAAGAGCTGCCATAAGTCAGTTTCACCGGCTTATGGCAGCTCCTCTTCATTTTATTTTATCGATGGATCCAAACTGCACCTGCAGACTTGTCTTCAGCTTGACCTACTACTTCAAACTTCAATCCTAGTTTAGGTAACTTACGTCCCGCATCTGGAATAACGCTGTTGATGTATTGCTTAGAATCATCAAATTTTGCAACTCCTGGTAATCCTTTATAGTCAAAGATACCGCGAGTTGGTGAATTTACTTTCCATGCTGGCGTTTGATCAAATGAGAATGCCGCATCGGCAATTTGATAACGTGTACTGCTCTTCACAGTAGGTTGTCCGTTTAATGTTCCTACGATTGCCTCTGGATGAGAATCAACTACTCCAAGGAACCCTTCACCTGGATGAACGCCTACCCAGTTATCTGTAAAGCTTTGATCCGCATACCATACAACCATTCCTGTATTAAATACTGGACCACGTGCATATTGTAATGCAGTATCAGACCCAGCGTAATTACGCCACTCGATATAGTAGTTATGTTTCTTCTGTTCAAATCCGTTAGACACAGTAAATCCTTTTAATGTCATTGCTGGCTGGCCTTCTGCGTCATCAGAGAAAACAACTTTTCCATCTACAGTTAATGCTGCATTGTCTAACGCAAATCCTTTATATGCTACTGCAATATCTGTTACATACTCAAATTGCAGTTTTACTTTCTTTCCTTTGAATTGATTTAAATCATATGATTTATCAATCCACTTACCATCCGTTGTATCTATACCGCCTTTTACATCTTTTTCGCCCATTCGATCAATGAGTGTCTTCGTTCCATCTTCTGCAATCGCATATACGTCAAGGAAATCATACTTCGCTTCCAGTTCGTAAAATGCCTTATAATCGAACTTGGCATCCGTTGCAGTCGTTAAGTCAAATACTGGTGTCTCAAGTGTTGTATGAATGTCATTTCCTTTCGTGCTGTAATAAAACTTCTTACCAAATGCTGACTCAATATTTTTTATATCTTTGTCCGGCAAGTTAACACGAATGATTCCTGGTCGTTTTGATTTTGTCACACTTTGATCTAAATACGTTGCAGTACCGATTCCCGTGCGAAGTTTATCATAATCGACCTCAATAATATTCGCCCAGTTCCCCTTCATATTTTTTTGGAAAAACTCTTTATTTTGTGGTGAGAAACTTGTTGGCTCTGTACCTGCAATTTTTCCAGCCCAGCTACCGCCGCTCATTAGGGACCATGATTCAACTGGTTCACCTTGTCCTGAATACTTTGTATCATATTCATCTGGCAAGCCTAAATCATGACCATATTCATGTGCAAATACACCAACCGCTCCGTCCTCAGGCTCGATTGTATAATCGTATGCAGCCATCTTTCCGCCCCAGTTCGAAACAGAAGATTTTGTACCATCAATCGCATATGGCTTCGATCCTAGTTTTGAGCGATGAGACCAAATCGCATCATCTTTCAATTTACCACCGCCAGCTTCTTGTCCCACGCCTGCATGTACTACCATTAAATGATCAATGATTCCATCTGGCTCATTTTTATTTCCATCACCATCTTGGTCGTATTGATCAAATTGATCATAATCAGCTAAATTAATGCCTTTTGCTACCGCTGCTTTCAATGCTTCTTTCACAAAATCTTTTGGGCCTAAAGGACCTTTATTGTCATGACCAGTTCCCGCATCAGCACCATAATCTGACGCTTTTCCTGGAACAGTAAGCCATTCCGTTACAGTTCCATCAACTGTGTAGCTTCCGCCAGATTGTTCTTCATAATACTGTTTAAATGTATTAATCTTCGATCCATCAAATAACGTAAATGGCTCATCACCAAATAACATTTTTTGATAATGTTCACGATTAAAGTCCTTAGAATACATATAACCCGGTTCTTGATCAATATTATTATGCTTAAAATCGCTAAATTCTACGAGTAATACAAGTACTTTATCTTTTCGAACAGCCCCATTGTACTCAGCTTGCTTCGCTGGTGTAGTTGGTACTTTTCCATTTAATTTTCCTGGGTTCAATCCTGCACTTTGCCCAGCTACTGGTCCTACTTCGGGCTGCTGCGCCTGTTCATTTTCCTGCATTTTTGTATCTTTTACTTTTTTCATAAAATCTGAAGCTTCTTGCGTAAGATTATCTCCTGTCAAGATTTCTTTTCCAGGGTTTTCCCCTTTCTTTTTCTCAACATATTTTTCGACAGCCTTTGATGTCTCAGCTTGTGATGCAGATTCATCAATTACTCCCCTTTGCTTCAGTGCTTCTGCCAATCGCTCCTCTGGTATTAAATGCTCATCAATTGGTAGAGATGGTGGCGCATCAGCATATGCTGCATGGCTTCCAAAAGCAAATGTACTACTTAGCACGGCTGCTGTTGTTAATACCGCTAAAGGTTTTAATTTCTTTTTCTTTCTCAATGTATTTCCTCCCCAGTGTCTGCAAATTATCGATTTTTGCCGATAGCAATATAATATTCGTTATAATACGAATATTCAATCTTTTTAAAGCGCTAAAATGTTGAGAAATATTTTTTCTAGGATGAAAAACATAAAATAGGTAAATTCACAGGAAGTTCACTCTAGAATTTGTGGTTCTCTTTCCTCTTTTTTTCGAGTGAAATCTCATCTATACAAAAATGCCAATTCCTAAGTAGTAGCTAAGGAATTGGCATTTTTTTAACGAGAATGCTTTATGAATAAACGACTTGCTTCTTCTGGTACATAGAACTTACCATTGCTTTCTACAACAACACTTCCTAGTTCATAATCTTTATTCTTAATACGAATTATATTTTTGTTAACAAATAATTGAGCTGTTACATTATTATGTTTTACTATGAGTACAGGGTTCGCTACATCAGTTTTATCTATTGTTACAGTTGCACCATTCTGCTTAAAAGCTAATTCACTCTCTACAAATAATTTGTTTGTTACTTCTTCTAAGTTAAAGCCCATCGCTTTCGCTATTGTCTTTGCAACGTCCGTGTTTTGAATCAAACCAACTGGCTTTTGAGGGCCGTATGAATATAAAAATACATCCTCACCAGTATGACCTCCTGTTGTAAAGCCTATGTTCGCACGGTTAGCCAATAATGTAGTGAAAATTGGACCTACGTCTATTTTCTTTTTAACCACTTTTAACCTTTCTTTTTCATCATAAGTTAAATTGTCCAACCCGTATAATTTAGCTACCTCTTCTACATTGGATAGATCAGATTTCAAATTATTGATAGCCCCTTCAAGTGTCATTTTCGCTTTTTTCAATGGATCAATATATGCAGAGACCGGCGTAGTATTATAACCTTTTGTCGTATTCATATTGCCAATAGAAATACCGCTATTACCATGGTCCGCTACGACGATTAGCATCGTATTACCATCTTTTTTTGCAAATCTTAATGCTTCTGCAACTGCATGATCAAATGCTAACACATCACTAATCATCCCAATTGGATCATTCACATGTGCTGCCCAGTCTGGCTTGCTTCCCTCCACAAATAAAAAGAATCCGTCTTTATCTTTTGATAACGTTTCAATTGCTTTTTCCGTCATTTGCGAAAGCGTTGGTTGCTTTGGATTTGTTGCTTCTCGGTCCATATCAAACGCTAAGGCATTATGTGAAAAAGAGCCCCAAATTTTATTAGATTTAGATTTCAATAATGCCTCTTTCGTTTCCACAAATTCGTATCCTTTGTTTTGAATTACTTCTATTAAATCTTCACCATCTTTTCGAATTCCACTACTTTTCACAGGGAGAAGTGCCGCTTTTCCCCCGCCTAATACGACATCTATATTTTGATACACTTGCTGCTCCGCGATCACTTCAAAATTTTTACGATTCACATGATGAGCGGAGAATCCAGCAGGAGTAGCATGCTGAATTTCAGCTGTGGCAACAATTCCAGTAGCGCGACCAGTACGTTTGGCACCTTCTAAAACATTGGCAACTGGCCGTAACTTGTCCTCTTCTTTTATTGGTTTTAAGCCAGGTGAACTCACAATAGTAGGTAATACCCCTACATATCCTGAATTCGATTTATTCCCCGTTGCTAAAGCTGTAGCTGCTGGAGCTGAGTCTGTTATAGCTGATTCCGCCGAATATGTACGAACTCCTCCTGTTACAATTTCATCTAATGCAAGTGGTTTCCCTTTATACAAGCGAGCTAATGTGGTTGCTGAAGAACTTGTTCCGTCCATAACCATCATGATTACATTTTTCGGTTGTCGTTCTACTTTTTTCACTTTCGCTTCCACCGTATGATCATCCATCATACTTTCAGTACATAACATACTTAGTGTTATCGTTCCTACTAACAGTAACTTCTTCATCTTTAAACCCAATACAAACATGATTGCGCCTCCATTAGTTTCACATTCATTTACATACAAAATTCTGACTGCCTACATATGTTTTATTAGTTCCCAATTTTTCTAAAGCTAACAATAGGAACTTTCTTATTCATTACATCTCGGTATAGTTCATCTATCTTATAAAGAAGATTTTTCATTATTAACTTGTTAAACAATAAATCCCCAATTGAATTAAATAAAAATTTATTGTTTAACAATAAATTTCGTGGTAAATTAATAAGATATTAAATAAATGAGGTGCTTTTTATGAAACAAGGATCAACACTCTTCCTAAAGACAGCTGTGATTCTAATGGGTATCCCTGTTCTTGCTATGTGCATTTTTTTAGTTCCTAAAATAGGAAACTTCGCCGCAGAATTATATCCTGATATTGCATATATTAAATATCTTGTATTTATCAATTTATACGCGACAGCAATACCTTATTATTTTGCGCTGTATCAAACATTCAAACTTTTAAACTATATTGATAAAAACAACGCATTCTCTGAGCTGTCTGTTAAAGCTTTAAAAAATATTAAGTACAGCGCACTAGCCATTAGTGTATTATATGTATTAGGTATGCCACTTTTCTATCTTGTGGCAGAGAGAGATGACGCCCCTGGCATTATTATTATTGGAATGATTATAATTTTTGCTTCAATGGTAATCGCGGTCTTTGCTGCCGTACTCCAAAGACTATTAAAAGATGCGATAGATATAAAATCAGAAAATGATTTAACGGTCTGAGGTGAATAATATGGCAATTATTATTAATATTGATGTAATGTTAGCGAAAAGAAAAATGAGTGTAACAGAGCTTTCGGAGAAGGTTGGAATTACAATGGCTAACCTTTCGATCTTGAAAAATGGAAAAGCAAAAGCAGTCCGTTTTTCAACTTTAGAAGCCATTTGTAAAGCATTAGAATGCCAACCTGGAGATATTTTAGAATATCAACCGGAAGAAAGCGAATAAAAAGAGTCCTTCATACGAGAAGGACTCTTTTTACTGCACATTACGGCGCAAAACTAATTTGACCAGTAAACAATAAGATAATTGCGATGATCCAAAATATAAAAAATGATGAGGACAGTATGAATGAAAGAATAGCAATCCCCTTCTTCTCTGTTTTTTTCGTCATTGTAATGATAGAAAGTATGATACCTGCAACTGTCAGGGCAACGGTAATATAATCTCCCACTATATTACCTGCATTCGCTATCCTTGTCGGTGTAATAAATACGAACAAAAAACATAAAATACCGATGAGTAAACATATGTAGCTTATTATACTGTACTTCTTTTTAGGAACTAGTTCAGTTTTCATACTAACTCACCCCTTCTATATAGCTATAAGTTCATATTAGCACAAATAACCATAATTTGGTTAAATCAATAAAGAACAGATACAGCGGGAACTTCCACTGTATCTGTTTTTTATTTAATAACTAAACCTGCTATTTCTTCTTTATCATTATAAGTTATAATGAATGTCCGTTGTTCTTTACTATATTTTGCTACAAGAATAACAGTATATAAGCCATCTTTTTCTTCAATCGATTGTTTTTCAATTTTTTCAAATGTACCAGCTTTCTCTATTATAGGTGTAAGATCTTTCATCTTTTCTTCTGACAATGCAGCTTTCATTTTACTATCAATTTTTTCACGCACGTCTTTATACTTTGCCTCATTTAATAATGATACAATTTCTTCCGCCTTTGGAATAAACTTTTTTGACGTACTTTCATCTACTTTATTACCGGTACATGCTGCGAGCGCGAACGCCGCGATAGCACTTATAATAATAAGTAACATTCTTCTCATTTTCATACACCCTTTCTTTTTAAAATGAAACTATAACTAAAAGTGAGTAACGCAAAAATTGCTATTGAAACTTCTGACATAATAATCCCGCTTTTCCCTGGCACATATAGCGATATAATGCCAGCTAATGCATTTACAGTCCCATGGATGAGAATTGCATATACAACATAACGAAATTTCTTTTGGACGACAGCTTGCAATACAATGAAAGAAAGCCCAACATGTAATACCATCGCAAAGATGCGCTCAATACCACCGAGATAATAACTGTCACCATTTTGAATGACTGTTTGTGATAATAATAGGGATATTACTGGGATACCGACTATCAACACCGCCTCAATACCACCATGCCCTGCTCCAAATAAAAAACCAGACTGCCAATCTCGTTGCTTCATAAAATAACGCATTGCGATAAAACGAGCTATCTCTTCAAAAATTCCAGCTGATATACTAAGCAAAACCGCAAATAGTATAGGCTGCATAACAGAAAACATTTGAAAATCTGTGCTAGTTCCATTTAAATAATTTAGTATTGGTATGCGAATCAATATTTGTGATACAACAAAAGCCAATATACCTAACATATATGGAATATAGCGTTTCTTCCAAAAAGCATATAAAAGTGCTATAAGCGGTAAACCAAAGCTAATCATTGTTGTAAAAATAAGACCATTCATCTCGCTTCACCTCTTACTTGAAGTGTATAAAATTGAGTGCAGAAAGTATGTAGTTATTTCTTATTCGGTTTCCTTTTCATCATAGATGGTCATTTCATCTCACTTAATATAAATGTTTGTGTGAAATAAGGACTTACATAAGTTGTTTCTAACGTCGCATTATTTGTTTTATTTATGATTCGTTTTAACGAAAATAGCCCGTACCCTCTAGCACCTTCTTTACTTGAATGGTTTTTTTCATAAATTTTTTGTAAATCAATCGCTTCCCCCTTTGAACTATTACACACGATAAAATATTGTCGTGAATCCATTTCAAAGAATGCGATTTGTAATATCTTTTCCTCACTACATACTGCTTCCTCAATTGCATTATCTACTAAAACTGAAATGATACGAATAAATGAAATAATCGTCATCGAAACACTTTCAATGTTCTCTGGTATATCAAGCATTACTTTTATTTGTTGCTGCTGAGCAGTGCTAACTTTTGCTCTTAATACGCTTCTTACTTCAGGAATTTGTATGCGGGATAATTTTGCGATATCAAGTTCATGATCATTTATTGTTTTTAATGTGGGAGCAATAACATCGTAGTACACTTGCTCAATTTCTTTCACATTTTTTGTACGTATTCCTTCTTCTAACGATAGTAATACATTCATATAATCATGACGAAAACTAGCAAGCTCATCATGCATATCCTCTAATTTTTCCACATAATCTAATAACTCTTTATCTAAACGTTTTTCATGCTCTTCTCGTAACTTTTCTTTCGATAAATGTGAGCTTATTAGTACGATGATTAGTAATAATAAAAAAATAATAACCGCTGAATTATAACTTACTTCACTGTATTGTTGATTTATTTTTGCTAAAAACTCAGTTGACGGCTGAGTTAAAATTAATTCAATAATAAACCCGATCATTAATAATATATAAGTTACATAGTATAACGGACTACTTACTATATATTGAGCGATTTTTTGAATTCTTTTTCGCGCTACTAAAATACCGATAAAAGTAAGGATTGATACGATAAGATGAATAATACTACCTGTCCATAAATATAAATTGAATGGCGTTAACATAAAGATTTTCATCCCTAAATCTAATAGCAACATTTTCACTAACGTTATAATCACCATACTCACCAGTGCAAAATATAAATTATGCTTAAATTTCAATTCATTTTGCATTAATCCTAAACTTATTAAAAATAACACAATCGTACTATTCAATTCTGGATATCTCGTTACTGTTACGACAATAGCAAGTAAAATAATGAATACCGTACTTAAAGCTATTAACATTCTAACTGACAATCTGTTGTATCGGATTAATTGTATATATAAAAACGTATGACACATACTAGTAAGCAGTATTGCAAATAAATCATAAATATACATTACATCTCACCCTTTAACATGTTACGTACTTTACTCACTAAACGCCGTGACACTGGAATGCGTTTCCCGCTTTTTAAAACTATCATTTTTTGTTTCGCATCGTAAGAAGACATTTGCTTCGTATTCACGATATATGACTGATGGCAACGAAATAAACGTTCATCTATTATTTCTATCTCCTTTAATGCTCCATAAAAATAAACGATTCGATCTAACGTCACTAATGCTAACCGGTGCGGTTCATCAGTCATAACATATTCAACTTCATGAAAAGGAACCCGCACAGTGGCATTACTATTTGCAACGATAAAGTCATCCGACGGAATAATATGCTTATTTCTTGCTTCATATTGAAGTAAACATTGTTCAAAAACTTTATATCTCTCCTCGTATGGCAACCCTTTATCAATAAAAGTTAAAGCTGATACCATGTATTGATATGAAATAGGTGCAAATTCAGAATGCGTCGTTACAAAAACAATAATTCCTTGCGTATCATACTTTCGTATCTCTTGTGCTACTTGTAACCCTTTACGCTCTTCCCTTTTAATCTCTATATCTAAAAAATAGATTGGGACATACTTCGCCTTCGGAATATTAGTAATAATATTTTCACTTTTACTAGTCACCTCAATAAAATCAAAAGGCAACCTATACTTCTCACAAATCTCTTCAACTAGCCGCTTCATTTGCTGTGCTTGTATGACATCGTCTTCTAAAATGAAAATACTCATGTAATCACTCGCTTTATTGGAATCTTTTCATCTATAGATTTATCTATAAATATATAATTCAAATTATAATAATATTCTCCTTCTCATTAATTGAAATAATTAATCTGCTATTACATAGAGAAACCTCAACTTTTCAAACAAAAAGTTGAGGTTTTCTTCAAATTAATTTATAACTAAATCCGCCCAATCCTTCGGCAATTCCGTTTCTAAGTAATAATCCTCTGCTTTCCAATACCTATTCTTAAACTTTGAAAGGTTCTTCTGCGTTTCCGGACTCTCCCGAAGAAAACGTGTCTCTCTTGGACAATCCAAGTACACCATATAATGAAAGAAATCTCTCCATTCTTTTCGCTGTAGAAAAACACCTTCAATTACTATGACACCTACTATGGGGATCTGTACTTTTTTCATTTCGCATGAGTCTGTCTTATCATTATAGAACGGTAATTTTAGTTTTGTTTCATTTTGTAACTTTCGAAAAAATTTCTGCCGAAGCCACTCAATATCCCATTGTAAATAATAATACTCATACCATTCTTCAAATCCGGTATCATAGCGTTTATTACGCTCCACTATATAATCATCAATATGAAAAATATGAAACGGAATGCTTTCCTGTTTCATATTTTCCTTTAAATTTGCAACAAATGTTGTTTTTCCTGAACGACTTAAACCATCTATACCTAAAATGAACCTATTTTCTTTATGCTTCTTCATAACATTTATCAATTCACTCGTACTCATTATTTCTTCCACTCTTCTTTTAATAAAGAATATAAAATCGTATCATGCGCAACTCCATTTTGAATCATATGTTTTCGAAGTAATCCTTCTTCTTGAAATCCTGCTTTATTTAATAATTTTTGAGAAGCTTTATTTTCTACATATACAACAGCAGCAATTCTTATAAGTTGCAACGTTTCAAACCCATAAGCTAAAATTGCTTGTAATGCTTCGGATGCATACCCCTGTCCCCAATATGTATCATCTAATTCATAACCAATTTCTGCTCGCTTATGATGATTGTTTATTAAATGAAAACCGCACGTTCCGATTAATTGGCCCGTCCCCTTTTTCTCTATTCCCCAGCGAAATACATTTCCCTCTTCATAACGATTTTTAAACGTTTGAATCGTTGTTTTCGCTTGCTCAATATTTTCGAAAGAATCCATTCCGAAATAACGTATAACAGATTCTTTTGAAAAATAACGGAACATCGTTTCTGCATCTAACAGTGTTAATTCTCTTAATTGTAAACGTTCTGTTTCTAGTTTCGGAAACCCCATCTCTTTTTCTCCTTCTATTCTAATGAACTGCAAATTTCAATATAATTTCCATCTGGATCGGCAATATATGCAATTGTTTGTCCCCACGGCTTTACAATTGGTTCAACTAAAATCGTAATACCTTGTTCTCTAAATTGCTCAATTGTTTTTTCTACATTTTCAACAACGAATCCTAATTCAAAATGAGAAGATTGTAACTCGCCTTCTGTAAGTGGTAATCCTGTTAATTCTTTCACGTCTTGCCGCGTATTCATTGCTAATATTGTAGATCCCGTATTAAATTCAATATATGTACCGTGCTCTGCTTTTATAGGCAACTGTAAAATATCTTTATAGAATTTTAAACATTCCTCAAACTTTTCTACATATAAAATGATGTACTTCATTTTTAAATTCATTTTACTTCCCCCTTTATATCCATCCCTAAAATTTCGACAAAAGTCTCATAAAAACCTTGTTTCCTATAGTAGCGAGCATAAAAAAATGAGGCCGATTTCTCGGCCCCCCAGCTTATTGGCATAAAACAGGAGATTTGGTTTGGACATAACCAGTTCGTACTCTTATTATATTTTATTTTTTCTGAATTTTAAATACATTAAATACCTATTTATATTGAGAAAGTTTTTTTATTTGCATAAAATTAAAGAATTTAAGAAATGCTACAAATGGAGGTGTATACATATGGAACCAATGCTATGTCCAAGCTGTAAAACGAACCGTACCCGCTTTAATATTCTTGAGCAACAAGTAAAACCCGTTAAGTTAAATCCACAAACTGGTCAAGTAGAAGAAGAATATACAAATGAAACGATGAACGCTTTTCATATGGCCTATCAAGGACCTACTTACAGAGTCCAATGCGCTGTATGTGGGCTTGTTGAAAATCCTGAACAATTTATTAAACCTGCTCAAAATCAGTCTTTCTAATAAAAACATGATTATCCCTTGTAGAAATAGATTTTTCTATAAGGGATTTTTTCGTTTTATACTTTAATAAAAAACGTGTTTCTTCCTTATTATAAGTTACACCCCACACCGCCTTAGCCACCTTTTATTTTTGCTACTGCTCGCTTTCTTTTACCTTATCACTATTTTAAACATCAAACATCAAAAATCAAATAAAATAATATTAATTGGTAGTTCATTATATGAATCGTATTTCTTTACTTATTACTTTTCGGGTATTGTTCTGGTTATTAATTTTACTCCTTAAATATACAATCTTTTATTATGTAATAAAAACTGAACAAAATAGACATATATAGAAATTAAATAAGATGATCCCGAATATATTTATTTGTTACAACATTTCCTTTTTCAATTTATTTATCTTCCAATATAAATTAACAAGTATATATAAATATACGAAAGCAAAAAACCCTACCATACCTTTATATAACCCAGATTCTGATATCCCCAAAAAACTTAAGTAAAGTGCCGGCATTAACGTTACGAACATAAATGCAAAGACCTGTAATAACTCAGTGAGCTTTTGTATCCTCGTTTCCTTATCTGAATATATATCAGGTAACTCATTCTCCTCTTCTACTTCTTTACAAAAATAATTCCATTTCGCAAAACTCGTTACATGTTTCCACCCGCACATTTCATATATTTCAATATACTCTTTTTGTTTTTCTTTTGAATCTTTGTAATCCAATCTAAAATCAGCTTTATATATTACATCTTTCGGCTCCGTTTTCTTAAACGTATACATTACATTATACTTTTGTAGTGCCCAGCCTTGTTGATGCATTTTTCTTAAAAAGGCTTCCTCTTTTTCTAAACTCCATCCCGCATAAAACTTGAATACCCTTTTTGTCTCCATCTTCCATTCACTCCCCTAATATACTATTCCCATTCCTTACAGATCTCTGCAACCTGTTATACTCTAGCTCTAACACTTCTTTACCAAGTGGAGTTAACTCATAGCACTTCTTTCTATCTGTTGAGGCAACTTCAACAATTAATTTCTCTTTTAATAACTTCGTCGTATTCCCGTATAAAGTTCCAGGACCGAGCTTTACTTCTCCATTTGTCATCTCTTCTACCATTTGCATAATTCCATAACCGTGCATTGGTTTCACTAGTGATAACAGTATGTAATATGTCGCCTCAGTTAACGGAATATATTTTCTCGCTTTTGTATTCATTATAACCACCTCCGATACATCGTCTCATGATATATCGACTCGCGATACATCGTATACCGATATTATATATTCACACTCCAAAATATGCAAGAGTATAATTTAATAATTGAATATTTATTTCTTTGAATTGAAAAATCATATAAATTTTCTGAATAATTTGTTAAAATATAGAAATATCCGTTTATATTTTGAAAGGAATGATACATATGATAAATAAATTGAAGGAAAATATAGAATCAGTTTTTGTAGGTAAAGAAAATGTTATAGATCTATTAATTGTTTCCTTGCTTGCTGACGGTCATGTACTTCTTGAGGATGTACCTGGTACTGGGAAAACGTTACTTGCGAAAACACTTTCAAAAAGTATTGGTGGTAATTTTTCTCGCGTTCAATTTACACCGGATGTACTTCCGAGTGATGTGACAGGTATTGAATATTTCAATCCGAAAACGAGCGAATTCGAGTTAAGACTCGGACCAGTCGTGGCAAACATTCTACTCGCAGATGAAATTAACCGTGCAATGCCGAGAACACAGTCTAGTTTATTAGAAGCGATGGAAGAACGACAAGTGACGCTTGAAAAGCAGTCAACTCCTCTTCCAAAACCGTTCTTTGTTATTGCGACGCAAAATCCAATTGAATCACAAGGAACGTTCCCTCTTCCAGATGCACAGCTTGATCGCTTTTTAATGACAATTTCTATAGGTTATCCGAATTCTGAAGATGAACTACAAATGATGCGACGTTTTCGTAACGATGCACCACTAGAAAGTGTCACATCTGTTATTACTTTAGATGATATTTTAGAGGCACAGAAACGAGTAAAAGAGATTTTCGTATCAGAACCGTTAGAACATTACATTATTAAACTTGCTCATGCTACAAGAAATCATGATTATATCGCTAACGGTGTAAGTCCGCGTGCCACACTTGCTTTAGTACGTGCAGTTCAAGCTTTAGCCTTTTTACGTGGGAGAGAATATTGCACACCAGAAGATATACAATTGTTAGTTCCTTCTGTTTGGAATCACCGTATCGTCTTATCAATGGAAGGTGCATTACGTACGACAAAAAATGAAATGATGCAAAAGATTTTAAAAGAGGTTGACGTACCAGTGGAGATTGAGCAAACATGAATGGACAGCGCGTTGTAACTGTACCTTTATTTTTTCAACTTCATATTATTCAACTATCTGTTCCAGGCGCGATACTATTTACATTTTTTATGCCGCAACGAATCATTATGTTTTTCTTTTTCTTCTACTATTTATTTGCGATTTTCATTTATAAATATGTCGCATATATAGAGAAACAGTTTCAAGTGCTAAACGAGAAACAAACAACTCGTTTATTTCCTAATGAATCTGGACAGTTTTTTATTCATTTAAAAAATGGAGCAAACATACCACTCGTTAACGGTGTTTGTTATTTTCATTTAGACCCGTCCCTACTACCGAATAAAGATCAAGGAATTGAACAAATATCAAAAACACTATTCTCTTTCCCATTTTCACAACCTGCTCATTCAGCGCAAAAATGGGATTTATCATTAACTGCAACGAAGCGTGGCGTGTTTCAAATTGAACAGTTCGAATGTGTTTTGAAAGATCCTTTTCATTTATTATCTGTACATTTACCTGTATTTGATAAATTAAGAACTGAAATTATTGTGTACCCTTCTCCTAAAGAAGTAGCAGGTTTGCAAGAACTTCAGCAACTTTTAAATGGATCTTATCGAACGAATTTTTCTTTTTACAATGATGAAACATCTATTATTGGTGTGAAACGATATGAACGTGAGTCTTTCCGTTCTATTCATTGGAAAGCATCTGCTAAAATGCAGGAATTACAGGCGAAGCAATATGAACCTGTAAAAAATTATAGTTGGACAATCTGTCTTTCTTTAGCTGCTGATCGCGGGTTTGGTTGGAAAGATAATATAGAAGATCTTATTTCATTTGCAACATACATTTGTCAATATGCTACGAAGCATCAAATACCGTTTGAATTATTTATTAGTATATTAGCTGAAGGTGGTCCTCTGCACTTACCATTAAATGAAGGGCAAACACATTACGCAAAAGCTTTAGAGGAATTGGCACGTATTTCAGACGATAGCACATTAATTCCGAAACAAGGATTTCTCCATTATACAAATAGAAAAGGAGAACGATCGTCTACGATGATTTACATTGGCTTGCAGAAGAATGACCTCTCTCTTCTATCGCAACCTACGTTTCTCATAAATAACGAAGGGATGGTGGAAAAGCTTGAAAATTTGGCTCTATCACGTTAATGACTTTATTCTGCTGCTCCTCCTTTCGTTATTAACAGAAAGGGACGAACTTGTTGCTATTGCTATATTTTTAACAACTGGCTATATTGGAGTATTTCTTATTCATAAATTCATGGAAAAAAGAACGCTAGGATTTGTCATACTGTTAATAACTCAAATAATCGGTTGTTCTATCTTTCTCCCTTTCTCTCTATTTGGCACAATTATGTTACCACTTTTCTTCTTTATCGTACATGTAGTCGGACCTGGCTACCAAGTTCAAAAATCGTTAGGCGGTATTGTTTGGTTTGGTGTTTCGGCTATATTTTATGCTCCCTTTCCAACGCTCGGGAAACTGTTACTATTAGTTATACACATTATGATTACATTTTGGTTAACCGGGGCAAATCGGAATCAACAGTTATTACGTTTCGCTTCTATTATTACGATTGGTGTAATGAGTATATTAATTGTTCAAGTATTTCCTTTTATTCGAGTCATTTTTAGTTTTATCATAGAAATAGTCGCATTAGGGGTCGGTTATATTATAAATCCGTTTCTCATAGCAGCTGAATTAAAAGATACTGAAGGAGTTTGGGCGAGTAAAGGTCATCTCTTAAAACCACAAATTGAAGATGGAAAAACACCTCCTGATTTTGATCCAACTCTTATAAATAGCATTACCATAATAGCCTGTGTAGCCATTGCTATTTATGTCGTTTGGAAAATAATAAAAAAACGAAAACAATTCAGTTTACCAAATATACCTGTCTTTGAATCTACTATCATCACTGATAAAGAAGGAATGAGCCAAAAACGTTTGAAACGAAACAAACCGCCACATAACGAAATTCGAAAAGAGATTTTTAAGCTTGAAAGTAAGTTAACTCCCCCTTTAAATAGAAATCGAGGAGAAACTATTGAGGCATGGTTAGATAGAATAAATAGTGAAGAAGATGTAAATATTCAGAGTCATATTATTAGTAATGCTTATAATACAGTGCGTTATTCAAATGGGGAAAACACCGTACTTTTGTATGAATTTAAGGAAGAAATCCATAAACTCTATGCATATCAGAAAAGTTTAAAGAAAAGAAAGAAATAACACAACAAAAAGACTCCTATTTTCATAGGAGTCTTTTTATACTTCTACGTTACTTTTTAAATTGAGGCGTTTTTCCCTGCTTCAATCTCTAATGACTCTTCATGCCACCAAAGTGTTTCTTCAGGATCTTCTTTAGCAATTTGGTGTGCTTCTTTTTTCGATTCTACTGTAGGATATGAACCTTTTAGCGCACGTCCTGATGTTGTAACGAATAGTACACTAAATACAACTAATCCAATAATACTTACACCTGTTAAATAAAATGCCGGTGCAAGCGGGTTACCGGTTGCATGAACTAAGTATGAACATACAAGTGGTGTTGTACCACCAAATATCGATACAGAAATATTAAATGAGATCGAAAGTGCTCGATAACGTACATCAGTGAAAAAGAGTGATGGTAATAATGAAGGTAATGTTCCTTCATATACACTTAGGAAGAAACCTAATACGAAAATACCTGCAAATATAGCTGCAATATGCCCGTTACCTATTAGTAAAAATGCAGGGATTGCAAATACAGTTAAACCAAGTAAACCAATTTGCACGACGCGTTTATTACCAATTTTATCACTTAATTTACCGAAATATAGTGCTAGTGGAATCATAAGTGCCATCGTAATAGAAATAATTAGTAAGCCTGTTGTTTCTTCGACTTTAAGTACTTGAGTTAGATAAGAAGGAATATACGAAAGAATCATATAATTTGTAATATTAAAGAAGGCGACAATTACTGTGCTTAATAAGAAGTCTTTTTTGTGATATTTCATAATATCCATAAATGAAAATTGTTCATTGTCTTCAGATTCCTCTTGTGCTTTTTCCATCTCTTCAAAGATGGGAGATTCATCTAAATGACGGCGTAAGTATAAACCGACCAAACCAATTGGTGCAGCTATTAAGAAAGGAATACGCCAGCCCCAGCTGAGCATTTGTTCATCTGTTAACAATAACGTCAAAATGGTAACAATTACCGATGCAGCAATGTAACCTGAGAGTGTTCCAATTTCAAGACCACTACCGAGTATACCACGCTTTTTATCTGGAGAAGATTCTGCGATATAAACCATTGCTCCTGAATATTCGCCGCCTGTAGAGAAGCCTTGAATCATTCGGGCAACTAAAAGTAGTATTGGTGCCCATACACCAATTTGTTCATAGGTTGGTAGTAATGCGATGAATAATGTAGAAAGTGCCATTAAAATAATAGTAGTACTTAACACGATTTTTCGGCCGTACTTATCTCCTATTCTACCAAAGAATACACCTCCGATTGGTCGAACGAGGAAGGCCGCTGCAAATGTACCGAATGTAAGTACAAGTTGCAATCCACTATTATCAACACCTGAGAAGAATAATTGACTTAAAATTACCGCTAAATACGCGTATAATCCGAAGTCAAACCACTCCATTGCGTTCCCTATACCAGTAGCAACTACTGCTTTCCTGGCTTGTTTAGGATTAACAATATTAACGTCTTGAGGTTCAAAATTTAAATCATTATTTTGTTGCATATAATAAAACAGCTCCTTATTTAATTTAACTTCTTTAAGCACACCTTCTCTTATTGAATAAAATTAATTCGAAGCACTTAAGGAAAATTAACGTCTCCTTATCTGTTATTATTGTTTCACATAATTAATTATTTGTCCAATGAGATGCTCTCTAGGTTAAGTAATTTACTATTTTAAAAAGCTGAAGAAGTCGCTATTTTAGCGGCTTCTTCAGCTTTTTATATTTTTTTATATTTTTTTAAATACTTGCTGTAGCAGCTATGTTATGAACACAAGAAATAAACTCATAAGTGAATGCGTCAATTTCCTCTTTCGTAATAATATACGGCGGAAGTAATCGAATAATATTCCCTTGTGTTACATCGACCAACATTCCTTTACTCATTAACTCAATCTGTAATTTCTTCACATTTTCATTCGTGTCATTCACACTTATTCCAAACATCATCCCCGCATGACGCACTTCCTGAATATAATAAGAATTTTCTTTCTGAATGTCTTGCAGTTTGTCATTCAAATATAGTGACGTTTCATATGCTTCTTGCATTAAACCATCGTCAAGTAATGTATTTAATACCGTTAAACCTAAAGCCGTTCCCATTGATGAATGAGCAAATGTGGTGCCGTGATCTCCTGGTGCAAATACATCACATAACTTTTCACCTACAATAATTCCGCCAAGTGGTATCCCGCCTCCTGCTCCTTTACCAATTTGAATAATATGTGGTGTAATATTGAAATTTTGATAAGCGAATAGTTTTCCTGTTCTCCCCATACCACTTTGAACCTCATCAACGATAAGTAGTACATTATATTTCTCACATAAATTTTGAACACCATGTAAATATTCACCCGATAATGGATAAATTCCCCCGCTTCCTAATACAGGTTCTAACAGAATTGCAATTGGATTTTCATGAATAATTGTTTCTTCTAATTGCTCTATATTCTCGCGCTCAACTTCATATACCGGGATCGATGTTTTAGGGAAATTTTGATATACACTTTCTTGTCTCGTAAAATGAAGTGCTCCTAACGTACGCCCGTGGAAACTATTCTTCAGCACTACAATTCCTTCACGTTCTTCATGCATAATAGCTCTATATTTATCAATTAATTTCAACGTTGTTTCTGTCGCTTCCGTACCAGAGTTTGTAAAAAAGACCTTTCCGTTTTTTAAAGAGCAATCAACTAATTTCTTTGCATATTCAATCGCAACTGGGTTTAAAAAATGAAACGGTAGATGCAACGACTTCGTAACTTGATCCATTGTCGTTTGCACAATTTTCGGATGATTGTATCCTAATACATTTACGCCTACACCAGAAAATAAATCTAAATACTCTTTACCATCCACATCATACAGCTTACACCCTTCTCCTCTTTCTATCGCAAGCTTTGTACGACAGTACGTTGACATCATATACTCTTTATCTAATTGAAACCAATCCGACATGTTACATTCCTCCTAGTTATTCTCCCTGTTTTATTTCTGTTCATTTTCTTTAAATTCATATATAAATTCATTTTTAAGTTTAAAATTTTAATAGTAATGTTCTTCCCGATATTCATTTTTCCATAATTTCTTCTATTTCAACAGGTCCACTACATACGCGTTTTTCTCATCTAGCGGTCTGTTACTAGTTTGAACTTAGCGTGTTATACATAATCAACGCTATAAAATCATATTTAGTAACAATGGACAAAAAAGATTTGGAGGCTATATTGATGGATGAAAACTATGATAAACAGAGGCAATCTTTACTAGGGAGAGACTTTAATGACAATGGAGTACGTAATGAACAAGCTATACTTCACTCTCAAACAGTTGGTTCACGTGGACCTGTTCTAGAGCAAGATAGTGTGCTTCACGAGGCGTTACAACAATTTATTCACGAAAAAATTTTAGAAAGACCTGTTCATGTAAAAGGATTTGGTGCATTTGGTTATTTTCAAACGATCTATCCAATGTCTGAACATACGAAACTAAGTTTTCTACAACATTCTAATGAGAAAGTTCCTGTTATGGTACGATTTTCACTAGCTGTTAGTACGAAAGGAACACCTGATACTTCTAGAAATGTACGCGGTTTTTCTACAAAATTTTATACAAAAGAAGGTATTTTCGATCTATTATGTAATCACATTCCTGTCTTTTCTGTACGCGATCCGATGCGTTTCCCTGAAACAATTCAAGCGTTGTCACCTTCACCTAAAAATAACTTAATAGACCCTAATAGATTTTGGAGCTTTGTCGCTAGAGCACCTGAATCCATACATTTCGTTGTCCGTTTGTACTCTGATAATGGTACAGCCAAAAGCCTTCGCCACATTCCAGGACATAGTGTAAATACATATGTTTGGAGAAATGCAGAAGGTAATCGAAAGTACGTAAAGTATCATTGGTACCCATTTGAAGGTGTACAATTCATTACTAGCGAGGAAGCAAATAAACTGGCTGCCGAAAACCCTGATTATAGCGGGAAAGATTTATATGATGCAATTGCAAACGGTAAACCAGTGGAATATGGTTTATATGTCCAGCTCATGGACCCGAAAGATGAAGCGCATCTTTCTTACGATCCTTTAGATGATACAAAAATATGGGATGAAAAAGCGTATCCTCTTATACCAGTCGGCAAAATGGTATTAAATAAAAACCCTGAAAATTATATGGAACAAGTAGAAAAAGTCGCTTTCTCCCCTTCTAATTTACTTGACGGTGCTGAATTATCAGATGATAAAATGTTGCAAGGGCGAGCTAACATTTATAGTGATTCCCAAAGAAGAAGAATTGGTCCCGAATTTCGGAAATTAACGATTAACCAACAGCAAAATTGGACACCTGCTAATCAAATAACGAGCGGTGACGGAAGATACGTTGAAGGTAAAATTGAAAGAACTTCAATAACGAAACAAGATGACTTTACGCAGGCTGGTGAATTTTATACGAAGTTAAAACCGATAGAAAAAGAACATCTTGCCGAAAACTTAGCTGGTGATTTGAAAGTTATATCTGATGATATTAGAAAGATAGTGTTAGAGTATTTTCATAACGTGTCAGCTGATTTGGTGAAGAGGATTGAAACCAAAATAGAAAAATAATAAGAAGTAAGAACGCATCGACTTTTTTCATAAAAAAGAGCCATTTATCTAACCTTTTTTAGTCAGCTAAATGGCTCTTTTTTATTTTTTCACCACATTATATCTTTTCAGAACTACACTTCCGAATTTATTAAATATCCGATCCATCAAGAAGCCCATCAATCCAAGAATAACAAGACCGACAAAAATCCAATCTGTTTTGAAATATAACCTTGCATTCCAAATCATATAACCAATTCCTTCATTAGCTGCAACCATTTCAGCTCCAACAATGGCCATAAATGAGGATCCCATTGCAAGCTTTGCCCCCGTATAAATATAAGGAAGTGCTGCTGGTATGATGACATGGAACATAATTTGCCATTCTGATGCTCCCATACTTCTCGCTGAGCGAATTTTATCTTCTTCAACAGCTTGCACACCGGTAATTGTGTTAATCGTCACAATAAAGAAAGTTGCATACATAATGAGAAAAATTTTAGATTGCTCTCCAATACCAAACCAAAGCATAAATAATGTTATAAAGGCAAGAGGTGGAATAAAGCGAATAAAATTGATAACTGGATCAAAGAGCGCTCTTAACCATGGGATTCGGCCAATTAATAATCCTACCGGAATGGCTACAAGATTCCCTAAAATCCATCCAGCTATTACTCTTAAAAAACTAACTCCTATATATATAAATAAGGAACCATTTTGACTCAGTTCAATTGCTCCATACAAAACTGCTATCGGACTTGGCAAAAATTGCGGATCAGAAAAATTCGCTACAACACTCCATATCGTAAGAATAAGTATCCAAGCGATAATTCCACTTTGTAATAGCTTCTTTTGTAAACCAATCTTGAAATTATTTGTTTCATAAATAGTCTCTTTTCTTGCAATCTCATCTTTCAACACGCTCATATTTGGACCTCCTTTCAATCAAAGTGTGATTGAATCATTTGATAATAGTAATTAAATTCTTTATCTGTAAATGTTCTCGGATACGGTAGTGGAATATCGTAAATCTTTTCAATTTTTGAAGAAGGTCCTTTAGACATTACCCCTATTCTTTGCCCAAGTAATAGCGCTTCTTGAATATCATGAGTGACAAAAATAATCGTTTTGTTTGTTTCTTTCCAAATTCGTATTAACTCTATTTGCATTGTTCTTCTAGTCATTGCATCGAGTGCTCCAAATGGTTCATCCATTAATAAAAATTGCGAGTCATTGGCTAACACACGTGCTAATTGAACTCTTTGTTTCATTCCTCCAGAAAGTTCTCTTGGATATTTTCCTTCATGCCCATCTAGTCCAACAAGTTTTATATAGTGAGAGGATATATCATTTCGGGTCTGCTTTATCATTTTTTTCATTTTTAAACCAAATTCAATATTTTCTTTAATTGTTAGCCACGGAAAAAGCGCTGCGTCTGCTTGTTGAAATACGACGCCACGATTTCTATCAGGCTTAATTACCTCTTCATTATTGACTATTAGTTTCCCTGATGTCTTTTCAACAAATCCAGCAAGCATACTTAATAACGTAGATTTTCCACATCCGCTTGGGCCAAGTAATATAAAAAATTCACCATTCCCAATTGTTAAATTTACATCTTCTAAAACAAATTGTTCGTTATTAAATGATTTAGATAACCCAGAAATAGAAATGGCCACAGGAGATTTCAATACTTCTTTTTCACTTACTGTACTCACCATACTTCACTCCTATTCTATTTATAAGTAACAGATTCAGGGAAAGCTTTCTTTAGTGATTCAAGATCAATCTTATCTTTCAATTCATATTTATCTTTCAGCTTCCCTTTTTCTTCTAACCATTTTTTCATATCTTCTAGATGCTTAGCATCTTCTTTTGTAAATCCAAGAACATAGTTCTGTCTTTCAATATCTTTTAATGCATCTTTCTCGGGTAGTTTCAATTGTTCAAAAGCAAGTTTTGCTGTTTCTTTTTTATTGTTTTCTACGTACTTTATACCTTCAGAAAGAGCCTTAATTGTATTTTCAACGGCTTTTGGATTCTTCTCGACGAATGATCTTTTTGCTAGTAAATAGCTGTCAATTGTGACACCAGCACTTTCTAAATCACCTAATTTTGTTACACCTTTTATATTTTTAAATTTATCCTTTAATGCACCAGAACTCCAAACAGCATCTATATCACCATTTTTCATTCCTACAATAGCTTCGTCTGGTGTACTATATGGAACGAAGGTAATATCCTTTTCATTAATATGTTTCGCTGCCAAATATTTCGCCCAAACATACTCCGTTACAGTCCCTTTAGGTACGCCTAACTTTTTACCTTTTAAATCATTTTCTGTTTTAATACCCTCTCTAACTAGAAGCTCATTGTCTTTTGATGATTTTTCATTTCCTCGCGTAAGTGTTGAAATTACGACCATATCCCCTTTTCCTAACGAATTTAAAAGCGCATAATCAGCAGCAAGACCTGTATCAGCTTGTTCGGTTAATACCGCATTAACTGTATCAATTCCATAAGCAAAATTCGATAGTTGAGCTTTAATACTATTTTTCTCAAAATAGCCTTGTTTCTCGGCAGCTCTAAACTGAAAAGATCCGCCCGCAGCTGTATCTATAGCCATTTTCACCGTGGCCGTTTCTTTCCCATTACTTTTTGTCGTTCCCACACTTTCTTTTGAAAAGTTTGAGCACCCTGCTACAGCTAAACTAGTAATCATTGATAAACTTAAAAATAAAGGCTTTAATTTCACCATTTATCATTCCTCCATAACAATTTGTTCAAGCTTGAAGTAAGATTTGTTTAACCTAAATATTACGTTAAATTATTACAAATAAAGAAATGGAAACGTTTTGTCATATAACAAACCTATCAAGTTCATTTTAATAAGTGGGGGAAATGACTCTCCCCACACTTTAAATTACTAGCGTTAATCTCGTATTTTATTTATTTCTTCCAATGTCGCTACACAGAAATCTCCGGTGCCGTAAGATATTGTTCCTTCGACTGTCACAACAGATTCCGTACCAGCTTCTGCAGCATTCGGGACTCTAAATGCTGCTATATCAAGAGGAGTAATTTCTTTCTCCTCTGGTTTTTCTAGTTGAGGTACCCACTCATACGGTACACGATACGCACGGTAAACCATATTGGAGTTTCTGTTATTTTTATAAGGTGAAATATATTCCCATACAAGCTCATGCTCACGAGTAACTTCAAAAATCCGACCATCTGCTCCTTCTGTAATCAATGTATTTCCGTTTGGTAGCCTTTGGGCAGAACTAATATATGGACTGTAAAATCGATACGAATCTAAAGGAGCTTGATATCCAGCTTCAGTTGACGTATATTGCCACTCAATTTCTAAAGTTACTGGATTAATTTCTAGAATCCTCGAGTGATCACGAACAGCATTTTTGGAACCGTATGGAGATGCAGGGTTTGGAAGACCGTATCCTGCCCAACCACCATTATCAAATACAAGTAAATTCCCTTCTCCAGGCAATCCTTTCGGAATGATATGTGCATGATGTTGTCCAATGATCCATCCTAAATGCTTAACATCTGGGCTAGAATAATCAGGACCGAGTTTCCAAACTATATTTCCTGTCTTCTTGTCAATAATGGCAATTATATTTGACTCCCTAGCATCCCAAATAATATTTTCAGGATGAAAACGTTCATCTCCTTGGTCATAAAACTTATTCGGACCAATTGTAGACATAGAATTTATATGCATCCAATCTCCATCCGAATTACCACCAAAGGATCTAATATTAGGATTACGGAATAGTACATTTTTAGCACTTTCATCAAATCCAAGTTCTTCAAAATGATCACTGACAGCCCACTCCCATATAATATTCCCTTCCCAATCTACCTCAATAATGACATCATCTAATAACGGCTTATCGGATATATTCGGATTATGTACATTTTTGTGTGCTAAAATTAACGTATTTCCACCATCTGTTTTCGGTTCTAATTCTGGTGCATAGTAACCCACGGGATTTCCCTCACGCTGATAATCATGATGAGCTCTAGCCATCCACTGCGGATCATGGCCTGGGTCTTCAATGTGTTCCAGACGGTTAAATCTCCAGACTATGTTTCCTTCCCAATCTACTTGAACTAAATCTACTTCATCTTGAAAACCGTACTCAGGATCTCTTTGTGCTGTATGACCAAAAACATATCCGCCTGGTAATAACTTATTTGGAAATCCACGCAGTCCTTTCCATAAGTGTACTTCCTTTCCATTCATATCAATTAATAACGCACCATGATCTGCAGCTTGATAAATTGTATAACCACTCCAAGCTTTCCCGGGATTATATACTGTTGCCCCTGTTGGATAAATTGTTGGATGTCCCATTCTTTCCACTCCTATTCATATTATTAATAAGTCACCTTTTAATAGTTTGAATTTTCAGACCCAAATAACTAGAGTAATAGTATTCTTTGTTATTCCTCTGTATTCTCATTACTTAGTTTCATAATCCTATCCGAAAGGTGTTCTAAATTATAGGCTAAGCGTTTAAAAATTTCGGCCTGCACGTGTAATTCTTCTATTGAAAATCCATCGAATAAAACAGACATAAAACTTGTTCTTATTTTATTATTTCGCTTTATAAATTTCAGGCCATCTTCAGTAATATCAAGTAAAGTGATTCGTCTATCTTCCTGATGACGTTTCCGAATAGCCAAGCCTCTTTCTTCTAACTTATCGCATAATGCCGTAATCGCTCCTGATGTAAAATCCAGTTCTTCTGCTAAGTCAGTTAGACGCTGCTCACCATCTCGAATAATTTTGTTTAATATTAAGATGCCCGGCAACATAATACCTTCAATCTTAATTTTGTCACGTTCCTTTACAAACTTACGGACCATTTTACGAAACAACCAATCTGTTTCTTCGATTAATGTTGGCATCGTTTTATTCATATCTCCTCCGCTCCTTGCTCTATGAATAATACAAAAAGGCACGAACACATTTCAAAATTATGAAATGTATACGTGCCTTTGGTTATCCAATCAGCTATTCAATTTGTTTTAGCATTAAAATAATGAGTGGTAAAATAAGTAATATCCACATATTAATCCATTAATTCCTATGAGTCAAGTATGTTTTAAAAATATATTTTCCTAATTTATCTATTTGTTCTCGTTTAAGGTTATTTTTGAGATTATTTATATGTAACCCTATTTATAACAATACATCTAAAATATAAAACTCCCCCACTTTACATAACTACTGTAGCGGAGGAGTTCTTTCTAATATTACTTTATCAAATTCACCGGCGAAGCAACTACCTTTCCACTTTTCACATCATATAGCCCTATAGGCGTTACCCGTATAAAAGGCAAGTGCGTCGCAGAAAAGAATAAAATTGTAAATGCTGGATCATCATACGCGTAGCCACGCTCTTGTAGTAATTTCACCATCTGTTTCTCTTCCTGTATTAATTCACTCATTTTTAAATTAGACATAATTCCGAGCAATGGTAATGCGATTTCATGTAATACTTCATTCTTCTCAGCTATTACCATTCCCCCGCCAAGCTCTTTTACTCTATGAAAAGCTATAAGCATATCTTCTTTTCTTTTTCCGATAAGAATGATGTCACCTGTACCAGAATAAGAGCTAGCAAGCCCACCTAGTTCTTTCGCAAAACCTTTCACAACTGTATTCACTCGCCAACTTCCATCACGAGCAATCATCATAAGGAAACATTCATCATGATCTGTGGACAATTCATTACATTCTATGTTGATTTTACTAGTATATGGTTTTGTAATAACGTTATTTAATAAGTGTATACCCGTTTTATTAGAGAAAATCATATCCTCTTTTTCTATGGACCAATCTAATGATAATGGAGTTACTTTACATTTACCCCAGTCTATATGTAATGCTTCATGCGTATTTACACCGTCACGCTTCACCCATTTCCCCTTTGCAATAACGCTCGCTGGCACTGGGTTTTCTTTACTTTCTAAAATATTGATATTAGCAATTCTCCCTGTCGCAATCGAACCATGTATATGCTCCATATTATAATAACGAGCAATATTATAACTTGCCATATGATATGCATCTATTACTGGAACACCTTGCTTTATAGCAGTAGTAATCATTACATTCGTCATTCCGTTTTCATAAAAGGACGGATGAGAACCATCTGTTGTGAAAAAGAATCTATCAAATTGCTTCACACCTAATTCCAATAGTTCTTTTAATAAAACTTCTAAATCTGGTCGGATGGAAGAGTTTCTAAGAGAAACAGTGTAACCTTGCATAAGACGAGTTAACGCCTCTTGCCCCGTCATTGCTTCATGATCACAGTCTGTACCTAACAGTTTTAATTTTACTAACGTTGCTTCAGATGCTCCTGGGAAATGTCCTTCTACTTTTTTCTGTAATCGCTTTGTTTCCTGAACCCAAGTTAGCATTTCATCATCGCCATGTAATAATTTTGGCCATGCTGTTAGCTCTCCTCCTTGAAGAACTGCTTCATGCTGTAGCCACTCTATCATTTCTTCCCTATTAAATAAAGATTCCCCATTTTGCAATTCAGTTTGTCCATCAAAACGGCACCACCAATACATACTAACTGGAAGCTTTTTAAATTCATCTAATAAATGAAATGATTCTTCACGCTTTAATGTGAAAAATAGAGTTAAATTATCATTAATAAAAGTTGTTGTCCCAGATTGCATCGCATGATTCGCTAACGTCTCTGGATTATATAATTGATATGGATGTGCATGCGGTTCTATGTAACTAGGAACGACATACTTTCCATCACAATCAATGACTTCACATTCATATAGTTGCTCTGGCAACTTTTCTCCTACATATATAATACGGTCATCATAAATCCAAATATTTGCTTGCATCCATTCACGTATATAGGAATTTAAGTATGTTGCATTCTTTAATAATTTGTGTGGACTTCTTGTACCGTCTATTATTTCAACATGTTCTCGTAATTGCTTGTTACTCCATCTAAACTGATTTTGTCCCAATGTATTTCACTCCAAATCAATTTACTTTTTTTATTAAAACAA
The DNA here is from genome assembly GCF_024296885.1 of Bacillus paranthracis. Taxonomy (NCBI): domain Bacteria; kingdom Bacillati; phylum Bacillota; class Bacilli; order Caryophanales; family Bacillaceae; genus Bacillus; species Bacillus paranthracis. The sequence goes on from NZ_CP101135.1 coordinate 2,761,564, forward strand.
AATAATTAACAAACTAAAGTATTATTCATTCATAACTCCCCTGTATAGCCCCTATACCTCTCATTATATGGAATACTCTCAAAAATAACAATTTTCAAAACAAACAACAACTCTTTGTCCCACAACAAAAAGGATGTCATGCAACTGACATCCTTTTTATACTAAACTATAAGATTGAATTGCAATTTGAAATACCCTTGTATCATATTTATGTTCTACATATACTTAATACCATATCATGAATGTTAATACTGTCCTTATTTGTGAAATTTAAAAAGCATCTCTTTTATTTAAAACTATCGCAGAAACCTATTCGCTTTTTCTTCATCTATTTATTAAATTCAACTTGCATCATTTTATTAAACTGTGTAAGGATTTCAACCGGACCTAAAGAATTAGCATTGACAGCAAATGTATGCTTGCCTCCAATTACTCCACCAGCAAAAGTCATAAACCCAGGAATTGATCCTCCGTGCCCCCAAACTGAGACACCATTTGGAAGTTTCGTCTCATAGATTCCAAGGCCATATCCATCACCAACCCCTTTTCCTTCTATAGGAACTGTAGTAAGCATTTCTTTTAACTCGCGTTCCTTCAGTAACTTACCACCGAGTAAAGATGAAAAGAACTTGTTTAAATCATCCGCATTAGAAATCATATCTCCAGCTGCATTAGCTAAACTCGGATTATAATACGTAATGTCTTTCAACTCGCCTGTTTCGTCCATTTTCACATATCCACGAGCATGATTCTTTCCTGGGATGACGGGTGAATTTCCTGGTAAAAACGTATTTGGCAAGTCCAGAGGTTCAATAATTCGCTTTTCAATTTCTTCCGCATAACTATTACCAGTTATTTTTTCAATAAGCATTCCTAGTATTACGTATCCTGTGTTTGAATACAACCAGTCTTTACCCGGCGAGAAATCTGGAGGTAGAGAAAGACCTATTTTCACTATTTCTTCAGCTGTATACGTTTTTTTCGAATTCATTATGTCAGCATCTTTTGACTTTAAGTATTCAGCGATACCACTTGTATGATTCAAAAGTTGGCGTATCGTAATTTGATTGCCATCATACCCATTTCCTTGAACGAGACCCGGTAACCACTTCTCAATTGAATCGTCAAGTTGTACGCGATTTTCTCCAACTAATTGAAGAACCGTCGTGGCGGTAAAAGTTTTCGTCACACTACCAATTCGAAAGCGATAATCTGATTTCACCGGTTTCTTTGTGCTTAAATCTGCTACGCCAGCAGTATAACTACTAATTTTCCCTTTATTAGACGTCTTAGCTAATACCCCTGGCGCTCCAATTTGAATTGTTTCCTGCATGACCCTTTTCCAACCATTCCGATTCTTTTGATCATGTGCTTCTGACGAATTAGAAATATTTTGAGTAGACTCTGCTTTTACAGTAAAACCTGGTGTGAATACAGTGGTACCCGCTAATAAAACTGCCAAACTTGCTAACTTCATTGGATTACGTTTTTTCATAAGATTCTCTCTCCCCTATTCATATCATTTTGATTCGAAATATACTTTTATCCTATATGATAAAACTCTCTTTTTTCTTATCCATTCCTTACAAAATACTTACGTTTAAAGTTTGATACGATCTGCTAAGAAAGAATTATGTATGAAAATAAAAAGGACATAAAAAATAAGGAAAGTCCCTTAACCTCCCCCGTTTTTATTTCACCTTATCTTAATTATTTTAAGATGTTTCATTGTGTTCGTATTAAAATGAATAAAAAAGAACGTGTTTTCATTTTTTATGTAAACACGTTCTCTTTTATTTAAACAACTAATCTATATTCACCTTTACCATCCTGCACTAGCGTTCATACCATTTCCGATAATAGAAAGTAATAGTGGCCATAATACTGGTCCTAACGTAAGAAATAAATTTAGCAGTATAAGTATTCTATATCTCCTAGGAATATGGTGATTTTTACGATTAACAAATACTAAAATCACTAATAATATTATCGTCATTACAAATAAAAGTAATACTAACAACCAATACCAAACCATTAGACTGAGACTCCATGGCTGCAATAGCTCGTGTACAATACCAAAGGTGATTCCCAATACTGCAAAACTAAAAGTAGTAACTGTTGCTTTAATAAACAATTTACTTAATTTTTTATCGTATGTATACTTACAATATAAATCTATTAACACGTATAAAGATAAAAATGCCATTAATACACCTACCCAAGACAATAACCAGTCTCCGCCTCCTCTAACTAATATAAACAGAAACCAACACATCCCTGCTGCAGAAAAAATAAAGGAAAGGAGTATGTTTTTCAATACCGATTTCATTCTATTTTCACACCCTTACAAAAATTTAAACATAAATAATAATTTTTTATTTATATGCTACTCGTAATTATTTCATCTGTTTTTCATTCTATATTGATGAAATGAAGATAGCCTCACAAAAAATGTAACGAGCAATACTCTACTAAAGTAACCTTTTTCCATTGGTAGCGATATAAAAAAGTAAGTATACATTACCACGTAATTAAATATAAGTAAATAAAATTAATTTACAGTTAATTTTATTTACTTATATTAACTTCAAACCTTCCCGTCTCGCTCTATCCATTGCACAGTCTTTTCCACATCTAACTCTGTATACGTCTTTTCTCCATATCGGACAGACTCATATATCGGAATAATATCCCTCGTTCTACAAATTCTGCTTAACCATTGTTGCATCGTTTCATAGGACCTTCTCTGTTCGTGAAATGGTAAAGTTCTTTCCCATTCAACTAATGTTTTCCTTATCGTATTTGTCGGTAACGGCTGTTCAAACTGATGCATCACTTTCTTGTTCTTTTCGGTTCTATCCGTATTTTCTTTTGTTATCGATTGTTTATCCTGTTCTATTTCTGATTTCGTTACCTTTTTCCTCATTAATTTATAAACAGCATATAAAATGACCACTGCAATAATTACATAAAAAATGACACTAATCCATGAATTTGAAAGAACAGAAAACACATCAGTCCATGAATTTTTTCGTACAAAAAGTGGAATTTCCCTATCTATTTTCGTTCTTGTATCTACAACTCCTGTTTCTTCATCTATAATTCTTTCAGATTCATCAAACTGTGCGTCTACACTAGTAAAATCATAATTTCTTTCTAATATTATCTCCGTCTTACTAGAAAAAAGCCCTTTTACTATGTCTTGTACATACACAACACCTTGTGATAACGTTATCGCACTAATCGCAAAGAAAAGTATGATTAAAGTTCTTACACCCCATAACTTCACTTTCATATGTCGCTTTTTATTCGCCATGACATAAGCCCCTTCTTATTCTTTCATTACAATCCATTTATTCGTTCTACTGTATTTCTTTGGTGAAGTACCAATAATTAAAGGAACCGCATCCAGTTCCTTTCGACGAAAGCCTGCTGTGTAAAAATAAGAAGAAGATACAGGCGTATCTTGGTCTGATATCGAGGCAAGTACCCTTAATACATTTTGCAAGTGTTTCCGATTATCCCCATTTTTTATATGTAGCAAACCGTTATCTTTTATACTATTGATCCATACTTCAAATGAACAGTTTTGCATGAGCAATTGTTTACATATACCCGCCGTTAATTCGATTAGTTCCTCTGTATCATTTCGCAAAGAAACACCACTTTTATTTTGCAAGTTGAGATAAATCGCATATTTATCTGATTGCGTTCGCTCATACTTTTTCGCAGTTATCGCCCCTGTTTTCGCTGTCGCACTCCAGTGGATAGAACGAAAATCTTCATTTTCATACGACTTCACTCCCATTACTTTCGTTTCATCATATAAGGGTGATGACATCGCTTTTCGAAATCCTCGTGACCATTCTTGTAATTCAGGAACTTGCATTTTCGGAACAGCTGGTAAGACTAAATAAGAGGGCGCATCAACTTGTTTATATGTGATATGGTTCGTCATAAATCCAAAGGGATCTGTAATGACAATTTCAACTTCTTCCCATCTCGCGATGCCTCTTTTTAACGCTACAACTCGCAAATCAAATAAAACTGACTCCCTTCCTTTTAAATTAAAATTCATATAATAATTTGAACCTGTACTATGATTTTTGTTTATTTCATCATGATTCCAAGTTAGCTTATTTTCACATTTAAATCGAAATACAACATTAAAAATAGGAAAAATTGATTTGTTTGAAATTTTTATTTTGCATCTGTTCGTTTCACCTATAAAAACATTCGAATTTCCTTGACTGTATTCCCATTCAACACGAGATACTTTACGTATATAAACATGCATAGCACCTATTAAAATTACATATAAAAATACGAGAGATAATATGAGTAAATTACTTGAAAATACACTTAAAATAACGGCTACAACTGACATAACTCCTATTACGAAAGGCTCCGCTAAAGGTGTATACACAAGTTGTTGATTCATCGTACATTCTCCACTGGCACATTAATCGTATGAAGAATTTCTTTCATAATTTGTTCTTTCGTCGTTTTCATCTCTCCCTCAATCGTTAACGTTAAACGATGAGCACATATGGAAGCAGCAAGTTGTTTTATATCATCTGGCGTACAGTAATCTCTTTCATTTAATATTGCCCGTGCTTGAATCGCTCTCATAAATGCCAACGTTCCCCGCGGGCTTACACCAATTTCAATTAGCTCATGCTTACGAGTTGCTTCAATAATTTCAAGAAGATAATCTTGCACATCATTCCCTACTAGCACTTCTCTTGCACGTTTTTGCATCGTAATAATTTCTTCACTTGAAATAATAGAGTGTAATGTTTCTAACGGATCATTCGTTTGAAACCGATTCATCATTTCCTTTTCAGCTTCTCTCGTAGGATAACCTTGGCGTATTGTGAGTAAAAACCGGTCTAACTGAGCATCAGGTAAAGGAAATGTACCGGCCGATTCAAGAGGATTTTGCGTTGCAATTACTAAAAAAGGTTCTGGTAATAAATGTGTCTGTTTCGCAATTGTAACAGTACGTTCTTCCATCACTTCTAATAACGAAGATTGTGTTCTCGGTACAGCACGATTAATTTCATCCACTACTACTATATTTGCAAAAATAGGACCTAACCTCGTTTTAAATTCCGATTCCTTCACATTAAAATATTCGAGACCAATAACATCTCCGGGCAAAGTATCCGCTGTAAATTGTATTCTTTGAAATTTTGCGTCCACGCTTTTAGCCAAACTTTTCGCTAGTGTTGTTTTTCCTGTCCCCGGTACATCTTCTAATAAAATATGTCCTTTTGCTATTAGAGCAATGGCTGCAAGTTCTATGGATTCATCTTTTCCTATAATAACTTTCGAAATATTATTAGTGATTTTCTTTAATGTGTTCATCTATTTATCCCCCCCATTTTCTTTTATTCTGAAAATTAAGAATTATTATTTTCCAAATTATAACACATTACGGTAAAAGTAAATATATTCCTGTCAAAATAAAAAAGATGACCTTAGCACTATAAGCTAAAGTCATCTTTCTCATTATTTTACTAACTCTCCATTATAAGCTGTTATATCAAGAGGAGCAGTTAAAAACTGTTTTACTTTGCTAACGAAAGATGTGAAGTGTTCACTCGTATTATGACTCGCAACTGCTGCTTCATCTTTCCACACTTCAACCATTGTATACACATTTTCTTTTTCTATGTCCTTATACAAGTCATAAGAAATATTTCCACTTTCTTCTCTTGAACTATGAATCAGCGGACGAATCTCTTCTAAAAATGATTGTTGTTTCGCTGGATCTACTTGAAATATTGCGTGAATAATAATCATGGTGTTTCCCCTCTCATCTTTCACTTATTGAAGTTCTTTTATAAAATTATTTCCACTCTGCAACTTTTTCAATTGGAAGACGTACTGATTGGTAACCACTGTCAGCTGCTTTTCCGATTGAAATTAACATAACTGGTACGTAACGTTCTTTATCTAATCCGAACGCTTCAGCAATTTGGTCTTTTTCAAAACCACCAATTGGACAAGTATCATAGCCGTGAGCACGAGCTGCTAGCATAAATTGCATTGCTACAAGACCGCCGTCAATAAGTACAGTATCTTTCATTACTTCTGGTGTAACCATTGAGAAGTAAGCTGAAAGTTTTTTCATTTGGTCTTCTTTTACTTCTGCTGGCATGAAACCGCGCTCTACTGCTGTACCGTAAATTTCTTCTGCGTTATCAAAGTTGTTTAAATCACCAAATAAAGCGATCATTGCTGAAGATGTTTCTACTTGAGATTGATTGAATTTCGCAAGTGGTGCAAGTGTTGCTTTCGCTTCGTCACTTTCAATCACTACGAATCTCCATGGTTGCATGTTTACTGAAGATGGCGCAAGTGTTGCTTCTGTAAGAATTTCTGTCATTTCTTCTTTGCTAATTTTCACTGATGAGTCGTACTTACGAATGGAACGACGTCCTGTTAAAATTTCGTTAAAATCATTTGTTTTTACTGAGTTAGTCATAGTTGTATTCTCCCTTTTTTATAATTCTTTTATATTTTCTTGAATGTGATTTAACATATTTAAAAGATTATCGCGTTCTTCTTCACTTAATCCTTTAAATGCCGATGCTGCAAAACGTTCTTTTTCCTCTTGAAACGCTTGAATTTTATTTCGTCCCTCTTCAGTTAGAGAAACTAACGTAATTCTGTTATCATCTGGATTTTTACGTCTTACAATCATTTCATTAGCCTCAAGCTGCTTTAAATGCCTCGTAATCGCCGCATTATCAATATTCACTTCTTGCTGAAGTGCTTTTTGACTAATTTCACCTACTTCATATAACTGAAGTATAAGCTCTAAACGAGATTGGCTCATACCCGTACACCCTTCAAACTTCGAACTTACTTCCTTGTTTAGAAAGTGTAATTTATATAAAATAATCGCTTCTTTTGAGCATGAACTTGTCAAATTACCCCTCCTTTACAATCAAAACAAAAAACGTTTGATGTATCAATAGTTGATATGTCAATTAATATAATCTATATCGATTTAGAATGCAAGCTTTTTGTTTTCATTTTTATTTTTTCCAAATTAAGGCGCTTTGTCACGTTACAAAAAATGTAAATCACATTATAATAGTAATACTTTAAATGACTGGAGAGTGATTGTAATGCGGCAATACACAAATAGAAATGAGGAAATGAAAATGGAAAATGAAATGAGGATATTTATATATGACAACAATAAATATAGGGATTGTCGCGCACGTAGACGCTGGCAAGACGAGTTTGACTGAGCGTATTCTTTATGAAACGAATATGATTAAAGAAGTTGGCCGAGTTGATAGTGGAAACACGCAAACTGACTCAATGGAATTAGAAAGACAACGCGGCATTACGATTAAAGCATCTGTCGTGTCTTTCTTTATTGATGATATAAAAGTAAATGTCATTGATACACCTGGACACGCTGATTTTATCGCTGAAGTGGAGCGATCATTTCGCGTTTTGGACGGTGTGATTTTAGTTATTTCTGCCGTTGAGGGTGTGCAAGCACAAACGAAGATTTTAATGCGGACATTACAGAAACTCAACATACCGACTATTTTATTTGTTAATAAAATTGATCGTAGTGGTGCAAATACTGAAAAAGTTGTAAAGCATATAAAAACGATTCTTTCAAATGAAGCATTCCCCTTCTATTCTGTCCAAAACGAAGGAACAAAGGAAGCTCGTATTATTGAATATAAATCATATGACGATTGTATAGAACGATTAGCACCATATAATGAATCGTTACTTGAGTCATATGTAAATAACGAAATCGTAACGGACACAATGTTAAGAGAAGAACTCATTAAACAAATAGCGCAAGCAAATGTGTATCCGATTTTCTTCGGTTCCGCAATGACGGGTATAGGAGTATCTGAACTACTTGAAAATATTTCAACCTTACTTCCAGCTAATAATCTGTCTCAAGACGAAGAATTGTCCGGTGTTGTTTTTAAAATTGAACGTGAATCTTCTGGAGAAAAAATTGCTTACGTAAGAGTTTTTTCTGGTAGCTTACACGTTAGAAAACATGTTGATATACAGCGTGATCAGTCTCTACCACATAAGGAAAAGATTAAAAAAATGTGCATGTTTCATAATGGAGATGCTGTTCAAACTTCTACCGTTCCTAGCGGAGAATTTTGCAAAGTGTGGGGACTAAGTGATATTAAAATTGGTGATATTATCGGTGCACGGACTGATTATATAAAAGATATTCACTTTGCCGAACCACAAATGGAAGCTGCCATCGATGCAGTACCTAAAGAACGAATTCATGATTTATACGCTGCACTTATGGAACTATGTGAAGAAGATCCACTCATTAAAGTGTGGAAAGATGATGTTCATAATGAACTATATATTCGCCTGTTCGGTGAAGTACAAAAAGAAGTAATTGAAACGACTCTTTTTGAGAAATATAATTTGCAGGTTACTTTTTCAAGCACGCGAGTTGTATGTATTGAAAAACCAATTGGCATTGGGAATTCCGTTGAAGTAATGGGTGAAAAAGCGAATCCATTTTACGCAACAGTTGGATTCAAAGTCGAACGTGGTGAACTTAATTCTGGCATAACATATACATTAGGCGTTGAACTTGGCTCACTACCTTTAGCATTTCATAAAGCGATTGAAGATACTGTATTCCAAACGTTAAAACAAGGTTTATACGGTTGGGAAGTTACGGATATTTCTGTCACGTTAACGCATACAGGTTATGCTAGTCCTGTTACAACAGCGAGTGACTTTAGAAACGTAACGCCACTCGTTTTAATGGATGCTTTAAAGAAAGCTGAAACATATGTATATGAACCAGTAAATGCGTTTGAATTAACTGTACCGGAGCAGGCAATTAGTACCACAATGTATAAGCTCGCTGCCATTCCAGCAACTTTTGCAGAGCCTATATTCAATAATGATTCTTATCAATTAACAGGCTCATTACCTGTTACGAAAACAGAGAATTTTAAGCGAATGCTTCATTCATTCACTGAAGGAGAAGGAATATTTACAACGAAGCCAGCTGGTTTCACAAAAATTTCGGCTCCCTTCCCTACTCGAAAACGTGTTGATTATAATCCGCTGAACCGGAAAGATTATTTGCTTCATGTGTTGAAGGCTTATTAAAGTAAAAGAGGTGCAAATTGCACCTCTTTTTGCATGTATTGATAAGTTATTTTTTCCTAACAACTTCTTGAAGCTTTTCTATTATATTTGCTATCGCTTCAATTGAATTCCCTGTTTCATATTCCCCCACATTTACAGAATGATTTGCATTTTTGATAACATCGATCGTTAAATTCGTTTTATATAACTGCTTAACTTGATCTGCATTATATTGATGATCTTTATCCCCAATAACTAAAAGCCCTTCGTGACTACTATGTAAAATAGAATCAAAAATAGATTCAAAAGTTAGTAAAGGTGTAAGTACTATCATTTTTGACTGTAAAAACTCTTCTCTCTTCATTACATTATTTGCAATCGGAATCGTTCCGAGTGACTTCCCTAAAAACATAGTCTCGTTGTATTGCTCATCTTTTAATACTTCATTTATTACAGGATTAATATCATCCATCATTACTTTCGTTACTTCTTCCATTGGTTTATTCATTAATTGTCCATCATAAGAATAATGAATATGTACAACATCTATTTTATGTTCAAGCATAAGCATCGTCGCGTAATAAAATAACGGCTTATCATAATTGTATCCTGAACCTGAAAACATAAAGCAAACGGTACTGGAACTTTTTTCGATATGTGTATAATAAATTACTTTGTCATTTATATGTACCTCTTTTTTAGTCCCCTTCACCATTTTCCCCTCCGAATACGTTTAATCTTGTAATACGATATGTTCTGTATGTACTGCTATATCCTTTACTTTCTCTTTTATAAACGCGGGCTGTAAATTATATGCCTCTAACTCTTCTACTGGCACCCACTTAAACAAATATGTTCTATCCTCTTCTTCCAAAACATATTGATCTACTCCATTTGCAGGTAACTCATGTAGCTCTACTTCATAATAGAAACTAATTTCATGAAACTTTCGCTCAGAAAGTGTAAAGAAATTTTCTACTGACCATATTAATCTCTTCCCTTTAATAGGAACGCCTAGTTCTTCTGCAAGTTCTCGTTTTAACGCGTCTTCACTATTTTCTAGCATTTTCACTCTTCCGCCCGGCACATACCAAAAATCTTCACCGTCACCTTGCAGAATGAGTATTTTATTATTATGTTTACAAATTGCTCCGACGCGGTAATTAAAACATGTTTCCTCTACTTTAAATGTAAGATCCATCCGTAACGCCCCCTATGCTTTATTTAAAAATCGCTATAAACCTATTATGTATGTGTTGTACAAATAAGATTACTAAATTTTTCTAGTTCGTTCAATAATTTTAGAACTTTCCGAAAATTATACACATCATTTGTCATCACAAGTATAAATACATATGTCACAATTACTGCGCCCACTTTGGAAGCAGTATGGGGGACGAATGCATCTCTATCAATATACAACACTGAAAAATCAAATATTTTTCAAGAAATCATTGTAAAAGATAAAGTGAAACATCAATAAGTGGAGTTTTTATCTTTTTCCTGTTGTTTTTAAATATAGTTAAGACATTATTAAAAAGACGCAAGGTCAACTTATGTGCTAATTAATTCTTTTTCTAGAAAAAGCGTCTTTTATTGCACTTGTTACTACATTTAGGAATAATAAAATAGCCATAACTGCCGTTAGTACATTAAATTGCTTTGTTTTATAAGGAGCGAACCATTCCGTAAAGAACTCTGAATTAACGAGACGATCCCCAACTCCTCCTTCCTTGAAGTTCGGTATCCACGAATTCATGTCAAGGATGATAAAAATTAGTTGCATAACGAAAAATGCTCCAATAGTTTTCAGCCAATTTCGTATTCGACTAGGACGCTCTTTTTTTAATTTCATTTAAACCATCCTCCTTTTAGAACTTGCTATTAAAGAGCCTTGTTCTGATAGATACGAATAGATAATATCCATGAAACCCCATAGCACCCCACTGCTATGACAGCAAATAAAAGAAATAATTTCAAATCTGAAATCTCTTTTAAAAAGGTCAGTACGCCATTAGCATATTTATTTAATAAATATGGAGTATTTTTCATTAAATATATAACTCCAATAGATAAAAATATAAAAACTGGTACAAGTGTTTTCACTTTAAATGCAACAAAAAATGGGATGTAAAATGCTGTTATCAGCATGACTGCCAAGAAGCCTAGTATGTAACTTTCTATGGAAAGTTGAAATTCCATGCTGTCTAAAATGAAATATTTTCCAACTAAACAAAATGGGATGATTACTATTGTAAAAAGTAAAGTTCCAACGTATTTTGAACTTATAATTTCCTTCCTAGTATACGGTAATGAGTTTACTAAAATATTAGCATTATCTTTATCATCAGATTGATATGTGTTAATTACAAAAACGGCACTACAAATGATTATGACATATGCTACATCCATGCCGGCCCACAAATAGGTAACTAGAAATAAGAGATAAGCAGGCAAGAAAGTTTTTTGTAAAATCAAATCCTTTTTAATTAAATTAAGCATCTTGAATCCCCCTTTTTCATGAAATACATAATATCCTCTAAACTCGGTTTTTCAATCACCACATCCTTATCAAATAAATTTTCGATAGAATGTGCATTTTCAATCAATCCCTCGAAACCTGTATTTGCCTTACGTACAGAAATAAATTCACGCTCAGTATCAAACTTTAACAAATCTAGTGGTCCTTTGACTAAAACATAATCCTCTGCAATGGCATAAATATCTTTTGTGAAAATATGCTTCCCATTTTGAATAAATGTAATATAATCGGCAATGCGGTCTAAATCCGTTGTAATATGTGATGAGAAAAAGATAGTTTTCTCTCCATCCTGCATAATATTTTGTAGAACATCCAATAATTCTCTTCTGAATACAGGATCAAGTCCAGATGTAGGTTCATCCATAATAATTAGTTCAGCATGATGTGAAAGGGCAATTGCGAGAGAGGCTTTCATTTTCATTCCTTTGGAGAATGTTTTCATTTTTTTGTTTAATGGTAATTCGAACAGCTCTTTATAATATGTAAATTGGTTAAAATCCCATTTTTTATAAGCAGGTGCAATAATTTTAGTAATTTCCTTTAATGTGAGTTCATCATAAAACACATTATCGTCATAAACGAAGCCAATTCTTTCTTTAATTCGTTTCGCATCAGTCGAATAGTTCATGCCAAATAAGGAGACGTTTCCACTATCCGGGTTTATTAGATTCATAATCATTTTAATTGTTGTAGATTTACCTGATCCATTTCCTCCAATAAAACCCGTAACAAATCCTTTTTTTACTTCCATCGAAAAATTGTTTATTTGAAACCCTTTAAAAGATTTACTGACATTTTGAAGTTCTATTACGTTTTCCAAGAGTTTTCCTCCTCGTATAAAATTGTAAGCATTTCTTTTAGCTCATTTAAAGAAACATCCATTTGCTTAGCATTTTGAATCGCTTCACATAACTTTTCTTCAACTGTTTTTAATTTTTCTTCTTTCATAGTTTCAATGTTTTGTTCTGCTACAAAGGACCCTCTTCCGACAATTGAATTAATAAAACCGTCTTTTTCCAGTTCTTCATATGCTCTTTTCGTTGTAATAATACTTACTCGTAAATCTTTTGCTAACTGACGCATTGAAGGAAGAGCATCTCCTTGTTTTAAATCACCTAGTAAAATAAGCTTTTTTATTTGGGCACTAATTTGTTCATAAATAGGTTCCTTTGAAGTGTTCGTAATAGTGATTTGCATGCAAATACCTCTTTTTAAAAATATTGTATATATACTTTATATACAAAATATACTATCGTACATTTCAAATCAACAGAAATTTTCCAAAATATAGTTACAAACACAATCTAATAATGTAATTAATACAACTTATTTATACAGGCCTTCCTTGTATTAGCCGGATTTTGAGGCGGCGGTCTTGCTACTAGCTAATACACGATAAAGACTTCGTTGTGTTTTACAGAAAAATTGGCACAACTGATAGTGTGAAAAAGAAAGAGTTTAAAATAGAAGAAAAATTTGAGGAAGTTGATATCAAGTTAGACTAGGATGAGGATGACGAAGAAGGACTGAAAAATATGTTTTCTAAGCTGCGGGAAATGTACGAGGAAGAACCAATTGAATTATAAATTCACATACGAAAAACACCTTGTTTCTTTAGTAACAAGGCGTTTTTTCTTAATACTAGGTTTAAATTGTTATTTTTCCGCTAAATTTATTAATACCATCTTTCTAACAATTCCTTCTCCCTTTCGCCTGAAATACCTGCTTTTAATTCCCATTCGTCTGTGCTCTTCATCCACTCATACACGTCTGTAACTGTCTCTTCTATTCTTCTAAAAGTAAGCCCTTCTTTCACAGCATTCTCGACACTAATAGAAAACCCGCCTTTCCACGGCTTCGTCTCACCATCTAATGGAAAAGTTTCCGGAATCCATAAAGGCATTTCTGTCCACGGCTGCACATTATGTTCACTCATAAACGATTCGTCTACCCAAACGAATTCAGCATCACTATGCGTAACCTTTTTACACGTATTTAATAGTTCTTCCATCGTCAAATCATAATTTGGACCTGTTACATTGAATATACCTGCATTTTTGTTTTCTGCCATGTTTAGTCCCCAATTTGCGACGTCTTTTATATCAACTATCTGCACTGGACGGTCTTTTCTTCCTGGAACTAACACCTTACCTCCTTTTGCTACACGCTGAATCCAGTATGGAAGTCGATCTGTATAATCGAACATTCCTGAAAGAAGTCCTGCTCTTACGTGTAAAACACGCCGAGGCCAATACTCCTCTGCTTCTTTTTCACATAATACTTTCAGCGCACCGTAATACTCATAAGGAGATACTTCACCATTCTCTACAGCCTTTATTTGCTCTTTCGTTGGTTCAGGTTGTAATATATAGTCTTCTTTTATGTCATGCGGAATCCAATCTTTATATACGGAAAGGCTAGAGATGAATATATAATGTTTTATATTATCTTTTAAGACATCTCCAATATTCCGAATGTGATGTGGAGAAAACCCACACGTATCCACGACAACATCCCATTTTCGATTTTCTAAGCTTGATACACCACCATTTCTGTCACCGATTAACTGCTCCACTTCAGGAAAGAGTTCTTTGTTTGTTCCGCGGTTAAATAATGTAACTTCATGCCCTCTGTTCAAAGCCTCTTCTACAAATGCTCTGCCTAAAAATCGTGTACCACCTAGTATTAGAATTTTCATGGTTCTCCTCCATTCATCATTAAAAATCTTTTCTTTTGTTAAACGATTTTCTATCATAAAAAGTTACGGGGGGATTTTTTATTTTAATCCTACAAATAAAAAGAATCCGTCTTGAAAAATTAATCAATACGGATTCTTAAATTAGATATAATTGTTAAATTACTAACTCCGCACAACTTCCCCATCAACTAACTCAATAATTCTATTACACTTATTCGCTACTTCCATATCATGCGTTACAATAATAATTGTTCGTCCTTCTTCATTCAGTTGTAACAGTAGATTCATAATTTCTTCTCCTGTTTTTCTATCTAAATTTCCAGTCGGTTCATCTGCCAATATTAATTCTGGTTCACCTACTAACGCTCTTGCAATTGCGACACGCTGCTGTTGTCCACCTGATAGCTCGTCGGGTGTTTTATGCATATGTTCTTTTAATCCTACTTTTTCTAAATAGAACTTCGCCTTATTTTCTCTTTCCCGTTGCTTTAGCTTTCTATATGTGAGTGGTAGCACTACATTATCCAGTACAGTATGTTCTTTTAACAATGCAAAATATTGAAAAATAAATCCGATCATTTCATTTCTTGTTTTATGAACTTTATTTGCTCTAATTTCAGTTAATGTTTTTTCATTTAACGTATATTCACCCTCATTTGGCATATCAATTAACCCGATAACATTTAGTAATGTACTCTTCCCTGAGCCTGATCGCCCCATTACCGCTATCATTTCGCCCTTATTTATCGTTAAATTTATACCGTTTAACGCGAACGTATTATGGTTCTTGTTACTATACACCTTTTTAATATCTTTTAGCACAATCAAACTCATTATTCCATTCCTCCTATTAATGTTTTCGGTTCGAGCTTTCTAATAAATAAGAAGACAATTACATTCGAGACAACGATGATCAATAATAAGAATAGGAATACTAACAATAATATAGGTAGATTTAATTTAAAATCTAATACAGACGCCACGTTTAGATCTTTTGCTGTTTGGAGAAGAGCTCCATATCTCAATGAAAAGTACGATAGTGCCATTCCGAAACCAGCTATTCCTACTATAGTATTTTCTAAAACAATTTGAATGAAAACTCCAATCTTACTTTCTCCAAGAACCATTTTTATTCCGAATTCCCTTTTCCTCATCATAATAGAGACGATAGTGGTTACAACAATTCCTGCTATTGAAAATAGAATAAATAGTATTCCTACTATAAGCTGCGGGATTTCAGAGTAGCTATTAACCATAATATCTTTACTTATTTCTTCTCCCAATTTTTTCAAATGTAACGTAACGCTGTTTCCTTTAAGTTGAATTGTTTCTTGTAATTCCTTTACATCTGCACCTTTTCGTAAAGTTAATACGGTACTTTGATGCAACCTTAAAAACATTGATTCATATTCTCCATACATTTCAGATGACATAGGCAGTATCATCGCTTTATCCAGCTTTAAATATGTATTTGTTGAATTATTATTTACAATGAATTTATTTTCTGGTAAAAAACCGATAATTGTATATCGATTATTAATTGTATCCCCTACTTGAAAATATTCTTTAAAGTAAGAACCAGCTAACACATTCATTTTCTCTTCACCTTTTTTTTGAAAATCTTGGCGTGAAAACCCTTTACCATTTTTGAAAGAAAAATCAAGTAACCTATAATAGTTTTCATCTACTAGGATCGAATTAATAGTAGGTCTTTCATCATGAAAAGTTTTATTTTTCAAATCAGCAAGCATACTATTTTTAAGTAATCTATTACTCGATTCTAATTCTATTATTCGCTCTTCGTATGTTCCAAATGAAATCACATCTTTATTTTGTTGAATTTTATTATAAATCTGTTGAATTTGCTCTTTATTGAATTGATCACTTCTTAACCTATCTGTAGTCATATCGAAAGAAATTAAGTATGTGTTGTTCAAATCTAATACCGAACTGGAATTGTCATTGAGATAGTATAAATTCGAAAATACATTAATAGAACTCGTTATAGTTGATAATCCAAATGTAAATTGTATGAGGAGCAGCAGTGAAAATAAAAATCTCTTTTTTAAAGCTATTACAGCGCTTTTTATTCTCATCATATTTTTGACTCCTTCAAAGTTTTAGCAGGTTCACTTTTTAACACATAGATGAATGGTATGAAAGCGGTAATGAAAGATATAGAAAAAGCGCTAAATATACTCATTACAATATGGAAAAAACCGAAACTAATGCTATAACTTGTATATTCTAAAATCCTTGTACTCAAAATGCTTAAAATCCATTGTATACCTATTGCACAGGCTGCTGCTGTGATTGCACATATGAATAGTTGACTAAATATAAATATAAAAAGATTCAAGCTACTTGCTCCCAAGGCTTTCCTGAGTGATAGACTTTTTTTCTTCGTGTAAATCCAAAAATAACTTACAATTATGCAATTAATTAAAGCTATGAAAAGGAGTCTATATGGAAAACTTAGCAATTCTTCCACTGCTTGACTTGAGTTTTTTTCTTTCTCATAATTCTCTTTTTCATTTATCACTTTGATATTTGTATCTTTTTTCTTCTGCTTAACATGCTGAATGAAACTGTCTATCTCCTTTTTAGGATCCCCGTTAGACCTAACTATCATTTGAAATGTATTTTCATTCTGTATACTTCGTTTCACCTCATCTGGCATATCATTTAGCGAGACGTAAATTTTATAATTATATTCATCTCCAGTATTTGCTCCACCCACACCTTTAACTGTATATTCCTTATTAAATAATTTTATTGTTGCAGAATCTTTATAAATTTTCTTTCCTATAATTACATTATTTTCTTCACCTTGTTTCATGGGAGAACCTTTTAGCAGCGGTGGAGACCAATTCATATTAATAAGACCAATGATAGTCACTTGACCGATATTGGGAATAGTAGTGCGAATATCATTTGTAATAACGCTAGCATTTTTAAATTTAGATTCTGTTAATTTTTGAAATTCTTTAAAATTCAATTCTCCCATACCGGTTAGCTCAATGGAGTAGTAATAATTGAAATAACCATTTTTACTATCATAAAATTTCTCATCATAATAATCTCGAGTTGATATAGCTATAAGTATTGGTAATATCGTCAATACAAATCCAATAAATAACATACTGAATAGTTTCTTGTTCACCGCTATTTCTTTTAATATTAGATTCATATATCCTCCGAATTTTAAAAACCGTGAAAAGGTATAAAATTTTTTCACGGTTTTTATTATTATTTATATAGTTCTTACTTAATTGTCATAGCCTTTGATGTGTACGCACTATCGCCGACCATTATCCATTCATGGGATGAATTACCGCTGCTTACCGCCCCATTTGATGTAAAATTGACACTTACACGATCAGAGCTTGAAGCATTAGGCAATTGTCTAAAACCAGAGGATCCATCATTAAAACGAGCACTTACAGTCATCTTGTAATAATGAGGTTCATTTGTTTTTGCTGTATAAGCAGATGCAGAAGCTTTAGCTCCAGAACCCACCCATGCTGCACTTGAATCCCAGTTAATTGTGGCAAATGAAACTGGAGAAATCGTACCTACTACACAAGCTGTTATACCTAGAGTAGCCAATGTCTTTTTAATTAAGCTTTTCATATATCACTAATCCCCCTTGTTTAAAATATTCACTTAAATATTTAAGTATTTTCAGGCCGTGACCTCATTATATAAGATAAAATAGCAGAGAAGTGAGAACATTACTAAAATTAACATTTTTACATATCCTTTACATTCCTTCTAACAAAATGACATAAAATCTAAGTTACGCTATTTTTAAAATTGACTGTTGATTTTCATACACTAAGATTTTTCCTAATCCTGTTTTATTTCCCCCTGTACATTCAGATGAGCAACTTACTGATCATTAATATCCCAATAATATACCTTGTTTTAAAAAGCCTTCTGTAGTTATGAAGTGAACCTGAATAGTGGTACATGAAAAAAACCTCCGTTGAATTCGTATACTAAGTATGCAAATTCAACGGAGGTTTTTTTCGTTTGAAGACAGGAGTTCATTACCCAGAAGAAATAAAGTGGAAAGTCATTTAAAAATTGAAGCTTCTACTCACAAGAAATAACAAAAGTATCCAACATAACTGTGCGAAAGATTGTGCTAGAATACATTCATTACTACACTAGTGTGCGAATTCTAGAAAAATCCAACCATCTATTCCCTAAATTCTTTAGGGAATAGATGGTTTAGGTGTTTTGATAGGTGTCCAGTTTTAGAAGTTCACTTCAATTTAACAAGGCGTTTTTTCTTCATACTATGTTTAATTTGTTACCTTTCCACTTCATAAACATGCCTAAAGAAGGAGTAACCGACGTTCTACCATGATTATTAACCCTGCTTTGTTATAATAAGAACAGTATATATCCCCTTATTACTATCATTTAACTCCGCACAACTTCCCCATCAACTAACTCAATGATTCTATTACACTTATTCGCTACTTCCATATCATGCGTTACAATAATAATTGTTCGTCCTTCTTCATTCAGTTGTAACAGTAGATTCATAATTTCTTCTCCTGTTTTTCTATCTAAATTTCCAGTCGGTTCATCTGCCAATATTAATTCTGGTTCGCCCACTAACGCTCTTGCAATTGCGACACGCTGCTGTTGTCCACCTGATAGCTCGTCGGGTGTTTTATGCATATGTTCTTTTAATCCTACTTTTTCTAAATAGAACTTCGCCTTATTTTCTCTTTCCCGTTGCTTTAGCTTTCTATATGTGAGTGGTAGCACTACATTATCCAGTACAGTATGTTCTTTTAACAATGCAAAATATTGAAAAATAAATCCGATCATTTCATTTCTTGTTTTATGAACTTTATTTGCTCTAATTTCAGTTAATGTTTTTTCATTTAACGTATATTCACCCTCATTTGGCATATCAATTAACCCGATAACATTTAGTAATGTACTCTTCCCTGAGCCTGATCGCCCCATTACCGCTATCATTTCGCCCTTATTTATCGTTAAATTTATACCGTTTAACGCGAACGTATTATGGTTCTTGTTACTATACACCTTTTTAATATCTTTTAGCACAATCAAACTCATTATTCCATCCCTCCTATTAATGTTTTCGGTTCGAGCTTTCTAATAAATAAAAAGACAATTACATTCGAGACAACGATGATCAATAATAAGAATAGGAATACTAACAATAATATAGGCATATCCAATTTAAAGTCTAATACCGTTACTGTTTTTATATCCTTTGACATTTGCAATAGAGCCCCATATCTCCATGAAAAGTATACTAGTGACATCCCTAAGCCAACTATTGCTACAATAATATTTTCTAAAACAATTTGAATAAACATTCCAAATTTACTTTCGCCAAAAGCTATTTTTATACCAAATTCCCGCTTTCTCATCAAAATAGAAATAATAGTCGTTACTACAATTCCGACGATTGAGAATAAAATAAATAAGATTCCGACTATAAGTTGAGGTATTTCAGAATAGCTATCAAGAGTAACCCCTTCATTTATTTCTTCACCTAAACTTTTTAAATAAAACGTACCATCGTTTCCTTTAAGTTGAATTGATTCTTCTAATTTCTTTATATCTGCACCTTTTTGTAAATATAAAACTGTACTTTGATGTAGTCTTAAAAACATCGCTTCATATTTTTCATATCTATTAGATGACATAGGCATTATCATTGCGTAATCCAACTTCAAATATGTGTTCGTCGTATTATTATTTACGATAAATTTATTTTCTGGCAAAAATCCTGTAATTGTATATTGATTATTAATTGTATCCCCAACTTGAAAATATTTCTTAAAGTAAGAACCCATTAAAACCTTTGTTTTCTCTTCACTATTTTTTTGAAAATCTTCATGTAAGAAGCCTTCTTCAAATTTCAAAGGTAAATGTAACAATTTGTAGTAATTTTCATCTACAAAAATTGTTTTAATAGTAGGTCTGTCATCGTGATACGTTTTATGTTTCAAATCATTAATCATACTGGTTTGAAGTGGTCTATTACTTGACTCTATTTCAATAACTCTCTGCTCGTATGTACCATACGAAATCACATCTTTATTTTGTTGAATCGTTTTATAAACTTCTTGAATTTGTTCTTTATTAAATTTATTGCTTTGTGACCTATCTGCCGTCGTTTCAAAATTAATTAAATATGTTTTATCAACATTTAATACTGAGCTGGATTTATCGTTTAGGTGGTGTAAGTTATAAAATACATTAATTGAACTCGTTATAGTTGCTAATCCAAATGTAATCTGTATTAGAAGAAGTACCGAAAATAGAAGTCTCTTTTTTAATGCTAGGAACGCACTTTTTATTTTCATCATTTTTACTCCTTTAATGCTTTAGCAGGTTCACTTTTAAGCACATATACAATTGGTATTACAGAGAGGATAAAAGCTATAGTAAGTGAAAGAAATATACACATTACAATATGAGTAGACTGTAAACTAATGCTATAACTTGTAAACTCTAAAATATTTTCACTCAAAGTGCTAAAAATCCATTGTATGCATATTGCACAAACTGATGCAGCAATTGCACATAAAAACAATTGACTAAATATAAAAATAAAAAGATTTACATTACTTGCTCCCAAAGCCTTCCTTAACGAAAAACTCTTTTTCTTTGTATAAATCCAATAATAACTGACTATTATACTAGTAATTATAGCTATACAAAAAATTCTATATGGAAAACTGAGTAACTCTTCTACGGCTTCACTAGAGTTTTTTTCCTTCTCATAGTTCTCTTTTTCACTAAACACTTTGGCATTTATATCTTTATTGTTCTGCTTTACATGCTGTATGAAAGTTTCTATCTCTTCTTTAGGGTTTTCGTTAGAACGAACGATCATGTGGAATGTCTTTTCATTTTGTATCTTTTGTTTCACTTCATCTGGCATGTCATGTAAAGAGACATAAATTTTCATATCATACTCATATTCTGTATTTACTCCTGCTACGCCTTTAACTGTATATTCCTTATTAAATAGTTTTATTGTTTCCGTATTTTTATAAATTTTCCTCCCCACTATTACACTATTTTCTTCATGTTGTTCCATCTGAGAACCTTTTAGCAATGGTGGAGACCAATTTTTATTAAGGAGACCATTCATTGTTATTCGCCCGATATCTGGAATAGTAATACGAATATCATTTGTAATAACACTAGCATTTTTAAAATCAGATTCTACTAACGTCTGAAATTGTTTGAAATTGAATTCCCCCATATTAGTAAGTTGAACGGAATAGTAATAATTAAAATAACCATTTTTACTATCATAAAATCTCTCATCATAATAATCTTTCGTCGACATTGCGATAAGTATCGGCCATATTGTCAATACAAACGCAATAAATAACATAATGAATATCGCTTTGTTCACCACTATTTCTTTTAATACTAGATTCATATATCCTCCTTATTTTAAAAACCGTGAAAAAAGTATATATCCTTTTTCACGGTCTTTGTTGATTTTTATTTAATTGCCATTTCCTTATAGGCGAATGCACTATCATCCTCTACGACTGACCATTCATGAGTCGAATAACCACCATGCACTTTCCCTTTAGATGAAATTTCAAGATCTATACGATCTGTAATTCGTGCATTATCCACTTCTTCTTTTCTAAAAGAGCCATCACTAAATTTAGCTGTTACAGTCATTTTGTACATAAGAGGTTCATTTGATTTTGCAGTGTAGGCAGTTGCCGTAGCTTTCGAACCGGCTCCTGACCACCTTGCACTATTATCCCAACTAATCGAAGCAAATGAAACGGAAGAAACCATACCTAATAAAGAAGCAGTTAGTCCTGTAACAGCTAAAGTTTTTTGAAGTAAGCTTTTCATATATCCTTAATCTCCCTTTTTAAAATATTCACTTAAATATTTAAGTATTTTTAGGCCTTGTCCTCATTATACATAAAAAAAATAACCTCATACCTATAAAACCTAATATTTACATTCCTTAATATTTCTCTTACATTCCCCTGAACTTTTCGTCATAAAACAAAAAGATGGTATGAAACTCCAATTCACACCATCTTTTTACTAAAATTATTTATTTGACCGTATACAAGGAAGAATACATTTCACAATTAATTCCCATCTATCCCGTGCATTTGGTATAACTTCAGAAGCAATTACTACAACCAAATCCTGCTTCGGAATACAACAAATCATATTCCCACCGTCACCCATAGCACAGTATGAAAAGATTCCATCCTCTTCTCGTAACCACCATAAGTAACCATATTGATTTTGGTTCATTGTTGTCGATTCTTTTATCCATGATTTTGATAAAATTTGTTTTCCATTATGAATACCTTCATTCAAATACATCTGTCCAAACTTAGCCATATCTTTAACTGTTAACGTTAGTCCCCAGCCGCCTGTCGAAATACCAT
The DNA here is from genome assembly GCF_024296885.1 of Bacillus paranthracis. NCBI lineage: Bacteria > Bacillati > Bacillota > Bacilli > Caryophanales > Bacillaceae > Bacillus > Bacillus paranthracis. Next base: position 2,784,383 of record NZ_CP101135.1, read on the forward strand.
TTGGATCATGAACCCATCCTTTTACATCTTTTCCGAATAAGTCATCAAATCCAAACGCTTTCATATTGTAGTTTGGAATTTCTCTCATGTCGAGTGGCTGAAATAGCTGTTCATTCGCAAATTCACGCGCACTTTTTCCTGTTGCACTCGTGATAATTGCTGATAGTACATGCGCTCCTGCAGATGAATATTTAAAAGTTCCAATCTCTCCGCCGTTCCCCATTCTATGAAGTGTATACTGTACCCAGTCTGGTTGTGTACATAATTCTTCTAACGGTTCCTGCCAGTCTACAAAAGGATATGGAGCTGTCATTGTAAGTAAGTGTCGCACTGTTATTTCAGATTCCTTACGTTTATATTCAGGAAAAAACTCTATTACTTTTTGATCAACGCTTTTTATATAGCCTTTATCTATACATATCCCAATTAGGGCCGAGATTATCGTTTTTGTGACTGACGCTACATGAAATGCATCATCTGGACCATGCCCGTTATAATAGTTTTCAAAAATAACATTACCTTTCTGCACTACTAACATACCATTCATGTTTTTATATTCTTCTTGTATAATCTGATCTAACTTTTCAGCAGTTTTCATTATTCCTTCCCCTTTAACCTATAATTAAAAAGGTTCGATAGGTACATATATATCAACTATATGTTTATTTTCTGGGTGCTGCCTTGGGTCATTTTTATACATTTCAAAAGGATACGCATCTCTCGGTTTATATCCGCTATTTGGTAGCCATTCACCGTATAAAAAATCCCATGCTCCTTTATATTCATCTTGTTGTATTTCAAAATGACTTACCGCATACTTTCCAGAAGGTATTACCATTATTCCAATGTTGTTCGTTTCTACTGCGGATTCATCCGGAATTGTTATACATAAACTAGTCCTTAACTGATAGTCCTCTGTAAATTCATGATGATCGTGGTAAATGGTTAATACTTTCGTATCCTCAAATACATGATAGTTTTGCTTAGCTGCGTAATGAAATAATTTCTCTATCATTTTTGGAAAAGCTATAGTTAACTCCCTATATGTACCGATATGTCTTATGTATGCAACGTTTATATCGTCCGCTGTTACAATTTCAACATTTCCTCGAACCTTCTTACATTCATTGTATTGAGAAGTTCTTCTTACGTCTTTGCAATTCTTGCTATTATGGTTTCGATATTGAGACGGACTTACTCCGTAATAATTTTTAAATGTACGGGAGAAAACTGCCGAATCTGTGAAACCAAAATGGTAAGCGATGTCAGTAATCGTCATATCCGAACGGTATGTAAGAAGGTTTGTTGCCCTTTCTAACTTCAAGCGATTCACATACCGAGATAACGGCTCGTCTACTATTCCTTTAAAAATTCTATGAAAATGAAACTTTGAAAATCCTGCTACATTGGCTAGCTCTTCAATGGATAGTGAACTATCTATGTTGGATTCTATATAATCTTGAACTGTATGTATGCATCTTACATACTCATTTCTACTTTGTTTATTCTCCATACTTGTTATCTCCTCACAACAAAAAGGCTAACTTTTCGCTAGCCTACTTTTACACCTGTTTCAAAAATAAAACTCTACTACCGCCGTTCCCATCATAATTTGTATGTACCGATACACCCTCTACCTCATCATCCCCAGCCTCAATTCGAAAACCGATTTCTTGATGAAACTGTATCGATTTTTTATTAACTGGTGACGTAATTGCTTTTACAACTTTACGATTATTTGCACGTGCGACATCAAAGAAATACGAATACAATGTCGATGCAATTCCTCTTCTTCTATACTTCGGATTTACCCCGATAAAATGAACGTACGCTTCCTCTTTATGCGTTTGCGAAAAGAATCCGCATAAGAAACCTAACGTTTCGCCATCTTCTTCAATGATAAAACTCGTTTCTTGAAAGTGAACGAAAAACAATTTTGGCAACATGGCAGCCATGTCTCTCCCGCCCCACCAATCATTTAAAACAGAATGAATCTTTATATAATCTTCCCCTTGGATGTTTCTTACTCGCATACGTTTCTCCCTCTCACTCACTTCATTTTTTCATAAATTTTAATGACTGTTTCTACTAAAAGGATAAATACCCATATCCCGCAAAATACAAGAACTGACTGAAATATAGAACCTAACATCACAATACTTATTAAACCTACTTCCGATCCCGAAATAGAAATTTCATCAAACCTAAGATTATGTATAAATGGACCAGTTGAAAAAGCCATTAAAATAGATCCTATTAAATAAATCACACTTATTATTTTTAATATCTTTATAGAAAGATACGAAGTTTGTTCTTGCTCCACTTGTGATAATTCGATTTCTCCACTCGCAATTCCTTTTTGCAAACAGTCTTCACATAAAAATTCTTCCTTAATTTTTTTACCACCATGCAATGCACCTGTAATTTCTTTACAGCGCGAACACTTTCGATTTATCATTTTGTTATCACTCCAATCTCGTAAGATTATACTTATACAACTCTATTTTTACCTTATTATTCCTTTTATGTATTTTATAGAGAGGTGACGTGTTTTATGATATCTAAACTTACTTTTGGCTATAAAAATCCTACTGAACAATATGTATTACGACCTAGTTGTTATGCAATTATTTTTAACTCAACCTCTTCAAAGATTGCTATTATCCAAAAAGAAGAACGCTACTTTTTACCCGGAGGCGGTATGGAAGGGACCGAAACAAAAGATGAATGCTTACATCGTGAATTACTAGAGGAATTAGGATGGATAATTGAAATTGAGCAGTATATCGATAATGCAATGCGATATTTTTATGCGGAAAAGGAAGATACATATTATTTAAACGATGGGTTCTTTTATATTGCGAACATGGTACGGAAACAAACCGATAAGTGTGAAGAGGATCATATTTTAAAGTGGATGTCTCCTTTACATGCTGTGGAACTTCTACTTCATGATCATCAAAAATGGGCGATTGAACAAGCGCTTTTATTACGAAATGAAAAATGATCTCCTTCTATATGAAAGAGATCATTTGTACTGTTAACTTACCTTTTTCAAATTGAGAGCTGGCTTTTTGATTCCACCTTTTTTTACAACATATAAACCGATGAAGATAATAAGACCGCCAACGAGTTGCATCATGTTTATTTGCTCTCCAATTGTTACAGCCGCAAAGATAACTGCGAATAATGGAACAAGATACATGTATACCATTACTTTCGTTGAGCCTATTTGACTAATACCGACATACCACATCGCAAGTCCGAAGATTGTCGCGAAGACGATTGAATATGCTAGTGAACCCCAACTTGGCATGTCTACTGGCCACGTTAATGTGTTTACGTTGAATAAACAGTATATAACGAGAGGTACAATTCCAATTAAAGTAGACCATGATGTGACTCTCATTGCGGAGTATTTTGTAATAAGAGGTTGCGCTAATATCGGATACCATCCCCACGCAATTGCTGCGACTAATCCAATTATATTTCCGAGCCATGCATACTCGTAAGTAGCTCCTCCTGTATGACCTGTTAATAAAACGAATGCGGCACCAATAAAGGCTACTATTGAACCAATCTGTACTTTCATCGAAAAGCGTTCTTGTTTGTGCAATACTGCTAATATCCCTGTAAATATAGGTGACATCGCAATTAATAATGAGGCGTTCGTTGCTGAAGTATATTTCACAGATAGCATAAACATCGTTTGATACATTGTCGTACCAACGATACCGACTGCTACTAATCGTAACCAATCTTTTCTTTCAATGCGTAATGAGCGTTCCATTAAAAATGTAATAAGTAATAATACCGGTGATGCTACTAAAAATCGTAAACTATTAAATTGAATGGATGACATATATGCCACGCCATACTTTCCAATTGTATAATTCGCTCCCCATACTAATGCTACTGATACTAGGAGCCATTCCATTTGCCATCGTTTCATCCGAATCTCCCCTTCCATATTTAGCATAGTAAAATTGGCTGGATATAACACCGTCCAATTGGCTGTTTTTTTACCCAGCCAATTTGTTATACTGAATGTATATAAGAGTTACGGAGGCGTTTTTATGGAATGGAAGCTAGATAGCGACAGTAAAATCCCTATTTATCAGCAAGTTGTTGACTTTATTGAAAAACGTATTACATATGGAGAACTTCCTCCAGGTAGCTTCCTCCCTTCCGAACGGAAATTAGCTACACAGTTAAATGTAAACCGCAGTACAGTAACGACTGCTTATAATGAACTTCGTGCTATGGGAATTGTAGAAAGTACGACTGGTAAAGGAACACGCGTGAGTACACATATGTGGGGCGTTTCTCCAACATTAACGCCGAACTGGAGAAATTTCGTAGAAGGTGGTACGTTCTTACCAAACTTACCGTTACTTCGCCATATTCGGGCAGAAGTACAACAAAATGAAAATATTATTGATTTTGCAAACGGAGAGCTTGGTTGTAATCTTTATCCTCACGATCAACTACAAACGATTTTACGAGAACAACCGTTAACGCATGCATTAAGTTATGATCATCCGCAAGGGTACCTCCCGCTAAGACAAGCGGTAGTAAAATATATGAAAGAATATTTAAAAGTGGAAGCGACTGAACAATCGATTATGATTACATCTGGTGCACAGCAAGCCTTGCATCTTATCGTACAATGTTTATTAAATCCGGGTGATGCTGTCGCTTTCGAAAGTCCATCACACTGTTATTCCTTACCGTTATTCCAATCAGCAGGTATTCGTATTTTCCCATTACCTGTCGATGAACACGGTATTAATCCGGATGATGTGCAAGAGCTATATAGAAAGCATCGTATTAAAATGATTTTTTTAAATCCAAACTTCCAAAATCCTACGGGCACTATGCTGCATCCAAACCGTAGAAAAAAACTATTATCACTTTGTGCAGACTTACGAATTGCGATTGTGGAAGATGATCCGTCTAGTTTACTTACGTTAGAAAAGAAACAACCTTGCCCTACGTTGAAATCGATTGATGAAAATGGAACTGTCATTTACGTGCATTCTTTATCAAAGATGATTGCACCGGGATTACGAGTCGGCTGGCTTGTCGCCCCGCAATCGGTAGTAGAAAGGTTATCTGACGCACGACATCAAATGGAATTAGGTATGAGCATTTTCCCGCAGTGGCTTATGCAGCAGTTTTTTGAAACTGTACCATTTCAGTCTCATATCGTACCGTTACGAAAACAATTAGCAGAAAAAAGAGACGTTATCGTTCGTGCTCTAAACGAGCTACTTCACGATAAAATCTCTTTTTCAAATCCGACCGGTGGTATATACATATGGGGGAAATTAAAAGAACCGATAAACGAAAAACAACTCATTATGCAAAGCTTAAAACAAGAAATAGCCTTTATGCCGGGGAGTATTTTCGGCGCGAAAGATGGTTATATTCGTTTATCTTATGGAAAAGTGAATATTGATCAAATTGAGGAAGGGATTTCTCGTTTACGTGAGGCTATTTTGGTTTGTGAAAAGTAACTTTAGATACAAACCCTCGTTTGACAAAACCTAAATCTACCATTATCATCAACACGAACCTAGTTATAGGAGTGATACCAATGAAAATCTATGTTGATGCAGATGCTTGCCCTGTAAAAGATGTAATTATTTTTGAAGCTACGAAGGCAGAAATTCCTGTTACCCTCGTTACAAGCTTTTCTCATTATTCTAATGCAGAGCAGCCAATAGGCGTGGAAACAATTTATGTTGATTCTGGAGCAGATGCTGCGGATTACCGAATTATGCAGTTAGCCCAAAAAGAAGATTTAATCATAACACAAGATTACGGTCTTGCTTCGCTTGCTTTAGCAAAAGGTTGTATCGTACTACACCATAAAGGCTATAAGTATACGAATGATAACATTGAACAATTGTTACAAACACGATATTTAAGTGCAATGGTTCGAAAAAGTGGTAAACGTACAAAGGGACCGAAACCATTTACAGCAGAAGATAAAGAAAAATTTAGAGCGCTCTTTAAAAGTTTTATCGTACGTTAAAAATGAACCGTCTATTTGCAAGAAAAACTTCGTAAAATCAAGAAGAGAATATCCAAATGAACATTCTCTTCTTGATGTTTACCCGTTTAAAATGAAGGTAAATTATCTAGGTTATTTTCTTTTATTCCATCAGGTTCACTACGTATAATATCTCTGCCATACTTATGAAATACATCCACATGAGCTAACTTCCCTGATTTTGCTTCTTCAAGAGCAGTCATATAATCTAACTCTCTCCCGCTACTTGTTTTAAACGCTATTAAATCCCCATCATCATTTTTACGAACGGCAACAATTTGTTCTGCTTCTGAATTGACTTCATGGTCTACTTCAAATTGAGCTTGTTCTTCTCCTTGATGTAAGTAATCATTATACACTTTTTCAAAATCTTTTTTGTCCATTAAACTCACCTCCAAAACATTTTATTAGTATGGTTGGGAGGTATTGGTTTTATGTAATTTTCTCTAAACTTTAGTATTTTCAAATGAAAACATTGTCCCTCACTATTTGATTGTAAAGTGTATTTTATATCAAACATCTTTGATATATCTTCAATATTTTTCAAACCAAGTCCTGTTCCTTTACTATTTATATCGAACCCAATCCCATTATCTCTAAAATAAACAATATCTTCATCTATAATGATTTTAAGTTTTTTAGCTTTTGAATGTTTAAGGACATTTTGAAAAATATTATCAAATAGCCTTTGAATCCATAACTCATTACTATTCCATATCAACTCTTTATCTTGTGGATTATATACTAATTCAATTTTATGAATGCTATACAAATAGCTCCATTTTTTAGTCATATTTTCTATTAAATTATGTATATTCACTTCATCATGCACAATATAAGTATTCTCTAAGGTTTCGGTAGATTGCATATTAAATTCGTTAGTTAAATCACTTATATATTGTATCTGCTCATACAGTGATTCAAGTACTGGTGCTTGTTCCTTGTACTCACCTTCTAAATAATATAATTGTAATCTGACCGCTGTTAAGGGTGTATTAATATCATGCCGTAATTTATTTAATAGTTCCTTTTTTATTTGTTCCTGTTGTTGTAGTTCCAATTCTCGATAAGTTGTTCTTTCTATAAGCAAGTTTACTGATTTAATCAGTTCTCCCATTTCATCATCGCTTTTAACATCTATTATATTAGGGATTTTTTTATCACTCGCTAAATCTCGAATTGTTTGATTTAATATATTAATTTTATTTAATACGGTGTTAATCGACCTTGAAAATACAAAAGCTAATACTAATAATGATAACAAAAATATGATTAACATAGTAGGATATGCATAGGATTCGTGAAAAGGGATGTTCTTATTTTTAGTTTTAAAGACAGCATTATAAATAACTGATACAAAGATACTAATCGACAACAATAACAGTGGTACGCTAATAATAGCGGAGAATAATAGTAACTGATATTTTTTCTTTAAGTTCATTTCTTCATATAGGTATTTAATCTATACCCTTCTCCATATATGTTCTGAATAATATCACCTGTTTTATCATCAATTTTGGTTCTGATCTTCCTTATATGTACGTTCATGATATTTTGATTTCTATCTTCGAGTTGCCATAGGTAATCATAGAAGTGTTCTTTCGATAAAATTCTATCTCTATTTTCATATAAATAGAAGAATATTTTACGTTCAATTGCTGTAAAAGCAACTTCATTACGCAAATCATTAATAAAAACTCTTTTATATTCTGCATCTATAAATACATGGTTAATTTGCGTGAACATACCATATTGATTACCTAACATTTTCTGAATCCTTAACAACAACTCTCTAGGGTCAAAAGGTTTTATCATGTATTCTTCTCCAATAGTTAAACCTTTTAGTTTACTATCCATATCATTCCTTGCTGATAGAAATATAATTGGAATATTTAATCCTAGATTTTTTATTTTCTTTGTAATTTGATAACCATCTTCGCCTGGTAACATAACATCCATTACGACTAAATCTATTTCATGAATTATATCAAGAACTTTCTTTCCCTCTTTCTCCCAATACACATTATACTTCTCACGCTGTAAAATTTTTTGTAATAAATCTCCTATAATTAAATCGTCTTCAACAATTAATATGTTATATACTTTCATTATGTAGACCTTTCATCACTAAAATAACAATTGCTTAGTTCTTCACTACTTTATTCTTAATAAAATCCATAGCAATTTTGTATATTTCATCAGGAGCATATAAATAAATACTATGTGTACCTTCAATTATTTTCACATCAGCTATTAATAACTTGCTAGCAAACTCCTTATAATCTTTGTTTTTTTGCTTTGTATACTTCGAATCTTTATATTGCCTAGCAATCGCATCTATAAATAACATAGGTGTTTCTTTTGGGATCGATAAAGAATTTGATTTTTTACCGTTATTGTAGCTTTGTAAAAGTTCTTGCTTCATATCATCATTAAAAGCCCGCTTATACGTAAGCGCTTTATAAACATCTTTTTCCTGTTCGTTTAAAAAGGATTGACGAATGACTTCGGGATTATAAGTAATAGAGGGAGCTAATCTCTGAAAACCAATTTTCGTTAAAATATTCATCCCTTTTATTTTTAATGAATCAACCATACCTATTTTATTAGTCACGTACTGTTTAGGTAAACCAATATCTAACGCAATAATCCCTTTTACTTCACTTGGATATTTTTGTGCCCAATAAATGGCCTCAATACCCGATAGAGAGTGTGGTACTAAGATGTATGGTGGTTTATTCCCACTTCGAATAAGCGCTTCTCTTGTTTGTTCTAGTATCGTATCAATATCTCTATCATCTTGAAAAACATCACTGTATCCATAACCAGCTCTCTCAATTACAGAAATCTTGTTTTCTTTCGAAAATTTACTGTATAAGCCTTTCAACTCATAAACAGGAGCGGCAATTCCAGATCCGGCCATAAATACAAACGTATCTTCCCCGCTCCCCTCATTATAAACATTCACTTTTTTATTATCGAAATTAACAAGTTCACCTTTATTGTTCATTAATTTCGATTCCATTTTTAATTGACAGTTATGATATATAAATACAGCACCTGTACCAAAGAAAATAATACTAATACACATTAAAAAAATTATTTTCACTAACCTCAATATTTTTTTCATTTGACACCCCTTTCAGCCTATACTAAAAGGGTACAATGTAAAAATAAATTTCTAATAAATTTTTCAAAATTAATATTTATTCTTGGTTTCTAAGGCTGGAGCATTTTTAATACCTACGCAAACCCTTCAAAGTCTCCAATATATCATCTGTAAAGGCTGTACTACCCTCTGTCTCTAAAACTCTGAAATAAAAACTTCTTAAGAAAGTTCTAATATTTTGTACTAAAATAGCATGCTGCGGATGTCGGATGTCTTCAACAGTTGCTATACTATGTAGCCAATTGCTCCACTCTTCTTCCGTTAAAAGATCTTGGTTACGTAATGACATAATTGGCTTTACTAATCTCTCATCCTCAAAGTGTACATATACATAATCACTCAATCGAACCTTCTGACGAACAGCAGCTAATATTGCATATGAAAACTCACGATTTTGTATTGTACGTGCTAATGCATCGAGTGCATCCGCTGCATGTGCAGTAGAGTGTGCCCAGCCTTTTCCTTCTACATAACCTCTTACATCTTCTTCTAAATATACATATTCCAGCACTTGTTCTGCTACACTGTACAGTTGTTCTTCGGATAACAACGGTTCTCTTTCATGAACAGATAAAATAAGTGGTGGAATTAATACGGAGAACGCACGTTTAAATACAGAATCTGTTCCCTTTTCACCAATTTTATAAAATAAATAATCAGGACTAATTGCTTGTAACATTAATCCTCGTAATTCTTTTTGTCTAAACACATCAGTTGTAATCCATGTGTGAAGCGTACTATAAATTAAATCATCGCGTAATTCAGCATCTGGTGATCCGATATAATCTAGCATCCACTGCGCATATGGATAAGCATCTACGTCTTCTGGTACAGCATAATTATTATTTTTAATTTGTAGTAGTTCTTCTTTTAATTCTAGTACTTCATTCATTATATTTTTTCTCCCCTTTTTGCGTTTCTTATTGCCTTATCCCCCGTTTTTCACTTTCTAAAGCTAATATAATTATACGAGAATTATAACTATTAATAAAAGGCTATACATATTCTTTTGATTGTGTATTACATTCGCTCTTGAAATATAACTTCTGGATTTGCTAAATCACTATTCCGAAATACAACATCTGCACAATCTTTCGGATTATGCTCCTCTATATACATCTTACAGGCCGCATGATACCTGTTTAAAAACATTTTTTCAGCTTTTTTATAACTTCCAAAAGCCTCTGTCTCCCGCTTCGCACCACGTTTTCTCGCAATCTCAAAATTTGTATCTACAAAGATTTTGTAATCAAATAAATACGCATAGTCTTTTTTTAATAGAAACGTTCCATCTACTATGAGTACCATATTGGGTTGAGCGAATATAGGCGTACTATATACAGGAATATCCGTTATTAAGTTATGAGAAATCGTTTCATACTGTAAATTCCCGTTTGGTCCTAAAGGCTTTAATAATCTTTCCTTGAAAGCTGTATAATCGTGTGCATCTTCATAATACCCTCTTGCAGATTCTTTTCCTTTTGCATAGCGAATCTTTCTTGGATTATGAAAATCATCAATGCTTGCGCGTGTTACTGGTAACCCTCGTTTTTTTATTTCTTCCGCTAGTTCATTTGCAAATGTTGTTTTTCCTGAAGCTGTAATACCACTTACTCCAACTCTTGTTGGGTGAGTTAAGTTTAATTTTAAAATATGATCTACAATTTCTTTAATTTGTTGTTTTCGGTTCATGATATTTCCCCCTTCATTTAGTTTACATAACAAAATTATAATTAACTTTTTATGTCACTATTTGTCGGTAAGTCGATATCCTATGTCGAATCGTCGATAAATCGAAAAAATCGTTGATATATTTTAAGTTACGATAGATATATTTGAAAAATCGTTGATATATTTTGATTGGCTTACTTTCCCTTAAACCCTCGATATAAAGCAGTCCGTAACTCTTGTTTGTATTCTTCAATTTCTGGCATATCGAGCTCTTCTGCCAGCCTGATAGCTAATTCAATATCATACGGTACTCGTACAAGTTGGATGGAAAAACTTGCTGCTTCTTTTTTATTGTAAGTTCCTTCGAATATTAAATAAGAAGCTTGTGTAATTTCAAGCGGATTTCCTACGCTACCAGTGTTACATAACGTTTTGCCTCTGAAATTTTGAACGAATGCTTGGTGAACATCACCGTAGCAAACGACATCTGGTTTTCTTTCTCCTTCTATATTCTCCGTGAGCTCACTGTTTTCGAACATACTAATACGCTCTTCTCTTGAAGCGTGTGGTTGTATTCTTTCATATAAACTTCTCGGTGAAGCATGAAACATTCGAATGAGTTTTCCACTCATATAAAACTCGATTGAAAATGGCAAGCTTCTTAAATAGTCATTTTGTTCTTCCGATAGTTGTTTTTGATGCCATTTTAATGCTTCAAATTCAGTTGGCTTTGTAATAAAATCATCCCAGTTTCCCATTACGACTACTTCACATTCTTTACGAATGATTTCAATTACTTCGCTAGAATGAGGACCTTTCCCTACTAAATCTCCAAGACAAATTATGCGTTTGATTCCTCTCAATTTAATGTCTTGTAGTACAGATTCTATAGCCGGAATATTACCATGTATATCTGAAATTACTGCTATTTTGTCCATATGAATTCCTCCTTTATTTATTAAATTCACTTGATTGATACCATTTTGGAATATAGGATGAAAATTGATTATGATCTTCTAAAATTTGGTTCAATCTTTCCTTCATATCATCTACTAAATGCGGCGTGCTTCGGTTTGTCCAAACGATATCCGCTGGGAATGTCATTGCTGCATATAATGAGTACAGTTTCCAAAAATGAAGTAATGGTTCCCCTCCGCAATAACCATGGACTTGTCCAACCGCAAATGGTTTGCTTATTCTTGTAGTAAAAATCGCTACGTTATAAAAATCGTGTATCGGATCGCCAAAATCATATCCACCAAAATCGATAACGATAAATTCCTTATTATGAATCATACTATTTGCTGGATGGAAGTCATCGTGTAAAAATGTGATTGGACGATTTTTTAATAAGTCTTTATGATTTTCTACAAAGGTTAATACTGGCTTCAAATCTATAAAATTCACTTCGTAATCTGCTAATGCCTCTATGTATTTTTCGTATTTATTCCATCTAGATGTTTCCCATTTATCACTTGCACTTTCTCTTTCAATTGAGTGAATTCGCTTTAATACTTCTCCAGCTTTTCTTCCTGCATGATACTGTTCTTCCGCCGATAGCTTACTTAAGCCCTCTTCACCATTTACACCTTGGGCCCATTCAAATACTTGAACACATTTATTTAATTCCTCAAGTTTTATGAAATGAATTAACTTAGGCGTTGGAATATGTAATGACTCTAATTGTTTCATATACGTATATTCTTCTTGTTTACGTTCAAAATGAACTGCATCACATACTTTTACAAAATATGTTACTTTGTTTTCTAATTCTATTTTATATTTCTCTTCATGTGAGAAACCTTTTGAAATAGCTGTACACTTTATAATACGAGGGCATTCTAGTTTTCTCTCTATCTCTCTAAGTATTTCATTCACAACGTTCACCTCTATTAATATATGTACAAACTACCTAACACTTCATGCTCTCGTTTATTTTCTCCTTTACATTCCACTGCAAATGGATATTCACCATAATTCTTTATGTATTCTTGTACTAGACCTTCTCCAATCGGTTCACAAAACTGTACTTGAATGTCACCAAACGATACACTTTGACACTCCGCATTCCATTCTTCATTTTTCATGACTGGAGTTGCAGTTAGCTCCATGACTGCTTTCCATTTCCGTACTGTTTCTCGAACATTTTTCACTGCGTAATGAATCGTTTCAATTTGTTGTACTTTGTTTTTATGTTCAGTGATCGTGCCAATGTTACGTAAATCATTTCTTCTTTCTTCGTCCGTTTCATTCCACTGTATAAAGAAAGGTAATTTCGGTCCGTTCTTATCTTGCTTTACAAATAACATTTTCCATTCTAAAAGACGGCCATCTTTTCTCATACGTTTCCCTTCAAATGGTCCTATCGTATGTAAACCGTGCTTACTAAACTTTACTGCTAGCTCTTCAATTGCATCTGTTCGAATTGCGATTTGAAGCATACCCTCACCGTCTTGTAATTTCACTACCGTTTCTTGTACTAATGGATTATCTGCTTTCTTCGCTTTTTCTTCATGTTGAACTGCTAAAAATTCTATATATGATAAATCAAAATAACATAAACTATTCCAAGTACCCCAAGTAGTATGCTCTCCGCCTAGTGCAGTATGAAATCCACGCTCCTGCATTTGTTTTGCCGCTTCCTCCGGTGTACAGTTCACTGCATGTACGAGGTGATCAAATAATAACATGTCTTTCTCCCCTTTCTCTCCATCCTTTTATTGTATATTTTATTTTTCTTTCATTCAATTCAAAAAACTTTAAAACCTAGTTGATTTATACGATTAATGTGTATTATAATGAAACAAATTTCATTATTGCTGATTGGAAAAACCAAAGGCACTTTTCTCACACGGGAAAAGTGCCTTTTTCATTTACTATTACAGGGGGATTATTTATGCAGAAATTAATTGTCTTTGCTATTATTGGATTTTTCGCTCAATTGATCGATGGAGCACTTGGAATGGCGTACGGGGTAACATCTACCTCGCTTTTACTAATGTTTGGTATCGCACCAGCTGTCGCTTCCGCTTCTGTTCATTTAGCTGAAGTCGTTACAACCGCCGCTTCTGGTGCATCTCACATCAAATTTGGAAACGTTGATAAATATACTGTTTCCAGGCTTACATTACCAGGAGCAATTGGCGCATTTATTGGAGCATGTTTTTTAAGCAATTTACCTGGGGATGTAATTAAACCGTACATTTCTGTATTTTTATTTACTTTAGGGGTTTATATTTTATTACGATTCATTATTCAAAAACAAGTTGTTACTTCAAAGAAACGTATGTCTGCTAAACAACTTGTTCCGCTTGGCTTATTCGCTGGATTCGTTGATTCAACTGGTGGTGGTGGCTGGGGGCCGATTACGACACCTGTACTTTTAGCAAGAGGAAATGAAGCTAGAAAAGTTATCGGATCTGTAGATACGAGTGAGTTTCCTGTTTCACTCGCTGCAACAATTGGTTTTTTCATCTCACTCGGTTGGGAACAAGTAAGTTGGGTTTGGGTATTTTCGTTAATGCTTGGCGGTATTGTCGCAGCTCCAATCGCTGCATGGTTAGTGCGCATCGTACCTTCTCATTTACTTGGCGTATTAGTTGGTGGCCTTATTATCTTTACAAACATTCGTACACTACTTACTACATTTAAAGTGGATCCAACGATTATTTCCCTTTCTTACGTGGCAATTGGTCTTGTCGTTATTATTTCTATTTTCATTGCTGTTCGTAATCATTCCAAGCATTCTAACACACCGACAGCCGGATATCCGAATGATCAAAAACAAATGCTACCTTAACGATAAAAATACCGCCCGATATACTTCGAGCGGTATTTTTTATTTTTCTATTTTCCAATTAATCATTGTTTCTGTAGTGCCAGTTCTCTTCATATGTAATTTCTCTAATACACGAATCGAGCTTTCGTTTTCAAGAAGTGTCTCCGCAATAATTGTTTCTACCTCTCCAGTTTGAAAAGCCCAATTTATTAGTTCTCTTACAGCTTCTGTCGCATACCCTTTATTCCAATATTTCTCAATAAAACCGTAACCAATTTCTACTGTATGCTCCTCATTTGGTTTCCCTTTAAACCCTATATCACCTAGAACGATGTCATCTTCTTTTCGAATGACATACCACGCGCCCCAAGGTAATAAATCCTTATCCTGTTTTACATTTTCTACATGCCCTACAACATGAGGACCACTATTATATCCTTGCTCGTTAGCAACGTGAATACTCTCTTCTGTACACGGCACTATATAGAGCCTTTCTGTTTCTAATTTCATTTTGATTTCCCCTTTTTTACTTACACGTTACTCTAATTATATCAAAAAATATGACCTGATTATGAATGTCGAATTATATTTTCTGAATTTTCTTTTAATTTTTGAAGGGTTTTTCAATATTTTTTGCGAAACATTTGTATAACAATTTTTTCTTTGCTTATTGTTACATAATAGTAGGTTCGGGTGGAGTTTTGCAAGCGTTTCCTATACAATAACCGATATTTTTTGATTTTTTCCTACAAAATATCTTGCAATATATTCAGAAACTCATTACAATTGCCATATATTAAAAATCTTAGCAATATATCAAATCCTCATCAATCCGATGAGGTAGAGGTTGCGACTTTTAAGAGTAAAACGGACGAGACACAGAGAAAGTCACCGACTCCGTTTGAAAGGAAAAGTTGCCGAAGTTTATATTTCTTCTCTGGAAATATGAGCTGGGGCTGTCTCCGAAAGGAACAGAACTGTCACGTTTACAAAATTACCGTGTAAACGTGGGGTGCTATCTTAACGGAAGGGTATGATGGGGTGGTTATTTGTGAAACGTTCCGCCAAATTCCTTTGGCGGTTTTTTGTATTTTTCTCCCCCGCTCCTTCCTATCTTACAAGAAAAGGAGTGTTGAACATGAATAGCGCAACGAATCAAGCTACCTCTAAAACAGAAGCTACAAAAGGAAAAGGTGAATTAAGACGCGGTCTAAAATCAAGGCACCTTACGATGATTTCTCTCGGCGGTACAATTGGTACCGGACTATTTCTTGCCAGCGGTGGTGTCATCCATTCAGCTGGACCTGGCGGGGCATTAATTGCATACGCCGCAATTGGAATTATGGTTTACTTTTTAATGACAAGCTTAGCTGAACTCGCAGCTTACATGCCTGTTACTGGCTCTTTTAGCACGTACGCAACAAAATTTGTTGATCCATCACTTGGCTTTGCACTTGGATGGAACTATTGGTATAACTGGGCCATTACGATTGCTGCTGAACTAGCTGCAGTAACATTAATTATGAAATTTTGGTTTCCAGATACTCCTTCCCTCATTTGGAGCGGATTATGTTTAGCTATTATTTTCCTTTTAAACTACTTATCTGTTAAAGGATTTGGTGAATCTGAATATTGGTTTGCACTTATTAAAGTAGCTACGATTATTATCTTTTTAATTGTCGGGTTTATGATGATTTTCGGAATTATGGGCGGCGAAACGGTTGGATTTAAAAACTTCACTGTTGCAGATGCACCATTTAACGGTGGTATCATGGCAATTATCGGAGTATTTATGGCAGCTGGTTTCTCCTTCCAAGGAACTGAATTACTTGGGGTAGCTGCTGGTGAAACTTCTGATCCAGAGCGTAATATTCCGAAAGCAATTCGCTCGATCTTTTGGCGTATCCTTTTATTCTATATCCTTGCCATTCTCGTTATCGGTTTATTAATTCCTTATACAACTGAAAGTCTTGCCGCAAGTGATGTAACAGTAAGTCCATTTACACTTATTTTTGAAAAAGCGGGCGTTGCCTTCGCTGCTTCTGTTATGAACGCTGTTATTTTAACGGCAGTACTATCTGCTGGTAACTCTGGTATGTATGCATCAACTCGTATGCTTTGGGATTTAGCTCGCCAAGGGAAAGCACCGAAGTTTCTTGGTAAATTAGATAGCCGCGGCGTACCTGTTAACGCATTAATCGTAACATCGATTGTCGGTAGTATCGCTTTCATTGCTTCTTTATTCGGTGACGGTGTTGTATACATTTGGTTATTAAATGCATCTGGAATGTCTGGCTTTATCGCATGGGTTGGAATCGCAATTAGTCATTACCGTTTCCGTAAAGCATATATCGCACAAGGAAAAGATTTAAATGACTTACCTTATAGAGCAAAATGGTTCCCATTCGGACCAATCTTCGCATTTGCACTTTGCGTCATCGTAATTTTAGGTCAAAACTACGGCGCATTTATGGGTGAATCAATCGATTGGAACGGCGTACTCGTTTCTTACATCGGTTTACCACTCTTTTTAGTACTTTGGTTAGGATACAAATTTACGAAAAAAACAAAAGTCATTCCACTTGATAAATGTGAACTGAAATAAAGGGAGACGAGCAAACAAATTTGTTTGCTCGTTTTTTATTGCAAACCTCTTTGCTTCCCTATTGCCCCTGTTTTTGCAATAATAAAGGAAATATAAATAAAGGTTGGGATACAATGAACATTCGCATTACTGATGAAGCAATAGCAGCTATACATAGATTAGAACGTGAAGATAAAAAAATCATTCGCATTAGAGGGACAATGACAAACTCTTGTAGTATTTTCGTTGATGTCGATTTAATTTGGGATACATATGTTGCAGATGATGTTGTATATGAAGATGCAGACCTTATCGTACAAATGGATTCATTTACGAAAGACTACACTGGTGATACGGTGAAGCTTGATTATAAAACGACAGGTTTTAGTATTACGACTCCGAGTGAGACTTTAGTTTATGGATTGTCGATTAAAAAATAAAACTTGTTTTCAACTGATCACTGAGGTGAAAAAATGGGTAAATATGTTCCGCTAAAATTTTTATTTAACGAAGAATTAGCAGAAAAAATGGCTGATTCTATTTATAAACACGATCCTACTTTCTCTAAAAGAAACTTTGTGTCTTCCGTAACATGTAAAGTTGAAAATTTAGAGTTAAAGCAGCGTATTGAAGTATTGGCAGATGAATTACACAATGCTTTACAAAAAGATTTTAATGAAGCAATACATATATTACTGAAAACATTAGGACCAGAAAATACAACAGAAGTAGGCACATTTACAAACGGATATATGTACATGCCTATTGCAAAATACGTTGAAAAATATGGGCTTAACGATTTTGAAACCTCATTCAACGCCATGTATGAAATAACGAAAAGGAATACTGCTGAATATGCCATTCGGCCTTTTCTTCAAACATACCATGAAGACACACTAAACATATTACAAAAGTGGATTCATGATGAAAACAGTCACATTAGAAGATTAGTTTCTGAAGGTACGAGACCTAGACTTCCTTGGGCTAAAAAAATAGGAGCTCTGAAAGGTGACTTTCAGTACAATTTACAGCTTCTTGAGCCTTTAATGAATGACCCTTCTAAATATGTTCAAAAATCTGTAGCCAATCATATTAACGATATTACGAAAGAAGATAAAGAATTCGTTTTTCAATGGTTGCAGCAATTACGTGATAAACAGCATCCAGTTAATCCTTGGATTATAAAACATGGGTTAAGAACGGTAATAAAAAATGATACTTTACCAAAAGATTTTTATTTTTGAGTATTTTAAACAAAAACGCGTATGCTTCAAAAATAAAGCATACGCATTTCTTTCTTTTGAATAAAGCAATAACAAACATATTCCCCTCCTTCAATGAAAGGTCTATAGCATTATTTCGATGAAGCTAAACACTCATAAAATCTATTCCTATTCCATTTCTACTTGCTTCATATAATATTCCATCGCTTCATTAAGCCATTTTTGTTCATCTTCTGTGAAAGGCGAGGGTATCATATTTTCAAGTTCTTGCATATCCAGTTCTTCCACACTAGTATTAGCTAATTTTTGTATCAAATCTTCACTAAGAAATGAAAAAGACTCTTCTATATATTCCTTTACCATCTCTTGTACTTTCAAATCCTCGACTGGTTTACCATATAATTGCTTAACCTTTTTAGACAATTGAATAAACGTTTGATCCAAAGCAATTTTATCTTCTTCTGATTTCTTTGATATTTCTTCCACGATATCCGTTAACTTATGGCGTTCCGTCCATTCTTTGTGTGTATGTTCAGTATTCATACCGTAAATAAGACTAAATAATACAGTACTATCTACCTCTTCTTCCTCTTCGACTAACTTCATTACTCTTTTAATTACTTGCATTGATTGCTCAATTTGTTCTTTTTCTCTTTCTAACACTTGCAAATGGAGAGACAAGCTTTCATTCAGATCAACGCTAAAGCTTGATTCATGTAACAAATTAGCGACTTTATCTAGACTATAGCCTAGAAATTTTAAACTTATAATTTTTTGTAAGGTTATAATATCTTGATATTTATAAATGCGGTGCCCTGAAGAAGGATTCTTTTCTGGTTGTAACAATCCAATTTCATCATAGTAATGCAAAGTAGGAATTGGTATGCCCGTTTTTTTCGAGAATTCTCCAATAGAAAACTTTTTATCCGTATTCATGTAAATCCCCCTATTAAAAATATAAATTCATTATAAAACCTAAAGTAACTAGAGGTTCAAGAGGATAATTCAAGAAAATTCAAAAACGTTAAAATTCATGTAATCAATACGTATTGCACTATTTCATTTAATGGCCCAATTATTGAAGAGCATAACCTTCCCTCACAAATTCAAAGGACTTTCACTTACTTATCCCGAATATATAAATAACCATTCTTACAAGGAGCGAATTTATATGAATCTATTCGAACACAAAACGTAAAACCGTTCCCCTTTCATAAGAGGTCCTCCTTTTTTCTTTTCTCACCATATCATTTACTTACAAAATAGGAGGATACAATTATGAAACGTGATCCATTATTTTTAACTTTATTAGAAAGTGCTAATACAAATTTTAGCGGTTGGGATTTTTCTTTTATTTCAGAAACGGGTCGAATGAAGAGCGAGCCTTTATCATGGTCGTACGGTAGCACTGCTTATCAGCTTATGCAACGTGTTAAATCAATGCTTGATATGGGTACTGGCGGCGGAGAGTTTTTATCTATGTTACAACCATTCCCGCCAACTATTTATGCGACTGAGGGTTACGCTCCAAACTTGCCAATTGCTCGGAAGAAATTAGAGCCTTTAGGAGTTACAGTCGTCGAAGTGATTAATGATACTGCTTTACCATTTCCAAATGGTCAGTTTGATTTAATCATGAATCAACATGAATCATATGCTGCCTCTGAGGTAAACAGAATTCTTTCTCCTAATGGAATGTTCCTTACACAACAAGTTGGTGGTCTCGATTGCGCTGAACTTAATGAACAGTTTGACACACCACTAAATAGTGAATTTGCAAGTTGGTCGCTTGAAGCGGCATGTAATGAACTACAGGAAAATGGATTTACTATCTTAGAAGCAAAAGAAGCATTCCCTTTCCAACGCTTTTATGATATTGGCGCTATCGTCTATTATTTAAAAGCAATTCCGTGGCAAATTCCTGATTTTACTGTCGAAAGATATTATGAGGAATTATATCGTATACATAAAGTCATCTTACAAAAAGGGTATTTTGATGTGACGCAACATCGTTTTCTGATTAAGGCGATTCGCAGTTAATCATGGAGCATATGAAAAAGAGATGGATCTACCATCTCTTTTTCCCCGTTTATTTTTAAAAATTTTGTGGTGGTTTCTAGATTGTTAAGTACGTCCACGTCTTGCAATCACATCAGCTAATGTAATAAGTTGCTCGTGCGTTATCTTTCCGGATACCTTTTCTTTTATAATTTTTTCCATTTCCTTTGTAACAGTCATGCCTTCTATTTCTAGACTCGCTTTGGCCGCCTCGAAAGCTTTATTTAGTTCTTCCTCGTTTTTGAATGTCATAATTTGAGTTACTCCCTTCAAATCATTTTTTTACTCTTTTAATACAAGAAAGGTAATATCATCCCATTTCCTCTCTAATTGTAAAGTAGTCTTTTCAATACTTCCTCCTGTTAACAAATCATATCCTTCAATCTCAGCTACCAATTGTTTCGTTTTACTCTTTGGATTCATATCTTTGTATAAGATGTATAACTTATTACCATGTACTTGTATATCCGAAATCCCTTTGTCCTCTCTAGCGATTTTTGTATCACTCTGCAGGGAATATGTACGTATGCTGTTCAAGTTCTCATCTAGCTCTTTCACTTTTTCATCATTATTTAAAATATACACCTTATCTTCAATCACCTGCACTAGAACAGGTATGAATTGTTTTTCGTCTAATATTGTTTCTTTTTCTACTACCCTAGTCTTTGTATTTACCATAATTAATTTAGGTGGTAACTTTTGATTTACATTATCACTTAGTACGAACAATAATTTATCTTTATACTTTTGAAAAATTATTTTTTGAGCAGTTGGTGCAAAATACACATTTTCATTAGGAATTTCAAATTCGTTTGTTTTTTTATTTGTGACCAAATCTATTTCTGAAATATATACTTTATCTAGCGTTTGTGAAAATGCGTATATATGATTCTCAATAATATGCGCACCTTGAATCGTTCCCTTTAGTTCTACACTCTCTTGCCTTTTGTCACTATCTTTCCAATATACAAGTTCACTTGTATATCCCTTCTTTTCGTCTACCAATCCAATATTCACATCATAATATACATATCCTTGTTCTGCATGGATGAAATATGCCCCTGCGTTTACATCTTGTAATTGTTTCGGTCTACTGATTTCTTGCATCTTACCAGTCTTATCAATTGCATAATGATTGTTATTTCTATTTGATGAAAAGTAGTATCCCTTTTCATCTTTTGCATTGCTCATCATACTTTGACCATCTACTTCCATTTTACTAATCGTATTTCCTTTCTTATCATATGCATATATGTAACCACCATCTTTCATTGCATTTGAATAGGATACGAGGTAATCTGCTTTTTGAATGTCTTTAAGTTCTGTATCACTTTTAGAACAGGCTACAAAAAGGAACATCGTACATATGACGATTATGGTCAATGAATTGTATTTCTGAAACATATCTTTCCCCCTTATATATAATGAGAGCAATCAACATAAAAATGCTGATTGCTCTTTGAAATATTTTATTAACTTGAGTATGAGAGAGTTTTTTTTACATGCCGTTTGTTCGCATCATCTTCTGTCAAATATGAAGTTGTGTAAGTAATAATATTCCCGTTATCATATGTGAATATATGCTCTAACTTATTTTCTTCTGTTAATACTATTGGTAAGTATTTTAGTAAATTGGTAACTACACCTCTATTATCCTTATTTAATATCCAATCAATTTCTTTCCATTCTAATAATCCTTCCGTCGTACTTAATGGCGTGTCCATATGTACTCCATCTGGCAGGTCAGCAAGGAATACATACATTCCTTCACGCCCCTGAGACTCGTCCTTACTTTTAAAAACGACATTCCCCTTATACGTTACACTTGGAAGATCTATGCCTGTTTCTTCAAGCGTTTCTCTAATTATCCCTTCATATGGCGTTTCATTATCTTCAATTTTTCCACCAACACCATTCCACATTCCCATATTTGGCTTTTTATTTCTATTCAATAAGAGTATTTTATTTCCTTTTCTAATGAAACAAATTGTGTACTTATACATACGTTTCTTTCCTTTCTTTTTCCCCTCATCTAAAAATTTAAACAGCATTTTGATTAGACTTGCTGCATAAAAAAATTCTTATTATACAAACAACTGGTTTTTTAATGAGGTATTTTGCTCATTTTTATTCAAAAACATTCTCCTTACAATCATATCTCACATAATATATTGTACAACTTTCGTTTCCAGAAAGGAGTGTTCAAAATCGATAACATAAGCAGCGAATTTTTAAAACAATTTTACGATAGTCGCGTCTGGTTATATGATACACATTGGCTTGGAGTCCCCATTCTCAAACTTCCTTCTGATCTTTTTTTGTATCAAGAAATGATTTACGAATTAAAACCCGATTTAATTATTGAATGTGGCACTTGTTATGGTGGTAGCGCACTGTATTTAGCTTCCATTTTAGATTTAATTGGAAAAGGTCATGTTCTTACTATTGATATATTTCCACAACCAAATCGTCCATCCCATGATCGTATTACGTATTTAACAGCTTCTTCTGTTTCAGTAACCGCTGTGCAAACAATATTAAGTATGCGCAAACCTGATGATGTGATTTTAGTTATTTTAGATTCTGATCATAGTAAAGAGCATGTAGCAAAAGAATTGTTGCTTTATAAATCTATCGTTACTAAAGGCAGTTATATTATAGTAGAAGATACATCTATTAATGGAAATCCTGTTTCTCCTGATTGGGGACCTGGCCCAATGGAAGCTGTTGAAGAGTTTTTAGCTACAAACAACAATTTCATAATCGATGAATCTAAGCATAAGTTTTTCATATCGTTTAACCCAAAAGGTTTTTTAAAGAAGATAAAGTGAAACGTTAATAAGTGGGGATAGAGAAACCCCCACTTATTCTATGATCTTCATTTTTGAAAAAGGATAATATACAAATTCCACTTTGCCTATTATATTATCTTCTTCAATATATCCTAAACCGTTTCGACTATCTCTACTAAGTTCACGATTATCTCCCATTACAAATAATTTATTTGGTGGGATTTTTGTCTTTTGAAAGTTATAAAACACTTGCGTATTATTGAATAAATCTTTATTTGTATACGGTTCTTCTTGTTTTTTATCATTCACATATACAGATCCATCCGTTATGTTAATTACGTCACCAGGAAGCCCTATTACTCGTTTTACATAATATTTTGACTCATCCTCTTCCTTTATAATGACAATTTCTCCATGCTCTAAATCAGAAAAGTGTACGGCTGCTTTATTTACAAATACGTAGTCTTCTTCATATAAAGTCGGTTGCATCGATTTCCCTTCCACTTTACATAAAGTAAAAGAATGATAGGCTATTACCAAAACAAACACGAAGAGTATGTATTTCCCCCAACCTCTTTTAATCTCCTGTTTCATATCCATTCCCACCTTATTCAAACGCTTTTTAAATCAAAAAATATATCACTGCACCATATGTCTCAATGCAGTGATATGATTTTTACTGGGCCTTGTTCGGCTGCTCTACTGGGACTGGATTTCCACCTGCTCTTTTCGCTTTCAATTCAAAATACGCATCCAAAATCTCTTTACCAATTGCGGAATTAATTCCTGATTTGTCATCATTTACCCATGGTACAACAACTGAAAAAGCTACTTCCGGATCAGCATCATACGGCGCATAACCGGCAAGAGTTAAATTATAACATTTTTTTCTATTATTGTTTTCATCTCTTCCAATTTCACTTTCTCCACCATACACAGTTTCAGCTGTCCCTGTTTTTCCAGCTGGTTTATACGGTAATCCTTTAAACGTTGCAGTACCTGTTCCGTCATTCTCTTGAAAAACCCTTCTAAATCCTTCTTTTACATGATTAATGTATGAAGTGTTCATATCCACTCGATTTAAAATAACTGGTTCAATAGATCGAATAACTTTTCCAACATCCTCTGGTCTATGTGGTTGTTCTCTCACTTCTTGCACAATTTGCGGTTTCATTCTGTAACCACCGTTTGCAATGGTTGAAATATATTGAGCAAGTTGAAGCGGCGTATATGTATCGTACTGTCCAATCGCATAATCAAGTAAAAAACCAGGTACGTTATCCGTTCTACCCATTTGACCAATCGATTCATTCGGCAAGTCAATACCAGTCGGTACACCTAAACCAAATTGTCTAAAATAGTAGCGCATTTTATTAAATGTCTCTTGTTTAATGTCTAATGGATTGTTTGGCACATAATTTATACCTGCCATCTTTAATGCTGTATTAAACATATATACGTTTGATGAAACTTGTAAAGCTCTTAAATCATCAATATCACCAAAGTCTTTCCACGATTTCTTCGGCTTAGAGCTTCCTTTAAAATACATAGGTGCATCAAAGAAATGTGTATACGGCTTAATTGTGTCAGTTTGATAGCCGGCTAATAATGTAGCCCCTTTCACAGTTGACCCTAACTCATAAGAACTTGTCATTGTCCCTAAAGCATAGTCCTCTATTTGCATCCCGCCATCTTTATTTACAATTTTCTTTCCTGCCATCGATAAAATTTGACCGTTTTTCGGGTTCATCATTACAACGAATGCACGATCCATCATCGGCTCTGCAGAATGAAATGCTCGTAAATTCTTTTCAAGACTTTCCTCTACTTTTTTCTGTAACTCCATATCTACTGTTAACATTAAATTATTTCCACTTTTTCCTTCGGTCACTTTTTCTGTCCGGATTATATTTCCTGCTTTATCTGTAATGCTTCTAGATTGCTCTTTCGTTCCATGTAATGCGTCTTCATATTGCTTTTCGATGTAACTCTTACCAATGCGGTCATTTCGGTTATAATCACGCACTAAATAATAATCTAATTGTTCCCTTGGCAATCCTTCATTTTCAGTAGAAACGCTACCAAGAATAGAACGAAGTATTTTATCATTTGGGTATTCACGTTCCCAGTCTACTGTCGTATCTACTCCGGGCAAGCTTGCCAATCTTTCACTTACGACTGCATATTCATTTTGACTTACATCTTTTTTAACGATTTGCGGCGTCATTTTATATCCCGCATTCATTTTGCTTTTAATAGCTAGTACTTCTAGGTCTTCTTTTGAAAGTTCGCTTAATTCTTCTTGTGTAATTCTTTCCCTACGTAACTCTTCCACTTTTTTATCTAATTCTTTCCCTTCTATCTCCTGCTTCCTAAATTTACTCTCATCTTCTTTCGTTACTTTTTCTGCTGCCCGCTTTTCATTTAACTGCATCCAAAAATCCTTTTTATCTGTTTCTGTTAACTTGTCTATATCCTCTGGCGACATTTCAATTAACTGGGCTAACTGTCTTGCTACTTGTAAAACTTCTTTCGAATCTACTCCTTTCATTTTCGTATATGTAACGGTTCGTAGTGGTTTATTATTTACAATCACCTGACCTTGTCGATCAAACATTTTCCCTCTAGGAACAGGTGTACTTACCGTTACATCTTCCTTTTTGTTCACTTCATTTCTATACGTTTCTCCATCAATGATTTGTACTTTACCTAATTGAATTATAATAGCTGAAAATAAAAGAAAGACGATAAAAAATAGTACATTTAACCGAAAAGGAATATGAGTCTTTTTCTTTTTCGATTGTTTCTTCTGCTCCTTTTTCTGTCTCATTTCGCTCCCTCGCTTCATTCTATTAACATTTCTACATGGAACCATTATGTATCAAATTTATTTATATGATATATATAGAATTTTATATTAATTATAAAAGAAATAAAAGATTTAATTTTCAGTTTTTTAATTTTATATCCTATTTATTACCATTCCCTTAATGCACAATAACATGAATATTATTCTAAAAGAACAATGGTACAAATTTATTTTTATACCATTAGTTTACATTTATTTGTATACTAAAGAAATAAATTCATAAAAGACATTACTTAAGGAGAGAACGAAAATGACAGATTCATTTACAATACATACTAATGCGCCCCATTGTTTAAACTTTATGATTTATATTCAAAATATTTATCTCAACCAAAAAGAGAAAAAGGAAAATTTAAAATTTCCTTACATAGCAAGACAATTCAATTTTTCTACTAACTTTGAAGCAAATTTCAAAGAATTATGGCATTCACTTCGCAAACAAATGGCTAATGACAAGTATGATTCGCAAATTTTTTATGATGAAAACCATATCTTTTATGAGAATCTTTTTGATAATCATTTATGTAATAAAGAATTATTCAAAGAATTAATATGTAGTTTTAAAGTATGGTGGACTAGCATAGCAGGTCAGCTTTCATTAGAATGGTCTGTAAGTGATTTTAGTAGACAACTTTACGAAGACTTAGTTTTATATATAAAACAACACCAAATAAAACCTTTACAACAGCTACAAATTAGCTTACTTTATGACGATTGTGTATTCGTTAAAAATAATACTACTTCTTACTCTGCTATTTTACCTACGAAACACTTTTTTATTAATTATAGAGATGTTGTTACTACATTATCGACATGTTTTCACGCTGCTTAGTATAACGATTACTCAAATAAAAAACTGAGGCGGATACCTCAGTTTTTTCGATAACTTATTTCCTTGAAGACAATCCTTCAACGAATTCACCAATCTTATTTTGAAAAACATAATCAAAGTTATATTCTTGTCCTGTTAACTCTTCATTTACTAAAATGGTTGTTGCTCCTACTTCTCTCTTTGCGATTTCTGGGAATGAAGCAACGGGTTGTACTTTTAATGACGTTCCCATAACGATAAGCACATCTGTTTCATATAAACGTTTTATCGCATTTTGATATTGCGGCAATGTATCTCCGTATAAAACAACGTCTGGATTTAAAATGAAATTACACTTCTGACAGCGCGGCACCTCATGATCAATCATATACTGCAAATCATATCCCGTTTTACACTTCGGACAATGTGCTGTTTGCAGTGTGCCATGTAAATCAATAACATGTTTACTACCACCTACTTGATGTAAACCGTCAATATTTTGCGTTAAAATCGTAATATCTTTTCCTTTTTCTTCTAATTCAGCTAAAAAGCGATGTCCACGATTTGGCTTATATTGATGAAACGTATTGATTTGAAATATTTCTTTATAATGCTTCCAAAATTCTTTCGGACTTCGGTTATAGTACCCTCTTGATAAGTACATTTCCACATTCGCATCAGCATACAATCCATTTGCTGAACGAAAATCTGGGATACCACTTTCCGTACTTGCACCTGCACCTGTTAATACTGTCATTTTCTTCGCTTTTTCTAAAATTGAACGTACTTCTTCAAATTGTTGCACAACAATCACCTCTATGTATTTTCCTATACTATATTATACCAGTTGTTTACAGGAGGTGTCGTACAATTCATTCTACTTAATGCGTCGTGCCACCAACCTCTACAATATCCACCTCAACGGTCGTCGTTACTTCAACTGCCAACTCTATCCCTTTACGAATAGTAGAAAGTGACATACTCGGTTGCCCTGGATAATTACTCGCTTGCTCTGGTAAAAATGGAATATGAACAAATCCACCTTTTACTTTGTGATTCTGTTTCTCTAGTTCATGCATGAGACCATAGAATAAGTGATTACAAACGAATGTACCTGCTGTTTGTGAAACGGAAGCCGGTATGCCCTCTGCTTGTAGTCTTTTTACAATTGCTTTCATCGGAAGTGTAGACCAATAAGCAGCTGGTCCTTCTTCTACGACTGGTACATCTACCGGCTGGTTTCCTTCATTGTCAGCAATTCTTGCATCATCAATATTAATTGCGACACGCTCTATCGTAATATCTGGTCTACCTCCAGCTTGTCCAATGCATATAATGAATTCCGGTGCTAGTTCTTCTATATACTCTTTTAATACACTGATTGATTTATGAAATACAGTGGGTACTTGTTTACTAATAATCTTGTATTCTCCGATTGTTTTTTCATGCAAACTTTTTGCGACTTCCCAAGCTGGATTGATACTTTCTCCACCGAACGGATCAAATCCTGTTAATAATACTGTTTTCATAGTTTTATCCTCCTAATTAGAAACGATATACAAGGCCGTACATAATAAACATATTAATAATGAAAATGGAAAGAGCAATTGGTACCTGTGCTTTAATAACGGCATTTTTATCTTTTAGTTCTAAAAGCATTGCCGGAACGATATTAAAGTTTGCTGCCATTGGCGTAAGTAGCGTTCCGCAATATCCTGCAAACATACCAAGCGCTGCCATAATCGCTGGGTTTCCGCCGTGCATTTGAACAATTAAAGGTAAACCAATTCCGCCAGTAATAACGGCAAACGCTGCGAAAGCATTTCCCATTACGACTGTGAAAAGCATCATTCCTAAACAGTACGCCATAACAGCAACGAACGGATACTCTGTCGGTAACACTTGGCCGACTAAATCAGAAACGACTTGTCCAACGCCAGATTTCGCGAAAATACCACCAAGTGCTGCTAACATTTGTGGTAAAATAACAGCCCAGCCGACAGCTTGTAATAGTCTGCTTCCTTCTTGCACAGGAGTTGTTATCTTCGATTTTGTAATGCGCATCGCCGCAACGAATGCAAGTAATGCTCCTAACGCTAATGCTACTAGCGTTACTTTATCTGGATCAACAAGGGAGACATTTCCCCATTTAATTTTTCCTAACGTTAACGTACCGATAATTGTAAAAATAGGAATTAATAGTGCAGGCATAAAGATTTTATTTTTTAATTTATCCGCATGTTTTACACGTTCTTGTACTGGAACTTCTTTCTCCTCTGATTTTGTTACTTTATTTAGTGAAGCTAACACAACCATAGCGAGTACAATACAGCCAACGTAAAACGAAGGGATTACATTTCCGAATAAAAATGTAACTGCAAATAACGCCCAAAATAGGCTAGAACCAAATCGATTTGGATGTTCACGATCGAATGCGATACGAACGGCGATAAAGGCAACGATTATACCTAATACATAGTAGATTGTATCCATTGTGATGATATTCATTTTATATCGCCTCCTTCTCTTCTTTTTCTTTTGATGTCATCGTTTTTGCTATATATTTATCAAACCTTTTAAATCTAATCCAGCTTACGATAAGTGCAGATATTGCAGTTGGAATACCCCAAAGCGCCATATCCCATACACCTACATGCATACCTACTGAATCAAAGAATCCTTTCATTAATAAAATAGCACCCGTTGCGATAAAAATGTCTTCTCCGAAAAACCAAGCAGTATTTTCCGCAGCCGCTGCGTTTGCTTTAATCTTTTCTCTTAACTTTTCAGGCAATTTACCGTATTTACCTTGCGCAGCCCCTTCTGCCATCGGTGCAACGAGCGGTCTTACTGTTTGTGCATGACCTCCAATATTCAGTCCAAGTGCTGCTGATGATTCTCTTATCGTAAAATATGACATTAATACTCTTCCAGTTGTTGCACCTTTTGATTTCGTTATAAGTGCTTCTGCTCTTTCTTTCAAACCGTAACGCTCTAAAATTCCGATTACCGGTAAAGTTAATATGATAGGCATAGACATATATCTATTTTCTATGAAAAATTTACCGAACATGCTGATCACATCATAAAAGCTTAATCCTGAAACCATCCCCGTAACAATACCTGCAACCATAACGACTAATAGTGTATTTAATCTAAATAAAAAGCCCACTGCAACAAGTAATATCCCGATTAATTTCACCAATTCCAACACTTCCCCTCATTATTTTATTTCGGTGTGCATATAGAAATCTCATTATTTTCGAATGTTCTGTATATTCTTCTCGCAAATTGTACAGCTTTCTCTCCATCACCGTGTAAACAAATCGTCTGCGCCTGAACGGCTACTTTCTGGCCGTTCACCGAATTTACATAGCCTTCTTTCACCATTTGAAGCACTTGCTTTATCGCTTCTTCTTCATTTTTTATAAGCGCATTTTCTTCCGTACGACTCGTTAATGTTCCATCTTGCTTATACGTACGATCTGCGAAAGCTTCTTGTACGAGAGTTATATTGTATTTTTCCGCAGCCTGTATAAACGCCTCGCTATTTGCTAATCCGTAAAGTAATAGACTTGGATTTATATGATATATTGCCTTTGCAATTGCATCTGCAATTTCCGGATTAGTTGCCGCCATATTATATAGAGCACCGTGTGGTTTCACATGATGCATCTTCCCGCCAGCTGCTTTTACAAAACCGTCTAATGCACCAATTTGATATAGAACATAATCGTATACTTCACTTGCTGGAACGTTCATGTTCCTTCTACCAAATCCAATTAAATCTGGAAATCCGGGATGTGCCCCTATCGCAACGTTATGTTGCATTGCCTTTTCAACTGTTTGTCGCATAACGGACGGATCACCCGCATGAAAACCACATGCAACGTTTATAGAGGAAACGAACGGAAGAATTTCATCATCATTTCCCATTTTATAAGCGCCAAAACTTTCTCCTAAATCACAATTCAAATCAATTGTAGTCATGATATTTCCCTCCTGCACTCAGCTTCGTAAAGCGATGAACTTTTTTAATAGATTCATATTTACTTCTTTTTCTATGTACAATTGTTCCGCTTCTTCAAGCGTAATATTCTCAAACGATACATAGTCCCCTGGTTTTAACTGGGCAAGAAGAGGTAAATCTACTGAAATGATATTTCCCATTCTCGGATAGCCACCTGTCGTTTGCCTATCTGCCATTAATATAATCGGCTGTCCACCATTTGGAACTTGAATGGTTCCAAATGTAACAGAACTCGATAAAATCTCTTTTTCAACGGCTCTATTTAAAATTTCTCCTTCAACCCTATAACCCATACGGTCAGCGTAATTAGATACTTTATACTCTTTCGTAAAAAATGCCTTTTTGCTTTCTTCTGTAAATTGATCATATTCAAAGTCAGCTATGACACGAAGCTTAGGATGTTTCTTATACTTTGGTAGTACGCTGTTGCTAATTGCCCATTTCGTTTTTATTCTCTCATCTTTTTGTAAGTCTTGAACGAAACGATTCGCCATTTCTGGTTGTACACCAATTTGGAAGTAGTCACCCTTTTTCAACATTCTTCCTTCTATACCTCCAATCGCAGCACGTATGTAAGTACTTTTGCTTCCCATCGTACGATCAATATGGATACCACCTGCAAAAGTCACATACGTTCTGCAACCACTTTTCACTTTTCCAAAGCAAAGCATACTACCTTCTTCCGCTAAAATGGGACGCCATAATGGTATACGCTCCCCATTTAGTAACGGTTCCATATCCGCACCGCCAATCGCAAGTAACGTCGTTTTCTTTATTAACAATTTCGGTCCCATAATCGTCATTTCGAGTGCCGCTTCATTCTCTTCATTACCAACTAACATATTGATCATCCGAAGTGCACTTTGATCCATCGCCCCGCCAACTGGCACACCGTATTGTTGATAATGAGATCGTCCTAAATCTTGGACTGTTGTAAACATCCCTGCATGCAAAACCTCTACATCCATTCTTTAGCCCCCTCAAGTGATACGTACTCTTCCTTCGTTATTGGGATAAATCGTAAATACATGCCGCTTTGAATAAAGGTTGGTGTTTCTTCTTCCGGATTAAATAAGGAGATTGGTGTTCGGCCAATAATATTCCATCCACCCGGTGTTTCAAGCGGATAAATACCTGTTTGATTTCCGCCGATTCCTACCGAACCAGGAGAGATTTGTAACCGCGGTATTTCTTTTCTAGGTGTTTCTAGTTCTTTTGATAGTCCTCCTAAATATGGGAACCCTGGTGTAAAGCCTAACATATATACAAAATACGTTGTTTCACTATGTATGCGAATGACATCTTCTACTTGTAAACCGTGATAATGTGCCACCTCTTCTAAATCAGGTCCATATTCTCCCCCGTAACAAACGGGTATAGAAATATGTTTCACATCTCGTTTCAGCTCTTCCTTATACGTATCTAACATTCCAGTTATATATTGGCATACGTAATCATATGGTCTTATCTTTCTATCATTTCCCTTCCATACTTCATACAAATTGTAGTAAACAGCTAATGAAGTAAACGACGGAACACATTCAACCATCCCTACAAACGGATGTTGCTGCAGCGCTTGAAATAATTGCTGCACTTTTTCATAAGTATCCATTCCAATTCCTTCACCAAATGTAACAATAATTGCTTGATCCCCTAACGCAGAAAATTTCATCCTACTCCCTCTTTCTATGCCAAAAAGCCGAGTTCTTTCGAAATGCGATTCGCTGTCTCTTTTACCTTCGCGATAAAATATGGAATGTTACTTTCGTTGTACTCAATTGCTAATCCTGAAATACTAATGCCTGCTACAACCGTTCCGTCGCTTGCGAAAATGGGCACTGCTATAGCTGCTGTATGATTTTCTAACTCCGAATAACTAATGGTATGTCCTTCCTTTTTCGCCATTTGTAACACTTCTAACAATTGTTTCTTATCTACGATTGTTCCATCTGCAAATTGTTTTAAATCCGTTTCCTCTATGTATTTCTGTTTCTCTTCCTCTGAGAAATACGATAGTAAAATTCTCGGACATGCACCGGCATAAAGTGGCGCTCGTCTTCCAACCGCCGTATACACACGTACAGGCTGAACGCCTTCCATCTTTTCCACATAAATCGCGTCATTACCATCTTGAATAATTAAATTAACTGCCTGCCCTAAACTATCTCTAAGCTCTTTCATATATGGAATTGCAATATTTCTTACGGATAGTCTTTGTGAAACAAGTTGACCGAACCGTAAAAAAACGACTCCTAGACGATATTTCCCCTTTTCGTTTTTTTGTAAAAACTCCATTTCTTCTAACGAGCCAATTAAACGATAAACCGATGTTTTCGGCATACTTGTAAGCTGAACCATTTCTGTTAAACTTAGCTCTTCATGCTCATAAAACAACTGTAAAATATCCATTGTCTTAACTGCCGTTTTATTTATACTCATTCCATCTCCCTCTTATTCCGAATTTCGGAACTTAAATTCCATTTTTCGAAACAAACATATAATTTAAAATTATAAAATATTCTTTCAATTCTATCAACAAAAAAAGTATGGAAGAATATATATTCTCCCATACTTCTTTCTTTATAGCGCTCTTACTTGTTTCAACGGCCAGAAAACAGCTTGTCCTTTTCCGACAATTTCATCTTCTGAAATAAATCCAAACATACGACCGTCTTTAGAAACTTCACGATTATCCCCTAAAACAAATACTTGACCTTCTGGCACTTTCGTTTTTCCTGTGATTTGTTCTAACGTAAAGTCTGGAGTTAATACACGGCCT
The DNA here is from genome assembly GCF_024296885.1 of Bacillus paranthracis. Taxonomy (NCBI): domain Bacteria; kingdom Bacillati; phylum Bacillota; class Bacilli; order Caryophanales; family Bacillaceae; genus Bacillus; species Bacillus paranthracis. Next base: position 2,818,205 of record NZ_CP101135.1, read on the forward strand.
GCTGCTTTTTCTTTAAACTCTTTTAAATATGGTTCTTCCATCGCTTTTCCGTTTACATATAACACATCATTTTTATACTCAACTGTATCGCCTGGTAAACCAATTACTCGTTTTACTAAATCATATCCTTCTTTTCCGTGGAAGACGATAATATCAAAGCGTTCTAATCCACTTATACTGTAACCAATCTTATTCACGAGAACTCGTTCGTTATTTTCTAAAGTGGGCATCATCGATTCGCCTTGTACTAATGACGGTGTAAATAAAACACCGCGAATAATTGCGATTAATACAAGGGTAAATCCTATCGTTTTTGCCCATGAGAATAATTCTTTCTTCGTATTTTCCTTCATCGTTTCTCCTCTTTCTTAATTGTTTATTGTATGATTTGAACTAATTCTTGTACGAAATCAAGATCAATTTCAGCAAAACATGATTTCCCTTCTCTTACCGCTGTACCGACATGAGCTTGCGAAATTCCTGTTGCATCTAGCAATTGCTTTATATTTCCTTTCGTCACGCCAGCTCCAGCTACAAGCTGAATTTGACCATCACTTACCTTTTGCATTTCTGTAAGCACCGGAATATTCTCTACTATATTTCCTTGTCCACCTGAAGTTAAGACGTGAGTTACTTTATGAAACTTCTTTAAAGTTCTCATTGCTTCTACTGGATTTTCTGTGTCGTCTATTGCACGATGATATGTGACATTTATCCCATCTACCACAGATAATAAATCCGCTAGTTTCTCTTCATCTACTTCATTTCGTTCATTTAATACACCTAATACAACACCAGCTACTCCTAATTTCTGAGCAACTTCAATATCTTCTTTCATCATTTCAATTTCCTCTTCCGTATATGTAAAAGACTTTGCATGCGGACGAATCATAACGTGAATTGGTATATGTACTGCTTCTACCGCTTTTTTTATAAAAGCATAACTCGGCGTTAAACCGCCTTCTGTATAAGATGAAATTAATTCAATTCGCTTTCCGCCAGCTCGTTCAATTCGTTTTACATCTTCTAAACATGTTGCAATAACCTCTAGCATGAGATAACCTCTTTTCGTGCTTTTTTCTTATTATACAGTAGGTGAAATAAGAAGCATAGCATTCTCCTATAAAACGATAAAAAGAAGAATGAAAAGAAAGATTTTTTCAATTGATAACGTGTATTGGTAATCTTATATTTTTCATATTCTACAAAAAAGGAGTAACCCCCTAGAACGCCTGACTAGGTGTCACTCCTTTTCATTTTACAAAAACACTAAGTTTTCCCTCTATATTTAGTTATTTTTCTTAGTCACTTCATTATAATAGTGGCTAAATGCTTCTACTAATGCATCAACGGAAGCATATAATTCTTCTGGTGTATTATCTACCCCTCCCATTTCAATAAGTAATGCATTTGGGGAAAGGTCTTGATTATATACTCCATTGCCGCTTTTACGATCTTTAATAAAAATACCTCGGCTTAAACCGTAATACTTCTCGTCTAAATATGAATTTATTGCCGTTACTATTTTTTTATTTTTTTCATAGTTAGGATTTTCTCGTCCTAAAATAAAATAGAGTCGTGCATAATCCTTTCCATTAATCGTTTTCTTTGTAATATTTTTTCGGGCATCGTCCCTATGAAGATCAATAGGAAACATAATATTTTTATCTTGTGCTAATTTATCTTGTAATATTTGACGGGACCCTTTATAAGATTGAGCCCAATTTAAATTTTTACTTCGCAGAAAATCCCTCATATTCGTCGTATCATGTGAAACACCTATCCCTTTTTCTTCTAACTTTTGTTTTAAATAATTTCCAACAAACGTAATGTTCACTTCATTATTTGTACTAGAGGCATCATCAGGTATAGTAGCACCTGGAATGAGAGGAATGAACGACTCCCAACTATGTGTATGATAAATAAAAACTTTATTTTCACCGTTATTTTGTGTATTTGAATTGTTTTCTTTCTCACTCTTTGGGTGTTTAACAGCAGTACCTTTATCTTGAATATTCTCTAAAGGAATGCCGGATTCTTCAGGAATGTTCGTATAATCTGTTCCTTCTCCGGCAATTAATATTTCTGAATAAAATTGATTCATATTTGGAAGTTCTCGAGTTAATAAGCTCCGGAGGTCATTTACATTAATATTTGTAGAAAGTGAAAGTAAAAAAGATTCCAAAGACGCTCGTCCTTTTTCTTTATGAAATTCTTCGGCAAAATAACGATTTTCACTGCCTATCATATACATAAGACCTTTCGTAGAATTCGTTCCTAATAATTGATTAATATAATAAGATTTAAATACGTTTGAATTACTAGAAATGAAGAATGAAGTGAGAATACATATAATCGTGAATAAAATACATATCATGACATACTTTATATTAAATACTTTCAGTTTCACTTTATTCATTTTATATCTCCCTTCATTTACTATATTCTTACGCATAATTTTCAATGAATATGATTACTAATTTAATAGAATCGTCTCAACTACTATTTTTGCAGTTAATCTCTTTCCGTAAAGCAAACGAGGTTGATTTGCCGTGCGCAAATATCACTAAAGATTTTTAAAAGAAATGAAATAACCTGAGTCTACATTTGTATAGACTCAGGTTATTTCATTTCTTTATTTTCCATGTCAATGCCTAATTCGTCTTTCAAGAACTTCATACCTTTTCTTGTAAGATGGACAGCCCGATTCTTATCTTTTTTTGTAATCCATTCCTGTTCAAAAAATAGTTTTGCTATTGCAGATCCTAACCAACCAGAAATATGGTAGCGTCGTTCACTCCAATCAAGACAAGGTTTTGCAAATATTCTTCTCTTTATATTTGCCGTTTCAATATTTATTCCAAAATTCAGAAACCATTGCTTACCTTGTTCCGTTACAATGTATTCTCCTTTCTCTAAAATGATAAATTCCTTATCTAATAATTTTTCGGTTATCTCTACACCGAGTCTACCTGCAAGATGATCGTAACAAGTTCGAGCATAACGAATTTGTTTTAGTTGATCTGATTGTTTTAAAGAACGAACTTGAACTGTTGGTGCGATTGTTCCTAACTTTTCAAGAACCTCTGCTACCTCTTGATTAGCAAGTCGATAGTAACGATGTCTACCATGTTGTTCAACTGTCAGTAGATTCCCCTCTACTAATTTAGAAAGGTGAGAACTAATTGTTGGATGTGACACCTTTGCCATATAAGCCAATTCGCTAGCAGGTAGTGCTTGATTATTCATTAAACAATCTAAGATGATTGCTCTTGTAGGTTCAGCAATTAGTTTAGCTATATATGAGATATTCGGATATACATTCATATTTCGATGATACCCTAATTATCAATTTGATACAATTATCTTAAATCCACAAGTAAGGAGGAATTATTTGTAATGAATGCAATTGATCTTTGTATATTAAATTTAAAGGAAACAAGAAGGCGCTCTATCAAACTGTGGAGGTCACTTCCTGATAGCTTGCTTTCTTGGAAACCTGACAACGAAGCAATGACTTTTGGAGAGATGATTCGGCATGTATGGAGTGCAAGTTTCCATTATCATTTGCTCTTAAGAAACAACAGATCGATAAAGGCAGATATACATACTCCATACGATGAAGAACCAATCACTTCTGTTGAAAAAGAGATAGAGTTATCGCAATCGTATTTTTCCAATTTTATAGAATATGTTGAATCCATATCAACTGAAGAATTAGAATCGAGACTTATTGATAGAAGTGATGTAGGCTATCAACGATATTTGGGTGACATGCTTTTAAGAATTGCCTATCATGATGCCGTTCATACGGGTCAGTTTTTACAATACTTAAGAATGGTAGAGTTGGAAAGACCCCTTATATGGGATTAACCTTAAATAAAGATTTTGTGAGGAAAGCCCCATTGCCGTCAAGCTTAGATTAAGTAAAAAGGTTGTGGTAATTTGATGAATAATACGAATATTGTTGCAAACCGAGCACTTTCTCATTTTAGTGAAAAAATGGTAATCCTGACTGCTGGTATCGGAATGTTTTTATCCACTTTAGATACTGGTATTATCAATATTGCTTTACCATTTCTAGAAAAAGAATTTCACTCAACAGTAACTATAACGGCATGGAGTGTAACTATATATGTTATGGCACTTAGTGCCACTATCCTTTTATTTGGAAAACTTAGTGATCGCATAGGCCGAATCAGAATATGTTTGTGGGGGTTTGTTATATTTCTTTTCAGTTCTATATTATGCGGTTTATCTCAAGAAATGTGGCAATTGCTTGTATTTCGAGCCATTCAGGGCATTGGTGCTGCTGCTTTACAAGCTACATCTGCAGCTCTCATTACAACTCTTATCACCCCTGAAAATCGTAGTCATGCATTAGGTACCTTAGGAGTAATGATAGGATTAGGGCCTATTTTAGGTCCCACTGCAGGAGGATTTTTCATTTCACTTGGAAGTTGGCGATGGATTTTTTGGATTAACATTCCATTATGTCTAATTGGATTATGGGCTTGTTACAAAGTCTCTCGAGTTATAAAAGAAGAAATACATCCATCAACTATCGATGTATTAGGAAATATATACTTCACTTTAAGCGCCTTGCTATTTCTTTTTGGTTTCTCTCATGGATCAAGTGTAGGAATGAAAAGTATATCTACATGGGGATATATCATGATTTCAATTATTTTATTAGTTACTTTTATAATTCATGAATCCAAAGTAAAACACCCTATTATAGATGTACATTTATTCCAGCATTCAAATTTTATCGTTCCTATATTTGCAACAGTAGGTTTTGGGGTGGCCTCAGCAATTATTTTTATCATTCCACCCTATTTCCTACAAGCATTTACGCAATTAACTCCTTGGCAAACAGGATTTGTTTTATTATCAGCCCCGCTTGGTTTAGTAATATTTTCGCGAATAGCAGGAAAATACATGGAACGTTTTGGGCCAAAATTAATTATGAAAATAGGTTTATGTGTTATGTTTATAGCATTTGTTGGATTAAGCTTTATCCAAGCCCATTGGTCACCATATATAATGGTGAGCTTATTACTTCTATATGGGGGTGGAGGAGGAATTTTCCAGCCTGCTAATATTGCATCAATTATGACATCTGTATCTAAAGAGAAACAAGGTACGATTGGAGCTGTGCAACGTATGTTACAAAACGTTGCAATTGCATTTGGTGCCGCAGTTGCCGCAACATTTATGGATTCACAAGGCAATATGGAAACAGATGGGCTTATTCAAGCATTCCGATATTCGTGGTACTTTGCTGGAGGATTACTATTATTTAATCTTTTATGTTTTTTAGGCTATCGGAAATCTTAAAATGACCAAATATAATTTCTAACAATTAAAAGCCGAATTTATTCCAAGATAAATTCGGCTTATTTTTTCCGTTTTGGTGAACAATTAATTGCTTAAATTGAGGGGGCGTGTATAGTGACCCTTATGACTCTTTCTAATTTTGAAATATGTTCTTTATCGGACGATACAGCGTTGGCAACATATCGTGTAAGGGATGAAACTAGAATGCAGAATACTTTGCGAAGCTCCATTTGGAAACTGATAGATGAAAAATGGCAAATGTTTTTCCATCAAGGAACACTCACAAAATCATGATGATTATTTATATTTAAACGCTGCATTTCTAGTATATCAATCGAATAAAAAGCACGCGTTCGATTACTAATCAAACACGTGCTTTCAAAACAACTATATTGTACTTAAATAATAAAGTTCAAGCTAAAAAAACTACGACCGAAACGCCGCATCCGCCAACATAGATAGTGTTGCATCATCCATCGGCGGGTTGTGTAGTCCTGCTCTAACGTTTAAATAATAACGGTGAAGCGGATTTTTTTCTGATAAACTTTTTGCTCCTACGATGCGCATTGATTTATCCACTATGGATATCGCCGCATTTGTTACGGCGTATTTCACTGCCGCTAATTCTGCTTGCAGTGACAGTTTATCTTCTGCCTCATCGTATTTTTTCGCAATTTGATATAAAAAGACGCGAGCTTGCATAAGCTCGAGTTCTAATTCTCCAACTAATCTTCTAACATTCGGTAATAAACTAATAGAATGGTTTAAACTATTTGGTTTGTATGATCCCGCAAACTGAACTGCATAATTTCTTGCTGATTGTGCAATTCCTAAATAACATGCTGGTATATGTAGCAACCAGCCAATACCCTTTTGTTTCACTTTCCCGCCTTTTACATCCGTAAAAAAGCGGTTGTCTATCTCTACATTTTGTAAGACAAGGTCGTGGCTAGCAGTCCCTCGCATCGCAACGCTATCCCACGTTTCTTCAATGGATACACCGATTGTATTTCTTGGAATAACAAACTCACCAACTTCTTCACGGCCTTCCATACTCGCTGAAATAATAAAATAATCAAGTACTGGCGCCATCGTTGTAAAAGTTTTCCTTCCATTTATAACCCACTTCTCGCCTTGTTGAACCGCTATTGTTTCTGGTTTACCGCCACGCGTCGGACTCCCTGTTTTCGGTTCTGTTGCTGCCCTATTAAAGAGCGCCCCATTTCGCACTTCTTCGCAAAACCATTTAAACATCTCATCATTCCAAGAGCGATTTTCCGCTAGTTCTTTCACAATGCCAAGATGCCAGCCAATCGATAATGCAGTAGCCCCGCAGCCTTCCGCAATTTTCTCTTGAAATAGAACGAAGTCATATAAAGAAATCGCACTACCACCAAATTCCTTCGGTAACGTTAATTTCGTATATCCGATATCTTTCAAATCATTTATATTTTCATACGGAAATGATCCTAATTCACTTAGTTGATGCTCCCTTTCCATGAACTTCGGAATCAATTTATTTATTTGTTCAATAATGAAAGATTGTTTTTCTGTTTCAACAAATGAGAGTGCCATACTATAATCTCCTTTATGTTCGATTCATAAACCGTTCATTTTGTCATTATGATTATATGAAGCTACCTCTCTATTGTTTCACTATTCCGATAAAAATACAATGTTTTTGACTAATAAGAAAAGTTCCTATTTAAAGATAGGTTCTTTTCTTATTAGTCTCCCTTCAATGCCTTTAATGGCAACGAGGTTACATATCCAATATACGAGAATAATTCTTTAAAGAAGAATGGTATTTCTGTATCTAACGTTTTATATGCTGATGTCGGCGTTGGTGAAGCATACGCTTCAATATTAATATGTTTTGCGATTCTCATTGCGCGTTTCATATGAAGTGGATCACTTACAATCGTGTATGTGCGTATTCCGTTCTCTATTCCAACTTCCTTCGCATTCTTTAAATTTTCTTCAGTGAAAAGGGATTTTGTTTCAATTAAAATATCTTCCTCTTTTACACCTTGTTTCATTGCATATACTCTTGCAGTACGCGCTTCCTCAAGCTCTGCCTCGAACTTTGTACCACCTGTAAAAATAATCTTTTTAATATTTCCGTTCTTATATAAAGAAATCGCATGATTAATTCTTTCTTTAAATACAGGAGATGGTTTTCCATTCCAAGAAGCTGCTCCTAGTACGATACCAGCATCCGTTTTCACGCTATCATCTGTTTTAAAACGATAACTCCAAATATCGTAAGCTGCATAACTTACATATAAAATAGCAGAACAAATCATTAGTAAAAATACTTGAAAGATTCGCCTTTTCTTACTCTTCTTATTTTCTTTCATTTGTAATTGCCTCCGTACATCATCCATACTTCTATAAAAAAACATTTATATCAAATCGTTTTGTTTGAGTTTATTTAAAAGAAGGAACTTTACTTGTTATTTATGTATAAAAGGGTTTTCATTTAAAATTGAGGATTATCAATTCATTTTCATTTGCGGTTTTCATTACATGTTTTAAATTCATAAGTTTATTACCATACAACTACATTGTAACGAATTTTGTCTCAGAAGGGAACGATGAAACAAAAGGAATTAAAATAAAGTAGCATTTTGTAAGAAAAAAGGTATATTTTTCATGCCTTAAGAACAATATACCTTTCAAAACACGAATTATAGCTTTTCTTTATACAACTCTAATTTTTCTAACAATTGTTCTTTCACGTCTGGCCATTCACTTGAGATAATACTGTACACAACTGCATCTCTCACATAACCATTTGATAATTTTCTTTCATTTCTAAGCACACCCTCTTTTACTGCGCCTAACCTTTCAATTGCTCGTTGTGCTTTTTCATTTCTTGCATCCGTCTTAATTTGTACCCTGAGCATATGCAGTTTTTCAAAAGCATACTGGAGAAGCATATACTTACACTCTGTATTGATACTCGTACGCTGGACACTTGGATGATACCACGTTTGTCCTAACTCGACTGTTTTATCTTCCACTGAAATATTATATAGACGTGTACTCCCTACAATCTTATTCGTCTGTTGATCCACTACAACGAAAGGGATTTGCGTACCTTTTCCATAACCTTGTATCGCTTTTTGCACATATTGCTGCATATCTTGCATACTATCCATTTTAGAGATTAAATACGCCCAAATTTCCCGATTTCCTTCTACAATCGAAAACAAAGTTTCGACATCATTACTATCCATTAACCGTAGCTTTGCTCTTTCGTGAATGATTTCCATTTGTAAGCCCCCTTTTTCTTACTATATCACAGAAATAAACATTTAATTATATAGATATTAAAACATTAACACTAACTTTTAAATGCACTTAAAATTCAAGTTTTAATACCTTCTTACATAATAATCCGTAAAAGCCTGTAACAAATACCGTGTCCATCCCATTATATCAAGCTACATTTATATTGGTTTCATTTCATGTAAGGTTTTTCTTTTTCTAAAGGTCTAGTGTGCATTATTGAAAGATTTGCACACCAAAAACGCTATTATTTCTACAAAAAGATTATTTTTTCAATTTGGTAGTATGGATAATTCTGGATTACACCAAAAAAATACTATATAATAATAAAGTGAAAGTTTTACAGTTAATTCATATGGGGTAAATGGGAGGATATAAAAATGCTAGATCAAATTACTTGGGGAACGCCAGGCAGCTTATTATGCTTAGGATTCTTTTTTGCAGGATTAGGAATTTTCTTAAGAAGTATTACGTCATATTCGAAAAACAAATAAAACATCAAAAAAGTGTACATTTTAAAGTATTTACTTGATAAAAACACTAAACAAAAGAATCCTTCCTTTTATAGAAGGATTCTTTTTATACCTTTCCCCTTTTTAAAGCAACAAATAAGCAATCGGCGTAATGATAAGCAATGTTAATATCGTTCTTTGTACGTACAGAATAATAAGTTCTGATACTTTTAACGGAATATCTGTCGATAAAATACAAGGAATGGATGCTGAGAAAAACAATATAGATGATACCGAAACAACCGCAATGACAAACTTTGTCACAAGTGGTGCACTAACTACTAATAATGATGGTAAAAACATTTCCGCAATACCGACGGATGCCGCTTTAGCAGCTAAGTCTGCTTCTGGCAGTTGCAAAGCCCATGTAAAAGGATAAAAAATATAACTGATCCAATCAAATATTGGTGTGAACTTCGCTAAGACAATACCAATTAACCCTACAGACATAATAGATGGTAAAATTCCCATTGTCATAATAAAGCCGTCTTTTAAGTTCACTGCGATATTTTTCATAACGCTTGGTGCAGTTTTTGATACTTCTAATGCATCTTCCCAAGCGCGTTCTAACATTTTCTCTTTATAAACAGGCTCTGGGAACCCTTCTTCTGTTACATATGTATCTGGTTTTCTACTAAGGGGTGGAAGTCTTACGGTGATAGCAGTTACGATGAATGTTACAACGAGAGTCGTCCAAAAATAAACATTCCATAAATGCATAATATCTAATGTTTTTGCGATGATGATCATAAATGTTGCGGATACTGTAGAAAATCCTGTAGCGATAATGGCTGCTTCTTTTGTTGTATACTTTCCTTCTTTATAGACACGGTTCGTAATTAATAAAGCCAGTGAATAACTTCCCACAAAGGACGCAACCGCATCAATTGCTGATCGTCCAGGTGTTTTCCATAACGGCCTCATAATCGGACGGCAAAACGTACCGATAAATTCAAGTAATCCATACCCGACTAATAATGCTAAAAAAGCCGAACCAATCGGAACGAGTAAACTTACCGATATTACTAGTTTCTCATACAAAAACGGCCCAACATCTGGCGCAAAGAACCAAGCTGGCCCTACTTTCAAACAATATAATACACCGAAAACGACGCCAACCACTTTTAAAGTCGAAAAGCAAATATCTACGATAGATGTATTCCATTTTTTCGTATAAAACGGATAAATTGCACCCATTACCATAACGAGTAGTGCGTAATAAGGTACGACGCTCGGAACCGAAGCTCTAATCCACGACACGATATGATCAATCATTATGGAAGAAGCGCCATTTATCGTAACTGGTACGAAAAACATAAACACCCCAACGAGACTAGCGAGTATAAACCGAAGAATGATGCTCTTCTCACTCCCTGTCTTAATTACATTCCTTTTTAATTCAATTTCACTCAAAATTCGACACCCCCTATTTATCTAAATATTCTGTATAATTATATTAAATTCCTTCTTTTCATTTGAAAATGACACAAGCAATAATCTTACATTTTTATTGTCAGTCTCCAAAAATTATCATATAATATCTTTCATACATGTTACATATACTCATTCCAAACATACATTTTGTAACTAAATTATTTCTTTTTTCAATTTACTCTTTAAATTATCCCACATAAAAATAGAAGGAGAATGGAAATTTGAAAACAATAAAAATAACTATGGCAAGTGCGTTGCTATTTGGTGCTATCATCGCTCCATCTAGTTCTTTCGCTGTGAGTGAAACTGTAACACAAAAAAATAATGCGCAATTGGAGAATTACGAAGACGAAGACGATTACTACTATCAATTTCCTGATGTTATTGGCTGGGCAAAGCCGTCCGTTGATTATTTAGTAAAGAAAAAAGTCTTATCTGGCTTACCAGACGGTACATTTGGACCTAATCTTGAAATTGATAGAGCTTCTGCCGCAATTATCATGGCAAAAATATTAAACTTACAAATAGACCCTTCAGCAAAGCCATCATTTAAAGATTCCCAAAAACATTGGGCTACTCCTTATATTGCTGCAGTTGAAAAAGCTGGGATTATTAAAGGCGTCGGGAATGGAAATTTCGAACCTTCTGGAAAGCTAACGAGAGCTGCTATGGCCTCTATGCTTGTTCATGCATATAACTTAGACAAAAAAGCCACTGAAAAACTACCTACTGTATTCCGAGATTTAAAAGGGCATTGGAGTGAAAAATCGGCTAATCTTCTTGTTGCTCTTGGTATTTCACTGGGCTATGGTGGTAGTCATTGGTATCCAGATAACACGATTACCCGTGCAGAAGCTGCAAGTTTAGTTGCTCGCACAGACCAATCGAAAGATAAAGAAATTAAATTAAAGCAAGTTACTATGAAACAACATTATTTTATTTATCCTGAAACCTCTCTTCATTCAGGTATACTTGCTGAATATGCACCACAAACCGTTACTGTATTCGATGAATCTGAAAACGGATGGATTAAAATTGCGACGGATCATGGGTTAAAGTGGACACCATTAAAAGAGAAACAAGTCTACATTGATAAAAACTTTGTTACCTTTGATAGACCGTCAAGAACAGGATACGTGGTTGGTAAATATCCCCCTCAAACTGTAACAGTCGTTGAAGAAAATAGCATCTGGTTAAAAATTCGCACTAGCGAAGGGCTTCAATGGATGAATCCATATTTAAAAGAGGGTGAAGGAAAAGAACTAACATACATACCAAGAACATTTTTTGCTTACGATAGCCCTAATTTTTCTTCTAAAATATCTGGAAAGTATGCTCCACAAGGCGGCATCGAAGAATTAGCTATGGGAGATGACGGATGGGTACAAATTCGTACAGATAAAGGACCGAAATGGATAAACATGTCTTATCTCTTACGTCCAAAGCTCCTCTTAAATGTTCCTGCCATTAATCAATTGCCGGAACTACAAAAAGGAAGTGCAGTTGTTTCACTCCAAATGCTTTTAGAATACTATACAGGACGCTCATTAAATAAAGTAGACTTTGCTAATCAAATGCCATTTGATACAACTCGACGCCAGACTACAGGTGATGGAAAAATTTCAGTTTGGGGTGATCCAGACATCGGATTCGTTGGTGATGTAAGAGGAATAAATTATGGTTACTCTATTAACCCGGCACCATTGAAACAATTACTTGATAAACATGCAAGAGGTACAGATTTAACAGGACAGGATTTCTCTGTATTAGAAAGCTATGTACGGAATGGTAAACCAGTTGTAGCGTGGGTAGGAAACAAAATAACTGCTCCACAACTAGAACAAACTTGGAAAACACCTCAAGGAAAAACCGTAAATGGATACAGAAATGCACATACTATTATCATAACTGGTGTAGATGATCGTAACATTTATTATAATGACCCACTAGACGGTAAAAAAGACCAGCCAATGGTAAAATCCCGATTTGAGCACAGTTATAATCAAATGGGTAAAAAAGCTTTAAGTATCGATTAATCATATAAAAAAGCCTATTTTGATCGTATGATTCAAAATAGGCTTTTTCTATTACTGTCCATAATCATCTACAATTACTTAAATGACACGATACGATTCTTCTGCCACTATCTTATTACTACTCTTATTCGCATCATATGTAATTAACGCTTTCCAAAGTGCCCATCCTCTCGCTCTATTCCACGTTTCTTCATCTATTTGTAGTACTTCTTTACATATCTTTCTACTACTTTTATCAAAAAACATCCATAACATCGCTGCATCACTTGGCAATCTTACACTCATCCCCTAAGTGAAATGTTCTGTTATCATGCCCACTAAACTTTACAGGTTTCACCTCTAAATGTGTCCAGTCAGGAAACTGTTCCCCCTATTAATCTTTTAACTAAACCAGTATTAATTTGATTCATTTACTCTCCCCTTTTCTTTTGAAACTTACTAAATCCATCTGTACTGCCAACATATTCAAAACCATTGCTCTTATAAAAATCATTCAATATGCGATTATGCCCTACACAATCTAGTTTTAAAAACTCTTTGTCATGTTGTACATTCTCTTCTACCCACTGTAACATCCATTCTCCGATTCCGTTCCCCTTATACTTCCGATTCACCGCAAATCTATGAATATATAATGAATTAGAAACTTCCTCTTTACCAAAAATATATTCATCCCATTCATTTTGTTTAGGAGATACTGTAACTGTACCGATAATTTCATCTTCTTTCGTAACCACATATGTATATTTCTCTCTTATACCTTCTAATATTTCAGCCGTAGCTTCTCCTCCTAAAAGGTACTGCCACTGGTCCACTTCTTTATGTTGTAGCCATTGTGCTACTTCTTTTAATAGAGTAATAATGTTATCGCTTTCCTCTTCAGTAGCGGTTCGAATTGTATATTCTTTACTTATAGTTCTCTCCATATTGCGTTTCCCCTTTCAAATTCTTACTATACTGACAAACGTGTTCTACCGTCATTTTCGTCTGTAACATATTCTACATAAAACCCCTGATTTCGTGCGTTTTCATACATCAGTTCAATCGCTTTTTGGTCTTCCGCATAAATTTGTATGTATTGACCGTCCGCCACTAATACGACTATCTCACACTTACTTTCCATAAACTCTTCATATGTTTCAATATCTAGTACTATTTCTCCTTTGAGATATGCTTTTAAATCTGCAAAAATAAGATAATATACGTTGGCTTTAAATAACCTGTTCAAATCCGATCCTTCCATTACACTTGGTTCTTCTGGAAATAACGCTTCATCCAATCCACCACGTGCTACTAAGTATGACTCCTCACTCCCTACCCACCAATCATATGAAGGAATATGAATTGGCTTTAATACTTTCCAAAGTAAATTATTATATTCATTTGGAATTTCTACAAAGATTCCTCTTTTCATATGTTTACTCCTAACATATTTGTTTCCATTTTTGTTTCATACATTATATACGAAATTCAGCTACTATATATAACTTGTATTTCATCACAAAAACCGTCCCACTACTAGTGAAACGGTTTTAATTCCTTAAGCATTCACTTCGTCTTCACAAAATAATATAAAAACCACACCGCATGATTTTGTTCATCGGCAGCTATTCTACGCAGTAACTCTTTCAAATGTGTATCTGATGTCTCATCTGCAATTTCCAAGTAAAAATCCACTGTCTTCTGTTCATCTTGTATTGCGAATTCTAATCCTTGTAAGTACGTATTCGGACATTCTTCTGTAATTTGTGGTTTTGGCTGCTGACCAGTTAAATTTGTATAGATCTGTACAAACTGATGAAAATGCTTTATTTCATCGTTACGAATTTCAAGAATTTGATTTCGTTCTGCCGTATTTGGAGCCATGTTAGCTAATTTCGCGTAACAATTTATAGCACTAAACTCTCCGTTAATTGCTTTCTCAATATCACGAATCAGCTTATCATTTTGCCTATACCAATCATAATAATTCGAACTATACATCGTATCCCCTCCATTATTTCACATAACACTTTATGCAATTTGAAATAGTAAGAGCATGTATACAAAATAAACCGCAAATACGAACTCTTCATCTCCCTATAGACTAATAATCATTTCACCACAAAAAGAACGCTTCACTACGAGTGAAACGTTCTTTGTTCTAAGCGTTTAATTCTGTTGTATGTTCCTTTATTGCACTATGTTTGAAAGCAGTCGCTAAAATAATAACGATACTTACCGCACCAATCCAAATAAGCACAATAACAGGTGTACTCCAGCTTAACCCTTTTCCGAAGAAGAATATTTCTCTAAGTCCTTCAATCATAAATCGCATCGGCAACCATGTATACACCCAGTCTTGGTAAAATGGAGACAACATTTCAGGCGCTAATGATAATAACGGTGCACCAAAGAATAGTAAGAGAGCAAATATACTGATTCCCTTTAGTCCGACTATTGAAAGTACCGCCGATATCATTAAGAAGAAACTAAAGGACGTAATAGTTAAAAACAGTGCCGTATCAGTGAAATTTGAAATATTTAGTCCTACCATTCCATCCGCAATCCATGTAAGACCGAACCCAATGACAAATGCTGCGACAGCCCCTGTTATGATTTGTTTTAGTTTTAATATGAAGTTTTCTTTTCTTGTACCTACTGGCATTTTACTTATCGCAATAAAGATAATTGCTGCGCTCGCTAAACTTGCAATCCATAACGGTTGGAATAAAGAAATTGGCGAGTTACCGTTCGCACTGTTTTTGCCAATTTCATTTACATTTATCACTTTCTTTGTAATCGGTGTTACTACATTTGAAACTTGATCTGCTGTTAACGTAACTCCTTTTGCTTTATATCCTTCTAATAGTTGCGCGCGAACAGTATTGTTCATATTATCAACTACACCATTTAACATTTGCCCTGCCATAGTTGATGCTGCTGTATTCATTCCTTGATTTATAAATATTTCTACCTCTGGCGAAGATGGCTGTGGTGTTCGTAATGATGCTTGTTTTGTACTAAAGTCTTTCGGAATGACTAACGCTGCATAATACTCTTGATCATTTAAACCGTTTTGCAAGGTTTCCTCATTTTTCACTTCTATCCACTTCACCGCAGGTTCTTCTTCTGATTTTGATGTCTTTTTCATATTATCAACAATTGTTTGCCCCATATTCATCTTCGGTTGATTCGGAATTTCTACTCCTTGATCCTCATTTACAATTGCGATTGGCAAGTTTTTCGGCTGAGGTTGAACGGTTGGAAATAACGTTAATGAAAAAATAAAAACAACAAGTAGGGCAATAACTGGTGATAATAATAAAAGTTTATTTTTAAACATTTTCTTTTCTCCTCCTATCATTTGATTTATAATAACCAACAACGTGTTGTTTATTTATATTTGAATTATATGTTCGAGTTGAACCTTATACAATAATCAAAAATCGTGAATGTGTCGGTTATAAGACACTTTCTTGAAATGTGTTGGCTAAAATTAAGGAGGGACATGCTTTGCGCGATAGTAATTTAGATTTACGTGTTGTTCGTACGAAAACTGCCATACGAAATGCATTGGTGGAATTAATTGAGGACAAAGGTTTTGACGCCATTACAGTGAAAGATATTACAACGAAAGCAAACATTAATCGCGGTACTTTCTATACGCACTATCAAGATAAATTTGATTTAATGACAAAATGCCAAGAAGACATTATGTATGAGTTTTCTAGCATTGCAAAAAAGAGATTCCCAGAAGTGATTGCGGATCTCGGATCGAATCCTTCTCCAACAATGCCGTTTCTACTTATCACTTCTATTCTTGAATTTCTAAATGAAAATAGTGATTTTATGAAAGCTGTATTAAGCCCAAAAGGAGATTTATCTTTTCAAACAAAGTTGAAAGACTTTATGTGGAAAACATTATTTGAAGATACGAATGGTGCTCTCATTAATAAGGAAAATTTACTTGTTCCAAGCCAATATTTAGCTTCTTATATGGCATCTGCTCATATTGGTGTCATTCAGCAATGGTTAAATAGTGGCCAAAAAGAAACACCAGAGGAAATTGCTCGTATTTTATCAACAATCGCAGTTCATGGACCTTTTTATGCAGCTGGCTTAAAGAAGTGAGTTATTGCAAAATAAAAAGATCATCCACTATTTATAGCGGATGATCTTTTACTTCATTACAACACTTCAATATACCCTTCTGTTCCATGTACTCGTATTCGTTGCCCATCTTTTATTAATTTCGTAGCGTTCTCTACTCCAACGACTGCCGGTAATCCATATTCCCGTGCAATAACCGCCCCGTGAGTCATAAGTCCGCCGACTTCAGTGACTAGTCCTTTTATAGATACAAATAATGGCGTCCAGCCAGGGTCAGTAAAAGCTGTAACTAATATATCTCCCTCTTCTAAATTCGCTTCTTCCATGTTTAAAATAACGCGAGCTCTCCCCTCAACTACTCCAGAAGAAACAGGCAGACCTGCAATCGCGTCAGCTGGGAGGTTTTCTCGTTTATATTTACCTGTAATGATTTCTCCATCAGACGTCATTATACGAGGAGGCGTTAGTTTTTCATATAATTTATAATCATTTTTTTGTTTATGAATAAGCTCATAATTTAGTTTCTTCGTGCGAACAACTTCGTGAAGTTCTTCAAAAGTTAAATAGTATATATCATCAACTTCATGAATGACACCGCTCTGCACAAGTTGCTCAGCTTCTTTTAGTAACGCCTGCTTATATATGAAATAACGATTAATCATACCGTATTTCGGATATTCACGATAGCCGATAAAATTACGGATATTGCGAATCATTCGCTTCGTTTCTTCTACTTTTTGTTTTCCATCCGGCAATTGCTGCAATCGATCTACTAACTCTTCTTCTTTTTTCAAAGCTTCTTGCAGTCCTTCTTCAAATTTCCGTTTACTTGCACCATATTCAAAATCTCTTATATTATTTAAAATCATCGGGATAATGGTTGTTGGCTTCTCACTCCAGCGCGTTTTCGTAATGTCGATTTCTCCGCTACATCTCATTCCGTATTTATTTAGAAAAGCATCTATTGCCTCTCGAGCTTTTTCTCCGCCTTTAAACTGAACGAGTTCATCTAAAAAGCTATCATTTTCTACATGTTGTAAATACGCAATAACTTCTTCGTACGGCCGAATCACATCAGCAACTTCCATTAATGCTAAACCCATTTCCGACGTAATATTATTTTGCACCGATTGAGAAAGGGTGTCCGCTGCATTCTTTTCGCCCAGCCATTGCTCCATTTTTTCATTGATCCATGTTGAAGCATTCATACCTGCCATAATAACTGCTATACTTTGCGGATTAAACAATACTTTCTTTAATTGCTGAATATCTTCCAAAATAAAATCAAGTACGTCCACTCCTGATTTCAGTTGCATAGTTTCTTTTAACTCTTCAAGTGATGCTTCACTATTCTTTATTAATTCCGTAACGATTGCTGGATCATTTTCGATTTCTGGTTGCGTGCTTACAGGTGGCACACCTTTACCAACACTCTTTTCTTTTTCATCATCCGGCAACAATGTAATAAAATTATCTCGCTCGATTATAGTCGTTAATGCATCTCTTACGAGTGGATCTGATTTTCCTAACGTATTTATTAAATACTCTCTGCTAGCAGGTGAAGCTAATTGTTGCGTAGCATCAACAAACAGCCGTCCTCCCGCTTTACGCATTGGGGCACTTGTCGTTAACAGGAAAAAAGATAACCCTAATGGTTTCATCGCATCGATCATCATTTGTTGGTGACCAACTGATATATATACATGATTTTCCCCATCATTTTCTTCCGGAATTGGATATAAAGTCGTTATCGGCCTGCTTTGAACAATATAAAATGTATTACGGGCTAAACACCATTCAATATCTTGCGGACAGCCAAAATAAGCTTCAATCTGTCTCCCAATCTGTGCGAGTTGTAATATTTGTCGTTCAGACAATGTTTGAATCTTTTGCTGAGCTGAATCAATTTGTTTCGTCTCTGTTCCGCCCTCTTTTACAGCATAAATAGCTAATTTTTTAGTCGCTATCATCGTTTCAGTAATTTTACCTTCTTTTACTTTATAATTATCGGCAGAGACCAGTCCTGATACTAACGCCTCACCAAGTCCAAAACTGGCATCAATTGATAGCACCTTTCGGTTAGAAGTAACCGGATCAGCCGTAAATAAAATTCCCGAAGCCTGCGGGAAAACCATTTTTTGAACGACAACACATATAGAAACTTGATTATGTTCAAAACCATTTTGCATACGGTACATGACTGCTCGCTCTGTAAATAAAGAAGCCCAGCACTTTCTTACATGCTGTAAAATCGCTTCTTTTCCGATAATATTTAAATACGTATCTTGTTGACCTGCAAACGAGGCATACGGTAAATCTTCAGCCGTAGCACTAGAACGCACGGCATACGCATGTTCATTTCCAAAACGTGAGAGATAATGAGCTACCGCTTCCACTACATCAGAAGGGATTTGTACTGCTATAATGACTTCTCTAATTTCCTTACTCATTTCACCAATTTGAGCTCGGTCTTCAAGTTTCAACTTGGTTAGCTGCTGCAACAAAGTTTGAAGATTTTCATTTTGCTCGATGGCCTTTTCATATCCTACCGTTGTCACACAAAATCCTTCTGGCACCTCTATACCTTGAATGTTAGATAACTCCCCTAAATTCAAACCTTTTCCGCCGACGAGTGAAAGCTGCCCCTTTTCTATTTCCTGAAAATCGAGAACGAAAGAACTCATATAACATCTCTCCTTACTATGCATGTGTTCTTGATTGTAGCAGGAGTAAATGAGAAGAAATAGTCTATTTCGAATTTGATTTACATGATATAATTAAGTTAGGAAGAGATTAAATAATGCCCGAGTTGCATAATGAAGCAACTCGGGCTTCTTATTTCCTCTCAATTTTAAATTACAATTTGTTCACAACTAACTTCAATGTATTTCTGTTTTTTCCCCTTTATTATAGAAAGGCCATGAATTATCACTCACAATTCTTACCTCAACAAATGGTACATAACTCGAAATACGCCTTAGTTTAACCTCCTGTGAGCCTTTTCACAGGAGGTTTTATACATACATATATTATTTATAATTAACCCGTTCTCCTATTTTTCAAAAGCATATTTTGTGTCATAATAACGCTTTTTAGAATTTATATATACCTTCTAATTTTTCTAAAAAAGGATGATTGTATTGGAAATGAAAAAACTTCAAGGAATGTATGATGATGTTATTAGTTTAGGGGAAAATTGTTATACTGCTATTCATCTAAAAAAATATAAGCTGCGGAAATATTCAGGTCCTCTAGATTGGTTTGTATCACCGAATCTTTCTTCTATCAACACATTATTGAAAAATAATTTCGTAGACTTTATGGATTTAAAAAACATGCAAGCAATGCCGGAGCAAAATGTCGTGTTTAATGATGGCGTGATACAACCTGTTTTTTCTCATATTATAAAAGATACAAAATATAACGTAACATCTTATCACGATTTCCCTGTTATTCCGAATGAAGATTGGTTCATCACATACCATGATTTTAAACAAAAATTAGATCGAAGAATTGATAACCTTTACGAAAGAATTCATAATTCTCAATCCATTTTATTTGTTAGATGGGGCGGAAGCTTAACTGAAACGCTTGAATTACAAACCGTTTTATCAAATATTGTTAAAAATAATTTTAAGATCCTTTTACTCTATCCAACAGGACTTGAAAATGAAATAAACGAATTAGAATGGGGGCTTGATCATGTTTTTCCCGTTCAAGTTTCAAGTAATTATCAAAATAAAAGAACTTGGTATATCCTCTTAAAAGATATACACTTAAACTCCAAAAAATAGTATAAACTACGACTTTAAAATCAATATTCTTTGTTTACATTTTAAATGAATTAACATATCTCCCCCTTAATTCTAAGTCTAAGTTATTGTTTTTTGTAATCCCCCACTCATTCTTTTCTCAAATGCTCCAAAATGGATTTTCAAAATTAGGGAACTATAATGTCATATTGGAATAAATTAAGGGGGAGAAAAATTGGACAATGAAATGAATTATGGAAGTGATTACAAGTTTATTCCGGCAACTTCAATTGAAAGTGGTCATGGCATTGAAGTATTGCCTGATTTATTTTGTTACACGATTCAAATCGTCAACATCTGTTTTGTTGGACATCCCAAGAGCAATGATTTTGTTTTAATTGATGCTGGAATGCCTAAATGTGCAAATGAAATTATCTCTGTCACTGAGACGCGATTTGGTACAAATAGTCGCCCTAAAGCAATTATTTTAACTCATGGGCATTTTGATCATGTTGGGGGAATAATTGAACTCATCAAGTATTGGGATGTTCCAGTCTATGCCCATCAAATGGAAATACCTTTCCTGACTGGACTACAAAGCTATCCTGAACCAGATCCAACAGTTGAAGGTGGTATGGTAGCGAAAATGTCGCCTTTGTTCCCTAATGAACCGATTGATTTAGGAAATAGCATAAAAGTACTACCTGCAGATGGAACTGTTCCTCATATGCCAGAGTTTAGATGGGTGCATACACCAGGACACACTCCAGGTCATATTTCATTATTCCGAGAAAAAGACCGAACATTAATTGCAGGGGACGCTTTTGTTACAGTGAAACAGGAATATCTATATAAGGTAATTACTCAAGAACAGGAAATAAGCGGTCCGCCTCGTTATTTAACAACAGACTGGAACGCTGCTAAAGAATCCGTTATTAAATTAGAAAAATTAAAGCCTCTAGTCACTGTTACTGGACACGGAATACCAATGTCAGGTGAATTGCTATCAACAAGCCTTAAAACACTCGTTCAAGAATTCGATAAAATTGCTGTACCTGATTACGGAAAATATGTAGATAAAAAGATACATTAAGCACAAAAACTTTGGTTTTTATATTAAAGAATTAACATATGATACAAAATTAACACGTCAAAAAAATATTAAGTTTAATATGAAAATACACTGTACTTAATTAACATCTCTATCCTAAGAATAGAACTACCCTTTTGGAATAAAAATCGATCTTTCACACACACTATTTATAATAAAGTCTGCTTCTTACCCAGGCTTTATTTCTTACCATTAAAGAGCAGTCATAATAAATAACTGCTCTTTTTAATTTCATAGTATAAGCTTACATTTTTTGTTCATACTATATTTAACCATGATATAGTTATACTCCTTAAATTCATGGATGTAATTTTCTCGCTGCAGTTAGCTTTTGCTAGCTGCTTTTTATTTATAAATTTTAAAAATGAAAATAAAATACTGATTTTTATCAAAGTTTCTTTTAAGTACAGTATGACCAAATTGCATTTCAAAGTTTTTAATTTCAAAAAATCTAATAATTACCATGAACTTAATACATTATTACCTTTTGTTCTCGATCTGCTGCCCCTAGACCATTGCAAACAAAGTATAAAAATAAGAACAATATCAACGCAATCCCCACCATAATACATCAGCACGCCCCCGATTTCAGCTTGTTCAGTGACTACACCAGCAGGCGGATGAGCATATATGTATTTTGATAATATCCCATGACCAGCTGATGCAACTATTAAAATAATTGATCGGTATTTATAACTATATCTATGGGATATTGGATCAATATAAATCATTGATGTGGTAAACAAATATCCTGCAATAAAAACGTGGAAATGTATGAACAAATGAAGAAGTATACTTTTGTGCATCATCGAGTATAAATTAGTAGTATAGAGAATCCATAGCCCTCCTAGATTAAGCAAGGTTGCGATAATGGGATGAGTAAGGATTTGTAGCGGCTTACTCTTTAATACACTTGAAAGACGTCGCGCTACTTTCACATTGAGCGTTCGTAAAAAAAGAGTCATCGGAGCTGCTAATGCTATAAAAATTGGAGCAAGCATCCCAAGGAGTAAATGCACAAGCATATGTATTGTGAAGTCATTATGAGCACGATAAGCTAATGGCCCAACAACTGCTATTGCCGCACAAATAAGCCCTAAAACCCAGAAGACAATTCGATATAACGGCCATCGTTTGTAATGGCGATTTGATAAAATCGTGGCTACTATATAAATGATTAACATAATTAAAATGAATACGAATAGTAAAATATCCAGTGCATTCCATATTTCATGATGAAGATGGTTATTGTTCATTTAAGCTTTTACCTCTCAATAATCTTTCATCAGTTCTTGTCTGAAAAACTAGCAGAATGCCAAATAAGAGCATTACAGTCGCAATTATATTCCATATTACATCGTAGATAAGAACATTCTCTACGTATCGAATCTGGTGTATTTTCATTAGTTTATGTTGAATTATACCGTCATATAATTGAAACCCACCACTACCAAGCATTAATCCGCTCCACCACCTTTTCAACCAAAATGCATCTCTACGACGAAGATCAGCAACTATGAACAAGGAACCAATCGTTGCAAACCAACTAAAAGCATGAAAAAGACCATCTGAAATGAGTCCAATATCTGTTGTAGATTTATCATAGAAATGGTGCCAATGCAGCAGTTGATGAAAAATAGTTTCATCTATAAAAGCTACTAATCCTAGTCCAAACAAGATACCTGACCATAGATTACGGGTCAAATAAACAGAAGAGGTTAAATAGCTTGTATTATCGGTTTTGGTAACCATTAAATCCTATCCTTTCCACTAATGTATATTCTTATTTTTCCCAAAAGAAAAACGTGCTAAACATACTTAGTGCCAAAGGAAAATAACATTCAACTAGATGTATCATATAAATACTTATTCTCAAGAGTATTTAATATTTGATTAAAACTCACTAAAAAAACTTGAAGGGGTTCACCATTCTAAAACAGCGCTAGTATAATTTCTTTAATATTTTAGAATGAATCTATATTTTTAGCATTTAATCAATTTATTAACAATGGAAATTACCATTTAGTCTTAACTATTTGATTTTCTATAAATAAACTATAGTTTTCCTCTAAAGATAATTTCCATATCTTCATTTTAATATTGCATTTGTATTGCCTTTTGCACATTTTGAATATCATTTTTTAATAGTTGTTTTAAATCGTAAGCTGGATAGTAACCACGTTCGTACATAAAGTTAAAAACCTGCGCATGTAATTGTATAGCACCATTTATTTGACGAGTTAAAACTTCTCTCAGTCGGGGTGTTGCAGTTTCGGTAATCGCGATTGCATAATTTCGAACAGATGTCTTTGCTAATCCAAGTAAATCTCCAGCGTAAAATCCAGTGTCATCACGATGCTGCTGCGATTGAAATCCAGGAGCATACGGATAAAACTGTACTAACTCTTGCAGATTGTTTTGGATGACATTTATAGCTTTAATATATAACGATTGAAGTGCTTGATCAGGTACATTTCTAACTGACTTTTTTAATTTGATTAAGCCGTTCGCTTGAAATGCTACTAATTCATGTAAATCCAATGTTTCATGCCAAGCTAACTGATTAGGATAAGACATGTATGTTCCCCCTTAATATTCACTCATGCTACATTATGCAAAAAAATTCAAAAAGGGCCTATACTACATGAATTCATTTCAATCTAATTCATGATTACTTTTCATCCTTCTATGTTAATCACAATAAAGTATCCTTAATTCCTCTTCCCTACTTTTTTATATCCTTAATTTTGATTTTCAAAATGACTTCCTCGCCTTTACAATCTATAAATTTAATTTTTTCTTCCTTAAAAATCCCCATCATAATACATCCCTTCTTGTTTCGTTATAAACCATATTAGTTAGAAAATATAAATGTGAACATTGTACCTACATATTCCTTATATATTTTTCAAATTTTATAGCTACTTAAAATTTATACGTTATTAAAGATCAACTATTAAAGTAACTACATTGAAGGGGATTCTTCATTAAATCATTTTATTTTTATAGATTAAAAAATAATTATTCTATCCGTGTTAGTCACCTATTCTTAAATAATTAATAGGTTATATATTATGACCTAGGAGGGATAAAAAGATGACTATACTTTATGATAAAGACTCTTTACAAAAACATATTATTAACCTTCCACATTGGCAACAAGAAGCTTTCTGTTCTTTTAAATTAAAAATGACAGATAAAAATAAACCTTTTCCTTGTATCCCGGCTCAACACGGCTTTACAGCGAATCACCTCCGGTACGGATTCATTGATGATCCTAGAGATACGAATACTAGCGAGGACTTTGCTACATTACTTAAAGAATATACTGAATGTTCTAGAGATACAGGTCAATATGCCTCACTTATTGTTTTTATTCATACACCAATAGATTTAATGAGAGAAACTACAGTTAAAGATTTTGAACATATGTATTGGTCTCTACTTAATACAACTAGTCGTTTGGACGAGATGGAATGGCCTACGCATATCCCCAATGACCCTATGGAAAATACTTGGGAATTTTGCTTTCATAATGAATCATATTTCGTCTACTGTGCTACACCTGCCCATGTCAATAGACAAAGTAGACATTTTTCATGTATGATGCTTGCTTTAACTCCTAGGTGGGTTTTACAGGGAATTATGAATTCTGAGAAACGCAGTAGAAAACTAAAAAACTTAATACGTCAACGTCTAGCCGCTTATGACAAAGCCCCTATTCACCCTTCTCTTAAAGATTATGGTGAAAAAGATAATTATGAATGGCAACAATATTTTTTACGTGATGATGAAACAATTCCATCCAAGTGTCCGTTTTCTCGAATCATAAAATACTTGCATAAAAATAAGTAATCCACTCTACTTTTTATTATTTAGTTGTACAAACTTTAACCACTGAATAGATTTAATATAGATTAAATTTAGTGGGAGGAGCATATCATACGTGGGCATATTTTTAAGCTATGTTTTCTTAGGTTTATCATTATCTGCTCCAATGGGACCTATAAATGCTGCGCAGCTAGAAAAAGGTATTAGGAGTGGTTTTTTCCATGCTTGGATCCTTGGTATAGGAGCCTTACTTGCAGATGTTATCTACATGGCACTTATTTATTTAGGTGTCATTCATTTCCTCGAAAAAGATATTATCAAACTTTTCTTATGGTCTTTCGGCGCTTTTGTTTTAATCTATACAGGCATTGAAAGTGTAAAAAATGCGAATCAAATTAGCATTAGTAATACTAGAAATGATGATTCAATTATTAAAAGCTTTTTTTCTGGTTTTTTTATGTCTTTATCGAACCCATTAACAATTCTATTTTGGCTTGGCATTTTCGGCTCTATATTAGCAAAAGCCGCTTCTTCCTATAATAAAGAGCAGCTTTTGTTATATAGCTTTGGTACTATTTTAGGTATTTTTATTTGGGATATTACGATGGCAAGTACTTCTAGTATATTTCGTAAAATTTTAAATACGCGTATATTATCTCTTATAACAGTAATATCTGGAATATCACTTATTATTTATGGATTATATTTTGGTTTTCAAACTTACCAAATCATTTTTCAATAACTTCTATTATTTTGTTCTGACATACTATTCATGGAGTAAAAGAAAGATACTTCATATAGCTGTATTCCTTTTTCTTGAGACAAAATGAACAATTATAGTAACGATAATAACTATTCCTAAAAACAACAAGCTCACAAGGAAACCAAAACGCGTTGTTTTTTGCAATAGTGTTCCACTAACAGCTAGTGCAATCATAATAAGACCAATAATACTTTTTATCTGCATCCAACCTTTTGGATTCATTAATCTCCAAAAGGAAAGAAGAATTAAACTCCATGTATACAACAACATCAATCCAGCTGCAGTTGTTACATATTCATATATATTTTTCGGTAGTAATAAAGCGCTAAGGATAGAAGCACCAAGCCCCATTATGATAAGAATTAAAGCTGGAAAAGAGATATTCTTCTTGTTTTTTTTCGCAAACATCGCAGGTGCATCACCCTCTTCAGCTAAGTTCATTAATACACTTGTCACCGCAAATAATGAACCAACTAACGTTGAAAAGCCCGCTAAAATTAATACTACATTTAAAATAAATGGCACATACGGTAAATTATAGTCTTGTAACGCTATTACAAAAGGACTTTCTTTCGTATTAAACTGGTTTAATGGTACCATCATAATTGCCAACCCTAAAGAGACTACGTAAATAATCGTTAAAATCATTAACATTACTCTTCCTGATTTTTGTGCATCTTTAGGGTCTTTCAGTCTTATTGTCATTAACCCCATAATTTCGATTCCTCCAAATGCATAAAATGCATAAATTAGAGAGGACCAAGTGCCTTTTAATCCATTTGGGAACCAATCTTTGAAATTCCGCGGAATTTGTGCTTTATATAAACCACCCTTTATAAATCCTAAAATAACTAAAATAGCAATTACAATAAACCCCATAATAGCAGCGATTTTTATAATAGCCATCCATTTCTCTAAACGTTCGAATATCTTTACCCCTATAAAAATAATTAATATAGCCGCTACTCCATATATAGCAGCAAATATCCATAGTGGTATCTTAGGAAACCAGTAACGTGAAAAGATTCCTAACGCACTTAACTGGCTGCCCATAATAAGCAGTTCAGAACACCAATATGTCCATCCATGACTAAAACCCGCCCAATTTCCAAAAGCTTTTTTTGAGTATATACGAAAAGATCCTTTTTGCGGATCTTCTACAGCCATTTTTGCCAATGCTTCAAATACAATATAAGTAGTAAATCCAGTTAATATAAGAATAAGAATAATTGACGAACCACCTATTTTAATTCCTATACTGGATCCTAAAAAGAAACCGGTCCCTATTGTACAACCAATCCCAATAAGTGAGAGTTGCCACCATTTTAAATCTTTTTTTTCTTTCGTTTCGTTCTTAGCATCATGACAGGTCATATCACGATTCTCCTTTATTCATTTTGAGAATGCCCCTCATGATCACTTAAGTACTTCTCAGCAAGCTTTTCAACAACATCAGTGACATTATGAGCCTTTATTTTATGGTTTGCTACTAGTTCACTTCCTACAGAAATCTCAACTGTAAATAACGCTTCATATTTCATTTTCTCTGCCCCTTTCGCATCAAATATAATCTCTTATCTTTTATCCTTTATTTCACAAAAATTCATTATGTATGTAAAACCTCGAGAGTCTAAAAGTTAAACAAATAAAGTCGAAACGATTGTAACGCTACTAAGCTTATTTATTAAAAAAATGTATGAGAAAGGAGAGACGGCATGCCTCTCCTCTATATCCATTTCATATATAAAATTAACGAGTAACGCCACCGCCAAGTTGTTGCTCAGCTAATGATACAAGACGTTTCGTAATTTCACCACCAACAGATCCGTTTGCACGAGCTGTTGCATCTGCACCAAGTTGTACGCCAAATTCTTGAGCAATTTCATATTTCATTTGATCAAGAGCTTGTTCAGCGCCACGTACTAATAATTGATTGCTGCTTCCACTGTTATTGTTTGACATGTTCATTCACCTCCTTCTTTCTTTAATATGTTAAATTACATGCTAAAATATATAGCTAATTAATTGGTAATTACGACCGTGAATTCAAAGGTATAGTTGATCTTCTTTAAACTAAAAATAATCATGTATAGGAGAACGAAATACATCTTACGTGCCATGGGATATCATAAGTAGACCTCCATTACAACATAAAACGGGTTAAGCTATTTAACAGCATAACCCGTTTTTAATAAAATATTTTATTCCATATACGTTTAGACAATGGAGGAAAATAATGAAACATATTGTTGCTTTATTAATTAAATACACAGCGATAACTACAGTATTACTTATCGTACTTGGTATCTTTCAAGGTATTTCCATTCCTAGAGTATTGCTTATTTCTCTCTTCCTAACAGGAGTTGCCTATTTAATTGGCGATCTTTTCATTTTACCTAAATACGGAAATATGATTGCTACAATGGCAGATTTCGGCTTAACCTTCTTCGGAATTTGGCTTTTAACATCTTTATTTACTAATTTAGATACTACTCGTAATATTGGATTTTCTTCATTTATAGCCACATTAATTATTGGCGGAATAGAGATTTTCTTCCACATTTATATGAAGAGGTTAGTACTGCGTAACAACGATGAATTAAGAAATCACAATCATATTCACCATGATAAATACGCTATGGAAATGTCAGATGAATATATGGATTCTTCCACAATAAATAAATCCAAGCTTAAGGATACATCTAAAAAATAAAAAAGTGGCCAACGCCACTTTTTTATTTTTGTTTATTAAGCTTGATCAGAGTTTCTCACATGTAATGGAGGTGGAACCACCCATCCTTTTTTCTTACTTAAACGTAGCAAAGTTACACCTGCCTGCGCTTTTTTCATATGAAATTGTCCAAATAACATGCCTACATCTTCTCGAAGGCATTTTCCCATTACTTGACTACATGTCACAAGTCCAGCTGCTAATCCTGTAGAAACAGCTGCTGCAATTTCAACATCATTAATACGCGCTCCCGGAGGAATGTCTTCAATAGATGCTACTGGTCGTTCTGGAGGAGCAGGCGGTAAAGCAACCCCATTAACTTTTAAAAGTGCTTTTAATTCTTCTATTTCCGAGTTCATATCATTTTCAATTAAGCCTTCTAGAAACTTTTTCAAATCTTCATCACCTGTGTGATTCATAAATACTTGGTGACTTGCAATGGCACCTTGTGCAGCTAGAAGATAACTCCAAATATCAAATACTTCTCCGTAATGTAATGGTTCATTTTGAGGATTTCCACTTAATATACCCATTTTTAAATTCCTACCTTTCGAAAATATTATAATAAATATTGATTTCAATATTGAAATCAAATTTTTAAGTATGCTTTTTCCTGCAAAAGATTTTCTACTATGCATGGAAAACACCTTTCCAACACTGCGTGTTTATTGTTTAGGAAAGTAGTTTACAAATTAAATACCCAAAGATTATGAAAGAAGATTATCAATAATCTTTGAGTGAGAATTCATTTACTATAAGGTTTTGTTTTTATACATACACAAAAGAAATTGATTTACATATCTACTATATTTTATGTCAATTCACTTAACGGTTCGCTCTACCACCAAGTTGTTGTTCAGCCATTGCTACTAAACGTTTTGTAATTTCACCACCAACAGATCCGTTTGAACGAGCTGTTGTATCCGCACCAAGTTGTACACCAAACTCTTGTGCAATTTCATATTTCATTTGATCAAGAGCTTGTTCAGCACCTCGAACTAACAATTCATTACGACTTCCACTATTATTGTTTGCCATATTATTTCACCTCCGATGTTTTTAATATGCTTCAAGTTATGAAATAATAATTATCCTTTTTATGGGAATTAGATCATGAATAAATATTGAGTTTCTTCTTAAAATAGGGCAGAAGACATAAGAAAGAAGAGTTACTATAACATACTGTCATAACAACACTATGTATAGATTCCTCTTTACTAAAGATTTCTGTGTTGCCAAGAGGATACATATAAATTATGAAAAATGATTCCTAAGGAGAAATGAGATGAAAGCTGTAACCTATCAAGGACCAAACAAAGTACAAGTTAAACAAGTGGATGATGCAAAGTTAGAGAAAAAAGATGATATTATTGTAAAAATTACTTCAACCGCTATTTGCGGTTCTGATTTACATTTATATCAAGGCAACATGCCTTTACCTCCAGGGTACATTATTGGTCATGAACCAATGGGAATTGTTGAAGAAGTTGGTCCAGATGTTACTAAAGTAAAGAAAGGCGATCGTGTTGTTATCCCTTTTAATGTTGCATGTGGACATTGTTTTTATTGCCAACATGAAATGGAAAGTCAATGTGATAACTCGAATCCTCATTTTGATTCTGGTGGATACTTTGGTTACACAGAGAAATTTGGTAACCATCCAGGTGGACAAGCTGAATATTTAAAAGTTCCTTTTGGAAATTTCACTCCATTTGTTATACCAGAATCATGCGAACTGGAAGATGAATCCCTACTCTTTTTATCTGATGTTTTGCCAACAGCCTATTGGAGTGTAAAAAATGCAGGTGTTAAGCGAGGCGATACTGTTATCGTACTTGGTTGTGGCCCTGTTGGATTAATGACACAAAAATTCGCTTGGATGCAAGGTGCTAAACGTGTAATTGCAGTGGATTACTTAGATTATCGAATACATTATGCAAAAAAGATTAACAATGTTGAGGTATTTGAGTTTACAAAATTTCCTGATATGGGAGAACATTTAAAGGAAATTACGCATGGCGGTGCGGATGTAGTTATTGATTGTGTAGGCATGGATGGGAAAAAATCTCCCCTAGAATTTCTGGAACAAAAATTAAAATTACAAGGCGGTACCCTCGGTCCTATTCAAATCGCTACGAAAGCTGTAAGAAAATATGGAACAGTTCAAATGACTGGTGTTTATGGCGGTAATTATAATGCCTTTCCACTCGGGGCATTTTGGGTTAGAAATATTAATCTAAAAATGGGACAAGCACCTGTCATCCATTTTATGCCGGAATTATTTAAGAAAATAACAAACAAAGAATTCGATCCAAAAGAGATTATTACACACAAAATCCCCCTTGAAGAAGCAAGCTACGGTTATCAAATTTTTAATAATCGTGAAGATGATTGTATAAAAGTCATTTTAAAGCCTTGAACATATAATTCATCATTCTTAATGAAAAGATAAGATTACATTTCGTAATCTTATCTTTTTTATTAAAACACTAAGTATCTCCCCTATTTTCATCTCACATCGAAAATAGTTATTTCAAAAAGACTTTGCATTTTAAGGTAAAAGTTTTTGGTAAAAAAATGAATTTCAGTATTAAGTAACCAATTAACGCACACGATAACAATGTTAACTAACTTAAAAGAGGTGTACTTCATGTTTTATTATAAAGAGGAAATAATTAATATGATTAAGCCGGACAAACCAGATCCTGCTGCTGCAAAAGTTTTACAAGAAATATTAGGTGGGCATTATGGTGAAATGCGTACAATGATGCAATACTTTTTCCAAAGCTCAAATTTTAGAGGTAAAGAGAAGCAATATCGTGATTTACTTCGAGGTGTTTTTTTAGAGGAAATAAGTCATGTAGAACTTGTACAACATACAATTAATCAACTATTAACTGGATCTGGTGAACCTACGCCTGGAAATGCTGGTATTGACACAGCACCACTTGACGAAGCGGTTAAACATGCAAATCCTCATCACTTTATTGTAGGGGCTCAAAGTTCATTACCTGTTGATGCAGCTGGCAACCCATGGAATGGATCTTGGGTATATAGTCATGGAAACTTAATTAGCGATTTACTAGATAATGTTGTACTTGAATCTACAGGTGTACTTCAAAAAACTAGAATTTATGAAATGAGTTCTAATCAAACCTTTAGAGAAACACTTGCATTTTTAATTGTACGTGATAATGCACATCAAAATGCTTTCGCAAAAGCTTTAGAAACATTAGGGGTTGAATGGGGCAAACTCTTCCCAGTGCCGAACTATGATATTAATAAATATCCAGAGTGCAGAAAGTATGTAGACATGGGATTCCATAACGCACAATTTAATTTCAGCTTAGATTCAACAAGAATGGGAGAAATATTCCAAGGTGAATCACCAAGTAGAAACAAAGGAACATTAGCAGTAACTGACCCGCCAAAAGGTTTTCCTGTACCAGAGCTTCCTGAAATGCCAAATGAGCATAGTCCTGGATTAAAAGATATGGATCTTTAAGATTATTGTGGCCAACTATTTATTCATGGTTGGTCATAGTTATTTATAAAGATTCATGTAAACTTGTTGTTAACATGATAGGATGTTTTAATAAATCCTCTTTATTTAAAAGTGATGTTGATTATATTGCTGCTCCTCTTAATTTTGTTTCTATGAACCATTAAACGCCACTGTATACTTACTTATAACCTCCCTACCTCTATTCACATATAACATCCCTATATTGTAAAAAAAAGAGGAGGAGCTTGTCCCCCCTCTTCTTTTAATTTTTCTTTAAAAGAGTTGCTCCTGCAATCCCTGGGTGCGTCATTTCGAATGGATCTAGAATTAACTCTAAGTCTTCTTGTGACAGTACACCATTTTTCACACAAAGTTCTCGAACGGATTGCCCTGTCGCGATTGCTTCTTTCGCAACGCGAGCTGCTGCTTCATAACCGATATGAGGGTTCACGGCTGTAATAATTCCTACACTCTTCTCAACATACTCTTTTAAGCGATCTTCATTCGCTTCAATTCCTTTTAAGCAATTATCTGTAAAGGCACGGAAACCGTTATTCATAATGCTAATTGATTGTAGTAAGTTGAAAACAAGTACTGGTTCCATCACGTTTAATTCTAATTGACCTGCTTCTGAAGCAAGACAAATTGTATGGTCGTTACCAATTACTTGGAATGCAATTTGATTAATTACTTCTGGCATAACAGGGTTTACTTTCCCTGGCATAATAGATGAACCTGGTTGACGAGCCGGTAACATAATTTCTGCTAAACCAACACGTGGACCTGATGCCATTAAGCGAAGGTCATTCGCAATTTTAGACATATTCATCATACATACTTTAAGTGCTGCAGATACTTCTGTGTATGCATCCGTATTTTGCGTTGCATCTACTAAGTCTTCTGCACCAACTAGTGGTAGTTCACTAATTGCAGCTAAATGTTTTACAACTGCTTCAATATATTCTGGGTCTGCATTTAAGCCTGTACCAACTGCAGTTGCTCCCATGTTCACTTCATATAAGTGTTGACGTGATTGCTGAATTCGTTTCATATCACGTTCAAGTACACGAGAGTACGCTTTAAATTCTTGTCCAAGGCGAATTGGCACAGCGTCTTGTAAATGTGTACGACCCATTTTAATCACATGATCGAACTGTTCTGCTTTTAATTCAAATACATCGTGCATATAACCCATCGTTTGTAATAAACCTTCTAATGCGTTTAATGTAGCGATATGAATCGCCGTTGGGAATGCATCGTTTGTTGATTGCGCCATGTTTACATGACTATTTGGACTAATATAGTGATAGTCTCCCTTTTCCATTCCTAATAATTCAAGAGCACGATTGGCAATGACTTCATTTGCATTCATGTTCATTGAAGTACCTGCTCCGCCTTGGATTGGATCTACGATAAAATGATCATGCCATTTCCCGTCAAGAATTTCTTGAGCAGCTTCTGCGATCGCGCCGCCCTTGTTCAATTCCAATCTTCCTACATCTGTATTGGCAAGCGCTGCAGCTTTTTTTACAACTGCGAACGCTTTAATTAAACTTTCATGGATTTTATACCCTGTAATCGGGAAATTTTCAACAGCGCGTAAAGTTTGAATTCCGTAATATGCCTCAATAGGTAATTCCTTTCCTCCCAAAAAATCATTCTCCACTCGCACGTTCTTGTTTGTCATTGCCATTTTAATTTCTCCCCCATATTAAATGTAAAACCTAAATAAATCATATGAAGTCCTTACCAATCCTTATCAGATTTTATTGTTAAATCGTAGGCTAAAGGCTCTTCAATAATTTTTTTAATCTCTTCTAATTTATTAGTTTTTCCAAGCGCCCACATCAATTTTGCTATGATGGCTTCCGTATTCATATCTCCAGACAATATTACTTGATGTTGTGCCACTTTCCGTCCTACTTCATAGAGAAGTATGTCTTCTCCTTCTTCCAGGCATTGAGTAGTAATCACTACAGCAATCCCCATTTCAGTCAACTCTTGAATTTTCGAAAGCAAGTTCCTTCCTTCAAAAGGTAATCCACCGTTTCCAAAACTTTCAATAATAATCCCTTTATACAAATCTTTTAAACAATCAAATATCTCTGGCTTTGTACCTGGATACAATTTCATAAGAAAAACATCCGTACATAAATTAGTATTTATTGAAAGTTCATTATGTGAGGAAGTTGGCTTCCAATGATATTTCACTTCATCTTCATTTACTTCAGCAACATATGGAGAATTCACACTTTCAAATGCATCATAACTTTTTGTTCGCATTTTAACTGCTCTCGTCCCAATAATCACCCTACTATCAAAAACAATAAACACACCGCCAACACTCTCACAGGCAAACCTAAGAGCATCAGCTACATTTTTCTTTGCGTCTGTCTTTTTAAAACTAATAGGTACTTGTGAACCTGTTAAAACAACTGGTTTTCTTAAACCT
Organism: Bacillus paranthracis; assembly: GCF_024296885.1. Lineage (NCBI taxonomy): Bacteria > Bacillati > Bacillota > Bacilli > Caryophanales > Bacillaceae > Bacillus > Bacillus paranthracis. The sequence goes on from NZ_CP101135.1 coordinate 2,853,058, forward strand.
TGCAGCATATAAGATAACGCAGAAGATGTATAAGCTAACGTATCCGTTCCATGTGTAATCACAAACCCGTCATAGTCATCATAGTGATTAAAAACAGCATTAGCTATTTCTTTCCAGTGCTCAGGTTGCATATTGGTACTATCAATATTCATTAAGATTTTGCAATCTATTTCTAAGTTTCGAGAAGACTTCGAAAAATAATTCAATAATTCCTCAGCGGACAATCCTGGAACAAGCCCCTCATTCCCCTCCACAGATGCAATTGTCCCACCAGTTGCAAGTAATAAAATTTTCTTCATACACAACCCCTCCATAAAATAAACAACGATATATCGTTCGCGTAATGCGTATTTATATTTATCATTATAGAACTTAATTTGAATTAATCAAGATTTTGTATTCAATACGCGTACTTTTTTTCTATTCTTGATTCTTTTTCTATGTTATAATTAATTTAATAAAAATAGATGGGGTATGAGACGAATGCTGGAACGTTTATCTGAATTAAGAAAAAATCAAAAGTGGTCCTTACAAGAGACAGCAGATCGACTTGGGATTGCGAAAAGCACCTATGCCGGGTATGAAAATGGTTATAGATTACCTTCCTTACAATCTTTATCTAAAATAGCCGATTTATTTGATACATCTGTAGATTATATATTAGGTCGAATTGAACATTCACATCAAAACAAAGATGTAATTGATATTACAAGACTCCTAAACGATCCAGATCCAACACTTTTAATAGATGGAGAAGCACTGTCAACAGAAGAGATAATAGATTTTATTGCTTTTGTGAGAAGTAAACGAGAACTAAGTTCCAAGAGAATAGAAAATATTGAACCAACATGTAAAAATTGATTCAATAAAAAACGAATACCCTGCACTTTTAAACTAAAAAATACTTAGACACTTAATTTGTAAACAGTATATATAGGATTAGCTTTAGGAATATTATTAAAATGTAATTTATTAACTTTATATTTATAAATTACATTTTAATATTTTGCATATGCAAAATATTCTTCTAAAAACAAGGAATTCCCGCTATTTTAGCGTTACTTGCCCTTTTATCAGTCATATAGAACTAAAGCTTTTCAATAAAGGAACTCATTTGTAAAAAATACGCTATTCTTTCTGTAGATTTATAAGAAAGGATGGCGTTTTTGTATGTCTATTTCTGTATCGAAAAAATTTGGAAATATAACAGATTTCAAACAAGAATTAGCAAAGTATATAGAGTACTATAATCATGAAAGAATCAAGGGAAAATCAAAGGGAATGAACCCAGTATTGTACTAGGCTCATTCCCTAAAGGCTACCTAATAAACCGATCTTTCTAAATTTCGGGGGGCACATTCTAGTTGAATTGTTAAAAGCAACAAATTTACTACTTTAAAGTTAAGTGCTTAACCTTGACGTACTTAAATTCTTTTTTCCAGATAAAGCATACATTATATCTTGATGCTTGATTGTTCTCTTATAATTATGTGGTATCGGGAATTTGTTTCGGTGTTCTTTCATTATAATTAAAGTTTGAAGTTCTATGCTCAATACTTTTGCGAGGACATGATAGTTATATCCATTGTTTAACAGAGAAATTATGTCATAAAACATAGTTTTTCCACCCACTAATTTTACTAATCTATTCTTTAACTCATCCCTTTTTTCTTTAGCTTCATCAATTTCTAACAACATGGATTTTTTATTTGTTTGCTTAATGTATTGAGTATATAACTCTGGGAATTCTTTTTGGACTTCTTTGTTTAATACTGGTTTATATTTAATCATATAAGTAACTTGTAACAATGAGCGTTTTAACAAACTATCTTCAATGAGATACGCTACTTTATTAAATAAATGTACATATTCCTTAATATTGGAATAACTATTAAAATGAGCTAATACTCTACTTTTTATACTAAAAGCCTTGCCTATATAAATAATATTGTCATTATAATCTTTAATGAAATAAATACCACTGTCATCTTTTTCTAATTCATGATCCAGTTCTTCTAAACTCATAAAATGCAATTCACTCATACTTTCCTCTCCTTATTCGTTTTAAATCATGAAAAACAGGCAAGGTTTCTAAAAAAGGCACTCTGCTGTCCTAAGATTTTTCATTTTAGTTCTTGCTAAATATCAAAAAACTGGTTCTATTTTACTCAACTATCAATATGATTATTAATAAAATTTTCGATCGTTATTATCTCGCAATTTTATCATGTAATTTCGAGATCGTTTCCTCATTTAAATTACTGTGTTTTATCGAATAAAGGAAATATACTACTACCCCAATAGTAATCCAAATACTAAAGTACACCCATGTCCTTAACGGTAAATTTAGCATTAAAAACACACAGCATACAATTGCAACGCATGGTAATACAGGTACAAAAGGTACCATAAATCCACGTTTTAAATTTGGGTGTGATTTACGTAGCATAATAACTGATAGACAAACTAACGCAAACGTCACCAAACTACCGATATTAACTAAATTAACCAATTCTTTCAAATCAATAAACCCAGCTATTATAGAACTCCCTATTCCTGCCAATCCAGTTACAAAAGTGGGTGCTCCAGTTTTCTTATTAACTTTCGCAAATGATTTCGGTAACAATCCATCACGACTCATTGCAAAGAATACTCGTGTTGCCGCATACATATTCGAAAAAATAACTGCCATAAGGCCAATTACAGCACCTGCAGCAATTGCACCAGCGACTTTTCCTTGTCCTACCACTTCCATTACATAAGCCATTGCCTCAGGAACATTTAATTCTTTATAGGAAACCATTCCTGTCATAACAAGGCATACCATAATATAAATAATTGTACATATGATTAATGATGCAATAATACCGATAGGAAGATTACGTTTCGGATCTTTTACTTCTTCTGCTGAAGTTGCTAATATATCAAAACCCGTAAAAGCGAATAAAATAGCTGCTCCACCCGTAAAAACTCCACTTAAACCGTATGGTGCAATTGGTATCCAGTTCATTGGTTTTACATAGAATATACCAACCGTAATAAACAACAAAATCATTCCAATTTTAATCAATACCATTATATTATTGATTCGTTTACTTTCCTTCGTACCACGAGATAACATCCATGCCAATATCAATGTAATAATTACTGCTGGTAGATTCACAATACCACCATGCGAAGGAATCGTTACTAGAGCTTTAGGTATCTCTAATCCAAATCCCTTTATTAAATTGTGGAAATAGCCTGTCCATCCAGCAGCGACAGCTGCTGTTGCCACGATATATATTAACAGCAATGACCAACCTACTAGATGAGCAACAAACTCACCAATTGTTGCATATGAGTACGTATATACACTACCAGACGCCGGGAGTGTAGAAGCAATTTCTGCGTAACATAATGCTATAAATCCGCATATAATTGCTGCAAGTACAAATGAAAAAATAACTGCTGGACCAGCATCTCTTGCTGCTACTAATCCAGTTAAGACAAGAACACCTGTTCCAACTATCGAGCCTACTCCTAACATAATTAAATCAAATGCTCCTAATGTTTTCGTTAAAGTCTTGCTTTGATTATGCGCTAACAATTGTGTAACGGATTTCTTTTTTAGTAAATTACTCATATTTTCTGTATCCCCTTTAAAATAAGGTTTGTTCGTCTCGTTAGTGTTGTATATAAATTTACTTAGTTATTAACTAGCCTCATAATATTTCTTTTACATTAAATAGATTTGAAATATTATATAAATTCGCTTCTCACTTACTAGTTAAACTAGACATTTCCATAGATTTTTGCATACAACGTTTCATAGCTGAAATGATAGCTGTTCTTAAACCTTTTTCTTCTAGCGTTACTACAGCTTCTATCGTCGTTCCACCTGGAGAACAAACCATATCCTTTAATTCACCTGGATGTATTCCTGTTTCCAATACCATTTTTGCAGAACCTAATACAGCCTGAGCCGCAAATTTATAAGCTTGTTTTCTCGGCATACCGCCAAGTACAGCAGCATCTGCCATGGCTTCTATAAACATATACACATATGCTGGAGAAGAACCACTAATAGATGTAACAACATCCATTAGTTTTTCATTTACGACCTCCGTCTGGCCGAAAATATTAAATATGTTCAGTACCTCTTTTATATCTTTTTCTGTAACCATTTCATTAAAACATAACGCAGACATTCCTTCTCCAACAAGTGCCGGTGTATTAGGCATTACTCTAACAACTTTTAACTTTCTACCAAATTCATTCTCAGTGCTCTTAATACTTTTTCCTGCAGCAATAGTTACAACGATTACATCATTTTTTATTTGATCTTTTATTTGGTTAATTACCGATGAGTATAAATCTGGTTTGATTGATAAAATTAAAATGTCAGCACTGTTAGCGACTTCATTGTTGTTAGTAGTTATAGTTATGCCATATTCATTACTAGCATTTTTTAAATTAATGACGTTTAAATCTGAACAAATTATTTGATCTGGAGAAACTATATTTTTTTTAATCATCCCACCTATCATAGCAATACCCATGTTTCCACATCCGATGAATCCGATTTGTTTATTCATAATAATTTGCTCTTGCTCCTTCTACTCTAAATTTTATTGATTTTGAAATTATTATTCTAAATAAGGGTTATTACAATTACTGGGTTTATCAATAGAATTTTAAAATTCTCCTTCCTATATAGAGCTTACATATACCTCTAATAATTACTTATTTTCAAAATTCCCTTCTATTTGCACTGCTTTCGCTTGCACTTCAAACTCCCTCCTATTCAAACTTGTAAAGGATATATAACGATTCCTCTTTTTTTCCTAACGTTAAATAAAACACCATTAGTAACGGTTGTTATTTACTTTATAGTGCAAAAGAAGTGTATAGGATAAAGAATGAACTTTTAATAAAATCATTTCTTTAATCTATAATAAGAAGGACATAAAAAAACAAAAAGTTACAAAAAATTTCAAATTAAAATTTTCGTAACTTTTTGTTTTTGTGTAAATATAAGGTCAATTGAGACGTCTCACCGTTTTAAACTTGATGCTCCATAATCTTGTATAGTTGCATTTATATGATATTTAATCGGTACTTTACTAAATGTTCGATCCCAATCTTTTTTGACTTTCTCCCATGTTCTCGGGTGCTTAATTCTTAATTGGTTTCCAAAACCCGCAATATCGACTTGATATTCTTTTTGTATTTTTTTTGTAACATGATGTACTAAGTGCTTTACTTCTTTTTCAATAGCTTTTTCTTCTCTTTTTAAAAATTCATTTTCAAAATCTTTTCCTGATTGCATCCAATTTTCAGACAAACGCCCTTCTGATTCAATGTTTACATCAAAGGAAATATTATTTCCGTTAACATGTGGTATGATTTTGCTTTTTATTGACTTTATTTCGTATATAATGAGTTTCTTTGATTCTTTGTCAAAAGTTTTTACCACACCACCATTCCTTTTTCCGTTTATCCATACTACTCCTTCCAATTCCTGTTCATTTAAAAAGCCCATCAACTTTTTTGTCTTCCCTTTAATTACAGCAGCTCCTGCAAATTTTGTTTCTCCTTTTATCGAGATTACATTTTGCAAAAGAAAACTGGACCCTGACCGCATCTTTCCTTCCAATTTAGCGAGCGATACAGGAGGTAAAATCCTTGTTGTTCTATTTCTATTATCTGCAATTCCAGACAAACGAAATGCTGGGATTTCTCCTTTTTTGTTTGATTCCAGTACCTCCTTCGCTAGACCCTTGCTAATTAAGAGCATACAGCTAAGCCGAACTTCATTGTCACGGAGATACTGTTCAAGTAATTGTTCTAAACTGTATGTACGTACAAGATTATCACTAATAACAATGTTTTTTAAATGTGGGCTGAACATTGTGCTCTCTCTTTTCAATGAAAACTCACGAACAATTTGATGAATGGAATCACCGGTCTCAGAAACATTTATATAACGTTTTTGTTGTCCATTTCCTTTACTTTGTGCTTGCGAACTAACAATTTGATAAGTAGCTGTTATAAGATTTCTTTTAGTATAACCTCCTTCCTCATCCTCTTTCTCAATTGTTGAATCCTTCCCTTTATCTAGTGCTATACCTGCAGTTAAGCTCAACTCTTCTACTTCTTTACTGCTCCAACATCCTGTTAAAAATAGAAGCAAAAGCGTCCCTAACAAAGCCAAATAGAACCGCACATAATTAAATTTATGTTTCACACTACTCCTCCTTTTAATCGCGTAATAATAAGAAGAAGCAGTGGTAGTAAACCAAATAAAAATAATGCAACATTACCGAGCATATCCCCCAATTTAAGCAAGTCATTTATATTTTTCGAAGTCATAGCAATGATGTAAATGATTGGAATCAAAGCAAAAATAAACGGATGAATACTCTTTTTAAAGAGTTGCGCTAATCCTAATGCAGCTGCATAGTAACTAATCGTATAGGTAGCAAATATTTGCATAATCCATATTACAAGCAGTAAAGATTCAAAACGTTCAAATATCAAACCAGAAATTTCAAAACTGCGCATAAGGTCAATTGTCGGCCATGTTCTTGTTACAACCCCATCAATTGATAATGCACCAATGACCATTACAACAGTTATTACATAAAAGATTAACGGAATAGAAATTCCAACTAAAATAGCTTTTACTGCTTTCTTTCGTTGTTCCATAAATACCAAAAGAATTAACATAATTTCAGGACCTGTATATGCGAGAGACGTTGTTTTTATCCCATCTAACACGGGTTTAATTCCCAAACCTAATACGGGACGGAGATTATCTATCTCGAATATTCCGATACTCATAAAGGAAATGATTAAAAAAATAAAAACAGTAATAGGAAATATTATTTCAAACATCCGTGCAATTGAATTAATACCACCCATAATCAAATAGAGACCTATCCACATAAAAGGCATAACAATAGCCCATGTGGGGGTTCCTTCGAGCAAAAAAAAGCTTATTACTTCTGCCATTGAACGAATTTGAAATGCTGAAGTTGTAAGAAAATACCCTATAATAAGAAAACTAAGCAATCTGCCTATCCATTTCCCTACAATATCTTGACTGTATTGGTAAAATGTTTTTTCTGGAAACTGCTGACTTAATTTGACCATAATTACTCCTGAAACCATTGCGAGTATTCCACCTAATATCACACTCAACCATACATCTGGTGTTTTCACTTTTTCCACAGATGCTCTGGGCAAAGTAAGAATTCCTGTCCCAAGTATGTAATTTACAATAATAACAACTGCTTGTGAAGTTGTTATTCGGTCTTTAGGTATAGTAATCACTGAAGGTCACTTCCTTTCGTCATCAGCTACCTTTTGCGGATAGTTTTTTTGGTATGCATTATTTTCGGTCGACGTCTCATTATTTTTAATGGCATGCGAACCATAAAATCTTTCCAGTCACTGAATCGATATGGAACAGCAGGGCTGGTATAAGGAACGCCAAAACTTTTCAGTTTCACTAAATGACTGCAAAGTAAAAGAAAGAAGAGAATAACTCCATACAAGCCAAATATCGCAGCACAAAACATAGCTACAAAACGAAGAATGCGTAACGTAATTCCCACACTATATTGCGGAATAGTAAAAGAAGAAATAGCTGTTACCGCAACAACGATAACCATTATTGGACTAACAATTCCTGCTTCTACGGCAGCCTGACCAATTATTAAACCGCCCACAATTCCCATTGCCGGTCCAATCGGTTTAGGCAGACGTAAACCTGCTTCTCGTAAAACTTCGATAGCTATTTCCATAATTAACGCTTCTATTAAAGCGGGAAAAGGAACTCCTTCTCGCGATCCGATAATAGAAATAGCGAGCTTAGTGGGAATTAATCCTGGATGAAATGAAATGAAAGAAATATACAGTGCTGGAGCAAATAATGAAACAAAAGCTGTCATGAAGCGTAATAAGCGGAGAAGTGTACCAGGAAGCCACCTTTCATAATAATCTTCTGGTGATTGCAGCAGCATACTAAATGTAACTGGAGCAATTAAAACAAATGGTGTTCCATCTAACAAAATAGCTACTCGACCTTCCATCAAAGCACTAATAACACGATCAGGTCGTTCTGTATTTTGAATCTGCGGAAAAGGACTTAGATAATTATCTTCAATGAGTTGCTCTATATAACCAGATTCGAGTACACTGTCTATGTCAATTTTCTGAATTCTGTTTTTTATTTCATCCACCAATTCTGTACTAGCAAGATCGTTAATAAATGCGACAACTAACTCTTTCTTTGCACGTTCTCCTACTGGTAGCTTTACTAATGATAAGCTCTCATCCGCACAATGTCGTCGCAAAAGTGAGGTATTATCACTTAATACTTCAGTAAAACCGACCCGTGGTCCTCTGACTAATGCCTCCGATACTGGTTCTTCAATGTTTCGTTTATTTGCTTTTGTTGTACCAAGAATAAACACATCTGCTAAACCATCAATTAAAAGAGCTGTTGAACCTATCAATACTTTGGGTATTAAATCTTTTATGTAATGGACTTCTGCTACTTCACTAATTGTAAGAACTTTATTTTTAATATATTCTTTTGAAACAGTCCGCTCCACATAAGAAGATTCATTTTTATATTCATCAGAAAAATCATCCATTAGTAATTTCATAATATGTTTGTCAATTATCTCTTTATCTGATAGACCATCAACAAAAACGATACCAGCCTGAATATCTGTGCGCCCAATATTAAACTTCCGAAAGCGAACATCAGAATTATGTCCGATTTGTTGCTTTATAAGTTCTAAGTTAGAGGCAAAATCATTTGTGAAATGAACGATTGTATTTTGAGAAGGTTTATACTCTTGTTTCGTTTTACTTTGAATATTATTTTTTTCACTTGTTTGTCTCTTGACTTCCACCAACTCATTCTTCCCACTCTTTCTCTGACATACGAACCCAATGAAAAAATCTTGAGATAGTATACGGAATTAAAAACAAGATAAAAGCTTGTACAAAGACTTTCCAATCCGGAAGATAAGAAGTAATTATGTTCCACATTTTTATCACCCAATTTATATACTCTGCTAGGATTGAGATTTCTAAAAAACGATATGTACTTAATAAAAAATAACGATAAGATTAAAGAGCAGAAAAGCTAGACATTATGCTTGCGTACCAATAACCTAGTTAGTATAAAAACATTTCTGACCTAAAATACCATTTCCAATTATAATTTGTTAGATATTATCTCCTTTTCCCTTATTTATATGCCCGCATTTGAATTTCAAATAATATAAGGATCGATGATATTTCCTCTTAAAGAAAAAAAGATGCTAGAAGATAGCATCTTTTTTCAACTCAACTTACTATGTATTTATATTTTATTGTGGAAATACTCGTTTTTTTAAATGAATATTAATATTTAAAAAAATAAAAAATACATATTCTTTTGTTCTAAGTTCATACACTTCTACCAAATCGATACGGAATTTTCTGATTTTAAATTCAATATGAAATAAAGGAAAATCCTCTCTTAGAAAAACTATATAAAACAAATAACATGAAAACAACTATCAATCTATTAATTGAACGTAATAATGAGCAAGAGTTTATCATCTTAATTCCAAGTGTATTCGTTTTGCTTCAAAATAAAGAACTTGAATAAATTTTTTCGTATCAATACGAGCAGGTAATGTTGGTTCATTATTCAATTCTGTCATCTTTCTCCTTACGGTAGTAAAATCAAAAAATCTAGAAGCATAATTTTCGAACTTCGGGTTTAAAAAATCAGTAAGTCCAAGGGATGCTAAATGGTCTAATGATTGATAAATTGCTCTCCGAATCCGTTGTTTGGAAGCTTCTATGAACCTTTTTAATTCGGTATCTTCAGCTGAATCCCCAAGTTTTTTTTGAGCTAAATTTATAAAAATCTCTTTTAGTGAGGGAAAACCTTGTTCCAACGTGTTATCTTGTTCATATTTATATAAATAATCTAGCATATCCATTAAATCTTTACTTCCACTTTCACTGGCTATTCCTAATTCAGACAAAAGAAAATGAATGGAATTTTGAAAATGATTAAAAGTATTTAAATGTTTTTCATTACGGTATTTTTCTTGCACACTTGAATTACTATCCAATTTTAGTACCGTATTAAGCGATTCTTGAATGTTTTTTATCGATTTTTCCAAACGAATTCGTTCAATGACTTTCCGAACAACTGTTAATACTTCAATCCGGTTAATCGGCTTAATAATATAGTATTCAACACCTAGCGAATAAGCTTCAGCAATTAATTCTTTTGATTCTACTTGAGAGACCATGATAATTTTCCCTTTAAACGAAGGTTTTATTTGACGAATAGTTTTTATTCCATCTTGAATTGGCATTAACAAATCGATAAATAAAATGTCTATATTTTTAAGGATTAGCATTTGTTGCTCTAAAGATAAACCATCCTCAGCTTCTCCTATAACCTCCCCAAGATCTTCATCCTCGATAATTTGAGCCAACATTGAGCGAACCGCTTTTTCATCATCTACTATATAAAAATACATAGAATCACCCTTTCGAAATTATATGATCAATCCCTAATCTAATTATAAAAATTGATCCTTTTCCTTCGGTTCTGTCCTCAATCGTAACATCACCTTCAAGTTGTTCGACCATTTCTTTAACATACGATAATCCGATACCTGTCGATGGATTGCCTAAATCATCATATTTAGAAGTAAAACCAGGCTCAAAAATTGAATCTTTATATTTTGAAGAAATACCGGGACCATTATCGCCTATTTGAAATTCAACAAAATGGTGGTCTTTATTAATGTCAATTGTGATGGTTCCCATACCTTGGATAGCCTCTACAGCGTTTGTAACGATATTATTTATAATAGATAAGATTGTGTAAATATGATAATGAGGATGCACACCATCAATTTTATACACAAATTGGATGTCTTTCTCTAGCAACCGTGCATATTTCGCATTTGCCCGTATAATGATATTTACTAGTTCATGTACAGACATATAATCTGTAAAACTTTCATCAGAAATTAATTTTGAAAGTCCTGCAAAAATACGTTGGTTATCCTTTTTAACGTCATGAACCTCACCAGCAATTTGTAATGCCTGTTGCCTTAAATCCCCAAACTGAAAATCCATCTGTTTGTGCTCAAAAGAGTCTAAAGTTTTATATAAATCATAGGATTTTTTTGTTATATTCTCAGCATCTTGTAATGTTTTTTTTAAATGAACAGCATCTTCATATAAATTAGAGATGAGCATGAGCATGTGTTCATTTTGTTTCTTTATGTGTTTCTCCCTTGATTGCGCTTCATACAATTTCATCATATTGAAAAAGCTTAGAACTATAAAACTATGGGAACATGCGATAACAATGATCTCATTTATTGCCTCGGATGTGATCGATGTTTTTAATACGAAATATTGAATCATTAATTCCACACAGTCTGACAGTATTTCAATCATGCAACCAATCAAACCAATCATTAGTGGTTGATGATAAAAACGTTTAATTTTTGCTAAATGAAAGAGATACGAATAAGTAAAATAAAAGAAAAAACTAGGATAGTGAGTATGAAAAGCGGCTAGCCAATCCATATTTCCCTTTATAATGACATCCATTGAGATACGAAATACTACCACGACTATCGCTGTTAAAAAACCCGGTAAAAATGCTGGAATTCGTCGAAACAATAACAAAAAAAAGAAAAATGTTGGTGCACCAAAGCTCATTCTAAATGTTTCATTTAAAGGAAATGACTTTATTTCACCTACTAAGGGTACTGTAAGTATCATTAAAACGAGAATATAGATGTCTTTTTTTACTAAATTACTAAGATTCAAAATAATCACTTCTCACTTTCGCCTAACAGTCAGTATACAAACCTATTTGCATTAATACAATACTTACTCTATTTTTTTCAAAAACTGATAAATAAGATATAAACGAAAGCATTATAGATTGTGAGTATTCATTACACTCTTCTACTTTAGAAAGATACTTTATAACTCAAAAATGTTCAGACACAATATAAGGTCTGAACACTTTTGGACTCGCTCTAACACCAAAATATCTGTGTTCCTTTTTAAAATATACTTAAATCCCATTCTTTTGCAATATGTTCTAACAACATAATTCCTGGTAAACTATTCCCATACTCATCAATGGCTGGTCCGTAAATACCAATACCACATCCATCTTGGAACGATAAATCCTTCCTAGATTTTGAGGGAACAAGTGTCATAATTCCGCCGGATACCCCACTCTTAGCTGGTAATCCAATGAAAGCAGCAAATTTTCCGGAAGCATTGTACATTCCACAAGTAAGCATTAAAGCTTTTGTTAACCTAGCTACTTCTTTAGGGAGCACTTGTTCTTTGCGAATAGGATGATATCCATCATGTGCTAGTATAAGCCCTATTAAGGCAATATCTTCTGTATTTATTTCAATCGAACATTGTTTTAGGTAAACCTCTAGTGTCTCCTCCACATCTGATTCTAGAAAACCATTCTCCTTTAAATAGTATGCTAATGCTCTATTACGATGAGCCGTTTCCCATTCTGATTGAAATACTATTTCATTAATAGCGGGACGCTTCTCTATCATTTTTTCAATTAATACGTATATAGATTCTAATTTTTCTTGCACTGATGTCCCTGGCAAAAGTGAAGCTATCGTAATTGCTCCAGCATTAATCATAGGATTAAAAGGTTTTCCTGGTTTATGTATCTCCAAACGAATAATCGAATTAAAGGCATCTCCAGTTGGCTCTACGTCAACCCGTTCTAATACATAAGAAATACCGCGACTTAAACAAGCGGCTATAAAACCGATTACTTTTGATATACTTTGTAATGTGAACGGTATCTCCCAATCTCCTGACTTTATCATTGTTCCATCTGGCTTTACTATACAAATACCTAACTGTGATACATTTATTTCCCCCAGAGCTGGAATATAACTGGCGCTTCGTCCCTTAGCTGCATACGTTCGATAATGGGCTACCCATTGATCTAAGCAAACTTTTTCTTGACCCTCAACTTGAACGCTAGAATCCTTTATCATTTAATCATATTCCCCCGTACTATTAACTTTATATAGAATGATTTTTTCTTTACTATAATCAATAATATTTGCACTAGAACCAAGAAAAATATTCAGACATATTGCAGTCTGAATATCTTTCTTATTACACACTTTTCTTTTTTGAAGTTTCCTCATAACTATCCCAACATTCAATATTTTCAAGCCCTTTAATGTTTTCTTTATAAAAAATAGGATCTTTACCAGCTTTTTTCTGGTTTTTATAATCTTGTAACGCCGCAAATGCTACTTTTGAAAGTAAGGTAATAGCAATTAAATTAATAATAACCATAAAGCCCATAAATAAGTCCGCTAAATCCCATACAATTTGAATCTTTGCAACAGAACCAAATACAATCATAGCCAATACACTTATTCTGTATATCATTAACCACACTTTACTTGTATGTAAGAAGCGAATATTTGTTTCACCATAATAATAGTTGCCAATTAACGCACCAAATCCAAATAAAAAAACAAAGATAGCAAGACAACCCGATGCCCAAGGACCGATGTGTTCACTTAATGCTGCTTGTGTCAGTGCAATACCATTTAACCCCGGTTGTTTATATGCATCAGACAGCAAAATAATAAAGGCAGTGCTAGTACAAATGATTAGCGTATCCGTTAATACACCAAATGCTTGAATCAGTCCTTGTTTCACCGGATGGCTTGTTGTTGCTGTTGCGGCAACGTTTGGTGCACTTCCCATACCAGCTTCATTTGAGAATAAACCGCGTTTAACTCCATTCATAAGTGCTGCACCAATTGAACCACCTGCTATTTGTTTAAAACCAAATGCGTTTTGAACAATAAGAGAAAGAACTTCCGGCATTTTTGATATGTTGGTAACTACAACAAATAATGCAACTCCAATGTATAATACCGCTAAAAATACCACCTTGTATTCAGCCATTTTTGCAATACGTTGTACACCACCAAAAATAATTGCAGCAAAAGCAATGGCCATGATTATCCCAACTGTTAGACGATCTGTACCAAATGAGTTTTGAAAAGCGATTGTAACTGTATTTGATTGTACTGAATTGAATACAAGACCAAAAGTAATTGTGATTAAAATAGAGAATAATACTCCCATCCAACGTTTATTCAACCCTTTTTCCATATAATAGGATGGACCACCGCGGAAACCAGTTTTATCTTTTACTTTATATATCTGTGCTAATGTGCTTTCGACAAAACTGGAGGCCGAGCTAATAATAGAAATAATCCACATCCAAAATACAGCTCCAGGACCACCTAATGCAATTGCAATCGCAATTCCTGTGATATTCCCTGTTCCAACGCGGGCTGCCATACCAATACAAAACGCTTGAAAAGGAGAGATTTGATCTTTAGAACCACTTTTCCCCTCCATTAATACACGGACCATCTCTTTTAACATTCGAAACTGTACAAAATTCAATTTAAATGTAAAATAAATTCCGCAAATAACAAGCATAATAATTAACAATTTAGACCATAAAAAATCATTCGTTGATCCGACTAAATCTACAAAAAACCTTTCCATATTATCACCCCATACCAAAAATTTATCTATCATAATCTATATAAAATCACCTATATTCCCTGACATAAATACCTCATTCATATTCAAATACAACAAGGATAAAAATTTTCTATATGAATCGGATTGACCTGTTAAAGCAAACATCACAACATGTAACTGTAAAACTAAAATTTTGAAGAACTTAACATTTATACAAACGGATACTCTCCCCCTTTCTGCAAACTAATATTTTTATCCACTAACATTGTTGTACTATTATGTTTGTTTCGTTTACCGGTGATTTAAATCATAATAATCAATAGTGATTAAGTGGTTTTTTGTTAATTTTCTCAAGAACATGGAAGTATCTCCTTTCTCACTACTAATCTCAAAAATAGGCTAAGTAAAAACTTTACGAAAATTATATAAAGCGCTTTCAATCTTCAACTAAGAGAAGCTTGTTTTTAATTTATAATTAAAAGTACAGAATGTTACGAAAAAGTACAGATTTTTATAAAAACAAAAAATATTTTAAGATTTTTTCATATAAAAAAACAGTGAGATTTTGTGAATTTTATACAGTATCCAAATGTCGCGGATGCTGTTCTACCTAATCTCTGACAGGCCTCTATTTCCTTCATAAAAACATACATATTTTTTCTCTTTTAGAAGTTCATATAAAGTATTTGAAATCAAGAATCAACAGGACGTTATAAGAATATTTAAAAAATAAAACATTTAATTTATTTATGGTATCATACAAAAAACATTTGTTTTCTCAATTAATCCCCCTAGTTGGGTTCGTCTATATTGCACATATTTACAACATGAAAGACACTAAGAAAAAAAGGATTTTGTTGAAGGGATGAAACATTACAAAACTCTTATTTAGGACCTTATGACATCCTCTTTTCTAGCAATATCGAATTATCCCAAAAAACGTATATTTACTAACATAAATTACAGGTGGTGTATTGTGAAAGAAATAGTATTCGTTCAAAATAAAAAAAGACTCCTTATGAAATTCGAATTTTTAAAAAAGGATTTAGTACTTACCATCTCACTGATACTAGCAATTGTAAGCTGCTTAATACATTCGCCAAAGATCGAATATATTAACTTTGAAGTGTTAATTAGCTTATTTAATCTAATGGTGGCCATTAAGGCCTTGGAACAGCTAAAGATATTAGACAAACTTGCCGTTGCGATTTTAAATAAATGCAATAACAGCAGGTCAATATCTATTATTCTAATTTTGTTATGCTTTATTTGCTCCATGTTTGTAACAAATGATGTTGCTCTCCTCACTTTTGTACCAATAACACTTGTCATTAGTAAAAAAACACAAATGAACATGATGGATACAATCATCCTGCAAACAATTGCGGCAAACATCGGCAGTAGCTTGATGCCTATGGGAAACCCACAAAATTTATACTTATATTCTTACTATGGAATTAAGCTCCTCCCATTTTTAGGTTCAATCCTGCTTTTAGCTGTACTTGGAATCAGTTTGTTATTTATATTTACCCAAAAACTTCAAAAAACAGATTTAAAAATAGAACTACCTGTTATTACCTTGAAGAATCGAAAAAAAGCTACCATCTGGATTTTGATACTTATCACTATCATTGCATCCATTTTTGGTTTCATTAATTATTACATTGCTCTAATAGTTACATTGGTGGCAGCATTTACGTTAGATAGAAACTTACTATTTAAGATCGATTACTTTCTTCTAATAACCTTTGTCTGTTTTTTTATTTTTATCGGAAACATTTCCCATTCTGATGCGCTGGAGACATTTGCTCGCGCTAATTTAAGAGGAGATACTTCAGTCTTCTTTAGTTCCATATTTTTGAGTCAATTGATTAGCAATTTTCCTACTTCAATTCTTCTATCAAACTTTACTTCTGATTGGAAAGCTTTATTACTAGGAGTAAATATTGGAGGGCTTGGAACAATTATCGCATCTTTAGCCAGTGTAATTTCCTATAAACTATTCACTCAGGCCAATGGTAAAGAGAGTAAGGCATATTTAATTAAATTTAGCATTTACAACTTTTCATTTTTAATCATACTTACATGTATACAGTACTTTATCTTTAAATTTCTAAAGATTTTTTAAAGAATTGATTACTTTAGAAAAACCCAAATATCTCAGCATTCAATTGAGAAATTTGGGTTTTAATATAGGTATGTTTAAAGAGATACAACAAAGTTACCATCAATTTAATATTTTAAGATGTTCTCAAAGCGAAAATCTTTTAGTTTTTACGTTATTTATTAGATTTCAGCTTATTTTTTATGTACTCAGTTATATAATAAATGACTGAATTTATAGGGTAATAACTTTCAATTAATAATAGAAATATAGCATATTACAATGTTATTTCATTTTTGAAGTCCTCTTCACAAAATCCTTAATGTCCCTCAATTTTTTTCCGCTAATATTATCTTTGATGGTTGAATCTATTTCAATTTCTAATTTTGCAAATGCTGCTCCTGCACAATTATATATACTTGATTCAAAAGCAAGATGTCTTGCAGTACCACTAAATGCCTTTTTAATATCAATGTCAGGACGATAAACGTTGAATTTATCAGGCCCTTCAAATACGTTAGAGTCACAATTTGTTGCACCAATCATACAGTAGTATCCACATAACTAGTTACATTCTCCTTTTGTCTATTGTTAATAGCTTCGTAATAAAAGCTATTAAACAGCAAAAGTGCGAAGTCTTAAATTAGACTTCGCACCTTATACAAATTTACAATCCGTGACGATACCAACACAAATGCAATACTATATACATACTAATCACTCATTATATGTGTTGCTGTTTTAATTGGCCAATGTATAAACAAATCCTTTTACTTAGCCCTCCTTCATGTTTAGCTTAATTGTTTCTATATACTTAATCCCCTCTATACTCATTTCAAGCGATAATCCATTCTGATTGAAATTACAAATGACAAAATTTTTCCGTTTTTCCTTTTTGTCTACTTGCTAAATTCAGCAAGTAAAATATTTTTAAAAAATTCCGGATTATTAATGTTTAAACTGTTCGCATTGATAGCGAGTGTATGTTTACCTCCAAGTGTTCCACCAACAAAAGTGGAAAACCCTGGAACGGCTCCCCTGTGTCCCCATACCGAGACACCATTTGGAAGCTTAATTTCAAGTATTCCAAGACCATATCCAGTTCCCTCTCTTTCTGTAGGAACTGTAGTAAGCATTTGTTTTAATTGCTGTTCCTTCAGTAATTTGCCACCTAGTAAGTAAGAGAAGAATTTGTTTAAGTCGTCAGCAGTAGAAATCATATCTCCATCCGAGCTACCTGGGTTAATATAAGTAACGTCTTTTAGCTCACTCGCTTTGTCTAGTTGCAAATAGCCACGGGCATGCTTGGTGCCTGGAATCACGCTTGAATTGCCAGGTAGGAATGTATTTGACAAATCAAGCGGTTCAATAATCCGATTTTCAACCTCTTCCGCATAACTGTTTCCTGTTACTTTTTCAATAAGCATCCCCAGTAATACGTATCCTGTGTTTGAATAAGACCAACCCTTTCCTGGAGCAAAGTCTGGGGGAAGAGAAATCCCCATCTTTACAAATTCTTCAGCTGTATACGATTTTTTTATATCCGTAATATCAAAGTCTTTTGAATTTATATAGTCAGCAATACCACTTGTATGATTCATGATTTGCCGGATTGTAATCTGGTTACCATCATATCCGTTTCCTTGAATGACACCAGGCAACCATTTTTCAATGGAGTCATCTAGATTCAAACGGTTCTCTCCAGATAATTGAAGGAGCACTGTTGCAATGAACGTTTTCGTCACACTGCCAATGCGAAAGCGAAAATCTGCTTTCATTGGTTTCTTAGTTCTCAGATCCGCTATCCCAGCAGTATAAATCCAAGTTTTACCACCCTTAGAAATGCTAGCGAGTATTCCCGGGTATCCAAGTTGCAGTTCATCTCGCATTGCTTTCTTAACGGAAGTACGATTTACATTTTGCGTAGGTTCTGCTTTTACAATGGATGTTGGTGTTACGTATAACAGAGAACTTCCAGCTATTAAAAGTGCTAGACTTGCACATGTAATTTTACTGCGTGTTTTCATAAAGAATTCCTCTCTTCTATTAAAATTGTATAGATAGTTGATAGCAGTGTCCTATACGAACCACACAATTATCCATTCTCCCACTGATGAAAAGGCAACAATGTATTTGCAATCATTGTACTCATTATTTTCACAAAACACTCTTGTTACTGATTGTTTTATATGTAGGCCGTACTTATCCCCCTTTCACGCCTCCTTATATTTTTATCCTACACAATGAAAATCTCTTTTTTCTTACCTATCCCTTACAAATTCCTTACATTCGAAATCGCTTCTATAATAGGGTTGAAGTAGCATCTATGCCCGAAAGCGCAAAAGCACCAATGCTTTTCGCTTCAGTGTTTTTTTGCGCTTTACATATTGAAGATTCGTTTTACGCTTAACAGGTTACATTGCTGATTTTTTCTAATGCGATTATTCTTCTTGCTATATCACACAAATGAAATTACACTACACGAACCATTCCTAATGTTGTTAAAATCACTTGTTTCTATTTATACAAAAGTACAGATAAATTGAATACGCGTCCAATCACAATTTGCTATTTTCTAGACTCAAAGTTTACCTCTTCAATAAGTGGAAATAATAGAACTATAAAACTTTGGATGGAGGATTTATATTGAAGAATAACGATAATTACGATGGGAAATTACCACATAATGCTGAATCTTACTGGACGAGCAGTATTCATTTACCTGAATACCCTTCCTTAGAAAATGACATGCAGGTCGATGTTATTATTGTAGGAGGAGGAATTACTGGCATTACTTCTGCCTATCTTTTAGTAAATGAAGGTCTAAAAGTCGCTGTTATAGAGGCAGACAAATTATTAAATGGAACGACTGGACATACGACAGCTAAAATTACTGCTCAACATGATATGATTTATGAAGAGCTTATCAGATATACCGGAAGAACTACCGCAAGATTGTATTACGAAGCAAACATCGATGCTTTAAAATTCATTCAAACTACAATTAATAAACATCAAATCGATTGCGATTTCACTCAACAAGATGCTTATCTGTATGCCACAACAGAAGAATATGCATATAAGTTAGAAAAAGAAGCAGAAGCTTATAAAGAGCTTCATATTGAAGGCGAGCTTGTAAACAAACTTCCTATTGATTTAAAAATACATAATGCACTTGTTATGAGAAATCAGGCACAATTCCATCCACTTAAATATTTAGCCCATCTTTCAAATATAATTACAGAAAAAGGTGGATACATCTTTGAAAATACCACAGCAGTAAATATAAAAACAGGCGAGCAACCTGTGGTTCTTACCCGTGGAGGAGCTCAAATTACAGGGAAGTATATTCTCTCTTGTTCCCATTTCCCTTTTTATGAAGGTGCAGGACTTTACTCTACAAGAATGCATGCAGACCGATCTTATATAATTGCTGCTAAGACAAGAACAAATTATCCAGGTGGTATGTATATTAGTGTAGATGAACCGACACGTTCTCTCCGTTCCACAACAATTAATGGAGAAGAATTCATTCTTATCTCTGGAGAAAGTCATAAAACGGGACAAGGCGGCGAAATATTAAAACATTATGAAGCACTAGAAATATTCGGACAACAAGTTTTCGGCCTTGAAAATATCCCATATCGTTGGTCAGCACAAGATTTAATTACACTAGACAAGATTCCTTATATCGGTGAGATTACATCCGATCAAAAAAATATATTAATTGCTACTGGATACAGAAAATGGGGTATGACAAACGGAACCGCAGCGGCGCTTTTATTTCGAGACATCATATTAAAAGAAAAGAACAAATATCGGGAATTATATACTCCCTCTCGTTTCCACATGAACCCTAGTTTAAAGAATTTCTTAGTCGAAAATGCCAATGTTGTTGGACACTTAATTAAAGGCAAGTTAGAGATTCCTCAAAAATGTATTCGTGATTTATCTAACGATGAAGGAGCTGTCGTTGATATTGATGGACATAGAAAAGGAGCTTATAAGGATGTAGAAGGTAAACTTCATATTGTAGATACAACTTGTACTCACATTGGATGTGAAGTTGAATGGAACAATGGAGAACGTTCTTGGGATTGCCCATGCCATGGTTCGCGATTCTCGTATACAGGAGAGGTACTTGAAGGGCCTGCTGAAAAACCATTACAAAAGTATGACTATAAAATGCTTGATAATCTTACTTCAGAAGACTCTGGTTACTAATTAAATTTATGTAAGCAAAAACAGCTACATAGTATATAGCTGTTTTTGCTGTTTTTGCTGTTTTTGCTTTTTTAACTCCTTATTGTCCGTAATCTCAAATCGAAATATAATCTGTCCTATTCCTATCAATTTAAGAAATATATTCTTCCCCAACATGAAAAATTGAGTTGAACTTCTAAAGATAACTATGAAAGGGTAAAATTGAATTTACAATTAAAACCAACATACTGCCGTTTGAGGGTAACTCGGTTTTATTCGTTTGATGATGTTATGGTCCTACTCCTAAAACTGACAACTTATAAGAGAATATCATTTTTCACCTTCTATTCTAACTAACAAGTCGTGAAATTCGTTTCTTCTTCCATGAAAGTTTATAATATCCATATTGCAAAAGTAAACTTACAATAAATGCTGCTGGATACCCAATCCATATTCCTTTTATACCAAGATTTGTATGATAAGAAAGGTAATAAGCAACAGGGACTTCTACAAGCCATATTGATACGACACCGATAATAGTGGGCCATAATACAGTTCCACTTGCTCGCATTGTTGCACCAATAATTTGAGCATGACCGAAAATTAAGTAACTCCAAAGTGTAATCATCACCAAACTATGCGCAATTTCAACTGTATTCGTGTTCGTTAAGAATAACGATAAGATTTCTCTTGAAAACAAGTAAATAAAAGCGATTAGTATACCACCAATTATATAATTCATAATAATTCCAGCACGAATAACTTCCTGTAATCGGTTAAATTGTTTCCCACCAATAGATTGCGCAGCGAAAATAGATACCGTAATTCCAAGGCTAACCGCAGGCATCTGAACATAACTTGCAACCTGGTTTACAACCCCATATGCAGCAGTCGCATCAGAACCGAAACGATTCACAAATGCGATTACCGCAATCTCAGATAACGAAACAAGAATCATATTAATACTCGCTGGAATTCCAAGGCGTAATAATAGTTTTAATAAATCCCAATCCATACGAAGATATTTCCGTACGGTCTCATCTAATTGCAGTGGATGATTCTTCTTTTTTAAATAAATAAGCATAACAATAAATGTTACAACTGTCGAGATAACAGAAGCATAGGCAGCTCCGTACACACCAAGTTTGGGTATTCCTAGCCAACCAAAAATTAGAATAGGTAATAGAATTATATTTAAGACTGTACTAACAATTAAGAAATAAAACGGTGTCTTAGAATCTCCTGTACCTCTTATAAACGTTGTATAAGAGAAATATAGAAATAAAACTGGCATAGAAATAAATAAAATACGCGCATAATGCACACTCATATCAATTATATTCTCTGGCGTACCCATAAAACGCATAATGTTCAGAGCAAATACATTTCCCACTATTGCCAAAATAACTCCTATTATAAAGGTAAATGTCAACGTCGTACCAACAATGGCTTTTAAACGATCTTCATTACGGGCTCCAAATGCCTGACCAATTAAAATCGAACTACCTGATCCAATTCCAATTACAAACGAAACAAGTAAAAAGAATAATGGGAAAAATGCTGAAATGGCAGCTAATTCATTCACACCAAGCCATCGTCCTACTACCACCATACCAAATAATTGTCCAACTGATTGTAATATGTTACTTAAAAGCAAGGGAACTAGAAAAATAGACATTAATTTCCATGTTGTTTTCTCTCCCTTTTGTTGATTTTTTAATTTTTTACTTTCTTGAATACTATCTATCGATGATTTCACATTTGATTTCCCCTTTTATTTGGAGGAATTATGTCATTCCGAGAATAATACGTTACAAATAAAAAAAGAAATTTTTAAATTAACGTTATTATCTTATCCATAGATTTCCCCCTACGTAATAAAGATTTTTGAGAATTTGTTTATCCATTCATTCTTTCTACCATTTATCTCTTTCCCCCCAAATTTTGATATAAACGAAATGAAGCTTTCCCCTTATAAAGCCTATCCTGATATTTCTTCTAAGCAATAGTAAACATCTTCCTTACCTCTTTAAGTTAACTCTTCAACATCTACAGTAGTTAAATTAATTTGCTTTGCATCATTTATTTTAATAAAATTATTTATATTATTAAATGTAATAAATAATTAGGAAGCGAAATTGGTATAAAAAATGTCTTTTGTTATGTTTTTAACATCGTGAATACTTAATAATTAATTTATTTTACAATTAATACTAGACCCTTGTTGCTTTGTTTGTTAAAGCAATTAACATAGATTACTGTTTTTAGTTATGTTGTATATTTTCTTAAAGATGTGTCCAAAATATAACTAACCTGTTTTAGAACAAATTGGTTACCGAGTAGTTAGCTTTTGCTAACTACTTTTTATTATTAAATATGTTCTTATCAAAATAATGAATTTCTAACTATTAGCTCAGTTCTTCCCATCCAGAAGAGTAGTTTGTACTTTTACTTAAAATTTCTTAAAAACCATTTGAGCATAGATTTTTCCCATTAAAAAAGGAGAGATTATAATCCCTCCTTCTAATCCATACACTATATAATTAGCGAGTGAATCGACCATCAAGTTATATATTGAAATTTTGTGCGATTTTATATTTCATTTGATCGTTTGCACTTTCAGCATCACGAACTAATAATTCGTTACGGCTTCCACTATTATTGTTTGCTATTATTACGTATACTCATTAAATTCCATGTCCATACTATTTAGCAACGGTAGTCCATGCCATTCGGATTGACCTCCAGCACATGATAAATCTATTTTTCTAATTTATGTATATTATTCAACTAATTCTACCATTAATCTTCTGTGCTACCTGTAGATCTTTTGTTTTAAATCCGCTATTTATAGCCCATCTATAAAATAGAAATGAAACAATTGAAATAAGTACCATATCCCATCCATAAGTTATAATATTTAACCCGCCAAATTTTTCACTTCCAATGTACGATATACAAATCATAAATAATAAATACCCCACAATCCATAATCCAGCTAAAAAATTCTTCTTAAATCCAACCCATTTTGTTTTTAATTGATAATAAAAATATATAGGTAAGCCCATAAGTATAATAAACATTACTTCTCCTGTTAATGGCCACCTTGCCCAATATAATGTTAATGATGCAAAAATGAACCCTAAAGGTGCGATAATTTTTAATCCCTTTATATAGAAAGGACGATGAAAATTAGGTGCAGTTTTTCTCAGAGTCATTACTGTTATTGGTCCAGTAACATATGAAATTAATGTAGCTACTGAAATCACTTCAGCTAAAACACCCCATCCTTTAAATAAAAATAAAAAAACAAAACAAATCATTAAATTAAACATCATGGCAAATCTAGGCACACCATATGTAGGATGTAATTTCCCAAAAACTTTAGGGAAATATCCATTCTTCTCCATTCCGTACAGCATGCGTGATGTGGTTGCCATATAAGTAGTACCTGTACCAGAAGGGGATACAAAAGCATCTAAATATAATACAATAACTAACCAATTAATATTTAGTGCTATTGCTAAATCAGCAAATGGTGAATTGAAATTTAAATTTGACCATCCGTTAATTATCATATTAGGATTTACAGCGCCGATAAACGCAATTTGTAATAATACATATATTATAGTTGAAATTAAAATAGATCCTACAACTGCCCGAGGAATGGATTTCCCTGGGTTCTTTGCTTCACCAGCCATATTAATTGGACTCTGAAAACCATTGAATGCAAAAATAACACCGGATGTTGCCATAGCAGTTAATACATTTGACCAATTAGATACATGAAAGTCCTGATGACTAGTAAAGTTTTCTCCATGAAATCCAACGAATAGCAATGCACCAATTGTAAGACCAGGAATTACGATTTTAAATATAGTAATTAGAGAATTTACTTTTGCAAATAGACTAACAGTCCAATAGTTTAAAAAGAAATATATAATAATAAGTAAAGAAGCAGCTGCAAGACCTTTTGAAGTCAACATCCCATTGTCTACTAAATCCTTGGCCCAACTTGCCCACTCCCAAGGCCATGAACTCATATATTGTATTGAGGCTATAGCTTCAACTGGAATAACTGAGACGATGGCTATCCAATTCGCCCATCCAGCAATAAATCCTACGAAATCTCCATGTGAGTATTGGGTATATTTTACCATTCCGCCAGCCTCCGGAATCATAGCTCCTAACTCGCTATATGGTAAGGCAATAAATAATATTACAATCATTCCTAAGAGCCAAGAAAAGATAGCGGCCCCTCCTGATATTTTAGCAGCCTTCCATGCACCAAATAACCAGCCAGACCCTAAAATCGAGCCAATCCCAGTCATTGTGAGTGCAAAGGTTCCTAGCTTGCGTTTCATATTTTTCATTTTCCACACGCCCCTCGTTTACAAAATAAATAGGATTTTTTTATTTATTAACCATTTATTCATGTATACTAGCCCCCTTTTTATTTAAAGTAAGAATACAAATTTTATAGACTCATTCACCATAAAATTCATCTCCAATCAACTCTTTATATTGTATGTATACCCTTTATAATTCTCTCTAAACCTGAAATTTTTAACTATATTTGTTACGGAAAAACATCATAATCTAGTATGCCTCTATATTA
Organism: Bacillus paranthracis; assembly: GCF_024296885.1. Classification (NCBI taxonomy): domain Bacteria; kingdom Bacillati; phylum Bacillota; class Bacilli; order Caryophanales; family Bacillaceae; genus Bacillus; species Bacillus paranthracis. The sequence continues at coordinate 2,878,593 of NZ_CP101135.1, forward strand.
AGAATATTTCAGTTCTAATAGACGAAAGTTCATCTTGTCTATGGTCTTAATTTGATAGGCGATACTACTCCCAGATGCACTCAAGCTAGATAAGGAACTGAAGGAAACTATTATAGAAATTTCTACATTTCTTTCGAAACATATGGTTCCCTTCTTACCAAAAACTCAACTCTAATTTAGTGAATTGATTAAGTGTATTGGGAGACTTTTATTGAGATAAATCTTCGGCAAATAATGACACCCCTTGTTTTTTATGCATATTCCTAAAAAGTATGTCACTCTTTCCCATTAATTAAGAAAATGCTAACGTGCTTTTAATCTCTAGAATAGTCCCAACTCTTAAGTTGATGGATGTGTGGCCGTACTCCATTACTATCAAACAAAACAATGATAGTTACGGATGAATTAGCAATTATACAAATTTCATTTTTTTCGGCATTCTGCATCTAGACGGTATACCTATTAGCCACGGTAAAACTCTATTTCAAATCAAAAAAATAGATTACCTGCACACGAAAAAGTATAGTGCATAGGTAATCTATTTTTTTGAGATTAATAAAAACCTAATTTTTTTTTTGAATTCTTCCATCAATAATAGACTGAATTGGTTCTTTTGATTTTTTTATGTAATCTACTAATGCTTCAAAATCAGTTGGTCCTGTTTCAGCATCTTTACCGTTTTTAAAGGATACAAATCCATCTCCACCTGAAGCTAAAAATGCGTTCGCAACGACGCTGTAAGTTTTAGAAGGAATAATTTCTTCTCCATTTGTTAGGTGAATACTTGTTACTTTTTCTCCATTAGGTTTGTTTGCATCCCAAGTGTATTGGATCCCTGAAATTTGAAGCATTCTTGTTATGTCTTTTTGCCATTGTTGATTTAAAATATCACGAATATCTTGACCCGTTAAATTTACTTTTATTAATTGATTTCCGAATGGTTGAATACCATATATCTCTCCCCATGTAATATCACCAGCATCTAAGTCATTACGAATACCACCAGGATTCATAAGTGCAATTTGAGATTGCATTGTTGCACGCTGGGCATCAGCAACTAAATTTCCAAGAGTAGATTCACCAGCCGTATTTAGTTTGCGATCTAGTGGAGCAATAGACTTACCTACAACTTCATTAACAAGAGGTGCGATTTTTGCTTGATATTTCTCCATCTTCTTCTTTATTTTTTTATCAGGCTCCATGCCTTCATGGTAAGTTGTAACAATTTCTGCTTTTTTCTCAACAATATCTTGTGTTTTACGATCAATCTTTACATCAACATCAGCAAAAGCCATACCGTAAGAATTTGCTTGTACGACAAGTTTATTATTAACAGTTCCATTTACATAAGTGTGGCTATGCCCACCAAAAATAACATCGACTTCTGGATCAGTCTCATTTGCTAATCGGACGATATCACCATTTGTTACGCCGTTCCCATCTGTTGTCCCCCCGTTATGTGCAAGAACAACGATAGATTTAACGCCTAGTTTTTTTAATTGCTTTACGGATTTGTTAATAGCTTCAACTTCATCTGTAATTTCTACATTCTTTAGCATAGTAGGCATAACAAGGTTAGGCACATCCGTTGTTACGACTCCGATAAATCCAACAGGAACTCCTTGTACCTTTTTTATAGTGAATGGTGGTAAAAATAAACGACCAGTGGATTTATTATAGAAATTTGCGGCAACATATGGGAATTTTGCACCTTTAAATTTCCCTGTTTTCTCATGGTATCCTCCATAAATAAGGCGTTTCATTTCTTCAACACCTTCATCAAATTCATGATTTCCTATAGTTCCAACATCGAATTTTAAATCATTTAGAAATTCAATGGTAGGTTCGTCTTGTAATAATGCTGAAACAGGAGTACTTGCTCCAACAACATCGCCAGCATGTACTTTTAATGTATTCGGATTTTGTTTTTCACGATCGCGTAAATAAGCCCCTAAGTACTCGATTCCCCCTGCATCTTTATTGTTAATTTTTTTTACTGTGTCTAGTTGCCCATGAAAATCGTTAATCCCGAGCATTTGCACATCTATGTAGCGGTTTGGTTCTGTACTTGCTTGGGCTGAAGGCACAGCGAATACACTAGTAAAAGTAACTGTACTTAATGCTAAAGCAACTGGAATGATTTTTTTCAACATAAAATTTCTCTCCCCTAATAATTAAAATCTTACATAATACGATGTTATTTTAATATATTAAGAGGATTATTTCTATAAAAATTCTACTAATTATAAAAATTAATAAGATTTTATCGTTTTCTGACAAAAACATTTCTTTATTTTGAGGATTATTCAAAATATTATCTTGATAGTAATATAGCAATCCACCTAAGAGACAAAAAACTCTAATCCATAAATTTTAGCCGTTAAGAAAAATATTCAACTCGAAACTAATAGAGATTTATCAACCTAACATTTCAATATCAATATTTAAAAATGAGCAAAAATTTCGTTATAGAAGATTTCGATTCTTTAAATTGGTTACAGTGGTGCACTACGCCGCATTCAAAAAGATGCTCCTGGATTTATCCAAGAGCATCTTTTTGAAACTTTATTTTTTATTTGTTTATGAACTATCTTATGATATTTAGTACTTCTCATATAAAAAAACATTTTAACAATCATATGGAAGGATACCTAACTATTTTCACGGAATCTCTAGGTATTCTACTGTGCTCACTTCAATTAATAAGCATCTGATTCATGGCTTTTCTTTACTGCATCTTTTGTTGCTTCGTTTGCAGCTAATGAACCTTGGCCATATTTTGATTTACTTACTTCGCGGCCTGGAAGTTTGTTTTCCGTTTTAGCTTCTTTCATTTTCTTTTCAATACCTTCTTTAACACGACGGCCATAATCTTCATCAGCTTGTGTGAAGTGTTCAATCATCGCATTCTGAATTCTTTTGTCACATACTGCAAGTGCTTCAGATAGATTTTTAACCAACTCATTTCGTTCCCACTCCTCAAAACTACGATACGTGTGACCTGCTTGACCATAATTATTAGGACGATCGATTGGTGCACTCATAGCAGCCGCATTGTAAGTTGGTTGGTGTGGATGGTGCTTTTCTTGTTTTGCATCTTTATAACCACCCAGCATAGATGGCTCATAGTTAATATGCGGATTTTCTCCAGACTCTTTCGGATTACGCATATCCATTTGACCACGATGTTGATTTGTACGAACAGGTGCTTTAGGTGCATTAACAGGTAATTGTAGATAGTTTGCACCAACGCGATAACGTTGCGTATCTGAATAAGAGAAAGTACGACCTTGTAGCATTTTATCGTCTGAGAAATCCATGCCATCCACAAGTACTCCTGTACCAAAAGCAGCTTGTTCAATGTCTGAATGGTAATCAACTGGATTACGATCAAGAACCATACGTCCTACTGGTAACCAGGGGAACTGCTCCTCTGGCCAAAGCTTCGTATCATCAAGAGGATCAAAATCGAGTTCTGGATGATAATCATCCTCCATAATTTGTACAAATAGCTCCCACTCTGGATAATCTTTGCGCTCAATTGCTTCATATAAATCTTGTGTTGCATGACTAACATTCATTGCTTGAATACTGTTTGCATCTTCTTGTGTTAAATTTCGAATTCCCTGCTTCGGCTCCCAGTGATATTTCACCAATACCGCTTCGCCTTTTTCATTTACCCATTTATAAGTGTTCACACCAGATCCCTGCATATGGCGATATGTTGCTGGAATACCCCATGGAGAAAATAAAAATGTAATCATATGCGTTGCCTCCGGGGTACGAGAAACAAAATCAAACATTCTCTGAGGATTCGCCACATTCGAAACCGGATCAACCTTAAACGCATGAATCATATCTGGGAACTTCATCGCATCACGAATAAAGAAAATTTTTAAATTATTCCCTACTAAATCCCAGTTACCATCTTCCGTATACATTTTCACTGCAAAACCTCGTGGATCCCTTGCTGTTTCTGGTGAGTCCTTAGCTCCAGCTACTGTAGAAAAACGAACCATTAACGGTGTTTTTTTGCCAGCCCCCGAAAACACTTTCGCACGAGTATATTTTTCTATCGGCTCATCTCCAACTTTTCCATACGTTTCAAAATACCCAAATGCTCCAGCTCCTCGCGCATGTACTACACGTTCTGGAACCTCTTCTCGATCAAAATGAGAAATTTTTTCGATGAAATGATAATTTTCAAGTGTTGCTGGACCACGATTCCCAATTGTTCGGATATTTTGATTATCCTTCACAGGGTGCCCCTGTCGTGTTGTCAATGTCTCACGTTTCACGTCTTGTTCATCTAGAGAATTCATGTCCTGGTTTTCTTCCATAATTGAAAACCTCCTCAAAATTATTCACCTTTAGGTATTTCCATTTATTAGAAAAAATATGATGGAATTGCAAATTATTTATCATGTATCAATTAACAATGATATAGTTTTAATCAGTCCTTTAAGAATAATAGGAGTGCTTCATGTGTTAATTTCCCACTATATTCAAATGGTACAGTTGCATCTGAATCACCATGAATAACAAGGGTAGGTATATTAATCTTGGCTAAATCGCCTCTGAAGTCTGTTTTGCTGAAAGCAGCGATATCTCTATTGTAAAATCGAAATGATACTATCCCAATTAATAAATATTACTAACTATATATCTATCATATATTTTATAAACAAGATTAATTAGATTTAAAAAAAGATTTCTTTTTCTTTACTCGTAATAAATCACCTGTCCACCCTTTGAATCGCATATACATATACATACCTCCTGTTGTGAAAATAATAAATAAGAGAGCAATTAAATAGCTATATTTCCATTCTAGTTCAGGCATATATTTAAAATTCATCCCCCACAATGCTCCTAAGGCCGTCAAAGGCGTACTTACAGCAGTTAATACAGTAAGAGCTTTCATAATCTCATTCCCACGATGTGAAGAAACAACTTCTTGTAAATGAATCATCGTGTCCAATTCTTCTTGGTACTCTTTAACAAGTTGTAATCCACGCTCTAATTTTACGTTTGTTTGCTTATAACAAAGAGTGTTTGTTAAGTTTTCTAACCAAGCTTCTTTCAGGCCTTGTAACACTTCTTGTATTAAGCGAAACACATGTGTGTTCATAAATAGTTCATGACGAATATGATAAATTCTTTCTAAAACTGCTATGTTATTATGATGATAAAAATCCCATAATACATTTCTGAAATTGTTTTCGAAATAGTCAACCTTTCGCAAATAGTGAGATATAAACATTGATAAGATAGCACATAATCCTTCAGCGGAACTATTACAATTTTTTGCACTAAAAGAGGCATTATGTATTAATTTCTGAAAGTCCCCTTCCTCTTTTTCCTGGACTGTTATGAGTATTCCATGAGCTACGAAATAATGAAGAAATTTTTGAATTTTGGCGTCCTTTTTATCTTGATCATATAAAAACGAACCATATACACAAGTTTGACTTGGTGATAATGTATAAACATATAATCCATTTTCACAAGGGGAACTTATTTTCTTTACAAATTGAGAGAAATAAGATGTTACATCACGAAGAATTATAGAAGAAAGTTTTTCAAGCTCACTAGTTTTCACATGATACCAACTCCATTTCGGCATTTTTATGCATTCCATATTATTCTTCCTTTCTGAACAGTTTTATGTTTGATCGAATCATATCCGTAATATGAAATTTGTATGTAGGTATTCATGTCTTGGAGGAAAAGTTTTTAGATCAACTAAATTACAAAACAAATGGCATAGGAGGTCTTATTCTATTAAAAGGAAGACCCCCTATATATTAGCTATTTTTATTCTCAAATTTAAACATTTCCTCTATACAAGCACTTTTTATCTTTTCTTATAAAGAATTTATTATATATGGAAAAGAAACTAAATAATTTGGCACGTCTATTCAACGAACTCCATTTTGGTCGTTATTATAATTTAGATTCATATACAGATTGATTGGTGATGTCGTCAAATACTTGACTTCCAATCATGTAGTATCCATGAAGTGCAGCCTCTTTCGAAGCGTCTACCATACGGAAAGAAGAAATTTCACCTTGCATTTTTTCAATTCGTTTTTTGTGGAGATCTACTATTCCTCCTGTCCAAATAATAGTGTCATACTGGTCTAACTTAAATTGTTCTTGTAATACACGCATAACGTCTTGGAAGTGTGCATCCAACTCTTTTTGAATCAAAGTATGAACCTGACTTGTCTGAGTATCTTCTTCTCGACCTCCATATCCTTTTTCTAATATGTTTGGCATATCGTTAATATGCAATTGATTACTTTCACCCGCATGATTCTGCACGATATTCTTAATATTTTTCAAAGGCTTGCTACATCCTAGTTCCGTCTCATAATGATTTAAAATGACATTCTGTTTCATATCTGTCATTTCTAATGTACGAAATCCACCATCAATAATTAAGATACGATCTCGTTCCTGAATGATTCCCTCTTTTAAGAAATAGGCATGTAAAGCGACCGGTTGCTGAAGAATTAAAGCATTTTCCACCGTAATAGTAATAAATTTTCCATCAATTTGCACAGAAGTTTCTTTTTTTAGTGCACGTTGTAATTGCTCATGCTGACTACCAAAATAAGTGACAGGAAGCCCGGTAACAACTAAAGGTAACACGACATTTTCTTTATAATCCTTTGCAATGCAACCAAATATTTGTTGTTTAAACCGTTCGCTTTCATAATAATTTTCTATTTCTTCGTCAAATGGAGGAAGCAATGAAGCGTCAGATTGATGCGCTTCATTTCCCATATAGTATGCAAAGTCTAAATCTATAAAACTTACCTTTGTTAAATCTTCACTTTCATCATGATTAGGTACAGGGGCTAGTGTGGAAGCTTCACTCTTAATCGTCACCTCAGAATCTACATCCTGTCGATATGCCCGCTTAGTAAAACCAATTCCTACATCAATTGCATACAGAGATTTCATACTTTCTTCCTCACTTTCTCTTTTTAGAATTAAATCTAAGCACTCTCTTCTTTCATATATTTCTTTTCATTTTTCGTTTTTTCTCCGTCTATGTCCTTACTGTTTTGATTTATTTCGTTATCCTTTTCATCTGTTTTCTTTTTGTTCGTTTCGTTTTCTGTTAAGTCTTTAATGGTAGAAATGACAACTGGTGTGGCTGTAAGCAGTTGTGGTAATGTTTGTTTTGCAACATTAGCTGCAGTTACAGAGAATTGTTTACTTGTTTCGGTTACCTTCTCCAATGTTTCCTTTATGTTTCCTTCTTGCAATTTTTCTTTTACGCTTTTTCCTTTTGTTTGTATCGCTTTCCGATTTTCCTTTTTTAATAAGGAGACTATAACTCCAGTCGTAATCCCAATCATAGCGTATTTAAATATTGTATGTTTCATTTTTTCTCACCCTTCTCCACTTTTATTTTCTTCCATGCTACAAGCTAAAATAATTACCTTACCTATTGCAATCTATTAGAGAGAATGATAGTTTTGCGGTTGCCTATCACTCGCCGTTAGTGTTTCATCTGTTACTAGGAGTAAAATTCTCCCTTGATCTAGTTTTTCTTCATATAAGTTAGCTTCCTCCTTCGACAACCCCATTTCTTCCATTTGATTTCGGAGCTCGTCCCCTTTTTTGGAGAAAAAGTTGATAATACTTGTGCCCAATCCTTGTTCTTTTACTCCAATCGTATTTATGTTTGTATCATCCGCAATCTTTTTTGTTATATGTTTTTCATGTGTTAAGACGTAAATGTCATCTTGGTGAATCCCTTGCAATTCTAGCTCTTTTACTTTCATAACTACTTCCTGTTCATTATCATATTCATGAACCACCGGTTTTCTTTCATTCTTATGCATCTTATTTTTCCTCCTTTAGATTTTTTATTTAGTTGTTATGTAATATGTAATACACCTATTTTAAAAATGTTAAACCTAAATTTTCAAAAAATTTCACACGATAGATTATTAATGTTTTTGAATATTAAAGAGATGTCACGAGCACTTTCCTTTGATAGCAGTGTTACAAATAACGATTTGTGTAAAAGGCATGTCCCTTATTTTATAGAAAATTTCTATTTAGAAAAATAAAAAACACTCCTTTTCAAAGAGTGTTTTTAAAAAATATAACCTAATAGTAATGTTTCTATTTTAATCGCAGAAAGAAAGTCTTTATTAAAACATATGGTTGCTAATTTAATTGCAATCTTCCTTGCACCCAAGCAGCAATATCATTTATAACATACTCGGGGATATTAGCAGGACATAATATTCATCTGGTTTACTTATTTCCCCATCACCCTCTGTAAAGAAATGATTTAACTTTGGATATAGTCGATAATCAACGTTACCTCGTTCTTTTAGTTATTCTTTCCAAAGAGGGATTTCGATTTTCGATTGAACTTGATAGTCTCGTTCTCCTTGAATAATAAAAAGCGATGTCTTTTGTTCTTTTGACATTTCCACTGCTTTCATTTTACGTATAGAATCCTTACTTCACAGGATTTTTTTGCTGTTTTCATTATATCCTTACTATACAAATGAAAATATACAATCATACTAAATATACAAACTTTGCATAAAAAAATGATTTTATAGTATCTTTTTAATATCCATGTCCGCCTTGCCAGCCACCATGTCCGCCTTGCCAACCACCGTGTCCGCCCGGCCAACCACCATGTCCGCCTTGCCAACCACCATGTCCACCTTGCCAACCACCGTGTCCGCCTTGCCAACCACCGTGTCCGCCCGGCCAACCACCGTGTCCACCTTGCCAACCACCGTGTCCACCTTGCCAACCACCGTGTCCACCTTGCCAACCACCGTGTCCACCTTGCCAACCACCGTGTCCACCCGGCCAACCACCGTGTCCGCCTTGCCACCAGCCTGCATAGCCTTGTCTCTGTGAGTTCATTCCTTCGCATCCCTTCTTATTAAAAGTTCAAATACTGTAACTGGGTATTCTCTAAATATAATTATGTATCCCAAAAATAAATGTATCCGCAAACATCCCGATTCTTGGTAAAGTAATTATCTAATGAAAAAAACATTTTCGCGGGATAAAAAATAATACGATTTGCATGAAAGAATAACCATACACTGTTATCCCTCCTTTAAACACCTATTTAAGAAAAACTTAAGAAATTCACTTCTAAATTCATAAGAATTTTTTCCTATACTTAAAATAAGTAATTTAACAAGAGGAGAAACGATCATGAAGAAATTTGTAATTTGCATAATAGGAATAGGTCTTCCTATATACTTACTACCTTTCATATTACGCGGGGATTTAGACAGATTTAATCCGATTGCTGAAGAAAAAAATGTATACGCCGTTGCGCAGGGGTATGGCATTCCAGATTATCATTATAAAGGCCAGGCTATTTACTCACTAAAAGATGTCGATGAATTAAGCAATGAGAAAGAATATAAAGTGGGAACGAACACCCCTAATGATTTTATAAGAAAAACTTACTTGAAAATTCATGTAAAAGGAAAGTATGTGTATTCTTACGATCTTATCGCTGAAAAGGATATTCCGGAGAAAATAAGGGGACAATTGGAGATGGCAAATAAATAAAAGAGCCAATTCGTACGAGTTGGCTCTTTATTATCTCTCCCACCTATCGTTTAGAGAATTCTTTCGGTAGATTTATTAAATTCGTTATCATTGTTTCAATAGCCATTCTTCCATTACTTTCACTGTTTCATCTCGTTGTGCTTTTGGCGTAATTAAACTCGCATTATCACCTTTTTGCTCGCCATACATGCCAAAATGAGCATGATTGCCCCCTTTTATCATGTGCATAGTTGTATTCTTTGACATTAACTTTTTATTGTTCTCTATTTTTTCTACAGTTGCTAAAGCATCTACTTCCCCGTAAATTGATAACATTGGAATCGACTTAGTAGAGAAGTCATCTGCAGGATACGAACCTAAGAAAATAATCCCGTCTACCTTTTCTTCATGTTGAAAGGCATACTTAGAAATCATAGCTCCGCCCATTGAATGCCCCGCAACATACCATTTTTGAACTTCCGGATACTTTTCAATTACACTATCTACCTCATTGATTCCAAGTATCGCTAAGTTTAATGGTAATTTAGGCATTACTACAAAATGTCCATCTTTCGCAAGAGCTTCTCCTAAATAACTATAAGCCTCGGCTTCTACTTTCGCTCCTTGATAAAAAATAACACCTATTTTCGCATCTTTCTCTCCAAAAGCTATATAATCTTCATCTTTTTTATCATCCACTAACGACAAAGCCTCTTTCGTCGGTTTGTAACTAAACTGAGACCAAACAAAAAAACTAATACTTCCTATAAGTAAAATACCAAGTAAAGAGTACAGCGTAATTTTTATCCATTTCTTCACACATATGGCCTCCCTAAGATGTATATATTCTATACTTTAGATTATCATTAATAAGCATAAAAACTCGAGCATTTTTATTATGCTCAAGTTTTCATTTACGTCTTTAATTCATACTATAAATGGTCCAAGATAAATATGTAGCAAATGTAGTCCATAAAAAATACGGGATTAGCAACCATGCCGATACTTTAGATAAATTGGAAGAAAACATAATGAGAAGTAACGTAGTAATAGCGACTAGTAAACAATCTACTGTTGCTAAAAACAAATTCTTTTGGCTAAATTGAAAATAGCTGAACGCTTGATTGAATATATAATTTAAAAGGAATAAAAACCAAAATGTTTTTGGCTTGAATCCATAGTTGTTGTAAATAATTGTAACTGATAATGCAATAAGTCCAAATAATACAACCCATATCATTCCGATTGTCATACCAGGAGGTGTCCAAGACGGCTTTTCTAACACATCATACCAAGTACGATCAATAGGATATAAAACACTAGAAACATAAAACAAACCATATGTTAGTAAAAATACTATAATACTAGATTTTTTCATAAACATTCTCCTTTTTAATAGAAGGTTTTAGAAACTCTATATGATTCGTATGCTCTTTCAATGAATACAACTTTAATACGTAAATAGATATTATAACCTTTACATATCAAATTCATATTGACTCGTGTATTTTATATAAATTCTTTCATACTTTTATATGCACAAAGGGCTCTCTCTCGTGCTGCCTTATGATCAACAACTGGCAAAGGGTATGTATCTCCTAGCTTTATATTGGCTTTTTGTAAAATATGCTCAGGTGCTTCCCACGGTTTATGTATATATTTATTAGGCATATCTCTTAATTCTGGTACCCATTTTCTTATATACTCCCCATCTTTATCAAACTTTTCACCTTGTGTGATCGGGTTAAAAATACGAAAGTACGGTGATGCATCTGCTCCACTTCCAGCAACCCATTGCCACCCCATTGTATTATTTGCAATATCAGCATCTAGTAATGTATCCATAAACCATTTTGCCCCTTCTTGCCACGGAATTAACAAATGCTTTACAAGAAAAGAAGCCACAGCCATTCTTGCTCGGTTATGCATAAAACCTGTTTGCCATAACTCCCGCATTCCTGCATCAATAAACGGATAACCAGTTTCGCCCTTCTGCCACACTCTTAATAACTCCTCTTCATTATTCCACGGAAAATGTTCAAAGTTCTTATTAAGAGGTTTATATACTGTAAATGGATAATGATATAGCAAATAATAAGAAAACTCTCGCCAAATGAATTGACGTATAAAGCTATTCACTTGTTGTTCAAAAAGACTACATTGTTTTTCGTTACTTTTATTTATTAAGTAATGATACATTAGCTTTACTGATATTTGACCAAATGAAAGGTACGGTGCCAACATCGAATGAGCATTTTGATTTGGAAAATCCCTTCCTTCACTATAAGAGACTAATTTGCTAGAGAAAAATTTCTTGAATGTTTTGTATGCCCCTTCTTCTGTAGGCTCCCATATTGATTCCATATGAGATGTCCACGGTATAGTCGGCAACAAGTGTAATTCTGAAACAGATAAACTTGCTGGTAAAGAACTTCCCCATTTTATACTCTGCACTTTACTAATAGGTTTAGATATTACCTGCTTTTGAAATGCATTATAAAAAGGCGTAAAAACCTTATATTCAGTGTTATCTTTCTTTTTAATAATCCACGGTTCTAATAATAAATGCGAATTAAATTCCTTACAGGTAATACCTTTATCTTCTAACATCATTTTCATTTTTTGATTAAATTGTAATCTTTCCGGATCATAACAAATATTCCAATATACAGCCGTTATACCTAACTGTTTTATGAGAGAAAGTATTTCTTCCAGTGTATTTCCTTTGCGGATTATTAAAGTAGATCCCAATGCCTCAAGTTGCCTCTTTACATCTATTATAGTATGGTGTAGCCACCACTTTGACGCACTTCCTATTGAAAAAGTTTCATCATGTACATATACCGGAACAACCTCACCGGACTGAGCCGCTTCAAATAGAGCTGGGTTATCATATAAACGAAAATCTTTTTGAAACATAACGATGATTTTATTTTGCATGGCTATCCTTTCTAATTCTTAAAGCACAATTCATTCTTTATTAGAACAAATACTTCTGTTATTTTTAAATGATTATAAGAATCATTTTTTGTAATTGCAAACAAACTCTTCTATCTTTAATGGATTTTTCCAACTCTTAATAAAGATAAAAATATAATGCACTTTGTACTTATCTTAAACTCTTATAAAATAAAAAAGAAAATGGAGAGAAAGATGAAAAAACAATTTTATAAACAATCAAACTTAAATACATCTATAGATTCAACAATCCTATGGACTTTTCAAAACCAAAATGCCATAAATACACTTTTGAATGAAGGTAAGCTTATAGCCGATCCTATTTTTGTTAGTAAAGAAGATTGCACAGCATATAAATACATTGTAAGACGCATGAAACAGAAAGGTATTGACTTTATTATAGATTTACCCATTTGGGCATGGCATTCATGCAATGGTTACCAAAAGAAGCCTACTTATGAGACTGCAAGAGAATTACTATCAGATATTCAATTAGAGAAAGAAATATACCTCATCGAATTCACATGTCCTAATTTTTTATTCATGTTAACAAACTATAGCCGATGGTGCGACATTTATTTTAAACTTACTGGCAATCCTAAAGCAAGTGTAACAAATGATGAAGAAAAATACTTATTTAATCTTTACCCTACCATTGAGGAAGAATGGGAATATCATCATATCCAAGCAACTCTACCCTACCTAAAAAAAGAATGGATTATACAAATAACTGAACTTAGTAAAATGAATGGATTTAACAAATAATATTGTTTATGAATGCTTTAATTAAGCATTCATAAACATAACAAATAGTCACATGAAACTAATACATTTAAAATAGCTTTTTTTATAATGGAATCCTAAATAAGCTCCTTACTACTATGATTTTGTATACATGCAGTTTACTCATTTAGTTTTGGTCTAGTTTGTAAATATAAACTCAAATCTGGACTTGAACCGTTAATAATTATATCTCGAACAATTTTAGAAAGTACCATACTATAAACTAATCCATTATCTCCATACGCATAGATAAAGTGACAATTTGGAAATTCTTCATACATTCCAATTATAGGTAAACCATCATGAGTACCACCATAAAAAGCACTTAAATAAAATTCAGGTTCAACTGTTATATTGGGAAAGAGCTTATTAAATTCATTCACTAATTTCTCTTTTTTATGGATTAATTTTGAATCTCTTTCTTGAGCAATGTTTGTATCTTCATCTAATCCACCTATAATAATCCTATTATCTACAGTAGTTCTCATATAAATATATGGTCTCGCAGTTTCCCAAATGAGAGTGCGTTTATACCAAGAAGATAAATCTTCCACAGGATTAGTAACAATTGCATATGAGCTAATCAGTGTAGCGTTCTTTTCCTTTTTAAATTCCAATCCTTCATATCCTGCAGCCACAATTACTTTATTGGCAGTAATAGAATTGCCCTCCTTTGTATAAAAGATAGCACATTCTTTCTCTAACTTTTTGCCAACAATCTCTGTATCTTCATAAATGTGAACTCCTTTATTAGAGGCTTGTTCTAATAAACTATGTGTAAATTTATAAGGATTTATTTCACCATCATTATACGTATAAATAGCTGCACGTTTTTTAAATGGATATCTCTGTCCAATTTGTTTTTCTGATAACCAAACCGCTTTAAAATCATGCTTATGTAAATAATACAGTTCCTTTTCTAATTTCTTTATATCCTCTTCATAACTTGCATAATATAAGCTGTCACGTCGTTTAAAGTCAGAGCAATAAGGCAAGTTTTGATCAGCATATTCAATATCATTAATAGCTTGTTCACATAATTTCATATGCTTAACTGCATACTCTTCCCCAAATGTATTTACAAGTTCATAAAACATCTTATCACCTAAATATTGAATAAGTGCTGTATTTGTAAGGTTACTTCCATGTCCTACCTTTCTTTTATCAACGATAACAATATTTAAATCTGATTCACTCAAATAGTATGCTGATTGAGCACCCGAACTTCCTGCTCCTATTATTAGTACGTCACATTTTATATCTTCGTCCAAACGAGGATAAGAAGGTGTATTAGAAAAAGTCGTGTTCCAATATAATTTCCCTTTCTGTAAATCCATTTTAATTGCACCGTCCTAAATAAAATAGTTATATCCCCATCGGTATCTCCAAATCATTCTTACTATATACTTCTTATCAAAATTATCTTGCTATCATGAATAAAGGTTTTCATAAACCTAAAAGCCTTGTCTTAAAAATTTTTTCGAAAAAACGTCAAATAATTTTTTATTTTTATTATAAAAAGAGCAAAAGATCTCCATTTATAGAAGATTTCTTTTACTCTTTTTAAAGGAAATAACTCCAAATATTTAACATATTATAGTATCTACCAAATAAAAGTTGCTTATCTATCGATAACTTACACATAAGAATACATTTGTTTCACTACTTTATTAACAGAAACTTTAACAACCGTTTCTTTTTCCCCTGTTCTATCAATCTTGAAACCATGAACTTTAACATCAGACGGTACTAGTGGATGATGACAAATCATATCTATACTCTTCTCAATATTTTCACTAACATTTTCTTTTCCACTTAGCCATTCCTCAAGGCTACCACTTGAAAATTCAGGCATACAATTTTCAAAGAGATAGTCTAGTTCCTTGTTATTTGTTATAGAATCACGTTGAATTTGTAGATTAACTACATTAGTTTCTTTATCCTCTATTCCGACAACAAAAATTTCTTCCACATTTTCTTCATAAATAGCAATAATAATAGATCTCATTATATCTCCAAAAGGATGTACAATTACGGAATCGTAGCTGTGTATAGTCAACATGTTTTCTTGTTGAATGTTAGTTACTTGTTGGATAATAGGCTCTATTCCTTGTTCCATCTCTGTTAACAATAAAACCTTTTTATGCTTTGAACTCATATATAGCACTCCTTCTTCATGATTGTATTTATGAAACTTTTAAGCTAGTAACAATGATTCATTACATGATTTTTACCAGTTTTTCCAGCGTCCCTCTGAATCAACACTTGCAAGTCTGACCCATCCATTTTGAACTTTTTCTCGAAATGTGAAATCATTATTTAGCAAACGTTCTATATATTTAGTAGGCGCTTGAATTACAATGAGTAAACGAAGTGGTGAGTGATACGTTTCACTATCTGACTGCATAACGGATTGCCAAGGTAAGCCTGATAACAAATCACTTGCATTTCCTTGCATAACACCGAGACCTGCCGTAACGGTTTGTGTTGTTTTGTTTCCACTACCATAATAATGAGGAGCTACAGTTGAAGCGTAATATTGTAGATTGATCCACTGCGCTACTGTTCCTGGTCCCGCTATGATGCTAGCTAATATATCGCCATTTTCATCCTGTTTCCAATCATAATTATGAAGGAAAGCCCTACCTTCTAAGTCACAATCCTGAGTCAATTCACGCTGCCCGATAATAAAAGATGCATTACGAGCTAATCCCCATTCCGGACGTATTTCACTCCAATCTTCTGCAAATCGATGTGCCTCTTTACTCGGATTTTTTATTTTCATTTTAAAATTAGGCAATTGTGTTAAACGCTCTCTATTTGCATGTTGGCTCACATTTGGCATAACCGACTCAATATTATCAAATGCTTCTTGCGCAGCTTCCGAAAGTTCTGGAACGTAAATCCATTCCAATTCGTCCACTGTTGTTTTATGTTCAGCTGCTGCAAAAATGGTATCCTCAGGAATTTTAATGCCTTCAGCAGACAATGCCTCTCTTACTTCTGGAAGATTACATAATGTAGCAAAAACTCTTGCATTGAACCCTCCTGCTGCTCCGCCACACGCACCACACTCAAGCGCTGCAGCATAAGGATTGTTCGTACTTTGACTACTGTGTCCGCACATTACAACTAAAGGAGCAAATTTTTCTGTCAGTCCCACCATTTTTAAAGCTTGACGCACATAGTTCACTTTTTCTTCTTTCGTAAAACCGATAGGTATCTCACATTTTGTATCATGGACATGATTAAGTGAGAATGTTGTATTAGGTTTTTGTAACATATTTTTACGAAGGTTACGAATGAAGCCACCTACTCTTCTTGGCACAAAACTCCTTGTTATCATTTGTAAACCAAGTAAAGGGCCACTCACCTCAGGTAATAGCATACTTGTCAATACATTTTTTTTCATCGTCTTAAACGTATAACTTACTGAGCTGTCTATCTTCTTACGTTGCTCATAAGATTTATATTCATTTTCATCCGCGAGTTCTTTTATTTGATGTTTCGGTTTTAATATAACTGGCAAAGAAGGATGGCTGTTATTACTGCCTAGTTCAGTAGTCGCAATTGGTAACCCAAAGAAGCCAGCTATTCCAAACGTTTCAAACGGACCTAATTTTTCAAGGTGGCGACGAAACGGTTCTGAACGGACATCAATACAAAATGCTAATTGAGCTACTACACGCTTTTTATCATTCGTTGCACGTTGTTTAGAAGAAATCTTCTTCTTTAATTGCTCTGCATGCGTCTGTTCCCAAGCTTCCAGCCAAAGTTTCTTACGAGTATTTTCATCAAAACGATAAGCAAATGCTAATAATTCGCTTTGTTCAGTGGCAGACATTTGTAACCATTCCCGTGTTGAAATATCCCCCCAATAGATCCAAGAAGCTATAAGTGGGACAATCGAAACTTTTTTCTCAGCCTTTTGATTTTTTAAAGGTAAATAAGGTTTTACAATAGCCAGCTCCATTGAAATTCGAACTGCTAAATATTCTATAACGAGTGCCTGTTCCTTAATTGATTGTTGGGAGCGCCATCGTATCATTCCTGCCCACCCAGGCAAAGAAAGTAAGTGCCCTTCAAGGTAAGCTTGCCTGTTAGATTCAGGAATTCCTAGTTCAGATAATGCTTTTGTTAAAGCTCCCTGAGCATCCTGTGGCCAATCTTTTAAAACTTTACGCTCATTTTTACTGAGCGCTGGATCAAATGTAATAAGGTGATGCCATGCACGATACAAACCTTTCTCTCGGTTTGGCATCGTCCAACTTGATCCGGAGTCATCAAGATATAATTTACACCATTTAATAATATGGTAATTAAGAACATCTGATAGGTTGTCACCCTTTTGATTCTCTATAAGTGAACTGATTGGTTGCATAGAAGAGTCTTCCATACTCCCTGTATTTATATAACTTATTTCTTCTGCTAATTTATTTAATTCTGGCGATGATAATAAACTAGAAGGTAATCTCTCTAACTTTAAAGCTTCTTGGCAAAAACGCTCTGCTGTCTCTCGCGGAATATGAAAAGATTGTGAATCAAGCCAACGAGACAAGCCTATTTGTAAAAATGATTCCTCAATCTCACCTTTCGCCTTTGCCGAATGAATCATGGAGGCACTAGGATAAATATCTACATTACGAGCTTCTTTTAACCAATTTGCGACTTGTTCAAATGATTGCTTTTCAAGCCCCATCCAAGGGTGATGAGCTGCGAATGTAGAGATAGGCCAAAGTGGTGCAATCACTCGGCTAGCAGATTCAACTAAATCATTCATATTCTTTTCTTGTATTTCAATGTTTGTATCTTTCTTTTTTAAAGTTTCTTTCGTTACGATTGACTGTATGCTCATCACGAATTACCTCCCTTTGATACATAATGTTTCAGATAGCTTGGGTGACTTTCTACTGACTTTCGTCTCGCCTCACCTACTCGAACTAACCAAAGATAAAGTACAGCGAATAAAGTAGAAGATTGATTACGAGTAACGAAAGTACAAATAACACTACTAAATAGTAAGATACATATAACAAAAATAACGGCTGGAGCTGAGGGTTGAACACTTTGATACATGTCAGTATGCAACCATTTATAAAGAGAGTTATGAACAGTAAAGTAAATGAGAGAAAATCCACTCAAAACTATTAAGCCAGCAATTCTTCCCATTCTTCCCTCTCCAAAAACAACAAGCTGTTTCCACGAAAAGTATAATGACCATCCTAAGATTAACGCACTAACTAATTCATACCCCTCTCCAGAAGTCATAAACCAGAAAGCAATTGCTATAAATAATCCTAAAACACGTCCGAACATAATCCATAAATTGGACATCTTTTCATTAGATTGCTTCACTCCATCAAAACGTTGTACGGAAGAACCAGCTTGTAAAAACAGTGTGGCTTTAAATAAACCGTGTAAAATTAAATGAATAACAGCTGCTAAATAGGCCCCTAATGCGCATTGAATCAGCATAAATCCCATTTGTGCAATCGTCGAACCTACTAGCTGACGTTTATAATCAACTTGGACTAAACTAATTCCTGTACCTATTAAGACAGAAATACTAGAGAAAATGAGTAAAATGATTTGTGCAATATCATCATGAAAAAGTGGCGAAAATCTAGTTAACATGATACCGCCAGCATTTACTAAACCCGCATGCATAATAGCAGAAACAGGAGTTGGAGCAACAGCTGATTCAATTAACCATCTTTGGAAAGGCCATTGTGCTGCTGGAATCATCACAGCTACTATAATCAATAAGTTAATTCCTGTTTTCTCCAATGTTCCAAATTGAGCTACATTTTCATTCGTTAAAACTGATGTTAACTGCCACTGTCCAGTTATTTGAAACAACCAAATGATAGCTGATAGCAAGGCAATCCAACTTATTGTAAATAAATAGCCTGAGATTTTTGTTGCTTCACTAACTACCTTCCACCCTTTATTTAGCCCGATGAGTAGAACCAATCCTATAAGAGTTGCTCCCCAACACATAATCATGAAGCGAAGATCATCGCTTAACCATGCAACCGAAGATACACCTGTAGTAAATGTAAAAAGTGCAAAGTATTTTCGATATGAGCGGTCTCCCATTAAGTAACGTACAGAAAATCGCTGAATGATTAAACCAATTGTAAGAACGAAGAAAGCCATGAACCAAGCTAAAGTATCTAGATGCCAAGGCCCCACAACTCTATCTCCATTGTGATTAACAAGTGCAAGTAAAGAAACCAATGAAGGCAAAGCAGCGATACCAATATGGATATGAACAAAACGTAAAGGCATCCTTGCATGTAAAAACAATAATCCACTTAGCCAAGAAGCACTAAGCGCGATAAAAAATAATGTTAACAGTGTTGATGAACTTAGCGAAATTAACATGTAAAATACTCCCTTCCAAACGAAAATAACTTATAAAAATTCCTTTTCATTACGATAGTTTTTTTAATTTTAATTTTCATTCACTCTTTTTCGTACATCGTTTTTTTCCATAAAAAAAACCGACAACTTCCATAATTCAATGATTTTATATCATCATTGAATTATGGAGATTGTCGGTTTCACTTCAACTAACTTCAATAAAGTTTTTTGAAGAGCTCCCATTTTATAGAGGATAGTAATATATGTATTACTCCTATGAAAAATAACAGTATATCTCTGATCTCCTAGATTATGCAATCAATATATCAATTTATGTTATGCGCTATCTTTTCATTAAGAAACTTTTTCATTTAGTCAATATTACATATTAAAAAAATGCTAAAGCCTTAATTATAGCAAACAGTTAAAATAAGCATCTATTAATTTTTAAAACAATTATAAGATAAACCATATTAAGCAGTTTGTCAATTTATTTATCCGTTTTGCGAATCAAAATTCATTATACATAAATAATTTCAAGTTTTCTTGTTTTCTAATCATTACCTTGTTAATAAGATAAAATAAAGTACACAACTTGTAGATTTCTTAATTACCTCACTGCATTTTTAGTGTATCTTCCACTACCCCTACAGTGATTTTAATTTTTAAAATTTCTCCTCAAGATTATGGAACAATTTAAAAATCATTACTCGTTCACCAGTACGAGAACTTATATCCGTATGAAAACTTTTCACTTTTTCTCCAGTTAATTCTAGTATGATCTCTTTCAAATCGTCAATTCCAGATTCAACTAGCTCCGAACGATTTTTCTTTATCGTTAGCATACCGTCTTTCGTTTCGCAAACAGTATATTCAGCCGGTGTTAAAATACCTTGTAAATTTACGATAATCATATCTCGTAATATATCTGTCTTAACGGATATAGACCCGCGTCCTAGGTAGTCCTTTTCCCAGTGCGTAATTGCTTTACTTATCTCTGACTCAATAGAGCCTTTTGAGTTTTTCATTTATGTATCCTCCTTCAATAAAATGAATTTACAATAACAATATAATAATCTGGATTGATTTTATTTTCAATTATTGAGAAGAATTTATAGAAATCGTTTTAAGGAATCCTTTAGGATTAAAATAAATTTTCATATGGCGATATACGTTTTTGGGGTTATTCCTAACAAGATACTCTTACTATAAAGACTCTGTTGCATAGATTTCTGAAAAGGACATTCCGGGGAAAATAAGGAAACTTTTGTGACATAATACATAAACGAAATAGCCTACTCTGATGAGTAGGCTATTTCGTTTTATTTTCGTCAAAAATCTATGCATACCTTCATTCGAACACATTATCCGATTAGGTTTATGCATATTTCCTTCGAATTTTACCAACCACCAATAATAGTAAAGGAATTCCTAGCTCATAGACGGGAAATGCAATTGGAATTACAAAAAATATGTAGTAATAATGGGTAAATGTTTGGATATTTTTAACTGATACAGCTATGATGAACGAAATAGGAGCAAGAACTAAAGCTACTTTTCGCCAATCCTTTAAATGAAATATTTGTGCTGTTCCATAACAAGCGATAAACATGTATAACGCCAGTTTAACAAAAATACTAAAAAACCAAATAATTACTATCAAAATATCTACATTTTGAATGAACTCCATGACGGATATGTACCGGCTCAAATCGTAAACCGGATACAAAAAACTTGAAGATAGATTCGGACCGAATGTTAAAATGACCGCTAATGTTCCGATCGTTACCATGAAAACGGCCAGTCCTACTCCCCACATCGCCCGCGATGACGCTTGTTCTGGTTTGTCCATAAAGAAAACGAACATCATCATCATGACAGCCTCCCCGAAAAATGCAGCTACAGGAGTATAGGAGCCTTTAAGTATCGGAAGCCATCCAGAATCATGATAAATAGGCCGCATATAATCCCAATTCATATTGCCAATATTCAAAATGATTACAAACGTTATCATTAAAAGTACAATTGGCCCTATAATTTCACTTAAACGTCCAACCCCCTCCACCCCGCCTTGGTAAATAATAAAAATGAGCAATAACATCGCAGTCAAGACAATAACCCACAAAGGTGTATTATGAAACAAAGCGATAATAATGAACTCACCAAATTCACGGACGGTTATCCAAATTATCATGTACCATCCAAAGAAGTAAGGAATCAGCAGCAGCTTTCCTAGCCATTTACCAAGAATGGTTTGACTAAATTCAATTAACGTTTGTTTCGGATAGAGCGAACCAAGTGTAGTTGCCAAAAAAGTAAGAGCAACCCCTATCCCCCCTGCAATCAAGATCGAAATCCACGCATCTTGTTTGGCAGTGCGAATCGTCGCTGGAATAACTAGAAGGAGTGATTGTCCCACTTCAAATGTGAACATCATCCAAAAAATTTGCCTGCCAGAGATTTTCATTGAATTTCTCACACTCTATATTCCTCCTTATTTTTTCATTTCGTTTTTCTTTAACTGCAACGGTGGTCCAGTCAGTCCTACTCTCCGAATAGTAAGCTTTGTATGAACAGAAACTTGCACTTTTCGAAATTGTTTACTCCAATTCTTTTTTAGCCCTTTCCATTCGGATGGATATTTTCGATGAATGGCTTCCCCAAATCCAAAGATATCGGTTCCGTATTGTTTTTGAACCTTTTTAATAGTTTGGAGAGCTTGCTTTTCAGATTGTTTTTCCAATACATGTTCTAAAAGAGTGATATTTTTTGGCTGCGAAAGATCTAAATTCGTATTATTCTCCTGAATTGTTCCTTCACCAGAAAAAACAATATCACACTTAATTGTGTCCCCTTGTATAGTAGGTATAATTTTTCTATTGATTTTTGTCATATATAAACTTGCACTACCATTTCCTTTAGAGGCGCTTGCTGTAACCGTCTGTTTACTTAAACGATTCACTATCCAAAGAGTAGTTAACCATTCCTGCATGTTTAAATACCCTATCAATTTGAAATCGTTGTTAAATATAGCACCGCCTACAATTTGAAACCCTTTGACCTCAGTTTTTCCTTTTTTATGAGACACATTTAGTTTAATAACGGGTAAAATCGGAGTGATTCCATCACTCGTACTAGCAATAAGAAAATGTAATAAAGACATATCTCCTAACGCCTCTATTTGCATATGCTCTTTCAGTGCCCCAAGTGCCGGGATAGATTCTAAGGGGATGGATGCTTTCAAAAACTCTTTTGCAGTATGCCCCTTTATTACAAACGCATCTGCTCGTAATCGAATGTCAGGATCGCGGCTATATGCATCTAAAACTGAAGCGAGGCCATTTTTAGCCATTTTTTCTCCAATCAATATTACACGCTGGTGCCCTCGAAAGATTTCTCTCGACATTTTTGTTTGCATCATTTGTACAGCTTCATGTGTATCCTTTCCAATTCCTGATTCTATAAAAACCGATTTTCCTGCATTACTTCTTCCGCTCTGTCCCATTCCCATTTTTGATGGGATAATAAACTGCGCACTAATTTCAACCTTATTATTCTTCGCTTGATCAAGTCCCCACCCTAATTCAATTGCCAGATCATTTAGCTCCGTACGATCCCAACATCCCGTCAAGAAGCATAATGAAACGACCAGTATCATAGAGAGCGCCTTGTGCAGACTCATTCTGTTCCCCCTCCCCGTTTCTCATCTGGCTTTTGTCCATCTGGAAAACGAACTTTCTCTTCACCAGATACCATTATTGGGCGGTGTGTCATATTCCAACGAGGCGTTCGGAGAAAAACATCCTTTAAATCACGCGGAGTCTGAGGCGCAACTGGACTTAAATACGGAATGCCAAAAGAACGAATGTTAGTTAAATGAATCAAAATCGCAAGGGTACTTATTGCTATACCGTATAGCCCAAGCATTCCTGCCAATAACAGCATAGGAAAGCGTAACATCCGGTAAGCTGTTCCTAAGTTGTAGCGCGGGAACGCAAATGACGCAATACCGGTTGTCGCCACAACAATAACTAAAGGTGCGGAAATAATACCTGCTTGCACAGCAGCTTGCCCGATAACAAGTGCCCCCACAATGCTAACTGCTGATCCAACGGGTTTTGGTAACCGAACGCCCGCTTCCCTCAAACCTTCAAATAAAAATTCCATCATTAGTGCTTCTATAACAGCAGGAAAAGGAATACCTTCTCGCGCAGCTGCAATACTAATAAGCAAATTTGTCGGAATTAATTTCGGATGAAAAGTTGTAATAGCAACATAGAGAGACGGAAGAAATAATGAAATATTAATTAATATTAAACGTATCCATCGAACAAAAGTCGTGTAGATGGAGCGCTCATAATAATCCTCCGCTGCTTGCAAACCCGTCCAAAATGTCATCGGAACGATTAAAACGAAAGGTGTATTATCGACTAAAATGGCGACTTTCCCTTCTAATAAACTTGCACAAACCGCGTCTGGTCGCTCGGTATTTTGAATTTGCGGAAAGGGAGAAAAGGGTTGATCCTCGATAAACTCTTCAATAAAAGCTGACTCCAACACCCCATCAATTTGAATTCGCTTTACCCTTTGGCGAACTTCATCCAAAACCGAATCGGGTGCAATGCCCTCAATATAGGCAATTACCACATCTGTCTGTGATAATTCCCCAATCGAATAAGGTTCCATTTTTAGTCTTTGACTCCGAATCCTTCGGCGAATTAGGCTCGTATTCACCCTTAACGTTTCGGTAAATCCGTCCCGAGGGCCACGAACAGAAATCTCGGCAGCCGGTTCTTCAATACCTCGTTTTTCAAACCCTTTTAAATCAGCGACTAGAGCTTGACTCTCTCCTTCTGTTAAAATGACGATATTCGCTTTCAATATCGCTTCTATAACCTCATGAACTTTTGAAATCGTCTTTACTTGAGAAACCGCAATAAGCTGTTTTTGTATAATTTCTCCTACCGAATCCTCACTCTTTACTCCACTAGGCAAACCTTCAAACATCATTGGTTTGAAAACAACTTGTTCCACAATCTTAGTGTCAACTAATCCATCTATATAAATAAAAAGAATTTCAGTTTGACTATTTATGAGAAGTGGACGAAATACAATATCGGAACAATTTTCAAAAACTTGTCTCAAAACTTCTTCATTCGCACATACACTCTGCTTGAGTTCACACTCTTGATCATGTTGGATCTGCATACTTGCACTCTCAAGTTCCTGAATATCTTTTCTCAAACGATTTCTACTAAGTTTTTTCATCATACTACCCCATTTATCGAATGGTTTATGTTTTTATACTTGAACTTTAGTGTTAGTGATTTCTTGACAGAAAAGCTTTAGAAACCGTTCCACCACATGGTTTTTGGGTCAGTAATCATTTGGCTAGAAAACAACAGGAAAATATCCCCTCTATATCCTTCTTAAAATCTCCTTACACATGAAAATTATTCAATTTTTTCTATAAGTTAGTTATTCTAAAGTGTGGTATCCAAAAAGTAACTTGTAACTGATGAGTTGTTAAATTGGTACTAATACACTTATGGAAACGAGCCCAAAAAGCATGCTCTGAAGAAAGATAAATCAGAACATGCTCTGAATTGATTTAATGGAATCACTCTTTTAGAAAAGAACTAAGATCATTTCTTTAATCCTTCTTTCACTAAAATACTCTTTAATGAAATCATCTCATTTTTTAGTAACCCTGTTGATACTATATGATTTTTCTGGAAGTTTAATTGAAAATAATCCGCTTCATTTTAAACAATATTTTCATACTAGCATGCTAGTATAAAGATAAAATACAGAGATAGCCTTACCATTGAAATTCTATTATAATTTTGTAATCGCAATTCATTTGAATCAAATAAAAAATCAGAAGAAATAATATTATTGGGAGGTACTCCGATGAACCTTTTAATTAGAAAGTTAGAAAAAAATGATGTAGGCAATTTCCCGGAGATTGATGATAGTTTTATAGTGAATGCTCGGTTAATTCTTTCTCTTTCCAAAGTAAATAGACGCATAGAATATACAGTAGAAGACGTTCCGCGTTATGAAAAAAGTTATTTGCAAAATCAATATGATAATGAAGCACTTGCTTACAATGACTATATAAATAAACCGAATCAAGTAATTTACATAGCACTGTTACATAACCAAATCATCGGATTCATAGTATTGAAAAAGAATTGGAATCACTATACTTACATAGAAGATATAACAGTGGATAAAAAATATCGTACACTCGGAGTTGGTAAAAGATTAGTTGACCAAGCAAAGAATTGGGCAAAAGAAGGCAATATGCCCGGGATCATGCTTGAAACGCAAAATAATAATGTCGCAGCATGTAAATTTTATGAAAAATGTGGATTTGTAATTGGTGGATTTGATTTTCTTATTTATAAAGGTTTGGATATGACAAATGATGAAGTTGCAATGTATTGGTATTTTCATTTCAAATGAAACTGTTTTTAACATGAAGCAAAGTCAAAATAAAACCCCCAGTTTCTAAATTAAAATTGAGAAACTGGGGGTTTTTATTTAAAACAAGTAACTTATTAGTAATCCTGCTGATAATAAGAAGCCGAAAATCGTATTTGTCATCGCTGTTGATTTCATGGCGATGCGCATATATCCGGGATCCTTTGCACCTTTTTGGAAACTTTGAATTGCAGATATTGGTTTTCTCAAACCTAGGAACATAACTAATGCCCAAGGGCTTATATAACCCATTAATACAATTACCGCAATCCATAAATAAGCAACGAAAAAGGCTACAGCTAGTGTTACTACAGCTTTTTCTCTGCCAAGGAGGATTACTAATGTCTTTCTTCCACCTTTAATATCTTCTTCGATATCTCGGATGTTATTTGACATGTTGATTGCACCGACTAAAATTCCAATTGGAATGGAAATCAATACACTTTCAGTCGTTATCGTATTCGTTTGAATAAAGAAGGCAATAAGTACAAAGCATGTCCCCATTAACAAGCCAGAAACTAATTCTCCAAACGGAGTGTACGCAATTGGTAATGGACCACCTGTATATAAATAGCCAACCGCCATTCCGATTAAACCGATGACGACTAACCACCAGCTACTATTCATACAAATATAAATTCCGATAAGTGCAGCTAGTACATACAATAAAAGTGCGACTGTTAACACATTTTTTGGTTTCAATCCATGACGGACAATTCCGCCACCAATTCCAACAGAATCAGCTGTATCTAATCCACGTTTGAAATCATAGTACTCATTAAATAAGTTCGTCGCTATTTGCAATGCTAAACATGCAACCATCATCGCAATAAATAAAAGCCAATCAATTTTGGCAACATAAAGTGATGCCACTGTTCCTAAAATTACAGGAGAAAACGTCGCCGTTAACGTATGCGGGCGCGTCATCTTCCATATTAATTTAGCGGAACTAATTTCTTTTTCTGTCCCCATAACTCTGTTCAATCTCCCTACATTTAAGTATAAATTACTAGCAGTATCTTTCTATCTGTTTTCTGCCACGCATCCATTATATCAAAAAATGAATTGGTAATAGAACTGTAATGCTCTTGCTTATCTCTCCATCACTCTTAAATTCAGTTTTTCAAAAGAAAGCCCGTTGCTCGCATTCGAACAACGGACCTTTTTTATATGAACCAATTTAAAACATCCTCAGTAATCTCTTCTGGTCTATCCCTGTGCATTAAACGCTTATCTTCAAGTATAATCGATGCTATTTCATGTAAGTTGATGGTTAGACTACATCTTCACGCCCCTCAAATTAATATAGTTTAATAATTGTATGATTCGTTTATCATATGTGTGGTGTTTCAAGGTCCTATCCAGCCCATTTTTTGCTATACGTTTTCTTTCTTGTACATGTTCCAAATAATACTCTGTTTTTTGTATAAACTCCGATGCACTATTAAAAGTTTCTATTTCAACACCTGGTATGTAATGTTTTGCTATATCTGGACGTATATCAGTTAATTGAAAAGAACCTACGGCATTAATTTCAAACGTCCTATTATTTACGGAATACGCTTGAATATTTGCAGAGTTACAATTCAATTCCTGATCAATTAGTGAACGATGCAAATTTATATTGATTTTAGTAGATACGTAAAAATGTAACGCATCTTCATACTTTGCAAGTGGCAAGAGTTGTATTTTATCCTTTAATCTTTCATAATTCTTTAACTTCTCCCAACCGAATCCTACAATTTTTATGTTCTTCCCTACTAAATACTCTGCAATCGAATCAACAAAGTGAATTCTATTTTCAAATGCTGTACCTATAAAACTAAGGTCATACTTATATGTATCTTCTTTAAGAGAAGGTTTAAACACATCTTGATTTGCTGCTAACGGGAGATGAAATACATTCTTACATCCTATCGCCGTATAAAACTTGATACAATTTAAATCTTGCGTAAATATGTAGTCATAAAACGGAACAACGTTTTGTGTTACATCCGTATAATAAGGATCGTCTGTTAGCCAAAGCCCAGTAGTAAACCCTGCCTTTTTTAAGAATGGCATAATATGATTAAATTCTTCACTTAAACCGCTTAATACCAAAATAAAATCTGGTTTCATTTTTAACGCGGTTTTTATAGCTTTTTCTGGACTCACCATACTTGTATCGCTGTTTATCTTTTGTAAACTATTCAAAATTGCTGCTTCGATCATTGGATAATAAAAAGGAATTCCTGATTGAATAAATAAAATTTTCTTAGGAGTATTACCTTTCATGTCACTTCCCCCTATTTCTACATAATCAAAGCGCACGAAAATTAGCAGTCTTTATTCATTTTCATGACCTCTTACTTTACATGTATAAGCACCGTTTATGTCCATTATGTTGAACTTCCCTCATTTTATAGGTAATGGGATTTTGGAAGGTGATGTTTCTTTTATTCATACTCCCTATCATGATGTATCTATATTTTTTATCATTTACACAATTTCGTAATACAAAGTAACAGCATATGAGTACAAAATTGCGCTTTTTACTCATGCGTCTTTTTATATCAAAAGATACACTTCATATATAAACAGATGAAAAGGAGTAAATAAAATGAATGCATTAGTATCTGCAAGGAATGTGACAAAAATTTATAACAAGAATCAATTACCAGGGATTAATAAAGTTTCTTTTGATATTTTAGCGGGTGAGTTTGTGGGGATTATGGGGGCCTCTGGATCCGGAAAAACAACTTTATTAAATATTTTATCCACTATCGACACACCTACAGAGGGCGATGTTTTTATAAACGGGATTAATATCCAAACGCTCAACAATAATAAATCTGCTGATTTTAGGAAGGATTACTTAGGGTTTATTTTTCAAGAGTATTTTTTACTTAATAGTTTAACCGTAAAGGAAAATATTGCTGTTCCACTTACTCTGTTAAAAAAATCTCCAAAGGAAATTGAATCGACAATAGAAAATTTAGCAAAGCGTTTTGGGATATTTGAGCAATTAAGCAAGTATCCTAGTCAATTATCGGGTGGACAAAAACAAAGGGTTGCAGCTGCAAGAGCTCTTGCAAAGCAGCCTAGTATTTTATTTGCAGATGAACCTACAGGCGCGTTAGATTCAAATTCTGCAACAGAACTACTTCAAAAATTAAAAGAGGTAAATGAGGAACTTCAAACTACCATTTTAATGGTAACTCATGATGCCTATGCAGCCAGTTTTTCTAGTAGAATTTTAATATTCAAAGACGGAAACATTATAAAAGACTTAAAGAAAAATAAACAAAATAGAAAAGAATTTTTCGAAGAAATATTAAAAGAAATCTCTAAAATTGATGAAAATCGATATAACTAGAAATATGAAAGGAAGATTGAACTGTGGGATTATTTACAATCGCAAAAAAGAATTTAAAAAATAACTTCTCCTTCTATTCATTCTATTTTATTTCAGTAGCTTTTGTACTGATGGTATTTTTCTCCTTTATCTCTTTTTCCATGAACGATATTGTCATGGAAAAGATTTCGTCTGATGGTAGAGTAGAAACGATGTCAAAAACGGTGGCGATCTTTGTTATGGCATTTGTACTATTCTATATGTCATACTCTAATACATTTTTTATGAAAAAAAGAATGAACGAACTCGGCATTTACTCCCTTTTAGGATATAGAAAATCAACGATGCTAAAACTGTTAACTTTTGAAAATATTATCATTTGCTTTGCTGCCCTATTTGTAGGAATTATTTTTGGTGCTATTGCTCATAAAGGAATTGTAGGAGCTATAATCAAAATATTAAAATTACAAATCGATACTTCTAAAGTATCATTTATTAACCTTGATGCAGTACTATTCACCTTTGCTTTTATCTTTGCTGTTCTTTTTGTTTTATCTTTATCAAATTGGATTATTCTTCGAAAAAGTTCCTTACTAACTTTAGTACGTATGGAACAAAAAGAAGATAAAAAGATAAAAATCAATACAGTTTTTTCACTACTAGGATTATTTTTCATTTTAATTGGCTATTTCTTAGCAATCGATATTACAAGGGGCACGAACTCTTTGTGGAAAACAATTGGCTTTTCTCCAATCGCTCTCTTAACGATGTTCAGTGTAATATTAGGGACGATCTTCTTTATTCATTCATTTTTACCATATGCGATTCAACAGCTAAAGAAAAATAAAATATGGTTTTATAAAGAATCCAATATTATCGTCATCCCAAACTTTATATTTAAAATTCGTTCAAAAGCAAAAACTTTCATTTTATTAACCTTATTAACCGCAGGAACTTTAGCTATATTCAGTTCTACTCTACTGACTCTTTACTATCCTGTTGCCGCTACAGAACGGATCGTACCTTCAGCTATCGAGTTTCCTTTAGACGATAAGGACGTAACCAATAAAGCACTACAAACTGTACAAAATACTGTCGGTAAAGAAAATACAAGATATACAGAAACAACCATTATTAACGGGAAATCTAATTCTGATAATTTACCGAAAGAATATCGTATAAAAAAGGAACACGGATTTGACCTTATCTCTGAGTCAGATTACAGAAAGTTAATACATATTCAAGATAAAAATGTAGAATTTAATCATCTAGCTAAAAATGAAAGCATCCTAGTAAAATATCGACCTGAAAAAGAAAATCTAGATAAAGGGAAAATATATACTTTAAATTTAACGCCTACAACTAATA
Organism: Bacillus paranthracis; assembly: GCF_024296885.1. Lineage (NCBI taxonomy): Bacteria > Bacillati > Bacillota > Bacilli > Caryophanales > Bacillaceae > Bacillus > Bacillus paranthracis. The sequence continues at coordinate 2,909,452 of NZ_CP101135.1, forward strand.
TAGATATTAAAGTAAAAGACACTACATTACTTAATTCAATTGGATTTGCAAATAGTGTCGCAACACTTATTATCTCAGATCAACTTTATAAAGAAATAAAAGCTTTAGAATTACCCGAAAAAATGATAGTGAGTTTTAATGGATTAGATATGAGGAATAATAAAGCAGTTTATGAAAACTTAGCTCCACTATTTAAAAATAATAGTTATTTTACAAGCAGTTACCAGAAAAATGATTATATTATTCAGCAAAATAGCTCAACATTCTTGCTCATTAGTTTTGTTACTATCATCTTCTTTATTGCAACAGGCAGTATTCTCTATTTCCATAACCTTTCAAGTATGATGGCAAATAAAAATGAATTTATTATTTTAAATAGAATGGGCTATAACAAAAAGAAGATAAAAAGAATAATAAGTAAAGAAATTTTCACCTTGTTTAGCATTCCTTACATAATAGGATTAGCACATAGTATCTTTGCATTAATAGCTTATAAGACTGCTTTAATGGATGACCTATTAGGAAAAAGTAGTGCGTTTATATTACCGATTCTTTTTGCAATATTTATTTTTACTGTTGTATATATCGTTTATTATTTGTTAACAAAAAGAGCATGTTATAAAATTATATTTAACAATAAAAAGTAAAAAACTATAAATAAAGCTGATGATAAATAAAAAAACATCAGCTTTATCTGTATGTAATCTAACAAAGGTAAGTGATTTTATGAAAAAGTACTATGAGCAAAAACAAATTTTAATTTTAATTAACCAACTTTGTATGATTATTTTTCTATGCTACGAATTTTCGATAGACAATATTATAGGAACAGCAAAATTACTCCCTTTACTGCTTATAACGGTCATGTCCATTTATGGATCATATATTAGTTTTATCAACTTAAAAAACAATACTCTATTATCACAGTTTTCTAGTTTACTACTTTTTACTTCTTGGCAGTTTTTACTTACACTGAACGATGAACCAATTTTTCGTGCATTCAGCACACTACTAAGTGTATTCATTCTATATAAAATCGTGCAATTTATACTCCTATTCTTTTTCCAAGATTCTATTTATAGTTATAAGAAAGAAAAAGATTGGATTTTACGAGTTACATGTTTACTTACATTAGGTGCATATTTAATAAACGATAGAATATTTTCTGTTCTATTTTTATTTCAATGGCTTATCAGTGTTAGTTGGATTACTTTTCTATTCCTACAACATCACAAACGAATTAAATTTGTTTTTAAAAGTGAAAAAAAGCATTTACTTACATCTACTACGATTCTTATCTTCCCCTTTATCATATATGTTACGTTATTTGGGAGGAGTCCCGAATATGTAAATAATTTAGGATGGTACACAATAATTCTGTTCCCCCTATTTAGTATTCATGCAATTGCTTTTAAAAATCATATATCTATGAAACAATATTTCCCCTTAAAAAAAAGTGCAATTGCTTTTATGTTTGTATGCATTTTTATTTTTATGAGTTCACTTGGAGTACTATTTCAATTTAATATGATTACTTATTTCATTTTTATACATACAATTATTTGGTTCGTTCAGCTTTATTTCACATTATTATTTCAAGACACCAAAAACACTATTTCAAATTTGAATACAAAAGAATTGAAAACTTTACCCGACAGTTCTTATATTCATAACTTAGTACAAATAGTGAAAGAAGAACAATTAAAAAGTGGATTTTCTAATTATTTACATGATGAAATACTACAAGACATATTAGCTGTTAAAAATATGATGAACAAATCTAACAAAAAAGAAATTCATGATATGATCGTAGCGACACTGGATAACTTAAGTCATACAATACGAATTGAAATGCAAGAGTATCATCCAACTCTATTAAAAACACTTACATTAAAAGAAAATTATCGTAATTTACTTTTAATGATACAAAAAAAATATGAAACGAAACATGTTAATATATCCTTTACGTGTAATAACGACTTGTTTTTAGTAGAACCTTATCACCTTGTTGTATATCGAATATTAAAAGAACTAGTAACGAATGCATTCAAACATTCAAATTGTTCAAAGTTACATTTACATTTAGTACAAGAAGATGGGGAAATAAAACTTGTTGTGAAAGATAATGGCAAAGGTCTAACAACTACCGAAGCAGATATTTTGAATGGTCATAAAGGATTGAATTCGATTAAAGAACAGCTATTTTTATTAAATGGTAAAATGACCATTTCAAATAGTAACCCTTCTGGTTTATGCATTACTATTATCATTCCTATGAAAGGAGACGATTCCTATAAACATTTTATTAATAGATGATCATGCTTTGTTTGCTAAAAGCTTGGAAATAGCCTTAGAAGATTATCCTGAAATAGATGAATTCCGTTCATTACAAAATGTTGAAAATGTCGTTACAATTATCAACCAGTTTAAACCAGATATTATTTTATTAGATATTAATTTAAGCAATATAAGTAGTGAAGATGGTTTAGAAATAGCAAAAATAATATTGGATAGTAAATGTGATACAAAAATTGTTATATTAACCGGTTATGATTTACCTGTTTACCAGTATGAAGCTCAAAAACTAGGTGTAAGTGGTTTTATTAATAAAAATATTTTACCTGAAGTATTGGTGAAAGTACTGCACGATATTAATAAAGGCGCATCTCATTTTCCAACCCCTACAGAAACAATTGAAGAATTGACTCATAGTGAAAAACAAATTTTACAATTACTATGCGATGGCTATAAGCGCAAAGAAATCGCTTCTATGTTATACGCTAGCGAACGTACAATTTCTAATCACATTCAACACATATTTGATAAATTAAATGTTTCATCTTCCTTGGAAGCTGTCACAAAGGGAATAAAGTTAGGTTATATTCAGCCAAATTATTAAACATAGAAAATGAACATATAAAAGAAAGAGCCTACTCGTATGAATTGGCTCTTTCTCTTTTACAATATCTACAAAAATATGATTAAGCGAATAAAAAATCACTTCCAAACAACACCTCGCCTCTCATATTCCATTCGATATTCAACAGCGGCTGCAATTTTAGAACTTGCGAACTTTTCCGTAATCCAAAGTCCTAAATCAATTCCTGAAGTAACTCCTCTTGCAGTTATAATATCGCCTTGATCCACAATTCTGTAAGGAAGAAGTTCCGCTCCATATTTACTCATTTCACTCTGCGCCAAATGATGCATTGTTGCCTTTTTATCATTCAATATACAGGACGCGGCTAGTAGCATACCTCCTGTACAAACTCCCGCAACAATCGTTCCTTCATTGTGCATCTCTTTAATCATTTTAGTCAAAGTACCAAGCCCTGCTTGTTTTCGTGCTCCATGCTCTGCTTTATGATTCCAGCCACCACCAGGTACAATTAACAAATCTGGACGATTATTCATTCGTAAAAAATCATGTGATTTAACTGTAACTCCAAACGAAGTAGTAACTTCTTGTTTTCGTTCACTTGAAACGAATTCAACCGTAAATGGAGCTCCTTCTTCTATTGCTCTTTTCAGTACTTCAAAAGGTGCAAAAGAGACGAGCTCTCCGAATCCATCAAACAAAACAATTTGTATTTTCATTTTTAGAACACCTCATATGGTTTCTTATTTGAATCCCAAATTAGGAGAATACATGTTATATACAAATTAATAATGAAGATAGTCTTTCTCCCCTCACTCTATAAACTTCCAAATGTTCTTCTAATTCCCTCTCATCACTTATTACACTTAGCGTTTTCTTCACAAAATTCCAATTCAAACTACCAGATAGCCAAAGTAATGAAGATAGTCTTTTATAATCATTTGATGTTACAATATTATGAGCCTTATATCCTTCTAAAAATTCACTAGCAACACTTGAACATACTTCATGCGAATGTATTCCTTCTGTTCGAGAATACCACTTTAGTAAAAAGGCTAGTCCTTCAATACGATCAACATATCCAATCGATTCGACATCTACAATTCCTTTTACCTGCTCACTTGAGTCCCATAAAACATTCAAAGGATTTAAATCTGTCTGTACGATAAACTTTAATTCACTCGTATATGCACACTCTATATGATATGTAGCTAGATTTATATACTCCCGTAATTCTTTGCATGCACTTGCCTTACTTTCTAACATATGAATAAACTGGGCATACCCATCCAAATGTGATTTCTTTTGAAAAATCGAGCTTTGAAATGCGCAAGATATGTCATGAATCTTTCTTGATTCCTTTCCAAAGGCTTTTGCGATAGCTTCTGTACAATGTGTAATATGTTCTCCCTCAATCCAATTAGACAAGACAAATCGGTATTGTTCCTCATTCCAAGCGACAAGTGTAAATGGCTCTCCTGCCCTATTCTTATTTATCTGCATAAAAGGAATTCCATGTTCGCGTACATAATACGTAAACCATACTTGCTCTATCAGTTGTTCGTTTGATAACGCTCCAAAAGCTGGATTGATTGTTCGCTTGCTATTTATAAATCTTGCGGAATATCGCTTTCCATTTACGATAATTTTATAGTGTAAATCTGTATGCCAACTATTATTATGTAATTCTTCTTCCACTGCTAATGTATGAATTTCTTTAAAATAATTTATTAATACGTCTTTTATTATGTGTTTCATCCTATTCTCCTTACATGTAAAAATCCTCGATGATAGGTTTGTAAAATACACTTAATTTACTCAAAAGGAAAATAATATCCTACGTAATTAAACACATTTGTAAACCCTACATTTTCCACAACTGCGATAGAAGACTTGTTCAATTCCATACAGTCCCAATATGGAGTAATGTCATTCTCCAAACAATCTTTCACAAAACTATGAGCTATCGTTTGAGCTAATTTTCTCCCCTGGTGCTCTTCTATTGTTTCAATATCTATACAGTGTATATTTTCAAATACAAATCCTGAAAAACAAACACTCACAATTAGATCACCATAAACAATGCAATAACCGATTCCTTCATTGAAAAAACAATCTGGTGAAGACCAAAACTCTAAAATTTTTGATTGTAAAAAATCAATGTTCTTAAATGTGTTATTATTATTTTCATAGAGAGCTTTACTCATTTTTAGCACAGTATATCCCTGTTCAAATTTAGGCTCATGATGATTTTTATAATCCTCTTTTCTTAGCATATACACTCTTTGATTCCAACTCTTTAAGTTACGGTGCTGAAATATTCTTTCAATTGTTTTGTTCCACTTTGAATGATTACCGATTCCTTCAAAACAATTTAGTCCAACCTTTTTCGCCTCAGGTTTTATTACATTATTAATAAGATGATTCATTTCTTTATTAAACTCTTCATTTTCAGCATTTCCAATAAAAAAGAAGCCATCATTATTGCCTAACCAAATAAGCCCCGAATTAGGGGAAGATATGTTATCTACAAATATACGACCAGGATTCACCCCTGCAATTACAGCTTTGACTTCTAATTGACCTCGTTCATTTATTAAACTACTACATTTATAAAAATCATTCTTGCTTAATTCAGAAATCATAAGTTAAACCACCTTTCCTAAACCAATCTATTCTAACTTTATCATTCCGTCAGAATATTCTCTATTTAATTTAGTGTTTTTTGTAAATCAATGTAGTCTATGTATAAAAAGAGTCAATCTCCTATGCAACAGAAGATTGACTCTTTCCTTTATTTATAAAAATTGTTTCATACATTGAAGCTCAGACTACTCTTTTTCCTACCAGATCATCAAATCCCAAATAAACATGTGAGGGTATAGTTGGGAACATATAATCGGTATGACGAAAAAGAGCACCTATTATTACATCATCCTTATTTAAAACTCAACCAAGCATCCGCCCAGTCCGCATGATCATTTCCGTTACCGTTACCTGCATCATCAACGACTAGTTTTAATTCTTTTTTACCTGTAAGGTCAACATCAACAAATTTTGCTGGCGTATTATAGTACATTGTACCGCTATTAAATACTTCGGCCCCATCAAGTAGCACTTTAAATACGACTGAACCGCCTTTACCACCAGGCTCCTGGTCGATTCCTACGTATGAATGAAATCGTTTGTAAGTTGAATTTGATATGTCGTACGTAATTTCTGACTTCGAATGCGTTCCGATTCCTTTTTTGTACGTAATCGGCCCTGTCGTTCCGAGTAATGAAATTGGATTTTTGTCGGTACTTTTATCCTTTTGAACCGTTGCCCAGCCAGCAGTTGCTTTTACCCATGAAATGTCACTAAGGTAGATGCCGCCGGAAGCAACTTGCACTTTCGTTGATGTTACCACCGCATTCCCCAATTTTACAGAAACTTCAACTTCTTTTACTCCTTTAAACTGGGATGGTGGCGTGATAACAAACGAATATGTTTCCTCTCCTCCTGCCGATAATTGAAAGTCTGTCGCTAATGGCTGTGCATTCCAGCCTTCTGGTAATTGTAATTCAATTTTTCCAGGTGTAACTTTTTCCTTTATTTCATTTTGGACCTTTACCTTTAATGTAGTCGAACCACCTTCACTACTAATTGGATATGGGTCAACATTTGCCGAAATTAGCTTTACTGCTGGCGTTACTTCTATTTGATTGGATTTACTAATCGTCCCGCTATCTGTAGTTACCTCCGCTTCAATGGAATACTTATTAGCAACTACATCAATAGGGACAGATAAATCTGCCTCAATTGTTTTCGATTTCCCTGGTTCAACGCCTTCAAAAGCTACTTGAATTGGCTTCACATTCCAGCTCTCTGGAGCCTTTACAACCACTTCTCCAGATGAAGATTTCAACGTACCAAAGTTTGATAAGTTTGCCTTTACCTTAACTGTATTTCCTGCTGTTACACTGCTGGGAGATTCTAGATCGAAACTAAGCATAGACTCAATTTTATACTTTTTACCTGCTTCCGTTTTAAATGAAATCGTATCGCCATCCTTCGTAAATGGCACCGGTGTATTCGTACCGACTCTTGTCACAGTAAACGATGTATTGAATATCGGACTTTTTAACTTTACATCGTTTCCATGATCAGAAGTCACCTGAATAACTGTAGGCGTGCCATTTTTCCAATCCGCATCAATCGTAAATGCACCGCGTGCTCTTAATCCTTTATAAGAACCGTCTTTCCAAGCCTTCGGAAGTGCAGGCAATAGTTGAATGGAGTCGGTATGGCTTTGAATTAACATTTCAGCAATTCCTGATGTTGCGCCAAAATTCCCATCAATTTGAAACGGCGGATGGGTATCAAATAAGTTGCTGAGCGTACTTCCAGTAAGTTGCCCTTGCAGGATTTTATACGCATGGTCACCATCTAACAAACGTGCCCATAAGTTAATTTTATTCGCTTTACTCCAGCCTGTTCCCTCGTCACCACGATGGTTTAAAGTAACTTTAGCTGCCTCTAGCCATTCTGGTGTATTGTGATTAATCATACTTCCCGGATATAGCGCAACTAACTGGGATATATGCCTATGCGTTTCGCCAGGGTCATCTATATCGTCCTTCCACTCTTGCACCTGACCATATCTACCAATTTGAATTGGCGGGAATAATTTATCCCTTTTCGCCTTTAACTCATCCCGAAATACATTATCAACCTGTAAAACTTCACTCGCTTCAATTACATTAGAGAACAATTCATATACTAACTGTTGGTCAAAGGCACATCCATTAGAAATGCCACCAAGCTCTGGAGACCAGCACGGAGAAACAACTAACTTCTTATTTTGATCTTCTACTAAAAACTTACTATGAAACACTGCCGCTTCTTTCAGTATCGGATAAATCTTTTCTTGTAAGTATTGTTTATCATCCGTAAACTTGTAATGCTCCCAAAGGTTTTGACCAATAAAGGCATTCGCACTAGGTGCCCATCCCCAGCCTAATCCCCATCCAGGCGCAGTAAATCCAAATGGATTATTCATCGTGTTAACGGTCCACCCGCCGCCTGTAACACCAAAATGTTTTTCTGCTGAAACCCTTCCCGGTTCTCTCAATGAATCAACATAATCCATTAATGGCTCAGCTGTTTCAGATAGATTTGTCACTTCTGCAGGCCAATAATTCATTTGCAAATTAATATTAAAATGATAATCACTTTCCCACGGTGGTGTGTTCGAATTATTCCATACTCCTTGTAAATTTGCAGGAAGCGTTCCTGGTCTTGAAGAAGAAATAAGCAAATATCTTCCATATTGGAAGAATAGTTCTTCTAAATACTTACTGTTTTCTTTACTGTAAGATGCTAGTAATTCATTTGTTGGAACGGATGGTTTTTCTCCTCCTAAATTTAAAGAAACACGATTAAATAAAGAGTAATAGTCTTTTATATGTGTATATTTTAAAACCTCATAACTCTTGTTAGAAATAGCGGACATAATTTTTTCAACCTTTTGATGTGGATCTTCCCCCTTATAACTCGGGTACTTATTTTCATAATCAGTAGCTGCAGTCATAATAATTGTTAAACTATCTGCATTTGCTACTTTAATTTTCCCATTCTCTGCTGTTAATGTACCGCCTTCATTTAGTACTTTAAATTCCGATTCATATTTCATTCCATTATTCGCTATTTGTCCTTTTATCGTGATTTTGTTATCTTTGGACGTTACTTGCCCTCCCTGTGCACTCGTTGGTCTAACATCTAATGAAAGCTGTTTCGATTCACTAGCAGTTAAACGCATGACCATAACGCGATCAGGGTAACTTGCAAAATATTCCCTATTATATTGAACACCTTTATAGTTATAGGACACCGTAGAAATTCCCTCATTTAAATTTAATTCCCTGCGATAATTGGAAAATGAAGACCCATCTGGCATATTAAAATCTAAGTATATGTCCCCGAAATTTTGATAGGAACCAAAGCCTTTTTGGAGACCTGTGAGAAATTGCGTAGATTCCCTTTCTGCTCCTGATTTATCACCTTTTGATAACTTTTCTCTAATGCTACCTAAGTGACTCGCTGCCCCATCACGATTCCCGTACGTATACTCACTTGTACTGCTTGGTCCGCCAGTCCAAAGCGTTTTTTCATTAAACTGAATACGTTCTTGTTGGACTCCACCAAAGACCATTCCACCCATATAGCCATTACCGATTGGCAATGCTTGTTTTTCCCAATCTTTTGCTGGCTCATTGTACCAAAGTGATAGTTTCTTTCCCTCTGGTTTTGGATTTTCAATCGTAATAGGTGCTGTTGCTTTTGCTTTACTAAACTCTCCAGTGCTTCCTAAAGAAAATAATAAAGTACTAAAAAGCAATCCCCCTGTTAATACGTTTCTCAGTTTCAAATTTCCATCCCCTTTTGAAAAGCGAATGTAAAATGTCCCCTTCTGCACATTGACTTCTTTTATTCTCTCCTTGAAATTCGCTATTCTTTTATATGGAAGTATAAGAGGCAAAAAACATTTTCCTCTTATACTTCTTTTGAAATACCTTTTCACAAACGTAATAGTTATCTAGTAAATGCTGCTGTTACACCACCATCAACTGTAATCATACATCCCGTTGTTTTATCTGCCTTTGAGGAGGCAAAGAAAGCAATCGATTCAGCAATATCCCTCGAATAAATATTAACTAATAATGTTGTACGTTTACGGTAATGTTCCTCTAATTGATCAGGTTCGATACCATATGCTGCGGCACGTTCTTCGCGCCACTTTGAACCCCAAATAGCTGATCCTTGCAACACCGCATCGGGAAGAACTGAATTTACACGTATGCCATACTCACCGCCTTCAGCTGCAATACATCTCGCTAAATGCGTTTCGAGTGCTTTTACAGAACTGTATGCCGAAGCATTTTTTCCGGCATATACAGAATTTTTCGAGCCGACAAATACCATATTCCCGCCAATGCCTTGCTGTTTCATTTGCTTGAACGCTTCACGTGCCACTAAAAAGTAGCCTGTTCCAAGTACGTTCATATTTAAATTCCATTCTTGAAGTGTCGTTTCATCAAATGGACTAGACGTCGCAAGTCCTGCATTATTCACGATACTATCAACGCCTCCGTAAGTAAGAGCTGCCTTTTCAAATGCCGCCTTTACTTCTTCTTCTTTTGTTACATCCATTTTCACAGCAGTAGCGCGACCTTCGCCGTACTTCTCGTTAATTTCAGCCGCAACTTTTTCTGCCCCTTCAAAATTCAAGTCAGCAAGCACGACATGCGCACCTTCTGAAACGAGGCAGCGTCCCGTTTCACTTCCAATTCCGCCAGCACCACCTGTAATAAAAACAACTTTGCGAGAAAATTCCGCTTCAGCCGGTGCTAACGATAATTTATACAGCTCTAGCGGCCAGTACTCCACATTGTAAGATTCATTTTCATTTAAAGAAACGAAACGTCCGAGCGTTGTAGCACCTTTCATTACCGAAATTGCCCTATGATACAGCGCACCACTTACTTTTGACATTGCCACATTTTTACCGGTATTCACCATACCGATACCAGGAATTAAAATAACGCGAGGTGCAGATTCAAACATTTTGTCTCCTTCGTATTTGTTACGTTCAAAGTAAGCTTTATACTCATCTTTAAAGTTTGTAACACCAGATTTAATACTCTCTATTAATCCGTCTACGTTTTTTGTTTGCGGATCCCAATCAATATAAAGAGGACTGCGCTTTGTATGAACTAAATGATCCGGACAAGCTGCTCCAACTTGCGAAAGCTCTCGTGCATCGTGGCTGTTTACAAATTGAAGTACTTCATCTGTATCATCATAAGATAATAACATTTTCTTTTCGTCGCTAACTGCCCCGCGAATAATCGGCATTACTTTTGCAAGAATGCTTCTACGCTCTTCTACTGAGAGTGTTTCGTATTTTTCACCTCCGAATACAGTATTTTCATTCACTCGTTCATTGATGTATTGTTCTGCCTCATTAATAACTGCAATTGTTCTTTCATAGCTTTCCTTCGCCGTATCTCCCCAAACGACTAGGCCATGTTTTTCCATTAACACGAGTTCAGCATTTGGATTATTTTTCACACCTTCTGCAATCATTTTAGATAACGTAAATCCAGGACGCACATACGGAACCCAAACGAAACGATTGCCGTAAATCTCCTCCGCAATTTGTCTTCCATTATGTGCGCAGCAAAGACTAATAATGGCATCTGGATGTGTATGATCCACATGTTTAAACGGTAAAAATGCGTGTAATAATGTTTCGATAGATGCACGTGGATGCTTACTGTCAATCATACAATGAGCTAAATACTCTACCATTTCTTCATCTGACATTTCTTCACGCTCCATTAATAAGCGAATGTCTTCCATTCTTAAACCTGTAAAATTTTGTGCTTTCATCGTTGCTAAATCGGATCCACTTCCCTTAACCCACATCACTTCTATATTGCGGCCGCGGAAATCTTTTTCAAATGTCTTTACCGATGTGTTTCCGCCTCCCCAATTACATACAGCACGGTCTGTTCCAATTACATTTGAACGATATACTAATTCGTCTACTCCTTGCGATAATTGTGATGCCTTTGTTTCATTCCATAAACTGTTAACCATCTTTTTACCCCCGTTGTTTTTTTATTGTTCTATTATTTCGGATACGAAAATAGTGTGTATCCGTATGTTCAAGAGTTTCCTATTACTTGCGATTTTTTTAAACACTACAATTGTTACACTTTCATTCCAATGCGAAAAAATATGCTCTATAGTAACCCCCCGACGTACGATCAGGGGGATTTTTCACTTACTGATATAATGGACCAAAGTTTTGGCAGGCACGGTAATCTGCAGCTTCTGGATCTTTTGTTCCGAACATCCCCCATGCACTCGGTCTGAAGATGTCCTCTTCTTTGACGTTATGCATATTCACAGGAATTCGGAGCATGGAAGCAAGAGTAATTAAATCACTGCCAATGTGGCCGTAGCTTATTACACAGTGATTAGCACCCCAATTATTCATTACTGTGTAAACATCTTGAAAGGCACCTTCTCCCGTTAAATTTGGCACAAACCAAGTTGTTGGCCAAGTTGGATCTGTTCTCCCATCCAATACGTCGTGAACCTCTTCTGGTATTTCAACCGTATAGCCTTCTGCAATTTGTAAAACTGGTCCTAATCCTTTCACGAGGTTGAGACGAGCTGCTGTTACAGGCATATTTCCTTTTGTTAAGAAATCGCTCGAGAACCCGCCCCCGCGGAAATATCCTGTTGAAGCTGGTCGCCAGGAAGTAGCTGCCAAACATTTTTGCGCTTCTTCCTCTGTAATTTCCCAAAATGGTTTTATAGCAGGCTTTCCATCTTTCGTTTGTTGTCCTGTCCCGTCAAGTGCAGCTGAACCGGAGTTAATCATATGAATAAATCCATTTGCCGCCAATCCTTCAGGTTTATGTCCTGTCACGCGTTCTACTGCCTCTGGGCTCCAATACGTTCTTACATCTGCAAAAACTTGAGCTGTATTTGTTAATAAATGACCAAATAGCATCGTAACTCCATTTAAACTATCATTTTCAGTAGCCATAATGTATGGCGGGCGAATTCCGTTCCAATCAAATGAGGAATTTAAAATCGTCTCCGTAAAATCACCATTCGGGAAATGATCCGTCCATTGACGCTGGCCTTGGAAACCTGCGGAAATAGCGTTATGCCCTAGCGCTTCTTCACCATAACCAAGTTCCTCTAGTTTCGGATTTCCAACCATGAGATCTCTTGCAATTAACGTCATTTTCACACTAGTTTCCCAGTCTTTATTCTTTTGCTCCCTTGATCGTTGCATCTCTTCCGCATTATTATCTGGACCTTCTGGGCAATACTCCTTCACCCAGTTTAAAGCTCTTTCATATTCTTCCTTATCATAAATCTCTTCATCTATCCTTCTGACAAATTCGGTCATATCAATATATTCATTTCTCATTCCTAAATAATCTTGGAAAAACTCGGGGTTAACGGTACTACCGGCAATCCCCATAGATACAGATCCCATCGAAAGATACGATTTTCCTTTTAAAGTAGCAACGACAAGACCAGACTTTGCAAATTGAAGTAATTTTCCCTGCACATCTTCAGGAATAGATGTATCACTTAAATCTTGCACATCTTTCCCGTATATGCCGAAAGCCGGAATACCCTTTTGATTGTGGGCAGCTAAGACAGCTGCAAGATACACTGCCCCTGGACGTTCTGTTCCATTAAATCCCCATACTGCTTTTGGAATGTCTGGATTCATATCCATCGTTTCAGAACCATAGCACCAGCATGGTGTAACAGTAATAGAAACACCAACTCCCTCTATCGCAAATTTTTCAGCCGCTTTGGCCGCTTCAGCCACACCGCCAATACATGTATCAGCGATGACACATTCTACTGCCTCTCCATTGTAATGACGTAAATTTTCAGTTAATAAATTCGCTACCGATTTTGCAAGATTCATCGTCATATCTTCAAGAGATTCACGTACACCATTTCTTCTGCCATCAATCGTTGGCCTAATTCCAATTTTCGGTAATGTATTATAAAATCTATTATGAACTGTTTTCATTTTAAAGCTCCCTTCTTACTACATTGTTATCGATTATTTCAAGAAAACGGCCGTATGCTTCTTGCCATTCTAATTGATTTTGAGGTTGATAATGTTTAACAGGAAACGAGTTTTCAACAACCTCTCTACCTTCCTTTAAATCCTTTATTTTTCCTAGCGCAATCCATTGCGATAATGCATTTCCAATTGCACTCGCTTCAACCGGCCCCGCTACAACAGGGCGGTTAGTCGCATTTGCGGTAAATTGACAAAACAGATCATTTTGAATACCACCGCCGCCCATGTGGATAACTTCTATTGACTTTCCAGTTAACACTTCCAGCTTCTCTAACACCCATCTGTACTTGAATGAAAGACTCTCCAAAATACAGCGGAGGAAACTTCCTTCCGTTTCAGGCGGCTGTTGACCGCTCTTTATACAGAAATCAAGGATTTGTTTTGGCATATTTTCCGGATTGAAGAAAGAAGGATCATCTGGGTCTATGAAATGTGCAAATGGTTTTGTATTTCGAATGAACGCTGCTTCTTCTTCGTAAGTAAAAAGCTTGCCTTCTTTTGCCCAAGTCCCCCTACATTCTTGAATGAGCCATAATCCCATAATATTTTTAAGTAGCCGAAACTCGCCATCTGCCGTTCCTTCATTTGTAAAGCCCCATTCCAAAGCCTGTTCATTTATTACTGGATCCTTTACTTGGATTCCCATTAAAATCCATGTACCACAACTCATAAAAACAGAATATTCAGACTTTATAGGTAATGCGGCAAGAGCGCAGGCTGTATCATGCCCTGTACCAGCAATAACTTTAACAGGCTTCATGCCAAATTCGTTATGAATGGAAGGAAGCGTCGGTCCGAGAGTTGTTCCTGGCATTACAATATGTGCCATCATTTCTGTAGGCAAGCTCAACTTTGTCATGAGGGCATTATCCCAATTACGCTCGTGAATGTTAAATAACGATGTCGTTGTACTAATCGTATATTCATTCGCCTTTACACCTGAAAATAAATAGCTCAGCAAGTTTGGCGTTAATAATAGCGTTTTTGCCTTTTCCATTAAATTTTGGTTATGCTTTTTTATAGCATGAAGCTGGCAAATCGTATTAATTGCTGCTGGCGTGACTCCCGTTCGAGAGAACAAAACATCCCTCGGAATGACTTCCGTAATTTCTTTTAAGCTATCATTTGTATGCGGATCTCTATAAGAATAAGGATTGCTAAGCAATTCCCCTGTTGCAGAAAGAAGTCCGAAATCAACGCCCCACGTATCGATAGATAAACTTTCGATCGACTTATGACCGTTTCGAATACTTTTCCCTATTCCATTCTTCATTTCTTGGAAGATCCTTAAAATATCCCAATAATAATGACCTGTTGCGTAAATAGGGCGATTGGAGAACCGGTGAACTTCTTCCAGATAAAGGCGTTTCCCATCAAATCCACTTACCATTAAACGCCCATTAGATGCACCTAAATCAAAAGCCCAAACTTTTTCCATTCCTTCACACCCCTCGGAAACACTTCAATTACTCCCCATCTTTTAGTAGTTGTAATCTATATTTCTCAGAAGATAGATTTCTTAATTCGTGACATTCTTCCTCTGTCAAAATTCTTGGCACGCCCACCGTCGATGCAATCGTATATACTTTGGCTGCTTCTTCTAGAATTTGCATGAGAAAATATGCTTCTTTCATTGTTTTACCAACCGTAAGTACCCCGTGATTCCTCATTACGACTACATCATTTTCTTCAATCACATTTGATACAGCAGTAGCCAATACTTCTGTAGTCGGAATCATATATTCAAGATAAGATACGCTTTTGATCATTGCTGGAAAATCTGGGAATAGACTCGGAATGGTATGACCGGTACATGATACACCTACCGAATAACTTGGATGAGCATGTAAAACAGCTGTTATATCAGGACGTTTACGAAAACATTCCAGATGCATTAATATTTCAGAAGATGGTTTTAAATCATCCAATATCTCACCAGTTTCAATATTGACACGTACCCACTCGTGGTCTTCTATCTCTTGCAAATCAAAACCGCTAGGAGAGATATACATCATATTTCCGTCTCTCATACTTAAATTTCCACCTGCTCCTACTACAAGACCCGTTTGGACAATCTTATTTGCATATACTTTCAAATCATTTATTACACTCGACAATAGTATGCACCTCAGTTTCTCTCTTATTTGCACCGCTAGTTTCGCTTTAAATTTTATTGATATAGAACTTCCTTAATTTTTGGATCATCAATGTTCTTTTTATCGTACCAATAGAAACCAGTGTCAATTGTTTTGGATACTTGTTTCCCATCTAGGTTCTCAACAGCTGCTTTAACAGTTTCATAACCAATTCCAATTGGATTTTGCGTAATCGCACCTGCCATTACTCCGCTCTTAATCGCATCAATTTGTAGTTTTCCAGAGTCAAAGCCAACTACTACTACACTCTTTTTGTTCAATTCTTTAACAGCATTTACTACCCCTATCGCAGAACCTTCATTTGTACCGAAAATACCTTTTACATTTGGGTGCGCTTGCATAATTGCCTTAGCAGCGTCAGTCGATTTTAATTGATCGCCGCTACCATATTGAATATCGACAAGTTTGATGTTCGGATACTTTGATTTGATTGTATTTACAAAGCCATCTCGGCGTTCAACACCTGTTTTACTTGTCTGGTCGTGAGCAACTACTGCTACTTCTCCTTTTTCACCAATTAATCCAGCCATTTTCTCAGCTGCAAGAGCTGCTGCCGCTTTATTATCTGTTGCTGCTGTTGCAACAGGTATATCTCCCTCAACACCTGAGTCAAATGCAACAACCGGAATCTTTTTGTTTTTTGCTTGTTCTAATAAAGGAAGAGCTGCCTTAGAGTCTAATGCCGCAAACCCAATCGCATCTGGTTTTTTATCAAGTGTGCTACGGAGCATTTCAACTTGTTTATCCACCTGCGCTTCCGTTTCAGGACCTACAAATGTAATATTCACCTTATACTCATCTGCTGCTTGCTCAGCCCCTTTTTTAACTGCCTGCCAAAACTGATGCTGGAAACCTTTTGAAATAATCGCAACATAGCGCTTGCCGTCATCTTTTGCAGGAGCATCACTATCCTTACTTCCCGTGCTTGCATTATTTGAAGAACACGCTCCCATAAACATTGAGATTGCGAGAATTGATGATAAAACGATGCCCTTTTTTGCTTTTTTCATCCAAAACTCCCCCTATATATTGTTTTATTTAAAAACAGTATCGCAGTTAATTCTTTGCTTTTTTGTTTCGTAACACATCTGCGTAAACTGCCAATAAGATAACCGCTCCAACAACTACTGTTTGCCACTCTTGCGGTACGGAAAGGATTTGAAGACCATTTGTTAACACACTCATAATCAATGCACCGATAACAGTACCAAGAATTGTTCCTTTACCACCACTTAAAGAAGTTCCTCCGATAACGACTGCTGCGATTGCTTCCAATTCATATCCCGCTCCTAAAGCTGGCTGGGCAGAATTTAGACGAGATGCCATTATGATCCCTGCAACACCAGTAAAAACACCTGCAAGCATGTAGATAATGATTTTCCACTTATCAACATTCACTCCTGAAAGCCTAGTTGCTTCTTCATTGCTTCCTAGTGCAAATGTATACCTTCCGATAATCGTTTTATTTAAAATTAAGCTTGCGAAAATAGCCATTCCAAAAAAGATGAAAACAGCATTCGGAATAGCAAAGCCAGGGATAATAGAACCCATCGCAATTTTGTTAAAGCTTGGTATAGAAGTGAAATAAATTGGAGTGGCTTTCGAAATAACAAGTGCCAATCCTTTCGCGATCATCATCATCGCTAACGTTGCAATAAATGGCGGAATCTTCAATTTTGCAATTGCAGCTCCAGAAATTAAACCTACTACGGCACCTATTAAAATACCTCCGAGTACAGCTACCCAAACTGGTAAACCTAAGTTGACAGCAAACACACCTGTCATAACCGAAGACAAGGTTAGTACGGTTCCACAGGATAAATCAATTCCACTTGTAACGATAATCATCGTTGCCCCTAAAGCAAGGATGCCTGTAACAGCTGTTGATAAAAAGATGCCTATAATATTATCAAATTGCAGAAAATTAGCTGAAGCAATTGAAAAAATGACAACAAGTACAATTAAACTTGCAAATGCTAGAAGCTGCTGAAGAGCATTTGTATTCATCCCTTTCCTCATCTTCCCTTTAACTGGAAGTTCGACTACCTTTTGTATTTCCATTCTTGTTCACTCCTTTATCATCCGTTAGTATCCATTACATAATACGTTTTGTTGCAAGAGTCATAATTGCTTCTTGTGATGCTTTTTCATCATTTTTCAATTCTCCTGTTATTTTGCCTTCACACATAACAATCACGCGGTGACTGATCCTTAAAATTTCAGGAAGCTCTGAGGAAATCATAATAATAGATTTTCCTTGCTGTGCTAAATCATGTAGTAACTTATAAATTTCGTCTTTTGCCCCAATATCAATCCCGCGAGTAGGCTCATCAAAGATTAAGATATCTGAATCTCTAGTCAACCACTTGCCTATAACAACTTTTTGCTGATTCCCTCCTGAAAGATTTTTCACTAATTGATTACCTGATGGTGTTTTTATTTTTAACCTCTTAATTAATTCCTCAGATTGTTGATCCACTTTCGATACATGCATCCAGCCGAAAGGTTTCACATAATCTTTCATCGATGCCATTGCAATATTTGTTTTTACATCCATCCCAACTAAAAGGCCAAACTGTTTTCGATCCTCAGATAAATATCCAATCCCATGTTGCACTGCATCGTAAGGATTTTTAATATTCTGTCTTTTTCCTTTAATAAAAATCTCCCCTGAATCTAGTGGGTCTGCCCCAAATATAGCACGGGCTACTTCTGTTCTTCCAGCCCCCATCAATCCAGCAAAGCCAACGATTTCCCCTTTATACAGTTCAAAACTTACATCCTTTATCGTGTTCCCTCTCTTTAAATTTTTTACTTCAAACACCTTTTCTCTCGATCTCTCTTTCATTTCTGGTTTTTGATTGTTATCAATTTTCCTTCCAACCATCATCGAGATAATTTGTTCAATCGTTGCATCCTTTGTATGCATCGTTCCTACATATGTACCGTCTCGCATAATCGATACACGGTCCGTAATTTTCTTTAGCTCTTCCATACGGTGAGAAATATAAACAATTCCTACACCGTCCTCCCGTAATTTCCGAATCATCACAAATAATGCATCGATTTCAGTATCCGTTAAAGCTGCTGTTGGCTCATCCATAATCAATACTTTTGAATCAAAGGATAGAGCCTTAGAGATTTCTACCATTTGTTGTTTCGCAACTGTTAAATTGCCTACCAATTCTCTTGGGTCTAGATGAATGTTTAACCTTTCAAATAGTTTTTTTGCTCTGTTATTTAGTTCTTTTTCATCTAAAAAAAGATTAAATAGCCCTTTAGGTTCTCTTCCAATAAAAATATTTTGGGCAACTGTTAAATGCGGAGCTAAATTAAGTTCCTGATGGATTATACTGATTCCAAGTCTTTGTGCTGCTTTTGTATCGGGAACCTCGATTTCTCTTCCTTCGTATGCAATCGTTCCAGTATCCCTTTGATAAATCCCTGTTAAAATTTTCATTAATGTAGACTTTCCGGCTCCATTCTCGCCTAGGAGCGCGTGAACTTCGCCTTTTTTCAATTCAAACCGCACATTAGAAAGCGCTTGCACCCCAGGGAACGCTTTACTAATTCCATCCATTTTCAGTAGCAATTCACTCATCCTATCACCTACTACCCTATCAATTTTTTATTCAAATACTATATTAGTTTCATCATGCGTTAATCTGTAACCACGCCCTTTTTTAAAATCATATTGGCATAGAGAGCACTTTCACTCGTTGCAACAATTGCATACGCCTTCTTTGCCCTCTCATAAAACGCAAAGCGGTCAATCATCTCAAACCCATCAAAATGAGTATCATATTTTTTAATTGTCGCATCATACGTTTCCCAAATGGAGGGGGATACATGATCCCCCTTTACAACCTTCATTAACGAAACAGAATGATTACTATACGTATCGAGTGGAAAGAATTGCAAAATTGCCTGTAATACTTCAAGAACCCCATGACCTTCACATCGAATGAGCTTCGTCCCGCAAGAGGCAGCAGGGAAATTGCCATCCGCTAAAACAATCTCATCCCCATGCCCCATTTCTAAAAGAACTTTCATTAAATCCGGACTAATTATTTTCGGTATTCCTTTTAGCATTTCTATCTCCCTTCCGATTTTTATCTTAACGAAAATACGTTTCAACTACTTACACTTTGTGCATCTATTAATAACTTTGGTGTAAATATTTCATGAAAGGGACCTTCTTCATTATTTAAGCGTTTCAGTAATATATCGCCTACCCTTTCTCCCATTTCATATGGTTTGTGAGCGACTGATATAATCCCAGGCGCTTGTAATAATTGTGCGGCTTCCACATCACCAAAAGAAGCGATCACGATGTCCTCTGGTACAGAGTAGCCTCTCCTCGTTAATTCAAGAAGAACACCAAATGCCATTTCATTGTTCAAAGATAGAATAGCTGACGGTTTCTCAGTGAAATTAAGAAAATAATCAACTGCTTTCATACCACCTTCTCTTGTGAAAGTGCTATTAAACGTATAGTTTTCATCTTCTTGAATCCCAAACTCTTCTAAAGCTTTCTGAAATCCTTCATAGCGCTCTTTACCTGTACTAACGTTTAACAATCCATTTACAAGACCAATCGACCGATGCCCCTGTTGTAAAAGATAGCTCGTTAATGTATAAGCACTTTCAAAATTACTTTCTACAACCGAATCTAATTTTGAATCTCCAATCTCAACAGTCCGATCAACTAAAACGATTGGTACACCAGCTTGATGAATACTTCTCACTCTTTCTTCACAACCTCCAGCAGTAGCCAATACAATCGCATCCACCCGCTGTTCCACTAATAGTTGCAACAATTTATCCTCTTTTTTAGGATTTTCATGACTGCTACAGAAAATAAGGTTATAGCCCTTTTGCTGTACAATATCTTCAATCGCCTTTGAAATTGTCATGTAATAATGGTTTGTAATATCCGGAATCACAACACCAATCGTGTATGTTTTATCTTGCTTTAAACTTCTAGCAATCGCATTTGGTTGATAATTCAATTTTTTCACAGCTAAATGAACACGATCTTTAATGTCGTCACTTACAAATCCACTTTCGTTTAACACACGAGATACTGTAGCTGTAGACACATTCGCTTCCAATGCAACATCTTTAATTGTAGACTTAGCCATTTCATCACTCTTTCTAAATTTTCAAGAAATCGTTTACTTCAGTTTTGTTTAAACCCTTATTTCATCCATGTAAACGATTACTTAGTAGTTTACATGGATAATAATAATTCAATTTTCAGAATATTTCAAGACTTTTTATAAACATTTTTTTCACAAAAATACACCTATTCATCAGATAACCTGAAAAACGTGAATGGACTCGTTTTTTTTCGTGATTAGATAGGCGTTTATTACACATTCCACTAATGTAATATCGTTCTATTTTGAAGTTTCATAGCACATAAAAAAAGAGCCAACTCATATGAGTTGGCTCTCCCCATTCCCTTGTACTCTATTTAACAATGAAAATCATTGATCTCCCTGATTAGTAATGAATCACTTTTACCATTTGTTGTACTAAATCCTTTTCCGTATGCTGAATTTCGTTTAGTTTATCGTTTAATTCAACATCATCAGTTTGCCACTTACCATTAGAAATTTGTAAAACTAATCCATCCTTTGTAACTAGTTTACTCCTTTCCGATAAGCGAACATTGCTACTTTGCGAATCACATAGTGCTGGAATACTCTCTATAACGACTTTATATATCGGGTTAATATGTTCTGCTCGCAAACTCACACCACTTAACTTTTCTATTAACAGTTGATCCTCATCCTCATAGGAAAATATCATTCTCTTCCCTGTTAATATAGTTGGGTATTTAACAAAATAATATTTCCAGTTTGTTGGATTCCATTTTTGTTCTTGAATTAAATTTCTCAATTTGTTCTCAACACTATCGTCTTCAATTGTTATTAATTTCTCTAGAAAATTTTCATAATGCACTTGTAAATTTGGATCGTAAGTCGTCCATATATATTCTTTTACTGTATCTCCCCCAAATATATACCGAGGTCCTAGATTTGTATAACCAATTTTATGCGCATAGTCTCCAATTGCTAAAAAAGCTCTTGAAACTAAAGATTGGTTTGTACTTAATAACTCTTGCATCACATCATACAATTTTTCAGGATATTTTTTAAAGATTGGTAGTACAACCATTAATGCACCTTTGAAGTATATATTATCCTCTAGCTTATATAACCACTCTTTCAAATCTGGTCTTTCAAGGATCAATTGAACTTTTTCTTGTTCATGTCTTAAACTAGCATCACTAATTTTTGAGAACATTTTTGGCGAAATATCTAAAATTGCTTCATACACTGGTTTTTCCGATTCCACTAAATAATCAATGAAATCAAATATAGTAGGAATTGTATCATAGCGCATGTTTGACGTGAACTTTCCATCTTTTGCTTGTCTAATTCGATTGACTATATTCCGAACAATTCTTAGTAATTCAATTGCATCATCCCTCTTATAAACTTTCGATTGGATGATCGCATATAAATAAATTCGTTCTGGCCATGTAAGGTTATCCTCTTCCACCAAAGCTTTAAAGTAATTTCTTTCATTTGTAAATAAATGAATTTGTTCGTGTATAGAAGAAAACTCGCTTTCAATCTGTTCTGCATCTTTCCATATCGTAAAGATGTCAAAGAGAAACGTAACACTTTCTTCCTCTTTATAAATGGTTTTCAATTCTTTAAAATTAGTATAATCTTTACTAAACGTATTAGGCGCAACTGTACCTATCCTTGAGATTTTGCTTGAAGAAATAAAATTAAATAATCTCAAAAATGGTTTATCTAATGTTTTCGAATCATCTAAATAAGGCCATAAGAAATCTGTCCATTCTTTATCTAATGTAAAAGAAAATTCTTTTGCCTTATCGTTATAACCTAGTACTTCTAATAGTTGTTCAAATTGCGCTCTAAAATTTTCAAAATCGCTTAAAGCTCGGCCGCGGGCATTCATTTTAATATATAATTCTTCACCTGATCCAATATTATTTAAATCTTTAAATGTGAAGAAAATTGGACATTCTTTTCCACATAATACTTCTAATAACCCATCCTCTACTTTATAAAACTCTTCATGAATTTTATCTAGCATTCGAAGCATACCTTCTACTGTAGGGTCAAACTTCCATTTATATTGATACCATTTTTGAGATTCAATCACTTTTGATAAAGGTTTATCATCATATTCAATTGAATTGCGAACTAAATAATATACAAAATCTTTAGCTGTTACCCTCGTTTCATAACTAAATTTTTCTAATATAGACTGCATATCACCACTTTCTTTCATATTCAAATACCAATGTAGCAAAAATAATGTGGTTAATCGTTGTTGACCATCTAGCGGCAGTAAACCCCTATTTCTTTCAATTGTTCCATATATAAAATCAAAATCTAAAGGTCTCCCTTCTAGTAAAGCTCCTTTCATATTTTCTATTAAATTTTCACGTACTAAAGTGGCTTTAGCATCCGTTCGTCCTTGCGCATAATCTCTCTGTATCATCGGAATTACTATTCCATATTTTTCAATTAATTGGGCAAATGTCATTATCAAAGCTGAACCACTCCTTTAGCTTGCAATATCAAATCACTGAATTCAGATTCAATTGCTCTTACATAAGCTTCACCATCTTCAAACGACCATAACTCATATTGCGTTACTTTATCGCTATAATACTTCATAAATGTATTACGAGTCGCTAAAGGAATATAAGCTCCTGATTTATCATAATCTATTAACCGTTTATATTTTACTGGATAGAAGTGATTGCTCAGACTACTATTTGTTCCTTGATCTAGTAATACTAAATTGTCTAAGCCATTGCTTTCACTTAAAAATTCACCTTTTGTTTCTTCCATTACCCTTTGAGAAATTCCATTAAATTTCTCTTCCGTCAACTCTTCTAATGAGACTGTTCTTAAATACTCTACGAGTGTTTTATAACGATCTAATCCTTCTAACAAGTTAATAGTTCCTTCTATCCAAACGCTCCACTGTTCCTTCGTATTTAATCCTTCTGTACTTTGAGCATGAATATGTTCTAAACTCCATTTACTTTCCAAGTAATATTCAAAAGGAAAATACGTATCGACATTCTTTTGCTTTAAAACAGTTAAAATGTTAAACAGTAATAACACTTTTCGGATTTCTGCTTTATCGTGATAATAATCAAGTTCCCTTAAATGAATAGATTCAATTTCTTTTGAAATCCTTTGTTTTAGTACGAGTTTAAAATGTTGTTTATCATCAATACTACTACTTCTATATAAATTAATATATTCAGTGATATTTTTATATTGAGTGAGATAACCTAACAAATGATAACATTCCCTATCTTCATACCATTCTTCAAGTAAAGCAAAATCCGCAATAATTTGGCGCCACACTGCTTGAATATCCTTTTCTTGTAATTTATAAAATGTATAATACGGATCTGGACTATGTGAACTTGCATGATTCGCCGCAATATCAAATAAAAATTCGATTCGATTTATGTAATTTTTCTTCTTGCCTAAAAATCTCCAAAAACGCTCATTTTGTAATCGATGCTCGATTTCATCCCATTGTGTTGAAATCATTGGTCTTTCATAAAAAGACGTTTTCAAAATTAAAGCAGCTTTTAATAACTCAGAATTCGTTAATTCAATCTTTCCACTATTTAATCGACTAAACACCTCACGTACTTCAACATCCTCTCCCACTTCATACCAAATTACTTTCACTTGTTCGCCTAGCATAATAGAAAATTTACTTTTAAAAGTACGCCCATTTTGGCGCTTTTGTTCAAACCATTCTTTTATAACTGTATAAGCCTCTTTAAAAAAGTGATAGTCAATATTTTTAATAGAAGTGTCTTCATTATAATTTTTAGCTATATTTTGAATAAACTCCGCACTATCTGGTCTTGTTGCATAAGTAATTGAAAAAGATTCTTCCTCTAAATATGCATGAATTAATGCAATTGTTGTTAAACGTTGTTGACCGTCTATTACTTCATAACCATCTTCATATTTTCGGATTACTAATGGCTGTAAACAATAAAACATATCTTCTTTTTGATTAAACTCCTTCATAAACTCTTCTAAATCATTTAATAAATTTTGAACTTGATTCTTCCCCCAGCGATAACCTCTTTGATACGAAGGAATAAAATACTGTTTATCTTCAACTAACTCATTGATGGACTTCAATTGAATATCTTCTATCATTACTTCACCTACCAACATAATTTTCCGAATCTTTCAAACAAGTAACTTTAAAATATATCTATCATTTTCATATGTTTTAAAATCACAAAATATCCCATATTTTCATTATACATTGAATAGAAAAAAAGATACTTTTTTATTTTGAAACGCCTAAATTAATTAGTATGTTCTTTCCTAAAAAACTCATAAAAAAGGAGTGGCTAAACCCACTCCTTTTAATGACCGATTCAAAAAATAATGAAACGACCTCAGCCCCATGGAAGATAGAACTAAAGCCGCTTAGGGTGTTTTTATTAT
The DNA here is from genome assembly GCF_024296885.1 of Bacillus paranthracis. Lineage (NCBI taxonomy): Bacteria > Bacillati > Bacillota > Bacilli > Caryophanales > Bacillaceae > Bacillus > Bacillus paranthracis. Next base: position 2,934,718 of record NZ_CP101135.1, read on the forward strand.
TCCCCTTGTCTACTTGACAGGGACGTGTTCACACTAGAAGATTGACTCTTTCCTTTATTTACTCCCCTGTTTCAGAAAATCGCTTTATACGTTCACCAATTTCATCACGAACACGTTGAAATTCGGACCACTCTTTTCCTGCTGGATCATCAAATCCCCAATGAACACGATGCACATCCGGCGGAGTAGATGGGCATACAGCATCTGCATGACTACAAAGCGTAACGACTAAATCAGCACGATTTAAAATGTTTGCATCAATTATATCTGATGTTTGATTTGTTATGTCGATATTTACTTCGTTCATTGCTTTAATAGCATTTGGATTTACTCCATGTGCTTCGATTCCTGCAGAATATACATTCCACTTATCTCCTAAATATTGTTTGCCCCATGCTTCTGCCATTTGGCTTCGGCATGAATTTCCCGTACATAAAAAGTAGATTGTCTTTTTGTTCTCCATGTTGTTTTCCACCTTTATTTTTAAATTTAGACTGATTGATCATTAAAATATTTACGTTTAAACCAAAAAGCGACGTTTACAAGTGCAATCATGACAGGTACTTCAACTAAAGGACCGATAACAGCTGCAAATGCTGCGCCCGAATGAATACCAAACACACCAACTGCTACAGCAATCGCTAACTCGAAATTATTGCTACCTGCTGTAAATGCTAATGTTGTAGTCACCGGATAGTTTGCACCAATCTTTCTTCCCATAAAGAAAGAAACAAAAAACATTACAATAAAATAGATTAATAACGGAATCGCTATTCTTACTACATCTAATGGTACGCTAACAATCATTTCCCCTTTTAAGGAGAACATAACGATGATTGTAAATAGCAATGCAATCAATGTAAGTGGACTAATCTTAGGTATAAAAACCTTTTCATACCACTGTCTTCCTTTTAACTTAACTAGTACAAAGCGCGTCAACATACCTGCTATAAAAGGAATTCCCAAATAAATAAACACTGATTTTGCTACTTCTATCATTGTAATATCGACAATAGCCCCTTCAATCCCTAACCATTCTGGAATGACTGTTACAAATACGTATGCATAAACCGAGAAAAAGAGCATTTGGAATACCGAATTAAAAGCGACTAAACCTGCCGCATATTCTTTATCACCATCAGCTAGATCATTCCAAACAATGACCATTGCAATGCAACGTGCTAACCCAATCATAATGAGACCAACCATGTATTCTGGTTTATCAGGAAGAAAAATAATTGCTAACACAAACATAAGTACCGGACCAATAATCCAGTTTTGTACTAAAGATAGAACTAACACTTTAACATCTTTAAATACTCGGCCCATTTCCTCATAGCGAACTTTTGCTAATGGTGGATACATCATGACAATTAAACCAACAGCAAGCGGAATAGACGTCGTTCCAACCTGTAATGTATTCAGTCCGTCTACTACACTAGGGAATACAAATCCTAAACCAATCCCAACAGCCATCGCTAGAAAAATCCATAGTGTTAAATATCGGTCTAGAAAAGATAAACGTTTCATTTTATTTTCCATCTCCTATTAACAACAAGAATTTTTAGCTACCTCATTTGAAGTCGTGCAACAAGATGACTCTTCTATTTTATGAACATCACTATGTGCTTTCGTATAAAAGAATTCCCACTCATTCCCATCAGGATCCGTTACCCAAAACTTATCTTGAACCGCATAGCAACAAGTCGTATCCATCTCATCACGAGCGAAGAAACCTTCTTTTTCTAATCGTTCTTTATGTAATGTGATTTCTTCAGCTGTATCCACTTGGAAACCGAAATGATTTACCTGATTTCCCTTCACTTCATCTCGTACGTTCAGCGTAAAATTAAGCCCTGGCGTCTCTAATAAAAATTTTGCATAATCCGTTTTCACCTTAACTGGCGATACACCAAATACCTTTTCGTAAAACTCAATAGACTTCTCTAAATTCGTAACATTTATACCAACGTGAACATATCTCATACCTTATTCCTCCTCTTTATATGTCATTGATCAAGTTTTTTTGATTAATAGCGCAAAATTTTAACAACAGCTACCTTTTCCTGTTTTTCTAAAAATACAGCACAATTCTTCTGATAATAAATTATTTACTTCCGCATCATTTAAATCATAATAACTCCACGTACCTTTTGTTTCTTTTACAATTAAACCTGCATCTAATAAAATCTTTAAATGATAGGACAACTTAGATTGCGTCATTTCAAAAATCTCTGTTAAATCACATACACAAGTCTGGCCTCGCTGGCAAAGTTCATACATAATCTCTAATCGCTTTTGATCCGCCAACGCTTTAAACTTTTTCTCATATAACTTAAAATCCTGTGCCACTGTAGTTTCCTCTCCCTTCATCAATTTTTTTTGATATATATAGTATATACGCAGATGAGTTTTATATGCAACTAGTTCATCAAGTTTTTTTGATTTACAAAAAACTTCCTCGCATCCTATCTTTGTTACAATAAAAAAAGACCATAGCTTTTTCAACAATGAAAAACTACAGTTCTTTTTACAACTTGATAGTTATAATCTTCCCCAGTGGTGGAGTCTCTATAACTGTTTTAAATTTTAATTTGACCATTATAGAGTATTACCCCATCACCATCAATCTAAGAAAGACAAATACCCCCAAATGAGAAAAATCAATATAACTCTTCGGCAAATAAAGATAACTCTTGTTTTTTGGTGCATATTCATAAAAAGCACGTCACCCTTTCTCATTAACATAAGAGAATAGTAACGTGCTTTTAATTTCAAAAATAGTCTAAATCCTTAAGTTGATGGTTGTGGGTCGGGACCCCAATAAAAACGGTATCTAAGGTTGCATGAGATGTGTTAGTTCCATTCCAAAGGCCTCAGCCGACGATTAACTCAAGTATCGGTTTCGGATGACTCCCATGTGATGAAGTTCGTGTCCTGCGATGCCGTACGCGAGGGCGCGCGCCGTAATGCTTAGGTTGTTGGCTGTGCCCTTGCGGTTCCACGCCTCCGCTGGTAGCCCGCGCAGCAATGTAATCGTTGATTGTCGTACGGCCCGGTAGTCTTCGGCCAATTGTGCGGTTGTCCAGCTTCCGAAAGGAGGTATGAATAATTCCTGATCGAAACCGGTCAAAGGCGTCTGGTCCCCTCTTGCGAACCGGAGCAGGCGATAGGTCATGACACGTTCCGCGTCTGTAATGTGGCCCACGACTTCTTTCAGCGTCCATTTTCCTTCCGCATACCGATACGCGGCCTGGCTTTCGGTCAACGATGCCAAGAGCTCGGTCATTTGCTTTTCCTGGGCGAGCAGAATGTCGATGATATTACCGTCCGGCACCAAACGGATATATTCGCCGGAGCTCCCAGCGTATTCTTCTTCTGACGGTCTTTGATTCATACGTAGTCACCTCTTTATGTATATATAGAAAATTATAACACTCGTCTATGTCTAATTAATTCGCGAAATGATAACACTTCCCTTCTAATAATTGAGGATAAGCAACTATTTAGTCGGTCGCCACACTATCCTGATTCGTTAGCACAATAAGCAATGATGCATAAAAATTAGAAGTGATACAATGTTTCAAAGTTATTAATGTATATTAGATTATTCCGAAACATACATAAAATACATTTTGTCGAAACTATTAAAAAAGGAGAATTTCTCTAGCTAGAGAATTAATAATTGTGTTACCAATATGTAAAAATCTCAATTTAAAACTAAAGGAGAACAAAATGAGAAAAATCATTGTATCGATGTACCTCTCACTAGATGGTGTCATGGAAGAACCAGCTTGGACTGCTCCATATTTCAATGAAGAAGTAGCAAAATTTCAATCCGATTTACTGTTTGAAAGTGAAGCGCTTCTACTAGGGCGAGTAACCTATCAAGGTTTTGCAGCTGCCTGGCCTTCTATGACTGATGAAGAAGGTTTTGCTGATAAGATGAACAGCATGCCTAAATTTGTTGCCTCAACAACTTTGGAAAAAGCTGAATGGAATGCAAATCTTATCAAGGGTAATATTGTAGAAGAAATATCGAAACTGAAGGAACAACCCGGTCAGGACCTTTTAATCTATGGCAGTGGTGATCTTACACAAACATTAATGCAACATGACCTCATTGATGAATATCACTTTATAGTCAATCCCGTTATCGTAGGAAGCGGAAAGCGTCTCTTTAAAACCGGAAACGATACAAAGGCTTTAAAACTGATCGAAACAATAACGACCAGTTCAGGTGTCGTTATTCTTTCCTATCAGCCGGAGAAAAAAGAATAATTATTGATAAATTATATAAACCAAAAAACTCATCAGAATAAATCCTGTTGAGTTTTTTTATAAGATAATACATATATTAATTTATAAAAATCATACGGGTTAGTACTTTATCAGTCATACCTACATAGGCATCGGATATTCCATATGTTTGTCCTGTTTGGAGAGAGCTCATTAATACCTCCATATCTAGCTGTATATACTCTGTAGCTTTCTTTATTCTTTCATCCTGAAAATAATCAGGTTTGCAATTTTTACAGCCCATACAAAGACAAGGATCCAGAGAGTAATGATAATAATGCCTGTTATCCAATTCTTTGGTTTGCTTGTTATCTGTCTTTCCTCTACCTTTCTTTTACAATCCTCCAACACTTCTTTAGGAATCAGTTTTAATGCCAAGTATACACCTAATGGTACAAGAATCAAATCATCAAGATACCCCAAGATTGGAATGAAGTCTGGGATTAAATCTATAAGACTAAAAGCATACGCAACAACAAGCATTGTAAATAATTTAGCATACCAAGGGACTCTTTCATCTCGATATGCCAAATAAAGTACAAGAAGTTGTTTTTTTTTAGTTTCTAGCCCATTTTTTCATTTTTTGTATGATAGATATTTTTTCTTCTGTTTCTATCGGTTTATTTTGATTCAAATTATTCCTCTCCCATTTTATTACTACGTACACATCTTCTCAGAATTGTTCTTATTAACTGTATAATAATTACATAGCTACTATTGAGTCTAATACTTTATTTTAATAAAAACTATTTATAATATAAAACCTAATGATCAGTCTACATTTTATTAATCAATAAATTAGAAAGATAAGAGATAAGAAACACGTTTAAATCAACTAGGTTTAATCTAATTCAGTTTTTAAATGGGAACAAGCATGTGAGGGAGGGATCCCCAGATTTTCGTTCTGGGGTATTCTTTAATTTTAACCTGATAGACATAGGATATGTGTTGTTTTAAAGAAAATAGAAAAAGCGTATTTTGACTAGATAATCAAAATACACTTTTTTCTTTCTTTATTTATTTTGTAAAAGGTGTATAGGTTTAGCCGATAATGATTGTTTTGCTGCTATCCATACAACAATTATTGTTGTTATAACAGATAAAAGTATGCCTAAAATGGACCAAGTCATATCTATTTTCATCGGCATTTGGAATAAGAAGCGTAAAGTGATACCTGAAAAGGCTAGGGCAATTCCAGCGCCAACTAATCCAGCCGATAGGGAGATAATCGTGTTTTCTAATAAGATAGACTTCATCAAATTACTAGAAGACATACCAACTGTTTTCATAATAGCAACATCTCGTGTCTGTTGCATTAAGCGAATGACAACTTGATTTCCAATTGTAAGAACAGCTGTTAAAAATGCGAACAACGCTACAATTGAGAAGAAAGCACTTTGCATTTGAATAATATACTGAAGACTATCGATTGCTGTAGCGGCAATTGAATATGCCATTGCTGAACCAGGAAGTTTTTCATTTAATTCTGTTAATATAGTATTTGTTTTTTTAGGATCACTATCTAAGGAATAAGTAATTCGGCTTGGTTTCCCATATGTAGCTAATGTTTCAGTTGGAATACGGATGCCAACGGTTTTAACTACACCAGATTTAAAGAAACCTATAATTTCGCAGTTTACTAATTCATTTCCAATTTGAATGTCAACTGTATCACCGACTTTTACACCTAATTTCTTATAGCTGTCCAAAAGAATTGCTTTTTTCCCCTTTGCATCCGATAGAGCTAAATCACGCCCTTCAGATATCATATAGGATCTAGAGTTAAGAGAGGTATCTACCCCTTCTATTGAAATTTTAGTTGAGCTAAAAAATTTATCATCTTTTATATTTTTCATGAATATAGATGCTGCGTCCACTCCGTTAATATTTTGGAGTCTTCCATCTAATTGATAACCTTTTTTCGATCCTTTTATGTCCTTAATAGATTGTAGCTGCTTTTCAACGTTCCCTTCGTCATGAATGGAACTTGTAATAAGGATATTTCCCATTGCCTCTCTTTCCAATTGACCTTGAACTGACTCAATTAAATTGTCTGCAAATACATGACTAGAGACAACAGAAACAACACCAATAGTTAAGGTAACTGCCAATAAACCATTTCGTTTACTTGTAGTAGCCATGTTGTGTAAAGCAAGAAAGAGGCTTTGTGGCATTATGCTTTTCATGGCGCCAATTAATCTGAATAATAAAGAATATATAAACCCTATAAATCGGACAAAAGTAAAAATAAATAACAGAACTGCAGTTGTAAGTAAAAGAGCAAGAAACCACTTAAAGACTGCGTTGCCATTTGTATTTGTTGTGAAAGCTATATTGTAAACATAAATAGAAAGAATGCCACAAGTAAATATAAAAAGTTGAAATTTCTTTTTAAATGGTAAAGCATAATTCACACTTGTGTTCTCAGTATCACGTAACATTTGAAGTGGTGATACACACATTCCACTTTTTACTGGTATCCAAGAAGCTAAGAAGGTTACAATTAATCCCACAATAATTGTTGTAAAAATTACGGACCATGAAATTCCCCAATGTAGCGGTAGTGAAAGCACGTCTGCTAGATAGGACGTCAGCCAAACACTAGCTAATAAGCCGAGTACAATCCCACCAACTGTTCCGAGAATCGCTAGCCATAATGCTTCTAATAGAAAATATCGAATAATATATTTAGTTTTCATTCCTACGGACTTCATAACAGCGATATCATGCGTACGTGAAGCAATAATGACTTTCATTGTATTAGAAGTAGTAATAGCGGCAATTCCAAGAGCTAATATACTGAAAAGCTGAAGAAATGGTAACAACATCCGTAAATCTTTCTGTTTCTCTAGCTCCTTATCCTGAACATCTATTACACTACTTTGTGGTAATTGTTTTTGAATATTCTTTTTAAAAGAAGAGATATTAACATTTTCATTTAATAAGATTAATGCTTCATTAATTGTGCCTGCAGGTACATTTAAAAGCTGCTGTGCTTGATCTAAATGTAAATAGGCAGTTCCAAAAATTGAAGCATCGCCATAGGATTCTTGGACACCTTCTACTAAACCACTAATTTTATAAGAGGTCATTGCCCCAGTAGAACGGTTAGGAATCTCAACTCTATCTCCTACTTTGACTTGCAAACGGTCAGCTGTATTTTTGGAAAGTAGTAGTTCATCTTTATGTAAAGTACGAATATTAGGAAACAGATTATCACCAAAGAAAGGATAGTGGTTCGTTTCAATTCCCTTTACAATTAAACTTGTTGTTTTCCGATCAGATTTGACCATACTTTGACCTAATAAAGAAGTTGTGAGCGCTTTCTGTTCTTCTTTAGGAATGGAAGAAATAAGAGTTTCGCGATCCATCGGTTTTAAATAGGATTGAACTGACACATCCCCTCCTAAAAGAATTTTAGAGGATTCGTGAATAGATCGCGGAACCAGCTCTACCAACATAGACATAGAAAAGAAACTAGCTACTCCTATTAAAATACTGAACACAGTAAAAAAAGTTCTTAAACGATTACGTGCTAAACTACGTAGTGCAGATTTTAGTAGCATGGTGTTATGCCACCTTCTTGCTCACTAGATTTTGTATGGTCGTTAAAGGTTTCTTGAACGAGGAGGCCATCTTCCATTTTTAAAACACGATCTGAAAGTTTTGCCACATGCGTATCATGTGTAGCAATAATAAACGTCATCTGGAGTTGGTCACGTAGTTGAAAAATTAAGTCCAAAATATTTTTTCCTGTTTTGGAATCTAAGTTCCCAGTTGGTTCATCAGCAATAACAATGGCTGGATTATTTACTAATGCACGAGCAATTGCTACACGCTGTTGTTGACCTCCAGATAGCTGGCTTGGTAAATGATGATATCGTTCTTTCATCCCAACAAGGTCCAACATCTCCCTAGACTTTGTTATCATTTCTTTTTGGCTTCTTACTCCAGCGCACATAAGTGCCATCATAACATTTTCTTGAGCGGTCATTGTTGTGATTAAATTATACGATTGAAAAACAAAACCAATCTTTTTTGCACGGAAATCAGCTAGCTTTTCTTCTGACATGGAGGTAATATCTTGTTGTTCAATAATAATACGTCCTTCGGTAGGGGTATCCAATGATCCCAGTATTCCAAGTAGTGTGGATTTTCCGCTTCCACTAGGACCAATAATACTAACAATCTCTCCAGAATAAAATTTAGTGCTAAGCCCTTTTAAAATTTGAATTGTTCCTGCTTCGGTTTCATAAGCTTTCTTGATTTTTTCTACTTGAAGGATGGTTTGTTTGTTTATCATCCTTTTCCCTCCCGGCCCTTTTAAATTTTAATGTAAAGACAACTATTGTTCTAATTAAAACTATAATTATTACAATAATGGCACCTTTTGCATTTCCCCATGTGAACGAATCTAGCGATGTGAATAAATAGATGGTATATCGAAGAATGAACCAGATAGCAGTGATAACTGAACAAAAATATATACTAGCATATGTAAGAAATGCTATTTTATAGTGCCTGTTCATCCTCTTAATTGTATCATTAAATTGCTTTCGATAATCAGGCTTGAAAAAAAAGTATCCCAGGAGACCACTTTTCACCAATTGGAAGGTTCTAGTATGCAAGTTTGCAATTCCTAGAATGTCAGTAAGAACCCAAAAACCGTCATATTGTAAAAATGGATATAAGTTATATAGAACTGTAATGAGTATGAATTGATTTGCTACAAAAAATTCCTGGAATCCTGAAATAAAATAACACAACTCAAATAATATAAATATCCATAATTCAAAGTAAATTCCGCCCAGGTCAATAACTACTCTTTGTCGTCTAGGCAATCGCCAGGTATCACTTAAATCAACAAATAAAACAGGCCGCATCATATAAAGACCCATTCCGACGTCTTTAGGTTGTATTTTATATCGATAAGCAGCAACTATATGACCAAGTTCATGGATAATAATAGAAAATAATAGCAGCAAAATTGCAATAGTAAATTTATAAACGGATCCAAATGTGTTTGATATATTTTCAGTATTAGCCTGAAAAAAATAATGTATTAGACTTATACTGAAGAAAATACTAAATAAAACAAATACGCCCCGAAAGAATAAGAATTCGAAATATTTGGATGCCTTTTTTAAGTAAGAAGCGTGGAATATTGCTATTCTAAATGTAATTGCAGAGTGATGAGATGCTTTTTTTTCAGAACCAACTAAAACCCCTTTTGGTAATAGATGTTCATTTATCAGTTCTGTTAACTCATTTATAGTAATATTGCCATCGTGATTCGTTTGTACCATTGTACATATATCTCCTATGGATGTGGTTCCATCCATATAATTGAATAAATTTCTCAGTGATTCAGTGACTTTTAATTGTAATCCGTTATCAAATTTTATTAAATAACGAGGCCCCTCCTCCCAAACATCCATATTATAAACTTCGTATGGAATTAACTTTGGAAAGATATTTTGCGATGCTGTCAAATTGATCACATCCTTTAAGAGAAAGTAACCCCACAATGGTGAAGGTATTTGTGGAGTTATATCTTTTTATTTAATTAGTTCTAAAAAGGCAGTTTCATTTTTCTTAATATAAGTCGAAATGGTTTGATGTGAATCATTACAGTAAGGTTTATTAATGGCACCATTTCGCATTAAATTAGCATAAGCACATCCTCCACCACAAAATAGTGAGATACTACAACTACTACACTGTTCGGAGTCAGTAATATCTTGATCCCAAATAGCATGCTTATCAGCATCTAAATTGTATTCAGGAAAAAAGGAACCCACTGCAGTTTCTGGCTTACCTACGGCCTCAGGACAAGCGTATATTAAACCTTCTGCACCAAATGCATAGAAACGCTGTTCTCTCGCACTACATTCTTTAAAATAAGGTAAACTATGCATGACAGAAGAGCAGGAATCAAGTTCACTTACCTTCTCCCAGTCAAAAGTTCGTATGGCTTGACGGATTCTAGAAGTACGAATGTTAAGGTCTGTACCCAGTTTTGCGTTAAATTTATCCATAAATTCTTCTAAATCTCCGAAAATATTATAAATTTCGGCGAGTAATTCATGCTCTGGAAGGTGATTTGGTAGATTATCTCCGTAATGATCAGTAACAGGAGATACCTGCCAACCAAAATTAGGATAAGTATTCCAATGTTGATCTTCGATAAAGGTTGCTAATTCTTTTACATATGCAAGATTATCTTTATTCACATTAGTACGTAAGCCTACTGCGAAACCACGCTCTAATGCCAGTGAAATATTAGCAGCAATTATCACAACAAATTGAGCAGTTGAAGCATTTCATTTCATCCCTGTTTTCAAGTGTTTCCATTTGATCAGCTAACTTTGTCCAAAGCTGTTCATTGTCATTAACTGAACGGATTTTAAAAGATTTTTTTTCCATTTTTAAATCCCCCTCTATTATAGTTGCTTTGTTTTCATATAAAATAAAATGAAAGTGGATTCTGATATAAAATAGCTTTATGAAAATAAGTTGATAAACATTGAAAATTACTTTGCTATACCAGAAAACTTCCATTATTTGGAGCCGGCTCAATAATTATAATAAATGGAATCATATGTAATTAGAAACTTCAAAATTCGGAATATTTCGTGACAGATTTTTCAGATATTAAAGTATAGAAATGGTGTTATAAAGCTCACAAACATTCAAAAATACATACATAAAGAAATTCGTTCTCCTGAAAGAATAAGAGTAACCTGAACTATCTACAGAAGGGACGGATTGTATGATAACCTTTTTTTCATGAGTTTTGTGGTTTATCATTTGTGCCTCATATTTCTACTTTTTCACGTGTAGGTGCTTGGTTTCGAGAAGAAGGCATTCCTCTGCTTCACGAACAGGTACTAAAAGAAATGCATCGTGATTGATTCCTTGTGCTTTAATTAAAAGTACCGCCACTGTACCTACAAAACAACAATTGTGTGATAATTATCCATCATTATATTGTTATCCCCATAGCAAAGTATCATTTCATTCTACTATGAAGCATTCCTCCTCTTTTTTTAATAGAAAAAGAGAGTCCCTTTATAGGCACTCTCTTTTATGTATATCCTCTATGTTTAATCGATTACGATTTCATGCATATTTAGCATGTTTAACTTTTCTTTATAAAAACTCAGTACTTTTTGAGCATGTTGTATAGTCATTAATCTATCTTAAACAGTAAGTGATTCAAAATACGGATAAACGAATATCTGTAGCATAACCATTTAGCTGCACGTACTGTTCTAAAATCAATGAGGATTCCTCATCTAATTTCCGACACGATTTGTGCAGCATTAAAAGGTTATGAGTTTTTGGGACTGTTCTACCGTTTAGTGCAATCTTATGTTCCATAGTTACGGTACGACTAGCACGTTCTAGAAACTCTTCTGGCCCATACACTAAAAAATCAACTGGTGTTTCCATAACATCGTAAATACCCCAATTGATACGATTAATGACTCCCCTTTTTCTTGCTCCTACACCTTCTACAACAATACAGAGATCAAATTCACTGTCTTCATTTGGTGTGCCATATGCATGAGAGCCAAAAAGGATGATTTTTTGGACAGAAGACACAGTTTCACAAATCTTTTGAACCAATAGGTCCAATTCCCTTTGTACTTCTTCGTTAATCCGAATCACTCCTCGGATAAAGTAATTATATTGACGTTTAAGTATATTATACATGCGTTGCTCTTCTCCTTCCTATTACATATTTATTTTTATATTGTTCTCTTGTTTCCCAACGTTCTGCAATGCTTGATAACATTCGTATACCTGCTTAAAATCCTGTAAGAATCCATCATCAGAGATACTATGAAATCCTTTGAAGTTCTTTCTACACCAATATAAGAGATCAAATTCATCCTTAGCTAAAAAAGAATCTGGATTGAAATGAATAAATGCCTCTGCTATACAAGCCAGAAGCAATGGTATCATTTCAGCATCCTCTTTTGATAAATCCAGTACAGATACAACGGGGTATACTGCTTATATTGATAGTATTGTGGCGGTACCCCACATCCATCAACTTGAAGGCTTTATAATGCCCCTAAAACAAAAAAATTACGCATTTTCACCTGGAGATGCCCATTTTCTCGTTTTGGGGTATTTGCTTTTCTTAGATTGATTGGCATGGGGCGGGACCCCAAACAGTACGATTTTATTTCAAAGACACAACGATCTTACTACACACTTTTTATTTATCCCACACTCTCATCTGCTAGTATTACTATTTTTTATTACTAATGTTGCCGTTTCACTCGGATGGCTAAGAGGAAAATGATGGCCATATGGAACAAAATCAACCTTACCAAGATGCGATGGAGCAGAATAGCCTCTGTCATACTCCCCCCAAATAATGTGAAGATTATACTTTGTTACTTCATTGAAATCACCTTGATCGTTTTTCAGTAGTAAACTGTTAAGCTGAACCGTAGTATTTAAAATTCTAGGGGAAGTAAAACTGTTACTTATTTTTTCAATATAATGTTCAGGGATACTCTCCATACTTTCAAACAAACCATTACTTAATAAATAACGCTCTATCAAATTAGTAGTTGCTAATTTTAATGTCCATTTGTTCATAAATTGAGGAACATTTAGCGATTTAGCATTTTTTTTAGCAACAGGTGGCTGAAGTAAAGTGATTGCATACTTCTCATCTATGTACTCTCGTACCATTGCTTCCAGAAGAATAAATGCACCGAATGAATGGCCAATTAGATGTGCACCATTCGTAGCTTTTTCCAATAACTTTTTCACTACCTTCAAATAGATAGCTAGAAGATTTTTCTCTCGTTTAAAAGGAGAACGTCCCAAACCTGGAAGATCCAAAATCCATACAGGTTGACCAGTTTTTTCATGAAGCTCTTGTGCTAAAGGAAATAAATCCTCTCCATCACTCAACAAACCATGTAATAATATAAACGGTTTACCCTCTCCTTGTAATTGGTAAAGGGTATTGTTATCGCATAATGTTCGTTTAAATAAATGATTATGCTGGCCATTTTGATACATCATTCGATAATCCAGATCAGCTACTACGGCAGGGAAAAATTTCATTACACTCGTCTTCTTAAACCAATCTCCTCCCATAATTTTTTTCGCTGAAACATTTGAAAATTTTTGTTTTGTAATAAAATTCAGTCCATCAGAAGGAATTTTTGTTATTTTACTTCCTCCACTATTCATAATTGCTTTCATAAGTGGCATTGGGACAGAGATTTTTGGTGCCCTCATATTCATACTTTCCGCCATACTACTTAATAACTCAGCAATGTTTTGATCGTGCTGTTTGTCTTCAACAAGTGTATATGTTTGAATAGTCGGTTGCTCCAATCTCAAAACCTGCACAATAAACTTCGCAAGCCCATCGTTTGAAATAAGTGGTAACCTATATCCCTTACCTCCAGGAATCACTGGCATGAGCCCTCTTCGCATACTCATCACAAGCAAACCTAATCCTGCTATCTGCTCTGTACTCCCTGTTTTACTACTACCGACTACAGTTGGCGGATTAATTACAGAAAGCGGATAACCTACTGTTGATGCCTGCTGACGGATATAAAGATCTGCTAAAAATTTTGTTCTTTCATATGGATTTTTTATTTTTAAATAATTGTTTCCTTCTTTAAACACATCAATTGCAATCTTGCTATTTTTATCATCAAAGGGACTCATATAACCTACAACATGAATAAATTGTTGCAAACCCTTCAATTGATGAATACTTTTAGCTAATTCACTAATATGTTTGGCGCCATTTAAAAATACGGAAGCTGCCTCTTTACTTGTCGCTTGAATATCCATGGGGCCTCCTGCGTGAATAATCACATCCGTTTTCAATACCCTCTTCTTATCTTCAACACTTAGACCTAAATCTATTTTCGTCAAATCACCTTCAATAAAGTGTATAACTTCCTTTTTTAAGATGCCTCTTTCTTGAAAAATGCGTATGGCTTTACTTTTCGACCTTACTAAAAGAAGAATTTTAACATCCTCTTTGGCTAATTCTTTCACTAATTGCTTTCCAATAAAGCCTGTTCCACCAGTTAAAAATACTGTTCTCATATAAGATCCCCCTTTTAGTACTACTTAGTACTAATTTGATGTAAAAAAAATGCTTCTTTTATCGAAGCAATTTTAAAAAATGATCTGCTGTTTTCGTGATTACAGTTGCATCCTTCAATGTTTCTGAAATAAATAACGCCCCTTCAAGATTTGTAATAAAAAGTGACGCAACCTCATCAATATGAATCGTATTTCTGAATTCTCCATTCTCTACCCCTTGTTTAAGTAATAGAGAAACTTTCTTTTGTAATCCTGTAAAAAAAAGACCTATTTTTTCTTTTATTTGCGTGGCCTGTGTAGGACTTTGAATATAAAGAGTAATAAATGGACAGCTCCCCTTATACTCTCTCGACTGAACTCCTTGTGATAATTGCTTTAAAAACAGTTGGATACGATCTTCAACTAAAAATTGGTTCTGAGAAAGTACGTCATCAATTGCAGATTGATACATTTCAATCCAATAATCAACGACCCCTTCTAATAATACTTCCTTATTAGAAAAGTGATAATACACATTAGACTTTGAAACTTTGCTTACACGTACTAATTCATCCATACTTGTATAAGCAAACCCTTTTTCTAAAAATAATGTTGCAGCTACTTCAATCACACGTTTTTGATTCATTAATTTTATCTTTGTCATAACTAGAACTATATAGTACTAATTTAAACATTGCAAGTATTTATGTTAATTTTCAAAAAAATTTAATTAAAAAATTCCACTAACATTGATTTTACTGCAAAAAAATCTTATTTTAAATAAAGTTTAACTGCCCCCCGAAATTGTTCATTCACTATCGTCTAATAGAGGTCACCATACATACCCATCAACTTAAAAAAAAGAAATGCCCCAAAACAAATAAATGAGCGACTTCTCAGAATAACTATCTGTAGAGAAAGAAAATTTTAATTTAGGGGGATATGAAAATATTAGCTTGATGGTGATGGGGTGCTCCTCCATAAAAAGAAATTTTAAACATCTTAATCTGCCTTTCCTTTATGTAAATATGGGAATAACGAAATTACCCCAAGGATAGCTAAACAAGCTCCAATCCATAGCGGAGATACAAAACCATATCCTTTACTGATCCCAAGACCACCTAGTGACGAACCAATAACAATACCTAGCGTAATAAAAGAACTATGAACGGTATTTATCATTATTCCATTACTAGCTGTTTTCATCACCCTCGCAACCATAGCTGGATTCAATGCTACACCAGTTAAACCAATAAAAATTGTAGAAATCACTGCAATGTATTTATTCTCTGCACTTAAAGCAAATAAAGACAACGCTATGATTAATATAATTAATCCACCCATAAGTATTTTCATTGTAAATTTATCAGCAAACTTGCCGATTATTATATTTCCAATTACCGTCGCACTACCATAGAGAGCAAGTAAATATGGAATACTTGCACTTGAAAAGCCTGTGACATTTGTAAAGATCGGAGTGAAATAACTAAATGCTGCAAACGTACCACCAATAATGAACATACTTGTTACGTACGCTGCCCAAAGATGAATATTCTTAAATCGCAGAAGTTCGTCTTTCCAATTTAATTGCTCTTTATTTGAAGATGATGGTAACAACCATTGAATCATAAGCCCTGATACTAGCACAAGAACAGAAACAGCCCCAAAACTAATACGCCAGCCAAAAGATTGGGAAATAACGGTTGTTATAGGTAAACCTAATACAGTTGCGAACATTAAACCTGCAAGTACAATTGATGCGGCTTTTCCCCTTGAATCAGAGTGAACCAATGTCGCAGAAAAGGAAATCGCAACTCCAAAAGCTGAAGCTGAAGCAATACCAGTTATAATACGTGAAATCATCATAATATCATAGTTCCAAGCAATAGCTCCGAGCGATTGACCAATTAAAAATACGAACATTAAAAACAATAATGCTTGTTTGCTGCGCATTCGTAAAAGAATTGCAGTTAAAATGGGACCTCCTATTACCATTGCTCCTGCATAAGCTGAAATTAAATACCCAATAGATGATACAGAAACATGGAATGCAAGAGCAAGTTCATTCATCATACCTGCAACCATAAATTCTGATGTAGTCATACAAAAGATTGCTAAAGCTAATAAATAAATAATCGATGGCATAAAAACACTCCTTATTCATTATTGTAATGATCGGTACAAAAATAGTGCGAAAAAAGAGCGCACTAAGCGCCACAAATAGACTCCACTGTTCCTTTGATAACTTGTTCAGACAACATCCGATTTTGCATCGATACATTAAGAACACGGAATCCGTAATAACTGCTTAAAAGCAGACTAGCTAATTCCTCAGCTGATTGCTTCTTTGAAATTTCACCTGTTTGCAATCCTTCCTCCATCACTGTTTCAATAGCTTGTTTAAGAAGTTCAACATGCTTCGAGAAAATTTCTTGTACCATTAAATCGTTTTTAGCACGTTCTATACTGGCATTAATCAATAAACATCCTTTTTGATCAATATTCTCAAAGTCTTCTTTCAATGCCCATTCAAAAAAATTACTTAATCGTTCTTTAACTGGAATTGGAGTATGTAACAATTTCCTTTGTTCCTTAATCCCAATTTCATGGTAGCGTTCTAATACTTGTTTATACAGTTCATGTTTACTACCGAAAGTATTGTATAAACTTCCTTTTCCAAGTCCTGTATCACTGCATAAATCTTGTGTAGAACACCCTTCATATCCTCTTAACCAAAATGTTTTCATTGCAACATCTACAATTGAGGAATAATCAAACTCTCGAGGTCTGCCGCGTTTATTCAATCGTATCCTCCTCTCATTTTAAAGATAACATGAATAGAATACTCTTTTTTGTACCACGCGGTCAATAATTTATTTTATTGTTACTGTAAAATTAAATTTGACTATTTTAGATTATGAATAATTAAAAATAGCCCCCTTATTCAAGTTGCCTAGCGAAAAAATCACGTTTGAATAGGCTTTTTTAGCATCCCTATCCCTATCTTTCTATACATCACCAGATATGAAACGAGGATCGTTTCATATCTAGTAATTTACTTGGTTGGCTTAATAGGTATGGAGTAGTGCCCCTATAAACAAAATCCTCCAGAAACATCTAATACCTGCCCCGTTACCCAGCGGCTATCAGAAGAAGCAAGAAATACTACTGCATCTGCAATATCTTCAACTTGCCCAATTCGACCGAACACAGATGAATTCGTAGCAAAATTTCGTATTTCTGGATCATCTAGCAATTTCGCATTGATATCTGTCTTCGTATATCCAGGCATAATTGTATTCACAGTTATCCCTCTTTCTCCAAGATGTTTAGCTAGAGGCAGTGTCATCGTATTTAATGCACCTTTACTTAAGCCGTATGCAATGGACCCTGTAAAACCAAGTCTTACTTCAGCTGATGAAATGTTAATAATGCGCCCTTCTGCTCGTAGTAACGGTAATGTTTGCTGAATTAAAAAGAATGGCGCCTTAATATTTACGGCCATAATTTCATCAAAAACTTCTTCTGTCGTATTTTCAATCGTCCCTTGTGTACCTATCCCTGCATTGTTTACTAAAATATCAATCTCTGATGTACCAACTCTTATTTGTAATTCATTCTTTAATTGTTCTACTAGCTTTTTGACATTATCAATTGAATTGAGATCTGCTTCAATTAAGAACGCCTTTCCTCCATTAGATTCAATCTCACGAATTGTTTCATCTGCAGCTGCTTTATTTCGACCGTAGTGAATTGCCACTAATGCACCGTCGTTTGCCAATCTCATCGCAATCGCACGACCAATTCCGCGACTCGCCCCTGTTACTAACGCTACTTTCCCATCAAGATTCTTCATTTTTTCCATCCTTCCTAAATTTACGTTTGATAAAAACCTATACTTATATTTTTATGTAAAAACCAATTATTTTAAATATAGATTTATAGGTAATTTAGCTCGTTCACTTATGATATTATAGTTATAGTTTGTGATTCACTTTAAAAAATAAAATAAGGAGGCTACACAATGCAAAATGCAGTAAAACTAGATGAAATCGACCATAAAATAATGAACTTGTTGTATGAAAATGCAAGAATTTCTGTTTCAGAAATAGGACGAATTATATCCATGACGCAACCTGCTGTAAAGGAGCGTATGAATAAACTTGAAGATCAAGGAGTTATAGCGGCTTACCGAACGAAATTTGAACCTTCTAAAATTAATAAAAACATTCAAGCATTCATCATGTTTAAAACGAGCCAATGCTCTGATTTTATCCAATATTGTAATGCCGCTCCTGAAGTAACAGATTTATATCGAATTAGCGGGGAATTTAATTATATGATGAAGGTCATGAGCGATTCGATGGATTCTCTCGCTGCATTTTTAGACTCTTTAATGCAATTCGGCTTATCGTCTCCTTTAATTGTTTTAAAGAGTGAGTTTGAGGAAAAATTGTCGTTCTAATAAAGTGATAGGCACCAGCTTTCCAAAAAAGAAAAAGGAGTGGATCATCCACTCCTTTCAATCACCTATCCCTGATTCCTCTGCGCCTCTCTAAACTCCTCCTTCACCTTCTCTAACAACCCTTCTTCTGTAATTAATCGATACGCCGTATTTGCTAATGCTTTTGCCGATGTAATTAATGCTTTATCCCCTAATTCTGAACGCGCTGCTTCTCTAAATTCATTCGTATGTGCAATTAAGTCATCTGGGCCGATTTTAATGTACGGGTGAATGGTTGGTACGACTTGACTTACGTTTCCTGCGTCAGTTGAGCCGATGCCGAGTCTTTCTTTACGGTTTACATCCTCACCTAGTAATTCCAGTTCTTCGGCTACGATATCGTTATATGTTTTTGTTACGAGTAGTTCATCGATTTCATTTTGGAATTGATGGATTTTTACTTTTGTGCCTGTTGCTAGTGCTGCCCCTTGTGCGATATTTTTTACTTTTTCTGTTACTTCCGCACATCTTTTTCTCGTTGCAGCACGGATGAAGAATCTTGCTGCGGCGTAGTCAGGAATAATGTTAGGTGCTTTTCCGCCTTCTGTAATCACGCCATGAATTTTCACGTCTGACGGAAGTTGTTGGCGAAGTGCGTTAATACTGTTGTACAGCTGAATCACCGCGTCTAATGCGTTAATCCCTTCTTCAGGTGATGCTGCGGCGTGAGCTGTTTTTCCGTAAAAATGAAAATCAAGTGGATCGACTGCTAGTGAAGGACTTGTTGTCGCTGTTTTTCCGCTCGGATGAATCATAAGCGCTGCATCAATATTATTAAACAAACCTGCCTTTACATAACTCGATTTTGCGCTACCGTTCGGTCCTCCTTCTTCAGCTGGTGTTCCGAACACAACAACTTCCCCGCCAATTTCTTCAAGCGTTTCTGATAATGCAATTGCTGCTGCAACGCTAATTGTGCCAATTAAATTGTGACCACACGCATGGCCAAGTCCTGGTAAAGCGTCATACTCAGCTAAAAATGCGATTGCTGGTCCTTGTTTCCCTGAACTTTTTCGCGCAATAAATCCCGTTTCATGTCCAGCTATATTGTGCTGCAACTGAAATCCTGCACTACCTAGCAATAAACTTAACGTTCTAGATGCATAAAACTCTTGGTTACCAATCTCCGGATTCCCATGAATATCATGACTTGTTTCTATGTACTTTTCCTTATTTCTTTCGATACTCTCTTCAATTTTTTTTCTTTGTGACGCTACTCCTGTCGCTCCCATTTTTCTTCCTCCTTTTATTTTCACGTAAAAAAGCCTCTTTCTAAAAGATAGAAAGAGGCTTCTGTATATACAGTCAAATTGAGCTTCTTTCTTATCTTTCAAGTTACCTTGCTGGAATTGGCACAGTATTCATAACGAATCCGCTGCCGAGGTATCATAGGGCCAGTCCCTCCACCTCTCGTGATAAGAATTTTCATAAAATTATATTAAATTACATTCATTCTAAGTTCATTTCAAATAAAAGTCAAGGAATTCCTATCCGAATTTACCGAATATCTAAAAACCCTTTTAATACACCAATGGTTTCTGGTGCTTGCAGTCTTGCACATACGTACGGAAATTCTGTACTACCTTCAAACATCATTTGAGATGTAAGGGGTGCGCCTGCCCAAAAGATTTCATCATCGATTACTAGGAACGGGAATGCTTTATTTTGTCTTTGTAACTTTACATTTTTCAGTGGAACTGGTCCATCACTATACACCGTTATTTGCGCATTTGTACGCATTAACGCTTGCCATACTCGTTTATCTACTTGTTTCGTACTTGGAAGTGAAATAATGATTTTTCGTTTTGCTGCTAAAATATCTTTTAATACCCCTTTCGTTTCCTCAAGATTCATTTCCATAAACCAGCGTAATCGTTTCGATATTTTCCGTTCCCACAATTGTCTTGATGTCGTGCGATCATACACATCTCCGTGGCGTTCTATATGAGCCGTTAATTGTGACAACGCTTGTTTTCTCGATAAATTTTTGCGCATATAGTGGCAATCTGATAATTGAATAAACTTCCCTCTCGCTCTTGTCACTGCTACATTGACGAGGCGATGGTTTTTATGGTCAAAGAATAATACGCCAGGTCGTTCTTGCGGATAACTATCTACTGTATCAAAAATCATCATATCTCTTTCAGATCCTTGGAACTTATGAACTGTCGCTGCTAAAACAGGTATGTTTTGGTATTTCGTTCTCTGTAACATTTCTCTAATACACGTTGATAAAAAGCGAGACTGCGCTCTGTAAGGCGTCACAACACCAATGGATTGCACACCATCTAACAGTCCGATTAACATCATTTGCATTGCTACTAAACCAGACATAATGTTAAAACGAGATCCTGAAGCAGCGTCTTTTAACGAAAAAGCTCCCATTTGGCTCGTATCAAATAAAACACTCGCTTCATTTGCGAACGGTTGTAGTTTCGCAAGTTCTTTACGCTCGGAAACAGACGGATGATCGTATACTCTATTTTTATAAATAAACGAATTCGTAAACTTCGATATATCCGCATGCATACGTCTTTGTTCCTGCAACATAAACAGGTTCGGATGTGCTTCTGATTTATTAACAGACTCCACAATCCCGGCATGGTAAAACATATCTTCGCCAAGCCATTTTCGAACGAGTTCATGGTTTGCCATCGCAATTGGAGGTAACTGTAAAAAGTCACCACAAACGACGATACGTTTTCCAAGTGAAGCAGCTAATGCAATTTGCGGAACAAACGCCATACTCACTTCATCTACGACAACTAAATCAAATGTACGCTCATAAATAAGTGAATCAATAGCACATTTCGATAAAGTCGCACCAATCACTTTCGCATTTTCAATATATTCTTTTTCTACTTCTTTAATTTTCGCTTTTTGCTTTCGAAGATCACTTTCTATCTCTTGTATACGCTTCTTATCAGCAGATGTTGCTTTATACGATAAAATCTTTTCACGAAGCTCTTGTCGTGTCTCTTCTAAATAGAGTCTCTCCTCACCCCAAGACCCGTTCGTCGTTTCAACTAACTTCGACGCAAGTAACGTTTCATGATTTCGTATATGTTCGTGTTGACTATAACCGTAACGAACAATTTCACCAGGCGTCCATTTCTTTTTCTTTTCAATTTGCTTTGTTACTTCACTCATTAATACGTCCACTGCTGCATTACTATGAGCTAACACAAGTACCGACTTTCCTTTTTGATAATGAGCCGAAATAATACGTGATAAATTGTAAGACTTCCCTGTTCCAGGTGGTCCCCATACGTACGTTGTCGGATTATAAAACGAGCGATACGCCAATTCATTTTTCGGATTTTTCATCTTCTCAATATGTTTCGGACTACTCGTCCCATCAACAAGACGCTTTATACGATTACGTTTCAGCTTATCTTTACGCGCTTCCTTCAACCTCTCTTGCAGTTGCTCTAAAAGCTGCCACGGTTCACTGTACAAAACAGCTTCTCGTATTTCACCTTGTATATAATCATTTAATTTCAGTTCTATTTCTAATCCATGTACAGATAATACTTCTCCTGTCGCTTCCTCACCATCGAACTCAATTCGAATCGGTGAACCTTCAGGCAAGCTTACTTCCGAAATAAGCTGAAATACGTATACTGTACTTTCATAATCTGTATATAAAAAACGACCGTTCATGATAGAAATTTTACTACCACCTATCGTTTTCCAATGTTTAATTTCATACGCTAATGCATAATGCCACTCTTTCATCGTTTCCGATAATGAAGGAGTTTGAGTAGGTGTATTCATCGTATAATCTCCTTCCTTCTCCCCAAACATACTTTCTCACTATACCATATAACACGCTAAAATTTGTAAGGTTTTTATCTTGCTTATTTTCTTAATTTTCAATAACATATTGTATATAATTTTCAGAAAGAAGGAATCTACATGCCAGTTAGAAGAATCGAACACGTTGGACTTATGGTTGCAAACCTAGAAACATCTATCGCATTTTATGAAGAAGTAGTTGGCTTACAACTCATTAAGAGAATGGGACACCCGAATCCAGACTTAAAACTCGCTTTTTTAGGTGTGGAAGAATCGAAGGAAACGATACTGGAACTCATTGAAGGTTACAACTCCTCTCTTCCGGCAGAAGGAAAAGTACATCACATTTGCTTTAAGGTAGATTCATTAAAAGAAGAAATCAAAAGACTCAAGAAACATGGCGTAACATTTTTACTAGGAGAAGAAATCGAAACATTACCGGATGGAACACGTTACCTATTCTTTGCGGGTCCTGATGGGGAATGGATTGAGTTTTTTGAGACGGAGAGATAAAGTAAAACTTTAATCAACCCACAAATAGCGGGGGATCATAACTTTATGATCCACAAAAGGAGTAGAAACTGATGAATACAGTTTTTATTATCGTTTTTTGGGTACTTATACTATTTCCACTTCTTTATATAATACTGATAAAGAAGTGGAATATAAAAGTAGCTGCTTTATTTGTTGGAAGGGTTCTATTAAGCATTGTCTATTTCATAAATGGAATGATGTTAGGACTGCAACGAAATTGGGTAGAACCTCCTTATGAAACAGAATGGGATTTCTTTGTAAAGTCTTTACTAAACGGAAAAACTGATGCACTTATGCACTTGTTACTTCTAATTATTATCATTACTTTGGATTTAGTTGTTACATTTTATTATATTAATAAAAAGAAATAGGATATCCACTCCTATTTCTTTTTTAATGGGTAGCACCACATGCCCATCAAGCTACTATTTTGATGTCCCCAAAAACTAAAAATTTATCTCTTCAAAGTTAGTTGTCTATGAAAATTGAGTTCATTTTTTGTCTTTGGATATTTGCTTTACTTAGCTTGATAGCAATGTGATTATACCTCTTATAAATGTTTTAAAAATCTTTCAAATAGTTCTAACTTGCACAATGCTTCCCGTTAATATAATACGCTGATTCTGTGAAAACCGTAAATACAACCTCTACTTCTGAAAGTCCAAAATCCATTATATATGTAGTAATGGCCTTGGCAAATCGATCACGAATTTCCTGTCCACGCTCAAACCATTTCACTTCTATAAGAGGAAACGCTTCTATTTCTTCTCCATTGAATACAAACGTAGAACTTGGTAGTTCCAAGGTAAAATTATCCGTACCACACTCACAGATATGTGCGAGCTCTTCTACTAATGGCTTGCTTATGCTTTTTAATTGTTCAGTAGTAATTCCACGAAACACAACATGTGGCATGTTAATCCCTCCTTTACATAGCTTTATACTTGCTCACATCATAACACAATTTATTTTGCTGCACTAACCTTTATTGGTACATTATTCTTAGTTACTAAATAATAGTTTTGTTCATAATTTTGCAACAAGTATACATTACAATTACTTTAGCAAATTAAAATAAATTTGCATTTCTTGTGCCCCTTACCTCCCAGTAAGGGGCGTACCCTTTTACAAATCATTATTTCAATACAATTTTCAAAGTACTTTTACATCAATTTCACAAATTCAAGAACTCTCATATGTTACATCCTTTTCCAAAGAACTATATGCTGATACACGAATCCCTATCTATATAGGGATTTTTTGTGCAAGTCCCCTCACCATCAATTTAAGAATAAAAAAAGAAGGGGATTATCCCCCCTCCTTTTACGCTTGCTCCGACTTTCAAAATTATTTCGTATACCCACGATTCAGTTCCGTTAACTTTTCATTGATGTTAAAAATTCTTACTCTAATATCTTTAACACCAGCTGCTTCAAGTCTGTTCTTGTGCATTTCCGCGTATTTTTCAGCATCTTGTTTTTCTTCAAATACATAGATGCCTCCAGCTTCTTTTGTTTCTTCATTCTCAGTCCATATTTTCCAGTGGAATCCTTCTTCTTCGTTAATACTTTTTGCTAAATCCCAAAATCCTTTTTCCATTTCTTCACCAAAAGGACCTTCAAACGGAAAATCAACTTGTAATAAATATGCCATCTTTGCTCACTCCTATTTTTAATATAAAACTCTTACCATTTCTTTTACTAATTATAATTTTTTTGATTCTAACGATGATACTGTTTACATTCGTATTGCTATTATTCCACCACTAATTTGAAAATCATACTATTTATAAAATACCCACAAAACGGTAGCAATTTAAACGCAAACAGTTTTAAGTTATGTTTAAAAAATATGATACAAACTTATCCCTAAACTAAGAACAAACAAAACAAGCGCAGGTATTGCTTTCTTAAAGGGATCTCTCGCTAGTACAATTAGAGTTAATGCAGCTGCCAGCATCGTACCGCCTAACAACAATCCTGCTAATAAAGCTACTGTTGGAATCCAAATTCCTATTAACATTCCAATCGCTCCTACGATCTCAAAAGCTCCAGTTAAGAAATTAAAAAACGAAGGTAAACCAAATCGCTTAAACTCATCTGCCATTTTCCCAGATATAATTTTCGTACCTGTCATTAAAAAGAACAGAAATAATACAACTTTTACTACATTGATTAATATTAAAATAGCAATCACATCTTTCTTATTTATTTGATACATTTACATGCTATAGCATATATAATATGAAATTTTGACTGGTACTAGGAAAAAACGTGATCCTGAATCGAATCTCATACAAAATAAAGATATCTCCACCATTCCTTAAAACAAAATTATATGCTATAGCATATATAATACATAAAATAAAGTTTGTTCCTTATGAATAGCATCAATAAGGAACAAGTATTAATAGCGTGTATCATACAATTTGTTTAATAATGATTGTAATACTTTAATCTCTTCTTCGCTCAAATTACTCGTAACGAAATGGTGAGCGTCTGTCACTACAGGCAAGATTGTTTTCTTTAACTCGTCACCTTTTTCAGTTAAAAACAGGTTGTGTGAACGTCGATCTTGCTCATTCAAATCCTTCTTTACAATCCCTTTTCTCTCCATTGACTGTATCATTCTTACGACAGTAGTTTGATCTTTATCAATCGCTTCTGCTAACTCTTTTTGAGTAGTGGCCCTTTGGCTACAAAGAACACTAATAATCCCCCACTGCTCTGGCGTAACTCCGAAAGGCTTTAATTTCTTCGTAAAATAATTCGTCATTTTCACATCGGTACGATGAACAAGATAGCCTATTAAATCATGTAAGTTCATATATCACCTCTATAAATTAATATATAAAAGAGTATAGCATACCAGTCAATTATTCACAGTTAATGTATTCATTTTATTAATTATATGCTATGGCATATATATTATAGTATGTCATTTTAATTGTCAAATGAATTACCTATTTCTCTACAGTATCAGTCCAACTTACTAAAAAAAACAAAATCCCGCATTCAATGAAAATACGGGATTTTTACAAATGAGTTATTCACTTATTCAAAAGAAGTTCATTCGTTACATATTACTTATTTAATTAAGAAACATTCATATACCAGCCCAAACATCTTTTCCATATCGCCCTTCATCTTGCAAACGATCTAACCAATTCCTTGCTTCTTGTTCACTAACTTCATGAATTTCTTGATAGGCTTGACAAAGGGTATCTTCTACGTCAGGAGCCATTTTACTTCCATCACCACATATATAAAGATGGGCCCCATTATCTAATAACGAAATTAAATGGATTCTATCTTCTTTTATTACATGCTGTACATATGTTTTAGGATGTCCTTCTAAGCGAGAAAAAGCTGTGTGTAAAGAGATTAATCCCTCTCTTTCATCATTTTCTAATTCTGTACGATAGAGATAATCCTTTTCAGGATGACGACAACCAAAGTATAGATGTGCTTCTCCTACCTTCATACCTTTTTGCTTTTGAACACGACGCGCTTGTAAGAATCCACGGAATGGTGCAATTCCAGTGCCTGGTCCAACCATGATAATTGGTGTTTCTGGATTTTCAGGTAATTGAAAGTTTGATTGTGGCGTTCGAATGAAACAGATAATCTCATCTTTATTATGACGCTGAGCTAAATAATTAGAAGCGACTCCTTCATATGTTCCTTCCCCACTCCATGCAGGCGCATTTACAACACCAACCGTAATGCTCAGACGATCCTGGGCAACAAGTGGAGAACTTGAGATAGAATAGTAACGCGGTTTGAGCGCCGGAAGAAGTTCTAAAAAGCGTTCAAATCGGATTTCACAAGCCTCATACTTTTCAAGAAGATCTAACATTGAAATACGTTTCTTTAATATTTGTTCTTGATAAACTCCCTCTTCCAATAATGATTCCAATTCCTTTTTATGAGGAGGGCATACTGTGAATGTCACCATTTCTCGTATTTGTGCACGAGTAGCTGCTTCTTGCACTTCGACACTATAACTAAGAAGGTCATATAAACGAACAGGACTGTCTAAAGGTATGTGATTTACACTGCGCCCACTTGCACTTAAAATGACTTGATCCTTCCCGTTTAATCCAAAGCGTTTTAAAATTCGGTTGACATTTTTCTCACTATTAATTGGTAGTACCCCAAGGTGGTCTCCTTCTTTATATGTAGCGCCTTCTGGCAATGATATCTCAATATGTCGCGTACTTCTTTCACTGCTAGATGATTGAAGTTCACGATTTTCTAATATAGATGCATAAACTGCTTCATATGTTCGCGCAAGAGGAGATCCTCCAAGACGGCTGACAAATTGCAGGCTCAAAGTACTGCGTTCTTTCTCCATGTTTTTGTTAAGTTCCAATCCAAATGACTTCATCGCATCAGACCACATACTTTGTTTCCATTGCTCGAGCTGTTCCTCAAAATCACCACTTGCATCTGCTTCTCCGCGTTTAGAAAACCTTGTTGCTCCTTTTTGAGCCATTTGCTCATCAATGTATCTTGGAATTCGCTGATAAGTACTAGCCCAATTATGATCTCCACAACCAAAAACTGCGTATTGAACACCTTTTAGCTCATCTGGTTTTAATTCTTCCAACCATTGCACAAACTGTCCTGCATTACTTGGCGGTTTTCCATTATAAGAAGAAGTTACAATAAGAACCGCTCCTTCTTTCGGCAAACTTCCAATTCGATCGTTAAGAGCTGCCACTTCCGTTTGAACACCTTCTAAACTAGCTGTATCCGCTAGTTCTCTTGCAATACCTTCTGCTACCCCTGTATCCGAGCCATACAGAACAAGAAGTGAAAGATTATCGGCTCCAATAATGGAAGGAGTCTTCTGAACTTGCTGCTTGGTTTCATGGTTTTTCAGTTTCTCCTCTGTAGGCGCCAGAACAGTAGTATGGCTAATAGTTTGATTTCGAGGTACAATCCTAATTTTAAAATCACCAGGTTTTAGCGTTAATGTTTGTTTTACGTCCAGCTGATAGTCTTCATAATCGATGAATTCAAAATGTTGAAGAAGCATTCCCATTACGAGTGTGGCTTCATGAAGTGCAAACTGCATACCGATACATGCCCTCTGACCATTTCCAAATGGTTTATAAGCATGATGAGGAACCTTATCCAGCTCTTCAAATCGTTCAGGTTGGAATTCTTCCACATTGTCTCCCCACGCGTCTTTATCCCTATGTAGCTGTGGAATAAGAACAGAGATACGATCTTCGCCTTTCTTAATTGGGTATTTTCCACCAATTACTGTATCTTCTTTTGCATAGAGACTGAATGCTGGAGCAGTCGGCCATAGACGTAGTGATTCATTTAAAATCATCCGTATATACTTAAGCTTCATAACTTGTTGGTATGTTGGAGTGGGATCTGTTAAAACACGGTCTACTTCTTCATAGGCTTTTTTCAATTTATCCGGATTCTTTAATAAAAAATAGATTGCAAAAGATAACAATCCACTTGTTGTTTCATGCCCAGCTATTAAAAAAGTGATAATTTGAAAACGAATATTTTCATCATCTAATTTTTCACCCGTTTCCGGATCCTGCACATGTAACATACGGGAAAGTAAATCATTTTCTTCCTGATTCCCACTACTTTTACGTTCAGCAATAATATTATCTACTAAAGAAAACATAGATTGAATATCATGCTGAAATTGACGTTTCGTTCTCCACATGAGTTTATCTTCTATATCCAGCCGCTGCAATTGGTGCATCGCCTCATCTAGAGCACGGGTCATGCTAGTGATAAAAGGATGAGAGGTCTCACGATAAAAGCTATTAAATCGGTAATTAAAACCACATAGACCAATTGTATCTAATGTAAGGCGAGTCATATCCCCTGGGACATCTACATTTTCATTCGGATTCAGTCTTGCCCATTTTTGAACGAGTTGCACGGCAATATCGACCATCATAGCATGATAATCTTTCATTGCCCGTTGACTGAATGTAGGCATCAAAATATTATGAGCTTTTTTCCAGTTAGGCTCGTCAGTCTCGCTTGTAAATAGTCCGTCTCCAGCAAAAGCACGAACCTTTGCTAAAGCACCCTCTATACTTTTATCAAATCTTGTTTCATCACAAACTTCCACTACCAGTTCATGTCCAGAAACGACAATGATCGTATCACTTAAAGTTTGAATTTGAAAAATAGGACCATACTCTTCTGCCAGCTTAATAAACGATAGAGTCGGTTTATCTTTATCGATTAATGGGAGATTCCCCAGCGGTCCATATGTTTTCGGCTGAGGAATGGCAGATACTTTTTTATCCATTACAAACACCCTTTCAAAAAGCATGAAATAAAGTGAAACTTTAATCAGTGGGGGTTTTGTTCATCCCCCACTGATTATCAGCCCTCACTAACCGGGCTTTTACGGGCAGTTGATTCCCCACCTAACTTCTTTGCTTCCGCTGAATTTTGAGGTGGGGTTTTACTGCCCGGCAAATAGCGAGATAAAATATCCCATTTAATAAAAAGAAGATAGCGATGAATCTCCTGGGATAAAAATATGTAATTGATTATCTTTTTTATCATTTCCCTAACTATTCACGATTATGATATTACTTATAAGGTTGGTAATCTAAACCGTCTATTGACATTAGATTTATACCTTGCAGAAAAAATAATATATTACAATGAGGCGTATTATTATAATGTTTATTAGAAATTGAGAGCTAAAGATTGTAGTATTAGGGAAACCAGTAGTTTCTCATGTCAATTCAAACAAATACGATAAGCAAGTATACTCTGTTGCTAATGAAAAAGGATTTGATATTCATATCAAATCCTTTTTCATTCTGTGTAATTATTTCACTTTTTCTTTCATCTCTTTTCCCCTTTTAGTAGAAATCATCATCTCGAGTTTTATTTTGCTCTATCGATTTAACCTCTCGACAGCTTCCGCGCTTGTATCTACACGTTTAACGAAAAAAACTAATAGTAGCGCAACAACATTCATGCCAAGCGCTACATAGAATGAATGCTGAATTCCGGATAACAAAGCCTTCTGCGTTACCATTGCCTTCGTAGCTTCTGTGAAGGTTGTTGGATCTACATGAGCCATTAAACTTTCAGCTTTTGTTTTTGTTACAGAATTCATAATCGTAACAAGAATAGCAGTACCAATTGAACCGGACACTTGTTGAGCTGTATTATTAACAGCTGTACCGTGCGGATTTAAGCGAGTTGGCAATTGATTAAGGCCATTTGTCATAAGTGGCATCATCACCATCGCCATCCCAAACATCCGCAATGTGTAAATAAGGATAATATGTGTGTGACTAGAATCGAGTTGCAGATTTGCCAACATATAAGTTGAAACAGCTGTAATGGAAAGTCCTACTATACCAAGAAGCCGAGGGCCATACTTATCAAATAGTTTACCTGTAATGGGTGACATAACTCCCATTATTACCGCACCTGGAAGCATCATCAGCCCAGAGCTCAGCGGCGAAATACCACGGACATTTTGTACATAAGCCGGTGTTAAAATCATCCCCGAAAACATAGCCACCGCATTAACAATTGCAATTACAGACGCAAGTGCAAACATTGGGTACTTGTAAACACGTAAATCCAACAACGGTTCATTCATTTTTAATTGACGGATAATGAAAGCAATTAGGGCAATAGCGCCTATGATTAAGGTTGTTAAGACAACTTTATTCGTCCACCCATCTGAGCTTGCAGAACTAAACCCATATAACAGACCGCCAAAGCCGACAGAAGATAATAGTAATGAGAGATAATCAAGTTTTGCATTTTTGTTTTGTCTCATGACATTTTCCGATTTCCAAATCCCTAACAGTAAGCTAATGATTGCTAGCGGTAAAATCATTTCAAAAAGCAAACGCCAGTCATAATACTCTACAATATAACCTGATAATGTTGGTCCAATGGCCGGAGCTGTAATCATAACTAACCCAAAAATCCCCATTGCCGTTCCCCTTTTTTCTCTCGGAAAGCTTACTAGCATAATATTCATTAACAAAGGTCCCATCACTGAAGAACCTGCTGCTTGCACCATCCGGCCAGTAAGTAATAAACCGAAGTTCGGTGCTATAGCCGCTAAGGCCGTACCAAGAATAAAAATCACCATAGATGTAATGAATAAGCTCCTATTGGAGAATCGGGTTATTAAAAATGCTGATGCCGGAATTAATATACCACTTACAAGCATATAGCCTGTAGAAAGCCACTGGATCGTTGAATAATCTTGAATTTCTAAATCCTTCATTATTGATGGCAAGGCCACATTTAAAAGCGAGTTATTTAGAAATGAAACAAATGCCCCAATAAAAAGGATTACAAGCATTACATATGGTGGTTTTCTTTTATGTAACGTTTCACTCATATATTTATTTGCCCCTTCATTATCAATTCCATTGATTAATTTAACTCGTTTGCATATTTGCACGAGAATTTATTACCCTTGCAGTATTTTGCCAAACTCTTCGAATGGATATTCTCTTTTTAGCAATTCTACTTACCCAACTTAAGATTTTGAATGAATATGTAAATACGTTTGTTAACCGAAATTACATTAGGCTACAATAAACAAAAGAAGCGACTGAAAATACCCTTCTAAAATAAAGTGAAACTTTAATCAGTGGGGGTTTTGTTCACCCCCACTGATTATTAGTTAAACCAATCGGACTTTTGCAGGTAGCCCACAACAAACAGCGGGATAAACCAACAAGTCCACACACCCATTCCTTTAAATACAGGCTTGGAAATCTAGTTATGTAACCATCCATAAAAAGGAATATTACATAGGCTAAGTCTAACATTACATTTTTAAAGTAAGGGGAATAAGCTTATGCACCAATATTGGTATGTGAATTCCAAGGAAAACGAGGAACAATATAATAACCAAAATTCAATGTCATCATTATATTCACAGCCCCAAATAAATAAAGCTGATGAAGTGAGTGGTTTGAAGATTTGTGAGGATTGGAGTTGTCGCTTCTATCCAATTGGTTGGGATTCACCAGCCAATTATACGACTTTCACTCCCGAGCCTCCTCCCTTCTCTTTTGGTCAGCCAATCCATTATGCAGGGATGATGCCCCAAGGACATCCTGCTAATTGGACTCCATTACCAAGCCACGCAGGTTTTAATTATCAAAAACCTCCCATCCCCTGGGCCCAACCATTCAATCATACAGGGATGTTTGCACAAGGACATCTTGCCGCTTTACTATCACCGCCAGCTAAAGCTTTTAAATTCAGTAACAATAACTGGGGTATTTTCGGAAACTCTCCAGGATGGGGAGGACAGGTAAGCCCCATGGGATGGGGCAATAACGGAGGTTACGGTCAGCCAGGAATGCTTGGAAACTTACTTACAGTAGGAAAAGGCACTATGAATGGAATTGGAATGCTTAGTAGTCTAATGGGTATGGGGAAGTTCTTCTTTTAGTGAATTAGAACGAGAGGATAGGTCCATAGCCTAGACTTAAAAACCAGTTCCTTTTCTCCATTGATTTCATCTACTTATACATGCTTCTAATACTCCCTTCAAGTTCGTTTCCTCGTCTTTCAAATTATAAAAACATCTATTTTGTATCTGATAAATCAATAGAGGTGTAGTAGCACCAACAAAATGCAAAACCCGGTTCCTTTACGAAAGAACCGGGTTTTTTAATTTTAATTTATTTGAAAAGTAGTCAAATCTTTTTTTCATTATTTAACACTTTGAACACGGCCAATTTGTCCATCTTGTAATCGAACTTTAATGCCGTATGTATGTGTTTCACTATGTGTTAAAATGTCTTTCACAACGCCACTTACAGTTTTACTATAATCATTATCCAATTGAATAACTACATGTGAACCAACTGAAATTTGTGATCTTGTTGGTTTCCCACCTGTTGCTTGTGTCGGTTTTTCTTGTTTTTGTGTTCTCTCCTGTTGTGTAGATTGCTGTTGCTGAGCTTTCTTCTCTTCTTGCTTGCGTTTTTCTTCAGCGACTCTTTGTTGCTCTTCTTGCTTACGTTTTTCTTCTTCCGCTTTTTGTTGCTCTTCTTGCTTACGTTTTTCTTCTTCTACTTTTTGTTGCTCTTCTTGTTTACGCTTCTCTTCTTCTGCTCTTTGTTGCTCTTCTTGTTTACGCTTCTCTTCTTCTGCTCTTTGTTGCTCTTCTTGTTTATTCTTTTCTTCCTCTGCTACTTTTTTGTCTTCATCCACTTTTTGCTCATCTGGTGCGCCCTTTAATTTTTCTTCATTACCTTTACAAGCACTTAAAGCAATTACACATAAACTCATAAGTGCAAATAATAACAATTTCTTTGACATTTAAAAATCCTCCTATTTATACATTACAAATCAATAACTTTCATAGCATAACAAAAATACAATCCTTTCTTTGTCAAAATTTGTCGTATATATTTATTTTCTACTAAGACACTGACACTGCAATAAAAATGGAGATTATTATATCGATTCGTGCAAAAAATACGCTCGCCTGCTAGTCAAGTATACTTAATTCATGAAAACCTTCATCTATTTAGTGAAACCATTGAAAAAACATTAATAATCCCAAATATTTTAATTAACATAATTTATCACTTACAAACAATAGAAAAGGATCTTTCAATTGAAGATCCTTTTCTATCGCTCATCTAACTAAATAAATGGGTTAATTGCATAACGCTCTTCTAACTTTCCTTGCGAAGCTTAGTGGATCATCAACGTCTTCAATATTAACGTAAATCAAATTTGGTTCATCACATAACCACTCATTGTGTATAGATGAAACGATTATTCCTTGTTTAATAATCGTAGCAACAAATCCAGTGACTTCCTTTTGTAAGAGCGCTACCCGACCTAGACATAATGCCCGTCCAGTTTTTTGATTTCTTGATTCGAATGAGAAAGAACTTGTTACCCTAAAACGTTTCCCTAAGATTGTTGCCTTTATTTCATCCCGGTTTATCGTTGCCACGCATTTTCCACCGGCAAATCCTTCTTGGCCACCGATAATTCTTGCAAACTGTTGACAAATTAATTCATCATTACACGCCATACCTTTCATCATCCCCCCTTTTACTATTAGGTTATGAATGAATACAAAGCTCTGAAACGGTAATGAATCTATTCTATTATAAAAAAAGATGCTGGGAATCTTTTAAAGAGCATAAAAAATACACCCTAAGATGCCACCCTCCGACTTGAGAATCATATCTATGTATGAAAAAAATTTAGAAAAGGCCAATACAAAAGAGAAAGTTCTAACTGTAATGTATAGAGTGCTTACGATATTAAGAATCCCGTTATATTACTTTCTGATTAGTCTCGTTAAAGCCATCCCAATAAATCCAGCACCCATCCCTATTAGCCATCCAGCATGAGTATCACCTAATATAGATCCCACTCCTCCGCCAAGAAACATGCATCCAACGAATACTAATCCTCCAATTCCCCAATTCGACCGTTCCATAGTTCATTCACATCCTTTCAGTAAAATATATGCTATTAGCTACCTTAACTTTCTTGCATAGGATGGTTATTTATTTTGCGTAGTTTTAGTACTTTCAGGGAATTCATAAGATGTAGAGAATGGGACATTTAAATAAATGGCAGAAGGATGATTTGATTATTTATATTACAAGCTATGGAACAAATTCTTCAACTAATCAACTAATAGAAGCCTGGAGATTTTCCACAATCAGTAGCTCGTCGCTATCAAACTAAAATTTCATTTGAGGGAAGAATGTATTTCTTTACATAATAGCAATGGGATTCCTCCAGTATTTCGAACAAAAACCACACTAAGCACATTTTCATACAAAAAAGCCGATTTTTGTCCCACTAAGGATAAACCGGCTCACTGTAATTGACCTTGAAGGACTCGTTATATAAATTCGTCATTTTCATCAAAAAACATAGCTCTAGCTAATACACTTTTATCCGGTTTTTGGTTAATAGACACATGTGATTTAAATTATCCTTTATTATATAGACCAGTCATCTGCCACATTTCTTTTTACATATATTTTTTAAAAGAAGGTTTCCATTCTGATAAATCCTTATAAACAAACGTTATGTTGTTACATATTTCCTCTGCAACTTCGTACATATGTTTTATATCATTAGCCGTAAATAATATAGACCCTTTGCGTTGCGTGCTATCTACAATAGTTGGTATGGTGTCGCCCTCTTTTACTACTAGATCAATTAATACTACCTCGGATATGTTAGTTAATCCTTTATACTTGATTTCTTTTAAGCAACCTGGTTTTGGAATCAAGCTTAAAGACATAGCTTGACATTTTGAAGGTAGACATCTAAATTCATCTATAGTCTCAGTAGCTAGCGTATCATAATAGTATCCAAATTGAGATATGCCAGTTGTTAGTTCCACCATCTTCCAGATGTTGCCACCACCTATTCTAACTTGAGACTCTATAATTATTGGTTTATTGTGTTTGTCTATCTTTATTTCTGTATGAGTAATGCCATTTTCCATTTGCATATCGTCCAAAAATAACATTACTTTCTCCATAATGAATTGTTTTTGAGATTCATCTATAGGTGCCGGCATAATCGTATAGTTTATTATAAATGTATCTTCTTTACATACTTCAGCTGATATAGCAAGTATAGAATGTTTTTTGTTATAAGAAACGGTTTCAACCGTATAAACTATATCACCTGCAATATACTCTTCCACTAAAACAGGTAGTTGAATACCATTTTCTTCAATAAATACCCCTACGTCATCTCCCGAGTTTAGCTTACATACTCCTTTACCCCCTGCCCCAATCGGCGGCTTTATTATAACACTATCTTTTTTATTCAAAAATTCATTAATGTCTTTAGTATTATTACAAACTGTCGAATCTATCGAAAAGTCTTTACCTGCTAGAATTTCACGCATCATGTCTTTATTACGAGTTATCATATTAGCATTGTAAGAGGGTCCTTTAACATTAAAAATCTTTGCAATTATACAAGCCGTATCTAATGCTGTTTCGTTGAAAGATACAACCACATCAAAAGGTTTCTCTTTAAATAATTCTTCAGCATAGTATATAGACAAGGGTATGTTTGTTGTGTCTATTTCTTTTTTATAGAAACATTTTTCTAAGATAACTCCATCAAAATATATGTGTCTAGCGTAAGACCCTATATAGGAAACAGTGTACCCACTGTCTAATGCATCTTGTATAGGTTTTGTCCATCCCCCTATAAATAAAATGTGTGGTTTATTTTCTATGTCAGTTCCTTTTAATACCTTATGCATCATAATCATCCCCTCTAAAATGAACTCGTATATTCAATGTCAGTTCCTTTTGATACGCCTCGTCTTAACAACGCCACTAAACACAATGTTGTTCCGAAACCTCCTATAAATAACGTAGTTTGAAGCCCGAATATAGAAATTAAAAATGCACTAGCAAAACTTCCCAATGCCCAAGCTCCCCAATTAAGCGTGCGCTGTACAGCATTTACTCGGCCAAGCATGTGATTTGGTGAGGCAAGTTGTCGTATAGTTGCGGCGTAAGGGCCAAATACACCTTCTCCCATACCATGTATGATACTTGCGGCTACTATACCGTAAACTGTTCCCATATATCCCATTATCGGTATAAAAGCCAAACCGGTAACTGATACAGTAGCGCTATAAATAAGCATTTTTGTATTATTAATTCGTTGACTCTTTTTCATGAGAACCGTATTACCTATTAAAAACCCTACCGCTGCTGAACCTACAACAAATCCTATTTCAATTTCAGATAGCCCCATTACCTTATAAAGGAATATTACTAAAATGCTATTTAGTATGTATTTAAAAAAACCGTAAACAGCACCACATGTCACAATTGGCTCTAATACAGGGTGTTTTTTGAAATATATCAAACCCTCATATATGTTTTCGTATATGGATTTTAAATTTACGTCTTTTAAAGAACCCTCTGTATGCGGTTTAAACTTTGAAATAAATAATACAAACATAAAACAAACAAAATACGTTACTGCGTCAACAGTAAACGATCCTGTTAATCCGACTAGAGTAATGACGATTCCAGCTAGCATAGGACCAATTACTATAGAAAGAGACTCCGAAAGTGCTAGTTGAGCATTTCCTTTTTTTAAGTTGTCTTTATCTGTTACGATTTCCGGTAAGAAAGAAGGAATGGCAATGTTGTAAAACGTGGTGAATATTCCATTTAAAAACATGATAAACACCAATAAAGGGAACGTTATTATATTTGTTACAGTAAGTATGAATACTGATAAAAACAATATGCCTTGACATATACTACAAATTAGCAAAACATTTTTCCTATGAAAAATGTCTATTAAAGCACCGGCTACTAACCCAAAAATTAGGTAAGGGACGAATATAACCCCACGAAGCATAGCAGCATTTGCTTCACTTGTTTGTAACACCTCTAATGCAAAAAGTGGCAAAGCTACTATTGTAAACTGAGTACCTAACAAACTTATAGACTGTCCTAGCCAAAGCTTGTGAAAATTAAAATGTTTGCTACCTTTCATAATATCCCCCCCGTTAAATCCATCTTTATAAATTATCAAGTTTACGATATAAGTCAGAGTAGGCAAAAACTATCTTTCAACTAATGTCTGTACCACATAAAAATTCGAAACCTGCTATACAAGCGAGTTTAGTTTCAAAATGAAAACTTGATGTTTAAAAATTACCTGGCTAATGAAAAGCTCACCTTCCCAAAGATACTTCCGCATTCATTTATAAATCAATTGATATACGGATTGAATTTGCTTGTAAGAATCAGTTTATTAATTAGTTTGTTTCGAATTCATTTTCCGATTGTATGTCACTTTGAATCACCTCCAGCATCAGTATAACCTTGCAGGCACGCTGTTGTACGCATTTTGGAATGTAATAGCAAGATAACGAAGCTACGATGACGAACTGAATGGATTTAACCTTGTTATTGGAGGACACATATATACATGACAATTGATTAAAATACATCAAGCCCTATGGGATAAATTTTTAGATAAACCAAAATAACATGCAAAAAGCCCCTTCAAAATTTGAAGTGGCTTTTTAATATATAGAAATTAGCTTAAAGCAAAGATAACAACTCTTGAAGAGGGCATTTTTTATTATTCATGTTTATTGAGGAGCCTTTGTTTGAAGCAACTTTAACCCCATCCCAATAAAAATCAGTCCTGTTACTTTGTTTAGAATCATTCCTACCTTTTGATTTCCTCTTAATTTTTTGGTGACATAGGAAGAGAAATAAGCAACAAATAAACACCACAATAGTCCAGTTACTGTAAAAGTAATTCCTAAAATGATAAAAGGTATAGAACCTGAAGCCTTTGTGTCTATAAACTGCGGCAGAAACGCAATAAAGAATAAAGAGACTTTTGGATTCGTAAGACTTGTTAAGATTCCTTGTAAATATATCTTTCTTTTGATTTACAACCGATAAAACTGATGGGGTGTACCATTCGTATCACGGAGCCAAAACTCACTATTGAATAAATAAAACCCCAGAAATCCAAAGGTCTCTGGGGCTTCCTTATATATTTAGCTCTTTTTGCTTTTTGTTTTGTTTATGTCTATACAGTAATTTTCGACTTATGAGAGAAATCAGTAATAAGATCAATATTAGTACGAAAAGTTGCATAAATGACAAATCAAAATATTTAGCACCTGTAACGATTAAAAGTGTAGAAATTGTGCCTTTTACAACGAAAAAAATAATAACCCATAATCCGCCTTTTTTCCAGTTCATTTTATATTATCCTTTCCTACGTTTAAGTTCTTAAAAGATTTAGTAATAGTTCTTGAATGTGATACCTTAATAGAAATCTATTATATGAATATAAGAAATAGACTTTTTCATAAAATTCATGTCCAATTACATACGACGATTCCATCATAAATGAAAATGATATTCAGTGTCAATTTTATTGACTATTTGAAAACCTGTTTCTTCATCTTAATCTCTTTCTACTTTGTTTCTTATACGCAATAAACTCTTGTATTCAAACAAAAACACCTCCATTGCATTTGCACACTTTGTATGCGAATGCAAGAGGTGTTTTTTCATGTACCATCAGGTGCTTTATTTATTCGTTTAAGTTCTTAATACGTAGCTATTTTCTAGTACACGATAACTGGATCATACGTATTCAAACTATCATACACAGTTTTTGCAACATTAGGAAGAAGGTTCACACAACCGCCTGATCCTCCTGTTAAATAAGCATTACTTCCCCAGTCTTTTCGCCAGCCGGCATCGTGGAATCCTTGACCGCTATTTGTGAATGGAACCCAGTAATCTACTTTCACTGCATAATCAGCTTTCCCTACTGCGCTGCCTCTTAGCGTATATGGTGTACGTTTGTATAGAACATACCACACACCTGGTGATGTATCTTCACCCGTGCTATGTTTACCCGTTACTACATTTGTTGTAACGACTAGTTTGCCATCTTTATAAATCCAAATTTGTTGGTCTGCAATGGATACTTCTGCATATGTGTCTCCTATGCCATTATTCGATGTTGTTTTATAACCGATCCCTTCTTTCTCCCAACCATTCCCGTGAATGTTAGAAGCAGAAAGTGATTTTTCGCCTTTTTCAAAGGCTTGCCCAACTTGTTTTGTCTCTTTTTCCACATCTAGTGCCCAGCCATATCCTTGTCCTTTTACTGATATAACCGAACCAGAATGTGTTTTAAAAGCGAAGTCTTTATGTAATGTAGATTTAGCCTTATTAATTTCAGCAACCTTATTCTTAATTTCGCTCGCATCGATTGTCACTTTCATATCCTTTGACATAGTGGCATTTTGAATTAAATCTTTCGCTTTTAATGAATACACTTCATCCTGCACTTTATAATCAACAGACTGCGTAAGAAGATTCTGTAATGCTTTCTCTTCTTTTTTAATAATTGGATCGTCTTCTTTAATAGGTTGTATGTATGCAGACTTTAGATGAATTTCGCTTTTATGCTTCTGTTTATCGTAATCTTTTAGTAAACTCGCAACGTCATATTGTTTTCCATCAACGCTCTTCGAAATAACAATTTTTCCTTGTTCAAGCTTTGCCATAGCATCTTGAGGTGCCTTTAATTTTTCATTTATAGACACGAGCTTTTCTTCTACAAGTTTTTTCATCGTTTCACTACGATACTGCTCTGCCTTTTTTGGTAGCAATGAATAATCTTTTTCCTTTGAAGAAGGGAAAAATGTCCACTGGCTTTTTAATAGTTTCTTAACTTGCGGCAAATCTTTTTCCGTCAGTTCCGTTTTTGTCTCTTTTTCATCTAAAATTTGTTGTTGATCAATATAAACTTTGTTTGCTAGTCCAGATGTTTTTAATTTCTGTATTGCCTCATCAGCGCTCATACCACCGACTTTTGTATCATTAATCGTAACATTAGAATTGAAGTGAGTTGCCTGATAATAACTCATTCCCCCAAGGAGAAGTGCAAGTACACCGCCACCTGCTGCGATAAGCTTCCAATTTGTAAAACGTTTTTTGGATCTTACCCGTTTTTTCTCAACTTCTTCAACAGATTCATTTACTGTATTGTTGTTCATCAATCTTTCCCCCGTATACATTAACGTCAATTGATTTTAAACCAAAACCATTGAATAGTGTACCTTATTTTTCCTTAAATTTCATTGTTTTTAACTAGGTTTTATCTCATTTAATCGTTAAAAGTTAGATTTTTTATAGAAAGATATATAAATATGGTAGATAAAGTGAAAAAGGAACCACATCAATCGAGCTATTATGGGCCCTAGCATTCCTTGAATTTTGAAGAGTGGTACTCTCCATGAACTTTAACTTAGTGAAATAAATGTTAGAAGGTTCAAGTTAGAGAACAGCACCTTAGAATGTCTTCTACTTATGAAAAATATCCATAAAAAAGGGACTACATGTAGACTCTTTTTTGTGAACATTTTAATATCGTATTTTTATAAACATAGCATTCCCCTATGCTTTTCGCTTTTCACTAAGGTTCACAACATCTACTATCAGGCTAACTCATTTCACCTTATGGCCTTTTATCATCAATAATTTAAAAATTATTTAAACTATTATATATGTTTGTACCACGCTTTATTGATACGTTCAACCTTTACAGGTGTTGAAGTTTTTGACTCATTCTTTGTTATAACCCTATTATTAGAACATCCTGCAATAGTAAGGCAGCATGTAACCAATAAAACCAATAATATAAATTTATTCAAATAGCCACTCCTATATAAGTAAAATATTATATTGAGAAAATTAAACATACCATCGAATCTTTGTAAAAACAATATATTTACTAGTTTTATTTTCATTAGCGGATTAATGGACGCTTTAAGATGCTTTTTTTGCATTTATAAGGGTAAAACTTCACGTTCATCAAGTCAAGGTTCGATTTCTGTTTAATTCGCTCTCAGAGTTTATTCCCATATAAAAGATGGCTATTTTTCTTGAAAACTAAGTATCTTCCAAAACAAAAACTGGTAGACTCCATATACATTTATTCAACTAACTTCTCCCCTGTAACAATCTGAAACAAAGTGGCTGCATTTTTCCCTTCTAATTGAACGTACTGGCTATTCCCCGCTATGATTTCTATTTTATCCTTATTAGGAATTACCCAAATTTGATACAACACAGCTTTCGCCTCTATTTTCGGATTTTTAAATTGAAAAATAAAATGATAATCAGCTGGACGAGACATTTGCACTTTTTTATTTTCAAAAGTAGTATCCTTTAATATTTTCTTTACTTGCATCACTTCATTATTATCTGTCACTACCTTAAAATCTTCATATTCATTATCACCAATATCTTTTTGCACTTCAATTCTTTGCTCTTCATTTTCTAGTCCAGTTGAACAGCCGGTTATTATGAATATACAGATACTGATCATAACTAGAGGCCAATTTCTAACTTTCATATTAATACCCTCTTTTCAATACAAAATATTTTAATTTGTAAAATAAAGGTAATTAATTTAGACTTAAAAATATAAATAATAAAGAGAAAGGAGTATCGTTCCATGCAGTTAAAAACATACACTTGGAAAAGCTATACGTTTCTCTTTGCAAGTATATTCGTTACTATTAATCTCTTTCTTTTCACACCTATTTTAGACAGGGTTGGAGTAGAATATGTTGTGCCTTTCGCTTACTTCATATTAGCTTCCGCTGTTATAGCAATCCTATTAGCGGTAATATCTTTTTGTAGTCGAAATGAAAGGAAAATTTTAGCGATTATCGGTTTATGTTTTACTCTATTTAATACAGCAATTATTTTATTCTTCCTTTGGTTCGGTTACCATTTCACTTAAGTGAAATATAAATAAACTCCATAAGCTACAAATAAAATTAATAAAATAAAAATACCGAGTATCGTGTATATCATCCATTTTAAGTTTGAACTCATATACTCCCCCTTCTGGCCTCCTAATAATTCCAGTATATAACAAAAAGCATTGGATACCCAATGCTTTTTCATACTTACGCGAATAAAGATGTATTCGCATATAAAGCTGGTGAACCACCTGAATGTACGAATAAAATGTTGTCCTCTTTATTAAATGTACCTTTTCTAATTAAGTCGATTAATCCCGCTACTGCTTTACCTGTGTATACTGGATCCAGTAAAATACCTTCAGTTTTTGCTAACAGCTGCACTGCTTCCACCATTTCTGGCGTTGGTAACGCGTAACCTGGTCCTACATATTCATCAAAGCATGTAACAGCTTCGCGCGGGATAAAGTTTGGAATACCAACGTGAGCTGAAGTTTCATCTACAAGTTTTGCTACTTTCTCTTCTTGCTCTGCTTTTCCTCTACTTACGTTAATTCCGATTACTGGGATGTTACTTTGTGTTCCAGCAAAACCTGTAATTAAACCAGCGTGCATGCCGCCGCTACCGCTTACGCAAATGACTGAACTGAAATCAATTCCTTGGTCAAATGATTGCGCCATAATTTCTTGCGCACAAGCAACGTATCCCATTGCGCCAGTAGGATTTGATCCACCAACTGGAATGACATATGGTGTGTTCCCTTTTTCACTTACTTCTTTCGCAACCTTATGCATCTCTTCCATAAGATCTGCTCCGTTTTGTACAACAATGACATTTTCAGCACCTAGTAAATGATATAAGAAATAGTTTCCATTAAAGTCTGGCTTCTCTTCTGGCTCAAGCCCTTCTTCTAATACAAGTATACATTTCATTTTCTCTTTCACCGCAGCTGCCAGTGTCAGACGGCAATGATTGGACTGAATACCACCAGCTGTAATTAACGTATCTGCACCCTTTGCCTGTGCATCCGCAACTAGAAACTCTAACTTTCTCGTCTTATTACCACCAGCTGTTAAACCAAGTAAATCATCTCGTTTAAAATAAATAGTCGGTCCACCAAGTGCTTCAGAAAAATTGTTTAATTTTTCAATTGGTGTATATGACTCTGTATATTTTTTTCTCGGGAATTTAGCTAAATTCATGAATAACGCTCCTTTGTACTTCTTTCACAATGTATGTAACGATACTATTATTACATGTAAAAATGATGAAGTCATCTTTCTGGGGTAAAAATGTGTTGGAATTCGGTTTTGGCGAATGGAATTGTATTAAAGGTTTTATCTTCAATACGGTACATGAAATTATAACAATGATTTTAACCATATTACGGTGCATGAAATTTATATCGACGATTTTTAAAATATATCGTTCATAACTTGAAATATATCAACGATTTTTTCAATATATCGACGATTCGACATGAGATATCGACTTATCGACAAAAACTGACAACGAAAAAGAACCCACTCGATAAAAAGTAGGCCCTCTTCCAATCATTTATTTGCAGAAAAACGAAGTAGCTGTGTTAATCCTGGTCCTAAATTCATTTCGCCTTTATGGCGTACGTATACGATTTTGTCCCCGTCAAATTTGGGTGGGTTTCCTGGATTATAAGTATGCCAC
Source organism: Bacillus paranthracis (assembly GCF_024296885.1). Taxonomy (NCBI): domain Bacteria; kingdom Bacillati; phylum Bacillota; class Bacilli; order Caryophanales; family Bacillaceae; genus Bacillus; species Bacillus paranthracis. The sequence continues at coordinate 2,978,922 of NZ_CP101135.1, forward strand.
TCGTCCGTTCCTTCTATAGAGTACTCCATGTATTCTGTTGCACCGACGATTACGTTTTTACTATCATCTGCCGTTACATTTGGTGCCATTTGTGCAATTTTCGAATCACTAATTAATAATTTCTTTATTTCCTTATCACGTTTGTAATCGTAAGCTGTCACCATTACATCGCTACCATATGCTTTCACTTGCAACCCTTGTTTAAATGAATAACCATCAGGAGCAGTCTTCTCTCCTCCATTTGGTCCAGCCGACATCCAGCCCGTTTCAATACCACCTGTATTTACAACTGTAAATCCTTTTTTATCTCCGCCTGCAATTTTCTTTTTACCAGCCCAGTCTGGCAAGTTTAAATCCCAGTGCGTGTGACTCGTAAAGAAAACGACCTGCGGATAGTCTTTTAATATATCGTACAATTTATCAACGTTTAAATAGTCTTGTAAATATGGTGATTGTCTTGATCCAGACACCGTATCAGGTAAAACGTGATGAGAAAAAATGAAAATCGGCTTGTTTTTATCTTTTTGGCTGTACTCTTCTAAATTTTGTTTTAACCAACCTAATTGTTCATCACTCATATATACTTCATCCCACATTTTTGAATCGTGGTATTTCATATATTTTTCCGTTCCTAAAAATAGAAGCGGATAACCGTCTAATTCTTTTTTATGATATACCTTTTCTTGTCCGCTAAATTTCAGATAGCGGTTAAATAAAGTTTCCTCAGTTACACCATTTGGCCATGTACTTTGAGATAACTTCCCATCAGCTGTCCATTTACCAGCATAAAACTCATGATTCCCAATAGCCGACCATACATTCTCGGGATGCTTATTTTTGTTTAACACACGCTTCACATCATCATATTGTGACTGTTGTCCAGTTGGCGTTATATCCCCATTCATAATAAGCGCTCTAGAAAGTGGCGTCACTTTGTTCATATCTTTTAACACGTGATCAAAGTCTCCTAAATCCCCTTGAATATCACTAATAACATTAAAAGTTGTAGCTGATTTTCGAACTTGCTCTTTCCCTTCCGCGTGTGCTGAAAATGTCGGTAATAATGCCGTCATAACCACTAACGAAGCAACTGTCTTTTTCATACAAATTCTCCCCCTAATAATAGAATGTACAAACTGACATGTTCTGCTTTCTCTTAGGTGCTTGTCCAATTCACATTATAGGGATGCATTGTAAAGATAGATGGAGTTAAAAGTTAAGTGTTTTTTAAGAGGATTTGTTGGTTTTCAGTTTATCTCTTTAACTTTTCTTCATTTAATCCAAATAACTCTGGCAAAACAAAATCCCCATCTTTCCTAATCAATACATCATCAAACCAAATTTCACCCCCGCCATACTCTGGTCTTTGAATGTTTACTAAGTCCCAATGTATCGCTGAATTATTTCCGTTATCTGCACCTTGCAATGAATCTCCAATCGCTAGATGAAAACTACCATTTATTTTTTCATCAAATAACGTATTATTCATCGGATGTAGTATGTAGGGGTTAAAAGCTAGCGCGAACTCTCCAATATATCTTGCTCCCTCATCCGTATCAAGAATTCGGTTCATTCGCTCTGTATCATTTGCATATGCCTCTATTATTTTCCCCTGTTTAACATGTAACTTTATATTTTGAAACGCATAACCTTGTTGAACGGAAACTGTATTAAATGTTATTACTCCATTTACAGAATCTTTGACAGGTGCTGTATATATTTCGCCATCCGGGATATTATCCGTACCATCCCCCTTTAAAACGCCTATTTCTTCAATGGAAAACTCCAAATCCGTTCCTTCTCCAATAATCCTCACTCGTTTTGTCTTTTCCATTAATTCTTTTAATGGCTCCATTGCTTTCGACATGTTGTTATAATCTAGCGTACATACATCATAGTAGAATTTTTCATAAGCCTCCGTGCTCATATTTGCTTCTTGTGCAGAAGCCGCATTCGGAATACGAGTTGTCACCCATCTCGTTTTATACACTGCTTCACCATGAGCTTTTCCAAATATTGTTTGATATAACTTCATTTTTTCTGCCGGTACATCCGCTAATTCATATGCATTTCTAGGACTACGAAGATTAATATACACTTGCATCTTACTTAATCGGTAACATTCCCAATCTGCTAATAACTTAAATTGTTCTTCAGATCCTGACAAAATTAATTACCTCGTAACAGACACGTCGCGCATTGATACATGCGCATATCCACTTGCTTTTTCCACTGACTTAATAATTTCACGAACGACTGCGGGGGCTATCTCTGTAACACTTTGGATCAACACTTGATCACCAGGTCGCACTTTCGTAGAATGGTTGACTAATACATCTGCTAATTTCAATAACCTTTGCTTCACTACACCCCTCACCCTTTCAAAAAAATAATAAAAAAAGAACTACTCTTTTAAATATTTCTTTCTTTCATCCAAACGATAGATAGAAAATAAATCATTAAAAATAGAATATATCAATTCCATAACTAGGGTATTACAGCAACACTCAAATAAAGAGTTCCTGGTAACATCCATATGAAGCAAACGATCATAAAAGTCTTTTTCCTTGCAACAGCCGCAATTACTGCTAGAAAAGATGGAAGTAGGAATATAAAAAATACAGTGATATATACTTCCTTGTCGAGCATTTGATTGCTGTAAGGATTGAAATAAAAATGCTTATAGCTGCTACTACCCCTATATAACTTTTCATAATTCCCCACCTTCCAATAGCAGTGTACTTAATACTTTTCATTCTTACTATTTATATCTCCCGTTCCATACAGAACTCTCTTTGGATTTATAACAATCATTAAAACTGCTACTACTAAATAAAACATCGCGTTATACATAATTAAATCGATTAAATTTCCGTTTAAGATACCAATAAAGAAATTAAAAAATTGATGGATAATGATTGGAATAATTAAATTCTGATTTAAGTTGTAAAATGCAGTCATGACGATTTTTATACATATGATAGAGATCATAAAAAACAGAATATATTTCATTAGGTCCATGCCAAAAAATCCTGTAGTAAACCAAATAGGTAGATGCCACATCCCCCACCAAAATCCAATGATTATTGAAGCTTTTAATGGTGAATACTTCTTTTGAAGCTCAATTTGTGCAAAACCTCTCCATCCTAGTTCTTCTCCCAATGGCCCCGCAAGAAAGTTTTTAACAAAGAAATAGATTAGCATTCCCCATGAAGAGACAGTAAAGATAGAGTCTACTTCACTATTTTTAGACACGACAAATAAAATCATTAAAAATATGAAAGTTTGAATCGCACTCACAATAAGAAGGACAGAAACTTTAAGTTTGTTCTTGAACTTGTCTTTTACAAATTGTATAAAACTCTGTCCTGGATAGATTTTTTTAAATAGTATGGCAAAAGCAAAAGTTGAAGACCAAGACGATATACAAAACATTACATCAAAAACCCATGCTGGAAATCCTAGCATACTTATAGCTCCTACAAGCAAAAAAAGTGGCAGAAAAATGATATTGGTTAGTACAATAAAACTCGCTACTGGTTTTTTAAGTTTCTTTTTCCTTTTCATGCGTAATCCCCATTTCAAACTAAGTATTTCGTAAACATAATAGTATTTATATTTACAGATACTCTCAGCTTAAACCTGGGGGTTACTCACAGGTCAATACATGTCTGCATTATTTTACAGGTGCATAAATTTCTAAAAATATACGCTCAAGTTCATCTTCATACGTGGTAAGTAATATGTTTATATACACTAGCCCCAAAAGCTCATGCCCTTGTTCTATTGCTGCTTTTCTTAAACTGGATTCCACGATATGATCAATACTATTCCCACCAGTTGACCACCTGCCATCTTCAATAACTGTATACATACATTTTGGATACGATAGAATTTCTCCTTCTAATTCTTTATCAAAGTCCTCTACTTTTCTTACAATTATAAATTTATCTTCTATAATACCTTCTTCATTAAAACTTATAACTCTTCGTAAAGATGTTAAAGTAACTGCTTTTTTTAAGCTATCCGGATTCTTTTTCAAAGATTCATATTCATCATACGCATTAAAATGCTCTATCTCTCCATTTACTTCTAAAGGCTTCATTTCTTTTACTACGCATTTCCCTAAGAATTTCTTTATTTTTTCGCAATCTTCTTTTGCAATTTGAAGTTTTTTTAAAAGAAGTTTTTTATATTCTATCTCCTCTAAAACTTCTTGTTCTTTCTCTTCTAGTAATAATTTTATTCCCTCTATACTCTTACTTTTTCTTAATTCCTGAATTTTTTTTATTTCGATATCCATTTCCCTATAGAAATTGACCGTTGTTATATCATATATATCAAAATGATTATATTTTCTATACTTATTCTCAATATTTTGCTTTGGCTTGACCAAACCTTTTTCCTCATAAAACTTCAAAGTATCCCTAGATACACTTAAAAATTTAGCGACTTGTCCAATTGTGTACATTATGTTCTCCTTTAGCATCACTACTTAATTTGTTACATTCATACTTCATATTCTTTACATTATCGAAATTCCCTTCCTAGTTAATATTTCCCACTTGTTCTCCTACAAAAAAAGACACAGAGATTCCTCCCCATGTCTACTAATTCCTTACTTCTTCACCGCATGCACATAATGCACCGTCTCGAAAGCTTTTAAATAATCGTTTCGTCCTTCAAAATAGAATGCATTTATATCTTCTGGTGATAAATGCTCATAAATGAGTAAGCCCGCCTTCTCTAACAGTGCTTCCATTTCGGCGTAAGAATAACATGATTTCATCGGTTCTCCGCCTACTGCAGCCATTTTTACCATGTTTTCAACTCGATTAGACAGTCCCTTTTCTGTAAATAAGTTTTCATCTGGATAATCAAAAACGATAGAGCTCCCTTCCGAAACCATCTCGAACAAACATTCTATTAAACTAGAAAGCTCCTCTTTTGTTAAATAATACGACACACCTAAAAGGCTAAAGAACGTTTTTTTATGTTCAAATCCTTCATTCCGTAACTGTTCATAGGAAAATCCTTTCGTGAAATCCATCGAAATAAAATGAAGATTATTTGGAACTTCAAGTTCTGCTTCTTTTATTCTCTCCTTCTTAAACCCTTGTGTAGAAGGATGATCCACTTCAAATATTTCTATATTACTCTCTAATTCTCGATGTCTAAAACTAAATGTATCTAATCCCGCACCGAGTATAACGTATTGTTTCGTTCCCAGCGTAATCTCGTGTAGTAATACTCTTTCACAATATGCCGCACGTGCTAAAGGTGTTGGTGATAATTGCACTTGTGTAATCCATTTTAATATTTCTTGTGGATTATCTTGAAACTGCTTTGCAATGTCTGTATTGAAAAAATGTATTTCTTGAACCATGTTCATTTCAATGTCGTTACGTTCTTTTTGAGAAATGAACTCTTTAGCTACATAATCATCAAAGATTTTAGGATTATCAAATTCACTATGATATGCCCTGCTGAAAGCTGATACTAACGATGTTACACTTGATTCACCTTTTTTCACGCACATACACTCCTTCATTTTCACAATAAAAATAGGGTCCCCCTGGCCAGGAGAACCCTATTATACACTTTATTTTTATATTGGTAAATTATAGCATAAATAAGTTTTTTTGTCAAGTTTCCAACCTACTATCACTTCGGCACTTTGTATATTCTCTGGCAGGAAAATATTCAATCTACATTGAATATTCCAGACTATAACAACACACATGGAGGCCAATATGAAACGACTCGTCATTATTACGGTAGGAAAAACACACAGCGGTAAAACTACATTTGCAAAAGCTTTAGAAAAAGAGTTACCCCACTCTTTCGTTATGGATCAAGATAACCAAGCTGAATTTATTAACACACATTACGAAAAATTACAGCCGGCTGAAGGCCCTAATACATTTAAGCACGGTCTTTCGAAATTCATTGTTGATTATGCAAAAGAACATACAAATTTACACCTTATTATTAGTAACTCCAATCGCAGTAAAAACGGAAGGTTATATTTACTAAACGAATTATTTCCACAAAATGAATATGTACGTATACTCGTTCATTTTGATATTCCAGATGATGTACTTTACGAAAGAGTGGCTCGAAGCACGCGAAATACGAATATTTTTAGAGGTGGATATGCTAGTTTCAAAGAAGTACTTGATCGACAACAAACTGAATCACTACATGAAGATGTGGTGGATCCTATAGAAAACGAAGCTGACTATTTGTTTGTAATTCGTAATAGCAAAGATGTAAACTCTACTATAGAAGAAATTGTTCATCTAGCTAAAGTATTGTCCCCTACCCCAAAATAAGATAATTTTAAAATTACATAATCATAGATTATTATGCAAATACTTCCTCTGGGCGCCGCACATGGTATATAATAATAAAATAATCTACTTATATATGCTCAATTTTACACAAAACAGTTCATACATATGAAAGAAAAGAGGTACAAAAATATGAAAACAAAACAAACAATCGCTGCGTCTACACTAGCTTTAGCAATGATTGCTGGCGCAAACTCTGCTCATGCGGAAGTAACTGATGCTACTCCTCAGCAAAGTACGGGAGATCGATTAGCTGAAATTAAGCAACATAAACAAGAGTTAGATGCGAAATTGCAGCAACACAAAGAAAACGTGGATCAAACATTGAATGAACTTAACAAAGTTAAGGAAAATGTTGATACGAAGGTGAATGAACTACACGAGCGTAAACAAGTTGCCGATGAAAAAATTAACGAAATTAAGCAACGTAAAGAAGAGTTCGATGCAAAACTTCAGCAAGATAAACAAATCGCCGAAGATAAAATCGCTGAAATAAAAGAGCATAAAAAACAAGTAGAAGATAAAGTTGCTGAAGTAAAAGAGCATAAGCAAAATATCGATAACAAAGTAAATGAGATTAAAGAACATAAACAAACTGTCGATGAAAAAGTGAATGAAATGAAGCAGCATAAAGAGAACATCGATCAAAAGGTTAATGAACTTAAGGAAGTTAAAAAACAAGTCGATGAAAAGTTAGCTGAGTTAAAGAAAGCGAAACAAACTGCTGAGGACAAACTTGCTGAGCTAAAAGAAAACAAACCGCATACTGGGAACACGTTAGAGGAACTTAAGAAAATTAAAGGCAATTTAGATAGCCTTTCCGCTAACTTAGAACTAGCTAAACAAGATGTGAAAAACAAACTAGCTGCATTACAAGAAGCTAGACAAGATTTAATCAATAAAATTAACGAGATTAAGCAATCGAAACAAACTGTTTCAGACGATTTATCAAAGAAAAAACAAGACTTAGATATTAAAATCAACGACTTTAAACATACTGAGAAAAAAATTGAGGACAAATTAGCTGAGTTACATACAACGAAGCAAAATGTAGATAACAAGATCAATGAAGTATCTCAATCGAAACAAACAGAAACAAAGACTGGTACTACAAATGCAAACAATAATGCTAGAGAACTTCCTAATGCTGGTAGTGAGCAATCAAACAATATGGCTTTAGGTATGTTATCTGTATTAGGCGGCGTTTTATTAATTGCGCGCAATAAAATTAAAACGTTATTCTCAAAATAAAGCCATTATACTTATTAGAAATAATTATACAAAGGCCAACCGCATGTACGGTTGGCCCTTTTTCTTTATATTAATTGTCCATCTCTTAGCGTCAATATACGATCACATACATCAAGCATTCTTTCATCATGTGTAATCATAATTGCTGCTTTTTGGCTTTCCTTCACTTCACGTTTCATCATTTCAACAACTTCACGTGCGCGTTTTGAGTCTAAGCTTGCCGTTGGCTCATCCGCTAATATTAAATCTGGGTTGTTCATGAACGCACGAGCAATTGCGACCCTTTGTTTTTCCCCACCAGATAGTTGATTTGGATAATGATTTTTTCTTTCTCCTAATCCAAATGCCGCTAATAAATGATCCGCACGCTTTTCTGATTCTTGTTTACTTTCTTTTTTCAGCTTAGCAATGTAAAGTAACTGTTCCTTCACATTTAAATATGGAACAAGGTTTGCAAACTGGAAGATGAAACCGATTTTTTTCAAACGAATGTCTGTCATTTCTTTTTCTGATAGCTTTGTTATATTTTGTTCACGAATGTAAATATCCCCTTTTGATGGTGATAATAATGCACCCGCGATTGATAATAACGTACTTTTCCCTGATCCAGAAGGACCGACGATTCCGATAAATTCTCCAGCTTTTACATCAAGCGATATCGGATGAAGGGCAGTTACTTCCGTATTCCCTTCCCCGTACACTTTACTTACTTTGTCTAATTTTAATAATGAAGTCATTACATCCCGCCTCCAATTGCTTCTAGCGCATCAACTTTTAATACTTGGTATAACGAAATAAGTGTTCCTAAAATACTAATGACGATAAAGATTGCTGCATATTGTACAATCATCGGTGTTGTTAATAAGAACGGCATACCCGCTGGTAAAATTTGTTCTAACCCTTGTACAAGAACGATGCTAATTATCATCGCAACGACTGATAAGAATAACGCCTGCACGACTAAGCTATTTGCTAAATATGAGTTCTTTGTACCAATTGCTTTTAATACGCCTAATTGCTGTGTTTTTTGCAGCGTAATGACGTAGAAGAATACACCGATTAATAGCGCAGCGATAACAAGTAAGAACGCAATAATCATCGTTAATGTTCCTTGCTCTTCTTTAAACCCTGGAATACTTTGCAGTACTTCTTTTTTATCAATAACGTGAGCATTTTTAATTTCTTTATCTGTATTAAGCGCAATTGCACTATAATCTTTTTGGTTTGGTTGTGTAATAGCACCCCAAACGTCTTCATTTACATATACAACTGGTGTATGGCTAAACATTTGATCTTTCGTAAATCCAACGATTGTAAATTCTTTCTTTGAAACAGGATCAATAATTGTATCCCCAATATCAATTCCTTTTTCTTTAATTGATTCATCAGCAACCATTTCATTGTTTGCTGTACCTAATTTCTTACCTTTTACAATGTTCGGTTCTAAAAATGTATCGCGTTCACTTGAGAAAATAGCGATATCCACTTTTTTCGAACTATCTTTCTTTTCATACGTTGAAACTTTCACGCGAAACGGAACGGCCTCTTTCTCGCCTACTTGATTGACTACGTTATCTACATCGTCTTTCTTAATTTGTGAACGAAGTAATTTATTTTCCGCATCATCCGCTAAAACGAACTTATTTGCCTCCATATTTTGAATCGATGAAGCATTATCATATGATAATCCATTTGCTAATCCTGAAATCACAAGGACTAAAAATGATAATAACACCATAATAAGTCCGATTAATCCGTATCTTAATTTTGATTGTTTCAATTCACGCAGAGCTAAAAACATTTCGCTCGCTCCTTCCTCTTTCTTTCTATGCACTTATCATAAAAAAGAAATATGAACGGAATATGAACAGAAGATTACAGTGTAAAAAAATAAATTTTCTGAAAGTATTGAAAATAAATAGAATCCTTGATACAATTCAGTCAAATAATATTGACCGAGTAATTTTATTCAAGGAGTTGATCATTTTGAAGCCTATGTTCACACTAACTACTTATAGCCAACTAAAAGCAATGAGCGATCCACTACGAGTCGAAATGATGATGCGTCTATGCGAACGTCCTTATACAGGACAACTACTATCTGAGAAATTCGGCATTCCAAGGGCGAAAATTCATTATCATTTAAAAGAATTAGAGAAAAATGGTTTTATAGAAATCGTATATACAGAAGAAAAAAATGGCATCGTTCAAAAGTTTTATCAATCTGTCGCTAGAGGCTTTACCCCTGCTGCAGAACTATTACCTCATCTAGAAATATTAAGTGAATCAGGTCGCCAAATCTTTTTACAAATGGCAGAAACAACGAAAAACCATATTCTCGCTGCTCCTGAAGAAGCTTTTATATTAAGAAAAGAAAGCGAAGACCCGGCTGAGTGGAATTACGTTTCATCCTGCTGGGAGTTTGATGCTACGCCAGAACAATTTCAAGTGTGGGTGAAAAAGTTTTATGAATTGATGGGTGAATTAAACGAGATCACAAAAGACGGGGATAAAAATCCAAATAGTAAATCTTATTACATTTCTACTACTGCACTACAAATAGACGAACGAGCGATGCAGCGCTTTGTGAAAAAAGAAGAAAAATCGTAATACGATTTTTTTTACATAAAGTGAAACTTTAATCAGTGGGGTTTTGTTCATCCTCCACTGATTATTAGTTGAACCAATCGGGATTTTACGGGCAGTTGATCCACCACCTAATTTCTTTGCTTCCGCTGAATTTTGAGATGGAGGTCTTACTGCCCGTTAATGCGGGATAAACGGTCAAATTTATTTTACCGAATAAATTTATTATAAAGGAGTAGATAAAGTGGACATATTGAAAAACCGGAATTTCCTCTTATTATTTTTAGGAAGAATTTTCACCAACATAGGAGATAGCTTATATTACGTAGCAGCAATGTGGCTCGTATATAAGCTAAGTGGTAATCCTTTTTATTCTGGATTAGCAGGTTTCCTTACGTTACTACCTTCTGCATTACAATTTCTTACCGGTCCATTCGTTGATAGATGGCCAATTAAAAACACCCTCGTCATCACACAAGTTTTGCAATGCATTCTTATATTAATTATTCCTATTACACACTACTTCGACCTATTAACAGTCCAACTACTACTCATCATCATGCCCATCGTAGCCTTTATCGAACAATTCGCCTATCCTGCACAGTCAAAAGCTTTACCACTTCTACTGCATAAAACACAATTATTAAAAGGAAACTCACTCTTTTCATTTGCGTATCAAGGCATTGATTTAATTTGTACGACTCTTTCTGGAATATTAGTAGCACTACTTGGCGCAATCTCTTTATATGTAATTGACTCTTTCACATTCGCGATTACTGCCCTTTTGTTCTTTTCATTGAAAATGCCACAGCAAACTGCAGCAAACACATCACTTTCAACTAAACAATATTTCTCTGATTTAAAAGAAGGTTTTTCAATCGTCTTTCGTTCATTAATGAGCGTCTTCTTAATCGGTTCAGTTGTTGCCAATTTTTCTATCGGTATGACGATGGCCATACTCCCTTCTTTCGCTGATTCTTTAGGAGGCGTGAAATCATATGGCTTCTTCTTAGCTGCTATATCAGCAGGTAGTCTGATTGGTGCCTTATTCAGTTCATGGGTTGGCAAACGTAACGTTGGCCGCGCATCTATTATTAGCTTTGCGACTGGTGCTATCTTTTGGTTTCTCTCTACGGTTGTACCGTTTCAATGGCTATCTATTCTCTTATTCGGCCTATCTTGGATTCCAATTGGTGCAACCAACATATTATTTGCGACAATTAGCCAAATTGTAATTCCAAACCAATATATTGGCCGCATCAATTCAGTTATGCGAAGTATGGGCACAATTGCTATGCCGTTCGGTTCTTTAATTGGCGGATATGCTGCAAATGTATTTAGTAGCCAACTCATTTTCGCACTCGCTAGCATCGGGATTTTATTTATTTCTCTCGTATGGCTACTCCATCCGAAATTACGAGCATTGCCGAAAGCTGATGAAATTACAGCGGATACTTTTGGGGTTCGGTTTAAGGAAGAGCGCGGGAAAGGTGCGGCTTTATAGCAGGAACAAATATAACCCCGTTCTAAATTGAGGACGGGGTTAAAAATATAATTATTTCATTTTGGATGTAAAATACTTCACTAAAAATAAAGTCGTTTGAATATCTAAATTTTATTCAACAATAGCACCAACTAAAACGTTCAGTTAACGCTTTGATGGCCAAGACCCTTGCATTTTCCTTAATTGAATAATTTGTCCTGTATGATAAGCATCATGAAGCAAGATGTCCAGTAATTTTCCTTCTAGTGAATTTTGCTCAAGCTCTCTTTCGGAAATTGCACTTAATACTTGTCTTAAATTATGTTGAGCATCTTCAGAACGTTCAACGACTTTCTTCCATTCCATATCATCATTAGATTGCTTAGTAAGATAAAAGGTGTCATTACCGTCAAGATTATTTGTCCATTCCCGGCCTTCCAAATTTGCAGCAAGCCTCTCTTTATAGTAAATAAGATGATTAACGTTCTCCCAAATGGTATTCGTTTCCTCACTAGGTGGTTTCCACATAGCCTGTTCGGCTGTAAGTCCTTCTATAGCATGTTTAAACGGTGCATACCAACTCTCTTTATCGAATGTTGAATCTAATACGTTTAATAACAAGTCAATTCGTTTCAAAGTAATTTCCTCCCTACACAGTTCAAGTTTTAATACACTCTCTATAACTCTGTAGAGATTCTACATTTTCAAATAAATTCCCTCCTAGTCTCACTCCACAAACTCGTCCGATTATGTAATTAAAATGACTCACATTTTTTCATTTTACATGTACACTAGCAACAAAAAAGAAGAGGCCGTTCCCAAACAGCCTCTTCCCTCTATTTTGGAAGCTCCACCCGTACAGTAGTTCCTTCCCCTTTTGTACTATACACTGAAACGTTTCCGTTATGCAGTTCAACAATCTTCTGCACAATCGACAACCCTAAACCGCTACCTTCTACGTTTCTTGCCCTTGCTGTATCCACCTTATAAAAACGATCAAAAATACGATCCATTTCTTCTTGCTCCATACCAATTCCGTTATCGGATATAGAGATTATAACGCTAGACTCTAACTCTTCGACAAAAAACTCGATGGTCCCACCGTCGTTTGAAAATTTAATGCTATTCGTAAAGATATTACTCCATACTTGATGGAGTAAGTTTTCATCACCTTTTATAGTGATATCTGGCACATCAAATTCAACGGCGATATCTTTCTCACGCCATTTCCATTCGAGCATAAAAATGACGTCTTTAATTTGCTTCTGCAAATTGAATTCTTTTATTTGTAAAACTTTCTCTTCTTTATCTAATGACGCTAGCGTAAGTAACTGTTTACATAAACTAGACATTCGCTTACTTTCGCCCTCAATAATTTGTAAGTAATGGTTTCTTTCTTCCACGCTCATCTTTTCTGTTTGTAATGTCTTCGAAAATCCTTGTATGGAAGAAAGCGGTGACTGGAATTCATGTGAAACGTTCGAAACGAATTCTTGTCTCATTTCATCGAGTTCTTTAATACTTTTCGTCATCTTTTGGAAGCTTGTAGATAACGTTCCTATTTCATCTTTTCGTTTTACATCTAATTCAATTTCATATTCCCCACTCGCAATTTTTTGCGTAGCATTCGTAAATTTACGAATCGGACGAACGATGTAACCTGCTGCAATCGCTATAAAGATAATACTTAATAGTACGATAAACCCAAGTAATACCGCTAAGAAAATTCGCATCTCGCCAAATTGGTTTTGAATGTCAGGACGAATAAATAACGCGTACTGTTTATCACCGTGCTTTAGCGGTACACCGACACTATTTATTAATTCATTATCGAAAAAACCGGTAATAAATAGGCGAGTCGGATATGTAGAAACACCATTAAACGTTTCGCCCTGCAATACTTTATGAACGGTATCATCACTAATAGACGTCTTACGAAACGCATTGCCGATACGCTTTCCATTCTTTTGATCATCTACAATATAAATTTCATACCCTAACTTCGCAATAGATTGTAAGTACGCCTCTTGATTTTCTTCGCTTTGCTTTTCATATAATGACTTAACTTCTTCCGCATACTTTAAAATCTTCTCACTGTTATACGGTTTTAACTTCACTTGATAATATACGTTCGTTAATAAAAAGCCGATAATACTACTAAGTAGCATAATACCGACCGTCATAAAAACAAATCTAGAGTATAATGATTTCATTTTATTTCAGCTCCAACTTATAACCGAGTCCGCGCACCGTTGTAATTTGAAAATCATCCGTTCGTTTTGAGAAACGATCTCGGAGCCTTTTCACATGAACGTCAACCGTTCGTTCATCCCCTTCAAAATCCATTCCCCATACTAGCTCAATTAACTCTTCTCTTGAAAATGTTCTCCCAGGATAACTAGCTAATTGTGATAATAATTCAAATTCCTTCAGCGGTAGTAAAATCGTCTGCCCGTTACACTTCACTTCAACACCTTTACGATCAATTGTCGTCCCGTGAAGTGTAATTATGTCCGCACTTAGCATTTGATAACGGCGTAATAAAGCTTTCATACGGAAAATGACTTCAGCTGGTTCAAATGGTTTTACGATATAATCGTCTGTACCAGAAATAAATCCTTTTTCTTTATCGACTAACTGATCCTTTGCTGTTAATAAAATAACAGGAATATCATGATACTTACGAATTTCTTCACATAACGTATAGCCATCAACGAACGGCATCATAATGTCTACGATCGCAAGATGAATATTTTCCTTCTCTAATACTTCTTGCGCTACCTTTCCATCTTCTGCTTCAAAAACTGTAAACCCCTCTTTTTGTAAATGATAATGTAACAACTCTCTAATATGCTTATCATCATCAGCTAATAAAATATGTATCATCTTCATTAAACCCTCTCTTATTCATCCTTCTACATCACTACATTAAGAAACAATTGGATTTTTTGCAAGAAAAAGAAAAGGATTCCTTAGAAGATACTCTTGTTATCATTGTGGTCAGCTGCTTTATTACTCTTATAACTTGGTGATGTACTCTGGTGTACGAATAAGTGATCTAATACTTTTTTAGTAAGTGGCATAAAGAAATTCAGTAATAGCCCACCTAAACAAACGGTTAATATAGTTCCAATACCAATTGGTCCATGTAAAATCGTTGCCATTATTAAGAATATAAGGTAAATACATGTTCGTGATATAAAGATATTCGTTCTCGTTAATTCTTGTATGATTAAAGTTAATCGGTCAATTGGAATGGGAGCAAAATTTGTTTGTAAATATATCGCAGTTCCTAATCCTGTAATAACTAAGCCAATTCCAAAATAAATCATTTTACTGTACCATATTTCTGGTGTAATTAAATTGCGTAATAAAAATAGCCACACATCAATACCAATACCCGTGATGAATGCTGTTAACAACCCTATTATCTCTGGTCTATGTCTTTTTAAAATTGAGTTACAACATATTAATAATAAAGCTATTATTATTTCCCAGCTTCCCACAGTAAGTCCCACATTTAAAGAAAGTCCTACTAAAAGCGCATCAAAAGGTGACGTTCCAAGATCTGATTGTATTGTAAAAGAAATACCAAGGGTTAATATTAAAATTCCTAATACATAAAAAATATACTTCATTTTAATCAACCTCTTCATCGTTATTTTTGTTGCATTTACAATAAAAATACTTTATATTAAATGTAACTTCTAATTGTTGCATTTGCAACAAAAATAAAAGATAAGGAGTTCATTATGAAAGAAATTCTTCGTGAAATTGGCATGATTGCAAGGGCGTTAGATTCTATTAGTAATATAGAATTTAAAGAATATGAGCTTACAAAAGGTCAGTATTTGTATCTTGTACGAATATGTGAAAACCCAGGAATCATTCAAGAAAAGCTATCTGAGATGATAAAAGTAGATCGTACAACTGCAGCCCGGGCTATCAAAAAGCTTGAAATCAATGGATTTATCGAAAAGAAAGAAGATGAATCTAACAAAAAAATTAAAAAACTTTTCCCGACAGAAAAAGGAAAAAATGTTTATCCTTTCATTAAGAGAGAAAATGATTATTCCAATACTGTTGCATTAGAGGGATTTTCGGAAACAGAAGCGGAAACTATTTCTAACCTTCTTCAAAGAGTAAGAAAAAATATAGAAAAAGATTGGGAATTTGTAAAAAAGGGAAATAAGAGAGATTATTGATTATATAAAGGAGCGAACTATTAATATGACTACACATATAGAAAAGTGCACCCTTAAAGATATACACAAACTTCAAGAAATTAGTTATGAAACATTTAATGAAACTTTTAAACATCAAAATTCACCCGAAAATATGCATCATTATTTGGAAAAGGCATTTAACTTAAAGCAATTAGAAAAAGAATTATCCAATAACTCTTCTCAATTCTTTTTTGTCTACTTCAACGATAAAATTGCTGGGTATCTGAAGATCAATACTGATGATGCTCAGTCTGAAGAAATGGGCGATGAATCACTTGAAGTCGAGAGAATTTATATAAAGAGCTCCTTTCAAAAACATGGTCTTGGAAAATATCTACTAAATAACGCTATCGAAATTGCAATAGCAAATAATAAAAAGAATATTTGGCTAGGCGTATGGGAGAAAAATGAAAATGCTATTGCTTTTTATAAAAAATTAGGCTTTGTACAAGCTGGCTCTCACTCCTTTTATATGGGAGATGATGAACAAGTTGACCTTATCATGATTAAAACACTCATATAAATTTTTGGAGAGGTGGGCTATTATGTATATTCCAAAGTATTTTAAAGTCACAAATGTTGATGAAATTTGGGATTTTGTTCAAAAAAACTCTTTTGGAACAATCGTCACAACAAAAAAAGAGAAACCAATCGTAACTCATTTGCCCTTTGGATTAACTAAAAAAGGTGATGACTATTTTATTACCGGACATATGGCTTATGGGAACCCCCAGTGGAGAACATTTGAAACCTGTGAGAATGTTCTTGTAATGTTTCAGGGACCGCACTCTTATATCTCTTCTTCTTGGTATGAAAATGAAGAAGTTCCAACATGGAATTATCAAGCCGTCCATATATATGGTAAAGCAAGTATTTTAGATAAAGAGGAATTAATAGATGAATTAACCACAATGCTGAAAAAATATGAAGAGCATCGTGAAAATCCAGTATTATGGGATAAACTTTCCCCCACTCTCTTAGAAAATGAACTGAAGGGCATAGTTGGGTTTAAAATTAAAGTAGGAGACATTCAGACTGCATATAAATTAAGTCAAAATCGAAATGAGACGGATTATATTAATATTATTGAAAAATTGTACGATGAAGAAAATCCAGATGCAAAACAAATGGCGGAACTCATGGGGAGTAGATTAAACAATCACATATAATCCATTGTAATTCAACTCTCACATTTCAAAATTAAAAAACAGACTGGAGCGCTTTATCGGCCGTTTCCATTAGAACGCAAAAGATTGAACTAAAAGTGAATGGCGTTTAATTAAAAAAGAATCTATTTTGAAAAAAGATTATTCAAAATAGATTCTCACGTTTTAGTATTAAGATTATTTTAAACAAAAATAATTTCTAAGCTTTCGAAATATCAACAAATCCTTCTCCGAACACATCACGAACATCGTGTATAGCAATGAACGCAGCCGGATCTGTAGTTTGAACAATCCTCTTTAGCTTCACTACTTCTTGCTTATTAATAACAACGTAAAGAATGTCCTTCGGCGTTTTCGTGTAATAGCCATGACCTGAATACACGGTAACCCCTCTGCCCATTAAGGTTGTCACCTTCCCGGCAATTTCATCCGGCTTATCGGAAATAATCGTAATGGCCTTTTTCGGATTTAACCCTTCAATTACAAATTCCATTACTTTCGTTCCTACATATAACATAATAATTGTCAGCATCAGTTTTTCTGCACCAATGATGAAATAAGATGAAAACGCAACGATTAAATCGAAGAACAGTAGACCATAGCTAATGCTCCATCCTAAATATTTATGCGTCATCCGTGCTAAGATGGTAGTACCTGCTGTCGTTCCACCAACGCGAATGATGAGACCAATCCCGCACCCGATAAATATTCCACCGAAAATGGCATTTACGAGCATTTCATCAGAAGCAATCGTCCATCCTTCTGTTAGATGAAGAAATAGCGAGTTCGTAACTACAGCGATAATCGTATAAATCGTTGTGATTTTATTTAAAAATTTATAACCGACTATTAACAAAATCGCATTTAAAATTAAATTCACTAAACCTGGTGACCACTCAAATAAGTAGTACGTAATAATCGTAATACCTGTTACCCCGCCTTCACCGAACTCATTCGGGATTACAAACAAATTCACACCTAACGCAAAAAGGAATGCACCAATAATAATAAAAATAATGTCTGTCGTTCTTTTTTTCATACAGTACCTCACTTCTTATGTAAATATTTATTCTGTCATAAACTCTCACCATTATATCGTGGAATATTCAAATCGAACAGTGGTTTATTTTTATTTTCATATAGGATGATAAATCAACTTTATTCTATATCCACATGTAATTTTAAAAGGGTAACAACTGTATTTATTATGTACTACAAATAAAGTTTTGATTTCACATGCTATTCATGCTAAAAACCGAATAGGAACACGTACTCGCATGAACTTCGAGTACAAAACAAATAGGCGAAGCTATAGAATAGGCTTCGCATTAAGCATTTCATTACAGAGATTTATATACAATTTTATACTTTCACATGTTATTGATCCTTCATTCTTTTTCTTCCGGGTAATGAAAAAAACTCCATTAAATTTGCATACTTAGTATGCGAATTCAGGAGTTTTTTCATATACTACCATTCGGTTTCATTTCTAATTCATTCAACTCACTTTTTACATCTTACTTGGCTCATTCAAAATTAGCACGAGGTTCCTCTAACCGCTTCTTACCTCTCCAGTTAAATAAGCTTTCCGTCTTCGTCTGCTGCCCTGGTTTCACAAACAACATTGCTCCCATTGCAATAGCGGCCGAAATGGCAGCTACGATAAACATAGAAGGATAGCCATAACTTACAACTAAGTATCCAGTTAAAGTCGGGGCTAAGATTGTCGCGATATTAGCGATGAAATGCATAATTCCACTATATGTTCCTGAGTAAGTAGGAGCGGTATCGACAATAATTGCCCAAAATAATGAACTTGGTAAAAAAGCAAACGCATTTCCAAGCGACATAAGTGCTAATACAGCTACATAATTATTCATCGCTGGAATGAAGCTAAAACAAATTGCTGTCAGTAATAAAGCAATAATCGGTAACCCAGTTCGAGCTAAACGAAGGTTTCCTGTTTTACGTAAAATACGATCAGATAGCTTCGCCCCTAGTGGCAATGTGATGCAAGCTCCGAGCCAAGGAATCATCCCAAGATACCAAAGGGAAGATAATTGAAAATGGAATACATCTTGCAAGTATTTTGGTGTCCAAGTTAATATTAAAAAATTGATATATTGGAAGCAAAAATATGCTATCGTAACCATAACGAATGTCGGAACTTTAAAAAAGGAGTACCATGGCTCTTTTGGAATTTCTTTCTCTACTTTTACTGATTGAAGCACACCTTCCGTACTTCGTATTTCAGCTAGTTCTTCTTTTGTCACTCGTGGATGATCCTCAGGCATATTCGTAAAAGTAAAATACCAAATAATCGCCCATACAATCCCTATTGTACCCAGGATAAAAAACATGATTTTCCAACTAGTGAAAGATAGCAACAGAACCGCTACAGGTGCTGTTAATACTGCCCCTAACGGAACGCCAACAAAACCAAGGGATGTTAGAAAAGCCCTTTCTTTTGGAGCTGCCCAGTTTGCTGCTGTCTTATTCGAAACCGCAAAAGATGGACCTTCTGTTAATCCAAATAAGACGCGGAAAATAGCAAATCCTATTAAAGCAGACCCTCCAAAAACAGCAATCCCTATTTCTCCAGCAAAAGCAGTCGCAATTTCAAAAATAGACCAAGCCGTCGCTGCTACGATCCATACAAATTTCGGTCCTTTTTTATCTGAAAAAATACCTCCTAATAAAGAACCGATCATGTAACCGTAACCAAAATACCCTAATATAGCTCCCCACTCCTTCGGGTCAAAGCCATATTCCTTTATAATGAAAGACTGCGCATAAGCGATGGCCCCTCGATCAATATAATTTACCATCGTAATAAACGTGAGCATTGTAAAGACATAATAACGAAATTTATTCTTCATCAAAATTCCCACTCCCCCTCGCATTCTTTTGTTTTTCTTTCTAATTCTTTAATAGAATGACATGGACTTTACCGGGGCCATGAACTCCAAAAGCTAATTCCATCTCAATATCACCTGTCCGGCTAGGCCCAGTGATAAAATTAATACAGGCAGGTAATCCATTCGAAACCTGTTCATGAATTCTAGTTACTCCTTCTGTTAAGCGTCTATAAATTGTATGTTCTGAGAGAATTGCTACATAAACTGCTGGCAAAACGCTAACTAAACGCCCCCGTCCACCACCATTCCATAAAACAACTGTTCCCGTCTCAGCGAGTCCCATTTCAGCATATGTAATTCCCATATCAACTTGAGCTGCATAATCCCGTAGTTCTCTCTCCCCTTCTTTCCTTTGCCAAATTCGATGAGAAACGAAATTTCCTGTTAAATGCTTTCCTATTTCAAGTTGATGTAATCTATCATCATCCCAATACACCGCAGATTGAACATTAAATTTATGTACAACATACTGAAGTGCACTCCCTATTTCTGAACGGTGTATATGACTTACTTCTGTATGTAACGTATGCAAGTTTGCAATAAACTGCTCTATTAAACTTTTGTGATCTATCTCATTAGAAAAGTGGCTAAGTGGATTGTTTTTCCACCTGGGAGGAGTAACTCCCGAGCGACGTTCTCGATTTAATTTACGTGCGATATTGTTTAAAAAAGACTCTTGTACATCCGTATTCATATTATGAATCCCTCGTTTCTTTTTTCCACCAATCACGGAATGATTGTTTCGCAGGTTTTGGAAAATCTCTACTTTCTGTCCATCCTTTTAATGGACCTGGACCATTCGCAATATAACCATCTTTTGCAAATATCGATAACCCTGTATGTGCCATTTTAATTGCTTTCTCATAAACGAATGGATGACTCACCATAAACGTGAAACCTTTAAAGGCAAGTTGCTCAAATTTCGTTATAAACCCTTGTTCCACGACATCTTTACGATGTTCAATGAGAAGGTCATGTAATGGAATTTTCACAGGGCAAACATCTGTACATGCTCCGCACAAACTTGATGCAAAAGGTAATTCTTTTAACTCTTCATATCCTTCTAATAAAGGCGCAAGTACTGCTCCAATTGGCCCGCTATATACACTGCCATAAGCATGGCCTCCAATATTGCGATACACAGGACAAACATTTACACAAGCTCCGCACCTTATACACTTTAATACTTCTTCATAAGCAGTTCCTAACATATCAGAGCGGCCATTATCTAAAATAATTAAATGAAATTCTTCAGGTCCATCCATATCTTCATGTAAACGCGCCCCATTAATTCCAGTTACATAAGATGTAATCTTTTGGCCTGTAGCACTTCTTGTTAACATCGAAACGACTACATCAAGATCTTTCCATGTCGGAACAAGGCGTTCCATCCCCATAATCGCAATATGAACCTTTGGCAATGTCGTAGTAAGGCGAGCATTTCCTTCATTACTTATAAGAACAACTGATCCAGATTCCGCTACCGCAAAGTTACAACCGGAAATACCAATATCAGCTTCTAAAAACTCTTTACGCAATTGCTCCCTTGCAAATTGTAGTAATTGATCCGTATCAACTGGGATCTTTCTTCCTGCTTCCTTAGAAAAAAGCTCTGCTACTTGTTCCTTCGTCTTATGAATGGCCGGGGCGATTAAATGGGATGGCGTTTCTCCAGCTAATTGAATAATATACTCCCCAAGATCAGACTCTACTACTTTTACCCCCATCTCTTCTAAGTTTTTATTAAGATGTATTTCTTCTGAAACCATGGACTTTGACTTAATTACTGATCTCGCTCCTTTTTTTCTTACGATTTCAGAAACATATGATACAGCATCTTCTGCTTTGAAAGCGAAATGCACATGCCCGCCATTTTTCCGAACATTAGTAGCTAATTGTTCCAAATAACTATCTAAATTTTCGATTGTGTGCATCCGAATTTCAGATGCTGCCTCGCGCCATTCTCCCATATTCCCTAATTCATGTGTAGCCTGTTCCCGTCCCATCCGAAGCCGATCTTGTGTAAACGGAACCGCGCTTCTCATCTGCGGATCATGCAACGCTTTATCTACTCTTTTCAAAAAATCTAGTTCCCCCGCCACACTCATTTACTCAGCCCCTTCGCCAGTACTTCTGCTACATGTAACACTTGAATATTTTTATTTTTCCTACGCAATCTTCCCCCAATATTCATAAGACATCCCATATCTGCTCCAATTAAGAGATTTGCTTCTGTCGCCTCAATATGTTTTATTTTTTCATCAACCATCGTTTCAGAAATCGAGCTCATTTTCACTGCAAAAGTACCACCAAACCCGCAGCAATCTTGGCAATATGGTAACTCTTTTATGTCTAGACCTTCTACTTGCGATAATAACTTCAGTGGTTCCTCTTTGATCCCGAGCGCCCGACTCATATGACAAGATTGATGGAAAACAGCTTTCTCAACCAACTTAGATTTCCAATTATTTTTCCCAAGTACATTCACTAAAAAGTCCGTCAACTCATACGTTCTATCCGCTAAATGAACTGCTTTTTCATACCATTCACTATCACCTTTAAACATCTCTTTATAATAATGATGAACCATGCTAGCGCAAGAACCTGAAGGGGTCACAATATATTCACTATGTTCAAATGCTTTAATCATTTGCTTTGCTGCTAGTTTTGCATCTTCTTGATATCCACTATTGTAAGCTGGTTGTCCGCAACAAGTCTGTCCTTCAGGGAAATCTAGTTCCACTCCACATTGATTCATAATTTCTACGACACTTTTACCTACTTCAGGAAAAAACACATCTGATAAACAAGTAATAAATAACGAGACTTTCATCAAAATCCCCCCTCAAAACGATATGATCTATTTTCAAGTTATTACTTTCCCGAAAATTATTTTAAATTTTTAGAATTTTCTATTTTTAAAACTTTTTGTTTATGATATCATGTGGGAGATTATATGAAAACTATCTATAAGGTTGTTTTCCCATACAAAAATGGTATAGAAAGGGACTTTGACATGGATATAAGAAAACTTCGTTACTTTATTGTAATCGCTGAAGAAAAACAGCTTACCCGTGCTGCCCAACGACTTCATATGGCACAGCCACCTCTAAGTAGACAACTATCGCTACTAGAACAAGAATTATCAGTAAACCTCTTTGAAAGAAACGGCCGAAATATGTATTTGACTGAAGAAGGAAACATTTTATATACGAAAGCCAAAAACATTATTCTTCAATTAGAAGAAACTATTACGGAGATTAAAGATACTGGTGAAGGCCTAAGGGGCAAGCTATCTATTGGAGCATTTCATTCTTGCATTCCTTTTCTCTCTGAAAAAATACGCTATTTTCAAGATAACTATCCAAATGTGAACTTAAAAATATGGGAAGGTGGCCCTTCATACTTAATAGAGAAATTAGAAAATCGGCATATCGAACTTGCTATTTTGCGTACACCTTTTAATAAAGATGTTTTTTCTAGTATTTGTTTATCAAAAGAACCTTTCGTATTAGTCATGCCTGCTAAATGGGAACTATATCATTCTCACCTCCCAATCCCTCTAACCGAATTAAGCCATATTCCCCTTTTACTTTTACATAAAGATAAAGAAAATAGCTATCATCAGCTTGTCATCGATGAATGCAAGCACCTTGGTATAACATTAAATATAGCATGTGAATGTCCTGACTCAGCATTTATTCTTATGCTTATCATGACTGGCATCGGTGCCTCTATCTTACCGAAAAGTGCTGTATCTCATATCCCGCAAGAATTTATAAAAATAGTAGATTTAATAGATTTCCCTTATGAGTCTGAATCATCAATTATATGGCTGAAAGGTCGGAAGCTTTCTAAAAGAGCGCAACGATTTATAGAATGTACATAAATAAAACTTAGAAGTGTAGCGATAAATCTATTCGCTTCTCCATCGCTATTACCTCGTTTATAAAATTATTTCTTCTATTGTTATTGGACATGTTATATTAGTCGCTTATGTGAATAGCTTATTAATCCTTCTAAACAAAAAACAAAGACGCGAAGTCATAGAAGAGACTTCGCATCTTTGTTTTTTAAAGAGATTTATATGAATGGAAATCCTCCGTAAGGTCTTTACCACGAGCGTCACACCTTACTGCTTTATATCCCATTTTTCTAAACAGACGTAGAACAATACCCCATCCTCAGTATTATTTTGAAAATCGAATGATTAAAATAAATTTACTTATCTTTCTCCATATATTCTTTAATCTTTCGTTCTTCCCACTCTTTTCCGAATATCCCGAATGGAAAAGTTGTCAAACCATGTATAACGATACCAATCCCCCAGCCTGCAAGTGGATATAAAAACCATAATTTACTTGAATCAGAGCTTATATTTATAAAAAAAAGCATTAAGTTAACTAGTATATATAATGCTAAATGAATATAAAACGCTTTTAAATTCTCTACTCTTTTTTTAGCTCGTAAATAATTCTCATCTCGCTCCATATATAAACACCTCTTTCATTATTGTATTTTTTAAATTTACTCCGATTTAAACATCATATTCTAGTCGGATATTCCTTATTCTCAAAAAATACAAAGCAAAAAAGTATCCAGCAAATGGTTATACACATCAACATTTGCTGGATACTACATGATACTTTTGTTATTTACAGGTTTTTAATTAAGACCAAATCCAAACATCATCATTATTTTCAACGTTACTCTTTACCTCATGAACTTTTTCAATATGGTCAACTGTGTTCCAGTTAATAGAACTTCCGCCCCAGCCTACATACTTCATATCAATTTTCACTTTCTCACCCGTATGAAATACTTGTCCCTTTGTTAAGAAAACATCAATAATCACTTTCTTCCCGTTTAGCGATGGATACTCCACTACTGCATATTTAGTAGCACCGTCTCCCTCATCTTCCATCGTTCCTACTTTTGCTACTTCTCCAATTACATAATCAGGTGAGCCGTCTTCTTTCATATGCATACCTAACTTGTTTGTTGTATTTTCAATTGCAGTTGCAACCATATATTCTGTAAAATTACGCATCATAGATCCAGTAGCTTTTACTTCATCTCCTACTTTCACATTTGAAAGTGAATCTATATATACGCTAACAGGTTCTTCGTATTGCTTAGATTTTACAACAATTACACCGTTATCTACTTCTACTACTCGTCCTTCTAACGTCGAGAAATTCGATTCCATAGAAGCTGCACTCGCTTTTGTTAGTTCTAATCCTGGTACATTTGTTCCTGATAATGCTGCGATTCCTAAAGCACCTGCTAAAATTATTTTTTTCATACCCATTATGAAACATCTCCATTCATGATGATTTTTTTTGATTGGATACGACCAACCTGTAACTATTATAGTTACAGGTTATAAAAAATAGCAACCCTCTTTCTCATGCAATGATGCATACTGTGCTTTTTAAATATAAAGCGTTTTTCCCTATATTCAATACTACTGCTAAATTCTTGCACACCAGCAGGTAAACGAATTGATGATGAAGAAACTAATGTCATGCATCATATTTTTCAATACTACAGTTTGATAATCATAGTCCATTACATTATGTAGGAGCGGAGTTAACATGTTAATAAAACCAAAGAGATTACAGGCAGGAGATATTGTGGCAACAGTAAGTCCTTCATGGGGAGGAGCAGGTGATCCTGAAATAAGATGGCGATATGAGCAAGGGGTAAAGAGGTTAGAAGAAGTTTTCGGTCTTACGGTTGTTCCCATGCCAAATAGTTTAAAAGGTAGCGAATTCATTTATAACAACCCACAAGCTCGTGCGGAAGATTTAATGACAGCATTTCAAGATACGCGCGTGAAAGCAATTATTGCGAATATTGGCGGTGAAGATAGCATTCGCTTACTTCCTCATATAGATTTTAATGTAATACGTGAAAATCCGAAAATTTTTATGGGATACTCTGACGTTACTATTTCACATTTATTTTGTCATAAAGCAGGCCTTTCCTCTTTATACGGTCCGGCAATTTTGACCGACTTTGCCGAAAATGTAGAAATGGATCCATATACAATTGAAATGGTAAATCGAACTCTCTTTTCCAATGAAACGATTGGCGAAATTCAACCAGCTCATGAATGGACGAGTGAGCGTTTAGAATGGATAGAGATAAATAAGGATACAAGACGTACGATGCAACAAAACAATGGATATGAGTTACTTCAAGGCTCTACCACTGTACAAGGTCGTTTAATTGGTGGTTGTATAGAAGTACTGGAATTTGCAAAAGGAACGGAACTTTGGCCTGAGAAAAAATATTGGGAGGATAGCATTCTCTTCTTTGAAACTTCTGAAGATCATCCAGAACCAAGTTATATAAAGTATTGGTTGCGAAATTATGCAGCGCAAGGCATTCTGCAAAAAGCAAAAGGTATCATTTTTGGTAAACCGAAAGATGAACAATATTATGAAGAATATAAACATCAAATACTGCAGGTTATGAAGGAACATCATTTAGAGGATTTGCCGATCCTTTATAATTTAAATTTCGGCCATACTGAACCGAAGTTTATTTTACCTTACGGTGCGATGGCGGAAATTGATTGTGAAAATGTATCTTTTTCTATTTTAGAGAG
Source organism: Bacillus paranthracis (assembly GCF_024296885.1). Classification (NCBI taxonomy): domain Bacteria; kingdom Bacillati; phylum Bacillota; class Bacilli; order Caryophanales; family Bacillaceae; genus Bacillus; species Bacillus paranthracis. Next base: position 3,005,521 of record NZ_CP101135.1, read on the forward strand.
TGGCGTGGAATGAATAAAAACACTCCTATGAGATATGTCTGTGAATTGGTACTTTTTAAAAGTATATAATTGGAGGGAGATTACGTGTATGGAAGTAACATTTACAGTAAGTAAATGGGATGAAAAACCAATCGATGATAATAAAAAAGATTTCCCTATTAATATTGCTCATGTTGAATATGATATTGATGGGGAATTAAAAGGAAAGGCTTTTGTTGAATACTTATTATATTATTTAGACTCAAATATAAATGATGGTCACTTGGCTACTGCTAAAATTTCTGGATTTTTACACTTTGAAGGGATTTATAAGGGGCAACAAGGGACATTTACAGCTATAGAGCAAGGAATATTTGATAAAGGAAATTTAGATTCTCCAGGAACAATTATTAAAGCTACCGGTAACTTAGAAAACCTGAGAGGATCCTATCATTATCAGTTTGCAGGTCAAACTAGTAAACTAATTTTAGAGTTTGAATTTCAGCAAAATACCCTATAATTTAGTGGAAAGGACATTTCTTGTAATACTAGGAATGTCCTTAACTCTTTTAAAATAAGAAAAACCGAAACTAAAATCATTTCGGTTTTTCAAACTAATGAAGTCTATCATTATTTTAAAGAATGTACAAATAACCCACTACGCAGTTTCGGTTCAAACCACGTTGATTTTGGCGGCATAACTTCTCCAGCGTCTGCGATTGCTAATAAAGATTCCATTGATGTCGGATATAGCGAGAACGCCGCTTTATATTCACCGCTATTTACAAGGCGTTCTAGTTCTTCTAATCCGCGGATTCCTCCGACAAAGTCGATACGTGAATCAGATCGCGGATCATGTATTTCAAGTACTTGGCTTAATAAGTGATCTTGCAGAATAGATACATCTAAACCTTTCACAAGATCATTCGCATCAAACGTTTCCTCTTTCACTGTGAGCTTATACCACTTCTCGTTCACATACATGCCAAATGTTTTTGGTTCATTTGGTTTATACGGAGAAACAGATGCTTCTTCTACATAAAAGTACTGCGTAATTTGATTTAAAAACTGCTCCTCTGACAAGCCATTTAAATCTTTCACAACTCGGTTATAGTCCCAAATTGATAATTCATCGTGAGGGAATAAAACTGATAGGAAGAAATTAAACTCTTCTTCTCCTGTGTAATTCGGATATTGTTCTCTTCGCATAAGCCCTACTTTCGCAGCTGATGCGGAGCGGTGATGTCCATCTGCAATGTAAAGATTAGGAATGTCTTCAAATACGTTTACTAGGCCTGCAATTACTTCTTCATCTGTTATTTTCCAAGCAACATGCCTAACCCCGTCTTCCGCTGTAAATGTATAGATTGGCGTATGTTCTGCTTTCCAGTTTGCGATGAAACGTTTCACTTCTTCTTTTGTACGATACGTTAAAAAGATAGGACCTGTATTTGCGTCACACACATCTACGTGGCGAATACGATCAAGTTCTTTTTCATGGCGCGTTCTTTCATGTTTTTTAATTGTATCGTCTTCATACTCATCAATAGATGTACAAACGACAAGACCGGACTGCGTTCTTCCTTGCATCGTCAGTTCATAAATATATAGTGCTGGCTCTTCGTCTTGAATGAACACTTCTTCTCGTATCAATCGATTTAAATTTTCACCCGCTTTTTCATATACGCGATCATCGTACGGTGAAAGCGCTGGGTCTAAATCAATTTCTGCTTTATCAACGTGTAAGAAAGAATACGGATTCCCTTTTACAACCTCTCTTGCTTCTTCACTATTTAATACGTCATATGGTAAAGCTGCAACTTGTGCTGCTTTTTCTTCTACTGGACGAATGGCCCGAAACGGTCGGATTTTTGCCACATTCCTCTCTCCTTTACACAATCATTCGAACGGCTACAACACCTGTAATTTTGCTTATATTTTCCACAATGTTCTCTTTTATTATATCATCAATTCCGTTATCAATATCAATCATCGTGTACGCCCAAGAATGTTTACTACGATTAATCATATCCGCAATATTTATATGATGTTCTGCTAAACATCCTGTAATTTGTCCTACCATGTTCGGAACGTTTTGATGCATGATTGTAATACGTTTCTTTCCGATATACGGCAATTCTACGTTTGGATAGTTGACTGAGTTACGAATATTTCCTGTCTCTAAATATTCACGTAATTGACGCGCTGCCATGACTGCACAATTTTCTTCTGATTCAGACGTAGATGCACCAAGGTGAGGCGTCGCAGTTACATTTTTCATCTTTATCACATTTTCATTTGGGAAGTCCGTTACGTAATGTGCAATAACCTCTTCTTCTAACGCTTTTTGAAGAACCTTTTCATCTACAAGTTCACCTCTAGAAAAATTGAATAGACGCATCCCTTTTTTCATCTTCTCTACAGCGTGTTCACCAATAATCCCCTTCGTTTGATTCGTAAGAGGAATATGCAGTGTAATATAATCACACGTTGCAAAAATTTCATCTAAACTAAATGCTCTTTGCACATGTGTAGAAAGGCGCCAAGCTGTTTCAACTGAAATGTAAGGGTCATATCCGACAACGTCCATCCCTAAAGCTAACGCATCGTTCGCAACTAAAGCACCTATTGCACCAAGCCCGATAACTCCTAGACGTTTTCCCGCAATTTCAGATCCAACAAATTGTTTTTTTCCTGATTCAACAAGCTGCGGTACTTCTTCACCTTCTAAATTTTTCGTCCAGCTTACTCCGTTAATAATGTTACGTGAAGACATAATAAGACTGGCGATAATAAGTTCCTTTACTGCATTAGCATTTGCCCCTGGCGTATTAAATACTACAATCCCTTTTTCTGTACATCGCTCGACAGGAATATTATTTACACCAGCACCAGCTCTGGCAATCGCCTTTAAATCTTTTGAAAACTCTTCTTGATGTAAAGAATAGCTGCGAAGTAAAATACCGTCTGGGTGATCCATTCTCTCCCCTACTTCATAGTGCTCTCCGCTAAGCACTTGCAAACCTTTTTCTGCAATTTGATTTAACGTTTGAACACGAAACATATCCCCATCTCCCTATCTATTCTCAAGCTCAAATTCCTTCATATAATTTACTAATTGCTGTACGCCGTGTGCTGGCATCGCATTGTAAATACTAGCGCGCATACCACCGACTGATCGATGTCCTTTTAGTGTAACAAGTCCTCGTTCTTTCGCTTTTTGTAGAAACTCACTGTTCAGCTCTTCTGACGGTGTTGTAAACGGAATGTTCATAAGTGATCGATACGTACGATCAACTGGTGAAGTAAACAATTTTGATTCATCTAAGAAATTATAAAGTAGTGAAGATTTCATTCTATTTTGTTCTTCAATCGCAGATACCCCACCTTGCTCTTTCAGCCACTCTAGTACAAGTTTCGTTACGTAAATACTAAAGGACGGCGGTGTATTATATAAGGAGTTATTTTTGCTGTAAGTTTCATAGTTTAACATTGTAGGACAAGAGCGATCTGCTCCCCCAATTAAATCTCTTTTTATAATTGCAATCGTTAAGCCCGCTGGCCCTAGATTCTTTTGCGCTCCCGCATATATAAGACCAAACTTTGAAACATCATATCGTTCTGATAAAATATTTGAGGACATATCCGCAACGAGTGGTACTTTATCTACATGTGGAATGTCCACATATTTCGTACCCTCAATTGTATTGTTCGTTGTTATATGTACATAATCTAGTTTTTCATCGCCTAGTAAACCATCCAGTTTAGGAATTGTCGTAAACTTCTCATTTTCAGAAGAAGCAATCACTTGTACTTCTCCAACTTTTTCAGCTTCTTGCAGTGCCTTTTTAGACCATGAACCAGTCAATACGTACCCTGCTTTTTTATACGTATTCATTAAATTTAACGGTATCATAGAGAATTGTAATGAAGCACCACCTTGTAAAAACAATACTTCATACTCATCAGGAATGTTCATTAATTCACGAAGTAAGCTACCCGCTTCATCTATAATACTTTGAAAATAAGAAGATCTATGACTCATTTCCATAATAGACATGCCTGTCCCGTTATAATTTACAAGCTCCTTTTGCACTTTCTCTAAAACTGGCAAAGGGAGTATTGATGGTCCTGCTGAAAAATTATACACTCTTTCCATCACCCGGATGACCTCCCTATTTCTCATTTTAATATTTTTTAAACTTTCTGAATTATAACCCACAATACAAGACACGGTCAATTTCTTTTCTAGTATTACGGCGCAAGAAGCAATGGAATCGCTTGCATGTGTAAACTTTTTTATAAACATATAAAAAAGTGTTAAGTACATAATCGTACTTAACACTCTAGTAATAAAAGAATAATAGCTAATTATCCGTAAAGAACCGATCAAAAATTTGATAAATTGCAGAAAGACCAATGAGCCAATAAATAGTGTCCACAAGCGCCGGCATAGAACCAAACCATTTCTCAACTACATTGTAATCTAACGCTACAAATAACCAATTCAAACCGCCAAGAATCACCAAAATTACTGTAAGGTAAGACAAAAATTTCATTATGATTGCCCCCTAGGTGATAAGATGGTGAAAGGCCTTTCACTAGAAATATATGTGGTAAACTTTAAAACTTACCTATTTTATAAAAATTATTTTCGGTACCAGCCGTTAATAACTGCCGCCGTTTCTTGACTATGTATTTGATACGCATGCGTACTATTATTTGATCCAATAAACCAAATTGAAAAGCCTTTAAAATATGGCTTCGGTTCTAATACGTCACGGTAAGCGCGCCATCCGTTTAATTGTACGTCTTTTGAAAACACATTAGAAACATCTGGATTCCACGGATTTTGTAAGCCTAGTTCACGCGCTGGAACGTTAAATCCACCAAAATAAACCGGTTTTCCTGTTGCTTTATGTAATTGTTCTAGTTGTTGAACAACATTTTGTCCACGGTTATACACTGTCGTCGCAAATAAACTTTGCTTCACTTCTTCGTATGATGGATTTCTTTTTTCCGAAACTTCAAACCAACTATCGATACTAACAATGTCTACCTTCTTTAAATACGGACGATTTATTTTCTCAACAAACTTCGCTTCATATGAAGGATCCCAGCTTGCTGTTAACCACCAATTCATTTGATACAAAACATTTCCTTTATACTGCTGGCGAACAAAATCAATCGTATCGCTCCAATATCCTTCTGCATATTCCATATTCACGAAATTAGAAGCAATCTTGAGCCCGTACACATTGTATTTACTTGTAATCGAGTTAAAGATGTCTTGCAAAATAACCGTTTTCCAATTCCAGAAGAAATCATTAATATTACTTGGATTCCATTCCGTTTCTCCAACATTTCCTTGCTGAATATATGGGAACGGTTCTACTATAACTTGAATATTACGCTTTAATAATTCTTGAATTAAAATAATAGCCTGTTGCTTTTGCGCTTGATTAATTACCATGTTCGTAGAAGTCACATTCGGAATATCTACCTGAATCGGTACATTTACTGTATTTAAATTTAAGCGCTCTACATCAGCTAACACTTTCGCTATATTTCCAACTTCCCATACCGTTACATTTCCTGATTTAATTTTTCCAGATTGAACAGTATTTACATCTGCCTGTACATTTCCTTGAAAACAAAAAGAAAACAGCATAATAAACACTCCTAAAAAACTTATTAAACTCTTATTTTTCTTCACAACTTTCCCCCTATAATTTTTGGCTTTCTTGATTATTTTATACAACGTTTCATATATATTCCACAAAAAATCCAATAAATTTTTATTGATAAAAATGCTATTCATCCCTTATTCACATTTTATTCACACTAAGTTTCCAAAAATAGTAAGATAAATAAAAAAGGAACGGATTTCCGCTCCTTTTTTATCTTTTTACGATTATCAATCCATTTCCCTTTTAGGCTCTACCAACATAATGTGGGATTCCTTTTCAGTGAACGGTTTATGCTCAACGCCCCTCGGGACAATAAACATCTCGCCTTTAGAAATTTTCACCTGTCCATCACGAAAATCGATGAACATCTCCCCTTCAAGCACAATAAATAGCTTATCTGTATTAGGATGCTCATGCCATATAAAATCTCCATTAGCTTTAAAAAGCTGAATTTGATCGTCATTCATTTCACTAATCACTTGTGGATACCAATAATCGTTAATTTTAGATAACTCGTCATTTAGTTTAATAGGTTGGTAATGGATAATGATCCCTCCTCATTTTCAACTTCCGCTATATTACAGTAATCTAAGTAAAAAAGTCGTTATTATGCTTAAAAAGAAAATGCTCAGGCCAGAACTTTTCATTCAGATAGTACAAAGGAGTGATTTCAATGAAAGTACTTTCAATCTAATGTTTCCTTTAACTCTCCATAAGTATAGAACAGTGATTTTCAAATAAGAATGGACCTCTGTTGACATTAGTATGGATTATTGATGAACTTCTCGCGATATTTAGTAGGCGAAATGCCAACCCGCTTCTTGAAAACTCTACTAAAATAAAAAGGGTCTGCGATTCCAACAGCCTGCGCAATTTGTTGTACAGGCACACCACTTGTACATAACATTTTTTGAGCCATCTTTATACGATAGTTCAATAAATATTCTGCTGGCCCCATACCTGCATGCTTTCTAAACACGTAAGAAAGACGATTTCGATTAACATTATTTTGTTCTGTAAGCGTATTTATTGTAATATCTTTATAATAGTATTTATGAACGTAACTAGATATTCGTTCGAATAAAGTATGCGATTCATAGTTGTTTTCTCTATTGACAACACTTAATAAAGCTTCATTCAACGCTTCGCGAAACAGCATTTCAGTCTGAAACATCGAAATGCCTCCTCGCTGATTATACACATCCCAAAGACGCATAAGTAATTCGACAAGACGAGGAGATTGCCCTGTTAACAATTCAAAATGCTGATGAGTAAAGCCAGAGTCTTCTCGTTCTGAATTGCTTATCCGATATAAAACAAGAATATATTCCCAGTTTATTTCACCAAGCATTTTATGGGCTAATGTCATTTTTGCACCCCCATGTATAACTTTTCCTGGGGAAAGGATATACGGCGTACCATTAAATTGAAATTGCGTCTTCCCTGTAAGTGGAAATACAAATCCTGGGAAAGAATCTGTAGACTCAGCACAAGGCACACCTGGATTTTTAGCATAACGATATACTCCTTCTACTCGGAAAGGAGTATTGGCAAGATACTCTGCTAACTCATTCACGTCCAACTTCACAATGCAAGCCTCATTTCAATTATAGTTTTCTTGTAATTCGTGAGATTAATTGGTGTACATTCTGGGCAACGCTAAACTAAAAATAGTACATACGACTTAACAACATCTAGTTATTAACCTATAAATATATTGTTTTTCATTTATTTACAAAAATATCCTCCCTCTATTATTGATAATGATTTTCATTGTAGTTTGATAAAAAAACATTTGTCAAGTTGGATGGCCTAGAAAAATGATGAAACAAGGGGTACAGAGGAACAGTTCTGTTGCAAATAATATCTGGTCTTTGTTAACTAATTCCCCTTAAAACTGGAATGATCATGTTAATAGTTGTAATGGCTTTATTAGTTACAGCACTTGCAGCATGTAGAAATAATCGTAATCCTGAAGAAGTTGCTACAGCGTATTTCGAAGATGGAAACAGCCTACTATCCAATTAAATGATAGTAGGCTGGCTGTTAAAATGATTTAAGAACTGGGTTATGTTCTAAATGATAAGATTTCATTATCAAAAAGATTATTACTAGTCCTCTCCATAAACAAAAACACTCTATCACTTCGGCTCCAAATTTAACACCTTCCCTTCTATCCCCTCCGTATTCAATGTAGTCGTATGATACGTGCCATTTACCCAATCATCTATTTGATCATGATACCAATCACTTCTAAAATGTCCTGATTGTCCTGGTCCTACAATATGATAACCGTTTGACATATCTTTCGTATCAATAACGAATCGCCAAGAAGCTCCGTGATTGACAATACCGTTATCTCCGTAACTCGCCGCTTGAACGGTAACTTGACTTCCGCCAATTGGAACTGGTTTCTCACGATTAAATGCAAGTAGTGCTAACATACTAGATGATTTTGAAATTGGATGTGTAAAAGCAAGTTGATGGTAATCGCCCCACTTCCACTCTGTAACATCGGGTCCATATTCCTTCTGTAATTTCTTCATTACATTCTCGTACGATGTATGCACAACTTTTGTGAAGCCCCCGTATTTCTTAAACCAAGCGCTATTTTCTCCTGCTACTTCTTTTCGAATCAATTCATCCACAACTTGTGACTTCCCTTCAAATAACTCCATCACATCTTTCGGTATTTCTTTTGAAAATAACGTATTTGAAATCTCTTTCATTAACAAATGGAATAGTAACGGTGCCGCCTCATCTTTACTATCGTAAAAATTCCACTTCGTTAATTGTTTTACACCTTCTTTCTCTACTTCATTTAAAGATACTTTATTTAACTCTTTTAAAAATATAGGAGTAAATTCTTTCCCGTATAAATTTTTTTGATCCATCTGTAATTTTTCTAAATCTTTCACTGTATATTTTTCCTTCTCTTGTAAAAACTCTTGAATACGCATTTGCCTATATGGCTGCGCCCACGTATTACTAATATGGTACGGATAATTATCATCTACAATTTTATTATTCGCAGTTGAAATAAACCCTTGTTTTGGATTGATTACTTTTGGAAGTTGATCATACGGGATATACCCTTCCCATTCATATTCATCTGTCCATCCTGGCACAGGCAGACTACCATCACCTTTTTTACGCACTGGTATATTTCCATTTGCTTTATAAGCAATTGTGCCGTCGTTTGATGCAAATACAAAATTTTGAGTTGGTGTATGAAAATCTTGCAGTGCCGTTTCAAACTCATTCCAGTCTTTCGCCTTATTCATATTTAATACAGCCTTTAATTCAGCGGAAGGCTCCAAAGCAGTCCATTTCAAAGCGAATACTGTTTTCGTTTTCTTCTTCCCCTTATCCGCAAACTCTGAAATAACTGGACCATGCCTCGTAACGGTAACGTTATACGGTATTGTCTTTCCGCCTTTTACTTTAATAGATTCATCCACAACGGTAGCTTTTTCCCACTTATCGTTATACAGAAATTCATTTTCATTATTAGGATTTCTCTTCTCAATATATAAATCTTGTACATCAGGACCTGTATTCGTAACGCCCCATGCTATTTTGTCATTGTGTCCTAATATAACCCCGGGTACGCCAGCGAAAATAACGCCACTCACATGTAAATCTTTCATCTCAAGTTTCGATTGATACCAAATAGAAGGTGTCGCAAGAGATAAATGAGGATCATCCGCTAAAATCGGCTTACCAGATGCACTCTTCTCACCGCTTATAACCCAGTTGTTACTACCATTAAACTCTGGTGGAATGATTGCTTTTGCAAAACTTTGTACAACATTCACATTTGTATTCTCGAGTTCAGCTAGCAATCTAGGCGCATCTTTCGGATATGTAGGAAATAACTCATTTGCTTGCTCTTTCGGCAAATTTTTCAGCGCCCAATATCGAAATGCCTGTCCATGCCAATGTCCGCCTAAATCAAACGCCATATACTTTCCAATTGTTAACGTATCAACAATAGACCATTCAGCAGGTTCATAGCCTAATATAGTAAACTCGACCGGCAATTTCTTTTCCTCTTTTGCCTCGCGTATAAAAGCGTTCACCCCATCTGCAAATGACTGCAGAGCATCTTTCGCCTCCCCATCATATTGACTAACAGACGCTTCGGCTGCTCGCCGTAAACCGAGCGTTCGAAACAACTTATCTCGATCAACAGCTGCTTCCCCCACCACTTCACTTAACATCCCAGAAGCCTGCCTTCTACTTAAATCCATTTGAAATAATCGATCTTGCGCTTGTACATACCCTTGCGAAAAATATAAATCATGTGCATTTTCCGCTTTAATATGTGGTACTCCTTTACTATCTCGCTTTACCGTAACAGCACGTTGTAAATCCTCTAGTTTTATCGTTCCATCTATCTTTGGCACAGATTTCAGCGTATATATGTTTAAAAAAATCGCTGTACAAATAACTAATAAAAGAACGATACTACTAGACCAAATGAAAATTTTCTTACCCCTAGTTCGTTTCTTCTTTATAACAACTTCCATATAACCCCTCCTTTCTCAAACTATTCGCTTCTATTTTGAAAGAACCTTTTTGAAAAGTTGAAAACCCCCTTCATTTTCCTACAAATGAAGGGGGAATTTTTATCGTTTATTACGCCAGCTTTCATTATGACCAAGATTTGAATCGGTCGCTAATTGTACATCATATAATATTTCACTAAAGAAATACTTATCTACTTCTTTTGGCACAATGCGTCTTTCATCATCAATTTCATCGTATTCATATGAACCACGATTCACTGTACCTGCTTTATAAAATTCAATATCATACACACATATATCTTCTTCATTTTCATAGCCAATCGGCGCTCCGCTAAATGACAGTTGTGCCCCTAATCCAGTACGAGTATCTTCTTTATAAAACGTATAATACACACCGCCATCTTGAACTGATCCGCGAATCCATCCAAGTTTCGTCATCTTACCGAATAACGAGCGACCATTTAATAAAATACCACCAAACCTCTCAACAGTAACCTTATCATTTTCCTCTACTACAAACACTGGACGTTCCATTTGTAAGAACGGCTGGACAATCTTAGAATGTTCCAGTTGCTCTTTCCACAATTCCTTTTCCGTTTCGGATAATTCTAACGGATGAATGAAACCAATCACGGTTCCAGACGAAAATTCATGATTCTCTCCTATCACCGAATAAAACGTACCATCCTCCGCATAACGGAACATTTCCAGTAACTTTCCTTCCGTATATTCACCCCAAATAAGTGAAGTTGCAAATTGCTTCATAATTGGATTCTCCAGAAATAGCGCCTTCCACGAATCGTATGACCAATAGCGCTTTCTTGATAGAGCAGCTTCCAAACGTTGTTTCTGCATGGAAAGAGCACTTCGAAGCTCTTTCTTTAAAGTGGATACCTCTCTCTTAGCTAATTCAGCTTTTTCTATATCATCTTTTGCATTCGGCTTTGGAAGTGACTTCATACGTTTCCCTTCTTCTGTCTCTAATTCAATTTTTGACTCTGCAGTTAATATGGCCGTAAAACACCTATTCCCAAAATCAATCTCCTTCTCACCACGTATATTGAAACCAAGATTTGGTACCAGTTGATCTTCCAGCTCCTCTTCCGTTATACTACGTGTTTTTGCAGCGAGACTTAGTGCTTCTTTTGCCGCATTACGCACTTGTTTATGTTTATATTTAAAGGCCATTGCATGAATAGACATAAGTGCAAGCTTAGATGAGGACAAGCCTAAAGCCCGAACAGCATCAGCTGCAATTTTCCCTCGCATATCGAGCACCCATTCATCGATTTGCTTTTTCAGTATGCCGACCATTTTGTCATCACTATATATTCCATATAACGAAAGAATACCGCGTTTCTTCACATCTGCATCTTGAGAAATCCATGTTTGATATATTTCTTGCACACATTCTTTCAAGTCCTGTTCATTTAAAGTACTCCCAATCGCTTCAGCTTCTTCTTTCTTCTCGATAACAGAATCTGAAATGTACTGCTGCAAATAAGCTAATGGAATTGTAGCATCGGCAATTTCATTAGAATGACGAAGACGGATTTGTGGTTCATCCCCAATCAATTGCAGAAGTGAATTTCTTTTTTGTTCCGTTACGATACGGCCACAAAGTTCTTCTATATTTTCTGCGCTTCTCTCCGTTTCAAGTAACGGAGCAAACTTCTCGGCCAAAGAGGCATTCTTCTTATCTTGCAAAGCTTCTTGTACAAGTTCTGTATATTTTTCGATCTTATACTCTATAAGCAGTTTCATCACATTTTCACGAACAATTTTCTTTTTATTATTCAGTTCAACCGCTACATATTCTGCCGCTTCTATGTCTTTTGAAAGCAGCTCAACTATAGACTTACGTAATTTTTTAGATGAATCACCTAAGTTTTTAATTAAAACTGGACGTATTTCAACCTTGTTATCTCTTGCTAATTCATTCAAAATATACGCTTTTGCCTCAGCAGAATACGTATCAAATCGTTCCATTATGTATGCCTGTTCTTTTACAATGATTGTAACGAGCGCTTCCTTCGCTTTATTTCTCTCTTCTACATAATGTGAGACTTGTTCAACTGAATAATCGATCAGCTTTTCCTTACTTAGCCCGTAAGAAAGTAGATCTTCTATTATTTGTTCTGGTTCTATTCCTCTAATTGAACACTCATACAGAAGTTCATATAAATTAACACTATATACATCTCCAAATTGCAAGGTAAGTGCCGCTTCTCTTTTTGCTACATCATCTATATCCCAAAGAAGTACAACTTCTAAAACTGGCATATCCCAATACATATTTCTATATTTCGGGTTTGTAAGTATTTGCTTCATTTCATCAAATGACAATTTCCCGAGTAAATAATCACGATACGTATCCCGCACCGTAGACAACTTAAGTTGCAAAGCAGCGATAAAAAATTCTTCTCGCATTCTCCCTCTATTTAACTCATGTCCTTTTTCAGCTAACATTCGTGCGATTATGAGGTAATTACTTTTACTTACATACTGCAAAGTACGTTGAACAAATTCAGGATTTTCTTCCGCCACGGAGCATAACATTTCATATTCATACGCTTTACAAAATTCTTCATTATTTAAATCATGTTGCCTCAGGCGGTGCGCAAAGAATCTTTCCTCAGAAATCCAAAACTGTTTACAAAAACTTTGAATTTCATTATAGGTTTTCTTATTTACACTCCCTGTTCGTTTATAATTTTGAGGCTGATTGAGAGTTTGACACACGTAACACGTAGCATGATTTATAAACCCCCACACGTTTTTCTTTGCTAATATTTCCACATATCGCCTCGCAACGTTTGAATACTTATGGACATGAAATAACAGTCGCCAAATATAGTCCGGTAAATTTCCACCTAAAAATAATTCCCTATCACTTTCATCTTTTATATATCTTTCAGTTGCTTCAATCTTTTCCTTTTCCCCATTCAAATTCAAAATAAATTCAGCATGTTCTTTTAATCTCTCTTCCAATAAAGAGCTATACGTATGGAACCTCTCATAATCTACTTCAAACATTACGAGAAGTAGTGATAGTTGTTGCTTATTTAGTAAAGTATGTAATTGTCTCTCTATATAGTTCGGATTCTCTTTTGTTAACTCTTTCAGAAAACTATACGCCTCATTCACATAACTAGAGATATTAGTTAAATATTTACATGCAATGACTACAAGTTGATCCAATGGAAGTGCACTTTTTTCTAAATAAACCTTCATATTAGAAAAATCTACATATTTAAACCTTATTATAAGAACATTTAACAACTGCTCCCCTAACAAGTAATAGAATAATCGTAAGAAAGCTGGATCTTGCTTATGCACTTTCCTAAAATCATTTATAAACCGCTCAGCAAAATCGCCTCTTCTTTGATCTCGAATTGTCGTTAATTGAATATCTTTCAAAATCTCTTCTTCTTTTGTTTGTAAATATAGCAGTGATAATTGTTCCTGTTTTTCTGTCATATGAATATATTGAAATAACCGAGTTGTATTTGTAGTCAAACTTTGTTCCCCCGCATCTTTTATCCATTATAAAAACATCCTTATTTAATGGTAGTATAGCATAAAATCTACCGAAACGAACATACATTCTATATTAAATTAATGTAAATTAAAACACACTACTCAAAACACTTCTCCTTCTCTCTAAACTACCCATTACACACTTCTCTCCACCATATTCGATACACCAATTCCTCAAAATCCCCTTCACATAAGCGAGCGTTCTCTTATTCTGTTCAAACGCAATTTTAAGCGCCTCTAATACTCTCTCTCCTGAAACTTTTCGTATCCATTCTTCCAATTCCTTCACGATATATGGGGATAGACTACTTATATGTTGCTCGTAAAACTTATAAACTTCACTATGTAGAGTGTCCTCTTCCACTTCCACATCTTTTATTTCTTCAACAACTTCTTGTAAACTACTAGTATCCTCTTCCTCTGGCATACCAAAATACTGCAATAACAATGGAATCTTCCATTTTCCTTCCAGACACGTACGTAAAAACATATGTATGAATTCTTTATTTTTTACAGTCTTTAACTCACGTAACACACATTTTTCTACATTCGTATTTAAAATAGGATTATAGTGTAGCCAATTTATTATATATAACTCTTTCGTTTCCGCATCATATAAAATCTTGCCGTATTCCACAAATCTACTTAACAATTTCTCAACAGTTTCCATACTGTAACCTGTTTCCAGCTCTGCCACTCGCTTCGGTAATACGTAAATTCCACATTGCTTCGTTTTCGTACCAGTTAACAAATATATGTAAAAATAACGCTCCTCTGGCGTTAAATCTAATATGAATTCATCTTGCCAAAAGTTCACTTGCACATTACGGTACACCGCCATATGTTTACCTCCCCCTCGCACTTATAAAAAGGCAGATTTCAATCCTTCAATATACATATAGGAGTGAGGGCTTGGTTTTTGCAGTTGAATTCCAAATTTTTTTAACTACTACAACGACGGTTTTATTTTTTCGCGCTTTTTTGTTCTTGTAGTTGTTTTTGTTTTGTTTTTTCTTAGTGATTTATTACTTGGTAGGTGCTTATAAGGGGCTTGGAAGGGGCTTGGAAGGGGCTTGGAAGGGGCTTTAATAAGGGCTTACATAAAAAGGAGCTGTTCCAAATTCTCATTTTGGATAGCTCCTTTATCATTCTTTCTATTTTTGACTTGCATCTAACATCTTTACTAAAAAGGCAGCTGCTTCACCACGAGTTGTCGTGCCTTTCGGATTAAACACATTATTTCCAACACCTGTAACTACCTTTAAACTATATAATCGTTGAACAGGCTGTTTATATGTGATCAAATGTTTATCCCTAAATGACAATGCAACTAATTCACCTGTAACACCTTTATACTGTAATGCGTTGTCAATCATGATCGATGCTTCTTCACGTGTGATAGATGCGTTAGGATCAAAAATCCCGCCGCCACGACCGTTAATAATTCCTGCACTTGCACTACGTTTAATACCGCTATGAAGTGATGGATGCGCTTTGTTAATGTCTACAAATGACTTATCTCCTTCCGGTAGCTTGAGAGCATTTGAAATTAATGCAGCAAACTCAGCTCTCGTTACATTACGATAAGGCGCAAATACACCATTTCCTTCACCGTGCATAATTCCAAGGCTGTTCAGCTTACGAATGTTCCCTTCAAACCATCCACCTGTAATATCATCTTTTGGTTTTTGTACTTCTTTATGTGGCATATTATAGTTTATTTTAATCCAACTTGGGTTATAGAAAATCCACTCATCGTTACCTACTTTATACCAACCATTTTTAACTGCTAACACTTTGTAACGATCTCCGTTTGAAGCTTTACGAACGATATGATGTTCAAGTCCCGAACCACTACGTACGTTTATACCATCACCATTCACTACAAGCTCCATATTAGGTTCAGCTGGATTATATTCATTGGAATCAAATAGCTCATTTCTTTCTTGTAAAGGCGAATCAATTTGTGCGTTAACATTTGCATACCATTGAATACCTTGTACGAAGCCAGTCCAATTCCCACGAGAAATTAAAATATCAGGACAGTTTTTCCCGCTCCATTGTTGATGCCTATAAATGTGGTCCGCACTAATACCTTCTTTGTTCATTAAATAACCTGCAAGTCTCTTTGCATTCTCTAACGCTTTATTGTAATCTCCATCTTGGTTAACTGAAATTTCAATCCCGATAGATTCTCTATTTCCTGATCCATCCCCATCTCCTGCATGCCAACCGTTTTCATTTGTTGGTAAGTGCTGATAAATTTGTTTATCGTCTACAGTAAAATGCCATGAAGCTGTTCGGAACGTACCTTCCGTTGCTTGTTTATATAAATACTTCGCATGGTTTTCAGCATTTGCACCGCGGGCAGTGTTTGCAGTTTCGTGAATTGTAATATAACGTGCTTTCATCGGATTAGCGGGGCGAATATCAGGGTTTCCTGCTGGAACAATCCACTCTACAAACGGGACACCTGCAAGTGTTCCATATTTCTTCGTAGTCATCGATGCGCTATACTGAATAGCTCTTCGCTTTTCAACCGGCTTCATTTCGCGAGTAGAACCATCATTTCGACCGTCTACATGTTCAAATGCCTTTTCAATATTTGAAATGGCTTCATCTTCTGCTACTTCACCTTTTTTCGCTTCTTTCATTTTATGTAACTCTTCTGTTTCATCATGTTTATGTTTATATTCTTCTAGAAGAATTTCCTCGTTCTCTGATACTTCTGCTTCATTAATTTGCATGTGATCTGGAGTTTCTAGATTGAAATTAGAATAACGTAATACGTTCGTTCCACGCTCCCCTTGTGCAATACGAAGCTGGTCATTATGAGATTTATTTATCTCTTCTGCTGATATTGATAAAGGTGCACTCCCTAAAATTACTAGACTTGTTGATAGTGCGATTACTCGTTTTTTAATATTCATTGCTGTAATCGATATCTACACTGTTCGTGTAAATATCTCAACCTCCCTTTATTTTCTCATTCGTGAAAGACTATGAATCTACTATGTATAAAAATATGGTTATTCCGCCTTTTCATTTTATCCCCAGCAGGCGAATGATAGTTTCTAAAAAATCCCTTAACAGACATTATTTTATAACCAATTGCTATTGCCGTCAAAAGAACTTGTCCCCTTTTGCACACTACTACTTCTCAAAAAATAGATTAGGATACCTTTTACTGTTTTGCTTCAACAAGAAGGATGTTTATAATTTTTCATAACTATCAAGTCTCTATTAAATAAATGCTGTTTCCTTATACTTTTCTCTTTGAAAATATTAACATTTTTACATTCTTGCGATAATATAGATGTAACCTTTTACATTGAAATGAGTTTTATTTGGAAAGACAACTTACAAAAAAGATAATTAATAAAGTCGATTTCTTATCTCCATAAGGAATCGACTTTATTAATAGTAAATTTAAATATTTTTTCATTTTAGCTTCTATTACAAATTCCCTTTAACATTTTCGACAATCTCGTTTATCGTATTTCGATCAAACTTATCACTAATTTCGTATGGCTCACGATCTCCTACTAATTGTACGCCTACAATATCATTGCGATCCTTACCATATTGCACTTCAATAATCGATCCACGCTCTATTTGTTTCCAAACAAGACCTGCTTTATCCTTATTATCTAACACAATACAGTCCTCAATATTTTCGTCAATCCCAATTAACTTGTTATCATCCATATATCCAACCTCGTATTGTTGACGTTCTTTCGCTTTTCCGCTTACTACTATACCTTTGCTTCCATATGAGTAATCCGTATAATCCTTTTTCTCCGATTGTATCGCTTTCGGCTCTTTTGCTTCAGTTTTTTCAGTATTTTCACAACCCATACTCATACTAATTGGCATCACTGCAGTTAATACTATTCTCGTAAATGTCTTCATCATTTATAACCAACCTCACATGTTTAACTTTACATTCCATTTATCCCCTTACCAAATAATAACATGATAATACCGAGAAAGAGTCAAAGTTAAAGTGAAATTTTAATCATTAGTTTTTTTATGCTAAAACTCTATGTAAAAAGCTAAAATTTCAAAATCACTAACTGAATTATCAACAAATGATAGAAAGTAGACATCCTACTCACATAAGATTTAAAATTAGAAAGTATGGAAAACATGATAAAAAATATTGGCTAGTTGTTCGCAATTAAAATGGTCTTTACATAAAGAAAGGAAGTGCACAGCTTTGGATTTTAAAACAGTTATGCAAGAGCTTGAAGCTCTAGGCAAGGAACGAACGAAAAAAATATACATATCTAACGGTGCGCAGGAACCAGTTTTCGGCGTAGCTACAGGTGCTATGAAACCAATCGCAAAAAAAATAAAAATAAACCAAAAGTTAGCAGAAGAACTTTATGCCACAGGCAACTACGATGCTATGTATTTTGCAGGCATTATTGCGGACCCGAAAGCTATGAGGGAGTCTGATTTTGATCGATGGATAGACGGAGCGTATTTTTATATGTTGTCTGATTATGTGGTGGCAGTTACTTTATCCGAATCAAATATCGCTCAAGAAGTTGCTGATAAATGGATTGCAAGTGGTGAAGAGCTTAAAATGTCTGCAGGCTGGAGTTGCTACTGCTGGCTTTTAGGAAATCGCAAAGACGATGAGTTTTCTGAAAGCAAACTTTCCGATATGCTTGAAATGGTGAAAAAGACAATCCATGATTCGCCAGAACGAACTAAATCCGCTATGAATAATTTTCTAAACACTGTAGCAATTTCATATGTGCCACTACACGAAAAGGCAGTCGAGATTGCAAAAGAAGTTGGTATAGTTGAAGTAAAACGTGCTAATAAAAAAAGCAGTTTGCTAAATGCTGCAGAGAGTATTCAGAAAGAACTTGATAGAGGCAGACTTGGGTTCAAACGTAAATATGTAAGATGTTAAAAAAGAAAAAGGTGGTAGCAATCTTTCGTGATTGCTACCACTTTTTTCTTTGACTACTGAACTCTCTTCTTAGAAAACATTCGTTTGCCTCTGGACAACTTATATGTTAGAAGCTTCTTCATTCCATTTATAAACCCTATCTCTTTTCTCATCACTTTTGACAAAAATAAGCTTTCCTTCTTTAACAAATCCTTCTAATAGTAAGCATACTTCTCCATATGCTTTCGGCTTATTCGTTGTGAATCTTTCATCTGATATTTTTCCAGCTCGTATTAATTGTTCACACAGCTCAAGTGCACTTATTTCTTCAGAATCCATTAATTCCAATATATCTCTTTGCAATGGTGATAAAGGTACTGGTATTTCAGCTACCTCCACCTTTTCTTTCGCGTTTTCTTCTTCAAATAAATCTTCAAATGAAATTTGATTCATTACTTCTTTTCCTTTCTAACGATTGATTTGTATAAAGCGTAGTTATTGTTATGTAGTACGTACCTTAATACATACATGTCAAACTCATGTACATCGTTTCATATAGTATATTTCGATTATACCAAATATACGTTCTGTTTTCTATCGTAGAATGGAAAACAGAACATTTTACTGTATGTATCATCATTAAATAACGCTGAATATCAATTATCCACATTTTTGGTTATATTATCAAAATTCCATCCACATTACGGAAATAAATGACAAATAATTATAACTTACATGTTACAATTACGATGCATGCATTTAGTTGTATTAAATGCATGCATCGTAATGAGTATATTTAATAAAGCTAAATGAAACCGGGGAGGCTTGCGCAAATGGGGAAGAAAACAAGCAAAGCTAAAAATTTTTTCGGATTCGTAATTACTGCAGCACTAGTAACTACAACGATGGTAGGCACAGCTAATGCACAAACAACTACGAATAGCTATAATGTAGCTAGTAATACGAACACTGTATTTACAGATGTACCAAAGGACCACTGGTCAAAAGATGCTATTGATTACTTAGCAGCAGCAGGGATTTATAAGGGGTATGGAAATGGGAAATTTGGTTTTGGCGACAATGTTACTAGAGGACAGGTAGCTTCTTTAGTCAATCGACATTTAGGTTTAAAAGTAGACGATAAACAAGGAAATATGTTTAGTGATATTGCAAATCATATGTTTGAAAAAGATATTAAAGCCATTGCGCAAGCTGGAATTATGACAGGTGATGGAACAGGTACATTCCGTCCAGATGATGTATTAACTCGATATGAGATGGCAGTAATATTACAAAAAGCATTTCATTTAGAATCAAAAGAACAAGGAAAATTTAAAGACGTACCAAAAGGTCATTGGGCTTATGAAGCTGTAAATACACTGCGTAGTAACCGTATAGCACAAGGTGACGAGTCCGGTAATTTTAACGGAAACACATTTGTGAAGCGTGAGCAGTATGCACAATTTTTCTATAATGCAATAGCAAAAAACAGAAATTATAATTTCAACATCAATTCAAAAGAAGAACTGAAACAAATGTTAACAACCGCTTTACAGAATGGAACGTTTGGTCCATTTACATTAAATTCATTGCGTAAAGATATATCTGAAGTAAAAAAAGAATATGGAGTGCCTGATGTTTTGAAAAAAGCACCATGTACAGAATGTGATGCACCTAATATAGCGGTATACGGCGATTATAATATTGATATGTACCCTTGGGACGCTAGATATATATGGGTGAAAATGGATATTTCTATCAATGAATTAAAAGAGTGGTTTGGTGAGCCCGATTTAATCGGAGAGGATATGACTAGCGAAGGCTTTATATATAATCGAGGAAGCTATTCTCTTTATTTCAGCTTCTCTGATGGTTATATTCAACGCGCTGAAATATCTAAACGTAAAGATCGTTAATAAGTTACAAACAATAAAAAAATCCTTCAAGAACATGCCTTTTCTTGAAGGATTTTTTGTCTCTATCTATTTAACATAATACAAAGCTATAAAACCCCTACTGATTAAAGTTTCACTTTATTCTTCTTGGTGCTCCGCTTCCCATTCACTTAAATACGTTGCATATTCTAATTCATCTGGATCATCATATAACATAGAAATAAACTCTAATTTATTTCCATCACAATCTAGAAAATATACGCTTGCAGCTGGCATCCATCTTTGAACAATTGGTTCTTCATTCCCTTTCCCCTGACTCCCTACTACCTCTATTCCACGATTCTCTAACCATAATTTAGAAATCTTTAAAAACTCTACATCTACACGAAAAGCGAAGTGTTTCATCTCAAAATCTTCATTACTATGTACTTCCCATAATCCAAGCATTTGCTCTTTACGTTCTCCTACCCAAAAGAATGCAACTCGTCTTTTCAATAGTTTTTTTGCTACTGTTAATCCTAACTTATTTTGATAGAAATCTATCGCTTTTTCTAAATTTCTTACATGTAAATGAGTTTCATATATGCTTTGTATCATTATATATTGCTCCCTCCCCTACATTCTGATTTTTTAAATTATATTTTGTTTTTATCATACAAATTAATATATTTTTAAGCATCCTACTTTTGTATAATTGTTCTTTCCTACAAAGGTATGTATATCTAGCTTTATCATTCATGTCCCAACGCCGAAATTCAATAAAAAAAACATTTACATTCTAGTAAATACATTTGTAAGTTTTTATAATGTAATATAAATAACATCTTAATAATAGAGGAGGAACCATTCTGGATAAAACCAAAGTTATGGCTTATTTTAGTGCAACGGGTGATATATTCCCCCTTGAAGCAATTACTGAAGCCCTAAGTATCGAGCCTACAAGAACTTATAAAAAAGGTGATGTTGTTGCAAGACGTGATAATCCGAATCTTGTATCCACCAAAACCCTATATAGAAAAGAAACTAATTGGACTTTAAGCACTGGCTATCAAGAATCATACGATATAAATAATCAGTTGTATGTTATTCTAAAATCACTTGAAGAGAAAACAGAACCATTAAAACAGCTTAAGAAAAAATATGATTTAGAATTTCTATTTATGGTAGTCATTCAAATTGAGAATAACGAATCACCCGCAATGTATTTACAAAAAAACATTATTGATTTTGCTAGTTCCATTCAAGCAGAAATTCATTTTGATCTAAATATTTATTAAAAACAAAAACGCTATTGATATTGGAATCAATAGCGTTTTTTTATGTGACTCTATTTTTTATCTTGCTTGTACCCAAAAGCAAATTCTTTTTATATAGCGTATTACTTCAATTTCCCTTCAAAAACAATCTTCCTACCGCACGGTTCTACTACTGTTTTGCCGTCTTTCTTCACCTCATGAAAGATTGGCTCTTCCATGCGGCGAGACGGTGCATAGCCTTCTTGTTCCATACGTGCTAAGCAGTCTGTAATTGTTTCGTTTTCGAGTACTTCAAATTTCTTTTTATTAGGTTGTTTTGTCATGCCCTAACCTACTTTCTATTTTTCTTGATGCGAATTGATTCTTCATGTAGATCATATATAACATTGCGAGAATTCCTATTATAATCATAACCGCAATAAAAAAGCTTGTATACTGTATTTTTTCTATAAATACGCCTCCTAATACAGGTCCCAGTATACTTCCTAAACTAAAGGCAATTCCAGATAATATATTACCTGCTGGCAATAAGTGTCTCGGTAATAAATCTGTCATAAATCCAAGTCCTAACGAGAAGCACGATCCAATGACCATACCCGCTAACAACATGCAGGCAAAGACGATCCAGTAATATTGATCAAATACGGCTGCAAGCAAGAAAATGCCCGTACTTATGCAGAACGTCCACGTTAAAATACGATCCCTTCCGTATTTGTCACTTAATATACCGAGCGGAATTTGTGTAATAATGCCCCCAACTGCAAATGCTGGTAATAAGAAGGATACTTCTGAAACGGACCATCCTTTTCGAAGCGCGTATACTGGTAAGTTACTGTTTAACATTGCTTCCAGTACACCATATGCAAGTGGTCCCAGCAGTGCAATCCATCCTAATCCAACAACTTGTTTATAACGTGAAAATGATGATTCACTCTTCACTTCTCTTTCATCTTGCGCCGGGAATGCATTTTTTGTTGGTAATAATAACAGCCAACCTATTAGACAAAGTATAGTAGATATAATAAATGGCGTTGCAAGACCGTACTGAACTGTGCTTGCTAAATACGGACCGACGGCAAAACCAATTCCGAAGAATACACCGTATATCGATACTTGTCTACCTATTTTACTCGGATCCGATGTTGTCGTAATCCATGTTTGTGTTCCGACATGTAGCATATGATCTCCCACTCCAACTAGAAATCTAAGGATAAACCATACCCAAAACGAAAATGTTTGTGTAAAAAAGAATAATGAAATAATAACGAGAAACCCACCAATCACGATAATTGGCTTCATTCCAAACCTTTGCATCGGTTTTTCAAGAAACGGCGAAATAACTAATATCCCAATGTACAATGCCGTCGCATGAATACCATTAATACTTGAACTAACCCCTTCTTGTTCAAAAATCATTGCAATGGCAGGTAAGAGCATACCTTGTGACAAACCCGAAATTGCTACAATCCCAACCATAATCCAAAAAGTAAAACGTATCGACATCCCTTTCCCTCTCCTTCTCACGCTTTCCACTTTTCATTATAAACTGTTTCTACAAATGCGTGTACGAATATTCGCAATAAAAAAGAAGCTAAAAGAATGAATCTTTTAGCTTCTTATCCTTCCCAAACTTGTGCTTTCACATTGTTATGGAATTGCTTGAAATACGGATGTTTATAAAAAGCAGTTTCATACAAATAATGATGCGAATGAACAATTGGTGGCTGTTGTATTTGTAACGGAACTACAACTGGTGAAACTTGCATATACAGCGGAGCTATCATCATTTTTGTATACACATGATGATTATATGGAGAATGCGCAATGAAGAACGGATGGTGCATGGATAATCTCTCCTTTTACTTACAATGTTATAGTATATGCAATACCTTTCATTTCGGGGATTATTTCTGTTCTAACCAATCCTCTACATGCTTTATAAATACATCTAAACAATCAATAAACGGCGAATGACCGCAATCTTCTAATACCTTCAACTCTGCATTTGGCAAATGTTTTGCTAACTCCTCACCGACTACTTGCGGTACGACATAATCTCTGTCACCTTGTATGACGAGTGTCGGCGCTTTAATATGATGAATTTGCTTACTTCCCTCTACAACCCCATTATGTTCATCTGAAATATTAAATGTAATGAGCGCATAATTCACATCTACGAAATTACGTTGCGTTAACATATCATCTAAATACTTTTCATAACGATCCGGTTCAGGTTGATTATGTGTATATATTAATAGATTCCATACTGTACGGTAATATAGTTTGTTCATATTTTTTATCGCGTCTAGCACTGGAGCGATTTGTACTGGATCTTGCGCAATTTCTTCTTTCGTCTTTACTAAACTTGATACAATCGGCTGCCCATTCGTATCTTTTTTAAAGATTGGGTATCCTTTCATTCCTACTGATTCTACTAAAATTAACTTTTCTACAAAAGTTGGGTGATTCGCTGTAAATTGCATTGCAACACCACCGCCCATTGACCAGCCCATTAATGAAAATTTCTTTAGTTTTAACCCGTCGATAAATAATTTTACATCTTCTGCAAAGTCTTGTATTGAATCTATCGCTTTATTATACGTTGATTGACCAAATCCTCTTAAATCGAGAGCGTAAATATGGTATTGATCTTGCAGCTTTTCAATAACTAAATCAAAGTGTTGTGACGATGTCATGTTCCCGTGAATAAGTACAAGAATATCTGTATTTCGCCTTCCAACTTCCTGATATGCAATCGTTTCTCCGTTCGATAGTGAAACAAACTCCATTGTTGCAGGCTTAATCATCACAAGTTCCCCCATTCTATTTAATAGAAAGAAAATTCTTTACTTACTTAAAGAATAGCACATAGAATATACGTTCGCAACATAAAACCTATAAGAATTTTTTACATAAATCAACATGTCTATTACTAGACAATTAAAATAAAAAAGTATATAGTTAGCTAGGTAACTAATTTGAAAGGATCAAAATACATGGACGAAAAACAACATTTTTTTCACATCGTCAGCCAGACTTCTCGCAAGTTTACGAAGAAATTTAATGAACGCGTATCTCCAACTGGGTTATTTAGTGCGCAGTGGGCTGTTATTTTCCGTATCAATCAAACTGGTTCTTGTACGCAAACAGAATTATGTCAGTATTTAAACGTTGAATCACCAACGATGACCCGTACGTTAACACGTATGGAAACGATGGGCTGGATTATTCGTACAGAAGGAAAAGATCGCCGTGAGAAGCTCATTTCGTTATCAGAAACAGCGATAAAAATGATTCCGGTATGGCAAGAAGAAGTGGATACTTTCGAAGAAAAGACACTAGAAGGTATTAACGAAGATGATTTACATCAAGCATTTCAAGTGTTACAACAAATTATTAAAAACTTAGATTAACTTGGAGGGATGACCATGCAAAGTGAGAAACTTTGGACGAAGGATTTCCTCGGAACTTGTTTTAGTAGTCTATTTCTCTTCTTAACATTTTATATGCTTATGACTACTTTACCCGTCTATGTAATAGACGGCCTAAAAGGAAAACCTGAGGAAATTGGTTTAGTTGCAACTGTTTTTCTTATTTCATCTGTTTTATGTAGACCATTTACAGGAAAATGGCTTGATGAATTAGGGAGAAAGAAAATTTTATTTATTTCACTTTCACTATTTTTAGCTGCTACCGTTATGTATTTCGGTGCACAAAGTTTATTTTTATTACTTGCCCTTCGCTTCTTACATGGTATTGGGTTCGGTATGGCAACAACTGCAACTGGTACGATTGTCACAGATGTTGCGCCAGCTCATAGAAGAGGCGAAGCACTTGCCTATTTCGGCGTATTTATGAGTCTGCCAATGGTAATTGGTCCTTTTTTAGGTTTAACAATTATTTCTCATTTTTCATTCACTGTACTATTTATCGTTTGTTCCGTATTTTCATTGCTTGCATTTTTATTAGGACTACTTGTAAATATTCCGCATGAAGTACCAGTGAGCAAACAAAAACGAGAAAAAATGAAATGGAAAGACTTACTTGAACCTGCTTCTATTCCAATCGCTCTGACAGGATTTGTTTTAGCCTTTTCTTATAGTGGTATTTTATCCTTTATTCCTATTTATGCGAAAGAGCTCGGTTTAGGAGAAGTTGCTAGTTACTTCTTTATTTTATACGCACTCGTTGTTGTCATTTCTCGTCCATTTACAGGAAAGATTTTTGATCGCTTCGGTGAAAATGTACTTGTTTACCCAGCTATCATTATTTTCACAATTGGTATGTTCATTTTAAGCCAAGCTCAAACTCCGTTTTGGTTCCTTGGCGCAGGTATGTTAATCGGTTTAGGTTACGGAACATTAATTCCAAGCTTCCAAACGATTGCGATTTCTGCCGCTGCAAACCATCGACGTGGTTCTGCGACAGCTACGTACTTCTCATTCTTTGATAGTGGGCTCGGTTTTGGTTCTTTCATTTTAGGTATCGTCGCAGCGAAATCAAGTTACCATAATATGTATTTCATCGCAGCTATTATCGTTGCGTTCACTTTACTTTTATACTATGGATTACACGGACGAAAACAAAAATTCAAGAAACAGCGTACAGACGGACAAATATCCGCTTAACGTAAATAAGGAAAGTAAACTTATCCGTTTACTTTCCTTATTTTGTATTTCTTTCAATTGAAGCGTATACTTATAATAGAAATAAAAAGGAGGGACCCCTATGAAACTAAAAAAATCTCCCCTACTCTTACTCATAATCACATTCATATTTGTAATTACAGGGCTCGGTTTTACATACTTCAAACACAATAAAACAATCCCATCGAAAAATAACGTGACGAAAAAAAATTGGCTAGATGACCCGTACTTACGTTGGTCGTATACACATATGAAAGAATTCACTTTAATTAACGAGGTAAATCATAACCCAGATCAAGTTTCCCATTTCTCTACCGCTTTGCAAAACTTAGACGATTTTGCTGTAGAGCGTAGATTTGGAAATACAACTCCTCTAAAAAAACTTTTAGACGATAACAAAACGGATGCTTTTGTCGTTGTACATAATGGACAACTTGTATATGAACGATATTTCAATGGATATAAAGAAAGCGAACCGCATGGTATGGCGTCATTAGCAAAGGTATTTACCGGAGCAATAATACAATCTCTCGCTGAAGAAAACCGTATTGACTTAGAAAAAAAAGCTGACACATATATAAAAGAATTAAAAAATACACCGTTTGGTAAAGCCTCGCTTCAGCAATTATTGGATATGCAAGTTTCTGTAGAATATCCTACTCACGGATATGAACATCCAGCGTTAGAAAATCAAGATGCACAACTATACTTGGCAAGCAATATTTTACCTCGAGGTAAAAATTACGATGGTCCCATGAAAATTTATGATATGTTACGAGAAGCAGAAGAAACTGCACCGCCTGGTTCCGATTTTTCTTACGATAATGGATCAGCAGAAACACTTGCTTGGATTATTCGAACGATTACTGGTAAATCATTAGCTGAAAACGTTAGTGAGCTCATTTGGTCTCAAATTGGTATGGAAGAAAACGCGTATTACGTTACAGATGAAACAAGAGTTGAACAAGCAAGCGCTGGTTTAAATGCAACTGCTAGAGATATGGCGAGATTCGGACAATTATTATTAAATAACGGGGAATATAACGGAAAACAAATTCTCCCTTCTTCTATTACTGAAGAAATAAAAAATGTTCAAGAAGGTGAACTTGCAGTTGGCCCTGGCGCTTCCATTTCTTATCATAATCAATGGTGGATTCCGCACAATGAACAAGGTGCTTTCGAAGTGTTAGGTAGTTACGGACAAACACTTTACATCGATCCGAAAGCGAATATGGTAATTGTCCACTTCTCTTCTAACGCTACGCCAAGTAATGAAATCCATTCCGTTTACTCCAATATGTATATTGATATTGCACATCATTTAGAGAAGCTTCCACAGTAGTGGAAGCAGGAGTTTAAACCTTACATGTATGACTATTTGATTGAACACACGATCTGTTGTGTTGAAACATCAATATATCTAAAAAAAGGAGCTCTCTTCATAAAGAGAGCTCCTTTTTTTATTTCTTCTTCTTTTCTGTCGGTTGACTTTGTTTAGCGAAATTAGATGAATCATCGAAATTTGGTTGCTTTTTACCAGCATTATTACTTCTACCTTTTCCCATATGTAATGCACCTCCCCTCCTCCTTACTATTCCCAATAAAAAAATCCTCTTGCATCCAGAATTTTTTTATTGTCCCTTATTCATATGGCACTACTGTTCTCGTAGTACTTCCAACACCCCATTACCCTCATCACGTTTATTCATAATGAAACTTTTTATTAGCAATCCAATAATACGTTACGAAGAGTGTCAATAAGATCCAAACTATAGTTAGTACTCCTGTAATTATTGCGTTTGAATGTACGCCCCCCGTAACTAACGTTTCCATTGCATACTTACTCATACTTGCTGGATTAAGCAAATCCATTATTGGATTCAAACCGACGATTACTCTACAGGCTAAAAGGAAAACAATTGAAATTAATGCAATCATACCTTGACTGTGAAAAATAGTACTTATCATTGTTGTGAAAGATACGATAAAAAGAGTCCAAATTAGATACAATAGTAATCCAGTAATTAGGTGCGCAAATGGAACGGCAGTAAAAAGAAAATTTACATATAGATAAGAAGTAACGTATCCAATTGTTACACTACAAGCTACCATTAAATAGTTGGCCACTATTTTCCCACCTACATATGAAGTAACAGTAACGGGTCTTGTTAAAATAAAAGCCAACATACCATTGGCTTTATCTGTTTGAATAGTACCCATCATAGATATCACTAGAATCATAAGTCCGAGCTGATCAAACTGGGATCCCAAAGTACTTGCTAATACTTCGCCTCCTTTTTGTGTTGCCATATTTGGATCAATGATAATTCCCTGCCCTCCACCTAATGCTTCTAGAATTGATGGTAAATAATGAGTTACTATCGGTTGTGTCGCGCCTAAAAATATAAAAACAATTGGTAGCCAAATGATCTTAAAATCACGTAACATTTGAACATATTCTTTTTTTATCAATACCATTGTGTTATTCATTTTTGCACCACCAATTTCAAAAAAATTTCTTCTAAAGTATCGTTGCTCATTTCAAATTTAACGATGTTCACTTTATGTTCGAATGCATTTTGCAGTAACATATTTTTATTTATTTCAATACTTTCAACCTTTACTTTGATTTTAAGCCCAACCACTTCTACGTCCTTCACATACGGTAATTTTTTTACAACTTCAATCCACTTTTGATCTTTAGTTGTTATTTCAATAATCAATTTATTTTTACTATTACGGTGTAAAAGTTCGGTAATCGTTGTGTCTTCTATTTTTGTTCCATCTTTTATAATGACAAATCGTTCACAGATTTCTTCTGCATCGCTTAAGATGTGGGTTGATAATAAAATGGTTGTATCTTTTTTTATTTCTTCAATCAGATTCAATACTTCTCGCCGGCCGATTGGATCTAATGCGGATACCGGTTCATCCATGACAATAAGCGAAGGTTTATGCAATAATGCTTGTGCAATACCAAGTCGTTGTTTCATTCCACCAGAAAATGTACTAACCTTTTCGTTTTCTTCCCCCTTTAGTCCAACTTTCTCTAAAATTTCTGGAATTGACTTTGACAATTCTACTTTATTCAATCCCGAAAGTTGGCCCATAAACATAAGCGTTTCTCTCGCTGTCATCCAATGAAAAAAATTAGGATATTGAGGTAAATAACCAATTTCACTTTTCATTTTTGATATTTTTATCCCATTCAATAAAACTTCACCAGCAGTTGGATTAGTAATATCCGAAATTACTTTTATTAATGTAGATTTTCCTGCTCCGTTTGGTCCAATTAATCCGACGCATTCCCCCGCTTGCAGTTCCATCGAGAAATTATTGACAGCAATTTTTCCTTTAAATGATTTTGTTACATTTTTAATCTCTAATTTCATAATTTCCCACTGTCCTTTCTCCCTATAACAAAGTACAAGATAGGTCCCAATATATTAACGAAAAGAATAATGAACGTCCATACAAGTACATTTTTTCTTGTTTTTCTATTTCGGTATAAATCAATGAATGCAATAAAAACTAAAAGTGCCCCCACTGCAATAACTGGCAATATAATAGGTAGAAAAGTCATAATATCAATGTCTTTAAGATCATTCAATCCATAATGTAGTTGCATTATTGTCATTCCTCCCTAAATTCATTCTCATTATTGATAATGATAAATCATAAACGAATGAATTGCAAACATTATTCTCATTATTTATAATGAGAATAAAAATATATGATAAATAAGGTGAGCGAATGAGTAATAAAGTTGAAATTTTAATGCATCCAGTAAGAATGAAAATTTGCCAAGTGTTAATGAGAAATAAGGAAAATGGGCTAACACCGTTAGAAATGGTAAAAATCATTAAAAATGTACCACAAGCTACACTATATAGACAGCTACAAACTATGGTTGATTCTGGTATCGTCCATGTAATTAAAGAAAAAAAGGTAAAATCTGTTTCTGAAAAATATTACGCAATCAATGAAGAAGATGCAAAAATTGAAGGAAGTGAATGGAAAGGCTTATCTGATGATGAAAAATTAAACTACATTTCCTATTATCAGTTATCACTTATGACACAATATCAAAGTTACCTTAAGAAATTAGAGGAACAAAACAGTCAAGAAGATACTGCTACTTTTTCTGTAGTGGAATTAAAGCTAGATGAAGAACGCTTTGGAAAATTTCAAAGCGAACTTAACGAATTAATGATTAAATACTACAATAGCCAAAATAAAGATGAAATAGAGGCTCCGGTTCGGACCATCGCTATTACAATTATTCCAGAAACGTGAACTCACTCAACATACATAATACAAGCCGATGATTCCTTACCGTAGGAATCATCGGCTATCTTCATTTTGA
This sequence comes from Bacillus paranthracis, assembly GCF_024296885.1. Classification (NCBI taxonomy): domain Bacteria; kingdom Bacillati; phylum Bacillota; class Bacilli; order Caryophanales; family Bacillaceae; genus Bacillus; species Bacillus paranthracis. Next base: position 3,036,331 of record NZ_CP101135.1, read on the forward strand.
CTTTTGCTGTATAGCTGGCGAAAAAAACGGATCTAGAAACTGAAATGTTTTAAAATCTAGAATTCGAATGTGCTTAAAGTTGCTATCTATATTACATGAATTCTTTTCTCGTGTTAATCTCATACGATCCACACTCTCTCCAAAAACTTTTAAAAAAGAAGCATGGGTAAACTAACAAATATAAATTAGGGATCCACCAAGACATATCAAAATCTAAACGAATTGTCCAAAATGCTAGAGCTTGTAACCCTGAGCAAAAAGTTAAAATTAATGATAGAAATGCAAAGTGGCTCCAAGTATGTTTTTGTTTAGAATGCAAATACAAACTTAAAAATCCCGTTAACGAGATTAACAAATCTAGAGGCAGGAAAGACCAATTCCATGCTACTAAAATAGGATCTTCATAATCTTTAAACAAATATTCTTGCGGAATCATATGAAAAATTGTTATGAGCCAATATACAACAAACCCAACATCAGTAATAAGGAAAAAATACTTTAATCGATTCAATGTATACGTTCCTCCACCATTTCTTTTTTCTTCGCTTCATGTGCCGTACTATTAAAATTTAATATTACGACTCCAATTAAAATAAAAAGAATTGCTAGTATCTTAATTATATTGATACTTTCTCCAAAATAAATAAAACCAATTGTTGTAATCGTTACAATTCCCATACCTGACCACACCGCATATGCAACGGACATCTCCATCCCTTTTAATGCAAATGACAGAAATGCAAAACTTACTACATAAAATACAAAAATAAGAATGCTTGGTACAAGTTTCGTTAATCCATCAGATAGTTTCATCGCAGTTGTACCTGCTACCTCAAATAAAATTGCTAAACATAAATAAATCCACTGCACTACTCTCCCACCTTCTATTTCGAATTAGAAATGCCATATAGTAACATGTCCATAATCGATTCAAGCATACTTCCCAATGTATAATCACTCTTTTCAATAAACATAGGATCATATATGCGATTCAGTGCCCCTAAATAGACTTCAATAAAAAACGGAATTTGAATTTTTCTTATGCTACCTTCTCTCATTCCCTCTTCTATTAAGCCAATTACAGTAGACCAGCCTTCACGTAAAAACTCATCTAATTTTAACCATTGGTAATAATGATGTTTTTTTAGTTCTACTAATAAACGTGCATCCATGAATGTAAATTGTTGTGGAATGCAAATTAAGATGAGTCTTATTTTTTCAACTATTTGTAACGTATCATCTTCAGCGATATTTTTTTCTTTTTCTTGAATACTTTCTATTACATTACGAATAACTTCATCTACTATTTCATCTTTTGAAGAAAAGTGCTCATAGATTGTCCTCTTACTGACAGCTAATTGTTTTGCTAAATCACTAATTGTAAATGTAAACCCCTTCGTTTGAATTTGATGAATTGTTTCTGTTACTATTCTTTGCTTCATAATCCGCCCCCTAAACCTTTGGTACCAATTTAGTTTTTTTGGTACCATTTTATTTTACAATATTTAACACAATGTATACAACTAACATTTCAAATTTTCTAACTTTTATCTCAAAACAGATAAACATGAGAGCAATGAGGAACATTCCTGCATATTCAACAATCAAGTGAATGTATAGAACCACACTGATGCATGAAGCCTTAAAAAAGTTACATGCAGCTCTATAAGGATATGTTAGTATATGTTCTTTTTTAGCTTGATGGCGAGAAACCCCGATCTACCTTTCACCTAAGTAAAAAAGCGCCCTATAAACAGGGCGCTTTGCTCCAACCTAATGACTAATATTAGCCGTTGGGTATAATGTTGTTCCTCCAATTGAAACCTTTATTTCATTTGTTAATGGAACATTTTGTTCATTAATAATTGTTCTCCACCATTCCCATGCAAGACCTGTACATTCTCTTGCTACGATTTTTATATTTTTTGAATTTGGTGGAAGAGGGATTACTGTAGAATAATGAGCTGTTTTGTCTTTGCCACTACCTTCCCATGTTTTATGTGTTAGTATTTCTTTCCCATTTTGATCAAATGTGAATCCATCCCAAGATACATCAAATTGAGCAACATAAGCACCGTAATGATCAAGTGTCATTTTAGCACTTGAATATTCTGTAGTTGTCGTCTCGATATAATCTGTATTGTTATGAACAGCAGCAGTTGCATTATCTTTTAAGAACGTGCTTGTATATGAAATTGGATATGCTGGATTTTTAAAACTTAATTCAGCATTATCTTTAATGATATTTCGGATTTCATTGAAATCTTTTGTAACAACCTTGTTATGCTCTTTCGCATCTCCACCTAATACGACAGCAGTAAAGGTACTTTCTTCAAAAATATCTTTGTACTGCCCACTCGTTTCAACGCTGTTATTCTTAAGTAAAGCTTTAAAAGCAGCTTGTACATCTTTACTCTTAGATGTTGTTTCTAATTTTACATAAACCGTTCTACCATAAGCTACATTTGAAACCATAACAGGTGGAGCCGAATTGCTTACTCCTTTACGAGTTAACTCACCAAAAGTAACACTATTATCAAAGAGATCAGATGGATTGTTAGGTAGTTCAGCACTTACAGTATAAAATATTTGTTTATATGCGGCCACCATCACTTTCTTTTCTCCATTTGCAACTGCATTAAAGTCAATATTTAGACTGTTATCAAGATATTTAGCATTAACATTAAGAGCACTTGCGATTTGTGCTTTACTATACACCATAGATTCTGTATACTGCATTCTTGCAGGTAACGTATGTGTTGCGGAATACTTTTCATTCCAAGTAGATACTAAATCATCTACTGCTCCAGCCACATTACCATATGTCGGATTTTGGACAGTGATTGTATTTTCTTTTCTCATACCAGGTAAGTCTATACTAATATTCAAAGGCTTTCTCTTAGCCACTAATAAACTCGGTTGATTGTCTGCAAAAGCTTTATTGGCAAGTTGTACAGCTCCTGGATACGTACGATTCGCTACAGAATCAATAATCGAAATATCGACTGGTGACGTTGTAAGTGATTTTTTCTCACGTTCCACTACTACAAATTTACCATTTGAATTGATACTTTCTTTCGGAACAAAACTCTCTACTTTATCACCATTTACAGCTAAAACCTCTTGATTATTATATGTAAGATTCCCTATACCAGTATCAATGCTACTAGCATTTTTAGTTATATCATTTGCATGACCGGCTTGTGTTTCTGCGAAAGAAATAGATGAATAATTAAGAGTGCATAGACTAACTAATACACATGTAAGGAACTTTCTTCCCTTAAAATTTTTCATAATATTCAGAAAAATCACCCCGTTCTTTTTTTAGTAAGATATAATAATGATGGATATATGATAGCTAACGAATAAACTTACATAAACGCTTTTAAAAGTTCTTGAACTAAAGGAATTACTCCACCTAAAAATTTTAAAACTGCCATTGCGATTTCCATATTCCTTCCTCCTCTTTGCTGTATTAAGATGTGTTGTATATTTATGCTTTCATTATAATAAGCTTTTACATTTGCATCAATTCATTTTTATATGCAATATTTCATATTAGGGAAAAAGCAACTTTTTCTGTCAGGGTGATGATGCTACCACTCTTCTTGAACATATTTCAATCCTTTTAAAAATATCAGAATTTTCTATTTTTAAGAGGTTATGAACGAAACAACCTCGAATAATTGTAATACATATACATAAGGAGGTTGATCTATTTTGTTTCGCTCTTTTACTAATGGTTGCGTCGCCTTAGTGCAACGCTTCTTGCCAGAACCGTTTATTTTATCATGTTTATTAACTGTTTTCGTTATCTTCTTTGGTATGTTTGCAACGCATCAAACACCTGTGGAAATGATTAATCACTGGGGTAATGGCATTTGGGGACTTCTCGCCTTTTCTATGCAAATGGCACTTGTACTCGTGACAGGATCTGCTTTAGCAAACGCTCCTCTTATTAAAAAAGGATTAACAAAAGCTGCCAGACTACCGAAAACGAATGGACAAGGTATTATTGCCATTTCAATCGTAAGTTTACTAGGGGCGTACATAAACTGGGGCTTTGGTATTGTTGTATCTGTTTTATATGCAAAGGAAGTAGCAAGGCAGCTTGAAGGATTAGATTATAGGCTAGCCATTGCCTCTTCTTACTCTGGATTTCTCATTTGGCATGCGGGGCTTTCTGCTTCTATCCCTCTTACGTTAGCAACAGGCGGAGAAACGTTAATGAAAACGACAGCTGGAAGTATTAAAGAAGCGATTCCAATCACTGAAACGTTATTCTCACCATACGCTCTCGTTCCAGTTATTATCTTTCTTATTACGATGCCTCTCATTAATAAGGCGATGCATCCAGATGAAAAGCATACGATTACAGTGGATCCTAGCGTGTTTCATGAAGAAGCTGCGGCTCAAGAAGTAGGTAATAATACGTTCGCTGAGAAAATGGAAAATAGTATCATCATTACACTTTGCGTTGGATTGTTAGGTCTCATTTATATTTTCAATTACTTTTATACGAAAGGCTTTAACCTTACACTTGATATCGTTATTTTCATGCTATTAATTGCTGGACTTATTTTCCACCGTACTCCGATTCAATATATTCGTGCTTTTTCAGACTCTACGAAAAGTGCTTCTGGTATTTTACTTCAGTTTCCGTTTTATGCAGGAATTATGGGGATGATGATTGGAGCAAATAGTGAAGGACTTTCACTTGGAGGAGCTATTTCAAATTTCTTTATTAGCATTTCAAACGAAACGACTTTCCCGCTCTTTACTTTTTTAAGTGCTGGCATCGTTAATATTTTCGTTCCATCTGGAGGCGGTCAATGGGCTGTGCAAGCCCCCATTATGATTCCAGCTGGCGCTGAACTTGGTGTACCTGCTGCAAAAACAGCGATGGCCATTGCTTGGGGAGATGCTTGGACGAATTTAATTCAACCATTCTGGGCATTACCGGCATTAGCGATAGCAGGTTTAGGTGCTCGTGATATTATGGGATTTTGCGTTGTGAACTTACTATATGCAGGATTTATCATTAGTCTATGTTTCTTATTTATTTAAACGAAAAGCTAGTTTTATACTAGCTTTTTTACATAATAAATCATTTATTTCCCACGCAATTTATTATGGTCTTCCACTCTATCTCCGTAAGATGTAATGCCTCAAATGCAAAAAAATCTTCACATACTTTTTCAATCAGATGTGGATTTTCCCTCAAGAAGTTCCACTGTAAAGCTTTAGGAAGAAAATATGTATCATATTCTTTACTTCCCCTTACTACTTCATCAACTTCTCTTTCACAAATTCCTCTTATTAAGTAATCATTTCTTAACTCTATTTGAATTTGCCCAAATATTTCACTACATTTTTTCAATTGAAGCAAACATGTAATATACGTTCGAAAAAGTTCGTTATCATACCCACAACAGTTTATAATACGTTCCATTTCATTCATAATGTACGAGCCTTTTCTTCTATTTGTAATAACCACTTTTCCCGCTTCTCTCGTTTACTCGTTTTCACAGATTGAAAAACTGACCGTTTTATATCGCGAATGCCGCAAAAACGTAAGACACCTCTCTTCATTATAATCCAATCTGCTGATCGATATAATAGTGCGACGTACCATAACGGTGAATCTAGCGTATTAATCACCCACGCCTTCTTCCCTTTCAATAACCCTTTCGGCAGAGCACCTTCATATTTATAAGCAAATCCGGCAACGAAAATACGATCAATAAATCCTTTTAAAATAGCTGGCATCCCCCACCACCATATCGGATAGATGAATAGAAACATATCCGCTTCTTCTACTAATGTTCTGTACCGAGCTGTTTCTTCTTCATTTACTAAGTCACGTCTTTTCTTCTCTTCATTAAATACAAGGACTGGATCAAATTGCTCCTTATATAAATCAAGTACGGTAACTGAATGATTTGTTTCCTGTAGTCCTTTTTGCACATGATTTAAAATTGCCGCGTTAAAACTTGAAGGACTAGGATGAGCGTATACAATAAGTACATTCACTACAAAACAACTCCCTTTATAAGTTAAAGTTTCCCCTTCTTTAACATCTTCTCCACAATTTGCACGTTTTTTGAACTTTGTAACAACCGGTTTAATACTGTAAGTAACTCTTCTTTTTCTAAACCTTGCAATTTCGATTTAACCGTACTCTCACCAGCACTTTGAATATCAGCCGCCATATGTTTGCAAAGATTCTCATACGGACACTCGCAGCTACTTTTTGCAAAATCTTCAAGATCAATAATCACTTCATAGTCCCCTACATTTCCAGTAACGAAAGCAAATATTTTCTTGTCTTGTATTTCAACATCTTCTACATGTCCTTCTTCATAATATTCATACCCTTTATCCATAATGTACTTAGGAATCCATTTCGTTATATCATGTAACAAATAAGCGTACATAACAATCCCTCTTCCTTTAATTCCCTTTTGACTTCTAGAGCCACTGCATGTTATTCTAATAACTGTCAAATAGCAAGTCTATATGACAAAACGACTGACACCTATTCGGCGAAGGTGTCTCTTTTCATTTGCAGCCGATATGAAGTGCCTCTTTCAGGCATATTCAATCTTTGACACTACACACTCAACACCATTCCCTGTATCAGGCTGCTTAAGCAGTCTTTTACTCTACATACTTCAAAAAAAGAGAGCTTAGCTCCCTTTTCTCGCTTTATAAAATACCCCTTTTTCAGTATAGAGATATTCATCAGCTAATGTAATTTTCCCATCCAGTTTCAGTTCATCTAATAGTCTTGATAAATAAAATTGATGTAACATCTTTTTCGTGAATTTTCCTTCATGATGCGAAACGATATGTTCTTGAATATCTAACAATGATATCGGCTTATCTTGCTCTATCATATATTCATAAACTGTACTACGCAGTTTTACGTATTTTTCGAGTGTCACAGTAACGCGCAACCCCTTTCTTCTTAATATAAATTTTCGTAATCGGTTTTTTTGCAATAAAAAAACCTCTCCGATAAGAAGAAGTTACGTATATATCTTCGTCTTATCTCCCAGAACAAATTTGTTCTGCTGGAATTAGCACCTGCATCGCGGTTGCTGGGTTTCATCGGGCCAGTCCCTCCACCTCTCTGGATAAGAAAATATTCACTTAATTCTTACTATACGTAATTTCATTTCAATTGTCAAACAAATATAACAAATTATATTTTCTTCTTTACTGTTCATACTATACATATATGAATATGCAAGGAGGATTATGAAATGCACGAAAATGCCCGCGGATATGTACAAGATTCTTTTCAATCATTACAAGAAGCAAAACAATGTTTAGAAGCAGCATTACAGACTGTTGAAAAAGATTTTAATCGCGCTCGTATTGAACAATCTCTTTATGCAATCGAACAAGCTATTCAACGCTGCGACTACACCGTTCACATTTTAGAACAAGATTGAAAAAACTTCCCATCATAAGGTGGGAAGGTTTTTCAAATGGCATACTTCATAATTATTGCCGTTATGATTAAAAAATATACAGAATTCACAATTTCTAAAATCCCTACTTTTATAATAGAAATTTTTTTGCCATACAATATAATGGCTCGAATGACACTTGGTATAAAAATAAGAGAACACAACGGATTAATAGCAAATACGATGACCGTTAACATGATATGATAACCCCAAGATATATAACGATACTTCGGATTATTTTTCTCACGTATCATCGTTTTCACATAAAACGTACTTCCTAAAAAATATAAAAATGAAATAAGCGCAATAAATAATGCAGTTTTATCTATCAGTTTCATTGAAAAATAATAACTAACTAAACCACCTATACAGAAAACAATAATTGCACTAACGTCATTTAATAATGCTCTTTCATTTTTTTGACGAGCGTAATACATATTTACTATAAAGAATGGAATCATGACTATTACGAATAAAAGAATGCGCCATTCATATAATAGAGAAATCATCCCAAATACGAACGCAATCAAAAAATATACAATTGCTGCATGTAAATACTCTTTTTTTCTTTTTTGTTTTATGTACATAAGGAATGGATACGTAGCTAAATAGATAAAGAACCAAGCTATAAACAATGGAATATGATACATAGTAGGTTTTCCAAGTATGACACTTAATAGAAATGGTATAACAAGCATCGCCCATGCACCATGTTGCTTCGGAATAACTAACTTCATTAACTATACACCTCCCTTTTGAAAATAGTTCTCACCTACTATTATACAAATAATTTTATATAGTAACGGATATATATTGGACTATTTTTTGACAATAAAAAATGCTCCTTACAATATGTAAGAAGCATGAAAGAGGCAAACGAATATGTAAGTCGCGACCCTACCTTATATGAGTATGCTTTTCTATACCATGTTATGCTTATCCAATATGCCATATTTCTTTTTAAATCTTGTAAGAATCGTAATCCAAGACGTACTAAATAATAGTAAGAAAACAACATTCGAAATTGCATGGCTCAAATCGAAATAAAAACTTGCGATATAATACGAAATGACTGTTTCCCACGTTGCCTCTCGTATAAAACCGAGAAGCCCCCAAAAATTCATGATCCAGCCAAATAAAAATCCAACAAACAATCCGTATAGTAGTCTTCCCCATAGCTTTTTCATTAAAAACGTATTACGTAATAATCCAGCTATAAAACCAATCATACCCCATGAAAACATTTGCCACGGCGTCCACGGACCTTGCCCTAAAAAGATATTAGACACAATCGCCGCTGTTGCCCCGATCATAAATCCAGTTTCACTTCCGAACACGATTGCAGAAACGATAATAACAAAAGAAGTCGGTTGTACACTCGGTAAAATAGAAAATGGTACGCGGCTAACTGCTGCAATTGCTGCTAACACAGCGACGAGAACAATTTCACGTGAAACAAACGCCTTTCTTTCAAAGCGGATATAGAAAGGTAACATAATAACGACTAATAAAAACAAACTACTTAACATGTAATACCCATCCATGATAAGTGTAGTAAAGAGTAATGTGCCTATTATTACTGCAAAAATACATATTATGAATGCAACATATCGTTTGGACACGCTTCGTACACATCCTCCCACGTTAATGCATATGGCAATTCTTTTCGAATGAATCGGTTAATAGAGGTTGTATAAAAGAAGTTACCACTAAAAAATTCTTTCGGTGCATCATTCATAATGACTGCTCCGTCGAATAACATCATGCATTGATCAACGTATTTCGCTGCAAACTCAATATCATGCGTTGCCATTACAATTGTTGTCCCTTCTTTTTGCAGTTTCCTAAATAACTCTCCTACTCTTTCTTTCTTCCATGGATCGAGTCCCTTCGTCGGTTCATCCAGTAATAATAAAGTCGGCTTTGATAATAACGTCGTACATAACGCGAGTAGTTGTTGCTCACCCCCGCTACAATCATGTGGATGGCGTTCTTTAAGTGCATATAGCCAAAACTTTTTAAGCTGATGTTCTGCTATTTCTTTTCCTTGTTCTCCATATAATTCACGCGCTCGTTCATACACTTCGTCCCACACTGTATCAAATGTAAAATGATAATACGGATGCTGTGATACATACCCAATACTTTTAAATCGTTCTTTCGAATCAATTTTATGTATCACTTTCCCATTCCACTTTACTTTCCCTCTTCTCGATTTTTGTAACCCTGCTAAAATCGTTAACAGTGTAGACTTCCCTGTACCATTCTTTCCAACGAGAGCTACCCATTTTCCTTTTTCAATCGATACTGTTAAATCTCGTAAAATGAGCGGACTATTTTTTTCATATTGGAACGAAATATGCTCGGCACTTAAAATGACTTCTTGCTTTTCACTTTGTGCTATTGGCTCACTTACATATGACATCGCTGAAAAATTATTCATTTTCATTTGCGCTTCTCGCACTGTAAACGGAATATCTTTCGTATTCCACTCTAAAAACAATCTTGGAATTTGCGGAATAAATGGCCGGAACTTTTCTACTTCCCACATATTTGCTACAACCGTTTTCGGACTACCGTCATACACGATTTGGCCGTTACTCATACAAATAACGCGCGTTGCAAGTGGTATTACTTCATCTAAACGATGTTCACTTAAAACGATCGTAATTCCAAGTTCTTCATTAATACGCTTTAACAATCCTAAAAACTCTTTTGCGGCAATTGGATCTAACTGCGCTGTCGGTTCATCTAATAATAACAATTTCGGTTGCATTACTAATACGGCAGCTAAATTAACAAGTTGCTTCTGTCCGCCAGATAACGTATGAACAGATTGATGCAATAAATCTTGAAATCCTAAGAAACTAATGAGCTCTGCTATTCTTTTTTGAATAATATGTGATGGTAATCCAATATTTTCTAAAGAAAACGCTAATTCTTGAATTACTGTATCCATTACGAGTTGATTTTCTGGATTTTGAAATACCATACCAATTTCTTGAGCAGATAACAAATCCGGTACATTTTCTAATAAAGTACCATCATAATATGTATCCCCAGTACGCTTACCGATTGGAAGTAATTCCTTTTTAAAATGTTTTAATAAAGTCGTCTTTCCAGATCCTGATCCTCCAGCAAGTGCAATAAACTCTCCTTTTTGAACAGAAAGAGAAATATGCTGTAACGCTTCTTCGTTTTCATCAGCATATACAAATGATAAATTGTTTATTTCTGTATGCGCCACCATATCCATTCCCTTCCTTCCATTATGATTGGTAAACTAATAAACATCGTAAATACAACAAACATCATCCCATCGTATTGCTGAAATAAAATAGATTCGACTTTCGGATAAATGATTAACTTTCCCCCGCCATACGTACTACATATAATAGCAGCTATAAATAGAATACTTAAATAACTGAGCGTGTACCAATCGCGTCTTTCCATTGTATAGCGAATATATGTCGTGCGCTTCGTTACACCAAATCCACGAGCTTGCATAGAATCTGCTGTTTGCAGTGCATCTTCTAATGAACAAATTAATAATACTTGCAATAGTTGCATACCATTTTTCACACGTTCCACAATGGAACCTGCATCTACCTGTACACCTTTCGTCTTTTGGACGAGTGTTATTTTCTGTAATCTTCTCATAAACAAAGGAACAAATCTCACTGTAATCATCGTTAACAATGCTACTTTCGGTGAAATTCTAGAAAATAAATATAAAAATTTATGGCTTGTAATAATATCATTATACGAAGCAAACGTAAACATAATCGCCACTAGTAATAACCCCATTACTACTCCAAACATAATTGCCTCAAGTTTAATACGACTATCACCTAACCAAAATAATGTCGTTCGGCCTCTATGCGTGAATAACGAATTGAATAAAATGACCATAAAAAAGAAAATAATTGTGCTCGGTAACATTTTTCTTATCTTTTCGCTATTCCCTTGCATTATATTTAACATAACGATTAATAGTATCGCTCCAATTAAAAAAAGAGGATGAAGACACATCATACATAGTATCATCACCCCGATATAATAGGAAAAATTCACAAAAGGATGTAAAGAAGAAAAACTTATTTTCATAGTCCTTTACCAAATGCCTTTCTTATTTTAATACATACACCCACTCGATTGTATCTCCTGGTTTAACTGTTACTACACCTGCACTATGATTTGGAAATGCCCCGTTCACACGATATTTCCATCCACTAGTAGCAGTAACATCTTTTTCATATAAATCATTAATACCTTTTACGTAAACATCGCCTTTAGATCCACTTGCATCCACATCTAAACCTGTACGCTGCAATACTTTATAAACTGTATCGCCTTCTTGTACATCCATTTTTCTCGCACCCAATAAGTAGCCTTTATCACCTTTTACTGAGATCGTGACTTGTTTTGCTTGTGGTTTTGGTGGTGGTGGAACTGGGTTTGGTTTTTGTTGTTCAGAATTTGGAACGGGCGGAGTCGGTATCGTTTTCTCCTCTTTATTCGGATCAACTTTTTGCTCCTGTTTCGGTGTTTCTTTCGGCTGATTTACAACCTTCGCTTCTTCTTTTACTTCTGGTGCTTTCGGTTGTTGCTCTTGTTGTTTCTCTTGTTGTTTCTCTTCTTGTGCTTTTTGTTGTTCTGGTTGCTTAGTAGCGACAGGCTGTTCCTGCTTTTTTTCTTCTTTCTGTACTTCCGGTTGTGCTTGTGGCTTTTCTTCTTTCGGCTTCTCTTCTACTTTTTGCTCTTGCTTTTCTTTCTGTTCGTCTTGCTTATTTTGCTCTTGTTCAGCTTGTTTTTCCTCCGGTTTTTCTTCCGGCTTCGCTTCATCTTTTTTCTCTTCTTGTTTTGCTACTTCTTCTTGCTTCGGTTCTACTTTCTTCTCAGGCTTTACCGCTGCCTCTTCACATCCGGCAAGTAGCCCAAGTGAAAGCAGTAAAGAAATAAACCATTTCATCTTACTCATGTTGCCTCTCACCTTTCATATTAAAAATTAGGAGCAAATGATTGCTCCTAATTTTTGTTAAGCTGCTTTACGTCTCCATAATACATATGCAGAAGCAATACATAATACACCCATACCTACTTCTGTCGCTGCACTATGAGAAGATGCTCCTGTTTTTGGTAATGTGCTACCGTTTCCGGATTTTTTATTTTTAACCGGTTCGTTATCCACAACAACTTTTAAAGTGTCACCTTTTGTTTCTTGTTGCACTTGTTTTTGTTCTTCTGGTTGTTCAGTAACTTCTTTTTCCACCACAACATTTTCTGAATCTACATTTGGTTTTGGATTAATTTCAGTAACAGATTCAGTTGACCAGTCATAAATCGATTTTCCAAGATCTTTAAACTGAAGTAAAGCTAATAATGCTTGCTCTGTTGCCATTCCGCTACCGTTTTGATCGCCTGGTAACCATTTAAATTCACCATTTGGAAGTTGATATGACAATAGATTTTGCATCGCCTTATGTAGACGGTTTTGATCTACATCTTTCACAAGTGATAATCCAATAATTGCTTGCGCAACACTATTAGAATTTTCTTGTCCATCAGCAGAAAAACCGCCATTTTCTAGTTGTTCATTATATAAGTATGCGACAGCCTTTTGCACTGCTGATTTCACATCTGCTCGGTCTTGATAAGGAGCTAATGCTGATAAAACCATACCTGTTACATCAACGCTACTCGCACTGTCTTTACTGCTTGCACTATCATAAGTCCAGCCGCCATCTGTATGTTGCGCGTTTAAAAGTGCATCTACTAAAGCAACTCGATTCCATTTTGAATCTACTGGAATTTCATATTTTTTCGTATCAAATGCAAGTAAAGCAAATGTATAACCTGTAACAGAATTCACTTTATCTGATTCGTACAATTTTTGAACTAAATTATGTTCGCCTACCATTTTTGGGTCTGCATTCATTGCATTCATCATAATAATTGTTCTAGCTAAATCTGTCGCTGAAAAACGATTAACGCGCTTTTCTACCTTTTCAGTTACAGCCTTAACATAATTTAATTTCGCCTCGATTGGTATATCCTTTCCAGAACGAGAAAGACCTAGCGCTACCCAATCACTTTCAATTCCATCTTGTAACATCTTTTCAGACGTCTTAGCGATCGCGTCATTTACTTGCGCTGCTGGAACTTGAATGTTCTCTTGCTTTGGTTTTTCTTGTTTTAGATCATCCGTCTTCGGTTCTTCTGGCTTTTCTTGTTTTGGATCATCCGTTTTTGGTTCTTCTGGCTTTTCTTGTTTTGAATCATCCGTCTTTGGTTCTTCTGGTTTCTCTTGCTTTGGATCATCCGTCTTTGGTTCTTCTGGTTTTTCTTGTTTTGGATCATCTGTTTTTGGTTCTTCTACCGTTTTACACGTACCAAATTTATCTAATGTTTGTTGTAATGTTTCTTGACTCATCTTGCTCCAGTCTGAAACAAAGCGGAAAACAACAACATCTCCAGATTTTAATTTATAACTATCCGCTCCAACTTCTGCAGATTTATCATTTACATCATACAACCAGCCACTTGTAGCCCCGGCCATTAGCCCATCAATGCCTTTTACATACGTTCCAAACGACATCGTTTCAGCTTCTACTTTGTCCCCCATGACTTTTTGTAGCAAGCTTAAAGCTGTTTCCCCATCTTTAATTTGCTCTTCTTTCGGACATAACATAATGCCCTTTTGTGATTCACCAATAATTGCAAGTTTTGCTGTATTTCCTTCAGCAAACGTAATATGTACTGTATTCGCAAAAGAAACAAATACAAGTGTAACTGCCATTAACGACGTAAGCAGCCATTTTTTTAACATTGCCATCCCAAAATTTCCTCCCTTACTACTATTCACACAAAAAAAGGCCCTTCAAGGGCGTGCAATTGACACTCTTTTTTTGTAAGTGTCGAACAAACTGTGCAACACCTCCTACCCGCATCATTCGCGGCTATATTTGTATAGGAAAAATAATTTTGTTCATGAACGTATCATTGTGATAACATTCACTTTTCTAGGCACAACTTACTTCCATTTAAGTTATCGTAAAACGATAAACCTATACATTCTGTTAATTTTAAATTTCTGTATTATTTTACTATTGACATAGAATTTTGTCCATGCTTTATCGGATTTATTTTCTAAGAATAGTAACTTACTAACCTTTAACGATGCAAACTCTTTTCACTAATAATGACGCCATCTTCATCCACATACACATATTCATTCGGCTTCCATTCAACTTGCCCAAATTGCAATGAAATATTTCGTTCTCCTTTCCCTTCTTTTACACTTCTATTCGGCATTGTCCCTAACGCTAAAATACCTATATTTATATTCTTTAGTTCACTAGAATCACGAACGTATCCATATACAATAATTCCTGCTAGCTTTCTTTCCTCCGCAATAGCTGCCAAATTATCACCGAGTAACGCACAATTCGTAGACGCTCCCCCATCAACAACTAATACCGTTCCTTCTGGTAATGTTTGCAACCCTTCCTTCACTAGTACATTATCATCCTTCACTTTTACCGTTGCAATTTTCCCGTAGAATTGTTCTTTCTTCCCAAAAGACCGAAAAGATTGGCGACATATTTGTAATTCATTTTCAAACTCATCACATAGATCCGTAGTTTTCCACATCTTTTTCCCTCTTTTCCTTTTACTTTCTATTTAACATATTCTTGGATTATTTTCGTTTCCCTGTCTATTGTTGCGATAATTTATATATGCAGAAAAAGGACACAAAAACTATTGCCTTAAGAAGCCACCTTTATTATAATCTATTTCACGGATAAATTTCAGAATATTAAAAAATAACCAAGTGAAAAAGGAGGGATTTTATGCAACTACAAACTGAAGTAAAAAAACAACCTAGTAAACGAAAGTTTAAAATGCCTGATGCGTATGTACTACTATTTTTTATTGCTTTACTATGTGCAATAGCTACTTATTTCGTTCCTGCTGGAGAATTTAAAAGAGTTACAAACGGGACTGTTACAACGACAATACCAGGAAGTTATCATTCTGTTCCACAATCGCCAGTAGGGTTTGTTTCTTTTTTTACCGCTATTGAAAAAGGAATGACACTTGCTGCTCCGATCATCTTCTTAATTTTATTTACGGGTGGTGC
The DNA here is from genome assembly GCF_024296885.1 of Bacillus paranthracis. NCBI lineage: Bacteria > Bacillati > Bacillota > Bacilli > Caryophanales > Bacillaceae > Bacillus > Bacillus paranthracis. The sequence goes on from NZ_CP101135.1 coordinate 3,051,952, forward strand.
TATTGCTATTCTTGAAAAAACAGGTGCTCTTGACGGTTTAATCTATCATGTTATTAACAAATTTCGTAATCAGCAATTCCTTTTCATATGTATTGTCGCCGCACTCTTTTCCATTCTCGGAACGACTGGCATTATCGTTAACTCAGTTATCGGCTTTATCCCTATCGGCATCATCGTTGCCCGCACATTAAAATGGGACGCTATCGTCGGCGTAGCCATTATTTATTTAGGTACTTATGCTGGTTTTAATGCTACTATATTATCTCCTTCACCTTTAGGCATTTCACAAAAAATCGCGGAACTTCCAATGTTTTCAGGAATTGGTTTACGCACAGCAATTTATATCTCTTTTTTACTTGCTACCATTCTATATATTAATTGGTACGTAAAACGCTTAAAAAATTCGAATAAAGGAAGCATACTCGGAGATAACTGGTTTCCAAGTAATGCTCTTTCAAGTGAAAAAGAAGCGCAGAAAACAGAAGTTCCTTGGACAATACGTCATAAATTAATTTTACTCGTTTCAGCTTTATCATTAATTGCATTTTTAATCGGCGCTTTTCGTCTACATTGGACAGACGCAGAAATGACTGCTACTTTTATTTTCATCGCAATTACAGCTGGAATAATAGGTGGTATGAAAGCAAACGATATCGCTTCTACTTTTCTAGCAGGCTGCCAAAATCTCATATACGGTGCTTTGATCGTCGGAATGGCTCGTTGTATTTCAGTCATTTTAGAACAAGGAAAATTACTTGATACAATTGTTAACCAACTCGCACAGTCTCTCGAAGGACAAAGCCCGGTATTTGGCGTAATCGGTATGTATGTAAGTAGTGCCGCATTACATTTCCTTATTTCATCCGGTACAGGTGAATCTGTTATTTTTATTCCGATATTAGCTCCGTTAGCTGATTTCATGCACATTACACGCCAAGTTACAGTACAAGCTGTTATGCTCGGCGAAGGTGTAGTGAACTGCCTCAATCCAACTTCCGGTGTTTTAATGGGCGTTCTCGCAGCGAGCGGTATTTCTTATGGAAAATGGATTCGATTCATGGCTCCTCTTGCATTCATTTGGTTTATCATCGGACTTATTTTTCTTATTGTTGGCGTGAATATTGAGTGGGGACCGTATTAAAACTATGAAACTTTCTCCCTATTATTTCACCGTTATCTTATAATAATGAAAAAAAGGATTGATTATAGTAATCAATCCTTTTTAATTCCATCTCTCAAAGCTAAATCTCTGCAGCTAATAAATTGTACTCATTGTCAAAAGAAGCATGGATTCTATGGCCACCAAATACATCTCCATCATTGTATTCGCAATATATATCATTTTCTCTCATTACAATGTCCATAAGAGTAATAGATTGCTCAAATGTTTCTTTCGTCATATCATATTCTCCTGCATCTACAGCATTCCAATCTAAGTGTTCATCATTCTCATCATATTCAGGCCAAAAATCATTTTTATACTCTATTAATTCTTCCGCTATAGCAAGCTTAGCTTTTTTATCAAATTCCTCTAAACATACATAAAGCTTTTCTGCTCTTTTCAGCATTTCATGTACTTGTACATGCTCATTTCTAACATCCAATTCCCAATGTACTTTTCCTTCGTTTTGTTTATATGTATGTAAAGTTTCATTAAAGATAAACATTCCAATCAATTCACTATTTATTGATTTTCCCATGATTTCATTTCCTTTCTATCCCTGAAAAAGAAACTTTAATTAGTTTGATAGACATGGGACTGAACTCCTAATGCTTTATTTTTATGCTGACTTTTTTCATGAAATAAAACTCAGTTATCAGTCTAAACCATTTTTTAGATTTAACAATAACATGTGTGCATTTGTAAAATTCCAATTAAGTTTGTTAAAAATGAAAAATCCTGAAGTTAGTCTTTTATTAAATTTTATTTCAACCCAACAGCATTTTTATCCTTCAAATAGTCTCTTTCATTCTAATTTCTGCATTTCTTTCAGCCGTTCTATATCCTTTTCTGAAGCCTTTTCTATTTTATACAATTCATAGCTACCCTTTATCTCATTTATCACTACAAATTCGATTTCATTCCGAACATAGCTTTTCGTTTTTCCTTTTTTATAACCAATAACATTATCTAATATAGTTTCCCCACTATCTTTTTTATATAAATTATAGCTAACAGGTGGACGACCAATTACATACTTATTATCAGAAAATCCGACTATATCATCCCTTCCTAATCCTGTCGAAGCACTCCAGACAAACATAATCTGAAATATAGAATAAACAACAATACCGCATAAGAAAAAAAATAGGATTGATTTAAAAAATAACTTTACAGGCATGCTTCTCAAAAGACATTCCCTCCCATTTCACCTCAGGATAGCAAGAACAATACGTGAATTTTGTATGCTAAGGCACCAAAGTTTTTATAATGTTCCACAGCTAGTTTAAATAGTGCATCCTTACCTCAAAAACTATCGTAGAGAGTAGCTCGGCTTATGACCTTTCTCCCAAAATAAATACATAGCTTTATTTAAAGCTTGCTCTTTATTAAAACTAATCTTTCTACCTATTAACCACACCCCCGTATTATATATTTTAGTATAAATATTTTGGAACGATAAGCCCGCAAAATATTTTGAAATTAAATCTTCCGTTAGAGGGCGCTTTAAAGGTTTATATAAATGTATTAATAATAATCAAAAACACTTGAAGTTGACGTTGGGTCATTTTATATACTGTTAAGTAGCTACTATTTAGCAATTTCATAAAAGAAATTAGAAAAATAGGAGGTTTTCATATGAAACAGGGCGATATTATTATTTATGGATGTGTCATTATAGGTGCAGGTATCGGACTGCCACTGGATCATGCATTTCCTGGTGCACTAATTGGGTTAGGAGCCGGCTACTTACTTAAAAATCTTCTTAGTAAAGAAGAATAGATGCGAAATAAGAAAATAATCGTTAACGATAAAATCTTAACGTACAGAAAGGTAGGTTTATCGGTTGATACACATTAATAAAGTGGGAGAACTGACAGGCGTTACAGTAAGGACACTGCGTTATTACGATAAAATTGGATTATTAAAACCAGCATCCAAAACAGAGGGTGGCCATCGTTTATATACAAATGAAGAAATAAAAAAACTTCAGCAAGTTCAATTTTTAAAAAAGGTTGGATTTCCGTTACAAGAGATTAAACATATGCTCGACTTCAATGAGTGGGATTGGTCGGATAGTTTAAAGAGCCAATTATCTTATGTAATAAATGAGCAGAAAAATTTAAAAAAAATAGAATTATCCTTACGAGAAATGATAAATGGAATTGCGTTAGAGGGAGAAGAAAGCTGGATCGCGATTCAAAAAATCATGCAATTATCCAGCAAAGATAAAGATATACAACAGTATTATCGCAAATCTGTATTTAAAGAAAAAGAAATAAAACTATTGGAAAAGGTTCCTAAAATGGCAAGTGACTGTTCTGATTCACTCGAATGGATTGCTCTCATCGGCCAGTTAAAGCGTTATATGAAGGATGGCCCAAAAGCAACGAAAGTTCAAAATATCATAAGACGAATGGAGGAAAAACGCTTAGAAGAATTTGAAGGTGAGGATGAATTTCTAAATAAGCTTTGGGAGATAAGGATGACTCCCGAACAATCAGAGAAACTTAGTTTATATCCAATCGATCAAGATGTGCTTCAGTTTATGAACGAGGCATATGCCATTTTTATGACTAAAAAAAATAATCCTGATCCGGAATAAGGGGGAAAGCACAATGGGTACAGAGCAACTTCTCCTAATAGGCGGATTAGCTATATTAGACACGCTAAGCCCTACTACAATAGGAGTAACAATATATCTACTTTTAACAGATAAAGAGCGTCTCACGAAACGTTTATTCGTTTATTTATTGACGGTAGCAGGATTTTATTTTGCTGTTGGCGTTTCACTCATGTTAGGATTAGATTTTTTGTTTAAGTTTATTTCTAGCTTATTTCAAAACCGAATCGTAAGCTGGTCGTTCTTCATTATTGGTGTCATATTATTCATTGCAAGCTTCTATATTCCACCAAAGAAAAATTCAGAGATCCCCTCACCAAAATCAAAAAGCATTTTTTCAATGATCGCGCTAGGATTCACTACTACATTAATTGAAGTGGGTACTGCATTTCCTTATTTTGCAGCAATTGGCATACTTACTACTTCTAATCTATCCTTGATACAATGGTCTTCTATTTTAGCGGGATACAACTTGATCATGGTACTGCCCTCTCTCCTGCTGTTTCTCTTCTATCTCCTATTTGGTCGGTGGATGCAAAAACCTCTCGAGAGGCTTCGAATGAAAATTGCTAATAGTACAGGATCAGCCCTATCATGGATTATGTGTATAGTTGGCTTTCTCCTAATATTAAATAGCCTGGATTATTTATAGGGTATTTATAGAACCTACACTCAGGGGAATATGTTTGAAACTACAGAAGTACTTACACCTACCATTCCCCCACACCAGTTTGTCTTTTACAGGCAGTTACTCTCCCTTCCATCTTCCTCATATTCACCTAATTTTGATGTAAGAGTCCTACTACCGGGGATAAAATATGATTCCAGCCAATTTATAATTATTTCTTCCAGCTCTGGATGAAGTGGCTTTCTTGCCCCTTCTTCATAATTCTTTTTAAAATCTAATGCTTTAAACTTACCTTCAAAAACTTTCAAACTATGATCCATATTTTTTATTACATATACTTCAGAATCACCTTTCACATAATCACTGATCCGCTTAGCTCTTTCAGGGTCAGCCTGAATATCTTTATCACCAGCGATAGCTAGCACTGGACATGTTACTTGTTGTAAGTCTTTATAAATGTCATGCTGAAAATGCTCTCTAAACCATTTTGCATTCATCGGTTTAAAACCAACTTTAATCGTATCTTTTTCTGTATTCATCATTTTCTCTTTTATTTTTTCCATCTGCTTTTCTCCACGTTTCTCCACATTGAGAAGGCGCATTAGTTTTCCCTTTATTCCTTTTTGTTCTTTTAATTCTTTATAAGCAATCTCTCTTTGTCTTTTCGTAGCTTCTTCTAACGATTCCGCAGCTCCTGTAAGAAGGATGAGTCCATTAACTGGTGTTCTTGCATTTACTACAGTTGCTAACATACAGCCTTCACTATGACCAGCTAAAATGATATTTTCCGGATTAACAAATGGTTGTTCTTTTAAATACGTAATCGTAGACTCTATATCACTAACTAAATCCCACATTCCAGTCTTCAGAAATTCTCCGTCACTCTTTCCTACTCCGCGCTTATCAAAGCGGAGCGTCACTACCCCAAGTCTCGCCATTACATGCGCTAAATCTTTATATATGTTCGCCTCAAGCTTTAGCGGTACGATTGTTCCATCACGGTCAATTTCTCCAGATCCCGCGATAATGACAACAGCCGCATACTTCCCGTCAGCTTTCGGTTTAGTGAGTGTACCTTGCAAAGTAAACTCACTATTGATCGCTACTTCATATTCATCAAAAGTCATCATTTTGTCCCCCTATTCTTTTATATCCAATTTAAATTTCAAACTCGTTATTATATTTTTATACTCTCTTACATCTTTCATTGGAGCAAAAACTGGATTCTCTGCAATACTTTGTAACATACTTCGCTTTATAATCTCTTCATTTCTAACTGTTTTAGCGCCGAGCGGAAACTCTGCAAACCATTCATCAATCGCATCAAAATAGGAATCCCCATGTAAATGTAGACTATTTACTGTAAAGCTCGCCGCACAAACTGCTACATATTTCCGTAACATTTCTAATGCTCTTTCAAAATTGCCTTGCATACAATATACTTGCGCAGCAGCATAGTATACTTTTAAAGTCATATTAGGATGTAATGTTTCTATTTCATATATGTCTATTAACATAAAAGCTCTATTCAAAATCACCTCTACTTTTTCAACGCTTGAGGCATTTACTACTACATAATTCGGTATTGTCGCAACGAGTTGTATTAAATGTTGGTACATACTAATTTGCATTATTTCATTCGCCTTTTCAGCATTTCCAAGCATTTGATATGCTTGGGCAATTAAATCCTCTTCTGGAACGTTAGGACGTATCGTTCCGCCAAGCAATTGCAATACTTCATTCGGTTTATTGAGTATAAGATAGCAAGTCGCTTGAAACGATACCGCCTCTTTCACAAGAGAAACATCGTCACTTTCTTCCTGAACCCTGCTAAAGAGATTCATTGCTTCTTCTAAAATTTCAATTCTTCTATCCGTGTCCTCTGTTAACATATGGTGATTAATAAAAAGTAGTCCCATTTGAAGTAATAACGGAAAACAAGAATAATATTTTTTGATTATTTCTCTGCACTCCATCATTACTTCATCAAACGGTTCTTCACTAAAAGCTTCCGCTAGTCTATGGTATAAATCTTTAATATCTTCCTGTTCCATTTGCGGTTTATAACTGATTAGTTCATCTATACTTATATTAAAGTACGATGCTAACAGTGGTAAAAATGTAATATCCGGATAACTCTGCCCCGTCTCCCATTTGGAAACAGACGCCTTCGTAATACCGATATACGCCGCTAACTCTTCCTGCGTAATTCCCTTTTCTTTTCTCTTATCCGCAATTACTTTATGAATGTTTATCTCCTTCACATCATCACCTCATACTTTTATTATATGCTTTTATTTCACACAAAATATGGATTTGAAGTCAACTTTCGTTAACAAAATCAACTGTTAGGAAACATCTCTCTAAAATGAAAGGCAGGAACATATTTGATATGCTCCTGCCTTTTTATTGTGGGGTACTGATACATGGCCATCTAGCTAAGAGTTTGAAGTGCTGCAAAATTAAACATTTCATCTCACCATAGTTTTCTATGGGAATCCATTGAACAGCTTATTTACATAACTTTCGAAGTCGGAAGTACAAATTATCTTTTTTGATAGATACAAGAAATTAAGAACTGATCCTTATTCAAGAAAAGCACCCGTTAATTCAATAACCATCTCACATAATTTTTTTCAATACCTTTACCATAAATGGTGTCTTTAATGTCTCTTTTATTAGTGAATTTTTGTGTTTCATAAAATTATTGATCTGTTTTTTTCTATTTGGAACCATTAAAAAAGGTAATCTACTAGGATTAAACCATCCAATTTTTGCAGTTTCAGGTCCATTATTTATTGGTTCTCCTCCTAGTAATTTTCCTGAAAATATATGTTGCATATCATTGTATTCAGGCTGGTGATATTCTCCTATTTTACGTTCAATAGCAATTATATAGCCCGTTTCTTCTTCAGTTTCTCTTATAGCGCATTTATCTAACTGTTCGTTCTCTTCTAATCTTCCCCCAGGCAAATCCCAGATAGGATAATCATTTCGTTTAACTAGCAATATTTTGCCTTCATTATTATCAACAATAGTAAAGCACCCTGTGGTTTTTATAGTATTCATTATAAATATAATCTCCTTAACTTACTCAATTGCTAACAAACTTGTATTTCTCTATGTCTAATAAATTTTCCTTTTTGCTGAATTAAACTGGCCCTTTAATGGAACAACATAAGATGAATATTCTATACATGCTCGGTTAACATAACGTCTCATTAGCGGAAGTAATATATAGATAGGTGCAACAATAATTAAAAATCTTTTATATGTTTTCTAATATCTGCGGCTATTTTGGTAGGATCATCAATCTCAAAAAAGATATATTTATATTTTTCATGACCTTCTAATTCAATCATTACGAGAGGGACTCTATTTTCATAAGAGAGAAAGTACCATTCGTCAGCATATTTAAAACTTCCTTCAAAAATATTGAGAGAAGAAATTGATGTTCCAGGCATACGAAGCATCCATTGTGGAGCATCAAAATAGTCAACATAGACACTCTTGATCGTGTTATAAGGCATTTTTAATTTTAGTTTAAATGCAAGTAATCCTGTTACCCCATTTAGCTTTAGAATCACACCTTCATTATCAAACAGTATTTCTTTCCCCATAATTCCCCTACCTCCTCCTATAAAATAAAACGCCATAGCAATCCCCCATTATTTAAGAGAAGGTTTACTATTCTTTATATTTTTCTGGATCATTAATAAAGAAACGAACTTCTCCACATTTGGAACAAACATATGGAATTACCTTACTATACGTTGCATTTACAACAGCATGTTGGGATGGTTTATTCAAAATACCAACACTGCCTCCCACAGATTTCAGAAGGGATTTTGTCAATGATATTCCGCATTGATTACAAGTCTTTTCTTTCATATAGTTTCTCCTTCATATCTAATCATTTTCCTTATTGTACCATTTGAGGTAACTGATTTGTTCATATTTTTAGATGTATATTCTATACATATCAGGTTAACATAACGTCCTATTATCAGTAGCATGAAAAAAGGAGAACCCTGCTCTCACAAGGGAACCTTCTTTTTTAGTTCTATGAATCTATACATATTCTATACATTCCTATTCTGGTATCGTTTTATGGTTCTTGTTTGTTACTCGATTAGCCAAAAAACTGTATAAAATCTTGCATACTCTTATGCGTGGGGTTTTTCAAAAATACTAGCATTACCAATATATGCTTTCTTATGGGTATTTCTTGAAAACTCATTAAAACACTCTCCAGTCCTTTTGCTATCTTTAAGGGTAACTCTTGTTTATTTAAATTCCTTGTAACGAGGCATTGTCCTCCCCCCAAAGCCAAACAAATGATTCATATTACAGTCTGTTTCAAACTGAATATTCAATATTTAATCATTTTAATATAGACATATAAATAAAAAGGATAATCAGCCCCATAATGGACTAATTATCCTATAAATGTTTATCTAAACTAGAACTTCTTTCCCTATGTATATTTATTTCGTTACCTCACCAAACTGCGCTCTCGTCACTTTCACCAAGTCATCCACTTTCAGCTCAATTTGTATACCTATTTTTCCGCCGCTTACTATCATCGTTTCAAGTAATTGGGCACTCGCATCAATACATGTAGAAAATAACTTCTTCATTCCGACTGGTGAACAGCCGCCGCGAATATATCCTGAAACTTTCGTAATATCTTTAACAGGAATCATTTCAATTTTCTTTTCACTTACTGCTTTTGCGGCAGCTTTTAAATTTAGTTCCTCATCTACCGGGATGATAAACACATGATAATTTTTACTATTCCCTTGAGCGATTAACGTTTTATATACTTCTCTCACTTCTCGTCCAATTTTCTCGGCTACTGATACGCCATCAATTTTCCCATCGTCTGGATTATATGACATCATCGAATATTCAATTTTCTCTTTATCTAATATTCGCATCGCATTTGTTTTATCTTTTTTCATAGTGATCTCCTTAAACGGTTATTTCATATTATTAAGTTTTATTATACACCCTTTTCCATTTCTCCTACATAACTTCACGTATATTTCAAAACTAAAAATATTGATAATTCAAAAATCATCTGATATAATTTGGAAAAACTTATTGTTAAGGAGAGATTTGTAATGCAAAATTTTAATATTTCTTTCCAACTTCATCATCATACGTAACGCCGTGTATCCGAAGAAAAATTTTTCTTCGTGGGTACAGGGCTTTTCCTGTTGACCCACGAAGCGTTTATAAAGCTATGTGGGTATTTTTATACCTGCATAGCTTTTTTTAATTTAAAAAGGAGTGATTATGGTGGAAATGAGAAATGTAAAAGGAACGAAAGACTATTTACCAGAGGAACAAGTACTACGAAATAAAATTAAAAGAGCGTGCGAAGACACGTTTGAACGATACGGATGTAAACCGTTAGAAACGCCGACATTAAATATGTATGAACTTATGTCTTACAAGTACGGCGGTGGTGATGAAATATTAAAAGAAATATATACACTTCAGGATCAAGGAAAACGCGCACTTGCCTTACGTTACGATTTGACAATTCCATTCGCAAAAGTTGTGGCAATGAATCCAAACATACGCCTTCCTTTTAAACGGTATGAAATTGGGAAAGTATTTCGAGATGGCCCTATTAAACAAGGGAGATTTCGTGAGTTTATACAATGTGACGTTGATATTGTCGGTGTTGAATCTGTCATGGCAGAAGCGGAACTTATGAGCATGGCGTTTGAACTGTTCCGAACGTTAAACTTAGAAGTAACGATCCAATATAATAACCGCAAATTGTTAAATGGTATTCTTCAGGCCATTAACATCCCTACTGAATTAACAAGTGACGTCATTTTATCATTAGACAAAATCGAAAAGATTGGGATTGATGGCGTACAAAAAGATGTATTAGAGCGCGGAATTTCTGAAGAAATGGCTGATACGATATGTAATACCGTATTATCTTGTCTACAGCTTTCAATTGCTGACTTTAAAGAAGCTTTCAATAATCCACTCGTTGCCGATGGAGTAAACGAATTACAACAATTACAGCAATATTTAATCGCACTTGGAATAAATGAAAATGCTATATTTAATCCGTTTTTAGCGCGAGGACTCACAATGTATACAGGTACCGTATATGAAATCTTTTTAAAAGATGGATCAATTACATCTAGCATCGGTAGCGGTGGTCGTTACGATAATATTATTGGAGCATTCCGTGGTGATGATATGAACTATCCAACAGTCGGTATTTCATTCGGTTTAGACGTTATTTATACAGCACTATCACAGAAAGAAACAGTATCATCTACAGCGGATGTATTTATCATCCCGCTCGGAACAGAATTACAATGCTTACAAATCGCCCAGCAATTACGTTCTACCACTTCCTTAAAAATCGAACTTGAACTAGCGGGACGCAAATTAAAACGCGCCCTTAATTATGCAAATAAAGAGAATATCCCTTATGTGCTTATTATTGGGGAAGAAGAACTTAGTACAGAAACTGTTGTGCTGCGGAATATGAAGGAAGGTAGTGAAGTGAAGGTTCCGCTTTCTTCTTTGAAAGACAATACACTAAATAAGTACTTTACTACGCCTACTACGTTATGACTGTGAAGTATTCTCAAAATGTAAATGATAGAATAAAAAACTCCATTAACAAATAATGGAGTTTTTACGCACAATTTAATTTTGTTTAAATGTAAATGTTTGTTTATATTTTCTCGCCGCTTCACAATCTTTTTGTCCATTTTCTAATGTTCTCGAAGGCCTCTCTTGCCAAGTTATAATAACTTCAAGTTCATTAGACTGAACGGATATAGGAAAATTCGCATGATTAAAAGCAACTTCTTTACTTAACACATGATCTTTTTTAGAAGTGAAAAGTTCATACTTCGTTTGAGAATGTGGTTCATTTCGAAATACTTCAACCGTTACATGATAAGCGTCCTTCCCAATATCTTGAACCTCGAAACCATACGTATCAAAAACATCCTTTTTAGATGTAACTAAACCAGTTTTTTTATCAGGTTGCTTAATTTCTATTTTCCATCGATCTGATGTTTGAGAAACCGGCAACTGCTTTGGAGAAAAAGCATGAACAGTGAAAGAACTTCCAATTACAAAACAAAATATACAAAAGAAAGAAAAAAGTACTTTTTGCATTAGTATAACCTCCATTGTTTTAAGTTTTGAATTACTGTTCCCTAAAAACAATGGATATATTATCCCTTAAACGAAAAGCGTCTTCATACATTTATAGAATCTCGTATACAAGTTTTTAAATAACTGAGATTAACTCAATAATCTAGTCAAATATTTATTACTTACTGTTTGATCGATGTGGATAACGTCCATTCCCCCTTATTGAGGTGGTTTTTCTATTTTATAGATACCCAACAATTAGTTTACATAAAATTATTATAATCTATTAAAAGCTACAAATAAACAATATCCAGTTACCTATTATTTTTGGTAATATATAGATATGAATTATTTTAGGAGGATTCACTTTGAAAACCTACATCCAAGCACTAAAGTGGACTACAGGGATCTATCATCTTTTATTACTTCCTTGTTATTATTTATTTCTAAGTCACGTTAACCTATATGGGATACCTTTACTTTTATTGATTGTGTTACATATCACTACTATTTTATTAGCTAAAAAAGTAGACATGAATACGTACCCTCATTATATTGGCATTATCGTTACTCTAGTTGCCTTCTTTCCTTATATAGTAATCGTTCTACATATTATAGCAGCCATTTTCCTTTTATTAGATGCGGCTTCTATGAATGCAAAAGAAGTGTATGATTCATAACAGGATAAAATGAAACTTTAATCAGTAGAGTTTTGAAGTCAGTTAGCAAATTGCAAAATTTACATAATAACGTTATTGCTAACACCCAAAAAGGATTTACTTTTTAAGTAAATCCTTTTTCAAATTACCCTCCTTACCCCAGACCAATAAAAGAATATTATGTTTAATTTTTATGAATTTCTAAATATTTATAAAATATTCAAATTAACATACATTTTAGTTATATAAAAAACTAAGTGTAAAGGAGATGAATTCATGCTAAAAAAAATGATAGTAGGTGCAGTGGTAGCCATTTCATCATTAACTGTAGGGTTAGGATCAGTATCAGCTAGTACCGAAAAGGGTTATTCGATTACCTCTTTTGAATATGTAACTGTAGATGAAAAGACTGTAGATTCGTTTAACAAATTGGATGCTCCATCAAAGGAAGACATAAAAATAACTTTAGTTCTACCGAAACAAAATCAAAATGGAAACTGGTTATCTTATGGATTTTCGACCAAAGAAAGTTTAGAGTCTTTTATTAAAAAAGATAAACAAAGGTTGAATCATACAATCACTCCTCTTGGTGTCGGAGGAAGCGGACCTAATAATACAGATTTCTATGAACATGCAAATAAAGGTGGCGAGTATTTTTCTCTTAGTAGCGGTTTTAAAAATTTGCCTCTTAGTTGGCAAAATAGAATTTCTTCTGTAAGTACAGCATCCCCTACTGCTAGCTATTCAACAACGCTATGGGAACATACTTCAACTGAAGGATATGGAAAAGGTGTTGTTTTTAAACACGCTGATTGGTATGGCAAAACTGTAAACTTGCATGACTTCGCAATTTCAGCAGTTGATGTTAAAAAGTAAAAACATGAAAATAAAAGGTGTCTTCACATATGGAAAACACCTTTTATTTCTACAACTCTTTCCTATTATTTTTCGTATTCCTACTCTCCAAAACTTTCTCCATATTATGAGTCGCCCACTCCATCATTAATAGAATCATTGGACGAAGCGATTCACCAAGCTCCGTTAACGAATATTCTACTTTTGGAGGTACTTCACGGTACACTTCACGATGTATGATACCATCTGCTTCAAGTTCTCTCAGCTGTAATGTTAACATTCTTTGTGTGATATTAGGTTTTAATCTTTTTAATTCATTAAACCTCTTCGTCCCATCTAATAGATGATACAAAATTACCCCTTTCCATTTCCCTCCAATGACCTCAACCATCGCTTCCACTGGACAAGAATATTTATTTAAAAACGGGTAATTTACATTATTTTCGTTTGAACAATCCATAATAAATCCCTTCCCTTAACATTAGTATCTTTTTTGATACTATACCACATAAATGTGCGTACTTGTTTCTATGTTACTTTAAAAATATAATTTGGTTACAAAATAAATTAATGAAAAGAGGAACTTTTATGACAAATACAAATCAAACTACAAAAGAAAAAATTATGGATGCTTTTCATTTCAGACATGCATGTAAAGCGTTCGATCCTATGCACAAAATTTCAGAAGAAGATTTTAAATTCATTTTAGAAACAGGCAGATTATCCCCTTCTTCTTTCGGATATGAACCTTGGAAATTTGTTATCGTACAAAATAAAGAATTAAGAGAAAAACTACAACCATATTCATGGGGCGCTGGTGGGCAACTTGCAACAGCTAGCCACTTTGTCATTGTTCTTTCAAGAAATATTAAAGATATGCATTATGATGCAGATTATATTAAACATATGATGAATGATATTATTGAATTACCTGAAGACGTGCAAAAAATTAGATATGAATTCTTCAAAAAGTTCCAGGAAACAGATTTTAACTTATTACAATCTGATCGTGCTGTATTTGATTGGGCATCTAAGCAAACTTATATTGCTTTAGGTAATATGATGACGAGCGCAGCTCAAATTGGCATTGATTCTTGTCCCATAGAAGGATTTGATAAAGAGAAAGTAGATTCTTTACTTCGTCAAGAAGGCATTATTAAAGAAGATAATTTTGAAGTATCTGTAATGGTTGCCTTTGGTTACCGTAAAGAAGAGCCAAAACGTGATAAAACAAGACAGACTATGGATGCAATTGTTGAATGGGTTGAATAAGATAACATGCGCTCCTTATAGCTGCATACCCATACAAAAGAAGTAGAATTTGATTTTTCCTATGTATGAAATTCATTTTTCATGGAAAACTATATTAGTATGTATGCAGTTTAAACGCTCTATTTATTAGAGTTGGACAGGAGGAGAATGAATATGTCTGATATTGAAGTTGGCGAAGTGTTTACGCTTAGTGATGAGAATAACGAAGAGCAAGAAGTAGAAGTACTTGGAGCGATGGATGTCGAAGGTGCAGAATATATTGCAGTTGCCTTTGTTGAAGATATCCAAACAGAAACCGAGGAAGACATTGATATTTTCTTTTTAAAAGTAGAAGAAGATAGTGAATTCTCATATATTGAGAATGACGAGGAATTTGAAAAAGTATCTGCTGCGTTTGAAAAGATTTTGGATGAGCAAGAGCAAGAGTAGAATGAATGAATGAAAAACACGAGGACGGATACATATCCGTCCTCTTTTTATTCATCACCCATCCAAAGACTTATGCAGCAATTCCAGTACATCTTTCATCGCAAAAGGACCGTCTTTTTTCACATGCTCAGCAAATTCAGAAACGAGACGTAGTGTACTCACACTTTCAACCGGATGCTCTCCTGAAGCACTTTCAGCAGAAAGCATAACGGCATTCGTCCCGTCCAGTACAGCTTGGAACACATCCGTTACCTCTGCCCTTGTTGGAATAGAATGATCTACCATAGATTGAAGCATTTGTGTCGCTGTAATAACATATGTATTCGTTCGATTGCATTCCTGAATCATCATTTTTTGCAAGAGCGGAATAAATTGAAACGGTAACTCAACTCCTAAATCTCCCCTTGCAATCATGATTCCATCTGCTTCTTTACATATATCTTGAAAATTCTCGATCGCTTCCATCGTTTCTATTTTTGCAATTAAATTAGGTGACGTTTCTTTATACTGTTGTATAAAATCTCGTATTTCTTTTATATGGCTAGGTTTTCTTACGAAAGAACATGCGATAAAATCAACACCTTCTTCTAAAAGAAACTGAATATCTTTTTTATCTTTCTCTGTAATAGCTGGTAAACGAACGATTGCGCCTGGTAAGTTCACCCCTTTATGAGAGGAGATATTACCACCTGTTTTCACCTTCGTTTCTATTTTATCCGTACTTACTTTCTCAACGATTAACTCAACTTCACCATCATTCATTAAAATTCTACTTCCGACTTTCACATCATTCGCGATCCCTTCATAATCAACACTTGCTTCCGTACTACTCCCTGTAACTGGTTGCGTATGCAAAATAAAAGAATCTCCCGCCTGAAGTGTAATTTGTTCTCCTTTCATTTCACCTAACCTTATTTTAGGACCTTGTACATCGCCTAAAATTTTAATAGAATCATCTAATGATTTCACTAAACGAATGATATCTTTATGACTTTCATGCGTCCCATGTGATAAATTTAGCCGAACAATTTTCATACCATTGCTTATTAACTGCGCTAACGTTTCTTTATTATTACTTGCTGGACCAATTGTACAAATTCGATCGATTGTCACTTTTATCACCATCCTTTTTCATTATGATTCCCATAAACCTTCATTACACTCTCAACGTAAAAAAAGCCTACTCACACAAGTAGGCTTTTGAAACTACGAAAGTTTCGTCAATAACTGATTTAAATCTTTTTTCGTTTTCGTCGTTAATGACTTCATTTTAGTAATATCTATCTTTTCTTTCTCCGCTCCTACAATTAATGGATACATACTTTGTCCGATTGTTTTATATTCAGCTGGGTGTGATGTTTCTAACTCTTTCTCAATTACATCCCACTTTGCATTAATTTGTTTTCCAAGTTTATTTACTG
The DNA here is from genome assembly GCF_024296885.1 of Bacillus paranthracis. Classification (NCBI taxonomy): domain Bacteria; kingdom Bacillati; phylum Bacillota; class Bacilli; order Caryophanales; family Bacillaceae; genus Bacillus; species Bacillus paranthracis. The sequence goes on from NZ_CP101135.1 coordinate 3,068,150, forward strand.
TTTCTAATTTCGGATTAGCAGCTAATTGCTTATCTAAGCTATCAACTAATGCAGCAACTTCTTTCACACTCGTTTTCACAGCTACACTTTTCTTAGGATCTTTCGTTGTTTTTCCGTCTGAGTTTGTACTTGTACTTTGATCTGTTGTTTTCCCACTAGTCGTTTGATCATTCGTCTTTCCTGTCGTCTCTTTTTCTTTTGTTTTTACATTCTCGTTTTGAGTTGACGTTTTACCGTTACTTTCTGTTCCTGATGATTCTTTCGTGTTTTTTGCATCTTTATCTGTTTTTTCGTTGGAAGAAGTATTTGTTTCTTTGTCAGTATCTTTCGTTGTTTTTGACGTTTCATCTGTACTTGTCGTTTTTACTTCTCCTTCATTTTGCGCAGTTACTTGCTCTTTCTTTTCTGTTTCTTTATCTGCTGACGGACTACAAGCTGCCATAGTAAGCATTGTACCAATTGTTATCGATGCGATAGCGACCTTTTTCATTTTCATATAAATCCCCCTATGTTTACGTTTTTATCCTCCCCTTTACGATTCGATTTCCCCTTAAAAAATCCCTTTTCATACGAATTACCATCTTTCCGACAGTAATCTTCATAATAATACGTACAAAAACTGATAAATCAATTTGAATATTCGAGTTTCTTCTACTTCATTTTTCTTCTCTGTAGTAAAAGAAAAAGAGTATATTGTCATATGAAGCATTACGATCTTCATATGACGATATACTCTTCTATCAAATTTTTATCTTTCTTGACATTTTATTTATACAAAAAAATAAAATTTTCTTTCGTTTTTTTGTTTCTCAACAATTGTTAACATAATATATTTATGAGTAACCACCATTCGAATGAATAACTTGCCCAGTAATCCATTTCGCTTCTTCACTTACTAAAAAAGATATTAAGCGCGCAGCATCCACCGGCTCTCCTACTTTACCTTGCGGGAACTTCCATACTAAATGATGCTTCAGCTCCTCTGTAATCCATCCTGTATTCGTCGGTCCTGGATCAACAGCATTTACTGTAATCCCCTTCTCCATCGCAACTGGTGCTACTGATTTTGTAAATGCTTCAATTGCTCCTTTCGTTGCTGCGTATGCTAATTCATCAGGCATCGGCCCTAGTGACTGCCCTGAAGTAAGGTTAATAATACTTCCACTCGCCTTGCTTGCATACTGTTTTATAAATAATGAACTTAATAACATAGTAGCCCGAACATTAACCGTATAATGTTTATCTAACTGTTCTACATTTAATTCCTCAATTCTCGTATGAGTAGCATACGCTGCATTATTAATTAAAATAGATGGATCACCTAACCGTTCTGATACCATATAAAACAAACGATTGGGCGAATACGACTGCGATAAGTTGATTTCTGCCATTTCACATCGAACACCGTAACTTTCAATCTCCTCTTTCAACAAAAAGGGCTCTTTGTCATGCATTCCCCACGGCATCGCTTTATCATACTGAGACCAGTACGTGAAAAAAATGTCTATTCCTTTTTGAGCAAGCACCTTGCATACAACTGCACCAATTCCATTCAGACGAGTGGCCCCTGTTACAATTGCTATTTTCTTCACCTTTTCTCCTCCACCTATGGATAAATCCTCTGCACGAATACAGAGGATCTATCTTTTTATTCAATATTTGACAATATACGTTCTGCACCTAATTTTAAAATTTTAATAAAGATATAATTTACAATCGTAAACATTACAAATAAAACGATAAACATAACCCACAGTCCCACTTGAAGGAAGAAGTATAATAGACTTACTCCCGCTACAATAACTAAAGCTATTAAAATATTAGCTAAAAAATTCCACAAAGTTGTATAGCGGCTCTTAAATAATTTCTGCTCTGTATCCCAATGTATATCTGCAGTTTGTGCATCCCAGCGTGTACCAATTAAATTAATTAACAGTAAGCCGTTCGCACTTAGTAAAAACCACAGTAACATGAAAACAGGAGAAATTCCCGCTACAACTGCCATCGTAATACCGAACACTGCTAAAATAATTACATTAATTAACCAAGCCGTGATTGCTTTTGCAAAAAAGATATCCGAAGCTTTTACAGGTAAATATCGATTCACAAACCAAGAGCTTCCATCACGTGAGAATGAAGTTGTTGCGATGACATTACTTCCCATTAAGAATAGAGAGGCACAAAGGCCAACGCCAATTGCAAGCCCTGCTGATTTTGGATTATTAATATAACTCGTAACCCATTTTAAATTTCCATCTTGTACAAATAAAACGAAGAACAACATAATCGGCATAACGAAAGTTTGTACGATACAATTTAAGAAAAATTGTGGTGTACGGAATAACGTTTTAAATTCTTTTTTCACATACGCTTTCAAATGTGAACTTTGTACCGTTGATTTTTGTAAACCTTCTGCTGAAATGACTTCTTTTTTTGCTGTACTCGTTGAAAGTCCAATAACCCCTTTTAAATATGTACGCTCTGCAATGTAATAAAACAACATAAAAAATACAAATGAAATAAGTGCAAAGATTATTACGTATAAAGGCCCCTTCCAATTTGCATTTTCTACTAATGCTACTGCTCCAAAATATGTAGTTGGAAAATAGTTTGTCATTTGTACTAAAAGAGAAGACTGGTTGTTTGCAAGGTAATCCGCAATTGCATCTTCAGAAAACGAACTTTTATTTTTCCACTGCAAAAATACGTTAATTCCTACAATAAATAGTATACTTACGATTCCGATAAATATATTTCCTCGGTCTTTATTTTTCCCTATATTTGTATACCTCATAATAACTGTCATCAGTAACGAAGCTAGTACTAACGGCACAATTGGGAAGAGTAAGTAAATGAAAATCATATATATGTAATATGTAATAAATGCGCCACTTTTTAAACCGTACGTAATAAAGATCGGTAATAAAATAAATGAACTCATTACGTATTGTGTAATTAATACCGTTAAAAATTTGGCTGAAATAATTTGCGCTGGTTTTAATGGTAATGGTAATAACATTTCAATGTCATTGCTGTAGTAAAATACAGTTAAAATGTTCGTAATACTCATTAAAAATACCCATATACTCGCAATCGCAAGTCCCATTGCGATAATCATTCCTGGATCTTGCCCTAAATGTATCATTCCCTCATACATTGCATGCGTAATAGAACCAAACAGTAAAAAGCCGACAAATAAAATAGCTGCAAATGAAAATACATACGCCCATCGCTTCTTCTTATCTGTTATAAAATCTGCATAATTTAATTTCAATAATACTTTCGTTAACGTCCAAATTTTACTCATTGCCCGTCATCTCCAAGAACATTTTTTCAAGTGATTCGTTGGATTTAAAATGATCTCTCATTTCATCTAAATTCCCTTTAAACTGCAAATTCCCCTTATTAATAATCGCGACGCGGTCACATAATTTTTCTGCCACTTCTAATACGTGTGTAGAGAAGAATACAATCTTTCCTTTATCCGCATGTTCTCTCATCATTTCTTTTAAAATATATGCAGATTTCGGATCAAGCCCCGTTAACGGTTCATCTAAAATCCATACATCTGGCTCATGCACGAGCACACCAATAATAACAATCTTTTGTCTCATACCGTGCGAGTAACTTTGAATTTGATCTGATAAAGCATTATAAAGATCAAATTTCTTCGCTAAGGACTCAATTCGTTCTTGGCGTACTTCTTTCGGCACTTCATACATATCTGCCATAAAGTTTAAATATTCAATTCCCTTTAATCGTAAAAACATATCTGGACTATCTGGGACATAACCAAACGTCTTTTTCGCTTCCATCGGATTTTTCATAATATCTATACCGTTAATCGTAATCGTCCCTTTGTCCACCCCATGGATACCAGTAATCATCTTAATTGTCGTTGATTTACCGGCACCATTTGGCCCTAAAAATCCAAAGATTTCTCCGCTAGGCACAGATAAACTTAAATCTTTTACTGCATAGGTAGAACCATTATAACTTTTTGACACATTCATAATTTCAATCATTCCATCCAATCCTTTCCTTAATTACCAAATAACTATATCAACATTATAGCATACTTATATTTTTATATTTTTGTATTTTTCAGTTTTTAACCTTTAAAATAAATATACAGACCTAACCCAACGATTAAAACGACAGCTAGTATAATATAAATCATCGTAAGCCTTCTAATATTCCCCTTTGTCGCTTTACTATAATTTGCATCACCCTTTCGCCCAATTAACACCGTCGCGACTACAGTAATCACTACAAGTAATACAACGATCATGATCCAATTTAGCATACCTTCCTCCCCCTCCTTACAACCATTTTACAATATTATCCTCTTTATTTCGCAGCATATTTCCTCTTTTTACTATTATTATGAAGCAAACTAAAAAACTATTATTACCATTCCTATCCATATGTGATATATTTATAACATAATGTTAATTATTTCTAAAATGATTAGGAGGCCCTATCATGAAAACAACTTGGATAAAATATTTAGGATTTCTCGGTTTCTTCGGTTTTCTTGGCTTTTTTTATGAAAAAGGATTGTTTACTATGTTTTGTTTCTTCTCCTTTTTCACCTCATATAGAACGGTTCAACACGATGAACTGTTTGAACAAATCGTTAATAAATCGTGCCGCAATGCCTTTATCGTTACGTTACTAACTACCGCTATCATTATGTTCATTGAAATGTTATTTCCAAACCCGGTGCTACAAGAAATTGATATCGCTCTTATTTTCGGCACACTTATTCTTACGTTCGGATTCTCTATGTTCTTTTACGATAAACCAGTTGATGAAATGGAAGATGCACCATGGCGTTCGTAACGAAAATAAAAGAATACCGCGCCAAATTGAACATGACACAAGAAGATTTAGCAAAGAGTGTTGGTGTACGTCGTGAAACAATTAGCCACCTTGAAAAAGGAAAATACAACCCTTCCTTGCAGCTTGCTCACGATATTGCGAGGGCACTTCATAGTACGATTGATGAAGTTTTTATTTTTGAGGATAAATAAAAATACCGGCATTCTTTTCACAAAGAATACCGGTATTTTTCATTTATACAACGATCACCCATACAAAACCGCATGAAATACGCCCAACAGTAAATATTGGTCTTCTATATAATCTTCATCGTATACATTCATCTCGATGTGATACATATCTTCCTCAAGACGAATATTCCAATCTGCAATTACATAGCCTTTTCGTAATAACTTTCCCATCCCAAAAGTAGTTTTATGAACAACAAATTCTTCTCTCTTATATGTAAAGGTAAATAAGAAATTTGCATCCAATAACTTTCCGTCACATACAAGTATTTCATGCTCTGCATCATGATTATCTTTATATGTTACTAAAATCTTTCTTTGGCGCTGCCTACTTACATCCTTTGCAATGACGCGAATATTGTCCTTGCTATCCTTTATTTCATAAATGATATTACTACCGACTTTCGGAATGAAATCTAGCACTCTCATCAACGTATTTTTATAATAGCCTCGTACTGTGCCTACTCTGTCACTTCCATTGTAAACCTCAATAGGCACCGTATCCGCTTTACTATCACACAGTCGTTTGTAAGAAAGCTGCATCACCCGCTCTCCTCTTAAGTACTGATCAAACGTCACAGGATATTCTAACGCGCGCAGTTCTTTATTTAACTCATATAAATAACGCTGAACACTCTCCACTAATGCTGTAGTAGAAATACATTCCTGAACCTCAAATTGTTGCCAACTGGAAGAAACTCTCCATTGATTGTCCTCTTCATAGAAGAAACTAAGAATTGTCTCATCACGGTCAGGCGTTTCATAATTCATATGTACATTCTGCCCGTGCTGCACTTGCTCCATCCACTGCCCTAAATAAATGCCAAGCTCTGCGACCTTCATGCATGACTTTTGAAAAAGCACGCTGTCACTCACGCGAATCGTTACATCCCCTTCGATAAAGCCTTTTGAATAAGCATCATACCGCGGCTCATCTTTCTGTGGGATATTCTTGTCTAACTCAAATAAAAACGTTAACATCTTTCACTCACCTCTAGTTATTACACCGATCGTACCTATAAAATGAACGCAACTCAAATTATATCGACGATTTTGCCAATATATCTACCGTAACTTAAAATATATCAACGATTTTTTCGATATATCGACGATTCGACAAAGAATATCGACTTATCAACAAATATCGACACGATTAAAATGAAACTACCTTTTCTTCCGCCACTTCTACAAATTCTAAAATTTGCAGCAGACTCTTCACTTCATAAGTCGGCTTAACACTTGCCTTATTCTCTTTCAAACTCGGATTATACCAACACGTATCAATGCCGTAATCTTCTCCGCCTTTCATATCAGAAGTGAGCGAATCTCCAACCATTAGTACACTTGATTTATCCGTAATCCCAAACTTTTCAAATGCATAATCAAAAATCTCACGTGCTGGTTTTTGATGACCAACCTCTTCTGAAATAATAATATGATCAAAGAAATTACATAAAGGCGAATTTCCGATTCTAGATTGTTGCACCTTCGTATATCCATTCGTAATGATGCCTAGCTTGCAATCTTGTAGATTCTCACATAATTGCACTGCACCTTCTATAAGATGTACTTCTTTCCCTAAGTTTTCAAGATATACATCACTAAATTGCTGCGCATCTACTTCTATATTATGAAGTGCAAATAATTGTCTAAATCGATCTACCGCTAATTCACTTAACGTAATCATTTTATTTTCTAAATCTCTCCATAACCCATTACTAATCTCTTTATAACTTGCAAGATAATCAGTATACCCTGTAGGCATACCAAACTGTATAAACGCATTATGTAATGCGTGTCTTTCCGTTTCAGGGAAATCTAATAATGTATCGTCTACGTCGAATAATATAACTTTGTATTTCATGATGTTCTCCTCAATTCCTATATTCTCATAGCCTAATTATAACAACAATAAGAAAAGGAGGCTAATCCAATCAGCCTCCCTCCTCTTTATTTATCTTCTAACAATAAAACTTTCATTTGTTCTAATGACTCTTTCGTAAAGCCAAGTGCTTTTTCAGCATACGCTTCAACTGAACCATATTGCTTTTTCACTTCATCAATCGCAGCTTGTAAATACTCAGCACGTGCTTCGAACATCGCACCTAATATCGCTCTACTCTCATCGTTTTGTAGTTTTGCACCTAAAAAGGCCATCATTTTCTCGTTTAACTTTTCACGGAAACCGTTACTTAGTAAATAATCTTCCATTACTGTTTTCTCTGGTACACCTAGTAAAAGTAATAATAATGCTGATCCAAATCCAGTACGGTCTTTCCCAGCTGTACAATGGTTTACTAACGGTAAGTTTTCCGGGTTTTGCGCTAAGTTTAAGAAGCTTACGAACGCCTCGTTACCACTTACGAAATCTTGATTCATTTTCACAAGGTATTCGCCTGGTTTGCCTAACATAGAAAGGTCACCAACTTGGAAAAACTCATTTATGTTCAAGTCTTTTGCTAAGTCTTGCATAACTGGTAAACACACTTGACGAGCTCCTGTAATCTCAGGGTTTGGTTTATGCTTCACTTCAAAGTCTGTACGGTAATCGCAAATTAACTTTAAACCAGACTTTTGTAAATACGCAATATCCCACTCTGTTAGTCCTGCTAATTCTTCAGAGCGGTATAATTTACCCCATTTTACTTTACGGCCTTCTGTCGTTTCATATCCTCCCATATCACGGAAGTTAAACGCGCCTTGTAATGGCAGTCTACGCTCAGCTACTGTCACTGCTTGTCCATTACTACCTACTAGTCTAAAATATGGACGCTCATTTTCGCTCGGGTTTTCAATTGTATATGATGATTCTCCATTTACCGTTGCAAGTAATTCTCCATTTTCTTCAATATGATCTGGCGAAGTACTCCAGTAAATGCGAACTTCCTCTATATTATTTTCCCACTTTATTTGTAACGTATTATCTTCATTTCTTTTTACAGTTGCTTGTAACCAATGTCTTTGCTGCCCCATTCTTTCACCAACGCTTTCTCTTATAATCGAACCTTACCCTATTGTATTATACAAATATCTACTTTGTCGTTCTCATTTTTCTTTTTATCTTACAAACAGGCAAAAAGTTCTTTTACTTGTTCAAAATTTGTACATGGATTTCCTCGAAATGAGTTCAAGAGAGTACATCATTCATCATCCTAAAACTTCCTCACATACCGCTCAGTAGAACTAAGCAGCTGACATCCGTTCTTTTCAAAAATATCCTTCATCCACTCATTTTGCACATTTGTCTCACCGATATAATAAGATGCTCCTATTTCTTTTAATACAAACATTGCTCCTGTAAAGAATGCTGCTTCGTATCCTTTATTTCGCATATTTGGAGCGACTGCGAAATACATAAGTTTTCCTTCTTCTAACGTCCCCTTTTCAATATGTGGGATTACAATTCCGATCGGCTCTTCATTAATACTCGCAGTTAAACAATGTTCTTTCCATTGCTCTCCAATTTCCTGTAGCATCATATTTACAAATTGATCATAAGTGACTTGTTCTTCTGTCATCTCGTTCCAAAGTGAATAAAAAGCATTTTCACCAACTTCTTCAATCAACTTAAAATCAATTTCACTTTCTACATCTTCTACTTTATATAGATCCTTAAACACAATGATGTTTTCAGTAACATATTCAAACGAATACGTTTCAAAACATTTTTTATACATATTATAATTGGGGCTTTTCGAAGAAATCTCAAAATGTAAGTTTTCTATTCCCTCTTCTTCAGCCTCAGCAACGCAATATTGCATCATTTCCTTTAATTGTTCTTCTGTAAAAATCTCTGCATTATTTTCTTTTATCATGATAGAAGAAGCATTTCTTCTTATTTTAAAATGTTTTTCTAACTGTTCTATGGTCGTCATATTCTTCCCTCATCTATGTCATACTTGAATTTCTACTTGTTCTCCTTGCATGAGCAGGATTGTCCTTGAATATATAGAATACTAGAAAACATCGCATCTTTAAAGTGCGGAGGAGGTTCTCCATTGGATATTACAGCGCTGCAACAACAGTTAGAGCTTATACAACAAAATGACTATACGCAACTGCGACATATAGATATAAATGAATTAACGCTCCATATGCTTCAGTATATCGGAACGACTGATAGTTACGTTCGTTACCAGCTTATATATAAATGTTTTGTACATTTTATTCATCATGAATTTCTTATGGATGATCAGCTGAAATTGCTTTTACATACTTGTTTAAGTGATGAGTATTTATATTGTGACATTTACACTCCGCATACAGATGGAGTTTTCACCCGTTCATACACTGTTTCGTTAATTGCGTTAATACTCCAATTCGCTAACTCGCACTACTTTTTTACTGAGGAGGATATCGAAGAAATAAAAAACAAACTCATTACATATACAAACTTAGAAACAGATTTTCGAGGCTATATTGAAAATAAAGGATGGGCTCATTGTCTTGCTCACGTATCTGATGCCTTTACGGAAATTGTTCATAATACGTATACAACTTTTGAATGGTACGAGGAGTTAATTCATTGCTTATTAAATAAAATCTTTATTCCATCTGACCTTTTTCATAATAACGAAGATGAACGAATTGTTACGCCATTACTAGCGATGTTGTATCATGACTTTCCGCAAGACGAGTTAATTTCTATTATTCATAAAAAAATAAAAAGGCTTCCTCAAATTAGAAAACGCCTTTCGTTAAATGAGTATTGTATTTTATGTGCCAACATTAAAACCTTTTTACGCACTTTATTTTTCAGAACGAAAGATGATCATAACTTAGCCTTTACAGCACGGAAAACAGAAAGAATGTTAAAAGAACTTCCTAATTATTACTAGATATAAGGAGAACAACTATGGGTTATATTGAAGATATGAGAAATTTAGTAGGAAATCAGCCACTGATTTTAATAGGATCACACGCCATTATAGTAAATGAAAAAGGTGAAGTATTGCTGCAGCTCCGCACCGACTTTAACCGCTGGGGTATTATTGGCGGCGCCTTGGAATATAACGAAACGTTAGAAGACGCTTTAAAGCGAGAAGTATATGAAGAAACTGGACTTATTATTAAAAATCCAGAACTATTCCGTACATACTCAGGACCAGATTTCTTTCAAATCTATCCAAATGGCGATCAAGTACACGGTGTACTCGTTGTTTATATTTGCCGAGAATTTCACGGTGAGCTTGTATGTGATCAAACAGAATCAAAAGAATTACGTTTCTTTCCGCTTGATGAATTACCTAGTACTCTTCATCCAGTTATTGAGGGGATTCTTCGCCATTTTCATCACTCCAATTAAAGATAAAAATAAAACAGCCTCATCTCCCGTCATGATAATGCGAAATGAGGTTGTTCATGTTAGATCGTTATCTCAATCTGATTTCCTTCAGGATCACTTACTACACTTTCGTAGTAACCATCCCCTGTAGTTCGTGGGCCGTTTAACACAGCGTATCCTGCTTCTCTTAATGTATTCGTTAATTCGTTCACTTTTTCTTTACTACCTACAGAAAAAGCAATATGCGCATATCCTATTGTTTCTGTTTGTAATGCATCCTCTATCCCTACCCGCTTCATAAGTTCTAGACGCGCACCACCTTCAAAAGTTATGAAATAAGATTCAAACTGCTTTTTCGGATTGTGATATAAGCTATTTTCTTCACCATTAAAGTACTTTTTATAAAAATCACGCATTCCTTCTAAATCATTCACCCAAATTGCTACATGTTCAATTTTCATAATTGGCACCTTTTCTTTTATGTTATTCAACTGAAAATTGGATGCTTCATTGCCAGCACATTTAATTTTCTTTATTCGTTCTCGTAATCATAAGATCAAGTCCTAGACTTTTTAATCCATATAAATAATCTTCTTTCCAATTGCTCACTGTTATTTTCGGAATATGTTCTGCCGGAATGTACTGCGGACAACTTTTTACAATTTGCTCTATTACAAATTGATTCACTTCATCATCACAGAAGATAAAGGCATGCGGGTTAATAATAGCTATACATGTAGCGATTAAACGAGTAATAGCATCTATATTATATTCCTCTGGATTATTCGAATCTTCACTTCTCAAAGCTTGCAAGAAATTTTTTTTATTATACTGCGGGACGAAAGATATCTCTCCTGAGAAAAATGTGCTTCCGCGTACGACATCTCCATTTACCATAATACCTGCACCTGGACCATTTTGACCGGAATACAAATATACAAGAGAGGAATTATCATAGTTTCCAGTGTTTTTATAATAACCAAGAACAGCAGCATTCATATCGTTTTCTATTACTACTGGTATAGAAAACTGTTCCTCCAAATGACTTTTCAAATTAAAATTTTGGAACTTTTCATATCCAGGAATATAAAAAATACGACCATTATCAACCGAACCAGGCACACCAATTGATATAGAGCTTATTTTCGGAAATGTAGCGATAAGACCTTCAATATGTTTAGATAATACATTTACGCCCGTATCAATTAACATACTTGAAGTACTCCCCTGTTCTTTTACTTCCCCTAAACAGTTAAAAATTGTATAGTTTGTTTCATTTTTTTCTAAAAATATCGCTAAACCTAACATATATTCTGGATTATATTCATATCGTTTCGCTCTTCTTCCACCACTTGAATCATCTAAACCAGCTAAAGTGACTTCACCGTCTTGTTTCATTTTTTCTATAAATTTACTTATCGTCGGAAAACTAATTTCTAATGTATTACTAAGCTCAACTTTCGTTGCACTACCTCGCTCTAAAAGAACTTTACGAATGCCGCGAAGGATTGTCTCTTTAATCGATTTTTGAGTAACAAATTGTTCACTCAAATCGCTCACCACCTTAATCAACATACTTATTAAACCTTTTTAATAAGTTGCGTTGACAATATATCATACATCATTTTCTAAAGCAATAAAGAAGATATATTTCTACTCGCAGTATTCCGAATGCTTCCCCTAGTATACTTAAAAATTGTGTATAACCGATGAGAGAAACTTACAGCAAACGAGAAAACCAGCAAAACAAATAAGAAAAAGAGCGTTTCAAGAAGTAAGTAATGTCTTCGTACGATTTTCCGCACTATTGTTCTTTATATGAAACATCTTTCACATTTTCTATACGATACAACATCTGTTTATTCATGCACTCATAAAAAACGATTTCTATAAGTCTATCGTTTTAATAACTTTAGCTGGGTTACCACCAACTACTACATTATTGGGTACATCTTTTGTCACAACTGCCCCTGAAGCAATTACAGCGTTATCTCCAATTGAAATACCAGGGTTAATAATAGCTCCCCCGCCTACCCAAACATTGTTACCAATCTTTACAGGCTTTCCATATTCTTTACCAGAATTCCGCTCTACCGGGTGTAAAGGATGAGTAGCAGTATAAATGTGAACACCAGGTGCAAACATACAATTATCCCCAATTCGCACTTCACAAACGTCTAAAATCACACAATTGAAATTGGAGAAAAAATTCTTTCCAATATGGATATTGTAACCATAATCACAACGAAAAGTAGGTTTAATATGTGATGCCCCGTCAGCTGAAGAACCTAAAAGCTGATTTAATAATGTAAAACGCCTCTCATCTCCTGTCTCCATTGCCTCGTTATAAAGACGTGTTAAACGTTTTGCCTCCACCCTATCAGCTACTAATTCTTCGTCATCCGCAATATACATTTCTCCCGCTAACATCTTTTCTTTTTCTGTTTTCATACAATCATCTCCTTTGTAATCAAATGAACCCTACTTATTAAACATCTTTATTAAGTGACTTTCATTATACTTATTAAACATGTTTAATAAGTAACCCTATAGTAGCATACTTTTTAATATATGCAACTAATAAGTTTCAAAAGAATATGCGAACTCCTTGCTTTACTCATCGATATGACGAATAAGTTATAGAGAAAAAAGAGGAAACGCTCAGCGCCCCCTCTCAAATCCAATCCGTTTTTTAATTTCCGCTAAATTTACCTTCGCAATAGCCCGTGCCTTCTCAGCACCTTTTTCTAATGCTTCATATAATAAATTTGGCTCATTCATATACATCGCATATTTCTCACGAGGCCCAGCCAATTCACGGTCTACAACGCGAAACAACTCTTTTTTCACATCGCCCCATCCAATGCCAGTTTCATATTTTTCACGCATCGACTGCATTTCATCCTCTGTCGCAAATTCTTTATAAATTGTATATAACGTTTCTAGTTCTTTCGGTTCATTTGGAAGTGAAGAATCCGTTTTGATTTTAAATATTAATTTCCTTAGTTTTTCTTGCTCCGCAAATAACGGAATCACATTCCCGTAACTTTTACTCATCTTTCTTCCATCAAGCCCTGGTAATATTGCTCCTTCTTCTTGTATGACATACTCCGGAAGCGTAAATGTCATGCCGAATGTATGATTAAAATACGTCGCGATATCACGCGCAATTTCAATATGCTGAATTTGGTCTTTTCCGACTGGCACATGCGTAGCCTGGAATAGTAATATGTCAGCTGCCATTAAGATTGGATACGTATATAATCCCATATTCACTCCTGCATCGACCTCTAAACCCGCTTCTTTATTTTGCTCCACCTTCGCTTTATACGCATGAGCACGGTTCATAAGCCCTTTCGGAGTTAGGCAAGCTAATATCCAAGCTAATTCTAGAATCTCCGGCACTTCTGTTTGCCTGTAAAAAATAACATCTTCTCCAAGTCCAAGTGATAACCAAGTAGCTGCTACCTCTTTCGTATAACTACTGAACTTCTCCGGATCATGCACAGCATTTAACGCATGATAATCAGCTATAAAGTACAATGCTTTTCCTTCATTCTTCTTTGACATTTGCAACGCAGGTTTTATAGCGCCAATATAATTTCCTAAATGCGGATAACCTGTCGGCTTAATCCCAGTTAACATTATTTTCTCACTCATCCTAACTCCTCCTTTCTCAAAATAAAAAGAGCCCCTCATCCTTAAAAAAGGACGAGAGACTCCCGCGGTACCACCTTAATTAGCTATTGTTAGCTCACTTCAACTTCTTAACGTGAAGCAACCGTCTTTACCTACTCATTTCAGTTAGAAGCTCCAGAGCCCATTCCATATTTATCCCTTACTGATTTCCACCACATATCAGCTCTCTGAAAAGTTTCGAATATGTACTCTTCTCTTTCATCGCTTTTCGTTATTTTTTACAGTTTATCACATTTCACTTCTAAACAAACCAAAATTTTCTATTTTATTTAGCAGGAATTTCCACTTCAATTGTCTAATATTATATAGGTTTGCAGAAATACTCGAAACAACTTTGGAGGTTTTTTCATGGTAAAATATATATCCATTGAAAAATTAAATTTATTAGAAATCGGTAGTTTGCATTTTGAAAAACCAGATTTAGAGAAGTTTCCTTGTCTACAATACGCATATGAATGTGGCAAAATTGGTGGTACTACTCCTGCTGTATTAAACGCAGCAAATGAAATTGCGAATGCACTATTCTTAAAAAATGAAATTGCCTTTTTCGATATTGAAAAAACAATTTACAAAACAGTTGAAGCCCATCATAACGTAAAAAATCCTTCACTAGATGCTATATTAGAAGCGGATCAATGGGCACGCCAATATGCACATCAATTGTTAATAAAAAAGAGCTAAAACAGATAATACTGTTTTAGCTTTTTTTCCTACGTATTCAACTTAACAAATCGATAACCATGCGTTACTAACACCTTTAATATCGCATACCCTGGAATTGCTAAAATAATCCCCATAATTCCAAATAAATTTCCGGCAGTTAAAATAATAAAAATGATAGTAATCGGGTGAATATCTAGCTTTTTCCCCATGACTTGCGGAGAAATAAATTTACCTTCTGCTAATTGTACAACCATCATTACAATAATTACCTTTAAAACCATCCCCGGCGAATCAATAAACGCAATAATTAACGCTGGTGTAATTGCGATAATTGGTCCTACGTACGGAACGATATTTACAATCATCGCTAAAATAGCGAGTAGTACTGCATATTTAATACCGATAATAAGGTAACCAATTAATAGCATAATACCGATAAATAAGCTAACGATAATTTGTCCTCTAATATACGAGCTAATCGCATAATGCATATCGTCTAGTATTCTCATCGCTGCTGGTCGTCTTTGTTCTGAAATAAACTTTAAAAAGTGATTTGGTAATTGCTCACCATCTTTTAAAAGATAGAACAATATAAACGGAACCATTACAAACGTTAAAACGACCTCTGTAATAGTACTTAAAAATCCAGTTACATTTCCTGTTACTGATGATAAAGATTTCGTAAAATCAACTGTATAGTCTTTTACCATACTCGCTACATCAATATTTAAATTCTCCTGAATTTTTCCTAGTAAATTACTTTCCCCAAATCTACGTGCTGCTCGTTCAATTTCATGACCGAAATACGGTAAGTTATCTATTAATGCATCAATTTGATCTTTAATAATTGGAATAACCGTTAAAACTAAAAACACAAATAATCCAATTACTATTAAGTATATCGAGGCTATTGATACGATTCTTGAAACACCTTTCTTTTCTAAAAGCGAAACGAATGGATGCAAAATGTAAAATAGTACGCCCGCTAATAATACTGGGAAGAAAATTGTTTTTAAAAAGACGATAAACGGTGTAAAAACAAATGATATTTTTGTTAGTAATAAAATATTAATGAACAATAGTGCAAACCCAAGTAACACTGCTAAATAATTGTGTTCTCTAAAAAATTTTTTCAACTTATCTCGTTTTCTTAAACTTACTTTCTCCAATAAAACCACCTCTTCGAATGATGAAAAGCCCTTATATAGGGCTTTTTATCATAATATAACTCTTTATTTCCTTGCAGCTTTCACTACAAATGATACAATAAGAACGAGAACAATTGATCCTAATAAAGCTGGTACAATATGAATACCACCTAGTGATGGACCCCAATCTCCAAATAATTTACCGCCTAACCAAGCTCCTAATAAACCAGCAATTATTTTTCCAAACATGCCAGCAGGAAAGTCTTTACCTGTAATAGAACCTGCAATTGCACCTATAATAGCACCAACTATTAATGTGATAATCCACCCCATCTTTAGTCCTCCATTTCTATTATAGTGTAATTCAATTTAGCTACTAACTTATTGTGTAACTATGTAATTATTATATCCAAAAAAGAAAAATCTTGTCAAATCTATGAAAATACAGCCAACAAGGAGGTTTCTATTCTATGATTCAAAAATTAATAACAACTTCTCACAAAACTGCAACTTCTATTTTAAGCATTCAAATACCCGCTTATGAAATTGAGGCGAAATATATAAATAGTACAGCTATCCCTCGACTTTATGATACTGTAGCCGATATTCAATCTTGTGATGAAATTTTTTACGGCTATTTTTTTGAAGATACACTTGCTGGTTTTATTTCTTTTAAAATAGATGAAGAAGAAGTGGATATTCATCGTTTAGTAGTATCCCCTGATCATTTTCATAAAGGGATTGCAACAAAACTACTACTTTATGTATTTGACATGTTCTCCCCTTCCAAAACATATATTGTACAAACAGGGAAAGAAAATACACCTGCTTTGTCTTTATATAAAAAACATGGCTTTATTGAAGTAAAGGAGATCATATTACCCGATGGAGTGGTTTTAACTTCGCTTGAAAAATCAGAAAACAACAAATAGTTTGACTCATTAATTTATTTATGTTATCTTTTACTTTATAAAACCTTTTGCTGAGTCCAAAATTTGGAGCGGGGGAACCATTTTTGTAGCTTTGCTACTTGGGGCGAATCTTATTTAAGTAGGGAAACTCTCACTTCCCGAGTCCGACAGCTAACCTCGTAAGCGTAATGGGAGAGGAAGGTGCTTTTTGCCTATGTTACACATTTTGCCTCCTTAATAATAAATATGGGATCGATACCAAATAAGTCACCTATATTTATAGAAAAGGAGAAATGTACTATGTTACGTTTATCTGATCACGCAATCAAAATGATGGAGCAAAGACTTCGAATAGAAAAACAACGCACATATCAAGCAAATAAAGTTGTAGATAACTTACATCACAAATACTTCTTTCAACATATTTTTCAGCCGAAAAGATAAAGAAATAGTTCATTTAACATCAAAAACACAAGGTGTGTCTAAAAAGACATTCCTTGTGTTTTTTATTTTTCTTATAAAATTCTCACTACATTTAAACTTGCTGTAATTGCACCTGCTATGGTCGTTACATGCCCTACCCCTAACGGACCATTTTGTAATATTAATGTTGAATTGGCACTCGTTACATTCACAAGAAGCGTATTTGAAATGGCTGGTTCAATTACTACAGTTGATGTCGTTACGTTTTGTATAAAACTCCCTGCTACTTGTGTTCCGTTTAATAGTAATCTCACAGACACCGTTTCATTCCCACCAGTTGCATCCCCTTGAAAATAATAACTTACTAAATATATTCCTGGCGTGGATACAGTAACCGTTGTAGGGCTAGTTAAAGATACTCCTGTTCCATACACTGTAGATCCACTATTAATTGAAATATTGGCATTTGCGGCAATTGCACTCGTTGAGGTAGAAAAGAAATAGCCTCCACCTGTTGATATAGCAGATGATCCTGTTGCTCCAGTTAAGCCGGTTGGACCCGTTGCCCCGGTTGGGCCTGTTACTCCCGTTCTCCCTGTTGCTCCGGTGATTCCTTGTATCCCTTGGATTCCTGTCGGTCCTGTTGCTCCTATCACTCCAGTCGCTCCGGTTGCTCCGGTTGCTCCTGTCACACCCTGTGGACCTTGGATTCCTTGTGGACCGGTTGGCCCCGTCGCTCCCGTCGGGCCGGTTGCACCAGTTGGACCTGTTATCCCTTGTGGTCCTTGGATTCCTTGTGGACCTTGTGAGCCCGTTGCTCCTGTCTCTCCAGTTGCCCCCGTCTGCCCAGTTACTCCTTGTGGTCCTTGAATTCCTTGTGGACCTTGAGGACCCGTTACCCCTGTTGGACCTGTTGCTCCAGCCTGCCCCGTCGGTCCCGTCGAACCGGTTATCCCTTGAATTCCTTGCGGTCCAGTTGGGCCGGTTGGACCAATAGGCCCTTGGATTCCTTGGATTCCTTGAATGCCCTGTGGACCAGTTGGGCCTTGTGGACCTTGTATGCCTTGAATTCCTTGTAGTCCTGTTGCCCCTGTTGGACCAGTTGGACCCTCTGGACCTTGCACTCCTTGGATTCCAGTCGAACCAGTTGGACCTATATTTCCTTGAGGTCCCTGTATGCCTTGAATTCCTTGTGGACCGGTTGGGCCTGTTATGCCGCTCAGCCCTTGTACTCCTTGGATTCCTTGGGGTCCAGTTGGTCCCTGTATGCCTTGAATCCCTTGTAACCCCTGTAAACCAGTTGGACCCGTTGCTCCCCTTACGCCTTGCTCACCTTGTATGCCTTGAATTCCTTGTGGGCCTGCCTGCCCGATTGGCCCCTGTGCCCCTTGCACACCTTGCGGGCCGGTTGGGCCGGTTACTCCAACCGGTCCCTGTATCCCTTGTAAACCTTGTAGACCGGTTGGACCTGTTACTCCCATTACACCTTGAGGTCCTTGAATACCTTGATCACCCGTTGGACCAGTTGCCCCCATTGGTCCCTGCACTCCTTGCAACCCAGTTAAACCTGTTGCTCCAGTTGGTCCCTGTACTCCTTGCACTCCTTGAATTCCAGTCGCTCCCGTTGCTCCGGTCGCCCCGGTTGCACCAGTTGCTCCCGTCGGACCGGTTGGACCTCCTGGTGATCCTGCTGGGCCTGTTGGACCGGTCGGACCTCCTGGCGGGCCGGTTGGGCCGGTTGCCCCCGTTGGACCTGTTGCAGATCCTGTTGGACCTGTTACTCCTGTTGGACCAGTCGAGCCTGTTGGACCTGGATCCCCTTGCAAACCTGTTGGGCCAATTGGACCTATTACACCTTGCACTCCTTGAATTCCTTGAGATCCTGTTGGACCAGTTAGCCCCATCTCACCTTGTGGACCTTGTAAACCTTGGACGCCAGTTGCCCCTGTTGGTCCCATTGGCCCTTGTTCTCCTTGAATTCCTTGAGATCCTGTTGGACCAGTCGGGCCAATCGGTCCCTGAATACCTTGTATACCTGTTACACCTTGTAAACCACTATTCCCTAAATCCCCTTGAACACCTTGTATACCCGTATTTCCTGTTGGACCGGTTGGACCGATTTCTCCCTGCACTCCTTGTATACCTTGTATTCCTGTTGGGCCTGTTGGACCGATTTCTCCTTGCACTCCTTGTACGCCCTGTATTCCTGTTGGACCGGTTGGACCGATTGGGCCAGGAATTCCTTGTATTCCTTGAATACCTGTTGGACCCGTTGGACCTCTTTCTCCTTGTATTCCTTGAACACCTTGTATTCCCTGTGGGCCTCGTTCTCCCATAGGTCCTTGATTACCTTGAGAACCTTGTGGTCCAGTTAAACCAGTTGGGCCAGTTGGACCATTTTCTCCCTGCACCCCTTGCACTCCTTGTATTCCTGTCGGACCCGTTGGACCAATTGGCCCTTGTACGCCTTGTATTCCTTGTGGTCCTGTTGGTCCACCTAAAGAACCTGTCGGACCCGTTGGACCTGTTGGTCCCGTAATACCTGACGCCGGAAAAGGAATAGGTGCTTGAAACTTACTACACTTATCTTGATCCTTCACAAGCATCTCCCCCGTTATAACTAACGTATCAAACTATTTTTAATACATTTAAACTAGCTGTTATCACACCAGATAATGTCGTTACATGGTCGATAGCTAATGGACCATTTTGTAAAGACAAAGTTGCATTTGAAGCAGTAACTTCAATAACCATCGTATTCGAAACTGCTGGTTCTAATATAAAAGTACCTCCTGTAACATAAAAAATAAAACTCCCTGCGACTTGTGTTCCATTTAAAGTAAGCCTCACTGAAATCGTTTCATTTCCAGCAGTTGGATCGCCTTGAAAATAATAGCTTACTAAATAGATTCCCGGCGTACTTAACGTTACAGTTGTTGCATTTGTTAAACTGACACCAGAACCAAAAACTGTAGATCCGGAATTAATTGGTATTAACGCATTCGCTGCAATTGTACTCGTTGAAGTAGAAAAGAAATAACCGCCCCCGCTTGGTAAGCCAGTCGCTCCAGTCGCTCCCGCTATTCCCAAGAAACCTATTGAACCTGCACTACCAGTGGCTCCGGTAGGTCCCACAGCTCCAATAGGTCCTTGACTCCCTTGCGCTCCGGCCGGTCCTACACTACCGCTAACCCCTGTCGTTCCCCTTGCTCCAGTTGGTCCTTGTGGGCCTTGTATACCTTGAGAACCTTGTATCCCGGTTACTCCCGTTGCTCCAGTTGGTCCGGTCATTCCTGTACTTCCTTGTATCCCCATAATCCCTTGAACGCCTTGTATTCCTTGTGCTCCTGTCGCCCCTACTTCTCCTGTCGCTCCTGTTTCTCCAGTTACGCCCGTAGCCCCAATATTTCCTTGTGCACCTTGAGGACCTTGATTACCTTGCGCACCTTGCACTCCTTGAGGACCTGTTATCCCGTTTTCTCCTAGATTCCCTTGGGGACCTCTAATTCCTTGCGCACCTGTCGGACCTGTTATTCCTTGTATACCTTGCATACCTTGAGAGCCTTGCGCTCCTGTTGGGCCTACTATACCTTGTATTCCTTGAGGTCCTTGGGAACCAATAGCTCCAGTCGGCCCTATTATTCCTTGCACCCCTTGAGGACCTTGTGCACCTTGCGGACCTGTCAATCCCGTTATCCCTTGTATCCCTTGAACTCCTTGGATTCCTTGTACTCCAGCTGCCCCTGTTTCTCCTCGGATTCCTTGTGCACCTTGTATGCCTTGTGCTCCAGCTGGCCCGGTTGCGCCTTGTATGCCTTGTGCACCTTGAGCTCCTGCAGCTCCTGCCACTCCTGTTGGACCTTGTATACCTTGTAACCCTTGCATTCCTTGTGCTCCTGTTGGACCTGTTACTCCTTGTATACCTTGCACTCCTTTAGGACCTTCTGCACCCGTTGGACCGATTTCTCCCTGCGGACCTTGTATTCCTTGTGGACCTTCTACACCAGTTGCCCCTGTTATTCCTTGGTTACCTTGAGAACCTTGTGCACCTTGTACTCCAACTGCTCCAACTACACCTTGAGCTCCTTGTGCGCCTCTTACACCTTGAGGACCAGTTGGACCAGTTATTCCTTGTAACCCTTGTGATCCTATCGCACCAGTTCCCCCTGTTATCCCCCGTGCACCAGTTTCGCCCGTTGGACCTGTTGGCCCCCCAGGTGGACCGGGTGGACCAGATGGACCAGTCACTCCACTAGATGGACCAATGGGACCTGTTGCTCCTGTCGGTCCCCCAGGAGGACCTTCTACACCTTGTGTACCAGTTGAACCGGTTGCTCCAGTTATCCCTCGTACTCCTTTTGCTCCTTGAAAACCTGTAGATCCACTTACTCCTTGTATTCCCTGAACACCTTGTGGACCTTGAGGGCCTGTTACACCGGTTATCCCCTTTATTCCACTTATACCTTGAGGGCCTTGCGGACCAGTAGAACCGGTTGGGCCTACTACACCTTGTATCCCTTGATCACCTTGGTGTCCTTGCTCTCCAGTAATTCCTTGTATTCCTTGTGGACCTTCTTCTCCTTGTATACCTGTAGTTCCCTCCTCCCCTTGTATTCCTTGTGCTCCTTGAGAACCTTGGGGACCTGTTACACCTGTAATACCAGCTTCACCTATCACACCTTGCATTCCTTGTGCTCCCGTTTGTCCTCGCTCACCTATCTCTCCTTGTATTCCTTGTGGACCTTGTATACCTTGACTACCAGTAGGGCCTGTAATTCCTTGTATTCCTTCTGGGCCTTGTACTCCAATATCACCAATTAGACCTTGGTTTCCGATTAATCCTTGAGCACCTTGGAGACCAGTTGGGCCGGTTATACCTTGCTCTCCTGTATCACCAATAGCTCCTTGTATTCCTTGTGCTCCTGTTGTCCCTCGGGGACCTTGTATTCCCCTGATACCTTGAGGACCTTGAGGTCCAGTTGCTCCCGTCGGGCCAGTCACCCCTGTAGGACCAACAGGACCTTCATGCCCTCCAGTTGGACCAATCGGGCCACTATTACCAGTTGGGCCAGTTGCTCCTATAAGTGGAAGAGGCAGTGCCACTCCAAATTTTTTGCACTTTCTATGATGACGCACAACAATCCCCCTTCCCCCCAAAAAATTACACCTTTTATATGAAATGCATTTTTATAAGAAAAGTACACCTTTGACCTCATTTTTTTAAAAATAAAGAAGCCTATTATTTCATTTACTTGAAATGATAGGCTTCTTTTTATAAAACACATTACTTTCTCGCTTTCACAATAAAAGTAGTTGGCACCATTCTAGCTTTATGTAAAGAATAATATTTCGTAGACGGCTCAGCTAGTTCTTCATCAAACGAGCTCGATGGTTCAGGCTCTTCTATTCTCTCAATTGTAAATCCGGCTCTATGTAACTCATTTATGTACGTACTTATTTTTCTCTTATATAATGTCGCTTGTACATCTTCCCCTTTAAATGTTTCAAACGTAATAGGAGTTTCTTCATGATAAGACGAGCTGAAAGCAATCTCCTCTGTTCCATACATTAAGTTTGAATATACGGGATGCTCCCAGCTAAAAACAAAGCTTCCTCCTGGCTTTACATACGAATAAATCAATTCCAACGTTTTTCTTAAATCTAAAGTCCAACCTAATGCATAAATGGAATATACAATATCAAAATACCCTTTCGGAATATCCACTTCCTCTTCCATTGCTCCACATATTAACTTTGGATTCCACGACTGTAACGTTTTATATGCCGTTTCAATTTGTGTGCTCGAAAGATCAAGTCCCCACAATTCTTCTGCACCACGTTCCGCCATATATTGCAACGAATGCCCACTTCCACATCCAATATCAAGAACCTTTTTATCTTTAATTGAATCGAACAAATGAATCTCATCTTCAGACGCTGTATACGGACCATATTTCGGTAAACAATCCACTTGAAAGAAATAAGGTGCAACTGTATCCCAACACTTTTTATTTAATGCTAACATTTGTGTACCTTTCATATGCTACATTCCCCCATCCATTTTCTTCCCCTAATTTAAATTACACATTATAACCCGATCTTCCTTTTCTTTTTGCTCGATAATTTTTCACTTTCGCAATCGTACCGCACGCTCTCCCTCCTTCTTCTCCAGCGTACATACCGCACCATCTTTTACTTCCATTTCGTGAATTGTCATAGAATACCCAGCGGCAATCTGGACATGCTTTTAACCTCCCCCATAAATTTTCTTGAACTGCTATTAAAACAATGCTTAATACTTTTGTATATACAGTTTCTTCGTGTATTGGTTCATACGTAATACCTTTCATATCTTCCATTACATGTACATGAAATGGATATTTCTCTAACCACTTTTGCAATGATCCTTC
This sequence comes from Bacillus paranthracis, assembly GCF_024296885.1. Classification (NCBI taxonomy): domain Bacteria; kingdom Bacillati; phylum Bacillota; class Bacilli; order Caryophanales; family Bacillaceae; genus Bacillus; species Bacillus paranthracis. The sequence goes on from NZ_CP101135.1 coordinate 3,091,760, forward strand.
ACCTTCAATTGCCGCCCGAATATCTTCTCGAAAACTTTTTAATTCCTCTATCGTATGAAATGGAAGCTCTTCATCAAAATATTCTTTCATAAAGAGCTTTATATCTTCTTTTGTTTGCAGCAAATCAATTGCTTCTCTCGTATCGTTTGGTATTCTCCATGTATTTAAAAATCCCCGAATATATTCTAGTTTATTTGGTGCGTTTTGATTCAATTCGATCCACCTTCTTCTTAAAATTTACTTTTTTCTGACTTTATGTATAATTATAATATAAAATAGTTAACCACTAAAAAAATTTACTGGTTACAATATTAGGAGGAGTTCTATGAAAAGTTTCTCAACACCGATACGTTTCATGCTTATTTCTTCATTTTTTATGTCTTTTGGTTATTTTGCAGTATACGCATTTTTAGCTATTTATCTATTAACCTTTCTCCATTTTTCAGCTTTTCAAGTAGGAACAGTGTTGACGGTTATGATAATTACATCACGAGTTATCCCTTTATTCTCAGGATTAATTGCTGACAAAATAGGCTATATCATTATGATGGTAGCCGGTTTATTTTTGAGAGGAATCGGATTTATCGCTTTAGGAATATGCTCTGATTTCTATACAATTTCTATTTCTTCTGCACTTATTGGCTTCGGAACAGCATTTTACGAACCTGCCGCTCGCGCTATATTTGGCTCACAGCCAGCTCATTTGAGAAAAAATTTATTTACACATTTAAACCTTAGCTTTAATTGCGGTGCAATAATCGGACCAATTGCAGGAGGGTTCTTACTCTTACTCGATCCAATCTATGCTTTCTCTCTAACAGGATTTCTTATGCTGTTATTTGCTTTTATCTTTTACTTACTTAAAAATCACTTCCAAGTCACTACTGAAAACACGTCTATTACATTAGGAATACAGGCCATCTTACAAAACAAGTCTTTCCTTCTGTTTTCCTTTATCATGATTTTCTTCTATATTATGTTTACTCAGCTTACTGTCGCACTTCCACTTCATATGAAAAACATTAGTAATAGCAATCAACTTGCTACACTCGTTATTACGATAAATGCAATAACAGGCGTCATATTTATGGTATTATTCCGAAAATTATTCCACAAATACAACACACTTTCGATTATTAAATACGGTGTTTTATTAATGAGTATTTCCTTTTTACTCATTCCTTTATTTCAACACCCATATTGGCTCTTTATTTGTGTAATTTTATTTACAATCGGTGAAACACTCGTATTACCTAACGCTGATATCGCTATTGCAAATTACAGTAATGAATCATATACGGCCACTTTCTTTGGATTTTATCAACTATCACTCGCATTTGGTTTTATCATCGGTAATTATACCGGTACATCTTTTACATCCAACTTAAGCGGAGTGTATACACCATGGCTTATTTTTGGTGGAATAGGACTTATTGGTTTTATTTCATTACATATTTTAAATACGAAAAAGGATTTCCTAAAGAAGATATATGCCTACTGTAAAAATACTAATTTACAGCAATAAGTAAACTTTCAATCTCCCTTAAATTGGATATACAGCCTGCGTCATTTTACATATTATGGTACAATCAAAAAGAATGCTCACTAAACGTTTACATAAAACACTAGCAATCTAACAATGCCAAAATCAGAAATCACATAGAATCGGGGGAATGTTATGAAAAGGAAATTACTTGTTCTTCTATTCACCGGAATCATACTATCAGGATGTTCAACTATAGCAGAAAATTCTTTAGAAACCGGAAGCGGCAGTATGGAATTATTAACACCAACGATTACAACAAAAGATAATGAGTTAGAAATTAAGACCGAGGGCATTGATGAAAATAAAGTAACTTTTATTTATGTTGCTAATAAAAAAGTGTTAGAACAAAAGCTAAAGAATGGTGAATCCTACAAACTTAACATTAAAGATATCGAACACGCTCATCGGACAGACTACAAACCAAAAGTTCAACTTTTGCAAACGAAAGATAATAATGATGATGGAGAAATAGTCACCTTCAAACAAGTTAGATATACAGTTAAAAACTAATTTTAAAGTTGTTTCATTATAAATGTAATGAACGAAAATATACTTTTAACAGTAGATACATGTAAGGGGGGCTAACATGAAAAAACGATGGATTTCTTGGTGGATTGGTAACCTATTTTGGATTATCGTTTTTGGAATATGGGCAGCTATTATTTGGCTACGAGATGTGGATGGTGCTGGTGTTATTCAAACACCTGAAATTAAATCCATATCACTTATCGTTATATTAATCGCGTTTATCATACCTGTATTTTTTCAAGTTATATGGCTAATCATTAATTTGAGGATGAGTAAAAAAAACAATTATACGATTTAGTTTTTCAATTAACAATAAAAAAGAGAGGAATCTATTTCAATGTAGATTCCTCTCTTTTACATATGGGAACTTTTAAAACGGCACTACTCCCTTTTCTTTACGATGCATGATGATCTTTCTTTTTCATTAACGCTCTCTTCTTCATCGCCTTCGTTAAATATCCGCCTTTAAATGAACGAATTTCATAAGAAGACATAAACGCTTTCGGTGCAATTTCATTAATGATTTCTAATAGTTCTTTTTCTCTAGAACGTTTTGCAACGATATCTAAGCGATAACGTATCGAATTAATACCTTCACCTTCAAATACTGTAACGCCAAATCCAGAGTGACGTAACTCATCTACTAATTCATTACAACGGTCTAGTAAACTAACTTGATACGTAATATAACCAATTGCTAATTTATTCTCTATATAACCGCCTAATAACAGTCCCGCACTAAAGCCAATGACATAGGCAACGATGTTCATCCAATTTGATAAATCTTGAAACACAATACCTAAACTGACAATGTAAATAGCTCCTTCTAACAATCCAACAGCAGCAGCGGATCTTGTTTGATTCTTTACAAGCAAAATCGTACGGATTGTTAAAATGGGAACGTAAATAATTTGAAGCACAAAAATAAGTAGCGCTTGTAACATTGGTATCCACCTCTTTCAAAAAGTCTTTTGTCATGATAACATACATAACCTTTAGAAATCGATGGGTTTTTAAATTTTTTTTTATTATTTTTCATACTATTGAAAAACGCAAAAAAGAAGCGTATTATATTTGTCGTTAATTTGGTTACTTGTATCATATCAATAAAATAAAAAGGAACCCCAATTAGGTCCCTCTCATCATAGCTCAATGTTTTTCGAAGCATGTTCCCTTTTCTTCTCTTCTTCTTTCACTACCTGCATATTTGCATAAGCTAAATTCGCAATCATTAAAAAGTGACCACCTAAAATGCCTGTACCAAATGCCCACATTTCCATTTCATGCTCAATTTCATACATGATAATAGCTCCTAAAATGGCCGCTGCAAATCGGTTTAGAACTCCTAATCCCGGAGCCTTTTCCTTCATTACAATACTTTTCCCAAGTTTCTCCACTCTGCGAGCTAATAACCAAAGGCAATATGCACTTACAGCTAATCCGATCCCAAACCCTGTTACTTGTTTTCCAAACGGAGTAATCGTCCACATAAGTAGTAAACCACTAAAGATCACATACAATTGTAATCGATATACACGTAAGGCTACTTGAATCAAAATATCCGCTCCTAATTTCTCATTTTTTATACTTTAGAAGAAAAGCAGCAACTTACACAGTTGCTGCTTTTTCTTCTTCTTGTTCCTCTTCCATCTTACGAATTTCAACACGTTTAATTTGGTAAGCGTCTTTTTCTAACACTTTAAATTCATAGCCTTCCGCCTCAACGTGTTGTCCTTCTTCGATTTCATGATTTTGCATCATAATCCATCCACCGATTGTATCCACATCATCTTCTTCAATGTGTAATCCAAATAAATCTTTCACTTCTGAGATAAGCACTTTTCCATCAACAATGATATGTTGCTCGTTCACATGTTGAATTGGTGGTGCTTCATCTTCATCATATTCATCACGAATTTCACCGACGATTTCCTCCAAGATGTCCTCAAGCGTTACAATTCCAGCTGTTCCTCCGTACTCATCATATAAAACAGCCATCGGAATTCGCTTCTTCTGCATTTGAAGTAATAAATCGTGAATTGGAGTCGTTTCCATCACTTCAATAATCGGACGCATATACGAGCGAATGGATGATAAATCTTTTTGATCCTCGGTCATATATCGAATAAAGAAATCTTTTACGTTGACCATACCGATAATATCATCTTTATCTTCTCCAAAAATCGGATAACGTGTGTATCGCTCATTTTGGATTACTTTCATGTGTTCTTCTACTGAATCTTCCAGGTAGAAACCAACGATTTCTGTTCGCGGTACCATAATCTCTTTTGCAATACGATTATCAAATTCAAAAATGTTATTTACATACTTGTATTCAGCTTGATTAATCTCGCCACTTTCATAGCTATCTGAAAGGATAAGGCGTAATTCTTCTTCAGTATGAGCTACTTCATGTTCTGAAGCTGGTTTTAAACCGAATAATCCAGTTACAACACGAGCTGAACCGTTCAATACCCAAATAAATGGATACATTACTTTATAGAACATCATTAATGGACCTGCCAATAATAACGTTACCTTTTCAGCCTTTTGAATTGCCATCGTTTTCGGAGCTAATTCTCCTACTACAACGTGTAAATACGTCATAATCATAAAAGCAAGACCAAATGTTAATACTGATGAAATAGAAGGGTTTAAGTTCCATTTCTCAAATAACGGGTGTAATAACTTTTCAATTGTCGGTTCACCTAACCAACCTAATCCCATAGCTGTAACTGTAATACCTAATTGACAAGCAGATAAATATTCATCTAAATTTGTTGTTACCTTTTTCGCTGCTAAAGCACCGCGTTTTCCTTCTGCAACAAGCTGATCAATACGACTTGAACGTACTTTTACAATCGCAAACTCAGCTGCTACGAAAAATCCAGTAAATGCGATTAAAATCGCAACCATGACTAAATTAAATATTTCCAATGAATCCCCTTAGTTAAAAAACTAAGGTGTCCACCTCCTGTATACTATAATGTTTTCTTATTTCTTTCTTAGAAAACATAGCCCGATACAAAAATTAAAGAGGTCGGATTTCACTTGTTCTATAATAATAGAGCAAGTGTCTGTATTAAAGCTGTCGTTTGACCAGATAAAGATTTCGATATTTTTTCACGTTGTGAATCAGTCAATCCATCTAAAAGCGGCTTTAATTCCGTTAGCTCTACTTCTAATCGATGAATATGGTCTGTCACTTCATTCACTTGTTTCGAAACGTGTTCATTGATACCGAGCAGCTTCTTCTTCTCCTCGATTTTCTCTTTAATCTCACAAAGCGGCATATGCATTTCTTTGCACTTCTCAATAAATTGTAATGTCTCAAATGCTGTTTCGTCGTAATAGCGATAATTAGATTGAGATCGCTCCGCTTTTAAGATACCTAGATTCGTATAATAATCAATCGTTCGTTTCGACACGTGAGCCATGAGAGCCAACTGTCCGATTCGATACACCTTCCCAACGATCTTCCCCCCCTTGTTTATATTACTAACATCATACAATACATAAACTGTACAGTCAAACGTGACGGTTTATTATTCATAATTTATACACAATTCCACTTACCATTTTATCATTTTGTAAATTAACAATACATTACTTAATTCTTATAATCGAATTATTTTTCCCATACTACATTACTATGAAAATATCATCATAGAATCGCATATTCCTTTCAACCTTTTTTAATACAAAACATATGATAATAATATTTAATTAAAATTATTATTCATGCTATTGGAGGAGATTAAAATTACTAAAACTATTATCTCTCACTTTTATAACGAGGAGTATTTATTACCATGGTGGCTTATGCATCATACAAAAATATTTGATCACGGTATATTAATTAATAGAGGTTCTACAGATCGTTCCGTTGAAATTTGTAAATTATTTGCTCCCCACTGGGAAGTACGAGATTCAAGATTCCTTGAATTCGATCCCACTAATACTGATATTGAGGTAATGGAAATTGAAAGAGAAGTTTCAGGTTGGAAGATGGTATTAAATACTACAGAATTTCTTTGCTGTAACAATGTAGAAGAATTTTTCTCATCACTTCATACGTTAGGCCAAAATATGTATGCAATTAGAATGATTGTCATGATTGATAAGCATGATTACAATTATTCAAAACTAAGATATTCCATTCCTTTAGTAGAACAACGATATCACGGGCTCTTTCCTTATAACCCAGCAATCGGCTGTGCCTGGAGATTTATACACAACCATCTTGATGGTGCATATTTACCAGGCAGACATTTTACTCGGCACCAACCTATCGTTTATAACTTCCCTTCATTCATTTTTAAATTTTATTTTAGCCCTTGGAACGAACATACAAAGGCAAGAAAATTACAAATTACACCCACCCTCTCAAAAAAGGGCGTTCGATTAGGACTTCAAAAACAATATGGGCGGTCTTCTGAAGAACTCGAAGCTCGATTTTTAACATTAACTAATGCAACACAGGATCTACGCAATCACCCTGAATATCAACAATTATTCCCTAAATTTAAACCTTAATATTTCTCACACCATCATTTTCCACACATTTTTACGCACTTAGTCAAAAACAAAACCATTTGCATACAATATGAATACTGTATATATTATAAATTTTTATTTTAGGAGGAAAAAATGAAAGCTGTTATTCTTGCTGGTGGATACGGGACAAGGATTGGGGAAGAAACACATTTAAAACCGAAACCTATGATTGAAATTGGAACAAAACCTATTCTATGGCACATTATGAGTTTGTATAGCCATTACGGCATTACAGAGTTTATTATTTGCTTAGGGTATAAAGGATATGCAATTAAAGAGTTCTTTCTAAATTACAACTTACACATGTCAGATTTCACGATACATTTAAGCGATAATACAATTACTAGCCATTCTCAACGTGTAGAACCGTGGAAAGTTACACTAATCGATACTGGTGTAAATACCGAAACGGGAGGACGAGTGAAAAGAATTCAAAATTTTGTTGGAGACGAACCTTTCTGCCTCACTTATGGTGATGGATTAAGTAACGTAAATATAAAAGAACTTATTGCATTTCATAAAAAACATGGAAAAATGGCAACTGTTACCGCCGTACAACCTCCTGGTAGATTCGGTTCTCTCATATTAGATAAACAGTCTGTAACATCTTTTCAAGAGAAGCCACTCGGGGATGGCGGATGGGTTAACGGTGGATTTTTCGTTTTAAACCCTGAAGTTTTCAATTACATTAGTGGAGATAAGTCTGTTTTTGAAACAGACACTTTAGTTCAGTTAGTAAACAAAAACGAACTATCAGCATATCAACATACTGGTTTTTGGCATCCGATGGATACATTGCGCGATAAAAATAAATTAGTCGAGCTATGGGAAAGTAATAACGCTCCGTGGAAGGTTTGGTAATATGGCTTCTTCATCTTTTTGGAATAAGAAAAAAGTATTTATCACGGGACATACTGGATTTAAAGGCTCTTGGCTCACCCTTTTCTTAACTTCTTTAGGTGCAGAAGTAGTTGGCTTTTCTTCTCATCCCCCATCGATTCCTAATCTTTTTGAACAATGTAACGTAGCAAAAGAGTGCATAACAATTAAAGGCGACATTACAGATTACGATTCTTTATTACACGCCCTAAAACATCATAACCCTGACATACTATTTCATTTAGCTGCCCAGCCAATCGTCACCACTTCATACAAAGATCCTATCGAAACATTTAAAACGAATGTTTTAGGCACTGTTCACGTATTGGAAGTTGCAAAACATACAGAAAGTATACGTGGCATCATTAATGTTACAAGTGATAAATGTTATGAAAATGACGGGATCGGTAACCGGGCATTCGTGGAAATTGACCGGCTAGGAGGTTTCGACCCTTATAGTGCTAGTAAAGCTTGCGCTGAAATAGTGGCAACATCCTATCAAAAATCATTCTTCCACACTAATACTCAGAAACTCGCCTCAGTAAGAGCAGGTAACGTCATCGGTGGTGGGGATTGGGCAGAAGACCGATTATTCCCAGATGTCATTCGTGCATATTTACAAGATAGTACATTAACGATTAGAAACAAAAAGGCTATTCGCCCGTGGCAACACGTATTAGATCCTTTACACGGCTATATCCTTTTAGCTGAAAAACTTTGGACAGACGCTGCATATGCAGAAGCATGGAATTTCGGCCCGTTGAACGAACCTAACAGAACCGTTCATGATGTCATTCAATCTGTAATAAAATTATGGAATAAACAACTAACAATCACTTCCCCCTCTACAAACACTCCTTATGAATCGCCTGTTTTAACACTCGATAGTACAAAAGCAGTAACTAAACTCGGCTGGACTCCTAAGTTATCAACAGATAAGGCTATCACTTGGACTGTTGATTGGTACAAAAAATATGCATCTGGTGAAAATATCGAATCTTTCACGCGACAACAAATCGATGCATTCAAAAATTTATAAGGGGGCTATAAAATGGAACAGAAAAAATGCCGTTTTTGCCACTCATTACTCAGCAACACTTTTTTAGATTTAGGTGTTTCTCCTCTCGCTAACTCATTTGTTTCTCCAGAAAACTCATATAAAATGGAACCATTTTATCCATTGCACACATTTGTTTGTCACTCTTGTTTACTCGTACAATTAGATGAATTTGAATCTCCGCACAATATTTTTCATGACTATTTATACTTTAGCTCTTACTCATCAAGCTGGCTACTGCATGCTAAACAATATGTAGAAATGGCGATTAAGCGCTTCCACTTAAAGAAACATTCAAAGGTGGTTGAAATCGCGAGTAACGATGGGTACTTATTACAATACTTTCAAAAAGAACATATCGAAACGTTAGGAATTGAACCAGCAAAAAATGTAGCAGAAATCGCTATCCAAAAAGGAATTCCTACTGAAGTGAATTTTTTCAGCAACGACTTAGCAAAAAAATTACCGCAAGCAGATTTAATCATTGCTAATAACGTATTAGCACACGTTCCGAACTTACATGATTTTGTGGCAGGTTTAAAAACGTTATTAAAACAAGACGGAACAATAACAATTGAATTCCCGCACTTATTAAATCTCATATCCTTTAAACAGTTTGATACGATATACCATGAGCACTTCTCCTATTTCTCACTTATAAGCCTGCAAAAAGTTTTATCTCACCATTATTTACAAATTGTCGATGTAGAAGAACTTGCAACGCACGGTGGTTCCTTACGTATTTTTGTAAAACATCATAGTGACGAATCAACTATCCATTCTAGTGTTACAAAATTAATCCAAAAAGAAGTGGATCACGGGCTAAATACATTAGACTGTTATCTCCTTTTTTCTAAACGCATCGAACAATTGAAAATAAATATTTTACAGTTTTTTATCGAAGCGAAAGCTTTAAACAAACAAATTATCGGTTACGGTGCGCCAGCTAAAGGAAACACCCTTTTAAATTATTGCGGGATAGGAAAAGAATTTCTAGCTTATACAGTAGATAAAAACCCTCATAAACAAAATCTCCTTCTACCAGGAACCCGCATTCCAATAAAATCTCCAGAAGAAATAAAACGTACAAAACCTGATTACATTCTTATACTTCCTTGGAATTTAAAAGACGAGATTATGAAAGAATGCTCTTTCATTCGTGAGTGGGGCGGCAAATTTTTAGTAACAATACCAGAAGTTGAGGTAATTGAGCCATGAAAAAAATCCTTGTAACAGGCGGTAGCGGATGGATTGGTAAATATGTTGTACATTCTCTTATTCAAAAGGGCTATGAAGTGCACGCCACTTACAATACAAATAAGCCTTCCCATCTTTCTTGCCATTGGCATAAAGTCAACTTACTTTGCGATGAAGAAGTAAAAAAACTCATTTACGACATGAAGCCTAGTCATCTCATTCATTTAGCTTGGGAAGCAGTGCCTCCAGCATGCTACGTATCCATTAATAATTACTATTGGCTTACATCCAGTATCTCATTGATCCAACACTTCACAACATGCGGCGGAAAGCGAGTCGTCGTTGCCGGTACTGGCGCAGAGTATGAATGGTTTAACGGTGTATTGTTTGAAGATTCACCGCTTCTTTCTTATAAAATCCCGTATTCATTATGTAAAAATGCACTACACTCCTGGCTCCAAACGTACGCCAAGCAAACCGGTCTCAGCATGTGTTGGGGCCGCATTTTTCATATGTATGGCCCTCACGAACAAGGGAATCGACTCGTTTCTAACATCATCACTTCTTTATTAAAAAATGAGGAAGCACTATGTACACATGGAAAACAATCAAGAGATTTCCTCCATGTGAGCGACGTCGCTGATGCTCTCATAACAGTATTAGAACATGACGTTACAGACACAATCAATATCGCTTCTGGTCAATCTGTACAAATTAAAGAGTTAGCTTCTATCATCGCTAAAAAGATAGGAAAAGAACATCTAATTAAACTAGGTGCAATACCTTTCTCTAAAGATGAACCTTTATTTGTCGGCGTTAATGTAGAACGTTTAAAAACTGAAGTAAACTGGAAACCGACATACGATCTAAATACAGGAATCGAAGAAACAATTTCATGGTGGGAATCATTTATACAAAAACATAACGGTACGCATCACTAAAACGTAAATCCTTCGTTCCTCTCGCTAATTCCTTATACCATTCTTCTAATCTTTCCGGCGTAATAATATGATGCGTCCCCATTCCCCCATGCTTACTAGCTTCAGAAAGAGTCGGACCAATTTGTAACTTTCTCTTTCTCATCGCATCGTTCCACGGACTAAATCCAAACCATAATATACAAGCAAGAGGCGGATAAATCATAGATTCATGCGCGGATAAATGTCTTCCAACTGTATAACTTCCGTGTTCATGATTATGAATAAATCTACCTCTTCTCCACAACGGCCAATCTTCTGGTAAATAACCATGAAATCGCTGTTTCATTAAAGGGAGTCCAAAGTTAAGGTCCGGATAACTGTAGTTAGGATCATCAACCATAATAAGCCCTTCTAGCCAATACATCCTCCCTCCCAATTCATTTAGTGATTTCCAAAACTGATTTTTATCTTGCACACAAAGAAACTCAGTCGTATTTAAAATCATTTTCCATCCTTGTATTTCTTGTTCTACCCTCATCACTTCATGATCCGTCGCATATGCATCAAACTCTGGATTTACAGAATCTCGCACTTCCCAATGCGGTGCGAATTTCTTACAAATCTCCACCGAACGATCTGTTGAGCCTTTATTAATTAAAATACCATGATCAAACAGTTTCGTATGATGAGCAAGCCACCACGGTAATAAATACTCTTCATTATAAAAATGAGAAATAACGGTTGTAGTTATAATAATCTCCTCTTTCTCTATTAATCTATTTTTCATCCTACAACCAATATACTCATAAACTAAAAATATGTTTCCTATATTAATAACCAAATCGTATTACTAATATTTTTGTAAGTTTTCCTTTGGTACCCAGCCATCCTCACCACCTGTTTTTTCACACCAAATCCATCCATTTAATTCTTCTAATGCAATCACTCTTTCTCCAATACTCACATTTAATTCTTTCGCAGTATATTGTTTTATAATAATTCCTGTTCCATTCATATCTTTTCTTATAATTTGCTCCGGAACCCATCCTTTCCGGTCATATTTCTCTTCGTGACAAAACATCCAGTTTTCCCAATTTTCAGGACCAGCGTAACTCTCTATCATTTTCACTACATCCCCCTCTTCTAAACGAATTGGATTAGGATAATTGCTAACATGTGATTTTATCACGATATATTTCATAACAGCCTCCAATAATCAGAAAATTAAGTTATAATATCATTATAACTTAAGAAGGGGGAATACACATGTACTACAACACTTCATTCGAAAACGATCAACCAGTAGGCCGTCTATAAACTAAGACGGGCATTCATATAGCACGTGCACTATGCCTCGTCTTAGGGAACTCATCATACCCTAAAAATAGACGGAGGTACTTTACATGAGACAAACAATTTTAGGAGCTATATGTTTATCGCTAGCAGCTAGTATATGGGGCGGTATGTATGTTGTTAGCAAATATGTACTCGACTTTATCCCACCACTAACACTCGTTTGGCTACGCTTTATCATTGCTTTTGTTGTTTTGTATATGATTTTAAAAATTACTGAGAAAAAACAAAAGAAAACAGTAACCATTCGTAAAAAAGATTGGCTATTATTCGCTTGGATTGGATTTATCGGATATTTCATTTCGATCACTTGTCAATTTATCGGAACAAAATTATCCGACGCTCATACAGGATCTTTAGTAACATCAGCTACACCTGCATTTATCGTTATATTTGCAGCAATCATTTTAAAAGAAAAACTAACCGCTCGTAGATTACTATCTACCATCATAGCGACAATCGGTGTCATTATCGTAATCGGATGGGATATTGAAATTGGCTCCTATTTTATCGGTACAATCATATTAGTCGGGGCAGCTATTACGTGGGCTTTACTATCTATTTATGTAAAAATTGCTTCAGCTCGATTTTCATCTTTAGTGATTACAACGTACGCTATATTCTTTTCACTCTTTTTTATTACACCTTTTATGGTATGGGAATTTCAATCAAACCCAATTGAACATATGACCCTATATGTAATATTAGGCGTACTTTATTTAGGAATCGTCTCAACGGCAGGTGCCTTTTTCCTTTGGAATAAAGGATTAGAATTAATAGATGCAAGCATCGGCTCGTTATTTTTCTTCTGCCAACCTATTATTGGGTCATTGCTTGGTTGGCTCTTATTAAATGAGACATTAAATAGTAACTTTTTTATTGGTGGTATTCTTATTATATGTAGTGTTTTTATTACTACTTTTGAAAAGAAATGAAAAATAGGCAGAGATTAATTTATAGAGATAATAATGTCATAAAAAAACGCTAATCATGTTCTGGAATAACGAAGGCAATAGAAAAACACGCATTAATTTTTTACAATATTGCAGAAAACAGAGGAGTTATGGAATCAGTAATTATAGGGAGGCTAAGCGATGAGAGTAGGAATCATAGGAGGTGGCTTTGGTTTAGCAGTTCAAGCACCTATAATAAATACTCATCCTAAGATGAATGTTTCTGCTATTAGCACAATGATACGTCATCAAGTGCCAAAAAATTTATCAACTGCAGACGATTCTCCAGTTCATTATACAGACTGGACCAAAATGTTAGATTTAGAAGAGTTGGACCTTGTATTTGTTAGTTCTCTTCCGATTTATCATTTTGAAATGGTTAAATACGCATTAAGCAGAGATATAAATGTAGTGTGTGAGAAACCTTTTACAATGAATAGTGGGGAATCAGAAGAGTTGCTCATGTTATCTAAGGATACTAACGCAAAGGTATTTATTGATTTTGAATGGCGATATCATCCTGCTCGCCAAAAGGTCAAAGAACTTATAAGCGAAGTTGGTGACATCCTTCATTTTGAATATCATATTTCTGCCTCTCAATACCAAAAACTTCAAACTAACAAAAGAGGGTGGATGGGAGAAAAGCAGAAGTTTGGTGGAATGTTAGGCGCTCTAGGAACACATATGATCGATTGTCTTAGATGGCTTATTCAGTACGAAATTATAACTATCAATGGTTTCATACACACCCACGTCCCAGAAGGTCCAGGAGAACTTAGAGACTCTGATGATGCCTTTTTTATTCATGGTAAAATAGAAGGAAATTGTACCTTTTCAATTCAACTTATCTCAGGAATTCATCACGGATTTGGTTCAAACTTAAAAGTATTTGGAAGTCTTGGAACCATTAACTTAATTGATGATAAAACACTGTTTTTTGGCAAAGCAAGTGAAAGCCTAGAAGAAATAAAAATTGAAACATATACCCAAACCATCCCACCTTTATCGCCAGAGGCAAAAGCTTATTATCCAGCATTTTATCCTTTTTTAGATAAAGTTTACGAGAATATTATTTTTAATAAATCAGACAAGGATTTACCAACCATTGTAGATGGGCATGAAAATCAAATAATTATAGATAACGTACTGTCAAATTAAATTTATTATTCAATAAAATGAAAGTATCTTAGATCACAATTCAATAACTTTATTTTACCCCCGTTCTAAATATAGGACGGGGTATTCTTGTTTTAGGGTTTAAAATTTCCGGAGTCTTTTTACCATTAAGTATCTTTGCCAATTCGTATAATTGGGTCCTGATCGTGAAAACCAATACAAATCGGTATATTTCTTTGCACTTCACTATAAGCACTCATAAAACTACATACCGTTCTAGCAATTAAATACAAATTTATACCAATTGCTTTTTCATTTATATCAAAGCCATTCTTAGCATACACATCTGCTAATTCTATAGACTTCGGTCCTTCAACCTCATATGTCCATTCAGAAGCCCAATCATCATCCTCTTCTTCCAGCGAAAAATACTCTTCACAAATATAAAACTGACTATCCCATTCATTATCAAGATCATATTCAAAATAAATTGCTTTTGCCTCTTCACTAGTAGCAATTTGTATAACTTCATACAATGTTAGTCGAATACTTTCCTCATATGCTCCTAAATGAATTGCTTTAATTCTCTCTGCATAACCCTTAGACGCCAACATGCAACAAATATCATAATACTTCGCTTCTATTTGCTCTACTGCTAACGAAAAGACATCCTCTTGCATCTCTTCTAAATACTGAAATATGTCCACACTAAATACTCCTCACTCTTTACGCACTCCAATGCGATGGACGAGACAATAATTTCGGTAATTTCGTATGTTTGTCCCCTCTTGCCGCATTAACTTGAACTTGCGTCAGAAAAATACTATTTGTAAAATCAGCCCCACGAATATCTGCATCTCGTAAATCTGCTCCAATGAGATCCGCCCCTCGTAAGTTTGCACCATTTAAGTTTGCCGCAATTAAATATGCTCCTCTTAAATTCGCCCCTTGTAAATTTTTCTTTTTCAGGTTTGCTCCCATAAGATCTGCGCCGCGGTGTATGATTCGTTTCTTACGCGCAGTATTCATTTCTTTCCATACTAGTTCGCTCGTTTCTAAAAGAAGAATGTTCACCTCTGCCCTATGCATTGGAACATTTATTTTCATTAACTCATCTGGATTTAAATTCGAAAGTCGCTCTGTCTCCTCAATTGCGGTCTTCAACTCTTTATGAATTGGCTGTGTTGCCTTTAAAAGAATCGCCTCATTCAAATACCAAAGCATTTCATGGAGCTGATGCATAACTGGAAAAGCATCATACATTTTTCTCGCATGCTTAGCATCTTTCCGCCAATCAATCCCGTTAAATGTAACTTGAGAAATCTTCTGTCCAGCGCCGAAACACTCAAATACTGTACAACCTTTATAACCTTTTTCACGAAGATTTTTATGTATGCTGCATTTAAAATCTGATTGTAAATTGGAACATGGTTTACCACCATCTTTATTCACTGCAAAATCTACTGACGCTGCGAACGGTAACGCCACACAACATAAACCGAAGCATTTTTCACAGTTTGCTTTTAAATGATCGTTATGATTAGTCAAAATGTATACCCCCTGTTGTCTTTTGACTATTTCATAATATTCTAACTGCATGAAATAATCAATTTAAAAATAAACGAGCGTCTTTCATTTCAAATCATAACTTTATCATTCTATTTCCTTTCAATTGAAAAGGACTAACTCTGCCTATTGAATTATAATTAAATTATAAATATTCAAACTAAAAGGAGAGTTACTATGGCACTACAAATGAAAACAAACTGTCAAATTTGCGATCAATCGCTGGAGCAAGATTCTGAAGCATACATTTGCGTATATGAATGTACATTTTGTGCACCATGTACAGAAGAAAGACATAACGTTTGCCCAAACTGCGGCGGCGAGTTAGTACGTAGACCGAAAAAGAAACAGTAAAAAGCAAAGCGATATCGCTTTGCTTTTTTTAGGCATATGAAATTATATCAACGATTTTTCAAATATATCGAACACAAATTCAATTATATCAACGATTTTTTCAATATATCGACGTTTCGACAAAGGATATCGACTTACCGACAAATAACGACACCTCTGCATGCATTCAGCTTCAACACAACTTAAACATTTAAAAACTTAACACAAACAGGCTCCGGCACAACAACGTCAGATTGTAAAAGAGTTAGCTCACCTGTAGATTCATTTCTTGAAAATAGCACAAGATTATGCGACTTTTCATTTGAAGCAATAAGGAACTTTTCAGTAGGATCTAATACAAAGTCTCTTGGCCAATTTCCTTCTGTAGATGTGTGTTCCACAAATGTAAGCTCACCTGAGTTTTGATCCACACTGAAAACAGCGATACTATTATGACCACGATTGCCTGCATATACAAACTGGCCGTCAGAAGAAATATGAATCGCACTTCCTTGATTATTTTCATCAAACGCGGCAGGAATAGTAGAAATATACTGTACTTCTGTAAAAGCTCCTTCTGCCGGATTATATGTTAACACAATAACCTCTGAACTAAGCTCCGTCATCACATACGCATACTTTCCATTCGGATGAAAAGTAATATGTCTCGGACCACTTCCTGTATTTACAGCCAAGCTATTCACTTCTTTTAATACACTATCTTTTATTTCATACGTAATTATTTTATCTATCCCTAAATCAACACCTACCACATATTTTTCATCAGGCGTATATCCTGCGTAATGCGCATGTGGTTTCTCTTGGTTTTCTTTATTCAGACCTGAACCTTTATGCGTTATAATAGAGGTCGCAGGATTTACAGATCCATCTTCTTCATTTACTGCGAAAGACTCAATCGTTCCTTTATGATAATTTGCTGTAACTACCGTGTGAGTCCCACTATCAACACTCACATGACAAGGAGAAGCCCCTTCTACCACTTGTCTATTTTTCTCCTTTAGCTCTCCAGTTTTACTATCAATCGAATGAGCAGCTACACCACCAGATTCTCCTTCCTTAACAACGGAATAGAGATATTCATTCTTTCGGTTAATCGTTACATATGTAGGATTATCCAGCTTGGCCGCAAGTGTTACATTACTAATTTTCTTTGCTTCCGTGTCTAAAATAAACTTATATATTCCTTCACTTTTTTCTTTCGTGTAAGTTCCAACATATCCAATAAACTCTTTATTATCCTTCATTTTCATAACCCTCTCTCCCTATATTCTTCATTCATCTTACTTCCTATAATGTTTTATGTTGAAAGAGTATCCTAAAAAATTAGAGTACCTCTTTATACGTTACCATATTTTCTTGTTAAATAGCTTTTAAACCCACTTTTTTTGGTACGCTGCTATACTTTCATATTCTTCTTCCAATTGACGAGACAGACGAATATAGATTGGTGTTAAATCTTTATACTTTTCTACACTTTCCATGTTTGGTTCATGGTGGAAATTCGCCCCTACCATTTCAGAAACTACATGCAACGTATCTACTTCACCTAAACTATATAAACCGAGGATTGCTGCTCCTAAGCAAGAGCTTTCAAAACTTTCCGGAACATATACGTCTTGATGGAAAATATCTGCCATCATCTGTCTCCAAAGTTCCGATCTTGCAAAACCACCTGTCGCTTGAATTTTTTTCGGTTCACCAATGAGTTCTTTTAAAGCGAGAAGAACGGTGTATAAATTATAAATTACTCCTTCTAAAACAGCACGGATAAGATGTTCTTTCTTATGATGCAATCCAAGTCCAAAGAAAGATCCTCGCGCATTTGCATTCCATAAAGGAGCTCTTTCTCCTGCTAAATACGGGTGAAATAATAAACCGTCGGACCCCGGACTCACTTTTGCTGCTATTTCAGTAAGCACTTCATATGGATCTTTTCCTAAACGCTTCGCAAGCTCAATCTCTGAAGTGCCTAATTGATCACGAGCCCATCTGAAAATCATACCACCGTTATTAACTGGTCCACCAATTACCCAATGTTCTTCAGTTAAGGCGTAACAAAAAATTCTACCTTTTGGATCTGTTACAGGACGATTTGTTACAGCACGTATCGCACCGCTTGTACCAATTGTCACAGCAACAACGCCAGGATCTATTGCATTTACACCTAAATTGGATAGGACTCCATCACTCGCTCCTACTACAAAAGGCGTAGAAACAAGTACATTCATCTCTTTGGCAAGCTCTTCATCTAATCCTGTTAAACTGTGCGTTGTTGGAACGAGTTTAGAAAGCTTGTCATCTGTAATTCCCGCAATATGTAAAGCCTCTTCATCCCATTTTAAAGATTCCAAATTAAACATCCCTGTTGCTGATGCTATAGAATAATCAATTACATACTCCTTATATAACTTATAAAAAACATACTCTTTAATAGAAATAAATTTATAACTTTTTGCGAACAATTCTGCCTGTTCATTCTGTAACCAAACTAATTTCGAAAGTGGTGACATCGGATGAATTGGTGTCCCAGTCCGCAAATAAATTTCATGACCATTCATATCATTCTTTATTTTCTCTGCCCAGCTTGCACTTCTATTATCTGCCCAAGTAATACATCTCGTTAACGGCTTTCCCTTCTCATCTACAGCAATGATACTATGCATTGCCGAACTAAAAGAAACACAAAGAATATCATGCGGCTGTACACTACTTGACTGTACAGTTTCTTTAATCGTATGTATTACTGCACGAAAAATTTCTTCTGGGTCTTGTTCTGCTGTTTCCGGCGTAGGAGAATATAAAGGATATTCAATTCCATGACTTGCAATAACAGATCCATCCGTAGAAAATAGAACTGATTTTGTACTAGTTGTCCCAATGTCTACACCAATCATATATTTTGAACTCACCATTTCTTCCTCCTAACAAAAAATTACTACAGTATCCCACTATAAAAACATCCTTATTTTAAACAAACATATCGAGTAGTAAAACTCCTCCAAAAGCGATAAATGAAAGTAATGTTTCTAATACCGTCCATGTTTTAAATGTTTCTTTCACTGTTAAACCTAGGTATTCTTTTACCATCCAGAACCCAGCATCGTTTACGTGAGAAAACATTAATGCTCCTGCACCCGTTGCAATGACGAGTAATTCTAAATTCACACCTGTCGTATTTTCAACGATTGGCGAAACGATACCCGCTGCTGTTGTTAAGGCGACTGTCGCTGACCCTGTCGCAATTCGAATTAATCCAGCTACCATAAATGCTAATATAATTGGAGATAGTGCTAAATGCTCAGACATTTGAGCAATAGCATTCCCTACACCACTATCGATAAGAATTTGCTTAAATCCCCCGCCGGCACCAATAATCGCAACGATTGAACCGATTGGTAATAAGCTATCTTCTGTTACCTTCTTAATAGCCTTTTTATCGATACCTTGACGAAATCCAAGAAAATAAAACGCTGCAAAACATGCAATCAAAAGCGCAATGATAGGACTACCGATTAATGTGATAATCTTCATCAAAGTAGTAGAAAGTGGAACATAAGGAGCCGATGCAGCTAAAACCATTAACATAACTGGTAACAATATGACTAAAAATGAAACTCCTATTCCTGGTAATTTCGTTGATTTTGTATTTACACGAATCAATTCTGGCTCATTTTCAGGAATTACACGTTTGTGAATCCATTTAGCGAATATAGGACCTGCAATAATCGCTGCAAAAAATGTAATAATGAGTGAATACAATAGTACCTTCCCAAGGTTCGCTTTATAAATACCAATTGCAACGATTGCCCCTGGATGCGGAGGAACTAGGCCATGTACGACAGATAGCCCAGCAATTGCTGGTAACGCTATCAATAAAATATTTTGTTTCGTAGTTTTATGAATTGAAATTACTAACGGCAACAATATTAAAATACCTACTTCAAAAAACACCGGAATTCCAATAATAAAACCTGCAATTAACATAGCCCACGGTAAGTTTTTTATCCCAAAGGATTTAATAAAGAACTCTGCCACTTGCATTCCAGCACCTGACTCTGCCATCATTTTCCCTAAAATTGTACCTAAAACTAAAATACCTACTAAATGCCCGAGAACACTCCCAACTCCCGTTTCATAAGCACTCACTATTTTATCCAT
This sequence comes from Bacillus paranthracis, assembly GCF_024296885.1. Taxonomy (NCBI): domain Bacteria; kingdom Bacillati; phylum Bacillota; class Bacilli; order Caryophanales; family Bacillaceae; genus Bacillus; species Bacillus paranthracis. The sequence goes on from NZ_CP101135.1 coordinate 3,111,944, forward strand.
TGGCATTCCAGACATAATTGCTAAAAACAAACTTGCAACCGTTAAACTAATAAACGCATGCCATCTCCACCACGAAACCCCTAAAATAACAATTACAATTGATAATAATGTAATCATTAAAAGGTACATATTCATACTTAATCCCCCTTTATGTAAACCCTTTCAAAAATGCTATATAATGAAAAGAACCTATATAGTTCTTACTTGAGTAAAAGATAGCTTTACATATTGATATGCACTTAAAAGCATCCTCACATCATAATGATTTATACAAAAAGAATCTCCCTTATCAGAGATATACTTTAACTCATCTCTCTGATAAGGGGATTTCTCTTTCATAATTATAATGTCATTGTGATAAACGCTTCGCGTAAGCAAATTTTCCTTTTTTAAAAGTGAATGACGCTTTCTTCTCTTGCTGTTTTCACATAGTAAGACTACAAACTCGGGATCCAGTTTAAACGATGAAGTTACTTAGGATTTGTCCTCTCATGAAAAGCAATTTTCAGCAAGCCCCTTCACTTTTATACATTATAATTTAGGAGCTTTCGCCCAATCCGCAGCAAACTTCTCAATACCTTGATCTGTTAATGGGTGCATAGCAAGTTGTTCAATTACTTTATAAGGGATTGTTGCAATGTGAGCACCTGCCATCGCTACACGAGTTACATGATCTGGATGTCTAACAGAAGCCGCAATAATTTGTGTATCTAATTGGTGAACATCGAATAATTCAGCAATTTTAGCAACTAATAATACGCCATCTTCAGAAATATCATCTAAACGTCCTAAAAATGGAGAAACATACGTTGCACCTGCTCGAGCAGCTAAAAGTGCTTGGTTCACAGTGAAAATAAGTGTAACGTTCGTTTTCACACCTTTTTCAGTAAGATAGCGACAAGCTTCTAATCCTGCTAACGTCATTGGAAGTTTTATTGTAACTTTCTCATCGCCGCCATTAATCTTAATCAACTCTTCTGCTTGAGCAATCATTTCTTCAGCCGTCACAGCATCTGGCGTTACTTCTGCCGAAACAGATTCAACTTTAGGAACTGCCTGACAAATTTCTGCGATACGGTCTTCAAATTTAATCCCCTCTTTTGCTACTAAAGAAGGATTCGTTGTAACACCAGCTAAAACTCCAAGTTTATATGCTTTTTTTATGTCCTCAAGATTTGCAGTATCAATAAAAAATTTCATGATTCATTCCCTCCATTTTTTAAACGTTAATGAGTTAAATTTTTAAGATGTTTATTTCTTTTCTACTGCATGTCCGCCAAATTCATTGCGCAGAGCTGCTACTACTTTTCCTGTAAATGTATCATTGTCTAATGAGCGGTAGCGCATTAATAACGACATTGCGATAACAGGAGTTGCTGTTTGAAGGTCTAATGCTGTTTCTACTGTCCATTTTCCTTCACCAGAAGAATGCATAACACCCTTAATTTCATCCAGTTTTGCATCTTTAGAAAATGCATTTTCAGTTAATTCCATTAACCATGAACGGATTACTGAACCGTTGTTCCATACTCTTGATACTTTTTCATAATCGTAGTCAAATTCACTTTTCTCTAGAATCTCAAATCCTTCACCAATAGCAGCCATCATACCGTATTCAATTCCGTTGTGAACCATTTTTAAGAAGTGACCACTACCAGCTTTTCCAGCATATAAGAATCCATTTTCTACAGCAGTATCTCGGAAGATAGGTTCAACGATATCCCAAGCTTCTTGATCTCCTCCGATCATGTAACAAGCACCATTACGAGCGCCTTCCATTCCGCCAGAAGTTCCTGCATCCATAAAGTGAATACCATCTTTCTTTAATTGCTCATATCGGCGGATAGACTCTTTATAATGTGAATTACCTGCTTCAATTAAAATATCTCCTTTTGATAAAAGGGGTGTAATCTCATCAATAACAGAATCAACAACAGCGTGTGGTACCATAACCCAAAGAATTCTTGGTGATTGTAATGACTGAACAAGTTCACTTAAACTAGATGTACCTGTAGCCCCGTACTCTTTCATTTCTTCCACTGCACTTGCATTTAAATCAAATGCTGCTACTTCATGTTTATGATCCATTAAATTTTTCCCTAAATTTAATCCCATTTTACCTAACCCAATTAATCCTACTTGCATAATATAATTCCTCCTCAAATTATCTTTTATTAAAAATTCATATCACTACAATCTGGAATACCTTTCAGCACTGAAATGTTAGTATGTACAGAAAGGTATTCACAGTCATAGCTTAAGAATTCAACACATTTTTTGTAATTTGAACAACATTTTCTGTCGTAAATCCAAATAGATTCATGACTTCAGCTCCAGTGCCTGAAGCTCCAAATGTTTCAATTGATAGTACTTTTCCTTCTTGTCCTACATAACGCTCCCACCCGAGAGATACACCCATCTCAAGAGATACTCGTTTCGTTACAGAAGACGGAAGAACGGATTCTTTATATTCGTTCGATTGACGATCGAATAACTCCCAGCTTGGCATTGCAACGATACGAACAGAAACTTGATCTTCTTCTAATTTCGCTTTCGCACTAGCAGCTAAAGAAACTTCAGAACCTGTCGCAATTAAAATCACATCTGGATTTTCATTCGTTTGTGTTAATACGTAAGCTCCTTTAGAAAGATTCTCTATGTTCGCTTTCGTTTCATTAAATACCGGTAAATTTTGACGGCTCAGTACTAAAACGACCGGACCTTCCGTTTGCTGTAAAGCATATGCCCACGCACTTGCTGTTTCATTTGCATCTGACGGACGGATAACTGTTAAACCAGGAATTGCCCGAAGAGCTGCTAAATGTTCAATAGGTTCATGCGTTGGACCATCTTCTCCTACAGCAATCGAATCATGTGTAAATACGTACGTAACAGGTAACTTTTGCAATGCAGCCAGTCGAATAGATGGACGAAGATAGTCATTAAATACAAAGAATGTACTCACGAACGGTTTTACTCCTCCATGAAGAGCCAGTCCATTCGCTGCCGCGCCCATTGCATGTTCACGTACACCGAAGTATATATTTCGGCCAGCATACGATTCTACTGCATACACTGCTTCACCTTTTATATCTGTCATCGTAGAATGAGAAAGATCCGCACTTCCACCGAAAATAGAAGGAATCGATTTCACATAATGATTAATAGCTCCCCCACTTGCAACACGAGTTGAAATCGTTTTTTCAGTATCGAAGGATAAAATGTCTTTCGCTTCGATTAAAACTTCACCTGTAATCGCTTTTTCTAATTCATCTGCTAGTGCAGGGTTTGACTCTCTGTATAAGTTGAACTGCTCATTCCAGCCATTTTCTTTTTCAATACCTTTTTGTTTCAGTTCATTAAAATGAGCTGTTACTTCTTCAGGTACAAAGAAGTCTTCTTCATAATGCCAACCATACACTTGTTTTGTCGCTGTCGCTTCTTCTACTCCAAGCGGATTACCATGTGCTTTGTTCGTTCCAGCAACTTTTGGACTTCCGTAACCTATAATGGTTCTAATTTCTATAAGAGTAGGTTGGTCCGTATTATCTTTCGCTAATTGAATCGCTTTTGTAATCGCATCAACATCGTTTCCATCTTCAACTCTTACATATTGCCAATGTGCAGATTCTACTCTTTTCTGCATATCTTCAGAGAAAGCAATGTTTAATTCACCATCAAGTGAAATTTCATTTGAATCATACAGCACAATTAACTTGCCAAGTTTCATATGTCCTGCCATTGACATCGCTTCATAAGCGACACCTTCCATTAAATCACCGTCTCCAACTAAAGCGTACGTATTGTGATCAATAATAGAGTGACCACCCTTATTGAACTTCGCCGCTAAATGCGCTTCTGCCATTGCCATTCCGACAGCATTGGCAATCCCTTGTCCTAACGGTCCTGTCGTCGCTTCAACTCCAGAAGTGTGACCAAACTCAGGATGACCTGGTGTTTTACTATTTAACTTTCTGAAGTTTTTCAAGTCATCAATTGAAACGTCATATCCAGCTAAATGAAGTAGGCTATATAATAAGCTAGATCCATGTCCCGCCGATAAAACGAAGCGATCACGGTTAAACCATTTTGGATGATTAGGATTATGATTTAAATGATTCGCCCATAATGCATAAGCCATTGGCGCTGCTCCCATCGGAAGACCTGGATGACCTGAATTTGCCGCATTAATAGCATCAATTGATAACGTACGAATTGTATTCACTGCTAATTGATTTATGTTTTGTGTCATAGTAATCGTCCCCCTACATGCTTTCATGAAAGAAAGTACTTATTTTTTCGTTTCTTGATCTAACCACCATTTAAATCCACTTTCTTGCAATAATTCATTAGATGCCTCTGGACCATATGAACCAGACTCATATTCATGAAGTGGTAATAAGTTTTCCTCGAATGCTTCAAGAATTGGTTGTACCCATTCCCATGACAATTCAACTTCTCTCCAATGTGCAAAGAATGTAGCGTCTCCACTCACAGCATCGTGAATGAGTCTTTCATACGCTTCAGGTACTCCCACATCCGCTTGCTCACAAGTAAAGTTAATACGGATCGGTTCAATTTCTCCATTTTTCAATGGATTTTTACTATTTAACTGTAATGAAACGTTCTCACCTGGGCTAATTTCAATTATTAACAAGTTAGGTGCTGCATTTGGATTACTATCTTGATATTGCTGTTTTAACGTATTTTTAAATTCGATTACAATACGAGTAGACTTTTCTTTCATTCGTTTGCCTGTTCGTATATAAAAGGGAACGCCAGTCCAAAATGGATTATCGATCCACAAGCGAGCAGCGACAAATGTGTCTATATTAGAAGAAGGATTTACTCCTGGCTCCTCTTTATATGCTACAACTTGCCCGCCATTTATCTCACCTGCACCATATTGTCCGCGAATGATATGGTTTTGAACGTCTTCTTTTTTCACTTTACGAAGCGCCTCCATTACCTTTCGCTTTTCCTCTCGAATTTCACATGCATTAACCTTTTCCGGCAAATTCATAGCAGTCATCATTAATATTTGTAACATATGATTTTGAACCATATCTCGAATGGCTCCTGCCTGATCATAATATCCTGCCCTTTCTTCAACCCCAACTGTTTCACTCGCTGTGATTTGTACATTCGCTATATGTTCTTTATTCCAAATCGATTGTAAAACAGGATTTGCAAACTCTAGTGCTTCAAGGTTTTGAATCATCGGCTTACCTAAATAATGATCAATACGGTATATCTCGTCTTCTTCAAACGTGCGACTAAGCTTATCATTCAGCTCACGAGCAGATGTAAGGTCGTGTCCGAACGGTTTCTCAATCATTAGGCGTTTCCATCCATCCGTTTTATCAAGTCCGCTTTCCTTAATATTTAAAGCGATTGTCTCAAAAAATTCAGGAGCAACGGAAAGATAGAACATTCTATTCCCTTTTATATGTAGTTCTTCTTCCCTTTCACGAACGACTTGTAATAATCTCTCATAGTCTTCCGGCTTACTCACATCTAATGGACAATAGCGAAAATTATCTAAAAAACCTTCGAGTTCTGGAGTACCTTCTTCTCTATGACGAGAAAACGTCTCTATTGATTCTTTTATTCTTTTTTGAAAATCTACATGAGATACTTCACGTCTCCCAAGCCCGATAACGGATATTTGCTTTGGAAGCTTTTGATCTCTATATAAGTTATATAGTGCGGGGTAAATTTTGCGTTTCGCTAGGTCCCCTGTCGCTCCAAATAAAACAAAGGTCATTGATTCCAATTTCAGTCCCCCTCTTGTTGTATAATTCTGGTCAATATATTAAAAATGAATTGTACAGAAGCTCATGTTTTTATAAAAAACAAAGAGTTATCAAATTCCAATTCTTTTTATACCTTTCGCTTTCTAATTGTCCCCAATATTAATAGTGGCAATTCAAAGCGTTTCTACCACGACTTACTTATTTATAACACTTTACAAAAAAATATATATTAAATTACTTTTAGTAATTAAATAATCTTATGTCTAGTATATTAACCACATAAATTATTATCGTCAATAAAAATGTCTTACATTACATACTATTTATTTCGTAATACTTTTCTAAGTTTATCCTTAGTTACCACTCATTTTCAAAGATAATGATCGATATAAAAAATATCAGTTTCATCAAAATCTTCAATTAATTTTTCGTTAAACTCGTGAGCAGACGTTACATGATGACCAAAAGGCTTCTCTATAATAAGACGGTTCAATCCTTTTGTAGCCCACAATCCACGGGATTTACACCAGCTGCATATACTTCAATCAGTACATCGTTGTCTCCCAATAGCGGTGTCTGCATTTCAATCTCTTGTAGTACGCTTTTATCTCCATATTGCATAAGTCCTATCGCTTTCATTCTTTTCACTCCTTTACAATGCTGGGAAATGAGGTAGTACTTCTTCTCCTAGCTCATCCAATACTTCGTCAGCTGGACGTTGACCATCAAATAGAGCAAGGAATAAATGATTTACACCAATACTTTTATATATATCAAGTAATTCAATTAGTGCCTTACGCCCTGTACGGTAACCTAAACGTATCGGTGTAGGACGTTCATTTGGATCTTCAGATAAGTCTAAATGCATCGGTTGGATAAATGGTTTAAATACATCTGGATAATAATCCTCTACTAGTTCTCTCCATTGTCCAATTGCTGCTGCCTGATGCACTGGACTACGTGGGTAGTACATCCATCCATCACCATGTTCAGCGAACCAATCCATATTTTGCTGACTAAAACCTGTAATAAAGGTTGGAACACGTTTAGACGGTTTTGGAACTAAATTTGCTCCATGCACTTCTCCTAGTGTCGACTGGATAGACGGGAAGTTTTTATACAAAATCTCTTCCAAGTAAGCAAACGCTTCTCTAAACTTTTCACCTCGCGTTTCATGACTAACACCTAACGCCTTGAAATCGGCACGTCTGTCACCGGATGAAACGCCAAGCATAATTCTTTCTGGAAATAGTTGATCTAATGTAGCAATTTCTTTTGCTACACGCAATGGATGACGAAGTGACAATACGGTTGCCGACGTTCCAAATGCGATTTTCTCTGTTTTACTTGCTAAATACGTTAAATAAATCATCATATCGTAAATTTGACCTGTTGCAGGATCACCAAAGTCAGGGTCTTGCAGTAAAACATCGCGAAGCCATACACCTGTAAAACCATATTGTTCTGCTTTTTGTACTAACTCTACTTGTTTTTCCATCGTTGGAGCATGGAACTGATAATTTTCAATCGGAATGTGAACTCCTAATGTAAGCTGATCTTTCGCAAACATACGATTATATCCAAAATGATTCGCAAACTTTTCCATGTGTTTCACTCACTTTCCTTTATTCATATAAATCTATACTTTTCATATTTCTTCTCAAAATTCATAAGCAATACTGCAACACCACATTGTTGCCGATTGTCATCGTTATAACTTTCTTTGTGCTACGAGTGTTATTATAAATCGGCCATAACATGAATAACAGTACGTACTTTAAAGTGATGTAGGCACTTAAAAGTACCTATACTAAGTAAGTAGTAATAAACATAATGAATAAATCGTGCTGCAAAAATAACATCTATCCTTTCTTCAAAAAACTTTACAGTTGCTTTTGCAAGTACGTTACATGATCCCATGTACTTTCCTCTTCTTTATATAAAATGCTCACTAACCAAATTCAAAATATTATACTTATTTTTCGTACTTTGCTATGCTATAACCATAAACAGGAGGTATAAACTATGAAAGCACAAATTATCCATTCTTTTGGGGATTCATCTGTATTTCAATTAGAAGAAGTTTCAAAACCAAAACTTTTATCAGGTCATGTTCTAATCGATGTAAAAGCAACAAGTGTAAATCCAATCGATACGAAAATGCGTAGTGGTGCCGTTTCAGCAGTCGCTCCTGAGTTTCCAGCTATATTACATGGCGATGTAGCTGGTATTGTTATTGAAGTAGGAGAAGGTGTTTCGAAATTCAAAGCTGGCGATGAAGTATACGGATGTGCCGGAGGTTTTAAAGAAACTGGTGGTGCACTTGCAGAGTTTATGCTTGCTGATACGCGATTAATTGCTCACAAACCTAACAATATAACAATGGAAGAAGCAGCTGCTCTACCATTAGTGGCAATTACAGCTTGGGAATCTTTATTTGATCGTGCAAATATTAAACCTGGTCAAAATGTTCTCATTCATGGAGCTACTGGTGGCGTAGGACACATAGCCATTCAACTAGCTAAATGGGCTGGTGCTAAAGTTTTTACAACCGCTTCTCAGCAAAGCAAAATAGAAATAGCCCATCGTCTCGGAGCTGACGTAGCTATTAACTATAAAGAAGAATCTGTTCAAGAATATGTGCAAAAACATACGAATGGCAACGGATTTGAAGTTATATTTGATACAGTAGGTGGCAAAAATCTCGATAACTCTTTCGAAGCTGCTGCAGTCAATGGAACTGTCGTAACAATTGCAACTCGTTCAACCCATGACCTCTCTCCTTTACACGCAAAAGGACTTTCTCTGCACGTTACTTTTATGGCGTTAAAAATATTACATACAGATAAACGTGACGCTTGTGGGGAAATTTTAAATAAACTAACGCAAATAGTAGAAGAAGGAAAACTTCGCCCATTGCTAGATTCGAAAACTTTTACGTTTGATGAAATTGCACAAGCACATGAATATTTGGAATCAAATAAAGCAATTGGGAAAATAGTGTTGAAAAACGTTTGGTAACTTTCACTAAATAATACAAATAACAGCGGGATTGCTTCGTCTTATCTTTTTCTTAAGAAATGCCACAACGCTAAAAGCTTTCCATCCTTTACAACAAGTAAAAAAGAACAGCCGAATTTTTCTTATAGTAGAAAATCCGGCTGTTTTCTTATCACAATTTGCTTTTTGTATATTTCTATTAATGAGTAAAATACAACTTATTTGTCTTACCATCTTATCTTCAACAGTATACTATGTTGTTTTTAATTTATTAAAATACACTACGTACTAATCCCCCGTCTATTCGCAACGCGGAACCATTAATCGCTGAAGATAGTGGGCTGCTTAAGAAAGTGACAAGATTGGCAATTTCTTCTGGTCGAATAAGTCTTTGAATAATAGAGGTTGGTCGATTTTCTTTCATAAATCGCTTCTCAGCTTCTTCTATTGTCAATTGCTCATTAGGATAAAGACTATTTAACATAGTCTCCACTCCTTCCGTTAAAGTCGAACCAGGCATGATAGTATTAACAGTCACATTCGTTCCTGTCGTCAGCTCAGCTAAACTACGAGAAAGTGAGAGTTGCATCGTTTTAGTCGCACTATAATGAGCCATTTCTTGAGATGGCATAATAGCTGCTTCGCTAGCAATAAAGATAACTCTTCCTTCTTTTCTTTCAATCATTTTTTTCAAGTACGAGCGAGTAAGTCGAACACCACTCATAATATTGACTTCAAACAATTTAAACCAATCTTCATCACGGATATCAAAATATTCTACAGGTTCAAAAATTCCTAAGTTGTTAATAAGAATGTCTACTTCAGGGTACTTTTCAATCACATTTTGGCACCCTTGTTCTGTTCCTAAATCAGCTACTACAGGTTGAAGAATGGCATCAGGATACTGCGCTCGAATTTCGTTTATCGTTTGATTAACATTTTCTTCACGGCGTCCATTAATAAGTACAGTAGCTCCTTCCGCTACTAATGAAGTGGCAATTGCTTTTCCAATGCCTGCCGTAGATCCAGTAACCAGTGCTGTTTTCCCTTTTAATTGCATATGCATATAGATCCCTCCAAATTCATGTGCTACATGATTGACTTACGTTGGAATAAATAATTACGTTTATATTGTGGTTCATTTCTCTTATCTTTAACAGAAAATAAGCTGATCCACCCTTTTTTCAAAAGAGTATAAACGAAAATTATGTAGCTATTGCACTCTGTACGGAATTAAAAAATCACATCAACAGCAGAGTAAAGCTAAAACCAACTAATAAATACCATTATGATATATATTAACGATAAAGAAAATTACGCACTTTAAAGTTCCATAGGAACAAAAAAGTGCCCTATAAACTATAATTTCTAACTCTTTATATTTGCTAAAGTAGTATCTTTTTTATCATAGAAAAGGTTGTAAAATCACACATTCTTACATACAGTTATAGGATTATTTTTATCCTAATTAACTAAAAACCATCATACTCCTTTATCACTTTCAAACATGAACAAAAAAACACGAAGACTTTAAAGTCTTCGTGTTTTTTAATATACATATTGCTACATTTGTGATGGAATTCATAACTAGGATCTTTTTACTCATTCCTTATGAATAACGTTTATTACTTATGAAATTTCACACGCTCTTCAAGCGGTTGGAATTCTTTTTCTCCTGGTGCAGCTGTTGGATTACCAAATGGCATTTGTGCAATTAGTTTCCAATTAGAAGGAACATTCCATTCTTGTTTTACCTCATCGTCGATTAATGGATTATAATGTTGTAAAGATGCCCCTAACCCCTCTGCTTCTAAACCTGTCCACACGACTAATTGGTGCATACCTGATGCTTGGTGTGACCAAATTGGGAAGTTTTCAGCATATGCAGCAAATTTTTCTTGAAGCGATTTAACAATAGCTTCATCTTCAAAGAATAGTACTGTTCCATAACCAGCTTTAAAAGAGTCCATTTTTTGTTGCGTTCCTGAAAAATCTCCATCTCCAACTACTTTTCTTAATGTTTCAGTTGTAATATCCCATAATTTATTATGAGCTTCACCAAATAATACAACTAATCGCGCAGTTTGAGAATTGAAAGCGGATGGAGTATATTTCACAGCAAACTCCACGATTTCTTTAATTTTTTCATCTGATACTTGTACCTCTTTATTAATCCCATAGTAAGTACGTCTTTCTTTCAATGCAGTATAGAAATCTTTTGTCATAATTCAATTCCTCCTAAGTTTTAATATTCTTCAAAATGTTACATTGCGAAGATAATATGAGTTGAAATGAGTTCATTTTTGAACCATTGAACTCCATAACACCAATTGCCAGTCATTCTGAATCTAAACCACTGCTTATTGCTTCAGTTTACCTAAAAAAATTCTTATAGCATCATTGATACAATCTAGTGATCATTCGGTATTATTTTACCCATTCTCTATTCATGTATCCTGCTTGTTTCATATTTACACAAATATGAAAATAACCTTAAATTGATAGTCAAAAAGCCAGGTAACACGAATAACGCATTACCTAGCTTTTTACATTTTCAAATTCAATTCAAATAACCATACTTAATGAATAGTTGTAAAAATTATACTCATTACTTATTTAATAATTAACATCTCATAAGGGTGTTGTTCCATAAATCTGTTCTCCCATGGAATATCTAATGACGTCCAATTTGAACCCCCATCTACCGACTTATAAACCCCTTTATTACTAAATAAATAGAACGTTCCATCACTTGTTGCCTTTAATACTGGTATGATTGTGCCCTTAGGAGTTGGTAAACCTGCATTCATTTCTGTCCAAGGCTGATCTTTTTCTTTCTTATAAATATATGATTCACAATTTCCATTATTGTAATCGTGTGCTACGTGTGGATTTGAAGATGTCGCAATAATAATATTTTCCGGATCATTTGGATTAACTGCCATTTGATATGCGTAATGATGCTTTAGCCCACTACACATATAGTTCCACGTCTTACCTCCATCATTACTCTCCGCATACTCTTGACCTGGTTCTTTCAAGAATGAATCACCTAACACCCCGTATAAACGATTTGGAGCATTGCGATGTGATGTAAGAATGTGAATATCTTGAGGGTAGTTCCCCTCTTTTTCCTCAGTCCACGTCTTACCTCCATCTACACTTTTAATTAATCCCCCAACCTCAATCGTTGTATATATAGTTTCTGGATTATTAGCATCAATTTCAATATGTTTTACGTGGTGCGTATATGTTCTTTGAGGAAAGAACCATGATGAATACGATGGCATTTGTCGATAATCCGTTAGCAATTCAAAACTGTCTCCTCCATTTTTGGATACAAACATGGCGCTCGGTTCAGTTCCTACATATACGATCCCGTTACCGTCATCACCCTTCGCTGGAGATACAGAAACTGCTGTAATGGCTCTCATATGAATAGCATTAGCTGGGAACACTTCACCGAAGGAAGGTAAAGTTCCAATCGCTTCCCATGAACTTCCTCCATCTTTACTTCTCCATAATCCTCTATCAAAAGTACCACAATACATTCTTTCTGAATCGTATGGATCTAAAGCTAACGCAACTGGATTCGCACCTACAAACTGTGATTGGACACTCCATGTTGAGTCTTTTTTTTCTGCAATTACAAGCTCTCTATCAAACGCTAATATAAATTTTTCCATAAGTAAAATCTCCTCGTTTCATAATATATCTACTGTATTATTTAAATTTTCGCCATTACAATTTAAGAGGCGAATTTTATATGCTATAGCATATAAAAGATAAAATTTATAATCAATATGTGATTAAAAACTTACATTATATATTTTGTTAATTTCACATCAGTGCGATGAACAAGATACCCTGTTCACTCATATAAGTCCATATGCCACCTCCAAATAACTTGCAATATACATGCTATAGCATACATATTATAGAATGCATGATTACATGTCAAACTTTAATACTATCTTAGAGTAAGTTCTCTACATAGCCAAAAGCAATTTAACAGCCATAATATAAACGCTAATCAAATAAACAGAAACATTTTATTGAATAGAAAATAAAAAAGAGTGCAACTTTGCACTCTTTTTACTCATTCTTTAATCTTAGAAATCAAAGTTATCAGGGTCTGGACCCACGCGGTGATTTTGGTTTAACGCATCGATTTTTTCCATATCTTCTTTCGTTAATTCAAAGTTAAATACATCAGCGTTTGCAATAATGCGGTGTTCTTTCGTTGATTTTGGAATTGTAATTACTCCATTTTGAAGATCCCAACGTAAAATCACTTGTGCTGTTGTTTTACCGTATTTCTCAGCAATTGCCTGTAATGTTTCATTATCTAATAATTGACCTTGCATTAGTGGTGACCATGCTTCCATTTGAATACCTTGTTCTTTACAGAAAGCTTGTAATTCTTTTTGTGTTAAACGAGGATGGTATTCTACTTGGTTGATCATTGGCTTAATTTCTGCATCTTTTATTACATCTTGCAAATGATGAATTTGGAAGTTACTTACGCCAATTGCACGTACACGCTTTTCTTTATAAAGCGTTTCTAACGCTCTCCACGTATCTTTATATTTCCCTTCTACAGGCCAGTGAACAAGATATAAATCTAAATAATCTAGTTTTAATTTTTTTAAACTCTCTTCATATGCAGCGATTGTTTCTTCGTATCCTTGATCTGCGTTCCATACTTTTGAAGTGATAAATAATTCTTCTCTTGAAATTCCAGTCGCTTCAATACCAGCGCGAATTCCTTCACCTACAGCTGCTTCATTTCCATAAATCGCAGCTGTATCGATGCTACGGTATCCTGCCTTAATTGCTGATTTAATTGCTTCTACAAGCTCTGGTCCTTCTTCTACTTTAAATACACCTAAACCAAACCAAGGCATTTCTACACCGTTATGCAATGTTGTTGTACTTTGTAAGTTTTTCATTATATTTTCTCTCCTTTTATTTTACTTGATCTCGTTTTTCTAATGACATGCTCCATGCTGTTAAAATAACAGCACCTACTACCATAATGCCGCCTACCCAAGCAGTATGAATTAACCCTAACGAATTCGTTACAATACCACCTAAATAAGCACCAAGAGCAATCCCGGCGTTAAACGCCGCAATATTAATTGCCGATGCAACATCGACAGCACTCGGTACAAATCGTTCAGCTAACATTACGACATATACTTGTAACCCTGGAACATTCATAAATGCGAATAGTCCCATAAAAATAATTGTGATTAACCCCGCTACCTTAAATGGTGCTGTAAATGTTAAAACAAATAATATAATCGCTTGAATAAAGAACATGTAAAATAGCGCTCGAATCGGATTATGATTCGATAATTTCCCGCCAATCACATTCCCTATTGCAATGGCGATTCCATACACTAATAAAATGATAGTAACCGTATTAGCTTTAAATCCTGTTACTTCTTGTAATAACGGAGATAAATACGTAAATGTTACGAATGTTCCCCCATATCCTAATGCAGTAATGATGAAAACTAGTAACAGTCTTCCGTTTGTAATTAATTTAAACTGATCGCGGAATGATACAGACGCACCTTTTTTCATATTAGATGGAATGAGAATACTATTTGCGATTAAGGCAATAATTCCAATTACTACAATTGCTAAAAATGATGTTCTCCAGCCAAATTGTTGACCAATAAATGTTCCAATTGGTGCTCCTGTAATAGTTGCAACTGTTACACCAGTAAACATAATGGCAATGGCGCTAGCACGTTTATTTTCTGGTACAAGTGCCGCAGCAATCGTTGAACCAATTGACATAAACACACCATGCGAAAGTGCAGAAACAATTCGCGCAATAAGTAATACAGTGAAACTTGTTGCGACAGCTGCAATTCCATTACCAATAATGAAAATAATCATAATCCACATTAATAACGTTTTTCGTGACATATTAGCTGTTAACGACGTTAATACCGGAGCACCAAATGCTACGCCTAACGCATATAAAGAAACTGTTAAACCAGCTGTTGTCACCGACACATGTAAATCTTCCGAAATAGATGGTAATAAACCGACACTAACAAATTCAGTTGTCCCAATCCCGAACGCACTAATTGCTAGCGCTAATAACGCAAATATACTTCTCCGACTTGTCTTAACTTCTGAAGACGATGCTGTATATGAATTCAATTGAGTTTCCCCTCTTCCCTATAATTCCTATCATAATAGTGCGATAAAAAGGCCCTTTTATCTTTCAAAACATATATTTAATCTCTACAAACGCTATTATGAATGGTTTCATTCTTTTTTTAAAGAACGCACTTTAAAGTACTATAGGTACTTTTTAGTACCATAAAGCTTCTCTCTCTCTTACATGTACTATTATGAAATATATTTAACATATTAAATAGTACGTACTTTAAAGTGCTGTAGGTACTAAAAAGTAACATAGTTAGTTACTAGTACCGTAAAGCTTGTTTCTCTCTTACATGTGCTATTATGCATGATATTGATCCTAATAAAAAGTACGTACTTTAAAGTACTATAGGTACTAAAAAGTAACATTTATATAACCTAGCTTATTTTGCTCAAAAATTGAAATCTACATTCCATGAAGAAGGCTTTCAAATGAAGAAATACACTTTTCTCGTAGAGGCAACTTTAGAGGACATTGCTTAAACATGTAAAGAATCATGTTCATTACTGCAGACAAATAATAAAAAGGCAAAAACGAACAGAAATATGTTCATTTTTGCCTTTTTTATTTAACAATTAAAATGTACGACTTTTGGAAAGGAAATCTGCATTAGCTCCCGTTACACCACTTTGTCCCCAGTTTCCTGGAATCATTTCGCGAATAAGAATTAGCACTTTATCCAAAGGTGCATGCGTATACTTAGATGTTACTTGTGTAAGTTCGTTTACCCACTTATCCTTTGTATCTTGATCAAATGTATTCCATATATCGATCTTGATAATAGCCATTCCATCAACGTTACCAGACGGTGTATCGTAAGACTCTTTTGTCTCCCAATTGGACACCCTACTTTTCTCAGCAAAGGTAGCATCACTTGCTACAGCCCCAGCTTTCCCCCAATTTTCTTTCTCAAGTTCCGTTATCAACACTTGAATTTTGTCAGGGACAATTTTTAATCGTTTTATTGTAAGTTCCGTTACATTATAAATGAATTCCTTCTTTTCTTCTGTTGACATGGTTGGCCAAGTATTTAGTTCAATTAATGGCATAGTATTGCCCCCTAAAGTTAATTAATTATTTATTCACTAGCTACAACTATTGGTTTAAATGATTTTTAACTGCCCTTACTACCAATTCATGATCTTCTTCTGGTGGTAATCCTGATACTGTTATCATTCCAATAACCCCTACGTTTTTTATTCTAATAGGAAAACATCCACCAAATGCAGCATATTCCGAAGTATCTAAAAGATATTTTTCATTATATGAGATTCCAGTTATTTCACTTTGTATCTGCATATAATACGAGCTACGATCATGCAGGGAAACGACTCGCTTTTTACGCTCAATCCATTTCGTATTTTCCGCATTTGTCCCTGTCATCTTGAAATGAAATAATTGCACACCGTTTTTCGTTATATCAACAGCAATCAATTTTCCTTCTCGCTTTGCTGTTTCAACGATAAATAAACCTATTTGCAAGGCATCTTCATTTGTAAAAGAGGAAAATTGAAGCGTTTCCTCCTCTTTTAAAATTTGTTTACTTATTTCATTCAAATTTGAAGAACTCATATCTTTAACCTCCATAATTGTTTTATGCCACTGCGGCATTTTTTGAAATTATTAGGCCACATAGTACATACAACCTTTCAATCAATCTGATTCTAAATAAAATGCTGTAACATCGGTGGTAACTAGTACCATAAAGCTTGTTTTCTTCTTACTGGTGCTATTATGAATGATATTCAAAGTTATAAAAAGTACGCACTTTAAAGTGCTATAGGTACTTTAAAGTACTATTTTACTTATCCCTATCTTACAGAGACTATTATGAAATATATTTAACATCTTAAAAATGTATGTACTAAAGAATAATATTTTTCATATCAAAATTTTTTGCTCAATGGCTGTAATGCAAGCCCATCAAATTTTTGTATAAAAACAAACGAAAAATAAAAGAACCTAGCCGATACTAGATTCTTTCCTTATCTACAAAATACTCTTATATTTCTTTTGAGTTGTTAAAAACGAATTAGAATAGAACTTCAACTAAAGGCCCATTTTAATTACAGTAAAAGATTGGTGAAACGATACATTACACCACCTAAAAATAGGAGGTAACAAAAATGAGTGAAAAAACAGCAGGCTTTTCACAAGTAAATCACGTCGGAATTACAGTAAGCAATTTAGAAAAATCTATCGTTTTTTATGAAGCATTAACAGGTAAGAAAGTATCAAACATTGATGAAATTGGCGGAACAAGAATGGCGCAAACACAAGGACTTGAAGATACTCGTATTAAATATGCCAATCTACACTTAGACAATTTGAACATCGACATTCTAGAATACGTTGTCCCTAAATCAGATAAAGCATCTTACTCAAATGATCAAATTAGTGCGATGCATCTTTGTTTTGAAGTAGAAGATATTGATGCCGCTGTAGAACGTCTAAAAGCAATTGGGGTAGAACCAGATGGAGAGCCAATTATCTTCCAAGAAGAAGACGGCTTGAAATCTGGATTTGGTACAGGCGTTGCCTACTTCCGTGATCCAGATGGTACTAATTTAGAGCTCATTGCTCCAAAAGGTCCATTTAGACGTGAATAATTAAAACAAATTAATACCGAAACAGCCACCTTATCTGAAAAGTGGCTGTTTGTTGATAGATTAAATAAAAAGGACAAACTCTACAACGTGAGAAGTTTGTCCCAAAATAGATATTTCATATTCCACTACTTTGACACTAAAATCAAAAATCGTGAATTAGAATAATGACTTAATACTTGCTAAAACAGTAAGTACACCTACAATAATAACAAATACGTTACTCATTTTCCCTTTGTACTTAGCTAATACCGGTACTTTTTGAATCGCATACATCGGTAATAGACATAAGATAGCAGCAACTAATGGACCGCTTAGAGAATCAATAAGTCCAAGAATACTTGGATTTGTATAAGCAACAAACCAGCATGATAATACAACAAAAGTAAGGATTATTGTCTTAATTGTTTTTTCTTCAATATCTTTTCCACGTGATTTACCAAACTTAATAATCATGTCACGCATTACTTCAAATGCTCCGATATAATGGCCAAGGAATGACTTTGTAATAGCCACAAAAGCAATAATTGGAGCTGCAATCGTGATTACAGGCGAATTAAGCTCATTCGCAAGATATGAAAGAATTGATAAGTTTTGTTCTTTTGCCATTTTTATATCCTCTGGAGTCAAGCTCAATGCGCTACTCCAAACGAAGAACATAACAACAGCGAATGTCATGATATAACAAACCTTTTGTATTTGCGCACATTTCGCATCAGTGGCTTCGATTCCATACGTAGCTCTCTGTTTCACAACAAATGATGAAATCATAGGTGAATGATTAAATGAGAATACGATGATTGGTAGAATCATCAATATCGTCCCAAAATAGCCTGTTCCTGTTGAAGCAGTTGAAACAGCTGAAAAACTAAGCATTGACGTATTCCACTGTGGAATTAAAGATATTGCGATAAACAGTAGAGAAACTATGAAAGGATACACTAACATACTCATTACCTTTACAGTAATATCTTGACCAAAATTTAGTATAGCGATAAGACCAAGAACTAATACAAGTGATAAAATTGCCCTTGGAGGTTCTGGCATGTGCAATTGATGCACGATAAAACTACTTGCAGTGTTTGTAAGCGCAACCGAATACATTAGTACGATTGTATAAATTGAACCGAAATATACGATGTTAAAAATGATACTCGCTTTATTTCCGAAATACTCTCTAATTGTACCTGTGATCCCCTCATCAGCAGAATTAGAAGCGTATATCATTTTAGCAAGTGCCCTATGTGAGTAGTACATAACTGGATATGCAAGCAATGTAATTAGTAGTAAAGATAATAAACCACCTGAACCTGCATTAATCGGTAAAAAGAGCACCCCTGCTCCAATTGCAGTTCCAAATAGACTGAGTGCCCATGTAGTATCCTGCTTATGCCACTTTTTCGGATCTGCATATTGCTCATTTTTTAGTGCGGTATTTTCAGCTTGAACTTCTATTTTCTTTGCAGTATTCCCGTTCATATAATAGCTCCCCCTTGTATCTATTCCTGCCTCTCTCTTAATAGCTACCGAATATTTTCCTTTTTGGGAAAATGAATTCCTTACAAGTTGCCCCACATTGTATGTCCTTCATCATAATGAAACCAAATTGAAACATTCGCTAGTTAGCGTCCTAATATAATTGTTAGCGTTCACAAAAAAGTTTACTCGTAATATACGCTCTTTATATAGAGACCCCTTAAAAGAACAATATGGAATAGACTTCATAAATACGTTGCAACATTTCTAATAACAGTGTATTACTTTAATGGTTTCTCTTTTTTACTTTTAACAGTAATTTTAGCTAAACCAGCCTCTCTTCATTTGCGAGGCATTTCTTTCTCAATTCTATACATTACTTTCATAACTTCGGTAGCACTGATGATATTGCTTACACAAGCCACTGAAGTACTTTACATACATTTCGCCTCTAATCACACACCTTTCTTACTAATAATCGCATTTTTTATATTTTCTCCAGAGATAATAAAATTTCTCTCGACGCCCTCATTATAACGTGTATATTTATAAAATTAATATTTTTATATTTTCAGAAATATTAACCGGATATAATTTTACATGGATAACATTTTACAGTTCGCATGCAACCCTTGTTCCTATCGCTTAAAACTGAATGAATTAGCATAAAACACAGTCATATATTATTTATCCAATTTACTCATTATAAAGATACTTATATTCTCCTTTGTCAAAAAAATTCATTTTAATTTAAAAAGATATTCTAATAAATAATTAATGTGGTTAAAAAGAAATATCTTTTTGAATATACCAACCAATTTTCAGGATATATATTATCGACATTGCATTCATATACATTTTTAGGAAGCTACCTTTTACTTGATGGCAATAAGAGGACCGCTAACATTTTACAAAAACCTACGCTAAACGCAAAAATACAATAAGCTGCCCATATCGGGCAGCTTATTTACATAACAATTGTTATCAGAGGTGTGCAAACAACTCAATGCAATGTCATCTTAATTCGAGTTTTTTCAACTCTTCTTCAGGAATATTGCTATATTTGTAATGAATCGTTTTTATATCATTTCCTTAGAGATGATATTATTGCTTATTGCACGTTTCAACCTATTAAAAGCCAATCATTTAATCTTTAAAACCCCTCGTTAACTAGCTCTTTTATCGAGTTTAATTTTGAAGAAAGCTCGATAAACCATTCTTCGTCTCCTGTTAATAATGCAAGGTCTATCAGGTAAAGGATTTGCTCCTTATTGATTACCTTTGATTCAGGAAGTTTGTTAACATGTTTACTAAAGAGTAAAATCGCTTCGTTTTTTGTGTACTTGTCGTCGCGTTTCACAATACTAACTGTAACTACATCTTCCACTTCATCAAGCGATACAACGTAACCAACTATAAATTCGCCCTCATTTGATATTCCACGAACCCAATCTCCTACTTTTAAAACTTGATTATTATTTGACATCATACTTTTTCACCTTCTTATAAATATTTTTTGTGGTGATAAAAAAGAAATAAAAACGAAATTAAACTGTAATATTTTCCATTACATTTAAATAGTAAGAACTTACGTCTCTATATAACAAGTGAGCCGCTTAACGTTCTTGATTGATAAGATCAACAACTTCTTTCATTGTGTAATTCTTTAAGTATTCACCTAGATGTTCTTCCGCACCTAAGAAAATAGTGAACAGCACTTTTCGCATGTTTGAACCTACAATACACTGATCATTTGATTCTGGGCACTTAGGCTGCAATGCACCTTCAGAGGTTATTTGATAAATATGCCAAAGATTAACTTCATCTAAATCTCGGGCGAAAATAAAACCGCCACCAGTCCCCTCTTTCGATTGTATAAACTTATGTTTTTTTAACAAACTTAGCACTTTGCGAATGCGTACTGGGTGAACCCCCGCACTTTCTGAAATAGCATTACTTGTTGACATCCTGTCTGGTTGTAAAGCTAAATAAGTTAAACTGTGTATGGCCAAAGTAAAGTCGCTGCTCATTGTTTTCCTCCTACGATCAAAAATATTATTTCTCCTATATTAACATACTGTAGCCATAAATATTACAGATAGGTTAGTCAAACGTTAAAATATATAAGAACCACTCTTAGCATAAAGAAATACATTCCATAACTTCATTTAGCTTTTTAAGTTAAACATACATTTAAAGACTCCATTGTTTCTTCACTTGTTCTTCTGCCAATTGTTTAATTTTTGTCCATATCGTATCTTTGCTTACAATAACATTTGTTTGATAATTTCTATCATTATAATTGACTGTAACACATACTTCTATCATTTCCTGCTTCCTCCTTTCAAACAAATTTCTTATCTATATTTAAGTCCTGAAAAGTCTTGGATTTAGTTATAATCTCTAACTTATAACTTCATTTTTTTGATAATCATATTTAAAAATCCCACTGTTTTTTGACTTGTTCTTCTGCCAATTGTTTAATTTTTGTCCACACCGTATCTTTACTTACAATAACATTTGTTTGATAGTTTCTATCTTTATAATTCACTGTAACGCATACTTCTATCACCTTCAGTTTCCTCCTTTCAAAAAATTTCTCTCTCATACTATTACTTATTAATTAGCCAACTTTTGCAGTTCAATATTTAAAAATGTTCGAACGCTACGTGGTAAAAATTTACGAATTTCTTCGTCATTAAAACCAATCTGTAATCTTTTCTCGTCCAGCATAATTGGGCGACGCAACATTAGCGGATGCTCAATTATTAATTGATAAAATTCATTTAGCGAAAGCTCTTCTATATTTATATTTAAGTCTTGAAAAGTTTTAGATCTTGTTGAAATAATTTCAGTAGCACCCTCTTCTGTTAAACGAAGAATGGACTTAAGTTCATCCACTGTCATAGAATTGGATACGATATTTTTTTCAGTATAATCAATTTGATTCTCTTCCAGCCATGCTTTCGCTTTTCGGCATGAACCACAGCTTGCTGTTGTATATAAAACCACCATATTTCACTCACTCCTTTAATGTTCTTTATAAAATGTACACTTTAAATATCGTTTGTTGAAATGTATTAAAAAAAATTACAGTTTAGAATCAAATTCACGTAATGTTAGTTATTCGGCAATGTTTCGTTTATTTTTTACTACTCAGTTCTTTGCATGCTTCTTTTATAAAATAGTTGAAACTACATTTTACATATGATGACAACTCACTTCTTAAATCTATACTGTAATTTTAAACCTTACAGTTCTATTAATCAAATGTTAAGTCTTGGATTAATTAATCATTTTTTGTGAATGTCCCCATAGTGTTATGCCGACCCATTCCAAATGCACTTCAAAGTACATTTTATTCATTTCTTACTTACATGTGTTAGTATGAACGATATTCCGCATAATAAAAAGTACGTACTTTAAAGTGTTATAGGTACTAAAAAGTAACATATAAACTTTCTAGTGCAGTTCTACATCGGTTATTATGAACGATATTTCGCACAATAAATAGTGCGCACTTTAAAGTGTTATAGGCACTAAAAAGAAATAATTTTATTATTAAAGCGTATGTAAGTCCAAAACTGTAATCTACATTCATCAAAGGAGTTTTTTTATGAAGACATACAATATTCCTGTAGAAGCGACTTTAGAAGTTATTGGCGGAAAGTGGAAGGTTGTTATTCTTTGCCATTTAAAAAAAGGAACAAAAAGAACGAGTGAATTAAAACGTTTAATGCCTGGTATTACACAAAAAATGTTAACACAACAATTACGGGAACTAGAAGAAGATGGTGTAATCCAAAGGAAGGTATATGACCAAGTGCCACCGAAAGTAGAGTATTCTTTAACGGATTACGGTTCGTCTTTAGGAGCCATACTTGATTCCCTCTGCACTTGGGGAGAAGTTCATCTTGAAAAAACCGGGAACACATCCATGCTGATTACAGCAGATGAATAATAGCTGTTCCTACTATATTGAAAACAGAAAATAGGTTGAGGCAATACGTGCCCCAACCTATTTTTTATACCTCTTTATAACTTTTTGCAGTAATAACTGTTTCGAATTCAAAGGTTTCCGGCAAATGATCGGCGTAAGAGTATTCAAAAGTGCGTCCATCCGTTAAGTAGGCCACCTGTTCCACTCTCATTAGGAAATCTTGATTTGTTAAGTTCATAAACTGCTTTTCTTTATCATCCGGGCGAATTCCTTTAACCCTAACAACGGATGTTCCCACTTGAAGACCTAGTTTATTTTGAATGTGGGAGTAGATTGATTCCTCTAAAACAGAAACATCAACACCTGGAATGACCGAAATCGGCATCCATGTATGCTCCATAATCGTTGGAATACTGTGAATGATGCGGAGGCGGATGATTTTATATACAAAATCCCCTACTGAAATACCCAATTTTTCAGCAATGACTTCATCGGCACCGACAATCGTAAACTCAATAATTTTACTTTCTACCTCACTGCCATAAACAGCTTTCGTACCTGTTAAAGTTTGAATCATTCGCGCCTTTTCTTGCTGACGCCAATCTTGAACGACCGTTCCACTTCCGCGCCGGCGAATGATGTAGCCGTCTCTAACTAACAGATCCAGCGCCTTTTTTATAGTAAGGACAGAAACATCAAATTCTTCAGCAAGGACGGGGCTACTTGGAATTTTTTCGTTAATCTTATATTCGCCGTCTAAAATTTGCTGTTTCATTTTTTGATAAATGCCGAGGTATTTTACTTGTGTGGATCCGCTTGCCATTTCCATACCTCCTTTATGCTGTATTCCCTCTTCTATTCATTTAAGTTTAAAGCCTCAAGTTTGTAAACGGAAGGTGATGGCGCAGCAAATCCGTTTTCTAAGATTTCAATATTCGTTACCGCTTCTTCGTCTTTCACAAGCTTTGGTGCACCATTTACAATTGTTTCATACGCTGCATCATAAAAACGACCGTAATCACCAAGTGGCGTTTTAATTTGTTTTTCAATCCAATCACCGTTTGCGTTGCGATATTTCGCAATTCCATAGTACATCGGTGAATCTTCACCAAATCCTGCACTCTCAGGCATAATACCCGCTTTCAAATCATTTTCCTGCTGATCTTCACCATATTTAATAAACGATCCATTTGTTCCATGAACGATAAAGCGCGGATAATCTTTCGCTACAACATGGTTCGTTTTCAGTTTAATTTTCAACTTATTTCCGTAATGTAGACCAACATCGAAATAATTATCAACCGCACCTTCCACTTCATTATTACGAATATCGTATGTCACCGTATCTGGACGGCCAAACAGTGAAATCATACGGTCCATCGTATGAATACCTAAACTGTAAAATGAACCTTCTTCTTTCGGACCTTCGTGAGTGATTGAACCAGGACGGAAATAATCAATATGTGATTCAACCTCAACAATATCACCAAGGAATCCTTGTTCCACAACTTGCTTCACTGCTAAGAAATCACCATCAAAACGGCGGTTTTGATAAGGCATAACTACTACACCTTTTTCTCGTCCTAAAGCTAATAATTCTTTCGCATGTTCCACTGTATCGCAAAATGGTTTTTCCACAATAACTGATTTTCCAGCAAGTATAACTTTTTTCGCTAATTCGTAATGCGTATGTGCTGGCGTACAGATTGTCACTACTTGGATTTCTTTATCATTCAACAATTCGTTCAAATTAGTAGTGAAACTAACACCTTTTTCCTTATATGGAGCCGCTAATTCTTCATTAATTTGGCGAGCAAAAATCGTTTTTACTTTTATATTTTTACGTATATTCACATACGGTAAGTGATAGCGGTTAGCTGATTTTCCAAATCCAATAAAGCCCATTGTTAATGTCATATTCTTCAACTTCCTTGCTCATAAATTTTTGATTCTATATTTATTATATATTTTTATCATTAAAAGTATATAGTTTTGTTTTTAAAATTATATATAAAAAAGTCGAGATGGAAATCATTTTCTGATTCCAATCTCGACTTTAAGTTATAGACTTATGTCCTACCATCATTTTATTTACACTCGATGAGTAGTTACAGAGCTGCTTCATTACATGCTCTTATTCATACATATAAGAACGTGTCATCGGAATTGTATCGTTAATACCTTTTGTAAATACAAATTGATGTAAATCAATATTACCTGTAAAGAACGAAGCTGCACATGCATTTAAATATAAGCGCCACATACGAATGAATCGCTCATCTTTCGTTTTGCGAACTTCCTCCAGTACGTTTTCAAAATTTCGAGCCCAATGCTGTAATGTTTTCCCATAATGTCTACGTAAGCTTTCCACATCAACAATGTAAAATTGTTCGTTTGTCATGTTCGTGATTAATTCGTTAACAGCAGGAACATATCCGCCAGGGAATATATATTTTTCAATCCAACCATTCGTAGCACCACCATTGGCCGGAGAAGTAATACAATGAAGTAGCGAAATCCCACCATCATTTAGTAGTGCATTCACTGTCTCAAAGTATTGTGTAATGTTGTCTTTTCCTACATGTTCAATCATACCTACACTAACAATTTTATCAAATTTACGATTCTTAATATCACGGTAATCAAGTAAAGATACTTCAACTAAATCCGTAAGTCCCTCTTGTTTAATTCGTTCGGAAGTCTTAGCATATTGTTCCTCACTTAACGTTACTCCCATCGCTTTCACACCGTACTGCTTAGCGGCAGCTGTAATGAGCTCACCCCACCCGCAACCAATATCTAATAGCGTATCACCTTTTTGAAGGTTCAACTTTTTCAAAATATGATTCACTTTATTATGCTGAGCTGTCGTTAAAGAATCTTGCTCATTTTGGAAATACGCACAAGAATATGTCATTGTTTCATCAAGCCATAATTTATAGAAATCGTTCCCAATATCATAATGATAAGCAATATCATCTTTATTTTTTTGTTTTGAGAAATTCCATTTACTTTTGAAATATTGCAACTGACTATCACCTAAAAAGCTATCCTGCCTTTTATAAATAGATTGAATTGCTTTTTCAAGATTCCCTTCTATTTCAAGATCCCCATTCATATATGCTTCACCGAATGCAATAGAAGGATCCTTAGCAATCTCTTTTTTTGAAAGCGGCTTATGGAATGTTACATGAAATTGAGGTTCCCCTTCTCCATATTGTATTGTTTCTCCATTCCAAAGTGTAATTTGAACTGGATCTGAAAAAAGATTTTTAAGTATTTTTTTATAAAAAAGTTCTTCAACCATATAAACATCTCCTACTAAAGAAATTGAACAAAAAACTATACTAGTTAATAAGTCTTTTTGAACATAGCTTAAAACCGTTATGACTTCTTGCTACGAGTGTCATTATAAAACGGTTATATTATGAAGCATAGTACGTACTTTAAAGTGATGAAGGCACTTTTAAGTACCTATGAAAACTTTAATCCATTATTCATCACGGCTAAAACAACTGCTATTCTGGTATAGATCCCTACTTTTCACCGTAGTAACTTTCTAAAGTTTTATACTGAAAAAACACCACCTCATCAATAGGTGGCGTTTCAATATTACATATATAGATTTCACTTAACTTTACCATTTTTTCTATCTATGCATCGTTCTCCCCATACGGTCAATTGATTTAATACATTTTGCAAAGACCACCCATAATCAGTTAAGGAGTATTCTACTCGGGGTGGAATTTCTTTATAGATTTCACGTGTAATCACACCATCATCTTCGAGCTCACGTAATTGTTGCGTCAACATTCTAACAGAAATTTCAGGAATTAGACGCTGCAACTCGCTCGTTCGCTTCGTTCCTTTCGTTAAGTGACATAAAATGACGACTTTCCACTTTCCCCCGATAATTTCTAAAGTTGCTTCTATCGGTATATTGTATTGTTTCACACGATCTCCCCTCCTTTTTTCTAAATTTCTTCTCTATTGTTACGTAAAAACAAATAATTTTCTATACGGCACATTTTAGTTCCTACAGCACAAAAAAGTACCTATATTACCAAAAAGTAATTATGCCGTTTAAAAATATTCCTATATACAAAAAGAAAAACGAACGTATTCTCGTTCGTTTTTTTCTTGTTTATTCTGCTGTAATGAGCATAGACGTGTTACCATTCTTTTCAAGATGATGTTCTCCCCAGTTACAAAGAGAATCGAGTATAGCATCTAAAGAATGACCGTATTCCGTTAACGAATACTCTACTTTTGGCGGCACTTGGTTATACACTTTTCTCTCGATTACACCATCTTCTTCTAATTCACGTAATTGTTGCGTTAACATCTTTTGTGTAATACCAGACATTAATTGTTTTAATTCGCACGTTCTCTTTTTATCTTTCTTTAAATGACAAAGGATCACTACTTTCCACTTCCCACCGATAACCTGTAAAGTCGCCTCTACAGGAATATTGTATGTTTTCATATAAAAATCTCCTTTAATAATGTGATAAGGCAAGTAAGCTAAAGATTTAAATATTACTTTTAAGTATCTATAGCACCTTAAAGTACGTACTTTTTATCCTATTAAACATGTTTCATAATAGCATACGTAAACAGCAGATGAGTAGTACGGCACTAAAAAGTACCTGTATTACTTTCTAGTATCTATATCACTTTAAAGTACGTACTTTTCATTATGTAAAATACATTTCATAATAGCATTTGTAAGAGTTGAGTGAGTCATGCAGTATTAGAAATTACATTTTTGTCCCGGTACTTTAAAGTGAGTATTTTTATCATACATTTTGTCCGACGATGAAATGACATATTTTCATTTTCACATCCATTCACAATGATGAATTAATTTTTAAATACATTTTAGGAGGATATTAATAATGAGTAAATTACTAAAAGAAAAAATTGGTTTTGGTACAGCACCACTAGGAAATATGTACCGTAATATTCCAGAAGAAGAAGCAATCGCTACAGTGGATGCTGCTTGGGATAATGGCGTTCGTTACTTTGATACAGCTCCACTTTATGGATCTGGTTTAGCAGAAATTCGTCTTGGCGAAGCACTATCAAAAAGAAATCGTGATGATTACTTTTTAAGCACAAAAGTCGGTCGAACGATTTCAGATGAACTAGAAGATCCATCTGCACGTGATTTAGGTGAAAAAGGCGGACTTTTCGAATTTGGCCGCAAAAATAAAATGATCAATGACTATAGTGCAGATGCAACACTTCGTTCTATCGAGCAAAGTTTGAAACGTTTAAAAACAGATCGTCTAGACTTTGTTTTCATTCATGATTTAGCACAAGACTTTTATGGTGATGAGTGGATTTCACAATTTGAAACAGCTCGAACAGGAGCATTCCGTGCACTAACACGTTTACGTGAAGAAGGCGTTATTAAAGGCTGGGGACTTGGAGTAAACAAAGTAGAATCAATTGAACTGATGCTTGATTTAGAAGAAGCGCAGCCAAATATATCCTTACTAGCTGGTCGTTATTCATTACTAGACCACGAGCGTGCATTACAACGAGTAATGCCTGCGGCTGTTAAGCATAATATGGATATTGTTGTTGGTGGCCCATATAGCTCAGGTATTCTTGCTGGAGGTGCTCACTTCGAATATCAAAAAGCATCACCAGAAATCATTGCAAAAGTTGAGAAAATCAAAGCTCTTGCAGATCGTCACGAAATCAGTATCAAAGCTGCTGCATTACAATTTTCACTAGCGAATCCAGCAGTTGCTGCCGTTGTTCCTGGTGCAAGTAAACCGGAACGAATTGTAGAAGACCAAACCGCCTTAAATACAGTAATTCCAGCAGCATTCTGGGAAGAAATGCGCGAACAAAAACTAGTAGCACCTAATGCACCACTACCAATCAACGTAAAATAAATTGAAACCTTAATCAGTGGGGCAATCCCCGCTGATTATTTACCCGCAAATACCGGGATGAAAAGGAGCGTAATGAACATGGCACATACTACTACATCTATGGAAATTTTCGGTTCACCTGAACAAGTATGGCAATTAATCGGAGGTTTCAACTCCCTTCCAGACTGGTTACCTTATATACCTAACAGTAAATTAACGGAAGGCGGTCGTGTACGTCACCTAGCTAATCCAGATGGTGACACGATTATAGAACGATTAGAAGTATTCAATGAGAAAGAACGATACTACACGTATTCAATCATGAATGCACCATTCCCAGTCACTAATTATCTATCTACAATCCAGGTGAAAGAAGGTACTGAAAGTAACACATCGGTAGTAGAGTGGTCTGGTACGTTCACTCCTGTTGAAGTTAGTGATGAAGAGGCAATAAACCTTTTTCATAGTATTTACAGTGATGGACTGAAAGCATTGCAACAAGCATTTCTAGATTGAGCTATTAAAAACAATGAAAAGCAAAGCGATATCGCTTTGCTTTTTTATAAAATCCCTTTTAACTTTTCACCAATTAACTTCGCTACATACTCATAGCCTTCTGGTCCAAAGTGTAGCCCATCTCTTTCATCATTTTCTACAAACCTTTTATAATTCCGTTCTTGAATCATTTCAGCATACAAATTTAGAAAATAGCTTCCTGTTTCTTTCGCCACTTCCTCTACCACGTCTGCATACTGACCGAGTACTTCATTTGTTCTATTATGCTGTCTTTCTTCATCAACTGGGGCAGGACTAATAAGCAGTACTTTACCTGAAGAAATATGGTTCACAATCTTCTCTAAATTTTCTTTGTATGCTTGTAATGACCCTTGCGAAAAAGAGACTGCATCATTTGTACCAAGAAAAACTGTTACGAAATCTGGTTTATGTGATAATACATCTTCTTTAATCCTTTTTAACGCATCAAACGTATTATCACCTGGAACACCTGCATTCACTACGTTCCAATTCGGAAACATCTCTCGCAAACGTGGTGTTAACCTCGGTGTTCCATTGAAAAACATTTCATCAGCTGTAATACTATCCCCAAAGCATACTAACGTTTTCATAAAACTAACTCTCCTTTTACGTATGAAACAACTTTCCTTCTACCGCCTTAATATATCTTTCAGCAGAACGTTCCACTGCCTCAATTGCATTCTCTTTTACTACTCGATGAAAAGCGTTGTATAAACGATTAAACTGTAACGGCTTCACTCGATTCACCATTTCTTCCACTTTTCTCGCTGGTAATGGAATTAAGTTTGGATAGCTGTACATAAAGCTTACCCATCGTTCATCCGCTACAACTTGAATAATATCACCTGTTAACAAAATTCCTTTCCCATCATTACCTTCTTCCCAATGTAAGACAGATCCACCTTTAAAATGACCACCTAAACGATGAATAACCAATCCATCCGCTAATTGTAAAGACTCACCAGACCAATAAATAATACGACTACTCGGGCGCATCACCCACTCTTTATCATCTTCGTGTATATAAATCGGTACATCAAATGTCTCTGCCCATTCTACTTGTGTTGAATAATAATGAGGATGAGACAAGGCAATTGCATCTAGTCCACCAAGCTCTTTTATTTTCGCAATTGTCGTTTCATCTAAATAAGTAATACAGTCCCATAGTAAACGATATGATTCTGTTTTCACTACATATGCCGTTTGACCAATCGCAAATCCTGGTTTTGTTGTAATACTAAAAAGCCCATTTTCCTCTTCGATTATTTCATTTTTATATGTATCACTTGTTTGTAAGCTTTCTAGCGTCGTCCAAGACTGCCCTTTCGGATTCACATATTGTCTCTCTTCATCACAAATATGACAACTCACTGGTTCTTCTACACCCGCTGCATACTGCACGCCACACGTTGTACAAACGAAATTTTTCATCATAATTTCCCCTATCCCTCTATTTTTATTAAGCTGATTTTTGTTGATAATGATCTGCTTTTTTATTTTCAATTAATAAACTGATAAAAGTAAGTAAATAAACACCTGTAACGGATAATGGAATGACAGTAAATCCTTTTTCTGCAAAAAGAATCCCGCAAACTGACGTTACGAATACAGTCCCTACGGATAATAAACCATAACTTTTGCTTTCATAAATCCATACGTACGGGATAAAATGAACACCTATTAACATCGCTACTACAAAAGGTAACCATTCTGGAAATTGAAAATAGGCAAGTAATACAAGCGGAATATTCAATACATTTATCCCACCAATTAATCCTGCCAAAATCCCTAACGGGTTTCCTTTCGCAAACATATCAATTTTCAATATAGCAGCTATCATTAATCCAAAAGGAAACACACATCCCATACCGATTAAATATACCCACACCACTTGTTTTTCAGAAAGAACAAAGCCCATTATACTCATAACTATCCAAAATAAAACACCAGCTAATATAATCGGTAATCCTCGCTTCGTTTTGATTGCTAAATCCTTTTTCGCTTCTGAAACATTCATTTCACCATCTCCCCAAACATATTTGTACTATAAAGTCACCTCAACCTCGTCCATCCAATAACGCCAAGCTACTAAATAATCTTCTAAATCTTTCGGGTGATGTCTTAAACACGTATCTATACGCAAATATAATCCTATAACTATTTCTTCATATAAATCACGTTCTTTTTTATGAAATACACATTGTTTCATCGCATAATCAATCGTTTCTTTCGTTACATCTTCCGGGGTTGAACAGAATGCATAAATTAAATCGTATATAGGATCTCCTAACACTGGTAGGGGATCAATTACACCATGTAGCATATTTCCTTGAAATATAAAATTATGAAATCCAAGATCACCATGTAATAAAAATGGCTGATTTATTCCAGCATCCCTATTCGCTAACTTAAGAACTTTTCTATACTCTTCATCACTCATGTACGGTCTTACATTTTTATGAGCTTCCACCACATTTGTCGTTAAAAATTCATTCCAAGATTGAACTGGACTTTCTTTCCGTCCCCAGACATCTACATCTGAAACTATTTCATACTTATTAATAACTTCTTTTACAAGTGTACGAAGCGTACTTCGTTTATGCCCTTGTTCGCAAGAAGTACTACCTTCAAGAAAAGAATACACAATATACGCATGGAAAGGTTCCTTATACAAAAGCTTTGAAAACAAAGTATTCCCCTCATAAAAAGAAAGAAAATGAGCTTCTTCCCGTATTACTTCCGCTTCATTCAGCTTTACAACATATTTTCCGTCCAACAAATATACTGTACTTGTCGTTCCTCCGTTCAACACTTTTATGCTATTTGGATAATGTGAAATCACGTTCTCCTTAACTAGTTGTGCAGCAATTATTGAAATGTCCATTCCCTCACCCTTCAATTCCCAAGATTCCCTCAATTCAAAAGACAACTTTACTATCATTTGACACACGAATAGGAAACCCCTTCCAAAATCATAATATAACAAAAATTCATTCATTTTTACATTTCAAAAATAAGGAAATACTAACAACAACGTTACATACATATAGGAGGACAATATGAAACCTGAATTTTTAAAAGCTGTACATGATGCCATCGGAAATGTCGAACACATTCATATAGAGGAAAGCGGTGCTGACAGCTTGCTTATCCATCATGATGATGCACAGCAGTTACAACAAGTCGCTAAAACGCTAGAAAATAACAATTTTCGCTCTGCTTTAAGAACAACTGGAGATGCTTCGTATATTGAAGTATTGAACAGATAATGAAAGTCCGGATGTATGCCGGGCTTTCTTTTTTATCCCGCATTAACGGGCAGTAAGACCCTCACCTCAAAATTCAACGGAAGCAAAGAAGTTAGGTGGGGGATCAACTGCCCGTAAAAGCCCGATTGGTTCAACTAATAATCAGTGGGGATGCCCCACCCACTGATTAAAGTTTCACTTTATATTGAAACTTCAAATTCTTTCACATACACCGCTGTTCCAGCAATATCAATTTGTAAATTCGCATTCCCTTCAACTTTCGTTACATACACCGTTACACGACCATCTTTATGTATTTCCTGTCCTTGTTCAACAATTAACTCCATTTCATGGTCAAAATCTTTTTCCAAATACATCGCATAATACGCCCCCATTACACCTGAAGCTGTTCCTGTCACTGGATCTTCTATCGTTCCAGCATAAGCCGATGAGAAATGACGCCCATGCATTTGTGCTAATTCATCATAAGTTTCTAGACAAATTGGGTGAATAGAAGCGTTAGGTATTTCTTTTAATACTGATGGAAACATCTCATTGTTAGGCTTCATTCTCTCACACGCATCTAGATTTTTAATCGGTACAATTACAGTCCAGTTCCCCGTACTTCCATATACAATCGGTAAACTTACATCTAAATCATTTACTTCTAAACCGATACTATGAGCTAATTCTTCTTTTGAACCTGTAAATTCTTTAAACTGAGGTGCTGCCTGCCTCATTTTAATAAAGGTTCCTTCCTTTTCATTTACATCTATTTGTATCGGTAAAATCCCTGCCTTCGTTTCAATCGTAATATTTGTTTTCTCTTCTAATAAACCTCTTTCACGTAAGGCGTATATAGTTCCAACTGTCCCATGACCACATAAATCCATTTCATAACCAGGTGTAAAATAACGCATTCTTATATCTGCTACTTCTGAGGAAAGAACAAAAGTTGTTTCGTTATATCCAACTTTTTCAGCAATACGCTGCATTTCCTCTTCTGTTAATCCATCTGCCTCTAATACAATACCTGCTGGATTACCCATATTCGGTTTATTCGTAAATGCGTCATAATGAAATACGTTTATAGTCTTCATTTTCTTTTCTCCTAACCTTCTTTAAAAATTTTATAATAAAGCTCTATCTCCGTTTTCAACGAACAATTATTTCTCCAAAATATGCTCTGCATCTTTTCATTTGAAGTATGTGTGCTTCCGATGTAATAAGTAGCCCCTATTTCCTTTAACATATGTAAAGATTGAAGATGCAGCCGGGAAGCAATTCCTTTCCCACGATAATAAGGCATTACCCCAAAATAAAATAATCGTCCTTCACTTTCTGTTCTAGTTTCTATATGCGGTATGGACATACCAATCGGCTGCTCATTTTTATCATAAAAAACAATACATGACTTTTCCCAACCCTTACCTAACTCTGTTTGTACAGAATAAAAATGTTCATCGATAGTTAAAATTGAAGTTTGATTCCCTGAACCCGACATACATTGTTCCCAAATATATTTAAAATCTTTTTCCGATAACGTTCCTTCTGCTATTGATCGATATGTATATTGTCTTTCAAGCTCTTCTACATTGTTCAATTCTCTACATACTTCTATCTTTGCGGCATACAAAGAAAAACCGGCATCAAGTAACACTTTTGCGCTTGAGTTATGACTACTAAACCTTTTGTTTAATACAATACTCGCTCTTTTTAACTCCCAATTAAAACAAACCTCTTCAAATCTACTTATCTTTTCTTTATATGTTTGTACGTTATACAAAACGTCTTCTTCTATTTCTTCAATTGTCACTGCATGTGGTAAGCCATTTAATACTTTTTTAGAAGGGCCAAACAGATTCTGAATGATTGCAAGATCGTATATCACCACTTTAATTCACCTACACCTGGCTCAATAAACTGCCCTGAAACATCCTCATTTGAATCTATTATCCAATCATATATATTTTTTGCTCCTTCAGCCGGAATCATATTCGCATCAAAAGCACCAATTTCAGTCTTTAATTTTCCAGGATGAATGGCAGTTACACTTATTCCTTTATTCTCAAACTCTTGTTGTAAGCAGAGTGTTAGCATATTTTGTGCAGCTTTAGCAATTCGATATGAATATGAGAAATGGCCTTGCGGAAACTCTTTATTCGCCATTTTATGCAATGAACCTAACCGAGAGGACACATTTATGATTCTCGGATGATCCGATTTAGCTAAAGCCACATATGTACCTTTTACAGCTCGAATTACACCTAAGCAATGAATATTAAATAAGTCCGTTAACTCTTCTGAATTTGTATGTAAAACCTCAGTCTCCTTTCCAGTAATTCCTGCGTTATTTATAACTAGATCAATATACTCTGTATATTCCTCAAGCTGGTTTTTCATTTGCTCCGTACTCTCATCAATCGATAAGTCTGCCAATATAGGAAAACATCTGCAACTAAACATTTTCTTCAATTGTGTTAACGCAACCTCAGTTCTAACTAACGGATAAACGATATGTCCATTTTCATGAAACACTTTTACTAACTGTAACCCTAATCCGCGATTTCCACCTGTAATTAGAACTCTCATATATTCATCTCCTTATTTTTAAAATAAATAAGAAAATCCATCCACTTACCATTCTCTAATGAAAACGCCTCTCTCTTGCATTCAAAAGAAAAACCGGCTCTTTCCGCAAGACGAACGGATGGTTCATTACCAACATGTATATGTAATTCGATTCTATGAAAATGAAGACGATTAAAAAATAACGATACTGCAGCTTTCACACTTTCCATGCCATATCCGTTTTTCCAGTATTGATTATGTATGGAATATCCCATCATCGCCCATTGATAGTCCATACGTAAAATTTTAATCAGCTCTAGCTTACCAATATTAGCTCCGTCTTCTTTACGAAAAATACCTAATACGTACATCTCATCTCGATGTGCTGCTTCATCAAAGCCTCTAATCCATTCCGTGAACCATTCTTTCGTTGATGATGCCATAACTTGATAACCATCGTCATATTTATACTGCGATGGTAACCTCTTATGAAATCCATCTAACCAACTTTCATAATCATCATTTTGGAACGGACGGATCATCAATCTCTCTGTCTCTACCTGTAATAGCGGTAGCTTCATTTACATCTCTTCCCTTAATTAATATTTGAATATTCTTTATTATCTTACACAAAATACAAAATCTAGTAAATTATTATGTTTTTGATAAACAATGACCTGTTAAACTACAATATTGATTTTTGAGAAATACAAAAGGAAACCCTGTTCTGAAGGGTTTCCTTTTGTCATCATACTCTCAATCTTATCTGTAATTTAAACCTTTGTATTCTGTCTTTAATATTCCATACACATCAACATCTTCATATGTATTTAATAAAAGTCTATTTTTTCTCAATGTGCCTTCTTTACGTAAGCCCGACTTCTCTAATACTTTAATTGATGATCGGTTTCTAGAAATGGCAGATGCCCAAATTCTATTTAAACCTAATTCGATAAAACCAAATTGAATTATTCTGTTTACAGCCTCAGTTGCAAAACCCTTTCCCCAATAATTCTTACCAATCCAATAACCAAGTTCACCTCTATTGTTACCCTTGTCAATTCTTAGTGTAATTGTACCTACAATTTCTCTTGATTCTTTAGAGACAATTCCTAAAGGGTATTCAATTCCTTTCCTTATAAGTTCTGGTTGCATATCAACCCAATCTTGCGCGAACTCTAATTTATATGGGTGTGGAAGCCCAAGAATATTAGCTAATTCCTTATCATTAGCTAACTCTTTAATTCTAAACACGTCATCATTAGTAAAAGGTTCTATACATAAATGCTCAGTTTCTAATTTTATAGCCATAGTTTCTCCCCCTAGTACTGAAATTAGTTAGCTCCCTTTATTTTCAATATTACACTAAAAAAACATAAAAGGTTTTAAATATTTACAATATCAACCAACAGAATCATAAACAAAAAATCCAGTTATGCTTTATACATAACTGGATTCCTCATTACCTAATCGTTTTTTATTTTACAAGTACATTTTCTCTTAATTCTCTCTTCAACACTTTCCCTAAAGCGTTTTTCGGTAATTCTTCTACGAATACCACTTCTGGAATTTTGTAACTTGCTAACTTCTCCTTACAATACTGAATAATACTTTCTTCTGTTACTGTTGTTTCGCCATCCTTCACAATGTAAGCTCTTGGAACCTCTCCCCAAAATTCATCTGGAACTCCAACTACTGCCACTTCTAAAACACCATGTATTTCATGAATAACATCTTCTACTTGGTCTGGATATACATTGTCACCACCGCGTATAATAACGTCTTTATATCTTCCCATAATATGCAAGAATCCGTCATCATCTATCATGCCAGCATCGCCCATGTTAAACCAATTATCTTTTACTACCTTCTTTGTCGCCTTTTCATTATTCCAATACCCTTTAAACATGTATGGACTTCTTACATGAATCTCTCCAACTTCATTTGCTTTAAGTTCATGTCCTGTTTCTGGATGAACAATTTTCACCTCTACATTTTTCAAGGCTTTTCCAACAGAAGACATCTTTTCTTTTCCCATCATTGGATGCCATGATGTTACAACCCAACCTTCTGTACTACCATAGCCTTGCACCATATAGATTCCTTTTTCCATATATTTTTGGATGAGTGTTTCTGGCACTTTTGTTCCACCGCTTTGTGCTACTTTAAAAGTAGAGATGTTACGTTCTTTTTTATTTAGTTCATCAAGCATATAGCTATAAACAGCTGGGAATGCAAGCATCGTAGTAATTTTCTCTTCTTCAATCTTATCCCAAATAAGAGTAGGATTCGAATCAGCTAAGAAGATCATCGTAACACCATGATAAATACAATTTAAAATAGAAAGCACGCCACTCATATGAAATAATGGATGCACGGATAAAAAGCGTTCACCTGCTGGAATTTCTCTTTGTCCTGCAATCTCATCAAAATAATGATGTAAGTTTTTATGACCAATTACACATGCTTTTGCCTGTCCAGTCGTTCCTGAAGTAAATAAATAAATGGCATCGTCTTCTTCATGAACTTCTACGTTCGGTTCTGTCATTGGCTGTTTTTGCAACTCTAATTCAAATGAACCAAAGCCTTCTTTTGTCGTTTGAATTACATAAGGAATTTCTTTAACAGCATCAACATTTAATAACACTTCACTAAATTCTTCATCAATAACTAACACTTTTAATTTCGCTTCTTTTACAATCGTTTCTAATTCATATACAGTAAGCTGATGATTTAGCGGAATACATACCGCTCCAATTTTTAAACTTGCCATCATAACGCTTGGAAATGGGTGATTATTTTTGCATAGTATTCCTATACGATCTCCTCTTTGCACACCATTATGTAATAAATAATGTGCAAGCTGATTTACTCGTTCATTATATTGCTGAAACGAATATCTTTTCCCTCCGCCTACAAGCGCTTCCAAATTTGGTGATTGCATTGCTCTTTTTTGTAATAATTTTTGCATCGTTCTCAAGTAAAACTCCCCTTTATATATGTTAGGTTTTTTATTTTACCAGATTAACTATTAATTTACTAAAGATTACACTTAGTGAATATAACAAGAATATAAAATAGCCATTTACTTCACAAGTAAATGGCTATTTCCTCTTATATATTAGAATACTTCTTGTTCATTACATATTGCACATACTCAGGTGCACTTTTATCAATCTCTTCATCACTTAATTTATATTCGGCACCATATAAATAAAATGAAGGTATAAATTTCATGTCTGTATATAAGCATGTAGCTTGGAATGGTTTCGTCAACTCATCCATCGTAATTCCGCTATTTTCATAATCTTTTTCTAATCCACCTATAGAAACTGCTACACCAAACTCTTTTCCCTTCACTTTATCCCCTTTTGATCCGTATGCAAATCCATATGTTAATACATCATCAAACCATTTTTTTAATAATGGCGGTGTGCTGTACCAGTAAAGCGGAAATTGGAATATATATCTGTCATGTTCTACTAATAACTTTTGCTCTTCTTCAATATTAAACTCCCAGTTTGGTGCCACTTTATATAATTCATGCACCGTAATTTCATCTGAATGTTTCTCAAGTTCTTCTATCCATCTTTTATTAATTTTTGATTTTTCAATATGAGGGTGTGCTACAATTACAAGTGTTCTCATCATTTTCCATCCCCTTTATAAATGAATCAATCCTTTACATATTAGTATGAATGCATTACATATAATTGAAAAGTACGTACTTTCAGGTGCTATAGGAACCTTGAGGTACCTTTGGAGGTGTTATATGCATCAAAATGATAACTGTCCAATTGCAACGACGCTCGATGTAATCGGTGGAAAATGGAAAGTTCATATTTTATGTGTTTTGATGGATGGAAAAATGCGAACAAATGAAATCCGACGAGAAATCCCAAACATTACGCAAAAAGTTCTGACTCAACAACTTCGGCAACTTGAAGCTGATGGGATTATCCATCGTACTGTATATCAAGAAGTACCACCAAAGGTTGAGTACACAATAAGCGAATACGGGAAATCTTTAATGCAAATTATGAATGAACTATTTGAATGGGGAAAAGATCATCAGCTCAAAAGATTACATGACTAAAAAGGCACTATATACTTTGTTTAATCCTCAATGTTTATATTTTGTGTTTTTATAAATTTTATTTTTATCGTTTTTGGGCTAACTTGTTTTCTTAGATTGATGGACGTGACCCCACATCCATCAATCTAAAAAGATATAATTAGAAAAATGAGATTTCTATACAATTTCGCATATAAACACTACTTCTACCTCATTAAACACTTGCCCGACTTTTTCTAATCTCAATTGTACGTAAACTATAAAGGAGCACACCTAAACCGAGAATTTTTTCGTTATTAGACGCATTAGAACCTAAGGTAATAGTAGGTACATTTAAACCCATAAACCTTTCACTCCATTCTATAGGCATATATCCCTGCTTACCAATTACTAATGTACGTCCATCTATTGTACGGAGAGTACTTTGAATAAAATCAAACTCAACTTCTACATCTGACAATTTTGTGGCTTTATCTGTCATCAAAGTACCTCGTATCATAGTAAATCCTTGTATCATTTTTTCTTTAAACATACCAATCTGATTATAATTTGAATCATAGACTACCCAATCATATCCGTCCACTTCAGTATGAAAATAAGCTAGAATTTCCCCGCTACTCGTTTCTAATCCGTAAACATCTTTATTATGTAAAAAGGGTATTACTGAAAAAAGAATATTTGATGAAACCATCTTTGTTCCTGCTATATACTTACCATCAGGATGATATAGACCAAATTGCTTGTTTCGTTTTGGTAATTCTAATACAACCAAAGTATCAACATCCCAAAATGTTGCATTACTTTTTATCATATTCTTTTGTATCAACTTTCCTTTTCTTAACTGCCAAAATCCAATCCCAAAAAAGATAGAAGCAGCGATAACAAAAAAGATAAACTGCCCCCAATTAATATGTCCCCAATCTTCATATACAGCGCATAAAGCAAGAATAAAAATACCCGTCCCAATTAACAGTTTCAACTTTCCTTTTCGTTTATAGTAATCAAATAATTCCATTTCTATATCTTCACCCCTTATTTGTGGTTCCTAACTATTAATATATCAAAAACATATAATTCCCTCTATTCAAAAATATAAGTTCTTCCACTGTCCACTGCATTGGAAACAAAGTGATAGTCGGCCTTTTGAGCTCAAACTCCTGAGAAAGAATAAAAGCGAAATCAATATTTTTTTATTTTAGAGATAATACCATATCACCATCAAGCTAATAAAAAGATACTCCTTAAAAATAAAAAACGCTATTCTCTCTGTAAAATCATAGAAAAGAATAGCGTTTCTTATTTTGAAATAGAAGTCAGCATTTAAACTAAACATGCTAATATTGATTTTGTGCGATTGTCAGTTACTTCATAATAAATTTCTAATCCTTTCCGAGTACCTGTAACCATTTTAGCAGCCTTTAGTTTAGATAAATGTTGACTAATTGTACTTTGAGGCATTTCCAAATCCCCATACATTGTTGTTACATTAGTAGGACCTTTTGCAAGCATTATTTTTACTAATGATAAACGAACAGGATGCGCCAATACCTTTAGTACTTCAGAGATTTCTTCAAACATTTCTTTTTGTTCTTTCATCTTATTGCTCCCCTTTTATATACATATTTATGTTATCCATATATATAATTCGAAGGTATATACAATTTTATGTCCGTCATTTTAAAAAAATATAAAAAAACTTTTTCTCGAAACTAAAGGAGTATCTTCACATAATGTCTCACTATTAGAACTCTTATAGATACAGATGTATGTACTCTACACTCAGCTCACTAAAATTAATAAAAAAGAGAGCAGATAACCTGCTCTCTTAAGATGCCTCCTTATGTTCCGTGGAATGTTTTACACTTCCTATTCTCTTTAGCTTATTCCAACCTACCGCTACTCCTCGAATCGATGAGAATATAGATTTAACGACAACATAAGTCATAAATTGACGATAAATAAAGCGTTGTAAAATTAACCATACTAATGGTTTCGGATTCTCTTCCTCTAATTTAAATGCAAATAGAGATGCGAGAAGATCCATTAAAAAGAATACAAAATAAAATCCTAAAACTTTTAGCGGATCACTACTAAATAACCCCATAATCATTAATATATCTGCAAAAGGAGCAATGAATTGCAAAACATATTGGAATAACCACATGTTAGGCAATGCAATAAATCCTAACGTTTTATGCTTTGAATTACATAACGCTTTTCGATGTTTCCAAAGACATTGGAGTGTACCATATGACCAACGATATCGCTGTTTAATGAGACTTTTCACATCTTCAGGTGACTCCGTAAAAGCATACGCTTTTTCTTCATATACAATTCTATGTCCTTGACGTAAAAATGTAATAGTAAGATCTGTATCTTCTGCTAATGTATCTTCGCTTAAATATCCCGATTCAACTACATTCTTCTTACGCCACGCCCCAATAGCCCCTGGAACTACTGTAATACAATTTAATTCATCAAAAGCTCTACGTTCTAAATTAAATCCTGTTATATATTCAACATGTTGCCAAGTAGTTAACAAGTTTCGTCTATTCCCCACTTTAACATTACCTGAAACTGCTGCTACATTTTGATCTTCAAAGTGTCTAACCATGAGAGAAATGGCGTCTTGCGCAATAATAGTATCCGCATCTAAAGTGACAATAATCTCTCCTCGCGATTGTTGAAACCCTAAGTTCATTGCCGATGATTTCCCGCCGTTTTCTTTCTGAATGAAACGAACTTTAGAGTGTTTATAAAATGTTTCTTGCATTACTTTTGACGTACCATCTGTCGATCCGTCATCCACAACAATAACTTCAAATTCTCCATACTTACTATCCAAAATTGAGCGAATCGTCTTAGCTATCACCTTTTCTTCATTATATGCTGCTATGACAACACTAACAAAAGGTTGATAGGACGAATGAATAGTGTGAGGTAGCGTTTTTCTTTTCTGCTTCCATGCAAAATAAATTAAGAATAAGAATCGAAAAATCCCTAATCCAATAGCGATATAAAAAATAGTTGTTAATATATGTTTAAAGTATCCCGCCCCTGAAAAGACAGCTTTATTGTAAAGTAAATATTGCTTCCCCTCAGAAGAAACAGGAGGCATAATTTCATCACGTTCTTTATTCATTAAATCTGAAATTGTTACAAAACTATATCCATGCTTTTTTAAGTCTTTAATAATGATCGGCAACGCCTCTACCGTATGGGTACGATTCCCTCCCGCATCATGGAGAAGAATAATATTTCCCTCTCCCTTATAAACGGGATTAAGAGCACGCTTTACTAATTCATTTGTTGATGGTGTTGCCCAGTCCTCAGGATCCACTTTTTCTGCTACCATTGTATAGTTCATATTTTGTGCCCGTAAAATAGGCAATATTTCATTTGAGGAATCCGGGTTAGCATCCGCTTCGTATGGTGGCCTAAACAAAACTGTAGAATGCCCAGTTATTTCCTGGATCAGACGTTGCGTCGTATTAAGTTCTACTTTTGTTCGTAGTAAAGACGTATCAGCTACGTTAGGATGCTTGAAAGTATGATTGCCAATTTCATGCCCTTCATCGTATATTCTTTTCACAATACTAGTATTTAGTTGTGCGTTTTCACCAAGTACAAAAAAAGCAGCTTTGATCTTATTCTCTTTTAATATATCTAAGATTTCCGGCGTATATTTCGGGTCTGGTCCATCATCAAATGTTAGTACTACTTGTTTCCCTTTCGGTTTTCCATATCGTTGCACTTCGTATGCAGATGGTAAGGATTGATATACTTCATCTGTAAGATAACCATCTTTACCTACTTTAAAATCTCTCAATCCATTTTGCTTTTCATTCTCAATCTGTAAAATTTCACCTTGTCCAGAATAATTCACTTCATCTAAACTAGTGATTTTATGTAATACATCAGGATTTTTTTGTGCCTCAATCGGATTTTTTAAAACTTTCCATATTGTAGGATCTTCTGCTCCTAATCTCCATAACGCAAACCCCTTTGCTTTGTTGTCCATTGCGATTTTCACTTGATTATAGAGAGTAACGCCGTCTAAGAACCAAGCAGTATGTTCTTTATCTCCTGTTTTATATCTAAAATAAGGACTTCCACTCATCTTATCCCATTGAATATTCATATCTGAATTATGAGCCATTACCATAACTTCTGAAAAAGTTAAAGATTTCGCCGGTTCCTTACTATTTACTTTCCAATCATATCCATAGTTACCGAAAGCAACTATAAGTTTATTAGACGGAATATTCAGTTCTTTCAATGTGTGTTGAAACCATTTATTTGAAGCAATTGGTCCTGGCTCTCCTGCTCCATAGTGCTCATCGTACATCATTACAATCATTCGATCTATTATTTTTGCTAACGCACTATAATCAAAAGCCTTATCATTAGCTGGAACATCTTGTGTAACGAGCAAATCATGTTTATGAAAGACCGTAGTAAGTTCTTTCATAAAATTTGTTAAGTTTTCTCTATCACTTTCAGGTACGGCCTCAAAGTCAATATTAATACCCGCAAATCGATTCTTTTCAACTTGCTTTACTAAATCATTTATAAACTTTGTCTTTACATCATTTGAGGAATTCAGCAACTTATGAATTAGCCCACTATCCGGACCAGAAGCTTCCTCAGTATAGTTAGTTAGTAAAGGCATAATTTTCACTTGATTTTTTTCTGCTAACTTTACTATCTCAGGTTTTATCTCACTTCTAATCGTTAAATCTGCTTTTAAATGATACCACTCTGGTACTAGCGTGGTTAATGAATCGATATTTTCTTTTAAAGAAGCGGTACTATTTTCATCCCAGTTTACATAAAAACCATACACTTCTTTACGTTGTTTACTATCCTTCGGCGAATTCACCAAATTTTTATTATCCTTCGTTTCGGTATTTGGTTTAAACTCTTCCTTCTTTAACTGCTGATCACTAAGTTTTTGATTAATTGGTACAAGTTTATTATCTTGTTGTACAGCGGTATTCATATTTGGAATTTCTGGTGTTGAAAAAATACTTTGAAAGAAAAAATAAAATACAATACTTACGCTAACTATTGAAATACATAGAAACGAAATAAAAGCTATGTTTCTTCTTCCTTTCGGATCATAAAAAACAGGTTTTACTTTATCTTTCTCTTGTTGAATGTTTTTCTCCATTATATTTTTCACATACTCCTTCTTAATAGAACGATAGAATAATAAAGTGCAACTTTAAGCAGCCCAACTCCCACCTAACTTCTTTACCCTAGCCAAATTTTGAGATGGGAGTTTTACTGCCCGCAATAGTGAGATAACTCCTTTTCACTTTAAAATGAATCTCCCACTTCTATATTTCTATTGATTCTTCTTTTCATTCCCTTGCTGGTGGCCTCTATTCTCTTGTTGAGATCCCCTACCATTATTTCCTTGCTCGTTCCCAACATTTTCTTTTTGGGATCCTCTTCCATTGTCACCTTGCTGGTTCCCATTATTTCCTTGTTGAGATCCCCTACCATTGTCACCTTGTTGATTCCCATTATTTCCTTGGGGTACTCTTCCGTTGTTTCCTTGCTGGTGCCCATTATTTCCTTGGG
Organism: Bacillus paranthracis; assembly: GCF_024296885.1. NCBI lineage: Bacteria > Bacillati > Bacillota > Bacilli > Caryophanales > Bacillaceae > Bacillus > Bacillus paranthracis. The sequence goes on from NZ_CP101135.1 coordinate 3,156,820, forward strand.
ACCCTCTTCCGTTGTTTCCTTGCTGATTCCCATTATTTCCTTGGGACCCTCTCCCGTTATTTCCTTGCTGATTCCCATTATTCCCTTGCGATCCTCTTCCATTGTTCTCTTGCTGGTGCCCATTATTCCCTTGCGATCCTCTTCCGTTATTTCCTTGCTGATTTCCATTATTCCCTTGTTGGGATTCTCGACCGTTGTTTCCTTGCTGATTCCCATTATTTCCTTGTTGGGATTCCCTACCGTTATTCTCCTGCTTATTCCCTCTATTTTCTTGCTGAGATCCTCTACCATTGTTTTCTTTTATTTGCTTCGTTGGCTGTTCCTCTATTTTCTTTTGTTCTTTATGCTCTGGCTTCTCATATTTTTTGTCTTTTACAGAAGACAAATCTGGCGCTACATCAGGAGATGAATCCGGCTGCGATTGCCTCTCTTCTTCGTTTTCCACCGGATTAGACGGCGTGGCGGGCGGCGTAACCGATTTGTTCTTCTCATTCTCTTGCTTTATATAGACACCTGTGCCTATTCCAGCTTTTCTAGCATTCTCTCGTACTTGCATCGTGCTATTTTGATATTCGACTGTAATATGTTTTAGCTCATATTCTTTCTTTAATTCTTTCATTACCTTTTCCAACTTCGGTTCTAGCAACTTATCCTTTGCAATAGCGGTTAGCATAACTTGCTTATCATTCGTTAAATACTTATCCTCTTGACTCTGCTTTATAATTGTACGTATTACTTCTTGCAATTGTTTATTTTCCCATTGCTTTAATTCTTTTAAAATACGTCTTCCATCATCATTACAAGCTTGTAAATCTATAACGCGAAGATCCTTCGTTACGCTCACTTCTAAACTTGGATTTATATCAACTGAGACGTAAGCGAATACTTTTTCTTCCGGTTGGTTGTAGAAAAATAACAGCGCACATAGAAAACAAGCAACAAGTAAGGATGCCGGCTTTAAGAAATAAGGGATTGAAAAACGCGATGCTTTTTGTTCTTGCTCATCAAATGAAATTTCCTCTCCAATCATGCAAGAATCCCCTTTTCTTTTACACGTAATAAACTCTCCATTTGGCGTTAAAACAACTACGCTATGTTTTTTTATATCCATCACAATTCCTTTATTCATCATGCTTCCCTCCCCTTATATAATCAAGAATGTATGTATAGTTGTTTGCGAAGATAATACACATTGCAATGATATATTTTCTATGCCGTTCCAACGTTTTACGACTTACCCTAACACGCGGTTCAATATGTTTAAGCGGTAACTTTTTCTTCCGGAACAGCTCCTCCATCATTTCCTCTTCTTTTATAATCATCTTTACAATTTCTATTAAGTGTTCACGCGTATCACGATGCTTAGGAGATTCTTTAGCAAGCTCTGAAAATGTGATTTTAAACTCAGCTAACACACTTTGAAAATGGAGAATTTCTTCCTTACGGTTACCATTTTCTATTTCCTTCATATACTCCGTAAGCGATACTTGCATTTCTAACATTTCCTCTTGCTCATCTTCTTTTAAAAAGACAAGGTTATGCTTAGACTCCTTGCGTATATAGTCAATTACATCTCTTTTTATAAGAAGATCAGCAAACGCTAGAAAAGATTTCCCTTTTTTATAAGAATACTGTTCAATTGCTTCGTTAAACGCAAACAATCCAATACTATATTCATCATCCTGTTCTGTAATATATCGGCGGCAGACAGACGAGATTGATTTTCTAATAAACGGCTGATACTGTACGATAAAAGCTTCTTTATCTTCTTCATTATTTTGTATGTTACATACGATATCTTCTATTTTCGGTTTTCTTAAGATCTTCATTACTAAACTCAACACGGGTAATCTCTCTCCCTCCTTCTGCTTGAAATAGAAAAATGGTCACTAAACAAGTGACCATTCAACCACATTTTCTTTAGGCTTGTCTTCTTGTTGTTTATATTTTTCAAAACCAACTTTTCTATCGTTCTTACAGTTAGGCCTACATTTCACTCTACTTTCTTATTTTCTTCCGCTTGTTTTGCTTGCTCTGTTTCTATTTTATCTGCAATCCTTGCATAACTCTTCTCTATATCATTGGTAATTTCACCCTTTTATTTCGGATGCCCCACTTAATCTAGTAATTTTATTAACACGTCAATATTCTTTCATAATCAATTTTCTTCTATCTATTTTCTTCACTATACATATTCGGAGGAATACAAAGTTTTATGGGGGTCAAAAAATATTTTTTATAAAAAATACATATTTATTTCAAAAATAAAAACCATTGATTTGAAAAAGGGCTAATCAAATTGATGGTTTTCTTATCATATCTATTAAATTAAGTTAGGCTCTCATTATGTATAAAAAAATCTGCTGTTCTCCCTATTTCCTGCCGCTTTTCTCCATCGTTATCTTTCTTGATTATCATAATATGTCTTATCTGCATATTTTTGATCATTTCCTTTTAGATAAGCTAATATTACTTTTGGATTTTTAAGTAAAGCCCAGTCTCCATATGTATCAAATCTTCTGCATGAAGTTATCATGCCATTTTTAATGGTACCAAATTTCTTATTATTTCGTTTTCCCCATTCTTTTAAGCGTTTCGCGAAATCTGCATCCTCTGCCATAAGCATGTTTTCATTAAATCCGTTAATTGCCATAAAATCTTTTCTATAACACCAAAAAATCCCCACAGATATAGCTCCGTACTTAAAAAGTAAGGGAATTATAATTAGAATTGCAGAAAAGAATATTCCAAAAGACATTCTTTCGAACTTCCCATTCACCCCACCACCAATATATTTACCTGAAGATAAATATTTATCTACATTAGATAACAAAGACTCTGTCATTATCGTATCAGCATCTATAGTAACGATTATTTCTCCACTAGCTATTTCTGCCCCTGCATTTCGGATTTTAGATAAGTTTTTATCTTCATTTTTTAATGTAATACAATCATAAGATTTTGCTATTTCCTCTGTTTTATCTGTGCAACGATTTAAAACAACTATAACTTCCGTTTGCTCTTTATATGCCACTGATGCTTTTGCAATTGAATCCAAACATTTTCTAATGTACTTTTCTTCATTATGTGCAGGGATTATAATAGAAAACTTCACATCTTTTTGTAAATCGCTTCCTGAAGATTCGTTTATTTCAGTCATAATATTCCCCCTTATTTTAGATAAATATATGTTATACATAACATATATTAAAATTGATTAAGTTTTATTATAAAAAAGTACTTAAAACAATATAGACATATTATTTTAATTGTAATAGGGCTACTATTAAGCTAACAAAAATTGACGTTGCATAAGCTTAGCTTAATAGGGACGTGTTGGGGCCTCTATATAAAAAACCACAGTTTACACCCAAACTGTGGTTTTTTGACGTACAATGATTTATCAACTTCTGTTTTTAGTCTTAAAATCTGCAACAGAACCAGGATCCCTCCTGAAAGTATAAATTCCAAGGAGGGAATCCGTTTTTTTATTTACTTATATACGTACAGCTGTACCACTTACAGCAACCATTAACATTCCATCACGAACAACTTCGTAATCTACGTCAATACCAACGATAGCGTTCGCACCTTTTTGTTTTGCAAGTTCTTTCATTTCGTCCATTGCGATATCACGAGCTTCTTTTAGCTTACTTTCATAAGAACCAGCACGACCACCGACAACATCACGAACAGAAGCGAATAAATCGCGTACAATGTTGGCCCCCATAATAGCTTCACCATTTACAATATCAATATAGTCAATAATTTCTTTACCTTGAATTCCAGACGTTGTTGTTACAATCATGTTTGACACCCTCCTAATTTTTTATAATATTCAACTGCATGTGTCTCTCTATGACATATGCAATTAAATAAAAGGAATAAAATTGTTTAACATATGTATCGCTATAACATATGCAAGGGATCTATTAGAAATAAGATAAGCTGCAGTAAGCATCACCGCGCCAGGTAAATAGATAGCAATATCCGAAAGTTGATTTGAATGAAGACCTGCAAAAATTATAATCGAAACGATGGATGCAATAGCAGTACCAACATATTCCGAAAAACGATTTACTAATATATAACGAAATATAATTTCTTCAATTATTGGTCCTATAATCCCAAATACAAGTAATGTGAATATAATAGGCATCTCTGCGCCATTTGTAAGGATCTGTTCTTGGTTCTCTGGCTGACCTGTATTTAGAAAATGCATAATAGAATTTTCCACAATTATCATAAGTAAAACTACCATAGGAATGCTTACTATTTTCAAAATTGTTTTCTCTTTAAAATAAGTAAAACTTTCAATAATTTCTTTCCTAAAGAAAATGATTCCTACAATAGCAGGTACAGTCACACCGATGGCACTAAGAGCAAATTCTGATTCAACTAAATTACTGTTAGTTAAAAGGGATATGCCAAATAATATGAACAAGCCAATTTGAAGTAGTGCAAACAGTATATAAACTATTAGCATAATAAGTTCTTTTGTATTCGTTTTTATAAAGCTCACTTTATTACCCCCATAATGAAATTACTTAGAATCTTTGATTTTTCTTTCTGCATAACGTTCTCCTTCTAAATATACTTATATAAATTTCAGACCGGACGGTTCGGTCCGAAAACTAATGATACTATAAGTTTCTAGTTTTTTAAACCCCCTTTATAAATTATTTACAAAATCAAAACGGTAAAAAGCAAATAAATTTATATTTCAGCTTCTGATTTACAATCAAATTCCAGTACTCATTCATTATTAACAATTAATCTTTTATAGTATGAAGTGATACGACTTTTAACCGCAAGATCTCCTAATTAAACGAAGTGAAAATGAGAGTAGTTCAAACATTTTAGCTAAACATATTAATTAAAATTATATATAATACTCATATGTCGATACGGTAAAATTAGTTGCATGATATGACTGAATTAACCAACTGGTCATATTGTTTTTGACAGAAAATTCATTCGAATAGTATGGATAATACAGTTTGAGGTTTCCATCAGATAGGAATTGATAAGATATTTTTTGTTCCAAACTTATTTCTACTTACAAAAAAATCAAGAAAATAGAGGGTAAACATTACCTGGAATATTAAGCTCGTTTTTATTAGGAGGACTAGAAAGCATGACTAAAGTTGATACGGTAAAAGAAAAGATTATTGAAACATCTTTATATTTATTTAATACTAATGGGATAACTCGCACATCCATTCAGGATATAATGACAGCCACTGAACTACCGAAAGGATCTATTTATCGTAGATTCAAAAATAAAGAAGAAATTGTTCTTGCTGCCTACGACAAAAGTGGTGAGATTATGTGGAGTCATTTTCATAAAGCAATGGAAAATAAAAAGACAGCAATCGATAAAATCCTTGCAATTTTCCTTGTATATCAAGATGCAGCTAATAACCCCCCTATCGCTGGAGGCTGTCCATTGCTTAATAGCGCAATTGAAAGTACTGGAGTATTTCCAGAATTACAAAAAGCAGCAGCAAAAGGCTATGATGATACAGTAATGTTAATGGCTTCTCTCATAAAAGAAGGAATAGAGAAACAAGAACTTAAAGAAGAGATAAACATTATTTCGCTCGCTTCTTTCCTTGCCTCTTCAATGGAGGGCGCTATTATGGCAAGTCGTGTATCTAACGATAATATACACCATCATTATTTTATTGAACAAATAAAACATCATCTTTTCTCTTATTCTAAATAAGTGAGAACTTGCATTTCCTTTTTATAGACTTAAATTGAATACCCTTCCCATAAAAAGTATTTACTGTTTATGAGAAGGGTATTAGTTTTTTTGACGTTGTATATTATACATACTACCAATCTCTTTTTCACATACCTCTTCTTTTTACTTTAAAAAATATCCACTTTGGTTTCTCCATTTAAAGCATTACCTATCTCCTTTTCCCTATAGATGGACAAAATATTGGGCACTAAATGAACTTTCCCAGAAGTAAAGTTCTAAAAGTAACCTATCCATAAAGCTACTAAAACTACTACTAACAAAGCAAAACAAAATGTGATATTTCGAATCCACTTTTGTATATCATGAAAATACTTTTCTATAAATGCGGTATAAGTAGAAAGCATAAGAAATAGCACAATGAAAGTAAAGGATCCCAATTTATCGTTAAATTTTTCATTAGTAAATGTGCTTACATGGAGGAAAAGAAAAACAAATGTTACTATGGATAGCTCAAATAATCTTTTTTTATTCACTCCGCCACCACCTTACAATAATTACCTTTCATTCCAGTTTATCAGAACATAATGTGTAGTAGTATATGAATATTATACTCACGTCAAAAAGGCCAACAATTCAAGATTGTTAGCCTCCATATTCCATAATCGTGCATTTTAAAATACTACAAACGACTGGATTCTTCAACTTACACTATATTCTCTTTTAATTACAAAAAACGAACCCCGAATTGTTCCAGCTAATTTAGACTTCTGCCTAGCAAACTTAAATTTCTCTGCCAATTCTGTTGGTACCTCCATTCCATCAGAAAGCTTAAATCCAACAGCCCTCTTCTTCGGGTTATCCAATGTATACATGACGTTAATCACAAGACCATCTTCATAAAAGACGTATGCAAACTTAATATTTTCCACTTGAAAATACGATGTTTCTAAAGGTTTCGCCGCAAATTCAATATCACGTTCTTCCTTCAAAATGCGGTTCACATAATCAAGAGTCTTCTGGCTTGCACTAGCTGGTACAACTATAAATTCATGCTTGTATTTATTCATAAAGTAACGGGCTTCATGAGCACGTAAACCAGCTAGCGCTTCTACTATAGGTGAAGACTCTAAACCAACTGTAGTTACATTTTTAAAATCAACGATACAGGACAATTTCATCTCTCCTTTTAACTATTTACTTCCTAACAACCGGAATCCACATTTCACCAAACACTAAACCGTTTCTTTTCCCCATCTCAACCGTCGTATTTGGTCCACCAACATAAGCAAAATCTGTTGCTTCTCGTAAAGCCTGACCGAAGGCGATACCAGTAAGCTTATTACTTAGCTCTTCAGCTGTTTTGTCTTCCCCTTTTACTACTAAGTATTCTCCCTTAGGAAACTGAATCACTCTAGATTCTTCTTCTATTTGTGCTTCTGTCATGACGCCCGCATAATACATCATCTTGTTATTCACCGCTTCGCTCACAGAAAAAATGTAATCATTTGTAGCTAGAGCTTTTAAAGTATCCAACCTTCCATCTTCTTTAACAGCCGACCAAAAGTCTTCCTTTTCTTTTTTTATTCCAACAAAATCTGTATATTCACTCTTAATTTCAGTTCCAATACCTAACACAATAAAGCTATCTTTTTCTTCAATCGTATAATTTTTCATATTCAAAACCTTCCTTCTTTTAAAATGAATCAAATGATTTATCTTTTCATCTGATGAGTTTATAATAACTTTAAATCATGTCAAAAAATGATACTGTTTAGGAGAACCAAATGAAAAAAGTTGAACGGATTAATACAATTATGCGGTATATCAACAATCGCTCCCACTTTACAATTTCAGAAATCATACGAGAATTTAACATCTCTCGATCGACAGCTATTAGGGACATTAGAGAAATAGAAGCTATGGGCATGCCACTTGTTGCTGAAGTTGGGAGGACTGGGGGATATTTTGTTATGCATAACTCTATCCTGCCCGTTGTTCGCTTTACTGATAACGAAGTGAAAGCTCTTTTTATTGCCTTTATGGCTACAAGAAATCAACAACTTCCCTATTTAAAAAGTCGTCAATCTTTAGCCGAAAAACTGTTAGGACTCATCTCAGAAACCCAGCAAGATGATATCGTTCTTTTAAATCAACTCTTGCTGTTTGAAGGGACTAACCCATATAACCCTGATCTACTTGAGCTTTCTGACCTCCCTCACCCTATGTTAGAAAAACTCATCCAAATCCTTCTTTTGGATAGACATTTATTGATTTCCATTAAAGAAGAGAAAGAAATCAAGTCTTATTCCATTTATCTATTACACCTGTATCAAGAAAAAAGTCAATGGATCATTGAAGGTTTTGACTTAAAAGAAGAAAAGAAGAGAATGTTTCCTGTCGATCATCTCATCCATATCGAACCATACACGACGAAAAAAAAGCTAAATAAGAAAAAGATTTTAGAAAAACTAAGTAAGAAGGATGAAGTGATTAACCTTATACTTGAACTTGGTCCAAAAGCAATTGCCCAATTCAAAAAATACCACCCTTTCAAAATTTCAATATCTTATACAAATCCTTACCAATCCACAGCCATTTTAAAAACATTTATCAATGTTAACAATTCGGATGAAGTAACGGAAATAGTAAATTGGCTACTTTTCCTAGGGAAAGATATTACAATTAGGGAAATGCCTGAAGAAATACTAGAGAATTTACAAAAGCAATTGTGCTTTTACACTCCATAAGCAGTGAGCCATTGTCACTGGGTAGATATCCTTTTTTAATATCATTTTATTTACTACAGCGAGAGCACAACAAATAATAAAAGCACGGAAAATCTTTCCGTGCTTTTTCAAAGATATATATTATTTCGGACGATTTATTTCACTTACCCTAACTGACGTTTAAATGCTTTACTAGCGAAAAAGTAAGAGATGATCATGATCCCTACGCACCAAGCGAGCGCAATCCAAATATCGCTTCCAACAGATCCTTCATATAAAAGAGCACGAATCGCATTCACGATTGAAGTTACAGGCTGGTTTTCAGCAAATGCACGAACAATTTTCGGCATCGTTTCGGTAGGTACGAAGGCCGAACTAATAAATGGAAGAAAAACGAGTGGGTACGAATATGCTGTCGCCCCTTCCATAGACTTCGCTTTCAGCCCTGGAATGATAGCCAACCATGTTAGCGCTAACGTAAACATCCCTAGTATCCCAGCTACTCCAAGCCAATCTAGAATATTCGCACTGGAACGGAAACCCATTAAGAGCGCAACAAGAATAACAACTAAGATAGTAAGTACATTCGCAACAAGAGAGGTTAAAACGTGAGCCCACAATATCGATGAGCGCTTAATAGGCATCGTAATGAAACGTGCCATAAGCCCACTCTTTACATCCGTAAATAATCGTACAGAAGTGTAAGCGACACCAGATGCGATAGCCATTAGCAAAATTCCTGGCAATAAATAATTGACGTAGTTATCTGTTCCTGTTTGTATAGCCCCACCAAATACGTATACAAACAATAGCATCATCATAATCGGTGTAATCGCTACCGTAATAATTGTATCTGGACTACGCATAATATTGCGCATTAAGCGCCCAAGTAATACCCCTGTTTTGCTTTTCATTTACATCTCCTCCTTTTTGCCAATGATCGCAAGGAATATTTCTTCCAATGTAGGCTGCTTCTCGATATACTCCACTTTTGCTGGCGGGAACATCTCTTTCAGTTCAGTAAGAGTACCTGTCGTAATAATTTTTCCACCATGTAAAATAGCGATACGGTCAGCTAATTGTTCTGCTTCCTCTAAATACTGGGTTGTTAGTAAGATAGTTGTTCCTCCACCAGCAAGCTCTTTAACTGTATCCCACACTTCAATGCGCGCTTCAGGATCAAGCCCAGTCGTTGGTTCGTCAAGAAAAATAACTGCTGGCGCCCCGATCAAACTCATCGCGATATCAAGCCGGCGCTTCATCCCGCCTGAATACTGATCTGCCCTTTGATTGGCCGCATCTGTCAGGCTAAATCTATCAAGCAAATCGTCAGCCACTTGAGCAGGATTGGAAACACCACGTAACTTGGCAATCATGATTAAGTTTTCCCTCCCGGTAAGCATGCCGTCTAAAGCTGCAAATTGTCCTGTCAAACTGATACTTTGACGAACATGATCTGGTTGGCGCTTAATATCAAATCCGCAAATACTTCCTTCACCGCTATCTTGTTTCAGTAGCGTCGAAAGGATGTTAACCGTTGTCGTCTTTCCCGCTCCATTTGAGCCTAGCAGCGCGAAAATTTCTCCACGCTGCACCTCAAAATCCACTCCCTTTAAGACTTCTTTATCTCTAAAAGCTTTTTTTAACCCTTTTACAGAAATCGCTGCATTACTCATACTTTTTCCCCCTTATAAAATTAAATTACCTGCACCCTCTATTTAGTACCACTGATAATCTGTATTACTTAGTAGTGGTTTAAAAATATAACTGAATAGCGATGGCGTTAATTCACATTTATGACCAGCTAATCAGTCGGTATTACTTGTTGCATTTATTTTTTTCTCAATTTCTTCATAATACTTTCATTCAAATCTTCACGATACTTAGAAACATACGTTTTAGCGTTTGCCACTAGTTCGTCAGCAAAAGATGCCACATCTTCCCCAGTAATATCTAGCACTTGTCTGCCTTCCGCTGCACCAGCTTCAAACAAATCGATTAATTCGTACTGAATGTGCAGCATATCCATCCCGTTTCCGGTCGAAAAATTCCACATGTAGTTTTGAATTTTCTTAAACACAAACTGATAGTCCTCTGGCAGTGCTGCAACACGTGCCATCATCATTCTGTACTCTTTTTTATCACCAATTAATTTTTTGAATATTTCCAACATTTTATTTTCCTCCTTTTTTTATAAAGCAGAACCAGAAACTCTCCAAATATGAGCCGAAACATTTTATATTATGAGGCTAGTTTGACTTCAAGACGTTAATTTTTGACGATACAAAATCCCATTTTTTCCAAAACAATTCAAGTTCCTGACGTCCAGCTTCATTTAATGAATAAAACTTACGAGGCGGTCCCATATCTGATGGTTTCTTTTCAATATTCACAAGCTTTTTCTTCTCTAATCGTACGAGGATAGTATAGACTGTTCCTTCCACGACTTCTGTAAACCCAAGATCATTCAGGTGGCGAGTAATCTCATAACCATACGTTTCACGGCGACTAATGATTTCCAGCACACACCCTTCCAGTGAACCTTTCAACATTTCAGTTAAATTTTCCATGTTCTGATCCTCCTTTACCCCCTATTCTGTCTGACTTATATTCAGTATTACAGAGTACTAAGGCGAATTTTTACTGAATAGCTTTTGAGTAAAACTACACTATTCAGTATTACTTATTACAACTACATTGTATGACTAAGTAGCGGTACATGTCAACTGATTTTCAAATTTCTTCTAAAATCCGCTATTACCTATTACTTAGTGAAAATTTTTTTTAAGAAACAACACTACTCAGTATCACCTATTACAACTACATTGTATGACTGAGTAGTTGTAAATGTCAACTCGATTTTTATATTTTTCTAAAATCAACTATTACCCACCCCGATAAAAAAAGAAAATACCCCAAAACAATAATTCTATATTTTTGTTTTGGGGCGCTATAAGCTAGCTCTCCTTCTGAATAAGACCAATCATCCTCTTGTTACGATAACATCATATCCATATCTTCTGCTGCAGTTGTAATTAATTTCAAACCGAATGTTTCTTGTAATACATCGAGCACGCCAGCTGAAATAAATTCAGGCGCCTTTGGACCGATGCGAATATCTTGAATTCCAAGACTAAATAGCCCAAGCAAAATAGCAACCGCTTTTTGTTCAAACCAAGATAAGACAATGCTTATTGGCAATTCATTCACTTCGCATTGGAAAGCATCAGCTAAAGCAGCCGCTATTTTCACTGTAGAAATGGAATTATTACATTGTCCTAAGTCGATGTAGCGCGGAATCTCGGTACCAGGTACAACGCCGTAATCCACATCATTGAAGCGGAACTTTCCGCAAGAAGTCGTTAAAATCACTGTTTCAGGCGGAAGTGACGTTGCTAATTCACGATAATATTCTCCGCCTTTTCCTGGAGCATCACAACCTGCAATAACAAAGAAACGCTTAATCTTTCCTTCTTGTACTGCCTCAATAATTTCTGGGGCTAATGATAATACTGTATGATGATGGAACCCTGTTACTAACTGTTCATCCGATTCCATATGTACTTCTGGAAGTTCTAGCGCTTTTTGAATCAATGGTGCAAAATCATCATTTTCAATTTTTTCTACGCCCTCTAGGCCGGCAATATCATATGAATAAAATCGATCAGAGTATGATCCTTTAATTGGCATAACACAGTTCGTTGTCGCTAATATGGCACCTGTAAATTTTTCAAAAAGGCGTCTTTGATCATACCATGCCTTACCGATGTTTCCTTTTAAATGTTTATATTTTTTCAGCTGCGGATACCCGTGTGCTGGTAACATTTCCGAATGCGTATAAATATTAATTTCTTTTCCTTCTGTTTGTTTTAATAATTCTTCTAACGCAAATAAATTATGGCCTGTAACTACAATAGCTTTACCTTCTACACGGTTTTGTGTAATTTGAACAGGCTCTGGCACACCAAAATGATTCGTATGTGCCTCATCTAGCAACTCCATTACCCGTAAAGCTGATTTCCCAACTTTCATAGCCATATCAATATGTTCTTGTTCATTAAAATTAGAATTTGTTAATGTCATGTACAGTGCTTCTTGCGTCGTAGCATCTACAAAAGCATCCGTATACCCTAGCTGAGCAGCATGCGTACGATAAGCCGCAATTCCTTTTAACCCAAAAACAATCGTATCTTGTAAACTCGCAATCGTTTCATTCTTGCCACAAACACCCATTACTTTACATCCGCCTGTTGGGGTTTGCTCACATTGATAACAAAACATATCATCCCACCCTCTCCCAATCATTCATTACACCCTAAGCATAATATCCATTGAAAAAAAGTGATGTGATATCAATCACAATAATATATAAAGATTTGTGACAGTTCATATTGTTGACATAATATTTTTACTATATCCTGGCATTCATACTTGCACATGATTTATTTGCATCATATATCGGTACACTTTTAAGGAATACAAATATCCTATCCACCTAACATTTCACAAATTTTTCCTTACTAATGGTACAATTAAAGTTATGGAGGGACAATATGATGGTATATATGATGTTTTATTACGGAATACTGTTTCTTATACTTGGTATTGCAGTATTTCTGTTTATTATGGCTGGGGCACGAAAAATTAGGAATAAAAATCTTTCATTCGTATTGATCGGTTTAGGGATAAATATACTTGCAAGTCCAGTGGCACTTTTTATAGGGGGGATGGCAACAGATTCTCCATATAGTACTGCACTTGATTTTTGGAAAGGATTTTTCTTTATTCAAGGAATACCTCTTTTCTTACTACTTATAGCTTTCGTTTGGTGGTTTATTTGCCCGCCAAAAGTAACAGTTCAAACGAGTATTGAAAAAGAACTTGAACAAAATAGTAAAAGCACTCAGAAAAAAAGGACACGAGGTCGTCCAATTACTGCCTTACGTATTGTAATTCCAATTATTTTAGTAGTAGGCTGTTTGTCTTACATTTTGTATTTACAGGACATTACACTTAAAAAAAGTCATTCTCCAAATAATAAAAATACGATTAAAGTAGTGAAAATAGATTCAGACTCTTCTCATGGTTCCTCTCCTGTCAGAATTAAATACGGCTTATGGGAACATTTTGACATAAGTATTGCAAATGAGGGAGAACGCCTCGATTCCTCAAACGTTTTCGTAGATTGGAAAAACGATTATGAAGCAACAATAACACTACGAGGCAAAGAATCCGTACCTGAAGTTGTGGAATTTAATGTATCAAATAAATCTAATGGTCCTGTTTTTAAGAAGGTACAAAAAATGGTCAGTTCCTTTACCTTTCAAAAAAGTGAATCTCCAAATTTAATAAATATTATCGAGCTTAGAGAAACAATAAAATCAAAAGGACCAAGTCCCAGTTCAACTGTAAGAATCTATTATGGGAAAAGAGGTAGCATTTTAGAAAAATATAAAGAGGTCACTCTTAAGGAAATGTATACGACAGATAACTTTAATATCAATTGGAGAAACGATGAACAAGTACAGGTAGAAGTATTAGAGGAAAATGTAGTAACAGCTACCATCGTGATTGATTTGTCAAAATGAATTTATTTTTCACATGTTATAACTGTGTTCTATCCGGCACACGAGAGATACATAGCATTTATAAATGAATAGATTTACAGACATGATGAACCGCCCCTTTCTTTACAATACATTTACATTACCTTAACATTGTTTACATTATTTATATGATATATTTATATAGAATCTACTTAATAAATTTCATGTACATTGTTATCTTTATAATCTCTGATTTAATTGATAAGAGATTATGTTATATTTTTTATACCAGGGGTGAATGAGGATGACTGAAACTTTAAAAACACTTATTATGCTTGATGCTACTTACGTTGTTATCGCAATTATGACGGTACTGGTATTTGTATACTTGGAATTAAAATCTCAGTAACGTATGCGGACTTCGCATTTAAATATAGTTAGAAGAAAGCGAGGAGAAAATTGTTTCTCCTCGCTTTTTTTATTTCAACAAATCCAATGTATGTAAAAGTAATCCTCTATCCCCTACTTCTCCATGACCAGGCACTACTAAATTTATATTTCCATATCGCTTCAGCACATTTTCAATCGATGTGGACCATTCATTTACATACGCATCAGCAACGTTTCCTAAATCTTTCGAGGACGCAGATTTAACTAAACAGCCTCCAGCTAAAATTTGATATTGTGGCAACCAAACAACAATATTATCTTCTGTATGTCCCTTCCCTGGATAAAATGTTTCTACTTTCATATTTCCAAACTTCAAATTTGTAACGCTTTGTAAGTCTCCAAGTGGTTCTTCATATCCATTTTTCTTTGCTAATTCCGCAGTTAACGCTGTACTATGCGCTTTAATGCCCCTTTCTTTCAATGTTTTCATTCCACCAATTCGATCAGCGTGTGCATGTGTAATAATGACATCTGTTACGCGCTTCTTAAATTTCTTTTCTACCATCTCTATTAATTCCTTCGTTAACTTATCATCCCAAGAAGAATCGACAAGTACTAACCCTTTAGAAGTATTAAGGACTAAACCGTTCGAAGGAACTGCTTCTCCGCTAAAATAACCTAACTCCGTATGAACCCATACATTTTTGTTTAACTGAGAAATCGAAATAGTTCCTGTCTCATTTTTTATTACTTTATGCTCTACCGTTCGTTCTGCTTGTACAGAAGAAATTGTACTAACAAATGGAGTTATTCCTAGTAAACTAACACATACCCCTAATTTTAATAATGTATTTTTCATTTTCTCCACCCTTTCTTTCAAACGAAATAGTTATTACCTATAATAGACAATTCACCTTCAGTGTTTGTTCCATCTTTTCTTACATATTTTTTTCATACCATTAATAAAAAGCGCACAAAATTTTGTACGCTTTTTAACTTCCCTTTTACCATTCACGTTTTTTATTAATCATCATTTTTTCTTCAAATGCCTTCTCCAAATCAATTTCTAACTTGTTTGCTAAATCACATATATTCCAAATGACATCAAACATTTCTAAACCGATTTCTCTTTTTGCATCTTGTATTTTATCGCGCTTTAATATAACTTCCGCTAATTCCCCTAATTCCGCCATTGTATACATTGTACGCTCTTCAATTGTTGTATCTTGAAATCCTTTTTCTTCACTGAAATTTGATACATATCTCTGGAATTCCACAATATTCATACTTAATCCCCCTTCATGATACATACTCCATTTTCTATTACACTTATATTTTGTTAAATTATAACATTCATATTATAATTGATTTATAGCCCTTTAACGGAGGTGTTCTCAATGACTCTCTTCGCTTCCCCATCATTATTCATACTAGCAATCATTTCATTTGCACTAGCTTATTTCATCGGAGTAAAACAATACACTTGGCTCTTATCAGGATTCAATGAACGCCGCGTGCTTGATAAAGTGAAGTTATCAAAAATAGTTGGTCTTTATAATTTAACTGCTGGTGTTATTACCACAATTGGTAGCGTCTTCCTTACTCCTAATGTAAAAATCTTATTTCCTATCATTATAATTGGACACTTTATAATCGCTGCTTATGTAAATACACGCATGGTGCAGTGAAAAAAGATCACCCACACGGATGATCTTCTTATAATTTATCAACATATTGCTTCGCTTCTAGTAAAGAAAAACCAAAAGCTTCTCTTACTCTCTTAACTGCTGTAACTGTTTTTCCTTCTTCCATAAGCTGCCGCAACTCTTTATTAATTTCCGGTTCTCTATCTACAATTCCCATTTCTTTCGTAATTAGCTGTAACCTATCTTCCATTCGCTTTAAACGCGCATCCGTTTTCTTTTCAATTTTATTTAACTTTTCGACGATATAAATAAACCCAAAGATCGCTATCGGTATGATCATCCAAAATTCCATGACTATTCCTCCTCACTAGCTTTCATTTGTTTTATTTCACTAACTTATGTAAATTTTACCACGAAACACATTTAATGTATAATAGTAATATACAACACTATTGATAAACCTTTTATTTCAGGGGGACACTTTATGAAAAGATTTTTTAAGACGTTACTACAATTTGTAGTTCTTTCAATTACACTACATGTATTATTTGATATCGTTGGCTGGCTTGTTTTCAATGCTCCAATTCAAAACAAACAAAGTATTATTTCCTTACTAACAATCTCATGGCTAATGTACATGTACCGCGATAAATTTTTTAAAACATTCACTTCGAATTAACTAAAACACTTCATCTTTGATCGATGAAGTGTTTCTTTTTCTCTCATTCTCTCTATTTACTACTGTATAATAGAACTAACATTCTGTCTTTTTCGACGAAAGGAGTCACTATGAAATTAAAAAGTAACAATATATACGAGAAAATGAACCAATATTCCGTTGTAGGTTTAAGTCTTGCTGTTATACACGACGGCAAACTAAATGAAACAGCTGCTTTCGGAACACTTGAATCTGGAACAACTAGAACTGTTACTACAGATTCCATATTCAATTCTTGTTCTATTAGCAAATTTATCACCACAATTCTCGTACTAACATTATCCGATCAGAAAATCGTACATTTAGATGAAGACGTAAATGATAGACTCACATCTTGGAACATCCCTACTAATCTATTTACTTCACAGAAAAAAGTCACATTGCGAAACTTGTTAAGTCACCAATCCGGAATCATTGACCCACCTAATAGTTTTGAACATTATACACTTGCACATGGGCAACCAAGCATGTCTAAACTCCTTGCCGGTAAAACACCATATTGCTCCGTACCGATAGAAGTAACTTATAAACCAGAAAGCGAATTTCACTACTCGGATGCAAACTTTTGTATAATCGAAATACTACTTGAAGATATAACTGGAAAGCCATTCAACCTTTTACTAGAAGAATATATATTTCAACCACTGCAAATGGAGAATAGTACAATCTTCTCTCCTGAAGACATAGATAAAACCGATGCTTTTGCTTGCGGACATAATAAAGATGGCACCGTTACAAATGAGAAGTATCCATTTTATCCATTCGCAGCTTCTTCAGGTATTTGGACAACACCAACTGACTTATCAGCTTTAGTTATTGAAATCATTCATTCCTTACAAGGAAAGGGTAAACTAAAACTTTCTCAAAAAACAGTACAAGATATGATTTCTCCTCAAGGTTGCTCAAAATGGACGGGACTAGGTGTTTTTCTGGATGATTCAAATGAAGACTTACAAATATATTCACTCGGATGGGGCGTGGGATTTCAATGTATGCTAGTATGCTATCCATACCGAGGTAAGGGTACTATTATAATGACGAACGCAGACTTAGGTGTTCATCAAATGGAAGGGATTATTGGTGAGATTTTAAAAACGTTATCCTTATAATGAAAAAGAAAGAAGCTGTTCCTTTCAGCTTCTTTCTTATATAACATTTTTCGCAACAATTTTTATATGTTCTGGTGCAATAATCTCCGTTATACTTTCTTGGAAATCTTCCTGCAACATTTCTTCAATATGTTCTAGCTGCACTTCAACATGTGTGCATTCTAAATTATGTATATTTAAAAGTGCATAATGATCTTTTTTCTTTATTACTAAATATTGATTTTCTTCTGTTACAAGTACAGAACCTAATCGTACTCCTAGTAGGCGTTGATCATCAAACTTCACAGCCATCCCCCCTTACTTTATATGTAATAAAATAACATTTTATGTAATCTATTCTTTATAAACTATATCACAATTTATTAAAATATAAATATCATTTTGCTTTTTACTAAAAAACCCCTATTCTTTTATATATTTCGATACAAAAAACTTTCTCAACACGAAATTAGAATTTTCAGTTTTTATTCTTATGAAAATCAATTATAATAAAGTCAATAAATGTTTGACCTCTCCTAATTCATGTACATATGGATGATCAGTAGTCGCTGCTACTGATCTATTTTTTTGATTTCAGAAAGTAAATACGCCGCATCCTTTCCTACACCACAAATAAGTGCAGAACCTCTTTGAGACTGCCATGGCAAGCCGATATAATATAATCCTCTTACTGGACTTATTCCTTTTACATGATTAGGCAATCCATTCTCATCCACTGCCTTTTCTATTTCAATCCAGTTATAGTTCTGAATAAAGCCTGTTGACCATATAATGCTTTCTGCACTATATGTTTCACCGTTCTGAAACATAATGTTATTTTCTGATGCACTTACTACTTTTTCTTGTAGTTGTATTGATCCATTACGAATGAGTTCCTTACCTTCAAATCCAAAAATGGGATCCTTTCTCTTTTGAAACCATTTCCCCCTCTTTGTATTTACTTCGGCGTACAATAAACCCAATTTTTCTAACCAATTGAAAATACTTTTTCTAAAAAGATGTAACGGTAAATACGTTAAAGGATGACTAATAGACAGTGTAACTTCATGAGTTTTTGCCAGTTCTACTGCAATTTGCATTCCTGAATTCCCGCCACCTACTACGAGTACTTTCTCCTTAGGAATTTGTGATGGTGATTTATATTGTGATGAATGTATTTGAAAAACATGTGATGATAGATTTGCTGAAACTGAGGGAATAAACGGTTGCTGAAAACCACCTGTTGCGATAATAACTTTTTTCGTTTGTAAAATTTCTGTAGGGGTATGTAATTCAAATATATCTCTTTCTTTCTTTATTTTAAAAACTTTAGTTTGCAATTGGATCGGTAATTGAAAATGTCTTGCATATTCTTCTAAATACGTTGCAATTTCATCTTTATATGGAAATTCATTTTTTTCATCTATTAACGCCATACCTGGTAAACTACTGTAAGACCGCGGAGTAAAAAGCTGTAAAGAATCATATCGATTTCTCCATGAATCACCAACTCGGTTTCCTGCCTCAAGTAATAAAAAATTATACCCTTCTTGTTTCAAGTAATATCCCATTGTTAATCCAGCTTGACCCGCTCCAATAATAATTAGGTCTTTCATTCTAATCCCTCCTTTTCTCAAATATATGAATACTTGTTCATATATTCATACGTTTCCATAATCATAACATTTTATTTTTATATAATTCAATATGTACTCAAAATAAAAAAGAGCAGTTTACCATAAAGTAAGCTCCCCTTCATTCTATCTTCCCAGTCTTTATCGCCTGTGCCCAATCATGCCTTTCATGTTGAGTAGCTAACCGAGCAGCTTCTTCCCAATTATACGGAACTGAAATTTGTTCAATTATCCATTCTCCCAAAACCTCTTCTATCACTACATATTTTGCATGCGGAGTTCCTGATTCCATTTTATGCATAACAGGTAACTCATCTTTGTATGCTGGAAGTCCTACACTCCCCGGATTTATAACGATTTTTTCGTTTGCTAAATATACAACTCTAGGAATGTGCGTATGACCGCATACTATTATTTTTTGCTCAATATTTTGGAGTTGATCCATTATATTTTTTTCATTCTTTAATATCGCACCATTTTCATTCATCTCTTCTAACAAATACACTTCATCTGAAATTGGCGTACCATGACAACATAACATATCTTCTATAATAAATTGTGACGGATGTTGTTGTAACCAATCTATATGATTTTTTGTTAATTGATTTTGGACAAAAGTTAGTGTAGCCGACTGCTCTTGTATAGGTTCCCAAAGCATGCGATCACAGTTTCCCTTAATATGTACCATCTCGTTCTTCATTAATATTTCAATGGTTCCTAAAGGATCTAATGGCCCATACACGCTATCCCCTAAATTTATTATCATTTCGGCCTTACGACGTGCAATATCTTTTAATACTGCTTGTAAAGCGTGACTATTTCCGTGAACATCTGAAATGATTGCTATTTTCATCTAAATCCCCACTTTACTATATTATTTATAAACATCTGCCGCCAATTCTCTCAAAACATCCACATTCACTACTTCAAAGCATCCATTGTTTTTCTTTATAATCTCTTTATCACAAAAAACATTTAATGTGCGCAACAAATGCCGATAGCTCGTTCCTAACAATTCCGCTGTTTCCGTTAAATTCCCACTAAATACAATTCTATTTCCGTGCTGTACTGCCCGTTCTCCTGCTGCTAACATGTAACTCGCAAGTCTATTTTCAAGAGGATATAGTAAATTAATTGTACTATTTTTTGAAAGCCGATTTAACTTATGCGCTAACGATCCGCAAATACATCGTAAAAATTTCGCATCATGAAATAGTTGATTTCTCACTTTCCCTAAAGGCAAACCAACACAATATGAATCTGCCATCACTTGTACGTTTGAAGTTGTCTTTTGAGAATGAATTAACTCCACATCTCCTAACAGCTGCAAGCTATCATAAAAGCATAATAATACAGATTTCCCGTTACTTAATGTATTAAACGCTTTCGCTTTTCCTTCAACGAAGAAAAATAAATAATCTATCTCTTCATTTTCTCTACAAATAAACTCATTCTTCTTAAAAAATATAAGTTCCATATATGGTTTCATATCATTACTAAAAAATGAGTCAATATTATTTTGTTTCATATACTCTGCTAATTTAATAGAATTACATATTTTCTTCATAGTTCCCCCGCCTTTGCAACTACTCCCCATTGTAATCAAAATTTTCTCCTTCCACTATGACATATGTCATAGTAATACACAATTTCAGCATGATACAGTCATTACAAATATGAAATACAAAGGGGATATTACATTGTATAACTTTCTTTCTGTCTTTATTGGTGTGCTCATCGCCGTTATGCTCCCATTGAATGGGATTTTATCTGAGTTAATCGGCAAGTATACAGCAAGTATCGTCATTCACCTTGTCGGTTTAATTGCAGTTATTTTCGTTTTAATTATAAACAAACATAAAATCCATTTTGATAAAAGTATTTCACTTTTTTTATATAGCGCTGGAGCGATTGGAGTATTCACTGTTCTTTTTAACAATATAAGCTTCTCCGTCCTTGGTGCCTCTATTACGATCGCATTAAGTTTACTCGGTCAATCCATTGCTTCCATCGTTATTGATCATTTCGGTTTATTAGGAATGAAAGTTGCAAAGTTTGAAAAGAAAAAACTAATTGGATTATGTTTCATCTCTTCTGGAATTATAATCATGACAATTTATTAATGGAGGCAAGAAAATGTTATATATTACAATCGCTATTTTAGCTGGTGTTTCTATCGTTGTTGCTAGAATTATTAACGCGAATTTAGCAAAGAAAATTGGCAATTGGGAAGGCACGTTTTTTAATTATATTACTGGCTTATTTTTCTCTATGTTATTTTTAATGTTCAGTTCAGATTCATTTTACATTCCAATGCATACGTTACAGTCCATTCCTATCGCTGTATATTTAGGCGGATTAGTAGGCGTTATCGTTATTTCATTATCGAACTATATTACTCCTAAAATATCAGCATTTTATTTAACGTTACTCATCTTTATCGGACAATTATTTGCAGGAACTATCATTGATTTCTTCCTAACAAATGAACTCTCAACTGGAAAGATTATCGGAGGTGTTTTCGTATTAATTGGGCTTACTTACAATTTACTCGTTGATCGCCCAATAAAAACAGTGAAACATAACCACGTTCAACTATAATACTTTATGCTTACCTATCATATATTAATAGAAAAGCTCTTCATACGAAGTAATAGAGAGGAGAATATTCTATTAAGAAAATTATTTTACTGCTTTGTAGCACATTGATTATTTGCGGGATCATATGGTTTGTAAACTCTGGAAAATCTATTCAAGATTTGTATACAGCAAATAAGCCAAAGAAAAAAGCTACTATTATTTCAACGCAAAGGGATCCAAATGAGCCCCCTGTCTTCTTAGGAAAACAGGAAATAAAAGATATACATGTCGAATCCATTAAAACAAAAAAGGATATCTTCCTCACAAAAACAGATGAATTAAAAACGTTTATTAATAGTATGGATACCGCAAAAAAAGGAAAATTAACATTAGATGAAGAAGGATCAGATTTAATAGATTGTGATATGTGGATTACTTTTGAGGATGGAACTTATAAAAAATATTTCATATGGGTAGTTGATCATCACAGTAACGAAGTGATGATTGCTCAGCAAGATACTCCTGATGATGTAAACCTCAAGTACTATCAATTAAATGAAGATAGCTCAAAAAAGGTTTATAACTTATTCAAAAAAATTATTTAAACGAAAAAGTCATGAGCACGTAAGCTCATGACTTTTTGCACTATATATATTCCGGGAACACTTTACAACCCTTTTCCTGCTCTATATCATGACCAAAGAAAATAATTGGTTTCTCTTTCGCCACAACTTCTTTTAAACGTTTAATTGAAGATAAAGCTAATTCCGAATCAAATCCCGCAAACGGCACTTCATCTTCAAAATTTTCTTTCGTATAAGATGCATCAATCGTTAATAGTACAGGACCCGATTTTTCTGTCTCAATTAATAGCGACTGATGGCCTGGAGAATGGCCTGGCGTATACAATAACCGAACACCTGGTACCACTTCATAATCCCCTTCAATGATTTTGTAGTTCAAATGCGGTAATATACATTCTTTCATATATTCTTCTCTATGAAGTGCTGCCTCATATTCCGTTCGTTGCACAATAATCGGTGTATTTGTAAAAGCACCGTTTCCTCCTGCATGATCAAAATGTAAGTGAGAACTAATAATATATAAAAGGTCGTCCGGCTCATACCCTACACGTTTTAATATATTCTCGATTCTATCTTCTTCAGTCATTTTCGGTATAATCTGTCCTTCAACAAATGTACCGTTAAAAAGCCCTTCATTATTAACTGCACTTTCTGGCATACCTGTATCTACTAAAATAGGCCCCTCTTCTGTCTCAAAAAGATAACACCATACAGGTAAGTTCAATAAATTCCCCGGCGCGAGTGTACTATTAACAGAAGAATGATCTAACATACAACGACCTGCTGGGATGAAATAAAGCTTCTTTACTGTCATTATGTATCCACCTTTACATTTAGTTTGGGATAAAGTAATACAGTAAAAAATTCTTCTTTTTAGAAATAAACTCCTTCTAGACTATCAGTACAGCTTACATAAAAAAGAGGGTATTTTTTTACATAGCAGTATTTCACCATCTATAATATAGAAGTAAAGGATTCTTACTTTAATGGAGGGAATACAAATGAAAGCAATTGGTTTACATGAATACTTACCTATTGAAGAAGAAAACAGTTTAATTGATATGGAAGTTGAAAGACCTGTTGCTACAGGAAGAGATATACTCGTTAAAATTAACGCTATTTCCGTTAATCCAGTTGATACAAAAGTTCGCTCTCCGAAAGATAAAAAAGAAGAAGTAGCGAAAATACTTGGCTGGGATGCGAGTGGTGTTGTTGTACAAACTGGCGAAAGTTGTACGTTATTTAAAGAAGGCGATGAAGTGTTTTACGCTGGAAGCATTACGAGACAAGGTACATATAGTGAATACCACCTCGTTGATGAAAGAATCGTTGGTAAAAAACCAAAAACGTTAAGTGATGCTGAATCTGCAGCACTTCCGTTAACAGCTATTACAGCTTGGGAAGGTTTATTCGAACGTTTAGGTATTGATTATAATAAGAAAGATACGAACTCCTTTAAAAACATTTTAATTATAGGCGGTGCTGGTGGTGTAGGTTCAATTGCCATTCAACTTGCGAAATGGGCCGGACTAAATGTTATCACAACTGCATCCCGCAATGAAACGATACACTGGGTTGAAAAATTCGGTGCCGATTATATCATTAACCATCACCAACCTTTACAAGATCAAATATTAGAGTTCGGGCTAAAAGATGTAGATTATATTTTCTGCTTAAACAATACAGATCAACATTGGCAAGCAATATGTGACCTCATTAAACCACAAGGAAAAATTTGCTCTATCGTAGAAAATGAGCACCCTCTTGAGATGGGTATTTTAAAAAGCAAAAGTGCTACACTCGTTTGGGAGTTTATGTTTACAAAAGCGATGTATGAAACTGGCGATATGATTACGCAACACGAACTATTAAATAAAGTAAGCGAACTACTAGATGAAGGTATTTTAAAGACTACTTTAAATGAAACATTCACACCAATTAACGCTGAAAACGCAAAGAAAGCACATGCACTACTTGAAAGCGGAAGTACAATTGGGAAGATCGTTTTAGAAAAGTTTTAATAACAAAAAGTCCGATTTCCAAATGAGAAATCGGACTTTTTACTATCTTTATTTACTTGAAATCTCTTGATCATTTTGAACGTCTAACGGAGTTCGCTTTCCTATTCCGAAAGCATAGAAACTAATTGTAACGATAGCTAAGAAAATAATACCTACAACTAATGAAATGCGCGTATCATCGTTAAACCACATTCCGATTAATACCATAATTAAAAAGGCAATTGTTAAATAGTTTGTAACAGGAGCAAACGGCATTTTGAACGGATGATCTTTCATCTCTGCTCCCTTTTCTTTTCTAAAATTAATTTGGCTAATTAAAATGACAAACCATGGTACCATACCAGGAAGTACACTCGCACTATATACATATACGAATAAGTTTTTTGGTGCAATATAACTTAGAACTACACCGACCGCTAAACCGATAATTACGCCAACTGTACCGAATAAAGGTACACCATTTCCAGAAAGTTTCGTGAAATATTTCGGTGCTTGTCCATGTACACCTAACGTATATAGCATACGACCAGCACTATAAATACCACTATTACAACCAGACATTGCTGCTGTAATAACAACAAAGTTAATTAATCCCGCAGCAGCCGTAATACCAACTTTCGCAAAAGTTGCTACGAATGGACTTCCAATTGTACTTAATTGATCCCACGGATACACAGTTACAATAACGAAAATCGCACCGATGTAGAAAATTAAAATACGCCAAATTGTACTTTGAATCGCTCTTGTAAGTGTCTTCTTCGGATCCTTCGCTTCACCAGCAGTAATACCGATTAATTCTACACCTTGATACGCTCCTACTACAAGTGATAATGCAAAGAAGAATCCAGAAAAACCACCTGTAAAGAAACCACCATTTGACCAAAGATTCGATATGCCAATCGCTTCTCCACCGTTACCAATTCCAAAGAAAATAAGTCCAAATCCCGCAATAATCATTAATAGAATTGTAACGATTTTAATCATCGCAAACCAAAATTCAAATTCACCAAATGACTTAACAGAAATTAAGTTAGCTGCGCCAAGAATAACCATTGCGATTACACCTGGTATCCAAGCTGGTAAATCCGGGAACCAATATTGCATATACGCCCCCACCGCGATAATCTCTGACATCCCAACGATAACCCACTGGAACCAGTTACTCCACGCTGTCATGTAACCAGCTAACGGGTGAATATACTTATGACCGAACGTTGCAAATGATCCTGTACTTGGCTCCATATACAACATTTCTCCCATGGCACGCATGATGAAGAAGATAAAAATACCTGCAATTGCATACGCAAGCATAACTGACGGACCTGTCCATTTAATCGTGCTGGCTGAACCCATAAACAAACCAACACCAATTGTTCCGCCTAAAGCAATCATTTGAATATGACGTGCTTCTAAACCTCTTTTCAATTCTTTGTTTGCCACTTCACTTCCCCCTCTTAGATGATTCATAGCCGCATTTTAAAACAAGATGCTTTCCCCTAATTCCTTTCGGCCCTGAAAATGATGAAGCAAACGTCATTTTACACTAGCTTTAAAGCTATCCTAAAATCGTTTTGTGCTCCTAATAAAATTCTCAAAACCTTTCATCTTCCAATTTTCTATAAATCTTAAAATTACTTACCTTATATTAATTCATTAATCTGAAAAATTCAATTATTTTTTCAATAAAGTGAAACTTTAATCAGTGGAGGGGTATCCCACTAATTATTAGTTGAACCAATCGGAATTTTATGAGCAGTTGATCTGCCACCTAGCTTCTTTGACCATCCGAATTTTAAGGTGGGAGTCTTACTGCCCGTTAAAGCGGGATAAATTATTATACATAAGCCTCATTAATTTTTAAATAAATTAACAATAAAATACATCTATTCAATTTGATTCTAATATGAATATTATTACAATATATATAACTGAGGAAAGGATATCTTCCTCCAGTTTTAGAACCCATATACTTCAATATTTATGGCGAATAAGATTATTCAGTATTTTCAATTTTTTTATTCTTTAAACACTCTGTTCATACATGGATAGAGGGGAATTAATATATCAATAAAATTATCTAATATTACACGTCCAATAAGTTCTTCTCCGCTTAACAATTCAATTTTCACGTCTGAAAATTCCTATTTTTCATCTATTACTCTCTCAATAAGCCCATAGTATTTTTTCTTGTCCAATAGTCACATTTTAAAATAATGTATGATCGCTGCATATACATTTATTATAAACCTTACCATTCAAAAAACGCCTTAATTTAAAGTACAATTCATTTATGTTAATCACCCTTTTTGTATAGAATTACAATTTATTATCCCTCTTATGTTACCTATTAAAATACGATTTTCCACTTAAAGTTATCCACTTTAAATTGACCTAGATTATTATTTCCACAGTTCACATTATTTATTTTAAATATTATAATAAAACACATAACAGTGATGCATATATCACTTTATAAAGTAAAATGTTTGTTCATACTAACGGATATGTTGTAGAAGAATTATTTAAAAGGGGGAATATATATGGAAGAGAGAGAATATTGGCAAATAGCTGCTGGAGATGGTTCGATAGATCTGCCAAAAATTTTCACAGAATTAAACGTAGCCTTATTAGGACCTGGTCAATTTGGGGACTTCTTTGATAATAAAAAAACTTATGAAGAATATTCAGATGGACATCTCATACAAAAGTTTGCAGAAGAGATACAAATCGGTGATGTATTGGTCATGAAACACATTAAAGACTCGCATAAAAAAACTTGGGAAATTCAAGCTGTTGGAGTAGTAGAGGGTCCCTATAGGTATGAGTCTATATTCAGCTCTATAACGCCTAATAAGTGGAATGTACAGCACTGCAGAAGGGTTTCTTGGAAAGTTCCAAAAGAACCTCTAATTGTTCAACGTGGAGGTGCTCCTATTAGATTACAACGATTAAATGAAGAAAACCCTTTACGTGAAAAAGCTATCGAAATACTGAATGGGAAAATTGAATGTAAGTAATAACAACTTATAAATCGCACTATTGAATTAAGATATTTCTTTTGTCACATCACATCTAATTATTAATCTAGAAATTCATAGCGTAGCTAACGCCGAATGAAAGCAAAGAAGTCCAGCGATTCATTACTGGACTTCTTCTTTATTTCTCAACAAAATTTCCTTATCAAAACGAACAAATTTACTCTGTACTTCCATTCCAGCTGCTTCATATACGCGAGGTGCACCTGTAATATTTTCAGAATCTACATTTAGATGGACCTTTGAAATTCCTTCTTCGTATAGTTGACCGAATGCATGATGTAACAGCGCTAATCCCAATCCTTGTTTCCTCTTAGAACGCCTTACACCTAAGTGAGTAATTTCTGCTTTATTGTCAGCACCCTTTTTACTAAAGACAAAACCAACTACTTCATCCTCTATCATCGCCAGTGACCATAATGTAGGATGAAACCCCTCTCTTTTTGTACGCTGTAAAAACTCCTCTAACGTAGAAGGTTTCGAATTCCAGTGGTCTACGAAGGCTTCATTAAAAGCTTGATGTAAACTCTCATCATCTACACCAAGTATGTAATGTCGCACTGTAACACTATTTTGCCATATTGGTGATGGAATATCTTTCTTTAATTCAATCCCCATTCCCCACCAAATACGAGTTGGAATAAACCCAGCTTCCCCTAATAATTTTTCCTCATAGGAATTATTTGCTTGTGTTATAATCGTCCCCTGTAGACATGATGCATTACCTACAAGCTCTGTAGCACGACCTTCAAGCTTTGACCATATTACATGTTCAATACCTTGATTCATATAATTAGGATCAATAAGTACAGCAGATGGAAACTGCCCTTCATTCCCTGTCAAAATTCCGTATCCGATTATTTCTTCTCCATTCATAACAACATAAGAACTTTTACTAACATCAATACCTTTCCATGAATTAGTTATATCCTCTACCGTTGTATCAATTTCGCCATAAATAGCTTGATCATAAATCTTACATAAATTGAAAATTTGTAGTAAATCTTCTTGTGAAGTTGCTTTAACGTTTAGACCGGTTACTAAGTTCTGCATACAATTCACCTCATTATTAATTAAAAATTCAAATCTTATTGCAAAAACATTTCATAATACTACTATTTTATGAAAAATATTAATCCACCTAATACAATCAACAATACACCAGAAAACGGAAAACTTTTCTCTTCAGCTTTTACCTTTTCCTTAATAATATCTTTCATTTTTATCTTTATATCATCTGGGCATTTTCTAAATAAAATATTAGTTGTATGTAATGGTCTATTCAATATTCGAATTTTAACAGGAGATCCTGGTAAATATATATTATTTTTCTCCACAGTAAATTCTATATTCGCTTCAGTTAACCCTTCTGTCATCAATGTATTCACTCGGCTAGAATGTAGATTAAATACTGTGTAATCGTTAAAAGCTAGCCCTCTAATATCGAAATGTGAGTATACAAGAATAAAAGTTATAAACAACAAACATAGTATCAATATAGTTTTTGTCAATGAAAGTTGCTCTAATACATAGGAAGATGTTGTCATATAAGCACAAAAGAATGCCACCAAATTACAAAGATAGTGATTTACAATGAAAGTTTTTCGTATAACTATTGTAAGTCCGGAAATGATTAGTAGCGTGCATATTAGATTTATTAACATATTTTCACCCTCCAAAAACTATAACCATACAACTTTTCTATATTTTAACATTAATTACATATTCATACCTATAACTATTTTCATAAAATATAAAAGAGTCTCATTAAAAAATGAGACTCTTTTATAAATAAACTTACGGTTGTTGTAAAAGCAAACTATTTTTTCTATACTCAAGTGCCAAATCATGTACCCTTTCCATATTTTTAAAGTAGAATACATCTTCTTCATTAAGTCCCACTAATGTGTATGCAATTTTCAGTGAGTATGGTGCAATTTTTCTATTTAATTTACTCCCTACATATACCCCAGCTACTACACCTATCACTGTACCGATACCAGGTATTGCTATTGTACCTAGTGATGATCCCACAACACCTAAAATTGTATTGATGCCAAACCTTGAAAACAGAATTAAAGCTTTCACTGCTCCTAGACGTGCTTTGTCAGTAGCTTGTACTTGTTTAAAATCTCTATTCACCGAGGCTAAATCAAAGAGTAGTCTTATCCCTAAAACTATTTCTGTTGAATATGGTGCTAATGCAAAAACTTCATCTGGTAAATCAATTCCTAAGTTTTCCCTCAATGTTTCCAATCCATCTTGTACATCTTGTGTAAATTCATAACTTGAGATATCGATTGGAATAAATTGTTCCTGTAATTCCGGTTTTGCAGCAAGAATTTTTTCTCGTATTTCTGAACTAGTAGCATAATAAACATCTGGATTAGCTTGCATAACATTAGATAAATGATTCGCTTGATCAGGAGCCATCATCTTTACTTGAATTAGCATCTCTTCCCCATTTTCTTGATTTATCCCTTTTATATCCCATATAGGTTGATTTGCACTTTCAGCAATACTAAATTCATAATTTGGATATCTATCTGGTAATAAATCTTGAACATAATATTCAAACTGCTTACCCTTGACCCCATTTACCAAACCAGAAATAGAACCTTCTCCCTTTTCATATACTTCTACATATTTTTCATAAAGGGATACACCACTATTAGAAAGTTGTGGATACTGGGAAGCATATGCAGCAAACAACTCATCTGGAACATTTCTTGTTTCAAGTATTTGATAACCTATTATTGATGAATATATGCCTGCTTGTAGCACAACATCCCTATCTTTTAGTGTTTCTAAATGAGAAAACATCTCTTCTTTTGATAAATCACTTGATGTGGATGCTGATTTCGGTATCTTTTTTAATGACTCCAACATTTGATAAGATTTCATACGTACACCTCATAGAGTAATTGCAATAATAGATAGTATTATTGCAATTAAAACACCTATATTGACAGCTACATTCCCTTTATTATTCCCTGTAACTCCTAAACTTTTATTCACTTTTTCCAGAACTTTTTTTACTTCTCTAATCTCTTCCTCTTGATTCATCAACATACTTTTCATTTCACTAATATGTATATCTTGTTCTTCTATTTTAGCAGTTAATTTACTTATTTGTTCCATCCGTTTAGATGATTCGTTTTTTAACTTCTCATGTAAACTATCAATTCCCTCATTATTTTCATCTATGTTTTCTTGTAACAAAGACATAGATATTAAATTTTTATCAAATTGAGCTGCCAAGTCTGTAATCATTTCATGGTTTTTTACAACTCTCGGTATTAATTCTTTATTTATTTGATCTTGCTCTTCCCAAAATTTTAATTTCTCGGCTATTTTAATTTCTTTAGATACTTCACTCAAAAAACGTTCGCTCCTTCTAATATATATAAATTCTAATATATAAGTAATTATAATAAAAGAATATCCTCATCACAACTACATTACCCAAAAAATGTTAAACTTAGGAATCTATTTGAATGAAAAAACTATTTTAGATGTGCTAAAACAAAAATGCTCTCCAAAAAAAATTTGAGAGAGCATTTTTATCTTTATACTTAAGGGTTAATACCTTTACACAAAATAACGATTTGTCCCCATTTTATTTTCAAATCGTTTTTGAAGTTTGTTTACCTAAAATAAACACTTTAGTAAACACCATCATGATAACTACTATAGCCAGAAAATAAAGTGGCATCACTAGTAACGAGCCCGTATGCAGCTGACTCATTCCCCAAATTGTCATTGTTACAATTACATAGTACCCTAAGCTAAACAATGCTCCGGCTGTACCAATAACATCTTGAAAATCTACTAATGCTAAACTTAAACAGTTAGGTAGCGCTATCCCAATTCCTAATAGCAATATAAACATCGCTACTAAAAATCCAATCATATATATTATGTTTGGATTTGATCCAACAAACGTAATAACAGACAAAAGGATAGCTCCTCCTGTCATTACGAGACAACCGATATATATAATTTTCTCTGGTTTATACGTAGCAAGCAATCGTTTTGAAACTTTCGCTCCAATAATAGAAGCAGAAGCAACAACAATTCCTAAAAATCCATACATACTAGGCGATAACTGAAAGTATTCAATAAAGATAAATGGCGCTTCTGCATAATAGCTAAATAAAACACCATTTGCTCCTCCAATTAATAACCCGTATGTTACTACTTTCGGATTTGTAATTAACCTCTTCAATACTGAAAACACATTTATTTTATTCGTTACTGAGTCCGTCTTTGTTTCGGGAAGAGAAACAAACGTATACAGAAAAATCCCGACGCTCATTACTACTAAACTTAAAAATACGATTTTAAATCCAAACATTTGATCAAGAAAACCACCAATTAACGGTCCTATCGCCGGTGTAAAAGCAATAACTGCCGAAATTTGAGCAAACATAACATGGCGTTTTTGCCCTTCTACACTTTCACGTAGAATCGTTTGTGTCACAACTGATCCTGCACTTGCTCCAAACGCTTGAATAAAACGACTTACCAATAAAACTTCAATGGAATTTGCAATAAAGCATAAGAAACTCCCAACGCCATATACGACAATTCCAAATAACATCGCCGGGCGACGGCCAATTATATCTGATAACCATCCAATAAAAAATACACCTAAAGCAAATCCAGCAAAATACACACTAAGCGTTAACTGTACCTCATTATTACTTACATGTAACGCCTTTGAAATGTCCGGTAAAGACGGTGTGTAGATCGTTTCACTAATTTGCGGAAATGCGACAAGAATAATCATTAACAAAAGTGATGGTACTGAGACTTTTTTCATTTTTCATACCCTCCTATAACTTTGAAAATCTCAGAAATAAAAAGACTTTCCTTAGCTACGGAACAGGAGGGGCCATGATAGAAATTCGCTCATAAAACAACAAAGAAAACACCTCAATTACGTATGTTAATACTTATAGGAGGGTAATATTAACATTGATTTTTTAAATACACTTTTTCAATTATATTACATATTGCGTTTCTTTTTCTATTATTCGGCCTTGGCAGATTTATTAAAGAGATGCCTTGAATCAACAACCTTTTTATGGAATAATTAGAAATAGTTTGAATCAATAGATTTAATTATTAAACGATAGACTAGCATATTTCTAATTTCGCCAAGCTTACAAACAGGAGGACTTTCGTAATGATTGAAATTTTAAGGACACTATTAAACTTCCTAATTTCTCTATTCTCAGGAGAATTACCAATTGTATATTATGTATGGATTATTAGCCTATTCCTAATTCAAATAACCCAATCTACTCTGAACTATAAGCTTTTTAACAAGAAAGATAATTTCAGCACTTATATATTGGAAGGATTACTCGCTTTTATTATTTTATTGTTTGGAGGCATGTTAGTATCTAAGTTACTTGCTTACATAATAGACGACCCTACTATTAGTATGACGAATGTAACACATTATTTTGTTTCTCTTATCATATTAACTATATTTGTCTTAATAACCTGCGTTAAAGACTTTATAGAGACATCTATAAAGAATAAAAATATATCTCTTTTTAGCTTCTTAGTAATTTCCTTACTAACAAGTATACTTTCGTTCAAGTTTTTATCACCTTTAATTGAAGGTTCATTTTCTCTTTCTAAATCTTTTATAACTACTTTAATCATTCTAGTAACTGTATCCATCCCTCTATTAATTTCCTTAGAGGATAAGTATGCAGATGAAAAAGAAACGGAAAATGTATAGTTTCTCATTTATATAAAAGAAAGAGGGAGCTCCCCTCTTTCTTTTAAATCATCCCTTTTAATATCAATCCTAAAACTGACATTATTATCGTACTAATAATAATTCGCAAAATCCAAGTTGTGTTTGTACTTATTTTTTCTAATTGCTTATTGATTGTTGCTATGTCTTTCTCATTAATAGTAGTACGCGTTTCTAAAGCACGAATGTCTCTCATAATTTCTTTTTGGTCGGCCTTGAGACTGTCAATTTTAGCATAAACATCTTCCATATATTCACACCCTCTGTTCATCTTAATAGAAAAATCTATATATATTATGAGACAACCCTCTTACCGGTGAATACATTCCATATATGTGCGCACCAAATTATTTGCACAATCTAATTATGTTTCCATTCTTCTATATTAAAATTAGCGTTAGGATAAATTAAATATAGAAAAGGAATCCCTTGTTTATGTAACAGCAAACAAGGTGCTCTCCAGCATACGAGAGCACCTAAGATAATTTCTATTGTTTTCATCACCATTTTCATGTTTACTAACTCGATATAGTCAGTATGATTTTATGAAGAGTCTACTTTGTTAGCTGCTTAATGTATACTAATAGTAATACGAAATAGTTCCATTGATAAACTCTCTAGAACAATAAATATACTGGCGGAAACAGACCTATACCCAATATTTTTTCCAGTAACATGAATGGTTATTTCTGATAGATGTGTTTGTATATCATTGTTTTCAAAAATTCCATCCTCAACCTTTACAATATCTGCTTCACAATCTACTTCTTTAAAAGTTTTCAGTAATTTTGTTTTTAATAAACTACAGTCAAAGTTTTCATCTTTTATTACAGCAAATTTAACCTTCATATCGATTTCCCCATTTTTAGCAAACTAAAATCATTAAATCTATATAAATATATATTATTCTATTAAACAATTCAAAATATATGTTTCTTATAAACCATTACTAAATTCCAGTTCTAAGGCTTTATATAAAAAAGAAAACAAAAAAAGTGAAATTCTAATCATTAAGAGGGGTATCTATCCCCCACTAATTGTTTAGTTGAACTAACCAGACATTTACAAGATTAAAAAATTACTCTTTCAATCGCTAAACTAATTAATATATAATCCCCCTGTTTTCAGTGGCTCAAATTTTTTCATTTTTAATTCATGAATTCTGAGAACTTTTTGCTTTAATATTAATTAGTCGCTTCTTAAATTCTGGAATATTGGAAATAACTATATAGTGAAACAAATTAACTATTAGGAGTGCTATTGATGTTTGATATACTTCGTCTCTTAATTTTTTTTCTCATTGCTATCTTTTTATTTTTCTCCATAATAATGGAATTTAAAAAACCTCAAAAAAGTGTATTTTGGTTTTCGATTGAAGTCTTATCTCTTCTAGGAATTGTAATGCTTTTTAAAGATTTTTTATCAAAAATATAACTTAACCCACGAATAATCACATGTTTCAAATACGATATCTTTATCTGTTGAACGACCTTATCTCTCGTTAAAAAATCTTGTTTTCACCCTATTTCTTAACAAGGGCTCTAGCCTTAAGTTGTCTTTTCTTTATAAAAAATAGCCTGCCTATTTCTGTAGGCGGGCTATATCTTTATTACACCATACAAAAAGTATACTCTCTTCTCCACTTGAACTTTATGTAATAATACAGATTCCAAATAATGATAAAAGCAACAAACTTTCTTATAACATCCTCATTCTAGTAAGAAAGTAGCTAAAGCTGTCCTATCTTTAGAAAGGGATGATGCTAATATTGTTAATAGCACAAAAAAGCACCGTCACAAGTGACGGCGCTTTTTCTATGTAAGAGCTACTAGAAGGTTCCCTTCTAGTCTACTCCCATTTATAAGTCCAAAATTGTTCAAGTTGCAGCCATTTTAATGTTGCTGCATCTTGATTTTTGATTTTTACATGCGTTTCTTCAAGCATCGCTTCTGTTTGCGAACGGTGCGCACCTAGTGCAGCTAATTTATGCTCGAATACTTCACTAATATTATTTACAACATCCGGCTCACCTAGTACAGCTTCGCGATTTTTCGTAATCGCAACCGCATGAATAACTGGACGTTCTTCTTTTGACATACGTGATACAGCGCGAACTACAGCGCGGCCAAATGCATCATGATCTGGATGTACGCCGTGCTCTGGATAAAATGTAATAATTCGAGATGGATTTACTTCTTGAATGATCGCTTCAATTTTATCTGCTACGAAATCAACATCTTCAAATTCTAACGTTTTATCATGGAAACCAAGCATTCTTAAGTCTTGAATCCCCATCGCTTCACATGCATCTTTCAATTCTTTTTTACGGATATTTGGAATCGTTTCACGGTTAGCGAACACGTTTTTCCCCATGTTACGTCCCATTTGTCCTAAAGTACCACACGCATACGTTACAGGTACTCCTCGATCTGTTAATAAGCGAATTGTTCCTCCCGCAGCAAATGCTTCATCATCTGGATGCGGAAATACAACAAGTACATGTCTCTCCATAAGTTTCCCTCCTTCTTACTTAAATGGCGTTAAGCTTAACTCAAGCGCTACTGCTAAACGACCTTGATTATCATGCCCTGCTAGTAATAAA
This sequence comes from Bacillus paranthracis, assembly GCF_024296885.1. Taxonomy (NCBI): domain Bacteria; kingdom Bacillati; phylum Bacillota; class Bacilli; order Caryophanales; family Bacillaceae; genus Bacillus; species Bacillus paranthracis. The sequence goes on from NZ_CP101135.1 coordinate 3,192,876, forward strand.
CGATCTTTATCGTCTACTTCCCAGTGCGTAATACCTTCAGCATATACCCAGCCGTGATCCATCTTTAAACCAACTCGGTATGGGTTTGTTCCAGTTATTTTCCCGCGCTCAAAGCGAATAATTGCATTTCGAATGAATGCTCCAACTGTCATCATCTTTTCATTAAAGTGTGACGCGTACGCTCCATTCGTCGTTTCTAAATGAATATATACATCTTTATTTACAAAACGTTCAATTTCATTTTGAATAAGAGAACTATCTTTTACTATTTCCATCGGAATTCACCTCTTTAAACCATTTTACGCAAAAATAATGTAAATTGCTATCTCTATATTAGAGGACAACGCCCACTTTTCCTAATAATTTGCACTGTGTTTCTTCATTTTTTTATATCATATTTGACACTCCCACGGCTAAAGCCGCAAGCTGACTAACGTCAATGGGATTCTTGCTACCAAAGGCGACGTCTATTTCTAGTATCGCTGACGTGCAAGATTGCGGTGTGCCATCACCACTCTGTATCCAGTGCATCTAGCAGATACGGCACTCGTTCTATTACCAAACGAGTCAGATTGTGAGTTCTCAAATGTGTTTTAGCGTCTTGTACTTGACGACTCAATACATTTTACGGAGTAGAAGAATTTGTTACTCCAACCTCATATGTATTCTGTTTTCAGAGAACAAGATTGTTTTAGAGACTTTTACTTGTCTGTTATGAAAATTATACCATTTCAAATACTTGATGTACAGAACATACTTTCGGTATTTTATCTGTACATCGCATTTGACCTCACTATCATCCACCCCTAAAGGGGGTACTATCGCACCGTAGTGGGCTTTCCTATTCGGAAAATCTGTAAAATCATCATTTTTTCCTTCACTTTGTTAAATAGTTTTCTTTCTTTTTTGAATTTGCTACAATATATTTTATCCCGTATGAATACAGCGAGATACATTTTGACAATTAAATACATACTTTAAAGAAGGTGACATGATTGGAACAATCAGCACATGAAGTAGCAAATTGGCAATATTATTTTGCAATTGCCGTATTTTTAGTCACGTACGGATTTATTATTTCTGAGAAATTGAATCGTGCTGTAATTGCACTATTCGGTGCTGCTATTATGATTATTTTTGGAGTTGTTGAATTACATACTGCTTTCACATCTCATATTCAATGGGAAACGATTACCCTTTTAATTGGGATGATGATTCTCGTACATATTACGAGTCAATCAGGCGTTTTTGAATTTGTTGCCATTAAAGCGGCAAAAGCAGCTGGCGGAAAACCAATCCGTATTTTATTATTGCTATCCCTATTAACTGCTGTCGGATCAGCATTTTTGGACAACGTAACAACCGTATTATTAATCGTACCTGTTACGCTATCCATTACACGTATTTTAAAAGTTAATCCTGTTCCTTATTTGATTTCAGAAGTATTATTTTCAAATATAGGCGGAACAGCAACATTAATCGGTGATCCACCTAATATTATGATCGGATCAGCAAATAAGCATTTAGACTTCAATGCCTTTTTACTTAACTTAGCTCCTATTGTAATTATTATTTCTATCGTGACACTTGGCATTATTTACTTTATGTATCGCAATAAACTAAAAACAACAACTGAGCAAATCGAAAAACTTATGGTATTAAACGAGAAAGATTATATTAAAGATCAAAGCCTCCTTTTAAAATCGATCACGATTTTGGGACTAACTATTTTAGGGTTTATCCTTCATTCTGTTATTCATGTAGACGCTGCGGTTGTCGCGATGACAGGCGCTACACTTCTTATGCTAATCGGCGTGAAAGAACATGATATTGAAGATGTATTTGCCCACGTTGAATGGGTAACTATTTTCTTCTTCACTGGACTATTCGTTCTCGTTGGCGGGTTAATTGATATCGGACTTATTTCTTCACTCGCAAAAGAAGTAATCGGCGTCACAAATGGCGATATCGGTTTCGCCGCTATACTTATTTTATGGGTATCAGGTATCGCATCTGCGACCATTGACAATATCCCATTTGTCGCAACAATGATCCCGCTTATTCAAGATTTAGCTACAGGACTCGGACTATCTGTCGATTCCCCGCAAATCGAAGTATTATGGTGGGCTTTATCACTTGGAGCTTGCTTAGGAGGAAACGGAACATTAATCGGAGCATCCGCAAACGTAGTCGTTGCTGGTATTGCTAAACGTGAAGGACATGCTTTCTCTTATATGGACTTCTTAAAAATTGGTTTACCGTTAACAATCATTGCATTACTATTATCACATGCTTATATATATTTACGTTATTTAATGTAAAAGTTGTATTGCATGAAATTATATCGACGATTTTTAAAATATATCAACGATTTTCTAAGTATATCGACGATTCGACAGACAATATCGACTTACCGACAAATAACGACAACGAAAAAGGTATGTAGCACTAAACTGCATACCTTTTTTCATCACCAAAATATACCTATAATTGCTAACCCACCTAAAATCATACCACCAATTTGTCCAACGATTGTTGGCGATAATTGAACACCTTTTCTCACTTCAACAACCGGTCTTTCGTGCCTTAGTTGCTGCACTTCGCTTTGAAGTTGATGTACACTTCCGTGCAATTCTTTAATTAACTCCTTTAATTCAGCGACCTCTTCATTTACTGGTTTTGCTTTTTCTAAATTCATTTTGCATGACTCCTTATAAATTCAATCCGTACACTGTAAATTTTCGCCAATTCTCATTATATCTCCTGCATACTACATATATAATTTCGAATATACTTTCTAACCTTGTAGCTCTATCCATTCATCCCGCAATATCCCCATAATCATGCGATCAAAACACTTCCCATCTCTTTGCACTGCTTCTCTAATAGCTGATAATTTAATCGTTTTATTTTGAAAAAGATTCATCATCATTTCAAACTCCCCCTAAATAACAGGGATAATTATTCGAGCCTATTTACCCCCTCGTTTCATAAACTGTTTCATAAACGGGATACTTACAATAAGCGCTGACATTGGCACATCTCCTCTACGTTAAATTAAATTCATTGTATAATTTTTCATTTATTCTAACAATAAAAAAAAGACCCTCTAAATTTAGAGGATCTTCCTAACGACGAATCGATATTATTTCGTAAACATTTTCTCTGCTTCATCCATTGCCATTTTGTTTCCTAAAGCAGAATAGTCAAGCCACGGTTGGTCATTGATAATGTATACGTGCTTGCCTTTAACTGCTTTTAAGTCTTTCCAGATTGGTGTTTCTTGAAGTTGTTTAAATGCAGCTTTTGCTTTATCGTCTCTGTTTACAACAACGAAAATAGCATCTGCATCAAAGTCAGGTAATACTTCTTGTGAAATGACTTCGAAAGGACGGTTTCCATCGATTTTCTCTACACCATTTGCAGGTTGTAATCCTAAGTCTTGGAATAAAATTGGTCCCATCGGTCTTTTCGTACTAAATACACGTAATTCTTTTGCAGTAACGCGAATTGCCATTACTTTTTCGTTATTACCTAGCTCTTTATCTATTAAACCTTTTACTCGTTTTGATTGCTCTTCGTAATCTTGAATATATTGATCCGCTTCTTTCTCACGGTTTACAAGTTTACCAACTTGTTTTAAATGGTCTCTCCACGTACCTTCATCTAAATTGAAAGTATGCGTTTTTGCAATTTTTTCGTATTTCGCTACATCTTTACCCGCGTATTTTTCATCCACATAAATGTCAGTAGGCTTTAATTGAAGTAATGCTTCCATATTCGGATCAGTTACAACACCCAATTTCTTCGTATCTTTCAGTTGTTCTTTTGCGTGTGGTAAGAAATCTTTTAAATCTCCACCAATTACAGAACCTACTGGTGTAATTCCTAATGCAAGTAAATTATTCGTTAAATGAATAGACATTGAAGCAATTTTTGGGTCATTACTTTTTTCTGTTTTTTTCGTTTCCTCTTCATTAGCTTTCGTTTGACCACATGCTGCTAATACTAAAATACACATGATGCTAAATAAAATAGTAAGTTTCTTTTTCATATGTTCTCCTCTTTGAAGTATTTATTTTGTTTTTGTAAGTAAATATAGAAAATACGGCGCTCCTAAAGCTGCCACTACTACACCAGCTGGAATAGAATTTGGCTCAAATATAGAACGACCTATCGTATCTGCTAGCACTAAAATAATCATTCCGATAATGCCAGCTAAAGGAAGGAAGTGTTGATATGTAGTACCTACTAACTCCCTTGCGATATGCGGAGCAACTAAACCGATAAAACCAATCCCTCCTGCCATCGCTACACTCCCGCAAGATAATCCAACCGCTGTAGCTAAAAGTAGTAACCGTTCTTTTTGAACAGAAACACCTAGTCCTGCTGCTACACTATCACCTAGTGACAATGCATTTAACGTTTTAGATTTTAGCCATGCATACGGGGTTAGTATGAAAATCCAAGGTAATAATGCTAGGACATGAATCCAATCCCTCCCCCACACGTTACCAACTAGCCATCTAGAAGCGAATGTATATGTCTCATCATTTAACTTGAGAGAGAAAAATAACGAAATTGCACTAAAGCCAGCTGAAACCGCAATACCAACGAGAATAAGTCTAATGGGAAGTAAGCCTTTCGAACGATCACTCGCAAGTAAAATAATAAGAAATGCAGCTAATACACCTCCGCCAAATGTAAATAACGGTATTAATATCGATGCATTCTCATTAATAGAGTGAAAGAAAGTAACGAATATAATTAGCCCGAAAGATGCACCTGAATGCAATCCAAGAATACCAGGATCGGCCAACGCATTCCTTGATAACCCTTGCAAAATCGCACCGGAAATCCCAAGGCCAATACCAGCTAACATTGTGATTATAATTCTTGGCATACGATAATCGTATAGCACGGTTGCACTCTCAAAATCACCATGACCGAAAAGCGTTTGAATTACTTTGAGCGGTGCAATGCTAAGTGTCCCCGTATTTAAGCTAAGCAAAATGACAGCGATACCAATACAACCGAATATTGTAGTTACAGTAACGGCTCTCGTTTTATCTGTGTTTAAAATCTTCTTCACTTACAACTCCCTCCCAACTTTACGTGCTATATAGAGGAAGAACGGAACTCCAACAAGAGCCACCATAATTCCTATTGCAAGTTCTTTAGGAGGATTTACTGTTCTTGCCCCTAAGTCAGCTACAACTAATAACATGGCTCCTAAAAATGCTGACATAGGAATAATGAGTCGATAATTAACACCAACTAATTTTCTAGCAATATGCGGGATAACTAGTCCTACAAATCCAATAGAGCCAACAGCTGAAACAGATACACCTGCAAGAATGACTACTATAATCATCCCTAGTATTCTCGTTCGGTTCGTTTTTACTCCTAAATTCGTAGCGACATCATCACCCATTGATATGAGTGAAATAGACCGCCCTAAAATTGTCGCAAAAACAATGGTTATGAGAATAATAGGAACCAAAAATTTCAAGTGTTCCCACTTAACCCCTGCAACACCACCAGCGTACCAAAAAGCTAAATCTTGACTTAAGTCATAATAAATCGCGACACCTGAACTTAACGAATGTAAAAGCGCAGCCATAACTGCCCCAGCGATCGTTAATCTCATCGGTGTTAATCCGCCTGATGTTGCTGATCCAATAATAAAAATGAGCACTGTACTTAAGACCGCTCCAATAAAGGAGACAATCATTAAATAGGAATACGGCATATGCGGGAAAAAGGCAAAACTAAGTGCTACTACAAACATCGCACCTGCATTTATGCCAAGCACACCTGCATCCGCTAAAGGATTTCGTGTTACTCCTTGCATAACAGCGCCAGCCACTGCAAAAGCAGCTCCTACAATTGCTGCACCAATTACCCTGGGGAGCCTTAATTCATAAATAATTTGGTGCTGCGTTAATTTCGGGTTATAATCAAAAACCGCTGTCCATACGGTTTGCAAATGGATATCCTTTGCACCAAATGCAACAGCTAAAAATATAGAGCCAATTAAACATACAATTGTTAAGCTCATGAAACATATGAACTTAATATGTATCCAGCGGTTATTGCCAGCACGTATAGTAGACTTATGTAACATGTTTCATTTCATCCTTTATATTCAGTTGTTTTTTATAATTATTTTTTATTTATAATTAATATTGATAATAATTATCATTTTCATTTAGATATTATATCCCCACTTTTTTTAAATAGCAAACTATTTTTTGCTTTGTTACATATTAAAATACTTATTACAATTCCCCTATAAAACTTACAAATACATGCAAAATAGACTACTGGTTTATTTTTTAAATTGTAGTATACTTAGTCATTATTTTGAGTTTTCTAACAAAAAATAAAGGAGACATAATGTTCTATATAAAACAACTACTACATTTTACTTACGAGCAAGCATTATCCTGCTTATTCCCAGTCGTTATTTTCTTAACACTAGCCCTTTCAAAAATCGTTTCGATCCCAGGGTTATACCGCTACGATTTCATACTCATCGTATGCCTTCTTATGCAGTGGGTTATGTATAAGACTGGCCTTGAGACGAAAGACGAATTAAAAGTAATTACTGTCTTCCACCTCATCGGCCTTTTACTAGAAATATATAAAGTTCATTTCGGTTCATGGAGTTATCCGGAAGAGGCATATTCAAAGGTTTTTGGAGTTCCACTTTACAGCGGCTTTATGTATGCAAGTGTTGCAAGTTACATATGCCAAGCGTGGAGAAGACTACATTTACAAATGTATCATTGGCCGAAAGCTATTTTTGTAATACCTCTAGGAGCAATGATTTACTTCAATTTTTTCACACATCATTTTCTATACGATTTTAGATGGTTCTTAACGTTACTTCTATTCATCGTTTTCTTTCGAACATTTGTGGAATTTTCATTACGAGGCGTTACATATAAAATGCCGCTCGTTCTCTCCTTTTTTCTTATCGGATTCTTTATTTGGATTGCAGAAAACATCGCAACATTTTTCGGTGCATGGCAATATCCAAACCAACGGGAAGCTTGGAATCTCGTTCACTTAAGTAAAATCAGCTCATGGTTTTTACTCGTTGTTATTAGCATTATGATTGTTACACAACTCAAACATTTGAAGCAGTTGAAAAGATAATACTGATTATATAAAAAAAGCCCATCACTCATTTGATGGGCTTTTTTTAGTAATATTTTTTAAACCATCCTTATCAAAGGAGTTATAATTTACAATAGCATAAGCAGTTGCACATTATGAACTACTACTAGCTGAAGATGTTGCTGCAGATGAAGCGGCAATCGTTGCCATCATAGCTGCTTGTTGTGCTTGGATAAGGACTTCTATCATAGTTTGTAAACCTGTGTTGGTAGCTTTACTTTCCTCACCTTTCTGACTTACGAACAGTTGAATAGCAATAAGAATATTCGTATCTGTATGCCAACGGAATAATTTCTCTCCCTGCAATTTTTCAATCAACGCTTTAATAGAATGAATCTCTTTTTCTCCATCCTCAAGTAACGCTAATAGCCCGATTGCTGGGTAATGCATTTGTTTCACTTTTACCTTTTCTTGCTTTAACAAATTCCATATGTTTGTGCATGTTGCAACTAATATTTCTTCCCTGACATCCTTCTTTAGTGAAAGAATATGGCTTAGAAATTGGAGGTCATTCCCTTTGCGCAAGCCAGCTTTTGCTAGTTTCTGATAAAGACGCTCCACTCGGTCCATAAGTGTTTCTACATGCTCTGATTGTCCTGCTAATAAAACGGAGAGCGGATAATCATTTGTACCTGTTAGGAAAAGATGATCCTCTTTCATACGTTTATATACTTGCATCGAACGCTGAATGTGCGTGCCATGATGCTCATTATCTTCTGTTAAAAGCACAGCTGCTGCAAGATAAGTAAATATACTGCGGCTAAAGCCACCAGCGACCAATTGTTCATATAAGTCTAAAAACTCTCGAAAAGCTTTCTTATAATCTGTAAAGTGAATATCTAATGTTGCGGCCACTACAAAGCGATGATAAGACTTTAAGTATGAAAACATCCCTACCTCATTCTTAATATAACTACTAATTTCTAAAAAACGTCCGAGATCAAGCAATTTATCACTACTTGCATACATAGCAGCAATCATCATTCCTGTTCGAGAATCACTCGTTTTCCATTTTAGTTCTCCCTTTAACTGTGCATATGTATGTGTATATTGCTCCAGCTTTTGTTCTAATGTAATCATAGTATTCACCCCTATTTCTAGTTCCTCTCTATTATTATACGCATATTCCATATTTAGGAATACTATAATTAATAATCCATCATAAAAATAATATTTTATTATCCTTATATATTGCTTTTTCGCTCTTCTTCATCAGCATCACGATGATAATCCCTAATCCTTCAAGAAGTTATACAAAAAAGGTAGATAATAATTTATCTACCTTTTTTGTATATATTATTTAACATTACACCTGTATTGCTCGTTATATGCAATTAAGACTAAAGAGCTTTAATAATACGTTCCATCGCCTTCATTTGCCCAATATGATCAGCTTCATGATAAAGCATCATACCGTAAAGTTCCCCTACTGTTTCCAATCCTAGGAATGGCTCTGGCAGTTTATTTTCAAATGCTTCTGCTGGAATTTCTTTAATACGTTTTGCTTGTTCTTTTAATTGAACCGTTAACACTTCTAACGATGGTCCTGCTGTTGTCCATTTAGATGGTCTTGATCCATATCCAAACATACCTGGATATTCCGTTGGTAATTGTTTGAATTCTTTTCCAAACATGAAAACTTCTGCTGCCGTTAACACATGACCGATATGCCAGCGAATTGTATTGTTAAAACCCTTTGGCTGCGTATCTGCAGTTTTATCATCTAGCGTCTCCATAAATGTAAGTAACGCACCGCGCGTTATTTCAAATTGTTTTAAGCCAACTAGTCTATTCATTTTATCGTTCCCCTTCTTCATGTACCATTTATTATGAACTAAGAATGTTCAACTTATTAAAGTTTTACCTTGTTTAATCTATCAGAAACAAATAAGAAATACATCTAATATGCTTATTAAAAATAATAAAAAGGTTCACTCCTCGTAAATATAGAATTACTTACTATGTAAATAAAGGAGGAGTGTACTTGCATGTTACACATTTTAAAACAACAATATAATCTTATTAGCTCTACAAGAGAAACTCTATTTTCGTTTTTGGAAGAAATTCCATTAGAAAAATTACATAGCACAATTCCGAATTTCGGGAGCGGTAGCATTATAAAGACACATATTCATGTAGCCGATTGCTACCGATACTGGCTTGGATCATTCGCATTTAAACAAAAGCGAGCAGACTTTTCATTTGCTAGCGATTACGAAATTGAGCATGCAGATGTGGAAAAAGTTCGTACTAGATTTAAGTTAGTAGATGAGACCGTACAACGCTTTTTAGATGAATACAATGACCGATGGCTCGAAAATATTGCAAATGAAGTAAAGTGGCAAAAAGAGCCTTGGAGTACAACTCCGCTATGGCTTTTAACTCATACGGAGACGCATGAGTTTCACCATAAAGGACAAATTGTATCTATGGCTCGTCACCTTGGATACAATCCTCCTGATACAGATCTTATTTAATTCGATCATTAAAAAACTTGTTGATACATTTTTTCGTGTATAAAACTTTTATCATTTGTTTTAGGTATACCATATCATTATAAAATTCATGTAACATAAAAGTAAGAATCATACTTTTCAAACAATACAAAAAACAAAACTCTTCTTCCATGTAGAGCAATAATATTTATATACTCTATCACCAACCTTAAGGAGAACATTATAATGAGATTAGAAAGGGAAAGAATTTATTTAAGGCCACTTTGTCAGCTAGATGCGCCTATTATATTAGAAAGTACAATGGATGATGAAATAAGATATATGACTGGAACCAAGTCTACTTTTTCATTGGAGCAAATTAAAACACATATAGATCATATAAATAATGATTCAAGTCGCTATGATTTTGCTATTTGTTTAACAAGCACTAACGAAATGATTGGAGAATTGTCGATTTTAGATATTGATGAAGAGAATAAAAGAGCAGGATTCAGAATATCAATGCTTTCAATAGCAGTAACAGGACAAGGCTATGGAACTGAAGCTATTAAAATAATTTTAAGATTTGTTTTTGAACAACTATCATTAAATCGTTTACAGTTAGAAGTATTTAGCCATAATTTACGCGGAATTAAAGCTTATGAAAAAGTTGGTTTTGTAAAAGAAGGAACTTTACGTCAATCTTTATTTTATAACGATGCATACTCGGATGAAATTATTATGTCCATACTTAAAAGCGATTATATAGAGAGACCTTTGTAAATGAATGTCTTAAGCTATTAAACAACTTTAAAGAACCTTACCACAGTATAATGCAGTAAGGCTCTTTCATTTTCATATCAAATAACAGCTCTTAACGCATTGATAATCGTATTAATACCAAATAGTCTCCGCATAATTATAAGCATCACTATTTGGTATAGCATGTTTCCCTTGTGCTTGTGCCTTTCTTGGATCTAAATCATATACCATTGGCGTATAGCATGATGTTTGCCCTTTATTCACAACACCATTTCCTCCAGCACTTCCGCAAGTATATGCCTTTCCATCTGTTTTTCTAACAATTCTTGCATCAGCTTCGTTATTATAAACCGCTGCACGCGTTACAGTAACTTTTGCCCACGCTGTTTTACACGTCGTGCTAAATTTTAATTCCACATACGAATTTGAATCAATCCACTTCTTTTCTTTCGTTACTGCTGATTGATCACAACTGTTGTAATACGGACTTTTCCCATCATATGAATGGTCTTCTGCATATGCTTTATCGCTATTAGTTGTACTAAACATACTAGTTACAACGAGTAAAGATAACAATAAACATGCACTCACCTTTTTTAATAGCTTCATATAATTTCACTCCTTTATTAATAACGTGCTGTTTTCCCGTAACCGTTATTAAACGTAACTGCTTCAGCATCTGCTGTGTATCCGAAATCAGCAGTTAAATCAAATACCATTCCTGTATAAGTACTCGTTTGACCAGTTTTAATTGTGCCATTTCCTTGATTGGAAGTGACTGATTTTTGAAACACACCATTTTTGTATTTATTCACAACAGCGTACGCATACACTCCTCCTGAAACAGCTGGTGCTGGTTGATCTAAAACAAACTTAGCCCAAGCTGCATGACATTTATTACTGTAACGTAAATACACTGTCCCTACTTTTTTACTACCTTCGTATACCGCTGTAGACTTTGCATTAAATCCATCTGCATCACACGTTGTACTTCCCCCGTATACTTTCGTTGTTGCTGGATTTTTCCCGTCATAATAACTACTCAGATCGGTAGCTGCAAATGTACTTCCTTGAAAACTAAATAATACCCCTACACTCGCTACACTTAACACACATACTTTCATTAACTTTTTAAACATTGTAAATCTCCTCCCTCAAAATAAGTACGTATATCTATCCCCTATGTACGCCCCTCCTTTCATGCTGCCTAGAGGCATCTTACAGAAACGAATAAAAGTTGTAAATTCCCTTACGATTATTGGAATATACGAAGAAATTTACTTACCCTTGTAAGAAAAAAAGTTGAGAAATACACATTTTATAGCATCCTTTATTTAAAACATAAAGAACCGATACTCGTTTCATGCAAGCATCGATTCTCAATACAAAATTACCATTTTTTCTTTTATAGAAAATAAATATTTCTCCACTTAATCCGTTGTAAAAAACTCCCTCGTCACATCAATAAATTGCTGCAGTGGCACTGTCATCCATTTATCTTTATGCCAAGCAATTTGTGTGAAAATTGGATTGATAGTATTTTCTAGATGTAACTCTTTTATCGTCCCCTCTCGTATATCTTTTTCTACTACTATCGCCGGTAAAACGGCTATACCTAAATCTGCAATAACACATTGTTTTATTGCCTCTACACTAACAAACTCAATCTTATTTGCTGGATACACATCTTGGATGCGAAATAACTCTTCAAATAAAGTCCGATATGAGCACCCTAGTTCTGTTAATAAAAGTGTTTCCGTCTCTAAATCTTTTATCGAAACAGAAGTTTGCTGGAGTAAATGATGCCCTGGAGCAGCTACTACTTTTAATTCTTCTTTCATAAGCGGCTCAACATGTAAAGCATCTTCTGTTTTACATTCATCCAAAATAAATGCAAGATCGACTTTTCCTTCCATCAATTGTTCCTTCGCATCTTTATTGGAATGTGCGGGTTTAAATATAAGTTTTATTTGAGGAAATTGTGCTTTAAATCTCTTTAATATAGAAGGAAGTCTATATGTACATTGGCTTTCTTGCGCACCAATGGTTAACGTACCAGCTATTTCTTCATCATCTTTCACAGCCGTCTTCGCTTCGTTACTAAGTACGATTATCTTGTCCGCATATAGTTGAAACTTTCTTCCTGCTTCGGTTAAGAAAAGACGTTTCCCTAATCTTTCAAATAACGGCGTACCTAGCTCAGCTTCTAACGTTTTAATTTGCGCCGTTACGCTTGATTGAGCAAAGTTTAATTTCTTCGCAGTTTGGGTAAAGTTCAAAGTGTCCGCGGCGATTTTAAAGGTAATTAATTGTTTTATCTCCATTTATCATCCCTCTTTTCAATCGGAATTCCCGATTGATTTCATCGAAATAATCCTCTTTTTCTATTGATATTTGTATTGTATGATAAAGAGCATCGACAAACAATATAATGGAGGTATTCCATATGAAAGCACTTTGTTTCGAACAGTTTGGAAGTCCAGATGTACTACAATATAAAGAAATACATGATCCAATCATAAATCCAAATGAAATTCTTCTCCGTACAAAAGCAATTGGATTAAACTTTGCTGATATTTACAGACGCCGCGGCGATTATCATCTCGCTGGAAACCCACCTTATATATTAGGTTATGAAGGTGCTGGTATTGTTGAAGAGGTAGGAGCTAACGTTACAAATATCAATCCTGGAGACCGTATTGCATTTGCTGATGTTCCATTTGCAAATGCAGAATTAGTTGCCGTTCCAGCAGAAAAAGCAATCCCGCTTCCAGATTCAATTTCTTTTGAAACAGCCGCTTCTGTCTTATTGCAAGGCTTAACAGCACATTATTTAACGAAAGATAGCTATCAACTAAAACAAGGTGACACAGCTTTAATCCATGCTGTGGCTGGTGGCGTTGGTCAACTTCTTATTCAAATGATTAAACTGCTAGGCGGAAAAGTAATCGGCCTAACTTCATCAAACGAAAAAGGAAAAGTAGCCACATTAGCTGGTGCCGATCACGTATTTTTATATACGGAATCATGGGCTACGAAAGTACTTGAAATAACAAATGGTACCGGGGTAAATGTTGTATATGAATCAGTAGGCTCTACACTTGAGGAAAGTTTTAACGCTACTAAAGTTGGTGGTACTGTCGTATTTTTCGGAATGGCTGGCGGTAATCCTGCTCCCGTTGATCCACGCATGCTTATGGATACTTCAAAAACTTTAACTGGTGGAGACCTTTGGAATGTGCTTACTACCTTTGAAGAACGTAAGCAGCGCTCTACTCAATTATTTGATTGGATCGCTAGTGGAAAATTAAACATTGCGAGTGCTACTACATTCTCTTTACAAGACGGCGCCCATGCTCATGAATTATTAGAGAGCAGAAAAAGTACAGGGAAAATTTTATTAATCCCATAATTCACAAAATGAAAAGAAATCTAAGTTAAGTTTTATGAAAACCTATAGTAAAAAAGTTGATAAATGAAAGGACATAACTAATATGTTATGTCCTTTCTTCTTCAAATCACTCGGATAATTTTCGATCTCTTTTCTCAATTAAAAGCATATGTTTTTTATTTATATATTGCTAGAAAATTATCATTTTATTTATGAATAAGGCTACATACAAATTTAAGCTAAAAACTAGCTTTCGACCCTATAACAACAGTAGCATCTAATTCCTCATCTCGAGCCACTTTCGTGGTAAGCCCAGCACCAGCAAAGATTTCAAAGGTCTGATCTACCTGCATTTCGCTCGTCTCTATTAAAAGATGACCTCCAGGTGCTAGCCAGAGAAATGCTTCTTTCGCTACTCTTCGCTGAATGTCAAGTCCATCCTCTCCCCCATCAAGCGCCACCTTTGGTTCATATAGGCGAGCTTCCTGTGGGAGCAGTTTTATTGCATCAGTAGGAACATAAGGTGCGTTTGCAAGTATGGTATTCACGTTGCCTTTAAGTGAATGAGGCAACGATTTATACAAATCACCTTCAAAAACATGGCCACCGAAACTCGTTACATTGCGGCTTGCACATCGTACCGCAATAGGGTCAATATCAACACAATATAATTCAACTCTTCCTAAAGCTGCCGCTAGAGCTGCACCGACAGCACCTGAACCACAACAGAGATCAACGACAATATCACCAAAACATGACAGCGCTTCGGCTTGGTGAACAAGAAATTCGGTTCGTTGACGAGGCACAAAAACACCCCGCTCCACTTCTATCCGCATCCCACAAAATTTTGCGTATCCAACAACATATTCAAGTGGTAAACCATCGGCTCGCATTTCCACCATTCTCTTGAGGTCCTCTGGAGTTTGGGCTACTGAAATAAGTAACCTGGTCTCTTCTTCTGCGAAAACACACCCCGCGCTCTGAAGCCTGTTAATTATACATTTTTCTGTTTTATTGTCCAAAAAGGAATTACATTCTTTTCCTATTTACCTCACCACTTTTCTTATTTATAACCCTGTATTCGCTAAAAATTGGATGTATCCTTTTTAACAAAGTGGTCCTATTCAAAAAAATACGCCCTTATTCAATTAAATGACCCAATTGTTGAACAAAGAAACATTCTACACATTAAAAACAAAATCATAATATAAAGATACAATATTTCAAATGATGCACTAAAAAATAAAAAGGAAGCTAGATTTTACTAACTCCCTTTTCTTATATCTATTTGAGATAGGATTATATTTCCACACTTTCTTTCCCTTTTGCAACATAGCTCATATCTCCAACTGACTCGACTGTATATGTTCCATCTTGATATAAAATCTTCGTCACACTAGCATTTTCCACTCCAAGTTTTGTTTTATTACTGTCTAGCATTTCTATTAAGGTAGTAATCAACAGCCCATGAACGACAACTAAAACGTTACCGCCGCCATCTTTAGCTGCTTCTTCACTAATTTTATCTATCTCTGCTTTTATACGAGTAGAAAATAATTCCCAATCTTCCGCCTGTTTCGTAGGATCTGCTGCTCTAATAAGATCAATAACTTCTTGAATAGAAAACTTCATGAGTTCTTCTGGTGATGCAACGCCCGCAGCTTTTCCAACCACATCCCACATATTTTCAAGCTTTTCACCCTCAAAAATACCGAAATTTAATTCTCTTAAATTTTTCCTTTGCTCAAGTTTCAATTTTGATTGCTCACTATATTTTAATACTAAATTAGCAGTTTCAATCGCGCGGCCGCTATCACTACTATACGCACTTGTAAAATGAATATCTTTTAATCCCGTTCCTAAATTAGAGGCAACTTCTACACCTTTTTCTACTAACGGAGAGTCTGCCCAACCTTGCGCGCGATGGTTCGTATTTAATATTGTTTTACCATGTCTTGTAACATATAACGTAACTACGTTGCTATCTGTTTCTCGATTCTTCATTCTTTTTTCTCTCCCTTTACATTTCTATCTCAATTTTAACACCTCAATTATTCATTGAGCAAAATATATGTAAGTAGCTTCGCTTAATAAAAAACGCTACCTTTCTGTATATCCATACAAAAAGATAGCGTCTTTTATGATTATATTTCTTAACCGATACTCCTACTCAGCAAATGCACTCGAATATTGTACAACTCCTTCTACACTTTCAAGAGCATTCTCTGTTAATTCCATTACCATAAACACTTCTTCAGACACTTCAAATGGTGCTTTTATATTCCACTCACTGGCTTTCTTAAAACCAAATTTCGGATAGTACTCTGGATGTCCTAATACTACAACTGATCCGTATCCAAGTTCTTTCGCTTTTTCTAACGCAGCTACTATAAGCTTTCCACCAATTCCTTTTTTCTGATAGCTCCTAGCAATTGATACTGGTGCAAGCGCTAATGAATCTACAGAAGCTCCATCTTGTTCTATCGTAATTTTAGATAACATAATATGACCGACTATTTCTTCATCTACTGCAACGATTGATAACTCTGGAATAAATGCGTCACACTCTCTAATACGTTTTACAAGTTCATGTTCCTTTTTATCACTAAATTCTTCATTTAAAAATGCTTGTTGTACAACTTCTTCCGTTTTTCTATAATCGGTTTGTCGTTCTTGTCTAATCGTTACCACTCTGGATTACCCTCTATTCTTTCTCATTTCTTTTTGAATTTTACGAAGTGCTTTTTTCGATCCCCGTTCAATATCATGTTGCATTTTTCTTTCTTTATAATCGACAAATAGCGTATTTAAATCGTATCCCTCTGGATATAATTCTTTTGCTGATACCTCTAAAGTAATACGTTTTACATTCACTTCAATGAATTCACCGTTATAATATACAACGACATTATAGAAGTTATCTTTTTCCTTATAGATGATACCAAAATCATCATGATCCAATAAATTTACACGGTCGCCAATTTTATACTCGTAATGATTTTCTCTTTTTTCTTGCAGGAATTTCGGCTTTCTAATTTTACTTTCATTCACTTTTTCTAAAGTATATTCTTTATTTTCCATGTACTCTTTCGCTCTTTTCAGTACACGTTCTCTTACGTTCATTTTATTTGCAATCCAAAGTGCATTACTTTCACCTGATTTACCGATCACTAATTTATAAAGCGGTTCTAGCGTCTCACTATTAAATTGCATGGCTGCGTTCATGAAATCATCGTGCATTTCTGAGAAGCGTTTAATTTCACCGTAATGCGTACTCGCAACTGTAATACATCCTGCAAGATAAAACTCCTCTAAAATAGAAATTGCAAGTGCTGCTCCTTCATTCGGTTCAGTCCCGCTTCCTATTTCATCAAATAATAGCAACGTATTATTATTTGACATCCTCATAATCTCAGATAAATTTTTCATATGTGATGAAAATGTACTTAGTGCATTTTCGATACTTTGATTATCACCAATATCTACAAATACATTTTCGAAAATAGCAATTTCTGTTTCTTTATCTCCGGCAATATGCAAACCTGACATTGTCGCTAATGTTAACAATCCAATCGTCTTTAACACAATTGTCTTCCCGCCCGCATTCGGCCCTGTAATAATTAAACTACGATAGTTTTGACCGATTTCAAAGTTTAATGGTACTACTTTTCCACTTAAAAGCGGATGCTTACAATTTACTAAATGAACGTAGCCATGATCATTTAACTTCGGCTCTATTCCATCAATCGATTTACTAAACTTCGCTTTCGCAAACACCATATCATACTGACTAATTAATTCCATATTAATTTTTATATGATATATATTTTCTACTACCATTCCTGATAAAGTCGCTAAAATTTGATATTCTTCCATCGCTTCTTCTGCTTTCAAACTTGCCAGTTCCGCATTTAACTTTGTAACCGTATGCGGTTCTATAAATACAGTAGAACCTTTAGCCGACGCTTCAACAATACTTCCGGCAACTTGATTTTTATAAGAAGATTTAATCGGAATCGTATAACGATCATCTTTTTTACTAATAAAGAACTCCTGAATATACTTCTTATTTGCACTGCTATTTAAAAACTTCGTTAAACGTTCTTTTATTTTCCCATCTACCGAATCCATGTTATTTCGAATTCGTTTTAACTCTTTACTAGCGGCAGAATCAATACTATTTCCTTTAATTGAAAAGTTAATTTCTTCTTCAATACTTTTATATTCAGTCATTGAATTTGCATAAGAAGCTAATACTGGTGCAAAAAATTCTTTATCTAACATAAATTTTTTAATCTTTCTACATCCGCGTAAAAAGTCTGAAACGCTGACTAATTCTTCTGGATCTAAAATCATCCCTTTTTCTAATTTTTGAATTGTACTTGCGATATTTGAAATACCGAAGAAAGGAACATGCCCTTCTGCATCTAATATAGCTCGCGCTTCGGTTGTTTCATTCAATCGATTCCTTACTACTTTTATACTTGCACTCGGCTCTAATTTATTTATTAATTCTTTTCCTAATCCACTTACACAATAAGATTTCACTATATCCTTTAATTCGTTATATTGTAACTTTTCAAAAGTCATTGTATTCATTTTGTTTCTCCTCACTATGATTGATTTCTATCATAAATGAAGATACCTACTCATTAGATTCCAATGAGTTCTACATTATTCAATTACCCTTTTTAAACATTAAAAATATACACAAAAAAGCTGCGGGGATACCGCAGCTTTTACATTTACAAGGCATGAGTAATAACATATGAGGAAATAAACCATAAAAAACGGATGGCAATCCCCTTATTACACGCTTTATAAAGTATTGTAGGTATCTTCATAGGTATCGAAATAAATCCATGACAAAATTAGGGGTATGGTATACATAAAAATCCCCTGTTCTTATCCGATTTATTTCATTCAATTTTTCCTATTTAGTACCTACCGCACTCACAAAAAGCACCTCTCATTATTTTATATTATGGTCATTGAAATCTAATTTACTGAAATCATCATACTATATGTATAGCAAGAAGTAAAGGTGTCATACTTTAGTCGTACGCACATATGCAGATGTTTCCTCTTGCGATATTAGATACAATATATATAAATCGTTTAACGGAGGGGTTTCTATGACAGACTTTCAAAAACAATTTTTCGCACGATTACATATAGAAGAAAAAGACAAAGTTTCATTTGAAGATTTACCTAACATTATGTACGCGATGGCACAAACTGTCCCATTTGAAAACTTAAATGTTCTCGAAAAGAATTTTAAGGAAATATCAAAAGAAAATCTAAAAGAAAAAATTTTAGTAAACAATCGTGGTGGTCTTTGTTATGAACTCAATCCTACTATGTATCACTTCCTTAAAGACGCTGGATTCGATGTTCATCTCGTTTCAGGAACAGTGTATAACGCTGCAAATTCTATATGGGCTGTTGATTCTGGCCATATCGCAACCGTTTTAACACATCATAATGAGCTTTATTTAATTGAAGTTGGATTCGGATCATACTTACCACTTGCACCTGTTCCTTTCTCAGGTGAAGTCATTCACTCCGTTACAGGAGATTATCGTATTCGTAAAGAAATGACCGAAAAAGGAAACTACATGTTAGAGATGCGTAAAAACAATGAGTTTTTGGATCAATCTTCTACTGATGATTGGACGTTAGGCTATGCATTTTATATAGAAGAAGTGGATGAAGAAAAAGCAAATGCAGCACAAAAAATTATCGTTGAACATGAGTGCTCACCATTTAACAAAGTACCTCTTATTGTAAAACTAACTGAAGATGGGCATGCCTCTTTAACGAAGGATAGTCTCACAATAGCGAAAAACGGTAAAAAAACGAAAGAAAAAGTTACAGATGGGCAATATAAAAACCTTTTACATTCAAAATTCGGAATTACATTATAATTTTTCAAGCCTTGCCTTTTAGCAAGGCTTTTTAATTTTCAGCAGGGATTTTTTGCAATTTGTTGTATTTCATAGTTATATAGAAATATAACTACATATTTAGAAAGGAAATGATTATGACAGAACTTAAAGATCGACTACAAGTAGATGAGAAAGAAAAATGGGATTTAACGGATATTTATGATATCATTGAAGATTGGGAAAGTGATTTTCATAAAATTGAAGTATTAACGAAAGAACTACACGAGTTTAATGGAAATATTCACGATGGCAATAGTTTATTAGCCTATTTAACAAAGAGTGAAGAAATTTCTAGCATCATATCTTTACTATTCGCTTATGCACGATTACAATCTGATCTTGATACACGCGATACTGACGCTCAATCTCTTGTCGATAAAGTAACACAATTACAAGTGAAAGTAAGTGCAGCTAAATCTTTCTTTTCTCCATTCTTACTTAGCGTAGATGAAAACACATTACACACTTACATAGAAGAAGCTGAAGGCTTACAATATTATAAAGAAGATTTATTTGAATTATACCGTTATAAAAAACACGTATTGAATAAGGACCAAGAAGAGATTTTATCACAAATGGGCGAAGCACTCTCCTCTCCGCAACATACATATGGCATGCTAAATAATGCAGATATACTATTTGGTGAAGTGACTACTAATGATGGAGAAAAAGTTACTTTAACACGAGGAATGTATGCAAAGTTAATAGAAGATGAGAACCGCGAAAAACGTAAAGAAGCCTATAAAGCTTATTACAAACCATACGTTCAATTAAAGAATTCTATCGCTTCTACTTTATCTGCAGCTATTAAAAATAATGTTACTGTTTCTAAGCTAAGAAAATATCCATCAGCGTTAGAGAAATCATTATTTGGCGACATGGTTCCGAAAGAAGTATATGAAAATTTAATTGAAACGACGAAAAAAAACATTCAATCTTTACATACATATAATGAACTTCGAAAAGAGAAATTAAATGTCGATGAACTAAGACAATATGACTTAAGTGTCGACTTAGTAAAAGGTGTAAAACAAGATATTCCATACGATAGAGCGTTTGACATCATGATTGAATCACTAGCTCCTTTAGGTGAAGAATATATTGAAACATTAAAAAGCTTTAAAGATAAACGTTATATTGACGTAAGAGAAACGCCAGGAAAACGTTCCGGTGCTTATAACTTTGGTGTATACGGCGTTCATCCATTCATTCTTTTAAATCATCACGATGATTTAAATAGCCTTTTCACCCTTACTCACGAATGTGGGCATGGCATGCATACGCACTACTCACACGGATATCAACCAAGAATTTCTGCACACTATACTATTTTCGTCGCAGAAGTCGCTTCTACAGTAAATGAAGTGCTATTAATTCATCATTTATTAAAAGAAGCAAAAGATGCTAATGTACGTAACCATTTAGTAAATCACTTCATCGAGAAATTTAAAGGCACTTTCTTTACACAAATCATGTTCGCTGAGTTTGAAAAAATCACGCATGAAATGGCACAGCAAGGTAAATCATTAAATGCCCAAACCTTTAGCGAGGTTTACGAAAACTTGTTTAGAGAATATAACGGCGACTCCCTCGTATTTGACGAAGAAGTAAAATACGGATGGGCTAGAATACCGCATTTCTATCGTCCATTTTACGTGTACAAATATGCAACTGGATTCGCTTCTGCAATCCAAATTGCTGATAAATTATTAAGCGGCGATCCAAATGCACAGAAAAACTATCTCGAATTCCTTAAAGGTGGAAGTTCAGATTATCCATTAAATCTACTGAAAAAAGCTGGCGTTGATTTAACTACGCCAGAACCGATTGAAAGTGCATTAAATCGTTTTAGTGAACTTGTTGAAGAGTTTTCAACTTTATAAAAAAGAAGAGCCTCTCGCTAGAGGCTCTTTCTCTTTCATGCTCCGTTTCCTTCTATTAAATCATTCGCCATTTTCCTAAACTCTTGATTAAATGTATCATTCATACCATTTTGAACGTTAGAGAACAATATGACGAATGTTTTTTTATCCCAGTTAAAATTATTAAAAGTATTCCAGCCTGCTAATACCCCGTGGTTATGATAATAATCTGGATACGTATAGAAACTAAATCCATATTTTCTTGCAGGTGATGCAGTAAACATATCTAATACACTTTGTTTAGATAACAGCTTTCCATCCATTATTGCCTCATCTAATCTTTTCATATCTTCAACAGTTGTATACAT
This sequence comes from Bacillus paranthracis, assembly GCF_024296885.1. Classification (NCBI taxonomy): domain Bacteria; kingdom Bacillati; phylum Bacillota; class Bacilli; order Caryophanales; family Bacillaceae; genus Bacillus; species Bacillus paranthracis. The sequence continues at coordinate 3,214,827 of NZ_CP101135.1, forward strand.
TTCACCACACCCATACAACCAGTTCATTTTTAAGCGGGGGGCAGCTATTAATTCATTATCTTTTCTCGTATAACCTTCTGCTAAAAAAATATCTTCTGGGAGAGTCGCCCCCATTCCAGATTCATACATGCCAGCAGAAGTAAAAATATTTTCTTTCACGTATTCAGCGAGCGGTTTATTCGTAATTTTTTCTACAATATATGCAAGCACCATATAATTATAGTCTGTATATTTCCAGCCTGTCCCTGCAGGAAATTGCAATTTTTGCGCTCCAATCCACGTTACTAACTTTAAACGTGACCCTGCATCCACCCTACCTTGTCCTTGATCTGGCAAGCCAGATGTGTGTGTTAATAGATTTCGTAACGTAATGTTTTTATCTGCTGGAAACGATGGGATATACTTATTTACATTGTCTTCAATATTTAATTTCCCTTTTTCTTTTAGCTGCATAATAGATATTGCAACGACCGTTTTCGTAATAGAACCAATACGATATTTCGTTCTTGGCGTTGTTACTACTTTATCTTTCACATTCGCATATCCATAACCTTTTCGTAAAATCACATGATCTTTACTAGCTACAAGAACGCTCCCATTAAATCCTTTATCTTTTAAATATTGATCTAGTTTTCCAGCTACAGCTTCATAGCGTTTTTTCTCAGTTGCATCAACTTCTTGCATATCGTCCTTTTGCTTACTATTTACATTAGAAAATGCCTTTATATCATATTTCTTACCTTTATTTGCATGTATTAGTGCAACGACACTCCCACAAAAAATAGCAAAAACAAAGAAAACGATTAACCATTTCTTTAGCATAATAGGAACCCTCTTTTATATAGTTTCACTTAACGCGCATCCATTCTATTCTATATCTATTAATTTTTAAATTTTTTATAATACTACCTATTATTCACCTAAATGAACTAGATTCCTTTTTCTCATATTCAGTTTTCGGCTACTCTCTATTGTATTTCTTTCCCGCAAAATTTCCACCATACAATCGGATGCACCCTACTATAATTTCAACATCTTATGTAACATTTGTTACACAAGATAAGAAACGGAGTTGTTAAGATGAAAAACACAGATAAAAACAATCGTTTAGATGATATGACGTTTCATTATCCTACAATAAAATATAGTTATAATTTAATATTAAGTAAAATAGATTACAACTTTAAAAGGAAATGATACTAAAAATTTTCAAACAAAATAAATCATGTAAATAACGATAAAGAAAAACAAATCATTATAGCTAAAATTACAGGCAATGAACTTCATTGAAAATGAATCTCATTTATACTTTGATTATACAACAAATAAAAAAAGAAATGTCGCTCACTCGGCATTTCTTTATATTTTCTTCATAAAAAATTTACATTGCTAACTTTCTTTTATTTTCTTGTTTTTTCTATATAAACTGACTGCCGAGATACTTAACAATACTACTATACATAACCACGCATACGCATACCCTTTCTCATCCACAATATAACCAAATAAAACAGGTGCAACAATAATAGCAATTTGATTTAATGTAAGCGCTAAACCCACTGTTATTCCTACAGACTCTTCACTTGCTAATTCAGCAACTTCGGCTATAAAAAGACTAAACCATCCAATTGAAAAGAATCCTAACAATGCACTTACACCATACAATACTCCACTCGTTATTGTATGTATATTCATTACTAACAATAACATCAAGCCGATAGAAGCGCAGACAGCTATAAATAAAGGTATACGCCGATTCCCCTTATACAACACATCACTAATAGTTGCTAATGCAATACGACCAATCATTCCAGAAAAGAACATAACTGAAAATACTGTTCCGGCTACAATAAATGTAATCGATTGTTCCCCTGCTAAAAATTTCATGAAGTGTCCAACTAACACCATTTGTAATGAAATCATGCAAATACCCGTTATATAAATTGGATACAACTCTTTTTTGCATATCACTACTTTTAGCTCCATCCAAAAGGAAATGTTATTATGTCCTTTCCTCGCTTCCTCCTGAACATATGGCTCTTTGTAAAACATAAAAAATAATAGCCCTCCAATTATACAAATGCATGCGATACTATTGATCGCGTAAGTCATATTATATTGTACGGTAAGAAACGGGATTAACACTCCCGCTAACGCCCCACCAATCGGTATACCCGCTTGCCTTATTCCCATCGCTAATCCGCGATTTTCTTTTCGGAACCATTTTAAAATCACTTTACTTCCTCCTGGCTGGGAAACACTATAAAACATTCCTATTAATAAAAGTACAAATAATAACCCATTAAATCCACTTACTATATTAGTCAGTAAAAGCAAACTCCCTAGCAAAAATGAACTGATAGAAATTAATATTTTTTCATTATATTGATCAAGTAGCCGACCGACAAAAAGCATACAAAATAACGGTCCAACATTTACAACACTTACTAATAATCCACTCTCCGTATTCGTAAGTGCATATTCTTCTTTCCAAAATAAAGCGAAAACCCCGACACCATACGTTATAAGTGTCGCTGTGGTTTGAGCAATCGTCGCAACAATTAACATAACCCATTTATAAGTACTATTCACCCTTTCTTCAATCAACATAATAATCCCTCCCCCTTCCATTGTATGAAAGTTCTGATATCATATAAAATAAAGATTCATCATATAATCCATCAAAAAAATTGATACCTTTTCGGAGGGATGATACGTGGACATAAAAGATTTAACTGTATTTTACGAAGTCGCGAAGGAAAATAATATTTCTCGCGCAGCGAAAAATTTGAACTACGTGCAATCAGGCGTAACGATGCGTATAAAACAACTAGAAAATGAATTAGGTGTTCCTTTATTTTACAGAAACGGAAAAGGTGTAACTTTAACTTCTAACGGTGAGATTTTATTAACGTACGCCAAACAAATTATCCACTTAATGGATCAATCTATAAAAGCGGTTCAAAGTAATGGAACTGATCCTAAAGGTACTTTAAAAATTGGGTGTACAGAATCTACAACTGCGGTAAGGCTTTCCTCTATATTAACGGCCTACTATGAGAGGTACCCAGAAGTCGAATTGATTTTGGAAACAAATACGACTGAACAACTCATTAAGCTTGTATTAGAGCGAAAACTAGACGGAGCGTTTATAGCTGGCTCTACTCAGCATAATGAACTCCATACAACTGTATTTCATGAAGAAGAATTGGTTCTCATTAGTAAAAAACCTTTATCCTCTCTTACAGACATAGAAGATATGAATTTACTCGCTTTTAGTCACGGTTGCTATTATAGAAGTTTATTAGAAGACTGGCTTCAAGAAGAAGACATCTCGCCTAAACGAGTATTAGAATTCGGAACAATCGAAGCGATACTTGCATGTGTAAAATCAAATATGGGCGTAGCGATTATGATGAAATCAATTTTAAAGGGACATGAACATGACATATCATTCAACCCTTTACCAAATAGCTTCAAAAAGGTTCCTACTACTTTCATTACTAGAAAAGACATATTTCGCTCAGCTGCATTACAAAAATTTATGGAGATGACTCACAATGCATGAAAAGAAAATACGTGGGATGAAACGAAAAACAAACGCTATGATAAAACAAATTGAGGAACATACAAAAACGTTCCCTTCTACTTTCTATAACGATGAATATTGGTATATGCCTTTACCAGTTTCTCAAGCTTTTATCGATTTGTGTAAAACGCCTAGAAAAGTAAAACGATTATGTATACAAACCTTATTAAATCAAGCAAACCATTTAATAAAAATAAAACCGAGCGATACACATACATATCGAGTTGTTACTTTAATTTCTATAGAGAATTTATGGGAATCGCAAATTATCGTATTCAAAAACGATGACTATTTTCATAACTTTTTCAATAGAAATAATGAATTTCAAAAATGGATTTCTCTTTCAAATAAAATTGATTTTTGGAAAACATGGGGAATTTCAATTTGTCCTACTGCCCAAATTTTACACTTTCAAGAAGTCATTTATGATGAAGATGCAATCGATAAAAAAGAGATTTGGTTTATTGGAGAGTTATCTTAAAAGGGGTACTTTGAAATGAAAAGCTTCCCTTTTTTCACTTAATAAAATCGCTATATAATGAATTTATCATTTACTATATAGGAGGTTTTCACATGGTAATACCTAAATATCCTGATGTCCCTACTCTTACGAAAAAACAAATCGATCAAATTACAGAAATCGTTTTTCTAAAAGAAATAACAACACAAAAATGTGATGCTATTTTCGTTTTCGGCGGTTCTCATCCCGGCAATTGGCAAGCTCCTCTAGAAGCTTATCGACAAGGTTTAGGAAATCAAATTATCGTTACAGGTGGTACTAGTTTGCATGGCATGAAACATCCGAGCTGGAATTACGGAGATTTGTCAGATGCAGAAGTAATTGTAACTAAATTAATGGAACATGGCGTACCAAAAGATGCTATCCTATTCGAGAAAAACTCCCTCCATTCTATCGCGAATGTAATGGAAGCGAAAAAGATTTTTGATTTCACAAAGATTAATCAGCTACTATTTGTTTGCAAAAGTTTAGGCGCTGGTCGGCAATATCGAGTATTAAAAAAACATTTACCTAAAACTATTACGTGTATCCCATATACATTTGATACAAGTTTCGATGGTGAGTTTATCATTAATAGATATAATTGGATGGAAAATGAAAAAAGTCGCTCTATGATTTTTGGAGAATACTTGAGAAATGTTTGCTACGGTAGAAAAGGTGGCATTGAACCACCGGAAAAAGAAGTTCAATGTTTAGAAGAATATGTATCCTACTACTATAATCTAGCATAATAGAAAAAGGTATACTAAAACGTCGGTATACCTTTTCTCTTATTTATTTTTCTTTTAACACACTATTTGAGACTCCCACGACTAAAGTCGCAAGCCCTAACCTTACGGATTGACAGGTGGGATTCTTGAATGACTAAACGTTCGCAGTCCATTTCTGTTTTGAACAGACTTCAAGATGAGGGCATCTCATTGCCCCTCCTAAGACAGTGCGTATAGCATCTTAGGCTGATTGACTGTTACCATCAATCACAGTTGCGTAGCGAATATTCATCGCCCCAACAATATCACGATGTTTCTCAAATCCACATCGGCACTTGTATTTTCTGTCTGGTGCTTTGTTCTTTTCAGAACATTTCGGACATGTTTGACTTGTATAAGCAGGGTTCACATATTCTACCTTAATACCAACTAAATTCGCTTTGTATTCAATGAATTGTGCTAAACGATAGAATGACCAAGTGTGTAGATTTCTCTCGTTTTTACGGCTTGTTCTTGCCGTCTGTCTAATATTCGTTAGTTGTTCTAAACGAATAACAGAAATGTTATTATCGGTTGCAAAGTCAATGATTTCACGACTTACTTTGTGGTCTTGGTCTTGCATCCATCTTTGTTCTTTATCATCAAGTTGTCGAATGGCATTTAATTTCTTATTTTCACCTAACTTCTTACGAACACTACGAAACTTACGTTTCATATATTTGTTTTGTCTACCATTGCCGAAGAAACGAACTTTATCATCGTCTGTGATGGCTACCGCAGGGACTTTAAGACCTAAATCTACCCCTAAAATCTTCGTTCCTGTTTTTTCATTTGTAGGAATCGTGACAGATATTTGAGCAATCCACTTATTAGATTTCTTCGTGATACGAAGTGTACCTAACTTGTGTGTTAACAAATTAAAATTGCGATTATATTTATCAGTTAATAAAGCACGAACCTTTAAGCGAGTTGATTTTCCATTTACCATGAGTGGAACTGAAATGTGCGTGAAGTCAAACGAATAGTTTTGATTGTTCCATACACAAACAGGTCTCTTTAGAATCGGAATAACTTTGTATTTACTTTTTTTCACCTTTGTAGAAAACATACTTTTAGCGTCTTTAATTGCTTGGTTCTTCACTGCGCTTGGAAGATTAGCTTCAACATCTTTTGTACTTTTCTTAGTGCTCTTCTTCGCTTCAGCCATTTCAGATACAAGTGTATTAATGACTTTGATATACTCATAGCTACTTTGTTCCAATAGCTGAATTTGTTCTTTTGTTGGAAGCAATTTAACTTTGACTGTGATTGTTTGTGACACAATTTTCACCCCCTCGTCTTTTGATTTTCAACATACTGTTTAATTGTCTCAGTCGATACATTTCCAGCAGTAGAAACAAAATAGGAACGTGTCCATAGACTTGGCAAGTGTTGAAGATGAGGAAACTCTCCTCTCAAACGCTTCGATGTCACTCCTTTAATTTTCGCCATTGTGTCAGCAGGACTAAGTGTTGGTAGTGTATGTAAGAACAAGTGAACGTGGTCTTTGTCGCATTCCATTGCGACAATAGCAACATCCATTTCTCCGCATATTTCTTGAACCAACTCTTTGAAACGTTCTTCTACTTTTATGTTAAGAAAAATCTTTCTTCTGTATCGCGGGCAAAACACAAAATGGTAGTTAATTAATGACACGGTTGTTTTGGTTCTTCTATAATCATGTATCATATTCACATTGTATCAGTTTTACTTTTAAACTACACCACAAAAGATACCAATATTTTGGATACTTAAAGTACCACAAACTTAGCGATTTTTAGTGGTACTCCGTATCCAACCTCACTTTCATCCCATGCCTAAAGGCGATGGGCTTTCCCGTTCGGAAAGGGCTGTAAACAACGTATTATTAAGCCTTTTCTATCTCCTACCATTTTCAACTCATAAAATTTCATTCGTCTCGATTTTCTTTCCCAATATTGCAGCTCATACAACAATCATGTAGCATTACCGTATCGAAGTAATGGTCCATCATCTTAAACCTTTCGACTCATTAGCAGGAGGTAAAGTGATTGAAATGAATAAACAAGAACAATTAAATGTTATAAAAAGAGATTTTATTGATTCACAAAAAGTATTATTGGCAATTGGTGATGAAACACGTCAAGCTATTTTGTTAGTTCTCATGGAAACGGAATGTCAAACCGGATTACGTGTAGGAGAAATTACGAAACAAACACACCTTTCTCGACCAGCTGTATCACATCATCTTAGAATTTTACGAGAAGCCGGTATTATTTTAATGCGAAAAGAAGGTACAAAAAACTTTTATTATATTGATATACGTACAAAATTAAGTTTATTAAAAAATCTTGTATTAGATATCGAAAAGCTATTGCACAACTTTTATTGAAATGTGGAGGTATAAGAAATGAAAGCGATGATAATTGATAAGTACGGAAAAGTCCCAATGCGTATGGCCGAGGTACCTATTCCTGAAATAAATGAGCATGAAGTGCTCGCAGAAATTCATGCAGCTAGTATTAACCCAATTGATTTTAAAATACGCGATGGAAAAGTAAAGATGTTACTTAAATATGAAATGCCCCTAATCCTTGGGAATGACTTTGCTGGTGTCATCATAAAGGTTGGATCAAAAGTAACTCGTTTTAAAGTCGGCGATGAAATATATGCACGTCCAAGAAAAAATAAGATTGGTACTTTTGCGGAGTATATAGCCATTCATGAAGATGACATAGCTTTAAAACCGAAAAATTTAAGTTTTGAAGAAGCTGCTTCAATTCCACTTGTTGGCTTAACATCATATCAAGCATTACATGACATTATGCAATTACAAAAAAATCAAAAGATTTTAATTCACGCTGGATCTGGTGGTGTTGGTACTTTCGCAATTCAGTTAGCAAAAATAATGGGTGCTACCGTTACAACAACTGCTAGTGAGGCTGGTGCAAATTTAGTAAAGTCTCTTGGCGCAGATCAAATTATTAATTATAAAACAGAAAAATTTGAAGAAATACTAAAAGATTATGATGCAGTATTTGATACCATTGGTGGTACAACACTTGAAAAATCATTCGATATTATAAAAAGCGGCGGCAGCATTGTTTCTGTTTCAGGAATGCCAAATGCTCGTTTCGGTAAAGAATTCGGTTCTGGATTTTTTAAAACATTCTTATTTTCATTAGCAAGTAAAAAACTTACTGCACTTGAAAAAAAGCATAATGCTCAATATTCATTTTTATTTATGAAGCCAAGCGGAGATCAATTACGTACTATCGCAAACTATATTGAAGCCGGAAAAATCAAACCTGTAATCGATCGAGTTTTCCCTTTTGAAGATGCTCAAAAAGCAATGGAATATTCAGAGGCTGGAAGAGCAAAGGGGAAAATAATTGTAAAAATGAAATAATAATAAAACCTCCATTTTCTTAAAATGGAGGTTTTAAATTTGCTGTTAAATAGACATAGTGCAGTGAAGTCCTTACAATAGATTGCAAGGGGAAATATCATATTATACTTTTAGCTAATTTTACAAAGAATACATACGTACAAATACATAATAAAAAAATAAACAAGGAGGAGATAAAATGACTAAAAATAATGAAGCTGGTTGGAATTTAGACCATAGTTATACGACTTTACCACAATCATTTTATACAGAAATCCCCCCTACTCCCGTAAGTTCACCGGAGTTAGTTAAGCTAAACCATTCACTTGCGATATCTCTTGGCTTTAATCCTGAAGAATTGAAGAAAGAAGCCGAAATCGCTATTTTCGCCGGTAATGCACTCCCAGAAGGAGCTCATCCATTAGCGCAAGCATATGCCGGTCATCAATTCGGACATTTTAATATGTTAGGCGACGGTCGTGCTCTTTTAATTGGTGAACAAATGACTCCTGCAGGTAAACGTTTTGACATTCAACTGAAAGGTTCTGGCCCTACTCCGTATTCACGCCGCGGTGATGGTCGTGCTGCACTCGGTCCAATGCTACGTGAATATATTATTAGCGAAGCTATGTATGCACTTGATATTCCAACTACCCGCAGTTTAGCAGTTGTCACAACAGGCGAACCAACCTATCGTGAAACAAAGTTACCTGGAGCTATTTTAACTAGAGTAGCAAGCAGCCATATACGCGTCGGCACATTTCAATATGCTGCAGCTCGCGGTTCTATCGAGGATCTTCAATCACTAGCTGACTATACAATAAAAAGGCATTATCCAGAAATTGAAGATCATGAAAACCGATATACTGCATTGCTACAAGAAGTCATTAAAAGACAAGCAAGTCTTATCGCAAAATGGCAACTTGTTGGATTTATTCACGGCGTAATGAACACTGACAATATAACGATTAGCGGTGAAACGATTGATTACGGCCCTTGTGCATTTATGGACAATTACGACCAAGGAACTGTATTTAGCTCCATTGATACACAAGGTCGCTACGCATATGGAAATCAACCATATATGGCCGCATGGGATCTCGCGCGACTAGCTGAATCTTTAATACCAATCCTACACGAAGATGAAGAAGAAGCATTAAAGATTGCTCAAGACGAAATTTCAAAATTTAGCGTACAGTATGAAAACCAGTGGTTCCTTGGAATGAAAAAGAAATTAGGACTATTTAGCAACGAAGAACAAGATCAATCACTTATTGAGCAACTTTTAAAAATGATGGAGAAATTTAAAGCGGATTACACAAATACATTCCGTTCATTAACTCTTAATACGTTAGAAAATACCCCTCTATTCGATAGCCCTGAATTTAAAGAATGGTACAAACTGTGGCAATCTCGATTAGAAAAACAAGATGAATCGAAAGAAAATGCCTACGAAATGATGAAAAATAATAACCCATCAATCATCCCAAGAAACCATCGCGTAGAAGAAGCACTAGAAGCCGCTGTTACAAGTGGAGATTATAGCGTAATGGAGAAGCTTCTTGAGGCTCTAGCAAATCCTTATGCGTATACTACAGATCAAGAAGAATACTGCGTTCCACCTGCGCCTACGAATCGTCCTTATCGTACTTTTTGTGGGACTTGATGGTTTATATTTATAATCCGTATACTCATTTCCCTACACCACTTGAAATAGTGGTGTTTTTGTCGAAATTTTTTCCTTAATTTTCAAAATAACAGGAGGTTTTACAAAATATTACATAGAAGTATGTAGTATCGTAATTTAAGAGGTTAATCTCTCATTACGATCTTTGTTATTCTGTCTAAATTTATAAACGAATAACAAAATATATATCCTATAAGGAGAGATGCGATTTGAAAAGAAAAATTGGTACAACTATTTTAGGGCTATCAGTACTTAGTTTTGGGTTTTTGAATGTAAATATTGGGGATGGCGGATTAGTAAAAGCAGATCATGGAAGAACACCCGTTTCTAAACAAGACAGTCATGCTGATCTACCAGCTCCTAAACAAGATAGGCATGCCGATTTCCCAGCTCCTAAGCAAGAAGGGCATGCCGATTTCCCAGCTCCTAAGCAAGAAGGGCATGCCGATTTCCCAGCTCCTAAGCAAGACAGTCATGCTGATCTACCAGCTCCTAAACAAGACAGTCATGCCGATTTCCCGGCTCCTAAGCAAGACAGTCATGCCGATTTCCCGGCTCCTAAGCAAGACAGTCATGCCGATTTCCCGGCTCCTAAGCAAGACAGTCATGCCGATTTCCCGGCTCCTAAGCAAGAAGGACATGCTGATCTACCAATTCCTAAATTTGAAGATCATGGTGAACACATTTAAAAAAATCCCCTTCATGCATGAAGGGGATTTTTTTAGGTTCATATTTAATTTCTCACCTAAAAAATAAATACTATATAAGTTAAAACAACAGAATTTTCTCTTTTAAAAGAAAATTATTTATCAAGTGAATATTCATTATTTTTACATATTTATATGATAACATTATAGACAAAATTAAATAGATTATTCTGAGGGGGGATTTTATGAATACCTTATTAACTGGAAGTACGTACGCGACGAAACACTTAGAGGCATGGTATCACGCAATCTTAATTCAAAATGTTACAGAAGCACAAACCTGCTATCATGCAGCAACTCAAGAGCACAAAGAAATTCTTGTAAAAGAAGATAGTTTAAACTCATCTTACCATTTATTTTTTAACTTATTAAAATTCCGTTATGCAGTATTCACTGATGGACTATCCATTACAAAGGGTAGTTTTGATGCAATTGATGCTATTACTATCCCAGCTGATTTACAACTATCCTACTTATACAATTATTACAAAGCCATTTACTTTACTGCATTAAACAAATTTGAAAAAGCTGAGGATTATTTCGAAAAAGCAAAATCATCTTTAGCTAGCCTTTCTACTGTGGAACAGGCTGATTTCTATTACCGATATGCAGTATATCATTTTCAGATGCAGCAACCAAGCCAAGCCATCGTATATGCTACTAAGGCATTAGAAATTTTTCAAACATTAAATGAATGCGAAAGAAATATAACCTCCTGTTTAAGTGTACTAGGCGGATCTTATGTAGCAGTTGGTCATTATGAAAAAGCTGAGGAATTATACTATACAGCCATCGATATATTACAAAAAAACAACGAAGAGTCTTTACTTCTTCATGTACGAAATAACCTAGGTACACTCTATGCGAATAAAAACTTGTCAGAACAGGCCATTCGTCAACTGTCAGAAGTAATAGAAAAAATGCCAAAACACTATAAGGCATTATTCTTACTTGCACAAGAAAATGGAAAACTAGGAAATATAGAGTTAGCAAATAAATACATTCAAACTGGTAAAGAAATTGTTTTACAACTAAACAATGAGGAATATAAACATCATTTTAATATTTTAGAAGCTATTATAAATAAATTTGAATTAGAACAATTAGAGCGAATTATACAAGAAGGAATTGACTATTTCAATGAAGAATCTTTATTCAGTTATACTTCTGATTATTGCGAGAAAATAGCCACTTTATATCACAAAAAGGAACTCTTCGAAAAAGCTAGTCAGTATTTTCACAGCAGTATTGAAGCTAAAAAAAAGAATGAAAGAAGGTTATGAAAATGAAGAAAACAATTGGTAAAATCGCTTTAGGTATTGCATTTACTGGTATTTTTTCTTTTGGGTTAAACGTTAATCTGACAAGCCAAGCTGGACATGAACATTTCCCTGCACCACAAAGACCTGACCTTGTTCAATCCGTTGACGTAAGTAAAGACTACAACCCAATAACAACTGAAAAAACACTTTAAAAACGAAAGACCTTCCATTAAGAAGGTCTTTTTAAATACGCTTATTTAGAATGTTTCCCTTTCAAGTAAACTCTATTTTCTCATCAACCCTGCAATCGACCTACTCCCCTCACTACCAACCTTCTCAAGCTTCTCCACAACTAAGTTTCTTCTTTCCACAGAATGATTTTGACTTAACTTCGCTTTTCCTTCTATTTTATTTATCTTTACTTTGAACCCAACTATTCCCTTACTTAATCCTCCCATATAATTCGGGTCTACATCATTAAGTGAGTAGGCGCTCTCTGGATCTTCATACTTATGTACTAACTCTTGAAGAGAATCTATTAATTCCTGTTCATCTTCAACAAATTTTAATTCACCATATACATGCACTGCAACGTAATTCCATGTTGGTACTGCATTGTTTGTTTCATACCATGACGGAGAGATGTAACTATGTGGTCCTTGAAATATAGCTAGTACTTGCTGATTCCCAATATCTTTCCACTGTTCATTCGGCCGTGCGAAGTGACCATGTAAAGTAAGGGTCTCCCTATTTAATAACAATGGTAAATGCGTTGCATATGGTTCCCCATTATGTTGAGAAAATAACGTTGCAAAGCTATTTTGTTCCATTATTTCGTACTTCATTTCTTCATCTTGTATTGCGAAATATTTTGGTATATACATAAACTCCCTCTTTTCCGGTCTTTTATTTCTCATTATATTTAAGTCTTGTGGCATTCAACAGGGCCAGTTTGTATTTGTTTTATAATGGCAGCGTTCTATTTCAAAAGAATAGGCAGCATGTATTCCATGCCGCCTTAGTTTATCTTTTCTAATATATTTGTAATAAATGCTGTCTTACCTTCACTATAGCTCGTTCTACTTTTTGTCTCTCTTGCTAACTCTTCCTTTAAATGTCCATATTCAACAGCAACATCTTCATGTTCACGAAGATAATCCCGAAACGCTATATGTCTTCTTAGCTCTTCACTTTCTTTATCACACACATACAAATGATGTTCCATCCAATCTGTACTTTCTCCGTCCCACGGAACGAAAGCGTCCTTTCTGCCAAACGCCTCTCTCCCTTTGTAGCTCCATTCTGCCTGATGATAGTATCCTATCGCTTCAAGCTTTGTTACTACTTCAGGAAAAAAACCATAATCTTCTATTACGATATCAATATCTAATATTGGTTTTGCTGCAAGCCCTTTAATAGATGTACTCCCAACATGTTCAATGGATAAAATACTGTCTTCCATTACATCGTTAATGAGAGTTTGTAACTTATTAAATTCACTTTCCCATTTGATGTTATACTCTTTGATAGTAATTCTCTGTTTCAAAGTATCCCTCTCCTCAAAAGCAACTATAACCTCTGAATATGAGTATCCTTAAAATCCGTCTCATATTTCAACCCATATCCAAACATTCGATCCATTCCAATATGTGCTGTCCATATTAGGCCTATCATAATAACGGTATCTATCTTAAAATAAACACCAATGATAACAATTAATATCGATATGATATATGTGTGAAATAAATTATAAATGTTAGCCCCAACATGATTATTTATACCATACGCTAACATTGATAAATCCGGAGCTAAAAGGAACAGAAAAAATATTATCCAACTAAATTCATATAATGAATACGCATAAATCACAGCTATGAAAACAACTAGCCCTTCAAAATGTACAATACGTTTTTGCATTCTTTATCATTCCTATTTTTCTATATTTACCGATAAAGTTTCATCACTGAAAGTATCCTTTGCATTTTTTGACCAGATGGTTGCTAAAATCGGTCCTGCAATGTTATGCCATACTGCTGCTAATACACTTGGGAGGGCGGCAGCTGGTCCAAAATGTGCTGTTGTTAGCGCAACACCTAAACCTGAATTTTGCATTCCTACTTTTATTGAAATAGCTCTTCTTGTCCCTTCGTCTAGTCTAAGTATGAATGCTGTTATATATCCGAGTAAAAAACCGAAAGCATTATGAAGCATAACGGCAATAAAGATAAGAAGGCCTGAAGAAGTAATGCTACTTACATTCGCTGAAACAACTGCAGAAACGATAATGATAATTGCTACAACCGATATGAAAGGGATAACGGTCATTCCTTTCGTAACAGTTTTAGGGAATAACTTCTTCACTACTAATCCTAAAATAATAGGTATGATAATAACTTGTACGATAGAAAGAAACATAGACATAGGATTAACCGGCATCCATTGTCCTGCAAGTAATAGTAAAATAAGAGGTGTAGCAATTGGTGCTAGTAACGTTGATAATGATGTCATTGCAATAGACAACGCTAAGTTTCCTTTTGCTAAATAAACCATAACATTTGATGCGGTGCCACCCGGTACTGAACCGAGTAATACTAATCCAGCTGCTAATTCTGCTGGCAGATTCATAACGTAGGCTAGTACGTATGCGACAAGTGGCATAATAATAAACTGAGCACATACACCGATAATAACTGGCAATGGTTTTGTAGCAATAATTTTAAAATCAACAGCCTTTAATGTTAACCCCATCCCAAACATAACAACCCCGAGTAAAATCGTTATGTAACTATTTAACCCGAGAAATGGAGCGGGAATAAAATACGCAATAGTTGCAATACAAATAACCCAAAACGCAAAATACTTTCCAGCTATATTACTTATCGCTTCTAGTACTTTCACCCGATCAGCTCCTATCCTTTAACTGAAAAACTTTATTCGGATTCAAAATATTTTGCGGATCAAGAGCTTTCTTTATTTTTTCCATTACGAGTAATGCCGCCCCATGTTCTTCTTCCTGATACTTCCGTTTTCCAATACCAACGCCATGTTCCCCTGTACATGTTCCTCCTCGTTTAAGAGCATATAAAACGATATTTTCATTTATTTCGTCTGCCTTTTCCACTTCTTCTTTATCGTTTGGATCAACCATTAAGAGCACGTGGAAATTCCCGTCTCCTACATGACCAAGAATACCACCAACAAGCCCAACCTTATCTAATGTATCTTTCGCATGTTGAATTGCCCCAGCCAATTCTGAAATTGGTACACATACGTCTGTACTCATAAGCTTTTTACCAGGATAGCTATGAACGTAAGCATATGCTAGATTATGCCGTGCATCCCATAATTTATTTCTCGCTGCAGTTTCCGTTTCAAAAGCAACTTCTTTACATTTATGATCAAAAACAATTTCCTTCGTAAATTCAACATCTTGCTTTAACCCTGCTTCATTACCGTGAAACTCTAAAAACAATGTAGGTTCTTCTCTGTAACTTGTTTCACTATAATGATTGACTTGTTTCATAGATAGTTCATCAACGAGTTCAATTCTCGCAATCGGAATACCCGCTTGCAATATGTTAATAACAGCTTCTACTGCATCATTTATAGTTGGAAACGATGCTCTTGCAGCCATAACATGCTCTGGTATGCCGTATACTTTTAATGTTAACTCTGTAAAGCATCCAAGCGTACCTTCTGATCCTACGAAAACACCATTTAAATGGTAACCTGATGACGACTTCGCAGCTAAATTCCCAGTATGTATTACTTCCCCATCAGCAAGAACGACTTCTAAATCACGAACTTGATCACGCATTACTCCATACTTAACCGCTGTCGTTCCGCTTGCATTTGTAGCAGCCATTCCCCCTAACGTTGCATCTGCTCCTGGATCCACACTAAAAAACAATCCGTATTTCTTCAATTCTTTATTGAGCTGAGAACGAGTCACTCCTGGCTGTACTTTCACCAGAAAATCTTTCTCTCTTATTTCAAGAATTTTGTTCATTAATGAAAAATCAACCGTAATTCCTTTTTCATAAGGAATTACATGTCCTTCTAAACTAGAACCTACCCCAAACGGAACGACGGGTGTCCCGTGCTCACTCGCTATTTTCATTATCGTGCTAACCTCTTCGGTCGTTTTCGGAAAAACTACTACATCAGGTAAACTACTAGCATGATAAGATTCATCTTTACTATGTAACTCTCTTACTGTCGTATTCACAACTACTCGATCGCCGGGAAGTACACCCTTTAATTCATTTACTAAACGCTCTACTGTTATTTTCATCGTACACTCTCCTATTCTCTATAAATTTGAATTACAAAATATGTTAACTATTTTATACATAATAATCCGAAAAATTAAATAATTCAAGTTTTATACATATGCAATTCGTTTCATACTGTCGAATAAACAAAAAGAACTTGCAACAATTACTGCAAGTTCTTTTCTATAAAACTATATTTTAAATGACTTCTTTATTAACAACATAAACCAAATTAAAGTAAATGCCATCAGCGAATGAGAAAACCCAACAATATAAGTTAACCCTTTAAAGTCCGCTCCATTTAACTGAAGAAGCCCTCTTGCTGCCAATGAACCTAACATTAATATTAATGCGATATTATGTACAACAAACCACTTATTAAAACTTTTCGCTTCATGAAACGCGAATACTTTTGCTAATCCTAAAGCAATTAAAAAGAAGAAAAAGCCGAGTACAAGTGTATGTGTATGTAAAAGGTTTAACAAAGTAGATCCTACAATCCCTTTATACTTTCCATACTCCCTAGCGAAAATCCCTGATAATAAACCGATAATCAAATACGTAAACGATGCATTATATAATTTCTTCATTATATACCTCCTTGAGTAGAATGTGTAGTGTGTCATATTTAGTAATAATGATAGTTATATAGTAAAAACTCCTAGTCACCTAGGAGTCATTGTATAAGCATCTCACTCTTTACAATCAATTCTAATTATAAAATATCCCTTTATGCAAAACAAACGAACTTTATGTGAACAATCCGGGATCTTGTAAAATATGTTGCGATTTTGTATTACACAATCCATACTAATGATTATAAATGTTAAAGGTGGTGCAGTAGATTGTGATAGTTCTTGAAACGGAACGACTCGTTCTTCGCTGGTTTCATCTAAAAGATGCTCCATTTATTCTCGAGTTAGTAAACGATCCTGCATGGATTCAGTATATCGGTGATAAAAGGATTAAAAACTTAGAAGATGCAAAAAAATACATCTTAAACGGCCCCGTTGATATGTATAATAAAATGGGCTTCGGCCTTTACTTAGTAGAACGAAAAGAAGATCTCACTCCGCTCGGTATGTGTGGCCTTATTAAAAGAGATTCATTAGAAGATGTTGATATCGGCTTTGCCTTTTTAGAGAAATTCCGTTCGAAAGGATATGGCTACGAGTCAGCTTCTGCTGTAATCGAATACGGAGTACAAAAACTAGGTCTGAAACGAATTGTAGCCATTACTACTACTGATAACATCCAGTCAGGAAAGCTTTTAGAAAAAGTAGGATTGAAGTTCGAAGAGATCATTTCGAACTCAGGGGAAGATTTAAAATTATTCGGCTATAACGCGTAAAAAGATTTTGAAAGAAAAACCCTTGATTTATCTACGCTAAGCAGAAAATCAAGGGTTTTATTTATGTTCTAAGAGGCGTAATAATCCAATAGAATGCTCTTCAATATGTAAATCTGTTTCGTGATGTAGTAAACCATCAATGACATGAACGGCATCCCTAGCATTCGGATTAATCACTTTTGTATGAAAGCTAGAGAATTGATCACTCATAAAGCGATAAAGTGAAACTTTAATTAGTGGGGGTTTTCTTCATCTCCCACTGATTATTAGCCTTCACCAATCGGACTTTAATGGTAGCACCTTTACCTGTTCCGTGATGTGGATTTGCGTCTGCATGTAAAGATGAAACCCCAATTTGCATGCCCATCCCATCTGAAGACAAAGTGGTACCATCTCCCCAATAAGAAGCTAAATCTAGTTGGTGCTGGTAATTTACTAATGTTGCTTGTGCCTTATTCATTGAATCTTCACCACTCGTTTTTTATCGGACTTCTTTTTATACTTTTATTTTCTTTATGAGTTATTAGAAAAATAATTGTCTATATAAGTCTTTATTTTTTCAAAATCCTTTTCCATAAATAAGTTTGCTGGTACTTCAATTATTGGAAGATTATTTTCATTATCAAAAGGTGGACACGGTTTGGGAACTACCAAATAGTCAACTGAGTTTTTATCCCTAATATAATTAATCGAAACATCATAATACTCAGAAAAATATTCCTTCAAATCATCGTGATTCCTTAAAAATGGTAGAGAAAATATTGAACCATAATTTATACCAGCGTCGACAATTAATACAAAGCATATTTTTTTCATGATACACCCTCCTAGTATAATAAGTTTTAAGTTAATAACTGTTCCTTGAAAATTAAATAGTTTTTATCTTCAAGAGCTACATCAAAAAAATAATGTAAGGGTAAAATGTAGTCTTGGATACCAGGGGTTTCCCAAAATAATGGAAGTGCAGAAATGGATCCATCGGGAATATGCTTACTCCTCCTGTAGTTCGAGCACGTTAAAAGACTGCGACCTAGACCAAAATGCACTGCATACGCACAAGCTGTATCGGTTTCCTTTTTCTTTATATTCAATTAAATCATATCATTATTTTACATAAATTTACAGACTTTGTTTTTTATTTTATTGGTAAACTTATGCTTAGCGTATAATTTCCGCGTTTCGTCGGCAGGCCCCCTTATATAGAATCTTGTACAATACCGTATTGAAATTAAATATGCCTAAATGGACTGCACATATGGTAGCTACGTTATTTTCTCTTGGTAGTGCCGATCAAGCTTTTGTAAATTTTTTTGTATAACACGCAACAAAAAGGTCGCCACTCACGGCGACCTTTTTACTATTTCACTTCTACCGTATAATTCCCTGTTCCCCCGCCATACTGATACACATGTAAATAATATTTCCCTGGATACGTGTAGTAACTTCCTACTAACTTATTTCCTTCTTGCTGGGCATACGTAACATAATTATTTAAATCTGCTTCCGAATAAAGAACCCAGTTTACTCCAATATTATTTTCCTTCGTTACATTAATTTGCAGGTTTTTCGCCGTTTCCACATTTATTTCAAAGTAATCACTCGTATCACCGTTTCCTAAACTAGCACGTAAAACTTGATTGAATTGCAGTTTATTTGCTGTCTGGAATGAGTTATTCGGCTCTTTTTCTACACTATTATCTTCTTTCTTTTGAACCGTTACATTCGTTGTAGCAGTATTCGTTAATCCTTTGTCATCTGTTACTGTTAATTTTGCCGTATATGTTCCTTCTTTTGTGTATACATGAGTCGGATTTTGTTCATTACTTACAGTACCATCACCAAACTCCCATTTATAAGCAACAATTTTTCCATCTTCATCTTTCGATCCATCGCTTTTAAACGAAATTGCTGCATTTACATTTCCGCTATATGAGCCGTTTATAACCGCAACTGGCGCTTTATTCACAGCACCTTCTTCTGTATTAATCCCATGGAATACAACATCATACTCAAATTGTCCTGCTGCATTCACACGGTAATTTACGAAATAAGCTGTTACTGTTTTATAGCCTGTCCATTCTTTCGCACTTAAACGTTTTAACGTATCATTTACGTTTTGTGTAATTGTCTTCCAGTCTTCATATTCTCCTTTTGCAGTCGTACCTGTATATGTTCCTTGTAGTGTAAATGTATGAAAGAACTGTGATTTGTTTTTCTTAACTGATACATTACTTAATTTTGCTTCTGCTGTAATTTCTGCTGCAATATCTGAAACTGGTTTCGGTGCGTGCGTCGCTAAATAATCATCTGATACTAATGGAACATTATATTTCTCACGGTTATCTACTAACATTTGCATATAGTCTTGATACTCTTTATTTAAATTCGCATCTTTACTTAAAGCAGAGCGGTATGCATCATATGCTGTTACATCATTTTTCCTAATAAGATCATGAATTTTGTCAAACATATCATATCTCTTATTGTACATGTACGATTGTAAAGCGAAGGAATAATTATAGAAATCCCACGTTCCATATTTTGCGTTTAACGTTCTCTCTGCTGTATAACGTTCTGCTGGATTTGAAGATATGCCTCCTATAATACTCTTTCTCGGTACAACATTATCTGTTCTCGTTGCACCTGCAAAAAACTCCGCATTCCCTTCTTCAAACCAAGATAATCTCTCATTCTCATACATCTTCCCTTGTCCCCAAAGTCCTGGCACTTCATATCTACCTTGTAAATAATGCGTGAACTCATGTCGGAACAATTCTTCCAAACTATAAATGCTTTCTTCTGGCGTACGTTCATAAGTAAAGAACGTACCTGTTCCTTCTATATAAAGACCGCCGTTATTCGTTTCATACCCGTATAATTGACGGTTAAATTGATATTCAGCTGGGCTATTATAAACAACCATCGTTAATACATCATCAGGATTGCCTTTTTCTAACGGCTGGTCACTTTCAACCGTACGATGGAATTGTGCCTTCACTTCTTTTGCCGCCCAATATAGACGTTTTACTTTTTCCTCAGTCACCTTATCTCCAGCTTTTAACACAATTGCTCCATCATCGAACGTATACGTTTTCGGTAAATATTTTTTCTTACCATCTTCTCTTATTTGATCTAGATCAACCACTTTACCATTCGCATCTTTCCCGCCATAATTCGTCGCAATTTGCTCAGCAGCTACGAAATATTGCTCACCTAAATACGGATAGATTTTCATGGCATCTGTTACAACTTGTAATCCTTTCGTTTCTGTACTATGGAACGTACCAAGTCTACCTGTATAATAAATACCATTATTAATTAACCAACCATTTTTCGCTGTCACCGTTCCAATTAAGGCAAAACGACTTAATTCATTAATATAGCTATCAATTTTTTGATACCATATTGTATCTTCCGGTGCTTTTCTCGTATCGTACAAATACGATTGAATATCGTAATCAACACCTTGCATAATATCGTAAATCGCATTTCCAGCTGAAAGATTATCTACCAATGTAGAAAAATTATCATTATATTGTTTAAAAATCTTTGCAGCTGATGTGATCGTTTCCACATCACTTGAAGCATTTCCAATTAATTTTCCATATGATGAGACAACTCTATTTTGTTCTAACGTACCGAGCTTGAAATTCGAGTTATTCGCAATCGTTTTTAATGCAGGTAAGCATTTATCATGATAGCTTCGCTCATTTAGTTTACTTAATTCTGTATGATAAAATCCTAAATAAAAACCAGATCGTAACACCTCTACTAAAGTCTCAATCCCTTTTGAATCATCTTTCGTATAAGCTTGTCCTTGCTGGTTCAATTTATCAATAATTGCCTGCATTCTACTATCATTTTGATAGAATGCAAGACTATCCTTATTAAACTGAAATAGCCCAGTAATTTGCTCCCAATCAATTGTTACAAGTAAGTCCACTAACTGCTGATTGCTCAATTGATTTAATTCAGCAATTGTATACGTTTTCGCTACAGCTAATTGCTTACTTTCCTTTTTCACTTCAGGCGGTCTTTGTGACAAATCAGCAAATTTTAGCCTTTTCTCAAAAGACTTATTTTCTAGCACTTTTGATGAATGAGCTAATTCTTGCACTGGTAATTGTAAACCAATCGGCTCCATTTTGAGCACATTCCGATATGAAACTTGCTCTCCCTTTGTACCTTCTGCCAATGCGTCCCCTTGAAAACTCCCTAACATGAAACTAGCAAAACTTACCCCTACTAACACTTTTTTTGAATAGCCTTTCATGCTCTCCCCTACCTTACATTTTTTAGTGTACCGCACCATTATTTTACTATTTTTACTTTTTATACTGTATTGAGAAAAAATAAGGTAACGTTCACACATGTATCCATACCATGCAAAATTAACACTTGACTTTATGTGCGTTTTATATCAAAAAAAGATAGATAATAGCGAAATTCCCACTACATCTATCCTCGTTTTCAAAACTATGATTTTAACTTTATGAATGTAACTTCTGGTAATGTTTGCATATGCTGAATAAACTCATTCTTTTCTTCTGACGATATGTTTTTCAGTTGCATCCCTACCTTATAAACAATTTCTATCCCTTGCTGTGAAGCTTCCACTTCATATGAAAGTATTGGAATGCCTTTCATATGAAGTGTTTCTAATATTTGTTGTACTGCTTCACGTTTATTTATACACATTTGCACCATTATATTTTGCGGAAATAAAAATTGCACCTTAAAAATACGACTTACAATCTCTAAACCAATTAAAACGAGAATCGTCGCTCCAATTCCTACTACATACATACCAGCACCAATTGCTAATCCAATTCCTGCTGTAGCCCATAAACCAGCTGCTGTCGTTAATCCTTTCACCGCCTGCTTTTGAATAATAATTGTACCTGCACCTAAAAAACCTACTCCACTAACAACTTGCGCTGCAATACGACTCGGATCTAGTGCCATATGATCTTCATTCATAATATCTGAAAAAGCATATTTCGAAACGACCATTATTAAAGCACTTCCTACCGCTACTAGGAAATGTGTTTTTAAGCCCGCTTCTTTTGATCGAATTTCCCTTTCAATACCGATTATTGCTCCTAACAAACCAGCAACACCGATTCGTATAATGAAATCAATATTTACACTCACGAGCCCTTCCCCCTTTCATTCATTATAGATAGATAAAATAAAAATTATCACACACATCCATTTATCGATATGAAGGAATTTTACTAAAATACACTTAATACCTAGGCCGTTTTATGTTAATATTTAAAATATTAACATAAAATAAATAACTTCTAATTTTAAACATACACTCATTTTCTTGAAAAAACAAAGGTGGATAACATGAAATGAGGTTGAGAAAATAAAGAAAACGCTTTCATTTCATGTCGTGATTTTTTTATACATACTACATAAATAAAGGAGCTTACTCACAATGAACGTCTCTTTGCTTACACCTACTACCGATTTACAAGACGAATACTTAGATTTTTATAACGAATGGAAAGATAGCGGTGAAACGATGATTCCGTGGGTTATTACAAAGGACCCTTCTAACTTACCAGCTATGGTGCAAGAACTACACGATGCGCATAACGGAATAAACATTCCCCAATCTTGGGTACCAGACTCTACGTATTGGCTCGTTACAGATAATAATAGAATTGTAGGAGCTGTTAATATACGTCATAGTTTAACCGAACATTTATTTAACGCTGGCGGTCATATCGGTTATGGTATTCGCCCTTCTGAAAGAAGAAAAGGTTATGCTACGAAGTTATTAGAATTATCCCTAGAAAAAACTAAGAAATTAAACATCACGAGAGCACTTGTCGTTTGCGATGCAGTAAATACTGCTTCAGAAAAAACAATTTTACATAACGGCGGGGTTCGTGATGATGATTTCATTGAGGAAGATGGGAATGTAGTAAGAAGATTTTGGATTGAGCTATGAAGAAGTCCTCCAATGAAAATAACCTTGTTATAGAGAAGTATAGTAGAAGTAATGAGCTACAAGTAAAACAACTTATTGATTTATACAATGAAGAATCGTACGTATTTCACTTATTACGAGATAATAAAACAAAATGTGCGTATGTTGCCTACTATAAAAAAGATGTAGTAGGCATCTTTTTCACCTGGGGCAGTAACTTCCATCCATACTGCACATACTTTCGAATATATACGAATCCTTTCTATGCAGAGCTACACATTGAAGAATTTTTATTAAACGAGATTCAAAAGCGAGAAAACTTTAAACTCCCATTACAAACCTCTATATGGGAAACATCAGCTCATTTAAAAGCATTTTTTGAAGAACATAATTTTACGGAAATCCGAAGAACATATATGCCGATATTAGACTTACAAAAAATAGTTTCTATCGAGATAGTCCCTAATTCAAATTATCATATACAAACTTTATCGAACATCGTATCAAATAATAATTTATTAGAAAAACTAGCCTACTTAGTAAAAGAAAATTATGAGCAAACCCACCTAGCAAATCCCGTTGCCTCATTCCCACTACAAACTTGGCAAGAGATGATTTTAGCTGATGACGTACTACTAAATGGGAGCTTTCTCATTATAGATGAAGAGCATCAAATTATGGCATACTCTTTCCTCCATACATCAGAAAAGGATAATACAGTAGAACTAGGATGGTGCGGGACTCACAATACAGAAAATGTATCCTTACTGAAACTTCTCATTTTCAAACAAGCTATGTATGCAAATACACACGGTTATTCTTTCTTTCAAGGTGAATTCGATTCAACAAGTATATATGCAATGGAGATATTAAAATCTTTCCCTTTCAATCCTTGTGCTACCTGGATTACGTATCAAAAAGAAATCGGAAGGTAATTATACACCTTCCGACTTCTTTTATGCTGTTTCTATTTCAAACTGTACTGTAATACCACTCGGGTCTACTACAGTAAATCCATTTAAAATCTCATTTATTCTATGTTGTTTTTCTATTAATCTTTCTTTCACTTCATCTAACGCTTCTTTATGCGGCAGTACTATCGTATACACTTTTAATCCAGTTGCATATGCCGGTGGGTGCGGATTATTTACTCCGTTCCACGTATTTGCACCGATATGGTGATGATATCCTCCTGCAGAAATGAATAAGCAGTCATCTTCGCGTTGTTGCACTTCAAACCCTACTGTCTCTACATAAAACTCGTGTGACTTCTCTACATCAGCTATTCGTAAATGTACGTGCCCCACAACAGTATTAGCAGGTAATCCATCAAATTCATAATCAACAAGTGTTGCTAGTTCTTTTAAATCTAGCGGCGTACTTCCTCCTGGCCCTTCTCCCCACTGATCGCGCGGACGATCCGCATATATTTCAATACCATTTCCCTCTAAGTCTTGTAAATAAAACGCTTCGCTATACGTATGATCACTCGCACTATTAAACCTTGAAATTGGTAAAATTTCATTTGAATATGTATAACGTCCCTCTTGCTCAGCTGGACTATCAATTACATTCTTATTACGAATCACACCAAATAATGCCGACGCAAAAGCCTCACGAGTCGGAACTAAAAAGGCTACATGATATATACCAGTCGTACGCGGCTCTTGCAGTACCCCGTCCTCTAACTTTTCAAGAACAAGTAATGTATTCTTTCCACCTTTTCCAGATAAATATGCTTTATTCCCCTCTTGCTTAATTACTTCTAAGCCTACAACATTCTCATAAAAGGCAATTTGACGTTCTAAATCTAACACCTTAAATTCAACATGACCAATACGTGTTTTTGGATGAATTTGTACCATGAGTAACTTCCTCCCCAATTTCCTTTTATTTTTATATAAGTTGATGGACAATAGCCACATTCAACGAACATACTTTAATTTTGTTTTTTTGTAGCATCAACTTTCAGCCATTTTTTTGATATTTCGCTTAATGTCCCATCTTGTTCTAATTCTTTCAATGCTTTATTTATATCTTCTAACTTTTCGCTCTTTTTAGCAAATGGAAATGCAATCTCTCCCCATTTAAGTGGACCAAATCCTACTTTCACATTATCTAAATCTGCCTTTTTAATTGTTGTTTCTACTTGCACTTTATCATTATAGTAAGCATCTACACGACCAAGTCCCACTTCATTCAATTCTGCTGTTGGATCTTCTGAGAACGTTTTAATTGTAAAAGCATTATTTTTATTTAAAGCTTTTAATTCTTGTTCCCCGGCTGTACCAAGCCCCACACCTACAGTCTTTCCTTTTAGATCTTCTATCGATTTAATTGTATTATTATCTTTCTTCACCGCGAAAACAGATCCTGAATAAACATATGGAATTGAAAAGTCATATTTCTTTTTTCTTTCCGGAGAAACCGATAATTCATTTGCAATTGTATCAATACGACCCGAGTCTAATAAACCGAATAATCCTTCAAAATCAGAAACGTTCCATTCAACTTTATATCCAGCTTTTTTAGCAGCCGCTTCAATAATTTCAGCATCAAAGCCTTTTACTTTCTCACCCTCTTTAAAAATAAATGGACTACGACCTGCAGACGTCCCAACTTTCACTACTTTTTCATCTGTTTTTTTGCTCGCTGTATCTGAACCACAAGCAGATAAAAGCCCAACCGATACTGTTAATGCCAATGTTAGTAATAATGATGATTTCCTCATAATTTTTCCTCCTAAATAACGAAATGATTGCCTTCTTCTGAAGCATTCAATTGTCGTAAAAACTTTTTCGTACGCTCATTTTGTGGATTCCGAAAAATTTCTTCTGGCGTTCCCTGCTCTACAATAATGCCTTCAGCCATAAATATAATACGGTCCGCTACTTCTTTTGCGAAATTCATTTCATGTGTGACAATAACCATCGTTATATGCTGCCTTGCCAAATCCTTAATGACTTGCAATACCTCGTTCACTAATTCTGGATCAAGTGCAGAAGTCGGTTCATCAAACAATAATACAGCGGGATTTAAAGCCATTGCCCTAGCAATACCTATTCTTTGTTGTTGCCCACCTGATAACATCGTTGGGTAGAAATTTTCTTTTTCAGCTAAACCTACTTGTTTTAATATTTCTCTTGCTATTCTTTTTGCTTCTTCTTCACTTTTTTTCTGTACAACTGTTAATGGCGTTGTAATATTTTGCAATGCTGTTTTATTTTTAAATAAATTATAGTTTTGAAAAACCATTGCTGTTTTTTGGCGTAATTTTATTATTTCCTTTTTATAAAGCTTCTTCACATGAATCTCTAAATCTTCAATTCTAATACTTCCACCCTCTGGTTGTTCTAATAAATTTAAACATCTTAATAGTGTCGATTTACCTGAACCAGAAGGTCCAATAATGACTACCACTTCTCCTTTATTTACAGTAAGTGAGATTCCTTTTAGTACTTCATTACTCTTATAAGATTTATACAAATCACTTATCTCAATCACACATATCACCTCATCCTTGTTACAAATACGGTGCATCAAGTTTCTTTTCTAACTTTTTCTGTCCCCAGCTAATTACGATTGTAATAATCCAATATACAATCGCTACCGCTAAGTAACTTTCCATATAACGATACGATTGTGCCGCTAACATTTTCGCTTGCGCTAAAATTTCAGCCACCCCAAGTGCAAAAGATAACGAAGATTCTTTTAACAATCCAACAAAATTATTTCCAAGTGACGGTACTGCAACCCGAATAGCTTGCGGAAAGATAATCTGTCGCATAGCTTGCGCCTTTGTCATCCCAACTGATAAACAAGCATCCATTTGTCCCGATTCGACAGCATTTAATGAACCTCGAATAATTTCTGACAAATACGCTGCATTATTTAAACTGAGACCAATTAAAGTCGCTTGCATCGCTGTAAGTACTGTAAAGGTTGGGAATATTTGCGGCAATCCGAAATACAACACGAACAATTGAACTAATAAAGGTGTTCCTCTAAAGAAAGATATATATACTCTTGCAATAGAATATAGAAATTTCGTTTTGTTTTTCGTTATGATCGCCAAACCTATCCCTATAACAAAAGAAATAATCATTGAAACTACAGTAATTCCTAAAGTTATGTATACATACTTAAATAATTGCGGAAAACTTTCTAAAAAATACGTTACATCAAACTTCACTCTATCCCCCCTCTCTAAATAAAAAACTCTTCTTACACATATAAGAAGAGTTGAATGTTAATCCATTTCCCCTCATCTTCCAAACGCTTCATACGTTTGCTGGACTTAGCACAGTACTTTTATAGCCTGTTGCTGAGATTTCATCGGGCCAGTCCCTCCATCTCTCTTGATAAGAAAACTAATAAATTTTTCCATTTATTTAGTTGTTATTATGAAGAATACAATTAATAACTAATAATGTCAATATGAAAACTAAGAATTAAATTCGATAAAGTGAAACTTTAATCAGTGGGGGGGTTCTTCATCCCCCACCTAACCTTCTTTGCTTTCGCTGAATTTTGAGGTGGGGGGTTTTACTGCCCATTAAAGCCGGATAAATTCCCAAACATCTTGTTCCTCACATTCACCTAGTCTTGAAATGTATCACTAATACTGGATAAACTACACAGAAAAAGCCATTATTTCTATTGTTAGTAGAAATAATGGCTTTTTCTAGATTATGATTCTTATCGCATTTTATGTACTTCAGCAACTAACTTTCCGCCCTGAATGCCCATATAAAGCTTCACAGGTGCATCATTCGTATTTTCAAACACTAAATCTAAGTATGGATATGCAATTGTAGCATCTCTTCCTTGTGGAACGTAACCTACCGTTTTAGAATGTGTTGTTCTCTCTACCATTTTCAAACCAGCTTGATCTGCCGCATTGTATAATGTTGATGATGTTTGACAAACACCACCGCCATATCCATCTACTAATTTACCATCTACAATTTCTTTTCCTAATTGATATCCTTTATCTGGCGTTGTATCACCAATTAATGCATTGAAAGAGAAACGGTCTCCTTTTGCTAATACAACTCCATTTATGCTCGCTGCTGACAAACGAATATTTTCAATACGGCCACCTGTTGAGCCACCTAAATTCGTTTCATATCTACCAATTACCGTACCACTTCCTTGCGCATCACTTAATGTTGCAGTAGGCTTCTTCTCAACAATAGGTAATTGATAGGAAGAATCCCACATACCTACGTTTAATAATTTATCTACTAATTCTTTTTCCATTAATTCATAAGAAGGTTTCCCTTCTTGCCAACTTCCATCAGATCCTAGACGTGAAGGGACCATCTTTTTGTCAACATTTTTCCCAACTTCCCTAGCAACCTTCTCAACTGATTTTTTAAATTTCGCTTCATCTTCAAAATAACCTAGACTCGACAAATCTAACTTTTTTACTTCCGTACCTGTACGCCCATCTACTAAACTAATAGAATCCTGTACTTCTGCTTTAGCCTCTACCGTGTGGCCACCAATATCACTTACTAATGCAACATCACTTACTTTTGTACCACAGCCACTCACTACAGCTACACATAAAACCCCAACTAATATACCCTTTACTTTACGGAACAATATACTCTCCCCTTTTCCCCAATACTACTTTTATGTATTATTTCATTTTTATGTATGTTTTGTTACAATCATTTTACAATATATTTATAAATTGTTACAAGTTATTTTTTACTCTATATAAATTACTCTTTTCTTTTCCAAATGTCTATATATATTTACATAAAAGTTTGAGTTTGATAGAATTGTAACCTCTCCCTATTATCCAGTATATACCATAAAACGAACGAAATACAAATGTAAAACTCCATATTCGTATTTATAAAAAACATCCTGTGAACATAAATAGGTATTTGCCGTGCCACACTCCGCTTTTACACATACATTATGGTGAATTAATCTATTTTAAAGAAATGGAGGATGTTTTTATGTACCCCTACAATCCATACGATCCATATAACCAAACTGGTTATCAACCTCAATATGATTTACAAGCACAATACCAACAATATATAGATCCAGTAGAACAAGTTAATCCATATGATCAAACTCGACAATTCCAACTTCCAATCTCTTTTCCTGGTGCTGGAAACCGTCAATTAGAAAGACGAGTAAATGAGCTTGAACAAAGAGTACGTCAATTAGAAAACACGGTTGAACGTCATACACGTAGATTAAACCGCTTAAACCAACGTTTACGTACAGTAGAAAACAGACTGAACATTCCATTTTCAGCATTAGAAGACGGATTTTAATTTCGGAAATAAAAAATATATGAAGGAAGGGGGCTTCCCCTTCCTTATATAAATTGACGAAAGTTTTTTCCATCTCTATACTGATAAGAGTTAATGAAATGAAACAAGGTGATAAATATGGATTTTGAAATAAATTATCTTTCCTTTTATGTTGTACAAGTAGAAGGAAAAGGTGAAGCTGTTGATAAACGCTACAAACATTTTCAAACATTAGACGCTGAAGAGTATGAAGATAGCTCCTTAAAAGAATTTTTGAATGGAGAATTATTAAAAATTTCAAAGAGAAAAGTAGAACGTCATGCGAAAACAGAGCAAGCTCCGACAAAGATCGGTCGCTTTATTGTAGAAGAAGGGCACGAACTTGATTCAAATCCTCATTACAACTTATTTAATCGCATCCGCTTTGCAGAAACGAAGGAAAACTTCAAAGATATGAGCGAACCTCTCGTTTATACATATCTTGACACAAGTGCTGTACGCGGTGGTGTATTTTTAATTGCGCAAGCTAAACTACGCAAATACTTTGATGATCCATTCGTTTTCGTTATGAAATGTGACTTCGAGCCGAAAGTCGCTTCCATTTCCGATGAATCCACACTAATTCGTAACGTTGAAATGGCCATCACAACAAAAAATATGAAATCTATCCAATATCCGTACATGCCCGAAGAAGGTATGGTCGAAGTGGGCGAGCTAAAGATTCACCAAGCATCACACGCCCGTTACTTTGAAGACTTCTTAAAATTCGTCGAATACGAACGCTCTATGCCTGAAATTATGAAAACACAAGTAATGGACATGGTATATGACCAAATTGAAGATGTATTTGAAGAAGGTACGGAAGAACGCGAACAATTCGACCAAGCAATGGAAGTATGGGCTGCCAGTCCGAAACGCGAAATTATGGAACAATTTTCAACCGAAGAAGTAATGGAAGCTACCGCTCAAATCGTCGAGCATGCGCCTGAAGTGGAATTAAAGCTAAAAGCAGATCATATCTCTGTAAAGGCCCTGCTTGCTGATTTCGGGGATCAAATACATATCGCAAAGGTAAATGACCGATACGTATTAATGATTGAGGCTGATACACTTACATTTGAGAAAGGCTTCTCTCCAATTGAGTTTCTGAAGCCAGACGAGTTGCAAGACGTAATTGAACGGATTGAGAATAAGCAGCAGTATTCTTATGATCCGAACGGGATTGAATAAATTCTTCTATTTAACTGTTTTTACTGGGCGCTTTTAATAAGCGCTCTTTTATTTGGGGCATAGTTTTCATTTATATTAAAAACCGATTCTACTAAGAATCGGTTTTTCTGCTTTATAACAAAATATGTTTATTTTTGATTCAAGAAGACATTTGTTGCAGTATTAAGTATATCGCTTCCTTGTTGTACAAGCTCATTTCCATTAAAAGTATCTTCTTCAATATTTTTAGTGGACCGAGTTCTTTTAGTCACTATGTATGTTGTTCAAGTGAAAATTTCACTTCACTACCTCAAATTTATTGTAATCGTAGAAAGATAATTGAAAACGATATTCTGGATGCTCTCTCACCCAATCGTAGGCTTCTTCTAAAATTTCCATTTTATTTTGCAAGTCATTCAATTCACTACATTCGTTCCTTTTCTGTTTGCATAGCGGACAGAATCCATTCACTATTTCAATACTCGTCGCCCTAATCGTTTTATTTTCTAAGTCAACTACTAAACGAAGAATAAAAGAATGCTCTTCTTTTGTAGTCACCGTCATTTCAGCAATCCCATCCTCATTCCAAAAGACTCCGTTTAATTCCATCTGTACGGTAACATCGTTAATATCCAAGTCTATCACTATCACACCTCCCATATATATATATAAGACTCTTAGCTTACTCTTCTATTTTAATCTTTAATACACCACGACTTAAAGAGATATTAAGCTTTTTCCAATTCTTCTTCTGTGCTATGAAAGGAAGTGTAATTACCGCTAATAGCGTGGTAAATATTATCCCAAAAACTAAAACTGTTACAATGTTAAAGATTGCTTCCATTCAACTTTACCCTCTTTCATTTCTATGGGCTCTAATTTTATGAATATATTAAAAAATTTCTTACCACACCTTAAATTTCAAAGTAGCACAACAAATCAATTCCTATTTATATGAATACTTTATTCATCCATCAATACAATGACAGTAAATTTATGTAGCTACAAATAGAGAAGAATGTCATTTAACCTCTGCATTCTTCTCCATCTCAGCCAAATACCTAATCTGCCTTTCCGCTTTTCGAACCGCCGTACGAAAATGTTTTTTCAGAAGTTCTATTGTTGGTTCACTTATATAATATCTTTCCGTTATACTTTCCCACGTGTCACTACTTTCAAATGTACTCCAAACGAAAGGACGCTCAGTATTTTTTCTCATTTCTTTAAATACCCATTTTCGCATCTTTTTTTTCGCTTTTTCTGTTAGTTTTCCGTCCTTTACAAGCTCGAGTTCACCATGTCTTTTATATCTTTTAGTAATATCTCTCTCGCTATATGCTTTAAGAAGTATGTTCGCTGTATTCTCAGCATCCGCTAAAGCACGGTGTTGCTTCCCTTCCCATATTAAACCGAGCTGTTCTACTGCAGATTGTAAACTTGGTGTATGCTCAAACAATTCTTCATACGCTTGAAAAACAAATTTTTGTAAATCAATTCTTCTTTCTTTTTCCATACAAGGGCATTCTACACCATGTAACGTACAATCATGAGATAGAAATCGATAATCTTCTTTTCCCCATGTAACAAATATAGAATCTTCTCCGATAAACTGAATAAATCTCTCTATAATTTGCGGAAATTTCTCTACATTCATTAAATCTTTCTTTGTAATTCCCGTTAATTTTGTCGTATGACGAGTAAGTCGTGCACCGGGTTTTACTAACTCCGAAAATTCTCCAATTATCTTCATTGTACTTGCTTCTATTTTTACAGCCCCAATATCAACTATCTCTGACGGATCTTCTGATTTATATGGCCTAAAATTTCTCTCTATATCAAACACAATAAAATGTGTAGTGTTTTTCAATTTTTTTACCTCTTTCTACATTCCTTTTCACACACATACTTTATTTTCAGTATTTATTTATTCATACACTTTATGCATGTAATACTTCATCTAAAAAACGAAAATTCAATCTCATTATGCTATGTACATAGGAGGTTCTTCAATTAAAACGCAAAAAAAAAGAAGGGCAAGCCCTTCTTTTTTCCACAATTACTTCTTGTTAACGTTTGTAGCTTGAGGTCCACGGTTACCTTGTTCTACTTCGAAAGTAACTTCTTGACCTTCTTCTAAAGTTTTGAAGCCTTCGCCTTGGATAGCTGAGAAATGTACGAATACGTCTTCTCCGCCTTCAACTTCGATGAATCCGAAACCTTTTTCTGAGTTAAACCATTTTACTTTACCGTTTTGCATGAAAAAAATCCTCCTACAATGTACCTATATGTACATATTCATTTTCAACCACTTTACAAAAATAAGTCAGACATTAAAAAAACTGCAACTCTGAGGAGATTTAACATTGCTATCCTCCTCGGAAGTTACAGCTCATTTAAATCTCTATATTATTAAAAGTAAAATGGTTTAAATATAATATATCATATCAATATAATAAAAGCAAAGTTTTTTTTACTATACAACTTTTTTCTTCCATTGCATTGCTTTTGATTCACCTGATCCAGCTACAACATAGCCTTCTTTTTCGTTCACGATGCGCCAACCATGCCCTTTAACTGAGTCACATACTGTAACAATTCCTTCTTCTAGAAGTACACGACAAACAGTACTAATCCCCGCCTTATTTTGCGTTGACGTTGTATATAGCACATGTTGATCTACACTTAAGTCTAAATAGCTACTTGCTTTTTGCTCACTTTGACATGTGTGCCAATATGTTTTTTCACTCTCTATACTTTCATCTATTTTACAAAAAGAAATATTACCGCTAATCCCCTTGCACGACCCACTGGCTGCTACTAAATAAGAATTGTGTAACGTCAACGCTGAAATCATCTGATTCATTACGATTTTAATCCTCTTTAATTTACGTGTCTCCAAATTAAAGAGCCAAACACCACCATATTTAGCATGTATTTTCGTACCGATAAATAAGTAATGTTTATATAAAAACAACGATCGAATAGATGGTGCTCCGCCACCATATTCAAGAAATGGATGAATGATTTCCCATGTCGAACCAAAATCATTCGAATGATACAACGTTTTATCTCCATGAGCAATGACAGTTCCTTCTATATTACTACACACGTTCCAACTCGTTGCCTTTGTTGGAAAACGTTGAACCGTCCAATTCTCTCCACCATTCATACTACGAATAAAAATTCCTTCGTCACCTACACCATACACTACATTATCTTCGCTATGTAAATCCCTAATTCGTTTTTGAAAACCATTTAAAATTTGTTTCCATTCTCCGTCTTGTTCAATAAATAAACCATTATATGTAGTAGCTAACATAAGCTTTCCATCTCTTAACTTTGTAATAGCGGTCGCACTTAACATTGTCTCCACGTTGACACTCCCATTCTTAGAACTTCTCAGCAAATGCAATTGCAAAATTACTGCATTTTTCAACATCCTCTTCATCTTCTGGAGCTAGTTCGATTTTCAACCCTTCTTGTACAAGCTCTGCACCGCGCTCTACAAGTCTTTCTTCAAATATCGTTACCGCTTCACAAAATAGTTCATACGCCGTATCACCTGATCCGAATACCGCTACTTTCTTCCCTGATAAATCTATATTTTCTAAGTCATCATGGAAATCTTCCGCTTCAAATGGTAATTCCCCATCTCCCCACGTATAAGATCCTAAAATGATTCCATCATAAGCTAATAATTCTTCAGCATCCATGCCTTCCATTTCTTGCAATACTACTTCATGATCAAAAGCATCTAAACTAACTTTAATTAAATCAGCAATACTCTCTGTATTTCCTGACATACTTGCATAAGCTATTAAAATTTTTGCCACTTTGGCATCCCCCTCTTACAATAAATGATTCTCATTCTCATTATATTAATAATGAGAATCAATTTCAATTGTATTTTTTATTTTTATTTATTCCATATAAAAAAGCACAGATGACTATACAATCATCTGTGCTTTTTATTACTTTTTAAAAATACCAAACGGCTTTCCAACTGGTAAAACAACTTTACCAAAGTGTGTGTTTAACACTGCTGCTGCTGAACCATAGAAAGATAATAATGAAATAAGAAGTTCAGAATATGCTGCTAAATTATGCATTGCATGCGGCATAACACCTAAAGTACTTAATGAAAGACCGATAAATAAGAAATCAATAAGGACGAAAATCATAAATAATACTTTATGTGTTTCCATTGCACCAATTGTCATAAAGATTGTGAAAATTAAATATCCGATAAAGGCTACACCAAGCTGTTTTGAATCTGCAGCTTGTGCTAATTTTTCGCCGAATACTCCAAGTTGAATTAACCAAGTCATTCCAACGCCTAGCCAAAATAGACCGTACGCACCGAATGCTGTTGTACCGAATGTATTGTTATGCTTTGCATCATGAATGCACGCAAAGATTTGTGCAAATCCTCCTAAAAAGATTGCCCATGGTAATACGAGTGAAACGCCATCTGTTAAGCCTAACTTTTGAGATGATGCTACAAGTGTTACCATCGCTAATCCAAATAGACCGATTCCAGATGGATCTGCTGTTGTCATTTTCACATGATGTGTAGTTGTTTGATTGCTCATATAAACCTCCTGATTATAAACATACTCGAATACAATACTTAAATCAGAAGGCTATGTCAATGGTTTTTTTTGTATGTTGTCAGACTTTACTTTTTATAATGATTGAATATACTTCCGACCACTTCATACGGTTTTATATTCACTTTTTCCAACTCATATATCGGCAACCATAACGGAATATAAATCCCTCTATCTTTCATTTCGAATTCTTCAGCTTTACCACTTCCAAAAACTCCACCTACAATATCGGCATTAAAATAATACTCCGTACCCTTATACTCCACCTTTGCAATTAGATGCTCCACTTTTATATGTACCGTTTGAAAAAAACTAGACAAATGTATACATTCGTCACGCACAAGCCAAAACGGTGTGCCTTGTACGATTCGCCACAGGGAATCTCACCCACGTCTACCGAATATTTGACGTCACAATTGCCCTTTCCCTCCTTTCGAAGTTCCAGTTCATAGGATCAGAGGTCACCCCTGACTCAGTAGGAGCTGTTAGCTCGACTTTTTACTGCACTTTGTTGTCACGACGATTTCATGGGCACGGAGTCTTCCTTACAGGTTATCCATGGCATTGCCACCACCGTTTTTTTGTTTTAATTTAAAACTATCCTAATTTAGATAATACATATAATTTTTGTTGGAACGTATGTTTTTTCCAATGTTTTGTTGCCGAAGCCCATTGTTTTTTTCGTTCCATCGAACGATTAAATTTTTTCGGATACCCTAATGGACAAGCATACGGCACTTTTTCAAATGTCAAATCCATCCCTCTTCTTGCAATTACACAAGCCGCACTTCCGTGAGAACTTAATCCATACCGTTTCATAAATACTGTATGACCAATTTGACTGGTATAAGCAGGGTTAACAGGTATTGCTTCTACGCCTACTTTTAAACACTTATGCTGTAAAAGTTCTTTATAACGACTATAATAAAAACCACTTAATAGTCTTGCTCCATTTTTACTACTTTCACGAAGCTGTAATTTTTTCTTTTTAAAATCTAAATCTTCATAAGCAATTGGTTTTTTCTTTTCTAATGCGTATTCGACCACTTGTTTTAATGCTACACTTAAACTTTGTTCGGCAACTTCCGAAGAAACATTGTATCCCTTAAATGGAACATCGAATGTATGAATTGGATTTCCGAAACGGTCTGTTTCCGTTACCGATAAAAAGTTTGCGTTACAATCGATTCCAATGCATCCATTCCCTTTTATGGTTTGAATGTCTGGCATATCAACATCCACAGTCGCACACAAATACCAATTGTCTTCTTCTCGAATGAATTTAAAGGTTAAGGCACGATAGTACGTTACTTTATTTCCTTTTCCCTTTGTATATCCCACTCGACCTATTTTTGCTACGTCTAATTGTTCTTGACCATAAGGGAACACAACGTTCGGAACAGTAAAATGTGTGCCATATGTTGTTTCATTTTGGTTATCTACACGAATCCGTAAATGCTTGTCGGTGTCATACATACAGGTTTGATTGCCATTCTTTTCATCACTCGAACCAATAAACGTAAATTGAGCAGCACGTTTTTCTTGCCATTTTTGTTTCCATTCTTTAAAGGTTAACTTGTTTTCTTCTAAATGGAATTGTTTATGAAACCATTCTTTTGAACCAAAACAAATACGAATTTTTTTATTTTTTTCATCTTCTTGTAATCGCTTTAATTTTAGTTCTAAACGATATAATCTTCTTTTCTTTTGATGAATGGTATGCTTTTGTTTTCTGTAACTTCTTACCTTTTTTGTAAAATTCTTTTCTTTCCCATTCATTTGTAGCAATTTTTCATGTGCTTTTTCTTTTTGTTCCATTTTCTTTATGATTACACCCTGTAAATGAATGATTTTTTCTGTTGTTTCTTTTATATATAATTTTTGTAGTTCTCTACATGCTTTGACACGTCCGTCTAATTGTCTCTTAATGCTATTATATTGACGAGAAGTAAGGTCGTATAAACGACAATAGCGTACTTTTGTTTGGTTTTCATTGTGACCACGCACATATAAATCCACAAATAGTTTGCGTTCGATACGACCAAATTCTTTTGCGAATTGTTGATAGTATTCATAAGTGTTGATTGTTATACCTTTACTACTCAGAACATTCGTGTTCTGAAGTTTTGTTTTGTACGTTTGGAACACGAATGATTTCCTCCTCTACTGTTTTTTGCAACTCCTTATGTTTTTTACTTCGTAGTCCATATAATTTTCCTGAAAAACTGGTAATAATACCAATTAAATCATCCGCTAACTCTTCTTGTATACTTTTTGTATTTTCTTTTTCATCTAATACATGAATAGTTACATTGTGGCTTTTAAAATATTCTTCTAAATAGCCATAGCCAAAACGTGTTAATCGATCTCGATAACGGATAGCTACATCTGTTATCTCTCCTTTTTTCGCCAAATCCATTAGTTTTAACAAACCTTTTCGTTTATCGTTCAAACCTGAACCGACATCCGAAAAGGTTACAATAGAAGAAAAATGTAATTTTTCCATTTTTTCTTGAACAAAAAGGAGATTTGACGTTCCAAATCTCCTTTTTGTTTTTGTTTTTGTTCGTTTGAAGAAACACGACCATAAATAGCTAATTTTTTATTTGTTTTTATATTTTCTACACCTAATATGCGATGCACTTCACTTTCAGGAATACGTCTTCTACCACTAGGAGTGCGAACGACTTTTATTTTCCCTTGTGCATCCCATCGTTATAATGTTTTAACGGAAACACCTAATAATTCAGTTACGGTTTTTAAATTTAATAATTTTTCCATACTCATATTTAATCAAATATGACAATGAATGTATATATCTGTCTATAAAATCATTTAACTGCTAAAAACCCCTAATTCTTCAAAAATTTCTCGCCTTGTTGCTTCTTCAGGTGTTTCTCCTTCTTCGATTCCTCCGCCTGGAAAAACATAGTACGTTTCATCTTCTCGGATACGTTTTATAAGAGCGATTTTCCCTTCCCGCACAATGATAGCCGCGCCGCGATTTCTTGTCATTTTATTACCTCAATACCAATCGCAACTGTTCCCCACTTTTGTTCTTGTTCTTTCGTATATATTTTGTATGTACTTTCTAACATTTCCTCTAAACTATCATTTTCACAATCCAATAATTTTTTATCAATTTGTTCGTACATTGCTTGAAAGTTTTCGTATCGTTTTATCTCCGTTACTTTTACAGCCATCGTTGCTGCTGTCGTAAGGTTCGTAAATATAATATGATCGCCTTGTTTTATGAGTTGACGTTTTTTATCGTATAAGCGCACTTCATACACTTTTTTTCCTGATTGAATTGACTGAAAAGGTTTATTATATAATCCCATCTCATACCTCATACATTCCACTCCCATTTATTCATTTTACTTATTAACACTGGTCACCTTACTACACCTTGCATATAATATTCCACGCTTATTTCTTGATTGAGAAAGAAGGTTGAAGAATCATGTTATATTTAAATCAAAAACCTGAATATAGTAAGTATGATATCGGTGATTATACTTATAGTAAAGTAGGTCCAACTATTTTTTCTTGGAATGATGAAACGAAATTAAAAATAGGTAAGTTTTGTTCATTAGGAGAAGACGTTGTTTTCATACTTGGCGGAGAACATCGCGCGGACTGGATAACGACTTATCCATTTAACGCTCTTTTCAGCGAAGGAGCCCATATTACTGGTCACCCCTCTTCAAAAGGTGATATCGTAATCGGCAATGATGTATGGATTGGTTATCAATCCTGCATTTTATCTGGTGTTACAATTGGTAACGGTGCCATTATTGGTGCCAAAAGTGTTGTTACAAAAGACGTCCCTCCATATGCAATTGTGGCTGGTAATCCAGCAAAATTTATTCGATATCGTTTCCCGCAAGAAACAATTGACAAACTAGAGAATCTTGCATGGTGGGATTGGGACATTTCTGTTATAAAAAGAGCGATTCCATTACTACTCTCCGACAAAACCGATGAATTTTTCACCTCGCCCGAAAAAGAATCTACATGATTCATGCAGAAAGAGCATCCTTCTCTTACAGGATGCTCTTTCTGCATTTATTTTTTCTTTATTTGCAAGTGATCACACGGAGAACATTGAAAAGGAATTTTCCCTAAACAATTAAGATTCGTTTCACAAATTTGTTCTATCGTTGGAACGAACGGAATGACGACTATATTACTTTCTACTATTTGTGTAACAGGTGGTAACACTGTGCCTACTTGATGTTCGAAACGAATACTTGCTTGATTTATATAATTCCCCGAACCACTTGGGGCACTCTGAACTACTACTTGGAACGAAACTGTTCGTGCTTCACCTGGATTTAAATTCCCTATAAGAAATCCTGATACCGGGCTTACATTTGGTACTGGTGTATTATCAACCGTTACACTTCCAAGGACAAATCGAACACTACTATCTAACATATCTTGAAAACGAATATTTTGTATGACAGTATCACCCGTATTTGTAATAACTGTCGTAAAGGTAATAACATCTCCAATCGTTGCTGCCTGTAAATCTGCCGTTTTTACGACTGTCGTTGAGACATTTTGAGGAATAAACGGGATAACAACTGTATTGCTATCACCTTCCACTACTACTGGTAACTCATTCGGATTTACAATTGCGAGCCCATTTGCTATAGCAGTATTTGTGACTAAATTATTTATTTGCCCTCCTGTTATGACAACTTGGAAATTAATAATTGCCGCATCATTTGGCTGAAAATCACCTAATGGAATACCGGTATTTGGATTAGCAAATGGAAGAGCTACATCGTTTACCGTTACCGTGCCATTTATAAATAACGTATTTGGATCAATGATATCCGTTAACACAATGTTGGTCACAGGAACTGTACTATCATTTATAACGGCAATTCCGTAAGTGACAACATCCCCTACCATCGCTACTTCAAAGTTTGCTCCTTTTGCAACAAATAAGATTGCAGTATTTACCGTTACAATAACTGTATTGCTCGTGTCCATCACTGTAACTGGAGGCTCTCCTGGTACTAAAATATATTCTGCTAACGCTCCAGCAACGTTTACTACTGTTCCACCATCCGGAAAACTTGTAATCGTAGCTTTATATGTTACAAGTGCCGTCTCACCAACTGGAATATCTGGTATCGTAAATCCAATTTGCGGATTTACCCCCGGTTGCAGAACCCCATTTATCGTTACACTGTTTGGAACGAAATCAGCTTCCTGAGATAGCACATCGATAAATTGAACATTCATTGCATCAGCAGTACCAGTATTTAATATACGAACCGTATACGTTACCGTTTCTCCTACGCCAACAATTGAATGGTCTACTTCTTTTAGCATATCTAAGCTACCTCTATTTACCGGCGTAACCGTCGTATTACTTGAATTTGTAATTGTAGACGGAGGTTCTCCTGGAATCAATTCGAAATCACCCGTTACTCTCGCTGTATTCATAATGCTACTAGAAGACGGAACCGAGATTACATTTACTTCAAATGTAATTAATACGCTATCCCCTACAGCAAGATCCGGTAATGAAAAGCCTACAAATGGATCTAATCCTACTTGCGGAATCCCATTTATTTGTACACTTCCAGGAACGAATTCTAAACTAGGTGACGGAAAATCGATAAACTGAACATTCGTTGCTGTTACCGTTCCCGTATTTGTAACTTGCACACTATACGTTAACGTATCTCCTAAACGTGTCGCTTCTTTATTTACAGATTTTATAACGCTAAATCGTCCTCTATTCACTCTAGTTATCGTCGTATTACTCGGCTCTGTTACTACAACTGGTGGTTCTCCTGGCACTAAAGTAAAGCTTCCTGTTATATTTGCAACGTTCGTAATTGTTCCTGATGACGGGATGTTTGTAACTGTCGCTTGAAACGTCACTATAACCGTTTCACCAACTGGTATATCTCCAACTCCAAATCCAGTAATCGGATTTAAGTTTGGTTGCGGGGCTCCATTTATCGTTACACTATTTGGTACAAATGACGCTCCTGCTGAAATGGTATCAATAAACTGAACATCATTAGCTGTTACTGTCCCTGTATTCGTTATTTGCACTGTATACGTCAATACATCTCCAACTAGAGTAGCGGCTCTATTTACTTGTTTAATAACATTAAAGCGTCCTCTATTTACAGTTGTGAGAGTTGTATTACTTGGCTGATTTACTATAACTGGTGGTTCTCCTGGTACTAATACAAAACTTCCAGTTACATTTGCCGTATTAGCAATTGTTCCGTTTGACGGAACACTAACAACAGTTACTTGGAATGTGACTTCTACACTTTCACCTGGATTTATATCTGGAAGCGGGAATCCATTATTCGGATTGAATCCAGGTTGTAACACACCGTCTATCGTTACACTGTTCGGCACGAATGCTATAGAAGAAGGTAGTACATCACTATATTGAACATTCGTTGCTGGCACTGTCCCTGTATTTTGAACTACTGTTGTATATGTGATTGTATCGCCTACTGCAACAACTGGCTGACTTACTGATTTTAAAACATTCAAACCAGGCTCATTGATTTCTGTTAATGTCGTATTACTTGTCGTCGTCTCCGTAATCGGTGGTTCTGTTTCACTTACAGCAAATGTAGCTGTAACGTCTACAAAGTTAACAATCGTACCACCTTCTGGTATGCTTGTAACCACTTCCTGATATGTGACAAGTACAAAATCATCTACAGGTATATCTGGAATTGTAAAACCGATGAAAGGATCTAATCCTGGTGCAGATACCCCGTTGATGCTCACACTTCCTGGTACAAATGCTACACCAGCAGAAGTCGTATCGATAAATTGAACATTGGTCGCTGGCACTGTTCCG
Organism: Bacillus paranthracis; assembly: GCF_024296885.1. Lineage (NCBI taxonomy): Bacteria > Bacillati > Bacillota > Bacilli > Caryophanales > Bacillaceae > Bacillus > Bacillus paranthracis. The sequence continues at coordinate 3,257,236 of NZ_CP101135.1, forward strand.
AAATTAAATATCAATACATCATACGTTAATATTTCTCCTACAGTGGCTACTTCTTTATCTACTAGTTTTAACGGAAAAATAGACGCTATATTAATTGTCGTAACGACTAAATTCGTTAATATCGTTTCTGTAATCGGTGGTTCCTGCGGATTTGGTTGTGAAGTAAATGTAACATCTGCATCATTTAAGATGACTTCATTATCTGGAATTTCCGTAATGGTCACTTGGAACGTGACCTCAATACTTCCACCAGCGATTAATAATGGCGTAACTGTAAATCCTATTTCTGGATTTAAACCAATTTGCTGCACTCCACCTATCGTTACACTACCTTCTACAAACGTTGTTCCGTCTGGTATGACATCTTGGAAGAACACATCTGTAACTGGTATAATTCCTACGTTTGAAATGAGCACGGTATACGTTAATACATCTCCAACCGCTCCAGTTGCAACGTCAACTGTTTTTGTTGCTGTTACTTCACCAGGAGGAGGTAATGGTATTGTAACTACCGTTGTATTACTTGAGTTCGTTGTTGTTACAGGTGGCTGTAAAGGATTTAATAAGAAAGTGGCTGTAGCAGATGCTGTATTTAATACTGCTCCACGTGTAGACGGTGCAACTACCGTAACTTGGAACGTTACTGTCACTGATGTTCCAGCTGCAATATTAGGAAGCGGAAAACCAACATTTGGGTCAAATCCTGGTTGTTGCGTTCCATTTATCGTTACACTATTTGCTACAAATGTTGTTTCTGGAGCAATTGGATCAAGGAAAGAGACATTCGTTGCTGTTACTGTACCGTTATTTCGAATGACAACAGAATACGTGTAAATTTCTCCAAGTGCTGCTTGTTGTACAGAAGAAGATTTTTGTATATTTAACTGTGCTGTGTTTACTTGCGTCACTACAAAATTACTATTTGTAACAGTCGTTATTGGAGGGGTTGCTGGATTTATAAGAAAACTGGCAGTAACGTTCGATTGGTTTCTAACATTTCCACCGCTCGGAACACTCGTCACTGTAACTTGAAACGTAATCGTAGCCGTTTGCCCGACCGGAATATTTGGTACTGGGAAACCTGCCATAGGATTCGCGCCTTGCTGAACGACTCCATTTATCGTCACACTATTTGCTACAAACGCAGTACCGGACGGAATTGGATCTTGAAAAATAATATTCGTTGCAGGAACAGTTCCTGTATTTTGAATAAGAATCGTATACGTTAACGTATCCCCTACTCCTGCTTGTGGTGTATTTACACTCTTCATTATATTAAGTGATCCTACATTCACTCGCGTCACAACAATATTACTAATCGTTACAATTGTAATTGGTGGCTGGAGAGGACTTACTTGGAAATCAGCAGTTACATTCGCATTATTCGGAAGAACTCTATTTGGTGGTACACTCGTGATTGTTACTTGGAAAGTAACTGTTACCATCCCTCCTACTGGAATATTAGCAAGTGGAAATCCAGTTGTCGGGTTCAAACCTGGTTGAGGTGTCCCATTTATTGTTACACTATTCGCTACAAAAGTAGTTCCAACTGGAATCGGATCAAGGAATGATACATTTGTCGCTACTACTGTTCCACTATTTTGTATACGAACTGTATACGTTAACGTATCTCCTACACCGGCTTCAGTAGCACTTACACTTTTCATTACATTTAACCCTGAAGAATTCACGACTGTCATAACAGTATTACTTGGTTCTGTTACAGTAATCGGTGGCTCTGTTGGATTTACAAGGAAATCTCCAGTTACATTCGCATTATTTACAACATTGTTTCCTTGAGGAATTTCATCAATTAACACTTCAAATGAAACAATTACATTCGCGCCAGTAGGCAAATCATTTAACGGGAATCCAAGTTCTGGATCTGCACCTTCTTGTAAAATACCATTAACCAATACACTGTTTTCAATAAATAATGTCCCTTGTGGAATTGAATCTTGGAAAAATACATTCGTAGCTGGCACACTACCTGCATTTATGATTTCAATTGTATATACTAAAACATCCCCTACAGTTGCAACATCTGTATTCACTGATTTCACAACTTCAAAGTTACCTGATTGTACAGTTGTATTCACAATGTTACTCGGAACATTGATTGTTACGGGTGGTTCACTCGGATTCACTTGAAAACTTGCTGTTACATTTGCTTGATTTAAAATATCTTCATTTTCTGGATCCTGTACAATTACTACATCAAATGTAACTACGACTGTTTGAGCCGCAGGGATATTAGGAAGAGAAAATCCTGTATTCGGATTCAATCCACTTTGTGGTACTCCATTAATTGTTACAGAATTTGCAACAAATGAAACAGCAGAAGAAATAGCGTCTTGGAAAAATACATTTGTTAACGAAACGTTTCCTGTATTTTGGACGGCAATTGTGTATGTTAAAGTATCACCTACCGCCGCTTGCGTTGTATTTACTTCTTTTATTACATTTAAACCGCCTGTATTAACTTGTGTCACAACTGTATTCGTTTGTCTATTAATTGTTATCGGTGGCTGATTCGGAATAACGACGAAATTAGCAGATACATTTCCGCGATTCGCAATCGTACCTCCCGATGGTGTAGATGTAACTCGTACTTGAAATGTAACAGTCCTACTTCCGCCAGGAGATATATTAGCTACTGTAAACCCAGTCGCTGGATTTGCCCCAGGTTGTGAAATCCCATCCACAGTCACACTATTTGCGATAAATGTCGTTCCAATTGGGATTGGATCTTGAAAAATAACGTTCGTTGCAAGTACATTTCCTGTATTTTGAATTGTTACCGTGTACGTAAGAACGTCGTTAACCGTTGCAAAAGCTTTATCCACTGTTTTTCTCGTTGTTATATCAGCTATATTAATTGTCGTAACTACAGTATTACTTGTCGCTTGCCCTGAAACTGGTTGTTGACCAGGCACTGGAGTAAAGGTAAATGTTGCACTCGCACGGTTCGGAATTGGGTTGACAAGAGGATTAGATGTTACTCGAACTTGAAATCGCACTACAGTCGTTTGCGAGGCATTAATACTTCCTAGATTAATACTACTTGCTGGATTTGCTCCTGGACGTGCTACTCCATTTACCGTAACGCTGTTTGCGACAAATGTTGTTCCTGCAGGAATACTATCAACAAAAATTACATTGTTTGCAGCAACATTCCCATTATTTGTGACATTAACTGTGTATGTTAATACATCATTAAGTGTCGCAGTCTGTAAATCTACAGATTTTTGCATACTTATAGTTGCTTGGTTCACTGTCGTTTGTACTGTATTTGAAGAAGATGTACTTGTAATAGGAGAACTACCGACAAAAGGACGGAATTGATATGACACCATTGCCCGATTTGGAATAGGGTTTGGGTTCGGAAACGATGTTATTCGTACTTGAAATGTAACAACTCTTTGCGTGTTATTTGGGATTGTTCCTAAATTAATTCCATTAGCAGGGTTTGCATTCGGCTGCGTTACCCCCCCTATCGTTACACTACCTGCAACAAACGTCGTTCCGCTCGGAATACTATCACGTAATACAACGTTTTCTGCACTTCCTGTTCCTGTATTTGGGACCGTAATCGTATAAGTGAGAGTATCCCCTACCCCTGCGACTGTTCTATTGACCGATTTAACAGGATTAATAATTGGACCTGTTGCATCAATTTGAACACCAAAACCAGCTGCAGCGTATCCGTCTCCATTTGTAACAAATCGAACAGTTGCTGACGTTTGATTGTTTACTAAAGATGCGGAGGCATCTACATTCGTAATATCCCACCCCTGTCTTCGGACAGCCAAAGCTACCCCTAACGGCTGATTTAAATCTCCAAATGTACCGCTCGTATCTAAATTTCCGCTGTCATTACAAATTTGAGACTGGAAGAAATTATTTGCAGGGTTTCTCGGCCCGAATAATGCAACTGTAGCACTCGCATTCGGTCCAAAGCGAAGTTGATCTCCAGAAATGTTAGAATCACCTTCTTGAGCAGTTACAAGTACCCTTCCTGTTACAGCTCCTGTAGCTGGCGTAGCAAATCCGGAAATAGTAGCATCAACTGGTGGTGATGAAGCATCAATAATTTCTTGACCTGCATATACTGACAAATTTCGAAGTGGTAAACTTGCATTTTGATACACAACCTCAAGCGTCCAGCCAACTGAACGACTAATTGTTGAATCAGCTGATGTTCTTGCAGCTGGCACGGCACCTGTAGTATATGTGCCGGCCCCAGCCGCACTAACAAGGTTCGTTACATTAGCAGAGCGACTATAATAAAACTGCTTCCCTACTGAACCTTGCTGCGCAGTTGTTGGGTCTGGTGCAACAGAAAATGTTCCCACTGGTGTTGTAAAGGTGATATCATCATTTAAAAACGCAGTAACATCCTCAGTATCAGTCCGGTATGTGCCAGCCCACACAAGTTCTGCGTATAAGACGGTACTCCCTGCTGGAAGGTTTAAAATTGCACTCGAAGAATTTAATGGCCAATCATTCGTCGTTCCTGCTGGGAATCCAGGTACTTGAAGTGATGTATTCACCGTTGTGAATACATCAATCGTACCAAAATTATTACCTGGTGCAGGTGATGTCGGACTTAGTCCTAACGTGTTCCCAGTGAACGTGACGGCACCAGTTACTGTTGTAGTAAAGCGATTCATAAAAGGCACACAATCATCTCATTTCAATTATAGTAAAAAGTGCTCTATACTATAAAATGTAGACAAACTATACAATGTACGTTGTCCAACAAAATTCCGCACATATGAGAGGGGTTTATAAAACTATGCGCTACGTTATTATAACAGGAACTTCACAAGGTTTAGGTGAGGCTATTGCCACACAATTGTTAGAAAAAAATACAACTGTCATCTCTATTTCTAGAAGAGAAAATAAAGAGCTTACGAAACTCGCAGAACAATATAATAGCAATTGTGTTCTCCACTCCTTAGATCTTCAAGATGTACATAATTTAGAAACGAACTTTAACAAAATCATTTCATCTATTCAAGAAGACAGTGTATCTTCTATTCATTTAATTAATAATGCGGGTACGGTTGCTCCTATGAAGCCAATTGAAAAAGCAGAAAGTGAACAATTCATTACGAACGTTCACATTAATTTACTTGCACCTATGATTCTCACCTCCACTTTCATGAAACATACGAAAGAATGGAAAGTAGATAAACGTGTTATAAACATTTCATCTGGTGCAGGAAAAAATCCATACTTCGGATGGGGCGCTTATTGTACAACGAAAGCTGGCGTAAATATGTTTACACAGTGCGTAGCAACCGAAGAAGCAGCAAAAGAATTTCCAGTAAAAATCGTCGCTTTTGCACCTGGTGTTGTTGATACAAATATGCAAGCACAAATTCGGGAAACAAATAGAGAAGACTTCACAAATTTAGATCGATTCATCGCATTAAAAGAAGAAGGAAAGCTATTATCACCCGAATACGTTGCGAAAGCTATTCGTAACTTACTAGAAACTGAAGACTTCCCTCAAGGCGAGGTTATTAGAATTGATGAATAACAAAAAGGCGTGCTATTTTAGCACGCCTTTTTGTTCTACTTCTCTAAAAATATAAGCACAGACTCCGCAATTTGTTCATAACCAATTTCTTGATAAATTTTATTCGATGTTGGATTTGCCAGGTCCGTATATAATGTCGTTGTTTTGTAACCTTCATCTAACATACGTTGACTAAGTGCCGCTACACAATTAGATGCGTATCCCTTTTTCCTTTCTTCTTTCGGCGTATATACGAAATTAACTGTTATATTATTTTTAGTTGGACGTGTTTTTGCTGCTACAGAAACAAGTTTTCCATCTACTTCTAGACCAAATAAACGATGATTAGTAATTAATGTATGTGCCGTTTGTTTTGCTTCCTCTTTCGTAGTAGGAAGATTCACATCTTCGCAAAATTGGTATATCCACTGTTCTATTAATGTTAGCTCATCACTATTTACTTCTCGAAAGACTTCATCTCCGTTCCACTTTTTCTTCACTTGTTTTAATTCATATATACCTTGCTCCATCGCAACAGTAGTTTTCTTATTTGCTAACACTGCAATCTCTTCGGCTAATCTCTGTACAATTTTCTTATTACCGATTAATCCAGGAACATTTGGATATACTTCCGCTAATTTTTTTGCAAGTTCCACGATGTCCTCTTCCGCAATTTCAGACGTAGCAACAATAATTTGTTTCTTCTCTTCTGTTTGAAGAAATACAACCGCAATTTCTTCTCCTTGTTTCGCTATCCCCATAAATATCGGTTGGTGGACCATTTGTAATACGCCTAATATGAGATTATTTTCCTGCTCATTCTTTTCTAGAAATGGTGTAACCTCTTCTTTAAAATTAACAATCTCTTCATATACATGCAATTGAATCATCGACAATCTCTTCTCTCTATTTATAGTTTTATTAAGGTATTGGCGATTAATTCACTAAATCCCTCTTTTACGATTCAATAATATTCAAAGCTAACGTATTCAAATTATTTTCAGCTTGTAAAATTCTCTGTTTTTCCTTTTCAAATACCTCTTCTTCTTGCTGAAATAACTCTTTTCGATTGTTAATCATGCGCTCCATTTCTTTTTTACTCGGCCCACCGTATACATTTCTTTTTTGTATAAAAGCTTTTGGCGATATAATTTCTTTCCACTCTTTTTCTAATAAAGTTATATTAAATTTTTCTTGTAAGTACATATTCACATCTTTCAAATGTAATTCATGAAGCTCCTTTTTCTGCTCCAATAACATATTTGCAATAGCACTCGCTGCATGATGCGCATGCCGAAATGGAATGTCATAGTTTTTTGTTAAAGCATCTGCGAAATCAGTTATCGTAATTGCATGTTTATAGGAACGATTTTTCAACGTTTCTTCCTCAACCTTCATCGTTCGAATAACTGCATTCATAATAGAAAAAACACGAATAGTCTTTTCAATCCCTTTATATAAGTATGGCTGCAAGTCATCCTCTGTATCAACAATATCACCAAATGGTGTATTATGAATCATTTGAAATACTGTAAATGCTTCTCCTAAAGCACTACTCGTAATTGCACGGGCGTGTTCAATGGAAACTGGATTTCGCTTTTGCGGCATAATACTACTAATTTGCACATATGGCTTCGCCACAGTAATACCATCATATTCTTTCGTCGCTAATAGTAAGAAGTCATGGATCCATCTGCTCGTATTCGTCATCATTACCATAAGTAAAGAGCTAACTTCTAATAAATAATCCGCTCCAGCAACAGCATCATATGAGTTCTCAATTACATTTGTAAACCCAAGTAACTCGGCAACTCGCTCTCGTTTAATTGGGAAACTTGTTGTAGCTAGCGCAGCGGCTCCCATTGGAGACTGATTTAAAAGTTTGTACGTTTTTTTCATGCGTTCTAAATCTCTCTGCATCGTATCATAAATCGCTAACGTATAATGACCAAATGTCGTTGGCTGCGCTGGTTGTGTATGGGTATAAGCTGGCATAATCGTTTCCTTATGATCAGCAGCAAGTTGCAATATACTCTCTTGCAATAACAAATGATGTTCCATTAATCGTAATACATACCGTCTTAAACTCATGCGATACATCGTGACACCCATATCATTTCTACTTCTACCAATATGCATATTACTTACAAAATTGCTTTTTGCTTCTTGAGAAATTAAATGTTCCACTAAAAAAAAGAGATCTTCATGCTGCTCTGTATAGAGCAATTGCTCTTCTGGCATTCCCTCTACCTTTTTTAACGCGTGTAATATAACTTTAGCTTCTTCCTTTTTCATTAAATTTTCTTCCATCAGCATCGTAATATGCGCTTTATGCACTTGAAACATATCTTTCAATAAGTAATTTCGTTGAAAATTAAATACATGTTGTAATACACAATCCACATATGTTTTCCCAGGGAAATCAGCGCCTTCACTCTTTATAAACTCTTCTTTACTTTGTTTCATCACCTTTTCCCCTTTCACCTAAGTATTACTACCCATCATACCCAGAGATAGCAAAAAAGTGCTTGTACACAAAAATAAACTCGGTGCTCTCTGCACCGAGTTTATTTAATAAAAGTCGCATCATACTTATCACTTTGCAACACTTGGAAATGCAAGTTTGCTAAATGTTTCCGTATTTCTGCACTGTCGTCCTCATTTAAATTATTTGCTAAAAACACTATTTCTGTACAGTTCCCCCGTTTATCCATCGCATAAACTGCTTTTGTAACTGTCCATGGCGTATAGCCGTTTTTTTGCCCTGCATGTCTAAATGTTTTACGGTATTTCTTAGCGCTCATATCTGTTTCAACGATGTTAGCCCATACTTTTTCTTCTGCTTCTGTCAGTCCACCCTTATGATTTGCCTTTTGAAGCAGTACCATATAATCGTTTGCAGAAGCAGCTGGCAATCGATCTGACCAAATTTTATCGTAACGTTCCTCTAAATAAAGAGGAATTTCCTTCTGTAATAATGGTCCCTTCTTTTTTAAGCGCTCATGAATAATCATCGCATATTGACGATATTGCTCTTGAGACATTTCTTTTAACTTTTTCTCTATTTTATATTTCGGAACGTGTAGTTCTTTATGCAAATATCCTGGAATGTATAAAGATGAAACGATTGGAAATAGCGGCTGATGTGCTGGAAGCGATAAACTTTGTAAATTCCGATTAATATTATCTAACCCTAACACTTCCATTAAATATTCAGCATTCGCATTCGAACTAAACTTAACCATTCCTTTTGCCACTTCTTCTAAAGAAATCGCTCCTTCAGTTATCTTACCTGTCTTCTCCAAATACCTTTGCCATCTATCTTGCGCACCACCATCTGTATTCGGTACATAATAACGATTCACATCATTTATGGAAACAAAACTAGACGAATCAATTTTCCCTTCCGTAACTTGTTTCGTAAATTCAAGCGCCACAATTAATTTCATTGTACTAGCAACTGGCAATACAACATTCGGATTTACAGAATAAACGACTTTATCATTTCTTTTTACTAGAAGCGCGCTATTTTTTTCATCTTTATGTTCTTCAATAAAGGATGCGATATACTGCGCATCATCATTATTCGAACTCCAAACTTTTTTCACTAAAAAATTACCCGATATTAGCAAAACGAAAATACCCACAATCACTGCGCATACTATAGTTTTTTTCAAGTAAAATTCCTCTCCTATTGTGTAGCTCTTCTCTATCTATCTCTTACAAACAAAATAATGGAGATGATTATTTTAGTAATCATCTCCATTATTTTAACTTGTATTCTCCCATCATGTCTACGTCATAATTTTAACGAAATCTTCGAGGAATTTTTTATAGTGTAACGACCAACCAATTCGAACCCAATTCTTTAAAGCTTTTGCATCAGGTTGAGGACGAAAATCAGCAATACTCTCTCCTTTTGCAATCCCTACTGTATCTACATCGACACGGCGGTATACATAGTCCAAAATAGAGGGATTTGCCGCAACCATCATTGTAACGACGTCATGTACTGGACTCCCTGTTATTTTCGGATTTAATTTTCTATAAGCTTTATAATAATACGTAAAAATCGGTTCAATTAATTTATTAAAACTCGTTTTAGAATGTTTCGTAATGTACTTTACCATCTCTGGCGTAATTATAGCTTCAGATGTAACATTAAGCGGCACCAATGTCACATTCTTGGCATTTTGCATTACTAATTGTGATGCAATAGGATCACCATGAAAATTCGCTTCTGCGACTGGTGTCACATTGCCAGGCATTAAAAAAGCACCGCCCATTATATAATATTCCTTCACATACTTCATCAATGGTTTTTCTAAAATAAATGCTGTCGCAAGTGTCGTTGACCTACCAGCATCAACTATAATTAATTCTCCTTTATATTTTTCAAGTATGTCAAAAAACTCACAAAAAGGCTTTATATTTGGAGAAAGATTTTTTGGCGGTCGAATTGGTCCTAAACCTTCCGCCCCATGAATTTCTGGATAATACGTTGTAATATCTCCAGATAAAGGGATTTTCGCACCATTAATAACAGGTATGTCTTCCCGCCCTGCCAGTTGCAATAAATATGCCGCATTACTTGTCGCCTTTTCTTGCGTTACATTTCCATATCCAGTTACTACACCAACAATATCAATATCAGGATGTAACAATCCATACATAATTGCCAAAGAGTCATCAATTCCCGGGTCTCCTAAAAACAATACTTTTTTCATCACCCTCAACTCCATCCCCTCAATTGTTATTAATTTATGAATATTCACAGGATTACAGAATAAAAAGAACAAATTTATACGAAAAAACGCAGTCCTCTAAGGACTACGTTCTCCCACTAACCTATACTGTTTTCTTTACAGCACTCATACTTCCAACGATATAAGCGATAAACGCAAAACAAATTGGGAAGACAACTGTATGTATACCGAACGGATTTGGATAGAAAAGATGGATACACATATATGAGCTTACCCCAACTAAAATAGATGCAAGCGCTCCTGTTGCATTTCCTTTCCTCCAATATAACCCTAATACGATCGGCCAAATGAATGCTGCTTCTAATCCACCGAAAGAAAATAAATTCAACCATATTAAAAAATCAGGTGGTTTAATTGCTGCTGCATAAACGAGCAGTCCTACGATAGCAGTAATCCATAAACTCCCTTTTCTAATCGTACTATCTGCCGCATCTTTATTTATGTAATTTACGTATATATCTTTAATGATTGATGAACTTACAAGTAACAATAGCGAGTTTACTGTAGACATAATCGCTGCCATCGGTGCAGCTAAGAAAACTCCAGCTAACCAGGGAGGTAACACCTCCATCGCGAGTAGCGGCATTACTTTATCTGGTACCGTTATACCTGGAAGTACGACTCGTGCGAACACACCCGTTAAATGCATACCAATCATAATTGTACCCACAACAATCGTCCCAATTATTAACGCTTGATGCATCGCTTTTGAATTTTTATAAGACATGGCACGCACACTAATTTGCGGTAAACCGACAACGCCAATTCCAATTAAAATCCAAAATGATGTCACATATGTTTTCGTTAAACTACCATCCGCTCCGAATGGTGTAATTAAATTTGGATTGATTTGAACAAGTTCCTGCATAATCTTTTCAATTCCACCACCGGCAATGACAGTAGCAATTAAAATGATTGTCGTTCCAACTAACATAATGATACCTAATAATGTATCTGATAGAGCAACTGCACGAAATCCACCAATTAATACGTACACAAGTACAGAAAAAGTAAATAAAAATAGTGCTGTTGTATAAGAGAGACCCGTTAGCGACTCAATTAATCGGCCACCGCCGACCCACTGAGCTACTGTTGCTGAAAATAAAAAGATAATAATACATAACGCAGAAAGTATGACAACTGCTTTATTATTATATCTTCCCTTTAAATAATCAATAAGAGTAATGGCTTCCATCTTCCTAGCGATAATTGCAAACTTTTTACCGATAACCGTTAAAACGATATACCCTGTTACAACTTGAATCGCAGATAACAATACCCATCCAAGCCCCATATTGTATGCTATACCAGGGCCACCAATGAAGCTACTAGCACTACCGTACGTAGCAATCATTGTCATTGCTAATAATAAACCACCGAGCTCACGCCCACCTAAAAAATATTCTTGCAAAAATTTATTATGGGCAGTCGCTTGTACACGTCTTGAAGCATATACACCAATTAAAAATACAACGATAAACGAAATTATCATTGGAATGATTACATACCAATTCATCTATTATTCCTCACTTTTTTCTTCCTCATCGAGTGAAATATCTTGAAATACAAAACGAACAACTAAACTAAGTAAAATAACCATAACGATAAATCCAACGATACAGCTATAAAAAAACCATGCTGGAAAACCAAATACATATGTATATTCACTTGGATTTTTACTACCAAGCCCATAAGCAAATCCGTACCATATTATAAAATTGATAATAGCAAGTCCAAGACCAATTAACGCTTCTCTATGGGCGATTCGAAAGCGTGGATCATCATGATAATTCTTCATTTTTCTCCCTCCTCTCACGATGTATTATTGTACCATTGTTCTTCTAGTTTTTCCTACTAGAAAGCAAAAACAAGCAGGATTTTTTATAATCATATAGAAGATTCTCTTACATTACATATTTTTTACAATTGTAACACAAATGAAATTTGAATTTTCAGTATTTGTTAATTATGATTTTAATTAGAGGCTTTCCATCTAGTTCCTACATCCTTGATTTCGGAATAAACGCCGTCTCGTACTGCGTTTAATTATATTTTCAAGGGGGTTATACAATGAGTCAACTAGCTGTAAATCTTCATGAAAAGGTAGAGAAATTTCTTCAAGGTACAAAAAAGTTATATGTGAATGGATCATTCGTTGAAAGCGCTTCCGGAAAAACATTTAACACACCTAACCCAGCAACTGGCGAAACACTTGCCGTCGTTTCTGAAGCTGGTCGCGAAGATATTCATAAAGCTGTCGTTGCAGCTCGCATGGCTTTTGACGAAGGTCCTTGGTCTCGCATGAGCACTGCTGAGCGAAGCCGGCTTATGTACAAGTTAGCTGATTTAATGGAAGAACATAAAGAAGAGCTTGCACAGCTTGAAACGTTAGATAACGGAAAGCCAATCCGTGAAACAATGGCAGCAGACATACCACTCGCAATTGAACATATGCGCTATTATGCCGGCTGGGCGACGAAAATCGTTGGTCAAACAATTCCTGTTTCCGGTGATTACTTTAACTATACACGCCATGAAGCTGTTGGTGTCGTTGGTCAAATTATCCCTTGGAACTTCCCGCTTCTTATGGCAATGTGGAAAATGGGAGCAGCGCTTGCTACAGGATGTACAATCGTTTTAAAACCTGCAGAACAAACTCCACTATCCGCACTATACTTAGCTGAATTAATTGAAGAAGCTGGATTCCCGAAAGGTGTTATTAATATCGTTCCTGGATTCGGTGAATCAGCTGGACAAGCTCTTGTTAATCATCCACTCGTTGATAAAATTGCATTTACTGGTTCTACTCCAGTCGGTAAGCAAATTATGCGCCAAGCATCTGAAACATTAAAGCGCGTTACACTTGAGCTAGGCGGTAAATCACCAAATATCATCCTGCCAGATGCTGATTTATCTCGCGCGATTCCTGGTGCACTTTCTGGTGTTATGTTTAACCAAGGACAAGTATGCTCTGCTGGATCACGTTTATTTGTTCCGAAGAAAATGTATGATAATGTCATGGCTGACCTTGTCCTTTACTCTAAAAAATTAAATCAAGGTGCTGGCTTAAGTCCAGAAACTACAATCGGTCCTCTCGTTTCTGAAGAACAACAAAAACGTGTAATGGGCTACATTGAAAAAGGAATTGAAGAAGGTGCTGAAGTACTATGCGGAGGAAGTAATCCATTCGATCAAGGATACTTCGTTTCCCCTACTGTATTCGCTGACGTTAATGATGAAATGACGATTGCAAAAGAAGAAATTTTCGGTCCAGTTATTTCTGCAATACCATTTAACGATATTGATGAAGTAATTGAACGTGCAAATAAATCACAATTCGGCTTAGCAGCTGGTGTGTGGACAGAAAATGTTAAAACAGCACACTACGTTGCAAGTAAAGTACGTGCTGGTACAGTATGGGTAAACTGTTATAACGTCTTTGATGCAGCATCTCCATTTGGAGGATTTAAACAATCCGGTCTTGGTCGTGAAATGGGATCTTATGCATTAAATAACTATACAGAAGTGAAGAGCGTTTGGCTTAACTTAAATTAATGAGAAAGAACCTGACCTATCCGGTCAGGTTCTTTTCATTATGTATGTCTTTAAACTTGCAGTCCTCCGCTCACATTTAATACTTCTCCTGTAATATAGGATGCGTATTCTGATGCTAAAAAGGCTGCTGCGTTCGCAATATCTTCTGGGGTTCCAATTCTACCAACTGGAATCGCACCAACCATCTTTTCTTTCACTTTATCTGGTATCGTTTTTGTCATATCTGTATCCATAAACCCTGGACAAATCGCATTACACGTAATACCGAAACTTCCAACTTCTTTCGCTGCCGTTTTCGTTAAACCTACAACGCCTGCCTTCGTAGCCGCATAATTTGCTTGACCTATGTTTCCTTCCCTACTAATTGAAGATATATTAATAATGCGCCCATACCCTTGTTGTCTCATGTAAAGAAGCGCTGGTTGCATACAATAAAAAACACCGGTTAAGTTCACTTGTAATACTTGTTCCCAAGCAGACTTCTCCATTTTATGTAACATTGCATCTCTTGTAATCCCAGCGTTATTCACCAAAATATGTAATGTACCGAATTTTTGAACCGCATATTCAATTAACGATTTCGCTTCATTTTGATTACTCACATCACATCGATATGAGCACACTTCATATCCTTCGTCCGATAACTCACGTGTCGTTTTTTGTAGCTTCTCTTCATTTACATCGCTAATTAATACTTTCGCCCCTAGCTTTGCATACACCCTTGCAATCTCTTTTCCAATTCCCTGTGCAGCTCCTGTTACAACAGCTGTTTTCCCGTTTAAAAACTCCATTGCTATCCCCCATTTCTATTACTTATACTGTATATTTCGGCTTTTTACTTTCCAATTCCTCTTTGTATAAAAAAGTCTATTTGTGTCAAACTAACTTTGCAACGTCGCATAAAGTGAAACTTTAATCAGTGGGGGTTTTCTTCCCCCCACTGATTATCAGCCCTCACCAATCGGACTTTTATGGGTAGCCCGATCCCCACCTAACTTCTTTGCTTTCGCTGAATTTTGAGGTCGGGTCTTACTGCCCATTAAAGCGGGATAAAGTGCAAGGAGATTGTGTCGAATGAACAAAAAAAATTTCAAACAAAACAAAGCTACTGATGGCATTGATGTAGAGTTCTCTCGTGAACTTGCTGACCACAATGACTTAGAAGCAAATGCACGTGCAAATGCCGCTGATGCACGTCAAAAACGCCAGTCAACTGAAAAATAAGGAAAACACAACCTTATTCTTTTCAACAGGGACCTACTACCCAACAAAATAAACCGAGAGGTATCTCTCGGTTTATTTTCTATATTTTTTTATATAATGTGCCAAAGTAAGTAGTGGATATATATGGGCATAGCTATGGTAACGAATATAAAACCCACCTGGTAAACCTGTTCCAGTAGGATATTTTTCATTCACATAAGGATTCGCAAGCAAATATGAAATACCTTTTCGAATAATTGGCGTTTCTGTATCATAGTAAGAAATGAGAGCATCTAGCGCCCATGCCGTTTGGGATGGTGTACTAAATGGTAAAGTAACGAACCTTTTCTCCACACTACTGTGGCATGATTCTCCCCATCCACCGTCTTTATGCTGTATATGTTCAAGCCATAAAGCTGCACGTTTTAATGATGGATTGCTAGATGGAATTCCGAATGACCGTAAGCCTGTCATAACAGCCCACGTACCATATATATAACAAATCCCCCATTTCCCATACCATGATCCATTTTCCTCTTGTACATTCATTAACCAATTTATCGCACTTTGTTTTTGTTTCTCAGGTAATTCATTTTGCGCGTATGTCCCGAAAAACTCTAACACCCTCCCTGTAATATCTGGTGTAGAAGGATCTGTAATCATATCACTTGCATTTTCGATTGGTAATTTTGCTAATATATTGCTCGTCACACCTTTTTCAAAAGCTCCCCAGCCCCCATCATTATTTTGTAATCCTTTAACCCAATTAATCCCTTTCTGCCAAGCATGATCTACCTTTTCGTTTCCTCTACTCCTTGCCAACACTCTTAGTACAGCTGTTGTATCATCAACATCTGGAACTGTCGTATTTACATCCGAAAAACCCCAACCACCTGGAGTAAGCGCTGAAGCATGTACGCTCCAATCAGCTTTTTTTGTATGCTGTTTTTTTAATAAATATGCTGTTGCATTTTGAAGCATTTTATTATCTTTCGGAACGTGGGCCTCTTGTAACGCATAGCTGAGTAAAGCTGTATCCCATACAGTTGAAGGAGAGTTTTGCAAATGATTACCGCTTTCCATCTTCCATATATAAGATGTTATCCCGGTTATAGCATTTTGAATTATTGATGATTGAAGAGAATGCCCTAACGCAAGTAAAGCATAAATCATATAAAACGAGGCAGTTGCGTAACTATATAACGTTCCATTTTCATCAATACGCTCTTTCATAAATCGTTCGACTTCCTCATACCCTTTATGATGTAACGAGAGTGGATACGAGATAATTTGTTTTACATCACTTACTAACGTTTGAAACAACGGAGACCGCTCCTCCCGAAACCATTCTCCGCCCCCGCCTGCAATGTGATTTAAATTTGGCAATAACTTTTTCCCTACTCGAAACCTTTTATTTAAACAGAGCATCATCGGAATTAAATGGATACGTGCTGAGCTACTCAATTCAAATATACTGAGGGGAGAATCATTCTGTAGAAACATGATTGGTGTTGGCAAATGAAAGAGTGAAGGATATTCATATTCTCCATGAACCGCTAATAAAAACTTCGTCATAAAATGAGCACGCGCCACGCCTCCGCGTTCCTTAATGAAATTTTCCGCTCGCTTCATATTCGCATCTTCTTTTGTATATTTTCCTGATGCAAGTAAGGCGGCATAAGATTGAATGGTAGCAGATAAATTACCACCCACTTCATCTTCATACAATTTCCATGTTCCTTCATTTGTTTGAAGTGATGCTAATCTTTTTACAAACGGTTCTATCTCTTTATCTCTACCTAATAATTTTAATAAAAAAATCATATGGCAATCTGTTAACGGAGCTCCTTCAAAACAAAATCGCCACGTACCATCTTGCCATTGCATCGATTGAAGTGCAGTTGCTCTTCTCGCTATTTCTTCATGCGCTTTTTCATATAATAACAAGTTACTCACCCACCCTTTTGAAATCCGTATAACGATATTCAAGAAAGTAGCTGAATATGTATGAATACAAAGAAAAGCAGAACATATAAAATGTTCTGCTCATAAACAATATCCTACTCCGACAATAATCCCTAATAAAGCACCAACTACTACTTCATACGGCGTATGCCCGACAAGTTCATTTAACTTCTTATATTCTGTTTGTCTACCGTGAAAAAACTCATTCAATATTTTCGCTTGTTTACTTACCGCAAGCCTTACTCCTGAAGCATCATACATAACTATAATGGCAAAAATAGCAGCAATTGCAAATAAAGTACTTTCCACACCTTCCACAACGCCAACACCTGTCGCCAGTGCTGTAACAGTTGAAGCATGAGAACTTGGCATCCCACCTGAAGCGAAAAACTTTGCAAAATCAAATTCGCCCGTTTTAAATAATTTAAAGACTACTTTCGTTAATTGTGCTAAAAACCATGAAATTACAGCGGCCATAAGCGGATCGTTATGTAAAATCGTTTCCACGTTCTCAGCTCCCTACTAGCTATAATGGAAATCCTATAGTATCAGTATAAAGAAAAATGCGTAGAAAATACTACGCATTACGATACTTTTGCTGATTTATTTTTTATAAATTTCGGTTGTTTCTGCACCAAGAACTTTGTTTTCGCTACCGAGAATACAAATAATGCAACCCATATACAAAAGAATGCAATCATATGAGTAGATGTGAAATGTTCACCAAATACGAATACACCTAAAATCAAACTAATTGTTGGTGCAATATATTGTAAAAACCCTACCATATAAAGCGGAATAAGTTGGGCTCCTTTTGCAAAATAAAAAAGTGGCAATGCTGTAACAATGCCCGCCCCTATTAATAGTAATGTCGATAACATTGAAATCGAGCCAAATGAGCCGAAACCATGTACTCCTGTCATTACTAAATAAATAATCGCAAACGGCGTCACTAACATCGTTTCCATCGTAAGTCCAATTGTCGCATCATAGTTTAACAATTTTTTCGTTAATCCATATAATCCAAATGAAAGGGCAAGTGATAAAGAAACCCATGGAATAGCCCCGAAACGTACTGTTAAAATGATAACCCCTACTCCAGCTAAACCAACTGCAACGTATTGCCAAAAGTTTAACTTTTCCTTTAAAACGACTGTACCAAGTAAAATACTAATAAGCGGATTAATATAATAGCCAAGACTTGCTTCTATGACATGATTATGATTAACGGCCCATATGTAGACAAACCAGTTTCCGCTAATCAAGACTGAAGCTATTGTTAACGACATTAATAATTTAGGTCGTTTAAAAAGATTCACGAACTCTCCAATAAACTGACGAAATCTCTTCGTAACACCTAATACGATTAACATAAACACGAATGCCCAAACGATGCGGTGTGCTAATATTTCATCTGCTGGGACTTCCTCAACCCATTTCCAATAGATTGGTAGTATTCCCCACATCGTATACGCACCAGCCGCATATATAATCCCTTTTTTTTGCTCTGCTGATTGACTCCCCATCTTCCTTTTTCTCCTCTTCTCATTTTTTCTCCATTATACGTTCCCACGTGCTCACTTTACCAATAATCAATCTGCATTTCTTTCGACATTTCTCATACAACGAATAATAAACATACCGTTATTACAACAAGTAACGGTATGCCGAAAACAAATTTCTTTTTATGAGTTTTATGATGAAACATATACATACCAATCCAAGCTCCAACTGCTCCCCCAGCTGCTGCTGATAAAAACAACGTACTTTCTGGCGTTCTCCACTGTTTCTTCTTCGCTTTTCGTTTATCAAGCCCCATAAGGCTAAAAGCTATAACGTTAATCATAATAAAATAAATCCATTTCATCGCTTTCTCTCCCTATGAAAAATTCGCTTAATGGTAACATGAAAAAACGATGGAAACAACTGAAGAACACTTTTTATTAATTCGTTACCTTCATATTTACATAGCCAATCAAAAGACTAATTATAGCTATTAAATAGAAAGATGTTATGGGCAAGATCCTTATATTTCATTCCCTTCACCCACTACCATAGCATCGAAAAAACTTCTCTCAATCACTTTTTCATCAAAGTGAAGAACTACAATTAGCCCTACATATAAAGAAACGAAATTTAAAAACCATTCCCCATTATCATCCTTATTAGCTAAACATTTAAATATCTCTTGAAATTGCATACGCTCGTCTATAGCAACAACCGGTCGCACACCAAAATATTTCAATACGAAATGTAAATCAAGCTGCACGGATAAGGATAAAATATATTTTAATAACTCCGTATAATGAGCAACATTTTTTTTACTATATAACTTCACGAGCTTTTGATGTAAATGAGTAATCGATAATTCTTCATCAGTCATTTTTGTTGCTTCTATCGTTTCAATCATCTTCTTCATATTCATTACATTTACCCCTCCTGTTACAAAACAAAAGCCAAAGCGTATTTATTTTATAATCAGCAATAATTGAGTATTTCTCGTCTCTCTTTCTTCTTCACTAACTAAGTCATACTTTTTTAGAAGATGAAAGACATCATTTAATATTTCCTGTGAATGATTACCTTGCAAAAATCCCTTTACCTCTTTAAAAATCACTTCCGGTAAAAAACTCTTTTGGCTCTCGAGCTTATTCATTACATCTTCAATAGAATGATCGATATTACATGCCATAAAAAATTCCTCCTCTATCCTTTATAAATAATATCTTCTGCTAACGATGTAAACACTTCTCCAACAAGAGAATCTTCATCATATACAGATGAACCGCTATTTTCTTCACGTTTTGCAAAAGGTACTTGTGCGATTACTTCTGTTTGCAATTGTTCTGCTAACATTTCCCCGCCGCCTTTTCCGAACAGATAATTTTTCGATCCATCTTGTTCTTCATAATAAGCCATGTTTTCCACAATACCTAAAATCTCGTGTTTCGTATGTTTTGCCATTACGCCTACTCTAGATGCTACGAATGAAGCTACATTATGTGGTGTTGTAACAATAATTTCTTTCGCCTGCGGAATCATTGCTGCAACATCAATAGCAACATCTCCTGTACCAGGTGGTAAATCAAGAAGTAAATAATCTAATTCTCCCCAGTGCGTATTCGCAAGGAAATTTTGAATCCATTTATTTAACATCGGTCCGCGCCACATAACCGGATTATTTCCTTCTGTAAAAAATCCCATAGACATAATTTTAACACCGTGACTAATAACTGGAATTGCTGTTTGATCAATCATCGTTGGTTTTTGATTCGTTTCCATCATAGCTGGAATGCTAAAACCATATATATCTGCATCTAATATCCCCACTTTTTTGCCCATACGAGCTAAAGCTGTTGCAAGATTAATTGTTACAGTTGATTTTCCGACTCCACCTTTTCCGCTCGTTACAGTAAGAAATTGTACTCCTGAATCAGGACGAAGCATGCTTGGCATACCAGTTTCTGTTCTAGTATTTTTCTTTAACTTCTCTGTTAAGACTGCACGTTCTTCTTTTGTCATAGAACTAAATGTTACAGCCACTTTAGAGGCACCAATTGCGTGAAGCGATTCTTCAATATCTTGTTGAATTTTTGATTTTAACGGACACCCTTGAATCGTTAGCACTACTTCAAGTTTAACCTCTGTTCCATTCATTTGTATATTTCTAACCATGTTTAACTCCACAATACTTTTGTGTAATTCTGGATCCTCTACATGTTTTAACGCATTCATTATTTGTTCTTGAGTAAGCATAGAACTCATCCCTTCTCGTATTCGAATTTATATATAGCATCTTCTTATCGTTTCAAGAAACGCTTATTATCCACCACTAACAGGCGGGATGAATGCGACAATATCTCCAGCTCGTATCATCTCCTCATTCGTTACAAACTCTTCATTAACAGCCACCATCACTCTATCAAGCGATTGTAAACTATAGTTTGCTTTGAGCCATTCTTTTAATTGCTGCACTGTCATTTCTTGTTTTTCTGAAATTACGAATCGATCTAATCCGACTTCCTCACGCAAATTTGCAAACAGTAAAATTGTAATCATTTTCTCATTCTTCCTTCTTCGGTTTTCCTGCTGGATATGGTGTATTTTCAAGTTGATCGCCAATCCACATCGTCCCATCTTCCCAAAATTCTTTTTTCCATATTGGGACGATTCGCTTTATACGTTCAATTGCGTATTCATTCGCTTCATAAGCTACTTTACGATGCGGTGATGAAACTGCAATGACTACCGCAATATCCATTATTTCTAGCCGGCCTACTCGGTGAGTAATTGCTACTTTTGCATCCGGCCATCTTTCACTAATTTCTTCACCAATTCTCATAAGTTGTTTTACTGCCATCGTTTCATATGCTTCATACTCTAAATATAGCGTTCGTCTTCCTTTTGTTAATTCTCTCACTGTACCAATAAAAGTTGTAATCGCACCTGCCTCTCTTCTTGCAACTTTATTCGTTACTTCTTCAACTACAATCGGTATATCAACAATCTCAAATAGCACTTGTCCCATTAGAATCACCTCTCACTTTATAAAATGTCCAAGGCCATTCACTACCTTCGTTATCTTCCAACAAGAGAACATCTACGAACATATCTTTTTTATACCCTCTCGTACCACCTGGAAGTACAATAAATATATTTGTCTCTGCTAGAGAAGAAACTGAACTAGATTTATCAAACCCTGACGGATAAGCGATTAACTGCCCTTCGTTATATGTTAGTTTTCCTCGTACAAATCTTGTAAATGGATTTGGCTTTAAAAAGTCTTCTCCTAATAACGCTTTTTCTCTTTTTACATGTGCTTTTTCACTAAACATATACGTCCGAATACAAGGTCTTACAAATAATTCAAACCCTACGTAACAAGCAGATGGATTTCCTGATAAACCGAATAATAACTTGCCATTTAATTGCGCTACAGTCGTAACACTTCCTGGCCTCATTGCAACTTTATTGAAAAGAACTGATGCACCTAATTTTTCATATATAGCTGGCAAATAATCGTAATCCCCTACTGATACACCACCTGTTGTAATGAGCATATCTACTTGGCTTAATGCTTCTTTTACAGCCGTAAAACACGTATAAAAATCATCGCTAAACTTCCCAAAATATTTTACTCTTCCGCCTGCTCTTCGGATTTGAGACAATATCATATACGTATTACTATTTCGGATTTTCCCTGGCTGTAATGAATCGTTTACATCCAGTAATTCACTGCCAGTCGCTAATAGTCCAACTACAGGCTTTCTCGCAACTGGCACCTCGCTATACCCGAACGTAGCAAGAAGAGCTGAAATACCTGGATGAATGTATGTTCCTTTCTTTGCAAGAACCGTTCCTTTACGAGCATCTTCACCTTGAAAAGAAATATTATCGCCCGTTTTGAATGACCGTTTCAATTCCATATACTTACTGCCAGCCTCCTCATATTGACGAGTCAGCTCTAGCATAACAACTGCATCACATCCACTCGGAATCTGTGCTCCCGTCATAATTCGAACTGCTTGAAACGGACCTACTTTCTCATCGAATAGCGATCCTGCACCAATTTCACCCACTACTTCAAATACAATTGGCGTTTCATAACTTGCTAAATTCGTATCTTCTGCTCTAATAGCAAACCCGTCATACGGTGAACGATTAAATGACGGCACATCATGGTCAGCTACTAAATCCTCTGCTAATATACGTCCGTAAGCTAATTCAATAGGTAGTAGCTCCTTTAAGCCGTTATGAGCAAATCCCATCACTTTACGAACAGCCTCTTCAACTGTGATTGGTACTCTTCTTTCCATTGTTGACAACCCTTTCTATTAGCCGAATACGCAATAATATAGTTGTTTCGCTTTCGAAATATCATTTGTGCCATGAATAAAAACACGACCATCCCGAAAAACAACGATGCGGTACTCATCTAATTGGCAAGATAGTAAATACGGATTCCGATTTACTTCCCCCACTTTTTTTAATACTTTTTCTATATCATCAAAATTGTATTTTCTATTGTCTACTGGTCTAATTTGAACTGTATTTCTTCCGCATAAAGCAGCTACCTTCGTTTGATTTTCGTATAATAAATAAGGATAAATGCGATTCAAACCGCATGAAGAGCAATTGTCTGTCTTGATTTTCCCTAGTTTTATAAAATGGTTTTGATTACTCCATATATCAAATATGAAAAATGTTTTTCTAATTGCTGCAAAATCTTCTACTAAAATTTTGAGTGCTTCCGCCACTTGATATGCTGCGACGATTTGTACAGTCGGGCTAATAATTCCAGCTGTATCACACGTCACACCTGTAACTGGAACGTTCTTCAGCACACAATGTAAACAAGGTGTCTCTTGCGGAATAATTGTACAACTCATACCGTACGAGCCAACGCAAGAACCATATACCCACGGGATATTATGTTTTTGTGATAAGTCATTTATTATAAATCGGATATCGAAATTATCTGTTGCATCAATGATTACATCGACATTTTCTAATAGCCCTTCCAAGTTTTCTACACACGCATCCATTACGAAAGCATGTATTTGTACTTCCGAATTAAGTTTTTCTAGCCGATTTTTAGCAGCGATTGCTTTTGGCAATTTCTCTCTTGCATCTTGTTCAGAGTACAATTGTTGCCTTTGTAAATTACTCCATTCAACGTAATCACGATCTATGATCGTCAACTTGCCAATACCTGCACGTACGAAACTTTCGGCACTTGCACTTCCTAATGCGCCTACTCCTACAATTAACACATGTTTATTTCGAATTTTTTCTTGCCCTCTACTCCCAATTGATTTAAACAAATGTTGTCGTGAATACCGCTCAGCCATTACATACCCTTCCTCTCACGAACTCTATTTCATATTAGAATGTTGTTTTTGATAACAAGCAAAGTACGCAAATCCAACAAAACCAGCCCCGCCAATTACATTTCCGATAAAGACAGGAACAAAATTTTTAGCAAGATCCATCCATGTGAGATGACCTGCAAAAATAACTGCTGAGATGACAAACATATTTGCTACCACTTGCTGAAATCCAATCACTACAAATGCCATAATGGGAATCCAAATTCCGATTATTTTTCCGACAAAATCACTCGTCCCATAAGCAAGCCAAAGCGCCAAACAAACGAGCCAATTACACCCAATTGCTAAAATTAAAGTTCTTCCAAAAGATTCATGTAACTTGCCTTCTGCTATCGCTACCGTTTTATTTAAATAATCCCCCTCTGTTAATCCGCCAAGATGACCGAAACAATACGCTACGAAAATAGCTCCTACAAAATTCATGAAAGTAATCCAAATCCAGTTATTTAGCACACTAACCAATGTAATTTTCTTTGCATATAGCGCCATAGACAGTGACATCATATTTCCGGTAATTAATTCTCCTCCCGCTAATACAACGAGCATGAGTCCAACAGGAAAAACCGCTCCTCCTAAAACATTTACTAAACTCCCCCAGCGCTCAGGCAAATTACCTAAAACGCGAATGTTAAGTAAAAAACCTAGCGAAATAAACGCTCCTCCTAAAAAACCGAGAATAAGCATTGCTGGCAAGGTCTGACTTACTTTTTGAACACCGGCCTCAATGACAAGCTCAGCAATTTGTTCCGGTTTATGAAATGCCATTACTAATTCCTCCATTTTCTCCAAATAAAAAAGCAGCTTCAAAAAACCTCCTCAAAATAAAGGTTTTTGAATGC
Source organism: Bacillus paranthracis (assembly GCF_024296885.1). NCBI lineage: Bacteria > Bacillati > Bacillota > Bacilli > Caryophanales > Bacillaceae > Bacillus > Bacillus paranthracis. Next base: position 3,281,981 of record NZ_CP101135.1, read on the forward strand.
TGCTTAATTTCTCTGCACATCTTTTACAGAGAGATCAACCATCACTTTTACTATAAAATAGAAAATCTACAACCGTTGCACATCTTCCATTTTGTATATACTTCATCATATTGTCACTTATATATATCAACCACCAATATGTGACATTTCAATTTTAGGTGCTCTTTTTTTACTTGTATGACTTAAGCGTTCATCTGAATAACGATCTTCTCGTTTGTTCCATATATCGCGTACGACATCTGTTATTTCCTCGTCAGTGTATTCTGATCGAAGCAGTTCTCTCAAATCATTTCCTTTAGAAGCGAACAAACAAGTATATAATTTTCCTTCTGCAGAAATACGAGCTCTCGTACATGAGGAGCAGAAGGAGTCTGTTACTGATGAAATAATACCTATTTCTTCATCACTTCCAATATAACGATAGCGAGTCGCAACCTCTCCTGCATAATTCGCTTCTATTCGTTCTAATGGCATAACTTGATGAATCGTATCTACTATTTCTTGTTTAGAGACAACCTCTTTTAAATCCCAACCGTTATAATTTCCAACGTCCATATACTCAATAAAACGAAGAATATGTTTATTTTCCTTAAAGTATTGCGCCATCTGCAAGATATCCTGTTCGTTTTCCCCCTTTTGAACGACCATGTTTATTTTAATTTTCATACCGACTTCAGCTGCAGCTTGTATTCCTTCCAGAACCCTTTGTACTTTGCTTCTATTACCATTCAAATAGAAAAACCGCTCTTCTTCTAAGGAATCTAAACTAACTGTCACACGTGATAAACCCGCCTTATATAAATCAGGAGCAAACTTTTTAAGTAACGATCCATTAGTTGTTAAACCGATATCCTCCACACCATCTATTTTATTCAGGCGCTCGATAAGCTGCGGAAGACCTCTTCGAAGTAACGGTTCTCCGCCTGTAATCCGTAATTTTCTAACACCTAAAGAAACGAAAATACGCGTTATCCTTTCAATTTCATCAAAAGATAAAATTTTATCATTAGACAAAAACGAGTAATCAGGACCAAATATTTCTTCTGGCATACAATATCGACAGCGAAAATTACAGCGATCAGTAACTGAAATACGTAAATCCTTTAACGGACGTTGTAGTTTGTCTAATGTGACAGATTTCATATTTATTGCCTCGCTTTTACTTATTTTATATTTAAAACACGCTCCGGATGCGTATATACATTTAAGGATTCATTCCGAATAAATCCTATCGTAGTAATACCTAATTCTTCAGCTAGCTGTAAAGCCAACTCAGTTGGAGCTGATTTTGACAGTATAATTTCACAACCAATTTTTGCAACTTTCAATAATATTTCCGAAGAAATACGACCGCTAAAAACAATGATTTTATCTCTTATAGAAATATTATTTTTTAAACAATAACCGTAAATTTTATCTAACGCATTATGCCTTCCGATATCCATTCGACTTAAAATAATACCATTCACATTGCACAAAGATGCATTATGAACGCCCCCTGTATGACGAAATGTCTCCGCAGATTGCTGCATTTCTTTCATTAATCGAAAACAGTCTTCTGCAGTAACCTGTACATGGACGCCATTCATTTTCTTTGCGCTTAGTGCATCATTTGCAAAAACAAATCCTTGTCTACTCATACCACAGCATGAAGTAATATAACGTTTATTTTGCATTTGTTCGTAATACGGATTTACTTTTGCCGTCGTGACATGTACAAATCCTTCTTTCTCTTGTACCCATATGTCATCAATATCTTCATACTTCCGAATGATTCCTTCAGATGCTAAGAAGCCTATTACCATATCTTCTATATATTCTGGAGTACTAACCATTGTAACAAACTCCTGTCCGTTCATTTTAATCGTGACTGGAAACTCTGTTACAATGCTGTCCTCTATATGTTTAAACGCCTCTTGTTCATAACGAAAGATTTCTCTTTCTACCTGTATCGGTTTCACGATCAGTATCCTTCTCTCACGTTATATTTTTATCAAAAACAAATACCGAAACTGCAATATCTTCTTCTACTTTCATATCTGAAAACAAATTCACTAATTTCGCTCCAACAAGTTCCTCCAAATGTTCACGGGAATTTGCAGCATACACTTCTTGAATCATTTTCGTTCTAGCCATATGGACCATTTCCGCACCATCCATCGTACTTGAAATGAATTTTTCAGTAGGTGTTAAGTTCCCATAAAGAGTCGCAATCGCCATATTTTCTGCAAAAACAGTATGAATTCGTTCTGGTCCTTTTCCGAAAAGTTCCTTTCGAAGTTTTCGTATCATATCATTAAATTCATGTACTTTTTTTGACATACCATTATACCTCCCGCAAACCTCATTTTACTTTATTATATATTTTACCAAAATGAGCCTTCCGCCCAAACTATTTCGTACAAACATTTGGGCGAAAAGGTTCACTTCATGAAGTTTATTCTTCTTTTAATCCTTTTCCCATACCTTTTAAGAAATGAAGCCCAAACCCGATAGCACGGTTAATATCTGGGTCTTTCAAGACTTTCATAAGATCGAATACCCCTACTTTTTTATTACTCTCCAAATGTTCATTACCTTTTTCTAGCCCTACTAATAAGCTACCTATAAGCTTTTTCGTAAGCTCCGGATCAAGTTCTGTTAAAGCACCCGCAGCCCCCATCATATTATTAATTAAATTTGTAACAGGCTCACGAGTCACTTGACCAAGAACAATCTTTGCGATTGGTTCTTTCGCCTTTAGCATAGAATTTGCTGCTTCTAGCATGCCAATATCATTCAATTCCCCTACTATATTAAACATTTGATTTAGAGCATCTTCATTATTAGCTAGAAGCTCTTTTAAATCATCTAATTTTTGCTGTTTTACTTCTTCCTCAGTTAATTCTTGTTTTTGAATCATTTTTATAGGTGCAGCCATATTTTTTTCCTCCTACTTATCCGTTAAATGCACATACCCTGGACGTGCCCACTTACGATGTACCTCAATACCAGATTGAGGATGACGTTTTTTATTACGCGGGTTCGCTTTTGGCATCGGATTTTCGCCATCAACTTCTAGTACTTCCATACGTACTTTCGTCTGTTTATAAGCAGGTGTGTTCGTGCGCGTATCAACCGCAGGACCTGTTAAGAAATTAATTGCTGTTTCATTATCTGTAGAGTTCATCGGTAAATATAACTCATTCGCTTTTACACGGTCTGTTACAAGTGCCCGTAATTTTAACGCTCCAAAAGGAGAGACAAGACGAACTAATGAACCTGTTTTCACTCCACGTTCTTTTGCAAGTGCTGGAGAAATTTCAACGAAAACGCCAGGCACTTTCGTTTGAATACCTGTTGATTTATTTGTCATATTCCCCTCATGGAAATGCTCAAGCATACGACCGTTGTTAATATGAAGGTCGAACTCCGCTGGGAATTCAGCTGGGCGCACCCAGTCAGCAATCGCAAAACGAGCTTTTTTATCCGGGAAGTTAAATCCATCTTGGAAAAGAAGCGGTGTATTCGTTCCATCAAAACTTCCCCAATGGAAACTATTCCATCCTTCCAATACTTCATAGTTTGCTTGTGAAAATAGTGGTGATAAACTTGCCATTTCAGCAAAAATTTCACTTGGATGACTATAACTCCAGTTTGCACCTAATTTATTCGCAACTTCCTGCACAATCCACCAGTCTGGCTTCGCATCTCCAAGCGTAGGAAGAACTTGATATAGTCTTTGAACACGACGCTCTGTATTTGTAAAAGTACCTTCTTTTTCAAGAGATGGCGCTGCTGGTAATACAACATCTGCATATTGAGCCGTTTTAGATAAGAAAACATCTTGCACAACGAAGAAATCAAGGCTTGATAATACTTCATGTACATGATTCGCATTAGAGTCTACAAGAGCCATGTCTTCTCCGACAAGATACATAGCTTTCATTTTCCCTTCGTCAATCGCGTGAAGCATTTCAATATTATTCAGACCTGGTTCGCTATTAATTTTCACTCCATAAGCCATTTCAAATTTCGCACGTTCCATATCGTTCGTAACGTGTTGATATCCAGGAAGCCATCCTGGTAAAGTACCCATATCACAAGCACCTTGTACGTTATTATGACCTCGAAGCGGATATGCACCAGCGCCTGGACGACGATAATTACCTGTTGCAAGTAGTAAGTTTGAAATCGCAGCGGAAGTATCAGATCCACCTGTATTTTGCGTTACCCCCATTCCCCAAAGGATACATGTACCATCTGCATCACGAATCATTTCAGCCATTTGAATCAGTGTTTCTTTTGAAATACCAGTCATTTCTTCTGCATATTCAAGTGTATATGCTGTAAGGCTCTCTTTGAAATCTTCAAAGAAATTTACATTCTCATCAATAAATCGTTGATCGTGCCAGCCTTGATCAATCATATATTTCGTAACAGCCATTAGCCATACTTGATCTGTTCCTTGTTTTGGACTAATAAAGACATCTGAACGCTCTGCCATTTCTGTTTTACGAAGATCAGCCACAATTAATTTTTGTCCGTGTAATTTATGTGCACGTTTAATACGTGTAGCTAAAACAGGATGACCTTCTGTCGGATTACAACCTACAATAATAACAAGACCAGATTGTGCAATATCTTTAATCGTTCCAGCATCTCCGCCCATACCAATTGTACGGAATAATCCGTCTGTCGCTGGTGATTGACAATAACGTGAGCAGTTATCAATATTATTCGTTTCAAATACTTGTCGAGCTAATTTTTGAATCACATAATTATCTTCATTCGTAATTTTAGATGAAGAAATAAAACCGATAGCATCTTTACCGTACTCTTCTTTAATCGATCCTAATTTACTTGCAACTACATTCAATGCTTCTTCCCATGTAGATTCAACAAACGTTCCATTTTTACGAATTAAAGGTTTCGTAATTCGTTCTTTAGAATTTACGAAGTCCCAACCAAATTTTCCTTTTACACAAGTAGAAATTGCGTTAACTGGCGCATCAGAAGAAGGCTGTACTTTAAGAATTTTACGCCCTTTCGTCCACACTTCAAATGAACACCCTACACCACAAAATGTACATACTGTTTTCGTTTTCTTCGTCCGGGTATCACGCATGGCCGCTTCCACTTCTGATACCGCAAAAATACCGCTATATCCAGGCTCAACTTCTTTAATTAAATCTACCATCGGTTCAAGAATATCTGGTTTTAATCCCGTCATAAATCCAGCTTCACCGAGCATCGTTTTCTCCATTAAAGCGTTACAAGGGCAAATCGTTACACATTGACCACAACTAACGCATGAAGAATCATTAATATTTACTCCTTCATCCCAAATCACTCGTGGTCGCTCAGCTTCCCAGTCTATCGATAACGTTTCATTTACTTGTAAGTTTTGACACACCTCAACACATTGACCACATGCAATACATTGATTAGGATCATAGCGATAAAACGGATGCGTCATATCAACTTCACTTACATCTACTTTCGGTTCATAAGGATATTTTTGATGTTCAATTTCCATTAATTCTGCCGTATTATGCAGTTTACAGTTCCCATTGTTGTTGTCACATACTGTACAGTATAATAAATGATTTTCTAGTAACCGATCCATCGCTTCTGTTTGTGCTTCTTTCGCACGAGTAGAATTACGTTCAATATTCATACCTTCCGCCACTACTGTCGAACAAGAGCGCGTTAACTTTCCGTCAACTTCTACAATACAAGTGTCACATGTTTGAATAGGATCTACTTCTGGCACGTAACAAATTTGCGGATGTTCAATCCCGTTCTCATTTATAACACCCAATATCGTTGAACCGGGCTCCGCTGTATACTTTTTTCCGTCAATTGTAATATGAACCATGTTGTTATTCATGGTCTTTCCCCCTTTTTGAGAATAAAAAAACTCCACCACGAAAATATACGCACCACATTTCGGCACGTTATTATCATGGTGGAGTAGTTTATTAGCACATCTTGCTAAAATACCAATCCATTTATTCATAAATAAAACGATAGAGTCATAACAGGTCATATCACGATTCCATCTTTAACACTATAATTATAGCGTTAAAGTTAAAAATATACAATATAAAATTTAAACTACGCATATGTCCGTATGGAACTATCCATAATAACCCATATAAAGTGAAACTTTAATCAGCCCTCACCAATCGGGATAAAACATAACAAGGAGTAAGCAAACAAATGGGGTCTTTTAATAAATGGATTCGTGGTGAAAAATCTTTTTCTACCCAAGAGCAAGCTGATCACACATTAAATAAATCTATTTCTTCTTCCCTTTCCCTTAATTTAAAGCACTTGTCCAAACTGTTTAGCGGTATTCCAGAATTAATAACACGCAATTTTCCATTAAAAAACGGACAGGAAGCTGCACTTATATATATGGAAGGACTTGTAGACAAAACTGTTATTAACGTAAACATCCTTCGTCCTCTCTTATTTAAAGAGTGGAATGAAGACGATTTTTGGGAAGCCTCTGTTTCTATCGGAAATATTAAAAAGATTGATCAGTGGACAGACATTGAACAATCTCTTTTACACGGCAAAAGTATTTTATTTATAAACGGGCAATTATCCGCTTTAGAGCTTGATACGCAAGCGGCACCAAAAAGGAGCATTGAAGAGCCTACAACAGAGAGCTCCATAAAAAGCTCACACGAAGGATTTAATGAAGTAGCGAGCGACAGCCTTGCACTTATTCGTCGATATATTCCAAATCGCGAATTGAAAGTGAAGGAATTCACTGTTGGTGAACGAGCTACTTCAAAGGTTTTTTTGCTTTATCTAGCAGATGTTGCGGACGAAGATGTCGTAAAAGAAATGGCATCCCGTATCGAATCAGTAAAAGTGGATGCGATTCTTACTACTGGTGAATTAGAGGGGTTTGTTGAAGATAATTCCTTTACTCTCTTTCCGCAATTATCAATAACTGAACGCCCTGACACAACAGCACATCATATTCTAGATGGGCGAATTGCTGTTGTTGTAGATCGTTCACCAGGCGTATTAATTGGACCCATGACCTTTTCAGCTTTTTTTCAGACGATAGATGATTACAGCTTCCGGCCAATGATTCCATCTTTTATACGATTACTTCGTTTCACTGGATTATTTATTGCAATTTTTGCTCCTGCTCTTTATATTGCTATGATTTCCTTTCATTATGAAGTGATTCCACTTAAATTATTGTTAACAATTGGAGAATCTCGAGCTAAAATTCCTTTTCCTCCTATATTAGAAGCACTTTTGATGGAATTAGTACTTGAAATGCTCCGCGAAGCTGCAGTTCGGCTTCCTGGTCCCGTTGGACAAACCATTGGCGTCGTAGGAGGGATTGTCATTGGACAAGCTGCAGTTCAAGCAGGAATAGTAAGTAATGTTATGGTTATCGTCGTATCTATTACTGCAGTCGCTTCTTTCATCATCCCTAACCTAGAAATGTCTGCAGGAATTCGACTTCTTCGATTCCCAATGATGATCATTGCCTCTTTATTTGGTGTCATTGGAATTATAGTTGGAATGGCAATCATTATTATTCATATACTTTCTATGGAATCTCTCGGTGTTCCTTATGGTAGTCCTTTTTCTCCGTTATTTGCTTCGGATTTAAAAGATATTCTTGTACGTTTACCATGGAAAATAATGAAGAAACGCCCACTATCCCTTAACTTAAAACAAGAGAATCGACAACCTGATATAGAAGAAACGGAGGAAGATAAGTGACAAAACGTACAAAGAGGGAGATTAGTTTATTTCAATACATTTTAACGATTAGTGGTGTTCAAGTAGGATTCGGTGTACTTACACTTCCTCGTGAAGTTGCACAAGGGGCGAATACAGATGGATGGATTTCTATTATTATTGGATGCGCTATCACTACTTTAGTCAGTCTATGTATTGTGAAAATCATGGAAAAGCACCCTGGGTATACTTTACTCGATGTGCTAACTCGTTATCTTGGGAAGTGGCTAGGAAGAGCAGGAATGATTTTTTGGATTTTATATGCTGTCCTTGCAGCTATTTCCTTAATTTTTTCCCTCTTATACGTTATTCACATTTGGATTTTACCTAGAACTCCAATGTTTTTAATTATGATTTTACTATCTATTCCCATGCTTATGCTCGCATGTAAAGGCGTTCTTATTATAAGTCGTTACGCTGTTTTCACTGTGTTTTTCACACTGTGGATGCCTTTGCTATTGTTTATCCCTCTTAAAGATGGGCATTGGATATACCTTCTCCCTCTTCTTAAAGAGGGCTGGATACCAGTTTTAAACACCGTAAAATCAACTATTATTGCATTTCTTGGATTTGAGTTTGCATTTATCCTTTATCCTTATTTGAATAACAAATCCTCTGCCAAAAAAGGGATTGTTATCGCAAATTTAATTACACTATTTCTCTATCTTCAAGTCACGTTCGTTTCTTTCGTTTATTTTAGTCCAGATGGTATAATAAAGTTTTTATGGCCCACCCTTTCTCTTGTTACACCATTTCACTTTTCATTTCTGGAACGGTTTGAAATTATTTTTTTATCTTTTTATCTCTTCATTATTTTTGATTCTTGCATTCCTTACATATTTACCGCTTCAGATGGAATCAATCAATTACTTAACAAAAAAGGGAGTTCCTTACCTATTTGGTTTTTATTATTCGGGTGTATTGTTGTCTTATTCTTTTATATCCCTTCCTCTTACCAAATAAGTGCTTTGCGAGACTTTTGGGGAACTGCCAGTTATTTTATCGTTTTTCTGTTTCCAGTCGTATTTCTCTTATACATGACACTTTATCAGCATTGGAAAAGGAGAAAAATTTAAATGAGACGCTTTATTCATTTCACTATACTTTACTTTCTCATAACCTTTTTAACAGGCTGTGGAGATCGGCTAGACTTAGAAAAACAATCAATTTCATTAATTTACGGCTTTGACGCAAAAGCAAAAGGAAAATTAATTGTGTACCACGTAAACCCTATTTTTAATGAAGACGTAGAAAAAAAGTACGAAACACATGAAGCGAAAGTAAGTACACCTCGAGAAGCAAAAGCAACGTTTAATAGTTCAAGTGGCGGTTTAGTATCTACAGAAAAGTTACAGCTCATTTTATTTAGCACAAATTTTTTAAAACAAGAAGGGGCTATGCCTTACCTTGATGTTTGGTATCGTGATCCTAAAAATACCGGAAACATGCGTATGGTTGCAGTAGACGGTCCAATTTCTTCAGTTATATATAATAACTTTAAAGATAAGCCTGCCCTTCCCGAGTATTTAACAGATTTAATTAATACGAACAAACTGTACAATCGGACCGTTTTTACGACATTCCATGAATTTCATAGGCAAACTTTTAATAAGGGTATAACACCTGCTATTTCAGAAATAAAAAAAGGTAAAAAAGATGTTATCGTTACCGGTTCTGCGCTATTAACTTCTCGCGGAATTTATAAAATGTCATTAAATCGTTATGAAAGCGCCCTTCTTCTTTTGTTACAAAAGAAAGCGAATACACCGGTTTCGCTTACATTGAAAATCCCTTCTACTTCAGTCGAAAGTAATAGTGATTTAAAAGATACCGATGGCGGCGATTTCGTAACAATAAATGTTCTTAGCATGAATCGTGATATCCATACAGACTATAGCGATAACCACTTCAAATTTAATGTTAAAATGGATTTAAAAATTGCTGTATCTGAACTTACATTCAATATGGATATAGACAAAGATAGAAAGAAATTAACTTCTCTTATTACAAAACAACTAAACAAAGATTTGAACGATTTAATCCACAACATTCAAAAACAGCAGCTTGATCCATTCGGATTTGGTGATTATGCGAGAGCGTTTCAATATGAAGAATGGGAAAAAGTTGAAGACGATTGGCCGAGTGTCTTTTCAAAAGCTAACGTGAAAGTAGCACCTACGATTAAAATTTTAGAAAATGGGATTATTAAATAGCAAAAAACACGCTACTTGCTCTTATACGTTTAAAGAGTAAGTAGCGTGTTATCATTTTTATTTTGAAGCTTCTTATACAGTTACACTTCTGTTTCTTGTTCTTCACTTTCCGCTTGTTCCAATCTTTGCTGCTCCGCAATTTCAGCTGAAATCATCCCATAATAAATTTCTGGATACAATCCAAATATTTGATATATACTTCCTAAAAACGGCATCGGAATCCCTCTTTTCTAAAGTTGTATTGCCACTTTTAAGGATTCCCTATTCATTCATTATACATTCGTTTTTGGCGTTTCCTCTTCATCATGAACGCTTAATAAATTTTGCCACTTTTTATAAGGAGCACTATTTGGATCTACGTATCCTTTCGCGTATGAACGATCCCACAATTGTTTAATAAACATTTCTTTCTCTTTCTTGGCAACCATATCGGCACCTGTACCGTAATAGTTTTGGAAATATAACTCAATTTCATCAAGAAATAACCTTAATAATTCATCAGAAGTTTCTTCTAACGTTGGATCATATTTCGCTTCACGGTCATACATTAAAATCATATCTAAAATATTATGGACATGCTCTTTACGTAGCCATCTAATATCTTGAGCACCTAATACAAATGGATGTGTATATAAATGTCCACCTTGTATCATCGCCTTTTCTTGTTCTTCTTCAAATCTGGATAAGATGTTTTCATAAATGAACGGATTATGAAGTAACGCTCTATGCAATTTGTAACTTTCGCTTGAAATATTTTTCCCCATCGACTGAATTAAGAAACTACGTCCAACGCCGTTATATTGATACACGAATTGACCATCAACAGCAACTAAACTAATCCAGCGATATATATACGCGTATAGAAGAGCGCGATTACATTTATCGTAATCTAATTTCGTTTGCGTTGCATTTAAGTCTGGCATGAAGGCTGGTAAGTGCCAATACTTATCTAAATGCGGCGTTAAACTAGATTTTTTACTATTCAACTTGTTTACACGGCGATAGTAAGACTGAAAATAATCACCTTTATCATTCATAAATCCATTTGCAATATGTCCAGACGAAAGCTTAGGAAAGTCTTGCAATGATAAACCGTAATGCGCACGATAACAAATGACCTCAAATGGTGAAAAAGCTTCATTTACTGTATCTTTTTCTTTAAACATTTCTTGCATTAATTCTTCTTGCAGTTCTTTCTTTAAAGATGGATGTATACCCCAATATTGTAATTCCCTATGATGTGAAACTTTCGGTACGAATGGACTTGCTAAATGGAACAAGTCTTCAATTTTTTCACGAACATATTCATCACGATCACGCTTCTTATAATCCGCTTCTTTTCTTAATGCTTCAACGATGTTCAGCTCTAATTTATCTCGATAACGTATTTGTAATTCATCGTAACAATAACTTAGTATGTGTTCACGATAAAAGTCTTCTACCTTTTTCGATTGAATCTCTTCTGTTTTCGCATCCCGGCAATATTCCCCGTATAAGCTCATATAAATTTCTGCACATATATCTTTCGGTAATACACCTAAATTTAAATGTTGTTGCATATCTTGCCATATCTTTTCTTGTAACTTCTCTTCAGCTAATACGTATACATTCGTTGGGTTTGTTTTCCCTTCAAATTCCTTGCTTCGTTTTTGAATTTCAAACAATAAATTTTCACGTGTTTCATGTAAATTATCAAAAAATCTTTCCCAATATTGAATCATTTTATTAACCGCTTGATATAACGATTGATACACGAGTTCTAATAGCATTTCTTTACGGTATTCGTTTAATTTGTGTACATACTGCGTTACAATATCTTCAAATTCCTTTTTAAATAAACGCTGCTGGTTATTAATCATTTTTCCAAACCAACCTTGTTGTTGCGCAATTTCTACTCGGCGTACAGCTGTTACCGTTCCATCAATGTTACTCACATTAAATTTCTTATCGTAGTTTTGAATTAAATTACGCTTTTGTTCATTATTTTCATGTAAACGATTCATTTTCTCTACTAACTGCTTTCGAATTTCATACAACATAAAACGAGCTGCTACTGGATGAACAGAATCCGTTTTCTTTAAAAACCATGTATTTAGTTGATATGACTGTCCTTCAGAACCACTTGGTGAAAAACGGTCTGATTCAATCATGTCATATAAAAGCGTCGTTACATGTTCATGTACGCGGCTCGGAATCGCATACGCATATAAACGAACCGCATGATCCACCCTTGCTACTTCACCTTTCATTTGTTCCGTCATTTTCAGTTTCGCAGCCGAAATTTTACACTCATGCTGCAGACGATTTAATTCCTCGTCTTTTTGCACTGTACGCTGTACATAGCTTTCTACAGCTTCTAAAAACAGTTTAGATTTCGCAACACCGACCTTACCACCCTCTGCTCCTTCACGCGTTTCATTATACATTTGTCTATAGAAAATATGAGCCTGTTCTGGACGAGTAGCAAGATGTTCTAAGTCTTCTAAATAACTTTTCCCACGCTCTGGCTTTTCACGCTGCATACCACGTTTTACATCTTGATCGTATCTTTGTTTCTTTTCTTGAAACAATTGATCTAAATGAAGCCACGATTCGTCTAAGCCTTGCACGGCCCATTTTAAAGCACAATATTTTAACACATGCTCATATGGATAAATAATTTTTGCCGTTCCAGCCCCGCAATATCGCCCTTTCCCGCTTGATTCTGCCAATTGCTGAATTTGATTATCTTCCTGTGCAAAGTGATTTGCAGACATCGGACTAAATAATTGTAAATAAATCGTATTTGCCATTTGCTCCATATAATCTGATAAATTATGCAGATGGTGTCCATGTAAATTTTCGTAATCGTATAAAAAACAATAATTGTACGGTAAATGGTGTTGTTTAATCGTGTGATTTGTTCTCCCATCCTCATCTACTTGATCCGGTCGATACTCTAATTCAATCGTAACCCCACCGCGTTTGGATAGTTCTCCTGTAGAACCGAGCGTAATGGCATGCAATTCTTTTAACGAGGCATAGCCGTTTGCTTGCACCGTTTCAAACTCTTTCGCACTAACTGTTCTCGTCTTCACTAACACATCCGGCATTAGAAACGCACCACGTATTAAAATGTTGTGATGTTGCAGTTTTTTTCGAAGCATTTCACGTAAATATAATGCAATTTGTAGAAACATTCCTGAACCTGTTCCGCCCGCTAGTGATGTTACGATAATGACACGTACTCCATATTCCGTTTGATCGCTTGTAACTGGAAAAATCTTCTCGATTTCTTGCCAAAAGGACGTTAATTTATCTTCTTTCATCGCAGCACGTAACGCTAAACGGGAAATGACGCGTAACTGTCCTGCTCCTTCTGTTAATGGTTTATCAAGTATAGTTGGATCCATCGGAAACCACTCTGGAATCGTCGGATCTCCCGCAATATACTCCCTAGGTGTTTTACTAGAGCTCGTTTGCGTCTTAAACTTTCGAATATGATCAAATTTACTCAATGTATTCACATCTGTATCAAATACGTGCATTGCTACTTTTTTCCGGCGCTCCTCAGGTAGTCTTTCATATATTTGATGTGTCACAGTACTACCGATTCCACCTAAACCAATTAATATTGTTGGAACTTGTAACGTCATGTGAACCACCTTCCTATTCTTGCTTGTTTGAAAAAAGGAGGGAAAAATAATACTCTCCTCTTTTCCCCATCTACTATTCACACTCGTATTTGTAAATCTCCTTACCATATCCTCTATCAATTACTAAAAGTTCATTTGGATATAGTGTCTTATGTTCCATTCCAACCTCATCCTCTGTTATAAACATCCCATCAATAATCATTCCTACTACTTGTGACTCTTTCGCTACAAATATCGATTTCGATCCTTTCTTTGCTATAAACGTAACGGATTGCACAGTCTTTCTTTCTGCTCTATACGGAATACCAAAATAATGTTTCCACCATTTATTTTTGAGTAACTCTGGCTCAGATTGATATAACCAATCTTTCGCTACCTCTTGATCCCATTCGTAATACAATAATGCTTTACGGTGAAATCTTGGACGGACAATCCATCCTAAAACGATTATTCCTACTATTAACAGTAATAAAGTGATAGGAATAACAAACTTAAAAATAAGCGCATACTTTTCATAAAACGGTGCATCTTGAATGTGGAGTTTTATGTTTTTCTTTACTTCTTGTAACTTTGAATCCTGCACTACGATGGTAGCTTCTACGGTGCCGGTATCTGTAAAATTGAACGTGTCGGAGTAATGCGGTCGAGGATAAATGTAAATTTGATTACCATGCTGTTTTATTTCATAGTTGATTGATTGTTTAGATGTGACACCAGTAGATTTTAATAGTTTTTTTACAGCCTCTTCTGTCATCGGCTTATCATCTAACTGTGGTTGTATAATAAATGGTTTACTATTCTCTAAATTTGTTACTTTTTCTTCATAATCTTTCGTGACAGTTTGAAGTGATAATTTAGGCTTTTTCGTTGTTTCGATTTTAAATTCTTTCGTTTGTCTGTAAAACCCCTTTATGTTCATATGAACTTTCCCACGTACTAATCCTTTAGTAAGCTTCGTTTCGTAATAAAATACATGTCTTTTATCGTCCCACTTCATCGCATATTGCTTTCCATCTATTTCTACTTCTGCCTGGAAGTAAGAAGACTGAACGGGCAACTCAGTAGGCTTTGCTTCAATAACAGCTGTCACACCTTCATACATTTCCTCAACATTTTTTCTATCCTTATCTTCTTTGTCATAAGTAGAAACAGTATAATTAAGCGCCGGTTCGACTAGTACTTGTAACCCTTCTTTCTCAATATCTCGATCCACTTCTATCGTATACGTTCCTGGTTTAATAACTTCTTCATTTTCCGTACTGATATGAACTATATTTCCGAACAATTTCGCTTCACCTGGTGCATGTATGGAAAAAGAAGATTGTAATTGTAATGGTTTAGAAATTTGTGTGACCTGATAATCGGGCAGAGAAGGCGATTGTCGCACAAGCGTCATACGCTTTAACGGAAATGGTGTTGTAATCTCTACTTTCTTTCCTACCACTTTCGTTTTCACAATCGATTCCACAGAGGAGAACGGATCACGATTTGCCACTAATGCCGCCACTTGATTGACGCTTTTTACAATACCATCCTCTCCACTAGATGGCATCGTAACTCCATTTATCTCTTTTTTCCATATTTCTTTAAACGTATTTAGTTGTGCCTTTTCTTGCTGTCCTAAATCCTCTTCCATCGTAATTAAAATTGGATGTAACGATATCTTTTTTGCATCCATTTCTTTCTTAAACTGTGCTAACTTCTGTGTAATTTGTTCTTTTCCGCCAACCTTATCTTTCTCTAAATCATTAAATGCCCCGTCAGTTAAGACAATAAGCCAAAATTCACGTTTTCCATCTATATCTGCTTCCTTTTTTATAGATTGCATCGCCGTTTCTACTGCGCTAAACGGAGTATTTAAATACGTTTTCCATGCTCCAATTCCCTCAATTTCCGTTTGTCTCTTATCCTTCGTTAACGAAATGTTTAATGGATCATTCGGCTTGCTCATTGGAACGTAAGAAAATGTATCTTTTTCATCTAATAGCGCAACTAAACTTTGCAAAGCATAATTGGCATATTTCCAGCGATCGTTATTTCTCATGCTGCCCGAATCATCATATACAAGTGAAACGACCCTTTCCTTTGCCTCCTCTCCTTTTGCAAAAGTCCAAAAAGGATGTAACCATATAAATAGAAACAACATGAATGTGGCACAAATTCGAATTTTCATGATGAGGCTTCGCCACCTTTGTAGACAAATTCCTATGTTTAAATTTATGAGAGGATACAAGATATATGACTTGTATTTTAGGACAACGAACGCAGCATAACTTTATTATGTAAACAGTTATAAAAACGGAATATGATTCCTTCTAGCGTTTTCTATCCGGTAATGTAAGTAAAAAAGCCTGTTTAAGCTTTACACTTAAAACAGACTTTTCCTACTTTTTATTTTAAAAACACATAACAAAAAGTTTGATTTTTGACTTAACACATCACTTCTATTGTAAATCCACCAGGTGCTTCAACGTAAAACGTATACGCATGTGCACGTTTAGGAGCCTCAACCAAAAATCCATCTTCCTTCAATCTTTGATTTATCTTATCTACTTGTTCTTCACTTTCTTGTGGAAATCCTACATGAAATGTTTTTGGATAATGTACGTCTTTCCCTTTCATTAACGTTAATATAAACCCATCATTATCACGCATAACCGCAAAGCCATTTCCCCTTGTTCCGCTACAAGTTAAGCCAAAATACTTTTCTAAAAACTCTCTCGCAGCTACTACATCTGCAACTGTTAAATTAAGATGTTTAATTTTCAAACCATCACCATCTTTCTTAATTTTCTAACATTTTATCATAAAAAGTGAAACTTTAATAAGTGGGGGGTTCACCCCCCGCTTATTATTAGTTGAACCAATCGGGCTTTTACGGCCAATTGATCCCCTGCCTCCCTTCTTTGCTTCCGCTGAATTTTGAGATGGGGAATTTACTGTCCGTTAATGCGGGACAAATAAAAAACACGCCTTCACAGCGTGTTTCATTTCTTCACATACACTTCAACAATCGGATTATCTTTATGATCCGCATGCAAGCGTATATTCTCTTCACTTGTACGATAAATGCTAGCTAATAACATAATTGTTAACACGTTAGGAGTTTTTGCATCGCTCCCGTATTTCCTTTCCAGCGTTTCCTTATACTCAAAATCCAAGTCCCCCTGCACATATGTATACACCTCAAAACCATCTTCTAAATTGCAAACGACTGTATCAATAATATCTGCCCCTACTTGCTTCTTCATTTCCTCTCGCAACGCTTTAATAAATTCTTCCCACGGTACTTCGTATGTCTGAAACTGATCTGTAGATTTCATGCCTTTTCCTCCTTATATATCCTCTTCCTATATTTCCCCTTTCCTATAACAATTATGATAGTTAGGGCATTCGTACAAGCCGCACTTGTCCCCTTTACATATCGTATTACTGTAATGGGAAGGAGAAGAAACATGCATAGACAAAAATGTTATGATACATGCCGACGTTATTTCGGTAAAGTCGTTCGAATTGAAGATCGTGAGGGGCGCATCCATTTAGGCAAAATAATTGATGTGACAAAAGACTCTGTATGGATTGAACCAGTGCAACAGCACTCATCTTTTGATTCAGGATTCGGATACTATGATGCATATGCAAACGGTGGTTGCGACCTTTGTGGCGGCCTTAGCAGATGTGATAGTTGCGGATTTGGTTGTGGTGGTGGATTCAGCAGCTGTGGATGTGGTGGTCGTGGTTGTGGTAGTTGCGGCGGCTGGGGTGGCGGCGGTTGTGGCTGGGGTGTTGAACTCGGATTTGGTTTCATCTTCGGAATTACATTAGCTGCATTATTTTTCATTTAACATAAGTAAAGAGTTGACTATCTTTAGCCAACTCTTTTTCTTTATTTTTCACATATAAAAATACGATGACCTAAAATATGTTGGTACATAAGTCGTACATTTTCATGTTGCACCCATGCCTCATATAACTCATTCGGAATAAATTGTGATACATTCCATTCCGGCTCTTCTATATAGCCAGAAATCGTTTCTGCAATTGTACCACCGCCAGCAATTGTAACCCGCTTAAAGTTTGCTTTCTGAAATAATTGTACCCACTCGCTCTCTGTTAATAGTTCTTTCATCCCGTATAATTGAGCGATTTTTTCTTCCTCTCCCTTATCAATGTGCCTATCAATAATCATTTCAATGACAACAAGCTTACCGTCTTTCTGTAATACACGATAGCACTCTGAAATAACCTTTTCTTTTTCTGTAAAAGCGAGTATCGATTCTCCGAGTACGAACTCAAATAAATCATGTAAACAAGGTAATTGCTCTACATTTCCTTCAATTAATTGAATGTCTAGTCCTTCAAACAACCATCTATCTTTCGCCTTTTGAATCATAATTTCATTCTTTTCAACCGCCGTTACTTTATAACCACACTCTTTTGTCATATACGCTGCTGTTTTCCCCGTACCGCAGCCGAGTTCAAGGACATTTGCTCCATATCTAAAAGGCAATTGTGCTAACAGTTGTTTTGTTAACGTAAAACCACCAGGATGAGCACTCCCTATTCCATAATAAGCTAGGAAATCGATGTATGTGTTTCGTTTCATGGGATTCTCCTTTAAATTTTCTATAATACATATATTCATCCTGAAAAAAATAGTGCACAGAAAAAAAGCATTTTCAAGTGCCATACCGCAACTTGAAAATGCTTTTTTTACTATTTCTCTTCTACATACGCCCATTTGAAACTATATTCTGGACTAATATTATGTTTCACAATTCCCTTTACATTCGGTTTCATAACATATGATCTAGCATTTTGATATAAAGGTACAAGCGCTACATCATCTTCAAGTAATATTTTTTCAGCCTTTCCTAACTCTGCCCAACGTTTTTTTGCGTCAGCCATCCATTCCGTCTTACTTTTATTAATAATGTCATCATATTTTGAATTTGAGTAACTCATCTGGTTTTGCGAATTTTTTGTCTCAAACATATCAAGATATGTCATCGGATCCGCATAATCCGGATTCCAGCCACCATATGAAAAATCATAATCTTGGTCTGATTCTAATTTTAGTTTTTGCTTAAATGGTTGCAACTTAATATTTACTGTCACACCTTTTAAATTCTTTTCAACTTGATCTTTTACATACTCCCCAACTTTTTTCGCATTACCAGTATCATAATTTAATAACTCTATTGTCACTTGATCTTTTCCAAGTTCTTTTTTCGCTTCTTCCCAAGCTGCCGCTGCCTTTTTGGAGTCTTGTTTTAAACCATTCTTGAACGTTTCTGCGAAATCTTTACCGTCTGGTCCACTCGCCAAACCTTTTGCTACTAAATAATCCACTGGTTTTGAACCATCATTTAAAATAACATTCGTTAAAGCTTTCTTATCAATTGATAATGCAATTGCTTCACGTAGTTTTTTGCTCTTTAACGGTGTATCTTGCCCACCACGTTTTTGATTTAGACGTAAGTAAAACGTACTTGTTTCCGAATATGCGCCAAATTCTTCTTTATTATTTCTATACTTATCAACAAATTCACCTGATAAAAGCGCGAAATCAATCGCACCTGTATCATATAAGTTCACTCTAGTAGCTGGTTCTTTTACTACACTATAATTGATTTCTTCTAGCTTCACAGTCTTTTTGTCCCAATACTGCTCATTTTTCTTTAATTTCCAGCCTTGCTCATGCTTCCAATCAGTAAGCACAAATGGACCATTATAAAGTGTTGTATCAGACTCTAAACCAAATTTATTCCCTTTTTCTTTCACGAACTTTTCATTTAATGGATAGTATGACGCAAATGCCATTAAGTTCAAGAAATATGGTACTGGTCTTTCTAGTTCTACTTCAAGCGTATAATCATCTACCGCTTTTACACCTAATGTCGAAACTTCTCCTTTTCCTTGATTAATCGCTTCTGCATTTTTAAGATAGTAAGCAATAAATGCATACTCAGCAGCTGTTTTTGGATCTACTAGACGTTGCCATGCAAATACGAAATCTTTCGCTGTTACAGGATCACCATTTGACCATTTTGCATCTTTCCGTAATTTAAATGTATATTTTTTGCCATCCTCGCTTTTTGTGCTAGATTCCGCTACAGCTGGGATTGGCTTATTATCTTTATCCAAGCGATATAAACCTTCCATTGTATTTCCTAAAATTTGTGATCCAAGTGTATCTGTATTTTTGGAAGTATCCATCGTCGGAATTTCATTCGTTTCTGTACGATTTAGCACTTGCTTTGCCGCATATTTAATATCAGATTTCTTCTCTTCCCCACCATTATTAGACGTTGTAGTCGTTTTTTTCTCCCCACCAGAAGATCCAGAACATGCTGTTAAAGCCATACTCATCGCTAAAACTGGCGCTACAACCGACGTAAACTTTTTCATCTTTTTCTTCATTTTTGTACCCTCCCCAATTTATATGTACGAAACTAACTTTGAGAGATTTTTCTATGAACTTAGTTATTAATACCTTTTCACTAATTAACATCCTGTTAATTATCCTCATTTTTGAAGTTTCACTTATTTTATTTTTATAGTAACTAAGTATTTTACTATTACTACTATACGAATTCTCCCCCATCTACTATATGTCAGTACCACTTTTCTTATTCTTCTCTATTTAATTTAATAGAAAAAGAGCGTGTTAAAGGTAATTATCTTTTAACACGCTCCTTTTTATTATTTCCCTTCCGTTACATAAGCCCACTTAAAGCTATACTCTGGACTAATGTTATGTTTCACAATGCCTTTTACATTCGGTTTCATTACATATGCTCTACCTGTTTGATATAAAGGTACCATTCCTGCATCTTCTTCAAGTAATAATTTTTCTGCTTTCCCTAACGTTTCCCAACGCTTCTTCGCATCAGACATTAATTCATTCCCTGCTTTTTTCACCATTTCATCATATTTTGGATTCGAATAACTCATTTGGTTATATGGGCTCTTCGATTCGAACATATCAATAAATGTCATTGGATCCGCATAGTCCGGACTCCAACCAGCAAATGAAATTTCATAATCTTGTGCCGATTCTAATTTTAGTTTTTGTTTGAACGGCTGAATTTTCGTATTAACCGTTACACCTTTTAAGTTTTTCTCAATTTGATCTTTAAAGTAGTCAGCAATTTTTTTCGCTGTTCCATCATCATAGCTTAGTAATTCAATTGTAACTTGATCTTTACCAAGCTCTTTTTTCGCTTCTTCCCAAGCTGCTGCACCTTTTTTCGGGTTATATTTCAGACCATTTTTAAATGTATCTTGGTAATCTTTACCATCAGGTCCTGTCGCAAGCCCTTTTGGAACCAATTGATCTGTTGCTTTTGAACCGTTATTTAAAATAACGTTTGCTAAACCTTTTTTATCAATTGATAATGCGATTGCTTCCCGTAGTTTTTTACTCTTTAACGGTGTGTCTTGTCCATTACGTTTTTGATTTAAACGTAAGAAGAATGTACTTGCTTCTGAGTACTCACCATACTCTTCTTTGTTCGATTTATATTTATCAACAAATTCTCCTGATAATAGTGTGAAATCAATTGATCCTGTATCATATAAGTTTACTTTCGTCGCAACTTCTTTTACTACACTATAGTTAATTTCTTCTAATTTCACAGTCTTCTTATCCCAATACTTATCATTTTTCTTTAGCTGCCATCCTTGTTCATGTTTCCATGAAGCCATAACGAACGGTCCGTTATACAACGTTGTATCTGCTTCTAAACCGAATTTATCTCCTTTTTCTTTTACGAACTTTTCATTTAAAGGATAGTACGATGGGAATGCCATTAAATTCAAGAAATACGGCACCGGTTTTTCTAATTCTACTTCTAGCGTATAATCATCTACCGCTTTTGCCCCTAAATCTGTTAGTGGCTTTTCACCTTTATTAATTGCCTCTGCGTTTTTAATATAGTAAGCAATAAATGCGTATTCTGACGCTGTATTTTTATCCAGTAAGCGCTGCCATGCAAATACAAAATCTTTCGCTGTTACTGGATCACCATTTGACCATTTTGCATCTTTCCGTAATTTAAATGTATATTTTTTGCCATCCTCGCTCTTCGTACTAGATTCCGCTGCAGCTGGGATTGGCTTATTATCTTTATCA
The DNA here is from genome assembly GCF_024296885.1 of Bacillus paranthracis. NCBI lineage: Bacteria > Bacillati > Bacillota > Bacilli > Caryophanales > Bacillaceae > Bacillus > Bacillus paranthracis. Next base: position 3,303,727 of record NZ_CP101135.1, read on the forward strand.
AGACGATATAATCCTTCCATTGTATTCCCTAAAATTTGTGACCCTAACGTATCAGTAGATTTAGACGTATCCATCGTCGGAATTTCTTGATTCTCTGTACGATTTAACACTTGTTTCGCTGCGTATTTAATTTCAGATTTTTTCTCTTCCCCACCACCACTAGACGTCGTAGTTGTTTTCTTCTCCCCACCAGATCCAGAACACGCTGTCAACGCCATACTCATCGCTAAAACTGGCGCTACAACTGCCGTGAACTTTTTCATCTTTTTCTTCATTTTTATACCCTCCCCAATTATATGTACGAAACTCATTTTGAGAGATTTTCTAATAACTAGTTATCAGAAAATTCTTATTAATTAATATTCTACTAATTTTTCTGGTTTTGTAAAGTTATTTTTAAAATATTCTAAAAATTATTTTTTTGTAATAGTAAAAGACATTTTTCACAGTTGTTACTATACAAATTATCTATATCTATCGGTTCATTTACATTTAATCTCATAATAAAAGAGCATTCCAAAAGTCAATAGTCTACTTTTGGAATGCTCTATCATTTTATCTTTCTATCGTGGACAACGAGATTCTTACTACAAAATAAGCTAAGAAACTTGTATGCATCCACTTCAAGATAGTATTATTCTTTAAAATTATTTCCCATCTTTTTCAGTCATATATGCCCACTTGAAGCTATACTCTGGGCTAATGTTATGGTGAACGATGCCTTTTGCATTTGGTTTTTGAACGTATGCATCACCACGTTGATATAAAGGTACAAGTGCTACATCTTGCTCAAGAAGTAATTTCTCAGCTTTTCCTAGCTCTTCCCAAGGTTTCTTCGCATCACCCATTAATTCTCCGCCAGCTTTTTTGATCATATCATCATATTTCGGATCAGCGAAGCTCATTTGGTTATGAGAATGATTAGACTGGAACATATCTAAGAATGTCATTGGGTCAGCGTAGTCAGGTCCCCAACCAGCATATGATAAATCATAATCTTGCTCTGTTTCTAATTTCAGTTTTTGTTTGAATGGTTGAAGTTTAATATTAACAGTTACACCTTTTAAGTTTTTCTCAATTTGATCTTTTACATATTCCCCAACTTTTTTCGCATTACCAGTGTCATAGTTTAATAACTCAATTGTAACTTGGTCTTTTCCAAGCTCTTTTTTCGCTTCTTCCCATGCAGCTGCTGCTTTTTTCGCATCTGGTTTAATACCATTTTTAAATGTTTCTTGGAAGTCTTTACCGTCTGGTCCAGTCGCTAATCCTTTTGGTACTAAGAAGTCCGCAGGCTTAGATCCATCATTTAAAATAACATTTGATAAATTCTTTTTATCAATTGATAATGCAATTGCTTCACGTAATTTTTGGCTCTTTAACGGTGTATCTTGCCCGCCACGTTTTTGGTTCATACGTAAGAAGTAAGTACTTACTTGTGAGTATGTGCCAAACTCTTCTTTATTGTTTCTATACTTATCAACGAATTCACCCGATAATAGCGCGAAGTCAATTGCATTTGTATCATATAAGTTTACTCTTGTCGCTACTTCTTTTACTACACTATAGTTAATTTCGTCTAGTTTTACAGTCTTTTTATCCCAATATTGATCGTTTTTCTTTAGTTTCCAGCCTTGCTCATGCTTCCAATCAGTAAGAACGAACGGTCCGTTATATACTGTCGTATCAGACTCTAAACCGAATTTATCCCCTTTTTCTGTTACAAATTTCTCATTTAACGGATAGTACGATGGGAATGCTACTAAGTTTAAGAAGTATGGCACTGCTTGTTCTAATTCAACTTCTAAAGTAAGATCGTCTACTGCCTTTACTCCTAGTTCCGTTACAGGTTTTTCGCCTTTATTAACCGCTTCTGCATTTTTAATTGGGAATGCGATAAATGCATACTCAGCAGCTGTTTTTGGATCTAGTAAACGTTGCCATGCATATACGAAATCTTTCGCTGTTACAGGATCACCATTTGACCATTTTGCATCTTTACGTAATTTGAATGTATATTTTTTACCATCCTCACTCTTCGTGCTTGATTCTGCCGCAGCTGGGATTGGTTTGTTATCTTTATCTAATCGATATAAACCTTCCATCGTGTTCCCTAAAATTTGAGAACCTAATGTATCTGTATTTTTAGAAGTATCCATTGTTGGAATCTCATTTGTTTCAGTACGATTTAGTACTTGTTTCGCTGCTAATTTTTCTTCTGATTTGCTATCTCCGCCTGAGCTAGAATTTGTGCTTGTCTTCTTATCTCCACCTGATGTAGAACATGCTGTTAATGCCATACTCATTGCTAAAACTGGTGCTACAACTGCTGTTAGTTTTTTCATTTTTTTCTTTTTCACTTTCTGTACCCTCCCTAATTCTAAACGCTCTCATTTAAGAATTTTCTGATAATTCTGTTTTTCTTTATATATTTATCAGAAGATTCTTATTAACTATTATTCTACTAATTTTTTGAGTTTTGTAAAGTGTTATTATTGAAAATTTTTAAAAAATTATTTTATTACAGTAATATTCATAAAAATTCCATAATCTTTCGAAACACTATACCTCATTGAATTATATGTACTGATTTAATAACCTTTATATCCTTCCACTATAATACACCTGTAAATTATTGTTAATAAATAATGTATATCGTAACAAACCTCTTTTCTACAAAAATAAAAAAGTCAGCAAAGCTGACTTTTTATCCGACCATTTTCTCTTTTTTCATTTCCTCTATTACTCTCGTATACTTCTCTTCATCAAATTCATTTTCACTTTTTGCAACAACTACAGTCGCAATACCGTTACCAATTAAATTGACGATAGCACGTGCTTCTGACATGAAACGATCTACACCAAGTAATAGCGCTAACCCTTCTAATGGAATAACATTCATCGCAGATAAAGTAGACGCTAGTACAATAAAGCCTCCACCTGTTACTGCGGCTGCTCCTTTAGATGTAACTAACAAAATAGCTATTATCGTTAATTGTTGACCTAGTGAAAGATCGACGTGAAAGACTTGTGCTAAAAATATAGTAGCCATCGATAAATAAATTGTCGTTCCATCTAAATTAAAAGAGTATCCCGTCGGAATGACTAAACCTACTACCGGCTTCGAACATCCGAAGTCTTCCATCTTTGTCATCATTCGCGGTAATACTGATTCTGATGATGATGTCCCAAGAACAATGAGTAATTCTTCTTTAATGTGAGCTAAATATTTCCACAAACTAAATTTGTACAGTTTACAAATAAAATTTAAAACAATAAAAACAAATAATGCCATTGTCGCATATACACAAATCATTAATTTACCAAGTGGAATAAGTGTACTTAAACCATATTTGCCAATTGTAAACGCCATCCCGCCGAATGCTCCAATCGGTGCTAATTTCATTACAATTGATAAAATGTTAAAAAATACTTTCGATAACCTTTCAAAAAAATCGATTACCGGTTGTCCATTTTTCCCTAACATCGTTAACCCAGCACCGAATAAAATGGAGAAGAACAGCACTTGTAAAATATCACCTTTTGCAAATGCTTCAAACATGTTAGACGGTACAATATGTAAAAAGAAATCCACCCACTTCATTTCTTGCCCGCTTTGTACATATTGCGAAACATCTCCGCCCTTTAGCTTTGAGGGATCTAATCCATCTCCGGGACGTACAACATTCGCTATGATGATACCAATAATTAAAGCCGCAGTTGTAACAATTTCAAAATATAATAATGCCTTACCACCAACACGACCTACCTTTTTCATACTTCCCATGCTTGCAATACCAAGCACAATTGTTAAAAAGATAATCGGTGCAATAACCATTTTAATCATATTGATGAACGTTTCACCAATTGGCTTCATCTCTTGTCCAACACTCGGCCAAATAGCTCCTACTGCAATACCACAAATAATGGCCACAATAACTTGAAATGTTAAATTCTTTACGATTCTCATTTTTGATACTCCCCTGCTTCTTTCATTTCTCCCATACTTTTTCAATAATTGCTAATGATATATTCTATGTAATAGCCCCCCTGTTATGTAACTTAAACTACAATTTTATGTTACACTATTATCTTAAATTTGAAAATAGTATATAACATTAACGAATAAAGTACATACTATTAAACGTAATAAAAAAGCAGACATTACATCTGCTTTAATTTTCCTCAATCTGTTTTTCACTTAATCCTAAATGTGTTCTAAGCGTATTACTCAAACTCTGCAAATCTTTTTTATTAGGATTATAATAATATACACGTTGCCCATTTGGACCATTAGGTAAGTATAAATCATCACCTGCTAATTGAATTTTTTCAATCGAACAATTTAAACCGTATTTATAAAAAGATAAAATATCATCCATTGCTAAATTTGTTTTAAAATCACCATCAACCGCCTCGACTATTTTTTCTAGCTTCGTAATTGATCCTACACTTTTTAATTTACTTAAAATCGCCTCAATAACAAGTTGTTGGCGCTGTCCTCTCATTGCATCACTATCAATATGGCGAGTTCTTGCTAAGGCAAGTGCTTCTTCCCCTGTTAATTTTTGTAGTCCTTTTTTCAAATGGATCGCGTCAGGTTCATCTTTACTATTTTGCTCCGTAAATTCAACTGGGACATCTACTTCAATCCCATCTAATCCATCAACAATTTTAGTAAATGAATTAAAATTAAACTTTACAAAATAATCAACAGGCACTTGTAATAACTTTTCTACCGCTTCCACTGAAGCTTGCGGCCCTCCATCTTTACCATTTTTAACGAAACCACTTCCATATGCATGCGTTATTTTATCTTTTTTCTTTTCAACCGGAACATATGTGTATGTATCACGTGGTATACTCGTTAATTTCACAGTCTTATCATCTTTATTAAAAGTAGCTAACAGTAGTGCATCTGTATGAAATGCACCATTATACTCCTTTTGTCGTTCTTGATTTTCATCAATTCCCATAATTAAAAGTGAAACATTATTCGTAATCGGTTTTACAGTTTCCTCACGTAAATTTGATTTTTCACCACGTGCTAAATTAACATTTGATTTTTGTACGAGATTAGAAGTTTTCATATATACGTAAGTACCATATCCAAATCCGCAAAATAGTAATATTGCTAACAATACACTTATTATCGTTGTCTTTTTATATTTTCGTTTATTTTTCTGTTCTCTTGAAGAAGAGGTATTCTCCATATCATTTCCTCCGTTTTCTATTCATCTAATATATTTTTCAATTTTTCATACTTAGAGCTATCCTTTTGAAATGCATTCTCTTTCAACCCTTTGTTTATTTGTATCCATTCAGTCGTAATCGAATATTGAATCATACCTTCGTGGAAACTAAGGAACTTTAGCATAATCCCCGTATTTTTCTCTACAACCATTTCAAATTTCCCTCTTAAATCTTCAGATGTACTTACAGGTGTTTCTATATGTATTGTCCCTTCTATTTTGTAGCAATCCAGTCCAAGATACTTCGTTTCTTTATAATTCCAATCTTTATATCGAATTAATAGATCAGCAAATTCGGATTGAATACTATACTTCGCGAATCCTATATATTCATCATCATACCTTTTTTTCTCACCTGATTTTCTCAATAACCTTTCCGTAGGATTTAATTTTAATAGTTCATAGTTTCTTTCTTTCGGGCTCCATTTTGTTTCTTTGTACGTATACTTCTCGTCATCAAACTCTTTTTTCTTGCCCTCGTTATATATAATGGTTCGTTTTTTCACTAGTTTATCTTCTTTCGAAGAGATACCTCTTTGTTGCTCCGTATCAATCGCATATTTGTATGTTGTAGCAATTCTTGACGAACTAGAATATTCCTCAAATTGTCCTGAAATATTATTAAAATGATCAATGGAATCTAGCATCTTTTCATGAATCTTTTCTTTATCCGGATAATTTGCATTCGCCTTTATTTCCTCTTCATTTTCGTAATCAGAAAATGCCTTTTTCTTTACATATTCAAACACTCCGCCGTTTTGAGCAAAAATTTGATCAGAAAACTCCGACATAGACACAATTGAAAGTGCTAGAACCGCAGCACTTATAGCCATCATATAAACTCTGTAACCTTTCTTTTTTACCGGGAGATTATGTAGTGTACAATTGATCTTTTCATTTAACTCTGGTGGCACTATAACACTCTCTTCTTTTATTCTCTTTTTTAATTTCTCATCAAATATTTTTTCATTATCCATCCTTTGCACCCCCTATTCCATCTTTAATCGTTTCTGTAGTTGTTCCCTCGCACGTGCCAATCTCGATTTCACTGTTCCTTTTGGTACTTCTAAAAGCTTCGCTATACTCTCTTGATTCATATCTTCATAATAATAAAGCACCGTAACAGCTCTTAACTCTTCATGTAACGATTGAATCGCATTACACAAATCTATATCTTCATACTGATCGCACGCACTCATATTGTAATCATTCTCTTCTGTCACAATTATCTTTTTATACGTTCTAATAATGTTATTACATTCATTCATTAAAATTCGAATCAACCAAGTTTGAAAAAACTCTTCTTTCTTTAATTTTTTTATATTTTCATAGGCTTTTAAAATTGTTGTTTGTATCGCATCCTCTATATTTGTCTCATCACGTAACATAGCCTTTGCAATACGATACATCTTTACTTTTTCTGTATGTATAAGCCTCATAAATGCTTCATGATCACCTTTTTTCGCTAAAGAAACATCGGTTTCTTCTTTTACAATCATTTTATATAAAGGGATTACTTTCACAATTGCTCCTCCTGTTTCATCCTCACTTCAAATTTAACTTTACATGTATTAGACGGATGAGCCTAGAAAAAGGTTCATTTTTTTGAATATTTTCATAAAAAAAGGTAAACATTTTTCATGTTTACCTTTACTTAGATGTAATTCTAAGGAAATACCCATCTGGATCCACAATTTTAAATCCTCTCATCTCCCATGGATAAGTTTGAATTTCTTCTTGTATTGTGCACCGATTCTCTTTACAACGTTCATATACTTCTTCAATCCGATTGACAACAATAATTAGTTCAAAGCCATTCCCCTTCATCTCTTTTCGATTGTAAAAATAGTGATTTTCATTCAATCTTGAATCACTAACTAGTAATAAAGAAAACTGGTCGAAATTAAAACGTGCTGCATGCATATTTCGTTTATACAACTTTAAACCAATTACTTCTTCATAGAACAATAATGACTTTTCTACATCATTTACATATAGCTGCAACTCATTCGTTTCCTCCTCATCAAAAAAAGTCCACTCATATAGTGGACTTTCTACTCTACAACGGTAAATCCCTCTTCTTAAACAATACAATCGCTACTATAAAAATACAAAGCGCTCCCGCAGCTAAACCTATACTTACTGGCCATATATTATACGTTCCTTCCGCAATTTCTTTTGGACGAAACAGTGTAAATAACGATAGACTTTTCATCCACTCTAACTTATCACTTAATTTACCTACCATATTTAGTACAAAAAATAAAATAGTTAAACTTGCTGAGTAGCTAAGTGCTTTTCTTTCATCATTACATATACAAGAAAAGAAAAATGAATAAGCACTAACGACTAAAAATGTGAGCCCTCCGACTATATTTATCTTCAGGAATAATTCTTTATTTAAATTATTATCTTGTAAAAACCATTCCGCACCTACTATGCCCGCTACATACGTAACAACTACAATAATTAGTAGTCCTAATATGAGAACAGAGGCTTGCGTGACTGCAATTTTCACTCTAGATACAGGTGTCGCTAATAAATATGCCATCGCCCCTTTATCTACATGCCGGACAATTAAATGTGTTGCAACTGTAACGCAAAAAATTGTTAATATGATAATAAACAATAGACTATAGTACTCACCAGCTAAAAAATCCATTACGTTTTGAATCGGACTTTCCATGCCAACAATTTTTTTCACACTATCAGGCATAGCGCTTATTAATTCATTTAAACCTTTCGCTGATACCATTGAAGGGAATATCCAAATTAACAACCATAAATATAGAGCTGCACCAGTTGCGTAACTCAAAATACTTTTTTGCGTCTCTTTCAAACTAGCTAAAAACAATTGCTTATTCATGCTTTACCCCTTCTTTCTTATCGTAATAATGCATAAATAAATGTTCTAAATCCATCGCTCTCGTTTGAAGCGCTGTTACATTATAGTTTGAAAGTATTTGTAAAACAATTTGATAGTTTCCTTGTACAATAATCGATGCCTCTCTACCTTTTACCGCTTCAAATTGTAAATTACATTGCGTAAGAGATTTAATCTCTTCCTCTGATGATACGGTTACATCTATCACTTGTCGTCTCATACTTTGTAAATCATGAATATTTTCAACCGTTACAAGGCGCCCATCTTTAATAATCGCTACTCGGTCACATGTACGCTCAATCTCAGTGAAAATATGTGAAGACATAAGAATTGTTTTTCCTCTTTGCTTTTCCTCTACTATTAAATCTATAAACACTTGCTGCATAAGTGGATCAAGTCCTGATGTCGGTTCATCTAAAATTAACACCTCTGGATCATGCATAAATGCAGCGACAATCCCTACTTTTTGCTTCATTCCTTTAGACATTTTTCGAATTGGTGTTTTCACATCAAATTGAAGACGTTCTATTAATTCATCTCGTCTTTTCGTATCCTTTAGCCCACGCATTCCTTGCATTAACTTCAAAAACTCTAATCCGTTCATTCCTTCAATAAAAGAGATTTCTCCTGGTAGATAGCCAACTTCTCTTTGAATTTTCGCTGCTTCATTCCAACAATCCAATCCAAAAATTGTCGCTTTACCATCTGTCGGTTTTATAAACCCCATTAAATTACGAATTGTTGTGGATTTCCCGGCACCATTTGGTCCTAAGTAACCGAATACTTCCCCTTCTTTCACTTCAAATGTAATATGAAACAAACCTTTTCCATTTGAAAATTTTTTTGTGACATTTTGAACTGAAATCATAATTCCACCTCATTTTTTGAAATATTTAATATATGATATTTCAAAATTATTGTACTCCTCATCTTTCATATTCGCAACAACTTTTTGAAATATTTATATGTCTATATTTCAAATATTATTGTTTTTCATTATTTTTTCTTGTATATTTTAATTGAGGTGATTGCATTGAACGGCTTTGAAAAAGTGAAAGAAAAGAAAAAACGTGCTATTAAAGAGGCAGCCTTCTTATTATTTTCAGAACGCGGATTTAATGAAGTGAAAATAGAACATATTGCAAAAGAAGCAAACGTTTCTCAAGTAACCATTTATAATCATTTCGGAAGTAAAGATGCGTTATTTCGAGAGCTTATACAAGAATTTATTATATCTGAATTTCAATATTATAAAGATCTTGCAGCGGAAAAATTACCTTTTCATGATATGATGCAAAAAATGATTGTAAGAAAAATGAATACTGGTGGGTTATTTCAGCCGGATATGTTACTACAAATGATGCAAAGAGATGAAGAGCTCCGAAAGTTTATTTATAGTTATCAAAACGAAAAAATCTTGCCTTGGTATTTAGAAATATTAGAACAAGCACAGCAAAAAAATGAAATTAATCCCCACCTTACTAAAGAAATGATGTTGCTATACATTCAAATGTTTACTAAATTAGGCGATGATTTTGGAGCCAAGCTTCTTGAAGGAGATCGCGAAAAACATATTCAAGATATTGTCACTATGTTTTTCTATGGTCTTTCTGTTCCACAAAAATAAAAAGACACGAAATTCGTGTCTTTTTATTTTACAGTGATAACTCTACCTGTTTCACTACTTTCAACCGCTAATTGAATCAGCTTAATAACTTCTAAACCTTCTTGTGCTGTTACAGGTAATTTCTCACCACTTATAATACTATCTCTTACACCTTTATAGTACATGTCATAACAGCCGACTTCTGTTGGAATACATACTGACTCTTCTTCTGTTTCTAGAGTAGCAAAATTCTGTTCAATGTCTACCCCATAACCGTTATCGCCTGGCTTCATTCCATTTTTTAATTGTTCTTCCTGTGAATCCATACCGTATTTCACGATAGAACCTTTATCTCCATGCAGTGTAAAGTGTGGACCTGCCTTTTTCACATAACTGCTACTACGTAAAATGACACGTTTAACTCCGTAATGAAGTACTATGTGGAAATAATCATCAATTTCTGCACCTGGTCGTTGTTTGATTACATCTGCACTGATTGCATTTGGTTTCCCAAATAATGATAATGCTTGGTCAATTAAATGCGAGCCTAAGTCATATAATATACCTGATCCTGGTAAGTTCTTTTCTCTCCATCGATCACGTACATGTGGACGGAAGCGATCGAAATGCGCCTCATATGCGTATACATTCCCTATTCTATCCTCTTCTAATAATTTCTTTATCGTTAAGAAATCATTATCAAAACGGCGGTTATGATATACACTTAATACGACATTATGCTGCTCTGCTAATGAAATAAGCTCTTCTCCTTCTTCAATTGAAACAACAAATGGTTTCTCTACAACAACATGCTTACCGTTTAATATTGCTTCTTTTACATATGGAAAATGAGTTGTATTTGGTGAAGTAATAACAACTAAGTCAATATCAGCTCGCTTCACCAATTCATCAATTGCACTCACGACGTTAGCATTCGGTAATGTTTCTTTTACTACCTCTTCTTTTGAAGATAACACGGCACGAATATCGTATTCTTCTATCGTTTGTAATAATGGGATGTGAAATGTTGTACTAGAAAATCCAAACCCTACAATCCCTACACCTATTTTTTTCATGTTGCTGCCCCTCCATTTATCCCGCTATTTGTGGGTAGTAAGTCCACTTCATGAGAACGATTTCATTCAGTTATTATAACAAGATTATTATAATTTACATAATAAATTGCCTAGAAAAAAGCATCTTGCCATTATTCATGACAAGATGCTTTTTTTATTCCGGTCGTTTTTTCGTCCACGTTTCAATAACTTCACCAGTATCATTAACATCTAGCACTAAACTACCGTTACTATACCGGTCTTTATTTCGATACGCTTTCGGGTCAATTTCTTCTACGATATGTTTCTCTGTCTTCATGTAAACTAGTTCATCGTCTCTAACAATTTCTATACCGACAATGCGGTATGGATTACGTTTTAATTCTTTGAAAATAACAAGTCCCCGCTTCGCCCTCGTTGATTTCTCAATTTCTGATGCTTTTAGGCGTTTTACAGCACCGCGCTGCGTTACGAGAATAAGTTGATCTTTGTCAGCATTTAATGGTTTACCAGAAGCGACATAGTCATCTTCTTTTAAATTAATTGCTTTCACACCAGCGGCTCTTACACCGACTGGACTTACTTCATCTTCATGGAAAATAAGTGCATATGCACCGTGTGTAGCAAGAACGATATCACTCGTTCCATCTGTCGCAAATATATCAACAACTTCATCATCTTTTTTCAAGTTTACAGCAACGAATGCTCTTGAGTAACGCTGTACTTTATATTGGTTTAATTCTGTCTTCTTAATCATACCGTTCTTCGTTACAAATACGATAAATCGCTTTTCTTCCTCAAAGTTCGGTACGACAGTTGCCCAAATAATGGTTTCATCCCGGTCGAGTGAAACGATATTAGCAACGTGCTGTCCTAAATCTTTCCAACGAATATCTGGCATTTCGTATACTGGCAGATATATATAGTTTCCTTTATTCGTAAATAAGAGGACTGTCTCTGTCGTATTCGTATCGAATCGTTCAAGTAAGATGTCACCCTCTTTCATACCGAAGTCTTTGCCATTTGAGGCATTATGTGAGCGCCATCCAGTACGTTTCACATATCCTTCTTTCGTTACAGTAACGATGACATCTTCTTGTGGGATCATCACTTCTACATCGATTTTAATTTCCTCAATTTGATCTTCAATAATCGCGCGTCGATCATCACTATATGTTTTCTTAACTCTCTTTAAATCTGTTTTAATAACTTGAAGTAACCTTTTTTCACTTTGTAAAATTGCCTGTAGCTCAATAATTTTCTTATTAAGCTCATCTGCCTCTTGTTGTAGCGCTGTAATATCTGTATTCGTTAAACGATATAATTGCAAGGATACAATTGCTTCCGCTTGCGCTTCTGTAAAACCAAATTTCGCACTTAAATTATCTTTTGCATTACGCTTATCTTTTGAAGCACGAATCGTTTCAATAACTTGGTCTAAAATCGATAATGCTTTCTTTAAACCTTCTACAATATGTTGACGATTTTCTGCCTTTCGTAATTCATATTGTGAACGTCTCGTAACAACTTCTTTTTGATGGCCAATATATGCATCTAAAATTTTCGGTAATGTCATAAGCGTTGGACGACGATTATTAATCGCTACCATATTAAAGTTATATGGAATTTGTAAATCTGTATTTTTATATAAATAATTTAAAATACCTTCAGAATTTGCTTCTTTTTTTAATTCTACGACAATGCGAAGACCTGTACGATCTGTCTCATCACGTACTTCAGCAATGCCATCTAATTTTTTATCTAGGCGTAACTCATCCATTTTCTTAACAAGGTTTGCTTTATTTACTTCGTATGGAATTTCAGTAATTACGATTTGCTGTTTCCCGCCACGAACCGTTTCAACCTCTGCTTTCCCGCGAATAATAATTTTACCTTTACCTGTTTCATACGCCTTTTTAATACCATCAATCCCTTGAATAATACCACCTGTTGGGAAATCTGGTCCTTTCATAACTGTTAATAAATCATCAACAGTACTATTCGGTTTATCAATACGCATCATTGTAGCGTCAATAACTTCTCCAAGATGATGCGGAGGAATTTCTGTTGCATAACCTGCGGAAATTCCTGTAGATCCGTTCACTAATAAGTTCGGGAACGCTGCTGGTAAAACAACCGGTTCTTCACTCGTATCATCAAAGTTTGATATAAATTCTACTGTTTCTTTATCAAGATCACGTAATAACTCAGATGCAATTGGTGATAATCGTGCTTCCGTATAACGCATTGCTGCTGCCGGATCCCCATCAACACTGCCGTTATTACCATGCATTTCAACTAAAACATTACGTACTTTCCAAGTTTGGCTTAAACGTACCATCGCCTCATATACAGAGGAATCACCATGCGGATGATAATTACCAATAACGTTACCGACTGTTTTAGCTGACTTACGGAACGCTTTATCGTGCACGTTTCCTTCTACATACATAGAATATAAAATACGTCTTTGTACTGGTTTTAAGCCGTCACGCGCATCTGGAAGTGCGCGATCTTGAATAATATATTTACTATAACGTGCAAAGCGATCACCTAACACGTCTTCAAGCGGGAGGTCATGAAACTTCTCTGCTTGCATGTTATTCCACCTCCGTCTCCATAATCATTTCATTTTCTAAAATATTTCCTTCTTCTTGCATACCAAACTGTACATTGCGCTCAATCCATTTACGGCGCGGTTCTACTTTATCACCCATTAATGTTGTAACGCGGCGCTCTGCCCTCGCTGCATCATCAATTTTCACGCGAATTAATGTACGCGTTTCAGGATTCATCGTTGTTTCCCATAATTGATCCGCATTCATTTCGCCAAGTCCTTTATAACGCTGTAACATGTAACCTTTTCCAACTTTTTTCGTTACTTCATCTAATTCATCATCCGACCATGCGTATTCAATTACTTCACTTTTTCCTTTTCCTTTACTTACTTTGTATAAAGGAGGAAGTGCGATAAACACTTTACCAGCTTCGATAAGTGGTTTCATATATCTGTAGAAGAATGTTAATAACAATACTTGAATATGCGCTCCGTCTGTATCGGCATCGGTCATAATGACAACTTTATCGTAGTTAATGTCTTCCACATCGAATTCATTGCCTACACCGCCGCCAATCGCATAAATAATTGTATTAATCTCTTCATTTTTAAAGATATCAGCAAGCTTTGCTTTTTCTGTATTAATTACTTTACCACGCAATGGTAATACCGCTTGGAAGCGTCGATCTCGCCCTTGTTTTGCAGAACCACCGGCAGAGTCACCCTCTACTAGGTATAGTTCATTTTTCTGCGGGTTACGTGATTGTGCAGGTGTTAACTTACCACTTAATGTACCTTCTGATTTCTTTTTCTTTTTACCAGTACGCGCTTCCTCTCTCGCTTTACGAGCAGCTTCACGTGCTTGCGCTGCTTTAATTGCTTTTCTCACAAGAAGTGTAGCTACGTCCGGGTTTTCTTCTAAAAAGTAAGCCAAATGCTCTGATACAATGGCATCAATTGAAGAACGAGCTTCACTTGTACCTAGTTTCCCTTTCGTTTGTCCTTCAAACTGAAGTACTTCTTCTGGTACACGTACAGAAACGATAGCCGCTACACCTTCACGAATATCTGTACCTTCTAAGTTTTTATCTTTTTCTTTTAATAGTGAAACTTTGCGAGCATACTCATTGAACACACGCGTCATCGCTGTCTTAAATCCAGCTTCATGTGTTCCACCATCTTTTGTACGTACATTATTTACAAACGAAAGAATATTTTCTGAGTAGCCATCGTTAAATTGAAATGCTAGTTCTGCTTCAATCCCATTTTGTTCACCAGTGAAGTATACCACTGGGTGAATTGAATCTTTTTCTTCGTTTAAATAGGAAACGAAAGCTTCAATTCCTGTTTCATAATGAAAGACATCTTCTAAATCATTTCTTTCATCTTTTATTGAGATTTTCATCCCTTTTAATAAGAATGCAGATTCACGTAATCTCTCACATAATGTTTCATAATTGTAATTTGTTGTGCTGAAAATCGTTGTATCTGGTTTGAAATGCATTGTCGTACCAGATTCTTTCGTCTTTCCGATTTTCTCAAGCGTCGTTACAGGAACACCGCCATTTTCAAAGCGTTGTTCATAAATATTTCCGTCACGCTTAATCGTTACGACTAACCATTCAGATAAGGCGTTTACAACTGACGCCCCAACACCGTGTAAACCACCACTCGTTTTGTAACCACCTTGACCAAACTTACCACCGGCATGAAGTACAGTTAAAATAACTTCTGGTGTAGGTTTTCCAAGCTTATGCATTCCCGTAGGCATTCCTCGCCCTTTATCTATAACGCTAATACTATTATCTTTATGTATTACGACAGAAATTTCGTCGCCAAATCCCGCTAACGCTTCATCAACGGAGTTATCTACTATTTCGTATACTAAATGATGCAATCCACGGCTGTCCGTGCTCCCGATATACATACCCGGGCGTTTTCGAACGGCTTCAAGTCCTTCTAACACTTGAATCGCATCTTCATTATATTGGAACTGATGCTTCGCCAAACTCCTTGCCCCTTTCCTAATCCAAAATCAGAACATATGTTTCTATTATAGAATAACGCCTCGACTATAGTTTTGGCAAGTTATCTTATCTCTTTTATATACCATTTTCAATAGAAAAATCCTTGTTTTTTCACAAGGATTCCTCTAGGCTACTATTTCAGAAAAATAATCGTTTGTCAACGAGAAATGGATATGTATTCCAAGATTACACATTCCAAACCTTTATTATGATCCAAATGATCAAGATCCAAAACGGGATTACAAGTAACAATCCCCAAAAACAGCCTTTAAAAAATCTCATGATGAACACCTCGTTCATCGGCCCTACTTATTATCATGAGGGCTGAAGCAATCTTCCTACCTTTACAATCTATACTATTTTGTCATCGCATGTTCTACTTTTATACAACGATCCATTATTACAGTATAGTCTTTTTCTTTTAACAGTTTGTATGTATCTTCATCTTGTACTCCTAATTGTGCCCAAAAAACATCTGCATCAATCTCTACAAACTCTTTTGCAACATCCATTAAAAATTCTGAACGGCGGAATACATTTACAATGTCCACATGTTCCTTAATATCCTTTAGTGAAGCAACTGCTTTTTCTCCAAGCACCTCATCTACTGTTGGGTTAACTGGAATAATGCGGTATCCAGCATCTTGCATTGCTTTTGAAACCATATACGATGTACGTTCTGGCTTATCCGATAAACCAACAACTGCAATCGTTTTGCTTTTCTTTAATACTTCACCAATTTCCGTACGAGTTGGGTTTTCAATTGTCATAAATTATCCCTCCTATTCCTTTAGTATAGCCGATAAAGAAAGTCTCTTTCAATATGAAAGAGACTTTCTTTTATTCCGATTATTGATTCTTTGTAGCTGAGTTATCTGCTAAAGTAGCTGAGTTATCTGCTAAAGTAGCTGTTTTCGTCATTTTTTGACCGTTACGATAGAATGTAACTTCTACTTTCTCTCCTACTTTTTTCTTTTCATATAAATATTTACGGAATTGAAGTGAATTTTCTACTTTTTGATTATCTAATGCTACTACAATATCATATTGCTCTAAACCTGCTTTTTCAGCCGGTGATATTGGGTAAATTTTACCTAATACAACACCATTCGTTACTTCTTTCGGTACTTTCAATTGATTGACTGCATAAGCTTGCACATCTTCTAATGAAACAACACCTACTCCAAGCGCTGGACGTTTTACTACTCCATCTTTTTCAAGAGATTCAATAACTGGTTTTGCGATATTAATTGGAATAGCAAATCCAATTCCTTCAACTTCTTGTTGTGCAATTTTACTTGAATTAATCCCAATTATTTCTCCGTTTTGGTTAAATAACGCACCACCACTATTACCAGGGTTAATTGCTGCATCTGTTTGAATAACTTGAGCATTCCAATCTGCACGTTTATCGCCATCAATATCAACCGGAATTTCGCGTTCTTTACTACTGATTATACCTTCCGTTACACTTCCATCAAATCCTAGTGGGTTACCGATTGCAATTGCTTTTTCACCCGCACGGATTTTACTAGAATCACCTAAAGTGGCAACTTTATTTACATTAGCCCCATCAATTTCAACAACAGCTAAATCTAACCAAGGGTCTTTCCCTACAAGCTTCGCATCTACCTTCTTGCCATCACTCAGTTTTACAGCAAGTTTATTTGCACCATCTACTACATGATTGTTCGTTACAATATATGCTTTATTTCCTGCCTTTTTATAAATAACACCTGATCCTGAACCAGCTTGTTGTTCTTGACCCGTCGGTTGCATTGCAAATGGATCAATACTTTGTTGCATATTAATAACACCTACAACAACATCTTTCGCGCCTTCAATCATACCAGGTAAGTCCGTTTCATTTTTTGCTTTATTGACAACAGGAACTACAGTACCTTCAACTTTTGAATCTGAACTAAAAGATGATACAGTCGCTCCATTATTTTGAGCCCATGGCATATATGGTGCCGCAAAACTAATTGAAACAGCCCCAACTACAGCTCCGACTAAACCTGTGAAAAAATATCCTTTTTTACTGCCCGATTTTCTCACTTCTCTCGTTTCACTATGCTCTTCATTTAAATTTGGTCCGTCGTAATATCCCATGTTTACTTCCCCTCTCTGGTGAATTCGTATTTTTAGTATAGTCACGTTTTGTGTCCTTCTTGTGAACTCATCGTGAAATCCAATTAAAAAAATACACTTATTTAACATTGTAGACAAAAAAAGCATTTTTTGTACATTCCACCTGCAAAAGAGGATATAAAATTGTTATTTTCCTAGACTGAAGCACACAATACGTTCCAAATTATTCTTCAAATTTATAACCAACACGAATAACAGTACCGATATGCTTCGCTTTATCTCCTAGCTTATTTCGTAGTTTTTTAATATGAGTATCAACAGTTCGGTCATCACCGTAATAGTCATATCCCCATAACTGATCTAATAAATGTTGACGTGACAACACAATTCCTTTGTTCTCCATTAAATAAACGAGAAGTTCAAATTCTTTATGTGTTAATATAATTTCTTCTCCATCTACTAAAACAGTTCTAGATAGACGATTCACTTCTATTCCAGCTAAAGACATAGCATTTTCTTCAGCTACCCCTACCACGCCATCCGCACGTTTCAGTAACGTCTTCGCGCGAGCTACTAACACTTTCGGGCTGAAAGGTTTCGTTACATACTCATCTGCACCTAATTCGAACCCTAGTAATGTATCATCCTCATCCGAACGTGCTGTTAGCATAATAATTGGTACTGCTGATTCTTTTCTAATTCGTCTACAAACAGACCATCCATCTATTTCTGGTAACATAATATCTAACATAATTAAATCAATTTCATGCTCTGCAAATAATTCTAACGCTTTTTTTCCGTCTTCTGCTTCGATTACTTCAAAGCCTTCATTGCGAAAATAATCGCTAACAATTTCACGTAATCTTCTTTCATCTTCAACAAGTAATACTGTTTTATTCATATAATCTATCCCGCCTTTTTACTCTTTCAATCGAATAATACGTTGATTGGAGCTTCCGCGAAATGGAAGTGTTAAATCTTTTTTCTCGATTTCAAATCTTCCATCGACTAAAACATCCCCATAATGTAACAACTCTATCATATCATTATTTTGAGAACTCTGTATCTCTTCTAACGTATAACCTGTATACATCCATAAATTTTTTTTCAAATCTTTCACTGCTCTTGCTACTTGTTTCACTTCAGCAGCTTGAAAAAATGGATCTCCACCTGAAAATGTTACATCAGTTAATGGATTACTTGCAATCTCTTTCACAATTTCTTCTACTGTCATTTCAGTTCCATTACAAATATTCCACGATTTTGGATTATGGCAACCGAAACAACGATGCGGACAGCCCGCAAAAAACACGACTGTCCGCAACCCTTCTCCATCTACTACACTATCATGAATGATGTTCATCACTTTCATTTATGCTTCACCCGATCCATCTCTTCACTACGTTTCGCACTATTCCACTTCGACATATCTCCTACAAGATAACCTGTTATACGGCGAATTCTTTCTATGTTAGCCTCATCTTCATTTCCGCAGCTCGGACATTCATTTCCAATAACTCCGTGATAACTACAGCACTTACAACGGTCAACAGGGTGATTAATTGAACCGTATCCAACGCCATTCTCTGCCATCGCTTGTACAATTTGTTTTAATGCCTTCTTGTTATGCATTGCTGCTCCATCTAGTTCAATATACGTAATATGTCCCCCGTTACATAGAGCGTGGAACGGGCCTTCTAAACGAATTTTATTTATCGCTTGCATGTTATAATAAACTGGAATATGGAATGAATTCGTATAGTAATTATGATTAGTTATACCGCTAATCGCGCCAAATTCTTCCCTATCCTTTTTCACAAACTTCCCTGATAACCCTTCTGCAGGAGTTGCAATGACTGAGAAATTCAGTTCATGTTCTTCTGTCGCTTTATCCATTCTATCTCTCATAAAGGAAATAATTTCATATCCGAGTTTCCATGATTCTTCATCTTCTCCGTGATGCTTTCCTGTTAAAGCTACTAAACACTCCGCAAGACCGATAAAACCAAGACTTAACGTCCCTTGCTTTAAAATCGATGCTACAGAATCTTCAGGCTGTAACTTTTCTCCACCGCGCCATACACCTTGTGAATATAAAAATCGAAAATCTCTTGCTCGTTTCGTACATTGATACTCAAATCTCTCTAATAATTGCTGGATTCCTACATCTAAGTAATAATTTAACGCTTCAAAAAACGCTTCTTGTGAACCACTAATGAGTGCTAATTTCACTAAGTTAATGGACGTAAATGATAAATTCCCTCTTCCAATCGCCGTTTCTTCTCCATGTATGTTAGACATAACACGAGTACGACATCCCATGTAACATACTTCACTTTCCGGTCTTCCATCATAATGCACAGCATTAAATGGCGCATCTAAAAATGAAAAGTTAGGGAATAATCGTTCAGCCGTTGTCTCTAACGCTAATTCAAATAAATCATAGTTCGGATCACTTTCTTCAAAATTCACACCTTTTTTCATTTTAAAAATTTGAATAGGAAAAATTGGTGTTTCCCCTTTACCAAGACCAGCTTGTGTCGCTTTTAAAAGTTGTTTAATTAAAAGTCTTCCTTCTTTCGATGTGTCTGTTCCATAATTAATAGAAATAAACGGTACTTGTCCCCCGCCCCTACTATGCATACTATTTGAATTATGAATAAAAGCTTCACACGCCTGATACGTATCATTTTCTGTTTCTTTCCACGCAAATTCTTCTATTTGTTCTTTCGTAAGCGGATATGACTGTAATCGTTTCTTATGTCTCTCTACTGTTTTTCTCACATATGGAGCTAAATCAACATCAAAGAGTGCAAACGATTGACCACCGTGCTGCATATTTTGATTCGCTTGAAAAATAATAGATGAAAGAGCTAATGCACTTTTAATGTCTTGCGGTTGTCTCATATGTCCATGTCCGGTATGAAAACCGTTCGCAAGCATTTGCGCTAACGGAATTTGCGAACAAGTTGTCGTTCCAGTCGCATAAAAATCTAAGTCATGCGGATATAATATATTTTCATTTATCGCTTTTTTCACTGAATCTGACAATAAATTTTCAACAGCGTAATATTTCGCACTCTCAGATGCGAACGTTCCCATTACTCCCATCGGAGAGCGGCCGTCTACATTTGCATTTTCTTGCATTAAATCTTGTTCATTGCCGTGGACTATTGTCTCAAATACTCTCATTAATTCTTCTCCACGTGTATTTTTTTGTAACATTTATAACCCTCCACCAATATGTTGTTGTCTTTTGATTAAAATGTTACTACATATAGTCTTAGTGTTTCTGTGAGAAATGTAACATTCCTGTGAAATTTTTTGCACGAAATAATGAATTTTTCATTTACAAAAAAGAAATGTGCTCTTTACAAATGTATGGTACAATATACGGGAAAAACTCTTTTTACCCTTTATCAACACATTTGAATAAAGGAGACTGAACTTATGGTTACTACATATCTTTTATTTATCGTTGCCTACTTACTTGGCTCCATTCCATTTGCACTAGTCGTTGGAAAGAT
Source organism: Bacillus paranthracis (assembly GCF_024296885.1). Lineage (NCBI taxonomy): Bacteria > Bacillati > Bacillota > Bacilli > Caryophanales > Bacillaceae > Bacillus > Bacillus paranthracis. The sequence continues at coordinate 3,324,726 of NZ_CP101135.1, forward strand.
TGGTTATGGAATTGACATTCGTGAGCACGGAAGCGGTAATTTAGGCGGAACAAATACATTCCGCACACTAGGGAAAAAAGCAGGTTTTATCGTTACAATTGCTGACATTTTAAAAGGTACATTAGCAACGAGTCTACCGATTATTTTCGCGTTAGACATTCATCCACTATGGTTCGGATTAGCAGCTGTTCTTGGACATGTGTATCCGATTTTCGCGAAATTCCGTGGTGGTAAAGCAGTTGCAACTTCTGCTGGCGTGCTATTATGCTACTCACCAGTTGTTTTTGCAATTTTAGCTGTTGTCTTTTTCAGCCTTTTATTTACAACAAGATACGTATCACTTTCTTCTATGGTAACAGCTGTCGTTGCCGTTATCGCATCAATTGTTAGCGGGGATAAAATCTTCATTATTGCGATGTGTTTATTAGCAGGTATGGTTATTTATAAACACCGTGCAAATATTGGACGAATTATAAATAAAACTGAACCGAAAGCAAACTTTTCAAAAAAGCAAAAATAAGATCGTAACCCACATAACGCAAAAAGAAAACGTGAAGCATATTAATAGCGTCTTTTTGCGTTATTTTTTATACTAAAGAAAAAGCAACATAATTTGGAGGAACTATACATGAATCTTTCCGTAACAAAAGAAGCAGCACAATGGTATAAAAACGAATTAAACTTACAATCGGGTGAAACACTGCGCCTTTTCGTACAATATGGCGGTTGTAGTACTGTGCAAAAAGGACTTTCTTTAGGTATTCGTAAAGATGATCCTGCACATCCTGCTGTTCAAATTCAAGAAGAAGGTATTAACTTCTTTATTGAAAGCGATGATGAATGGTTCTTCGATGGACATAATTTATCTGTTACATTTAACGACGGTGATGATTTCCCGCAATTTAATTATGAAAAATAAAAAAACGTGGCTTCCGCCACGCTTTTTTATTTTTTCTTAATTTCCTCATATTTCGCATACCACTCTGGATAGAACTTTTTAAATGATACGGGCCTGAACCCTTCTTTTTTCGCACAAATATTTGTCGTACTTGCCGTAATACAAAGTTCACCTTCACCATTATATATTTCATATCCATATACAACGCGAAGCGGGCTCACTGTATCAACCCACGTTTTTACAATTGCTTTTTCCCCGTAACGCATTGCTTTACGATAAGAAATTTGCAAATCTAACACAGGAGAAATAATTCCTTCTTTCTCCATTTCAACATATGAAAACCCTAAATCTTGTATAAGTTTCGTGCGACCTAATTCAAGCCACACTAAATAGTTTGAATGGTAAACAACACCCATTTGATCTGTTTCCGCATAACGGATTTCAACTTCATGTTCTGCTACAAACATATATATTCGCCTTCTTTCACTTCTGCTACCTTGCATACATTTAATCATAATACAGTGAAATCAAAAATAAAATAAAAACAGTGAATCTTTTACCGAAAGGAGCAAGCATATGATTCAAATTGTAACGGTTCGTAGCGGTGATAGCGTATATAGCTTGGCATCAAAATATGGATCAACACCTGACGAGATAGTAAAAGACAATGGATTAAATCCAGCTGAAACACTCGTTGTTGGTCAGGCACTGATCGTGAATACGAAAGGGAATAATTATTATGTACAGCCTGGCGATAGCCTATATCGAATCTCTCAAACATATAACGTTCCTCTCGCTAGTTTAGCTAAAGTGAATAACTTATCTTTAAAATCCATTCTCCACGTTGGACAGCAATTATATATACCGAAAGGGACGAAACGTGCAGTAGAATCCATCGCTTATTTACAACCTTCCACTATACCTATTAAAGAAAGTTTAGTTAATGCTACACGTGCTATTAATCCATTTTTAACATACTTAGCTTACTTCAGCTTCGAGGCAAAAAGAGATGGTACGTTAAAAGAACCAACTGAAACAGCTAAAATCGCTAATATTGCAACGCAAGGTAATACCATCCCTATGCTCGTTATTACGAACATCGAAAACGGAAATTTCAGTGCCGATCTAACATCCGTTATTTTACGGGACGCAACAATCCAAAACAAATTTATTACAAATATTTTGCAAACTGCTGAGAAGTACGGTATGCGAGATATTCATTTCGATTTTGAGAGTGTTGCACCCGAAGATCGCGAAGCGTATAATCGTTTTTTACGAAATGTGAAAACACGCTTACCTAACGGATACACATTAAGTACAACGCTTGTACCGAAAACAAGTTCCAATCAAAAGGGAAAATTTTTCGAAGCTCACGATTATAAAGCACAAGGACAAATTGTTGATTTCGTCGTCATTATGACATATGACTGGGGATGGCAGGGCGGACCACCGATGGCAATCTCTCCTATCGGCCCTGTAAAAGAAGTACTTCAATACGCAAAATCTCAAATGCCTCCTCAAAAAATTATGATGGGGCAAAATTTATACGGATTCGATTGGAAACTTCCGTTCAAACAAGGAAACCCACCAGCAAAAGCAGTTAGCTCTGTTGCAGCTGTTGCACTTGCTCGTAAATACAATGTTCCTATCCGCTATGATTTCACAGCTCAAGCTCCACATTTCAATTACTTTGACGAAAACGGTGTACAACACGAAGTTTGGTTTGAAGATGCGAGATCTATTCAAAGTAAATTCAATTTAATGAAAGAACAAGGCATTGGCGGTATTAGTTATTGGAAGATTGGCTTGCCATTTCCACAAAATTGGCGTTTACTCGTTGAAAACTTTACAATTACGAAAAAGGGCTGACAAAAGTCAGCCCTTTTTGTACATTCTGTTAAGATTCATCTTTGATTTCACTTTTTAATGAGTCAATACTTTCTAAACGCCTTTGATTTTTTGCTTCAATAGCAGAACGGTCTTTTTCATTAGAAAGCTCCGCTGTTTCTTTTGCTTCATTAAAGTTATCAATTGTATTTTGCACCATTTCTTGTAACTTTTCAGCGTTATCACTTCGATTATCTGGATTTGGCATGTACTTTCCTCCTAATATTGTATATACACACCATCTTAAATTACCTATCTTCCCTCAAATTTATACATAAAAAAGGAGAATACAATATTCTCCTTTTCTTTAACCGTTATCAACAATCGGTTGTTTGCCCGTTTGGTCTTGCATTTGCTTTCCTTTATTGCCACCAGCTTTTTTTGATTGTGTTCCAATATGATTCGGTGCAAAGTCTTTTGAATTCTTTTTCGGATTACCCATTACTATCGCCTCCTTAACAGTAGTATCGTACTAGTGTTAAGAATTATTCAGTTTGCTTAAAAAGTTTCATTTCATAACGTTTTTCAATACGCTCTTCAATGCGATCGATTGCATCGCGATCGCTTAATAATTGTTGTTTATTTTCTTTCACAAGCTCGTCAAACGATTTACGGCGACTTCTTCTCATGCTGTTCACCCTCTCTCCTTCGCTTTCTTATTACATAGTATGAGCAAAGGAAAAACTATTTAATCAGATTTGCAAGAAAATTTTATGTTTTAGTACTCCTAAAAAAACTCCGTGTACAGTAAAATGTACACGGAGTTTTTTACACCATAATATTCAAATATTCTTTTAGTTTTTCATCTGCATTCATTTCACTTTGTTTATAATCATGCAGCGCTTGCAATACAAAATCATACTGTTCTAAAATATAACTTTCTAATTTCAGGACGTCCTCTAAGCTATTAAGCATAATTCTCGTGTTACCAACTTCACTTTTTAACGCCGGTTCACAGGCTAAACTCGTACATATTTCTTTCACATCATCTTCTAATATGTCTGTTAATACGTATTTCTTTCGCCCTTTTACCTTTAATCTCATAACTGGATAAAAAGCTTTTATATCTAAATAGCTTCCTACATTCATGCAACGAATCCATTCAATATCACGTTTATTTCGTACAAGTATCTCTTTTACCGCTTCATATACTGCTGTTTCATCAAGTACTTCTGTATTCGATTTCCTTTTCGCCTCTTCTTCAATAAAGGCACATTTTTGATAAACTGCTGCACAAGTAATACAATCATCAAATGCATTATGAGAACTTAAACGAATTCCAAGCATTCGCTTTAACGTTTCAAGTTTATGATTAGGCGCGTGCTTCATATATTTCTTTGCTAGAAACACAGTATCAATCACTTTATTTTGTGGTTCCGGTAAACCAAGCATATTCACATTACTTTTCAAAAAGCGCATATCAAAAGATGCATTATGAGCGACAATTACATTTGTATGTAAAAATGCTAAAAATAAAGGTAACACTTCTTCAATCGTCGGTGCATCCGAAACACGATAATTTGTAATACCTGTTAAACTCGTTATTCGGTCCGGAATTGGACGCTCCGGATTCACATAGGAAACAAATTGATCTACTAGTTCATGATTACGATATTTCACTGCTGCCACTTGAATGATCTTATCATTATAAGGATTAAATCCTGTTGTTTCAAAGTCAATTACAACATAATCTAACGGTAAGGATATATTCCCCACTCCAAATACACTCCTTTATCTTTCAACGTTTATATTTCTTTTATCATACCATGCAGTTATCACTACGTGAAAAAGAAAAGGCAGAAATGATTATATTTCATCTCTACCTTTTCACTGTTATTTTAATTTGGCAATCCGTTTCTCCATCTCTTTTTGCGTCATCGGCCCAATAAACTTATCTTGAATGACACCTTTTGTATCTATAAAATACGAAGTTGGGATCGTAATGACTTTATACGCTGTTGTTACATCAATGTTCTTATCCAATAAAATAGGAAAAGTAATTCCTTTTTCCTTAGCAAAATTACTTACCTTTTCTATCCCCCCGCCTTTTTCTGAAGGCGTATAATTTATTGCTAAAATTTCTACATTTTCTTTATGTTCTTTATAGAAAGCCTCCATATCTGGCATTTCTTGCTGACAAGGCCCACACCACGTTGCCCAAAAGTTTAAAATCGCTTTCTTTCCTTTTAAATCTGATAACTTTACATTCGTTCCATCTAACTTCGTTAATTCAAAGTCTGGCGCACTCTTCCCTATTTCAATACCATTACTTGCAATCATTTCTTTCATAGCAGCTTCACTTTTTGTTTGCTCCCCTTGCACTACCTGATCGTTTTTACCAAACTGTTCATAAGCTGCATATCCCGCTAAACAAAGTAACACTACAATAATCGTAAGCTTCCTCCACATTTTATATCACCCTAACGTATTTATCTTCTTATAACTTAATCACTCAAATACTATATACCTTATTTTAGCTTATACGGACAAGCTTGGAAATATTCACAGTCGAAATAATTAGAATATTCTTATTTAAAGTGCATTTTTTTCCTTTTTATCATATAATTAGAAAAATAAATGCAGTGTTGTTTATTTTCTTATGGACCTATTCACCTTTTTACTTTCGTAGTTATATAAACTTCAACAAAAGGGGGATTTTTTATGAATTCATTCGAAAAAATAACATTATATATTCTTAGTTTTCTTTTATACCCAATCGGTATTATTACATGGATCATTTCACTCTTTAGTAACGATCTTGAAAAAAAGAAAGTAGGGCGTATTTGTCTCTACGTTTCTCTAGTCTCATTCGTCCTTTTCTTAATTCTTGGAATTGCCACTTTCCTTATGACTGCTACTTTTAACGTTGATCTAAATCACTCCGAATCTATCGAGTATTAACTAAATGACGGTGAATAAAGATTAGAGCATTGCTCTTATCTTTATTCACATCTCTTAAAAAATGAATGACTATTTATTAATTTTTCAGGACTTCCACATGCTACAATACTTCCTTCTTTCATGATGACAACGCGATCTGCTAGTATTACTTTCTCTACATCATGCGTAGCCACAATTCTCGTGACCTCGCCTCCCAGCCCTTCTATCATATTCCAAACAATTTCTTGATTGCTCGGATCTAATCCGGCAGTCGGTTCATCTAAAATAATAAGATTTGGATTTGAAACAATTGCTCGCAGTAATGCAAGACGTTTCCTTTCTCCTCCCGAAAACTCTTCACCACTTTTATGTAATACAGTTTGAATCCCTTCAGGCAAGTCCCTAATAATTGATGTTCCATTTACAAGTTCAATATTTTTTTCTAACTGGTGTTCTATATACTCTTCACCGAAATACATATTCTCTTTTACTGTCGTCCGAAAAAAACGTGGTTCTTGCCACACTGTAGTCAATCGAGCCTCATTTCCATAATAAGCAACGCTACCGTTAGATGGTTTATACAAGCCTGCCATTAATTTTAAAAGCGTTGTTTTTCCTGCACCACTTTCTCCTACAATCATAATGAGTTCACCAGGTTTAATTTGCAAATCAATATTATAAATTCTGCATTTCTCTTCATCATTCTCCTGAAATGAAACATTTGTTAATGTCATCCCCATCGCTCTTTCTACATTACTATTTGCCACTCGTTTATCTAAAAAGGAAAAAACTCTATTTGCCGAAGCAATTGCAACTTGTGTCATCATTAATAAATCGCCCACATAACGGACAGGGAAAAAGAGCATTTCAATTGTCGCTAACACTGCAACAAGTGAACCAACTTCTATTTCCCCCTTCATTATTTTTTGCACACCTACAATGAGAACAACGATATATGCTCCTGTTTCCATCACCGTTCCAACTACCCCAATGCAATGTTGCATCATCGTCTTCTTTACTTCTGTTTTATAAGATTGTGCTGTTACTCTCTTAAATAAGCGAATGGCCCATTTTTCTTTTTGTAAACTACGCAAATCTTGTACTCCTTTTACAAACTGTGACACCATCTCTACAACAGTTGACTGATTGTTTTGAGCAATACTTGCAATATTTCTTACCTTTTTCCCCATCAATATCGGAACCGTTGCACTTAAAAATAAAAACGGAGTTACCCACAATATAAACTGTATATCTATATGTTGTAGTGCTATGAACGCACCTATAAATTGTGCAATGGCATGTATATATTCTATTAATATAGAACCATATAATCTGACCCAGTTTGGAATATCAGACACAACTAACGTTTCTAACTCTCCTTGTTTGATTTTCTCACTCTCTTCAAATGGTAATAAGAAAAAATGGCGCAATACATCTATACGCTTCTTTTGCAATATTCGTTGACTTGCTTTTGAGCTTACATAATCAAATGAAAGATTGTTCACCCACATCAACAAGCGGCTAACTGTAAACAAAGTAATGTAAAAATACGCTCCCTTCAGCTCTCGTTGAATTAGGTTATCTACAATTAGTCCCATGAATAGCGGACGGGATAGATTTAAAATAGCTGCAAAAATCCCACTGCATACTGCTGCTATTACTAATATTTTTTCTTTCTGTAACGGTAACAAAATTCTTTTATATTCTTTCATAATATCCCCTCCATTTTTTATAGTAAAAAGAAAGGGATGAAACCATTTGGTTTCATCCCTTTCCATAAAATAAGGAAGCTAACAGTTGTTAGCTTCCTTATCATTCATTTCAATTGTTTAGTTTGACACTTTAGACTCTTCGATTTTCTCACGAAGAACCATTTGCAGAATACCACCGTGACGGTAGTAGTCAATTTCTACTTCACTATCGAAACGAGCTACTACTTCAAATTGTTTTTCGTTGCCATCTGCATCAGTTGCAACTACTTTTACAAGATCGCGTGGTTTAACTGTTTTGTCGATTTGAATTTCAAATGACTCGTTACCAACAAGACCTAATGTTTCAGCGCTTTCACCATCTTTAAATTGAAGCGGTAATACGCCCATTAACACTAAGTTACTGCGGTGAATACGCTCGAAGCTTTCTGCGATTACTGCTTTAATACCTAATAAGTTTGTACCTTTTGCAGCCCAGTCACGAGAACTTCCCATACCGTAATCTTTACCTGCAACAACTAGAAGGCCTGTGCCGTCTTCTTTATATTTCATAGCAGCATCATAGATTGATGTTACTTCACCAGTTGGCCAGTATGTTGTATATCCGCCTTCTGTGCCTGGTGCAATTTGGTTTTTAATACGGATGTTCGCGAATGTACCACGCATCATCACTTCATGGTTACCACGACGAGAACCGTAAGAGTTAAAGTCAACTGGTTGTACGCCGTTTTCTAATAAGTAGCGTCCAGCTGGTGTATGCTTACCGATTGAACCTGCTGGTGAAATATGGTCTGTCGTTACAGAGTCACCAAATTTACCAACTACGCGTAAGCCTGATAACGTTTCAACTTCACCTGGCTCTTTAGATAAACCTTCAAAGAATGGTGGATTTTGAATGTATGTTGAATCATTATCCCAAGTATATAAAGCTTCATTTGAAGTTTGGATTTCATTCCAACGCTCATTGCTATTAAATACTTGTGCATATTCTTTTTTGAATAGTTCAGATGTAACAACGCTTTGAACTACATCTTCAATTTCTTTAGCTGATGGCCAAATATCGTTGAAGTAAACAGCATTGCCATTTGCATCTTTACCGATTTCATCATTTTTCAGGTCAATATCAACAGTACCTGCAAGTGCATATGCCACAACAAGTGGTGGTGATGCTAAGTAGTTCGCTTTTACAAGTGGATGAATACGACCTTCAAAGTTACGGTTACCAGATAAAACAGATGTTACTAATAAGTCGTTTGCTGCGATTGCTTCTTCTAATTCTGGCGCTAATGGACCAGAGTTACCGATACAAGTCGTACAGCCGTAACCAACTGTTTGGAAACCTAATTGATCTAAATATGTTGTTAAACCAGACTTATCTAAGTACTCTGTAACAACTTTAGATCCTGGTGCTAATGATGTTTTTACGTATTCAGGTACTTTAAGTCCTTTTTCAATTGCTTTCTTCGCAACTAGACCTGCTCCAATTAATACGTACGGGTTTGATGTATTTGTACAGCTTGTAATTGCAGCGATTGCAATTGCACCTGTTTTCATCGTTACTTCTTTATCTTCTAATGTAACCTTCACCTCTTTATCGAACTCTTGCTCATTAAATCCAAGTCCTTGTGTTCCAACTGGTGCTACAACAGCTTTGTGGAACGCATCTTTCATATCTGAAAGTGGAATTAAATCTTGTGGGCGTTTCGGTCCAGAAAGGTTAGATTCAATTGTATTTAAATCAATTTCAACAAGATCAGTGTAAATTGGATCTTTGCTGTCTGCTGTATAGAATAAACCGTTTGCTTTACAGTATTCTTCAACAACTCGAATTTGCTCTTCATCTCTACCTGTTAAACGTAAGTATTCTAATGAAATATCATCGATTGGGAAGAATCCACAAGTTGCGCCGTATTCTGGTGCCATGTTTGAAATTGTTGCACGGTCAGCTAAAGGCATGCTCTTTAGTCCATTACCGAAGAACTCAACGAATTTACCAACTACACCTTTTTGACGTAATACTTGCGTTACTTTTAATGCAACGTCAGTTGCTGTAGTACCACTTGGAAGTGTACCAGTTAATTTCACACCGATTACTTCAGGTACTGGGAAGTATGAAGGCTGTCCAAGCATTCCTGCTTCTGCTTCAATACCACCAACGCCCCATCCAAGAACACCGATACCGTTAATCATTGTTGTATGTGAGTCTGTTCCAACTAATGAATCTGGATATGCAACTAAGTCACCTTCCGCATTTTTCACAGCATGAACAACTGGTGCTAAATATTCAAGGTTTACTTGGTGTACAATACCTGTAGCTGGTGGAACTGCACGATAGTTATCAAATGATTTTTGTGCCCAGCTTAAAAATTTATAACGTTCTTCATTACGTTTAAACTCTAAGTCCATGTTGAATGCAAGCGCGTCTGCCGTACCCGCTCTATCAACCTGTACAGAGTGATCAATTACAAGGTCTACAGTAATTTCTGGATTAATTTTATCAGGATCCCCACCCATGTCTGCCATTGCTTTACGAAGCGAAGCCAAATCAACAACAGCTGGAACACCAGTGAAATCTTGTAAAATTACACGAGATGGTTTAAATGGAACATCGATATCTTGCACATCTTTCGTTCCCCATTTCGCTAAATTTGTAACATGCTCTTCTGTAATTACACGTCCGTCTACTTGACGAAGTACTGATTCAAGTAAAACTTTCACGGAATATGGTAATTGAGATACGTTGCCAACCCCTGCGTTTTCAAGCGCTTTCAAATCATAATAATGATACGTTTTTCCATCTACTTCAAAAGTTGCGCGTGATTGAAATGGATTATGTTTGACCATTATGTTTCCCCCCTGTTAAACGTGACTAAGTTGTCTGAATATAAAATGTAGACAAACTTTTCAATACCTTACGATAATATCTTATTACAACTTTCTAAATAAGTAAATAATAAGAAACTTATAGATTATCATAAGTTTTCTTTATGTTTCTAAATTTGAATAGTGTTCATGCTCCTTATGAATACTATTACCATAAAGTAAAGTGCTCTATTAGCGCTTTACTTACAGTTCATACATACTATGAACTGCTCATCATTCAACTTACAAAAAAAGTTATAGAGGTGAAATAAAATGGGTAAAAGAAAAGCAAATCATACTATTTCAGGAATGAATGCGGCATCTGCACAAGGACAAGGTGCTGGTTATAACGAAGAGTTTGCAAATGAAAACTTAACTGCTGCAGAACGACAAAATAATAAGAAACGCAAAAAGAACCAGTAACGAAAAATCCCAAAAGGAACATTCACCTTTTGGGATTTTTTCTAATGTTTATAACGTAACAATTCCGAAACCTTTACAAATCGATAGCCTTGCTTTTGAAGCTCCGGTAAAATTTTTGCTAGCGCTGCTACTGTTTGACTACGATCATTTCCTCCATCATGTAACAATACAATATCTCCACTTTTAGCATGTTTCACTACATGATTTACAATGGATTCAACACCTGGATTTGCCCAATCACGTGGGTCTTGGTGCCATGACCATAGTACAGTTTGATACCCAGCTTCTTTCGCTGTTTTAAATACAGCATCGTTAATATATCCACCAGGTGGACGGAATAACAAAGGTTCTTTTACCCATTTCTCAAAATATTTCTTTCCATCTAAAATATCTTTTTTTAATTTTTCATCTGATGAACTATTCGCATATAAATGATTCATCGTATGATTTCCAATTTCATGTCCCTCTTTCAACACTTGTTTTACTAAATATGGATTGCGCTGCACTCGAAATCCGATCATAAAAAATGTCGCTTCCGCTTTATATTGACGTAATAAATGTAAAACTTGTGTTGTATAAGTTGGATCTGGTCCATCATCAAATGTAATGGCAATAATCTTTTCATTATTAGGTACTTCCCACGTTACATAGCCAGTTGGTTCTAGCTCTTTTCTGAGCAACATTTTCGCTTCCACTTTTTCCACTTGAAATATATGTACTGCGCATAGTAAAGAAAAAATTACTAAAAAAACTTTCTGTTTTAGCATAATATTCATTAAAGTAAGAGATTGTCGAACACCAACAATCTCATTTACTTTTCTAATTGATCTACATTTCGCATAATGTTTTGGAGATTACTTTCATATTGCTCAAGTTGTGGACGTTGTGTTTCTGAAGCTACCTCTAGTGCATTTTGAATTTGTTCATATGCTTCCTGAACCTCTTGGCGTAATTCTTTTAAATCATGACCGTAGTTTGGATCATTTTTCACAATGTTGTTAAATGCATTTTCTGCTTGTGTAACGCCTTGCTGCGCCGCTTGAAAAGCTTGTTGCTTATCTTTATGATATGGCATTATACAATCCCCTTTCCATAATAGTTAGTCCCACTTATCTTTACCTTTTTTTCTAAAAACATTCTCGTATAAATTTGCAAACTTCTCTCATTCTAAAAAGAAAGAGGAGGTGTCACAAACAATGAGCAAAAACAATCGTGAAGCGAAAGAAAAAAAAGGACAACCCGAACCATTAAGCGGATCTCATAAAGTAAAAAACCGTAATCATTCACGTCAAAAACATCATGCACATCATGATATGTAAAACAAAAAATGCACACTAGCTACCTTTTCCACATACAATGTTTATATTTTTCCATTTATTCTTCACCCCTACTTCATTCATGCATAACATAGTATGAATTGAGATTTTACGGAGGGTGTCTTACATGGGCAAGAAAAAGAAGGATTGTCTTTTTCATGTTGATGGTTTCGAAGAATGGATGGATCAGTTTTGTTCTGATTCTTGTAGCAACTTTAGTTTCCCAAATCAAATTCATATTGACCTTTGTGAAACGGAACAAGAATACATTTTGGAAACAGATGTACCAAATGTGACAGAACAAAATGTAGTCATTAAAAAGATGAAGACAGGCCTAAACATTTGCATACTTCATAAAAATATTTCTTTGCAGAGGATCATTCCTTTACCCGATAATATTATTTATAAAAAGATGCTAGCCTGCTTAGAGAATGGATATTTAGCCATTCATATTTCCAAAAACGAAGTAGCTAATAAACATGAAAAGAAAGTTCTTTTTCAAATTGAGAATTAAAATAAATACAAAAATAAGCCCCAGTCGTTGACTGGGGCTTATTTTATTTCGCATGTACTTCCATATTAGAATTTCTGTCATATCTTTTTTTCAATAAACCTTTTGTAACTAAAAGTACAGGAAATGCTACAGTTGAAAATATAGCTAGCGCTGAAAAGACACTAAATCCATTTTGGTACCCGTAGTAATCGAGGAGTACTCCCCCAAACCACGGACCAATTACTGTTCCAATTCCCGAAAACCCCATTGCTCCAAAATAGGTTCCTTTTAAATGTGAGACAGCTATACTATCTATAAGTACAAACACCCAAGCGATCATGGACCATATTATAATCGTATTTCGGCCGAACCGATCCGATAAATTCCCTCCAATAAAACTAGCAAACACCCCAACAAGTGCACTCATTCCGATAATAGCACCCGTCATTCCTGCTGATACACCTTTCACAGTCGTTAAATAAATTGCTAAAAAAGGAATACTCATTGACGTGGCAAACCTCGCAAATAAAGTCCCTATTATAATTGTTATTCCTAACGGATGAATTTTTTGCAACTTCCCCTTCATCTTAAAAACCTACTCTCCCTGTTCTTACATAAAAAAAGAAAGCAAAGGTTTCTGATATTATCCCCTTTCATATATATTCTTCCACACAATCATCCATATCCTTATATATTGTTTTCGTGAAAAGGTATCAAAAAATACTATTTCGTAAAATTGGTAATTTGTATAGAGGAAGATACAGGATAATTAACTTCATCATTTTAATTTTAAGTATTTCTCCCCCCTTAAACTTTACAAAAAAGATTTTCTTTTAAGAAAAGATACTTAAAAGAAAATCTTTTTGATTATAAATGCCATTAAAATTAATTGAATTATTTATTCTGGGATTACTAAACTCAGTTTTCAGTTGTATTTATTTTATAATACTCTGCTGCTGTGTACATATTCCATCGCCAGAAACTAGATCCCTGAGATACAATATACCGGTCTAAAAAAATTTCAAAATTAGAATGGAGGGGATGTAAGTCTAATATATCATCTCCTAACAACAAATAATCTGGGCTATTACTTCTAGCTTTACTGTTATCAACTACTAAATAATTTTCATGCACATGTGCAATTGGATACACGTCTTTTGGTAGTTGTAGGTTACTATGTGTGACTTCTATTTCATTGAGAGAAAATATGCTTATACCACCACCTATATTTATATCCCCTTCCAATAACATTTCAAAGATGCGAGCTCCATTGTGTTGTTGTAAAAAGATTTTATAATCTATAGGTAATGTCCATTCAGTATTATTTTCGAATGATTTAATTTCTCTTTGTTCTACTGGTGAATTAAATGAACAAGTTACTGTACTAGTATTTCCTTGTTCATTTTGTAAATTTAATTTATTGTTTGCTTTACTTAATCTTTGTTTTAAGGAATCTAAACTTTTAAGAATGATAGTGTTTTGCATATTATTCACCTAACTTTAAATTTTAGTAGGCAGACCACCATGGGTTTACAATCTGTTGATGAATTTGACGTGGTAGAGGGAATAAATTATCAAAGGAATTATTACCTCCATATGCTCTAGGAATTATATGGTGTATATCTGCTTCAGACCAGTCCCATCCTGGGTTACCATAAGTATCGATGTATTGAGCTATATAAGCGGCTCTCTTATAAGAATCCCAATCCACAGGGTTATCTGCTTTTGGTAAGTTTGCTCTTTTTGGGATTGGCATATACTGTTTACTATGTCCATTATAAATGATAGGATACATTACTGCTTTCTTATTAGCTAAGGTTGGGTCATATTGCTCAGAACTTGTTTGAGGATAACTGCCTACCCATCCCGCTGTAGTGTTATGGTTTGTTGCCCACCACTTTGTAGAATTAACTTTAAATGATTTTTGTGCAATCTGTCCAGGATGTATTTGGGAACCTTGCCAATCTACTTCTAAGTAGCCTTGTCGATAATAAGCATCATCATAGATATCTCCTGCGTATAAGCTAAGATTGGATAATACAACTATAGGGGCTTGTCCGATAATGTCCGTAATTTTTATGCTAAGATCAATGCTTTGAGTAAATTCATTAAATGTTGTTGAGTATTCAAGAGCTAGAACACTTTCTTGTTGAGCTGTTTTAAACTGTTTTGTTTTATTATCTTGTTTCTGGTTAGGAACTACTGTTTGTTTACCTATTTGGAGTATGTCTGTATTCTTTGGAGTAATAGATTCCGGAGATTGTTTGTGTAATTCATTTGCCTCTTTAACTATTTTTGCTGCGTCATACGTACTTTTATCGATTTTTTTGGTGTTTCCATTAGACTCAACACTAAAATATTCAATATGTTTTATTGGGTGGTTAACTTCAATTACTATGTCGTTAGACTGAACTGGTTGTACTTCTGCCTGACTAATTATTGGAGAAAAAAATGTTAAAATTGCTAAACCTGAAACTAAAAGAAACTGAAATAATTTACTTCTAAATTTCATTTCACATGCCTCCATTTGTTTGTTTTTTCTAACAATTAAATATTAACATGTGTTAGCTTTGTTCAGGATAAATTTAATTGATAATGATTATCATTACCTGCAAGCGCTTCCTGGTGTGTAAAGTATAGATTTTTATTATTATCTATACCATTATCTCTTTGAATAAAGATAAACAAGCCACCCTTACAAGAAAGCAATAGCTTGTAAGGGTGGCTTAGTGTGTTTCGAATAGCTTTGTATTTAATTGTTTAATCTCCCCTTCTGCAAGGGGCTGATAAAATGCATGCTGTAATTCTTGTATGTGTAAGGTCTCTCCTATACATAATAAAACTCTACCAGGAATTAAGTCTAATAATAGTTCATGATTAATACGCTGTGCTTGCTTAACGGTAGAAACATAAATAACTAGGATAGTAGGGTTATTCCCCAAATCCTTCATGAGAATATCACTACCTGATTCCACGAAATCTTTCCATCTAGCAATAATTCTTTTCAAGCGTTCCCTTTTATCTGTTAATAAGGTGGAATATACAACGAAATTAAACTCTTGATTTACTCCAGCTTGCACTGCAAAACTTAAAGGAGGGGTAAAAACCCCCTTACTAATTGATGGATGCATAATATGCCCTAAAAAAGATGGAGCATAACGCAGGTGACAGAGTAAGTCTATATCATGCCAATAACGTAGGTGAACATATTTACCGTGATTATCAAGACGCTCAGGGGCAAAGAAGAACATATTACCTTGCCAGTACTTTAAGAGCTTATAACCGTTATCGGATAATGTATATGTTTCTTCAAAGATCTCCATATCAAAAACCTCTACTTGCCATTTTTCAATTAATTGATAGTAAAGTAACCCTTGAAGTGCATCATTTATTTTTTCCTGTAATTCCTCATTTGATAAATGAGGAATAGATGGGGTATAGGTAGATATAATCTGTACCCTTTTTATACTTGAGCTGTTGATACCCGCGTTGTTCTCGTTATATCCATATCTATGCCATATGTAAACTGTAATTCTTTACAAACATCTTTAATTAAAATTGCGACATTATACTTTTCATTAAATTGTAAAACGATGTTTTCTACTTCTTCATATGTATACTTATATTCCCCTGTAATGACACCTTTTAGATCAAAGCATTCATTTATACAAAGTTGCACAAGCAGCTGGTCATATTTCTCTAGTACATCTTCTTTCTTCCACAGTACCTCTTTTACATATAACCGATCAAACTTCACACTTTCTCGATTACAATCCGTTAAAATCCGGGTCATTTCATTTAATTCTCGATACAATTCAGAAATATTTTTGCTTAAACTAAGCAGTTTATCTACGCCGTTTTCATATAACATATTCATTCCACCCCCGCATTTTCTTTTTCTTATTATAGCAAGAAAATTCTAAAAAAAGTTTCTTTCTTCTGAAATATTAGGAAACTAATTTCGATTGCTTTACAATGAAACTAGTGAACACGAAAGGGGAAAGAAAATTGGAGCAAAAATTATATTACACTGACGCTTATAAACAAGACTTTACTACAAAAGTTATAAAGCAAAATTATGATAAAGACGGTAACTTATACGTTGTTTTAAACGAAACGGCATTTTATCCGACAGGTGGCGGGCAGCCCCATGACACTGGAACTTTAAATGGTATTGCTGTACTCGATGTTGAAGAAGTCGATGAAGAAATCCGCCACTTCATTACAGAACAATTACATACAGAAGAAGTAGAAGGTAAAATTAATTGGGAGCGTCGTTTTGATCATATGCAGCAACATGCGGCTCAACACATTTTATCTGCTGCTTTTTGGGATCATTTTAACATACCTACGATTGGGTTCCATCTTGGTAGAGAAATAGTAACAATTGATTTAGAAACAGAAAATCTGCATACAGAAACAGTTGAAAAAGCAGTACAAATTGCAAACAATATAGTTTTTGAAAACCATCCAATCCGTATAGAGTGGATGAACTTAGAAGCAGCAAAAACGTTACCCCTTCGTAAAGAACCGACTATGATTGAAAATATACGCGTTGTTATGATCGAAAACTTTGATTATAACGGCTGTGGCGGAACACACCCGAAACGTACTGGTGAAGTAGGTCCTATTCAAGTTCTTAGCTGGGAACGCAATAAAGGTGGCATACGACTAACGTTTATCGCTGGCTGGCGCACACTAAAACTTGTGGGGCAACAGCAACAAATTATGAAGGATGTTTCCAAACAATTAAACAGTAGCGAAAGTGATATTCCAGCAAAAGTAGCACAACTGCTTACTTCTCAAAAAGAAAACGAAAAAACAATACAAACAATGACTGAAAAATTATTATATGCAGAGGCAAACGAACTACTTCAACACCCTACCGAAATACATGCTGGCATACTTATTTCTAAAATGTTTACAAATCGTTCTATGCAAGAAGTCTCAAAGCTTTCTGCTATTATTACAGAACAACAAGAGCACGCCATTACATACTTTGTCATTGAAAATGATGACAAACTACAATGCATCCTTGCTTGCGGAAAAACAGTCACGCTCGATATGAATGCTCTGTTAAAAAAGGCACTTCCTACAATCGAAGGAAAAGGCGGCGGAAATAAAAAGAGTGCGCGCGGCGGCGGAAAAGCGGTTATGACTGGGGATGAGTTTTTAAATCAACTTGTTTCTTCTTTACAGTCAGCAGTGTAAAACATGTTTATGAAGGATAGCTAACGGCTATCCTTCAACTATATTTACAGGCCTACATTTTGTTTCAAGCCTTGATAACTCCCTGCATTTGCAAACCCTTCATTTACCAATTTTATAAAAGTTTCCGAAAAACCATAATGA
The DNA here is from genome assembly GCF_024296885.1 of Bacillus paranthracis. Taxonomy (NCBI): domain Bacteria; kingdom Bacillati; phylum Bacillota; class Bacilli; order Caryophanales; family Bacillaceae; genus Bacillus; species Bacillus paranthracis. The sequence continues at coordinate 3,342,546 of NZ_CP101135.1, forward strand.
CTTAATTCGTTAATCGGTACCATTTGCACATCATGAATTGGATTATGATCAAACTCATTAGAAGGTAGCGTAATTTCTCCCTCAATCCTTTCAAGCAGAAACGTAATATGTAATAAAGATGGCCTAACATCTGGTTTATCACAAACATAGAGTAGCTTCTTAATTTTAACTTCTAACCCTGTTTCTTCTCTCATTTCTCGAATCATCGCTACTTCTAACGTTTCACTATTCTCTACCCTTCCCCCAGGTAAAGACCAATTTCGATTAGCCACTTTTTGCTTTACTAGCAATACCTTTTCATCTTCAATTAAAATTCCGGTTACACGAACTTGCATTACATTTTCCATATGTAATCTCCTCTTCCCGTTATATTTACAAATTAATCCTTCCACAAAAAGAACGTATGTTTTATAATTAAAGAAAATTATGGAAGAAAGAAGTTGTTACATTCATGCGTCCACCTTTAACAAAGTTTATATCACTTGAAGATTTCCAAAACTATTATTGGTTAAAAGCAGAACTCCAAACATTTTGTCGTGAGCATGGTTTGCCAGCTAGTGGCTCTAAGATTGAAATAACCGAGCGTATCTCCCATTATTTACATACTGGTAAAATATTAAAAAACAACTCTGTTCAAAAGGTGAGTAAAGCTTCCCTCTCTTATAAAGACCTTTCTCTTCAAACAATTATTACTAACAATCACCGCTGTAGCGAAGATGTTCGTGCTTTTTTCAAAGAAAAAATTGGAGCAAACTTCCGCTTTACAGTAGCTCTTCAAAAGTTTTTTAAAGAGAATGTTGGCAAAACATATGAAGACGCGATAACGTTTTGGTATGAAGAGAACGAACGAAAAAAAGATCCTACTTATAAAACAACTATCAGCCCGCAGTTTGAATACAATCGCTTTACTCGCGACTTTTTCGAAGATCCAAATAACAAAGGGAAATCAAAAGCTGATGCTATCGCTGCTTGGAATGAAATAAAAGCAAAGCCTGGTAGCAACGCTTATATTCCTCAAAGAGTAGAAAACTAGTAGCACTACTATCAAGGCCTAAATCTAAAAAACTTTAAAAGATAATTAAATATTGAATAGAAATTAGTTGTTATTCAAGTATGTAATCACCGATATTAAGCATTTATCTCTTAGTTTGAATTTATATTTGCATAAATAGGCAATTGAGAAATAGATCCCAATTGCCTATTCAATTATTTAACTATCTCTTTTTCTTTCAGGAATAAAACTAGAAAGGAAAATGGCAACAACTAATGCCAGACTGAAGTTTTCAGTAGTATCAACCTCTAAACCATTTTTCCATTGATATATAAAGGATATCAATAATAAAAGTATTGCAATTCCACCCGTATATCTTACTACTTTTCGCTTAGTTCCCGTTTCGTTGCTTTTCATATGTATCCCTCTTTCTTATTTATTAAGTAAAGTATGCTGCATTGTATCTTCAGTGCCATCAATTTTTTTGTTCATCTCATTTGCATTTGCTTAAATACTGTCTTTTTCATCCATACTTTTTGTGATGTATGTTTCCGCTATGAGTGTTTATAAACATGATATGGCAATACTTCACGTTCATTTGAAAGGATTTTAAAATATTGATTATAACCTTTACTCTAATTCAAATGATAATTTATATTGTCTATCATATTTGTAGATCATTTTTTCTCTTGCATCAGAATAACTCCCTCCTTGCTGTTTGAGTTTCTGTACTTAAAATATACATGTTCATTTATGTTAATAACAATTAGTAAAATTCCATTAAAATTTTAGCGAATTATCAATTGTTTTAAACTTGATATTTTACCTTTTTGGAAATTTCAGAAGGATTTACTCCCCTAACTAGATATTTGACGAAAGTAATGTACTTGAATGGGAGCGTTATAAACATAGTAGTTTTACTAGTGTTAATTCCCTATTAGATCAATACATAAAAAAACCCACTTAAGCGTAGCTTAAGTGGGGAGTTGACTAGATATTTTCAAGTACTTTGCTGACATTTTATAAGCGCGATTATCATAAAAATAGTTTCCTAGTTCAGTAGCGAGTTCACGAACTAGAGGGTATTGCTTTTTTTCTAGACCCCTTTCAATAGCTTTTTGCATATTTTTCTCATATCCATGATTATCGCCCCTTAATTTGGATATTTTCCCCTTCAGTCCATATATTTCAACATATGCGTGTGGCATATCAGAAATTGATAACATTTCTAATGCATCATCCATCAGTTTATTAACAATTTTCCAGTCTTTAGATTCTATATAAATTTCTATTAAGTTTCTTACTGCGTATATTTTTTGAGCTTGATCTGGATAGAGATTGCTAGTCTGTAAACTTTTTTCATAGTATTTAATAGAATTGGTGTAATCTTTTAATCCTTGATATATTTTCCCATAATTATATGCAATCAAAGGTAAATACATGGGATTAGCACTAACCTCTGCTTTAATTTCTGCTTGTTTTAAAGATTCAAGAGCTTTCTCGGGTAGATTATCTTTTTGATATTGTAGTGCAATGATTATAAGAATGTTTATTACTTGATTTTCTACATTTAATTTTTCATACAATCTGTAGGCTTTTTTAGCATACAAACGACTAATCGTTTGATCTTTATAAAGACTTTGATTTGTTAGACTTAGATTATAATATATATCAGCGTGTAGCCTAGTTTCATCTAGACCAAGTAAACTCTCTGTCTGCATATAAATTTCATTTGCAGTCATATAGTCTTGTTTATTAGAAAAATAATAACCTCGAGCCATTAAATAATATATAAAGTCTTGAGTATACAGGGAGGCTACTTGATTTGGAAGTACTTGCGAAGCCTCATTTACAATCGTTGCTACATGTAATAAGTTATTATTTCGAGAATGGTAGTATATTAGAACACCATAGGCCTTTAATAATAAGAGAATAGAGTCTGTATCGCGAACATATAACTCTAAAGATGATAAGTCTTTAGAGTTTATAACATTATCATTTTTATACCTATTACATATTTCAAGAATCTTAGCTTCAATATCCTCATAATCTGCACCTACAAGAAAGTTGTAATCAATATCTAGATTTTTAGCGATTTTTTTTAAAACAGAATTTGAAGGTTTAATTTGTCCATTTTCAATTCTACTTAAATAAGTTATAGAACATACCCCTGATACTACTTCCCCTTGCGTGAATTCTTTATGTATACGTATTTGTCGAATCCGTTCACCAATGTTCATATTCCCATTCCTTTCTTCAAATAAACTGGTTTGATTATTTTAGAGCAATATAATAAGAATAACGCCTATATTATCTAGCATAATATGTGTATAGTTTTATGTTCAGAGAGAGAAATGTTATTAATACTTATCTGGATGCATATGAAATTTTTATGCTCAATTTACTAATATCAGCTTTTCCATCTCCCACCCATATTACAGATTTTCCGAATAGGAAAGCCCACTACGGTGCGATAGTACCCCCTTTAGGGGTGGGATGATAGTGAGGTCAAATGCGATGTACAGACAAAACACCGAAAGTATGTTCTGTACATCAAGTATTTGAAATGGTATAATTTTCATAACAGACAAGTAAAAGTCTCTAAAACAATCTTGTTCTCTGAAAACAGAATACATATGAGGTTGGAGTAACAAATTCTTCTGCTCCGTAAAATGTATTGAGTCGTCAAGTACAAGACGCTAAAACACATTTGAGAACTCACAATCTGACTCGTTTGGTAATAGAACGAGTGCCGTATCTGCTAGATGCACTGGATACGGAGTGGTGATGGCACACCGCAATCTTGCACGTCAGCGATACTAGAAATAGACGTCGCCTTTGGTAGCAAGAATCCCACTGACGTTAGTCAGCTTGCGGCTTTAGCCGTGGGAGTGTCAATACATTATACCAATAATCTGAGGATCAAGCTTACAAATTCAACCTCAGGTAACCCCAAAATATAGAATAATATTTGTTTGTTTTATAGTTACTAAGAGCGGATATTAACTCATATATTGAACTAATTATCCCCTATTAATCATAGTACAGTTAATACCTCGCTAATCTTCTACTTTCTCAAATAATAAAGCAAGCCCTATCCCGCCCCCTATTCCTAACGTCGTAATTCCATACTTCATATGCTCTCTTTGCGCTTGATAAAACAAACGTGTTACAAGCATAGCTCCAGATGCACCGTACGGATGACCGAGCGCAATTGCACCACCATTTACATTTAATTTCTCGTACGGAATTTGTAACGTCTTTGCACAAGCTACAACTTTTGAAGCAAATGCTTCATTTATTTCAAAATAATCGATATCCTCTACTTTCATATTCATTTCGTTTAGTAATTTGTTCACCGCAAATATTGGACCAGTCCCCGGAAGGTTGGGATCTACTCCAACTACAGCACTACAAACAAAACGAAGAATAGGCTTGTATCCTAATTTTCGAGCTTGCCGCTCTTCCATTACAAGAACTGCACACGCCCCGTCGTTTACACCACATGAATTCCCTGCCGTTACTGTACCATTTTGTAGAAATGCGGGTTTAGTTCTTTTAATCATTCGTTCATAATTCATTTCTGGCTTTATAGACTCATCTAACAATCCATTAAAAGACAATATTTCATCATGTATATATCCTTTTTCTAACGCTTGCAGTGTTCGTTTGTAGCTGAGGCAAGCATACTCGTCTTGCATTTCTCTCGTGATGTTATAACGTTCTGCAACATATTCAGCTGCTACTCCCATATTAGGATCGCCTATTGTTTCTGGTGAGAATCGTGCTCTATTTTGAAAAGGTGACGTACTTGTACTCTCTACTCCTCCTGCAATATAACAATTACCTGCTCCGCCTTGAATAAAATGACATGCGGTGCGAATCGCTTCCAATCCGGCACCACATTGTCGGTCAATCGTTACACCCGGAATATGATGACTAAGCCCTGCTTCTAAAGCAGATAATCTCGCAACATTCCCTCCTGGCCCAACAACATTCCCTAATATGACATCATCTATTTCTCTCTCCATTCCTTTACTTAAAAATGTAAGAAGTGGCGTTGCTAATTGCTGAACTTCATAGTTTTTTAACATCCCATTCTTCTTACCGATAGGAGTTCTTTTCGCCTCTACAATAACCGCTCTATTCATATATCTTCTCCCGGTTTTCAATTATACTTTTTGCTGCCATACGAGCGATTTTTCCGCTATTTGTATACGGTATTTCATCAACGAAATACCATTCTTTCGGTATTTTAAAAGAGGATAATCGTTGTAAGCAAAAACTTTTTAATTGTTGCTTCGTAGCACTTCCTTTTACGATGGCGACAGGTTTTTCACCCCAGTAACTATCTTCCACACCAATTACAACTATTTCATCAACAGCTGGATGTTCATGTAATACGCTTTCTATTTCTTCTGGGAAAATATTAATTCCTCCAAATAAAATCATATTCTTCTCTCTACCGACAATATAAATAAATCCTTCTTCATCTTCATAACCTACATCTCGCACTGTCATCCAGCCATCTGCATTCAACTCCCGTGCTAAAACCCCATCTATTATGTATCCCATAAAAAACTGATCACTTTTCACATAAACAGTTCCTATCTCTCCTTTCTGTACTTCTTTTCCTGCCTCATTACATACTCGAACTTGCACATTGTGACAAGGTTTCCCTACTGAATTTGGCCTTCTTTCGCTCTCTTCATCAACTAATGCTGTTACAAAACTCAGTTCCGATGCACCGTAAAATTCATATCTTTTCGCATAAGGAAATATACTCTTTATTTTTTCTTTCGCTTCAGCTTCCCACTTCGCTCCTGACGAAATTATTTTCATTTCATTTTCTATCACTCTATTTTCTTTATATAAAGATTCCAGCATTGTTGGTACGGTATACATGACCGAAATATTTTCAGTTTCTAACTTATCTAACACTTGATTTGGAATAAAATTCCTCATAATATGTACGGTTTGTCCTATATATAATGCACTTATTGCACCGTATAAGAAAAGAGAGTGAACGAGCGTTCCAGCTATTAAAATAGAGTCTTCTTTTTTCATATGAAAGTCATGTATATTACAATTAAAACTATGAACCCACGATTGTTGCGCACGTAAAAATGCCTTTGCCTTTCCTGTTGATCCTGATGTAAATCCCATATAAAAAGGAGCATCTTGTAAACTTTCTACAATGTGCTCTGTAGGAAGATAGTTCTCTATTATTTGTTTCCATTTATCAATTTCAATTATTCTTCCTTCTTCATCGGAAATATCATTTAATTTATATCGTTCCGCAATAATCATATCTGAATTACTGATTGCTAGTCTTTCCTTTAGCTCATCCTTTTTCCATTTTATATCTAATGGCACACAAACCCATCCGGCCATAGCGGCACCTGCAAATAGTTGTAAAAACTCCATACGATTTTCTAATACAATTGCTACTCTTTTACTCTTCGATTCTGTTGCGTGCAACCAATTCGCTACTTTACATACTGACTCGTACCAATCTTCATATGTTAAAACTCTATCATTTTCCTTAATTGCTATTTTATTTGGTTGTAAAGAGGCATGCTTTTTATATTCTTTTGTAATACCCATATGAGACGTCCTTTCTTTCCAAAATAATAAAAAGAAACACGCAACGAACGTGTTTCTTCTCTTTCTTATCCCGCATTTGTATATTTGCTTCTCTTTAGAGCAGGCGTAATAATATATTTCAATGAACGGTGTAATTTCGTTACAAGAACTGCTGCTATAATCGCTTTTATGCAATCACCTGGTAAAAACACAACACTCACTTTCATCGTTTCCCATACAGAAATATCCATTACGAAAGCTTGCACAAGGATACCAAATACATAAACTACGAAAATACCACCAATTATATTAATACATAATACTTTTATAATAGAAACTTCACGTAAACGCTCAATTAAATAGCCAATGACAAACGCTCCAACGATATAACCAAATAAATATCCTGCACTTGGTCCAACAAATACACTAAGGCCACCGCGTCCACCAGCAAGTAATGGTGCTCCTACTCCTACAATAAGTAAGAAAACAAGCTGACTTAATGCACCAAGACGTGATCCTAACAGTCCACCAGCAAGCATAACACCGAGTGATTGTAATGTAATTGGAACTGGTGTAATAGAAAGAGCAATTGGAGGTATTAACCCTAACACTCCCATAATAGAACTAAATAAAGCGACGAAAACTAAGTTTTTTGTATTCATATTTGCTTCTCCTATTTGTAAACTCAAATTTTTTTTTAGGTAACATATTATAGGAGTTATATTATCTTTCTATCTAGTATTTGTCAACTTATTTTTAAATTAGGTTTACAAATATAAATTCCATTATTTCTCTTTATGCAAATGCTCGAGTTCTTTCCGAAGCGCCTGTTTTAAAAACTTCCCAACAGATGTTTTCGGTATTTCTTCCATAAACACAATATCGTCTGGTAACCACCACTTTGCAAACTGTGGTTTTAAAAACTCATATATTTCTTCTTTTGTTACTGTACTATTTTTCTTTTGAACGACACAGGCAACTGGTCGCTCTTGCCACTGCGGATGAGGAACAGCAACGACAGCCGCTTCAAATATAGCATCATGTGCCATTAAAGCATTTTCAAGGTCTACTGAAGAAATCCACTCGCCTCCGCTTTTAATCACATCTTTCGTACGGTCAACAATTTTTACGCAGCCTTCCTCGTCCACTGTGACAACATCACCAGTATATAACCATCCATCGCGAAAGCCTTCAACAGTACGATCATCGTTATAATAGCTTTCAGCGATCCATGGCGCTCGTAAACATAGTTCTCCCATCTCCGTACTATCCCACTTCACTTCACCATTTGTACCGACTACTTTCATTTCTACACCAGGGACAAGATACCCTTGCTTTGATCTAATTTCTAATTGCTCTTCATACGATAATTCTGTTTCATAACTTTTTAAACGTGCAAGTGTTACGAGTGGGCTTGTTTCGGTCATACCATATGCATGGATGAAAGGAACATTGTGTTTCTGTTCAAATGCTTTAATAACACTTTTCGGTGCGGCTGCACCACCACATAGTATTCTCGTCATACTAGATAAATCATAACTATTATTTTCTAACTCTTGTAATACACCAAGCCAAATTGTCGGCACACCGGCAGCTAACGTCACTTTTTCAGATTGGATCATTTCTAATAAAATTTTCGGCGTAAACATCGGTCCTGGAAGAACTTGTTTTGATCCAAACCAAGTAGCAGCGAAAGGAAGTCCCCAAGCATTCACATGGAACATCGGTACAATCGCCATTGCCGCATCACTTTCCGATAATGCAGCTGTATCTGCTAAACCGAGTGCCATACAATGCAATACAGTACTACGATGCGTATATACAACACCTTTTGGATTTCCTGTAGTCGCTGACGTATAACACATACCAGCAGGTGTATTTTCATCAATATCTTTAACGAATTGGAAAGTTGGATCGCCTTCTTCTAATAGCTTTTCATAATGATATACAGGTTCTAGCGTAGTATTTGGAATTTCATCTTTATCAGTCATAATAATGTAAGCTTGTACAGTTGATAATTCAGATTGAATTTTTTCAACAAGTGGTACGAGATCTTCATCAATAAGTAGAATTCGATCTTCTGCGTGCTGAATAATGTATGAAATATGTTGAGGAGATAAACGAATATTAATTGTATGTAAAACGGAAGCAATACCAGGAATAGCAAAATACGCTTCCACATGTCGATGATGATTCCACGCTAACGTTCCTATACGCTCGCCTTCTTTAATTCCTAATTTTTTTAACGCACTGGAAAGCCTTCTCGTCCTTTCACCTAACTGCTTATACGTTAACGTCGTAACTGTATCATGTGTCCGTGAAACAATTTCTTTCTTTGAAAACAATTTTTCTGCTCTTTCCATCATAGAACTAATTGTTAGCGGTACATTCATCATCATATTGGTTACATCCCCCTTTAAAGCGTTTTCATTTTGTTTATTATAACAGACTTCTACAAATAATCACGACATTTTTCTGTATTTTCTGAATTATTCCTTTGGAAATAATTCAGAAAATACTAAGAGAAGATATACTAAAATTCCTTCTTACGATATATAAATACCGAAATAACAAAAGAAAAGATATATATGATAACGCCAAATATTGTATATAGAATTGAAACGTATAAAGATGAATTTAAATTTAATATTGGAAATTGTTCTATTAGATAGCCAATTACACTTTGTAATCCAAAATAAGTAACAAGTCCCCCGCATGCGCCTCCAATTGTAATAGCATCAGATTTTTCTGCTCCAAAAACATAGAGAAGTGGGTAGGCTATTGCTCCGGCATTAAGGATGATGAACGTCCCTAAAGAAACACTCTTAAATATACCATCATCAATTGGCGTACCTGAAACTGAAGCATGTACGTAAAATATGCTATACGATAATAAAGTACCAATAATTACAACTATAAAATAGAAAAGGTAGTGACTTTGCACAATGTTATTTCTAGTAACCGGTAAAGTAAGTACATATTTTTCATAACCCGACTTACTCTCATATTTAATAACTTCAAGTGCAGGAATTGCAGCAAATAAGATAATGAATGTAGCAATTAAACGGTACATTGAAGCATTACCAAAATAAAAAACAAATCCCGATCCTAATATCGCTATTCCCATGAACGTAAAGAAAGTTCGATACACTAGATAATAGTTTGTCAATAATAAACCTCTCATTTATTTTTCACTCCTCGTTAATAAGACACTCATTTCTTCTATTGAAATGGTTCTATGAGCAATCCCATTTGGTAGTTTATGCACATCTGATACAAGTACATTGAAATAAGAGCCATTATTCCTTTTCACCACAACTATATCTTTGTTAACTAAAGTTAGTTGTTCCTCATCAACATCTACAATGGCATAATTGTCCAAAACCTTATCCTTTTCTTCATTTAATAAAATTTCTCCATCTTTTATCACAATAAGGTGACTAGCTATTTTTTCTACATCACTCATAATATGTGAAGAGAGTAATATACCACCATTACTTTTATTCACAAAACCTTTTAATTCCTCTAATACCTGCTCCCTAGATGAAGGATCAAGACCTCCCGTCGCTTCATCTAGAATTAATAATTTAGCATTATGTGACAATGCAACAGCTATAGATAGTTTCATCGACATTCCACGGGAAAACCTACCTACTTTTTCATAAGTAGGTAAAGAGAAAGAATGAACTAATCGGTAAAAATTTTCTCCATCCCAAGATTCAAACATCTTTTCAAAAACTTTATTTAGTTGTTTTATTGTAAGATGAACCGGGAGATTCATAGCATCAAATACGACTCCTATCTTTTCCTTAATCTTGGCATCTTTATTTATATTTTCTTTACCAAATATTTTTACTGTACCATTATCTTTAGAAATTAATTGTAATACTGTTTTAAAGGTTGTTGATTTCCCAGCTCCATTGTTACCAATGAATCCAACAATTGATCCAGACGGCACATTGAAAGAAACATCTCTTAAAACAACTTTATTTCCAAATGATTTACTTAGATTTTCAATTTCTAGAAGATTTGACATCATTACACTCCTATCTTAACTTTTAATAAAAATATGTTTTCTCCTATTAAAAATTATCCACCTTTTCTCTCACTTTCTTTTTCAGTTTAAAAATAAGACGATTACTATATTCTTTATTTTCTACTAAAATTCGATACGCCTCTAATACTCCTAACACACGAACAAAAAGATAAACTCCGATAGCAATAAGTACAACACAGTAAGGGTAATACTGCACTAATTCCCCTGAAGTGATATGCTTTTTCTCAAACAAAAACGGGATTGCGCCTGCAGCTATAAAACAAAATCCAACGATCATTACTGCAGCATACTTTTTCTTAATAATCGCATATCTTTTTGTGAATTGTTTTAGAAAGTTTTGATCAAATAATAATTCTTCTTTTTTTAATACATTGTATCGACTCTCTTCTATCGTTACAGGTACCATCATTGCTCCAATTCCAAAGACAGCAATGATAATGACAAGAAACGTAGACATTGTTACATCTTCTTTAAATAATAAATATGGTATTGTAGATAAAATGAGCAAACTAAATCCTAACGCAATATATTTAGAAATTTTTTCTCCATACACTATATACCCTTCTGCCATTTCCTTGCTTACGTAATAACCATTTTCCTTTTCGTTACTTTGTTCAGCATTTTCTTTTAATAAGTAATCAAGAGATACTTCGAATACATTTCCAATCATTATTAATTTTTCAGTTTCAGGAAACCCTTGACCATTTTCCCATTTACTAACTGCTTGCCTTGTCGTGTTTAATTTCTCAGCTAACGCTTCTTGAGAAAGGCCTTTTTCCTTTCTTAATTTAAACAGCTTTTCACCAAATCCCATATGTGTGTCCCCCTTCGTTTTCTTAACTAAATTGTATGTAAACATAGCCCTTATCTCTATCTTCCTGCGGTTGCACTTTGTCAACTTACGGTTGCGATTATGTTATATAGCGGTTTTGTATACGATTTAGCTAGTTTTCTTCTATGATTATAGCGTTTATAAAACACCCCACCTCGATAACCAATTATAACAATAAAAGGTAATTATTGTTATAAAAAATAAAAAAACTCCTTTATTTATAAAGGAGTTTTCGATATGAAATATTCTAAGATGAGCTAATTTTTCTTTCTCATACTAATTCACAATTTCTTCTATACATTTTTGTACGTTGTGCAACGATTAATAAGCATCCCACACAGTATATGTTGTCATCTCTTTATATAAGGCGTATTCATATATATGTAAAATATTTCTCCTATTAACTTCCCTAATAAAAACACTTTTTAATAATCATAACGGCTTCTGCTTAAACTTTTCATAATGTCGTACTTTTAATAAAAGGACATTCCCGCAATCTGTACAAATATAAGCATCTACTGGTGAAGATGTGAACATCGTCTCCTTTTTCCGTATTTGTGCATAACCGACAAACTCACCTTCTCCTATATTTTGAGAACCACAATTAGAGCATGTCTGCACATTTTTCTGTTTCATGAGAGCACCACCTTTAATCTGTTTCTACTCCCTTCGACAATCCACTTCCATTTCCCTTCCAAAAAACTTCTAATTCTCTTACATTTCAACAGGAATCTTAGAACATAAAGCGTATATGTACTATGAAATATATTTAATGACGGGGGAATTTTATGAGTACTATTGTGACACTTAATACAGCAAATGAAATTGAAAACGCAGAAATACATATGCTTTCTTCTAGATTAGCGCTACTACAAGCAATAAGTGGAAATCCAATGCAAGTACAAATGAAAAAGTTCGGGAGTGCCACTGCCTTTTCATCAAAAGTAATTACTGGTCCTGCTTTTAACACAGTAAAAGGCGTTACATTTATAAATGCAGATGAGATAGATGCGATTATCTCTTATTATCACTCACTACAAATTCCTTGCCGTTTTGAAATTACACCAGCGCAAGGTACAGCTGAACTATTTCAATACTTATCTCAAAAAGGATTTTACCAATCTAGCTTCCATACCGCTTTATATAGTAAACCGAAAGAAGATCCATCTCTTCTTCCTTCTAACATTTCAGTACGTAAACTAAAAGAAAATGAGTTTGATATTTTTGCTGACATATATGTATGTGGTTTTAACATGCCATCCTTTACAAAAGATGGCGTGCGCCAAAATAACGAAATTCTTTACAATAAACCAGGATGGCATTTTTTCATAGCTGAAGTTCAAAACATTCCTGCGGGCATTGGTGTCCTGTATATAAAAATAAGGGTGTCGCATCATTAGCTGCTTCTGCTACTTTGCCAGAATTTCAGCGTAAAGGTTGTCACACTGCATTAATTCAAAAACGAATTGAGACAGCTATTGAATCCAATTGTCATTTAATAGTCGGACAAGCAAGATTCGGTAGCAGCAGTCAAAATAATATGGAACGTGCCCATATGAAGATCGCTTATACAAAATCAATCTGGACCGCCAAAAACATATAATTAACATTCTTTCTCTTCTCATTACAACTTTATACACTTTATGACAATTCCTTTTCAACTCTATTAATCATTTGAATATTCAAACTAAATCTGTTACGCTATTGCTAGATACATCATTCAACTTGCAATATGAAAAGAGCATTCTAATCAAACTACAAGGAGGAGAAATGTATGACTAAACATGATCATGGTTTAAAAGAAAAAGTAGAAGGTGCTATTGATAAAGTAAAAGGCGAAGTAAAAGAAGTTGTCGGGAAAGTAACTGACAATAAGAAATTACAAGCTGAAGGAAAATGGGATAAGGTAAAAGGCACTGCTAAAGATACTGTTGGTAATGTAAAAAAGAAAGTTAATGAATATAAAGAAAATAAATAAAAAAACGAAAATGTATGGTTGTGCAAGTAGTAAGTTACTAGATTTGAGAAAAGAGAAATTGCACCCATAAAAAATCATTTTAAAACGACAAATAGATGCCTCAAGGCATCTATTTGTCTATAAATAACTATTTTAATTACCCAACCCTTAAGCTTTTCCTTACTAACATTTTCTAACATAATGCCTTTGCTACAGTAAAGGCTTACTTTGTGAAATTTGGTTTTAGATCACCTGTATACGGTTCATGCTCAACAAAGATTTTTATATCTTTTCCATTCGCATCTTTCCCCATTCTTGTATACGTAAATTTCTCTTTATTTAATTCTGTAAGTTCAAGAACTGCACCGTATTTATTATTTCCTAACGAAACGTGAGCTCTTATTTTATTACCATGTACAACATCAAAGAAACCGTAGTCTCCACGACTTTCTCCTGTATTCACATTGAAAAACTCGTATTTATTTGTATTTTTATCGTATTTTGCTAGACTGATTAAGTTTGAGTTATATTTTGTTACATCATTACCTTGGTCGTCTAATACCACCGTTCCGTTCCATAGTGTACTAGATAAAATTTCATCTCCATCAACATCTTTAACTATTTTACCTGTCGAACTTTCTAAATTTTTATCAGGCCGCGTGAAAGAAAGTTCTTTTTCATGGTACGGAATATGTTCAACAAACACCTCTACATCGTTCCCTTTTGTATCTTTCCCCATTCTTTTATATGTAAATTTCTCCTTATCTAATTGCGTCAATTCAACAACTGCTTGATAATTTTGCGTCTCAGAAATTAGTACTCTTTTCTTTCCATCATTCGTTATAAAAAAGGTACCGCTATCATTACGACTCTCTCCTGTACTTGCATTAAAAAATTCATACCTTGCCGTTTTAGCATCATACTTTGCAAGCCCGATGAAATTTTGATTTTCTTTCGTTACATCATTATGATCTTTGTCATAGACTTTTGTCCCTTGCCAGTTTGTTTCACCAAGTATGCTAGCTAATAGTTGCCCTTTTGTTTCTTGAGTTTGCTCAGTTTCTTGTATTGCATTGTATAAAAATTGTGCATACTGTTCACGCGTCACATCCATATTTGGAGCAAAATTCCCTCCGCCTACTCCTTTTGCAATATTATTTGTTTGAACAGCACTAATTGCATTGTTTGCCCATGAGTTCGTTGAAACGTCATTAAAAGTATGATTACTCTTTGCCTTTAAATGAAAAGTATTTGTAAGAACTTGTGCCATTTCTGCACGCGTTAAGGAAGCCTTTGGTCTAAAGTTCCCATGCTCGTCACCCTTAAAAACGCCCATTTCTGTTAAAGACAAGATTTCCTTTATATAGCTTGTCGACTCTTTACTTATGTCCCCATATGGGTTCTCATAATTTTTGTCTTCTGCCAAATTAAAATAACGATATAGTAAAGCTGCAACTTGTTCACGTGTCACGTTATCTCCAAAACCAAATCTTCCATCATCATAGCCGAAAATGATTTTCTCGCCTGTTAATTGCTGAATCGCCTCATATGCCCAGTGCCCCTTTGGAACATCTTTGAATACCCCAGTATGATTCGTGTTTGGTGTAACTACTTCTGCTTTCACCTCTCCAGTCGTTTCACTTAGTAGACTTCCACCTAAAACTGCTGATATGATACATGTTTTTAAAATTGTTTTATTCATAACTTCCCAATCCCTTCCTTCATTTAACAAATAATTACACCACTTTTCTTTCAAAAGAAGATTCTATGTGCGCAATTTATGTTATAAATTTTGATTACAGCTAATGGAATACGAAGTGTTACACATCCAAATTTCTTATTTGTAGTATCAATAGCTGCTATATATAGGAATTATAAATAGCAACTATAAATTGCCCATAAACAAATTATTAAAAAAAGATAAAATTAAGATTATATATTTTTAATCTCAATCTTTTTATAAAAAAACGTTCCTTTTGGCAAAAAGATGGCTTGAAATTAAATGTTCATTCCATTTTTTTGTTTATGCTATTATGATAAAAGAAAGAATATTTCGAAATAACAAACCTGAATTTGGGCAGAAATGAGGAAAAGAAATTGAATATTGAGCAACAATTATATGATGTGGTGAAACAGTTAATTGAACAAAGATATCCAAACGATTGGGGTGGAGCCGCAGCGATTCGTGTAGAAGATGGAACAATTTATACAAGTGTTGCTCCAGGCGTAATAAATGCTTCAACAGAACTTTGTATGGAAACAGGTGCAATTTTAGAAGCTCATAAATTTCAAAAGAAAGTTACACATTCTATTTGTCTTGCGAGAGAAAATGAGCATTCTCAATTAAAGGTACTCTCGCCTTGTGGTGTATGCCAAGAACGTTTATTTTATTGGGGACCAGAAGTACAGTGTGCGATTACAAATGCTAAACAAGATATTATTTTTAAACCTTTAAAAGAGTTGCAACCATATCATTGGACAGAAGCATATCATGATGAAATGGCAAAAGAATGGAGTACGAGATAGAGGAATAAGTTTCATTATTTTCCTGATGACAATAAAAAAATGTCACGGCCTTTTCCAAATAAAACATCGGAAAAGGCCGTGACATAACACTTATTTTATAATTGATGGAAGTTTACTTCCCTTCACTTTTTTCTAACACATACAAATCTTCTTCAATATTAGATAGCTTCTCTGTTACAAGCTTTCTAGCATCTCCAATTGCTTGATTGTATGCAAAAGGCCCTACTAATTTAATCATTTCTTCTATTAAACGTTCTGCTTGAAAACGCCCAATTTCATCTAAATCTTCTTCAACGAAAAATTGCTGAATTTGTGCTACAAGCTCTTCTTTTTTATCATTTGGTATTTTTATATTCATCATCATTTATTACTCCTCTATATGTAAGATAGTATGTTTCTTAACTCTACCATAGAAAAACGCTTTCCAGGACAACTTTTTGTAACGCCTTCTAGCTCCCTATGACCGAGTATATTTTCTTTCTTTATAGCAAACCGATTCATAAACATTTTACATAAAGAATATAATGCATTCATTTGTGCGGTAGTTGGATCATATTTATCAAAATTACCCGTCATACATATTCCAATTGTATCTCTATTATGATCTTTCGCATGTGCTCCAATATGTAAACCACGTCCTTCGACTACAGTTCCATCTTCTTCAATAAAATAATTGTAACCGATCCCGCTCCACCCTCTTACTTTTTGATGAAATTCATGTGTTTTATACACATCCCATCCATCTTCGGATGTATGGTGAATAATCAGTTTGTTTACTTTTTCTAAAGGAACTAATTCATCTTGAAATGCTAAATTTACACATTTAATTTCCATTTGAATATCCCCCTTAAAAATCAATCATCATAATTGTTTTATCATCTGGTCGTATTCTCTTTTCCCCTTCTAACTCTTCAATAATTGCTACATATTCATTTATACTATTCTTTCTTATATATGCAACAGTTTGTTCGAGTGGCCAATCTGGGTGGAATAATCCGTCTGAACAAATAAAAATCCCACTCACTTCATCTACATGTAATTCCCCATGCTGCAAATAATGAATTGCTTCTTTCATTCCATTTGCAACGGAATACCCACCCTGCATATTTGCAAGATAACGATTATATTTTAACTGTTCTCGCACATCTTGAAAAACATGTTCTTCTGGTACAGATACCCCTTCTTTACGATCTTCTTCTCTTTTCTTTTTTGCTCGTTTACTAATTCCTTCGACCGTATCTTTCGTTAATACTTGCATCGTTCCATTTTGAAGTATTGCAACAATCATACAGTCCCCTAATTGTGCATATTCAATTTTCTCACCAACTATTTGGACTGCCGCGATACATGTGCACCACAAATGCTCTTTCTTTCTCGTATCTACTCCATATGCTAACATTTTTCTTTGCAATGCTTCATTTGCTTTTGCAACAGCAACTTGTAAACTATGATTTTCGCGGAATGAATTAAAATAACTTGCAAATAAATGTGAAGCGATGTATGCTCCATTATGTCCCTTTTCATCACGAAACGGGACAAGTGGTGTTGCACCGTCACATACACCATAAATCTTTTTTTCTTCATTACAAAAATAAGAATCCTCACATTCTTGCTTCAACGGGCTTTTCTGTTGATATGTTTTTATCTTCATAACTGTATCCCCTTTCAAATGATAAAATACTCAAATTCTTTTGATTAATCAAATTTACCGAAATAAACTGTTTTTACCCAAAACTTTCAATATCATATATAATCTTGAAATAATATGAATTTTTCAGTGAAGGACGGGAAAGAGATGGTCAGATTTCTTGGTGTTATTATTGGTTCTATTATTATTGCGATTGCCTTTAATCTTTTCCTTATCCCCCACAAAATTTTAAGTAGTGGAATTGGCGGAATTGCTATTATTTTAGGGATTGTAACTCCTGTAAACACAGGTATTATTAACTTTGTATTAAACTTACCTATCCTTATTTTAGGATACATAGGCCTTGGAAAAAAAGTAATTTTTAACACGATTGTCTCTGTTATTGTATTATCTGTTGCATTATACTACGTTCCAGTAAAAGTCGTAGCAACAGATCCACTTTTATCATCTATCTTTGGTGGTGTTATTGCCGGAGCTGGTATCGGTCTTGTTTTTAACTGTAATGGATCAACTGGTGGATTTGATATTATCGGTATGTTGTTATCTCGCAAAAGAGATATTAAACTTGGCGGATTCCTTATTGTTTTAAATGCAGTCGTTGTAATCATTGCAGGATTCTTCTTCACTTGGGATGTTGCCCTTACAAGCTTACTTTCGATTTATGTAACTGGTAAAGTTATTGATGCTATTCATACGAAACATCGGAAGGTTACACTTATGATTGTAACAAATGAAGCAGAAAAAATGAAAAAACAACTTCTTTCAACTGTTGTACGTGGCATTACATTACTTGATGGCGAAGGTGCTTATTCTAGCGAAAAGAAACGTGTACTTATGACAGTCGTTTCTCGTGAAGAATTAGCAAGTATGAAATTAACAATTTCTGAAATTGACCCTCATGCATTCGTTAACATTACAGAAACAGTTGAAGTATTAGGATTGTTTAGAAAAGCTTAAAAAACTAGGTGGATTTCCACCTAGTTTTTATTTTCCATAAATTCAATTCGATTTCCGAACGGATCTGACACATAAAATCGAATTACATCTGGTCGTGCATGATCATCTATTACTTCAATGCCTTGCTGTATTAACGCTTGTTTAAATTCATCTATGTTTAAAACATAAAAAGCCGGATGTGCCTTTTTAGCTGGGGTAAAGTTTTGCTCAACTCCGATATGAATCTCTTGATTTCCACACTTAAACCAGCACCCACCGCGCTTCTTTAATTCCTCTGGCTTTGGGATTTCCTCCATACCAATTTTATTACTATAAAACTCTCGCGCTTCTTCTTCACACCCTACAGGCGCAGCTACTTGTACATGATCGATCCCTTGAATATAAGTTCTCATTTTCTCTCCCCCTCTTCTACCCTAATGTTATAAGGAAAACCTACTCCTGTAACTTACAAATGATTTATAAAACAATATAAGCTCCCCTTATTACCACCCTATACGTACTTTTCCAAAATAAAGAAAACAAAATTTATTATATAACTTCCATTTTTTATAGAAATACACGTTACATCTATATTATAGTTATGAATAGACAAATCTTTTTAGATGCTATTTGTACGGAGGAACTATTATGAGTCGTAAAAAATATTCATCAACTCAAAAAAAACGTCATCCGAACATTTCTAGACGTTTGCGAAACCATATACAAGATCGTTCATTAACAGAAATGTACGCATCTCTGTTCGAACACAACCCTGATGGTATTATTTCATTAAATTTAGAGGGAATTATTATACACACTAATCCTTCTGCTGAAAGAATACTAGGTTACACTTCTTCAGAATTAGAGCGAAAAAGCATTACCTCGATTTTAGAAGCTCATATTTCTGAGCAAGTATTACAAAATATAAAGAATACGGAAGCGGATAATCAACAAGAGTATATTTTATCTATTTATCATAAAGATGGATTCTTATTAGATGTCGTGACAAAACTAGTTCCTATTTTTGTCCAAAATCGTCTAACTGGCGTATATGCCATTATGAAGCCTCTTGAAAAATCAGAAAGAATTGAGAAAAAGCTGAAAGAAAGTGAGAAGAGATTACGCACATTAGTAAACTCCATGCCTGCGTTTGTTATATTTAAAGATCATGAAGGGCGCTGGCTTGAGGCAAATGACTACGCACTTTCTTGCTTCAATTTCCATCATGTACCTTACCACGGAAAAAAAGATAGTGAACTCATTCAATATAATGAAGCGTACCGAGAAGCTTTTTTACATTGTGAAGAAGTCGATGAATTAGCATGGCAACAAAGACAAATTCTTCATGGTGAAGAATTTATTATTCATAGAGATGATTTCGACCTAATCTTAAGTATATCGAAAGTTCCTCTCTATCACCCTGACGGCTCCCGTAAAGGTCTTATCGTAATGGGAAGAGATATTACTGAGCTAAAGGAAACGGAAAAGTTATTACGAAAATCTGAAAAGCTCGCAGTAGTCGGACAACTGACAGCTGGAATTGCTCATGAAATTCGAAATCCACTCACTTCTCTAAAAGGTTTTCTAACATTGCTACTCCCTGAAATAAATGAGGAGCAGAAGTGGTATATCGATGTTATGCTAAGTGAAATTTCACAGATGGAATCTATCACGAGTCAATTTATGGCGATGTCTAAACCACAAGTATTAGCAATCCAAACTTGTAACATACAAACTTTAATTGAAGAGGTAGTTACATTTATTTTACCAACCGCAATTATGCATAGCGTTCATATCATTATGGATCATTTTGATTACGTATATGACATTCAATGTGACGGTAACCAATTAAAACAAGTTTTTATAAATATATTAAAAAATGCGATTGAAGCAATGCCAAATGGCGGAAATATTTTCATCCAAACAAAACCATTAGAGGGTAATTTCATCTTAATACGGATCATCGATGAAGGTTGCGGTATCCCAGAAGATCGTATCTCCCGTTTAGGCGAACCTTTTTATAGTTTAAAAGAAAAAGGCACAGGGCTAGGATTAATGATGTGTTACAAAATAATTGAAGAACATCATGGTAAATTACACATTTCAAGTGAATTAAATAAAGGTACGGTCGTTGATATTCACCTACCACTTTCTTCACCTCACCTTGCAATCCAGTCTTAAATAATAAAAGAAGCATCTGCTAACGATTAGCAGATGCTTCTTTTATTATTTATACTTATAGAACTGTTTTTCCATACCATTCTTTTGCTTTTTCTACTTCACCCATCGTTAATTGATGTCCTCTATTTTCCCAATGCATTGTTACATTAGCGTTTGCATTTTCTAATAGTAGCTTCAATTCCTCTGACTCAGAAGATGAACAAATTGGATCATTTGTCCCAGCAGCAATAAACACGGATTTCCCAGCTAAATTAGGCAATTGTGTTCCTCTTCTAGGCACCATTGGGTGATGAAGCACAGCACCTTTTAACGCATTTTCGTAGTGGAATAATAAGCTTGCCGCAATGTTTGCTCCATTTGAATAACCGATAGCTACAATGTTATTTCTATCAAATTCATATGTTTTTGCAGCTTCGTCTAAAAACTCATTTAATTCCTTCGTACGGAAAATAAGATCCTCTTCATCAAAAATACCTTCTGCTAATCGACGGAAGAAACGTGGCATCCCATTCTCTAATACATTTCCACGGACACTTAATACTGAAGCTTCCGGATCCATTATTTCTGCAAGTGGTAATAAATCTAATTCATTACCTCCTGTACCATGAAGTAATAGCAATACTGGTTTTGACGTATCTTTTCCTTTTTGAAAAACATGTTTCATCATAATCCTTTTCCCCTTTCAATCACTTTAATCTAAATTTCTCACTTCAAATGGTAAAAGCGTTTGTTCAATCTGTTTTCTATGTTTTTCATATTGTTCCGGTAACTTTAATTCCTCACCCATCGTCTCTAACGATTCATCATGAGCGAAACCAGGGGGATCTGTTGCAATTTCAAATAAAATTTCACCGTGTTCTCTAAAATAAATTGCGTTAAAATAATTTCGATCTTGTACAGGAGTTACGTGGTATCCAAAACGGGACACATGCTCTTTCCAGTCTAGCTGATCAGCATCGTCACTCGCTCTCCAAGCAATATGATGAACTGTACCAACACCCATTTGACCGCGTCCGATTGTCGATAATTTCAAATCAATAATATTGCCAATATTAGCAGAAGAACGGAATCGAACAAATTCACCCTCTTCTCCAATTTTCTCAAGACCCATGATATGTTCTAACAGTTCAGCAGTTTTTTGAGGCTGCGTTGATAAAAGAACTGCACCGCCAAATCCTTTAATTGCTACTTCTGGCGTAACTTCCCCAAAAGTCCAATTATTTAATTCGCCTTCTTCTCTTTCTACTAATTCTATATGCAAACCATGTGGATCATCAAATTCTAAGTACTGTTCCCCAAATCGAGTCATTTTTGTATACGAAACATCGAATTTTTCTAATCTATTTTCCCAAAACTCCATTGCCCCTTTTGGTACAACATAAGAAGTGATTCCTACTTGACCGTCACCAATAACTCCTTGACGAGCACCTGCCCATGGGAAAAACGTAATAATTGTTCCCGGTTTTCCTCCTTCATTACCAAAATAAAGATGGTACGTACCTGGATCATCAAAATTCACTGTTTGTTTCACTAAACGTAAACCTAACACACCAGCGTAAAAATCTACATTTTCTTGTGGATGCCCTACAATCGCTGTAATATGGTGGATGCCCATTGTTTTCTTTTCCATTTCTTCCACTCCTTTTTTATTCCATTATAAAAATTGCTTTACATTAAGATTCATTATTCATTTTGTCCATACTGACTAGTAAAATCCGTCATGATAATTTTATCTCGAATTCGAGATATTGATTTTAAAATTACACATTAACTTCCAGTTCCTTAAATTATCTCAAATTCGAGATAATTATTAAAAAAATATTTAATCCATTTGAAATCTTTATTCAAAGTACAAATTAACTCGAACTCAAATTTATTATAAGTTACTTACTTTTAGTTGTCAACAAGTTCCTTATTTTCATTTTAAATAAAAAGAGAGTAAACGCCAGTTTCGTTTACTCTCTTCGCTGATCATTTCGTTTCTTCTTCCAGCACTGCTTCCATCTCATTAAATTCACGATGAATTGCTTTAACTGGTTCTTTCGTTAATAAACTTATAACAATCACAGCTAATAAGCTACAGAAGAATCCAGGTACCATTTCATACATAGTCGCTTTTAAACTTGGAATTTGTACCCAAGTAATTACAACTACTGCACCAACAATCATCCCAGCAAGAACGCCCCATTTGTTCGTTCTCTTCCAATATAAACTTAATAAAATGGCAGGTCCGAATGCTGAACCAAATCCTGCCCAAGCATAACCGACGAGTGTTAAAATTGTATCACTTGGATGATACGCTAAAACAACTGCGATCATAGCTACTACTAAAACTGACAGTCTACCGATAAATACAAGTTCTTTATCACTTGCGTTACGACGGAAAAATGTTTTATAGAAATCTTCCGTTACTGCACTTGAAATAACAAGTAATTGCGAGGAAATACTACTCATAATCGAAGCCAAAATAGCTGATAATAAAAATCCAGTAATGTACGGATGGAATAAAATATTTGAGAATGTTACAAAGACCATTTCCGGATCTTGTAATGTCGCATTATTTTTAGCGTAATAAGCAATACCAACTAGACCAGTAAGCATTGCACCTATAATTGAAATCGTCATCCAACCGATACCGATTCTACGAGAAGTTTTCAAATCTTTAATAGAGGTAATTGCCATAAAGCGGACAATAATATGTGGTTGACCAAAATACCCAAGACCCCATGCTAAAAAGGAAATAATACCAAGAATTGTGGTCCCTTTAAACATATCTAAATGCGATGCATCAACTTGCTTAATCGTATTGAATGTTTCTGTTACACCACCGACATCTGTAAAAGCAACAATTGGTACTAATACGAGAGCAATAAACATAATACACCCTTGCACAAAGTCGGTCCAACTTACTGCTAAAAAACCACCGAATAGTGTATAAGCAACTACGACACCAACAGTTACAAATAAACCAATTTTATAATCAAGGTTGAAAGAATTTTCAAACAAACGTCCACCTGATACTAAACCAGCCGACGCATAAAATGTGAAAAATACTAAAATGACGATAGCGGAGACAAAACGAAGTATTTTCGTACGATCTTTAAATCGATTCTCTAAAAAGTCTGGAATCGTAATTGAATCATTAGCCACTTCTGTATACGTTCGCAAACGCGGGGCAAGAATTAAATAGTTTACATAAGCACCTATTAATAAACCTATCGCAATCCACACACTTGATAACCCTGTCGCATACATCGCACCAGGTAATCCCATTAGCATCCAACCACTCATGTCAGAAGCACCAGCTGATAAAGCTGTAACTGCTGGACCGAGTCCCCTTCCGCCTAACATATAATCTGATAAATCGGATGTCTTCTTATAAGACCAATAACCGATATACAACATACCTGCCATATAAATAGCAAGCGAAACCATAATCTCAATCTTCACCAAATCTCTCCCTTAGTTACATAAGCCATTCAAAATTTCGAAAAATGACTTTTTCTATTTTCTTGTTTTCGCTTATGGTTCCCTACCTTAACAAACATTTTTTGTTCTTTCAAGTGAACAGGTGTTTTTTACTGCATGTGAAAACCTTCATAAACGCCTTTATCCCAGTGGATTACCCGGTTTTTAACATAAATTAAAGTAAAAATATTCAGAAAACAAAAAACGCTTTTCCACTTCTTATTTTCATTTATTTATCCGACAAATTTTCAAAAGAAAAAGCCATACAAATGCATGGCTTTTAGCTTATTGGCATCGTAATTTTCTCTTTCTCTACGTAAACTTTACGAAATTTTATATAGCAGCCAATACGCCAAGGTACTATATAACAAACCGCAAGGGTGTAGAAAAGAATGCCGATTGACTTTGGATCTAAACCTTGTAAATGTCTTCTAAAATAAGTACGTAAAAGAACGATAACTAAAAATGTAGCAATAAAAGCAATACTTTTTTTCGCATAAATTTGACCATCTTCTCTCACTTCATACCCACTTAAAATAATAAGTGGAATTGACAATAACAGTCCAATCCCAGCAGCTATCCCAATTTGCCAACCAGCAAGTTGTATCGGTGCAGCATATAAAGAAAAACCTGGTAATAAAAAGAATAATGGCAATAATAGTCGTCTTCCTTTATTTTTAATTGGTCGATTCATAGAACGCATACGTCTAAATATAACGAGCCCTATGACGAGTAAAAAAATTGTAATACTGTACGAACCTTGCTGCAAGTGAATCTCTCCCTAAAAATAGTCATTTTTAAAATCTTTTCCCATTATACTCCTAATATTTCCTAAATAATATAATTATCCCTTCGAAAAATCTTACATTTTCAATATACTTTTAGCTTTGATTTATTATAGGAAATAATTCCGAAAGAGGCACCACCCGCCCCACCTCATCTTTAAATACAATATGCTCCCTCGTTAAATGACGCGGACTCTTTACTCCCGCTGCTGCTGCAAGTGAGAACAAACTATATCTCATACTTATTATATAATTCATAACTCGCCACTTCTTCTCATACGGATCTAACGCTTTTTGATAGTGCGGATTCGTCGTGGCCACACCAGATGGACATTGGCCAGAGTTACATTGAAGCGCCATAATACAACCGCTTGCCATCATAAAACCACGTGCCGAGTTTACAGCATCTGCACCAATCGCTAAAGCAATTGCCACTTTATCTGGTGTAATTAATTTCCCCGAGGCAAACACTTTGAATTTATCACGAACACCATACTGATTCGCTGTATCAATACATGTCAGTAACGCTGGAATAAGCGGCATCCCCATACTATCTGCCATCGATTTATATGTTGCTCCTGATCCACCTTCTGAACCGTCAATTGTAATAAAATCCGGATAGATATTTAACTCTTTCATCGTTTTAAATAAATCTTCCAACGGCTCCTGCTGTCCAATTACAATTTTCATACCGATTGGTTTCCCGCCAGTTTCTTGCAAACGCTGAATAAAATAAAGTGTATCTGCCGCATTATTCAAAAATGAAAATCGATTCGGAGAATTAATCGTTTCTCCTACTCGTACATTCCGAACAGAAGCAATTTTCTCATTTACTTTTTGCCCCTCTAAATGACCACCACGTATTTTCGCACCTTGCCCAAATTTCAATTCAAATGCTTTAATATTACTTTCTTTCACTTTCTCCATAAATTTCTCCATTGAAAAATTCCCGTCCTCATCACGGTATCCAAATAGTCCTGGACCAATTTGCGCAACGATATTCGCCCCTGTATGTAAATGTTCTGGAATAATGCCACCTTCACCAGTATTAATCCACGATCCGCCTGCCATTCTCGCTCCAAAGCCGCTCGCTAAAATATAATTTTCGCCAATCGCACCGTAAGAAGTTGCTGATGCCCCAAACATGCCATACAGTTTCCACGGATATTTACGATTTTCGCCGACGATAATTGCATCGTCTTCTTCGTATAACCAAAGATTCGTTGTATCCGCTGTCAATTTTTCTCTCCGTGAAAATAATCCTTCTTTATGAATCACATACTTTTTCCCTTCACGTTCTTGCGTTACGTTCACACTTAATTCTTCTGTTAATACCGGAAACAACGTATTAGCAATATAATAACCAGATGCTTCAAAATCTCGTTTCGACCCAAAACCAAGTATTTCAGAGCGATACTTCGCTAAAAACATAACACTTTGAAAATCGTAACGTGAAAAAGGTTTTCCATCTGTATCGTGATCAAACCAATATTGTCGGAATTCCGGCCCTATCTTTTCCAGTAAGTAACGCATTCTTCCTAAGTATGGATGTAATTTTAAAATAGAATGATGCGTCCGTTTTTTTATAAAAAATGTGATAATAAAAAAGACGATTAAAAGCAACATTAATAATAGTAATATGCTAATAATAACGAGTAGCGTTTCACTCATCTCGCTTCCCCCTATGAAATTCCATAATAAAAGGAGAACACTCCATGTGTTCTCCTTTTATCTTTATTCAAATTAATGTAGCAAGATGCTCTTTCGCGTCATATTCAACTAAACTTTCAGCATGTTTAATTCGATGAACAAAATCTGGATTAGCAATTAACGGTCTTCCGAATGCAGCTACGTCAATTGTTCCTTCTTGCAACGCTTCTTCAGCTTCTTTCGGATTCAAATTACCAACCCCAACAATCGTACCCTCCCAATATTTTCTTACTAATTGATGAAAATTCTTTCCGTCAGCAATCACTTGCGTATAATTCATCGTTGAAGGATGAATCATCGTTAATCCAACTTCTTTAAACATATTTACAAATGTTTCAATTGCCAGCTCAGGGTTTTCCCACATATAAGTAGGATTATCCCCTTTAAAAGCAGAGAAACGAAGAAGTGTTTTATCAGCTCCAACTGCTTCTATTACAGCCTCAGTTACTTCTTTCATAAACGTTAATCTTTGCTTTAAGTCACCGCCATATTTATCAGTACGCTTATTTGCAAACTCATAAGTAAATTGATCAATTAAATATCCGTGTGCACCGTGAATTTCTACCCCATCAAACCCAGCTTCAATCGCATTTTTTGCAGCTTGTGCGTATTGACTAATAACTTCTTGTATTTCTTGTAACGTCATTGCTTCTGGTGTATCAAATGGTTTGCGAAAACGTGGAACATTCCCTTCTGCAGCGATGGCAGAAGGCGCTTGCGGCATTTGCCCACCAATTATTTCGTGATGACTCATACGTCCAACATGCCATATTTGAGCAATAATCGTCCCGCCTTCTTTATGTACTGCCTCTGTAACAGGTTTCCAAGAGTCGATTTGTTCTTGCGTATAAATCCCTGGTACTCCTGGATTGCCTTTCGCTCTCGGACTAATGATAATTCCTTCTGTAATAATTAATCCAACTCCGTCAGCAGCACGCTTTCTATAGTACTCCACTACATCAGCACCAACTACTCCAGTTTCATTGTCTGCAAAGCATCTCGTCATCGGTGCCATTGCTATGCGATTACGAAGAGACCAAGCTCCGACTTGAATCTGATCAAACAACTTCGTTTCTTCAATATTTTCAAAAGATCCCCAAGCGTTTACATTTGTTCCTTCATAAATACTTGCCGCTTTATTATTAGAACTTGCCATTTTTCTTCCCCCTTAAAAATTCTTGCTATAATCGCATCATACTTACTTTTAAATAGTAACGTCAATTTATACGACTTTTCTATAAAACATTCGAATATCCAAAAAACAGAATGCTATAAATAAACTAAAAAGGTTTCCTTAGTAGGAAACCTTTTTTAGTTGATCATATATGGCTGTCAATTTCTTCATCTCTTTAATATAAAGAATCCCTTATCAATAGAAGTGAAAATGGTTCAGTATTCTTCTAAAAATAATAACTTATATACCTAAAACAATGAAAGCCCTACCTCTCTTTCATCCTTACGGCTCCTCGTCCGTGCCAGTGTGAATCAGGATTGCAAAAATCAAGTAACTATTTTATCGAAGTATTGAATTAAACTTCGAACATTCGTAAAAGAATTAAAAAATAAAAATGGATTTGATTGTAGTAATAACAAAAGAGGTTAATGCTCTAAAAGTGGTTTGAAAGAGTTGAATGTCTTTGAAATGATTGATTGTCTATAATTATGTTCCCAAAAAATTCAAAACCTTTTTTGGGATGCAATATATTATTTGTAATGAACCTTAACAAAAGCTTTTTATTTGATTTTCTGTGATACCTTCAATTAATCCCAGTTCACTAATCAAAAATTCATGTGCGTTATCTAACATTTTCTTTTCGCTTGCATTAAGTGCCTTTTCTTTCTGTATACGCATTAAATCACGCACAACCTCAGCACCTTCTTGCATTTTACCTGTTTTTATTTTATCAGTATTCACTTTGTACCTTTGTTTCCACGTAAGTAATCTATCTGATTCTCCATGCTGAAAAATATCTATTATGTGTATTAATGCCGTGATATCTGTAACTGGTCGTATATTTGAATTCAATATTTTCCCTTCTGGAATCATTATTTCCATATTACTAGCCGACATTTTTATAACATAATACTGTTGTTTTTTTCCTGCAATTTCCTTCTCTTCTATGGCTTTAATTATACCTGCTCCTTGCATTGGATAAACAATGTTATCGCCAATTTGAAACAAATAATCCACCTCCATATATGGTAACCTTCTCAAGTTTAACACACATTCGTTTTTTTTAGCAAAATT
This sequence comes from Bacillus paranthracis, assembly GCF_024296885.1. NCBI lineage: Bacteria > Bacillati > Bacillota > Bacilli > Caryophanales > Bacillaceae > Bacillus > Bacillus paranthracis. The sequence goes on from NZ_CP101135.1 coordinate 3,371,471, forward strand.
TTTATTTTATCACAAAATCATTTTACGTGTCAATCCTTATAAACTAAGAAAATGACTTCGTAAAATATCACTAAAAACCCGCGTTCTTATTAACTTTTCCACACGTACATACATTCTAATTTCACCTTCTCTTTTTACATAAAAACACATTACTACATATGAGTAGTAATGTGTTTTTTATACAGAATCTGTAAATACCCCCTATTCATTTTACACCTATATACTAACCTGCTTACGGATTGTCTCCCTCGCCAAAAGAAAACTCATAATCACTTGCGCAGCTACTCGACTCGTCATATCTCTAAAATCGAGGGTTGGATCAATTTCTACAATATCCATCCCTTGAACAAGCGGTTCGTTACCAAGCAATTCAATCGCATCAAGTAAAGTTGTACTGTCCATTCCACCAGGACCGATTGCTGGACAACCTGGTGCAAATGCTTGATCTAGCACATCCATATCAAGAGAAATGTAAATAGAGGTCACGCCTTGCTTTCTTAATACTTCAATACTTTCTATAATAATATCTTTGATTTCTCGCTCTCGTACATCTTTCATTGTATACACTGTCACATCTTGTTCTTTTGCATATTCATGGTACGCTCGTGCATTTGAAAAATTACGAATTCCGATTTGAACGAGTTGTTTTCCTGTAATCACATCATTTTCTAGTAAACTACGGAACGGTGTACCATTTGACGGACCACCATCTTCTAAATTGCGCAAATCATGATGGGCATCAAATTGAATAATACCGACCTTCCCTTTACTATTTGCAAATCCTGTTATACTCGGAAAACTAATCGAGTGATCCCCACCAAGAACGATTGGTATCATGTTCGGATTTACTTTCGTTACATGACCAACTGTTTTCGCAATTCGGTTATGACTTTCTTTTATATTCGTCACATGCATCGTAATATCGCCGCAATCATATAAGACACTTTCTTTCATATCATGTTCTTCTGTAATTGCATACGTGCTATATGCATCTAACATCGCACGAATTGTTTTTGGAGCAAAACTTGCTCCTGAATGACTAATAGACGGTTTAGAAAGGGGTGCTCCAATTAAGGCCGCACCGAATATTTCCACGCCTTCCTCCCAATCTTTAATCATTTCACTCCATTTTGTCACTTCACGATCGATAAACTTGGCATTTTTCTTTAAATAGTGGCCGTGCTCCACGATTGTTCACCTCTTGTATATGCGATATTACCATTCTTCCATACTGTATTTACATGACTTACGCCGTAATGATACGGTACGTAAGCATAATTGTAAGCATCCCATAGCACTAGATCTGCCTTGCGACCTACTCTAATTTTCCCAGCTACGTCACCACGATTAATTGCGTAAGAAGAGTTAACTGTTACGGCATTCCAAACTTCTTCTGGTGTCATTTTCAACTTCAGCATTGCGATGCTCATAATAAGCTGAATGTTTTCCGTTGGACAGCTGCCTGGGTTAAAGTCTGTAGCTAAAGCTACCGCAACACCTTCATCGATCATTTTACGACCGCGAGCAAAGCTTTCTTTATTTAAATAGAAAGTTGTTCCTGGTAATAAAGTGGCTACTGTATTAGAGTTTGCAAGCATTTCAATTCCTTTATCAGAAGCACCAACTAAATGGTCCGCTGATGCTGCACCAATTTCAGCTGCCGCTTCCGCACCACCAAGAGGATCAATTTCATCCGCATGAATTTTCACATCAAAGCCAAGCTCTTTCGCTTTTAATAAAAACTCTTTTGACTCTTCAACAGAGAACACGCCTGTTTCGCAGAAAATATCAACAAATTCAGCTAATTGCTTCTCTTTCATTTCTGGCAGTAAGTCTAACATCCATTGTAAAAATTCTTTCGATCTACCTTTATACTCTTTCGGAACTGCATGAGCACCTAAAAATGTAGAAACTAAATCGATTGGATGCTCTTTTTGTAATTGTGCAGTTGCCTCTAATTGTTTCCATTCTGTCTCATCATCTAATCCGTAACCACTCTTCGCTTCTACAGTTGTAACTCCGAAAGATAGCATACGGTCTAAATGGAATTTCGCTTTTTGAACGAGTTCTTCTTTCGACGCCTGTTTCGTTGCATTTACCGTCGAAAGAATACCTCCGCCTTGTTCCAAAATTTCTAAGTACGGAACTCCTTGTAATTTTAGCGCGATTTCATTTTCACGAGATCCACCAAATACAAGATGAGTATGCGGGTCAACAAGGCCAGGAGAAACCATTTTCCCGCCGCAATCAATAACCTCTTTCGCTTGTAACCCTTTTGCTTCTTCCGCTGTTCCAACGAAAGTGATCACACCATTTTCAATTCCAACCGCACCGTTTTCGATAACAGGAAGCGTGTTCATCGCTTCCCGTCTTAACAAGCCATCTTCTTGATCCATTGTTAGTAATTGACCGATATTGATTAGTAAAGTGTCCAGCATGTTTTTCTCCTCCTTATTTCATCATTGGAATGTTAACGCCTTTTTCTTTCGCTGTTTCCACAGCTAAGTCATACCCTGCATCCACGTGACGAACAACACCCATACCAGGGTCAGAAGTTAATACGCGCTCAATACGTTTTGCTGCTGCTTCTGTTCCATCTGCAACGATAACCATTCCAGCGTGAAGTGAATAACCCATACCAACGCCGCCACCGTGGTGAACAGATACCCAGCTTGCACCGTTTACACTGTTAATTAATGCATTCAAAATTGGCCAGTCAGCTACTGCATCACTACCATCTTTCATCGCTTCTGTTTCACGGTTTGGAGATGCTACTGATCCGCAATCTAAATGGTCACGGCCGATAACGATTGGTGCTGATAATTCACCATTTGCAACCATTTCATTAATGATGCGACCAAATTTCGCACGCTCACCGTAACCAAGCCAACAAATACGTGACGGAAGACCTTGGAACTCAACTTGCTGACGAGCCATACGGATCCAGTTACATAAATGCTCATTATCAGCAAACTCACGTAAAATTACTTCATCTGTTTTATAAATATCTTCTGGGTCACCAGAAAGTGCTACCCAGCGGAATGGTCCTTTTCCTTCGCAGAATAATGGACGGATAAATGCTGGAACGAATCCTGGGAAATCGAATGCATTTTTCAAACCTTCATCAAAAGCAACTTGGCGAATGTTATTTCCGTAATCAAATGTAATTGCGCCTTTTGCTTGCATAGTAAGCATTGCTTCCACATGTTTTGTCATGCTTTCTTTTGATAATTGTACGTAACGTTCTGGATCTTCTTCACGAAGTTTTGCTGCTTCTTCTAATGTGTAACCTACTGGAATATAACCGTTTAATGGATCATGAGCAGATGTTTGATCTGTAACTAAATCTGGCGTAATATTACGCTTCACTAGCTCTGGTAAAATCTCTGCCGCATTTCCTAATAAACCAATAGAAATCGGTTCTTTCTTCTCTTTATACTCGTTCGCAACCGTTAATGCTTCTTCTAATGATTCTGTATACATATCACAGTATCTCTTTTCAATACGGCGATCGATACTGCGCTTATCAACATCAATAGCGATAACAACACCGCCATTCATCGTTACAGCAAGAGGTTGTGCACCGCCCATACCACCTAAACCAGCAGTAAGTGTTAATGTACCTTTTAATGAACCACCGAAATGTTGACGTGCCGCTTCACCAAACGTTTCATATGTCCCTTGTAAAATACCTTGTGTTCCAATGTAAATCCAGCTACCTGCTGTCATTTGTCCATACATCATAAGACCCTTTTTCTCTAGTTCACGGAAGTGATCCCAGTTCGCCCACTTCGGTACTAAGTTTGAGTTCGCTAAAAGAACGCGAGGTGCATCTTCATGTGATTTAAAGATTGCAACTGGTTTTCCTGATTGAACAAGTAATGTTTCATCGCTTTCTAACGTTTTTAATGAATCTACAATTGCATTGTAGCTTTCCCAGTTACGAGCTGCACGGCCGATTCCACCATATACAACTAATTCTTCTGGCTTTTCAGCAACTTCCGGATCTAAATTGTTCATTAACATACGAAGTGCAGCTTCTTGCACCCACCCTTTCGTTTGTAACTCAGTACCTCTTGGCGCGCGAATTGTTTGTTTAACTTTTTCCATTTCAATCTCTCCCTTGTCTCATTTTATAGTGCTGCGTTTACATCTAATCTTTCTTTTATCGAATAATTCGTTTTTAACCAATACGCAATATTTTCAATATCCGTTGAGAATATACGGTCATTAGTAATAGAAGGTACTTGTTGACGACCTTGATGATAGAAGCTCTTCGTCACTGTACTCATGTTTTCAATACCGCGATATTCTGCTGCTTGCATCGCACAAATCATCTCAATTGAAAGAACACGTCTTACATTTTGAATAATTTGATGTGCATGGCGTGAAGCAATTGTTCCCATACTTACGTGATCTTCTTGGTTAGCTGATGACGGGATTGAATCAACACTCGCCGGATGTGCTAACGTTTTATTTTCAGAAACTAGTGACGCTGCAGCATATTGCATAATCATTGCACCAGACTGAAGTCCTGGTTCTGGACTTAAAAATGGTGGTAAATCGTTTAACTGTGGATTTACTAAGCGTTCAATACGGCGCTCTGAAATATTTGCAAGTTCTGCCATTCCAACTTTTAAGAAGTCCATCGCAAATGCAATTGGTTGACCGTGGAAATTACCACCTGAAATTACTTTTTCTCCGCCATCAAAAATAAGTGGATTATCTGTCGCGGCATTCATTTCAATTTCTAATTTTTCTTTCACATAATTTAAAACTTGCCAAGAAGCACCGTGTACTTGCGGAATACAGCGAAGTGAATAGGCATCCTGCACACGTAGTTCTCCTTGTTTCGTTGTTAATTTACTATCATGAAGGATGTCACGAATTCTGCTTGCTACTTCCACTTGCTCTTTATAACCACGTGCTTTATGAACATTTTCATCAAATGCATCAATAATGCCTTGTAAACCTTCAATTGTCATAGATGCAATGAATTCAGCTTGATAAGCCGTTGCTTCTGCTTCTATATAAGAAAGAACTCCTTGCGCTGTCATCGCCTGCGTACCATTAATTAACGCCAGACCTTCTTTCGCTTCAAGTTCAATTGGCTCAAGACCTTCTTCTGTAAGAGCGACCATTGCATGAACGCGTTTTCCTTTATAGAACACTTCACCTTCGCCTAATAATACGAGCGCAAGATGAGATAAAGGTGCTAAATCGCCACTCGCACCAAGTGAACCTTGTTGCGGAACGACTGGGTGAATTTTGCGATTTACAAACTCAAGAAGCATATTTACAACGAGCGGTCTAACACCAGATACTCCTTTAAGCATCGTGTTCGCTCGTAAAATTAACATACCGCGTGATACTTCTTCAGGGAAAGGATCGCCTATCCCACATGCATGTGACTGAATTAAATTGTGCTGAAGTGCCTTTACATCATCTTTTTGAATTAGCACATCACTAAACTTTCCAAATCCAGTTGTAATACCGTAAACGACTTTTCCGTCTTCTACAATTTTCTCAACTACTTCGCGGCATTCCGCTACCTTTTGCATACTATTTGGACAAGCTGTTACACCTTCCCCTTCAAGTAACAACCTCTTCATTTCTTCAATTGTCAATGTATGTCCCGTTAATGTAATCATTCTTTTTCCTCCTTAAAAAGGCAAAAGGGGGCCTTATCTTTTTAAGACAGACTTCTGTCCTAAAAAAAGTAAGGCCCCCTTCTAACTAATAGACTATGGGCAAATCATATGTGATTAATTCCTAAACCAATCGCCTCATGCTCAGATCCTTTTACAGGTGCACCAATCGTTCCATATAATGCAACAGCAACCCATTCGCCCTCTTTTTTTCCGTCGTATGGTGTACCGCGCACAATCGCAAAGCGAAGTCCTACTGTACGAAGAACGTCTGCTAACTGAATTTGACCTCTCGTCACTCCGTACAAAGCTTCCATAATTGCGTGATAAAGTGCATGTGTTTCTCTGTAAACGTCTGTTTCAATAACTTGGTTGCTCTTAGCCGCTGTTTCCATTGCTGCGACAACCTTTTGCGAATTCATCGAACCCACTTTCCCCGTACAATACTTCCAACCTTTTGGGATAGATAATACAGGGCTTTCATTCTCATCCGCAAGTGCCAACAGCATGGCCATACGACCAATTCGATGTGTTCCTTGAAGAAGCATGTGACTCTCTCATTTCTTTTAATTATTTGAATATTTCTTAATTTAAGAATATATGAAAACGGTTAAATCGTCAATAGTTTAAACTCACATTCAAACAATTTTTTCATCCCCTCCATTTGTGTACACAAATGATTTACACAAATTTTTCAGGCGTGTTATAGTCTCACTAACCGATACAAAGGGGGAGAGATTTCAGTGACAAAGCGAAAAAACATTCATTTTCGAATTGAAGAAAAATTACTTGAAAGGTTTGAAGCTGCACTCCATTACGAAGGCTTAAAGAAAACCGACGTATTAACGCACGCAATTCAGCAATTTTGCACGAAGGTGGAATGCGAAAAGATGAATGATGTAAAACGCCAGTACAATGTAAGCAACCATTTGCAAATACGTATTGATACGCATAAACATTACGAAGAAAAACAAGTGAATTTAGATGAAGTCGTCATGGATCATTTACAACTTCAAGGAGACGAGAAAATATTAGAGGTTGGGTGCGCTAACGGAAAATTTCTTTCCTTTTTGCAAGCGAATGGCCATAAAGGTCAATTAACAGGTTTTGATCAATCAGAAGCCATGCTCTCTGAAGCCACTAAAACAAATACTTTAATTGAATGGAGACTAGGTGACGCTGAAAAACTTCCTTTTGAAGCCAATTGCTACGACTGGATCGTCGCAAGACATATGTTATATCATATGAAAGATGTTGAAAGAACTATCCAAGGGTTCCATAAAGTAATACGTCCTGGTGGCTCACTTTTAGCTACTACAAATTCTGACGTTACATTACCTCGTATAGTTGAAATGTGTAATCGCATGTTAGACGCATTTGATTTACCGAAAACAACATCTTCAGTCACGCCATTTTGTTTGGAAAATGGTAAAGAGATATTACAGTCTGTTTTTTCAACTGTTGAAGAAGCAGCTATTCATAATGCTCTCGTTTTTCATCATGCTACTCCAATTGTAAACTATATTTCTAGCATGTTTCCGTCGCTAAATATACCTGATAATACACATCTTCACGCCGAAATGAAGGAATGCCTAAAAGAAGAAGTAGAAAATGAATTGGCAATTCATAACGGTATATGGCGCGATCCGAAAACGTTAGCCATTTATCGATGTCAAAAAGAAAAAAGCTAGCAAATGCTAGCTTTTATACATTCTCAGGCAAAAGCTCCTCCATCATCACATTCCCCTTACCACTGTAAAAATTTATATTGTGTTCGTTCGCTATCCCAAAATAAGAGGCAATCGCTATTCCAAATGGTACAAATGCATGCCCCTGCGCTGTAATAATGTTTGAATGTTCCACAACTTCTTCATACACAAAATTTTCTACTGGAAAACAATCTAATTTTCTATAATCCATAGTTACTGTATACGGGTTTTCTTTGAATAAGCCTGCTTTTGCTAGTGCATAAGGCCCAGCACAAATAGCAGCTACTAATTTTTCTTGTTCGTGAAACTGACGGATGACTGAAAAGAGTCCTTCTGCATCCTTCATATGTATCGCATCTCCGCCTGGAATAATAATCCCCTCATATTCTTCTACACGTACTTCACTTAATTCTATATGCGGTTGCACTTGCAAACCTGTTTCACTTATAATCAATTCTTTCGTTAAGCCAGCTGTAATGATTTCATATTTATTTTTCAGCAATGCCGTTGCTACTGTTATTTCAAACTCCACAAATGTTGGGTATACAAATAAAAGTATTTTTTTCATATCCCTCTCTCCTTTAACCAATCCATAAAATATCCCTCTAATTCTTCCGCTGTTAGTCTATTCGTGTCCACATAAGTTACAGGAAATTGTTTATACCAGTCTTTTTCAGTTTCTACTAATTTAAATTGCTCCTCAAATGTACTTCTGTTTCTTGTTCTATCATTATTTTTTCTATTATATAAATTACTTTCCGAGCCATCTAAATAAAAAATAGCATCTGAACGACATTCTCTTAATTTATATAATTCATCTCTTAATGCAGTTTCTATATCCCACTCTTCTCCTATAATCTTTGGATAAAAGATTGTATAAAATTCAATATCTTCTGGTCCACGATCAAAAATTACGACTGAACCTTTCGCATTTTGAAACTCTTTTATTTTAGCTTCTATAAACATTTTTTGATTTAGAATAAACCCTTCTTTTGAATTTATATCCAAATTTAATACTCTTCGCTTTTCTACAATTGGATAAGGGTTTTCATATATAACTGAAAACCCACATCGCTCTAACCTTTTAGCCAATGTCGTTTTTCCGCTTGCCATCGGTCCTTGGAGTGAAATTACATATGCCATTCCTCTCATTCCCTTGCGCTTTAGTAAAACTATAATATACAGAATATTGAAAACTATCAACGAAATATATATCATCTTGTTTCTTATTCTTATCTAACATATAATAAAAAATAGAGATTATGACGGACGCATCAATAATGTAAGCTTGGAAATCCAAGCTTACATTATTTTTTGCTTTCCCTTTTCTAATAAAAAGAGTATACTAGATTAGAACGTATGTTCTTAATGATTACATACAGTAAGGAGATAGAACAAAATGGTATACGACACAAAAGCAATTTCTTGGAATGAGTCTTTAAAACAACTTCAACGCCGCTATACAAACAAACAAGTTGACCGAAAAGAATTTGAGGATATTGAACTGATGGAATTCTTCCGCGATAACGACTACATTTCTTTACCTACACATATAAGCGGCCTATCAACAGCACGTTTTACTTCTTACTCTATTTTCACAACTGAAGATAAAGATCGTAAAGTTGGCACATTAATCATTGAATATGTAGAAGATGATAATAATAATTTATGTGTGGAACAACTATACTTTGTTTAAATGATAACGCTTGGTCAAAATGACCAAGCGTTCTTGCTTTCTATGAATCTCACTGTTTATAATATAAATAAAAGAAAACCGCAATCATTAAGGGGGGATACGCTTGCTCGAAGGATGGTTCAGTTGGTTTATTGTGCTATGGACTGTTATTTTATTAGGACTTATGTCTATCGGTGGATACTTTATGTTCAGAAAATTTTTAAAACGATTACCAAAAGAAGATGGTATGTCCATTTTAGATTGGGAAGAGCACTATATTAATAAAACTAGGCATTTATGGAATGATGAACAAAAACAATTATTAGAAGAGCTCGTAAGTCCTGTTCCAGAACTATTTCGCGATGTCGCTAAATCAAAAATTGCTGGCAAAATCGGAGAACTTGCCTTACAAGAAAAAGCCTCTCAAATTACACAAGATTTAATTATTAAAGGGTATATTATTGCTACACCGAAGCGTGATCATAAATTTTTAGTGAAAAAACTACAAGAAAAAGAGATTGATTATTCTAACTATCAATCATTACTAACAAAATACCTCTCATAAAAAAGATTGCTAACTTATAGCAATCTTTTTTAACTTACAGTTACTGATTTTACTGCTGTTAATTTAGCCTCCGCCAAGTCTATTTGTAATCCAACCGCACTTGTATAAATTGTATCTCCGGTACCTGTAATATTTACTTGTGTAGATGTCGTATTTGGTGCAATAGAACCTGTTGCATTTACATTTGTAATATCAAACTCAGCTCTTGCATTTGCAGTTGTAGTCGTTCCAGAAAAATTCCGATCTGCAAAACTACCAATTGTATTTAAATTTCCATTAATATCATTTACTTGCCCTCTAAAAAAGTTCCCTATTGGATTATTTGGTCCTGTTAATGTCACAGAGTTCAATTGAAAATTATCACCTGTAAAATTCGGATCACCATTTACCGCCATTACAAAAGCTCTTGCTGTCACCGTCCCTGTAGCTGGTGTAAAAAATCCTGAAATGGTTTGTGGTGTACCGGATAATAAAAAACCTGGAAATAAACTCACATTTCTCATCGGATATGAGGAATCACGATATACAACAATCAACGACCATCCTGCACCATAACCAACTGGCTGACGCGTAGGTAATCTTGTCACACTATATCTTCCTGCTGCTCGATTTGGTAGCCCTTGTAGTAAAGATGTAACGTCTGCTGCTCGATTATATACATTGGCTATAAAAGGTAAATTCGTCCCTCCTGATGACCATGCTGAATTTATTGTCACTTGTGTACTCGTTCCATCAGGCGTAACTAAATTTGGCGGATTCGCATCAACAACAGCAGTTGTAACAGCCGTATCCAATCCACCTGACCAAACAAGTAACGCAAAATCTACAACCGCCGTAGCTGGAACGATAGTAGTTGATGGATTTAATTCAGCCCATGAGCCATCTAATGTCCAATCATTTGTTGTACCTCCAAATGTATTCGGGTCCGTCGATGAAGGAACTCCTCCAAAAGTAGAATCTGTATTTAATGTTATAAGTGCATTGTAAGCAAAGTTTGTATTTGCAGTACCGCGCATTCCCATCGTATTACCCGTATGCATCATAAATAAGTTATCGTTTTTACCGTAAGCTTGAACAAAAGCCAATAGAATTCACTCCTATTAGGATAAAAAATTTTATTAAAGTTTTCAATTTTTTAACTCACTATTACTGATTTTGTAGCAGTTAAACGTGCCTCCGCTAAATCTATTTGTAAACCGACAGCACCAGCGTAAAGATAATCAAATGTATTTGGGATATTCACGATAGTAGAAGTAGAGCCGGCTGTTAACACGCCATTTGCGGGTACATTTGTCACATCAAACTCTGCACGCCGATTAGTCGCAGAAGTACCAATTGGCATATTTCTATCCCCAAAACTTCCGACTGTATTTAAATTTCCCAAATAATTATTTACTTGTGAAGCAAAAAAGTTATTTATTAAATTATTAGGTCCTGAAAGTCCCGTACCGTTTAAGTTAAATCTATCACCTGTCGCATCAGTATCACCATTAATTGCCATTGTAAATACACGAGCATTAACCGGCGCTACAGCTGGAGTGATAAAATTTGAAATCGTTGCTGTCTCACCCAATGTAGAAATGAGTAAACCAGTATATAAACTAACATTCCTAATAGGATATGAATTATCGCGATATACAACAACCAATGCCCATCCTACGCCTGTCCCTTGCGTCGGAGGATTTGCCGTGGGAACCCTTTCTACAAAATAATCCCCCGCTGCTCGATTTGAAAGCCCTTGTAGAATATTTGTTACATTTGCAGCACGTGTATAAATGGTACCTTGAAATGTTCCGCTTGATCTCGTCTCTCCCCATGCAGGAACACTCGTAATTGTATGAGTGACCCCATCCGGTGTTTGTAAAGTAGGTATATTGTTATTTACCACCGTTTCTGTCACAGTTGCACTCAATGTTCCTTGCCATACTAGCATTGCAAAGTCTATAGTTGCTGTTGCTGGTACATCTGTTACTGAAGGATTAAGTCTTGCCCAAGAACCATTTAATGTCCAATCATTTGTCGTTCCCGCAAAAGTTAATGGATCTACCGAAGAAGGAACTCCTGCAAAACTTAAATTTGTATCTCTTGTTATTAATGCATTGTATTGATACGCCGTCGCTGTTGTAATACCACGCATGCCAACTGTATTCCCTGTGTGTACCATAAATAAAGAGTCCGTTTTCGTATATGTTTGTACAAAAGCCAACAATTCCACTCCTCTTCCATATAAGATAAATATTTATTCGCTATTTCATTTAATGCGAACAAATAAAAAAAGTTACATTTGTATATGCACAGACTAATTTAGGCAAAAAAAAAGCCTTTGCCTATTCCTATTCATTTAAATTTGAATAGGATGCAATGACGAGCTCATTTTATACTAATATTTACACATAGTATTGTTTCTAGATTATTAAATAATGCTATTTGTAAATATTCCATGCCTTGACCGGATTTAAATTTATACAGAAAGGACGAATCTAATGGCAATAGCAACAATAGGAAGTCGTTTAACCTATACAATCGTTGTCCAAAATACCGGAACACTTCCTGCCCAAAACGTTACATTTACAGACCCCATACCCGCTGGCACTACTTTCGTTCCAAACAGCGTTACAGTTGATGGCGTTGCAACAGCTGGAAATCCTGCTACTGGTATTCCCATTAGCAACATTCCTGCTGGCGGCTCTGTTACAATTACCTTTCAAGTAGATGTTACAAGTGTCCCTACCCCGCCTGTCGCCAGTAACGTAGCATCATTTGGATACGAATTTCAACCTGCACCTAACGCACCCACTATCACACGTACGACAACAAGCAATATAGTTAATACAGACATTTTCACAGCTAATGTCGCATTAACAAAAGCAGTAGATAAAACAATTGCTACTATCGGTGATACGATTACGTATACAATTACGGCCACAAATCAAGCCACATTAGCTGCTAATAATGTTATCATTACAGACACGCCTCCTGCCGGCACATCGTTCGTACCGGGTAGCGTTACAGTTAATGGTACTTCTACTACAGATAATCCTGCTACTGGAATAAATGTAGGAACGATTGCTGCAAACGGGAATGCTACAATTACGTTTCAAGTTCAAGTTAATACTCTCCCTACACCAAACCCTATTCCAAATAGTGCAACTTCAAGCTTTCAATATAATCCACCGAACCAACCACCAATTAACAGAAACTCTACAAGTAATATAGTTGAAACACAAATTAATGCTACTATCATAAATCCAACTAAAAGTGCCAACCAACAAATTGTGAATATTGGTGACATCATTACGTATACGATTACTGTTCCAAATAACGGTAATATTTCAGCGACAAATGTTTCCATCACCGACCCTATCCCTACTGGCACTACTTTTATTCCAAACAGTGTTACAGTTAATGGAACGGCACAATCTGGCGTAACTCCAACAAATATTCCGCTAGGTACAATTCCTGCTGGTCAAACTACAACTGTCACATTTCAAGTCCAAGTCACTTCCCTCCCAGCTAACGGAACGATTACTAACGAAGCAAATGTAACATTTACGTCGCAACCGAATCCGGCTGAACCCTCAACAACCACTACGATAACACCACCTCCAACAACTACTTCTGTACGAACTGCAATTGTAAATCCAACAAAAACTGCTAGTCCACAAATTGCTGATATCGGTGATATTATTACGTATACGATTACTGTACCAAATACAGGAAACATCGCTGCAACGAACGTTATTGTAACTGATCTAATTCCAAGTAGCACTACATTTATTCCGAATAGCGTCATAATTAACGGTACTTCACAACCTGGCGTAAACCCTTCTGGTGGTATACAAATTGGAACAATCGCAGCTGGTAATACTGTCACTGTCACTGTCACTTTCCAAGTTCAAGTTACCTCTCTCCCAGAGAATGGCCTAATCCGAAATATCGGAACCACAACATTTACGTATCAACCAGATCCTACAAAACCAGCTATTACAACAACAAACCCTACACCACCTACTACTACTCCTGTTAACACCGCTATTACAAACCCTGTTAAAACGGCGGATAAAACTACTGTTGATATTGGTGATGTTATTACGTATACGATTACTTTCACTAATGATGGTACGATCCCTGCTACAAATGTAGTTTTTACTGATACCATTCCTACTGGTACAACATTCATTCCGAATAGCGTAATCTTAAATAATGTACCAGTTCCAAATTCAAATCCCGCACTAGGAATCCCGGTTGGAACAATTAATCCCGGTGAAACCAAAACACTATCTTTCCAAGTTCTTGTTACACAAATTCCAGCTGGCGGTGTTATTGCAAACGAAGCTTCAACGACATATACGTACCAGCCAGATCCAACAAGACCGCCGGTTACCACAACCGAACCGACAGCACCTACTACAGTCTCTGTTAATACCGCTACAGTTAACCCTACAAAATCTGCTAATCGTACTTTCGTTGATATTGGTGATGTTATTACGTATACAATTAGTTTACAAAATAACGGCACTGTTCCCTCAACAAATATTGTACTAACAGATCCAATTCCAAACGGTACAACATTTATTCCAAATAGCGTCACGATTGATGGTGTCTCACAACCTAACAGTAATCCTGAAAACGGTATATCGATTGGTACTTTAAATCCAAATCAAGCAAAAACAATTACATTCCAAGTTCAAGTTACAAGTGTCCCGCCAAATGGAATTATAGAAAACCAAGGCAGTGTATCATTTAATTATATTGTTAATCCAAATGAGCCTCCTGTTACAACAACTACCCCAACTCCTAAAACACAAACTCAAGTTGGGACCGTTATTACAGCGCCTACAAAATCTGCCGACAAACAAGTTGCTGATTTAGGAGATACGATTACCTACACGGTCACATTTACAAATAACGGAACCGTTCCGGCTACAAATGTAGTCGTTACAGACCCTACACCTAACGGAACTATTTTCGTTCCAAATAGTGTTACAATCGATGGCATTACAACGCCAGGAGCAACCCCATCACTTGGTATACCACTTGGTACCATTTCTGTCGGAGAAACGAAAACAATCACGTATCAAGTTGTCGTTACAAACTTACCACCTGATGGAATAATTAGAAACCAAGCATCCTTCACTTACCAATATCAACCGAACCCAAGTGAGCCTCCTGTTACAACAACTACCACCACTCCAAGTATAAACATTCCAATTAATAATCCTAATCCAACGACTACAAAATCTGCTGATCGACAAGTTGCTGATATAGGGGATACGATTACTTTTACTGTAACATTCCAAAATAGAGGGACCGTCCCCGCTACAAATGTTATTATAAAAGATGCACTTCCATCTGGTGTTTCTTTCGTTCCAGGTAGCATTGTCGTAAACGGCACATCACAACTTGGAGAAAACCCTGAAATTGGTATACCCGTCGGCACTGTAAATCCCGGTCAAAGTATTACAGTTACGTTCCAAGGTGTAGTAAATAGTATCCCGCCCGGAGGAGTTATTAGAAATCAAGCAAATATTACATTCACATACGAGCCAAATCCAAATGAACCTCCCGTTACGACAACTATTACAACTCCTGAAACAGAAACAGCAGTTAATACCGCTACACTAAATCCACAAAAAACAGCAGATCGCTCCTTCGTTGCATTAAATGATGTCATTACCTATACTCTCTCATTTCAAAACACCGGTACTGTTCCTGCTACGAATATAACAGTAATAGATTCTATCCCTGCCGGTACTGTATTTATTCCAGATAGTGTTACGATTAATGGGATTCCTCAAGCAGGAACAAATCCATCATCAGGAATTTTACTTGGAACTTTAGCGCCATCCGAACGCGCAACGATTACTTTCCAAGTACGAGTAATAAACATCCCTGCTAGCGGCGAAATCCGAAATCAAGGTAGTGCAACATTTAATTATCAACCGGATCCAAATTTACCTCCAGTCACAAAAACAGAAACAACTCCTGAAACAACGACTCCTATCCAAACTGTAGTCATAAGTCCAACAAAAACAGCAAACCTTACGTTTGCAGAAATTGGCGATATTGTAACTTATACTGTCACATTTACAAACCAAGGAACTATACCTGCTACTGGTGTAACAATTACAGATTCTTTGCCACCGGGTACAACTTTTATTACGAATAGTGTTACTGTAAACAATGTCGCTCAACCCGGCGTAAGTCCAGTCACAGGAATTCCTGTTGGAACAGTTAATCCCGGCGAGACAGTTACTGTTACATTCCAGATTCAAATAAACGCTATTCCTCCTAATGGAAAAATAGAAAATACAGCAAGTGTTACCTACACTTCTCAGCCTAATCCTAGCGAACCTCCTATTACAACAACAGAAACGACTCCTACCGTAACTTTACCTGTTCGTACCGCTAACCCGAACCCGCAAAAAACAGTGGATCGTGAGTTTGCAAGTATTGGTGATACGCTCACTTATACAATCACCCTTCAAAACACTGGTAATATACCTGCAACTAATGTCATTATTACAGATTCTATCCCTACTGGAACTACATTTATCCCTGGTAGCGTTACGATTAATGGCATTCCACAACCTAATTTGACCCCTGAAACAGGAATCCCAGTTGGCACATTAAACCCTAGACAAATAGTGACTGTTACTTTAGAAGTACAAATAACGGCTTTACCACCAAATGGCATTATCTCAAATGAAGCAAATGTCACTTACACATCTCAACCAGATCCGACACTCCCGCCTATTACAACAACCACACCGACTCCAATCGCAGAAACAATTGTACAAAATGCAGAATTAGAGTCAACAAAAACAGTAGATTTGCCAATCGCTAACATTAGCGATGCACTCACTTATACAATTACCCTTGAAAACACTGGAAATATTCCTATGACAAATGTATCTGTCATTGATCAACCACCAGTAGGCACACAATTTATTGTAGATTCTGTTACAGTAAACGGTCTTTCACAATCAGGTGTTGATCCAAGTATTGGGATACCTATTGGTACAATACAACCCAATCAAATAGTAACCATCACATTCCAAGTAACGATTACGAATATACCGCCTAACGGGGTTGTTACAAATGTCGGTTCAGTCAGCTTTACATCTCAGCCTAATCCAAATGAACCTCCTATTACAGAAACAGATACAACACCACCAGTTAATACTGAAATCATTAATAGTATTATTAATCCATCGAAAACAGCTGATCGAAACAACGTTGATATAGACGATATCATTACGTACACCGTTACATTCCAAAACTTACAAACTGTTCAACTAACAAATATCATTTTTACAGATTCGATTCCAGTTGGTACGACTTTCATTCCAAATAGTGTAACAATTAATGGTATCCCAACTAGTGATGTTGATCCAGCTCTTGGCATTCCTCTTGGCACATTAAATCCTAGTCAATCAGTTGTTGTAACTTTCCAAGTTCGCGTTGTTTCCATACCACCTAACGGAATTATTATAAATGAAGCTACTATCACCTACACATTCCAACCTAATCCTGGAGAACCTCCAGTAACAGTGACTACCCCAACGCCTCCTACTACTACCAATGTCAACACGGCAACAACAAACCCTACAAAATCCGCTGATAAAGTATTTGCTTTATTAGGTGACACAATCACCTATACAATCTCCTTACAAAATACAGGAACTGTCCCTGCAACAAATGTACTTGTAACCGATCCTATTCCAGCTGGCACTACTTTCATTCCGAATAGTGTTACGATAAACGACGTTACACAACCAGGTATTGTTCCTAGTTCTGGAATTCTTATCGGTACATTAGAACCTAACACTTCCGCTGTCGTAACTTTCCAAGTTCAAGTAACATCGATACCACCAACAGGCTTTATCGAAAATCAAGGGATAGTTTCATTCCAATACCAGCCAGATCCTACTAGACCACCTGTATCTGTTACTACGCCTACACCTACTACAAAGACGCAAGTAAGTGAAGTTACTATTAATCCTAACAAACAAGCTAACCCTCAAACTATTAATCTTGGTGATACTGTCACATATACAATTACGTTCCAAAATGTCGGGAATATTAATGCGACAGATGTTATTATTACAGACCCTACTCCAT
Organism: Bacillus paranthracis; assembly: GCF_024296885.1. Classification (NCBI taxonomy): domain Bacteria; kingdom Bacillati; phylum Bacillota; class Bacilli; order Caryophanales; family Bacillaceae; genus Bacillus; species Bacillus paranthracis. Next base: position 3,389,192 of record NZ_CP101135.1, read on the forward strand.
CTGGTACTACTTTCATTCCGAACAGCGTTACGATTAATGGCGTCACGCAACCTGGAACAAATCCAAATAATGGTGTAAACGTTGGGACTGTAACTCCAGGACAAATTGTTACATTAACTTATCAAGTTACTGTAACTGAACTCCCACCAGACGGTATTATTAAAAACACTGCAACTGTCACTTACACATTCCAGCCAAACCCTAGCGAACCCCCTATTACTATTACAGATCCTACTCCAACTGTTGAAGTATCCGTTATTACACCTACACCTAACCCAAATAAACTAGCCGACAAACAAATTGTAGATATAAATGAAATCATAACGTATACTGTAACCTTCCAAAATCGCGGATCAGTCCCTGCAACTTCCGTTATCATTACTGATCCGTTAGCAAATGGGTTAACGTTTCTTCCAGGTACTGTTGTAATAAATGGCATTCCAGATCTTGGAGCAAATCCTGTTGTAGGTATACCTGTTGGAACAGTCAATCCAAACGATACAATTACTGTTCAATTCCAAGCAAGAGTCACAAGTGTACCACCTGGTGGTATTATTCGAAATCAAGCAACTGTTACTTTCACATATGAACCAGGTCCTGGTGAACCTCCTATTACAATTACAGACCCTACTCCAATTAACACAACGAATGTAAATACAGCTATATTAAATCCGAAAAAAACAGCCACGCCGGAAACAGTTACTTTAGGTGATATCATTACGTATACGATTTCTCTCCAAAATACAGGTACCATTCCTGCTAATCATATACTTGTAACTGATACAATTCCTATCGGTACTTCGTTCATCCAAAATAGTGTAACAATTAACAACGTGCCGCAACCAATCGCAAATCCATCCACAGGCATCCCGATTTCAACACTTGCTCCTTCTGAATCAGCAACGATTTCTTTCCGTGTCCTAGTTACTTCAATTCCACCAAGCGGAGAGATCCAAAACCAAGGTAACGTTTCATTCCAATACCAACCAGATGCTACTAAACCACCGATATCCGTTACTACGCCTACACCTACTACAATTACTCCTGTAAACGTTGGGACTATTAACCCGATAAAAACCGCTGATAAATCCATCGTTTCAGTAGGTGATACGATTACATTTACTATCACATTCCAAAATGAAGGTACCATTCCTGTCACTGACATTTCTGTTATAGACTCACTTCCTGTCGGCACATCATTCGTTCCAAATAGTGTCACAATTAATAACATTCCCGTTCCAAACGCAAATCCATCCACAGGCATTCCAGTCGGAACTCTTAATCCAACAGAATCCGTAACTATTTCATTCAAAGTACAGGTTATTACACTTCCAGCTAATAGAATGATTACAAATATCGCATCCATTACGTATACTTCTCAACCCGACCCGACTAGACCACCTATCACAACAACGACTACAACACCACCAATTACGATAGAAGTAAACCCTAATGAGCCAAACACATTTATTAAGACCGCAAATGTAAATAGCGCCCATCTCGGTGATTTCATCACATATACACTTACCTTTACTAACAATGGCACCATCCCAGTAAATAACGTACTCATTACCGACCCACTTCCTCCTGAAGTTACTTTCTATCCAAATTCAGTAACAGTAAATGGAGTAGCACGTCCCGGAACTAACCCAACTATTGGTATTCTTATCAGCACTGTTAATCCAAGCGAATCTGTTGTTGTCCGTTTTATCGTTCAAGTAACAGCAGAGCCACGAAATGGTCTCATTCGAAATACCGCCCGCATTCGCTATACACTCAGACCAGATCCTACTCAACCACCGATTTCCGTTGATGAGACTTCAGAGCCAAACATTATTCCATTTATCGGTCCGTTCGTCTCACCAAATTTAAATTGCTTTTTTAATGGTACACGTTTTATACGCCGCGGCTGGGATAGAAGGTGTTAACAATATAAAATAAAAAGACAGCGTCAAAAAACGCTGTCTTTTTATTTTATACATATACAGTTTTTAAGTTAGTTTCATATCTTTTTCATTATAAAAACCATCTTCTTTTTCCATTTCCTTTTGTAATTTCGTAAAGGAACGGTACATGGCAATTCTCCATGACACAATCATCGCGAACGCCAGTAAGAAGAACATGCCACTAAGTTGTCCTAAATCAAGAGATTGACTTAAGTATGTTTTAAATACAATTCGCACGACAAGTAATCCAATTAATATAAAAACAAAGGCTTTGGAACGCTTCAAATAAATCTCTTGTCCTCTAATTTCAAATTTAGATGTTTTAATAAGAAAAATAGAGAAAAACAAACCTACACCAATCGCTTCTAACATCTCTGCTGGAGTTAATCGAAATTCAGGAAAAACATACATCAATGCTCCCGTACTCATAAAAAATGGTGGAAGTATAATTTTTTTCAATGTTGCAGGTTTCTTAGCTGCTTTTAAACGAATAAACATCGCACCAACAGCCATACAAACAGCAACGATACTGGATAAAACAACTATGTTCATATTTTCTCATCCTTTTTTGTGGCTATATGCAAAATATACTTTCATTATATGCTTTTCCGTTAGTATTTCCAACATTTTCACAGAATAATACTAAAAACCCTTAAAACCACCAAATAAACTTGAGAAATATACGATAATTTTCGTCATCCAGTTAAAGTATAAGAAAATACCCATGATAATCATAACGTATCCCCCGATTTTCATGAACTTCATACTATTTCTTTTAATCCAAGACATTTTCGTAATAAAGAATGATAGTACGAAGAACGGGATAGCGAATCCAAGTATATATGCGATCATATAAATCATCGCAGACTCTGGGTTCGTTGCTGCTAATCCAATGACAGACACTAAAATAGGCCCAGTACAAGGAGTCCATCCTGCGGCAAACGCCAATCCAATTAATACTGATCCAAAATAACCACTCGGACGATTCTTAAATGTAAATTTACGGTCTTGCATTAAAAACTTCGGCTTAAATACACCGACAATAATTAAACCGAACACGATGATAAATATACCACCTAACTGTCTAATTAAATCTTTATAATTCGTAAAAATGCCCCCGATAAAGCTTGTACCAAATCCAATTGCAATAAATATAATTGAAAATCCAAGTAAGAAAAACGCTGTATGTATCATACTTCTTTTGCGAAGCATTGCATTTTCTTCTTTCAACTCAGAAACCGACATACCTGTTATGTACGATAAAAATGCCGGATAAAGCGGTAAGCAACATGGGGAAATAAATGATAAAAAACCAGCACCAAACGCTAAAAAAATACTAATATCTTGCATTATTCCACTCCTCTCCTTACATATTGTAGCAAAAACATATAAAAATACTATGAACAATTCGTGAAATCACTTTTCCAACGTGATAATAAGAAAAACTACCCTTTCACACTTTTTCTAAAAAAACGTTTTCATTTCCTTCTATTATATAGAAAAATCTCAATTTGATTATATAACTACTCTAATTGTTATTAACATAACAAAGCTAACATCGTTTCTCAAATGATTAGCATGTTATTCGTATGCCTTATATACATATTATTAAAAAAATATTTTTTTCAAATGCTATCTTTATACAATACAAAGCTGATTTTACAATACTTCTATTATTACTAATTTCAAGATTATGCATAAATATCATACTTTTATTATTATTCTATAAAATGTCATACTTTTCTTTTATTTGACCCTTTATTTTTAATTTTGTATACTTCCCTCTAGTTATATATGTCCGTTACGGAACAATTTCATATAGATGGGAGGAATTTTTCATGCTTCGTTATTCTCTTTTAGTTTTATTAGGAGCGTGTAGTTATGGGATTTTAGCTATTTTCGTTAAACTTGCATATGCAGAAGGGTTTTCACTTGGAGAGGTTATTGGCAGCCAATATTTGTTCGGTTGGATTATTTTGCTTGCTATTACACTTCTATTTTCTAGACATCGTGTTCCATTAAAACAAGCATTAATTTTATTCGTTGCAGGTACGTCTGCAAGTTTCACTGGAATTTTTTATTATGCTTCATTAAAAACTGTACCAGCATCTATCGCCATTATACTTTTATTCCAATTCGTTTGGGTCGGAATTATTATTGAAGCAGTCGCAACAAAAACTTTACCTTCAAGAGAAAAAGTTATTTCTGTTATTTTCTTACTTGCAGGTACATTTTTATCAAGTGGTTTACTAGAAAAATCAGCAGGTGATTTCGATACGACTGGAATTATATTAGGCCTATTATCTGCTGTTACATTTGCAACATACATTTTCGTGAGTGGAAAAGTTGCTGTTGAAGTACCTTCATTACCACGCGGTGTTCTTTTAATGGCTGGTGCTTTAACTTTAGTAATGATCGTATTCCCTCCAACATTTATTTTTAACGGTGCAATTTCTGAAGGACTTTGGAAATACGGTTTAGGTTTAGGAACATTCAGTATCGTCATTCCTTCTATCGCCTTTACAATTGGTATTCCAAAGATTGGTTCTGGCTTAGCGACTATTCTTGGCGCTGCGGAACTACCAGTTACAACAATTATGTCTGTATTCGTTTTAAAAGAAGCTGTACTATCTTCACAATGGTTCGGTGTATCACTTATTTTAATCGGGATTGCAATCCCGCAAATTGCTTATGCAATGCGTGGACGTTATCGTAAACATCATACACACAAAAAATTGGCAGCATAAACGAGAGGGGATTTTCATTTGAGAATCCTCTCTTTTAATATTGTATACTTAATGTAAATACTTTATTTAAGAAAGAAGGCATTATAAGTGGCAGCAAATCTAGAGCAATTAACTGAGACGCTAATTTCTATTCGTCGAAATTTACATGAGCATCCAGAACTATCATACGAAGAATTTGAAACGACGAAAGCTATAAAGAATTGGTTGGAAGAGAAAAACATTACGATTATAAATTCTAATTTAGAAACGGGCGTTATTGCTGAAATTTCGGGGAATCGTAACGGACCGCTTATAGCAATCCGTGCTGATATTGATGCCCTTCCTATTGAGGAAGAAACAAATTTATCCTACGCTTCAAAAATCCATGGAAAAATGCACGCTTGTGGGCATGATTTTCATACAGCTGCTATTATAGGGGCTGCTTATTTGCTAAAAGAAAAAGAATCTTCTCTTAGCGGAACTGTACGCTTTATATTCCAGCCAGCTGAAGAAAGTAGTAATGGTGCTTGCAACGTCATCGAAGCCGGGCATTTACGTGGTGTACAAGCTATTTTCGGTATGCATAATAAACCTGATTTACCAGTAGGTACAATCGGTATTAAAGATGGTCCACTGATGGCCGGAGTTGATCGATTTGAAATTGAAATTCACGGAGTTGGTACACATGCAGCTGTACCAGATGCTGGGGTAGACCCTATTGTCGCATCTTCTCAAATTGTGATGGCACTACAAACTATTGTAAGCCGAAATATAAGTTCTTCACATAATGCCGTCGTTAGTGTCACAAACATCCACTCAGGAAATACGTGGAACGTTATTCCTGAAAAAGCAACGTTGGAAGGAACTGTACGTACGTTCCAAACGGAAACACGTGAAAAGATTCCTGCACTCATGAAACGTATTATTCAAGGAGTTTCTGATGCATTAGGTGTAAAAACAGAATTTCGTTTTTATGCAGGTCCTCCTGCCGTTCATAACGATACCTCTCTAACAAACTTATCGACTCAAGTTGCAGAAACAATGAATTTAAATATCATCTCCCCTACCCCTTCAATGGCCGGAGAAGATTTTTCTTTTTATCAACAAGAAATACCTGGGTCATTCGTCTTTATGGGAACGAGTGGTACACATGAATGGCATCATCCAAGCTTTACAGTAGATGAGCGAGCGTTACCTATAAGTGCAGAATACTTCGCTTTGTTAGCTGAAAGGGCACTTAAACATTTTTCCTAAAAAAGGAGCCGTTAAGAAATGCTTAACGGCTCCTTTTTTTAAGTTAAATCACGTTTTAAAAATACTGTATAGGAAATGATTAAAAATACAAATAAATACAGTAATAACATACATGATGCAAACGGGAACGTTACTCCATCAATAAAGCTTCCATTCTTTGCAATACTATATAAATCTGTGTTTGCTGGCAATAAATATTTCGCCCAATCATATCTAGTTGCTGCTAGTAATGCGATGTTTCCTGATAAAGCGAGAAATAGTGAAATACCAATCGCGCCTCCGCTAGATCTTGTTAGCACAGAAATCATAAATGCAAACGCTGCGTACACAATCGTCGGCAACCACGATAAAATATAATACTTACTAGCTTCTACAAAAATATTTTGTTTTATAATATTTCCATCTTGGAAAATAAACTCGCTCCATGCAGGCTGCTGGAATTTATAAATAACAAGCCCACATAAAATGGAAAAAATCATATTAAATATAAACAATAACGCTGCAAATATGACAATTGCTAAAAACTTAGCTGTCAAAATTTTAAAGCGACTCGCTGGTCGTATTGTTAAAAATTTATATGTTCCCCAGCTATATTCATTCGCAAAAATTGTACTTGCATACACGAGGATAAACGGAAGTAATATTGGAAATACGATAAAGCCTGTATCTCTCATGAAAGAAAGTGGAGAACTACTTGCCGGTGCTGTATCTGTATCTAAATGCTTCATCTTAAGCTGATATTCCTTTACAAGCTCATCCCCAGATCGTTCCGCTAAAATTGCTCCTTTTTCCATACCTAGCTTTTTCTCAATTTCTACAGTTCGTTCTGTATAATCAGCTTTCCATCCTTTTGTTTCCGGCTCCAAATACTTTACAGTAACCCATCCTAATCCGATTATTAATACTGCAATAACTGCAAATGGAATAATCGTTCGCTTTCGCTTAAATATTTTATACAATTCGTTATACACTAAATTAAACAATATCTTTTCCCCCTGTTAATTCTAAAAATTGCTCTTCTAACGTTTTTCTTTCTTCATATACACGATACACTTGAATGTTTTTCTCAAGCAATGTACGAATAACATTTGGGATTTCTTCATCTTTTACATGAATAAGTAAATCATTACCTTTTATTAAAACATCTTGGTCTAACATTTCTGCCGCTTTATTCGCATCATCTACGCGTATACGGATTGTCTCCATCTCTTCACTTTGATTATGCTGAATATTTTGCGTCGCGACATATTCTCCGTGCTGAATAATGATAACTCTATCACACATTAATTCAACTTCCGAAAGTAAGTGACTAGATACCAGTACCGCTTTTCCTTGTTCATGTGCAATTTTCTTTATGTACATTCTCATTTCATGTATTCCACTAGGGTCTAATCCATTCGTTGGTTCGTCTAATATTAATACATCTGGATCATGAATAAGCGCTTGGGCAATTCCTAAACGTTGTCTCATGCCGAGTGAATATGCTTTTACTTTGCGATCAATGACTTGTCCCATACCTAGCAGTTTCACTACTTCATCGATACGTTCTTCTGTAACGTTACCATTCATGCGTCCGAAATATGTTAAATTCTCATAGCCACTCAAAAACGGATAAAATTCCGGTGTCTCAATTACCGCTCCAATTTTCGAGGCAGTACTTTCAAATTGCTGTTTTACAGATTGACCATCAATCCAAACTTCGCCCTCTGTCATACGAATCATGCCGACCATCATTCTCATTAAAGTCGTTTTTCCAGCACCATTTGGTCCAAGCAAACCAACTACTTCACCTTTTTTAACTTCGAAACTAATATTTTCTACAAGTGTCTTTGAACCGATTCGCTTCGTTAACCGCTCGACCTTTACAATTGATTGTTCATTTGTCATGCTATACAACCTTTCCTTCCCATTCTTTGTCAGGTCTTTACACTGTAACATGATTATTTTTATGTGTAAAATGGAAAAAGGCATGATTTCTCATGCCTTTTCTTTAAACTGAAATGAATTTTCATCTTGTAAACTTTGAACAAATCGAATACATTGCACCATCGATAATAGAAGAATAACAATCATAATTATACTCACTACTACTATTGCATATATTGTAATCGGTGCACTATTTATCCCTTGTATTCCTGTTATTTTCATAAAGATAATCGTAAATAATTTTAAAAATAACATCCCATTAACTAATCCAAAAACAAACGCTGCTCCATAAATAAATAATTGCTCCTGACATAATAAACATAGTACATCATTTCTCTTCCTATTCTCTGCTACATAAGATTTAATTTCTTCTTTCCTCGCTTGCAAAAGAGAATAAGTCATTTTATATGTAATAAACGTACATATGAAAATGACTACGATAAACAACGTGTAAAAACACATTTGAAATAAAAGTGTAGTCCCTAATTCCCCAGCAACTACTTCATTAAATTGTAGCGATATCATAAAAAACAAAATCATAATACTCATAGCAATCCACATAAATTGCTTCTTCCTTTTGGTAGCAAATGTTCTTATATTTTTTCTCGCTAACCGACATAAAGACATAAAATTCTTCCCCTACCTTATTACATACGCATTCTATACTACTAGTGTATAAAAATATGACATTTTAAACATCGCACTACAATCGGAATTTTCTCTAAGTCTTTAGTCCTAGAAAACAAAAATGAACATGTTTATCTCTTTCGTATAGAACTAAAAAAGAACACTAAAGCGGAAATGCAATTACATTTCCGCTTTAGTGTTTAACGAGGTGTATTTTTCAATAACTTAATTAATCTCATCCTCAACTTCTATTCTTTTCTTCTCTCTTGCAATTTTTAAAAACTCTAAAAGCTCTGGATTGCTATTCATTTTTTTGTAAGCGACTGACATTTCCGCAACAAAATTAGAATCATATAGCTCTTTATATACAACTTCCGTTTTATATAATTTATTTGCCGATACCGGTATTACTGTAATTCCAATCCCTGCTGCTACAAGTCCCATAACTGTTTGATATTCCGTCGCTTCTTGTACGATACGCGGACTAAACCCGACGTCGCGGCAAAGTGATAAAATTGTATCGTATAACGCTGGCCATACTGGTCTCGTAATAAATACAAACGGTTCATCCCGTAAATCTTCTATATGTATTTCATCTTTCTCTGCAAGTGGATGAGCCTTCGGTAAACATAAAGTACAAGATAGTTTTTGTATTGGCTCTAACTCTAATAATTGTGTTGGGATTGGTGGACGCAAAAATCCAATATCAATTCGATTATCATGAAGTGCATGCACTTGATCTGGAGTAGATAATTCATGTAATGCAACAGACACCCTCGGAAATTTCTTTCTATACTCCCTTACGATAGATGGTAAAATATCATATATCGCCGCACCTACAAAACCAATTGAAAGTGAGCCCACTTCTCCCCTTTGGGCACTTTGTGCAATTTCTACCGCTTTTTCAATTTGTTCGAACGCTTTTTTTACTTCTTTCAAAAACATTTCTCCAGCTTCTGTTAATTCAACCTTTCTCTTCGTTCTTGAAAATAACATAACTCCCATTTCTTTTTCTAATTGCTGAATTTGTTGACTAAGCGGTGGTTGTGTCATTTGTAAACGAGCAGCCGCTCGTCCAAAGTGTAACTCCTCTGCCACTACAACAAAATATTGCAAATGCCGTAATTCCATTTTGGACACCCTTTTCCATTTCAATTAATACGTCTAATATATTAATAACATATAATTTATATATTAGACAAATTTTTTGAATGAACGTATAGTAGAAATTGTTAATTCTTTTTTACAATTTTTATGTAAAAAAAGAAAGAGGTGGTTACTGTATGAAATGGTGGAAATTAAGCGGACAAATTTTACTATTATTTTGTTTCGCTTGGACAGGTGAATGGATTGCAAAACAGGCACACCTCCCAGTTCCAGGAAGTATTATCGGTATTTTTTTATTATTAATTTCATTAAAATTTAACCTAGTGAAAAAAGAGTGGATACAAGACGGTGCAGACTTTTTATTAAAAGAACTTATTTTATTTTTCATTCCTTCTGCAGTCGCTGTCATACGCTACAAAGATACACTATCACAATATGGAATCGATCTCATCTTAATTATTATGATTAGTACACTTTGTGTCACTCTCGTTACAGGACTCTTAACAGAATTGCTACTAAAGCGGAAAGGATCCGTGCAATGATCGGCTTTCTTTGTTTACTATTAACACTATTCACATATTGGATATCGAAGAAAATGTATCAACGCTGGAATTGGAGCTTACTTTCTCCTCTTCTCGTATGTCCTATTATTTTAATCGCGTTATTACTCGGACTAGACACATCTTATGAAACGTATGAAACTGGAGGCCACTGGTTAACAGAATTATTAAAACCTGCAACAGTTGCTTTTGCATGGCCAATCTATAAATACTTTGATTTACTTAAGAAACATGGGATAGCTATTTTACTTAATGTCATTGTCGGTTCGTTTCTATCAGTTATTACTTCAGCACTACTAGCAAATTATTTTCAAATTGATTCATCGTTAGAACATAGTTTAGCACCTCATATTGTAACGACGCCAATTGCAATGGCCATTTCAGAAATGATTGGTGGTATGTCACAATTAACAGCAGTATTTGTTGTTTTAACTGCGTTAACAGGAGCATTGCTCGGACCTTCTCTCATTCGTATATGCCGTATTAAAACAGCAATTGCAAAAGGTATTATGTTAGGAACGAGCGCAAATGGAACCGGCACATCAAAAGCATTCGAAATCGGTCCTGTAGAAGGAACGATTGCAAGTTTATCTATGCTTTTAACTGCAGGAGCTAGTTTAGTTATCGTTCCGCTTTTCTTATCGTGGATACATTGAAAAAGCAAGTGTTTACACACTCGCTTTTTTATTTATGTATTTGTTTAAAATCTCATAATCCTCCGGGAAAGATAACGTTAATTCCTTCATTTCATCTATCCTCTTCCAAGCAATTTCATGTATTAACTCATCAGGATCTTGGATTTTCATACTACCGCCTATTTTTTTTACGACATAATAATGAACGTATACAGGAACCCCATATGTAATCCCTTCTTTTTCGTATATTTTACTTACAACCTCCACATTGTAACCTGTTTCTTCCCAAACTTCTCGGATACAACATTCCTCTAATGTTTCTCCTTTTTCAAGTCCTCCACTTGGGACGGACCACCTTTTTTCTTCACCCTTTTGTCCTTGCAATACCATTAAAACCTCATTTCTTTCATTTACACATACTGCTGCACAACCTATCCATCTTTCCATATACATCCCTCCCCTACTACTATTCGTCTCCTTTTTATTTTCTCCTTGAAAAAAGAGGAAAAAAGGAAAACAATGACGAAAATTTACATCAACTTCATAGGCAGTTCCTTCTTAGAAATTAAAAACGGAAGGATGAAAGCATGATTTTTAAATATGTTGTGGAATGTGTCTTTTGTGAAGAAAATCGACAACCTCGCCAAGCTATCGTCACAGTTCCTGCTACCACTCAGCTACTAGCCATTGAAAAAGTGCGTGCAGAATGTAAACGTCGTTTCGGAAAAGCTTTATTATTACAAACTGAAATTAAAGAAGAAATAGTTTTTGAACAAAAAGAAAGCTGACCATAAATTGGTCAGCTTTCATATCCGATCATATTTTCACATGAAGATTAGGGGCATCCTCTTTAAGGATCGGGATTTTCCCATTATGTACGTTCCATAATGGTCATCGAACAATATATTTCTATACAATTAAATATTGAATAGAATAGGGCAAAACTTGTTCGCATTTTTAGAAAAGGGATAGGGATATAATTCAAGTAGTACTTCGAATACTCGAACTTTACACTCATTATATTAAAGCAAATCCTTTTATATGGGAAATATGAATTACTTACATAATTCATTCGTAAAACATATTAGTTTGCTATATTATTTTTATCCCATTAATAACATACATCCAGCGAAAACTGGTGTCATAATCATTGAAAACTTTAAAAGCATACGTGGTGCATAATTTGTAAACTTCGCACCGATATAAGCTCCTAGCATCGTCCCAATTAATACTTGCAATAATATATAATCTAGATACCCTTCTGAACTATACCCTAAACCACCCCCAATCGCAATGGGCAATATAACAAGCATTGTTGTTCCTACAGATTGCTGAATCGTCAATCCTAATAGAACCATTAATCCAAGTTGAATAAATGGTGCAGAACCAATCCCAAATGAACCAGCCATCATTCCAGTGACTAATCCAAGACATATACATTTCATTATGTTCTCTTTCGAAAAATCTTTAATCTCTGCTAAAAGTAACTCTTCCCTATTTTGAAACTTAATTAATTTAATAAACATAAAAATTGCAGATAAAAATAACATCCCAGCTGTAAACCAATGAAGAAGATGTCCTGGTATAAGTGAACCAATTTTTGAACCGATATAAGAACCAAGCGCTCCACATCCCCCAACAATCCCGCCTATAGTAAGTACTACATTTCCTTCACGATAATGACTTATAACCCCAGATAATGTCGTAAATGCCATAGCAGTTAAAGACGTTGCAAGTGCAACGTGAATAGGAATATGGAATACTAAAGTGAGTATCGCGATAATAAACCCGGCTCCCCCAGCTCCAACAAACCCTAATAAAATCCCCATTACTAACATCGTTATAATAATTGCCACATACTCTCCCTCCAGTAAGGCAATTATCCACCATATTCTTTCTTCTACACAAATAAAAAGCATCCATCTAGGATACTTTTTATTTCAATACTATGTACTTAATCTTGATTAATCAAAATAACCGCGGGGCCAGCGACTACTACTCCAGCTACTTCGATTTTTTCAAATTCCTTTACTGTAATAGATATAACGCCTTCTCTTTCCATCAATTCTTTACTCAGGACATCAGTCGGTATAGCTTTCACCGTCTTACCTCCTTTTCATTTATACAATATGCAAAAAACAACTTAACGCATCTATATATATGCATCACCTCCGCTTTCATTCCTTATTCCCTTCAAAACCCTTCTCTCCCTTCCGTAACGTATTGAAAAATAAAAAAGCACTCGCAATCGCGAATGCTTTTTCATTATTTACTTTCTATTACTTTTAACATTCTATTAATAAATGCTGCCGATTCTCCACGCGTTGCAGAACCTTTCGGCATAAATTCATTATTTTCATTTCCTTTTACAATACCTAATCCATAAACACGTTGTACAGCTTGTTTATCATATGCTAAATCTTGATCTGAAAATGGTAACGAGACTAAGTTACCTTTAATTTTTTTATATTGCAGTGCACGGTCAATCATGATAACAGCTTCATCTCGTTTAATCGTATCGTTTGGAGCAAATATACCATTTCCTCTACCACTTATTATCCCAGCACTTGCTGCACGATTAATACCATCTATTAGCGATGGATGTGCTGTATTTAAGTCATTAAAATTCGATGATCCTTCAGGTAGCTGCAATGATCTTGATATTAAATTTGCAAATTCACCACGTGTCACAAGGCGCTCTGGCCAATAAGAACCTTTTCCATCTCCAACCATAATACCGCGCTTATCTAATTCACGAATGTCTGCTTCATACCAACCACCCGTTATATCATCTTTATGGTTCGCATCATAATAAACTTTCGTTCCTTGCAAGAATGGTTCCCACCCATTATTTTTAATCATAATGGCTGGACAAATCTTCCCACTCCAAAATTGATGTTTTTTCACATTTTCTAAAGGAATATTTAATTCTCCCATTAAATAAGCTGCTAGTTTACGAGCATTTTCAACAGCTTTATTATAATCACCATCTTCGTTTACAGCAATTTCAATCGCAATTGATTCTCGATTCCCAGTTCCTTCAGCTCCATCTCCAGCATGCCAAGCATTTTCATTTAGTGGGAGATGCTGATAAATCTCTTTATCATCTACCGTAAAGTGCCACGACGCTGAACGATCTTCCGTTCCCGTTGCTTGGTTATATAAATATATCGCATGGTTTCTAGCATTTGCCCCAACATTATAATTATCGGTCTCATGAATCGTAATATACTTCGGGTTCATCGCATAACCTGGACGAATATTTTCATTTCCTTTTGGTACAATCATTTCTTTTAAAGGTACACCATAAATATCCGTTGTTTTCTCTTCTATTGGCGCAGCATACATAGCTGCTGCACGTTTTGTACGTGTTGGTGCTGCATCTTGTATAAGTGAAGCTTTTATTCCTTCAAATTTTGCTGAAGGTGAATGAATCCATTTCATCTCATTATTTATTTTTACTTGGAACCATTCTCCCGCCTGTCCAATTGCTTGAATAGTTTGCGGCTCCAGTACATTTTCTTCTTTGTATGAAGTAAATGGTTCAGAGTAAGTAGAGCTTTCTTCATTAATAACTAACTTTTCACTTAATAACGGGTGAATTTCTTTAACCTCTACATTTCCATCACTATTTTGTATCCATCCCGTTCCCGATGAAGTTTGAACATAGTAAGCGTTTCCTTTTCTCTTCTCAGCTTTTACGACTTGATTCGAAATACGAATCCCTGTCTCTTTTTGAAAATTACTAGAATCGTATAAAGGTACTTCTTTCACTATATGTACAAGAAACTCACCTTGCACTTCACTTCTTACTCCTTTATCTTCCCCTCGACCATCTTCATCTTTCATATGGTTTTCAATACTTTTTAAAGCTTGTTCTTCAGATGAAACTGTAACAGTTTTTCCAAGTTCATTAGCATAGGAATAATTTGGAATCGTTACCATACTAAATACAATTGATGCAGCTAAAACATTATAAAATCCTTTTTTCATCATACTACTTAACACGCATATCATTAAATTCGTGTTAAAATTCCCCTCCTCAACCAAAATATAGATTATCTACTAAACTATTAAGCAACATAACCATTTACAATATAACAGACTCATTCCAATTCGTATAGATAGGAATGACTACTATTTGCCTACATTTACTATATTGGAATATAAAAAAGAAGCTATAATATATAGCTTCTCTCTACGGTTCTTTAATCGGTATGCACCTTATATTCCAAAACTTTACCATCTCTATCAAATTGTAAAACAAGATGTTCACTATCTATGGGAATAAAGCCACGTTCAGTTCCAAGATAGTACGAAGTGATAACCCCGTTTTCTTCATTTCTCGTTTCAGTAGGCGTTCCTAATAATTGTGTAATTTCTTCATTTGATTTTCCTGTTAATTTATATTTTTGCAATAGATCATCTACCATATGTACCCGTTTATCTTCAGCGTGTAACCACCGATCTTGGTTAAACTTGGAAGTGTACGTATTCATACTTAATTGTGCAGTACATACTACTAACGGAATAAGTGCTACTATTAATACTCCCGACATTTGCTTCTTTTCTTCATTACGATTTTTAGCAACATATAAGATCGACTTTTGAATCATAACTAATAAAACAAATGGCATGACTATTATAAAAATGCTCGTTACACTTAATGACGTATGAGCCATACCAATAATAAACATAAGAGCAAGATACATGAGTATATACAAACAAATATAAACATACAAAATACCCCTTAATATAGCACTCAGAAAGCCCACCTCTTTTTAATTCATTATATAATTCATTCGATTAATGGTTTCTCGAAGTTTTTCTAACTCATGACCTGTATATATTACTTTCCCCGTTAAGAATTCATTTCTGAAAAACGATACAAGTTGCTCTCTATCTTTTAATCTCGCCGTTTTTTCTTCAGAAAGATCTAACACTTCTTTCCCATTCTCATTATAAAAATATACAATCGGATTTATGTTTTCCTTTACAATATCAACTTGCATTTCTTTCAAACAATTGTATAGAATATGAGATAGTTTCTTCGCTCTATATACTGGGTTCCCTTCATTTTTCACTTGTATCGTTAATGAATCTTCACCTGTAATATATTCAAACGTCTCTTCTTTCTCTATCTCTTGTTGATACTTGCCAATTTCATCAATCATAAATGAATATGTACTAGCATTTTCTTTCGTTAAGCCATGAATTAATTTCCCTGTCCATTCTTTCGTTTCAAGTACATACATACCCGTTTTACTTAAAACAAGATGATGAATTCGAAAATCATTTCTTCCATGCTGATTTCTCATAAAAACATTCGGCATAATATGAAATTCATTATCTAGTATTATGCCTTGCTCTACGAAGCCACGCTTCATATATTGTAATGTTTCGTGTGTACTCACTTCGGCTCCATTTTTCGTATACTCTCGCAAATCTGCAATTAACTTTTGAAACATATGTATTTCGTTACTATGTTTTTCTTGCATTTCACTGCGTTCTTTACTATGTTGCACAGCTAATTGATTTTTCATCATGCGCATATTTTCAAGTTCTCTCGCTGCACTTATTTGTAAATCATTGTATTTTTTCTGTTCTATATTTTTTAATGCATTTTGCTGCTCTTTATGTTCTGTAACCGTAGCTGCAATTTCATTTTCGTACGTTTCAATTGCTTGTTTTTTTTCAAATTCCGCTTGCTGACTCTCTGATTCTAACTGTTTATTTTTATAAAACAGCACGAATACTGCAGCTAATAATAATAAAATTACACCTATTAGCACATATTCCATATTTTTTCTCCTTTATTGCATTTTCAATTATTTTTATAAACATCCATTATATTATACTATGCTTTTAATATACACTTTGTAAAAATTACATATTTATAATAAAAGGCATCTCAAGCGAGATACCTTTTACGTTCATTTTATTGTACACTATACTGAATATAACTCGGATCATAGTATATCCATTCGCTTTCACCTAAAGCAAGCCAACTATCTTGTTCGTCCAAAACTTCATATGATTCCCCTCTATTTAGCTGACGGATTACATTTGACTGTAAAGATGGTCCACCCCATAAATTTACATTATCGCCATTAATTACAGTAACACCATAGACTGCAGTAGCACTACTGGGCAGGGAAACATTTCCACCACCATTTGTTCCATTTCCTTGCAAAGCTTCTAATGAAACCGCTGCTGTGACGACGTTTATACTATAGACATAAAGAGCAAACATATTTTATAAACAAAGTAAAAAAGCCTTGTAATTACAAGGCTTTTTGTAAACTTCCTTTATTTTGTAGTAAGTACATATTATAATACAATCCTTGTTCACTCAGTAATTCTTGATGTGTCCCTCTCTCTACTATCTCTCCATCGTGCATAACAAAAATTTGATCTGCATCTTGTATGGTAGATAATCTGTGTGCAATTGCTATCGTAGTCCGTCCTTTTCGCATTTGCTGTAACGCTGTTTGGATTGCATCTTCAGTTTCTGTATCAATATTTGCTGTTGCTTCATCTAATACTAACACTTTCGGATTCGTTGCTATCGTTCTAGCGAAAGCAATTAATTGTCGTTGACCACTAGAAAATGCAGCTCCTCTTTCTACTACTTCCGTTTCATACTGCTCTGGTAATTTTTCAATAAACGTATTCGCTTGCACAAATTGTGCCGCTTCTTTTACTTCTTCATCCGTAATTTCTTCATTATACATACGAATATTTTGCTTTACATTTCCCGCAAATAAAAATGCATCTTGCAATACAAGTCCTATTTTCTTTCTAATTTCTTGTTCTTCAAATTTCTCTAACTCTACACCATCTATTACAATATTTCCGGACTTAATATTATAGAATCTCAGTAATAAATTCATAATAGTACTCTTTCCGCTGCCAGTGTGCCCAACGAAAGCAACCGTTTGCCCTTGTTTCACGTGAAAAGATACATTTTTTAAAACATCACGTTTTCCATCGTACGAAAAAGTAACATTTTTAAATTCAATATCTCCATTAATAACTCGAGGATTTCCATCCCCTTTTTGAACTGGCGCTAAATCTTTCTCATCCATTAAATGAAATACACGTGATGATGAAACCAGTGCCTGTTGGAAAAATGATAATTTCATCATCATTTCATTTACAGGCTGGAAGAAACGATGGATATAGTTAACAAACGCATATAAAACGCCTACTTCAACAGGACTCTTCAAAGCATCAATTCCAAATAAACCAAGTACTAACGCAATAGCTACAATATGAACTAAATCAGTTGCTGGACGTAAAAGCAATGCATCTAACTTTAATGTACGTCGCCCTGCACTATAATGTTTATTATTCACTTCTTCAAATTCTTTTCTCATGCGCTTTTCTTGTCTGAACACTTGAACAATATTCATCCCTTGAATGGACTCGTTTAACTTTGCATTTAACACACTTAATTGATTACGGACTTCTAAATAAAAAGCTGCACTTTTCCGACGATATAGCACCATAATCGCAAACATGATCGGAATTAATACGAGAGAAAATAGCGCTAATTTGACATTTAATAAAAACATCGCTACTAAAATCCCTACTAAAAATACGATATTTTTAACAAATGTTGATAATACACTGACATAAAAGTCTTTAATTGCTTCTGTATCATTCGTTATGCGCGATACAAGCGTACCAATCGGCGTACGATCAAAGAAACTTAATGACAACTTTTGAACATGCTCATATACTTCAACACGCATATCTTGAACAATTTTAAAAGCGATATTTTGAAAATATAACAAGTCTAAATAAGTAAATAATACTTTTAATAAGTGAGCAACAATATACACTACAAATAGAGTAACAAGTGCTGATTGATCAAAGTTACGTGGTACTAAGTGTTCATCAAGGAATTGTTTAATTAAAAAAGGACCCATCATTTCTGTTACAGTTGCACCAACTAGAAATAAAAATGCTAATGCTAACAGTCCTTTATATGGCCTCATATAAGACAGTAATCTTCTTAAATCGCTCTGTTTTTTCTCAGCCATCATACGCCTCCTTTCTCGACTAATGCTTCTAACTGCTGGCTCTCATACATTTCTTTATACCAACCATGTTCTTTCATTAGTTGTTCATGTGTACCTCGTTGTACAATTTTACCTTCATCCACAACAAGAATAAGATTGGCATGCTGAATTGCACTTAAACGATGGGCAGTAATAATTGTCGTTTTCCCTGCTCTCTCCCTCTTTAAAGCATTTAAAATCGTTTCTTCTGTTTTTGCATCTACTGCTGATAAACAATCATCTAAAATTAATATTTCAGCATCCGTTAATAAAGCACGCGCAATAGAAATTCTCTGTTTTTGACCTCCAGATAAAGAAACGCCTCTTTCCCCAACTACTGTTTCATATCCTTCTGAAAATTGAAGGATGTCATTGTGAATACAAGCAATCTCTGCAGCACGGGTAATTTCATTATATGTAGCATCCGCCTTTCCAAAGGCAATATTCTCCCCAATACTCGCTGAAAATAAAAAATGATCTTGCGGCACATATGAAATGGCAGAACGGACACCGTAAAGTGTTACATCGCGAATATCCCGCTCTCCAACTTTTAATTCACCATTAAAATGATCATACTCACGGATTAAACATTTTAATAAAGTCGTTTTCCCTGCCCCTGTACGTCCTACAATCCCCAACGTTTCCCCTTTCTTCAAATCAAAATGAATATCTGTTAAATGTAACAGTTCATTTTTCTTATACGAAAACGAATCAACCGCAAATGAAACATCACCGCTCGCTATTGTATGCACAGCATTTTCTCTATTTACTACATCTGATTTTTGTGAGAGAATTTTTTCTACACGGTCATACGAAGCACGCCCACGCTCCATAATATTAAACAGCCATCCAAACGCTAACATTGGCCAAACGAGGGTACCTAAATACGTCGTAAATGTAACGAGATCACCTACTGTTAATTCACCTCTCACAACTAATACTGATCCGTAACATACTGCGATTAAAAAAGAAAATCCTACGATAAGAGAGATTGTTGGATCAAATAACGAATCAATACGTGCAACTAACATATTTTTATGTACGACATCTTCTGATTTTTTTCGAAACGCTTGTAAATCTTCTTTCTCCTGTCCAAGCGATCGAATTACCTTCATCCCACTCATACTCTCTTGCACTTTATCATTGATTTCCGAAAACGATTGCTGTGCTTTATGAAACCTTTTATGTAATAAAGTTCCGTAATAATTTGTCGATATTGCTACAATCGGCATTGGAATTAAGCTTAACAATGTTAACTTCCAACTAATTGTAAAACCCATCGCTACGAGTACACATCCCCCAACAGCCAATGAATCAACAAGTGTTAAAACACCCGCCCCAGCAGTTTGCTGAATTGCTTGAATATCATTGGTCGCGTGCGCCATTAAATCACCTGTGCGATTTGACTGATAGAAAGATGGACTCATCTTTGTAAAATGTTCATACAAATTTTTCCGTAATTGGCGAGCTAACTTTAATGAAGACCCAAAAATCATAATACGCCACACGTAACGTAATATGTACATCGTAATACCTACGAGTACTAAGAGTACAACCCATTTTAGTAACTTATCAGTCGTTAATGTTCCCTCATTAATTTCATCTACAACAATCCCAATCACTTTTGGTGCTACAAGTTCTAAAAGTGCAACGCCAAATAATAAAATAATTCCGGTTATGTACGCTCGTTTTTCTTGTTTAAAAAACCACGCTAAATTCATAAACACTTTCATATTTTTCCCCCTCTCTTAAAATGAGCGATGTTTTCAGTTTACCAAAAATACAGAATTTTTAAAAGTTTTAAACTCTGTCCATATCAAAAAGAAAAGACACTCTTAGCGAGTGTCTTTTAGCGCTTATTTCATTTGTTGCTTGTTCATTGCGCTCATCATTTGATTGATTTTCTTTTGGGAAGGTTTTTGTCCCATTTGCATCATCATCATTTTTAACATTTGTTCGTTAATTGGTGGATTTTTTTGTAAGTAATTCATCATGTATTTGCGGGCAATGAAAAATCCTAACGCCACGCCTGCTACTAGTGCTACTACGCCCACTAGAATACCTAACCAAATTGGCATATATTTTCCTCCTTCATGTTGTCTACCTTACAGTGTACTAAAACCTTTTCAATAAGACAAGATACAATTCGACATTTTTTACACATATGTTCGTACTTGTTTTAGAGGATTAAGCCATCCGTACTTTGTATTTTCATAATCCATAGCTAAAAATGTTAATTCACACTTCCGAAGCACCTCAAAGAAAGTCGTTTCCATAGAAACATTTCCAGAAGTATTCATGCGAATATAGTGTGGTTTCACCATTATTTCGCCATATTCCGCCCCTGTATAAAGTGTATGTGTATGATGTGTTCGATCATATTTACCAAGAACGCGCAAAGCTTGTTCTAATTTATGATGAATTTTCATTACTTGTAATGGCATCGTTATATACATCATTTGTTTATATAACACTTTTTTCTCCGAAAGGGACCCAGATTCTGAAAATCGAGCAAATAAATCAAAAAACAAATATTCACGACCAAAGTAAGCTTTCGCAATATCTTCTTGAATTAAATACAATTCATACGTTTTCATCTTTCGCCTCCCAATCTGGACAACCTTTTCTCTTCATTATATAGAAGAAATTTTGCAATGATTGTCTGACTGCGGAGAGAGAAAAAACTTTTTCTGTCGAAAAAACTCATTTACATAGAAAAACCTCTCCATGCCGGAGAGATTTTTCTAAAATCATTAAAGCATTTCTTTTACTTTACGAACAACGTTCTCTACAGTAAATCCATACTCTTCCATAATCTTCTCACCAGGAGCAGAAGCACCGAATGTATCGATACCTAACACATCTCCTTCAAGACCTACGTAACGGTGCCATCCGAATGTAGCACCCATTTCGATTGCGAAACGTTTTGTTACTGCTTTTGGTAATACAGATTCTTTGTACTCAGCAGTTTGAGCTTCAAAGCGATCCATAGATGGCATGCTGACAACAGATGCGTCAACACCGTCTACTGCTAATGCTTTTTGAGCTTCAACAGCTAGACTTACTTCTGATCCAGTTGCAAGTAAGATTACATCAGCTGTTTCTTTCTTGCTTGCAGAAACTACATATGCACCTTTTGCTACTTTTTCATACGTATCGTCTTTTGCACCTTCTAATGTTGGAAGATCTTGACGAGTTAATACTAAAGCAGTTGGTTTGTTTGTAGATTCAAGAGCTAGTCTCCAAGCTGCAACAGATTCGTTACCATCAGCTGGACGGATAACAGATACATTTGGCATCGCACGTAGCGCTGCTAATTGCTCGATTGGTTCATGTGTTGGACCATCTTCACCAACAGCGATACTGTCATGTGTGAACACATATGTTACCGGCAATTGCATTAATGCTGCAAGACGAATTGCTGGACGTAAGTAGTCAGAGAATACGAAGAACGTACCACCGTAAGTTTTTAAACCACCATGTAGTGCAATACCGTTCATTGCTGCACCCATTGCGAACTCACGTACACCGTACCAGATGTTTTTACCGCTGTAATCATCTCTTGTAAAGTCTTTTTCGTTATTCATGTATGTTTTGTTAGAACCAGCAAGGTCAGCAGACCCACCGAAGAATGATGGCACAGACTCTGCAATTGCATTAATTACAGCACCTGAAGAATTACGAGTTGCTGCTTTTGATCCTAATTCATAAGTTGGTAAGTTTTGCTCCCAACCTTCTGGAAGAAGACCATTCATTGCCGCTTGCAGTTCGTTTGCTAATTCTGGGTATGCTTGTGCATATTCACCTAGCATCGTGTTCCACTCAGCTTGCGCAGTTTCACCAACATCTTGTACTGTTTTACGGAAGTTGTCATATACTTCTTCTGCTACATGGAAGTCTTGCTCAGCAGTCCAAGCGTATGCTTCTTTCGTTAACTTTGTTTCTTCTACACCAAGTGGAGAACCATGTGAAGCTGATTTTCCTGATTTGTTTGGAGAACCGAAACCAATTGTCGTTCTTACTTCAATTAGCGTTGGGCGTTTTTCGTCAGCTTTCGCTTCTTCGATTGCTTTCGCGATAGCTTCAATATCGTTTCCATCCTCAACACGGATTACTTGCCATCCGTATGCTTTGTAACGATCTTCTACACTTTCAGAGAATGAACGATTTAAATCGCCATCTAATGAAATATCGTTTGAATCGTAAAGAACAACAAGACGACCTAATTGTAAATGAGCAGCTAATGAAGATGCTTCAGCAGAAACGCCTTCCATTAAATCTCCATCACCACAAATAGCGTATGTATAATGATCTACTACATTATACGCATCACGGTTATATTTAGCAGCTAAATGTCTTTCTGCCATTGCCATACCTACAGCAGTTGCAATACCTTGTCCAAGTGGACCAGTAGTTGCATCTACACCAGCTGTATGACCGTACTCAGGATGTCCTGGAGTTTTGCTTCCCCATTGACGGAAGTTCTTTAAGTCATCCATTGTTACATCATAACCAGATAGGTGAAGTAGGCTGTATAATAACATTGAACCATGACCTGCAGATAATACGAAACGATCACGGTTAAACCACGTTGGGTTATTTGGATTGTGTTTCATAAATTGAGTCCATAATGTATAAGCCATTGGTGCTGCACCCATTGGCATTCCTGGGTGACCAGAGTTTGCTTTTTCAATCGCATCGATGGATAATGTGCGAATCGTGTTGATAGAAAGTTGTTCGATTGAATGTGACATGCTATTCTTCCCTTCGCTTATATTAGTAAACGTTTTATACATTTATATGATAGCTTCCCACGCAAGATTATACAACATGTATCGACAAATATGTTGATGTTTTTTTGATTTTTTATAAAAAAATCAATGTTTTCGGGAATGTATGGGTATTCAATATGACATACTTTTTCATTATTTTTATTTTGAAAAGAAAGGGAATTATCTGTATATTTATACAGATATACAAAATTCTTCAATACTAACTTTTTTTAACCCACTTGTGAACTACCCCCACTTAACATGATTATTATCTACTTTCATTGTTATACCAAACTTTACCTCTTATAAGACTGATTATATCAGGGGTCAAATAAATAGGAAAACCAAATGTTTGGCTACGCCAAACCGAAATTCGTCTTTCACACGCCCCAGGAAGGAGATTTCTTTCGGATAATGCGTTAAAAATACAAAAAAGCATCTAAATTCGATGCTTTTCAAATCAGTTAAACAATCCGTTTCCGAATCGAACTTGAAATAAAATCAATGATAATGACCATTAAAATGATGCCCAATAAAATAATTCCCACACGAGACCAATTACGTGAACTCAGTGCAAAAATTAGGGGCGTACCAATACCACCTGCTCCAATAACACCTAAAATGGCAGCGGATCGTACATTAATTTCGAACCTGTATAATGTATACGATAGAAAATCTGGTAATACTTGTGGCAATACTGCATACCAAAGTATTTGGAACCGGTTTGCGCCTGTAGCTATTAACGCCTCTGTCGGCCCCTTATCTATATTTTCAATTCCTTCTGAATATAATTTCCCTAACATTCCAATAGAGTGTAATCCTAAAGCTAGGACGCCGGCAAAAGAGCCTGGTCCAACAGCCTTTATAAATAAAAGGGCCATAACTAATTCAGGAAATGTACGAACAAAACTAAGTACAAATTTCCCAGTTCCTGAAGTTAGTTTTCCACTGCTCATATTCGTCGCCGCCCAAAAAGCAAATGGAACAGATAAAAAGGCAGAAATAAATGTACCTAATATTGCTATTGCCAACGTATCAATTAAACCATGTAATAAATCTTCACCATCTGGCAAAGATACGTACGCCCAATCTGGATTCAATACACCTGTCATAATTGCTTTTGTAATTTCTCCTGCCGTATCCTTAATTCCTTCTAGCGGTACTCCTGAAAAAGCCCATACGTAAACAAATATAAGTGCTATAAAAATAAACAAGCGATACACACTCGGTTTCTTCGGTTTTGGTACGATTATCGTCGTTTTACTCATTATAATTTCTCCCGCAACAATGTACTTACATGATCAATTAACAATACAACAACAAGGGTATAGATAATAATAGATGCAGTTTGCTGATATTGTAAAAATCCAAGTGTACGATCATAGTATAATCCAATACCACCTGCTCCTACTAAACCTAAAACAGCTGCTGCACGTACGTTCACCTCAAATGTATACAGAACATAAGAGACAAAATGCGCTTTCACTTGCGGAATTACTCCATAAACAATCCATTGCACTTTATTTGCTCCTACTGCTGTCATCGCCTCTAAAGGACCTGGATCAATTGATTCAATTGACTCATACAACAATTTCGCCACGAGCCCAATCGAGAAAAAAGTAAGAGCCAGAATACCTGGAAGTGGCCCGATTCCAAAAATCGCTACGAAAATTGCCGCTAATAATAAATCTGGTATCGTTCGGATAAAATTTAAAATCAATCGAGCTGGACTGTACAAAAATGCACTAGTAAACACATTGCTTGCCGCAAATAGTGCCAGCGGAATAGCTAAAATCGCACCTAAAGTCGTCCCGATAATCGCCATACGTATTGTATCTAACATCGCTGTTGTAATAACTTGAAAATAACTCCAATCTGGCGGCACCATCTCTTTTAACAAATCCATCATATTAGGAAAACCAACTACTAGTTTTGACAATGATGCATCGACCTGTACACTACTTCCCCACAACAGTAAAATGACTAGAACAGCCGTTAACATATGTTTCAACTTACTCGGTGGCTTCGGTATCGATTTCGAATATATCGTCACGTCATTCATTTAACTGCCACCTCTAACAATTCACTTTTCTGTACTACGTCACCATAAATTTCAGCAAACTTTTCATCCGTTGCCTCTTCTACTAAGCCATCAAAAACAATTTCTCCTGCATGTAATCCAATAATGCGCGTCGCATATTGCCTAGCTAAATCAATAGAATGTAAGTTTACAATTGTTGTAATTCCAAAATCTTCATTAATTTTCTTCAAATCATCTAATACTTGCTTTGTTGTTAGCGGATCTAACGATGCAACAGGTTCATCTGCCAATATGATTTTTGCTTCTTGCGCCAACGCTCTAGCAATCGATACACGTTGCTGTTGTCCTCCTGATAATTCATCAGCACGCGCATATGCTTTTTCTAAAATATTTACTCTTTTTAACGATTGAAAAGCAAGCTCCAAATCTTCTTTCGGAAATAGACCTAACGTTGTACGCAACGTCGAATGATACCCAACACGGCCAGCTAATACGTTCTTTAATACTGTTGATCGCTTTACAAGGTTAAAACTTTGAAAAATCATACCAATATCCCGGCGCATGCGGCGTAATCCTTTTCCTTTCGCAGCCGTAATAGACTCACCTTCAATCATGATTTCTCCTTCTGTAATCTCATGAAGACGATTTACCGATCTTAGAAGTGTAGACTTTCCAGCTCCGGAAAGCCCTACCATTACAACAAACTCACCTTTTTGAATTTTCAAGTTTATATTATTCAATCCTTTTGTACCATTTGGATACACTTTGGAAACATTTCGAAACTCTATCACACATCTTACCTACCTTCTATGTATTCAAAACGGCAAACTAACTGAAAACATACCTTTCCAGCTAGTTGCCATTTCCATATGTATTATTGCGTTTTTACTTTCTTTCCATATTCACGAACGATATCAAATTTACTATCATCAGATTTAACATATCCTTCATGTGAATATACTTCTTTAATGATTTTGTGACCTTCCTCATTCTTTCCAATTTCAATGAAAGCATCCTGTAATTTCTTGCTCCACTCTTCATCTAAATCAGAACGTACCGAAATCGTATCGTTTGGAATTTTCTCCGTAAATTTCACTATTTTCGTTTGATCGAATATATTCGGATAATCTTTTTTTACAATATTACGAGCATCTTGGAATACAACAGCTGCATCTACGTCACCATTTAAAAGAGCAATAAGCGACTGATCGTGACCTTTTAATGTAACAGGTTTCACATCTTTTAACGGATCAACGCCCTCTTTTAATAGTACAGCCGCAGGCCACACATATCCCGCTGATGACGTTACATCTTGATAGCCAATTTTTTTACCTTTTAAATCTTTTACACTATTAATATTTGAATCTTTCTTAACAACAAACTCAGATTTATAAAAGTCTACTAAGTCCTTTGTAGGAGCTCCCGTTTCATCATCTACGCCAAAACGTTGCGCTTGTAAAATTACGTTTGCTGCCTTTTTCTCATGTGCTAACACATACGCTGTTGGGGGTAAAAATCCCACATCTACTTGCTTAGATGCCATCGCTTCTACAATTGTATTATAATTCGTTGAAATACTAACTTTTACTGGAATATTTAACTTATCACTTAATAGCTTCTCAAGTGGTTTTGCCTTCGCCTCTAACGTATCTGCATTTTGAGAAGGAACAAATTGAACATTTAAAGTCTTCGGTACATACCCTTTTTTCGTATCTTCATTTTTACTTGCGCTTGATTCCTTCGTTCCACAGCCACTTAACAAACCCGCTGCTAATACAACTGTTGTGCTCATTGCAAAAACTTTTTTCAACATGTTAATGCCTCCATTTTTCATTGTTATAAAATAACCTTTCATAAACATGAAGAAATATATCACACATTTTTACAAATAATTGATTATTTACAGAATCTTTACACATTCTATACACTCACATTAAAATTCTCTCCATATATTTGATATGCTTAATCAGTAGATAATAATAGAAAAGGTGAATGATATTGAATCAAAATCAAATTGTAACTTTAAACATCCTATTAACAAGTGATATACATGGTACTGTTTATCCAATTCACTACCAAGATAACTCTCCAGCAGAAATTGGTTTAGCTAAGATTTCTACTCTTATAAAAAAAGAACGGTCCCAAAATAAAAACGTTCTTTTAATTGATAACGGTGACTTCATACAAGGAACACCATTTACTTACCATTACGCTACATATGAAAAAGATAAGAAAAACCCAATGTCATTAATAGCAAACTATTTACGTTATGACGCTGCAGTGATTGGGAATCATGAATTTAATTATGGAATGGATGTATTAAACAATGCTATTTCTACTGCAAACTCCCCATATTTATCAGCAAATATTTTAGACAAAAGCAGTAAAAAACCTTATTTCGGGAAACCATATATAATAAAACATATTGAAGCAAATATAAAAATTGCTATTTTAGGGGTGACAACGCATTATATTCCAAATTGGGAACAACCCCATCACATTAAAGACTTGCAATTTGAAGATGCGTTAGAAACAACAAAAAATTGGGTTTCTTACATTCACGAACATGAGAAACCAGATTTACTAGTCGTAGCGTATCATGGGGGATTTGAACGCGATTTACAAACTGGAGAACCGACTGAAGTTTTAACAGGCGAAAACCAAGGGTATGCTATGTGTCATGAAATTGAGGGCATAGATATTTTATTAACAGGCCATCAGCACCGAGAAATGGCTCAAACAGTGGGTAATGATGTAACAATTTTACAGACTGGATGTAACGGACATTCAGTTGGAAAAGTAACTGTAACATTTGAAAAAATGAAACAAGAGTGGGTAAAAAAAGAGAGTTATTCCGAACTATTGACTGTGCAAGAAATCGAGGCAGATCCAGATGTTCTTTACTTGGTAACTGATTATGAAGAGAAAACACAAAAATGGCTTGATCAACCTATTGGAACCATCCACGGTGACATGCAAATTTCAGATGCTATGCAAACTCGTTTGCAAGACCATCCTTTTATTGAATTCATAAATAAAATACAGATGGATATGGCTAATGTTTCTATTTCTTGTACAAGCTTATTCCATAATACATCTCCGGGTTTCCCGACATATGTAACAATGCGTGACATCGTTTCTAATTATATTTATCCAAATACATTAAAAGTAATTAGAATAACTGGAGCTGATATAAAAGATGCTCTCGAACTCTCTGCTTCTTATTTCACATTAAAAGAAGATGGAACCATCATCGTAAACCCTAGCTACATAGAACCAAAACCGCAACACTATAATTACGATATGTGGGAAGGAATTTCGTACGTATTAAACATTTCCAAACCAATTGGCGACAGAGTAGAATCTTTACAGCATAAAGGCACTCCTCTTAATATGAGTGAAGAATATGATGTCGTTATGAATAATTATCGCGCGAGCGGCGGAGGGAATTTCTTTATGTTTCAAAATAAGCCCGTAATAAAAGATATACCAACAGATATGTCTGAACTTATCGCTAACTATATATTGAAGCATAAAAAGATAGAAGCAACAGTTAATAACAACTGGAAAGTTATTAAATAAATAAAAAAAGATGGGCTTCGCCCATCTTTTAGTTTAATTTTGCATTATCTTGCTTTTTTAAAGCTTTTAATTTCGCCGGTGTAACATCAGTACCTTGTTCGTTAACGACTTTAATTCCTTTTAGTTCGTTTAACATATTTTGACGAAATCCTTTTAAATATTGTTCACGTAGCGATTGACGCTCACGTTGTTCTTCTTCAGTTAAACCTTCAGCTTTTGCTTTTTTCGCTAAGAAGTTAATGCGTTCAACGAGTTCGTGACTAAGCATCTCGAATCCCCCTTCTACTCAAAACTGATTATTATCATACAATAGTTACTCTTCTTTATCAAGCAATTGCTTTGTATACTCTACATATCTACGATGTACCGTCGCTTTTGAAACATTATGACCAAAGCCACGTAGTGTTGCTGCAATTTCTTCGAAAGTAAGTTCACTCTTACGTAAACGTACAATTTCCTCAATTGGCACTTCTTTCTTCTCTCGTCCTACACTTAAATGACGATTCTTTAAATTATTTTCTGGACGATAGCCTTTTTCTACTGCTCGTTGCATACCACGTTTAATTTTTAAATTATGAATCTTTCTTTGATACTCTTCAACAATACCAATAATATCTAATACCATTGAATCAGAATCCGACAATTGCAATTCACCATTATGTGTATGCGTATATACTTTTATTCCTTCTTTATGTAAACAGTGCATTAACGCAATCTTTGCATTCCCCCTACCAAGGCGCGTTTCATCTTGTATAAGTAGCACATCAATTTGTTCGTCTCGAATTGTATCTAGCACTTCTAATATGCCATCACGTTCAATTGTATAGCCACTAGCCTGCTCTTCAATCACCTTAGTAACATTCATTTGATAGCGCTCCGCTAAATGCAATAATTCATCTTTTTGACGTAATAATGATGTTTCTTGCGCTTCTTTTGTTGTACTCACACGCGCATAAATAATTGCATTCATTATGAACCCCTCTTTCTCACTATAATTTCCCTTTAGTGTAACATAAATTCGCCTTTTGTTCGAACTTATGTTTGTAGAATGTTTTTTCACATGTTATACTTATTAATAAGAAAAATGAAAGAAAACGAGGTGTTAGAAAACATGGAAAAGTTAACGAAACGCCAGCAAGACATTCTCGACTTTATTAAGCTAAAAGTACAAGAAAAAGGATATCCACCTTCCGTACGTGAAATTGGCCAAGCAGTCGGCCTCGCTTCTAGTTCTACAGTGCACGGACATTTATCAAGATTAGAAGAAAAAGGATACATTCGACGCGATCCAACAAAACCACGCGCAATTGAAATTTTAGGTGAAGACCGAATGGATACAGAAACACAATCTGTTATTCAAGTTCCAATTGTCGGGAAAGTTACTGCTGGATTACCAATTACAGCAGTCGAAAGCGTTGAGGAACACTTCCCTCTTCCAGCTAGCATTGTCGCAGGAGCAGATCAAGTGTTTATGTTACGTATTTCTGGAGATAGTATGATTGAAGCTGGTATTTTCGATGGAGATTTAGTTGTTGTTCGCCAACAACAGTCTGCATATAATGGTGAAATTGTAGTCGCTTTAACAGAAGATAATGAAGCAACTGTTAAACGTTTCTATAAAGAAAAAGACCATTTCCGTCTACAACCGGAAAACTCTTCATTAGAACCTATTATTTTAAAGCAAGTGTCAGTTATCGGCAAAGTAATTGGCGTATATCGTGATTTACATTAAGAATAAAAAAGAAGATAATTACCTTATTTATATAAGGTAATTATCTTCTTTTTTGTATTTTGATAGATTTTCACACATTCTATTTCTTACGAACGCGTTTCAATCGTCACATCGCCCGCAGCTGTTTTACCGCTAATCTTTTTACTCCCATTACCAATCGTTACGTCTTTATTTTCTTCATTAAAAATTGTTACATCCCCGGCAGCACTTTGCCCAGTAATTACCGCATCTTTTGGTTTTTCCGATAAAGTAATATTTACATCTCCCGCAGTTGAACTTGCTTCTAGATTGTACTTAGAATCATGATCTAGAATATTTATTTCCCCACTGGTCGTTTTTGCAGTCACTTTCCCTATTACTTTTTTAAAGTTTACTTCACCAGCTTTTGTAGATCCCTCCACATTCTTAGCCGTTACATGTTTCAAATCCACTTCTCCAGTAAGTGTTCTAGCACTTACACGGTCACTTTTCACATCACTTATTTCAATTTGTCCAGCAGATGAATTTACTTTTACATCTTGGTAAGAGCGTTCAGGCACAAGGAGAGTCAATGTAGACGTTTGAAACCTAAAATCGTAAAAAGAAAAATCAAATGAAGCACCTTTTTCTCTTTCCCCAATGATTTTTAATGTGTCACCATCTTCAGTAATATGAATCTCTTGTTTACGCGCATCTCCTAATTGCTTTACATAAAAAGAAGCGTCAGGAGATTTTTGGACAACAATATCCCCGACATCTAACTTAACTTCTATATTTTTTAGTGTTTCGTTTTTAATTATATCTTCTTTGTTTCCTTTTTCTGCAGTTTGCACTGCTTTTTCATATGTTTGTGAAATTCCTATTACTCCAATAATGATACAAGCGATCGCTACTAACAATATTTTTTTCATCATCTACTCCCCTTTTATCATTTTGAAGTTCCATATGACATAACGTACACATAACCTTTTAAACCACTTCGTACTATAATAAGCGATAATACATAACAACAAACCTATCCCAACAAATGTTATACTTACGAATACATCTAACCATATAAATGTACCCATAAATACTTTTCCAATAACGAAAAATGGTGTAACTACACTAACAATCCCACCGACCCAAAAAGAGAATATAAAAGCGATAATTGCAACTAACGGGCCTAATACAATAATGAAATTAAACAAACTAAGTCCAATCGCTGCCATGACAGCTCTTGTCACATTTGAAGTTGACGGATCTTT
The DNA here is from genome assembly GCF_024296885.1 of Bacillus paranthracis. NCBI lineage: Bacteria > Bacillati > Bacillota > Bacilli > Caryophanales > Bacillaceae > Bacillus > Bacillus paranthracis. Next base: position 3,421,392 of record NZ_CP101135.1, read on the forward strand.
TTTCATTTCATCAAATCGATACATCGCAAGTAATTCTTTTGCAATTACTTTCGGAGAGCCAAGACCCTTTATTATTTCCGATTCAGTTTTCCCCTCTTCTATCCCAAACTGAAAATGCTCTTCATAATCAAATAAAATATCTTTCCTCTCTTCGTCCGGTAACTTTCTAAGATGACTTGATAATTCCTTAAGAAACTGTTCTTTACTCATCCCATTCCACCCCTTCAATAATTTCTTGTACACCTTTCGCAAAATCACGCCACTCTGTTACTAACAAATTCAGTTGCGTTTCCCCTTGCTCAGTTAGTTGATAATATTTGCGAGGTGGTCCTTCCGTAGATTCTTTTAAATACGTTTGAAAATATCCTTCCTTCGTTAAACGGCGTAATAAAGGATATACTGACCCTTCCGATATTAAAAATTTATTTGAGATTTGCTGAACAAGTTCATAGCCGTAACAATCCTTACGTTTCACAAGTGCCAGTACACATAGTTCTAACACACCTTTTTTAAACTGAACGTTCAAGGACAATCCCCCTTTCTCATTTCAGTACTGTTCAATACACAGTACCTTCCTTATCCATAATATACCACTTAGTATTGTTTATTGCAAGGTACTATATTTTTAAACACTCGAACTTTAGTATGAAACATATCCAATACCGAACACAACATATCATTCAATTTTTTATATCCATAGATATTACGCATGTTACTTTTACTTATCCACCCTTTTGGAACACAAAACAATTCGAATTTCACCACGTTACATTAAAGATATGGAATAGAAATTTAAATACCGTCATAATTTTTTCAGACATCTATTCAATTCATTTCAACTAACACCTATATTGCCAACAAATAAAAAAGCCCTGATACCGTAGTATCAGGGCTCCTCACCTCTTAGTAAAGAGACATATATTGATCGCGTTCCCATTGGTGAACTTGCGTACGGAAAATATACCTTCGTTTTATATAGTTTCATTTCGTTTCACACATAGCATAAATTAAGTGTTTGTCTGATAACGTTTTTCTGTGATTTCACTACTTGTTATTACTTCGTGGCTGTTTTGTGGCTGTTTTGTGGCTGTTTTGTGGTTGGCAATGTGGCTGTTTTTATTCAAGCTAAACTTCATGCAAAACATGTACCTTTGCATACACGCCGTTCTTTACTGCAAACTGTTCCAATGTCTTTTGTCTATATTCTGTTAATGTAAAAAAATGAACCACTGGAACTTTACCATTATACTTCTTACTATAATATATAGTAAACTCTCCGTATCTTTTCATTTTCTCACTATTCACATTCATCATCTGCGTCCGATCTATTTCAACAGCATTTAAAATCCCTTCTTCATCTCGGAATTTCACGTCTGGAATAATTGTCTTCTTTTTATCATCTATTTTATAACGTATAGGTGTTTCTATCTGCCAGTCATCCGGACAAAACAGATAGAGCCACGCTTCATTTCTCATAAGGCTGTGTGCTAATCGAATTGTTGGTACTATTTTTTCTGTATCATCGAATAGTGCGCGCCCTTTTTTATTTAAGTAATATACATATTCTTTTTTGTACACAGTACTGTTAACAAATGTGCCTAAATCCTTTAATATACGGTTTGCATTTCTTATACCACCTAAATCATGGATAGCCATTAAATGCCTACGTGTAGCAAATTTCAGCTTTCTAATCGAGGTCAGAATCATCATCTGACGATTCAATTTGATGTGTGTTTGTATTTTCATATTTCTCCACCTCATATTGTTTTAGTACATTCCACATCATTTCATTAGAAATAAAAGGTACTTGAATTTCTGTTAACCTATCCGTTTTAAACAAAGCGCGTCCAGGTATACTTTTAATCGATTCCAATCCACATTCATCTATAACTACTTGAGAAGCCGTTTGTGTCGGTAATCTAAAACCAAGCTTTGCATCTGAATTTTGTTTAACTTGTCGTGGTAATGTATCTCCAGTCGGATATTGTGTACAAAAAATCAACCTGAAGCCAAGCGCCCCACCAATCCTTGCTATATAAGAAAGCATTCTCTGACAAGCCACTAATAATTTTTGCTGCTCTTTCCCCATACTTTTATCAGGACAAAGTTCAGCCCCTTCATCAACTATAATGAAATGACGTTCTTTTATATTTGTTTCTACAACGTTTGTATAATGTTTTTCCTTCATATAGAACATTTTCTCTTCCATTTTCTTAAGAATGGTATTTAAAACTTGAAATGCTTGAATTGGCTTTTCTGCTATCGACTCAACTTGTTGTAAATTTTGATATGGTCCGAATTCTAAACCGCCTTTTAAATCGACGATATATAAATGCGTATGATCTGGTTGTGCTGTAATAAGAGATGTCATTACATTCTTTAAAAATACGGTTTTCCCCATACGTGTTAAACCACCTAAAGTCATGTGTGGTGTTTTATCAAAATCATGATAAATTATTTCTTCTAGGCTTTTCCCTATAGGCACAAGCCATTTTCCTTGTTCAACTAATGTTTTTGACCATCCCCACTTGTTAGGTATGTCTTTATGAAATACTCGAATACTTAATTTATAGTTATCATAATGAATCCGAACGGGTTTATTTAACCCCTCACTTACAACATCCTCGACTTTCTGAATAATTTTACTCGGCATACCTACAGGTAATGTGTAAACATATGTTGTACTACGATCATCATCAACGTGATTTTGAAACTTGGGATAATGTAGCTTATCTTCTCTTTTAATTGCGATTCCACTCACCTCAAAAAAGACTCGAATCTTCTTTTTATCAACATCTTTTCGTTTGAATTTATCACTTACCAATGCATATGTTAATGCTGCTGTAGGAACCATTAGTAACTCCAACATAAACATTTCCCCCTTAGATATCCTATAAGGATATCATTGCACTCTTTTGGAATATAACGGGACAGGCATTTTCTTATACCTTGCCTGCTGTCCTGACCTTCCACATTATATTCCTTCATAGAAACATAACTAGAACATAACGTAGAAGATATAAGAACGAGCCTGTGAGCGTTGTGTACAAAGTGATACGTGGAAGCCAACGTGGAACACTCTTCCCCATTTTCTCTGCTGTCTTCATTGCAACTACTGACAAACCTGTTGCCGTCCAAATAACTACCGCTTCTCCTACAAGTGTCATGATTATTCCTCCTCTTCCTTTTCACGAAAGGCAATACCTTTTCTTGTAAGGACCACATCATAACAATCCATTAGAATTTCCCAGTTTAAAACATCTTCTTCCTCACCATATAGATCTTCTTCTAATACCTGCGACAAACTGAAATATCCTTTATATTCTTTTCGATCATAAACTTCATGGTTTTTCATGTGATTTAAAATTGATTCCGTCTCTGCTCTCGATCTTGATTCATTGTACATTGACCTTAATTCTTTTGAAGGATGTAAATATGAAGTTGTGTTTAAGTGATTATACTGCCAACGCATTTAACCCTCTCCCCACTTGATGTCCTTAGTTCCACTTGGTGTTCCTTGTGGTCTTGATATAGGTATATGACTTAGAAGTAGTTATATTGCCTGTCCATTTAAACTTTTCTAAATGTTCGTTGATTAAATTAAAGGAGGACACATTTCCATATGCGAATTGTATATAATTAAAGAGGTGATATTGTGCGATTAAAATGTAAACTTCGTGTTATTTTTGCTGAAAGAGAAATACGTCAAAAGGAATTTGCAAATCTTATTGGAATTAGTCAAACTACAATGAGCTCACTTGTTAATAACACGACGCTCCCTAGTTTTCTTACAGCTTACAAAATTGCAAAAGAATTAAAATTGCACATGGAAGAAATTTGGATAGAGGAGGGTAATGAAAATGTATAAAAAACTTATAAGTCTTTGTGTTGGAAGTACCCTATTTTTAGGTCTAACAGCTTGTGATTCTTCCAAAGAAAATGAATCAAGTGAAAAAACAAACGTCAAATCTCAACAAGAAAATAAAAAAGATTTAACATCTCAGGATGAATTAAATAAGAAGATAAAGCAAGATGCTGAAGAAGTTAGTTTTGTTAAAGCAAATGGAGATCAATATGAAAAAGGAAAAAGGCTTAAAGCTACGGGAACAGTAGATTTATTACTTAAATCTTCAGTGCTACCTTCTTTTGTCATAAGTACAAATGAAAATGACGGAAAAGGTATGTACACTATTCAAATTGCCCAAAGTGGTGTGCAATCAAATGAAAATGAAATAACACTCAAAAGTGGATTAAAAATATCTAAAGGTGCAACAGTAACGATTTATGGTGCCTACGATGAAAAAGATAAAACAGGAATGCCTAAAATTAGCGCAACAGTAATTGAACAATAAAAAAGCCGTCATTTGACGGCTCTTTTTTTGTTAATCAAACTATTCTTTTGTTTTATTTAACTTCATACCACCATTTATCATCTAGTTGAGCATTCATCAACCATATCTCATCACACATTATCATTATTTTTGAATAACTGGAACCCAAAGTTCACTACTCGGATTTCGATCAGGTGCTAAATAATTTTCAATACAAGGAAGATCTACCAACTCATATCCAGAGGTAGGTAGCCATTCTGTATAGAGGCGTTTCCATGCATCAGAGACATTTGGAAAAACAGCCCAAGTACTTTTAGGGATTACAATCTTCTCCATGCCAATAGTATATTCGCTTTGGTAACGGCATCCCATCATATACTCAAATGTTTCATCTGTTATAGCAGCTTGCTTTCCACATACACCTAAAAGACCTTCTAATTTACATTGCGGATTTTCCCACGACATATCTATAAGTTGTTTCAATAATCCACTTTTTGTTGCTTCCTCCCATAATGTCGGAATCATACGAAAGGCAGCCTCAGTTATGACTTTTTCTTTCACTCCTACAATTTCAACCTTACAATCTAGCACTTCAATTCTATACTCCATCTCCACATCCCCTTTAATCGTGATTTGAAAGGAAATTCTCGGAAAGGCTTTTAATTCAACCCCTTTACGTCTCGCTTCTGTTGGAGTCACCCCATGAAGGCTTTTAAAAGCCCGACTAAATGCGTCCGGTGAATCATATCCATACTTCAGCGCAAGATCAATAATTCGAATGAAATTATCATTTTGAAGTTCAAATGCAGCTTGTGATAAACGTCTACGCCTTATATATTCCGACAAAGTAAAACCTGTAATAGACGAAAACATTCTAGGAAAATGATACTCTGAACAACAAGCTAACCTCGCTACTTCTTTTGCATCTATTTCATTCGATAAATTTTGCTCAATATAATTCATCGAGCGGTTCATTCTCTCTAACCAATCCATTCTAAATCCTTCCTTTCAAACACATTATGGACAAAATAAAAATATCTTTCCCGATTTTTGTTGATTGAAAGATGTCGGGTGTTTTTAATATTGATAGATTTTGAAAATGTACCGATACCTTCTGAAAAAATTTTGATAAATGACAAAGTTTTTTACTATTACCCGTTTCAACATTGTCCTCTACCTTTTTAAAGTTCTTAACCACCTTATTATAATTAAAACAACTTTTTTTGTAATCAAGTATCATTATTGTGAATTTACAATACCACTTTTCAATTTCAAATTATTAAAAAGTTATGCATTCAATAAAAACTTTTCAATAATCCCCTTTCGATATCTGTTATACTAAATATTGAAATTTTCAATATTTAGGGGGATAGAAATGGAAAAAGCAACAAATGAAAAAGAAGAAAAAAAACGCCGAGGGTGTGGATGTTTAGGTTGTTTAGGTATCATCATTTTATTAATTATTTTAATAGGCTCTTGTACAAAAAGTTCGGATAGTGATAAATCCGAAAAAGCCTCTACTGTTATTAAGCAAGAGGAATCAAAACAATCTGAGGAAGTAAAAGAAGAGGAAAAAAAACAACAAGATCTTCAGAAGCAACAAGAAGAATTAAAAAAGCAAGAAGCTGAACAAAAAAGACAACAGGAACTTCAAAAACAAAGAGAAGAACAGCAAAAACAAAAAGAATTCAAGAAACAACAAGAGCAACAAAAGAAACAAGAAGTTGCTACTCCACCCAAAACAAATCAAGTAACAGAACAAAATGGAACTTGCACTATTAAAGGTAATAAAAATAGTAGAGGCGAGAAAATTTACCATATGCCTGGTCAACAGTTCTATGATAAAACAAATGCTGAAGAAACGTTCTGTTCTGAAGCTGAGGCAAAAGCTGCTGGATATAGAGCTTCTAAAAAATAAAGTATAAAAAGCCGCCCAACAGGACGGCTCTTGTCTTTTTACTTCACATACACATAGGCTTCACTTGCTGTGACATAGTATGTTTTACCTTTACTATTGTGCACTTTGTATTGCGGGGATCCATTGACGTTTATTTTTGCATCAATTGTAAAACCTAATCCTGCATCTACAGAACCAGCAACATCTTTTTCCTGCCAAGATGGAGCATCATAGAATCGTAAATTATTAACTTTAGAAACAACACGCTTACCTACAATTGATGAATCTACTGTGCTTTTCTTACTAAACTTCACATAAGATGGATCGTTCTTAATCCATTGCTCTCTACCAAGATTTAACCAACCATCCTTTTCACCCCATACAACATAAGATTCCGGTTTATTTAGCTGTCGAATCTTAGAATAACTTGTACCAGGTCCTTTACGTAAGTTAACATTGTAACCTTCAATATAAGCAATACCATCTGTTACAGCCGTTGGAACTTCTGCTGGTTTAGATGGCTTATCAGGAACGGAAACTTCCACACTAGAGTTATTATATGCGCGTTGTACATCAGCGTGGAATTGAGCTTCTGAAACGCCATGAGACTTTAAGTAATCAAGTGGATCTTCATGATCTGTACCACCAAGATATTTCGTCACATCGTAGTGAGTCCACAATCCTTTTTCTACTGATATTCCACGGTCACGAAGGATTTTAGCCAATAACTTAACGTACTTATCATAGCTTCGTTTGAATTTTTCATAATCTCTTGTTTCGCATAATTCCACGTGAACAAATCGTTTATTTGCTCCTGGTCCTGCACCGTAAGCAATGTATTTCGTATCAGCAATTTGGATTGTTTCATTCCAATCAACTGCATAATGTACGAATGCCGAACGCCATGTACGAGACTCATATTTTTGAATATTAATAGCTGGTGCTTCTGGTGTTGCTGTAGAATGTGCTACAACGCCCTCATAAGCACCTACACCATAACGGTATGATTGTTTAGGTAAATCAGGAATAATCAGTGTTCTATCAGCAAAAGCACTTGTTGCAACGGATAAAGCTAAAATAACAGCAAAGAGTACAGAAGGAATATGTTTTAATGTTTTTTTCATTTTATATCAGCATCCTTTTTCATAATTTTTGTGTGGTCAAATAATCCACTTGCTGATAGACCAATGATGATTCCTTGAAATACATTTGTTTTGATATCTCCGTCCAAAAATAAAACGCCTAGCACAATGCCAAGCGTTAAATTTAATAACGGAACATATTTTGTTTGTAATCCAATTGTTTTTACGATTTGTGAGAGACCAACTACAATTCCAATCATTACAGCTAAACTAACCATTACATACCACCCCCTTTCATTAAGAAAGTGAGAATACCACCAATAATTCCACCAACTATAAGTCGTAAAATCCAGGTAGTATTGGCGCTGATTTTATCTAACTGCTTATTGATATTAATAATGTCTTTTTCGTTACCTGTTGTTCGTATTTCTAAGCTTTTCACTTCTAATCTTATTTCTTTAATTTCTTGCTTGATTTCTTGAACATCACTTCTTACTTCTTGTAACCCTTCCACCTTAACCACCCCTTTCTAGGCAATAAAAAAAAGACCAGCTTATAACTGCTGCTCTGGTTTCTCATCGATTAATTGTTGTAATAATTCTTCTAATCGGACTATCCGATTTTCTTGATTAGCTACTTGTGATTTTAGATTTGCTATTTCTACCTCTTGTTCCTGTACTGTTGTATCAACTTCTTGTAACCCTTTAATTCCAATGGATGCGTATGAATACAAATGAATTCCTTTACCACTTTCATCGATAAACGCTTCATCACATTCATCTACGATTAAACCGTAGTATGTTTTAATATCTTCTGTTGTCAACGGTGGATCATTAGGACTTCTCTCTTCTCTCATCCGGTAAAGTTCGTTTACCGCATTCTTATAATTAAATTGTCTAATTTTAATACTTCTAATTTTTTCCAAGGCGGAAAAAGAAATATCACGGATATTAGATTTATACTCCCGTAATGAAGGAGTCATAAAATTCCCTTGAACAGCACCCCAGCCATTTTGGGTAACAGCTGATTTCAGTTGGATAACCCCTGTATATCCTGCTGCACGGCTATTACGTATAGTTACATTAGGTAATCTTAAATCAGAATCTGTACCATTATCTTCAAGGACTAACGAAGTTTGATATAATCCAGTTTTTCCTCGTCTGAAATACCAACTCCCATTCCCTGCATAAAAAACATGGTAATCATTAGCGTTTAGAACACTTAATCCGTTTCTTTGCATCTCCCAATACACAGACTTTTGGACTGCGCATCCACTATGCCATTGCTAATACCAATGCTCGCATAAGCCCCTGGCCATCCTGCACCTGCTTGAGACATAAACAAAGTGCCTTCTGGAGCATTAGTCTTTTCATCGGATCCTAAGATAAAAGTCGGTTGTACTGCACCATCTGATCTTCTGTAGTGACCCAGAAACGCTCTAGCAACCCCTCTTTCATAGAGACGTATAAATTGGTCATCTAAGCTAACGTAGTTATCCGTATTTGATGTTCTAATTTGGCAACCGCTCAGCAATCCAGCTTTAATCCACTCAGCGTTGACTTTACCAACTAAATCTATTCGTGCAGCATTTAACTTAATGTTTTCTTTACTCATGTTAATGGCTGCTATTACATCATTCTCTTTTACAGATATACTAACGCCCTTTTCTGTTAACTGAAGACGGGATTCCATATCTCTTACATAAGATGATGTGGCAAATTGTCCATTTGCTTGCTCTTTTGTATATACCTCTGTCTTTTTAGCAGCAGCATTGATACCCTGTTCATTGATAAAAAAGCGATTATCAATCAAAGTCATCTTTTGATTAAATTGTTCAGTTGCAATCTTGTTGGCTAATTCATCTAATAAATCTTGTTTATTCTGATTAACTGTTTGTTTCAACTCTGGAATCTTAAATCCAGCAACATATTCCTCTACTTGTTTAAGCTCAACTTTAGCTCCGATTGCTGTTGCCTGTTGTTCAAGTTTTGTATTTGCTTCAGTAAGCTTCTTCCCTTGATCTGATACTACATTGTTTAAATCACTTACTGTGGAAGATAATCCACTTGCTGTTTGCTCCACTGTAGACATACGCTTTTCAAATCCAGCTTGGCTGTTTTGAACATTCGTTACGCTAGTTTTCACGCCATCCACACTTTTTTCAATCTCTGTTGTTTTCTTGGTGAATTCATCGGTCGTTACTTGCTCTTCTGCTGCTGGTCTATATTCAGTTGCTTTATTTCCAAGTTCAATTTGCCATTCTTTAAGTTCAACCATGCCTTTTACATTTCGAATTAAACTATTTATATAACCAGTTTTAATTGCTTTGTTTTTTATTGTAACAACAGCAGAATAACGAACCCAACCTTGAGAGGTAGCGACTTTGTCTTCTATACGAATAGGCAGCCAAACTTGCTCATTATCTTCATACGTCACTGATAATTCCATACCGATCCAAGGGCTAGGTGTTCCCTTCGAAAAAGCTTGTGTTCTAGCTGTAATAGACAGAGCAACTTCTTGGCCTCTAATCATTTCAAACGTATCAGGAACAAATTTAAAAGATTTTGAATTAGTATTTGAAATGTTCGTTCCAGTGTCAGATTTAAGTGTGCCACCTGTATTTAACAGAAGGTTACGTCCGCTAAACTTCATATCATCAAACTTTTTCTCTACGCTAGTCAACTTTTCGGTGATTTTCCCTGCTTGTTCTTTAATTTCATTTGTTGTTTGTTTAAGTGATGTTGTATCGGATTGTATATCAGATATCGTTTTTTTCGTACCTTCCACAGTGGATTCAACCGTATTTAACTTATTACTAATTTCAGTATCTTTTTTAGTTAACGATTCAATAGTAGTTTTAAATCCATCTGCGGTTTGCTCTGATTTTGTTACACGTTCAGTAAGCTTTCCTTGTTCGTTTTGAACATTGGAAACAGTAGTATTAATACCCTTAATAGTAGTCTCAATTTCTACTGTCTTTTTAGTAAAGTCAGTTGTTGTTACTTGATCTTCTGGTGCTAGCGAGTAATCAGTAGCGACATTACCTTCTTCTAATTTGAAATTTCTAAGATTTACATAATCCCCCACTGCTGCGGTAGTTGGAATGTCACCAATAATCAAGATATTAGTAAAGTCACCGTCGTATTTTAATGTAACGTTGATACGTTGATAAATCGTAGATTTTGGAATACGTGTACTAAAGTATTTATTTGCTTTATCATCCCTGATTTTAAAGATACAGCCGTCTATCGTTGCCATTGCGTCCACACTTAATACATATTCCTTACCTTTTTCGAGTGCCTTTGTCCAGTTCGGTGCAGTAAAGTAATAGAAACTAGATGCTCTACTCATATTAATAGTAGTTATTTTAGCTTGAAGATAACGACCTTCAGCATCAGACAAAATAGTCCTAGAAATATTATTGGGAGTATCCGAACTCCAACTAGTATTTAAAATAACAGAATCCTTTAATAAGTTGCGCACACTGATTTTTGTGTTATCAACTTTCGTTTTAAGCTCTGTTAAAGTCTGTTTTGTGCCATCAGCAGTGGTCTTAATCTCGTTCGTCTTTTGCTCCAACTGCGATAAACCTTCATTCGTTTTCTTCAACTCAGACTTCTCGGCTTTCTGTGTAAGAGCTTCATTTGTTTGACTAATAGATGTGTTAATCTCTTGGAACTTCTGTACGTTCCCTTGTTTATCAGTTTCATACACTTGTTTACCGATGAAACCATCTTTAATTTCATCTTTTGTGTATACACCAGATTTATCGGCCTTATCTTTAAGCTGATTATCAATCCATGTTTGATCCACTTTATTATTAACTTGCTTTTGAACATCAACTATTTGTCCAGCTATTTCTTGCGCTTTACCTTCCACACTTTGAACCTTTTGATTTAACTCCGTTTTGGCAAACTCAATATCTTTATTAACCTGCTCAAGTGTTTCTTTCTTAACTGATTCAACATCAGGTACAACCGATTCCCAATCTTTACCTGTCCATATTTTTAAAATACCGGGCTTTCCGTTACTAATATCACGCCAAAGCGTTTTAAAAGGTTTAAGTCCTGTTGTTGGTGGATTCTTAGCTTCTATAATTTCAACCGTATTGTTTTTAATATCCTCTTGTACTTTTTCAGCTAGTGTTTTTGCTGCTTCTGACTCCTTCTTTGCATTACTAGCTGTTTCATTAGCATCTTGAACCAATTTATCTAGCTGATCAATCATTTCTTGTTTATTGCCTAATGAACTGAGGATACGGTTATAAATCTTTCTTAATTCCTCATTTTGATTAACTATCTCACGATAATCCCCGAATTCATATTTATCCTGTGTTGGGTCTGTGAAAGATTCATCTCCAGCTATCACTCGTGCTTCAAGATATAATTCTGGTGTAAACCCTGTATCTTTAATTTTTATAGTGTCGCCTTCATTGATTAGTTCATGTTCTAGGCCGAAAATACGACCAATTGATTGTGCTTCCACTTCATAAGAGATTGAGGAATTGACACGCTTTTTCAATTCTATTTCCATAAGCGTCAATAAACGTTTTGGAGTCATATCTAATTCTTCTGTTTCTGGTGTATAAAAACCGAATTTATGTTGTCCGTGTTCATTCCATCTTTGAAACGCATCTGCATCTACGATATAAGGTAGGCCATTATTAATGCTTTCAATAGTGATTACCTTGTCGCCTTCACCTTTTACAAATCCAACTAAAGCAGTGCAAATATTACGTGTATGTTCGATACGTGTTACACCGACTAAATCTTTTCCTAATTCTATTTCTTTGCCCGTATCATACCCACGTTTTTGAATCATATCTACATACCAACCAATGATTTGCGACCCTTTAACCTCAACACGATATCGGATTTCCAGTTTAAATAAAGATGCAATCTTCTTTAAAAAAGTAAGTGGATCCATATATTCATCGATTGTCATTGTGTGAAATCCAGCATATTCAGTAATTCCGCGTTGCCATTTCATACCTAAAAGCGCTAAATCAATAAACTCATTAACCGTCTTACTCTCTATCCGTTGTGGTTTTATAATCCCTGATTTAGCAATTTGAATCCAAGCTCCTGAAGCGTATGTGGTAATAGATCGTTTATCAGAATTTTTTTCAGTTTCTGTTATAACATATGGCACAATCCTTCCGTCGCGAACTTCTTTTAAAACGAGATTTTGCTGTTGTAACGTAGCTGAATTATCTGTTCCGTCAAAAGCAGTGAAATCCAACATATCAACATTATTTTTAAGTTCCCAATGCCGTTTGTCATCCCAATAATCCTGCGGCTGGATGGCTGCGATAATTTGATCTGTTTTAAAATCCACAACATGTAAAATCCCGCTTGGTTTCCTCATCTATATCTCTCCCTATAACTGATTGTTGCATTTACATCAGGTGGCATGATATCGATGCGATTTTCCCCACGTATTACAACGGGAAAATTACTAAAGATTTCTTTTATATTGATTGCATTCTTCCCGTTGATTGTGACAAGACTTTTCTCCGTATCGATAACAATTTTATCTCCAGTGTCAAAGATATATGGTTGTGCATTAGATGGGACTTTGTTTACTTTCCAAATTTTTAAGTCGTCGATACTCATCACTGAAACCGGATCATTTATATCCCATGCCATGATTGCAATCATGACTTGAGCTACTTTACGATTTGTCATTGGATTTCCGCTCTCGTCAATCCATCTTTCTACTAATGCAGCATCGTCAATCTCCGTTCCGTCTTTAAAACGTGCCACATAAACTGACCACTGATTGCCTCGTCTAGCGACTCTAAGCCTTCCGTAAAATTGATTAAATGTATTAGGATGTGCCCCATTCGTATCTACTAATTTTCGCAAACTGTTAGGTGTTCCGACATTTCCGATTTTCATGTGCGCTTTTGTAAGTTCGGCATCCCAGTAAAGGTCATTCATATTGATACGTGCAACGATATTACTCGTTTCATCTAAAAGAAGCACTTCTACACGGCCCATTTCGACAATGCTTTTCGATTTCAAACGCATCCATGCTTCCATTTCAAAGTCCTGCAACGGTCCTGACGGAATATTCTTTTTAGCCATAGCACCGTGGAAGCCTTTTTCCTTTCCGTAATCCTCACAATATAAAGCATAACCATCTCGTACTTTAAAAGAACCTGTCCCCTTCATATCATCAAATTGACCCGTAACAGGAGTCCAGCCTACTGTAGTAGACATTTCATCCCACATGACTCTTTCTCGTTCTTGTACCGTGGTTTGCTCCACAGTCAGAGGGTAGCCTATTCTGAAATAATCACGATTATGCGGATACTCTCCAAACCATACATCTAAAAAGGTACTTGGTTTTTTTACAGTCATTTCAATTAATGCTGGAGCTTCTACACTTCCCTTATTAGTAAAATAAGAAGTTGTTTCTGTAGACCACTCTTGCGTAAATTTGTGAGTATTTGTTTTCCCTAATTTATACGGCATTGGACAAACAAAAGTAATAACACCTCTGCCTCTATTGACTATTTCGTCCAAATCGACAGAACCATCGATTAATGCTAAATAAGTCCTGTCTAACTCATCATCAAAAATAAGTTCAGCGGGTTGCTCTGTATATAACCAATCCGCTAAATCTTCTTTTAACTTTTGTAAATCCGCCATATCTTTTTTCGCTTTAATAACAAGAGGAACGTCAATACGACGTTCCTCCGTTTCTGTATTAAGTAAAAGAGCCCCTGCGCGATGAGGGACTCTTACTAATCTTCTTTTTACTGGAGCCCATGAAGGACGTTTTCTTCCAACTAGCATTTGAATATAATCTTTTCTAATATTATTAAAAGTAAAACTAAGTTTCCCCAACGTGCTCACCACCCTTAAAATTCCGCTCTTCTTTTTTGTTCACGATCTTGAAGCTTTGTAGTATAGGTGTAACTTCCGTTTGCAAGCTCTTTTCCATCTAAAACATTAGTCATGTTTACGGTTAAATTCAGTTCTTGTTCTCCAGCTGGTCTATTTGGAAATATTGTTTTTGCCATAGATGCATTGTTATAAGATAATTGCGGTCGCGTATATCCGCTGAAATCGCTAAATGCATTTTGCGGGATACTATATTGATTCGTTTGGAATCCAAAATCAAAAACAGATGGCATATTCCCCATTTGTTTCTTAACAGTTCCGACTACATTTTTTGCTGCATCCACAACAAACCGTTTTCCCTTATCTATACCAACTCCAACACCTTCTGGAACTGCGCTACCGACTGGAATCATTACTTTAGATGGACTGTTAATTTCTAGTGCTCCAGAAATGGTCTTTTTAATCTCTCCTGCAATTTCTTTCGCTTTACTATACAAGCCCCCTGTTGCACTATCTAATCCTTTTTCAAGGCCTTCTATAATTGATTTACCGATGGAACTTAGATTTATAGAACTGAAAAATTTTTCAACTGTATTCCATTTTTCTTCAATACCGTTCTTTATTTCTTGCATTTTATCTGTAACAGCTTTTTTCTTTTCTTCAAATTTCCTTGAAACTGTATTTTTTATTTCCTCTACCTTATTACTTGCAGAGGTTTTCATATCTTCATACTTATTGGTAACATCTGACCACATTTCTTTCATTTTTCGAACAACATCATCTTTCATAACTTGATATTTCGATTTTACTTGGCCCGTTTCCCAATCTACTTGATTTGCATGTTCACCCGCCTGCGCTTTTGCCTCACTTACAATTTCTTGATGTTTATCTTTTGCAGTAGAAACCGTGCTATTATATTGACGATTCGCTTCCGCAATAGCTGCATCCGCTTCTTCTTTATTAAGTGTTCCTGACTCATCTCGTAAACGTATAGCATACGCAATTTTATCATCACGAGTTTTCTTTGCATCTTCAATAACCTTATCTCTTGCTTTAGCACTATTTTCAACAACTTCGGCTGCTTGTCTAGCTGTAATTTCGCTAGCTTGCACCCGCATATTTTCATAAATAACTTTTTGTTCCATTTGATTTTTAGACATATGTTGGATAGCTGTTCTATCCATTTCATCTTGTAAAGCTTGTAAAGAAATTCTTTCAGATGTAGTAAATTCACGTTTTTCATTTGCTGCCGTTTGAATAATTTCTTTAATTTTATTTTCTTTTTCTTGCGTCTTTAACTTTTCTTGTTCGTAATGTTGATTCATTTGTTCAATCCGCTTATTTTCTTCTTCTGCAGTTAATACATAAGAATCCGCAAAAAACTTTTTAAGTCCTTCGACTTCTTTTTGTTGTCTTGCATTTGTTTTTTCTATAATCGTATTACCTAATTTGTCGTATTGACCAATCAACTTCTGCGACTGTTCTTCTGTTATTACTTCATGATTCAATCTAATTTCAGTTAACTTTTGTCTAATACCGTCGGACAGCTTGAAATACTCACCAAGAACCTTCTTTGTTGAAGAGCTTACTTTCCCTTCTGTATTTGTAGCAAAGCGATCTACTGAAGCGATACTGTCTTCTGTTGCTTTTTGATATGCTTTATATGCAACAACTCCAGTCCCGATAAGAGCGGCTGCTACTAGACCAATTGGTCCTGTCAAAACAGCTAGTGCACTCCCCAAGAAACCAACTGCTCCTGCCGCAATTCCAGCAATCCCACCGACTGATCCTAATGCAAGAGATAAAGAACCAATTCCTGAAGCAATCATTCCAAACGCTGCTAAAACCACACCTATTGCTGTAGCCACAGCTGTTAAAGCAAGAACAATACCACCTGTAATTGCAATAGCCTTTTGTACGGGACCAGGTAATGCATTAAAGCCATCCACAAGTTTCTGTAATCCAGCAACAAAAACACTAACCACAGGAGCTAGTGCATCACCAATTGTTTTTTTCATTGTAGAAAATGCTGAATCTAATAATGTAAGACGTCCCTTTAACGTATCAATCTTGGTGGCTGCAACATCAGCTGCTGTAACTTTAGACATGGAATCCCACATCTCATTGACACCTTTAGCGCCTTCTTTAAACAAGATAGTCGCACCACGTACAGCATCGGAACCAAATAATGTTTCTAGGGCCATACTTCGTTGTTGGTCTGTTAAATCTTTCATCGATTCATGAAGTGTACCTGAAATATTTTCTAGACTTTGAATATGCCCCTGTTGATCGTAAAATTTTGATGATAAGAAAGCTGAGCTTGTTGCTAACTCACGGAATGTTGTATCACATTTATCGTTCCACTTTGTAACTCCTTCAGTTTTCATTACATATTTTTCTAATGCAACTTCGATATCTCCCACACTTCTAGATGCTGGAGTAACTCCATTTTTCACCAGGAAATCAAACCCTGCTTGAGCGTTATATGTGATAAGACCTAAATCACGCATTTTGTTATATGCTTCTTTAGTAGATGGATTTAACCTCATAAGCATCGTTTTTAAAGATGTCCCTGCATCTGAACCTTTTAAACCATTTTGAGCGAATACTGCTAAAGTTGTAGCGGTATCTTTAAACGTCATCCCTGCTCCTGCCGCTACTGCTGAAGAGGCAGCAAGACCATATTTTAATTCACGTACATCAGTTGCCGATGCGTTTGCCGCTCCTGATAATATGTTAGCTGCATCTGCTACTGAAAGATGATCCGCTTTGAAGGCATTTAACGCTGTTGATGCAATTTCTGCCGCTTCACCTAAATCTAATTCTCCAGCCGTTGCTAGGTTCAGAGCACCTGATAGACCTCCATTAATAATATCTGTTAAACTGACACCAGCTTTTATTAATTCTTCAATACCTTTTCCTGCTTCTACAGAAGAATACTTTGTTGTTTCACCCATATTAACAGCCAGTTCACTCAACTTTTTCATTTCTTCGCCAGTAGAACCAGATACTGCTTTAATGTTAGCCATCTGTTGTTCGAAGTTCATTGATTCAGTAACCGCCGATTTTAAACCACGCCCTATAGCGTAAGTCATTCCGCCAAACACCATACCAATTTGCATTCCTGCATTTTGCAAATGATTTCCCAATGTTTCCATACGGTTTCCGAAATTGAGAAGACGATTACCTTGTTGTTCTAGTTCATGATTTGACTGACGTAATTCAGTTTCGAATCGATTAAGTTCAGCGGTAGCTCGATGAATTTGTTCAGCATAATGTTGTGCTGATTGACTTGCTGCACCTTCTTCTGTTTTAGCACGATTGTAAACGGACTGAAGCTCCCTGATTTTCTCCTTTTGCTTATCTACCATACGAGATAGCACATCAATTTTTGCTCGAGTTTGTTCAGTAGCATTGGTATATCCATGCATTCCTGTTGTAACCGCTTGGAATTCAGCTTGTAAAGACTTCAATGAATTATTTAATTTATCCATTGCTGTTTGTTGTGCCTGACAATTCACTTGTTTGAGTTCATTTTCAAATCTATTTAAATCAGCAACTGCTTTATTAACTTGAGAAGCATATCGTTGAGTTGCTGCATCATTTTCACCTAATTTAGCCTTATTTTGATCATAGGCTTGTCGTAACGCTTTAACTTTCTCTTTTTGCGCATCAATGAGCCTACTAAGTGTATTCATTTTCGCTTGCGTTTGTTGACTAGCGTTAGCAAAACCACCCATACCTGTACTCACAGATTTTAATTCGTTCTGTAATGTTCTGACTGCACGCCCTGAATTCGCGATACCTTGTCGGAAGTTTACATTATCAAGGGAAAGCCTAACGACCAAATTATTCATTTCATTTGCCATAGTCTCACCCCCTCGTTAAATAATGTTTTCTGCCGGAACTTCTATTTCATTAGAGCTTGCATTTTCACTATTTGAATCACCTTGTTCACGACTCTTTTGATTCAGCTTTAAATAATGCCAAATATCCATTTCATTATCGATATGATGATGTTTATACCCTTGACGTAATAAAGAGAGGTAGAGTTCGTCCATAAACTCACTGAACGTTAGCCCTCCTCCCTCTACGCGTTTGGGTTTTCTTCTTCTCCAGATACAGGATTACCACCAGCTGCTTCCACAGTTTCATTTATAATTGCATTAATTACGTCTGAAGTTGTTGATAAAAATTTACGAGCATCAATCCCATCCCAATATTGGTCTAATGTAAATTGATTATCGTACACCTTCACCACGAATTTAACCATTTTATCCATATCTTCTGGACCAGGATTGTTTGGAATTTCAGCCAACTCAGGAGCCTGACGGATAACACGGGCTGGAATAAATTCTGGCATATTAAAAGTTTGTTTTTCTTTATTAATCATTAAAGTTAATTTCATAGTTTTTCCCTCCTAAATTTAATAAAAAAGAGAGAGCTTTTGCTCCCTCTTACTTTCCTGCTGGCGGTTGTGCCACAGGCTTCTCATATACCTTTTTAAACCAGTTATCTCCCACCGATTTGGTAAATGTAGGTTCGTCGGCATCTGCTGTAAATTTGGGTCTATCATCAAAATCACGCTCAATAAATGAACCTTTCAGTTTCGTTGTTTGGAAGTTTGGTTTATCCTTCTTAGTTTCGCCTTCTTCTTCCTCTTGTGAAAGCTTCCCTTTTAATAACCAAACATATCGATATTTTCCATTAGCCTTTAAGAAACGCCATCCGATTGCTAGATACGGCTTTTCACCTTCGCGTCTCTCATCTAACACACCGTCTTTAACTTCTGGATACCCTTCAATATCTGCTTTTGTTGTTAACGAGATGTTACGAAGCTCGATTTCCACTTCTACTTCTCCATCCGACTCAGCGATTTCCGATTTTTTATTGTCACTCCACATAATCTCCGAAGCTACCTTTTTGGATGTTTTAATCTTTACAGCACCTTCCATTTCTTTTACTGCACTGTATTCAACACCTGTTGCATCATCTTTCAATAACTTGGCGTAAACAAGGCTATCTACACCGACAGTCGAACTAATTTTAATCACTTCTCCAGCCATCTATAACTCCACTCCTTTCGCGAATCGCATCGCGTAATGAAAAATTTGTGTATCCTCTTCATATAAATCAGCAACCGCATAACGACAGAAACCAATACTTTTCATAATTTCATTCACTTTTTGATGGAATGCCGTTGTACTGCCTTTTGACCAAATATCAATTTGGAATGTAATTTCACTTTCACTTTCTTCATTATCTGCAAATCTATCTGGCCTATTGTCTAATTCAAAGAATGTAATCCGCGGAAACTCTTCAGCATTTTTGGCTTTACGATAATAAACGCGTTTTCCACCTAATAAAGAAACAAGCTCCTGATTATTTTCAAGAGCTTGCAAAATTTCAGGTCGTAAATTCATCATAAATTTAACCTCATTTCATTCTTCAAAATGTCTGTCATAGCGCGAATTGCTGCTGATTTTGAAGAATTAAAGCCCGGTTCTATAAATGGATGTGCTGGCATTTTTGATGTACCCCATTCTAAAAACTTTCCATAGAAATATGGAGAACGGTCCGCTTTGTCTATTCCAATCTTAATCGTTTTCACACCATTTTCCATTCGTGCCTTCGTAACTCGTATATTATCAAGCAAATGTTGGCCCGTACGCCAAGGTTCACTTTTGGAAGGTTTCTTAGGACTTGAACTCCTCGGTTCACTTCTTTCTGCAATAGCTTTTCGAATTTGTTCACCACCGGCTGCAAGAGCTTTATCTTCTATTTCCTCTCCACGTAACCCCATTTGATTTAATTCAGTAACTAAACGATCAAAACCTAACAAATCTACACCATCAGCCATTCATTCCACCACGCTTCCACATGATTGATAATGTGTATTTTTCAGTTGGAATAACCGAAAGAATGTCATAAATCGTATTCTTATACTTGATTTTCATGTCAGCATTCACATCTGCCCGAAATCGGATTTCTGTTTCACCCTGCACTTCACTGTTAGCTGCGGCTGCTTCAAAGTATTTTCTTCCCTTTAAAAAAATAAAAGAGCCCCATACAGTAAAAGAATCCTTATATCTTTCTATTGGATCACCGTCTGGGCTCTTTGCTTCATTATCTTTCACTTGAAATGTAAGACGTTTATCTAATTTACCTGGATTCACTTGAATCACCACCAGAATACTGCAACTGAACTAATATCGATTGCAAACTAAATGCTAACTGTTCTGCTTTTCCAACTGCTTCCCGATTTTCATGCCAATGGGAAATTAAAATACGAGCCGCCAATTTAGCAAGCTCGCTTTTTAAGTCCACATTTTTACTTGTAGCATTTTTAATATAGATTTCAGCTGCTATTACGAAAGATGTAATGAGATCGTCCTCCTCATCACCATCCACGCGAAGATACTTTTTAGCTTCCTCTAATGTTAGTACCAAGAAGGACACCCCCTAGCTTATTAAACTCCAGTTTTAGGCGCAACCGTAATTTGCCCATACACAACTGCTTCTTGGTCCCATAATGTGACATCTTCACGTTCGATTGCTCGGAATTCAGAAGTATTTGTTCTCCAAGCATTTCCGCCTTCTTTGGTCATATCAATAGATAATTGTTTTCTATCCCAAAGAATAACTGCCTCTTTTAAATCCCCAACAATGAAAGGTGCTTTTCCGTCTTTATCTGTAGCAATTGTTTTATTGGACAACACAATAACGGGCTTACCAGAAAATAACTTACGAGTTGGATTTGTTGGATCTGGTTGAAGTAGTGGACGACCATTTTTATCTTCTAATTGATCTAAGTAATTAAATCCATCTTGGTTTGTAAAAATGTTCGCTACTGCTGCAAACATTGGATCTAGTGTAACGTTTAATGTTGTTTTAAGGCCGTTATAATCCTTTAAATCAACTTTTGTTAGTTTATTGATTTCTTGTAAAATCAGATAGTTTCGAGTCGCAATAGATTTTTTCGCAATCCATTGACGTAAATATTCTTCTAAAGCTTGATCTGTATCATCTAATAAATCATTTGGCACCGGTAAGAAGCCTGCATAATCTTCAATAACATACGATAAACGATCGAATTCAGGAGAAGCAATTTCTTGCATTGCATTTGGCTTACCATACTCAGATAATGGTGCAAAAGGTGTAGATGCTGCACGTTTTTCTAGCGTACGGGCTCCCTTGTTTGTTGATACAGGTTGTACATTTACATATTGTTCTAAGCTATCAACCGTTTGTTTTAATTGATTAATTGTTGTCGTAATATCTTCTGGAACAATATAGCCGCCATCTTTACCTGAATTCTCAGATAAGGCCGCTTTGTATTCCTGCATAACGCATGCTTCTTCATGGCTTAAATTTTGACCACGGATAGCTTTCATAAATACTTCTTTATACGATGGATCTTCATTTTTAACTGATGCTGGAGGCAAAGCTCCTGCTTGTGAATTTACAGGGTCAGAAACTTGGATTTGCATCATCGCTAGATAGTTATCCAGTTCATTTTTCGCGTTTTTCGCTTCTTCAATTTTTGCCTTTGCCTCTTCATATTTACCGCTATTGTTAAATTCTTCTGCTTTCGCTTTTAAATCAGCAACTTTTTGACGTAATTCTTGTTCACGTTTATCCATTCGGTATTTCCTCCTTATATTGGCACAAAAAATAGACCTATAGTTCTAACAGGTCTAGTGCATTTTGGATTTTTAGTTGTTCATTATCGTCCTTCTTTGGAATAGACGGAGCTTTTGCTACAATCTTATTTGGTGTTTTTTGATATTTATCAAAGTAATCACTACTACAAGCTGCGACTTCTTTTGCCTCCACAACTTCTATATTAAAGTATTTTTCAGCTTCTTCACCACTTAACCAAGTCTCAGCATCTACTAATTGTTGAATCTTTTCAATTTCAACACCTTCTTTTAAGTTCTCTTTGTATACATTCATGATTCCTGATTCGATGTTATCAAGGTCCTCTGCTGCTTTTCGGAAATCAATTGCATTTCCAGCTGCATATGTCCAAGGCTTATGAATCATTAAGAATGCATTAGAAGGAACAACAACACGATCACCAGCTAGGGCGATTACAGAAGCAATAGAAGCTGCAACACCATCCACATAAACAGTTTTTTGTGCTTTATTGCGCTTTAACATGTTATAAATGGCTAAACCAGCAAATACAGAACCACCACCACTATTTACATAGATATTAAGGTTACTTTTATCATCCAATTGCCCTAAGATATTTTTCACATCATCAGGCATAATGTCAGAATCATCCCATTTCCAACCTGTATTATTTATGATGTCACCATAAATAAATAAGTCTGCTGATGATTCCGTTTGATTTTTAATAGTAAATACGTCTTTAATCGTCCTCACCTCCCTTCTGTATTGTCCCTCCATTTGCTTTCGCTAATTGATATTCATCCGCAATTTCAATAGATACATGATTTAAATCAACACGATGTTTATCACCGTATTCCCCAATCCCATCCATATCTTCCAGTTCTAGCACTTTATTGATTGAGAAAGCACCAGCATCTAACATAATTTTGTAAAATTCTGCTCTTGATTTAGAATCAGCACGTAATAAACTTGTTAGATTAAACTTTAAGTAATATCGTTTTTGCTCATTAAATGAAAATGCTTTATAAGAAAACTCTTCCTCGTATTGAATAAGAATTGGACTCAATGTATTTTGAATAAAATCCAGCGCTTGTTGCTCAATATTGGAGAAAGTAGCACGATCCAACTCATTAATCATGTGCAAAGGAATATTAAAGATGTTTGCAATCTCACCTTTATCAAATTTCATACCTTCAATAAATTGTGCATCTTTTAAAGGCATACCCACCTTTTCAAATTCTAGTCCAGCATCTAAAATGGCTATTCTTTGAGCGTTATTTAATCCCGTATTCGCTTCTTCCCAAGCATCACGAAGTATTTCTTTTGCCTCTTTACCAAGTGTTTGTTGCGTTTTTAATATCCCACTATGCGCTGCACCGTTTGTAAAGAACTTACCTTTAAACTTTTGTGCCGCCTGTGAGCTACCTATTGATTCTCTTGCAATTTGGATAGGTGGTTTCCCCTTTAAACCATCAGTAGACAATGTAGTAAGATGAATAATGTCATCATCAGGTATTTTTACAGGTGTACCGTCTGGCAAACTAGTAAAGTACCATAATTTATTTGTCTTCAGGTCCACATTGGGGGTTGTAACAGCCGGATTCAATACCCACAGTTCTTTTGGTCTTCCATCCACACCCCAATGGATATTGATATAAGCATTTCCCCATGTATTGCGATGTGTTTCGATTAGATGTTTAAATTTAAATGGGCTTTGGTAAGGATTTGGGCGTCTTTCCAAAACAAACGACACTTGATGTGCCTTATCCCGTTCTCTTCCCTTCGCTGTCTTTTTAAACGTTTGAAAAGGAAGCATCGCAACACTATTTGCAAGGATATTAATGCATCGATAAACCGTGGGAACACCTAAAGAAGACTCAACCGTTACCTTTTCACCACTTGCGGCTTGATAACCAAATAAACTTTTAAACCAAGGTGAAGGATTTTTTAAATCTGTCGTGTCCTGATTCCTAAATAAATGCCGAAAAATCAAAAGTTTCACCTCCTTTCTATCTTCTTATCATCACCACCCCCAGAATTGTGAGAATAATACCTAACAGATACCAGCCATAAATCGGATTAACAAAAAAAGTCGTTCCTACAATAATGGACAACCCTGAAATCAATAGAATATCTTCTAAAATACTCATAAAAAATAGCAAAAAGCGCATGTAATTCCTCCTAGAATGAGAAATCTTGACTTAAAATATAGGAATTTAAGTCCATCTCACCAGAATTAAGCATACAGCGAACATGTGAGTTAATTACAGCCGCTATCGGGTCAATTCTTTCTGTTGCTTTTGACTTGTCCAACATAATGTTTTCGTTAGCATCCTGTTTTGTTATAGCATTACTAACAGCCCAATTTAACACTGGATTGTTATTGTGAATGACTTTTTTCTGATAAACTTGTTCACGAAAATCCTTTGTAGGACCTGATAAAGTCGCCATTCCTTGACGTATTTCCACCACTGTATATCCTTCTGCTTCCATGTCTTGCATGAATTGCGTTGCATTCCAAGGGTCAGCGCATATTTCTTTTATTTTGAATTTATTCTCTTTTTCCATAGCTTTAATATGTTTTTTAATATATTCATAATCAACTACCGCACCAGGTGTTGTTGTAATCCATCCTTGCTGTATCCAAAGATCATACGGAACTTTATCTGTTTTTCTTTTCTCATGCAAGGTATCTTCCGGCATAAAACTATGACTAATTACAATATACGTATCATCCTTTTTAAATTCAAAATCTACACTTGTTAAGTCAATTTTTGCTGATAAATCGACACCTACTGTGCATTCCAACCCTTTTAATTCGGATAATTCCACCGTTTCCTTGCAATCCTTCCATTTTTGCATATCCATGTAGCCATTTTCTTTCATATCCACCCATCTATTCATGTTTTTCGTGAGATAATTACGCATTTTCTCAGGTACATCAAGGGCTGATTGGAGTTCTCCTTTTAAGAAAGTACGTCCTTCTTCATAACTACATAGAATTGGATTTGCTTTCTCCCACACTTCTGCATTTGTAATCTCATCATCTTTATCTAATTCATTAACCATGACAAAATATTCTTCGTTTTCAATATCAATATTAGGATCCAAAATTTTAGAAACATATTGATACTCTACACGATAGCAAGGATGACTTAAATTAAAACCAGCTGTCGTTATAATCATCATAAGCGGATTCGGACGAGCACCCGAACCTGACACCAGAACATCATAAATTTCAGAAGTAGGATGTGCATGATATTCATCAATAATTCCGCACTGAACATTCAGTCCATCACCAGATTTACCTGCATCTTTTGATAGCGCTGAAATAAAAGAATCAGTTTTAAGGTGTTCAATTTTCCCATACGCAATATTGAACTTTCCTTTTAAATCTTCACATCCATTCATTTGCGCTTTAATTTCATTCCAAACAATTTTACTTTGTTCCGTTTTCGTTGCTCCAATGTATACTTCCGACATATTTTCACCAAATGCCATCGCTTCATATGAACCTACACATGCTAAAGATTGAGACTTTGCGTTTTTACGTCCAACTTGCCAATATGCCTTTTTGAATCGCCTTAATCCCGTATTACGATGAACCCATCCGTAAATATTGCTAAATACAAAGATTTGTATCGAATGTGGTTCAATTCTCTGACCTGCTAATTTTCCTTTTGTATGTTTAAACAGAGACATCCACTTTAGGAAACGAAGTGCTTTTTCTTCCTTAAAAACATATGGGAAATCTTCAGAACCTTCACGCTCAATATCTCTTAAAAATCGTTTACAAGCCTGTTTATGCTTCTGACAAGCAACAACTTCATCATTTAGTACGTCATCACAGTAGTCCAGCATCCATTGTCTGATCATGTTATACGTCAAACTCCTTTTCTACATTTGTTTTCGGACCTTGTTTTATATTTGGAATGACAATTTTGGCTCTTGCACTCGGTGTAAGACCAAACTCAACAGCCAAAGCCTTCATTTGTTCATGCAATTGCTTTTTCTTTGTAAGTAATGGATGTGGAACTTTATTGGTTTCAGCTGCCTTATTGGTATATTCAACAAGAAGTCCTTCTTCTCGGATAATTTTGGTGCATTCAACATAGTCAGAATAAGCATCACAATACGTTGCTAATGCATTTACATCTATGTTTGTGATAACGTCTAGCTCTAGTAATTCACCAGCAATTCTCCTAAACTCTTTCTTTGCAACTGAATCTAACCACGTTGGTGGCTTTACCTTGTCTTTTTTTGCTTGCAACTGTTTTTCAGCTTTTAATCGCTTCTCAATTTCATCCTTTGTCAATCGATTTGTATTACCTTCTAATAAATGCAAATGAATCGGCTTCGCTTTCCTTCCTACGAGAACCACCTCCCTTGGCTGAACCCCCTTTTGTAGAATAAAACGAACTTTTTGCACGGAAAGCTAGGCGGCGGTCTCCAGGGAGTCGCCTTTTGCTTTTTCATGGTGGGGGGTTGTTTATGAATTTTTTCTTTCGAATTATTTTTTGTTTTTCTTTTCATCTTCTTTTGTTTTCTTATTGTGGCAAGCATGACAAAGTGTTTGTAAATTAGATGGTTCTAATCGTTTTGACCAATCAACACGAATAGGTATGATATGATCGACCACATCACCTATCTTAATGATATCCTTGCTTCTACATTGAACACATAGACCATGATCTCTACGATAAATAAGCTCACGCATATCCTTCCACAATCTTGAGTTGTAGAATGAACGTGAGCTTTTGTTTCGAATATGTTTGTCGTAATATCTTACAGTTTCTTTTTCCTTTTCGATATGTTTAGCGCAATACTTATCCCGTGTTAGTTCGTTGCAACCTAACGACTTGCACGGCTTGAATGGTTTACTTGGCACCTTCCATCCTCTTCCTTAACCGTTTCATTTCATCCCCGATGGTCAGATTCTTTTTATTTATCCGTTCATGACACTTAGCTATATCCGCTTGGTGCTTACGAATCTTATCGTTCACATATGCAGCGACATGCTCATGGCCACAATGAGGACAAATATAGAAACACTTCTCAATCTTTTTTGGAAGTTGTGTTACTTGTGGTTGCATATCGTAATCTTCATTACAGTTAGAACAGTAGACTTGCATTTATCCTCACTCCTTATTCTTCTAATAAACCATGAATAAGTTTATTTATTGCACTTACACTAGATTCTCTCATCTCATTTATTGTTGTATTATTAGCGATTTGTTCAGTTGTTTCAACGAATTGCTCTAATGAATGTTTACTCATACACTTCTCAAGATAATTCCCAAACTCATCCTCACCTAATGCCACATTAAACATACTAATAACAACCGCTATCTCAGTCTTAGTTAATTCCATCACCTTCACCTCATTTGAAAGAATATTCCGATTATATATTTACAAATAAATACAAGTTGTTATAATAGAGTTAACATTGCCATCTGGAAAAGTAATTCGCCCCCATGCGAGTTGCTTTTCCTTTTTTTATGGCTATTGTTTTAAAAATTCATCTATTGTTTTACCTAGCAAACTAATCATTGCTTCTCTCTTTTGTTTAGGTGTTGTATTATCTTCCAACTCATTAAAGATTGGAATTGCACTTTCTAATTTCTGTTTATCAATACGCTCATTCACAAGATCCTGTCCTAACATTGAAATGAATGTACCAATTGCAACCGCTTGTTCTTGTTTAGTTAGCTTCATTAGCTATCTCCCCCTACATTTCCTTAACATGTTCTTGAAGCTATTTCCCTTTCTGTTTCCGAAATTCTCGTAATACCTTCAGCTATTTTCCTTCCGTTTATAAGAACAGGAACTTCTATTTCAATTGAATTGTTCTTATTAGTAAGCCTACCCATAACACTTTCAAACTTCTCTAATGCAGCCACACATTCATTGGCAGCTTCAGTTACTTCTTTAATCTCTTCTAATGCTTCAGTTGTATGCGCAGTTACTTCAATAATTAATTTGTTATTGGCCATTTTGTGAATCCTCCTTATCAGCTTTCGTTGCTAGTCCTGCTTCTAACATAGTTACTCTTCGAACTAGATCTACAATCGTTTATTCCAGTCCAGTAACTTGCATTCTTAATTCAACAATTCCTAATTTTATTTCGTTGTTTGGATTATCCATCCCTCATCCTCCTCCAAAATAAATAGCACCCGAATGGATGCTTTATGATTAATTATTTGTTTACACTTCAATTACGGTAAATGAAGTTTTATTCTTCTCCCAATTACCTAATGTCGTTATATTCATCTGCTGCAGCAATATTAAGTAACTGGAAGAAGAGCAAAAGCCCTTCTTCGCTTGAATAACATAAATTGCAGTTGAATATGAAATCAAGAAACAACTATTCATCCAATCTGCAACCATCGCCACCGGTCATGACAATCCATTTTCATTATCAGGAATTTTGTGAGAAATGTTTTCCGCCACTTCTCACAATACAAATATATCACGTTGATTCCAAAACAACCGGCACATTTCCTGCCAAAAAGCGGTCACGAATCTGCCACTTATTTTATCTTTTCTAACTGACTCTCACTCTTATGTGGTTTTTACTAATGACTTACCCATATCTTATATTGTGTGTAACTGACCCCTTCGCCAAATCCCTTGATATCATTGACTTAATTAAACTTTCCCTTTTGAGTTACACAGTACAAAATTTATGAGTAACTGTATAGATTCAAAAAGAAAAAGCAATGCTTAGATTTTAAACCTAGTCATTGCTTTATCCATTGCATCTTGGTTTACCCCTATATAACGTAATGTGACCTTCTCTGACGAGTGATTGAATATCTCCATGAGTAATGCTATGTTTTTCGTTTGCATGTACATATGGTACCCGTACGTCTTTCTCAGCGTATGTGTGCCTATTTCATCTAATCCAAACTCTGCCGCTGCTCCACTTAATATCTTATATGCCATGCTGCGCCCAATAGGACGATTCTTCCCCTGTCTACTTTGTAATAAATACTCATGATCTTCTCTTTCTTCAATAAACCATTTAAGCTCCCTTTTAAGAGATGCGGTAATTTGTATTCGTTTCTGCTTCCCTGTTTTCTTTTCCCTCATGGATATATGACTGCCTTTAACATCTCCTACCTTAAGTTTCAGAATATCTGAGATTCTAAGGCCTGTATTAATGCCCATAATAAAGAGAATGTAATTACGTAAGCTCTTTTCCTTAAAATACTCTTTAAGCTGCTGTATTTGCTCTGGATCACGTATCGGCTGAACAAAATTCATTATTCATTACCTCCAGTTTCTTCAGTCTCATAAACCTCTAACCTAAGAGCAAAAGCAAGTTTATAAAACACTCTAGCCTTAACTCGTCGATAAGTACGCTCACTCATGCCAAGTTCGTTATACACCATATAATCGCATACATATTCATCTTCTAAATAACGCTTAATAATAATGTTTCTTTGGTCCTTTCCAGCACGCCCATTGCCTAATCGACTAAGAAACTGGTCAATGCGAAATGATGTTTGCTTAATCCACTCTTCTCGTTTACTTTGCTGTATATTAGCCATTGCGACATCTTCTAATGGCTTTCCTACATCATTTGTAGGTCCGTGATATCTAATTTCATAAGAAGGAGTGACTTTCATTTCTTCACGCATCATTCCAAACTGTCTATATAAACGTACGCTTTCCAGAACACCTTCTAATTTTTTCTGCGTTGCTACTCTATCGATTTTTGGTAAGAAAGATAATTGTTTAGTCATGTAAGACCACTCCTTTATATTTTTAAATTACTTTTGTCTTAATGCTCCACGTCTGCGTTCATATCGTGGTCCACGAATCCCCATTAAATCTTCAATATCACGAGTGCTTAATTTCTCTTTTCGTTTTTTCTTCTTTTTCTTCTTTGCTTGTTTCGATTGTTTTTCCCACTCACGTAACTGATCTCTTAGCACCTTCATTTCCCCATCTCCCTTTCCAAAATAAAAAGGACACCTATTCCTAAAACAGCTGTAATTGCTGCTTTAATGAATTGGTGTCCTCTAGTTTTCTAGCCGGACTATATTTTGTTTACATTTACTTTAAAATACCAGCTTGTACAAAAATGTTTCTCCAAGCTTTATTAACTTGATACTTCTCAACATCTTTTGCACGACGAGCAATCGCTTTTCTGATTTTTCTTTTCTTCAAAGCTTTCATTCTCCTAACCTCACTTTCTATTCTTCAACGTAATATTGCCTCATCCAATACACACACAGTACTATCGCAGCTATATCCCAAAGTGAATCTAAATATTTTTGTGATAAAAATTGATTTGCAACTTCTAATCCATTCTCAATAGCTGTTATAGTGAAAAGCATTGCTGCCCATTTTTTAACTCGACCATTTTCAATTACAAGTACAATGGCTATCAAAAGTGTCGCTCCACCTAACGTGTCCGCTACATCCCACCACTTCTTCTGTATCGCTGCTATAATTGCTAATCCCACATGAAGGGCAATAAGTAACGAGAATAAATGGTTATAGATCTTGTTATTTGGTAACATATTTTTCTCTCTTTCTATTCAAAGGATTATTTTGTTTGGTTTTGATTATCTACAATCAATTCGTATTCCGTTACTACAAATTCCCAAAAGTAATTTTCAGTTGATGCGACCATTTCTTTTCCTGCTGTCTCCGCTGCGGCTTCATTTTTAAACACACCATATACTTCACTCTCGTTATTATCTTCAAGTAACTCAAGTACAAAGACCTTGTCCATTTTCTTCTTCCTCCCCTGAATAAAACTCAATATTCCGTCAATACTGTAGATGGAGGAATTTTTACATACCCATTAATTCCTCCCTTTCTTTAAGGGTTGGACAGTTAGTTTCCGCTAGCTGTCCTTTATTCATTTGAATAATTACCATAACTTTGTGCATACTATCTATAAGCTGCTTTCTTAACAGTGTTGGCAGCCCGGAATCTTTTGTCAAAACGGAGCGGTCAGCTTTTGCTAGCCGCTCTTTTATTTTTTTACAACGTTTTTTGGACAAGCACGTAAAATGTATGGCAACTCTCCTGTTTTAGATAAACCAAAGTCCCCTAATCTCGATACCGTTACCACGGTATATTCTTCCCCTTTATAGAGAACTTTTTCACCTTTTAAAATACCGTTATAACCAACTATCCTGTTGTATCCATACATTGTTACACCTTTTAATTTCTTATCAAGTTCAATCATTGCAATTGTTTTAATGCCATCATCATTCTCTTCTGCTTCACGCCACTTTATATCTTCCAATCTTTATTCCCCCTTGAATAAATCTCAAAATCTTGTCCATACTATAAGTAACACTTAATGATTGAACTTCCTTCTTAACGTTTCTTTCGCAGAGCAGTTAGCTTTTGCTAGCTGCTCTTTTATATTCCTGTAATTCCTTCTCGAGTCTTTCAATATGTTCATCCCTTACTTGAACATCATCTTTTAAAAACTCAATTTCCTCTTTAAGTTTCATCCGTTCGTTAAACAATTGGCGATATTCATGTATAGACGATTCACGACCTGCTCTAAGAAGCTCAATTTCTTTATTCCTCAGTTCAATCTGTTTTACAGCATGATCGAAATCATCTTTTAATAATTGATACTTTGTAGAGCCTTTCACCCTAGCACCTCATTTCTCTACAAAATGAAATTTTTGTTTAGTTTCACTGGTATTAGTGGCAATAATACCACTAAAGTAATATGTCAAATCTATATTCTTGTCACATTTTTGTAAAAATTTTAAATTTATTTTCGTAATCTACATAATATGACATTTTTTTCTTTTTTCTATCGATATAATCAGGTTGTCTATCAAACTTAATAGAAAAATTGATAGAAACACACTAATAGAATGGAGATGTTTTTATGTTTAAAAAGTTAGCTATTGGAACATTTACAATGGGTATTATGTTCTCTGGTGTTACCGGTGTATCAGCGGCACAAATAAATGATGTACCGTCGAAAGCTTCTGCTAGCTCATGTAAAAATGTAAAGCATAAATTTTCCGAGTTATTTGATTCCAAACCTCCCCAAAAATATACAAAGAACGGGGTTAAAGGAACTCTGGTTTGCACTGAAGAAAGTATAGTTGGTTATATTGGCTATTATAATTAATAAGTAATCTAACCATAAAAGTTAGATTATTTGAATCCCTCACCACTTTTATAATTGGCGAGGGATTTTCATTTAAAATACACCTACATATCCTTCTCTTCCCATTTAAATAGCGTTTTTGTATAAATTTATTTCAAAGCACGAAACTCTTCTGCAACCCGTTCGCATAAATAAGAAATCTCGTTCGGATCAGATACCGTCATCACAAGTAAATCATCATAATCCTTATAATCCTCCATTAATGGAAGCAAGCGCTCTCTACACAATGCCTATTGCTCTAAAAGTTCATCCTTTTCTTCTTTTAACTTTTTGGCTTTTCTTTTGAGTTGCTCGTGTTCATACTGAGAACAGCGCATAACACCTTCTAATTTATCTTTCATTTATAACTCTCCCTTTTCTCTAAAATAACGATTTTGTTAAAATTTGATTCACTCTTTATTTTCAACTTCCATATACTTATACGGACTATAAAAAAAAATACACAATATAGCTCTTGGTCAAAGAGCGCCATAAGCCCTAATGGTGCTCTTTTCTATTCAAATTAAGAATTTGTTCACTTTATTGATACATTTATGAAACAATCATATGTTATCTTCAATATGTTCTTTTCTCTTTATAATACCGTGTGAGATATACTCAGACTTGAAGCCCTAGACCCCCTAACTCTAGGGCTTCTCTCTATTCAAATAACGAGTTTGTTTGTTTATTTATCTTCACATTCACAATCATGCAAATCTCCACCACATTCATTACAAACACAATCACAAAACGCTATTTCTTTATCACACTGATTACAATATTCGATTGATGAGTATGCCATTTTATTCCCTCCATATCCTTTATCACTAAATGCAAATATCGAGTTGCAACTTTAATTAACTTAGTGCTATAATTCGAGAGATCAATAGTTACATTCACTGATCAACCTCATGTAATTTTAATAAAAGTTCTCAAGATTCAGCCCCTAGCAGCGCACCGTTAGGGGCTGAACTCTTTTAAATAAAGACTTTATATAAATTTTTTCACCTTTTAATCAGACAAGCATATATTATTGTGTAGGGCACTCCAGTCCATACGTTCAAACCTTTTAGTCTAGAAGCACACTTATATGTGTGCTCTTTTTTTATTTAATTCCCATTCATCTTTTTGATTTCTTCGAATACATTAATATCACAAGAAATTCTACATGGTGCTCTGGTCAAGTTACCTTGAATTTCTTACACACCTTAGGGGAAGAATCCATTCATAAAAAATGGGTTCTTTTATTTTTTTCCTCACACAATAAAAATTTTGTTTCAAATGTATTCACTCTTTATTTTCAGCTTCCATATACTTATACGGACTATAAAAAATACAAAATATAGTTCTTGGTCCAAGAGCACCGTTAGGGCAAATGGTGCTCTTTTCGATTCAAATAATGCTTTTGTATATAATTATTTAGTTATTTTTCTAATCACAAATTCATAATTATTATGGAGGAACTTAAACAATCTGCTTAAGTTTCCTTATAACACTCCTGCAAATTGAAGTTGGGCACTATTTTAATGGTGCTCTTTTTTAATAAAATTCAAATTTGGTCTTACTTTACACCTACACGTGCTTAACTTGCTTCTCGACTAAATTCCCCATAAAATTCTCATTTATTGTAATTTTCTTGATATAATTCCCCATAGAGGGGAGGTGTAATTAATGAAAATAACTAAGCTTTCAGAAAAACTACTAAAATACATGGTAACTGAGTATAAAAACCATGGGACAGATATGTTCTCTTTTGAAACATTTAAAGAGTTGTGCCAAAATGAGACTGATGATTTTATTTCGAAAGCACTCTATCGTTTGCGAGATGAAGATTTAGTCTCTGTGTATGCAGCAGACAATGTCGCCTATAACACTGTCTTACTTCCACAAGGGATTGCATATTGTGAAGAAAATAATTTTTTAAAAACCGGATACAAAATTGCAAAAGAAGCAAGATCATGGCTACCTTAATCAACAATAATCCAATCATCTGCAATTAAATCATCTGCGCAGGGATTCCACGCCCTGCGCGGTTTAAATTCATTGGGATTAATTGGGTAGCTCCCACACAACTCATACGTATTTGTTGGCTTAATCTTGACCTTAAAGGTCTTTATAAAGTGTAATCGTGAAATAAATTTACTTTGTTCCATCGCTAACTTAGTAGCTTCTTGTATATTCATTATTTTCCCACCTCGTTTTCTGTTATTTGATAGAAATCTGCTGAATTTTTCATATTTTCATATCTCCTTTTTATACAAATTTAATTTTGTCTTACTTTACATCTACACGTGCTTGACTTGCTTCTCGACTAAATCCATCCGGATATCTTTTTGCTAGTTTTGCAATATTCATTTCAGCAATATCTTGTAACGTATATCCCAGTTCGTGCGCCATAATCGATACATAATACATAATGTCTCCAAGTTCTAAGGCTAATTTATAAGTGTTTCCGTCCTCTTCTCCCGGACAATGCGATGGTTGGAAGCCATGTCCGTGATAAATTGCTTTTTTAACAATATCAGCCACTTCACCAGCTTCTCCTGTAAGTCCTAAAGCCGCATTAGAAACACGTCCTCCAAAATCAGTTTTGTTATTCCAAGTGCGTAAAGTTGCTTCTTGATAATCGTTTAATTCGCCAATTGATAAAATGCTTGCAATCTGTAAAACAGTAGCTTCTTTTATAACCTGTTCACCTTTTCTTGCTTCACTAATTAATTTAGTTGCTTCCAATACACCGTTTTCCATAACGTTCATTTTGTTTTCCCCTTCCTATTTAGCAAATTCCTAATCCTGTCGGACGATTTTTAATTAAATACTTATCAGCCTGATCTATTACAAGGAGCGCAACTTCCGCTTGGTGTCTCCTTAGTGCTTCTGCCATCTCTGGTAAACTCATACCTTGATTCCACATTTCACGAAAACGAATTACATCTCTTTCATCCCAAATGAAGTTAGCTTCTTCTAAAGCGATGTAAATTTTCAATCTCGATTCCTTCATCGCCTCATGATTTCTTGCTACACTCATAAGCGAACCTACTTTCTAAAAATGATTATTTTATCTTTTCAGTAAACTTAGTATCCACACGGTCGACTTTACCGTTTACCCAAACCGCAACTTGCTCACCAAATCCGCTCATTGGTGGATTTACTGCTGTTACATTTCCGTCCTTCACTATTAAAAGCTTGTTGCTGCTAACATCAATTTCTATTTTTTTCATATGTCCATCTCCCTTTTTACTACCTCATGTACTCTACAACATCAGGTTTAAAACCACTTCCTAAATAAATCCGTACCGGGATAATTTCTTTTTTATCCCTTGCTGCCTTACATAACTCTTCCGCTGTATCCCAACTAAAAAACTTATCTACAGCGCGTTGGAATCTCCAAATTGCCATTACATATTGTTCAAAGATGTCATAGCGATCATCTTGTTTAGTTGTGCGTGGTAACTCATCCGTACCCTTTGCATTTCTTGGAACCTGGACACGTACATCTGTATATGTAACGCGTCCATTTCCTTTTTTTACATTGGCTTTCATTACATCGAACTCACAAATCGCTGGCTCTACATCGAAAATATTCAATTGTTTAGGCATGTACCTTCACACTCTTTTCAAGAATGTCCAGTAATTCAGTTGCTCCTTCTTTACTTAGAAACATTCTTCCATCTAGCAATTCCATGTTTGATTCAGAAACTTCACCTGTTACAAAACATGACTTTTCATGTTTTCTTAAAACGATGTTTTCCCCGTCAACATGAAAGTCTAATGCCGTTCCTTCAGCAATCCCTAAAGTTCTGCGTAACTCTACCGGAATTACTACACGCCCTAGCTCATCTACATTTCTTGCAACACCTGTATTTTTCATATCTTTCTCCCCCTGTTAACTAACTTTTTGTTGTTTGTTACGACGTAACTCTTGTTTCATGGATTCGAATTTTATTAACCATGCTCGCCAACGCTTATCATTTTCTGCTTGCTGTTGCTTTGCTATTTCACAATTACAACCGTTCGTTTCAATTACACCTGGATAAGTTTCTTTAAGAATAATTCCTGTATCATGACATAATACACACATGCTTATTCCTCCTTTTTGAAGTTTCGTAAACTGTAATTTTCACCATACATTTTCAGCACTTGAGTATCTTCCATAATCCGACTAAACTCACGTTCTCCATACATTCCAGCTAACTCCATAACTCCAAAGTTTGTTGTGAATAAGTTCGTTCTGCCTAATCTGCGTTCTAGAATGTCCTTTGTTTTCGTTTTCTTCCAAGTAACTCCCTCGGCATCCTTTTCCGTGAACTCGGCTCCAAAGTCATCTAATACAAGTACATCCACATTTGCGAGGATAGACATTAGCTTGTCCTCAGTTAATTCGCTATTTTTATTCCACGTAGATGTAATTTTTGTAAAGAGTGCGTTCATTTCTATAAACATTGCGCTATAGCCTTTTCTCATAATTTCTTTTGTAGCTGCTACACATAAATGACTCTTCCCAACTCTGTAATTACCTGTAATCACAATGCTTTCTGACTTGTTAGGCTCAAAGTTTCTAGCAAAATCCATCATTACTTCTTTAGCCTTTGCTAATTCCTTTGTAGGTGGTTCATAGCTATCAAATGTCGCCTTTTTCAATTTAGGATTAATAAGGCTGTTATCTGAAAACGAATCGTATAAATGAATAATTTCGTTTTTCTTCTTAATAGCCAATGTTTCTTTTGCAAGTTGTTGGTCTTCTTGCTCTACCGATCTACATTGCGGACAAAATTCTTCATTTGTTTTTGTATCTATAAGTAAACGTTTATTACAAACATCTTTAATTTTGTCTTTTCCGACCAAGAAAACATTTGTACATCTATTAGGAGACAACATATAACTTTGAGCAAATTTACTCAAAATCGTATTTTTCGATGAAGCTACTGTTTTTCCTAACGCTTGCATTGTTTTTCTCTCCTTTTTTACCTTTGTTTTTAAACTCTATTTCTGCTGCATTCACGTCAGCTAAAGTACGAATGTTTTTGTTGACCCACTGTTTTAAAATACCCTCAGCATAATTCCATTTCTTCTGCTGCTTCAAAGCACGTTCCATAGCTGCTTGTACAAGTTCTTCGCTTGTATCGTTTACCCATTGAGCAATACTTTCGGCTATGAATGAATTTAAAATACCGAAATTATTTTCGTAGAAAGAGAAGATGCTACTACTACTTTGTATATTAGTACTTAGTTCTTTAGTATTTAGTTCTTTAGTATTTAGTAGCTCGGGATTTTCCACCGGTGGTTTTTCCACTGGTGGCTTTACCTCTGGTGGAATTTCCACTGGTGGCTTTACCTCTGGTGGAATTTCCACTGGTGGCTTTTCCGCCACTGGGTCATTTTGTGGAACTTCATATATGATTGTTTCCCACTTAATAATTTTGTTGTTATCATCTCTCACTGGAAATCTTTTAAGATACCCATATTCCTTTAGTTCTTTCATTCCAGCTCTTAAACTATCTAGCCCATCCTTTGCATGCCTAGATAATTCTTCTCTATAAAAAACCCAATCATCAGGAAGTGTAAGAATATACGCTAAAATCCCTTTTGCTTTCCAACTTAATCTTTTATCTTTAAGACCTGTATTATTTATTGTCGTGTAGTTCTTATCTTTATTAACTCGAAAAGTAGCCATTCATTTACCTCCTCGTACAAACTGCCACATATGCTTGTCCACTTTGGATAATGCGTTGTATTTCATAATGTGGATACCCAACCTTAAAGTACCTTTCAATCATTCGTTTTAATTCATCTTTGCTTTTTGCTAAGTCCCAAAATCTATTAGGTAATAGCACTTGATATTCAATTAAATCCATGTACTATTTCCCTACTTTCCGTGATATACTTATAACAACTTATTTTTACTAAAGGACCCATTGCCGTGGGTCTTTTTATTTTGTTTTACGTCACT
Source organism: Bacillus paranthracis (assembly GCF_024296885.1). Classification (NCBI taxonomy): domain Bacteria; kingdom Bacillati; phylum Bacillota; class Bacilli; order Caryophanales; family Bacillaceae; genus Bacillus; species Bacillus paranthracis. Next base: position 3,459,282 of record NZ_CP101135.1, read on the forward strand.
CCAAGCCCATCTTTTTATCGGTTCATAAGTGATGTATCCTAATCCAATACTACATGCGATAAACATTGCGAATGCTACTAATGATGTTGTATCTTCCACCAGATCACCTCCTTATCTTTCAGATAGCCATTGCAAAAGAAACTCTTTAGCTTTTTGAGATGGAAAGTACCATTTTGAACCAACTTTAAATTTTGGGAACCTCGGATCAAAGAAAAACTCTTTTTGAATTGTGTTCCAACTCATACATGTTCTTCTTTTCAATTCATTTGTGTCCCAAAATACTAACTCCGCATCGACAGTCCTTACTTTTTCTTCGACTTTTTCTAAGTAAATTTTTCTAACTTCTTTTTCATCAACTTGCACACTAATCATTTTTTGAATCTCCTTTTCTATAAAGTATCTATTAAGAAATGAAATCATCTAATGCACCAGGTCTTTCTGGTGGATACCATCCTGCGATAAATCGCATAGCATTTTGATAATATTTCCTTGGGATTTTATCGTATTTGGCTACACCAAAATGTCTTTTCAGTGCGCCATATATTCCCTGATACGATGCATTGACATAACCTTCTTTTTTAAGTTCAAAAACACGTTGTTTTACCTTACGCTGCACAGCTCCTTTATGTTGCTCGGTAAGCCATAGTTCGTTATCTACTAAAAGTTTCATTTTGCTCATTTCTTCTTCTGTGTGATCTTGTCGTGATTTTATTTGTTTGAGTTCAGTCATACTATAGATAATTGCATCTTCAACACTTTTAGGTTGTTGCTGTAACTTTTGGATGTACTCTTTCATTCTCTTAAATTCTTGTAAGAACTTAATTTTCATTTTCATTGCTTCTGGTGTTATGTAACTCATTGCAACAATTGCGAATGCATCTTCTGTAAGATTAAATTTTGGATACCATTGTTTATTTTGATAATGCTGGTATTGGGTATGCTCAAAGTTGAGCTGCCCCCATTCCATTTCATTTGCTTCAGCCAATTTTTCTAACTGGACCTCAACATCTCGAATTACATTTTTATGTTCTTTCCCAAACATTTGAGCCATTGTTAAACTGTCTGTAACAACTTGGCTTCCTTCCATAAAAACAAACTCACTTACTGGATGGTGCAAAACTTGTAATTGTTTCATTATTCTTCTCCTCTCTCTAGTGGTTAAATTAAAGTTAACTTTTGATTAAAAAAATAAGGTAACTATTGGTTATCCTACTAATAAATCATCAACTTTTATTTCATATAACTTTGCTAACATCCCTAATTTAGATACACTTGGTTGCCTGTCTCCAGATTCTAGCAGCGAATATGCACCTTTGTGTGTATAACCTAGGTATTTCGCTACAAAATGTTGACTATAACCATGTTGTTCCCTTAAGGATTTCACCTTCTCTGTATTAAGTTTTATCATGTCATCACCTTTTGTTTAATTCGTTAATTTGAGTATACACAAAGGTTAACTTAAAGTAAACCACTAAATATTAAAAAATTTAAAGGTTGTCTTAGAGTTAACTTTTCTGTTACATTTTATATAGAATATTACTGTAGTACTATTACAGTAAAACACAATATCGGAGTATCTACGTTGCTGTAGAAGGGGAGAATTTTATATGAATCATGAACTAATTAGTCGGAGGGTAAAAGAAATTAGGACTGAAATATTAAAGATGAGTCAAAGAGAATTTTCTGAGGCATTAGGGGTTAGCAAACCTCTTATATCTATGTGGGAAAATATTAATAATGAAAAAGGCCCCTCTAAGGAGATGGCGATTAAAATAGCAAGATTGGCAAATATATCCGTAGCTTACGTACTGGGAGAATCCGATGAAAAGAACTCTATTACGAGTGTTCAAGATGAATTCGAAGAACTAATAACTCAATTTAGAGAAAAAGATCCCGAAAAACAAAAAGAAATCATGAAATTATTTAAAGACTTAATGAAAATAACAGGCGATTAATAGCTTTAACAGCTACTGATCGCCTGTTTTATTTTTAATATTATTTTAATGGATTTTTCATCACCTTCGTGCGCTGCTTTCATTACATCCAATAATTGTGATTCAAATTCCACAACTTCTTTTAATGTTACGTTCTCTAATTTCTCTTTTCTCATCCCTAAGCCCCCAGTATTCTTATATAATTTGTGAATGTTTCACAAACTATAACTATTTTTCAAATTCGAAATTTAGTTAAGAGTCCTATAAACGACGAATGCGATTGCCTCTTTATGAGACAATCGCATTCAATCTATTTGTATAACCTTGAAACTTTTGAGTTAACCCATGCCTGTTCCAGGGTCCATTTTAAGCATAATTTGAGTTTGAGCTTCCTTAGCTACTTGTTTAGGTTGCTCTTTTTGATCTTTAGTAGGAGTTACATATAATGCTCCAGCCAAAGCCAAAATTGTTACTAAAGATAATACTTTTTTCATTTAACATCACCCTTATATATTATACCATTTTTATTAATATCTACCAATATCTTTCTAGGTAAATAACTATAAAATTTACATCCTTGTGAATAAAATAATTCAATTGATTTTTTCAACAATTTTTCATCTTCTAAAGCCATTCCTAAATAACATAACTTCATTGGAGAAAGACTACCATTCTCTTTTTCGTAATTTCTTAATATAGTAACCGCCTGTTCCTTCTCTCCCTTTACTATATACCATAGTGCTTCTTCACCTACGTCAAAAATTTGCAAATCATGCATATCTTTTTGATGGATCATTCTAAGATAAGACCTCATATTTAAAAATTCTTTTTTTCGATTGTCAGCCTTCTCAAAATACAGTTGATCTAGCATTTCAATCCCTTTATTTAAGTACCACAAGGATTGTTCGTAATTTTCAACATACGATTCTCCTAAATATCCTAGTGCGGAAACCTTAAGTAATCGTAAATAACCACACTCGTCATTAGCGTTTAAAATACTGTGACATAAATCTCTGGCCTTCTCTATTTGATTATCCATTAATAATGCATAAGCTAACCATTCTTTGATACGATTGCTATATAAATCTTTTATAAATTGATTAGAAACTTCTTCAATTTTTGCTTGCAATGTTTCTGTGTACCCGTTCAAAAAATTAAAATCTCTACAATCATACATTGAATATAAAGTCAAAATATCATACATTATTTTAGTTTCTTTATTTTTAAGTACTTTACTCTTTTTTCTGTTTTCGGTTTCCTCTAAGAATTCATCTGTCTTCAAGATTTTCTTAGCTCTTAACCATACAAGTTCATATACATGTGCCCATTCATAGGTTTTAGTATTATTAGATTCGAACCCTCTTTGAATAGCTATTCTAAGTAATTCTAAATCACCTAAGGCATTTCCATACTCCATTGCTATTCTTATATTTTTTTTACTAGTTGTCTTTTTACAAAACTCATGAATCATATATTTTATTTCTAACGAATCTTCATATAAGTCCTCAACTAACTTCACCATATTCAAAAAATCTAATTCACTCTTTCCAGATAAATTCTTTGAGAATGCAGGTCCACTAATTCCTAATGACTTAGCTATTTTTTCTCTACTTTTCTTTTGAAAATCAATTTTATCAATAATTTTAGCTAACCAATATTTCATTTTGCTCCTCCTTGTCGGAACAAAAAGACACGTAAACCCCATTTTGTTACATATAAAGGAAAACGTGTCACTCTCAATCTAAGGTGTGTTATAATAGTTATGTACAAGATCCGCGACAATGTTCCCTAGGTGGATTAGGGGGCAGTGTAAGAGTGTTACCAGCACTACTTACACCGTGGGTCTTTTTTTCGTCCGTTTATTTTATTATTATCATAATATCACATTTTTTCCAAAATTCAGTCGTGTTGTTATCAGATAATTATTGAGAAAGTTGAAAAAGCGCTATATATCAACATATCTCAAATTAAATAAAAATAAATATGCAACTATGCATTTAACGTATGAAGACCTCATATGCATATTTTACCACAAAACCGAACTTCTGTTCTATTTTATTTTAAATTAAAATAGATTTTCTATCAATATACTACAAATGACAGTAAATCTATCATTTGTAGTATATCAATATGTATATAATTATACTTGTACTATGAAAACATTTAGTGAAACTTTAAAAGCGTTAAGAAAAAGTCGTTCATTACGGCAAGAAGATTTAGCTCACGAATTAAACCTTAGTAGAAGCCAAATAAATAATTACGAAAATGGTTTTTCTGAGCCTGATCTCACTACATTATTTCGCCTCGCTTCCTATTTCAATGTAACACTAGATGTACTTACAGGCTACATTGATAATTCGGATGATGAAATGTTACATAATACTCTGCTTGGCGTTCAGAAAACATATGGGGTGTTATCTGAACATCAAAGAAAAAACTTCTGCAAACAACTAGATTATTATGTGCGTTTCCTTGGTGAGAATAATGAAATATTATGATTTGATTTCATCATAAAAGAAATCATTTCCAATTTCAAATTGTAAAACTTTCTTCATTTTACAATTTGAGTAAGAGAGCGACTGCTCTCTTTTTTTATTTTCTACAATTTAGTCAAATTGAATGATTTCTATAAAGTTTTCTTAAAATAAAGGTATTCCCCTCTAGCACTGTAGAAGATATAATAAAAATTGGTAAGTTTTTCTTAAAATATACAATTATGGGGTGTACTTATGAGTAAAGAATTGGATTTCAAATTAGAAACTATTAAAGGTAACTCTTATCAAAGAATTTACGCTAATGATACACATCTAGCTAGAACAGCTGATATGTTTACTATTGATTTCATCGAAGAATATGTCGATTCTATTAAAATGTATGAGAGAGATTCCGATGATGAAAAAGTTTATCTAACTAGAGAGCTTAAAGGTGCAGTAGCATTACCAATAGAAGAGGCAAGGGATTTAGCTAATAGAATACTAGGATGGCTTGGAGAAGAAGAGGAAAAAATAAAAAAAGAAGAAGTTGAAATGTCATGAGTACTGAAACCTTAGTAAAAACTAAAGCTCAAATCTATGATATACGTGAATTTACAAATCGGGACAATCGAGATTTATTTGAAGATTTTTCTTCTAATAAGTATGATGATTTCATTAAAAAACAAAATGAAATGTATAAGATGATACACAGTATTCAAAAGCATGTTGTACCACCAAAGTATCACGAAATAGATTTTTTTGCAGATATTAAAAAGCTTGAAGTCACTAAGACGACTGTACCTGATCCGCAAACAAAAACATACATAGATGAGTCAACGCATAACTTTAGTAAGAATAAAGAATATGTGGATGGAGGGACTACTATGGTAATAGAACCAAAAAGATTAGTATCTCTAACCCTAAAAAATGAGTCATTTGTTCAAGAACTCTATTCTTACACAGAAGGTGATGTTGAAAACTTTATTATTATTTTAAAGAATAATAGCATTGAAGTAACTTCTCGTTTGACTGACCTATATTGGGAACTTTTTGATGAATTCGATGAGCAAATGCCCGGATATTCATTTGAATTTTGTACAAAAGACGGGCAAAAATTCGATTTAGCTGATCTTCCCAATAATCATGTAAAGTTATAACATTTTAAATCATTGTTATTAATAAGAATTTATTCAAAGGGGTAGTGTTAAAGTGATACCATCTGTTGCAGGACATACAGATCAATACAATAAAAATAAAAATTTTTTAAATCACCTTTCTACATCAAAAGAGCCTGAGCACAATTGGATCATAACTGTAGCATTTTATACTGCATTGCACCTAGTTGAAAAAGAGTTGAAAAATAAAGGTCTTAGTGCTACTAATCATGTGAATCGAAATACTCTTATTGGTAAACAATTAAAAAATATCCGAAAAGAATATATTAATTTATATCGTAAGAGTAGAGAATCTAGATATGACTGCTTTATTTTTAAACAGGTTGATTCAGATTGGGCAATTAATCAATTAAATATAATTGAGAGCAAATTAAGTTCTTGATAAAAAACACTCACCTGAGTGTTTTTTATTTATGTGAAGTATACTTATTACCTTTTACAATTATTAGGTCATCATGCTATTATTCAATTACAGTTAATGTACACGGTATACACAAATGTATATCAGCTTAAACACATGAAAAGGAGGTTTCTTATGGCTAGCTTTAGAAAAGTAAGCAATGGCTGGCAATATAGGATTAAGTTCAAAGACCCCTATACTCACCAATACAAAGAAAAAACTAAACGTGGCTTTAAAACAAAAAAAGAAGCCCAAATTGCGGCTGCTGAAGAAGAGCAAAGGATATTGAATGGTTTCGAAATTGAAAATGTTCCAACGTCTTTAAAGTACTTTTTAGAAGATTGGCTTAAAGTGTACAAAGAAAATACCGTAAGAAAAAACACGTTCATCCTACACAAACGAAACATTGAAAAACACATCATCCCGTACTTTAAAAATATTAATTTAAAAGATTTAAAACCGATGATGTACCAAAACTTTATTAATCATCTCACTGATCAAGGATACAGCAAGGGAACTGTAAAAATAATTCATCGAACTATGAATAATGCAATGTGTAAGGCTGTTAGCTTAAAAAAGATTGGAACAAATCCTTGTGATGATGTTGTAATCTCAAATAAAAATCAAAAAAAAGAGGAAGGTCTCAAGTATATGCGTACAGAAGACATTCCACGATTCTTAAAAGCATCTTATCAATATAATTATATCTATTATATCTTTTTTAAGACACTTATCAATACTGGAATGCGAAAAGGTGAAGCTGCGGCACTTCAATGGAGTGATATTGATTTTAAAGAACAAACGATAAATATTACAAAGACATTAGATTTCACAGCAAAAGATGAAGAAGAACTATTCGGTGATACAAAAACATTTTCATCCAGACGAACAATTATGATTCCAGCTCCACTCGCTAAAGATTTGTTAAACCATAAGAAATGGCAAAATGAAAATAAATTAGTATTACAAGAAAGTTATAAACATAATTTAGATTTAGTTTTCACCCGAACAGACGGTAATTTCTTACCAAAATCAACTTTATTTAATGCCTTTTCAAGAATTTTGAAAAAGGTTAACATACCTAGTCTTGATATCCATTCTTTAAGACATACACATGCTGTTTTGTTATTAGAATCAGGCGCTAACTTAAAATATATACAAGAACGATTAGGTCATAAAAGCATCGAAATGACATCCAATGTCTATTCACATATTAGTGATAAAATTAATAAAGACTCAATTTCTGAATTTGAAAAGTATATGAGTAATGTTTTAGAGTAGAATTTTTTTTGGTGTTTTTTGTGGCTTTTTTGTGGCTGTTTTTCATTTTACAACCACATAAGGTTATGACGAGAGGAAAATAAAAAACCCTTGATACCAGTTGTATCAAGGGTTTGAACCTCTTAGTAAAGAGACATATATTGGTCGCGTTCCCATTGGTGAACTTGCGTACGGAAGATATCCCACTCAATTTCTTTCGCTTCGATGAAGTGCTCAAGTAAGTGATCTCCTAATGCGTTACTAATTACTTCGTTAGATTGTAATGTAACTAAAGCTTGCGCTAATGTTGCTGGTAAGTCAACGATACCTGCTTCTTCGCGCTCTTCTTTTGTCATTACGTAGATGTTACGATCTACTGCAGCTGGTGGAGTTAATTTGTTTTTAATTCCATCAAGACCTGCTGCTAATAATGTAGCCATTACTAAATATGGGTTTGCAGCTGGGTCAACACTACGTACTTCTACGCGTGTACTAATACCACGAGATGCAGGGATACGTACTAATGGACTACGGTTTTGTGCAGACCATGCTACGTAACAAGGAGCTTCGTATCCAGGTACTAAACGCTTGTAAGAGTTTACAGTTGGGTTTGCCACCGCTGTAAATGCTGGTGCGTGTTTTAAAATACCTGCGATGAAGTGACGAGCATCATCACTTAATTGTAAGTCACCGTTTTGATCATAGAATACGTTCTCACCATTTTTGAATAGTGATAAGTTACAGTGCATACCTGAACCGTTCACACCGTATAATGGTTTTGGCATAAATGTTGCGTGTAAACCGTGTTTACGAGCAATTGTTTTTACAACAAGTTTGAATGTTTGAATGTCATCACATGAACGAATTGCATTTGCATATTTGAAGTCAATTTCGTGCTGCCCTGGAGCAACCTCATGGTGAGACGCTTCAATTTCAAAGCCCATTTCTTCAAGTTCAAGAACGATATCACGACGACAGTTTTCCCCTAGATCCATCGGCGCAAGGTCGAAGTATCCACCGTTATCGTTTAATTCTAATGTTGGATTTCCTTTTTCATCTACTTTGAATAGGAAGAATTCTGGCTCTGGTCCAAGATTGAAATCTGAGAATCCTAAAGCTTCCATTTCTTTTAATACACGTTTTAAGTTGTTACGTGGATCCCCTTCAAATGGAGTGCCATCTGCATTGTAAATATCACAGATCAATCGAGCTACTTTACCTTTTTCAGCTGTCCAAGGGAAAATCACCCAAGTATCTAAGTCTGGATATAAGTACATATCAGATTCTTCAATACGTACGAAACCTTCAATAGAAGATCCATCAAACATCATTTTGTTATCAAGAGCTTTTGTTAATTGGCTCACTGGAATTTCTACGTTTTTAATTACTCCTAAAAGGTCCGTAAATTGTAAACGTATATACTTTACATTCTCTTCTTTCGCCAAACGGAAAATATCTTCTTTTGTGTACCTAGCCATTATAAATTCCTCCTTAGTCCCTCTAAACACCTTCAGAATCAGTTCTCTTTAGTGAAAAAACCTTGAAATATCACCTTGTCGCAATGAAGTTCGATTAAATCTACCTGTATGTTGTAGTTCGTCTCGAAGTATTTTGCGAAGCTCAGTTTTTGAAATTTCTTTCGTTTCTTCTTTTACTTTCACTGCTTCTGTTTGATTTTCTTTCATTAGTAACACTTGTTTAATACCAGCCATATTCAAGCCTTGATCTAATAAATCTTTAATCTCTAACAACTTATCTACATCGTTAAATGAAAATAATCTACGATTCCCCTTTGTACGGGTTGGAGAAACAAGATTATGCTCTTCATAGTAGCGAATTTGACGTGCAGATAATTGTGTTAAATCCATAACAATACCAATAGGAAACAGCGGGGCAGAACGTCTATCTTCTTTCATCGTTTCAGTTCCTCCTTCGCCTTAACTGCTTCTCATTTTATACCATGTTATGTTTGATGTCAATAGATGTTAGCTTTTCTTACATGATTTTTTTAAAAGTTTTTTCATTCTTTTTTCTAATGCAATAAATCATTACTTTCACACGAAAAAAAGCTGTCGAAATCGACAGCTTCCCTTTAAGAAATTGTTAATAATTCTTTTTCAATTAATGCATCAATTGCAGAACAGATCGCAATCTTCACATGCGAATAAGTTAGCCCACCTTGTACGTAAGCAACATAAGGCGGACGAATTGGACCATCAGCTGACAATTCAATACTTGCACCTTGAATAAAAGTTCCCGCAGCCATAATTACATCATCTTCATACCCCGGCATATAGTTAGCATATGGAGTGAAGTGAGAATTAATCGGGGATGCATATTGAATTGCTTGGCAGAATGCAATCATGCGATCTTTGTCATCAAATTGAACAGATTGAATTAAATCCGTTCTTGGTGCATTCCACGCTGGTGATGTATTCATTCCTAACTTTTCTAAAAATGCAGCTGTAAAAATCGCACCTTTTAGCGCTTGTCCTGCTACATGCGGCGCTAAGAAGAAACCTTGATACATTTCTTGCAGACTGTATAAAGATGCCCCTGCTTCCGCACCGATTCCTGGAGATGTTAAACGATATGCACACGCTTCAACATACTGTTCTTTACCAACAATGTAACCACCAGTTTTAACAATTCCCCCACCCGGGTTTTTAATAAGCGAACCTGCCATTAAATCTGCACCAACATGACATGGCTCTTGCTCTTCAATAAACTCACCATAACAGTTATCTACAAACACGACAACATCCGGTTTAATTTCTTTAACAAACGCTATCATTTCTTTAATTTGAGAAATAGTAAACGACGGACGAGTAGCATAACCTTTTGAGCGCTGAATACCGATCATTTTCGTATTACTATGAATGGCAGCCGCAACAGCTCCAAAATCAACAAGCCCCTCTTCAGTAAGCGGAACTGCATTATAACCAATATTATATTCTTTGAATGACCCTACACCTTTTCCGCGTACACCAACAATTTCCTCTAACGTATCATACGGCTTACCAGTGATGTACAATAACTCATCTCCCGGACGTAAAATACCGAATAGCGCTGTTGAAATTGCGTGAGTACCTGAAATAATTTGCGGACGAACAAGACCAGCTTCCGCTCCAAATACATCTGCATACACTTTTTCTAACGTATCACGACCAATATCGTCATAACCGTAACCTGTCGTTGGAATAAAATGTGAATCGCTAATTTTATGTTTACGAAAACTTTCTAACACACGAAACTGATTACTTTCAATTACTTCATCCGCACGTTTATGTACTTCTGTAATTTGGCTCTCTACTTCTTTTACGATTGGAGCAATTTTTTCTCCATTTTTCAAACGATCAAACATTTTTATTTTCTCCTTCTTCCACTAAAAATCTCTTTAATTGTACATTAAGCGATGAATGAGCAAAAATATACCCCGCGCAATCATATACAAATTTATCTTCCAAAAACTCCATTTTTGTTAATAGCGTCTCCGTCTTTAATAGAGTTAATAACTTACCTTCACTCGGAGGAATCTCCACTTGATAACGATTCATTTCTTCCTTCATTTTCGTTTCTATCGCTTCTTTTATATGTAATAGATCCTTTTCTTCAAAAGCACTAGTCATTAAGAAGTCATTTTTCGGAAACGGAATAAAGTTTTGATGTAATTCATCTTTTTTATTATATAACGTAATAATAGGAATATGATTTATTTCGAGTTCTGACAATAATTGTTTTACTGTTTTCTCATGCCCTACATAATTAGGATCTGCAGAATCCACAACATGTAAAATAACATCCGCTTCACCAGCTTCTTCTAACGTCGAACGGAATGCAGCAATTAATGACGTAGGTAAATCTTGTATAAAACCAACCGTATCAGTTAGTAATACTGTATAACCAGAAGGTAACGGCATCTTCCTTGTCGTCGGGTCTAGCGTCGCAAACAACAAATTCTCTTCAAACGTATCAGCTTCCGTTAATCTATTAAACAGTGTAGATTTTCCCGCATTCGTATATCCTATTAATGAAACTTGGAATACTTTATTATCTTTTCTTCTTTCACGATATCTTTTTCGATGCTCCACAACAACTGCAAGTTGCTTCTTTATTTCATCAACGCGCGCTCGAATATGACGACGATCAGTCTCAAGTTTCGTTTCACCTGGCCCTCTCGTTCCAATACCACCACCAAGACGTGATAAAGACAATCCTTGCCCCATAAGACGCGGCATTGTATATTGCAACTGAGCTAATTCTACTTGAAGCTTCCCTTCTCTCGACTTCGCACGTTGCGCAAAAATATCTAATATGAGTTGCGTTCGATCAATTACCCTCGCATCTAATACTGCGGATAAATTCCGAATTTGACTCGGTGTTAATTCGTTATTAAATACGATAACATCCGGTTCTAGTTCTTCAGTTAACATTGTAAGCTCTTCTAATTTACCTTTACCTATATAAGTCGCCGGATGAAACTTCGGTCGTTTTTGCGTTGTAGACACTAACAATTCTGCTCGTGCAGTTTTCGCTAATGATGCAAGTTCTTTCATGGAATGCATAAATTTTTCATCATCATCTTGCGGCAATTGACAGCCCACTAATATGACTTTCTCTTTTTCTTCCATCAAATATGTTCACTCATCCTTTTCGAAATTTAAACCTTCTAATATAATAGCAGAGGAAGCACATTTCATCTAGTTAGCGGGGGAGAAAATTCATGGCATGGGAGATTTTTAGCATCATAGGCACAATTGCTTTCGCATTAAGCGGGGCTATTGTTGCAATGGAAGAGGATTATGATATTTTCGGGGTGTATATTTTAGGAATGGCAACCGCATTTGGGGGAGGTGCCCTTCGTAATTTATTAATCGGTTATCCGATTGTCGCGTTTTGGCAACAAGACATGTTATTCCAAATCGCACTTTTATCAATGACGATTATTTTTCTTTTTCCAAATAAATTAATTAGACACTGGAAAAAGTGGGAAAACATCACTGATGCTATCGGCTTATCAGCATTTGCCGTACAAGGGGCATTATACGCTCAAAAATTAAATTTACCAATTAGCGCTACAATCGTAGCAGCCGTTTTAACTGGCATTGGAGGCGGTATTATCCGCGATCTTTTAGCCCGTAGAAAACCTCTCGTTCTTCGAGCTGATGTATATGCTTTTTGGACGATTCTGGCAGGTTTCTTAATCGGCGCTCAAATTATTGTTAGCGATTGGGCTCTATACACCTTATTCATTTTAATTGTTTGCTTCCGCATGGTTTCTATTCATTACAAATGGCATTTACCGCATAGACGCATCGACACAAACGAACGTTCAATGCATAAATAGCAATCCAGCCTCTTTACAAATCGTAAAGGGGTTTTTCTTTTCTAATGAGTTTTTCTTTACAGAATGTTTATACTAATCCTCAAAGCGAGGTGAATACAAATGACAAACCATGTGAATAAAGGGGCTCAAAAAAGCTCAGTAGGTCAAATTGGACACGACCCTAATTCCGCACACGAAAAAAGTGCTAAAATGGAACGATTCCATAAATCTTATCAAGAAAAAGCAAAAAAATAATAGAAGCACTTATACAGAAAAACAGACGCACAGCTTACGTACTGTGCGTCTCCTCTTCAAGCATCAAATCACTGCTTGATATTCCAATCAAATCATATTTATCATACGCATCCTCTTGTAACAACCGCATAGCTTGTGTACGAATCGATTTTTCAACAATATTCCGGACGTATCGTCCATTACTAAAGGATGTAATTTGCGATGAGTACTTTACAGCATGTAAATGATCTCTAAATTTCCATTCAGCCTCTTTCGATAACTGATATTCACGTTCTTCATACATCCTCTTCCCTATTTCTAACAGCTGATTTACTGAGTAATCCGCAAACTCAATTATAAACGGAAAACGAGATTGCAGTCCTGGATTCAATGAAAGAAAGTGATTCATCTCTCTGGAATATCCAGCTAAAATCAATACAAAACCGTGTTGTTTATCTTCCATATGTTTTACGAGCGTATCAATTGCTTCTTTTCCAAAATCTTTTTCTCCCCCTCGTGCTAATGAATAAGCCTCATCAATAAACAAAATTCCCCCCATTGCTTTTTTTATTAAATCTCTTGTTTTTTGAGCCGTATGACCGATGTACTCTCCTACAAGATCTGCACGTTCAGCTTCAACTAAGTGCCCTTTTGATAGAATATTCATCTCAAATAACAATTTTCCTATCATTCTAGCAACAGTTGTCTTCCCTGTACCCGGATTGCCTTTAAACAACATATGGAGTACTTGCTTCTCAGACTTCAATCCTATTTCTTGTCTTTTTTTATTCACATAAATCCAAGCATATATTTCTTTTATTATCTTTTTTATATCATCCATCCCAACGAGTTTTCCCATCTCTTCTTCAATTCTTTGCAGCATCTCATGTTTCGTAGTAGTTTCATTTGAAATTACTGTTTTATTTTCTGCAGCCGGTAAAGAAATTTTCTTTCGATGATTTAACACAATGTTAATTTGATTATTATTTTTCTTTCGCATCGATTGTTCCATACAATCACCTCATTTTATCCACTCACCAAATATTATTATTCTTGTCTCCTTTGCAAATGACTATTTTCAGAAAAGTTTGCTATAATAAAAGAAATAATGAAGGTGGTGGGACTATGGAGACAACGGAATTCCATGATACAATACAAGCCTTTTCTATTTTTTTATTGAATAAAGGCCGAAAACCTTCAACCATTAAACGTTATGTTTATGACATTGAAGATTTCGGACATTGGTTAGAAAAAAACAAAAAGCTCCCTTCCAGTAATATATGGGCTACACTTTGTACAAAAGACTACGAAGATTACTTTTCCGACTTAAAAAAGAATCGACATTACTCAGAGAAAACGATGCACCGTGTATTCATTGTATTAAATCGAATGCATCACTTTCTAAATATTCCCAACCCATTAAAGAACATGGAAATTTCTATTCAACCAGACCGCACACTCCGCAATGAAGATTTCATTTCATCTGATGAAGAAAAAAGATTAAAACATATAGTCACTTCATTAGAAGGACTTTCAGAAAAACAACGTCCTGTACGCCCTTTATTGATGGATCGTAATATCGCTATTTTAAATTTATTAATTGACTATGGATTATCCTTACAGGAACTTACAGCATTAACTATGCATCACGTCCACTTTGAAACTAACACATTATCTATACCTGCAACTGCAGGAGTAGAAAGAACAATTACTTTAACTAGCGAAGACAAAAAACAACTATATACTTATTACAAAAGCATCCCCGAACCCGTTCGTCCAAAATATCATAGTAATGACCCATTATTTGTCGCATTCGATTTTAATCGCGGAACATATAGATGGGTATACGAAAATGATGCACCGAAGGGATTAACAGAAATCGCTATCCAAAAAATGATTCGCCTTGAAGTATCCAGAGCTAATTTACGCAAAGGAATCTCAGGACAACACTTTCGTAACACCTATATTTTAAACTTAATAAAAAAAGAAACTCCGGAGTCAGAAATTATAAAGCTAGCTGGCTTCAAATCAAAGATTTCACTAAAACGATATTATCAATACGCAGAAAATAGAAAAAACGCCTTATTATAAGGCGTTTTTTCTATTTTTTCTTCAAACAAACGATTTTACTATGACCATTTAACTAATTTTTGCATCTACTATGATGAGTTTCGTTCATATCCTCATTAGAAAGGAGAGATTTAATGTCTCATTATAACGACAGTCAGAACAAATTCTCCAAACCATGCTTTCCAAGTAGCGCTGGACGAATTCCAAATACTCCATCAATCCCAGTTACTAAGGCACAACTTAGAACATTCCGCGCAATCATTATCGATTTAACAAAAATAATCCCAAAACTTTTCGCAAATCCATCTCCCCAAAATATTGAAGATCTAATTGATACATTGAACCTACTAAGTAAATTTATTTGTTCACTAGATGCTACTTCCTCCCTGAAAGCACAAGGGTTAGCTATTATTAAAAACTTAATAACTATATTAAAAAATCCAACTTTCGTAGCAAGCGCTGTATTTATCGAGCTTCAAAATCTAATTAACTATTTACTATCCATTACAAAACTATTCCGAATTGACCCTTGCACACTTCAAGAGCTTCTTAAATTAATCGCAGCATTACAAACCGCTCTAGTTAATTCTGCTTCATTCATTCAAGGACCTACTGGACCTACTGGGCCAGCAGGGGCTACCGGTGCTACTGGCGCTACCGGACCTCGGGGTAATACGGGGGCTACTGGTGCTACTGGACCTCAAGGTAATACGGGGGCTACTGGTGCTACCGGACCTCGAGGTAACACGGGCGCTACTGGTGCCACTGGACCTCAAGGTAACACGGGCGCTACTGGTGCCACTGGACCTCAAGGTAACACGGGCGCTACTGGCGCCACTGGACCTCAAGGTAACACAGGCGCTACTGGTGCTACTGGACCTCAAGGTAACACGGGCGCTACTGGTGCTACCGGACCTCGAGGTAACACGGGCGCTACTGGCGCCACTGGACCTCAAGGTAACACAGGCGCTACTGGTGCTACCGGACCTCGAGGTAACACGGGCGCTACTGGTGCTACCGGACCTCAAGGTAACACAGGACCTGCTGGGGCTACTGGGGCCACTGGACCTCAAGGGCCTCAAGGTAACACGGGCGCTACTGGCGCTACCGGATCTCAAGGACCTGCTGGGGCTACTGGGGCCACTGGACCTCAAGGACCTCAAGGTAATACGGGCGCTACTGGCGCTACCGGATCTCAGGGACCTCAAGGTAATACAGGGGCTACTGGCGCTACCGGTGCTACTGGTATAGGAGTTACAGGACCGACCGGACCTTCTGGTGGGCCTCCTGGACCGACTGGACCTCAAGGTAACACGGGTGCTACTGGACCTCAAGGACCTCAAGGGCCGGCGGGTGCTACCGGCGCTACTGGACCTCAAGGACCTCAAGGGCCGGCGGGTGCTACTGGTGCCACTGGACCTCAAGGCGTTCAAGGTAACACGGGCGCTACCGGCGCTACTGGACCTCAGGGTGCTCAAGGGCCGGCGGGTGCTACTGGACCTCAAGGCGTTCAAGGTAATACAGGTGCTACTGGTGCCACTGGACCTCAAGGCGTTCAAGGTAATACAGGTGCTACTGGTGCTACTGGACCTCAGGGTGCTCAAGGGCCGGCGGGTGCTACTGGACCTCAAGGCGTTCAAGGTAATACAGGTGCTACTGGTGCCACTGGACCTCAAGGCGTTCAAGGTAATACAGGTGCTACTGGTGCCACTGGACCTCAAGGCGTTCAAGGTAATACAGGTGCTACTGGTGCCACTGGACCTCAAGGCGTTCAAGGTAATACAGGTGCTACTGGTGCCACTGGACCTCAAGGCGTTCAAGGTAATACAGGTGCTACTGGTGCCACTGGACCTCAAGGCGTTCAAGGTAATACAGGTGCTACTGGTGCCACTGGACCTCAAGGCGTTCAAGGTAATACAGGTGCTACTGGTGCCACTGGACCTCAAGGCGTTCAAGGTAATACAGGTGCTACTGGTGCCACTGGACCTCAAGGCGTTCAAGGTAATACAGGTGCTACTGGTGCCACTGGACCTCAAGGCGTTCAAGGTAATACAGGTGCTACTGGTGCCACTGGACCTCAAGGCGTTCAAGGTAATACAGGTGCTACTGGTGCCACTGGACCTCAAGGCGTTCAAGGTAATACAGGTGCTACTGGTGCCACTGGACCTCAAGGCGTTCAAGGGCCGGCGGGTGCTACCGGCGCTACTGGACCTCAAGGCGTTCAAGGTAACACAGGTGCTACTGGTGCCACTGGACCTCAAGGCGTTCAAGGGCCGGCGGGTGCTACCGGCGCTACTGGACCTCAAGGCGTTCAAGGTAACACAGGTGCTACTGGTGCCACTGGACCTCAAGGCGTTCAAGGTAACACAGGTGCTACCGGCGCTACTGGACCTCAAGGTATTCAAGGACCAGCGGGTGCTACCGGCGCTACTGGACCTCAAGGTATTCAAGGACCAGCGGGTGCTACCGGCGCTACTGGACCTCAAGGTATTCAAGGACCAGCGGGTGCTACCGGCGCTACTGGACCTCAAGGCGTTCAAGGTAACACAGGTGCTACCGGCGCTACTGGACCTCAAGGTACTCAAGGACCGGCGGGTGCTACCGGCGCTACTGGACCTCAAGGTATTCAAGGACCGGCGGGCGCTACTGGTGCCACTGGACCTCAAGGCGTTCAAGGTAACACAGGTGCTACTGGTGCCACTGGACCTCAAGGCGTTCAAGGTAACACGGGCGCTACCGGCGCTACTGGACCTCAGGGTGCTCAAGGGCCGGCGGGTGCTACCGGTGCTACTGGACCTCAAGGCGTTCAAGGTAATACAGGTGCTACTGGTGCTACTGGACCTCAAGGCGTTCAAGGTAATACAGGTGCTACTGGTGCTACCGGACCTCAAGGTATTCAAGGACCGGCGGGTGCTACTGGTGCTACTGGACCTCAAGGTGTTCAAGGTAACACAGGTGCTACTGGTGCCACTGGACCTCAAGGTGCTCAAGGACCGGCGGGTGCTACCGGCGCTACTGGACCTCAAGGCGTTCAAGGTAACACAGGTGCTACTGGTGCTACCGGCGCTACTGGACCTCAAGGTAACACGGGCGCTACCGGCGCTACTGGACCTCAGGGTGCTCAAGGGCCGGCGGGTGCTACTGGTGCCACTGGACCTCAAGGTGTTCAAGGGCCAACGGGTGCTACTGGTATAGGAGTTACCGGACCTACTGGACCTTCTGGTGGGCCTCCTGGACCTACTGGACCTCAGGGACCTCAAGGTAATACAGGTGCTACCGGACCTCAAGGTATTCAAGGACCGGCGGGTGCTACTGGTGCCACTGGGCCTCAAGGCGTTCAAGGACCGGCGGGTGCTACTGGTGCCACTGGGCCTCAAGGCGTTCAAGGACCGGCAGGTGCTACCGGTGCCACTGGACCTCAAGGTGCTCAAGGACCGGCGGGCGCTACTGGCGCTACTGGACCTCAAGGTGTTCAAGGGCCAACGGGCGCTACTGGTATAGGAGTTACCGGACCTACTGGGCCTACTGGACCTAGCTTCCCTATAGCAACAATTGTTGTAACAAACAACATTCAACAAACAGTACTACAATTTAATAACTTTATCTTCAGTACTGCAATTAACGTAAATAATATTATCTTTAATGGCACAGACACAGTTACAGTTATCAACGGTGGTATTTATGTAATTAGCGTATCCATCTCTACAACTGCACCAGGATGTGCGCCACTCGGAGTAGGAATTTCAATAAATGGAGCAGTCGCAACTGACAACTTCTCTTCAAATTTAATAGGCGACTCACTTTCATTTACTACAATCGAAACATTAGCTGCAGGAGCAAACATTTCTGTCCAATCTACTCTTAACGAGATTACGATCCCTGCAACAGGAAACACTAACATTCGTCTAACTGTATTTAGAATCGCTTAAATTTCACTATTTATTGTTTATAGCAAATAAAAAAAGAGCGAGAAATTTCGCTCTTTTTTGTTATGTACAATAATTCATTACTATTCTAATTCAATTGAAACATTTTTTTGTGGTACAAATGTAGAAATTGCATGTTTATAAATAAGCTGTTGCTTACCTTCTGTTTCCAGTAGGACTGTAAAATTATCAAATCCTTTAATTAATCCACGAAGCTGGAAACCATTTAATAAGTACAGCGTAACAAACGTATTCTCTTTACGGAGTTGATTTAAAAACTGATCTTGAATATTGATTGATTGCTTCATGTCGAATCCTCCTCTTTTTCTCTACTTACTATTATTCGACTTTAGTTGTAGCTTTCCTTCTATGTATCGTAAAATTTCTGACGTTTTTTCACCGTCTGTAACATCAAACCATGTGACATCCATCTTATTACGGAACCACGTTAATTGACGTTTTGCATAACGACGTGAATTCGTCTTTAATTGTGATACCGCTTCTTCTAAAGAGACACGATCCTCAAAATAATCATATATCTCTTTATACCCAATCGCTTGAATAGATTGACAATCTCGTATCCCTCGATTATACAACCCTTCTACTTCTTCTAATAAACCTTGGTCCATCATTATATCAACTCGTAAGTTAATGCGATCGTATAGCATTTCACGATCCATTGTCAAGCCAATTAAGGAAACATCGTATAATAACTCGTTTTCTTGTTTTTCAAGTTGATCACTCATTTTTTCACCCGTCGTGTGGAAAATTTCTAACGCCCTAATGACACGGCGTACATTATTTGCATGAATACGCTCAGCGCTTTCTGGGTCTACTTCCTGTAATTTCTTATGTACATATTCCACACCACGTTCTAATGCTAACTTTTCCATTTGTTCTCGGTATATAGCATCACCAGCATCATCCGTAAACTGATAATCGAATAAAACAGATTGTATATACAGACCAGTTCCACCAACGATAATCGGCAATTTACCACGCTCTGTAATCTCGCGAATATGCTTACGAACACGTTCTTGAAATTCGGCAACCGAAAATGATTCTTCTGGATTTTTTATATCAACCATATAATGTGGAATTCCGTCCATCTCTTCTTTCGTCACCTTTGCGGTTCCAATATCCATCGTACGATAAATCTGCATGGAATCTCCACTTATAATTTCACCATTTAACGCTTTGGCAAGATCAATACTTAACTTCGTCTTCCCAACAGCAGTTGGTCCAATGATGACAGCAACTTTTTCACGTTGCACTTCTCCCATATCATTCAACTCTCTTTATGTAATGTACTCCATCTATTGATTATATCCAATCTTACCAATTTTAACGGCATGATTGCAAGTTCTTTCATTACGGTACATGAAATTATAAATAAAAAAGAACATAGTTTGTCCAATTCCGCATATACATGATTAAAAATACCTTCGAGAGGATGAGTTAACTATGAAACAATCCACTATCAATTTTTCATCTTTGACAAAAGACCTCATTTTAGCTACTGCTACAAAAGAACACAATTGTTCACAAGAAGAATTATACTTCGCCTTAAATTGTTTACTACGTTCTTTTCATTCTGCTCTCCAAGAAACAACATTACATCTAGAAAATAAAGATACAGAGTATATACAAAACCAATTTTGCAGCGCATATAAAATTATTACAGGTAAAACTATTTATCCTTTTCAATAATCCATAAAAGGCGATTGCTTACATACTTTCAAGCAACCGCCTTTTATATTAATACACATATACTACTCTATAACTTTCACTTTTACAGATTTGCGCCCCCAGCTATTCGCACTACCATCTGATCCAACTAAAACATCAATACGATTTCCTTTAATCGCACCACCAGTATCTCCAGCAATCGCTTCTCCATATCCTTCTACCCATACTTTTGATCCAAGTGGAATTACTTTAGGATCAACAGCAATTACTTTCATATTTGGATTCGCTGTTAAGTCATGCCCCATTGCAGTTAATACACGACCACCATACGAACCATTTTCACTCGGATCTGCTGTATATGCTGTCGCTTCTACCGTTATTTCACGTCCACTAGTCGGTGCACTTGTTTCATTAGATTTCGCAACTTGTTTCGTAGTTGACTGCTGTTTTGCCACAGGTTTACTTGATTCTACATTCTTAACAGATTCTTTACTCTTAACTACTTTATTACTTTTAACCGGCGTATTTACTCTTTCCGGCGCTTCTTCTTTCGTTGCAACTTCTTTCTTTTCAATCACTGGTGCCGTTCCTGTTAAAAATGGCACATGAACATATCCTGTTTTTCCATTATAGTCAAATTGCAACCATTCATTTTGAACTTGATTTGTCGTTTCAATTACATCATTTTTATTCAGTTTTCCAAGAATTTCTGAGTCAGTATTCGCTCCAGCGCGAACATTTAACACACCCGCCGTCACATAATATGTACTTTTTGTAAATTCAGCACTTACAAATGCTTCTTGACCATTTAATTTAATTTTTGTCCATCCGTTTTCTGTATTTACAACATCTAATTTATTTCCACTTAACATTTTACCTACAAGCTTAGACTCTACAGTTGGGTTTTCTCTAACATTTAATACGTCTGTTGTTACAATCGTTTCCGCTTTCGCAGAACCTGCAAAAATCCCAAGACCAAAAACTGCCGCCGTTGCTATACCTAATAATTTTTTCATGAATAGCCTCCATTTGCTTTGTTTTCGTATTTTTATTATAGCAACGGATTTTTAAGATTTTTAGAAAACACACAATTACAAACCATTCGTAATATACGATTAATGAGCTGTAACATAAATTTCCATATTAATGAATTACATTTCCAATAGAATTCCCAATAGTTTTCATATATTTTCCACATACAAGCACCAGAATTTTTTTCCAGAAAAAATTACAGTATTACTTTTTTGTTACAAAAAAATCATATTTCATTACATCTTTTACCAAAATTCATCATTCTCCAATTATCAACCTCCTTTTTTGTAATAAAAAGGAGCAGCTAATAAAAGCTACTCCCTTTACACGTATTATTTAACTTTCTTTTTCCAAATTCCCATCATAAGAGCAGAAACAACTGCCCCTATCAATATCGATAAAATATATAACACTGGTTTATTTACTAAAGCGATAACAAACAATCCACCATGCGGTGCTGGTAATGTAATTTGGAATAACATTGATAATGCACCTGCAATACTTGAACCGACAACACAACTGACAATTACCCGAACCGGATCTGCTGCTGCAAACGGAATCGCACCTTCTGTAATAAACGATGCCCCCATAATATAATTTGTTAAACCAGACTTACGTTCCGCTTCTGTAAACTTCGATTTAAAGAAGGTAGTTGCTAACGCAATTGCAAGCGGTGGCACCATACCACCAGCCATAACCGCTGAATGTACCCCAAAGTTCTTCGCTTCTATCGCAGCAATACCAAACGTAAATGCTGCTTTATTAATTGGACCACCCATATCAATTGCCATCATCGCACCTAAAATAAGACCTAGTAATATAGCATTTGTACCGTTCAAACCATTTAACCATCCTGTTAACATTTCATTCAATGCTACTACAGGCGGAATTACTACTTTTTGCATAACAACTCCTGTAATCAATAATCCAAAGACCGGATATAACAATACAGGTTTAATTCCTTCTAATTGTACTGGTAGGCCTGAAAATAATTTTTTCAATCCTAAAACAACATATCCGGCTAAGAAACCAGCAATTAATCCACCTAAAAATCCAGCATTCGCATGTGCCGCTAAAAATCCTCCGACAACACCGGGCATAAAACCAGGACGATCAGCAATAGAACTAGCAATAAACCCTGCTAAAATTGGTACAAGGAATAAAAATGCCCCTGTTCCCCCTCCTCCAATAGACATGAACAATTCAGCTAAAGGACCTTCTGCTTTTATACCACCAAACGAAAACGCTAGCGCAATTAAAATCCCGCCACCAACAACGAATGGAAGCATATTACTTACGCCGTTCATTAAATGCTTATAAATTCCTAATCCATTTTCTTTCTCCGTATTTTCTGCCTTTCCATCCTCTTTTACACCTTTAAAGATTGGTGCATCTTGTTTTACAGCCCGATTAAGAAGTTTTTCAGTTTTTCTAATCCCGTCAGCGACTGGCACTTGAATAACATGTTTACCAGCAAAACGATTCATTTCTACTTGTTTATCTGCTGCAACAATTATAGCTGTTGCGCGTTCAATATCCTCTTTCGTTAAACCGTTTTTTATACCTGTTGATCCATTCGTTTCAACTTTAATTGCAATTCCTAGCTCTGCTGCTTTTGCTTTCAAGCTATCTGCAGCCATATATGTGTGAGCGATTCCAGTCGGGCAAGCTGTAACAGCTAATACGTACGGTTCATTCCCTTCTGGTTTTGCAACTTCAACCTCTTCTTCTTCTTTTTCATTTTCTTTTTCATCAAATAAACGAAGAAGTTCTTCTTCATCCTTCGCTTCTAACAATTGCTTACGAAACCCTTCATCCATTAATAGTGTAGATAGGCGTGATAACGTTTCTAAATGCGTATTATTCGCCCCTTCACTTGCAGCAATCATAAAAAATAAATGCGCAGGTTGTCCGTCAAGCGATTCATAGTTGATACCGCTTACACTTCTACCAAAACAAATCGCTGGTTGCTTAACAGCTTTTGTTTTCGCATGAGGTATAGCAATCCCTTCACCAATGCCGGTTGTACTTTGTGACTCCCTTTTTAAAATAGCTTCTTTAAATTCAGCTTTGCTATTTAAACGATTTGCCCCGTTTAATTTCTCAACTAACTCATCTATGACAGCTTCTTTATTTGAAGCTGTCAAATTCATAATAACTGTATCCCTTTTTAATAGTTCTGTAATTTTCATATGTTGCTTCCCCCTATCGCTTAGTTACAATTACTTGCGACAATAATTCTTCTACTTTTTCCTTTTCACATAAATCGGCTGAAAATGCTGTTGCACTCCCTGTTGCAACGCCATATTGAAATGCCTTTTCAATATCTTTTGTCTGTTCATATCTTCCTACAAATCCCGCAACGAGAGAATCTCCAGCCCCAACCGAATTAATTACAACGCCTTTTGGAATAGTTGCTTCATATATACCTTCTGCCGTAAATAATAAAGCTCCATCTCCGGCCATTGATACAATAACGTGCTCTACACCTTGTTCAACTAATTTTCTTCCATATGGTAAAACATCTTCTACTGTGGAAATCTCTACTCCGAATAACTCACCAAGTTCATGATGATTAGGCTTTATTAAAAATGGTTTATTTTTAACTACATGCTGCAGCGCACTACCACTTGCATCTACTACTACACGAATGCCTTTTTCACCTCCGAACGCTGCGATTGATTCATAAAAAGTAGTTGGGATAGACGCTGGTACACTTCCAGCTAGTACAACACAATCTCCCTTTTGCATACTTTCAATTTGTTTCATTAATTGTTCAAATTGTTCCTTAGTCACACTAGGTCCTTGCCCATTTAATTCTGTTTCTTCTTTCCCTTTTATTTTCACATTAATTCGAGTATCTTCATTTACTTGGATGAAGTTTGTTATTACACCTTCCGTCTGTAATACATCTTTAATAAATCGACCGGTAAATCCACCAGTAAATCCTAGCGCTACATTTTCCACACCTAAACGATGAAGAACGCGAGAAACATTAATCCCTTTCCCTCCAGGAAACTTCATATCTTTTTCCGCTCGATTTACTGCGCCTAACTCTAAGGAATTAACTTGTACTATATAATCAATAGATGGGTTTAAAGTTACTGTATAGATCATTGTTTATCAGCCTCAATTACATTGGTTTGTCTTTTATATTTTTCTAAATCAATTTCTAAATGGTTTGTAATAATATTCGCCTCTTCCACATTGGCAATTTTCGCAAACGCAACTTCCGAAAACTTACTTTCATCAATTAAGAAATATCCTTCATTTGCTAATGTTAATGCCATTTGCTTTAAAAGTGCCTCTTCTGGATCTGGTGTTGTAAAACCAAGCTGTTCATGTACACCATTCGCTCCTAAAAAACATTTATCAAAACGATACTTTTGCATGCTTTCCTGCGCCATTGCACCGATTAAAGCTTTCGTCCTACTCTTCATCATTCCGCCTAGTAAATATGCACGAATATTATTTTCAACTAAAGCTTCAATATGCATAAGTCCATTCGTAACGACAGTAACATCCTTATTTATTAAAAATGGAATCATTTCAAATGTTGTACTTCCTGCATCTAAATAAATGCAATCACCTTGTTCCACAACGCTAGCCGCATACTTCGCAATTTGTTGTTTTATTTGAATGTTTTTGGATGATTTTTCAACCATCGTCGGCTCCTGTCCTTTTCCTGTTAAAACAGCCGCACCACCGTGAACTCTTTTTAATAACCGTTGTTTTTCCAATTGCGCTAAATCACGACGAATTGTTGATTCAGAGCTCGCTGTTCTTTCCACTAATTGCTGTAATTTAACAACCTTCTGCTCTTTTACAAGTTGCAATATCATTTGATGACGTTCAGGAGTTAACATTTTATTCACCTCTTCTTTGATTACAGTATAATGAAAACGATCACAAAAATCAACCATAAACATTCATAAATAACCAAAAACAATCACAAACAGTTATAAACAACAAAAAGAAACCCATTTGATTGTGATATCAAATGGGTTTCTTTTCTCGATTCTCTTATAAGGAAGCTTTATATATGCTTAAAACATCGTCTTTATTTAATTTTTTAAAATTACCAAATTCGCCATAAGCCATCGCTTTATCCGCCATTAAATCAATTTCATTTTCTCCAATAGCGTAATCAGATAACTTTACTGGTGCCTCAATTGAAGTCCAAAATTGACGTAAAACCTCAATTCCTTCTAACGCAATTTCTCGATCAGTCTTTCCATCTGTTTCTACATCGAATACACGAATAGCGAACTGTTTAAAACGACTTACATTTTCATCTACAACATGCTTCATCCAGTTCGGGAATAGAATCGCAAGGCCACCCCCGTGTGGTATGTCATGAACCGCAGAAACTGCATGTTCAATATTATGAGTTGCCCAGTCTCCTTTTACTCCCATCGCTAAAATCCCGTTTAACGCCATAGTACCGCAATATAAGATCGTTTCTCTATGCTCATAATTTTCTAAATCACTTAAAAGCTTAGGAGCTGTCTCAATTACTGTTTTTAAAACAGACTCACAATAACGATCTTGTAATTCTGTATTTGTTCCATGATGGAAATATTGCTCTAATACATGTGACATAATATCTACCATACCGTAAATTGTTTGATCCCTTGGCACAGACGCAGTATGGAGGGGATCTAAAATTGAAAACTGAGGGAAAGTAACTGGGCTACCCCAGCCATATTTTTCATTCGTTTCCCAATTTGTAATGACAGAACCAGCATTCATTTCAGATCCTGTTGCCGCAAGCGTAAGTACAGTACCAAATGGTAATGCCTCATTAGCAAATGCTTTTTTCGTTACAATATCCCATACATCTCCATCATATTTGCTACCAGCTGCAATTGCCTTCGTACAGTCAATTACACTTCCTCCACCAACTGCTAAAATGAATTCAACACCATTCTCTTTACAAATTTGAATTCCTTTCTTTACAGTTGATACACGTGGATTCGGTTCAACACCTGTCAATTCAAATACTTCCGCATTTATATCCTTTAAAATAGAAATTACATTATCATAAATACCGTTTCTTTTAATGCTGCCTCCCCCGTATACGAGAAGAACTTTTTTACCGAACTGTGGAATTTCAGTTTTCAATTGCTCTAATTGACCTTTACCGAAAATAAGTTTCGTTGGATTACGAAATACAAAATTTTGCATATCC
The DNA here is from genome assembly GCF_024296885.1 of Bacillus paranthracis. Taxonomy (NCBI): domain Bacteria; kingdom Bacillati; phylum Bacillota; class Bacilli; order Caryophanales; family Bacillaceae; genus Bacillus; species Bacillus paranthracis. The sequence goes on from NZ_CP101135.1 coordinate 3,485,993, forward strand.
CTTTACCATCCCTTCTATATAAAAAGCAACTATACTTTTGTATACCATATTTTTTTCATTTTACAAAAATATTTGCCTAACGAAAAAATCCCAGCCTATAGGCTGAGATTTTTTTATTGATAATAAGGTGAGATCATTAAGTAAACAATAACACCAGATAAACTTACATATAACCAGATCGGCATCGTCCAACGTACAATTTTACGATGACGTGTTAATTGATTTGTAAAACCAAATACAAGTGCAAACAATGCAAGTGGTACGATAATTGCTGCAAGGATAATATGTGTAATTAAAATGATGAAATACACATATTTAATGAATCCTTCGCCACCAAAATGTGTTGCTGGCGCCAAGTAATGATACGATAAATAAGAAACACAAAATAGCAACGTCGTCGTAAATGCTGCTAGGATGAAGCCACGATGCATTTTCACATTCTTCTTAATAATAGAGAATAACGCTGCTAATAAAAATACGAACGTAAAGCTATTAAAAATTGCGTTTAACATTGGTAAAATCGTTACATCAAAATGTACTTCTCCTTCATAGCCAACAGGTCCAAAGAACAAAAATAAAATAATCGCATTTACAATTACAGAAAGCGTTATCACAATAGGAGCATAGCTTTTCTGATTTGTTGATTGATCCACCAAAATGGTCACTCCCTCTTCCTTCAAATATGTATACGTAACCTCACTATTTTAACATACTATTCACAGTGTAAATGTGACAATAGTTTGACACAGCAAGGCAAAACAAAGAAAAAATCCTTCTTAATAAAACTTCTTAAGAAGGATTTTATCGCTTTATTATTCAAATAGCAATGCGATTAGTTTTTGTTAAAAAATGTATCGCTATATGCTTGAAAAATTTCAGACACTTGATATCCCATTAAAGAAATTGCTGTTAATGAAAAGAAACCAATCATAAGAAATCGAAACCACATATAAATCTCCTCCTTGTATTTAGCTTAAAGAACATTCGCTATATTACAAGTTGAGTGGCACTCTTCATCGTCACTTTCCTTTTTCTTTACAATTGCTGTAATAAATCGAATCATAAAGAAAAATACAAAAGGAAATTGTTCGTAATTTACCTTGGCATAGTTCAGCAACGGCTCGCGTTGCATATCGAACGGGGATGAGAAGGAATAGAACATACCTTGCTCTTCCATATATACAATTACAATTTTCATACAAAATACGATTCCTAGAAACGAAACAATATCTTGCCATTCTGTCGTATATAGCAGGTTATACAGCTCTAATACGTACTCTTCCATCGTCATCCCCCCTTCCTTTTTTATCATTTTGCTCGCCTTCGTATAAAAAGTCAAGAAAAAAGTTTATATTCACTATGACAATAGTAATTACTCATTTTTATGATTATATATGATTCTTTTATAGCAATGATTGGGTGTAACTCTCTTCGAAAACAAGAAATTAGAATCGCACAGATTCCTCATTCTTACTTGTAGTATTCGATACTGTACTATTTTTATTTCTATTAAAAATAAAATAAGAAAGTATTATAAGAACAGTAACAAGCATCGTCAAAAGTGCTTGTGAACGTAAAGATTCAATTGCAAGCATCGCAACTAAAACAGCTATAATAGCGGCAATTGTAACATACGTTACATACGGGAAAAACCACATTTTCACTTTCAAATTTTGTTGTTCTACTTTCCCCATTTTTTTACGGATCTTTAAATGCGAAACAGCTATAACGAGATAAACGAGTAACGCAATTCCGCCAGATGCATTGACTAAAAATAAAAAGACTTTATCTGGAGATATATAACTAAAAACAACTCCAATATAAGCGAAGAACGTTCCGAATAAAACGGCCCGAACTGGAACACCACTACTATTCAATTTCAAAAATGCCTTTGGAGCATCTCCTCTTTCTGCCATTGAAAAAAGCATTCTTGAGTTCGTATATAAACCAGAATTTAAACAAGAAAGTACAGCTGTTAAAACGATAAAATTCATAATTTGTGCTGCCGCTGGTATCCCTATATGTTCCAGTACCGCTACAAACGGACTTTTTAATATGTTCGCTGAATTCCATGGAAGAAGTGTAACAACTACAGCAATCGATCCAATGAAAAATACGAGAATACGCCAAATTACACTATTTGTTGCTGTTTTTACTGCTTTTACAGGTTCAGCAGATTCTCCAGCAGCTACTGCAACAATCTCAGATCCCATAAATGAAAATATAACGACAGTAATTCCAAGTAGCACCGAACTTATACCGTTTGGCATAAATCCTCCTTGTCCTACTAAATTCGAAGTGCCAGGTGCTTCCGTTCCTGGTACAAATCCTAAAATAACAGCTAGTCCAAGACAAAGGAACAAAACAATACTTATTACTTTAATAAAAGAAAACCAATATTCAAACTCTCCAAATGATTTCACAGAAAAAACATTCGTCAATGTTAATAAAATCGTTAATATTAGGCTTAATAACCAAAGAGGGATTTCTGGAATCCAGTATTGAATAATACCAGCACCTGCTGTGGCTTCTATTGCAATAACAATTACCCAGAAAAACCAATATAGCCACCCAATTGTATAACCGGCCCATGGACCAATTGCTTCTCTTGCATATGTTGCAAATGACCCACTTGTCGGGTTAATAGCTGCCATTTCCCCAAGCATTCTCATAACGAAAACGACTAGAAGTCCTGCTAATGCATATGAAACGATAGAACCTGGTCCTGCTGAATGCACAACTGCCCCACTTCCAACAAACAAACCAGCTCCTATTACGCCGCCAATTGAGATCATTGTAATGTGGCGTATTTTGAGGTCTTTCTTAAGATTTTTATCCAACTCTTATACATCCCCTTCCAAACGTAATTTTGAAATTTATGTAAGAGTATTATGTGAAAACCTTGCCTACACTTTAAAATATATCAAAATATTCTGAATTTAACAATTGTAATGCAAGCTCCTATAAAAATTATTACATTAGGTTTAATAATTTTCCATATACAATTGTTGAGAAAATTATAGCTACCTTACGAAAGAACGAATTTTCAGATATCATTAAATAAACAAGATTATACATCTAGACAACTTTTTGTATAGGAGTGTTGATATGTTAAACAAGTTCAAATTCATTTGTTGTACGTTATTCATTTTTTTACTGCTACCACTAGCCCCCTTTCAAGCACAAGCAGCAAACAATTTAGGATCAAAACTACTCGTTGGATACTGGCATAACTTTGATAACGGTACTGGCATTATTAAATTAAGAGACGTTTCACCAAAATGGGATGTAATTAATGTATCTTTCGGGGAAACTGGTGGTGATCGTTCTACTGTTGAATTTTCTCCTGTGTATGGTACAGATGCAGAATTCAAATCAGATATTTCTTATTTAAAGAGTAAAGGAAAAAAAGTAGTTCTTTCAATTGGTGGACAAAATGGAGTCGTTTTACTTCCTGACAATGCCGCTAAGCAACGCTTTATTAATTCCATACAATCTCTCATTGATAAATACGGTTTTGATGGAATAGATATTGACCTTGAATCAGGTATTTACTTAAACGGAAATGACACTAATTTCAAAAACCCAACTACTCCTCAAATCGTAAATCTTATTTCGGCTATTCGAACAATCTCAGATCATTACGGTCCCGACTTTCTATTAAGCATGGCTCCTGAAACAGCTTATGTTCAAGGCGGTTATAGTGCATACGGAAGCATCTGGGGTGCATATTTACCGATTATTTACGGAGTGAAAGACAAACTGACATACATTCACGTTCAACACTACAACGCTGGCAGCGGGGTTGGAATGGACGGTAATAACTACAATCAAGGTACTGCAGACTACGAGGTCGCTATGGCAGATATGCTCTTACATGGTTTTCCTGTAGGTGGTAATGCAAATAACATGTTCCCAGCTCTTCGTTCGGATCAAGTAATGATTGGACTTCCTGCAGCACCAGCGGCCGCTCCAAGTGGTGGGTATATTTCTCCAACTGAAATGAAAAAAGCTTTAGATTATATCATTAAGGGAATTCCTTTCGGAGGAAAGTATAAACTTTCAAATGAGAGTGGCTATCCTGCATTCCGCGGCCTAATGTCTTGGTCTATTAATTGGGATGCAAAAAACAACTTTGAATTCTCTAGTAACTATAGAACATATTTCGATGCGATTCCCTTGCAAAAATAATGAAAACAACAATAGGTTTTATATGACCTATTGTTGTTTTTTATTTACCACCAATTAACATCGCTCGTTCATCAAAATCAAATTGAGAATGATGATGTGGAATTGAATACATTAGTTACTCTTTTGCTTCAATATAAATACTGAAAGTTCAGGTACACTCCAAAATCTAACAGGCATTCGGGTTGTCCCAATACCACGATTTACATATAAATATAACGGCTTACTCTTCCCCTCTACTTCATACATACCTTCAACATGACTCTCAGCTAGTTTTGTCGTAATGAATGGACCGATAAAAGGAATTTGAACTTGTCCTCCGTGACTATGGCCTGACATTTGAAAATCAACTGGGTAACGTGCTACTTTGTCTACAACATCCGGCTCATGTACTAATAACATATTGAAATCTTGTTGCCTTACATGTTTTAAAGTTGAGTCTATTTGCGGCTTACCTAATAAAAAATCATCCAAACCTGATATTGTAATATATTTGCCGTTTTCCGCTTTAATTTTCTGCACTTCATTGACTAACACAGCGAAACCAGCTTCCTCCATATATTTTTTATAAAATAAACTACCTCCGCCGCCTCTATCATGATTCCCAAACACTGCATATTTCCCTAAGGGTGCATGTATTTTTTGTAAAATCCCTTTCGCTTCTTCTCTTTCGGCTTTATACGATCCAAACTTATCTATTAAATCCCCTGTGAAAACTACTACATCCGGACTTAATGCATTTATCTTCTCCACCAAATTTTCTAATTGTTTCAGTGTGAATTCTGGCCCTAAATGTACATCTGAGAACTGCAATATTTTTTTATTATGAAACTCTTTAGGAATTGTAGAAGATTCTATTTCATTCCACGTAACTGTTACTAGTTTTCGTTCTATTTCTGTCGCATAGAAATACAAACTTATAGAAATCATTACTACACTTACAAAACTAATTATAGATACCTTGACGATTGATTTTTTTTGTTCTTCTTTTACGTGATACGTATTCATGTTCTCACCTCTAGAAGTACTTTAAAACCTTATTGTTACATGAATGTGACAACACGAACAATGTTAGTTATATTTAATTCCAGCCCTGCTCACTTTGACAAATTTATACAGAAGTCATAACATATTTTTATAATACATAGATTCTTAAAAATGTTCCATTTATTCTTTTATCATTTTATTAAGGAGAGATTATTCATGTCTGTATTTACACCAGAAGAAATTACGGAACTTGCTGCTAATTCCGGAAGAAAAAAAGCTCATTTATCATTACTCCCTATGCTAATTCTCGGTTTTTTTGGCGGTGCTTTCATAGCATTAGGGTATTTACTCGATATTCATGTTATTGGAACAATGCCAAAGGCTTGGGGATCATTTACTAGTTTTCTAGGCGCTGCTGTATTCCCTATCGGTCTTATTCTCGTTATTCTTGCAGGCGGTGAACTAGTAACTGGTAACATGATGACAGTTTCCATGGCCTGGCTTCAAAAGAAAATTACTTTATTTTATTTCATACGAAATTTAATTATTGTTACATTGAGCAATTTCATAGGTGCTGTATTCGTTGCTTATTTTTTCGGTCATATCGTCGGATTAACAGAGGGAGCTTTTTTAGCAAAAACAGTTTCTATTGCGCAAGCTAAACTACAAGATCCACCACTACAAGCCTTCATTTCTGCAATCGGATGTAATTGGCTCGTTTGTTTAGCTGTTTGGCTTAGTATGGGAAGTAAAGAATTTATCGGAAAGATTATCGGCATTTGGTTCCCAGTTATGACTTTTGTTGCAATTGGATTTCAACACGTTGTAGCCAATATGTTTGTCATCCCAGCTATAATTTTTGCAGGTCATTTAACTTGGTTTGAATATTTTCCAAACTTCATTTTTGTTTTCTTCGGAAACTTAGTAGGAGGTATGTTATTTGTAGCGTTACCTTATTTCATATCTTATAATAAGAAACTACCTTCTACTAAAGAACAAACGGAATTAAAGAAAAAATCTGTATCCGCTTAAATGGAACGACTATACAGCAATCCTGAAAAATATTACAAATTCCATTTTTTTTATGAATATATGTGCGTACACTTGTTCTCGAATGTTTTATACGTTATAATAACAACTTAAATAGCATTATTTACATATGAGGTGAAAAACATGAACAAAACAGAATTAATCAAAAACGTAGCACAAAATGCTGAGATTTCTCAAAAAGAAGCTACTGTAGTTGTACAAACTGTAGTAGAATCAATCACTAACACTTTAGCTGCTGGTGAAAAAGTACAACTTATCGGATTCGGTACATTCGAAGTTCGCGAAAGAGCTGCTCGTACAGGCCGTAACCCACAAACTGGTGAAGAAATGCAAATCGCAGCTTCTAAAGTACCTGCTTTCAAAGCTGGTAAAGAACTAAAAGAAGCTGTAAAATAATGAAAAATAGCCTTCTCGTTTACGAGAGGGCTATTTTTTTCATTACATAATTAATAAAAATCTGACCATTATGCTCTTTCTTTTGTTCCTTTATGCAAATAAAGCCTTTACTTTCAAAAAAGGGTTTTGCTGTAATACTTGCTTCTGTATAAATCCCCCTATGCCCCAAGTTCACTGCTTCTTGTTCTAACTTTTGTAGTATGTATGAAGCTATCCTTTTCCCTTGATAATCTTTATGTGTAAATAAACGATCTACGTAATGATCCTCATTATAATCCCCAAATCCGACTATCATACCGTTATAATCCGCTACATAACTAATATTCTTTTCTAAAGACTTTAACCAGCTTTCCCTATCTAGTTGATCTGGTGCCCATGCCTGTAGCTGTAACACGTTATAATCTTTTGCATTAATTGTATGAACTGTTTCATAGAACAACTGTAATACTTGTTCTAAATCCTCTTTATGGAATGTTCTAATGATCATATCTTTTAACATATATGAACCTCCTTACTACACTATCATTTAACTTTTCTACCATCTAGTATTCAATATTTCTGCTTTATTATATCTTTTTTCTTTCTATATAAACAAAAAACAATACTTATTTCAAAGTATTGTTTTTTGTTTAAAAGCCTATGAAATTACTCTATAGATTTACATTTTTATTATTTTAACTTCACTCTTTGCAATCGTAATGCATTTAATACGACCGATACAGAACTAAATGCCATCGCTGCTCCTGCAACCCAAGGCGCTAAGAAACCAAGCGCTGCAATCGGGATTCCTAAGCCATTATAAGCTAGTGCCCAGAATAAATTTTGCTTAATATTTCTTATCGTCATCTTACTCATAAAGATTGCATCAGCAATACTATTTAAATCGCCACGAATTAACGTAATATCTGCCGCTTCCATCGCTACATCCGTTCCTGTTCCAATTGCCATACCGATATCCGCTGTAGCAAGTGCTGGAGCATCATTTATTCCATCTCCAACCATTGCTACTTTCTTACCTTGCGCTTGAAGTTTTTTCACTTCTTCTGCTTTTCCTTCTGGTAATACTTCTGCAATTACGTGTTCAATACCAACTTGCCCCGCAATCGCCTGAGCAGTTTGCGTATTATCTCCTGTAATCATAACAACGTCTAGACCCATTTTCTTAAGCCTTGTAATAGCTGCTTTTGAAGTATCTTTTACAGTATCTGCAACAGCCACTATACCAGCATATTCTTTATTAATTGCAATAAGCATTGCTGTTTTACCTTCTCGTTCTAACTCTTCCATCGATTTAGAAACTTCTTCAATATCAATATTGAATTTCTTCATTAATCGGCGTGTACCAATTAATAATTGTTTCCCTTCTACGACTGATTCAATACCGAATCCAGGAATCGCTTCAAACGTTTCTGAACTTGGAATATCAATTTTCTTTTCTTTAATTCCTTCTACAATCGCTTCTGCAAGTGGGTGTTCAGAATTTTTTTCTGCCGCACCTACTAAACGTAATATTTCTTCTTCATTGAATCCATCTGCGACAATTACATCCGTTAACACTGGCTTTCCATTTGTCACAGTACCTGTTTTATCTAGAATAACTGTATCCAATCGATGCGTTGCTTCTAAATGCTCTCCGCCTTTAAATAAAATACCATACTCAGCTGATCTTCCTGATCCAGCCATAATAGATGTAGGTGTCGCAAGACCTAATGCACATGGACAAGCGATAACAAGTACTGCTATCATTTTCTCAAGTGCTCCGCCAAAATCACCTGGTGTAACAAATATCATCCACACTGCAAATGTAATAATAGCAATCACAACTACAACCGGTACGAAAATACCTGAAATTTGATCTGCTACCCTTTGAATAGGAGCTTTTGAACCTTGAGCCTCTTCTACTACTTTAATAATTTGAGCTAATGCAGTATCTCTTCCTACCTTAGTTGCTTTCACTTTTAAAAATCCATTTTTATTCATTGTAGAACCGATTACTACATCCCCAATTGTTTTATCAACTGGAATACTTTCACCTGTTAACATCGATTCATCTATTGCTGACTTTCCTTCTACAATCTCACCATCTACCGGAATTTTTTCACCAGGCTTTACATAAACGATATCACCAGCTACTACTTCTTCGATTAAAATTTTCATTTCTGTTCCATCTCGCACAACTGTAGCTGTCTTTGCTTGTAAACCCATCAACTTTTTAATTGCTTCTGATGAACGTCCCTTTGCTTTTGCTTCAAATAATTTTCCTAAAATAATTAGTGTAATAAGTACCGCACTCGTTTCAAAATATAAGTCTGTCATATGTTCCGAAGAACCGATAGATTGAATACTTAAATATACACTATAGAAATAGGCGGCCGACGTTCCAAGTGCCACAAGAACATCCATGTTAGCACTTTTATTACGTAACGCTTTATAAGCCCCAACATAAAACTGTCCACCAATGATAAATTGAACTGGCGTTGCAAGAGCTAGTTGCACCCAAGGGTTCATAAGCATATCAGGTAAATAAATAAACGATGTAAATGAGAAGTGACTTACCATTGCCCACAGTAACGGGAATGATAAAATAAACGAAATAATAAACTTCTTCTTTTGTCGCTCAATTTCTTGTAAGCGATGATCAGTTGATCCATCTTGCTCATCTGATTTCACTTCCAATTTATATCCTAATTTCGTAATTGCACTCTTCATTTCATTTACATTAATTTCATCAGGATTAAAATCTACTGTAGCCGATTCCAAAGCGAAATTTACTGTCGCCTCGTTCACACCTTCTAACTTATTTAAACGCTTTTCTACTCTATTGGCACATGCTGCGCATGTCATTCCTGAAACAGTAAATTCAGCTTTATCACTTACAATTCCATATCCTAATGATTCAACTTTTTCTTTAAACTGTTGCGGATTTGTTTTTTGGGGATCATACATTATTTTAGTTTTTTCAAGTGCAAAATTTACATTTGCATCATGAACACCTTCTACTTTTTTTAGACCTTTTTCAATTCTATTTGCACATGCTGCACATGTCATTCCTGATATTTGAAGATTGGCCTCTTTTTGTTCATTCATGTCTCTCACCTCTATATACCCTTATGAGGTATAATTATTAGCAAAATAAATCGTACTTCCTATAAAGTACGATTTATTTCCATATCTAAAAATAATTATTGAACATCGTATCCTTGATCTTCAATTACAGCAACGATATCTTTTAATGTTACAGCAGACGAGTCGATAGTAACTTCAACAGTTCCTTCTGCTAATTGAACTTTCACTTGTTCAACACCGTTTAGCTCTTTCACACTGCTTTCGATAGCATTTACACAATGTCCACAAGACATACCTTCAACTTGTAATGTTAACTGTTCCATTTAAAATCCTCCTCTTGTTTATTCATTGTTTGTTAATCACAGTTACATCTTACCATACCCCCCTAAGGTAATCAATGGTTTTTTATCATGATTTTTCAATTATTTTCTAAAAGTTTATTTTACACACACTTTTTCACACCAATACAAGGATAAACAAAAAACAAGCTAGTTACACACTAGCTTGTTTTTACGCTTTTGAAAAACGTTCAAATACTGTCATTAATTCTTCGATTGCTTCGTCACCATTACCATTTTTAATTGCACCTGAAACACAATGACTCGTATGGTTTTTTAATACACCCATTCCTACTTTTTTCATCGCTGCATTAATCGCTGAAATTTGCACTAAAATATCCACGCAATACCGATCATTTTCAATCATATTTTGAATACCCCGAACTTGCCCTTCAATTCTCTTCAATCTATTTATAATTTGCTCTTTTTCTTTTTCTGATCTATGTGTTACTGCTTCATGCTCTTTATGCCCCATATTATCACCTTCTTAAAGTTTCTCTTCATCCAATAAAACAATTACTTTTACGAGTATACCAATTATAGCATTAAATATCTATGCATGATACCCCATATGAGTATATTTCCACTTTATGATTATTCTTAACACATTGTTAGCTTCTCAGTCTTAATTTTCATTATACCCTTTCCTTTTTTTAAAAAACAATAATAAGCGAGGGTTGTCCATCCCCGCTTATTATTCATTCCCAAATATAAAAGCCTCAATCTTCACACATGTAAATTGAGACTTTTTCTTCCTATATATAATTATTGCTGATCACATACTTTTGTATCATTCACTACTGAAGTTCCTTCAACGGTTACCGTATGAAAACAGTCATTTACACGAACTGTCACAACATTATCTTGCCGATCAATGATATGATATTCATTAAAATTTTTATTTAGAGCACTGCGAATTTGTTCTCCTTCATAAATTGGGATACCATGCGATAAAACCCAAATAAGTCCAGCGATAGCGAGAATAGTTTTCATACGATCTACCTCCTTGAGAATATAGTGAACTTTTCATCCGTGCTTTTTCAGCTCTACGAATCATAATTGGAATGAACCAAGCCTTTTCGGCAATAAGTTCATTTCGTCTATTTTATGTTTATGCTAATTGTGAACGAATTGTGACAACTTTTTGTCTCTTTAGACGAAAAATTGAAACAAAACTTTCAAAAAGGACAATTCTACCTCTCAAAACAAAAGGCTATGGAGAATTTCTCCATAGCCTTTTGTTTGCACTTTATTAAACAATCGTTTTATTATCTAACCTACTACAGATCATAGAAAAATGTGGATTCACTCAAATCACTAACCATTTAATCGATGGATACTTGACTAATGAATCTCAATCCTTTACTTAAAGAAGTCGGTACAACAGATGCATGGTTCTCCCCTTCCGCCTCATAAAACGTAAATCGAAACTGATCGTGTTTTACTTTGAAAAGGCGCTCTGATAATTCGTTTGCCCCTACAACCATATGCTCTCGTTCAAGTGAACCAACTGTAAGAAATACTCCTGTTTTAACCTTTGCCTTGTTTAATTCATTTATAAGATTCCCTTCTTTTTCAAGCACAGATTGGTTATTCCACCAAATAGATGGACTACTAATAAAATAATTTTGAAAGGCATTTATGTTTGTAAATAATATATGTAAAGCAAATAGTCCACCTAAAGAATGCCCAAATAGTGTTTGCTTTCCTTTATCAATTTCAAAATTCTTTTCAATTTGCGGCTTTAATTCTTCTTCAATAAAAGTAAAGAAATGATGTGCTCCTCCTGTTTTAGGCCAAGGTTTACCATCTGGTTTTAAAGCCGCATCTTTTGAAATTACGCTAGGCGTAAAATCATAACATCTTTCTTCACCTGAAAATGCCCCTTCGATTGGATAACCAATACCTACTATAATGGCTGGTGAAACACCTGTTTTTTCCGCTCTAACTGATTGTATTTTAACCGCTTCATGGAATGTTTGAAAAAAGGCATTACCATCTAATACGTAAATGACAGGATATCCTGAATCCAGTGCTGGTTGCCTCGGCTTTGAAATATGAATTTGATATTCCTTACCATCTAATTTTGAATACATGTTCCACTGTTCAGTATTAGATGTTACAATCTGCTGTTTTTCAATCGTAGTGTTCATCTTATATCCCCCCTTCTTAACTCGTTACATATATTTCTACTTTTTCTTCTTGAAATACAACGCTATCATAACCGAAGCAAACAGGAGACCCATTATACGGATCAATCATGACACGTGCATCAATATGAAATACTTCTTTTAACACTTCATTTGTAATGATTTCTTCTGGGCTACCAGTTGTAACGATTTCTCCTTCCTTCATTGCAATAATTTCATCTGAAAACCTTGCTGCATGGTTAATATCATGTAATACCATAACGACCGTACAATTATGGTCTTTATTTAATTTCTCCACAATTTGTAATACATCTAATTGATGAGACATATCAAGATATGTAGTTGGCTCATCTAATAACAACACTTCTGTCTCTTGTGCCAAAGCCATCGCTAGCCATACCTTTTGTCGTTGACCACCTGATAAATTTGCAATTTGTCTCGTTCGAAATGCAGAAGTTTTCGTTATATCTAATGCCCAGTCAATCATCTCTTTATCTTTTGAAGTTAACTTATTTACATTATTTCGATGTGGATAACGTCCATAAGAAATTAATTCTTCTACTTTAAGCTCTCCTGGTGCAATTGGAGTTTGCGGAAGTAGAGCTAACTGCTTCGCAATTTCTTTCGTTGGAATTGTATGTAAATCCTGTCCTTGCAAATATACTTTACCACTCTTTTGCTTTAAAATTCTTCCCATCGTTTTTAACAGTGTCGATTTACCGCACCCGTTTGGTCCTATAATTGTCGTTACTTTTCCTTCTTGTATTTCCACATTTAAATCGCGAAACACTGTAAGCTTTTCATAACTTGTTTCTAAATTTTTCGCACTTAAAATACTCACTTTTATTCCTCCTCTTACGCTTTCGCCTTATAAAGTAAATATAAGAAATAAGGTACACCGACAATAGAAATAACGATTCCAACTGGTAACTCTACAGGTGTGAAAACTGTTTTTGCGATAAAGTCTGAAGCAATTACAAGAAACATTCCAATTACTCCGCACGTAGGAATGACATGCTTATGCTGAATACCGACAAGTCTTTTCGCTATATGCGGTGCCATTAATCCGATGAAACCAATACTTCCTGAAACTGCAACACATGCGCTTACAAGTCCGATACTACTTAATAGTAAAATTGATTTCTCTCTTTCTACTGAAACACCTAAACTTGTAATACTCGTTTCTTCCAATTGAAATAAATCTAATAAATAAGCTTTCTTTTGTATAAGTGGAATTAGTATGATAAGCCACGGTAACATTGCAATAATATACTTCCAGTTTGCACTATATATACTGCCTGACACCCAAACTGCAGCCATCTCGAAATCAGTTGACTTCATTTTGAGTGATAGGTACATAGAAAATGCTCCAAATCCTGATCCAATTGCAATCCCTGTTAATAAAAGACGCTGCGAATCTAACTTACCATTTTTCCAAGAAAACAGATAAATGATGATAGCTGCACCTAATCCGCCTACTAAACCAAACATTGGCATCATCATAATAGAAACCCAGTCTGTGCTTTTTAATTGCCCTTGGAAGAAAAACATAAAAATGACGATTGCTGTTCCTGCTCCTGCATTAACTCCTAAAATACCTGGGTCTGCCAATCCATTTCTCGTAATTCCTTGAATAACAGCACCTGCAACACCGAGACCTACCCCTACTAATCCCGCAATTATGATGCGCGGGAGACGAAACTCAAAAATAACTAAATCATGGTCTGGTACTGGATCTATTCTAAGGAGTGTTTTACATACATCTGTAATCGTAATATCAAACGTACCATTCGTTAAACTAATATAAATAGCACATAGTATTAAAAATATACTAATCCCCATCGTCATTCCAAAACGTTGACTTGAACTTTTAAGCATGTCTCTCTCCTCCTCTTGTACGGATTAAATAAAGGAAGAAAGGAATTCCAATTAAGGAGGTAACGACTCCAATCGGTGTTTCAAATGGATAGTTTACAAACCTACTTAAAATATCACATAACGCTAGAAAAACGCCGCCAATAACGCCTGCGCATGGCAAAATCCACTTATAATCTACCCCAATTATAAAGCGAGTAATGTGCGGAATAATTAAACCTACAAAACCAACTTTCCCCACCAAAGCAACTGCCGTTCCTGTTAAAAAGATAACTGATAAAATAGCCATCGCTTTAACTAGTTTTGTACGCTGCCCTAGGTTAATAGAAACTTCTTCTCCTAAAGAAAGAATCGTAATAGATTTTGATATTAACAGCGCTAAAACTATTCCAATTATCCCAAACGGTATCGTAATTTTAATGATATTAGGGTCTACTTGGTCTAATTTTGCATTAAACCAAAAACTAACATTTTGAGAAATTTGGAAGTATGAAGCCATTGCAGCAGACACACTGCTTAAAAATGTTCCAATAACTGTCCCAATAATCGCTAACCGAACTGGCGATAAACCATTTTGAAGGAGCGAACCAAAACCAAATACGATACCGGCTCCTAATGCAGAACCAATCATTGAACATACAACCATACCAATCGATGACATTCCCGGAAGAAAAATCATACAAAGTGTAATAACAAAAGCTGCCCCATCCGTCACACCCATAATAGAAGGGGATGCAAGATAGTTTCTTGTCATCCCCTGCATAAGTGCTCCTGATATGGCTAGAAATGCTCCAACTAAAAGAGCTGCAACTACCCTTGGTAAACGTGAAGTAATAATAATATTATGATTTACATCACTTGAATCAAAATGAAATAACGCGTTCCACACCGTTTCAGCATCAATACTTTTCGCCCCATACAAAATAGAAAGTATAACTGTAAATAAGATGAGTATGGGTGCTATACATAATATAGTTACTGGTACTGCATTTGTTTTCTGCATATCATTCAACGCACCTTACTTATTGTATTATTTAGATAAATTTTTCACTGCTTCTTTTAAGAACGCTGTTTTACTCCAAGCAGTACCACCTTGTGCCATTGGATCAACAACGTTTACAAATACTTTCTTTTCTTTCGCAGCATTCATACTTTGCCAAATTGGATTACTTTCAATTTCTTCTAGCACTTTCGGGTTTTTATTTTCAGTTGTTTCATATTGTAAGAAAATATAATCTGGGTTTAGTTCAGCAAGTTTTTCAAATGAAATTTTCTCTTGTGCTTTTACAGTTTTCAATTGTTCTGGAACAGTTAATCCAAGATCTTTATAAATTACAGGGTTGAAGTATACTCCTTCTGGGTATAGGAATAATTCGTTTGCTCTTAGTCTAATTACAAGGACTTTTTTGTCTTTTAACTTATCTCCTAGTTTTGCTTTTGCTTTTTCAGCGTCCGCATTGTAATCTTTAATAATTTTTTCAGCTTTATCTTTTTTACCAGTTAATTCTCCCATTAACTTTAAGTTATCCTCCCAATTTGTTGAAACATGTGATACCGGGAATGTAGGAGCTACTTTCGTAAACTTTTCAGCTGTTTCTGCTGGGAATTTCGTACTAGATGTAATAACGTCTGGTTTTAATTGAAGTAATGTTTCGAAATTTGGTTGCATTTTCTCACCAACAGATTTCGCACCTTCTAAATCTTTCTCCAGATACTTTGGTAATTTACCACCAACCGTAATCGCACCAACTGGTTTAATTCCAAGTACTGCTGCATCTTCCATTGACTCTAAACTAGCTGTTGCAATTTTATCTACTTTTGCTGGCACTGTATATTCTTTACCTAAATATGTAATTTTTCGTTTTTCGTCTTTTTTCGTCTCACTAGCCTTTGTCTGTTGAGTTTTTTCTCCTGAAGTTTTATCCGCACTATTACATGCTGCTAGTCCTACACTTAAAACTGTTACCATACCTAATGTAAATAACTTCTTATTCATCTTTAAATATCTCCTCTCGAATTTCCAAACTATATTCTCAATAAAATTTAACTATATGAAACTTGTCCTACATATATATTTTATTAGATTAATAATTCTATCCAGAACTCATTCTCATTCACTTCCCCTAAGCTATAATTCTTTTATACCTCACCCATTGATAATATTTTTCATTGATAATGATTATCGTTACTAATTATATATTTAATATGCAATTATTTCAAGAAAGATTTGAAAAATTTTAACAAACTGAATTAAAAAAGAAGTATCCGCCTCATGTTAGGTAGATACTTCTTTTTTAGAAATTTATATGTAATTCAACTGGGCAATGGTCTGACCCCATTACTTCACTATTAATTTTCGCCGCTGTTATTTGGTCTTTCATTCTTTCAGAAACAACAAAATAATCTAAACGCCATTCAATATTTTCACCTTTGTAATCTTGCTCTTACATTTATGAATACATACATACACACTTTATTCAGGTTATACTAATTTCAGAGGTGATGTTCTTTGCACAATGAAGGAGTTACGTTAACAAATGAACATTGGCAAGCAATTATCCATAATGATCCTTCCTATGATAGTAAATTCTTTTATGCTGTGAAATCAACTGGAATCTTTTGCAGGCCATCATGCAAATCAAGAATACCGAATAAAAACAATGTACGAATTTTTCATCATGCAGAGCAAGCATTAAATGAAAACTTTCGCCCGTGCAAGCGTTGTAAACCAAATGGGCTCACTTTACCTAATGAAGAGTGGGTAGAACAAATTAAAGAGTATATCGAAAAACACTTTGATGAATTATTAACTCTAGACATACTTGCGGAAATGTGCCATGGTAGCCCCTTTCATTTACAACGCACTTTCAAAAAAATGACAGGAATAAGTCCGATAGAATATATACAGCAGTTCAGAATTGTTAAAGCAGCAGAACACCTTTTACACACAAATCAACCCATTAAAGAAATTAGTACTGCCGTCGGGATAGAAAATCCAGAATATTTCGCAACTTTATTTAAAAAGAAAACTGGATTTACCCCTACTGAATATCGAAAAAAGAATGAAATGAAAGAGGGATACAATAATGAATTCTTACAAAAATAATTATATATATTGGACGCTACTTACACATGCAAATTGGAAGTTTCATATTGCTGCAACTGAAACTGGACTATGTTTCATCGGATCACAAAACGAAACCTTTGAAGAAGTAAATATATGGGCTAGAAAAAAACTGCCTCAACATATATTGATCCATAGTCCAGATTACTTACAAGTATATACAAAAGAAATTATCGAGTATTTAGAAAACAAGAGAGAAACCTTTACATCCCCTATCGCTGCTTACGGAACTGCATTTCAATTATCTGTTTGGAGTACGGTACGTGAAATTCCTTATGGAAAAACATATTCTTATACAGAAATTGCAGATAGAATTCAAAAACCTACAGCGGTACGTGCCGTTGCGTCTGCTATTGCTGCCAACCCAATTCTCATTATGATTCCTTGCCACCGTGTTATTGGAAAGAATGGTAAACTAACTGGTTTTAGAGGGGGATTAGAAATGAAGAAAGAATTGCTTGCATTAGAAAAATTACAGGTGGAATTCATATGACAGCCGAATATAGTAACGCATTAACTTTAACAGTTCCAACAGAATTTAGTTTTCAAGAAAATTTACGCTATCTATCCCGTTCTAACAATGAATGTATGTTCCACATTGAACATAACAAAATTTATAAAGTTATCCCTGTTCACGATGTAAATCCTTTAGTTGAAATTAGTATGAATGCGGATGATACTATTCAAATACGTTTTTTAGGAGAAGCCTATATCTCTGCAAAACCGATACGCGATGCTGTAGCTAACTATGTAACTGAATGGTTTGATTTAACTACTGATTTAGCTCCCTTTTATACATTAGCTAAACATGATGTACTCCTTCAAAGACCAATTGAACAATATTATGGCCTTCGTACTTTAGGTATTCCAGACTTATTTGAGGCACTTTCCTGGGGAATTATCGGGCAACAAATTAACCTCACTTATGCTTATACACTAAAAAGAAGATTAGTCGAGACATTTGGAAGTTATGTAGAATGGAACGATAGAAAGCATTGGATATTCCCATCACATGAAACAATTGCCAATTTACACGTAGAGGATCTCAAAAATTTAAAAATGACGACTAGAAAATGTGAATATTTAATCGGTATTGCAAAGCTTATTACAGAAGGAAAACTATCAAAAGAATCTTTACTACAAACACAAGATGTAAAGATTGCTGAAAAACAATTAACTGCTATACATGGTATAGGTCCATGGACTGCTCACTATGTTTTAATGCGCTGTTTACGATTCCCTTCCGCTTTTCCAATTGACGATGTTGGTTTGCACAATGCAATTAAATATATAACAGGTTCTAAAAGTAAACCGACTAAACAGGAAATAAAAGATTTTGCGGCAAATTGGATCAACTGGGAGTCTTACGCAACTTTTTATTTGTGGCGAGTATTATACTAAAAAACCAAGTAGCGTTTTTGCACTACTTGGTTCTTTTTTAAGCTTGTTCTTCAAATCGTCTTGCAATTTCTATAATAACTTGAACAGCTTTTTCCATAACATCTACCGAAACATACTCAAATTTACCGTGATAGTTTTCACCACCTGTGAAAATGTTTGGGGTTGGTAATCCCATATACGATAATTGTGATCCATCTGTTCCACCGCGAATCGGATGAATATTTGGTTCGATATTTAAACTTTTCATTGCCTCATATGCAATATCAACAATTTCTCTCACTGGTTCAATCTTTTCAAGCATGTTATAGTATTGATCATTCATTTCTAAAACGACTGCATCTCGTCCATACTTCTCTTGCATTTGCTTCACAATATTTTCAACGTTATGTTTACGCGCTTCAAAATTTTCACGATCAAAATCTCGAATAATATAATACGCTTTACTTTGCTCAACATCACCATTTAAAGAAAGTAAATGATAGAATCCTTCATACCCCTCTGTATATTCTGGTGCCTCTTCTACTGGTAAATAGCTATTAAACTCCATAGCAAGTTTAGTTGCGTTACGCATTTTATTTTTCGCTGTTCCAGGATGTGTATTTGTTCCGTTAAACGTTAACTTAGCACCTGCAGCATTAAAGCTTTCATACTCTAAACCACCTAATGGACCTCCATCCATCGTATAAGCAAATGAAGCGCCAAACGCTTCTACATCAAAATGCGCTGGGCCGCGGCCAATTTCTTCATCCGGCGTAAACGCAACTCTAATTTTCCCATGTTTAATTTGCGGATTATGTATTAAATAATTCATTGCAACCATAATTTCTGTAAGACCAGCTTTATCATCTGCTCCTAACAGTGTTGTACCGTCCGTTGTAATAATCGTATGACCTTTATAAGACGGTAATTCTGGGAACTGTTCTGGTGTTAATACAACATTAAGCTCTTCATTTAATGTAATTGCGTTCCCGTCAAAGTTTTCATGAATTTGTGGTTTTACATTTTTCCCAGTAAAGTCTGTTGCTGTATCTAAATGTGCTAAAAATCCGATTACAGGAACATCCTTATCCGTATTAGCCGGAAGTGTTGCCATTACATATCCGTTATCGTCCATCGTTACTTCTGTTAACCCAATTTCTTTTAACTCTTCAACTAATAACTTACCAAACTCAATTTGTCCTGGTGTTGTTGGCACTGTATGACTGTCTTCATTTGATTGCGTATCAATCTTTACATATCTCGTAAATCTTTCAATAAGTTCTTGTTTCAAATTCATTCACTCCCTTTTATACTTCTTTCTCTATTATAATCCTTGAGACGAAATATTTTAACTTTTTTGACTGTGAATACATATATTTCATTTGTATTTTAGCTATTTTAAATACCGGCTGAAAAGTCGTAAAATTTGTACATTAAAACCCTTACATGTAATATACATAATTATACAATATGGGAGGTTTTAAAAATGAGGCTAACTCTCTTTCGCTATTTTCTTTTTTTCTTAGGGTTAATCTTCTTTGGGCTTGGAAATGCTCTTGCAGTCAAAGTAAAATTTCTCGGTTTACATCCTTGGGAAGTTTTAAATATGGCTCTCTACCAAAGGTTTGGATGGAC
Organism: Bacillus paranthracis; assembly: GCF_024296885.1. NCBI lineage: Bacteria > Bacillati > Bacillota > Bacilli > Caryophanales > Bacillaceae > Bacillus > Bacillus paranthracis. Next base: position 3,506,182 of record NZ_CP101135.1, read on the forward strand.
GATTGGTACGTGGAGTGTCATATGTGGGTTATGTCTCGTTCTCATTTCTTTACTAGTAGATCGAAAATATATAAATGTGGGAACATTTTTAAATGCACTACTTATCGGTCCCATTATGGACTTTTTCTTACAATCAAATATTCTTCCAAACGCTAGTGATTATTTATGGATAAACTTACTCATTTTATTTTCTGGTATTGCCATTACAGGTATCGGTGGAGGTATGTATGTTGCGGCTGGAATTGGTGCTGGACCTCGTGATGGATTCATGCTTACTATTTCCGACAAAACAGGTCTATCTATTAGCCGTGCTCGAATCATTGTAGAATGCATTGTACTAGTTATTGGATTTATGCTAGGGGGTCCTGTTTTTATCGTAACTTTTCTGTATACCTTTATTCAAAGTCCAATCTTTCAGCAATCATTTAAGGTATTTCAAACACTTTTACATACTCTACATAACAAAAAGAAAATTAATGAACATGTTTAAAGTACAATTTAATACAAATAAATTCACCCTATTTACGATTCTCACCGCAAATAGGGTGTTTCTTTTTTATTCCATAATTTAAGAAGATATACTAACCATTCACAATAAAAGTATATACATCGTTATAAATACAACCATTTACCCTAATAACGTACTTCCCGGGTTTACTAAAACGAATTGTGTATTTATTTAGCTGAATTGCTTCTTTATCTCCAGAAAGAATATCAATGCTTCTGCCACTTAATACATATAATTCATTTAGATTCATCGATACATCAATTGCATTGAAATTCTCCTCTTTCACTTGCTGTAATTCCGCAGCGCTTATACTTGGTTCTAAAAACAGTAGTCCACTTAATCCAATCGTCCCCGCTAAAGCAACTCCCGCAAACTTTTTAATTTGTTTCATTACAATGACCTCCTTATAGATTTTGCGTAAAGGTGATGTCCTCCCTTACACCACAAAGCCTATATGTAATGAAATAAAAAGTAAACGAGGACAGTAAGACAAACTTCTACATCTTTTTCTCCTATTGAATATAAATCCAACGTTTGGAGTTTTGTCACATTTAAAATTGTTTACTTAAACCAACTTTCAATTATATTATTCAGAAACTGAATAATTACTTATTGATTTAACATTCTAAAAATAGTTGATAAAAATGCTTTCTATTGAAATAAAAAAGATTTTGCTATAAAAGTAACTTTTACAACAAAATCCATACAACCAACTTTATTCCGCTTTCCATAATCTCTCTACATTCATTAATTGTTCTTCATTAAATTCCATCTTATATATATCTGGTTTTGACGTATTCATTAAAAATTCAAAAAAGCCTTTATCATTTTATATGCAATTTTGCATCTCTACTTTCAAATCACTAAAAAACCTTTACAATTCAAAAGATGACTAAATATACAATTTCTATTTAAAATCTTTATACAGTATATACTATCAAATGCAATATTTTTCATTTTTTAGAGCAATTACACTTTTCAAAACTTCCTTATAAACATGATTTTTATAAGGAAATCTGATACAATTCTTAAATAATATTATTATGTATAGATATTACGAATATAGTGCATAATTAAAGAAGGTGATTTTATTGAAATTAAATAAAAATTTACAGCTATGTATATTAATTGGAACATTAATGTGTTATTCAATCTATTTTATGTTTTTCTATCTGTTCCCCACTCATTTTTCAAATTCGGATGTACGCTTCGCTTCACTTATTGTTGAAGCCATTACATTTGTATCACTCATTTATTCTATATATTCTAAAAAAGTTAGTTCAAATCCGTTTTGGATATGTATCACGATAGCAATTGGTAGTTTTTTATTAGGAAAAATAGTATATACATATCAAGAGAGCTTCTTCAAAATTCCAATACATCGTTTTACTATTTCTGATGTGTTTTATATGCTTTTTCTACTCTTCTGTCTTATCGCTTTCTGCTATAAAATCCTAAAAGAATGCGATAAATGGGAAAAAGCGTTCTTTATTTGTGATATATGCATAGTACTTACTTCCATATTCACATTGGAGTGGTATTTATTTAATCAACCAAATTTAAATATATTCTCTCTGTCACTAGGAGATGTTTTCCTTTCATTTCTATATCCAATTGCAGATTTATTATTTCTTCTACTAGGTGTTAGTCTCTTTTTCCGTCCAACAATTTTTAATTCTAAACGGAAAATTTATATCTTTATTTTTGTATTAATAAGTTCTGCAACTTTTAACTATATTTATTTTTACTTACATAACCATTTATCAACTGAAACGATAACATTATTACGTCTTTTATATAGAATACCTATATTACTTATTGCAATAGCTGGATCTATTTCAGAAGATCATAATAGCCATAAAAATTATTTCATTGTTAACCCTATAATAGGAAAGAAAGCTTTAGTTATATTTCCTTATCTTGCCGTTGCAATACTAATCGGGTTTACGTTAAAAGAACAAACAGCATCTTCCATTCTCATTACGGGAAATTGTATTGCTTTTATTTTCGTACTCATTCGTCATTCTATTGTACGTATGCAAAACAATTCCCTAACCAAACGTTTACAAGTATTCAATGCCCAATTGGAAGAAAAAGTTAGATTACGAACTTCAGATTTAGTTCATAAATCAGAGGCTCTATCTCAAAAGCAACAAAAATTCAAATCATTATATGAATATCATCCTGACCCTATTTTTACAATTGATTTAAATGGCGTATTCTTAAATGTAAATAAAGCTGGAAGTATACTACTCGGTGCACCAACGGATGAGTTACTTGGTGAAACTTGTTTTTCGATTATTTTAGATGAAGACAAATATAAACTAGCATCTGCATTAGAAAAAGTGAAACAACAAGAATCAGCATCCTTACAACTTAGTTCTCAATATAAAGATGGATTTACTTATTCTTTATACGTTACCATCGTCCCTATTATGATAGACGGGCAAATTTCAGGAAGCTATATTATGATGAAAGATATTACTGCGCTAAAAAAACAGCAAGAAGAAATAAAATATTTAGCATTCCATGATACTGTAACGAAAATTGGGAACCGTGCCTTTTTTCATAAGAAATTAAAAAGAATTATAAAAAATGCTAAAACGACAGAAAGCGAGTTTGCATTATTATATTTGGACTTAGATCGCTTTAAAGCAGTTAACGATACACTTGGACATTCGGCAGGAGACTACATATTAGAAGAAGTAGCGAAGCGATTCCAATCCTGTCTTCCATCACATACTCATCTATCAAGAATCGGTGGCGATGAATTTACAATCTTAATTGAAAACTATACTGACGAAGATTCCTTATTCCAGTTATGCAACCAGTTATTTAAATGCATGGAAAAATCGTTTGTCATATATGAACATACATTAACTTTATCAATAAGTATCGGCATCGCTATTTATCCACATTCTGGAATCGATACCGCTACACTTCTGAAAAACGCTAATGTTGCAATGTATGATGCGAAAGCAAAAGAACTTAATTCTGTCTCTATTTATGATGATGTAATTGCAAAAAAAATTGAAAGACGATTACGATTAGAAAAAGATTTACCAAATGCAATTCAAAATGAAGAATTGTTCCTTTTATATCAACCTCAAGTTGATAGCAAATCTAACAAAATTATCGGTGCTGAAGCTTTAATTAGGTGGAATCATCCTGAATTAGGTGTTATTTCTCCATACGAGTTTATTCCGATTGCAGAAGAAACGCTACAAATCATTCCAATAGGAAAATGGACACTACAACAAGCTTGTGAACAAATGAAACGTTGGCACACAAGCGGATATTCACATTTGAAAATAGGTGTAAATTTATCTGCTAAAGAATTTGAACAAGAAGATTTTGTAAAGTCTATTTCTGCTACATTAACAAATACTGGTTTACCAGCAAGTTCTCTCGATCTTGAATTAACAGAGCGAATTGCAATGATGGATGAGCGAGAAACATTAATAAAACTACGTACACTAAAAAGTTTAGGGATTCATATTTCAATCGATGACTTTGGTACAGGCTATTCTTCGCTAGCTTACTTACCTTTATATCCAATCGATACGTTAAAAATCCCACGAGAATTTATTACAATGTCTGAAACATGTGACGATGGAATGGAAATTATTAAAACAATCATCACATTAGCAAATACATTAGGAATGTCAGTTATCGCTGAAGGTGTAGAAACGAAAAAACACGTGAGTTTCCTTCAAAAAAATAATTGTCAATTGATTCAAGGCTACTACTACAGCAAGCCTATTCATGCTGATTCATTTTCTACTCTTCTCAAAAAAGGTGTTCGTTATAACCATTAGCGCAAATACATACAAGAAAAAGGAAGAAGAGCCCGTCTCCTCTTTCTTTTTTTGTGCTTTGCAACTTTTCATTTCCTTCACATATCATTTATGTAAGTAGTTACTAATATATTTATGATAACAGACTTGAATTGGAGGGAATTACATGCAGCACGACAATCCAAATCATAAACTTTACAAAAACATTCCCCTATCCCTCTTCTCAATAAAAAATGAGCTAAAACAAAAATGCACCAACGCAAATAACTTTCTTTACCCCTTTTCGAAAGAAGAAGAAATATTAATACATACAATTAAAGAAAGAACAAAATTATTAAATCAAAATAATGTGACAAGAACTCGCGCTTACTATCAATTTTACAAAAGGTATCCTGAAATACATTGGGCATTACTTGGACATATGGTTTCGCGTAACGGCGGTTGGAACATGACAGATTTAAAGGGGGATTTATATACGAAGTTGTTATCTGAGAAAGATCAATTTACTTTCTTTTCTTTTTTAGAACGGGGGAATTGGCTTATCTTTCAAGATGTGTATCCACAATTTTTGTTATATGAACAGAGTGTAAAAAAATCCAAAAATCTTTTTTATCTCCTCCCTCATCTCAATGTGTCAACATTTATGGAAACGATGTGGAACTTTTTTTGGAAAACCGGAAACAAACAAATATTAGCTATTTCCACTATTATTAATGAACAAAACTACTTAGAAAAAAGAGTAATTCAAAATAAACACTTCAAAAAAAATGTACTAAATAGTATTGGATTCAAACTTTTTGATTTCTTTCAATTTAATCATATCCTCTTCCCTTTCTGCGAAGAAAAGCCTATACAGAAAACAAAATTAATTGGTGATACAATGAAACACTTCACTTCCTTACACGAACGAATTTTGCTCGGAAAAAGATTATATGCACTATTATTTCATGATGAGCATGTTTTAGCTCGTATACTACAATGGGCTGACACTCATCCACACACTGGATCACGAAAAGATTATTGGCCACATTTATTTTCAAGCGTAAATGAATCCTTTTCAAGAGAGTTTTATAAACGAAGAATAAAGAAATGCCAATTAAAAAGTGATGCCTACCGTATATATAGCCCTGCACTTATGTATGCATGGAAAAATATGAAACATGAAGAAGCAGAATATGAAGATTGGTTTAACGACTGGCAAGTCATACATTATTTAACTGATAAGGAGGAAAGGATACATGGACAAATCACAGAAGACTACTGTAAAACACTCGAAAAGATTGAACTGGCCATTCTTGCAAAGAAAAATGTTCTCCTTCGAGAAGAAGAATAACCTTTTCGCATTAGTCGTTACAATCTTACTCTCTTCTATTATCGGCACTTGCTTAGATGCTTTCTTTGTTGCGAAACAAATATATTCCTTTCCGGTTAGACCATTCTCATCCATATTTTCAGTTAACATAGGCTTTACTTTGTTTGTACTACCGATTTTAACAACAATTTTCATACACATTTCAAAAAACCTATCTGTATTTTCTAGGATTCTATTTATTCTTACAATAGGTATTTGTGCTAGCATTTTTGAACAGATTGCTGAAAGATTAGGTTTCTTTACTCATAGTGTAGATTGGAATCATACATACTCTTTATTTGGCTATATGATATTCTTTTTTTTTATTTGGAAAGTATATCATTGCATAAAAAAATAAAGAGATCATTATAGATCTCTTCTTAAGCATAATCTTTAGTTATTACTAATGGTGCACGGGTTTGAAGGCTTTTAGATCGTAAACGATAGGCAACGACTTTCTTCTTATATTGCTTTATTACGTCAACGTGTTCCTCATAGCTGTATAGAGAAAATCTAATCTCTTTATTCCCTTTTTTCGTATCAATGACGATTGGTATTCCTTCCCCGCGCGGTGGAAAATAATGTTTATCTAAAAATAAAGCTTCATTAAATTCATGAATAACTTGTAGTTTCGTTTCTCCCTCTATATTTTTTCCATCTATCGATATAGAGGTATTCTCCTCATCAAGTTTTTGATGTAATTCAAATCTACTAATAATAGATTCTACAACTGAAGTTGGCATACTAGAAACGAGTACTTTAAGGGCACCAAAAATAAATAATGTAACTATAAACCATGTTGTCACTTTCATCATCTCCATTACAATTTAAAATATAAATTTCGTTCCATATGGTATAAATATACTGATGAGTATTCCTGTTACAATCATAGTCACCGAACCGATTGTCGCTTCTTCAAACCACTTTAATGGTAAAATACGAGTGGAAAGGAGCAGAAACAGCATTAACATCCCTATTAAACTTCCTAGCATTGATAAATGGAATACTCCATCCACGTACCAACTAAACTAAATACATACAGCACGCCTACTTGAAGTAAAAGCATCACGTACTTCATTTCTTTCCCTCATTCCAATATTACGCCTCTCTATTATGAAATCTCATTTAACGTTTCAGCAAACCTCGTCATTCCCAGCTGAATTTGTTCGGCATTTACTCTCCCAAAAGTAAAACGAATATATTCACTTTTAGTACCTAAAACACTACCAGGGACAAACGCTACACCATTTCGTATAGATTCACCTAATAAATGATACTCATCAAACGTTCCTTGCACTTTGCACCATAAATGTATTCCACCCTCTGGAACAAAAAATTCAACCTGGTCTCCTAATATTTCTTCAAGCTTTCTAATTAATACATCTCTTCTTTCTTTCAATTGTCTACGAAGCATTGTAATATGCGCATGAAAATCGTCTGATTCTAAAAATTGATTTGCTACCCACTGCGTAAATACACTGTGCCCAAAATCAACTTGCTGCTTCGCATCCGCTAAACGTTCTATTACACGCGTAGGACCAATTACCCAGCCAATACGTAATCCCGATGCAACAATTTTTGATAATGAACTTACATAAAGAACATTCCCGTTTTGATCCATTGATTTTAATGTTGGATTCACTTCTCCATTAAAGGACGTTAAACTATACGGATCATCTTCTACAATCGGTATACCAAATTCAGAAGACAGTTCTAAAATCTTTTTACGTCTTGCTAATGACAGCACAGTTCCCGTTGGATTTTGATAATCTGGATTTAAAAATACCATGCGAATACGATGCTTTTTATGCAAATCAATTAGGTCATCTGGATTCATTCCATGCTGATCAATAGGTAAATGAAATATTTTCAAACCAGCAGATTTAAACATCGGCAATGAGAAACAATACGAAGGGTCCTCAATTGCAATCGCATCACCAGGTTTTAATAAGCACTGAACGATAAGATTAAGTGCTTGTTGTGCTCCAGATGTAATAAGAATAGAATTCGAATCTGCTTCAATTTGTTTATATTGCTGAACATGTGCTACAATTGTTTTTCTCAACATTTCATTTCCAAGTGGATGGTCATAACCGAGGTTTTCCATAAATGTTTTCTCCGACAAGATCGTTCGGAATCTATCACTTGGAATTAATTCTGGTGATAATTCACCACTCGCTAAATTAATTAAGTCGTCTTTTTGCGTTTCCGTTCGAATTTGTTGAACGAGTGGTACGTTAGGTAAGAACGATCCATCCTCAACGTACCTACCCCAGTTCGGTATTCGTTTATGTGACACACCCCATATGTCTGTATTCACCCGTGTTCCGCTTCCTTTTTGCCGTTCTACTACTCCAAGTGATTTTAATTCTTCATATGCAGCAACTATCGTACTCCGGTTCACTTGTAATTCTTTTGCTAACATACGCTCAGAAGGTAACTTGCTATCAGAAGGAAACTCACCCGAAGAAATACCCCTTTCAATATAATCTGCGATTTGTTTATATACAGGCGTCTTATCTGCACGATTTGGTTTCCATTCCATATAGTTGCCTCCTTTCAAAGCTAACTATCCTCAATTTATTACTAACAGTATTTACCGTAAAAATAGTATTAATTAGTCACATTCTCTCATCCTAAAATGGATATATTAAAATAGCTCCGTTTCTGATTACTCGATAGCTTCTGAAATTCCAGCTTCATACTCTCGTTGCAGTTCTGTTACAAACTATCAAATTATTACCGCATACCACGTTACCCCAACAAGTAGTACGAAAAGAAGGATAATATAAATAGTTGATAAGTTTTTCACATTTCTCTTTGTAGACTTGCCGTAATTCTCCTCCACATTCCGTGCAACTAGTACGGTTCCAAACAGTGATCCAATTACAATAATAACGACTAGTGAAATCGCAAAGCTCATAGTACTTTCACCTCTCTAAGGCCAGTCTATTTTTATTAAGAACTTCCTCTTTAAAACGTTAATAACATACTACCTTTCTTCTCTTATCATAATAGATGTTTACAAAAAACGGACCAACCACTTTTATGTTTTTTTGCTCATCCACTTTAAAAATAAAAAGCAACTGAACACTTATGATTAGTTGCTTTTTTGCAGGATTATTTATGCTAATTTTCATTTGAAATTAATTTGATTTAAAACTTTAGCCTCTTCATAATGAAACATCGATTGAGATAACTCAAAAATTGTTCCATTTACAAGATACACTGTTTTTTAATAAGAAGCGACGTATTTTATCGCTTCTTACTCTCATCATCTTTAATCTCTTATTAATGATTTATTCGCTCTTATAACTTCTTGATACAGCAATGGTGACCACTTTTCATTTATGTAGTCTTGAATGATCCAACCTACTCTTGTAGGACTCTTTTGTTTTATATAGTTTGCAATTTCAGGATTTATGTAAGAGGCGTAGTAATATGGACTATTCCATGCTGTACCACCAGAAGACAAGCTTGCAAAATTAATATATAGATGATGTAAGTCCTCACTATTATTCATCGTTTCATTGATCGTATCTTTAATAGATTTTACTTTCTCATCATAACCCACTTTATATTTATCTTGTACCGTTACATTTACGTTGTGATTTACAGTTGTCGTAAACGTCTCATTATCTGGCCAATAAAAATTATTATATCCTCCAGATTCATTACTACCGCCATATCTTTTTAGTAGTACAATTTTCCCACGAGCATCTCCAAGTTTTATATTTCCTTCTGTTTTTAAAAAGATAGGATCAACAAAATAATTTTTTTCAAACGTATTACTAAAGGAACCTTCTGCTCCTTTCATATCCTCATACTCTTTTTTTAAAGACATAATAATTGTTTCACTCGGGTTATCTTTTAAAAATTGTTTCGCTTCATTTATGAATTCATGCAGTGTTACATAAAGATATAATGGCCCATGATGAAGAACTATCGTATTATCATCTGTTAAGCGTCCTCTTATATCAAAAATGCGAGCTCCATGATCCATTTGATAGCGAAAATCATACTCTTGCGTCATTCCCCATACTTGCTTAATCGGATTTTGCAACTTAAACGTTCCACTATCATGTGTTCCTGGAATTGAAATTCGTGCTAATGGGATATTATCAGGTATAGGTTGCATCCACTTTGACCAATTTTCAAACTCATTAACAGAGCTAGCCGCAACTACTTGCTCATCATGTAAAGCAAATACAAATGTGATAAATATCGTACTACATATAAATAATTTCAAAATAAATTTCTTACTGCTCATTATCATTCCTCCTTTTTCTGTTTTATATCAAACTTATTGAATATAATATAATCTGGTGAGTAAAAAATAAATAACATTTCATAAATATGAAATATTACATAGAAGTAAAGTTAAAAAATCATTCACATATCCTAAATTAGAAAAATTTAAAGGAACTTCAATGTATTTTTATATGCAATATTTCATATTCGGACTCTACACTAAATAAATAAGAAACTTATAATGATTATTTATTTTATATGTGCTAATATACTTACATTAAAATATTATATGTAGACATTTTAAGCTACATTACTTAACCGTTTTACCTTATTTTTCCTAGGAGGATTTACAATGAAATTATTAAAAATAAAACATATAATCCCTTTATCTGCGGCTGCAATTACATTCGTATGTAGTCAAAGTACAGCTGAGGCTTCTACCATTCATACAGTAAAAAAGAATGATACACTTTGGGGCATTAGTAAACGATACGACGTTTCAATACAATCCATTAAACAGGCTAACCATAAAGGAAACGATCAAACTTTCATTGGCGAACAGTTACATATTCCAGGTTCCGTCAACTCAAATGAAATCACTGTTCACCAAAACGCCAAACCTGCGAACATTTCTGAGCAAATTATTTATCAAGTACAACCGGGAGATTCATTGGAAACGATAGCAAAGCGTTACAATGTTACCGTTCAATCTATAAAACAAATTAACAATACAGTCGGAAACAAGCTCTATGCAGGACAACATTTGAAAATCAACTCAAGCATTTCAGAAAAAGAAAAAGACTTAATGGCACGCTTAGTTACCGCTGAAGCAGGTGGAGAATCGTATAAAGGAAAAGTAGCAGTAGCGAAAGTTATACTAAACCGTGTAAACGCAAAAGGTTTTCCAAATACAATAACAGGCGTTATTTATGAACCTATTAAATACGGATATGCATTTACTCCTGTTACAGATGGAAGAATTAATCAGCCTGCAAGCGCAGAAGCAAAAATGGCTGTAGAAGAGGCTATCTCCACAAATGGAATACATTCTGATTGGCTTTATTTCTATAACCCGAAAACATCAACAGACAAGTGGATTACGACACGTCAAACAGTAGCAGTAATTGGTAACCACGTCTTCGCTAAATAACATTTAAAATCATTAACAGACCTCTTCACTTAAAAGGTCTGTTTTTTTGTATGTAAGAATTTATTTATCATGTGATATAGTGGGCTTTGAAAACTAATTCTTCTTGTAAATAAAGACACTTGTATTTACTTCATCACTCTAAGAAATTAAAAAAGCGTCAAGTTCAAAAACTCCCCTTTATTAATAAAATTTATTTCTTACCTTCATAAAATTGTTATACACTAGAAAAATAAAAAACAAACTATTCGTTAGCAGGTGAAAGAATATGTATGATGTTACAATTATCGGCGCTGGAGTAAGTAGCATTTTTATGGCTTATTTACTAGTTAAAAGTAACAAAAAGGTTTTAATTGTGGATAAAACTCAATAATCATTTTGAAACGAGTATACATGGACTATTTTTAGTTGGGGATTGTTCAGGCGTCACTCATTCATTATCTCAAGCTGCTGCAAGTGGGTTATATGTTGGAAAATATTTATCTGACATCTAATTGCATAATTAAGATACCAATCAAATATTTTAAGTTTCACAACGTTTTATTTATGTAGTAATAGCATAAATCACTATCCTCCCTCCGCTAACGATTATCCCACAAGGAATCGAGATTTCATGAGATACATATGTAATATAAACGTGTATATATAACTATTGACATTCAATTCTAACAAATTGAATGTCAATAGTTTTACAAGCCTCTATTCAGTTCCACCTTCATTTGTTCGATATTTTGTAACATCATCATAGTGTTTAATATGTTAGGATGTCTATAAGTATTTTTTACTACAACTATGACTTTTTCTGCCTGTTCTAAAAAATAGATTGGCGCTTGAAAATTCCTCATTGTACGTATGTGAATACTTTATATTTTTACCTTTAGAAACCATTAGCTAATTGATTCATTACACTCTAATAGTTATAAAAATATAATATATAACACAAGTTAAACAAATTATATAAAGAAGGAGTAAAAATGAAAAATAAAATCAATTTACAAATGCAAAATATAAGCTTTGTTTTAATAATTGCTTTAGCAGTATGGTTAAAAACATATCTTATTACAAGATTCAGTTTTGATTTAAAAATTGAGTCTTCTACACAAGAGCTGATTTTATTTATTAGCCCTCTCGCTGCTTCATTAGCTTTTGTCGGATGCGCATTATTTGCAACCGGTGAAAAGCGAAATTATATCGCGCTATGTATTAATTTCTTATTAACAATTGTACTTGTTGGGAATGTAATGTTCTATGATTTTTATAGTGATTTCGTTACGTTACCAGTACTTGGACAAACATCAAACTTTGGCCAATTAGGCGGTAGTATTATAGAAATATTGAACTACAAAATTATACTCGCATTCGCAGACATTATTTTCTTCTTTATTTTATTAAAGAAGAAGGCACTAGTCTTCCAAACGGGGCGCGTAACTCATTCGGCACGCTTGTTATATTTTCTCTTAACGATTGGTGTATTTTTTGCAAATCTACATCTTGCAGAAAAAGAGCGACCTGAATTACTAACGAGATCATTCGACCGAGTCATGCTTGTTAAAAATTTAGGACTATACACGCATCAAGTATATGATTTAACACTACAAGTAAAAGCAGGATCACAAAAGGCACTTGCTGATAGTAGTAAATTACAAGAAACAGAAAACTACGTGAAGGCAAACGAAAGTCAGCCGAATCCTAACATGTTTGGTGTAGCGAAAGGAAAAAACGTAATTGTTGTTACTCTTGAATCCTTACAAACCTTTTTAATAGGCGCAACAGTTAACGGACAAGAAGTTACACCATTTTTGAATGAATTCATAAATGAAAGCTATTACTTTGATAACTTTTTCCACCAAACTGGGCAAGGAAAAACATCCGATTCTGAATTTCTAATTGATACGTCGTTATATCCATTAAATCGAGGAGCTGTATTCTTCACACACGGTAACAATGATTATACTGCGACTCCAGAAATTTTACGTCAGCAAGGTTATTTCACTTCTGTATTCCATGCGAATAACGCAACATTTTGGAATCGTAATATCATGTACTCTGCTCTCGGTTATGATCGTTACTATAATGAACTTGATTACAAAATTACGCCCGAAACTAATTTAAATTGGGGATTAAAAGATATCGAATACTTCGATCAATCAGTAGATATATTAAAAACTGTTGATCAACCATTTTATGCTCGTTTCCTTACTTTAACGAACCATTATCCATTTACGTATGATGAAGATACAAAATTCATTGAACCATATAACTCTGGTAATGGCGTATTTGATCGTTATATCGTAACAGCACGTTACTTAGACGAATCAATTAAAAAATTTATTGAGCGTTTAAAAGCCGAGGGAATGTATGATGATTCTATTATTGTATTATACGGTGATCATTATGGCATTTCTGAAAAACATAATCGTGCAATGGCACAGTTTTTAGAAAAAGATCAAATAACAGAATTTGATACTTTAAATTTACAACGTACACCTTTATATATTCATGTCCCTGGACAAACAGAAGGTCAAACGATTTCAAAGCCTACGGGACAAATCGATATGAAACCTACTATTCTCAATTTATTAGGGATTGATACTACGAACGATATTCGTTTTGGTCATGATATGTTTTCAGATGAATATACCGGTTTTGTTGTTTTACGTGATGGTAGCTTCATTACAGACAAATATGCATACAAAAACAACACTTTCTATGACCGCATAACAGGTGAAATTGTAGATTTACCAAAAAAAGAAGCTCAAGCACTCATTAACCGTGCACAAAATGAATTACGAATGTCTGACAAAATTATTGAAGGAGATTTACTACGTTTCTCAGAAAGTAATAAAATTAAAACTGGCGAAGTACAAACTAAAATTAAAGAAACTGAAAAATAATGTGAATATGCAAAGGGAGCAACTCATTACAGTTGCTCCCTTTTACTCTCTTATAACATGTGATGCAATTTCACATAAAAAATCTTATATATTTTACTTTTATTCTGCACTTGTTTCTAAAATTACATCTGTATAAGTATGATCATCACCCATATGTAAAATTACTTCACATTGACGTAATCTCAATTCAAAGAGCATGATAGAATCATGATAAACTTCAGGGTTTGATTTCATTTTATGTAACATCTCTTGTTTTTCTTGTATTTCTAATTGCATATTTTCTACAGCTTGTTTCAAGGAGTTAAATGGATTCCTAAAGAATATATGAATATCTCGCTCTTGTGTGTTTTCGAATAGCTCAAATTGCAAGAAAAATTTCTTCATAATAGAATCCGTTACCTCAGTATAATCTTCATTTTCTACATACTGTTTGTATTTGTTATATAACATAGTTTTATTTTTAGGAAGAACTCCAAATAATTTACCGGCACTTTTCAGTAAAAATTGTGCTGGCGTAAATCGACGTAAAATATTTACTTCATCCATTTGTATGCTAGTCGTCATTCTGTCAGTATCTCTGCGCCAGTCATCCAGCACTTTAAAGTCACATTCTAACTGTATTCGATTTTCTCCAAATAAAGAATTAAGTCCTTCACTAAGTTCTTCTAAGTACGATTGACTTTGAAGGAGCTCATTATGAGAAGTTGCAATCCAATTTTGCATAGAAAGAGCAAGATGAGGTAATACCGTTTGTTCTAAATATTTATGCACTCTTTCATTCATTGCTTTATTTAGTTGCGTATCCATGTGACCGAAATCGCTTTCTTCACTTATTAAATCAGAACAACTCTGTAATATCTTCGGTATATTTTCAGTAAGATCATTCGTAATTTCCGTTTTCATTGTACGATATGACTCTGTAATGAAATGAATTTTTTCCCTCTCAAATGCAGTAAGGTTATTCATGCTACCGTTTAGTTTCACTAGCATATCTTCATTCCACTTAATCGCATCCACTAGATTGTTTTCTTTCTCAACGCGTTTAGCTAAAAGATATGTAATTGTTTTTCGGATGAAGAACAATAGCTTTTCAGTACGTTCTGCATCAATATTTTTATAATTAAAGTTAAAATGAATAAATTCAGTTAACTCATTCAATTGTTGATTACTCGTATATAACGAAGAATAAGGGAAAATCCTCGCATGCGGGAAATATGTGTTTATTCTCGCTGCCGTATCATGTAATACTCTTTTCACTTCTGCTTCACTATAAATGTTATCAATTTTATTTAATAAGAAATGCACTTGTAAATTTGGTGTATGTTCTTGAATGCTTAATAGAATATCACGCTCTTTATCAGTAAAAGGTGAATCCGCATTCAATACAAACAATAATTCATCTATGGAATTTAGATATTCAAATACCTCATCCCTAGTGTCGTTATTCCTATTAAAGCCAGGTGTAACTACAAATGTAAGTTTATTTTCACTTAAAAATTTGCATGGTAATTTAAATTCAACACATGCTCTATCTCTATACGTTTGATGGTGTTGAGACATCATATTATGATAATCAGAGATATCTTCCGTTGTTGTAATTGCAGCATCTGTTATGGCGTTAATTTCTGTATGAGCACCATTTTTTAAAACTACTACATTCGAAATTGATTTTTCTAATATATTTTCTCCTAATATAGAGTTGATAAATGTAGTTTTTCCGTTCCCTGAAGTTCCTGTTACTAAAATACGATTTGTTCTTAAATCTGCAAGTTCGTCAACTAACCATCTAAATCGTTGACCTATTTCTATATTGTTCTTTTGTGCCCACTGTGTAATAGATTCAAAAAGATGTAGACTGTACTCTAAACCATTCACATGATTCATAGAATATGACAGTAGCTTTTCCGCATGTTGTATATCGCCTGAATCTATTTTAGATGGAAAAATCTCATCCCATGCCAATACAGCTGCTGATGGAAATACAGCATAAGACGGATTGACTACTTTTAACCAATTTGTTAAAAGACTTGGAATGATATCGTGTAATCGTTTAAGCATATATTGCCCTTGAATTAATGCAAAGTATGTTTCTTCGTAAAGAGAAGAAATTTTGTCCCATATATCGGACGACTCTATTTCAATATGTAAGAAAAATTCATTTATTGTGTTAAGCCACAATAAGTAATTTTGTTCATTTTTATAACTGTTCCAAAGTGATGAAACCATTTGCGTAAATTGTACTTGATCTACATTATTTAATGTAACTAATGCATCATAAAAATAATCTGGTGAAATATGTTTAGTAAATCCTTTATCGATATATCCTTTTAACACCTCAAACCAAGGATAAGATTCTATTCGAATTAACTCATTCACAGCAAGCTCTACTGCACTATCAAAATCTTGTTGTTCCTCATAAAAGGAACGGGCAATTTTTGTGACATTCGGATAATCCGGATTTAAAGAAACCGCTTCTTTAATAACAGCGAAAGCTGCTTCAAAATTATTTTGCTCTATGTAAAGAGAAAGTAATTGTAATCTAATTTCTGTCATCAATATTATATTATCAGTAGCAATGGAAGTATAAACATTTTCAGCAACTGCTAATTGATTCAGTTCGAAATAAGCATCCGCAATATTTTTTTGTGCCCATGGTGCTAATTCATTACTAACCTTCTCCCATTTAAAAATAGCTGCTTCAAAATCTTGATGCTGATAATAAAATTCACCTTGCGCAAAACGAATATAAGATCCATCAGAAATCTCATTTTTTTCTTCGTTTACATAAGCTTCTCCAAGTACGTCAAGAGGTGATTTTGTTACATTCTCCATTAGGAATGTTTCATAATACATCTTTTTTATTAATTGTTTTTCTATTCTCATCTTTTCCCCCACTATATCTTGAAAATACGTTTTTAAGATATGTCAACACTTTATTTATGTATGCTTTTTATCTTAACAAAGAATATCTTTTGGAAAATTTCATTTTCCTTTCATTTTTCAAGTTAGATTGAATTTTTATGAGAAAAATTTCAGTTTTTTTTCAATTCCCTTTCAGTTATGAAACAGCATTAAATGTTCCTAATAACATAATAACACTATAATATTCCGCATTATATTATCAGGAAAAACCTATATGAATCATATTATAAAAACAATTTATAACGAATATATATGCAAAAACACCTCCCCAAACAAATAACAAAAATCAATATCATATATTTCACAAATTATTTTCCTTTAAAATATTTCAGTAGTTTCGTAATTAAATTCCATTAACCTCTATAAATAACTAGTCCAAAAAAAATCTATATGCATATCATGTTATAGTAAAGAATTCAGGAAATCCTAAAAGGAGGCATTTTCATGTTTGAAGATAAATCTAAAATAAACTACCCATATGAATTTACTGAAACTACAACAATCCCGCTAAAAAACCCTATCAATAAAAATTTCAAAAACGGCTCTGGTACACATACTTTCCCAATTAAGAAGCATTATAAAGAGCAGGTGCTATATACGGAAAAAATTAATAATAATAAAAATAAATAAGCGTATAGGCTCTTATAACAATTAATCAAATAAGAATCTATATTAGACCTTGTATAGTTATAGGTAATATATAAGTTTTTCTTATACAACTCATGTACTTTTAAAAAGTGCTGATATACAGCGCTTTTTTATACATAGATAATAGAAGAACCAAAAAGGTATGGATATGTTCCACACCTTTTTGGTTCTTTACTATTTATAAATAAATTCCACCTTCACTGCTCCTTAGCCAATGCTCCTAGCAGCAAAATTCTACTCGTTGGAGTCATTGAAGAAAGGAGTAGATTTATGATAAATCCCAAAGTTAAAGAAGCATCCAAGAATGATATAAACCATTATTGCTCTATTATATATATTCAAAAATGCACCAAACATTGTTTCAAAGCTACTTAGTTTTCATAAAATATTTTTTGTTTCCGTTGGAACGGATAGGCTTTAATCTCATCTGTATCTAAATTTTCATGAAATAAATGAACAGCTATAATTTGTCTACAATCGTAAGTATGATAATAATATGTTCCGGACTCCATACACATTACGCTTGTATATATGGTATTATCTAATGCACCTTCTTCTGTTATTACTCCGCCTTTAGGTACCTCGCAATTTGATAAGATATGAAAAAGGGCGGATACTCCCTCTTCTTCACTATCTATACCTTGAATGTTTTGTTTGCCATATGCTGCCCGCACAAACCTCGATGGCGGGGTGAAATCCCCTGGAAGTCCCATTGAGCCTGAGCCCTGGCCAAAAGCACTTAATGGTAAATTACTCCATTCTGTTGGCGCGAATGGCTGCGATTTAAGGCCAATATATTGTCTTAAATTTTGCAAATGCCAATTAAACTCCGGACTATTCGTCATCACTCCTAGTGGGTTATCATACATCTTTAATCCTTCATTTGTCGGCTCCAGTACAATGCAATCTCCCCATTTATCGGCTAAGATCCAATGTAGCGGTGGCGTAAGTCCTAAATCCGGTAACGGTATATCCAAAAAGGTAATGCTATCTACAGATTTCTTTAACTCTTTGACAGAATTGAATTGTGTAAGACTCCAAGCTACAAAATCAAATGGAGCTAAATTCGTTTTATTGTCATCTATGCTTTGACTATAAGTAGCGAATCCTGGAAAATAGAGTGTTGCACATGTCATACCTGCTTCATTTACTCCGTCCCCCATAATGATCCTTCCTTGATGATTAATTCCCATTCCGACCGTAGCATGTTTCGTATTAATGATTTCACCAGTTATATTATTCCACTGGTAATGCCGAGGAATGATTATTACTTCTTGATTCATATCTAATGTGAAATCCATCGTTCTTGCAAAAAGATGCTGACCGTTTTTTGTCTCTAATGTCAAACTAGTACACATAAAGAACACCCCATTTTATGGTTTTATCTACACTTTACATAATTCTGATAAGTCTGTAAATTAAAAACCTCTTTCCTTACAAACAAATTAAGAACGTACATATAAATTACAAATAGGTTGAGGTTATCTCTAGTTTATAAATGAATTTTTTACATATAGTTGTAAAAGAATTATATTAAAAAGGAGCGAATTGTTACTATCGCTCCTTTTGATTTCTCTCTATATTTTACTAAAATAACCAGAAATCATTTTTTCACTATGAACATTATCCCTACATAACCCTCTTAAACATCTTCTCCAACTCATAAGTAGAATGATGCACAAGAATTGGTCTTCCGTGCGGGCATGTGTATGGGTTTGTTGTTGTACGAAGTTCTTCCAGTAAAGCAAATATTTGATCGTTCGTTAAATATTGATTTGCTTTAATTGAAGCTTTACAGCTCATCATGATGGCTGCTTCTTCACGTAATTTTTTAATATCAACTTTTTTTAGTTTAACGACCTGCTCCATCATTTCATCGATAATTTCTGTTTCTTGCCCTTTCGGGAACCACGTTGGATGCGAGCGAACGATAAAGGATTGATGGCCGAATTGCTCCAAAAATAGTCCAACTTTTTTTAGTTCTTCTAGTTGCTCTTCGACACGTAAAAATTCGGTAAGAGATAAATCGATACGATATGGTACGAGTAGTTCTTGTACTTCTTGTGCTACTCGTCCTACTTTATCACGGAAGTATTCATAATTAATACGTTCCTGCGCGGCATGTTGGTCAATCATATATAAGCCTTTGTCATTTTGAGCGAAAATATATGTTCCATGCATTTGTCCAATTGGATAAAGCGGCGGTAAATCATTACCGTTCATTTCGATTTCTTCTATTTCCTGAACTTCTTCTTCCAATTCCTCTAATTCAAAGTCTTCATCGTTACTGTTCCACGATTTCTCTTCTCGAATCGGTTCTTCTATTATCGATTTTGTAGATGGTTGCCAACTTTGTTCTTCTCTCACGAGCGACTGTGGTGGTTGCCATTCTTGCTTCGGTGGTTGCCAAAGCTGCGCTGGCTGTTTCACAGCCTGCGGTTCTTCTTGTTTTTCATCCATGCCCGTCGGTAAAACGATCTCCGGCATAGATGGCTCCTTCGGCTTCGCATGCTCAAACTTGAACTGTTCTTGCACACTTTCATCTTTTTCTTTTTTCTTCGTTGTCACACCCGCATCTGGAATGAGCTGTATTTTTTTGAATGCTGCTTGCAATGTTTCTTCGATAAGCTTTAGCAATTCTTGTTCTTTACTAAAACGAACTTCTAATTTCGCAGGATGTACGTTAACGTCAACTAGCATTGGATCCATTTCAATCGATAAGAAGCCGATTGGATATCGTCCGACTGGCAATAATGTATGGTATCCTTGCTGAATAGCTTTCATTAATACGAAATTTCGAACGTAACGACCATTTACAATCGTTGACATATAATTTCGAGATGCTCTCGTTACTTCTGGTAATGTTACATAGCCTTTAATTGTGAAATCTAAAGATTCCGCTTCAATTGGAACAAGCTTCTTTGCAACTTGAATGCTATAAATCGATGCAAGTACTTGTCTTACATCACCATTTCCTGATGTATGAAGCAATTTCTTTTCATTATGAAATAGCTTTAACGATACTTCTGGGTGTGACATTGCAATACGATATACGATATCTGTAATATTCCCAAGCTCTGTATGAATAGTTTTCATATATTTAAGACGCGCTGGTGTATTAAAGAATAAGTTTTGTACTGTAATATCTGTTCCTTTTCGGCTCGCTGTTTTCTCCTGCTTTATAATGTCTCCACCTTTAATAATAAGGTGCGTACCAGGTGCATCACCTGTGCTAGTGATTAATTCTAATTCACTAACTGAGGCAATACTCGGCAATGCCTCACCTCGGAAACCGAGTGTTCTTATGCGAAACAGATCGTTTTCATCTTTAATTTTGCTCGTCGCATGTCGTTCAAAAGCGACAATACAATCTTCTTCTGCAATACCATCACCGTTATCAATGATACGAATTTTCGATAACCCAGCTTCTTCTAAGTGGATTTCAATAGATGTACTATTCGCATCGATAGAATTTTCCACAAGTTCTTTTACAACTGAGGCCGGACGCTCTACTACTTCCCCTGCCGCAATTAAGTTTGAGAGTTGGTCATCGAGTTTGCGAATTTTCCCCATCTACTTACTCATCCTTTCTTTAACTTTTTCTGTAAGCGATACAGTTCATTCATCGCTTCTAAAGGTGTCATATCAAGTAAATCAATTTTTTTAATTTGCGCAAGTACTGCCGTTTCTTTTGTATCTAGAACTGGCTTGTCTTGTTTTTTCGGGGACTGTTCTCCACCAAAGAATGATAGTTGTGATTCTTCTTCATTCTCTACCTTTGTTTCTTCTATTTCTACTGGCGCTTCTTTTACAACTACAGGTTCTGGAATTACTTCTTGCTCTTGCATTTTCACTTCTACACGCTTTGGAATAATAATTTCTTCTTGTCCTTCTAATTGCGCTAACACTTCTTTCGCACGAGCAATTAAGCTATCTGGAAGCTCCGCAAGTTGCGCAACGTGAATTCCGTAACTTTTATCTGCTGCCCCGTCTTGAATTTTATGAAGGAATACTACTTTTCCGTTCTCTTCAATAGCTGAAACGTGTACATTCTTCAGTTGATCCAAACTTTCTTCTAGCACTGTCAATTCATGATAATGTGTAGAGAATAACGTTTTTGCACCAATTTGGTCGTGAATATGTTCAATGATCGCTTGTGCAAGTGCCATACCATCATACGTAGATGTACCGCGTCCAATTTCATCAAATAAAATTAAACTTCTTTCTGATGCGTTTGCAATTGCATTTTTCGCTTCTAACATTTCGACCATAAATGTACTTTGACCTGAAATTAAATCATCTGCTGCGCCAATTCTCGTAAAGATTTGGTCAAATACAGGTAATACTGCTTCTGTTGCTGGTACGAAACAACCGATTTGCGACATAACCGTTACAAGTGCTAATTGTCTCATATACGTACTTTTACCAGACATGTTCGGTCCTGTAATTAAAAATACATCCATATTCTCTGGCATAATACAATCATTCGGTACATACAATTTCCCGTTCAATACTTTTTCTACGACAGGATGACGACCATCTTTAATGAAAATTTCGCGCTTCGTTGTTAGTACAGGTTTTACAAACTGTTCCTCTTCACTCACTGTCGCAAAACTTTGCAGTACGTCTAATTCACTAATCACTTTCGCTAAATGCTGTAATTTCGGAATAAATACTTTTACTTCTTCACGAAGCGCTGTAAATAAATCGTATTCTAGTTGTACAATTTTTTCTTCAGCTTCTAAAATTAATGTTTCTTTTTCTTTTAGTTCATCTGTAATGAAACGTTCCGCATTAGCAAGCGTTTGTTTACGCTCATAACGGCCTTCTGGTAATGCTCCAAGGTTCGCTTTCGTTACTTCAATGTAGTAACCGAAAATACGGTTGTATCCGATTTTTAACGATTTAATTCCTGTAATATCACGCTCTCGTTTTTCAAGCTCAGCAATCCACGTTTTTCCGTTTTTACTCACGTAACGATATTGATCAAGCTTGTCATTATAACCATCTTTAATAATATCTCCATCTTTAATAGAAAGCGGTGGATTTTCTTGAATACTTCTTCCTAGTAATTCTGTTAAGCTCTCGCATGGATCTGCACCTTGAATTAATCTCGCTGCATACGCGTTATCTAACAAACTAATCGCTTCTAAAATAGCTGGTACTTGCAGTAAAGATCGTCTTAACTGTAATAAGTCCCTTGCATTTACATTACCGAATGCCACTTTCCCTGCTAAACGTTCTAAATCATATACTTCTTTTAACTTTTCTTTTAAATCTTCACGCAAGAAGTAATCATTTACAAACGTTTCAACCATTTCTAAACGCTCTTCAATTCGTTCTTTCTGTATAAGTGGACGTTCCATCCACTGTTTTAACATACGACCACCCATAGCAGTCTTCGTCTTATCTAATAGCCATAATAATGATCCTGTTTTTTCTTTCGTTCGAAGTGTTTCTGTCAGCTCTAAATTTCGCTTTGAATGCACATCAATTTTCATAAATTGATTCGTATAATAAATTTCCACTGGCTGCAAATGATCTAATGAACGTTTTTGCGTTCTTATTACATAGTTAAATAAGCGTCCAACTGCTTTAATTAACTTTGCTTGTGAAACGTTTTTCACAAGATGTTCTAGCCCTTCAGGAATTGCCGTTGCATCTTCATATGAAATCGTCATTTTTAACGTTTCAGTTAACTTGTTTAGTTCATCTTTAGAAAAGGAAGAATCTACAACAATTTCTTTCGAACCAGTTGCATACACTTCTAATAAAATATCTTCAACTGAACCAGTCAATAACGTTACCGTATTTTGTCCAGTCGTTAAATCGTTACAAGCTAACGCATATGATCCATCTTCAAAATGTGTTAATGCGGCTAAAAAGTTATTTTCTTTCTCATCAATCGTACGCCCTTCCATCATCGTTCCTGGCGTAATTAATTGTACTACTTCACGGCGCACTACACCTTTAGCTGTTTTTGGGTCTTCTACTTGCTCACAAACCGCTACTTTATATCCTTTTTCAACAAGTTGTTCAATATAGTTTTTAGCCGCATGATACGGTACACCGCACATCGGTATACGTTCACTACTACCACCGTCTCGGCTCGTTAATGTAATTTCAAGTTCGTGGGCTGCTTTAACCGCATCCTCAAAGAACATTTCATAAAAATCACCTAAGCGGAAAAATAAAAAGGCATCTTGATAGTCTGCCTTAACTTTTAAATATTGCTGTATCATAGGCGTATATTGCGTCATACTTATCCTCCATAATTCTTACATAATAATCTATATTCATATATGTCACATTTCACGGACACTCTTATCTCCTATTTCAGGAGTCTTTCTTCATTATAGCACATTTCATTAGCAATCATGTTCATCTAAGCACCACTTATGTAAAGTAAAAAGCTAGGAAGAACTTCTCCCTAGCTTTCTATTACTCTTCTTCTGCATCAACGATAAAGTTCGGATCTAACTCTTCAAACTCATCATCTTCAATTTGGAAAGCATCATCTGATTCTACACAACCTTCAGGGTTTACACTTACACAAATTTTCGTTTCGCCAACTACTTCTGTTACAAATTCACGTTCTACCGTTACAACAATTTTATTACCATTTGGTGATACAAGAGCTTCTAAACAATTTGGTGGCTGAATGACACGAGCAATAATTTCTAAATCATCACCAGAAAAGTTTTTATCACGATATCCAATGCTTACTTCATCTGTGTAGTTTACACGTTCTGTTACAACTTCTGTCTTTGTATTGCCATCGAATGAATACCAAGTGTTCACATCGTAGAAACCTTCAATTTCCACATGTTTTCCATTCTTTCTTGCTTCGTACGAGTGGTTAATTACCCAGCACCCTAAAATACTTGTTGGCTCATTATTCGATTCACATGTATGCGTTGACTTTGTATACTTACGTCCTTTTCCAACCACTGCTTTTGTAATAATCTCTCTAAATTCGGACATTCGTAACCCTCCTCAATCACTATTCACTTAATCATATGCGTGACAATAGCGGAATGTGTCATTCTTTTTTTGAGAAGAACTTACGTTTAATTCACTAAAAAAAGAGATGTCAATTCGACATCTCTTTAACAACCACAATTTCCTTTTTTACTTTCTACCGCTGCGCCCGTTTCACCCTTCAATACATCGCCATTAGTTGAAATTAATATTTCATCTGTTACGTTGTTAGAAATCGTACTTGCAACTAGCTGTAGTAAGTCATTTACATATGTTTGTGAAGATTTAAATTCTTGTACAACTGGGATACTATCTAACTTATCTTGCAGGGCATCAATTTCAGCTTCTACTTTTTTCAAAGCTTCCCATTTCCCGTAATGTTGCAAGTTTACTGCTTGTTTTTGCAGTGCTTTAATTTCATCAATTGCGCGCTTCACATTTTCATTTTTATGAATTTGCGCCTCTGCTTTCTTAAAGAAATCAACTTCTTCTGTTTCAGAAATCATTTTTGCTAATTCTTTCGCTTGCTCAACAATTTCATCTTTCGAATATACTTTCATCTATTATTCCACCTCAATCGGCTCTTCAACTAATTCTCCGTTAAGAGACCATGTTTTTGCATCCGTTACTTTTACTTTCACAAGCTGACCAATTAAAGACTTTGGAGCAACGAAATTTACAAGTTTATTCGTACGAGTATAACCTGCAAGTACTTCTGGATTATTTTTACTTTCCCCATCAACTAACACTTCTACAATTTGACCTTTATAACGATTATTCTTTTCAATTGCCAATTTATTTACTAATGCATTTAAGCGTTGCAGACGTTCTTTCTTTACTTCCATCGGTACATTGTCTTTCATTTTTGCAGCTGGTGTACCTTCACGCGGAGAATAAATAAAGGTAAAGGCAGTATCAAACCCTACTTCACGATATAACGACATCGTTTCTTCAAATTGCTCATCTGTTTCATTCGGGAAACCGACGATAATATCAGTTGTTAATACCGCATTTGGAATTGCTTCTTTAATTTTTCTTACAAGCTCTAAATAATGCTCACGTGAATATTTACGCGCCATAATTTTTAACATTTCTGTGCTTCCAGATTGAACTGGTAAGTGAATATGTTCTACTAAGTTGCCACCTTTTCCAAGCACTTCAATTAAGTGATCATCGAAATCGCGTGGATGGCTCGTTGTAAAACGAATACGGGCAATATCAACTTTACGGAGTTCGTCCATTAAATCGCCAAGACCGTATTCTATATCTTCAAAGTCTTTACCATATGCATTTACGTTCTGTCCAAGTAACGTAATTTCTTTATAACCATTCGCAGCTAAATGACGAATCTCTTGGATAATGTCTTCTGGACGTCTGCTTCGCTCTTTTCCGCGTGTATACGGTACGATACAATATGTACAGAACTTATCACAGCCATACATAATATTTACCCAAGCTTTAATATCACCACGACGTACTTTCGGAAGATTTTCAATTACGTCTCCTTCTTTGGACCAAACTTCAACTACCGTCTCCTTCGAGAACATTGCATCTTTTAGAATGTACGGTAATCTATGAATATTATGCGTTCCAAACACCATATCTACATGCTGATTTTTTTGCATAATTTTATTTACAACAGATTCCTCTTGGGACATACAACCACATACACCAATTAAAAGATCAGGATTTCTTCGTTTTAGTGCCTTTAAATGCCCTAGTTCACCGAACACTTTATTTTCAGCATTTTCACGAATAGCACAAGTATTTAATAATACTACATCTGCTTCTTCAGTTGAAAAGGTTGGTTCATATCCAAGTGCAGTGAAAATACCCGCCATTACTTCTGTATCGTGCTCATTCATTTGACAACCATATGTACGAATATAAAACTTTCTTCCTGTACCGAAATTGCGAAACTCTTCAGGTAAGCCAAAATCCCGTTCAATTTTAACTTCTTCTTTCCCTCGCTTTTTCGCGTCTTTTAAGGAAGGTGGTTGGTATACACTTTCAAAGTATTTGCTATAATCTTTCTCTTCTTTTTTCGTAGAGGAATTCACTTGTTGACTTGCTAATCGTTGTTGCTCGTTCATCGGTAATCTCCTTTCACCCTTAACTATACACACTTTGTAGTCCATTTTAATGCGCTTAGACCCACCTCAAAAATGGTTAGATAGCTTGAGAGATACTTGTCCTTTGAAACTTGAGTAATCAATCTAATCATCTATAAGAATGAAGTCTTCCCCACACAAATAGACATTCCCTTTTTGTATTTCTTTTGTCCTACTCAAAAGCATATTGCTTTATCCCTATACACATTACCATAGTATGAAGTGTTTCGCCAATTTTTACAAAGAAGAAGGCTTATCCTATTATTACATTTCCTAGTTAATGAACATGCAATTTTCATACAACGATTTATATATTATTTTACCATTCTGAATTTTCCAAGTAAATAAGACTGCTTTATATTTTTACTCATTAAAAAAGGCTGCCAAATGGCAACCTCCTCTTCTTACATTACATAAATTCAGCAACAAGCTCATCAAACATTTTCTGATCCATGTTTAAATCAGATTGCACTAAAGGCTTCTCACTATAGCCTTTTACTAGTTCTTGGTATGAAGGCTGCGCTGTATTTTGATAAATTAACCCTGTTACTAATCCGTTGTTTTCCATTAATGTTTGCATAGCCATCATGCGATTAGACGGATCATATCCCTCTACTGTACTTAGTTTTGTTAAATTCTCTTTAAACCAATCATAAGTATTTACTTTATTGTAAGTAACACATGGGCTGAATACGTTAATTAATGAAAATCCTTTATGGTTAATACCAGCTTCAATAATTTGTGTTAATTCTTTTAAATCACTTGAAAAGCTTTGTGCCACAAATGTTGCACCAGCTGTTAAAGCCATTTCCATAACATTTAGTGACGGTTCAATTGAACCTTGTGGTGTACTTTTCGTTTTAAATCCAGCTTCACTACGTGGTGAAGTTTGCCCTTTTGTTAATCCGTAAATTTGGTTATCCATTACGATGTACGTAATGTCAATGTTACGACGAATAGAATGGATCGTATGTCCCATACCAATCGCAAATCCATCACCGTCACCACCTGATGCGATAACTGTTAAATCACGGTTTGCCATTTTTACACCTTGTGCAATTGGAAGGGCACGACCATGAATACTATGCACACCATATGAATTAATATAACCTGAAATACGACCTGAACAGCCGATACCAGAAATAACAGCAAGTTCATCTGGATTTAAGCCAACGTTAGCTGCCGCACGTTGAATTGCAGCTTGCACCGAGAAGTCTCCGCAACCTGGGCACCAGTTTGGTTTTACACTGTTACGAAAGTCCTTAAATGTTGCCATTTAATACAACCCCTTTTTTGCATTCGTTGTAAATCTCTTTCGGCAAGAATGGGTTCCCATCATATTTTAAAAGACTAGAAATTTTCTCACCGTTACCAAGATTCATTTTCATAATGTTAGCAAGTTGACCTGTTGCATTGTTTTCTACCACTACAACACGCTTCGCATTTTTCACAAGTGGATCGATTTCAGCTGTTGGGAACGGGTGAATTAAACGCACATGAGCATGGTTTACTTTCATACCCTCTTGTTCTAAGCGCTCCATTGCTTCTTCGATCGCACCACGAGTTGAGTTAAATCCAACAAGCAATACGTCTGCTTCTTCATGCTTAACATTTTTATAAACAGGGGTATTAAACTTCAAGTTCTCCATTTTACGGAAACGTTTGTCCATTTGATCTTTACGGTTTAATGCTGATTCAGATGGTTTACCAGTTTCATCATGTTCTACACCTGTAACATGGTGAACACCATTTTTCATACCAGGTAAAACACGTGGTGAAACGCCATCTTCTGTTACTTCATAACGCTTGAAGTATGCTTTATTTTCACGTTCTGGTAATTCCGCTTCTAAATCAAGCTTACCACGACGAATTTCCACTTTATCTAACTTAAGTGGTTCTACTGTCTGTTTCCCTAAAGAAAGCTGTAAATCTGTTAAGAAAATAACAGGTACTTGATATTCTTCAGATAAGTTAAACGCTTCTACAATATCATAGAAAGCTTCTTCCACTGTACTTGGCGCCATTACGATTTTTGGAATTTCACCGTGCGTACCGTAAATCATTGCCATTAAATCAGACTGCTCTTGTTTCGTTGGTAATCCTGTACTTGGACCACCACGTTGTGTATCAACAATTACTAATGGCGTTTCTGTAATACCTGCTAAACCAATCGCTTCCATCATTAAAGATAGACCTGGACCAGCAGATGCAGTTAATGTACGAACACCAGCATAGTTTGCACCGATTGCCATTGTACAAGCTGCAATTTCATCCTCAGTTTGGATTACTGTTCCGCCGACTTTTGGCAATTTTTTAATTAAGTATTCCATAATTTCAGATGCAGGTGTAATTGGATATGCAGACATAAAGCGAGCACCACCAGCTACTGCACCAAATGCGATCGCATCGTTCCCAATCATAAACATGCGCTTCTGACCATCAGCTTTTTCAAGCTGCATCATGTTTACTTTCTCACCTAGTAACTCTTTCATATATTGAGAGCCGCGCTTAATTGCGTCCATGTTCTTTTGAACGACTTGCTCTCCTTTACGACCAAAGATCTCTTCAACAACATCTAAATAAGCTGTTTCATCTAATCCTAATACCGCACTTGATGCTCCAACAGCAACCATGTTTTTCATTAATGATGTGCCTAATTCTGATGCAATATCTGTAAACGGTATCACATATAGATTTACATCTGTATTGTCAGGTATTGTCGGATTAAATTTCGCATCTGCAACTACAATCCCGCCCGGACGTAGTTCGTGGAAGTTAAAATCAATTGTTTCTTGATCAAAAGCAATTAAAATATCTAAATCATCTGAGATCGCGCGTACTTCTGTTGTACTTACACGAATTTTATTATTTGTATGGCCGCCTTTTATACGTGATGAGAAGTGGCGGTAACCGTATAGGTAATATCCTAATCGGTTTAATGCAATACAGAAGATTTCTCCTGTACTTTCAATTCCTTCACCTTGTTGGCCTCCAACTTTCCATGAAAGTTGACTAATCATCTCCTACACCCCTTTTGGCTGCATTCATTGTAGTGTATTTTTTTAC
The DNA here is from genome assembly GCF_024296885.1 of Bacillus paranthracis. NCBI lineage: Bacteria > Bacillati > Bacillota > Bacilli > Caryophanales > Bacillaceae > Bacillus > Bacillus paranthracis. Next base: position 3,535,858 of record NZ_CP101135.1, read on the forward strand.
AGTAATAGTTTAGCATTTTTTATGCAAATAAACTACAATGGACGCAAATTATGCCTCTTCTGATTTCCCTGAATCTTTAGTATAAAGCTATTTTGTTTTTCATTCTAGTATTAGGTCTTAAAAAAAGCAATAATATCAAATGAATTAATTCTAATTTTTCTGGATTTTTAAAACAAAAATTTTAAAAGCTTATATGTTCAACAAAATTATCATATAAAAATCGCTCTACAGTAGATGCAGCATAGTGTTTACAAAGCTCGTTCATTACATTTTCATAATCTCGATACGCTGATACATCTACAACCGTTTCTAATATCCCATCAAAATCCGAACCAAACCCTATATTGTTCTCTCCACCTAATGAACAAATATATTCGATATGTCTTATTATATCTGTTATATTCGCTTGTTTTTCATTTGTTAGAAACTGCGGTACAAAAGTGACACCGATCATGCCATTTCGCTTTATAAGAGCTTTAAGTTGTTCATCGTTTAAATTACGTGGGTGCTGACAAAGTTTCATACAATTTGAGTGGGAAGCAATAGGATTTTTTGCAATTTCAATCACATCCCAAAAACTTCTTTCATTCAAATGAGACACATCAGTCCATACATGTAACGCATTCAGTTCTTGTACAACATGTTTACCAGAAGTCGTTAAACCTGCCCCACGTGTCTCTAGCGCACCATCAGCTAATAGATTGGCATAATTCCATGTTAGTCCAAAAGAACGTACTCCTAGGCGATACAACAACCGTAATTTCATTGCATCTTTTCCAATTGCTTCGCATCCTTCTAATGTTAATATCGCTCCAATCTCGTCCTGTTTTAACATGTTCATATCATCTTTTGTCTGAATAAACTTCACACCTGGTAAGGATAAAATTTCATTATAAAAAATATCTACCATTTGCAATGCTACTTCAAATCGGTTTTCATATGCCACTGTTTCTGGCACATATATAGCAAAACATTGTATACTTCCTTTTCTGTTCTTTAACTGTTCAAATGTAATATGTAATTGCGAATCATGTTTAAAATCCTTTCTCCCTTGTGCACTCCATAACTGAAGAAGCACATCACAATGAGCATCAAAAATTTTCATTTTCATTCCTCCATTATAAAAACAACCTGTTTGCATACTGCAAACAGGTTGTTTAAACTTAACGAGGTTCTACAATTAATTTTATTGCTGTACGCTCTTCCCCATCAATCATAATATCCGTAAACGCTGGGATACAAATCAGGTCCAAACCACTAGGCGCTACAAATCCTCTTGCAATTGCTACTGCCTTTACCGCTTGGTTCAATGCACCTGCACCAATGGCTTGAATTTCTGCTGTTCCGCGTTCGCGAATAACACCTGCAAGTGCACCAGCTACAGAATTAGGGACCGACGTTGCTTTAACTTTTAATATTTCCATTCCGCGTTTCCTCCTCGTTTCTATAAAAAGTATTAGCAATTATTTCACTTTAACTTATATTCACGAGGAATGACACGTATTCCTGCTAAATTTCTGTAATTTTTCTAAAAAATTAAAAAATAATAACTTATCTAAATTTTAATAGGAATTACTCAAAAAATGGCTGATCATCATTAATTAAGATACGCTCAATTTTCTTAGCTTTTCCCGTATTAGGGTCCACATCAATTAGCACTGCACTTAATTGTGTTCTACCATTTGTCACTTCAAATCGTACTGGTAAGTTTGTTAAAAACTTCTTCAATACTGCTTCTCGGTCCATACCTAAAATTCCATCGTACGGCCCTGTCATACCGACATCTGTGATATATGCCGTTCCGCTTGGTAAAATGCGATTATCTGCTGTAGGAACATGCGTATGTGTACCTACTACCGCTGTAGCACGACCATCTACATACCAACCTAACGCTTGTTTTTCGCTTGTAGTTTCCGCATGGAAATCAACAAAAATAATATTCGTACGTTTTTTCGCAATGTTAATTAATTCATCCACTTTACGGAATGGACAATCAATCGGAGGAAGGAACGTACGTCCTTGTAAGTTAATAACTGCAACTTCTGTTCCATTACAGTTCACAAAAATAAGCCCTTTTCCTGGAGTGCCTTCTGGGAAGTTAGCTGGTCTTGCAAGATATTTTGCATCATCAATAAATTCAAATACTTCACGGTTATCCCAAGCGTGATTTCCAAGTGTAACCGCTTGTGCTCCGCATTCTAAAAAGTTTCGGTATATTTTTTCCGTAATTCCACGTCCACCTGCTGCATTTTCCCCATTAATAATGGTTACTGTAGGTGTATATTTCTTCTTTAATGCCGGTACGTATTGTTGAATCATACCTCTACCAGGAGATCCTACTACATCCCCAACAAATAATATTCTCATATGTCTTACCCTTCCTATGTACTACATTTTTTATTACTATAGCTTCAAGTAATTATCTTACAATATATTTATTATAAGTTTGTTTCACTTGTATGCTAGGTATAACTAATTTCCTTTATTTTAACCAATTCCAACACAAAAAAATAAAGTGGTGTTTCACCACTTTATTTTGCGTATTCCACTGCGCGTGTTTCACGAATAACAGTTACTTTAATATGCCCTGGGTAATCCAGTTCATTTTCAATACGTTTTCGAATATCACGAGCTAAACGATGAGCTTCTAAATCATCAATTGTATCTGGTTTTACCAGAATACGAACTTCTCGTCCTGCTTGAATTGCGAAAGATTTTTCTACGCCTTCATAAGACTCTGAAATCTCTTCTAACTTTTCAAGACGACGAATATAGTTCTCAAGTGTTTCACTACGAGCTCCAGGTCTTGCAGCTGATAATGCATCTGCTGCTGCAACTAAAACTGCAATGATAGAAGTTGGTTCTGTGTCCCCATGGTGAGATGCAATACTGTTTATAACTACAGGATGCTCTTTATATTTCGTTGCGAGTTCAACACCAATTTCAACGTGGCTACCTTCTACTTCATGGTCAATCGCTTTACCGATATCATGTAATAGACCAGCACGTCTTGCTAGTTTTTCATCCTCACCAAGCTCTGCTGCCATAAGTCCAGTTAAATATGCAACTTCCATAGAGTGTTTTAAGACGTTTTGCCCGTAACTTGTACGGTATTTTAAACGACCTAAAATCTTAATTAAATCTGGATGTAAACCGTGAACACCCACTTCAAACGTTGTTTGCTCTCCGACTTCACGAATATACTCGTCCACTTCACGTCTTGATTTTTCGACCATCTCTTCAATACGCGCTGGGTGAATACGTCCGTCCTGTACTAGTTTATCAAGAGCGATACGAGCTGTTTCACGACGAATTGGGTCGAATCCAGAAAGGATAACCGCTTCTGGTGTATCATCGATAATTAGGTCAATACCTGTTAACGTTTCTAACGTACGAATATTTCGACCTTCACGTCCGATAATACGTCCCTTCATTTCGTCATTTGGAAGATTTACAACCGAAACGGTTGTTTCAGCAACATGATCAGCTGCACATCTCTGCATTGCAAGAGATAAAATCTCTTTTGCTTTCTTATCTGCTTCTTCTTTCGCACGAACTTCACTTTCTTTTACCATTACGGCAATTTCATGAGAAACTTCACTTTCTACTTTACCAAGAATAATTGCTTTCGCTTGTTCGCGTGTCAGATTGGAAATGCGCTCTAATTCTGTTTGTTGCTTTTGAACTAACTCTCCCACTTTGCTTTCCAACTCTTCAATCTGTTGTTGTCTCGCTACAAGAGAATCCTCTTTCTTTTCTAACTGTTGCTCGCGTTTATCGAGCGTTTCGTCTTTACGATCAAGGTTCTCTTCTTTTTGCATTAAACGATTTTCTTGTTTTTGTAATTCGCTTCTACGGTCACGAATTTCTAATTCAGCTTCTGTACGAAGTGTATGAATTTCATCCTTTGCTTCTAAAAGCGCTTCTTTCTTAAGTGCTTCAGCTTCACGATTCGCTTCATCTATAATACGTTTCGCTTCATTAGCTGCACCATTAATCTTCGCTTCAGCAATAGACTTTCGAACAAAAAAGCCAACAACTGCACCGACTGTTGCAAGCAAAATGGAGATGAGTATCCAAACTGCAGTACTACTCATGATTTCACCTCCCCTTGCTATGAATGAAAAAAGACTGTCGGCATGTACATTGAATAACAACATACAGCAAAGACCGTCGTCCCGCTTTTTTAAGGGACTTTCTTCATTTCACAATTAAAATGTCATATTATTATTTCGGCAAGATTTAAGTCTTACTCCGAATATTACTTCTCTTCTTGAGAAGAGTGTTTCGTATATAAGAAAAAATATACATTCTCATTGTATCTATCGCAATTTTCATTGTCAAGCGTTGTCTACTTTTACTTTCTTTACCTTCAGCTCTAATTTATATAGGAATTTAAAAAGCAGAGAGCATATTATCCTGGAAAACCTTAGTAAATTCCAGTTTATTCATGTAAAACACGCATATATCCCTCTGTACACATACTGTTTTAGATGGATTAAATATTTTATCTCCAACGATATACAACGCTTTCATAATGATACAAAAATAAAAGACACGAAGCCGTGTCTTTTATCCCACTTTAATCAAGAAGACTTGGATCTTCCATATCTTCAGCACCTGAATCTTCGCTAATTCCGTGATGCTCACGAATAAAGAAGGCAATTTCTTCTCTTAAATCCGTATTTTCTTTTAAGAACTGCTTCGAATTTTCACGACCTTGCCCTAAGCGTTCTTCATTATAAGAGTACCAAGCACCGCTCTTTTGAACGATATCAAGTTCAGAAGCCATATCTAAGATTTCACCTTCTCTTGAAATACCTTCTCCGTACATAATATCAACTTCCGCAACACGGAATGGTGGTGCCACTTTATTTTTAACTACTTTTACTTTTGTTTTATTACCAACAATGTCGTTACCTTGTTTTAATTGCTCCGCACGACGTACTTCAAGACGAACAGTTGAATAGAATTTCAACGCACGACCACCTGGAGTTGTTTCTGGCACTATCTATAGATTTTCCATCTCTATAGTCCGGACTATCTCTTCATCTCTTTACAGAGAGCCTTGCACTTCCAGCAGTAGCCTATCATCTGCCGTACCCTACTCAGTTAACTAAAAGTTCTTTTCGGTAGTCTCTACACCTTCCCCATATCACTATGGAGCTTGGCACGGTATTACCCTAAATAATGGTGGGCTTCACCGTTAGCAACTATATGGATAGTTACACCCTTAGGCAATAAGGTTCACAAGGTTTTTAACATGCTATCACTAGCAAGGGAAACCCATGGTAAACTCCTTAATCTTTACGATTAAGCAACTTGTAGTTGATTTCCGAACATAACCCCAACTTTTTCACGAATTTGGTTAATAAAGATTGCGATTGTTTTTGATTTATTGATTGCACCTGAAAGTTTACGAAGTGCTTGAGACATTAGACGAGCTTGTAAACCTACGTGTGAGTCACCCATGTCTCCTTCAATCTCAGCTTTTGGTACAAGAGCTGCTACAGAGTCAATTACGATAATATCAACCGCACCACTTCGTACAAGTGCTTCTGCGATTTCTAAACCTTGCTCCCCTGTATCAGGTTGTGATAATAGTAATTCATCGATGTTAACACCTAATTTTTGTGCATATACAGGATCCATTGCATGCTCCGCATCGATGAATGCTGCTTGTCCACCTTGGCGCTGTACCTCTGCAATTGCATGTAATGAAACTGTTGTTTTACCTGAACTCTCAGGTCCATAAATCTCGATAATACGGCCACGTGGGTATCCGCCTACCCCTAATGCCACATCAAGTGCTAAAGAACCACTAGAAACTGTAGAAACTCTACGCTCCGCTTGTTCTCCTAATTTCATAATTGAACCTTTACCGAATTGCTTCTCTATTTGTTTTAACGCCATATCTAATGCCGCTTGACGATCACTCATTCAAAATTCCTCCTTAACTGAATTGCTAATCTTATTATACCTATTTTCAATTCAATTTGCCAACAAAAATCGAACATTTATTCGTTTTTTTTATTTTTCATTAAATATAACCACATTTAACCATTAAAAAAAGCTAAAAGAGACTTATATCTCTTCTAGCTTTTTATACAAATGATAAAATCCATATTTTGCTGAGCGTTCCCTAATTTGTTGACGACTTCCGCTTAAATTTAGAGGAAAGACTACAGTTGGTTCATCTTTAATCGCCAATCCAACAAATACAGTTCCCGGCTCTTTATGTTCTGAAGCATCCGGTCCTGCTACCCCAGTGAAACTAATTCCGATATCCGCTTTTAATAATTCTCTAACATTTTCAGCAAGATAACGAGCACATTCTTTACTAACTGCACCGTCAGTAGACAAGACTTCCTCAGGTACATGTAATACATGTTGCTTCACATCATTATGGTAACAAATGACACCGCCTTTAAATACGGAAGACACACCAGCGTTTTCTGTTACTTGATTACCAAATAGACCACCTGTTAAACTTTCCGCACACGCTAAAGTTAATCCTTTTTTCTTCAATAACTCTATCGCCTTATAATGTAGAAACTCTTGGTCATACCCGTAGAAAAATTCTCCAACTCTTTCTAAAATCAAATCTTCCACATGCTGAATGAGTTTCTCCGCTTCATGAACATTTTGATGTTTAGCCGTTAAACGTAATGTTACTTCTCCATCATTGGCAAGCGGGGCGATTGTCGGATTCGTTTGTCCATCAATTAAATCTTGAACTTTCACCTCTAATTGAGATTCCCCAATTCCAAAGAAGCGAAGCACGCGAGAATAAATGTTTTCTCCTGTTGTAAAGTTACGTAAAAAAGGCTCTACATAACTTACATACATTGGCTTCATTTCTTTCGGTGGTCCTGGTAATAAGATATAAACTTTTCCGTTCTTATTTAACCCCATACCAGGTGCCATACCGTGATCATTTGCAAATACAGTTCCTCCATTCAAAACGAGTGCCTGCTTTTTATTATTTTCAGTGAACTCACGACCTGTACGTTTAAAATAATTACTTATTAATGCTAATGCATTTTCATCATATACAAGCTTTTCCTCTAAGCTAGACGCAATTGTTTCTTTCGTCAAATCATCTTTTGTCGGGCCTAATCCACCTGTAAAAATAAGCATGTCCGCACGTTCTTCTGCAACCTCAATCGCCTGCTGTAATCGTTTGTTATTATCTCCAACTACTGTATGGTAGTACACATTAATGCCGATTGAAGCTAACTTTTCAGATAAAAACTGGGCGTTTGTATTTGCAATTTGTCCAAGTAATAATTCTGTTCCAACCGCAATAATTTCAGCATTCATCCCAATTCCCCCATAAACTTCTATTTTGAGTTTACAAAAGCAGCTCTATTTTTCCAGAAATAATCCCATCCTGAAATAACAGTAAAAATTAACGCAATCCATATAAAGATATCAGCAACTGGAATATGGATTAAATTTAAAGGTACATCGTGTAATAAGTATGCCGCAATCGCGATGATTTGTGTCCATGTCTTAATTTTCCCTAGTTGATTTGCCGCAACTACTTCCCCTGTTCCAGCAAGTACAAGACGTAAACCAGTTACCGCAAACTCACGGCTTATAATGACAATAACGATCCAAGCAGGTACGTATTGCATCTCAACTAACGTAATAAGTGCTGCTGAAACAAGTAATTTATCCGCTAACGGGTCAAGGAACTTCCCTAAATTTGTTACAAGATTATACTTTCTCGCGTAATGTCCATCAATCCAATCTGTAGCCGAAGCAACAATAAAGATAAGCGCTCCTACTAAATGTTGAATTGGTAAATCAACATCACCAATTGTGTATGAACCCCAATCAAAGGGTGCTAACATAATTACCATAAAAATTGGAATTAAGCAGATTCTAGATATTGTAATTTTATTTGGTAAATTCACAGCTATTCCTCCATCATATCAAAAACATTTGTTCATTGAAAAAAGTCATCGAAGCGATGACTGTTATTGTGCAGGTTGCTCTATCCCTAGATTTTTAATCAAGAATTTTTGATGATAATTCTCTTCTGGATTCAACGGGAATGTAACCACTTGGCCATTTAATTTAAATTCAACATTCGGTGCACTTCCTATATTAAGGTTTACCACTTTCGCTGTTGATAAATCATATTTTTGAGTTTGACCTTCCTCTATTGTTCCACTAAAGATATCATTTCCTGCCTCATTTTTAATACCTACATAACTTGCACCTTTTGTTGTAATTTCTAATTCTAACGTTTTATTGTTATGAATTTCCAAAGTAGACTCCTTACCAGTTGTCCCAACTACTTTGATTTCTTGTTGTCCTGTTGGTTGCGCTGGTTGTTCTTCTTTCTTTGGCTCTTCTTTTTTCGATTCTTCTTTTTTTGGTTCCTCTTTTTTCGGCTCTTCCGCTTTCACTTCATCTTTCTTCGTATCTAACGGAGAATTTTCCGCTTTTTTAACTTCAATTTTCTCACTTTGAGCATTCGGAACCTTCTCATCACCTTTTCCAGTTAACGCTTGGAAAATAAACCAAATTACCACTCCAACTGCGATTACTAACAGCGCAACTAAGATTTTCGGCATATGATCTGCAATTGGCCATGATGAAGATTTCTGCATTGTTTCTTGTGTTTTTTGTCCGGTTGACACTTGTGGAACGTCGCGTTTTTCAGATTGTGGTATCGTACTCTGATATTCTACAAGCAGTTCCTCTCCATTTAATCCAACCGCATCTGCGTATTGTTTAATGAATGCACGCGCATAAAAAGCTCCTGGCAATACATCATAACTGCCTTCCTCAATTGCTACTAAATGGCGTTTTTGAATTTTTGTAATCTCATGCAGCTGATCAATAGACAAGCCTTTCGTTCCTCTTGCTTCTTTCAGCTTTTGTCCTAATTCTGTCACTACTAACACCTCAATATTTCTTTAAAAGTCAAACATAGAGAAATTATTTTGCGTACCTTGCTCAATTTCATCTACTAAATTATATTGAATTTCTTCATCATAATCGTTACGCAACTCGATAATATAATCAAAATCATCCAATGTGTATTCTGACTGACTCACAAATACGTCAGGATGTTCCACAACTTTCGTTGCAGGCAATCTCATAATTTCACGAACAAGCTGCCAATGCCTTTCGTTAGCACGCTTTGTTGACACGATTCCATCTAAGATGAAAATATTGTCGTCGCTATACTCATCTTCAATCAATTGACTACGAACAGTTTGCTTAATAAGAGTAGACGATACAAATAACCATCTTTTATTTGCACAAACACTTGCGGCAACAATGGATTCTGTTTTTCCAACACGAGGCATTCCTCGTATACCAATTAGCTTATGGCCTTCTTTTTTCATTATTTCAGCCATAAAGTCTACAAGTAACCCTAATTCATCACGCACAAACCGAAATGTCTTCTTATCATCTGCATCTCGTTGTATGTACCTACCATGTCTAACCGCTAGCTTATCTCTTAGCTTTGGCGGACGATATTTCGTTACCGTTATGTTATCCATCGTATTTAAAATTGATTCTAGTCTAGAGATTTGCTCTTGATTATCACACATAAGGAGTAATCCACGCCTTGCATTATCTACACCATTAATTGTGACAATATTAATGCCGAGCATACCGATTAACGAAGAAACGTCACCAAGCAAGCCAGGTCGGTTTTTATGTATTTCATATTCAAAATACCATTCAATCATCCAAGATCACTCCCCTTGCTTACTTTACACCTACGTACTATATTATATGATTTCACCTTAATAGGGAAGCTAAATGTATAATCTATCCCTTTCAATTATTATACAAAAAAAATAGAGAGGAGAATCCCCTCTCTATTTTTTACTTATGTTGTACAAACTTTACCATTAAGTTTGCGATTGTATGTTGCTCTTGTTCGTCAGCAACTTTCCAAAGTTCAGCTAATAATTTCTCTTGATCGTTGCGTGCTTCTACTTCATTTGCTAAATAATCACCAACACGAAATGCCATATCTGATACAGCACCACCATCAAGACCTTTTCCTTGCGCTTGTTCTAAACGTTCTCCTAAAAAGCTCTTCCATTGATCAAAATTATCTAAAACTGACATGTGTAAGCACCTCACTACTTAGTAATAGAATCATGCTTAATTTGTACAGTTTTTCATTTTTTATGTAAGAAATTTTTAGCAATGCCACCCGCCATTTACTCCAATAATTTGTCCAGTTATATAAGATGCACCTGGTGATACGAGAAATGACACAGTTTTTGCTACTTCTTCCGGTAATCCTAATCGTCCTAACGGAATCTCTTCCGCAATTTCATTCTTATCCTCTTCTGAAAATACGTTTAACATTTCCGTTTCAATTGCACCTGGCGCCACCGCGTTCACTCTTATTCCACTTAATGAAACCTCTTTTGCTAAAGCTTTCACATATGAATTTTGCGCACCTTTTACCATCGAGTAAAGAACTTCACATGACGCGCCAATTTGTCCCCATATAGACGAAACAAGTACAATATTACCGCTTCTCCGTTGAATCATAGATGGCAATGCCATCGATAATAATTTATAGATACTCTTCACTTGAAGTTCTACCATATCATTCAATTCATCGTTCGTTACATCTGTTACGAGTCCAAAAATACTCTTCCCAGCTGCATATACGATAACATCAAGAGGATGTTCAATTTGTTTCCACAATTGCTCTGCTCCATCAGTAGAAGCTAAATTTGCTTGAACAGGAATTACTTCACCCCATTCTTTCTGCAACTCATTCACTTTCTCTTCACTGTTATTATAATGAACATATACTGTATATCCATCTTGAATTAATTGTTTCGAAATAGCAGAGCCAATCCCTCCGCTCCCTCCAGTTACTAATGCATACTTTTTCATACAATTCCTCTCTTATCTCAACAAAATCTTTTCCCTACAAATAAATAATACCCTCATCTTACAATTTATCAATGATAAGATGAGGGTATTATTATGAAACCTTTTATTTTTTTGGTAACACTTGACAAACGCTCATTTTTTCTTCTGATAATAATAATTTTGCTACTTCTTGTAAATCTTGAACAGTTAAACTTTCTAATACAGTCAATGCATCAAACAGACTCGATTCATTAAACGCATATCTTGTAAATTGATTTGCAATATATTCCGGTGAATTCAAGGAACGTAAAAAGCCACCTATTTTCTTTTTCTTTACTCGTTCTAATGCCGCCTCATCTAATTGATCATAATTTGTATTTAATAAAATACCTTTCAAACGCTCTTCCAGCTCATCAGGTTGCTTCGTATCGCCGCCAACCATTGCAAAACCGAAGTTATTCTCTTCCGTATAATCATACGAGAACGAATCATCAATGAGCCCTTCATTATATAAAGATTCGTAATGAACGGAGCTTTTCCCAAATAAATAATCTAAAAGTAACGTAAGCGCAATTTCTTGTTTTAAAAGGGCTTCCCCTTTTTCTTTTAAGTTTGTCGCTTTAATACCAACTAAACATTTCGGAGTTTGTACAGGCATTGAAATAATTTTCTTCTTTTCATTTACCTCATCTGGTTCTTCTTCGAATGAACGTACTATTTCTGGTTGGTTTTTATAATCTTTTTTCGCTTGATTTTCACGTATCAAATCCATCGTTTTCTCTGGATCAATTGCACCTACAACAAACATTAACATATTGCTTGGATGATAAAACGTTTCATAACATTCATATAGTAGATCTTTCGTAATTTTACTAATAGACTCGATTGTACCCGCAATATCAATTTTAATCGGGTGCTTTACAAACAAGCTATCAATTAACCCAAAATATAAGCGCCAATCTGGATTATCTTGATACATTTGAATTTCTTGCCCAATAATACCTTTCTCTTTTTCAACTGTTTTTTCAGAAAAGTAAGGCTCTTGTACGAAATTTAACAATGTATTTAAATTTTGTTCTACATTTGATGTACATGAAAAAAGGTAAGCTGTTCTTGTGAATGATGTAAAAGCATTTGCCGATGCCCCTTGTTTACTAAACAATTGGAAGGCATCGTGATCTTCTTTTTCAAATAGTTTATGCTCAAGAAAATGAGCAATCCCATCCGGCACACGAATCATTTCTTCTTTACCTAGTGGTACGAATGTATTATCCACAGAACCATATTTTGTCGTAAACGTTGCAAATGTTTTATTAAATCCTTGCTTCGGTAAAATATATACATCTAATCCATTAGGAAGTTTTTCATAATAGAGTGTCTCTTTTAATTGCTCATAAACAATTTTCTCCATTTATTCTCCCTCCGTTCCGTGTAAAAAGTAAATTGTATCTAATTCAATATTTTTAGCAACTTTCACAATCTCTTCTTTCGTCACACTTTCAATACCTGTAAGCCATTCTTCAACCGGACGCGTACGATCTGAAATAATACCATGATACAGCATTTCCACAAATCCACGCGGTGTATCAATTGCTTCTAATATTTGATTTCGAATAACACTTTTCGTTTGATGCATCTCTTCTTCAGAAAAATCACCATTTTGCATTGCAAGCATTTGCTCTTTAATAATCTCAACCGCTTTTTCATAATTTTTCGCTTCGATTCCTGACATGACAAATAATAAACCTTTATGACTTTCAAAGCGAGATGCTGCATAGTACGCTAAACTATTTTTTTCACGAACATTAACGAATAACTTCGAATGAGAAAATCCTCCAAACAATCCATTAAACAATTGCAGCGCAAAATAATCTTCGTCTTTATACGTAATAAATGTACGATATCCGATGTGTAATTTACTTTGTTTTAATTCTTGTTTTTCCACAACTTCTTTTTCTTCATTATTTCTCTTATGAAGAAGTACATTTCTTTCCCTCACAGGACGTGCTGAAATAGAAAAATACTTACTTACAAGATCAACTGCGTTTTCTGAAATATCACCAATAATGTATAGGTCCATTTCATCTTCCGCTAACACTTTTTGATAATATTGATACAAACTTTCATTTGTAATAGAAGAAACACTCTCTTTTTTCCCATTTGCGCTTAAACGATACGGTTCTACTTTGCACATTTCTTCAATTAAACGCTCGTTTGCATAACGCATTTTATCATCATACGTCGCTTCAATTCGTTGTAAGAGCGCTCTCTTTTCACTTTCTACAATAGAAGGCAGAAAACCATTCCCCTCTTTCGCTGGATGTAAAACGATATCCGATAACATAGAAAGCGCTTTTTCAAATAACGGTGGTGCATCATGTAAATATACTTCATTTGCAATGTCTACATAAATAGAGATGATATGATCTTCTCCTTTTTTACTTACATCTACCGCCAAAGAAGATCCGTATAATTCTTCTAAATATTGACGAAGACGAATTACAGAAGGAAGCTTTTCTGTCGCACTTTGCAATACGTATGGCAATAGGGCACGCTCTGTCACCGTCTCCTCATTTAAAGGTGCTTTCAAACGAAATACAAATGTATTTGTTTTATATTTATCAGTTGGAATAATATGTACTCGTAAACCACCTAACTCATGTAACTGTTGTTCCATCAGTTTCATTTATAGCCCTCCTTTACGTATATAGGAATATTCCTCTTCAATATACAGTTTTTAGAAATGAAAAATCAACTTTTCTTCCTCACTATACTTACATTAGGCCCTTTCTAAAAACTGTAATATGTAAGGAACATAGTAAAATTCCGTATTAAATATAGTCTATGTAAAAAAGCCCGCACTAATGTGCGAGCTTTTTTTATACTTATCGTTTTCCTTTTTCATAAGGAGTTCCTAATGCTTTCGGAGCTTCAGAACGACCTACAAAACCAACAAGCGCTAATATTGTGAATACATACGGTAATATCGTTAAGAATACACTTGGAATTTCTTTTAGTACTGGAATTGTACCGCCTGTTATTCCTAATGATTGAGCAAATCCGAAGAACAGAGCCGCTCCAAGAGCACCGAGTGGATTCCATTTACCGAAAATCATTGCTGCTAACGCCAAGAAACCTTGTCCAGTAATTGTAGCACCTGAGAAGTTACCAGAAATCGACATAGCGAAGACCGCTCCACCAACTCCTGCAAACATTCCAGATATAGCAACTGCAATATAACGCATTTTATATACGTTAATCCCCATCGTATCCGCTGCCATTGGATGCTCACCAACCGCACGAAGACGAAGACCGAACGGCGTTTTATAAATGATATACCAAACGACAAACGCTAAAATAATAGCAATATATGATGTTAACGGTACATTAGAGAAAAAGATTTTTCCGATTACCGGAATATCCGAAAGACCCGGAACATCGATTTTTTCAATGCGGTATTGAATGAAATCAGTTTGTCCTTTGCCAAAGATTTTCTTAATCGCAAATACTGTTAAACCAAGTGCTAAGAAGTTAATTGCTACTCCGCTCACTACTTGATCTGCACGGAATGTAATGGATGCTACTGCGTGAAGAAGTGCAAACAATCCACTACCAATTGCTGCTAATAATAATGCAATCCAAGGAGTCATCGATCCCCACGTATCACCCATTAATAACGTTGTAACAATACCAATAAATGCACCAAATAACATTAAACCTTCTAACGCTATATTTACAACTCCAGAACGTTCACTGAACACTCCACCTAACGCCGTAAAAATAAGTGGCGCTGCCGTATATAACGTACCCGTCACAAGAATGGCTAAAATATCTAAAAAGCTCATTTATTTCCCCTCCTTGCTCATGCGTGTAAGTGCCCAGCGTAAAACATAACTGCACGCTACAAAGAAAATAATACATGCAATAATAACGTTAATTAACTCCGAAGGTACATCTGCTTCGAAATTCATTTGTGGTGCTGCACTTTTCAAACCACCAAACAGTAAAGCTGCTAATAGTATACCAAATGGATTATTTCCGCCTAAAAGTGCTACCGCAATCCCATCAAATCCAATACCAGTAAACGAAGACATTGCTGTCATACTTTGGAATGTCCCTAATCCTTCCATAGCTCCACCAATTCCTGCAAAAGCACCAGCAATTGTCATTGATAATACAACATTACGCGATACTTTCATTCCTGCGTATTGAGAGGCATTTTGGTTAAAACCAACCGATTTTAATTCATACCCTAACGTTGTTCTATCTAATAAGAACCACATTACAATCGCAATGATAATAGCCACAACAATTCCCCAGTGTAAACGAGATCCATCTGTCAATGAAGATAACCAATCAGAAGCTAACGAAGCACTTGCTTGTACGTCATAAGATTTTTCATTACCTTCGTGGATAAAACGTTTAATAAGATCATACGTAACATAAAGTGCAATGTAGTTCATCATAATTGTAACAATTACTTCATTTACTTTAAGTTTCCCTTTTAAATATCCAGGTATAAAGCCCCATAAACCGCCGACAATTGCCGCCACTAAAATAGATAACGGAATATGCAAAATTGCTGGTAACGACACTGCATATCCAAACCAAACAGCAGCGAGCCATCCAACTAATAACTGTCCTTCCACCCCAATATTGAAAAGACCTGTACGAAATGCAAATGCTACTGAAAGACCAGCTAATACAAGCGGAATCATCGTACGCAACGTCTCACCGATAGCTTGTGGATTGCCAACCATCCCTTCCCAAAGCGCGGCATATCCAACAATTGGATCATATCCACTAACTAACATTACAATGGCACCAACAAGTAAACCGAAAACTACGGATAACACAGGTACTAAAATATTAATTGTTCGTTCTGTTAAAAATTTTTTAGCCATTTGTGTTCACCTTCTCTTTCCCTGTCCCGCCGGCCATTAATAATCCAAGCTGTTGTTCATTTGTTTCTTTCGCATCCACAATTGCTACAATTTTCCCTTCATATATAACAGCCACTCGATCGCTTACATTTAAAATTTCATCCAGTTCTAAAGATAAAAGCAATACTGCCTTACCATTATCTCTCTGCTCAATTAATTTTTTATGAATAAATTCAATCGCACCTACATCTAAACCACGTGTCGGCTGTGCTGCAATTAGTAAATCTGGATTACGATCTACCTCACGTGCAATAATTGCCTTTTGTTGGTTTCCACCAGATAGAGCGCGAGCTAACGTTTGTTCACTAGGTGTACGTACATCAAACTGTTCAATAAGTGCTTTCGCTTTTTCTGTAATTTTACTAAAATTTAAAATCCCTTTCTTTGAAAATGGATTTTTATAGTATGTTTGTAAAACAATATTGTCCCGAACAGAAAAATCGAGAACAAGCCCGTGTTTATGACGGTCTTCAGGAATATGACCAATCCCCTCTTCTGTTATTCTTCGAACAGGCCAATTCGTTATTTCTTTTCCTTTAATTGCAATAGAACCTGACTCAACTTTTCGTAAACCAGTAATCGCCTCTATTAATTCACTTTGACCATTTCCATCAATCCCTGCAATCCCAACGATTTCTCCTGCACGAACAGTTAAGTCAAGGCCTTTTACAGCAGGTAACTTGCGCGTATCATGAACAATTAGGTTTGCAATAGATAGTACTTCTTCCATTGGTTTAGCTTCTATTTTTTCTGTTTTAAAATTCACTTGACGTCCGACCATTAACTCTGCAAGTTTATGCTCATCCGTTTCCGCTACATCAACAGTACCAATCCCCTTACCTTTACGAATAATTGTACAACGATCGCAAACTTCCATAATTTCTTTCAACTTATGTGTAATAAGGATAATAGATTTCCCCTCTTGCACAAGCTTTTTCATAATTTGAATCAACTCATGAATTTCTTGAGGAGTTAACACCGCGGTTGGCTCATCAAATATTAAAATCTCAGCACCACGATAAAGAGTCTTTAATATTTCAACCCTTTGCTGCATCCCAACAGAAATATCTTCAATTTTCGCATGTGGATCAACAGCCAAACCATACTGTTCAGATAATTGCTTAATTTCTTTTGCCGCTTCTTCAACAGCAATTTTCCCGTTTTTCTTCGGCTCATTTCCAAGAATAATATTCTCTGTAACTGTAAAATTATGAACAAGCATAAAATGCTGATGGACCATCCCAATACCAAGGTCATTTGCTATATTCGGATTTGTAATTTTTACAGGTTTTCCTTTAATTTTAATTTCACCTTGTTCTGGTTGGTACAAACCAAATAGTACATTCATCAATGTGGATTTCCCTGCACCATTTTCTCCAAGTAAAGCATGTATTTCTCCCTGTTTTACTTGCAGCGTAATATCGTCATTCGCTACAATGCCTGGGAATACTTTTGTAATATTGTTCATCTCAATTACGTATTCCATTTTGTTCCTCCTTTTAGCAGGGAACACTCCCTAATTACACTCTATTAAAAGTATTTTTATATATGCAAAGGTTAGTTCTACGAACTAACCTTTGCTATTTCTCTATTATTATTTCTTTAGAGAAGCTTCATATGTTTTATATTCTTCATCAGTTGCAGGGACTTTAATTTCACCGTCAGTGATTTTCTTCTCAAGCTCTTCTACTTTTGTTAAGATTTCTGGATTTACTTTTTTCACATTGTCAGTAGTTTTCGCAATACCAACACCGTCATCTTTTAATCCGAATTCTTCTACTTTACCGCCTTTTAATTTACCGTCTTTCGCTTCTTGTGCTACTTTTGCTACTGCAATATCAACACGTTTTACCATTGATGTTAAAGTTACGTTTTCAGGCATACCTTCTTGATTTTGGTCACGGTCAACACCGATTACCCAAACGTTTTCACCTTTTTTCTTACGGTTTTTCGCTTCTGTGAATACACCGTTACCAGTTGCACCTGAAGCATGATAAATTACGTCAACTCCACCACCGTACATTGCTGAAGCTAATACAGAGCCTTTTTCTGGTTTATCAAATGCATCAGCATATTGTGATACGATTTCGATATTTGGATTTACTGCTTTTGCACCAGCTTTAAAGCCTGATTCAAATTTTGTAATTAATGGGCTTTTTACACCACCAACAAACCCAACTTTATTTGATTTTGTCGTCATCGCTGCTACAGCACCAACTAGGAATGAACCTTCATGGTCTTTAAATGTAATACTTGTTACGTTTGGCTTCTCTACAACTGTATCTACAATCGCAAATTGCTCTTTTGGATATTGTTCAGCTACCTTTGCAATTGATTTTTCCATTAAGTAACCAATACCAAATGTTGTGTTATAATGATCTTTCGCAAACTTCGTTAAGTTCGGGATATAATCAGCATCTTTACTTGATTGAAGATAACGATATCCTTCATTTTTCTTTAAATTATTGTCTTTACCGAATTTCGTTAAACCTTCCCAAGCTGATTGGTTAAATGATTTGTCATCAACGCCCCCAACATCCGTAACCATACCAACTTTAAACTCTTTTTTGTCGCTACTCGCTTTATCCGAGTTACCACATGCACCTAACACCGCACTTGCTGCTAATGTTAATGATAATAAAAGACCTGTTTTTTTCTTCATACTAGAAACCCCTCCTGAAATGATTTGTCTATTTTTTATACGCTGCTGTCCCTAACTTCTTGCTGTCACCTCCCTAAAAAGGAACCTACCTACATACGTTTTCTTAATACGTGGAAGCTAAACTTATCAGCTCTAAAGTAATTGATAGAATATAAGATTGGCTCATCATTTTGATCATAGTGCATTTGTTTTAATACTAGCAATGCCGTTTCCGGTTCACATTCCAAAATCGGTGAGATTTTCGGATGATAGCCAATTGGCTCAATATGAGCAACTGCGTATGTGATACGTTTGTGCGTATTGTTATGTATCACTGTAAGCAATGATTCTTCGTTGTATCCCGATAAATCTGGCAAGATTTCTTTTGCAAGTTTATCGATACAATATACAACAGGTTCCCCATCTGCTGTACGCACACGCTCAATCATCACTGCATTAAAACCATCTTCACTATTAAACTTCTCTTTTTCTTCTTCTGTTAAACTTGTTGTAGATGATGATAAAAAGATAGTTCCTGGTGTTTTCCCCACACTAGAAATCATATCTGTAATACTAGAAAGTTGTTCAATCCCAGAAGAAAATAACGGTTTTGCATTTACAAATGTTCCTACACCATGTCTACGAATGACAACATTTTCCTCTTCTAAAATACGCAGCGCTTCCCTTAAAGTCGCTCTACTTACGCCAAGTTCTTTCGCTAAATCAAACTCTGATGGCAACTTTTGTCTTTCTTTGTAAGCCCCATCTTTAATCTTTTCTTTGATGTGATCAATCACCCGTAAATATAGGTGACGACTATCGGATTTTACTGACATAAGACTCCCCCGCATTTCAATTATTCGACCTCTGATGTAAGACTTCTTTTCTCTTTTTTCAACTTACAACATAATAAAAATTGCTAAATACTAAAAATAAGCATAATTGTCGAATAAATATTAATAATTTTTTAAAATAAAATTTTCACTCTTTACTGCATAAAAAAAACTTTGCACCATAAACATTCCTCATAGCGAGAAAAAGTTCGGCACAAAGATCTCTTACATCCTTTGTTACACACTTTTCCCCTCATAGTCTAGCAATTCATGGTTGCCAGGTAGAAACTTATGGACCTTATCTCCAAGATTATATGAGGCAGTGATTCTTTTCGAAGTAATCTTACCACTTGCTCCCATACGTGTCAACAAAATTTAACATTTTTCTACATTAAATATCGAACGTTCACAAAAAACCATACAAAAGTATTCGTATTCTAAAGAACCACCTTAAATGTAAGCCCTTTCTTTAACACTGAATATAGTATATAACAAAACCAGCATATAAAAAAGCCTAATTGTAAAAACAATTAGGCTTTTTTCATGAACTTTTTTCTTGTACATCATTAATGAGCACTTCACGTGGTTTACTACCTTCATACGGACCTACTACACCATTCATTTCCATTGCATCAATTAATCGGGCAGCACGGGTATAACCAACTCTAAACCTACGTTGCAACATAGAAACAGAGGCTGTTTGCATTTCCACTACGAGCTGAACTGCTTCATCATATAATTCATCTTCTACTTCCTGCTTCGTATCAGGAACATCTTGCGGGATCATATCTTCTTGATATTGCGCTTTTTGCTGACCAATAACATATTCTACAACTCTCTCAACTTCATCATCTGATAAAAACGCACCTTGTACACGTACAGGTTTCGATGCACCAATTGGTATAAATAGCATATCCCCACGACCTAGCAGTTTCTCTGCACCACCGCCGTCAAGAATTGTACGAGAATCTGTTTGAGATGATACAGCGAATGCAATACGTGACGGAATATTCGCTTTAATAACTCCCGTAATGACATCAACTGATGGACGTTGCGTTGCAATAATTAAATGAATACCGGCAGCACGAGCCATTTGCGCTAGACGCATAATCGCATCCTCTACATCCGACGAAGCAACCATCATTAAATCTGCTAACTCGTCCACAATTACGACAATATAAGGTAATTCCGGTTGTTTCGCTTCTGATTGATTATTATGCTCTTTTATATAATCATTATATCCTTCAATATTTCGCGTGCCACTATGAGCAAATAACTCATAACGACGCTCCATTTCACTTACAACTTTTTTCAATGCTTGCGATGCCTTTTTCGGATCCGTTACAACTGGTGTTAACAAATGAGGCACACCGTTATATACATTTAACTCTACCATTTTCGGATCAATCATCATTAATTTTACTTCATGTGGTTTTGCACGCATTAAAATACTAACAATAATACCGTTAATACATACACTTTTCCCGCTACCTGTCGCACCTGCCACTAGCAAATGGGGCATTTTATTTAAGCGGGCTAATACAGCTTCACCTGTAATATCTCGTCCAAGGCCTATTAACAACTTCTCTTCCGGATGATTGTTAGCTTTAGAATCAAGAACTTCTCTAAGCGTTACCATGGAGACTTCTGAGTTCGGAACTTCAATTCCTACAGCTGATTTCCCGGGAATAGGCGCTTCAATACGAATGTCTTTCGCCGCTAACGCAAGTGCTAAATCATCACTTAAACCGACGATTTTGCTTACCTTTACTCCCATATCAGGATACACTTCATATTTTGTAACTGCAGGACCTCTATGTACTTTTGTTACTTTCGCTTTCACTCCAAAACTTTGGAAAGTACGTTCTAATTTACGAGCATTCTCATAAATTTCCGCATTTTCATTTGTAACTTGCTTATTCTTTGGAAATTTCAATATATCAAGCGCAGGAAGCTTGTAATCTTTATTTTCTACATTTGAAAATTGCATAGGAGGTGCTTGTGTTTCCCCCTCTAGCGATTCAACGATTTTTTCTCCACGCTTTTTCTTCGGCTCTTCAACTGGTGGAGCCTCTTCAATAAACGGTGAAGTGATTAACTCTTCTTCCTCTACTTCAATTCGTTTATCCTCTTCTTCATTTACAGGATAATTCTCAGTGAAATTCGAAATAATCGGAGGATCAATTGAGATTTCTTCCATCGGCTCAATAATTTCTTCATGTTCTGCAGCACGTTTGCTCCTTGTGCTTCTTGTTGTTTTTTTCTTTTCTGTTTGTTCAGCCGTTCTTTTGGCTCTCCAATCTTTATAGTCCCCTTGCATCACTTGAAATTGACTTCTAAGAATTCTACCAACTGGAGCTAACACTTCTCCAATATGCTTATTTGTTATACAAAGTATACCGAGAATAACTAAAATAATACCAATAATATAAGCTCCTACTTCGTCAAATAAGAAGTAACAAGTGGCGAACATAAGTGCACCAAACATGCCACCACCTAAATGAACGCTATCCGGCCCTTTTTTCATTTCAAGAAAGAAATTATCTTTCGTACTTACAATAACAGAAGTATTTTGCACTGTTCCATCTTTCGTAAGAAGGTTAAATAATGTAATATGACTAAACATTAATATCGCCAATACTATTAAATAAAAACCGATTAACCGTTTATTTAAAAGGTTCGGCCATCCACGTTTTATAACGAATGAAACGGATAAAGCTATTACACCTAACACACCAATTATGTACCACTCACCAAAGAAGAAGCGAAAAAATAACACAAACGATTTTCCTACAACACCTAGCTGTAAAATCGTAATGATTGAAAGTGCAAAAAGAGTTAAACCGACGATTTCATAATACAAAGTTGGCTTTATCGTACGTCTTGCCTTTGCCTTCGTCCCTCTTTGCTTTTGTTTTGCCATTTCTTCACCTCGTGATCTACATATAAGTAAAAATTCCTAAAAAACTCTGCTTATATGTTTATTTTCTCTATTTTTTCAGGTCTTTATATCTTCTATTTTTACACTTCTTGTAAAATGTTAAATAAACAGAAGAAAGCAGCCCTCTCATGGCTGCTCAACCGTCTTGTTTTTTATATTATACCATAGCTTCTAAACAAAATCCTTCTTTTTGCTAAAAGGTTATTTTCTGTCCCGGCTCAAACTCTAAGTAGTGAAGCGGATCCGTACTTAACACGCGTACAATAGAATAATACCCATGTTCTTCTTCTGAAACCATTAATTCAACACCATTTATATTTACGACTTTTTGACTTTCACATTGCGAATAATCGGCTGGATACACGAGTTGCTCTGGCATAATTGTATATAAAATCATTGTAACATTGTCCCTTCTGCATGATCATCCGCACGATTATCTATTAATTCGTTTAATTTTCGAATCGCATTTCCGATACCACCGACATCATCTATAAGACCATACTTCACTGCATCTCCACCAATTACATTCGTACCAATATCTCGCGTCAAATTTCCTTTCGCAAACATAAGCTCTTTAAAACGATCTTCCGTTACTTTCGAATGCTTCGTCACAAATCGAATGACTCGTTCTTGCATTTTATCTAAATACTCAAATGTTTGCGGCACCCCTATAACAAGACCTGTTAGACGAATCGGATGAATTGTCATCGTCGCAGTTTCCGCAATAAATGAATAGTCAGTAGAAACGGCAATCGGCACACCGATAGAATGCCCTCCACCTAAAACTAAAGATACTGTCGGTTTTGAAAGTGAAGCGACCATCTCAGAAATTGCTAGCCCAGCTTCAACGTCACCTCCAACTGTATTTAACACTAAAAGCAAGCCTTCAATTTTCGGATTTTGTTCAATCGCAACAATTTGTGGAATAATATGCTCATATTTTGTTGTTTTATTTTGCGGTGGCAACTGAACATGACCTTCCACCTGTCCAACAATTGTTAAACAATGAATACGTGATTCATTCATTTGCGGTACATTCGTTTGTCCAAGCTGTTGAATTTTTTCCACTATTGAAGCTTCTTTGCCAGTTTCTTTCGGCTCAGCCTCTTTCTCTTCATTTGTATAACGATCACGTTCTGTCATATCGCATCCCCTTTCACTCGTATATAATTAGTATTTCTTAAGTTATAAATTTCATTCGATAGAGTGAAAAAAGAAAAAAGATCACCCGTAAAGGTGATCTTTTTTATACTTCCATAATAATCGGTAAAATCATAGGTTTTCTCTTCGTCTCTTCGTACAAGAACTGTCCTAATAATTCACGAATATTTTGTTTTAACATAGACCATTCAATTGAATATTCTTTAATTGATTGCTCAACAATCATACGTACAATCTCTGTAGAACGGTCAATTAACGCTTCTGATTCACGTACATATACAAATCCACGTGAAATGATTTCTGGACCAGAGATAATTTTCTTTTCGTCTTTACCCAGTGTTACAACAACTACTAATATTCCATCTTGAGATAACATTTTTCTATCTCGAAGAACGATATTACCAACATCACCTACACCTAATCCATCAATTAACACATTGCCAGCTTGCACTTTGCCAACTAAGTTCGCTTCATCATCACCAAAACCAATTACATCGCCTTTTTCTACAATAAAGATATTTTCTCTTGCAATACCTACATCTTCAGCTAAGTATGCATGTGCTTTTTGCATACGGAACTCACCATGTACGGGTACAAAATATTTCGGTTTCATTAAATTTAACATTAATTTTAATTCTTCTTGGCTACCGTGACCTGAAACGTGAACTTTTCTTTCACCGTAATAAACAACTTCAGCTCCCGCTCTAAATAACAAGTCAATAATTTTTGATACAGATATTTCATTACCTGGAATTGGAGATGCCGCGATAATAACCGTATCACCTTTACGAATTGAAATTTGTTTATGAGCTTGCTTTGCCATTCTAGAAAGGGCTGCCATCGGTTCACCTTGGCTACCTGTCGTTAAAATAGCTACCTTTTTCTCTGGGAAATTGTCTACTTCTTGTAGTGAAATAACCATACCTTCTGGAACATCTAAATAACCAAGACGTCTTGCGATATCTACCACTTTCACCATACTACGTCCTACAACCGCTACTTTTCGTCCTGTTTCAGCAGCTGCATCAAATACTTGTTGAATACGATGTACATTCGATGCAAATGAAGCAACGATAATACGTCCTTCTGCGCCGTAGAACACTTTAGAAATTTCTACACCAACTTCTTTTTCAGAACCTGTATAGCCTGGACGCTCAGCATTTGTACTATCAGATAATAAGCATAGAACGCCTTCATTTCCGATTTGAGCCATTTTCCCAAGGTCTGCTCCACTATTTCCAATTGGAGTTTGATCGAATTTAAAGTCTCCCGTATATACGATCGCACCTTTTGATGTATGGAAACAAACACCAACAGAATCTGGAATACTATGTGTCGTTCCAAAGAATGACACCGTTGTAGTATTGAACTCTACTGTTGAATTTGAATCGATTGTTTTTAAATCTACACGGCCTAACATACCCGCTTCGCCAAGTTTTTCTTGTATAAGTCCTACCGTTAATTTCGTTGCATACACTGGAATTGATAATTTACGAAGTACGTAAACAATGCCACCAATATGATCTTCATGACCGTGAGTAATAAATAAACCTTTTACTCGCTCTTGGTTTTCTACTAAATATGTAATATCAGGAATAACGATATCAATTCCAAACATTTCATCTCCCGGGAACATTAACCCTGCATCTACAATAAAGATTTCAGAATCAATTTCAACACAGTACATGTTTTTCCCGATTTCACCTACTCCACCAAGAGCAAATACTTTAACAGACTCATTCTCTTTTCTCTTCATGTTGTTGCCTGGTTTAAAAATCTTTCAAACACTGATTTCACTAAAATTGCAGAGACACCAGGGGAAACTCTACAACCACCATATATTCACCGTCCAAGACGAATGTCCTTACCGTTATGCGATATCATGTCCTTGTTTATTTTTTAAACCAGGTTTCACCTCTCTTTCATTATATAAATCAAATATCTTATTCGATATGATATGAAAATGTAATCAAATTATAATTTTTACCAATTTTGCTAAGCATACCCGTACTAAGCTACTTAGCCATATTATACCTGATACAAGAAATAGAACACAAGTTAAATCGTGCGAAAGAAAAAGGAAAAGAACGCATTCCCAACAAACTTATCGAACTGATGTCCTTTATATTTACTCCGATTTCGTACCCCATATCGTTTTGAAGAAATAGCTATAAATACTCTAAATTTATTTCATAATATAGATTTTAAAGACTTATTTTTCTAAAATTGAACAAAAACACTTACAAAATGGAGTTTTTTTATGAATTACATCCTATTTGAAGGATTTTCTCTAAAAACAAAACCGGTAGTTTATTATGTTCATACAAATGTTTATTCTATAATGACTATGATTTTTTAATTCCTTTAAAGGGGTACGATTATTTTCTTATACATGTTGCAATACATAACAAAAAAGTGATTAGTTAGGTGCATAATATAGATCTTATAAGAATGTATCTAGATGAGAATAGAGAAGAAAAGATTTCATACCAATAAAAAAATGACCTAGTTCTACACTAGGTCATTTTTTATTAACGAGGGATAGATTGCATAACAGATTGTAACGTTACTCTTTCTTCTTCTGTTAATGGAAGAAGTGGTAAACGTACAGAACCTACATCTAATCCAACCATTTGTAACGCTGTTTTTACTGGTGTTGGACTTGGCGCCATAAATAATGAATCCGTTACTCTTACAAGTAATTGATGTAATTTTTGCGCCTTCTTAAATTCACCTGCTTGGAACGCTGCAATCATTTCTTGCATTTCATTTCCGATAACATGAGATGCTACAGAAACGATACCTTTCGCTCCAACTGCCATAGCTGGTAGCGTTAAACCGTCATCACCGCTGTATACTGCAAAGTCGTCCGCTGTTTTTTCAATGATTTCTGTCATTGTTAACACATCGCCGCCTGCATCTTTAATCGCAACAATGTTTTCTATTTCTGATAAACGAACAACTGTATCAACGGAGATTTGTACAATAGATCGTCCTGGAACGTTATATAGCATAACCGGAAGCGGCGTGCTTTCAGCAATTGCTTTAAAGTGCTGATACATTCCTTCTTGACTCGGTTTGTTATAATACGGTGCTACTAGCATTACTGCATCAACACCAACCTCTGTTGCCTTTTTTGTTAAGTCAATAGAAGCATGCGTATTATTACTACCTGTTCCAGCGATTACGGGCACCCTTTTATCGACAACAGATACGACATGGCGATATAACGCTACTTTTTCTTCTGAAGTTAATGTAGGAGATTCTCCTGTCGTTCCTCCTACCACGATTGCTGTTGTACCGTTATCAATTAAATAATTTACCAATTTCGTTGTCTTTGCAAAATCGATATTGCCGTTTATATCAAACGGTGTTACCATCGCGGTTGCAATTGTCCCAAAATCTATCATGGTCTCACTCCTTATTGTTCCAGTTGCTTTTCTTTTGAAAGCTCAAACGCACTATGTAATGCATTTACAGCCTCCACTAAATCAGTTTCTTTTACAAGAACCCAAATAGTTGTATGACTATCTGCTGATTGCAGAATTTGAATACCTTTTTCAGCTAAAGCTGTAACGATTTTCGCAGTAACCCCTGGGTATCCTGCCATTCCAGCTCCTACAATAGATACTTTCGCACAATGCTCTGTCACAATTGGCTCATATCCAAGGTTTTGTAATAGTTCAACTGCACGATTTGATACATTATCACTCACCGTATAAGCTACCCCAGTAGGTGAAATGTTAATTAAATCGACACTGATTCCTTCATTCGCCATTTCTTTAAACACATGCTGCTGCAAATCATATGCTGTTTCTTTTGCAAGTACTTTAATTTGCGTCACATTTGATACATGTGCAATACCTGTAACAGGACGTTCTTCTACATCACGGCCTTTTGTAGCGCCGTCAGATGCTGAAATAAGCGTACCTTCACTATCAGAGTACGTAGAACGTACACGAAGCGGTACTTTTGCATGCATCGCAATTTCAACTGCACGTGGATGAACGACTTTTGCACCTTGGTATGCCATGTTACAAATTTCGTTATACGTTACAGTTTGAAGATGACGTGCATCTTTTACAATGCGAGGATCCGCAGTCATCACACCTTCTACATCTGTGAAGATATCGATATATTCAGCATGAAGCGCAACACCTAAAGCTGAAGCTGAAGTATCACTACCTCCGCGTCCAAGTGTTGTCGTATCACCTTTTTTCGTTTGTCCTTGGAATCCTGTCACAACGATTACATCTACATTTTCTAGCTCTTCGTGTATACGATCACAATTCATTTCAATAATCTTAGCATTTGTAAAATCATCATTTGTTACAAAACCAGCTTGTGCACCATTTAATGCCGCCGCTTTTATACCGTTCTCATTTAACATGTTAGAGAAAACGATTGCTGAGATTAATTCTCCACATGATAATAATAAATCTTGCTCACGATTAGAAATGTGAGATTCCTCTTGATTTACAAGACTTAACAACGTATCAGTTGCATATGGTTCACCTTTACGACCCATAGCAGATACGACAGTCACTACTTTATAACCCGCATCTAGCGATTTTTTTATATGATGAAGCGCATGCTTACGTCCATTTTCATCACGTACAGATGTGCCACCAAATTTTTGAACAATAATTTTCATATTTTGCACCTTCTCTTAGCCGTTTACACTAATTGTAATTTTACTAAGCGCTCTGCAATTTGAACAGAATTCCATGCAGCGCCTTTTAATAAGTTATCAGATACGACCCAAAGATGGAATCCTTTATCGTTATTTAAATCTTTACGGATTCTTCCAACGAATACTTCGTTTTTACCTACTGCAGTAGCTGGCATTGGATATAATTGCTCTTCTGGGTTATCTTGCAGAACGATACCTTCCGCATTTGCAAGTAAGTTCTTTAATTCCTCTACTGTTACGCCCTCTTTTTCTACTTCAATGTAAACAGACTCAGAGTGACCTGATACAACTGGTAAACGTACACATGTTGCCGCTACTTCTAGCTCTGGCATATGCATAATTTTTTTCGTTTCATTAATCATTTTCATTTCTTCAAATGTAAATCCATTATCTTGGAACTTATCAATCTGTGGAATCGCGTTGAAAGCAATCGGGAAATGTTTCTTATCACCTGATACAGGTAAAACATTCGCCTTCACTTCTTCACCATTTAAGATTGCTTGTGATTGTTCATGAAGTTCTTCAATCGCTGCCGCACCAGCACCTGATACAGCTTGATATGTGGAAACGATTACTCGTTTTAAACCATATTGCTGACGAACTGGCTCAAGAGCTACTACCATTTGAATTGTAGAACAGTTTGGATTTGCAATAATACCGTTATGTTCTTTTAAGTCGTTTTCATTTACTTCAGGTACAACAAGTGGCACGTTTTCTGTCATACGGAATGCACTTGTATTATCAACAACAATCGCACCGCGCTTTGCTGCTTCTGGCGCTAATTGTTTTGATACAGATCCACCAGCACTAAATAGTGCGATATCTACTCCTTCAAAACTTTCAGGAGTTGCCTCTTGAACTGTAAATTCTTCGCCTTTAAATACAAGTTTCTTACCTGCAGATCGTTTAGATGAAAGTAACGTTAACTTCCCGATTGGAAATTCTCGTTTCTCTAAAGTATTTAACATTTGTTCACCAACTGCGCCGGTTGCTCCAACTACAGCGACATGAAAAGTTTTTTGCTTTTCCATCACTATGCCCCTTTCTAGATACCAATCCTTCTATAACTTAGAATGAGAAGGAGTATAGAATACCCCTTCTAATCTTAATAACGTTAATTTTATCATATTCTACAGTAAGAATGATGGTTTCATCAAAAATTGTCCGTTTTTTTTCGTTTTTCAATTCATATATCTGAATTTTTCTACGACAACCGGTTGCAATTGCTTCCCTTGCAGTGCTTCTAATACTGTATCTTCAAGCAGCTCCATGCGAGCTACCATTGAGTTCGGTTTTTTCTCTGGTGCGTCTTGACCGAATGGGACGAAGTAGATGTTTTTTGTGGCCATTAGGCGCATAAGGTTGACGCCAACAGGGTGATGACAAAAAATTCCATCTTAATTTCTTCTATTATAATATAATACAGGATAGTGAGCTTAATTATTTTAATTCAACATAATATGTACTAATTGAAAACTAATAATTAAATTGCTGCAAAATAACCAGGAAATAGAAAGGTGGTTAGGTGATCCCTACAACCCGCCAACT
This sequence comes from Bacillus paranthracis, assembly GCF_024296885.1. NCBI lineage: Bacteria > Bacillati > Bacillota > Bacilli > Caryophanales > Bacillaceae > Bacillus > Bacillus paranthracis. Next base: position 3,565,493 of record NZ_CP101135.1, read on the forward strand.
CTAGGGTTTAGGTATAGAGGTGATGAAGTGATTGGTCGATCTATTGTAAGAGGATCTGAAAATGTTTTAGAGGTAACTAATGCTAAAATTATCTTAAAAAAAGACGGACAAGGAAGTTATATTCGAACAGGATATCCCGTAAGATAGAAATTTAGGAGGATACTTATGAATGATAAATATTATATGTATGAAGAATTAAGTGATTTTTTAGATGGAACATTTCATCCAGATATGGGAACAGTAGAAAAAGCCTTAAATGAATTTATAGAAGAAGCTCATAAAGTGTGTATAGAAAATACCGTAAAGTACATAACTGAATTTTTAAGAAGTGATTTATCCACGCAAAAAAAAGAAGCGTTCATTGAATATTATACTGAAATTTTTTTTCCTTCTTTAAAACTTAATCCTATAGAATGGCTTGAACAAACAGTTAAAACGATAAAACAAGCATTAAAAAATAATTAGTAAAAATTGACCGCCCGTAATAGGCGGTCGTTTCTTCGTATTACATAACAAAGCCGTCCAATTATGAAGTGACCCCCAAAAGTTAGACAGGTCGTTTCATTAGGCAGCCTCTAGGGTATGAGCCCGGTATTGTACTGGGCTCATACCCTAGAGGCTGCCTTAATTCTTTTATGGTTATAGTATTCTATGTACTTTGCTAATTCTTGTTTGAAATGTGTTATATTTTCAAATTCTTTTCGATACAGAAATTCCGATTTCATGATACCGAAGAAACTTTTAATAACGGCATTGTCATAACAGTTTCCTTTGCGAGACATACTTTGAGTTATGCCACAATTCTTAAGAGAATGACGGTATTGTTTCATTTGATAGTGCCAGCCTTGATCAAAGTGAATGAGGAGTTTATCCGGATCTGTTACACAATAAAGAGCTTGGTCCAACATTGTGGAAACAAGAGAGTAGGTCGGTCTTGAACCAATTGTATACGTGATAATTTCACCATTAAATAAATCTAACATTGGCGATAGGTATAACTTCTCCCCAACTAACTTAAACTCAGGGCAATTGAACTGTTTTATCCAATAATAGTACGTACTACATGGAATCTTGGCGAGTTGAAGTAACTCCTTGACAGGAAATTCATGCCTTAACTCATAGATTACTTGCGCTTTATCTTGTTTTTGATTTCCCCTTGTTTTGAACTAAGACATTCAACTTTTTTAAATATGCATTTTCCATACGTAAACGCTCATTTTCTGCTTGTAAGGCTTCGATAGATTCTTCCACTACTGATTTTATTTTTATCTTTCATCATGGTTAGACGCCCCTTTTTCTTTGATTGTAGGGCATCCACTCCTCTTGTTTCATACGCTATTTTCCATTTCCGAAGCGTTTCATAAGACGGAATATTGAAAAGTGCCGCTGTTTCTCTGATAGATGTCCCGTGTTCATTCATATAATAAAGTACATCTAGTTTATACTGGGCTGAGTAGAATGTATAGCACTTTTCAAAGGCCTTTTCACCTGAAGATTTATATCGTCTAATCCACTCACGAAGTACGCTAGGAGTAACTCCTATAGATTTAGCAATTGTTTTCCACTTTCTGTACCATCTAAATATCGTTTCACTGCTTGAATTTTTTCTGTTGAAGAAAATTTAGCCATAAAAACTGCACCCCAATTGTTAGACTGTGTCTAACAATTGGGATGCACTTCATTTTCAAATCTTATAGTAAATGATTGTTAAAATGCACTATGTAATGATATAGATTCTTTCTTAAAAACATGTTGATTAAACATATCATCAATATATTCAATAATATTATAATGAATAGTATCACCTTCTAATTGTAATTTTATCGCTTGTTTCTTATACGATTGACAATCAACAATTTTACTCAGCGTTTTATCTTTAATATTATAACGATAAATATCTCCTCCGACACCAACTGTTCCATGCAACATACCTATAATAAGAATTAAGTTTGAATCATCCACCCATACTACATCTTTTACCTTTTCAGTATCCTTATCAATATCCAGTTCTAATTCAGAGCGATCACCTGTCGCTAAGTCTAATAAAATTAACTTGCTGTCTACTTCCCATTCTAATGGTGTAATATACACAATTTTTCTACTGTTTGGAGATAGCTTGGGTTCGCTAGAAAAACTTTCTGCTACTACCTCTCTATGTCCGTTTTCATTTTCCAACGTGATAATACCAGCAGAATCATCATAAGAAAATTTATACATCTAAAATCCCTCCTCTTTAATTTCCATTAACTTCACACCTTCAGGTTCTTCTTTTGTTTTTGGAAATTCGCCTGTTAATAAAACGTGCTCTAGTTCAGGATATTTATGTAAGATTTCTTCTATCTGGACCAATGTAATTAACTGTACTTTACAATTAGCAATACTCTTAAAATGCTCTTCCACATAATCTTTATAATCGTTTTTTTGTGCACTTGGCTCAAGTGGAACAACTAACACCCAATAATCAGGTTTATGCTCTAACGCAGCAGCAAACTCACTCAATAGCACTACTTTATCAGGCATTTTAGACCAACGTTTGCACTGAAAAACCCATTTCCTTTCATATCCTAACCCAAAAGGAAGTTGTTCAAACGTTTTTGCAACAACGTCTCTCCCTTTATCGCCACCACCTTTTCCGAACCATATACGGTTATAAAATTTTTCACCTTCATAAGCAAGAAGATAATACACAAATTTTTCGAAGTATTTATCATCTATTTCATTCCATTTCGTAATCGGCATATCTATTCTCCTAACTATTTATTAACGTAATTTTATCGTAATAATCCTTTTATTGTCCACCTTATCTATTGGAACAAAAACGCAAGCGTTCACAGCTCTGCCACTTTTTATGATTTTATAGTTTTTAAGAATGCCTCTGCACGAGCTGGTCTAGAAATAAGATCATCGACTATGTAATTTATTAACCCAAATAACGTATATGCATATTCCGGCTTATCATCTAAATTTATTTTCCCTGCATGTACTGCAGCATTTCCAACTAATCTTACTGCATTTAATGCTTTATTTATAGGTTCCGAGAGTTTCCCCTCTTTTTGTAAAAGTTTAATATTATCATTTATACTGTTTTTTGAAGGACATTTCAATCCCTCTACAAGTAATTTCTCAACCGCTAATCTTAACAAAGCACAAGCTGACCTTGGAGATAGATTTACAATTCCTCTTGCCTCATTGTATAACTTTTTAACTTCTTCAGGCATATCTTCATATGGATCTTCTATAGTATGACAATTAGGATAGTCAACCTTACTATCCTTCCAAATTAAATGCTCTGAACATATAGTACAAATACTCATATCTATGTGCCACTCTTCTGATGAAAACACCAAATATTTCTCGTCATCTGGTACTTCCATATCTTCTCCTATGTGCCATAATTCACGTCTTTTGGCTTGTATACGATCATTATAAAAATTCGTGGCTTCTATTAATACAGGTTCTTGATCACCACAACCACGTACTAAATACCACATATGCTTCGTTTTACTATTACAGTGTGGACACTGAAATACTTCCGATAAAAATTTCGGTTCTAGTTTTTTACTTTTCATTTGAATCCCTCCTTTTTTAAGGATACACCGTATTATTCAGATTATATAATATCATTAAATCTCAACCCACTTACCCATATCTTATATTTTGTGTAACTGCCCCTGTCGCTGAATCCCTTGCTATTCATAGCTTCATAATACTTTCTCTTTTGAGTTACACAACACAATAAAAATGGTTAACTGTAAAAAACAAACAATAAAAAGGATGCTGCTATATTTTAAATCGCGTCATAGCTTTATCCATTGCATCTTGGTTTACACCTATATATCTAAGTGTAACTTTCTCGCTTGAATGATTGAATATCTCCATCAGTAAAGCGATATTCTTTGTTTGCATGTACATATGGTAACCGAATGTTTTTCTTAATGTATGAGTGCCTATTTCCTTCAATCCAAACTCTTCTGCCGTGCTTCTGAGTATCTTATAAGCCATACTGCGTCTGATTGGTCTATTAGTACCTTCCCGACTCTTAATTACATACTCACTGTCATCTCGTTCTTCAATGTACTAACGTAGTTCTCTTTTTAACGCTGGAGTTAACTGAATGCGTTTTTGTTTCCCAGTCTTTTTTTCTCTCATTGAAATATGGCTACCTTTTAAATCACCTATCTTCAATTTGAGAATGTCACTAATACGTAAACCTGTGTTAATTCCCATTACAAACAAAATAAAATTACGTTCGCTGTTTTCTTTCAGATATTCTTTAATCTGTTGTATTTGCTCTAGATCTCGAATAGGTTGCACAAAATTCATTGTTCGTACCCTCCAATACTCTCTTCTGTTTCATATACCTCTAACCTAAGAGCAAAAGCCCTTCCTCGTATTAACAACAGGTTTTGATTTTGGAATTAAAATCGAGAAACAACATATCATTTAATCCTCACTATCACCCATGGTCCTTACGATCCATTTGAATTATAAAGAAATGTAAAAAACGTTTTCCGCCGTTTCTCACAATACAAATATAACACATCTAAAAACTAATTTCGTCCGCAAATCGTTCGCAAATCCTCCGCGAAAAGTTCGTAAATCGTTCACGAATCGTTCGCATTTTACAAATAAAAAAGCTACTCTTTAATACAAGCAGCTTTTCTAAAACAGTATTTATCTTAGTTCTCTAATCTTATAGTGTGTCACATTTACTAGGTTAACTCTTACATCTTCATCCCCATACCATTTACTAGTTTCAATACCCTGAATTACTTCATTGCGATTAGCAGCCTCAACTACTAAACTTCTTGTATTCTCGTTATCAAAATAAAAAATAATCTTAAAATTTTTCTTTACTTCTTTCATATATATTTCTCCTTCCAATATTAATCTCTTTAATTATCTTTATAAACAAATTTTATGTCAAACGAGGAATTCTATGCCACATAATCTCAAATACTATATAAAACAGATTAATAACGAATACATTTTCAAGCTTTATATATATTTTTTGGTTGAATTTTATCTGTTATCTTTAAAAATGAATTCGCTACAAGTCATATTGTGTTGAATTAACCCATCGCAATTCAGCTTAGAAACATCAAACTTTTCAGTACATCAGCAAAACCAATTCGACACTTTTCTTTTGTAGCAAATTCAAAAATTACATAAAAAAATAAAATTCTTAGATTCTGAATTTCTTTTGATAATCATTTAATGTATCTTGTTCTATTCCAATGTACCTCAATGTTTCTTTTTGATCCTTATGATTTAACATTCGCTGCAAAACAACTACATCTTTAAACTGCTTATAGTGATGATATCCATATGTTTTTCTAAGTGAATGAGTACCAATTCGCTCCAAGCCAAATTCCCTTGCTGCCTGATTCAATATCACATATGCCATGGATCTAGTAATTGGTTTGTTCTTACCGTTTTTACTCTTAATAAGGAATTCATTCTTCGGCCTTCCGTTCACATATTCTCTTATCGCTCTCTTTAGTTCAGACGGCATCTTCACTTCTTTAACTTTCTTTGTTTTCTTTTCCCGGATGAAGATACTCCAGCCTTCTACATCACGTATTCGAAGACGCAATATATCAGAAATCCGTAATCCAGTATTAATACCTAAAAGGAACAAAATGTAATTACGCTCATTCTGTTCCTTAAAAAATTCTTTAATTTCTTGAATAGCTTCTTTATCACGAATTGGCTGAACTAAATTCATGCTCTTTTCACCTCTGCCTGTCTATGATTCTTTTTATATACTTCTATTTTTAAAATGAAAGCCAACCGTAATAATGCTTGTCCTTTCAATTTGTAATACTTTGTTTTTCCCACTCCTAGATCTAGCCAAATATCAGGATCATACCCTGGTAGGTCTCCCATAAATCTTTCTAATATTATTCGATGCTCATCATCCTTTAGACGATTGACACCATCGTAGATCCAACTCATGAATTCGTTTCGTTCCTGCCCGTATTCTATTCTTTCAATAGCAATCTCTTCTGTAGAACTATGAAATGCATTTGTAAATGATGGAGGAATAATAGAATAAGCTGGTGTAACTTTAGGTAAGATATCACTTGGCATTGTTGCTAAATACTGACGATACACTTCGAATACTTCTTCAACCGCTTGTTTCGTTCTCTTTCCATCTACAACTGGCATTTTGAATGATAATTGTTTTTTCATATTAATTCCTTCAAGGTTTTTATTTTTGTCTAAGGGCTCCGCCATGACCGCGCTCATATCTTGGTTTACGGATGCCCATTAATTCCTCTATATCTCGAATGCTTAACTTTTCTTTCTTATGCTGCCTATTCTATTTCTTTTGCTGCTGATTACGAATCTTTTTCATTCCCATCACCTCTAAGCAAAATAAAAAAAAGCGGACACCAAACTACAGAGCAACATTGCTGACACTCTTATAGTTCGATGTCCGCTGGTTCTTCCAGTAGGACTAAATATTTAATTTCTATTATACCATTAATTTACTTACGTATTTTTTTTGAACATATAATACTTATCAAAGGCCGTTTTAATCCCGCCTAAAAGGTGATCACACATTTCTTTCGAAAAAATTCCTTTATTAAAATGCGAAACACTATTTCTATAAGCAAAGATATTTTTCAAATGGCTTACATCTCTTTTATTGATTTTAAATGGTTCTTTTTTTAACTGTCCAATATATTCACCAGCGGTCGAATTTTCATTTGTTTTGATAGCATCTTCTGAAACATGTTGCTCAATTGATAAATATAGTAAATGTTCTAGCACACTACCTAAACCAGCTGCACATACAAAAAACTTTTCATTCTCGTATGCATCAATACATTCCTCTAATTCTAAAGTGAATTGATCATTATTAATTGTTTTAATCATTTCTGCAAATTCATAGATTTCTTTATGAATTTTTAGTGTATTAAAAGAAACTTTCTCAAAAGCAGTACTGAGTTGCGGCTTCCAATTACGGTCATATTCTCTCTCAAAAAGTCGGCTACCTAACTCTCTAATATCACCAGCAAAAAACACACCAGCATCTATAATTTTTTCAGGAGTAATATTAATTTTCTCCTCTTGAATTAAAAATGAAATAATAGAACGTTCATCTAAACTAGTAATTTCATAAGGAATTTTTTGTTGAGTAAAATCATAAAGAATTATTGTTCCTAATTTATCTGTTTTTGAAAAAAAGAAAATTTCATGAATTTTTCTACCATTTTTATAATAAATAACATTAATATCTAATTTTTTTGAAGCCCAAGAAAAATAATCATTCATATTATCTGGTTTTTTACCCAGCCCTTCAATACACTCTATGTAATTTTCATATATAAGTTCATACCCCTCTCTCTTTTCCTCTGACGTTATCTGTTGTATCTTCTCACTAGTTACTTCATATTGAAATACCATGAAAGTATTTCTCATTCCCATATCATTCATCCTCTTTAATTTTCAGAATATCTTTCTCAACTCAATAAATTTTTCTTATCTTATTTTACACCAATCTCACATATCAAACACCAAATTATTCTTATATTCAATTCATATTTCTTAATCCCTCTTGAAAAGGATTATTTTATTTAAAATTACCTTAACAAACAAACCTTTGGTAACCAATTTATCAAAATTACAATTTTAAATATCCAGACAATTAATATATCTTCTAATAAAAAAACAAAGTATAAAAAAGGAAATCAAACTAGTCAGTTTGATTTCCTTTTTCTCAGTACATTAAACCTTATATTTTTATACATTTACTTTTTCATTGCTGCTTTTATAATAATAACTATTTAGAAACAGTTCCTACTACGAAATCCAGTGCATATGCTTTTTTACTTGGTAATGTCATTTTATATTCTTTCATATCATTCTCTAAATCATAAGCAAATAATACATTCTTTTCAGAGGCAGTTTGACTACCAGGTGTTAAAGCATATATGAAATTATCTTTTATTCTCGTTCTTATCCATACATACTTAGAATCTGTCACATTATGTTCTTTTATTACATTATATTCTTTATCTATTTCTACAATATATCCTTCACCAAACGTTACAATGAATTTGTCTTTATATGGATAAAAACCCAGTGTTTCTACATAAGGTAAAGGTATCTCTTTAATAGCCGCTGTATTTTTATCGAATTCTACTAGGGCACCAGGAATTACTCCCTGCGGTTTCTTAGCTCCATCTGGAGTACCCGGCGTACCAGCTTTACCACTTGTACTAAAAATAATTTTATCATTTATTACTTCAAAATTTTTAGGCATACCTATATTAGATGTTTTCAAACTGAATTCTTCCTCTTTTCCAGAATTCACATCAACAACATATATACTATCAGGATCATCTGTAACTTTATCACCATAGATATAAATTTTCCCTCTACTAGAATCATAGTGAATTTGAACAATTACCCCTTTTAATTTTATCTGGTGATTAACACTGCTACTAACAATTTCTAAAGTCGAATCATCTAATCCATCATTGTAACCAACAATATCAATCTCTTCATCTTGATATCGTGCAGAAATACCGTTCTTTTCTTTTTCTATATCAAAATTTTTATTGTCCCCTTGAATAAAAACTCGTTTACCTTCAATAAACGACTGTATTACGCGCTTACCTTTGTATTTATCAGTATCTTCAAAATAGAAAGCTGTTCCGTCAATTTTTGTTGAAGACTGTTCTTTAGCCTCCTGAATGAATACATATTCAGAGTATGGTAAAATATTAGGCTTAAAATACAAAACTCCAATATCTGTAAATAACAAATTGTTCTTTGATGTAGAAGGTGTAGTTGAAATCTTATCCTGCTTATTGCTACTCATATAAAAATAGATAGCTGGGCAACAAATTACTATAACTAAAATAATAATAATATATCTATATTTCATTTTAGTATTCTACCGTTTTACTTGACTCTCTCAATTCCCATGGCCACACTCCACCGTTCCATGCATTAACATCTAAATCATAACCTTGTTTCAACCATGCCATCCAAACTAGTTTAGAACAATAAAAACTTCTTTCATTACGTAGACCATCCACGATAGAATACGGTTTTGCTGCTCTCCACTGTAAAAAAGCATAGTGCTGGGCCGAGCGATATTGTTCTGTATTTGCGCCTCTTATATAAGAAGCTGATTTATCACTATAAGAATGATTCCAATAATTACCTAATCTTTGCACACCTGCTGATTGCCCTTGTTGTGCATTAGGATTTGATTCAAACACCCAACTATTATCATCCGCAACAATTCCTGCATGTCCCCATCTCGGATTCCAACCACCAATATCTTTCCCATTATCTAATGTTACTAGTACGTCTCCCATTGTACCAAGCTTAGGACCAGACCATGCTCTTTGTACACCTGATTCCCCTTCACGTTTCTGGTTATTTTGGGCCTCTTCAGATTTTTGCGAAGCTGCTTCAATCCCTCTAATAAATGCCTCTTTTTCTTCAGGCGTACGATTATTGTACTCTTGAATATACGGATCATTCTTTAACTCTTCTAACCATTTTTTCTCTAACTCTGCAAAATTAGCCTCTTGAACCTTTTGAGTAATTGCGTCTAATTGTTTTGAGCTTTCATTAGACGTTTCAGCCATTCCTACATTAGAAAAACTAGTTAAACAAACACCACTAACAGTCAAAATACTTAAAACTTTTTTCATCCCCATTAAATTTCCCCCTTAAACACTTCGATTATTTTTAATATTCATATTACTCAATTATAATAGCACAAAACCTGTAACAAAAACCATATTTTTATTAAAATTTACCAAAAAAACTTTTTTTAGGTAAATTTTACTTTCATACCCTTAATTATTCAACTCCGATAAAATATTTTTCCGTCTCTAAAACCCATAGTATTCTCTCCATCTCTTAGTTCCTAAATTTGTATTAAAATAACTTATTTTGTTTTATTTTTTATTCATTGAATTAATCCCTATATAGTTCCACCAACTGTAATAACTATCCATGCTATTACAATCGCTATTGTTATGAGCAGCATTCCCATCAATTATGCTGTCCATGAAAGATAACCGTCTCTCTTCCACCGTTTATGGAGGAACAGATTGAACCCCATCATCTCTCTTTCTCCTATATCGTTGTAATAGTGCCAAGTCATAATTCGATTCAACAAATTCGATACATAATGATTTATCGACATCATTACCTAACCTGTCCTAAATAAGATTCATGTCAACTTTACTGAATTTTGTCCCTAACACCCCATTGAATCTTTTTTATACGATTCTAGCTTGGTAGTCACTCAAACTCTTTGCAATCGATTTTGATAACCACCACTGAAACCTTCTAGAAACACAACTTGTGATCCGTTAGTCGTTGCAAATTAATCCGTTCTACAAGTCCAAATTTTACCGTTGTAATGCCCGGCTTCCACACATGTATGTATTACTATTTTATTGCCCTGTTTCAACTTCATTTCTCATTTCCCCCTTTTGTAATTCAATAACACTTTTATTCAATATCTATCTTTTCCACCCCTTAAACATTTGTGTTTAACTTCTTTAAAGCCGAATACCCAATAATATCCTAAGAAGAGATATTTTATTTTAGGATTCAAAGTTATATTCCCTATGGAAGTTTTCATTTCTTACTTCCCCACTTTTCTACAAAATTCAAATTGTATGAAGTTTAGAGGAAAGTAACTTAACAACATTACTCTCCCTCATTGAACTTCTCGTTTAAACTGCCGCTAACGAAAACACCCTCAGTCTTTAAATACTTTTCAACAGTACCATATATTTCTATTTTATTTTTATTAAACATATCCGTATGTACAAACTGTTCTTCTGCCGTATCTAATTTACACCACAATTCATAAACTAACTTCTATTTATCCTTACGTAAACATGTCACTCAATCGCCTACTTTTGTCATTAAAGTAAATTTATGTTTCAATCTTTGTCAAAAACTAAAATATCCGAATGTAACCTTAACGTAAAACACTCGTTAAGATTGCTGTAATTCGCAACATTTGCTTCCCTCTCACAATACGCAAAAAACATTTAATTATTCTTATGTTATTTCATTAAAATGTAATTACAAGTTAACTTGTCTCTTTTTTTCACAAAAAAGAGGAATTACTCCTCAATATTTTCTTTTGTTTGCAATTCATCGATGATGGCCCAACTTGCCTTATAATATGCCCTACGGATTTTATCGATATCCTTTTGTGGTTTCGGCTCAGGAGCCACTACATAAACTTGCGTTTTCCCAAATTTATAAGACGCTGCATATTCTTCTTGTTGGCTCATGGTTTCACCTCTTGAAGTGCTTTCTATATTTGTATGCTGCCGATCTGTTGGTACTGCCATGTTAGCTACTGTAATTTTTCACCTAATTTTATATAAGATATTTCACAAACCACAATTCCACTTTACGTGGAATTGTTATTCAAAAAAATTGCTGGTTTTTCATTCAATACCTTTTCAACACACTTTAATTCCTGTGCTTTAAACGAACATTTCCCTGTCTCCTTCATGTTATAAGCTGTTACAGAAATCCAAAGCTCTTTAGCTACAAATACCTGTGAAATGCCTTTAGAAATTCTTAATTCTCGTATTTTTTGATTAATCTCCAATTTAATATCACCTCATTCCACGAAACGTGAATGTCAACTGATTATTTAACTTTTCGCAAATAAAGTTTCACATAACTTGAAATGTTGTTAAAATAATTAACATAAAGACAAATAATAGAATGGAAGGGGGAATTATGACATTAGGCTATAAATTAAAAAAAGAAAGAGAAAAGCGAAATTGGTATTCCCTTTCAAATTACGAGCGTGACCCCGATACAACAAATTTAGGAAAGTTAGCCGATTTATATGAGGTATCTACAGCCGAACTATTAGGTAGACTTCAAAACTTATCATCTCTTTCCAAAAAAAAAACGCGATATCGCGCGTGATTTAGAAAAAACATTAGAGAAATTAGATAGCATTAATGTTTGATGGGGAACCAACCGACGAACATACAAAGGAAATGATTCGTATTTCTCTTGAAAACTCAATGCGCATGGCAAAGCAACTGGCTAAACAAAAATTCACTCCTAACAAATATAAAAAAGATTGAGTGGAGTGAACTAATGGACATCAAAGAATTCGTACTAAACATTACAGAAAAACACGGAACAACAAATCCATTTGAAATTGCTAAAAACAAAGAAATTATCGTGTTGTTTGAAGACTTAGGGAATACCCTTGGTTTTTACAACACTTATAAGCGGTTTAAATTCATTCATATTAATAATCAAATTGACGAAATCACTCAACGATTTGTTTGTGCACATGAACTGGGGCATGCTGTGCTCCATCCTAAAGCAAATACTCCCTTCTTACGTAACCAAACATTCTTTTCGGTGGATCGCTTAGAAATTGAAGCAAATACATTTGCGGTGGAGTTGTTACTTACAGATGAAATGATTGCTACTTATGAAGATACTCGTTTGTCTATTCAAGAAGTTGCAGAGATTCATGGGATTCCCGGAGGATTCGCTCGTTTAAAAACTTATGGTTGTTAAAAAACATAAGCAATTCAATTAAATTATGGAGGATTAATGATGAAAAAATATCTAGTACCATTTACAGCTCTATTCTTATCTATTGGACTAGTTGGTTGTGATGCTAACAATCCAGAACAGCAAAAGGCTAAGGAAGAAGCTAAACAACAAAAAGAACAAGAAAAACTAGAGAAAAAGCAACAGAAAGAAGAAGAAAAAGAACGTAAAAAGCAAGAAAAAGAACAAGAGAAACAACAAAAAGAACAAGAGAAACAACAAAAAGAACAGGAAAAATTAGAGAAAAAGCAACAAAAAGAAGAAGAGAAGGAACGTAAGCAACAAGAAAAATTAGAAAAACAGAAACAAGAAGAACAAGAAGAACAAGAAAAACAAGAAGAACAAGAAAAAGAGCGTATAAAACAAGAGAAAGAACAAAAAAACAAAGAAAAAAACGAAGATTCTCAGTTTACTACTGATACTAATGTAAAAGATTATGTAGCCAAATTAGATGGATATATAAAAGAGCTAGACTCGGAATATACTAGTCGAAAACCTTCAAACAACATAGATAGCTGGGGCGTATTCGGATCTAATTTCAGAGAAAAAATGAATGCATTTACCAAAGAAATTGACAATACATCTTTATCTCAACAACAAAAATTCTATCTAAAAGTTTCTGCTACTGAGTTAGTTATGCTAATGAGCGCTTATGGAAGTGATTTAAATGGACAAAATCAAGACGATGACATTAAATTATATAAATCTCATATTCAAGAGTACAATGATCAATTAAATGAACTAATGAAGTAGATTATCAACAATTCAAAATATCATTTTTGTTCAGAAAGTGTGCGGTAAAGGAGAATCACAATGGAACAAATAAATACTATACTTTCTTTTTTCACTAAAGAAATTTGGGCTTTTCTAGCTACTATCGCTCCAGTAATTGGTATTATTATTACCTATACAAATAAAAGTAACTTTGACTTACTTTTCGAAACAAAACGAACTCGCTTATTAGTAAAAACGACAAAATTGTTAGTATCATTCTTTTTCTTCTACATAATTTTTCAGGTGGTAGCATTTGCGTTTTCTTATAGTATAAGCAGCTTAAGTTTCCTTACATCTAAGATATTTTATCAATTCATCACAATATCTTTTACCCTAGCTGTACTTATAATTCTTATCTATGTAGTGTTAACTTTCATAAAAACTCAGATACCTCAAAACTGGTATCGTGTATTAAAGTTTTTAGCCTTTTGTACAAAAAATACAGGCTTTATCTTGTACTGTTATTTTTTTATGGCATGTATCTATCTTCAGACTTTATACTATTTAACCCTAAAAGAAGATTTATTTGCACTTAAGTTAACTAAAGAACAAACAATTAATCTTTTCTTCTATCCTTTTATAGCAGTCATATTTCTAATTGCAATTTTATACTTACACCTTATTAATCGAGGTGGAATTAAAAAATATCATTATTTAATGCAAATCCTTACATATGATAAAATAAAACACCTAAAATTAGTACATTTATATACTAAAAGTGAGAACGAATGGATTCTTGTAGAAAAAAACGATGTACATACCCAAAATACTGTATATATATTTAAAAAAGATAGTGAAAAATGCTACAAATATACTAAAGTTGAAATAAATCCCCCTTCCTAGGACTCTTTGAGGGGGATTTTCTTCACACTTCAGTTTGTTTTCTTCTGTTCTTCAATCCATTCCCGTATAATAACTACTAATAAGGAGGTCTATCTATGAAAACCGCAATCTACCTAAGAAAATCCCGTGCTGATCTTGAAGCCGAAGCACGCGGCGAAGGTGAAACGTTAGCAAAGCACCGCACTACCCTGCTGAAAATAGCGAAAGAAATGAACTTAAATGTTTTAGCTGTTCGTGAGGAAATTGTTTCTGGTGAGAGCTTAGTGAAGCGTCCTGAAATGTTAGCGCTGCTTGAAGAAATTGAAGATAATAAATATGATGTTGTTCTTTGTATGGATATGGACCGTTTAGGTCGTGGTGGTATGAAAGAGCAAGGAATCATTTTAGAGACGTTTAAACGCTCAAATACGAAGATTATGACACCTAGGAAGACTTATGACCTTAATGATGAGTGGGACGAAGAATACAGCGAATTTGAAGCGTTTATGGCACGTAAGGAGCTAAAGATTATTACACGTCGTATGCAACGCGGTCGTGTTGCTAGTGTAGAGGCTGGGAATTACCTTGGTACACATGCACCCTTTGGATATGATATTCATCGCTTAAATAAGCGAGAGCGTACTTTAACGATTAATCCAGAAGAAGCTTCAGTTGTAAGAATGATATTTGATTGGTATGCAAATGAGGATATGGGAGCAAATGCAATTAGGAGCAAGTTAAATGATCTTGGCTACAAAAGTAAGTTAGGGAATGATTGGAACCCTTATAGCATCTTGGATATATTAAAGAACAATGTGTACATCGGAAAAGTAACGTGGCAAAAGCGAAAAGAAGTAAAACGTCCTGATGCTGTAAAAAGAAGTTGCGCACGACAAGATAAGTCAGATTGGATTATTGCTGAGGGCAAACATGAGCCAATCATACCTGAAAGCTTGTTTGAACAAGTACAAGAAAAGTTAAATTCAAGATATCACGTTCCTTACAATACGAACGGCATTAGAAATCCTTTAGCTGGCATTATTAAATGTAGTAAATGTGGTTATAGTATGGTTCAACGTTATCCGAAGAACCGTAAAGAAACGATGGATTGTAAGCACCGTGGTTGTGAAAACAAATCAAGTTATACGGAATTAATTGAGAAGCGTTTACTCGAGGCATTAAAAGAATGGTATATCAATTATAAAGCTAATTTTGAAAAACATAAGCAAAGTGACAAATTAAAAGAAACACAAGTGATTCAAATGAATGAAGCTGCATTACGAAAGCTTGAGAAAGAATTAGTGGATGTCCAAAAACAGAAAAATAATTTACACGATTTATTAGAGCGTGGTGTTTACACGGTAGATATATTTTTAGAACGATCAAAAGCCGTTTCCAATCGTATCAATGAAATCACTTCTACAATGGAAAACTTAAAGAAAGAAATAAAAACAGAAATTAAGAAGGAAAAAGTAAAAAAAGATACAATACCTCAAGTAGAGCATGTTCTTGATTTGTACTTTAAAACAGATGATCCCAAAAAGAAAAACAGCCTCCTAAAGTCGGTTTTAGAAAAGGCTGTTTATAAGAAAGAAAAGTGGCAAAGGCTCGATGATTTCGAACTTGTGCTTTACCCTAAGCTCCCTCAAGATGGCGACATATAAGCGTTCGCGCTTTGTCGTCACCTTGTTGGTGCAATTAGATTTACTCCATTAAGCCCTAAAGCATCATTCGTCGAAACAGCTAATACGACAGGCTTGCCATTTCTTAGCGTCGCTTTTGCTGCCATTAGTACTGGAGAGTCTGTCATTGCATTCGCAAATTTACTCATAGAATTTCCTGTTAAAGGAGCAATTACCATACAATCTAATGGGATTTTAGGTCCAAGTGGTTCTGCGCCAACGATTGAATTAATCGCTTTAAAACCTGTTACTTCTTCAATCTTTTTAATCCATTCTGCCCCTTCGCCAAATCTCGTATTTGTTGATTGAACAGTGTAAGAAACAACTGGACGCACTTCAGCTCCCTCAGCAATTAACTTTTCTAAATGAGGCATTACTTCTTCGTACGTACAATGTGAACCCGTAAAACCAAACCCTATTCTTTTCCCTTTTAAATTCATTCCCCATTCTCCTTTCTTGCGATTACATCTTCTGCTAATAACTGAGAAAGAACGTTCGCTAAAATTTGTCCTGCTGTTTTTGGAGCAACAATACCTGGTAATCCAGGTGCTAACAGCGCTTTGACTCCTCTTTTTTCTGCATATCTAAAGTCGGTACCGCCTGGTTTAGAAGCTAAATCAATTACTAACGTATGAGCCGGCATTTTTGAAATGACATTCGCTGTCACAACGAGATGCGGAATTGTATTAATGACAATATCGATATCCCCTACTTCTTTCTCAATGTTCTGCATATGAAAAGGAGAAAACATCATTTCTGTAATACGTGCAATATGTTCCGATCGTCTTGCTCCAACTTTGACATGGGCTCCTAATGATTGAAATGCTCTGGCAACGCTCATCCCTGTTCTACCAAATCCTAAAACCATTACATTAGAACCATGAATTGTATAGTCGGTATGTTGAATTACCATCATTAATGTACCTTCTACAGTTGGTATAGAATTGTAGATTGCCACATCATCACGATCAAATAATTTAATTAGTTTACGGTTTGTAGTAGATACGAGATTTTCCAAGTAAGGCGTACCAATACCTGAATATATAGTAAAATGTTCTGGTGTATTTTCAATTTGTTCTTTCGTTATAGAAACTTTTTCATTTGAAAAAATAGTATCTACTTCTCCCTTGGCATTTGTACCTGCAACTGGCAAAATAATTGCATCTAAAGAAGTGAAATCTAAATTTTGTATACTTTCTTTTGCTGCCCCTGTGAAGCCATGGTCTAACTGATCAAACCCTATCAATGAAAGTTTCGCATCCAATTCAACGAGCTTGCGAATTACTTCTAGCTGTCTTGCATCTCCTCCTATGACAGCAATATGCATCTCAGTCAACATTCCCTAATTCACCTTCTTTTTCTGTCATTTATAAGAAAAGTGCCTACTTTTTCTTTTTCCTCCACATCATATGTAATGTACGAGTTTTAGGTGATTGAAAAACAAAAAGCACCTATCATGTATCCCGCTATTTGTATGTAGGAAGGCCCTACCTCAAAATTCGGCATAGGAAAGATATTCTGTTGGATTTTGCTCTGAGTAAAATGAACAAAAAAAGATGGCCAAAATGGCCATCTTTCACTTCGAATTTGAACGATCTGTAATATCACAAAGAATCATATCATGCCCCACTTTTTTAATTTGCCTCCATGCTACTCTTATTTCTTGTGGTTCCTTTTTGAAACCTCTCCATTTCCCAGCAGGTATAATAAGAGCCTGTATTTGTCCATCCTTCTCATCAACCTCTAAATCCACATAACCTAAAACCCCCATTTTTTCTGCTCTTTCTAAATTAACAATTTCTTTCCCACTTAGTTCACTTAATCGCATACTCTCTCCCCCTACCCAAATTATTCATTTAAGTTATCCATAATTAGTACCTATTCTATATACCCACAAAAAATAACCGTATCTCATTTAAAAGAGATACGGTTATTTTTAAATCATATATAGTAATTACAGTTTTATTCCTTTTGGAAGTTTTCCATTTGGACTAATTAATGCTGCAGAAAATTCATCTGTAAACATGTTACGAATTAACTCATCTACATTTTCTTTTGTTACCGTGTTTACACTTTCAATAATCTCATCAAGTGAACGGTGCTTACGAAGTAGCAATTCATTTTTACCATTACGGCTCATACGACTATTCGTACTTTCTAAACTTAACATTAAGTTTCCTTTTAATTGCTCTTTACTATTCATAAGCTCTTTTTCTGTAATACCTGTATTTTTCAATGTTTCTAATGTTTCTTGCATTGTTTCATACAGTGTATCCAATTGTTGGCTACCTGTTCCACCATACAGCGTTAACATACCTGTATCTTCATAAGAAGAATGGTAAGAGAATACTGAGTAAGCTAACCCGCGTTGCTCACGTACTTCTTGGAATAAACGGCTACTCATACTACCGCCTAAAACGTTATTTAATACAATTAAGTTATAAATATCTTCGTGTCCCATTTGTAAGCCTTTATATCCTAAACATAAATGAGCTTGTTCTGTTTCCTTTTTACGTGCTACCTTATTAAAATGGAAAATTGGGCTATGTACTTGTTCACGGTTTGTCGTTCCTTCATAACTACCGAAATATTGCTCTACTGTTTGTAAAAAGGCTTCATCAATATTTCCTGCAATTGATACAACTACATTTTCAGGTGTGTAATGATCCTTAATATATTGACGTAGCGTATCACCTGTAAACGTATTAAGCGTTTCTTCTGTTCCTAAAATAGGATATCCAAGCGGATGCGTTTCATATGTTGCTTTCGTTAACATATCATGCACAATATCATCTGGAGCATCTTCGTACATTTTAATTTCTTCACATACGACATTCTTCTCTTTTTTCAGTTCTTCTTCATCAAATGTTGAATTAAAGAACATATCTGCTAATACATCTAAAGCATATTTAGCATGCTCATCTAGCACTTTTGCATAGTAACAAGTGTATTCTTTTGAAGTAAAAGCATTCACTTGCCCACCAATGCTATCAAATGATTCTGCAATTTCACGTGCACTACGTGTTTCTGTTCCTTTAAAGAACATATGCTCTAAAAAGTGAGAAATCCCGTTATTTTTTTCATTTTCATTTCTTGATCCTGCATGGATCCAAATACCAATCGCAACCGATCTTACAGTTGGTATATTCTCCATAACTATTCTTACACCATTTTTACAAGTATATTTTTTAATCAAAAACTTTCCTCCTACTGCCAGTTTCTCTAAATAAGTGCTATTATTTAATGATAACAAGTTTAAGGATGAATGTCATGCAAATGTATTTAATCTACACGTTTTTCATCCAGTAATTCTGTTATATTCCCTACTTTATATCCTTGTTCCTTCAATTTTGTAATCATTGTATCTAATGCTTCTGTTGTGGACGAAGTAGGATGCATTAATACGATAGCACCTGGATGTATTTTTCTCATTACTCTCTGCAATAGTACACCTGGCTCAGGTCGCTTCCAATCAATTGTATCAACAGTCCACATAATCGTTCCCATTTGAAAATCATCTGCAATTTTCACGACTTCATCCCGAAAACTTCCACTCGGCGGTGCAAACCATCTTACCTTTTGATTCGTAGCTGCTTCGATCATTCGATTTGTTTTTTGTAACTGATCTCTTATTTCATCAGACGATAACGTTTTCATATTAGGGTGTGTGTAAGAATGATTTCCAACTTCTTGATTTGCATCGACAATCATTTTTGCAAATCGTAAATTTTCTTTCACCCAACGTCCTTCTAAAAAGAAAGTCGCCTTCACATCATGCTTTTTCAATATTTCTAATATACGAGGCAAATATTCATTTCCCCATGCCACATTTATTGTTAACCCGACCATCTTTTTATCCGGATGACCTCTATAAATTGGTGCTGGTGATAAATCTTCTAAGTGGACACTCGGTGATACTTCCTTGAATTCAAGATGTTTTTGATCAAATTTCTTTAACTTCTTCATATTTTTATAGGATGCTTCCATATCAACTTGTCTTCCATTATATCCTGGTGTGGCTTTCCATATCTTATCAATCATCGCATTTTGCGGTGCAATCTCATATTGTTTTGCATGCTTTTGAATTTCTTCATATAAGTTATCCTGTGCAAAAACGGAATAAGAGCCTACACTGACATATAAAAAGAATATACATATGTATGCCAATATACGAGCTTTCATATAAACCCTCCCATTAACTATATAAAAACCATTTTTCTTCTTATCTTTGTTAATTTGAGCGTTATAATGAAAACTATACCTATACTGACATAAAAATATATGTAAATCATATTTTTACATAACAAAAAAAGCCAGTTAAACTGGCTTTTACTTATTGCTGCTCTTGTTTGTTTTCTTCTTTAGCAGCTTCTTTTTCTTGCTCTTCTTTTAGCAATACTTTTCTAGATAAATTCACGCGACCTTGCTTGTCAATCTCGATAACTTTAACTGTAATTACATCACCGATTTTCACAACGTCTTCTACTTTACCTACACGCTCAAGTGCAAGTTCAGAAATGTGAACTAATCCATCTTTACCGCTGAATAATTCAACGAAAGCACCGAATTTCTCAACACGTTTCACTTTTCCTTCGTAGATTTCACCTACTTGTACTTCGCGAACGATATCCTCGATAATTTTCTTAGCTTTATCGTTCATTTCTTGATTTATTGAAGAAATGAATACTGTACCATCTTGCTCGATGTCAATTTTAACGCCAGTTTCTTCAATAATTTTATTGATTTGTTTACCGCTTGGTCCGATAACGTCACGGATTTTATCCGGGTTAATTGTCATTGTAATAATCTTTGGAGCGTACGCTGATAATTCAGTGCGTGGCTCTGCAATTACAGATAACATATGATCTAGAATGTGCATACGACCAACTTTCGCTTGTTGTAATGCCTCTTCTAAAATTTCACGAGATAGACCATCGATTTTAATGTCCATTTGTAGTGCAGTTACACCGTGTGCTGTACCTGCTACTTTAAAGTCCATATCACCTAAATGATCTTCCATACCTTGAATATCAGTTAAAATTGTGTAATGCTCACCTGATTTAACTAGACCCATTGCAATACCTGCAACTGGAGCTTTAAGTGGAACACCAGCATCCATCATTGCTAAAGTACTACCACAAATACTCGCTTGTGAAGTAGAACCATTTGATTCTAATACTTCAGATACAAGACGTACTGTGTATGGGAAATCTTTTTCAGACGGAATTACAGGCTCAAGAGCACGTTCTCCTAGTGCACCGTGACCAATTTCACGACGACCTGGTCCACGCATTGGTCTTGTTTCACCAACACTAAATGATGGGAAATTGTAATGGTGCATAAAGCGTTTTGATTCTTCTACACCAAGGCCATCTAAAATTTGCACATCGCCTAATGCGCCTAATGTACAAATACTTAATGCTTGTGTTTGTCCACGTGTGAATAAACCAGAACCGTGTGTACGAGATAAAATGCCAACCTCTGATGCTAATGGACGGATTTCGTCACCTTTACGGCCATCTGGGCGGATTTTCTCAACTGTAATAAGACGACGTACTTCTTCTTTTACAATTTTATATAAAATCTCATTTACTTGTCCTAATGTATCAGCATCAGCTTCTTGCGCTTCGTAATGCTCAATTACACGCTTTTTCACTTCGTTAATTGCATCTTCACGTGCATGTTTCTCATGTACTTGAATTGCAGAATGCATATCCTTCTCAGCCATTTCACGTACAGCTTGGTTAAGATCAGCGTCAACTTCATAAAGTTTCACTTCTGATTTCTCTTTACCTACAGCTTGTACAATCTCTTCTTGGAATGCAATTAGACGTTTAATTTCGTCATGACCAAACATAATTGCTTCTAACATTGTTTCCTCAGGCACTTGATCTGCTCCTGCTTCAACCATGTTAATTGCATCTTTCGTACCAGCTACAACAAGGTGAATATCACTTTGTTCTTGCTGTTCTACTGTTGGGTTGATAACGAATTCGCCGTTAATACGACCAACTGTTGCACCCGCGATCGGACCTTCAAATGGAATGTCTGAAATCGATAACGCTAATGAAGAACCAAGCATAGCTGCCATTTCAGAAGAACAATCTTGATCAACACTCATTACGATGCTGACAACTTGTACTTCGTTACGGAATCCATCTGCGAAAAGTGGACGAATTGGACGGTCGATTAAACGACTTGCCAAAATTGCTTTTTCACTTGGACGACCTTCACGTTTAATGAAACCGCCAGGAATTTTTCCGACTGCATATAAACGCTCTTCATAGTTTACTGTAAGTGGGAAGAAATCTACATTTTTTGCTTCTTTTGATGCAGTTGCTGTAGATAGAACCGCTGTATCGCCATATCTTACTAATACTGCTCCGTTCGCTTGCTTTGCAAGCTGACCTGTTTCAACTGTTAGCTGGCGACCAGCTAAATCTATCGAGAAGACTTGCTTTTCTTGACTCATTTAAGTACCCCTCTCAATTTAAAGTATTCAATTCTTCTATGTAAATGGATAGTATATCACAATATTCTACCTCTAGTATTACCGAAAATGAAGTAAGCTATAAAGAGTAGAAGATATATTTTTACCTAACAAAAAAGCGGGAATATTCCCGCTTCTTTGACTATCGACGTAAGCCAAGCTTTGTGATTAATTCACGGTAACGTGTGATATCGCTATTACGAAGGTAAGTTAGTAAGTTACGACGTTTACCAACCATCTTTAATAGACCACGACGTGAATGATGATCTTTCTTGTGAGTACGTAAGTGCTCGTTTAGAGTGTTAATTTGCTCCGTTAGGACAGCAATTTGAACCTCTGGAGAACCAGTATCAGTCTCATGAGTTCTAAATTGTGCAATGATTTCATTTTTACGCTCTTGTGTTAAAGCCATCCTATTTCACCTCCTATTAATTAAACCCCCGATTACCTAGCAAGCGTCGGTGAGTCGCAATGCCAAGCAATGGTTGTCATAAAGTACATAACATAGAATACTACTTTTCATTTGAAAAAGCAAGTATATTATTTTCGTTCGCAAAATATTCTTGTGCTGTTTTCTTATCTTTTGCGATTTGTTCAACTAACTCATCGATGCCATTGAATTTCTTCTCTTCTCTTATACGCATATGCCACTCTACTGTAACATTTTGATCATATATGTCTTTGTTAAATTCAAATAAGTGCACTTCAATAGATAGTTGGCGCTCATCTTCTTTAAAGGTTGGTTTATATCCAATATTACATACACCATCGTACCATTCATCGTGAACTTTTAATCTCACTGCATAAACACCTACAGGTGGTAATAGATACTCATCACTTAAACCTACATTAGCTGTTGGGAAACCAATTTGACGTCCACGTTTATCACCGTGTACAACCGTTCCTCCTACTGTATATGCTCTACCTAAAATAGATGGAATTTGCTCCATTTCGCCATTTCGAATTAACTTTCGTAATGCCGTAGAACTTACTTTCTCTTCTTGAAATTCAACTTTTTCAATCACAGTCTGTGTAAACTCCCCTCTTGCATGAAATGGTAAAGTCTCCATCTTTCCTTTTCCTAAACGTCCATATGAATAATCAAACCCTGCTACTACATGCTTTACATTTAAACCAATAATATAATCATCTACAAATTGTTGTGGCAATAAGCCTGCAAATGATTCATCGAATTTAACAACATATAATATATCGATTCCTAAACTCTCGACTATTTTTTCTTTATCACACATTGGTGTAATATACTCCGCATGCGCTTCCTTTTTACCTAAAACAACAGATGGATGCGGATAAAATGTCATCACTGCACTTTTATATCCCTTTTCATCCGCTATTTGTTTCGCAGTTCGAATCACACATTGATGTCCTAAATGAATGCCATCAAAAAATCCTAATGCCATTACAGTAGGTGGTAATTCTAATTTATTTTGTTCATGTGGATGAGTTAAATGAATAAGTTTCACGCTTGAATTCACCTTTTTCTGTAATAATCCTTCCAATAATTCATTATAGCTTTAGTTCTTGATTATTCACAAGTACTTTCATCGGCTTTAGCATACCAGGGTGCTTTGGATGGTGCTCATAAATTGCAAGGCAGCGATCGTTTTTATCAAACACTGTTATAAATGGCGCCGTTATTTGCAATTCATTTTTTAAGAACATACCATTTTTTATTTTTTCTGCTTGCTTTTCATCTACAACCATTTTCGGGAACTTACTTAATGCTTCATCAATTGAAATGAAGATAGACTCTACTGTTCCATTTTGCACGTTTTCTTCAATTTCTTCAAATGATATGCAATCTTCTAATACAAATTCACCTGAAGCCGTTCTTACAAGGTGAGACATATGTGATGGAAAACCAAGTTTTTCACCAATCATTACCGCTAATGTTCTTACATATGTTCCTTTACTACACGTTACACGGAAACGGAATGAAATATTTTCTCCTTCAAACACTTCACGATCATCTAGTAATACAAATTCATGAATTGTAATTGTACGAACTGGACGTTCAACCTCTTGTCCTGCTCTTGCATATTCATATAATTTTTTTCCGTTAACTTTTACAGCCGAAAACATCGGAGGCATTTGCTCAATCGTACCTGTTAATGCGGCAAGAACCTCCTCCACTTCTTTACGAGTAATAACACGATCTACATATTTCGTTTCCACAACTTCACCTGAAGCATCTTCAGTTGTTGTTGAAAACCCTAATGTTACTTCCCCTTCATATGTTTTCGTTTCACTTGTTAAAAATTGTGCAATCTTCGTTGCTCGTCCAACACAAATAGGCAATACTCCTGTTACATCTGGATCTAATGTTCCTGTATGACCAATTCGTTTTTCACGCAATATCTTTCTTAATTTAAATACACAATCGTGTGATGTCATGCCTTTTGGCTTATGTAATAATACTACACCTTCCATATATGTTCACCTCATCGTAATTCTTTCATAATCATTACCTAAAACTTATTTTACATTGAAAAAATGGATAGACAAATGTCTATCCATTATTCTTCACGTTTACCTTCTTTATTAATTTCATGTAAAAGTGTATCAATTCGATGACCATATCCGATAGATTCATCAAATTCAAAGGAAATTTCAGGCGTTTTACGAAGACGAATACGTTGGCCAATTTCTGAACGAATGAAACCTTTTGCCTTCGCTAAACCTTTTAGTGTACTTTCTTTCTGCTCTTCATCACCTAAAACAGAAATATACACTGTAGCAATTTGTAAATCTCCACTCACTTGTACATCTGTTACAGTAACAAATCCGACACGTGGATCTTTAATTTTACGACTGATGATGTCGCCTAATTCTTTTTTCATTTGCTCGCCTACACGGTTTGCACGTAATTTCATAACTCTTCACCTCATTCAATACCATTCCAATTGTGTTATCGTACGTTCAATTTCAGGAAATGAATCAATATACTCAAGTACACGATTCATTTCTTTTTCACAAATAACACGATTTGAGGATACGGAAACAATCGCAATTTCTGTACGTTGCCATACATCTTGATGCCCTACTTCTGAAACAGCTACGTTATAACGCTGTTTCACACGAGTTAACACCCGTTGCAAAATTGCTCGTTTCTCTTTTAAAGAATGCACATCGTAAATCATACACTCAAATGAGAGAGAAGCGATAATCATCGCTTCACTTCTTCCATAATGTACGCTTCAATGATGTCCCCTTCTTTAAGATCGTTGTATTTCTCAATTGTAATACCACACTCATAGTTTTGAGCAACTTCTTTTACGTCGTCTTTGAAACGTTTTAACGTATCAAGTTGACCTTCATAGATTACCACACCATCACGGATAATACGCACGCCGCTATCACGTGTAATTTTACCATCTGTTACGTAACAACCTGCGATTGTTCCAACTTTTGTTACTTTAAACGTTTGACGTACTTCAGCTTGACCGATTACTTTTTCTTCAAATTCTGGATCTAGCATACCTTGCATCGCTGCTTCGATCTCTTCGATTACTTTATAAATAATGCGGTGTAAACGAATATCAACGTTCTCTAATTCAGCTGTACGCTTCGCATTTACATCTGGGCGTACGTTAAATCCAATTACAATTGCATTAGATGCAGAAGCTAAAATGATATCAGATTCTGTAATCGCACCTACGCCTGTATGGATAATTTTAACTTTAACACCTTCAACATCAATTTTACGAAGTGATGCTGCCATTGCTTCTACAGAACCTTGTACGTCCGCTTTCACAATTAAGTTAATTTCTTTTACATCGCCCTCTTGGATTTGTTGGAATAAATCTTCAAGGCTTAATTTAGATTTCTCACCACGTTGAGCAAGTAACGCTTCTTGTGCACGTGATTCACCGATTTGACGAGCTTTCTTCTCATCAGCGAATGCCATGAAACGATCTCCTGCTTGTGGTACTTCATTTAAACCTGTAATTTCAACAGGAGTTGATGGACCAGCAACTTTTACACGACGACCAATATCACTTACCATTGCACGAACACGACCGAATGTAGTTCCAACAACGATTGGATCTCCTACTCGAAGCGTACCGTTTTGAACAAGTAATGTCGCAATAGTTCCTTTACCTTTATCAAGCTGGGCTTCGATTACAGTACCAGTTGCATAGCGGTTTGGATTTGCTTTATACTCTTCTACTTCACTTACAAGAAGAATCATTTCTAGTAAGTTGTCAATTCCTTCGCCTTGAATCGCAGAAATTGGTACGAAAATTGTGTCTCCGCCCCATGCTTCTGGAACTAATTCATATTCTGTTAGTTCTTGCATTACGCGATCAGGGTTCGCAGCTGGTTTATCCATTTTATTCACAGCAACAATAATTGGTACTCCTGCTGCTTTCGCATGGTTAATTGCTTCAACTGTTTGTGGCATAACACCGTCATCAGCTGCAACAACAAGGATTGTAATATCCGTTACTTGTGCACCACGAGCACGCATCGTTGTAAACGCCGCGTGACCAGGTGTATCTAAGAATGTAATTTTCTTGTCATTTACTTCAACTTGGTATGCACCAATATGCTGAGTAATTCCACCCGCTTCACCAGCAGTTACTTTAGAGTTACGGATAGAGTCAAGCAATGTTGTTTTACCATGGTCAACGTGTCCCATGATTGTAACTACAGCTGGACGCTCTTTTAAGTTCTCTTCATCATCTTGCTCATCGATGAATGTTTCAAACTCAGTTTCGCTTACAATTACTTCTTCTTCTACTTCAATACCGTAGTCGTTAGCAATTAACTCAATTGTATCTTTATCTAAATCTTGGTTAATTGTTGCCATAATTCCAAGCATGAAGAGCTTTTTAATAATTTCAGATGGCTCTTTGCTTAATTTCTTAGCAAGATCACCTACTGTAAGACTTCCAGAGAAAGTAATTTTATCTGGTGTTTCTACAGTTTGTGTTTGTTGTCTTCCAGCAAAGTTCTCTTGACGCTTATCTTCGTTTCCTTTGCCTTTTTTCTTTTTCTTATTGCTGTTCTTTTTACTACGAACAACTTTTTCTTCTACTTCAAACTCATCTGCAACAGAAGGTTTTTCAGCTTGATACTCATTATCTAATTTGTTTACTACTTCATCGTCTAACATTGTCATATGATTCGAAACCTCGATATTCATTTCTTTTAGTTTTGTCATAAGATCTTTACTTGAGATATTATGTTTTTTCGCATATTCATGCACTCGAATTTTACTCATACCTTCACCCCCGGTAATTTGTATCGAGCATGCTACGCAGCTTTTTCGCAAAGCCTTCATCTAACACAGCTACAACGACTCGCTCATCTCTCCCAATCGCATGCCCTAATTGTTGTCGATTTTCGACCTTTCTCATTGGTACGTTGTAGTACGTCGTTTTATCCGTGATACGCTTTGTAGTATTTACTGACGCATCCTCAGATAGCAACACAAGTTTTGCCTTGCCACTTCGTACTTCCTTTAAAACGAGTTCTTCACCCGAAATAATTTTTCGAGCCCGGTTTGCTAGTCCTAAAAACGATTTCCAATCGGACACTTATTTCGACTCCTTCTCAACAAGCTCAAGAAGTTCTTCATAAAGAGAACTGTCGATTTTCGCTTTTAGATGATGTTCCAAAACATTTTTCTTTTGAGCTTGAAGAATGCTTTCTTTATCTTTTGATAAATAAGCACCTCGTCCTGATTTCTTTCCAGTTAAATCAATAGACACTTCTCCCTCTTTGGAACGAACAATGCGAACGAGCTCTCGTTTTGATTTCATTTCTTGCGTTGCAACACATTTTCGTAACGGAACTTTTCGATTGCTCATACTCATCACCTCTATTCGATTTCGTCTTCAACAGAATCGAATCCGAATGCGACTACGCTATCTTCTTCTGTTACAATACCAAGTTGTTTCGCATCAGACTCACTCTTAATATCAATTTTCCAACCTGTTAATTTAGCTGCAAGACGTGCATTTTGTCCACGTTTACCGATAGCTAATGACAGTTGGTGGTCTGGAACAACAACTGTTGTTGCTTTTTCTTCTTCATCTACAAGTACTTTCACAACTTGTGATGGGCTTAAAGCATTGGCAACATATTCTACTGGATCATTTGACCAGCGAACGATGTCAATCTTTTCACCTTTTAGTTCGTCTACAATGCGTTGTACACGTTGTCCTTTCGGTCCTACACAAGAACCTACTGGATCTACATCAATGTTCTCTGCATGTACAGAGATTTTAGAACGATCTCCTGCCTCACGTGCTACAGAACGAATTTCAACCGTTCCATCATAGATTTCAGGAACTTCCATTTCGAATAAACGTTTTAAAAGACCAGGATGTGTACGTGATACGTAAATTTGTGGTCCTTTTGTTGTTTTTTCTACTTTCGTAATGAATACGCGAATACGATCATGTGGTTTGTATTGTTCGTTTGGCATTTGCTCACTTACAGGTAATAAAGCTTCTACTTTTCCTAAGCTTACATAGATGAAACGAGCATCTTGACGTTGTACGATACCAACCATGATATCTTCTTCACGGTCACTAAACTCAGAGTAAATAACACCACGCTCAGCTTCACGCACTCGTTGTGTTACAACTTGTTTTGCAGTTTGTGCTGCAATACGACCGAAATCTTTTGGTGTTACTTCAATTTCTAGTACGTCACCATCTTGATAGTTTGGATTAATTTGTCTTGCTTCTTCAACAGAAATTTCAAGACGTGGATCAAACACATTATCAACAACGTCTTTACGTGCTAAAACTTGGATTGTTCCCACTTGTGGGTTAAAGCTCACACGAACGTTTTGTGCTTGGTTAAAATTGCGTTTATAAGCAGAGATTAACGCTGCTTCAATCGCATCAATAATAATATCTTTGCTAATTCCTTTTTCTGACTCTAATACGAGCAAGGCATCTAACAACTCAGTGCTCATGAAGATCCCCCTTCTAACTAAAACGTAACAGCAAGTCGCGCATTTGCAACTTTGTCCATTGGAATTTGGATTTCTTTTTTACGTGTTTTAATTGTTAATAATAGTGTAATTGTAGTACCATCGTAGGAAAGCATTTTTCCTTCAAACATCTTTTCACCATCAATCGGCTCATATGTTTTAATTGCCACTTGTTTTCCTACCGCTTGCTGGAAGTCTTTCTCTTTCTTTAATGGACGTTCTGCTCCAGGAGATGACACATCCAAAAAGTAAAGATGAGGAATTGGATCCTCTTTATCTAAAGCTTCGCTTAAACGTTCACTCACCGCACCGCATTCTTCAATGTCGACTCCCTTTTCAGAATCGATGAATACGCGTAAGAACCAGTCTTGTCCTTCTTTCACATACTCTACATCTACAAGTTCAAGATTTAACTCTTCAACAATTGGCTGCGCAAATGCTTCTACAACTTCTGTGACTTTCTTATCCATAAACAGCCTCCTTCCTGCCGCCATGTACCATTCACAAGAAAAGACCCCGTCCATAGAACGGTCTATCTTATTCTTTCTCGTTAGCTAACAAAAGCCCCTGCCGTTAAGCAGGGAATATCTGTCTTAGTATTACCAAATTTAAGAAGTAAAACTTGTAACAAAATATGTATATACGACAGAAATTTCTTACCTCTCCACATCAATAAAATGTAGATAGTAACACGAAAGAGTGGGTTTCCCCACTCTTCTTTTCACACAATATACATGACATGGTTATCTCGGTTAATAGTATACCATACCAAATGTTGATTTGCAAAGACTTTTCCTACCTATCAGAACAGCGATAACTGGTTTTGATCCGGCAAATCACCTAAACAACCTTGACTATCTAAATACTCAATAATTGTTTTCGAAACCTTACTACGCTGCTGCAAGTCTTCTTTTGATAAGAATTCTCCATTTTTGCGTGCTTCCACAATACTTAAAGCTGCGTTTGTACCAAGACCAGGCACCGCATTAAATGGAGGGATTAATGAGTCTCCATCAATAATAAAGTCTGTTGCATGTGAGCGATATAAATCCACCTTTTGGAATGAGTATCCACGCTCACACATTTCAAGTGTCATTTCTAGTACAGTCAATAAACTCTTCTCTTTCGGTGCTGCATCTAAACCTTTTTGCGCAATTTCATCAATTCTTGCACGTATAGATGCTGAACCTTTTGCCATCGCTTCTACGTCAAAGTCATCTGCACGAACCGTAAAGTATGCCGCATAGAATAAAAGCGCGAAATGTACTTTAAAGTATGCGATACGCACAGCCATAAGTACGTAAGCAGCCGCATGGGCTTTCGGGAACATGTACTTAATCTTCTTACATGAATCAATATACCAACCTGGTACATTATTACTTTTCATGTCCTCTTCCCATTCTTCTGGTACACCTTTACCTTTACGTACTGACTCCATGATTTTGAAGGCTAATGATGGGTCTAAACCTTGATAGATTAAATATACCATGATGTCATCACGACAACCGATAACTTCACTCAGCGTACATGTACCGTTATAAATTAACTCGTTTGCATTACCAAGCCATACGTCCGTACCATGTGATAACCCAGAAATTTGGACTAACTCTGAGAACGTCGTCGGTTTCGTCTCTTCTAACATCTGTCTTACGAATTTCGTACCAAACTCTGGTATACCAAGTGTACCTGTTTTACAGTTAATTTGTTCCTCCGTTACGCCTAACGATTCTGGCCCTGAGAAAATTTTCATTACTTCTGGATCGTCCGTTGGGATTGTTTTTGGATCAATACCACTTAAATCTTGTAACATACGAATAACTGTCGGATCATCGTGTCCTAGTATATCAAGCTTCAGTAAATTATCATGAATAGAGTGGAAGTCAAAGTGTGTTGTTCTCCACTCAGCACCTATTGAATCTGCTGGATACTGTATTGGTGAGAAATCAAAAATGTCCATATAATCTGGCACAACGATAATACCACCTGGATGCTGCCCTGTTGTACGTTTTACACCGGTACATCCTGCTACTAAGCGGTCAATTTCTGCATTTCGAATTGTTAAGTTATGATCATTTGCATAACCTTTTACATATCCATAAGCAGTTTTTTCCGCAACTGTACCAATCGTTCCTGCACGATATACATAATCTTCACCGAATAGTACTTTCGTATAGTTATGGGCACGTGGTTGGTATTCCCCGGAGAAATTCAAATCGATATCGGGTACCTTATCTCCTTTAAATCCAAGGAACGTTTCGAACGGAATGTCATGTCCATCTTTTACATATGGAATATTACAAGTTGGACATTCTTTATCCGGTAAGTCAAAACCAGAACCTACAGAACCATCATTAAAGAATTCTGATTGCTTACATTTCGGACATACATAGTGTGGTGGTAATGGATTTACTTCTGTAATTTCCATCATCGTTGCAACGAATGATGAACCTACCGATCCACGCGAACCTACTAGATATCCGTCTACTAACGATTTTTTCACAAGCTTATGTGAAATTAAATAAATTACGGCGAATCCATGCCCGATGATACTTTTTAATTCTTTTTCTAAACGCGCTTCTACAATTTCAGGTAACTCTTCACCATAAATGCTACGCGCCATTTTATAACTCATATCACGCGTTTCATCATCTGCACCTTCAATTTTCGGTGTATATAGATCATCTTTTACTGGATGAACATCACCAATTAATGATGCAATCTTTTGTGTATTCGTTACGACTATTTCTTTCGCTACGTCTTCACCTAAAAATGAGAAACACTCTAACATTTCATCCGTTGTACGGAAATGTACAGGTGGTAATGAATGTCGGTTTAACGGATTCGCTCCACCCTGTGAACTTACTAAAATTTTACGATACATTGCATCTTCTGGATTTAAGTAATGCACGTTTCCTGTAGCCACAACTGGTTTATCTAACGTCTCACCTAGTTTTACTAAGTTAGAAATAATTGTTTTTAATTGTCCCTCATCTCGAACGAGTTCACGCTCTACTAAATGACGTAACACTTCTGGTGGCATTACTTCAATGTAATCGTAGAACTGCGCAATTTCTTCTACCTCTTCAGGAGCTTTTTGCATCATCGCCTCAAACACTTCACCTTTATCACAAGCCGTTCCTACTAAAATACCTTCACGATACTTTTTTAATAGTGATCTTGGTACTCGTGGTACACGGTAAAAGTAATTTAAATGAGAATATGAAACAAGTTTATATAAATTTTTCAATCCAACATCCGATGTAGCAAGTAATGTCATATGACTTGGACGCCCGCGCTTATATGCATCCCCTTGTCCCATACTATCGTTTAATTGATCGTGATATTCAAAACCTTTTTCAATTACATCTTTTAACATTTTTACAAGTAAATATCCCGTTGCTTCTGTATCATAAATTGCACGGTGATGCTGAGTTAATTCAATGTCCATCTTTTTACACAACGTATTTAAACGGTGATTTTTCATTTCTGGGAATAAGAATCGTGCAAGCTCTAACGTATCTATTACTGGATTTTTTGTTTTTTCTAAACCAGCTTTTTTAAATCCTACGTTAATAAAGCCCATATCGAAGCTTGCGTTATGAGCAACAAGTGTATGGTCGCCCATCCATTCTTCAAACTTTTTAAACACTTCGTCCACTTCTGGTGCGTCGGTTAACATATCATCTGTAATACCTGTTAATTCAATGATCGTTGCCGATAATGGTTGATGCGGATTTGCAAAAGATTCAAAGCGGTCAATAATTTCGCCGCCTTTTACTTTTACAGCAGCTAACTCAATAACTGTATCATATACAGCTGATAAACCTGTCGTCTCAACGTCGAAAACAACATACGTTTCCTCTGCAAGTAAACGATGCGCTTCGTTATACGCTATTGGTACACCGTCATTCACTAAGTTTGCTTCCACACCATATATAACTTTAATTCCAGCTTTT
Source organism: Bacillus paranthracis (assembly GCF_024296885.1). Classification (NCBI taxonomy): domain Bacteria; kingdom Bacillati; phylum Bacillota; class Bacilli; order Caryophanales; family Bacillaceae; genus Bacillus; species Bacillus paranthracis. The sequence continues at coordinate 3,598,787 of NZ_CP101135.1, forward strand.
TTCCCAGCTGAATATGCTTCTGGGAATGACTGTGCAACAGCATGGTCTGTAATGGCAATAGCCTCATGCCCCCATTTACCAGCTTGAGCAACAAGCTTAGAAACTGGAGTAACAGCATCCATTTGACTCATTGGCGTGTGAAGATGGAGCTCTACTCGTTTTTCGCCTTCTGGTGCTTTATCTTTACGAGACGGTCCTGTTATTTCATTAATATCATTTGCAATCATTACTAAATCTCGAACAAATGTATCATTTTGAACAGAACCACGAGCCTTCACCCACATTCCTTTTTTCAAGGATTGTAGCATTGGAATATCTTCTTTATCACGTGAGAACATTTTGATCATAATCGAATCTGTATAATCCGTTATTTTTAAAGTTAATAACGTACGTCCACTACGAAGTTCTTTTGTTTCCACATGGAAGACATATCCTTGAACTGTTTTTCTTCTTTCTTCATCTTGAATTTCTCGCATCGGTGTAATCTCTTCATCTGGCTTAATAAGATACCCAAGTGTAATCGGTCCTTCATGCACAACGCTGCTTTCTTCAGCTTGCTTCTTTGCCATTTCTTCCATAGCTTGTATAACACGCTCGCGGTCTTCTTGCTGCGTTTGCTCACGAAACTTTTGCATTTCTTCTGTATTTTGCTGTATATGTGTGTCTAACTGGAAACGCGGGAATCCAAAAGCCTCGTATTGATCCCCTACTGGTTTCGCAACGTTTTTCTTTAAAGCAGTAGATTCCAGCTCATTATTCACATTTATAAGTAACTTCACTCCATTGACCTGCGGAAGCTGCTTCTTTAAATAAGCAAACATAGGTGAAAATGTAATTCGTTCCGTACAAAGTGGCCAATACGCCCTCACTTCTTCTTCAGTAAATTGTTTGTTCTCTGTTTCTAATGCAAATGTTGTTCTTGCAATATGAGAAAATGATTGCTTAAGCTTTGTTTCTAGCAATTCATATAATTCTGTAGGCAAAATACGTGGCACTTGTAAATTAAAATGCCAACTTTTATTCGCTTTATCGATAACGAGCCTTTCAATACCACCGCCTTGTAAATATTGATTTATAAGGTCGTCTGGTATTTGCAACTGCTGGAGCAAAATTTGAAATCGCTCTTTTTGTTCATTTGTTAAAGACATAAGCACTCTCCTTCCATTTGCTATTATAAATTGAAACGTACTACAAAGAAAGATTTCTCCCTTCTTCTTTTACAAAATACGTTTACAAAGAAAGAGAAGGTACCTCATTACGAGGTACCTCTTCCTATTTTAAAATATTAGCAATATATGTTTGAAGTTCTTCTACTTTTACTTCTTCAGACTCACCTGTAGCACGTACTTTCACTTCTACAATACCTTCGTCTGCTTTTTTACCAACTGTCACGCGAACTGGAAGGCCGAATAAATCAGCATCAGCAAATTTAACACCTGCACGTTCTGCACGATCATCTAGTAATACTTCATATCCTTGCTCTTGTAATGAGTTGTAGATATTTTCACCCATTTCACGTTGTGCATCAGATTTCATATTTACTGGAATTACATGCACATGGAACGGTGCAACAGCTTTTGGCCAAACTAAACCGTTCTCATCATTAAACTGCTCTGCAATTGCTGCCACTGTACGAGACACACCAATGCCGTAACAACCCATAATAAGTGGTTGTGTTTTTCCGTTTTCATCTAGGAATGTTGCGTTCATTGCTTCACTATAACGAGTTCCTAATTTAAATACATGACCAACTTCAATTCCGCGTGCGAAAAGAATTGTTCCGTTTCCGTCTGGAGATTGGTCTCCTTCTTGAATGAATCGTAAATCCGTATATTGACTTACTTTAAAGTCACGTTCTGGATTTACATTTACATAATGGAATCCTTCTTCGTTCGCTCCTGAACATCCGTTGACAATTGATGCTACAGCGTGATCAGCAATAATTTCGATATCACCTGTTACACCAATTGGACCTAATGAACCAACTTCACAATGTAATAATTCTTTTACTTCTTCATGAGAGGCAAGCTCAACAACTGAAGCACCGTATACATTTTTCACTTTTACATCGTTTACTTCATGATCACCACGAACAAGTACAACTACTAATTTCTCATCTACTTTAAATACCATAGACTTAATGCACTTTTCAGCTTCGATGTTTAAGAATGCAGATACTTCTTCAATTGCTTTTTGGTCTGGTGTTGCTACTTTTTCAAGCGCTTTTTCTGCTTCGTCACTCTTCGTATACGTAGCTACAACAGGAGCCATTTCAATGTTCGCTGCATAATCAGATGTATCAGAGTATGCAATTGTATCTTCACCAACATCAGATAATACCATAAATTCATGTGTATCTTTTCCACCCATTGCCCCAGAATCAGCAATAACCGCACGGAAATTCAAACCACAACGAGCAAAAATATTAGAGTATGCTTTGTATAAGCGATCGTATACTTCATCTAAGCTCTCTTGCGTAGCATGGAAAGAGTATGCATCTTTCATTAGAAACTCTCTTCCACGTAATAAACCGAAACGAGGTCTTTGTTCATCACGGAATTTTGTTTGAATTTGATATAATGTTAACGGTAATTTTTTATATGATTTCACTTCATCACGTACAAGATCCGTAATTACTTCTTCATGTGTCGCTCCTAATGCAAATTCACGAGCGTTACGATCTTTCATACGCATTAATTCAGATCCGTAAGAATACCAACGACCTGACTCTTGCCATAATTCTGCAGCTTGCATCGCTGGCATTAATAATTCTACAGCACCTGCGCGCTCCATTTCTTCTCGAACGATACGTTCTACTTTGTGTAGTACTTTTAATCCAAATGGTAGAAAACTATAAATACCAGAAGCATTTTGACGCATAAAACCTGCACGAAGTAATAACTGATGACTCTTAATCTCCGCATCAGCTGGAACTTCACGTAATGTAGGACTGAATACCATACTTTGTTTCATCTATTCGCACCTCTTCATTTTACTCTTACACGCAGGAAAACCCCTCACCTCGAGTTAGGTGAGGGATTTTATTCTACGAGCTCTATTTCATTATAAGTTTCACTTTATTTTACAAGAAAAACTTACGAATGTCATTCCAAGTTACAACTAACATAAGTAACATTAATAATGCAAAACCAATAAAGTGAACCATTCCTTCTTTTTGACGATCAATTGGTTTCCCGCGTAACGCCTCAATTAAGAAGAAGAACAAACGTCCACCGTCTAAAGCAGGAACTGGTAGTAAATTAAATAAACCAAGGTTAATACTTAAAACGGCTGCTAAACTTAAAACACGCGTAAATCCATAATCTACAACTTGATCTGTTAGATTATAAATTCCTACTGGACCTGACAACTCATTAATAGAGAATTGACCAGTTACTAATTTCACAAGAGACTCAAAAATTAGTTTCGTCCATTGGTATGTTTGTTCAAAACCTGATTTAATAGAACCCATCACTGTTTTCTCTACAGGAGAGTAAACACCAATTCTACCAACTTCTTCTTTACCTTCTTTATCAAGCGTTGGCGTTACTTTCACATTAAACTGTTCACTATCACGCTTTACTTGTAACGTAATTTCTTTATTTGGATTTTCACGTACAATGGTAACAACATCTTTCCATGTACTTGTGTTTTTCCCATCAATAGCTTGAATTGTATCATTTTCTTTTAATCCAGCTTGCTCTGCTGCACTATTCTCCATCACTTTTCCGACCATTGGTTTGTCAACAGGAACACCTTGTACAAATCCAAGAATCACAAAAATAACAAATGCTAAAATGAAGTTCATTGCAGGACCCGCAAAGATCGTTAAAGCACGTTGACCTAATTTCTTAGAGCCAAACTGTCTATTATACGGAGCAATTTGAATTTCTTCACCAGCAGTAATAATACGAGCCTTTTCATTCACTCGGAATGTTTGAAGCTCTTCCTCGTACTCTTCATAACCCGAAATTGTTAAATTATGCTCTAAATCAGATTGTTCGACTTCAATAACGCGAACATTTGGATACTTTTCATATCCATCAAAAACTAATTTTACAACTTCGTCTTTTTCGTTTAATACAAGGCCAACCTTTTTCCCAGGCTTTAACTCAACTGTATCTGCATCCTCGCCAGCCATTCTTACATAGCCGCCAAGGGGCAGTAATCGAATCGTATACACCGTTTCATTCTTTTCAAATGAGAATATTTTCGGACCAAAACCAATCGCAAACTCACGGCATAAAATACCTGCTCGTTTTGCGAAATATAGATGCCCTAGCTCATGGAAAAATACGAGTGCACCGAAAATTAATATAAAGGCAATCGCTGTATTCAATTCCATACCACCTTTGCTAAATTTGTTCCATCACAAACCGTCTTGTGGCTGCATCAATTTCCAGAATTTCCTCTAAGCTTGGACGTGCAATGACATTGTGATGGTTCATTGCTTTTTCAATGAGGTCTTCCACTGTCAAGAAACCAATTCTCTTTTGTAAAAAAGCTTCAACAGCTACTTCATTCGCTGCATTCATTACAGCTGGCATACTTCCACCTGTTTTTCCAGCTTCATACGCAAAGCGCAAGCAACGGAAACGTTCTTGATTCATTTTCTCAAAATGCAATGTACCCATTTCCCATAAATTTAACTGCTTTGTGTCTGAAAGAGGTAATCGATCAGGATATGTAAGTGCGTATTGAATTGGCACTCGCATATCAGGTGAGCCAAGCTGTGCCATCACACTACGATCTTCAAATTCAACCATAGAATGAATAATACTTTCTTTATGTAAAACAACATCGATTTGCTCGTAAGGGATACCAAAAAGCCAATGTGCTTCAATTACTTCTAGCCCCTTATTCATCATTGTAGCAGAATCAATTGTAATTTTCGAACCCATTGACCAGTTTGGATGTCGAAGCGCATCTTCTACGGTCACATGATGCAATTCATCTCTCGTTTTATCACGGAAACTTCCACCAGAAGCCGTTATAATTAGTCGAGAAATTCTTTTTTCATTTTCACCATTCAAGCATTGAAAAATAGCTGAATGTTCACTGTCTACTGGAAGTAACGAAACATTATGTTTTCGCGCTGCTTCCATTACAAGATGCCCTGCAGTTACTAACGTTTCTTTGTTTGCAATTCCAATTGTTTTTTTCGCCTCAATTGCACGAAGTGTTGGTAACAACCCTACGCTACCTACAACAGCATTTACTACGATCTCCGCATCTGGATGTAATGCTACTTCTAAAAGTCCTTCACTACCATATACAACTTTTGTATTACCAGAGACAGCTTGTAATTTTAAAACATCTTCCTCTCTTTGCACAGAGACAATTTGCGGAGAAAATTCTTGAATGACTTTTACTGCGTAGTCAATATTTTTCCCTGCAGAAAAAGCAACGAGACGGAATTGGTCTGGGTGCGAGCGTAATACATCTAAAGTTTGTGTACCAATTGATCCGCTTGCACCTAATAAACTAATGTTTTTCATGACTCCAACCCCTCGTTCATTTATTAATTGTATTGTAATAAGAAGTAGAGAATTGGTAAAACGAATAACCAACTATCTGTTCGATCTAATATACCACCATGTCCAGGTAAAATTGTACCTGAATCTTTTACGCCATAATGACGTTTAAATGCAGATTGTACTAAATCACCAATTTGTCCAAAAATAGAAATGATAATTGTCAGCACAATTAAAATTACTACATTCGATTCCACTGGGAAAAACATGTTGTAAACAAGCGCTACAATAATTCCACAAACGATGCCGCCTAATGAACCTTCAATCGTTTTATTTGGACTAATTTCTGGCCATAACTTTCTTTTTCCTAATGCTTTTCCTACGAAATATGCGCCTGAATCAGTAGCCCATATAACAAATAATGCGCAAAACACATATTTAATTCCTAAAATTCTCGTTTCATTCAAATATAAGAATCCCATTGCAACATATGTTGTTGCCATTAGTAAAAATGAAGCATTGTCAAAAGTAAATGTATTCTTAGAAAGGACTGTATATGATAAAAGTAATAGAACAATCACAAATGTGATTTCTAATTTACCTAATCCAATCCAAGTAAACAGTTCTGATGCACTACTTGGAATTAAAATAATCCATAATAATACTGCAGCTAAAACTGTTGGTACTGAAATAAGCGTAAGCTTATTCATACGAATTAATTCATATAAACCTATAGAAGCAAGTGCATACACTAAAACCGTAAAAGGCACGCCACCGTAAATTACGATGGGAATGAATAGCGCGGCAGCAACCACTCCAGTAATAATTCTCTGTTTCACTACCAAACCCTCTCTTTCTACACGCCTCCGAATCTGCGCCCTCTATGCTGAAAGTCTGTAATCGCATTTAGCAAATGTTCCTCGGTAAAATCTGGCCAATACACATCTGTAAACCAAAATTCCGAATATGCAATTTGCCATAACATGAAATTACTAATACGTAGCTCTCCGCTCGTACGGATTAACAATTCTGGGTCAGGTAAAGAACTCGTCATTAAGTAGGAAGAAAGCATTTCTTCGCTTACATCTTCAACACGAACTTTTCCTTCCTCACGATCTTTCATCATATGTTGCACAGCAGAAACGATTTCATCTCGACTTCCATAGTTTAACGCGAAATTCAGAATTAATCCCGTATTCTCTTTCGTCTCTTCCATGGCCTTTTCCATCGCTCTGCGTGTATGCGTAGGAAGACGATCTTGTTGCCCTATTACACGGACTTGTACGTTCTCTTCAATCAATTCTGGTAAAAATGTACCTAAAAATTCTTCCGGAAGCTTCATTAAATAATCAACTTCCTTTTTTGGTCTTTTCCAGTTCTCAGTTGAAAAAGCATAAAGAGTTAATACTTTCACATTAAGTTTGCTTGCAAATTTTGTGATTTTCTTTACAACTTGCATGCCTTCATGATGTCCCGCAATACGAGGCATCGCTCTCCTCTTTGCCCACCTTCCATTACCATCCATAATGATGGCAATATGTTCTGGGATGTATCCTTTTTTCACTTCTTCAACGAGATGATCAAACGATGTGTCCTTTTTACCTTTAAAAAAAGGAAAGTTTTTAAACATCATTCATACCCTCCAACAAGCAGACGTATGCCTAAAAGTGTAAAAAGACCCCCTTAAGAAGAGGGTCATATTTGCGAAAGTATCGCTATTACACTTCCATGATTTCTTTTTCTTTGTTTTTTGCGATTTCGTCAACTTTTGCAATATATTTATCTGTTTCTTTTTGGATATCTTCAGTATATCCTCTTAAATCGTCTTCTGTAATCTCGCCAGCTTTTTCAAGCTTCTTAAGATCATCGTTACCGTCACGACGTACGTTACGAACAGCAACTTTTGCTTCTTCAGCATATTTTTTCACAACTTTTACAAGATCACGACGACGCTCTTCTGTTAATGCAGGGAATGCAATACGAATTACAGTTCCATCATTAGAAGGGTTTAATCCTAAATCTGCTTTTAAAATTGCTTTTTCGATATCACCGATAGAAGTTTTATCATACGGTTGAATTACAAGTAAACGTGCTTCTGGAACTGTAATGTTCGCTAATTGCACAACTGGTGTTGGTGCACCATAGTAATCAACTTGTACTTTATCTAATACAGACGCGTTTGCACGACCAGCGCGAACTGTTGCTAATTCGCGTGAATAAGCAGCAACCGCTTTTTCCATTTTTTCATTTGCAGACTTCAATACTTGTTGTCCCATATTTATTTCCCCCTTACAACTGTTCCGATATTTTCGCCTAACACGGCACGTTTAATATTCCCTTTTTCCATAACTGAGAATACAATTAATGGAATATCATTATCCATACATAGAGAAGAAGCTGTAGAATCCATTACACCTAAACCTTCTTTTAATACATCTAAGTAAGTAAGTGTTTCGTATTTCGTAGCTGTTGGGTCAATAGATGGATCTGCATTATATACGCCATCCACATTGTTTTTCGCCATTAAAATTACGTCAGCTTCAATTTCCGCCGCACGTAATGCTGCCGTTGTATCTGTAGAGAAGTATGGGTTACCAGTACCTGCTGCAAAGATAACAACACGTTTTTTCTCTAAGTGACGAACTGCTTTACGACGAATGTAAGGCTCTGCCACTTGACGCATTTCAATTGAAGTTTGTACGCGAGTTTGAATCCCGATGTTCTCCAAGCTATCTTGAAGAGCTAATGAATTCATAACTGTCGCTAACATGCCCATGTAATCCGCTCCTGCACGATCCATGCCCATCTCACTTCCAATTTTCCCACGCCAAATGTTACCGCCGCCAACAACAACAGCAACCTCTACATCTAGTTCTGCAATTTCTTTCACTTGTTCCGCAACTGACTTAATAACAGCTGGGTTGATTCCAAATCCTTGCTCGCCAGCTAAAGCTTCTCCACTCAGCTTTAAAACGACACGATTATATTTCGGTTTACTCATAATGAACCTCCAATTGCTTACATCTTTATTTTAAAAAAGGGAACACAATGTGTTCCCTAATCTGTATTAGTTACTACCTTTTACTTGGTTCATTACTTCTTCAGCAAAGTTGTCTTCGCGTTTTTCGATACCTTCACCAACAGCGTAGCGAACGAATCCTTTTAATGTTGCGCCTTTAGACTCAACGAATTGACGAACTTTCATATCAGGGTTTTTAACGAATGCTTGGTCAAGTAAGCAAATCTCTTCGAAGAATTTGCCTAGACGGCCTTCAACCATTTTTGCAACGATTTTTTCAGGCTTGCCTTCGTTTAATGCTTGTTGTGTTAATACTTGACGCTCATGCTCAACTTCTTCAGCTGTTACAGCATCACGATCGATGTATTTTGGGTTAACTGCAGCGATGTGCATTGCTACGTCTTTAGCAGCCGCTTCATCAGTAGAACCTTCAAGAACTGTTAGAACACCAATGCGTCCACCCATGTGTAGGTAAGCACCGAATGCATCTGCATCAGTTTTTGATACGATTTCGAAACGACGAAGTGTAAGCTTTTCACCAATTTTAGCGATTGCTTCGTTGATGTGCTCTTCAACTTTTTTACCGTTTTCCATTGTTTGAGCCATAGCTTCTTCAACGTTAGCAGGCTTCTTAGCTAATAAGTGAGCAGCTAATTCTTTAATTAATGTTTGGAAACCTTCGTTTTTCGCAACGAAATCAGTTTCAGAGTTTAATTCTAAGATTAAACCGTCGTTACCGTTTGTTTCGATGAAAGTTAAACCTTCAGCAGCGATGCGGTCTGCTTTTTTAGCAGCTTTCGCGATACCTTTTTCACGTAAGAAGTCAATTGCCTTCTCCATGTCGCCGTTAGTTTCTGTTAAAGCTTTTTTGCAGTCCATCATACCTGCGCCAGTTTTTTCACGTAATTCTTTTACCATTTGTGCAGTGATTGCCATACTTTTCATCCTCCTAAAATATGTATTTATACCTTTTATAAAGGTGTTTATACCTTAAAAAAGGTGATAAAAGGCCGAACCCCTTATCACCTTTCCAACTTTGTTACGCAGTAACAGTTTCTTCACCTTGTTTTGCTTCAAGGATCGCGTCTGCCATTTTAGATGTAAGAAGTTTTACAGCACGAATTGCATCATCGTTCGCTGGGATAACGTGATCGATTTCGTCTGGATCACAGTTTGTATCAACGATACCGATGATTGGAATGTGTAATTTGCGTGCTTCAGCAACTGCAATACGCTCTTTACGAGGGTCTACTACGAATAATGCACTTGGAAGACCTTTCATATCTTTAATACCGCCTAAGAATTTTTCAAGACGCTCTAACTCTTTTTTAAGTTGAACAACTTCTTTCTTAGGTAGTACTTCGAAAGTACCATCTTCTTGCATTCTTTCGATGTCTTTAAGACGCTTGATACGCTTTTGGATTGTTTGGAAGTTAGTTAAAGTTCCACCTAACCAACGTTGGTTAACGAAGTACATACCAGCACGAGTTGCTTCTTCTTTAATAGCTTCTTGTGCTTGTTTTTTAGTACCTACGAATAAGATGTCTCCGCCTTCAGCAGCGATGTCACGCATAACTTTGAAAGCTTCCTCAACTTTTTTCACAGTTTTTTGTAAGTCGATGATGTAGATACCGTTACGCTCTGTGAAAATGTAACGCTTCATTTTTGGGTTCCAACGACGAGTTTGATGTCCGAAATGAACACCAGCTTCAAGCAATTGCTTCATAGAAATTACTGACATAATATAGTTCCTCCTAAATGGTTTTTGATATCCTCCGTTTACTTCATCTCTAAGCGAAACTACAAACGTAGCACCAACACTTAAATCAGTAAACGTGTGTACTTTGTACTGACACCACTGCTTACTATATCATACTGAAATATTACAATCAAGTCGAAAATGCGAACAATGTAAAACTTTCTTTGTTCATACTCGAATTCTAGTATTACCAACCTGCATTTCTTTTAAGCAAAAAGTGAAATGCAATTCATGGCTTTTCAAAAAAATGCGATTATGACGCTATGTACGAACAACATCAATCTGTTATACAAAAAAACTCTCCTCAAAAAATGAGAAGAGTTTTATAAATTAGTTTGTTTTTAATTTAGCAAGTTCATGTAAGAATTTGTCGTTTAATACTTTAATGTATGTTCCTTTCATACCTAAAGAACGCGACTCAATTACACCAGCACTTTCTAATTTACGAAGTGCATTTACGATTACCGAACGAGTGATTCCTACACGGTCAGCAATTTTACTTGCAACAAGTAAACCTTCTGTTCCGTTTAATTCTTCGAAGATGTGCTCGATTGCTTCTAACTCACTGTAAGATAATGAGCTGATCGCCATTTGAACAACAGCTTTGCTACGCGCTTCTTCTTCAATTTCTTCTGCTTTTTCACGTAAAATTTCCATACCTACAACAGTTGAGCTGTACTCAGCAAGAATTAAATCATCATCTAAGAACTCTTGACCAAGACGAGCTAAAACTAATGTACCTAGACGCTCACCGCCACCAACGATCGGTACGATTGTAGTTAAGCCTTGACCAAATAATTCTTTATTTTCTACTGGGAATGCTGTGTAAGCACTGTTTACATCTAAGTTTGAAGATGTTTCTGTAATGTTGAATAAGCTTTGTGTATACTCTTCTGGGAATTGACGCTCTGCAAGCATTTGTTTCATACGCTCATTCTCGATTTGTTGGTGAATTGCATAACCTAGTAATTTACCACGACGGCTTACTACGAATACGTTCGCTTCGATTACTTCACACATTGTGTCAGACATTTCTCTAAAGTTTACAGGCTTTCCTGCTGCGCTCTGTAATAACGCATTTAATTTTCTTGTTTTTGCTAATAATTCCATTTCAAAAGTTCCTCCTACATGTTACTCACATATTTTTTCATCACTTGGAAACTAGGGCGAGTCACCTGATGACACTATTACAAAATAAACTGGCTCACATCTTTATTTTTAGCAATCGTTGCTAATTTTTCCTCAACGTATTGAGGCGTTATCGTTATTTTCTCTAACGTAATTTCAGATGCTTCAAACGATAAATCTTCAAGGAGCTTCTCCATAATCGTATGAAGTCTTCTTGCTCCAATATTATCTGTATCCTGATTAACTTGATAAGCAATCTCAGCAATCTTACGAATAGCTTCGTCTGAAAATTCAATTTCTATACCTTCAGTCGCTAATAAAGCAATATATTGTTTAATTAACGCATTGTCAGGCTCGATTAATATTTTAACAAAATCATCCGTCGATAATTTTGTTAATTCTACTCGAATCGGAAATCTCCCTTGTAATTCCGGAATCAAATCTGACGGTTTAGACATATGAAACGCTCCAGCTGCAACGAATAAAATATAATCCGTTTTTACTGATCCGTATTTTGTCGCAACATTTGATCCTTCTACAATTGGTAAAATGTCACGTTGCACACCTTCACGTGATACATCTACACTATTCGACTGCTTACCAGCAATTTTGTCAATTTCATCGATAAAAATAATCCCGAGCTGTTCAGCACGATAAACAGCCTCTTGTGTAACTTCATCCATATCAATTAAGCGCTGTGCTTCCTCATTTGTCAAGACTTTTCTTGCTTCTTTTACAGAAAGTTTACGTTTTTTTGTTTTTTTCGGCATAAAACTTCCTAATGCATCTTGAAAATTCATCCCCATTTGTTCCATGCCAGTTCCTTGCAGCATATCGAACATGGAAGACTGTTGTTCAGTCACTTCAATCGATACAATTTCATCTTCAAGAAGTCCTGCAGCAAGCTTTCTTTCCACATCTTGACGTTTCTTTTCGATTTCAACATCTTCCTGTGAATCTGTTGTTTGATTCGAATTTTGAGCGCCACCAAATAGCATTTCTAATGGGTTTTTAAATCCAGATTGCTTCTCCGGACTCGGCACTAAAATTTCAACAAGACGTTGGTTCGCTTGTTCTTCTGCTTTGTCTTGTACTTTTACTACCATTTCTTCTTTCACAATGCGAACTGACGTTTCCACAAGGTCACGTACCATCGATTCTACATCTCTACCTACATATCCAACTTCTGTAAATTTCGTAGCTTCAACCTTAATAAAAGGTGCTCCAACGAGTTTCGCCATTCGTCGTGCTACCTCTGTTTTACCAACACCTGTCGGTCCAATCATTAAAATATTTTTAGGTGCAATTTCATCACGTAGATTTTCAGCTAATTTACTTCGGCGGTATCGATTTCTTAAAGCTACAGCAACCGCTTTCTTCGCATCTTTTTGACCGATAATGTATTGATCTAATTTTTCCACAATTTGACGCGGAGTAAAATGTAAATGCATATAAAATGCCTCCCTTACGATTCTACAATTCTTCCACAATTATATTGTGGTTTGTATACACACAAATATCGCCTGCAATGTTTAAACTCGCTTTCGCAATTTGCTTCGCTGTTAAATGTTCACTTGCATATTGTTTTAAAGCACGACCTGCTGAAAGCGCATAATTTCCGCCAGATCCAATTGCTAAAATACCATCATCCGGTTCAATCACTTCTCCCGTACCTGAAACAAGGAGCATCGTTGTTTTATCCATGACAATGAGCATCGCTTCTAGCTGACGTAACATTTTGTCACCGCGCCATTGCTTCGCCATCTCAACAGCAGCACGCTGCAAGTTTCCATTATACTCTTCTAATTTCCCTTCAAACATTTCAAAAAGAGTAAATGCATCAGCAACTGAACCTGCAAAACCAGCTAAAACTTTCCCTTGAAAAAGTTTACGAACCTTACGAGCTGTATGTTTCATTACAACAGCATTTCCCATTGTCACCTGGCCATCTCCAGCCATTGCACATTCTCCATTATGATGAACTGCAAATATCGTTGTAGCGTGGAAATTTCCCATAGAAAAAACTCCTTTATATGTTTTTATAGCTTTAAAAGCAATTTATGCCCGTGGGTGATGCTTCATGTAGACAGAACGCAATCTTTCTTTAGAGACATGCGTATAAATTTGTGTCGTAGACAAATTTTCATGACCGAGTAGCTCCTGTACAGTACGTAAATCTGCCCCTTCATCTAACATATGTGTAGCAAATGTATGCCTTAACATATGAGGACTTATACGCATTGTCAGTGAAGCTTTCTTAATGAGTTCATTTAATACATAGCGTACTCCTCGACTTGTCAGCGGCGTGCCTTTCGCATTTAAAAATACCATATGAGATTGTTCTTCAGTTTTCTTGGCTAACTGTTTTCTCCCGTTCTCTATATAAGTAATTAAAGCATCTTGTGCATAGCTCCCGAACGGAATATACCTTTGTTTTTTTCCTTTTCCCATTACTAAAATTGTCCCCACCGCAAAGTCAATATCGGTAAGTTGTAAATTGACACATTCACTCACACGGATCCCGGTCGCATACATCAACTCTAATAAAGCTTGATTCCTTTGACCTAACGGGGTTTCCGTATCAGAAACTTCAAATAATTCCTCTAATTCTTCAGCATATAAAAACTTTGGGATTGACAATTCTTTTTTGGGGAGTGACGCAAGTGCAAACGGATTATCCTTCCGATAACCTTCACGCATCAAAAAACGATATAAACTTCGTAAGCTTGATACTTTTCTTGCGACAGATTTACGGGCTAACTTTTCATCGTGCAACGTCGTTAAGTACAAACGAACATCCGCGTATGTAATATCTAAAAAAGAGGATATGCCTTCTCGCTCCATAAATTGCACAAAATGTTCTAAATCATTTTGATAACTTGCAATTGTATATTTTGAATAATTTCTTTCAATTTGTAAATATCCAACGAATAATTGTAACAATTTCTTCACATTCACACAATTCACCTCAATAAAGGCTACTAAATCGTATCACAACTTAGTAGCCTTTGCAAGAAATTTAACTAAATATTTACAAAATTTCGAATCGTTTCTAAAGCGCGTGTTGCATAGGCTTCATTACGTTCTGCTTTCTTTTTAATTTTCTTCTCTAACGGTGCAAACAGACCGAAGTTTGCATTCATCGGTTGGAAGTTTTTTGCATTTGTCGCAGTAATATAATTCGCCATACTTCCCATCGCAGTTACTGGTGGTAATACAACCGGCTCTTCACCTTTTACAAGTCGAGCAGCGTTGATACCTGCTAGCAATCCTGAAGCCGCTGATTCAACATATCCCTCCACTCCAGTCATTTGACCAGCGAAGAATAAATCATCACGTTGTTTATATTGGTATGTTGGACGAAGCAAGTTAGGTGAATTAATAAACGTATTACGATGCATTACACCATAACGTACAATCTCTGCGTTTTCCAGTCCTGGAATCAACTGTAACACTTCTTTTTGCGGTCCCCATTTTAAATGCGTTTGGAAACCTACGATATTGTATAACGTTCCCGCTGCATCATCTTGGCGTAACTGAACAACAGCATATGGCGTTTTCCCTGTTTTCGGATCTTCTAATCCAACAGGTTTCATCGGTCCAAATACTAGCGTTTGTCTTCCTCTACTTGCCATAACTTCTACTGGCATACAACCTTCAAAGAAAATTTCTTTTTCAAATTCTTTTAAAGGTACTGTTTCAGCAGCGATTAAAGCCTCGTAAAAACGGTCAAATTCCTCTTCCGTCATTGGACAGTTTAAATATGCCGCTTCACCTTTATCGTAACGAGATTTTAAATACACTTTATTCATATCAATGCTGTCTTTCTCAACAATCGGTGCTGCTGCATCATAGAAATAAAAGTAGTCTTCACCCGTTAGTTCTTTTAATTGCGCAGAAAGATCAGGCGACGTAAGTGGACCTGTCGCGATAACAGTAGGACCTTCTGGAATTTTAGTGATTTCTTCATTCACCACAGTTACGTTCGGATGATTTTTCACATATTCCGTTACTTTTGCCGCAAATTCATGACGATCTACCGCTAAAGCCCCTCCTGCTGGTACAGAACACTCATCAGCTGCACGAATAATAACAGAATCCATTAAACGCATTTCTTCTTTAATAACACCAACAGCATTTGTTAATGTGTTTGCGCGAAGCGAGTTACTACATACTAATTCTGCAAATTTATCTGTGTGATGAGCTGGCGTTTGCCTTACCGGTCTCATTTCGTATAATCTTACTTGGACACCACGTTTTGCAATTTGGTAAGCTGCTTCACTTCCTGCAAGACCTGCGCCAATGACGTTTACTACTTGTGTTGTCATATATTTATCACCTTTCCTTTTCTTCCCGAAAAAAATGTGAGCAGTTACGCTCACATTTGTTGTTCTTCTTCATAATCACACGAAATACATTGTACTTGTACGCCTTTTTTCAACTTCTTCTCTACTAGCATACCTTCACACTTCGGACATTTACGGCCAATCGGCTTATCCCAAGATACAAAGTCACACTCTGGATACGTACCGCACCCATAGAAAAGACGTTTCTTTTTATTACTACGACGCTCAATAATTTGACCTTTATCACATTTCGGACAAGTAACACCGATTTCTTTCACAATCGGTTTTGTATTACGACAATCTGGGAAATTCGAGCAAGCCATAAATTTCCCGTATTTACCCATTTTAAAGACCATTGGGTGATTACATAATTCACAATCTTCCCCAGCTGGTTCATCTTTAATTTCCACTTCACGCATTTCTTTTTCCGCTTTTTCTAAACGCGGTTCAAATCCTACGTAGAAATCATCAACAATTTTTACCCAATTCGCATTTCCTTCTTCTACTTCATCGAGGCTTTGCTCCATGTTAGCAGTAAATTCAATGTTAATAATTTCCGGGAAAAACTCTAAAATAAGTTCAATTACTATTTCACCTAGTTCAGTTGGAACGAAGCGTTTATTATCCAAACCTACATATCCACGTTTTTGAATCGTTTCAAGTGTCGGTACGTAAGTCGACGGTCTTCCAATTCCAAGCTCTTCAAGTGTTCTTACTAAACGAGCCTCTGTATAGCGCGGCGGAGGTTGTGTAAAGTGTTGCTTCGGTTCTAAATCCTTCGAAAATACGGTTTCCCCTACTTCTAAAGGTGGCAACATCTTATCCTTCTCTTCAGCCCCATCATCTTTCGACTCTACATACACTTTCATAAATCCTGGGAACTTTACAACCGATCCACTTGCACGGAACTGAACATTATTATTAATGAGTCTCGCTGTCACAGTATCCATTATAGCAGACGCCATTTGACTTGCAACAAATCGCTCCCAAATCAATTTATACAATCGAAGTTGATCACGACTTAAGAAACTCTTTAGTTCCTCTGGCTTTCTCATTACCGAAGTAGGACGAATTGCCTCATGCGCATCTTGTGCGTTCGACTTCTTCGTTTCTTTCTTCTTTTCTGTTCCTATGTATTCCGTACCAAACGCCTCAGTAATGTACGTACGTGCCTCTGTTTGAGCTGTTTCTGAGATACGTGTTGAATCAGTTCTCATATACGTAATAAGACCTACAGTTCCTTGTTTTCCAAGATCAATTCCTTCATACAATTGCTGCGCAAGCATCATCGTTTTCTTTGCTCGCATGTTTAACTTACGCGCCGCCTCTTGTTGCAAGGAAGATGTTGTAAATGGTAATGCCGGATTACGTTTTCGCTCTTTTCTCATTACATTTTCAACTGAGAACGCATTATCTTTCAGCCGTTCAATTATTTCATTCACTTGTGTTTCATTCGTTAATTGAACTTTTTCACCATCTACACCGTAAAAGCTTGCTTCAAATGTGTCTTTCCCTTTCACAAATTCTGTCTTAATTGTCCAGAATTCTTCAGGCTCGAAACTTTGAATTTCTCTTTCACGTTCGATAATTAAACGAACTGCTACAGATTGTACGCGTCCTGCACTTAATCCTTTTTTTACTTTCTTCCATAATAAAGGACTAATATTGTAACCAACAAGACGATCTAGTATACGTCTTGCTTGTTGTGCATCTACTAAATTCATGTTAATCGCGCGAGGATGTTTGAAGGATTCCTTTATTGCATCTTTTGTAATCTCATTAAACACAACTCGGCAATCTGATTCAACGTCCACATTTAACGTATTGGCTAAATGCCAAGCAATAGCTTCCCCTTCGCGGTCTGGATCGGCCGCGAGATAGACTTTCTTTGCTTTTTTTGCTGCTGATTTTAAGTCTTTTAAGACGGGACCTTTACCACGAATGGTAATATACTTCGGGGTGAAGTTGTTCTTTACTTCTATCCCCATTTGGCTTTTAGGTAAATCGCGAACGTGTCCCATAGACGCGACAACTTTGTATTTTTTCCCTAAATATTTCTCAATGGTCTTCGCCTTAGAAGGCGACTCCACGATTACGAGGTAATCTGACATGCTAGTGCCTCCTTAAGAGGTGGATTCAAGTCTTCATTAATCTTATTGATTTCTCTTGTTTTTGTCAATCAAGAATGAATATACCATACAGTGCCTATCTACCATTTGTCAATAATTGTTTAATAAAAACATAAAAATATAAGGTTAATTTGAAATCTCTTCCAGTATATCTTCTGCATTTCTTACTAGTTTCGCTCCTTGTTGAATGAGATGATTTGTTCCTGATGCACTATCTATAAATATAGGTCCAGGAAGTGCAAATACCTCTCTATTTTGCTCTAGAGCAAGGTCTGCGGTAATAAGTGTTCCACTTCTCGATTTCGCTTCTACAACTAAAACACCTTTACTTATGCCACTAATAATCCGATTCCTTTTTGGAAAATACCATTTTTTCGGTGCATAGTGCGGCGGATACTCTGTTAATAACAATATATATTCATTCCACACTTCATATAAATATCGATTCTCTCTTGGATATATATACGATAATCCATGTCCTAGTATCGCAATTGTTGGGCAATGCCTTCTTACTGTAATTTCATGAGACATCGCATCTATCCCTCTTGCAAATCCACTGACAACAAGCCATTCCTTTTCTAATAATGGATGTAAAATAAATTTCAAACTTTCATATCCATATAAAGTCGGTTCTCTTGTTCCAACAACCGCTAATTTATTCACTTTATTGAGAAAATCTTTTTCTCCTTTTCCATATAATACAAAGGGAGGATCTTGTATTTCACGTAATAATTTTGGATAATCTTCATCCCATATTGTCATATAAAAGAATCGATTTTTCTCTAAATAAGATATATATTGTGGGAGATTTGAACTTTGAAGAAAATTTACTAATTCTGAAGATTTTTTCGAGGATATTCCAGTGTAACATTCAATTTGTTTTGCATTAAAATTGTATATTTCCTTCAATTCTGGATCGACATGTAATAGCCTCTCTATCGCCTTCCAATGGTCTGCTAACAAGTAATGAAGATGTAATAATCGTTCTCTTTTCATCACAATTCCCCTTACCCATAATTTTTATTATGTTAACAAGAAGTTTGTAAAAAGACACCTTCAAGCAAGAAGGTGTCTTTCAACAGATTAGTAGTTTTTACAAGTCTCAAATAGACCTTTTTCTTTTAAGACAGAGATTAGCGTTTCACCCATAACTGCTGGAGTTTCCGCTACTTTAATACCACAAGCTTCCATCGTTTTAATCTTTTCTGCAGCAGTTCCTTTGCCGCCAGAAATGATTGCACCAGCATGACCCATACGTTTGCCAGCAGGCGCTGTTTGGCCGCCAATGAAGCCTACAACAGGTTTTGTCATATTAGCTTTTACCCATTCAGCTGCCTCTTCTTCCGCTGTACCACCGATTTCACCAATCATAATTACAGCATGTGTTTCTTCATCTTCATTAAATGCTTTTAACGCATCAATAAAGTCTGTACCGTTAACAGGGTCTCCGCCGATACCTACAGCCGTAGATTGACCAATACCTTCTTGTGTTAACTGATGTACAGCCTCATACGTTAATGTACCAGAGCGAGATACGATACCTACATGACCTTTTTTATGAATGTATCCTGGCATAATACCAATTTTACATTCATCAGGTGTGATAACACCTGGGCAGTTCGGTCCAAGTAAACGTGTATGTTTACCGGCCATATATCTCTTTACATTTACCATATCTAATACAGGAATTCCTTCAGTAATACATACTACTAAATCAATTTCTGCATCAACTGCTTCCATAATTGCATCAGCCGCAAAAGCGGGTGGAACGTATACAACTGAAGCGTTTGCGCCTGTTGCTTTCACTGCATCTTCTACAGTATCAAATACTGGTACACCTTCAATATCAGTGCCACCTTTACCTGGCGTTACACCACCGACAATTTTCGTACCGTATTCTATCATTTGCTTTGTGTGGAATAACCCTTGAGAACCTGTAATACCTTGAACAATAACTTTTGTATCTTTATTAACTAATACGCTCATTTTTCTCCCCCGCTTTCTATTAGCCCACTAGTGAAACAATTTTTTGTGCACCGTCTGCCATAGATTCTGCTGCAACAATATTTAAGCCAGACTCATTTAAAATTTTCTTACCTAACTCTACGTTTGTACCTTCAAGACGTACAACTAAAGGCAATTCAAGACCTACTTGTTTCGTTGCTTCAATAACACCTTCTGCAATAACATCACACTTCATAATGCCACCAAAAATGTTAACGAAGATACCTTTTACATTTTTGTCAGAAAGGATAATTTTGAATGCTTCTGTAACCTTTTCAGCTGTCGCACCGCCACCAACATCTAAAAAGTTAGCTGGATCGCCATGGTAATGTTTAATGATATCCATAGTAGCCATCGCTAAACCTGCACCATTAACCATACAACCGATATTTCCATCTAAAGGAATGTAGTTTAAGTCATATTTAGAAGCTTCGATTTCTTTTGCATCTTCTTCATCAAGGTCACGAAGTTCTAAAATGTCTTTATGGCGATATAAAGCATTAGAATCAAAGTTTAATTTCGCATCTAATGCCATAACTTTACCATCACCTGTTGTAACAAGTGGGTTAATCTCTGCGATAGAGCAATCTTTTTCGATAAAAGCACGGTATAAGCCCATCATAAACTTCACAGCTTGTCCTACAAGCTCTTTTGGAATATTGATGTTAAATGCAATTCGGCGTGCTTGGAAGCCTTGTAAGCCTACTGCTGGATCAATATATTCTTTAAAGATTTTTTCAGGTGTTTTTTCTGCTACTTCTTCAATTTCTGTTCCGCCTTCTTCAGAAGCCATTAAAACAACTTGAGAAGTTGCACGGTCTAAAACAAGACCTACATAATATTCTTTTTTAATATCGCAACCTTCTTCGATAAGTAAGCGTTTTACTTCCTTACCTTCAGGACCTGTTTGATGTGTCACAAGTGTAGTTCCTAAAATGCTCTCTGCATATGTACGAACTTCATCTAAATTTTTTGCAACTTTTACTCCGCCAGCTTTGCCGCGTCCACCAGCGTGAATTTGTGCTTTCACTACACATACATCCGTTCCTAATTCTTTCGCCGCTTCTACAGCTTCTTCTACTGTAAATGCAACCTTCCCGTTCGGAACGCTAACCCCATAGCTTCTAAGGACTGCCTTACCTTGGTACTCATGGATATTCATGGTCCCATCCTCCCCTGTTTTCCTGTTTTACTCGAAAAGTTTTTTAATGTTTAAAAAACATTACATTGCCATTGTATAAGATGATTGGCACGCTGTCTACAATAAAGTGTCAGAAAACTGAAATCGCTTTATTCTTTTTGGAAAATAGTAATGTTTATATGTCAAAATACAAAATAAGCTGCGTTTTCGCAGCTTATTTTTGAATCATATCTTTAATTGGCGCAAACGATTTTCGATGTTCTTCTAATATGCCATGCGCTTCAATCGCTTCTAAATGTTGTTTTGTGCCATATCCCATATGTTGTTCAAATCCATATGCAGGATACTTTTCTCCAAGCTCTTTCATCATACGATCTCTCGTTACTTTCGCAATAATGGATGCAGCTGAAATAGAAATACTTTTCGCATCACCTTTAATAATAGATGTTTGCGGAATTGGTGTAGGGAGTTTCATCGCATCAATTAATAAATATTGTGGTGTACAAGATAAATTCGCAACAGCATCTAACATCGCTTGTTTCGTCGCTTGATAAATATTTATTTCATCAATAACTTGCGGTGATACAATTCCAACTCCAATTGCAATTGCTTGCGCTTTAATTTCATCATAAAAACGCTCACGTTTCGCTTCACTCAACTTTTTCGAGTCATTTAACCCCGGAATATAAAAATCCTCAGGAAGAACGACAGCTGCCGTCACAACAGGCCCAGCTAACGGTCCACGACCTACTTCATCTATACCTGCGATATATGTGAGACCTTTTTCACGTAACGCATTTTCATACTTAGACATTTCTAGAAATTTTTCTTTTTCCTTTTGCGCTAACTCTTTTTGTTTATACCACTTAGAAATGAGCTTTTGTACCCCTTTACGTTCATCTTTTATTAATATTTGAAAGCGGTCGTCCTCTTCACTCATAATTTCTTGTAGTAGATGTTCCGCCTCTTGAATAGTCACTTTTTGCATTCATGCCACTCCCTTTATATACAAAAAAAGAAAAGACGTACAAACGCACGTCTTATACTTCTTCTACTTTTTCTGCATCTTCTGTCTGCTCCGCAAACTCTTCTGGTGTTTCAAACGTCATTTTCCCAAGTTTGCCACCACGAAGCTCACGAAGTATAAGTTCAGATGTTTTATCATAATCAATCATTCCGCCGCCCATTAAACAGCCTCTATTTTTTCCAATCGCATCAAATAACTCCACGATGTCTTCTGGAATGTCATTTAAATTATAGCGCTCTTTTAATCGCTCTGGGTAATGTTTCTCCATAAAACGTAGCGCATAAACAGCTACGTCTTGTAGATTTAAAATAGAATCTTTAATTGCACCAGTCGTAGCTAGACGTAACCCAACTAATTGGTCTTCAAATTTAGGCCATAAAATACCTGGCGTATCTAACAGCTCCATTTCTTTCCCAACCTTAATCCATTGCTGAGCTGTTGTCACACCAGGACGATCCCCTGTTTTAGCAATATTTTTCTTCGCTAACTTATTAATCAACGTAGATTTACCAACATTCGGTATCCCTACAATTAATGCACGAATCGCTCTCGGTCTAATACCTTTTGCAACCATTTTATCGAATTTCTCTTTCACTAACACTTTACAAGCCGCCGCAATTTCCTTCATGCCTTGTCCAGCCTGTGCGTTAATTGAAATTGCCATATGGCCTTTTTCTTTAAAATATGCGATCCATTGCTTTGTTAAACGATCGTCTGCCATATCCGCTTTATTTAAAACAACAAGCCTCGGTTTATGTGTAATAATCTCATCGATCATCGGATTTCGAGAAGATAAAGGTAATCGAGCATCTACAAGCTCAATTACAACATCAATTAACTTTAATTTTTCTGTTACTTGGCGTCTAGCCTTTGCCATATGTCCCGGGAACCATTGAATTACCATGTTGCCACCTTCTTTTTCTTTTATTTCACAATACGAGCATCTTTTAACGGCCAATATAGTATATTTGCCTTTCCAATCACTTGGTCCATTGAAATTGTACCAATCGAACGGCTATCTTTACTAAAACGACGATTATCGCCTAAAACAAATAATTGACCTTCTGGAACAGTTTTCTTCCCTGTCATTTCTTCAAGAGTGAAATCATATGTAAGCGGTCCGTCAGCAATTTGTTTTTTCTGCTTGTCTAAATACGGCTCCTCATAAGCCTTTCCGTTAACATATAGTTTATCATTACGATACTCTATTTCATCGCCTGGCAGGCCGATAATACGCTTAATATAATCTTTATCTTCCGTTGCTCGGAATACAATAATATCAAATCGTTTCGGATCTCCTATGTGATAACCAATTTTATTAACAATCATTCGATCGCGATCATGTAATGTAGACGCCATCGATACTCCATCTACGAGAATTGGCGCAAAGAAAAACTGTCTAATAACACCTGCTAATACAACAGCTATCAAAATTGCCTTGATCCATTCCCAAAGTGAACTCTTTTCTTTCTTCATGCTTTTCCCCTCCACGATTATGTAAGCTGATCGTATTATATCAAAATTTTATATAGATTGGAAAAAGGGAGCTTGTGCATTTACAAGCTCCCATACATGTCTTATCGAATTTCTTTAATACGTGCTTTTTTACCGCGAAGGTTACGTAAGTAGTATAACTTAGCACGACGTACTTTACCACGGCGAAGTACTTCGATTTTCGCGATTCTTGGCGTGTGAACTGGGAATGTACGCTCTACACCTACACCGTAAGAAATCTTACGAACTGTGAATGTTTCACTGATTCCGCCACCACGACGTTTAATTACAACACCTTCGAAAAGCTGAATTCTTTCACGAGTTCCCTCAACTACTTTTACGTGTACACGTAAAGTGTCTCCAGGACGGAATGAAGGAAGGTCAGTTTTTAATTGGCCTTTTGTAATTTCTGCGATTAATTGTTGCATATTAAATTCTCTCCTTTAAACAGATGCTCTTATAAAGTCTAAATAAATTACAGCGGAACATCGTTAATACGGCTACTGATTTCAGCAGCACAAGTGTTATAATAGCATATTGCTAAGGCTGTTGCAATAGAAAATATATCAAGCACTTATTTGCCTTCTTTAATCTGTTCTAGCCACTTCTTTTCTTGCTTAGACAATTCTCGTTCTTCTAGTAAATCCGGTCTACGCGTGTACGTACGACGCAACGATTCTTTATGTCGCCATTCATCAATATTTTTATGATTTCCCGACATTAATACATCTGGCACTTTCATACCACGAAAATCAGCTGGACGTGTATAATGAGGATGCTCTAATAAACCTGTACTAAACGAATCCTCGACTTGTGAAGCATGATTTCCTAGTACTCCTGGAAGGAGACGTACGACACTATCAGTTATAACCATAGAGGCTAACTCTCCACCCGTTAATACATAGTCACCGATAGAAATCTCATCTGTTACGAGATGTTCACGAATTCGTTCGTCATATCCTTCATAATGCCCACATACAAAGATTAAATGTTCTTCCTCTGCAAGCTCTTCCGCTTTCTTCTGAGTAAACCTTTCACCTTGCGGACACATTAAGACAACTCGCGGCTTCCGCTCCGTTTCTTTCGTTAAATCTTCTACAGCATCAAAAATAGGCTGAGGAGTTAACACCATCCCAGCGCCGCCACCATACGGATAATCATCCACACTATTATGCTTACTCGTTGTATAATCGCGGAAATTGACAACACGGAGCTCTACCGCTTCTTTTTCTTGTGCTTTCTTTAAAATTGAAGATCCAAACACACCTGTAAACATATCTGGAAACAAAGTTAAAATGTCAATTTTCATTATAGTAGCCCTTCCATTACATGAATGGTTACTAATTTATTCTCAATGTTAACTTGAAGTACAACATCATCAATATAAGGAATTAACAGATCTTGACCTTTTGGACGTTTAATTACCCAAACATCATTTGCACCAGGAGATAAAACTTCTTTTATTGTCCCTAACGCTTCTCCTTCTTCCGTTACAACGTTGCAACCAATAATTTCATGATAGTAGTATTCGCCTTCAGCTAGTTCGCCTAATTGATCTTCAGGTACTTTTAAAAGAGAACCTTTAAACTGTTCTACTTCATTTACATTCCCATATCCTTCAAATGTCAATAAATCAAATGTTTTATGTTGACGATGAGAAGTAATCTTTACTGGGAAAGGCTCTCCACCTTTTTCATTCGATATGTATAACGTATTCCCTACCTTATATCGCTCTTCTGGAAAATCAGTACGAGAAACCACACGAATTTCTCCTTTTACGCCATGAGTATTTACAATTTTCCCTACGTTAAACCATTTTGTCATAAACAGTATGTCACCCCTGGTTTCTATATAAATTAAGCATCCCCATTTCACATATGGAACATGCAATTTCTCTTTAAATGTTAAAAAAGGGAGAGGAAATAACTCCTCGCCCTTTTTACGTTTATTGAATTTCCAGTGTTACTTTTTCACTATTGTGATGTCCCACTGAATACAAGAGCATTCGAATTGCTTTCGCAACTTTCCCTTGTTTTCCAATGACTTTTCCAACATCCTCAGGATGTACAGTTAATCGATACTTTATCTCTCCGTTGTAAAGTTCCTGTGTAACTTTTACATCTTCAGGATAATCGACAAGAGGCTTGACAATCGTCTCGACTAACTTCTTCATAGTCATTGCCTCAATTACTTACCTTGTTTAGATAAGTGGAATTTCTCCATGATACCTTGGTTAGAGAATAAGTTACGAACTGTATCAGATGGTTTAGCACCATTTCCTAACCATTTTAATGCTGCTTCTTCGTTGATCTTAACTTCAGCTGGTTGAGCAACCGGATTGTAAGTACCGATTTCCTCAATGAAACGTCCGTCACGAGGAGAACGAGAATCTGCAACAACTACACGATAGAAAGGAGTTTTTTTAGCTCCCATACGTTTTAAACGAATTTTAACTGCCATTTATAAAGCACCTCCGAATTTATTTCACACAGATAATTATATTAGCAAAAAGACTATTGCTTTGTAAAGTATTTTTTCTTAACAGAGCCATCTTTTTTCCTTACATGAATGGAAACTTCAATCCACCTAGTCCTTTTTTCTTACCTTTTTGCATTCCAGTCATCGTTTTCATCATTTTTTTCATATCATCAAATTGCTTGATTAAACGATTGATTTCTTGTACCGTTGTACCGCTACCTTTGGCAATGCGTTTTTTACGACTAGCATTGATTATTTCCGGTTGTTCTCGCTCTAATTTAGTCATAGAACGAATAATTGCCTCAATATGCCCAATTTGTTTTTCATCAACTTGTGCATTTTTCAGCCCTTTAATTTTATTTGCACCAGGAAGCATTCCTAACAATTCATCAAGCGGTCCAAGTTGACGCACTTGTCCAAGTTGTTCTAGGAAATCGTCAAGTGTAAACGAAAGCGTACGCATTTTTTGCTCAAGTTCTTTTGCTTTCTCTTCATCAACTGTAGCTTGCGCTTTTTCAATTAATGTTAAGACGTCTCCCATCCCTAAAATACGGGATGCCATACGTTCTGGATGGAACGCTTCAAGTGCATCTAGTTTTTCACCCATACCAGCAAATTTAATTGGCGTATTTGTAACAGCTTTAATAGACAATGCCGCACCACCGCGCGTATCACCATCCAGCTTCGTTAATACAACCCCTGTTAAACCTAGCTGTTCATGGAAACTTTGTGCAACATTAACCGCGTCTTGTCCTGTCATCGCATCGACAACAAGGAAAATTTCATCCGGTTTCGCAACTTCTTTCACTTGCGCTAATTCATCCATTAGTTCTTCATCAATATGCAGGCGACCTGCTGTATCAATTAAAACATAATCATGATGATCTTCTTTCGCTTTTGCAATCGCTTGTTTCGCAATTTCAACAGGACTTACTTGATCTCCTAAAGAGAATACAGGCATGTCCAATTGCTTCCCTAATGTTTCAAGCTGTTTAATCGCTGCAGGACGGTAAATATCCGCCGCAACAAGCATTGGTTTACGGTTATGCTTTTTACGAAGCAAATTCGCAAGCTTACCTGTCGTCGTTGTTTTACCTGCACCTTGCAGACCAACCATCATAATAACAGTCGGTGGCTTATTAGCAACAGCAATTTTGCTTTGCTCTCCGCCCATAAGTTCTGTAAGTTCTTCCTGTACAACCTTAATTACTTGTTGTCCAGGTGTCAAACTTTTCATTACATCTTGTCCGACAGCACGTTCAGATACACGCTTTACAAAATCTTTTACTACTTTAAAGTTAACGTCCGCTTCTAAAAGAGCTAGACGAACTTCTCTCATCATTTCTTTCACATCGGCTTCAGAAACTTTTCCTTTGCCGCGGATTTTTTGCATCGTCTGTTGAAGTCGGTCGGCTAATCCTTCAAATGCCATATTGCCGCCCTCCTAATCTAATTTTTCGATAGCTTCAACAACTTGTTTCATTTCTTCATTCACATGCTCTTCTTCGCTGATTAGCTGTTTTAGCTTTGCAACAAGTCGCTGTCGCTCTTGAAACTTTTGAAGTAATACTAATTTTTCTTCATATTCTTCAAGCATCGCTTCAGTCCGTTTAATGTTATCATACACGGCTTGGCGACTTACATCAAATTCTTCCGCAATTTCACCAAGAGATAAATCATCTAGATAATAAAGCGACATATAACTTCTTTGTTTTTGCGTTAACAACGATTGATAAAAATCAAATAAATAGTTCATTCTCGTTGTTTTTTCGAGCATGTTGGATCATCCTTTGTTAAGTGATTTCCCTTTACATGAATTAGTTTACATGGAGTACAAAAGAGTGTCAAGTTTTTTTCTTAACATCTCATATTTTTATAGAAAAAGAAGCGGAAAATACCGCTTCTTTCACTTATACTTCTTCTGTTTCTACTAAGTTCGCAAATAAACCATATACATATTGTTCTGGATCGAACTGTTGCAGATCATCCATTTGCTCTCCTAATCCAACGAATTTCACCGGTACATCCATTTCGTTACGAATTGCTAATACAATACCACCTTTAGCAGTTCCATCTAACTTCGTTAAAACAATACCAGTCACATTCGTTGCTTCACGGAATGTTTTCGCTTGACTTAAACCGTTTTGTCCTGTTGTTGCATCAATAACAAGTAATACTTCATGAGGAGCTCCTGGTACTTCACGCTCAATTACACGCTTTACCTTCTCTAACTCTTTCATTAAGTTTACTTTATTTTGTAAACGTCCTGCTGTATCACATAGTAATACATCTACTTTACGTGCTTTTGCAGCTTGTACAGCGTCATACATAACCGCTGCTGGATCAGACCCTGATCCTTGTTTAATCACTTCTACCCCAACGCGATCGCCCCATACTTCTAATTGTTCAATCGCTCCAGCACGAAATGTATCTCCTGCTGCTAATAAGACAGACTTACCTTCTGATTTAAACTTATGAGCCATCTTACCAATTGTTGTCGTTTTACCTACACCATTCACACCAACAAATAAAACAACTGTCAAGCCATCCTTTTGCTCATTAATTTCATTAGTAAAATCACTGTCACCTTTATAAATCTCTATTAATTTTTCCGAAATAACAGCTTGTACTTCTTTTGGATCTTGAATATTACGGCGTTGCACTTCTTCTTTCAGCTGGTCGATTAATTCCATCACTGTCGAAACGCCAACATCTGCACCGATTAAAATTTCTTCTAATTCTTCGAAGAAATCTTCATCTACTTTACGGTAACGAAAGACTAAATCATTTACTTTATCTGCAAACGAATTTCTCGTTTTTTCTAATCCTTGTTTAAACTTCTCTGTTACCGTATCTGTTTGTTTTGAAATTTTTTCTTTTAGTTTTTTAAAAAAGCTCATACTGTCCCATCCTTTCTATTTGCTTGCAACTAGTTCTTCTCCATCATCTAAACGAACCGAAACAAGTTTAGATACCCCTGACTCTTGCATTGTTACACCGTACAATACGTCAGACTCTTCCATTGTACCTTTTCTATGTGTAATTACAATAAACTGTGTCTCATCACTAAATTTCTTTAAATACTGAGCAAAACGGGCAACGTTTGCCTCATCAAGAGCAGCCTCTACCTCATCTAATACACAGAATGGGACTGGGCGCACTTTTAAAATACCAAATAGCAGCGCAATTGCCGTTAAAGCACGCTCTCCACCTGAAAGTAAACCTAAGTTTTGCAGTTTCTTCCCTGGCGGTTGCGCTACGATATCAATACCCGTATTTAATAAGTCCTCTGGATTCGTCATAACTAAATCCGCTCTACCGCCTCCAAATAATTCAGAGAACACCGATTGAAACTCCATTCGAATTCCTTCAAACGTAGTAGAAAAGCGTTTTTTCATTTCTTCATCCATTTCAGTAATAAGTTGGTGCAATGTCGTTTTTGCTTCTTCTAGATCATCTTTTTGCTCTAGTAAGAATGTATGACGCTCTGCCACACGCTCATACTCATCAATTGCTCCTAAGTTTACTGTACCTAGCTCTTCGATGGAGAGTTTAATTAGTTTCACCTTTTTACGTGCATCCTCAGCAGGCATCACCATTGTATACTTCAGTTTTGCCGCTTCAAATGAAATCGTATATGTTTCACGTAAATGTTGTAATCTATTTTCTAACTCTACATCAAGTCGGTTTATTTTTACCTCTTGATCTTTCAACATCTCAAGAATGTATTTATGTTTACCTGTTGTTTCTTTCAGGTTACGCTCTAACTGTTCTACTCTCTCTTGTAACGATACACGTTGTTCACGACGAGAGCGAATTAACTCTGAAGTTTGATTACGATCATATGCTTTCTTCTCAATCATATTCGTAATTTGTTCTTCACCACTTGAATTCGATGTCATTTCTTGTTTTAAGAATGCTAAATCCTCTTTCGTTTTGACAAGCGTTGCATCGGTTTCTTCTTTTTCCTTCGTCAATCGTTCTACTTTTTCTTTTTGATTAGATAAGCGTTGTTGCTTTTCAGCTGCTAACACTTTTAACTCAGTCATTTCTTTTTGAACTTTTTCTTTCGAAGAATGTTGCTCACTTTTTTGTTTTGTTAAAGTTGTGATTTTGCTATCTAATTCCGTAATCTCCGCCTGAAGAGTCGCCAAAATCTTTTCTAACTCTTCTTTACGGCCTTGCATTTTCACTTGGTCTTGCAAGAACCCTTCAATCTCTAAATCGTAAATAGATAAACGATCATTAATACGATGTTCTTCTAATTCTAAGCGACTAATTTCTTCTCTTAATTTCTGTTCATCTACACGCTCTACTTCTACACTTTGCCTTAGTTCGCGTATTTGCACTTCTTTTTCTTGAATCTCTTGTTTTACTGCTTTAACAAAGTTTTCTAACTTCGTCGTTTTTTCTTCCATATCAGTTAACTTGCTCGTCCACTCTTCTAATTCACGTTGACGCCCTAATAAAGAAGATTTTGCTTGTTTTACCGCTCCACCCGTCATAGAACCGCCAGGGTTTACTACATCACCTTCGATTGTTACTATGCGATAACGGTATTGCAATTGTTTCGCCAACTCATTCGCTCCGCGTAAATCTTTTGCAACAATAACAGTACCTAATAAATTTGAAACTACATTTTCATATTTATTGTTATATTGCACGAGTTCTGCTGCCACACCTACAAACGATGGGTGCTGATTTACAATACGTAATTGCTCAAATGATAACGATCTACCTTTAATAACAGCTTGCGGTAAAAACGTTGCTCGTCCATGTTTATTTTGTTTTAAAAACGCAATTGCATTACGAGCATGTTCTTCTTTTTGTACAACTATATGCTGCATCGCTGCACCTAGAGCAATTTCCATTGCAATTTCATATTCTTTCGGTACCGTTAGCAGTTCTGCAACAGCACCCTCAATACCTTGCAACCTACTTTCTCTAGCTTTTAATACTTCACGTACCCCTTGATAGAAACCAGAGTAGTCCTCTTGCATCTCTTCTAGCATTTCTTTTCGAGAACGTGCCTGTTGTACAAATTGATATGCTTGATACAGTTTTGTTTCGTTTTCACTATACTGCGCCTTGCATTTCCCAAGTGCCGCTTCTGTCTTTTGTATATTCGAAAGGATTCCAGCTACTTTTTCTTTTACTTGTTCATAACTTTCCACAAGTTTTGTCTTTTTCGCTGTAATTTCCATACGCATTTCTACATATTTCGCATTTTCTTCATCAAGGCGTTCATTTTTTGAGTTTTGTTGTTTAGATTGTTCTTCAATCATAGATAACTCATTACGATGACTAGCTTGTTGATTTAAAAGTTCAATATAGTCACCTTTTAAATTCTCAATTTGCTCTTCTAAATTGTCAGCAAACGTTGCAAGTAATTGCTCATTATCATGCAATTTCGTCTCCAACTCTTTTACATGATTTACAAATTGCATCAATACTTCTGTACTCGATTCAATTTCACCATCATAACTTGTAGCTTTCTCTGTTAATTCAACAATTAACTGTTCGAGTTGTGCACAATGCGTCGTTGCATTTTGCTTTCTCTCTTTTAATAGCTCACGCTGTCCTTCTAACTTTTCTAGCTCTTTACTAGAAAGTAAAAGTACTTCTTGCAGGGAATCTACAGACTCATCTACTGCTTGTAATTGGCCTCGTAATTCTTCTAGCTCTTCTTCACCTTTTTGTAAATGCGTTGACATTTTCGCTTCTTCGTTTTTATTATGCCCAAACTGATTTCGAAGCGCTTCCCATTTCTCATGTAATTCTTCAATTTCATGTACAATAAGCGCCGCTTCTACTTTCTCTAATTCTTCTTTTTTCTCGAGATAATCCTTTGCAATAGAAGCTTGTCTTTCTAAAGGTTCTACTTGACTACTTAATTCGTGAATTATATCTTGTACACGATTTAAGTTTTCTTGTGTGTCTGCTAATTTACCTTCAGCTTTCTTTTTACGAAGTTTGTATTTCAGCACTCCCGCCGCTTCTTCAAATACACCACGACGTTCTTCTGATTTACTACTTAAAATTTCTTCAACTTTCCCCTGGCTAATAATCGAAAAAGCTTCTCTTCCCATACCAGAGTCCATAAATAAATCGATAATATCTTTCAACCTGCATGATTGTTTATTAATATAAAAATCACTATCACCAGAACGAGATACACGACGCGTTACACACACCTCATTATATTCAATCGGTAAACGTTGATCTTCATTATTTAAAGTTAATGTTACTTCAGCAACATTAACCGCTCTTCTCGTATCACTACCTGCAAAAATAATATCTTCCATCTTTGCACCACGTAATGATTTTGCCGATTGTTCACCAAGTACCCAACGAATGGCATCAGTAATATTACTTTTCCCACTTCCATTAGGTCCTACTACAGACGTTACACCTGGGACAAAATCGACAGATACACGCTCAGCAAAAGACTTAAATCCTGCTATTTCTAATCTTTTTAAAAACACGAAAGGCCTTCCTCCTATTCTCCGTTGCTATAAATGTTGTTTATACAAAAACAAACGATTATACGGATTTCATTTCCTTACATTTATAAACGAAAGGAAAGTTTCATTCTATGCACAAGGAATCCCCCTCATTCAAAGGGGGATTCCTTATAGTTGTTCTTTTAACTTTTTCAACGCTTCTGCAGCAGCTTGTTGCTCTGCTTCTTTTTTCGACTTGCCACTACCAAGACCTAAGGCCACGTTATTTAACGTAACACGTGACACAAATTCTCGATTGTGAGCCGGTCCTTTTTCTTGCAAAATTTGATACTCAATATTGCCACTACCATCACGCTGAATCAACTCTTGTAATTGACTCTTATAATCCATCACATGAGAAAAAGCACCTTCATTAATTTTAGGGTATACAATTTCTTTTAAGAAGCCCCATACTGTTTCTAGCCCTTGATCAAGATAAAGGGCACCAATAAACGCTTCAAAGACATCCGCTAATAAAGCTGGTCGTTCACGTCCGCCTGTCATTTCCTCACCTTTTCCTAATAAAACTAGGCTACCAAATGACAACTCGTTTGCAAAACGAACAAGAGATGGTTCACATACAATAGCTGCACGTAGTTTTGTTAACTCTCCTTCGCTCATTGTCGGATATTTTTGAAACAGATACTGCGATACAGTAAGTTCCAATACTGCATCTCCAAGGAATTCGAGACGCTCATTGTCTTCATGCGGTTTTTTTCGATGCTCATTCACATACGATGAATGCGTAAATGCTTGAATCAATAATTTTTCATCTGTAAACGTAATACCTATTTTTTCTTGAAATACTTTAAACGCTTCACGATATTTTGTTTCGTATTTTTTTTCTCTATATTTACGGTACGGCATAGGTCCCTCCAGATATAAGCCGAGAAGCCCCGCTAAAAAACGGGACTTCATTCAAGCATTATAGATGACTCTCTATGTAAGTCACAGCATCGCCAACAGTAGCAATCTTTTCAGCATCTTCATCAGAAATTTCCATTTCGAATTCGTCTTCTAATTGCATTACAAGTTCTACTACATCTAGGGAGTCTGCTCCTAAATCTTCCTTGAAGCTTGCAGCTGGTACTACTTCTGTTTCTTCTACTCCTAAACGATCAACGATAATTTTTGTTACACGCTCTAAAACATCTGCCATTCCATTCACCTCCCCTCAAATATTATATTAAATATTGTCCAAAAAAACTAGCTGAAATCGATTCTTTTATTACATTACCATACCGCCATCAACATTTAACGTTTGACCTGTAATATATTTGCTTTGATCAGAAGCAAAAAACGTTACAGCATTTGCGATATCTTGTGCCTCACCAAACTGAGCTGCAGGAATTAATTTTAACATTTCAGCTTTTATATTTTCATCTAATACGTCTGTCATATCTGTCGCAATAAATCCAGGAGCAATTGCATTTACAGTAATATTACGGCTCGCTAACTCTTTCGCTGATGTTTTTGTTAATCCGATTACACCCGCTTTAGCAGCAACATAGTTTGCTTGTCCTGGGTTTCCCGTTACTCCGACAACAGAAGCGATATTTACAATACGTCCATGACGTTGACGCATCATATATCGAGATACTGCCTTTGTACATAAGAATACACCTTTTAGGTTTGTATTAATAACTGTATCCCATTCTTCTTCTTTCATACGCATTAATAAATTATCTTTTGTTACACCTGCATTATTTACAAGAATATCAACTTGTCCAAATACATCTACAGTTTGTTTCACCATATTTGTAACGTCTTCAGCATTTGCAACATCTGCTCTTACTGCAATTGCATCCGAACCTAATTTCTTTATTTCATCAACTACTTCATTTGCCTTTTGCTCGTTACCAGCATAATTTACTACAACATTTGCCCCTTGTTTTGCTAAATCAATCGCAATTGCACGACCAATTCCACGTGAAGCACCCGTTACTAATGCTACTTTCCCTTTTAACATCAACTTTCTCCTCTCAAATTCGAAATGGTATCTTGTAATGTCTCTTCATCGTATATCGCGTATGCTTTCACTGATGAATCAATTGACTTCATAAGTCCAACAAGTACTTTCCCAGGTCCAATCTCAATAAATGTATCTACCCCTTGACTCACCATATATTCAATGGATGGATACCATAAAACAGGCGAATAGAGCTGCTCGATTAACTTTTCTTGAATATGTGCACCACTTGTAATAACGTCTGCTGTTACATTTGCGATTACCGGAATATTCGTATCTTGAATTGTAATTTCATTTAAGACACTTTGGAATTTCTCCGCCGCTGGCTTCATAAGCGCAGAGTGGAACGGTCCACTTACTTTAAGCGGAATTGCTCTCTTTGCACCATTTTCTTTCGCTCTTTGAGAAGCAATCTCGACTCCTTGCTTTGTTCCAGAAATCACAATTTGCTTCGTACTATTCATATTAGCAATTTGTACTGCATATCCTTCACTTGTTACTTCTTCTGTAACTTGTTTCAGCATATGTGGATCAGCACCTAAAATAGCTACCATTGCACCTTCTCCGCCAGGAACAGCTTCTTCCATATATTCCCCACGTTTCCTTACAGCATATACTGCATCCTCAAAAGTTAATGCACCCGCTGCTACAAGAGCGCTATACTCACCTAAACTATGCCCTGCGACAAAGTCTGGTGTAATATCATACTCTTTTAAAGCTGTTAAAATAGCAAAACTCGTTGTTAATAAAGCAGGTTGCGCATTTGTTGTTAACGTAAGCTTTTCCTGCGGCCCTTCAAAAATCACTTCTGAAAGTGAGTCTTGCAACACCTCATCTGCTTTTGCAAATACATTTGCAACCTCTTTATTATTCTCTGCTAACTGTTTACCCATTCCAACTGCCTGTGAACCTTGGCCCGGAAAAAGAAATGCTAGTTTTCCCATTTCAAATCCTCCTCTTATTGGAGTGGCTCTTTCTCCATTACGCTTGAAATAGTAGGAATAACTTCTTTCGCTACCATTTCTCTCGTTTGACGAATCGCACTAAATATCGATTGGTCATTGGAAGAACCGTGAGCCTTAATGACAGGAGCCTTCAATCCAAATAATGCCGCTCCTCCATACTCCGAATAATCCATTTTATCTTTTAATACCATAAGTTTTGGCTTTAATACCGCTGCTGCTAATTTGCTCGTAAACGAACTCATTAACTGCTCTTTTAACATAGAGAATAATGCAAGTGCTGTTCCTTCTAATGATTTCAGTGCTACATTCCCTGTAAAACCATCACATACAACAACATCTGCTACACCTTGCAATAAATCTCTTGATTCAACGTTCCCAACGAAATTAATTGGGGCATCTTTAAGCATTGCAAAGACTTGTTTTGAAAGCTCGTTACCTTTACCATCTTCTGTTCCAACGTTTAAAAGTCCAACGCGAGGATTTTTAATTCCTCTTACTTTCTCAGCATATACAGATCCCATTACTGCATATTGATATAAATGAATCGGTTTTGCATCAACGTTCGCTCCAACATCTAACATAACAAAACCTTCTCCATCAACAGTTGGCATTGTAGGGGATAAAGCTGGTCGCTCAATTCCTTCCATACGACCTACAACAAACAATCCAGCCGCCATTAAAGCTCCTGTACTACCAGCTGATATACAAGCATCCGCTACACCGTCTTTCACTTGCTGCGCCGCAAGTACCATTGAAGCTTGTTTTTTTCGACGAACCGCTCTTACTGGTTCATCTGTCGATTCAATTTTTTCGTCTGTATGAAGTATAGTAATTCGTTCTTCACTCGTTAAGTATTGACGAATTTCCTCTTCTTTCCCCACTAACGTAATATGTAAATCAGAATATTCCTTAATAGCTTTCATTGCTCCTAGTACGACAGCCTTTGGAGCATGATCGCCGCCCATTGCATCTATTGCGATTTTCATAAGTTGTTACCTTCCTCACTATAATTACTAGATCGATACATTTCAAAAGTGCCTGTAAAAACAAGTTCTTCTCCAACAAAGCTACGCACTTTGACAACCGTCCGCCCTTTATCATTCTCTACATCTTCCACGCGCGCTTTTGCAACAACACGCTCTCCTAATTTTACAGGACGAATGTATCGAATGGTAGACTTTGCAGTTAAAGCTAATTCTTCATCAATAACCGCAACAGCTAGTGAGTTTGCTTGTGCAAACAAATGATGCCCACGGGCAATTTGATTTCTTTTAAATACGTGTTCTACCTTCACTTCAAAAATAGAAATCGCATGTCTATCTAATTCTATATCAATAATTTCTCCGACAACCTCTTCTAACGGTAAAGATTTCACATCTTCTTCATGTTGCTTTGTAGCTACATGTTTAATTCTTTCTCTTAATTCAGGAATAGATAATTCCATACGATCAAGACGTACAGTTTGTATACTCACTTGAAATTTTTCTGCTAAATCTTCATCCGTAATAAAAGGATTCGTTTCTATCGTTTGTTGTAATAATTCTTGTCTTTCTTTTTTACTTCTTCTTTTTTTCATACCGCACCATCCATTTTTATGACTAGGTACTAACAGTAGTATATAATCATTAAAAGTAGAATGCAACAAAAACTTTTGTTGCCTCCCTTTAATCGAGCTTCTCTCCCTGGAACACACCTGTCCCGTCAAGATATGTACGCAACGACGCATATTGATCATTATGCCAAAACGCTTCTGAATCTACTAGTAACGCCGCATCTTGTCTAGCTGTTTCTAGCGCCCGATAATCATGTACCATATCAGCAACCTTGAATTCTGGTAAACCACTTTGCTTACTCCCAAAGAAATCTCCAGGACCTCGTAATTCTAAATCCTTTTCTGACAATACAAATCCATCATTTGTTTCAGTCATTATGCGCATTCTTTCTTTTCCTGTTTCTGATTTAGGGTCTGCTATTAATAAACAATACGATTGTTCACTACCACGCCCAACACGTCCTCTTAGCTGATGAAGCTGTGATAAACCGAAACGCTCTGCATCATAAATAACCATTACAGTCGCATTCGGTACGTTCACACCCACCTCAACAACTGTTGTCGACACAAGAATTTGCACTTTATTTTCACTAAATTGCCCCATTATCTCTTCTTTTTCTTGAGATGATAATCTTCCATGCATTAATCCGACTTGACATTTCCCCTGATAATGATGAGTCAGCATACTATGTAAGTCGATTGCATTTTGTACATCAAGTTTCTCAGATTCTTCAATTAGAGGACAAATAACATATGCTTGTCTTCCTTTTTTTATCTCTTTCTCTACAAAACCGAGAACACGATCTAACATGTCATGTTTTGCCCAGTATGTTTCAATTACCTTTCTACCAGCTGGCATCTCATCGATTATAGAAACATCCATCTCTCCAAATGCAGTAATTGCTAACGTACGTGGAATCGGGGTCGCTGTCATAAATAATACGTCTGGACTTTCACCTTTCTCACGTAAAACTCGTCGCTGCGCTACACCAAATCGATGTTGTTCATCAGTAATCACGAGACCTAACCTATGAAAGATAACTTCATCTTGAATTAAAGCATGTGTTCCAACAAGGATATCTATTTCTCCTTGTTCTAATTTTGCCAAAATCTCTCGGCGTCTCACACCTTTAACTGAACTTGTTAACAATTCAACCTTCATACCAAAGCGCGAGAACGTCTCTGCGAGCGATTGATAATGTTGTTCTGCTAAAATTTCTGTTGGAACCATTAAAGCACCTTGATAATGCGCTAATTTCGCTGCATAAAGACCAATTGCAGCGACTACCGTTTTACCAGAACCTACATCACCTTGCAACAGACGATTCATTCGATAAGGAGATGTCATATCTTTCATAATTTCATCTACAACTCGGCTTTGCGCACCAGTTAATGGAAACGGAAGTGCATCGATAAACTCTTGCAATTCTTCTGAAGGAATTTCTTTTTTCGTCCCTTTCGAATTTTCCCTCTCCATTTTTCGTAACGTTTGCATTTTCAACTGAAATAAGAAAAACTCTTCATATACAAACCGGCGACGCGCTTGCTTCAAGTCTTCCTGCCCCGATGGAAAATGCAAAGCCCGAAGCGCTTCATAACGTGGCAGTAATTTATACCGACTTAGCAATCCATCTGGTAACACTTCAACTATAGAGTCTCCATACTCCTTTAACGCTTGTGCAATAAAACGGCGCATCTGTTTTACTGTAAGTTTCCCTTTCACTGAGTACACAGGCTCCACTTCTTGTTGACGTACAACCGGTCCAAAATGAAGTTCTGATACCGCAATCGTTTGACGATGCTGGTCCCATTTTCCAGTAATCGTTACCGTTTCATCTAAATTTAACTTCTGCTTATAGTACGGCCTATTAAAACATACAGCTGTAATTAAATAACGACCTACGAGGACACGAACCGTAAGACGCGACTTCTTCTTCCCGTAATATTGCAGTAAAGGAGCACTATGAACTTTCCCCTCAACTGTTACACGTTCATCATGCTTTACTTCTGCAAGATCTTTCATCGCATAGTCTTCATAACGGTACGGAAAATGTTCTAATAGATGAGAAACTGTATAAATTCCCATCTCGTGTAGTAATTCAGATGTTTCTCCTCCGATTCCCTTTACATCCGTAACAGGAACTTGTACAACTTCATTCAAGATTCTCACGCTCCGTCACATTATTTTTTGATTCATTATCCATTAACATGATTGACATCTGTAATCGCTCTCTTTCACCCTATATATTCTATCATAGGCATTCTAAGAGAAACTACTCAAATCCCTCATAAACAACACGAAAGAAAAGAGCCTCACTATTAGCAGCAAGGCTCTTTTTTATCTTCAATATGCTAGCCTTTTGAATAAAAACTAGTAATAAACTTCATATTACTACTTATTATCCATTAGCAAGTAAGTAATCCATTTATTTTCAAAACGAATTTTTTTCTTATTCTACAGAGAAGATGAAAGAATACACCGGTTGGTTTCCAGCATGTACTTCTACTTCTGCATCTTCAAAATTCTCTTCTACAAACTCAACTAATTCAGCTACTTCTTCATCAGTTGCATCTTCACCTTGTAGAATCGTTACGATTTCAGAATCTTCATCAATTAGTGCTTCTAGTAATTGCTTCGCAGCTCCTACTTTTTCAGCATTTGTTGATACGATTTTTCCATCTGCGATACACATGAAATCATCTTTTTGAATTGCCACACCATCAATTTCCGTATCACGTACAGCATACGTAATTTGACCTGTTTTCACATGAGATAAAGCTTCTTTCATGTTTTCTTCATTTTCCTCTAGCGTTCCAACTGGATTAAATGCTAACATTGCAGCCATACCTTGAGGAACTGTTTTTGAACGAACTACAATCACTTCTTGATCCACAACTGACGCTGCTTGTTCTGCTGCCATTACGATATTCCCGTTGTTCGGTAAAATAATGATTTTTTCAGCGTTTGCTTCTTCAATCGCCTTCACGATATCCTCCGTACTTGGATTCATCGTTTGGCCACCTTCGATAACTTTCGTCGCGCCAATGCTTTCAAATAAAGTTTTAATACCAGATCCCATAGCTACAGTTACGATACCATATGGTTGTTTCTCTTTAGGCTGGCTAGTTGGCTCAGGCATCATAGCAGGCTCATCTAATAAAGCGGTATGCTGTTCACGCATATTCTCTACTTTAATCTTGATTAAACTACCGTAACGTTGTCCGTAGTTCATAGCGTCTCCAGGATGCTCTGCATGAATATGAACTTTTACAATTTCATCATCAGATACAACTAGTAATGAATCACCATACACACTAATATCTTCACGGAATTTTTGTTCAGAGAAATTATGTTCTTTCACTTTATCAGCTTCTAATTTCACCATGAACTCCGTACAATATCCATACTTAATATCTTCTGTACTCAATTGGCTTTGTACACTACGGTGATGTTCTGCGCGCACCATTTCATTCATAGATGGTTGGGCAGGTGCATCAGAAGAAATCGTTTCTCCTTTTAAGTCAGCTAAAAAACCTTCGTAAACTACTACAAGACCTTTACCACCGCTATCTACAACGCCAACTTGTTTTAATACAGGTAATAAATCTGGCGTACGATTTAACGATGCATTTGCTTCTTTCACAACGTCTTCCATAAACAAAACAAAGTCGCGCTGTTTTTTCGCAACTGTTACTGCATATTTACCCGTTTCTCTTGCAACCGTTAAAATCGTTCCTTCAATCGGTTTCATAACCGCTTTGTAAGCCGCCTCTACTCCAGCCTCTAAAGCTGCAGCAAAATCAACTGTTGTTAATTCTTCTTTTTGTTCAATGGATTTCGAGAAACCACGGAACAACTGAGATAAAATAACTCCAGAGTTACCACGAGCTCCCATTAATAATCCTTTGGCTAAACTTACGCCGACTTTACCAGCATGTTGTGAAGGATTTGCTTTCACTTCACGTGCGCCTGAAGTCATAGATAAGTTCATGTTTGTACCGGTATCGCCATCTGGAACTGGAAATACGTTTAATGCATCAACAAGCTGAACATTATTCGTTAAATTATTCGCTCCTTGAATGATCATTTGTGATAAACGTTTTCCATCAATTTTTTGAATTGACACAGATTTTCCTCCTTAATGCACATTACAAGTTTATTACTTTAACTCCTTG
Source organism: Bacillus paranthracis (assembly GCF_024296885.1). Classification (NCBI taxonomy): domain Bacteria; kingdom Bacillati; phylum Bacillota; class Bacilli; order Caryophanales; family Bacillaceae; genus Bacillus; species Bacillus paranthracis. Next base: position 3,639,951 of record NZ_CP101135.1, read on the forward strand.
TACGTAGATGTTTACAGAATCTACTGCTAGTCCTACAGTTTGATCTAATGTATATTTCACTTTCGTCTGCACGTTATGTGCTACTTCTGAAATTTTCGTACCATAGCTCACAATAATATACATATCAATATGTACTTCATCTTCATCTTTACGAACAATAACACCTCTAGTGAAATTTTCTTTTCGTAAAATGTCTGTTAATCCATCTTTTAACTGATTTTTTGATGCCATACCTACGATACCGTAGCAATCTACCGCGGCACCTCCAGCAATTGTTGCAATTACATCTGTACTAATATCAATTTGACCGTACTTCGTTTTAATTTCAATTGACATCTCGTTTTCCCCCTTCATAAATGGTGAAAGTGAGTTAGACTACTTTAGTTACTATCATATAATCTTTTTAACGAAAATTCCATCGTTCTTTCTTTTTCACTCTCATATTTTATGTTGAAAACTACACTTTTTTATGATGAGCAAAATAGTCCATTGTTATTATACAACATGTATCACTATAATATGTCAAGCAATTTTTCTTGATTTCAACTTTTCTTCATTGACATATAGTGTCAAGTAATTTTTCTTGATTTCTTTTTTCTACAGTGTTGCATTCTCTTTTTAGTTGTGTTAAATTATAGTAGTGTTTTTAGCATCGCATAAAAGACTAACATTGAAAAATTACGTATGGTAAGGTATCAAGGGAGGGAAATATAAATGGCTCGTGTTTGTGCTATTACTGGAAGAAAAGCTCGTTCTGGTAACTCTCGTTCTCACGCAATGAACGCTACAAAACGTAAGTGGGGCGCTAACCTTCAAAAAGTTCGCGTACGCATCGACGGAAAAGTTCAACGTGTTTACGTTTCTGCTAGAGCATTAAAATCTGGCAAAATCGAACGTGTTTAATAATAAAAAAAAGAGCCGCTAGGCTCTTTTTTTACTATACCAATGGAAAAAGCACCGGTAATAGGTGCTTTTTTTAATCTTTTTTGAAGGTATTTAACATGGCACGAACAATTCCACCAAGAAATTTAGGTAACTTAATTGTATAAAATCTCATGGTTTCCCTCCTAATCCCCATTACTCCATTTGGTCACTATATGATGTAAGGAGCAAAATTGTTTCTTTAATCAGTGCTTCTTATCACCATTAATATGCCAGAAGTAAATGAAAAAGTACCTTTTTCCTCAACGAGTTCATTACTAATACAAAGTGTGGATCCCCACTCTATTTTTTTATTCGTTAGAGGATATTTAAAACCAAGTAATGTAATCCCTTCCACTATTTCAGTAACAGGCACAAAAGATACATAAGGGAAATTTTTATTTTCTTCAATTATATGTGTACCCACTCTTTTTACACTTATTTCATTTTGATTGTCTACAATACACATCTCTATTCCTACTTCTAATCCTTTTAAAAGCATTTGTATATTCGCTAAACCGTGATCAAGTCTTCCGCCAGTAGCACCAAAAATACGAATGAGTGCCGGCTTTTGTTCTAACGCCCAGTTAATAGCAATTTCTAAATCAGTTTGATCTTTTTCACGAGGAACAATATGTAAATCATTTGTTTGTTGCCCCATCCATGCTAATTCTTCTTCCGTAACCGAGTCATAATCTCCAAACGCAACAGCAGGAGTAATACCTCTTTTTAATAAACGATATACTCCTCTATCAACTGCCGCCCACACTACTTTCTCATTTTCATATGAAGAAAAATCTGCACAATATTCCGCGGGTCCTCCCGCTAAAATATGAATAATCATGTTTCCTTCCCCTTCTATTGTAAAAAGGCAATCTGCCATTCGGTAGATTGCCTTTTTATATATTTTTTCTCTACCCTTTATAAATAGTGAAAACTTACTACACTAGAAGATTCACTGGGATAAAGACTCGTTCATTCATTATCCACGAATGACACGAATTGCTTCACCGCGGTCTTTTTGATTGTATACTGCTGACCCAGCTACAAGTACATTTGCTCCTGCTTCTACACAAAGTCTTGCTGTTTCAGCGTTTACACCACCATCAACTTCAATTTCTACTTCTAGATTGCGCTCTTTAACCATTTCTGCAACTTGTTTAATTTTCGGTAATACAGAATGGATAAATTTCTGCCCACCAAATCCAGGGTTTACTGTCATAAGTAATACCATATCAATATCTTCTAATACATGCTCAATCACTGAAACTGGCGTATGCGGATTTAATACAACTCCTGCTTTAATGCCATGAGATTTAATTAACTGAATTGTACGATGTAAATGAGGGCAAGCCTCTACATGAACAGTAATAATATCCGCTCCCGCTTTTGCGAAAGTCGGGATATAGTTATCAGGATTTTCAATCATTAAATGTACATCTAACGGTAACGATGTGATCGGACGAATTGCTTCTACAATTAATGGTCCAATCGTAATATTTGGTACGAAATGTCCATCCATTACATCGACGTGAATGTAATCCGCTCCGCCTTTTTCTACATCTTTAATCTCTTCCCCTAATTTTGAAAAATCTGCTGATAAGATCGATGGTGCAATTTTAATCATAACTAATACCTCGGCTTTCTCTCTCTAATTTCTTCTACAAATTGTTTGTAATTCTTATAACGATATTCTGTAATCTTCCCCTCTTCAACCGCAGCCTTCACAGCGCATTTCGGTTCAGAAAGATGTGTACACCCTCTAAATTTACAGTATTGGCTCGCTTCTTTCAACTCTGGAAAACAATATGTAAGATCTTCTACCTCTATATCTATGAAATCGAGTGAACTAAAACCAGGTGTATCTGCAACTAGTCCGCTTCCAATCGCAATTAATTCTACGTGTCTTGTCGTATGTTTCCCGCGTCCTAAATGTGAGGAAATATCATTCGTTTTCAGTTCTAATTCTGGACGTAAGACGTTAAGCATAGAAGATTTTCCAACACCAGATTGCCCCGCAACAACGGAAACACAACCTTCTAAGAATGGTTTTAAAATATCAATACTTTCCGATGTATTTATAGAAGTAAATAATACATCATATCCCATCTCACGATAGTCATTTGCATAAGATTCAACAGTTTCTCTCATTTTTTCATCCACTAAATCCATCTTACTAATGCAAATAATCGGCTTAATGTTATGATATTCAATCAGCACTAAAAATCGATCTAACAGCCCCGGATTAAAATCTGGTTCTACTGCTGAAAAAACAAGAATTGCTTGATCAACATTAGCAATAGGAGGCCTGACAAGTTCATTTTTTCGATCAAATACTTCAAGCACGTATCCTTCACTCGGATTATCAGCCTGAAAAACAACTTGGTCTCCTACCAGTGGTGTAATTTTATTTTTTCTAAACACACCACGCCCGCGACATTGTGTAATCCCTTCTTCATGCTGCACATAATAAAATCCACTTAGAGCTTTTACAATTTTTCCTTCTGGCATATAATTCTCCTTTATTCTGTATAAAGTGAAGCTGGAATTCATATTGAATGGATTATCATTCTTTAAATAAAGATTTCAAAACCCGTCATATATACACATTAATATATTTAATCTACCATCAAATTTAAAATATTATTTATAACAGTATCACTTTTATATCTTTTTGAATCATATATTTTTGCCTGTTATACAGTCCACTATATGTAGACAGCATAACAGGCAGAAGTAATACATTCCATTCTCTTTGGAGATAAAATGGAATTCATTATTATTGAGTTGGGTATGGTACTTCTTTGTCAATAATCGTTACACCATCTCGTACAATTTTATAATGTCCTTTTGTACCTTCTTGAATTACAAATTCTAATGAAATAGTTGCCGACTCTGAAATTGTTCTAGTTTCAATTGGTCTATCCATTTTTTGTTGCATATCTTCTTTATAAATTTCTATCGTTTGCGGTTTTTTCTCACCTATTATAGAAGACTCATACGGAATAGAAATATTATCCACTTTCACTGTTTTCGTTACTTTCGGCTTAGGACCATCTGAAATAACAATCGTCACTTTATCTCCTTCTTTTAACGGCGTTCCTGGTTTTGGAGATTGCGAAATTACAAGTCCTTTATCAACAGTATCAGAATACTCTCGTTTTATATCTGGAGTTAGTTTTCTCTCATTCAGATAACCAGTTGCACTATTTTCAGTCCACCTTGAAAAATCACCCGGTCTAATTTGATAAGGACCTTTACTCACCCAGATTTTCAGTTCTTGCTCGGCCTCTACCACCATTTGGTCAGACGTCGGAAATTGCTCTACGATTGCACCTTTTGGCCTATCATCTTCAATATAATATACTGTAACTTGTTTATATTTCTCTTCTAACTCTGTTCTTATACTCTCTAAATCTTTTCCTGTGAAATCAATCATCTTACTTTTCTTTTTCCCACCTGATTGATAGATAGTAATTTTAGAGTTTTCTTTCACGACTCTTCCTGCCACAGGGTCTGTTTTTATAACATCACCGGTTTCAACATCATCTGTATATACAATATTAGGTTCCGTAACCTCAAAACCCTTTTCAACTAATGTATTTACTGCGGTCGTATATTTCATACCAGCCACATCAGGGACTTTTACATCTTTTGGAATAAAGAATCCTGGAATAACAGTAAGGGCTAACGTTATTCCGATCGCTAAAAGTAAAAATGTTGTAATTAAAACTTTGAGCCATTTATTACTTCGTTTTTTCTTCTTATTTAAATCCTCATCTTCTTTTCTTGCCTGTTCATCCACTTTACTTCCTTGTAAAACAATTGTTTCATCAGTTACATTTTCGAATAATTGTTCCTGTTGAATAACCGGAATCGCTTTTGTCGCTTCCATATCTTCCGGTATGTAAAATGGCTGCTCATTTATCCTCTCTGGATATAGCGCAGTTTCAATATCTCGTTTCATCGCATTAGCAGATTGATATCGATGAAACGGATCTTTCGCAGTTGCCTTTAATATAATATTTTCGACACTTTGCGGAATACTTTCATTCCATCTTTTTGGAGACGGAATTTCACTTTGTAAATGTTTTAAAGCTATAGCAACAGCAGATTCTCCAGAAAATGGTTGTCTTCCTGTTAACAACTCAAACATAACAATCCCTAGGGAATAAATATCTGATTGTTTATTTGCTATCCCGCCACGTGCTTGTTCTGGTGATAAATAATGCACCGAACCGAGTACTGAATTTGTATGTGTAATTGTTGTTGCACTTGTAGCTGTCGCAATTCCAAAATCTGTTACTTTTATTACTCCATCAGCTCGAATTAAAATATTGTGCGGTTTAATATCGCGGTGCACAATTTCAAAATGATGGGCGTGTGCCATGGCGGATGTTAGCTGCTCCATAATATCAAGAGCTTCTCCTATCGGTAACATTCCTCGCTCAATTATGTATTGCTTCAATGTTTGTCCTGGTACATACTCCATTACAAGATAATATATACCATCTTCTTCTCCGACATCATACATATTCACAATATTTGGATGCGACAACGTTGTAACAGACTGCGCTTCTCGATGGAAACGTTTAATAAACTCTTCGTTATTTGAATAGTCGAGTCTTAATATTTTCACCGCTACATCTCGGCCTAGTATATCATCATGAGCTAAATACACATTGGCCATTCCACCGCCACCAATCATTTTCAGTAGCTTATAACGGTCATTTAAGCGTTTTCCAATCAGCACGTTGCACTTCACCTACTTTCGTTTGTCGAACCCGCATAATCAATGAGAACAAGGGTGATATTATCTTCCCCGCCACGATCATTCGCCAATTGAATGAGACGTTGTCCCTTAGTTTCTAGCTGTTCATTTAACTGTAAAACTTGTTGCATATCAGCAATAGAAACTTTGTTAGATAGTCCATCAGAGCAAAGAAGTAACTGATCATCTTCCTCTAGCACTAATGTTTTCACATCTAATCCGACTTTCTCTTCTGTTCCTAATGCCCTTAACAAAACATTCTTTTTCGGGTGATATTCTGCGTCTTCTTTTGAAATTTCACCATGTCTCACAAGTTCATTGACAAGTGAGTGATCTTCCGTTACAAGCGAGATTTCCCCCTCTGATACCATATAACAACGACTATCTCCTATATGACCTATCGTCACAAAATTTGGTGTACAAATCGCTATTATAAGTGTTGTTCCCATACCATTACATTCTACATGTTGCTTAGAGTATTCATATATACGCTCATTAATAATCCCCACGCTAGTATGTAACCACTCTTCTACTTTTTTTGGCTCGTTCATATTATGCGTTTGCTTCCAATAATCATGGAATAATTGAATGGTCATCGAGCTAGCTACATCACCAGCTCGATGACCTCCCATTCCATCTGCTACTACCGCTAAAATATTTCCATCTAAATTGTGAAAAACTCCTGCACTATCTTCATTATGTTGACGAACTTTTCCTTTATCTGATAGAAACACGGCTTTCATCTCGTCACCTCGTCTCTTCTTTGCGCTCCTTCGCACGCAACTGACCGCAGGCTGCATCAATATCATGACCTTGTTCACGGCGAATCGTTACATTTACTCCACGATCTTTTAACGTTTTTTCAAATAAGAAAATTTGTTCACGTGGCGTACGTACATAATCACGTTCAGGTACGTAGTTTACCGGAATTAAGTTCACATGACATTTTACACCTTTCAAGAGCGCAGCAAGCTCTTCAGCGTGCTCAACTTGGTCATTTTCGCCTCCAAATAGTCCATATTCAAAAGTAATACGACGCCCTGTTCTATTTACATAGTATTTAATAGCTTCCATCAAATCTGGTAGCTTATAAGCACGGTTAATCGGCATTAATTTTGAACGTAATTCTGAGTTTGGAGCATGCAGTGAAATCGCAAAATTAATTTGTAAATCTTCTTCAGCGAACTTATAAATTTTCGGGATGATTCCACTTGTCGAAACTGTCATATGTCTCGCACCAATATGAAGTCCTTTTTCATGATTAATGATGCGTAAGAATCCCATTAAATTATCATAGTTATCAAATGGTTCTCCAATTCCCATAACGACAAGAGAACTTACACGTTCTTCTGATTCATCAAGTGCACGTTGCACTTCTACTACTTGTGCTACAATTTCTCCAGCTTCTAAGTTTCGCTTTAAACCGCCAAGCGTTGAAGCACAGAACGTACACCCAATACGACAACCTACTTGTGTTGTTACACAAATGGAATTTCCATATTCATGTCGCATTAATACCGTTTCAATAGAATATCCATCATATAATTGGAATAAGAATTTAATTGTTCCATCCGAAGACGTTTGTTTTACTAACGTATTTAAAGTAGTAATATCAAAGGAATTCGACAATTTTTCACGCAATCCTTTAGAAAGGTTTGACATATCCTCATAATTTTTTACACGTTTTTTATATAACCAATCAAAAATTTGTCCAGCACGGAACTTTGGTTCTCCTTGCTCCTTTAACCAATCTTGCATTTCATGAAGTTGTAAAGAGTAAATTGATGGTTTTTTCGTTTCTAAATTTTTCTTTTGTTTTCTCACAGTCGTTTCCACGATGCTACACCTTCTTCCTTAAACAAGCAATATAAAAGCCATCTGTTGCAAAATAATGCGGTAAAATTTGTACTTGACCTTCATCAATATACGGACTTAACTTTTCTGGCATACGCTCTTTTATCGTAGTATCCCACTCAAACTCAGGATGCTCTTGTAAAAATCGTTCTATTACTTGTTCATTTTCTATTTTTTCAATTGTGCACGTACTATAAACAAGGCGACCACCTTGTTTTAATAACGGTGCGATTTTTTCTAGTATTGCAAGTTGGATCGTCGATAATCTTTCACTATCGCCTTTATCTTTACCTAACTTAATATCAGGCTTACGTCTAATTACACCAAATCCAGAACATGGGGCATCTACTAATATTTTATCAAACGTTTCATTTGCAAAATGTTCTTGCACTTTTCTAGCATCTAATGCCTTTGTTTCGACATTTCCTAGACCAAGTCGCTCTGCTTGTTGTTTAATTAAACGTACTTTGTGTGCATGTAAATCAAGGGACATGACTTGACCAGTTCCTTTTAATCGCTCTGCGATATGTGTTGTTTTTCCACCTGGAGCAGCACAACTATCAAGAACTACATCTCCCTCATCTGGTTCTAAGGCACGTGCTACCAGCATAGAACTTTCATCTTGAATAGAAAGAAAACCTTTTTTAAACGCATCTGTGTGCGCTACATTCCCTTTTTCAATTTGAATTGCATCATCTGATAAATCGCCACGCTTCGCTTCTATACCTTCACTAGCTAATAATGCAATTGCTCCTTCTACTGTTATTTTATCAACATTTACACGCGCTGTTGGTACAGGCGGTAACATGTTCACTTCACACATTTTCTCAGCAGTTTCTAAACCATATTCTGAAGTCCACTCTTGGACAAGCCAAATTGGATGACTCGTTGCAATTGCCAAACGTTCTACTGGATCTTTGATTTCATCTACAGAAGGTACACCTTCTCTTTGAATCGAACGTAATACACCGTTCACCATACCAGCAATTCCTTTATGCCCGCGACGCTTTGCAATCTCAACGGCTTCATGAATAGCCGCTCTTTCAGGCACTCGGTCTAAATAAATCATTTGATATAAAGATAAGCGAAGTAATACTCTTACCCACGCTTCAACTTTCTTTTTTAAAAAAGGCTGTAAATAATAATCTAATGTATCACGACGTTGGATTGTTCCATATACAATCTCAGTTAATAAACCAATATCTTTTCTATCAATTGTACTTTTTTCAATTAGATTATTTAAAAGTAAGTTACTGTATGCACCACTTTTTTCTACTTGAATTAAACCATCAAGAGCTAATTCACGAACATTTTGTCTCATGCATTTTCTCCTAACTTCGTTCCAATTTCAGGTTTTGTTCCACGTAAAAATTGTGAACAGCTCATACGCTTTTTACCAGAAGGTTGCAATTCTGTAACTTTAACACCCGTTTCATTACCAGTTGCTACAACGAAACCATCTTCTTCGATCGCAACAATCGTACCTGCTTCAGCTGATTTCGTTACAGGTACTTTTTCTCCCCACCATACTTTAACAACTTGTCCTGCTAAAGTTGTATAAGCAACTGGCCATGGATTCAATCCGCGAATGTGATTGTATACTTCTTCACCTGTTTTTGTCCAATCAATTTTCTCTTGCTCACGTTTTATATTATATGCAAACGTTACTTCTTCCTCGTTTTGTTTAATTGGTTCTAACTTACCTTGAATTAGTAAAGGTACTGTTTTAGATAGAAGATGTGCCCCTGCTTCACTTAACTTATCAAATAACGAGCCTGTCGTTTCACGCTCTTCAATTTCCACTTCTACTTGCGTTAAAATATCACCAGCATCCAATTTTTCTACCATATACATAATTGTAATACCTGTTTTTTCTTTCCCTTCCATAATTGCATAATGGATTGGTGCACCACCACGAAGTTCAGGAAGTAAAGAAGCGTGGACGTTAATACATCCATACTTCGGTGCTTCTAAAATTTCATTTGGTACAATTTGACCGAACGCAGCTGTTACAATTAAATCTGGCTCTAATGCCAATACTTTTTCATATTCGTCTTTTTCACGAATTCTTAACGGCTGTAACACCGGAATACCATGCTTTTCTGCTTCCACTTTAACAGGTGTAGGTGTTAATACTTTTTTTCTGCCTACCGGACGATCTGGTTGCGTAACAACACCTATTACATCATAGCCATCTTCAATAAGACGACGAAGCACCGGCACTGAAAAGTCCGGTGTTCCCATAAATACTACTTTTATCATTTAAAAACCGCTCCTTTTAATACCTATTCTAATTCATTTTCCTCATAATATCTTGTCACTTTCGATGTAAATAACACACCGTGTAAATGATCGATTTCATGTTGAATTGCACGCGCTAAAAAACCCTCTGCTTCTAGTAAAAATACTTTGCCTCGACGATTTTGCGCACGCACTTTAATATAATCCGCACGTTCCACTTCACCATAAAGTCCCGGGAAGCTTAAACAGCCTTCGGGACCTACTTGTTCACCACGTTTTTCTAATATCGATGGATTGATTAACTCAATTTTCCCAGTATCATCACCGATATCAACTACCGCCACTTGCAAGCTTACCCCTACTTGAGGCGCAGCTAAACCGACTCCGTCCGCAATTAACATTGTTTCATGCATATCTTTCAACAATTTCACTAACTTTTTATCAAAGTTAATTACTCTTTCACACGGTGTTTCTAACACTTCATTTGGATGCTTTACTATTTCTAAAACTGCCATATTTCCCTCCGCTACATTAACATTGTTGGATTAAAATCAATTGAGATTTGTAGCTCTTTTTGCATTTCTGCTTGATAATGTTCATTTACCATTTTGAGCACGTTCTTTAAGTTTGGTTCCCGTTTGTATTTTATCATGCATTGATAACGATATCTATCTTTTATCCTTGGAATTGCTGAAGCAACCGGTCCTAACACCATCGTTTGCTGCGAACAATGCGTCCGTAAATACAAGGCAATTTTTTCCGTCACTTGTACTGCCTTTAATAATTCCGGATGAGATACCGTCACAAGTACAACATAGTAATAAGGTGGGTATTGTCTCGTTCGCCTCATTTGCATTTCTTGATCAAAAAACACATCATATTGTTGGTTCTTTGCTAACTCTATACTATAATGTTCTGGCGTATACGTTTGAATTATAACTTCCCCTGGCAATTCATGTCGGCCTGCTCGTCCACTTACTTGCGTCAATAACTGATAAGTCTTTTCACTCGCCCGGAAATCAGGTAAATGAAGCATCGTATCAGCAGTTAAAACACCAACAAGCGTTACTTTCGGAAAATCTAACCCTTTTGCAATCATTTGTGTTCCAAGTAATATATCTGCTTTTTCTTCCCCGAACGCCTTTAATAATTTCTCATGCATTCCTTTACGACTCGTCGTATCTACATCCATTCGAATGACTCGTGCCTCTGGAAATAGTTTTGTAATTTCTTCTTCTACCTTTTGCGTACCTGTACCAAAGAAACGAATGTATGTACTTTGACAAGCAGGACACGCAGTCGGCATATTTTCTTCGTAACTGCAATAATGGCATTTTAAACGATGATTCATTTTATGATATGTCAGCGAGATATCACAATGCGGACATTGTACAACGTACCCGCAATCACGGCACATAACAAATGTAGAATGACCTCTTCTATTTAAAAAGAGCACCATTTGTTCTTTCTTTTCTAACCGATCTGCTATTTTTTCATGCAGTGCCTTTGAAAACATGGAGCGATTCCCGTCACGAAGTTCTTCACGCATATCAACAATCTCTACTGTCGGTAAAGCTTGTTCGTTCATACGTTTTTCCATCGTCAGTAATTCATACACACCTTTTTTCGCTCTTGCAAACGATTCAAGCGTCGGTGTTGCACTACCAAGAACGATAGGGCATTTATGATATTGTCCTCTCCACACAGCTACATCCCTTGCATGATACCTCGGATTATCTTCTTGCTTGTAGCTCGATTCATGTTCCTCATCAATGATAATAATCCCTAAATTTTCAAAAGGAGCAAATACAGCTGAACGTGCACCAACTACGACTTTCACTTCTTTTCTTAAAATCTTACGCCATTCATCATATTTTTCTCCAACAGACAGCGCACTATGAAGAACTGCAACTTGTGAGCCAAATCTACCTTTAAAACGATCTACCATCTGAGGCGTTAGTGCAATTTCAGGAACAAGTACAATAGCTTCTTTTCCTTTCTCGAGCACCGCTGCTATAGATTGTAAATATACTTCTGTTTTTCCGCTTCCTGTAACACCATATAGTAAAAATGGATTGTAAGTTTCATTTGTAATTGATGATAAAATCGGTGTAATAACTTGCTTTTGTTCCTCAGTAAGTGGGAATGGTTTCGTTTGTTCAAAATCGTCATCGTCATACGGATTTCGGTACACTTCCACATACTTTTCTGAGAGTAGTCCCTTTTTAACAAGTGCTTTAATTGGAGCATCTGTTATTTGTAACTCTTCTGTTATTACTTTCAACGGTACACTTTTATAATTTTCCACAAAATAATAGAGGACATCTTGTTGTTTTTTACTTTTCAGTTCAAATGCTGCTAATTCTAATTTATCTTCTGGCAACTCCGGTTGAACGACTCTTTGTTTCTTCTTTTGTACTTTATCTTTTACTTGATAAACGACTTCAATCGTGCCATGTTTAATTTCTTGTTGAATCGTGCGGTATAGCTGTGGCTGCGTCTCAATCGCTTCCCAATCTATCGCTTCTTTGTCCTGAAATAAAAACAGTAGTTCAGGTGCTACTTCTTCTTGTTTACGAAGTTGTAGACGTTTTTTATATGTTGCTTTTATCGCCGTTGGAAGCATAACTTGAAAAGCTGAAATCATATAACATAACGTTTCACTTGTAAGCCAATACCCTAGCTTTAACAACTCTTCATTTAAAACGGGTGTTACATCTAAAATTTCATGAATTGTCTTTAACTTCTTACTTTCTACTTCAACCGAATCTTTAATCCCAATAATAAAACCTTGCAATTTCCTTGGGCCAAACGGAACTACTACACGCATGCCTGTCTGGACAATATCTTCCCATTTTTTAGGGATAATATAATCAAATGGTCGATCTGTCTGACGTGCAGGTACATCAACAATTACACTTGCAAATTTCATAGACGATCATCTTCTAACATCATTTCAATTTGCTTTAATATTTCACGAGCAACCTCTTTCTTCGTTAAAAGTGGCAACTCTATAACTTCTCCATCTTTTCTATACATTGTTACAATGTTCGTATCTGTACCAAATCCAGCTCCTTGCGCCTTTACGTCGTTTGCAACAATCATATTCGCATTTTTCTCACGTAATTTTTTCGTTGCATATTCCTCTACGTTTGTCGTTTCAGCCGCAAAACCGATAAGTAACTGTTTGTCTTTCATCTCACCTAACGTTTTTAAAATATCTACTGTTCTCTCAAGTTCAATTACAGCATCGCCATTTTTCTTTTTCATTTTATTATCATGAACATATTTCGGGCGATAATCTGCAACTGCTGCTGTTTTAATAACAACATCCACGTCTTCATAATGTTGAATAACCGCCTCTAACATATCTTGTGCAGATTCCACTTGCACCGTAGTTACATGTAATGGTGGATGTAATGCTGTCGGTCCCGAAACGAGTATAACATCAGCGCCTAAGTTCGCTGCCACTTCCGCAATCGCGTATCCCATTTTTCCAGAAGAAAAATTGGTCATAAAACGAACTGGATCAATCTTTTCACGTGTTGGACCAGCAGTTATTAATATTCTTTTTCCATACAATGGTTTTTGTTCTGAAAAAGCCTCTTCTAACCGTGCGATAATCGCTTCAGGTTCTTCTAATCTTCCTTTCGCTACATAACCACACGCTAAAAAACCTTCGCCAGGCTCAATAAATGTATATCCTAACGTTTTTAACGTCATCATATTTTTTTGAACAATTTTATTTTCATACATATGCACATTCATAGCAGGTGCAATCCACACTGGGGCTGTAGTAGCTAACAAAGTAGTTGTAATCATATCATCTGCAATACCGTTAGCTAACTTTCCAATACAATTGGCTGTAGCAGGTGCAACAAGTACAACATCTGCCCAATCTGCTAAATCGATATGAGCAATAACAGCTGAGTCTTTCTCATCGAATGTATCCGTATATACATCATGGCGAGAAAGCGCTTGGAATGTAAGAGGTGTAACAAATTTCATTGCCGACTCACTCATCATTACTTTTACAATAGCACCAGATTGTGTCAATTTACTCGTTAACGCAGCCGCTTTAAAGACCGCAATGCCTCCTGTTACACATAAAAGTATCTTTTTCCCTTTTAGCATATGGCTCGTCCTCTTTCTTTTTCAAACTTATAATACTGAAACAAGATTATCAGCTCATCAGTATCAATATTTCTTCCCTACCGTAAAAAAATAACAACCTACTTGTAAATAGGTTGTTACCGTTACATAGAAAATTATAAAGTCTATGTTTTAAATTGTCGAAGACAAAGTCTTATTCAGTTACTTTATCTTCACTTGGTACGTAGCTTAACGCTTCCATATCGATTTCTTCTAATGCTTTACCTACACATTTATGAGAAACTGGTTTTTCTACAACACAGTTATTAGCAAGTTGCATTTCGCGCGCACGTTTTGCAGCCACTGTTACAAGTGTATATTTAGAATCGATTTTTGTTAATAATGAATCAATTGATGGATTTAACATAATTATAGACCCTCCGTCATTTCTTTATAATATTTTGCTACTCTTTCGCGGCGGCAATGTTCGCCAACCACAATTGCTTTAATTCTTTCACAAGCTAGTTCAACTTGGTCGTTTTCTACAACGTAGTCGTAAGCGTCCATCATATCAATTTCTTCTTTCGCTACCGTTAAACGATTTTCAATAACATCTTCAGTTTCTGTACCACGACCGACAATTCGGTTCTTTAGTTCAGATAAACTTGGAGGTGCTAAGAAAATAAATACACCTTCTGGGAAAGCTTTCTTAACTTGAATTGCTCCTTGCACTTCAATTTCTAAGAATACATCTTTTCCTTCTTGTAATGTTTTTTCAACATAGTCAATTGGTGTTCCGTAATAATTACCTACGAACTCAGCCCACTCAAGTAATTTTTCATTACGAATCATTTCCTCAAATTCTTCTCTCTCTTTAAAGAAATAATCCACACCATCCACTTCACCTTCACGTGGCTTACGTGTCGTTACTGAAATGGAGTACTGAAAACGTGTATCCTCATGACTAAACAGCTCTTTTCGAACCGTTCCTTTACCAACCCCAGAAGGTCCTGAAAGAACGATGAGCAATCCTCTTCTACTTCTCATAAATATGTAAAACCTACCCTTCCTCACTTAACTCTTCTTTATTATTCAAACGATGTGCAATCGTCTCTGGCTGAATTGGACTTAATACAACATGCCCATCATCCATAACAATAACCGCCCTTGTTTTTCTCCCATACGTAGCATCAAGCAAAGCATTATGTTCGCGTGCTTCCTGTACTGTTCGTTTAATAGGAGCTGACTCCGGACTTACAATAGCAATAATTCGATGAGCAGATACAATATTTCCGTATCCAATATTTAAAAACCGCATGGCCATAGTTTGCGCCTCCTAGTAAGTCTATCCGATTTCTCCACCACGTATAACTTTATATATTTTTTGAAAGCTACTCAATATTTTGTACTTGTTCACGAATTTTTTCAAGGTTATTTTTCATTTCTACAACATATTTTGAAATTGTTAAGTCATTTGCCTTAGAACCAATCGTATTAATTTCTCTATGCATCTCTTGCACGATGAAATCCATTTTCCTTCCAACAGGCTCTTCAATCTGCAGTGTTTCACGGAATTGTTCTAAATGACTTTGCAAACGAACTAACTCTTCGTGAATATCACAACGCTCAGCAAAGATTGCAACTTCTGTTAGCAATCTTTGTTCATCTAGATCTTGATTATGTAATTCCTTTAAGCGATTTTCTAATCGTTCACGATATTTTTGTGTAACAATTGGTGCATGCGGAATAATAGCATTTACACAATTATGAATCTCTTGTAAGCGATACGCTATATCTTTATGTAATCGTTCTCCTTCGCCATCTCTCATCGTTTTTAACATATGAGCAGCTTGGCGAACAGCCTCATATAAACTGTTCTCAAATTGTTCATTTACGTTTTCTACCTCTTCAATCGCTGTTACTTCTGGCATTGCCATTAATTGCTCGAGTGTAATAGAATCTTGTAATTGAAATTTTCCTTTTATATCTTCCATAATCGATTGGTACTGCTCAAGAAGCGACCAATTCACACTTAATTTTCTTTCAACAAGCCCTTCACCCGCTATACTAATAGACACTTCAATACGTCCACGGCGAACTTGCTGTGCAATTATTTTACGAATTTTGTCTTCAAATACCGTCATTTGCTTCGGTAGTCGAATACTCATCTCTAGAAAACGGTGGTTCACCGATTTCATTTCTACTGTAATTTGAAAAGTATCACTCTCTACTTTCGATCTTCCAAATCCTGTCATACTACAAATCATTTTTTATCACATCCAAGCCATGAAATAACTCAATGAAAAAGGTAATAGAGACAAGGCTCTACTACCTTCTGTAAATTATATCACATTTTCATATCATTGACTATTTCAAGTTTAATCCCTTCTTATATAATATTGGCTTTTCCTTCTTCCCCTTTTTCCCTGTTAATAAAGAGCCTACTAATAAGAAGGTCGGAATTGACGATAAACCTCCAATTAACAACCAATCTCTCGCTTGTATTGGCATCGTGCTAAAAATCGGTTGTAACGGTGGATAATATATAACGACTAGCATGAGTAGTAATGAAATGATAACCGCTCCTACTAAATACACATTTCCAAACGGATTACGGTGGAAAACAGAATGCTCACTTCGGCAATCAAATACATGAATCAGCTGAGCAAGTACCAATGTTGCAAACGCTACAGTTTGTGCATATTTCAGTTCATTTGGATGTTGATTATACGCAATAATAAATGCTACTAGCGTCACTGCCCCAATTAGAAAGCCACGACTTATAATTTTCCAGGCAAGCCCTCTAGCAAATACCCCTTCTT
The DNA here is from genome assembly GCF_024296885.1 of Bacillus paranthracis. NCBI lineage: Bacteria > Bacillati > Bacillota > Bacilli > Caryophanales > Bacillaceae > Bacillus > Bacillus paranthracis. Next base: position 3,656,652 of record NZ_CP101135.1, read on the forward strand.
TCGGATGACGCGGCGTTCTCTTCATCACGTCTCCCTCGGCCTTATCCAAACCTAACGCCATCGCCGGTAAACCGTCAGTAACTAAATTCACCCATAAAATTTGAATTGGAACCATCGGCAGCGGTAGTGCAAGTAACATGGCAAATAACATGACCAAAATTTCTCCAACGTTCGATGCTAATAAATAACGAATAAACTTACGTATGTTCTCGTATATATTTCTACCTTCTTTAATTGCTGATTTTATTGTAGCGAAATTATCGTCCAGCAATACGAGAGATGAAGCTTCTTTTGCAACATCTGTCCCTGTAATTCCCATCGCTATCCCAATATCCGCAGTTTTTATAGCTGGAGCATCGTTTACTCCATCACCTGTCATCGCCACTATATGTCCTTTATTTTGCAACGCCTTAACAATTTTCAATTTATGTTCTGGTGATACACGAGCAAATACATACGTATCTTCTACAACATTTTCTAATTCTTCTACATCCATAGTTGCGAGTTCTACCCCTTCAACAACGCGTCCACCTGGTGGTAAAATGCTTAATTGTTCTGCAATCGCCATTGCAGTCACTTTATGATCACCTGTAATCATCACTGTTCGAATACCAGCTTCTCTGCACTCTTTTACTGCCTGCTCTACTTCTGGTCTTGGCGGATCAATCATTCCTTGTATTCCAACTAACATAAAATCTTTTTCAACGTCTCTTTCATGTTCAATTGAGTCTGTTACTTTTAAAGGCTTAAAAGCAACTGCAATTGTTCGAAGTGCTTGACTACCTAAGCTATGAATAGCCGCCTGTACTTCTTTTCTATACAACTCACTTAATGGTTGCTGCTTATCCCCCCATAAAATCGTTTGACTCATTTGCAGAAGGACATCTGGTGCTCCCTTCGTAACGACAAACTTTTTCCCCTCTCGATCTCGTACAATAACACTCATCATTTTTCGAGTTGAATCAAACGGAAATTCACGAATAATTTCAAATTTCCCTTTCAGCGCCTCACGCGTTATCCCCGCTTTCATTGCTGCAGCTACAAGCGCCCCCTCAGTTGGATCTCCATCTAATACATACGCCTTTTTCTTTTGAATAATATTTGCGTTATTACATAGCGAACCAAATGTAAGTAGTTGATAAAGTGATTTCGTCTTAGCTGGATTCACTTCTTTTTCACCTTTCATAAAAGAGCCATTAGGTTCATACCCTTGGCCTGTCACTTTCCACAATTCTCCACCTGACCACATATGTGTTACCATCATTTTGTTTTGCGTCATCGTTCCTGTTTTATCAGAGCATATGACAGAAGCACAGCCTAACGTTTCTACTGCTGGTAACTTCCTTACAATTGCTCTCTTTTTTATCATACGCTGTACACCAAGCGATAAAGCTACTGTAACGATTGCTGGTAACCCTTCTGGAATAGCAGCAACAGCTAGCGACACGCCAGCTAAAAACATATGATATACTTCATTCCCTTGATACACACCAGCTAACACGACAAGCGCTGTCAAAATAAGAGCTACAATAATTAATATTTTTCCAAGTTGCTCTAATCTTCTTTGCAATGGTGTTTCCATTTGCTCTGCATTTTGCAACATATTTGCAATTTGGCCCATCGCTGTATTCATACCCGTTGCTACAACGACTCCTGTTCCAGACCCTCGTGTAATCATCGTACCCATAAAAGCCATATTTTTTTGATCACCAATTGAAACATCTTGCCCTTGCAACGCTTCTACTTTCTTCTGCACTGGAACTGACTCTCCTGTTAAAGCTGATTCTTCAATATATAAACTCGACGCCTCAACAAGACGTACATCAGCTCCAATACGATCGCCACTAGAAAATTTAATAACATCACCTAAAACGAGTGCTTTAGACGGTGCCTTTATCCACTTTCCATTTCGCAGTACAGTTACTTGTGGGGCGGCTAGCTCTTTTAAAGCTTCCAAGGACTTTTCAGCCTTTCTTTCTTGAAAAAATCCGAGAATACCATTGATAATAACAATTGCCACAATCGCAATAGAATCAATGTATTCCCCTAAAAAAGCCGAAACGATTGTTGCACCAAACAAAACAAGCACCATAAAATCTTTAAATTGCGCCAAAAATACCATTAGTGCAGAAGGCCTCTTTGCTTCATCTAGTTCATTTGTACCAAATTTTTTTATTCGCCCTTCTGCTTCTTTCTCTGTAAGTCCAACCTTCACATTCGTATTCGTTCTTTCTTCCACTTCATGTGCACGCATTCCATACCAGTTCATCCTGCTATCGACCTCCTGATTCCAGACATACTCTATTGAAAGCTTATTCAGCCTCGTCCAAAAAAATGCTATAATTAACTTTTAGTTAGAAAGGAGTGTTCATTTATGGCATTCGATGGATTATTTACAAGAGCGATTACACATGAAATTGCAAATTCTCTTTACACGGGAAGAATTTCAAAAATATATCAACCTTCAAAATACGAGATTTTATTACATATTCGAGCAAACGGAAAAAATCAAAAACTGATTCTTTCCGCTCATCCGACATATGCACGTTTACACTTAACAAATCAAAATTATGATTCACCTGCACTTCCGCCAATGTTCTGTATGCTTCTTCGTAAGCATTTAGAAGGTGGATTCATTGAAAAAATTGAACAAATTGATTTAGAGCGTATTATTCAAATTACCGTTCGTAGCAGAAATGAAATTGGTGATGAATCGCTAAAAACATTAGTAATTGAAATTATGGGACGACATAGTAACATCATTTTAGTAGACACAAAAACAAACAATATTTTAGATAGCTTAAAACACGTTTCCTTAGCAGTAAACCGACATCGAACTGTATACGCTGGAGCTGAATATATTGCACCACCAGCACAACATAAAATTAACCCACTTCAGATCGAAACAAATGATGAATTTATTAGACCGCTAGACTTTCTATCTGGAAACATGGATAAACAGCTAGTCGGAACCTTTACCGGAATATCACCGTTATTCGCAAAAGAAGTAGTGAAAAAAGCAGGTATGGTAAATGAAAAAGCATTAGCTGACGCATTTTTCTCCATACAAAAACCATTATTAACTCATACATATTCACCAACAATGACTACTTCAAATGGGAAAGAATTCTTTTATCTTTTCCCTCTTGCGCACTTAGCTGGAGAAGACAAGACATTCTCATCTGTTAGTGAATTGCTAGACCGTTTCTTTTTTGGAAAAGCAGAGCGTGACCGTGTAAAACAACAAGCTCATGATTTAGAGCGCTTTATGCAAAACGAAAAAAATAAAAATGAGAAAAAACTCATTAAACTAGAAAAAACATTACAAGATGCTGGAAAAGCAGATAAATATCAACTATTTGGAGAACTACTTACAGCCAATATGTACGCTTTGAAAAAAGGCGATAAAGATATTGAAGTCGTTAACTATTATGATGAAAGTGGTGGAACTGTAAAGATCGCATTAGATCCTTTAAAAACGCCATCTGAAAATGCACAACGCTATTTCCAAAAGTACCAAAAAGCGAAAAATTCAGTTGTTGTTGTAGAAGAACAAATCGAAAAAACAAAGGAAGAAATTCTTTATTTCGATAGCTTACTTCAACAAATGGAAGCTGCTTCTTCAAAAGATATTGAAGAAATTCGTGAGGAATTAGCTGAAGAAGGTTATATGCGCAATCGTAAAACGAAAAACGGAAAGAAAAAGCCTACTAAACCAGTATTAGATAAATATGTAGCAAGTGATGGCACAGAGATTTTCGTCGGTAAAAACAATAAACAAAATGATTATTTAACAACGAAATTTGCCCGCCGTGATGAAATTTGGTTACATACGAAAGACATACCTGGTTCTCACGTTGTCATTCGTTCTTTAGAACCTGCTGAAGAAACTTTACTAGAAGCTGCCAAAATTGCTGCTTATTACAGTAAAGCAAAAGAGTCTAGCTCTGTACCTGTTGATTTCACCAAAATACGCCATGTGAAAAAACCGAGTGGTGCAAAACTTGGTTTTGTTACGTACGACAATCAGCAAACTGTTTATGTAACACCCGATGCTGATACTGTAATGAAATTAAAAGCTTAAATAAAAAAATGCGTTGCTTATAAGCAGCGCATTTTTTATTCTTTTCCATTAGTTCGTAATATCTTTCTTTTGTCATTTTATATATTGTCAAAAAGATTGACAGTGTTATTCCATACCTGTATAAATTTTTTTACAGTATGTATATAAAGCACGACTCAAATCAATGTTTCTTCATCCCTACCAATTATTTATAAATGACCTGTCTCCTACAAGTGGCTAGCTATTTTTTCACTTCAACTTAAATATATGTAGTTCTTATCCTTTCTTCAAATATACACTTTGGCACGCTATTTGCTTTATTCAATACTGTGAATAGGGGGAATTAACATGACTTTAAAAATGAATAAAATCCAAAATCAACTACAAAACTATGAAATTGACGGATTACTGATTACAAAAAAAGAAAATCGCCAATATGCAACAGGCTTTACAGGTAGTGCTGGCGCCGTCTTAATCTCTGCGGATAAAGCTGTTTTTATAACTGATTTCCGCTATGTAGATCAAGCAAAATCACAAATAAAAGATGCTGAAATTATTATGCATAAAGGAAATTTAGAGGAAGAAGTTGCAAATCAAGTATCAAAATTAAACATTCAAAAACTCGGAATTGAAGAAAACAACATGACATTGCAACAATATAAAAACTTGCAAAAGTACGTACAGGCGGAAATGATTCAAGTGTGCGAAATTATCGAAAATATTCGTATCATTAAAGACACGCCTGAAATAGAAACAATGAAAATTGCAGCTAATATTGCGGACGAAGCATTTCACCACATTCTTACGTTTCTAAAACCAGGAATAAGTGAAAATACTGTACGAGATGAATTAGAATTTTTCATGCGAAAAAAAGGTGCTGCATCTTCATCATTTCAAATTATTGTAGCTTCTGGTGTTCGTTCTTCCCTTCCACATGGAGTTGCATCAAATAAAATAATTGAACGAGGCGACATCGTTACATTAGATTTCGGTGCACTTTACGACGGATATTGTTCCGATATAACACGTACTGTAGTAATCGGGGAACCATCAGAAGAATTCAAAAAGATATACAATATTGTACTTGAAGCATTAAAACGCGGGACTGAAGCGATTAAGCCTGGAGAAACTGCAAAACGTATCGATGATATAACGAGAAACTACATTACTGAGCATGGATACGGTCAATATTTTGGACATTCTACTGGTCATGGTCTTGGATTAGAAATTCATGAACCTCTCCGCCTATCCCAAGAAAGTAAGGCTACTTTAGAAGAGGGTATGGTCGTTACAGTTGAACCAGGTATTTACATACCGAACTGGGGCGGTTGTAGAATTGAAGATGATATTGTCATTACAAAAGACGGATATGAAGTTATTACAAAATCAAATAGAGAACTAATTGTAATCCCTTGTTAATATTTTGAAATTTTCAACAGGATTTTTTCTCTGCACATAGAATTCCTTCTCTGGAGTATTCGTTTCAAGAGGGGGAATTGTAATTGAACTTTGTAATCGATAAAATAGATGGTTTACATCCTGAATTTTCCAAACTAGTTTCCATGATGAATTACGCTCGCTATACAACAATGCAAGCGGTGGAAGATTTAACAATGGAAGAACTTGATTATTTATATAACGAGGAAGCAAATTCAATCGGCATGCTATTATATCACATGGCTGCTGTTGAATTTTACTACCAGATTCATACTTTTGAAGACCGCGAACCAACGGAGGCCGAACTAGAAAGATGGTTACCTGGCCTCGAGTTAGAAGCTCTTGGACGTGAGAAAATAAAAGGAAACTCTATAGAATTTTATATTGATACATTACAAGAAGTACGTTCCAAAACAATTGAAACATTCCAATCGTTACCTGATGAATGGCTGTTTAAAACGACAGACTTTTGGTATGACAAACAAGCAAATAACTATTTTAAATGGTTTCACGTATTTGAAGATGAAATCAATCATCGCGGACAAATTCGTTTAATTAAGAAGATGCAGAAAGCTCATTCAATAAAGTAAGAAAGTGCCACCAGATAAGGTGGCACTTTCTTCTATTCATTAACGAATAGCTTTTCATTTACTGTTTTAGTGACTACCGCTACCAACATTAAAATGCAAATTAAATATAGCAATTTCGCAATAAATAACCACCCTTGAAACATTACAATTCCATCTATTATCTCATTTCCCTTCAGTAACAAAAACGGAATCGTACTAATTATCATGACAAACTCAATACTGAATACAATTTTCTTTTTTCGGCTATATGCTTTCCACTCATCCCAGCGATACATAGGAGCAAAAATCAATACTCCTATACATAATATAACTGGTACCCATTCACTTTTAAAAAATTGCCCTGAAATAACTGATAATAGTAAACAAACGAGCACACCATAATATCCTATTTTCTCTCTCATTCGTACTCCCCCATTCTACTTCTCCTTTAATATGTAACTTGCTATGCTTATAACAATTCTTAGAAAAATAACTACTACAATTACAATATAAAGACTTTTTGCAGACGACATCCATTCTTGAAAAATAGACATTTTCTCCATTTGTTTCTGACCCTCTATTAAAATAACTCCTACGAATAATGAACAAACAACGATGATACCTATCATAATTCCAATACTTTTCTTGCTATATTGTTTCATATCATCCCAGTTATATAAAAGTATAAGTACAAACCCAAAAACAGGTATAATACTGATCCATTCATTGCTTGTAAACAAATTTAAAATGCTTAATAGACTACAAGAGAGGATAAAGCCCCAAAACCCAATTATTTTGCGCATAAGCCCTCCTTTCATTCCATTTTTAGGATTAATTGTATTTTAACATCCATTTTTTATTCTTACCATTACAGTACATGAAATTTTACCTTTTTTCTGTTTCTTATACTCACATACTTTCCCTACTTTCATACAATAAACTACACGATTGCCTAAGGATGTGAATGTTATGGGAGTTGAATTAACGCTATTACACGCTCTCTATGTTATTTGTTTACTCACCATTATTACCTTTTTTATTTTCCGAAAGGATACGACGATTATTTGTATCGTTTTCATCTTTTTATTAGCATTAACTGCTACAAGTTCTATCCCTCTTGCCGTTAGCGGCATTTTTCAAAGTTTTATTTACGCTATTACTGAGCTATTACCAACTATATTAATCATTTCCATTATCGTATCCATGAGCAATTTACTCGTTCATACTGGCATAAATGATACAATGATTTCACCATTTACAAAGATGATTCGTACCCCTATCCTCGCCTACTGGATTATCGGTCTTTTGATGATGACAATTTCTTTCTTCTTTTGGCCTTCTCCAGCTGTTGCCTTAATGGGAGCTATTTTATTACCGGTTGCTGTACGTGTCGGCCTTCCGCCAATTGGAGTGGCAATTGCTATGAACTTATTCGGTCATGGGATTGCTTTATCCGGCGACTTCGTTATACAAGGCGCACCAAAATTAACCGCGGACGCTGCTGGTCTTCCTGTTTCTAGCGTTGTTTCTGCCAGTGTTCCTCTCGTAATTGTTATGGGCATTGTGACAACTTCCGTCGCTTTTTTCTTCTTACGAAAAGAGTTTCATACAGGCTTATCTATACAAGAGTCTATTTCATCAACTACGTCTTCTAAAACGCTCACTTCATTATCTACTCGGACAAAAAAATGGCTCGCTATTTGTATTCCGATCGTATATGCCATCGATATCCTTTGCATGATTCAATTTAAACTACAAGGAAGCGACGCAACTGCACTTATCGGCGGAACAACTGTTATTATGATTATCATCATTTCTCTCATCGCCTACAAAGGTAATGGACTGAATAAAACGACCGATTACTTTATAGAAGGGCTCCAATTTGGCTTTAAAATTTTCGGACCAGTTATTCCTATCGCTGCACTCTTTTATTTAGGAGATAGTGGCTTTGTGAAAATTATCGGGGACTATTTACCGAAAGGTTCACACGGAATCATTAACGACTTAGGCATCGCTTTATCTCAAACTGTTCCTTTAAATCAATATGTATCGGCAGGGACATTAACTATCGTTGGTGTCATTACCGGCTTAGATGGATCAGGTTTTTCAGGTATATCACTTGCTGGTTCCATTGCCAATCTTTTCGGAACAGCACTTGGCCATGGAACAGCTACATTAACAGCACTCGGGCAAATTGCAGCTATATGGACCGGGGGCGGGACGTTAATTCCTTGGGCACTTATTCCTGCCGCTGCGATTTGTAAAGTCGATCCATTTGAACTTGCACGTCGAAACTTTTTACCAGTTATGATTGGCTTAATTGTCACCACGATTGTTGCGATGTTTATTCTATAGCGTAAGCAAGTGTTCTCTTGCTTACGTTTTTTGCTTGTAAAATTCATCATGAATTATCAGTTTTCAAGAGGGATTCGTTATTACTTAGCGAAATTATATTAGGAGAGTAATTATTTCAAAACGTTTATAAGAAACAGATTACTGCAATTAGAAAAGGGGACATACCTATGAATGAATTGATTTTCGTCTTATTAATTTGTCCGTTATTTATCTTTATCGTATCTGTTATTGGAACACGCAAAACGAAAACGTATTACGTAATGCCGATTGTAACGTTTGCTAGTTTTTTAATAATAGGTGTTATCGCCTTTACTCCAAAATTTTTCTTTTGGGTTGGCATGTACAGCATCTTCTCATTTCTTGTTTCTTATATGACGCTATTGTTTGTGAAAGGATATGAGGTTGCTGAAAACGCTAAATAGTTGTTAGCAAGGAGACAGGAATATGATTTTCTTTGATATTGATGGAACTTTACTTGATTATGAGGCTGCTGAAAGAAATGGTATTATTGATTTTTTTCAAATATATAATACTATTTTTTCAGGCAATGAATTAGAGGCAACAGAAGTCTGGCATGAATTATCAGAAGAATATTTCAACAAATTTTTATCCAGGGAATTATCTTTTCAAGAACAACAATTAATGCGAATGTATCATTTATTTAAAACATATGGAGTAAACCTATCACCCAAAGAATCTCAGCATAGATTCAATCAATATATAGAACTATATAAGAAAAACTGGACCCTGTTTGAAGATGTACTCTATACATTACAAAGCTTACAGCAAAGAGGACACTCACTAGGTATCATTAGTAATGGTGAATATGAACAACAAATCGAAAAATTAACAGCCTTAAACATTCTACAGTATTTCAAATATATTTTTACTTCTAGTGAAATTGGGGTATCAAAACCAAACATTGAAATGTTTCACAGAGCCGTATTACAATTGAATCTTGAAATGAAAGATTGCTATTATATTGGCGATCGATTAGAGACTGATGCAATTAGTAGTACAGCAGCTGGAATGCAAGGGATATGGTTAAATCGGGATAACTCGCAACTCAAGTACAATATTCCTACTATATGCTCTTTACATGAAGTTTTAACAGTGATATAAAAAGACGACCGCGTTCCCCCGCAGTCGTCTTTTTTCGTTTTACGCTGTGATCCAGGCTTCGTTAGCTGGATCTTTACGCCACTCTTGTAATTTTTTCGTTTCAGCTTGTCCGATCATACCTTTTTCTGCTGCAACTTCAGTTAATGCACTGTAATCACTTAAAGAATATGATGCTACGTTAGCTGATTCTAGCTTTTCTTTTCCTGCTTCTAGCTCATATGTGAAGATTGATACGATTCCTAATACTTCACAGCCAGCTTCGCGAAGTGCTTCTACACATGTAATTGCACTACCGCCAGTTGAAATTAAGTCTTCTACTACTACTACTTTTTGACCTTTTTCAGCTTTTCCTTCGATTTGGTTCCCTTTACCGTGACCTTTTGCTTTACTACGTACGTAGCACATTGGTAAATCCATACGATCGCTTACCCATGCAGCGTGCGCAATACCAGCAGTTGCTGTTCCTGCAATAACTTCTACAGTTGGGAAGTGCTCTTTAATTAACTCTTCTAATCCAGCTGCAATTGCTTGACGTACTTTCGGATAAGATAAAGTTAAACGGTTATCACAATAAATTGGTGATTTCATACCTGAAGACCATGTAAATGGATCATTCGGTTGTAAAAATACTGCTCCAATTTCTAATAAATGCGATGCGATTTCTTTTTTCATACTGTTACACCTTCCCACTGTTGTTTTACTGTTTTATACGCTTCAAGCGGATTTTCTGCTTTTGTAATACTACGTCCAACTACGATGTAGCTTGAGCCAAGTTCCCTCGCACGTTTCGGTGTTGCTACGCGCACCTGGTCATTTACATCATCGCTTGCAAGACGAATCCCCGGTGTTACTGTTACAAATCCATCTCCGCATACTTCACGTAATTTTGGAACTTCAAGCGTTGAGCAAACAACGCCATCAAGTCCACTTTCTTTCGTTAATTTTGCATAATGAGCAACCGCTTCTTCTAACGTTTTCTCAATGCCGATCTCTTTTTTCATCATAGCTTCCGAAGTGCTTGTTAGTTGTGTAACTGCAATACAAATCGGTCTCTCTTTTCCTTCTTGCTTACCTTCCTCTAATCCCTCAATCGCAGCTTTCATCATGCTGTTTCCCCCAGCAGCATGAACATTTACCATATCTACATCTAGACTAGCTAGGCTACGCATAGCGCTTTTTACTGTATTTGGAATATCATGAAGTTTTAAATCTAGAAAAATCTTATGTCCTTTTTCTTTTAAGTACGTAATAATTGCAGGGCCTTCTTTATAAAATAACTCCATACCAACTTTGACAAATAACTCTTCCCCTTCAAAGTGGCGCAAGAATTGTTCTACATCTTGTTTCCCCGGAAAATCTAGTGCAACGATTAACGACTGTGACATGTTTGCTTCCAGCTCCTTCCTTGACATTCCGAAATGTGATCAAATCCTAATTCATCTAGTAATGCTGGTAACTCTTCAATAATTGTCGGACATACGAACGGATCGATAAAGTTCGCTGTACCTACTGCAACTGCGCTTGCGCCAGCGTAGAAGAATTCAATTACATCTTCCGCTGTTTCAATACCGCCCATTCCGATAATTGGAATGTTAACCGCTTGACTTACTTCATGTACCATACGAATTGCTACTGGCTTAATCGCAGGACCTGATAATCCGCCTGTACGGTTTGCTAAAATTGGTTTAGCTGTTTTTAAATCTAGACGCATACCAAGCAATGTATTAATCATCGTTAAACCATCTGCACCTGCATTTTCAATCGCTTTTGCAATTTCCACAATGTTTGCCACGTTCGGTGACAACTTCACGTATACAGGTACTTCAGAAACCTCTTTTACTCGCTTCGTTAAATCAGCAGCAATTTCAGGATTTGTACCAAAGGCGATACCACCTGTTTTTACGTTTGGACAAGAAATATTTAATTCTAGTGCATGGACATTAGGCGCTTTAGAAATTTCCTTTGCAACCGCTACGTAATCCTCAGCTTGTGAACCTGCAACGTTTGCAATGATTGGAAGATCAAATTGTTCTAACCATGGTAATTCAGAATTCATTACTTTTTCTAATCCTGGGTTTTGAAGTCCGATTGCATTTAACATGCCGCCCGGTGTTTCAGCAACACGAGGCGTAGGATTTCCATAGCGTGGTTGTTCTGTCGTCGCTTTAATCATGATTGATCCTAGTACACTTAAATCGTAAAACTGTGCATATTCACGACCAAACCCAAAGCATCCAGATGCTGGTATAATTGGATTTTTTAATGATAATCCCGGTAATTCAACTTGCAATCTGTTCATAGTACAACCTCCCCGATTGGAAATACTGGTCCGTCGCTACACACCTTCTTGTAAGAATGTCCACTTGGATCTTCTTGTAAGTGGCATACACATGCGAAACAAGCTCCAATACCACAGCCCATACGTTCTTCTAATGAAATATAGGCTTTTTTCTCTTTGTAACGTCCTTCTAATGCACGAAGCATCGCTAACGGACCACACGAATAAAGAATATCAAAGTCAATTCCGTAATGATCAATTACATCTGTGACAAATCCTTTTGTACCGTGTGTACCGTCTACTGTCGCAACGTACGTATCACCAAGTTCTGCAAATTTTTCTTCATAGAAAACAACATCTTTCGTTTGAAAACCTAAGATGTGAATTACGCGTACACCTTTTGCAACGAGGCGCTGTGATAATTCATAAAGTGGTGGTACACCAATTCCCCCGCCTACTAGTAATGCTGTTTGACCAGCTTCTGCTTCTTCTACAGGAAAACCGTGTCCTAACGGTCCTAGTACGTCTACCATTTCACCTTGTTTTCTAGTTGCTAATGTTTTTGTCCCTTGTCCTTCTGCACGATATAGCATTGTAAATTCGTTCTTCTCTTGATCTACATTACAAATACTAATCGGGCGGCGCAGAAGGGGCGCAATGCCCTCTGCCACCTTAATGTGTACAAACTGCCCTGGTTCGTTCATTTGCTGTACTAAAGTTCCTTGAAGCACTAATTCGTAAATGTTTTTTGCGATTTCTTTTTGATTAACGACGATCATATTTTGCTTTTGCATCATGCATGTACCACCTCGTGACGCTTTGTTTGCGTAATTTCTTTCATTGAATGAGCTGAGAATGTCATAGATTCTAATACTCGTAAGATTGCTCTCGTTGTATCAAGTGATGTTAAGCAAGCCACACCATTTTCTACTGATTCACGGCGAATGCGGAAACCATCACGCGCTGGTTGTTTGCCTTTTGTTAATGTATTGATTACAAACTGTGCTTTTCCTTGACGGATAATATCAAGTAAGTTGTATTCTTCAGAATCAATTTTATTAACAACTTGCACTGGAATGTTTTGCTCTGCTAACGATTGTGCTGTTCCAGCTGTTGCTAATAAGTTATAGCCGATTTCGTGGAAACGTTTTGCAATTTCCATTGCTTCTTCTTTATCTTTATCCGCTACAGTAATGATTACTGATCCGTGCGTTGGGATGTTAATTCCTGAAGCAACTAACCCTTTGTATAATGCTTTTTCAAGCGTTAAATCTTTACCCATTACTTCCCCTGTTGATTTCATTTCAGGTCCTAATGTTGTATCAACTGAGCGTAGTTTCGCGAATGAGAATACCGGAGCTTTTACATATACTTCTTTCTCTTCTGGGTGATAACCCGTTCCGTATCCTTGCTCTACTAGGTTTTGCCCTAAAATAACTTTCGTTGCAACGTTTGCCATTGGTACACCTGTAATTTTACTTAAGAATGGTACTGTACGGCTCGCACGTGGATTTACTTCAATTACGTACACTTGATCTTTGAATACTACAAACTGGATATTTAGTAATCCAACAATGTTTAATCCTTTTCCAAGTGCAATAGTATGTTCAATGATTTGTTCTTTTAATTTTTCAGATAAGCTTTGTGGCGGATATACTCCAATTGAGTCACCAGAGTGAACTCCAGCGCGTTCAATATGTTCCATAATACCTGGAATGAATACATTCTCACCGTCTGAAATTGCATCTACTTCAATTTCTTTACCGACCATGTAACGGTCGATTAATACTGGGTGATCTGCGTGAACTTTAACTGCATTTTTCATGTAGTGCAGTAGTTCTTCTTGACGATATACGATTTCCATCGCACGTCCACCTAGTACGTAAGATGGTCTTACTAATACTGGGTAACCAATTTCTTCTGCGATTGCTACCGCTTGTTCTACAGTCGTTGCTGTTTTACCAACTGGTTGTGGGATACCAAGTTTTGTTAAAGCAGCTTCGAATTTATCACGATCTTCTGCACGGTCTAAGTCTTCAAGTGATGTTCCTAAAATCTTCACACCATGTTCTTCTAATTTTGCCGCTAAGTTAATTGCCGTTTGTCCACCGAACTGAACGATAACACCTTCTGGTTTTTCTAAATCGATGATGTGCATTACATCTTCAATCGTTAATGGTTCAAAGTATAATTTGTCAGAAATACTGAAGTCTGTTGAAACAGTTTCTGGGTTATTGTTAATAATAATTGCTTCATATCCAGCTTCTTTAATTGCCCATACTGAGTGAACTGTTGCATAGTCAAACTCAACACCTTGACCAATGCGGATTGGACCAGATCCTAGAACTACTACACTCTTACGATCTGTTACAATTGATTCGTTCTCATCAGCGTATGTGCTGTAGTAATACGGTGTTGCAGATTCAAACTCTGCCGCACAAGTATCTACCATTTTGAATACTGGCGTCATATTATTTTCTTTACGCATATCGTAAATTTCGCGCTCCGTTTTGTTCCAAGCTGCTGCGATGTAGTGATCGCTGAAGCCCATTTCTTTTGCAGTTTGTAGTACTTCCATATTTCCTACATTCGCTTTTACTTCGCGTTCCATATTTACGATGTTTTCAACTTTTTGTAAGAAGAAGAAGTCCATTTCACACCATTCGTTAATCTCTTCTTTCGTTACACCTTGACGAATTGCTTCTGCTACGATAAACAGTCGCTCATCATCTGCTTTAATAATGCGTTTTTTCATTGTTTCTTTATCAAGTTCTTTTAAGTGGTCTAATTCTAAGTGATAAATGCCAAGCTCTAAAGAACGAACCGCTTTTAATAATGATTCTTCTAAGTTACGTCCGATTGACATAACCTCACCAGTTGCTTTCATTTGCGTTCCAAGTGTTCTGTTCGCTGATTCAAACTTATCAAATGGCCAGCGTGGAATTTTTGAAACAACATAGTCTAATGCTGGCTCGAAGCAAGCGTAAGTTTTTTGTGTTACTGGGTTTACGATTTCATCTAATGTTAAGCCGACTGCAATTTTCGCTGCTAATTTCGCAATTGGATATCCAGTTGCTTTAGATGCCAATGCAGATGAACGACTTACACGTGGGTTTACTTCGATTACATAGTATTGGAAGCTATATGGATCTAGTGCAAGCTGAACGTTACATCCACCTTCAATTCCTAGTGCACGAATAATTCGTAATGAAGTATTACGTAACATTTGGTATTCACGGTCGCTTAGCGTTTGGCTCGGTGCTACAACGATAGAATCACCTGTATGAACACCAACTGGATCGATGTTTTCCATGTTACATACTACAATCGCGTTATCATTTGAATCACGCATTACTTCATATTCAATTTCTTTACAACCAGCAATACTTTTCTCTAATAAACATTGTGTTACTGGGCTATGTTTTAAACCACTTGTTACGATTTCAATTAACTCTTCTTCGTTATGGCAAATTCCGCCGCCCGTTCCGCCTAATGTGAATGCTGGACGAACGATTACTGGATAACCAATTTCGTTTACAAAGCCATATGCTTCATCAAGGTTATGAATAATTTCACTTGGTGGTGTTGGTTCATTTAAATCTTGCATTAATGTACGGAATAAATCACGATCTTCCGCTTGCTCGATTGCTGATAATTTTGTTCCTAAAATTTCAACTCCGCATTCTTCAAGTACGCCTGATTTTGCAAGTTCAACAGCCATGTTTAAACCTGTTTGACCGCCTAATGTTGGTAAGATTGCATCTGGACGTTCTTTACGAATGATTCGGCTTACGAATTCTAATGTTAAAGGCTCAATGTATACTTTATCTGCTGTTGCAGTATCTGTCATAATTGTCGCTGGGTTAGAGTTAACAAGGATTACTTTGTAACCTTCCTCTTTAAGAGATTGACAAGCTTGTGTTCCAGAGTAGTCAAACTCCGCTGCTTGCCCAATTACAATTGGTCCTGATCCGATTACTAAAATTGTGTTAATGTCTAGGCGTTTTGGCATAACTCTTCCCCTTCTTTCTTGAAGTTTTCAATCATTGTTAAGAAATCTTCGAATAAATCATTTGCATCTTCTGGTCCTGCTGAAGCTTCTGGATGGTATTGAACTGTAAATGCTGGGAACTTCTTATGACGAAGACCTTCTACTGTTCCATCATTTAAAGCAACATGTGTAATTTCAAGTTCTGTATTTTCAACTGATTCTTCTTCTACTGCGTAACCATGGTTTTGAGATGTAATTGCTACTTTTCCAGTTGCAAGATTTTTTACTGGATGGTTTAAACCACGGTGACCGAATTTTAACTTACTTGTATTCGCACCAGACGCTAAAGCGAATAGTTGGTGTCCTAGGCAAATTCCGAATAAAGGAACTTTACCGATAATGTCTTTTAACATTTCGATTGCTTCTGGTACATCTTTTGGATCCCCAGGTCCGTTACTTAACATAATTCCATCTGGGCTAAGGCGTAAAATTTCTTCAGCTGTCGTGTTGTAAGGAACTACAATTACATCACAATCACGTTTATTTAATTCTCTTAAAATACCATGTTTCATGCCGAAGTCTACTAATACAACACGATGTCCGCGGCCTGGGCTTGGGTATGGATCTTTCGTTGATACTCGTTTTACATGGTCTGTAAATACTGTCGCTTTTAATTGGCTTACGATGTATTCTACATCTGCATCCATGTTACAAAGGCGTCCGCGTAATGTACCGTATTGACGAATTTTTCTCGTTAATTTTCTCGTATCAATTCCTGCTAATCCTGGAATGTTTCTTTCTTTTAAGTAGTCATTTAACGAAATTTCATTACGGAAGTTTGATGGGTGATCACAAATTTCGTTTACGATTAAACCATTTACAGATGGGTGAATCGATTCAAAATCGTCACGGTTGATGCCGTAGTTTCCGATTAATGGGTACGTGAATGTTACAATTTGACCGCAATATGATGGATCAGATAATGTTTCTTGATATCCAGTCATTCCTGTTGTAAATACAACCTCACCTGACTTTTCGATTTCTCCTCCGAAACCTGTTCCAATTAATACTGTTCCATCTTCTAAGATAAGTTGTCTTTTCATACTAATGCACTCTCCTTTTGCCATGCGATCTTACCACCAACGATTGTCATTACCGGCCATCCTTGGCATTTCCAACCTGCGAATGGTGTGTTTTTTCCTTTTGATAAGAATGTTGTTGGATCAATCTCTTCTTCTTGTTCTAAATCAATGATTGTAATATCAGCTGTTCTACCTTCTTTCAGGCGACCTGCTTCTAAGCCGAATGTATCAGCTGGCTTTTCTGTTAAGAATTGAATTAACTGTTCTAGTGTAATAATTCCTTTTTTCACAAGGTTTGTGTATAGAAGTGGGAATGCTGTTTCAAAACCAGTAATTCCGAACGGTGCTCTTTCAATTCCTTGCGCTTTCTCTTCCGCTGTATGCGGTGCATGATCAGTTGCAATCATATCGATTGTTCCATCTAATAAACCTTCAATTAATGCTGCATGATCTTCTTTTCCACGAAGCGGTGGGTTCATTTTAAAGTTAGGATCAGCTGATGGGATATCATCTTCACATAACACTAAGTGATGGGGTGTTACTTCTGCTGTTACTTTAATTCCAGCGCGTTTCGCATCACGTATTACACGTACAGATCCTTTCGTACTTACATGACATACGTGATAGTGACAATCTGCCGCTTCAGCAAGCAGTATATCCCTTGCAATATGTACAGATTCACATACTGATGGGATACCGTTTAATCCGTGTTTCTCAGAAAACTTCCCTTCATGTACACAACCTTTATTAATAAGAGTATTCTCTTCACAGTGCGCAACTACTGCCATATTTAATTTCGCTGCACGTTTCATAGCAGCTAACATCATGCTAGCATCTTGTACACCTACACCGTCATCAGTGAAAGCAAATGCTCCAAGTTCTTTTAACGTTTCGAAATCTGTCATTTCAGAACCCGCTTGACGTACTGTAATTGCTCCATATGGTAGTACGTTAACATGCGCTTTTTCTTTAATACGATTTTGTAAGTCTTCCATATGTTCTCTGCAATCTGGTACTGGGCGTGTATTTGGCATTGCGCAAATTGTTGTGAATCCACCTTTTGCCGCTGCTAGCGTACCTGTTTCAATTGTTTCTTTATGTTCACCACCTGGTTCACGAAGGTGTACGTGTACATCTACTAATCCAGGTGCGATTAACTTTCCGTTCACATCGATTACTTCAGCATTATCTGCCGTAATATTTTCTGCTACCTTAGCGATTTTACCGTCTTGTACGAGAAGATCCGTTGCTACGATTTTTCCTTCTTCATTCATATAACGACCATCTTTAAACAAATAATTCATGTTTCATTCCTCCTAATACATTTGGTAAGGCGCGTTTTAGTACAGCCATTCTTACGTAAACTCCATTTTCCATTTGTTTAAATATGCGTGAACGCTCACACTCAACAAGTTCACTTGCAATTTCAACATCTCGGTTTACAGGAGCTGGATGCATAATAATGCTTCCTTCTTTCATACGCTTTTCTCTTTCCACTGTTAATCCGTGTTTCTCATGATACTCTTTCATAATGTCTGTTTCATAATGATCATGACGCTCATGTTGTACACGAAGTAACATCATTACATCCACTTCCGGAACAAGTTCATCTAATGGTTTGTATGTTCCAAATGTGTTGTCTTCATCTTTCCACTCTTCTGGACTTGCAAAGTAAATTGTTGCACCTAGCTTCGTTAATGCTTCTGCATTAGAACGTGCTACTCGGCTATGACGAACATCTCCTACTATTGCAATCTTCAAACCTTCAAATCTTCCAAACTCTTGTTTAATTGTAAGAAGGTCGAGTAGGCACTGCGTTGGGTGGTTTCCACATCCATCTCCAGCGTTTAAGATCGGGATATTCACCTGATCTTTTAGTTCATCGAAGTAGCGATCTTGCTCATGGCGGATGACCACTGCTTTTGTTCCGATTGATTCTAGTGTTCTTATCGTATCGTATAAAGTTTCTCCTTTTTGTACGCTAGATGCATCAGCTGAAAAGTTTAAAACATCAAGTCCTAATCTCTTCTCAGCAACTTCAAAGCTAAATCTTGTTCTCGTACTATTCTCAAAGAACAAGTTCGCAACAAAAGTTTGCTCTGTCGTTTTGCTCTCTTTCCCATTCGCAAAATCTTCTGCGTCTTTTAGGATTTCTGAAATTTCTACTTCCGATAATTCACTCATCGTTAACAAATGGCTCATCGTCATCCCTCATCTTTCTGATTTTTATGTTACCACTTTTGTATTTTTATAACAACCTTTGCATAAAAATACCCTAGTCATGTGAGACTAGGGTGCAAGAAAGAAGCCACCCTTTCCGGTCTCACAGGACTGAATTAAAAGGTTATTATTATGAAGCAATCTGCTTAGATTGTTTTATTTGTTTCGTTTCTGGTAGTAGTAGATTTAACAGTACACCTACAATTGCTGCTAGTGCCATTCCTTCTACTTGGAATGATTCTCCTACGTGAAGTACCGCTCCACCAATACCGATTACTAGTATTACTGATGCAATCATTAAGTTTCGTTTGTCACTTAAATCTGTTTTATCGTCTACCATCATGCGTAATCCGCTTGATGCGATTACACCGAATAGTAAGATTGATACACCACCCATAACTGGTGTTGGGATCGAATGAATCAGTGCAGAAATCTTACCGATAAATCCGAACATGATTGCGAATACCGCTGAACCGATGAATAAGTATACACTGTACGCTCTTGTAATTGCTAGCACGCCGATGTTTTCACCATACGTTGTATTCGGTGGTCCACCGATTAGCGATGCGATTAATGTGGCTACTCCATCACCGAAGATTGAACGGTGTAAACCTGGTTTTTTAATTAAATCTCTTTTAATAACATTTCCTAATACAATTTGATGTCCGATATGTTCTGAAATTGTTACTAGTGCAACTGGTACCATCAAGAGTACAATCTTCCATGAAAACTCTGGTGTGTATGTTACAAATGGTACCGTGAAATCTGGTACAACAAACCATTTTGCCTCAGCTACCGGCTTTAAGTCTACTAACCCTTGGAAGTAAGCGAAAATATATCCGCCGATAATGCCAAGTAACACTGGTATGATACTGAAAAATCCTCTTCCGAATATTGAGCATATGATTGTAATTGCTAATGTTACTAATGCTACTGAAAAGTGTGTAAAGCTATATTTGCCATCCGCACCATTCATCGCCATGTTAACTGCTGTATGTGCTAAAGCTAGCCCGATTACCATTACTACTGGACCAACTACGATTGGTGGTAGTAATTTCATAATCCACTCTGATCCTGATTTCTTAATTCCGAGTGAGATTAAGATGTATACAAGTCCTGCTAGCAAACCACCAAGCATTGCTGCTCCAGGTCCCCCTGCCGTTTTCGCTGTTATAATCGGTGCGATAAAGGCGAATGATGATCCAAGATAGGCAGGTACTTGACCTTTCGTTATAAGAAGAAACGCTAACGTTCCTAATCCACTTGATATTAATGCTACTGACGGATTCAATCCTGTTAAAAACGGAACAAGCACTGTTGATCCAAACATCGCGAACAAATGTTGTATACTTAAAAATAACCATTTTCCCGGTTTCGGTACTTCATTAACGTCTAACACTGGCTTTTGTTCCATTGTTACATCCTCCTTCAGTTTAAATCTTTGCAATAAAAAAACTCTTTGTGCCTGTGCACAAAGAGTCCTACACTTTCGTATGCCAAATTTGACATATGAAAGCCAAGACCCTTTGGCAGCCTCACAGGACTACATTTAAAAGGGCTTTACTTATCGTATATGCTTACTCGATCTTGTTGATCTGTCTCTTGCAAATCAACTTCGATACGCTCTTCACTTGATGTTGGAATATTCTTTCCTACATAATCAGCGCGAATTGGTAGTTCACGATGACCTCTATCAACAAGAACCGCTAGTTGGATTTGTGATGGTCTACCTAAATCCATAAGAGCATCCATTGCTGCTCGAACAGTTCTGCCTGTATATAATACATCATCCACAAGGATAACTTTTTTCTTCGTAATATCTACAGGGATATCAGAACCTTTTACAAGTGGTTCTTTATTTTTCGATTGTAGTGTTAAATCATCTCGATATAACGTAATGTCTAACTCTCCAACTTCCATTTCTTTTCCTTCAATTTGACCAATTCGTTCTGCCAAACGTTGTGCAATAAAAATTCCACGAGTTTTAATTCCGACAAGAACACAATTATCGACACCTTTATTTCGTTCCACGATTTCATGACTAATTCGTGTTAAAGCGCGGCGAATCATTTGGTCATCTAAAACGACAGCTTTCTCTTGCATGCTCTACACCTCCAAGCTTTTTTCTTGCGTGAGAGTAATGGTATAAAAAAAGTCCTCTCAGCGTGTGCGAGAGGACTTTTGAAAAAGGGTACAGCATACCCTATGTATTTCAAACCGTTACCTTCTCAACCTCACGGGGCTGTGTTAAAGGATCATTATTTAACTGTTGTCAGTATCTCAGTTTTCTTATGATTTGTCAATACTATTTTCGTAAAATATTTAATGCATCTTCAAACACTTCTGGAATCGGTGCCTCAAACTGAATATATTCACCAGTACGAGGATGGTCAAATCCTAAAATACCTGCGTGAAGTGCTTGTCCATTCATGTCTAATGTTTTCTTTGGTCCATACTTTGGATCTCCTGCAAGTGGATAGCCAATATATTTCATATGAACACGAATTTGGTGTGTACGCCCTGTTTCTAAGCGACATTCTACAAGTGTGAAATCTTTGAATCGCTCTAACACTTGGAAATGCGTAACAGCATGCTTACCATTTTCATCAACCGTCATACTTTGACGCTCTTTCTTATCACGAGCAATCGGAGCATCAATCGTTCCTTTATCATGCGGAATAACACCGTGTACAATCGCTTTGTAACGTCTCGTTACTGTTTTTGCTACAAGTTGATTTACAAGTGATTCGTGTGCCATATCATTTTTAGCAACCATTAATAAGCCTGATGTATCTTTATCAATACGATGCACGATACCTGGGCGCATTACACCGTTAATGCCCGATAAGTCTGTACAATGGTGCATAAGACCGTTCACAAGTGTACCACTTGTATGACCTGGTGCTGGATGCACAACCATACCACGCGGCTTATTAACAACAAGTACATCTGCATCTTCATAATAAATTTCTAAATTCATATCTTCTGGCTGAATATCTAACTCTTCTGGCTCAGGAATCGTCACTGTAATTTCATCATTTTCTCTAACTTTATAATTCCCTTTTACAGCTTTTCCATTAACTGTAACAACGTTATCTTTAATCCATTGTTGTACTTGTGTACGTGACCATTCATTATTTATTCCTGCAACGAATTTATCAATTCGCTCATTTTTTTGTTCTTCTGCAACTGTTACTTGTACTACTTCACTCATTCAATTACTCCTTCGTTTTCTTGCCTTCTAATAATGTTTGAATAATAATTAATACAACACCAATACATAATGCTGAATCAGCGATATTGAATACTGGATAGTTGTACGAGAAAATATACACGTGAATGAAATCCACTACTTCTTGTCTAAATACACGATCAATAAAATTACCAATTGCTCCGCCTAAAATTAGACCTAATGAAATTCCTAGAAGCTTGTCTGTTTTTGCATATTTTTTCATATAAAATACGATAAATGCTACAAAAACGACTGTAATAATGTAGAAAAACCACATTTTATTTTCTAAAATGCCCCAAGCAGCTCCTCTATTTCGATGTGATGTTATGTATAATACATTATCGATAATCGGAATACTCGTACCCAATTCCATGTTCTTTACAATTAGCCATTTCGATATTTGATCGATGGCAATGACGAATAACGCTATTACATAATATATCATTTTCATTTCCCCCACAAAGACAGTGTACCTCAAAATTTTAGCATAGCTGCAACCTTTTCACAATGAACCTTTATAGAAGAATAAAATAAATTAAAAAAAGGTAATATAATATCGTTGTGCACATTCATACATTTACTTTTTCATAGAAAAATTCATGAATGGTACGTGCAGTCGGCATCGTTTTCATTTGTTTTACCGACATTACTCTCCCTGTGTCTTCACAAATACCATACATATCTATTTCCATTTTAAATAATGCACGTTCTACATCTTTTAAATCCTCTTTTATATCATGTAATAAAAGTTTTTTCTTTATCTCTTCCTTAATTTCATACCCAAGCTCTTCGCTAAACTCTGTATTATATTTGTACATAACCTCTTTAGCTAGCCTCTCTTGTAACTCTTTTCGCATCAATTGCAATTCTTCTTTGATTTCCATATACATTTCATTCACGTGTACATTCCTCCCAGTTGCAATGTACGATTAGTGTGTCCGAAATTTATATGCTTACCTCTCACACATTTTTCCTTCATAGGAAAGAGAGTGAAAGTTATTTCAATATACTGTTAACCAAAAAAATGACTGCACTTTACGTGCAGTCACCCCTTATTATTTTACATAATTTTCTTTAACAACCGTTGCACAACGCTCACATAATGTTTCATGTTCAGCATCTTTACCAATTGTTTCTGAAACTACCCAACAACGTTCACATGTTTCACCAGTTGCTTGAACAACAACAACCGCTGTATGTTCATACTTCGGTGCATCTGCTGGCGCTTCTTCCATCATGCCACCAAGTTTGTACTCAGAAACGATGAATAATTGCTTTAAGTCTTCGTTAATAGACTCTAACATAGCTTTCATTTCTGCAGTTGGATATAGCGTAATGCTTGCATTTAATGACTTACCGATTACCTTTTCATTACGAGCTACTTCTAACGCTTTTAATACGTCATCACGCAATGTCATAAATGCATCCCATTTTGTTTTTAATGCTTCTGCACCATCTAATTGTACAGCTTCTGGCATATCAGTTAATTGTACACTTTCTTCTGTTACACCTGGAATGTATGGCCATACTTCATCAGCTGTATGCGGTAAGATTGGTGTTACAAGTTTCGTCAATGCAACAAGAACATCATATAATACAGTTTGAATTGCACGACGATCTTCATGGTTCGCACCTTCAATGTATAAAATGTCTTTTGCAAAGTCTAAGTAGAATGAACTTAAATCAATTGTACAGAAGTTATGAATTGCATGATATACAGCAGCGAAGTCGTATGTCTCATATGCTTCTTTTACTTTTGTAATTAAGTCATTTAATTTCACTAACATGTAACGATCTACTTCACGAAGTTCAGCTACAGCTACTGTATTTTCACTTGGCTTAAAGTCGTCTAAGTTTCCTAATAAGAAACGGAATGTGTTACGGATTTTACGATACACTTCTGCTACTTGTTTTAAAATATCATCCGAAATACGTACGTCAGATTGATAGTCAACAGAAGATACCCATAAGCGTAAAATATCTCCGCCTAATTGATCCATAATTTTCTTCGGTACGACGATGTTTCCAATCGACTTACTCATTTTACGGCCTTCACCATCTAATACGAAACCATGGCTTAGTACGCCTTTATATGGCGCCTTACCTGTTACAGCAACTGCTGTCGATAATGAAGAGTTAAACCAACCACGATATTGGTCAGATCCTTCTAAATATAAATCAGCTGGACGTTGTAAGTCATCGCGCTCTTCTAATACCGCTTGGTGA
The DNA here is from genome assembly GCF_024296885.1 of Bacillus paranthracis. Taxonomy (NCBI): domain Bacteria; kingdom Bacillati; phylum Bacillota; class Bacilli; order Caryophanales; family Bacillaceae; genus Bacillus; species Bacillus paranthracis. Next base: position 3,681,227 of record NZ_CP101135.1, read on the forward strand.
GAAGAACCTGAGTCGAACCATACATCCATAATGTCTGTTTCTTTACGGAATTCACCATTTGGGCTACCTGAATGTGTAAATCCTTCTGGTAATAGATCTTTCGCTTCACGCTCAAACCATACGTTAGAACCGTGTTCACGGAATAAATCTGCTACGTGGTTAATTGTTTCATCCGTAATAATTGGATCACCATTCTCAGCATAGAATACTGGAATTGGCACACCCCATGCACGCTGACGAGAAATACACCAGTCACCACGGTCACGAACCATGTTATGAAGACGAGTTTCGCCCCATGCTGGTACCCATTTTGTTTCCGCAACAGCTTCTAATAACTCTTTACGGAATGCTTCAATAGATGCAAACCACTGTGCTGTCGCACGGAAAATAATAGGTTTTTTCGTTCTCCAATCATGTGGATATGAATGCGTGATGAATGTTAGTTTCAGTAACGCGCCTACTTCTTCTAATTTTTCTGTAATTGGCTTGTTAGCTTTATCATAGAATAAGCCTTCAAATCCAGGTGCTTCCTCTGTTAATACACCTTTATCATCAACTGGGCAAAGTACTTCTAAGCCATACTTTTTACCAACAATAAAGTCATCTTCCCCGTGTCCTGGTGCTGTATGAACACAACCTGTACCTGCATCTGTTGTTACGTGATCTCCTAGCATAACTAATGAATCACGATCGTAGAATGGATGCTTTGCAACTGTATACTCAAGCTCGCTACCTTTTACTGTTTTCACAACTTCAGCGTTTTCCCACTCTAACGTTTTTGCAACTGTCTCAAATAGTTCAGAAGCAATAATATATTTTTCACCATTTACTTTTACAATAGCGTATTCAAGTTCTGGGTGAACAGAAATACCTAAGTTTGCAGGCAACGTCCAAGGCGTTGTTGTCCAGATAATGTATTTCTCATCACCTTCTAATACGTTCTTTCCATCTTTTACAGGAAATGCTACGTAAATAGATGCAGATTTTTTATCTTGGTATTCAATTTCAGCTTCTGCTAAAGCTGATTCACTCGTTGGTGACCAATAAACTGGTTTTTGTCCTTTATAGATATAACCTTTTTTCGCCATATCACCAAACACTTTAATTTGTTGTGCTTCATATGCTGGCTCTAAAGTAATGTATGGGTTATCCCAATCAGCACGTACACCTAAACGCTTAAATTGCTCACGCTGACGTTCTACTTGTTCATATGCATACTCTGCACATAACTTACGGAACTCAGCAACTGTCATTTCTTTACGCTTCACACCTTTATTTGTTAAAGCTTGTTCAATTGGTAAACCGTGTGTATCCCAACCTGGGACATATGGTGCACAGAAACCAGTCATTGATTTATAACGAACGATAAAGTCTTTTAATACTTTATTTAATGCATGTCCCATATGAATGTCACCATTCGCATATGGAGGTCCATCATGCAGTACAAATAAAGGACGACCTTTCGTATGTTCTTGTACCTTTTCATAAATATTCATTTCCGCCCACTTTTCTTGCATTGCAGGCTCACGTTTTGGTAAATTCCCACGCATCGGGAACTCTGTTTTTGGCATTAGTAATGTATTTTTGTACTCCATGCTCAATTCCTCCTTACATGTATAAAAGAAAGACCTAAAAAACGGAATAAAAAAGAGACTTTCTCATCCCAAAAAGGGACGAGAAAGTCTCCCGCGGTACCACCCTAGTAGATTCTATACGTATGTATACAATCCTCTTTATATTCTTAACGCGAATATACGCCTACGCTTACTCTATTTGTTCAGCGCGGAACTCCAGGGTGATATTCCCATTATCTCCTTATCCTGAGCTTACACCATCCTCAGTTCGCTATATAAGGTATGAAAAAGGTACTTATCCCTATCTTCGTTTTTCTTAATAAATATGTTGTTTAAAATTATATGTAATAATGCGAAAAACGTCAAGCTTACACTGTTTCTTCTTTTTTCAACAGCTCGTCTACTTCGTCTTCTAACTCAATTAGTTTATCCCAATCATCGTTGTTTAACATTTCAAGCTGTGTTTCTAATAACATACGGAAACGAGTGCGGAATACTTTCGCTTGTTTCTTTAGCTCTTCAATATCAAAAGCAACTTTTCTTGATTTTACTAAAGCTTCGTTAATAATACGGTCTGCATTCTTTTCAGCTTCACGTACAATTAATTTTGCCTCTTTTTGCGCATTACGTTTTACTTCTTCCGCTGCTTCTTGTGCAACAACGATAGATTTGTTTAACGTATCTTCAATATTAGAGAAATGATCTAACTTCCCTTCTAATTGCGCAACTTGTTCTTCTAAAGCTTTTTTTTCACGAATGACTAATTCATAATCTTTGATAATTTGATCAAGAAACTCATTTACTTGATCCTCATCATAGCCACGGAATCCGCGACCAAATTCTTTGTTATGAATATCTAATGGTGTTAACGGCACAACGCCACCTCCAAGTAGTTATCTAAATTTCCTCTTTCAATTATATCTTTTCTTCGACAAAATAGGAGGATTTCCTTCTAAAAAACCAATCATTTTAGTATACCATACAAAATTCTCCATTTGTCGCGCTTTGTTCTACCTTCTACAGAAAACAATTTACTGCGTCCATATCCTCTCACTGAAAAAACATCTCCTGGATAACATTCATAAGAGGTTTGCTCCACTGTTTTCCAATTCACTTTTACTAAACCATTTTTTATGAAAGGTTGTACTTTTTGCCTAGATATATGTAACATTTCAGCTAACATAACATCTAAACGAAGTGAAGAAACCGTTCCGGATTTCTCCCCCCACGTTTCTTGTATCTGTAGAATTTTTTCCCCTTGCACTGGTGATAAGGAGACTTTCACTTTTCCTATAGATTGTAAGTTCATCTCAATATAAGATACAACTTCTTTCGCGACTACAATTTGGGCACGATCTTCTTGAAGCAAAATATCACCACATTTTTCTCTCGTTAAACCGAGAGACATAAATGTACCTAATATTTGCCTATGCTCTAGCGTATAAAACTTGGAAGGATAGTCAATTTCCAATACTTCTACTTGAAATTCCTCTTCATTTATTACTAGATAGTCCGGATAAATGAGTGCTCTTTTGCGCTCTGCTTGAGACGTTGCACCATCAAATTGTACAGCAACATCTCCTTGTCCTATTACCATCGTGACAATTTGTTGTTGTCTTGGATCAAGAAAGTCTGTTAACTTCACTTGATGGTACTCTGCTGCTCGCTTCCACTCTAACACTTTATCCACAAAGACCACTTCATCAGGTCTAAAATGCTCGTAGATGCTCATGTATTTAACCTCTTACTATAAGAAATAGCCGAATAAAGTTACTAAACCACTTGTAGCAAGTCTCAACGCAAAAATCGCAACAAGTGGTGAGATGTCAATCATACCAAGCGGCGGAATAAATCTGCGAAATGGTTCTAAATACGGTTCACAAATACGGGCAAGAAAATCTCCGAAAGTTGATTCCTTTGCACCTGGGAACCATGATAGGAGAATGTAAATAATAAGTGCCCACGAGTAAATCTCGATAGCAGTAACTAAAAGCCTTAAAACTGTTTCCATGGCGTATTACCACCTCTTTATATTTGTGTCTTCTTCTTCACCGAATAACTCTGAAATTGCACCAACTATATCTACATTTTCAGGCGTACACATAAATGTTTTCGGTCCTATTTTTTGAATGTCCCCGCCTATAGCGTATACAGTACCACTTAAAAAGTCAACGATACGTACAGCTTGATCCGTAGACATTCGTTGTAAATTAATTACAACAGCTCGTCTACCTTTTAAATGGTCCGCAATTCCTTGCGCTTCCGAATATGTGCGTGGTTCTAATAAAACAACTTTTGAGGATTGCTTCGCTGTTTCAATGCTCACAACATTTTGTTTCGTTTGCGCTTTTGGAAACGTAACATCTTGTTGTTCTGGCGGATCTTGCTGCTTCTTCATGTCCGTTTGCTCCTTTTCATAACTATATTGAGCTGCTTCTTTTTCTTCAGGTGTATCAAAAAAGAAGTATTTTACTTTTGACCAACTCATAATAAGATTCTCCTTCCTTTTACGCTTTTCCTACTAAAATCGTCCCCAAACGAATATATGTAGCACCTTCTTCAATTGCAATGGTGTAATCATTAGACATTCCCATTGATAATTCTTTACATGGCGCATGTAATAATTCTAACTCCTGCACCTCTGTTTGTAGCATACGTAATGTCTTAAAACAGCGTCTGATTTCTTCCTCTTCTTCTGTAAACGGAGCCATTGTCATTAGTCCAACCACTTCAATCTTATCCAATTCTTGCAAACTTTGAATAAAAGAAACGGTTTCTTCTATTGCCAATCCTTGCTTTGATTCTTCAGATGATGTTTTCACTTGAATAAAACATTTCACTTTCTTATCCGCACGTTTTTGAATTTCTTTTGCAAGTGAAAGACGATCTAATGAATGTAAATAATCGATTTCATTAATGATTTCTTTTACTTTTCTCGTTTGTAATGATCCAATAAAATGCCAATTCACTTTTGAACCGAAATGTTCATACTTCTGTAAGAAACCTTCATTTCTATTTTCACCTAAATCGATAATTCCTGCTTCAATTACTTCGTTTGTTTTTTCAATTCCTACCGTTTTTGTAACTGCAACGAGTTTAATATCTTGCAAAGAACGTCCCGCTCGCGCGCAAGATTGTTTAATTGCTTCGTTTACAGTTGTTAAATTTGTTTGTACTGTCACTTGCTTTCATCCTCCTTAAAACCTATGAAACTCAACATTCTCCCTGTCTTACCTTGATCACGACGATGAGAGAAAAACAGTTGCTCTTCACAGCTTGTACAAAGAGATGACATTACAATATTCTCTTCTTTTATGCCTGCTTGTACACATAATATACGATTAATTTCTTTTAAATTAATTGCGTACTGCCCGTCAGAAACTTTTTTATAAGGAACAGAACCGTTTACTACTTGCTCTGCTGCTGTTAACACTCGATCATCAACAATGTAACAACAAGATCCAATTGCTGGTCCAATCGCAACATGAATTTCATCACTCGAAATCCCTTCTGCATTCCATTTTTGAATCATTTCTTTTGCAATCTCTTTTACAGTCCCTTTCCATCCAGCATGCGCAAGTCCTATCATACCATGTGATGGTGCATAAAAATAGAGTGGAACACAATCCGCATAACAAGATGTTAAAAGAACATCATTATTAGTCGTATAAATGCCATCTGTTTTTGAAATGCCGTCTTCATATGAATAAACGCCACTTCCTTTTTCCTGTTGTCCTACTTTTTCAACATGATGATCATGAACTTGTTCAGAGCAAATCCAGTTTTCTAATGGTTTTTGTAACTTATTTGCTAAAATGCGTCTATTTTCATGAACGTTCTCGGCAATATCATTCACATGTAATCCTAAATTCATTGCATGAAAGGAGCCCGTACTTACCCCACCATCTTTTGTCGTAAATCCAGCAGTAATGTTTCCAAGTTCTTTCCACGCTTCTAAATACAGTATACCGTCCACATATTTAAATGGTTCTCTCATAACAGCGGCTCCTTTTAATTAAAATAACATAAAAAAGCATGGTACTTCCTGTCTATTTTACCATACTTTTATTTTTTCATAATCCTAACAGAAAAAAAAGAGGAATTTGTAATATTCTTTATGAAATTGTCGGTGTTTGTATTGATTCTGTTACAGAATTAACAGGATTTACTCTAACAAGTATGACATCTTCCCCAATTTTCACAATTTCTTTCCAAGGAATTACAATTTCTACGTCTTTCCCAAAAACCCCAAACATACGTGCCTGTTTAGAAATAATAATAGAATCGATCTTCCCTGTGTTCATATCAATTTCAATATCACCAATATTCCCCAGTCTTTTTCCGTCTGAAACATTTATTATATCTTTCATCTGCAATTCCGAAATTTGTATCACTTTCATCCTCTCCCTTATATATGACGAATCGAAAAAACATTGTTTCACAAATGAACAGGAAGCACCCTCTTACCAACCTCATATTATTTTCATTATATGAACACAACTATCCTACTATGAGCGCAAACAAACTATATGACATATAAAAAGGTCTCACCATAAATGGTGAAACCTTATCCTTGAATCGTCTTATTCATTTGTTTAATAGCTGATTTCTCTAAACGTGACACTTGTGCTTGAGAAATCCCAATTTCTTCTGCAACTTCCATTTGTGTTTTTCCTTGGAAGAAACGTTTTCGAATAATCATTTTCTCACGATCATTTAAACGCTTCATTCCTTCTTTTAGAGCTAACTCTTCAACCCACTGCTCGTCCTTTTGTTTTTCATCACTTAACTGATCCATAACAAAGATAGGATCCCCCCCATCGTTATAAATCGGCTCAAATAATGAAACTGGATCTTGAATTGCATCTAAAGCAAAAACGATTTCTTCATGAGTCACTTCAAGCACTTTTGCAATATCCATTGCTGTTGGTTCTTTTGAATTTTCTGCAATCAACTTTTCTCTTACTTGTAACGCTTTATACGCAATATCTCGTAATGAACGAGATACGCGAATCGGATTGTTATCACGCAAATATCTGCGTATTTCCCCAATAATCATCGGCACAGCATACGTTGAAAATTTTACATTTTGGCCTAAATCAAAATTATCAATGGATTTCATAAGTCCGATGCAACCAACTTGAAATAAATCGTCAACATATTCTCCTCTGTTATTAAATCTTTGGATGACGCTCAGTACAAGACGTAAGTTTCCATTCACTAATTTCTCTCTTGCGCTTATCTCTCCACTTTGCATTTCACGAAATAATTTACGCATTTCATCATTTTTTAGTACGGGAAGTTTAGCTGTATCAACACCGCAAATTTCTACTTTGTTTCTCGTCAAAGTGTTCCCTCCTATCGGGAGTTGCTGTACAGTGTAAAGTATTTCCTTTGAAGGGGATTTTATGCATGCGGTTTTCTCTTCATTTTTCATTTTCGTTGTCCTTCCTCATACAACGAAAGAGAATAAGACCAGCCTACATAACGGCTGGTCTTATTCTTTACACCATTTTATTAAATTCTTTTCTTAATCTTTTTATGATTCTTTTTTCTAAACGCGAAATGTATGACTGTGAAATCCCAAGCATATCCGCTACATCTTTTTGCGTCTTTTCCTCTCCTCCAGCAAGCCCAAACCGAAGTTCCATAATTTGTTTTTCACGATCATTTAATTGATGTAATGCTTTCATTAGAAGATGACGATCAACCGTAGCCTCTAAATCTTTTGTAATAATATCATCGTCTGTCCCTAATACATCTGATAATAAAAGTTCATTCCCGTCCCAATCGATGTTAAGCGGTTCATCAAAAGAAACTTCTGAACGATTTTTATTATTCCGGCGCAAATGCATTAAAATTTCATTTTCTATACAACGTGATGCATATGTTGCTAATTTTATTTTCTTTTCTGGATTAAATGTATTTACCGCTTTAATAAGCCCAATTGTTCCAATGCTAATTAAATCTTCAATATTTATCCCTGTATTTTCAAACTTTCTTGCTATATATACAACTAGCCGTAAATTGCGTTCAATCAGTAACGACCTTGCTGCCTGATCTCCTTTTGGCAATTTATTCAAAAGAACTTCCTCTTCTTCTTTCGTTAACGGCGGTGGTAACGCTTCACTTCCACCAATGTAATAAATTTCATCGGTCTTAATTCCTAATTTCAACAATACTTTATACCAAAGGTATACTAAATAAAATTTTAATTTCATCATATTATCCCGCCTCCCATTATTAAGCAATTACCATTTTTTGCGAAATTAACATTTTCGGATGCACAATACATTGATACTCTCCATTGGTTGACAACTGTTGTGTATTTAATCCAATCAATACTTTATTGACGACAATAGAACTACCTTCATGATAAATTTGTACACTTTCTGGCTTAATTGCCCATAAAAATTGATTCTCTACTCCTACTGCTCGGAAAGGAATTAAGCGTAATTTTGTCGCCCACCCAGAATCATTTTCTGGTATTTGAGGAATCTGTGTTTTGGAATAAATTTGTTCTGTTAACCAAGCTGGTAAACAATGTTCTAACGATGAAATATGCATAATCATAACAGGTGTTTTCGTTAACGGGTCGTAAAGTTGATTCCCACTATCAATTAAACCTGCGAGTTCTAGTTCCTCTTCAGCTAATTGAATTTTCAATTTCACAATTTGATCATAGTGTATTTTTGTAACCTCTACGCTTTCAATACGCTTTTTAGAAAAATAATAAATGATTGGAAAACCAAAAATAACGAACAACCAACTAATTGGGTCACCATAAGAAATTGATTGAGATTGAACCAACCCATTTACCATTTCATTCGTTTGCAAAAAGAAATGAGTGCCCATTAATCCTCCGCCAACCATAAAGGTTACAAAGTAAAAAGTAAAAACAGTTTGTGCATAATTTCTAAATGTTGTAAACCCAAATGCTGTATACACAATAAGTAACGAGTACAGTAGTTTCATAATTGGATGTGTCATCATAGAAGCAAAAGGAGTAAAGGCAAAAATAACAATGGTTGAACCTATAAATGCCCCTAACACAAGCCTCCATCTTTTGATCTTCTTTTTTAACACGGTAGCCGTTAATAAAAGTAAAAGAAAATCAATGCAGGCGTTTAACAACCAAACAACGTCGGCGTAAACAACCAAACAATTCACCTCTTTTTTTAAGTTGAGACTAGTATAATGCATATCCAATAGGAAAGTGTGTCAATTTGCGGAGGTGTTTTTTTGTTATTTTGTGCTTTCTAGACATAATCTGTCGGTAAAAAATAAAAGTATATGTTTCATAGAATGCTATATTTTTTTCAAACTTTAATCAGTGGGGGTTTTCTTCATCCCCCCACTGATTATTAGCCCTCACCAATCGGGCTTTAATGGGCAGCCCGATCCCCACCTAACTTCTTTGCTTTCGCTGCATTTTGAGGTGGGGTCTTACTGCCCATTAAAGCGGGATAAAGTGAAAGCTTAATCTGTACGCACCAATTGGGCTACCCAGCAAAAAGCGGAATAAATTACAATAAAAAAAGACCTGCTTAGCAGATCTTTTCCCTGTATAAAACAAAAAGGAGCATAAATGCTCCTTTTCTTTTATCGTCTACGACGATTACGTAAGAATGCTGGAATATCGATATCATCTGAATCTGAATGACGCTCATGTACAACCGGCTCTTCACGCTTCATTTCACGTTTTACTTCACGTTGTTTTGGTGGTTGAGCTACTGGCTGTTGCTGTTGTTGCGTGTGATTCACATTCGGACGGATAATTGGTTTTGGTGGTTGAGTTGCAATTGTATCATCAAAACCAGTTGCAATTACAGTTACAACGATATCATCTTTTAATCCTTCATTAATAACCGAACCGAAGATCATATTTACTTCTGGATCTGAAGCTGAAGCTACAATGTCTGCCGCTTCTTGTACTTCATATAAGCTTAAGTTAGCTCCACCCGTAATGTTCATGATAACACCTTGAGCTCCATCAATAGATGTTTCTAATAATGGACTAGAAATCGCTTTTTTCGCAGCTTCAGCAGCACGATTTTCTCCATTACCAGAACCAATACCCATTAAAGCAGAACCTCTATTAGACATAATTGTCTTTACGTCTGCGAAGTCTAAGTTAATTAAACCTGGTGTTGCAATTAAATCAGAAATACCTTGAACACCTTGACGTAATACGTTATCTGCTTCACGGAATGCCTCTAACATTGGCGTGTTTTTATCAACAATCTCTAATAAGCGATCGTTTGGAATTACAATAAGTGTATCTACATTTTCTTTAAATGCCGCAATACCAGATGCCGCTTGTGTTGCACGCTTACGTCCTTCAAATGTAAATGGACGTGTGACAACACCAACTGTTAATGCACCTAATTCTTTTGCCACTTGAGCAACAACTGGAGCTGCACCAGTTCCAGTTCCGCCGCCCATACCAGCAGTTACGAATACCATATCAGCACCACGAAGTGCTTCTTGGATCTGTTCTTTACTTTCTTCTGCAGCTTTTTTCCCTACTTCAGGGTTTGCTCCTGCACCAAGTCCACGTGTTAATTTTCCACCAATTTGCATTTTCGTTTCAGCTTTTGATAGATTTAATGCTTGTGCATCAGTATTCACAGCGATAAAGTCTACACCTTGTACACCGTGTTCAATCATACGGTTTACAGCATTGTTTCCGCCACCGCCGACACCGATAACTTTTATATTCGCTAATTGATCTTGAGTAGTATCAAACTCTAACATGTCGAAATCCCCCTAGAACCTCATTTTTCGTGTCCAATTTTAATCCCATAAATAACGGAATACACGTTTTACTTTTGACATCATACGGTCATCATTTTGATTATTATTGTTTTGATTACGCGTTTTTTGTTTCGCAGGTTGCTGTTGTACCGGCGTTGGAGCTGGTGCTGGTACTGGTTCAAAATGCTCTTGTTTTTCCTGCACATTTTTCCCACGCAACTTAGCTTTTTGATAAGAATGTTTAATTAATCCTACTCCACTTGTATATTGGGGCTCACGCACGCCAATATAATCAGGAGTTGCTATACGAACATTTTCATGTAAAATATCATATGCAAGATCAAGAACACCTGGCATAGAAGCAATTCCACCAGTTAGTACATAACCAGAAGCTACTTGCTTTACTCCTAACTTACGCACTTCATCTTGAACAAACATTAAAATTTCCTCTACACGAGCCTCTATTATATCCGATAATTCCAACTGAGAATATTGTTCTGTTTGATCGCTTCCCATAATAGGAACCGTAAACATCTCTTCTTCAGACGCTGTATCATAAAAAGCATGTCCATATTTCAACTTAATTTGATCTGCATTTTCTGTTGAAGTTTTCAACCCAATCGCAATATCCTTCGTTATATGGTCTCCACCTAATGGTAATACGCTCGTTGCTTGTAACTCTCCATCTTTAAAAATAGATAGAGTTGTAGATCCTCCCCCCATATCAACAAGGGCTACTCCTCTATTTTTTTCATCTGAAGATATAGCAACTGTTGCAGCCGCTAAAGGTTGAAGACAAATATCAACAATTTCAAGACCTGCTTTTTCTACACAACGAAGTAGGTTATGTAGTAAAGTTCTCGAGCCTGTAATAAGTGTACCTTCCATTTCTAATCTTACACCGATCATCCCGCGCGGATCGTTAATCTCGTCAAGACCGTCTACAATGAACTGTCGAGGTACCACATCAATAAACTCACGTTCTGGAGCAATTGACACAACTTGTGCTGCATCTAGAACGCGTAAGACATCTTCATTCCCGATTTCACGATCTTCATTTGAAACAGCGACTACTCCGTGACAAGGGAGTAGCTGTACCTGGTTTGCATTGACACCTACTACAACTTGCTCAATGTGGATTCCCACCATGCGCTCAGCTTGTTCAATTGCTTTTTTAATTGATCGAACAGTCTCGTCTATATCAACTATCGATCCCTTCTTTAAACCATTTGATTTTACATTTCCAACACCAATAATGTTTAAGCTGTCATTAACCATTTCACCAATGATGACTTTAACATTGGATGTACCGATGTCAAGACTAACATATATTTCATTGCTGTTCATTCTTTGGCACCTCCTTCTTTATTTATACCATACAACTCAATATATGGAACAACAATCGCAACTTTACTATTTATAAGAAAAATATTCAACGTCTTTATACGTTTCCCTTTTTTAACCCTATATTTTTCTTATTTTTATTTAACATTCATTTAAGAATATCGCAGTAAACTGTGAATAACTGCTTATCTTGAAATAATTCTATTTCAAGTGTAAAGATTACCGCCAAGTATAAGTCTACACTAAGATGTACTCATAGAAAAGTGAAACTTGTACCAATCCTAGTATGAATCTAAGAATTTTTACATATTTTTCATCAAATGAACCATTCTTGTAAATTCAGATACATCAAACCGAACGTATGTCCCTTAATTACGTTTATACAATTATAAAAAATGCTATTTTACTGTTCCTTTTCTTCACCATCTAAATATTTAAGGTATGCTCCTACCTCTAAATGAATTAGAGCTTTTCTACCTGGTTCAATTTGCTTTATCATTAGTGGATAAGCTTCCATACGTTTTGCGAAATTTTGAATCGTAGTGCTCACTTCATACCCTTCATTCATATATAAAGTAAGGTGGTCTTCATTCGCATTTGTCGGTGAATAACGAATTTCAGAAATAGACCTTAAAATAGTTGGTGTTAATTTTTCAAGCTCAGCAATTAACTCCTTCATTTTCTCCTCTTTAAAAGGTTCAAAAATTGGCGCTGCAACAGGAAGTTTTCCGTTCGGGAGTACATCAAGTGTTTTCCCGTTCTCTAATAACGGTTGTAATTTCCCATCTTTGTTTATATAACCAATTGTTAAATATTCTTCAATATGAACGTCAATTTTATTTGGAAAACGCTTCTTTACATTTACTGCTTTAATTTCTTTTCGTTTCGTTAAGTTTTCTTCTGCTTTATGTGCTGTCACTCGGAAATAACTTGTATCATATGTCACACCTGATTCCTTCATCACTTGTTCATCTGTCATATAATGATTTCCAAACACGCTTATCTTTTTTATATTGCTAAGCGGAGACCGAAAATAAATTAAAAAGAGAACTAATAAAAATAAAATTGATATGTATAAAATCAACCGATGATTAACATTTTTCTTGTTTTTTTTCTGTTGATTTTTTAACTTTGGTACACGATCCTGTAGTTTAATCACTTTACTATTTTTCATGTACGATCCCCCTACGTAACATAAAGAACGGCATGTTCCTCATGCCGTTCTTATCTTCTTATTATAACATAAATGATAATGAGCGGAACGAATAACCGTTATCTTCCAATGATTTCTACTTCTGTATGCATTTCTACGCTAAATTTATCCTTGATTGTTTGTTTTACTAATGCTATTAAAGATAATACATCTTGCGCGCTAGCTCCACCAGTATTAATAATGAAGTTCCCATGCATTTCAGAAATTTGAGCTCCACCTATTTGATAACCACGAAGCCCCGCCTTCTCTATTAAATCTCCTGCAAAGTATGGAATTGGATTCCGAAACACACTTCCTGCACAAGGGTGATTCCATGGCTGTGTTTCACGACGGTAATCTTTATTCTTTTGCATGACACTTACAATTCCCTCACGCTCTCCTATCTGCAATTGAAACTCAGCTTCCAAAACAATACCAGGACGTTTCGTTTGCAATACAGATGTACGATAGGAAAACTCCATTTCTTCATGCGTTAACCAGTCAATTGTTCCGTCTTCAAACAAAATAAGAGCTTTTGAGAATATGCTTGATATATCCGATTTATGTGCTCCTGCATTCATATACACTGCACCGCCAACACTTCCTGGAATACCACTTGCGAACTCCAGACCAGCTAGCCCTTGACGACTAAGTAAAGTTGATAATTTAATCAGGGGATACCCACCACCAACTCTTACTCTATGTTTTTCGACTTCTAAGTGGTCTAATCCTTCTCCTAAACGAATAACGACACCTTCTATACCTAGATCAGATACAAGAAGGTTCGAACCGCGACCAATTACAGTCCACTTTGTTTTATATTTCTTTACTAACTGCAACGTTTTTTCAATACCGGCAACATGCTTTGGCACAATTAAAATATCAGCTGGTCCACCTATTTTCATAGTTGTATAACGTGCTAACGGTTCATCCACTAACACACGACCAACATTTGCTTCTATAAGCTCATTTACTAATTGCTCCATAAACAATCTCCCCCATACTAAGCATCCTTATTACAGTAGTATGCAGGGCGTTCACCTAACGTTATTTTTTTACAAGCTTATTCATGACTTCATACAGCTTATTTGCTGCATCTGGAATACCTAATTGCCCAGCAGCAAGCTTCATATTTTGTAATGTTTGTGCATCTAATAGAATCTCATCAATATCACGAATAAGTGTTTCAGCTGTTAAATCTTTTTCAAGCAACATTTTTGCTGCTCCTTTATCGACAACAGAACGTGCATTTTTTTCCTGATGGTTATTTGTTACATAAGGACTCGGAATTAACACACTTGGCTTACCTAACGCTGTTAATTCTGCAAGTGTTGTTGCTCCAGCCCTTGAAACAACAAGATCTACACCTGTAAGTACTTCTGGCATATTATGAATGAAAGGTTTAATAATAACATTATGCGGGTTCCCTTTTTGCTTCACTGCATCCATCACTTTATCGTAATGAACTTCACCTGTTACATACAATATTTCGTAACTTTTATTTCCAAACTGTTCAATTGCCTCTACGAAAGCGTCGTTAATTGGTCTAGCCCCACGGCTGCCACCAAAAATAAGCACGGATTTTTTAGGAAGAGATAAACCTACTGAACGTTTTCCTTTCATTCCATTTTGATCCATTACTTCTGACGCTCGTGGGTTTCCTGTCATGACCACTTTTGACTGCGGAAAATGTTCTGCAGCCGCTTCAAAACAAACTGCAACTTTATCAACATAGCGGCTTAAAAATTTATTCGTTACACCAGGTACACTATTTTGTTCATGTACAATAGTTGGAATACCTAATTTTGCCGCAGCATATACAACAGGTCCACATACGTATCCACCTGTTCCAATTACAATATCTGGATTGAAACGACGAATATATCGTTTACTATCTTGTACACCTTTTAGGAAACGCATCACCGTTTTCACGTTATCTAACGATATTTTACGCTTAAATCCACTTATAACAATAGATTGAAACGGTATACCTGCTTTGGGCACGATTGTGCTCTCTAATCCATTCTCCGTACCAATATATAAAAACCTTGCTTCCGGATTTAATTTTTTTATTTCTCTTATTAAAGCAAGAGCCGGATAAATATGACCTCCAGTGCCCCCACCACTTACTAATACACGCACTACTAACTCCTCCGCTTCTCTTTTTCTTATTACAGTCTTATTTATTTCTATATACATATTGTTTCTTCGTACACATACGAAAAACCCTGTCTTATAAAACAGGGTTTAGTAGCGAGAATGGCGACTTATATTTAATAATACACCTACTGCCATTAACATTAATGTCAAACTTGATCCACCATAACTTAAAAACGGCAAAGTAATACCCGTAACAGGCATCAATCCTGTTACAACACCAACATTAATCATTACTTGAATCGCAATCATCGCCACAATACCTACTGCTAAAAACGTACCATATAAATCTGGCGCTCCTAAAGCTATACGAATCCCACGCCATAATAATAGACTAAATAATAATAACACAAATGAACCACCAATAAAACCTAATTCCTCGGATAAGATAGCAAATATAAAATCTGTTTGCGGTTCAGGTAAATAAAGAAACTTTTGTCTACTTTGTCCAAGTCCAAGCCCGAATAATCCACCTGGTCCAATTGCGAGTAACGATTGAATAATTTGAAATCCACTTCCAAGCGGATCTGACCACGGGTCTAAATATGATGTAATACGTTTCATCCGATACGGTGCTGATGCAATTAGCCCTACAAATCCTGCTACACCAAGCAAACCAAACATTGCAAAGTGAAAGACTCTTGCTCCTGAGATAAATATCATAATGATACATGTCCCAACCATTACCGTCCCTGTACCAAGGTCCGGCTGTAACATAATCATTCCAAAAGCAAGAAATACAAAACCTAAAGCTGGTAGTAAACCACGTTTAAAAGAGGTAATTAATTTTTGTCGTTCCGCTAAAAATTTCGCTAAGAAAATAATCATCGCAAACTTCATAAATTCGGACGGTTGAATGGAAAATGCCCCGATTCCAATCCAACTTCGCGCTCCTCCTCGAACAAGACCTACTCCAGGAATAAGAACGAGAATAAGAAGAATGAAGCAAACTAGCAAAATTACTTTTGAATACGTACGCCACACCCAATAATCAATTTTCATAATAAAAAACATAGCCACTACACCAAGACCTGCGAATAGCAATTGCCTTTTTGCAAAAAAGAATGAGTCCCCCATTTTATAAGAGGCCCAAACCGCACTCGCACTATAAACCATAATCATTCCGATTGTTAACAACGCAAGTGTAACGATGATGAGAATAAAATCAGGCGTTTTCTTCATTACCCATAAACACCACCTCTTTAGGCAGAAACTTTTGCCCTATGTAACAAAACATCAGTAGGTGTTAGCCTACTGATGTTTTGATTTACTTTATATAAGTTTATGCACAGCTTGTATAAAAATGTCTCCTCTTTCTTCAAATGTTTTAAATTGATCCCAGCTTGCACATGCTGGAGAAAGAAGAATTACATCGCCATCTGTAGAATGAGCATAAGCTTTCACTACAGCTTCATCTAAAGTATCGACACTTTCAATTGTATCTAATCCCGCTTTTTCTGCAGCTCTTACTAATTTTGGAGCTGTTTGTCCAAATGTTACAATCGCTTTAACATTTTTGAAATACGGAATTAAATCATCGAATTCATTTCCACGATCCAGCCCACCTGCTAATAACACAGTCGGTTGTGTAAACGCAGATAAAGCTTTCTCTGTCGCTAACATATTCGTTGCTTTTGAGTCATTATAAAACTTACGGTTGTTTATAGTTGTTACGTATTCTAAACGATGTTTTACACCTGTAAAACGTTTTAAAACTGCCGTAATCGCTTCATTAGAAACACCCAATAATTTTGCGATACTCATCGCTGCTAAAATATTTTCTAAATTATGTTGACCAGGTAAAACGATATCGCCTACTTCAACAACTTTTTCACCTTTAAAATAAAGAGCATTATCTTTTATACACGCACCATCTTCAATTTCTTTCGTTGTTGAGAACAGTACTTTTTGACCTTTACTATAAGCAGATAAAGCCATCACATCTGCATCATCTGCATTTATTACACTATAATCATTTTCTGTTTGGTTTTTAAAAATATTCGCTTTTGCTAAACCATATTCTTTTTTCGTCCCGTGATAATCTAAGTGGGCCTCAAATAAATTTAAAAACGCAGCAATTTTAGGTTGGAACAATTCTACTCCCATCAATTGGAACGATGAAAGCTCTGTAACTACAACTTCATTTTCTTTTGCATCCTGTGCTACTTCACACGCAACAGTTCCAATGTTCCCTGCAATTACGGGATGCTTTTGTCCTTCTTTTAGCATTTCAAATGTAAGCATTGTCGTCGTCGTTTTACCGTTAGACCCCGTAATCCCAACAAATGGTGCTTCTGAAATACGATATGCTAATTCAACTTCCGTAACAATTGGAATTTGCTTTTCTTTCGCAGCAACTAATATTGGATTAGAATACGGGATTCCTGGATTTTTTACTACAAGAGAAATATTTCTCTCTAATAATTCTAAAGGATGACCACCGCATACAACATCCATTCCTTTTGCTTGTAATTCTGCAGCAAGTACATTCTCTGCTAAAGGTTTTCCGTCATTTACAATAACATTTGCCCCTAACTTTTGTAACAATGTAGCTGCTGCATAACCACTTTTTGCAATGCCTAATACAAGAATATTCTTATTTTGAAATTCAGTTACAGTTTTCAATTACATCCACACCCCGATATAAATTCCTAACACAGCTAATAAAAATCCTACAGACCAAAACGTCACAACAACACGCCATTCTGACCAACCACATAATTCATAATGATGGTGTAATGGACTCATTTTAAAGACACGTTTTCCTGTTGTTTTAAACGAAATAACCTGAATAATAACCGATAAAGTTTCCATTACGAATACTCCGCCAATGATTACAAGTAGCAATTCTTGTTTTAATAAAATTGCTACAGCTGCAATGGCTCCACCTAAAGCTAATGAACCTGTATCTCCCATAAACACTTTTGCTGGATTCGCATTGAATACTAAAAATCCAAGTACAGCTCCTACAACTGCCATACAGAATATCGCTACTCCAAATTGCTCTTGTGCCACAGCAATAATACTAAATGCTCCAAATGCGATAGCAGCTGTTCCTGATAATAAACCATCTAAACCGTCAGTTAAGTTAACTGCATTTGATCCACCAATAAGCATAAATAGTACAAGTACAAAATACGCCCAACCTAATTCAAACTTAACATCCGTTCCCGGAATCATGATGTACGTGTGGAACGCTTGCCCTTTTCCAATTAAAAAGAACGCAATAGCAATAACAAGCTGACCTACTAATTTTTGTTTTGATGTTAAACCAAGATTTCTCTTCTTAACTACCTTTATGTAGTCATCTAAAAATCCAATCAATCCGTAACCAAATGTCACTAATAGTAATAACGATACCTCTGCACCTAAATGATTAAACTTAATCGCCATAATAAGTGAAGTTACCATCATAGATACGTATATGACGATACCACCCATTGTCGGTGTCCCTGATTTTTTTTGATGTGATTTTGGTCCCTCATCACGAATACTCTGTCCGAACTTTAATTTTCTTAAAAATGGAATAAACAATGGCGAAAGGGCAACAGAAATTAAGAATGCTACCCCAGCCGTTACTAATAAACCTTGCTCAAGCACATGTAGTCCTCCTCTCACGTTGTTACTCTTCGTTGTTTAAACGCTCTGTAATTGCTTCTTTAGCGATTTCACGATCGTCAAAATGATGAACATCTTTACCAATAATTTGATATGTTTCATGACCCTTACCAGCAATAATGATGATATCTTCAGCTTTTGCGTTAGCAATTGCATGGTATATCGCTTCTTTTCTATCAATAATTACTTCATAATTTTTTCCATTTGCACCATGTACCATATCATCTAAAATAGCTCCTGGCTCTTCACTTCTTGGATTATCTGAAGTGTAAATGGCGTGAGTTGCATATCGTGTTGCAACACTTGCCATGATTGGTCTCTTCGTTCTATCTCTATCACCGCCACAACCGACGATACAATATACGTCACCTTTTGCAAACTGTTTTGCTGTTTTCAATACATTTTCTAAGCTATCTGGTGTATGTGCATAATCAACAATAACTGTATAATTTTGTCCACCATCAACTACTTCAAAACGTCCTGGAACTCCAGCTAGTTCCTTTATTACATCAATGATTGTTTCTAAACTTACACCAGAAACAAGTCCTGCCGCTGTCGCAGCTAGTACGTTATATACATTAAATTTCCCAATTAATTTCATCGTAACATTTACACTCTCATACGGTGTTACAAGCGTAAATGTAGTTCCACCACTTGTCATAACGATATCTTTTGCCATAACATCACTTGTTGTATCAATTCCATACGTTACAACAGTTGCTGCAGTACTTCTCATATATTCCGCTGTTACAGCATCATCGTTATTCAATACCGCGTATTTTTCACGATTATGATTATAACTATTGCCAAGTTGCGCAAATAGCAACCCTTTTGCATGTTTATATTCTTCCATCGTTTTATGATAGTCTAAATGATCTTGTGTTAAATTTGTAAACACTGCTACATCGTAATCACATCCGTGTACACGGCCAAGATCTAAAGCATGTGACGAAACTTCCATTACTGTGCTATCCACACCGTGTTCAACCATTTTTGCAAACGTCTGTTGAAGTGTTAGTGCATCTGGTGTTGTATTTTTCACCTCAAATGTTTCATCACCGATTTTCATATTAATCGTTCCAATTAGCCCCGTTTTATGACCATGTGCGCGCATAATCTCATCCATAATATGCGATGTTGTTGTCTTTCCATTTGTACCTGTAATACCGATTAAATGTAACTTGTGTGTTGGTTGACCATAAAAATAATCAGCTAAAACCGCTAACGAACGAAAAGTATTTTTCACAAGTACAACTGGAACGTCAACATCAATTGGTCTTTCCGCAACAATAGCAGCCGCTCCTTGTGCCGCTGCTTGCTTAGCAAAATCATGGCTATCAACCGTATATCCTTTCATACATACAAATAAGCTTCCTTCTTTCACTTTACGTGAATCAGCTTCTATAGATGTGATTTCTGGATTTTCTTTTGGAACAACTGGAAAATCATGCAAACATGATACAAGTGTATGCAACTTCATTTCACTAAACCCTCTCTACATTGTGTATTTATCTCTTTTATTAATAAGCAACACGTTACCTCCTAATTATGTAAAATAGGAGGTAAGTGCTACTGTGTCTAATAAATAGACCTATTTATAACCGAGACTCTTGCGGTCTCAAATTAAGTAACTCTTCTATAAAGAACTCACTTCCACCAATTGTACCATAAAACGTACTAGGTTACCTTTAATTCCCGAAGTAAATTCTAATTTTTGAGCCTTCTTTCACTTTAGCTCCTGCTTCTGGGGACTGTTTAATGACTTTCTCTCCATCTCCGCTTATATCAAGCTTCAAATCAACGAGTTGCGTCTGTAAGTCTTTCTTTTTCATACCAATTAAATTCGGAACTTCCACAGTTGGTGTATCGCCCCATTTATATTCTCTCTCAACTTGTTCTTTTCTCGGTTTCACTCCCATAACAGGAAGTGCATCCCGCAGAATATTCCCAACAATTGGAGCTGCTACTACTCCACCAAATTGCGTTACACCTTTCGGATTATCAACAGCAACATATACAACAATTTCTGGATCATCTGCTGGAGCAAAACCGATAAAAGATACGATATAATTATTCTCTAAATATTTACCATCTTTCACTTTTTGGGCCGTACCTGTTTTTCCGCCTACACGATACCCATCAATAAAAGCACCTTTACCAGATCCCTTTGCTACAACATTCTCTAATGCATACCGAACTTTTTCTGAAGTTTCCTTGGAAATAACTTTTCTTTTTTCCACAGGTGTCTTTTTACTTACAACTTGATTGTTTTTCGGATCAATAAATTCTTTAGCTATATACGGTTGATACAATGTTCCACCGTTTACAGCTGCTGCTACCGCCGCCACTTGTTGAATTGGCGTAACAGAAACACCTTGACCGAATGAAGTTGTTGCTTGCTCGACTGGACCGACTTTGTCTAAATTAAATAAAATCCCACTACCTTCACCTTGCAGGTCAATTCCGGTTTTTTGTCCAAAACCAAAATTACGAATGTATTTAAACAATCGGTCTTTACCAAGACGATCACCCAGTTCGATAAATCCTGGGTTACAAGAGTTTTGAACTACTTCTAAAAACGTTTGGCTACCGTGGCCTCCTGCTTTCCAGCATTTCAATCTTGCTCCACCAACTTCAGCTGCTCCATCATCATAAAACGTATCTTTCTCTAAGTCTACTAAATTTTCATTCAAAGCTGCGGCTAACGTAATGATTTTAAATGTTGAACCAGGTTCATACGTACTCCATACTGGTAAATTTCTATTGTACACTTCTGGAGAAACACTTTGAAAATCTGCCGGATCAAAACTCGGCCGACTCGACATACCTAAAATTTCACCATTTTTCGGATTCATCGCAATCGCAATCATACCATCTGGATTATATGTCGACTCTGCAATATTCATTTCTCTTTCCATAATTCTATTAATACGTGCATCAATTGTTAAACCTAAATTCAAACCAGCTTCTGGTTTTTTGAAATCATCACCAACATTAGGCATCCTTTGCCCTTTTGCATCTGCAAAAAAGCGCACATGACCTTCATCACCATTCAGCTCTTTATCATAATACTTTTCTAGTCCCATAAGACCTTGGTTATCACTACCTGCAAACCCTAATACGTGTGATAAAAAGTTGCCAAATGGATAGTACCGGATAGAGTCCTCTGCGATATAAACACCTTTCAAACTTAATCCTCTTACCTCTTTCGCCTTATCATGTGATATTTTCCTTCCGCCTTTATCTAACCTTACAATTGATTCTTTTTTTGTAATCCTCTTATAAATCTCATCTTTTTCCACACCTAATACTGCAGCTAACTTCTCTGCAGTCTCTGCTGGTTTTTCAATTTGCCTCGGTACAACAAAGACAGTTGGAGCACTTTTATTCGTGGCAAGTTCCACACCATTTCGGTCTAAAATTTTTCCACGTTCAGGTTCAAAAGTAATATTACGACTCCATGAATCTTTCGCACGATCCGTTAACATATTCCCAAGAAAAAATTGCACATATCCAAGACGAATATCGATGATAGTGAAAATAAGTATACCTGATATGAGTATAAAAATAAGTCGTTTTCTAACTGTTACATTTGATACACGCATATTGGAACAAGCCTCCCTTACGCCTAGCTTGTTCCAATATATGCTTGTACTTATTTAATTAGAACTTCTTCTCTTTTACCATTACGGCTTTTCTGCTTCTTGTTGTGGTTCAAGTGGCGGTACAAGTGTTACACCTAACTCTGTACCAGGTTGCAACAATGTTCCTTCTGGCACACTTTGTTCAGTTACGTATCCGGTACCAGTAGGTTTTAAGTTAAGCTTTAATGTTTTTGCTAAATTCATAACATCACGAAGTGCCCAGCCTTGTATATTTGGCATTGTAGGTTGATCTCCCACTAAGAACACTCGGTCACCCTTCAATGTTTGTTCAGTCGCTTTCGGTACTTGTTGCTGTACTTTCCCTTCACCTAATACGATTGGGCGAAGTTTTGCTTTATCAATAGCTTTTTTCGCTTCTTCCATCGTTTTTCCCGTTACATCTGGAACAGCAGTTTGCTGCTCTTTCACATATTTCTTCGGATCTTTCACTTCATTAGGCTTAATCTTTAAATACTCTAAACTATTCTTCGTTACATATTTAAAAATATCAGCTAAAGGTTGTGCACCACTCTCATCATCTTTCAACTTCGGTTTTTTAACAGCTACATATACAACAAGTTGCGGATCATCCATAGGTGCCATACCTAAGAACGAGAATATATAATTCTCTCTTCCTGTCATATAGCCACCTTTTCCATCCGGAATTTGCGCTGTTCCTGTTTTACCACCAACTGAATATCCATCGACTTTATAAGCAGTTCCTGTTCCTTTCGGTGATGTAACAACACGTTCTAATAACTGCCTTACTTGCGCTGCTGTCTCTTTTGTAACCGGTTTGCCCACTTCTTCTGGCTTATGTTCTAATTTTACTTCCCCTGTTATCGGATCTACAATTTTATCAATTGTATAAGGTTTCATCATTTTCCCATCGTTCGCAATAGCAGTTGCAGCTTGTACAAGCTGAATTGGTGTTACAGTAGAACCTTGTCCAAAAGCTGTCGTTACTTGCTGTATTTGCTGATCGAATAAAATGGTATTTGAACCTTCATCAGGTAAATCAATATTCGTTTTTTCATCTAATCCGAAAGCATGGATATATTTCCGGAAACGGTCTGGACCAAGTTTTTGATCACCTAAAATAGCAAACGCTACATTGGAAGAGCGCTCTACCCCTTCATCAAATGTGATAGATCCCCATCCAGCACCGCCATTATGATCTTTTATTTTGCGGTTCCCGACTTGATATGTACCAGACTGATAATAATCTTGTCCCTTATACACACCTTCATTAATAGCTGCTGCTAGCGTGAAAATTTTCATTGTTGATCCAGGTTCAAATGCATTTGCAATTGCATCATTATAATAATACTCATTAATTTCCTGGTTCGGATCATAACTAGGTTTACTAGACATCGCTAATATTTTCCCTGTTTTTGGATCCGCAACAATTCCTATTAAGCTTTCCGGTTCATAATGTTTACTCGCTTCTTTCATCGCGTCTTCTAAATAACTTTGAATACGTTGGTCAAGCGTTAAATAAACATTATCACCATTTTTAGGTGCCTTTACATTCACTTTTCCACCGTCAAGAGATACTCCTTTACGGTCACCTGTATAAGCTACTTTTCCATTAGCAGCACCTAAATACTTATCCAAACTCTTTTCTAAACCAAATCGTCCTACAGCAATTCCTTTATCATCAGGTTTCGCGTAACCTACAACATAAGATGCGAAATCACCATTTGGATACACTCTTGCATTTTCTGTAATAAAAGATATGCCTGGCAATTTCAATGCTTCGATTTGTTCCTTCTGTTCCTTCGTCAAGCCCTTACCTAAATTCCCAAATTCTACTTGACTTCTACCTTCTTTATTTAACGTATCTAAAATCTTCTTTTCATCTTTTCCGAGTACGCCCGCAATTTTCTTGGCGGTATCCTCTTTATCCTCAACCGGCTTCGCACCTTTTAGTTCCGCTACAAGTTTATAAGAGTTTGCATCTTGCGCTAACACATGACCGTTTTGATCATAAATCGTCCCGCGATTTGCTTCGAGAACTCCTGTTTTACTATGTTTTTGCTGAGCGAGTTTATCCAAATCCTGATTATGCACTGTTCCTGTCGCTTGTATGTAAAAAAATCGGGCTAATAACAGCAAAAAGAGCAGGAGGAATAAAATCATAAAATACCCTGCTCCCTTATTGGTATGAAATTTAGTCATGTTTCTCTTCATTTTCCCTTCACACCTATTGCCTTATTTGAGGCCTTTCACATTATTCGCATTAATTTCTAGCCCGTGTTTTTTTGCAACTTCAGCGATTCGTTCATAACGACTTAACTTCTCTACTTCAGCCTGTAACTCTTGATTTTCTTTTTGCTGCTGTACAATTTTTTGTTCTATTGTCGCAGCTTCTACATTAACCTGATAAAGGCCTGCTTTATTTCCAATAAATGCTACACAGGCATACAATAAAAAGCCAATAAACGCTACATACAACAGTTTTTCGATTCTTGTAATCTTCGCTTTAGCTTTTGGCTGAACCATCTGCTGTGGGGGCGTTTGAATCTGAACCTCTTCTTGCGCTTGTTGCTTGTACTTTACAGCTAAGTTACTCATACCTCTCTCCCCTTTTTATCGTTTTTCAGCGATTCTCAATTTCGCAGAACGCGCTCGATTATTTTCTTCTAACTCTATATCAGAAGGTAAAATCGGTTTTCTTGTAATAAGCTTTAATTTTGGCTTAAATTCATCAGGAATAATTGGTAATCCTGGTGGCAATTGTGGCGTTGTACTATTTCGCTTAAACGTCGTTTTACAAATACGGTCTTCTAAAGAATGGAATGTTATAACGCTAACTCTTCCGCCTGGCTTGACCATCTCAATTGCAGATTCCAACGCTTCTTCAAATACTTTCAATTCATCATTTACCGCAATACGGATCGCTTGGAACACTCGCTTCGCAGGATGTCCACCCGTTCTACGAGCAGGAGCTGGAATACCCTCTTTAATTAGTTCTACTAATTCCCCTGTCGTTTCAATAGCTTTATTCTCACGATACGCTTCAATTTTTCTTGCTATTTGTTTTGAAAATTTCTCTTCGCCATACTGGAAGAAAATTCTTACAAGTTGTTCATATGACCAACTATTTACAACATCATAGGCTGTTAATGGGGCATCTTGATCCATTCGCATATCTAACGGTGCATCATGATGGTAACTAAAGCCACGCTCTGGTGTATCTAATTGCGGGGATGAAACACCTAAATCAAATAAAATACCGTCTACTTCTGTTATACCTAATTCCTGTAGTTTTTCAGATAGGTAACGGAAATTACTCTTTACTGTTATGAACTGCTCACCGTATGAAGAGAATTTTTCTTTCGCATTTTGAATTGCTATCTCATCTTGATCAAACGCGATTAATCTTCCGCCTTCAGTTAATTGGGATAATAAATAAGAACTATGTCCTCCTCCCCCCAGTGTACAATCTACATATGTACCACCTGGCTTTATATCTAAGCCATCTACTGTTTCCTTCAAAAGCACTGTTACGTGATTAAACATTGTTGCACCTACTCTTTTTCCAATTAATTATGTTGAATGTATCTCCTCCTCTAAACGCATATTTCACGACTAGAGAACGAAATACTATGAAAGAACGACTCATTTAACTTGCCTACAAAGGCAGCATACTATACAAATCGCTATTTTCTTTTATTATATACTAAATTTTATCATCTTTTGCGGGAATTTAAATAAAAAACTGTCGAAAAAGATAATAATACGTTTACATTTTGTGCTATTTTGTCATATATTTAAGTATCCTGCATAATTACGATATTAGCTTTTTTAAAATTAATAATTCAGAAAAATTTCACTTCACAGTAAATTCAACGGGATAAAAATAAAATCCTGCTCCTAAGAGCAAGATTTTATAGTTTTATAACATGATGTTTTCCATTCCAAGAAAACGGTTTTTCCATTACACGATCAACGAAATCTAAACCGAACTGATTTAAATAGTAACATACATTCCACACACGCTCTTGTGGCGCTCCCAATGGACGGATTGCAAATTGTATACGACGGAATTTATTTAGTTCCACTTCATGTTTTTTCTCAATATTTCTTTTCAACATTCTTTCCAACAGTTCAATTTGTTCATTAATTTTGAACTCATTTTTCCCTGCAAACGAACTTAATCCAGGATCTATTTTCTTCACAAACTGTTGTAATGACTTATGAATATCAATTATTTCTTTTTTCGCCTCTACAAATCGTTCATCTATCGGTTCCTCTATTTGATTAGATAGCCAGTTTTCACGCAACTTATCTACGTTATTTAAAAACGGGTCACTCTCTTGCAATTGTAAATCGTGTAAATCTGTCGCTATATCCCTCTCAATATAAGTAATTGTAATACGAGGAACGACAGGCGGCATTCGGAAACCGATAGTATGGAAGACTTGTTGTAATTCACTCCAGTAAGCTAATTCCCCTGGACCTCCAATAAACGCCAACGTAGGAAATACATACTCTTGCATAAGAGGGCGCGTTACAACATTATTACTAAAGCGCTCTGGGCTTCTTTCCATCTCTTCAATCAATTCCTCATATGAAAAGGAATACGTCCCATCCTTCCCAACAAACTTCCCTTGATTGTCTTCAAGCAACACTCGCTCATTATCAATTTCCATGAATATATGTACTGCATTAGACTTTGTTTCAATAATTGGCTTATATCCTAATTCTTTAATTACTTCCTGTTGGTTATGAAGCCCCTCTTGCACTTCTTTATACTTACTTACAATTTGTTTAAAAAACGGCACTTCTAATTTTCTTAATTCAGGATGATGCGAATCGACAAGAATTAAACCAGAATTTATGAACATTTTCATAATAAGGTGACCAAAGAAATCTACATACGTATTCGATTTCCCTAAAGAATCATCAATAAATCGCAGTACATCCTTTGTAAAATTCGTTTCAGGGTATGTTTTAAAAATTTCTTCAATCCACTTTCTACAGTCTTCCAAAGAAAGCTCAGATTCTGAAGCACTCGCCTTTTTCGGATTACGATCATGAAAAATAGTCTTTTTTATTTTTTTATTCTTCGTTACAAAAGTATGATTAATTTCATCCATATCATGGTCTTCACCAGCAATCCAGAAAACAGGAACAACTTTAACGCCTAAACTTTCTTCCTTTTCCTTCGCAAGCTGTAAAACTGAAATAATTTTATGAATCGTATAAAGTGGCCCAGTTAATAACCCAGCTTGTTGTCCAGCTATAACAACATATGTATCTTCATCTTCAAGCGCTTTTACATTTTGAATTGTAGCTTCTCCCGCTTGTAATTTTGTATTATATTCTAATAAATGCGCTACTAAATCTTGGCGGAAAAACTCCCTCTCACGCAAATCTTGTACACGCTGTTTAAAAGCATCTTCTGTTAACATATAATCAAAACACGACTGTATCTCTTTTTCACCGTTCATATAGTCCGCTACAACACCTTGTTGCGGAACAGAGATTTCTTTTATCTCCATATAATTCTTCCTTTCGTATCCTGTTCTCTCACCAATCCACATTGTAGTCAATGTTTCACGTAAAAGCAAAGAATTACACTTATACTTTTACTTCTAACCCTTTTATTGCATCGAACAAAAATTGAAGTGTCGGAACGGATCGTTGCTGTTTCATAGCTTCTTCTAATACATATCCAACAATCGCACCAATCTCTGTTTGTCTATTCGCCCTTACATCTGCCAGCATAGATGATGTATTATGAGATGTTCTTTCACATACATGACGTACCATTTCCCATACCATTTCTTTTTCTTCTTTAACGAGAAAAACGACTTCCTGGAATACTTGCTCCATCATCTGATAAAAAAACGGGTTCGTGATCAATTCTCCATTCTTGACCTGTAATAATGCCGTCAATGGATTGATACATACATTCACTACTAATTTTTTGTGCATAACATCCTTCCAATTATCTTCTATTCGAATTGGAAAATGCGGAAAAGGAAAGCAATTAAATATTTTTTCAAAATGTATAGACCGACCGCGCACGATTCCAAACTTCGTTACACCTATCCCTGTATGATAAACGATATGTCTTTCTTCTTTTTTCGCACCATGCTCTACAATTCCAACTGCAATATTTTCATTCTCTATTTTCTGCATAGCATGAAGGTGTGACATTCCGTTTTGCAAAAAGACTACTGAGGATTTCCCTCGCACAAAAGGTAGTATGTCAGTTATATGATATTGCTTAACAGCAATAAATATATAATCTAGCTGCTGGTCTAGCATACTTTCTATTGGTAATACTGGCGGGAATACCGTTTCACGTTTCCCCTCCCTAATACAAGTTACACCCGTTATATTTAATTCGTCAGCCTGCTTAGCTGTCCTTGTAAACAACGTAACATCTTGATTACTTTTTTGTAAATAAAATGTATACAATAGACCAATAGCTCCCGGTCCCACAACTCCAATTTTCATTTTCACACAAGGAACTCATTTGAGCACGATACATAAGTCCCTTTTTCCCCTCCTCTTTTATTCCGCGAACCCCCGATTCATACGGAATCATAATTAACTAAAGATGATCAAATGCCACCTCTTCTTTCAATATGTATATACTACTTATTACTATGCTTCTACTCTTAGTTTAGCAAATCCTCAAAAAAATAATAAAAGAAATACACTATCATCTTCATAAAAATAAAAAAATGAGTTATAATATTATTATAAATATTTTCACTTTTCTGCATTCATTGAGACAAAAAGGATGTGATGTTATGGGATTCCCAAAAGTTGAGCGCTTGCTCATCAATTATAAAACATTAGACGAGTTTAAAAAATTTAAAGGCTGCGGAGCTCAAGAACTATCCATGTTAGAAGAATTACAAGCAAACATTATTGAAAACAATAGTGAATCTCCATTTTACGGTATTTATTACGGCGGATCACTCATTGCACGTATGAGTCTATACATGAAAAGGAACGGCGGGGAACCATTCGAAATTACAGGTACTTACCTAGAACTTTATAAACTTGAAGTATTACCAACTTTCCAAAAACAAGGATTCGGAGAAATGCTTGTAAATTATGCGAAGGGACTGCAGTTCCCAATTAAAACGATCGCACGTATCCATTCAGCTGGTTTTTGGGATAAATTAAATTTCCAACCTGTGTCAGTACCTGATGGTGATTTTTACGTTTGGCACCCAGAAACAAATTTGAATGCGGTTACAAATGAAGAGTCTGCATAAGAAATAAAAAAACAGCTACATAGCAGCTGTTTTTTTATTTCTTTAACTTCTCTAATTTCCCATTCGAACGAGCGCTATTTCTTTCCGCTACCATTACACTTCTTTTTTGATCGATATAATCAAGCAATGTTCTATATTCTTCCTCATATACTGATAATCGCTCCAACAGGCTCTCTTTCTCTGTTTGTAACGATTCAATTTGCTGTTGCAACACCACTAAAGAGTTTTCATCTTTATAATTTTGCAAGAAATCAATAACATCATTCAATGTAATTGACGTAGGTTCTAATACCTTCGTCTCTTTCACTTCATAATTTTCCACTTTACGCAGTTGCTTCGCTTCTTCAATACGTTCTTTGTATTGCTTTCTAACGTAAGAATTCCATCTAAAGCCACATGCTGCTGGTGTACGAGATAAATGTCTTCCCACTTCTTTAAAGGCAGATAATTGCGTTCCACCTTCTCGAATATGCCGGAGTACTACTTCTGCCAGAAGCAAATCTTCATCATCAGTCCAAGCATCTTGTCTTGTTGTCGCCATCTCTCTAGTCCTCCCTATGCATTTTTTATTAAACATATGCAGTTACTAGAAAAGATAGAATACAACAAATGAAGAATAAGACAAAAAAAATAAACGTAGAAGATATCTTCTACGTTTATTTTCCCGCAATTACTTGCTAATTACTTCTTTACCTTTGTAAGTACCGCATGCTTTACATACACGGTGAGCTAATTTCGCTTCACCACAGCTTGGGCACTCTACCATACCAGGTACTGATAATTTGAAATGCGTACGACGCTTTCTTTTTACTGTTTTAGAAGTTCTTCTAAAAGGTACAGCCATTCTTCCCACCTCCTTAAAAGAAATAGTTATTTTCATATGAAGGCCTGAACCAGTCTTCCGATTATTTGTCAAAAAACTTTGCAAGTCCTGCCAATCTTGGATCAACAGGCTTTTCTTTGTCTTCTTCCGAAATCACTTGCCAGTCTTGACCTTGCGTCGGTGCTCCACCAGAAACATCATCACTGAAAATTTGCATTGGAATCTCCAAAAGTATATTTTCCTTGATTACGGGCAGTAAGTCAAGTACTTCTCCTTCTAAACAATGAATTTCAGCTTCAGTTTCAAATTCTTCTTGTGAAGTTTGGAACACCTCAGTTGTTTTAATGTCAAATGGTAATGTCACATCTACTAAAGAGCGAGAACATGGTAAAACCATGCTTCCAGTTATATGTAGATGGAACGTAAACTTACCGGAGCCAAAATCAACTCTTCCTGTTACGTGAACAGGATTAATTTCACGAATATCTTTCTCGACCTCTTTTAGCTCACTTACATCTACCATCTCATCCAATGTCAATCCTTTATTTCTCAATTTATTCAATTGATGGATGGACCATTTCATATCATATCACCTCAAGGCAACAAACAAAATTATAGCTAGCCATTTTATATTTGTCAATGTTTTTTCTTTACACTATAATGAAGTCATCATAGTAAATAATATATAGAGTATCACGTTTTTCAAAAAGATGCTACATCGAAAGGAGAGATTACCATAAAAGCCAGTGGTATTGTTGTTGAATATAACCCTTTTCATAACGGTCATGCTTATCATGTGCAACAAACAAAAAAGTTAACACACTCTGATATTACAATCGCTGTTATGAGTGGCCCTTTTTTACAACGTGGTGAGCCAGCACTCGTATCCAAATGGTATCGTACCAAAATGGCCTTAGCATGCGGTGTAGACCTCGTTGTAGAGCTTCCTTATGCCTTTTCAACGCAAAAGGCCGAAACCTTTGCAAATGGCGCTATTTCTATTTTAAACGCCCTACACGTTTCTGAAATTTGTTTCGGCAGTGAAGATGGACAAATCGAAAATTTTTATAACACCATCTCTGTGCAGAAAAATGAAGAAGAGACTTTTAATCGTCTTGTAAAGCAATTTATGAACGCAGGTAATAGTTACGCAAAAGCTACATCTGAAGCTTTCCTACACATTTTATCTTCTGAAAAAAATATAGACATGTCACAACCAAATAACATTTTAGGCTTCCAATACATAAAAGCAATTCTAATGCAAAATAGTTCTATGCAAGCACAAACGATAAAAAGGTTCGCATCTCATTATCATGATGAAACATTTAACGACCAACATATTGCAAGCGCAACAAGTATTCGCAAACAACTTTTTAGTGAAAATAGTTCCTTTAAAGAAATTGAGCCTTTCATCCCAAAAGCGACTGCTTCTCTTTTAGCAAGTTATAAACAAAACTACGGGACATTACATAATTGGGAACAATACTTTTCATTTTTTAAATACAAACTTATGACAATGTCTCCAGAAGACTTACGACATATATATGAAATTGAGGAAGGTTTAGAGCATCGTATTTTATCAAAAATACAAACCAGTTCCTCCTTCCATTCATTCATGGAAGCGTTAAAAACGAAACGTTATACGTGGACTAGATTACAAAGAGCTTGTACACATATTTTAACAAATACAACAAAAGAAGAAATACATTGCGCAAATATAGAGCAACATGCACCATACATTCGTCTATTAGGCATGTCACAAAAAGGACAAACGTACCTTTCAAAAAACAAGAAAAAAATAGAGCTTCCAATCCTTACCCATACAAAAACATTTGACCATCCTACTTTACACATAGAGCAAAAAGCCAATTCTGTATATTTCTCCATCATACAAGAACCATTACGAACACAACTACTAAAACAAGATGCAACACATCACCCAATTCGTTACGATGAAACAACTGCAAAATTCCTATAAAAAAATCTCTCTTTTCAGAGAGATTTTTTTATTTCTTGCCCATTTTTTCCAAATACATTAATGCATCATCCAACGTATCAACTGGCACAATTTTCATTTTCGTTTTAATATCTTTCGCAGCCTCAAGTGCATCTTTATAATTCGATTTCTCCGCACCTTTTTCATTTGGTGCAAAGAACACTTCAGCACCAGCATCACTTGCAGCAACCACTTTTTGCTGAATACCACCAATCGGGCCAACTTCTCCCTTTTCATTGATCGTCCCTGTTCCAGCTATTTCATGCCCTCTTGTTAAATCATCTTCCACCAGTTGATTATATATTTCTAATGTAAACATTAGGCCTGCCGATGGTCCGCCTATTTCATGAGAGTCAATTTTCACTTTCGGATCTACCACTAATTCTCTTTCCGTAACGATAGAAACACCTATACCAACACGTCCATTTCCATTCGGAATAGTCTTTACATTTAAATTTTCTTTTAACTGTTTCCCATCCCTCTTGTACTCAATATTTACTGTATCTCCTTCTTTTTTCCCTGTCATATATTCAATAAATTGTTCTGTCTTTTCAAATGTTTTTCCGTCGACGGCAATGATAACATCTCCAAGTTTAAGCTTTCCTTCTGAAGGCATCCCTTTCGCTACACCAGCAACCAACACACCTTTATTTTCAAAAGAAACAGTACGATTTGCACGTTTATAGGCATTATAAATCGCTGCATTTTGCGAATCTTTCATTGCATAATTTTGGCGAAATTGATATTCTTCATCACTTTCACCTTTTTGCAATATTTCTTCCGCTTTTGAAATATGTGTATATTTATTAAACTGTGCCGCTATTAAATTCACTACATTTGCCGGTCCCATTGAAACCGTAACAAGCATAAAATCACCAGATTCTTTTGTTCCCCCTTCAACTTGAACATAAGGCTCTAATTTGGCAGCCATTCCTGGTTTCGTTACATAATACGGCAGGCGTACATAAACAAGTAACATTGCCAATATAACCCCTATTAAAATTGCATATATAAACCGAAAACGCTTAAACATTATGTTTCTCCTTCCACTGCTCAATTAATAAATGAATATTTGCAACATGCTTTTCCGCTTCTACCTCTCCAACTCGAATAATGTCTTCAATGTTTGTAAAAGCCCGGGAACTAAATTGTTCTACAGCTGGGCGCATCATTAAATCAGATGCAATTTGCCGATTTATCACAAGCTCATGTTGCATAATTTCAATACTCTGCATAATTACATCATAAATAGACGTAACCTCTCCATTTACTTTAATCGGGGATACATCAACAGCAATGACAATATCGGCACCTAACTCTTTCACAACCGATACTGGGATGCGATCAATCACTCCGCCATCTACCAATAATCGTCCATCTATTTTCTCTGGCACAAACACTCCAGGTACAGAAATACTCGCTCTCACCGCCTCTGCAACTGGACCACTTGTAAAAACAACTTTTTCCCCCTTTAAGATATCAGTAGCCACAACAGCCGTCGGGATATCTAATTCTTCTAAATTTTTATTATATGTAAACATTTTAATCATATCTTTGACACGTTTTCCAGAAATAAATCCCATTTTCGGAACCGTAAAATCTAAATAATATTTCCTCTTAAAAACATTTGCCAGTTTATACAGTCTTTCAACGTTTGAACTAGCCGCATAAAATGTACCTACTAAAGCCCCCATACTACTTCCTGCAATCATATGAATCGGTATATCATTTTCCCTTAAAACCTTTATAACACCAATATGAGCAAAACCTTTTGCGCCCCCAGATCCAAGAGCTAAGCCAATTTTCGGTTCTTTCACTTTTCTCACCCTTTAATTTTTTTCGTTCCTTTTTCATACTTATGGTCTAAATTCACTACGTATCCACGTATACTGAAATGAACGTTTTTTGGGACAAAGGGGGATTTACTTACATGTATGAAAAATGGAAAACGGCTTTCCTTACCATATCAACACTTTTTTTAACCTTTTCTCTTGTACTCCACCCCCAAGCTGCTTTACAAGCTTCCATTCGAGGGTTAAATATATGGTGGGAAGTTGTATTCCCTTCACTTTTACCGTTTTTCATCATTGCCGAACTTCTCATTAGTATTGGTGTTGTAAAATTTATAGGCGTTATATTAGAACCACTTATGCGACCACTTTTCCGCGTTCCAGGAATAGGCGGATTTGTTTGGGCAATGGGAATGGCTTCAGGCTTTCCCGCTGGCGCCAAATTAAGCGCTAGACTGCGCAAAAGCAATCAGCTAACACAAATTGAAGCAGAGCGCCTCGTATCTTTTACAAACTCATCCAATCCACTTTTTATTTTTGGCGCTGTTTCTATCGGTTTTTTCAATAATCCGAAATTAGGAATCGTATTAGCTGCTGCACATTATGTAAGTAATTTTGCTGTCGGGTTACTGATGCGTTTTTATGGCAATAACAACCGTTCCACGCATGATAAACATGTTACTAAAAAACACCCTTTTCAAAACCCTTTTTCAATTCTACATGAGACACGTATGCAAGAAAAAAGACCAATAGGAAAATTACTTGGGGACGCTATCGTTTCTTCTATTCAAACGCTACTTATGATTGGTGGATTTATTATTTTATTCTCTGTTTTAAATAAAATGATTACTGTATTTCATATTACAGCAGCCCTTTCTTTTATTATGCAACATATTTTATCATTCTTCCAACTAACTACTGAATTTAGTATCCCAATATTATCTGGCATGTTTGAAATGACACTTGGAAGCCAAATGATTAGTCAAATAACTGAAACACCCCTCCTGCAGCAAGCTATGGTAACAAGCTTTATTTTAGCATTTAGCGGCCTTTCTATTCAGGCACAAGTCGCTAGCATATTAGCTGAAACAGACATTCGATTTAAGCCCTATTTTTTCGCACGAATTATCCAAAGTATTCTTGCCCCTATTTTTACTTTTATATTTTGGAAACCATTTTATGAAAAAGTAAGCTCTTTTTCACCTATGCAAAAAGATATCCCTGTCTTTTTATCGAATCATTCTTCTATTCTGCATGAATTTTGGACATCTTTTATACACTACGGACCGATATTTACATTATTTTGCTTATATGTATATGTCATCTTATTATTTTTTCGGAGCAACAAAGAAAAACCCCGTTCACTTTAACGGGGTTTGAAACTTTTCTTTTAAAGCACGTTCTACAACAGGAGGTACAAGATCTACTACACTTCCTCCATATCTCGCAACTTCTTTCACAATGCTCGAGCTTAAAAATGAGTATTGATTGTTTGTCATAATAAAAAAGGTTTCAATGTTTTCATCTAACTTTCGATTCATAGAAGTAATTTGCATTTCATATTCAAAATCAGAAACTGCGCGTAATCCACGTAAAATCGCGTTCGCATTACGCATTTTTGCATACTCAACTAGTAGTCCACTATGTGAATCTACTTTGACATTAGGAATATCCTTTGTTGCTTCTCGAATTAAATCTAAACGCTCTTCCACTGAAAAGAACGGTTTTTTTGACGAGTTGTTTAAAACTACTACGTATACCTCGTCAAATACTTTTGCTCCCCTTTTAATAATATCCAGATGCCCAAGGGTAATTGGATCAAAACTGCCCGAAGAAATAGCTATACTTGTCATTCCGTCCCCTCACCTTCATACTTATAAATCGATATCGCTGTAATGCCATAATTTTCAGCTCGTACTTTTACAAGTCTTCCTATAGCCTCAGGTAAAACTACATCATTACCATGCTCCGCCATAATTAAACCATCGTTATGTAGCAATCCATGTTGATCCATTACACTAATTAAAGATACAATTTTTTGATCTTTATATGGAGGATCAATTAATATAAGATCAAATGATATTTCACGTTTTATAAGTGCTTTTATCGCACGTTCTGCATCATTCCGATATACTTCAGCTTGTTCCTGTATTCTACAACTTTCTAAATTTTGATGGATTACCTTTATCGCTTTATTGTCTCGATCAACAAAAATCGCTTTATCAATCCCTCTACTTATAGCTTCGATTCCAAGACCACCGCTACCACCAAATAAATCAAGAGCGACACCCCCATCAAAATAAGGGCCTATCATATTAAAAATGGATTCTTTTACTTTATCAGTCGTTGGACGTGTTGTATTACCTGGCACCGCTTTAAGTGGGTGTCCTTTACATTTTCCTGAAACTACTCTCATCTGTTGTCACTACCTTTATTTCAATCTATCGAGCAATTATAGAAAGCCCTTCTCCATTCGGTAACCGCTACCAAACTTTACGATTCCATTCATCTTCCAACGAAGACTAGAAGAACTTAGCTTAAAATAACCGCTCTGCATTTTTATGTATTCATCTCACCATTCGCTAACACGAACTATTCGTTTCACTTTATCTTTTTTATCCTATCATAAAATAAAAAAAAGAAAAATAAAAAGCCCAACATAAAATTTAATTTCATCATGTATATCTTCATTTAGATTGGACATAAATAACTATAACAACATCACCTTCGATGTTGTTGCCAACCGCGGAGAAGACTTACGTTTCCCCATAAGTTCTTCCTCCGGTTTCTCCTCTCCCTTTGCCTTCTTACTAGTACATGCTAGTATAAGAAGGGCCCTGCTTTGCAGGGTTTTTTTTCTTTGTCTACTTTTCATTTAAAAAGTGAGATGGTACAGTAAAAGAAAGAGGAGGAAAAGATATGATTCAACGCTTTATAGAACTCGGAGAGGGCTACTCTGATTTATATGAATTACTTGAAATTGCCAAAGCAAATCAAGAACGTATAACACATATGTTACAATTTGAAACAATTAAAAATGAAAAAAAAGTGTGCTCACTTGTTGTAATATTAAAACCAACTACTACTGGTGATTTCCAACCATTATACATATGTCGTGAAGGCATTCCTGTACTTGAAAATAAAAAAAGTAAACGCGTCATTTTATTTGAAGAAACGGCAGAACAACTTGGAAAAAAAGTGACTACCTTTACGGTAAAACCATCCACAACTTTCCCAGAAAAAGAACTGTTTTTCAATCATTTAATTGGTATTTTACGAATGAATAATTTTATTCCTCCAATGAAATAATGTGTTATTTCAAATAAAAAATCCCCTGTTAAAATTAGCAGGGGATTTTTTCTATTAGCTATAATCGTATTCTTTTGCCCGATCAGGACGTGAATTTTCAAATTCCGTTTTTAAATACGGGCGGTACGACTGTTCTATCTTTTTCACAAAAGGAAGTTTGTTCAACTTTTGCATCATATGCTCAATTTGTTCCATATCACAATATACTACTGCATATTTTAAACGTTTTGATATGTAATGTATGTTACCATATTTTCTTAAAATCTTGGCATGTTTCAATGAATGTAAATAAACAATCATACTTTGTCGTTGCCCGAACATAATCTTCTCCATCTTCTCCTTTTAAAAACATATATTTTATATTTTATGAAAACCAATCAGAAATTTATGACATTACAGGACAAACTCTGTATACGTTTTCTTCTACCTTCTAAAAAACGGGGTGATTTACCCCGTTTTTTTACAACCGCAACCTCCGCCGGTACCACAACCGCCACCACAGCCACCAGCATCAAAAAATGGATTTCCTGTTGGAACTTTGATGGAAGAGGACACCTCAGAACCGATTGCTACACTAACTTCATCTAACAACTTTTGTAAAGCCGTTTCTACTCGTTTAAAAGCTGCAATCTTATCATGTAAATCTACAGAACGCTTCAATTCCCTCATTTTCGTCGAAACGAAAGTATAGTCAGGATGATATTTACCGAAACGTTGCACTTCCTCATATCGTTCTTTCATCGCTGTAAATTGCTGAATTAACGTCTGAACTTCCATATCTTCATGCAAGTCTTTATAACATTTACGGTAATCTTCTGCTATATCTGAACAGATGATCGCTTTTGCAAGCTGCTCTGCCTTATCTAATATTAATACGCTTTCTAGCGTCGCTACAATCATGAGAGACACCTCCGAGTATTTATCATACCACATTTAGAATAGAACTACTAATTGAAGTGTCTCACTAAACAGAAAGATATCATTCTAACTATTTTTTAATAATTTCAGTACACATTTATACATTAATATGTTCCGCGATGTTGTATTTAACAACATCCCACTTCCCACTATTTTCATTCACATAACTAATACATGCGTTTTTTAACGGTGTCTTAAACGAAATATCTTCCGGAGCAATTGCATGTAAAATTGCTTTTATCGCATGAGAATGGGCTACAATAATAATACGTTTGCCAGAATGAGTTTCTGCAACATCTTTTACCGCAGCAAAACAACGAGCTACAATTTCTTCATCTTGCTCCATACCTTCTACTTTACCTTCTGCAATTAATTCCCTAACAGTCGCAACTGGCTTCCCAGAAGCTTCACCAAAATTACGTTCAACAAATCGCTCATCTAATAAAATTGATTGTAATCCAGTTGCCTCTGCAATTTCCTTAGCTGTTTCTTGCGCTCTAATTAATGGGCTACTTATAATTATATCCCATGCCTCCGCTTGCAAAGCAGCTGCACTTTGACTCGCTTGCTTCTTCCCCACTTCATTAAGCGGAATATCTTCACGTCCCTGAATAATCTCTTGAAAATTCCAATCAGTTTGTCCATGTCGTACTAAACAAATTTCCGTCATGCTCATGCTGCAACTCCTTTTTAAATAATCCGCTTCTATTGTATCAAAAGTTCTGCATGACGGACATAGTTTTCCCTTCCAATTATGTTGCATTTTGCTGCTTCATATACTGAAACATATCAATCATAATGGAAGCAACTGCCAATTGATTTTGAAATTTCTCAACTTTATCTGGTATCGTTTTTTTGAAATGTTGCATAGCTGCTAACTCAAATGCCTCTTTTTCTTCAGGGTTTCGCGTTAGTTTTCTATACCAGTAAGGTTGCTCCCTAATATAGCGAGATAAATCCTCATCAGCCTTTATAAACTCCATAATTTCTGCTCTCATCCGCTTTCCTCCTAATCCTTCTGAAAGAAAAATGGATTATTTTCGGAAGTACTCTCTTCTTGCTGCGTGCGTTTTCCTTGAAATTGTTGAAAAACTTGTTGCACACTCCCAATAGCACTCGTCACATTGGCTAAATGATGTTGCATTTGTTCCACGTCTAACTTTTTAAAGAAAGAAAGCATTTGTCCCATCACATCAGCAGTTTTTTCCTCTTCAGTTCGAGTATCCTTTTCTTTTCCATTTTCTTTTTTCTTTTCTTTTACCGAAGAAAAAGCAGGCGCTCCATCCGGTCTAAAAGTTGCCCATATTGGATCTTCTTCACCAAGTAAGTACCATTCCTCATAAAACTGTTGCCAAGTTTTATGACCACTTCGAACTTCATGAAGCATTTTAGGGTGATGGTTTACAAACTCTTTAAACTGTTGAACCGATGGATGTAACGGTCCTTTTGTTGTCGGCATAATCCTCACCTCTTCATGTATATCTACTATATAATAAGAAAAAAAAGGCGCATGGTTCGCCTATTTTTAGACGATTCATGCACCTTTTTATCCTACTATTTGCATAGGGGAAGATTCCCATCCACAATTTACAGTTTCATTTTATTTCCGAATAAAATTTTGTGTATAAAACTTATCGTATACGCCAACACCTAATCCTGTAAATTGTTCATTCAATAAATTCTTTCGATGTCCCTCACTATTTAACCAACCTTGCAATGCCGCAACCCCATCACTATGTTGCGCCGCTATGTTCTCACCGGCAAGTTGAAATCCTACTTTCCCGCGCTGTAAACGATCTCCTAACGTACCTAATGTAGGTGAATCGTGTGAAAAGTAATTATTATCCTTCATATCTTTACTATGACCGATTGCCACCTCTGCCGTTTGTTGGTCCCACGCTAATAACGGTAAATTATGACGACTTCGAATAATATTTGTTAAATCAAAAATTTGTTGCATATTCCCATTCTCTATTTGTTTCATTTTATCTGGAGTTAATGGTTGTTCTGCTAATAATTCACCCGAATAAACGAGCTGATACGGTCTTTGACGCAATAACGTTTCGTCATCCATATAACGAACACCGACAAGCTCATGCGTAAAATGATCAAAATATAATTGTGCCCAACCATCTTCTACTGGTACTAATGGTTGTTCCATCACTTCGGTATCAGATAACTCAAATTGATAACTATTCTTTCCTCTTTTTAACGAAATCTCATGAGAAAGTGGATTCTTTTTATACACATCTTCATACTTTTCATTTATATAATAAGGTGGCACCTTAACTTGCTCACCAGCGACATACGCCGTTACAATTTTACGTTCAGCAACCCCAAATTGAACATACTGAGCTAAATCTTGATTGTATACCCACCATTCATATCCATAAGCAGATGGTTCTATTCGAGAAGGTTCGCCCCATTTTGCTAATAAATTTTCAGAGTCCCCACCAATCATATTTAAAACCGTATCGGAAGAGTCTTCATTTACTTGTTTTTTCTTTTTCACAATTTTATTTTCTTGCTTTGATTGAGATGGGGTTAATATATATTGTGAAACGAGTAATTTCCCGTATAAATCAACAGCTAAAATTAAAATTGTAATCATTACGATACGCAATAATTTCTTCAATCGATATACCTCCTGCACAAAACATAAAATTGAGATATACACAAATCCTTTTCTTTCCTTTTTTTGTGTGTACCGTACTCTTTTCACTATATCATATTTTCGCAAAAAAAGTCTGGATTATCCCTTTTCTCTCAATATGAATTGCACTTTCTTATTATTCATACTATTATAAAAATAATGGTGTAACATTAAAAAAGGAGGTATTTTATGCAATTTACAAATACGAAATTTAATGGGGCAGTCGTTGATTTAACACTATTAACAGAGATTATGGAAAAGAACCATTTTGTACTTGCTGGACAGTGGGATTATGAACGAGTTACATACGATTATAAATTCGAAATATTAAACGATGTTTATTATTTACGTGTACAAGGTTTAGCTGTTGAAGGTGACATTGGCAGCAGACACGCTGAAATAAAGCTACTCCCTCCCTTATTAGGTAAACATTATTATCCTCACGGCGTTGAATATGGTGATGGTGAAACTTTCCCAACGAATGTAATTCAAAAAAGCGAACAACTCCTACAAAATATCGAAAAAGAGTTAAAAGAATTCCAAATCATTGAGTAAATAGAACAAGCGCATCAATATGATGCGCTTGTTCTATTTATCTTACTTAAGAATGAATCGTCTTTTTGACTGGATACCCATAAATAGTTCCATCCTTTACTTTAATCTCATCTTCCCAAGGAACCTTATATTTACCTTCAGCTAAATCTTTTACAAACGTATATGGGTTTTCTTTCACCCCACCAGGAGTCGCTACATATCCCCTTGAACCTAAATTATATATATTATTTTCGAGACCCCATCCTAATCTAGCTTGATCTGCTAGCTCTGGATATACTTCAGCAGTAACAATCTCCCAAGGATTTCGGTGTCCCTGCACTAAAGTAGTCCCATCAAAATTACATACTTGTCCTTCACCAAAATAATAAAATACACCATCATAACCGGCTAAGTTCACCGACAATGTATACATTAAATTTTGCCATGCATTCGAACGATTAGTTAACATCCATTGTTCACTAACTTGTGTGCTATATCCAGAAATACGAATCAAGACATTTGCACCTTTATAAGCTGCTTCACGAGCTACTTCAGGAAACATACCATCATGACAAATACAAACAGCTAATTTACTTCCTCCTG
The DNA here is from genome assembly GCF_024296885.1 of Bacillus paranthracis. NCBI lineage: Bacteria > Bacillati > Bacillota > Bacilli > Caryophanales > Bacillaceae > Bacillus > Bacillus paranthracis. The sequence continues at coordinate 3,723,386 of NZ_CP101135.1, forward strand.
GTCCATCACAAACAGGTAAACCTAAATCTCCAGCCTTCCAAGGTTCAACTGGCACCCAAGGATTTAGCTTACGATACTTCAAAATCATTTATGATGATAGGTAAGGCTTTGATGTAATCTCCACCTTTTCCCCCACCTCACACCGTACGTGCTAGTTTCCTAGCATACGGCGTTCCATCGTTTCCAACTGACTTTAAAATCAAATTATGTTACTATCGGTTCATTTCCAGCTTTAGTTCTTAGCACATTCAGTTTATCCATTTGTTTCTTGTTAAGTTTAAAAGACCGAAGGTAATGTGTAATCTTATTAAGATTCGTCATGTGAATCAGTTTGTGTATAAACCAATCTACAATTACCAAGTTGTTGTACTTGTCATCCCCACCTTGTTTAATGGGAACAATGTGATGACAATGAACACGTTCAATACCAATTTCCTCACCAGTTACATAACACTTACCATATTGAGCAACGTATTTTGATATCCTATTATCGTTGTACTCAATACTTTTATTCTTCGAATAAGTCCTCATAACTTGGTTGAGAACATCCTTAGGTATTGCCTTAAGATTACTATGTACTTTATTACGCCCCGTTTCCGTATAGTTACAGATAACCTGCGAAAAATTCCACGGGTTTTTATGATGTATTCCTGTAACTGGTAAGAGTGGAGTGTTCTGTACAACGTAAATCTTAGTGTTAGGTTGTATTCCTTTGGTCTTCCTTTTAAAATTCACAGATGTTTCACAGAACTTCATGTGCTTCATATTGTTTCTAAGTCTGGTTCTTATGACTCTTCGCAGAGAGTAATTTACCTCCGTTAAATCCATGTAAATTGTAACCGCATATTTAAAGTAATTTTGTATACCAAGAAGGGTTGAATTAAATTGAGTAACTTTCTCTGAAGTGGGCTCCTTTTGAATTCCTTTGATTCGTTCTTTTAGTTGTCTTTTAGCTTTTGTAATAGCTTTGTCGGACATACTGGTTTTTGCAATATATCCAAATTTAGCTTTACCTTGTTTAACCACTTTGATTTTGAATCCAAGGAAAACTGACGAGTTTTTCTTGAGATTAACCACTTTGGACTTTTTGGGGTTAATTTCTAATCCCAAGCGGGATTTGAGAAAATCAACTGTCGCATGATAAAAGCGTTGTGCTTCATCATAAGTCCGACACATTATTTTGAAGTCATCCGCGTATCTCACTACATAACCACATTTTAGATTCGTGTACTTCCTAGCATATTGTCGAAACCCTAAATGCCGAGTAGAGATTCTGTGAGGTTTGTAGGTTTCCCATTGGCTACTTATCCACCAATCAAGTTCATTTAGAACAATGTTGGAAAGTAAAGGAGAAATAATTCCTCCTTGCGGAGTACCCTTATTGGGAATACCCTCTCCTTCTATCTCAGATTTAAGGATTTTTGAAATAACACATAGAAGTGATTTGTCTCTTATTCCCAGAGTCCACATTTGCCTTAATAGCTTTTTGTGGCATACATTATCAAAGAACCCCTTAATGTCAATATCAACACAGTAGTGTTGGTGACCTATGTTAATAAGACTTACAACTCTACTTAGTGCATGGTGTGTACTTCTGTTCGGTCTAAATCCATAACTATGGTTATGAAACTTAGCTTCACAAATAGGTTCCAATACTTGGAGGATAGATTGTTGTACTAATCTGTCCCAAATTGTTGGAATCCCCAGGGGTCGCTTCTTATCACTGCCCTCTTTTGGGATAAGGACTCTTTTAACTGCTTGTGGTTGATAGTTATTTAATCGTTTCCTAACTTCATGAATAATCTTTGTATCGTTTAGGTGCCAAATATCTTTAATGGTTAAATTGTCAACTCCAGCCGTGTTACTCCCCTTATTAGTTTTGATGTTGCGGTATGCTAATCTAATATTTTCTTCCGAACCGATAATATCAATTAATTTATAGAAATTGTTACCATTAAGGCTATTAGAATATAACTCATCATACTTTCTTTGCATGTCGTAATATTCACTGTGCCTTAGTTTAGTTTTCTTTAACATGGGCTGTAACCTCCCCTTATTTACTGGAGGTTTACATCTCTTTAGTCTTACTCGAAACCATGTCAACCATAAGTAACAGTCAGTTTTCAATCGACTAGTGGCTATCCCTCCACGTTCATTACACGTTTCATAGGTACTGTGCCACCACTTTCACTGTCATAAACCTAGGTTATACAATTTACAATTGTTTTCCCTAGAACCACTTCATCGGAAGCAAGCCCTCAGTGTTGACAGCTTACCACGTTCCGTCATTCCTATCTGTGCATATACCGTTAGGTTTCTCCTATGAGCCTGCTACCTTGATATTGCCTGTAACAATATATGGACTTTCATAAAGGCGAGTTTTACTCATCCACAGTAGCGACACTAATTGTGTCAGTAAGCCTTTCGACTTACTTCCGATATAGACCCGTACCATCAGAGATTCGTCCGCACATACCATACTCTATTGGTTCATAGTGCATACTAACCATAGGTAATTTATAGACTTCCGGTTTATAGGTTACACCACCCACCTCTGAGTGACTTTCGTATCCTATAGGATTACGGTAACTCTCAACCGACTTCACCGAGCTTCATACAGTTCAGTTCTTGCTAACTTCACTGCATGTCGGAGTATTAAAGGAAGCCCTTCAAGGCGTTACCCTATCATTTGACTTCTTGGAATGACAGTTCACTGTTGAACTGTAAGTTCGACAATGCCTAAGCTTTTCACTTAGGAACGTGTCGCACCACCTTGTGGATCAATAATTATTGCTGTATTATACGGTTCTCCACCATCAGGATTTCTTTCCATTAGAGAAAAAACACCATATACTTCAGACTCTTTACATGCCTCAGCAAACAAGTCTGTTTCTGGCCCAGGGACTGTACATAAAAACTCTTCTGTAGTCCATTTTTTTGTATTAAGCCCTTGCGTACTATATTCTGGAAATACTATCAATTCCAATCCAGGATACCCTGCTTTAGTTGAATGAATTGTTTTTATGATCTGTTTAATTTGTTTATCAATGTCTGCACGTGACTCTACTACCGGTACTGGATATTGTATTAATGCTGCTAAAAAACCACTAATTGGCTTTACCATACTTCCACTACTACCCATTTAAATTCCCCCTTAAAATAGTCCTTGTTTTATTAAAGATAACAATATAAATTTGTAACTCTCAAAAAAACTTGTACTACACATGGAATTATTATGCATTAAAGCTAGTAGTAAATCTTATATCCACTTTAGTACATGCCTACACTAACTTAACATAAATAATTAGAAAATTCAATCTATTGAAGTTTAGTAAAACTAAAAAAGTGTATGGAAACCCATACACTTTTTTACTTCGTTTGTAAATACGGCGGCAATTGTTGTAACTGCTCTTTATCCTTTTCACGCTCTCGACGCGCCCATCGAAAGAACACATAACCAATAATTGTACCGTACACTATTTCCTGGACAATTTTCATAATGATGCCGCCTGTTTGTTGGTCTTGTACGATCGGCATCCAGTGTAAAAATTCTGGTCCAGTTATATTTAAATCAGATAAAGTTCCCGCCGGTACACATAGTTCCATCGCCTTCATCCAAGCAGCCGGATCCGTATATGTTGCAAACAACGGCGCCGTTGCAAAAATAATTAACGCGCAAGCTGGCGTTAATAATATACCGTTAGCAAACATATAACCAAGTTTCTTTATATCACTTAACGTTTGATATTCTGGTAATGGATTTAGCATCGGCCACCACATCATGATTGCCGTAAAGAACAATATAGCGAGACAGATAGGATGAGCAATTTGACTTTGTTTTACTGCATCAAAAACAACTGGTAAATGATAAAAAGAAAACAGGCCATTAAATACAAACAATGCAATAAGTGGCTTAGCAAATATCTTTAATATAATTTGAACGAACTTAAAAGAAGTAATATAACGATATAACCAAACTGGTATACCAAGCAACAACAAAGGCGGAACGGCAATATACATAACTGCCATTTCAAACATATGTGCACTAAATATAATATGACCAATTAAATCAATAGGCCCTCCCTTTACAAAATACAAAAGAACAATTCCAGTCGTAAAATAAAAAACTTGCTTCTTACTTACCTTTGTCGCATGTTCAAATCGCATTCTATACGGCCCAATAATTAAAAAATATCCAATGAGGATCGAAAGCATAAATAATAAAAAGATTGGACTCCATAGCGCTTGAAAACCAAATATCCACAAGTTACTCATTTTCACACCTACCTTCTTAAGGTTATCCGTTCACATAACATGAAGAGGGAGCTGTGTCAACACAAGCTCCCTTATTCTTCACTTTTCAAATCCACACAATTGTCATAAAAGCTAAAATTGTAATTAATCCGATCAACAGACCAGAATAAAGAAAGAAACTTGCCGCTTCATGTCCTTTATGACTCATATGCATAAAATAATACAATTGAAAAATTACTTGTACCACCGCTAATAGTAAAATAAATGGTACTGAAAAAGTCGGACTAAAAGTTTTCGGATATGCTACCGCTGCAAATGCAACTAATGTTAAAAAAATCATTAATGCAAATGTAATAACTTGATGCTTCATTTCCTCCGCACTTTTTCTTTTCCGATAAACAAGATCAACTTTAGGATTATTCGTTTGCTTTATCGCCATTGTTTATCCCACCATTCCCATTAAATATACTACAGTGAAAATAAACACCCAAACTACGTCAATAAAGTGCCAATAAATCGATGCAACATAAAACTTCGGTGCATTGTATAAATTTAGACCTCTCTTCGCATTCCTAAAGATTAATGTTAAAATCCAACACAATCCAAACAATACGTGGAGTCCATGTGTACCAACAAGAGCATAAAACGCGGAACCAAATGCGCTACTTCTCATAGTATGCTTAAATTCATGCGTATAATGATAAAACTCATATATCTCAAATCCTAAAAACCCTAAACCTAGCAACACTGTTACTAGTAGCCAAAGTTGCATTTTCTTAAAATTAAAGTTTTTCATATGATACATCGCATATACGCTCGTTAAGCTACTCGTTAATAAAAGCATCGTCATAATGAAAACGAGTGGCATTTGGAACATCTCTTGAGATGTTGGTCCGCCATTTGTAGAATTCTTTAACGCTAAATATGTGCCAAATAAGGAAGCGAACAATACTGTTTCGCCTCCAAGAAATAACCAAAAACCGACAAACTTATTTTTCCCCTCAAGGGTTGCTTTTTCAGGCTCTGCTGGAAATGTTTCATTCGTTAATTTTTCATCTACATGCATTACGCCTTGCCCCCCTTATCTTCCAAATCTTCTTTATGAATATGATATCCATGATCATCAATTACTGAACGTAGGAACATTGTACCAAACGTAATAATTAAACCGATAATTGCTACTAATAACCAAAACTTATCTTTTCCACCCTGCATATACATTGCACCGAATGCCGCTATAAACAATCCTAAAGAAATGATAAATGGTGAAAATGATGGATTTGGCATATGAATATCACCCACTGGTTCCGCCGCTGTCATCTCTTTATTCCCTTCACGTTTTTCAATCCAAAACGGATCTAACCCGCGAACAAATGGTAATTGTTTAAAGTTATATTCTGGTGTAGGTGCTGGCATTGTCCATTCTAATGTACGTCCATCCCACGGATCACGACCAGCCTTTTCTTTTGATACTGTTGTTTTAATTACATTGAATAGAAGAACAATCGTTCCAAGAGCCATAAATACCGCTCCAATAGAACTAATCATATTGCCCATTTCCAACCCTTGACCTTCAAGATATGTGTAGTAACGACGTGGCATACCAATTAAGCCAAGGAAATGCTGAATAAAGAACGTTAAATGGAAACCGATAAAGAATAACCAAAATGTTATCTTTCCTAACGTTTCATTCAATACTTTATTAAACATCAGCGGCCAATAATAATGGGCTCCTGCAAGTAAACCAAATACAACACCACCGACAATTACATAATGAAAGTGAGCTACTACGAAATAGTTATCATGAAATTGATAATCAGCTGGTGCAGATGCTAGCATAACACCTGTAACTCCTCCCATTACGAATGATGGAATGAAGGCTACTGCCCACATCATCGGTGTCGTAAAACGAATACTTCCGCCCCACATTGTAAAGAGCCAGTTGAATATTTTAATACCGGTCGGAACGGCAATCGCCATTGTTGCAACTGAGAAAATAGCATTTGCAACTGGACCAAGCCCAACAGTAAACATATGATGCGCCCATACCATAAACCCTAAAAATCCAATTAATACTGTCGCAAACACCATCGACGAATAACCAAATAATCGTTTTTTCGAAAACGTCGCGAAGATTTCTGAGAATATTCCGAAAGCTGGGAGTATAAGAATGTATACTTCTGGATGACCGAAAATCCAGAATAAGTGCTCCCATATAATTGTATTCCCGCCCAGTGCTGGATTAAAGAAACTTGTTCCAAATAAGCGGTCTAACATTAAAAGTCCTAATCCTACAGTTAACGGTGGAAAAGCAAATAATATTAATGAAGATGTTACAAATGTCGTCCACGTAAACATCGGCATACGCATATACGTCATCCCTGGCGCACGCATATTAATAATGGTTACAAGGAAATTAATACCTCCAATTAATGTACCTATACCGGAGATTTGCAAGCCAAGCACATAAAAATCAACACCATGGCCTTTAGAGGCTAAAGCTAAAGATGCATAAGATGTCCATCCTGCATCAGGCGCTCCACCTAAAAACCAACTTAAATTTAAAAATACTCCACCAAAGAAAAATAACCAAAATCCGAGTGAATTCAAAAACGGGAACGCTACATCACGTGCACCAATTTGAAGTGGTACAGCGGCGTTCATAAATGCAAACACGAGTGGCATAGCTGCGAGGAAAATCATTGTTGTACCGTGCATAGTTAATACTTGATTATAAGCATCCCCAACAAGAAAAGCGTTGTTAGGAATCGCTAATTGAAGGCGAATAAATAGAGCTTCTATTCCGCCTATTATAAAAAACAATCCACCTGCAATTAAATAGAGAATGGCAATCTTTTTATGGTCTACTGTCGTTAAATAATCCCATATGACAGCACCCATCCCCTGTTTTTTTGCTACAGAACTCACGTTTTCAACCTCCCCTTCGCGAATAATCCCTCTTTACTTTTCAACTTTTAACGTTTGTAAGTATGCATTTAATGCATCAATTTGATCGTCTGTTAAGTTGCCATATTTACCAGTCATTTTATTTCCTGGTTTCATATTTTCAGGATCTTTCAGCCATTTTTTTAAGTTTTCTTCATTGTTTTCAGCAATGCCGGCAACTGTATCGCGATCCGCAAAGTTTGCTAAGTTTGGTGCGATACGAGCGGAAGGTGGTCTACTATCATTAGATCCAACTGCGTGACAACCAATACAGCTTTTATTAAATATTTCTTGGCCTTCTTGCGCCTTTGTTGAAGCTACTTCTTTCTTCCCATCAATTTTCTTCATATCAGCAAGCCACTTTTTGTACTCGCTTTCATCTAAAGCTTTCACTTTGAATTGCATTAAAGAATGTGATGGGCCGCAAAATTCTGTACAAAAACCATTATAAGTGCCCGATTTATCTGCCTTTAACCACATTTTGTTCACATTATCTGTATTTGTATCCATTTTCCCAGCTAAAGATGGAACCCAAAACGAATGTTTAATATCGGCACCCTTCAAATTCAAATACACTTTCTTACCTGTGGGGATGACTAAATCTTGAGAAGTTACTATCTTTTCTGATTTATAAGAAAATTCCCACCAATAAAGATTCGCTGTTACATCAACAACGATAGTATCTTTATCAATATTCTTTTTCTCCATCGCACTTACATCAGCAAGTTTGAATGTATATGTAACCGTCGGAACAGCTAAGATTAGCAAAAGAATAATCGGAATAACTGTCCATATAATTTCTAGTTTGTGATTCCCTTCAACTTGCTCCGGAATATAATCTTCCTGACCTTTCTTTTGTCGGAAACGCACAATTACATATAAGAAAATAATAGTAACTACTAGTACTACTCCTACCATGATTGCACTTGCTAGTAAGAGCAGATCATATTGCATTTTTGCTACTTCTCCTTGCGGAATTAAAGTAGATTGAAAGGCTTTACCGCATCCCCCTAACAGTAAAGCCAGCAGTGAAACGAACGAAAGCAGTCGCCACTGTTTCTTCATACAAACAACCCCCACTTTCCTTGTGAATTAGATTGTACTTTATAGTTAAGTAAAGTAAATCTCAACGTAAAGAAATCCAATTATGTCGTTGTCTTAGAAGAATGTAACTACAATCATTGATACAAATAAGATTGTTAAATAATTTAGGGAATAAACAAACATTTGCACAGACCATTTGATGTCATCTTTCTTACGGAAGCCATAAAATCCTAAAACGATCCATCCGATGTTAAGCAGTGTTGCAATTACCATAAATGTTATCCCTAGTCCACTCATATAAAATGGTAGTGGTAATAAACATACTGTCCAAATCATAATTTGGCGTTTCGTAATTTCAAATCCATGAACTACAGGAAGCATTGGAATTCCTGCGTTTCGATATTCATCAACACGTTTCATTGCTAATGCAAGGAAATGTGGGATTTGCCAAATAAACATAATTAAAAATAACATCCAAGCAATTGGATGGCCTAAAGATGGATCGATTGCTGCCCATCCAATTAAAGGTGGAACTGCACCAGATATACTACCTACAACAGTATTTAGTGTATACTTTCTCTTTGTCCATAAACTATATAGAACAACATATGTGAAAGCACCAATAAATCCCATTAAGACTGCCATTGGTGTTGTTAATAATAAAAATACAAAACCAAGAAGTAATATAACTAGTCCAAATGTAAGTGCAAATCCTGGTTTATACTTTCCAGTAACCGTTGGACGGGTCTTTGTTCTTTCCATTAATGGATCGATGTCTCGATCAATGTAGTTGTTTAAACAACATACCCCTGCCATAACTAATCCAGAACCAACGATTGTAAAGAATAACTTATCCAGATTGTCCATTACACTTAATCCATTAAAGTGTAATGCCAACCAAAATCCTGTAAATACAGTAAGTGTATTTGAGTTTACAATCCCCATTTTAACGAGCGCTTTTAAATCTTGTAACCGAGTTGTTTCCGGTACGCTTGTAACAGCAGACTCATCATGCAGCTCAATTGTTGCATGGTTCATCACTTTAACCCCCTCTTAAAACTTTCGTCTTTCTTTTTGCGCCTATTTCAAATTGAAATATTTCGCTTCTATATAGCAATATTATTACAGTAGAAACATTGTTAACCCATTCTACTACTAATCTACGCCCATACTCCAATATATTAAATCATATTTCCCGAACATTTTGTGAAGAAAACATGAACTTTTTGTGTCGAACATAAAAAACTTAATTGTTACTTATCCATATCATAACATGATGTTACCTTCTATAATAAACTTTTTTGTCATATTTAACACGTATTCTCCCCATTTCTTTTCAAAATAGCCTATTCTTCACCTAAAAATTTCCTTATAAACCTTATTTCCACACCCGTTTTCTCTTCCCTGTCTTCCCCCTCCATTTCTTTGCTATTTTATTATTTTTTATATATCATAGGAACTAGCGCGTTTTATTCTATACATAATGGAATGAAAATATTTCGCAATAACTTCATAGCAGAAAGATGGTGAAAGAGATTGCAACGCTTTATTAAATGGTTAGCAGTCATTACGAGTCTTGATTTATTAATAGTTTTATTAGGAGGCGCCTTAGTTACAAAAACAGGCTCTGGCCAAGGATGCGGTAAATCATGGCCACTTTGTAACGGTGAATTTGTTCCATCTAATTTATCAATGGAAACTATTATTGAACTAAGTCATCGCCTTACATCAGGATCAGCAGGAATTCTTGTCACTCTCCTTTGTATTTTGTCCTGGAAATATTATAAACATGTGCGCGAAACAAAAACGTTAGCAATTTTATCCTTCGTATTTTTAGTTGCACAAGCATTAATGGGAGCCGCAGCGGTTGTTTGGGGGCAAATGCCAGCTGTACTTGCTATCCATTTCGGTATTTCCTTAATTTCATTTGCTTCTGTCATTTTATTAACGTGTCTTATCTTTGAAATTGACCAAAAATTCGATGCACGTTCACTTATTATGGACAAAAAAATGAAATTTCATATTTATGGTGTAACAATTTACAGTTATATTGTTGTCTACACAGGGGCTTTAGTACGTCACGAACGAGCTAGCTTAGCCTGTCCAGACTTTCCTTTATGCAGCAAAAATAGACCTATGCCAACTCAATTACATGAATGGGTTCAAATGGGACATAGAGTTGCAGCGATGTTAATTTTCGCTTGGATACTATACGCGATGATTCTCGCTATCCGCCATTACAAACAGCAGCCTGTCGTATACTGGGGATGGATCATCTCATTTATCCTTGTTACACTTCAAGCTATCGTAGGAATTTTAGTCGTATTTACAAATGCTAGTTTATCAATGGCATTATTACATTCCCTATTCATTTCTTGCTTGTTTGCTGTACTATGCTATTTAGTTATGTTAGGTACAAGAAGTAAAGTGAATGCAAAAGAAGCTGCATCAATTTCTAAACAAACAAAATAAATGAAAATACCTTGCCCGAATTGGCAAGGTATTTTTTCGTAATAAAAAAGAGCTGTGTTTCCACAACTCTTTTTTATTTTAGTGATCTAATTCAATGAGTAAGTCACCCGTTTGAATTGCATCTCCATCGTTAACATATACTTTTTTCACTTTACCATTAAACGGCGCTTGAACTGTCGTTTCCATTTTCATCGCTTCTGTAATTGCCATAGAATCGCCTTTTTTCACTTCATCGCCTTCTTTTACAACTACTTTAATAACCGTTCCTGGCATTGTTGCGCTAATGTGGTTTGGATTTTCACGGTTTCCTTTCACACGTTGTGCAACTGTCGCTTTCACACTTTCGTCTTTCACAACAATCTCACGTGGTTGACCGTTAAACTCCAAGTAAAGCACACGATTTCCATCCGGCTGAGGCTCTCCAATTGATACTAGTTTAACCATCAGTGTCTTACCTTGTTCAATTTCCACATCGATTTCTTCACCAAGTCTCATACCATAGAAGAATGTCGGTGTATCAAGCACAGATACATTTCCATAAATCTCAGCAACTTTTTCGTAATCCATAAATACTTTTGGATATAATGCATATGCAACTACATCAAACATCGTCACTTCGCGTCCAAGTTTATGGAATAGCTCTTCTTTTAACGCGTCGAAATCTACTGGTTCTAATAATTCACCTGGTCTTACTGTTAATGGTTCTTTCCCTTTTAAAATAATTTCTTGTAACTTTTTCGGGAAACCACCATATGGTTGTCCTAAATCTCCAGAGAACATTTCAACAACAGATCCTGGGAAGTCCATAGAATGTCCACGCTCTAAAACATCTTGTTCTGTTAAGTGATTTTGAACCATGAATAATGCCATATCACCAACAACTTTAGATGATGGTGTTACTTTAACAATATCACCAAACATGTCATTCACACGGCGGTACATTACTTTCACTTCATCGAAACGATCGCCTAAGCCAACCGCTTTCGCTTGTTGTTGTAAATTACTATACTGTCCGCCTGGCATTTCGTGCATATATACCTCTGTATGAGGAGCATTCATACCACTTTCAAACGGTGCGTAGTATTTACGTACATCTTCCCAGTAATGAGATAATTTTTCTAATGAATCTATATTAACATCTGGCTGTCTTTCGTTTCCACCTAACGCATAGTATAGCGTGTTCGCACTTGGTTGTGACGTTTGACCAGCCATAGAACTTACTGCTACATCGACAATGTCAACACCTGCTTCAATTGCCTTCGTATACGTTAATATACCATTTCCACTCGTATCGTGTGTGTGCAGGTGAATCGGAATCGATACCGTCTCTTTTAATGCTGAAACTAAATCATATGCTGCATTTGGTTTTAGTAAGCCCGCCATATCTTTAATACCTAAAATGTGAGCTCCTGATGCTTCTAATTCTTTTGCTAAATTTTTATAGTAATTTAAATCATATTTACTACGCAGTGGATCATGAATATCCCCTGTGTAACACATCGTTGCTTCTGCAATTTTACCAGTATCTCGTACAGCATCAATCGCAACTCTCATACCTTCTACCCAGTTTAAGCTATCAAAAATACGGAACACATCAATTCCAGCTTGGGCAGAACACTCCACAAACTTTTGAATTAAATTATCCGGATAGTTTTTGTAACCAACCGCGTTTGAAGAACGAAGTAACATTTGGAATAAAACATTTGGCATTTTTTCACGAAGATCTAGTAATCGTTCCCACGGATCTTCTTTTAAGAAACGATATGCAACATCAAACGTTGCACCGCCCCACATTTCTGCTGAAAATAAGTTCGGTAACATTCTCGCTGTCGGCTCTGCAATTTGGTGTAAGTCTTTTGTGCGAATACGCGTTGCAAGTAATGACTGATGCGCATCACGGAATGTTGTATCCGTTAAAAGTACACGTTTTTGATCTTGTACCCATTTTACTAATCCGTCTGCTCCACGCTCATCCAAAATTTGTTTCGTTCCATTTTGGATTGGCTCTGAGTGTAATACATTCGGTATACGAGCATCTGGGAAAATTGGTTTCTCTTTTTTCCCTACCCCCGGGAAGCCATTTACTGTTACTGTCCCAATGTAATTTAACATTTTCGTTCCGCGGTCTTTACGTTTCGGGAACAAGAATAGTTCAGGTGACGCATCAATAAATGAAGTGTCATATTCCCCTGATAAGAAGTTTTTATGTTTTACTACATTCTCTAGGAATGGAATATTCGTTTTAATACCACGGATACGGAATTCTTTTAAGTTACGTTCCATTTTTGCAGCAGCTTGTTCAAAAGTAAGCGCCCATGTTGTAACTTTTACGAGTAAAGAATCATAGTACGGTGTAATAACAGCACCTTGGAAACTATTACCTGTATCAAGACGAACCCCAAATCCACCACCTGATCGATATGCCATAATTTTTCCTGTATCCGGCATGAAATTATTTAGTGGATCCTCAGTCGTTACACGAGATTGTATTGCAAATCCATGTACAACAACTTCCTCTTGCTTTGGAACACCTACCATTTTACTATGTAATGCATGTCCATCAGCTATTAAAATTTGTGATTGAACGATATCGACTCCTGTAATCATTTCTGTAATTGTATGTTCTACTTGAACACGCGGATTCACTTCAATGAAATAGAAATTATCATCTTTTACAAGAAATTCAACTGTTCCTGCGTTTAAATAATTTACATTTTTCGTTAACTTTACAGCAGCATCACAAATACGCTGACGCAAATCATCTGAAAGCGACACACTAGGTGCAATTTCTACTACTTTTTGATGACGACGTTGTACAGAACAGTCTCGCTCGTATAAATGAACAACATTGCCCTCTTCATCTGCTAAAATTTGAACTTCTATATGTTTAGGTTTTTCAACGAATTTTTCTACGTATACTTCATCATTACCAAAGGCTGCTTTTGCTTCTGACTTCGCTCGATTATACGATTCTCTTAATTCTTCACTAGTACGTACAATACGCATACCACGACCGCCCCCGCCAAGGGAAGCTTTAATAATAATCGGGTAATCATACTTTTCAGCAAATTTTTCGACTTCTTCTAATGAATCTACTGGCCCATCACTACCAGGAATAACTGGAATTTGTGCTAGCTGCGCTTGTGTTCTTGCTTTTACTTTATCTCCAAACATATCTAAATGCTTACTTTTTGGACCGATAAAGATAATCCCTTCTTCTTCACAACGTTTTGCGAATTGAATATTTTCTGACAAGAAACCATATCCAGGGTGGATTGCATCTACATGATTACTTTTCGCAATCTCAATAATGCCCTCAATATCTAGATAAGCATCAATTGGCTTTTTTCCTTCCCCAACTAAATAGGATTCATCGGCTTTATAACGATGATAAGAACCACTATCCTCTTTAGAATAGATTGCAACTGTTTTTAATCCCAGTTCCGAACAAGCTCGAAACACACGAATTGCAATCTCTCCACGGTTAGCTACCAATACTTTTTGAATACGTTGCAGCTTTGTCATGATTTTCCCCCTCTACTTTCCTACCACTCTAGAGATAAAATATATACACACCATAAAGAGCGTGAAGTTCTTCACTTTCCACATTATATTATACTTAGAAAGCTTCACTTTATTTTTATCCATCATACCTTATTTTTTAACAAATGATAAGTTTTCTGAGCAATTTGTCTCACAAAAATAGTATAGCATACCTCTTCCTTTTCTAACAACTTAATTGTATATCACTTTTTTATTAATGTGATATACAATTTACTTGAAAGATAAATTAATACATCATATTTAAAACTACTTAAAAATAAAAAACACATCATGCTCTAAAGCACAATGTGTTTTATTTTACAACTACAAGATGTGGTCCACCTTGTTCTCTTTCTTTAACTCTCTCGTTCTGTTGTTTCTCTTGTCGTTTTACATGACTAGCAATATTGAGTAATATCCCCATCGCGAGTAGATTAGCTAATAAGGAACTCCCGCCATAACTAACAAACGGTAAAGGAACTCCTGTAAGTGGTATTAATCCAGACATACCACCAACATTAACAAATGTTTGGACTCCAAACAAACTTGCAATTCCGATAGCTATTAAACTTCCAAATGGATCTTTACACTTTTGTGCAACTCTAAAGGCCCGAATAATTATAAGTAATAAACAGATTAAAATAATAGCCACCCCTATAAAACCAAGTTCTTCAGATATAATTGCCATTATAAAATCCGTTTGTGGTTCTGGTAAGTAACCATACTTTTGTACACTATTTCCTAATCCTCTACCATTTAGCCCTCCCGAAGCAATTCCAATAAACGAATTTATTAATTGAAATCCATCCTTTTGCGGATCGCTAAATGGATCAAGAAAAACAGAAAACCGTGCTTTTTGGTACTGACTTAATTTATAACTCCCAAGAAAATACAACGCCGGAGCCCATACTATAGATGTTAACAAGAATCTCTTTATCCATAAATTTACATTAACTCCTGAACAAAGAAACATAATTCCTACTGTTCCCGCAATTAACATATCGGTACCTAAGTCATTTTGCTTTAAAATTAAAAACATGATTAAACCAACACCTAAAAGTACTGGTCCTGATCCTTTAAAAACAGACGTATTCGTTTCTTGCCTTTTCGCAAAGAAATGGGCCAATACGAGAATAACTGTTATCTTAACAAATTCCGCAGGCTGTATTCCAAATATCCATCCATTTGCACCATTTACCGCTTTAGCAAAGAAGGCAGCTGCTGCTAATAATGCTACACTAATTCCATAACTCCCCAATAAAAAGATTCGTTTTCTCCACACTTTATATGGGATAATAACAAGAATTATTAATACTATTGTCCCAGCAGCTAAAGTAATTAATTGTCTTTTAAAAAAGAAATTTGCTGGTTTATCAAACCTCGAAATCGCAACAATGGAACTAGAACTATATACCATTATAACTCCCAGCACACATAAGATAACAAGAGGAAGTAATAATGAATAATCCATTGATTTCCATACTCTTTTCATTTCATTTCCTCTCTCTGTTTCAATTTAATTATTGTTGTATTCCATATGTACATTGATTCTTCCTGCTTTATTATACAAATAAAAAGCTCAAACTTTTTCAGTTTGAGCCCCCTTATTTGAACCCGTTATTGTTGTTTGTTTGTAAATGCTTCATGAAGTGCAGATAACTCACGTTCAAGCTCTCCTAACATTGCTTTCCCTTGTTCTTCTGCAATAAGACCAAGGCGAACTGCAAAATCGACTTCGCGGGATAGTCCAAACATTTGTGTGTCTAACACTTCTTCATATAATGGACATTGCGGCATTGTAAGATGGTCCATTTGCACCTTAATAAGTCTTAAAATCTTCTCCGCATCCGCTTGTAGAAGGGCTAGTGCCTTTTCCTGATGATTTGATACTGTCTCAGACGCCAAATTGATTCCCTCCGTTTCCGTCCTACTCTCTCCTATCTATTAATATTAGCGATAGTTTTAATAAATTGCAATAGAAACATTTTTTGTGACAATAGTGTCTAATACTATTATACTGAAAAGTGGGAGTATAACACAAATGGGGGAACAACAATGAGCGAAATTTTATTTATTAATGGAAAAGTTCGTTTTCCAATCACTATCGATCCAACCGTTTGGATCTTTGATGATCGAAAAGTAGATTTGACAACTTACTTTGATGAAACGAGAGAAAACACTTCAGAACTAGAAGTTTATTTAAAAAACACTTCGGAACATTGGGATCGCGAAATCCGTGATGGTGCTGCTTTCCCGCCGATACAACAAAGTGTAAAGAAATTTAAAAAAGAACAGCTAATTACTGGAACGTTCGGTATACCATTTCAACCTTTTCTTGCTAATGCCGAAATTTCAGATGACGCTACGCAAGTCGAGATCGAAACAGTAGATGATACAATAACGCTTCCATTAGAAACTGTCAAACATGCTATTCTTGGTTTTTCAAAAGAAGGAAAACCATTAAAAGAAGATGGACCTGTTCATTTATATTACAATGATGGATCTAATAGACAAAATCCAATCCGTAACATCCGCAAATTTACAATTATTTAAAGAAAAGGAGTGAGCTTTTGCTCACTCCTTTTTATAGTAAATCTGCGGCTAGTTGAGCTAAATTAGATCGCTCCCCTTTAACAAACTTTACATGACCACTAATACGTTGCTCTTTAAACTTCTCTACAACGTATGTTAAACCGTTATTATATTCATCCAAATACGGATGATCAATTTGCTGAGGATCTCCCATTAATACGATTTTACTTTTTTCTCCTACCCTCGTTAGTATCGTTTTCACTTCATGCTTCGTTAAATTTTGTGCTTCGTCAATTATAATGAATTGATCTGGAATACTTCTCCCGCGTATATACGTAAGAGCTTCTACTTCTATCGAACCCATTCCAGCTAAAATAGCATCTAACTCTCCTGGTTTTTTCGTATTAAATAAATACTCTAGATTATCAAAAATCGGTTGCATCCACGGTCTTAACTTTTCTTCTTTTTCTCCCGGTAAATAACCGATATCTTTCCCAACTGGAACAATTGGCCGTGCAACGAGTAGTTTTTTATATAACCCTAAATCTTCCGTTTGCATGAGCCCCGAAGCTAAAGCTAGTAATGTCTTTCCTGTACCAGCTTTCCCTGTTAGCGTAACTAGTGGAATATCTTCACGAAGCAACAATTCTAATCCCATAATTTGCTGCACATTTCGTGGTCGTATTCCCCATACTTGTTCATTTGGAAAAATAAGTTTCTTTACCTTCTTACCTAAATGATCCACAATACCTAGTGCTGAACTAGATCCACCTAACGCATCTTTCATTACTACAAACTGATTTGGATAAAAAGGATGATTTGCAATTTCGGATAAAGGCAATTCGCCTTTTTCATAAAAATAATCCAATTGTTCTTTTGATATATATCCTTCTAAAAATCCTGAATATATATTTTCCACTTCAATAACCCGATCACTTAAATAATCTTCCGCCTTTAAACCTATTGCATCTGCTTTTACCCTTACGAGCACGTCTTTACTTACTAAAATAACAGACTTCCCGTCCTCTTTTTCTTGTTCTTCTAAAGATAGATTTTTTGCTACAGCTAAAATTCGATTATCATTTGTTTTTTCTACAAAAATATCTTGTAGTTGGACAAACGAACGATGATTTAATTCAATACGAAATGTACCGCCGTTTTCTAGCGGAATACTTTCATGCAGTTTTCCTATTTCACGAAATTTGTCTATTAACTTAGATACATAACGAGCGTTTCGTCCTACTTCATCCATATAACGTTTTTTCGAATCAACCTCTTCTAATACAACTGCTGGAATCACTACTTCATTGGTTTCAAATGAAAAAATAGATAAAGGATCCTGCAAAAGTACATTCGTATCTAACACATAAATTTTATCCAACCTGTTACCCCCTGACTCCACTTTTAAATTTGTAGAACAAGGGTTTCATCCATAAAATATGGACGAACCATTGTTATAATTATATGTACCGTATAAACGAGGTAGAATCGAAATTTATAGCCATTAAACCTTTTATTTATTTTTTATTCATTTCTATTCAATATATTACTTTTAATTATAATTATTAACATAAAATCACAATAAGTGATTACAAAAGTTAATAACTGACTTTCTTATTTATCACATTTATAATTCTTTCATTCCTGCTAACACTTGGTTATCGAGCTTTTTAGCTGCACGAAGATCATACGTTTTTTCATATGTTGGCTCAATTGCAAGTTTTGCACCATAAAACATAACATCACGTACTTCTTGTACATTTACTTCTATTACAGTTAATTTTAGAGGAATGCCTTCCATTCTATCAGTCAAAATTTCACCTGCACCACTTATGGAAAATACGGATTCATTCGCCATTATAGTCAATACCACTCCAGTACTATGTCTTATATTTTCCACAATACGTGAACGTTGATCTACTGCAAATCGAATACTAGTTTTACTCACTGCATACACCCAAGAAATAGCACTTACGTTAGGAACTTGTTTTTCAAAATCTGTTGTTGCTACCATAACAATACACTCTTTACGTAACGTTTGTACTAAATCATCTGTTAATGTGGGCTCTACTACATTCGCCATATTTCCACCTCCAAATATACTTCATATATCCTTATCATAACCTATTTTTCGAATTGCGAAAATATTATTTTTTCCCACTATTATTCAAAAACATTACACTTCCATGATATACTTATACTGATAGAATTCGTATTGAGGTGACGAAATGAGAGTCAAATGTATGATTTGTGATAAAAAAGATATGTTAGATGATGAAAATCCTATGGCAAAAAAGCTGCGTAATCGCCCTATTCATACATATATGTGCATGGAATGTTCGGAACGAATTGCTGAACGTACGATGGAACGTCATGCAAGTGGTAATTTCCGATTATATCGTGATAAAAAAGTCGAAGACGATTGGTAAAATATAAATAAGTCCTTTATCAATATGATAAAGGACTTATTTATATTTTTCAGGTTCGCGATTCATTTGATCCAAAAAACAATCAATAGCTTCTAATGGAAACCTTGCAGATTTTCTTTCTCCATTTATTTCATATGTAACTAAATACATTTCCTCGTTCTTCTTAACTTCCACATTTCTCAATTTATGTTCTTCATATATCATATTTTGAAATAACAAATACGTTTCTTTTGCAGCACTATCATCCGGACGTGCTTCGGCAACTGTTTTAATTGTTAACCAATTATATAACGCATCTTGTACGGAACGCATAAAACTCCCCCTCATCCTGCTTTTTGTTGTCTTGCTTGACGTAATCGCAACCTATAAATCCCAAGTACAATTGCTGCTACAACAAGCCCCTCTCCAACAGGTAAAAAAACTGCAAAGAAAGTTAACACTGTACACCCAATCGCTAACGATATATATATCACTATATTTTTTATTATAGATAGTTTTCTTGCAAAACCTAAATTATACACAAGTGCACTTAATATAATAATGACGCCATACAGTAACCACATCCCTAGCTCTGGATTTTCATCAACTTTACATAACTTCGCAAAAAACGACATTCTTTCTAACACCATTTATCCCCCTTCCTCATAAATCAAACCATTTTTCTTTATGTACTTAATACAAGAGTAACCTGTGAAAAAAATACTGTCCACAAAAAGAGTAAATATTCTAAAAAATAAACATAAAAAAACAGCTACCTTAATTAAAGGTAGCTGTTTTACTATTTTACGCTTCTACAGATTTCTTTTTCTTAGCAGCTCTTTCACGTTCGCTCTTATCAAGAATCTTTTTACGTAAACGAATTGATTCTGGAGTTACTTCACAGAACTCGTCATCGTTTAAGTACTCTAATGATTCTTCTAAAGTCATTAAGCGTGGTTTTTTCATTGTTGAAGTTTGATCTTTCGTCGCAGAACGAATGTTAGTTTGTTGTTTCATTTTCACAACGTTAACTGTTAAGTCATTCTCACGAGTGTGTTCTCCGACAATCATACCAGCATATACTTCTGTACCTGGTTCAACGAAGATTACACCACGATCTTCAACTTGCATAATACCGTATTGTGATGCTTTTCCTGTTTCAAGTGAAACTAGAACACCTTGACGACGTCCACCAACTTGTCCAGCGTGTACTGGTTGGTAGCAATCGAATGTATGGTTTAAAATACCGTAACCACGAGTTAATGTTAAGAATTCTGTTGTGTAACCAATTAAACCACGTGCTGGAACCATGAAAGTAAGGCGAACTTGACCGTTTCCGTTATTCACCATATCTAACATTTCACCTTTACGAGCACCCATAGATTCCATAATAGAACCAGTGTATTCTTCAGGTACATCGATTTGTACACGCTCTACAGGCTCACATCTTACGCCATCAACTTCTTTAATAATTACTTCTGGCTTAGATACTTGTAGTTCATAACCTTCACGACGCATGTTTTCAATTAAGATAGATAAATGTAGTTCCCCACGTCCAGATACGATCCATGCATCAGGAGACTCTGTATTATCTACACGTAAACTTACATCTGTTTCTAATTGTGAACGAAGACGCTCTTCAATTTTACGAGATGTAATATATTTACCTTCACGACCTGCAAATGGACTGTTATTTACAAGGAACGTCATTTGTAGTGTTGGCTCATCAATACGTAATAATGGTAACGCATCTTGATGTTCAACTGGACATACTGTTTCACCAACGTTAATGTCTTCCATACCAGAAACAGCTACTAAGTCTCCAGCTTTTGCTTCTTCAATTTCTTGACGTTTTAATCCCATGTAACCAAATAATTTTGTTACGCGGAATTGTTTTACGCTTCCGTCTACTTTCATTAAAGCAACTTGTTGTCCAACCTTCATTGTACCGCGGAATACGCGTCCAACTCCAATACGTCCAACATAGTCGTTGTAATCAAGAAGTGCTACTTGGAATTGAAGTGGCTCTTCGCTGTTATCAATTGGTGCAGGAATATGTTCAATAATTGTATCAAATAATGATTTCATATTCTCTTCTTGATTTGCTGGGTTTGAATCTAAGCTTGCTGTTCCGTTCATTGCTGATGCAAATACAACTGGGAACTCTAATTGATCTTCGTTTGCACCAAGTTCGATGAATAAGTCAATTACTTCATCAACTACTTCATCAGGGCGAGCGAAGTCACGGTCAATTTTATTTACTACTACGATTGGAGTTAAGTTTTGCTCAAGAGCTTTCTTTAAAACAAATCGTGTTTGTGGCATACAACCTTCATATGCATCAACAACAAGTAAAACACCATCAACCATTTTCATAATACGTTCTACTTCTCCACCGAAGTCAGCGTGACCTGGTGTATCTAAAATGTTAATTCTTTTATCTTCATAGTGAATCGCAGTATTTTTCGCTAAAATTGTAATACCGCGCTCTCTTTCTAGATCATTTGAATCCATTGCGCGCTCTTCAACGTGTTCGTTCGCACGGAAAGTCCCCGCTTGACGTAATAACTGGTCAACAAGTGTTGTTTTACCATGGTCAACGTGGGCAATAATTGCTATATTACGTAAATCTTGTCGTTTTTTCAACATGTCCAACTCCTAATGTCTTTTTAATCCTTCTCTATTATAAGAGCGAAGGGGATACAATAGCAATTAAAATAAAATCAAGAATGAAAATATAGTTGTATTCTTACTTTTGTGAAAGTAAAATGAGATTGGAGGGTGAAGAAATGGAACACATTCAATATCGCTTTTTATTAACTGCAATTATCGGTGTTATTTTCTTAATTGGTATCGGCATTATGATTGCTGAAAATAGTCCAATCGGTATTATTATTTGCATTATCGGCACATTTGTTACAGTTGGATACGGTTTTGTAACAAAAAGAAAAATGCGTAAATCGCAATAACGTCAAAAAGTAAGAAGCCTGTATACAGCCTCTTACTTTTTTTGTTACTTGGATATAAACGATAACACTTCTTCATACACCCCTGGCTTCGCAACTAATACGCTACTCTTCTCTACGATAGAAAGTGGCGCTCCGGAGAATGTTGTTACCTTGCCTCCAACTTCCTCTACAATTATCTGTCCCCCGCCAAAGTCCCATGGCGATAACCTAGGCGTTACATATGCATCGATTCTTCCAGTTGCAACGTATACCATCTCTAATGCTGCACAGCCATATGATCTCGTGCCTCTTGCTTTCTTAACAAGTGCCATCATACTTTCCATATTAAGCAATGGATTGTCGGTAAGCCATATCGCATTTAAAGCTACAATACCTTGCTCTACAGTACCTTTTTCTAATAAAGGTATCGGTACTTCATTACAAAATGCTCCAGCCCCTTTTAACGCATGATATAATTCATCATGAACTGGATCATAAATAAGTCCAATCTTTCCGATACCGTTCTCATAAATTCCAATTGAAATCGCAAAATTTCTTTTTTGGTGAACAAAGTTCATCGTGCCGTCAATTGGATCAATTAACCAAACAACCCCGTCAGAAGAAGTTACCTCGTCTCCATAGCCCTCTTCACCTAAAATATGATGATGTGGGAATGTTTCTTTAATTTTCCCAATTAAAAACTGTTCTATTTCTCGGTCCATATTTGTTACTAAATCAGCTGCATTTGATTTTGTTTCTATAATAAGTGCTTTTTTCATTGATGCCATTAAATGCTCTCCCGCATCCCGAATCCACTGTTTGGCGTGTGCATCGATGTCTTTCCATACTTCTTGCATGTTTAAACACTCCGATCTATACTGTTCACAGAAAAAACGAACCCTTTATAAGGTTCGCACCAACTAATTTTTTATACATATACTATTATTACGCTTCTAAACGAATCATTTCAAGTCTTAACACTTCTAACTTTTGTACACACTCTTCTTTTTTCTGTTTATCATCTTCCATCATCGCATCATATAAAGTTGCTAATTCATAATCTAGCTCCAAACGTAGCACCGGTATTCTCTTTTCAGCATCTGTTCTCTTTAACGCATTAATCACCTGTCTCATATTATTTGCCTCCTCCCAATATTCGTCTGCCCTCGGACTAGAATTAATTCAATTTTCTGATTTTTTGTTTTATACTATACTATGTTGGATAAATCATCTATGCAACAAAATTATATTTTTTTATTTAAATTTTTTTGTGCTGTTTTTTTTATGAATAGTACAAGCTATGCTAAAATAAAAGCAAAATAGGAGTTGGAGGAACAATCATGACACTACAAACATTCAAATCAACTGATTTTGAGGTCTTTACAGTTGATGGTCTCGAAGAACGAATGAGTGCAATTAAAACGAACATTCATCCTAAGCTAGAAGCTTTAGGGGAACAGTTTGCAGCGTATTTATCCAAACAAACTGATGAGAACTTTTTTTATCATGTAGCAAAACACGCACGTCGCAAAGTCAATCCACCAAACGATACTTGGGTTGCTTTTTCAACAAATAAACGCGGATATAAAATGCTACCACATTTCCAAATTGGATTATGGGGTACTCATGCCTTCATATACTTTGGTTTAATCTATGAGTGTCCACAAAAAGTGGAGACGGCTCACGCCTTCTTAGAACATATAAATGATTTAAAAACAAATATTCCAAATGACTTCGTTTGGTCCATTGACCATACTAAACCAAGTGTAAAATTACATAAAACACTTGAAACAAATGATTTACAAAAGATGATTGAACGTCTAGCTACTGTAAAAAAAGCAGAATTATTAGTTGGTATTCATATATCACCAGAGGAGTTTTCAGCAATGACCAACGAACAATTCCTTGCTAAGATTGAATCTACGATGCAATCACTCCTTCCTTTATATGCACTTTGTAATCGATAGTAGAAAACGGACAATTTATATTGTCCGTTTTTAGTTGTTATCACATTATATCACTTCAGTTTTTATTTTTCAAAATATTTTTTACATTTTCACAAGCTTTTCTTCTTCAATTTCTTTAGCCTTCTGAATCGCACGGTATATAGAATATCCACTTACTTCTTGAAACTCTTTATCAATTTTCTTTTCTTCTGCTTTCGATGGAACAATCTCTTTAAAACGACGATATAAACCCATTAATTCTTCTCTTACAATTCCTTTTTCATATGCTTTCTCAATCGCTTCATAAAACTTCACAATTGTAACCATTTCCTCATTTGACCAATCATAATCTAACGGATATTGATATTCCATTTCGCACCTCATTTATCATTTCTTCTTATTTCAATACGCTATCTTAAAGTGATTTTTTCTACTTCACTATAGTCACTTTGCATTATACACTATTTATTCATTTTAATGGAATTGCCTTCCACTAGAAGTTAGTAGGCAGCTACTATTTAACATACTCACCGTAAAAATATTTTTTGCTATACATCTATAATTATTGGTGATATAATGCTTTTGTTTTATAGGAAATAAAGTGAAGCTCCCATCTCAAAAAAGCTTTTGTGAATGGCAGAAAAACAAGTCTCATTCTAAAAAAGAACGTAACTTTTTTAGAACAAGATTATATAAAACAAACTCTAATAAATATAAAAAAAAGAAGGGGTGTATAGATTGTCCCAATACGAAACACCATTGTTTACCGCTTTAGTTGAGCACAGTAAGCGAAATCCAATTCAATTCCATATTCCAGGTCATAAAAAAGGGCAAGGCATGGATCCTGAATTTCGCGAATTTATTGGGCATAATGCATTAGCAATTGATTTAATTAACATTGCGCCGCTCGATGATTTACATCATCCAAAAGGTATGATTAAAGAAGCACAAGATTTAGCAGCCGCTGCATTTGGTGCGGATCATACTTTCTTTTCTATTCAAGGTACAAGTGGCGCAATAATGACAATGGTGATGAGCGTTTGCGGTCCTGGTGACAAAATACTAGTGCCACGAAACGTGCATAAATCAGTAATGTCAGCTATTATTTTCTCAGGTGCAAAACCTATTTTCATGCATCCTGAAATCGATCCAAAACTTGGTATTTCACATGGAATCACAATCCAATCTGTCAAAAAAGCACTTGAAGAGCACTCAGATGCGAAAGGCTTACTTGTTATTAATCCAACATACTTTGGCTTTGCTGCGGACTTAGAACAGATTGTACAATTAGCACATTCTTACGATATCCCTGTACTCGTTGATGAGGCTCATGGTGTTCATATTCATTTTCACGATGAACTGCCGATGTCAGCGATGCAAGCCGGTGCAGATATGGCAGCAACGAGTGTTCACAAATTAGGTGGATCTTTAACGCAAAGTTCTATTCTTAATGTAAAAGAAGGCCTTGTGAACGTAAAACATGTTCAATCTATTATTAGCATGCTTACGACTACATCAACGTCTTACATCTTGTTAGCCTCCCTAGATGTTGCTAGAAAACGTCTTGCTACAGAAGGAAAGGCGCTCATAGAACAAACAATACAATTAGCGGAACAAGTTCGTAATGCTATAAATGATATTGAACATCTTTACTGTCCAGGGAAAGAAATGCTAGGTACGGATGCTACTTTTAACTATGATCCTACAAAGATAATTGTATCTGTAAAAGATTTAGGTATTACAGGCCATCAGGCTGAAGTATGGCTTAGAGAGCAATATAACATTGAAGTAGAACTCTCAGATTTATACAACATACTATGTCTTGTCACTTTTGGGGATACAGAAAGTGAAACGAATACACTTATTGCGGCATTACAAGATTTATCAGCAACATTTAAAAATAAAGCTGATAAAGGTGTTCAAGTGCAAGTAGAAATTCCAGAAATACCTGTGTTAGCACTTTCTCCTCGAGATGCTTTTTATTCGGAAACAGAAGTCATCCCATTTGAAAATGCAGCAGGTCGTATTATAGCTGATTTCGTTATGGTTTATCCGCCAGGGATTCCAATCTTTACTCCGGGGGAAATTATTACACAAGACAACTTAGAGTATATTCGTAAAAACTTAGAAGCAGGTTTACCTGTACAAGGTCCTGAAGATATGACATTACAAACATTACGCGTGATCAAAGAGTACAAGCCTATCAGTTGATAGGCTTTTTTTTCACCCTTTTTCCCTTTTCTCATACGATATTATGTAATGTAACGTATAGGTGGGGATACTACTATGATTGTAATAGGCCGTTCTATTGTACATCCTTATATCACAAATGAATATGAGCCATTTGCAAATGAGAAACAACAAATTTTATCTATAATGGCAGGAAATCAAGAAATCTATTCCTTCCGAACATCTGGTGAACTCAGCTTTGATCTAAATTTGCGTGTTAATATTATTACTTCTGCATTAGAACTTTTTCAAAGTGGTTTTCAGTTTCGCACATTTCAACAATCTTTTTGTAACCCTCAGTATTGGAAAAGAACGTCTCTTGGAGGATTCGAGCTCCTTCCAAACATACCCCCTTCCATTGCCATACAAGATATTTTCAAAAACGGAAAACTATATGGAACTGAATGTGCCACCGCTATGATCATTATTTTTTACAAAGCTTTACTAGCATTATATGAGGAAGAAACTTTCAACCGTCTCTTTGCAAACCTTTTACTTTATACGTGGGACTACGATCAAGATTTAAAGCTCATAACAAAGACAGGTGGCGATCTTGTCCCAGGTGATCTCGTTTACTTTAAAAATCCACAAGTGAATCCAGCTACAATCGAGTGGCAAGGAGAAAATACTATCTATCTAGGAAATTTCTTTTTTTATGGGCATGGCGTAGGTGTAAAAACAAAAGAAGAAATTATATACGCATTAAATGAGCGACGAGTCCCTTACGCTTTCATTTCCGCTTTCTTAACCGATACTATTACCCGTATTGATAGCCGTCTCATGAGCTACCACGCTTCTCCTAGCACACCACAGACATCCATAGGATTTATTCCGATTAGAGATGATGCAATTGTTGCAACAGTTGGCAACACAACTACAGTTTATTAAAAAAAGCACCTACATATGTAGGCGCTTTTTTTATTTAAGCTTTTGAATGTTCTTTATGGTCACAGTCGCAATGAGATCCACATTTCCCGTATAGTACTGTTGATTTTTCATCTTCAAAATGTCCGATTGTTCCTTCACATACTTGGCATACGATTGTTCCCATTTTTCATTTCCCCCTGAGTTTTAATAGTAATCTATTTATTTATCATTAAGCTTTCGCATTATCTCTACTAGCACAGTCACAATTTGTTCCGCATTTTCCGTAAAGCACTGTCGTTTTTTCATCTTCAAAATGTCCGATTGTTCCTTCACATACTTGGCATACGATTGTTCCCATTCTTCATTTCCCCCTAAGTTTATGGTCCTAAAAACTTTCAGCTGTCCATTTCCTATCAATTATTGGGCATTTGTATGCTCTGTGTGATCACATCCGCAAGATCCACATTTCCCGTAAAGTACTGTTACTTTCTCATCCTCGAAGTGTGCAATTGTACCTTCACAATCTTGACATACGATTGTTCCCATTTTTCATTTCCCCCTAAGTTTATAATCCCAAAAACTTTTTGTAACCGCTTAACTTTCTGTCTTTATTTTAATATGTTATACTTTTTACGTCAATAGGTTTTTAGTATAACACATTAAATATTTTAAATTTAAATTAGTATGCGATATTCAAACAAAAAAACAGCCATATTTATACGTACGACTGTTTTACATTATTTATTCTTCGTATTCCGCATGCAAAGATGTAGATGGAACTAGAAATGAGAAAAACTGAGATAACTCAGCTGCTTCCTCTTCTGAACCTAATTTGAAAACTTCCTGTAAATGTTGAACATTCTCTACATCATCTCGTCCAAGTAAAGTAGACCTTCCTGTTTGCATGCAAACAATAAGTGGCTTTCCAAAAAACATATTTGTATAAATAACACCAAAATCATAACGATTATCATGTGTCATAAACCCCAAAAATCGTACCTTCACACTTTCATGCTCATCATACAATTTTTCAAACATCGGTTTCCACCTTTCTACATCACCTTTCATTAGTATATTAAACAAAAAAAGGAATACTCCTTTTAATTGTCAAAAAATTCAGTAGGATGTAGAATGAGAGTATTCTACTAAGTTAGGGGGAACTTATATGCAACATGCCTTTATTACGCTTGTACCTAAATCCAATCAACAATCTGTTTCAATAGATGATATAAAACAACTTTTTCATTATTATAAAACAGTTACTTCCAAAACTGGTGTTCAAATTAATTACGCTTATACAAATACCGCTTTTCCGTATGAAATTTTAGATACATCAGCAACAACATTCAAACTACAATCTACTCACGATCGATATGACTCCATTTATGTTGGTGTCGGTATAGAAAAGGAACAAACTTATATTCAAGTTTCTTTACCACCTAATGCAACATTTGGTGATAAAGGAAAAGCAAATGAATTTTGCCGTTTTCTAGCGAAGAAATTAGAAGGAGAGTTAAAATTATTTAATGGAAGAACAATGTATTTCTATAAACGTTAATTTAAAAAATAGAAAATATAATTAAGAAAAGTATGCAATTTGAACACGTAAGGAATAATGCCTGCTTTCTAATTTTCAATACAAAATATGCGATCACATATGCTAAATAAAGAAATACAAAAAATAGAATAACTTTATAATGCAACTTATCACCATTTGATAATGATAACACAACGGAAAAACCACTCCATAATAAAAAATGATAAAATATAACATGTAATATTCTCATGGAACCTTCTCCTTTGACATGCTCTATTTTATTAATATATGGTATTAAGTTTGAATCAATTACATATTACACGAAAGCATATATATGGCTTTTGGATTTATATATGTTTTAACAATTCAATTAAATTATTATATATTCATTCGACAAGTACGTATAAAGACCTTGCAAGCCACTTTTATTATAAAATAAAAAATAGCCCATCTCTTTAAATAAGAGATGGGCTATTTTCATTACTTAAATTATTTTACAATGTGAATTGGCATTCCAAGAGCAACTTCAGCTGCTTCCATTGTGATTTCACCTAATGTTGGGTGAGCGTGGATTGTTTGAGCGATATCTTCTGCTGTCATTCCAGCTTCGATAGCTAAACCAATCTCAGAAATAATATCAGAAGCGCCTGCACCTGCAACTTGAGCACCTACAAGAAGACCATCTTCTTTACGTGTTACAAGTTGTAAGAAACCGTCAGTGCTGTTTAATGATAATGCACGACCGTTAGCAGCGAATGGGAACTTAGATACAGTTACAGTCATTCCAGCTTCTTCAGCTTGTTTCTTAGTGTAACCAACAGATGCTAATTCTGGATCAGTGAAGCATACTGCAGGAATTCCGATGTAATCGATAGCTGACGCATGGCCACTAATTGCTTCTACAGCTACTTTACCTTCGTAAGAAGCTTTGTGAGCTAATGGTGGTCCAGGAACGATATCACCGATTGCATAGATGTTTGGTACATTTGTACGACATTGCTCATCGATTTCGATGATGCCGCGGTCAGTCATTTTAACTCCAACTTGCTCAAGACCGATTTCTTGAGTGTTTGGACGACGACCTACAGTTACTAATACGTAATCTGCTTCTACAGTTTGGATTTCACCTTTAACTTCGAAGCTAACTTTTACGCCAGTTTCTGTTTCTTCAACGCCTTTAGCCATAGCTTTTGTATGGATTGTTACGTTACCTTTTTTCTGTAGAGCACGTTTAACAACAGAGCTCATAGCTTTTTCGAAACCAGCTAAGATTTCGTCGCCAGCCTCTACTACAGTAACTTCTGTACCGAAGTTAGCATATGCAGTACCTAATTCCATACCGATGTAACCGCCGCCGATTACAACAAGTTTTTTAGGAATTTCAGGTAAGCTTAAAGCACCTGTAGAGTTGATAACACGTTTAGAGTATTTGAATCCTGGAATTTCGATTGGTGTAGAACCAGTTGCAAGAACAGCATTTTTAAACGTATAAGTTTGAGCTGCATCTTCAGTCATTACGCGTAATGTGTTAGCATCTACGAAGTAAGCTTCACCGCGAATGATTTCAACTTTGTTACCTTTAAGAAGGCCTTCAACACCGCCAGTTAATTTCTTAACTACGCCGTTTTTCCATTCTTGAACTTTTGTAAAGTCAACTTTTACGTTCTCTGCAGTGATACCCATGTCATCAGAATGCATTGCATTCTCATAACGATGACCTGCATTGATTAACGCTTTTGAAGGAATACATCCAACGTTTAAGCATACGCCACCAAGGTTAGCTTTTTCAATAATCGCTACCTTTTGACCTAATTGTGCTGCACGAATTGCCGCAACGTATCCACCAGGACCTGCACCAACAACGACTGTATCTAATTCAATTGGGAAATCTCCTACTACCATTGTTATTACGCCTCCATTACTAATAATTGTGGGTCATTCAATAGACGTTTAATTTGGTTTAATGCTTTTTGAGCAGTTGCGCCGTCAATTAAACGATGGTCAAAGCTTAGAGATAATGCTAATACTGGAGCTGCAACGATCTCACCGTTTTTCACAACTGGTTTCTCAGCGATACGGCCGATACCAAGGATTGCTACTTCTGGGTGGTTGATAACTGGAGTGAACCATTGTCCACCTGCAGAACCAATGTTTGTAATTGTGCAAGAAGCGCCTTTCATTTCAGCAGGAGCTAAACGACCTTCACGTGCTTTACCAGCAAGATCATTGATCTCGTTAGAAATTGTGAAGATAGACTTGCGATCTGTATCTTTAACAACTGGTACTAATAGACCTTTGTCTGTATCAGCTGCGATACCGATGTTGAAGTAATGTTTATGAACTACTTCTTGAGAAGCATCATCTAAAGAAGTGTTTAACATTGGGTATTCACGTAATGCAGATGTTAAAGCTTTAACAACGTATGGAAGGTAAGTTAATTTAATACCTTTGTCAGCTGCCACAGCTTTGAACTTCTTACGATGAGCAACAAGTTCAGTTACATCTACTTCATCCATTAATGTTACGTGAGGAGCTGTATGTTTAGAGTTAACCATTGCTTTCGCAATTGCTTTACGGATACCACTCATTTTCTCACGAGTTTCTGGATATTCACCAGCTGGGATTGGTTGTGCTTTTGGTGCTTCTTCTTTCGCTGCTGCTGGAGTAGCTTCTACTGCTGCTGGAGCCTCAGTTGCTGCTACTGCTTGTCCACCATTTGCAAATGCATCGATGTCAGCTTTTACGATACGACCGTTCTTACCAGAACCAGCTACTTTATGAATGTCTACGCCGTTTTCACGAGCATATTTACGAACAGATGGCATAGCGATTACGCGCTCATTTACTACTTCTGCAGTTGCTGCTGGAGTAGCTTCAGCTTTAGGAGCTTCTTCTTTTGCTTCTTCAGCTTTAGGAGCTTCGTCATGATCGTCGCCTTTAAATTTAAGGTTTTCGTATCCAGGAGCATCAAATTTAATTAATGTATCTCCAACTACTGCAACCGTACCTTCTTCTACAAGTACTTCAAGTACTTTACCTTTAACAGGAGAAGGAATTTCTACTACTGCTTTATCATTTTGTACTTCAAGAAGTACGTCGTCTTCGTTTACTTCGTCGCCTGGTTTAATAAACCATTTTACGATTTCACCTTCGTGGATACCTTCACCGATATCTGGTAGTTTAAATTCAAATGCCACGGAATTCAGCCCCCTGATTCATTTCTTTATTATGGAATATGGCAAAAGAAATCAGCATGTGCTGATTTCTTTTGCACATGAATAAGTAAAAATTAGAAGTTCATTACTTTGTTAACAGCTTCAACAATATCTTTATGGTTTGGTAACCATACGCTCTCAGCTTGAGAGAATGGGAATACTGTATCAGCAGCTGCAACACGTACAACTGGAGCTTCTAAGTTTAAAATTGCACGGTCGTTAATTTCCGCTACAACGTTAGCTGCAATACCAGCTTGTTTTTGAGCTTCTTGAACTACAACTACGCGGCCTGTTTTTTCAACAGAAGCGATGATTGTTTCGATATCTAATGGTTGAACTGTACGTAAGTCAACAACTTCTAAAGAGATACCTTCTTTTTCAAGTTCTTCAGCAGCTTTTAATGCAGCGTGAACCATAGCACCGTAAGCGATAACAGATACATCTGTACCTTCACGTTTGATGTCAGCTTTGCCTAAATCAATTGTGTATTCGCCTTCTGGTACATCTTGACGGAATGAACGGTACAATTTCATATGCTCTAAGTAGATAACTGGATCGTTGTCACGAATCGCAGAGATTAAAAGACCTTTTGCATCGTATGGAGTAGATGGAATAACAACTTTTAGACCAGGTTGTTGAGCCACTAAACCTTCTAAGCTATCAGCATGTAGTTCAGGAGTATGAACACCACCACCGAATGGAGAACGAACTGTTACTGGAGCAGTCCAACGTCCACCAGAACGGTAACGCATACGAGCTAATTGACCAGAAATTGAATCCATTACTTCATAAACGAAACCGAAGAATTGGATTTCTGGAACTGGACGGAATCCTTCAAGTGCAAGTCCAACTGCAAGTCCACCAATACCAGACTCTGCAAGTGGAGTATCCATTACACGGTCTTCACCGAATTCAGCTTGTAAACCTTCAGTAGCACGGAATACACCGCCGTTTACACCAACGTCTTCACCAAACACAAGTACGTTAGGGTCATTTTTCATTTCAACGCGTAAAGCATCAGTGATTGCTTGAATCATTGTCATTTGAGCCATGGCTTACTTCGACTCCTTTTCTTTGTAAATTTCATATTGTTCAGCTAAGTTGTAAGGCATTTTTTCGTACATGATTTCCATTAAATCAGTAACTTTTTGTTTTGGAGCTTGGTCAGCCTTAGCAATTGCTTGTTTGATATCTTCTTTTGCTTCTTCGATTACTTTCTCTTCAACTTCTTGAGACCATAGGCCTTTGTTTTCTAAGAATGCACGGAAGCGTACGATTGGATCTTTTTGTTCCCATTCGTTCTCGATATCTTTTGTACGGTAACGAGTTGGGTCATCACCAGCCATTGTATGTGGACCGTAACGGAATGTTAAAGTCTCGATTAAAGTAGGACCTTCTCCATTTACTGCACGCTCACGAGCGAAAGCAGTTGCTGCGTATACAGCTAATGGATCCATACCGTCTACTTGAATTCCGTAAATACCTGCTGCTACTGCTTTTTGTGCTACAGTTTTAGCTGCAGATTGCTTTTCTACTGGAGTAGAGATTGCATAACGGTTGTTTTGTACAACGAAGATTGCTGGAGCTTTGAATGCACCCGCAAAGTTCATACCTTCGTAGAAGTCACCTTGTGAAGCACCACCGTCACCAGTGTAAGTAATTGCAACAGATTTTTTACCACGTAATTTCATACCTAACGCAACACCAGCAGTTTGGATGATTTGCGCACCGATGATGATTTGTGGAGCAAGTGCATTTACGTTCTCAGGCATTTGGTTACCCATGAAATGTCCACGAGAGAATAAGAATGCTTGGTATAATGGTAAACCGTGCCATACTAATTGTGGCACATCACGATATCCTGGTAAGATGAAATCTTCTGCTTCAAGTGCGAAATGACTTGCTAATTGAGAAGCCTCTTGTCCAGCTGTTGGTGCGTAGAAACCTAAACGTCCTTGACGGTTTAAAGAAATAGAACGTTGATCTAGTACGCGAGTATACACCATACGGCGCATTAATTCTTTTAATTGATCATCAGATAATTCAGGCATAGCTGCTTCATTCACAACTTCGCCTTTTTCATTTAAAATTTGTAATGTTTCAAATTGAGCTGCGATAGCTTTCATTTGCTCATCAACATTAAATAGGGTCTTTTTTGTTTTAGTACCCATTCCGTTCACCTCTTCCTCTCTTGAACCATATTCTGAAACGCTTTCACTATCTATTAGC
Source organism: Bacillus paranthracis (assembly GCF_024296885.1). NCBI lineage: Bacteria > Bacillati > Bacillota > Bacilli > Caryophanales > Bacillaceae > Bacillus > Bacillus paranthracis. The sequence goes on from NZ_CP101135.1 coordinate 3,757,556, forward strand.
TAGATGGAAACCGCAACAATGTAAACCAACAAATTTATTTGTCGGTTGAGAATAATTTTGTGTACCTAACAATCTGTACTAATGTTTTTTCAGAAACATATTAATACAATCTTGATCACGTTTTTTAGTTTACAACTATTCTAATTACGATGTCAATTACTTTGAATACGTTTTTTTATAAATAATCTGCAGGTTTCTCCTACACAAACGTGTTTTTATTTTTCACATCTGTATTAGTAAGCATTAACCTACTGTTATATTATTCCCTTTTTAACTTGTTTTTTCTCTTAGAATAATATGTAAACGATTTAATTCCCTTTAGTTTTTCTCTCTTCTTAGCAAAAATATACAAACTCTTCTTCCTTTTATAGGTAATTACCCATACATTTCTACTCTTCCCTCCATACATTATAGTAACCGCAGTATTAGCGGGAAATGATAAAGGAGGTCATCTCATGTACGGATATTCATATTGCTATCCAACTTGTTCATATCCTTCCTACGGTTATGGCGGTTCTTGTGGTGGGTCTGGACGCGGCTTCGCCTTAATCGTTGTGTTGTTTATTCTTTTAATTATCGTTGGTGCTGCTTGCATTCGCTAATGTAAAATGAAACAACTATGGAAAGAAAGAGACGGCTCTGCCGTCTCTTTCTTTTTATTCCTACATAACCGATCTATCTTCCCCTTACTTGCCGATGACTTTTTCCATCTCCTTTGGTAGACTAAAAAGGAAAGGAGAGATTACATATGCTTACAATGAAAGATGTAATTCGCGAAGGAGATCCTATTTTGCGAAACGTTGCAGAAGAGGTAGTACTACCAGCGAGCGAAGAAGATACAAATACTCTTAAGGAAATGATTGAATTTGTAATAAATAGCCAAGATCCTGAAATGGCTGAAAAATATAGTTTACGCCCTGGAATCGGATTAGCGGCTCCGCAAATCGGTATTTCAAAAAGAATGATTGCGGTTCATGTAACAGATACGGACGGTACGTTATATAGTCATGCATTATTTAATCCAAAAATCATTAGCCATTCTGTTGAACGTACATATTTACAAAGTGGTGAAGGCTGTCTATCAGTAGACCGTGAAGTACCTGGTTATGTCCCTCGTTATACAAGAATTACAGTGAAAGCAACTTCTATCAACGGCGAAGAAGTAAAATTACGTTTAAAAGGGTTACCAGCAATTGTATTTCAACATGAAATTGACCATTTAAATGGTGTTATGTTCTATGACCACATTAATAAAGAAAATCCATTTGCCGCTCCTGACGATTCAAAACCTCTAGAGCGATAGTAAAAAAGGCGGAATATACTCTTCCGCCTTTTTACTATATGAAATAGATTCCATATTTACTTATAGCAATCCAGCCCATTTTAAACCATGATATATACCGTCTTCACTAACATCCTTTGTCACATGATTTGCAAGTTTTTTCAAGTCTTCATGACCATTCCCCATCACAATACCTGTCCCAACTGCTTCAATCATTTCTAAATCATTTAAGCCATCCCCAAATGCATACACTTGTTCACGGTTAAATCCTAATTTTTCAATGAATTTCTCAATCCCTTTTGCCTTAGAACCACCATTTGGAATAATATCCATTGAATACGCATGCCAGCGAATAAAATGAAAGTCTGGGTACTGATTTATAAACTTTTCTTCTTCATTTACTTCACAGAAAAGAAGTGTTTGATAAATATTACGCTTCTCATAAAAATCAGGTTCATATGCCGGATGCTCAAAATGTAAACTGCCAAACCCTTCTTTCACATAATCATGATATTCCACTGATGCTCTCATTTCTTGATGATCAAGATATACAAGTGGATATCCTTCTTGTTTTGCAAACTGAGTAAACTTATGTAGAGCAGCTGGATGTAATGGGTTATTAAATACTACCTCATCTTCAAATACAACGTACTGTCCATTAAAGCTAACATAATTGTGGATATTAAGTTCCTTACGAATATCTTCGAACATAAATGGCGCACGTCCTGTCGCAATTGCTACATGCACGCCTTTTTCTTGTAACTGCCTTACTGCGTCTCGCGTAGATTGCGGAATCTTCTTATCATGATCTAATAATGTTCCATCAATATCAAAAAAGACAATTTTATCATTCATTTGTCAAAATCCTTTCTGTTACTCTATATTCCTATTTTGATTATCGCTTTTCAAATGCTAAAAAAAAGTATAACATATTAAACATCTGTGAAGAAAGCGTTCACTTTCTGACCTTATTTATGAAACCTGCATATATATATTAGTAAAAAATGTGGATACTTGTTCGTATGAATTTTCTTTTCTATTCTTTCTCATACTATAGCTATAACTAACGGCTACTAATCGTTACTATAGAATAACTTTCTCTGTATGAGAAAAGACAAGATTCAACATTCACTTTTGTCCTCTTTCTTATATCAGAGACGGCGTTTTCACTAGTAATATGCATGTTTAAAATAAGGAAAGGAAGGAGTAATCATGCTGAAGAAGCTGAAGAAAAAGCTGAAGCGTTATTTAAAAGATCTAGTCCGTAAAAAGACGATCGCTTAAATTGTGCCCATTTCGGGCTTTTTCTTCATTCTCATTCGAAAAAACATGAAAATCGTGACTGTTTGCTTTATAATAAGTAACAGATAATGCAAAACATAGACAAGGAGAGGTTTTCCAAATGATTTTTAAAGTATTTTATCAAGAAAAAATGACTGAGGTTCCAGTACGTGAAAATACAAAAGTTTTATATTTAGAGGCTACGTCTGAGAAGGATGTTCGTACAAAATTAAATAAGTTCGCATATAATATCGAATTCGTTCAGTCTGTGACTGGCAATCATCTTGAATATGAAAAAGAAAACGCTGATTTAACATTAGCGGAAATCGTATAGTCATATGAAATTTCTAAAGAATGATCAAGCAGCCGTTTTTGCTTTAGGTGGTCTTGGTGAAATCGGTAAAAATACATATGCTGTTCAATTTCAAGATGAAATTATTATAATTGACGCTGGAATTAAGTTTCCAGAAGACGAACTCCTCGGAATCGATTATGTAATACCAGATTACACTTATTTTGTGCGAAACGAAGATAAAATTAAAGGATTATTCATTACACATGGTCACGAAGATCATATCGGTGGAATTCCTTACTTATTACGTCAAGTGAACATTCCGATTTATGGCGGAAAATTAGCAATTGCACTAATCAAAAACAAATTAGAAGAGCACGGATTACTTCGTAAAGCAAAACTTTATGAAATTCAAGAAGATGATGTTATTAAATTTAAAAAGACATCTGTTTCCTTCTTCCGTACAACTCACAGTATCCCAGATTCATACGGAGTTGTTGTGAAAACACCTCAAGGACAAGTAGTTCATACTGGAGATTTCAAATTTGATTTCACACCAGTTGGTGAACCAGCGGACTTAACAAAAATGGCTGAAATCGGAAAAGACGGTGTACTTTGTCTCTTATCTGACAGTACAAACAGTGAAGTTCCAAACTTTACAATGTCTGAGCGCCGTGTTGGTGATAGTATTCAAGATATTTTCCGCAAAGTAGAAGGTCGTATTATCTTCGCAACCTTTGCATCAAATATCCATCGCTTGCAACAAGTCGTTGAAGCCGCTGTTGAAAACAATCGCAAAGTGGCTGTATTTGGCCGAAGTATGGAAGCGGCAATTGAAATCGGACAAAACCTCGGTTATATTCGCTGTCCGAAAGATACATTCATAGATGCGTCTCAACTAAACCGCCTACCAGCTAATAAAGTTGTTATTTTATGTACAGGTAGTCAAGGTGAGCCAATGGCAGCACTTTCACGTATTGCTAATGGTACTCATCGTCAAATTCAAATCATTCCTGGCGACACAGTTGTCTTCTCTTCTTCACCAATCCCTGGTAATACAATTAGCGTAAGCCGTACAATTAATATGTTGTACCGTGCTGGTGCTGATGTAATCCACGGAAAACTGTCAAACATTCATACGAGTGGACATGGCGGACAAGAAGAACAAAAACTAATGCTTCGTCTAATTAAGCCGAAGTATTTCATGCCAATTCACGGTGAATATCGTATGCAACGTATGCATATGAAATTAGCAAATGATTGTGGCATTCCAGAAGAAAACTGTTTCATCATGGATAATGGAGATGTTCTTGCCTTACGTTCTGATGAAGCAAGTGTAGCTGGTAAAATACCATCCGGATCTGTCTATATTGACGGAAATGGTATTGGAGATATCGGTAACATCGTATTACGCGATCGTCGTATTCTTTCTGAAGAAGGACTTGTTATTGTCGTTGTAAGCATTGATATGAAAGAATTTAAAGTTGCAGCAGGGCCTGATATTATCTCACGTGGTTTCGTTTATATGCGCGAAAGTAGTGATTTAATTAATGATGCTCAAACATTAATTACAACTCATTTAGAAAAAGTAATGGAACGTAAAACAACACAATGGTCTGAAATTAAAAATGAAATTACAGACACATTAGCACCATTCCTATATGAGAAAACGAAACGTCGCCCAATGATTTTACCAATCATTATGGAGATATAAGAAAAAGGACAATACCTTTATGGTATTGTCCTTTTCTCTTATCTTAAAAAGTGCTTGAAACGATCTACTTCATCGTCATGACCAATTACAATTAATATATCTCCCGCTTGAATGTTTTCCGTAGCTCGAGGAGATACAATAACTTCTTTACCACGTTTAATCGCTACAATATTCAATCCAAACTTCGCACGAATATCTAATTCGATTAAAGAATGACCATCGATTTTTTTATTTGCAATAATCTCTACAATACTATGCTCATCTGAAAGCTCAAGATAGTCTAATACATTACTTGATGCAATATTATTAGCAATCCTTTTTCCCATATCACGCTCTGGATGCACAATGTGATCTGCTCCTATTTTACTTAATACTTTTTCATGGTAATCATTTTGAGCTTTTACAGTAATATTTTTTACACCTAACTCTTTCAGAATTAACGTTGTTAAAATACTTGAATTTAAATTGTCTCCAATAGCAACCACTACATGATCAAAATTACGAATACCAAGACTTTTTAATACCATCTCATCTGTTGAATCGGCAATTACAGCATGTGAAGCTATATTTGCAAACTCATTAATTTTATCCTCATCTGAGTCAATTGCCATTACTTCCATTCCTAATTGAGCAAGTTCCCGGCAAATACTTCCACCAAAACGCCCAAGCCCAATGACAGCAAATTCTTTCTCTTTTTCACCCACAGGAATTCCTCCAATAACATCGAATACTATGTATTTTTATTGTAACATACTTTAGATTTGCTACAAAAACCTGTATATCATTCTTTATTTTTGTTTTTGCATATAAAAATACTGTTGTAAATAAAATGCGATACTGAAAATTAACATACCAAATACAAATATGTTTCCAAATGAACTAAACGTTTCAAAAACGAATAATAACGTTTCTTGTCCGAAGAAGGCAAATAATAGTTGTGTAAACGCGAATAGCAATGCCAATATATAATGGTGTTGATGGAATAAATAATGCGTTGCGCCTAAAAAAGCGATAAACGAAAGAATGAAAATCCACCAATTTTCTAAAAACAGTTGCCAATTCGTAAATTGATACCCATTTACTAATATCGCAATAATTGCTATAACCGCCATCGTTGGCACACTCCATAACAATGCACGCCCTCTAAAGAAATGCGTACCTTTTACATCTCCCTTTTCATTTGCAATATATGTTAGCACGACAGTACTTATATACAACACAGAGAGAATTGTTAAAACAATTATGAGCCAAAAATGCAACTGATAATATTCATGTTCTATATTCGTCACGATAGCAGCTAGCATACACGGTATTAGCATTCCCGTCCAACCATCTACTTTTCTCTCATTCCAAAATACCGTATTACCAATACGAATTCCTAATAGCATAAAAATAATGATACCTAGTACAAATAATGTAGTCTTATTTCCTACTAAGCTCGTTGAAAAAGCAATTAATCCAATAAATAAAAAAAGAACAAACCCATTCATAATTTCTAGTACAGGTGATAAATACCTTTTCACCCAGTTGTATGTCTCTTCATATTCATTATTATTCGCTAAACGGTAGGCATAAAAACTTATCCCAAAATAAACCGCCGCAATAATAACATATGCATATAAAACAAAACATAAAATCGCACTGCTAATCTGCACGTAATTCCCCACCCTTTTTTCTACGTTTCACCTTGATTTTACACACTTTCCACACGAATTGTAAACATATATAAGCTAGTTAACTAATCATCTTCTCAATAAGCGATAATGAATAATGAGCAGCGGCTCAAAACCACTGCTCATTATTTTATCCATTTGTATGCCGATGTGTATTCAAAACAAATATGAAAGATGTTTTCACCTTTGAACTAACGAATACCCACTTTAAATTGTTACATAGTTGGCGAGCAAATTTACTTTCTAGTTCCCTTCCACTTTACATATTGATCTAAAAATACGATAGCTTTCTCAATAGCCTCTTCATCTGGCTTTAATTTTGCATGATGTAAACCATATTCTGAATTTACCCCAAGCCAAAACATAAATCCAGGAATCTCTTGAAGCATATAACCAAAATCTTCACCTGTCATTGCCTCAGTACATGTAATTACTTTCATATCAGTTTGTTCACTTACAAATTGCATAAACTCTCTCGTTAATGCTTCATGGTTATATACTTGATGATACATCGCTCCGTAGTCAATAATCGCTTCACATTGGAAGGAAGCTTCTATACCTGCAACAATTCCCTCAATCCTACTTTTAACACGACTCATTGATTCCACTGATAACGTTCGGATCGTTCCTTCTAACCGAGACTTTTCTGCTATGATATTTTGAACTGTACCGCCTGTTATTTTTCCGATTGTAATTACTGCACTGTCAAGTGGGTTTACATTACGACTAATAACGGACTGAAGCTGTGTAACAAGATGACTAGCTGCGACAATCATATCATTTGCAGTATGAGGGTAAGCTGCATGTCCACCTTTCCCCTTTAAATCAACATATAACTCTGATGTATTTGCAAATAATAGCCCCTCTTTTGTAGCAATTGTTCCTACAGGGTATTCAGGTGCAATATGAAGACCGAGAATTATATTCGGCTTCCATTCTTTTAACTCTTCACTCTCTAACATAGGAAGAGCCCCTCCAGGCCCTTCTTCAGCTGGTTGGAATAGAAATACAAGGTCATCATCTATTCTTTCTGTTACAGCTGCTGTTAGAAGGCCTAAACCGATTGTCGTATGTAAGTCATGTCCACATGCATGCATCATTCCTTCATGAACAGAAGCGAACTCATATCCAGTTTCCTCTGTAATTGGTAAACCGTCTATATCTGCGCGATAACCTATAACTTTTTCTGGATTTTTTCCCTTTACTTTAACAATGACACCCGTTCTCCATACTTTCACTTCCACATGTTCATTCGAAAGCGTTCCTATGTAATCTAAAATATACCGCTGTGTTTTCCACTCTTTAAAACCAATTTCCGGTATTTTGTGTAAGTCTCTACGAATTTGAACGAATTTGCTTACTACCATTTTTGCACCTCTATCTATAAAAAGCGTAAGAGCCTGTTTATGCTCTTACGCTTTTTTTGTTTTTATTTCTCTGGGTTTAATTGACGAAGCTCTTGTTTAATTTCAGTTTTTGCTTTTGTCTTCTCATCAATCTCTTTAATTACACGTGCTGGAGTACCTGCAACAACTGTATATGGAGGTACATCTTCTGTTACAACGGCTCCTGCTGCTACAACTGCGCCTTTACCTACTGTAACTCCCTCTAACACAACTACGTTAGCACCAATTACAACATCGTCTTCAACGATAACTGGTTTTGCTGAAGGTGGCTCAATAACACCTGCAAGTACTGCACCTGCACCTACGTGACAGTTTTTACCAACAGTTGCACGTCCACCAAGTACCGCGTTCATGTCGATCATAGAACCTTCACCAATTACAGCACCGATATTAATTGTTGCATTCATCATAATAACAGCGTTGTCGCCGATTTCAACGTGGTCACGAATAATCGCGCCTGGCTCAATACGAGCTTTAATACCTTTTAAATCAAGCATTGGAATTGCAGAATTACGACGGTCATTTTCAACAACGTAATCAACAATGTACTTGCTATTTTCATCTAGAATTGTCTTAATTTCAGACCATTCTCCAAATAATACACCAGACTTTTTATTTACAAATGCTTGTACCGTTTCAGGGAATGTTACTTCTTTTAAATCCCCTTTTATGTATACCTTTACAGGAGTTTTCTTTTCACTTTTTTGAATAAACGAAATAATTTCGTTAGCGTCCATCATTTTCATTCTTGTTGCCTCCTAAATCCATTTATAATGTTACTCTACCAAACGATAGAGCGAGTAGCAAGATAATAATCCTATTTTTCCATTTGAATTTCTTCTATAATTTCTAAAAATGCTTGTACTTGCTTCAATTGTCTAGCTGATTCACTCGTCAATAACCACGTTTCTCTCGTTAATTGAACAGGTGTTTTATACATATTTTCCTGTACTTCTTTTAAAACAGTAGAAGGTAAAAGAGCATAACCTATACCATTTAAAACGAGTTGTTTGCAAGTCTCAATTTGATCGACGACAATTGTTCTCTTAGGGGGATTAGAAAATAAACCATACCACCAATTTTGTATTTGTCCATAATAAGTCGAATCACTTTTAAATTGAATAAATGGTCTATTTGTTTCTTTTAACATCGAAATATCTTTTATTTCTTTATCCACTAAATAAAGTTCATCTTCAAATAATTGTTGCTTCTGGCCTTTATATTCTTGTGTTCCTCTCAATATAGCAACATGAACGTCACCTTCATAAAATTGCTTTTGCACTTCACTACTCCAGCCAGTAAACAGCGATATTTTCACAGAAGGATATTTATGCACAAACTTTTTCAAAACAGGAGGGAGCCAATATTGACCAATAACTGATGCGACAGCTATTTTTAACGTCCCGTGAGTTTCTGTTCTAAAAACAGCTAACTCACTTTTAATATCCTCTTCCCTTTGTAGCATTTCTTTTGCGTAATTTGCTACTTTTTCCCCTTCAGGTGTAATTGTCAATCCTTTTTGTGAGCGAATAAAAAACTTCATTCCCCATTGTTTCTCCATAGATTGTAATCGTTGACTAAGCGCAGGTTGTGAAACAAATAAACGTTCCGCCGCTTTTCTCATATTTGATTCCTGTGCTAACACAACCATCATTTGAAAATCATCAATTTGCAACTTTCTCCCTCTTTCCTTAGCTTCCATACACCTTATCTCAATAAGCTTTTCATCCTTAATTTAACTACATACGCTTATATTTTTTATCTTTTTAAATATAATACATACACAACTGATATGCACGAAAAAAAAGTGACTTCTTCGGTTCTATGAAGTCACTTTTCTCACATTATCGATTATGTTGCCTTACTTTTTTATTCAACAATTTTAAAATCGCTCGACGTGTTAAAATCCCCTCAAAATACCCATCTTCATTGACAGCGCAAATAAATGGATGATCAATAGTCATTTCTAATGCTTTTGCAAACGAATCTTCTAACTTAAGAACCGGAATATCTTTCTTCATTACCTGCTCTACTTTCATTTCGTCAAGTCTTTCAAACTCAATGCGTTCTAGCCCTAACATACCGTCTAAAATCATAGCAGTACTAATTAACCCGTGCAATTTGTAAGTCGGGTCCAAAACAGGTATCGCCGAATATCCAGATTTCACAAGTACGAGTAAAGCATGCTCTAAACCATTCCCTATTTGAACGTGTGCTACTTTTTCTGATGAAATCATTAAATCTTTTACAAAAATTTGTTGAAACTCGTCTTTTGGAATACTAATCATATTACATCCCCCATTTTCCCTTTTTCCTGCTTATAATCACCGGCTCTATTCACATTTTATGACAGCGTTTTCATATTATTATTTTGTCCTTACATTCTTTCAGTAAAAAACAAAATTACACAGCTATTTTAGCATATAACACAAAAAAAAGACTACCATTCCGGTAGCGCTTAATACCCTTTATTTTTTAATCTGTAAAATAACCTTGTGATTTTTTTATATTGCATCACGTCTGTCTTTTTTAAACCATTCTCGATATCTGTAAGTTCCACAGCTAAAATTTCACTCGCATAATTTTGCTGAAATAAAATATCTAGTAACAAACTTTCCTCTTCTTCCGTTAAAACAAATTCCCTTTTCATATACCCCTCTCCTTATACTCGCATCGTTACCATTATTATATAAAATTTTCAGCCTATTTAATAGATGTAATATTCAGTTTTTAGTGAAAGAAATATATAAATTGTTTTTATTTCGTATATCGATTTGCATAACTAAACGCCGCATAAGCATCTGGCTTAATTTTTGCAGTTAATCCCATCGCTTGAATTTTCGCTGTCATATCTAGAATAAATTCTTTTGTTAAACCATCATTTCCGATATCTAAGTGAATCTCCATTATAAAACCAGCCCCATCTTGAGCATATGGATGCAATAAATCCCATATTGTTTGTATATGATTTGGAGTAAATAGGCATGCAATTTCTTGACTAAACTGCGTCTCTAAATATATTTTCTCACGTAAAGTTTCTGGCTTATCTTTTACTGATTGATGGTGTAAACACCCCCAGGCTCCTTTTCCAACGCGATGAATATGAATTGCCGTAATAAACCTCGTATCCTTTTGATGTGCTTGTGAGTCTGTCCCAATGGATAAACGATATAAATTTCGCGGATCCTTTTCAATGAAGTTACAAATACGGGTAAAGACCATATCAAAATTTAAATGTCTCTCTGAAACATTATAAAATTTATGTTCACCGGCCACATAGTCACGTCCTTTCAATTAGACAGACTTTTCGTATTCTCATTGTATGGGACAAAAACAAAAATTATAACTCCCTACCCTTTATTCGTTTCAATATTCCGAATTACATAATGGCAAACTTGGCACGTATAAATTACGTTTTGATTCGATTGAGCCGTTAGTACATGAATAATCTCAGCAGAATTGTGACAATTAGGACAAATCACAACTGGTAAACGTTCCATATAACACACCTCCTCACTATTTTCATCCCGCTATTTACTATCCGTCCTCAATTGGTGATGGATAATAAGCTGTATAGGACGAAGAAACCCTACTAATTACACTTTCACTTTATTACCATTGTAGGAAAAATGAAAAATCCTTATACATATATACTAAAAGTAATAGAACTAAAAAAGGTGTTGCCCTATGGCAACACCTTTTTTATATGTATCAAGAAATGATATCGTAAATCTCAATTGCAACCATGTCGATATTATCGAATTGATACACTTGAGGTTTTTCACCTTGTTGATACACTTCTAACTCATACATTTCACTTTTATCGAAAAATTTCACGCTACATTTGCGCTCACCGTTCACTTCAAAATAGCGTTGTGCTACTTCACCGCTTTCAGCTTGTTCTTGTAGACTAACAAGTCGAGTTAAAATTCCTTGGAGTAGAGACATGAAATCTCTCCTTTCTCTGATCTTCCTACCAATAGGTTTTACAGCTATACTCATTCTATCCGTCATAACAGAAAAAATGTTCCACACTCTAGGATAAAGGTTATTGGCCAGAAACTCAACTAAAAATTTGTCGAAATACGAAGGAAAAAACAGAAAGAACATCTTTTCCCTTCTTTATTGCGATTTTTATACTGGAAGAATATAATAAAAAACAGTAAAAAGGAGGAATTGCAATGAAAAAAATTGAGGTTTACACACAACCTGATTGTCCGCCATGTGTCATTGTGAAAGAATTTTTAAAGCATAATAACGTTGTATATGAAGAATTTGACGTAAAAAAAGACGCTGCTGCACGCAATCGTCTTTTATATGACTATGATTCTTATTCAACTCCAACGGTTGTAATTGACGGAGAAGTCGTTGCTGGTTTTCAAATTGAAAAATTACAACAACTACTTAATATAGAATAGGAATAGGTAAAGACCTATTCCTATTCTTATCCCGCTATATTTTGGAAGTATACATCCGATTGTGGCGGGTTAATATTCAACGGGGTGTGCCCCCTATTAATTAAAGTTTCACTTTATAATTGTTGTAACCTTTTTATTTCAGTTAAAAGTTCTTGACTTTCATGATATCCGGCCAATTTCCATTTCCCTTGATCTCTTTGCAATGTTACAATTTGATATTGCCCACTTTTCGCCCGCTCATAAACATATAAAATTTTATGCTCTTCATCATATGACATTTTCGTTTCTGAATTAAAAGAAAATGGCGCTTCTTTTGCTGGAAGTAAATATTCACCACTTTGTTTATCACTTCTACTATTTTCATCTGTAAATACTTGAAGGAAATTCTCTGTAAAATATGGTGATAACGTTTCTATCATCTTATTCATCGGCAAACGCTTCCCACGAATTGAAAATTGGCTTTCATAGCCTTTTTGTATCGTTACAAACACTTCTTTCCGATCGACTTTCACTTCCTCTTTTCCTAAAACAGTTGTAACACTATAACCAACTAGAAAGGCAACGCATACAAATAGAACTAACCATATTCCATATTTTCTCATTTTTTCACCTTCCTTTTAAGAAAACTTGTCTTTGTAGTATTCATTGTAACAATGATTATGCAAAGAAAGGGCTGGTTTCGTTCGTAAAATCTTTACAACGATAGACAGCATTTTCGGCACCATTTTCACTATTACCAATTTATGATAAAAACAAACAAAAAATGCACGAATCTCTTCGTGCATTAAAATAAAACATCTTCTTCATATAAATATTCATACGATAAATCTATAAATAAAAAGTTTTCATCATCAATCGGGAAAGAAAATGTTCGTACCATCTCACCGGTTTCAATATCAGCATATAAATCTGAAAGTCTTGCCTTATTCTCAAAACGCATTTTCATAATATTCTCTAGAAAATACGGGCGCCAACTCCAGTTCTTCATATAATACTCCGGCATCACAATCCATTCCCCATCTTTTTTCATAACGTTTCCTGATTGTTGGAAACCATCTTCGTTACAAATAAATATACGAAAACTACATTGTGATACACTTTGGCTAAATTGTAATAACCAATCATTTATATCTTCATTCTTTTTCTGTTTGGCTAAAACATCGCCAATTCGATCACGTAACATTTCTGTTAAATTATAAATCTTTTGTAGTTTTTTCTTCTCATGTTGAATAAATTGATGACACTCATTACCAAGTCGTTCTTTCAAAACGTTCGTTTCAATAAAATCAGGTAAGCATTCTTTCAAATAATTCCCTTGATAGTACCTACCACCGTTTTTCCATGCATATTGTAATTGATAAAAAGCATCTATTTCTTCATATAACAATGTCGCACCAATTCTTCTAGCAAGTAATGATAAAGAATATAAAATATCTTGATAAGATTGTAAAAGTGCAGTTTGCCTTAAATTTGTTAAATCTACTTTTAAAATATCAGGTGCTAACACGCTAATACGTTCTAAATTACTTGTACCTGTTCCGACTTTATTAATCGAAATTTGAATACCATATGTACGATAATACATAAGCAAATGATTAAATTGCTCTATATCTTCTTTACATTCATGTTCTGTAATCTCTAAAACAATGTTTTTCAAATTTAAACCTTGTTTTTCATACATCAATAAAAGTTGAAGCAAACTTTCATCATCATCGTTCATTAATACGTTAGCATTTCGATGTATAAATAATAATAGTTTTTGATCACTTTCTAAATAACGATTTAAAGCTTTTTCTACTATAATGTTATCCGCTTCTAGTTGAAACTCACTTGGAATAGAGTCATCATGAAAGAAAGAAGCTAAACTTTGTATGCCCTCTTCTGTTTGAATACGCCCTACTACTTCATATCCAATTACAGTATGTTCATCAGCACTAAAAATTGCTTGATAATAAGGAAGGACTTTATCCAAGTTACTCATTACATCTAATGCATCTATCAACGTGCTTCCCTCCCTTTACTTTTCAAAAATTATAACATGATATTTACGGAAAAATAATAAAAAATCCCTTCAGTTTTCCTGAAGGGATTAGAGGGGTAAAATGCTAAGGGGAATTAGCAATTCTACTATGAAGAAAAAAGAGGTCTTAAATATAACGTATATATGACCTCTTGTAAACACTTTTCTTTCATATGTCACAATTCCGTCACATTTTCCTTATCCCTTTTAAAATGGATATTGATGTAAATGTTGTCCTCCATCCATTGTCATACAAGTTCCATTTATGTACGCAGCTTCATCTGAACATAAATAATAAGCTAGACCTGCAATTTCTTCTGGCGTACCCAGTCTTCCAAGCGGAACACTTTGTATCGTACGCTTAGCCATTTCTTCTGAAATCCATAATTTATCAGCACCGCCCGTACGTTCAATTGGTCCTGGCGCAATAGCGTTAACTCGGATTCCATATTTACGTCCCCACTCAACAGCGAGTGTTTTCGTCATTGCTAATACTCCAGCCTTCGCTGCAGCCGAATGAATAACTCCCGGACCTGCATCCCACGCATATGTTGCTACCATGTTAATGATATTTCCTTTTATACCTTTTTCAATCCAATATTTTCCGACAGCCTGGCTACAGTAAAATGTACCGTTTAACACAATATTAATAACCGAATTCCAGCCGTTCACGGATAAATCTTCTGCTGGACAAATAAAGTTTCCAGCTGCATTATTTATTAAAATATCAATTCGTCCAAACTTCTCATCAATCTGTTCAATCATTTTCTGAATATCATCCGTATTTCTTACATCCATTTGTACCGGTAATATTTGTCCTGGAAATTGTTCAATTTCCAATTTTGTTTCCTCTAGTTTTTCCTTTGTACGTCCTGTAATAACAACTCGTGCCCCTTCTTTTGCAAAACGAGTCGCCATTCCTTTTCCCATTCCGCTCGATCCACCTGTTATAATAACTACTTTTTCTTTCATATATATCCCCTCCAAAAAATGAATATACATTCATTTTATCATTTTATTTAATAGAAATCTTTATATTTTTAAACTTTTCTGATATTTTAACGTAAAGAGATTTCTTTTCATTCGTTTTTTCGTAATCAATACTACTTTTTTATTATTTAAAATATATTTCAAATAAACTGAAAAGGAGGTTTGAGTAACCTGTAAATAGAACGAACATATATGATATAAGTCAAATAGGTATACTCATATTTTTATGAAGAAAATTACAAGAAGAGATTTTTTAAAAACTGGAATGCGAACTTGTCTATATTCATTTATAACGACTAGCATCGGATACTATTATGCTAAATATATTGAGCCTCATCTACTCTCTTTTACAGAACATACACTGAAATCACAACTCATACCAAAAAGTTTTCATGGTATGAAGATTCTTCAATTTAGCGATTTACATCTCGGATACTATTTCTCTCTCCACCATTTATCTAAAATCGTTTCTAAAATTAATGCTGTAAAACCCGACATTGTTCTTTTTACTGGTGATCTCATTGATAACTATCAAACATATACTGACACTCCTTTCGTTGCATCTATTTTAAAAAATATACAAGCACCCTTCGGTAAATTTTCTATTTATGGTAACCATGATCACGGCGGATATGGAACGGAATACTACGAACACATCATGCGTGAATCTGGATTTGAACTGTTACTAAACAGCGAAAAGAGAATCCGTCTACTGGATAATAGTGAAATTTCAATTTTCGGTCTTGATGATATACTATTAGGCAAACCCAAAATAAAGGAGACACTACAGCGCGCTCGGAAAAACATTTATAACATTGTTCTTGTTCACGAACCAGATATTGCACCGCAAATCGCTAACTATCCAGTTAACTTACAGCTTTCTGGTCATAGCCATGGCGGACAAGTACAAATTCCTTTTTTGGGCGCTATTATTACCCCAGCACTTGCTAAAAACTATGTAGAAGGTTTCTATACGATCCAAGATTTAGCTCTCTATGTCAACCGAGGCCTCGGAAGAACTCGTGTCCCCTTCCGATTTATGTCAAAACCTGAAATTACGATTTTCACGCTCCAACATTTATAATCATTCGCCTATTTTCTTACATATCCTTTCTTGTACGCGCTCATCCACGTTTCATTTACCATATGATAAAAGTGAGTCCAATAAAGGAGGTTTGTTCATGTATCCATATTATCAACCAATCCCAGTCCGTTCAGCACCTATTGGTCCAGTAGGCGACTCACGCTTCTTTCCGTTTTTTGGCGTCCCATTTCTAGCTGGTATTGCTGGTGGACTGCTTGGCGGAGCATTAGCTTTCGGTCCTAGACCGTATTACCCACCATATCCACCACCTTTCCCACCGCCAGCACCTTACCCTTGTTATGGTGGACCTTGTCAACAGCCATACTATTATTAATGTACCGCAACAATTCTACCAATGTTATTCCCTCTCTTAACCGATTCATAATCCATTAACATGCTTATAATAAAAAGTATTCTCTCTACGCATCCTTTATAATAAGTAGAGAACAAAGTAAAAAACCTCTTAAAAAAGAGGTTTTTTACTTTGTTCTCATTATTCGGCATCTGTGTTTTGATACGCCATCTTAAATAACTTCAATTGGCTATCAATCTCTTCTGCCCCATTATTAATAACATAATAATAGTCACCGTCTTTATTTTGTTCACGTGTTTTCACATTATCAGCTAAAGTAAGCTGTAAAATCGCCTTAATTCTCGCCTTCATTTCAATATCTAATATCGGGAAGGATATTTCTACTCGCTTCTCCATATTCCGCGTCATCCAGTCAGCTGAAGATAAGTATATTTTCTCTTCCCCATTATGATGGAAATAATAAATTCGACTATGTTCTAAATATCTCCCAACAACACTAACTACCCGAATATTTTCACTTACATTTGGAATACCAGGTCGTAGGCAACATGTTCCTCGAACGATGAGCTCTACCTTTACTCCAGCTTGTGATGCTTCATACATTTTTTTAATGAGTGGTTTATCAGTTAATGAATTCATTTTAGCAATGATATATCCATTTCCATATTGCCTATGATAACGAATTTCTTCATCTATTAAATCCATAAATTGCTCTCTTATATCAAATGGCGCAACCGATAAATGATGAAAATGCGGTTTTGTTGTATAACCACTCAAATAATTAAAGAAATTTGTTGCATCGACCCCAAAGTCTTTTCGCGATGTAATATAGCCAAAATCGGTATATAGCTTTGCGGTTGCATCATTGTAATTTCCGGTCCCAAGATGTACGAACCTTTCGATTTTTCCGTTTTTTCTTCTTACAACTAGTGTAATTTTACTATGTGTTTTCAAATGACTTACACCGTAAATAACATGACATCCCGCCTGTTCTAATTCTTTAGCCCAATGCACATTATTTTCTTCATCAAATCTTGCCTTTAATTCAACTAATACTGTCACTTGCTTCCCTTTTTCAGCCGCTACCTTTAGCGCCTGAATAATCGGCGAATCCCCACTTACTCGATATAATGTTTGTTTAATTGCAAGTACATTCGGATCGTCTGCCGCATCACGAATAAAATCAACTACTGGCTGAAACGATTCAAAGGGATGATGTAATAAAATATCATGCTCAATCGCTTTTTCAAATACATCTTCTGCATCCCCTAAGTCTTGAGGCCGTTGCGGAATAAGAGCCGGATATACTAGATGCTCATATAAAGGAGCTAGTTTTTTATATAAAGAAAATAGACATGTTAAATCTAACGGTCCATCCATTATATACACATCTTCATCCTTTACTTCCAACACCTCATATAATAATGCTAATACTCTTTCATCAATATGCTCTTTGCCAACTTCTAAACGTACAGCAGCTCCCCACTTACGCTTTTTTAATTCTTTTTCAATTACCTTTAATAAATCTCTCGCACCTTCTTCGTGAATTGTTAAATCCGCATTGCGTGTAATACGGAAACGAGTAACAGATGATACTTTATATCCTGTAAATAATTTATGAGTAAAACTACTAATTACGTCTTCTAATAAAATAAATTTATGCTTTTGTCCTTCACTCGGTAAAAATATGAAACGTTCCAGTAGTGAAGGAACTTGTACAATTCCTAACTTCGTGCGGTTTTCTTCTTCCACTTGTTTCTCATCATATAAAAGAGTAGCTAAATTTAAACTTTTATTTAATAACATCGGAAATGGACGATATGCATCGATAGCCACAGGTGTTAAGACTGGGAAAATTTGTTCATCAAAATACTCTTCTATAAATTCTCTCTGTTCTTTCGTCAAATCATGGAATGTTAAACGCTCAATCCCCTCTAACTCCAGCGCTGGCAACACATAATTTTTAAACGTACCATACTGTACGGTCATTAATTCATGTGCTTTTATCGCAATTTTATTTAGTTGCTTTTTTGGTGTTAAGCCGGCCTTATTTTCTGGTTGGTTAAAACCAGCACTCACTTGATCCTTCAATCCTGCCACGCGTACCATAAAGAATTCATCTAAATTTGAGCTAAAAATGCTAATAAACTTTAATCTTTCTAAGAGTGGATTCGTTTCATCTTGTGCTTCTTGTAGTACACGTTCATTAAATGCTAACCAACTTAACTCTCGATTGTTGTAATAAGCTGTATCATTTAAATTTACTATATTCCCCTTCGATAATTCCATTCTCTTCACACTTCCCCTTGAAACTTTTTTACTATAATTTAGTTACTTTCATTTTAGCAAATTACAATATTATAAAGTGTAAATTTTTTGTAAAGACATCCGTACAACTCAATGCTTTAATTTAAATAATAAGGTAATATTTGTTTTCAATACTCTTTCTAGCTGTTTCTTCTGCTTTTCAGCTTGCACTTTTTCCGCTAACGCCGATTGTTCACATACAATTTCAAATGTTAATCCTTCTTTACTTTCTGTTATAGATATTGATTCAACAAGCGATCTTTGTCTTATATTTAAAGCTGCTGAAAATTGTAAAACAGCCCCTAAAAGGCGAATTTTCTTTTGTTCATTTTTATCAAACCATCCTTCAAATGGTGACAAATGTTGTTTGAATAACATTTTTGATTTATAAGACGCAATAAGCGCTAATCTTACTCGCTCTTTGTGCATCATACCATCAATTGTTTTATTCGCTAATAAATAAAACGTATGTAAGCGGCTCGCTTCTTCGTCTATATATTTGCCTATATTAAATACTTTCGCTGCTTGATGGAATACTTCCCAGTCTTTTACTGACATAGAAATCAGCCCTGTTTGTTCAAGTTGTTGACAAATCAATCTTCCATGTTTAATAAGCTGCATTACAAATTCCATATCCATTTCATATTCATGTGATAATAAATACAAACTTTCTTCGACCACGTTCGGATAATATGAAATCCCCAAATCTTTTGTCAACTCTTCATAGAAAACACCTTCTCGTAATCCTTTTCTACTTAATACAAATGATGGCGCCTCTATAACATTAACAAGCGTATGAAATACTTCGACTGCTGGAACAATTGTATCTGCTCGATCTTTTGCCAATCCTTCCAATTTTTGAAGTTCTATGAACGACAATGCTTCTAATTCTTCTTTCACATTTTTAATATCTTCTTCTTTCATCTTATATAAATGTACCCCTGCTATAGGATAACAAATTAAATTTTGATGAATTTTCACTAAGTTCCTCGCACTACCACCAATTGCAATAAGAGGCAACTTCTTATCAATTAACCATGGTAATGTTCGAAATTGATATTCTAAGTACGTTCGAATCTTTTCCAACTCTTCTTCAGTAGGTATGTCCTCTTTAATAAACTGCTTTAAAGAAAGTGCTCCAAAAGGAAAGCTATGATACTCTAAAATCTCTCTATTTCGAAAGTATGTAACTTCCGTACTTCCTCCACCAATATCTACTGTAATTCCTTCAGAGAACGAAGTTGAATTCATAACTGCTAAATAGCCGTAACGTGCTTCTTCATATTCTGATAATACTCTAAGAGTAAAGTCTGTTTGTCCTTCAACAAGTTTTTTAATTTCCTCTTGATTCTCAGCCTGCCTAATTGTTGCTGTTGCAACACAAAGTACATGGCGCAACTGATGGAATCGTGTACTTTCTTGAAATTGAAATAATGTTTGTAACAATACCTCTATTCCTTCTTCAATCAACACACCATCGACTAAGTAATTCCTTAACCGTGCAACCACTTTCGTATTTTCAATCTCTTTATAAAAACCTCCGTTTTGCTTTTCATAAATAACTAAACGCATTGTATTAGATCCAATATCTATAATGGCATATTGCTGTTTTAATATTTCTTTCAAACTTCTCACTCTTTCATTATCAAATTTCTAAAACACATTCTATTACTATTATACAAAATAGTTGTTTTTTGTAACAATATTGCTTTAATATTGAAAATATATACAATCACTTTTTGCATATAATAAAAATCGCTTTTTACTTATGGTATAATAATGAAAAATTGAAAGGAGATTTAATATGAAACCTTCACAACCACAATCTCAATTACAAAACCAACATTCTATTAATCGACTAGCTCAATCTATTTTCGTTGTGAATCGTCATGCTAAAGCTGCAACTAATCCGAAGTATTTATACTGGTTAAAAAAGACAGCTTTAGAACGCTTAATTACTGAAAAAAAAGCTATTAAAGAAGGATTACATTTCTCTAGAAATCCACGTTTTAGCCAACAACAATCTGATGTTCTTATACGTTTAGGTGATTACTTTTTCCATATTCCTCCTACAAAAGAAGATTTTCGAATCCTACCACATCTCGGTCATCTTGAATCCTCCTATCGAAATCCGAAAACAACCTTATCTTTAACAGTAGCAAAAAAAACACTTCAAGATTATATTGGTCCTGAAGCGCTAAAACAAGAAAAGAAATTAAGTGAACCTGTCCCATGGTATAGTCGTACCTATACAAAAAAATAAAACAGTTTGGCCAATTGTAGGCCAAACTGTTTTATTTTTTCTCTTCTTTAATTTTAATATTTGCTTGTTTATAAAAAGCAATTTTTTCTGTATTATAAGACTTCGTAAATTCATTAAACTTGTCTTTTTCTGATTCAATATCTTTATAAGACTGATTTACTACTTTTACTTTTTCACTAATATCTTTTAATTTCGTACCTTTATCTTGTAACATTGTATATAATTCTTTTTCTTGTTTTAACGATTTATTATAGCTATCATACATTTTGTTAAATGAATCATGTCGTTTCTCATATGTGCTTTTCACTTTATCCGCTTGATCTTTCAATTTCTTATCTTCAATTTTCTTCACATATTTATCTGCCGATTTCACTTCTTCTTGTGCCTTATTTAAAGATTCTTTTTCTTTTTTAAGCACTTTTTCTCGTTCATCTGTATTTTTCACTGCTTGGTTTAGTTTTTCCTTAACAGTTTGATTATTATCTTTTCCTTCTTGAACAATCTGGTTATATAATTCTTGTCCCTCTTTCTCTAAAGTTTCAAGTTTTTTTGCATCTTCAAACATTGTTTTTTCTTGCTTTGCAGCATTTTCAAATGCAACATATAATTCCTCTTCTGGTTTCGGCCCGAAACAACCCGCTAGTAAAGTCATTGATAATGCAGTTACAATTGCTAATTTACTATATTTCAACATCTTTTTCCTCCTACTTATATACGATCATCGTGTAAAAAGCTATGAAATTATATAACCTTCTATAAACTCCACACTCGCACCTTTTTCACGAAAATCATTCATATTGTTTATAATGCTTGTACAAATTGTATTACTTGAAATTACATTTTCCGTTTTTGAACTAAATAGCAGTTCCATATCCATCTTTTACTTGGCACTTTTTAAAACCTATTGATATTATGTATTACACAAAAGTACAACGGAATTCATCACAACCATAATAATTTGAAGAACAACAGTAATCATTCACCTGATAAAAGATGTTCGTTGTTCTCACACGTCTATCATTCTATCATTCCCTTTCCCGCTTTCTATCAAATAATCTCTTCGTTCATTTTACACAGTATAAATGCTATCTTGCAACAACTTACAATTATTCTTGCCATTCCCTAAAAAGGAAAAGTGTAGAGTATACTTTCCTCTACACTTTTAAAATGAAACACATTGTGCAAAATGCATTGACACATCCATCATAATTATATGCCTATTTCATATATTTTTAAAGACTTTTATTACAAAAAAAGTTCTTTTTGTAATAAAAGTCAAAAAAATGTTACAATAAAAACTTCTTCATATCATATTTCTTCAAATCAAAATTTCACTTATTTTTTTACAAATTTCTATGCTGGTACAATTGATTTTGTGCCTTTCTTAACAATTCTTCAAACGTTTTTCCTTCTATAGGATAACTAGCAGCCCCAAATAATAGAGTCATACTTAACAAACCATTTTCTATTTCACTTTCAATATTTTTCATTAATCGGTTTGTTATTGTCGACTTTTCATGTCCGTTATCAATTGCCACAATCACATACTTATTTTCATCCCACTTCGTAACGACATCGCCTTTACGAATTGTCTTTACAATCGTGCCCTCCAATTTTTGTACTAACACCTCCAATTTTTTTTCTTGCACTGTTTCTTTTAGTCCTTTCCATTCTTTCACAGAAAGAATGTACACTGTAATATTATGAGAATCTCGTTCTGATAAAGCAGCTACTTTCTCAAAAAAATCAACTACAAAATCATTACTTGCCATTCCTCCTACTTCCGTATCCATACGCCCACTCGCTTTTTTATCATACCAATGTCCAAAATAATAGCTGAGTATCATTTGCAATATATAAATAATAAAGACGGTATAAAATGATCGCGAATCCAGTTTTGTAATTACATCCTGAAGCGCAATCCATTCTGTAACTGCCACTGTATTCCCAAGTAATAATCCACTAATTTTCCCTTTATGTTTCATACTTCACCTCCCTTCTATACCAATATATGTTTCTATAACAATTATGTTTTTCTACAAAATAAAAAATGTACATATTGAGTGTACATTTCCGCTTAAGCTTGTCTACCATTTCTATTCTATTTCATATATATGCCATGCATCATTTTAGAAATATGGTGACCTACATGCTACAAAAGAAAAATCTATCAGATATTATACGTTTACTATCGGGGTTTCTGTAGTCGCTAAAATTACTATTTAATTCTTTCGGAGTAAACTTCATTACATACAATCAAATCGACGCTATTGTAAATATGGATCGAACAAAAAAGGGAATCAAAAAGGAACCTTTCATACAGGTTCCTTTTTATCATTGCCGTACAACAACTTCATTTGTTTGCAACGGACCATATGATACTCCGTTATATTGAAATGTATATGTAGCCTGAAATAGTGTGTTTTTGAGTTCTTTATCTTTATTTGCTTTTATTTTACAAATTAACTCTACCTTCTCATTTGGTAATAAATTATCGATTCTCCACCTTACAAGCTGGAACAGAAACTCGCTCATCCCCTTATCAACCTTTAATGAATTTGGAATATAGGCAAAATAATCTCGAATCATATGACTTACTACAACTCGTGAAATCATTTCCATTCCTTTATTTTCAACTTCAATTCGAATAATAAGTATGTCGTTTACATCATAGGTCAGTTCATATGAAAATTTTTCTTTATACATACTACGGATTTGTAATGTAACTGCTACGTTAGGACATTCATTTTCCTTTTTTGAGCCATCAATCCATAATACCGGTTGTAGCGGTATTGAACGCCTTCCTTGATCCGGAATTCGTTTCCATATTTTCATAATAATATTCACCCCATTTCAGATGCATCATATCCATACGACCTTATTCTGCCTCTCTACACAATATTAATAAAGCTCGTTACAAACGATATATAGTTATTACTCTTCCTTTTATCCTATTCGACAAAGTAAAGAAAAAACCATTTTTCATCTGTTAACAGCAGGTATTCTTACTGAAATATTTTTTTACAATTTCCTTCATTGACTTTTTACCAATACTAAGTATTACTCACTCTTTCGCTGTCCATACAACAGAATATTTTGACGGAAGAAAAAGTTTGCCTTTTAGTCAAACTTGACTATAATATTCTTTATGGCTTTGTCAGTGCACTTGTGTAAATTGATTTTTAAAAATATATTTATAATTTTTATGCGCTGCACTCAAAACTTAATATAGTTTACTTATTATTAAAGGAGGGTTATCTTTGGAATCTCAATTATCAAAAAAAGACTCCAGCAAGACAAAATTTGTTGTTGCGGGTTTACTACTTGGTATTTTAATGGCGGCAATGGATAATACAATCGTTGCAACAGCAATGGCAACAATCGTTGGAGACCTAGGAGGATTTGACAAGTTCGTTTGGGTCACGTCTGCATATATGGTAGCAACAATGGCAGGAATGCCTATCTTCGGAAAACTTTCTGATATGTACGGACGGAAACGCTTTTATATTGGTGGCCTTATTCTTTTCTTGTTCGGTTCTGCACTTTGTGGAACAGCATCTAGTATTGAGCAATTAAGTATTTATAGAGCAATTCAAGGAATTGGTGGCGGAGCTCTTATGCCTATCGCCTTCACTATTATGTACGACATATTCCCACCAGAAAAGCGCGGAAAAATGACAGGGCTATTCGGTGCTGTTTTCGGAACATCTAGTGTATTCGGCCCTTTATTAGGTGCTTATATTACAGACTATATAAGTTGGCACTGGGTCTTCTATATTAATATTCCATTAGGACTTATCTCCTTCTTCTTCATTACGAAATATTATAGTGAATCTCTAGAATTTAGAAAACAAAAAATTGATTGGGCTGGCGCTATTACACTTGTTATTAGTATCGTTTGCTTAATGTTCGCATTAGAACTTGGTGGTAAAGAATACGCATGGAATTCCACTGTGATTATCGGCTTATTTACAACAGTTGTTATTATGCTTATTATTTTCTTCTTCGTAGAACGAAAAGCAACCGAGCCTATCATTTCTTTCCATCTATTTAAAAAACCTTTATTCGCAGCTAGCCAAGGTGTTGCCTTTTTCTATGGTGCCGCTTTTATCATCTGTACAGTTTATATCCCAATCTTCGTTCAAGGTGTTCTCGGTGGTTCAGCCTCAAATGCTGGATTAATTTTAACACCTATGATGATTGGCTCTGTAATTGGAAGTCAAACGGGTGGACAGTTAGCTTCTCGAACAAGTTATCGTAACATTATGATGGCATCTGGAGTTTTCTTCGTTCTTGGCATTTATTTACTAAGCACTTTAACAATGGACACACCTCGCCTACTCGTAACACTATTTATGGTTCTCGCTGGACTTGGTGTTGGTTTCTCATTCTCAGTTTTAAGTATGTCTTCGATTCACAAATTAGAAATGAGAGACCGTGGTTCTGCTACATCAACAAACTCATTTTTCCGTTCACTCGGTATGACTCTTGGTGTAACGATTTTCGGTACAATTCAAAATCATATTTTTACAGATAAACTAAACACTCTCTTCCCACCTGAACTAGCAAAATTAGCTCCAAAGGGTGGAGACACAAGTTTCTTATTATCACCAGGTGCTACCGATAAAATACCAACTGAAATATTAACTGGTATTAAAGAAGCTCTAGCTACATCTATTGCCAGTACATTCTTCTGGGCACTGATCCCGGCTGTACTAAGTATTATTTGCATTTTACTTATGGGAAATGAGCGTCTTTTTACAGGACCAAAAACGAAACAAAAACAAAAGCAAGTAAGTTAGTATAGAAAAAAGAAACGGCATACCCTTTATGAAAAAGGGTATGCCGTTTATAATATATAAAGTAAATCTTTGATCAGTAAGGAACCATTCCTACTGGTTATTATCCCTCACCAATCGGGATAAAGTTTCTATATACAGGAGAAAGAAACAGTAAACAAAAACATAGACAAAAGTGTGCATATATAGCAAAAAAGTAATTATGAAACAATATAAACCAAAAGAATTTTCAGAAATGCTTAATGTCTCTGTTAAGACATTGCAAAGTTGGGACAATCAAGGTGTTTTACCTGCTTACCGAAACCCAAAAGGAAGATATTTTGTATCTGTACTTTGCGAATTGGAAGAAATGGCAACAAAGTTAGCACTCAATAAAATAGGTCTAGGGATTGATTTAGGAGTGAAGGATTTTGCTACACGTAGCGATGGTATCGTTCATGAAAACATCAACAAAACAATAAAAGTAAAAAAGATAGAAAAACGGTTAAAACGTGAACAACGCTCTTTAGCACGTAAATTTGAAAATCTAAAAAAAAGAGGTGAAAAATCTGTTACTAATAAAAGAGTGGATATAGATAAAAATGTTCTTAGAGTGCAAAAGTTGCATGCTCGATTAGCGAATATTCGAATAGAGTATGTAAAGTCTATTGTAACGAATGTGGTGAAAACCAAGCCAACGTTTATTACAGTGGAAGATTTGAATGTGAAAGGTATGATGAAGAATAAACATTTATCTAAAACAATTGCCAAGTAGTCTTTTTTTTGCATTTAAAACGTGGCTTTTGACGAAATGTGAGGAATATGGAATTGAATTACGTCAAGTAGACCGGTTTTATCCATCGTCAAAGTTATGCTCATGTTGCAGTCAAAAGAAAGCGGATTTAAAGCTATCTGACCGAGTATATACATGTGAATGTGGCAATGTAATGGATAGAGATTTGAACGCAGCGATCAACCTTTTACAAGCAAAAGAATATACAATACTAACGTAAATAGTTTGTATATATGTACGGTGGGCTACATCGGAATTTACGCCTGTGGAGTGTCACAGCAAACTGTAGTGGCAAGTGATTAGCGAGGCAGGGCACGTAGAAGCAGGAATACTCTAAGAATATACATTTGTCTATATTTTTAGTAGCAGTTGAGACAGAATGAGCATGAAATTAGTCATTCTCGGTTTGCTACTCGAAGGGGATAAACATCCATATGAAGTGCAACACATCATGAAAGAAAGACAAATGGATTGTTATATTAAATATGCAAAAGGATCACTTTATTACGCCTTCGAGCAATTAGAAAAGCAAGGTGCAATTCGTGTTACAACTATTGTTCGAGATACAAATAGACCAGATAAAACAATTTTTCATATAACAGACGAAGGTAAACGGTTATTTCACACATTACTATTAAAACAATTCGAGGCAAAAAATCAAATATATAAACCAATTTATTCGGCACTCTCTTTCGCTCATTTTGGTGATGACCAAGAGTTAGTTCCGATTTTAGAAAAAAAGAAAAATGATACCATTCAATATTTACATAACATGCAAACTATTTATGACTGTAGCAACGGACAAATTCCACGTGCACAACTATATATTTTGCAAAGTGTTATTGAACATATTACAGTTGAATTGCAATGGTTAAACACCCTTCTTGCAGATGCTGTTGCCGGGCGACTTTCAGAAATTGATATTGATACGGATTAAACTTTTAAAATAGAAACTGTAAAATGACAATATAGTTATTTTATTTCAAAGTCTAAAACAAGTATAACCCCATTCTAATTTAGGTTGGGGTTATGCTTGTTTAATTTTCTATATAAGATAAACCAATTATTTAATAACATAACTGGCATCTTATGTATGTATAGGTACCCATTTCTTTATAAATTTAATCGCACTTTATTTCAATTCTCCTCATGTTTCTTCACTCTAAAAAAATCAGAAAAATACAAATAATTAAAATAAAAAACTTTAGAATTTTCTTATTTCAAAACAGTAGACAAAATTCCAAAAATTGTGTTAGAATTTGTTTCAATATCATATCGCTTGTTAAATTCCTTTCAAAAGGAAAATGGGTACACGAACAGTTTGTTTCGTGTTTAAAAGGGAAGCTTGGTGAAACTCCAACACGGTCCCGCCACTGTAAATGCTGAGATTTCTTTTTAATGCCACTGTGAAAACGGGAAGGTGAAAGAAATCATATGAAGCATAAGTCAGGAGACCTGCCTGTTTTAACAACACTGATAGATTCACGGATGATGATGAGGTGTTAAAACAAAAAGGAAGGCTTATTTTCTATGCCTTTATACTTTTTGTTATAGGTATTTCCTAGTAAACGGAAATGCTTACTTTCAATTAGGGAGGAATTTGAAATGGCAATTCAAACAAGTAACTTAGGTTATCCACGTATCGGACTACAACGAGAGTGGAAAAAAACATTGGAAGCTTTTTGGTCTAATAAAATTGATGAAGAACAATTTTTAACAACAATGAAAGAAATTCGTCTTAAACACGTTAAAGCACAGCAAGAAAAAGGGATTGAACTTATTCCAATTGGCGACTTTACATATTACGATCACGTTTTGGATACTGCTTATATGCTAGGATTTATCCCATCACGTTTTTCTGAGTTTACATCTTACCTTGATGTATATTTCGCAATGGCGCGTGGCTCTAAAGATCACGTAGCTTCCGAAATGACAAAATGGTTTAACACAAACTATCATTATATCGTTCCAGAATATGAAGAGGGATTACAAATCTCTTTAAAAGATAATCGTCCACTTCGCTTATACGAAGAGGCAAAACAAGAATTAGGAGTAGATGGAAAACCTGTTATTTTAGGACCATATACTTTCTTGAAATTAGCTAAAGGCTATACACAAGAGCAATTTGCTACTATTTTAAAACAGTTAGTTGCACCTTACGTACAACTGCTTTCAGAACTACATGCAGCTGGTGCACAAATCATTCAAGTTGATGAACCGATTTTCGCTTCTTTAACGAAAGAAGAAGTTCAACAAGCAAAAGAAATTTATGAAGCTATTCGTAAAGAAGTTCCAAATGCGAATCTTCTTTTACAAACATATTTTGATAGTGTAGAAGAAAACTATGAAGAAATCATTACATTCCCAGTATCAAGTATTGGATTAGATTTCATTCATGGTAAAGAAGGTAATCTACATGCTATTTCAAAATATGGATTCCCAGCTGATAAAACTTTAGCTGTTGGTTGTATAGATGGCCGTAACATTTGGAGAGCCGATCTTGATGAAGTTCTTACGTTATTTACAACGTTACAAAAACAAGTCCAAACGAAAAACTTCATCGTTCAGCCTTCTTGTAGCTTATTGCATACGCCAATCGATAAAACAGAAGAAACTCACTTATCGACTGAGCTATTTGACGCGTTGGCATTTGCAAATCAAAAATTAGAAGAGTTAGTTCTTATTCATTCCGCTCTAACTCAAGGTACAGAAAGCATTCGTAATGAGCTGGAAACATATCGAAATGTACATCATACAATTCGTTCATCTGCTGCACGTAACCGAGAAGATGTCAAAGCAGCACGAACAGCACTAAAAGAAGAAGATTTTTCACGACCTCTTCCATTTGAAAAACGATACGAATTGCAACAAGTTGCTCTGAAGTTACCGTTGTTACCAACAACAACTATCGGTAGCTTCCCGCAAACAACTGAAGTTCGCCAAACGCGAAAAGAATGGCGTAACGGTGTTATTTCAAATGAACAATATGAACAATTTATTGAAAAAGAGACAGAAAAATGGATTCGTTACCAAGAAGAAATTGGTCTTGATGTTCTTGTACATGGTGAGTTTGAAAGAACTGACATGGTCGAATATTTTGGTGAACGCCTTGCTGGTTTCTCATTCACTAAAAACGGTTGGGTGCAATCATACGGTTCCCGCTGCGTAAAACCACCTGTTATTTATGGTGATGTAGCCTTTATTAACGGAATGACTATTAAGGAAACTGTTTATGCACAAAGCTTAACAGAGAAAGTTGTAAAAGGAATGTTAACTGGACCTGTTACGATTTTAAATTGGTCCTTCGTTCGAAATGACATTCCAAGAAAAGAAGTTTCATATCAAATTGCATTAGCTCTTCGTCATGAAATTGAACTACTTGAATCTTCCGGAATTCGAGTAATTCAAGTCGATGAGCCAGCACTTCGTGAAGGAATGCCACTAAAAGAAAAAGATTGGGACGCTTATATTACATGGGCAGTACAATCCTTCCTTTTAGCCACTTCATCTGTAGCAAATGAAACACAAATTCATACTCATATGTGTTACAGTAACTTCGAAGATATCGTTGATGCGATTCGCGCATTAGATGCAGATGTGATTTCTATCGAAACATCAAGAAGTCACGGTGAATTTATTGATACATTAAAACATACAACATATGAAAAAGGCATCGGTCTAGGTGTATATGATATTCATAGCCCACGTGTACCAAGTAAAGATGAAATGTATAAAATCGTAGAACAATCTTTAAAAGTATGCGATCCTAAATATTTCTGGATTAATCCTGATTGTGGTTTAAAAACGAGAAGAACAGAAGAAGTTATTCCAGCTTTAGAGCACATGGTGCAAGCGGCAAAAGACGCTCGTTCCTTGCTAAAAACAAACGCATAATAAAAATGGGGTATCCTTTTTGAGGATACCCATTTTTTATTCTTTACTTTCAAAAAAGAATTCATATTGTATTTTATATAATTCATCATCCGTTGGTTCTTCAAGGGGTGTTGCCTGTAATACAACCGTATACTCACCATTTGGAATAGGAATTTGAAATTTATTTGAAAGAATACTTGTTACAACGATACATTCATTTTCAACTGTAAAAGGAACTGTAACCGTTCTAATTACTTCTTCTTTCTCAATATGTTTCCCTGGGGTCACTTTTACTTCACAAGTATAATCAGAAAGTGCTTCAAAAATAACAGTTCCATCCGCCTTCGCATAACCTCTCTCAAAATCTTCATCCGTCCAGTCAACGTAAGGCTGCTCACCGTCATAATTCATTAACATTAATTGCGAATAC
The DNA here is from genome assembly GCF_024296885.1 of Bacillus paranthracis. Classification (NCBI taxonomy): domain Bacteria; kingdom Bacillati; phylum Bacillota; class Bacilli; order Caryophanales; family Bacillaceae; genus Bacillus; species Bacillus paranthracis. The sequence goes on from NZ_CP101135.1 coordinate 3,788,473, forward strand.
GAAATTGTTAACTCCATCGTTTCCCTCCTCCTTCATTATGAAATATACAACTACTACTTTACGTCAAATTTTACACGCGTACCATCTGGGTATTTATCTAACTTATTTCCTACCCAAGAGCCTGCTCCGCGATTATCTGCTGGACTTATATATTCGATGTGCGCTCCTTTTCCGCCTTCTTTACACATCGCCATTGGCCATTCATCACGATCATACCCTTTTTTTGATGGGTATGGAGCTAACGATAATTTTCTTCTATCCGCAGCTCCACCACGGTCGATTGTACACACTTCTGAATGCCCTTCTTTTATAGCATCCGTAATATGTTTCCCTGTCTCTGGGTATCGATCTTTCGGAAATTCTAGAACTTGATCATACGCATTTGTTTTTTTAATACTTGTTTCCTCTGGAACAAGCACTTCATACACCGCTACTACAATAGAAAGAATTGCAATAATTGAAATGATAATACCTTTTAATTGCTTCATGTATACCTCCATGATTCTACCAGTTTCTTCTCCTCAGTTATTATAACAAACTTCTCCTGTATATGTTTTCAGACATTATTTTAGCTCTTCTTCGCCATTCCGCCAAAAACTCTCATTTTTCTTCATCTTTTCACTAATGCTGTAGAAAACTAATAACCTTCCGACATTCTTTTTCAAAGGAAGTCCTCATAAAAGATTGAAATGATATATACGATACTTTTTGGGGAGGAAATATTATGGAAGCTACCTATAAAACGAAAGATGTGACAAATAAAACAGGCATCCCAAAACATATAGTCCGCAAATATAGTCAACTGTTAGAAGAACATGGTTATATAATTTCCAAAACAGCTGATGCTCGTATTTATAAACTTGATGATTTAAAACTATTGAAATCTATACATGAAAGAGCTGCTACATTGCAGGAAGATATTTCAGAAACGATACCAATTATTTTAAAAGAAAAAGAGGCCCCACCTGTACCAGTTATACAAAATACGCAAGAAATACAACCGAAAGAAAAAGAAGATGGGCGCAACTTCGAGGAATTCATGTTAAAACTTGAAATGCTCGCTCAACTAAATGAAGCCATTATTCATCAAAATTCTACCCTTATTACCCAAAATCGTTTAAAAGATGAAAAGCTAGATGAGTTGATGCAACAAGTTTATGTAAAAGAAGGATCTCAGGAAAAAATGCTACAAGAGTTAGTGGATCATGCCGCTCAAACAGATGCTCTGCAAAAAGAAAAGATGGACTTATTAATGAATCATATGTATAAACGAGAATCTAAACAAGAAGAAAAAATGAATAAACTCGTAAATCAAATTTATAATAAAGATAGCAACCGTGATGCACAACTTATGCAAGTAATTCGCGAAATTCAAGAAACAAAAAGATTAGTCGCCGCCTCAAAAGAACAAAGTTTTTTCCAATCATTTAGAAGTTTATTTAGCCGAACAAAACAAGAAAAAACAACTGAATAGCATATATTTTTTCTAATATAAAATAAAAAGTTACCTTCTATCGGTAACTTTTACTCCTTATTTCTTACAGCTGGTAATATAATAATCGCTTCAGTTCCTTTCCCACTTTCACTTTTATATTCCAGCGTACCATTATGCGCTTGTAAAATACTAAATGTTACCATTAGTCCTAATCCTGTCCCTTTTTCTTTTAAAGAATAATACGGTTGTCCGAGCCTTGCTAATTGTTCTTTCGTCATCCCAACACCACTATCTTTAACTCTTATTACAATCGTTTCATCTTTTTGTATAGCCGTTACTTTTAAATATCCTTTATTTCCTTGAATTGCTTCAATACCATTTTTAACAACATTCATAATAGCTTGCTTCAATTTCGTTTTATCACCGATTGTATAAAGACTTTCAGAAATCTCAACTTGCAAATATACACCTTGCATCGCTGCAAATGATGACATAAGAGTTGTCATTTCTATTAATTGAGCTGATAAGCAAATATGTTCTTTTTTCTCAATTTGTGGCCTTGCTAAATTTAAATAATCTGAAATAATTTGTTCTGCCCGGTCCAATTCAGCTAATACGAGACGCATATAATCCTTGTTCTTCACATCTTCCGTACTTTCTAGCAATTGAATAAAACCACGAACAACAGTGAGCGGATTTCGAACCTCATGTGCAACACTTGCTGCTAACTCACTTACAATATTAAGTTTCTCTGACTTTTGCATCTCTGTACGTAGTATTGCATTTTCATTTAAATATTCTGTTAAGTACACCTGAAATACCATTGTCATAACCATAATAAGCGAAGCAAATATATATCCGCTATATAAGTGCGAAACATATGGTGTAAACCCCGTTTCTAACAGAACGTTAATCATACCAATCACTAAAGAAACAAGTACGTACAATGATGAAATCATAAATGCTAAAATTAGCTTCTTATCCCTTGAAAATAGAGACCATTTCTTTGATAAAAATAATGGAACTATCAATAGAAATATTACTTCTATGACTGGAAGAAGGTTTATGCCCTTTAGCGCCCATTCATAGACAACAAAAATAACGGCCGGGATTAAACCAACAATCCCACCATATAAAAAACCACTAACAATTGGGATTGGGTGAAAGTTATACCCGCAAACGTCCCCAAAACAAATAGAATATGTCATAGAGAGAACGAGTGTAATGCTAGATAAAAACATAATAAAGTAGCGGTTCGGCTTCGGAGGCATTTCTTGATAACGATTTAAACGAATCGCTTCGTATAAAAATAGTGGCAAAATAATGATTGCAATTTGGATCATTAAATCACGGATAAGCTCCATAGCCTCTCATCCCCTATATGTATTTTGATATGATTATATCATTTTACAGGTTTGTTTGTTTTAAAATTTTGATTTTTCTTAACATATTTGTTAATTCTTTGTTAACAACACATAATAATTGTTACAGATTTTCGAAATGAATGTAAACCCTGTACCAAATTTCTGCCCGACAGTATACAATGAATACGGATTACAAAGAAAATAAAAAATACTTCATAAGACGGACAACTATAGCAAAATACAGCATATAATCCATACTATCTATGTTTACAAATAAGTGATCATTATTTTAGTAGGAGGAAGATAAATATGGCGGGTACTACGCTTGTTTTAAAAGAAGAAAATTTGGTCGTTCTAGAAAACGTTGAAAAATCAGTGTATGAAGAGTTACAGCATAAAACAGGAGAAGAAAATTGCACATGCGCTGTGAATGAATCAGTTGTTCACCTTGGCAAAGTATCCTCTGTACTTTGGAATGAAGATGAAATAGATTGGGAATACGGATATTAAAAAGTCGCTTACAGCGGCTTTTTTTCTATTATCCCTCTCTTTCTACATACCATATACGCAAGCGAAATGATAGAAAATATGTTAAAATGAACTTAATTTTCAAACGGAAGAAAGGGAGATACAATGGAACAATTCATTAACCCTAGAGTAAAGGACATCCAAATTTCTGGAATCCGTCAATTCTCTAACATGATTCAAAACTATGATAATCTTATCTCTTTAACAATTGGACAACCTGATTTTCCTACACCTTCTCTCGTAAAAGAAGCGGCGAAACGGGCTATTACAGAAAATTATACAAGCTATACACATAACGCTGGTTTACTAGAGTTACGCAAGGCAGCTTGTAACTTTGTAAAAGATAACTATGATTTACATTATTCACCTGAAAACGAAACCATCGTTACAATCGGTGCTAGTGAAGCAATTGATGTTGCATTTCGAACGATTTTAGAGCCAGGAACAGAAGTCATTTTACCTGCCCCTATTTATCCAGGGTACGAACCGATTATTCGATTATGCGGCGCAACACCTATTTTTATCGATGTTCGTGAAACTGGCTTCCGTTTAACAGCCGAAGCACTGGAAAAGGCCATTACAGAAAAAACAAGATGCGTCGTACTGCCGTATCCTTCTAATCCAACTGGTGTAACTTTATCAAAAGAAGAACTACAGGATATTGTAAATGTTTTAAAAGATAAAAATATTTTCGTTCTTTCTGATGAAATTTATAGCGAACTTGTATATGAACAGACACATACATCGATCGCTCATTTCCCAGAAATGCGTGAAAAGACTATCGTCATTAACGGTTTATCAAAATCACATTCTATGACCGGCTGGCGTATCGGTCTATTATTCGCACCAAGATATTTAGCTGGGCATATATTAAAAGTTCATCAATACAACGTAACGTGCGCTACTTCAATCGCTCAATATGCTGCAATTGAAGCTTTAACAGCTGCTAAAGATGCACCAAAAATGATGCGTCATCAATACAAAAAACGACGTGATTACGTATATAATAGGCTCATTCAAATGGGCTTAACAGTTGAAAAGCCAACAGGTGCATTTTACTTATTCCCATATGTTGGCCATTTAACATCTTCATCATTTGATTTTGCACTTGATCTTGTGAAAGAAGCTGGACTTGCCGTCGTTCCTGGAACAGCATTCTCTGAATATGGTGAAGGCTACCTTCGCTTATCCTATGCATATAGTATTGAAACTTTAAAAGAAGGCTGTGACCGTTTAGAATCCTTTCTACAACAAAAAAGCTAAGAGTTAAACTCTTAGCTTTTTTTATGCATAATGATCGCAAGTTTGACGCTTCAGTAATTTATGCGGAATAATGATACACTTTGCAGTAGACTCCGCATTCTCTACTTTATCAACTAAAGCTTTTGCTGCCTCATATCCTAGCTGATATATATTCACGTCAACTGTTGAAAGCGGAGGACTCGCAATTTCTGATAATAAAGCATTATTAAAGCTTACAATTGAAACATCCTTCGGTACAACGAATCCTTTTTTAGAAAGTGCACTTAGCACACCAAGTCCAATCAAGTCATCCGTTGCCATAATTGCTGTCGGTGGTTGCTTTAGCCCCATTAATTCCTCCACGGCTTGTTGACCACTTTCTCTTGAAAAATCAAAATGTAAAATATACTCTTTCGGCAATACAATGTCTGCTAATTTTAAAGCATCACTCATACCAGCCAAACGATCTCTCGTCACAAGTAAATCTGATCCACCGCCGATGAACGCGATTTGTTTATGACCTAATGAAATCAAATATTCTGCTACTTCTCTTGCAGCTGTATAATTGTCATTATCTACATATGTAATTTCTTCTTTACGATCATATGGTTTCCCGATTAATACGAACGGGAAATTTTGTTTATGTAAATATTGAATAATCCGATCATTCTCTCTTGAATATAAAAGAATAATGCCACCAATTTGGCGCCCCTGCACCATCTTTACAACACCATTAAAAATTTCATCTTCCGTTTCACCTGTCGACATATAAAGCGCATACCCTTCCACATGTGCAAACGAACTAATCCCTCTTATAACTTCTGGGAAAAACGGATTTTGAAAAGCTTTACTTGCAGAACTTGGCATAACAAGGCCAAGTGTTTTTGTTGTTTGGTTAGCTAGGTTTCTTGCGTTTAAATTAGGATGATACCCTAGTTCACTCATTACTTTCCGAACACGACGCTTTGTTTTTTCACTTATACTTGGATTATCAGCAATTACACGAGAAACGGTAGATGGTGCTACATTCGCCTTCTTCGCCACATCTTTAATTGTAACTGTCATAAAAATCCCCCTCCTTTCACTTCTCTGCCATTTTATATATTTTCATCTTGCACCCGTTGCAAGTAATAGGGGAAGTCATAAACTTTCATTGATTCTATCTTGTAAAACCTATCATATTCTCCCTCTCCATGTATTGTAAGGGATAGAGCTCTTTTTTCCTATACTATAATATACTATTTATTTCACTTCTTTTCATATGGGATGTCAAATCTCTTTTCATCTCCCTATAAAATGTTTTATAGGAAGATGAAAAGAAAAATGGGACATAATGTCCCATTTTTCATCCTTTCGTACCTCCAGCAGTTAAACCAGAGATAAAGTATTTTTGTAGTGATAGGAATAAAATTGAAATTGGGATTGCAATCAATACGGAACCCGCTGCGAACGTTGTAAATTCATTCCCAAATTTCTTCGCCACCATTTCATATAATCCAACTGCTAACGTATAATTTTCTGGTGTGCGCAAAATAATACTCGCTAAAATAAAATCTGTAAATGGGCCGATGAAAGTAAATAACGCTACAACCGCTACGATTGGCTTTGCAAGTGGCATAATGATTTGCCAAAAAATACGGAAATGCCCTGCTCCATCCATACGAGCTGACTCATCCAATTCTTTCGGAATCGTATCAAAATACCCTTTCATAAGCCATGTGTTCATTGGAATTGCCCCGCCTACATAAATTAAAATTAATGCAAGGTGCGTATCAATTAATCCTGTTAACTGTGCTAATACGTATAAAGCGATTAACGCTGCAAAGTTTGGAATCATTTGCAAAATTAAAAATGTTAATAAACCATTTTTTCTTCCAACAAAACGGTATCTCGAAAATGCATAAGCAGTAAAACTAATTGCTAACACTGAAAAAATCATCGTTAAAACACTTACTTTTAATGTGTTTTTATACCATAGTAAATAATTACTATTCTCTAAATCTAATAACTTACGATAATGATCTAGTGTTGCATTTTGCGGAATAATACTTGATCCAGATAAACTATCACCCGGATTAAACGATGAGCCAATAATCCATAATAATGGATAGAAAATGATGGCACACATTACGAAAATAACGAGATAACTTAATGAGAGACGTAACATCTTTTGTCTTTTAATATTCATTTACATCATATCCTCTTCTTGGAATGATTTTGTTCTCTTAAATTGCCATAACGCAACTGTAATAACGATTAACGATAAGATCATTGTAAGAGCTGCTGCTTTTCCGTACTGCGCGGAAGTCATCGTTAACTTATAAATCCATGAAATTAAAATATCTGTTCCACCTGCGTCTTGTCCAGCTACAGCAGGACCTCCGCCGTTAAATAGATAGATGATACTAAAGTTATTAAAGTTAAACGTATATTGCGTAATTAATATTGGTGCTGTTGCATATAGAACAAGTGGCAATGTAATTTTACGAAACTGTTGCCAAGCTGTAGCTCCATCTACTGTAGCCGCTTCGTATAATTCTCCTGGAATCGATTGCAGTATACCTGTTGTCATTGCAAAGACGAACGGGAATCCAAGCCACGTTTGAATCATAATTAAAGCAATCTTCGCCCAAAATGGATCTGTCATCCAAGCAATCTTTTCCATTCCGAATAAAGCTAATACTTGATTGTTAATCGCTCCAAATGTTTCATTAAACATACCAGAGAAAACAAGAATAGATACGAATGCTGGGACCGCCCACGGTAAAATGAAGATTGTTCGAATAATCGCCTTCCCTTTAATACCAGGCTGATTTACGATAATCGCTAAGAAAATACCAAGTGCAACTTGTAATGTCGTTGCAACGAATGTCCAGATGACAGTCCAAGAAAATACACTTAAAAACGTTTCTCTCCACATCGGTAATGTAAAGATATCAATAAAGTTTTTAAATCCTACCCAATCTACTAATTTAGCTGGAGGAGAATGATATAAATCATAGTTCGTAAATCCAATTAAAATTACGAAAATGATTGGAAATACAACGACAAAGATAAGTAATAAAAACCCTGGTGAAACCATTAAATACGGAAAACCTTGGTCTAGTAAATTACGGTATTGCTCTTTTACAGAGTTTAACGGTGTTCCTATATCCCGTTTCTTTCCGTTTTGGTATGCATCATATAAATTAAATGCATATATTCCGAGTCCAAACACGATGACAATGAGTGCCAAGATTCCTTCTACTAATAGAAAGACAGAATGGTCACGTGGAACTTCTGTACCAAGCGTTACAATTCCCCATAATCCCATATTTAATAAATCAGCAAAGGCTACAATAAATGAACCTGTTAATACTAGAAAAATAAGACCTTTTACAAATTGTTTATTATACATTTGGCCCACGCCTGGAATGATTGATAACATGGTTGCCATTTTCCTATGTTTTGAACCGTTTAAGCCGTTTGCTGGTTCCATAGATGTTTGCATGTTCCTTCCCCCTTTTTTCTTGGGAGAGAATTCGTGCCCCTCATATTAGAGGCACGAATTTCACCTTATTTTTTCTTACTATGATTTGCCTCAATATTACCTTTAATTTGCTTCACTGCATTATCAAGTGCTGCTTTTGGTGCCTCTTTATCCGTAACAACTAATTGAAGCGCATCTCCAGCTGGTTTCCATACTTCTTGCATTTCTGGAATGTTTGGCATTGGAATTCCATTTTCAGATTGTGTTGCAACTGCTTTTGCAGCTTCGTTATCTTTAATAATTGGATCTTCCATTACTGCTTTTACTGGAGGAATTTCTTTCGTCTTCTCAAATCGAGTTTTTGCGTTTTCTTCATTCGTTACCCATTCAGTGAACTTTGTAGCTAAATCATTTTGTTTAGAGAAACTTGTTACATGCCATCCTTTAACCCCAACAAACGTTTTCATTGGTTGACCATTTGGTAATTTCGGCATTGGAGCAACGCCATAATCAATTCCGTTCTTTTCCATTGCTTGGAACGCCCAAGGGCCGTTCATGATAGATGCTGCTTTTCCTTCATTAAATAGCCCATCAGCAGCAGGTCCACCAGATTCACCGATAATACCTTTCGGGAATAACTTTTCTTTGTACCATTTTTGAAGATACTCAGCACCTTGTACTGCTCCGCTATTATTTAATCCAACATCACTTGCATTTGGCTTTCCATCTTTTTCACCAAACACATAACCACCCATACCTGCCATGAATGCATTAGCAAAGTAGAAGTTATCTCCTAATGCTAAAAATCCGTACTTGCCATCTTTCGTAAATTCTTTTGAGAAGTTAAACAGCTCGTCCATCGTTTCTGGCGCTTTTGGCATTAGTTTTTTATTGTAAATAAAGACTGGTGTCTCAATTGCTTTTGGTAAACCATATAATTTTCCGTTATATGTCTGTGCTTCTATTGATGAATCAGTAAATTTACTCTTTACAGCATCATCAGCTTTCACTTCAGAAAGTAAACCTTCTGTTACTGCATTTCCGATTTGATCATGTGGCAATGTTACAACATCTGGTCCCGTCCCCGCTGGTCCATCAAGGCGTAACTTCTTCACTTGATCTGTCATTTGCATTTCAACAACTTTTACTTTTACTTTATATTTTTCCTCAAAGCTTTTCACTGCTGGTTCTAACCCAACACCTTTTTTATCATCTTCCCAAACGAGTAGATCGTAATCTTTCTTTGCTTTACTTTCTTCTTTTTTCCCTGAATCTTTCGGTCCACATGCAGATAACATACCAATTGATAATGCTGAAACCGTTAATAATGATAATGCTTTCTTCATCCCAAAAACCTCCCTGAATTGTATATGTACCTTACTAATTGAAAACGTTTGCATTGAATAGTTTAATAGAAGCGCAAACGATATCTTAATCTATGAAAACGTTTGCGCTATTTGTCTATCATTATACATTCTTTTATTCATTTTGCAAATATTAATTTTTAAAATATTATTACTACACTCTTTATAGATTGACTTTATATGAAATGAATACTACTCTTATAAGCAATATTAAAGCTATGCAAAAAGCAATCGTTTGCAACATATGCTTTAATATTATACTTAAGGGAACAATATGCATAGAGATAGTAAAGGGGGATTTTTTATATGCTTAAAGACGCCATCTATCATAGGCCAAAAGATAATTACGCATACGCTTACGATGAAAAAACGATTCATATCCGAATACGTACGAAAAGAGACGATGTTCAAAGCACCAATCTTATTTATGGTGATCCTTATGAATGGACAGACGGGAAGTGGATTTCTTCAAGTGCACCGATGAAAAAAACTGGTTCTACTGCATTATTTGATTATTGGTCCATTTCCATCGAGCCAAAATTTAAGCGCTTACGTTATGGATTTGAATTAAAAGCAGAGACAGAAACGCTTATTTATGCAGAACGCGGATTTTTTTCCAGCATTCCAAATGATGACGTTGGTAACTTTTTCTGTTTTCCATTTATTCATGCAAATGATGTATTCAAAGCACCTTCCTGGATTAAAGATACTGTTTGGTATCAAATTTTCCCAGAACGGTTCGCTAATGGAGATCATACGTTGAATCCAGAAAACACCCTTCCTTGGGGCAGCGCTGAACCAACTCCAACTAATTTTTTCGGCGGAGATTTTGCTGGTATTATGCAAAACCTCGATTACCTTGTTAAGCTTGGAATTTCAGGAATATATTTCACACCTATTTTCAAAGCACATTCAAACCATAAATATGACACAATTGACTACATGGAAATCGATCCTCAATTTGGCACAAAAGAAACATTCAAAGAACTTGTTGAGGCATGTCATACACACGGTATAAAAGTAATGCTCGATGCCGTATTCAATCACAGTGGATACTTTTTCGATAAATTTCAAGACGTACTAAAAAATGGTGAACAGTCAGCATATAAAGAATGGTTTCATATTCATGAGTTCCCAATTAGAACTGAGCCACTTCCGAATTATGATACTTTCGCGTTTACACCGTATATGCCGAAATTAAACACTGCACACCCGGATGTAAAAGAATACTTACTTGAAGTAGGGCGTTATTGGGTAAAAGAATTCAATATAGACGGTTGGCGCCTTGATGTAGCAAATGAAGTCGACCATAAATTTTGGAGAGAGTTCCGAAGTGAGATAAAAGCATTAAATTCTGAAGTATATATTTTAGGAGAAATTTGGCACGATGCACTTCCTTGGCTACAAGGAGATCAATTTGATGCTGTAATGAGCTACCCTGTTACAAACGCTCTACTGTCTTACTTTGCTAACAATTCCATTAAGGCAAATGAATTTATGAAACAAATTATAGAATCTCTACATTCCTACTCTATGAATGTAAATGAAGCAGCATTTCATTTATTAGACAGCCATGATACACCAAGAATATTGACAACATGTAACGGAGATAAAAATAAGTTAAAGTTACTTTATGTATTCCACCTTTCTTTCATCGGCTCTCCTTGTATTTATTATGGAGACGAAATTGGTATGGATGGCGGTATGGACCCTGATTGCCGCAAATGTATGGTTTGGGATACGAAAGAACAAGATCATCTATTATTTACACATGTACAAACATTAATTTCGTTACGAAAGCAATATAAAGCATTTGGAGGACATGGTACTTTCCAATTCATTGAAGCAAATGATGAACATAATTATATTTCTTATACAAAAACATATGAAGATGAAACTATCTTTTTCGTTTTAAATCCGACTAATAGTGATATTACAGCTTCACTGCCTCTCCATGTTACTGGAAAGAAAATCATTAATATTTATACAAACGAAGAATTTTCAGCGGAAGCAAGTGTATTACAAGTTACACTTCCTCCATATGGATTCTCCATATTAAAATGGTAACCAAAAAAATCCTTATACCAAAGTGGTATAAGGATTTTTCTTATTTCAATTTGAACACGATTGCTTCATACGGACGTAATGTCATGTTATCTATCGGTCCATTCTCTACGTCGTAATTGTGTATAAATAACTCTGCTTCACTATAACTAATGTCCTCAGGCAATTCAAATACACATTCTTCCGCAGTAAAGTTTGCAATAACAAGAAGTTTTTCTTCTCCATACGTTCTTACATATGCAAAAATAGATGGATTATTCTCCAATATTAAATCATATGATCCATACACAACTATTTCGTTATTTTTGCGTAACTCAATTAATTTTTTATAATAATAAAAAATTGAATCTTTATTTTGGATCGCTTGTTTCACATTGATTTCTTTATAGTTAGGGTTTACCGTAATCCAGGGCTCACCTGTTGTGAATCCAGCATGATCTTTATCATCCCACTGCATCGGTGTTCTAGCATTATCTCTGCCTTTTATATAAATAGACTGCATCACTTTATCTATATTTTCACCGCGCTCTATCACTTTTTCCTTATACATATTTAATGTTTCAATATCTCGATATTCATCAATCGATTCAAATCGAACATTTGTCATTCCGATTTCTTCGCCTTGATAAATATAAGGTGTTCCTTTCATCATATGAAGCACCGTCGCTAACATTTTCGCAGATTCAATGCGATACATTCCATCATTACCAAAACGAGATACAACACGAGGCTGATCATGGTTATTCCAATACAGACTATTCCAGCCTGTATGTTCTAATGCTTTTTGCCACTTCGTTAAATTCTCTTTTAAAGTAAGAAGTGAACATGGTTTTACATCCCATTTTCCGCCTTCTCCTGAGTCTAAATCCATATGTTCAAATTGGAATACCATCTGCAGTTCTTTTCGTTCTTCCCCGGTATACAATTTCGCTTCTTCTGTCGTTACACCAGGCATTTCACCAACCGTCATAATATCATAATGAGACAATACTTCTTCATTCATTTCATGTAAATATTTATGAATGTTTGGACCGTTCATAAAATACTTATGACCTGAAACATACCCCTCTTCTTCTGTTTCAACAGCTGGTAATCCCTCTTCTTTAGAAATAAAATTAATAACATCCATACGGAAGCCATCAATTCCTTTTTCTAACCAAAACTTCATCATTTCATAAACATCTTGTCTTACCTTTTCATTATCCCAATTTAAATCTGGCTGTTTTTTAGAAAACAGATGTAAATAATATTCATCTGTCATTTCATCATACTGCCATGCAGATCCGCTAAACGCTGCTCCCCAGTTATTCGGCTCTTTTCCTTCTTTTCCAGGGCGCCATATATAGTAATCTCTATATTTATTATCTTTTGATTTACGTGATTCAATAAACCAATTATGTTCATCAGAAGTATGATTAACAACTAAGTCCATCATAAGTTTCATATTACGTTCGTGCATTTCATGTAATAGCTCATCCCAATCTTCCATTGTTCCGAACTCATTCATAATTTTACAATAATCACTTATATCATAACCATTATCATCATTTGGAGATTCATAGACTGGTGATAACCAAATTACATCAATCCCTAATTCTTTTAAGTAATCTAACTTTGAAATAATACCACGAAGATCCCCGATGCCATCACCGTTGCTATCCATAAAGCTACGAGGATAAATTTGATATACTACACTTTCTTTCCACCACTGTTTTTCCATTATGCTACCCCATTTCATTCATAATTCGATTTTCTCTTTTTAAGGCGCAAACGTTTTCATTAATGAATGATAACAGATTCTATCTTAATTTAAAATAGCGCTTACAACTTTTATTCTTATTTTTCTAAGAAAACATATGAAAATCACTAATAACTATCCAATATATGAAAACGTTTTATTTTTTTGTTTATTTTTTGAATCTATTCGTTTATAATGAACTCAAAGAAAACGTTTGCATAATTATTTCTAGGGGGAAATACCATGGCAGAACTGAAATTAGAAAACATTTATAAAATATATGATAATAATGTAACAGCTGTAACAGACTTCAATTTACACATTCAAGATAAAGAATTTATCGTATTTGTCGGTCCTTCTGGATGCGGAAAATCTACAACATTACGAATGGTTGCTGGACTAGAAGATATTTCAAAAGGAGAGTTTTCAATTGATGGTAAGCTAATGAATGATGTCCCTCCAAAAGATCGCGATATCGCAATGGTCTTCCAAAACTATGCCCTATATCCACATATGAGTGTATATGATAATATGGCATTTGGATTAAAACTTAGAAAAATACCAAAAGATGAAATTGATCGTCGTGTAAAAGATGCAGCAAAAATTTTAGGACTGGAACAATATTTAGATAGAAAACCGAAAGCATTATCTGGTGGACAACGTCAACGTGTTGCGTTAGGGAGAGCAATCGTTCGAGACGCGAAAGTGTTCTTAATGGATGAGCCATTATCTAACTTAGACGCTAAATTACGTGTTGCAATGCGCTCAGAAATTTCTAAGTTACACCACCGCCTTGGTACGACAACAATTTATGTAACGCATGATCAAACTGAAGCGATGACAATGGCTTCTCGTCTTGTTGTTATGAAAGACGGAAAAATTCAACAAATCGGTACTCCAAAAGAAGTATATGAAACACCTGAAAACATTTTTGTTGGTGGATTTATCGGCTCTCCAGCGATGAATTTCTTCCGTGGTAAATTAACTGAAACCGATTTCGTTATAGATAATGCTGCAAAAATTAAAGTAACTGAAGGAAAAATGAAGATATTACGTGAACAAGGCTATGTAAATAAAGACATTGTTTTAGGTATTCGTCCTGAGGACATTCATGATGAACTATTATTTTTAGAAGCTTCACAATCTACTGCCTTCACAACAAAAATTGAAGTTGCTGAGTTATTAGGTGCTGAATCTATTTTATATATGAAACTTGGAAATCAAGATTTTGCAGCACGTGTTGATGCAAGACATACATTTTCACCTGGTGACCAAATTAAACTAGCATTTGATATGAATAAAGCGCATTTCTTTGATAGTCAAAACGAACAACGCATTCGTTAAAAAATAATTTTCATACAAAAAAACCGTCCACATATATTGAGGGCGGTTTTCACTATTATACGAGGGCTTCTACTGTATGAAATGATTGTCCTTTCGTGCTAATAATACCGAAAATCGGTAAGTCACTTAGCACCACTTCTTCTTGCTGTTTCATAAAAGATGACGTTAATTGTTTTATCTCTATCCATACGTCATTAATACAAAGTACATTGGAATCGTTCTCTTGTTGGCGTGAAAATATAGAATCTATTTTATATAAACCAGCATTTTGAAAAAGCATATCAATGCGACTGAATGCATTCAAAGTAATGCTGATTACGCGTTGCCAATCTCCTTGTTTTTCCATATTATAGGATACAAAAAGTGCTTCTCCGCCTAGATTCGTAATTTCCTCCACTGTTGCTTGTCCACTTTCTTGATCAATGTCCGTCACAATTACTTTTGCGCCTTGTTTAGCCAACAAAAGAGCTGTATTACGTCCAATACCGATGCCACCGCCAGTTACGATAGCAACTTTTCCTGCAAGCTTCATTTTCATTACCCCTTCTATAAGTCTTACCGTCATTCAGTATACTCCTTTATGAGATTAGTCTGCAAGCAAGAAAAGTTGCTTACTCATTTGTAAACGGTTACTTTTTTACTCCTTCTTTTTTCTTATTATTACGCTGATCGAAAACTAAACCGATGAAAATTAAAATCCCCCAAAAGATTACGCTACCTCCAGTCACTTCAATTTCCCCCTTATTATATAAACATATTATTTTAATCATTATAACATTTTCTTAATTTTCAATCTATTAAATTCGAAAATGATATAGATTAACTTTTTCCCTATTATATATCCATTAAAATATATTTGTATAACAAAAAGAGACCTTTTTACATAAAAAGGTCTCTTTTTGTTATACAAGACTTATCACTTTCGTTTTTGTAATTAAATCCTGAAAACCACAATTATCTTTGCGGAATAACATCATATATACGTTACATAATATCGGAATTCCAAGCAGTAATATGTTCGGTAATAACAATACAAAAAATCGAATCGTTAATGTTTGTAATGTTAACTTTTCACTCTTCAATGAAATTAATTTTATTCTCGTTACCTTTTTACCAAGTGTTACACCGTTCCAAATAAAGGGTAGCAAAATAAAATATATCGCCATTAATATAAAAACTACTGCAAGATCATATCTATAATCGCCAAAACTAATATTAAAGCGATTAAAAATAGCACTATAATTTCCAGTCATAACAGCTACTACTGCACCATACATAACCGAGATTAAAAACATGTCAATTAGGGAAGCACCTATGCGGTTCATTACAAGCGCTGGACGATGCATCTTTAACTTCATTTTTATGTCGACTCCTTCATATCCTTCTTTACCCGTCTCATCGTACCACTTCTAAAAAACATTGTAAACTAGCGTTTCTCTTACTTTTCTTGTACAATGTGTTACAACAGCATTGTAAAGGAGGTTCCCATATTGAAAAAATGGATAATCCTATTCGTCGCATTCCTATTAGCCGGTTGTGCTGGAAATACAAATCATATAACATATACGATTAACGATGAATACGAACTCATACGTACTTCTGGAAATGCATTTGAACTTTTCCCCACGCAAGATGCTGTATATGCCACACAATACATTCCTGCAAAAATTACAGACATAGCCTGGGATGATAAATACATTATTGCAAAACAAACTGAGGAAAAGTCAGATCCTAATAATCCTGACGCAGCAATTGCAAATAAAAAAAGCGAGCATTATTGGATTATTGACGTAAAGCATAATAAACGTTTTGGCCCCTATAATGAAAAACAATTTCATGAACAAAAAGATGCGTTTAAAATTAAGGTACCTTTTCAAAGTGTAGATTCATACATAGAAGAACAGAAAAAACAGTCAGCATAATAGTTTGAGCGCTGACTGTTTTTTTCTTACATATATTTAAAAACAACTTACTCAGAAAGTGAGATGTTAAAAGTTTGTGGCTCTTTTACAACATCTTGCGTTTCTGTATTTGCTGCGATTACATTATCTGTTGTAAATTTAATATCCTTTACCTTTTCTTTTCCATCATCAAGTATTAGGCCGATAATACCATCTCTTGTTTCACCAGGCTTATAGTCTTCCCTTGATACATTTTTTGTACCAACGAGCGTATCTTCATCATATAAAAAGTTTTGCGTTGCTACTTTAAAATGTTGTTTATCATTAATCGCAACATCATTCATAGAGAAAAATTGTATATTTTTATTCCCGCTATTTTCCACCTTATATGTAATTTCAACGTAACGAATCGTATCACTAATCTCTGTACCACTTAGCGATGCATATAACTCCGCATCTTCTTGACTGACTTTATCTCCTAATCTACGCTTTACTTCTTCAGGAGTTAATGCCGTATATACTTTTAATGTATTTTTTGCATCTTTACTCATCTGTGATAAAGAGATTACTTTCACATCTTGTACGTGAATTTTCATTGGTGCTACTTCAAATGTTTGATTTACTGAATGAATCTGCTCTAACTTAAAAGTACCCCATCCAGTTTCTTTCACTTTTTGTCCTACTTTTTTCAGCTCACGCCCACCATATTCTTTTGTTTCAGGAATAGATTCTTTCTTCTTCGGTTCAACTTTCTTTTCTTCTTGATGGAAGCAACCACTTAACATAAGAAGAAAACTACATAAAACAAAAATACTTTTCCATGCTTTCATCATATAATTTCTCCTAACACTATCATTCATTAATATTAATTAGTCCTTTGCTTTGTAAACTATAGAAACAATGAGAAGTCCACAAAACGAACTTGTCAGTCCAGATACTATTATACCCCCTATTTGGAAAATATGAAAATAGGGATCTACGAACGCGTGCACGATAAATATAATAGCTGCCACAACAATTATCGGAATCCAATATTTTATTTTTTCCGAAGCTAAAATAAGGTCTTTACCCATTTCATTTCTACACTTCCATAAAACGTATACTAATAACAGAAAACCAATACATGTACTTCCATGTTGCATATATTTATAAACAGAGATACCGTACCATTCTCTTTGCAATAATGGTATTTTCATAACAAAATAGCCTGTCTTATGAGTGAATGCATCCCAAACAACATGCGTTAACATACCGAATAATGCTGAATAACAAAATACAAAGAAATCTTTCCTTGTATAAAGCCCCCACCTCTCATCTACTGCATATGTATAGTAGCCAGCAAATGGTTTAGGTAAATGTGTTATAAACGGCTTTTTTAAAATGTAGTGATATATGTATGCTAATAAAAATACGAGTGGTAAATTAAAATATAAGAATCCAAGCCACGTATGCCCAATTACACCATACGGTCTAAAGTGTAGGAAATATTCAAAGTCAGGCGCCATACTACCTAATATAAGAGCCGTTACTGAAATATGTTGAGAATACTTTTTTGCAAAAGGAAGAACTGCTGCTGGATGTGCAAATGTAAACGGCATGTTTTAACTCCTTTTTATAATTACAATAGATTACATACTATCATAACGACATGAATAATCTCCATGCAATATTTATTTTCACATTGGAATATGATAGTTTAAATGATATAATCCACATAAAATATTCAGAAAATAAGGAGGGATTCACGTGTCATTAACACTTGTCTTTTTTCTTGTTCTGTTTACCTTGTTTTTAAGTACATACATTGGCTTCTATCTATGGAAGCACTACAAAATTATAAAATATATACCTGCTCTCGTTGGTTTTATAAGCATTCTTTTTATTTTCATATGGAAGAGAATGACTTTCGGCTGGGAAGGTCTTGGCTTTGGCGCACTTCAATATACAATACTATTTGCAAGTTGTCTTACCCTTGTATTTGCTGCTTTTTTAGAATCAAAATCCGTTATGAATTGAGGTTTCTATATTGATTGACGTACCCTTTTTACAAAATGTCACATTAAAAAAAGAAAATATCCCTAGTTTCTCCGCATATCCTTACTGTTTACCCGCTATTCGAACATTACAATCACTAGCTTTCCATCCAAATGTAACATTCATTATTGGAGAAAACGGAACGGGGAAGTCAACATTACTCGAAGCGATTGCAATTGCTTTAGGATTTAATGCAGAAGGTGGAACGAAAAACTTCCGTTTTAGTACAAACGATTCACATTCATCTTTACATGAACATCTTCGAATTTCCAAAAGTTTCAATACACCAAACGATGGTTTCTTTCTTCGTGCTGAATCGTTTTATAATGTTGCTTCTTATATTGATGAAATGGATGCCGATTCAGAAGCACGTGGAAATCCAATTATTGACTCATATGGTGGTACTTCACTACACGCCCAATCACACGGTGAGTCATTTTTCTCCTTATTTATGAATCGTTTTTCAGGACAAGGCTTATACATTTTAGATGAGCCCGAGGCCGCTCTATCACCAATGAGACAACTTTCTATGCTCATTCGAATGCATGAACTAGCGGAACAAGGTTCACAATTTGTTATCGCAACGCATTCTCCTATTTTAATGGCTTATCCTGAATCCACTATATATTCTCTAACACAAGAAGGGATTCATGAATCCACATTAGAAGAAACTGAGCATTACCAAACGACGAAACTTTTCTTTGAAAATCGTGATCGATTATTTCATCATTTATTTGAATCATAAAAAAAGAAGCAGCGATTGCTGCTTCTTTTTTTATAGTGCTTCTATAAATAATGCTACCCCAATACCGCCGCCGACGCATAGAGAGGCAATTCCTTTTTCTAATCCGCGTCTTTTCAATTCATGAATTAAGCTTACAGTGATACGAGCTCCTGTACAACCGATTGGATGTCCAAGTCCTACACCACTACCGTTTACATTCACCTTTTCACGATCTAAACCTAATTCTTTCTCTACAGCTAAGTATTGTGCAGCGAAAGCTTCGTTAATTTCCAGCAAATCTGCATCTTCTAATGACCAATCTACTTTTTCTAACCCTTTACGAATTGCTGGTGCTGGTCCAATACCCATAATTTTTGGATCTACTCCAGCTACTGAATATCCAACAATTCTAGCTAACGGTTGTAAGCCTTTTTCTTTCGCTTTTTCTTCGCTCATTAATACTAGAACCGCACTTCCGTCATTCAGGCCAGATGCATTCCCTGCCGTTACAGATCCGTCTTTACGGAAAGCTGGTTTTAATCCTGCTAATTTTTCTGCTGTAATGTCAGCACGTGGATGTTCATCCTTTGAAAATACTACTTCTTTTCTACGTTCTTTTATTGTAATAGGAACAATTTGATCGTCAAAGTATCCAGACTCGATTGCCTTCAATGCCAATGTATGACTACGAAGCGCAACTTCATCTTGTTCCTCTCTTGTAATTTCATATTGTTCAACTAAATTTTCCGCTGTTTCCCCCATCATAATATGATGAATTGGATCTTCTAATACTTCCCACACCGTATCACGAATTTCTCCGTGTTGTAGGCGTTGTCCCCAGCGGTGTTGTTTTAATGCATAAGGGCTTGAACTCATTGCTTCTACTCCACCTGCAACGACAACTTCACTTACACCTAATTGAATTTGCATTGCAGCCGACATAATTGCTTGCATACCTGAAGAACATTGGCGTTGGATTGTATAACCTGTAACTGTGTCAGGAAATCCTGCCGCTAATGCAGCCGTTCTTGCCGTATTTGCTTCATCAGTTCTTTGAATACAATGACCTAAAATCACTTCATCAACTTCGTGTGGTTCTACCCCGCCTCGTTTTACAGCTTCCTGAAGTACAGGAACAGCTAATTCTACTGGCGTTACATTTTTTAGCGCTCCCCCAAAAGTTCCAATTGGCGAACGAACTGCAGCTGTAATAACAACATTATGCATTTTGCACTTGCCCCTCTCTTATGTACCCTAGTCAGTTTTTAGGTGAAATTCCATAAGATGTATGTCTACACCTATCATACTATAAACATACTAAAAAATCAAAATATTTAATATAATAAAAATAGAAGGAATTAACCTTCTATTCTGTTAATGCATATAGAAATTTTTGTAAAATTTTCTCAGTTGTTTTATTCAAATTCGGTAACTTATCTACAGGAAAATATTGAAGCTGTAATCCTTCATGGTCAAGCCTTAATTCCCCGCTCACATGATGCCCCTGATACAGATGAATGACATTAAAAATTTCATCTCCATTTGGATATTGGAAGTACACTTCTTTTCCCGAAAGAACCCCGATAAATTGCATAATTTTCGCATTTAGTCCCGTCTCTTCAAATAGTTCTCTACGAGCAGTTTCTTCTGTCGTTTCTCCTAGCTCCATCGCTCCACCAGGTACACCCCAATCATATGTATCTGAACGATATTGAAGCAATACTTCTTGATTATCATTTAAGATAATAATTGCTGATCCTACTAGAATAAGCGGCCTTGTACCAACGACTTTGCGTAACTCTTCAATATACCCCAATATGTAAACTCTCCTTTCCTCACCCTCCCTTATCATAACAAAATTTTTCTCCTTTTGTTGATGTAATTTTAAAGAAAAAAAGGAAGCTTTCGCTCCCTTTTTTCACCTTTATTTCTTAAAACTTTCATATTTTACAGCTTCAAAAGCTTCTTCTATTTCATCATTACGATAATGGACATATGTAAAACGCCCTAATTCTACTAATCTTGCTATTTCTTGTAACGCTTTATGTTGCTCATATGTTTCCTCAAGCTTAATATGTACATAAAATTTCATTAAAGGATGTTCATATAAAGGTTCTCCCACCTCTACATATACATCTTCCACCCCTTGTACAACTCTTACATAACTTGCAAATTGATACAGTGCTTCTCTGTCTGAAACGATTTTTAATGTATACATATATTCTCCCCCTTTCCTTTACTATATCAAAAAGACAGCCAAACCATGTTATAGAACTATGAAATTTTTTCGACTTGTAATAAACAAGGCGTTTATCCATACATAGGATCTTTTCCCAACATATATTATAGAAAGAATTTTTTCAGTTGAGGTGTTCCTTATGGATCCATACGTCAATATATGTATTTGCATTACGCCAGGCGCCGATATTTCTGATGACCGTATTGCAAAAGATTTAGCAGTTGCAGAATCAATTTGGCACCCCATTACATTTCAAATTCAAGAAGTAATTGTTTTAAATGAACTTTTTCGTTTTTCTGACCGTGAAATTAGTTATAAAGATTCTATTCAAAGTCAGGAAAAATTAGCATCCTTTTTTCAAACTTGTGTAAATGAAGCTCCTGAATGCGACCTTTACATTTGTTATATTGGCAGTGATTATTTCAAAGAAACAGCAGTAATTGCCTGTGCCTACTCTTTAGCAAAACAACAGCAACTTACAGGGTATATCGTTTTAACAAACTCGGCTGCTCCTATGAAAAATATATATACGCTCGCTCATGAAATTGGTCATATTTTATTTACAAGACGTGTTCACGGAAAACTTACTCACGCAGATCCTCATTCCCCAACTGGCTCGGAGCACCATCCTTCTCCAACAAATCTTATGTATCCGATCGTCCCTCGCCCTGAAAATGTCCATATTCAGTCTCTATTAACGAACGAACAAAAAGCTCTCTCTTTACAAAGCTCTTTATTGCAAAGAAAAAAACAGTAACGATTTTGTTACTGTTTAAAACAATAGATTCCAATCAATAAACCACATTCCGGCTGCAACGGATGCAAATATACAACTAAACATAAATACAATTACTCTAAAAATCCCTATATAATATTTCTTTGGAAATATTTTTTTGCATATCCAGAGCAGCCACTTTCCTATTAAACCGAAGAACAAAATATATCACAATATTATAATATAAAATATAAATATGATTATCCTTTGTATTTCTAGAGCTTCTTCTTAGAAATACACTCTGACTATTTGTTCAACCATAAATATCATAAAAATTGGGATTCCTAAAACAAGTAAACCAATCCAACCAAGAGACCGAACATTCACAATCGTTGTTATCAATAGCATAACTCCTCCAATTAAATATCTTCCTAATTGAGGGAGTTCATATAAAGGAAAACTGTACCAACCCTTTAAGAACATTATTAATATTGGTAAATAAGTGAGTATTACTGCTCCAAATAGCAGTAAGCCTTTTTTCAACATACTCCTTTGAAAACTAGCACCTCTTAAAAATAAAACCCCTCCCATAATCATTAACAGTAAGATAACCGGATATCCGATTAATCCTATTAAAGAAATGGTATAAGGTTCATTTAAATTTCGAAATAAAAGATCTGGAATAGTCCAATAGCATAATATACTCATAACAGCTGTAGCTAGCCATCCTAAATTCCGTTTATAATCAACTTGCATTTCTTTTACAAGTTGATTTGCATATTCCTTTGGTGAATCACCAAATATATCCTCTACATTCTTGCCTCTTTTTTCACCTTCTATTAAATGAAGCTCTGCATCTTCTAAAAAGGCATCCACATCTTCTTCTTTCATTCCTTTTGTTGATAAATACACTTTCGTATCGATTAAAAACTTTTCTCCTTCTTTAGAAATCTGCATGATACTCCCTCCCTTATTTAATCGCTTCTCTTCTATTCGTCTTCATCATAATTTCAACAAAAATTAAAATAAACAAACTTCCGTATAAACATATAATTTGAAATAACATTGGAACAAGGTCTTCTGATGTAAATGTTTTAAACACTAACATAATAGAAAGCGGGATGATTAAATATAAGTTTTTAAACCATCCATTAAAATATATATTGATTGCTACTGTAATGATGAAAATACTACCAGCTAATATATAACTTTGCATTTGGGTGAATATAAACATTTTTGTAGGATAAATCACATCTAATATCGTTACAGCCCCTATTAGAAACATTGGTGCGATTATGACTAACGACCACATAGCAAACCATGTTTTTGTAAAACTTGTTACGAAGGTCATTTTGCGAAGTAGAAAATTAGGACCTATCACAACTAAAATCAATGACAAACTATATCCAACGCACTGAATAAGTGACATCTGTAATAATCCGTTATTCACTATTAGGATAGAAGCAATAATCCAAAACGATACGATATTCATTACTGTAAAACCAATTTGCTTCCACGTTTCCTGTCTATCCCTTTCCATCACTTTTACAAGTTCATTTGCATATTCTTTCGGTGAGCTTCCGAAAATTTCTTCTACACTTTTCCCATCACTCTCACCTTCTATTAAATGAAGTTCTGCGTCTTCAATAAAGCTTTCAATATCGCTTTCTTTCACACTCTTTGCAGTCAAAAACAATCTCATATCTAATAAAAATTTTCGTGCTTCATTTGATAGCATTATTTTCTTCTCCCCTTCCCTTCAAGTAGACGTTCCACACTACTTTGCATCGCTTCCCAGCGATCCATAAATTCATCCAGTGCATCTTCGCCATTTTCTGTTAACGTATAATACTTCCGTTTTGGACCAGATGGGGATTCCTTCATTACACTTTTTATGAATCCTTCTTTTTGCATTCGTATTAATAACGGATAAATACTTCCCTCACTCGCCATTGTAAAGCCATACTTTGCTAGCTTCTCACTCATTTCATAACCGTATATTTCACCTTCAGAAATAATAGCAAGTAAGCATCCTTCTAAAATCCCTTTCAGCATTTGACTTGTCGACATAATTCAAATCCTCCTACTATCTTGTTTTACAAGATAGATAAGCGTAAGTATCTTGCTTTACAAAATAGTATAGCAGAAACTATTTTGCAAAACAAGATAGCCAACAATATTTTTCCAAATCTTTGCAGGATTTTTCTTATCCACTCTCTAAATAGAGCAATATGAGAACTTTATTACGAAGGGATGTTTTTCATCATGGTTACAAATCGAGTTGTTTTTTTAACAGGTGCTGCAAGTGGTATTGGATATGAAATGGGAAACGCTTTTGCAAAAGAAGGGGCAAAAGTTGTTATTACCGATCGTCTTGAAGAACGTGCAAAAGAAGCTGCTGAACAACTACAAAAAGAGGGCTTTCAAGCTATCGGCTTAAAATGTGATGTTACATCCGAAGAAGAAATAGAAGCATCCATTTCTCAAACTGTTACTCATTTCGGTTCATTAGACATATTAATTAATAACGCAGGCATGCAACACGTTTCACCAATTGAAGATTTTCCAACCGAAAAATTCGAGCTACTCATTAAAATTATGCAAATCGCTCCTTTTATCGCCGTTAAGCATGCCTTTCCCATTATGAAAAAGCAAAAATATGGCCGAATTATTAATGTAGCTTCCATTAATGGCCTCGTTGGATTCGCTGGAAAAGCTGCTTATAATAGCGCAAAACATGGTGTAATTGGATTAACAAAAGTTGCCGCTTTAGAAGGGGCTACTCACGGAATTACTGTTAATGCGCTTTGTCCCGGTTATGTCGATACCCCTCTCGTACGGAATCAATTACAAGACTTGGCCACTACACGAAATGTACCACTTGAAAATGTTTTAGAGGATGTCATTTATCCACTTGTCCCACAAAAACGCTTATTACAAGTACAAGAGATTGCTGATTATGCGATGTTTTTAGCGAGCGAAAAAGCTAAAGGTATAACTGGACAAGCTGTCGTTATCGATGGTGGTTATACTGCTCAATAAAAAATAAAGTTTGCTCACGAAGAGCAAACTTTATTTTTTATCGCGAGGATCATCATACTGTAGTAATTGCCGTGGCAACTTCTCTATTGCAACAATTACCCCATCTAATTTACTTTCAATTCGATGAAGTAAATATAATGTTACAACAATTGGAAACCCTACATTACCTATCATCTTGATCCACTCTTCCATCTTTTTCTCCTCCCTTCATTATATAAATAAGAAAAAAGAACACATTTAGGCATAGAAAAACAAGCTATTATGTATTAGCTTGTTTTTTCAAACAATGATGCAATTTCTCGCTTATAATCTCCACGTATAATACCTTGCTCAGTAATAATACCTGTAATTAATTCATTCGGTGTTACATCAAATGCAGGATTATAAACAGTAGTTCCAACTGGCGTTACCTGTTTCCCAAAAATTTTCGTAACTTCTGTTTCATCTCTTTCTTCAATAACAATTTCTGCACCTGTTTGTTTCGTAATATCAAATGTAGATAGTGGAGCTGCAACGTAGAACGGGATATCGAAATACTTTGCTAATATAGCTAAATTCATCGTTCCGATTTTATTTGCTGTATCCCCATTTGCGACAATTCGGTCCGCTCCTACAATAATTGCGTTGATTTCTTTCGTTTGAATAGCATGAGCTGCCGTATTATCTGTAATAAGTGTTACATCAATACCTGCCTGTTTTAATTCCCAGGTCGTTAAGCGACCGCCTTGTAAAACCGGTCTCGTTTCACATGCATATGCATGTAAATGTACACCTTTTTCTTTCCCAATATAAAACGGTGCTAATGCAGTACCATATTTAGCAGTTGCAATACTGCCAGCGTTACAAATTGTTAAAATGTTATCACCGTCTTTAAAGCATGTTAATGCATGTTCTCCAATACTCCGGCATACCGCTTCATCTTCTTGCTGAATACGAAGCGCTTCTTCTTCTAATATTTTTTGCGCTTCTTTTATTGTAGTAATTTCTTGAATAGATTCTCTCATACGATCGATTGCCCAAAATAAATTGACTGCTGTCGGGCGTGACGTCCCTAAATAATTACAATCTCTATTAAACTTCTTTTGAAATTCTTCAATATGTAAAGTAGTATATTTTTTTGATGCAAGCGCCAAGCCAAATGCAGCTACAATTCCAATTGCAGGTGCTCCTCGTACTTCTAGCATGACAATACTTTTCCATACCTCTTCAATCGTCGTTAATGTTTTGTATTCTGTGCTATGCGGCAACTTTGTTTGATTTAATACTGCAATGGCATCACCTTTCCAACTGACAGACCTCGGAATCGTAACAACTGTACTCATGCTTTTACCCCTCCAGAAACTGTCTGTTGGAATAATGCTCGGAACAGTTGAATATCAGCGTTCTTAGATTCATATTTTATTAGTTCTCTACCTAAGGATAACGCTTGTTTCTTAGCTTGAATTCTCGTTTCTTTATTTGCTATTTCATCTAAATCAGCTACATGTGCTAAGCCAATTGTTCTTCGGATAAGCTCACATCCAGCAAATCCGACCACATCCGTAAAAATATTTTGCAAAATAATCGGCAACCATTGTTTCTCTTTCGTATATGCTTCTACACCTTCTCCAATCCATAACTTCGTAAAAGTGTCTACGAAATAGCTCCATGTTTTCTCAATATGGAAAAATAGCACACTTCTCTGTTCTTCCTCTCTAGATAGAGCATTTAATAATAGATTTGCAATAAATTGCCCGATGTCAAATCCAAATGGACCGTACGTTGCAAATTCTGGGTCAATCACTTTCGTTTCAGAAGGTGATGAAAAAATACTTCCAGTATGTAAATCTCCATGAATGAGTGCCTCTTTTCTCGTTAAAAATTTATATTTATATTGCGCTACTTTTAGTTTTAAAGTTTTATCACTCCATAGTTCATCTACAGCCAATTGTAACTCCGACTCATAATCATTCGTATCGTAATGCCCAAACGGATCTGTAAACACTAAATCTTCTGTAATTTTGCAAAGGTCTGGATTTACAAATGTACCTTCTAGTACCCTTTTCTCTTCTGACTGTAAACCAAAATCTGAAGTATAAAATAAAACATTCGCTAGAAAACGACCGATATGCTGGGATAGAAGTGGATACTCTTCTCCATCTATTAATCCTTTTCTTGTAATAGTTAATTTTGATAAGTCTTCTATGATTGTTACCGCTAATTCTTCATCATGACTATACACTACCGGCACATATTCCGGCACATACTTTGCAAAAATTTGCAGCGCCTTACTTTCAATCGTCGCTCTTTTTATAGACAACGGCCAGCTCTCACCAACTACTTTCGCATATGGTAGTGCTTGTTTTATTATAATAGACTTCTCTCCATCATCTAATTTGAACACGTAATTTAAATTTCCATCTCCAATTTCATGACAAACTACATTTGCTTTCTTTTCAAAATAGCCATGTTCTTTCGCATATTGTACAGCGGTTACTTCTGTTAATGAATAATATCCCATCGTCTTCTCCCCCTTTTTTTAATTCAGAGGTTTTTCTAACACAGAAAAACCTCTTTCCACTAAGAAAGAGGTTTGAAGTTTATCTTCTCCCCTCTTATCTGCCAGAAAGTTTTACTTTCTGCTGGAATTAGCACCGTGCCTTTTGGCGTCATAAACGCCCCATTTCACAATGGTATTACGGTCGGTTGCTGGGCTTCATCGGGCCAAATCCCTCCACCTGCTCTTGATAAGAGTTGTATAATTTTTTAGAATTTTTAACTTTATGTTGAAGACTATACCAAGAATAAAAATCACTTGTCAACATTTTATTTGTATAATTCTGGACGTCGATCCGCAAAAACTGGAATTCCTTTGCGTACTTCTTTAATTTTCTCGAATGTAAGCTCTCCAAATAGAATTGATTCTTCTTCATTTGCTTCTACAACAACTTCGCCCCAAGGATCGACAATTAAAGAATGGCCAGCAAACTCATTATTTGGATCCTTCCCTGCCCTATTACATGCTACAACATAACACTGATTTTCAACTGCTCTTGCTTGTAATAGTAAACGCCAATGCGCTAAACGAACTAATGGCCATTCAGCTACAACAAATAAAACTTTTGCACCTTTAGCAGTATGAACGCGCATCCACTCCGGAAAACGAATATCATAGCAAATGGTGCCGGCGCACTCTACATCATCTAACTTAAATTCACCAGTACGATTTCCAGCGATTAAATATTTATGTTCATCCATAAGCTGAAATAAATGCACTTTACTATATTCATTGACTAGTTCTCCTTTATTCGTTACAACATACATTGTATTTGTAACACCTTGTTCCGTTTGCTTTGCTATAGAACCACCAACAATATGTACACCATATTGTTTCGACCATTCTATCAACTTTTCTTTCGTTTCCAATCCATCCCTATCTGCAATTTCAGAGAGTCTCGTTAAATCATAACCTGTTGTCCATAGTTCTGGTAAAACAATAACATCTGGTCTTTCTTTCATCGCTTCACTTATTTTATTTTTAGCATTCTCAATATTTTTTTCTACATCTCCAAAGACAATATCCATTTGAATACATGCGACTTTCATTTTTTCAGCCCCATTCTTATTTTTTTCTTTACAAAATACTGGAAAGATTATATCATTTGTCACTAGAATTGTAACAACTTTCAAAAGAGGTGGAAAGTATGAAATCATTTCAACCTTCTGAGATAGTAACATCATTGCCAACACAATTTTTCGCTTCACTTGTTGCAAAAGTTAACAAAGTTGTAGCAGCTGGTCACGATGTTATTAATCTAGGTCAAGGTAATCCAGATCAACCAACACCGCAGCATATCGTAAAAGCTTTGCAAGATGCTGCAGACAAGACCATTCATCATAAATATCCGCCATTTCGCGGACATGAAAGCTTAAAAGAAGCCGTGGCAACATTCTATCAACGTGAATATGATGTAGTAGTAAATCCGAAAACTGAAGTTGCTATATTGTTTGGTGGAAAGGCTGGATTAGTAGAATTACCAGTTTGCTTTACAAACCCTGGTGATACCAT
This sequence comes from Bacillus paranthracis, assembly GCF_024296885.1. NCBI lineage: Bacteria > Bacillati > Bacillota > Bacilli > Caryophanales > Bacillaceae > Bacillus > Bacillus paranthracis. Next base: position 3,817,724 of record NZ_CP101135.1, read on the forward strand.
TCTCGTTCCCGATCCAGGCTATCCAGATTATTTATCAGGAGTTGCTTTAGCGAAAGCACAATTTGAAACAATGCCGCTTATTGCAGAAAATAAGTTTTTACCGGATTATACAAAAATTGACGACTCTATTGCCGAGCGTGCAAAATTAATGTTTTTAAACTATCCAAATAATCCGACCGGTGCTACTGCATCAAAAGATTTCTTTGATGAAACCATTCATTTTGCTAATAAACATAATATATTAGTCGTTCATGATTTTGCTTACGGTGCGATTGGATTCGATGGTCAAAAACCTGTTAGTTTCTTACAAGCAGATGGTGCCAAAGATACAGGAATCGAAATTTACACATTATCGAAAACTTTCAATATGGCTGGCTGGCGCATCGCTTTTGCGGTAGGGAATGAAAGTGTCATTGAAACAATTAACTTATTACAAGATCATATGTATGTTAGTATTTTTGGTGCCATTCAAGATGCTGCCCGCGAAGCACTATTAAGTTCACAGTCTTGCGTCATAGACCTTGTAAATAGTTACGAATCTCGAAGAAACGCTCTTATTTCAGCTTGTCACTCAATTGGTTGGAATGTAGACATTCCAACAGGGTCATTTTTTGCATGGCTTCCTGTTCCAAAAGGATATACTTCTGAGCAATTTTCTAATATTTTACTAGAAAAAGCACATGTCGCAGTTGCTCCTGGTGTTGGATTTGGTGAGTATGGTGAAGGGTACGTCCGTGTTGGTCTCTTGCATACAGAAGATAGATTACGAGAAGCCATTAATCGAATTGATAAATTAAATTTTTTCAAAAAGTAATTGACAACATGAAAAATATCTGACAAAATTCAGTTATCTTAAAAATTTAAACATTTCTAAATACTTCTTATCAAGAGCAGGTGGAGGGACGAGCCCGACGAAACCCGGCAACCGATCTACAATTGTAGACACGGTGCTAATTCTCGCAGCATTACGCTGACAGATAAGGAGCTGGTTGTAAAAAAACCTCTCCTTAGCTGAGAGGTTTTTTTATTTAACTAGGAGGTTATAACAATGAGCGGAATTATAGCGACATATTTAATCCATGATGATTCACATAACTTAGAAAAAAAAGCTGAACAAATTGCACTCGGTTTAACAATTGGCTCTTGGACACATTTGCCACATTTATTGCAAGAACAATTAAAACAACATAAAGGCAACGTCATTCATGTTGAGGAATTAGCTGAACATGAACATACCAATTCGTATTTACGTAAAAAAGTAAAACGCGGAATTATTAAAATTGAATATCCGTTATTAAATTTCAGTCCAGATTTACCAGCTATTTTAACAACTACATTCGGAAAGCTATCTCTTGATGGCGAAGTAAAATTAATTGACTTAACTTTTTCAGACGAGTTAAAAAAACATTTTCCTGGTCCAAAATTCGGGATAGATGGTATTCGAAATCTTTTACAAGTACATGATCGTCCCCTTTTAATGAGTATTTTTAAAGGAATGATTGGACGAAATATTGGGTATTTAAAAACGCAATTACGCGATCAAGCAATTGGTGGTGTAGATATCGTAAAAGATGATGAAATATTATTTGAAAATGCATTAACACCACTTACGAAACGCATCGTATCTGGAAAAGAAGTTTTACAATCCGTATATGAAACGTACGGACATAAAACGTTATATGCCGTAAATTTAACAGGACGAACTTTTGATTTAAAAGAAAATGCGAAACGTGCAGTGCAAGCTGGAGCCGATATTCTATTATTTAACGTATTCTCTTACGGACTAGATGTACTACAATCACTTGCAGAAGATGATGAAATCCCAGTTCCTATTATGGCACATCCTGCTGTAAGTGGTGCTTATTCAGCATCCAAGTTATATGGAGTTTCATCACCATTATTACTTGGAAAGCTACTACGTTATGCTGGGGCTGACTTTTCATTATTCCCATCTCCATACGGAAGTGTTGCGCTAGAAAAAGAGGAGGCTCTTGCTATCTCAAAATATTTAACTGAAGACGATGCATTTTTCAAGAAGAGCTTTTCTGTTCCGTCTGCTGGTATTCATCCTGGTTTCGTTCCCTTTATTGCACGAGATTTCGGTAAAGATGTTGTTATTAATGCTGGTGGCGGAATACATGGACATCCAAATGGGGCGCAGGGCGGCGGTAAAGCTTTCCGTGCTGCAATTGATGCTACTTTGCAAAATAAACCACTCCATGAAGTAGATGACATAAATTTGCATAGCGCACTACAAATATGGGGAAATCCCTCTCATGAGGTGAAATTATGAGTATTCAAGTATTTTGTGATTTCGATGGCACGATTACAAATAATGATAACATTATGTCCATTATGGAAAAATTCGCACCACCAGAAGCTGAAGAAGTAAAGAATAGAATTTTATCACAAGAGCTATCTATTCAAGAAGGTGTTTCTCAATTATTTCAATTCATACCTACTAATCTGCACGATGAAATTATTCAATTTTTAATAGAGACTGCTGAAATTCGTAACGGTTTTCATGAATTTATACAATTTGTAAATGAAAACAACATTTCCTTTTATGTTATATCAGGTGGAATGGATTTCTTCGTCTATCCACTCTTACAAGGACTCATTCCAAAAGAGCAAATTTACTGTAATGAAACAGATTTTTCAAATGAATACATTACGGTGAATTGGCCTCATCCTTGTGATCGTCTTTGTCAAAATCATTGCGGATTATGTAAATCATCACTCATCCGTAAATTGAGTGATACGAATGACTTCCATATTGTAATTGGAGATTCAATTACCGATTTACAAGCTGCGAAACAAGCGGATAAAGTGTTCGCTCGTGATTTCCTTATTACAAAATGCGAAGAAAATCATATTTCTTATACAGCATTTGAAACGTTTCACGATGTTCAAACTGAATTAAAACATTTGTTGGAGGTGAAATTATGAAACAACTTTTTCGTCAATGGTATGACTTAAGCGAGATAAAAAAAGAATTAACAACACGAAATTGGTTTCCAGCAACGAGTGGTAATATTTCTATAAAGGTTAGTCATGAACCACTCACTTTTCTCATTACAGCAAGCGGTAAAGATAAAACAAAAACGACTCCAGATGACTTTCTACTAGTAGATCATCTAGGGGTTCCCGTATTAGAGACTGAATTACGCCCTTCAGCAGAAACAATCTTGCATACACATATTTATAACAATACGAATGCTGGGTGTGTCCTTCATGTTCATACAACTGATAACAATGTTATCACAAATTTATATAGTGATGCAGTCACACTTCAAAATCAAGAAATTATTAAAGCTCTCGATATTTGGGAAGAAGATGCAACAATTCACATTCCTATTATCGAAAACCATGCTCATATCCCAACGCTTGGAGAAAACTTCCGCAAGCATATACAGGGAGATTCGGGGGCAGTATTAATCCGTAACCATGGTATTACCGTATGGGGCCGAGATAGCTTTGATGCAAAGAAAAGATTAGAAGCTTATGAGTTTTTATTCCAATTTCATATAAAACTATTATCAATTCAAGGAGGCGTTTCTAATGGCGCAAATTCGTATTCATGAAATAAATACTCGCATTGAAAATGAAGTGGAAGTATCAAAATTTCTACAAGAGGAAGGCGTTTTATATGAGAAATGGAATATTTCCAAACTTCCTACTCATTTAAAAGAAAATTACTCATTAACAGATGAAAACAAAGCTGAAATATTAGCTGTGTTTTCAAAAGAAATTGCTGATGTTTCAGCACGCCGAGGTTATAAAGCACATGATGTAATTTCACTTTCAAATAGCACACCTAACCTTGACGAATTATTAATTAATTTTCAAAAAGAACACCATCATACTGATGATGAAGTTCGCTTTATTGTTAGTGGTCATGGCATCTTTGCCATTGAAGGAAAAGATGGGACATTCTTTGACGTTGAACTTGAGCCAGGCGATCTCATATCTGTTCCTGAAAATGCAAGACATTATTTTACCTTGCAAGATGATCGTCAAGTTGTAGCTATTCGTATTTTTGTTACAACTGAAGGTTGGGTTCCAATCTATTAAGGTAGTTAGTTGAATAAAAGGTCTTGGACCCCCTTTTCCAACCTTTTATTCACTCTACATATATACATCCTCCTATGGAACAGGCTTATTTCATTTTGAAATAAGCCTGATTTTTTATGGTTCTAACCGTATTATTCCTTCTTTTCAGTACAATCTCTTCCTTCAATTTTTCAAGTATATTTATTAATACTTTTTGAACATTTATTGAACTTTTTTTGAATTTTTTCTGAAAATTCTGTTTTATATATGATATACTACAATTAACTAAGAAGGAAAAAATATCGCAAACAGAGGGGGATAATCATGAGTTTACTTATCGCACTTATACTAGGGGTTACGTGTGGAGCACTTCCTATTATTCTAGGAGCTATTATGGAAGAATTAGAAGTTGGTGTTTTAGGTTTTGTTGCATCTTGTGTAAGCGCTTTATTTTTTGGTTTGTTCGGTGCTATTCCTGTTTCAATTCTGTGTGCATTTTATATAATACGCCATGCTCGTACAAAACAATTTGGTCCTAATCACATCGCACAAGTTATTCCATTCCCAATGGAACGATGCCGCCGTGCTTCTAGCTTATAATTACAAAATTAAAAATAAAAGTCCTCAAATGAGGACTTTTATTTTTTTTCTTCTAGAAATTGAAACAATTCTTGTAGGTGCAAAGCGTCTTCACTATAGCTAACAGATACATGATATATACCATCAATCTCCGCTTCCATGTAAAGGTCAACTCCATCTCGATCATATTTCAATGCCAAATAAAATTCCATTTCTTCTAGCATCTTTTTTGAAGTTCGAATAACGTAATGCCCTTTCTCATCTCTTCCATATTCGAAATTCGGTTCAAAATCATATTTTTGTTTAAAAGCTTCTTTTTGTTTTTCATTAATTTGTATACATGTTGCTCTTTGTACAGTATCAATCATCTCATCAAATTTTTGAAGATCCATCTCATTTACCCCCTTACATATTTTTTGTATAACACTTGTGTTCCGCTATTTTCTTCCCCATCTTTTATTAGCTCTTCATACAATTCCTTCGCCAAACTTAAACCTGGTACTGGCAATTGTAATCTTTCAGCCTCATCTAACGCGATCTTCATATCTTTCATAAAATGCTTTACATAAAAACCTGGTTCAAAATCTTCCTTTAACATTCGAGGAGCTAAATTACTTAATGACCAGCTACCTGCTGCTCCCGTTGAAATACTCTCCAATACTTTATCAGGATCTAATCCAGCCTTTTTTGCATAAGCAACAGCTTCACATACTCCAATCATATTAGAAGCAATCGCAATTTGATTGCACATTTTTGTATGTTGTCCACTTCCAGCAGGCCCTTGCAACTGAATATTTGTTCCTAGTTTTTCAAATAACGGTAAACATCTATCATATATTTCTTTCTCTCCACCGACCATAATTGCGAGTCTTGCTTCTTTCGCACCAACGTCTCCTCCAGATACAGGTGCATCTAACGTATATACATTCTTACTTTTACCGGCTTCATTAATACGTTTTGCCAATGTTGGTGTAGATGTCGTGAAATCAATTGCAATCGTACCTTCATTTGCATTCTCCAAAATTCCATCTATCCCAAAGTACACTTCTTCTACATCATGTGGATACCCAACCATAGTCATTACAACATCAACTTGCTTTACTAACTCTTTCGGTGTATCACACCAATTTGCACCATCTTGTACTAAAGAGTCTGTTTTCGATTTTGTTCTATTATATACATATACTGTATGACCGTCTTGCATGAAATGACGCACCATACTTTTTCCCATTACACCAATACCAATGAAACCAATTGATACATTTTTATGTTTCATTTTCTCATCCCCTTTGTTCTAATAAATCACTTACCATCTTTCGGAAATCTTTATTGAAGTCATCATCCATACTATTTTTCACATTTGAAAATAAAATAACAAAAGTCCCTTTTTCTTTATTAAAATTATTGAAAGTGTTCCAACCAGATAGTACACCATGATTATGAAAATAATCCGGATATATGTAAAAACTAAATGCATATTTTCGTTCTGGTGAAGGTGAAAACATCGCTTGTATACTTTGTTCAGAAAGAAGTTTTCCATTTATAATTGCTTCGTCTAATTTCTTCATATCTCCAACTGTCGTATACATCTCACCACAACCATATAGCCAATCCATGCCTACCTTCTGCGCTGGTACAAGCTCTTGATTTTTTTTCACATAACCCTTTGTAAAATTTTTATCTCCAGGTACCATATTTCCCATACCAGATTCATGCATATCTGCTTTTGCAAATATATTTTCTTTTATATAATCTCCTAAAGGTTTTTTCGATATATGTTCTATTATATAGGCAAGCACCATATAATTATAATCTGTATATCTCCAACCTGTTCCTGCAGGAAATTCTAAATTTTGACGTCCAATCCAATTAATTAACTGTAAACGGGAAGCAGCATTAACATTGCCTTTTGCGTGTTCAGGTAAACCAGAGGTATGCGTTAATAAATGATATAACGTAATATTTTTATTCTCCGGAAATGAAGGAATATATTTATTTACATTATCTTGAATATTTAGCTTACCTTGATCCTGCAGTTGTAAAATAGATGTAGCCACAACTGTTTTCGTAATAGAACCGATACGATATTTTGTGTGAGGCGTATTTTCTATTTTATTTTGAACATCAGCATACCCATATCCTTTATTCAATATAACATGCTCTTTATCTGTTACCAAAACTGTTCCATTGAATTGCTTTCCGACTAAATATTGATCTAATTTTTGAGATATGCTAGCGTAATCAATTTGCTTTTCTTTTTCTTCTTCTATATTCTCTTGTACTTCTGATTCAACAGCAGGATTCACCTTAGTTGTTAATTCTTTATTTTCCTTTATATTAGAATTATAGAGAAAATAGTATACTCCTCCACAAACTAAAGCACATATTGAAACTATCATCATTATTTTTTTTATCATTTTGTTCCTCCATAATTCCTTCGTTCAAAATCCCCCCTACACTCTATTATCAAGTAATAAAAAAAAATCGCAACAATTTGTTGCGAAAAATCACTTTTTTTCTTTTCTATATACACACACTTGATTTTTTCCATTTTTTTTCGCTTCATATAATGCAATATCCGCTCGTTGCATTAATTCTTCTCTTGTAATCCCTTTTTCATATAATGCAACTCCAAAGCTCGCTGTTAATTTCGAAATTCCTGAGAATTGCTTTGTTTCAATGAAAAATCGTAATGATTCCGCAACTTGAAATGCTTCTTTTTCTACTGTATTCGTTACTAAAATAATAAATTCTTCTCCTCCCCACCTAGCAAATACATGTTGCTGCTCCACTTTAGATTTCATGAGCTCTGCAAGCTCAATTAATGCTAAGTCACCAAAGTCATGGCCATACGTGTCATTTACTGCTTTAAAATTATCTATATCAAATAAAATAAGTGCTATGTTTTCATTATTACGCATCGCATTATCCCATTCTGCCTCGAGTATTTGTTGGAATTTCAAACGATTATAAATCTCTGTTAACGAATCTATCATAGCAAGTCTTTCTTGTTCTTGATAGATTTCATCTAATTCGGTAATCTCTGTACACTTCACAATAAATCTTGATAAATCTTCTGGCAATGGTGTCGCACGCAATAAAAAAGTTGACACTTCCCCTTCATAGTTGGACATCTTAATTCTTCTATCATATGATAATGTATCATCTAACCATGTTATATCATGAGTTGTTGAATAGTATCCATTTTCTCTAATAAGATGTTCAGCAAATACTAAATGTTGCTCACGATAAGCAAACAAATTTTCATATCCGAAAAACTCTAAAAAATTTGTATTACAATCAACAATCTCATCGTCTTCTACTATAAATAATAGATCATTTCGAAAATCAAACATCGTTTGAAGTAGTTCTTGTTGCAAACTTACTTGCCGCACTAAAGAAAGCTGATATAAACTTTTATTTACTTCCTCTAACACCATTTGCGGAGTCACAGGGGCTATCACAATATTACGTATTCCTAACGTAAGCACCTCTGCAAACTCGCTTGTTATTTGTTGATCCCAAATGACAATAAATGTACTCTGTGGATTATACATATTCTTTATATATTTTATTTGAGAAAAATCTGTTACATACATAATTACAATATGTGGTTTAGTCCTCTGAAATAATACTTCTCCTTCTTCAAAACTATTTGCTATAAACATACATTTTGGATGGATATTTTCTATCGTTTGTTGATGTGTGCATCCATTTTCTATATAAAGGACATTTAACTGAAGATCTTGTAATACATTTTGGAAAACCGTATTCTCTAATAAAAAATGTAGTATGTTCATCACTAGTCTTCACTCACTTCATATATCTTGTTCTACAGAATTCCTCACAAACATTTTATAAAAAACTGTTCTCTAAAAACTTTAATGAGTGAGGGATACATGTTAACAAGCTAATTGAGAATGTTATCTTTGCTTTTTCACTCTATAAATTCCTTTTTTAGTGTATGATTATAGGAATTGTATCGTTTGTATGAATGCCCTAGCTTCCGCTTGAAAACTTGACAATTAAAATAAAGATATTATATTCTTAAATTCGATAACTTACAAAATGTAAGTAGAATATATTACATGTATTTTTTTCATAATTTGATATGTAATTTGGAGGATATATAATGACAAACGAAAACTTTTTTAATGTTTTATATGAACGCACATCTACACGTGCATTCAACCCAGAGAAAGAAATTTCATCTACAGAGTTACACGAGATTTTAAAGGGAGCTGCCCAAGCACCTTCCGCTTGGAATTTACAGCATTGGAAATTCCTTGTATTCCAAGGTGAAGATGTACAGAAACGATTACATCCAATTGCTTATAACCAACAACAAATTCTTGATGCTTCTGCTGTAGTCGCTATTTTAGGTGATTTAGAAGCTTATAAAAACGTTGAACCCGTTTATGGTCCAATTGTAGAACAAGGATTTATGAAAGAAGAAGCAAAAGAACGCTTAGCTAAAAATATTGAGTCTGCATATGCCCGTGAGCAATTCCCAAGAGATGCAGCCTTTTCAAATGCATCTTTAGCAGCAATGCAACTTATGCTTGCAGCTAAAGCGACTGGCTGGGATACTTGTGCGATTGGTGGTTTCAACCCACAAGCACTTACAGAAGAATTCAATGTTTCATCTCGCTACGTACCAATTATGCTTATTACAATTGGGGAATCCACTTTAAAAGGCCATCCTGCACCACGAATGAGCGTAGAACAAGTGAGTGAATGGGCAAAATAATAAAGCGAAACTTGAATCAGTGTGAGGGTCTTACTGCCCTTTCATACGAATAAAAAAGAAACGAAGGTAATTTCATTACCTTCGTTTCTTTTTTATTCTGTCACACATCCGTAATACTAAAATGTATGATTCGACATCCACACATAAAAAACAGTAAATTTCATGCTATTCGCATACATATAAATGACGTTTCGTGTCGAATTTTGTTAAAGTATCGAAATATAACCGTGTGTTTTTGTTACAATTATGATACAATGATAACAAATAGATAACAAGAGAGGGATTTTCATTGAGTTCATACGGAAGCTTTATTGCACTTTTATGTTACATAGTAACTGTACTGCTTCTATATTTTATTGGCGATGCTGCAAATATTTCAGTTTTACAATTTCCAAAAGAAGAAGCATTCCAATTAGAATCAGAAAAACATACTGCACGATCCATTGTACCGCTACTGTTAGCTCTTCCTGTATATATCATCGTTTTATATAAAAGCAAAAAAGTGTAAAGGCTACCTATTTCATTCATTTCGGTGGTCTTTACACTTTTTTGTGATATCTATCCTATTTTAAACATCATTCCGTAATAAACACCCAGCTAGTCTTTTAAAATGAGAAATTCCCCTAGAAAAAATTCCACTCTCTGTCCAGTCACTCACTACCGAACTTACATAGATTATAAGTGTGAAGGGGGTGATGAGGATTATGTTTGGATCATTTGGATGCTGTGATAACTTTAGAGACTGTCATCATCATGAAAGAGAGTGCAGACATCATGAGAAAGAGAAAGAGAAAGAAGTAGTTAGACCACAACAACCAGCTGTATGTAACGTACTTGCTAGCATTTCAGTTGGAACAGAGCTTTCTCTATTAAGCGTTAAAGGTGTTGGATCTTTCAACAATGTAATTTTTGAAGGTTTCTGTAACGGTGTTGCTCTTTTCTCTGCTTTAGCTCGTAATAACAATGACAAAGATAACAAAGATAACAATAAAGACGATAAGCACAATCAAAACCGAAATACTTTTACTGGTATTTTACGTGTATGCCCAGCTGATATCGTTGCTATCGCTATCTAATTTTGTTCCTTATCTTCAAAAGTAAGAAAATAAGTTTTACTTTTCTCATAGAAAAAACCTGAGACCGATTTCAAATCGACTCAGGTTTTTTTATTGATTATATACTTTTAACTAGTTCAACAACTTCTTCAGCAGTTGACATCATTAATGCTTTTTCTGCTAATGTTTCCATTTCTGCTTTTGACAACTTGCTTAGTTGTGTTCTTGCAGGAAGAATAGATGTTGCACTCATACTGAACTCATCTAAACCTAATCCTAATAATAATGGGATCGCAAGTGAATCTCCCGCCATCTCACCACACATACCAGCCCATTTGCCTTCTTTATGAGCAGCATCGATAACCATTTTTACAAGACGTAAAATAGATGGGTTATATGGTTGGTATAAGTAAGATACTTGTTCGTTCATACGGTCTGCAGCCATTGTGTATTGAATTAAGTCGTTTGTTCCGATAGAGAAGAAATCAACTTCTTTTGCAAATTGATCTGCTAATACTGCTGAAGCTGGGATTTCAACCATCATACCAACTTCAATAGAATCAGAAACAGTTGTACCCGCTTCTACAAGTTTCGCTTTTTCTTCTAATAGGATTGCTTTCGCTTGACGGAACTCATCAAGAGTTGCAATCATTGGGAACATAATTTTTAAGTTACCGTATACGCTAGCACGAAGTAATGCACGAAGTTGTGTACGGAACACATCTTGCTCATCAAGACATAAGCGAATTGCACGGTATCCTAAGAATGGGTTCATTTCTTTTGGTAAATGTAAGTATGGAAGCTCTTTATCTCCACCGATGTCAAGTGTACGAACAACAACAGGTTGACCTTCTTTTACACCTTCAAGAACTGCTTTATACGCTTCGAACTGCTCTTCTTCTGTTGGAAGATTATCACGGCCCATGTATAAGAATTCTGTACGGTATAAACCAACGCCTTCTCCGCCATTATCGATAATACCTTGTACATCATTTGGTGTTCCGATATTTGCAACAAGCTCAACGTGATGTCCATCACTTGTTACAGTAGCTTGATCTTTTAATTTTGCCCATTCAGCTTTTTGCTCTTCAAATTTCGCTTTCTTTTCTTCAAACGAGCGAAGAGTTTCTTCTGATGGATTAACAATTACTTCTCCATCTAAACCATCGATGATTACGATATCGCCGTTTTGGATTTTCTCCATAACAACTTTCGTACCAACAACAGCTGGAATTTCCATAGAGCGAGCCATAATTGCAGAGTGAGATGTACGTCCACCGATATCAGTTGTAAAACCTTTTGCATACTTACGGTTTAACTGAGCTGTATCAGATGGTGTTAAATCTTCAGCAATAATGATTACTTCTTCAGAAATTGTACCAGGATTTGAGAAGTTAATGCCTAGTAAATGTGCAAGAACACGTTTTGTTACGTCACGAATGTCCGCAGCACGTTCTTTCATATATTCGTTATCCATGTTTTCAAACATAGAAATAAACATTGATGCAACTTCATCCATTGCAAATTCAGCATTTACTTTTTCACTATTTACTTTATCTTTTACTGGGTTTACTAGTTCTGGATCATTTAACACTAATAAATGTGCTTCAAAGATCGCAGCTTTGTCAGCACCTAGCTCAGCAAAAGCGTGGTCTTTAATAGCTTCTAATTCTGTTTTTGCTTTCTCAAGCGCAGCTTCTAAGCGTGCAATTTCTGCAGCTTCGTTTGTAATTGATTTCTTTTCGATGTTAAATTCAGGATTTTCAAGTCTGAAAGCCTTTGCAATAGCAATCCCACTTGATGCAGCGATCCCTTGAATGTTAAGAGTCATTATTCTCCTAATCCTTCGTTTTTCATAGTTTCTTCGATAGCTGCTAGTGCTTGAGCTGCATCATCACCATTTGCAGTGATTTTAATTTCCGCGCCTTGTTGAATACCTAAAGACATAACGCCCATGATTGATTTTAAGTTAACGTTCTTTCCGTTATACTCTAAGTTAATGTCAGAACCAAATTTGCTTGCAGTGTTTACAAGTAGAGTTGCTGGACGAGCATGAATTCCTGAGTCGCTAGTTACTTTAAAGATTTTTTCCATGATAATTTATCTCCTTTAAATTACAGTATTTTTTTAGTTGTATAGACGTGAGTACTACATCATCTATTGTATATAATAGGCGATGTTCGGTCAACCACATCACCTATTATAATTATAAACATTTTGCGTCAAATTCCTACTGAATGTCAATAATAGCGTTTTCGCCCTTCTTAACATTTCCATCTTTTTTCAATTCGACTTGCTGCCCTTGCTGTAAATTCGTAAATACAATTGGTGTAATGATAGATGGTGCATTTTCTTTTACAAATGCAAGATCTACTTTTAATAATGGTTGTCCTTGTTTCACTTTGTCACCTTGCGCTACAAGTGCTTCAAAACCTTCACCATTTAATTTTACAGTATCAATACCGAAGTGGATTAAAATTTCTTTTCCACCTTCAGATTGAATACCAATTGCATGCTTTGTAGGGAATACGTTGACAATTTCACCGTTAACTGGAGAAACTACTGTTCCTTCTGTTGGCTCAATTGCAAATCCATCTCCCATCATTTTTCCTGAGAATACTTGATCCGGCACTTCTGTAATAGGTAGGATTTTCCCTTCAATTGGTGAAACGATTGTTTCGTTTTCATCAACTTTTTGAGGAGCTTCTTCTACTTTTACAGGCTCTGCTTTTTCAACATGAGGTGTACGACCTGACATAATATCATGAATTTGTGATTTTAATGTGTCAGATTTCGGTCCAAAAATAGCTTGAATGTTATTTCCAACTTCAAGTACACCAGCTGCTCCAAGTTCTTTCAAGCGATCTTTATTTACATTCTTTTGTTCGTTAACTTGAACACGTAAACGAGTAATACAAGCGTCTAAAGAAGCAATGTTTTCTTTACCACCAAGTGCTACTAATACTTCACGAGGAAGTTCACCTGCTTCTGCTTTTCCTGCACCTTCATTCGCATTTGCAACTTCACGGCCAGGTGTTTTTAAATCCCATTTACGGATTGCAAATCGGAATCCGAAGTAGTAAATAACCGCTAGTACAAGACCAACAATAATTACCCACCACCATGCCGTACGGCCTGGTAGTACACCGAATAATAGGAAGTCGATTAAACCACCAGAGAATGTCATACCAATTTTAACACCTAAAATTTGCATTGTCATAAATGATAGACCAGCGAATACAGCGTGAATTCCGAATAATACTGGTGCTACGAATAAGAATGAAAATTCAAGTGGCTCTGTAATACCTGTTAAGAAAGATGTTAATGCAGCAGAACCTAAAATACCAGCTGCTAATTTTTTATTTTCTGGGCGTGCTTCATGGTACATTGCTAAAGCTGCTGCTGGAAGACCGAACATCATGAACGGATACTTACCAGTTGTAAATGTACCTGCTGTTAATTCTACACCGTCTTTTAACTGTGCCATAAAGATTTTTTGGTCACCACGAATTAATTCGCCAGCCGCATTTGTATACTGACCGAATTCGAACCAGAACGGTGAATAGAAAATGTGATGTAATCCAAATGGAATTAATGAACGTTCAATTAAACCGAATATGAATGCTGCTAATGTTCTATTTGCATCAATCATTTGATGTGAGAACGTGTTTAAGCCACCTTGAATGTATGGCCAAACGAAGCACATGATAATACCTACTATTAAAGAGAATGTTGCAGTTGCGATCGGTACGAAACGCTTACCTGCAAAGAAACCTAAGTATGATGGTAATTCAATGTTGAAGTATTTATTATAACAATATGCCGCTACTATCCCGACGATAATACCACCAAATACTCCTGTTTGTAGCGTTGGAATTCCTAATACGTTTGCATATGCTGGATCGGTAAATCCAATTTTTACTGGATCTGCTCCAGAACTTGTTACTTTCACTAGCTTATCTACTTCTAAGAACACACTCATCGTTTTGTTCATAATTAAGTAGCCAACGAATGCTGCTAAACCAGCTACTCCGTCTCCACCAGCTAAGCCAATTGCTACCCCAACTGCGAATAGTAATGCAAGGTTAGCGAAAATAATATCACCAGATTGTTCCATAATTTTTGCTACCATTACGAACCAATCTGCTTTTAAAGCAGGAATAACATTTGTTAACTGTGGATTTTGAAATGCATTACCAAATCCAAGTAAAATACCTGCTGCCGGTAAAATCGCTACTGGAAGCATAAGCGCTTTTCCGACTTTTTGAAGAACACCAAAGATCTTCTTAAACATGGAAACCCTTCCTCTCTTATCTATATTGATACCTTCCGACAAACGCCAAAAAGGCATGAGGAAAAAAAGATAGAACGATAGCTATACAAAGGGTAGTATATCCCTTTCTCTAGCTTACATTCCTTACTTTTCTCCACTCATGCCTGATCGAATCAGTAACACGTGTCAAAAATAGGTTTACGTATAAGTTCACTATAATTAAGGCAAACGTTTTCGTTTTATACCTTAATGTGTTTGTCGAAATTTGTATAACTTTGCAATAGTTATTATACATAACTATTGTAAGCGATTCAATGATTTTTTTTAACGTTTTCATTTTCGACAAAAATATATGTCATTTTACACATGCTCTGCCTTCACTAAGCGCTGCAGGTGCATCGTTAAATATATACTCTCTGCTTCATAAACAGGAAGTTGCAATTCTTTTTGCATAACCTTAACTAGCTTCCAAGCTAAATTATAACAGACAGGATATTCCGCCTTTAATAAATCAGCAAAACTTTGCGATTCCTCTACTTTTTCTCCTTTTTTCACCCTCTCAATAGCATATTGAAGATGACGAATAAGGCGTAAATAGTGAATACTTTCTTGGTCTAATGTAATTTGTAAGTTCGTCTCAATTAAAGATACAAGCTGTGCGATGAGACGGGAGTTTTGATTAACTGAAGATAAATCTGAATTTGTAAGTGAACTGTAAATATGGAGTGCAATAAACCCGATTTCTCCTTCTGGCAATGTAATTTGCAAACGAGAATTTAAAAGGTTTACAACACCTTCAGCAATTTTATATTCCTCTGGATAGAGCATTTTCGTTTCAACTAAAAAAGGATTATCAATTGTAAACCCTTGTTTTAAACGCTTAATTGCAAAAGAAATATGATCTGTTAAAGCGATATGAATATGTTCATTCAATGGGGATTTTGCTTTTTCTTGAATATAGAACATAATATCATTCATTAATTCAATTAATTTTTCACTCACATGCGGAACTAGCAGTTTGTATTGTTCACGATCACGTTCATTTTTTAGAACAAACATTTTTTCAATTTGTTCTTGCTCCAATACATCTTTCGCTTTTTTCCCAAATCCAATTCCTTTACCAATCACTACTACTTCCTCATGTTCAGGATGGCTAGCAATGATGACATTATTATTTAAAACTTTTTTAATTTCTAGATAATTACTCATATAACACCACCCTCGTACTTAAATAGCCTGCTTTTATGTTACAGAATATTCTTCTTTGTCGTCAATGTAAAACATCTACCATTTCATAAAAATTCATTTTTTAGACATGTTTATATATGATGCGTATAATGTAAGAGCAACTGTACATAGAAAGGAGATAACAACATGATTAAAATGTTTGTAAGTGATATCGACGGTACAATGATGCAACACGGAGGTTTAATTGACGAACAGGATATTGTAGCACTTCGTAGTCTTGCTGAACAAAATGTGATTCTTTGTTTCGCTTCTGGCCGACTTGATAATGAAATTGCAGACTTAATGAAAGCTGTAAATACAAATTTTCACCGCATTAGTGTTAATGGTGTTTTTGTATATACAAATGAAAATAAGCAGCTATTATCTGCAACTTTTGATTCCAGCATTCTTCCTGAATTGTTACACATGACGAATGAAGATCCTTATTTCCGTTATGTTAGTGATGAACATAATTACTACATTGAAGAAAAAACACCGTTTATTCACGAACTTGAGCAACAAGTAACGATGACTTCTGTCGAAGAACCAAATTTATTACAGAAAATAGATGATACAATTTTCCCGAATAAAATTTCTGTCGGTGGAACAAAGGAGAGCTTACAACTCCTTCAGAAAAAAATTGATGAAAAATTTCATGGAAAAGTTAGTACGTTCATTTCAGCAGAACAATGCTTAGATGTAATGCCACCTAATATTAGTAAAGGTTCTGCTATTTCTGTTTTATTAAAAGAGTTTCAATTACAACCAGAGGAAGTTGCTTGCATAGGGGATTCTTATAATGATATTCCAATGTTTGCTCTAACTCCTCACAGTTTTGCTATGGCTCAAGCAGATGACGCAGTAAAAGAACACGCTCACTATGTAGTAAATACAGTTAAAGATGCTGTTAACCACGTAATTGCTCATAATAAAAATACGACTCACTCCTTGTAAGGATGAGTCGTATTTTTTCTTTACATGTTAAACAATTTGACATTTACTGTACTTCACAAACTGAAATATATTATTTGTTACGTGCGATGTTTGTAATAAACTTATAACGATCTCCACGATAAATACATTTCACATACTCTAACGGTACTTCACCTTCTGAATATGACCATTGACGCATGACAAGCACTGGCGCCTTTTTAGGAATATGCAGATGTTCCGCTTCATTATCCGTTGCAATTGAAGCTTCAATTGATTGAGTAGCGCTAACAAGTTTGAAGCCCAGTTTTTTCTCTAAATGTTCATATAAAGATTGTTGCAATATTTCTTCGTTAATATCTTTTACAAGAGCTGGCGACAAATATGTCGTCTCAAAAGCAATCGGTTCATCGTCAGCTAAGCGAATACGCCTCACTTCATAAACCGACTCTCCCTCCTGTATTCTCAGCCGGTCTGCTATTTTCACAGTAGCTGGAACTAGGCGGAAACTTAATAATTGACTACTTGGGTTCATCCCACGAGAAATCATATCTTCCGTGAATCCTGTCATTCCTTGCAGTTTTTGTTCCACTTTCGGAAGTTGGACAAACGTACCGATTCCACGTTTCCGATATAAATAACCTTGTTCCACTAAATTATTAATCGCCTGTCTGATTGTCATACGACTCACTTCGAACTTATCGCAAAGTTCATTCTCAGATGGGATTTTATCTCCCGGCTTCCATTCGCCGTCCTCAATTAGCTGTTTCACCCACTCTTGAATCTGATAATAGATCGGAAATGGTGAATACTTGTCGATGTTCATCAGCAATCGCCTCACTGCATAAAGATAGAGCTTCTTGATCAGCGATTACGGTTACATTCGGATGACGTTGTAAAACTGTAGCAGGACACGCTTCACTATATGCACCTTGCAATAATTCTTTAACAGCTTCTGCCTTTTTAGAACCCATAGCAACAAGTAGAATTTGTTTCGCTTTCATAATGCTTCCAATTCCCATTGTAATTGCATGAGTTGGCACATCTTCTTCTTTTTCGAAGAAGCGAAGGTTTGCTTGGCGTGTAGATTCTGTTAATTCAACAATGTTTGTTGGAGAATTAAACGGTGTTCCTGGTTCGTTAAATCCGATGTGACCGTTTTCACCGATTCCAAGAATCTGTAGGTCAACTGGGTTAGCAGCTAGAATGCCCTCGTAACGTTTGCACTCTTCCTCTAAATCACTTGCCATCCCGTTTGGTACATAAGTTTGTTTAAATGGAAGATGATCAAACAACTGTTCTTGCATGAAATAGTGATAGCTGTTTTTATCTTCATGTGGTAAATTTACGTACTCATCTAAGTTTACAGTGGTTACACGGCTTGTATCAAGTTTATTTTTTCGCATTTCTGCATAAATACCTAATGGAGAGCTTCCTGTAGCCATTCCTAATGTTGGATTTTCTTTTGTTTTTACAACTTCTTCAATTAATTTATAACCTGCTTCTGCTAGTTCTTCTGGAGTTTTTACAACAAGAATATTCATTTCATTACTTCCCTTCCTTCATATGAATTCCTAAACGAACCGTATCATATACATGTAAATCTTCATTCATCACAACAAAGTCTGCATCTTTTCCTACCGCTAATGCACCTTTATTATTTAATCCAAACTCTTCTGCTTGGTTCACTGATGTCATTAGTACTGCATCTTCGATTGAACAACCTGTAAATTCAATTACATTTCGGAAAGCTTGATCCATTTTTAGAATACTACCAGCTAACGTTCCATCTTCTAATCGAGCACTACCATCTTTTACATGTACTGGCTGTCCGCCAAGCTCATATAATCCATCTTCAAGACCTTTTGCACGCATTGCATCAGTAATAACACTTACTTTTTTCGGTCCTTTTAATTTATATGCTAATTTCACCATATCCGGGTGAATGTGAATACCATCTGTAATTACTTCAACCATTACATCTGGATTTAATAACACATGACCAACAACTCCTGGTTCACGGTGATGTAATCCACGCATTTGATTGTATAAATGCGTTGCATGTGTAATGTTTCTATTTTTTAGTTGCGCATCAATTGCATCGGTATGTCCCATTGTGCCAACAACACCAGTTTCAGTAAGATATTGCTCAAACTCTAACGCACCTTCTTCTTCAGGTGCATATGTTACTAATTTAATTAAATTTCCGCTTGCTTCCTGCCATTGTTTAAATTGTTCAATATTCGCAGGAACAATATGTTCAAGTGGTTGTGCACCCGCACGTTTTTTTGAAACATACGGTCCTTCTAAGTGAATATATTCGAAATGCGCTCCTTTTTCTTTCGCTTCCTTCGCAGCATGTAGTGCTGCTTCGATTGCTTCTGGAGCTTGTGTCATTGTTGTTGGGAAGTAAGTTGTAACTCCTTCTTTTAACATTTCTTTCCCTAGAGTTACTAACCCATCGCTATTTGCATCCATCGCATCAATATCGTATCCACCATGAATATGAACATCAATCATACCTGGAATCACAATTTTCCCTGCCGCATCTAAAACAGTTTCATTTTCTTGTGATACATATTGAGCCATCAAACCAATTTCTTTAATTGTTTCTGCGTAACGAATAAATCCGTTTTCTACTACTTCTTGACCTGTATAAATTTTGGCATTGATGACAACTTGCGTTTTCATTTTCATCGATCCTTTCCCATGAAATACCTACTTGTTATTATTACCTTATTCGCCTAATTCCATCTTAATATATGCACGAGTAGTTGTCTATACATTCTAATGAAATTTCCTCTTTGCTTAACAAAAAGGAAGCTTAGTACGTCTCTCGCAATTATAATATATGTTATTCATTTTTTCCAAAAAGGAACAATATCATCTATTGTATGAATCACTTAAGTAATGGCATTAATCCGCTAGACCCTATTGTAATATGTTCGCCGTCTGTTTCCATTTCTACCGTACGTCTATTTGTTCCATACATCATTATACCATGCTGTTTTAATCGTCTCACTACACTTTGATGCGGATGCCCATACGGATTTTTGCTACCATAAGAAAGAATCGCGAACTGTGGTTCTACCTTCTTTATAAACCTTTCACTTGTTGAAGTATATGAGCCATGATGTCCCACCTTTAGCACATCTGCATGTACATCAAATTGCTTTAATATTTCAGTTTCCGTCCGCACATCAGCATCACCCATTAGTAAAAAATCTGCCTTACCATACCGAACCTTTAATACAATTGAAGATTCATTATTTTCATCTTTGGACTTCCCATTGTTTAATACTTGTATGGAAACATGCGGATCTAGCGGTATGTATTGGCCCTCTTTTACTGAAATGAAAGGGATTCCCCTTTTCTTTATATGATTTCGATACGTATGATAAGTAAGAGAACTATATGTTTTTCCACTATCTAATATAAGTGATACCGGCATTTGCTCTACAATCGGAATGAGCCCTCCAATATGATCCATATCAGGATGAGTACTGACGATAGCATCTAAATGGTTAATTCCTTTTTCAATTAGCTTTTGGATGATAACCTCACCAGCTTCATAAGGTCCTCCATCAATTAACATCGTTTGTCCATTTGGCAATATAATAAGTGTTGCATCACCTTGCCCAACTTTTAAGAAACTCACTTTCATTTTACCAAAATGTTGCCGCTGCATATGTAAAGGAGACGCGGTATGAATAGACATCATATACCTTTTTGCCGATGCACTATTTAAAGAAAAGCATAACAAAACAGAAACTAATAATAAAATACTTCGTATACCTCTCATAACTCGTCTCCTTTTTTCAATTAGTATGGCACGGTATATAATTGATATACAAAAAAAGCTTAGCAAAATGCTAAGCTTTTATTTCGATATCTCTTGTAAAGAACCAAAGAATAAATCCGCTTCATTCATTTGTTCGTTTTCTTCAGAAAGCGGAGGTAAATCATCTAATGTTTTTAATCCAAACGTGTCCAAAAATTCTTTCGTCGTTCCATATAAAATCGGACGCCCAGGTCCTTCTGCTCTTCCCATTTCTTTTATAAGTAAGTGTGATACTAACGTTTGTAACGCCTTATCAGTTTTTACTCCTCTAATCTCTTCCATTTCAGTTCTTGTAATGGGTTGACGATATGCAACAATTGCTAACGTTTCTAGCGCAGCCTGAGAGAGTGAAGCAGCTGTTGGGATATCTATTAGTTTTTGATAGTACGACGCATGTTCTTTCTTTGTAGCAAAACGATATACTTTTGCATACTGTACAATTTGCAAACCGCGGTGTGCACCTTCACATTCTTTTTGCATTTCTTCTAAAATATTGATTACTTCGTTTCCTTCAATTTCAAGGACTTTTGCTATTTGTTCAGGAGAAATCCCTTCATCACCAGAAACAAATAAAAGCCCTTCAATGATTGATTTCTGTTCTGTTCTATCCATTTTACGAGCTCCTTCCTCCTATTTTCTCCATAAAAATACACATCAAAAAACCGAATCACAATCAATGCGTTCGGTTCAATATTTTTTCTCTTGTTCCAAACGATACATTCAAACCTAGCATGAGATATACTATTTCTATCCCATTTTCCATACTAACTCTATGCAGATTTAGTATAGCTTGATACGAAAATTTCATCAAAATTATGTTCTTGTTCAATTACGATTTGTTGATTTTTCATAAGCTCAAGAACCGCTAAAAATGTTACAACCATTATTTCCCGTTCATCATCAACAAACAAATCATAAAAACTTTGACGACCACCTTGTATTTCTAACAGCTTTAAAATATCCGTCATACGCTGTTCAATTGGTATTTCTTGACGAGTAATACGTGTTGTCACAGGTTTCTTTGCTTTTTTACGGCGCATTAATTTTTGAAATGCCGCTAGCATATCATATAACGTAACATCAAGAGGCAAGCTTGTCTCCTCTTCTTGTTGCAACGATGTAAAATCAATTGGCGGACGTGTATATAGCTGTGCTCTTTCTTGTTCTCTTTCTTTTAGTTCAGTAGCAACTTGCTTATATTTCTTATATTCAATTAACCTCTCCATCAATT
Source organism: Bacillus paranthracis (assembly GCF_024296885.1). NCBI lineage: Bacteria > Bacillati > Bacillota > Bacilli > Caryophanales > Bacillaceae > Bacillus > Bacillus paranthracis. Next base: position 3,839,663 of record NZ_CP101135.1, read on the forward strand.
CTTGACGAGGATCATCTATAAAGTCATCACCGTTATCAAGTACATCTTCTTCATGTTTCGGCAACAACATTTTACTTTTAATTTGTAATAACGTTGCAGCCATTACTAAATACTCACTTGCAACATCTAATTGTAATTCTTTCATCGTATGAACATAAGATAAATATTGCTCTGTAATTTCCGCTACAGGAATATTATATATATCAATTTCATAACGATGTATTAAATGTAACAATAAATCTAAAGGCCCTTCAAAAGCCTCTACTTTAAAATTATACTGCACAAAGCATCCCACCACATTTTTTCTATAACAACATAAGTATAGAGCATACTCATGTTCTATCCAACCTTTTTAAGAAATTTAATTAAAAATAGACCTATGCCTATGGCATCATGCCCACCACTTCATATGATAACAGTGTAGTAAGAACAATGTAGGAGGTCAAAAAACTATGGGTCACGTTGATTGTGGTTTTAGCGGTGGGTTCGCATTACTTGTTGTATTGTTTATTTTACTCATTATTGTAGGGGCAGCTTGCTTCTGCTAATATGAACAATAACGACTAGGGAGAAATTCCCTAGTCGTTTATTGTTCATATTTCTATGATAAACTTATACTTATAACCGTTAGATAGGGGCGAAGAAAATGTATCCTACGGAATACATACAGTTTTTAATTCATTTTCACGGAGATTATGATTATTTTGAATGCCACGAAATACTGGAAGAATATTGGAAAACAAAACCGAGAGGAAATCGGGATCATTATTTAGTCGGCCTCATTCAAATTGCAGTTTCTTTATACCATCACAGACGCTCTAACTGGAATGGCGCAGAGAAGATGATGAAAAGCGCCATAACGATTTTAGAAAAAAACAGTGCACATTTACTTCGTTTAGGAATAAATGAGGCACAACTTCTGTTCTTACTCAAAGATAAATTGCAATCTATCCAGAAAAAAGAAAGTTTTACACCGTTATTTTTACCATTGTCGGATACAACATTAGAAAAGTACTGCATAGAATTATGTCAGAAACAAAACCTTCCTTGGAAAGACGTGAATGCTACTTCTAATGAATTTATAATACATAAGCACACATTACGTGATCGAACAGAAGTCATCGCTGAACGAAACGAACAATTACAAAAAAGAAAGCAGAGATAATAAACTACTTATCTCTGCTTTCACGAATGTATATTTTGTTCAAGCCCTTTACACTTTTTGCAAAAACTTGCTGTTTGCTCATTTCCGCAAATTGTAAATTCAAGAAATTTACTCTTTAACTCTTGAACCATCTTCGTCCCAATACCCATATGACGGTGAGATGGATTCACACTCAAATGCTGAATTTCCAAAACTTGATTCTCTTTTTTTACAATCCCCATTATCCCAACAAAATCTTCGTTTTGTTTCCACAAATACAATTGCCAATCATCCTTTGCTTCATAATCTTTCATAGTCAATTGTAATGTTTTCACATCTTTTTCAGTTGGCATAAATGAAAGAAGCCCCATTGCAATCTTTTCATAACTTTTTTTAAAACGAATTAACATAACCCTTATCCCTTCTTACAAAAGTTACAAACTATTAAATCCCCTCAATCACTCTTTTCATATCACATTCATTTTACAATATTTTCAACAGAGTGAGAAGAGCTTAAAACAACTTGATAATCATACAAAGCGAAAAGAAGAAAGTCAAATATACATTTCATTACTATTTTTGTTAAGTAGATAAAAGAAGAAACACTGTTATATGAAAGTGAAAAGAAACATCCACCGCTCATTATCACTTCACTATTCATCACCTTAGAGCAGATGAATTCTAGCAAAATGAATGTAATAAACAACTTTTATTGAAATGTGGAATCTAATGTATTCTATGTAATTTGTTAATATTTTGTTCTCATAAGCGACTTATTTTCACTACAATCACATTACTACTTGTATCATGTACCGTAAACGAAATACCCATTCCTATTAAAAAAAGAGAGCAATAGCTCTCTTTTCTCATTCACTTATTCTTCCCAAACTTTAACTTCTTTCATTACATCACCTTGACGCATGTTTAATACTGTTTCAATACCGCTTGTTACTTTACCGAATACAGTATGTACACCATCTAAGTGTGGCTGCGGCTCATGAACGATAAAGAATTGGCTACCGCCTGTGTTACGGCCAGCATGAGCCATAGAAAGTGATCCTACAAGGTGTCTATGAGGATTTCCATCAGTTTCACATGGGATAGAGTAACCTGGGCCACCCGCACCCGTTCCTGTTGGGTCTCCACCTTGGCTTACGAAGCCAGGAATAACGCGGTGGAATGTCACACCATCATAAAATCCTTGCTCTGCTAGTTTTTTAAAGTTTTCTACTGTTTTTGGTGCCTCTTCTGGGAAAAATTCCAAATCGATTTTTTCACCATTTTCCATTACTATGTATCCTAAAGTTTTCATACGTATATGTCTCCTTTCAACTATCTCAGCACTATATTACCACATTCATGACTAGAAACAAAAAGAATCCGACAATCTACATACTTCTTTTTTGAAATGTGGAAAAAGCTAGGTGACAAATAAGAAATATATACTATAATAACTGTGTTGCCCGAAAATTTTAGAAAGAGAAAGGGAGCGATTTTTCGTGAAAACGAAATTACTAGCTCTGCTATTAGCTGTAGCAGTATTTATTATGCCAACAGCTTCGTTTGCAGACATCATCGAAGGAGAATCAATTGTTACACTAGGAGAAAACTTGTCTGAACAACAAAAACAAGATCTGTTAAAAGAAATGAAAGCACCAAAAGATGCTACAATTATTACTGTGTCTAATGCGGAAGAACATAAATTTCTAGAAGGGATTGTTCCAAAAGCGCAAATTGGTACGAGAGCAATTTCCTCTTCTATGATCACATACACAAAGCCAGGTTCTGGTCTCATTGTACGTTCAAAAAACATTAATTCAATAACAGATGCAATGTACACAAACGCACTTATTACAGCAGGTGTGAAAGATGCAGAAATTCAAATTACTGCACCATTTAAAGTTTCTGGAACTGCTGCTTTAACTGGTTTAATGAAAGCCTATGAAACAACATCAAACAAAGCAATTCCTGAGGAAGTAAAAAAAGTAGCCAATGAAGAAATGGTGCAAACATCCCAGCTCGGCGATAAAATTGGTGAAGAAAAAGCAGTTCAACTTGTTGCGAAAATTAAAGAAGAAATTGCCAAAGAGCAGCCAAAAACGACTGAAGATTTACGTTCATTAATTAAAAAAATTGCGGATCAACTTGGTATTACATTAACGGATGAACAGTTAGATAACTTAGTTGCTCTATTTGATAAAATGAAAAATCTTAACATTGATTGGAATCAAGTTGGCAGTCAGTTAAATAAAGCAAAAGAACACGTTTCTGCCTTTTTAGGATCTGAAGAAGGGCAAAGTTTCCTAGATAAAGTGAAAGATTTCTTCTCAAGTATCATTGATTTTGTTAAATCGTTATTCAAGTAAAAAGAAGCTCGCTAGTAGCGAGCTTCTTTTTTATACAAGTAACGGCAATTTCATAATAGCTTCTTCAACCGAACGAACAATATGATTCGCTTTCTCCTTCACATATGGATGAGCATGGTGCAGAGTAAATGAATGCGGGGTTATTTCAAACATAGAAATATCATTGAAAGAATCTCCAATGCATGCAACTTCATTTGCTTCAATTTGCAAATGTTCCATTAGTCGTCTTAAAGCACTCCCTTTACTTACTCCCCTTGGCATAATGTCAACATAGCGTTTACCAGACATAAAAACTTCCGCTTCGTTCTGAAATGTATCTCGTAATTCTTGATCTAATGCTTCAATTGTCTCTTCTTCCCCAAAAACAAACAATTTCGCAGGATGTACAGTTTTACCAAATTCCTCTTCTAACGCTTCAATTTCAGCGATATGCACTCCCATATACGCTTCAAAATTATGGTGATGTTCATTCTTCCTTTTTGTATATCGCTGCTCATTTGCACAAACAATATCCGCTAGTCCTTTTTTATGTATATATCGATATATTTCCTGGGCAACCGTATTTTCAAAACTCGATTCATAAAATAAATTCCCATCCGGAAGTAACATTGTCGCTCCATTTAAGCCAGTTGTGTAATATGGGAATTCAAACCTATTTACGACTTCATCAATTCGATGAGTAAAGCGGCCTGAGGCAAAACAAATATTTGTCCCTTTTTCAGCTAACCAACAAATTGCACGTTCATCTTCTTTTTGCATATGATTTACATTGTAAACGAGCGTGTCGTCTAAATCACTTACAAATAATTTAATCATGTCCTCTTCCCCTTCCATACACAATATCTACTCTAAGTGTACACAAAAAACGTTTGATTTTTGTTAAAAAACAATAAATTTTTGCTAAAAAAATAAACGGGTGTATAATCCCGTTTATTTTTGTCTTTTTACATTTTGAGGTCTTACAATACTTGGTCGTACTTTTAAACTAGACATCGTCGGACGGAGTAGAATTTTTGTTAATGCGCCCCAATCAAATGGTAAAAACGGCCATAAATAAGGGGTTTGCAAACTTTTTATAGACGTTAAAAATAAAATCAATATCGTCATACCAATTACAAAGCCCATCTCATGGAAGAGACCTGTTAAAATAATAACAAATAATTTTCCAACCTTATTCCCTAGCCCTAATTCATAGCTCGGTGTTGCATAAGCACCGATCATAGAAACTGCTACATACAAAATAACTTCTGGTACAAACAAACCTACATCGATTGCTATTTGACCAATTAATATGGCAGAAATTAATCCTGCTGCTGACGATAACGGCGTTGGAGTATGAATGGCTGCCATCCTTAAAAATTCAAGTCCTACTTCTGCCATTATCACCTGTAATAAAATTGGTAAATGTGTCATCTTAGTCGGTCCAATAAAAGCAAGATTTTCTGGTAAAAGAGTTGGATCAAATACAAACACTAACCAAAACGGTAGTAAAAACAAGGAGAATAAAACACCTAAAAAGCGTACCCAACGTAAAAATGTTCCGACTGCTGGATTTTGTCTAAACTCTTCTGCATGCTGTAAATGATGAAAATATGTTGTTGGCGTAATCATAGCACTCGGTGATGTATCAACTAGTACTAGAACATGTCCTTCTAATAAATGATTTGCTGCTACATCCGGTCTTTCTGTATATCGAATAAGCGGGAATGGATTATAGCTTTGCTTTACAACAAATTCTTCCACTGTTTTATCCGCCATCGTAATGCCATCGACATCGATATTATTTAATTCTTGTTTTATAATCTTTACTAAATCTGGATTTGCAACATCTTGTACATATGTAATACAAATATCCGTTTGCGATCGATCCCCTACTCGAATAATTTCATTTCGAAGACGTGGATCTCGAATTCTTCTACGAATTAACGCTGTATTTACAACGATATTTTCAACAAATCCATCCCTCGCACCGCGTACTACTTTTTCAGTATCTGGCTCTGTCGGTGTTCGTCCTGGATAGCTACGAACATCTATCACGAACGCTTCTGTTTCGCCTTCCACAAATATAACAATAAGCCCTGATAACGCTTGAAGCATTACTTCATCCATCGTTTTCACTTTACTTACTTGCTGATGAATTAAACGATTCTCTAAAAGCTTTACAGTATCTTCTTCAACATCCCTTATTTCATTCGTATCCACAGCTTCTTCTAAAATAGGAATAATATAATTTGTATCACAAAGTCCATTTACGAATAATACTGCAATTTCTTTATTCAAAATTTGAAATTTACGAATACCAACATCAAATGTGACGCCTAATCCAGCCGTTTGTTTTAAATAATTTTCATTGTCACTTATGAAAGTTGAAATCGGAATATCTATTTTTTTAGGCTTCGTCATAAAATCCACTCCTTTCCAAAATTAACTGAATTGCTTTTTTCGTAATTGGTGAGCCTCTCTCCCATTCATCGTTTCCACACATCTTACCAATATCACCAACACCAACAATGACGGGAACATTCAAATCATCTAAACAATAAATTGTATCTCCGCTAATTCTGCCAATTTCACCATCTGGAAGTCCAAATTTATCAACACCATATTCCGTTAAATTCCCGTTCCGATCTACACTTACATCTACACGTGCCCATTCCCAATGGTGTGTATTAGACGCTACTGCCAAAATCCCAAGTACATCAATTTGTTTATGCGTGGCTACATATTTTAAAGCTTTTTCACCAGATCCTTCTCCAATAAATCCACTGTCATCAAACATGACAAATACAGGGTCATATGGCGTTTGCATAATAAGCTCAACAACTTTCTTCCCTGTCAATTTGGTTGGATTACTTTGTGATGCTGAAATACACCTTCCCCCAAATTCCTTCGTTAAAAGCTCAATTGTTCGCTTTGCATATTCATCTCCATCTGTGACCAAAACAACCCTTCGTCTCATTTGATTTATCCTTTCGGTTTACATATAAGTGCTACAAAAAATGAAAATAATATTGCTGCTGAAATACCTGCAGACGTTAAACTAAACATACCCATACCAATCCCTATATATCCGTGTTTCTCTGCAGCATGCATTGCCCCGTGTAATAGGGAATGTCCAAAACTTGTAATAGGAACTGTCGCCCCAGCACCAGCAAACTTTATAAGCTTATCGTACAATCCGAATCCATCTAAAACTGCTCCTATCACTACAAAAGTAGCCATTAAATGGGCTGGTGTTAACTTTGCGAAATCTAACAATACTTGCCCAACTACACAAATAGCGCCTCCTACAAGAAATGCATATATATAATCCACAATTCACTCTCCCTTCACTCTCTCAAATACGACACCATGTGCAATTGTTGGAATTGTTTCTTTTTGTTGCATCATCATCGGGCTTAATAACGCACCAGTAGCAACGACAAAAATTCGTTGTAAATTCCCTTTTTGCATCTCGCTTAATAAATGACCATATGTGACAACAGCTGAACAAGCACAACCACTACCACCAGCAAATACTTCTTCTTGACCGGGATCATAAATCATTAATCCGCAATCGTTATATATATGCCCAATATCATAACCTTCTTCCAGTAACAGTTGTTTCGCGATCGGTGTCCCAATAGCTGATAAATCACCGGTAACAATCAAATCGTAATCGGCTGCACTTCTCTTCAAATCCTCAAAATGTTGCTGAATTGTATGAGCTGCAGCAGGTGCCATCGCCGATCCCATATCTAAAGGGTTCGCAATTCCTAAATCTTGCACTTTTCCAATCGTAGCCGCTTTGATTTTAATGGCACTTTTTTCTTTACTAATTAATATGGATCCCGCACCTGTAACAGTGGAATTTGCTGTTCCTGGTTTTTGTCCCCCATACTCTGTTGGATAACGAAACTGTCTTTCAGCTGTTGCATTATGACTACTTACCGTCGCTAAAACACGATTTGCGAATCCACCATCTATAAAGGCTGATCCGACCGCTAAAGTCTCCATCGAGGTCGCACAAGCACTAAACATGCCTAAAAAGGGAATTCCCCACTTACGCGCAACGTAATTTGCTGTTACTGTTTGATTTAATAAGTCACCCGCTAAAAAGAAATCAATTTGTGATGTTTCTACATTTGCTTTTTGCATGACTTGTTGAATAGAATCTGACATTAATCTTCGTTCCGCAAGCTCCCAGTTTTCCTCTCCGCAATGTAAATCATCATATGAAATATCAAATTCCTTTCCAAGAGGGCCTTCAGCTTCTTTTGGACCGACGGCAGTACCGGTTGCATTCACATAAATATCATTTTGAAATACCCACGTTTGTTTTCCTGTCAACCTCATACTAGCCCCTCCTTTAAGACATAAAAATTTTAAAAGTATATCTTATTAACCCAATAATGTACGCACCGACAACACCAAAAACGATTACACTTCCCGCTAGCTTAAACATGTTTGTAGCAACCCCAAGTACAATTCCTTCACTCTTATGCTCTAGCGCAGCACTTGCCATAGAATTCGCAAATCCCGTAACAGGTACGGCCGAACCTGCTCCAGCAAATTGACCGATTTTATCATATACACCACAACCTGTTAAAATCGCCGATAATAGTACAAGAGTTGCGACTGTTGGATTCCCTGCCTCTTGTTCACTAAAATGAAAATAATGTATATAAAATTTCATCAATACTTCTCCGATTGTACAAATGAGTCCACCTACAAAAAATGCCTTAACACAATTTATAAAATAATTTGGCTTCGGATGGTATTCCTTCACTTTATTTACGTAATCGTCCTTTAGTTTTCGCCCTGTCATTTATATATTGCCTCCTATTTTACGAAATAAATCCAGTGAAACAACGAGCCTATTACTTTTCCAAGTACAAGAGCAACGAGTAAAACAACAATCTTCCCCTCTACCCCTACTCGTTTCGCTAAAATAGGTAGAACATTTAACACTTCCGTTAATGCGGCAGCGAGCATTCCAATGAATGTACCACAAAATATTCCTAATATAACAAGCCAATATTGCGACGTTTGAAATGTAATGTTTTTCAAACTACACCAAGCTCCTGTTAACGTACCTGCAATAACTGCCCACTCAAAATATTGAATGTGCTTTCCACTTCTCGTTAATTGAGCTAGACGAGGGATTATACCAAGTACAGCTAAAAACGCAACATATCCGCTACCTACAGCAATTCCTCCTGCTAAAGCAATTAAAATAACGAATCCAGACTCAATCATCGGTAAGTTGTTTCATATTATCCTTGTTTTCATGAACAATTACATATTGGTCAAGTGATTGCTGGTATTGGAACATCTCCACTTCTAACGGACTCGGCTCTTCATTAATACGCTTTTGAAATACATGATTAAAAAATAAAACCATGCCTAGCCCAAGACCTAATGAATAAGGAATTTGAAATAAAAGTGGTTGTGCCTTAAATTCTCCCGTAATCATGTAATATAACCGTTGGTGCACTTGTTGCATGCTTACATCTTCATGAAAATATATGATGGCAAGAGCTGCTCCAATGAAAAGTAACAACCATACAAGTCCTAAAAAAATCGGATGTACTTTCTTTTTTTCATATATAATTTCAACAAGAGTTTGTCCAGAACCGAGTAAATTAATTTGTATATGAGCGGTTTTTCGCCTAATAATCTCAATTATTTTCATAACATCAATTACAACATGCGTTTTATCACGCGCTGTAATTTTATAAATTACCTCATCCTGTAACGACTGAACTACTGCAGCATCTCCGGCAAGTTGAGCAACATCTCCCAGCTTTACTTCATACGTAGGAGAAACTTTTAATCGATTACGCATTTTAATATAAATTGTTTGTTCCAATTTCCATTCACCTCTTCACTCTTCCTCGTAGTTGTAGTATGGTTATTCAATTTTTTTCTAATACAATTTTTTCATAAAAAAACATCTGTACCATTTCGGTACAGATGTTTTTTAGTTTATGCTTTTTTCTTAAATAAATTTGCAATGCTTAATGCGAGCCCTCCCCAAATGACTACTATTCCAATAACCATCATCATAATCGCTGATCCACTCATTATGAAACACCTCGATCTTTCCATTCTTTTTCAAGCTTAGCAGAATCTGAATGTATTTGTGCATTCCATTTCTTTAAACTAATGATTAGCGCAATGATAAGGAACGCTGCTGCAATTGACCAACCATATGTTACGACAAACTCCGTTGGGTAACCTCCATAGTTCTTTTTAATATTTTGGATTGTACCATCAATTAACATGTACCCTAACATAAGCGGAGTAATAACGAGTAAACTCACTCTCCAAAACGTCCCTAACTTAATATCAGATACGAAGTTTGCGTGATTTTGATAAACTGGTAAACGACGTAAAATGAGTCCTATCGTAACTACTTCCGCTAGAGCAATTGTAATTAATCCGAAGTTATTAGCGAAGTAATCCACAACATCTAGGAACATAAGCCCGCCACGTGTCGCAAAAACGAGAGAAACGAGTACGAGAAGCGTCCCCATAATTCCAATTGTTTTTTGGCGACTTAAGCTGAACTTTTCAGATACAGCAGCAAAACATACTTCCGCAAGCGAGATGAGGGATGTAATTCCGGCAACCGTTAATGATAAGAAAAATAATACGCCAAATAAAGGTGACATCGGTAATTCATTAATAATTTGCGGGAATACTACGAACGCAAGCCCTACACCAGCACTTGCCACTTTATCAACTGGTACTCCCATATTATTTGCCATAAATCCAAGAGCCGCAAAGACCCCAATCCCTGCTAATAATTCAAATCCTGAGTTTGCAAATCCAGTAATAAAGGCATTATTTGTTGTATCTGAGTTTTTCGGTAAATAACTAGAATACGTAATCATAATTCCAAATGCTAAAGATAAGCTAAAGAAGATTTGACCGTAAGCAGCAAGCCATACTTTTCCGTCAAAAATACGACTCCAATCTGGTTTAAAGAATGCATCTAATCCTTGCATTGCACCTTCCATCGTCACTGCACGAACTACGATAATAAGGAACATAACAACTAGTAAAGGGATGAAAATACGGTTCACAACTTCGATTCCTTTTTTAACTCCTTTAAAAGCAACACCAAGCACAATAATCCAAACGAGAGCTAGTGGAATTAATACTTCCGGTACGAGCCCTCCAAACTGTCCCGGTTTATCTGCAACATGTAAATACTCTTTAAATAAAAATGATTCCGTATCTTTCCCCCATGCGCCAGTAATTGCAAAATACGTATAAGAAATAGACCAAGCAATAATTACTGCATAATATGTTGAAACGATAAACGTTACACACATTTGCCACCATCCGATGAATTCAGCACGCGGATGAATACGGAAGAACGTAAGTGGTGCTGAACCACGGTGACGGTGCCCAAGAGCAAATTCAAACGCCAATAGTGAAATACCAGTCGTTAATAATGCGAATAAGTACGGTAAAAAGAATGCGCCTCCCCCATTTTCATACGCCGTATAAGGAAAACGCCATATGTTTCCTAATCCAACGGCAGAGCCGACCGCTGCAAAAATGAATCCAGCCCTCGTTCCCCATTGTTGCCTCGTTTCCATATTTCCTTCCCCCTTTGTGACAAGTTCATAATTGGATTATATTTTAAATTTACTAAATTATCAATAAATTCTGTTAATTTTTAAGAAAGTTTACAATCTCCTCCTATTAAAGTCATAAAAAAAGATCGAATAGATAACTATTCATCTATTCGATCTTTCATCTGTTTTAATATTTTCTTTTCAAGTCTTGAAACTTGCACTTGCGAAATACCTATTCGCTCTGCTACTTCTGATTGAGTTTGGTCTTTATAATAGCGTAAATATACAATTAAACGCTCTCTCTCATCTAATTCTCTAATTGCTTCTTTTAAAGCAATTTTATCAAACCATTTCGTTTCAGATTGATCTGCAATTTGATCTAAAATAGTAATTGGATCTCCGTCGTTTTCATACACCGTTTCATGTATGGATGAAGGGGCACGACTTGCTTCTTGCGCCAGAACCACTTCCTCTGGCGTTAGTTCTAACGCTTCAGCTACTTCATTAATCGTTGGAGCCCTTCCGAATTCTTTCGAAAGCTCATCTCTCATCTTTCGAATTTTGTTTCCTGTTTCTTTTAAAGACCTACTTACTTTCACTGATCCATCATCACGTAAAAATCGTTGTATTTCGCCAATAATCATGGGAACTGCATATGTTGAAAATTTCACGTCGAAAGATAAATCAAATTTATCTACCGATTTTAAGAGTCCAATACATCCAATTTGAAACAAATCGTCTGGTTCGTATCCGCGATTAAGAAAACGTTGCACAACCGACCATACGAGACGCATATTACTTTGAACAATTGTATCTCTTGCTTGTTGATCTCCATCTTGACTTTTTTGAATTAACGCTTTTAGCTCGTGGTCCTTTAACTGAGGTTTCTTCTTCTCATTTTTGACCTCTATGTCCATAGGCTATTCTCCTTAATTGCATAGAGCGTTACTATTTGATAAGTATTTTGTCAAATGGATTGTTGTCCCGAAAGATTCGTTTGAAATAACTTCTACTTCATCCATAAAATTTTCCATGATAGTAAATCCCATTCCGGAACGCTCTAATTCAGGTTTAGTTGTAAAAAGGGGTTGTCTCGCTTCATCTAAATTAAAGATGCCAATCCCTTCATCTCGAATCGTGAGTTTCACCATTGCTTCTTCCAAAATTACAGAAATATAAACAACACCTTCTGCATTTCCTTCGTACCCATGAATAATTGCATTCGTAACCGCTTCTGACACAACTGTTTTAATCTCTGTAAGTTCTTCCATCGTAGGATCTAGTTGTGCAATGAAAGCAGCTACTGTAACGCGAGCGAACGATTCATTTTGACTTAACGCTGAAAATTGAAGGTTCATTTCATTTCTCATTTATGCCACCCCCAACGTCGCGAGCGCATGCGCTTCACTTTCTTCTAAGCGAACAATTTTAAATAAGCCCGACATTTCAAATAAACGTTTAACAGGCGGTGAAATTGCACAAACAACCATTTCTCCACCTAATCCCTTTACATGCTTATATCGGCCTAATATAACACCTAAACCAGAACTATCCATAAACGATAAGTTCTCTAGGCTCAAAACAATATGATGAACACCATGTGTCTCAATCATATCTGTTACTTTCGTTCGCAACTCTTCAGCAGTATGATGATCTAATTCACCCGCTAGCCTCACACATAGGACGTCACGTTTTACTTCTAATTGCATGGAAAGACTCACACGATTTCCTCCTTATGCTCAAACTTTACTCATTTACATACATAAAGATTTTCGTGATACAACATAAGAATCCTTCCTACTGACAAAAGAAGAACTATTTCGCCATAAAGTGAAACCATTCAGCAATTATTTACTTACATACGAATAGAAAAGCGGCAAAATATTTGCCGCTATTTTGATGTTGAAAACATCCCAAAACTTCTTTTAAATAACTCCCACCAGCTCGCTGCAGCAACATCTTCTTTTGCTACAATTGTTTGTTTTAATAAAACATCTTGATCTTTTTTTATAACAAGTGTACCAAGCGCATCGCCCTTTTTAATTGGTGCTTTCACTTTCTTTTCAGCAATTACTTCTTGCTTTACCTTGTCCATATTTTCGCCCTTCTTCATAAGAAGAGATACATTATCTGACGCAACTAAATCTACTTTTTCTTTTTTCCCTTTTCCTACTTGGACAGTCTTAATTTTTTCGCCTCGTGTATACAATTTCTTTGTCATATATTGACCAAATGCGTAGTCAAGAAGCTTCGTTACTTGATTGTTCCGTTCTTTCGATGTAGGTGCTCCCATAACAACTGAAATAACACGCATCCCATTCTTTTCAGCCGATGCTGTTAAACAATATTTTGCTTCTGTCGTAAAGCCCGTTTTTACACCATCTACTCCAGGATAAAAACGCACTAACTTATTCGTATTAACGAGCCAAAACTTCTTATCCGTATCTTCACGTAAATAGTCTTCGTATTTTCCTGTGTATTTGCGAATAAGTGGGTACTTCATCAATTCTTTCGCCATTATAGCCATATCATTTGCTGTGGAATAATGATCTTTAGCCGGAAGACCTGTCGGATTTTGAAAATGAGTATTTTTCAGTCCTAAATCTTTCGCTTTTTTGTTCATCATATTTACAAAACCTTCTTCTGAACCAGCGATATGCTCTGCTACTGCAACAGACGCATCATTTCCAGATGCAATTGCAATACCCTTTAGCATTTCATTTACGGTCATCTCTTCTCCAGGCTCTAAAAAGATTTGTGATCCACCCATTGAAGCTGCATGCTCACTTGCTCTCACTTTATCGGTCAGTTTTAATTTTCCTTTTTCAACTTGTTCCATAATTAATAGCATTGTCATAATCTTCGTCATACTAGCAGGTGGTAACTTCTCATTTGGATTTTTATCAAACAAAACTTTACCTGTATCTTGTTCAATTACAATTGCTGATGACGCTTGTTCCGCTAACTTCGGCGTTGTTTCTTCTGTTTTCTCCTGCTTCGTCTTCTCAGATTGTGCGAAACTAACTGAAGTACCAGAAAGCAATAACATGAAACAAACAAGTATTCCAAAAACTCGCTTCATGACTAACCCTCCATTCTATATCAAACCTATTTTTTCCAATTTACTGTTTTTTAATACCATATTTTTCTAACATTTTCAGTTGACAAACACATTCATCACCTTTATTGTATTAAGTGTATTACTCACAATAGTACACTTAATACAAGTTAGAAAGGAGACATTGCTCTTGCATATTCAACTTGATCCAAGAAGCAACACTCCGATATGGGAACAAATTGTTCAAAATATAAAAGAACTCGTATTAAAGAACATGTTAGCTCCAAGTGACAAACTACCTTCTGTACGAGAACTCGCTTCTTTACTCGTTATAAATCCAAATACAGTGAGTAAAGCGTATCAAGAGTTAGAGCGACAAGGGATTATTGAAACATTACGAGGAAAAGGAACATTTGTATCCCAATCGATTACCCCAACATTAGACGAAAGGAAAATCGCTATGGTTGAAAAGCAATTTCATCAATTACTATTAGAAGCCTCTTATCTTGGTGTGACGAAAGATAAAATTCATGATTGGATAGATTCATACTATAAAGAGATTGGAGGAAATACAGATGCTGAAAGTGACAAGCTTGAAGAAAACAATTGATAATCAAACGATTTTAGACGATGTTTCTTTCACATTGCAAAGAGGGAGTATCATCGGATTACTCGGAAGAAACGGTGCAGGGAAAACAACTTTATTGCGAACGATGGTCGGTATTTTAGACCCTGATGAAGGGACCGTTACATATGAAGATACAAACATTCATCAGTGTCCTGAAATAAAGCAAAAAATCGTATATGTTCCGGATTCTACTAACATACTGAACGGCTATACGATAAAAGAAATTGTAAAATTTTATAAAGCCGTTTATACAGCATTTGATGAACAGTATTTCTATGAACTGTTAGAACGTTTTAACTTACCAAACAAACGAATTCGTAGCTATTCAAAAGGAATGAAAGCACTGCTCGCCATCATTTTAGCTGTTTCTACAAAAGCAGAATATATCATTTTAGATGAACCGACAAATGGACTTGATCCTATCGTGAAAAGGCAGATTTTACAGTTTCTCGTTGGAGAAGTTGCAGAAAAAGAAATTACCATTTTCATCTCAACTCACCATTTAGATGAAGTGGAACAAATTGCAGATACAATCATTATTTTAAAAGGCCATACTATATCTTCTATTACATCACTAGACGATGCAAAATCACGATTTGCTAAAATCCAAGTAGCTTATGAACGTTCACTACCTCAAAAACTAGAAAACTTAAGCAATATTAAAATATTAAATCAAACAGGAAAAGTATATACAATCTTAATTCAGGGAAATGTGGCTACAACACTGGAGAAGTTTTATAAAGAACAACCTATACTCATTGAAGAGTTAACAATGTCACTTGAAGATATTTTTATCACTACATTTGAGGAGGATTCACATGTTTCATAAAGCTTTATGGATGAGGCAATGGAAGCAAGGAAAATATATAATTCTATTATTTTGGTTAACTAGTTTATATCAACTACCTTATAAATATTATCAAGAAGCGCAAATGCAACTAAAACTATCAAAAATGAAGTTTGGTGACTATACATATTACTACTCCTACTATTTCCAGACATCTGATGGTACCGTCTTCTTTCAAGGAGCTACTCTAATTGCACTCGCTTGTCTTTTAATTGGATGGGAACGTAATAATCAATCAAATGATTTTCTATTCTCGATGCCTTTTAAACGAAAGGATATTTTTTTAACAAAATGGTGGCTTGGTGTTTTCAATATTATTACAGTACAAATTGTTTGCTGGATTAGTATGTACGGAATAAAGAACATGTCGTTTCACAATGAGTATCAAACCTTTGCTCCGTTCTATAGTTACTTTCTATATGCTACCGTTGTACTTACCGCTATTTATACATTCGCCTTATTTATCGGGACTATTACTGGACATATATTTTCTCAAAGTATTTTAACTATCATTCTATTATTTTTACCATACGGTTTTGGATTGTTAATTTCCGGATTCATTTATTCACACACACAATGGTCTGTAGATGCAATGGGAGAAATAGAGTACCATACTCATGAGTACTTACAACATATAGGTATCATTTCACCATTAGAATATTTTTCTATTACTTATGATTACCACCCGATAGAAACATTTGATGACTATGGCAATAAACTTCCCAGTGCATCACAGGACAATCCTACGGAGCGTATTTCTGTACCTTCTCCTTGGACACTATTAACACCATTTTCTTACATCATTACCTTTTTATCAATAGCAACCTTTCTATACACACGTACACCGAACGAACAAAGTGGAAAAATACTATTGTTTCCTAACTTGCAAAAATGGTTCATAATTTGCACTGTTCTATGCTTCGGACTACTTGGTGGTAGAATATTAGGCGGACGAGATGCACTTCTGTCTTATTATGTTGGATTTTTCCTATTCGCTACCATAAGTTACTTCATTTTTACACGTCTATTAAAATTGAAGTTTGCTTTTGCAAGGAAATAAATATGCCATGAATTATTTAACTGTTAT
The DNA here is from genome assembly GCF_024296885.1 of Bacillus paranthracis. Classification (NCBI taxonomy): domain Bacteria; kingdom Bacillati; phylum Bacillota; class Bacilli; order Caryophanales; family Bacillaceae; genus Bacillus; species Bacillus paranthracis. The sequence goes on from NZ_CP101135.1 coordinate 3,856,364, forward strand.
ATGAACCAAATAAAAAAAGCATTGCACAAGAGCAATGCTTTTTTTTATATATCCCGATCCAAATAAAGAGGTTATTTCACATTCTCTCTTCTTTTCCCATACTCTTTTTCTTGTTTCGTTCCAAACCCGTCACCATTTGCGACAATTTGATCTGTTGGAGCAACTATACTTTCAGCAATTCTCCATTCTCCACCTTGTTGAATAAACACTTGCATAAAATAATTCATTCCATTTAATTGATACGGATTTTCTTTTTTTACTTCATAACGCGCTGCAACATAATACACTTGCACATTCTCAGCCTCAAACTTAGAAATATATTGTGATAATCTCGGGATGTACTGTGATGCTTTTTGAAGTCGAAGTTGTTTTACTTTTACAAGAGAAGACTTCGTTACATTGCTTATCGTATCTTCATGCCGAATGTTATCACTGTGATGAAATAAAATAGCATTCTGCATAGAGCGAATCCATAGTTTTGAATATAAAACAGGTTGCTTATTTGAAATATGTTGTAATTCTTTTTGAACGACTTGAAGAGGCGTTGCGGCATCCACGAATTGATGAAAACAGAAAAAACTTCCAATCATAATGAAAAGCGTACAAATACGTTTCATTATTTTTCACTCCGATTCTTTTTAATTAAAGTATTGGAGTTTCAAAATGTTTTTATTCAAAAGAAAAAGGATAGGAAAGCTTTCGCTCCCTATCCTCATTTATTATAATACGCGGCCAAATAGCTCTAACACCATTTCTATTTCTTGGTCGCTCCAACCTTTAAATCTCTCTTTATAATATTCTTTTCGTACAGCTTCTAGTTTTTCAGTTACTTCTCTTCCGTGCTCTGTAATTTCTAAGTACACGATACGACGGTCTGAATTAGAACGTTTTCTTTCTACTAATCCTTTTCGTACAAGACGATCTGTAACAGCTGTAATATGACTGGAGGTTACGTTTACTTCACTCGCAATTTGCGAAGCCATCTGTGGACTGTTTAAAAATAACGCGCGTAATACAGAAAATTCATTATATGGCATATGTTCTGCAAAACGTGTATTAATATCATTTTGTAATAAACGTATCATCTTTCGAAATGATCCGGATAACTCTAAAATCAGTGTTTCTCTTTTTTCGTTCACTAGCCTCGTCCCTTTTTTATCATATTTACACATATTATAATCTATAAATACCCTCGTTGTATATGCTTTCTTTCTTTAACATTCCCATTTATGTAACTTTTTCATACAAATTTCTTTTTTGTTCACACATATACATATAAAAAGGATGGTGATGGAAGATGCAAGGTGGAATGAATCCTTATTTACACAATGTACGCACAGCTAATACTGGTAAAGAAGCGACTATTACTGTACAAGGTGAGGGTATTGTCAAAGCGAAACCAAATGTCGTTATACTAACACTTGGCATTCGAACTGATAGTAAAAATGTGAAACAAGCGCAAGAAGAAAATGCAGTGCAATCAAAACAATTGCTGGATGCACTTAAACAGCTTGGTATCGCTGATAAAGATATAGAAACGATTTCTTATACAATCACTCCTCAATACGAGTATGTAAATGATAAAGCATTACTACAAGGATATCGGGTGGAACATTTGTATGAAATTACCGTTTTAAATGTACAAAAAGCAGGGGAAGTATATGATATAGCCGTTTCAAATGGAGCAAACGTAGCAAAAGGTTTACGGTTTCGAATATCTCACCCAATTAAATATTATGAGCAAGCTCTCATTCAAGCCCTGCAACAAGCTGTAGAAAAAGCTCGTGCTATTGCGAGTATATACAATTTAAACATTAATCCTGTTCCACTCTCATTCGTTGAAGAATCTGCTCAATTACCAAGGGAAGTCGCGTCCTATGCTACTTTACATGCACAAGCAGCTCCTCCCATTCAATCGGGAGAATTAGAGATCATTTCTACAATACGGGCGATTTTTACGTATTTATAAATAATTCTATTTATAAGTAAACGTTATCATTTTCCTTGTTGTAAAAACATGATGTTCTGATATAATAAAGGACGGTGAGCTCTTACGAAAGAGATATCACGGGTGGGAGAGGGATATGAAAAAGAAGGTTTAACATGAAAGGAATACTTGAAAGAACATTTAAATTAGGTTTACACGAAACATCACCAAAACAAGAAGTTTTAGCTGGAGTTACGTCATTTTTTACGATCGTATATATTATGATTGTAAATGCATCCATTTTATCCGATGCTGGCATTCCTCTTGAAGCTGGAATTTTAGCAACTGTTTTCAGTTCATTTGTCGGATGTCTGCTCATGGCATTTTGGGCAAATGCACCTGCTATTCTTGTCCCTGGTATGGGTGTAAATGCATTCTTCACGTACACTGCTGTCCATACGCTCGGATTAACTTGGCAGGAAGCATTAGCAGCTGTCTTCATCTCTGGTATTATTTTTGCAATTGCTGCGTTTACACCAATCGCTCGCGTGCTTTCAGTATCGATTCCAAAGTCACTAAAGGAAGCTATCACTGTCGGCATCGGATTATTTTTAGCATTTATCGGATTGCAAAAAGGTGGTTTAGTCGTTTCGAATCCAAATACTGCTGTTGCAATGGGTAAATTAAGTAGCCCTGTCGTTCTTGCGACCGTGCTTACTCTTATCGTTGCACTCGTATTATTTATTCGTAACGTACGTGGAAACTTTTTATGGACGATTGCAATAGGAACTGGTATTGCATGGCTGTTTGGCCTTGTTGATACAAGTCAAATCGGAAATAGTTCATTCTCATTCGCTAATTACGGCGATGTGTTTGGGGCTATGTCATTTGGCAAACTTTCTTCCTTACCATTTTGGATTGCAACATTCTCCTTAAGCATGGTGCTTATTTTTGAGAACATGGGACTTCTGCACGGTTTATTAGAAGATGACCGTAAATTCCCACGTGCTTACCAAGCCAATGCAATTTCAGCAATGACATGTGGTCTATTTGGCACAAGCCCTACCGTATCAACAGTAGAGAGTGCCGCAGGTATTACTGCAGGCGGAAAAACAGGTCTGACGTCTATCGTTACAGGGTTGTTATTCTTTGCATCACTGTTTGCACTTCCGTTTGTCAAACTAATTCCTGATAGTGCCATTGCACCAATCTTAATTATTATTGGCGGCCTGATGATTACAAGCATTCAACAAATTCCTCTGAACGATTTTTCAGAAGGATTTCCAGCGTTCTTAATTATCGTCATGATCCCGCTCACATATAGTATCGCTGATGGCATTGCGTTCGGATTTATTGCTTATCCTATCTTAAAAGTTGCTCTTGGAAAGCGTAAAGAAGTCGCACCGTCTATGTATATCATTACATGCTTATTCTTAGCCATGTTCGTATTACATGCTATTGGTTAAGTAAAAACACCGAGGAATTTTCCCTCGGTGTTTTTTACTTAAACCATCCTTTTTTATAAAACCAAGCCATCATGCCGCCACCAATTAGTGCCATAATAAGTAAACAAATAAAATAACTATATTGTCCACCGAGCTCTGGCATATGCGTAAAGTTCATTCCATATACTCCCGCAATAAATGTTAATGGCATGAAAATAGTCGAGAATACAGTTAATGTTTTCATAATGTTATTCATATGATGCGAGTTTAATGAAAAATAGCTATCTCGAATATCTGCTGTTAACTCCCGGCTTGCTTCAATCATTTCGGTCAATTTAAGCAAATGATCATGTATATCTTTAAAATAAATTTCATGATCACTTATACCGTAAAAACGAGTCGAATTTAAAATACGATACAATAAATCACGCATCGGAATAATTGTACGTCTTAACTTCGATAAATCTGCACGTATATCAAATACTTCTTCTAGTACACTTCCTGCCGTTTCACCCGTTAAATTATCATCAATTGCATTTAAATGATCCTCAATGTAATATACAGGCGCAAAATAGTCATCTACAATTTGATCGATAATTGTATGCGCTACGTGCAGGGGACTATTTTTAATACGCTTCTTTTCTCCAAGCGTTTTCCATACTCTTTCAATTGCATTGTTATGCGAAAAGTGGAAAGAAACAATATAACGATCACTAATAAATAAATCAATCTCGTGAGGTTCTAATCCATCCTCACCAAATGCATGAAGAACTAAAAAGTTATATCCATCATAAAAATCAACTTTTGGCCTCTGTACATATTCTATGCAGTCTTCAATTGCAAGGGGATGGAACTTAAAATGATCTTGCAAAATGTATGTATACTCTTCTTTCGTTGGCTTATATAAATCTAGCCAATACCATACAATATGGTCTTTCTTTGTTTCCTCTAACGAAACATCATATAATACTTCATCTGTTTTTGTTATTGCACAAATTCTAATCATATTTTCACCCATTATTATTATAAACAAAAAATAGTAAAAAAAGCCAAGGAGAAATACTCCCTGGCCCTTCTTTATTATTCAGTAACGATGCCGTGCACTAATGTTGGTGCATCTACATGCTCTTTAGAGATCTTCATGTTCTCATAAATTTTTGCTTTTACGTCTTCTACATTTTCACGGTTTGCGTAAATGGTAACAAGGGATTCACCTTTTTTCACGCTGTCCCCTACTTTTTTACGAAGCATTAAGCCAACTGCTAAATCAATTTCAGATTCCTTCGTCGCACGTCCTGCTCCTAAAAGCATTGCTGCTGTTCCGATTTCATCTGCAACGATTTCTGATACATAACCGTCTTCCTTCGCTTCCACTTCAATTTTAAATTGTGCTTGTGGTAATTTAGAAGGATCATCAACAACAGATGCATCGCCGCCTTGCGCTGATAAGAACGTTTTAAATGATTCTAGCGCCTTACCGTTGTTCATTACTTCAATTAATTTCTCACGCGCATCTTCTAGAGATGAAGCTTGTCCAGCAAGGTATACCATTTGACTTCCAAGCGTTAAACATAACTCTTCTAAATCTTTCGGTCCTTTACCTTGTAATGTATCAATTGCTTCTTGTACTTCAAGTGCGTTACCAATAGCCTCACCAAGTGGTTGACTCATATCAGAAATAACAGCCATCGTATTACGACCAACGTTATTACCAATGCGCACCATTGCTTCTGCTAAACGTTTTGCATCTTCATCTGTTTTCATAAATGCACCTGCTCCAGTTTTTACATCAAGAACAATTGCATCTGCACCAGCAGCAATTTTTTTACTCATAATTGAGCTTGCAATAAGCGGAATTGAGTTTACTGTTGCCGTTACATCACGAAGTGCATACAATTTTTTATCCGCAGGTGTTAAGTTTCCACTTTGACCAATAACTGCGATTTTATTTTCATTTACAAGACGCATGAATTCATCATTTTCGATTTCAACATGGAATCCTGGAACTGCTTCTAATTTATCAATTGTACCACCAGTATGTCCTAGACCACGTCCAGACATTTTTGCAACCGGTACACCTAAAGCGGCTACTAATGGACCTAATACAAGTGTTGTTGTATCACCAACGCCACCTGTCGAGTGCTTATCTACTTTTACTCCTTCAATAGCTGATAAGTCGATTGTATCACCGCTATTTACCATTGCCATCGTTAAATCTGCACGTTCTTGATCGTTCATATCTTGGAAGAAAATTGCCATTGCAAGTGAACTTACTTGATAATCAGGAATATCACCATTTGTATATCCTTCAACAATAAAGTTAATTTCTTCTGTCGTTAATGCATGTCCGTCACGTTTTTTTGCAATTAGGTCCACCATTCTCATTGTGAGGTCACCCCTTCATTTGTTTTACGATTGCTTTTACTAATGCTAAGAAGTTAGCTTTAACACGTTCTGTCGTTTCGATTACTTCATCGTGGTGAAGTGGCTGATCTAAAATACCAGCTGCCATATTTGAAATACAAGAAATACCAAGTACTTTCATACCAGCGTGACGCGCTACAATTACTTCAGGTACTGTTGACATACCAACTGCATCTCCACCAAGTGTGCGAAGCATACGAATTTCAGCAGGTGTTTCATATACAGGACCTGTCATTCCAACGTATACACCTTCTTGTACTTTAATATTTAAGTCTGCTGCAACTTGTTTCGCCATTTCGCGAAGCTCTACTGTATATGATGTAGACATATCAGGGAAACGTACACCCATTTCAGAATCATTTGGTCCGATTAATGGATTTGTACCCATGAAGTTAATGTGATCTGAAATTAACATAAGATCGCCTGGTTCGAATGATGTATTTACACCACCAGCTGCATTTGTTACAACAACTGTTTCTACTCCTAGTTCTTTCATAACACGAACTGGGAATGTTACTTTTTGCATATCATATCCTTCATAGAAGTGGAAACGTCCTTGCATTGCTACTACCGTTACACCTTGAAGTGTACCAAATACTAGTTGACCTGCATGGCCTTCTACAGTGGAAACTGGGAATTCAGGGATTTCACTGTAAGGTACTGTTACTGCATTCTCGATTTCATCTGCTAATACACCTAGTCCAGATCCAAGGATTAGTCCTACTTGTGGTGTCTCTTGAAATTTCTCTTTTAAATATGAAGCTGATTTTGTAATAAGTTCACGATTCATTTGTTTATCCCCCTATTTCTTTAGCTCGTTTAAGAAGCTTGTTCCGTATTCTGGCATTTTCACACCGAAGTTTTCTGCTACAGTTGCACCAATATCAGCAAATGTTTGACGAAGTGGTAACTCTTTTCCGCCTTCTTTCATGCTTGGGCTATATGCTAATAACGGTACATATTCACGTGTATGATCAGTACCATGATGCACTGGGTCATTACCGTGGTCTGCTGTAATTAATAATAGATCATCTTCTTTTAGTTTTTCGAATACTTCTGGAAGACGTGCATCATATTCTTGCAGAGCTTCTCCGTATCCTTGTGGATCACGACGGTGACCGAATAATGCATCAAAGTCAACTAAGTTTAAGAAGCTAAGACCTGTAAAGTCCATATTTAATGTATCTACAAGCTTATCCATTCCATCCATGTTAGACTTCGTACGAAGTGATTCAGTTACCCCTTCACCATCATAGATGTCAGAGATTTTACCGATAGCAATCACATCATAATCACTATCTTTTAATTCATTCATTACTGTACGGCCGAATGGTTTTAATGCATAGTCATGACGGTTCGGTGTACGTGTAAAGTTTCCAGGCTCACCAACGAATGGACGAGCAATAACACGGCCTACCATGTACTTCTCATCTAACGTTAATTCACGTGCAATTTTACAAATTTTATATAACTCATCAAGCGGCACTACTTCTTCGTGTGCTGCGATTTGTAGTACGCTATCAGCAGAAGTGTAAACAATTAAAGAGCCTGTTTCCATTTGTTCTTGACCAAGTTCATCAAGAATTTCAGTTCCAGAAGCTGGTTTATTACCGATGATTTTACGGCCTGTTTTTTCTTCTAATTCATCAAGTAATTCTTTTGGGAATCCTTCTGGGAACACTTGGAATGGTGTATCAATGTAAAGACCCATGATTTCCCAGTGGCCTGTCATTGTATCTTTACCAGTAGATTTTTCTTGCATTTTTGTATAATATCCAAGTGGTTTTTCTACTTTAGAGATGCCTTTCATTTCACGAATGTTACCAAGACCTAATTTCACCATGTTAGGCATTTGTAACCCATTCATATGTTCAGCAATGTGACCAATTGTGTCAGATCCTAAATCACCAAATTGTTCAGCATCTGGTGCTTCACCGATTCCAACAGAGTCCATTACGACTAGGAATATACGTTTATATTTATTCATAACTGCGACCTCCTATAAGTTCAGTTCTACTTCTTGTAGTATGTTCAAAACGCTATAAAGTGAAACTGTTCTCCATAAGAATTATCTTTCGTTCTCATTATCAAACAGTACTTCTTTAAATCATTCTCTAACCTATTTCGTTTACCTTGAAACGACTCAAAAACATTTCTAGTTTTTTCTAAGTCAGATGTCAGACATCTGATACTGATATCATAACATGTTTACGCTTTCTTTTTAATACATTTTCGTAGAATTTCTCATTTTCTTCACACTTCTATTGTAATCCATTATGCACAGAAGTGCTAATCATTTTATGATTTATTTCTTCATATAAAGTGAAATTTTAATCAGTGGCGGTTTTGTTCTTTCCCACTAATCATTTTCAGAATAAAAATAAAAAAAGCAGCTCTAAAGAGCTACCTTTTTATTTTACTTCTACTGTTTCTTCTTTATGTTCATGCAATTCGCCTTTTTTAACATGAACTTTCACTTTGTAAGAACCCTTTTCTTTGAAAGTATGTTTCGTTTCATACTCCCCTTTATTTCCTTCTTTTGCTGGAATGAATTCGTGTTTTTCCACACCATCTTTCCAAATCTCAAGTTGTACTTCAGCACCAGTTAAAGCTTCTTCTTTTTGTTTTAAATGAACTTTCATTGTTGATTCAGCATTTGCTTTTATGTCACCAGCCATAAGGTGAATCATTGTATCGCTTTTATGATCGCCATGTCCTGCACCATGATCACTATTTTCTTTTTTCGCATCTTCTACTTTCGCATTTCCTACAGCCACTTTTACTTCTGGCATAACATGCATTTCACGCGCATTTGTGTGAGCGATAATATGGTATACGCCATCCGTCTCGAACGTTTTCTCTACAGCATAAACACCTTTTCCTTTATGCTTACCTTCTAGCATCTCGTGCTTTTCGTCGCCAGCTTTCCAAATTTCAAACTTTACATCATCAGCATCTGTTACCTTTTCTTTTCCTTGTGTAACAAGTGCTTGTACTTCTGTTTTTTCACCAGGTTTAATTTCTTTCGGATTTGTTTGAACTGCTACTTTTACAGCTTCTAGTTTCTGTTCTTTTTTCGGTTCTTCTTTGTTTGTATTACAGCCAGCCAATGCTAGCATCGCGATAAATAAAGTCATAATAAGTTTTTTCATCATCATTTCCTCCTTCATACTTTATTTAGTATAGAGGAAATACATTGTAATATTCTAGTCTTCTGCTGAAAACAATGTACGAAATGTTTGTGAAGTTTCTGTGAAGTGCTATAGCCTTTTGAATCTATGAAAAAAGAGCATAGTACCTATGCTCTCGGATGAAACTGTTTATATACATCTTTTAATCTAGTTTTTGAAACATGCGTATAAATTTGTGTCGTTGAAATATCTGCATGTCCAAGCATTTCTTGCACAGCACGTAAGTCTGCTCCATTTTCTAATAAATGCGTAGCAAAAGAATGACGTAATGTATGAGGTGTAAGCTCTTTTTCAATATTTGCTTCTTTCGCTAATCGTTTTAAAATTTTCCAAAATCCTTGTCTTGATAATCGATTGCCATGATGGTTTAAAAAGAGTGCATCTACTACTTTTTTCCCCATCAATTCTCTTCTTCCCTTTTCAATATACTTTTGAATCGCTTCCGTCGCTAAACTTCCTAGTGGAATAATTCTTTCTTTATTCCCTTTCCCTATGCATCGAACAAATCCCATCGTTAAATGTACATCTTCTAAATTTAATGCAATTAATTCTGAAACACGAAGTCCTGTTGCATACAATAACTCTAGCATCGCTTTATCACGAACTCCAAAAGCGCTCGTCATTTTTGGTGTCTGCAGTAACGCCTCTACTTCATCAACTGACAATACTTTCGGTAATTTCCGTTCTCCTTGCGGCGTTTCAATATGTACGGATGGATCGTGCTCTACCGCTCGTTCACGAAGTAAAAATTGGTGAAACGAACGAATCGATGCAATATGACGTGCTAATGTTTTCGAAGATTTTCCGTTTTCTTTTAAGTGCTGCAGAAAGTTAACAATGTGCAAGCGTGTCACTTCGTGAAAGCTTTTCGCTTGTTCTACATTTTGCAAATACTTTACATAACTTTTTAAATCACGTTCATAAGATACTACTGTATTTTTCGCTAGTCCTTTTTCAACAACCATATAATGAATAAAATCTTTTAATTGATCTTCCAATCTACACTACTCCCCATTTTCATAGAAAAACATCATTCTATTTACGAAAGCATCCTTTGCCGGCTCTTCATTCCCTGATACTTTTTCTACAGTCTCTTCTTTTGGCTTTTCATAACGATGATAGCTTTCATATTCTTCATTTATCCATAGTATAGCGAAATAAAACAAAATCGTACAACTTGTAAATAATAAAAATACTTTTATCCCATCAAAAGTTAATTTTAAAGCTCGGCGCATTGTAAATTCCTCCAAAATATAAGTTATTACAACATATGCCAAGCTTTCACCAATTTATACCTTATTCAAATAAAAAACCTCTTCCTAGTTAAATAGGAAAAGGTTATTTTTCATCCGTTTCATTTTCTTGACAATTTTTACAAATCCCATGGAATGTTAAACGATGATCCTTCACCTTAAAGCTCCAGTCATGTTCTACTTTCCTTTCCACTTCACCAAGTAAATCTTCTTGTATTTCTTGTACAGCACCACATTGTGTACAAATCAAATGATGGTGGAAACGCTGCGCACCTTCTTGGCGTAAGTCATAGCGTGAAACACCGTCTCCGAAGTTAATCTTATCGACAACTTTTAACTCAGATAATAGTTCTAAAGTTCGATAGACGGTTGCTAATCCGATCTCTGGCGACTTTTCTTTTACAAGGAGGTAAACATCTTCTGCGCTTAAATGATCTTCTTCATTTTCTAGCAGCACACGAACTGTTGCTTCACGTTGCGGTGTTAATTTGTAGCTCGCTGCATGTAATTGCTTCTTAATTCGTTCAATTCTTTCTTCCATTCGGTACTACTCCCTCCTCGCCACTCTTACACCATTATATCAGAAGAAGGGCTTCTGTCAAAAGAAAAACAATAAAAACAAATTGATAATTATTCTCATAAAGTATTTATTGTTTATTAATAGCCTCAACGACTTCTTTCATTAAAACTGGTGATGCATAAGCCTCTACACTAGAAGCAAGAGCTAACACCGCTCCAATTACAAGAAAGAAGCATGTATAACGGATCAATAATGGTAATAGCGGCTCAGTTATTTTTCGGATAAATTGATGCCTAATCATGCGTAAGGAAAAACTTGCGGCAATTGTTGTCATAACGAGAAATACTGGGATGATAATGAGATTTTGTGGCAATACAGAAACGAATGCTAATAATAATCCATTCCATCCATGCTGACTTACTAAGAAACCTACTGTAAATCCGACAACTACTCCTTTTGCAAATAATAAAATAAAAATGAGTGGCAATCCAATAATTGAAATCCCTAAAATCCAAATAAATCCAATGTATTTTAATTGTGAAAAGTAACTTTCTCGAAACATTTCGCCTGCAATAGCAAATTCTCCTTTAGAAACTTGTCCAAAAAAACGTTGCAAATAAAATGATAAATCTTGTTTTTGATTTAATTGTAAACTATTTACAAGAATCGCTCCAAATATTACTCCCATCAATAACAAAACAGCGTTAAATATATATAATGAAGAGTTTTCCTGTATGTGAGACATTACACGGTCTTGCCAAGTTTTTCTCCACATTTTTCTTCCCTCCGTTCACACTCTTACTAAAAATGTATGAAAGAAAGAAAAAAGTATGACGAATTAACATTGAAATTCCGCTCTACTTTGCTAAACTAAAAAGTAGAGAATAGGAGGGATTTCTCTTGAAACCATTATTATTAGATTTTCCAACATTATTTCAAACTGAACGCTTACAGGTTCGTAAGCCATTTCCAGGTGATGGTGCAGAAGTGTATGAAGCAATACAAGCTTCTCTAGAAGACTTAGTACCGTGGATGCCAATTAACGCTGAAACAGAAGAAAGTGCTGAAGAAATCGTTCGTAACGCTCACGGACAGTTTTTACTTCGTGAAACACTTGATTTTCACTTATACGATAAAGTATCTGGTACATTCATCGGAGCTATAACGCTCAAGCCTGAAAACTGGGATATTCCAAAGTTTTCACTTCACTTCTGGCTACATAGCGCTTATACAAAACAAGGCTATATGACCGAAGCTGTGAAAGGTGCCATTCAATTTGCCTTTGATAAGCTAAGCGCTCGAAGAATTGAAATTCGTATTGATGCAACAAATACAAATGCATGTAACTTAGCAGAACGTTTAGAATTTATTCTAGAAGGTACAATGGAAAATGATTTCATAGCACCAGATGGTAGCTTACGTGATGCACGCGTATATGCAAAAATTAATTAAAAACACTCGCCTTTGGCGAGTGTTTATTTTTGTAGTTGTAAATATTGTACTGCAAACATCGTCTTCGCATCGTGAATACGAAGATCTTTCATAAGAGTAGTTGCTTCTTCTAATGATACTTCCATTAATTCCACAAACTCATCTTCATCTAACGCAGCTTTATTTTCTTTTTTCGTCAAACCTGTCGCTTTATATACATATAAAATTTCATCTGCAAATCCTGGAGATGTATAGAAAGAAGTAATAAGCTCCATATTTTCACATACATAACCTGTTTCCTCTTCTAATTCACGAACTGCTGTCACCTCAGGTTTTTCACCTGGTTCTAACTTGCCAGCCGGAATTTCTATAATCGCCTTTTCAAGCGCTTTACGATACTGCTCAACAAGCACAATTTTCCCCTCATCAGTAATAGCAATAATAGCAACTGCACCAGGGTGATTTACAATTTCACGTTTACTCATTGCTCCATTTGGTAATACTACATCATCAACACGAACTTTTATAACTCTACCATCAAAAATCGGCTCAGTTTTTACTGTTCTCTCTGCAAGATTACTCATACTACTTCATCTCCCTGTTCTATTTCCTATTCTTTCCTCATACATTTTACCACATTGAAAGGAGCGTGATAGAAATGAAAGTTTATATTTTACCAAATCGCGTCACTTTAGTCGGAAAAGCATGGCAAATTCGCCATAAGCTAAAACAATATGGCAAAGAGTATACAACTGTACAAGAGTGGATTACAGCAACTAAAAAGTAAACGTTTGTCAACCTCTTTTCCCTTGCGTACAATAAGAATAAGGAGAAGGAGGTTGACTTATGAAAAAACGTCAATTAGGAAACTCAGATTTATTTGTGACAGAAATGGGACTTGGCTGTATGTCTCTCGGTACATCTGAAAAAGAAGCCTTGCGTATTATCGATGAAGCAATCGATTTAGGAATCAATTTTTTTGATACAGCGGATTTATATGATTATGGATTAAACGAAGAATTTGTTGGAAAAGCCTTAAAAGGAAAACGAGACCAAATTATTCTTACAACGAAAGTTGGAAATCGATGGACAGAAGAAAAAAACGGCTGGTCTTGGGATCCTTCTAAAAATTACATAAAGGCTGAAGTGAAAGAAAGTTTACGTAGACTTCAAACTGATTATATTGATTTATATCAACTTCATGGCGGGACGATTGAAGATTCTATAGATGAAACAATTGAAGCCTTTGAAGAATTAAAAAAAGAAGGTATCATTCGCCAATATGGTATTTCTTCAATACGTCCAAATGTCATCCGTGAATATGCAAAACGTTCAAATATCGTTAGTGTACTAATGGAATATAGCCTTTTGAATCGTCGCCCTGAAGAATGGTTCCCACTTCTAAATGAACATCAAATTAGCGTCATTGCTCGCGGACCACTTGCAAAAGGAATTCTAACTGACAACAATGCAAGAAAGATAGATAGAGTAAAAGAAAAGGATTACCTTTCTTATTCTTACGATGAATTATATGAGACACTCGCGAGTGTAAAAGAATTAATCGAGGAAAGCTCTTTAACAGGAACAGCTATTCAATATTGCTTACATAACGAAACTGTTGCAGCCGTTATACCTGGTGCAAGCTCTATTGGGCAATTACAAGAAAATGTACAGTCTAGTAAACAAACAAAGTTAACAACAGCAGAATATATACAGCTTCAGCAAATTGCGAAATGTGATACGTACGCTTTACATCGTTAAAAAGACGCTACCATACTGGTAGCGTCTTTTTATAACGTATCATATTTATCAGGATTCGTTCCTACATGTAAATTACGATTTAACGTATTAATTTGAGTCATCTCTTCTTCTGTTAATGAAAAGTCAAAGATAGAAAAATTCTCCTGAATGCGAGATGGTGTAACAGACTTAGGAATCGTCACAATCCCGCTTTGAATATCCCACCTTAATATAACTTGCGCAGGTGTTTTTTCATATTTAGTAGCAATAGCCTGAATAATCGGGTGCTGAAATACTTCGCCGCCTCTCATTAATGGGCTCCATGCTTCCATTTGAATTTGCTCACCTTGACAAAAATTACGCAATTCAAATTGTGTTAACATCGGATGAAGTTCCACTTGGTTTACCATCGGCTTTACTTTGCAATTTGGTAATAGCAGTTCTAAATGATGTTTATGGAAATTAGAAACGCCAATCGCGCGCACTTTACCTTCTTCATACAGTTTTTCTAACGCTCGGTACGTATCAACATACTTCCCTCTTATTGGCCAATGTATTAAATATAAATCTACATAGTCCATTTGTAATTTTTTTAAGCTTTTCTCAAACGCCTCAAGTGTTTCCTCGTATCCTTGATCGTCATTCCAAACTTTTGTTGTAATAAAGATGTCTTCTCTCGAAATTCCTGATTCACGAACCGCTTCTCCGACACCGCTTTCATTTTCATATACAGCTGCTGTATCAATCGAACGGTATCCAACTTCTAGCGCTGTTTTTACTGCTTGTTTTACTTCGTCGCCTTCTTTCGCTTTATAAACGCCTAAACCAATCATCGGCATTTTTACGCCATTATGAAGTGTAGTTGTTGGAATGTGCACAGTCGTCTCCCTTTCATCATTACATTTTTTTATAAGCCACCACTTTATTTGAACAAGATTCAACCAAAAAGTCAAAACATATGTACAGTTTACATAATAAACTTATATACTTTCTAAAATAATGCGAGCTCATTCATTCTCATTATTTTCCATCCATTTCTTCGCTTTTTCATCAACATTACGTACAAACTCAGTTTTCCCTTCCGAATATAACGCACCTTCATATGTATACTTTTCAGCTAATTCTTTCTTTAAAGTTGCATACGCCTCAGCTTCTTCACAATGAGCCATCATATAATCACGAAATGCTAAATGCCTTACTATCTCAGGGTTTCCTTTTTCAAACACGTGTAAGTGATACGAGCGTTTTTCCTCCGTTCCATGAATAAAATAACGGCGTCTTGAAATACCATTCTCCCCTTTTGCGATGTAACCAAGCTTTTCAAAACATTCATTCCAATGATCTACTCTGTCGATACTCTCCACTTCCATAATCATATCTATAATTGGTTTAGCTGCCAGTCCCGGCACTGACGTACTTCCAATATGATGCATTTTCACCATTTCTGGCATCGCTGCTTTTAATCTTTCAGCCTCTATTTGAAATTTTTCCCCCCAATGATTTTCATGCGGAACAACTACAATTTTTCTCATTCTAACTCCCCTTTTCTTACAAGCTCGTCAAAAAAATGATCAGCGTTATTTCACTGATCATTTTCGTTATTATTTAAAGTCTTTCCAAGTAAGGTTACTTTCACTTAACAGTTCTTCAAATGATTTATTCTTTTCACGTTCTTTTTGTTCTTGACGCTTTCTTTCCAGTTCTGCTGCCTCTTTTTTCTCTTCTCTCACTTGCAACTCTTTCTTCTTATTTTTTAATTGTTGCATAAGTGAATCGTTTAATTGATCACCTAATGTAAGAGATTCTTTCTTTGGTTGATTCATTTGCGATTGTCTTTGCATTTGTCTTTGTTTCTTTTTCTTCATGCTGCTCACCTTTTACTTTTTTCTCCATTATAGTAGATACACCATGAAATCGACAACAAAAAAGGAGCGTTACTCTATTATTCACTTTTGTAAATATGTTAATTTTTCGAAAAAACTAAATTTTTATATAGATATAATCCTATGAATCTATTAAAATTATGTCGTATGATGTCAGATTATAAAAAAAGGAGAATTATATTATGTGGAAAAAAATTATTCCTACTGTTGCCGTTTTAAGCACCATTACTTTTTCAACCGTATTTGCCGCTCCCCCATCTCAGACTCCAGCTGAACAAAACCGCTACATAGACGTACAAATGCTTGGTATTAATGATTTCCATGGACAACTAGATACTATTAAAAAAATTAATAACAAAGAAGCTGGTGGTGCTGATTACTTAGCTACTTATTTAAAAGAACGTAAAAAGCAAAATCCTAATACACTTCTCGTACATGCTGGCGATATTGTCGGAGCTAGTCCACCAGTTTCAGCGTTGTTACAGGACGAACCAACGATTGAATTTTTAAATGACTTAAAGTTTGATGTTGGTACAAT
This sequence comes from Bacillus paranthracis, assembly GCF_024296885.1. Classification (NCBI taxonomy): domain Bacteria; kingdom Bacillati; phylum Bacillota; class Bacilli; order Caryophanales; family Bacillaceae; genus Bacillus; species Bacillus paranthracis. Next base: position 3,872,716 of record NZ_CP101135.1, read on the forward strand.
TGGAAATCACGAATTTGATGAAGGTATCGATGAAATGAAACGCCTCATTTACGGTGGCTATCACGAAAAAACAGGCAATTTCAAAGGAGCTAACTTCCCTTATGTCGCTGCAAACTTCTATAATAAATCCACTGGTCGCTTATTTTTACCGCCATTTACTGTAAAAATGGTAAACGGTGTGCCTATAGGATTCATTGGCGTCGTTACAACTGATACACCAAATGTCGTGATGCCTACTATGCTTAAAAATGTAGAAATCACTGACGAGGTAGAGGCAATTAATAAATCAGCGCAACAATTAAAACGTCTCGGTGTTAAATCCATTGTTGTCCTTGCTCATGTCGGTGGAACAACAGATGAGTCTGGTGTTACAAATGGAGACCTTACTCGAATTGCAAATGAAACAGATCCGGAAGTTGATGTTATTTTTGGTGGACATAGTCACACGTATGTAAATGGTACTGTAAATAATAAACTAATCGTCCAAGCGAACTCTTACGGAATGGCTTTCTCAGATGTAGATGTAACAATTGATCGTAAAACAAAAGATATTGTAAAGAAAAAAGCTGAAGTTGTTACAACATACCATGAAGGTGTAGAGCCTGATAAACAAGTAAAGAAAAAACTAGATCAATATAAAGAAAAAATTGCACCGCTTGTAAATGAAGTTGTCGGAAAATCTACAGCACCTATCGACCGTAAACAAAATGATGCTGGTGAGTCCACTCTTGGAAATTTAGTTGCCGATGCCCAGCGCCAAACGATGCAAACTCAAATCGCACTTATGAATCCGGGCGGCATTCGTAATGACTTAGATGCTGGCGATATTACATGGGGCGAATTATACGGCATTCAGCCTTTTGGAAACCAATTAATTAAAGTAGATTTAACAGGTCAAGATATTCGCGACATTTTAAATCAACAATGGCAAAAAGGAACGACGAGAATGCTTCAAATTTCAGGTATTCAATATACGTGGGATGCAAATAAACCAAACGGTGAAAAAGTTACAAATATACGTTTAACAAACGGTGAAGAATTATCTCCATCTAAAACGTATAGCGTAGTGGCAAATGCCTTTTTAGCTTCTGGCGGTGATGGATTTGTATCATTTAAAAATGGTAAAAATCCAGAGACTGGTCCAAACGACTTTGAAGCGCTAGTCGATTACGTAAAACAATTAAAAGAACCTATTCAGCCAATTATCGATGGTAGAATTCAAAAAACAAATTAAGTACACTCATAATAAACAATCTTAATTTTTTACCGTAAAAGATACACATAAACCTTTTATCCGTCATATATGTGAAACCTAAAAAGGATACTCGTTCTTACAATGAACATAGTATCCTTTTCTTTATTTATCAATATGTGATGTGTTGTTAAAATCATATTGTTGTAAAAATTGTTGTAACGCCTCTTCTACAAGTTTAGATTTTTGAATTCCTTTCGATTCTGATATAACGTCTAGTTTTGCTAATATTTCTTTATTAATAGAAAAGGTACGTTTCTTTTTTTCTGTACTTATATTCATCATGGGCGCAATTACTTCTTCTTTCTTTCTTAATAACTCATAAATACTTTGTAATTGTTCATAAATTAATAGTTGATAATCCGTTTTCGCATATTGAAGGGCTGTCGCTTCTTGGAGTTGTAAGTGACGCGGTTCTTCTCCATCTCCTACAAAAATACGCTTTTTCTGTTCTCCATCATATTCGTATCCAATCAATCTTAATTTCTTCGATAATGTATACGGGCTTATTTCAAGACGTTTTGCTATAATAGCGATGGATTCACGCCTATTTAAACAATCGATAATTTCTCCAATCGTCACAATTTCCCTCCTCCCATATTGAAATGACACTAGTATGGTATGTTACAATGATTTTCTAACAGTATATGCAAAACGAATAGCCTGTGCGATTCATACGATTTTAGAAAAGGAGGTTTTCAATATGCTTTTTCGTAGCAATACCCCGCAGTTCTATAATGAAAATAAAAAACTCATTCCTAATAGTATCGCTACGATAGAAAGCGTTATGATTAACAACCGAAAACAAACTCTCCTTATGCGCGGGCAAAACGTAGAGCAGCCTATTTTATTATGCTGTCACGGTGGACCAGGCATGGCACAAATCGGATTTATTCGTCATTTTCAAAAAGAATTGGAGAAACACTTCATCGTAATTAATTGGGATCAGCGCGGGGCAGGTAAATCCTTTTCAATGAAAGATTTCGGAGCAAATTTTACAATCGAACAATTCATTTCCGATGCAAAAGAAGTGATTCAATATGTACTTAAAAAGTTCAATAAACAGAAACTATTTCTCGCTGGTCATTCTTGGGGAAGTATTATCGGGCTTAACATAGCACACCAATATCCACAATATATCGAGGCTTATATCGGTATTGGGCAAATTGTACATATGAAACAAAACGAGGAATTACTATATCAGCATTTAATTCGTTCTGCAAAAAAATATAATCATAAAAAAGCATTAGCGTCCCTTTTAAAATTAGGAAAACCGCCATTTTTAGATACGAGACGCCTTATTATTCAAAGAAAATGGCTTGGCACATTGGGAGGTGCAATCCAAAACGGATCTTCCTTTTCTTTCATACGAAAAGGCTTCTTTTCCCCTGAATATACGCTATTAGATTGGTTCAAGTTTCTCGCAGGGAATTTAAAATCTGGCGTTTTATGGGAAGAAATGTTGACAATCGATTTCTTTTCTTCTATTACTAGTTTATCTATTCCAGTTTATTTTTGTTCTGGTCGCTATGATTATCAAACTCCTTATGCACTCGTTCAGGAATATTGTGATGTAATAGAAGCACCGATAAAAAAGATGATTTGGTTCCCAAATTCAGCACATTCTCCCGATTTAGAAGAGCCAGAATTATTCGCTCGTTCTTTACAATCCATTAAACAAGAGCTAGCTTTTCACCATTAGTAACAAAAGGCTCTTTTACATTTCATAAGAAACAATTTATAATAATATGTCGCAACTATGTATAAATCTAGCAAGGTGATTCATATTTCCTTGCCTTAACACAATAAAATTTTGGGGAGATTACATTTATTATGAATGCTGTACTCATTGCAGTAGCAGTTATGCTATTGCTTAGTTTGTTACGTGTCCAGGTCATTGTCGCCATCATTGTTGGAGCTTTAACAGGCGGACTTATCGGCGGACTCGGTATTTCAGAAACGATTAACACTTTTACAACTGGTCTTGGAAACAGTGCTCCAATCGCTTTAAGTTATGCAATGCTTGGTGGTTTCGCTATTTCTCTTTCCAAAACCGGACTTCCAGATGCCATGATTCAAACTGCATTAAAGTGGATTGGCAATGAACAAGACACGAAAAAACAAGTTTACTCTAAAATACTTATTCTATTTATCATTTTAACGATGGCTTGTTTCTCACAAAATGTGATTCCTGTTCACATCGCTTTCATCCCCATCTTAATTCCAGCACTTTTAAAAGTATTAAATGAGCTGAAAGTGGATCGCAGACTTGTTACATGTATTATTACATTCGGATTGATTACTCCTTATATGTGGATTCCAGCAGGGTTCGGAAAAATTTATCATGACGTATTACAAACAAATGCTGCGCAAAGCGGTCTTACATTTGATGTCGCACTTATTCCAAAAGCAATGACCATTCCAGCAATCGGTATGATTATCGGATTATGTGTGGCAGTATTTATTACGTACCGAAAACCTCGTACGTATGAAACAGAACAAATTCATACTACTGAAAATGAAATCGTTCCCTATACAAAACGAAGCATTACTTTCGGGCTAGTATCTATCTTAGCTACATTAACTGTTCAATTAGCAACAGAATCAATGATTTTCGGCGCTCTAGCGGGGATTATCGTTTTATCAGTTAGTGGTAGTCTACCTCTTAAAGAAGCTGATGCAATTTTAACAAGCGGAATGCGTATGATGTCCTTTATCGGATTTGTTATGATTTCTGCCGCTGGGTTCGGAGCTGTTCTTCGAAAAACAGGACATGTTGAATCTCTTGTACAAACGAGTGCACATATAATTGGGAATAACAAACCACTCGCTGCATTTCTTATGCTTGTAATTGGACTGCTCGTTACGATGGGGATTGGATCATCTTTTTCAACCATCCCTATTTTAACAACCATTTTTGTACCTCTTTGTATTCAGCTTGGATTTAGTCCAATGGCCACCATTGCAATTATCGGTACAGCCGGAGCGCTAGGAGACGCAGGTTCTCCAGCATCAGATAGTACACTTGGACCAACATCCGGTTTAAATGCTGATGGTCAACACCATCATATATGGGATACGTGTGTACCAACTTTTTTACATTACAATATACCGTTACTTATATTCGGCTTTATTGCCGCAATTACATTATAAAAGGTGCGTTTTATACGCACCTTTTACTTTTTTATTTTTCCCTTTAATTGTTGCAATGCTATTTTCCCATTTTCTTCGATACAACTTTCCATTTGCATAAATGACGGACCTGCCCACTCACTGTCTATACTCCCGTTCAGTCCAATAATTTTCAATTTATCCGGTATACGGATATTTAATTTTTTTGCTGCTCGAATTAACTCAAAGGTAATCTTATCACTTGAAGTTACAATTCCATCTATATACGGATAAGTTTGCAATAATGTAACAAACTGTTTATTCGTATACCCTTGTACACATTCTTCTCGATAAGAGATTCCTTCCTCCCAAACAACGTCTAAAAATCCTGATATGTACTCTTCCATTTCTTCACTATCTTCGCCCTCACCGAAATAAGCAAGAAAGTGACAACCTTTTTCTTTTAATAAAGAGACCGCTCTTTGGCCACTTTCATAATAATTTGCATGAGATTTTTTTTCATCAATCACAACAAACGGAAGTGGGATTTCTCCTATACTTTTAAAAACGGATCTTGTCAAAATAACACCTGCAACGTTATTTTCCTTCAACATATGTATGTATCTATCTTTATTCTCTATATTACAAACAATAATTTGATATCCTTCTTTATACGCTATTTCCTCAATACAATGTAGCAAAGTGATGTTTGATGGGTCATATAGATTATCTACAAGTAATGCAATTATCGTTGAATTCTCTTTAAATAGTGGCTTTGCTGCACTATTTGGCCTATAACGTAATTCCTCAATTGCTTCCTTTACTTGTTTTACTGTGTCCTCATGAACGTATCCTTTTTCATTTATAACTCGTGAAACGGTTGCGACTGAAACACCTGCCAATTTTGCAACATCACGTATAGTTGCCACATCGTCACCCCTTAATATGGTAATAGATTACAATTTTACGGTAACCTAAATTACAATATTCGTCAAGGTTAATAATTTATATTTCTGAAAATTGTTACATCATTACACTAAACTATATTCTAATTGAATTTCATGTAAAATCGGGATATTATCATACCCAATGCGCGGAATTTCTTTCTTTATTTTTCGTGCCTCTTCCACCGCATTTACATATAAATTCGTCATCAAAAAATTACGTTTTTGGTAAAAACGTAACGCATTCATATTATCATTTGTTGTTATAAGCCAAACCTGCCTGCACCGTTCTTCTTCTGCAACTCGTAATACACAATCTACAAGTTTTGTCCCTATTCCTTTTCTTTCTTCAAAGCTATCTAACGATACAATTTCGCACATATTTCCGATTACTTCATACGTTATAATTCCGATTATTCTGTCTTCTGAGAGCGCAACAAATCCTGGCAACTCTTCTAACTGATGTCCCTTACCACGTGAAACCATCAATGAACTCCCCCAGTTCTCACACATGAACATTCGGATTGTTTCTTTCATCGCTGGCGTAATTTTTTGTATATGCACCATTTCCTATTTCTCCCCTTTTCTATCCTTGTGATACAATATAAGTGTATCACATGTAACGGTATTTGGAGGATGAGGTAAAGTATGAAACGTTTTTTTGCAGCATTGTTTACTATACTAGGTGCGATAACTGCCCTTGGGATTTTCTTTACAAATAAGGTGATGTACTTAAAGAAAAAAACAGAGGAAGAAATACTCGAAAGAGAAACGAAAAAACATTTTCGTATAGAGGATTTTGAAGCTCTTCATAAAGAAGAAATTCATATTCCTTCGCAATTCGGATATGATCTTCACGGATATTACATTCCTGCTGGTCATTCCAATAAGTTTATGATTTTCTGTCACGGCGTAACTGTAAATAAAATGAACTCTATAAAATATGCAAGGTTATTTTTAAACAGAGGATATAATGTCGTTATTTATGATCATCGTCGTCATGGTAAGACTGGGGGAAAAACGACAAGCTATGGATACTATGAAAAGCATGATTTAAAATCTGTAGTTGACTGGCTAAAAAGTCGTTTTGGAACAAATATAACACTCGGTATTCATGGTGAATCGATGGGAGCTGCAACACTTCTTCAGTACGCAGGACTTGTAGAAGATGGTGCTGATTTCTATATTGCAGATTGTCCTTTTTCTGATTTCTACGGACAATTACAACATCGTTTAAAGGTTGAATTCCATTTACCGAAATGGCCTTTATTACCTTTAGCAAATGCTTTCTTAAAAGTGCGTGACGGTTATACGATTCGTGAAGTTTCACCAATCGATTGTATAAAAAACATTAACAATCCCGTCCTCTTTATTCATAGTAAAGATGATGATTATATTTTAGCTGATATGACGAAAGCGCTCTATGAAGCGAAGGAAAACAATAAACAACTTTATATTGCAGAACACGGCGCACACGCTTGCTCTTATAACGAAAATAAAGAAGAGTATGAAGCAGCCGTTGATCAATTTTTAAACTCATATGTAAAAGAAACAAAAAACAGGCTTGCATAAGCCTGTTTTTTTATTGCGCTAAAACGTCTGTAACTTGTTCCATATTTTCAGAAATCCACTTTATTGCATCATCTAGCGTTGGAAATTCTGTCGTTTGAAATGTTACCTCATCTTGCAGTAACCAAACATCCTTTGACTCTTGTCCTACACCAGCAATGGACCAGTGTAACAAACTATATGGATGATTATCATTCAAAAATGAAGCCCACGTGCGCTCATTTGCAATATTTCGTAATGTACGTAATTGTTTATCCATCTTTCGTCACCTTACTCTAGTCAGTTATAAAAAACATTATAACACTCTCTTCTCTTCCAAAGAAAGTGCTCTTTTCATATTGTCAAGTACTTCTCTTGATTATATGATGAAATTAAGCGTTTGGGAAGGAGGGATAGCGTTGGCTAAAGTACAAATTAAAGTAAATGATAATGGCTCTTTTCGCGTTACAGGGGACGTGGAATTAGTTGATTCACAAGGGAATGTATTCCCAGCAAAACCGGCATTTTCTTTATGCCGTTGTGGTTTATCAAAAAATATGCCTTATTGCGATGCTTCGCATAAAGGTAAATTCGAATCTGTTGTTAGAGCACCAGAGGCAGAATAATTTTACATGTGACATGCACATTTTTTTGTGCATGTTTTTTCTTTTTAGCAACTCCGTTATATCCCTTATCCTTACAACATTTCTAATACTTTTGTCTCCATCTCAGCCTACATATATTTTCACACAATTCTTCACATTCGAATACTTTTTACTAGCCTTTTATTTTTTTTGTGCTATAATTTGAGCAAACAGCATCCTTCGGGGTCGGGTGAAATTCCCAACCGGCGGTGATGAAGTGCAAACTTCTAAGTCCGTGACCCGTTTTCAACTCGAAAACGGTGGATCTAGTGAAACTCTAGGGCCGACAGTATAGTCTGGATGGGAGAAGGATATGTTTTCTAGTAATTTTATATAGCGAATACACTTTTATTTCAGTATGCATATTTTTATAGATTCAATTCAAATCTATATATATGTTTTATTTTGTATACTTATCTTTCTATGCTGAAATAAAAAGATACGACTAGCGTTTGAAAAATTTGATATTTTTGCTAGGTTTCTTCCTTATGCCAAAATATTAATCATCGTTAGGTTTCTTTCCTATACTTTCGTATTCGAACTATATTTCTAGAAATCACGTCTCCCAAACCCCAAGGATATTGAAATCCTTGGGGTTTTTTGATTTTTTTAGGAGAGGTGAAGAAAATGACAGATCAAGAATATATGAGGATTGCTCTGCAATTAGCAGAAGGAACATCTGGGCAAACAAGTCCAAATCCTATGGTTGGTGCTGTTGTTGTAAAAGACGGAAACATCGTCGGTATGGGGGCTCATTTACGTGCTGGTGAAGAACACGCAGAAGTTCATGCTCTTCATATGGCTGGTGACAAAGCAAAAGGAGCCACCGTGTATGTAACACTTGAACCGTGTAGCCATTTTGGAAAAACACCACCTTGCTGTGAATTGCTCATCAAAAAAGAAGTCAAACGGGTTGTAATTGCTACTCTTGATTGCAATCCTCTCGTTTCTGGTAATGGAAAAAAAAGATTAGAGGAAGCTGGCATCGAAGTAACTACTGGTGTTCTGGAAGAAGAAGCAGTTTTATTAAATCGCTACTTTTTTCACTACATGAAAACGAAACGTCCATTTGTAACAATAAAAACAGCGATGAGCTTAGACGGAAAAACAGCAACCGTAACCGGTGAAAGTAAGTGGATTACAAGTGAAGATGCACGAGCTGATGTTCATCAATATCGTCACACACACGATGCAATTCTTGTTGGAGTGAATACAGTTATAGCTGATAATCCGCATTTAACAACAAGAATTCCTAACGGAGGGCAAAATCCTATACGCGTTATTTTAGATACCCATTTACGAACGCCACCATCTTCTCATGTCATAACAGATAGTTTAGCACCGACATGGATTATAGTTGGTAAGGATGTAAATCCAGAGAAAATAGCTTCTTATGAATCTGAAAATATAGCTATATTCCAAATGAAAACGAAACAGATTGAAATACAGGATGTTTTACACCTACTCGGCGAAAAACAAATTCTTTCTCTTTTCGTCGAAGGTGGTCAAACCGTTCATGCAAGTTTCTTACAAACAAAGTATTTCAATGAAATTGTAACTTATATAAGCCCAAAATTAATTGGTGGAAAAAATGCCCCTACTTTATTTGGCGGCAATGGTTTTTCAACATTACAAGATGCACTTTCCTTGGAAATTCAAGAGATGAAACAAGTTGGCGATGACATAAAAATTGTTGCGCATGCCCGAAGTGAGGTGATGGAATGTTTACAGGAATTGTAGAAGAATTAGGAACGATTGCAAACATGCAACAAAGCGGCGAAGCGATGAAGTTAACGATTCATGCCAATAAAATTTTATCAGATGTTCACTTAGGTGATAGCATCGCGGTTAACGGTATTTGCTTGACTGTAACGAGTTTCACAACAACTTCATTCACAGTAGACGCAATGCCTGAAACGATGCAATCAACATCACTTCGCATGCTTAAACCGCAATGCAAAGTAAATTTAGAACGTGCAATGGCTGCAAACGGACGATTCGGTGGACATTTCGTTTCAGGACATATCGATGGCATCGGAACGATATTAAACAAAAAACAACACTATAATGCCGTCTATTACAAAATAGCTATTTCTGATGAATTGCTACGCTATTGTTTGCATAAAGGGTCCGTTGCTGTTGATGGAACGAGTTTAACAATATTTGATATAGACGAATCTTCCATTACAATTTCACTCATCCCGCACACAGTAAGTGAATCTGTTATCGGAGAAAAGAATGCCGGTGACATTGTAAACATTGAGTGTGACATGATTGGTAAATATATCGAACGCTTTATTTCTAAACCAGTAAAACGAACAGGTTCAATGACCGAAAGCTTTTTACAAGAAAACGGATTTCTATAAGGGGGAAGCATTATGTTTCATCGTATTGAAGAAGCTCTAGAAGATTTAAAACAAGGAAAAGTCGTGATCGTATGTGATGATGAAAACCGTGAAAATGAAGGCGATTTTATCGCTTTAGCAGAGTATATTACGCCAGAAACAATTAACTTTATGATTACACATGGACGTGGTCTCGTTTGTGTACCAATTACAGAAGGGTACGCAGAACGTCTACAATTAGAACCAATGGTAGCTCATAATACAGATTCGCATCATACTGCATTTACAGTGAGCATTGATCATGTTTCTACAACAACTGGGATTAGTGCCCACGAACGTGCAACTACGATACGAGAAATGTTAAATCCTGCATCAAAAGGTGCTGATTTCAATCGTCCCGGACATATCTTTCCATTAATTGCGAAAGAAGGTGGTGTCTTGCGCCGGGCTGGTCATACAGAAGCTGCTGTCGATTTAGCACAGCTCTGCGGAGCAGAACCAGCTGGCGTCATTTGTGAAATTATTAATGAGGACGGTACGATGGCACGGGTACCTGATTTACTACAGTGCGCAAAACAATTTGATATAAAAATGATTACAATAGAAGATTTAATTGCTTATCGCCGCCACCATGAAACATTAGTGACGCGAGAAGTGGAAATTACATTACCTACAGATTTCGGTACTTTCCATGCAATTGGCTATTCTAATTCCTTAGATTCGAAAGAGCATATCGCACTCGTAAAAGGTGATATTTCAACAGGAGATCCTGTACTTGTACGCGTTCATTCAGAGTGCTTAACAGGAGATGTATTTGGCTCGTGCCGATGTGATTGCGGACCACAACTCCATGCTGCACTTGCTCAAATTGAGCGTGAAGGAAAGGGCGTTCTTCTTTATATGAGACAAGAAGGACGAGGCATTGGGCTTCTGAATAAGCTTCGCGCTTATAAGTTACAAGAAGAAGGATTCGATACTGTAGAAGCAAATGAAAAGCTTGGCTTCCCTGCTGATTTGCGGGATTATGGTATTGGCGCTCAAATATTAAAAGATTTAGGTTTACAACATTTACGATTATTAACGAATAACCCAAGAAAAATTGCTGGCTTACAAGGTTACGATTTAGAAGTAATCGAGCGTGTACCGTTACAAATGCCAGCAAAAGAAGAGAATAAAACGTATTTACAAACGAAAGTAAACAAATTAGGACATTTACTAAACTTATAATTAAAGGAGAGATTTATTATGGTATTCGAAGGTCATTTAGTTGGTACAGAATTAAAAGTTGGGGTTGTTGTTGGACGTTTTAATGAATTTATTACAAGTAAATTACTTGGCGGCGCTTTAGACGGATTAAAGCGTCACGGTGTAGAAGAAGCTGATATCGATGTTGCCTGGGTTCCTGGTGCATTTGAAATTCCTTTAATCGCTAAAAAGATGGCGAATAGCGGGAAATATGATGCTGTTATTACGTTAGGCACTGTCATTCGCGGTGCTACAACACATTACGATTACGTTTGTAATGAAGTAGCAAAAGGTGTTGCATCTTTATCACTACAAACAGACATCCCCGTTATTTTCGGTGTATTGACGACTGAAACGATCGAGCAAGCGATTGAACGCGCGGGCACGAAAGCTGGTAATAAAGGCTATGAATCCGCCGTCGCTGCAATTGAAATGGCTCACTTATCAAAACAATGGGCATAAAAAAAGAGGCTGCGGCCTCTTTTTTTATTTCTTCACTTTTCTCCGTACATCTTTTATTAATTCATCCATTGTCTTTCCTTCTGTTTGTATACGAAGCGTCTGTGCTGTTTTCCATACATTCTCTCTTTTCTTCGCTTCTTCTATAATAGTAATTTCTTTTCGTACTTCCTTTAAATCTTTCCCTTCTGTTTTCAATCCAAAATGTTCAGCTTTCGTTCGAAAATGTTGTTCAATTCGTTGTTGCATCTCTTTTTGTTCAGGATTTTCGGCGGCCTTAACTGGATCAGCGCTTATCGCTTTTAGTAAAATGAGACAAGTCATAATCGCTAATATATATTTGTGCATGTAAAATCCTCCAACCCAATGTAAATTACATATTTACTATGTACAATTGGGGCTTGGAAAATTCGTCCACCAAAATTCTTTTTTTCGCTCAAAAGCCAATAGTATCAAGCGTTCACAATTATTTATTACATTTTATTTACAAAAAAGCAAACTCTTTTATAAGTTTGCTTTTTTCTATCTTATAATGCACATTCCTCAATCTCAAATCCTAAATCTTCAATCATACCCCAGTCTGCAGTCGGTTCTTGTCCAGCTGTCGTTAAGTAGTCTCCAACAAAAATAGAGTTTGCTGCAAATAAACCGATTGGCTGTACAGAACGTAAATTGATTTCACGCCCTCCTGAAATACGAATTTCTTTCGTTGGGTTTACAAAGCGCATCATCGCCAGTACTTTTAAACATTCTACTGGTGTTAACTCTTTTTGTCCTTCAAGGGGCGTACCCTTTACAGCAACAAGGAAATTACATGGAATTGAATCGGCATCTATACGTTGTAATTCGAATGCAATTTCAGCACGCTCTTCTATTGTCTCCCCCATTCCAAAGATCGCTCCTGAACATGGTGAAATACCCGCTTGTTTCGCTTTTTGAACTGTATCAACACGATCGTCATACGTATGAGTAGAGCAAATGCTTTCGTAATTATTCGCATGTGTATTTAAGTTGTGGTTATAACGATGTACACCCGCTTCGGCTAAACGTCCTGCTTGATCTTCGTTTAAGAACCCTAAACAACAACAAATCTTCAAGTCTGTCGTTTCACGAATCTCTTTAACTGCTCCAATTACGTGATTTACCTCTTTATCAGTCGGACGACGACCAGATGCCACAATACAATACGTACCCGCTTTACGGCGAATTGCTTCGTGCGCTCCTTCTACAATCTTTTCCTGCGTTAGCCATGCATATTTATCAATCGGTGCTTCTGAGATAATAGACTGTGAACAATACCCGCAATCTTCAGGGCATAATCCAGACTTCGTATTAATAATCATATTTAATTTTACTTTCTTACCAAAGTGATGGTGGCGAATGATATACGCAGCATTCATAATTTCTAAAATCTCTGTATCGTCAGCCTCTAATATCGCTATTGCATCTTCTTTCGTAATCACTTTCTCTTCTACGACGTCGTATGCAAGTTTTTTCCAATCCCTTTTTGTTTGTACTTGTTTCATTTCATCTCTTCCCCTCTTTTGTTATATGCACAAATAAAGCATGATACGTTGCCATTATCCCTTCATTTCCCGTGAAGTCTCTTTCGTATATGCGAAGCATCGCACGAAAGAGTGAGGGACTTTGACAATATGATTCTTCATTACTATTGGTCGCTCCTACTTTACGAATAGAATGTAGAAACTCCCTAACTTCTGTAAATCTCTCTATGTAACACGTTTCAGAAACATGTACATCCCCTGTTTCTATCTCACATATATGGCGCAACTGATTTTTCGAATAAAAACGTTGCCCAATCGATGTTTCATTTTGTATATTTTTTTCTTCTTTCGCCCGCTGGAACGAAGCATGCAATTCTTGAAATGTTTCCTGTCCAAATGTTGAAAAGAGTAATATCCCCTCTATAGATAAATGACGAAATAAATTTCTTATCACTTGTTTTAAATCATTTAGCCATTGAAATGTGGCATTTGAAATAATGACATCATACGTTTCTTCTAGTCGTAATCTTTCGATATCCTCACAATAAAATGTTACATTGTTTACATTTTGTCTAGTTCTCGCAACTGCAATCATACTTTCAGCAAAATCAATAGCTGTAATTTGTGCTTTCGGAAATAAGTTTGATAATTGCTCTGTAACATATCCTGTCCCGCATCCAAGTTCTAAAATACGTATCGATGAATTTGCACTATATCGCCGATTCAATGTAGAAAGTAATGAATGCGCCATCTTTTTTTGTACATTTGCATATTGATCGTAGGATACAGCTGCCACGTTAAATCGTTTTTGTAGTAACGTTTTGTTGATCATGTCGTATCCCCTCTACAAATTGAATGATTTCATTTGCGCAATATTCGAAATTCGTTACGCATAATGCATGTCCAGCCTCACTTACTACCTTGAGTGTGGCAGTTTCATTCTCAGCCATACTACATGCTGCAGACAATGGGCATATTACATCCCGCTCTCCGTGAATAAGTAGTATAGGGACGTTAATTTCTTTCAATGCTGCTCTCATATCTGTTTCTATTAAATAATCCAAACCGAATTGTAAAGACTGCATAGAATCACCTTTAAAATGTTTTACGATGCCTTCAAAACTTTTATTCTCTTTCAACTCATCTTTCGTAAACATATTTTCATAGAACCGCTTGAGCGTATCTTCTTTCCTTCTCTCCAAATTTCTTTTCAGCCGTTCTACATGCAAAGTATTCCATCCACTACTATAGTCACTTGTATTTGTAAATTTAGCAGTACCACCAATTAGCACGATACCCTTTGCCTTAATTTTTTTATAAGCTTGAATTGCCGCTAACGCTCCTAGTGACCATCCAACTAAAATTACATTGTCATCCTGTGCTACATCTATAATCCGATCCGCAAACTCACTTTGTTCTTTCACATTACGCCAATCAATACATTGAACAGGATATTCTTTTAAATGCGGAAGTACTAAATCCCAAATATTTTCTTCCATTCCCCATCCAGGGATAAAAATAATCTTCAGCTCTTTCATACGAAAAGCTCCTCTTCTTTCGCAATGTGGATAATTCGGTCAATAGCCCATTTTAAATCAGCTATTGTATGTTGAGATGTAACTGCAAAGCGAATTCGAGAACTATTGATCGGTACAGTTGGCGGACGAATTGCAATAGCTGCAATACCTGCCTCTTGTAACCTTTTGCTAAACCGTAAAGCATTTTCATTTGAACCGACTACAATCGGTACAATATGAGTTGAACTATTCCCTATATTAAATCCGGCGTCTCGTAATTTGCTTCTGAAGTATTCCCCATTTGCTATAAGGTTTTCTCTTCTCTTATGATCTTCTTGTACAATTTCAATTGCTTTTTGCACTGCTCCTAATGTTCCTGGCGGTAATGCAGTAGTAAAAATAAAACTTCTCATCATATTGTGTAAATACTCTATATAAATTGCATCGCCTGTCAAATACGCACCATAACACCCTAAAGCCTTACTAAACGTCCCCATATGTATATCTATTTTTTGAGCAAGATCTTCTATATGAGATAATCCAGCTCCGCCAATTCCATATATTCCACTCGCATGTGCTTCATCAACTATAAGAATTGCCCCGTATTTCTCTTTCAGCTCTACTAACTCCCTCAAATACGCAGTATCACCATCCATACTAAAAACAGTATCTGTTACGATTAATTTCCGCTTTTCAGGTGACGCTGTTTTTAATAACTTCTCTAAATGATCCAAATCATTATGACCATACCTTTTATGCTCTGCCCCACTTAATATAATTCCATCAACAATGCTTGCGTGATTTAATTTGTCACTAAACACAATATCGTGACGACTCACTAATGAAGAGATCACTCCAATATTTGCGGTATATCCACTATTCACAACTAAGGCTTTTTCAGTGCCTTTCCAATCGCATATACTTCTCTCAACCTCTTCATACAGTGAATAGTTTCCTACCACGAGCCTTGATGCTGTCGCCCCAGTCCCATATTTTCTTGTACATGCGATAGCAGCTTCTTTTAACCTTTCATCTCCAGCTAACCCTAAATAATTATTTGACGCTAAATTTAGCATCCTTTTCTCATCTCGAATAAGCCATGTCTCTTCTGCTTGTTCTGTTACATGCAAATTACGATACTGCTCTCGCTCATGTAATTGTTGCAATTTAGATTGAAGATGTGTGCGCCACGTTTGATTCATTTCGGATAAGCTCCTCTAATTTTGAAATCATTATATATTCTTTAGCAGATTCCAAGACTTCTTCTCTTGTAAACTCACCTGCAAAGAATGGTAATAAACCTAAAACCGGTACCCCACTTAGCTCTTCAATCATTTCTTTATTTTCTTGCACTCTTTCCATTTCGCATTCTTTGCAGCCAGATAAAATGACACCTGCTACTGTTAAACCATATGCCTTTGCGTAAGCAATCGTTAAAACTGTATGATTTACTGTTCCTAATGTAGGGCGTGCTACTACAATAAGTGGAAGTTGTAATTCTTTTGCGAAATCAATTACTAAAGCGTCCTCTGTATATGGAACAGCTAATCCACCTGCTCCTTCTACAAGTAGACTATTAAAATCTTTCAATCGTTCATTATAGTGATGAATAATGTCTTTTAACGTTACTGTCCTTCCGGCTCTTTTCATGGCAAGTCTCGGGGCAAGCGGCTCTTCAATAGAGTAAGGGCAAATTTCATCTTCTTTTGTCGGTACACCTGATAATGCCTTTAGCCTTGCTGCATCTCCTTCTGGATTTGATGCAACATGTCCACTTTGCAACGGTTTATATACCCCGATGTTATATCCCAGTTCTCTAAATACACCTGCTAATGCACCGGCGACTACAGTTTTCCCCACTTCAGTATCCGTTGCTGTTATAAAAAAGCCACTCATTATTCTCCCTCCGTAACATCCGAGATTGCTTTATACAAAATACGTAACATATCATCAATCTCATCAATTGTAGAAGCAAGAGGGGGCATAAATACAATCGTATTACCGAGCGGGCGCAAAATCATACCTAGTTCTCTTGAGCGTTTACATACTTGAACACCGACTCTCTCTGTCCATTCAAACGCTTCTTTCGTTTCCTTATTCTTCACAAGTTCAATTCCAACCATTAACCCGCATTGACGAATGTCCCCTACATGTTTATATGCAAAGAGGTCTTCTAATTGCGTCGCCACATATTCTGTTTTACGTGCCACCTCTTCTATTAAATTTGTTTTCTCGTATAGTTCTAGATTTGCAATTGCTACCGCACACCCTAACGGATTCCCTGTATAACTATGTCCGTGGAAAAATGTTTTTTGTTCTTCATAGCCTCCTAAAAAGGCATTATAAATTTCATCTGTCGTTACAGTAATTGCAACTGGTAAATATCCGCCTGTTAAACCTTTTCCGGCTGTCAAAATATCCGGTGTTACATTTTCATGTTCACATGCAAACATTTTTCCAGTACGCCCAAATCCAGTCGCTACCTCGTCTGTAATAAATAGAACATTATATTTTGTACATAAATTACGTAGCCCTTTTAAGTATCCTTTTGGCATTGTAATCATACCGCCAGCACCTTGCATTAAAGGTTCTACAATAATCGCCGCAATCTCTTCATGTTTATCTTTCAGCAGCTCTTCCATTTCTTCTAAATGTTTTTTTACAATTTCCTCCTTATTATTTCCATAAGGAGAACGATATGTATATGGATAAGGCATTTTAATTGCTTCAAATAAAAGCGAACTATACACTTGGTGAAACAAGTCTATTGCTCCCACTGAAACAGCTCCAATTGTGTCACCATGATACGCTTCTTTTAATGTAACAAATCTTTGTTTCTTCGGTTTTCCTTTATGCTGCCAATATTGAAAGGCCATCTTAATTGCAATTTCAACAGCGCTAGAACCGGAGTCTGAATAAAACACTTTCTTCAAACCTTCTGGTACAACTTCAATTATTTTTTCGGCTAATAAAATAGATGGAACGTTAGCAAGCCCTAACATAGTAGAATGGGAAATTTTATTTAATTGCTCACGAATTGCCTCATCTAGTTCTGGCACTTGATGTCCATGAACATTTAACCAAATAGACGAAACACCGTCCCAATATTCATTTCCATTTACATCGTATAGCTTTCTTCCCTCTCCCCGTTCAATAATGACAGGATCTTCTTCTAAATAATCCTTCATTTGTGTAAATGGATGCCATACATAGGCTTTATTTTTCTCCGATAACTCTTCATATGTATATGATGGTTTGTCAGTCGTACTCTTACTAAAAGTCACAATTGTCACCCCTAATGTTAACTAGTTTATAAATATAGTTAACATTAAATCTAAATGACTGTCAATTATTTTTAAATCGAGTAGTTCTTAAAAAAGAACAACTTATCATAAGATAAGTTGTTCTACTTTCCATGTTGTATCTTTCCGATTTCTAAAATAATCTCTTCGTCTTTTTTTCCTTCTGTTTCAATTCCAAGTTGTTTTGCATGTTCAATCAATAGATCATGGCGCTTCTCAAATCTTGCGGTATTTACTTCTTTCGCAACCTCTTCTTTTGTTTTTCCTTCCGTAGAAACCCCTAGTTTATCAGCTGCCTTTTCCATCGACTTCTTCTCTTCAGCTTCTTTCGCTTTCTTCACTTCTAACTGCTGTATTTGCTTTTGCTTCGCCTGCTCTGATTCAGCTGCAAAAGCTGTGTAAATGCCAGCACTTCCGCCAATGACTAGTAAAGTGGTAAAAAGAATTATTTTTTTCTTCACTTTTTCCTCCCCTTTCAAATTCATTATAACGCACATTTTCATAGGATTAAAATCGTTCTCCTTTATTTCCCTAAAAAATCATTGAATATTTTTATTGACATGTGAGACGAATATATGATAAAAATTTAACTAACATCATATGAATCGGCATTGATAGGATTTAGTAGTATTTCGATTTCTGCTTTCAGAGAGCTGGTGGTCGGTGCGAACCAGTACAGAGCGAATTATGAATTACCCCCTGGAGCTTCTTTTGCGAAACGTAAGGAGTAGTGAAAGACGGTTATAGACCGTTATATCTAAAGAGTGGTGAAACGACACTGTTTCACAATTTAGGGTGGTACCGCGAACTTTTCGTCCCTGCATATGTTGCAGGGGCGTTTTTATTTTATTAGCGCATATCATACGACCCTTTATTTTGTGATACATTCATTTCACAAGCTAGGGTGGTACCGCGATTTCTTCGTCCCTGCATAATTATATGCAGGGACGTTTTTTTATCCAATCATTTCCGTATCATATTGAAGAATCAACTATTACCGGTAATTTGTCACAAAATTCTAAATTTTAGAAGGAAATAAACAATATTGGTGAATTTTATATAAAAAAGAGCTATTTTAGATTACTTAGGAGGGGAAAACAATGGTTTCAAAAATTGAATCTGTTCTTTTAACATTTTTTATCTTTTTCTGCATTGGCTTTAGTGTTATCAAATTAGAAGTTTCACCACACATCCCGATTTTATTTGGCATCGTTCTTTTATTAGCATTTGGATTTATGAAAAAAATTGATTGGTCTACGATGGAAAAAGGAATGATAAGTAGTATTTCAGCTGGTATTCCATCTATTTTTATATTCTTACTTGTAGGCGTATTAATTAGTGTTTGGATCGCTGCTGGAACAATTCCAACTTTAATGGTATACGGCTTCCAGCTTGTATCTCCAAAAATTTTCATTCCAACTGTTTTTGTAGTTTGTGCAATTGTTGGAACAAGTATCGGTAGTGCCTTTACAACTGCCGCAACTGTAGGACTTGCCTTTATGGGCATGGGTAGTGCGCTCGGATACGATCCAGCTCTAATCGCTGGTGCAATTATTTCTGGTGCATTCTTTGGAGATAAAATGTCTCCTTTATCTGATACAACAAACTTAGCGCCAGCTGTAACGGGTGTAGATTTATTTGAGCATATTCGTAACATGCTTTGGACAACAGTTCCAGCTTTCATTATTGCTTTTATCGCATTTTTCATTTTAGGAAGCGGTACTAGTGGAGACGTTGACTTCACAAACTTCATTAGCACATTAGAGAAAAATGCAACGATTTCTATCTTTACACTTATTCCAATTTTATTACTGTTCCTATTCGCATTTAAAAAAGTTCCAGCAGTTCCAACATTACTTGCTGGAATTATAGTAGGGATCATTATCCTATTTATATTTAAACCTAGTACTTCTTTAACTGATTTAATGAAAATTATGCAAGACGGTTACGTTTCTAAAACGGGTATGAAAGATATTGATAGCTTATTATCTCGCGGTGGCCTGCAAAGTATGATGATGTCAATCGCTCTTATTTTCCTAGCTCTTTGTATGGGAGGATTATTACAAGGAATGGGTATTATTACGCAGCTAATGAATATCATCTCTAGCTTCGTAAAAACTAGCACACGCTTAATTATTTCTACTGCTTCAACTGCAATCGGTGTGAACTTCTTACTTGGTGAGCAGTACTTATCTATCGTTTTAACAGGACAAGCATTCGCTAATAAATATGATGAAGTCGGTTTAGAACGTCGTAATTTATCACGTGTATTAGAAGATGCAGGTACAGTTATTAACCCGCTCGTACCATGGGGAGTAAGTGGCGTATTCTTATCGAACGTCCTTGGCGTTCCAACTTTTGATTACGTTCCATTCGCAATCTTCTGCTTAGCTTGTCCAGTTGTAACAATTATCGTCGGCTTTACTGGATTTGGCCTTTCATGGAAGAAGGAAAAAGCTGTAACACTTTCATAATATATCAAAAAGGATTACCTGAATCGGTAATCCTTTTTATATTTCTCCACTATCTATTTGCTTTCTTTCTTCTAAATAACAGAAGGAATCCTGCTCCAACAAACGCCAAACCTGCTCCAATTGTAGAAACAACACTTGTACCTGTTTTCGGTAAATCACGTTCTTCTTTCTTTTCACTTACAGTTGTTGTTTCTTTTACGTTTTGATTATCCGTTGTAGTTTGTCCAGATCCTGTATTATTACCTTCACCTGTTGGTGGTGTCGTTGGATTTTCTCCATTATTTCCTTCACCTGTTGGTGGTGTCGTTGGATTTTCTCCATTATTTCCTTCACCTGTTGGTGGTGTCGTTGGATTTTCTCCATTATTTCCTTCACTTGTTGGTGGTGTCGTTGGATTTTCTCCATTATTTCCTTCACTTGTTGGTGGTGTCGTTGGATTCTCTCCACCAGTTTCCTTATCATCATCGTTCTTCTTCGTTATATCAATTGCATATTTAGCGAATTCATTTTCAGATGGTCCAACATATGATATGTTCCCATCTTTCTTTATATACTTTTGTGCATTTGGTGAAGAATCGAATGTTGTATGTAATTTATCTGCAACAATCGGTTTAAATGCCCAATTTTTATCTGCTGCCGGATCAATAACTGGTGTTTCTTGCATATACTTCACAATGATTTGACGTGTTTCATCTTGTGATTGGTATACAACTTCCCCTTTACTTACGCCTGGGAACGTTTGGCTGCTTCCGCGATAGTTATTTGTAGCGACGATAAACTCTTGATTGTCAGCTACTGGCTTACCTTCATATGTCATATTTATAATACGATTCGTATTAGCATTTATAACTTTTCCATCTTTATCGTATTTCGCTGGTTGTGTTACATCAATTTCGTATTTTAAGCCATCTAAAATATCAAAGTTATATGTAGGGTATCCGATATTTACTAATGGCTGTTCTTCTGTTTTCTTTGGATCAATTTGATTAAACTGACCTGCAGACATTTCAAGCCATTCTTTTACTTGTGCCCCATTTACTTTTACAGCATATAACGTATTTGGATATACATATAAATCTGCAACGTTTTTAATCGCTAACGTTCCAGCTGGAATATCCGTATAATATGTAGCACCGTTTCGGCCACCTGCTTTAAATGGTGCACCTGCAGATAAAACTGGAATTCCTTTATATTTACTATACTGTCCATTTTCAGCAAATAACTTTTCTACATACCATTTCTGTGCATTTGTCACAAGTTGTACAGAAGGATCATCTTGTACTAATGAGAAATAACTATTAATTGGCGCTGTCGTTTTTCCTACAGCTGTATTCACATAATCAATTGTCGCTTGGTGATCATCTTTAATTTCATTAACTAAATTTTGATCAGATTGTACGAGTGGATTTCCTTTACTATCAGCAATCGGACGAAGTTGCGGCTTCGATTGCTCTTTTTGTACTTCCCATTTTCCATTTACTTTTTTCAATTGCATATCTATAATACCTAAGTTACTTCCAAAGACACCAGGCATTACAACTGGAACACCATTAAATACGTCCTTCACTTCCGTATGTGAATGTCCCATTAATACCGCATCTACACCAGGAACTTCTGTTAAATAATACGATGCGTTTTCCATGCCAACGTTGTAACCACTCTTATCAACACCTGAATGCGCTAGTGCAACGATAACATCGGCACCTTCTGCTTTCATTTTTGGCACCATTTTTTTCGCTGTTTCAACTATATCTTTTGCTTTCACTTTTCCTTCTAGATTTGCTTTATCCCAGTTCATAACTTGAGGTGGAACAAATCCCATTACGCCAATTTTCACTTTTTGTTTTTGACCTGATTCATCTTCTACTTCTTTTTCAAAAACATGATATGGTTTAAAGTAATTTTGATCATTCTCTTCATTATTATCTTTATCATCTTTATAGACGTTCGAGTTAATAACCGGGAATTCTGTTTTACTAATTACTTTGTTTAAATAATCTAAACCGTAGTTAAATTCATGATTCCCAAGAGAGATGACGTCATACTTCATTAAATTCATTAAACGATATAATGGGTGCGTATAACTAGGATCCACAGGCTTCTTCGGATCATTTATTTTATTCGCTACATAATCTCCAAGCGGTGTCCCTTGTAATGCATCCCCATCATCAAACAGGACAGAGTTCTTCGCTTCTTCACGCGCTTTATTAACAAGTGTTGCAGTTTGCACGAGCCCTACCTTATTATCTGTTTTCGTTTGATAATAATCGTAATTCATTAAGTTAACGTGAATATCTGATGTTTCTAGAATTCGTAAGTTAACCGTACTCTCCCCAGTTTGCTCATCCGCATGAGCTGTTGCTGGCAATACTTGCGGCGCTATAACACCAATAGCAAGAGTTGCTCCAGCTAGCATTTTTTTTGACTTTTTCACAAAAAATCCCCCTTATACAATTACCAAAAATAATGAAATGAATCCGTCTCTAATCACATACCTTTTTTCTTCTATTGGAGATAAGATTTTCATTTCATCCTGCGTTAATGAGTAGTCCTCTTAAACGCTCGATTGGTGAGATTTTACTCATCGGGAAATAAAGCCCTACTAATTAAAATTTCACCTTATCTGACATTATCATATATAATGTACTTTCATATCGTCAATATTTTTTGACATACTTCTACAAATTTTCTGTAAAGTTATTGTAAACTTTTCATAAACATATAATATGCCCTTACATTGTTAATACTGCGGAATATGATACAATTACCAATTACAAGGAGGATGAATTATGAAAAAAGTCATCTTAACAATTGTTTGTCTCCTCCTTCTAATCATTTCTTATTCTTATTTTGAAAAGAACGATGAGACAAAACAAAATGAACCCGAAGAAAAAACAGAAAAAACATCTACTCCAAGTTGGATTGATAAGCAAACAAACGATTCCTTTTATCATCTCGTACTAGGTGATTCGCTCGCCAAAGGATATGGATCGACACAAGGTGGATTTGCTGAATTAGCCTCTAAACAAATAGAAGCACAAATTCATAAACCAATTACTGTAGAAAACCTTGGGATAAACGGTCTTACAACAGATCGTCTCGCTAAAAAGGTTGAATCAGAAGATGTAAAGCAAAAAATTAGAGCAGCCAATATTATTACAATTAACATTGGGGGAAATAATTTATTTCGCTTAAATCGTGATGTCGGTGTTATAGACGGTATTAAAATGTTAAATAAAGAAAAAGCTCATTTTGAAGCGGATGTAAAAAATATTGTAAAGACAGTCCGAGATCAAAATCCGGATGCTTTACTCATTCTTTCTGAACTCTATAACCCGTTACAACTCGATGACTCCATCGCAAGTTATGCAGATATGTTTTTAGACGGATGGAATGAATCCGTTTATTCCATTGCAAAAGCAAATCAACCATCTATCGTTTTACCAATTCGCAAATTAATATCGAATGATAAGAAAGATTTACTCTTTGACCAAGTACACCCAAATGATAAAGGCTATTCGATTATTGCCGATTCCTTTACAAAAAAAGTGTTGGCCTACAAATATTAAAATTCGCATGAAACAATTCTATTTTTATAACATGTCTTTTTTGTTACAATGAGAGTGGAAGGGGGCCTTTATATGGAATCACGCGAGTGGGAACGTATTGTTGATCATCTTCTTTCGCTAGTGCCTCTTTTTTATCGCAAATTTATGCTTCCTGGAGAATTTTCTTCTCAAAGACATATGCCGCCATCACATACACAAGTATTACTGCTTCTGCATGAAAATGGCACATTAGCAGTTTCCGAAATCGGCAAGCGGCTAGCGATTTCACGGCCTAACATGACACCTCTATTAAACAAACTGATCCAAGAAGAACTAATAGAGCGTCATTATAGCGAAAAAGATCGACGGGTCATTTTAATTTCCCTGACAGCTGAAGGGAAATTGTTAGTAAATCAGTATCAACAATTCATTTTAGACAAATTAAAAGAAAATTTCCAAACGTTATCTGAGGAAGAACGTGAAAAACTCATTCACTCTCTTCAAACCATTCAAAATTTAATTTTGAAAACAAACGTATAAAGCTGCTTCTAAATAGAAGCAGCTTTATGATTCGTAATAATTGCCATAGTATACATTTGAATATGGCCATGTCGTTAAATATGGTTTTTGATCTTGCGTAGGTTGTTGCGATGGTATTTGCGGTAGTTGTTGTTGTCGATATAATTCATATTGCCTACTCGTATCATAAACCGGATAATAATTTACATATGGATATACTTGCGGTACGTAATAATAATACATTCATTCTCTCCTCCTTTTTCTTAAACATATTCAAAGGAGAAAATGAGTGTGACACTCTTTATATTTGCATGAGTGGTTCTCTCACTCTTTTCTTTCTGTTCTTCAAACGTAACTTACGGTTCTTTTCATATAAATAATGCACAACGAAATATGAAACTACACCAAACACAACCCCTAAAATCGTCATTCCAATTAATACATACACTTCACTCTGTAATAAGCTCTTTAATATCGTAAAAATGTGACTTGAAAACAAGTCCGATATTGTAAAGGGTTCATGATGTATTTTTTGCACATGAAATGGATAAATCATTTTCCCTAGCGCATACGCAAGCGGAAATAAAACTACTGGGAGAAACGATATTTTTCCAATAATATTGCCAATCACCGCGGCAGGAAAAGATCCCTTTGCTAACCTGACGATTGGATAAAATATTAAATAGACGAGCGATGCTGTATATATAACCAACATCTCTAAACCAAAACCAATCGCAAAACCTAACGATACTTTCTTCGCTCCTTCTGGTGATCGAAGCAACTTATAATATTGAAACTTTAATATTCTCCACATCCGCTGAAAAAACGAATATGTTTTCTTAGTTGTTTTCACTCTCATCATCTCTTTAACTATATTTTTATACCTAGTATGCCCTTACACACTTCGAAAAACAAATTTCATTTTCTCTTTTATTATAGATGATATCGAAATGGTTAACTAAATATACATATGACATTTCAATAAAAAAAATACACCTCCAATTGTTATTTGTGTCTCACAACTGGAGGTGTACATCATTTAGGAAAGCTCTTCTACATTTTTAAATAAACTTACTAATAATGCTTTTTGCGCATGCAATCGATTACCGGCTTGCTCAAATACGATAGATTTTGGCCCATCTATAATTTCGCCTGTTACTTCTTCTTCACGATGGGCAGGTAAACAGTGTAAGAAGCGATATGTTTGCTTCGCATGCTTAACAAGTTCATTATTGATTTGGTATGGTTGAAACAACGTATATTTCTCTTCTTCGCCCTCTTGCCCCATGCTCATCCAAACGTCAGTATAAATGAAATCTGCTTCATTCACCGCTAATTCAGGGTTATGCAAAATTTCAATTTCAGCTCCTGTTTCCTTGGCAATCGCTAACGCTTTTTTTACAATCTCTTCATTCGGTTCATACCCTATAGGCGTTGCAACAGTCATATGCATTCCAACTTTTGCACTCGCTAACAACAATGAATGACATACATTATTTCCATCACCTACGTAAGCCAATTTTATTCCTTTAAATGTATTTGTTTCTTCGTATATTGTCATTAAGTCTGCCAATGCTTGACAAGGATGATGGTCATCCGTTAATCCATTAATAACAGGTATGCTCGATTCTTTTGCAAGCTCTTCTACATCCGCATGTGAGAATGTACGTATCATAATCCCGTCAATATACTGCGATAATACTTTCGCAGTATCTGAAACAGTTTCTCCTCTTCCCATTTGCATCTCTTTTCCACTTAAAAACATACCATGTCCCCCGAGCTGTACCATTCCTGCTTCAAAAGATACACGAGTACGAGTTGAATGTTTATCAAAGATAAGACCTAATATTTTGCCTTGCAGTAAAGGCTCTTGCTTATTCTTTTTTAAATATATTGCGAACTCAATTAAAGAAATAATTTCTTCTTTCGTTAATTCTTCTAGTGTTAAAAGGTCTTTCGTATTTAATTTCGGTACTTGTACAGTTGACATGAAAATTCCCCCTTATATGATTGATACATTTTTTGTACAAACTACTTTTTTTATCATATATACTGCCTGTTCTAGTTCTTCATTCGTTACAATAAGTGGCGGTAATAGTCTTATAACATTAGGTCCTGCTTGTAATACGAGAAGTCCTTCTTCTTCTAGTTGTTCTATAAAACTTGCAACTTCATGCGTACATTCAATTCCAACCATAAGCCCTTTACCACGTATATTTTGAATACATTCGACATGTCGTAATTCCTCTTGCAACTTCTGTAATACGTACTCGCCCTTTTCCTTTACTTCTTTTAAAAACGATGGTTTCTTAGTTATTTGCAATACTTCTTTCGCCGCAGCCATTGCAATATAATTTCCACCAAACGTTGAACCATGTGACCCTGCAGGAAACGATATTCCAAGTTCTTTCCGGCCAATCATCGCTCCGACAGGAATCCCGTTTCCAAGCGCCTTAGCGGTAGTAACGATATGAGGATTTATTCCCATTTGTTCGTAAGCAAATAATGTCCCTGTTCTTCCGATCCCTGTTTGTACTTCGTCTATAATAAATAAGGAACCGAACTTCTTACATAATGCTTCAATCGCTTTCAAAAAAGATAGATCAGCAGGTATGACTCCTCCTTCTCCTTGAACAACTTCTATCATTACTGCCGCAACTTCTTCATTCATTACTTCCTCTAATGCCTTTATATCGTTAAATGGTGTATGTAAAAAAGATGGAAGGAGCGGACCAAATCCTTCTTTCACTTTATTTTGTCCCGTCGCACTCATCGTTCCGAATGTTCTACCGTGAAAAGATTGCTCGCATGTTACGACGAGAGATTTTTCAGTATGCTTACGGGCTAGCTTCAAAGCAGCTTCATTCGCCTCTGCCCCGCTATTACAGAAGAACACATAATCTAATGCTATGTTTTCTGTTAATAATGACGCGACTTCTTCTTGTAAGCTGTTTGTAAACAGGTTAGATATATGCCATATTTCATGCAGTTGCTCTTGTACAGCTTTCATAACAGTAGAATGACAATGTCCTAAATTACATACACCGATTCCTGATGTGAAATCTAAATATTGCTTACTGTTATTATCAATGACTTTCGTTCCTTTTCCCTTTACAAACTCAATCTTTCTTCTCCCATACGTTTGAAAAAGATGACTTGTCATGCAATACTCACACCCCTCGTTACCGTCGTTCCGATACACTCACCTGTAACCTCGGTAAAATCCTTCGTCCCATTTACGATACTAACCTTTTGCACTCCCATTTTTAATGATGCTAGTGCTGCCTGTACTTTCGGAATCATCCCACCGGTAATAACACCGTTTTCTATAAAATTAACAATCTCAAATTCGTCGGTTTTCTTTACTAACTTTCCTTCATGCAATACCCCATCTACATCTGTAATAAAAATGAGTTCTTTTGCAGATAACGCGGCCGCAATTCCAGCTGCGGCGGTATCTGCATTTATGTTATAAATCTCATTATCATTTATGCCGACCGGAGCAATAACAGGAATATAATTCATATTTATTAATCCTTTTAGTAAGGCCGTTTCGACATACCTTACTTCTCCCACATATCCTATCTCCTCACTGACAGGTTGAACTTGAAGTAGATTGCCGTCACATCCTGAACAACCTACCGCTCGTAAATTATGCTTTTGTAAATTCATTACAAGTTTTTTATTCGTACTTCCACATAACACCATTTGAACAACATCCATAACTTCTTTTGGTGTTACTCGTAATCCATCTCTTTTTTCTGCGTTGATGTTACAATCTTTTAATTGGGCATCAATTTCTGGGCCACCGCCATGGACAATCACTACTTTATACTTCTGTTGCAATTTCTTTATGCAATCAAAAAACAGATCATTTAATTGATCCAACATACTACCGCCGCATTTCACTACAATATAATCACTCATCTTCCCTCTCCTTATGTACGATAACAAGCGTTTATTTTCACATATTCATAGCTTAAGTCACAGCCCCAAGCTGATCCGGTCTCTTCTCCTAAATGTAAATACACATCAATCATAATTTCATGTTCTTGTAACCTCATTTTCATTTCCTCTTCAGAAAACATTTGAGGTTCACTATTTTTCAGCACCGCAATAGATTGAAGAGTAATATCAATTGTATTTGGGTTAATCGTGACTTCACTTTGTCCAATGCTACTAATAATTCGCCCCCAGTTTGGATCTTCACCATGTATTGCTGTTTTCACAAGACTCGAACCGACTATTTGCTTTGCAATTTTTTTTGCCTCTTCATTCGTTCGAGCTCCTAACACATTTACTTCTATTAACTTCGTAGCGCCTTCACCATCTTGTGCAATTTTTTTCGCTAAATCTTCACATACCTTCTGTAAAGCAAATATGAAAGTTTCCCAATCTGCATGTTCCATATCAATTGGTTTCGTTTCTGATAATCCACTTGCCATAACGATGACCATATCATTCGTAGAAGTATCGCCATCCACCGTAATTTGATTGAATGTATGATTCGTGATTTGTGATAATGCTGTTTGTAATACGTCATGCTCTATATGAGCGTCTGTCGTAATAAAACTTAGCATCGTTGCCATATTTGGATGAATCATCCCTGAACCTTTCGCAACACCAGCAATCAGCACTTTCTTCCCATCAATCACCATTTCATAGCAAGTTTCTTTCGTTATAAGATCCGTCGTTAAGATCGCTTCAGAAAAAGAATGAGCTTCCCTTTCTTCCTTCGCCGGGATAAGAGTAGCAATCCCATTTCGGATTATATCCATCGGCAGCGGAACACCAATTACACCTGTTGAAGCTACTGCAACGTAATTGTCTTTCATTCCAAAATGTTTCGCCCCTAATGCACGCATCTCATAAGCATCTTGTAATCCTTTCATTCCCGTACAAGCATTTGCATTTCCACTATTGACGATAATAGCTTGTAATTTCCTCTCAGTCGTTATACTATCCTTCGTTACTTGCAAGGGAGCTGCTTGTATTTGATTTGTTGTATAAACAGCAGCACATGATGCTGGTATATCACAAATGATTGCCCCTAAATCCTTTTTCTCCTTTTTCAAACCAATTGCATTGCCAATGGCCGAGAAACCTTTTGGAGTTACAATCGAACCATTTTCTACTTTTGTAATAGACGCTACTTTAATCATCATGTCCCCCCTTATAGATAAAGCGGCATATGTTGTAAACCTGTTGTTTCTTCTAGTCCCGCTATTATGTTTGCATTTTGAATTGCTTGCCCAGCCGCACCTTTCATCATATTGTCTATAACAGAAACGACTGTCACTCTTCCTGTTCTTTCATCGTAAGCTATCCCCATATCACAATAATTTGAGCCCCTCACTTCTTTCGGACTTGGAAACTCTCCTTGCAGACGAATTCGAATGAAAGGCGATTGTTCATACGTTTCTTCATATAATTTTTGAAGTTGTTCTATTTCCATTTCTCGTTTTACTTTCGCATAAAGTGTAACCATAATCCCCCGTGATATCGGTATTAAATGTGTACTAAACGTGATTGGCTTCGTTTCCCTATTCCACTCCGCAAGCATTTGCTCAATCTCAGGAACGTGTTGATGCTCATTTACTTTATAAATACGCAAGTTATCGTATAACTCAGGAAAGTGAGTCATCGTTGTTGGCGTTTTTCCTGCTCCAGATACTCCTGATTTCGCATCAATAATAATCGAATCTTCTTCAATTATGCCGCTACGAACTAATGGCAATGT
This sequence comes from Bacillus paranthracis, assembly GCF_024296885.1. Lineage (NCBI taxonomy): Bacteria > Bacillati > Bacillota > Bacilli > Caryophanales > Bacillaceae > Bacillus > Bacillus paranthracis. The sequence continues at coordinate 3,902,869 of NZ_CP101135.1, forward strand.
CGCTAATAATGCAGCTGTAGCAAAACATCCCGGATTTGCAATTAAATTTGCATTTTGAACCTCGGACCTTTTCCATTCACTTAGCCCATATACAGCTTTACTAAGAATTTCTTCTTTTGCAGCTGCCCTTTTGTACCACTGTTCATATATGAAAGGATCTTTCATACGAAAGTCTCCAGATAGGTCAATTACTTTTAAACCTACTGCTAATAATTTTGGAGTTAGCTCTGCTGATACTCCTGCCGGGGTTGCCAAAAATACAATTTCTGCTTCTTTCACTATTTCCTCCGCATCAATTTCTTGTAACGTATGAACAAGAACATTTTGAAAATGCGGATATACATTTGTTATACACTCGCCAACTTGTGAAAAAGAATGGAGAGATGCTATCGAAAAATATGGATGTTGTTCTAATAACCGAATTAACTCAATACCTCCATACCCAGTTGCTCCAATAATCGCGACCTTCATATGCTCCTCCTCATATCGATTCTTTAAATTAAGTATGATTATAATATTGTATATTTATAGAGTCAATTAAATATTTATTAATTTTACAAACTTAAAAAACTTAATTTTACTAGAAAAATAATATACACAACAGAATTTTTATACATAAATAGTGTATAGTAGTTTTTTTATTTCACTTCAAGTACAATAAAACAATACATACGTACATACAGGCGGGGAAAACATGAATGAAAAATTAATTGAGAAAATGATTATAAAAAGTTTTCAGCAATATCAATGTAATCCTATGTCAAATGAGGATCAGGAACTGCTTGTTAAACATATTCAAACGATTATTCATTCAAATACTAAAATTGATGTATACGAGGCAGTTGAGGATATCGTTTACGATTATGTGACTGGAAAATAAAGTGAAACTTTAATCAGTGGAGGTTTTCTTCATCCCCCACTGATTATTAGTTGAACCAATCGGACTTTTATGGGCAGCCCGCCCCCCCACCTAACTTCTTTGCTTTCGCTGAATTTTGAGGGGGGTCTTACTGCCCATTAAAGCGGGATAAAAAAATAGGAGATTTCCATATGGAAATCTCCTATTTTTTACTTAATGATTTACCTGCAACACGCTCAAATAAACCTGGGAATAAAGCATACAGTTTCGGACCAATACCCATCCATTTCGGTAAGTTTACTTCACGCTTTTTCGTTTGCATCGATTTTACAATTTGCTCTGCTACATATGTTGGTTTTAACATGTATCGTCCCATATTTTTCACATATGTACCGGATTGATCAGCTATTTCAAAAAAGTTTGTATCTATCGGACCTGGATTAATCGCTGTTACGAAAACATTCGTACTAGACAACTCCATGCGTAAACTATTCGTAAATCCTAGTACTGCATGTTTCGTTGCTGCATACGCACTCGATTTCGGCGTTGCAATTTTCCCAGCAAGTGAAGCAATATTAATAATATGCCCTTCGTTTCTTTTCACCATATAAGGTAGTACCGCTTTCGTGCAAGCTACTAATCCAAATACATTTACTTGGAACATATCTTTCACTTCATCCATTGACGCATCTTCAAACGTTTTAAAAATACCAAATCCCGCATTGTTTACTAATATATCAATACGTCCTACCTCTTGTAATACTTTTGAAAAAACAGATTGTACTTCCGTCTCTTCACTTACATCTAATACATAATAATAGCAAGGCGTATTATAAGTTTCTTTAATTTTGTCTGCTAGCGCTTTTAATTTCTCTTCTGTTCTAGCCATTAATACTGGAGTCGCCCCCTGCTCTGCAACTTGCATTGCAACTTGCTCTCCAATTCCACTAGAAGCACCTGTAATGACGATTACTTTATTTTGTAAACGTCCCGTCATTGCTGTCACCTACTTTGCATAATAAATCAATTGTTGCGAAGATTCATCAATCATCACTTGTTGATTATATGCTAAAAAGTCTAATTGTCCAACCGTTTCTGAAATAGTAAGTGGCAATTGTTCCTTATACAATACCGGAAATAGTTTTACACATACTTCAAATGCTGTCATTGGTTTTTCCTTTAATAACTCAAGCACTTTAAATGCACGTGTTTCTTGCTTTTGTAATCTCGTTTCAATAAGTTGTTTCACATTTAGAACATCTTCTCCATGTCCTGATAAAATGCGTGAAATATTCATTTCACTTAAACGCTTTAACGTTTGATTATATTGTAATAACGGGCGCGCCCTTTCTGTTTGTCCTTCATATGGTGGTTCTAATATTGGATTCGAAGAAATATGACTAATGAGAGCATCCCCTCCAATTAGTATTCCATCAGATTCTCTATATAATGAAATATGAGTGGAAGCATGACCCGGTGTTTCAATTACTGTAAAACCAGGCATTGAATCAATACGATCTCCCTCTCTCACATTATGCGTTAACGATCTATTACAAGAATATTTCAGTGTCCTTGTCGTCAATAACGCCTCGTCTTTCAAAAATGCTGCTGGAACACCAAATTGTAAAGCCGTCTCTCTAAAAAAATCATGATATTGCTTTAAAAATTCTGGATTTTGCGTGATCCACGGCTCATTCCAAGGGTGTCCAATAATGTTCGTCTTCTCAGAAAATATATTTAAAAGCCCACAATGATCCGCATGATGATGCGTAATAACTACTGTTTTAATATCTTCTATCGTATATCCTAATGTACCTAACTGACTTTCTAACGCATTTCTTGCCTCTTCTGTATTCGTCCCTGTATCAATTAATGTTAATGTCTCCCCCTCAACTAAAAACACATTCACAGTTTCAACTGCAAATGGCACAGGAATCTCCATTCGGTGAATCGCCGTCATGCTTAGCCCCCCTGTCTCTTTCCGGTTCAAAAATGAATACTTCTTCAGTTTACAACTTCCTTATATATTTGTCATTATTTTCAGATAAAAAGAGGTGTTTCCTAGAAAAAAACGAATGTATGTACATTTATAAGAATTTCTAACCAAAATTAAAGGAGGAACATCATGTCTATTCAAAACATTTCCTTTCTCGGTGCGGGCTCTATTGCTGAAGCGATTATTGGTGGCTTGTTACATGCAAATGTTGTGAAAGGCGAACAAATTACTGTAAGTAATCGTTCTAATGAGACAAGGTTACAGGAGCTACATAACAAATACGGTGTCAAAGGTACACATAATAAAAAAGAACTACTTACTAATACAAATATTCTTTTTCTAGCAATGAAGCCAAAAGATGTTGCAGAAGCGCTTACCCCTTTTAAAGAAGACATACATAATAACCTGCTTATTATTTCGTTATTAGCAGGTGTTTCTACTCATTCAATTAGAAATCTACTTCAAAAAGACGTTCCGATTATTCGTGCCATGCCAAATACATCTGCAGCTATTTTAAAATCAGCTACTGCTATCTCATCTTCAAAACATGCAACAAAGGAACATATTCAAACTGCCATAGCTTTATTTGAAACGATCGGTCTCGTCTCTGTTGTAGAGGAAGAAGAGATGCATGCTGTCACTGCATTATCCGGAAGCGGGCCTGCTTATATTTATTACGTAGTAGAAGCGATGGAAGAAGCTGCAAAAAAAATCGGTTTAAAAGAAGATGTTGCAAAGTCACTTATTCTCCAAACGATGATTGGTGCTGCTGAAATGCTAAAAGCAAGTGAAAAACACCCGTCTATTTTGCGAAAGGAAATTACCTCTCCTGGTGGAACGACCGAAGCGGGCATTGAAGTATTACAAGAACACCAATTTCAACAAGCGCTTATTTCCTGTATTACACAGGCAGCGCAACGATCACATAACCTTGGGAAAACGTTAGAACAATTAACAAAAGAAAAATAAAAAATGGAGCTCAATCTTACTTGAGCTCCATTTTTTATAAACATATATTTTTAGTTATTCGTCTTCCCAAAAATCTCTTCTTGCAGACGGCGACCAGTCGGTGTTGCTGCAAGTCCACCTTCAGCTGTTTCACGAAGTGCTACTGGCATCGTTTGTCCGATTCTAAACATCGCCTCAATTACTTCATCACATGGAATAGTACTCGTTACACCAGCTAATGCTAAATCAGCTGAAATCATCGCATTTGCAGCTCCTGCTGCATTACGTTTTACGCAAGGTACTTCTACAAGTCCTGCAACAGGATCGCATACTAAACCAAGCATGTTCTTTAATGAAATTGCCATCGCTGTAGCTGCTTGCTCTTGTGTTCCACCAGCCATTTCAACTGCAGCTGCAGCTGCCATTCCACTTGCTGAACCAACTTCAGCTTGGCATCCTCCCGCTGCACCAGAAATACAAGCGTTATTCGCAACAACCATACCGAAAGCTCCCGCTGTAAATAAGAATTCAATCATTTCTTCACGTGTAGGCTGCAATTTTTCTCTTAGTGCAAATAGTACACCTGGCACTGTTCCAGCAGACCCTGCTGTTGGTGTTGCACAAATAATTCCCATCGCTGCGTTTACTTCATTTGTTGCAACAGCTTTACTCACTGCGTCCAAAATCGTATCTCCAGATAAGCCTTTTCCACTCTTCATATACGCCTGAACTTTTACAGCATCTCCACCAGTTAAACCAGTTGGTGATTTCACTCCGCGAATACCACGTTCTACCGCTTGCTCCATCACGACTAAGTTCTTTTCCATACCAGCAATTACTTCTTCACGTGAAATACTTCTTGTTTCCATTTCACATTGAATCATAATTTCTGCGATTTTTACATTTTGTTCTTTAGCTTGCGCCACTAGTTCCGCTGCGTTCCGAAACATGGTGTGTCCCCCCTGCAATTATTCCATAATAGTTACTTGACAAATATTTTGTTGCGCTTTTATTTCTTCAATCACTTCATCTGCTAATATTTCATCTGTTTCGATGACCATAAGCGCTCTTCTTCCTTTTTCCTTACGAGAAACACTCATTGTACTAATGTTAATCTCGTGTTTCGCAAGGATTGAAGCTACTGCTGCAATAGCACCGAAGCGATCGTTATTTACAATAAGTAGTGCTGGACTCGTGCCTGATAATTGAAGATCGAATCCGTTTAATTCTACAACTTCAATTTTACCGCCACCAATTGAGCAAGCAACAACTTCAATTTCTTCTTCACCTTTATACAAACGAATTCTCGCTGTATTTGGGTGAGGTGCATTGGCATCCTCTTCAATAAATTCCACTTCAATTTCGCGCTCTTTTGCTATCTCTAGCGCCTCTGGAATACGTAAGTCATCTGTTTCAAACCCTAATATCCCACCTATTAGCGCTACATCTGTACCATGCCCACGATACGTCTTTGCAAATGATCCATATAATGAAATGCTTACTCTTTCTGGTTCATGACGAAACAGCTGGCGAGCAACTTGCCCCATTCTTGCTGCGCCTGCTGTATGTGAACTTGATGGACCAATCATAACTGGACCGATAATATCAAATACTGAGCGATACTTCATCATAACTCCCCCTAAACCTCTATGAAAAAATTTTTTACTATTCTATTAAGCTACCAAATCGGTTGCTTTTCCAGTTGTACTACGAATTTGTCCCGCTGTACGAATTGGATCGTTTTTGAATAACAGTGAAGCGATATATCCTGAAATAATACCAGTTATAATATGAAATAAGAAACTTAGTATTACCTTCATTTACACATAATATAAGATAATCTACAGTAAAGTCTTGTAGCAATCCAAAGTTTAACACAGAACCCCTTACAAGCATAGCATAAACAAGTGAAACTATAATCAGCGGGAGTTTTGTCCATTCCCAATAATTATTAGCCCACAACAATCGTGCTTTTACGAGCAGTTATCTCTCGCTTAAATTCCTCGCATTCGCGAATTTTGAGGTAGAGTCTTACTGCCCATTAAAATGGGATAAATTATAATCTGCCCTCATTATAACTTGTTTTTAATAAAACGCTTACTTTTAATGAATTTTAAAAGTTCTGAATAAAAATCCATTTTTGCTATTTGTATCATTCGTATGTCGTCTGACTTATATAACAGTTTTTCTAAATAATCGATACTATGTATTTTTATCCTATATTTTCACATCATTAAAACTTTCTGTTTCATCTAATATAAGCATAAAATGATAACAGTTTTATTTTAATTTTTTTAGAAAAAAAAATGGCAACCTCTCGTCGCCATTTTTTCATATCATTATTATCTTTCTACTGGAAATGATTTTAAATCCGTTGCTATTTCTGTATTAGAAAATAGCTCTCTTGCCTCTTTCAATAATTCCTTATACGTATCCCCTTGATAACGAGAACTAATATGAGTCAATATTAATCGTTTTGCATTTGCCTGAAGTGCAATACTCGCAGCTTGCTTAGATGTGGAATGAAAATAATCATACGCTTGTTGTTCATCTTCTGCCGCAAAAGTTGCTTCATGAACTAGTACGTCAGCGTCTTGTGCCAGCTCTCTACTCGCTTCACAAAATCTTGTATCACCTAAAATGGTAATAATTCTTCCTTTTTGAGGTGGGCCGATAAAATCTTGTCCGTTTAGTATCGTACCATTTTCCAATTCAACCACTTCTCCATCTTTTAAACGCTTAAAGAGTGGACCTGGTTTCACACCCATCTCCAGCAATTTATCGACTAAAAGGGCGCCTTGTATATCTTTCTCTATAATACGATACCCAAAACATTCAATACCGTGTGACAATCTTTTCGTTTCCACATGAAATTCATTATCTTCAAACACGGTACCTTCTTCTGTTATCTCAACAATTTCAAGTGGGTATTTTACATGTGTCGTACTTACTGATAATGCTACTTCAATAAATTGTTTAATTCCTTTTGGTCCATACACTGTTAAAGGTGTAGTCCCTCCTTGAAACGAACGGCTTCCTAATAAGCCAGGCAATCCAAAAATATGATCACCATGTAAATGCGTAATAAATATTTTTTCAATGCGGCGTGGACGTACTGATGTATGTAATATTTGATGTTGCGTCGCCTCGCCACAATCAAATAACCAAGTTTGTCCTCGTTCTTCTAACAATTGCAAAGCAATTGCTGAAACGTTCCTTCCTTTCGAAGGAACACCTGCACCAGTTCCTAAAAATACAAATTCCACTTTCTTTCCTCCAGCTCTTTATATAATCTACCTTTCATCTTACGGAATGTTATTTCAAATGGCAAATCGAATTTACATAACCAATCATCTAGACAACTATATATCACGAACATTATACTCAAAAAGTTTGGATATCGTTCGTGTTTTATGTTAAAATGATTATACTACATTTTAAGGGAGCGTTTTATTATGAAAGAAGCATTTCGTTTACAAACTGATTTTTCGTCTTCATTTGATCGCTGGGTAAGTTCTTTCGTGTCTGATCACCCAGCACAATTAGAATGGACGACTTTGAAAGAATTAATCCATGAATATACAACAACACATACAAATGATTCGTTACCAACATATATTTCTTCAGCTTTAACATATTATGCACAACGTGTTTCAACAGCAAATAACTCAGAGATTGTTATTTTTGAAAATCATACAATCTCTTAATCTATCGTAAAAAGCACTGGTTACAGTGCTTTTTATTTATACTTATTTAGCAAATCGGCATATTCCGTCAAAAAATTTGTATACATACTTAAATCAAATTCATCTAAAATTATCTTTTTACTTGAGTTATTATTAAATAATTGTTTTGCTTGTAGTGCAAAAACGACACTTTCTATTTTTATAAAAATAGAAAGTGTCATGATATGTACAGCTTCATGACACCTTCTACATAAACTTATTTTCTAATTTTTGCTGAAAAGACTTTTCTTGCTTACGTAATAATTGACTACCTCGTTGTAAAAGCGGCATTCCATACTTATCATTAATTTGATCAATGACAGCAAGTAACGGCTCTTCTTTCGCATCTTCTTCAAATGAAAACAAATCTAATTGCTTCACCGATTCAGTCTTCCACTCTATTTCAGTAGCTGTAACACCTAATAAACGAACGGAATCGCCGTCCCAATGTTGCTTCCATAAACGAGAGGCCGCTTGAAAAATATCTCGTTCTTCCCAAATGGCATTTTTCAATTGCTTACTCCTCGTTACTGTCCGCCTATCATGATATTTAATCATAATCTGAATATTATAGCTGACAAGAGTTCGCTTTTGTAATCTTTTACTCACTGATTTTGATAGCCTTTCTAACATATCAAGTAATTCTTTTTCTTCATCCATATCCTTTGAAAAAGTCATCGAATTACCAACGCTTTTATGTTGTCCCATTTGACTCGGATCAACTTCTCTATCATCCACACCTTTTGCCCTTCTTTGTAAATCAACACCATGCTTTCCAATTTTAGCGCGAATGATATGTTCATTTCCTTTTGCTAACTGTTCAATTGTTTGTATATGAATATCTTTTAATTTCTCAGCTGTTTTTTCTCCAATTCCATGCATCGCTCCAACCGGAAGCGGCCAAATCATTTCTGGAATATCTCGTTTTCGGAGCACGGTAATACCGAGAGGCTTTTTCATATCAGAAGCTGTTTTTGCTAGGAAAAGGTTTGGAGCAATTCCGATGCTACACGGCAACTGTAACTCTGTTAATAACACTTGCTGAATCATCTTTGCTATTTCAAGAGGCGAACCGAGTGCGTAACAATCTGTAATATCTAAATATCCCTCATCTATTGAGACTGGTTGTATTTTTTCCGTAAAACGGGAAAGAATTTGAAACATTTGAAATGAAGCTTCGCGATATAATGTAAAATTAGGGCGCCTTACAATTAATTGCGGACATAACCTTTTCGCTTCCCAAAGTGGCATCGTTGTACGTATTCCATATTCTCTCGCCTCATAACTACATGTTATGATAATTCCTTTTCTTTCTTTTTCATTTCCAGCAACCGCTAACGGCTTCCCTTGTAACGATGAGTCATGAGCAATTTCAACAGATGCGAAAAAACAATTCATATCTACATGTAAAATAACACGACCTTTTTTTGGATACATTTCTCGCATAGTACTCACCCCCTAATCAGAACGTTCGTTCTTTTATTATAGCAAATTTTGCACAATAATTATAATTATTACTTGTTCTTTTCCATCATATTTATTGCTATAATTTAAATGAAGTGGATATTTTTGTAATTAGGGGTGATTATTATGAAATCAACTGATAAACTCAATTATACGTTTCTCATAATTATACTAATCGTCGCAATCAATTATTTACTTCTTCCTATATTTGATATAAACATAGCTGGTTTCTTTCCTCGTCTAGTCCATGTAGTAACAACTTACATACTGCCATGGATTTTCTTGTATTGGCTTATCCGCCTTGTAAAAGCAATCGAATCAAAGTAAAAAGCGTGTAAATCACAATTGATTTACACGCTTTTTTGTTATATTATTTCGCTACTTCCTCTATGATTGCAACAACTAATTCTGCTGTTTTCGCTAATTCTTCAACAGGAATCTTTTCGTTTGTTGTATGAATTTCTTCATAACCAACTGCTAAGTTAACTGTTGGAATTCCGTGTCCAGCAATTACGTTTGCATCACTTCCGCCACCACTTTGGTGAAGAGAAGGTGTACGACCAATTTTTTCAGCTGCGCGTTTTGCAACTTCTACAACGTGATCGCCATCAGCAAATTTAAATCCTGGATACATAACCTTTACTTCAACATCTGCTTGGCCGCCCATTTCTTTTGCAGTTGTTTCAAATGCTTCTTTCATTTTCGCAACTTGTACTTCCATTTTTTCATTGATTAAAGAACGCGCTTCTGCAAAGATTTGTACATGATCGCAAACGATATTCGTTTGTGTACCACCTTCAAAACGTCCAATATTTGCAGTTGTTTCAGAATCAATACGACCAAGTGGCATTTTCGCAATTGCTTTCGCTGCGATAGTAATTGCAGATACACCTTTTTCTGGTGCTACACCAGCATGAGCTGTTTTCCCGCGAATAATCGCGTTCACTTTCGCTTGTGTTGGAGCTGCAACAACGATTTCGCCAACTTTCCCATCGCTATCTAACGCGTAACCATATTTCGCTGTAATGCGCTCACGATCTAATGCTTTTGCACCAACAAGACCAGATTCTTCTCCAACTGTAATAATAAATTCAATTGTACCATGAGGGATATTTTTTTCTTTTAAAACACGGATTGCTTCGAACATGGATGCTAATCCCGCTTTATCATCCGCACCTAAAATCGTAGTACCATCTGATACGATATATCCATCTTTAATAGAAGGCTTAATTCCATTACCAGGAACTACTGTATCCATATGAGAAGTAAAGTAAATTGTATCAACACCATCTTTTGTTGCTGGTAATGTACAAATTAAGTTACCTGCACCATGCCCAGTAACAGCCATTGTGTCATCTTCAAATACTTCTACACCTAAATCTGTAAATTTCTTTGTTAATACTTTGCAAATTTCTGCTTCAAATTTCGTTTCAGAATCTACTTGTACTAACTCCATAAATTCATTTACTAAACGTTCTTGATTAATCATAAGACTGCGCCTCCTGCACTACCATTATGTATGTAACACTATTAATTATAACAGAATTTCGCAAAAGTTTCGAAATACAAGACAAAAAACAGACGGTTTATATGTCTAGATAACCATCTGCTTTCTATTACTCATTTAACAATACCCAGCGCATATGATCTTCCCACACTCCATTAACCATTAACATCTTCCTAGACACGCCCTCATACTGAAAACCTATCTTCGTTACGACTTGTATAGATGCTAAATTTCGTGGCATAATCGGTGCTTCTATACGATGTAATTGAAATTCCTCAAAAGCAACTTGAATCGCTTTTCTAAGCGCTTCTGTCGTATAACCTTTGTTTAACTCTTCCTTATCTAATTTATAGCCGAGTACACAAGATTGGTAAATTCCACGAACAATTAAATTAAATGAAATACATCCAATTATTTTCGTATCATCACCTTTTTTAAAAATCCAAAGTCTGATGATTTTACCTTCTGCGATCTCTTTTCTATCCTTTTGTAACTTTTTCTTTTGATAATCTAACGTAAAAAAATCATCCGGTCTATACTCTTCCCAGGCTTTTAAAAATTCACGATTTCTGTCGTAATATTGAAGAACTTTTTCAGCATACGACTCATCAATTTCCCTTAAATGCAAACGATTTGTTTCATATATTTTCATCATCGTATCTCCATTCTTCAGCTTGCATAACAAAAAACTTATACCCTATCATTCTTATATATTCTCTACGTACATACAAATTTCCTGTTATACTTTACACACACTTCTCGAATTTTGTCATTTCTCTCCCCCTTGTCCACAATATCATTTCTCGTTACAATGATATTGTACTGATTTGCAAGGAGGTTTAACGATGCATAAAAAAGCTCAAAAAGTTATGATTTATGTAATGCTAATTTCTATGCTTGTAACAACATTACTTGCTGGCGCAAGTATGTTTTGGTAAAAAGGACGATCTGTTCGTCCTTTTTTTACTTTTTACACATAATAAAATAAACCATCTCGAAATCGAGATGGTTTATTTTATGTAAAGCACAATCGCTACAATACTAAAGAAAAATGACATTACAAGTGCTATCACAAAACTTGTATATTGTTTCTGCTGAAATGCCCCAATAACAAAAGTAAGATTGAGTAATGCCATACATACAATCGCTACAAGATAAGAACATATATTAAAAGTTGCCAATATGAATGTAATAATAAATAGAAATCCCATAAAAAACTGCATATACGAAAGTTTTGGATTCAAGTACATATGAGCAACCCCTTTATCTCATTTTATCTTTCTATACTCTCATTAACGCATGGTTATGTACACATGTCAAGACAACTTATTACAATAGAAAAAGCCAACTTTTTCGTTGACTTTTTCATATGCAATGGCTCCTTTTTCTTTTGCCAATTGCTGAAATGACTTTTTCGATTTTACAATCCATACTTTCGTTCCAATTGGAATGCGATCAAATAAATATTCCACATCATTTTTCTTCATTCTTATACATCCTTGTGAAATATACTTTCCAATTGAACTCGGTTGGTTTGTTCCATGTATTCCATATTTACTCCCATCAGTTCCTCTTGCATTAAATCCCATCCACCTAGATCCAAGTGGATTTTTCGGTGATCCCCCAGGAATATTCTTCGCAATATAATATGGGTCCTTTGCTTTCATTACAATATCAAAAGTTCCCTCTGGGGTTAATTCATTTGTTTTTCCTGTCGCGACTGGAAAAACCTTTTGAATCTTTCCATCGTCAATATAAGCTAGTTTATTCGTCGCTTTATTTACAATAATGAAAGGATCACCGGCACGCGGATTATCACCAAGAGGCCAAATAGGCGATAAAGAAAGACATAATAGGAAAGAGAGAAGATACGGCATAGATAATTCCTACCTTCTATATAAGTTCTTTTATATTATCCTTTCCTTTAAAGCGACTTTTAATGAGTAAATATTGTTCCATTTCGTATACAAGTTGAACAAGTTTCGCACGTATCTCAAATTCTTCACGTGTAGCCGGCAATGGCATATCTCTAAATAATTCTCGCATTTCTTGAAGCTGCCTTAAAGAAATAACCCCGGTACTCTGAGGGCTAATAGCATTTCCAATGTTTTCAACCACATCCGCAATCATGTCCGCTTGTTCATATGTCCATGATAAAGAAGCTGCTAACGGAATCATTCGCTCTAAAATTTCGAATTGTTGCATACGCATATTGAAATAGCGATAGTAATAGTCATCTTCTCGCATAAATGCATTCTCAAGTTTCTTAAACGATAAATCTCTAGCTTCATTTAGCATCTGTTCAGTTTCAATAAGTTCTGCCCCGCTCCAACTACTTTCTCGGTTTCGTAAATATACAACCATTTCAAACAAAATCGTTTTAAAATTATTTTCTATTTTACCTTGATACTCTTTTAGCTTATTTTCACTACTTGGCATATACATATTTACTAATAGAGCCACGCTAATCCCTATCGTTAATATCGCAATTTCATTCCCAACAATAAGCCATGTAATTTGTTTCAATGAATATAGATGCATCACAATAACTGAACTCGTAACAATACCTTCTTGAATTTTAAACATGACTGCAGTCGGAATAAACGTAAGTAATAGTACGCTAATTGCTAGTGGTGTATATCCAATTGTTTCAAAAATACAAAACGCGAACACCATTGATAATACACAGGCTAAAAAACGGTGTAACGACACTTGAAGTGATTTACGTTTCGTATTTTGTACGCATAATATAACTAAAATACCCGCTGAACTATAAAATTCCAACCCTAATAACTGTGCAATAAAAACGGCTGCGCCTGTCCCTATTGCTGTTTTTACTGTACGGTATCCAATTTTGAACATATCATTGCTCCTATATGTATAAACGTATTTACAGTTAGTATAAAAAAAGGATGACACAATGTCATCCTTTTCTACTTATTATTCACGTAACCTTTACATATTACAATATCTTTTGTAAAAATTGTTGCGCACGCTCACTTTTCGGTGCTGCAAAAAATTCTGCTGGCGCACTATCTTCTACAAGCTTTCCACCATCTAAAAAGAGAACACGATCTGCTACTTCTTTTGCAAATCCCATTTCATGTGTAACAATCGCCATTGTCATTCCTGTCGTAACTAATGATTTCATAACTTCTAACACTTCTTTTACCATCTCTGGATCTAGTGCTGATGTCGGTTCATCAAATAACATTACTTCTGGTTCCATTGCTAACGCTCTTGCAATTGCTACACGTTGCTTTTGTCCTCCCGAAAGACGATTTGGATACGTATCTTTTTTATCTAATAAGCCGACCTTTTCTAAAAGTTTTTCGGCTTTCTTTTCAGCTTCTTGTTTCGTTACTCCTTTTACATTGATAGGAGCATACGTAATATTTTCTAATACAGTCATATGAGGAAATAGGTGAAAATGCTGAAATACCATTCCGACATTTTCACGAACGTGCATAATATTCGTTTTTGGATTCGTTACTTCTTCCGTTCCAATCCAAATGTGACCATTTGTCGGTGCTTCTAACACATTCATACAACGTAAAAATGTTGATTTCCCTGATCCAGACGGTCCAATAATTGCTACTACTTCCCCTTTTTCAATCGTTGTTGTAATCCCTTTTAATACTTCGTTTTTTCCAAATGATTTATGAAGGTTTTCAATTTTAATCACTTTTCTTCATTCTCCCTTCAATTGCCTTCCCGACTAATGTAAGAATAATGACTAGCATATAATAAATGAGTCCAACAAAAAGTAATGGTTCAAGGTATTTAAAAGTCTCCCCGCCTACGATATAAGCACGACGCATTAAATCCGTTGCTCCTATTACTGTTACTACAGCCGATTCTTTCGTAAGTGTCGCAAACTCGTTTACAAGTGCCGGTAATATATTTTTTAAAGCTTGAGGAAAAATGATATTTCGCATCATTTTTCCGTATGGAATTCCTAAAGCCATCGCCGCTTCTGTTTGTCCTTTATCAACCGCTTGAATGCCGGCACGGATTACTTCTGACATATATGCACCTGAATTTAAGCTAAATGCAAGTACAGCTGCTAAGAATGCCGGTATTTCATAACCAATTATTTGCGGGACACCGAAATAAATAATCATTAATTGCAATACAAGTGGTGTACCACGGAAAATTGATGTATAAAGATCTGCCGCTATATTTAATGCTCGTATTCTAGCAATTTTGCAAAGTGCTAATAACGTCCCTAAAAGAAACCCTGCTAAAGCTGATACTGCTACAATTTTCAAAGTAACTTCTAGACCTTTTAATATATATGGTATCGAAGGCGTAATCGCCGAAAAATCTAAGTTCATTCTTTTCATTCCCCTCACAGAAAAGTGAAAGGCAGCTTATTTTTCGCTGCCAAACCATTTCTTCACTAATTTATCCATTTCTCCATTTTCTTGCATTTTTTTAATTACTTTATTAAATTCTGCTGTTTTATCACTGTTTTTCGGAAGGGCAATTGCTGCTCCAACTTCTTCTGGAGCTTCTTTAATTTCAATTCCTTGTAACTCTTTCATTTTCTCTAAATAATTTTTAGCAACTGTGTCTTCTATAATTGCAGCATCAAAACGACCAGCTTTAATTTCTTGTACGATTTCTGGTATACGGTCACGTCCCTCAACTTTGAAATCTACTTGTTTTTTAAATTCTGCTGCTTTCTCTTCTTGTATAGATCCTGTTTGTACCCCTACTTTTTTCCCTTTTAAATCCTCTACAGATTTAATGTTAGAGTCCTTTTTAGAAACGACCATGTTTTTCGCAACAAAGTAAATATCTGTGAAATCAACATTATTTTTACGCTCTGCAGTTGGCGTCATACCTGCCATTACGAAATCAACTTTTCCTGAGCTAAGAGATGCTAATAAACCACCAAAATCCATATCTTTCACTTTCACTTCATAACCAAGTTCTTTTCCGATATATTTAGCAACATCAACATCAAAGCCGATAATTTCATCACTCTTTGAAGCTTCTACGTATTCATATGGTTTATAATCTGCTGAAGTCCCCATAACAAGTACTTTTTTATTTTTTCCAGTAGCCTTTTCTTCCCCATTACTACAAGCACTAAACATACTTACAATTAAAATAAGTGCAAACGATATTGATAATAACTTCTTCATCTTTCTTCCCCCTAATAATGTATATTTAAAAGTTTAATAGAATATTTATTCGATGTTTGTATTGTATCAGCACTTTTATTTTTATGCAATATATAAAATAAAAATAAATATAAAACAAGTCAAAATACAGTTATCCGTGTATAAAAAGATGCATAAAATAACAAAACTATGCATATCCCACAAATTTTAATACGAAATAAAAAAAGGCGGTATATCCACTTGAGTGTGGACGTACCGCCTTTTCATTTATTTTTATAAGGACTTATAATCAGTTGGGATGAACCACCTCCACTGATTATAGTTCTTCGCAATTCTCTTCGAAATACGATTGTAGTTTTGCAATAACTTGCATCGGTTCATGACCTTCAATTTCATGACGCTCTACCATCGTTACAATTTTTCCATCTTTTAATAAAGCAAATGATGGAGAAGATGGTGGATACCCTTCGAAATATTCACGAGCTCTTGCTGTCGCTTCTTTATCTTGACCTGCAAACACCGTTACAAGGTGGTTAGGACGTTTATCATAATGTACAGAATGCGCAGCAGCAGGACGAGCAATACCGCCTGCACAACCACATACAGAGTTTACCATTACAAGTGTTGTTCCATTTCTTTTAAACGCTTCGTCTACTGCTTCTGGCGTTGTCAATTCTGTATATCCAGCAGAGACAATCTCTTCACGCGCTTGGCGGACAACATCATTCATAAAAAAGTTAAAATTAATCAATCTTTTCCCTCCTCTAAAACTACCTATTTGTATCTTACCAGTTAATGTTTATGAAATACAAGTAAGTTTACTTTTATTTGGATATAGAAAAGGTGTTAGAACCCTGTTCTAACACCTTTTTGTCACTTTTCCATAATCTTCATATATTCAGCAATCATTTTTTTATGCGACCCAACAATATAGTCAGGTAGTTCTGTTAGTGGGAAGAATTTAAGCTGAACCGCTTCTTCTTTGTTCATAACAAAATCTCCATCGTATTCGTCCGTATAATAAGCGGTCGTTACAGATTGAAATTCATCACCGTTTGCTAATTTTGTAAAATAGTTCGCTCCAGAAAACACATTGATTAATCGTAGGTTCTTCACCTTTATTCCTGTTTCTTCGTATACTTCACGAAAAGCAGTTTCTTCTGGTGATTCACTAAGCTCCATTAATCCGCCAGGCAGCCCCCATTTTCCGTAAGGCTCTGTTCTTTGTTGTAATAATACATATCTATTTTCATTTATAACGAGTACAACAGCACCAACTAAAATTAAAGGGCGATGACCAACTATTTTCCGTAATTCTTCTACATATCCCATCGTATCCCTCCTTTTTCGTTGTCCACACTATTGTATCATATGTATGAAACGACAAAATGCGTATATTTTTCATTTTTTTAACAAAATATTTATTTTATGTGTTTCATCAACTGTAGCTAACAAAATGGATTCAACTTCTGCGTTTTTCTCTAGAAATTCTCTCGCCCATTCTTCTGTTTTCCCTAATAAAGCAAGAACATCTTGCTGAATGCTCCCATCCTTTACTAATACAAAAGAAACTGGAGATTTTTTTCCTGCCACTTTTAGATCAAGTCGGGAAACTGCCTCATATTCTGGATACCGAAATATAGAAACGACACCGTTCGCTTCCCATAATGCTAATTTGATTGTTTGAATATCGCTCACATTTCGCATACGAAGTTCTGAAAATAAATATTCCACGGTAATTCTCGCTTTTTTCAAATTGCTAAAATCAATGGAGCCGTTGTGTATAAGAATGATAGGTGCTGGCTCTAAAAAGCGTCTCCATCTATCCCATTTCAACATTAAAACTGAACTTATAATATGAAGTACAACGAGTATAAACGTTGTAATCATCGAGCCCATTAATCCTACTTTTTCATCAGACAATGCGTTAGAAATATTCCCGCCAAGCAATAACACCAATACAACATCTAAAAAGCGAAGTTGTGCGATGGACCTTTGCCCCATCGCTTTCGCAACTAATATTAAAAATATGTATGCTATAATAGCCCGAATAACCCATTCACTATTAGAAAGATGCCGTGCTCCTTCAAAAATATGCATATGCATCACTTTGCACTCCTTACCCGTCTCAAACTGCTATTCTGTTTTAGTTTGCAACGTTTATGAGTATATATGTAAAAAAGCTGGTTCGTTTAAAAACGAACCAGCTTTTTTTACTTAACGGAAAACATATACTTTTTATACGTTTTTCGTACCGATAATATGAGACCCATCATAATCATATTCGAGAACAAGGAACTTCCCCCATACGATAAGAAAGGTAATGCAATCCCTTTTACAGGCATTAATCCAACGATCATACCGATATTTTGGAATATTTGAACCGTTAATATCCCAATCGATCCAGCACATAATAATGTACCGAATAAATTATCAGCAGAATAACCGATAATAATTGTTCTATATAGTAGTAATAAGAACAAGAATACAACTAACGCTGCTACGATAAATCCACCTTCTTCGGCAATTGTAGCGAAAATAAAGTCTGTATGCTTCTCAGGGATATAAACATTCCCTTCGCCAAACCCTTTCCCTTCCATACCGCCACTACCTACAGCTAAAATTGATTGCTGTGTTTGATAACCTTGATCTGTATGTTCAAATGGATCTAACCAACCTAAAATACGTGATTGTTGGTGCGGTTTTAGTAGCGTAACTAACTTATTAAAGAAGAAATCCTCATACCTTACGTAAATAAATATTAACGTGGATAGTATGGTGACTGGAATAACTGTACATAACGCTATCAATTTCTTCTGAATACCTGACATAAATAAAATACATGCAATGGCAGCAGCGTATAAGAACACCATCCCCGTATCCGGTTGGCTATATACAACAGCCATAGGCGGGAGGGATACTAGCATAATTTTACCTACTAATTTTAAGTCCGTTTGAAATGTCCTTGCCATATACTGCGCATTATGTTTCACTGCTATACTTGCTACTACGAGAAGCAATGAAATTTTGAAAAACTCAGATGGCTGAATTTGTCCAACTAACGGAAATACAAACCATCTTTTTGCACCTAATTTTTCAGGTGTGAAAGTGGAAACCGGTAGTATTTTCAAAAGAATAAGTGAAGCAAATCCAACGATATAAAGTGGCCAAGACAATTTTTGTAATTGATCTAAGTCGATGCTTGCAACAAGCAATAACAATACAACCCCAATTATGTAGTTCAAACCTTGTTTCATCGCAAAGTTTGCCTCTCCATATTGACCAGTTTGCTGACTGCTATATATAGCAGCTATACTCGTGACACATAATGCAAACAAAATTAATATTAATTTTACATCTAAACTTTTTAGAAACTCGGTACTTCTTTTCATGACATCCTCCTGAAACATTGTTACAGCAAAATAAAAAACCAGGAGTCAACATTCTTCATGTTTTGACGACTGATTACACATTATCTATAAAACACTTATATAGAATAACTCTCTTTTTCATACAATACAATATATTATACTACAGTTTCGTCAGTAAGATTTGCCAAAAAAATTATTCTTTTCTTATTTTATATCCATATACCATATATCAGCAATGTATTTTCATAAATTCCTAATACATAATGGTTCATTGTAAGATTACTGGGAAAGGTATTATACATATAGTAGGATGTAGATGAAGAAATAAGATGATAAAAAGCTCGCATAAGCGAGCTTTTTATTTAATATACAGATGTATTATTTTCTGACGTATTTTCTAAAATTTCTTTTACACGTCCTAAGAACTTACCACAAATTAAACCATCTAGTACACGGTGATCAAGTGATAAACATAAGTTAACCATGTCGCGAGCACCGAACATACCATTTTCCATAATTACTGGGCGTTTTACAATTGATTCAACTTGTAAAATAGCCGCTTGTGGGTAATTAATAATACCCATAGATTGAACAGAACCGAATGATCCTGTGTTATTAATTGTAAATGTTCCGCCTTGCATTTCGTCCGCTTTTAACGATTTCGTACGTACTTTTCCTGCAAGTTCTGTAATTTCACGAGCGATACCTTTAATTGTCTTCTCGTCCGCGTGTTTAATTACTGGTACAAATAGTTCGTCCTCTGTCGCAACAGCGATAGAAAGGTTAATATCTTTCTTCTGAACGATTTTATCGCCAGCCCACATTGAATTAATTTGAGGATACTCTTTTAACGCTTGTGCTACTGCTTTTACGAAGAAAGCAAAGAACGTTAAGTTAAAGCCTTCGCGTTTTTTGAAATCACCTTTAATTGAATTACGGTATGAAACAAGGTTTGTCACATCTACTTCAATCATCATCCAAGCGTGTGGCGCTTCGTGTTTACTACGTAACATGTTCGCTGCGATTGCTTTACGTACACCTGTTACTGGAATTTCGATATCGCCAGGCATTGTTGGTACAGAAACTGGTTTCGCAGCTTCTACTTTTTGTGCTACTGGCGCTGCTTTTGGTGCTTCCGGACGCGCTTCTACTACTACCGCTTCCTCTTTCTTCGCCGCACCTGCTTGCGGAATATTTCCTGATTCCACTAGCTTTAAAATATCTTTACGAGTGATACGGCCGTTTGCTCCCGTACCTTCTACTAGATCTAAATCAACGTTATGTTCACCTGCAAGTTTTAACACAGCTGGTGAAAAACGAGGTTTTCCATCAGTTGGTTGTTTTGCTTTCGGTGCTTTTTCAGGCGTAGCTACTTCTGCCTTTGGTTCTTCTTTTGTTTTTTCCTCAACAGCTGTTGCTGCTACTTCATCTGCGCCTTCTACTTGAATCACACAAACTACTTCACCTACAGCTAACGTATCACCTTCACCAGCGATCAACTCTTTCACAATACCAGTGAAAGAAGATGGTACTTCAGCATTTACTTTATCAGTCATTACTTCTGCAAGCGGATCATATTTGTTTACGTGATCGCCAACATTAACGAGCCATTTACTAATTGTACCCTCTGTAACGCTCTCCCCGAGCTGAGGCATTGTAATATTTTCTACAGCCATGTATAGTCCCCCCGATTAAAATTCCGCAAGTTCACGCATTGCTTTTTCAACTTTATCTGGATTTACCATAAAGAATTTTTCCATTGTTGGTGCATATGGCATTGCTGGAACGTCTGGACCCGCAAGACGCGCAATTGGTGCATCTAAATCAAATAGACAGTTTTCAGCGATAATTGCTGCCACTTCACTCATAATACTTCCTTCTTTATTGTCTTCTGTTACAAGAAGAACTTTACCTGTTTTAGAAGCTGCTTCAATGATTGCTTCTTTATCTAATGGATATACAGTACGTAAATCAAGAATGTGTGCCGAGATGCCATCTTGTGCTAACTTTTCAGCTGCTTGAAGAGCAAAATGAACACATAATCCGTATGTGATAACAGTAATATCATCACCTTCACGTTTTACATCCGCTTTTCCGATTGGTAATACGTAATCATCTTCTGGCACTTCACCTTTAATTAAGCGATATGCACGTTTATGCTCAAAGAATAATACTGGATCTTCATCACGAATTGCAGCTTTTAGTAAGCCTTTTGCATCATATGGTGTAGAAGGGATAACGATTTTTAAACCAGGTTGGTTTGCAAACATCGCTTCTACAGATTGCGAATGATACAATGCACCGTGAACACCGCCGCCAAATGGCGCACGAACTGTAATTGGACAAGTCCAATCATTATTAGAACGGTAACGAATTTTTGCTGCCTCAGAAACAATTTGGTTTACTGCTGGCATGATGAAATCCGCAAACTGCATTTCAGCGATTGGACGCATTCCATACATTGCTGCACCAATTGCGACCCCAGCAATTGCAGATTCTGCAAGTGGTGTATCTAGCGCACGATCTTCACCAAATTGATCATATAATCCGTGTGTCGCTTTAAATACGCCACCTTTTTTACCAACATCTTCACCTAAAACGAATACTTTCTCATCGCGTTCCATTTCCTCGCGCATTGCTAATGTAATAGCATCAATATAAGACATTACAGCCATGAAACGTTCCCCCCTATTCTGCGTATACGTGCTTCAATGCATCTTCAGGTGCTGCATACGGAGCATTTTCTGCATATTCTGTTGCTTCGTTTACGATATGCATAATTTCGTCTAACATTTGTTTTTCAGATTCCTCAGTTAACACGCCAACCTCTTTTAAATAAGCAGCAAATGTTACAATTGAATCATTTTTCTTCGCTTCTTCTACTTCTTCTTTATCACGATAAACGCGATCATCATCGTCACTTGAATGTGCTGTTAAACGATATGATACTGTTTCAATTAAAGTTGGACCTTCACCACGGCGGCCACGGTCTGCTGCTTCTTTTACAGCTTTATATACTGCAAGCGGATCGTTTCCGTCTACTGTATATCCAGGCATACCGTATCCAATTGCACGGTCTGATACATTTTTACATGCTAATTGTTTTTCAACTGGAATAGAGATTGCGTATTTATTATTTTCACACATAAAAATAACAGGTAACTTGTGTACGCCAGCAAAGTTTGCACCTTCATGGAAATCACCTTGGTTGGAAGAACCTTCACCGAATGTAACAAACGTTACTAAATCTTTCTTTTCCATTTTTCCAGCTAATGCAATACCAACTGCATGTGGTACTTGCGTTGTTACTGGAGATGAACCTGTCACAATACGATTTTTCTTTTGACCGAAGTGACCAGGCATTTGACGACCACCAGAGTTTGGATCTCCAGCTTTCGCGAAACCAGATAGCATCAGTTCTTTCGCTGTCATACCAAACGCTAGTACAACACCCATATCACGGTAGTATGGTAATGCATAATCTTTCTCTCTATCAAGAGCAAATGCTGCTCCAACTTGTGCTGCCTCTTGTCCTTGACAAGAAATTACGAATGGAATTTTACCAGCACGGTTTAATAACCACATACGTTCGTCGATTTTACGTGCAAGTAACATCGTACGGAACATTTCTAATACTTGCTCATCACTTAAGCCAAGCTCTTCATGGCGCTTTTCTTTTACTTCTGCCATTTTTCATAACCTCCTAAATCCACATTTTTATGCGTGTAACGCTTTTCCATCTACAGCTAATGCTGCTTCACCAATCGCCTCAGATAATGATGGATGCGGATGAATTGTATGTGCTACTTCCCAAGGTGTTGCATCAAGTACTCTTGCAAGACCCGCTTCAGAAATCATATCTGTTACATGCGGTCCAATCATATGAACACCGAGAATATCATTTGTTTCTTCATCAACTACAAGTTTTACGAAACCATCTGATTCGCCGTATACAAGCGCTTTTCCGATTGCACGGAATGAGAACTTACCTACTTTTAGCTTATAGCCTTTTTCTTTCGCTTCTTGTTCTGTTAAACCGACAGAAGCAACTTCCGGACTGCTATATACGCATTTTGATACCATAGAATAATCAATTGGTGTAACTTCTTTACCAGCAATATGTTCTACTGCAACAATTCCTTCATGAGAAGCAACGTGAGCAAGCTGTAAGCCACCAATTACATCACCGATTGCGTAAATATGAGATTCTTTCGTTTGATAAAACTCATTTGTTTGAATGTATCCTTTTTCCACAACGATATCCGTATTCTCTAAACCAATATTTTGCGTATTGGCTTGTCGTCCTACAGATACAAGCATTTTTTCTGCTTTAAATTCTTTATTCTCACCGTTATGTTCAGCTTGAATTGTTACTCCATTATCTTTTACCAATGTTTCTGGTAATACTTTTGCACCAGTTACCACTTTAATACCTTTTTTCTTGAATAGACGTTGCATTTCTTTTGAAACGTCTTGGTCTTCTAGTGGTAGTATCGTTTTCGCATACTCTAATACTGTAACTTCTACACCGAAGTCAGCAAGCATAGATGCCCACTCAATACCAATTACACCGCCACCAACGATAATAATCGAGCTAGGAAGCGTTTCCATTTTTAGGGCATGATCGGAAGACATTACATACTCTCCGTCTAATTCTAAACCTGGTAATGAATTCGGACGAGAACCTGTTGCAATAAGTACATTTTTTGGAATTAACATTTCATTCTCTTCTCCACTTGCAAGTTCAACTGAAATTATCCCTGGCATCGGAGAGAAAATAGATGGGCCAAGAATACGGCCAATACCTTCAAACACATCAATTTTACCTTGTTTCATTAAGTGCTGAACACCTTTATGAAGTTGCGTTACAATCTTCTCTTTACGCTCTTGTACTTTCGCAAAGTTTAGTTCTACATTACTTGCAATAACTCCGAACTCTTCACTTTTTTTAGCAGTTGCGTATACTTCCGCACTACGTAAAAGGGCTTTACTAGGAATACATCCTTTGTGTAAACAAGTACCACCAAGATTTTCTTTTTCAACAAGTGCAGTTTTTAACCCTAGTTGTGATGCACGAATTGCAGCAACATATCCACCAGTACCGCCGCCAACGATGACTAAATCATATTCTTTTGCCATTATCTCAACCCCTAGCTACCGTTTCTTTTTCACGTACAATATATTCTTTTGGAGCTTCTTCTTCACGTAGTACACGAAGTGCCCCTTCTGCTAATGCTTGTAATTCATCTTCTCCTGGATGTACGATAACATCTGCAATCCAGTCTACTCGTTCTTTTATTTCATCAACAAGGATTTTACTGTAAGCAAGTCCACCAGTTAATACGATTGCATCGATTTTCCCGTGAAGTACAGCGCTAGCTCCGCCAATCTCTTTTGCAACTTGATATGCCATAGCTTTATAAATAAGAGTTGCTTCAGGATCACCTTTTTCAACCATTTGTTCTACTTTAATCGCATCATTTGTACCGATAAGACTTACAAGTCCACCTTGTCCGACAAGTTTTTTAATCATTTCATCTCGGTAATACTCACCAGAGAAACACATTTCTACTAGTTGCCCTACTGGTACTGTACCAGCGCGCTCTGGACTAAATGGGCCTTCTCCGTTTAAACCGTTATTTACATCGATTACTCTTCCTTTTTTATGAGCACCAACTGTAATACCGCCGCCCATATGTGTAACTAATAAATTTAAATCCTCATATTTGTGATTTAACTGTTCAGCTACTTTACGAGCAACTGCTTTTTGATTTAATGCATGGAAAATACTTTTGCGTTCCATACCAGCAATACCACTTATACGAGCAATAGGCTCCATTTCATCTACAACGACAGGGTCTACAATGAATGCCGGAATATTTAATCCAGAAGCTATTTCATATGCTAAAATGCCCCCAAGGTTTGAAGCGTGATGACCGCTAAAACCATTTTTTAAATCTTCTAACATCGCATCGTTTACTGTGTATGTTCCGCCTTCGATTGGACGAAGTAATCCCCCACGGCCACAAACTGCGTTTAATTTTGAAATGTTAATACCGTGAGAATGTAGAACTTCTAAGATCGTTTCTTTACGAAACTCATATTGGTCGATAATTCGCTTATATTTTCCAATCTGTTCTTCGTCATGACGAATAGTTTCTTCTAAAACGGGTCTTTCATTATCAAAAACACCAATTTTTGTGGATGTACTACCCGGATTAATAACAAGAATTCGATTTACAGACACTGTTGCTACCTCCACTAATAAATTCAAAAGGAGGTGGAAACCTCATAAGAGGTAACCACACCTTTTGTAAAAGTAATATATGAATGATTAGCGACGGCTAATAATGTCGTGACCGTTGCGTAAGTATGTGCTACGAGAGTTTTTCAAGCTTGCAATGCGCTCTTCAGCTAGACGATCAGCTGCTACATAAGTTGCAATGCCATCGCGTTTTGAAATTTCGATTACTTTTGCAATTGTGTCATAAATTGATTCTACGCGTTTTAATGCACGTTCTCTATTGTATCCATATAACTCGTCTGCTACGTTAATTACGCCACCTGCATTAATTACATAGTCTGGTGCGTATACAATACCCATTTCATGAATGATGTCGCCGTGACGATCTTCTTTTAATTGGTTATTTGCAGAACCTGCAATTACTTTTGCTTTAAGTTGTGGAATAGTTTCGTCATTAACTGTTGCGCCTAATGCACATGGTGCGTAAATATCACATTCAACACCGTAAATTTCATTTGGCTCAACTGCTGTTGCACCGAATTCTTCTACTGCACGTTGTACAGCTTCTTTATTAATATCTGTAACGATTAGTTTTGCGCCTTCAGCGTGTAAATGTTTGCATAGGTGATATGCTACGTTACCAACACCTTGAACAGCAATTACTTTTCCTTCTAAATTATCAGTACCGAAAGCCTCTTTCGCAGCAGCTTTCATACCACGATAAACACCGTATGCAGTTACTGGAGATGGGTTACCAGAAGAACCGAATGATGGTGAAATACCTGTTACAAAGTCAGTTTCTTCGTGGATAATATCCATATCATCTACTGTTGTACCAACATCTTCAGCTGTAATGTAACGTCCGTTTAGTCCTTGAATATAACGACCTAATGCACGGAACATTGCTTCGCTCTTATCTTTACGTGGATCACCGATAATTACTGTTTTCGCACCACCTAAGTTTAAACCAGCTGCTGCGTTTTTGTATGTCATCCCTTTTGCAAGACGCAATGCATCTTCAATCGCCGCTTCTTCAGAATCATATGTCCACATTCTTGTTCCACCAAGAGCAGGTCCAAGTGTTGTATCATGAATTGCAATGATTGCTTTTAAACCTGATTCTTTATCTTGACAAAATACTACTTGCTCATAATCATATTTTTCTAAGTATTCGAAGATTTCTAATGCCATTGTCGTTTCCCCCTAATGTTTTACCCTATTTGGTTTATTTTGAAGCAGTGGCAACTGCCAATGCTAATGAATATACTTTTGTTTCTGCTGAATCAGCACGAGATGTTAAAACAATCGGTGCTTTTGCGCCAGCAATCATTGCTCCTACTTTTGCATCCGCAAAGTATACGAGTGATTTATATAGTACATTTCCAGCTTCAATTGTTGGGACGAGTAAAATGTCTGCCTTACCTGCTACGTCACTTACTATGCCTTTATGTTCTGCTGCAATTTGTGATACTGCATTATCTAAAGCAAGTGGTCCATCAACGACACAATTTTTTATTTGTCCGCGGCGATTCATTTGAGTTAACATCGCTGCATCAATTGTCGCTTGCATCGCAGGATTCACAACCTCTACCGCTGCAATTGGTGCTACCTTCGGCAAATCAATTCCTATTGCCCGGGCAACTTCTACAGTATTTTGTATAATAGCAGCTTTTTGTGTTACATCAGGTGCAATGTTCATCGCTGCATCTGTAACAAAAATGAGACGATTGTAGTTTGGAACTTCAAATGCTGCAACGTGTGAAAGTACGCTACCTTTACGAAGTCCCCACTCTTTATTTAATACAGCTTTCAAAATATTTGCTGTTGGGATGTTCCCCTTCATAAGCACATCTGCTTCGCCATTTCTTACAGCTTTAACAGAAAGTTCTGCAGCCTCAGCACTTGACTGTGTTGCAATCACTTCAATATGTTCTGAAGTTTGTAAACTATGTTCTTGTAGCATCCCCATTATTTTTTCTTGATTTCCATATAGACGAAATTGAGCTAGCTGTAATGTAATTGCTTTCGCTACAGCTTCAATTACTTCATGATCTTCAGCTACTGCTACAGCCACAGTTTTTTTAGGCTGGCCTGCCGCTTGATCAATTAAGTGTTCTAACTTCATATTTTGTAATCAACCCTTTCCGTCGTCCCTCGTCTTTTTATTAAGCAAATACCGTGCCAACTTTCAAAAGTGGTCTTACCAATAATGAAAACGCATTCAAAACACAGTAAAATCAATACTTTGGAAAATAACGAAAGATTCTGTCTTATTTTGTCGCTTTTTGTATACCATGCAATAAATTGCACGGTACGCAATTTATTGCATGCTATTTTTTGCACACTCATACTTTTCTAGCTTGTAATATAAATTTCGAACCGAAATTCCTAACGCTCTTGCTGTTTGTGTTTTATTTCCACCAAATCTCTCTAAATATTCATGAATGATATTCCCTTCAAACTCCGTCACTAAATGCTCAAGTGGCTTTTCTTCTAACTCAGGCAATAAATGAGCTTGCTTTGACTCCACTTGCTCTTCGTTATGTAATGGCGGTAAATGTTGTACATCAATATAGGTCTCGTTATAATTCATAAAGATAATAGCTCTCCCCAAAATATTTTCAAGTTCCCTCACATTTCCTGGCCATTCATATGATTGTAAATATGAAATAGCAGAATTAGTGAGCCCCTCTATATTTCGGCCATAATCTTGGTTAATTTTTTGAATTAACCTGTCTGCGATTGCCGGTATATCCCCTTTACGCTGACGAAGAGATGGGATTTGAATTGGAATTTTATTTAATCGATAATATAAATCCTCCCTAAACTTCCCTTCTAGAATGGCTTTTTCTAAATTCACGTGCGTCGCTGCAATTACTCTGACATTGATAGGAATTGCTTTCGTTCCACCAACTTTTACAATTTCTTTCTCTTGCAAAACGCGAAGGAGTTTCGCTTGCGTATTTGCAGATAGTTCCCCTATTTCATCTAAAAAGATGCTGCCGTTATTCGCTTCCTCAAAGAATCCACGTTTTCCCCCTCTTTTCGCGCCAGAAAACGCCCCTTCCTCATAACCAAACAATTCACTTTCTAACAACGTCTCCGAAATAGCTGCACAATTTACACGAACAAACTTATTATATTTCCGATTACTTCCATTATGGATAGCATGCGCAAACAATTCTTTACCTGTCCCTGACTCCCCGCGTAACAACACTGTTGCTGGTGTATTCGCCCCCAGTTTCGCCTGTTCAATAGCAGCCGTTGTTTCATCTGAATTTCCGACAATGTCATCAAATGAATATTTCGCTTCTAACGTTCGAATGATTTGCCTTGCTCTATTCAGTTCATTTGTTAATTTTTGAATTTCTGATACGTCGCGAATTACACCGACGCTCCCTTTCAATATTCCATCCACAATAACTGGTGCTACGTTTACAATTACATCTCGCTTTTTTTGTCCGATTTTCATATGTATGCCTCGTACCGCCCTACGCGTTCGAAGTACTTTCATATGCATACTTTCACCTTCTACAATATCAGTTGTAGCCGGCTTTCCAATAATGTCCTCTTCTGTTAAACCTGTTAATTTCGTATATGCAGGGTTAATTACTAACCCTCGACCTTTTTCATCCACGACCGAAATAGCTTCCTCAGACGAGTTAATAATCGCCTCAAGTAACGTTTGAATCTCCTTTAAATCTGTAACTTCTTCCGCAAGATCTACAACCTCTGTTATATCTTTAAAAATCGCAAATGCCCCTTGCACTTCTCCTCCCTCTTTTAATATTGGAATACGGGTTGTAATAATTTTCTTTCCATTCTCAAGCGTCAGTTCATAATTTACTTCTATTTGTTTCGTACGTATAATACGAAGCAACTTACTAGTCGGAATAACTTCTAAAATATATTTCCCTACCGCATCTTCTTTTTTATATCCGATAATACGTTCTGCACTTTTATTGAATAGGCGAACTTGTCCTTCTTGATCAATCACTATCATACCGTCATGCGTAGAGTTTAAAATTAAATCCCCTTGCTGCGTTTGCTCTTCTAACTTTCCAATTAAATTTTCCTTCTCATGTGCTAATCTCGTAACAATTTTTGCAATATCACCTGGTATAAGAAGAGTATCTTTATGCTTTTTCTTTAATAAATCTTTATGTAAATCATCGTCACCTGTCATATCAAACATTACATCAATATGCATAGAAAGAAACGGAGTCACACTCTCTCCAATTGCAATCCCGTATTCCTTTGCCATCTGTAACCCTTTTGCTATCGGATTTATATCAATAATCCCTATAATTTGAAATATATTCGAACTCTGTAACAGACGCAGCAGTGTACTACCACCTTCACCTGCACCAACAATTAAAACTTTTTGTTTCATATATTACACTTCCTCTCGGAGTATCTCTGCAAAATTTTTCACACCCTTATCTTACTCGTTCAGCCCCCTCTTGACAAACCCCCTTTTCATATAACATCATTAAAATAAACAAAATAATCTGAAAAGGAGCGTTTATATGCAGCGTTACCTTGCTCTATTATTAGCACTCATCCCTATTTCATTAGCTGTGTTTGGCATTAAGTTAATGAGAGATACCGTATTCGGGATTTTATTTCCTCCACTCTCTATACTATGGTTACAATTTTTAATCGGGGCTCTCTGCTTCGCGCTCGGATTTTATATCTTTGGTGGTTTCGTCTTACACCGAGATCGTAAACGAAATAAAGTACAAGCTCGCTTTCGAAGATAGGAAAGCCCTACTATTTACAAATAAAAAAATGAGACCGTTACAAGCGGTCTCATTTTTTTATTGGCAATAATGTTCTTGCCGTTTCAGGATAATCCGTAATAATCGCCGAAATATTCATATCAAAATATTTACGCATAAGTGTTTCTTCATTAATTGTATAGGGCCGAACCTCTACATCACTTTCCATCGTTAGTTCGGCAACAGCATCTTGAAGATAACGATAATTAGGATGCACTGCTGTAGCCCCCATTTTTTTTGCATATGCCCACGGACTATGCAAACCTTCGCGATATAAAATCGCTGTTTGAATATCTGGAGCCATCATATGACACCTTTTCATACTATAATGATTAAATGAAGAAAATATAACACGATCTTCTAGATTAAATTTCCGTACAAGCGTTATAACTTCTTCTTCTAAACCTCTGTATGGAATTTTATTATTTTTAAGTTCAATATTAAGTAACAACTCTGTTTTTTCAATCCATTTTAACACCTCTTCTAAAAGAGGTATTTTACAAAATCCTACTTTATCACCAAATTTATAACTCGCATCTAATTTACATAAATCCTCATATACATAATTTCGAACCGCACCTTTTCCATTCGTTGTCCGATTCACTGTTTCATCATGAATGACGACAACCTTTCCGTCTTTCGTTAATTGAACATCCAGCTCAATTCCATCTGCCTTAAAAGATTCAGCTGCTTCAAATGAAATCATCGTATTTTCTGGGTACGTTCCCGCTGCACCACGATGCGCAAATATAAGAGTCATCCTCACTCCCCCAATCTTATGCTATACTATACGAAAAAGGAGGTACTTCTATGAAACCATTACAAATTTCTCCAGACACTGCAGTCCGCCTATCAAAAGCATTAGGCGTTCCACTTGAACAACTTATGCATATGCCGCAGCACATTTTAATTCAAAAGTTAGTTGAATTAGAAAAACAAAATAAAGACGAAGAATAATACAGTCCTGTTTCGCAGGACTTTTTATTATTTTCTATTATATCATGGATGGCTTCCTTGCTAAAATCCCTCATTGGATATACCATGATTCAATTTAACCTTCACTTCGAACATGTACAATAAAAAGACCAACGAATTCTAACATTCATTGGTCATTAATTAAAAAGTTCATTGGTTTTAAATTTACTATCGAGTATACATTTCAAGAATTATTAAGCTTTATTAAAACTTAAATCCCTTACTTCTTCTATTCTCAGCTAGCCTTATGTTCAAGTCTCAACTTATCCGCAACCATTGCGATGAACTCAGAGTTCGTAGGTTTTGCTTTTGACATAGATACTGTATAACCGAATAAGGACGAAATAGAATCGATATTCCCACGACTCCATGCTACTTCAATTGCGTGACGGATTGCACGCTCGACACGGCTTGCTGTTGTATTATATTTCTTCGCGATATCTGGATACAATACTTTCGTAATAGATCCCAGTAATTCGATGTCATTGTACACCATAGAAATTGCTTCCCTTAAGTACATGTACCCTTTAATATGAGCAGGCACACCAATTTCATGAATGATACTCGTAATGCTTGCATCTAAGTTTTTCGGTTTTCCATCTACTGTTGTTGCTGATCGGAAAGATGGCAGTGGACGTTTAATAGTAGCGTTCGCTTTACCGCTCACTTGACGAATATGACTCGTTAAATTCTCCATATCAAATGGTTTTAATATGAAATATGACGCACCTAAGTCAACTGCTTTTTTCGTCACATCTTCTTGTCCAAACGCTGTCAACATAATTACGCTAGGCTGTCTTAACCTTTCAATATGGCGCATTTTCTCTAGTACAGCTAACCCATCTAAATGTGGCATAATAATATCTAATACAAGTACATCCGGCTGCTTATCTTTTAATAAATTTAAACACTCTTGACCATTATAAGCAGTACCAATTACTTCCATATCCTCTTGAGCAGCTACATAACTCTCTAGCATTGATACTAATTCTTTATTATCATCCACAAGACATACTTTAATTTTCTCCACAGCTTTTCCTCCCTTACCGAATCGATTCTCCGACATGTGTATCCTTCTAGGCTACATGAATTGTTCGACAATTGTGTGAAAATTCCCTTTTAAAGTTTGTTACTTTCCGATAAAATCACAAAAAAATATGTTTATCGTTTAATTATTCCTTTTCGCAACACATTCCATCATAGAAAAACAACGAAACGTTCAACCCTTTCCTTTTATTTTACAACAAAAAACACCTCTTGCGGAGCTTTTACAAAATTTCAACGAATTTTTCAATAGAAAAACGAGCTAATTATTAATTAGCTCGCTTTTCTTTCTTGATCATAAATGTTAATTCCAGCCTCATGTAACATCCATTCAATATGAACACCATATCCTGATGTTGGATCATTTACAAATACATGTGTAACAGCGCCAATTACCTTTCCATTTTGTACAATTGGACTTCCGCTCATCCCCTGTACGATACCACCTGTTTTCGCTAATAAACGTTTATCTGTTACTTTTATTACCATGCCTTTTGTTGCCGGAAACTTTTGCGGTACTGTACTCACAACTTCAATATCAAACGCTTCCACTTTATCTTGATCAATAACCGTTAATATTTTTGCTGGTCCTTCTTTTACTTGATGAGATAGTGCAATAGGCATTGCTTTATCCATTACGCCATTTGTCATATTTGTATTCAATTTGCCAAAAATACCAAATGGACTATTTATTGTAATATTGCCAATCACTTCACGATCAGGTGAGAACCTCGCTAATTTCTCCCCTGGATTCCCATGACTACCTCTTTCAATTGATGTAACTGTCGAACGCATAATTTGTCCATCTTCGACTTGAATCGGCTTTTTCGTATCATTATCAGAAATAACATGACCAAGTGCCCCATATTTCATAGAATCAGGATGAACAAATGTCATTGTTCCGATTCCAGCTGCCGAATCACGAATATATAAACCAATGCGATAAGACGATTCTCCACTGTCTTTTTGTGGTGTTAATTTAGTGCGGATATGCTTTCCATCCCTTAGCAAAACGAGATTAAGCGGTTCGCCTGTTTCCCCACTATTATGAATAAATGGTGCTACATCACTCATTCTTTCAATTGTTTTACCATTAATTTCAGTAATCATATCTCCAATTTGCACACCAGCTGTTTCACCAGGAGATACTTTCCCTTTTTCAGTTTGAATTAAATGATGGCCTACAACAAGTATCCCTTTTGTGTTTAACTTTACACCAATTGATTGTCCACCTGGAATAACTTTGAAATCTTTTAATACTCTCACATTTACTTTTTTCACTGGAAAACCAGCAAGCTGAAACACCATATCTGCTTCACCATTTTGATGAGAATTTACCATAAGTCCTTGTTTTTGTTCATTTGAACTTACTGTAAACACATGACGATCTGTAGATGAAGCTTTAAATACTGGTAATGAAGCTATTTCTGATTGTTGTCCTTCAAAAACAACAAGTTGCTTCGGAGATGAAATAAACGTCCGAAGCGGTTTAAAACACCCAATAAAAACTAAAGAAACAAGGAGAAAAATACCTATTATTTTGCGAAATCTTTCTAATTTCAATTTGTTCACTCTCCTCGCTCCTACCCCACATTCAGCCTTTTGGCTTCACTTTTTAATCTCTCCTTGCAATGCTTTATTTATAACCGGAAGAATTAAGAAATCATCATTTGAGAAAAAAAGCTATCCATTACTGGATAGCCTCTGCTGTCTGTTTAAAATGATGCGCTTGCGTAAGTAATTCTTTCGCATGTTCTGTCGTTAAATCTGTAATTTCCACACCAGAAATCATTCGAGCTATTTCTGTTACTTTATCCTCCATAGTTAAAACGGTAACTGATGTAATTGTTCGATCATTTGCTACTTGTTTTCGAATAAATAAATGCGAATCCGCCATTGAAGCTACTTGAGGTAAGTGCGTAATACAAAGTACTTGTGAGTTTACTGATACTCGATAAATCTTTTCCGCAATAGCCTGTGCGACCCGGCCACTTACACCAGTATCCACTTCATCAAAAATAACAGATGCAACACCTTGATGCTTAGAAAAAATGCTTTTTAAAGCTAAAATAATACGGGATAACTCTCCGCCAGAAGCAACCTTTGAAAGTGGTTTTAGCGGCTCACCCGGATTTGTTGAAATATAAAATTCCACATGATCGTAACCATCCGCTGTAAGTCTTACCGGTGCTCCCTCCACGAGAGGCTCTTCTGCATTTCCTTCTCGCTTCATAATTCTCACTTCAAATTTTGTTTTTTCCATATATAATTCTTTTAATTCCTGATGAATGGCATTTGTAAGATGTTCTGCAAGTTCATGACGCATATTACTTAACAACGTTGCTTCTTTCAGAATAACACTTTCTAATTCCTTCAACTGTTTCTTCGTCGTTTCAATATGAACGTCTTTATTTTCAATCGTAAAAATTTCTTGTTCAATTTTATCAGCATACGCTAAAATCTCTTCTACAGTATTTCCATATTTTCTCTTTAGCATACGAATTTCATTTAAACGCGTTTCAATTTCATCTAAGCGATTCGGATCATATTCCATCATATCGAGCTTTTCTCTTAGTTGATAGGCAACTTCTTCTAATAAATAATAACTATTGGCAATGGAATCATGATTTTCTTGATACACTTCATCTAAATGTGTAATACTCTCCATTTGTCCCATTGCGCTTCGTACATTATCTAACCCTTGTCCGTCAGCACTTAACGAGCGATACGCATCCCCTAATGCTTTGTAAATTTTTTCGAAATTAGAAATTTGCAATCGTTCTTCAGTTAAGTCATTTTCTTCATCTATCTTTAAATCCGCTTTACGGATTTCTTCATGCTGAAATTGAATTAAATCTAAACGATGTGCCATTTGTTGTTCATTTTCACTTAACGATTTCAACTGTTTTTTTAATTTCTCATAGTCAGCATATACGTTTTGGTATATATCTAATTGTTTAACGATACGCTCTCCATCAAAATGATCGAGCATAAATAGATGACGTTCTTCATTCATTAAGTCTTGCGTTTCGTGTTGTCCATGAATATCAACAAGTGTTTTTCCAATTTCTTTTAATACACTAAGGGTAACTAGTTTTCCATTTACACGACATACACTTTTTCCGTTTGCAGCGATATCACGCTTCAAAATAATCATGCCGTCTTCTATTTCTATATCCAACTCTTCTGCTTTTTCAATACATGGATGCTTATCATCTTCCACATAAAATAGCCCCTCTATCTCAGCTTTTTCTGTTCCGTATCGAACAAATTCTGCTGAACCACGGCCACCTACAAGTAAACTAATCGCATCAATAATAATCGATTTTCCGGCCCCTGTTTCACCACTTAAAACCGTTAATCCTTTTTGAAAAGAAATATTTAATGCCTCAATAATAGCAAAGTTTCTAATCGATAATTCCGATAACAATGCCCCATTCACCTCGTTATAAACTAATCCCCTATGAAGGGCTTTTCTCAGTTCTTTATTCAAATAGTCATACTATATGTTTGTATGTATAAATTACTTTTCTAACCGCTCCATTGTACCAAACATTTGTTTTACGGGTCAATCCACCTATTTCCTAATTTTATTCAAAGAAAATATTATATTACAATTAAGAATTCACGTTTTTAACCAATAAAAATATCCTGTTCGCTTTCCACTTTACAGAGGAAAGCAAACAAGATTTTTTATTACAGCATATTTAAGAAACGATCAGAGACAACACCTGTATCTTCAGGTGTACGGCAAATAATTAAGCAAGTGTCATCACCACAAATGGTTCCGATAATCTCATCCCACTCTAAATGATCAATAAGTGCTCCAAGTGAATGAGCGTTACCAGGCAATGTTTTTAGCACAAGCATATGTCCTGCCGTGTCTAATTTTACAAATGAATCCACTAGATTACGTTTTAATTTTTGTAACGGGTTAAATCGTTGATCTGCTGGCAAACTATATTTATAGCGACCATCATGTAATGGCACTTTCACTAAGTGCAATTCTTTAATATCGCGCGATACTGTTGCTTGCGTTACATTAAATCCCTCATTACGTAAAATATCAACTAATTCATCTTGTGTTTCAATTTCTTTGTTCGCAATAATTTCCCTGATTTTAATATGGCGCTGACCTTTATTCATACATTTGCACCTCACACTATCTCTTACCATAGTTTAAACATTGGTATACTTCACTTATTTATGTTAACTTATAATTCGTTACTTGTACACAATTGTTTTTACAATCATTATACAATTACAACAAAAAGAGGAACAACATATGTTATTCCCCTTTCCCTTTTTGTTTTAGGACATCATGTGCCTCTGTAACTACTTGCTCAACAGAAACTGGAGAATGATTTTCGCCATTCTCACGTTCACCATGCCATTTCAGATGAATTAAAAATTCAATATTACCATCCCCGCCCGTAATTGGTGAGAATGTTAAGCCTTCTACGTCGTATCCTTCTTTTATAGCAAAGTCGACAATCATTTCTACGACAGCCTCATGTACTTTTCGATCGCGAACGATACCCTTTTTACCAACTTGCTCTCTTCCAGCTTCAAACTGCGGTTTAATTAACGCTGCTACATCCCCGTTCGGCATAAGCATTGTTTTTAAAACTGGCAATATAAGTTTTAATGATATAAACGAAACATCGATACTAGCAAATTGCGGTAAACCACGTTCTAAGTCTGCTGGTGTTACGTAACGGAAGTTCGTTCGTTCCATTACGACAACACGCTCATCTTGACGCAATTTCCAAGCAAGTTGATTGTACCCTACATCTAATGCATAAGATAATTTCGCTCCATTTTGAAGCGCGCAATCGGTAAAGCCACCAGTTGATGAACCAATATCTATCATAACTTTATCTTGTAAATCAAGATGAAATGTCTCTAATGCCTTTTCAAGTTTATAACCACCACGGCTTACATACGGCATAACTTGCCCCTTCACCGTAATCTCTGTATCTTGTGGGATTTTCTCCCCTGGCTTATCCAATCTCATCTCATTCGCATATACAAGGCCGGCCATAATGGCGCGTTTTGCTTTCTCACGTGTTTCTATAAGCCCTCGCTCTACTAATAGTACATCTACTCTTTCTTTTTTCGCACTCATTTGTTACGCCCTTTTTTGTTTTGATGGAATCATTGTATGAATACGGTCTACAACAGCATCTGTCGTTAAACCGATTTCTTCTAATAATTTTGTTACACTACCGTGTTCTATGAAACGATCTGGAATACCCATTCGTTCAACTAACGCACTATGGTACCCGTTCTCAGACGCAAATTCAACTACTCCTGTTCCAAAACCACCAATTAAGCAAGCTTCTTCAATCGTTAAAATTGGTATATTTTTTCCTAAGAGATCATGTAAATATGCTTCATCCATTGGTTTAATGAAGCGAGCGTTCACTACTTTCACTGAAATACCAGCCTTTTCAAGACGCTCAGCCGCTTCCATTGCCATTGGTATTGTCGTACCAAATGTTAAAATAGCTGCTTGTGTACCTTCTTTTAACGTTTCCCATGAACCGATTGGAATCGCCTTTAATTCTTCATCCATATGAACGCCAAGTCCATTACCTCGCGCATAACGTAATGCGATTGGTCCATCTTCATATTGCATCGCCGTGTATACTAAATGTTGCCCTTCATTTTCATCTTTTGGCATCATAAGTACCATATTCGGCAAGTGGCGTAAGAATGAGATATCAAATACACCTTGATGCGTTTCACCATCTGCTCCTACTAAACCAGAGCGATCAATTCCGATGAAAACATTTAAATTTTGGCGGCATATATCATGAACAACTTGGTCATAAGCTCTTTGTAAAAATGTTGAATAAATCGCTAAGAATGGTTTCATACCTTGCGTTGCCATACCCGCTGCCATTGTTGTAGCATGCTGTTCTGCAATACCTACATCAATCATACGATCTGGGAATTCTTTTTGGAATTTCTCAAGTTTCGATCCAACAGGCATTGCAGGTGTAATTGCAACGATACGCTCATCCGTTCTCGCTAACTTAAGTACTGTTTCACTAACAACAGCACTCCATGCTGGTGCAACTTCTTTCGGTTTAACGAAGTCACCTGATTCAATTTTATAAGGTCCTGTTCCATGCCAAGTGCCAATAACATCACTCTCAGCTGGTTTGTAACCTTTTCCTTTTTTCGTAATAACATGAACAAGCACTGGGCCTTTTGTTTTCTTTGCATATTGCAACGTTTCGAATAACTTTTCATAATCATGTCCATCGACTGGACCTAAATATGTAAAGCCTAACTCTTCGAAAAAGACACCAGATACTAGTAAATATTTAAGACTATCTTTTATTTTCTCTGCTGTCGCAGCAACTTTCCCACCGACAGCTGGGATTTTCTTCAAAATATACTCTAGCTCATCTTTTACCCAATGGTATTTTCCTGCGGTACGTAGACGTCCAAGCACATTATGAAGCGCACCAACGTTTGGCGCAATTGACATTTCATTATCATTCAAAATAACAATCATGTCTGTTTTTTCATGTCCAATATGGTTCAATGCCTCTAAAGCCATTCCGCC
This sequence comes from Bacillus paranthracis, assembly GCF_024296885.1. Taxonomy (NCBI): domain Bacteria; kingdom Bacillati; phylum Bacillota; class Bacilli; order Caryophanales; family Bacillaceae; genus Bacillus; species Bacillus paranthracis. The sequence continues at coordinate 3,941,495 of NZ_CP101135.1, forward strand.
CGTTAAAGCGCCATCACCAATGATTGGTATAACATATTCTTTCGTTTTCTTTAAATCACGTGCTAGAGCCATTCCCATTGCAGCAGATAATGATGTCGAGCTATGGCCAGTTTCCCATACATCGTGCTCACTCTCACAACGTTTTGGGAAACCACATAGACCTTGATATTGCCTTAATGTGCCGAATTCTTTTGCACGTCCAGTTAAAATTTTATGTACATAGGATTGATGTCCTACATCCCATAAAAATTTATCTTTCGGACTATCAAATAATTTATGCAGAGCAATTGTGAGTTCTACTACACCTAAATTAGGCGCAATATGTCCACCTGTTTGAGAGAGCTCTTCAATTAAAAACTTACGAATATCCTCACTCAATCCCTCTAGTTCACTGATAGACATCTCTTTCAAAAAACTAGGGTTTTGAATTTGCGTTAGATCCACATGGATCACTCACTTTCATTTCATAATCTGTCAACATGTCAAATATTATAAAAAACATTTACACAAAACAAGAAATTCTCTTTTTTTATTTTTCACCTTGTCCTGCTATTAACCAGTCTATTGCGCCCTAATCTTATTATAAACCATATTTCTTTAGGCGATGAAAAAAATAGCCGCTAACACGAAGTGATAACGGCAATGTAATCTACATATATTTTTGCCAATAACAAGAAAAGAAAAACCTTTTCCTACATTTATATCATAAAATGATGAATGACTCAACAAATGAAAACGCTGTTATATTAGTTATTACGTTTTGCAATCAAATCGCAAATAGATAGTAAATATTCATCTTGTAATTGCAAGGAACTAATAGCATCTTTTGCTTTTGCAATCGTTTCTTCTAAAATATCCTTTGCTCTATCTACAGTAAATAACGTCGTATATGTGCTCTTTTCGTTAGAAACATCACTACCAATCGGTTTTCCAATCTCTTCTTCGGTTCCTTCCACATCTAAAATATCATCTCGGATTTGGAAAGCTAGGCCGATATATTTCGCAAACTCAAGTAATTTTTCTTCCTGTTCTTCTGTCGCATCAGACAGTATCGACCCTGCAAGTACAGCGAATTCAAGTAGTTTTCCAGTCTTATGCTTATGAATATACTCTAGCTCATCGATCGTAAGCTGTTTCCCTTCCGCTTCCATATCTGCTACTTGTCCGCCAACCATTCCTTCTGGCCCTGCCGCTTTTGCAAGCTCAAGTACAAGTCTTACTTTTTTCTCAGCAGAGATTTCCTTTTGTTCATATGCCATAATAACTTGAAAAGCATATGTCAACAAACCATCTCCTGCTAAAACTGCCATCGCTTCACCAAATACTTTATGATTTGTGGGCTTCCCTCTTCTTAAATCATCATCATCCATACAAGGTAAATCATCATGAACTAACGAGTATGTATGTACCATTTCAAGAGCACAAGCTGCACCTACACCAAGATTTTTTTCTTTACCAAACGCTTGTAATGTTGCAAATAAAAGTAACGGGCGGAGACGCTTTCCACCCGCTTCCAAAGAATATGCCATCGCTTCACGAAGTACATTTGGACATTGTAATTCATTTGCATAGCTTACAAGCTTCTCTTCTACGAAAGTTTTACTTTCTTTCAAAAAAGTATCAAAAGCAATTGTCACTATGCTTCATCTCCTAAAGCAGTAAACGGTTCAAGCTCTCCATCTTCCCCAAGAATAACTGCCATTTGTTCTTGTACGTTCTTCAACTTCTCATCACAAAGCTTAGATAATTCCATACCCTCTTTAAAATAAGAAATTGCTTCTTCTAAAGGTACGTCACCTTGCTCTAATTTAGAAACGAGGTGCTCAAGTTGCGAAATTGCCTCTTCAAAGCTTAATTTATTTTCCATTATTCAATTCACGCTCCTCTATTCCTGATACGCTACAATCTAATATTCCATCTTGTAATTGAACTGAAACAGCATCTCCAAGGCTAACATCTTTCACACTTTTTAACACTTGCTTCTCTTCATCATATACAAGCCCGTACCCTCTCATCATTACTTTAAGCGGACTTAGCGCTTCAAGTTTTTGAGCAGCTCTTACAAAGGCAAATTCTTTCGTTTGGAGTAACGTTTGCATTTCACGTTGCAATTGCTTTTGCAATGTTTCAACTGCTACCTTTGTTTGCATAATTTTTTGAGATGGGTGGTGCTTCTCTAAATAAAATGAAAGCTGTTTTAACTGATTTACCTTTTTATCAATATAGCGCTCTTTCGCTAACACAAGCTGTTCTAACGCTCTATCCAATTGCTCTTCTTTTTGCTCATATACTTGTCTTGGATAACGGAACGCATAAGATTTTTGCAATACTTGTAGTTTTTCTTCTTTTTTATGTACTAACTCTCTCATTGCTCTTTGCAACCTTAGAGTTCTTTGTAATACCTTTTCTTGTAACTCGATAATATTAGGCGCTGCCAGCTCAGCCGCTGCAGTTGGTGTTGGTGCTCTTAAATCGGCAACAAAATCCGCAATTGTAAAGTCTGTTTCATGGCCTACTGCTGAAATAATAGGGATCTCACTCTTGAAAATAGCTCTTGCAACCATTTCTTCGTTAAACGCCCACAATTCCTCAATAGAACCTCCACCGCGCCCAACGATTAGGACATCTATCCCTTCCATTTCATTCGCTGTACGGATCGCTTGTACAATTGAGGGAGCTGCTGACTCCCCCTGTACAAGTACTGGAAACACAATAACATTTCCAATTGGATAACGACGTTTAATCGTTGTTATAATATCACGAATCGCTGCTCCTGTTGGTGACGTAATCACACCTATTGTTTTCGCATAAGGAGGGATTGTTTTTTTATAAACTTGAGAAAACAATCCTTCTTCCTCTAAACGAACCTTTAATTGTTCGTAAGCTAAATGTAGGTTTCCGACTCCGTCAGGCTGCATGTCTTGAATATAAATTTGATAAGAACCACTCGCCTCGTAAACAGAGATTTTCCCTTTCACGAGTACCTTCATCCCATTTTCAGGTCTGAATTTAATATTACGATTATGACCCGCAAACATAACCGCTGCGATTCTTGCATTTTCATCTTTCAATGTAAAATACATGTGGCCACGGCTATGATTTTTAAAGTTGGAAATTTCACCTTTTAACCAAACAGACTGTAAATGCGGATCATATTCTATTTTTGTTTTTATATAGCGTGTTAACGCTGTAACGGTTAAATATTGTTTCTCCATTTCTCTCTCCTCATAGCCGACTCAAATTATTTACAAACGACACCTGCACGCTTAGCCGATTCAACAGTATTATGAAGAAGCATTGTGATCGTCATTGGACCAACACCCTTTGGCACAGGTGTAATGTAACCTGCAACATCTAGCACGTAGTCAAAGTCAACATCACCACAAAGTTTCCCTGTTTCTAAACGGTTTACACCAACGTCGATTACAACTGCTCCTTCTTTTATATAATCAGCTGTTACCATTTTAGGTCGTCCTACTGCTACGATTAAAATATCAGCTAATTTCGTTAACTCTTTCATATTTTGCGTCTTAGAATGACAGTATGTGACAGTTGCATTTTCATTTAAGAACAATTGTCCCACTGGCTTGCCGACAATATTACTTCTTCCAATTACTACAACATGTTTTCCTGAGATATCAAGATTTGTTTCTTTTACTAACTCTACAATACCATGCGGTGTACATGGAAGGAATGTATCTTGTCCCGTCATCATACGTCCTACGCTGATTGGGTGAAATCCATCTACATCTTTTTCTGGTGAAATTCTTTCAATGATAGCTTTTTCTTCAATATGTTTTGGTAAAGGTAATTGCACTAATATGCCATTAATGCGGTCATCGCCATTTAAGCGATCGATTTCAGCAAGCAAACGCTCCTCCGTAATTGTTTCAGGAAATTCAATTAGCTCTGAATAGATTCCTACTTGTTCACAGCCCTTTTCTTTTCCTTTTACATAAGAACGAGATGCTGGATCTTCTCCAACTAAAATAACTGCTAATCCTGGTACAATCCCTTGCTCTTTCAACTTCACAACTTCTTCTGTTAATTGTGCTCGTTTTTTCTCCGCAACTTCATTTCCTTTGATGATTACTGCTACCATTTTAAGATTCCCCCTTAAAGAAATTACAGTGTATCTTTTATATTAGATAAAACGCCGTTAATAAAACGACGAGATTCCTCATCCCCAAATGTTTTAGCAATTTCAATTGCCTCGTTAATTGTTACGTTGTGTGGAATTTCTTCCATGTATTTCATTTCATACACAGCTACACGTAAAATACTGCGATCAACAATACTAATACGCTCAAGCTTCCACTTTTTTAAATTTTGACGAATCGCTTCATCAATTACTTCTTTATTTTCTACAAAACCTACAACAAGTGATTCTAGAAACTCATTTGTTTCTTCACCTTCATCTAGCGTGTTTTCCACTGCTACTTTCGGTTCTAATTCACCTGTAATATCCATTTGATATAATGCTTGCATAGCTCTTTCTCTAGCCGTCCTACGTTTCATTGTAACTCTCCTTTATGCTTCAAGTCTTTCCTTATGCTTTGTTATATTATTATAATTTATAAGCCGTCAATTCACTTACTCTTACAGTTTTCATTGATTTTCCAACCTTATAATACAATGATAATAACACAATTTATCGTTTCACACACGGGTTACAAGGCTGAAAAATAATAAAAAGATTAACTTCAAGTTCCATATCTTATCACAATGTACGTTTTTTGGTAAAACGAAACATTTTCTTTTTTATTTCTCATTTTTTGAAATAGTATAATAATTAGAGGGTTGTAATTTGTGAAGAAATGAAACGATAAAAAAGATGCCTATGTTACTAGGCACCTTTTTCATTCTTACACTGGTTCGATTTCTGTTTTTTGTGTTTCGAATGTTACGCCAACGATGTGAACATTCACTTCTTTTGGCTCAAGCCCTGTCATTGTAAAGAGTGCTTGGCGAATGTTGTCTTGAATCTTTTGTGCAACAACTGGAATTGCTACGCCAAAATACATTACAACATAAAGGTCAACGATAATATCTTCGTTTGCTAATTCAACCTTTACACCTTTACCATGATTTTTCTTACCTAACTTCTCAACAACATCTGTAGCAAAATTACCACGCATTGCCGCTACGCCTTCTACCTCAGCAGCTGCAATACCTGCGATTACTTCAATTACTTCTGGTGCAATTTCTACTTTACCAAGAGTTGTATCTTGACCCATATCTAACATATGTTCAGCCATGAAAAAAACCTCCTTTAATGTATCACTGCGTCACAAGTTCATGCTCTTCCAAAAATTTCGTATTAAACTCACCTTTTACAAAATCAGGATGATCTAACAATTGCAAATGGAACGGGATTGTTGTATGTACGCCTTCAACGACAAACTCACTGAGTGCACGCTTCATTTTTGCAATTGCCTCTTCACGTGTTTTTCCGTGAACAATTAATTTAGCAACCATCGAATCATAGAAAGGTGGGATTGAATATCCCGGATATACAGCTGAATCGACGCGAATACCAAATCCGCCTGGTGGCAAGTACATTTCTACTTTACCTGGAGATGGCATAAATTTTTTGGCAGGGTTTTCCGCATTAATTCGGCATTCAATTGCCCAACCATTAAATTGTACTTCTTCTTGCTGTAACGATAACTTTTCTCCAGAAGCAACAAGAATTTGTTCTTTAATTAAGTCTACCCCTGTTACCATTTCAGTAACTGGATGCTCAACTTGGATTCTCGTATTCATCTCCATGAAATAAAAGCTTTTCGTTTTATATTCATAAATAAACTCAACCGTACCAGCACCTGTATAATCAACCGCTACCGCCGCTTTAACTGCCGCCTCACCCATCTGCTTACGCACATTTTCATCAAGTGCTGGTGATGGACTTTCTTCTAGTAGTTTTTGCAAGCGGCGCTGAATCGTACAATCACGCTCTCCTAAATGAATGGCATTTCCGTGTGTATCTGCCATTATTTGAATCTCAACATGGCGGAAATCTTCAACGTACTTTTCTAAGTATACACCAGGGTTCCCAAAAGCGGTACTAGCTTCTTGCTGTGTAATTTGAATTCCTTTTACAAGCTCCTCTTCATGACGCGCAACACGAATACCTTTTCCGCCGCCACCTGCAGTCGCTTTAATAATAACAGGATATCCAATTTGATTCGCAAGTTCGATCGCTTCTTCGGTATTTTTAATAATTCCTTGTGAACCTGGTACAATCGGAACCCCTGCTTCTTTCATTGTATCACGAGCAACGTCTTTTGTGCCCATCTTTGAAATAGCTTCTGGACTTGGACCGATAAAAATTAAGTTACACTCACGGCATAACTCTGCAAAATCTGCATTCTCTGCTAAAAATCCGTATCCCGGATGAATTGCATCGCAGCCTGTTAACTTCGCAACACTAATAATGTTCGTCAAATTTAAATAGCTTTCTTTCGAAATCGTTGGTCCTACACAATACGCCTCATCAGCAATTTGTACGTGAAGTGACTCTTTATCTGCTTCTGAATAAATTGCGACTGTTTCAATATCCATTTCTTTACAAGCACGAATAATTCGTACAGCAATTTCCCCACGATTGGCTATTAATACTTTTTTTATCATCACAAAGACTCCCTTATTACGCTTTTACAAGAAATAGCGGTTGTCCATACTCAACAAGCTGTCCGTTATTAACAAGAATCTCAACAATTTCTCCATCTACATCTGCATCGATTTCGTTAAATAACTTCATAGCCTCGACAATACATACGATAGAATCTTTCGATACTCTATCCCCAACACTTACATATGGAGGCGTATCAGGAGAAGAAGAAGAATAGAATGTACCTACCATTGGTGATGTAATTTTATGTAGGTTTTCATTCTGAACAGCTTTTTTCTCTTCTTGTTTTGGCACTTCCACTTGTGCTGCCGCTACTGTCGTTTCAACTTCAACAGGTGCTACTGGTTGCACGGCTTGTTTTGCTACAGGTGCTTGCACCGCAACAACTTCATTACCACGCTTTTTCATTTTGATTGTCGTACCATCTTTTTTGTATTCAAATTCATCAATATTAGAGCTATCAATTAATTTAATTAATTCACGAACTTCTTGAATTTTAAACATGTAAAATCCACTCCCATACTCTTGTTTGTCCCGTTTTTACAGATTTCTCTTCACTAAAACTAGATTGACTGTAAAAATACGATGTACTCTATTAGAAAATGTATTTCATTTACTAATAGAAATAGTTACTATTTCCATCTTACGATAAATTTTTTAAACATTCCAATTTATATTTCTTTATAATAAATCGAAACTCCTGTAAAAATATTATTCCAATAAAAATTTATTACCTAGTAATAATACCAAGTTTCACACAAAATTGGCAAGACCACTTCCGAAAAAACATTCCTTACTTTTCAAAATACTATAAAGTAAACCTACCATTACCGCTTTACTCGTCACCTCATCTATAGTCAATAACGTATTTTTACCAAATATTATTTTTTTGTTTACACGTCGTTCATCATTCCTTCATATAAGAATAGTATGTTCAAAGTGTAGAAAATATATCGTATCGAGGTGTGGACATATGATATGGCTCATTCTCTTCTTACCTGCCGTAATGGTCTGGGCATTCGTTCTCTTCATCCACGTCAAATCCGGAAAAAGTAATCATCACTACCATGAACCGCTAATCTTTTACTCACAACGTATTTCTCCGTTCCGAGTTGAACATAGTAAAAACAAAGACGAAACAGAAAAAAGCTATCGAAAATGATAGCTTTTTTCTATTATTATTTTTATCTAACTATTTTCAAACAATCCGATTACTAAAAACGAATAATCCGCGGAGGAATTCCCCGCGGATTATTCGTTTTATTTTGTTGGTGGATCAAATTTTACACCTACATCTTTTGATCCGCCTTCACTTCTTACAAGTTGTATAATTTTATTCGCTTCTTTTTGTGAATGTTTTGCTGCTTTTACAGTTACTTTAATGTCAGTTCCATCGGCTCTTACAAGGGCATCTTTATATCCACCTTGAGATTTAATTACTGTCTCAAGTAATTCTTGCTTCGTTTCCATTGTAGTGATTGCATCAAAATTTTCTTTCGCTTTATTCTTTTCTGTTGCTGAAGCTTTTGTTGAACTCATCACTTCTTGTAATTTTGCTTTTTGTTCACTTCGCTGATCTTCCATTTGCATACGTAATGCTGTGAAATTTTCATCACTTGATTGAACTGTTACGTTAGCTTCTTTTTTGCTTGTTTCTTTTGTAGCACTCTCTTTTTTATCTGTTTCTTTGTTTGTTTCTTTATTTGATGTTTCTTTATTTGATGTTTCTTTATTTGATGTTTCCTTGTTTGTATTTTCTTTTTTAGGCGTTTCTTTAGGTGCTTCGTTTGTTACTGCTTTATCAGTACCTTGTTTTTCTTGTCCAATCTTTTCACCTGTTGCCGGCGATGCTGTATTCATTTTGTCTGGAGTTGTTACGTAATACACAGATAGTACAACAACTAAACTTAACATCGTTAATAGCCAAACCGTTTGTTTTTTTAACACTTTATTTCCTCCCTATCAATTTTTCGGTGAAACTGAAACGCGATGGGCTGGTACATCTAGTAGCCGTATGACAGCTTCTTTTACCATCGCTTTAACTTGTATATTATCCACTCCCTTTGCTACGACAAGAACACCTCGCACTTTCGGTTTCTCTGTTCGTAAAACAACGGGAGTTTCTTTATCCCCTTCACGTATAATGACTGTCTTTTCATCAAGAGACTCATCTTCTACTTCCCTCTTGCCACCTGTTTTATCTGTTTCACCTGTTGTTTGTGAACGTTTCACTGTATTTTTTTCTAATATTTTTTCCTCTGATGAGTCTAAATTTACATTAATCGTTACATCTTTTACTCCTGCTATTTCTTCTAAGGCTGCTTTTAATTCTTGTTCATACGCTTTTTCATATTTTTCTACATTTGACATATTATCATTATTTTTTTGTCCAAAAGTTGGTACGTCTTTTTCTTGGTTTTGAGTTTTTTGTTCTTTAAATACAGGTACTTCTTCTTTTTTACTTGAAAAGAAACTACTAGAAAACATAAGCAACATTCCAAGTATGAGTAGGACAAGTAAGAACTTAGGTGTTACCTTTTTTCCCTTCTCATTACTTTCTTTTTCATCTCCATTCAATAAGTTTCGAAAAAATGAGAACTTCGAATTTTTATCTTTATTGTCCATTTACTCTACCTGTCCTCCCTTCCATTTGAACTTGGATTTGTTTATTCTCTAGTTGCCACCTGCTTGAAAAGAAGTCTTTCATTTCTCCATTTGTTTCCTCTACTTTTTTCGGTGGTTCTTTCGTATTAATTTCAACTGGTTTTACTGTTTCGATTGCATCATTTTTACTACGTTCTTTTTCTTTCAACGTCACAACAACAGATTGAATATCTTTCGCTGACTTTACTTCCGCTGTGTTTTCCGCTGCGACTATTTGTATTTCAGAGACTGACATACCATACTGTTTCTCAAACTCTTTTCCTACTTCTTTTTTCATTTTGGTAGCCATCTCTTCTAAACTATATGCACGTGTTAGAGCTTGTATTTCTTTTTTCTTCGAATCTATTGAATTTTTTACAGATCCTTCTGCTACGTACTTCTCTTCATTAAAATTTGCGATTACTTCATTTACATCTGTTTGCAATAGTTTAAATAGAGGCGTTAAAATTAAAACAACTAATAATAGACTTACAACGAATTTAACGTACTTTTGCAAATTGGAATTTGGAAGAATAAGATGAAGCATTGTCGCTAAGAGTAAAAAAACGATAATATTTCTAATCCACTCTGTAACAAATTGCATACCCTTCACCTCCTACCGCATCATAAGTGTAATGTTCCCCGCAGCAATAATAATTGTGATACTTAAAAAGAACATAAACGATACGATAGCTAAGCAAGCAAATACATAAATGATGCTCCGTCCAATGATATCTAAACATTGAATGATTGCTCCGCCGCCAACTGGTTGCAATACTGCTGCTGCGAACTTATAAATAAATGCGATGCAAAAAATTTGAATCGCTGGAAAAGCGACAATTAAACATAGAATGACGAGTCCGATAATTCCGACTGTGTTTTTTAATAATCCCGACGCACTAATAACTGTATCCGCCGCCTCTGTAAACATTCTTCCTACTACGGGAATAAAGTTTCCTGTTACAAATTTAGCTGTTTTCACAGCGATTCCATCAGCAACAGCTGTCGCTGTTCCTTGTACAGATAATACGCCTAAAAAAATCGTTAAAAAAATACCGATAATCCCGACGCTAACGTTTTGCAGAAGCTTGGACAATTTCGTAACTTTATATTGATCACTCATCGTACTTACAATACTTAATATCGTTGCAAGTAATAAAAGTGGTAGAACGATATAATTCATCAAAAGCCCACTCGTATTCATTAAGAAGATGATAATCGGATGAAAAAACGATACGGATACAACACCACCGCCTGTCGCTATGAGTGCAAGCAAGATAGGCAATAACGCTAATATGAAATCTACCATTGTTTGTATCGTTTCTCTTGCATATGTCATAACAACATAAAAGCTATTTAAAGCGAAAATAATTAGTACCATATATACAACTGCATCGGCTATTTTGCTTACGCTACTCTTTGAAAATGCAGATTGCAGTGATTGCAACAATGCACTAAAAATTGTGAGCATAATGAGCGTTCCGAGTAGTTTCCCATTTGCAACAAGTTCGTGAAATAAGTACTTTAATAAACCTAGCATCCACTCTTTTATAGAGATTTCTTTTTCTCCCTTTACAAACTCCATAAAGCTACCTTTTTGACTCTCTGGTAAATAACCTCCATATTTTGTAACAAGCCCGTCCCAAAATTGCTTCACATCTTCAATTCCGAGCTTATCCAATTGTTGATCAACGACGTTTGTCTCTACAGGAGAAGCTTGTACAACAACCGGTAAAGAAAAGAAAAGGAAGCAAGCAAATAGCAGCTTAGCTCCAAACCCCCTCAACATTCACTCCCCCTTATCCCGTCGGTAAAAATCCGAGAATAGTTTCAATTACAACCGTCAAAATAGGGATCGCCATAACGAGAATTAAAATCTTTCCAGCTAATTCAATTTTCGAAGCGATTGCCCCCTGCCCTGCATCCTTTGTAATTTGCGCTCCAAACTCAGCGATATAAGCAATCCCAATAATTTTTAGCAACGTTTCTACATATACGTTGCTAACTTTCGCTTCACTCGCTACTCTCTCAATCATTTGTAAAATAGCGTGAATTTGATCGATTAAAAGAAGGAACATTACGCTACCTACGAACACAATAAATAATGACGTAATGCTAGATTTATGCTGATTCAATACAGCCGCTAAAAACGTAGCAACGAGGCCTAATCCGACAATTTGTATAATTTCGATTCGAACCGCCCCCTTTACTGGAAGAGAAAGACACTTTTAATCTTGTCGAATAGTGTATTAATTAAAAATGCGACATGAAATAAAATAACGACAAAACCGACGAGGATAACCCAATTTGCAATATCCTCACGCTTTAATTCTTTTAGTACAGTATGAATGAAAGCTAAAACAATGCCGATTCCGGCGATTTGAAATATTAATCCAACATCAATGGACATCGCCTTTCTCCCCCCTATAGCAGTAAAATTACGATAAGTAGCCCCGCTAGTACTCCTAAGCTCTTAATCATCTTTTCATATTGCAGCTGTAATGCTTTCGCTTCTTCTTCTTCTCTCTCTAAATGTGTAATACATAACCGAATATGTTTTTGTTGTGATTCACGATCATGTTGTCCGAGCGTTTCACCAAATTGCTGCAAAATCTCATACTCAGTTTGTTGAAATGCTGTTAGCTTCCAATTTTCTTTCAAACTATCTATCCAAGCTTCTCTAACTGTTTGTTCTCCACTTTCTAGCCTGCTAGCGAAACTTTGAAATATCCAATTTAACGGCTTCGGCATTTGTTTCACTAATCGCTCAGCAGCTTCAGACAACGGTGTATGCCCATACATAATTTCTGCCTCTAATGATTGCAGTGCCGCTTTTAATAATCTAAGTTGCCTCGGTCTCTCACTGTATCTTTTGGCGTATGAAAACCCGAAAAAGGTGCTGACCGCAACGATTAACACTGCACCAAATATTTTCACCATACGCCCTCAGCCTTTCTATGAGGTAATACCGGTTTTCCATATTTATCTTTCACTTGCATAACTGTTCCTGGCCCTCTTGCTTTTGACAATTCCACAAACCTATCAAAAATGCCGAGCTCTAGCACTGCTTTTAATGATGGGCGTTTCACAACATCATCATAGGAAAATCCATGTGCACTTATAAAAAGCTGAACCCCTGCATGTACAGCCTCCATAATTGCTTCACTATCTTCTTTACGACCAATTTCATCCACAATTAATATATCTGGGCTCATAGAACGGATCATCATCATCATTCCTTCAGCTTTTGGACATGCATCTAACACATCTACTCGTGTGCCAAAGTCATATTGCGGAATGCCTTTCACACAGCCAGCAATTTCTGACCGTTCATCAACAATCCCGACTTTACAAGAAGGAATTTTCGAAGTACTTACACCTTGACTCATGCAACGCGCTACATCTCTTAAAAGTGTTGTTTTTCCCGTTTGTGGCGGGCCAATTACCATCGTGTTTAACCATCGTGATTCATACAAATACGGTAAAAGTGGTTCAGCAATGCCTATTTTTTGACGAGCAATACGAATATTAAAAGAAGAGACATCTCGAATCATTTTCACTGTGCTTTTTTCTGTAATAACTTTTCCTGCTAAGCCTATTCTATGCCCACCTCGGAGTGTCACATACCCACGCTTTAATTCTTCTTCCATTGTATAAATTGAGAAGTGGCTTAACTTATTCAATAAGTAAATAGCATCCTCTGCTGTAACGATATAGTCATAAAAAAACACTTCACCTTGAGCAATACACTCTAGCGGTCTTCCAATTCGAACACGGATTTCCTCTAGAGCATCGTACTGCTTACAATTTTCCACTAACTGCTTCATCGTTTTTGGTAAAACTTCTAATACTTCTTTCATCAGCTTCGCCCCACTATACTCGACTTACTTATTTCAACAACGCGATAAAAATGCAGCCAATTCCAAGCGCTAGAAAAAAGAGTTTCAAGAAAGAGATCTCACTTGCCACACTCGCTATGCCTATTGTCATTGTTAAAATTAATACGGTCGGTCCAACAAACGCCAACATACCATTTATAAACAATGCTTTCTTCGCATCATTCACATAAAGCATAAGCAAAGCGGCGAATATTTCCGCGCTACCTGAAAACAACCGAAGTAGCCCCATTACAAGCACAGATGTTTCCATTGCCGCTAGCCACTGTTTCATTCTCCCACCTTCTCCCATAACGGTTACTAGTGCATGTGCTAAAAAAGAATATATTTGTACAACCATATGCAGAGGTTGTCTATTTCAGAATTAAAAACATAATTTTTATCTACCGCCTATAATAATTTGAATATTCTTAATAATAATGGTATTTTATGGTATATTTATTGAAAAGGAGGGAAAATGATGCAACGAGTTACTTTACTACCACTCGATTTCCGTTATGCAAATGCGATTTTCAAGCTATCAAGTGATCCACATGTAAAAAACGCATTAGGAATAAAAGTAGAAACAATCGAAGACACGAAAGCATTCCTTCTTTTCGCCATAGAAGAACACCACCAAAAGAAGTCTTTATCGAGAGTGATTGTAAATGCAGAGAATGAAATAATTGGTCTCACCACACTTAAACATATTAATTATGAGAAGAAACAATCTCACATTGGCAGCTGGCTCGGCTATCCATACTGGGGAAAAGGATATAATGAGGCTGCAAAAAAAGAAATTTTTAAGATTGCTTTTTTAGACTTACAACTTTCCTATGTATTTGCTGGTGCTAAAACGAATAATATTCGCTCTTTAAAAGCACAAGAAAAACTACCTTATATTTCATTGCATGTGGAAAACAAATTTCCAGATGAACACGCTGCACTAGAGAAAGAAGTAAGGTCACCTTGCTCTCTGCACGTCGTGTCACGTGAAAAATTTTTAAACTGGTTGGAATTACAAAATGAGGAGGAAAAATATGAAGAGATTAAAAATTAGTTTAACAATCGTAGTAGAAGTAACTCTTATTTATCTTTTTTCATCATTGGTCGGCTGGTCATTCATGGAAGCCTTTTTCCTTGGTAGTTTAGCGATATTCGGGGCAATTTGGCTCGTTGCTTTAAATATAAGCCAAAATAACAACATTGATCACACTATATATAAAACAGGTACAGTAAAACCTTTTCAAATGAGATGGGGTCCTTACACAACAGGTGCTGCTAGTCTTACAGCTTTCAGTTTTATAATAACTACTATTTATTATTTGCCCTATTTTCTATAAAAAAAGCACTCGTGATAATCACGAGTGCTTTTCTACTATGCACGAGAAACGTATTTACCTTCACCAGTGTTGATGATAAGTGTTTCGCCTTCGTTAATGAAGATTGGTACTTGTACAACAAGGCCAGTTTCTAATGTAGCTGGTTTTGTTACGTTAGAAGCAGTATCACCTTTAATACCTGGCTCTGTTTCTGTAACTTGTAATTCAACTGTGTTTGGAAGTTCAACACCAAGTACTTCGCCTTGGTAAGTCATAATAGATACTTCCATGTTTTCTTTTAGGAATTTAAGCTCGCGCTCGATTTGTTTTTCACCAAGTTCGATTTGCTCATAAGTTCCGTTATCCATAAATACGTGAGACTCACCGCTTGCGTATAAGTATTGCATACGACGGTTTTCGATGTGTGCTTTTTCTACTTTCTCACCAGCACGGAATGTTTTCTCTTGAACAGAACCTGTGCGAAGGTTACGTAGTTTAGAACGAACGAATGCAGCACCTTTACCTGGCTTTACGTGTTGGAAATCAAGTACTTGCCAAAGGCCATTATCCACTGCAATTGTTAAACCTGTACGAAAATCGTTTACTGAAATCATGTAAAAAAATCCTCCTGTGTATTACAAAATAATAAGTTCTTTTGGTGATTTCGTAATTACTTCATTACCTTCACTTGTCACAATGATATCATCTTCAATACGTACGCCGCCAATACCTGGAATATAAATACCTGGCTCTACTGTTACAGCCATACCTGGTTCAAGTACTGTATCAGAACGGAATGCTAAACCTGGTGCTTCATGGATTTCAAGACCGATTCCATGACCAGTAGAATGTCCGAAGTATTCACCGTATCCTTTTTCCGTTATGTAATCACGCGTTAACGCATCCGCTTCACGGCCAGTTAAACCAGCTTTAATACCGTTCACACCACGTAATTGTGCTTCTAAAACGATATTATAAATTTCTTTCAATTTATCAGATGGTTCACCAACTGCAATCGTACGAGTAATATCAGAGCAATATCCTTTGTAATAAGCGCCGAAGTCTAATGTAACGAAATCTCCTGTTTCTATCACTTTTTCAGATGCCACGCCGTGCGGTAATGCCGAACGAAGACCTGAAGCAACGATAATATCAAACGAAGAAGATGTTGCTCCTTGTTTTCTCATGAAAAATTCAAGTTCATTTGACACTTCAATTTCAGATACTCCCGGGCGAATGAATGATAGAATATGTTCAAAGGCAGCATCTGCAATCTGTGCAGCTTCCTTTAATATCTTAATCTCTGAATCAGTCTTTATCAAGCGTAACTTTTCTACAAGCCCAGAAGTTGGGATAAATTCAGCATCGATCGCTTCTTTATGAGCTGAATAAGAACTATATGTAAGAGTATCTTGCTCAAAGCCAAGCTTTTGAATTCCTAATTCTTTCACTTGCTTTGCAACTTCATCGATAATTAATCCCGCATGCTGTACAATCTCGTACCCAACCGCTTGTTTAGTAGCTTGCTCTACGTAACGGAAATCTGTAATAAATTGAGCGCGGTTTTTCGAAATGAGTACAACACCAGCTGTTCCTGTGAAGTTAGCCATATATCTACGACTATGTTCATTTGTTAACAAAATACCGTCAATACCAGCCTCATCAAATGCACTTCTTAATCTTTCGATTTTCTCCATTACTTTATGCCTCCCTCAATTTCTCCATTAATGCAAATAACGCTAACTTATAGCCATAAAAACCAAATCCAACAATTTGTCCCGCACAAACAGCTGCCGTCACAGATTCGTGACGGAACGACTCACGTTGATGAATGTTAGAAATATGTACTTCAATAACAGGAATCGAAATGCTTGCAATTGCATCTCGAATCGCATAGCTATAATGCGTAAATGCTCCAGGATTTAAAATGATCCCTTCATATATATCTTCCGCCTCATGAATACGATCGATAATCGCACCTTCATGATTCGATTGGAAACATTCTAACTCCACTCCCATTGTTTCTGCTTCTTGCTTCATATCTGCTTCAAGTGTCGCTAGCGTGCCCTTTCCATATACATTTACCTCTCTGACACCGAGGCGATTTAGGTTAGGACCGTTTACGAGGAGTACCTTTTTCATATGCTTAAAACTCCTTAATATTAAATGTCTATATAACATTTTAACATAGGAGTTACTTGTTTGAATAGTTTGTCTTCTCTTCCCCTTCTCGCTCGGCCTTATTGGTATTTACTGCGTAAGAAACAGAGTATGCTATAAATACACCATACAATATAAAAATGCATATCGTCGTCACAATTGTTTCTTTCGGTAAATGGAGTGCACTTTTAATAGCAGGCGCTATTAACCCCACTCCGAAAAATAGTAACGCCCACCAAAATAGACCATAAATAATCCCTGGCAGAATTCCTTCAAACTTTGCCAAAAACGCTTTATACAAAAAGGCAATTAAAATCGAAAGTAGTCCCATACAAACAATTCCTGACACATTTCCCCATACCCCTTCTTTCCAACTTCCAAAGGCAAATGGTAGAAGTAAATAGTTCGGTCCCGCTTCTGTAAATGAAAATATATGAAGAAAATACCATATTCCTCCCCAAAAGAGTCCACCAAATAAACCAATTTGCACAAAATTTCTTGTTCCTATATGTTCTTGACTCACATCAACACCTCCGCTCAATAGTATGCCCGAAACTATTTTGAACCATGTTTAAATACTGCGAAATTTGTCTATAAAAAGAATAAGAAATGTCCGACTCTCGTAACATTTTTCCTTGTCATCTACTTGTATTTGTCGATAAAATAAAGGAAACTCGGTGATTGTCTTATTTCAAAACGACAGAACCCAGTATGACAATTGCCTCTTTTTCTACATAAGAGAGAAACAAATACAGGTTGGTGTTAACATGGCAGAAGAGTCAAAACAAATATATGGCGGGCAAGCAGTCATAGAAGGAGTTATGTTTGGCGGTAGAGAATATACTGTTACAGCGGTTCGTCGTAAAGATAAATCGATTGAATTTTATCGATTACCACGCGTTCGTAATAAAGCATTATCTATCCTGAAAAAAATTCCATTTTTACGAGGGATTGCCGCTATTGTGGATGCAAGCGCGAACGGGGCAAAACATTTAAACTTTGCTTCAGAACGATTTGATGTTCACCCAGAAGAAGATGAACAAATTGCAAATAAAAAAGAAGAACAATCGAAGTTAACGATGGTATTAGGAGTTGCAGCAGTTGGCGTTTTATCTTTCATATTCGGTAAAGTCATTTTCACAGCAGTTCCTGCATTACTAGCTGAATTAACGAGACCGATTTTCCCATCTCATACAGGGCAAATCATTGTCGAAAGTGTCATTAAGCTCATGTTATTATTGAGCTATATATACTTTATTTCTTTAACGCCACTCATTAAGCGGGTATTTCAGTACCATGGTGCGGAGCATAAAGTAATTAATGCCTATGAGAATAATCTTTCATTGACTGTAGAAAATGTTCAAAAACAAACTCGCCTTCATTATCGTTGTGGCAGTAGCTTCATTATATTTACAGTCATTATTGGAATGTTTGTTTATTTCCTTGTCCCTACAGATCCACTTTGGGCCAGAGTGGTAAACCGAATTTTATTAATTCCAGTCGTTCTCGGTATTTCTTTTGAAGTGTTACAATTTACGAATCGATTACGCGATATTCCAGTATTACGCATACTCGGATATCCCGGATTACGGCTACAACTATTAACAACGAAAGAACCAACAGATGATCAAGTGGAAGTAGCCATTGCATCGTTTGAAGAATTATTACGTTTAGAAAACAAACAATAATTATTTAAAAATGGTGTTCAACTCCTTTCCTCATCGTTAATATACTAATTTTAATATATGTTTTTAGGAGGTGTTCCTTATGAACGGTCGTTCGTTTACTTTCGCTATATTTGTGCTTATTATCGGATTAGCAATATTCGGCCTTGTTTCATCTGTCATTACAGATCCAATGGGAGTGTTAAGAAATATTGGTATCATGTTGGCTGTCGTTGGTATCTTTTATTTACTCTACAAAATGTTTACAAACTCTAGCGGTTCAGCAAATTCGCAAAGCTCATATAAGCGCGCTGCAAAACAATCGAGCCGCAAGCATGGGAAACAAAATGTAGCACCCCTAAGCAATTCTTTCTTTAAATCAAACGCTTCTAATGACAAAGGGAAAAAAGGGAATCTTTCTTCTTTAAAGCGAAAAAGAAAACAATCTCATTTAACTGTCATTGAAGGTAAAAAAAACAAAAAGAAAGACCGTGCTTCCTTTTAGGAAATACGGTCTTTCTTTATATTTTGCAGTACTTCTTTCAAGCTTTTATCTTTCATACTTTCAATTCGAAGATGGTGATTTGCAAATGGTAAATTACGTGTCACATCATTAGGTACAACGACGTACGTTCCCCTTAATTACTTTTCTCTTCATTTGCTTTTTGAACGCCACGAAGTGTTTCCACTCGAACCTCATCTTGTTCAAAGTATTGCACTAAATCACCAATGCGATCAATTGCTTCCCAGCTTAAATGATGTTCAATTCCTTCTACATCATTGTAAATCTTACTTTCATCCACACCGATAATACGCATAAATTGCTCTAACAATTCATGACGATATACGAGACGTTCTCCGATTTTTTTACCTTTTGATGTTAATACAAGCCCTCTATATTTTTCATAAATTAGATATTCATCTTTGTCTAATTTTTGCACCATTTTTGTTACAGAGGATGGATGTACACTAAGCGCTTCAGCAATATCAGATACGCGGGCATAACCCTTTTCATCAATCAACAAATAAATTTGTTCAATATAATCTTCCATACTAGGGGTAGGCATCGGTTTCCTCCATCCAATTTCATTTTGCTCATTCCGTACGAAGCAATCAATAAAATGATACACCAGAAAGAATAACGTGACAAGTTGAAAACAAGCCTAAATATATAAAACAAAAAAGAATCTGTATTTGTATACAGACTCCTCTTAAGTAAAGTATTGTATTTCTGCATCAGGAAAAAACTCATATATATAGCCTCTTATTGTTTCTTCCAATACTTCCGCATCATCTTTTTTATATACGTATTTCCCGATGCCGTACCGTCCCCATTTATATTTACGCTTCTCTTCATCCATTTCAAGCTTCGTACTCGGATAACGCTCCTGAATGACCTTTTTTGCTGGTTTTGTAAAGCGATGTTGAATTAATTCAAATGTTAAATTCGGTATGGACAAATCTTTTAGTGCATTGTACAGTCTTTCAAATAATTCACGGTATCCTTCTTCCCATCCTTCATGCATATAAAGTGGCGCAACTATAAAACCAAGTGGATAATCAGCGCCTGCTACTTTACGTGCTGCTTCAATACGCTCTTCAAAGGGTGACGTCCCCGGCTCAAAATTTTTAATTACATACCGTGAATTAATACTAAACCTAAAACGAGTTTTCCCATTATGTTTTGCATCTAACAAATGATCAACGTGCGAATATTTCGTAACGAAACGTAAACGCCCATGCTCACTTTCTCCAATGAATTCAATCGCCCGCTTTAATGCATGTGTTAAATGATCGATCCCAACGATATCTGATGTACAAGCAGCTTCAAACCTTGTTATTTCAGGTGCTCTTTCATCCATATATTGCTGTGCCTTCTCAAATATTTCATCAAGATTCACATACACGCGAACGTAAGGCTTACTCCCAAGTGTCGTTTGCAAGTAACAATAATGACAATGTCCCATACATCCTGTTGCAAGCGGAATTGCATATTCAGCTGACGGTTTTGACGTATCAAACTTTAATGTCTTCCTCACCCCAACGACAAGCGTCGCTTTTGCATTACGATACTTTTGCAAATCATTTTCACCCGGCAAATTTCGAATTTGATTATGGGATGTCGTTTCACGAATCTCTAGTCCCATCTTCGTAAACTTCTCATATAGCTCTTTTCCAAGTGGATATTCAAGTGCCTTCGGTTCAAAGTAAACGAGTTTTGGCATAAACGGTTTCATATACTTCCCTCCTCTCGTTAGTATGGGGAACGTGGAAAAATTAAAACGCATTAAAGTTTTCCACGTTTTAACAGCCTTTCAAAAGGCTGTTTTTCTTCTGTCTAATTTTACAAATTGAAAAATTTCATAAAGAAAATAAGAAAAATGCAAAATAATTAAAGTTAATTGTTGACGTGATGCTTTTATTATCGGTATCATAAATCTTCGTGAGCAATTATTTTTCGTTATACGATTTTTTTATTATTACTGAATTTTTGAGAGGAGAAATTAGATGTCAGTTAAGAAGAAAACGCAAGTACGCACCGGCAAAATGGTACGTGAACTAATGTTAGCAGACGAAGATGTAAATGCTTCGCTAATTATGGTATATAGTGAAAACGGTGTAAACGCAGAAATTAAAATCGAGGGCTTAACGCCGAAATGTAACGAAGAATTATTTTTGAGCGGAAACGTGGATTGGAACAAGAGTGTTATTTATAAAATTGTTGATTTCACTGGAAACGCTGAAGTTGGTAAAGTTACATTAACAGCGATGAACAAAAATAATGTTTCTCTAGAAATAGAACGCGTTATGTGGAGTAAAGAAAATAAAGAGGCTGCTGAACAAGAAGAAACAGTTGTAGAAGCTACTCCGAAAAAAGAAGTAATTGTAGAAGCTCCAAAAGCAGTTACACCTGCTCCAAAGCCTATTACACGTGTGGAAACACCTACTACAGCACCAACACCGAAGCCTACTCCGGCACCGAAGCCAGTAAGTGTAGAAGCAGCTGTGGAATTATCTACTCCAGCACCTGTGAAACGAGAAGTACCAACTCCGGTTACAAAGCAAGAGACAGCACCGGTCGCGCCTGCAAAACCGAAGCAACCTGCTTTGACTGAAACAAATTCAAAACTACAAGAAAATTATGTGAAACTCGTGAAAAAGACAATTGAAGTTTGTCAAGATTACGAGCTTGGCATCGACATAGATGATTCTATTGAAGGCTTAAAAGAAGAACTACAAAGCCAAGGTATTAGCGTTACATTTGACAAAGAAATTATGGACGTTGTCAATCGCCTTCGTTCTTTACAAGATAAAGGAATCAAAGTAGAAAAAGTACTTAATTTACTATAAAAAAATAAGAGGCGGCAATTGCCACCTCTTATTTTTTATAATTCCATTCTTTACTTTCATACTTTTCTTTTGCTAACGTTTGCACTTCATGTAATTGTTCTTCTGTTAATTCATACGGAACAAGCTCTACATCTAATCCTTTTTCAAACCCAACCTCAAACGCTTTAATTAACTGCTCGATTGTAAACGTACGGTCTGTTAATTCATTAATTGCTACCGCTTTAGATGAGAACATACTCTTCATACGTTCTTTCACACGTTCATTCGGGAATAAAAACAGATCATATAACTCATCTAAATCTATTTCTAATGGAATCGACCCGTGCTGTAAAATAACGCCTTTTTGACGTGTTTGCGCACTACCTGCGATTTTTCTTCCTTCTACTACAATTTCATACCAAGACGGCGCATCAAAACATACGCCTGAACGTGGATTTTTTAAATTTTCACGATCTGCTTCTGTTTTTGGAACTGCATAATACGCTTCTAACCCTAATGCTTTAAAACCATCTAATAAACCTTGCGAAATAACACGATACGCTTCTGTAACTGTTTTTGGCATATTTGGATGATCTTCAGACACAATAACACTGTACGTTAATTCTTTATCATGTAGTACACCCCTGCCGCCTGTTTGACGACGAACGAATCCATATTTCTTTTCGTTAACTACATCCATATTAATATCTTTTTCAACACGCTGGAAATATCCGACTGTTAATGTTGGTACTTCCCATTCATAAAAGCGAATAGTTGGTGGCATTTTCTTTTCACTTTGCCAATTTAATAGACATTCATCTAACGCCATATTAAATGCCGGTGAACATTGACCAGAGTTAATATAACACCATTTTTCTTTTCCCATCCTGCACCTCATATAACCAATTATTTTTCACATTCTCTAGTCTACCAAATTCGACAAAATTTGTGAAAGAATACGAAATTTCTTCTTATATACAAATGAATCTGTTGCATAAATACATACGGGCATTATAATATTGAAAGTAGGATAAGAAAAAAGGGAGCGATAGAATCGTGTCAACAACTTGGATTATTTTATTAGCCGTAATCGTAGCGTTCATCGGTTACACTGTATGGATGTATTTCTATCAGAAGAAATTAACTACAACACTTTCAGAAGAAGAGTTTCGCGCTGGCTACCGTAAAGCACAGCTTATCGATATTCGCGAAGCAGACGAATATACTGCAGGGCATATTTTAGGCGCACGTAACATTCCGTTATCACAAATTCGCCTTCGTCATAAAGAACTTCGTAAAGATCAACCAGTTTACTTATACTGTCAAAGTGGATTCCGTACCGGTCGTGCGGCTCAATACTTAAAGAAACAAGGCTACAAAGATTTCTACCAATTACAAGGTGGATTTAAAACGTGGACTGGAAAAATTAAAAAGAAATAATAACATACAAAAACTAGCTGAATAATTCAGCTAGTTTTTTCATTTGAAAACTTTCCACGTTATTCTCACACATTTTGACAAAACTTCTTTTATAGACGCAAGAAAGACCCCTATCATTCTCACGCCCAAATAAAAAGGTTACGCGAATAACAGAAGTCATATTTATAACATAGTTTGTGAAAAGCTTTTCAGGTCAAGATTTTTTCATTCTTATTATTTTCCCTTTATAATAAGGAGAGAGGTGATACATATGGCCAATATAAAACAAATTGCAAAAACCGCTGGTGTATCCATATCAACTGTTTCTCGTGTCCTGAATAATCACCCTTACGTAAAAGAAGAAAAACGTAAGCGTGTTCTAGATGCTGTTGAAGAATTGAACTATGCCAAAAATATAAATGCTATTCATTTAATAAAAGGAAAAACATATACGATCGGTGTTATGCTCCCTTTCATTAACCTTCCATACTTCAGTACCATTATTGAAGGAATCGGGAACGAAGCGTTAGCAGCTGGATATCACATTAATTTATGTCAAACGAATTACGATAGTATCGAAGAAATTCGTGTTCTGGAAATGATGAAAATGAAACAATTCGACGGGATGATTATTTGCTCTCGAACGAGTTCATGGGAACAAATTGAACCTTTCGCAAAATTTGCTCCTATTATTTCATGCGAAAAAATGCACCACCCCCTCATTTCATCTGTCTACGTAGATCATTATGAAGGCTTCCGTCTCGGCACCGCCTATTTACTCAATAAAGGTCATGAAAAAATCGGGATTTGTTTAGCAAGAAAAACAAGTGTAAATTCTATGGAACGTGAAAAAGCGTTTGCTGATACACTTCGTAACGAAGGCAAAACGTTACATCCCGAATGGATTTTTCACCAATGCTATACAATGCAAGACGGTGCACAAATACTCCATCGTATTTTAAACATGAAAAATCGTCCAACCGCTATTTTTACAGCGAACGATCAAGTTGCAGCTGGTTTATTAACAGAGGCTCGAAAGCAAGGTCTTCGAGTACCCGAAGATCTTGCTATCCTCGGATTTGATAATCATGAAATTTCAAAGGCGTTAGAAATTTCAACAATTGAACATCCCGGTCTCGAAATGGGCTCACATGCGTTTTCTTTATTCCATAAACAAATCCAAAGCGAGCAAATTATCGGGAACGCAAAAGAGCTTTCATTCCATTTAATCGAACGAGATACTGTCTAATAAGAGCGTTACCTATAGCGCTCTTTTTCAGCTCTTCACCTATTGACTTTATATTTTTACTCGCATATAATAAACCTAACGAACGGTAGGTAGGGGATGAAAATGACAGCAAACCGCATTAAAGCTGTAGCACTTTCTCATTTCGCACGCTACGGCTACGAAGGAACTTCATTAGCAAATATTGCTCAAGAAGTCGGGATTAAAAAACCATCAATTTACGCACACTTTAAAGGAAAAGAAGAGCTATATTTTATATGCTTAGAATCCGCTCTTCAAAAAGATTTACAGAGCTTCACAGGCGATATCGAAAAGTTTTCCAATTCGTCTACTGAAGAATTGCTCTTACAGCTACTAAAGGGCTATGCAAAACGATTTGGTGAAAGTGAAGAATCAATGTTTTGGTTACGAACTTCTTATTTTCCGCCTGATGCATTTCGCGAACAAATTATTAATAAAGCAAATGTACACATTGAAAACGTCGGAAAACTTTTATTCCCTGTATTTAAAAGAGCAAGCGAACGAGATGAGTTGCATAACATTGAAGTAAAAGACGCCTTAGAGGCTTTTCTATGCTTACTTGACGGTCTTATGGTTGAACTACTATACGCAGGTTTAAATCGTTTTGAGACACGTTTAGACGCTTCTTGGAAAGTATTTTGGCGTGGACTTTCAAACTGACGGATTGCTCCTTTGCAATGCGTCGTTTTTAAGCCCTTTACCTAACGACTGGTAGGAAGGAGAAATGACATATGGCATGGATTTATGTAATCTTAGCTGGTATTATTGAAATCTTTTGGGTAATTGGATTAAAACACGCGGAGGCTCCACTTGAATGGGCTGGTGTTGCGTTATTAATTACAATTAGTTTCGTCTTATTATTTAGAGCTTATAAAGATTTACCTGTTGGTACTGTATACGCAGTCTTCACTGGAATTGGAGCTGGTGGAATCGTTCTTACAGAAATTTTCGTTTTCGGAGAGCCATTCTCTATCGTAAAAGTATTATTAATTGGTTTAATCTTCTTTGGCGTAATTGGTTTAAAGCGAGTAACAGAAGAAAAAGAAGCGAAGGAGGCCGCATAAAATGGCTTGGGTATTTTTAATTCTAGCTGGTATTTGTGAAATTATTGGTGTACTCTTTATGAAAGTAGCCACTGAAAAGAAAGGCTGGGCACCAAAAGTTATTCTAATCGCTAACTTCGGCGTAAGCTTCTTCTTCTTATCCCTTGCGATGAACACATTACCGATGGGAACTGCTTACGCGATTTGGACTGGAATCGGAACTGCCGGAAGTGCACTTCTAGGCATCCTTATTTTCCGCGAATCAGCGGATTGGCGTCGTCTTGCTTTCTTAAGCTGCATTCTATGCGGCGCTGTTGGCTTAAAACTATTAAGCTAACGTGAGGTGAATGTCATGTGGAAAGAAAAAGGGAAGCAACTGTTAGCATGGATCACACTTAGTATCGTCATTCTATTACAAATAAGTTTTCACATAATAGAATGGTTGTTTCATAAAGTAGTATCCATTCTCACATTCCTTCCTAACATGACACTTGAAATAATATCAATCGTTTGGTCCATTATTGCCTCCATTGCAATCGTTATTATATGGAGCATCGCCAAGCTATGGAATAAGTTATTTAAAAAGGACAGTTCTTCTGAAAAAGAGTAACTGTCCTTTTTTATATTCATTCGGACTTTCTGTAGACGTTTGATGTGATAAGACAAAGAAGACCAACTATGACAATACTTATACCCATCCCTTTATGCAAACTTGGAAATAGCGGTGGTATATCTGAATAAACATTTGCTAATATGAGACCAATTGAAAATAAAAATACCCCTATTCTATATAACCATTTTCTTTTGTTCATCATTCTCCCCTCCTAAAATTTTTCATACACTCCTTTCTTTTGGACATACTACCTAAAAAAGGAGTGAATAATATGCAAAATTCTATACATAAGCAGATCCTATTTTTATTTTTCCTCTTTCTTATTCTCGTTATCGTTTTCAGCTTTATATTACATACTCCAAAAGATGTTGTACCGAGTAACCTCTCTGTTTATAAAGTGAAACTTTAATCAGTGGGGGTTTTGTTCATCCCCACTGATTATTAGTTGAACCAATCGGACTTTTACGGACAGTTGATCCCCCACCTAACTTCTTTGCTTCCACTGAATTTTGAGGTGGGGGTCTTACTGCCCGTTAAAGCGGGATAAACTTTTACTTTCCTATTGTCGTTATTGAAGAAGGTGCCTTTTATAGGGCACCTTTTAAAATTCTCTTTTTTCATATAGCTTTACTGAAGCAAGTACAGATACAAGCAACATACAAATAGAACAAATTAACAATACTCCATTATGTAAATGAATTTGTTCTATGTTAACTTGAAAGAACATTTCTACAATAACAATCGGTGCCATTAGTATAAAAATCGTAATAAAAATAGATTTTTTATATCCTAACCAAAACGATATCGGTAAGACAAGACTTAAATATATAAAAACAAAGCCAGTAATCGTAACTAATGTTGTCGTTATAAATTCAAAAGTTCCACCCTCAAACTGATTGATTACTAAAGGACTAGACACTATCATACTTATAATAAAAACAATAAGTGCCATTATGTATTTAGCTACTACAATTTCTTTTTTTGCTAGCGGTAAACTATTTAACATTACTTCACCATCATATTTTTTATCATCATTAAATGTTTTTAAAATTGCTATAACTGGAATTATAGCTGACATAATTACGTAAAAGCTTTTAATATCTGTTAATGTCATATACAAGAAAAGAGGGTATATTAAGTACCATATTAAATGCTTCCATTGCATGATAAAATCCTTTATTATGAGTTGCCTCACGATTACTCCTCCCCTCATAAATCACGCTCATTATATAAGCTAACTGAAAGCAACATGGACATAATATACAAAAGAATGAGTCCTGCTATAAAACAAATATTTACGACTAGACTCGTGTTCCAAACATTTTCTACATCTAACCAAACGTTACTTACAATCAATCCACTCAAATATCCCAATGCAAGTCCGGCGAACGGAGCAATTTGTTTTGCACTGCTATATCCTACTGAGAATTCAATCGGAAGTACAATTATGCTACAAACAACCCCACCTGTTATACCACCGAGAATTTGTCCCCACAGCATAAATCCAGTCATATGTTCATTTTGTAACTGTATGAAACCAACTACTAGTGAGAAACATCCACCTAGAGCAACTAAAACACTTACAAATATGTATTTCCCTATTACAATATCTTTACGCTCAAACGGTAAACTATTTACTATCGTTTCACTTTTATTTTTCCCCTCATAACTCATTGAGAGTATTATGCCAAGAGCAGGTACAAACATGCTAAATGTCATCAAAAAACTATCACTGCGAAAACCAACAATGAGTAGGAACAAGAAACATATAAGATAAACAAACCCTAACTTTCTTTGCATCATCATATCTTTTAAAACTAATTGCTTGATCATGTATTACACCTCCTAATATGAAAATGCCCCTTCTATAACTCTACCGCCTGAAACATCTTCATTGAGAGAATCATTGATATGAATACGCTTACTAACACTCCGGTTCCAAGAACACCCATTGCTAGTGTAGCATCTTCAGATTGAAGTACTTTTAACATAATTGTTTTATCACCAAAAACATTGCACATAAGACCGATCATACCTGTTAAAGGCAAAACCATAATAACATTCAAAACAGAAGTAGCTTTATATCCTCCAATGTAATTAGCAGGTATCGTTACAATACAATAGATCAAAGTTGCTACTATTGCTGAAAATATTGCATATCCAGGCATGACTATATCCCTGCCCAATAAAATATTTCCTAATATTACGACTATAAAAGTTACACTCAAACCAACCATAATAAATAATGTGCTTGAAATATATTTAGCTATAACTATTTCTTTTCTCGTTATAGGCAAACTCACTAATACTTTTTCTGCTTTACTTTTCTCTTCATAATAAAAAGAAATATATATAATCGTACTACATGTTATAAATAATCCTATTGCAATCCCCATTGGTTCGACGGAATCCTTAAAAATAGATAAAATAGGGATTAAAAAATAGAAAGGAAACATCTTCTTCTGTAAGAAAAACTCCTTCAAAATCAACTGTTGCATATAAATTCTCCTCTCTATAAATCACGCGTTTCATAAATTTTAATTGTAAGGAACATAGAAACGATATAAATACTAACTAATGTAATAAATCCAGCTATAAATACAGCAACATGCATAGGATTCATAATCCATTCAATGAATGAAAGCGCTGTTTCATTTAGCCCATCACTAATAAATATCCAAAGTATCCCTCCCACTCCTATTGAGGCTGCTGATACTATACTTCTTACTACCTTCGATTTTGTACCATAATAACTAGGAAAGAATGTTACAACAAAAAATATGGCGTAAACAGCTCCATTTATTACTTCATACCACGGAATTTCAATGTATAAATTAGGATGATATACACCGATATCACCAATAACCGCAATGCCCCTTATAAGAAAAACAACTAACATCGTAGAGAGCATGCCACCAATAATAAATATTGCACAGGAAATATATCTAGCAATTATGATATCCTTTCGACTTACCGGCAAACTATTTATAATAATGTCACTTTTATTCCTTTCATCCATAAAGGTTAACGTCATAACGGAAGAAAGGGTTATAAATAGACAACTCATCGAAAATAACAATTCAACACTTGGGTCTAACATAAATAATACAAACGGCATAATTAAATACACTAACCACATCACCCGAAAAAAGAACAAATCTTTATAAATGAGCTGACGCATAGGCACCTCTCCCTTTCGCAGTGTAAACGATAATATCATCTAATGTAGGCTTTTCTAGTACAACCTCATTTCCAAACCAGTCAATAATTGCTTGTTTATCCTTCGCTAAACCTTCAAAACCAAATTTATTTTTTCGTAATCCAACAAATAGTTCTTTTCCTTCTCGATCTAATAAATCATTACTTCCTTTTACGATTACGTAGTTCTCCATCAAGTCTTCTTTTTCACCAGTAAATATAATTTCTCCATCGTTGATAAACGTAATATAATCTGCAATGCGCTCTAAATCTGTTGTAATGTGCGTTGAGAATAATACCGATACTTCATCTTCCATTACAATTTCTTGCAACATATCAAGTAATTCACTTCGAACAACTGGATCTAATCCTGCTGTTGGTTCATCCATGATGATAAATTCTGCGTGGTGCGAGAGCGCGATGGCAATCGCAAATTTCATTTTCATTCCTTTTGATAATTCTTTAATTTTTTTATACTTCGGAACTTGCAATCTATGCATATACGATTGATACTGCTCTTCATCCCACTTTTTATATAACGGTGCAATAATACGCTTCATTTGCTCACACGTTAAATCTTCGTAATAATGATTTTCATCATATACAAAGCCGATATTTTGCTTTATTTCCTTTTCGGCTTTCTTATTGTCCTTGCCAAAAATTTTTATATCGCCGCTATCTTTTCGAATTAAATTCATAATCATTTTGATCGTCGTACTTTTCCCGGCCCCGTTCGGTCCGACAAATCCCATAATATATCCGCGTGGTAATGTAAAACTTATATTTTTTACTGCAAAATCTTCATAACTTTTACATACGTTTTTTAACTCTAACATCTCTTATTCCCCCTCATATAAACACGCAATCATCTGCTGTAATTCTTCAAGTGAAAGCTGTAACGCTTTACTTTCATTTACAATCTCTTCCGCTTTACTTTCCAATAGACGAAGCCTTTGTTCTTTTAATAGTTCATTATTTTTACGTGAAACATAAGTCCCCTTCCCAGCAACAGTTTCTATATATCCTTCTTTCTCAAGCTCCTCGTACGCACGCTTCGTAGTAATTACACTAATCTGTAATTCCTTTGCTAAGCTACGAATAGACGGTAATTGGTCTCCACCCTTTAAACCACCATTTAAAATAAGCTGGCTTAATTGTTTTCTTATCTGTACATAAATAGGGTCTTGGGAAGAATTCGAAATAATAATATTCATGTTTTCCTCCAGTGTGTATATACTGTATATACCTTATATATACAGTATATACACATCATCCTATTTTTGGCAAGAAAAAAAGACCAACATTTTCCTGTTGGTCTTTCGTATATGTATCACTTTTCAAAGCGATCTAACATCTCATCTCTCATTCCGAAACTCACTACCGCAATTCCTACATACATAAACAGAAGGAACGCCGGATGAACTGTGTTGTACCAAGTGCTATCAACAATTAAATAAATCGTTAATGCCACAACAAGAACAAACGCTAAGATAAACATATAAAAGTGTCTTGTACTACCCATGATAAACTCCTCTCTTCTCACTTCACCATTCAACAGTATATTTTATCGAATAATTCGATATGACTCAAGGTTAACTTTCTGTTATGTAATCAAGTTCCACCTTTACAATGTCCTCACATGCTATTGAAATGATCGTTCCTTGCTTATCAATTGCCGTCACTTCTCTATTATCCATTACACGATGCGCTACTCTTTCTAACACTTTTCCTTGGTCTCGATAGCAAAATTCTTTTACATCTTTAATTGTTTCTCCATTTTCTAAATGGTATACCATTCTATAACATCGATATCCCACACTTTCACCCCCGTCTTGCTCGTTTTTTCACATATACATAAAAATGAGTAATTTTTGCCTCATCACATCTTCTTAATTTCAATAAAATTCTAACAAAAATAAATACTTTTATCAAACTGACTTTTTCAACAAAATCACCTATAAAACTGCCTCTTTACACCATTATGAAACAAAAAATATAAATTTTTAACATTTTCTTCACCACTTCTGCATAAAGTGAAACTTTAATCAGTGGGTGTTTTTGTTCATCTCTACTGATTACCAGGTCACAAATTGCGGAACAAATTCTCCATACAAAAAAAGAACTCGCATATAGCGAGTTCTTCCTTTGTTATTCTAATCAAACTTGTACAGGAGCTGGCTTTTCATAACGTAAAACTGGTTTACGTGCAGCCATCGTTTCGTCTAAACGTTTAATGACTGTTGTATGCGGTGCTTCTTGTACAACTTCTGGATTTTCTTCTACTTCTTTAGCAATTTGAATCATCTTATCAATGAAACCATCTAATGTTTCTTTTGATTCTGTTTCCGTCGGCTCAATCATAATACATTCTTCCACATTTAACGGGAAGTAAATTGTTGGTGGATGGTAACCGAAATCAAGCAGACGTTTTGCGATATCTAATGTACGTACACCAAGTTTCTTTTGACGACGACCTGATAATACAAACTCATGCTTACAATGTCTATCGAATGGAAGATCATAAAATGGTGCTAATCTTCTCATCATATAGTTCGCATTTAATACCGCATACTCTGTTACTGCACGCAAGCCATCTGGACCCATAGAACGAATGTATGTGTATGCACGAACGTTAATTCCGAAGTTACCGTAGAATGGTTTTACGCGCCCAATTGCTTCTGGACGATCATAGTTAAAGTGATAGCCATTTTCCGTTTTCTCTAAAATTGGTTTTGGTAAGTACGGAATTAAATCAGCTTTCACACCTACTGGACCAGAACCTGGGCCACCGCCGCCGTGAGGACCTGTAAATGTTTTATGAAGGTTTAAATGCACAACGTCAAATCCCATATCTCCTGGGCGCGCTTGGCTTAATACCGCATTTAAGTTTGCACCATCATAGTATAATTTACCGCCTGCGTTATGGACGATTTCTGCCATTTCTAAAATATTTTCTTCGAATAAACCTAATGTATTAGGGTTTGTTAACATAAGTGCTGCTGTTTCTTCATTTACAACACGTTTTAAGTCTTCTAAGTCAACAAGACCATGTTCATTTGATTTTACCGTAATTGTTTCAAAACCAGCTACAGTTGCAGATGCTGGATTCGTTCCGTGAGCAGAGTCAGGAACAATTACTTTCGTACGGTTAAAGTCACCATTTGCTTCATGGTATGCACGAATTAACATTAAGCCTGTCCATTCTCCGTGTGCACCAGCTGCTGGTTGTAAAGTAACAGTATCCATACCTGTAATTTCAATTAAATGCTCTTGTAAATCGTACATTAATTCCATTGCACCTTGTACTGTCTTTTCATCTTGCAACGGATGAATATTTGCAAATCCTGCGAAACGAGCTACACTCTCATTAATTTTCGGATTATATTTCATCGTACAAGATCCAAGTGGATAGAAACCAGAATCAACACCGTGGTTACGGTTTGAAAGTGCTGTATAGTGGCGCATAATATCAAGTTCAGATACTTCTGGTAGCTCTGCATCTTCTACTCGAATATAATCGCTCTCAAATACATCTTCTAGTTTCACTTCTTCTACATCTAATTTTGGTAAGCTATATCCTATGCGTCCTTCTTTACTCACTTCAAAGATAAGTGCTTGGTCTTGATTCTTCATTGGATAGCCCCCATTTCGTTTACAAGTGTGTCAATTTCATCTTTTGTACGAAGCTCAGTTACTGCTACAAGCATATGGTTCTCATGCTCTTTATAATCACGGCCTAGGTCGTAACCGCCGATAATATTCTTTTGTAATAATGCATCGTTTACTTCTTTCACTGGGCGCTTGCAATCTACAACGAACTCATTGAAGAATGGTCCAGCAAATGTAACTGTGAAGCCTTTCGCTTCAAATTGACGTTTTGCATATTGTGCTTTAGAAATGTTTTGACGTGCCATTTCTTTCACACCTTGTTTACCAAGTGCTGTCATTGCAACAGAAGCTGCTAATGCATTTAACGCTTGGTTTGAACAAATGTTAGACGTCGCTTTATCACGGCGAATATGCTGTTCACGTGCTTGTAACGTTAATACAAATCCACGTTTACCATCTGAATCTACAGTTTGCCCGACAAGACGTCCTGGAATTTTACGCATGAATGCTTTCGTCGTTGCAAAGTAACCACAGTGTGGTCCACCAAACTGCGTTGGGATACCAAATGGTTGTGCATCACCGATGACAATATCAGCACCAAATTTTCCTGGTGGTGTTAATGCGCCTAATGATAATGGATTTGAAGAAACGATAAATAATGATTTTTGTTGATGAACGATTTTTTCAATATCAGCTAATTTTTCAACTTGTCCGAAGAAGTTTGGATATTGAACGATTACACAAGCAACTGTATCATCTACTTCACTTTGTAATACGTCTAAATCTGTTACACCATCTTTATGATTAATTTCAACAACTTCAAGATGTTGACCTTTTGCATACGTTTCAAGTACAGCTCTTGATTCTGGATGAACTGCGCTAGATACAAGAATTTTCTTTTTACGAGTATGGCCAGCTGCTAGCATTGCCGCTTCAGCTAAAGCTGTACCTCCGTCGTACATAGAAGAGTTTGCTACATCCATTCCTGTTAACTCACAAATCATTGTTTGGAATTCAAAAATTGCTTGTAATTCCCCTTGTGAAATTTCCGGTTGGTATGGCGTGTAAGCTGTATAAAATTCTGAGCGAGAGATAACATGATCTACAATTACTGGAGCATAATGATCGTATACGCCTGCTCCTAGGAAAGAAGCGTATTCTTTTAAGTTCGCATTTTTACTAGCCATTTGAGATAACTCTTTTAAAAGCTCTGGCTCTGATTTTGCTTCTTTAATTTTTAAATCCCCTTTAAAACGAACACTCTCTGGAATATCAGAGAATAACTCATCGATCGTTTGAACGCCGATCGTTTGTAACATTTCTTTTTTGTCTTCTTCTGTCATTGGAAGATAACGATGCAACATGAAATCTACCCCTCTCCCCGTTACTTTGAACGTTTATAAAATGGTGTTGGAACAACTACTGCTTTGACGCGTTTATTACGAATTTCAATTTCTACTTCTGTATCAACTGCTGCGTATTTTACATCAATTAGTGCTAAACCAATGCTTTTCTTTAACGTTGGAGATTGTGTACCACTCGTTACTTCCCCAATTTTTTCTTCTCCAATAAATACAGGGTAATGCGTACGAGGAATTCCACGTTCAATTACTTCGATGCCGACTAACTTACGAGGCGCACCGTTTTCTTTTTGCTCTTTTAAAGTCGCTTTCCCAAAGAAGTCTGCTTCTTTATTTGGTTTTACCGCAAAGCCAATTCCAGCTTCAACCGGTGTAATATCTTTTGATAATTCTTGACCGTAAAGTGGTAATGTTGCTTCGAAACGAAGTGTATCACGAGCACCTAAACCACATGGTTTTAAGCCCTCTTCTGCTCCAACTTCAAGAAGTTTCTCCCAAAGTTTTGCAGCATCTTCACTCTTACAGTAAATTTCAAATCCATCTTCACCTGTATAACCTGTACGAGATACAAGTGCTGGAATTCCATCTACAAGAATATCGTTTTTAAATTTAAAGAACTTAATTTCTTTCAAATCTTCTGACACAACTTTTTGTAAAATGCCTTCTGCTTTTGGTCCTTGAATTGCAAGCTGTGCAACTTCACTAGAAACATTGACTACTGTCGCATCGCCAATTACATGGCTAGCTAACCATTCGTAATCTTTCTCGATATTTGATGCGTTGATAACTAATAAATA
Source organism: Bacillus paranthracis (assembly GCF_024296885.1). Classification (NCBI taxonomy): domain Bacteria; kingdom Bacillati; phylum Bacillota; class Bacilli; order Caryophanales; family Bacillaceae; genus Bacillus; species Bacillus paranthracis. The sequence continues at coordinate 3,976,430 of NZ_CP101135.1, forward strand.
GTCTTCTTCACCACGTTTGTAGATTAATAAATCATCTACTGTACCACCATTTTCGTAGCACATTGCTGTATATTGTGCGCCTCCTACCTTTAAGGTAGATACGTCATTTGTAACAACACGTTGTAAAAATGCTAAACTATCTACACCTTTTACCTCAACTTCTCCCATGTGAGACACATCGAACAAACCTGCCGCTGTACGTACAGCTTCATGTTCTTCTTTAATGCTTGAAAATTGAACTGGTAACTCCCAACCACCGAAGTCGATTGTTTTCCCACCATACTTCGCGTATACATCAAATAACGGTGTACGTTGTAATGTAATCATGATCTCTCCCCCTTATGCTCTGACAAATCAATAAAAGTTGTTACTCATTTCTAAACATTTTCATTCTAAAAAGATAGGATATACGGAATCTCATTATATTTTTTTATGAAAGCGTAAATAAAAAATCACTTTCTTGGATAAAATACGAAAGATTCCACACATTTCACACCATTATCCTAACATTATTCGCTATATTTCATCAATATTCTAGCATAAAAAATAATTTAGAATTTTTTACGCTTAATCTTATTACATACAGTTTTTAAGATTTAGTCCTTTATCTTTACTTATTGTTTACCTTTCAGTAAGTGTAATAGCGCCTTATTACAAGGCTTATATAGTAAAGAGTTTTTCATATATTACTTTAATTTATAAAAGGTGGGAGAGTCGTAATGAATGTCGATATTTCCATAGATCGAACGTGGCAAAACAATTTTTTAAATAGAATTGACGAAGATGGTCCTTGGACAAACTGGGATTTATATCATTTAGCTTATGAAACAGAAAAATCATTACTTGTTCCTACTTTTGATGGATTACAAGCACCGAAACATTTATCCCATTTCACACCACTGCCTCATCAATTAGAAGTCGCTCAAAATGTTATTGAACAAATGAATGGTAAAGCGATTCTAGCAGATGAAGTAGGACTTGGAAAAACGATTGAAGCTGGACTTATTTTAAAAGAATATATGGTCCGCGGCCTTGTGAAAAAAGTACTTATACTCGTTCCAGCCTCTCTCGTATCACAATGGGCATACGAATTAAATACAAAGTTTTTCATTCCAGCTGTAGCTCAAAAGAAAAGCTACTCGTGGGAACAAGCCGATGTGATTGTATCATCAATTGATACTGCAAAACGTTCCCCACATCGTGATATCGTTTTGAACTTAGAATATGACCTTATTATTATCGATGAAGCACATAAACTTAAAAATAATAAAACAAAAAACTATGAATTTGCACAGCGATTAAAAAAGAAATTTTGTTTATTATTAACCGCTACTCCTGTTCAAAATAAGATTGATGAAATTTTCAACCTCGTTTCTTTATTAAAACCAGGACATTTAGGCAATCAATCCAATTTTGAAGAATATTATGCTTCAAAAAATCGTTCAGCCGAATCTGATGAAGATTTAAAAGCTCTTATTAACAAAGTAATGGTCCGAAATCGGCGTCATAATACCGGGATTGATTGGCCAAAGAGACATGTACGTACAATTTTTGTTGAGTTTAATGAAGAAGAGCAAGCTCTATATAATGATATCGAAAATTGGCGAGGACAAGACGCCTTCACATCTGCTTTCTCATCATTAACTTTAAAACGGGAAGCGTGTAGTAGTCGCGAGGCCGTTTACTATTCATTAAAAAAACATGTAGAAAAACGACAGAAGGAAAATGAGAATTACGTAAAAGATCCGCATATTGATGTGCTAATGGACAAAATTAACCGTATTCCTTTTAACTCAAAAGCAAATAAAGCGCTAGAGCTTATAAAAGAAATTGACGATAAAGTCGTCATTTTCACAGAATACCGAGCGTCACAAATGTACTTACAATGGTTTTTACAACAGCACGGTATTTCTTCTGTCCCATTCCGCGGCGGATTTAAACGGGGAAAGAAAGATTGGATGAAGGAACTTTTCCAAAATCATGCGCAAGTGCTAATCGCAACGGAAGCTGGTGGTGAAGGAATTAACTTACAATTTTGTAGCCATATGATCAATTACGATTTACCATGGAACCCAATGCGCCTTGAACAAAGAATCGGACGTATTCACCGCCTTGGTCAAAAGAATGATGTTCATATTTATAACTTAGCTACAAAACACACTGTTGAAGAACATATTTTGAAACTGTTATATGAAAAAATTAATTTATTTGAGCGTGTGATCGGTGAACTTGATGAAATTTTAACGAGAATTAATATGAAAAACATCGACGCACACATTCAAGAAATATTTGCGCAATCAAAAAGCGAAGGAGAAATCCGAATTAAGATGGAAAACTTAACATCTATTATCGACTTTGCGAAGCGAAATGAAGCTGAGGTGCAAGGCTATGCAGCAACATGAAATTCATAATTACTTATACAATTTTTTTGAGGCGAATAACTGTGAAATTTTAGAACGTTCTCCTCATCTATTGGATGTGCAATTAACAATTGAGATGGATAAATTATTAATGAACCGTCCTTTTTATTGGCACTATCTTGAGAAGACAGGAGGCGTACCGAATCCGATGCGCCTTACTCTTATTACAAATCCAGAAAATGAAGAAAACGATGGTGAACTTATTCACTACGGTTCACCACGTCTTCATCAAATTTTTCAAACGACAAAAGAATTAGGCTCTTACATACGCTTATATGAGGAAGTACGGCATAGCGGAGCAACACATACACCGCTCCATCCGTGGCTCGGTGTAAATATAAAAGTTTCCTATCAATGTGATCGAAAAAAAGATATCCTCCACTCGATTGGCATTCATCTTATTTCTGGCACAATGATTGCAAACTTTCATGAAACATTAACTAAAATTAAACTTACACCGAAAATACCTGACTTTTGTTTTACGCTCTCGCCTATTATTAAACCGCAAAGTGGTTTACAACGTATAGAGGATGCTTTAAAAAATATTATTGCAGAAGATGACCATACGTGGGCGAAAGAAGCAAGAGTGCGCTGGAATCACGATTTGGACCTTTTAAATCGTTTTTATGAAGAAAGTGATGAACTTCCTGAAAGCTATGAAATTGAAAAACAAGCACTGCAAGAACAATATGAACCCCGCATTACAGTACAAATTATTAACGGTGGACTCTTTTATGTTACCGCGAATCATTTTCTAACTTAAAAAGCCCCTTCTGTTTTAGAAGGAGCTTTTTTGAGTTATCCTCTATCGCCATTACGCTCTTGTTGTTTTTGCTTTGCCATGCGTTTTTGATGCGCACGATCCTTTGCACTCACATGATTAGCATCAGTTGGAAGATTTTCTTTTGAACGACCAATTCCATTGCTCATTATTTCCCCTCCTTTTTATATCTTTCAAAATACACCCTTATTTTCAGCTAGAGGCACCATCCTTATACAAAAAAATAAGAGCAGCCGTTAGCTACTCTTACTTCTTACTTACTCACATATTTTTGAAACATATCATGGATGCCTTTATTTACTAGGTTCGAGATCTGCTCGTCAGATTTATTCGGATAACGATCACGCAATCTGATAGATGCCTTCACCATTAAATTTTCTAATACAGAACGGCCACCTTCTCCATAAATAATTTCAGCATACTTAACAAGCCTTCCATCCTCTACTGTTGCTGGATTATGATTGAAGAAAAATTTACTCATTGTCTCCACCTCTCTCTTTTGATAACGTTTACATTTATATAGATTATTTATGTTATTTATTTCACAATATTGTATGCATGTATATTTAATTAGTTTCATTATAAAGCAACATATCGATAGTAAATATGTGATTTTCCGTCCATTTTGTGAACAAACTAGAAATGAAAGCGTTTCCTTTATTATATACTAAAAAAACTTACTACGCTAGGGGTATTTTTTTCAATCTACTACTCCCTCAAAAAGTGATATATTTTTCCTTTTCCTATTAAACCTTATACAATTTTCAGAAATTATATTATAAAATATATGTATGACTTAAGGAGGATTTGTATGAATCAAAATAAAAAAGCTATATTAGATCTTGTCTTTTATCTCGTAATCCCATTCCTCATTTGGAAATTTGCAAAACCTTATATCGATCCTTATTACGCAATGTTACTTTCCTCTGTTCCGGGGATTATTTATACACTGTATACCTTTAAAAAAGAAAAACAGTTTAACGTAACAGGGTTCTTTATTTTAATTACACTCATTTCTAATACAACGGTAGATCTATTATCTGGATCAGCTGAACGAATGTTGTGGAACGATGCGTATTATCACATCGTACTCGGTATTATCGTTATATGCACAATTTTTATAAAAAAACCAATTATGTTATATTTCGCAGCAGATATTGCTGCACTGCAAGGCCATGACCGTGATAAAAGTCGTGAACTGTATCGTGATAGTCGTATCTATCCAGCATTGCAATATTTAACGCTCTTTTTCGGTCTACAATTCATATTAAAAAGCTTCTTAAAAATTTATTTCATCTCTGTTTTCGGTGTAGATGGCTACGGTGAAATGAGAGCAATTATGACCGCCGTTGGATGGGGTATTTCCATTTGTATCGGAATTGGATTTGTCTGGGTGAACAATAAAATACATGCCGTTACAGAAGAAAAAGAGTCTATGCAGTAAATGAAAATCCCCTAGTAGTATGATGCTACTAGGGGATTTTCATTTTGCTACACATATTACGAAATCTTTAACTTGATTTTTTTCTTTTATTTTTTACGTTTTGATAAAACAAAGCAGCACTTAGCGGCATAACACCAAACCACTTATTCATAAATGGCTCTTTTTCAGCACGGCGTTGTTCTTTCTTTTGTTTACGATCTTCTTTTGGAGCATCCATATACGACACAAACTGCTGTGTCACAAAGCGAACATAATCATTAGTAGACATATTATCATCACCTCTACTTGATTAGTATGTCCACTTTTTTATTCATTAATCTTTTCTTTTAATTCATCCATAATTTGCTTTACAGACTTATTCGTCGTATCAATATGGATATGGGCCTCTTCATAATAAGCTCGGCGCAATTCGAATTTCATTACAAATGCATCTATATCTTTCTTCTGAAATAGTGGACGTGTCGTATCTTCACGAAGCCTTTCTGCAATTACATGTGGATCACAATATAAATACACGACAGTTCCATTTTCCTTCATCCACTTTCGGTTTTCCTCTCGCTCAATGATTCCGCCGCCAGTTGTAATGATTACATTTTCAACAGGTAGTGAACGTAACATCTCACTTTCATATTCCCGAAAAGCCATTTCACCTTCTTCGGCAAAAATATCACGAATCTCCTTCTCTTGCTTCTCTTCAATTTTTTGATCTGTATCTATAACATCCATATGAAGTTCTTTACTTAATGCTTTTCCAATTGTTGTTTTCCCAGCTCCCATATAGCCGGTTATGTATATAGATTTCATTTTCGTTCCTCTCAATCGTCATGTATTACTTGTTATTATAACGAAAGATGCTACTTTATTTAATAAAAAAACGTTTTGTTCTTCTTATACACTGAAGAACAAAACGTAACATACTCGCTTTATCTATAAGTACCTCTTCTCACCCACTGCGTTGCAATCCATTTCTCACCTTTCGTTACAGGTGCCCCTCCGTGTAACGTAAGCTCATTTAGTGATTGATCTTGATAGAAATACTCAAAGTATACTGCCATTCCCTTTCTAGGGTGCACAGAAAGATTTAATTTCGGAAAGAAAGTTTCTCCGCCTTCTTCTACATCATTTAAGTACATGACAAGCGTACTAATACGATTATTAGCAGCTGATCTACTATGTTCGGCAAAATAATCATAGTGTGCTTTATATTGTTGATCCACTTCATAATTTAAAATGTGTAATCCTTCTCCATGCGAAACAGGAACATTCATGATAGATGAAATTCGTTTTTCAATCTTCGCAGTAAGTTCATTATCATCTAAAAATGCACCACTACTCGTTCGAATATCATTTACATCACGTGATGAACCAACTTTAGAACGTGCTAATTTATTTTTAGACAATTCAATTAATTTGTCACACTCTTCATCACTTAATACATTTCCTAACACGACAATAAGAGGTTCTTCGAATTTTGAAATAATTTGTATTTCCCTATCTTCTGTCATAATTGCATTTCCTTTATGATCAAAAATAGTTTGTTCCTTATTTTCACCTATTTGATTGTTGTTTGTCATTTCCCTATTCTCCCTAAAAATAATGATTGGATAGCATGAATATATCATATTCTTTCTACCCTTCTCTTTTTTGAGAAAATTTAAACTTTTAATTGTTTTATTTATCCATTTCCTTTTAAAAAACAGCCTATTTTCAAATGATAAATAATGGTTTTTTATCCATATATTTCACATACTATCCTTCTATCCAATCGAATATTTTCTCATCTTTTTTTCTATACCGAAAGCTTACTTTATAGAAAACTTCCTGTTTTATTTTGCACTGCAATGAAACGAGAATAACGTCGTTTTCAAATACGTAATTTCCACTCGCTTCGCCCTTTTCATATGAAAAGAAAAAAGTATCTTCCTTTTCTTTTTGCCGTAAGTCTTTTTTTATATTTGTAATAGATTGATTTAGTATTTCCTCCAGTACAAACTTTTGCTCTATTTCAATATAAAATTTTTTATCTATAAGCAACATATTCGTTTCGTATATAAAGAACGAAGTTAATAATATAAGAAAAATGATTGTTCCTGGCATCGTAAATCCATCTTGTTTTATCATACATGTATTCCCATTTCGCTATACCTTATAGCTACACCTTCATATTTTTTCCCGCTCCTATCTTTCACATTGATAAAGAGCAAATGAGGTGTTACTTCATACGAAACCATTTCAACATTTTGTAATATAACTTCTCTTCCGCGCATGTTCACTTTTCTTATAAGGTGATTATTCAATTTTTCATACGTCACTTCATCTCCAGTGCGAAGACGGAAGCGCAACATACTCTCTCTATTTTCAGGAACTATTTTTTCCACAAATGATACTTCACGAAACTCTAACTGTACTTGTCCTACAAACACATCCCATTCCCAATTATTTAACCCTTTTGATTGCTTGTTTTCTATTCCAATAAAGCTTAAACGTGGTAAGAGTAAAAAGAAAAGCGATAACAGAAAAAAACATACAATCATTTCAATTAATGTAAATCCAACTTCTAATTCATTTTTTCTCCCGCATAAAAGCATTGTTCCATCATTTTTCCTTTCACATCTTTCCACATCGCACAAACTTCATTTCCTCCCCAATATGTGTAATATACATTTCCATTTATGACTTTTTCTTTCTGTTGTTTTGCCTCATTCTCATACATATATAAAGCTGCTTCTTTTTTTAATAATACAAATGCCTTATAACGAATTTGTATGTTTTTTCGTTCTTGCATAATCAATACTGTTTGCGGAAGTAGTAAAGATACCATCATCATTACTATACTTAATGCTACAAGCATTTCAGCCATCACTGACCCTTTTTGACATTTCACGATACGTAAATCTCCCTCTTCCAAGCTGGAATACAATCTCATATTTATAACTTCGATACGAAAGTAAAATCGTGCCACCTCTATTAATATTTCCACTCGGATTATATGTCATCGGATTTGGAAAAGTATTCAAATCCAATTGTATATCGCTATCATATTCTCTTTTAATGATAGAATGATCCGTACTCGATTCCCCTATATAATACATATGTCTATCTTTATGCCATCGTAATGTATAGTGTTTTTGACGGTTTATAGCTAATTGTTGCATATACAAAATATCATTTGAAAACTGTCTTAAAAATTGTTCGATTTTTTGTTTTTCGTATAATGAATGTACATGAAAATACGTGACCATACTTAATACAGAAATAGCAAATAAAACGAGTAGCATTTCTAAAAGTGTAAAACCTTTTTGCTTCACAGTTTCCCACTTGTTACCGTGCCATCATTGGAAATATGAATAGCTTCACCATTCGGACACTCATCCTTTGTAATATATTTCCCATCAATTAGCTCTTTTAGCGAGGGAATTTTATTATGTTGTAGTTGATATACTTGTATTTGCGCTTCTATAGATTTCACATAGGCTTTACATCCTTTTCCTTCGACGGATGAGCGCTGCGTAACTACATTTGGAATAATTAATAGTAATAATACAGTGATGACGACCATAACTAATAACATTTCTAAAAGGGTAAACCCTTCCTCATTCTGCATGTAAATGCCTCCTATATAGAATTCATCATTTGAAACATTGGCATAATCATCGCTAAATACATAAGAACAACTATTGCTCCAATACACGTAAATAAAATCGGTTGAATAATCACTAACATACGTTTAATTTTTTGCTCCATCTTTTCCATAATCAGATCACTATAATCACCTAATTCAATCGCCAAATTACCGTTTGCTTGACCATGTGTAATAATATAAGAAAGTTCTTCCTCATAATATCCGCTTTTAGCAATAATAGATTGCAACGGTTCTCCCGCAATTAATTGGTGTTTAACTCGGCCCGCTTCATACTGAAAGAACGGCTGATACTTTTGCTCCATCATTATTGTTAGAGCCTCAAGTACTGATAGTCCTCCGTGTAATAAGCTGCTCAATTGAGTAGCGAAATAATGCGAATGCTTTAAAATAAGAAATGTTTTTACGAGGGGGATACGAAGCATAATTTTTACTCGCTTCATATGCGGGAGTTTCCGAAAGTACAATATATATACACTACAACCCACCATAACAATAAAAATAGTGCTAAAAATAAGATAGGGTAGTAGCTTAATTGTACTTAATATTTGTTCTGTGAATAACGGTGCTGTAGAACCAAATGAACTATATACCATGTCAACTTGTGGTAATAAAATGCGGTTAAAAATCAAAATCATGATTATTAAAAAGAACGCCAAAAACATAGGATACTGCATTATTTTCATCATATCTTTCCTATACTTATCCTTTTTATAAAGAAGTGCACTCCCTTGTTGCAACGCAAAAGAAATATCACCATGTTGCTCGGCATAAAATAAATAGCTTAACATCTCCTGATGAAACTTTAATTGATGAAAAGAATCGTGTAGACTTTTTCCATTTTTTAATCCATCAATCATGCGCTGCAATTGTACTTTCTTTTCTAAAGGTAATTGAAACCGTAAAAATTCTAATGCCTGCAAAAGAGAGTATCCTTTTTCTAATAGTTCTCCTAATCGTTTCAGTAATATTACTTGATCACTTAAACTCCATATTTTCTTAAACATAAACATCCTCTTCTAAAAATCCTAAAGCGTATCCTTTTCGCAACGAAGACTCTAATGTCTCATGCTTGTACGTGACACATTCCCCGTTTGCTTCTTTAATCGCTTGTTTTAACTCATATCCATATAACAACTCATAAATACTCGCTTGCCTTACTTGCCTCATTGATTTACATACAGTTGAGCACTTTCTTTTACAAAACGGACACTTCAATTCAACAAGTCGCTGTGCAGCTATAGCCAATAAAGATTGTTCAATCTCTTGCCTTGTTATGCCAAAGTCCATAAACCGAAGTATTGCTCCTTTCGCATCATTCGTATGCAGTGTCGTCATTACTAAATGGCCAGTCAAACTTGCTCTTATAGCGATTTTTGCTGTTTCTTCATCACGAATTTCACCCACTAAAATAACATCTGGATCATGACGCAAAATAGCCTTTAGTCCCGCCTCATATGTGATACCTGCTTTTTCATTTATTTGAATTTGTAATACATCGTCATTTCTTTTTTCAACTGGATCTTCCAGTGTAACGATGCGGCGTGTTTTCTTTTTTCTAATTACCTCTAATAATGCATACATTGTTGTTGTCTTCCCCGATCCAGTCGGTCCAGTAAATACGAGTAACCCATGGGAATAATGTAAAAAAGAAAGTAGTTTCTTCGCTGTACTTGGAAATAACGAAAGATGAGATAACGGCTGAATAGATGCTTGTAAATGAAGACGAATAACGAGACTTTCTTGATATACAGTTGGAAGCGTGGAAAGACGTAAATACACTTCCTGTCCATCCATTTGTAAATACAGTGAACCATTTTGTGGCTTCCGCCTCTCCCCTATATCCATGGATGCTAAAAATTTAAAGTGTGAAACAAGTTTTTCTCCAAATTCCTTTTCAATGTATTGTTTCGTCATTAAATCTTTCCCTATGCGTAGTTGAATCACTACATCCTTCTTCCGGGGCACAATATGTAAATCCGAAGCTTGTACCCTACACGCCTCTTTCAAAATCGTATTCGCAAAGCTTTCAATTCCATTCATCATTTTTCCCTCCCCACTATGTATATAGCATGAAGAAATCCATCTGAAAAATCGGTATTTTTGCATTTTCACTAGATAAAAAAGGAAAAATATGTTTGTGAAATTATGAACAATTTCCGAATTATTGTCTAAAATTACCTATACCCATGTTTATCTGTATTATAATGTTATTATCTTGGATAAAGTGATAAAGGTGGAGATCTTCATGGAACAAGCTTTAAAAATTACAGGTGTTTTAGCTGACCCAACTCGTTATTACATTTATAAATATATTTCTCAAAAACATAGTTACGTAACTGTACAAGAAATTGCTGATGAGTTTGACATTCATCCAAACGTAGCGCGTTTACATTTATCTAAATTAGAAGATGTTCATATGCTGAAATCTGAAACGAAGAAAACTGGAAAAGGCGGACGACCAAGCAGATTATATGTATTATCTGAAGATGTTATCCAATTACAATTCCCATTCCGTGATTATCAATTATTAGCAAAAATAGCGTTTAATTCTTTACTTAGCCTTGGAGCTGCTGGTGAAAAAGCGCTCTACGAAACAGGGAAACAATTCGGGGCCGAATTAATGCAACAACATATGCAGCGTTTAAATGTGAGTGAAGATGCCTTAACAGTTGAACAAAAAATTCAAATTGCAAAAGAAGCCTTTTCGACAGCTGGCTTATCACCTGCATTTGAATTAAGTGCAGATGGAACGAAAATTTTCTATGATGTACACAATTGTCCATTTAAAGAAGTTGCTGTCCATCACCCAACTGAAATTTGTAATATGCACGGGGATATGATGAAAGGGATTTTTGAAATCCTATTCCCTAACACGGAATTAACACGAAATGATAGTTTACTAGATGGATGTAAATCTTGTAATTATAAACTAACAATTTGATTTCTCATATAAAAAGAAGCCAATTATAATTGGCTTCTTTTTATATGAACGAATATTTACAATAGTAAGAAAAATAAACTATAATGAAGTGAGGTTTACTTTTTTTAGAAAAGGAGGGAGATGGCATGGAGCGCATGTTTCGCGTTCTCGGCTTTTGGACTGGAATTTTCTCGGTTATGTTTTACGTAGGGGATATGCAACAGGCCGCACTACTATTTTTAGGACAAACAGGATTCTTCGTACTTTTAAGCTATTTAAATTTAACAGAGCGTATGTATATATACGTATTCGGGGCATATTTAACTGTTTTCTTCATAGGATTTACATACTACACGACATTTTTACTTGTCCCTGGGGCTGGACATTAAAAGATGGCATTTTGCCATCTTTTTTTTAATTCCGGAATTCCCTAGTTGACTTATAGGTTTTATTGATTTATATTCTATATAACAGATTGGAATTAGGGGGAATCATCATGAATACACTGCTTGTCGGAATTAACGTTGCAGTCATGCTCATTTTAGTTGGCGTATTATATTATATGCAACGTAAGCATGTATCTTTTAATAAACGTGTATTTACCGCTTTAGGAGTCGGAATTATCTTCGGCCTTATATTACAATTTATTTATGAGCCAACTTCTAAAGTAATTATTGAATCAAATACTTGGTTTGGCTTAATCGGTAACGGTTATGTGAAGTTACTTCAAATGATCGTTATGCCACTTATTTTAGTATCTATTATTTCAGCATTTACAAAATTACAGTTAACGAAAAACCTTGGTAAAATTAGTGGTCTTATTATCGGAATTTTAATTCTGACTACAGGAATTGCTGCAGCTGTCGGTATCGCTGCAAGTGCAGGATTTGATGTATCTGCAACTGGTCTGCAACAAGGTGATGCAGAATCTGCTCGTCTGAAGCTAGTTGAAGAAAGATTTACTTCTATTGAAAAAACAACAATTCCAGATAAATTATTAGAACTATTGCCTACAAATCCATTTCTTGATTTAACAGGCGCTCGTCCAACATCAACAATTTCTGTTGTAATATTTGCAGCCTTTATCGGCATCGCCTTTATAGGTGTAAAACGAAAATATCCAGAACAAGCAGAGCTATTTAAGAAAATGCTTGATGCTGTATATGCAATTGTAATGCGTATGGTAACATTAATTTTACGTCTTACTCCATACGGCGTATTAGCTCTTATGGCAAAAACAGTTGCTGGTAGCGACATAAATGCTATTTTAAAACTTGGTAACTTCGTGTTAGCGTCTTACGTGGCACTTATCGTAATGTTCGTTATCCACTTATTATTAATTGCTCTATCTGGTTTAAATCCAATTCAATATTTGAAAAAGGTGTTCCCTGTATTAACATTTGCATTCACATCTCGCTCTAGTGCTGGTGCAATGCCATTAAATATTGAAGCTCAAAAAGAAAAACTTGGTATTTCTGAAGGGATTGCAAACTTCGCAGCCTCATTTGGAGTATCTATCGGACAAAACGGTTGCGCAGGTATTTATCCAGCAATGCTTGCAATGATGGTCGCTCCAACTGTAGGAATTGATCCATTACAACCACAATTTATTTTAACTTTAATCGCTGTCGTTGCTATTAGCTCATTCGGTGTTGCCGGCGTTGGTGGCGGTGCAACATTCGCAGCGTTAATCGTACTATCTACAATGAACTTACCAATCGGTATTGTCGCTCTTGTTATCTCAGTTGAACCATTAATCGATATGGGGCGTACAGCTCTTAACGTAAGTGGTTCTATGACAGCAGGTCTTATTTCTAGTAAATGGCTTGGTGAATTAGATCAAGATACGTACAATCAAGATGATACAAAAACTGGTGAAATTGCTTCATAATGAAAAGGACGCTAACAAAACGGTTAGCGTCCTTTTTTAGTTCTTTTCATCTTCCTCTTTATCTTTTATACATAAGGCATAACATATTGTTTCAAACACTATGTACAGATATAAAGAAATTACACCGTTTTTCATTTTTTTAATAACTATTAATTATAAACTACAGATTAACTATTATTCCTCATCTGCAAACTGTAAAAATTCTTCCAACCGCTCCTTTAACTCCTCCTCTATCTCACAATAAGATTCATCAACAAGTTCACCACTTAACTTATTTCCCCAAAACCTTATTTGAAGCGGTACTCCTAAAAAATAACTACAACATTCCCAGATAGGAACTGTATAAAATTCAATCATCTTTCCTTCTTCATCTAATACAGCTATCGAAATTGATGAAGAATATCCTGTTTCAAAAGGATTTTCTTTATCTCTGATGAGTTCTATAAATAATTCCATGTTTTTTTCTATGTACAAATGTGAATAATCTTTAAAAAGTTTAAATGCTATTCTCTCTATTTCCTTCTCCATGCATTGAATGTTCTCTTTTAACTCCAATGTAAAATCTCTTTCTGTATACTTCATCTCCGTCTCCTTACACATAGAAAAAGAGAATACAATAACATATTCTCTTTCCTCACATATACTTCATTATCTCACAGCCCGTCCTTTTCACAAATAACCATTTTGTTCGCACCATTTATGAAATTGTCCTACGTCTACTCCAACTAACACGATATCTTTTAGCTCTACCTCAATGATTTGTTCTCCAATTACAATAGCAAACTGCGATTCTAATTTTGTCTCGTTTTTCTTTACAATTCCAATTCGGTTCCGATGCGGTCCATCTTTTATATATGCTTTTTGTCCTACAATATCAAAGTTCAAGATCTTCACCTCTTTTACTGCGCTCAAATTGGAAATACGATCTCCACCTCGGAAAATTTCCTTTCATTGCACTATTTCTCTATATATATGACGAAACAATAAAAGAGTCCTTCCTTCTTTACAATTATTTTTTCTTTGTTTCATTTTTGTGATTGAAACGTAAAGTTTATAATAAAATACACTTGGAAGCGCTTTCTATGTAATTTTTTATGTTATAATGTATAAGTAGAACTTCGTAAAGAGGGTTAAAAAAAATGAATACAAAAATGATAAAAAAAGTAATTGAAGCATTAAAAGTATATGGCTTTCAGAATGTATCATTCTGTGACAAAACGAAGCAATTTTTATTTCATAACGAAACAGATATTATGAGCGGCTATGCAGAAATAACATATAGTAGTCAATTTGAAAAATTCAACGTACAAATTCATCCTATTGAAACGCATCACCAAGCAGAGTTACAAGAGGTTGAAAGACATATACAAGCCTGTATAAGAAAAGTGGAATATTTAAACGCACTTCTTAGCGGACAAACGAAACTAGATGATAAAATTATTATAATGTAAAAAAAGAACGTGAGGTGATCACGTTCTTTTTTTACATTATACGTTCATCTTTTCTTTCAGTTGTAATCCTGTAATAGACTCTAATACATCCATTGCTTCTCCAAATGTCATGTCAAAAATTGTTTTATCTTCTATGTATGGAAATTGTCTGAAACGCTTTTCTAACATTTTCACAGCATCCGACGTAAAGTGTGCACTATCGATGCCAAATTCTGTTTCAAGAAGAACGATCCAATCTAACACATGAAAACCTAATCCATTTACGAATGAAATAAGTTTTTCTTCTGACTGTGAAGATAAGAATACGTGTCGTTCCATCTCACTAAAAAGTTCTTCTCCTAAAATATCAGCTAATTCATCATCATGTTCGCGGTCAATAATTTCTTCATAACCATAATCATCTACAAGCTCCTCAACTTCTTCACTATCTGCAAAAAGTAATTGGCTAAGAAGTGCCTCTTTCTTAAATTCGCTATTTTGTACGACTTCTAAAAAGCTCGTTTCCCATCCATTTTCTAATTTCATATTATGTACTCCTTTATATATGTTTCTTATCATCACTGTACCCAAAAGATCACTTTTATAACCTTTTAGATAGTTACTATTATTTCACATGATTCATAACATAAGATGCAAATTCTGCTGCATCTCCTTCAAAAATATTTATTTCTGGCAAATGATAGAACGTTGTTTGGAGCGGATTTCCTTCATGATATACATATATATTTTTCTCTAACGCGATCGCCATTCCAAACTCTGTATGGCTCCCGTTTCCGCCATCTAATATAAGTAAAAATATATCCGCTTCTTTAATAGCATTCTTTTCTGCCTGACCAATTTCTCTTAATTGCTCTTGATTCACAGCTCTTTCGTTTCTTGTCCAATCATATGTATGGTGCCATCCTGCATATTTCAGTTCATTTGCTACAGAACGTACAAGATGTTTATTTTGGAATCCTGAAGCGATATAAAAATTCATTTATATACACCCCTTCTTTATATACGGGAAACTCCTTTTTAGCGTTACTTGCTATATAATAAAAAACGACTTCAAAAAAAATCCCCATCTTTAAAACTTATTTGCGTTTAAATGATGGGATGCTTCATGATCTTCTTTTATTTTTTGCTTTTTATAACTTTCATCAGCTAACATTTCTAGTTCAGCTGTTATCTCTGATTTTTCAAGCTCTCTTTCTTGCGAAAACTTCCTTGAAATATAAACAATAACACTACCAACGTACAACACAAAGCATATAATAAGTGCAGTATTTTCATAGAGACTTAGCTCCAACACAGTCACTCCTAATCCATTCGTATTTTCACGCTTCATTAATTGGAATTTCCCTACTAATCCATTTGCTATTGTAACATAAAAACACCGTTTCTTGGAATCTTTCATCCTACTAAAAGAGGCATGATTGTTTCATCATGCCTCTGAAATATGTTGAATGATTGTTTGAATTGCTTCTTTTCCATTATATTTTTTTAGAGCTGTTCTATACACTTCATTATTTTGATTTAATTCTTCGACATGCTTTATAAGAGATTTCACAGTCACATCTTCTTCATACAATACGGAAGCATATCCTTGTCTCTCAAAAGACTCTGCATTTAGTATTTGATCTCCACGACTTGCAAATTTCGATAGTGGAATTAAAACCATCGGCTTTTGCAATGTTAAAAACTCAAAAATAGCGTTGGACCCCGCACGTGAAATAACAAAATCTGTTATGGCTAATATATCTGGCAGTTCTCCGTGTACATACTCAAATTGTTTATATCCTTCTTTATTTTGTAAACTATCATCAAGATTACCTTTTCCGCAAAGGTGAACAATTTGATATTTTTTCAGAAGTTCTGGTAACGCTTCTCGAACCGTTTCATTAATTTTTTTTGCGCCCAAACTTCCTCCCATAATTGTAATAACTGGCTTTTTACGTGAAAAACCTAAAAATGCTAAACCTTTTTCACGATTTCCCTTTAGTACTTCTTCACGTACAGGAGATCCTGTATAAATTACTTTTTCTTTCGGTAAATGTTTCGCAGCTTCTTCAAATGTAACAAATATTTTTGAAGCGAAACGGAGCGCAATTTTGTTTGCTAGTCCTGGCGTCATATCAGATTCATGTAATAAAACTGGTACCCTGTTTAACCATCCTCCAATTACGACTGGTACAGATACGAAACCACCTTTTGAAAAAATTACATCTGGTTTTAGTTTTCGAATCCTTACATACGCATCCATAACACCCTTCATCACAAGAAAAGGATCTTTTATATTTTTTAAATCAAAATAACGGCGTAGCTTTCCGCTCGCAATACTATAGTACGGAATGCCTTCCTTTTCTATAATCGTTTTCTCAATTCCTTGATGAGAACCAATATAAGAAATATCCCAATTTTGTTCTTGTAAATGTGGAATGATGGCTAAATTAGGTGTTACATGCCCTGCCGAACCGCCACCTGTAAAGACTATTTTTTTCATACGTCTCCCCCTTCTAGACTATAATACACTAAAATATCTTGCCTCGGGGTGAGAAAATACCATAGCCGTTACAGACGCTTCTGGCTCCATCATAAATCCTTCCGTTAATGAAATACCTATTTCCTCTGGATGAATTAAGCGAAATAACTTTTCTTGATCTGCGAGTTCTGGACATGCTGGATAACCGAAGGACACTCGTATCCCTCTATATTTCGTACGGAAGCGTTCTTCCATCGTCAATTCTGGCGAATCTGGAATCCCCCAGCGATCGCGAATGAGCATATGTGTTTTTTCAGCAAGTCCTTCTGCTAGTTCAAGCGCTAACGATTGAATAGCATGACTGCGTAAATAATCACCTTTCGCCTTCCACTCTTCAGCAATGTCACGAACACCTTCTCCAACCGTAACAGATAGGAAAGCAACATAGTCCATCTCATCTCCAACTGGGCGTAAATAGTCACCTAAAGTACGATATGGTGCTTTTCCTTGTCTTGGGAATGTGAAACGCTCTATAACACGCGTATGATCTTCTGGATCATATATTACAATATTCTGTCCGTCGCTTTGCGCTGGGAAAAATTGATACACTGCTTTCGGTTTTAACCAAGATTGTCCTTCCTGCAATAATTCATCTATTAAATCATTTAATTCATGCGCTCTTTTATCTCCCTCTCGCAAAAGTTTCTTCACACTTCCCTTTAGGCCAAGGTGATGTCCAAGCAGCATTTGTCTATTTAGAAATGGCGTGAGATGTGAAACAGGAACATCTCTTAATACAATTCGTTTTGTTGAATCCGGTACGATAACCTCAGCCTTCGGTAATGGCTCAATTACTGCTGGAATTTCTACTTTCTTCTCTTCTTTTGTTACGATATGAAGATGACGTTCTTTTTTATCCTGCTTCATCTTCTCACGCTCTTCTTCTTTTTGAAGCTTATTAATAATATCCAGCCCCGTCATCGCATCACTCGCATAACATACGAGCCCTTTATAAGATGGCGAAATGCGATTATCTGTAAACTTTCTCGTTAACGCTGCCCCGCCTACAACAATTGGAATATCAATATCCGCCGCTTTTAAATCTTCAGCAGTCGTTACCATTTGTTGAGCCGATTTTACTAATAAACCAGAAAGACCTATAATATCAGGCTTCTTTTCTTGTACTTCTTGCACAATTCGATCCGAGCGAACATTAATTCCTAAATTAATAATCTCATATCCGTTATTTGCTAAAATAATTTCAACGAGATTTTTCCCAATATCATGCACATCACCTTTTACAGTTGCTAATAATACTTTCCCTTTTTTCGCACTATCGCTAGATTCCATATGTGGCTCTAAATAACTTACAGCAGCTTTCATACTTTCAGCACTTTGCAATACTTCAGCAACGATAAGCTCATTATTATTAAATAATCTTCCTACCTCATCCATTCCTGTCATAAGTGGGCCATTAATAATATCCAAAGGTTTTCTTCCTTCTGTAAGTGCGAGACTTAAATCTTCGTGTAAACCTTGTTTCGTACCTTCTACAATGTAATTTGCGAGCCTTTCATCAAGTGTTAATGTTTCTTGGACAACAACATCTTTCTTTTTTGCCACGCGATAGAAGTTTGTAAATTTCTCCAACGTCTCTTGCGTCGTTTCAAAAAGCAATGCATCTGCAAGGCGTTTTTCTTCATCAGGAATTGACGCATAGCGCTCTAATTTTTCCGTATTTACAATCGCGTAATCTAACCCTGCTTTCGTTGCATGATATAAAAAGACGGAATTTAACACTTCGCGACCAGCTGGTGGTAAACCAAATGATATGTTACTTACACCTAAAATCGTTAAACACTCTGGTAATGCTTCTTTAATAAGGCGAATCCCTTCTATCGTCGCAGCCGCCGAGCCAATATACTCTTCATCACCTGTCCCTACAGGAAATACAAGTGCATCAAAAATAATATCTGATGGGCGTATACCATATTTCGTCGTCAATAACTCATAACTTCTTTTCGCAATTTCTAGTTTTCTTTCCGCACTTACTGCCATTCCATCTTCATCGATTGTTCCAACTACAATTGCAGCACCATATTTACGAAGAAGCGGTGTCACTTTTTTAAATCGCTCTTCTCCATCTTCTAAATTAATTGAATTAATAACAGCTTTCCCTTGAATATAAGTAAGAGCTCGCTCCATCACATGTTCATCTGTTGAGTCAATCATAATCGGTACTTTTAACACTTTCGTAACTTCTGCCAAGAAGTTTTCCATATCTTCTATTTCATCGCGGTCCGGGTCTGCCATACAAATATCAATAATATGAGCATTTTTCTTCACTTGCGCTCTAGCGATTTCAGCAGCCTCTTCAAATTTCCCTTCTGCTACTAATCTTTTAAATTTACGTGATCCAATAACATTTGTTCTTTCACCAACAAATAACGGTCTCATAGAGTCATCATATTGCAGTGCCTCTAATCCACTAACCCCATGTCCCGCTCTCTCTTGCTGTTCACGAGGTTTAAGAGACGTTAATGCGGATTTCATTGCTTTTATATGTTCTGGTGTTGTACCACAACAACCACCGATAATATTAACCCATCCTTCTTCTGCAAATCGCTTCACTTTCTCGGCAAGCGAGGATGGAGATTCATGATAATGTCCATCTTCATCAGGAAGACCTGCATTTGGATAACAAGAAATGTAACACTCCGATAAATCAGATAGAGAACGAATATGGTCTCTCATAAACTCCGGACCAGTCGCACAGTTTAATCCAACAGATAATGGCTTCATATGTTCTACCGATAAGTAAAAAGCCTCAATTGTTTGCCCAGCTAGAGTCGTTCCCATCGGTTCAATCGTTCCCGAAATCATGATAGGTACAACTGTATTTAGTTCATCAAAAGCCGCTTGAATTCCAATATAAGCAGCCTTCACGTTACGCATATCTTGACTCGTCTCAACGAGTAATACATCCACTTCTCCTTTCAACAATCCTCTTGCCTGCCGCGTATAAGCTCCAATTAATTCTTCAAACGTTACACCACCAGTAACACTAATCGCTTTCGTTGTCGGTCCCATTGCTCCCGCAACATATACTTCCTTCCCGCTTTCTTCGACTGCTTGCTTCGCTAAACGCGCTGCCTTCTCATTTAGCTCCTCGTCTAAATGAGATAACTCATAATCACTTAGTACAATATTGGTTGCCCCAAATGTATTTGTTTCAATAATATCCGCTCCAGCTTCAATATAGGCTTTATGAATCTTTAAAATAACATCTGGTCTTGTTTCTACTAAATACTCATTACACCCTTCGTACTCCTCTCCTCCGAAATCTTCCGCAGTTAAATCCTCTTGCTGGATCATCGTTCCCATTGCACCATCTAATAGTAAGATGTTATTTTGTAATTTTTCTTCTATACATTTCATCAATTAATACCTTCTTTCACTTCTTGCTTTTCTCTCACATATTTAACAAGATGTTCTGTAATTTCATATTTTAAAAATGGTGTAATAAGATAAATGCCGTTAAAGTATTTCATCGCCGCATCGATTAATTCTTGAGAAATACGAATCCCTTCCTCAATTGCTGCCTCTTTCGTTTCATGTCCATCCATTCTCTCTCTTACTGCTTCAGGTAAAGTAATACCTGGCACCTCAAAATGAAGAAAATCTGCATTCCGTTTACTTATTAATGGCATAATCCCAATAAAAATAGGTTGTTCTAAATGCTTTGTCGCTTCATACACTTCTTCAATTAACGCGATATCATAGATTGGCTGCGTTAAGAAATATTCTGCTCCAGCATCTATTTTCCGTTCCATTCGCTTAACCGCTGCTTTTAAATGTCTTACATGCGGGTTAAATGCACCGCCCACAGAAAACCTTGTTGCCGGTCCAATGGATTTCCCTAAAACGGAACGCCCATCGTTCATTTCTTTAATCATTTTAATGAGCTCGATAGAGGACAAATCATATACAGAAGTGGCACCTGGAAAATCACCAACGCGCGCTGGATCTCCAGTTAAAGCTAACACTTCTTCCATGCCTAACGCTGATAATCCTAGTAAATGAGATTGTAGTCCGATGACGTTATGGTCTCTACATGTTAAGTGCGTCAATACCGGAATATCATGCTTCGTTAATAATGCTCCCATTGCCATATTCGAGATACGGGGCGATGCTAATGAATTATCTGCTAGAGTAATAGCATCTGCTCCAGCTCTTTTCAATGCTCTTGCGCCTTCAAAAAACCGCTGCGTATCTAACGTTTTTGGTGGATCTAATTCCACTACTACGGTCGTTTGTTTTTTTGCTTTCTCTGCTAAAGTGACATGAGCTTTTGAACGTTTCTCATGTGTATGAACTACTTTCGGTCTTTGAACCGTATCCTTTTCTATTACAGGCGTAACATTTAGAGTAGCACGTTTCATACTTTCAATATGCTCTGGAGTCGTGCCACAACAACCGCCCAATAACCGAATACCTTGCTCAATAAATTTCGGTGTCATCGCTTCAAAATAAGCTGGACTTCCCTCATATACGTATCGTCCCTCTACATAATTTGGGAGACCTGCATTTGGATATGCTGACAAGTAACCATTTTTCGGAATCGATATCATTTTAAAAGCTTCCGTCATATGAAGTGGCCCTAGTTGGCAGTTCAATCCAACAACATTTGCACCGTAATCTAAAAGTTGTTTTAATATTTCATTTACATCATTTCCATTTTGAGTCGTACCCGCCTCATGTAACGCCAATTGCGCTACAATTGGAATATTTGTTTCTTTTCGTAACACCTGGACAGCATGAAGTAATTCAAACTCATCATAAAAAGTCTCTAATAGCAGTCCATCAACCTGTTCTTCTAATAATGCACTTGCCTGTTCCAGTAACATAAATTCTCGCTCCATATCAGTTGTCGTAACCGCCCCGATATGTTTCATACCACCAATTGTGCCTAAAATTGCATTTCTGTCTGTAACAGATGCTTTCGCCAATTTTACTGCCGCTCTATTAATTTCAGTAACTTGATTTTCTAATCCATACATACGTAATTTCGCTTCATTTGCTCCGTACGTATTTGTTTGAATCACATCTGCCCCAGCCGCTACATATTGCTTATGAATCGATATAATTAAATCTGGATCAGATATATTCAATTCTTCAAAACTACTTTGCAAACCATGTGAATGTAATAACGTCCCAACCGCACCATCACCTATTACAATTCCTTTTGATAATAAATCTAGTAATTTCACAAATCTCCCTCATTTCTATCAATATAAAAACCCCCCTCTTCACTTTGAAGAGGGGGACATAATCGATCCTCCTCTTATTATGCAAAACATTCGTTTTGCAGGTATTAGCACCGTTTCAAACATTTCGTTTGAAGGTTGCCGGGTTTCACAGGGCCTTTCCCTCCACCGCTCTCAATAAGAGTTTGTCTTTATTATTTTATTTATGTAGCTAAAAGGAAATGCGTTCCCCTTTTAACAATGTTTGTTAATTTTTTTATAAATTTAGCACGCACAAATACAAAAGTCAATGACACTTGCGGAAAAATAAAAATTATTTAAAATAAAGTTGCAATTCAATTATCTTTTGTTGTAAAGTTAAAAACATAATAAAATTTCATACGAACATTCTTATCTAGAGAGGTAGAGGGACTGGCCCTATGACGCCTCAGCAACCATTAACATTTGTTAATAAGGTGCTAATTCCAGCAAATTGTGAAAGATTTGACAGATGAGAAGAAGACTCTATTCAAACCGAAAGCCTTCTTCTTAGAAGGCTTTTTTATTTTATATTCAACTAATGGTTCAATTTAAAAAGGAGGAATTTTCACATGTCAACTATCGAAACAAAATTAGCGCAAATCGGAAACCGGAGTGAAACTACAACAGGAACTGTTAATCCACCTGTTTATTTTTCAACTGCTTATCGTCACGAAGGAATCGGTAAATCTACTGGATTTGATTATTCACGAACTGGAAATCCAACGCGCGGCCTATTAGAACAGGCAATCGCAGACTTAGAGTGCGGCGAACAAGGTTATGCCTGTAGTTCAGGGATGGCAGCCGTTCTTCTTGTCCTTTCCCTATTCCGCTCTGGAGACGAACTTATTGTTTCTGAAGATTTATACGGTGGCACTTATCGATTATTTTCTGAGCACGAAAAAAAGTGGAACGTTCGATGTAGATACGTAAATACACAATCTATTAAACAAATTGAGCAAGCCATCACAACGAAAACGAAGGCTATTTTCATAGAAACTCCAACTAATCCATTAATGCAAGTTACCGATATTGCCGCTGTTGCAACTGTAGCGAAAAGACACGGACTACTTCTTATTGTAGACAACACATTCTACACACCTTATATACAGCAGCCATTAACAGAAGGTGCCGATATCGTACTTCATAGTGCAACGAAATATTTAGGTGGTCATAACGATGTACTAAGCGGACTTGTCGTTGCAAAAGGAAAGGAACTTTGTGAGGAAATCGCTCATTATCATAATGCCTCTGGTGCGGTCTTAAGTCCATTTGACTCATGGCTATTAATCCGTGGTATGAAAACGTTAGCGCTTCGCATGAGACAACATGAAGAAAATGCAAAAGCAGTTGTTGCTTATTTAAATAATGAGGATGGGGTAACAGATGTATTTTATCCTGGAAGAGGCGGCATGATCTCGTTTCGTCTGAAAGATGAAACATGGATTAATCCATTCTTACAATCTTTATCCTTAATTACATTTGCCGAAAGTCTCGGTGGTGTTGAAAGTTTAATGACATATCCAGCAACACAAACACACGCTGATATTCCTGAAGAAATTAGAACAGCAAACGGTGTATGTAATCGTCTTCTTCGATTTTCCGTTGGTATTGAAAATAGTAACGATTTAATTCAAGACTTACAGCAAGCCATTAAACTTGTAAAAGAAGGTGTAAGAATATGAGTTATTCTATAGATACACTCTTACTGCACAACCAATATAAACATGACTCGCAAACAGGAGCTGTTAACGTTCCCATCTATAACACATCAACATTTCACCAATTTGATGTAGATACGTTCGGGAAATATGACTATAGCAGGTCAGGCAATCCAACTCGTGAAGCTCTTGAAGACATCATTGCTTTATTAGAAGGCGGAACAAAAGGATTTGCCTTCGCATCAGGAATTGCAGCGATTTCTACTGCATTCCTCCTCCTTTCACAAGGTGATCACGTACTCATTTCAGAAGACGTATACGGAGGAACTTATCGAATGATAACTGAAGTTCTCTCCCGTTACGGTGTTTCACATACATTTGTTGATATGACCAATTTAGAAGAAATAAAGCAAAACATTAAGCCAAATACAAAACTCTTTTATGTAGAAACACCTTCCAATCCACTTTTAAAAGTGACAGATATTCGTGCTGTTTCTAAACTTGCAAAATCTATTGGCGCCCTTACTTTTGTTGATAATACATTTTTGACACCACTATTCCAGAAACCACTTGACCTTGGCGCTGATGTCGTTCTTCATAGTGCCACAAAATTCATTGCCGGTCATAGTGATGTTACTGCCGGATTAGCAGTTGTAAAAGATACCGATCTCGCTCAAAAACTTGGCTTTTTACAAAATTCATTCGGCGCTATTCTAGGCCCGCAAGATTGTTCTCTCGTACTTCGTGGTCTAAAAACATTGCATGTACGTCTTGAGCATTCAGCTGCTAATGCCAATAAAATTGCACACTATTTACAAGAGCACGCTAAAGTTCAAAATGTCTATTATCCAGGATTACAAACACATCTTGGATTTAACATTCAACAATCTCAAGCTACATCAGCAGGAGCTGTCCTATCTTTCACTTTACAATCAGAAGACGCACTTCGCCAATTTTTATCAAAAGTAAAATTACCTGTCTTTGCGGTTAGTTTAGGGGCTGTCGAATCGATCCTTTCCTACCCAGCTAAAATGTCACATGCAGCACTATCGCAAGAAGCTCGTGATGAAAGAGGGATTTCAAATTCATTACTTCGGCTATCCGTCGGTCTTGAAAATGTTGACGATTTAATATCCGATTTTGAAAACGCCCTTTCTTATGTAGAAGAACCTGTAAATGCATAGAGCGAAAAGAAGATATGAAATTAAATTTTCATATCTTCTTTTTATGTTTTCGATTATACTTTTTACTTTTCGTATAGTTCATAAAAAAAGAAAGAGTACATCCATTTCCAAGTAATGAATTAATTGATATATTAAGAAGTAAAAAAGGGGCAAAAATAATGGATACTTGTGCAGATATTTTAATCGTTATCGATCTACAAAATGGAGTATGTTATAGCGAAGAACATTTATTTGACTTACAAAACTTACTTACAAAAGTAAATAAAAGAATTTCTTCATACAGAAAATCAAATAAACCAATTCTTTTCGTTCAACATTGTGATGATGATTTAGTACCCGAAAAAGAACTTTGGGCTATTCATGCTGATTTAGATGTTCAAGAACAAGATTTTTTTGTAAGAAAGACACATGCCAATTCATTTTATAACACAAACTTAAAAGAGATTTTAGATCAATTATCTGTACACCGTATTGAATTTTGTGGTGCCCAAACAGAGTACTGTATGGATACCACGATTAAATTTGCCCATGGACTAGGGTACGAAAACTTCATGTTCCAGAAAGCAACCTCTACGTTAAATAATCCGTTTATGTCCGCAAAAGAGACAATTGATTTTTATGAAAATATATGGAACCACAGATTTTTAAAATTGATGAAAGATGAAATCTAGAATACATAACTAACGTCTTGGTAATTCTAAGATTTATCAGCTATATTCAAACATTTCATTTTCACCATAAAGAAGCTGACTACATTCGGCTTCTTTTCTTTTAACCTGTTTTATATTCTATATATAACATTATAATTCCTTTGTCATATTATTTTAAAAATTTAGTATATTCATTTGAAAGAATAAGAAAATCATGATAAAATTGTGTTACAAATATATCTATATCTTTCAATTTTTAAAACGCATCGAAATTTTCACCCAAAAATGTCATTTTACAAAACCGTGCTAAATTATCTACTTTATTTACATCAGGGTCTCTTTTCTTACAATTTCTTTACTTTAGGAATGTTTTTCTGCAACAACTGTTTTCTTTTCTTTAATTTTTTGGTATGTATAGTATGGTATAACAGCTCACACGGAGGTGGAAAAGAACATGTTAGAAACCTTTCAAAAAGAAATAGAACTATATGAAAGCAATGCAGAATTATTGAAAGTACTTGCTCATCCTGTTCGCTTATGTATTGTAAAAGGATTAATTGAACGCGGTCCAAGCAACGTTTCTACAATGTACACTGGCTTAAACATGCCACAATCTACAATTTCACAGCATTTAGCAAAGTTAAAAAGTGCTAAAATCGTTTCAAGTGAAAGAAAAGGATTGGAAATTTATTACAAAGTAGAAAACGAGACAATTATTCAACTCGTTCGCGTATTATTGGGTTAGGGACTCATAGACAGAGAAAAAGGACGTATTTTATATTTTTCATCTCATATCTTTAATATAAATATATATCATGAGAGGAAATATATGATGCTACATAAGTCGTATTAAAAAACAAGACACAGAACTATGCTGTGTCTTGTTTTTTATATTTTCAAATACCGATCCAAGTGTAACTGTTGCATATGTTTCGTATGTATAACAACATCACATGCACTCCCTAATCCTCCGCTCAAAATCATAGAATGAACTGCACGATTTTGTTTTTGAATTTCAGAAAAAGGATCCTGATCTTGATGATTCGTAAGCAGCTCTAGTATTCCTGCTGCTAACAAAAACTCAGATTGTTTCTTATGCCATACCATATTCATACCTTGCAGGCTAAACATTTCTTTCAGTTCGTCCCAATGAATATGAGTAGTAAGATCCATTTCACCTGGATACGCTAAAGGATTACGAATTAACTTATGCTCGTAATATCCTCGTAAGCTACCTTCTTGATGTGCAGGATGCATCCATTCTTCTTTTGTATATCCATAATCAACTGTAATACATACACCTCGTTGAAACCATTTCGCAATTTCTTTTATATATTCTTCCATCGCAATTGGCACTTCAAAACGCTGGCCTTCAGCGAGATGAATATTATATTTCAATAAGTATCGACCAATTCTTTTATGTAACGGCCTACATACTTCTGCAAGTTTCCCTTCCTCTGTGTACGTAACACGTACTTCATACAATATTCCATTTCTCTTCTCAATTACTTCAACAGGAAATGCATCAAATAACTCATTCGAAAAAAGAATCCCCTCGAACGATTCTCCCATTTCACTATGCGACGTATAATATGACACATTAGAAAAGGAACAAAGAGTCTTTTGCTGCAATTTTCTATGAAAAGGGCTCATTTCAATTATCGAATAGTTTAAATCAATAAAGGTTTCCGGTGATAATTGCTTCCATTCTTGTAAAACATCATAGGCAAACCTTCCTGTCCCCCCACCAATCTCACAAATATGTGGAGCAACTTCACCATTTTCAACAAGACGAACAAAAAACTTAGCAAAAGTTTTTGCAAACACAGAGGATACGTTGCTACTTGTAAAAAAATCCCCTTGTCTTCCTATTTTTTCACGTTCTTTCATATAATATCCATATTCCTCTGCATATAATGCGAGGTTCATATATGTACTGTATGAAATTGAATAATCCTTTTCTTTTTCCATCCATTCTTTTAAAATGAGCTCCATCCCCATACTAGCTCCTTACTGTAAAAATGGATTATTTTCTTTTTCAAAACCAATGCTTGTTTCTGGACCATGTCCACATAACACCGCTGTTTCATCAGGTAATACAAATAATTTCTCTTCAATACTTCCAATCAACTCTGCAAAACTTCCACCAGGTAAATCTGTTCTTCCAATACTCATTTGGAATAATACATCTCCAGAAAATACAGCATTCGCCTCTTTACAGTAATAAGAAATACTGCCTGGAGAATGTCCTGGTGTCTCAAAAATTTCAAAGTTAAATGAACCAATTGCTAATGCACCTTCTGCATCAATAATATGATCTGCTGGTTTTGCTGTAATGCTGCGATTCATCATAAAGATTTGAGAACCATTTACAGTTGCATCGCCTAACCAATCTGCTTCTTCTTTATGTACGTACACAGGAATATGAAAAGCGTCTCTTACCGCATCAACAGCACCAATATGATCAAAGTGAGCATGTGTTAATAAAACAGCCAGTGGCTTTAATTGTTCTTCTTGTAAATATGTAACGAGCTTCTCTCCTTCGTGACCAGGATCAAAGATAATACACTCATTTTGCTCATTCGTTAAAATATAAGCATTTGTTTGTAATGGGCCTAATGGCATTTGTATCCATTTCATATGAAAATCTCCTCCAATTATTAAACTTACTTTCAATGATACAACATTTTTTTCTCTTAGGAAAAGAAAGGATGCTATCTCGACAATCATTTTTAAAACATGTACAATATAAAAGAGTAAATATTCCAAAAACTCATATTAAGGAATGGGTAGACAGAGGAGGATATTGTATGGGCCTTGTTATTATTTTTACGCTTGTCACTCTGTTAGCTGTATTTGCTACGCTTAGAACACTTCGCGAAAAGAATTTTCTCGCGGGCGGCTTTGCACTTGCAACTGTACTCGTTTTCGGATGGTTTACAATCATGACTGTTCTATATAACGGGTACCCACCAACAGCTTAATTCATTTACATGCTCGTCTTCATCAAGATTTCGCACAAAAAGAGGAAGGGTTTCTCCTTCCTCTTTTCATACTTCACAACTTATATCATCTTCGCTTCGTATTTGTGCTTTTTTACAAGCCAAGCTCCTCCGATAACACCTGCATCATTACCAAGTGTTGCAATAGCTAACTTCGTGCTCTTTACAGCACGTGAGAAAGCATATTGCTCAAAATAGCGTTGAATTGGTTCTAAAAGTGCATCTCCAGCTTTAGAAACGCCTCCGCCAATAACGATTTTCTCTGGGTTCAACGTGCTAGAAAGGTTCGCTACAGCTAATCCTAAATAAGAAGCTACCTTTTCTACTACTTCGCCTGCTAGTTCATCACCTTGTCCATGTGCTTCAAATACGTCTTTTGATGTGATACGTCCTTCTTCTGCTAACATAGAACGTAAAATACTTTCTTTATCAGTCTCTTGTATTTTTTGCATAGCAACACGCACAATACCTGTTGCAGATGCTACAGTTTCTAGGCAACCAGACTTCCCGCAATTACATGGGAAAGCATTCTCTGTAACGACTGTAATGTGTCCGATTTCACCAGCAGCACCGCTTACGCCGTGTACAATCTCTCCATTGGCAATTACACCGCCGCCAACACCAGTGCCAAGCGTCATACAAATTAAATCTTTTGCTCCTTCACCAGCACCTTTCCACATTTCACCAAGCGCTGCTAAGTTCGCATCATTATCAATCACAACAGGTAATCCTGTTTCTACTTCTAATAAATCTTTTAACGGATAGTTCTTCCATCCTAAGTTAACCGCTTCATAAATCATTCCAGACGCCACGTGTACAGGGCCAGGAGCTCCCATACCAATACCGATTAACTTACTTTTTAATTCGCCTAACTCTTCTAACTTTTTATCAATAGCTTTCGCTACATCAAGTGTAATATGTTTTCCTTGCTCATTTGTATTCGTAGGGATTTCCCACTTATGTAAAATTTCACCGTATACATTAATAAATGCTAATTTAATCGTTGTACCACCAAGGTCAACACCAACTAACCATTTCTCTTCCATGTTACTTACCTACCTTTATCTAATTCTTATTTAGCTCTTTTTGAATTTCTTGCTTCAATAAAAATAAAGCTGTTTGATAGTCTTGTGAATCGATTAGCTGTGATTGATTTAATTCACGCAATTCATCTTGCATTAATTGTAAATCTGCAATTCGATCTCCCGTATAAATAATCGTACCAAATTTCTTTAGCAATTGCTGAATATCATATATAGATAACATTTCATCACCCTCTATGCTCACTTACTATAAAAAATTATAATAAGAAAACGTTCACATATTTTATTATAATCAAGAAGAAAAAGTCTCGTCAATTTTTATTTGTCTATACAAGCCCATTTTTAACCATTGTTCCTTTTTCTGTAATAATTTTTTCTACATTTTTATCAAACGGCTCTATTGGAATATGGTCTACCATTTGAAAACTATAAGCTAATGATAGCGTTTTCCCTTTATAATGCATGAGATAACGATCATAATAGCCACCACCATATCCAATCCGTTCTCCTCGCTCTGTATAAGCTACACCTGGTACAATTTGAAGGTCAATTTCATCTGCATTCACTTCTTCCGTAAGCGCTGGAATTGGCTCACGTAAATTCATATACACTGTTTCCAATTGATCAAAATTACTAATTTGCCTAAAGGACATTGTTCTTGTTTCTTTATTACACTTCGGAACAACAACTTTCTTTCCTTCTTCCCAAGCTTTTTCGATAATAGAATATGTATTCACTTCATTTTCCATTGAAAGAGTGATTCCAATTGTTTTAGCTTCAGTCCACTCTTTTTGTGCATACAACGAAAATGCAATTTGCTCTGATAAAGTTGTATACCGTTCTTTTGATAAAGAATTCATGTGCTCTATTATTTGTTTACGTAAACGTAGTTTCTCTTCTCTCACACATTTTCCCCCTCACAGTGATACTTTGCTCTACGATGATAGTGTATCACTTTTAAGAGAGGAATCGAATAAAAAAAGAAACAGTAGGAAAATATTCCTACTGCTTACTTTGTTTCACGGTGTAACGTAGACTTCTTGTCACGCTTGCAATACTTTTTAAGCTCGATACGCTCAGCGTTGTTACGTTTGTTTTTCTTTGAGATATAGTTACGATCTCCGCATTCTGTACATGCTAGAGTAATATTCACACGCATTCTTATTTCCCTCCAGTACTAATAACTTAAATCAGACTATACCATAATACCACTTTTAAAATAAAAATTCTACACCTTTTGATATTGTCTAATTTTTTCTATAAGATTTTTCATGTTTTCCCTTGCTATTACTGGGTTTCTAGCATGTGAATACACTAAAAATTTCGGTTGTTTTGTGTCAGAAACGATATAAGACCACTCTTTTTCGGTATATTTGAACTGTACTCCTTCAAATATGCCTTCTTCCTTCCTTTCGATATCAGCCAATAATTTCCTCATCACCTTCCCTTTTTCATTCCACGAACATACAACTTCATCACAAAGTAAATAAAGCGGCGGGGATTGCTCTACTATGCTGAGAAAGGTTTTTCCCTGCAATGCTATTAACTCGAATAATTTTCCAATTCGATATAAAATATCTCGCTTCCATCTCGCTTGAAACGATTTTTTTTCATCCTGCGTATAAAATAGAAGATAACATTCTCCTAATTTCAAAGACATTGGGTAAATATTTCCTGCCGATTCCAGTAATAAATCTGGAATATCAATCTCTTCAAAATCCGTCCCTTGGTAAATATTACTATGATTATCATATAACTCGAAATAATTTCCTTGCTCTGAAAACATAAGCGCCATATTTGCTTTACTTGATTTCATTAAAGCTTTCACATGATCCTTTTGTTCGCCCGCATAAATCCACGTAACTGTGCATCCGAGTCTTTGCAAAAAGAGCATAAGCAAATGTTGTAACATATCATTTCTCTTATTAATAAGAAGATGGAACTTCTGTTTTTTTATTTTCTCAATATCAATACGCTCTAATACAGCCTCTATATAATTATGTAAAGAAACGTGTACTAGCTTATTCCGCCCCATTTCCTTCTCACATACGTAATAAAACGACTCAGACATATACACTTGTTCTATCGCTTTTTGCTGCTTATACGTTAACTGTGCCCCATCCCTACCATACAACTTTATAACAATCTCTTTTTCTTTTTCCGCTTGAATGAAAACCCCGCCCGCACATTGCAAATCTTGAATGCTGTACTGAAAAAGTGATTCGTTCATTTCTTTGCATTCCATCGTATGAATCCCAATACCATGAATTGCATGAAGAAAAAGATTTTTATAAGAAGTCGTTTCTATATGTTCTTGACTCCCGATTAATATACTTTCCCCTTTTGTGAAAAGAGATCCGTACGCCATCGCAACCTTTACAATAAATTGAGGTGTAATCTCCACATTACCTCTTCCTACAATGCGGCTTTTTTGCAACCATCCTGCACTCTTCTCACTTTCTTGAACACCAGCCGATCCTACTACCGAATGACTATCAATCGCCTTATATGGCCATAGTTTTCCCTTTTGCTTAATTACCGTACTTTTCCCTATATGACAATGGTCCGCTACAATGCTTTTTTGAAACAATGTAACATCATCTTCCACCATTGTATGTTCTCCTATTGTCGTTTCTAGTAACTCACAATATTTCCCAATGTGCGCATTTGCAAAAATAATACTCTTTTGAAGATGAGAATAACTTGAAACAACACTATTTTTCCCGATAATAGAGTATGGCTCAATTACAGATCCAGCACCAATTCTTGCTCCTTCACCAATAAAAGAAGGACCGTGAATTTTCGTTCCTTTTCCAATCGTTACCCCTTCTCCCATCCATACCATCGGTAATACTTCCGTATATGGGATAGGTACTTGCAATTTTTTCGTTAACAAATCAAATTGTGCTTGTCGATATTGATCAAATGTACCGATATCTAACCAGTAACCTTCTGACAAATATGCAAATAATGCGTTCTTATTTGCCAATAACGGAAACACATCTTGACTAAAATCAAAAAATTCTCGGGGCGGTATGTAAGAAAAAATTTCTGGCTCCATAATATATATACCTGTATTCACAATATTAGAGACTACTTCATTCCAACTCGGTTTTTCTATGTATCGTGTAACCTCTTGTTCTTTGTTCATTACAACTAAACCAAATGAGAGTGGATTTTCTACTTCCTTTACAAACATAGTTACCATTCTTTTCTTTTGTTCATGAAACGTAATTCCTTCTGATAATTGAAAATCAGTTAACGCATCCCCACTTATGACAACAAACGGTTCATCCAAAAATTTTTCCGCTTGTTTAATACTCCCTGCAGTTCCAAGCGGTGGAGAGTCTTCAAAGTAGTACAAGTTAACGCCCCATTTGCTACCGTCACCAAAATATTGCTTAATAGCCGCACTCATATACTGAACAGTAATTGCAATCTCACGTATACCATGCTGACGCAATAATTCAATGTTGTATTCTAAAACTGGCTTTTCTAATAATGGCAACATCGGCTTTGGAGTATTACATGTTAATGGTCTAAGGCGTCGTCCTTTTCCTCCAGCTAAAATAACCCCCTTCATATACTTCAGCCTCCACTTATATAATGTTCAGTAACTTCATATACGATATGTATATTATCTACCCAGCATTAACTAGCAGTATAAAATAAAGTGAAACTTTAATCAGTGGGGGTTTTCTTCATCCCCTACTAATTATTAGCCTTGACCAATCGGGCCGGCAGGCAGTAAAGTTCCCCCTTATATACATTCACCTTTCAACAACTGAAGAAAGCGCTTACCATTAACTTTTAAAATATTACTTAATAAGCGAATAACATATACGCCCTATTTTTTCCATTATATTATGATACATCTTATCATCATAAACTAAAGGAAACAACGAGCTTTTTTTGTCATGTTTTGACTAAAAAAAGCAGGTGATGTTTCACCTGCTTTTTTCTTTATTCATTTAATAAGTAATGCTTTCCCTTTACTAAATAAAAAACATTTTCAGCAATATTTGTAATATGGTCTGCTACACGTTCGATATATCTCGCTACAAAGGATAATTGTGTAATTTGTGTAATTGCTTCTGGTTGTTCTGGAACTGAAGATATAAATTCACGAATCGCTTTCCCATATATTTCATCAACAGAATCATCCATTTCGGCAATTTGCTTCGCAAAAGTTAAATTTTCTTGCTCATATGCATCTAGCGCTAACTGTAACATCTTATTTGCAATCGCAAACATCTCATCAAGATTGTGCAAACTAACAGACACGTCTTTTTCCCCGAGACGAATGGTTGATTTCGCAATATTAACAGCATGATCTGCAATCCGTTCTAAATCTGTCGCTGTTTTAATTGAAATGAAAATCCTTCTTAAATCACTCGCTACAGGTTGCTGCTTCGTAATGAGCATAAGCGCAAGATCATTTATTTCCTCTTCTAAATTATCCATACGATAATCACCATCTATTACCTCTAACGCTTTCTCTACATCCTTTTTATGAAGCCCTTCCATAGCAAGCAATAAAGCTTCTCTCGCTAGTTCACCAAGCTCAATCACCTTTTGCTGTAACGTTTTTAAATCACATTGAAATTGTTCTCGTACCATTGTTTCTTCCCCCTCAATATTATGTACCACTATATATAACTCTCCTACCTAGCCTACTTATAATAAACCTTAAGATAGGAGAAGTATTACTTCTCCTATCTTAAATAAGGTAAAAATAAGAAATACCCTCTGTTAAGAGGGTATTTGCTCTTAGCCTTGCTAGCGACATCAACCGAATCGGCCTGTAATATAATCTTCTGTACGCTTATCTGAAGGTGTCGTAAATAATTTATTTGTATCTGTATACTCCACAACTTCTCCACTTAAGAAGAAAGCAGTTTTATCTGAAATACGCGCAGCTTGTTGCATGTTATGCGTTACGATAACGATACTAAAATCTTTCTTTAACTCTTGAATTAATTCTTCTACTTTTAATGTTGAAATTGGATCTAGTGCTGATGTTGGCTCATCCATTAAAATAACGTCTGGTTCAATCGCTAAACAACGTGCGATACATAGACGCTGTTGCTGTCCACCAGATAAACCGTATGCATTATCATGCAAACGATCTTTTAACTCATCCCAAATCGCTGCTCCACGTAAACTTTTTTCAACAATTTCATCTAACGTTTTCTTGTCGCTAATCCCATGAATTTTCGGACCGTATGCTACATTTTCATAAATAGATTTTGGAAATGGATTTGGTTTTTGAAACACCATTCCTACATGTGTTCGTAATTCTTCAACTGGATATGATTTATCAAATATATTGCGCTCTCTATATTCAATTACGCCTGTAGTTCGCACGATTGGTACTAACTCTACCATACGATTTAATGTTTTTAAGTACGTTGATTTACCACAACCACTTGGCCCGATAATTGCTGTAACTTCATTCTCATGAATACTTAAGTTAATATCTTTTAAAGCATGGTCTTCTCCATACCATAAATTTAAGTTTTTCGTATCAAATACTACTTTCTTTGGCGCAGTCTCGATTTTCTCCTCGTTTTTCACCTGTACATTTACTACTGTTGCTACCATTTGAATTCCCCTTTCATCCATTTCCAACTTATTTTCGATTTCGTAACCATAGGACAACTATATTGATCAAGAGCAACAAACCTAACAAAACAATCATCCCAGCAGCTGCTACATACTGAAATTCTTCCTGTGGTCTACTCATCCAATTAAAAATTTGAATTGGTAAAACTGTAAATCTATCAAACATACTAAACGGAACATAATTTGCAAATGCAAGTGCCCCGATAACTAATAACGGTGCCGCTTCTCCAATCGCTCTTGATATCGCTAACGTACAACCTGTTATAATTCCTGGGAACGCATATGGCAATACAACTTGATACATCGTTTGCCACTTCGTAGCACCTAACCCGTAAGAAGCTTCTAATAATGACCTCGGTACAGATCGTATCGCTTCTTGACTCGCTACAACAACTGTCGGTAAGACGAGTAAGCTCATCGTCAGTGCCGCTGCAATAATACTCTCACCTAAGTGAAGAGCGTATACAAAAATGGTTAAGCCGAGTAATCCAAATACGACGGAAGGTACTCCTGCTAACGTTTGATTATTAATTTCTATTACCTTTTTAAATATAGATTCCTTCGCATATTGCTCTAAATAAAGAGCAGTTCCGACCCCAAATATAAAGGAGAGTGGTATAACAATACTCATAAATAATATTGTTCCTGACAAAGCTGCAGCAATCCCAGCTTCTTTCGGATTACGCGAAGCGAAGTTTGTAAAGAAATCTAACGAAAGGTAACTGACACCTTTTTCAAAAATTTGAAAAAGCAAAATAAGCAGGATTACTATTGAAAACAAAATTGCCATATAAAATAACAATTTGTAAATTCGATCTTTTAAAAAACGTGATGCCATATTTTCTTGTATTTTTTTATGATTCAACATGCGTATATTATGTCACCCTCCTAAAGCGGCGCATAATAAACTGCGAAATGATGTTCATTATAAAAGTAAACAAGAATAACGTTGCGCCTACAGCGTACATGCTGTAATAAGTAATTGTTCCATGCGGAGCATCACCTAAACTCACTTGCACAATATAAGCTGTTAACGTTTGAATAGAGTGTGTCGGATCGAGAGATACGTTCGGTGTGGACCCTGCTGCAATTACAACGATCATCGTTTCACCGATTGCTCTTGAAGCAGCTAATATAATTGCTGCCGTAATCCCTGCGAAAGCTGAAGGAAACACGACTTGTTTTACCATCTCAAACCGAGTTGCTCCAAGTGCCAACGAAGCTTCTTTCGTTCCTTTTGCTACAGCTCTCATTGCATCTTCAGACAGAGATGCAATTGTAGGTATCATCATAAAGCCAATAACAATACCTGGACTAATCGCATTAAAAAACTGTAAATCAAGTATAATCCGTTGTAAAAGCGGTGTAACAACTGTTAATGCAAAAAAGCCATATACAATTGTCGGGATACCTGCTAATAGTTCTAACATCGGTTTTAATACTTTTCTTACACTGTTTGAAGCATATTCACTTAAAAATACGGCACACGCTAAACCGATAGGAACTGCTACGCACATAGCGATTGCTGTTACAAGTACCGTTCCACATATAAGTGGTAATATACCGAATTTAGGATTTTCAAAAAAAGGTAACCATTCTTTCTCTGTCAAAAAGGAGAGCAATGATATTTTTTTAAAAAACATTATTGTTTCATTAGAAAGCGTAAAAATAATTCCAAGTGTCGTCGCAATAGACACGCTAGCAATTATTTTTAGTAATAATGGAACGATTCGATTGATTCGCTGCGTTTTTTTTCTATGTTTTGTATTTCTTTCAATCAAATGTTGTACAGAAAATGTAATTTGACTTTTGTCATTATAAGCCAAAGATGAAAACCCCTTTCCACCCTGACATTACCTTTTTATTTCTGTTAACATCCGCAGCTGTTCATTGTATTTTTCTTTTGGTAATTTTACATATCCAACCTCTTCAGCAAGCTTACCAACATGCTGAATCATAAACTCAATATAACTTGCTACATTCATTTTATTTCGGATAGATGCATGATTCACATAAGCAAATAGCGACCTAGATAACGGCTTATACTCACCTGATTGGATGGTATCTTTCGTCGGAAGTACACCATTCACTTTTATTGCTCTCACCTTATCTCGATTGGCCATATAATAAGCATATCCTACAAAACCAATGGCATTTTTATCATTCATTACCCCTTGCATAATAACTTGATCATCTTCAGACAAAGAGACTTTTTTTACAATGCGACTTTTTTGTAAGATGACATTTTGAAAATAATCATACGTACCAGAGTCTACACCTGGCGCATAAAACTTTACCTGTTCACGTGGCCATGATGAATGAATTTGTGACCATCGCTTTTCACTTTCATCTTCACTCCATAATAGACGTAACTCGTCTACCGTCATATTATCTACCCAAGTATTTTGACGGTTCACAACGATCGTAAGGCCGTCATAAGCGACTTCAAACGGTGTAAACTGAATGGAGTTTTTCTTCATTTCATTTTCTTCCACTTGTTTCATTACTCTCGAAGCATTATTTATATCTACTTCTCCTTTACTGAAACGATTAAATCCTCCTCCTGTTCCAGAAACACTGATGGAAATTTTCACGTTTGGATGCACCTTTGTATATTCCTCCGCTACTGCTTCTATAATAGGAAAAACCGTTGAGGATCCATCAACTCTCACTTCTCCCATTTCATTCACAGCAAATGCAGTAGACGTGCCAACATAAAAGAAACATGTAGACAGTATGAAAACTTTAATTGATGCACTTATCCATTTCACGTGTTCTTCCTCCTAGAAGTAACCGGAAATAACAGGATTACAGATATAAGAATACTGCTAAACTATTAATTCGGTTTTAATTGTTTGTAAAAGTTTTGTAAAGTTCCACAAGAATCAACATTAGGTAAATTATTAATCCGTAGCCACTGTTCATCTTCACTGAGGATTGGTCCATAACTTCCATAGTGAATGCATACGTATTATTTGCAAGGTCCCTTAAAATTCCGATATGATCTGCTTGTCCACTTTATTAAAACGTATGCATGAATCAAAAAAAAAAGCACACTATCTTTTCAGATAGTGTGCTTTTTTTACAACTTTTTTATTCATCATCTTGCTTTTTATTTTTCTTATCTATTTCCTCTTGTGTAGCTTCGCCATTTTCTACCTTTTTCAAATCAAAGTACGCGTCCATAATGTCACGACTGATATATCCGTTAATACCTGATTTATCATCTACCCAAGGTACAACAACAGAAAATGCTACTTCAGGGTCTTCAAGTGGCGCATAACCTACTAATGTTAAGTTATATGTTTCTTTACGCTCACCGTTTGCTTTTCTACCAATCTCTTTATCTCCGCCATACACAGTTTGAGCTGTACCTGTTTTACCAGCAGCTTTATATGATGCGCCTGTAAAGTATTTCGCAGCTGTACCACCAGACTCATTAAATACTTGTCTAAATCCTTCCTGAACACGTTTAATTTGTGATTCAGGCATATCAATACGGTTTAGTACTTTTGGTTCCATTGAGTGAACGACTTTTCCAACTTCGCCTTGTTTCGCTTCCGGTTGACGAATTTCTTTTACAACTTGCGGCTGCATACGGTAACCACCATTTGCAATTGTTGAAACATACTGTGCTAATTGAAGTGGTGTATATGTGTCATACTGTCCAATTGATAAATCTAATAAGAAACCAGGCTGATTTCCTCTACCTATTTGACCCGCAGATTCGTTTGGTAAATCGATACCTGTTTTTA
This sequence comes from Bacillus paranthracis, assembly GCF_024296885.1. Classification (NCBI taxonomy): domain Bacteria; kingdom Bacillati; phylum Bacillota; class Bacilli; order Caryophanales; family Bacillaceae; genus Bacillus; species Bacillus paranthracis. Next base: position 4,015,649 of record NZ_CP101135.1, read on the forward strand.
CACCAAGTCCAAACTGTCCGAAATAATAGCGCATCGTATCAAATGCTTTTTTTGGTACATCTAACGTACCACCTCTCACATATTGAACACCTGCGATATTCATCGCTGTTTTAAACATATATACGTTAGAAGACATTTTTAATGCTGTCAGATCATTAATAGATCCCATCGTCTTCCAAGAAGATTTTTTCGGCGTTCCTTTCAATACGATTGGTTCATCCAGTTGGTAGGAACCCGGTTGAATCGCTTTTGTTTGATATCCTGTAAGTACTGTCGCACCTTTTACAGTTGATCCCATCGGATAAGAACTTGTCATCGTTCCTAATGCGAAATCTTGCACTTTCGTTTCGCCATTTTCTTCCACTAACTGTTTCCCTGCCATAGATAAAACTTCACCATTTTTTGGATTCATCATTACAACGAATGCGCGATCTAAAAGAGGTTGTCCCCCTTTATATCTCAATAAATTTTTCGTGATAATTTCTTCTACACGCTTTTGTAATTCCATATCAATTGTTAAATTCAGATTGTTACCACTTTGCCCTTTTGATACATTAATCGTTTCTAAAATATTACCGTTTTTATCCGTAATATTTCTCACTTCCGCTTTATTACCGTGCAAACTATCTTCATATTGCTGCTCAAGATAACTTTTCCCTACGCGGTCATTTCGATTATAATCACGAACAAGATAGTAATCTAGTCTTTCTCTAGGTAAACCTTCATCAGACGTTGACACGCCGCCAAGTACACTTCGGAATAAATCATCATAAATATACTTTCGATCCCAATCAACATTCGTATCTACACCTGGTAATGTTGCTAGATTTTCACTAATAATCGCATATTCTTGTTCTGTAGCATCCTTTTTAATGACTTGTGGCGTCATCGCATATCCGCCGTCCATTTTGCTTTTAATCGCTAGCACTTCTAAATCTTTTGCGGATAATTGATTCACTTCTTCTTCCGTCACGCGATTTCGTTGACGCTCATCTAATTCTTTATCGTCAATTTTTTTATCTTTAAACTCTTGACGATCTTTTTTCGTAATTTTTTCTTGTGCTTCTTCTTTATGAATAGCAAGCCAATAATCTTTTTTATCGCGATCTGTTAATTTATCTGTCGGTACTTCAATCAAATCTGCTAATCTTTTCGCTGTTTCTAAGCGAGCCTCTGCAGTTGATCCTTTCATTTTTGTAAATGTAATCGTACGTACAGCTGCATTATCTACTACAGCTCGCCCATAACGGTCAAATATTTTCCCACGTGGTACAGGATTACTTATCGTCGAGTTTTCTTTCCTCTCCACTTCATTCTTATATTCCTCACCGCGAACAATTTGTACATAACCAAGCCTTACAATAACCGCGGAGAACATTAAAAACACGCAGAAAAACAGCACGTTTAACCGAAAAGGAACGTGAGTCTTTTTCTTTTGTTGTTTCTGCTTCTTGCCCATACAAACCCCCTCTACCAACAGCTATGTAATTTGAAAGGGACACCTTCATACAGGTGTCCTCACTGCTGTCTTACATCTTTTTCTATTCTAGCATAAAACAAACGATAAGTTAACCTTCTGGTTCTGTTTGATTCTGCGTGGTTCCTTGCGCTACGACACTTGTGTTCCCTGCATTTCCTTCATCATATTTGACATTTTTAACTGCAAAATAAATAAGAAAATGTCCAGCACCTAAAATACATAGTAAGACAGGTAAACTCTTTTCAGGCGGAAAGAATAATACAGCACATAAAAAACTTAAAACTGAACAAATTCTCCCGGCATTTAACCATAATTCTCGGACAACAACATACTCTACACGCCACTCTCTCGCATTTTTCGCTCTACCAATTACATCATATGTCATCGATCCATATGGAACGAGTAAAATAGGGTATGCAATCGCAATGCATGCTGCATAAATAAGTAATTTTGTGTATGTAACATTGAATATAACTAAAAATACAACAGCATATAAAATAATGCCTCCAAGTAAAATTGCTTTTTTTCGCCACTCTTTCTTTAACATACGGGCGACTAAATAGTAACATACAAATGATACAGCAGAATTTACTAAGCTATATTTCCCTAATGCAAGCTCACTATCGGTTGCTAAGTACACATATACTGAAATAACAAAAATGAATGTCCCCTCTCTCAATCCTTGGAAAAAATGAGCGCGTGTAATTCTCCCCCAATTTTTATCAATCCGTCTCTCTTTCAAAACTTGTGTAACCTCATAACGACCTTCACATTCTCTCTTAGATACAAAAAAGCTTAAAACGACAGCAATTGCAAATAACAATAACGAGAGAAAGAATATGACCGTATAACCACTCCACTTCTCCATACGTGAAATTGTGTATCCAGCTGCTATCGGTCCAATCATGCCAGAGAAGGATGTAAGAAGCCCAAGAAACCCGTTAAAGAAATCTCTTGTTTCTGGTTCTGTAATCTCAAATGTTAATAAGTTAAACGCGAGCCAGTAAAAACCATATCCGACTCCTAAAAGAGCCCCCATTAATAAAATATAGTGAGAAGCGCTTTTCCCCGCTACTAAAACAACGATAAAAAAAATCGCTAACGTGCCTACGCCTATTCGTAACAAGATCGAGCGATCAATACGCTTCGCTAATTTCCCACCTATAAGAAATGTGAGGGGCTGCAATACAACGCTGGCCAAATTATACAAGCCGAGATTCACATAATTTTGTGTTTGTTTCCATAAATAAATGTTAACAAACGTATTCGATAAAGAAATTGCGAGCGTGTATAAACCTCCAATGAGGAGTAATAACACTAAATCCCGATTCACTTCAACGTCACCAATTATATGTTTCCACTTCATACACAACTCTCCTTTACTTCATGTTCTAGTCTTCCAAAGACAAGCTCAATTATGTAAAAGGAAAGCATAGAAAAAAGCTAGGAGCATTCTCCTAGCTTTTTCTATCGTTATTACAATTATTTTGCTTCTTGGTAACGTTTTTCAGCAGCGTTCCAATCTACAACGTTCCAGAATGCACCGATGTAGTCTGGACGACGGTTTTGATAATTTAAGTAGTAAGCATGTTCCCAAACATCTAAACCGATAACTGGAGTTTTACCTTCAGTTAGAGGAGAATCTTGGTTTGGCGTGCTTGTTACTTCTAACTCACCATTATTTACTACTAACCAAGCCCAACCAGAACCGAAGCGAGTTGCGCCAGCTTTTGCGAATTCTTCTTTGAATGCATCGAAGCTACCGAATTTCGCTTCAATTGCAGTTGCAAGTTCGCCTACTGGTTGTCCGCCGCCGTTTGGAGATAAGATTGTCCAGAAGAATGTGTGGTTAGCATGTCCACCACCATTGTTACGTACTGCTGTACGGATTGCTTCTGGTACTTCGTTTAAGTTTGCAACTAATTCTTCTACGCTTTTGTCAGCTAATTCTGCATGACCTTCTAAAGCAGCGTTTAAGTTTGTGATGTACGTGTTATGGTGCTTTGTATGATGGATGTTCATTGTTTCTTTGTCAAAGTGAGGCTCTAAAGCATCATACGCATAAGGTAAATTTGGTAATTCGTGTTTTGCCATTGTTATATTCCTCCCAGTTTATGTATTGCCACTTAAGTGACATACAACTACATTCTACCCTAATTGCCATAGGGTGCAAACAAATAAATCACATTGTCTTGCTATCATTAAAGTAGCAAAATTCCCACTTCTTTTCAATTAAAATGCTCATATATTTCATAAAAAAAGCTCCCTTCTACAAGGAAGCTTCTTACTGACATAATAAACATGTGAAATGGATATGGACCCTGTAGGACTCGAACCTACGACCGGACGGTTATGAGCCGTCTGCTCTAACCAGCTGAGCTAAGGGTCCACAATTATGTATGTAACAATACATCAAATAAAGGAATTCCTATCGGATATACCCTTTAAGAAATGTAAGATAAATTTACCATATAGAAAAGAAAACTGTCAATTGTATTTTTTTCATTTAAAAGAAGAAAATTAATAAAAAGAAATTTAGTTATCGCTACTATATGTAAATATAATATATCTTGAGATTCCCTAGATTCCTACGTTACAATGATTTTATACATACATAAAGGAAGTGAATCTATGTCCATATTTACCCAATTAGTCAAAAGCGTATATTCGCCTAAAGATATGGCGCTATTCCGTTTTCAAAAAATCGGAAAAACCATTTTGTATATTATGCTACTTTGTCTAATCACTACTATTCCAAGAACATTCTTTTACGGTAGCTTTATCCAAGATAGTGTTACTATGGTAAATCAAGCAATTGAAAAAGATTTACCTGATTTTAAAATCGAAAATGGTGAACTAAAAGCTGATATTGAACAACCTATTCAAAAAGAAGAGGGAGATGCTCTTTTCGTATTTGATCCAAATACAACAGATATCGAAAAGTATCAAAATAAAACTGGTTTATTTATTTTAAAAGATAAAGTAGTTTCTATAGGAAATGGCCAGACGCAAACATACTCCTACAATGATTTATTAGGGACATCTCTTGAGAAAAAAGATTTGCAAGATTTCATTTCTGTATTCGATAGTATTTATCCAATTTTATTAGCTGTTATCGGAGTGTTAGTATATCTATTCCAATTGTTCATTACTTTCTTAGGAATTACTTTACTTGCGTTTATCGGTTCTGCTATGAGTGGTCAACGTAAATTATCTTATAAGCAAGTATGGACGTTAACTGCCTACAGCTACACAATTCCAACCATCTTCTTTATGATTATGGATTTATTCAAAATCGTTGTACCTGGCTCAACATTCATTTATATCGCAGTTGTTTTAATTGTCCTATACTTAACAATTAAAGAAGTTCCAAAACCGAACGAAAAAAATGCCTAAATAGGCATTTTTTTTTTGGACAAGCATATATTCCTAGCAAAGGAGTGAAGAATATGAAGAGATTAGGTATATTCTTATTCGTGCTTGTTCTTGGTTATATATTTTATTACGATATAAAAATCGGCACTTTACCGATGTTAAGTTCATATAAAAAGACAAATGCGGCCGAAACGATAAAACAAGAAAGTACAAATACAAAACAAAAGAAAGAAAACAAAGCGGAAAAAGAAACAGATGTCACTTATAAAACAATTGAAGTCAAAACAGGTGATACGGTTCTTTCCATTACAGAAGCGATTAATAAGAAGAAAATTCCTTCTATCGAAAAAGTAATTGATGATTTTAAACAATTAAATAAAAATACACCTGCTACAAAAATACAACTTGGAAAGTCTTATAAATTCCCGTTATATCAATAAGCAATCACTTAATCCTTGTCAATTACATAAAGGCGCTGATACAATAGTAAAAGTGAAACCGAGCACTTCGGTTTCTATAGCCCTGTATCACGTATACTATCATTGATATAAGGGACTAAATAAGAAACTTCTTTTATAAGGAGAGCGATCTATTCGTGAATGAAATGACTCATCGTACAAAAACACGTCCAGTTAAAGTCGGTAATTTAACAATTGGCGGTAATAATGAATTAATTATACAAAGTATGACAACAACAAAAACACATGATGTTGAAGCAACAGTTGCTGAAATTAAACGTTTAGAAGAAGCTGGCTGCCAAGTCGTGCGTGTTGCTGTTCCAGACGAACGCGCAGCAAATGCTATTGCTGATATTAAAAAACAAATCAACATTCCACTTGTTGCTGATATTCATTTTGATTATCGCCTTGCTTTAAAAGCAATTGAAGGCGGCATTGATAAAGTACGTATCAATCCAGGTAACATTGGTCGTCGCCATAAAGTAGAAGCTGTTGTAAATGCAGCAAAAGAACGTGGTATTCCAATCCGTATCGGTGTAAACGCAGGTTCATTAGAGCGTCACATTTTAGAAAAGTACGGATACCCAACTGCAGATGGTATGGTTGAGAGCGCCCTGCATCACATTAAAATTTTAGAGGACTTAGATTTCCATGATATTATCGTATCTATGAAAGCCTCTGATGTTAACTTGGCAATTGAAGCATACGAAAAAGCTGCACGTGCTTTTGATTATCCACTACATTTAGGTATCACAGAATCTGGAACGTTATTTGCCGGAACTGTAAAAAGTGCCGCTGGGCTTGGAGCAATCTTAAGTAAAGGCATCGGAAATACACTACGTATTTCATTAAGTGCTGACCCAGTTGAAGAAGTAAAAGTTGCGCGTGAACTATTAAAGTCATTCGGCCTTGCATCTAATGCAGCAACACTTATTTCTTGTCCAACTTGCGGTCGTATTGAAATTGATTTAATTAGCATCGCTAACGAAGTGGAAGAGTACATTTCTACACTACAAGTACCAATTAAGGTTGCAGTACTTGGCTGCGCTGTAAATGGTCCTGGTGAAGCTCGTGAAGCTGATATCGGTATTGCCGGCGCGCGCGGAGAAGGACTATTATTCCGCAAAGGGCAAGTCGTTCGTAAAGTACCAGAAGAAATAATGGTAGAAGAACTGAAAAAAGAAATCGACGTAATTGCTGCTGAAATGGCTGCTGAACGAGAAAAAGAAAAAGAAACACAAGAACAATAAAAAGAAGGTTGCCCACAACATTTGTGAGCAACCTTCTTTTCTACGTAAAAAAGCTCGTCAGTTATAGAACTAACGAGCTTTTACTTTGCACATTTTGGACAACGTCCGTATATTTCAAACTTATGACCTGTTACTTCATAACCATTAAAATCTTTATTCATAAAATCCATCGGGCAAGAAGTAATCTCTTTCGTCCCTCCGCAATCTAAACAAATAAAATGATGATGATGTTCCATAATAGAACATGTAAAACGAAAATGTTTTTCACCGTTTAATTCCGTTTGTTCTAAAACACCGATTTCAGCAAACACCGTTAAGTTACGATAAATCGTGTCAAAGCTAAGACCTGGATAATCATCCTTCATATGCTCTAAAACGTCCTTCGCTGTTAAATAACGATTGTGAGCTGCAAATAACCTGAGCATTTCTTCCCTTTTCCCAGTATGTTTGTATCCTTTATCTTTCATTAGGCGTAAAGCTTCTGTTAGATTCATATCTATCCCTACTTTATGCAGTTTTTTTCTTCTTCCATAAAATCGCACCAATTAAAATAAGAACCGCTATCATAACAATTGTACCACCTGGTGCTAAATCAAGTTGATACGAAGCAAACATTCCACCAATTACTGCAATTTCACCAAATAAAATGGAGAACAAAATTGTTTGTTTAAATCCATTCGCAATACGAATACTTGCTGCAACTGGTAATGTCATTAATGATGATACGAGAAGAACCCCTACTACACGCATTGATACTGCAATGACAAGCGCAACCAATATAATGAAAATAAAATGAATCCACTTTGCACTCAAACCGGTTGATACAGCGTATTCTTCATCAAACGATAGTAAAAATAACTCTTTGTATAATAAAGTAATCGTTACGATAACAACAATTGCTACAATGCCGATAATTATTAAATCCGTACTTGTTACAGCACTTACACTACCAAATAAATAACTAAATAAATCTGTGTTAAACCCATTTGCAAGTGAAATAAAAATAACGCCAATCCCCATTCCTGCTGAAAGAATAATTGGAATTGCTAATTCTTGATAATGTTTATATACAGTACGTAGTTTTTCAATAAGTAACGCCCCACCAATAGAAAAAATCATCCCCATATATAACGGATTTAAAAATCCCCCTGTGAAAATTGTTTTTTCTAGTAGTAAACTTGCAGCAATACCCGATAATGTCACGTGGCTTAATGCATCCGCAATAAGCGACATGCGGCGAATGACAACAAATACACCGATAAGCGGCGCAACAAGTCCTATTAAAATTCCTGCATATAAAGAGTTACGTAAAAAGTCATATTGTAAAAAATCTTGTATCATTATATCCTCCCGTGATGCTCATGCTCGTGTTCTAAACGATGAACATGGTGTCCATATAAGACGGACATTTCTGCATCTTCTAACTCTCGGAACTTTTCTACATTTCCATGGAAATGTAAATGTTTGTTTAAGCATGCAACATGTGTTACTTTCTCGGTAACAGCTCCCATATCATGCGTAACGAGAATTAATGTGATTCCTAGCCTTTTGTTTAAATCCTCTAATATCTCATAAAAACTTTCTACATTCTTCACATCAATTCCAACAGTGGGCTCGTCCAAAATAAGTAATTCAGGATCACTAACGAGCGCACGAGCAATAAATACGCGCTGTTGTTGTCCACCAGAAAGTTCTCCAATATTACGCCCTTGAAACTCACTCATTCCTACATCAGCAATCGCTTTTTCTACCTTTTTCTTATCGTTTTTCGTAAAAAAGCGAAACAGCCCTTTTTTCGAAACGAGTCCCATTGACACAACTTCAAACACAGTTGCCGGAAAACCAGAATTAAAGCTATTTGCCTTTTGCGACACATAACCAACTTTGTTCCATTCTTTAAACTTCTTACTATCAACACCAAACAAACGAATGCTTCCCTGTTTTGGCTTTAAAACGCCTAATAAACATTTTAGCAAAGTGGATTTCCCTGAACCATTTGGCCCAACTAAACCTAAAAAAGCTCCCTTCGGAACTTGCAAATTTATATCTTCTAACACATTTCGATCTTCATATCGAAATGACAATCCTTCTATTTCTAATATATTGTTCATAGCATCTCACCTATTTTAATTCAGAATGATTCCGATTTATGTCTATTTGAATTATAGTACAGCTTATTATAGTTGTAAACCAATCTGCCTAAAATATATCTACTTTTTCAAGAAACCTTACTATTATAACAAAAAGCAGAGAAAAATTCTCTGCTTTCAAAAGATATTATAATTAATTTTTTAGTGAATAGCCGATTTAAACTTACCACCATTTGTCTCTTGTGTACTCATAATTGTAACAAACGCATTCGCATCAATTTCATACACAATTGATTTTAACTTTGTCACTTCTAGACGTGTTACCACTGCATAAATAACTTCTTTTTCTTTATCCGTGTAACCGCCTTTCGCTACAAGCTTTGTAGTTCCACGACCAAGACGATGCAAAATCGCATTTGATACTTCCTCATATTGATCTGATACAATTAAAACAGCTTTCGTTTCATCTAAACCTTGAATGACTGTATCAATTGTTTTGAATGCAATGTAGTACGTCATAACAGAATACATCGCTTGTTCCACACCAAATACAAATGCTGCCCATGCAAAAATGAATAAGTTCACAAACATTACAAATTCGCCTACGGAGAAAGGTAATTTCTTCGTTAATAAAATACCCATAATTTCTGTTCCGTCCATTGATCCACCATGACGAATAACGAGCCCTACACCAAGACCTAAAATAAGACCACCAAACACTGTAGCTAAAATTGGCTCTGTTGTAAATGGCGGAACAGCATGTAACGTTGATTCAATAAACGCTAAAGCTACAATACCGAACGCCGAAGATAACATGAACGTTTTTCCAATTTGCTTATAACCCGAATACATAAATGGGATATTGAGAATAACGACTAAAGTAGAGAAACTTAACCACCAAATATTAGGAGTAAGATAATCTAATATAAGAGAAATACCAATAATTCCACCATCAATAATTTTATTTGGCATTAAAAATAATTCAATCGCTACCGCTGCGCATGCTGCTCCAAAAATAATCATAACTAAACGATACATAAGATGGATAACACTTTCTTTTCGATGTTGCTTCTGCTCCATAAGTCCTCCCTTATACTCTTTTTCTATAGTTTTGTCCTTATATTATAACATACGCTTCTTTTTCTCATGAAAAAAGAAGCTCTATATGAATATGTACAAGCTACGTACTCATATATTTCGATAGAAGAACGTGTGAAGGAGGATAACTCGATGAACCTCATTAAACAACTTGTAAATAAAAAATTAAATCATATTTCTACAAAGGAATTATTGAAATATAGTAAAGAATATGATGTTCCAATTACGACTGCACAAGCTGATCAAATTGTTGGACTTATGAAAGGAAAGAATATTAACATTTACGATAATGACGAACGACTAGCGCTCTTAAAACAAATAGCTCAAGTAACCTCGCCCGCTACTGCCCAACAAGTAAATACTTTATTTCAACAACTACTAAAATAAGGAGGGGATATTCCCCTCCTTATTGCTTATTGCGCTTTAATTTTCTCAAGAAGCCCTTCATCAAAAGTACCATTTTTCAGCATTTCGATTTCCAATTTATATGGCGGCTTCTTGTCCTTTTTATCTTCACCTACATATGGTGTTTCCAGAATTTTTGGTACGTGCATTAATTGCGGATGATGCACAATATGATGCAATGCTTTATAACCGATATGACCGAAACCGATATTTTCATGACGGTCCTTTCCTGCGCCGCGTACATTTTTACTATCATTAATATGAAGTACTTGTAAACGATCGATACCAACAATCTTATCAAATTCGTTTAATACACCGTCAAAGTCATTTACAATGTCATATCCTGCATCGTGCGTATGACACGTGTCAAAGCATACCGATAGTTTTTCATTATATGTTACACCATCAATAATTTTTGCAATTTCTTCAAAGCTACGGCCGCATTCTGTTCCTTTTCCTGCCATCGTTTCTAACGCAATGTTCACCGTCTGATCTGGCGTTAATACTTCATTCAGCCCTTTAATAATTTGTTGAATACCAGCGTCTGCCCCTGCACCAACGTGCGCACCTGGGTGAAGAACGATTTGTTTTGCCACACCTAATGCTGATGTTCTTTCAATTTCCATACGAAGGAAATCTACACCTAATTGGAATGTTTCTGGCTTTGTCGTATTTCCGACATTAATAATATATGGCGCATGTACGATAATCTCTTCGATACCGTTTTGTTCCATATGTTTTCTTCCTGCTTCTATGTTCAATTCTTCAATTGGTTTTCTTCTTGTATTTTGCGGTGCACCTGTATAAATCATAAACGTTGTTGCACCGTATGAAACAGCCTCTTCACTTGCTGCTAATAACATTTTCTTACCACTCATAGAAACATGAGATCCAATCTTTAACATACAATCACCTCTTCAATATACAATAGATATAATGATAGCATAATTTGTAGAAATATGTAGTGAATTGTTTGTTCACAAAAAACGCACTACATAAATTTATACGACTATTTAAACAGACTATACTCTTCATTTACATTATCTAGATGAAGCGAAACTTTAATCAATATTTTCTATCCATATTGATTACGGCTCTCACAAATAGCTGGATAAAAAAAGATAAGGGAAATCCCTTATCTTTTTTTATTGCTATATTTTCTTTTCACTTTGTCACGTTCTGTTGCAAGTTTACGTTTATAGTTTGGTTTTACTTTTTTCGGTTTTTTAACAACTTTCGTTGCCATAACATCAAGTTCATCATTTGGTTTTTTACGGCTCTTACGACGACGACGTTCACCTAAATCCGTCCACTCATCTCCACGTAAATCTACATGTTTAAACTCGATATGACGTTGTTTTTCTAAACTATCTAACGCTTCTTCGTTTGCTGGATCATAAATCGTCACTGCAATACCTGAATAGCCTGCACGTGCTGTTCTTCCCACTCGGTGAACGAAGAAATCTAAATCTGATGGAAGTTCGTAGTTAATAACATGACTAATTCCTTCAATATCAATACCACGAGCTGCTAAATCAGTTGCAACAATATATTGGAATTCAAGGTCACGAATTTGTTTCATCATTTTTTTACGATCACGAGGTGATAAATCTCCGTGAATTCGTCCAACTTTTAAGCCGCGTTCCGTTAATCCGTCAGCAACTTGATCCGCCATTTTCTTCGTATTCGTGAAAACAACTGCTAAATACGGCTTAAATTGTAGCAACATTCTTTTCACTAAATCGATTTTGTTACGATGTTTAGAAGGCACTAAATAATGCTCGATATTTCCAGCCGCAACTTGTTTTGGATTGATATGAATATGCTCTGGATTCTCCATGTATTTCTTCAGAAACGGTTTTAGTTTTTGAGGAATTGTTGCAGAGAAAACTAACATTTGCAAGTTTTTAGGCATGCGTGCTGCAATCTTATCTACATCATGAATGAATCCCATATCAAGCATTAAGTCTGCTTCATCGACAATAATTGTATTTGCTTTATGAACAAACAGTGCTTGTTCTTCTACTAAGTCTTTAATACGTCCTGGTGTTCCAACTACAATATGAGGTTGTTTTTTCAACTTTTCAATTGATCGTTGTTTATCAGTTCCACCAATTAAACAACGTGCTGTAATCATTTGATCTTCCGCACAGAACTTTGTTAATTTCACGATTTCTTCGTAAATTTGTTGTGCTAACTCACGAGTAGGCGCTGTAATAACAAGTTGTACTTCTTCACGACCTGGGTTAATTCTGTTCAATGTAGGAAGTAAGTATGCATGTGTTTTCCCAGAACCTGTTTGGGATTGTCCAATTACACTTACACCTTTTTTCACGACCGGGAAAATTTTCTGTTGAATTCCTGTCGGCTCTGTAAAGCGTAGTTCACGAACTGCATCTATTAAAAATGGTTTAAAATCATACTGTGTAAAAGTTTGTTGTGTCATAAGTTACACCTTCTTTCTAAATTTCTACTGCGCGCACAAATCAGTCAAGTCTACATTATATCGAAATCTACAAGTAAAATCCATCTTTAGTTTAGGTTTTTACTTCAAAAACTAACCTTCTTCCCTCTTATTGCATATTGTATGTGTATATACCTAACTGAAGAAAGGAGGATTTCTCACATGTTTCCAAAATCCCCCATGAGGCAAATGTATCCGAATCCAGGGCAGCAACCTTATACACCATATCCAATTCCACAACTACCACCGATGGCACAAAAAAAGAAAGGATTTCTTGCTAAACTCTTTAAAAAACACGATCCAACCGAAGCTTTCATGCAAATGGTTCCGCCTTATCGACAAATGGAAGGACCACCAATGATGCACCAGCACCAGCAACCGCCACCTCAATATCGACAGCAATATCAGCAACAATACCAACACCAATACCCGCAACAATATCGACAGCAATATCAACCATACATGCAGCAGCATCCCGAGCAAATGATCCCTCCTCAAATGTATGAATCAAACGACACGCGCGGCGGTGCAGCAAATACAGACACATCAAGTAGCGGCATCGGTAGTTTTTTTTCGAATTTAATTTCGAATCCAACTAATATGATAAATAATATCGAAAAAGTATCACAAGTCGTTCAATCTGTAAGCCCTGTCGTCGAACAGTACGGTCCCATTATGCGTAACCTACCAAGCATTGTTAAAATTCTAACCTCTGGAAAAAGTACGGAAGAAAATCCAACCGAAGATCAAACTGAAGACGTAACAGAAAAGGTTGAGGTAGCAACTCCACATCCTCCATCCAAAAAAAGAAAAAGAAAAAAAATGGTGATTGAGCCAGTCATAGAAAAAGAAGTACGAGAGGAGCCTGTTCAAAAAATAGCAACAAAACCAAAACTATATGTGTAACAATCCTTTGTTTTCTATCCACTCCTCCTTTATAATGTAAAAGACTATGCACAAAAGTATCCCTTGTTTAGAAGGAGAGGATTACTCGTATGAAAATTGTTAAAATTTCCCCTCGTGGTTATTGCTACGGTGTTGTGGACGCGATGGTTATTGCACGTAACGCCGCATTAGATACATCATTACCAAGACCTATTTATATTTTAGGTATGATTGTTCACAACAAACATGTAACAGATGCGTTCGAAGAAGATGGCATCATCACACTAGATGGTCCAAGTCGATTAGACATTTTAGATAAAATCGATTCTGGTACTGTTATTTTCACTGCACACGGTGTTTCTCCAGAAGTTAAACAACGTGCAAAAGAAAAAGGTTTAACAACAATCGATGCCACTTGCCCAGATGTTACAAAAACACATGACCTTATTGAAGCAAAGAAAGCTGAAGGTTACCATGTCATTTATATTGGCAAAAAAAATCATCCAGAACCAGAAGGCGCAGTTGGTATCGCACCTGACATCGTTCATCTTATCGAAAGAGCCGATGATTTAAAAACATTAGAAATTCCAACGGATAAAATTTTAGTTACAAATCAAACAACGATGAGTCAATGGGATGTTCAACATTTAATGGAGGACATTCAGAAGAAATTCCCAACAGCAGAGTTCCATAAGGAAATTTGTTTAGCAACTCAAGTTCGCCAAGAAGCGGTTGCCAAACAAGCTGATGTTGCAGACTTAACAATTGTTGTCGGTGACCCGAAAAGTAATAACTCAAACCGTTTAGCACAAGTATCGCAAGAAATCGCTGGTACGAAAGCATACCGCGTTGCGGACGTAAGTGAAATCAAATTAGAATGGCTACAAGGTGTCGAGAACGTAGCTGTTACAGCAGGCGCTTCTACTCCAACACCAATTACAAAAGAGGTTATCGCTTTCTTAGAGCAATATGACCCAATGAATCCTGCTACATGGGAAAGAGTTCGAAAAGTACCGTTACAAAAAATATTACCTCGTGTAAAAGTGAAAAAAGAACAATAATAAAAACCGTTGCCTATATGAGCAACGGTTTTTTATTTTTCTTATACAAATGTAAATGGATCTGTATGTAACTGTGAAGCATGAATATGTACATTCAGTTTCTTTGCATCTGCTTTTTCTTGTAATTGCTTTTGTACACCTTGCTTCATTACCTTTTCAACGTTATGTCCTGGGTCGACGATATTTAAACCGAGCATCATCGCATCATGGGCAACATGATAATACATGTCACCTGTTACATATACATCCGCACCTTTAAATTTAGCTTGATTGATGTATTTGTTACCATCGCCACCAAGTACAGCTACTTTGCGCACTTTATCATCTAATTTCCCAACAACTCGCGCACCCTTTACATCTAACGATTGCTTTACATGTTCCGCAAACTGTCCAAGTGTCATTTCTTCTTGTAAATACCCTATTTTTCCAAGCCCTAACGTTTCACCTTTGTTATCAAGTGGATACACATCATAGGCTACTTCTTCATATGGATGTGCTGTTACCATTGCTTTAATCACTTTTCGTTGTAGTGAAGCTGGAATAATCGTTTCGATTCGCACTTCTTCTACGCGCTCTAACTGTCCAGTTTCCCCGATATAAGGATTTGTCCCCTCTTGAGGTACAAACGTACCTGTACCCTCGCTATTAAACGTACAGTGACTATAATTGCCGATATGACCAGCACCTGCGTCTCCTAATGCTTTTCGTACTTCTTCTGCATGAGTTTCAGGCACAAACACAACAATTTTTTTCATTTCTTCTGCATATGTCGGTGCCAAAACTTCTGTATTTTGCAATCCTAACGCCTCAGCAAGTAAATCATTTACCCCGCCCTTAGCAACATCCACATTTGTATGCGCGGCATAGATTGCAATATCATTTTTAATACACTTTTCAATAATTTTCCCATATGCCTTATCTGTATGAATCGCTTTTAGCGGGTTAAAAATTAAAGGATGATGCGCAATAATGACATTCGCTCCTAATTGAATTGCTTCATCCACAACTTCTTCCGTTACATCTAACGCAATTAATACGTGCTGCACGGGTTTATTAAGCGCTCCAATCTGCAAGCCAATCTTATCTCCTTCCATCGCCAAATGCTTCGGATACATACTTTCAAATAACGAAATAATTTCATGGCCATTTGGAATTTTACTCATGATAAAACCTCCCCTATCATTTTCATTTTCGCTTCTACTTCCGCACGCTTCGCTTTTGTTTCTTCAGAATCAGCCGCACGTTCTAACTGCTTTAAAATATTTTGGAAGTTTTTTAATTCTCCTTCCCACTTTTCAACGAAAGCTTCACTTTTTTCTTTCATTAAAAATGGTCCCATAAATAATTCAGCCTGTTTATTTTCAGAGTAAGGAACCGTGATATTTCCTCGCTCCCCTACTAAAATCTCGTAAATTTTCCCATCTTCTTTTACGATTTTTTCATGGATAAGCTCCCATCCATTCGCAATAAACCATTCACGAATGTGATGCGCTGCAATATTCGGCTGTAAGATTAAACGTGTTACACCTTCTAATTTTTCTTTACCACTTTCTAAAATATCACGAATTAACGCTCCGCCCATTCCGGCAACCGTAATTACATCTACTTCTCCTGGCTCGATAACAGCTAATCCATTCCCTTTACGCACATCTACTTTATCTTGTAAGCCACTTTCAGCTACAGTTGCCTGCGCAGAGCGAAATGGTCCATCTACAACCTCTCCAGCAACTGCTTTAGTAGCAATATTATTTATAATTGTATAACACGGTAAATACGCATGATCCGATCCAATATCGGCAACTGTAGATCCTACTGGTATTTCACGCACAACTTCTTCTAATCGTTTTGAAAGCTTTACTTCATTCATGTATTTCCATTACTCCTTCTCTTGTCAGTCTGTCTCCATGATAATGAATTTATAGTAGTTGTTGCAAGCCTATAACAACAATTCACTTCTCTATCATTCATCGTATTTTAGAAAATATAGAAAAACAAGCCTTTTGCTTAAGCAAAAGGCTTGTTATACGGAACTTTATTTTTTCTTCGATAACCAATCAGCTACTTTAGCGGCTTGATCAGCTGGAACTATATTCGGTGGCATATTGCCTTTTCCTTTCGAAAGAATTTCTTTAATTTCATCCTTTGAAAGTTTCCCACCAATTTTTTGTAAATTAGGTCCTACCGCCCCTTGTAATTGATCACCGTGGCAGCTCGTACAGCTTTGCTTCACAATATCCTCTGGCTTGGATGCTGTTTGTGCTGGCTTCCCGCCATTTTTTGCATCAGCTAACTCTTTAGATTTATTTAGCCCCTGAAATGAAAATACAAACATAACGATAATACCCAATGCTGCAATAAGAGCGAACGGAATCAGCGGATTACGTTTCATATCTCTTCTCCCCCCTCTATACCCCTAAATAGTTAGATGATTCAGTCATTTCCATTGTACTTGAAAACGCTCTATCAGAAAAGAGTAAACTACTAATCGTTAAAAATATTCCATAAATTCAGTTTATTGTTTTTTATTGTTATATCGCTTATTATTTCGATAATTATTAACGTTTCTCATCATATTTTTCACTTTTCTACATATATTTTTGTATAGAATAAACAAAATTAATCGAAAAATCGAAAAATGAGCATTTGCAAATCAAAAGACAATTCTGTAAAATAAATTACAAGAAATTGTAATCGTTGCTGACAGCTAAAGTTTAACAAAAATTAACAAAATAAAAAAGTTTACTTCACAAAAGTGAAGTAAACTTAAAGGTAGCCTATTCTAAGAAATCCTTAAGACGCTTACTACGGCTTGGATGTCTCAATTTACGAAGTGCTTTTGCTTCAATTTGACGGATACGTTCTCTCGTTACGCCGAATACTTTCCCAACTTCTTCAAGCGTACGAGTTCGTCCATCATCTAAACCAAAACGAAGACGTAGAACATTTTCTTCACGATCTGTTAGTGTATCTAACACATCTTCTAATTGTTCTTTTAGCAATTCATACGCTGCATGGTCCGCAGGCGATGTTGCTTCTTGGTCTTCAATGAAATCACCTAAATGGGAGTCATCTTCTTCACCAATCGGTGTTTCAAGAGAAACTGGCTCCTGTGCAATTTTCAAGATTTCACGTACTTTTTCTGGAGCAAGATCCATTTCTTCACCAATCTCTTCAGGAGATGGTTCACGTCCTAAATCTTGTAATAATTGACGTTGTACACGAATTAACTTATTAATCGTTTCAACCATATGAACTGGGATACGAATTGTTCTTGCTTGGTCTGCAATCGCACGTGTAATTGCTTGGCGAATCCACCAAGTTGCATACGTACTAAATTTGAAACCTTTACGATAATCGAACTTTTCAACCGCTTTAATTAGACCCATATTCCCTTCTTGGATTAAGTCTAAGAAAAGCATACCACGGCCCACGTAGCGCTTTGCAATACTTACTACAAGACGTAAGTTTGCTTCTGCAAGACGACGTTTCGCTTCTTCATCGCCTTCTTCAATACGCGTTGCAAGTCGAATTTCTTCTTCTGCAGATAGTAAATCTACACGACCAATTTCTTTTAAATACATACGAACAGGATCGTTGATTTTAACCCCTGGTGGTACACTTAAATCATTGAGGTCGAATTCTTCTTCCGATTTTGCTATTTGGCGATTATTAGGGCCTTCGTCGTTGTCATTGTCGCCAACTAAGTCAATCCCTTGTTCACCTAAATATTCATAGTATTCATCCATTTGATCGGATTCAATTTCAAATCCATTCATGCGTTCTGCAATCTCTTCATATGTAAGAACGCCACGTTTTTTTCCGAGCTCAGTGAGTTGTTCTTTCACTTGCTCAAGGGTCATTTCAGTTTCAATTTGTTTAGAACGAGCTGGTTTGTCAGCCATCTGTTCCCCTCCTTACGCGAGATACAAACATTCATTATACTAAAAATTTATCAAAAAAGCTATTTTCTCGCTTTTTGATTTTGTAAATATGCTACATAATATTTAGCAGCCTCTACAGGATCTGTTTTTTCCATTTGTTTTATCTTGAAGATGATTTCCATCTTTTCAAGTTTTTCTTGATGACGTCTAAGCGTCTCCAAATGGCCTTGTAACACTTCTTCTGTGTATTCTGGATTAATAAATTCATCCGTCGAAATATCAGTAATAATATTTTTCAACTTTTCATCAGAGAGCCAACTTAAAAATGTTCCGACTGAAGGTTCATTTCCCTTTTCATAATATGCGTATAGTTCATATAAAATCCCTTTATGTTCTTCTGTATGAAAATCTTCTATGTGGGATTCCATACGAACGGCCACTTCTGGACTTTGCAACATATGGTAAATAATTTCTCTTTCTGCCCTTTCAAAACCTGTTAACTTCGGTTTTGTTTGAACAATTTGAGACGGCTTAGAAACCTGCTTTACTTGTTTTTGCTGTACCTTTTGTTCTTTGCGATATTGGTGCAATTGATTCAAAAGTGTTTCCATTGAATACGAAAATTCTTGCGATAATGACTTCAAATATGATTCTGCCTGCATCGCATCCTGTAACAACGATAACTCTTTTAAAACACTTTTCACATACTCTTCTTTGCCCGACTCATCTTGCAAATTTTTCCCTAAACGCAAATAATTTATTTTAAAACCAACAAAACTTATACTTGATTTCACAAGATTTTCAAAAGCAGTTGTCCCATATTGTTGCACATATTCATCAGGATCAAGCTTATCTGGCAAGGATGTAACTTTCACTTGGCAACCAACTTGCAACAATAATTGCCCTGCTTTCATCGTCGCTTCTCGCCCTGCTTTATCACCATCATAGCAAAGAACAACAGTTTCAACGTTACGTCGCAGAAGTTTTGCTTGTTCTTCAGTTAAAGCTGTTCCCATTGTCGCAACAGCTTCTTCCACACCACTTTTTACCGCAGCTAGTACGTCAGCATACCCTTCAAAAAGGACCACTTGCCCACGTTTTCTAATAAACGGCCTCGCTTGGTGGAAGTTATACAACAATTTACTTTTGTGAAAAATTGGTGTTTCTGGGCTATTTAAATATTTCGGAGTGTCATCTCCTAATGCCCTTCCACTAAACGCTATCACTTTACCTTGTAACGTATAGATTGGAAACATAACTCTTCCACGGAAGCGATCATAATGACTACCATCCTTCTCGCTTCTTATGAGAAGACCAGCTTGTTCCATACTTGATAGCGATAAACCTCTTTTTTGTAAAATTTTCGTTGCTGCATCCCAAGCAGGTGACGCATAACCAATTTCAAACTTCTCAATCATCTCTTTTGTAATACCACGTTTTAACAAATACGAAAGTGCTTCATTTCCTTCTTCTGTATTTACTAATAAATGATGATAATACTTTTTCAAAAGTTCATGAGCCTGTTGCATGATGACAGTGTCATCAGATATGTCTTCTTGTTGTCCTTGCCCTGATGTATACTCTGCAACCGCAATTCCATTTCTTTCACCTAGCTTTTGAACAGCTTCGGTAAAAGCCAGTCCTTCCATTTTCATTAGAAAGGAAAATACATTTCCACCTTCTCCACATCCGAAGCAATGAAAAATTTGCTTGTCAGATGAAACAGAGAATGAAGGAGAATTCTCACCATGAAACGGACAAAGGCCGAAATAGTTACGTCCCTGTTTTCTAAGTTGAACGTATTCACCAATCACTTCGACAATATCGGATGATGTCCGAATTTGTTCAACAACTTCTTCAGGAATTCTGTTCCCCATAACTCCATCTCCGTGTCGTATTTTGTATTCGATATAAATTAAAAAATTCCTTTATAATTCGACAATATTTTTTCTAAACTTATTAGAAAATGTTGTCGATCACGTTATCAAGCGATTTTGCAGACCCTTTTCTGCGTAACTTCGCAGATACGTACCTACTATATAAAATTGTATCCATTTGCTCATCTATTACAAATGTACCTCATGGAGACAATACATATGCACTTTTTCATAAGAAGACTAGCAAGCACCATATCCTATGTGATCACGAGATCTGTTTTTTGCATGTTGATACATATAAAGAAATCAACTTTTGCTTATTCAGCATCTACATAGATCCAAATTCCCTCGCTGCTTCCTTAAACGATGAGCATACGATGTGACAAACAAAATTTTGACATGAAATTTCGTTCCAGCTCGCACAATTGTCAGCCTTCACAGTATATGCATCTGCATCAACTCATACCATATTGATGTTTTGCATATTTCTGTATTCTACATCCCTTCTGCGAATCCTTCCATAATGTGCGTTTTCTTGTATAGATTTTGTCGATTTAACGTAATTACATGTCATTTCTTAAATCCTATCCCTAGTTTATTCTGAAAAATTAAAGTCTAAACGTAAAATATAGGTTTTTATCACAATTTTTTATTATAATATATTTTCTTCAACTACGCTACATATCCCTTTATTTTTTCATCTTCTATTTCAGGATAGTGAAATCCTACCTTTAGCATAATAAAAAGACCGAAAAATATAAGCATAACCACTTCGCTATCATCTATTACGAAATCAGCAGGCACTGTGTTTCTCACGAGCGAAAAAAGCACATTCACCTTTGGTAAATGTGCTAAAACATTTTTTGGTTTTGCACTGCATTCACAATAATGTTAGCTGTTTCTTCAATCGCTTTGTTCGATACATCAATTACTTGACAATTTATTTTACTAACTACATTCTCAAAGTGATCAATCTCTTCTTTAATACGATTAATATTGGCATATGTTGCTCCATCACTTAGTCCAAGTGATTTCAATCGCTCTTTTCGAATATGATTTAACTTCTCTGGCGTAATTTTCAAACCGAAGCATTTTTCTTTAGCCACTTGATATAATTCTTCAGGCGGATCTACTTCTGGTACTAGTGGTACGTTGGCAACTTTCAAACGTTTGTTATGAGCTAAATATTGAGAAAGTGGTGTTTTTGATGTGCGTGAAATCCCAATTAACACGATATCTGCTTTTAAAATACCACGTGCATCTCTACCATCATCATACTTCACAGCAAACTCAATCGCTTCAATCTTTTTAAAGTATTCTTCATCTAACCTACGAACAACACCAGGCTCATATCTAGGCACTTGCCCGGTAATTTCTTCAATTTGATCGATTAGAGGGCCAATAATATCATATGCCTCTACACCTTCTTTTGCAGCCTCTGTCACTAAATATTGGCGCATGTCAGGCTTTACTAACGTAAAACAAATAAGTGCTTGATTGCTCTTAGCAATCGAAATCACTTCTTTTAATGTCCCTGTATCTTCTACATACGGCACACGTCTAATATCAGGAGCAAATGGGAATTGCCCCATTGCTGCTCGAACAACCAAATCAGCCGTTTCTCCTACAGAGTCAGATACGACATATACGATTTTATTATCCATTACATTACCTCACTTTAAACAAATTACACTTATTCGTTATTTACTAAGTTTACAAACGCACGTGTAATATTTGTTTTTGTAATTCGTCCAACCACTTCTAAACCTTGTTTCGTATCTTTTACAACTGGCATCGCATCAATCTGTCTTTCTATTAATTCCATCGCAATATCATATAAAGAATCTTCTCTACGACACATCGCAATGTTTGGCATCCTTGTCATGATAATATTAACCGGAAGTGAGGTTAAATCCTGCTTCCCTAAGCTAGCTCGTAATAAATCTTTACGAGATACAACGCCTACTAATAGAGTCGATTGATCTACAACGAATAATGTACCTACATCCTCTAAAAACATAGTACAAATCGCATCGTATACCGATACATTTTTATCAATTACAACCGGTCTAGATTGATAATCTTGTACTTTAATTTTCTTAACAGCTTCAGATAATAACTGCCCCCCAGTTTTACCCGTATAAAAATAACCTACGCGTGGACGTGCTTCTAAATAACCAGCCATCGTTAAAATTGCTAAGTCTGGTCTTAGCGTTGCACGTGTTAATCCCAATTGCGCAGCAATTGACTCCCCTGTAATAGGACCGTGATCTTTTACAATCTGAATGATATGTTCTTGCCGTTTATTCAGCTCTATGATAATCACCACCTTTAATGCACAACGAAAAAAGTTATACTATCTCTTAAATATTATATACTAAATATGCTATTCGAAAAAGAAAGGATGTAAAAAGGACCGTATACGGCCCCAAATTATATTTGAAACTTATCAAGTTGTTCTAAGAAACGTCTTGATTTCAAATAAATCCCGCAATATTCATCATAATATGTATTCAATACTAAACGCATTTGTTTTTTTGTGCTATCCTTCACTGATACATTGCCAAGTCTATGTAAATCGAAGTGGTAGAAAAGACGTAATAATTTATGAACGGCTTCCCCCACTGGTATACGATACTGATCTTGCTCAGCATGACGTGAGCACAGAAAACCGCCCTCCCTAACAGAGAAGGCGACAAAATCTGTTTCTTGATGACAAATCGCACATGTATCAAAGTACGGGCGCATCCCTAATACCGGAAGCATTTTCGTTTGATAAATTAATGATAATACTTCTGGATCAACACCCTCACACATATAATGCAACGTTTGATATAACATTTCAAATAAATATGGATTATGTTTTTTATCTTCTGTTGCTTTATCAGTTAACTCAACAATAAATGATGCATAAGCAGTTAAAAATATATCCTCGCGAATTTCTTTCATAGTTGAAATAATCTCGCCTTGTTGCAAAGTTCCAAGTCCAGATCCCATTTGAATAAGAAAATGACCATGTGTCATAAGTTGCGAAACAGATGCTAACCGGCTTTTCGGTTTTTTCGCTCCTCTTGCCATTGCACTTACCTTACCCAATTCTCTTGAGAATATTGTAACAATCTTGTTCGTTTCTCCGTAATCTGTCGTACGGATAACGATGCCCTCAACTTTTTGAAACATGTTCGTCACCATCCAAGGTTTGAACAAAACGGGTCAAGAAATTGGAGAGTCTAGATGCGCTAGCTCCTCTTCATGTTGATCCATCTCATCGTTTACGTCTTTTTCCATTTCTTTCAAAAGCAAATACGTCTCAATGCTTCCTGTTTTGGAGAAAAACTTCCAGGTAAAATCTAGCATAAGAATCCACCTTTCTCAATAAGCGTAGCCTATAAACCAATTTCCTTTGTTGTTATTAAATTGACCCATTTTGTCCATTTTCATGTGAGAAAAATTTTTCCTAATTTATCAAAACTCGTAAAAACCAATAATCAGCGGATGAACAAAACATCCGCTGATTACAGCTTTACTCTATTTTAATACTCGTCTTCGCGGAAACCAAGGTCACGAAGCTGAGACATTTTATTACGCCAATCTTTTTGCACTTTTACCCATACTTCTAAAAATACTTTAGAACCAAGTAATGCTTCAATATCAAAACGAGCTCGCTTACCGACTTCTTTTAACATCTTCCCTTGTTTTCCGATAATAATCCCTTTTTGCGACGGACGTTCCACAACAATCGTTGCATTAATATAAACTGCCCCGCCCTCGCGTTTTTGAATTGCATCGATAACAACAGCTACAGAATGCGGCACTTCTTCACGTGTTAAATGTAGTACTTTCTCACGAATAAGCTCTGCAATAATAAATCTCTCCGGATGATCCGTTACTTGATTATCTGGGTAGTATTGTGGTCCTTCCGGTAAATACTTTTTAATTGTACCAATTAGGGCCTCTACGTTATTACCGTCTAATGCAGAAATTGGTACGATTTCTGCAAAGTCATGTAATTTGCGATATTGATCAATTAACTCTAATAATTGTTCTGGGTGAACTTGGTCAATTTTATTAATAACTAAAAATACTGGTTGTTTCGTTTCTTTTAACTTCTCGATGATGAATTCTTCACCACGACCAAAGCCTTCAACAGCATTCACCATAAATAGAACGATATCAACTTCTTTTAATGTCGTTTGCGCCATCTTCACCATGAAATCGCCTAGTTTATGTTTCGGTTTATGTATTCCTGGGGTATCAATAAAAATTACTTGTGAATCATTTTCTGTATATACGCCTTGAATTTTATTACGAGTTGTTTGTGGCTTGTCACTCATAATAGCAATTTTTTGACCAATAATACGATTTAAAAATGTAGATTTCCCAACATTCGGTCTGCCAATAATAGAGACAAAACCTGATTTATAACCTTTTCTATTCATGTAAATCCTCCGCTAAAAATGCTCCTGGTAACAATTCCCCGACTGTTGTCTCTTGAACGTCACCATGTAAATTTGATAGGTATACTTTCGTATCCTGTTTACATAATTCTACCATAACTTGTCGACATGCTCCACAAGGAGGTACTGGACGCTTCGTATCCGCCACAATTGCGATAGCTACAAACTCTTTATCTCCTTCAGAAACCGCCTTAAATAAAGCTGTTCTTTCTGCACAGTTACATAAGCCATATGAAGCATTCTCAACATTACATCCACGATATACTTTTCCATCCTGCGTTAATAATGCTGCACCTACTTGAAATTTAGAATATGGTACGTACGCTTGTTTACGCGCTTCGATTGCTTCTTGAATTAATTGTTGACCATTCATATTCCCGCATCCTTCCTGTTCACAGCTGTGAATAGATACACTCTCTTATTAAAGGCCTTTACGGCACCTTCAAAGCTTAAGAAAAGCTTTGGAATGCAACTATACCACATACGGTAAAAAGATAATAGCACCAATTATAACGGCTATTATCGCAAACAATAAAACCGCTCCCGCCGCGACATCCTTTGCGACTTTCGCAAACGGATGTATATCGGTAGTCGCTAAATCTACTGTTTTTTCCACAGCCGTATTTACCATCTCTAAACTCATTACAATTCCTATTACAATAAGTAATACCATCCATTCTACTTTTGTAATATGGAAATAAAAGCCGCAGCATATAACAACAACTGCGGCTAAATAATGAATTTTCATATTTCGTTCATGACGAAGACAAAAGAATATACCGACTATAGCATACCCAAAACTATCTATAAGTTTTCCTTTTTTCATCGTCCTAATCCAAATGCTTCTAAAATTTCTTTTTGTCTTCCGAACATTTCTTTTTCATCCTCTTCTGTCATGTGGTCATAACCAAGTAAATGTAAAAAGCCATGTAACGCTAAAAAGCCAAGTTCACGATCAAAAGAATGTCCATACTCTTCAGCTTGTTCTTTCGCTCTCGGAATAGAAATAATAAGATCACCTAACATACGCGGCATCTCTACACCTACAATTTCCATTTCTCCTTCTCCCATTTCTTCCATAGCAAAAGAAATGACATCAGTAGGCTGATCCTTATCTCGGTAATCACGATTAATCTCGCGAATGCGTTCGTTATCTACAAATGTTACTGATAACTCTGCACCATCCTCTATTTTTTCCATTTGAGCTGCTTTTCCTAATATCTCACGAATTAAATTCACATACTCTTCTTTCACTTCTTCTGTTTCATCAATGAAATCAATTAATAAACTCATTCTTTCTCCTTATCTTCCGGTGGTTCCGGATATGTAATACGCGAATGGAAAATACCATTTAACGTTTCACATAACGTTTTTCCAACGATTTGTAGTTCCTTAAATGTCAAATCACATTCACTAAATTGCCCATCTTGCAGGCGATCTTTAATAATACTTTGTACTAAATTATTAATTTGATCTGGCGTTGGGTGATTCATAGAACGTACCGCTGCCTCAACACTATCCGCAATACCAACTATTGCCGATTCTTTAGAAGTTGCTTTTGATCCCGGATAACGGAACATCTCTTCTGTATATTTTTCTTTATCTTCTTTAATCGCCTTATAATAAAAATATTTCAGGAGCGTTGTACCATGGTGTTGTCCAGCAATATCGATAATTTCTTGCGGAATATGGTATTCTTCAAGCATCTTTACTCCATCGGTTACATGAGCAATGATAATATCTTTACTCGTCACAGGATCTAATTTATCATGCGGATTTTCAATTCCCATCTGGTTTTCAATAAAGAATTGTGGTTGTACTGTTTTTCCTACATCATGATAGTACGCCCCTACACGCGCTAATACACCATTTGCTCCAACTGCTTCACAAGCCGCCTCAGAAAGATTTGCTACCATTACACTATGGTGATATGTCCCTGGCGCTTCTAATAAAATTCTACGCAACAGCGGATGATTCGGACTTGATAATTCCATAAGCTTCATACTTGATACAATTCCAAGTCCACTTTCTAAATATGGTAATATCCCCATAGCCAAAACGGATGAGATAATTCCTGAAAGGGAAGCCATTAATAATTGGGTACCAATTTCAAGAGGCGAAAAATTCCCATTACGTAATAATAATAACGCCGCCAAGACGACTACATTTAAGATTGAAACGAGTATACCAGCTTGTAAAATCATCGTACGACGATTTTTTTCTCTTAAGAAAATGCTCACTGATAATGAACTTAATAACACATAAATGCCTACACTATAATTTAGTGTACTTGTTACTCCTTCATTAAACATAATACTTCCGCACACAGAAAAAATCATACTTGTTAAAAATACAAATCGATCGCCAATCATTAGTTTTACAAGTATCGTTCCCATCGCAACTGGGACAACATACGCAATTCCTGCATATTCAAGCTTTTGAAACAAACTAATAATTTTCATTAAAACAATCGTGATAGACAAAATTGTAATATACGCTAAAATGTACGGTTTGTCTTCTCTTTTCCGCTGTAAAAATACTTCAAACTGTTTATGCATAAAGTATAGTAACACACCAATGAGCACCGCTAATCCAACATAAGGCTGAAAACTATTACCTTTTTCTAATAAACCGACTAATTTCAACTGATTATACATATCACTTGAAATTGTTTCACCTTCTCTAACAATAACTTGTCCTTGAAGAATATAAACAGGTGGAACTAAATCTTCTTCTGCTTTCTTCTTCTCTTTCGTTACAGCCGGATCATAGAAATAATTTGCTGTAATCGCATATGATCCTAGCGCATTCACAGCTTCTTTCAATCCGCTATTCACATTCAGGCTTTTCATTTCATTAACAAATCGCTCTTTTGCTGCCATTTCTTCGGACATTTTAATATTTCCACCCATGATAACGCTAACAGACGTTAAAGCCGCATTCTTTGCTAATTCTAATTGATCCGGTTCTGCATTAATAAAGTATAATAAATTCTCATCCGATAATTCCTTCGTTAAATTAGATGGCAACTTCTTCTTCAACTTTTCTAATTTATTCGCATCGGTCATCTTTTTTTGCTCTTCAGGTCCAGCAGCTTTCATCTCCTGAATTACTTCATTCACCTTAGCAAAAACATCATTTACAATATCTACTCTATTTTGTTTATATTCACTTCTATATGTATATTGATCCCCGACTTTTTGAGCGGCCTCTTGTTTTTTTCTTTCCGTTATAACCTTATCTTCAATTTTAATAGGAGAATGAATTGTTTTTTTCGCAATAGAATACATATCAACATCTAATTGCTCTGGTTTCACATTATTCATAAGTGCAAAAAACAGCACCGCCCCTAATAAAACGTAAGAAATCCAACTTAGTTTTTTCGAATGTTGTAAATTACGAAACCACTTAGAAATTTCTTGAGATCTTAACATGATTTCAATACCTTCTCCTCTCTAGAAATAAAGTGAAACTATTTATAGCTTTCATTTCTTCTAGCCAACGATACTTTTAGGTAACATTTTTATACACCAGTACCTATAGTTTATTTCTCTTATCTTTTATGATAGTAAAAAATATGCCGTTCGCCAACCTTAATACAAAAAGAAATGATCCTGACAAATAGGATCATTCCATTTTATCATATGCCTCAATAATACGTTGTACCAGTGGATGCCTTACAACGTCCGTTTGTTCTAACGTAATGAATGAAAGACCTGATACACCAGATAAAATGTTAGCGGCTAGCGTAAGCCCTGATTTTACCCCTTTTGGTAAGTCTACTTGTGAAGGGTCCCCCGTAATAACCATTTTAGAACTAAAACCTAATCTAGTTAAAAACATTTTTATTTGTGCACCCGTTGTATTTTGCGCTTCATCTAAAATAACAAATGAATCATCGAGCGTACGTCCTCTCATATAAGCAAGAGGTGCGATTTCAATTACACCTCTCTCCATCATACGCTGCGTATATTCTTGTCCAAGAATATCGTGCAGAGCATCATACAATGGACGTAAGTACGGATCTACCTTCTCTTTCAAATCACCTGGTAAAAATCCTAAACTTTCTCCAGCTTCTACAGCCGGTCTCGTTAAAATGATTTTCTTTACATACCCTTGCTTTAAAGCTCTTACAGCCATTACTACAGCTAAGTATGTTTTCCCAGTCCCGGCAGGTCCTATTCCAAATACAATATCATTTTTCTTCATTGCATGAATATATCTTCTTTGTCCCATCGTTTTTACACGAATGGATTTACCTTTTGCCGTTTTAAAGATTTCTTCTTCATATAACTCTTCAAATTGAGCAATTTTCCCTTGTTGTGCGAGCTGAATTGCATACGCAACATCTCTTTCTGTAATTGACACACCTTTTCGAATAACAACAAGTAGTTGTTGTAAGATTTTTTCTACGAGTGTCACAGTTTCAACTGCTCCAGATGCATGAACAGTTTCACCTCTAGTTACGATTGATACATTCAGTTCCCGTTCAATTACTTTCAAATGAGCATCATTGACTCCAAAAAGAGCGATTGCTTCGTTAGTATTTTCCAATTGTTGGTTCATTTCTACTAATTGTTCTGCCATTACTCAGTCTCCTTGAATATCGGATTCGGATATTGGTTGTGGCTCTGCAATATTTTCAATCACAGTATAATGCAAAGTGACTTTTAGTTGATCCGCCTCAACCTCTTTACTCAAAATCTTATCACTTACAATCATAGCATGTTCATCCAATTTTTTCTTTAGTTCTTTTTCGGCCATTTCTTTCGCTACTTTCATTGCCTGTTTTTCTGTATATTCTCGGTTCGCCTCTTCCTCTTCTCGCACTACATCTTTTTCATATGCAATCGGCAGTGTAAAACCAAATAATTTCACATCATGTTTTACACTTTCCGTACGAGAACGTTTATACTTATCATGCTGAAATCCCCATATTTTTATTTTTGTACTCCCAAATGTAAGGTAATGCTCATTATACGTATTACCAGTATATACTTGAAATTGCGTCTTGAGTGGTACATTCACCTCAGATGTGTACCACGTTTCTCCATATACAATACCTTTCGCCGAAACAATGGTTGGACTCTCCTCATTACCGTATATCCCTGATACGAGAAGCTGCCCTTTTTCTACATGATCATTTTTTAAAACGACTGGTTTTCCAACTTCAACAAATGTTTTTGTAACAATCGCTTCTTTTTTTGCCACTAAATTTTGCGGCCTTTGTTCTTTTTCTTTTTTCGGCTCATTTTTTTCAACAATTTTAAAATGGTACGTCGTTCCCCTTACTTCTAATCCTGCCCAAGTAATCGCATTAATATTGTCCGTCAAATGACGTTGTACATCTTCTACACTAGGCATTTGGAATTGTAATTTTCCTTTTTTAATACCCATTTTGTCCAATTCTTTCATCAATATATATTCTGTTTCAGGTTTCGCTCCTGTAATTTCAATTTTCCAAACCATATTCGATAATGCAATCATGCCAAAGAAGAAAATTAAAAAACCAATTAAGAATCCACTATTTTTAATTAAGCGCTTATTCCAAAATGGAAAACCGTAACGCCCAATAAAATATAGTTTACACTCATTTTTTCTATAAATCGGCTTTATTTTTTTCACATCTCGTAATAGCATACAAAAGACTAACGTTTCATCGGCGATTTTCTTAACGTCCCAAACTAATAATTTTCTACGCACACATTCGTTAACAAACCGCTCCGCTCCTCTACCTTCAATTCGTACCTTTACATATCCAAGCCACTTTATAAACCATTTATTTTTCATCTACTACCTTCACTACCTTTCCAAAAGTAGACACACTACTTTTCACTTTAATTAGCAAAATAGCTCGTACGAAAATGAAATAAAGAGTTTTATTTTCCATAAATAGCGGGATAAAGTGAGACTTTAATCAGCCCTCACCAATTGGACTTTAATGGATAGCCCGACCCCCACCTAACTTCTTTGCTTTCGCTGAATTTTGAGGCGGGGGCTTACTGCCCATTAAAGCGGGATAAACTTAAATAGTAGGGACAAATCATTAGAATAAAGAAGAAAAACTTCACATACGGAAGTTTCCCTTACTTCTCTTTCTGTTCGTCTTCTAAAAACGTCACTTGCTCAATTATCCCTTCAAGCAAAAGTTCTTCCGGAAGGATTGTTTTAATAACAAAGGACTGCCCCTTAATTAATAACTGACCATGCTTTAACAACAATCTTACTTCTTTATCTGAAAACACTAATAAACCTCGATGATTTTCTATATAGATATGCACTTGCCCAACAAGCGTGATCCGAGGTAGATCCATTAGCACATCCACTGGTAGGTCTATTTGCTTCGTTAACCAATTCTTCATTTGTTCTAATTTTTTCATCCCAAAAGACCCCCTCTCATCCCATATGTATGAAAAAAGAGCTTGTAATATCACGTCCAAACTGAAAAAAGCATAAAAAAACGTCTCATACGAAATGAGACGTTTTTTTATGCTAATAGCTGGATAACCAGCTTATTCACAAGCGATCCATCTGTTTTACCTTTTACTTTCGGCATAACAGCAGTCATCACCTTACCCATATCTGCTTTAGACGTCGCACCAACTTCAGAAATAACTTGCTTGATTATATCAACTAGCTCTTCTTCCGTTAATTGCTCCGGCAAATATGCGCTTAAAATCTGAATTTCACTTTGCAGTTTATTAACAAGGTCTTCACGACCAGCTTTTTTAAATTCAAGGAGGGAGTCCTTATGCTGTTTTACTTCACGAGCTAAAACTGTTAGTTCCTCTTCTTCAGTAAGAGTATGCTGTAGTTTAATACCTTCATTTTGTAAAGCAGCCTTAACCATACGAATGACGGTTAATTTTTCTTTTTGTTTATTCTTCATCGCTTGTTTCATATCATCGTTTAAACGACCGAGAAGACTCATAACTTACACCCTCTCTTAGAATTTACGCTTTCTTGCCGCTTCAGATTTCTTCTTACGTTTTACACTTGGTTTTTCATAAAACTCGCGCTTTCTTGCTTCAGCAAGTGTACCAGTTTTAGAAACCGATCTTTTAAAACGGCGAAGTGCATCCTCCAAAGACTCGTTTTTACGAACGACTGTTTTTGACATTCTCTTTCCCTCCCTCCGAAACATCACACTTACATACTAACTCCAGCATGCAAAAAGAAACACTTCTTCAGCATGTCTTTTACGATTATAATACATTTTATCACTTCAGGTCAACTATTTGACAGAATAAAAGAAGAATAGATGCTCTTCCTTTTTCAAAAACTATGCAGATAGCTGTTATCTTTTCCCCTGAAGGCAACTATATTTTTGTCATTATACCTTTTTTCATGCAGAAACGTACGGAAAAACTACTCATTTCGTATATTTTCAGTACTTAACTTCTCCACTAAAAAAGAAAGCATGCAAATCGTTTCCATTTGCATGCTTTTTTATCCCGATTGGTGCGGGCTAATAATGAGCGGGGAATGAATCCCACGCTCATTAAAGTTTCACTTTATGCGCTTGCTGATTCCTTTTTCACATCATCTTCAAGGACACGAACAAATTGCGCTTCGTTATATGGATAACCAGCTTTTGTGATTTTTACTTTCACTAATTTACCGATTAATTCTTCTGATCCTTCAAATACAATTTTCAAGTAGTTATCTGTATAACCTACATATAGGCCTTCACGGTCGCCCTCTTTAAATTGTTCTTCTGGAATAATTTCAAGTACTTCTCCTTCAAACTGTGATGCATACTCTTTCGCTAATTGATTAGATAGTTCAATTAAACGGTGAACACGATCATTCTTCACATCTTCAGGAACTTGATCTTCCATACGCGCTGCAGGTGTTCCTGTACGTTTTGAGTACGGGAATACGTGCAACTCAGAGAAGCGATTCTCTTTAATGAAATTGTATGTTTCCATGAATTCTTCTTCTGTTTCACCTGGGAAACCAACGATTACGTCTGATGTAATCGCAAGACCTGGTAACGCTTCTTTCAAACGATCTAAGCGCTCCTGGAAAAATTCCATCGTATACTTACGACGCATACGCTTTAATACAGTATTAGATCCAGATTGCAACGGAATGTGTAAGTGACGTACAACTACTTCAGACTTATCTAACACTTCAATTACTTCATCTGAAATCTGACTCGCTTCAATAGAAGAAATACGAAGACGTTTTAATCCGTCTACTTCCGCTTCCATATCACGAAGTAATCCAGCTAAGTTATAATCTTTAATATCTTCACCGTATCCACCTGTATGAATACCTGTTAATACGATTTCCTTATAGCCTGCATCTACTAATTGCTGCGCTTGTTTAATAACTTCTTTCCCATCGCGAGAACGCATTAAACCACGCGCCCAAGGAATAATACAGAATGTACAGAAGTTATTACAACCTTCTTGTATTTTTAAAGATGCACGTGTACGATCCGTGAAGTAAGGTACATCCAGTTCTTCGTATACACGTGTTTTCATAATGTTGCGGACAGCATTAATTGGCTGACGCTCTTTACGGAATTCTTCGATGTATCCTAACATCTTTTCACGATCTTGTGTACCAACTACAATATCTACACCTGGAATCGCCATAATTTCCGCTGGAGATGTTTGTGCATAACATCCCGTTACACAAATAACCGCATCTGGGTTTTGACGAACAGCACGTCTAATAACTTGACGACTTTTCTTATCTCCCGTATTTGTTACTGTACATGTATTGATAACATATACATCAGCTTTCTTTTCATATTCAGTTCTTTCATATCCACCTTGTTTAAACAATTGCCAAATGGCTTCTGTTTCATAGTGGTTTACTTTACAACCTAACGTATGGAACGCAACAGTTGACATTGATCATCACCCCATCAATTCAAAATGATACGAAGCAGCACTTAACGCGTATAACGGCGCCGTTTCTGTTCTTAAAATTCTTGGTCCTAAACTACATGGTACAAATTTATGTTCACGAAGCGCTGTAATCTCTTCCTCAGCTAAACCGCCTTCTGGGCCAAATACAATCAATAGCTTTTGACCTGGTTTCATCATCGTTAAAGCTTTCGCAAAATTAGATTTCTCGCCTTGTTTCGCTTCCTCTTCGTAAGCAACAAGGCAAACATCATACTCACCACTCATTGACAACAATTGTTTAAACGATGCTGGGGCGTGTACTTCTGGAATTTCACTTCTATGTGATTGTTCCGCAGCTTCTTTCACAATTTTTCTTAAACGCTCAACTTTTTTATCAGCTTTTTTCGCATCCCATTTTACGATAGAGCGAGATGCTTGAAATGGTAAGAATGCAGCTGCCCCAAGCTCAGTTCCTTTTTGAAAAATTAACTCTAGCTTGTCTCCTTTCGGCAGTCCACTTGCAATCGTCACGAAAACAGGAAGTTCACTTGACGTCTCTACCCATTCTACAATAGCCGTATTAATAAATTCACTGGTAATTTCATCAATTGAACATACGGCTGTTTTTCCGTTTACACAGCAATAAATGTGATCACCAGCTGACATACGCATCACTCTTGCTATATGATGTACGTCATCACCTACAATGCGAATACTTGTCTCATTTACATATTTCTCTTCTACAAAATAACGTTGCATATAATCACCTTAGTAGAGTTTCGTTCCTTTCGTAAGCCAATACTTACGAAAAGAACGAAACGTTATCATTTTTCATATAACAAACGGCAAGTCCCTCACCTTATAGTGAGAGACTCCCCTTTTCATTATAGACTAAAATCTATATTACGCATTTCGTGCAATAATTGCTACCCAATCTTCCATTCGCAACACTTCTTCAATTGTAAATCCAGCTTTTTCTAGCGCTTCAGAAATTACTTTTTCCTTTGCAGCAATAATGCCCGATGTAATAAATAATCCGCCTGACTTCACAACTCTTGCTGCATCTTCAGGGAATAAAAGAATAATTTCTGCTAATAAGTTAGCTACGATTAAATCAACAGGACCTTCAATACCCTCTAAAAGACTATTTTGTCCAACAGATACGATATCATCTGTTTTATTTAAACGTACATTCATTTCTGCACTTTCAACTGCAACCGGGTCTAAATCATATGCTTGAACAGAAGACGCACCTAATTTTGCTGCTGCAATACTCAGTACACCAGAACCTGTTCCTACATCAATGATTGTGTTACCTGGTTGTACTGTTCTTTCTAAAGCACGGATACACATCGTTGTTGTTGGATGAGTTCCTGTCCCAAACGCCATACCTGGATCTAATTCAATAATTTTTTCTTCCGGAGAAGATGGTGTATATTCTTCCCAAGTCGGTACAATTGTGAATGTATCAGAAATTTGTACTGGATGGTAATATTTTTTCCAAGCAGTAGCCCAATCTTCTTCATTGACTTCGTTAACGGTAATATTTCCAGTACCAATTTCGATGTCGTAAGATGGAAGCACATCAATAGATGATTTTACACCTGCAATTGTTTCATGTAAAGAATCCGTTTGCGGGAAATATGCTTTTATTAACACACCTTCTGCCGGATACTCATCTGGGTTCAATGCATAAATTTCACCATATTGTTGCTCGCGCTCTTTCGTCAACTCCGCTGGGTCCTCAATCGCAACTCCACTAGCACCAGCTTCATGTAAAATATGAGAGACAGCTTCTACTGCTTCTTCTGTTGTATGAATACTAATTTCTGACCATTTCACAATTTACCAACTCCATTTTTTATTTCCATTATTCCCCTTTGAAAGCACGTTTAAGCTTTCCGAATAAACTATCATCCTGCTCTTCTTGTCCTGCAAATTCACGCAATAAATCTTTTTGCTGTGAAGTTAATTTCGTCGGTACAACAACACGCACGACTACATATTGATCTCCTTGACCGTATCCACGTACGTTCGGAGCACCCTTACCTTTTAGGCGGAATTCTGTTCCTGTTTGTGTTCCTGCTGGAATTTTCAGCTTCACTTTACCATGAACAGTAGGAACTTCTACTTCATCACCAAGTGCCATTTGCGCAAATGTTAATGGCATTTCGCAAATAATGTGATCTCCTTCGCGCTCAAAGAATTCATGATTTCTTACATGAACAACAACATATAAATCTCCTGCTGGGCCGCCATTTACGCCCGCTTCACCTTTTCCAGATACGCGGATTTGTTGACCATTATCGATACCTGCTGGAATTTTAACATTGATTTTTTTACGTTTACGAACTTTACCAGAACCGTGGCATGTCGTACATTTTTCTTTAATGATTTGCCCAGTTCCTGAACAATGACCGCAAGCTTGACGGTTTACGATACGACCAAATGGTGTATTTTGTTCTACACTTACTTGCCCTGATCCTGAGCAATGTTTACATGTTTCTTTTGAAGTTCCTGGTTTTGCCCCGCTACCTTTACAAGTATCACATGGATCTTCTACTGGAATCTCAACATTTAACTCTTTACCAAAAATAGCTTCTTCAAAATCTAAAGTGACTTGATATTGTAAGTCAGCACCTTGGCGTGGAGCATTTGGATCACGACGTCTGCCGCCACCGCCGCCAAAGAATGAACTAAAGATATCTTCAAAACCGAAGCCACCACCGAAGTCTCCTCCGCCGCCAAAGCCGCCGAAGCCTTGATTAGCACCAGCATGACCAAATTGATCATATTGCGCACGCTTTTGATCGTCGCTTAATACTTCGTATGCTTCTTGTACTTCTTTAAACTTTTCAATTGCATTTTCTTCTTTACTTACGTCTGGATGGTATTTTTTAGCCAAACGACGATACGCTTTTTTTATTTCATCTTTTGAAGCACCCTTGCTAAGTCCAAGGACCTCATAATAATCTCGTTTACTCATAAATTTACAACCCCCGAATCTTTCACATAAACGTAATTTTAACACCGAAAGAAAGTGCTTTGCAACAAAGTTTCCTCACTTACAGTATGCAAAGTAAAAAACTTAAGACCCTCACACATTCCTTCTCATTCGTGAAAAAAGCCAAAGCCAAGGCACGCTTGACTTTGACTTTTTGTCATCTTACTTATTATGTTTAAAGTTGAATTACTTGTCTTCTTTTACTTCTTCAAACTCAGCGTCTACTACATTGTCTTTCTTCGCGCCAGCATCTTGTGCTCCTTGTGCACCTTCTGCTTGCCCTGCAGCTGCTTGAGCTTGCTCATATAGTTTAACAGTTAGTTGTTGTACGATTTCTTGTAAAGCGTCTTTTTTCGCACGGATTTCCTCAAGCTCGTTCTTCTCAATCGCAGCTTGTAATGCTTCTTTCGCTTCTGTTGCTTTTGCAACTTCAGCTGCATCTACTTTACCTTCTAAATCTTTTACAACTTTATCTGTTTGGAATACAAGTTGGTCAGCTTCGTTACGAAGTTCAACTTCTTCCTTACGTTTTTGGTCAGCGTCAGCGTTTGCTTCTGCTTCTTTTACCATACGATCTACTTCTTCATCAGAAAGACCTGAAGAAGATTGGATTGTAATAGCTTGTTCTTTGCTTGTTCCTAAATCTTTTGCACGTACGTTAACGATACCGTTCGCATCAATATCGAATGTTACTTCGATTTGTGGAATACCACGTGGTGCTGGTGGGATATCCGTTAATTGGAAACGTCCTAACGTTTTGTTGTCAGCTGACATTGGACGCTCACCTTGTAATACATGAATGTCTACTGCTGGTTGGTTATCAGCAGCTGTTGAGAATACTTGTGATTTACTCGTTGGAATTGTAGTGTTACGCTCGATTAATTTCGTGAACACACCACCCATAGTTTCAATACCTAAAGAAAGTGGAGTTACATCTAATAATAGTACGCCTTCTACATCACCAGTAAGTACGCCACCTTGAACTGCAGCACCTAATGCTACAACTTCATCCGGGTTTACACCTTTATATGGTTCTTTACCAGTTTCACGTTTAATAGCTTCTTGTACAGCTGGGATACGAGTAGAACCACCTACAAGGATAACGCGATCTAATTCACTTGCAGATAGACCAGCATCTTTTA
The DNA here is from genome assembly GCF_024296885.1 of Bacillus paranthracis. NCBI lineage: Bacteria > Bacillati > Bacillota > Bacilli > Caryophanales > Bacillaceae > Bacillus > Bacillus paranthracis. The sequence goes on from NZ_CP101135.1 coordinate 4,053,440, forward strand.
AAGCACGACGAGTTGGTTCTAATGTTCTTTCAACAAGGTTTGCTGAAAGCTCTTCGAATTTCGCTCTTGTTAATGTTAATTCTAAGTGTAATGGACCAGCAGCTCCAGCACTAATGAATGGCAATGAAATTTGTGTTTGTGTTACACCTGAAAGATCTTTTTTCGCTTTTTCAGCTGCATCTTTCAAACGTTGAAGTGCCATTTTATCTTGGCTTAAATCAATGTTATTTTCTTTTTTGAACTCAGCTACTAAGTGATCAATGATAACTTGGTCAAAGTCATCTCCACCAAGACGGTTGTCACCAGCAGTTGAAATAACTTCAAATGTTCCATCTGCTAACTCAAGGATAGATACATCAAATGTACCGCCACCTAAATCATATACTAAGATTTTTTGCTCTTCATCTTGTTTTTCTAAACCGTAAGCAAGCGCTGCTGCTGTTGGTTCGTTAATGATACGCTCAACTTCTAAACCAGCGATACGACCAGCATCTTTCGTTGCTTGACGCTCTGCATCGTTGAAGTATGCAGGTACTGTAATAACAGCTTTCGTTACTGTTTCACCTAAATATGCTTCAGCAGAAGCTTTTAAGTTTTGTAAAATGATTGCAGAAATTTCTTGAGGTGTATATTCTTTACCTTCGATTTCTACTTTGTAGTCTGTACCCATATGACGTTTAACAGACATGATTGTATTTGGGTTTGTAATTGCTTGACGCTTTGCTACTTCCCCAACTTGACGTTCTTCATTTTTGAAAGCTACAACAGAAGGTGTTGTACGGTTTCCTTCTGGATTTGGGATAACCTTTGGTTCTCCACCTTCCATAACAGCTACACAAGAGTTTGTTGTACCTAAGTCAATACCGATAATTTTACTCATGGCGAATCCTCCTACTTTTATGTAAATTATTGATTTACTTTTACCATCGATGGGCGAATTACACGGTCTTTTAATTTATAACCTTTTTGGAATTCTTCCACAACCGCATTTGATTCAAATTCGCTGTCTTCTACTTGCATAACAGCTTGGTGTTCATGAGGATCAAACTGTTTACCAACAGCTTCAATCGCTTCTACACCTTCTTTTGTCATCGCTTCTAACAATTGACGATATACCATTTCCATCCCTTGTAATAAGGACTTCATTTGCTCATCAGTTGCTTCCACTTGCATCGCTCTTTCAAAATTATCAAGAGCTGGCAAAATATCTGAAACAAGACTTTGTGCTCTATATTTTTCAGCAGCCTGTTTATCCATTTGAACACGACGCTTATAATTTTCAAAATCAGCTTGTAGACGTAGCATACGGCCTTCCGTTTCCGTCAGTTTCGCTTGCAATTCATCTACTTTTTCTTGTAAAAGAGCAGCCTCACTTTTTTCTTCAACAGTTTCTTCGCTGTCTTCAGATGTTACGGCTTCTTCAACTTGTGCTTCTTTTACTTCTTCTTTCACTTCTTCTACAACTTGTTCGTTACGCTCTTCCACAATTTTCACCTCCTTAAAAGGTATTAGGTATCATGCATAGCATGATTACCTAAGTATAGTTATATATTACACACAGTGATGTATTGCTTATCACTTGAGCGAATGTATTCTTCTTTATTCTTTATTTTTTTAGTCCATCTGTAATTTGCCTTGTAAATAACTGCAACAAACTAATTACACGAGAGTATTGCATTCTCGTTGGACCTAAAATTGCAATTGTTCCAAGTTGTTCTTCTCCAATCGAATATGTTGCAGAAATCAAACTACAATCTTCCATGGCTGTCGCAGAGTTTTCCCTACCAATTTTCACTTGAATACCAACTTGTTTATGACGCAAAATATCATAAAACTCAGCTTCGTTATCAATCATGGTAAGTAAAGATCTAACTTTTTGAATGTCATGAAACTCTGGTTGCGAAAGCATATTTGCCTTCCCTCCAAAGTATATCTTTTCCGATAACGGAACTTGAAATGTACCATCCAATATTTTTATTGCACTATCGTAATTATGAACATACCCACGCAATACCGTAACAATCTCCTTAAAGATTTTATTATGGAGTTCCGACATTGGTACGCCCGATAGCTTTTCATTTAAAATATTAACCATTTTTTCTAAATCTGATAAATCAACAGATTCCGGAACGGTAATCGTTTTGCTTTGTACATGCCCTGTATCCGTTACAATAATAGCGACTGCGGTTTGACGATCAAGCGGAACAATTTGTACGTTTTTAAGTTTATTTGTGCTTAACTTCGGTCCAAGAACAATGGCCGTATAATTTGTAAGCTCTGATAAAATTTGAGCTGATTGTTGTGCAATCTTTTCCGCTTCAAAAATTCTTTCAGCAAATAAATCTTTAATTTGTACAATTTCATCGTTCGGTAAATTTTGCGGCGCTAAAAGATGGTCTACATAAAATCGGTATCCTTTTTCAGAAGGAACACGTCCAGAAGAACTATGCGTTTTCTCAATAAATCCTAGTTCCTCTAAATCAGCCATTTCATTTCGTATAGTAGCTGAACTAAATGTAATTTCATCTTTTTTAGCCAACGTCCTTGACCCAACAGGTTGCGCTGATCCAATAAAGTCATCAATAATTGTTTGTAAAATTAAGAGCTGACGTTCCGTAAGCATCTCATCATCACCTCTGTTAGCACTCTTTGTCTTCGAGTGCTAAATCTATTAATAACTTACCAAAATTGACATTCAATTGTCAACGGAAACGTCACGAAATAATGAAACTTTTTCACGTTAATGGAACATTTAATTAGTCAATCAAAAATGATTGGAATACTTCATTCCCTAATAATTTTCCTTTTCGCGTTAAACGAACATATCCATCGCTCTCTTCAAGCAATCCTTGTTCTTGGTTGTTTTGTAACTGCTTCGCGAAAACTTGATCCATTTCCATATTAAATTTCTTTTGAAACGCTATTTTAGATACACCTTTTGTTTTTCGGAGTCCTAAGAACAACTCTTCTTCCATTTTTTCTTTCTCCGTCACCACGTGAACATCTAAATACGGAAATCCGGTTTCATCGATTTTATTGAAATATTGCTTGAGCGGCCCTACATTTTGGATACGTTCTCCATTTACATAACTATGCGCCCCAGCTCCAAATCCATAATACTCTTCATTATTCCAGTATGTGAGATTATGTCTACTTTCATTATTACCTTTTGAGAAATTACTAATTTCATACTGGGTATAGCCATGTTTCTCCATTTCATCCATTACCATTTCGTACATTTTCGCTTCATGGTCTTCACCTGGTAGTCTTAATTTCCCTTTATTCATTAAGTTATAAAACACAGTTTTCGGTTCCACAATTAATGAATATGCCGAGAAATGTTGTACACCAAGCGTAAAAGCAATATCTAACGTTTCTTTTACATCTTCTATCGTCTGTCCCGGCAGAGCATAAATAATATCTACATTTATATTTTTGAAGCCCACTTCCTGCGCTTCTCTAATTGCTACAAACGCATCTTCTCTCGTATGCTTACGTCCAATTTTCTCAAGCAATTCATCTCGAAATGTTTGCACCCCAAAACTAATTCGGTTCACTCCACCTTCTAGCAATACATTTAATTTCTCTTTCGGCAAATCACCTGGATTCGCTTCAAATGTTAATTCACAATTCGGGGCAAACGGACGTAAACGACGATTTATAATATTTAATAATTTCTTTGTCTGTTCCATATTTAATGCTGTTGGAGTTCCCCCGCCAACAAAAATCGTTTTCATACTATCAAACGGTACCTTTTGAACTGTATTTATTATTTCTTTCTCTAAATACTCTAAATATTGATCGACCGGCTGGCGTTCAATAAACACTTTATTAAAATCACAATAGTGACAAATATGCTGACAAAACGGAATATGAATATATGCAGCTTGCACCAAAAATAACTCCTACCTTTCTAAAAAGAAAACCTCCACGCTCGGGAGGCTTCTTTTACTTCTCTAACGTATTACGAATTTGTTCCATTCGCATTTTTCCCCAATCATACATCATTTCAACGATTGGTAAAAGCGACATGCCTAATTCCGTCATATAATATTCCACTCGCGGTGGAATTTCTGGGTATACTGTTCGATCAACAATCCCATCTTCCATTAACTCTTTTAATTGGTTTGATAAAACTTTATGAGAAATGCTCGGAAATAATCGCTGTAATTCACTAAAACGATGAGGCCCTTCCACACCAAGATGCCACAATATCACAACTTTCCACTTTCCACTAATAATAGAAAGCGTCAATTCCTTTTCACAATTAAAATTGCCATTTTGTATTTTTTCTTGAATATCTTTTCGAATATTTTCGGACATTAACAAACTCCTAACTTTATATGAACTAAAAAGCTCTCTCACTATTGTAAATGAGAGCTACTCAGATGTCTAAAAAGTAATTATACGTAAAAAAGAAGCCGCATAAACGACTTCTTTTTTCATTCCAACTATTAGTTGTCATCCATTTTCAGTACAGCCATGAATGCTTCTTGCGGTACTTCTACAGAACCAACAGACTTCATACGTTTTTTACCTTCTTTTTGCTTATCAAGAAGTTTACGCTTACGAGAAATGTCACCACCGTAACATTTCGCAAGTACGTTTTTACGCATCGCTTTAATTGTAGAACGCGCTACAACTTTGTTTCCGATCGTCGCTTGAATTGGCACTTCGAACTGCTGTCTTGGAATTAATTCTTTTAATTTTTCTACGATTACTTTACCACGGTCATATGCTGAATCACGGTGTACGATAAATGATAGAGCATCGACTTGCTCAGAATTTAAAAGAATATCCATTTTCACAAGTTTAGATGGTTTGTAACCAATTAACTCATAATCAAATGATGCATATCCTTTCGTATTTGATTTCAACTGATCGAAGAAGTCATATACGATTTCTGATAATGGGATTTCATATGTCAAAGTAACACGCGTTTCATCTAAATATTGCATATCAATAAACGTTCCGCGTTTACCTTGGCAGATTTCCATTACAGCTCCAACATAGTCATTCGGAACCATAATTGCTGCTTTAACAAATGGCTCTTCAACACGATCAATTGTCTGTGGATTCGGCATATTAGACGGGTTATCGACAATCATGTCTTCACCATTCGTTAAGAATACTTTATAAATAACACTTGGCGCTGTTGTAATTAAATCAATTTTAAATTCACGTTCAATACGCTCTTGAATGATTTCCATATGAAGAAGTCCTAAGAATCCACAACGGAAACCAAATCCTAGCGCTTGAGATGTTTCTGGCTCAAACTCAAGAGCAGAATCGTTTAATTCTAATTTCTCTAGCGCATCACGTAAGTCGTTGTAACGTGCAGAATCAATCGGATATAAACCACAGAATACCATTGGGTTTAATTTACGATAACCTGCTAACGGCTCAGCTGCTGGACGTTTCGCGTGTGTAATCGTATCACCAACGCGTGTGTCACCAACATTTTTAATCGATGCCGCTAAGAAACCTACATCACCTACTGTTAACTCATCACGTTGCGTAGTTTTCGGTGTAAACACACCTACTTCTGTTACTTCAAATTCTTTTCCAGTTGCCATCATACGTACTTTATCGCCAACTTTTACCGTTCCATTTACAACACGGATATACGCAATTACACCGCGGTATGGATCATATAAAGAGTCAAAGATCATACATTGTAACGGTTCTTCTGAATCACCTGTTGGTGCTGGCACTTTTTCAACGATTTGTTCTAAAATCTCTTCGATACCAATCCCAGCTTTTGCCGAAGCAAGTACAGCTTCTGATGCATCTAACCCAATTACATCTTCCACCTCTTGGCGTACACGCTCTGGGTCTGCACTTGGTAAATCGATTTTATTAATAACCGGTAAAATTTCTAAATTGTTATCAAGCGCTAAGTATACGTTCGCTAACGTTTGCGCTTCAATACCTTGCGCTGCATCTACTACAAGAATTGCACCTTCACAAGCCGCTAAACTACGAGATACTTCGTACGTAAAGTCGACGTGTCCTGGTGTATCAATTAAGTGAAGAATATATTCTTCGCCGTCTTTTGCTTTATAGTTTAATTGTACTGCGTTTAATTTAATTGTAATACCACGCTCACGCTCTAAATCCATAGAGTCAAGCAACTGAGCTTTCATTTCACGTTGTGTTAACGCGTTTGTTTTCTCTAAAATACGGTCTGCTAACGTTGACTTTCCGTGGTCAATATGAGCAATGATAGAGAAATTACGAATTTTGGACTGTCTTTTTGCTCTTTCTTCTTTGTTCATCTATGTTCTCAACTCCTAATAGTCTCGCCAATATACACTAGCACTGATTATATCAATAGAGCAGCAAAGATTCAATGAAAACTCGTGCTGCTTACAATACAAATCATTCTATTTATATCTTATGCGAACAAACCATAAGAGACAAACCTTTTTCAAATTAAAGAACGGCTGTCTTACAAACCTGTAAAACAACCGTCCTCCGTTTGACTCTTAACTAAAAATCCCTTTTACTTTCCCAACAACTATATCTGTTCCAAACTTTGTTATTTCATAGGCAACGCTTGCTATCGCCATACCCATTCCTTCTACAATATTAAAACTTTTTAAGCTTTCTAATTGTTTTTGTTTTTCAGTAGCGGAAAACGAACCTTCCAAAGTTTCTGATTCAGTGGCCTCACCTTTTGTTCCTGTCATATGAGCGATTTGTTCATACGACATTTGCTGATAACCTTTCATACTTTTCAACCCATGATTTGCAAGTGCCACCCCTGCTATTACCATAAGTAAGCATATAGCCACACTACATATACATAAAAGCGAAAAGCGGCTTACATGATTATCGTCACTTCCCATCAATGTGTATATGCTCCTGTATTATCTTGGTCAATTTGATGATGCAGCGCTGCATTTAAACCACTTGCTATTACATTTGCCATATCCTCTATGAAAGCATCCACTTCTTTCGGAGTCACCATTAAATTATGACCAAGAGGAGATAACACTTCATAAATTAATTTTCTCTTCTCTTCATCTTCCAGTGTACCTACAGCACCTAAAAACATATTCCGGCTCTTTTCATCCGGCATATCCTCTTCTGTTAATTTTTTCTTTTCTCCAAATGTAAAACCAGCCGGCAACAAAGATCGGGAAGGTTTATTTCCTTCTTTCATCTCCCGGCCAAAATGTTTCAAAATAAAATCAATTGTATCGCTTGTAATCGAAACGGCATCCACCACAGTCGGAACACCAATTGCGATAACAGGAATACCTAATGTTTCTTTACTGAGTTCCTTACGTTTATTCCCAACACCCGACCCTGGATGAATTCCTGTATCAGAAATTTGTATCGTACTATTTACCCTTTCAATAGAACGAGCAGCTAATGCATCAATTGCAATGACAAAGTCTGGCTTTGTCTTCTCAATGATTCCATAAATAACATCGCTCGTTTCAATTCCTGTAATCCCCATTACCCCCGGCCGAATTGCACTAACAGGCCTAAACCCTTCTTCTACACTTTCAGGTTGCAATTGAAACAAATGTCTCGTTACCAATACATTTTCTACAACTATCGGTCCAAGCGCATCCGGCGTTACATTCCAATTTCCAAGACCAACAATTAAACAACTCGCTTCTTTCGTAACGCCAACCTCTTCTAAGAAATAAGAAAATTCTTTTGCAAAAATACGCTCTACTTTTTGTTGCAGCTCCGTATCTTGTTGACGTATACCTTGTACTTCAAGCGTTAAATAATTTCCAGGTTTTTTACCCATCGATTCCGAGGCAACTTCATCAATCGTTACTTTCGTAATGGTAATACCTTCTTCTTCCCTCTCTTTTACAACAACTCCTTGTATCCCTTGTTGCTCTTCTTGGCGCTCTTGCAGCATTTGATGTGCCTCTACAGCAAGGTCCGTTCTAACACTATATTTACTTAAATCTAGTGGTTCTTTCATCGTATCTCCTCCGTCATTCATAGTAAATATCGTTAGATTTCCCAAAGTTATATAAGGTCATTCTTTCCTTTACGTGAAATTTCATGGATATACTATTGCAATTCTCTTCACCGTTTGATAGAATATCACTTGTTCTATGTTATGAATCGAGTCATTCGATTGCACCAGGGAGGTGAAAAGTATGGCAAACATCAAATCTGCTATCAAACGCGCTAAACTTAGCGAAGAGCGTCGTGCACATAACGCTTCTATCAAGTCTGACATGCGTTCTGCTGTTAAAACTGTAGAAGCTTTAGTTACTAATAACGATCTTGAAAATGCTAAAGAAGCTTTCAAAACTGCTTCTAAAAAACTTGACAAAGCAGCTCGTAAAGGTCTTATCCACCAAAACGCTGCAGCTCGTCAAAAATCTCGCTTAGCGAAACAAGTAAACGCGTAAGGCGTTTAAAAAACGATCCATTCGGATCGTTTTTTTATATACAAAAAAGTTCACGCTCTTAGCACGTGAACTTTTTTTGTTTCATCACATATGATTTAACCGCATTAAGAAAAACTCGAGCACAAGTTTTTTATCCATTTTTCCCGTTTTCATACTATAATCAGCTTCCGCTAATTCCATTATCACTTTTTTTAATTCTTCAAAAGAGAAAAACTTCGTTTGATTCATCGCTAATTTTACACGATATGGATGCACACCAATATGAGACGCGATTTGATTTTGGCCGTAACCACGCTGCTGTAACTCTTTCACTTGATGCAGTAAACGGAATTGACTTACTAATAACGCAAGCAATTTAATAGGTTCCTCCTGCTGCGTAAATAATCCATCCAAAATTTGCATCGCACCCGCGATATCTTTTTTCACCACTTTTTCTGTCAAAGCAAACACATTTTGTTCAACTGATTTTGGTACAAGCTCTGCAACGAGTTTTGGTGTAATCTCTCCGCCCATACCGACGTATAACGTTAACTTGTCCATTTCCTTCGCCAACATTGTTACATTACTTCCCACAAGCTCTAACAACAAACTAACAGCCGCATGATCAATATGCACATGTACTTCATCCGCCCGAGCAACAATCCACTTCTGAACATCCTGCACTTGCATTGCATTCGCTTCTACTACATCCGCTGTTTTCTTTAACAGTTTAGTAATTTTTTTTCGTTCATCAAGCTTTTCGTAAGGCGCAACAAAAACAAGAATAGAAAAGGGAGAAGGTTCCCCGATATATTCTTCTAAAATTTTTATATTTTGTTCCAATTTTTCTTTTTGTGAAGTTAAAAAGAGCGGTGATTTTATTAATAGCACTTTACGTTCTCCGAAAAAAGGAAGTGTACGTGCATCCTCAACCACATCTTCTAAATACGCTTCTTCTAAATCATATGTAACAACATTAAACTCGCGATCTTCCTCTTCAAGCGCTTCTGTTGTAATAAGCTTTATCGTTTCATTTATAAAAAACGCTTCCGTTCCATACAGTAAATATAATGGAGCAAACTGCTTCTTTTTAATCTTTTTATGTATATCACTCATACTTTTTCCTACTCCCTAACTTGGCAATATATATTTATACTAATGCCCTAGCTTTTGTTTTACAAGTACAAAGGAACAGGCAATATAACCCGTCCCTTTATTTATATTAAACGCCACGCAATAAGCCCCGGGTTTCTTATTGGTGTGCGGTAATCACCTTCCCTTTATTATTCGCAATAAAAATTCGAGTATAAGTGCCAACTGTTAACATGCTTGGAAACAAAAATTCACATTACTTCATGATCTAAAAGTAGTAAAAACGCTCTATTTCTCCTCACATGGAAATTGTAGATTTTTTTCTGACAATATTTTATACTAAAGTGGAATGTTGGGGAGGGATTCTAAATGAATGATTTTGAACAAAACGTTCAAAGTAAACGCAATGACGCTATTGATTCAGGGGTAGGATTTATCGTCTCATTTGGTTTTTTCGCAACACTTTTCATCATTGCAACTGTTATTAAATTTATCGGTTCTTAAAGACTGCTGCTTACTGGCAGTCTTTTTTATCTATTATGTGTTTCATCATATGTGATTTTGCTGCGAAAGGTTCCGTTTTCCCCTTTAAAAACATAGGAGATAGCCCCTTGCTTATCCGTACGCCATATTTCAATCCCCCTCTTCTCAAAACGCTCTATAACGTCCTTATGAGGGTGCCCATACCTATTACGCTCACCGGCAGAGATAACCGCTATATTAGGCTGTACGACGCTCAGAAAAGTTGTTGTAGATGACGTATTACTCCCATGATGAGCAACCTTTAAAACATCCGCTCGCAACTCTGGATACGTAGCTACTAAAAACTTCTCACCTTCTTCTTCTAAATCACCTGTAAACAACCACGTTAGTCCTCCTAATTTTGCCAACATTACAATTGAAGCGTTATTTTCACTGCTCTCCTTCCCTGTTGGCGCTAATACGAAAAATTCCGCTCCATTTATGCTCCAACTTTCTCCTTCTCTCACTTCTCTTATTTTCACTTCCTTTTCTAAAGCCTGTTTCTTTACTATTTTTTCTAATTCCGCATCTTGTTCCTTTCGGCCAAATACAACTTCTTTTACGGTTATATTTGATAATAACTGTTGCGCAGCACCTATATGATCCGCATCTCCATGCGTTATAATTAATTTATCGATCTTTTTAATACCTTCCTTTTGTAAATAAGGAATCAAAATATCATTTCCGACAGAAAATTCATGCTTTTTACGTTGCCATTCTTCCTTGTTTAGACGAATTGTTCCACCAGTATCAATGAGGTAAATCTCTTGATCATACGGGAGGCGAATTAATATTGCATCTCCCTGTCCAACATCGAGAAAGGTAACACTTCCACTTTCTCGAAAATACGGATATACATAATGGCATGTACTAATAAAAAGAAATACACCCGCAGATATAAACAGAATCCCCTTCGTCATTCGCCTTTCCCAAACCATCAATATACTAATAATACTCACGCAATATAGGGCTACAAGAAGTATAGGTGTTTGTCCGAAATTAAGACGGGTAAATGGTAAGTTTTCGCAATAACTTAAAAAATCATTAGAAAGATTCAAACCTATTGATAATACATTCCCAAGCCTTTTTGCAAGAAACGGAATGATCGGTATACATATCAAAATAACAATACTGCACGGCAATACAACGAGAGATAAAAACGGAACGTATAGGATATTTAAGAAAATACTATATGGAGAAAAATAACCGAAGTGATATAACAAAATCGGAGTACTAACGAGCTGTGAAATGAAAGAAATATAAATAGAATTTCGAATTACTCCATTACCACTCTCTAGTAAAAGCGGGGCAGATAAAAGTAAAGCAAAACTACCGACGAAAGAAAACTGAAAACCAATATTAAACACGAGATATGGATCAAATATAAGCATACATATAGCTGTTATACTTAAAGCATCTAAGCTAGATAAACGAATAGAACACATAAAAGCAATTAACATGAAAACTCCTGTTAGAGAAGCTCTTATAACAGATGGTGACGCTCCTGCTAAAATCATATATAGAGGAATGCAGAAGATAAGACATACTGTTGCTACCTCCCTTGTCACACCGCTTTTTAGCAAAATAAAATACACGATTACCATTAACAATACGATATGCGATCCTGAAATCGCCAACAAATGCACGAGACCGAATTGTTGATATTGCTCTTCAACTTCAAATGTCATTTGTTGTCTATCACCAAATACTAATGCATTCATAAAAGCACCTGATTGTTCTGGAAACATTTCTGTAACTTCTGAGATTGCTTGTTGCCTCAAAAGAAGAATCCATTGCACGAGTGACAACGATGTTTTATGGCATTCAGAAATATATGTAGCGTCCAATATGAAATGAATATTTTGCTTATATAAATAATCACGATAATTAAACCCATGGAAATTCCGAGCTATTTGTGGTTCTTTCCTCTCACCTTCGAATACACATGATACTCCTGCATGTAATTGTCGCATCTGTTTCTTTTCCAAAGCTGATTTCATTTTGTAACTTAACTGCACTATATTTTTATTCTGATCTTCAATTTGAAACGAGAGGCGATCTCCATTAATAAGAGGTGTATTATGTATCACTCCTCTTGTAGCTTCATAGGACTCTCCCAGAGGCTTGTTTTGTCCTTGAACATACGTGGTGTACATAGCGCCACTTAAACACGCTATCATACAATAAAAGAAGGTTTTACGCGAAGTACGATATAAACAAAAGAAAACATATACAACGAGACAACAAGTCAGCAATACAACTGAAGAGGAGAAGGCAATTGCAATCCCTATTATAAATGAGATTGCAACATAGCCCCATTGTCCTTGCAACTCATACCCACTCCTTATAGCATCATTTTTGCTTTCGTGAATACATGCTGTAATTCTTCCATTGATAAGTTCTCTTTTTCTAAAGATGCAAATAGTTCTTTTAACTCCATATGACGTTTTTGATCCTCTAATGCTGCAATATCATATTCTAGCGGAACGTGTTTCACCGTTACATTCGCTTTTTCAAATAACTCTACGGCATACGGATGATTTTTATAATCCTGTGCATAATAAACTGCTGTAATACCACTTTGAATAATCGCCTTACAACATTGTAAACAAGGAAAATGCGTAACATAAATTTCCGCTTCCTCCGTTTTCACGCCAAATTTTGCACATTGTAACAAAGCATTCATTTCTGCATGAATTGTACGAACACAATGATTATCAATAACGTAGCATCCATCATCTATACAATGTACGCCACCTTTAATTGAACCATTATATCCACCAGCAATAATTCGTTTATCACGAACAATTGTCGCTCCTACTGCAAGCCTTGTACATGTACTACGTAAAGATAACAAATGGCTTTGCGTCATAAAATATTGATCCCATGAAATTCGTTCCATATTCTTCACCTACTTTTTTGTCTACTTGTAGTGTAGCGAATGAAGAAAAACTTCGTCAATCTTTTACGGAATAATAATTTGATCTTTTATTTTCTCCAAAGACTTCACACCAATCCCATCAATCTCTAACAAATCTTCTATTTTTTGAAACGGACCATGTTCCTCTCGATATTTCAAAATACTTTCCGCTTTCCGAGAACCAATACCTGTAATTTTTTCAAGTTGTTCTTTAGAAGCTGCATTTATTTGAACTTTTCCCTCTCCCTTTGAAACAGCAGCTCCCTCTTGCACTTGTTCGTTTTTATTCGGTACATAAAGAAGCATTTGGTCTTGTACCATTTGCGCTAAATTTACCTTCATCCTATCTGCCTCAGGCAAAAAACCACCTGCTTTTTCAATGGCATCCTTGACCCGGTCCCCTTCTTTCATTTCATACACCCCCTCTTTAACAACAGCCCCTTTCATATCAATTACAATTATTTTTTTCTGCTGCTTTGTATCCGATATTTTCGGTTTACTTTTCTTCTCTATATCTTTCGCTTGAACATCCGTTGCAATAGCTGATTGCTCTGTATGCTCGTTCGTTTTCCAGAAAAGAAGAAAAAGCACAGTTCCAATAATAGCTGCTAATCCTAACCATTTCTTTGGAAAATCCCACATCATTTTTCACCTCTAATCATAAATTTATAACATCATTCATATTGTTTAGGAGAAAGCTGTTACGAAGGAGGGATGAAACATTGAACATAGGAATTATAGGGACAGGAAACATGGGGAATATACTAATCGATGCATTTTTAGAAACCCGTGCTACCAAACCTTCGTGCCTTACGATCATTAATCGAACGCCCGCCAAAGCATATCATATAAAGGAAAAATACCCTTCTGTTCATATAGCCAAAACTATTGATGAGGTAATCGAACGATCGCATCTTATTTTTATTTGTGTAAAGCCGATAGATATATACCCAATCTTACAAAAATACGCCGAACATTTTTCTGATGAAAAGTGCTTAGTTTCTATCACAAGTCCAATATCTCCATCACAATTAGAGACACTTGTACCTTGCCATGTTGCTCGTATTATTCCGAGCATTACAAACCGCGCCCTATCCGGCGCATCACTATTTACATTTGGAAGTAACTGCTCTGAAGAATGGCAACAAAAACTATTTCGCTTATTCAAAAACATTTCTACTCCCCTTGTAATAGAAGAAGATATAACGCGCGTTTCATCTGATATAGCAAGCTGCGGCCCTGCATTCTTTAGTTATTTATTACAATGTTTCATTAATGCTGCTGTAGATAGAACAAATATTACACATGAAGAAGCCACTACTTTAGTAAGTGAAATGGTCGTTGGAATGGGGAAACTACTCGAAAAAGGAATTTTCACATTGCCTACTTTACAAGAAAAAGTATGTGTGAAAGGCGGCGTTACAGGAGAAGGTATTCGGGTTTTAGAAGAACATGTTGGAGATATGTTTCATAAATTAATCGAGCGGACACACGAGAAATTTGATGAAGATTTAAAATGCGTTGATCAGCAATTCAATAAACACACATAATAAATACGTCATCGTCATTCCAAATCCTTTTTATAAATACTTAATTTTTCACATTACATTTTACTTAAACTAGCATTTTCACAATTCACGTATGTCATTTTCTTATTATCCTAGAACTAAAATTACAGCTTCTTCACAAAACAAAAGCAACCTTCTCGGTTGCTTTTGTTTTATCCGTTTTTCTTCGCCATGAAGAAAATACGCTCTGTTTGTTCTGTAACTTCAAGTCGCTCAAAGTCACCAGTTACACGAAGCACTGTAAAACCAGCTTCTTCAAGCCATTTCGTTAACTCTTCAACCGGATATGCACGTTGTACGTGACATTCGTCAAAACGATGGTACACATCTTCTTCTGGGTCTTGAACAAAGAATGTTAAATCATGTTCTACACTGTTTGAATCTTCACCAGGGAAGCAATTCCAAATAAGAGATATTTCTTCTCCATTCACTGTGTATGTTTCATTTTGAAATACATGATGTATTTTATATAAAGAATGTACATCAAATAAAAACAAACCATCTTGACGTAAATGATGAAACACTCTTCGGAATGTTTCTTGCACTCCATCCTCTTGCAATACATAGTTTAATGAATCACAAAAGATCGTTACACAGTCAAACTCACCTGGAACATCAAGCTCCCGCATATCTTGTTGGTAAAAAGGAATAAAATATCCTGCCTCGCCTAGTTTTTGCTGTGCGACTGCTAACATTTCTTCCGAAAGATCGACACCGATTACATCGTAACCCTTTTGTACAAGCGGAAGCGTTACATTACCAGTACCGCATGCTACATCAAGAATCTTCGCCTCTTTCATATCCGCTTGCTGCAAGCTTTCCTCTGTGAATTCCACCCATTTATCATAAGGGACATCATTCATTAGTTCATCGTACAGCAACGCAAATTGCTCGTAGTTCATTGGCCTAACTCTTCTGTAATATCTTCACGTGGCACATCGCCCCATAGACGCTCTAAATTATAGTGATTACGCTCATCTTTATGGAATACATGAGCAACTACATCTCCAAGGTCAACTAATACCCAGCGAGCTTCGTCAAAACCTTCCATACGTTGTACGTCGATTTGGAACTCGTGTGCTTTCGCTTTAATTTCACGTGCAATTGCTTGCACTTGCTTATCTGAGTTACCGTGACAAATAATGAAATAATCTGCAATTGGTGAAATACCTTGCATATTTAGGACAACCATATCTTCTGCTCTCTTATCATCAGCTGCTTTTGCTGCTAATACTAATAAATCTTTATCTTTCATTTACTCATTTCCTCCTTGATAACTGCATTGTATGTTTGGAATGTTAATGGATAAATCGTTTGATCTTTTTCCATTAAAAATTGAATTGTTCTCTTTAGCGCAAATAATAAAGCTTGATCTATATCCGTATATGCGAGTTTACGAGCTTCCTCCACCCCTGGAAACTTTCGCCCAGGCTCAATGTAATCAGCTACATAAATTACTTTATCTAACATCGTCATTTTCTCATGACCACTTGTATGATATGTAATAGCTTGCAGGATTTCAGGATCTGTAATACCTACTTCTTTTTCTACTAAGTATGCCCCAACAGGTGCATGCCATAACTCTTTGTTATAACAAAGTAAATCTTTCGGCAAACCTTCACTTTTAATGATCTCTTCCATCTCTGAAATCGCTCTACACTTCGCATAATCATGGAATATAGCTGCAACTTCAGCCTTTTTTTCATCCACACCGTATAATTTAGCAAGTTCAATTGCCGTCTCCATTACACCAATTGTGTGTATATAACGTTTTTCATGCATTTGTTGTTTCACAATATGAAGTGCTTCCTCACGATTCATACAACCCATTCCTCTCGATATATACCTGTACTTTTTCAGGAAGTAAATATTTGCATGTTTTCTTCTCTTTATATCTCTCACGTAATAAAGATGAAGAAACTGCAAACTCCGGAATTTCCACAGTGGTGATAGGATAAGGTGTATGCAATGTATAACCTGGTCTTGCAACCCCAACAAACGTTACAAGATCAAGTAACGCTTCAATGTTATACCACTTCGGTAAATACTCAACCATATCTCCACCAATAATAAAGTGAAACTGCACATCCGGATGCTTCTTCGTTAATTGTAGCATAGTGTCATACGTATAAGATGGGCCCTTCCTGCTTAGCTCTTCTAAACAAATAGAAAAATGTTCCTCTTCCTCAGTCGCAAGTTCTAACATTTGTAAGCGACTTTCTACACTTGTAATATTCCGCCCTTGTTTATGCGGCGGAATTTGGTTCGGTAAGAACCATACTTCTTCTAAATTCAAAGCATGATATACTTCATTTGCAATGAGCAAATGTCCATAATGTGGCGGATCAAATGTACCGCCAATGATGCCAATTTTTCTCAAAAGAAACGCCCCTTCCTTTTACATACAGCAACTCTCTTCATTTCCATCCGAAGAGAGTTTACTGTTAATAAAAGTTCAATTGGTTTCGATCTCTACACCATTGCTAGTGATAAAAATAGCATATGCTATTTTTATCGAGGAAGTTTAATTTGCTTGTTTTCTCTTGATTCTTTGTATAAAACAATTGTACTTCCAATTACTTGAACGATTTCCGCACGTGCACCTTTTGCAAGCTCTTCTGCAACTTCACGGCGATCGAATTCACAGTTTTGTAGCACACTTACTTTAAATAACTCACGAGCTTCTAAAGTATCTGCAATTTGTTTAATCATATTTTCATTTACTCCGCCTTTTCCTACTTGAAAAATTGGTGTTAAATGATGTGCCTGTGCACGTAAAAATCTTTTTTGTTTTCCTGTTAACATATATGTTAGCCTCCAAGCTTTCTTATAACTAATTGTTTCATTCGTTCGATATTTGGCGTGCGCCCTGTCCACATTTCAAATGCAAGCGCTCCTTGATAAACAAACATATCAATACCATTTTGAATCATTGCACCTTGCTCTTTCGCCTCACATAAAATTTTCGTTTCAAATGGATTATAAATTATATCTGATACAATCGTTCCCTTTTTCAACGAAGAAATTTGTAACGGCGTATGTTCGACACGTGGATGCATACCTATCGTTGTCGTCTGAATGATAATATCATAATTCTCTTGTTCTTCTGTTGCTTCCTCTAACGATAAAGCAACAGAATGAACAGTAGCCGTACATGCAGTAATAAGTTCTTTCGCCTTATCTACTGTACGATTCGCTACATCAATCTCTTTCACACCTACATCAGCAAGTGAAAAATAAATAGCTCGACTAGCACCACCTGCGCCAAGCAATAAAATACGTTTCTCTTGAAGTGGTTCACTACTAATTGACTGTAGCGCTTTGACAAAACCAATTCCATCTGTATTGTAGCCAATCAATTTCCCATCCTTATGAACCACCGTATTTACTGCACCAATTTGTTTTGCTAGCGGGTCAATCTCATCCAAATAATCCATAATCGCAACTTTGTGCGGAGTTGTTACATTAAATCCTGAAATACCTAACGCTTTTAAACCTCTTACTGCTTCCCCTAGCACTTCCTCTTTAACAAGAAAGGCATGATAATGGGCATCCATATTCAAGTGTTCAAATGCATCGTTATGCATAACGGGTGATAATGAATGTCCAATTGGATTTCCGATTACACCATATAATTGTTTCATAAATCCCTCTCCATATTAAATTAAAGATTTACGCAATGAAACACTTACTCCTTTTGGTACGTGTGCAACAATTTTTGCTCCCGGTTCGTTCACAGTAACCCATCCTAATCCAGAGAATACAACATCCGTTTTTGGTTCACGAATATTAAACTCGTATTTCACTAGCTCTGGCATATTTTCTAATTCTTCTGGTGTTGGCGGGCTTAGTAAATCCCCTGCATGATTTTTATACAATTCATCTGCTTTCTCAAGCTTTGTACGATGGATTGTTAAACGATTTGAGAAGTGACAAGTAAATGCGCGACGACCGCCACTTACGTAATCAAAACGTGCCAATCCGCTAAAGAACAATGTTTGTTCTTCATTTAATTGGAATACCATTGGCTTAATTTCTTTTGTTGGTGTAATAAGCTTTAAGCTTTGTTTTCCAACATAATGAGCCATTTGATGGTGGTTAATAATACCTGGCGTATCATATAAAGAAGATTCTTCGTCTAACGGGATATCAATTAAATCAAGCGTTGTTCCTGGGAAATGAGATGTTGTAATTACATTTTCAGTCTCATCACTAAATTCTTTAATCATACGATTAATGAATGTTGATTTCCCTACATTTGTACATCCAACAACGTAAACATCTTTTCCGCCGCGGTAATACTCAATCGCATCTGCCAGCTCAGCAATCCCTTGTCCTTTCGCTGCACTAATTAAAAAGACATCTTCTGGCTTTAATCCTAGCTGCTTTGCACTATAGCGCATCCAATGCTTTACTTTATCATGTTTTACTGACTTAGGAATTAAATCCGCTTTATTCCCAACAAGTAATACTTTATTATTTCCCACGAAACGATGTAAGCCAGGTAACCAGCTACCATTAAAATCGAAAATATCTACAATTTTAACTACTAACGCATCCGATTTTCCAATACCGTTTAGAATACGTAGGAAATCATCATCTGTTAATGAGACATCTTGAATTTCGTTATAATGTTTCAATCGAAAACAGCGTTGACAAATTACTTGTTCTTTTTCTAAAGATGAGGCAGGAGCATATCCCACTTCATTTTTATCTTCTGTTTGAATTTCTACACCGCAACCAATACATTTAATTGTTTCAGTCAAACTTTATTCCTCCCAGTTAATTAAACCTTTTTTCTTCATGTTTCTCATAATTCTTCGTTCAATTTTTCGATTAAAGCGCGTTACTAATCCGTCTGTTTGTGCTACTGGTACAACTAAAATTGTATGCAGTCCAACTCGGTTTCCACCTAACACATCTGTCAGTAACTGATCCCCAATTACTACAACTTCATCTGGTTGCAACTGCATCTCTCGTATCGCACGCTTAAACGCACGAACAAATGGCTTACGCGCACTATGAATAAATGGAATGCCTAATGGATCAGCAAAATCTTTCACTCGTTGCTCATTATTATTTGAAACGACCGTTACTTGAATGCCTTGCTCTTTCATTTTCAAAAACCATTCTTCAAGTTGTGGCGTTGCATTTGGACGATCCCATTCAATTAAAGTGTTATCTAAATCAGTAATAACACCTTTAATTCCACGTTTCTTCAAATCTTCTGGTTGAACATGATATACATTTTTCACATATTCATTTGGTAAAAATAGTTTCAATTTCTTTCACCTCTTTGAGGAGTTTTCATAAAAATTTTTCGACAACATATTTCGATATATGGCCTGTGGATAAAATTGTACACATTTTCCACATTAATATTTCAGTTAATTTGGAATTTACTAACAATCTATACACATTTTATCCACCTAGGTATGTGGATAACCACCCGTTTGTGACTGTCATATTTTTTTGGTACATTAAATGCAACAACGAATCAATCCTTATATTATTAGGAGGTGACTCACCTTGAAAACAAAACATATGGAACAGTTATCTACTGAGTTACTCACTGAGTCTTATTATAAAGCAAAAGAACTAAAATTAAATCCCGACTTCATTTTACTTATAAAACAAGAAATTATTAGACGCTCATTAGAGGACAAGCTTGTCAAATCGTCTTGATTACATATAAAGAGGAATTTTAATTAACTAACTTGTAAAAAGAGCCATCCTGCGATGGCTCTCGAATAAACAAGTACTCCCATCTAGGGAATTTCATCATTACGCATCTTTGTCCATAAATCTTGCTTACAGTTATAAAATCTTTTTTACTTATGAGCCAATCGAGTAGCAATCTTTTCACCAAGGCGAAGCTCTTGTCCACTCTTCAATTCTTGCACTACTTCTATCATATCTTTTTCAAACAATAACACAACTGTTGAACCGAATGTAAAGTATGCCATTTCTTCACCTTTTTGAACAGTGTCTCTTTCATGCAGCAGCTCAATACTATTTACAAACATAGCTCCTACTTTTACAAGCGCCATATGTTCACCGTCACTATTCACTTCTGTAACGGAGCGATAGTTTTTTGACAATGGTTCTTTCCCGTATTCCATACCAGCTGCATTTACCGGATATGATTTTCTACCGAGTACAAATCTTTCAGTCACAGAACCAGAAAGCGGACTATGAATACGATGATAATGACTTGGGCTTAAATAAATAACCATATATGTACCACCTGCATATCGCTGTGCACGTTCTTCATTACCTAGCATATCCACAATCGAATAACGCTTGCCTTTAATATCAAATGTTTTTGTGTCCTCAATAGGACCGTGATCAGCAAAAACACCATCAACAGGACTAACGATACTCGATGCATCTGTATCAATACTACGCTTTCCTTCTTTTAGCTTACGTGTAAATAATTCATGCAATGTTCTATATTCCTTCAAACCCTTTTCCATCTCATCTTGATTAATTTGAAATACTTTCGCATACGATGGAATAATGATAGAGCTCAAACGAGATTGTGCAAATTTACGTAATATATAAGAAGTAAAACGACCATTTGTAAGTTCGATCATAAGTCGATATAATGTACGTCGCAAATTGCGGAACCTCCTAATCAGTCTATAACTTTAGCTTCCCCTTCTTTTCCTTCTATATCATATGTAAAATTAGTTCTTATTCCCACATATCATATAGAACCGCCATATTATACATGCAGAAAACTAAGTACGGTATCATTCTTAAATTGTTTAGCACCTTCTAATATTACAGATAGAATCCGTCATTTTCAACAGTGAACATGGATTTCTTCTGAACACAACTCTTTTTCTTTCCTTATTTCCAAAAAGAAAAGCAGCCCATTTTAAAATACAGCTGCTTGTAATGTACATTATTCTTTTGCTTTTTTCTCTTTCTCTGCTCTTACAAATTCATGGAACATTTTCATTAAAGCGCGCTTTTCAATTCTTGATACGTAGCTTCTGGAAATACCAAGTGCCTTCGCAATCTCTCGTTGCGTCTTCTCCTTATCAAGCCCCAGTCCAAAACGCTTCACGATTACTTCTTTCTCTCGTTCGTCTAAAATATCGATATACTCTTTAATCTTTTCTAACTCCATACTAAGCTGGATCATATCAATTACATCTTCAGACTCCGATTTTAATATATCAATAAGCGATATTTCATTCCCCTCTTTATCTTGCCCAATTGGATCATGAAGTGAAACGTCCTTTTTCGTTTTCTTTAATACACGTAAATGCATCAAAATTTCATTTTCAATACAGCGTGCTGCGTATGTTGCAAGTTTCGTTCCTTTTCCTGCCGAATAGCTCTCGATTGCTTTAATGAGCCCGATTGTACCAATTGAAATTAAATCTTCTGCATCTTCCCCTGTATTTTCAAATTTTTTAACGATATGAGCTACAAGCCGTAAATTATGTTCAATTAACAGATTCCTCGCTTGAGCATCACCTTGCTCCATTAACTCTAAGTACTTTCTCTCATCGTCTGATGATAATGGCTGCGGAAACGCATTGTTCTTCACATAAGAAACAAAAACAAACACTTCTCGAACCATATATCCAATTGCG
Organism: Bacillus paranthracis; assembly: GCF_024296885.1. Classification (NCBI taxonomy): domain Bacteria; kingdom Bacillati; phylum Bacillota; class Bacilli; order Caryophanales; family Bacillaceae; genus Bacillus; species Bacillus paranthracis. Next base: position 4,075,524 of record NZ_CP101135.1, read on the forward strand.
GCGAATAGACTCAAACCTTTCACCTCCGCCAAAATAGTGGTCTTTACTAAGTGTATGTGGGCATGAGGTTGTTTGTGTCTGTACGATATCATTCCCGTATGTTTTTAAGCATAATAATTGTCTCATAAAGCTTCACTACGTATACTTAAACAAAAGATTGGAGAGTGGAATATGAAATATTTCATTTCCCTCTTGTACCTGAGTAGCTTGTAAGAGATGAACTCCTTGTACGCTCTTGCAAGCTACTTGTACTACAAGGAGGGATTACAAATATGAAATTTGAAAGAACACGTGCTTATACAAGACACCAACGTCAACGTACAATGCGTCGAAAAATGAATATTGCAAAACACGCATGGGGATATACTCCTGAAATTGCCGGTATTTTTGCAAAAGGAAAAGTTCACTGTTCTTGTGGAATGTGTACAATAAAGTGGAGAACAGAAGGACCGCCTGCTAGTGTACAGAAGTGGTTATATAAAATTGATACATACGAAGAATAATCGTTCTTTCTAAAAAAGGTCTTCTCTCGAAGACCTTTTTCCCTATTTAAAAGTTTATTTACTCCAAATTTTCTCCCCTGTATGCGCATCAATATAACGAATTTCTCGACTACAGTCGAAGGGTTCTTTATGATTTTCATCCGTTGTTTGTTTATATAGCAATTGATATATCGTTTCCTCTACATCATGATCTATAGACCATTCTAATTTAACTCGGATAGCATCTCTGTATATTTCTAACGCTCCTTCTTTCGTTACTTTTGGTGTTGTTTCGTATGTAAGTAATTTTTTTATAAGGTTGCTAGACTCTCCAGAGTAGTGCATCACAGCACCGTTTTCCGCATTAATGTTAATCATAAATTGGTTATACTCTGCCGGAATATCATTTATATATATAGAAAAAATAAATCTTTCAATCCCATCTTCAGCTTCTTCACGTTCCTCCCAAAGACGCAGATATTGTGTGATATCTGGAATAACTTGTTCCAAAAATTGAAGTGCTTTTTGTAAACATTCCTCTCTAGGCAGTATTTGCTTTACTTCTTTATCATCTGTCAATTTTATAAAACCAGTTAATTCATTGGTTAATTTATCAATTGTAACGCTGACTAAATTATCATATTTCAGCATCGGTAAATGCTTTTTAAAGAATTCATTCATTAAATATGGATTCTTTTCTTCTTTCTGTTTTTGTAATTCCCCCTTCAAAACAAATTTCATCCTTATTTCATTATCATTTTCCGTCTCATCTACTTTTGCAAATCTTTCTTTATCCCAGTCAAATAATACGAATATGTCATCTTGCCGGCTACCTTTTTCTATTTTTTCAACAACTACTGCTGGCGGTAATTTATAATGTTCTGGCCCATATAAATCTTTACCTGTACTTGCATCAATACATGCATGACTAGGCTCTGGTTCATATACAAGATGGTACCCTTTTACTTCTTCCCCGTTTTCATACTCACATGAAGAGTATGTAAAATCTACAAATACAAGTCTCATATCTTGTCTAGCTTTCAAATTTTCTAAAACGACGTTCTTCTCAACAATGTCACTTGGCCATGATGGTTTTTTCTCTATCGCTTTTTGTCCATTGTAATGGAAATTCACAACATTTCCTGAAGAGTGAACTTGCACAACACACCCTGTATTCGGCAATGGATAGCCATTTACTTCTTGCATATAATTTACTTCTTTCCAACCGTGCCAATCATCCTTAACAGTTACATATGTATAAAATTCATATCCTTCTTTTGTATATTTTTTTAAGAATGTATTTGCAATCTCTCTTGCTTTATTATCCTCTATCACTTCCTCACCGCTTGAAAAAGAATCCTCCTCTTCTACCCTAAAGTCAATTAAATTACCAGTATGTCTATTCAACGTAATCTGTATTGTTTTCTCCTCATCCGCTTTATGCTCCCACCATAATAGATGATATGGGTCATCCACACCTTCTTGATCATCTACAACAAGCCTATAATCATCTGGAATGTCCATAATATGAGCCACTTGCTCTTTTCTTTCTTTATCTTTTTGATTCATCATACCGCTCCCTTTATTACAATTTAAGGTAATTATAACAAACAAAAGAAATATAAAGTGAAACTTTAATCAGCCCTCACCAATCGGGCTTTTACGGGCAAATAGCGGGATAAACGAAAGAAGACTAGAGATATCTCTAGTCTTCTACTTCGTTTCACGATGTAACGTTACTCGCTTTAATCGTGGACAATATTTTTTTAGTTCGATGCGCTCTGGATTGTTTCGTTTATTTTTTTTAGAAATATAATTACGATCACCGCACTCTGTACAAGCTAATGTAATATTTACACGCATATGTAATTCTCCTTTCTTTTAAAGATCGCAAACTAAAACGTAATGATTACGATTTAAATATTATATAACTTCATTCTATTTGTCAATTGCAAAAAAAGACAAAAAGCTGAAACAATTAGTTCATACGAAATTCACACGAATCTATTACTATAGGAATTGTACATAGTGAATTTATTAACAATCACGTTTATTCATATAGAATTTTTATTGGAAAGGAGTTGAAAGTATGAAAACTAAATATCGCTTTATGATCTCATCATTTGCTGCTTGCGCCTACATGATTTGGTGTTTAGTATAATAACAACCTCACTTGTAAATAGGAAAAGGTGTGTATATAAATGGAATATAATCAATCAACAGTTAACTACTGGAAAGCTTTTGTACTACCATATACATTTGCTTTAGAAGAGTTAAAAACTAAATTTGAAATTATGAACCGGGAAGCCCAATTTTTAGAGGATTACAACCCGTTTGAACATATAAAAACAAGATTAAAACAACCTGAAAGTATTATTAAAAAACTTGAGCGTAAAAATTTATTACCGACAGTTGAAAATGCGCAAACGCATTTACAAGACATCATTGGCATTCGTATTACATGTTGCTTCGTAGAAGATATCTATCATTTGAAAGAAGTCATTCAAAAGCGTGAAGATATGGAAATCATAGAGGTAAAAGATTATATCGCTAATCCAAAACAAAATGGATATAAAAGTTTACACATGATTATTAAATATCCTTTATCACTGAATTCTGGTACAAAAGAAGTCTTTGCAGAAATTCAGTTACGTACGCTCGCAATGGACTTTTGGGCAAGTTTAGAACATAAACTTTATTATAAATATGAAGGAAAAATACCTGAGTATTTAAAAGATGAACTACATGATGCCGCAATGAAAGCTGAAGATCTTGATAATAAAATGGCAACCATTCGCCAAGATATTGATGATATCGAAGCATGCTCAGATCAAATTATGTTACCACTATAAAAAAAGGTTCTCGTCAATGAGAACCTTTTTGCGCTATTTACGGAAAATTTCACTTTATTTCTTCTCTATCGTGCGAACCTCTTCAATTTTCCAGCCATCCTCTTCTTTTCCAAGTGCATACTGTACTTTTTTCTGAAGAGTGATTTCTCCATCTATTTCCTTTTCTTTTGTTTCAACAACAACATATCCTGGTTTACTAGCTTTTATGTCTATATGTTCCAATTCAATTTTTTTATTTCCCTTTTGAAAAGCTGCTTCTTTTTGCGTTTTTAAGTCTTCAGCACTAGGCATGTTCTTTGAAAATAACTCCATATGTTCAGTAAGATTTTTTTCATTTGTCGTCCGTACAAATTTCTCTATCACACCTTGAATCGTTTTCTCTTCTTCTTTCGTTATTTGTACCTTTCCTTCAGCTTTTGTAGTAGCTTTTTGTTCTATCTGATTCTCTTTGGATTGACATCCAACTAGCAATAATACACCTATTAGAAAGGGTCCTATCCCCCTGAAAAAAGCTCTCATCTTCCCATCTCCTAAAAAGAAAAGTGAGGCATTTCGCCTCACTTTCGTTTATAATTAGCGTCTTCCTTTATTCGGGTCGCCACCGCCAACAATATCAAAGACACGTTTCGCGATATTTGTATTCTCTTGAACGCCAGAGAACAAGTATTTACCAGGGCCAAATGCATATACGTTTACATCTTCTCCTGTATGTCCACCTGTTGTCCATCCTGTAACCGAACGCTTATTGAAAATATCTTCAATCGCATTATCAATCTTTGTTACATCTTTTGAAGGAGCAATATCATTTACCGCTTTAATTTCTTCAGGTGTTAATTGTAAATCAATATATTTTTTCAATGTTTCTTCTACATTTGCACCGTTTGCAATCTCATTTGCCATAAAGTCTGGTGTGCGTTTTGCAGCTTTAATTGGATCTACTTTAAAGTTATACTCACCATTTGCACCTAAAGATAATCCACCAGTAGCGTGGTCTGCCGTTGCAATAACTAACGTATTTTTATCTTTTTTCGCAAACTCAATCGCAGCTTTAAATGCTTTTTCAAAGTCTTCCATTTCACTCATTGCACCAACGATATCATTATCGTGTCCTGCCCAGTCAATTTGACTTCCTTCAACCATTAAAAAGAAACCTTTTTTATTTTTGTTCAAACGCTCAATTGCTGCATTTGTCATTTCTTCTAATGAAGGTGTCTTCTCATTGCGGTCAATCATTTTATCTAAACCGCCTGGTGCAAATAAACCAAGAATTTGATCATTTTTATCATTTAACAATTGATCTCGATCTGTTACGTAACTATAACCAGATTTCTTAAATTCTTCTGTAAGATTGCGATCTTTTCTAACAAAGTTTTTTACGCCGCCGCCAAGCATAACATCTACTTTATGCTTCCCTTTAATTTTCTCATCAAAATAATCATTTGCAATTGCGTCCATATTTTTACGACTAATGTCATGCGCACCGAAAGCAGCTGGTGTTGCATGTGTAATTTCAGAAGTAGCAACTAGTCCTGTTGATTTCCCCTTTTCTTTCGCTTGTTCAAGAACAGTCTTCACTTCTGCTTTATCATTATCAACTGCAATTGCCGCATTATATGTTTTAATTCCTGCTGACATAGCTGTTGCTGCAGATGCAGAGTCTGTGATATTTTCATGTTCATCTTCTGGATATGTCTTTTGTGTTCCTACAAGATGTTTATCAAACTCTGTAGATTCCATCTCAAAAGTTTTTGGATTATCTTTCATATAACGGTGAGCTGTCATATATGAAGGGCCCATACCATCCCCAATTAATACAATGACATTTTTAATCTTTGCATTGCTTCCGTTCTCATCTGCACTCACTTCACTAGAACGTGTAAAATTCCATGTTGCTACCGAAGTAACTGCTAATGATGCCACAACTGCAAATGGCCATGCTTTTTTCACAAACTTTTTCACTGTCTTGTCCCCCTAATTAGGTTATTCATTTCCCACTATCAAATTTAATAGAAGACTATTAAGAGAAAATTAGTTATATGTAAATTTTTTGTTAACTTATGTAAATATCAGTTATAATTTGTATAAGTTTGTCTTTTCATATCAACCATCTTCACCTTTACAATCAAAATATAAACAAGTTGGATTTCATTTAACGTAAATCTCTTATTTAACATTTTCCATCTACTTTTATGCAAATTAATAGAAATGTGGTGAGCATTTATGAAAATAATAAAGCTTGATGAATCTTTTATTTTTGATTTACTCGACCTTTGTAAAGCTATTGGATGGTTACAAAATAAAGCATTTATGAAAAAACAATTCGAAATGTATCTTTCTCTCGGTACACTTGTCGGTTATATGCATGAAAATAAACTGATTGCAGCTGGAGGAGTCTTTTCTTTTAAAGAAAGTTTTTCTACTATTGGCATGTTAATCGTCCATCCTCATTTTCAAAGACAAGGCATCGGGCGTATTTTGCTTAATCACTGCTTAGAACACACTCTTACAAAACAACCAATTGCACTTATTGCAACAAAAGCTGGCGAGCCTCTGTATACATCATGCGGATTTCAAACAGTAACGACGATTCATCGTTTTGAAAAACAAACTACTAAGACACATATCACTCATACAAAACAAATAAAAGAAAAAGATCTTATATCGCTTATTTCCCTCGATCAAATTACAACTGGTGCCGATCGTTCTTTACTTTATTCATTACTATTACCAAGAACGAGCCACTCTTTTAAAATTGAGAGACATAACTGTATAGAAGCTTTTTCCTTATGCATACAAAAAGATAATATATTATGTATCAATCCACTTATCGCCAAAAGAGAAGAAGATGCTATTCAATTACTACAAAACATATGTGAATGTTGGAATGGTACAGTAAGAATTGATGTCCCACATTCACAATTTTCATTTCGCAAATTTCTTCAAATAGAAAATTTCCAAGAAACGCTCCTTTCACCTCTTATGATAAAAAATGGTAGCGAACTTCCTGGAAATCGTAATATGCTATTTGCTATGATAGATACAGCGTTATGTTAGAAAGGGGACACCTAATTGAAGCGATTTAGCTATTTTATGGTAGGTTGTCTTACTCTTACACTATTAGTAGGATGTAGTGCAGCAGAAAAGCCAGTAGAACAAGTAAAACAAGTTAAAAATACACTTACAGCAAAACTAGCTACCGAGGAAAAAATGGTAGAAATAGATGGTCAAACCATTTACTTCAAAAAGATTGGCAATGAAAAACCACCTTTACTTATGATCCATGGATTTGGAGGATCGTCAGATGGTTTTCAAAAGATTTACTCAGACTTAGCAAAAGATCATACAATTATTTCTGTAGATGCTTTAGGATTCGGGCGCTCATCTAAGCCGATGGATTTTTATTATTCTTTCCCAACTCATGCAAATTTGTATTATAAATTAATGAAAAAACTAGGTTACGATTCGTTTGCAATATTGGGCCACTCAATGGGCGGAGAAATTTCTCTTAATTTAACATATTTATATCCAGAATCCGTTACCCACCTTATTTTAACTGATGCTACGGGCGGTCCTCATACACTCGTTAATAAACAAGGATCACCAAGACCACAGTTGTCGACTGATTTAAATACCGTTTCTGCCATTGCAGATTATGATGAGAGCAAAGTGAAATTTAAACGTAATGATGAAGAGCATTACAATAAAATGAAATTATGGCCTAGACGTCTTCAAATCAACGCAAATGAAATAAAACAACCGACCTTAATTATATGGGGAAGAAATGATAGTAGCGTTTCGTGGAAAGAAGGAGAAACGTATCATCAATTCTTAAAAAATAGCACTTTCCATATTATCGAGAAAGGCTATCACGCACCATTTCGTCAGGAACCACAGGAGTTTGTAGGGTATGTGAAAGATTTCTTTGGCAAAAACCCTATAATAACTGAAAAATAAACGGGTATCTCATTTTGAGATACCCGCTTTCATATATTAAGCAGCTTGCTTTTGGCGTTTTTGAGTTTTTGAACCTAATACTTTTGGAATAACGAAACCATCTATTCCAAATTTCCCAGCGTTCATACCGGACACAAGAACAAACATAGATAAGATAACCATTTCAGGGTTCACACCAATTGACCCACTAAACATATAGGAAAAGTTCATTACAAGACCGAAAAAGACCGCTGTTTTTGTTAAACAGCCTACAATTAAACCAATTCCGACTAAAATTTCTCCCCACGTTACAAGTGTATTAAATAGATCAACGTTTGGAATTGCGAAATCTTGTAAAAATGATGCCCACCAAGATTGAACAGCCGGTTGTGCTCCTTTAGATTTTTCAATTGCACCTTGTAAATAACCCGTTGCATCGAATCCTTTCCCTTGTAGTTTTCCAATTCCAGCCATTAACCATGTGTAACCAAGATACACTCGAATTACCGCTAACACAAAAGAAACTGCTTTGTTTTCTCTTAAAAATTGAATAACCATATATTCCTCCTAAATTTGTAATTAAGTTAGTTACAAGTTATAAAATAACATTAGTTACTTATTTTTTAAAATGTTAATTATGAATAATTCGTGAAATGTGTAGGAAACATCAAAAACTAACGTTTATATAGTAACTTTTATTACCTGTAAAAACTTGAACATATCATACCATAAGTGATAATGGTTTTCATTGAAGAAAATGTAAAAAAAATGTGAGTTAAATGTGAAACACGTTTATTCGAATATAGAATAAACGTGTTTCACACTACTTATATAATCGAAATGTATGTGTCTCTTTATCAATTAACCGTGCTTCTTCAAAAGCCTCTCCTAACGTTTTTTCATGGTTAATAAGCCCGTAAAATAAGCGTATTGTAAACATAAGTGCTGCATTTGCATCTACATAATCTATCGATCCAATATACGATTTCGCTCCACTGCGTAAAAAAGATTCTGCTAGTTTTTTCTCCCCTAACGTACACCCGCTATTCACAATATTTGTATTATGCAATTTTGCATATTTATAAATTTCTTCTGCACCAAAGTATCCGCTCGGTTCATCTTGTTCATATATATCTTCACCTAACTCTTCCATGACAAACTTGCCTTCCTCACCATGAAAGCAAAAGACGACATAATTAATATCGTTATATAAACCCTTTCCAGAAAGAATATCGATGAATTCTTTCGGTCTACTAATCCAGTACGTTATAACTTTCGCCCCAAAGTATTCAAGTGATGCTCGGATTGATTGTGCCTCTAAATCAGAATTAAAGCCAACTACTAGTGCAACATTCCACATACACCCACCATCCTATAATTAGATCTCCTCAATCAAAATTTTAAGGGATACATCCATTTCATATATACCCGTTTCTTGCAAAAAATCAGCTCTAGTTAAAACGACTTTTTGTAAATATTGCCGATACGCAGTAATTGTCCCGTCGTGAGATACAATGCAAATTCTTTCAGCGCCTAGCTGACAACACCAAAGAAGAAATTCATCTACGATTTGCTGAAAACGATTCTCTGGAATAGTATTTATACCTTCCGTCCATAGCTGTTTATTTGTACTTTTCTCTATCAGAAAATGTGGAAATAAATTTGTTATTACCCCCTGATCTACTATGTGGTCACATGGTAATGTTTTTGCTCCTTCTCGATAAGGAAAAATACGTGGGGATGCATATGGATGGACGATTTTTTGACAAGCTACTTTCTCACTCCATATCGCCGCCGTTTGTAAAGTTCTAATTGTAGGGCTAGCGATTAATATATCCGTTTCCTGTAATGGTACATTGTATTGAATGAATCCAGCCTGATTCCTTCCCTCATCCGTTAATGGTGGATGAAGCACTTTTAAACTTGCCGGCAAATCTTTTGTATGTTCTCCTTCACCGTGCCGAACAAAGATGAGTTTCATACCCATCCTCCTCTCACTATAAAATCCTCTTACATATTTCTTCCCTATTCCATCCTTTATTCCTGCTATATGAAACATCGATATGTAAAAAATATTTGACACAACGAATTGGAAAACATTACAATTATATGTGTAAAATACTTTTTACAAGAGAGAGGAGAAACATGCATATGAAATGGCTAACCATCTTAATTGGCATGATTATATGGGGATATATAAACGGATTTTTTAGCAGTGATAAAACTGCTAACCCTTGGATTACAGATGATGAACGCGAAACAAAAATTAAGCAAAAGGCAATCATTGCAAGCTGGTCCGGTGTTTTTATGTTTTGTACCATTAATCTCTTAAACAAATGGTTAGGTATAGAAACGAGTAATACATCACCATACTTACCAACTTCTGTCGCAACTATTTTAAAAGAAAATGTAGAGTTACAAATTTTATTTATGCTATTTATTACGTATGGCATATTTTACGTATACTATCGAAGAAAATTAAGCGCTTAACTTTTTATCTCATGATTATCCTCCTAAATGGTTATAGTAATTAGGACAAGATGAAAGGAAAGGAGCGATAGAAAAATGAGTAACTCGAATGACTTTTTAGATACACTGCATGAAAAACAAGCAAAAGATGAACAAAATAGAAAACGTCAGGGAAACGGAAACCCAGCGAAAAAGAAGCCAAATAAAACGCATAAATAATAATAAAAAATCTGCTTAAAATTATCTTTTAGGCAGATTTTTTATTGTTATTTCACCGATATAACATTTCCCCAATTCCATTTCTCATAATACCACTCTGGTACATCTATATTTTCAATCCACTTCATTTCATGCTTTCCATCTCTATGAGCAAGCCATACATCTGCTTTCTTACGGTCTGAACGTATCCATATTAATTGATTGCTCTTCTTCATAAAGATTGGATGATAATCACCCTGCTTATGAGGTGGCTTTGTGATTCGATGCTGTACATTGCTTGTACTATCAACCTCATATAAAGATGGTAGTGGCCTTTTTTCTGGCAATGTTTCAAATCCTCCCTCTTTTGCTCGAGAGACGATAATTACGTTATCGTTCTTCCATGCAAAATCCCAATCAACATATCCTTGCGGCGTAAATGTGTTCTGCTGAAGTGCTGGCAGTTCTTTTACTTTTAAATGTTTATTCTCTAACGCAACTCTCCCGCTTCCTTCAATATAGGCCAATATATTGTTGGCTGGCGCCCATTTGAACCATTGTGTGTTTAATAACATTTGATCTACCTTTTCAAAACGACTACCATCTGCACGAACTAAGCAAAGCGTATTGCTATCAGCTGACCATGAAGCTGTCGGTACTGCTAAAAATGAAATCCACTTTTGATCTGGCGACCACTGAAAGCCACTTGCAACTAATGCTAGGAAATCATCATGTTCATTTGGTAATGCATACAAATGCTTCATTTTGTGAGGATTCATATGTGCATCTTTTTGCACTTCATATAGCTGAGCCCCTGTCCATCCTGTTGGAAGTAAGTGTGCTTCAGAGGATACAAAAAACTTCTTTCCATCAGGATACCATGCATAATCTCCTACACCTGCCGATACATTTTCAAAATCTGTATTCTTTTTTTCTACATCAAATGTATGTAATGTACCTGTAAATATAAATGCAATTATATTTTCTGTTGGTGACCATTGATAATTCGATGCTTCTGAGTGAAACGGCGTAACTTTCTTTCCATCTTTCAGCCGATATAACTCAAGACTACCTTGTTTCTTTCCTTTTACATATGCCAGCCACTCTCCATCATGAGACCACTTTGGCCCTGTTATATACTCTCCTTTTGTAAGTTGTTTTTCTTTTCCATCAACTTTAATCCAGAGGTCATGATGACGAATAAAAGCAATTTTCGCTTCATTATTTTCTGCGCTACTATTAATGGATGAACATAAAAATACGACTAACATTGTACCAACGCTTACTATGAACCGTTTCATAACACCCCTCCATTTCCCTCATAGCATTCCTCAATGTCCACCTACAATATGTAAAAAATACCCATTCGACATAATCAGAAAAAATTTCCCAAGAAATTTTAAATTCATAGAGGATTGGTATGAATTATGTCGAAAATATAGTTTAGCTAACATCCGATTATGTAATTCCAAATCAATTTGTAAGATTACTTTTCGGAATATTAGCACTTTTTATTAGGGGGAGTTTCAATGAAAAAAACTACATCTACACTATTAAGTATGGCGCTCGTCTTTTCCAGTTTTGGAACTTTAAGCGCACATGCTGAATCGCTGCAAAAGGAGAAACAATTTAGTCCACAGTTAAAAGCGAACATTGAACAATGGGGAGAAAACAAAATTGCGCAAAATGTTGAAACAAAAACATCAAAAGAAATTTCTGTCATTGTAGAATTACAACATGCTCCACTCGCTTCACAAAGTAACATTCAGCATGCTCCAGATTTACAAAATAATCATGCACAGTCTTATCATACCGAGCTTAAAAAAGCACAAGAAGATACGACTAAGAAAATAAAAGAAAAAGCACCTGGTGCAAAAATTAAAGAAGTGTATAATACGTTATTTTCTGGATTCTCTATTTCAGTTCCTGGAGATCAAATTACCGCTCTTGCTTCTTTACCCGAAGTAAAAGCAGTCTACCCGAACTTAACATATAAATTACATGAAACATCAAAAAGCACTACTAATGAAGAGGCACCAAATATCGGCGGACCGACAATTGGTGCAACTGAAGCATGGAATTTAAAAGACCCATCTGGCAAACCGCTTGATGGAAAAGGTATGAAAGTAGCGATTATCGACTCTGGTGTAGACTATACACACCCTGACTTAAAAGCAAATTATATCGGTGGATATGACACAGTTGATGAAGATAACGATCCAATGGATGGTAACGTACATGGTACTCATGTAGCTGGAATTATTGCTGGTAACGGAAAAATTAAAGGCGTTGCTCCAAATGCTTCTATTCTAGCCTATCGTGTAATGAATGATGGTGGAACTGGTACAACAGAAGATATCATTCAAGGTATTGAACGAGCAATCCAAGACGGTGCTGACGTTTTAAATTTATCTCTTGGACAAAGCTTAAATACACCTGATCAGCCTGTAACATTAACATTAGAACGTGCAGCAAAACTTGGGGTTACTGCAGTTGTTTCAAATGGAAATGATGGCCCACATCCTTGGTCTGTTGATGCACCTGGAAATGCAAGCAGCGTTATATCAGTTGGAGCATCTACTGTTTCTATTCCGTTTCCAACGTTCCAAGTAGCTGGTTCCAGCAAAACATATCAAGGGTTACCGTTATCAAAGTCCGATTTCCCAATAGGAAATGATTCCCCTCTTGTATACGTTGGCTATGGTAATCCAAGTGATTATGCAAAACAAGATGTGAAAGGGAAATTTGCACTTGTTTTACAAGGTACTTCTAGTACGTTAGTAAAAGCAGAACAAGCGAAACAAGCTGGTGCAGTTGGTGTACTATTCATTTCTACAGAAAAAGAAATCAATATTATGCCAGAATATTTTATGCGTGAAAATCTAGCCCTTCCAGTTATGCAATTATCAAATATAAACGGTGAAGAGTTGAAAAACTTAATTACAAAGCGTAAGAAAAATATAAAAATTGGCCAACCAAATCCAACCGAATTGATTGCTAACTTCAGTTCCAGAGGTCCGTCACAAGGAAGTTGGCTTATAAAACCAGATATAATTGCACCTGGCGTACAAATTACGAGTACAGTACCGAGAGGCGGCTATGAATCTCATAATGGTACAAGTATGGCTGCTCCACAAGTAGCTGGAGCGGTTGCCCTCTTGCGTCAAATGCATCCTGATTGGACGACAGAGCAATTAAAAGCATCCCTTGCCAATACCGCAAAAACTTTAAAAGATGTGAATGAAAATACATATCCTATTATGACACAAGGATCTGGTTTAATTAACATCCCGAAAGCAGCTCAAACAGATGTATTAGTCAAACCTAACAATGTGAGCTTCGGTCTTATTAAGCCAAACAGTGGTAAAGTAAAACTGACGCAAAATATTACGTTACAAAATCTATCTAGTAAAAAGAAAAGTTTTTCAACTCGTGTGGAATTGCTAGATACAAACACAAAAACAAAAGTAAAAACTTCTGTACCTTCATCGATTAGCATACAGCCGAATAGTAGTACCGAAAAACCATTTACTATCACTGTCGATAGTTCGCTACCCCAAGGTGTCTATACTGGAAATGTGTATATAAAAGAACAAGGTAAGAAGGAAGAAACTCGCATTCCATTTACATTTAGTATCGATCCTAAAGATTACAAACGTATAGATGGACTCGAAATTATTAATTCTACATTTAGTCCAAATGGTGACCAAATATTAGACGATAATCTCATCAACTACTATTTAGTTGCACCTGTGGATGATGTAACATTGCATGCAAATTTAGTTACAAAAGAACGTGTAACGTACCAAGGGATTATCCATCAAGCTAAAAATGAAACAGCTGGATATAAACCTTTCAAATGGGATGGTACAAAAGCAGATGGTACTCCGTTAGCTGACGGTCTATACCAAATCGAAGCAGTTGCCTCTAATTCTGGTGGGGAAACAAAACAAACAGCTGCTGTATTTCTTGATAGAACTGCACCTAAGTTAACATACGAAATTGACCAAGAAAACCTTGTAATCACAGGAAAAGTGGATGATATCTTACTAGATTGGATGACAGAATCTGGTTGGGTAGCACCTGGAACTCCAGTGAGACTACAGTATGAAATCAACGGAAATGGTGTATGGGAAAGTGCATTCCTAAATCCTTGGGAGAAAAATTACGGCATTTATTTAGATCGTACTCAATTACAAGAAGGTAAAAATATAATTCACATTGTAGCAACAGATGCAGCTGGAAATACATCTAATTTAAATGTTGATTTAGATGTGAAATAAGGTAGTAACCCGATTCTTTCGCCCCTATCGGATTTTCCGATAGGGGCTTTTTCTATTTCTCACAGAAACAAATGTTAAATAATTCCGAATCTTATGATAAAATTTTATAAGCGCTTACAATTTTGAAAGGGGGTGATACAAGCTATACGAAACCGATACTTAATTTTATTTAAAAAAAGGAGGATGTCTAAATGACAAAGAAAAGAGAAATTCCATCGCATTTAAAACCATTCGTATCCACACAGCATTATGATCAATACACACCGGTGAATCACGCTGTGTGGCGTTACATTATGAGACAAAATCATAGTTTCTTAAAAGACGTTGCTCATCCAGCCTATGTAAACGGATTACAATCATCTGGTATTAATATAGATGCAATTCCAAAGGTAGAAGAAATGAATGAGTGTTTAGCACCAAGCGGCTGGGGTGCTGTAACGATTGACGGGCTTATTCCTGGCGTAGCCTTCTTCGATTTTCAAGGACACGGATTATTACCAATCGCAACAGATATTCGCAAAGTAGAAAACATCGAGTATACACCTGCTCCAGATATTGTACACGAAGCTGCAGGACACGCACCTATTTTACTTGATCCTACATATGCAAAATATGTGAAACGATTTGGACAAATTGGTGCAAAAGCTTTCTCTACAAAAGAAGAACATGATGCATTCGAAGCTGTTCGTACATTAACGATTGTAAAGGAAAGCCCTACTTCTACTCCTGATGAAGTTACAGCTGCTGAAAATAATGTACTTGAAAAACAAAAGTTAGTTTCTGGCTTATCAGAAGCAGAACAAATTTCACGTCTTTTCTGGTGGACAGTAGAATATGGATTAATCGGAAATATAGATGCTCCAAAAATATATGGTGCTGGTCTCCTTTCTTCTGTTGGCGAAAGCAAACATTGCTTAACAGACGCTGTAGAAAAGGTTCCATTCTCTATAGAGGCATGTACAAGTACAACTTATGACGTAACAAAAATGCAACCACAACTATTTGTTTGCGAATCATTTGAAGAATTAACAGAAGCACTTGAGAAATTCTCTGAAACGATGGCCTTTAAAACAGGTGGTAAAGAAGGATTAGAAAAAGCAATTCGCTCTGAAAATCATGCAACTGCTGAATTAAATAGCGGATTACAAATTACAGGCACATTTACCGAGACAATTGAAAACGATGCAGGCGAATTGATTTACATGCGAACGAATTCGCCAACAGCATTAGCAATTCACAATAAACAACTAGCGAATCATTCTACGTCTGTACACAGTGACGGGTTTGGAACACCAATTGGATTACTCACTGAAAATATTGCATTAGAAAATTGTACAGATGAACAATTACAATCATTAGGAATTACAATCGGAAATAAAGCAGCATTTACTTTTGCAAGTGGTATTCATGTAAAAGGAACAGTAACAGATATTGTAAAAAACGATAAAAAAATTGCGCTTATTTCCTTTATCAATTGCACAGTTACTTATAACGACCGCGTTTTATTTGATGCTTCATGGGGCTCATTTGATATGGCTGTTGGTTCAACAATCACTTCGGTATTCCCAGGTGCCGCAGATGCTGCAGCATTTTTCCCAATGGATGAAGAAATCCAAGAAATTCCTGCTCCACTTGTACTGAATGAACTTGAACGTATGTATCAAACCGTTCGCGATATCCGAAATGAAGGTATTTTACACGACGCGCATATCGAGCAATTAGTAGCAATTCAAGAAGTATTAAATAAATTGTATCCGAAAGAATGGTTACTTCGCCTTGAAATATTAGAATTGCTTTTAGAGCATAACAAAGGGCATGAAACATCAGCAGCATTATTACAACAACTTTCTACTTTCACAACGGATGAAGCTGTAACACGTCTTATTAACAATGGTCTTACGCTACTTCCAGTAAAGGATGTGAAAAATGATGCTACGATTAACTGAAGAGGAAGTTCAAGAAGAATTATTGAGGTTAGATAAATGGGTAGTAAAAGATGAAAAATGGATTGAAAGAAAATATATGTTTTCCGACTACTTAAAAGGAGTCGAATTTGTCTCTGAAGCCGCCAAACTATCAGAAGAACATAATCACCACCCATTTATCCTTATCCAGTATAAAGCAGTCATTATTACTTTGTCATCTTGGAATGCAAAAGGTTTAACGAAACTCGATTTTGAGCTTGCGAAGCAATTTGATGAACTATTTGTCCAAAATGAAAAAGCCATTATAAGAAAGTAAAAAGGAGAAGCCTTTATTAGGCTTCTCCTTTTATTTTGAAATGGATACAATGTCCAAATGGATCCTCTACTTGTAATATTCCATCTTTGTACGTAGCAATCTTGCCAATATTTTTTAAGCTTTCACATACTTGCTCTTTTTGTTTTTCATTTGCTAATACAATTGTGAAATATTTCAAGCCAACGGAATTTGGCATTTGCGGTAGTATTCCTTCACCTTGCCACGTATTTAAACCGATATGGTGATGGTAGCCACCTGCCGATACAAAGAGCGCCCCATTACGAGCTGGGATCGTTACTTCAAAACCAAGACCATCCACATAGAAACGTTTCGCTTCTTCCAAATCAGCTACATGGAAATGAATATGTCCCATCACAGTACCAGCTGGAAATCCATTCCATGTAATTCCTTGCTGCAATAATTCTTCACCAGCTAACGGGTTACTAACAAATGGTAGCTCTCCATTCTCATCACGCCAAACTTCTTTTTGACGATCATGATAAATTTCAATCCCGTTCCCATCTGGATCAGCTAAATAAAGGGCCTCACTAAAGTAATGGTCAGCTCCGCCGTGCAGTGGATATACCATTGCTACAAGATGACGAAGGATATTCGCTAAATCCTGTCTACTCGGTAATAAAATTGCGTAATGATATAAACCAGTTCTCCCTCTTTGTTTTGGTAAAGCTTCTTTCTTTTCTTCAATGATCAGGAGTGGTTCGTTATTTTCATTCCCAAATGTAACGACCATTTCATCTTCTTTTAGTACTTTCATACGTAGTACTTCTGTATAAAACTCTAGTGATTTCTTTATATTTGATACATATAAATGAACAACATCAAGTGTTGTATCGGGATGAAGTTGAAAACTCATCTTGTTAGCCTCCCATTTAAATTAGTTCTTCTTTGACATTTTCTCTTTTAAGAAATTATCTACAAAACCATCCGCTTTCGCAACAAATAAGTAAACACCCATCGCTAACAACGCAAGCTCTAATTCGAAGCCAGGATTTTTTCCATCTCCTAATAAACCAGCTGACCATTTTACTTTTACAATTGCTCCAACCATAACTAGTGCAAATAATAATCCAATATATCTTACACCTAAACCTAGAATTAATAATAGACCGCCAACTAATTCAACTGTTGCTACACCGTATGCAAGTCCTCCTGGTAAACCAATGCTTGTGAACCACCCTGCAATATTGTCAATTCCCGATTGGAATTTTGTTAAACCGTGCATAAAGAACGTTACCCCTAACACGATACGAATAATTAAGTTACCAATATGTTGATTCATTTCTTTCTCTCCTTTATAGTTTTCTTATACAAAACTTTTATTTACATTACAAAACATACACTAATTTTTTTTATTCGTCAATTCATTTTCACTGGGAAAATATATATTTTTTTTGCTATGATACAAATAGTTGTTTATAAAAAGGAGCTTGATTTTATGAATATTGGTTCTGCAATACGTGAAATTCGTCAACGTAGAGGCATAACAATTGCACAAATTTGTGAAGGAACAGGTCTTTCTAAAGGATTTATGAGTCAGGTTGAAAATAATAAAACATCACCATCTATCTCAACTTTAGAAACAATCTCCAATTTTTTAAACGTTCCTCTTCCCTATTTATTGTTAGAACAAAAAGATCGATTGAAAGTTGTCAAAAAGGTAGAGCGTAAATATAGTGTATACGGAAAAGATGAACAAAGAATTGAACATGTTGCAGAGCAAGGTGGCCTTCGCCTAAATCTCGTAGAAATTCCTGCTGGGTTTCCGAAAGAAAACACACCAAATGCCCATGAAGGGGAAGAATGTCACCTTGTATTACGCGGAAAACTAGAAGTTCAACATGGAGAAGATATTGCAATTGTAGAAGAAGGGGATTCTTTCTCCTGGAATGCATGTGTTCCTCATATCGTTCGTAATATAGGAGAAGAAACTGCATTATTACTCATCTCTAGTCATGCAGAAAATCGAAAACGTGTTTATTAAATAAAAAAGAAGCCTGTAAATCAGGCTTCTTTTTATCCTCTTATAACTCCATAGCTTGTCCCAACTAGTACAGTCTTTTCGTGTTGATTACGATAAACTGACTCGATTGAAACCTTTTTGTATCCTTCCATCTGTTCAACATTCGTTAAAGTTAATTCACAAGTGATCGTATCTCCTGCAAAAACTGGTCTAATAAACTCACTTACTAATTCTCTTGCTATGTAATGTAATTCTTCTCCTACTTTCGTTCCAATACTAGCAGTCAATAAACCATGAACCATTAAACGTCCATTTTCATCATATTCCATATGATGCCTACCTTTATCCCCTGTAATGTTTGCAAATTCAAAAACTTCTTCCTCAGTAAATCTTCTTTCATATTTAAATACATCCCCAACTTTTATACTCATTTTTATCCCCCTAATAATAAACAGAATTTTCTTTCATTTTATCATAAAATGAGTCTCAATTCATTTTCTATTATAAAAAGAATGAAAAATACTTATAGCTGTACTATTTTTTTTGCTTTTCACTCCTTTACCGATGCCCATCCCTTTTTGCGGCTTGGTATCCATAGTACGCACATGTTCCATTTCTCGATAACTCTCTCACCTCAAAACCACAACTTCTATAAAAATCAAAATTACTCGCAGAAGTATGCGCAAACCAGTCACCATGTGGCAATTTTTGCAAACAAAGAGCAACAAGTTTCTTACCTAATCCCTTCCCTCTATATTCACATTTCACAACTAAATTTACTATGTTGGCGACCATGATTCCATCAGAAATGACTCTAACCATCGCAATCATCTCTTCTTCATCCCAAATTGTGAATGCCCATGTTGAATTTTCAAATGCTATCGTGAATTTTTCAATTTGCCAAGAAGGGATATTATCATTGCTCCAACCGGCATCTTCGAATAAAGTCTTAATTGCATATGCAGGTACACCATTCGTTCCCTCACGAATAATAAGTCCATTATGATAAATGTACATGTAATCCCCCCTTTATTTTTATATACCATTCTTCAAAAGATGCAATTCACCTTTTTTCATCCAACGCGCTTAATGGAATAAACGAGAACATCCATCCCATGAAATGAAGTTGTTTTCTCATAACTAAGCCCCGTTTTTCTAGCAACAAAGATTGAGGCGGGGTGATCCGGATTAATAAGAGAAATTAATTTATTCATTCGTAACGCTTGGAAGCCATAATCTCGAAATGCTGCCGCTGCTTCTTTCGCATACCCTTTTCCCCAATATTTAGGTAATAACCAATAACCAATTTCAATTTCCTCTTTTCCATTTATTTGCTGCTTAACTAATCCTGCATGACCAATTCGTATTCCCGTTTCCTTTTCAATCAATACAAATAAACCGAGACCGTTTTCATAGCTAGGAATCACCCACTCTTCCAAACTTTTTTTACACTGCATATATGTTTTTAACGTCCCATTTCCAATATAGCGCATTACCTTCTCATTTCCCCATAATGAAGCGTAGAACTGTAAATCATCCATTGTATATTTGCGAATTTGTAAACGATCTGTATGAAACATTTCTGCACTCCTTCCCACGAATTTGTACTTACCTATACGATCATGTTTTGGATATATACTAAATGTTACTATCTATTATAAAGGAACTAAATAATAAATACAGAATATTCAATCTCTAAAGAATTAAAAAAAGGCAGTAGACAAATATTGTCTACTGCATCCATATCATAACTAGCATAAAGAAAACTACAATTGAGGGGGGTGTAGGATTTTCAAATACACTAGGTATTTATCCCGTTCTAACGGGCGGTAAACTTTCCAATTATATGAAAGTGAAAAGTTTACCGCACATAAGAACTTTGGCGGTCATTGAGAAAGCACCGTTAAGTAGTCAAATACACGCTGTGCTTTTTCTCCGCCCATTCGTGCATGTTGAAGAAGAGAAATACCATGGGGGCCAGATGCATGTAATGCTTCTGGTTGTGCTACTAAAATAGCTTGTACAACTTCTAATTCTCCAAGCATAGCGGCCGCGAAAATATCCATTCGAGCACCCTTTTCTAGTAAATAGAGAGCAATATCTTTACGACCTACATGTGCCGCTGCTCCTAACGCACTTTCCCAATCTGATCCGCCCCAATTGTAAGAGGCATGAAGTAAAATTGGCGATTCAGCTAACAGTTCTTGTACTTTTTCTAAATCTCCGTGAGCTGCCATAACAAATTCCCTTACTAACTCAGTGGTAATACATTCTTCTGTTCGCATCTTGCTCCTCCTTTTTTAGAAATTCGTTTTGGTGTAAAAAATGGCTTGTCGCTTTCTTGAAAAATATCTACATCTATGCCAAATACATGCTGAAACATTTCATGACATAACACTTCTTCTGGTATACCGTCATACTGAAGCTGCCCTCGCTTTAATACGAGTAAACGATCACTATATTGAGCCGCTTGGTTAATATCATGTAAAACCATTACAATTGTCATGCCAAATTCCTCATTTAATCGTTTCACAAGTTCCATTACTTCCAACTGATGAACGATATCTAAAAAAGTTGTTGGCTCATCCAATAATAAGATGTTCGTACGTTGTGCTAGCGTCATTGCAATCCAAGCACGTTGTCTTTCTCCTCCTGATAAAGATTGTAAAAGACGATATTCATACCCTTCAAGATTTGTAACAGACAATGCCCAATCAACAATTTCTTCATCCTCTTTATTTAAACGATCTCTCCATGATTTATGAGGGCCTCTTCCAAATTCAATTAATTCTCTCACTGTTAAATCTAATTGATGATCATGCATTTGTGGTAACATCGCTAATTGCTTCGCTACATCAGCACTTTTCATCGTATGAATACTTTTTCCATCTAAAACGATATCTCCTTCGCTTTGTTTAAGTAGTCTTGCCATTAAACGAAGCAAAGTAGATTTCCCCGATCCATTCGGTCCAATTAAACTAACGACCTCTCCAGCTTTAATATGTACATTCATATTTTGCATTTGAAATCTTTCAGAATGTGCGTAAAACACTTTATTAACGGAAATCACGCTGTTTTCCCCCTCTATGAATTAAATATAAGAAGAACGGACCACCTAAGAAGGATAGTAAAATACCGACAGGTAATTCAATTGGATCGAACCAACTTCGAGCTATCGCATCTGCGAAAACAAGTAATATACCTCCGCCAAGGCATGATAATGGCAGTAAATATTTATAGTCATTTCCAACTAATAAACGTAACATATGTGGTACGACAAGGCCGACAAATCCAATAAGACCAGAAACACTAACTGCTATTCCAGCTAATAATGTGCTTACTACTATTAAATAAAAACGGCTTCTCTCCACGTTATGACCTAATAATTTCGCCATTTCATCCCCAAGCATTAATACTCGAATATGCTTAATACCAAAGAAAGCCAATACAATAGCGAATATTGCATAATAAATAATCATGTTTAAATGTGCCCAACTCACGCCACCAATGCCACCCGCTAACCACGGTAATACGGATTGTACTTTGTCACTATGTAATAACATTAATGCTGACGTCGCTGCACCAATTAATGCATTAATTGACACACCTACTAAGACAATTCTTGAAGGTGGTGCCCCTTTTTGCCATGATAAAGCATAAATGATCATCGCCGTTATGAAAGCTCCTAAAAACGCACCGAGTGGTAAAAACGCCATATGCTGAGGGAATAAAATCATAATTACAATTGCGACAAGGCCTGCTCCAGATGACACCCCGATAATACCAGGGTCTGCAAGAGGATTTCTCATCACCCCTTGCAGGAGTGCGCCAGATGCAGCTAAACATGTTCCTACTATAAATCCAACGAGCACTCTTGGTATACGAAGGTCCCATACAATTCGATGAACTGTCGAACCTTCATCTTGTATCCCTGTTAGAATATCACGTAAAGAAAAGGATAAGCTTCCTGCGAAAAGGCCGTAAAAAAGACCTAAAATCGTTAATAGCACTAAACTAACTGCTATGATCCACCTTTTTTTGGCAAAAGGATGTTCCTTTTCCCTTACTACTTCACTACTTTCCATACTTATCATTTCCTTACATCTTGTATACTTTTATACATAAAGTCCATCGCTTCTGTAACTTTTGTTCCAGGATTTGATCCAAATAAGTCTGGTGGCAAAATAACTACGCGATTTTGTTTTACTGCATCTAAATTTTTCCACGCTTCATTTTTCATCATTTCGCCTTCAAATGCTTTTTTAACGCTATTTGGATCTCCATGTGTAATTAAATAAATCACATCAGGATTCGCCTCAATAATGCGTTCTACACTTAGCTGTGCATATTGCGGATATTCCTTCATTTCTGGAAAATCAGCTGCAATATTTTTCCCACCTGTTTTTTCTAAAATATCACCTGATAAAGAGGTTGGTAATGCTGCTAAATAAGTACCAGGTGCTCCATACACTAGCAATGCTTTCACATCACTCTTTTTCTCATATGTCTTCATTTGATTCGTAATTTTTTGGTTAAGTTCTTTCGCTTTATCTTCTTTCTTCATTATCGTTCCGTATAGTTCAATATTCTTTTGAATATCTTGTACAGAATTCGCAGAAGAAATCATTACTTTCGTTCCTTGCCCTTCAACCGTTGGAACATTCTTTTGGAACCCATTATTAGCAATAAGTACATCGGGCTTTAAGCTAGCAATTTGCTCAAAATTCGGCTGATGTGCATTCCCGATTACTTGTACTTTCTTTATATCCTCTGGAAGAGTTATTTTTGCATCCGGACGACCCACTATTTTTCCGCCTAAAGCATGAATAATATTCATGTCTCCCATACTTAATGTTGCAAAACTCTCTGGCACTTTATCGAATGTTACCTTTCTTCCTGACAGGTCGGTAACTTCTATTTTCTCTTTTCCTTTTTCTGTTTTTGTTGCCGCTGTTCTTTCGTCTCCTTTTGCACTGCAACCTATTAATAAGAAAAAAACAGATAAAATCGCTGTAAATAGCGTAATAGATTTTTTCATTCTTCCACCTCTAATTGATAATGATAATCATTAACTACTATTCTACTTTAATTGATAAGGATTATCATTGTCAATATAAAACGCATACATTTTCTAGAAAAAAAACAAAAAGCGTTACAAAAAAGATTCCCTCTTTTTGTAACGCACTATTTACCAATATTATTCACATTCGTTTCCCTCTAACTCGTCTCGCATCACTTTCACACGCTGAAAGAAAAAGAAAGATAAACTTAAAAATATAACGATGCTTCCCATCATAACAAAAAATTGTATCGTTTCTTTTGCTCCAGTCGGGATCAATAAGCCAACCATTAACAATGTACTTACAGCGAGAAGAATTTGTCCGAACCGAGTATAATCTTCTATCTTTTCTTGTAATTCCTTCATTATATTCTCACTCCTCCATTTCACTGTATCATATTCTATTAAACTGAAAGACAAGTAAATACAGCCATTCGGGGAGATGTTTTCCAAAAGAAAAAGAGCCGCTTTATTGCGACTCTTTTATAACCATTACTCACCTTTATATGCTTTCATATAAATTTCTTTCAGCTCTGAAATGAGAGGTAATTTGGGATTAGCTGTTGTACATTGATCTTCAAAAGCTCTTTCTGCTAATAATCCAACAACCTCTTCAAATTGGTCTTTAGCAACTCCTTGTCCTGCAATACTCATATTTATATTTAAACTTTTTCCGAGCTCAATAATTGCTTTGACAAGTGATTCCACACCTTCTGCAGTCGAACTTGCTGGAAGCCCGAGCATTCTCGCAATATGTGCATAGCGTTCATCGGCTACAAAGTGCTCATATTTTGGGAACAATGCGTGTTTTCTTGGCTTAATAGCATTATAGCGAACTACGTGCGGCATAAGAATTGCATTCGCACGCCCATGTGGAATATGAAATTCTGGTCCAATTTTATGTGCTAAGCTGTGATTAATACCTAGAAAAGCATTTGCAAATGCCATTCCTGCGATTGCAGAAGCATTGTGCATTTTTTCTCGTGCTTCTTCATCATTTCCATCTTTAAATGCTCTTGGTAAATATTTAAATACGAGATCAATGGCCTTTAATGCTAATCCATCTGTATAGTCATTTGCTAAAACAGACACATACGCCTCGATTGCATGCGTTAATACGTCCATGCCAGTGTCTGCTGTTACATGTGGTGGTACTGTCATTACAAATTGTGGATCAACAATTGCTACATCTGGCGTTAATTCATAATCCGCGAGTGGATACTTTATATTATTTTTCTTATCTGTAATAACCGCAAATGGTGTCACTTCTGATCCTGTTCCAGATGTTGTTGGAATGGCAACAAACTGCGCCTTACTTCCTAATTCCGGATATTTACATGTACGTTTTCTTATATCTAAAAACTTCTGTTTAATTCCATAGAATGTTGTTTCTGGGTGCTCATAGAAAAGCCACATCCCTTTTGCTGCATCCATCGCTGAACCACCACCAAGTGCGATAATTACATCCGGCTGAAAACTTCTCATCATTTCCGCACCTTTAAACACAGTTTCATCTGATGGATCTGGCTCAACCTCAAAGAAAACTTCAACTTTCACATCATTTGCATGTTTACGTAAATAATGCGAGACCGTATCTACATATCCGTGCTCAACCATTCCTGGATCTGTTACAATAAATGCACGTGAAATGTTAGGCATATTTGCTAAATATGCTGTCGCATGTTTTTCAAAATAAATTTTTGGTGGTAATTTGAACCACTGCATATTCTTTTTTCTATTTGCCAACCTTTTTATATTTAATAAATGCGTCGCTGTTACGTTTTGAGAAACCGAGTTTTTCCCGTAGGAACCGCAACCAAGCGTAAGTGATGGAATAAATCCATTATATATGTCACCGATTCCACCTTGTGATGAAGGGGCATTTACAATAAGGCGGCAAGCTTTCATACGTAATCCAAATTGCTTTTGCACTTCTTTATTTACAGAATGGATAACTGCTGAATGTCCTAAACCACCGAGGTTTAACATTTCTTCACAATATGTAAATCCTTCTTCTAATGAATTTGCTTTTACACAAGCTAATACTGGACTTAACTTCTCACGAGATAGTGGATATGCGGCTCCGATGCCTTGTATTTCAGCTACAAGCATTTTTGTATTTTTAGGTACAGTAATTCCAACTAATTCGGCAATATACTGTGCGGGTTTCCCTACAATATCACTATTTACTGCACATGTATTTTCATTAATAACAAGCTTTTCTAATTTACTTCCCTCTTCCTCGGTTACAAAATAACAATCATTTGCAATCATTTCTGTTTTCACATCATCATAAATTTCCTTGTCTACAATAATTGCTTGTTCTGATGCACAAATCATACCATTATCAAATGTTTTAGATAAAATCAAATCATTAACCGCTCGTTTTATATGCGCTGATTTCTCTATATAACATGGTACATTACCAGGACCTACACCTAGCGCTGGTTTTCCAGTAGAATAAGCTGATTTCACCATACCTGCTCCTCCAGTTGCCAAAACAAGCGCAACACCTTCATGGTTCATTAATTGTTTCGTTGCTTCGACAGAAGGTCTTTCAATCCACTGAATACAATGTTTTGGTGCCCCCGCCTTCACCGCTGCATCGTATACTGCTTTCGCGGCTGCAATAGAACAGTTTTGTGCTGAAGGATGAAATGCGAAAATAATTGGATTTCTCGTTTTTATCGCGATTAATGCTTTAAACATTGTTGTCGATGTTGGATTCGTTACTGGCGTTACCCCAGCTACTACACCGACGGGCTCCGCAATTTCTATTATTTCTTCATGAGGGTCTTCGTGAATAATTCCTACTGTTTTATCTTTCTTTATGCTATGCCAAATATATTCAGTAGCAAAAATATTTTTAATACATTTATCTTCGTATACACCACGACCTGTTTCTTCAACAGCCAACTTCGCAAGTGGCATATGTTGATCAACACCTGCTAATGCCATTTCATGAACAATGTTGTCAATTTGCTCTTGTGTAAAACTTTCTAATGCTTGTAAAGCCTTCCGACCGTTATTCACTAACGTATCAATCATTTCTTTTACTTCCTGCATTTCATTTACAACTTTCTCTTTGACTACCATGTAAATTCCTCCTATTCTGCTGTCTTGGACTAAATAAGACCCTATAGGTCATAATCAGTCCCGATTAGCGCAAAAAAATAGAATTGCTTTCCTACATGAACTTCATAGTTTGTGAAGTATTTCACAAGTTTATTCGTGAGTAACACTTCATGAATTCAATATACATGAAATCATTTCATTTGTGTATGTCTATTTTGTGAAATGTTTCACAAAATAGACGTAATAAAAATGCACTGCCTATATTAGCAGTGCATTTTTATTATGCTAACGCTTGTGCTAAATCTTCAATTAAATCTTCTCCGTCTTCAATACCGACAGAAATTCGAATTAATGTATCTGTAATTCCTAATTCTTTACGACGATCTGCTGGAATTGATGCATGCGTCATTTGAGAGGGGATAGAAATTAAACTTTCTACTGCTCCTAAACTTTCAGCCAGCGTAAAGTATTGTAATCTCTCAAGTACTTTATTTAATGTTTCTTCGCTATCTACATCAAATGAGATAATAGCACCAAATCCATTTGCCTGTTCTGTTGCCAGTTCATGGTTTTGATGTGACTCAAGGCCTGGGTAATATACTTTATTTACTTTTGGGTGGTTATTTAAAAACTCAGCAATTGCACGTGAATTCGTTTCATGCTCTTCCATTCGAATTCCTAATGTTTTTAAACCACGAAGTAGTAAGAAACTATCTTGCGGACCAAGAATGCCACCTGTTGAGTTTTGTACAAAGTGAAGGTCTTCTGCTAATTGCGGGCTATTTACAACTACTAGACCTGCAACTACGTCACTATGACCTCCTAAATATTTCGTTGCACTATGAAGTACAATGTCTGCTCCTAAAGAAATCGGCGACTGCCAATATGGCGTCATGAATGTGTTATCAATAATTGTTAATAAATCTTTCTCTTTAGCAAGAGTAGATATTTTTTTAATATCAGTAATTTTTAGTAACGGATTCGTTGGTGTTTCTACATAAATCGCTTTCGTATTTGGACGAATCGCTTCTTCAACTTCCTCTAAGTTTGTTGTATCTACAAATGTATGCTCAATACCGAAGCGGTTTAACACTTTCGTAATCACGCGGTACGTTCCGCCATACACATCATCTGTTAAAATAACGTGGTCACCTTTTGAAAACAACATAATTGTAGCTGTAATAGCCGCCATTCCTGAACCAAATGCGAAACCAGCATGGCCGTTTTCTAATACCGCAATCATTTCTTCTAAAGCTGCACGTGTTGGGTTTCCTGTACGTGAATATTCATATCCTTGATGCTTACCAACTGCTTCTTGTTTGTACGTACTCGTTTGATAAATCGGTACATTTACAGATCCAGTTGAAGGTTCTCCTATGCGAATACCATGAATTAACTTTGTCTTTGCTCTCATTTTTTATTCCCATCCTTTGTATATGTCTTTACTTAAATAGCGCTCACTACTATCAGGAAAAATCGTTACAATATTTGTACCTGGCGCCGCTTTCTCTGCTTCAAGTAAACTTGCATGAAATGCTGCTCCTGAAGAGCTCCCAACAAGAAGTCCTTCTTTTTGCGCTAATTCTTTCACTCGTAAAAATGCATTTCGATCAGAAATCGTATGAATTTCATCAAAATAAGATGTTTTCAAAAATGGCGGGATGAATTCAAGGCCAATCCCTTCTGTTTCATGTGAGCCAGCTTTACCACCATTTAAAATAGATCCTTCTGGTTCCACAATAACCGTTTTTATATCTACATTTTTTTCTTTTAAATAAGATGCAGTCCCCATAAACGTACCGCCAGTTCCTGCTCCAGCAACAAATATGTTAATCTCTCCATTAAGTGCCGACCAAAGTTCAGGTCCTAATGTTTTAAAATATGCACGAGGATTTGCCTCATTTGCGAACTGACTTGGAGAGTATGAATTCGGTATCTCATTTACTAACTCTTTTGCTTTTGCAATTGCACCGGTCATTCCTTGCTCAGTCGGCGTATGCACGACCGTTGCGCCTAGTGCTTTCATTAATTCTTGTTTTTCAATGCTAAATTTCTCTGGTACACAAACGATAACGTGTAAATCATGTTGTAACGCTGCGAGTGCCAGTCCAATACCAGTATTTCCAGCTGTCGGTTCAATAATTGTTCCGCCCTCTGTAACAAGCCCTTTTTCTAGCGCATCTTCGATTAATTCTCTTCCTAATCGGTCCTTAACGCTTCCGCCTGGGTTATAAAATTCAAGCTTTGCAAATAAACGGACCCCTTCTGGAAGTGAAAAACGAGTAATTTCCACAATTGGTGTATGACCAATTAACTCATGAACTCCACGATATACATTCATCGTGTTCTCCCCCTTATTTGCCAATAAAGAAAAGGCAACTGTATGTATTTTCTTTATATGAGACAGTTGCCTTTTTGTTACATTACTTTAACTCTTCTAATACTTTTACGATAAAGTTTGTAGAATGAAGAGCTGCTTGATCTAAAAATTGATCAAATGAAACATTTGATTCTTTACCAGCAATATCAGAAAGTGCACGAATGATAACAAACGGAACTTCATATTGGTGGCATACTTGTGCAACAGCTGCTGCTTCCATTTCTACTGCATAAAGGTTTTCAAATTTATCACGAATGGCTGCAACTCGGTTCGGATCACTCATAAATGAATCACCTGTTGCAATCATACCTTTTACAACTTGAATATTTTCTTCTGCCTGCATACATTTTTCAGCTAATGCAACTAATGCTTCATCAGCTTTAAATCCAGGCGGCATTCCTGGTACTTGACCATACTCATAGTTAAATGCTGTTACATCTACGTCATGGTGACGAACTTCTGTTGAAATAACGACATCCCCAACATTTAGAGAATGATGGAATCCACCAGCTGAACCAGTATTAATGACTTTTTCAGGCTTATATCTTTCTAATAAAATTGTCGTTGACATCGCTGCATTTACTTTACCAATACCAGACTTTAACAAGATTACTTCATGTCCTGCTAATTGCCCTTTCGTAAATTCACAACCCGCAACCGTTTCTGTTTCTGCTTGTTCTAATTTATCACGTAAAATACGTACTTCTTCTTCCATTGCTCCAATTACAGCAATTCTCAATCTAATCCCTCTTTCTATTGCTTAGTTGCCTCCATTACCCACACGAAATGATTTAATCTCGTAAACGTTACATGGAAGCCATTGTTTTCAAAAATAGTCTGCATAACTGGAATACGTGTATAGTATTCCGTTTGCAAATCGTTTGCTAACTGATGAAAACCTCTTTGTTTTGCTGCTTCAACAGTTTTATCATATGCATCTTGATCTGCAAATATCGTATCAGCAAACACTATTTTACCACCTTTGTTTAGCAATTGACTATACTTCGCAATCGCTACATTTTTTTCATCATCTGTTAAATGATGAAATGCATAGGTGCTTACTATGGTATCAATGGAATTCGGGACTTCAAACGAAAGAAAATCACCTTCTGTAATGGAAAACTCTTTTGGCAATTTCTCTTTTGCAATCATGCGCATTTCACGTGACGGTTCTATACCGTAAACTGTGCGGCCAGCAAGTAATAATTTATTTGTTAAATTACCTGTACCGACACCAAATTCTAATACGTTACCAAATGACTTGTTAACTACATCCTCTAGAATGTCCTCATAATGGGCGAAAACTTCTTTATATTGTATATCTTCGCCTTGTACAAATGAGTCGTACGTATGAGCCCACTCATCAAATAAACCATTAAATTCTGTACCCATAAAAATTCCCCTTTTTCTTATCGGTTTTATCAGTATGATATTCCCTCTTTCTAAAAATGTCAATTGAAATGTACATGGTATTTCCTTCTTTTCTTTGTTACACTATAGTTGATTACATAGGAGAGGGGCCGTCTTCATGTCATTTACCTTTGAAATGTTAGAAGATAAAGTAGAATTTTTTGAAGCGGGAGACTTAGCTTCTTTAGAACGTAAAATCAGTGAACAAATCGATAATAATAAAGCACTTATGCTTGAAGTTCATCACATCTCGCATCAAATGGTTATGGATCCTGAAAGTAAAAGACCATATTATAGCGCGGTTGTTCATTTTAAATTAAAGAAATTACGCTAACTAAAAAAGAGAAGCTCCTAAGGAGCTTCTCTTTTTTAGTTTAGAGTTTGAACAAGTACTGGTTTCCAGCCTTCATTGTCTACCCAATCAATATTTACATAATATCTTTTACCTGTTTGTTTATCTTGTACGTTACCGTAAGCTTTATTCTTACCGTTATTTCCGATTCGATGAATAATTAATTGCTCTACTGGAACGTCAATTGCAGCTGAAATCGCTTGATTCATCTCATTCCAATCTGCTGTACCTTTTTTAAACGTCATCGCAGGTGTTGCACCTTGCTCTGTGCCTACTGGCTTCCAAGAAGGTTTCGTATAAGCGTCAGTTGCCTTTGGCTGTGTTTTTTCAGCTGGTACTTTCTCGTTAGCTTTCGCTTCTTCTTCAGCTTTTTTCTGTTCTTCTTCAGCCTTTAGCTTCTCTTCTTCTTCTTTCTTCTTAGCCTCTGTTTTCTCTTGTTCATTCTTCTTCGTCTCTTCTTTGCCTTTAGCTTTCTCAGACTTATTCTCTTTCGTTGTTTGCTGAGCTACCTTTTTATCGCTAGAAGACGCTTGCTCTTTCGTGTCAGGAACAAACAATTGATATGCTACAATAGCTACTGCTACTAGTACAATAGCGATTGCAATATTTAAAACACCGTTTTGACGACGTTTTTGTTGTTTCTGTTGGAATCTAGATCCTCCTGCCATTCTTCAAACCTCCATGCAGTTTTTCATACTTGCTATTGTAACATTAAATCTAGAAAGGTTGAACATTTACAATAATATTTTCATGAAATGAAAACATTTTACCATGAATTGCAAGATTACTTTTCATTCTCTAATCGATAGATTGATTCTACGATTGCTTTAAAAATAGGTGTAACTGCATTTACATTGCTACTCGTTTCTATATCCACGACAACTAAAGCATATCTTGGATTTTCATATGGAAAATAACCTGCAAACCAACGATTCTCTTTCGTTCCTTTTCCTGTTTGTGCTGTCCCAGATTTTCCAGCAACGCTTAATGGTAATGAACTAAATGCTGCTCCTGTGCCTTTCTCCGTTGTTACAACGCTCCTTAATAACTGTTGTAATGTTTTCACTGTTTCATATGAAAGCTGTTTTCCACCTAATGTATGGTCTTCAAATGTATAAAAATCCGTTCCATTTTTATACATTATTTTTTCAACAGCTTTCACTTCCATCTTTTCTCCCCCTCTAGCAATCGTCGCCATCATATTTGCAATCGCTAGAGGTGACATACGTACATCTTTCTGTCCAATTGCTGTTTGCGCTACCGCTTTTTTACTATTCTTATTTCCTTCACTCCCCCAAATCGTAACACTTTTCTCCTCTGGCATTTGCTCAAAATGAGTTGTATGAAATACAGAACCTCTCCATCCAACCTTCTCAGCGCCTCCTAAAGCCTCTACATAAGTTTCTAACACCATCTTATCCTTTTGTATTAGCTCATTTCCTAACTCTGAAAATGTCCTGTTACAGCTTCTAGCAAAGCTCTCTTTAAAACTAAGTGTCCCCATCCTAACTTGTGGGTGATCTTCACCATATAAATCTTTATTACAATTAAATACGCGATTAAAAACATTTTCATTTTGATCAATCGCTGCGGCCGCAATTATTGTTTTAAAAACAGAACCGGGAAAGTGTGGTGTTAACATTTGATTTTCAAGTGTAGTTTTATATAAACTCTCATCTTTCACCTGTACAGATGGTTTGCTAACCATTGCTAAAATTTCATTTTTCTTTACATCAAGTAGCACTACTCCTCCCTTCTTAATTTCACTTGCTTCAACTACTTCTTCTGCTTTTTTCTGTAACTCGTTATGTAAAGTAGTTTGAATCGTCACTGGATAAAACGGATTTCCAGGCGATGTATATTTCGCTTGTTTTCCAAAAATCGGTTCTCCTTGCCGATCCACTTGATACAATACTTTTGCCTCTCCATCGGTCAAAAGAAATTCATCAAATGATTGCTGCAATCCTGAAATGCCAATCGGTGTTTGTTTTGAAATTTTTCTAACTTCTCCGTATCGTTTTTGAAATTCTCGTTCATTCTCACCCACATCACCAATTAAATGATTCATCACGCTAGTTTGCCGCAAACGAACTTCAGCTGCTACAATGCCTAATACATTTAATTGATTCACCTTCTCCATCTGCTCTCGTTCCAAGCGAAGTGGTTCATTTCCTCTTTGCAGGATAAATGCACTTTTCTTATGTTTCATTTGACTTTCAATCTCTTGTCTCGACATACCAATGATATGCGCAATTTTCTCCAACATGTTATTTTTTAATTGTAGAAATGGAAAAACAATTAAAACAGGATACTTTTTCTCACCTATCTCCTTACCATTACGATCTATAAAATGGCCGCGTCCATCATCTACCGTAATGGATTGCGTCCGTTGTGTAACACTTTTTTCAATTAAGTTAATCTTACGATCCGTAAATGATTCCGTATCGATAATTTGTATTTGAATTAAACGACAAAGTAACATAAACATGACACATATAAAACAAATTAAAACAATTGTAATTCTCCGTTTTATTTCCATAAAAAAACACCTCGTCTAGTATAGTTTGGACGGAGTGTTTCATCTTTTATACAAATAAAAAAATCACTCGCTTTTACACGAGTGATTTTTAATTATTTTACAGAGATAATCTCTACTTGCATTTCTCCACCTGGAGTTTGGATTGCTACCTTCTCGCCAATTTGCTTACCTAATAAGCTTTTTGCGATTGGAGAATCGTTAGAAATTCTCCCTTCAAATGGATCTGCTTCTGCGCTACCTACGATTGTGTAAGCTTCTTCATCTCCATCTGGTAGTTCTTTAAATGTTACTGTTTTACCTAATGTAACAACTGTAGATTCTTCACCGTTATCTGTGATGATAACTGCGTTACGAATCATGTTTTCTAATTGTGTAATACGTCCTTCTACGAACGCTTGCTCATCTTTCGCTGCATCATACTCAGAGTTCTCAGAAAGATCTCCGAAGCTACGTGCAATCTTAATGCGCTCTACAACTTCTTTACGTTTTACCGTTTTTAAATCCTCAAGTTCGTTCTCTAGCTTTTGCTTACCCTCTTGCGTCATAGGGTATGTTTTTTCTGTTGCCATATTTTCCACTCCTTTTATATACCAATCCCCCGAAAAAAAGAGGAGTTCCATATGAAAACTCCCCCGCTTATATGTAAAGCGGAGGTTTCTAGCACGCCTGTACTAGCGGAGTTGTCACATACAACCCCGTATTCCCAATTCTTCTTTATATAAAGAAGATATGTATGGAAAGTTGATATAAATATGCCCTCACCTATATATAGATGAGGTTGCATGTTTCATTGTATTCGATAGGAAGGGAAAAAATCCCTTCCTACCGTATATCTTTTACTATGCTATTACAAATTTACTTTTTGTTCAAGAATTGTTGCAATTTTTGTAACCATAATATCAATTGCAACGTGGTTTTGTCCACCTTCAGGGATAATAATATCCGCAAATTTCTTAGAAGGCTCAATAAATTGATTGTGCATTGGACGTACAACATTTACATATTGATCAATAACTGAATCCATCGTACGACCACGTTCTTTAATATCACGCTGCATGCGGCGCAGGATACGAAGGTCAGCATCTGTATCAACGAATAACTTAATGTCCATTAACTCACAAAGACGTGGGTCTTCTAAAATAAGAATTCCTTCTAAAATGATTACATCTTTCGGCTCAACTGGAATAATTTCATCTGAACGCGTATGCAATGTATAGTCATATACAGGTTTCTCTACTTGTTTATATGCAAGCAACTGCTGCAAATGTTCAATTAACAAATCATTATCAAACGCTAATGGATGATCATAATTTGTTTTTAAACGTTCTTCCATTGGTAAATGGCTTTGATCTTTGTAATAATAATCTTGCTCTAAGATTAAAATGGAATGACCTTTAAAATGGTCAAAAATCGCTTTCGTTACACTTGTCTTACCTGACCCTGAACCACCAGCAATTCCAATTACAACAGGCTTATTCGTCCCCATTCGACTATCACTCTTTCTTATTGAAGTATGCTTTTGCGCATCATATTATTCACATACACTGGTTGATCCACTTTGAATTTCACGATCTGCAACGGATGTCTCGCTGCATCTAATTCGTTTCCATCCTCATCCCAAATTTTCTCCACCGTCTGCGTAAAGTTTTCTATTTCTGGTCCAAAGAACTCCACTTCATGTCCTGGTTTGAAATGATTACGTTGCTCAATCGTTACGATGCCCGTTTCTTCATTATAATCTAACACTAAACCAGCGAAATCATACGTTGTTTTCTTACTATGATTTCCAAACATTTGCTCTTGATGTCCTGGAACCCCTTCAAAGAATGCAGGAGCTGTATCACGATTTGCACATTTATCAAGCTCATCTAACCATTCTTGTTTAAACTCAAAGTTATCAGGATCCGCACAATATGCATCAATTACTTTACGGTATACTGTCGCTACAGTAGCTACGTAATGGATTGATTTCATACGTCCTTCAACTTTTAAGCTATCAATTCCAATTTCAATCATTTTCGGAATTGATAAAATTAAATTTAAGTCTTTTGGACTCATTGCAAAGTGAGCATCTTCTTCTTGAAATAGAGGAAGCTCTTTTGCATCTTTATGTTGTGATACTGTTTGAACTAAATCATAGTCCCAGCGACAAGATTGACAACAACCACCACGGTTAGAGTCACGCGCTGTCATATGGTTACTTAGCGTACATCTTCCTGAATATGCGATACACATTGCACCATGGACGAATGCTTCAATTTCAATATCCACTTTTTCTTTAATCTCTTTCATTTCTTCATAGCTTGCTTCACGAGCTAATACAAGACGATGTAAACCTTCTTCTTTCCAATACTGTGCTGCTTTCCAGTTGGATAGTGATTGCTGTGTGCTTAAATGCACCTCAACAGAAGGCGCTACACGTTTACAAGTCTCAATGATAAGCGGATCAGCAACGATAATTCCCGTTACGCCAGCTTTTTCAATCCCTTTTAAATATTCCTCTAGCCCGTCCATATTTTCATTATGTGCAAAGATATTTGTTGTTACATATATTTTTGCTCCATATTTCTTTGCAAATTCCACACCTTCTGCCATTTCTTCCAGTGTAAAGTTACCTGCATTCGAACGAAGACCAAATTCTTGTCCACCTAAATATACAGCATCTGCCCCGTAATGGATAGCTACTTTTAATTTTTCTAAGTTACCCGCAGGGATTAACAGTTCAGGTTTCTTCACAATAACGCGTTTGCCATCGATCACTCGTGAAATTTCTTGTACAGTCATTTCCTACACCCTCCTCGTTTAGTAAACCGTCTCTTTAAAGAAGAATCCTGTATCTAACGGACGATTCACCGGTTGCATTTCTTCTATCTCTTTATATAAGTCGTCTTTCACGTCGTAATACGCATCACGATCTTCTACACATAAATCAATTGCTTTACGATATTTCTTCGTTACCTCAATAATGTATGCAGAGCTTTTTAGTACACCATCAACTTTTAAGCTATCAATTTCAGCATCAATTAGCTCTTCTAACTCATCGATGAAACAAATATCATTTGGACTCATAATGTGAGTACCATTTTCATCTTCATAAATTGGATATTTATTGTTACGCTCTGGGTCATATAAGAACATATTCTCTTCATATTTTTTCTTTTCAATGTCAAGATGACGTCCTTGATACTCAAAGTAGTTTCCTACTAACGAACGCTTCGACTGGAACATACAAGTCATACCGTGAATTTGCACTTCAAGTTCCACTTCAGCATTTTCTTTTAATTCAACAATTTCATCTAAGCTAAGCTCGCGAGCTAATACAGCACGTTTTGCTCCTCTTTGTCCCCAGTAGTTACAAGTAAACCAGTTTGTTGCTGTTGTTTCTGTATTCCAGTGCAATTGCATATTTGGCGCTACTTCGCGAACCGCCATTAATACTGCTGGATCTCCGAAAACAATTGCATCTACATGTACTTCGTTTAAAAATGCAACATAGTCTGTTAATTCTTCTACTTTATCGTTGTGGAACATAGCGTTCATTGCTACGTATACTTTTACACCATTTTCATGTGCAATCTTCACAGCTTGTTTCACATCTTCACGTGAAAATTCCCCTGCTAAACGTAAACCAAACTTTTGCTCACCGATCATTACCGCATCTGCTCCTGCTTTCGCAAGAGGTTCGATATCCGCCACTGCTTTTGGTGTTACTAACAATTCTGGTTTCTTCATACCTTGGTCACCCTTTCTTTTTACTAACAGCTACTCCATCACCAATTGGGAAAATCGTTGTATCATATCCTTCATGGTTCATAAGCCATTCATTGTACGTCTTAATACGACGGATTAAACCACGTGTACGTCTGTTTTCAATTTTCTCTTTCGTCGTTACAAGGCCATGGTACATAACATTATCTGAAATAATTACGCCACCAGGATTTAATAACGGTTCATATAAGTCAAAAAAGCGACGATATTGTCCTTTTGCTGCGTCAATAAAAATAACGTCAAATGTTCCATGTTCTTCTACTTGCTCGCCTGTTTCTAACGCATCACCGTAAATAACGGAAATACGTTCTTTAACTGGTGAACGTTCTATATATTCAAGTGCTTTTTCATATCGATCGCGATTGCGCTCAACTGTCACAATGCGAGAATTTGGAATAGCTTGCATCATACGAATACTAGAATAGCCAATTGCTGTACCTAGCTCTAAAATGCTCTTCGGTCCAATTAAACGTAAAAATTGCAACATAAATTCCATTCCAAGTCGATCCATAATTGGCACATGATTTTCTTTCGCATAGTCTTCCATTTCAAGAATTAATTTATCTTTCGGATCAATAAATGATAATAGGTACTCGTTAACTGCATCCTCCATAATGGTCCTCCTTATTTACATGGAGAAGTGCCTCTATGACGTCTTTTCACACATAGAATGCAATAAAAATACAAGCCAGCTTTATCCTTAGCTTGTACGTCCCGTTTTGATATTAAAAACGATTCTTCTGCCAGTTTTTAACCCGATATATTTTACCACAAAAAAGAGGGATGTGCGACCTTTTTCGCTATCCCTCCCCATTTCACTGCTTTTTCGTAATATATTTTTGCTTTAGTGCATTATGCTCTTCCAATGTTTTCGCATAGTACACTTCACCAGTTGGTGCAGCTAAGAAATAATAATAATCTGTTTGCGCAGGCTCTAGCGCTGCTTCCACTGAATGTTTACCAGAGTTTGCAATCGGGCCCACCGGCAATCCTTTCACAACGTACGTATTGTACGGTGAGTTTATCTTTAAATCTTCGTATAATACACGTTGTTTATGCTTTCCAAGTGCGTATAATACCGTTGGATCCGTTTGAAGCGGCATACCTTTTGCTAAACGATTATAAAAGACACTAGAGATCTTTTGACGATCTGTAAAGCCTGTTGCCTCTTCTTCAATAAGTGAAGACAATGTTAAAAGCTGATGCACATCCCAGTTTTTCGCTTTCATTTTTGCTTCGTTTTGAACAATAATTGCATTCGTTTTCTCAAGCATTTGGATAACAATTTCTTCCAAAGTTGTATCTTTTTTATAGAAAGAGTACGTCGCAGGATATAAATAACCTTCTAATGGATATTTAATATTGCTATCAAAGATTTTATCCGTTAACAGCTTGGGATACTTTTGCTGCATTTTTTGAATAAATGCTTTATCGTTTAATTGACGTACAACATCATCTTTATTCCATTTTAATTCGTTTGCAACCGTTTCTGCAATTTCAGTTACTTGTGCCCCTTCTTTTACCGTCACTTTATAAAGTGCTGGACGATGTACATTACCAGATGACATTTGCTCAATAACATCTTTTGCACTCATTGAAGGATTTAATAAATATGTACCCGCTTGTAAATTTTTAGATTTAGCCTTTGTATAAAAACTAAAAACTGTACCGTTTTTCACAGCACCTTTTTCTTCTAAAATCTCACCAATTTTACTAGTAGATGATCCCTTTGGAATTTCTACTTCAATCTCTTTTTTATTCCCGCTATCAACCGGTCCTAATGCGGATGAAATATAC
This sequence comes from Bacillus paranthracis, assembly GCF_024296885.1. Classification (NCBI taxonomy): domain Bacteria; kingdom Bacillati; phylum Bacillota; class Bacilli; order Caryophanales; family Bacillaceae; genus Bacillus; species Bacillus paranthracis. Next base: position 4,114,343 of record NZ_CP101135.1, read on the forward strand.
GCATAGACTGAACCACAAACTAAAAGCAGTGCAATAATCGAAAATAAAAAAATGCGTCTGCGCTTCTTTTTCACTTGATTCTCTACCAAAACTCTTCCTCCTTATTCAATTGTAGGCCATATGTACATCTTTCTATACAAAACGATGAAAAATCACAATACATTTACCTATCATTTTTGACAGATACTTTATTTTCTACAATCCGTCTCATTATACTACAAAGGATTACGCAGTTTCGACAAAAAATCTTTCATTTTACATATAAAAAAGGCGGACGATATACCGTCCACCTTTTCAGTACTTATTATTCAGCTTCTTGCTCATCAGCAATAGTGTTAAATGTTTCTTGTACCATTTCCCACTCTTCTTCAGATTCGATTGGAAGTAATACTCCGCCCTCTTCTTCATTTTGCTCATAAGCCATTGCATCATAAATTGGGTCTCCATCTTCGTCTACTTCACCGATTGGAGAGAAGATTACGTATGATTTTTTACCAAATTTTTCAGCATCAAAAGTGAAAATAATTTCACATAAATGTTCGTTACCTTTTTCGTCTACAATTGTAATTTGACGTTCTTCCATTTTGGTCACCTCTTATTTTCTATCTAAAAATCCTTGTAAGATTACGACTGCAGCCATCTTATCAATTACTTGCTTTCGCTTCTTACGGCTTACATCGGCTGAAATGAGTAGACGTTCCGCTGCCATCGTTGACAAACGCTCGTCCCACATTACAACGTCTAATTGTAACAGCTCTCGTAGGTTTTCTGCAAATTGTTGGCATGCTTCACCACGCGGGCCAATTGTACCATTCATATTTTTAGGTAAACCTACTACTATCTTGTCCACATCATACTGTTTTACTAACTCAGAAATGCGGTCAAAACCAAATTGACCTCGTTCTTCGTTAATCTTGATTGTTTCAAGCCCTTGCGCTGTCCAGCCCATTTCGTCACTAATTGCAACTCCGACTGTTTTTGTACCTACATCTAAACCTAATATCCGCATAAATTACTCCTCACGATGATGTTTCAAGTAAGACTTCACAAGCTCTTCAATTAATTCATCACGTTCAAGCTTGCGAATGATGCTTCGTGCATCTTTATGGCGAGGTATGTATGCTGGGTCTCCACTTAATAAATAACCGACGATTTGGTTAATCGGATTATAGCCTTTTTCTTGAAGTGCATCATACACAGTTAAAAGTACATCATTTACATGGACACTCTGTTTTTCATCTTGAATGCTAAACTTCATTGTTTTATCAAAACCGTCCATTTCAAGCACCTCACTTATATAGTAAGTATAGGGAGAAGAACTTCTCCTCTCCCTACCATTGTACACTACTATCTGTTTATTTTGAAACAGATTTAACGTACTCTTGTACAAATGCTAAAGCTTCCTCAACTTGCGCTGGGTTTTTACCGCCCGCTTGTGCCATATCAGGACGGCCACCACCGCCACCGCCACAACGAGAAGCTACTTCTTTCACAAGTTTACCAGCATGGTAACCTTGGCTAATTAAATCTTTCGTTACGCCAGCTAAGATGTTTACTTTGTCATCATTTACAGACGCTAATACGACAACCGCAGATTCTAATTTATTCTTCAGATCATCCATCATCGTACGTAAGTTATTCATATCTGCAACATTTACTTTCGCTGCTAATACGTTCACGCCATCAACTGTCATTACAGAATCCGTTAAGTTTCCAGCTTCGATATTGCTTAATTTCGCAGCAAGAGATTCATTTTCTTTTTGCAGTTGTTTCACTTCAGCAAATAGACCATCAACTCTTGTTAAAATATCTTTCGGATTTGTTTTCATTTTTCCTGCTGCTTCTTTTAATAAACCTACTTGATCGTTCATTAATTCGTATGCAGACTTACCAGTTACTGCTTCAATACGACGAGTTCCTGCACCGATACCAGACTCAGCAACGATTTTGAAAATACCGATAGAAGCTGTATTATCAACGTGACAACCACCGCAAAGCTCTAAGCTGTAATCGCCAACTTGTACAACGCGTACAACATCTCCGTATTTTTCACCGAATAATGCCATTGCGCCCATTTCTTTCGCTTCTTCGATTGCTTTTTGAGAAATCTCAACATCAATACTTTCCCAAATTTTCTCGTTTACAATACGCTCAATTTTTTCTAATTCGTCAGCTTGTACTTGACCGAAGTGAGAGAAGTCAAAGCGTAGACGTTCAGAAGTTACAAGAGAACCTGCTTGGTTAACGTGTGTTCCAAGTACGTCTTTTAATGCTTGGTGTAGTAAGTGAGTCGCTGTATGGTTCTTCACAACGCTACTACGGTTTTTCGTATCGATAATAGCTTTTACAGCCGCATCTTTCGTTAATGTACCTTCTTCAACTACAACTTTGTGCAAGTTTTGGCCGTTTGGTGCTTTTTGTACGTCTTTTACAAGAACTTTCACGCCATCAGCAAGAAGATAACCACGGTCTGCAATTTGTCCACCGCTCTCAGCATAGAATGGTGTTACATCAAGCATTAATTGTCCTTCTTCACCAACTTGTAAGCTGTCTGTGTATTCACCGTTTTTCACAAGTGCAACAACGTTACTTTCTGTTGCAACTGTACCGTAACCAACGAACTCGCTCGCTACTTTCACTTCTCCAAGGACACCGCCTTGAACTTGCATAGAATCAACATCTTGACGAGCAGCACGTGCGCGCTCACGTTGTTTTTCCATTTCATTTTCAAAACCTTCATGATCAACAGTCATACCAGCTTCTTCGGCATATTCTTCTGTTAATTCAATTGGGAAACCGTATGTGTCATATAGACGGAACGCATCTACTCCAGAAATAACCGTTGTTTTTTCTTCTTTAGCTTTTGCGATAACTTCAGCTAAAATTGCTTCACCATCATGAAGTGTTTCGTGGAAACGCTCTTCTTCATTTTTCACAACTTTTGCAATGAAATCTTTCTTTTCAAGTACTTCTGGATAGAAGTCTTTCATTACTTCTCCAACAACCGGTACTAATTCAAACATGAATGGACGGTTGATGTTTAATTTCTTCGAATAACGAACCGCACGACGTAATAAACGACGTAATACATAACCACGGCCTTCGTTAGATGGAAGAGCACCGTCACCAACAGCGAATGTTACTGTACGGATATGGTCAGCAATTACTTTAAACGCCATATCTTTTTCTAAGTCACCATTACGATATTTCTCACCAGAGATTGTTTCTGTTGCACCAATCATTGGCATGAATAAGTCTGTGTCAAAGTTTGTAGGCACATCTTGAACGATAGATGTCATACGCTCTAGACCCATCCCTGTATCGATGTTTTTCTTAGGAAGTGGTGTATATGAACCGTCTGGATTATGGTTAAATTGAGAGAATACAAGGTTCCATACTTCTAAGTAACGCTCATTTTCTCCGCCTGGATATAATTCTGGGTCACTAAAGTCATTACCGTAAGCTTCTCCGCGGTCATAGAAAATCTCTGTATTCGGTCCACTTGGTCCTTCACCGATATCCCAGAAGTTTTCTTCTAAGCGGATGATGCGCTCTTTTGGAACGCCCATTTTCTCATTCCAAATTGTGAATGCTTCTTCATCTTCTGGATGGATTGTAACTGATAGTAATTCTTTATCGAATCCGATCCATTTGTCGCTCGTTAAAAATTCCCAAGCCCAAGTAATTGCTTCTTCTTTGAAGTAATCACCGATTGAGAAGTTTCCTAACATTTCAAAGAATGTATGGTGACGAGCTGTTTTCCCTACGTTTTCAATATCGTTTGTACGAATTGATTTTTGAGCATTTGTAATACGTGGATTTTGCGGGATTACACGTCCATCAAAATATTTTTTTAATGTTGCTACACCACTGTTAATCCATAGAAGAGATGGATCTTCATGTGGAACTAGTGATGCACTAGGTTCTACTGCATGTCCTTTTTCTTGGAAAAAGTCTAAAAACATTTGACGAATTTGTGCGCCTGTTAGTTGTTTCATTGTATTTTCCTCCTTAAATATAAAAAACTCCCGCCCCTATAAAAGGGACGAGAGTTAACTCGCGATACCACCCTAATTATGAATTGATTGCTATATGAATCAATTCATCACCTCATGGTGCCGTAACGTGGCAAGACGGCAGTGATTAGCTGCTCTCAGGATTAGCTTTCTGTTACCCTTCATTTAAAGCTTCTTTCAGCCATATGGAAGCTTCTCTCTATAAATGGACTGTAACGTACTTGTTCCGTCATTGATTTAATGTATTATATGACTAAATATAATAGAATTCTCTTAAGTTTGTCAATCTAGATAATCATTTATATTATATCAATTACTTATTAATCATAGCTATTCTACTATTCATTCTTAACAGCCTTTTCATATATTATGCATGTATTAATAAATTGTACTACTCCCACGCAATTTTCTGAATATTTTATTTTTGTTATAATTAAATTATTAATAATAAAGGAGCGATTATAATGACAACCTTATTGAACAAAGCTAAAAATATGTTAACGACTGATGAAACAATATTGTTTTACGTAGCCTGTTCACTAGACATATTTATTTATCGTTCCGTCGCAAGGCCAGGATTGCTAATTTTAACAGACAAACGGCTCTTCTTTTATGGACCAGATGTAAGTAAGAACCCTTTATTTGAAGAGTACGCTTTCGCAAAAATTTCAAATTTAAAAGAACAAAAGCGGCTTTTCAGCAATCAAATTGTATTTATGTATGATAATGAATGAAAAAAAATAAAACATATTCAAACAAATGATGTAAGCTCTCTCGTTCAAAAAATAAACGAACAACTCTCTAAATAATGATAAGCCCTCTACTTTTATAAGTAGAGGGCCTTCCTATTACACATCTTCTTTTTTCCAAAGAGGCCTTACATGAACAATCACTGTACGAATGACCGCTAAAACAGGAACTGATATTAATAACCCTACAATTCCTGCCACTTCTCCCCCAACTAGTAGTGCAAGCATAATAACGACAGGATGCATGCGAAGCGACTTACCAACGATATAAGGGGATAAAATGTTACTTTCTACGAATTGCAAAATAGCAATCGTAATCCCCGCTTTAATGAGTAAACTTGTTGATACCGTTGCTGCAATCATCAACGCTGGAATCGCTCCTAAAATAGGGCCAAAGTATGGGATTATATCTGTTATCCCGATGATGATGCCAAGTAATAATGGATATTTCATACCGATAAACCAAAAAGAAAGAACCGATACTCCTCCTAATACTAAACAAACGAATAACTGTCCGCGAATATAACTTCCAAGTGATTTATCTATTTCTTTCGCCAGTATTTGCCCCGTACTACGCCACTTACTCGGGACTAGTTTCCAAAAAATATGATAAAATTCGCCGTAATCTTTTAATATGTAAAATACAATGAACGGAATCAAGAAAATAATGAGTAACGAATCCAGTACACCACGAGCTGTGCTCATCACTTTATTTAAAAGCGCTTGTATCTTCGTCTCTACTCCAATAAAAATTTGTTTCACCTTTTCATGAATAAATGATGGAAAATTCGCTGTTTGTTCTGTAACACCATCCATCCAAGAATCATACATTTTTGTAAACTGCGGGAATTGTTCATTGATTTCTTGTAATTGCTTAATCACAACCGGCGTTCCTTTATAAATTCCATAACCAATTCCGCCAAAGAAAAGGATGTAAATGAGCAAAATAGCGAGTGTGCGCGGCATCCCTTCCTTATGAATTTTTTCAATTAAAGGATGCAATAAATACGCAATGAAACATGCAATAAGAAACGGTGTAATGGCCACTTTACATACAAAAATAATCGGTGCCCATAGCGGCTTAATTTTTAAAAAGACGAGCAAACAAAGAAAAACAAGTAACAATAACCCTAAACGATATATCCAAATGATTTTAAGATTCTTCACACGAAAAACCTCCTCCACCTTTATTTTGAAAATAAATAGGGTAGGTTATGTGCAAAAGTTTTAAAATCTTTTCGTGCAGACCATACTGTTTTGTAAAGATGTACATATACATAACATAACAAGGACAACCACCCCTAAGAATGCAGCATGAAACATTATAATCAGGAGGGCTCATAATGGTTTTATTTATGCTCATATTATCTGCACTTTTTATGATTCTTGAATGGATTTGTATCGGGTTTGGTATTTGGAAAGGCTTCTTTATTCGTTCCTCACGAAAAGAAAAAGCGAAGCAATTATTTCATTACGGAATGCTTGGCGTTGGATGTTACGGCCTATCTTATCTCTTCTCTGAAATTGGACTTTTATATTTGCATACAAGTGCATAAAAAAACTCCCTTATCATGAAGGGAGTTTTTTACGCTTATAAATAAGATTTAATCATCTTACGTGCTTTTTTTATATTACGTTTTGAAAATACATCTTGTTTGCGAGCATATTGATATGCTGCCGCTCCAACACCTAATGCGATTAATGAATTGCGTAGATTCAAAGTAAATCCCCCTTTTCGTTATCCGATCGTTCTTTCATTCTCATCAAATAAATCATCAAGAGAGCTTAGTGAACCATCTTCTTCTACTTGATGCGTATGGATTTTCCCCTTTGAAACCGATAATTCGATATAACAATTCCAGCAATAAAATTGGTTGACACCTATTTTTCCAATGTCTTTTCCTTTGCAATTTGGACAAATAAACATATGGCGTTCATCTCCTTACAGTCTCCCGGATTCTATTCGCCATTATGTCCAAACTGCATTCATTTATACATTGCTGGATCCTTTCAACGTTATACGTTTGAAAGTTTCACTATATAATTTCACCTTGTTACATAAAATCATACGGTGAAATGTTTTCCACGTCCATTTCTTCGCCGTTAACCGTTACCATCTGTACTTCTCCTTGTGATTCTTGCAATCGACTAGCTAAAGTCGTTTGACGCATTGCATCATCAAGGCGATTTACACCAGACTGGAAAGCAGCTTCCTCCCCGCAAATAATAAGGAACTTCTTACTTCTTGTAATACCAGTATAAATTAAATTACGACGTAACATACGATTATAACTTTTTACTATCGGCATAATCACAATCGGAAATTCACTACCTTGTGATTTATGAATCGAACAGCAATAGGCATGTGTAATTTGATTTAAATCTGGTTTTGTATATGTTACCTCAATTCCATCAAATGAAACGATAATCATATCTTGTTGCTCAACGTTCTCTTTCGCATAAAACACCGAAACAATTTCGCCGATATCACCATTAAACACTTGGCTCTCCGGCTGATTAACAAGTTGCAAGACTTTATCGCCTCTTCGGTATACAACATCACCGTAAGCAATTTCTTTACTCTTTTCCCTTTTCGGATTAAACACTTCTTGCAACGCTTCGTTTAGTACATTAATACCCGCCGGTCCACGATACATCGGGGCTAATACTTGTACATCTCTTGCGCTAAACCCTTTTGTCTTCGCATTCTCACAAACCTTCTTAACAACCTCAACAATTTGAGCTCCTGTACAACCGATAAATGAACGATCTTTTTGGTTTTGCGCTAAATCTGGTGGGAGCGTTCCATTTTTTATCGCATGGGCAAGTTGAATTACTGATGAACCTTCCGCTTGACGATAAATCTCAGTAAGCTTTACTGTTGGAACTGCACCTGCATTCAATAAATCTTTTAATACTTGTCCAGGTCCTACAGATGGTAATTGATCTTCATCGCCTACAACGATAACTTGAATGTTAGTCGGCAATGACTTAAACAGCTGATTTGCAAGCCAAATATCAACCATTGAAAATTCATCAATAATGAGTAATTTCCCTTGTACCGGATCTGTTTCATTCCGCTGGAAAGACCCTTCTGGCGTCCAGCCAAGTAAACGGTGAATTGTACAAGCTGGAAGCCCTGTTGATTCACTCATTCGCTTCGCTGCCCTTCCTGTTGGAGCCGTTAATAATATCGGAAATGGATTATCATCACTGTATTCATTCGGATTTAACGATAGCCCGTGAAGTGACGCATACATTTCAACAATTCCTTTAATAACTGTTGTTTTTCCTGTTCCTGGTCCACCTGTCAATAACATCATCGGTTTATGAAGTGCCGTTTGAATTGCTTCTTGCTGAAACGGTGCATATTGTACGTTCAGTTGTTCTTCAATTTCACCTAATGTTTTTAACACTTCTGCCTCTGGAAATGAAGGTGTTTCTTCTTGATTCATAAGCCTGCGAATGGACTTTACAACACCTTTTTCAGAGTAGAATAACGTTGCTAAATACACTCGCTCTTCTTCTATGATGACTTTCCCTTCACTTTGCATCGTTTCAATACAACCTACAATATCTTCCTCAGTCACTCTTCCTTCTTGATTGTTTAAAAGTGACATCGTTTCTCTTACAAGTTGGTCTTTCCTCATATAAACGTGACCAAGTTGTAATGAGACATTCTCTAACGTGTAAAAACATCCTGCGCGTACACGGTCGTCGTGATTACCCGATATCCCTAACGCACGCCCGATATCATCCGCTCTTCCAAAACCAATTCCGTCCACTTCTTCAATAAGTTGGTACGGGTTATTACGAATTACTTCTAATGTCATCTCTTTATATTGCTGATAAATCTTAATAGAAAGCTTCGTTCCAAAACCGTAGCCATTTAAAAAGCTCATTACTTTCTCTAGCCCTTGATGTTCAACAATTGTCTCATAAATTTCTTGTGCTTTTTGCTTGTTGACAACACCATTTAAAGCCTCAGGATCATCCATAATTTTAGAAATAGCATGTTCCCCCAGATGGTCCACAATTTTTTCAGCTGTACGCTTTCCTATCCCTTTAAATAAATCACTCGCTAAATATTGCACCATACCGGCTTTCGTTTGCGGCAATTCTTTCTTAAACGTTTCAACTAAATATTGTTTCCCATACTTTGGATGGTCTTTAAAATGACCTGTCAACGTAAACACTTCATCTTCATGCATGCGGGGAAAATGACCGTTTATCATCACTTTTTTTTCGTCGTACGTTTCATTCGTTTCAATGACTTTCATACTGACAACGGAATAGAGGTTTTCTTCGTTGTGGAAAATGGTATGAAGAACTTGCGCTTTTATAAACTTTTTCTCTTCCTCAAACAAATCCATTGCATGTTGATTTCCCATCTTTCCTCTCCTTTCCGGTTTCGTTTCACTTTAATGAGCAGTACATCCCCCACCTATTTAGATGAGGGATAACTACCCATTAAACTACATTTTCCTTATTCAGCTTCTTGCTCTAATAAACGAACACCATTACCCGCTAAAAAGTGATCCGGCTGAATTTCAGTTGCTTTCTTAAATAAAGCGAGAGCCTTCTCATTTTTTTCCTCAAATACGTAGGCAACACCTAAATTATAATACGCATCTGCATGCTCTTCATCCATTTCTAATACCTTTTCAAAATAAGGTTTCGCCTCTTGAATATGTTCTAGTCGTGCAAAGCAAAGTCCGCACTGGAACAAAGCTTCTACATCGTTTTCGTCTAATTCTGTTGCTCTTTGTAAAAACGGCAGTGCAAGACGATCATTTCCAAGTTGCACATGTGTAATACCTAACATAAACGTTACATCAGCTGATTGTAATCCAGCTTGCATCGCTTGTTCAAATACAGCTTTCGCCTCTGCAAATTGCTCTTGACCGTAATATACGTTTCCTAATCCATAATACGCAGCCGCTGATTTATCATCTAACTCTAATGCACGTTTATAAAATAAAATTGCTCTCTCACTGTCACCTAGTACATCTAATAAGTTCGCAAAATTAATATATCCAAGCGCATCTTTCGGATTTTCTTCGATTGCTTCTGTGAAATTTTTAGCAGCTTCTTCCCAGTTTCCTTCTTGCATATATTGAATACCTGTTTCAAGTTTGTTTGACATGTCCTTCACCTCTACAACAAATTATAACAAAGAATGTATTTTCCAAGCGAACGAAAATTCGCCTTATGTAAAAGAAACCTCTAACCGCGAATCGGCAGAGGCTTCTCTTTTATCCTAAATAATCCAATTTCTTACCGCTACGGTACACTTCATCAATTGTAGCACCGCCTAAGCACTCATCTCCATCATAGAAAACAACTGCTTGTCCTGGTGTAATTGCACGAATTGGCTCGTCACAAAGAATACGAACTGTATTTTCATCAACGATTTGAACCGTTACTTTATTGTCTTCTTGACGATAACGGAATTTCGCTGTGCACTTAAATTCTTTTTCTTTCGCTTCATTACTTACCCAGCCAACATTCGTAGCAATAACTTCATCGCCATATAGAAGTTCGTTATGGAATCCTTGATCAACATATAAAATGTTTTCTTTCAAGTTTTTCCCAACAGCAAACCACGGATCACCGTTACCACCAATACCAAGGCCATGACGTTGTCCAATTGTATAGTACATTAAACCGTCATGCTTGCCTTTCACTTCGCCAGATAATGTTTGCATCACACCTGGTTGTGCTGGTAAATAGTTACTTAAGAAATCTTTAAAGTTACGCTCACCAATGAAGCAAATACCAGTACTATCTTTCTTCGCCGCTGTCGCTAAACCAGCTTCTTTCGCCATTTCACGAATTTGTGGTTTCTTCAGTTCCCCCAGCGGGAACATTGTTTTTGATAATTGCTCTTGGCTTAATTGATTTAAGAAATACGTTTGGTCTTTATTGTCATCAACGCCGCGAAGCATTTTATATTCGCCGTCCATATAAGCAACGCGTGCATAATGACCTGTCGCTACATAATCAGCACCAAGCGCTATTGCATGCTCTAAAAATGCTTTAAATTTAATTTCTTTATTACACATTACATCTGGGTTTGGTGTACGACCAGCTCGGTATTCATCTAAGAAGTACGTAAATACTTTATCCCAGTATTGTTTTTCAAAGTTTACTGCATAATACGGAATACCAATTTGGTTACACACTTCGATTACATCATTGTAATCTTCTGTTGCTGTGCAGACACCATTCTCATCTGTATCATCCCAGTTTTTCATAAAAATTCCGATTACATCATAACCTTGCTCTTTTAATAAAAGAGCCGCTACAGATGAATCGACGCCACCGGACATCCCGATGACAACGCGTGTTTCGTGAGGTAGTTTGTTCATCATGTCACCTCCCATGCTAATTTTGTGTTAATCGCTTCACGATTTTCACTGTTTCGTACGCCGCTTTCTCAACTTGCTCTTTCGTATTTCCAAGTCCGAAACTAAAGCGTACGGATGAACGTATTTGATCGGAGTCTTTTCCGAACATCGCCACTAATACATGTGATGGATCAATTGAACCAGCTGTACAAGCCGAACCACTTGATACTGCAATGCCAGCTAAGTCTAAGTTCACAAGAAACGGTTCAATGTTCATTCCTGTAAAACTAATATTAAGCACATGTGGTAAGCGATATTCTAAGTTTCCGTTTACCTCGAAAGTAATGTCTTCATTTTTGAAGACAGATACCATTATATCTTTAAACTCTTCATATTGGGCATTTTTTTGCTCACGAGTTTTTTCAGCTAGCAAAATTGCATGATGCAACCCAACGATACTCGGCACATTTTCAGTACCAGCACGGCGTTTTCTTTCTTGCTCCCCGCCTATTAATAACGGTTCAAATTTCACATTTGCACCAGCGTATAAGAACCCGACACCTTTTGGCCCGTTAATTTTATGAGCTGAAATTGATAATAAATCAATACCAAACTCTTTCACATTAATTTCTACTAAACCGTAAGCTTGTACCGCATCTGTATGGAAATAAGCTTGATGCTCTTTTAGCAGCTTACCTATTTCCGCAATTGGTTGCATCGTCCCAACTTCATTATTCCCAAACATAATAGATACAAGAATTGTCTCTTCTGTTAATGCCTTCTGTATGTCAGAAACTTGAACTCGTCCTGTTTCATCAACAGGTAAATATGTCACTTCAAATCCTTCACGCTCTAACAATTCACACGTATGCAAAATTGCATGATGTTCAATTTGTGTCGTTATAATATGGTTACCTTTATGACGGTTCGCACGCGCTACACCGATAAGCGCTAAATTATCAGCTTCCGTACCACCGCTCGTAAATATAATTTCATTCGGATTCGCATGAATGCTACGTGCACATGCGCGTCTCGCCTCATCTACTGCATGGCGCGTTTGACGTCCATAAAAGTGAATACTAGACGGGTTTCCGAATGTTTCTGTCATATATGGAATCATCTTTTCGACCACTTCTGGGTGAGTCGGAGATGTCGCAGCATGATCTAAGTAAATGCGTTCCATTAAATCTCCTTCTTTCCAAATCGTTTCACAAGGAATTAAATGTAAAACATATAGCCCCCGTGATTTTCTTCCTCATAACGTACTAAATCTTCTAACGTTGTACTATCTAACACTTCTTGCACCGCATCACGAACACGCATCCATAATTGGCGTTGTGCTGGTTCTTCTTCTTCTATCATTTCTACAACACTAATCGGACCCTCTAATACACGGATTACATCTCCAGCTGTAATGTTAGCCGGCTGATCTGATAGTACATATCCGCCATATGCCCCGCGTGTACTCTTTACTAGACGCGCGTTACGAAGTGGTGAAATTAATTGCTCTAAGTAATGTTCCGATAAATCATGTGCCTGCGCAATTGATTTTAAGGAAATTGGACCTTCACCAAACTTTTTTGCAAGATCGATCATAATTGTTAAGCCGTAGCGGCCTTTCGTTGAAATCTTCATCTATTTTGCACCTCTTTTCAAATTTTCACTTCTATTGGTTATATCTTATTTGTAAAAGAACACAATTTAAAATCCTATGAAATTATAGCATAATATAGTATTATAAGAAATTTCAACTTGTGTATCAAAATGATAACATAAAATCACATTGAAAAACTCGGAAATTATTACAATTGAAAGAAAAATGAAAATATTCACATTCATTTTTCCCACAAAACAGCATCCTATTTCAAATTCCACTAAAAAAAATGATACGATAGAAAGAGATTATACATTAAGGGAGACGGTAAAAATGAAACAACCACTCGCACATCGAATGCGCCCTACAAATATTCAAGAAATTATCGGACAACAACATTTAGTTGGTGAAGGAAAAATTTTATGGCGAATGGTCCAAGCAAATCATTTTCAATCTATGATTTTATATGGTCCTCCAGGCACTGGAAAAACATCCATCGCGAGCGCAATTGCAGGAAGTACCGGAACCCCTTTTCGCCTATTAAACGCTGTTACTCATAATAAAAAAGATATGGAAGTTGTCGTACAAGAGGCAAAAATGCATCGACACCTCGTTTTAATTTTAGATGAAGTACACCGTCTAGATAAAGCAAAACAGGATTTTCTATTACCTCATTTAGAAAGTGGACTCCTTACCTTAATTGGTGCGACGACGAGTAATCCGTTCCATGCTATTAATTCTGCTATTCGAAGTCGGTGTCAAATCTTCGAATTACACGCATTAACAGAAGATGATCTTTTAATTGGCTTAAAACGAGCACTTGAAGATAAAGAAAAAGGTCTTGGGGAATATGATGTAACTGTTACGCCTGAAGCATTACATCACTTCGCAAATGCATCAGGCGGAGATATGCGTTCCGCTTATAATGCACTGGAACTAGCTGTTTTATCTAGCTTTACAACTGATGACAAAGCTGCGGAAATTACGCTGGAAATCGCCGAAGAATGCTTACAAAAAAAGAGCTTCGTTCATGACAAAGGCGGAGATGCTCATTATGACGTATTATCGGCATTTCAAAAATCGGTGCGCGGAAGTGATGTAAATGCAGCACTTCACTATTTAGCACGTCTTATTGAAGCTGGTGACCTACAAAGCATCGGTAGACGTCTTCTTATTATGGCATATGAAGATATTGGACTTGCTAGCCCGCAAGCTGGACCGCGTACGCTAGCAGCTATAGAATCAGCGGAACGAGTTGGATTCCCAGAAGCACGCATACCACTTGCAAATGCCGTTATTGAGCTTTGCCTATCACCAAAATCAAACTCAGCTTATAAAGCACTTGACGCTGCCTTACACGATTTACGTAACGGGCAAACAGGTGACATCCCAAGTCATTTAAAAGATAGTCATTACAAAGGCGCAGAGGCACTTGGAAGAGGCATTGGCTACTTATATCCACACGACCATCCAAATGGTTGGGTACCGCAACAATACTTACCTGATAAAATAAAAAACAAACAATATTATAAACCGAAAATGACAGGGAAATTTGAACAAGCACTTTCTACTGTATATGAAAGATTACAAAGTTCGAATAAAACGAAAAATAAAGGGTAACATAAGCGAAAACGTCACCATTATGGAGGCTTCGCTTATGAAAACACGTCAAGATGCATGGACAAAAGAAGACGATCTCCTTTTAGCAGAAACTGTTTTACGACATATTCGCAGCGGCAGTACACAAATAAAAGCATTCGATGAAGTCGGCGATGCTTTAAACCGCACTTCCGCAGCTTGCGGTTTTAGATGGAATGCTGAAGTAAGACCGAATTATGAAGATGCGGTGCAGCTTGCGAAAAAACAACGTAAAGAATTAAAGCGTTCTGAAGCTAAAATAGAAAAAGATCAGTTCACAAAAACGAAACAACTCGTAATCGATGCTGAGTTTTCAGAAGATATTGTACCAAGTAAACAAGAACTTACAATGCAAAATGTCATCTCGTTTTTGCAAAACTTAGAGCACAATAATCCTTCACTCGCAAAGTTACAAACTGAAAATGAAGTATTACAAACTCAGCTCACTTCCTTGCAAAAAACGAATGATGAGCTTGAAACTAAATTAGCCGCACTCACAAAAAAACAACAAGCAATCGAAGAAGATTACGCAATGCTCGTTAGAATTATGGACCGTGCTCGAAAACTTGTTTCAGTTGAAGAACAAGAAGAACAAATCGCTCCCATTTTTAAGACAGATCAAAATGGTAATTTAGATATTATTTATTCTGCAGAGAATTAAAAAAGATGTCACCTAGCCCAATTTTCCGGCTAAGTGACATCCTTTTTTTGTCTCTTCGGTGGATAACATATTGGTAAATGAAATTATATCGACGATTTTTCGAATATATCTATCATAACTTACAATATATCAACGATTTTTTAATTATATCGACTATTCGACAAGGAATATCGATTTACCGACAAATATTTACAAAATAAGCAAACCCGCTATACAAAGAACTCCCTGAATCAACTGGATATTTTTTACTTAAATGTTACTATAAACATATACGATTGAAAGGAGCTGATTGCCATTTCATTAGTAGCCTTCAAAATAACACTCGGTATTCTCGTTCTAACGTTAGGCCTTTTTACCATTCACAGTTTAAAAAAGACCTCAGGTTATAAATCAGACAAATATGATTATTACTTACTGACCTTGCTTGCATTTGAACTAGTAGCAATGCAAATCCCCCTATTTCTTTAGCACATCTAAAAAAGCATATATCCAAAAATGGATATATACTTTCACTTTATTCTTGCCCTACACGTTTCACTTCTACATTTTTAATGCGTTCACGTACAACGTGACTTGCCATAATTAAGCCTGCCACAGATGGTACGAATGCATTTGATGAAGGTGGTAATTTCGCTTTACGAATTTTTGCATTTTCGTCTGGTACGATTTCTTTACGTACTTCTTCACGAATTACGATTGGATTTTCGTCAGAGAAGACAACTTTTACACCTTTTTTAATGCCCTCTTTACGAAGCTTCGTACGAATGACTTTCGCAATTGGATCTGTATGTGTTTTAGAGATGTCCGCAATACGGAAACGAGTTGGGTCCATTTTATTTGCTGCACCCATACTTGAGATAATTTTAATTTTACGACGTAAACATTGTTTAATTAAATGAATTTTGAACGTAATCGTATCAGATGCATCCACTACAAAGTCTAAACCGTACTTAAAGAACTCTTCATATGTTTCATCTGTGTAAAACATTTCTAGTCCAATTACTTCACACTCTGGGTTAATGTCTGCAATACGCTCTTTCATTAATTCTACTTTTGAACGTCCTACAGTAGATACTAAAGCGTGAATTTGACGGTTTACGTTTGTAATATCTACAACATCTTTATCTACTAATACGAGACGCCCAACTCCAGAACGTGCTAACGCTTCAGCTGCAAAAGAACCTACGCCGCCAATTCCTAAAATACCGACTGTACTATTTTTTAATATTTCAAGTCCTTCTTTACCGAAGGCTAATTCATTACGTGAAAATTGATGTAACATTCAGCTCTACACTCCTATTACAAAAATGGTCTACCATGTATTCTAGCGTTTTTCCGACTATTTGTATAGAAAAAGTTATAGAATTCCTAAAAATACATATTTCAAAAATAAAAACATAGTGTAAACTGGGATTTTATTTCTT
Source organism: Bacillus paranthracis (assembly GCF_024296885.1). Classification (NCBI taxonomy): domain Bacteria; kingdom Bacillati; phylum Bacillota; class Bacilli; order Caryophanales; family Bacillaceae; genus Bacillus; species Bacillus paranthracis. The sequence continues at coordinate 4,130,775 of NZ_CP101135.1, forward strand.
CCTAAATACACGTTTAAAAAGGAGGATTTAGAGAACCGAGCAGATCGAGGCGCTGAAGCCAGGAGGAGCACAGTGTAGCGTTACTACTCGAGCACCGGACTGGCGAAGCAACGATGAGATGCGACAGTTATCTGAACCGGACTTTTTAAACTTCCTTCCAATACACGTTTAAAAAGGAGGATTCAGAGGGCCGAGCAGATCGAGGCGCTGAAGCCAGGAGGAGCACAGTGTAGCGTTACTACTCGAGCACCGGACTGGCGAAGCAACGATGAGATGCGACAGTTATCTGAACCGGACTTTTTAAACTCCCTTCCAATACACGTTTAAAAAGGAGGATTCAGAGGGCCGAGCAGATCGAGGCGCTGAAGCCAGGAGGAGCACAGTGTAGCGTTACTACTCGAGCACCGGACTGGCGAAGCAACGATGAGATGCGACAGTTATCTGAACCGGACTTTTTAAACTTCCTTCCAATACACGTTTAAAAAGGAGGATTCAGAGGGCCGAGCAGATCGAGGCACGTATGCTAGGAGGAGCGCAGTGTAGCGTTACTACTCGAGCACCGGACTAGCATACGTAACGACGAGATGCGACAGCCATCTGAACCGGACTTTTTAAACTTCCTTCCAATACACGTTTAAAAAGGAGGATTCAGAGGGCCGAGCAGATCGAGGCACGTATGCTAGGAGGAGCGCAGTGTAGCGTTACTACTCGAGCACCGGACTAGCATACGTAACGACGAGATGCGACAGCCATCTGAACCGGACTTTTTAAACAACCTCTCAAAAAAAGCCTAGATGGTATTAGTATAACCATCTAGACCCTATTCTTACTTCTCTTCTTTTAAGCTTAATTTTAAGTTTAACTCTTCAAGCTGTGCTTCTGCAACTGGGCTTGGAGCTTCTGTTAATAAGCAGCTTGCGCTTGCTGTTTTCGGGAATGCAATTGTATCACGAAGGTTCGTACGACCTGCAAGTAACATAACAAGACGGTCTAAACCTAATGCAATACCACCGTGTGGTGGCGTACCGTATTCGAATGCTTCTAATAAGAATCCGAATTGCTCTTGCGCTTCTTCTTGTGAGAATCCAAGTGCTTTGAACATTTTTTCTTGTACGTCACGCTCATAAATACGAAGTGATCCACCACCAAGCTCATAACCGTTTAATACAAGGTCATATGCTTGCGCACGTGCTTTTTCTGGTGCTGTTTCTAATAGCTCAACATCTTCACGGAATGGCATTGTGAATGGGTGGTGAGCTGCGAAGTAACGATCTGCATCTTCATCGTACTCAAGAAGCGGCCAATCCGTTACCCATAGGAAGTTAAATTTACTTTCGTCAATTAACTCAAGCTCTTTACCTAGACGTAAACGAAGTGCACCTAAGCTATCTGCAACAACGCTCTTCTTATCTGCTACGAATAGTAATAAGTCACCAGCAGTAGCTTCTAATGTATTCATTAACACGTTTGCATCTTCTTCACCGAAGAATTTCGCGATCGGTCCTTTTAAGCCGTCTTCTTCCACTTTAAGCCAAGCTAAACCTTTTGCACCGTATACTTTTACGAATTCAGTTAATGCATCGATATCTTTACGAGAGTATTTGCTCGCAGCACCTTTTGCATTAATTGCTTTTACTTGTCCGCCGCTTTCTACAGCACTTGTAAATACTTTAAATCCACAACCTGCTGCAAACTCAGATAAGTCTGTTAGTTCCATTTCAAAGCGTGTATCTGGCTTATCAGAACCGTAACGAGCCATTGCATCAGCGTAAGTCATACGAGGGAATGGTGCACTAATCTCTACACCTTTCGCATCCTTCATAACTTTCGTCATCATGCGCTCCATCATATCTAAAATTTCTTCTTGTGTTAAGAATGAAGCTTCAATATCGATTTGCGTAAATTCTGGTTGACGGTCTGCACGTAAATCTTCATCACGGAAACAGCGTGCTACTTGATAGTAACGTTCAAATCCGCCGACCATAAGAAGCTGTTTAAATAGCTGTGGAGATTGTGGTAATGCATAGAATTCACCATCATGTACACGACTTGGTACTAAATAATCACGAGCTCCTTCTGGCGTGCTCTTCGTTAAAATTGGTGTTTCCACTTCTAAGAATTCTTCTGTGTCTAAGAAGTTACGAATTGTTTTTGTTACGTCATGACGCATTTTGAATGTGTTGAACATTACAGGACGACGTAAGTCTAAATAACGATATTTTAAACGCACATCTTCTGATGCATCTGTATCATCAGCAATAATGATTGGCGTTGTTTTCGCTGCATTTAATACATTTACTTTCGTTGCTTGTACTTCAATACGCCCCGTTGCCATATTGTCATTAATTGCGCCTTCACCACGCTCAACAACTGTACCTTCTACGTGTAGTACGTATTCGCTACGAATTGTTTCTGCTACTTCTAGCGCCTCTTTTGATGTTTCTGGGTTAAATACAACTTGTACGATACCTGTACGGTCACGTAAGTCGATAAAGATTAATCCACCTAAATCACGGCGTTTTTGTACCCAACCTTTTAATTGAACTGTTTGTCCAACTGCTTCTACTGTTACTTTTCCACATGCATGCGTTCTTTCAGCCACTGTAAGTTCCCCCTATATTAATTTCTCTGCTACGTATGAAGCAAATACATCTAATGCTACTTCTTCTTGTTCGCCTGTTGCCATGTCTTTTAAGTTGATGATACCTTTATCTAACTCATCTTCCCCTAATACAGCTACAAATTTCGCTTTTAGACGATCTGCTGATTTAAATTGTGCTTTCATTTTGCGATCTAAATAATCTTTTTCAACTGATAATCCAGCTTTACGAAGATCAAACGCAACTTTTGCAGCATGGTCTTTTGCTTTTTCACCAAGCGCTACAACGTAACAATCAATGCTATGTTCGATTGGCAATTCAATGTTTTCAGCTTTTAGTGCCATAATTAAACGTTCAATACTCATCGCAAAACCGATACCTGGCATTTCTGGTCCACCGATTTCTTGTACAAGTCCGTTGTAACGTCCACCACCGCTTAATGTAGTAATAGCACCGAAACCTTCTGCCTCACTCATAATTTCAAATACAGTGTGTTGGTAGTAGTCTAAACCACGTACTAAGTTCGGATCTTTTTCAAATGGAACATCCATCATCGTTAATAGTTCTTGAACTTTTTCGTAGTATACTGCTGAATCTTCGTTTAAGTATTCTGTAATAGATGGTGCTGTTCCCATTAATTCATGGTTACGGTCCTTCTTACAATCTAAAATACGAAGAGGGTTCTTTTCTAAACGAGATTGACAGTCAGAACAGAATTCGCCGATACGTGGCTCAAAGTGTGCGATTAATGCATCACGGTGTGCTTGACGGCTTGCTGCATCACCTAAGCTGTTTAATACAACTTTAATATTTTTTAAGCCCATGCCGCGGTAAAACTCTACAGCAAGTGCAATTACTTCTGCATCAATTGCAGGATCGTTACTACCGATTGCTTCAATACCGAATTGTACGAATTGACGATAGCGACCTGCTTGTGGTCTTTCGTAACGGAACATTTGACCGATATAATATAATTTCGTTGGTTGTGTTGCGTCACCGAACATTTTGTTTTCAACGTAAGAACGTACAACAGGTGCAGTGCCTTCTGGACGTAATGTTAAACTACGCTCTCCACGATCTTGGAATGAGTACATTTCTTTTTGCACGATATCTGTCGTATCACCAACACCACGTAAAAATAACTCAGTGTGTTCAAAGATCGGTGTACGAATTTCTTTATAATTGTAACGACGGCAAATTTCGCGTGCTTGCCCTTCGATATACTGCCATAACTCAACAGTGCCTGGAAGAATATCTTGCGTTCCGCGTGGGATTTGAATAGACATATTCAGTTCCTCCTCAAATTGTTTTAATCTTAATAAAAATAAAAAAACTCCCGCCTCTACTGTTTGAACAGTAGGGACGAGAGTATTATACCCGTGGTGCCACCCTAATTGAAGCACGTATGCTTCCACTTTTTTAATAACGCTTAAATGTGCGTTCATCCCTACTAAGCGTATATGCCGTTCAAGTTGAAACCTCTAGAGTGTCATTCAATCAGTCATCATGTAGAAATGTTTTCAGCCTAAGACATTTCTTCTCTTTCCATGTGTGTCTCATTTACTCTTCTCTATCAACGGTTATATTCATATGTAAATATAAAATTACTATACGTTTGTTCAGTAGGATTGTCAAGTGCTCTAAGAGCGTTCAATCTGCTTCTTTAGACGCTTTACATCTTGAAGAGAAATGCCAAACTCAGAAGCAAGCTCCATTGAAGTATTGTTTTGCTCTTTTGAAATAAAATCATGAAAATTCACGTTAAACAGTTGATTTGCACCATTTGTAACAGAATGCCCTTTTTCATTCATACGCATACGTATATCCCTCACATTCAATATGGATGTTTTACTTTTTATTGTTCCATATTGATTAGAGAGTTATACATAAACGAAAAAGCTATTGACTCAAAATAAACATTAGTATTGGATTTATAACAATGAGCTAGTCCACTTGCTAGCATATGATGCTTCAAATAATATAACGATACGATACAATACCTACCCCAATTACGAGAATTTCTAACATTACATGTAATACAACTTGCGCGGCCATTTCTTCTATAGGAAGTAAAGCATACACTAAATTACTTCTACACTCTGATTCAATATACGGACCAATGCCTCTGGATTAGTTTCCATTACCCAATGCCCACCAACTTCAATAGAAAAAACCTCCCATTTTCTATCTCTTGCTTTTTTTGCTGATTCTAAAAAGATAGACGTCATTGGCCAATGTTCTGGATTATCCTTTACTTCTACGTATATATGCGGTATACATTGTGCTTTAGAGTTTTTTATTTCAACCGATTGTGTAAAAGCCAACAATGGCATCGCTGATTTTCTTTCATCTATTGTATTTCTAGGAAGAACACGCCATCCCTCCCCGTATACTTTTACTTCTTCTATAAAATGCGCGGCCATTTCCGGTCCAGAAATATCCATAACAGAATCACCATCTTCCGGAAGCATTGCATCCACGTATACTAGCTCCTTAATGAACTCGGGAATCACTTCTGCCACCCCTGTAATTACCATACCAGAATAACTATGTCCTACCAAAATTACATCTTTTAGACCCTGATATTTAATAGTATTAACAATGTCTTGAATAAATGTCTTCAACCCTATATTAGGTTGCATAAGATGTGTTCGTTCCCCAAGTCCAGTTAATGTAGGAGTATATACACTATGACCCTCTTCCCTTAAAAGTTCAGCTAGTTTTTTCCAAACATAACCGCCATCCCATGCTCCATGAACGAGTACAAATGTTTCCATAAGTTTTACCTCCCATAATCCCCCGATTATATCGTTTATTTTCTTAACTATCATAACAATAATTAACAAAATATACCATTAAAAACCATAAAAGAAGAGAGGGGCTCATCCCCTCTCTTCTTGCAACACTATTTACTTTCCACAATTAAGGTAACCGGACCATCATTGATTAAAGAAACATCCATCATTGCTCCGAACTTCCCTGTTTCTACATGCAATCCTTGCTTACGTACTTCTTCATTAAAGAAATCATATAAACGCTCTGCATAGTCAGGTTTAGCTGCATCCATAAAGTTTGGACGTCTTCCCTTGCGGCAATCTCCGTATAATGTGAATTGCGAAATGGATAGAACTTGTCCTTCTACATCAAGTACAGAATGGTTCATCTTTCCGCTCTCATCTTCAAAAATACGTAAGTTCGCAATTTTTTCTGCAATGTAAGTTGCATCTTTTTCTGTATCTTCATGCGTAATGCCAACTAGTAATGTTAAACCGAACGGAATTTGTCCTACGATCTCACCGTCTACTGTGACAGACGCTTCTTTTGATCGTTGTAAAACAACTCTCATCTTTTCTACACTCCCTATTAATGCATCATGCGTCGTACTGCATAAATTTCTGGAACACGTTTAATGCGTTCTACTACTTTTTTCAAGTGCTGTAAGTTACGAATAGAGATTGACATATTAATTGTTGCCATCTTATTACGGTCACTTCTACCAGAAACTGCTGAAATGTACGTTTTCGTCTCTGTAACAGCTTGTAATACTTCGTTTAATAAACCACGGCGATCGTAACCTGAAATTTCAATATCAACGTTATACTCAATTTCTTTTTCAGGGCTACCTTCCCACTCTACTTCTAATAAACGTTCTATAGCTTCTTCTGTATGAACATTTACACAGTCACGGCGGTGAATCGATACGCCTCGGCCTTTCGTAATATACCCAACGATATCATCACCAGGTACTGGGTTACAGCATTTTGATAAACGAATTAATAAATTATCTGCACCACTTACTTTAACGCCAGAATCCCATTTTCGAATTTTCATCGGTTTACGAACTTCTTTAACTTCAACAATCTCTTCTTCTTCACGTTGCTTACGGAACTTGTCCGTTAGTCGCGTAACAATTTGCGATGCAGTGATACCATTATATCCAACTGCCGCAAACATATCTTCTTCATTTGCAAAGTTGAATTTTTCAGCAACTCGTTTTAAATTGTCAGGCGCTAACACTTCTTTCATCTCATACTCTAGGCTACGCACTTCTTTCTCAACAAGTTCACGGCCTTTTTCAATATTTTCATCTCTACGTTGTTTCTTAAAAAACTGACGTATTTTGTTTTTTGCATGAGATGTTTGAGCAAGTTTCACCCAATCTTGACTTGGTCCATACGAATGTTTCGATGTTAAAATCTCAATGATGTCACCTGTTTTTAATTTATAGTCAAGTGTCACCATTTTCCCGTTTACTTTTGCACCAATTGTTTTATTCCCAATCTCTGAATGCACACGATATGCAAAGTCAATTGGAACAGATCCAAGTGGTAATTCCATTACATCGCCTTTCGGTGTAAAGACGAATACCATGTCAGAGAATAAATCAATTTTTAACGACTCCATAAACTCTTCTGCATTAGAAGCTTCATTTTGCCATTCTAATATTTGACGGAACCATGTAAGTTTCTTCTCTAATGTACCTGTTGTTTCTGCTGTTTTTCCTTCTTTATACGCCCAGTGTGCCGCGATCCCGAATTCTGCAATCTCATGCATTTCTTTCGTACGAATTTGCACTTCAAGCGGATCACCTTTCGGTCCAATTACAGTCGTATGAAGAGATTGATATAGATTTGCTTTCGGCATTGCAATATAATCTTTAAAACGACCTGGCATCGGCTTCCAGCACGTATGAATAATTCCAAGTACTGCATAACAATCTTTAATACTATTTACAACGACACGTACAGCTAATAAATCGTAAATTTCATTGAACTGTTTATTTTGCAGTGCCATTTTACGATAAATACTGTAAATATGTTTTGGTCTTCCAGAAATTTCAGGTTGAATTGCAACTTCGTCTAATTTCTCACGAATACCAGTCATTACTTCGTCTAAATACTCTTCACGTTCTGCACGTTTACGCTTCATTAAATTTACAATACGATAATATTGCTGTGGATTTAAGTAGCGAAGTGACGTATCCTCTAGCTCCCATTTAATAGTACTAATTCCGAGTCTATGTGCTAAAGGCGCAAAGATTTCTAACGTTTCATTCGCAATGCGACGCTGCTTCTCTTGAGGCAAATGTTTCAATGTACGCATGTTATGAAGACGATCAGCTAGTTTAATTAAAATAACTCGAATATCTTGAGCCATTGCAATAAACATTTTGCGATGGTTTTCTGCTTGTTGTTGCTCATGAGATTTATATTTAATCTTTCCAAGCTTTGTCACACCATCAACAAGCATAGCAATTTCTTTATTAAATTCCCGTTCAATATCTTCTAATGTAATCTCTGTATCTTCTACTACATCATGTAAGAAACCTGCTGATACTGTAGCTGGATCCATGTGTAAATCAACTAAAATACCTGCAACTTGAATTGGATGAATAATGTATGGTTCACCCGATTTTCTGTATTGTTCGCTATGCGCATCGCGTGCATATTCATAGGCACGTGCTACTAGCTCAATATCTTCATCCACTAAATATTGACTTGCTTTCTCGAGTACCTGTTCAGCTGTTAGTACCTGCTCATTTGCCATCGAATCACCTTTTATTGAAAATTGACTTTATCTTTATTAAATAGAATAAATTATATTCTATCATTATAACCCAATGATTGTGAATTGTGAAAAGGAAAAGATTTTACTGACATTTCACTATAATTTTTGGTTCAATTATACAAAAGTACCCGCTCCTCTCCAAGAGATTCACGGGTACTTTTTATCACCGTAGTTCTACCTATATAGTGATTAGTATTTTTCTAATACTAATACATCGTAACCATCTAACATTTTACGACCATCTAAGTAAGTAAGTTCTACTAAGAATGCAATTCCTGCTACAACTCCGCCTAGCTCTTCAACTAACTTAATTGTCGCTTCAATTGTTCCACCTGTAGCTAATAAGTCATCTGTAATTAATACGCGTTGACCTGGTTTAATTGCATCTTTATGGATTGTTAAAACATCTTTACCATATTCTTTACCGTAGTCAACTGTAATTACTTCACGTGGTAATTTTCCTAATTTACGAACTGGCGCAAATCCTACTTCTAATGCGTAAGAAACTGGGCAACCAATAATAAAGCCACGAGCTTCTGGACCTACTACAAGGTCGATGTCTCTCTCTTTTGCATACTCAACGATTGCATCTGTTGCTGCTTTGTATGCTTTACCGTCGTTCATTAACGGTGTAATGTCTTTAAACACAATACCTTCTTTTGGATAGTCCGGTACAATTGCGATATGTTGCTTGAAATCCATATTTCTGAATCCTCCTCAGATCTAAAAGGTTTGTAAATACAAATCCTTTACCCTAACTGTTCTACTTCTTTATGATTACGAATCGTTTCAAACCATGTATATAGTTGCTGATATGTGCTATAAACCAATTCTTTTTCTAATTGTAAGTGGTTCATTTTCTCACGATATGTGTTCGATTCAATTAAATCACGCTTTTGTTTTTTGTCTGCCATAAAAATGACGCCATCTTTTATTGTAACAAATTCTAACTCAAAAAACACCTGTGTCATGAAATTTACTGTATCTTTTGACCAACCTTTATGTTGACATAGTTGTTCTCCATATTGTCTTAAAGAAAATGGTGATTTTTGGCTCAAGAATGAATAGTACCATTTAAAGTGATCCCTCGTTGGAACAGTACTAAATAAATGATTATTCTCTTGATAAAATAGCGTATAAATTCGCGACGGGAACCCAACTTTAAATAGATCTCGTAATTCATCTGTTCCTTTTGGTAAATCAAGTAACACGATGTATTGCTCATCTAACTCGGTTACTTCTGATGCATGCATCATATGCTCTTTATAGTCTTCTAAAGAAAATTTATGCAATACCTCTTTAGAAAAATACACCATCGTGATTTTTTCTTTCGGAAGTTCTGCTAAATTTGCTTCTACGTTACGCATACTACGCCAATCAAATAATTGCCATGCCTCTACAGCAATATCTTGCACCATTAATTGCGGCTTCTTAAAATTATTCCATTCATTGATAGACGCTTCTCCTATTACAGATACTTTTGCAACTGGAGAAATTTCTTTCGCGTACGCACCAAAACCGAATCCAATTGTATCCAATGTTGCTTGTCCATCACGAAGAGACATCTTTAAATGAGAACCGTCTGATCCGATTGCACGAATACTTTCTAACTCCGCATCTTTCACTGCAATACGTGGCTTTGGATTTCCAACACCAAATGGCGCTAACTTTTGCATATCTTCAATTGCTGCAAGTGTTACGTCCTCCACTTTGCAAAAAGCATCGACAGCTGTAATTGGAATAAAATCTTCTTCCGTTAAAATTGTATCTGCCTGTTCATTTAAACGGCGGCGTAATTCATCTACATCATTCATATGTAGCGTCATTCCCGCTGCCATCGGATGTCCCCCGAAGTGTGGCAATAACTCTCTACAATCTGACAAGTTTGCAAACAAATCGAATCCTGCAATACTACGCGCTGAACCTTTTGCAGTTTCTTTTACAGGATCAATGCATAATACAATCGTTGGGCGATAAAAACGTTCAACTAATTTAGAAGCAACAATTCCAATTACACCTGGATTCCACCCTTCTTTTGCAAGCACTAATACTTTATTGTCTTCAGGCGGGAAATTATTTTCCACCTCAGCGATAGCTTCTTCTGTAATTTGCTTTACAATATCTTTTCGCAGTTTGTTCAGCTCATCAATTTCTTCAGCCAGCTCTTTCGCTTCTTCGGGATCCTCTGATAATAAAAGATGTACAGCCGGCGTAGCATCTTCTAAACGTCCAACTGCATTAATACGAGGTGCGATTGAGAAGCCAATACTCTCTTCTGTAATTTCACTTTGCGAAACGTTAGCAACTTTAAATAGCGCCTTTAGTCCAATATTTTTCGTCATGCGCATATGTTTTAAACCGCGCTTCACTAGCAATCTATTTTCACCGTGAAGTGATACTAAATCGGCTACTGTACCAATTACTGCAATTTCTAATAAATGTTCTGGTACACGGCCCAGTAGTGCATGCGCAACTTTAAACGCAACACCAACGCCCGCTAAATAGTGAAACGGATACACACCGCCATCTAATTTCGGATGAATAATCGCAAGTGCTTCTGGCAATTCTGGTGGTGGCTCATGGTGATCTGTAATAATTAGATCTATCCCAAGTTCCTTCGCTACTTTCGCTTCATGTACAGCTGCGATACCAGTATCGACAGTAATAATTAATGAGAATCCTGCGCTATGCGCCCAACGGAATGCTTCTTCGTTTGGTCCATAACCTTCTGTAAAACGGTTTGGGATATAAAATTCTACGTCTGCACCTAATTCTTGTAAGGCAAGATATAATACAGTCGTACTACTTACTCCGTCCGCATCGTAGTCACCAAATATTAATATTTGCTCTCCATTTTGAATCGCCTTATTTACACGTTCTACCGTTCTATCCATTCCTTCTAATAAAAATGGATCATGAAATTCTTGATTTTCTGTATTTAAAAAATCTAAAATCTTATCTTCTGTATCTAGTCCTCTACCGAGGAATAACGAAACGACAAGTGGTGATAATTGTAATTTACTTGCTAATTCACTCACTCGCTCGCCATTATATTCTTTTTCTTTCCAACGCGTCTTCGGTTGTAACACGAAATCACCCCTTAACCTGTTCATTATACAAGACAGATTAAGGGGTGACAATATAATGCAAACTACGATGCAATATCTATATACTAAAATGTTAATAATGTTTAATTTGGAGAATACGGATTTATATGTACAAACACATTTTGTACGTTATCTTGTTTCATAAGCGTTTCTTTCACATGCTTTCCAATGCGATGCCCTTCTTCTACAGTAATGTATGGATCTACAGAAACTTTAATATCAACAATAACGTAATGACCATGTTCCCTTGCGTATAAAGAACCAATTTTTTTTACACCATCTATTTGAAGTACTGCTTCTCTAAGTGGAATAACATCTTCCTCATGAAGAACATGATCAAGCGTTGCATGAATTGCTTCTGCCCCAATACTCCATGCCATTTTTGCAACAAGAAGTGAAACAAATAATCCTGCAATTGGATCGGCATACACAAGCCAATCTAACCCGAACTTACCACCAATAATCGCTGCACAAATACCGATTAAAGCTGCAATTGAAGAAAACACATCTGAACGGTGCTCATATGCATTTGCAATAATTGCATCACTATTTACCTTTTTCCCTAATCGGAATTTATATTGAAACATTCCTTCTTTCACGATAATTGAAAGAACGACAGCAAAAATTGTAATCCCTTTCGGCGGTTCTAGTTCCTGTGAAAAAGCTTTTATGGACGAAATCGCTATCTCGATTCCCACAATAAATAATAATACTGCAACAATAATCGCTGAAATCGATTCCGCTTTACCATGACCATACGGATGATCTTCATCGGGCGGCTGCTTTGCTGCTCGTAACCCAAACAGTACAGCTAGCGAACCAATTACATCTGATGCAGAATGCACCGCATCTGCTAATAGCGCTTTACTGTTCCCAATATAACCAATTACCGCCTTTATAATCGCTAATATAATATTACCAACGATCCCGACAATAGCACCAAACTCGGCCTGTTTAAAACGTTCATCTTTTTCCATCATTAAAATCCCTTCTTTTCTTAACCTATCTTTTTATCCCACTTTAATGGGCAGTAAGACCCCTACCTCAAAATTCAGTGAAAGCAAAAAATTTAGGTGGGGGTCGGGCTGCCCATTAAAGTCCGATTGGTGAAGGCTAATAATCAGTGGGGGATGAAGAAACCCCCCACTGATTAAAGTTTCACTTTATTGTAACAAAAACAGCGATAACATCACCACTTTCTTCCATTTCATCATTTCAAAGTAACTATCTTATTGTATCCACAAACGAAAAAAGAGATGCCTCATAAAGAGACATCATCTTTTTTATACTTGCGGTTCAGATTCTACTTTCTCAACCTTTTTCTTGTTTTTGCCCTTTTTCAAACGACGGTTTTCAAGCATTAACCAAATTTGAGAAGCAACGAAAACAGAAGAATACGTACCTACAACTAGTCCAACAAGTAACGCAAACGAGAAGTTACGTAGTGACTCACTACCGAAGATAAGCAGTGCAATTACTGGGAATAACACTGTTAATACGGTGTTAATCGAACGACCAAGCGTTTGGCGAATACTTGCATTTACGATTTCTTCTAAGTCTTTTATATCGCGAACTCGTTTTTTCTGTTTGTATAATTCACGGTTTCTATCAAACGTAACAATTGAGTCATTAATAGAATAACCGATGATTGTTAACACGGCAGCGATAAACGTTAAGTCTACCTCCAATTGGAAAATACTAAATATAACAATCATAACGAATGCATCATGTAATAATGCAAGCACTGCAGATAATGCGTACGTAAATCGGAATCGAATACTTACGTATAAAATGATAACTGCAGAAGCAATTAATACTGCGATAAATGCATTTCTTGCAATTTCTTTACCAATTGTCGGCGAAACTGTACTTACGTTTGGATCTGTACCATATTTATCGTGGAAGAATGTTTTTGTTTTCGCAATTTCATCTTTTGATAGAACACCTAATGTACGAACTGCGAATCCCTTATTGTCATCTCCAGTCGGTACAATGTTTTCTTCCTTCACGTCAATGTTCAATTCTTTAAAATCTTTATGAACATCAGACACAGTAACTGATTGTTTTGATTGCAAATCGATACGTGTACCACTCGCAAAGTCAATACCAAGATTCATTTTGAAAATTGGTAAAATAATTGCACCTGCAATTACAACTACAATCGAGAAGATAAGGAATTTATGACCGACATTTACAAAGTTAATACGATCAAATTTCGTTGGTGGATGTACTACACCTTTTGTTAACGGAATAATATCCTTTTGTTTCACACCAAAGTATCCTGGTTTTTTATCGAAGTAACGGCTCTTTACAAGTAAACTTAGTAAGAAACGAGTACCGAATACGTTCGTAATAAAACCAACTAAAATACTTACAATTAAACTTGTTGCGAATCCTTTTACAGAGCTATTACCGTAAACGAATAATACACCAGCTGCTGCAAGTGTTGTAATGTTCGCATCTAAAATTGTTGCTAATGAACGATGGTTACCAGCACGGAATGCTGACATCATTGACTTACCAATTTTCAGTTCTTCTTTTAGTCTCTCGTACGTAATAATATTCGCATCAACTGCGATACCTACCCCGAGCACCAATGCCGCAATACCTGGCAACGTCAGAACTGCATGCATCCAGTTAAAGACAAGTAATGTAACGAAAATGTATAAACCTAACATAATAACCGCTACAAGTCCTGGTAAACGGTAGAATACAAGCATAAATAAGAAAATAAGAGCGATACCAATCGCACTAGCGAAAATCGTTTGCTCTAACGCTTGTTGACCAAATTTCGCTCCAACTGATGTTGAATACATTTCTTTTAAATCAACAGGAAGTGCCCCTGCATTTAATAAAGATGAAAGTTGTTTCGCACTTTCAACTGTGAAGTTTCCACCTACGATAGATACTTCAGCTTGGTTAAATACTTGACTTACTGTTGCTGCTGATAAGAATTTCGGATTCGGTTTTGCAGATTCTGCTTTATACGAATCTTTTCCTTCTTCAAAATCAAGCCAAATTACCATTAAATTCGTTGGTGGTGGCATTTTTGAAATTTTCTCAGTTACTTCACGGAATTTTTCAGCGCTTTTTAGTGTAAGACCTACACTCGCACGGCCTTGCTCATCAAATGTTTGCTTCGCTCCGCCGCCTTTTAAATCCGTTCCATCCATAAGAAGGTTGTCATCTACATCACGGAATGTTAATTTCGCTTGTGTTGATAACATTTCACGTGCTTTTTGCTGATCTTGTACACCAGCAAGCTGTACACGAATTCGATCTTGCCCTTCGATTTGAATGTTCGGCTCACTTACACCAAGAACATTGACACGATTTTCAAGAGCACCTACTGTACTTACAAGTACATCTCGATCGATTTTATCACCTTTTTTGGCTGGTTTTACTTCATACAGAATTTCAAAACCACCGCGAAGGTCTAGTCCTAGACTAATTCCTTTTGCTATGTCTTTTCCTGCCGCACCAATTACTCCACCGATTAATAAAACGATGAGGAAAAAGGCGGCAATTCTCGTACCACGCTTTGCCATATGTACCCTCTTTCCGCTACTAACACTTCAAATAAATCTTTTACGATTCACTTTTACACGTGTGCATACGCCTAGTTAGTAGACTTCCTTTCTATAATTTTGCTAGTTCCTCACCAGCTGTGTCGGTAAGTTTTTCACATTACCTACACTTTCATTATTTGTTTTCTCTCTTCACTACCTCCTTTATATATGATCTTAGACATAATTATTTCCTCATTATCAATACCTATCATTATACTGCAAAAGGAAGAACAAACCAATTGCAGTCGGTTATTTATTTTCATATTCATCAAATGACCAAAGCGGGGCTTGATATGCTTCAACAGTTAAATACGTCATATATTCATTAGCTGTTACTGTTAATACGTCATTAACTAATTCATACAATCTAACGTCACTGTCTATCTTTTTCCACTTTTTCACTTTAAGAAACTTCCAAATGTCATCATCTGTTACTCGGTCGTAGCCGAACATTTGGAACTCTTCTACTTTACTTTCTAAAACGACTTGTAACTGTCCGCGGTATGATTCTACCAAAGCCTCTCTATCTAACATATATAACATCTCCTTCTTATTTCAGCACGAAAAGTCGCTTTTAATCCCGCTCTAATGGACAGCAATAACTACTTTCAAGAGTACTCTCTTAAATGCTTGTCATTCTTGTCTCGTACGTGCATATAAATTATTGTAAATCATTCCACTGATTTTGAGAAGGTAGGAGAAGACCATGACGAGACAAAGCTTTTTAAAAGGCGCATTTATTTTAATGATAGCCGGCTTTATTACCAAAATTCTAGGATTTATTAATCGTATTGTAATGGCACGTATTTTAGGAGAAGAAGGCGTTGGCCTTTATATGATGGCCGTTCCTACATTTATTCTAGCAATTACATTAACACAAATCGGTCTTCCTGTCGCAATCGCAAAATTTGTAGCAGAAGCAGAAGCTGTGAATGATAAACAAAAGGTTAAAAAAATATTAACAGTATCATTAGCTGTTACATCTGTTATTAGTATCATTTTAACAATTGGAATTATGCTCCTCACACCTATTTTAGCAAAAACATTATTAACTGATGAACGAACGTACTATCCATTAATGGCCATTTTGCCTGTCGTTCCTGTTATTGCTGTTTCTTCTGTTTTACGTGGCTATTTCCAAGGGAAACAAAATATGAAACCTAGCGCTTACGCCCAAGTGATAGAACAAATTGTCCGCATTACAATTATCGCTATATGTATTCAATTATTTTTACCTTACGGCGTAGAATATGCTGCAGCTGGTGCTATGTTATCAGCCGTTCTCGGTGAAGTGGCATCGTTATTATTTTTACTCACTTTATTCCAGCGTGAAAAACATTTATCTATACGCTCTGGATTTTTCACTACTGTAAAGGAGAGCAAAGGAACATTTTATTCTCTTATGGATATTGCACTTCCAACTACAGGAAGTCGTTTAATCGGTTCCGTTTCCTATTTTTTTGAACCTATCGTCGTTATGCAAAGCTTAGCGATTGCCGGCGTTGCTGCCTCCGTCGCAACTCAGCAATACGGTATATTAAACGGGTATGCATTCCCGCTTCTTTCACTACCAGCCTTTATTACATACGCTCTTTCGACAGCACTCGTTCCATCTATTAGCGAGGCAATGGCAAAAAGACAACATAAATTAGTAGAACACCGCTTACAACAAGCTCTTCGAATCTCACTCATTACTGGCGGGTGGTCAGTCGTTATATTATACGTATTTGCTTCTCCTGTTTTAACTCTTATGTATGGATCAGATAGTGCAACAGCATTCATCCAGCTTCTTGCACCTTGCTTTTTATTTCATTATTTTCAAAGTCCACTTACCTCTGTTTTACAAGCTTTAAACTTAGCACGTGCGGCCATGATGAATACATTTATTGGTGCAATCGTGAAATTAATCGTTATTTTTGTACTAGCTTCAAGGCCAGAGTTTCAAATGATGGGGGTTGCCCTTGCAATTGCAGCAAATATCGTAACAGTAACATTTCTTCATTATGCTACTGTTTTAAAGAAAATTACATTTACCATTTACGCAAAAGACTATATTTTTGGCGGACTTACCATCGGTATCGCAGGCTCCTTCGGTTTTTACCTTCATAAGTATATAGTTTTCTCTCATTCACTTGGCGTACAAACATTATGGGAAATCACTTTAACAACACTCGTTTATATTGTGCTCCTCTTCCTTTTCAAGCTCATTCGAAAAGAAGAGTTAAGTCGTCTCCCTATCATTCGAAAACTTTCATTTTTGAAGTAAATAGGCTTACTATTCCATATAGTAAGCCTCTAGTTTTCTTTCAAATCAACAAAAAATTTTCCATTTTGAAAACTACAGTATAAAATTTGTGTTACATCGTTATAGCCTAAGTTTTTTAATTTTTCAACAAGCCACTCGTCTGTATGTTCAATCATTTGTAAATGATTCGATTGAATTTCTCCATCGATAATAAGGGGAAGCGTAAACTGCAATGCATCCTGCCCGCCTTTTTGTTTTTGAAAGACAGATAATTTCCCAGATGGTTCTAAAATAGCGTATTCTACATCCCTAATATCTCCGACTCCCTGCTCTCTTAATTGCATCATTAAATCATCTATATTATATCGCTGGTTTCTCATCTTTTTCCCATCAATTTTTCCAGCATTAATAATGATTGCTGGTTCTCCTTCTATTAAATGCCGAAATCGTTGAAACTTTAAAGAAATGACAGACAAAATGATCTGTATACACATAAGAAAGACCATCGGAACTAATTGATGCCAAAGTGATTTATCCGTATTTTCAATTGCGACTACAGCCATTTCACCAAGCATAATGAATACGACTAAATCTAATACACTTAATTCTCCTATCTCACGTTTACCCATAAGACGAAAAATAATTAAGATGATAATATACAACAGCATCGTCCGGCCAATTACTGATACCCATTCCATTTTTACATCTCCTTTTTACGTATAGACTCCCCTATAAAAAAGAAAATAGTCTAACTTAGGCAAAAGGAAAATATGCTTGTATTAAAAAGGGGGAATGTATAAATGGATGGAACGAAAAAATTATCAACTGCAATCGGCTTCGGTATCGTTATCCTATTAATTCTCGCAACAGTTACTAGCATGATTATGGCTCTTTTATTAAAATTTACAGATATGAATGAAGGAACATTAGCTGTTACTATTTTTATACTAGCACTTTTATCTATGCTTATATCTGGGTTTACTGCCGGCAAAAAAGCACAAGGGAAAGGTTGGCTAGTAGGCTTCTCAACAGGACTTACATTCACTATACTTGTTTTTCTAGTTAACTATTTAGGCTTCTCTCAAACTTTATCGAACTCGCAGTTACTTTACCAATTAGCATTAATGGGCGCGAGTACACTTGGTGGCATTTTCGGTGTAAATATGTCCAAACAAAATAACTAAAAAAAGGCCCTGCACATTTCATGCAGGGCCTTCCTCATTAGTTTTTCACAACTTCACGAATCGCATTACGATCGAAAGTTAAGTGTGAACCGCCAGATTTAACAACGATTTTCGTCTCATCTACTGATTCAATTGTACCGTGTAAACCACCGATTGTTACGATAGCATCACCTTTTTTTAACTCGCTTTGCATTTGAGCAACTGCTTTTTGACGTTTTTGTTGCGGGCGAATTAATAAGAAATAGAAAATCGCAAACATCGCAACGATCATAACGATATTCATCATACCTGGATTCATCTTTTGTTCCTCCTTTTAAATTATGTATTAGAAGTTTTTAGCATTCGGTTTATTAAAGCCATACTGTTCAAAGAATTCTTCGCGGAAATCGCCAAGACGGTCTTCACGAATAGCTTGTCTCACCTGCTCCATTAAGTTTAACAGAAAATGAAGGTTGTGATAAGACGTTAAACGAATTCCGAACGTTTCATCACATTTCATTAAGTGACGAATGTACGCACGAGAGTAATTTTTACATGTATAGCAATCACAGTTTGGATCAAGCGGACCGAAATCTCTTGCGAATTTCGCATTTTTGACAACAAGGCGGCCTTCACTTGTCATACATGTACCATTTCGAGCGATACGAGTTGGAAGTACGCAGTCAAACATATCAATACCACGAATTGCACCATCGATTAACGAGTCAGGAGAACCTACTCCCATTAAGTAACGTGGCTTATTATCTGGAAGAAGTGGCGTTGTAAACTCAAGTACACGGTTCATAATATCTTTCGGTTCACCTACAGATAAACCACCTACCGCGTAACCAGGGAAGTCCATTGAAACAAGGTCTTTTGCACTTTGGCGACGAAGCTCTTCGAACTCCCCACCCTGTACAATACCGAATAAACCTTGATCTTGTGGACGTTCATGTGCTTTTAAGCAACGCTCTGCCCAGCGGCTTGTACGCTCTACAGATTTCTTCATATATTCAAAAGTAGCTGGGAATGGTGGACACTCATCAAATGCCATCATAATATCTGAACCTAATGCATTTTGAATTTCCATCGCTTTTTCTGGTGATAAGAATAATTTATCTCCATTTAAGTGGTTACGGAAGTGAACACCTTCCTCTTCGATGCGACGGAAGTCACTTAAACTGAATACTTGGAAACCACCAGAGTCCGTTAAAATCGCACGGTCCCAGTTCATAAATTTATGCAAACCGCCTGCTTCACGAACGATTTCGTGACCTGGACGTAACCATAAATGATACGTATTACTTAAAATAATGCCAGAATCCATTGCTTTTAATTCTTCTGGTGACATTGTCTTAACTGTTGCAAGCGTACCAACTGGCATAAATGTTGGTGTATCAAATGAACCGTGTGGCGTATGTACACGTCCTAAACGGGCAC
Source organism: Bacillus paranthracis (assembly GCF_024296885.1). Taxonomy (NCBI): domain Bacteria; kingdom Bacillati; phylum Bacillota; class Bacilli; order Caryophanales; family Bacillaceae; genus Bacillus; species Bacillus paranthracis. Next base: position 4,150,467 of record NZ_CP101135.1, read on the forward strand.
CTGTTTGTTTACAAGTTTTAATAAATTCATAACGAATTGCTGTCATAATTTACTCCTTTTATTTGTTTCCCATTTTAGCGTGAGAGGCAACGAACATTGCATCACCAAAGCTAAAGAAACGATATTTTTCTTTTACTGCTTCATTATAAGCATGAAGTACATTATCTCTGTTTGCAAATGCACTTACAAGCATAATTAATGTTGACTTCGGTAAATGGAAGTTTGTAATTAAACCATCAATTGCTTTAAATTCGTAACCTGGGTACATAAAAATGTCTGTCCAACCAGAAGCAGCACAAAGCTTGCCGTCATGATCTGTCGCAATTGTTTCTAACGTACGAGTTGAAGTCGTACCTACCGTAATAATACGTCCACCATTCTCTTTTACACGGTTTAATAATGCCGCCGTCTCTTCAGACATATGGTAATATTCTGCGTGCATATGGTGTTCTTCAATCGTATCAGCAGAAACTGGTCTAAATGTTCCAAGCCCTACGTGAAGTGTAATAAATGCTAACTCAACGCCTTTTTGTTTTAACTTCTCCAGTAACTCTTCTGTAAAATGAAGTCCTGCAGTCGGCGCTGCTGCTGAACCGATTTCTTTCGCATATACTGTTTGATAGCGATCGCGATCTTCTAGCGTCTCTTTAATATATGGAGGAAGTGGCATTTCTCCAAGTTCATCTAAAATTTCATAGAAGATGCCGTCATATGAAAATTCAAGCTGACGTCCACCTTGATCTGCAGTTCCTGTGCAAGTTGCTTTTAATTTTCCTTCGCCAAAAGAGATAACAGTTCCTTCTTTTACACGTTTCGCTGGCTTAACAAGCGTCTCCCACTTATCGCCTTCTTCTTGTTTTAAAAGAAGTACTTCAATGTGTGCGCCTGTATCTTCTTTCACACCATGCAGACGAGCAGGCATTACTTTCGTTTCATTTAAAACTAAGCAATCCCCCTCATGTAAGTAAGAAAGAATGTCCGTAAAATGTTTATGCTCAATATCGCCTGTTTCACGGTCTAACACCATTAATCTTGATGTTTCACGCTCTTCTAATGGGACTTGTGCAATAAGTTCTTCTGGTAAATGAAAATCAAACAGATTAATATCCATAACTATATCCACCTATTTCTTATTTGAATCGATTTATTATATACATAATAAAAGATAATACAATACTTAACACAATACATGTAATGATAGGAAAATAAAAGGTAACGTTTCCTTTTTTCACAAAAATATCGCCCGGAAGTCTTCCAATGAACTTCCAAGCTAAGCCAACAACGATAAGTAAGATCCCTGCTGTAATAAGCAATTTTGGCATCTCCGTCATACTTTTGGCATCTCCATTCCGAAATGCTCATATGCAAGTGGCGTTACAATTCGACCCCTTGGCGTTCGTTGTAAAAAGCCAATTTGTAATAAATACGGCTCATACACATCTTCAATCGTATGAGATTCTTCTCCAATCGTTGCCGAAACCGTTTCTAATCCAACTGGACCACCACGGAACTTCTCAATAATACCAAGCAATAATTTATGGTCAATATGATCTAGACCTAATTTATCTACTTGCAGCAATTCTAATGCCATTTGTGTAATTTCCATCGTAACCGTTCCGTTACCACGAACTTGTGCGAAATCTCGCACACGTCGTAATAAACGATTCGCAATACGAGGTGTACCACGAGCACGTCTTGCAATTTCTAGTGCGGCTAACGAGTCAATTTCAACTTCGAATACTTCTGCTGTACGTTCAACAATCGCAGAAAGCTGATCTACTGTGTAATACTCTAATCTTGAAAGTACACCGAAACGGTCACGTAATGGCGCTGATAATGCTCCCGCACGCGTCGTTGCTCCAACTAATGTAAATGGCGGTAAATCTAAACGTACAGACCTTGCTGACGGTCCTTTTCCAATTACAATATCAAGGCAAAAATCTTCCATCGCAGGATATAGTACTTCTTCAATTGATCTATGCAAACGATGAATTTCATCAATAAATAATACATCCCCTGGTTGAAGCGATGTTAATACAGCTGCTAAATCTCCTGGCCTTTCGATTGCTGGACCTGAAGTTGTTCTAACATTTACGCCCATTTCATTGGCAATAATATTTGCAAGCGTCGTTTTACCAAGTCCTGGTGGTCCATATAAAAGCACGTGATCTAACGTTTCTTCACGCATTTTCGCCGCTTCAATAAACACTTCTAAATTATGTTTCGCTTTATCTTGGCCAATATACTGACGGAGCGTCTGTGGCCGTAATGAATATTCTAAATCCGCATCTTCATATGCAGATTCCCCTGAAAGGAGACGTTCGTCCATTATACTCACCTCTTACCATTTAGTAAAAGACTAAGTGCCTTTTTAATATACTGATCCGTCGTTAATGATTCTTTTAATAACTCTGGTACAACGCGAGAAACTTCTCGTTCCGCGTATCCAAGTGCGCGCAGAGCTTCCAGCGCCTCATCAAGCTCAGCTGACGAACCTTTCTTCTCATCAAAACGTTCTTCGTCTGAGAATAAATCAACAAATGCATCTGGTACAACGTCTGCTAGTTTTCCTTTTAAATCTAAAATCATTTGGCGCGCTGTTTTCTTTCCTACGCCCGGGAACTTCACTAAAAACTTCTCGTCCTCATGTTCAATCGCTTGAACGACCTGTCCTGTTTGACCAGAAGCTAATATTGCAAGAGCGCCTTTTGGTCCAATACCAGACACACCTAACAACTTTGTAAATAATAAACGCTCTTCACGTGTTTTAAACCCGTAAAGCGCCATAATATCTTCTCTCACATAATGATATGTATAGACACGGATTTCTTGCTTACTTCTTTGAAATACATACGGATTCGGTGTGAAAATTTGATAACCAATTCCATTATGATCAATTACGACATATTCCGGTCCTACATACTCCACGTAACCTGTAACATATTCAAACAAAATACAATCTCTCCCTCTTAAATCATGTATTCCATTTTAACATATTTAATGATAGAAAAGCGAGACTGCCCCAACAAATGTTCTCTATTTGAAACTTCTGTTATTTTCATTGACAGAAAGGTTAAAGCACATTAATATACAGAGGTCGATAATGATTATCAATATTAATTAAAAGGGTTACATCAGGATGAAACGTAAGCTATTTATTTTATTTACTATTATGCTAGTTGTTCTTTCTATCGTTGGCTGTTCTTCTCAAAAAGAAGAATCAAAAGCAAAAGAACAACCGAAAACAAAAGTTGTAAAACACGCTAAAGGGGAAGCTACAATTCCAGTAAATCCAAAGAGAATTGTTGATTTATCTGGTTCAACAGAAGAATTATTACTTCTTGGACACAAACCTGTTGGTACAGCAAATACATATAAAGATAAAATCCAAAAGCATTTGACAGAAAAGCTAGACGGAGTAAAAGCAGTAGGTTGGTATTGGGCACCTAAAGTTGATTTAGAAGCTGTTACTGCTTTAAAACCAGACTTAATTATTTTGAACAATCGTCAATTAAAAATTTATGATCAACTAGAAAAAGTAGCACCGACAGTTGTTCTAGAAACAAACTTAGAAGACTGGCGCGGTAAGTTTAAAGAAGTAGGTAAACTATTTGACGAAGAAAAGAAAGCCGACAAATGGATTGCAGACTACGATAAAAAAGCCGACTCTTTATCTAAAAAGATTAAAGAGAAAACAAAAGATGAGAGCTTTATGTTCATCGCAGTTACACCACAAAACTTCCGTGTATACGGTAGCTTCGGGTACGGTGACATCATCTTTAACGACTTAAAACTTCCAGCAACAAAAGGCACAGATTTAAAACAAACGATGGCGCAAGTATCGCTAGAAGGTCTTGTTGCATTCCAACCTGATCAAATGTTTATAGTAAACTTTGGCGGCGAAGCTGATAAAGTTTACGAAGACTACAAAAACAGTGCCGTCTGGAAAGACAATAAAGCTGTAAAAAACAATCACGTATATGAAGTATCAAACGAAATCTTCAATACGAAAGCTTTCAATCCAATCGGAAAAGATATGCTAATCGATGAAATCGCAAAACAAATTTTAGATAAAAATAAATAAGAAAAAAAGCAGCTCACCATGAGCTGCTTTTTTCTTATTTTGCACTGCATATTGTTTCATTTTTTCAATCGTCTTCACAAAACCTTCTTTTGATTTAATACGAATACCACGTTTCAATTTCGCACGCTCATAACTCTCAAGCTTTTTCATATCAATTTGAAAGAAGGAATGAATCGCATTATCGCTTTTCGGTACACCTTTAAAAATTTGTAATATCCCTTCCTCTGACACGCCAAAATAACCGCTCGTTTTTAACAACGGAGAAATATCGTCAACTTTCTTTTGTAATACGATTTGTACATCATCACGATCAACGAGCTGCCATTCTTTATACTGCTGTAAAAACTTTTCTAAGTCTGCTACTTTTTCTGTAAAGATTTCCTCACTTACTTCTCCATCAACATACATTCGCTCTAATAAAATTGTAACTTGAGGGTCTTTCTCTGTTACTTCTGGTACTGGCCCTTCCGCCTTCGCATTCGTTCCATAAACGAAACAAAACATCATAACGAAAGCTTGCATCGCAATCAGTATCCATTTCATTTCCGTTCACCTCTTTTAGGCAAAATCATACTTTCATTAGTAGTTTTTCCGGAAATGGGGGTTTTATCCCTAATTCATAGATTACTCTCATTAAGACTTATAGAGTCCAATGATTTCTACCTATTTCGAAACATATTGATTACTTGAAAGCTTTTTTATATCTTTATTGGATTGTACCGTCGCTATATAGACTCCAATTAATACGATTGCCATTCCAACTATCTGTTGCCACGTAACAGCTGCTCCATATAGGACAACTGATATACAAGTAGCTACAATAGGAGTTAGATTTAAATACATACTCGCTTTGCTTGCACCTAACTCTTCTACTCCTTTATTAAACACGATATATCCAATTAACGTCCCGCATATGACCATATACAACATTTCTATCCATCCCTGTAAAGAAAACGTCCCAACCTTTCCCCATCCATCTTCATATAAAGAAAGGCCTGCTAAAAACCCAGTACCCAATACCGTCATACTCATTGTAGTTAATAAAGGGGAGACACCACTCATAACTTTTTTTCCTGTTAAGCTATATAACACCCCACAGATTAAAGCAGCTATAAATAAAAGATCGCCCTTATTAAATGACAAAGACATAAGTGTATTTATTGAACCGCTCGTAATAACAACTATTACACCGATAAGAGACAACATTAAACTTATTCCGACTTTTATACTCCAAGACTCTTTAAAAAATAATATTGCTCCTAAGGTTACAAAAACGGGCATTGTAGCAATAATAAGCGAGCCATTCAAAGTGGAAGTATAGTTAAGTCCCATAAAGAAAAAAACATTGTAGCCAAAAATACCTGTTAATGATACAAATAACAGCCCTTTCCAATTCTTTAATAACAAACTTGTATTCCACTCAGATTTCATAAAAACTATGCCTATTAAAATACAACCCGCTAAACCAAAACGAATTGTTGCCGCTGTAATCGGTGGAATTTCAGTAATAACATGCTCTGCTGTTGCAAAAGATCCACCCCAAAACAAAGGAACAAATAACATCATTACATACATACGATTTATTCTGTTCATTTTTATTACCCCTTTCATGTAAACAAGTTTAAAAGTTTAAACTTGTTTACATATTAGTTAAAAAAATTAATAATTTGACTCTATTGCTTGAAGTAAATCCTTCACCTGTTTTAAAAACTCTCCAGCTATTATAGAATAAAAAATTTCTTTTCCATGTCGATCCGATACAATTAGTTCTGCTTGTCTTAAAATTTTCAAATGATGCGAAACAGCTGGTCTAGAAATTTCCATTTTATCTGTTATTTGCGTTACATTCATCTGTTTGCTTTCTAACAACAACATAATAATTTGTTGACGATTCTCATCTCCCAACGCCTGAAATATAGGTGTTACGACCTGAAATTTCTCTAATACAACTTCTGTATTTCTACATTCAAAATTCTCCATATCCCATTCATCCTAACCTTTTATATATAAAAAACATGTAATATATTACCATTAAATAGTAACTCTTTCATATACACTTGTAAATAACTTTATTTTCCAACTTTTATTCAAATAAAAAAGGAAGATTGGATTTCTCCATTCTTCCCAATACATTCATATAAAATGAAAGACGCCTGCAAAGCAGGCGTCTTGATGCGTTTACGGCGAGAGACCAGGCGACCACATTCGCGTGTTTAGCACTTAAGCATATCTCTCGTCTTACGTAAATTAGCTCATCGCTTTGCTAATATAACATTAATAAAGTATAAGTGCAACATGTTTATAAAAATATTTTATTTCCTCTTTCATCCAAATGAATTATATGTAAATTATAAATTGATAAATGCAATATATATGTTACAATCAATATGACAGCAAAATCATAATAAACAGGAGATGGATATTATGAAAAAAATTAGGGATGAACGTCTTATTCTGCAAACGTTAAAAAACATTCGAATTGCTTTTCTTTTTCAATCACTTGGTATAATTGGCATTTTAGGCTATATCGGATTCACTGAAGGAATAAATCAAATTACGAAATCACCATTATGGCTATTATTTATAATTACGAGTATTGTGCTTAGTTATTTACAGTTAAGTGTTTCAATCGATGTAGAAGAAGGCGAAAAAGAAATAAAGTTAACTCCTTATTACAAACTTGTTTTACGCTCTCTTATTGTAGGAATCGTTATGGCTATTATTTATATCATATTCAGTCCAGAAAGACCTCTCTTTGAAGCTATTTTAACAGGTGGCATTCTCTTCATTTGCTTTTTAGGTTCTTATTCCATTAGTTATTTTATTAAAAAACGTCGTTTACAAGATGACGATGAATAAAGAGGAAGGGCTACCCTTCCTCTTTTATTTTGCTATCGCACTGTACCAGTTAAACCGTAACGAATATCTCGGAACATATTTACTATGTCACGATTAAAATCGTTTGTAACTGTACCGTTACGTAAGCGTGTACTCATTGCATCGACACGAGTAAACATATCATTTCTTACAGAAACATATACGTTTCTGTTTCCTACTTCATTTGAAACCGCTTGACGAATTTCGTTCGCCATTGCCGTTTCATTTGTCACTGTGTTACGTGGTTTTACCGCAATCGCCACATCGTTTCCATATACAACTGTAGACACACGGTCTACGTTATTCATACGTTTCACACGATTTGTAATTCTTTCTGCAGTTTTACCATCATTGTTAATGTATGAATTGTTCATTGTAATATTACGTGTTGGATGCGGATTAGCAATTTGACCGTTGTAATTTACATCACGGTAATAGTTATATCCTGTATCGTTACGACCATTTCTATATGTTACATAGTCTGTATAACGATCGTTACGCGTCACATTATCACGATACTGGTGTGTATCATTATAAGATGTACGCTCGTAATTGTAGTTACGTCCATCCATTGCATTGTTTTTTGGTGTACCACATGCAGCTAATGCACTAGTAACTAACAAAGAAGCAGCAATCACTTTTACTTTCGTATTCAATACAAAAACCCCCTCTGTTAGAATGAACTTCTCTTCTGAAAAGCTCCCTCTTATGATGAGTAACAGAGAAGGTTTTTACACTGTTAATATTTCACTGGGGATTTTCTAACATTTGGTGTAAATCTTCCGTTTCCAGAACGAATCTACATACAAAAAAGGTGGGAATCATCCCACCTTTTTTAAACTTCTTCATCCTCTTCTTCTGAAACTGGCTCCCCAAATACATTTGGTGGATCTGGTTGATAATACATCGTTCCTGGCTGTGGTGCATATGCTGATTGAGTTGGTTGATAATATAAAGGATTCGCGTATTGTGGCCCTCCAGGTTGCGGACTATATAGCCTACTCTCTCCTCCGCATCCACAATCTTCCTCTCCTTGCACGAGCGGCGGCATATTATTATCTGTCGGCATCATATTTGGATTTGGCATAGACGTATATTGCGGTCCAAACGGTGCTCCTTGCTGATATGGCATTTGATATGGATTTTGTTGTTGATAATACGGATTCGGCGGCATCATAGGCTGTTGGTACGGCATTTGATATGGCATCATATTCGGTGGTTGATTATTATCCATAATCGGCATCATGTTTGGCATTTGATTGTTATCCATAATTGGCATCATGTTTGGCATTTGATTGTTATCCATAATTGGCATCATGTTCGGCATTTGATTGTTATCCATAATTGGCATCATGTTTGGCATTTGATTGTTATCCATAATTGGCATCATATTTGGTATTTGATTATTATCCATAATTGGCATCATATTTGGTGGTTGATTGTTATCCATGATTGGCATGATGTTTGGTGGTTGATTGTTATCCATGATTGGCATGATGTTTGGTGGCTGATTATTATCCATGATTGGCATGATGTTTGGTGGCTGATTGTTATCCATAATTGGCATTATATTTGGTGGCTGATTATTATCCATAATTGGCATTATATTTGGTGGCTGATTGTTATCCAACATTGGCATGATGTTTGGCACTTGAATATTTAGCGGTATTACTTGCGGAATCACTACATTTTCTTTCGATACATTTGGTGACACTATATTTCCTACATTTTCTTTCTTTACTTGTGGTGATACTATGTTTCCTATATTTTCTTTCTTCACTTGCGGTGACACTATGTTTCCTATATTTTCTTTCTTTATTTGTGGTGACACTATATTCCCTACATTCTCTTTCTTCACTTGTGGTGACACTATGTTTCCTACATTCTCTTTCTTCACTTGTGGTGACACTATGTTTCCTACATTTTCTTTCTTTACTTGCGGTGACACTATATTATCTTTTTTCGTTTGTGGAGAAATGATGTTATTAGGTTTCATTTTAGTAATTTGAGGAGCAATTAACTCGCTTCCTTTTTTAATTACATCTGAAATTTTATATTCTTTTTTCGCTTTTATTGGTGGTTGCGGTGGCTGTGGTAACACATTGACCGAAAACTTCGTATTTTCTTTCTCTGCTGGTTTTTGTTTTTCTATAACAGGTGGCTTTTGAATAACAGACGGTTTTTCAACTGGTTTTTCTATTTGAATTGGCTTTTCTTTTTGCACTTCTTTCTGAGGCTTTACCTGTACTTCTTTTTGCGGTTTCACTTGCATTTCCTTCTGTGGTTTTACCTGTACTTCTTTTTGTGGTTTCACTTGCATTTCCTTCTGCGGTTTTACTTGCACTTCTTTTTGCGTTTGTTGCATAGCAGGCTGCTGCGTAATTGGCGCTGATTGATACGTAACTTCTTCTTCATCTTCTATTCCAAGCGGCGTTGGCGTTGCTGCAAATTCTTTTTGTTGTACTTCTTTTACGTATTGTTTTGGAGGTGCTGAGCCTGCACCAGCATGTTGTTTCACGTGAACGCTGTTTGATGGTACTTTAATTTTCATACCTGGCATGATTAAATCTGGATTACTAAGTTGTGTATTTGTTTTTTTCAGCGTATCAAAATCCACTCCGTACTTTTTCGCAATTTTCCAAAGGGTATCCCCTTTTTGCACGATATGAATTTTCAAATTTTCCCCCTCCTGTATAACTTATCTATAAGTAACAAATCTCATGAAGTAACTCTTTCTACATAACGTTAACTTCTTTTCACTTTCATCACTTCTTCGATTTTCAATATCATTTGAAGTGGAATAAGCATAAAAAAATCGCAATGATTTCTTCAAAACAATGTATGCCCATTTCGTTCTCGTTATGATTATGTGTATGAAAAAAAGCACCGGAATCCCGCTGCTTCATACACGCTCTAACATACGATTTAATGCAAGAACCGCTTCTTCGGTCACTTGTTTATCTACGCTAATAACGTTAATTTCTTCTCCTCTTTCTATCGTTTCAAGCGCCCATAATAAGTGTGGCAAATCAATTCGGTTCATCGTTAAACATGGACACATAAAGGGGTTAAGTGAAACAATTTCTTTATCTGGATGTTGTTGAATAATGCGATTAACTAAATTCATTTCTGTACCAATCGCCCATTTACTTCCAGATGGGGCCGATTCAATCATATCAATAATGTATTTCGTTGAACCTGCATAATCCGAAGCAGCTACAACTTCATAGCAACATTCCGGATGTACAATAATATTCATGTCCGGATGATTTTTTCGTACATTCTCTATATTTTTCACTGTAAAGTTTTGATGGACTGAACAATGCCCTTTCCATAAAATCACTTGAATTTCTTCTATATCTCCATCGTACTCTAATGAATCAGTATGCGGATCCCATACTGCCATTTTATCTAACGGGATACCTAAATCATACGCTGTATTTCTTCCTAAATGTTGATCTGGTAAAAAGACGAGACGCTCTTTTTGTGTAAACGCCCAAGATACCATTTGTTTTGCATTAGAAGAAGTTACTGTTGCTCCGCCATTACGACCGCAAAATGCTTTAATTGCAGCCGTAGAGTTTACATACGTTAACGGAATCATCGTATCTCCAAATAATTTCATGAGCTCTTTCCATGCTCTTTCTGTTTGTTCAATATCTGCCATATCTGCCATCGAACAACCTGCACGCATATCTGGCAAAATAACAATTTGATCATCTGTCGTTAACATATCTGCTGTTTCTGCCATAAAGTGTACACCGCAAAATACAATATATTTCGCCTCTTTATTGCTCGCTGCAACTTGCGCAAGCTGAAGTGAATCTCCTGCTGCATCAGAAAATTGTACCACTTCATCTTTTTGGTAATGATGGCCTGGAATAAATAGTTTCCCCCCCATTTTTTCTTTAATTTCACGAACCCGCTTTTCCATGTTTTCTGTTGACATCGTGTAATAACGCTCTGGTAACATCGTTTCAATTGGTTGCACTTTTTCTAAAATACTCATATTTCTTTCTCCCCCTCTAAGCCACTTTCCTTACGCCTCAATATTGAAACTAATATCAAGTGCTTTCACTGAATGTGTTAATGCTCCAAGTGAAATATAATCTACCCCTGTTTTTCCGTATTTCGATAAATCTTCAATGGTAATACCTCCTGAAGCTTCTGTAACAATGGCACTTGGTACAATCTTTGAAAACTCTCGAATCTCATCTGGCGTACGGTTATCAAACATAATAATATCTGCACCAGCAGCTACAGCTTCCCTCACTTGCTCCTCTGTTTCTGTTTCCACTTCTACTTTCACCATATGTCCTAACTTTTCTTTCACTGATGTAACAGCTTTCGTAATAGAACCAGCAAAAGCAATATGATTATCTTTGATCATGACACCGTCATATAGGCCGAAACGGTGATTAAATCCGCCTCCGCACACGACTGCATACTTATCAAACATACGTAGCCCTGGCATCGTTTTTCGCGTATCACAAATACGTGTATGGCTGCTATCTAAGGCACGAACAGCCTCGTATGTCATTGTCGCTATCCCGCTCATACGCTGGATAACGTTTAATATAACGCGCTCTGCCGTTAATAACGATGCGATTGGTCCTTGGACAGTTGCAATTATTTCGCCTTTTTCTACAAGATCTCCATCTTTTTTATGAAGCTCCACTTTAATTCTCTCATTAATTAATTTAAACCCTTCTTCAATGACTAAACGTCCCGCAAAGACTCCTGTATCCTTTGCAAGAAACGTTCCTTTTGAAAGTAAATTATCTGGAAAAATAAGCTGAGATGTTACATCTCTTTCTCCTATATCTTCTAGAAAAAATCGATTTAATGCTTCTTTAACTTTTATTGTATTCATAAAGCCCCTCTTCCCCTCATTACACAAGTTGTAGTTTTCTTTTCACTCGAATGATCTCTTTTTTTACGCTATTTCTATGTGGATAATCACTTCGATAATGGCCACCAATGCTTTCTTCTCTTTGCAAAGCTGATACGACGATAAGCTCACAAACTGTTAACATATTCATAAGCGTTATCTCTTCATTTGTAAGAACATCATGTTGTAATATCATATTTCGGACACCGTACTTACTAAGCCATCTCTTTGCATAAGATAAACTTTGCTCTGTTCGCACAATCCCAACATATTTCATCATGCATTCTTGTATTTCTTCTTTCGTCGGCAAATGATTCAGAACGATAAACTTCTTTTCCTTCTCAGCAAAGTTGTTCAATCTGTCTTTTGTCGCTTTCGTTAAAAGATGCTGTCCTATTCTTTTTCCAAACACAAGACCTTCTAATAATGAATTACTCGCTAATCTATTTGCTCCATGAACCCCATTACAAGCTACTTCACCGACTGCATATAAATTTGGAATAGACGTCTCCCCATCAATGTTTGTTTTCACGCCACCCATATGAAAATGAGCACCGGGTACGACTGGAATGCGTTTTTTAGTAATATCAACACCATTCTTTTTACACAATGCTGATACAGTTGGAAAACGTTCTTCGAAATTTTGAATAGACTCGATATTCAAATACACTTTTTCACCCGACAAAAGCTGTTCATGAATCGCCCTTGCCACTACATCACGCGGTGCGAGATCATGATCTGGATGTATATCCATCATAAAACGCTGCCCTTTTCCGTTTATAAGGACAGCTCCTTCACCGCGGACTGCTTCAGAGACGAGACCGCAACATCGCTCGCTCGCGTATAACATCGTTGGATGGAATTGTACAAACTCTAAATCTACGAGCTCCCCACCTGCGCGGTACACCATTGCAAGTCCATCACCCGTAATTGTTTTGTCATTAGAAGTAAAGGCATATAGACCGCCAATCCCCCCTGAAGCTAACACCGTATAATCTGCATCATAACGCTTCAACTTCCCTTCACTATCTCGCGTTAAAACTCCAGCACATTTTTCGTTTTCTATAATAAAATCAAGCACCATTTCCTGTTCCACTACCGTAACATGCGGAACTACTTCTTGAATGAAATGCTCTAATAAATTCTTTCCTGTCGCATCGCCACCTGCATGTAAAATGCGGCGTTTTCGATGTGCACCTTCTTTTCCAAGGTGAGGACCCGTTTCATCTCCATCAAATTTCATTCCACTTTCAATGAGATGATTCATTTCTTTCGGCCCTTCTTCAACTAAATAACGAACCGCATCTTCATTGTTATAATGACATCCTGCTACTAACGTATCTTCAAAATGATCATTTGGATTGTCATATGTAGCTACGGCTGCGGCAATTCCACCTTGCGCTAAATATGTATTATTATTACGATTTGTTTCCTTTGTGATAATAATCACATTCTTTTCGTGACAAATCTCTTTTGCAACACGAAGTGCCGCAACGCCACTTCCAATAATTAAGACATCTGCACTTGGCATAATTGTTGCCTCCTACTTTACACTTTTCAACTGTCTTGACACCTATATTTACATAGTTTTAAAATAATGACAAGAGTTTTTTTATAATTCTTATTTTCACTACCATTTAAAAAAATAAAAGAAATGTAACTCTTACTAGAGAGAGGAACTTACATGATGATATATCTTGATTATGCAGCTACTACACCTATGAGCGCGGAAGCATTACAAACATATACGAAAGCAGCATCGCAATACTTCGGAAATGAACAAAGTTTACACGATATTGGAGGAACGGCCTCTTCTTTACTACAAGTTTGTAGAAAAACATTTGCCGAAATGATTGGCGGAAAGGAACAAGGGATATTCTTCACGAGCGGTGGATCAGAATCGAACTACCTTGCGATTCAGTCCCTTCTCAATGCCCAAAATAAGAAGCATATTATTACGACACCTATGGAACATGCATCCATTCGAAGTTATTTTCAATCCTTACAATCAAAAGGGTATACAATTACTGAAATTCCTGTTGATAAAAATGGACTCATTCGTTTAATAGATTTAGAAGAAGCTATTACAGAAGATACTGTTCTAGCAAGTATACAGCACGGAAACTCTGAAATCGGAACCGTTCAAAATATCGCAGAGATTGGGGCACTTTTAAAAAAATATAACGTTTTATTTCATTCAGATTGTGTACAAACCTTTGGTAAACTTCCTATCCATGTTTTTGAGATGGGGATTGATAGTCTTTCTGTTTCAGCACATAAGATATACGGACCGAAGGGTGTTGGCGCTTGCTATATCAATCCGCAAGTTCGCTGGACACAAATATTTCCGGGGACTTCTCACGAAAAAGGATTTCGTCCAGGTACAGTGAACGTTCCTGGCATCGCAGCTTTTTTAACAGCTGCTGAGAATATATTAAAAAATCAACAAGAAGAAAGTTTACGTTTTAAAGGGTTACGATCTTACTTTTTAGAGCAAATACGAACACTTCCACTAAAAATTGAAGTAGAAGGTCATTCTACTTCTTGTTTACCACATATTATTGGGGTTACAATAAAAGGAATAGAAGGCCAATATACAATGCTAGAATGTAATCGCCATGGTATTGCCATTTCTACCGGAAGTGCTTGCCAAGTTGGTAAACAAGAACCTTCGAAAACAATGCTTGCAATTGGAAAAACGTATGAAGAGGCAAAACAATATGTCCGCTTCTCTTTCGGACAACAAACAACGAAAGATCAAATTGATACTACTATTCATGCACTACACACAATTGGAAATCAATTTTATAGAGGTGTTAAATCATAATGAAACAAAATGAACAAAAAAAGATTTTAGGTGAAGAAAGACGACAGCTTATCCTTCAGTGGCTTCTCGCTGCAAATGAACCGTTATCGGGGAATGAACTATCGAAAAAGACAAACGTAAGTAGACAAGTTATCGTGCAAGATATTTCCTTGCTTAAAGCACGAAACGAACCGATCATTGCGACTGCTCAAGGCTATTTATATTTAAAACCACAAGAAAAACAGCAAGCTTTCGAACGCGTAATTGTATGCCAACATAAGCCAGCAGAAGTACGTCAAGAACTTACAATGCTTGTTGACCACGGCGTTACAATTAAAGATGTAAAAGTTGAGCATCCTGTATACGGTGACTTAACAGCATCTATCATGGTAAGCAATCGCTTTGATGTAGAGCAATATTTACAAAAAATCGAAAACACAAATGCTTCCTATCTATCGCAATTAACAGACGGTATTCACTTACATACTATTGAGGCAGATTCAAAAGAAAAATTAGATGCTGCTTGCGAGGCTTTAGATAAAGCAGGATTTCTCGTTTATTAATGTAAAGCACAGAGTTTTTATAATTCTCTGTGCTTTTTTAATGCTATAATATTGTAATCAATTGTAAAGGAGATCAAATATGAGAATTGAACTCGTTCACTTTAGCATTGGCAAACCGAAACAAATGAAATATGGCGAAGATAAAGAAATGATAACAGGTATATGTAAAGATTCTACAGAAGAAGCTTTTCTCTCAAAAGATGGCTTCCTTGGTGATGACGTAGCGGATTTAAAACACCATGGGGGACCTGATCGCGCCGTTTGCGTGTATCCACACGAGCATTACGCACTATGGAAAGAAGAATTCCAAACAACACTCCCCGCTTCTGCATTTGGCGAAAACATTACCGTAACAAATATGTTAGAGCGTGATGTTTGCATCGGAGATACATACAAATTAGGTGAAGCAATCATTCAGGTGACACAAGCAAGAGTACCTTGTAGTACGATTTCAAAACGCCTCGGTATTCCTGGCATACTGCCGCGCATTGTAGCAACTGGATTTACTGGCTACCTATGCCGCGTTCTTCAGGAAGGTACTGTACGTAAAGATTCAAAAATCAAATTACTAGAACGTCAACCGGGTAATGTTTCTGTCTTGTTCTCTAACGAAATTTATTTTCATAATAGAAAAGATAGAGATGGCATCGAAAAGATTCTTGCTGTTCCAGAACTAGCTGACGTTTGGCGTGGTCAATTAGAAGAGCGTCTTGCGAAGTTAAAATAAAGAATCCCACCATCTATAGGTGGGATTTTATTAATCTATCACACGGTATAACCTAACTCCCCCTTATAACCAATAAGAAGAATAACTCCCCAGCACCGTCACAGAAAAACCGAGTGCTTCAAGTTCCATCGTTACGCCTGGCAATAATACGTCATCGTATGCTTTGTCGACATCGATTAAGAAAAAGTAATTTCCAAGTCCTGTTTTCATCGGACGCGATTCGATTTTTGATAAGTTTAGTTTTCTCCATGCGAAAGCTGATAACACTTGATATAGTGCTCCTGCATAATCAGCAGGTAACGTTATCATAAGCGTCGTTTTCTCTCCGCGGTTTTCTCCATTATTTGAGAGTATTGCTTTCTTTTTCTTATGGAGCACTAGGAAACGTGTATGATTATTTTTATGTGTATGAATGCTTCGCCTTACAATCGTTAATCCGTATTTCTCTGCAGCTGCTTCATTTGCAATGGCAGCAATTTTTTCTTCAGGATGTTCTTTTACATATTGCGCAGCAGCACTTGTTGATGTCATATCTCGGGCAGTTATTCCTTTTAATTCTTCATTTAAAAACTTATGACATTGTGCAATAGCGTGTGGATGAGAATGCACTGCATATACTTCTTCCCACACTTCTGCATACTGCGGATGTACAAGTAAATGTTGCTGAATGGGCACTGTAATTTCTCCTACAATAGAAAGTGGTTGCTCATGTACAAGATAATCAACCGTTATATTCACTGAACCTTCTATGGCGTTTTCCAATGGTACCACTGCATAATCTACATTTCCATTTGCAGCTGCATCCATACAGTCTGGAATCGTTCGATACGATACATGCTCTGCTTCCGGAAAAAAACGACTCACCGCCATATTTGTAAATGTTGCTTCTGGTCCTAAATATCCTACTCGAATCATCGTCTTTTCCCCTCTTTTTCGTTTTCTTACTGTTATACCATACTTTTTTATATTCTTCTATGTAAATTTCGAATATTAAAAAAAGACTAGCATTTGCTAGTCTAAATGTTTCCTATATTCTCTTTGAGCAAAAAAGAAATAAACGATGCATGCAACAATATAAAATAGAATAAACAAGCCTACTTTTCGTAATGAACCATCCATAAAGATTGTATTATGAAATGTATATAACGCAACCGCACTATGCATACTCCCGACTATAATAGGCGCAAAAAATAGCATACACAATTGCCAGCGAGAAATCTTCCACACTTCTTCTTTCGTCATTCCAAGCTTAGATAGCGCTTCGTACTGCTTTCTATCCGATGAAATATTATGAAACCATTTAAAATATACGATACTACATGAAGTAAGAAAGAATAATATACTAATGAATGAGCCTACAAATAGAGTAATATCGCCGAACTCTTTCATATTCACATATAACTCCATATTACTTCGAAATGCGTTATTATCATCTTGTTTTATATGTTTCCGTAAAGCTTCATTTAATTTTTTCGTATTTTCGATATTTGGTAATGTATATCCTCTATACATCATTTTTTCAGAATCCGGAACCTTATTTGCTATTCTGTCAAAATCTTCATCATTCATGACGAAAAACAGACCGTTAATGTGCGCAAGATGATAGTTAAATTGCACCCCTTCTTTCTGACCGTTAAATACGAATGGATACGTTTGATTCATTACTTGTAATTGAATCTCTTTTTGATTATATATATTCGAACGATTGTATTTATTATAAAAAACAAGTGTAACAGTTCCTTTTTTAGGATGATACGTTTTCTGTTTTTGTTTTCTTGCCTCCTGATTGTATTCACTTTCTTTAATGAGCGGCGCTACTTCTGCTTCTCCCTTGTTGGACTGAAAAGATGCATACACTCCAACAAAACTCATAAATTGAAAATCATCATATCCATATTGATGCAGTAATTGTTCAACCGTACCTTCCTCAAAGACTTCATGGGTAGAAACACCTTTTTCTATGTATGAAAATGAGTGTGCGCCCCCATCTCGCCACATATCTTGCATGCTAGAAAAATATAAGAACACCGTACCTGTTGCTGTAACTACAAATGTCGTTGCCATAGAAAGCATAAAGAAAAAGCGACCATTTTCCTTCATTCGATGTGACAATTGATTCACTATAAATACATACGGATATGTATACATAATCTTTTTATTTCGTTTTATTATTTCTAATATTTGAGCAGTGCCGTGTGTAAAAGAAAAATACGTTCCGAAAGAGACAAGTATAGACACAGGGAAAAAGTAGACCGCTATCGTTAGTATGGTCGCTTGTAACGCTAACGCATATCCTATACCTAAACAAATAAATCCGAATATACAAAGCCACATTGATGCTTTCTTCTCTTTTTTATCTGCTCGAAATTCTTTCAATAACCGAATGATTTTTATATTCCATATACGTAAAGCACTTATAAATGATAAGACAATAAATACGACCATATACGCAATAAATGTTCCCCCAATTGCTCTCAAGTCAAATATGACAGGGAGTTCTTTCGGAAGCCCCAGTAACATACTAAACACCATAAAGAAGAGCTTTAAAAAAATCATGCCAAGCCCAATACCAAAAATATTAGCAAATACCCCGATCAACATTTGCTCGGTCATAATTACACTAATTACGTTAGATTTCGTTGCT
The DNA here is from genome assembly GCF_024296885.1 of Bacillus paranthracis. NCBI lineage: Bacteria > Bacillati > Bacillota > Bacilli > Caryophanales > Bacillaceae > Bacillus > Bacillus paranthracis. Next base: position 4,169,059 of record NZ_CP101135.1, read on the forward strand.
CCCATTAACATATATAATCCTAATTCTTTCTTACGTGCCTCTATGAAAATAGAAGTGGAGTACAAAATAAATATGACGAAAAAAGAAATGATAATAACATTACATATAACAAGTCCCCAGCGTACGTTTTGATACCACAGTGTCTCTTGCATATACGGATGTACAATAACAGACATGTATGCAAAAGACGCAAATATTGCAAAGCAACTACTTAAGAAAAACACTTTATAATTACGCCAATTTCCTTTTATATTTTGCAGCGCTAGTTGCCGAATGTTCATCTATCGTCCTCCTGTAACTTACTACATAGGCAAAAAGCTAGAGGTTCCCCTAGCTTTTTACGTGTTTTAAATATCCTCTTTGCGCGATCATAAAGTAAATCGCAGAAGCTAAAATGTATGCTCCAATTACAAGCGCACCTGATTTCCATAAATCGAGATAAAGCATTTTTCCTAACGTATGAAGAGCAAATCCACTATGAATGGCACCAATTACAATTGGGATAAAGAAGATAACGCCCATTTGTCGAATTGCAATTTTACGAATTTCTTTATCTGTCATACCGATTCTCTTTAACGATTTAAATTGAATACGATCTTGTTCTTTATCGTTAAACCATTTAAAGTATGTCATACTACAAGCGAAGAAGAAGAATAGTACAGCTACGAAGAAACCGATGAACATTGTAATTGCACCACCTTCTCTTATAGCCTTATACGCAAACACTGAATTTCTCAATTCCCCTTGCTTTTCTGGTGCAATTTCCTTTTTCAAATCTAGCACAAGATCTTCGGTACTTTTCCAATCTTCAATATAATAACCATAATATTTCGTCTTTTCTTCATCTGGTACAAGCTTTGCATATTTCTCAAAGTCTTGATCATTCACAATAAGATATTCGCTATCGTTAAAAACAGAATATGACGTTGGCTCGTTTAATTGAACAGACTGCTTTTGTCCGTTAATCTTAAATTCATACGGTTTCGTACGATCTATTTTCATAAGTTCATTTGCTGCATCAACCATAACCATCGTCGCGCTACCTGGTGCATTATGAACCTCTGTAATTTGCTCTTTCTTTTGTTTACGCACTTCCGCGTTATATTCTTTTTCTGAAATAATCGCCATTGGTACTTCACGTTCACTGTTAAACAACATTATTTTCTGTGTTGCAGGTAGTTTTACATAGGTTACTTTTCGTGCATCTTCAAACCCATTTCTTTTTACAATCTCTTGTACTTTTTCTTCATTAATAAGGCTATGCGTATTTAATCCCTTTTCCTCATATGAAATAGCATGTGGCGTAAGCTCTATCGTTTTCGCACTCATATTTTCAAAATATACGTACAGTGTACCTACTGCTGAAGATACTACCGCCGTAATGATAGAAATTACAAATAAAAAACGAGCATTATCCTTCATTTTATAAATAAGATTGCTAAGTACGAACATATTTGGGTATGTATAAAAAGATTGTTTTCGTTTTTGCAATGCTTTTAATACAACTGTACTTCCTTGTGTAAATAGTAAATACGTTCCGCCAATGGTCAATCCTACAATTGGTAAGAAATATATAATAAAATTCATAATGGTTACTTGGAAACAAAGAACATATGCAGCAATAATACATCCTATACCAACTATGCATAACCATGTAAATGCAAAAGGCTCTACTTTTTGTTTTCTTGCTTCTCTTAATAAATCAATAATTTGCAAGCGCCCTACTGTCCAAACACTAAACAATGATAGGATTAAAAAGAGAATAAAGTACACACCAGCTGTAATAAGAACTGCTTTACTATTCCATACGAGCGGTAGTGTTTTATCAATTTTTAGTAATACACTCAGTGCTTGGAAAAATAGTTTTGAGCAAAGCATTCCGACCCCAATACCAACTACAATTGCAATACTACCTAACATCAGTTGCTCTAATATAATCATTCGGCCGAGCTGCGATTTCGTTCCGCCTATTAATGTTAGTAGACCAAACTCTTTTTTTCTTGCTCGTAAAAACGTTGAATTTGCATATAAAATAAAGAGTGCCGAGAAGATGACCACAATATAATTCATCGATTCTAATCCTTTTGTGATCATCTTTCTCATACTAATATTACCGCTTACGACATCTGGATGATAAATAAAAGAAGCATACATGAAAAATACGACAATCGATAAACAACTACTTATAAGAAACGCTTTATAGTTACGCCAATTTCCTTTTACATTATTAAGCGCGAGCTGGCGAAAGTTCATGATATTCCCCTCCTAGCATCGCAAGTACGTCCAGAATTTCTTGGAAAAAGGCTTGTTTCGTTCTTCCCTTATGTATTTCTGAGAAAATCTCTCCATCACGTATGAAAAGAATACGTTCGCAATAACTCGCCGCTACTGGATCATGCGTTACCATTGCAATTGTTACTTTCTTTTGTTCATGCAAATCTTGCAACGCGCTCATTAATGATTTTGCCGACTTAGAATCTAAGTTTCCAGTTGGCTCATCTGCTAAAATTAGCGTCGGTTCATGAATGATCGCTCTCGCAGCTGCTGCACGTTGTTGTTGGCCACCTGATACTTCATATACCTTTTTATTTAAAATGCCCTCGATATTTAAAAACTTTGCAATCTCAAGCACTTTTGCATCGATTTCATTTACAGATTTCTTCGCCATTACAAGTGGTAAAATGATATTTTCTTTAATCGATAACGTATCAAGTAAGTTAAAATCTTGGAAAATGAATCCTAAATGTGTACGGCGAAACTCCGCTAATTTTGCAGCACGCATTTGATTAATTTCTTCCCCATTTACAAGCACATGACCTGAAGTTTGCTTATCAATTGTTGCTAATAAATTTAAAAGCGTTGTTTTCCCGCTCCCTGAAGGACCCATAATCCCTACAAATTCGCCTTCTTCTATTTTAAAATTTATATCGTTTAAAGCAGTCGTCGCTACTGAACCTTTTGATTGGTACACCTTCGTTAATCCTTTTACTTCAAGAACACTCATTTCTAATCCCCCTATGTGTTTTCTTCTTACATTTACTATAAGAAAAATAAGAAAAAGAAACGAGTGATTTCCCTTACAAAACGTTTTGTTATCTTACAGTTTTGTCATTTTTCTCATTAATGTATGATATTCTTCATCTTTTGCAAATTGGAACGTGAATGTTGTCCCTTCTCCTTCAGCCGATTGCACATACATACCGTGATGTAAATTATCGCAAATTTCCTTCGTAATATATAAACCCATTCCAGTCGCTTCTCTCGTTTTACGGCCATTTACCCCCGTAAAGAATGGATCAAATATACGCTTTACATCTTGCTCTGGAATGCCGATTCCATTGTCCTTAATATGTAATAACACCTTTTGATCTTTCTCTTCAATTTGAAATTGAATTTCCTTTTTCTCTGCTTCTGAAATTTTCGTATACTTAATTGCATTTACAACGATTTGACCTATAGCAATACTGAGCCATTTTCTATCAGAGGCAACCATACAAGTATCTTCCTCAAACATCACTTTCGGAAATACAGACGATTGAATGAAAGACTTTCTATTTTCATTAATAATACCTCTAATAATATCTATCACATTTACTACTTCTACTTTATAGTCTTTCGCAAACTGCTCTAACCTTGCCATATGTAACGCTAAATCTAAACCATTTAGTATACGATTATTTTCTTCACGAATACTTTCAACTGTTACTCTTGCTTCACGATGCTCTTTACCAAACTTCTGTAATAGTAACTCAATAACAGATACCGGTGTTTTCATTTGATGAATCCATTGATTCATAAATATCATTTGCTGTTGTTCTTTCGCATGCTGTTTATGAACTTCATTCATATATTGCTGTCTTAACAGCGTAAACGATTCAACGATCATCTCTTGCTCTGCCGTATAAGAAGTATCAATAAGTAATGAATCATGTAATGTATTTCCGCCAGTAACATACTTTTCGATCCTCTTTAAAAACACACTCCGTTTTCGGTAATCGTAAATGAGATATACAGTAAAAACAACTGTTCCTAATAAAAGTCCGTATAACCACGTATTCCAATCAATAGATCGCTTTTCTAAAAGACTTTGCAACTGCAAAACGAGCCCAAATAAACAGAGACTAACAATGTAAGAAAGAATTAAAGAAAAGCGGTCCATGAGGTAACTTTTAACCTTCATGCCCTTCTCCCCACTCTGTAAGAAGCGCATAACCATATCCACGTTTCGTTACAATTGCATTTTTAATGCCTAGCTCCTCTAGTTTCTTCCTTACACGTTTTACATTTACGGTTAATGTATTATCATCAACAAAGGCTACTTCATCCCACAGAGCTTCTAACAATTCTTCACGCGTTACATATTGATTCGCCTGTTTCATTAAACACTCTAATAAGTAAAATTCATTTTTTGTCAGTTCTGTTTGTTGCCCTTGCCACTCAACAACGTGCTGAGATGGGAATAACAACAGTCCATTTACACCTAAACAATCGCTTTCTGCCGCGGAAGCATACTCACCATACCCACGACGAAGTGCACTTTTCACCTTAGCCATTACAATGTCTAAATGGAATGGCTTCGTAATGTAATCATCTCCGCCATTTTCAATTGCCATTACTTGATCCATTTCCCCCGTTCTTGCAGAAACAAAAATAATGGGTGCATTCGATACATTGCGGATTTGACGACACCAATAGAAACCATCAAAATACGGTAAATTAATATCAAGTAACACGAGATGTGGATTTACTTTTACAAACTCCTCTTTTATATGTCGTAAATCACTTGCTCTAAATGACTGATAGCCATACCTTTCTAAATGTTCCTCTAATATCCCCGCGATTTTCTCATCATCTTCTACAATTAATATTTTATACATTTTCACTTTCTCCCCATAAAATGTTCTTATATAACTACTTCTTTTTCTATTATAAATTGAAAATTTAATTAGTGGGGATTTTTTCCTGTATAAATCAGACTTTTACGATATAAAAAAAGACTGCCGTATTTCGGCAGTCTTAGTCGATAAATTCAAATTCATATTCAAGAATTTTTACAATATCTCCGTCTTTTGCACCACGTGCACGAAGCGCTTCATCAATACCCATTCCGCGCATTTGACGAGCGAAACGACGTACAGATTCATCACGTGAGAAGTCTGTCATCTTGAATGTTTTCTCGATATCGTAACCAGAGATAACAAACGTGCCATCACTTTCACGTGTAATGTCAAATTTAACACCTTCAGTCTCAAGTTTGTACATTACACTTGTATCAGACTCATCCGCAACTTCATGTATTGGGAATTCAGGTGTTGTTTCTAATAAGTTCGCTACTTCAAATAGTAAATCACGAACACCTTGTTTCGTTACAGCTGAGATTGGGAAGATTTTTACTTCGTCTCCCACTTTCTCTTTAAATGCTTGTAAGTTTTCTTCTGCATCTGGCATATCCATTTTGTTTGCAACAACAACTTGTGGACGCTCCGTTAAGCGAAGATTGTATTCTTTTAATTCATTATTAATCGTTACGTAATCTTCATATGGATCACGGCCTTCTAAACCAGACATATCAATTACATGCACGATTACACGTGTACGCTCAATATGACGCAGGAATTGATGACCAAGTCCAACGCCGGCATGTGCGCCTTCAATTAGTCCAGGAAGGTCAGCCATAACGAAGCTGCGGTTATCACCTGTTTCAACAACACCAAGGTTTGGAACGATTGTTGTAAAGTGATACTCTGCAATTTTCGGACGTGCTGATGATACGACAGATAATAACGTAGATTTACCTACACTTGGGAATCCAACAAGTCCAACGTCTGCTAGTACTTTAAGTTCTAGAATGACATCACGTTCTTGACCTGGTTCCCCATTCTCAGCAATTTCTGGCGCTGGGTTCGTAGCTGTTGCGAAACGTGAGTTACCACGGCCACCGCGGCCACCTTTTGCAATTACAGCTGTTTGTCCATGCGTTACTAAATCGGCAAGAATTTGACCAGTTTTTTCATCTTTTACTACCGTTCCTGGCGGAACTTTAACGATTAAATCTTCAGATTTACGGCCGTGCTGACCTTTACTCATTCCGTGCTGACCGCGATCAGCTTTGAAATGACGTTGGTAGCGGAAGTCCATTAATGTACGTAAGCCTTCTTCAACAACGAAAACAACATCTGCACCTTTACCACCGTCGCCACCTGCTGGACCACCTTTTGGAACATACTTCTCACGACGATACGCAACCATTCCGTTACCACCGTCGCCGCCTTTTACATATATCTTGACCTGATCTACAAACATTATTTCACCACACTTTTTTCAATTGGTTGTAATATAACTGAGACTTCTTCGTCTCTTACTGTATAAGAAATGGAATACCATTTATTGTTTTGGTTCGCAAGCCAATTCTGTAGTTCTTCTACACTCGTTAGCTTACCACGAAAATCAAAAAAGAAACGAGCATTCTCCGCGTCACATTCAATTGTGATACAAACATAATTTTCAACATATACGTCTAAACTATGCTGAAGCATTGAGAAAAATTGATTCGTCCATGTACATACAGTCTCATCTAAGTGAGATAAGTTATGTAAATTCCCTAATACTTCGTACTCCAATAAGCACGGCTGCTGTTTCCAATTATATGTTAAAATCCACTCTGAAAATAAAGGCATTGATAGCCCCATCAGATTGGATTCTTGTCTCGCTTCTTGGACAAAACGATCGATGAGACTATGAATTTCTTCCACTTTTCCAAGGGAAAGGTTTCCTTTCACCATCTGCATACGATTGAGCCAATCATGTCTTGAATGGCGCAATGCATCTATAATTGTCCATTTTTTATTCATTTAGATACTCCTTAATATAGAAAAACTCTAACCTGCACTCAGGTTAGAGTTTTCCGTGAGTTCTTATGCTTCTTGAGCAACAGGATATACGCTCACTTGTTTGCGGTCACGGCCAAGACGCTCGAAGCGTACTACGCCGTCAACTTTCGCGTATAAAGTGTCATCGCCACCACGACCAACGTTAACACCTGGATAAATTTTTGTACCGCGTTGACGGTAAAGAATTGAACCACCTGTAACCGTTTGACCATCTGCGCGTTTAGCACCAAGACGTTTTGACTGAGAGTCACGACCGTTCTTTGTACTACCTACACCTTTCTTAGATGCGAAAAACTGAAGATCTAATCTTAACATACGTTACACCTCCTGCACTTTTTCTATTAAACGGATATACTTTCCGTAATCAAGTTCGATCGTCTTAAGCGAAACAACCAATCCTTCTAAAAGTATCTGTGCTTTTTCTGCTGTATGAACGTCTAAATCATTAGGCAATTCATACGTTAAGAATCCACCATCACTTCCGAGTTCAATAGTTGCCTGCACATTACAAAGTTCTTCCACAGCATTTATGGAACCAAACACAACCGCTGTAGTTCCAGCACAGACAAGATCTTGTCCATGTGGCGCATAATCGGCATGTCCAGTCATTTTAAATGATTGGATACTTCCTAATTTCGTGCGACTTATCGTAATTTTAATCATGTTAACCAGAATTAAGCGTTGATAGCTTCAACAACTAGCTTAGTGTAAGGTTGACGATGACCTTGTTTCTTACGATTGTTCTTTTTCGCTTTGTATTTGAAAACGATGATTTTCTTAGCGCGACCGTGTTTTTCAACTTTCGCAGTAACTGTTGCACCTTCTACAACTGGGCTACCAACTTTCACGTTTTCGCCACCAACGAAAAGAACTTTGTCAAAAGTAACAGTTTCACCAGCTTCAACATCTAATTTTTCAATGTAGATTTCTTGACCAGCTTCAACTTTGATTTGTTTTCCACCTGTTTCGATAATTGCGTACATACTTGCACCTCCTCTTAATTACTAAGACTCGCCAAAAACGAGGTAGACATAAATGCCTTTAAGGAACCTGTCTTGTGCGGTTGTAGCATATAGCCGTTTAGGTGCTATAAACTATAACATAAAGATGTTATCATGAATCATAGACTATTGTCAATGAAAGTTCTAATAACTATTTTTTCCGTTCTATAATTTCTTTTTTACTTCCAAAACGGATAATAGCGTACTTTTCGATCATATCATCTTTGAAATAAATTTCAAATGGAATATTTTTTTGTAATTCTTTTTGCAAAAATTGTTTTTGTAATTCTTTAGGTGCAGAGATTAATACTGCCTCATCTTCTATATTGCCATATGTAATTAGCTCTCTCTCTAGCTCATACGCAATCGTTTCATATGACATGACATAACCCGTCGCTTTGCACGGTGCACACTCTTCAAGTAATACGTCGCGTAAAGAATGTTTTTTACGTTTACGTGTCATCTCTAAAATCCCTAACTCTGTGAACCCGAGCACTCTTGTATATGTGCGATCATGTTGCATAGCAGCGATGAGACATTCTCTTATCTTTTCTTTATCTTCTCTTCTTTTCATATTAATAAAGTCAATTAATATCATACCACCAATATCACGGAGTCTTAATTGACGCGCTATCTCTTCAGCTGCTACTTCATTTGTACGAAGGACTGTATCTTGTAAATTCTGTTTTCCAGTAAACTTACCCGTATTCACATCAATTACAGTCATCGTCTCCATTTGTTCCACAATTAAATAAGCACCATTTGGGAGCCACACAATTTTTTGAAGTGCTTTCTCAATCTCACGCTCTATGCCAAAATGGTTAAATATTGAAGACTTTTCATTATAAAAAGATATTTTTTCTTTGCCGACTTTTTCTTCTAATTCTTTTACTATACTTCTTGTATCTACAACTACTTTTTCAATCGTTTCAATTGGATTCTCTTGAAATACACGATCTAAAAAGGTTGCTGGCCGATGGACTAGTAACGGTGCCTTTCCTTGGCCCTCTTTTCTTTTTAACTCTTCATATAACTGCTGTAACCTTTGCATTTCAGCTTGTATTTCTTCAATTTCTCCTTTTTCAGAAGCTGAGCGGAAAATATAACCTCCTTTCCCTTCTACTTCAATTTGGAGTAATTGTTGCCTTCTTTTATTGTTTTTTATTTTCCGAGAAACCGCACGCATTTCATCATATGGCATATAAACGACATATTTCCCGGTAAATTCTATATTTGCTGTCAATTTTGGTCCTTTCGTATCAATTGCCTCTTTTACAACTTGTACGAGTACCGCTTTTCCTTCATGTATATGATAAGAAGATGGTACATCATCGTACGAAAGATAAGCATGTTTTTCTAAACCTATATTTACAAAAGCCGCATTCATTCCAGCAATCGTTCTTACGATACGTCCAACATAAATATGCCCAACAATCTCTTGTTCTTCATTTCGTTTCCATAAAAACTCAACAATTTTCTTCTTCTCTTCAATTGCAACGCGTTTTTCCGATCCAGCGTAGTTCATATATAACGTTTTCAAAATACTTTCCTCACTTTATAATCTTCTTTGCTTTTACAATAATAAAAGGTTAGTGCTAACGTCAACACTAACCGATTAATTCTTCAACAGATGAAGTTGTTCGTTTTTCAGTAAAATACGCATAAAGCAATTCATTTTCATCCAATGTGTAATGTTCTTTATATTTTCCGCGGACGATAATAGAATGCTTATATCCTCTACGAAATTTTGTGAATATCTTATATAAATGATCTTCTGATTGCACCTCAATCGATGCAATCTTTTCAATTCCTCTTTTGTTCCCATAATAACGTTCTAATAAAAAACGCATAAAGGCATACCGTCTTTGCTTCCATTCTTGATATAACGACACCGCTAAAAATATGAGTAGTACCCACATCATAATATTATTACTATTCCAAAGTAACTGCCACCCTAGTATGACACTAAAAAAAACACATGATAATTTCATCATCTTTTCATGTGCTTGTAAATAAGGAAAACGATATGATAGTACGTTAAACAATACTTTTCCACCATCAAGAGGCCAAATAGGTAGTAAATTAAACGCTAAAATAATTATATTATTCCACATAAAGAAATAATATAATTCCGCATGAAGCCAACCAGCTTCAAACAACATATAGCCTACCGCCATCATCCAAATATGTTGAATAGGTCCTGCAATTACAACAACTAGTTCCTCTTTCAATGATTTATTCCCATGTTCCTCAAGCTCAGCCACACCACCAAACGGCAAAAGTTGAATCTTCTTAATACGCCAATTATAGTGTGCCGCTGCAAAAGCATGCCCAAGTTCATGGATGAGAACGATACAAAATAACAGTAGTAACTCTTTAAAACGTGCCGTGAAAATACCAATGACAATAATAACCCAAAACAACGGATGTACTGAAATCTTTGTTAAAACATCTCTATATTTAATCAAATGAAATCACCTGAATCGGATCAATAAATTTTTCGTCCTTTTTTATTGCGAAATAAAACTTACCATTTTTATTATTCGCATCATTATTCACTGTTCCAATTTTTTGTTTCTTTGAAACATAATCATATAATTTCACTGACATATCATTTAAATTTGCATACCATGACTCCGTACCATCTGCATGCTGAATTTGAACTGTATTACCAAGTTCCTCTTTCTTGCCCGCAAAAACTACTAGCCCTTCATTCACTGACTCAACAGTTGCATTTGTAGCTGTTTGTACAAATACACCTTGGCCATTTTTTTGAAACCCTTGCATCACCTTTCCGGAAGCAGGAATGGCATAATCTTTTTGCTGAATCATTTCTTCTTTTTTCTCATTAGGCGAATAGAACACGAGCGGTTTTCCAAACTGTTTTTCGTACCATTTCGCTACAGTAGCAAACTGAAATTCTTCTTTCATCACTTTTTCTGTAACAGCTTTAGCACCGTCGAAAGAAGCTGGTGCATTCTTATATAAAATAGCGACAGAAAGAACTAATATTGCTGATAACAATACTTTGAAGAAAAACACTTCTTTTCGAAATAAAGGATGAATTTCCTTTTCTCCATCTTCAATAAATACTGTTTCACTATCAAAATTCCCTTCAGTAAAATACTGCTCTTCCTCCATCCTTTCTTGCTCTGCCTTCCTCTTCGCAATCCGTTTTTTAATTTCTTCTACACGTCTATTCTTCATACTGTCTCCTTTCTTTCGTTAAGCTAATGTACATAGAAACAGTTGTATACAGTTTGTACATATGTATGAGCTAGGTATGGAAGATATTCGTGTGAAGAAAAAAGAAAGCACTCCGCAAATATGCGAAGTGCTTTTAACGGATTCCAAAGAAGTTTTTCATCTTTGTAAATACCGATACCTTTTCTTGTTCAAATGCTTGTAATGGGACATTCTCACCCAACAAACGTCTTGCAATATTACGATAAGCTAACGCTGCTTTTCCGCTCGGTTGCAACGCTACAGGTTCACCTGTATTTGTAGCACGAATAACTTCATCATCATCTTCGACAACACCAAGAAGCTCGATTGACAATGTACGTACGATTTCATCAACATCTAACATATCCTGTTCATGAAGCATATGACTACGCACACGATTAATAACAAGTTTCGGTGGTTCAATATCCTCTTTTTCTAAAAGCCCGATAATACGATCCGCATCGCGCATTGAGGATACTTCTGGCGTCGTAACAACAATTGCTTTATCCGCACCAGCTACCGCGTTTTTAAATCCCTGCTCAATCCCCGCAGGACAATCAATTAATATGTAATCATAATCTTGACGTAATACTTGTATTAATTCATCCATTTGTTCAGGTGTTACCGCTGATTTATCACTCGTTTGTGCTGCAGGTAATAAATAAAGATCATCAAAACGTTTATCTTTAATAAGAGCCTGAGGTAAACGGCAACGCCCTTCAACGACATCAACAAGATCAAATACAATACGATTTTCCAGCCCCATTACTACGTCTAAGTTTCGAAGACCGATATCTGTGTCAATTAAGCACACTTTCTTTCCAGATAACGCTAGGGCTGTCCCAATGTTCGCAGACGTTGTAGTTTTACCTACACCGCCTTTTCCAGATGTAATTACTATTGCTTCTCCCACAGCTATACAATTCCCCTTTCTAACTTTGTTAAATTAGGTCTAAGATGAGTGAGAAGTTGCAGTCGATCGACAACAATGTGATTGTTCTCATTAATATACGCACATTCTGCCGCCTCCGCTCCGTCTTCTTTCTCTTCCGGAGCCCGCATTGCCACATCACTAATTCGAAGTTGCATCGGGTTCATAACAGATGCAGCGATTACAGCATCTGAATCCCCATAATACCCCGCATGTGCAATTCCTCTTAATGATCCTACGACAAAAATATTCCCCCCAGCGATAACCGTTCCGCCTGGATTAACATCACCAATTAACAATAAATTTCCTTTTACATGTAAAACTTGTCCAGAGCGAACAATTTTGGAAATAGGGACGATTTCTGTTTCTTCTTTCCAAGCTATTGCTTCCTCTTTCGTTATAACATCACTTTCAATCGAATCCACAACGAGATTCTTTTTATTACGAATTAACGTACGAATCTCTTCTTGTTGGACTTCTGTTAAATAACGGTTTCCTACTTTCACATGCACTTCAATTAAAGAGCGTCCATCACCATCATAGTAATGTGTAGAAAGCTTTTCATCCAATTCCTTCAATAATTCAGAGAATGAACAACAATCATCTAAATGAAGGGTTATTCCGTCTTTTGTCCCTTTTATTGTTACATTTTGTTGCTTTTTTTCTTCCACTAAAGTTCACCCCACCGATTCAATTCGACATAAAATTAGAAAATCCTTTTTTCTTTTTCTTCCATCGCTTTTGAAAGACGCACTAAATATCGTCTCAGTGGGAAACAAACTATCAATAAGAAAATTGCATTTAGCAATAAAGTAGACAGGAGACGATCTGTGAAAAAGACATACGCCGACATATGAGTACGTCCTAACAAAGTTAAAAATCCATACACATAATACTCTAATGCTACTATGCTAGCTAGTACGATAGAAGTAACAATAAATAAATTCAATTGTAGTACCTTCATCACACTATAAACTAAATAAACTAAAATCGGATACGCAAAAATATATATACCAACAAGTTCCGTGTATACGGTATCAAATAAGAAACCAAATAATAGTCCGTAATAAATCCCTTGGACCGGACTATAGTACACAGTAATAAAACATAACACAATGATAAAGAAATGAGGTGATGCTATACTGTCTTTCCAAAAAACCTCTGTTGGAACAATAGTAGCAAACATATTTTCAAATAAAAAAGCAAAAAGGAGCAAAAGAGGAAGAGCTGCTCTTTTTAAAATCTTCATCATCTCTTCTCCCCCTCCTATTCTAATGGCGCTGAAGGCGTTTCACGTTTCGCAACTACAACATGCTCTACGTCATTTAAATCAGCGGCTGGCTTTACATAAGCTGTTTTTGTTAAACCGTATGGATCCTGCTGAACTTCAACGATTTTTCCAATTACAAGACCTTTCGGGAAAATATCACCGAGCCCAGATGTTACAACTAGTTGATCCTTATCTACCGGTGCATCAGAACCAATCTTTGTGAAAAGAAGTAAGTGCTTTTCTTTATCGTAACCTTCAATCAATCCAAAGATTTTCTCATTCCCTTGTACGATAGCAGAAACACGATTTGTTCGGCTCATAGAACTTAACAATTCTACTGATGATGTAAACTGAGATACACTTTTCACTCGTCCCACTAAACCTTGTGGAGTTAATACAGCCATATCTTTTTTTATTCCTTGCTGTGCCCCTTTATCAAGTCCAACTAAATCGTACCATTTATCTGGGTTACGAGAAACAACAGTCGCTGGAATTTCAGTATAACCGCTATTTAACTTATCTTTACCCGTTAACTCTTGTAACTTCTTGTTATCATCTTCTAATTGTTTTACTTTCCCTGATAGACCTGCATAATTGTCTAATTTTGCTTTTAATTCTTTATTCTCTTCATACGTGCGCTTTACATCCTCTACATTTTCGAAGAATCCAGCTACGTATTTCGCTGGCTTTTGGAATACACGTTCTACAACACCGACAGTGTCTTTAACAAACTGCTCTGGCCATGTTAAACTGTTCCGTTCTTTCAATGAGATTCCAATCAATGCCACGAGAAGAATAATACTAACTAACAAAACAATTAATCTTTTGTTTAAGAAAAACTGTGGCACGTTCACACCCTCTTAATTTCATTGATTTTTATTTTGCAATATTATCGAGCAGCAGTTTTGAAAAGATCGATATTGTCTAATGCTTTACCCGTTCCAATTGCTACGCAATCTAATGGATCTTCTGCAACAAGAACTGGCATATTTGTTTCTTCACTAATTACTTTATCTAAATTACGTAGTAATGCTCCGCCACCTGTTAATACGATGCCACGGTCCATAATGTCTGCCGCTAATTCTGGTGGAGTTTTCTCTAACGTATTTTTAACAGATTCTACAATGGCATCTACTGTATCTTTTAATGCATCTGCAATTTCTTCTGGTTGAATTAGTACTGTTTTTGGTAAACCACTTACTAAATCACGACCACGAATTTCCATAGGCTCGATACCTTCTGGCTCGCCTGCAGAACCGATTTCTAATTTTAATGCTTCAGCTGTTCTTTCACCGATCATTAAGTTGTAGCTTTTCTTAATGTACTGAATGATTGAATCATCCATATCATCACCAGCAACACGAACTGATTGACTTGTTACAATACCACCTAAAGAAATGATTGCAACTTCTGTTGTACCGCCACCGATATCAACAACCATGCTACCAGTTGGTTCCCAAACAGGTAAGTTTGCACCAATTGCTGCTGCAAATGGTTCTTCGATAGGATAAGCATCACGAGCACCAGCTTGACGAGTCGCATCGATTACTGCACGTCTTTCTACAGCTGTAATACCAGATGGTACACATACCATTACATAAGGCTTACGTGAGAAGAATCCATTTGATTTTTGAGCTTGTTGAATGTAATATTTCATCATTGTTGCTGTTGTTTCGTAATCAGCAATTACACCGTCTTTCATCGGGCGAAGTGCCACAACGTTTCCTGGTGTACGACCAATCATTTGTTTTGCATCGCTACCTACAGCAACGATTTGTTTCGTATCAGTTTGTAACGCTACTACTGAAGGTTCACGTAAAACTACACCTTTTCCCTTTACATATACAAGCGTGTTCGCAGTTCCTAAGTCTATTCCAAGATCGCGAGTAAAGCCACCAAATCCAAACATATTATTTATCTTCCTTTCTTGTTTTCACGGACTCATTTTTTCTTACTTTATATTATAAAAACAGTACGTTTTTTATATCTTTATCCTTTTTGTAGATAATTTTCTACAAAAAACTCATAAATCACATTATAAAACAAAATAAGTAAAAAGCATAGTCTTAAATATGACCTTTTTCCTTTAAACTCACGAATTTATGGTCACCTATTATAATATGATCGAGCACTTCAATTCCGATAATCCTGCCGCATTCTACTAAGCGTTTTGTTACTTCAATATCTTCTCGGCTCGGCGCAGGGTCTCCTGAGGGATGGTTATGAAGACATATGATAGAGGCTGCTGCACGGCGAAATGCTTCTTTAAAAACTTCCCTGGGATGTACAATTGAAGAGTTTAAACTTCCAATAAAAATCGTTTGCCTATGTATAACTTGATTCTTTGTGTTCAAATAGAGACATACAAAATGCTCCTGCTGCAAGAAGCGCATTTCTTCCATCATATATCTGGCGCAATCTTCCGGGCTTCGAATGCTGTATCTATTTTGATATTCTAAACGCACCATTCTTCTACCGAGTTCAAAAGCAGCGATGAGCTGTGATGCCTTCGCAACTCCAACACCATGTATACTCACTAACTCTTCTAGCGTTGCGTCTTTCAACATACGTAAACCATCAAAATGATGCAAAATTTTATCCGATAACTTTAAAACTGTTTCGTCTTTAGAACCTGTTCTGAGTAACACTGCAAGAAGCTCCCGATTGGATAAACTTCCAGCCCCTTCTAACAATAAACGCTCCCGTGGCTGTTCTTCTTTGACAACATCACGAATACCGTTCATTTCTCCACCCCTTTATTTGTTCTCTCAAAGAAAATCCCATGCAGTTTTACGCATGGGTTACATCAATATTAAATTGTTTTAATTCCCGAACAAGACGTGAAATTGGTAACCCAACTACACTATAGTAGTCCCCTTGAATATGTTGAACAAAAATAGACCCTTTACCTTGAATCCCATAACTTCCTGCTTTATCCAAAGGCTCTTTTAATGCAATGTATGCGTCAATTTCCTCTTCTGTTAATTCCCAAAACGTAACTTCTGTACGCTCGTAAAAAGTGACTGTTTTGTCTTTTGCTATAATTGCAACACCTGTATACACTTCATGTGTTTTCCCTGATAATAATTGCAACATTTCTTTCGCCTCAGCCTCATTAGATGGCTTTCCAAGAATACGCGATTCATATGTAACAATTGTATCTGCACCTAACACAATATGATCACTGTTATATTCTGCTACCGCAGATGCTTTTTGCAGGGCGAGGGACATAACAATATCAGAAGGTGATGAATACGCACCAATCGTTTCTTCTACTTCACTTACAATAATTTCAAATGGTACACTCGCTAACTCAAGCAATTCCTTCCTGCGAGGTGATCCTGAAGCTAAAATAATTTTTCTCATATTTTCTCCTTCCTTTCTCACATGAAGCAGAATCATTTATATCAATCGTATCAAAGGAATAGTTTGTCCACAAATAAAAGAAATATTATTTTCTCTAAACAAAATAATACTTCCTTACTAAAACACGATTATATTCCTGTCATAGAGAAAGCACTTTACTCTAAATTCAAAAGAAAAGAAAGAAGCCTCTACACTTCTTCCTTCGTCATTTCATTATCCTATTATTTCACCTTTTGTGAAACAATTTTTTCGTATGAAAGTATACCATCAATGATAACTTGATTTAATTTCGCCAAAGACTCCTTATCACCTTTGCCGTCCTTCACTGTTTGCACAGCTACTGAAGTGTACATATACAATTTCTTTGCTTCCTCCTGCTTCATACTTTTCCCTTCTTTTTCAATCGCTTTCCACTCTTTTTCGATCGCACTTATATCTTTTGCATTACTTTTTTCACTAGCTTGTACGCTAGAAGCATATTTTGCTAAATGAGTATATAATGGCTGTACTTTTGTTAAAAACGCCCCAACTTCTTTATCATCTTTCAGTAACGCTTTATCTGTTATATCCCAGTCCTTTTTCAATACGGAGACATTATCATTTTTATACTGCGTCATTAATTGGTTTATGCCTTGTTCATCGCTAGCAATACCAACAACTAATGCATACTTATCACCGCTCGGTTTTAAGGCTGCTACACCTCCATTACCTTTCCACTCTTCAAGAGCGGCCTGTCCCTTTTCTTCAGAAGAATAGATTCCTCCTTGAACAAAAAATAATTTCATTGGATCTAATGACGTTCCTGTCTGTGCTTTTGTTTTTTCCTCTTTTGGTGCTGGTGTTTGTTCTGCCGTTCCACCCACCTTTGATTCTTCCTTTCGCATCTGCTTCGAAGCTGTTACTTCGCTTCCTCCTGTGGCACCTTGTCCTTTCAGTAACTGTAGCATCCCCATCCCAAACGCCGTACCAATAATAATTGCAGTTGCAACGATTGCAATTAACGTATTGCTCCACTTCTTTCGATTTTTTTCCGTAGACGCTACTTTCGATTTTTGAAACGGAACAACGTTTTTTGGCCTTTCACTTTCTACTACCATCCAGTCAAATTCATCTTTCTTCTTCTCCTCATACTTCGCTTCTGTTCCATTCACTTTCACTGAGATCGTTCGTGATTGCTTGTCCATACACTCACACCTCACCTCTTATCGTTGTCCGCATCATATCATATTCATTTCACAAAAAAACGAGATATTTGTCAGAGGAATTCGCCAAATAACCCTATATATTTATCTTATATGTATGCATTTGACTTCATTTGTAGAACAAAAAAACTAGATAGCAAAGACTATCTAGTTTTTTTCGCGAATATATTTTCGAACTTCCGAAATGAAATAAAGAGAACCTGTTATGATAAAAACATCATTTTCTCCAAGCATTTCAACCTTCGTATCAATTGCCTCTTTCCAATTGTCAAAAACTAATTTTGACTCTTCCTTTGCATACGATGCAAGCTCGCCTGCTGAAATAGCACGATCAAAGGCGAATGTTGTAAAAATAATTTCATCGGCGATGCTTTCTAATTGACCTACCATATTGTGCAATTGTTTATCACCAAGGGCAGTAAATAAAACTATTACATTTTTATCTTTGTAATGTGATTCTACCGTTTTCACAAGACTTTCAATACCTTCTGGGTTATGAGCACCATCTATAATAATATCCGGATTACTTTGCAGTTTTTCAAAGCGCCCCACCCAATACGCTTCCTGTAATCCAGTTCTTATTTCTTCTTCCTCAATTAAAAATGATAAGTATATTTTTACATACATGACTGCCATAAGTGCAAGTGCTGCGTTTCCTACTTGATGGCTGCCTTTCATTGTGATTCGCACATCTTCAAAAGAGGCGAAAGGACAAGTGAAATCGAACTGTTCTCCATCTTCACTAGACTGTTTATGTAACGATGTAAAATGGTTGCCCATCTCGTATAAGTTTGCCTGATTTTCCTTTGCAACTTTTTGAATGACTTGCAACGCTTCCTCATCTTGCACACCAGTAATAACCGGAACACCAGATTTAATAATCCCCGCCTTTTCATATGCAATTTCTCCTAATGTATTACCTAAAATATGCATATGATCGTGACCGATATTCGTAATAATCGTGAGAACTGGATGAATCACATTCGTAGAATCAAAGCGCCCTCCAAGCCCTGTTTCAAATAAAACAACATCACAGAAATTAACTTTACCGAAATAACAAATTGCCATAACAGTAATAATTTCAAACTCAGTCGCTTCCCCTAAATCCGTCTCATCTAGTTTTTCAACGACTGGCTTTACCATCTTTACAAGTTCAGTAATCTCTTCATCTGCAATTGGCGTTCCATTCACACTAATACGCTCGTTAAATGTTTCAATATAAGGGGAGGTAAATGTTCCTACCTTATATTTTGCATTTTCTAACATGTAGCGCATATATGTTAACGTTGAACCTTTTCCATTTGTACCAGCAAGATGAACACATTTTATGTGACGTTCTGGATTTCCGAGTTCTTCTAGCATCCATCTCATTCTTTCTAATCCTGGTTTAATACCAAACTTCAATCGGCTATGAATCCACCCTATCGCTTCTTCGTATGTATGTATCACGTATGCTTTCCCCTTTCAAAAAACAACCTTCATCATTCTATTATACGCAAAGAAAAGAGACTCACCAATATAGTGAGTCTCTAAAAAACATTTTTATTTCTCAAGATCCGCTAGACGTTGACGAACTGCTTCGCGTTTTTCTAGGTAATCTTGCTCTTTCGCACGCTCTCCTTCAATAACTGCTGCAGGAGCTTTCGCTACGAAACCTTGGTTTGAAAGTTTCTTCTGTACACGTTCTACTTCTTTATCGAACTTCTCAAGCTCTTTCTCAAGACGTGCTCTCTCTTCATCAAGATTGATAAGATCAGCTAACGGTAAGAATAACTCTGCACCTGTTACGATTGCAGTCATTGCTTTTTCTGGCGCTTGTAAGTCCGTTTGAATTGTTAATTCGCTTGGGTTACAGAAACGCTCAATGTAAGAGCTGTTTTTCGTAAGTTGAGCAAGTACAGCCTCGTCTTTTGCTTTAATTTGCATTTGAACTTTTTTGCTCATTGGCGTATTAACTTCTGCACGAATGTTACGAACAGAGCGAATGATATCAACTAGAAGGTGCATTTCTGCTGCAGCTTCTGTATCTTGTAAATCTTCGCGAACTGTTGGCCACGCTGCTACTGTAATAGATTCGCCTTCGTGCGGTAAATGTTGCCAAATCTTCTCTGTTACGAAAGGCATGAATGGGTGTAATAGACGCATTGTTTGGTCTAATACGTAAGCTAAAATAGAACGAGTTGTTTTCTTAGCTGCTTCATCTTCACCGTATAGAGGAAGTTTCGCCATTTCAATGTACCAGTCACAGAAATCATCCCAAATAAAGTTGTATAATGAGCGACCAGCTTCACCGAACTCATATTTATCCATGTTACGTGTTACGCTTTCGATTGTTTCATTTAAGCGAGTTAAAATCCACTTATCTGCAACTGATTTTTCACCAGTTAAATCGATTTCTTCATATTTCATGTCATCCATGTTCATTAATACGAAACGTGATGCATTCCAAATTTTATTAATGAAGTTCCAAGTAGATTCTACTTTCTCCATGCTGAAGCGTAAATCTTGACCTGGTGCACTTCCCGTTGATAAGAAGAAACGCATTGCATCTGCACCGTACTTCTCGATAACTTCCATTGGGTCAATACCGTTACCAAGAGATTTACTCATTTTACGTCCTTGCTCATCACGAACTAAACCGTGAATTAATACATCTTTAAATGGACGCTCGCCTGTAAACTCTAAACCTTGGAAAATCATACGAGATACCCAGAAGAAGATGATGTCATAACCAGTTACTAGTGCATCTGTTGAATAGTAACGCTTGAAGTCTGCTGCATCTTCATTTGGCCAACCAAGTGTTGAGAATGGCCATAGTGCTGAACTGAACCATGTATCAAGTACGTCGTTATCTTGATTCCAGTTTTCAATATCTGCTGGTGCTTCTGTACCTACGTATACTTCACCAGTTTCTTTATGATACCAAGCTGGAATACGGTGTCCCCACCATAATTGACGAGAAATACACCAGTCGTGAATATTTTCCATCCAACGTAAATATGTGTTTTCGAAACGCTCTGGTACGAACGTTACTTTCTCTTCTTCTTTTTGCTGAAGCGCTACTGCCTTCTCAGCAAGTGGAGCCATTTTTACGAACCATTGTGTTGATAAGTAAGGCTCAACAACTGCACCACTACGCTCACTATGACCTACTGAATGCATATGAGGCTCGATTTCTACTAATACGCCCACTTCTTGTAAATCTTTTACTAACGCTTTACGGCACTCGAAACGATCCATACCGTTATACTTACCAGCTTTTTCGTTCATCGTTCCATCTTCGTTCATTACTAAGATACGTGGTAAGTCATGACGGTTACCTACTTCAAAGTCATTCGGGTCATGAGCTGGCGTAATTTTTACAACACCTGTTCCGAAATCTTTTTCTACATACTCATCAGCAATAATCGGAATCTCACGGCCTACGATTGGAAGTGTAACTGTTTTTCCGATTAAATGCTTGTAACGATCGTCTTCTGGATGAACTGCTACCGCTGTATCACCAAGCATCGTTTCTGGACGAGTTGTTGCAAGACGAATGTGGCCAGATCCATCTGTTAACGGATAGTTCATATGGTAGAATGCACCTTGAACTTCTTTATGAATTACTTCAATATCAGAAAGAGCTGTGCGTGTTGCCGGGTCCCAGTTGATAATATATTCACCGCGGTAAATTAAGCCTTTTTCGTATAATTGAACGAATACTTTATTAACCGCATCAGATAAACCTTCGTCTAATGTGAAACGTTCGCGAGAATAGTCTAGTCCTAAACCAACTTTCCCCCATTGTTGACGAATGTGAGAAGCGTATTCTTCTTTCCATTCCCAAGCCTTTTCAAGGAATTTCTCACGGCCAAGATCGTAACGTGAAATACCTTCTTCACGAAGTTTCCCTTCTACTTTTGCTTGTGTTGCGATACCCGCATGGTCCATTCCTGGAAGCCACAATACATCGTAACCTTGCATACGCTTCGTACGAGTTAAAATATCTTGAAGAGTTGTATCCCAAGCATGACCTAAGTGTAACTTACCAGTTACGTTCGGAGGTGGAATTACAATTGTATACGGTTGTTTCTTCTCGTCTCCTGTTGCTTCAAAATATTTGCCTTCTAACCACCACTGATAAAGGCCTTCTTCAACGGACATATGATCATATTTAGTTGGTAAATTCTTTTCCGTGTTTGACATTATTTTCCCTCCTTAAAATAAAAAATGCCCCTCATCCAAAAAAGGACGAGGGACATCGCGGTACCACCTTTATTTACAAACAAATTCAGGAATTTGCTTATACTCTTAATTTGATAACGGACAAATCCGTCTTTTCCTAATGAGAACTATTCCGTTCAGAAAAGATGCTCCAGGGCTACCTTCTAACATAACTATCTAGAGAATCTCCCAGCTAATGATTCTCCTCTCTGAAGACGTTTCTTGTTATACTCTTCCCCTTCAAGGCATTTATATGATTGTTAATTATTATATACAATAGTGTAAAAAACGAAACCTTATTCGTCAAGATAAATTTAATACTACAGCTTTTTGAGTAAAAAAAAGAAGATAAGTAACATCCTCTACTTACCTTCTTTATCCGTTCCCTTGCTGGGCAGCTTGTAATTGCGAAAGAAAATATTCTATATTACTAACGAGCCAATGCGCTTGTTGCAAACTCTTTACTCCGAGAAGTTCATTTTCCTCATTACGCCGCTCTCTTCTTTTCTTATAAGACTGGATTTGCCGAATAAATTGCGATGGATACGTCATATACGCAAACATGAGTAGTTGCTCTTCTTTCGTAAAAGGGAAATTTTTTTGATACATTTGATACCATTCAAACCGATCACTTCGCGCAATTGGATATGTGTTTAAAGACCGAGAATAAAAGCCTACAATATCTTGCACAGGTGTTGCAAACTTCGATTTTTCTAAACTAATAAAATAGCCATTCCGTTCATAATCAAATAAAAAATGATTAAGCGATACGTTACCATGTACAAAAGTAATGCGCGTTGTTTCTTTTTCTTTCATTGCATCGTTCCACTCATTTAATTGCTTCGTTGCAAACTCACGCGCCCTCATTACATGATGATAGTACGTACAATATTGCAATTCAAACGGAGACATATACCACTTCGCTTCAGATTCTACAAGAAACTCTTCTAACATCTCTCCATCACTTTCCCAGCGATCGGATATATTTGTATAATGTTTTTCTAAATCCTCTTCTGTATACGTTTCTTCTTTTACCGTTTTTTGATGCAACGTTCCGAGAGTCTGAAACATTTTATGGTATTGATCATTATCCTCGCCGTTCCCTTCCGCACGCTCTAACCAGGGCATTAAATAATAATTATACGTACCGTCACTTAAAATATAATTTCCGTCCGTCGCATGATATATAGGTACATAATTTGAAAAGCCTTTCTCCTTTAAATATTGAATATGATGCAAAAAGTTATTCCGCTCTAACTTCCTGCCTTCTATTTTCTTGAGCGCATATGGACCTTGATTCGTATAAATTTTCGTCACGCTTCCGTGTTCTTCCATATGCTGCGTATCCAATCTATATTGCCTTACAATGGGTTCATAGCGATTTCGTAATTCCATATCCATACGAATAACCCTTTCTATTCAAAACATAGCCTTTAGAAAAATAAGTGAGTGAAAACACTCACTTATTTCGCTTTTGCTCTTGAAACAGGAATATAAATAATTTGTCCTGTAGTTAAATATATATCTTCTGTTTGATTGACACGGTATAAGTTTTGTACAGATGTTTCATAACGTTCTGCAACAGATTCAATCGTATCTCCTTCTTGCACGAAATACATTCTTAACTTTGTAAATTCTTCTTCCGGTTCTTTCGTAAATAATTTCGTTAAATAAAGCGCATTTTCATCTCGCTGTGAATACGTTTCTTCTTCTTGCTCTTCTTGTTTTTTCGCTTTTTCTTTCTTGAAATCTTTTCGTCCGAACAATTCAAATTGCGGCGTTGTTTCTTTCTCCTCTTCACGCTCTACAAATTCATGTTCTTCTATTTCCTCTTCTTCTACTTCCTGCTCTTTTCTTTCTTCTAGTTGGAACGGTTCAAACGCGTAATCTTCCCACTCATCTGATTCCTTATAAGCTGGTTCTTCTACTTGCGGCGTCGGTCTATTTTCATCCTCTTGCGCTGAATCAACTTCCAACTCAGCATACGCCGTTTCTTCCTCTTCCTCTTCCTCTTCATCCTCGATTCGTTCTTCATCACATAAACCTGTAATAGATATATCCGCTAATAATTGTAAGCAACCATTTTCCTTTAGTTCATAATCAAATTCCTCGATAGATACATATAGTTCTTCAATTACTTTCACACGGTTTCTCGGGATTGATATTTCAAGCGGAAAGGAATGAACAAGTTCATTAACCCCATCTTCTCTCGTTTCTACATAATCTATTGACTTCGCTGGCGATAAATCTCTTAATGAATAAGCTGAATCATCTTGCCTTGCAACATACTCTCCCGTTAAATCTAATTGCCCTCTCACAATTACCTCATGATCAAGCTCTTCTATCTCAACGTCTGGATCTAACGAAATTGACAAAAGTTCTTCGACTTCCTGTCCTTTTTGGAACCAAACAGATTCTTTTAATGAAAAACGTAATGAATGATCTGTTGCCACTTCTTTTCCCCCTCCCAAACTATATGTCATTACAGATTTATGTACGGAAAGCTGACTTTATGAATAAAAAAAATCGCCCCCCTTACGGAGAGCGATTTTCTTTATTCAATTAAGCTTTTAATTTTGACATGGCAATTTCAGCCGCTGCAATCGTCGCTTCAATATCTGCATCACTATGTGCTGTCGATAAGAATAAACCTTCGAATTGAGATGGTGGCAAGAATACACCTTGTTCTACCATTTCACGATAGTAAGCTGCAAAGAATTCTAAGTTTGAAGATTTTGCTGCATCGTAATTAATAACTGGTTCGTCTGTAAAGAAGATACCAATCATAGAACCCGCACGGTTAATATGATGCGGAATGCCATGTTTTTCAGCCGCTTTACGTAAACCAGCTTCTAACATTTCAGCTTTACGCTCGAATTCTACATACGATTCTGGCGTTAACTGTACTAACGTTTCATAACCTGCTGCCATTGCTAGTGGGTTACCTGATAAAGTACCCGCTTGATAAATTGGTCCGCTCGGTGCAACTTGGCGCATAATTTCTGCTTTACCACCGTATGCTCCTACCGGTAATCCACCACCGATTACTTTACCTAAACAAGTTAAATCAGGTGTTACACCGTAATAACCTTGTCCGCAATTATAAGCAACACGGAATCCTGTCATTACTTCATCAAAAATAAGCAATGCACCATTTTGCTCTGTTACTTCACGAAGACCTTCTAAAAATCCTGGTTGCGGAGGAACAACACCCATATTCCCTGCTACTGGTTCTACAATGACACAAGCAATATCATCACCGAATTGTTCGAAAGCGTATTTCACACTTTCTAAATCGTTATACGCTACTGTAATCGTATTTTTCGCTACACCTTCTGGTACACCAGGGCTATCTGGTAAACCTAGCGTTGCTACCCCAGAACCCGCTTTAATTAATAACGAGTCACCATGACCGTGATAACAACCGATAAATTTCAAAATTTTGTTACGGCCTGTATAACCACGAGCTAAACGTAGTGCACTCATTGTTGCTTCTGTTCCAGAGTTAACCATACGTACAATCTCAATTGATGGTACACGCTCAATAACAAGTTTCGCTAATTTATTTTCAATTTCCGTTGGGGCACCGAAGCTTGTACCTCTTTCAGCAACAGCTTTTAAAGCCTCAACAACACGATCATTTGCATGACCATGAATTAAAGGACCCCATGATAATACGTAATCGATGTATTCATTTCCATCGATATCATATACTTTAGAGCCTTTTCCACGCTCCATAAACAACGGATTCATACCGACAGACTTAAAAGCACGAACTGGGCTATTTACGCCACCAGGCATTAAATCTTGAGCCTCTTCAAACGCTGCAATCGACTTATCAAACTTTTTCATTATTTAGCGCCTCCTTCTTGTAACCATCTTGCTGCATCTTTCGCATGATACGTAATAATTAAATCTGCTCCTGCGCGTTTCATACTAATTAATTTTTCAAGTACAACTTCTTTTTCATTAACCCAGCCATTTTGCGCTGCCGCTTTAATCATTGAATATTCACCGCTTACGTTATAAGCAACGACTGGTAAATTAAAGTTATTTTTCACATCACGAACGATATCTAAGTAAGAAAGAGCTGGCTTTACAATTAAGAAATCTGCCCCTTCCATTACATCTGATTCTGCTTCACGGAATGCTTCCATGCGGTTCGCTGGGTCCATTTGATATGTTTTACGATCACCAAATTGCGGTGCACCATGCGCCGCATCACGGAATGGTCCGTAAAATGCTGATGAATATTTAACAGCGTACGACATAACTGGTACATGTCCAAAACCATTTTCATCTAATGCGTGGCGAATTGCTGTTACGAATCCGTCCATCATGTTTGATGGCGCAATAATGTCCGCTCCTGCTTTCGCTTGGCTTACAGCTGTTTTTGCAAGAACTGCAAGAGACTCGTCATTTAAAATAATACCATCTTCAATTACACCGCAATGACCATGGCTTGTGAATTGACATAAACATGTATCCGCAACTACTACTAGATCAGGGAATTCACCTTTAATTTGCTGAATCGCACGTTGCACAATTCCATGATCACAATATGCTGATGATCCAACTTCATCTTTTTCAGCAGGTAAACCAAATACAATAACAGAACGAATACCTAAATCAACAACTTCTTGCATTTCAGCTTGCAATAAATCTAAAGATATTTGATATACGCCTGGCATAGAAGGCACTTCATTACGAACATTCTCTCCTTCTAATACAAAAATAGGGTAAATAAAATCTTCCGTATGTAAAAACGTTTCACGCACAAGCGCACGCATGCCTCCACTTTGTCTTAAGCGACGATGACGATTAAATTGTAAAGAGTTCATAGATTTCTATCCCCATTCTTTTATTTTATAGATTCACAAACACATTGTAGTAATGCTTCTACAGTGTACTCTTTCGGCATAATAATATGCGAAAAATAAAGGCTCGCCTCTTTTTCCGTAATAGGCCCTATACAAGCAATTGTACATTTTTTTGTCCATTCTCTCCAGTTTGTATCCTCAAGTAAACGAACAAAACTCGTAACAGTGGAAGGGCTCGTAAATGTAATAATGTCTACTTTCCCTACTTCTAACGCTTCTATAAGCTCTTGCCTTTTCTCTACATTTTCTTTCGTACCATATACGATAAGCTCATCTAGAGAAACACCCATTTCACGAAGCGCAACTGGAATTACGTCTCTTGCTAAATTCCCTTTCGGAAATAAAATACGTTCGTTTCCACTTAATCTTTTTACAAACTCTTCTGCAAATACTTCTGCAACAAATGAAGTTGGAACAAAATCCACTCGATAGCCTCGCTTTTCTAACTCTAACTTTGTTTTCACACCTACTGCAGCAATTTTAGTCGTTACAGGTAGCTTCTGTCTCAAACGATCTAGAAAAAAAGCTACCCCATTTTTACTCGTAAAAATAACCCAGTCATACGAATGTAACTGCCCTGCTATATGTTGAATTTGCCTATGAGACATACCTTCCATACGCAAAAGCGGAATTTCCAATGGAATTCCGCTCTTTTCTTTCACCGCTACACTCATTTGTTTTGCTTGATGCTGGGCACGCGTAACCAATACCGTTTTGCCAGCGAGAGCGTTCATACTTATTGTTGCTCCTTATTTGCAGCAAGAATGAGTTCTTTTGCGCCTTGGTTAATTAAACGGTCCGCAGCCTCTAATCCTACTTTCTCTGGATCAGTTCCTACTACTTTCTCTTTCAATAAAACAGAACCGTCCATAGACCCGACAAGAGCTGTTAATTCGATTGCATCGTTTTCCGTAAGAGTTGCATATCCAGCGATCGGAACTTGGCATCCCCCTTCAAGTTTATGAAGAAATACGCGTTCTGCTGCCACTGTTTTTTCTGTTACTCCATCATTCATATGAGCTAACAACTGCAGTAAATCTTTATCATCCTCACGACACTCAATCGCTAATGCACCTTGTCCTACAGCAGGTACACATAACGTCTCATCTAAATGTTCTGTAATAACTTCATTATCCCAGCCCATTCTTTGTAATCCCGCTGTCGCTAAAATAATTGCATCGTAATCTTCTTCTTTTAATTTGCGTAAACGTGTATCGATATTTCCACGAATCCACTTCACTTGTAAGTCTGGTCTCGCAGCGAGTAGCTGTGCACTACGTCTTAAACTACTCGTACCTAAAATAGCGCCTTCTGCTAACTCTTTAAACGACGCTCCGTTTTTTGAGATAAAAGCATCACGAGGGTCAACACGCTTTGGTGTACAACCAATCATTAATCCTTCTGGAAGTACGGCCGGCATATCTTTCATACTATGTACAGCCATATCAATTTCTTTCGTAAGTAGCGCATGTTCAATCTCTTTCACAAACAAGCCTTTGCCACCTACTTTTGAAAGAGTAACATCTAAAATTACATCGCCTTTTGTGACGATTTCTTTCACTTCAAATTCATATGGTAAACCTAGCGCTTTTAACTGATCAATAAACCAGTTTGTTTGCGTTAATGCTAATTTACTCTTTCGTGACCCTACAATAATTTTGCGCATAATTTTCTCTCCTCATTATAAATACCAAAAGTGGAAGTTGGATAAACTGCTTAATAGAAAAATGTTAATTAGCATTACGAGAAATGCTCCGATGTTCCACTGCACGATTTTCTTCCCTAGCAATACATCTGCCGCTCGTAAATAAAGACCCGCACAATATACAAATAGAACGACAAAAGACCCGATTACTTTCGTATCATACCAATGGAAATTGTCCAATTTTGTATATCCCCATATGCATCCTAATAAAATAGCTAGTAAGAAAAATGGAACAGAAAATAAATTTAATCCGTAAGACATCGATTCTAGCTTCGGTAAATTCCCTAACCTTCTTAATCTCGCATTCCATTTTTTCTTTTTTAATAGGCGATATTGCAATAAATACATAATAGAAAAAATGAACGATACAGTAAAAGTTGCATAAGAAATAATAGCCATACCGACATGTACATATACAAGCTCCGAAACTAATTGCTCTGCAAGTACCGGCGACATCTTTCCAAGCGGCGTAAAAATAGAAAAAGCGCTTACGCCAAATGCAACAACATTTGTAAAAAAGACTAAAAAATCGATTCTCATAAATCGATTAATGACTAACGACATCGTAATCAATAGCCAAACATAAAAATAAATGCCTGATAATAAGGTTAAAAGGGGGTTCGTTTCTGAATCTGTAGCTCTAAGCAACATAAAAATAGAATGCAGAACCCATACAATCGAAAGTAACCAAAAAGCAAATCGGTTCGCCTTTCGGTTACTTTGGAAATAATCTATAAAATATAAACTAATGCTACAAGCATATAAAATAATTGCAATATGATAAATAATACTGTTATTTAAAAAGCTCATCCGATCATCCTTCCAAATTATAAAGATGGAACGGATGGTGTCCACGCTCTTTTATGTTCTACTTCTTCCGCACGACTCTCTACGTCTTCCATTTCTAAATCGAAAATCTTTGCAAATAACGCTAATTTTTCGTCTGCTCCCTCTTCAGCAGCTATTTCTTTCGCTACTAAAATTGGGTCTTTTAATAATTGATTAATAATACTTTTCGTATGCTTACTAATTACTTTTCTCTCACGATCACTAAGAGTTGGTATTTTTCGTTCCAAACTTTCCATCGTTTCACTTTGAATAGCAAGTGCCTTATCACGAAGAGCTGATATTAACGGAACGACACCAAGTGTACTTAACCACGTTTTAAATACAACAATTTCCTCTTCAATCATAAATTGAATTTTCTCTGCTTCTTTTAAACGTTCAGCACGGTTCGCTTCCACTACTCCTTGCAAATCATCAATGTCATACAAGAAAGAACCTTCTAGCTCATCAATTGCTGGATCAATATCACGCGGCACTGCAATATCAACCATAAATAATGGACGACCAGAGCGCATTTTCTCTACCTTGGTCATCATCTCTTTCGTAATGACATAATCCGATGCACCAGTTGAACTAATTAAAATATCAGCTTCTAATAATGCACATTGTAATTCACTTAAAGGTTTTGCGTGTCCCATATATTTCTCAGCCATTATTTCTGCTTTTGAAAGCGTTCTATTCATGACTGTTACTTTACGAGCACCACTTCCATATAAGTTTTGTAGTGCAAGTTCACCCATTTTACCAGCACCAAGAATAAGTACGTGACAATCTGTTAACTCGCCAAATATTTTCTTCCCAAGCTCAACAGCAGCATAACTAACAGACATCGCGCTTTCACCAATTGTCGTTTCTGAGTGAGCACGTTTCGCCAATGTAATAACTTGCTTAAACAATTCATTAAAAATTGTCCCTGTTGCTTTTACTTGTTGCGCTTCTAAAAAGCTATCTTTTATTTGACCTAAAATTTGCGTCTCTCCAACTACCATAGAATCTAAACCGCACGTTACGCGGAATAAATGATCGATTGCACCATCTTGTTCAAAAATAGTTAAATATGGTGCGACTTCTTCTATTTCAAGCTGAAACCAATCAGCTAAAAACTTCTTAATATAATACCGTCCCGTGTGTAATTGATCGACAACAGCATAAACCTCAGTGCGATTACAAGTTGATACAATGACATTCTCTAACACGCTCTTTTGATTTTGTAATGTAGTCATTGCTTGCTCTAGCTCTGCTGCCTGAAATGTGAGTTTCTCACGAAATTCTACAGGGGCTGTTCGATAATTTACACTAACAACAAGAATATGCACGCAGCATGTCCCCCTTCACCCGTTTTATCACTTTATCTACTATCATAATACAACTTTCCTCTTATGAATCTGACAATCGTGTGAACAACCGATTATTTTTTTATTTATTCTCCATATGTAAGAAAGGAGATTCAGTAAAATGAATAAAATTTTCCTACTTTATAATGATTATAAATTAATAACTCTATTTGTACGTTACCAAAAAAAGCCCTCATAATCAAGTGATGGAAACTATTCCATATAAATTATAACATCATCTTTCCTATCTTCTTTCATCATGAAGGAAAATATGTATGATTGTTCCAAATTGTAGCACAAACTTTCTCAATACAATGTATTTGACATTGTATTTCTTTTTCGTTATATTGATTTTACAAAATTAAATTGTGCACAACTTAATTAGAAAGGAGTCATTCATGACAGAAGATTCTTTGCATCTAGATAATCAACTTTGTTTTTCTATTTATGCTTGTTCTAGAGAGGTTACACGCTTTTACCGACCATATTTAGAAGAAATGGGCATTACGTATCCACAGTACATTACTTTACTCGTACTATGGGAGCAAGATGGACTCACAGTAAAAGAAATTGGAGAACGTCTATTTTTAGATTCCGGTACGTTAACACCTATGTTAAAACGAATGGAATCATTAAACCTTGTAAAACGCGTTCGTTCCAAAGAAGATGAGCGAAAAGTGTGTATTGAATTAACAGAACAAGGAAAAGATTTACAAGATAAGGCTTGTTCATTGCCGACAACGATGGCAACAAATTTAGGAATTACAGAACAAGAATATCGTTCTTTATTAATTCAATTAAATAAACTAATTGAAACAATGAAAACAATTAATGATAGAAAAGGGGAATAAACATGGATAAATTATATACTGCTTCAGTAACTGCTACAGGTGGAAGAAATGGAAAAGTAGTATCAGATGATGGCATATTAAATCTTGATGTGAAAATGCCGAAAGCACTAGGTGGTGCAGGCGGAGAGGCAACAAATCCAGAACAACTATTTGCTGCTGGTTACGCTGCTTGTTTTGATAGTGCATTACAACTTGTCATTCGTACGAAACGTGTGAAAGTAGAAAGTACAGAAGTAACTGCTCACGTTTCTATCGGAAAAGATACAGATGGTGGTTTCGGCCTATCTGCTGTACTTGATGTACATGTCGCTGGCGTTTCACATAGCGAAGCACAAGAACTTGTAGAAGCCGCTCACGGCGTATGTCCTTACTCTAAAGCAACACGAGGAAATATTGAGGTTACATTAAACGTACGCTAAAAGTGTATAAAGAAAAAAACGCGCGACATTCGTCACGCGTTTTTTGTTTTTGTAAATTTATGAATTGCTTTCCATGCTTCTTCTTTTCCAAGTCCTGTTTCAGAAGAGAATAGAACGACTTCATCGCCACTTTCAATATCAAGCGTTTCTTTTACAACTTTTAAATGCTTTTGCCATTTCCCTTTCGGAATTTTATCGGCTTTCGTTGCAATAATAATGGTTGGAATGTCATAATGCTTTAAGAAATCATACATCATTACATCATCATTTGTTGGTTTGTGACGTAAATCAACTACTAATACAGCTGCATCTAATTGCTCACGTGTTGTAAAATACGTTTCAATCATTTTACCCCAAGCCGCGCGCTCTGTTTTAGATACTTTCGCATATCCGTAACCTGGAACGTCCACAAAGTGCATCATCTCATTAATTAAGAAGAAGTTTAATGTTTGTGTTTTTCCTGGTTTAGAAGAAATACGTACTAACTTTTTACGATTTAAAATTTTATTAATAAAGGAAGACTTCCCGACATTTGAACGACCTGCTAATGCAATTTCTGGTAAGTCACCGTCTGGATATTGTTCTGGTTTAACAGCACTAATTACAATGTCTGCTTTTGTTACTTTCATTGTTTCACTCCTACTAATGCGTGCTCCAATACTTCATCTAAATGAGATGCAAGCACAAACGTAAGGTTTTCTTTTACGCTCTCTGGAATATCATCTAAATCTTTCTCATTTTCCGCTGGTAAAATAATCTTTGTTAAACCTGCGCGGTGAGCACTTAATGTTTTTTCTTTTAAACCACCAATCGGTAATACACGACCACGAAGTGTAATTTCACCTGTCATCCCCACTTCTTTACTTACAGGAATACCTGTTAGCGCAGAAATAAGTGCCGTTGCCATCGTAATACCTGCTGACGGTCCATCCTTTGGAACTGCTCCTTCTGGAACATGAATATGAATATCATTTTTCTCATGGAAATCAGGATCAATCTGAAGCTCTTCTGCACGAGAACGAATATAGCTAAACGCTGCTTGCGCGGATTCTTTCATAACATCCCCAAGTTTCCCTGTTAAAATTAATTTCCCTTTACCTGGCGCTACAGACACTTCAATCGCCAGTGTATCGCCACCTGCTGTCGTATACGCTAAACCTGTCGCCATACCAACTTGGTCTGTTTTTTCAGCTTGCCCATAACGGAATATGTGCTTACCAAGTAAATCAACAACGTTTTTCTCTGTTACTACAATACGCTTACGTTCTGCTGTAACGATAATCTTTGCTGCTTTACGACAAACCTTTGCAATTTGGCGCTCTAATGTACGAACACCAGCCTCACGTGTATAATAGCGGATAATTTCAAGAAGCGCTTCATCACGTACTTGTAAATTACCTTTTCGTAAGCCATGCTCTTTTAATTGTTTCGGCAATAAATGTTCACGAGCAATGTGAACCTTTTCAAGCTCTGTATAGCCAGCAATCGAAATAATTTCCATACGGTCAAGTAACGGACCTGGAATACTTGAAAGTGTATTCGCAGTTGCTACAAACATAACTTTCGATAGATCATATGGTTCTTCAATATAATGATCACTGAAGTTATGGTTTTGTTCTGGGTCTAACACTTCAAGTAATGCTGCTGAAGGATCTCCACGGAAATCGTTAGACATTTTATCAATTTCATCTAATAAGAAGACTGGATTAACTGATTTCGCCTTTTTCATACCTTGAATAATACGTCCTGGCATTGCTCCAACGTACGTACGACGGTGACCACGAATTTCAGATTCATCACGCACACCACCAAGGGATACACGGACAAAATTACGATTTAATGATGTTGCAATAGAACGCGCTAACGAAGTTTTTCCGACCCCAGGTGGTCCTACTAAACAAAGGATAGGCCCTTTTAATGAATTCGTTAACTTCTGTACCGCTAAATATTCAAGTACGCGCTCTTTCACTTTCTCAAGACCGTAATGATCTTTGTTTAAAATCTCTTCAGAATGAGCAAGATCAATCATATCTTCTGTTGCCTCTGTCCACGGAAGTGCTAATAACCAATCGATATAATTGCGAATAACACCGCTCTCCGCAGAACTTGCTGGTAACTTTTCATAACGATCTAATTCTTTCAGTGCGGCCTTCATTGTTTCTTCAGGCATTCCTGACTGTTCAATTTTCTCACGAAGTTCTTCAACTTCCCCGCCCTTACCTTCTTTATCGCCAAGTTCAGTTTGAATCGCCTTCATTTGCTCACGTAAAAAATATTCTTTTTGCGTGCGCTCCATTGAACGTTTCACTTTTTGTCCAATTTTCTTTTCTAAACTAAGTAATTCTTGTTCATCTTGAATAATTGAAATAAGTGTATGTAATCGTTCTTTCACAGATATGATTTCTAAAATTTCTTGTTTCTGCTTCGTTTTAATTGGCAAGTGAGAAGCAATTAAATCCGCTAATCTTCCTGGCTCTTCTACATCAGCTACCGTTGCAAATGTTTCATTTGAAACCTTTTTCGAAACTTTAATATATTGTTCGAAATGCTCCAGTAATGTGCGCATAAGAGCTTTCTCTTCTAAATCAGCTTCCACTTCTTCCGTTATCGTTTTAATAGAAACTTGCACTACATTTTCTTCTTCGATAAACTCTACTACTTCTGCTCTATGTAAACCTTCTACAAGGACACGAAGCGTACCGTTCGGCAATTTTAACATTTGCTTCACTTTCGCCACTGTACCTACACTATATATGTCATCTTCTTTCGGATCATCGATATTCATTTCTTTTTGCATTGCTAAAAAGATGATATTTTCATCCATTGCCGCCTGCTCTAGTGCTTGTATCGATTTATCACGTCCTACATCAAGATGCAGAACCATCGTTGGATATACGAGAACGCCTCTTAATGGTAGGAGGGGCACGATTCTTTCATTCGTATTCATACTAGACATAGCACCTCCATAATAAATTAAACTCCTGTTCAACTATTTTATATTACAATACATCTAGATGCAATTGCAGAGATTCTCCGCAACTGTAAATCTCTCGTTTTTTCTCCCTTATAAAAGAAAAAAGACTCCGCTTAAGCATACAAACTTAAACGAAGTCTGGCAAATACTATTATCGTTCATTCTCACATTGATTGTGCATCTGTTTCGTCTATCGTAGTATGTACATCGAGCTCTCGATGTATATTTTCCTGTATAAACGTTAGCTCAAATACTTCCTTCAACTTCCGAACAGGAATAATTTCAATTCCTTTTATTGTATACAAAAATGGTTGCATGTTTTCAGCAGGAATGATAACTTTCTTAGCTCCTGCCTTTTTCGCAGCTTTTATTTTTGCGTACACACCACCGATAGGTTTCACTTCCCCGTGTATACTTATCTCACCAGTCATCGCTACTTCATTATTCACATACGTATGATGCACTGCTGAATACACACCTGTTGCCATAGCAATTCCCGCCGAAGGCCCATCAATCGGGATACCACCTGGAAAATTAATATGTATATCGTACCCTTCTGGCAATACATCTAGAGATCGAAGCACTGTTAATACATTATCTACAGAACCTTTCGCCATACTTTTACGACGAATGGATTTCGTTTGACTACCAATACTTTCCTCTTCAACAATTCCGGTAACATTTACCGATCCTTTATCTTTCGCCTTGATTGCTGTTACTTCAATTTCTAATAACGCACCTGTATTTGGTCCGTATACAGCAAGTCCATTTACAAGACCGATTCTCGGAATAGGGTAAATGCGTTTTTCATACTTCGGTGTAAGTTGACTAGAGTGAACAACCCACTCTATATCTTCATCTTTAATGAAAGGACGTTCTTCATTTATTGCCATTCCAGCAGAAATTTGTACAAGATTAATCGCTTCTCGCCCATTTCTTGCATACATCCCGATCATTTCAATACCATTTTCACCGATTTGCATTTCCACTTTGTCAGCCGCATTCTTCGCTACTTTTTGAATTTCTTCTGTATCTAACTCACGGAAGAACACTTCTAAACAGCGCGACCGAATAGCAGGAGGAATCTCCTCTGGCGAACGTGTCGTCGCCCCAACTAAGCGAAAATCGGCTGGTAAACCTTTTTGAAAAATGTCATGTATATACGTTGGAATCATCGTATTCTCTTCACTGTAGTATGCACTTTCCAAAAATACTTTTCGATCTTCTAGCACCTTTAACATTTTGTTCATTTGAATCGGATGTAATTCACCTATCTCATCAATAAACAAAATACCACCGTGAGCATCTGTTACCGCACCTTTTTTCGGTTGCGGAATACCTGCTTGCCCCATCGCACCAGCACCTTGATAAATTGGATCATGCACCGAACCAATTAAAGGGTCTGCAATACCACGTTCATCAAACCGAGCTGTCGTCGCATCCAGTTCAATAAATGTTGCATTTGTGCGAAATGGAGATTTTGGATTTCGTTTCGCTTCTTCTAATACGAGACGTGCTGCCGCTGTCTTTCCGACACCTGGCGGACCATATATAATCACATGTTGCGGGTTCGGACCACAAAGAGCCGCTTTTAACGACTTAATCCCGTCCTCTTGCCCTACAATATCTAAAAAGGATGTAGGACGCACCTTTTCCGCAAGCGGCTCTGTTAAAGAAATCTCGCGCATTTTACGAAGCTGTTCTAATTCTTTTTTCGATTCTCGATCAATTGAAACTTTTTGTGTTCGCTGATTTCGAAGTAAATGCCAAAAATACAATCCGACAATTACACCAAAAACAAGTTGAACAAGTAAAAATATATTTGTCCAGCTCATCATTTATTTCCTCCCGCAATGTTTTATCTCTTAGTATTTCCGCGGAGGAACATAGCTAAACATAAAGAAAAACAGCAATTATAAAAATTGCTGTTTCTCCTTCGCATTATGCAGATGTTTTTGTATCAAGTACAGTACCGTCTTGTAACACCAATTTTGGTGCTGCATTATCAGCTACTGTTTCTTTTGTAAGAATACACTTCTCGATATCTTTGCGAGATGGTAGCTCGAACATTACCTCAAGCATTAAGCCTTCAATAATAGAACGAAGTCCACGAGCACCTGTTTTACGTTCAATTGCTTTTTTCGCAATCTCAATTAGTGCGCCTTCTTCAAACTCTAACTCAACATCGTCAAGCTCCAATAGTTTTTGGAATTGCTTAACAAGTGCATTTTTCGGTTTCGTTAAAATATCAACAAGAGCATCTTCATCAAGCGGCTCTAGGTTCGCAATAACTGGAAGACGACCGATAAACTCTGGAATTAAACCAAATCTTAAAAGGTCCTCTGGTAATACGTGAGATAAAACATGCTTCTCATTTACATCAGCATTTTTCTTCTCAGAACCAAATCCAATTACTTTTTCACCAAGACGACGTTTAATAATTGGCTCGATGCCATCAAACGCTCCACCACAGATGAATAAGATATTCGTTGTATCAATTTGAATAAACTCTTGATGCGGATGCTTACGGCCACCTTGAGGTGGAACGCTTGCTACAGTACCTTCTAAAATTTTCAGAAGTGCCTGCTGCACACCTTCACCAGATACATCACGTGTAATTGATGGATTTTCGGACTTACGTGCCACTTTATCAATCTCATCAATATAAATGATTCCTTTTTCCGCTTTCTCTACATCATAATCAGCTGCTTGGATTAATTTAAGTAAGATGTTTTCTACATCTTCCCCAACGTACCCAGCTTCAGTTAAAGATGTTGCGTCCGCGATTGCAAATGGAACATTTAAAATACGCGCTAACGTTTGTGCCAGTAATGTTTTACCACTACCTGTTGGCCCGATAAGTGCGATATTACTCTTCGCCAATTCTACATCATCAATTTTGCTGTTAGAATTAATGCGTTTGTAATGGTTATATACCGCTACCGCTAGTGCTTTTTTCGCGTTATCTTGTCCGATGACATACTCATCTAAAATTTCACGAATTTCTACCGGTTTCGGTACATCTTTGAATTCTACTTCTTCGTCTTTCGCAAGCTCCTCTTGTACAATTTCAGTACAAAGTTCGATACACTCGTCACAAATGTAAACACCTGGACCTGCAACTAACTTTCGGACTTGCGTTTGTGTTTTACCACAGAAAGAACATTTTAATTGCCCTTTTTCATCATTAAATTTAAACATATTTTCACACCCCTTACAAAGTGCTAACCTCTTGCCTTCGTATGTACACGATAAATGTATCGTATGTAAATACATATTATGTCACTACGTGGCGAGAAATACAAATAATATGACTAGTTATGTACAAATAAAAAATTTTTAAAACTTTTGAAATATGTATATTCGACTTATTAAGGAAGTTTTCCTTCTTCATCGAAAAGTTTTATAAATATATTTCTATATTTATAAAACAAGGCACGATTAAAATCGCGCCTTGTTATTTTATTATGCAGCGTTTTCTACTAAGAAGTCTACAGCTTTACGAACTTTAAGATCTTCAGCTAAAGCGTCTACGCTTCCAAGAGCTTGCTTGATAGCGTCTACTGGCATACCGTACATTTCAGCCATTTTTTCAACTTCTGCAGTTACTTCTTCTTCAGTAACTTCGATGTTTTCAGCTTCAATGATAGCTTCAAGAACAAGGTTGATTCTTACGCGTTTTTGAGCGTCTTCTTTCATTTGCTCTTTTAACTTGTCAGCATCAGTACCTGTGAATTGGTAGTAAAGCTCAAGGTTCATACCTTGTTGGCTTAAACGTTGCTCGAATTCACGAACCATACGATCTAACTCAGTGTCGATCATAGCTTCTGGAATGTCGATTTCAGCGTTAGCAGCAGCTAATTCTACTACTTCGTCACGTACTTTGTGCTCAGCTTCGTGCTTTTTGCCTTCTTCTAAGTTTGTGCGAAGTTTTGCTTTTAATTCATCAAGAGTTGCAACCGCTTCGTCAGCTTCTTTAGCGAACTCGTCGTTTAACTCAGGAAGTTCTTTTGTTTTGATTTCGTGAACTGTTACTTTGAATGTTGCTGGTTTGCCAGCTAATTCAGCAGCATGGTACTCTTCTGGGAATGATACTTCAACGTCTTTAGACTCACCAGATTTAAGACCAATTAATTGCTCTTCGAAACCTGGGATGAATGTACCAGAACCGATTGCTAGAGAGTAGTTTTCGCCTTTTCCGCCTTCAAATGCTTCGCCATCAACGAAACCTTCGAAGTCGATTACAGCTGTATCACCGTTTTCAACAGTTCCTTCTTCTTTAACAACTAGCTCAGCTTGACGCTCTTGTAAAGATTTTAATTCGTTCTCTACATCTTCGTCAGTTACAGTTGTTTCAACTTTTTCTACTGCTAAACCTTTGTACTCACCTAATTTAACTTCAGGTTTCACTGTAACTTTTGCAGTGAAGATAAGGTTAGCATTTTTTTCGAACTTCTCAATGTCGATTTCAGGATGAGCAACTGGGAAGATACCAGCTTCATCGATTGCTTCACCGTATGCTTTTGGTAAGATGATATCTAAAGCATCTTGGTATAAAGATTCAACACCAAAGCGTTGTTCGAATAACGGACGAGGCATTTTTCCTTTACGGAAACCTGGTACGTTGATTGTTTTTACTACTTTTTTGAACGCAGCGTCGATAGAGTTGTTTACTTCTTTAGCATCAACTTCGATTGTTAAAACGCCTACGTTACCTTCTAATTTTTCCCATTTTGCAGCCATTTATTCTTTCCCTCCAACTATAATAATGTATGCACATACCTCTATAGATTAAGATCTTCATTATCTCTTTTTTGAAATAACAAAAGTACAAATAATCCTCTAGCAAAAGCTTTCAGATATAATGTTCCAATCTACTAATTGCCTAAAAGACAACTACGGTATATTTTGTTCGAGAATAATATGAAACATATTAAGTAAGAGAATTACACTTCTCTTCTCTTACAAACAGGCAGATTTCTGCCTTTTGCAACCCTTACATTATAACATAGAATATGCTCGTTTCAAGAACCGAACGATTCTTTTTCATAATTATACGGGCAAATATCCTTCTCTTTCGACACGTAATAACCATTGATAGGCAATATGAAACTCTTCTAATTCAATATTATACGCTGTCATAAGCTCTTCTTCATCAATAGTCAACCCGAAACGCTTCCTACCAATTCTCTCTAAAACAGCAGCCCAAATCTCCACTTTATCCATTAATAGAGCGAATGGGAAAATGCTAATTTGCAATTCTTTCCAATATGTAACCATCGCATCAAATATATCAGGATAATTTTGCTCTAATCGACTTGATAATCTATGTATAATGTTATCGGATTGCTCCTCATTATGACCTGTAAATGCCGGAATTACTTTGATCGTATTCCCAAACTTTTCTACCTCTATCTCTTCTTCTATTTGATTTTCTATCATTTTATACAAAATAGAAGTTTTCAAATAAGGGTGCTGTTTTTCGTCTATTAAAAATTTCTTTAAAATAGGTAATGCAAGATCCAAGTCTTTTAACGAAAGTTGCTGAATCGCTCTTAGCTTTTGCCCAAAGTTTTCTCCAAATATTTCATTAGTAAATTCATCTAACTCAAAATTCGAATCAACTCGTGATGTATCTACTTCATGTAACATACCTTCTGCAAATAAAGCGAGCTGTGCTAATTTTTCCTTTTGCTCAGGCATTACATCTTTCGTTTGCAAAACTTTTTCAACAGTTTCAATAACGCCTTCATAATCATTTGTTTGAACTAAAATTGTCACATACGTTTCAAGAATATCACCAAATAAGACCGCTCCTGTTTCCAGTAACTGTTCACATTTCTCTTTCGCTTCTTCCATATGTTTTAATTCTAACAAACAAATAACCGAAGCTAGTTCCGTTTGTTCCGTTTCTGCATTATACTGACGTAATATTTCAAAGCAGCGCAATGCATCTTCGAATTTCCGCTCTTTCAGCGCTAAAAAACCTTCATCAATATAGCGCTCTGATAATTGCGGAAACAATACGACCGTATTTTCTTTTTTATCCATACGTCCGCCTCTTTTTCTAGATTTTAATTATCTTTAAAGTAAATATATCAAATGAGTAATGAGAACACAACATCCCGAAACCCTTTGTTTGAAATATAGAAATATTTAATTTTTACATTTCAATACAAGTGAATTCCTACTCAAAATTAAAAATATGCAAATAAAAACCCTCAGCAATTCAAGCAGAGGATTCATCATTAATGGAAAGCTTTTATAATAGTGGGGTATATAACAAGGGTAATAATTTGGAGAACAATAATTGCCATAACAATCATGCTAAAGTAGAAGATTGGTTTACTTCGCTTCATTAAAAACATAATGATGAGCATTGTACAAGCAAACAAACTTAAGAAGAACAAACTCGTTGTCGAACTAAGTATACCACTTGGGACAAAGAACAATAACGCAACACTACAAGTACCTATAATTCCAAATAACCATTCCATTCATTCACTCATTCCCTTTCCCTCTCATGGTAGTTTCCTCTACGCGATTAAATGTTTTACAACATCAACTACATACGTTAATTTCTCATACGCTACAAATCCAAAAGCAACTGTTAAACCCGTTACGATTAATCCCTTCATTATTTCTTCCTCCTCGTTTTATCGTTGTTACCTTCATTATAGAGGATTAACAATTTGTTACCATCGAACTACCTTACAGTTACCTTACAGAATTGTAAGATTTCAAAGAGAGATTGAAAAACACCCCATATCGCTTGAGGTGCTTTCACGGAATTTCTCTATAATCACTTGCAAAATTAACTTTTTTCTCTTGTTTATTTTTCGGAGAATCCACTCTTAAACTAATAGATTTACTAAATAATTTCGGATTGAAATAATAACAACAATCCGTTTGAGGACAATATACACAATACACGTCTATTTCTTCTTTATTCACTTCTTTTGTAGCGACTCCGCTTGCTGTAGAATAACTAGATCGGAATCTTACTTCCAGTATCCCTCTTGCATTCAACTCTCTATATTTCACTTGCACCCTTTTAAATACCCCGCCCTTATATACTACAAGATCAAAGGGCGAATGCTCTGTTTGTGGTATTAAAATCATATATCCTTTTTCATACAAATCAACTTGTGCCTTTAAAACAGCTAAATCTCCTTTTG
The DNA here is from genome assembly GCF_024296885.1 of Bacillus paranthracis. NCBI lineage: Bacteria > Bacillati > Bacillota > Bacilli > Caryophanales > Bacillaceae > Bacillus > Bacillus paranthracis. The sequence goes on from NZ_CP101135.1 coordinate 4,211,337, forward strand.
TTTTTGTATGATGGTACACTTTTTCTCAGCACCTTTTTACATATTTTCAAAATAATATTCGTTCCTTTTCTTAACTTACCTCCCAACATTTTCTCATTAAAAGAAAACTCTTTGTTAAAACCATGTTAATATATTTTTGTATAATTAAGAATTTAATTTACAAGGGGGATTATATATGTTCAAAAAAGTAGCTGCTGATGTTTTAGGGTTAAGTGATGTAGGTTCTGTAATTACACCGAAAGATTATGACAAGGTCGATGCTGATGATTACGTAATGCATGAAGATGGAGAGAAAATTTATTTTCTAATTAAATCGAAATCAGATGAATATTGCTTCACAAACAAAGGATTACTTCACCTAGATGGTACAAGTGCGACAAGCAAAAAACGTACACTACGCCGCTTTAGCTATAGTAAATATCAAATTAAAAACGTAGCGCTTGAAACTGCGGGAACGATTGATTTAGATGTAGAAATTAAATTTCAAATGGGAGATGAACATTATTCAATTGATGTTCATAAAAAACATATCGAGGAATTAAAAGATTTATATAAAGCTTTACTTAAAATCGAAGAAATTTCATACGACAACGACATTACATTGCAGTATGCACATAAAAGTTTAGATATGGCATCTAACGCTTTTAGCCGTATTTCAAACGCACAAGTAAATTTAGCAGAGCAGTTTAAAGAAATGAATGAGATTGCCTTTAACTGGCTTGTTGATACGAAGAAACAATATAATGTGAAAGATTATGGTTTTGTATTTGAGAAGTTTATTAATAACTAATTTAAAATACACAAAAAACCTTGTTATCAAAAGATAACAAGGTTTTTATCTCAGGAGAAAGTTAAATTCCTGATCCATCTATTACCTATGTTCTATTACAATCCAGCAAAAATTTCTTTCCTTCCGCACTAATCTTCTACTCAGATTAGTGATATATAATAAAATTAAATTTCTTATTATATATACAAATGAAATATACGTTACTTTATTCCTGACTTTCCATCTCTTTCATTTCATCTTGCCACGTACCACCGATACCACCGCTAGGCGTATTCCAACGTTTTTCCTGTCTTTTGATTCTCATCTTGTCTTCTTCAGATAGTTCATATTGTTCCATTTCTTTACGTTGTTGTTCCTCATATTCTCTTTCCTGTTGTTCTATATGCCTTCTATGAGCTTCCCTATCAATAATCTTGTCGCAGCCGTGTGCTAACTCCTTCGTTTCATCATGTCCGTGTCCACAATAATCGTTCGGAATTTTAGCATTAGATTTCGTAGCTGGTTTAGAATCACGCTCATGGTTGCTTGTAACTCGACCTTCGTTTCCTCCGTTAGCTGTCGCATCTTGAATCCTAGTATTTCTAAGGCCATCTTGCTCTTTCTTCGTTACACTACCATCAGGATTAAACGTTATAGTCATGGTGCCTTCTCCACCATGACCTAAATACCCGTAAATAGAAAACGACTTATATTTCTCGATAAATCTAGGCGCACCCGCTATTTCTTTAACTTTATTCGCAGACATTCCAACCTTAATTCCTTCGTACTGTTCTAACGACACGGTTGGTGCATCATTATTCGCATCTTTATAATATGGACGCCTGTCGTTAATCTCCTTATCTTCTTTTGTCGTTTCCTCCACTTGTTGTAACTCCTCGTCCTTAGCAGGTTCTTCGTCAATCTTCTCGCCCTTATCCGAATTAGATGTGCCCTCTTCCCTCTGCGCATTTTCAACAGATTCATGTTTCTTATATGGCTCATAGTTCGCTTTTTCTTTCGCGGAGCAAGCACTAAGAGTTAATAGAGACATGGCACCTAGTAAAAACAACTTTTTAAATGCTTTCTTATTAAACATCACAGTATAATTCCTCTCTTTACCTTCTTTGAATCGAACTTCAAGAGTCTTCTTTCCTCTTTCGTATAAAATTGCCAATCCGTGCAGTAATAACCGTAGCGACTACAGCCATTGCTAACACTACCGCAAGCCCACCTAATATTGAATTTCCTATAATACCTGTAACTATTAGCATCAGCAATGCAATTGTCATTAGATTGATAGTATCCTTCTTTCCCTTTTTCATTGTAATTTTGCTACACCAACTTTTCTATTACTTCTTTTTCGTATCCTCTGGCCTAGATCCTCGCACCATACCTCTAGCCGAATCAAACAAGTAACTTAATCACGTATCTTATTCTACAGAAATAGTCGACTACTCCATTTAATCAGCAATATGTAATACGATTTTATTTTTTCTATATAATTATTATCACATATTCCATTGTGATAATCTTCCATTTTTAATCAAAAATCAATTTTTAAACAAACAGAAAACCTTGTTATCAAAAGATAACAAGGTTTTGTTAGCGCCCTAGGAGAGGTTCGAACTCTCCACCCGCCCATTTCCGTACTATTTTATATATTTTGATCGCAGTCTTAATATATCTTCCTCTTCTCGAATACCTGCCGATCCTTTCCTCACATTTTTTACGATAGTCCAATCCGGGTTGGTTTCATCACCGATGTTCTGTACTGTAAAGTTGCCATCACCATATTTTCGGTGACCTTCTGCCAATTTCTCCGTCAAATCGTTCTCATTTGATCTCGCCATCTTTGCGCCATCTCCCTTTTTTATACAACCTTCTTAAACTGTCTAACCAATCACAGGTCTAGTCAATTGGAGATTCTCGTTTTCCGCTTCTATTCATTGTAACACACTAACGGGGATAAGTTTCGATAACGGTTGCTCAATCGTACGAGGGCGGTAAAAAGTTTTATAATATTGTAAGTGAACAGTTAGGAGAATCTGGATATGGATTTGAGTTCCATCATAAACCTATTGATTCTTGAAATGAAATAAGAGGAATAGGGCGCATAAATGGCACTCTTTTCTTCATGCACTTTAATCCGTTACACATAATAATTACCACATATTACGTTACATTTTTTACACCTTTTGCACATACATCAATTTGTAGACAAACAAAAAACCTTGTTATCAAAAGATAACAAGGTTTTCTTAGCGTCCCAGGAGAGATTCGAACTCCCGACCCGTCAATTACCTATGATATATAAACGATTCTTTCATCGCTTGCTGAACGTTCATTTGTGCGGTCAACTGACCGTTTTTGTTAATTAATATTATACGCTATATAGTAGTTTTGCGTCAATGTTAAAAGCACTCTTATTCTATCGATTCCCTCTCGAAAATTCTGATGCATTTAGATGATACTATATCCACTGGAGAAAAGATAATTGCCTTAAAACCGCAATCTCGGCGAACCTTTACGCAATTACAGCCGAAAAAAGACGCAGATTATAAATCCCACGTCCCTCTCACCGTTATTACACCTTATATTTCTCAAAGAACTCACGAAGCGCAATCTCTATAATATCATCACGATTGATTCGAAGCACATCTTCGGCTATACCTAATTTCGAACATGTCTCCTTGCCGAGATACACCGTCCTACTAACCTTTTCTTTCGACCCACTTTTCCTAATACGCTCATTTAACGAATGAATCGAATTAGTATTCTTCTGTGCCAAAACCTTTTCCTTTTGTTGCATTTTCCGTAGCCCACTTACCTTTTTTTTCTTAAGAGTATTATCTGTATTTTCCGCCTGCGTATCGTCAGTGCCTGTTATAAATTCTCGGATATCCGCTTTTAAAGGTGGTTCGCCTGCACCCGCAAAATACCAACCTCTGCCACTATTTCGACTATATTCATAACCTGCGGCTTTTAATGCTTTACGCAACTTTTTGTCATTCATATCAATTTTTTCCGCCACTGCCACAGTCCCATTCGCTTTCAATTCATTCACTATATATTCCACATTCATATTTATTCCTCGTTTCTTTTTAGGATTATATTTAAGTATATAATTTCGCAAGTTGCTAAATTATTATATTATTCAAATAATTAATTTCATTTTCTAAATATAACACATAAAAATAAAAAATGTAACGAGTCTGCTGTCCCCTCAATTTCATCATTCTCCTAATCTATTTAAATCGCCATAGAGCGCATATAAGCGTATAAACTGTTCATCACATTAAATCTAATCGCCTAGAATTGCGTTTCTCAACATCGTAGTTTTTGAATGTAAGATATAAAAAGAAAGGCGATGCCATTAAACACTGCCATTCGTTTCACGCAAGTCTATTAATTCGAATTCAGATGCCTAGACGTCGCCATACCTCGAACAATAGTTTTCTCTCGTGGTGCGTCGTTCCCTTTCGGCTGAATATCTCTCGATGTCATTTGGGTCGTTACCTTTTGCGCATCTTGTTTCTTCATATTATCTCTCCCCTTCGCTTAGCCGTTTAACTTCTTTTTCTAACTCTAGCACTCGCCCAACCGCTTTTAGTAGTACAACGTCTGAAAGCGATGCGCCTTCGTCCTCTTTTGTGATTCTATCTATTTCCGTGTGTGCCGATGGTACTAACTCTATCTTGCTTCGTAATGCTTCGCCGATATCCTCGACAATGTCCGTATTATGTAATCTTAGCGTTGTTTTGTTTACTTTCGTCATGTTATCTCTCCCCTTCTTCTTCCAGCGATCCGTTTTAGATTGCGAAACTTAATTCGTTGCTTGTATAACCTCGGTGGCGTCGTTCGTATTCGTCAACCCCCGCATTTCCTTTATTGACTTTCTTTACTATTTGCCACTCGTTAGTCTTTGCGCATCGAATTAAATTAAATCCGTCACGCCCGTGCAAATGCGCTCCTACTCGTAGCATTATGTTTACGTCTTCTTTATCTGATTTCGTTAGTTGGTCGAGAATATGTAGAATTGCTTCGCCTTTTCTTTTGCTCATTCCGTTTCCCTCCGATTAGTAGAATAGGTGGAGCGATATCGTCCGCCCCGTTACGTTTGTTATTTCGCATTAACTACGACATCGTTTGCCGTACCATTCTTCGAGAATTTAACAGTAATATCATTACCGTACTTCTCGTTTAGTGCGTACATTTGACGCTTAATGTTGTCGTGATTGATTTGCTCGCCTTTTGTTGCTTCGATTTCGATGATAGTTTTCATAGTTTCGTTTCCCTCCAATATATTTATAATTTACGAGATAGGCGAGGGCATAACGCCCTCTTCCTGTCTTACTCGCTATATAGGTCGTGACCGAATCTTTTATGATTCTCAATCTTGCCTTCTACGAACTCGACTGTTTCCGAATGGTCTTCGAAATACTTCGTAGGATTATTTACGTATCGACCTGCAACGTGTCCGATATTTTCTGTGATAGCTGTTTGCGTTTGACCTATCGCAAATGCAACCTCTCTCATTTCGTTAATATCGTTTAGTTGCGCCTTGATGCCGTCGAAATCGTCGACCTGTGACGCCCGTGCTAGTTTCTTGGACATCGTTAGTAGTTGCGGACGGATATGTGCTAGATTCTGACTCTTGCCGACCATTTCCGCTAGTTGCCCAGTTAGATATCCCTGTAACTCGTGCGCCGTCTTTCCATTCTTGCTCGCTAGATTTACCATTTTCTCTAGGTATTGCATTGATAGTTTTTCGTCGACTGATAATAACACCTTCGTTTTTAGGTCGCTGATTTCCGCATCATATAAAATACGGTCGCTTTCCTCTAGGTCTTCGAATTGCGGTGTTAACTTCGCTCGCACTTGCTTTTCAGCTTCATCTAGTAGTGCGCCGTATTTCTCTCGGCGCTCTTTCATTTCAGTCATTAGCACATATTCAGCAACTTTCTTTACTCGCCCTTTCTTCGCTTGCTTGCCTTGGAACGTTAGATTTGCGTCTGTATCGATTTTACTTGTTGTTTCGTATAGTCCGCCTTGACCTCGTACCAGTTCGACTACGAAACTAGGTGTAGCACTTTTGATTTCTCTTGCTTCTACGATTAACTCATTGATTGATTTATTGTTTGTCATATTAATACATCCCCTTAATTAGTTTAGTTTGGTTTATACCTGCATGTGTTTGAATAGCTTTTTGCACCATTTTATGAAATGGCTGCTGGCGATCCGTTTGCTCTTTTTTATTTCGTGTGTTGGCATTTTAACGCTCACATCTCTTTGCCTGTATACGTTTCTGAATATCTTCCGCCACTTCTAGCAACGGCATATTATAAATGAGTGTCGATTGTATAACCTGTAAGTTTTTCGCACCTACTAACGACTCGATTCGTTTAATGCTTGCTAGTTTCGGTTGTACGTGACCGCATTCCCAGCGATTCACCGTTAATTCCGACACGCCGATAAGTCGTGCAAATTCATTTTGTGACAACCCTATGAGTTGACGAAGTGCTTTGATGTCTCTTGCTCCCATTTTCCTATACCTCCTGGCATTGTTAATTACATACTGGGGTTTTGTGTTCTCCATACTTAGCGGATAAATAAAGGAGGAAGACGGACTATAAAGGAAAAGCCCTCCTATGCATCATCTAATCGTATCCGCTCGTAGTTCCCTACGTTATATATTGGGGACTGAGGGTATATAATTTGCATACTCACCGTAATATTTTTCTATTTTATTTACGGTAAATGAAATTATCTCCGCTTCGTATGTATGGGCGCACCTTCTCACCTGTTCTCGGTCAGTTTTACGCACTCATCTCCTGCGCTTGCACCTTCTTATAGAATTCAGCGATTTCCATGCGTCCCTTCGTCGTAATGTACGTGTTAGTAAACGTAACTCCCGACCACTTTGCCACTCTTGTTTGTGTACTGAACCAGCCTAGTCCCTTATACTTTCCAATTGGTCGATACACTTCACCTCTCGACTTATGACCCAGTACGCCATGTACTTGTAGGAATTCACGCAATGCTTGTGCGGACAGTCCATCGATTCCTTCTGCGACCTCACCAAACGTATATACTTCATCAGATTCGATGAATGCCGATACCTTTTCGCCTAGTGAATCCCTTTCTTCTGTGACTTCGTTTAGTTTCGCTTCTACTTTTGCGATATGGCGGTTTTTATATTCGATGATTTTCGCATTAACTAAGGCAACGGCTTGTACGTCACCGTTCATAAGTGCCCTCGCTAGTTCCATTTGTAACTCTAGTTCGTTATTGATTTCGGCTACTTTGACCTCTTTGCTCGCCTTCTCTTCGATATTTAGTAACTGGGTGCGGACTTCCCTCGCAACTTCGCTATCTCGTAGCAACATGCCGATACGAAGAATTGCGCGTTTAGGATATAGCCCAATCGTTGAATATGGAATTTGTGTCGCCATTCCATCAAATTCTATTAGAATGTGTCCTTTTTCTCTCGTAACTTTAGCCGTAGACATCATGTTGGTGGCTAAATTCTCCGCCAACATTTTTCCTGTCATGGTCGTATATCCATCTTCTCGAATTTCCGCAATGTGTCGGGTATATATCTTTTGTATAGTCTTAACAGGTACCTCGTAGAATTCCGCAATCTGTCTATTCGTTGCAAATTCCATGTTAGGAAATAATAGCAACCCTTTGACCTTTTCTAGTACGCCAACACGCCCTGCCAGTTCGTCACGTTGCGCCTTTGATTCGATTAATTCCACTTCGTTAACCGTTCCTTGCACTACATCCTTATTGATTACTAGTTCTAGTTTCATCTTTTAACCTCTCCTTTAATTTAGTCGTTTTATAATCGCTTGCTCATCGTCTTCAAGCGGTTTCCCGCCATTGAAGGTTATTACTAGTTTGGGCATCTTGTTTCGCCTTGTACTGCGCTCCCTTTCCGCTTGTTTTTGCGTTTCAGTTTGCTTCCTCTTCGTCTTTACTTCGTTATTACCTTCAAATATATTAACGCCATCTTGCGACGTTTCTGCGGTGCTTCTCGTAGGTTTCCTGCGACATCTTCGCTTTCTTTTCTTCGTATAGAGTTCAGCTTTCACACTCTCAGGAAGGTCTAGATATCTCGTAGCGCTTGCGGGTATTTCTATGAAACCGTACGTACTTGTTATTTCTTTTCGCATATGGATCGCCCCTTAGAACGTAATATCGTCGTAGTCCGTTTGCGTTTCGCCTTGCTTCGGTGCGCTGGCTGGTTTCCCGCCGTTTTTTACGATTCTTGATAGTAATTCATTTCGCTTTTCGACGTCTCTTCTTCGAAGTTTCTCGACCGCTAGCGTGTGCTTTAAATAGCGTAGGCGGGCTTTAGGAAATCTTTGTAGCAACTCGTCTAGGTCTAGCGGTAACTTTGGCTTGTATTCGTTATTTTGACGTATGCCCGTACGATTAATTTCGATTAAACCAACACTAGCGAGCGCTTTTAAGTTTTGATTAATCGTTCGTACACTTTTCCCCGTCTCTAGTGCTAGCTTGTATTGAGAAGGGTACGCCTTCTTTGTATCTCTATTGAATTTATCGACAATAATTTGATATAGCATCAACGCACTATCATTTATCCCGTAATCTTGCATATACACGTAGTTTCGTAGATATGTCGGCATCTTAATAAACATTAATTCGGGCTTCTTGTCGGGATTGTCCAGTGACTTATCGAATACAGGTCGATTCTTTAAACCTACGGCGAGTGTTTCGACGTCTGTATTTAATAGCGGTTTGTCCTCCTTTAGTGCCTCGATTGTTTGCGTTATTGCTTTGATTGATACTTCTCGTTCTTCTTGCTTGGTTGTTTTTTCTACCATTAATGACCATCTCACTTTCTTTTTATTGCTAGAGTTCGGCAGAATTTCGCTTGTGGCATTATATCGCCAAACTCCCAGCGGAATATCGCTCAACTCTCGGCAGTATTCTTCTGGTTAAACTAGATTTATATAACGATATTTATGTAACTAGAAAATATACCGTCTTACTTCGTAAGAGCGTAGCTAAAGCTAACGCAATAATAGTAATAACGTACTTACTTAGTTAAAAGATCGGCACGCAGTACTAATAGAATAGAAAGAGGGAAGAGGGAAGAGCGAAGGGAAACCGCCCGACCTGTGTTAGTATTTGACGCCGTAGTGGTTTTTTGCGTCACCTACGTTTATATAGGGGCGTGATACCCGCTAGAAAGGTTAATACGATATATGTCGTTCCCCTTACGTATCTATTGGCGCACCCGTAGGCGCTTTTGGGTATCGGTATGCCTTACACTGATATAAGGGCACAACACTCGTATAAAAGAGCATATATACCTTATATTCTTTCTGCGTATCTTTCGCAGTATAAGATTTATATTGGCTATAGTTCTTTATAGGTCGAGTTAGTGAGCGGTTGGGCTATGATAGGTAGACCTCTCATGTGAATAACGCCCCCAGTTGAAAAATGGTGTGCGCTATTTGTAGGGGCTTGCTTCAGGGGTATCAAGGGGGTGGCTTGGAGGGGAGCGAGTTTTCGAGTGATGGGCGAGTGATTTGGTCACGTCGTCCTTATCGTTCATCAGCGAGTCAAAGAAGTGCTTCAAAGACTTCGCAAAAGTTTTGAGACTCAAAAAGAAACGAATTCGAATCACAAAAGCAAACGCAAAGAAGTTCGAAACTTAATTCGAATCGCAATCACAATCGAAACTTAATTCGAAGAAGAAAGAGAGACGAAATCATTTACGAATTCGATTCGAATTACAATCGCAATCACAATCGAAGAAGAAGACAACGAAGAAGAAAGCAATCAAAATAACTTCGCAATCTTTTCATTATTATTTTGAATTGAATCGCAAATACAATCGAATCAATCACAACGAATCAATCACGCACAACGTTCATATGCTCATCGTGAGCACGGCAAGCCACGGCATGATGAGTGATACGCTGTACTATATAGTACGTGTACGTAGCCTATTGCGTTAAAGGCGTCAGTCAAGCCGAATAAGAGCCGTTAGCTACTTCGAATTTTTATATTGATTGAACGTGTACGAGCGATCATGTGAGCGCCGTGGTATTGTGGTGTGGTACGTCGGGTATGCAAGGATAGGCATACCCCTGTTGGTAATATAGTGCGGGCTGTTGGTGATGTGGTGTCAGCGCTTGGTAATACGAAACACATAGCGGGGTATTCGAGTATGTAATAAGGGCTTGGTCAATAGATGCAATGTCATATGTCATTATACTTATGTCATAACTCTCGAGATTTGACACAAATTTTAAAGTGTAGTAATATAGCATCATCTTATTATGTCGTAACTCTATGTCAAAAGTGATGGCGCAGAAAGGACGGATTAATTATGAAATATGGATACGCTCGTGTCTCAACGGTAACTCAAGATTTAGAATCACAACTACAAACGTTAAAAGCAGAAGGATGCGATGTCATTTATTCGGAAAAGTTCACGGGAACGACTACAGACCGCCCCGAACTATCGAAGGTACTCACAGTATTAAGCGAAGGAGATACACTGACAGTAACGAAGCTAGATCGCCTTGCACGTAATACAAAGGAAGGTATCGAGATAATTGAAGCGCTATTCAAAAGAGGTATAAGGGTTCACGTTCTCAACGTAGGACTACTAGAAGATACGACAATGGGGCGATTCTTCTTACAAACGTTATTAGCAGTCGCAGAAATGGAGCGCAACCTAATCTTAGAAAGAACACAAGAAGGTAAAATAGTAGCTAGACAGAATCCGAATTACAAGGAAGGTCGCCCGAAGTCACATTCAGATAAAAAACTAGTCGAAGCTATGCGTATGAAAGAGAAAATGGGCTACTCATTCCGCCAGCTATCGGAAGCAACAGGTATTAGCATGAGTACGCTACAACGATTCGCTAGAAAGCAACGTGACCAGCAAGAAGCATCGGCAGAATAGGTCGGTGTCTTTTTATTATGCGCTGATTTCTTCACCCCCCGAGTTCCGAAGTCGACGCTCTTCCTACTCCTCAGCAGGTGTATAGCTGTCATTCGCAGCGCTACACACCAATCTGACGACATTTTCCCCCGTGACATCGCTTATTTTTGTAAATCGTTGTAATCGTTATATTTACACCTAAACCATCATAAACCCTACAGTGGCATAGCTTTGCGCTGTCTTACGTTAAATTGTCAGATAGTTTACACGACATAAATTTTCGTTACTTTGCACATATAAAAAGAGCTACACCTTCTCAGCGTAACCCTCCTATCAATTACCAACTATACGGTACTACAATTCTATTAAAGCATACCAATTCATAAGAAGCTTCAATAGATCGCTCTGACTTCTTTGAGATTATGGGAGGAAAGAGAGATGGAAGGGCTTTCAAATATACCTAAAAAAATATCTTAAATGAAAAAGTCCCCCTAAAAACCTTTCCTTATCCTAACTTTAGCTAATTTTACTTTAAAAACAAACTTGCCAAATAAGTAGACAGTGCACTCCCTAAAATTGCTCCTAAAACTGCCCCTATTATAGCTATACTTAAAGGATACTTAAAAGTTTCCTTAAACTTTTTTTTATCTTGTTCTTTTTTGATTATTTCTGCATTTTCTTCTTTATAAAACTCTTTATAACTGTCTGATTTTAACATTCTACCTGATATACCTTGTTCATTCCTATGCCATTGTTCTTGCAGAAATAAATCCTCTCCACTACTTAAGTTAAAGGTCTTGGCAATATCTGGTCGACTCGGTGTGTTTTCTAATGTGTTTAAAGAAGAGGGAGTTTTTAAATAGTACAGCATAATAGAAACTAATGATTCCCCTACTATGATGCTTACAGCTTTATTTGTAGGATTATTAACAGCAATTAATGACAAACCAGCCCATCCAGGGTCTAAGGTAGTTGAGATATGACCTAATCCTTTTGAAACAAGTGATACTCTAGGATGATATGTACCTCCTATCCACTTAGACACCCATATTGCTTCATTTGTGTAAATACAAACAGTGTCATTAGGAGGAATCTCTATAATATTATCCTTAACAGCAGAATTTTTATCTGACACCCTCCATGCCAATTGGCTTGCAGTTAGGTTTATTGAACCCCCTTTAATATTATCCATATTCAAAGGGTGAATCCTAATATTACCTTTAATTAATTCTCTCTTTATATCATTATTACTTAGTAGCAAGTTAGTCCCCCCGCATTTCTGACAATTCTATTAAAAGGCAATAATCACAATAGTAATATTTTATCATATTTTGTGAGTTTTATCCATTCAAGGATTTTAATATAATTAACTAATTAAATTAAGTTTTGTAAAACGAGCAACACCACGATTACGCATGATATCACTTGATAGCAAATAAGTTCTTACAAGACTATTAAATATCGATAAGAAGACGAAGACAGACGTTAAAACTGCGTATATTAACGAAGAATTAACGCTACAGACTAACATGTATAAGACATTATATCATGCGCAATATTACCAGCTAGTGTACAGTCGATTTGTGTACGATACCTCAACGGTAAACATACGTAATTGCATTCTTGTTAGTTTCAGAGGGGGGACGTGCGTTACAAGGTTTCGGCTGGTAATATGTAACGTAATGTATAACGGTTAGAGTACGCTAAAATGTTAAGTTACGTTAAGTATACCGTTGTATGTGTCCGAATAAGGCACGCATGCTTAGTCGGTGCCACATGTCACTACCCTCTTCCCCCCTATCGATTGGCATATCGACATGTCATTAACCTTATTGATTTCCTTCAAATAATGTACGAACAAACTTCCCTAACTCTTCATCGGAAATCCCCTGAGAAATCGCCTGCTCTATTGCTATACTTCTAGCCCTTTCAACAGGCGTTGGTTTAGCACTTTCTTTCTTCCTGTCTGCCCATTCTTGGTATTGACGATTTTCTTTTTTCGCAAGCGCTAGTGCTTCACGGACCGTATTAACTTTCTTTCGTGCCCAATGTCCAGCGACTTTTTCAACGTATGATTTTGGCAACATCATATCGTTTCTAAGTAGAACATAATAAATTAATACGTTCACTACACCTGGTCTTAGCTTTTGATTTATCATTATATCTTCGACTATTTTTAAGTCTGCTATCGTTACCTCTGCACCACCTGAAATTTCTTTCAGCAGTTGTTTTGGAGTAATTTCCTCTAACTGCTTTATTAACATTTCTTCTTGTATGTTCATAGGTCCCTCCCATTACAAATTGGTTATGTGAAATTTTCATGTGCTATTTTATATTTTTGGATTTTCTTACTGATTATAATTACCTACCCTTTACGCGTTCCCCTCACTTAGTTAGTGGTAATAACTCTCGTCATCCCTTGTCACTTATCCCTCTCGTAGCCAGTGGCATTATATGTAATTTGTTCTTTTAGTATAAAGTGGTATTCAAAATACTCTCTTCAATCTCTTCCTGTTCAATCTCATTTTGGACCTTATCAAACTCAAGTATTGCATTATCTGCGTACTTTTGAAAAACTGTTGCCCTTATTAATCTATCTATGTTTGAGTTTAGTAACAATAAAGAAGTCGCCATTTGCATTAATGATATAATAGTTAATTGGCCTGGTATTGATAAACCGTAGTTACTAGGACCAAAAACATATCCATGTTTCTGTACCCTTTCGTCTTGAATATCCCCTAAGCTATTGTATAATCCAGTAGGGCTTGCGTGTATGTGATAGCTTGCTTGTTTATAATAAATAGATAGGCGATCAATTCCTGCATTATTCTCTAAATCACTGAAGTATATTCTATTTTTAAAAGGAAATAAAGATTTCGCCCATGAATATGGTTTGCTAAAATCGTTACCGTATTTCTTTAGAACCTCTTTATAATCCTTTTCTATATTATTTGCTTCTATTTGATTTAGTTTAAACTCGTCATCTTTTTTCCTATATTTAGTCAACTCTTGGTAGTCTTCAACAACTGAATAATCTATGAATTTACATATTAAATCGTCTGTGAACCCTTTATCGCTATACCTTGAAGTTAGATTTCGAAAATATACATTGCATTCATGGAGACTTCTCCATCTAGACATTGCTCCATCTGAAAATCCCGATTTAAGCAAAGTATATATTTCCTTGCTTATAACGATTGCTTTAGCATAGAGTTTCATTAGTACATCAAAGGTAACAGAAATTGAATATTTATTATTTTCTACTTCAGCATGCTCTTCCATATACTCATCAATAATATTCATAGCTGTTTCTTCTGAAATCTTTATAATAGAGGCTAAATCGTAAAAAGCATCTAACCATCTAAGTTGGAGTCGCGACTCAAATTCTTGATGTATTAACCTCTCTTCCTCTACCATTTTTGGTGTTGTTTGCTTAAGTGTAGAGTAGATAGGACTTGCATACTCATCAAGGTTTTCCTTTGAATATATTCCTTTTATAGCGGATAATAATTTATCTTCGTCAATTTCTTCTCCCTTTTTTAATTTTTCTTCAACAACTTTTTTGACTATGTTACCTAATTCTTTTTCAAACGTTTTTAAACTCAATATAATCCCCCCGTACCTTATAGTTGTGGTTGTTAAAACATTAATAGAATATATCCCCATAATAATTGAGTCAATATTTCGAAAAACATAAATGATGATGTGTACATATACACCCAAACATCTCATCCAACTTACCCGCTACCTCCCGTTGCATCGTCGGCAGCACATGGATATATGTATTAAGCGTCATCTGCTTATCCCATAATTTTATTTTCTTCGCGTAAAATCTTCACGCGCCCCCTTCTTTCTTAAATCGAACTTTAACGCGTCCCTTCCTGCTCTTCCATTTCTTTTAATTCATCTTGCCACTTATCACCAATACCACCGCTAGGCGTATTCCAACGCTTTTCTTGACGTAGGATTCTCGCCTTATCTTCCTCGGTCATTTCATCTTGGTATTTTTTCGCTTCCTTACGTTGCTGTTCTTCATATTCTCTTTCCTGTTGCTCTAGATGTCTTCGGTGTGCCTCTTCATCAATAATCTTATCGCAGTCATGCTCTGGTTCCTTCGTTTCATCGTGTCCGTGTCCGCAATAATCGTTCGGAATTTTAGTACTAGATTTCGTAGCAGGTTTAGAATTACGGTCACCATTACCAGTTGAACTATTTTCATTAACTTGAGTATTTCTAAGACCATCTTGCTCTTTCTTCGTTACACTACCATCAGGATTAAACGTTATAGTCATCGTGCCTTCTCCACCATGCCCTAAATATCCGTAGATAGAGAACGACTTATATTTCTCGATAAATCTAGGCACACCTGCTATCTCTTTAACTTTGTTCGCAGACATTCCGACCTCAATTCCATCATACTGTTCTAATGACACGGTTGGTGCGTTGTTATTCGCATCTTTATAATATGGACGTCTGTCATTAATCTCCGAATCTCCCTTCGTGGATTCCTCCACTTGTTGCGGTTTCTCATCCTTCGTAGGTTCATCTTCAATCCCCTCGACCTTAGGCGGATTGGATGTTTCCTCTTCTCCTTGCGCAGTTTCAACAGATTCGTGTTTCTTATATGGCTCATAGTCCGCCTTTTCTTTCGTAGAGCAAGCACTAAATATTGACGTTGTCGCCACACCTAATAAAACTACTTTCTTAAATGACTTCATAGTAATTCCCCCTTCTTTCTTCGAACCTTTATACGTCCTCTTTTTCCTTCCTCTTCCGCATAAACTCTCCAATCTTAGCAGTTATAACCGATGCGACTACAGCCATTGCAAACAATACTGATAGCCCACCCATAATGGCATTTCCGATTATCTTTGTAACAACCAGCAATACAAATGAAACTATTAACAGGTTCGCCCTTATATTTTTCTCTTTCTTTCTATCCTTCACGCCCTATCTTCCTTTCTAATATTTCTTTTTTGGATTCTCTGCTTAAATCCTCTCACCGTACTTCTAGCGGAATCAAATGAGCGCCCCGTCTTTTTCGATAATACTCTAGAGATTTCGGCTTCTGTAACCCTATTGTAATTCTCTACCGTATGTATCATAGTATCTAGTACAATGAAATCTATTTTCTTCTTGCATATGTTTTCATATAGCTTTGCGTAAGTATCTCGGTTAGTCATTATATTGCAGATCGCTTTCTCTTCCGCATTTTCTGCACAATCCTCTAGCGTTTCAAGTACGTTTATATCACTTATAAGCGTTAGTACCGTTCGTCTTTTTCCTCTTTCTCCGCAATATTTACGTAATGCTTGATAAATAAAACTCTTAACTCTCTTATCGAAATCACCCTTATTTATATCAAACGTTCTAATCGCATATCTTATTCTACGGAAACACTCATCGATAAAGTGTACCTCGTTATTTATCTTATACCAGTTAGCTTTGGCTAAGTTTTCAATCAACGGTATGTAATGCGCTTCAATTTTTTCTACATACTTATTATCGCATATTCCAGTGTAATAATCTTCCACTTCTTCTTTAGCCAGTATCGCTATTCTATTTAATGTTGCGCTTATGTCTTCGCCTTTATTTGCATATCTTCTTATAGTCAGTCTGCTTTCCATACGTAAGTCCTCCGCCTCTTGTAGCGCCCTGTGTCGACCTTAGATGTTTAACTCACTTCCGCTAGTAACGTTAAATACCGAGTTTATGCTATTGACAAGCGGTGACACATCGACTAGCAGAGGCGAGGGAGTCGTAGGAAGCTGGGCGCAGTTTGAACCCCTATTTCGCAGAGATAAAAAATAACGAAGCATTTAAACTTCGTCAGATTTCTTATATATCAATGCAAATAGAGGTAAGGCGTTAACAACTAGCGTCGGCTCGTTGTGTGAGGTTTTCAGTAACGCATTCCCCGTCCTTGTGCTTTCACACATATCGACTTTCTACACTACAAAACGTCCCATAGTGCTTAAATCTTTCGATACACCCTGTTACCGCAGTAACAACGTATTTCCACCCTTGCCGTATAATGCCCGCAATCGGCTAGACCTATACGACGCACGGGGAATGATATGCGTTGAATTGTATAGCGCTAGTGGATGCAGCGGTCTAGCTACCCTTTTACGTTTTTAAGTTATCGACTTGGTACGGCTTCCACGTCGTGACTTACCGCATCAGTACCTAAAAAAGACATTACTAAAGACGCCTTGCAATTTCCGAATTTTTTCGATAAAATGCAAAGTAGATGGTCGAACTGATACGGCTTGTCCGTTATTAAGTTTCGATGTGTATAGTTTTGAGTCTCCGATTGCCGTCGGGGACTTTTTATTTACAAGAAGTTTCGTAGACTTTCCGCCACTTCGTTTTTATCTAAATGCAGATAACGCGTTGTAACGGATATATCACTATGCCCTAGCGCCTTTGATATCAGCGCGACATTTGCGCCTTTCTTCAAGAGATTCTTCGCAAAACCTCTACGTATAGCATGCGGATTAATGTTTTTAAGTCCGTATTCCTTCGCATGTTTAGTCATTCGTTTTGATATAATGTTATTCGTCGGACTAGTTAAAACACTTCCACCGCTCTTCGTAATAAAGAGATAATCATTTTTTACGTTATATTCTCTTCGAATAATTTCGTTTTGTTTCATAAGAACGCTTATTAACCGCGCCAGAACATCATCAAACGGTAGATATATCGATTCATGATTCTTAATAATTCCACCATCGACATTTAATACTTTTGCATCTAAATCGACGTGCTTATGTTCTAGTTGCGCCAATGTGCCGACACGTATTCCCGTCTGATACATAAGTAAGATAGCGGTAGCATCTCGTAAATCTAAGAATCGTGTTAAATCGAGTACCGATAACAAGATATTAATTTCACGGTCTGTCGCACCTTCTTTAACAGGTGTATCCACCTTTATCTTCACATTGCGCCAAAAGTTAATATCAATCCACCCGTTATCATGACAACGTCCTAGAAATGCCTTTAGACACTTCAAACGGGTTAATTTCGTTTGATTACTAACATTCATAGACGACAACCACTCGTAAATATGATTAACGTTCAACTCTTCTATATAGTGCGTGTCTGTTATTTTCGCAAAATGACTAACGTGTATGTAATAATCGTTTATCGTGCGCTCACGTAAGCCTGTCGCTTTCATTTGACGCACAATTATCTCGAGCGCTTTGTCGATTGTTAAATTGAACGTATAACGATTTTCTGCGGTCTCTTTCTTTCGCTGATCGCTTTTCAATCTATCGCCAAAAACATTCGATAAATCCTCACTAATCGTTAAAGAATCGCGTTTTTTTGACATAAAAAAATAAGCCCCCTAACTCGTTAGCGACCGCACATTGTACGATTCAACTTACGAATTAGAGAGCTTATATATTGCGGATTTTGACGTCACCGCAAAAGGTTTTCTTAGCGTCCCAGGAGAGATTCGAACTCCCGACCGACGGCTTAGCTTACCACCATAGCTTTCGCTACCAGCAATTACTGTTTGTAGTCTGGACTATATCTTCACCATTTCAGGTGCGACACGTGTAGTCTCTACGGAACCTCACGATGATTTTCATCATACTTCAGAGTCTTTACCATTAAATTTTACTTAATCATTCAAAACTCCTTAATCTTTTTCAAGATCGTAAGTTTCCTCGGTATTACCATCAGCCGAACTGTTAAGGCTTCACCGATATAGTGTCGTCCACTTTATAGGTTCTTGTTTCCCTATAAAGGCTCCTATTTTTCTTGAAGGCCGTTGCTCTATCCTGCTGAGCTACTGGGACATGGAGCGGGTGAAGAGAATCGAACTCTCGACCAGAGCTTGGAAGGCTCTTGTTTTACCACTAAACTACACCCGCATATGTTATTTTATTTTTCTTCGTTAGCGCCGTTGCCCTATCGACAATATTTATTATATGTATAACCATACATAAAGTCAACACCTTTTTTAAAAGAGGATAATTTTTCTTATCCTCTTTTAAAAACTGCTTGTTCAACTAGCTGTCCGTCTAGTGTTTCAAAACGAACTTCCATTTGATTTTCATCCATTTCTAATAAAGCAAATGTTTTTTCTACACGCTGACGCGGTAATAAAATACTGCCTGGATTAATAAATAAAACGCCGTCGATTAATTCCGCACCTAATACGTGAGAGTGTCCGAAGCATGCAACTTGCGCCCCTACCTCTTCAGCATGGTACGCTAATGTTTGTAACGTCATTTTCACGTTATGACGATGTCCGTGCACAACTATGAAACGAACACCATCTACATCAGTTACAATTTCGTCTTGAAAGTTAGCATAATCACAATTCCCTTTTACAACATGGAAACCTTGCAACTCTTCATGAGCAGGCGTTAGCTCTGAATCACCGCAATGAATCATGATATCTACTTTCCCTTCATACTTCTCTTTTAACTGCTGTAATTCCTTCACAGAGCTATGACTATCGCTTACGATTAAAGCTTTCATCAATCTCTCTCCCTTATTCTCCTAAAAACCATTCAGGGATTTTTTCTTCTAGCTTACGTAGAGCACGTCCGCGGTGACTAATAGCATTTTTCTCATCTGAACTTAGTTCCGCCATCGATTTTTTATATTCTTCCACATAAAAAATCGGATCATATCCGAAGCCGTTTTCCCCGCGGCGTTGTTCTAAAATAAAACCTTCGCACGTCCCATTTACAATGACAGGCTTTTTATCCCCTTCAGGGAAAGCCACTGCTAATGCACAGTAGAAGCGAGCTTTACGCTTATCAAACGGTATTTCATTTAATTCTTGTAAAACTTTATCAATATTTGCTTGATCATCTTTCGGCTCTCCAGCAAAACGTGCTGAATACACACCTGGTTTCCCGTTTAAAGCATCTACAATAAGACCTGAATCATCCGCAATTACAATTGCATTCAATTGTCTACTCAAACTGTCCGCTTTTAAGATTGCATTTTCTTCAAATGTTTCACCAGTTTCTTCGACTTCTTCAATATGAGGAAAATCGTGTAATGATTTCACTTCTAAATCAAATCGCTCAAATAACTCAGCAAATTCACGTACTTTCCCCATATTTTTTGTCGCTACAACAACTTGTTTCATTTTTTCCACCTCTACTCTATATGAGATACGATGTCACCTAACGCTTCTTTTTGCATATCAATCAGTTGGAAAATGCCTTGTTCTGCAGCATCAAGTAATTCATTTAACTGCGCTCTACTAAACGTCGCTTCTTCTCCAGTTCCTTGCACTTCAACGAACTGACCTTTTCCAGTCATAATTACGTTCATATCAACGTCTGCTTTAGAATCTTCTGCATAGTTCAAATCTAAAACAACACCTTGCTCTTCAACAATCCCTACTGACGTTGCTGCTAAATAATCTTTTACTGGAATTTTAGATACTTTTTCTGCTTGTAATAACTTCTCAAACGCTAATACCATCGCTACGTATGCACCTGTAATAGAAGCAGTTCGCGTTCCACCATCCGCTTGAATAACATCACAATCAATCCAAACCGTTCTCTCACCAAGCGCTTCTAAGTCAACTACCGCACGTAATGCTCGTCCAATTAAGCGCTGGATTTCCATTGTACGTCCTGTTACTTTCCCTTTACTTGACTCCCTAATTGTACGTTGTTCTGTCGCACGTGGAATCATCGCATATTCAGCTGTTACCCAGCCCTTTCCTTCTCCACGCATAAAAGGCGGGACGCGCTCTTCAATTGTCGCTGAGCAAATTACCTTTGTATCCCCAACCTCAATTAACACTGATCCTTCTGGATGTTTTAAATAATTCGTATGAATATGTATATGGCGTAATTCTGTTTTTTCTCTACCATCTACTCGCATAAAAATAACCTCCTCATAACTACTTGTTAGTATAGCCAAATTTAAATGTATGATATGTATACAATAAAAGAAGAGGAACCCAAAAAGCAATTCCTCTTTCTTACTTAAGTATATCAAATTATTGACGATTAAAAACTACCTGTATTCACGTTTTCTGGACGATCTACAGGTTTTATTAACTTTCCGCCCTTTTCATCTACAAGATTTGCTTTACCATTCACTTCAATAGAAACGCTTTTCACACCTTTCTTTTCAGTTAAAGATAAAACTAATGACTTCAATACATAATTTGAAACCATATTTTTATCTGGGTTTATAAATATATTTTCGTTAAAGTTTAATGTAAGATTTCCGTCTTGTAATTTTGGATTCGTAATCAGCTTAACTCCTGGATTAAAATCATTTAGGAGCGATTGATGAATCGGCCCTTTTACAAGTTCATCTACAATTGCTGCATAATCATTTTCTTTTCCTTCTACAACGCGGCGTGTTACTGGTACGTAGTATTGCTGTTTATTATTATTTTGTGCCATAAAATAAAGTGTTACTGGTTTTGTATTTGTTACATCCGCTACTTGCTCATCATCGAAGTTAATACCGTTCGCACGGCTCACCCCTTCACCAAGCGGTGTACCACTAACAGGCATCTTCGCTAATTTTTCACCATTTATTTGGAACTGCACTTGTTTTATTTCTTTAAATTGCGTCAACGTCCATGCAATAGATTCAACGATTTGACGTTCTTCCTCTTTCGCATAGTTTTTCATTTCTTTAGAAAAATCAATGACTGCCGTCCCATCTTTTTTCAAGTTAAGGGTCATCGATGTATTCGCTGGAATGACTGCACGGAACCCATTCGGTAATAAATTCGTTACCGGCCCATCTTTCACAAGGTACTCTAACGTTTGCTGAATAACCTCATTCGCTTTCGGAGTAGGTATAGCTAACGTCTGCGGTACAACATAGCCATTTTTATCAACAAGGTATAATTCTCTATTCACTGTTTGTCCTTGCTTATCTTTCTTAGATACTTCTTTCTTTCCACCCTCTGTATACGTAACTTGTTTTGGTGGATCAATTTGTTCCGTTGCTTTCTCCTGATTTATAAAGCCACACCCTGTTAGTAAAACAGCGCTCACAGTAGCACCAACAACCCATTTAAAAGTGGATTTAGGCATGCCATTCCCCCCTAAAATCTAAGTTTGTACTATTATGTATACGAGCTGTTTCATGTTTTAGAACAAGCTGTGCTCCCTATAAACAAAAAAACTCCTGATTTCTCAGGAGTTCACTTATATGAATTCTATTATTATTCTTTTTCTAAATAAATATGTTTCACATTTTCAATCGGTTGACCGAACCATTTTGATGCAATTTCTTTAAATAGGCCTATTTTTCCTGTTGTTAAGAAGAGATGATCACTTTGTTCCTCTCCCTCATTCAACATTTTACTATGGTATAAAATGGTACTTACTTCACGTGCCGTTTCATCACCAGAACTAATGAGTTGCACTTTATCTCCCATTACTTGTTTAATAACAGGACCTAAAATTGGATAATGTGTACAGCCTAAAATAAGCGTATCAATATCAGTGTTTTTCAGCGGTTGCAACGTTTCTCTTACAACTTCATACGCCATTTCACTTTCGAAATTACCGCTCTCTACAAGCTCAACAAAAGGTGGACACGCTAAACTTTCTACCATAACACGATTATTAATAGACTTTAACGCTTCTTCGTATGCACCACTTTTCACCGTTCCAATCGTTCCAATAATCCCAACATGATACGTGTTTGTCATTTTTAAAGCTGTACGTGATCCTGGGTGAATAACTCCTACCACTGGAATTGGTAATTGTTTCTGCATCTCTTCTAATACAACTGCAGTTGCTGTATTACATGCAATAACTAACATTTTGATATTTAAATCTAGTAAATGCTCCGTCATTTCCCACGTAAATTGACGCACTTCTTCTCGAGAACGTGGACCATAAGGGCAACGTGCTGTATCCCCTAAATATATAATGCGCTCTTTCGGCAACTGACGAATTAATTCCTTCGCCACTGTTAAACCGCCAACTCCTGAATCGATAACACCGATTGCTCTATTCAACTTCATCACCCGTTTTCTCATTCATCATCTTATTTTATCATTATATTTTTCACACTTTAAGTTCGCTCACTTAAACTGCTTCTATATGAAAATTTTCATTTGTACCTGTATAGACTAGGACCTTTTTTATTTTGCTCCTTTTTTTCATAATTTGCAAGACAGAAAAACAACCGACCTTCTATATGAAAGTCGGTTTCTTCTATATAAAGTACATCTTTAATGCTCCATCTTTTTTTGGAAAGAAGACATTCCTATTAATAAGAAGAAATGAGCAGAAATTAACATGACGATTAAAATAAAATTGAAACGATAACTATTTGTAGATTCCATAATTTTGCTCGCAACAGCTGGTCCAAATGCCATACCGAAAAAGTTAATTAAATTATATAAGCCGAGACCGACTCCAACTTTAGCTGCATGTAATGTTTTCGGTATAAATGTGTTCAATGATACTTGAATGGCAGAATAACTCATAAATGTCAAAATAATCGCCAATACAATAACGACTATACTTCCATTCGGAATAAACCCTAAAATTAAAAAGCCAACAATCATAATGACAGACGCTACATAAATCATATTCACATTTCCAAACGAAGGGACAATCTTTCCAGTAATAAAACTAGACACAATACCAAAGAGTGATGCAACAAATAATACAATTCCGATAACAAATGGAGACAATCCGTGCTCTCTTCCTAACAGTAATGGCAACAATAATAAATTAGCACATAACGCCACATTAATTATAAATCCGACTGTTATTAAACGAAGAAATGCTTTGTTCGAAAACAACTCAATATCGATAAATGGATGCTCCGCTTTCTTCATACGAACCGTGAATAAAAATAAAGAAATTATCGATAACACAAATAGCCAACGATTCATATTGATACCTAGTAAAACAGTCGTAATGAATGCAAATAGTAACGCCGCTCCAATATAATCAAAATGAAACGTTTCATCCGTATGCTGCATTTCTTCTGGCATAAATTTTATAAGCAAGAAAATCCCCACTACTGAAATAACCATAAATAAAAATAAATATGGCCATCCTAGTGTATTTGTAATAGCCCCGCCAACTAAAGGGCCAATACCTATTGCTAATGCAATAGAAGAACTAATCATCGCTAACGCACCAGGCTTCTTATGAGGAACAACTAATTTTGCCACCGCGATCATACTAAGCGCAATAAACGCCGCACCCCCGCTCGCCTGCACTAATCTTGCAAAAATGACAATCGCATAAGATTGATTTACAAATCCAATAATGGATCCAGCTACAAATATGATGATTGAAATAATCAATAGTTTTTTTACACTGTAACGATCAGCAAGCTTCCCATATATCATCGAACCAATACCGACAGCTAAGGAATAGCCTACTACAACCCAACTTACTTTCGATTGACTAATGGATAAATCATGAGCAATATCCTCTAACGCAACATTAAATAAAACCGCATTCATCGGTCCTAATAAAACGATAAAACATAATGTGAAAACAAACCATTTTGAATGATTGTTTATATCTTCCCCCATGTGTAACACCTCTCCTGATTGTAGTAATTGAAAACGAAAAATGAAGTTGTTTAGCTCTTCTATTATCACTAGACAACTTCATCAAATGTATACATTTATCGCGCGACAAATTGAATTCGAAACGAAACATGTACGTTGTTCGATATTCATGGAACTATCATAGTTTCAGCATTACAGTTTGTCAACGAAAAATATACAAAGTAAACTAATTTAGTGTTTTTAGTTTACTTCGTTCGAAAATTGTTATACACTAATTTCGAATCCGATATAAGGAGGACTAACACGGTTATTCAAATTTGCAATTTCTAACTTAATAAAATAATGAACTTGTATACGGAAGAAACATTACAGGAGGATTATGATGAAGAAAAAAATGTTAGTTGTATTAACGAGCGTTGAAAAATATCCAAATTTAAATCGAGCTACTGGCCTTTGGCTTGGTGAAGCTGTCCATTTCGTTAAAAAAGTTGAAGAAGCTGGTTACGAAGTAGATTATGTTAGCCCACAAGGTGGTTATACACCGATTGATCCGCATAGTTTAGCAATGGCGGAGAGCATCGATTGGGAATGGTATCAAAAGAAAGAATTTATGAATCGCCTCGGTTCTACAATGAAACCGAGTGAGGTGAATCCAGAAGACTATGCTGTTATTTATTACGCAGGTGGTCACGGTGTGATTTGGGACTTCCCTGAAAATAAAGAACTCCAAATGATTAGCCGTAGCATCTATGAAAATGGCGGAATTGTTTCCTCTGTTTGTCACGGAGCTGCTGGTTTATTTCATATTACATTAAGTAATGGGGAACGTTTAATTAGCGGTAAAAAAGTAACAGGATTCTCAAATGAAGAGGAAAAACTAGCTGAATTAGATCAATTCGTTCCATTTTTAACAGAAGATGAACTTATTAAAAATGGAGGACTTTACGAAAAAGCAGCGCAGCCTTGGGACGCTTTCGCTGTAGAAGATAGTCGTGTTATCACTGGTCAAAACCCAGCTTCAGGTGGTCCAGTAGCTGAATTAGTATTACAACACTTAAAAAAGAACATGTAATAAAAAAAGCAGATTTTCCATTCATATAGGAAAATCTGCTTTTTTACGAAATCATTTGCAAAATAGCCATAACTTCTTTTTCAATTTCCGAATCATCAATTGCTTCTATATACTCCGGTTTAAACAGTTGATACTTCTTTAGTTGATAAAAATCAAGTATCGCTTTCTTTAACGTAATATCGTACTGAATACAAAAAGAATGATCTATAATACGCCTTAACATCACATCATCTTGCACCATAAATAATTGTGCGTTCATCTTATTAAAGTAGCCTTGTTCCATACCAGCTTCAAAAAACATTTGCAAATTATGATTACGATTTTGTTGTGCAGCGACTAACCGATCAGATAAGTGCGGATATGCCTCTTTCAAATCTTGTAAAAAGACATCTGAAATGTATGTCACACATTTTAAAGAGTGAATAAACGTCTTTTGGAAACGTTCTGCAAAAGACATACTTTCATCTTGATTATCCGCATCCCCTTCAAGAAGATAGTTCATAAAATCTTCTACCACAGCTTCAATAATCTCATCTTTTGAAGAAAAACGTTTATATAAAGTAGCTTTACTAATATCCATATACTTCGCAATTTCATCTATTTTCAATTGACTAAAACTCGTTTTTCTAATAACGGGCTTTATTTTATTAATATAAGTATTTGCACACGCAACTTTTCTCATTAAAAGAGCCTCCCCTTTTGTCCATACAAAATAGTATAGCAAATTCACGATTAATTATAAATGAAGTCACTATACTCAATACATCTTTTTAGTTTAAGGGGTCATTTATCCTATAGAAAAAGTGCCCGCTACCTTTATGAGTAACGAGCACTTTTTCTATACTTTATTTACAGCTCTTCTTATAGCTTTCCCTATTTCCATACTAGACTGCGGATTTTGCCCTGTAATTAAACGCCCATCTACTACGACGTGCGGCGTAAAGTTTGGAGCAACATAAAACAAAGCCCCTTCTTCTTTCAATTTATTTTCTAACAAAAACGGCACTCGCTTTTCTAAATGTACAGCTTTTTCCTCATCATTTGTATAACCTGTTATATGCTTACCCGCACTAAAAAACGAGCCGTCCTTATTTTTCACACCGACTAAAGAACTTACTCCGTGACAAACAGCCGCTACAATTCGGTTGTTGTTGTACATATTCACAATTAAGTTTGCAACATATGGATTACCTGGAAAATCTACAATCGCCCCGTGTCCACCACCAAATAAAACCGCATCATAATCCGAAAAATGAACATTTGAGATTGGCTTCGTATTTTGCAATAAAGAAGCGACATGCTTAAATTCACGAGGTATCCCGTTCGGAATAGAAACTCTATCAATCGGCACTCTACCGCCCTGTATCGACACAATATCAACATCGAACTTAGCTTTTTTAAACAAGTTATAAGGAGCTGCGAGCTCTTCCAGCCACAAACCAGTCGGGTGTCCATTCATATCATGAGCGCTTGTTGAAACTAACAATATCCTTTTCAACATATCCCCTCCTTACTACCTATTTATGTATGGAGTGTTCTTATCATTCATATAGCAAGCGAAAAAACGATAACAATAAGCTGACCTTTTGTAAAAAGTGAGCTTATTGTTATCGTTTGAATTCTTTCATACGAAGATGTTCACAACTGTATAGCTTTTATCTCCAACGCCACGCAATTGTTGTATCCTCCATATGAATAGCAGGTATATCAATCCCTAAATACCGCTGAGCATCCTCATCAAAAATAGACCAATTTTCTTCATATAAAAATTCAGGGTCTATGCTTTCAAAATCAAATATACTATCTTCGTCTACCATCTCACGAAAATATTTTTGGAAAGGCTTACTATTCTCGAATAAACGAATTGTTCCATACATCCATGGCATGTCTCCAAAAACATCTTTAATTTCACCTATCTCCATATCCTTAAAATACAACTTCATATTTGCACCTTCTTATCCATGAATGACAAGGACACCTCATCATATGTTAAAATGGTTATTTTTAACACATCTTCTCCCTCACAGTCTGAGATACCTTTTTTAAGTTCAAAATATAAACAGAAAAATAGCCGACTCTCTTATAAAAGTCGGCTTTCTTTTTATAACTCGAGCTCTCCCATACGAAGAAGCTCAACAACTGCTTGTGAACGTCCTTTAACCCCTAGCTTTTGCATTGCGTTTGAAATGCGTAGTGTTTGCAAATTAATTACGAAAAATACACGTTTTTAACAGTTGCTAAATAAAAAAATCTCTCTTTTTGATCATCACTGAATCTCATGTTCAGACCTGGAAACAACTATTATCCAAAATAAAAACGAGATACTCTTTATCCATCAATTGCTAGTCCCTTCTTCATTTTTATCCCCTATATTTTCCCGAGTGTGTTTCCTTGATATCTCCCTTATTTCCTATATCTAATCTTATATTCTTTCCCACGTCCTATACTTTATTGTAATAAAAAATTCTTAAGAATTAAAAGTTAGTTACCAGTAAAAAATTAATTAGATTATGGCGTATAACCTAAAGTATTTTTGAAGGAATTAAAATAAGTTGTCTTATTTCCATACTTGTGTTATTGTTGTTAACACAAAATTAATAAATTGTCATACATATTAAAGGAGAGATCATTATGAAGAGAAAAAAGGTGTATAAAAAAACATGTAAAAGATTAAAAAATTTAAGAAGCACGATGATAAGCAAACTAACGCCTATTAGCATGAGTAATGAAGAAAAATATATATTGGAGAGAATAGAAAGGCTTTCCATTGAGGTTAAACAAAACATGCTTCCAAAATCCAAAAAAAGATATATGATTATGAAATATAGTCGACCGATACTTGAAATATGTACAAATATAATTAATTTAATAGAGGTAGAAGGATATACAAATCATTTAAATAAGGAGTCCGAGGAAAAAGCATTGGAAAATTCTCGTGATTACTTAAGAGGTTTCATTGATTCCAAGGAAAAAAATGATCGAATGAAGTTTCTTAAACGAAACAATGAAGCCTGTAAATATAATAAGCTCAGCCATATGCCTATTAGGTGTAGTGATATATATATCGATTCGAGTGCAATAATTCATGATAATCAAGTTTCATATAAATATCACCCTAAAAAAGAAGATATAAGATATGTCGATAGTATTTTGCTATACCTCATAACATACATTTACCGCAGATTGTGTAGTAAATACGGATTTAGTAATAATCAATATATAAACAAAGTGCATTGGAAAATGCATACAATCCTTCAAGTTGACTATAACTTAACCTTAAAAAAAGGACATAAAAAAATGTATAATGGATTAAAACGAATTGGAGGATAATGAAAGTGGATTCAAGAATTGTTGTACGTTTTTCCGTAGAAGAAAAGGAAGATTTAATGGAAATTTCTTCAGATTTAAATTTAACATTAAGTTCGTATATTAGGGAGAAATTATTAGGGGGAAATTTAGAAAATAATTATTTAGTATTCATAAATAATCGATTAAACCAATATAATGAAGGTCAAGTATTTACTCTTAAAGAACTTTTAGGAAAGCACTGGAATTACATGTCTAAGCATGAAAGGCTACACCTTTTAAATGTTATTATTGAAGAAATCGAAGAAGAAGAAATGGAAATGGATATTTATAAGGTAACCAAAAAAGGTAAGTATAAATTTATTAAATCAAAGGATTCCTACTATATAAATGAATTGATTGAAAAATATATGGAAGCAGATTAAATAAAATTTCCTCATACTAAATTAATTACTTTTATTTGATCCATAAAAAATAAGAAGGGATATATACATCCCCTTCTTATAATGGACTTTCAAAAGTATATGTAATATCCACCATACCATCTTGATGAATCACGATTTTTTGAATAAGCGTTTGAAATACATGATATAAATCATGCTCTCTCTGTCGTAGCTGCTCAAAAGCTTCTTTTATCGTTTTAATATCTGTTTGTACTATATCATTCTGCTGCAGAATAAACAATTCATGATTCGCTTTCGTTATTTCTGCTTCAAGATCGTTCCGTTTTTTTTCAAATTCTTCTTTATTAATGAGTCCTTCTAAATACAGATCTAGTAGTGCTTTTTTCTTTTGTTCGTTCACGTTCATAAGCTGTTGTAACTTTTTTATTTTTTTCTCTTGCCCCTCTTCGATATTACCTTGAAGTTTTAAAGTGACAGACTCCCCTTTTTTTACTAACAAATCAATAATGAACTGACGAAAATCACGATATTGAATGGGTACATGATTTACACAACCATGCTTCCCAGCTCTTCTGTACTGTGAACACTTTAAATATTTCCATTCTGTTCGTTCTCCGTTCTTCTTTTTCGAATATGATTGTACAATCACCATATTTGAACTACAAACTGCACATTTTGCTAAATTACGAAATTCATTCCAAGCCGTAATCTTTGTTTTATTTGTATTAGTATCTTTGGGATTCACTTGATTCCATACCTCTTCATCTATAATTGCTGGGTGATGATTAGGAAAAACAAACCATTTTTCTTTCGGATTTCGAATTTGTTTTTTCTTACCACTAACTTTCACGGAAGTATATTGATTTAAAATAAAAGTGCCTTTATAGATTGGATTTCGAAGAATTCGCTGGACAGAAGTCATTTGCCAATTCTTTTTAGTTTTCGACTTTACACCTAATCGGTTTAATTCATTTGTAATCTTTTTATATCCCCAACCATCGGTATACCAACTATATATCTTTTGAACAATTTCTGCTTCTTCATCATGAATTACTAATTTCTGATTTTCACGATTATATCCAAAAGGAACTTTCCCAATATGCTCTCCACGACGTACTTTTACTGCCAAAGCTGCGGTAATACTTGAAGAAAGAGTTCTGCTGTATTGAGCTGAAAATAAAGACCATAGCTCAAACGCCATATCATTTTTCCCAGCTTTTACTGAATCGTAACCTTCTTCCACAGAGATAATTCGAACATTATGAGCCAAAAGCACTTCACGAATTTCAAGCGAATCCTTCAAATCCCTTGCTAAACGAGAAATAGATTTAAAAACAACCATATCAATTTCTTTTGCTTTTGCTTTTTGCAGTAACAATTGAATAGCAGGACGATTTACAAATAAAGTCCCACTAATTCCCTCATCTTTGAACACACGTTTTTCATCCCATATAAATCCATTTCGTTCTAACCAGTTTCGGCAGATGTCAATTTGGTTTTCGACAGATGAAACCTGTTCATCTCGGTCTGTTGATACACGAACATAAATTGCATAAGACCCCAATCTTTTCACCTTCCCATCTTCGAAGCACCAGACTACCGAATTTCACACTACATACTTTTGTCTTCTTATAAAAGATATGACACCTTAGTGTTTTTTCATTACTAAAAGAAAATATAACCTGTTTCAATATTAGTATATCTTTAACAACACATAAAATTCATTTTGATAAAATTAATTTATAAAAATGAATTATGAATACAAATAAATAAGGAACTAGCATAGGCCCTTTTAAACAACTTCTACTATAAGTGTCCATTAATAAACTTAGAAAAACTTTACATGTCTTGTATCTCTCCCTTACAAACCCTCAATCCCAAACACTTTTCATAAATCCGAATTTCCCGCCAATATATAAACCACCAATATCGACTTGTAAAACCATGCATATACGTTAACTAATAAAAATAAATTATAAACAACTAAGCACAATAAAACTCATTAAATCCACACTAATATAAATGAAATTTAAGGTCATCTGATTCTTCATCAACTTAAAAACTAGGGGTGTGTTACATGATAAGATTGAAATTCAGAGCCTACGATTCTCTTGAAAATAAGATGTATGAGGTTACAGAAATATCCTTTGAGAGAGGACAAATTGGAGTTTTATTTCGGGGACATTTAAAAAACTATTTTGATTTTGATGAGGTTCTTTTATTACAATTCACTGGCTGGGCAGATAAACATAATAACGAAATTTATGAAAAAGACATATTAACGAAAAAAGAGGAGAAATATATTGTTGACTATGATTTTAATTGCAATGGATATATATGTACTAGTACCTCCCACAATAAACCATATCACTTAAACGATCTCATCAAGAGTGGTTATGTCGTTGAAGGTAGTAGTTTACTCACAAAATAATAAAAAACATGAAGAGGACGGCATACTGCGCCGCCCTTTTCGTATTAATGTACGTCTTTCATATAATATTTCGATTCCCTGTTCTTAAAAGCTGGAGTAGTTCCTTCAAGTATGTCAATAAGCTTTTTATTAATTATAGGGCTCTCTATTGAACCAACTTCATAACTAATATTGTTGTTTTTTACCTTATCTATACTTGCATGAATAATCTGCTCTGCATCACAAACTACTGCAAGGTTTGGATTATGAGTTACTATAATAATTTGTCTCCGATTTTTCGCCTCTTTTATGCTTGGTACTAACAATTTATAAACAGTTTGATTGTCTAAATTCTCTTCTGGTTGATCAATAATCAAAGGAATATCATCATTGTCTACTAGTAAATAAAATATTAAAAGCAATGTCCCCTTTTCTCCTGGAGATAAAGTGTTTAATTCCTTTTCGCCCAGCTTCAGCATGTACACAGGGTTTAGATAGGAAAGTGAGAATAAATAATCATAAAATTCTTCCATTGTCGCATGCTTAGTTAATTGTAGTGCAACATTGTAAGTCTCAGGTTCATTTTCATCTTTATTGCATAATTTTGATATCACTGTCGTTATGAAATCCAGTGTAGACTCAGTATTATTAAAGTCATGAGTTTCAACTATTTCTTGTAAAATGTTTCTTCCTTCTTCTTTCCCCTGAAAAGCCCCTTTTACTCCTTGATTAATGTAACTCAGACACTTATCCACAAAATTTTTCAACTGTAGAGACACTTCAAATTTTAGTTGGAAATTCGAATCTGCCAACTCGTGTTTGGAAATAAACTCCTGAACTGGTTTATATAACTCCTCGTAGATACTTTTAATTTTAATAATATTTCCATGTATTTCCTGTACTTTTTCCACCCTTTCAGCTTTAAATTGTTTAAGTTCTACAGCTACTTTTCCGTTTATGGAGTCCCTTCTCTCCTCCAGCCCCTTTAATTCTTTTTGTAAATCATTGCTCTTCACCTGCCACTCTAATAACTCTTTTTGATAAAGCTGATACTTCCTTTGCGGCTCATCTAATTGAACTTGTAACTTACGGATTTCACCTTCAATAGTCTCTTTCGTTTTAAATAAGCTATGATCAGATTGTTGTTGTAACTTAACATCTAATTGTCGTTTTTGTTCGATAAGTTCTCTCTTCAATTTTTCAAGAGCTTCAAGGTTTGTTTGAACAACCATCATTTCTTTAATATTAAGACCTATACCACCTAACTCTTTTTCACAATTTGCTATAAATAGCTGATATTGCTTCTTAAAGTTCTCGATATGCCCTTCCACTCTTTCAATTGAAGATAAATCTCTATTAACCTTCCCTTTAAACCCTTCACTATCGTCTATATTTTTGTAAACATTCTCCAATTCTCCATGTAGTTCTTCCAATTTTTTTTGAATTTGAGGATCAGTCTCTACTTCTACTACTTCAACAGGTTTAAGCCCCTGTTGAACAGCGATTTCCTTCTTTTTATACTCAATTTTCTCTTGAAATTTCTTTTTGTAATCACTAGTAAAAAGCTTTTCAAGATCAAAAATTGCTTTGTTAATGTGTTTAAGCTCTTCTTTTAACAAACTTATATTATCTTTAAAACGACCAGTTCTCAATTCAATTAATTCATCTAATGATTGCTGTTGCAGCCGCTCTGTCTCAATAACATGAGAAAATATTACTTGCTTTAGCTCACTTTCAAATTTATCATTATCTAAATTACAAATCTTTTCAATAAATTGCTGGGGTAAGTATTTTACCTTCTCCGTTTCATGCGCCTGAGGGTCTTCACTTAAAAACTTGGTTTCTTTATTACCACTTTCCCATTCTATTTCTCCTAAAAAGCCATTTGCTAAACTTCCACTTCGAAACTTATTTTTTACAAGAAATGAGAATTCTTTATGGTTTTTTGTATTTCCTAACAGGCCCATAATATCAGCCAAAGCACTTTTTCCGTTTCCTTTGTTTCCAATCACAGCAATTAAATCATGGTTAAGTGGAATAGTAGAATTAAACCAACCATCATGTGCGGATTCTTCTGTTTTTCTCACCGATATGCTTTTAATATATTTAGTTGGATTTTTCTGAACCTTATCCAACTTAGCTGGAATATCACCTATAAACACACGATCTTCAAATTCATTTCTAATTTGCTTCAATCCCTCAAAAGTTGGATCACATTTTAGCCATGTTAAACAGTTACCAAGACGATCTTTTTCAACAGAATCTGAAAAATAATGTGCATCACTACAATCAAGAAGCCTTGAGTTTACCTTCTCTTTGATAAGGCTGCTCTTTGCATTTTCAAAATGTCGAATATCAGGGCTAGCAATAAAAACGAAATCACTTGTATTAATAATTGTTTTTTTGTCCGCTATAGAATGATCATTCCATTTAATATCAGCCCATTCAGTTTTCCCTACGGCTGTTAAATACTTCCCTTTAAAATAATTTCTCGATAATACTTCCTTGACATGTGATAATTCTAAATTTAAATTATTAAACCCTTCAATAAAATCACTTCCATAGTGATTCAGTTGTTCTTGCGGCACAGTTGCTTTTATTTTCCTTCCCAGCTCTTCTAAACTATCTCTTGTAATAACTCCCTGCCAATAGCTTTCGCCACAAGAAGGATCCAACTTATAGTTCGATGTCAGAGCGTGCAAAAATTGATTTTGAATTACATCAGGTGATATTTCATTAGAAAAAATAACATGGTAGTTTACCCTGCTAAGTTTACTTTTTGTCCCCCCAAATTTATTGAGCCTTAGCTCAATCACTGGCAAAATAAGATCAATATTTACCAATCTACCTGACTGTTTATACTCCAACACTTTACGATAACCCTCAATAAATATGTAATCATTTATACCTAAGACCTTTATATCTTCAGGTAAGCCTTCCAATTCACTTATAAATTTCTCCCAAACATCCTCTGCTTCTCCACAACTATAATTGTGAACTACAGAAGCTGGAGTATGTACATGTAAATCCCACTTTCTCCAAACCGAACCTCTTTGATAAGACATATTTAACTTCTCCTCCTTTATATTCCCAATGTAAATTATACTAAATTTGTTTATTCACAGGAATTAATTTAGAAAATTTAAGAATATGTTATCATTTAAAATCCTGTTACAAAATTCCCCATAATAAAATGTCTGTCTTTTAATATAACAAATGTGATGTAAGAAAGTTAAAATAGCAAACAACCTAACATTCTCGTAAGAAGAGTACTTTCATGTCATCAAAATCATGTAACATCTATATTAAAATAAATCCAAATAAGAATATTCCATTTTTTCTTTTTATCACCATATATAAAACGTGCATACTTCAAATACCCCTATCAAACTTTGAAACTATATCTTAATATCTATACACCCAAAGCCGAAACACAAATAGCTTGTTATGCTTGACCAGTTCCCAAAACCGAAAGATCACTTACATAAGTTTCTTTTATTTACAAGCGAAGGACAAGAATCCAGTAATACCATAGGATAAGCACTCTTTTTCTCTAATCATTCGGTTTTGAGTTATGATTGGCATGGGTTACATAACTTTAAACCGAATAGATGAATTACCGATTTTACAGTAACTTCTCTCAAAACCGAAATACCGCTTGTCCTAATTTAGTATTTTCATAGTACAAAAATGCTAATTGTGTAGATTCCACAGGGGATTTTTGGAATAACCGCTGGTATTTAAAACTAAAATCCGTTTTCCTTTGTCATTCCCTCTATATTCGACAACCTATTCGACATTTCTTTTACCTAGAATATTTTACCCCTTAAAAATAAGAAAAAAATTTTAAAATCCCACCATGAAATTTTTCTCCACCGCCCTATTTGGAATAGGCATGAACAGTGGCCCTTTCGCTACTACACACAAAATATATTTTTCTTATTTTTACACAGAGAAAATCTCAAAAAAAAAACTCTTTCTCATTTTTAGAAAGAGTTTTTATGATTCAATTAAAGAATTATTTACGATCATTAACAATTCACCGTCACTTGTAATATATACACATTTAAAAAATTGAAGTAAAAATGCTCTTAATTTTTGCGGGTTCACATTTTCTTGTGCAAATTCACTGAGTAGATTGTGCGAAGGAAGATAATTTTTTTCTTTTATAGTCTGTTCAATACGATTCATTCTCTTCTTCAATTCATCTCGATTATCCTTTATCACATTCAGTTCATGCATCTTATTCGAACGATGGGTCATTAATATCTTCATAAATTCTAATACTTCTTCTTGAATTATTTCTTGTTCATAATGCAATTTTATTTCTCGATTCAATTCCTCAATTTGTTGATTTAATTCTATAGCTTCAGTTTCCAACTTTCGGTTCGCGCTTCTCAAATCACTTAGTTCTTTCTTTAATCTTCTTTCTATAGAAAGTTCAACTTGATCTTTTTTCCCCTGTGTTACTTGTTCTAATACATATGGAAGGTACTTCTTTCGAAATTGTTCATGGACCATCTCTGCTTGCAACTTAAAGTTACAGTTCTTGCAATCATATATACGTCTTATTTTCTCTACTTTTTTATTTTTGGATTTCGTTCCACCTGGTTCTTGATTTTTTGTTGTCATCGATTCTTTACAATGCTCACAATACAAAATGTTTCTTAATAAAAAAGGCGTGCTATAATCTTTCGAGTGAATTTTTCTTTCTTTACGTTCCTCAAATAGCCCTATTATATATTCCCAATACTCTTGAGAAAATATAGGATTCATATTAGGTACTTTCCCTTTAATCCATTCACTTTTATTATTTAACACTCCCTTATGATAACGATTCATTGTTATCATACCAGAGTAAAATGGATTTGTAATAATATACCGTATCCGTTCTTTTGTCCATTTAATTCTTTCATCCCATTTTTTATTTCTTATCTCATCTGCAATTTGCTGAAACCCAAATCCTAATTCAAATAATCGGTATATTTCCTTTACAACTTGTTGTTCCTGCTCTACATCATCAAATTGTTCTACCCGACTCTTTATTCCGCCGTTATTCTCCACTGTTACCTGATACTCATATCCGTATGACGCTTTACCACCTAGCCATGCGCCTCTCTTAGCTTTACTATGAAATGTATCTTTTGTACGCTCTTGAATTAAAGCAGCTTCAATTCTAGTCAATCCATCCTTCACCGTTTGCGGCACGATTTCTCCAACGGTATATAGTTCATGAGAACTACTCACTACTACATGCATATTCATTTCAAACATTTGTTTTCGAAATTTATCATGCTCTTCAATGTGTCTTGCAATACGATCATTTTTATACACAATAATACAGTCAAACTTTTTATCTGCTGCATCACCAATTAATTTTTGTAAATAAGGTCTCTCTTCAAATGGAACCTTTGTAGCAGAAACTCCTGCATCCACATACTCGTTTTTAATTTCACACCCATATTTTTGTAAAAAAACTTCTACAGAATGCTTTTGCATTTCATACCCTTGATCTTTCGTAGAATAACGTGCATAAAAAGCAACTCGTTTCCCTGGTTGTAAAATGTCTTCTAAGCGCATTTCATTATACTGTTTCACTATTTTGATGCACCTCCTGTATCAGCATAAAAGGATGCTTAAACACAATATGGTATTCCCATGAATCCACCTGAATGCAATGGATCATGTCACGATAAAAACGCTTTCGTTCCTCTTTCTCAAGAAACAAAATATCTTTTGGACACTCTAAATGAGTTAACCATTCTTTTGCTTTCTCTTTAAAATTTTTAATTTCATATAATCGCATCCGCAAATGTTGTAACTTTCTTTTTTCAATCTTTAAAATTTCATTTGCTTCTTTTATCTCTCCTATATGTTGATTACTTTGGCATTTCGCACACTCATTTTCCTCATGTTTTCGTTGCACCTTTTGACAATTCAACCACTGATCTATTAATTTACCAACTTTTTTCGTCACACTCTTAATAACCATATCCTGGTTTGCGATAATTTTTTGAATCTTTCGTACATTTTGATATGTACTTCTTTCATATAATTCATTAAAATTTTCATCCAATAGACGATGAAAAAAAGCTTTTGCATGTTTCAATATTTCTTCTTCTATATACCTAGCTTCGACACAAACGTCATGTTCTTTGCACTCATATATGTAGTAATCCTGATAATTTCTCATACGTTTTTTTGCAATAAGTGGCTTTTGACATTCATGACAATGAAGGATATTTTCTAGTAAAAATTGAATTATTTCCTTACCAGTCTCTCGCTTCACAATCATTTTATCTAATTGTTCATTCGCTATATCCCAATCTATTTTTTCAACTACTTTAATGTTTTTGTATGCTTTTTTATATTCTTTACTTCCAAAGTTCATCACTCGCAAACCGTGATAAATAGGGTTTTTTACGATGTTAACAACTTTAGATTGATCCCAATCTTTAGTCTCTTCTATTTTATATTTTTCATTTAAACCGTTACACAATTCTTGTATACTTTTACATTCTTTATTTAGTAATGCGTTATATATTTCTTTCACTACTTCAATTTCATGTGATACTTGTAAAATATTCACTTGTCCATCGGCATTCGGTTCACCTTTTTCATATCCATAGGGTAAATTCCCTGCATACTTTCCGCTCAAAAACTTTGCAATCTTTGTTTCTTGAATGCGCTGCGCAATCAGTGAACCTTCGTTTTCACATATAGAACCGAGAATCGCTTCAATGTATTCACCAATGGGCGAATAATTTATTTGCACCTCACTATCTGATGAAAAATAAACATCAATATCATACTCTTGAAATAGACGATATAACTGCATATGCTCTTGTAACTTACGCGCCAATCTATCTCTTTTATAAACAATAATACTACCCACAACTCCAGCTTCGATTTCTTTCATTAACTTATTCATACCAGGTCGTTGCATCAATGTTTTTTTTCGAGCAGAAACATCTTTATCTACATATTCTTCATCAATTGTTATACGTTTTTTCATGCTATACTCAAAAGCTTTTATTTGTTGCATCTCAATCGAATTTTCTTGAAGATCAGTCGAACTTCTATAATAAGCTATTGTCTTTTTCATTTTCAGCATCACCATCCTTTCTACTTACAATATGCACTTGTCCTTCTACTTTAGAAGAATCTTGCATCAACTTTTCATGTAAACATTCTATATATAAAGCAAACCATTTTTCTGCTGCCTTAGGGTCATGAACATATTGAATCGAACCCAATGTGACATGTCTTACTTCCTTACGCTTTGCCATCTTTTACACACCCTTTATCTAATAAATAAGGAGGAATATCATATGATACAAAACCTCGGACAAACCATTCGAAATTTACGAAAACAAAAAAATATTACTTTAAACGATTTTGCTGAAAAGCTTAATATTTCGGCAGGTTACTTAAGCAATCTAGAAACAGCAAAAACAGATACTATCTCCTTACAATTACTTGTAAAACTAAATGAAGAACTTGATTTATTTCCTTCACTGAATCAAACTTCTTCTCCCTATCATGAATTACATTTCCGCTTGGATCGTATGTGTCAGTTGCTAAAATCACTGCATGATACTGATCCAAAGTTAGCCAATTATTTTATCTCTCATATCGAAGAAGGTTTAGAGTTGTTCAAACAGAAGCAAATCCCTTGATGGTTAATATTGTCAAAAAAACTCAATTTTATTCATATTAATGAACATTTTTTATAAAAATGAATAAAATTACATAGAAGAAGAGAACCTGTTGATAAAAAGGTTCTCTTTTTTGTGCCTATCCAAGGAGGTTCTTTATGCATTGGAAACAACTTGATATTCCATTTGAAAATCATCCGCACTGCGCGAACATGCTGTACCTAGCAAAACATGTAAACATCCATCCTTTACTCGGTTATCATTTGTTTGTTCATGGTATTCAAACCGAAGAACAATTATGGTCGTTCTTATATCCTGATCCTTCACAATTCCACAATCCTTTTCTACTCAATGATATGAAGCGAGCAGTCGATCGTATTTTAAAGGCTATTCAGCAAAAAGAAAGCATTTATATTTTTGGTGACTACGATTGCGACGGAATTACTTCTTCAACGATTTTAAAACAAGCACTAGAAAAGATCGGTGCACATGTAATGGCACGACTACCTTTACGAGAAGAAGGGTATGGATTATCACCATATGCCGTGGATTCTCTTCCTGAAAATGTTTCACTATTAATCACCGTTGATAATGGCTCAAGTGCACACCCAGCAATAAAACGAGCAAAAGAAAAAGGAATTGATGTAATTGTCACAGATCATCATGAAGTATTAGGAGAACATCCTAATTGTTTAGCATTCGTGAATCCAAAGCGAAAAGACAATACTTACCCCTATCAACATCTATGCGGTGCTGGAGTTGCATTAAAATTGATACAAGCTCTTTTTATCACATTAAAACAAGATTGGGTGAAAGAAACATGGAATTACATTGAATATGCAACCATAGGAACCATTGCTGATGTTATGCCACTGACTGGAGAAAATCGAATTATCTGCTGGTACGGTCTCTATAAAATGCGAAATTGTCCAAATCCACTTTTGAAATTATTTCGGGAACAACTACAACTCAATTATGTTGACAGCACTACCATTGGCTTTTTTATTGGACCTATGCTAAATTCCTGCGGTCGTATATCTGATCCTAATCTCGGAGGAGCACTTCTCCAAAAAGTAGAACCAACAACAGACGATATTCAGCTTCTTATAAATTTAAATAACAAACGCAAGCAATTAACAAACGAACAATTTCGAATCGCATCTAAAATCATTCAACAACAATCACTAGAACGAGATTCCTTACTCGTTGTACAAGGAGATTTTCATAAAGGCATTACAGGTATATTAGCTTCTAAAATTTCTAGCCATTATAAAAAGCCCACAATTGTACTTACCCAAGATGGAGTGGGCTCCGCTAGAAGCGGAAACGGAAGTAAGTTCTCCATCATTCAGGCTATACAATCTGGTGGTGAACTATTGAAGAAATACGGCGGACACGAGGCAGCAGCTGGATTATCTATTGATCCTACAGAACAGAATGTTCAACTGTTTCGAGAGCAAATGCAAGAAGCGGTTAAGCAACAAACCGACCCTAAACCTATTTCGTATTTTATAAGTGAGTTTCCAATCTATAACTTTCCAAATCATTTATTTGATGACTTGATGGCACTAGAACCCTTCGGAAATGGTCATCCAAAACCTATTTTTCGAAGCCAAAACATATTTGCATGTGGGCACTCCTGCTTTGGGAAAAATAAAGAACATGTTGAACTCTTTTTTTCAAAAAAGCGGGCCCACGCCTATTCGCACGGTCACTTATTTCAAAACTGGAATCGATATAATCGAATGGATGTTTTATATACACCTCATTCTTACGAAAAACTAGATTTTCTTATCAATGACATTCGATTGGTTCAATAAAAACTAAAAAGGTACAATGTGTTTATCACCTAACATTGTACCTTCTTTATTTCTCTTACTTTATACTCGCTGAATATCATTAGTTTACTAAAACCCCTATCTTCTTATAACACATTTCCAACCGAAATCATTGCATTCTTTTTTCCGTTTTCTTCTTGTATTATATTGTCCAACATCTTACGAATCACAGGATTATAAATGCGATTAATGTGTTTATATTCTTTCTGACTAACAGGACAAATATAAAAGTCGCCTTTTCTTATGATTACTGATTCTTGATTTTCCCCCTGTTGGTATAATTTCTTATGAAATATTATATAAAACCTTTTTATTTCTTCATCTTCTAAGGAAATCATTGCATTAGGAAATTTCTTTTTCCATTGTTCCTCTAATAAATCATGAAATTCTTTTTCGCTTATCTTAGCAACTTCTTCTCTTTCTTCTTCCTCCTCACCTAACACTGGTGCTTCAGCATTTGCACGTTGTGTTTGTAATTCCTCATATAAAAAATTATAGTCGCCTATCATTTGTTCATACGCTTGATTTATCCATTCATTTTGCTTTTTTACTTCCTGCAATTCATCTAACACCATCTCTAAAAGATCATATAAAAACTTCATTTCATCGTTATAAACCTGCCTTTTTACTGGTAGAGGATTACAACTTTTCTCTTCATCCCACACTCCTACATGCACACCAATATTCTGTTCACTTTCCATTAGTACTTTTACTTGTAGTTTCACCTGTTCCATATCTTCCACTAAACCTTGATATCCCTCCAGTATTTGCCGCAAACCTGGTCGCTTTTTATCAATAAACGCTAAAATATCCTCTTTTCTAATTACCCATCCCTCCTTACGATTCTCTGACGGAACTGCTGGAATTTCTAATTTACGGAGCCAATCTGTAAATGTCTTATAACTAACTTGTATATAATGTTCCTCCAAAATCTTCATTGCTTCTTGAACATTAATCCAATTTGTCATATTTCACCTCGTATTATTTCTTTAGTTACTTTATGAACGTAATAAGAAAGATATAACTATACAAATGTGATAAGAAAAATTTAAAATACGACTTCACTCACTTAGGAACAAAGTCGTATTAACATAAATATGTTTTATAATTCATTTCACGGAACTCCTAATATTTTTCATTTTACATTCCTGTTTACCGAACCTATTTCAATCCCGTTTTTTCATATACATAAATAAATTTTATAATTATGAATAAAATCTTTAAAAACAGGGAATCTATATGTGTAGATGCTCTTGTTTATTTAAAAGGAGGGAAAAACAGTGGATTCTCTTTCACTTACAGAATGCATTCAAAAATTAGGAGTAAATGATTCAAAACCAATTATTACATTTTTAGAAAATCAAAAACGGAATGGATTTATTTATTACAAAGAAGATTTAAATACTATCCCAGAAGATACCCAATTCGATTTATACTTCTCAGAAACAAAGGGATTTATTAAAAACAATCACGCTTTTCCAATCTCACGCAATCTATATCACTCTTTAAAAATTAATCATTGGTCTTTTAGATGGCTAAGTTTCTTTTATCACTTGTATTATCAAGAAACTTCTCCCTCGCCTTTCGAATGGCAAGATTGGGATTTTTATATCGGGGATCAATTTGTTTGGGTTTATAAATTAATTCAAAAATAACGTTAAATCACAATTTAAGGAAAAGAAAAATCTCCTAATTTTTAATTAGAAGATTTTTCTTCTTGCTGTGTTTTAAAGAATTCTTGCAAAGCTTTCAAGAACGCCTCTTCTACTTTTAGTCCCCCAAAAGTTTCTTTTCCAATTTTAAGTGGAGATGTTTTTTGAACCACACAACATCACCTCACTCAAATATATGCGAATTGATTTTAAGGACAACCCTATTTCTTTTGAGGGGGAAAAAAGCTTTAAATATTAGGCATAATATTTATCTTCAATCTCATCACTTGTACCAGGATTATATCGAACTTTAATTGTATCTCCTTCATCCATTAGCTCGTATTTCCTTTTTAATTTATCAATATCTGCAACTACTAAGTTATTATAACTCCTTTCTAACTTAGACAGATGGATATGAGTACCAAAAAGATATATATCAATACCTTTATATACAGCAGTCAATTTAACTCCCTTTGGTTCTTTGTTAAAGATATCTAATATAGATGATAATTGTTCCTTCTCTGTAACTTCTGTATTCAAAAACTCAAACTTTGAAATTGTTAACGTTTGATTC
The DNA here is from genome assembly GCF_024296885.1 of Bacillus paranthracis. Lineage (NCBI taxonomy): Bacteria > Bacillati > Bacillota > Bacilli > Caryophanales > Bacillaceae > Bacillus > Bacillus paranthracis. Next base: position 4,254,446 of record NZ_CP101135.1, read on the forward strand.
ATTACAGCTTCTAACACTTCAATTGCTTCAAAATCACTAATATCAAACTCTTCTGGAACATCAAATGCAACATTAAAAAATTCTTCTAACTTTTTTAAACGTTTAAATAAGGAAAGACTCTGTTGAATGTTTTCTGATTGTTCTTCATCCGCTGTATAATTTTTCCCAACCAAAAATACTCTATTTTTTTGTAAGTCTGTAAATACAACATCTTTACCCAACTTCGTCCCTTCGATGAAATTCAAAAGGGCTAATTGAGCATCCACTTTATGTTGAAATTCATCTCTTACCACTATATTAACTTTCCCGTTGACTACAACTCCCTCTTCGGAAGTGCCCTGCAAATTATCAAATTGTAATATAATTTCAACCACAAGAGGACTATTCACCTGTCGATTATTATTTATCACAAAGGTTTTCTCTATCTCATTAAAATCTCCTAGAGTCATTTCAAGATAATCTGCTATACCTAGCTCTATATTCTCATTTTTCAAAGAAAGCTTTAACAAAACCGTTTCAGGTTCATCTATAGGTTTTATAAACCATTGTATATTATCCCCATCTAATTGTTCGGTAATTGAAGGGACTTTTATTTGTTTAATCCACGCTTCTAAAGAAAGCATATCAATTTCGATTTGTTGTCGATTTAAATAAGCATACTTTAAAACCTCGTTAACATTTCCAAGTTTAGGGATGTTTTTATCTACAATTTTAAATGTCCCTTTATACATTAAAGGGAACTCTTTAGCCGCATACTCACTTGTGGGCTGATGTTCAAAAACTACTTTTGATCCTATTTGAATCGGTTCGTACATATAATGTGGTGCAAATGGATGTTTGCTACTCATAAATCTCTGCAATTCACTAAACATCGTGGCTGCTCCCTGAAGATCACCAGTGGATAATAATTTTGAAAGCTCATCTATTGCTGTATTTTGATGTACAACAACACTTACGTTTTTAGATCGATTTATCGCCAAATTGTTTCGCCCGTCAACTTGCACTTCATTTTCTTTATTCACTCTTATCACCTTTAATTGAGATGTTAACATTTTTAGATTTATTAACCCCTATGTTTTTCTTTCCTTTTTGCACGATGCCTGCATTCTTTTTTTTCTTTTTTATTACATATGTAGCTCCTACGAATACAGTTGCTAAAATACCTGCTAATACAGACCATATAAATGCACTTAAACTCATTACATTTACTCCCCTCGTTAACTAGTTTGCTAATTACTATTTTAACAGAAATAATACTCCTGTTTAAATCAGATTTACTGGTTGCTTCTTTATAAACTGCTCCTCTAAAACTCGAAGAAATAATTCCTCAAATTTTATTATCTTATATAATTCATTACCTAGTTTAAGTAGAACTACTTTTTTGAACATAAAATATCACCTCATTCCACTATCTTTCCTGAATAATAAGCACATCTTATTTATCGTTCTAATTCAAGCTTTTTGCATGAGTATTAGTATTTTATAGTCTGAATAAAAACAGTTTGAATTTAACCCCTCTCTAAAAACCCTAATTTATCAAGAAAAAAATGATTCCAACACAACGGTTTAATACACAAAAAAAGATGATATATTACTTTTATAAAATAAAATTGGCTATGAAAGGGATGGTTAGGTTGAACTGGTTTAAATTAGCAGATGGGGATTTCAGATTATTCCCTTTATTTCTAAATGTCCGATTTCAAGATAACCAAGGCGATATTTCTATAGATGATTGGGTCGAAATGCTTTATCAAGCAAAGCAAATTGAGCTTCTTACAAAAATACATTTACATGTTAATTCAAAAGGAAATTATTTAATTTACCATAATATGGATATAACATTAAATAATACTCAGGTAACGTACTGGTTTATGGAAAATAAAGAAACTACAAAAAACCATAAGATACGGGATATTAATTTCCTAAAGAAACATCGAGAGCTATTCTATAAATTACAAACAGATGTATACAACATTATTATAGCTATGGAAAACTCACATGAATTAAATAAGAAGATTGCATCTGTTTATAAGAACGTTAGTCCTTTAGATGCTCAGGATATATTTGACTATCATCAAAACTTATATGAAACAGCAGCAAATGTAATCACAAACAAGGGGAATGAAGAGTGGATAAAAAATCCGAATATAAATCTAGATATAAAAGAAAACGATATTTCAGAGGCATTAGATATCATTAAAGATATAGAAAATCATCCTGATAAATATAATTTTTCAATTAATTTTAATATGCCTGCATTTGACTGGGAACTTTTCGATAAAATGGATCAATATACAAAAAATCCACATGTGACCTCATTTTGGGATAACAATAAAAACAACTATATTTATTTCGCTGACTTGGCTGGAAATAAAACTAACCAATTATTAAATGAACTTAAAGAGGTTTACATCAGCAAAGGTCGTCCTATTCGTGATCCTCACACAGGCGTTTATATGCCAACATTTGATCGTTCGAGACATTTTCGCGGAGAACTCTATCTTCACTTAGTTCAATATGCCGTAGAACAATTTGAAGAATATGGTAGATTCCCAAGATGTTCTTGGTGCGGGGCCCTCGTATCCCCTAAAAAAAATCAAAAAAGAGCTTTAAAAAATGGTGCAAGAATCTATTGTCACCCTACTTCAAATCAATGTGAAGAATCCGAAACATGCTATGGGAAACAACGCAGACATGACCAAAATACAAAAAGAAACCAAAACAAACAAAAAAAACAAATTGTACTACATTCTTTTTAAAAGTATTAATGATCTTTTAACAGAATTAAAACACTTAACTTAGGAGGATATTTTATGATTAACCAAATGATTTCTTCAACTGCTGGAGGCGCAGTCGTTGGTGCGGCTAGTTCTTCTATATTTACAGGAGTAGGTTTAGTGATAGGAGGGCCGATCGGCGCTGCAGTCGGCTTTGGCTTTGGTACAGTCACTGGAACTGTAGCAGGGACAATGCTTGGGAATGAACTATCCAAAAAGTTTAAACAAAACAAAAATACAAATTCAATCAAAAGAGAGGGGAATTAGATATGGACTGGAGCAGATTTTCTGAGGGATCATCGAAAGGATTTGATATGTTTATCTCTATTCTCAAAGGCAAGGATCTTATAGATGCGATGAAGGATATTAAAGAATATTTCGAAAAACAAGATACAAAATAATAATGAATATTAGATAAAAATTCCTAAATTAAACAGGAGTTTTTATCTTCCCATTGTAAAGCAAAGATCCTTAATACACACTTACTTCTCTTCTATTACCCAAAACTCATATTTTTATAGAAAAGAAAAAACAACGAATTCCACTATAGTTTTTTCTAACTAACAACCTTGACCAATAAACACAATAAGCAAGGTAATCTATACAATAAAACTAAAAAATCCCTCCGCACAATTTAAGAAAATAATTAAACAAAATATTTTTAAAAAGGATATTTTATATTATTATTTAATTAATACATTAGGGGGATTATCATTTTGACTACAAAAACTAAAAAAGAAGAGTGGAATAGACATGACAGGAATTTTAAGAGGCTATTCCATCAATCAGCAAAAAAATTCATTCAATTATTTTATCCTAATTTCTACAAAGACCTAGACATTTCAGGCGAATGGTTAACAGTTAGTGAAAACCCAGAAGACGCAGCAACGATTTTTAACAATGAAGCAATAGATCAATTTCTTGACAAAGCATTCTTAGTGAATACTCTAAATGGACAATCACTAGTTTTACACTTTGAATTCCAATCTACAGTAGGACAAGGCGACTTTGATAAAAGAGTTCTACACTATAACGATCGACTCTCTGCTATATACAAAGAGAGAGAAGTCATTTCTTTCGGCATCTGTTTTTGGGAATATCCCACCTCAAAAGCAAAAAGTGTAGAAAGAAAATCGGATTTCCAGAAATATTGGGGGTTACAAACAGCAAAAAAAGTTTTCGATTATGAAAAAATTCATTTAGAAACAATTCAGTGGAACGATAGCAAGTATTATAAAGAAGATGAACCCAATCCAGTATTAATTGCATTTTGGGGGCTTATGAAGCATAATAAAGGCACAGAGTGTATAGAAATTGCTCGTAAGGCCTACACTGGACTTGCAAAGATAAAAAAAGAATTAGATAATGCAGAAATAAAGGTAGTGCTAAAGTTTATTGGTGATTATTTAGAACGTCACTTAACCAAAGATCAGTCGAATGAATTAAAAACCTGGTTAAGTAATTTACAAAAGAATAAAGAAAAGGAGGAAGATATTGTGGCTCTTTTAGACTTAATTGCTAATGAGAAAGTTATTGAACATGAGCAGAAAAGAATTCGTGAAGAAGTGATCTCATTGTTTGGAAAAAAAGGATTAGACTCAATTTCTCCCTTATTAGATAATATTGATGATTTAAAAAAATTAGACGATGTATACAAAACTATGGTTAAAACTGAAAGTTTCGAATCTACAAAAAGAGTTTTAGAAAAATAAAAGGAGTCATGTTATTCATGAACTCCTTTTTTCCTGATTTTTTATCCATTCTTCAATTAACAAGGTATATTTATTAAATACTCGATTGATTGCATCCTGTTCTTGTTTTATTGTCTCTAATACCTCACTCATGTCAGGCTGATTAATATGATCCCTAATCTCCATTAGATCTTTAACCACTGTATATAAACCCCTTGTTATTTCTAACTTATTATCTTTAATTTTCTCTGGAATTTTAGAAATGTTACGGAACTCATAGTCTGTTTGTATTGCTAATAAATTAATTAGTTCCCGCTTTACTTTAGATTCATGGTCACAAATTAGCAAGGATTCCTGACTTTCATCAGTAAGAGGATAAGTATTTGATTGAGGTGATGGAACACGCTTTAAAAGATTAAACATCTGTTCAACTTCCACAGACAATGATATTTTATTTTTCAATTGACTAAGAATATACTCTCGCTTTTCTTTAAATAGTTCCTCACAAGTCTTTATACACACCATTATACCCCTCCCTTTATCAATTAATCGTCTTAATATATATTCATTTCATTTTTTTTCATTTATAAACCTTGAATTTTTTTATTAACTCCTAAAATAATTCTAAATATTAATTTTTTGAAAGTGTAAAGTTCTTAATTCACCATAAAAACATCTACTTTATCAAAATTATCATTCTCCTTTTTATAAATAATATGCTGGCATAAAAGCTTATTATTCATAAAGGATTTGTTTTCAATATTCTTTTTTACCATGCAATTTTTCAAATTCCCCTCCCCGAATCTTTCTTAATCAGAAAGAATAACAACGACATCCCAATCAATAATATCCAGAATACGGTATACACTTGAACTTAATCGCTCTTTAAAATAAACAAAATTCGGAAAAATACTCTTAAAAAATAGCATTTAACTCCTAAAAACAAATCATACATTAATTTTTCCATATAAAAAAATATAAGGACTGACCTTAATATACTGTACACTTTATCTTTTGCAATCCCTACACATGACATTTGAGATGTGGTTGCGAACTGTCTTTTCACTGATAAAAAGTTCACCTGCAATTTCCTTCGTTGTTTTATCTTGAACCAGTAATTCAAATACTTCTCTCTCTCTCTTTGTGAGTAAAGGTTTAGATTGATACGCTTTTTCCTTCAACTGGTATAACCCTCCTTGCTTAAGCCAGAGCTGTGTATGTGTAAGTTGGGTGTTTATTTAGTCAAGATATTGTATGAACGAAATGTGCGGGTGGTGAATGAAAATGGGCTTTATTTCACATGTTATTTTAGACTTTTATACAGTGCGTTCACTCTTTGTATCCACTTACTTTTCGGTACGCCATATTTGTTCTAGTAATATGCTGACAACTGTACCTACGAACAAACCATTTCCAAATATATATTGTATGACAGACGGCAAGGACTGGAGCGCCCCAGACGGTAAAAACATAACGCCGCTACCAAATAATACTGCAACGCCTAAAATTGTTACATTCCTTTCATTAAGCTCCACTTGTTTTATATTATTTAACCCAATTCCAATTAACTGTACGAAAGAAGCCATTAAAACCGCAGATGCGACAGCGGGTGGTAAAGATGCTAAATAACGAATAATACTTGGAAACAGCGACATTACGACTAGTAACATACATGCTAATAAGAACGAACGTATATATTTTTGTTTCGTTAAACGTATAAATCCTGCCGTTGCCGGTAACGGCACGACACCTACAGTTGAAAATATGGAAGAAATGATGTGTGAAATCCCTCCAACCCACGTGCCATCCTTTAACTGTTTCTGTTCAATAGTCGCTTTTTGAATGGTAGCTTGATTAATGGCTATAATAGCTGCCACTGTATTTGAAACTAAAATACATACCATAACGAAACTTGATACTGCCATACCTGTATTCCATTTTGGAAGTCCCCAAGCAAATATTTGCGGAAGTTGCACAAAATGAGTTACTTGAGATGGAATCGTCACTTTTCCTGCAATGAGAAAAAGAATCCACCCACTAATTAATCCTATTAAAACCGCATAACTTTTGACAAAACCTTTTCCAAAATTAGATAGTATAACAACGAACAAAAATATACTAAACGCGATTATCGCTGTAAATCCATCGATTTGCGAAGCAGTAGCAGTAATTCCTAGCATTCCCTTTAAAAATACACCGCTTAATTGTAAACATAATAAAAGTAAAAACGTCCCTGTCACAAGTGGCGTAAATAAAAATAAAATACGTCCGATGAAACCAGTTACTCCTAGTCCTATTAAAATAACACCAGAAATAATCATTCCTAATTCTAAAATTTGCAATGTACTGTGTAATTGATCTTGTCCGGCCGTTGCGTAAGCAAGTACAGTAAATACTCCAACCCAAGATCCAGCTGGTCCATCTGCAATTGGTAGTCTATGTCCAAGCCACCCTTGTAAAAAAGAAGATATACCAACTACAAAAAATGTACGCTGCATTAAATAAAATATTTCCTCCGTCGTAAGATGAAATAATCCGCCAACGACAATTGGTAATGCGATTGAATTCGCTAATAAAAATATAAACCATTGCAAAGTTCCCATAATATGATTTTGGTTATGTTGATTGTCCAAATTTTTCATCCCTTCTAGCTTCCTTATAAAAAATATATTGTAAGCATAAAAAAGAAGGGTTCTACACACACAATTAGAACCCTTCCAAAACATTTAAACGATTCCTTTACACAAGATTATTTAATTCCACCTCATTTAAACTTCCAACAACAATATTTCCTTTATGCACGACTAAACGCTTCTCTGTTTGACGCGCTACCGCTTCAGCGACACATGTTGCATTCGTCAAAACAAAACTCGCTTCATCTCCTACATTCGGCCAAACTCGCTTCCCATCATCGTTTAACGTTTCTTTTCCTCCCGTAATAAAGCGAAGTGCCTTTCCTAAAGACCTTTCATCACTCCATCCGAAACGTTCCGCTAATCGATTTGCCTTTTGCAGCATATCACCCGTTCCAAACGGTGACCAATGATCTGTAATACTATCGTTTCCTAATGAAACTTTCACACCTTTTTTATCTAATAACGGAATTGGAATTACTTGTTTCCCAATTGGAACCGTTGAAGTAATATCAATGTTTAAAGCAGCTAGTCTTTCTGCCACTTCTTCAGCTTCTTTATCCGTAACACCACCAAGTCCAAGCGCATGACTAACTGTTACGCGCCCTTGCCATCCCGCTTCCTCTGTTAAACTTGCCAATCTTTTCATCGTAAACGTTCCAAGATTGTTCGCATCATGCAGATGAATATCAACGTCCGCATTAAATTCTACCGCGATATCCATAATGGTATGTAATGATTTTTCAATATCATTATCCACTGTAGCTGGATCCACTCCACCAACTAGTTGCGCACCCATACGCATCGCATCTTTCACGAGTTGCACAGAATTACTGCGCAATAATCCATGTTGCGGAAACGCAACGATTCTACTAGAAACCTGATCTTTATATGTTTCCAACGCCGCTAACGTCGCCTCCAAATTACCAAGTCCAATAATCGGATCAACATTACAATGCGTTCTTATATTCGTCGCACCGTTTCGAAGCAATAACGCTAGCATATTTTCCGCTCTATCTTGAGCAGTTGCTAGTTGCTTTGGCAAAATCTTTTCTTCTTCTTTAAAACGTGTAAAGATACTTTCTGCTGGCATACAAGCTTTCCACGGGCCACTATAATAGGTTTTATCAATATGAATATGCATCTCTTCAAAAGCCGGTAAAATTAATAAGCGATTGGCATCAAGAATGAGTAAACCTTCCTCTTGAACAGTCCCTGCTATGATGTTTTTAATTCGTCCCTCTTCAATAAGTAAACTACATAACTCTGTTTCTGTTTTTGAAATTCTTCCCTCTTCATATGTATACCCCGATTCAAGCGTTACATTAGTCAACCAATATGCTGTCATCTCTATTTCCCCACCCTTTATTAAAAGTTACGTCTTACTATAATTTTAATATCAACTGAAAATTAAGACAATTAATATGACTGTCCCCTAAAAAAATGTAATACAACCTCATAGTCTCCTCATAGATTTCCATATAGAATAAAAGTATAGAGTTTGCTATAAAAAGGAGTGTATTGGAAGATGTCAAAAAGATTATGTAAATCCGAAACTGATAAAATGCTATTTGGTATATGCGGTGGTTTAGGAGAATATTTTGATATTAGCTCTACTCTCATTCGCATACTTTGGGTCATTGCAGTTTTATGTTTTGGGACGGGGTTTTTAGTTTATTTTATTTGTTTATTACTTATGCCACGCTCTTACTAATAACATTCTTTCGTATATTTGAGCATAGTGTATACAAAATCCCCTATAGATTTTTCTATAGGGAATTTTTTCATGAAGAATATTTCATCGTTAAATGTAATACCGCCACTTCATCTTCTTCATTCTTATAACTATGTTTCTTATTCGCTTCAAATTGAATCGAGTCAAACTCATTTAATTCGTATACATCGCTTTCTACTTGAATCGATACTTTCCCTTTCATTACCGTTACAAGCTCAATAGCACCTTCATGATGAGATTCTGGTTCATATATACTATTCGACCTTAAACAAGCACGATGCATTTCCATACCCGTTTCTTTCGTATAACGGAACATTGTTTCTAAATGCCATGCTTGTCCTACGTCTACTGCAAATCCTTCTCCGCAGCGCGCAACCGCTACAGGTTCTCCAACGACCATCAATCTCGATAAAGGAATCGATAACCCTTTCGTTATTTTCCAAATGACAGCTAACGTCGGATTCGTTTCGCCTCTTTCAATCTTTCCTAATGTTAATTTACTAACCCCTGTTTTTTGAGCTAATTCTTCTAAACTTAATTTTTGTTCATTTCGAATTTGCCTTAATAACTGACCTACTTGCTGAATGACTTCTTTCGTTTGCATATCTTCATGTTCTTTCATCTATAAAACCACCTTAAAATATAAAATAGTTTACTTTTATCTAGATAAAGTATATTATACTATACATAATCATTAAATTCCGAAAGGAGTGCTATACTTCATGCGCGCAATTTTATTAGGCCTTTTATCATCAGCCTTTTTTTCCGCAACTTTTATTATAAATCGAGCGATGAATGTATCTGGAACGAGCTGGGCTTGGACAGCTTCCTTCCGTTTTTTATTTGCTCTCCCTATTTTATTCCTTATCGTTTTATTTCGCAAAAACTTAAGGGAGTTATGGGAAGAATTAAAGAAACATCCATTGGCTTGGATTGGGTGGGGTTCTGTTGCTGGTATTGGTTTCTATTCTTTATTAAGTTTTGCAGCTGTCTTTTCTCCAGCTTGGCTCGTTGCTGGAACTTGGCAAGTTACTATATTAGCAGGTTTACTACTCTCGCCATTATTTTTCGTTAAAATAGAAACGAAATCAGGTACGAAACTTGTACGCGGAAAAATTCCACTTCGTAGTTTATACGTTGCATTATTTATTTTACTTGGTGTAATTTGTATGCAAGCAACTGCAGCAGGTCACATTACAATAACTCAGTTTATTTCAGGGTTTTTACCTGTCGTGTTAGCTGCTTTCTTATATCCGTTCGGTAACCGAAAAATGATGGAACTTGTTGGTGGGCGCCTTGATACATTCCAACGTGTATTAGGAATGGCAATAGGCAGTCTTCCTATAACAATTTTACTTGGTATATACGGATTTTCTACTACTGGTATTCCAACATCAAGCCAAATGCTACAAGGATTTTTGTTAGCATTATGTTCTGGCGTTATAGCGACAATGACATTTTTCTTTGCTACTGACTTAGCCAAAGATAATCTCGCTCTACTTGGAGCTGTTGAAGCAACGCAAGCTGGAACGATGGTCTTTACCGTGCTTGGCGAAATTGTTTTCTTAAATGGTTCATTTCCTGGGGGGCTTTCCCTACTTGGAATGATTATTATTATGTTAGGAATGGTTGCAAATAGCATTTTAAACCGTTCTGTTCCAGTCGTTAAACAGAAAAAAACAGCATAAAAAAAGAGTATGGTTCTGTGACAAAGAACTATACTCTTTTTTATTGTCCCCCTATTGCGCCTTATCAGAATAGTATTTCATTAACGGTTTATACTAAAACCTATGTTATAATACGGTTCATGCGCAACAATAGGAGGTAAATTATGTTAAAAAAAGCAATCGCTGAATTTATTGGTACATTTGTACTAGTATTATTCGGAACTGGAGTAGCTGTCATTGGCGGCGGAATTGAAGGAATTGGAACATTAGGAATCGCCATGGCTTTCGGTCTATCTATTGTGGCTATGGCATATAGCATCGGAACAATTTCTGGATGTCACATTAACCCAGCAGTATCAGTAGCTATGTTCATCAATAAAAGAATGAACGCTATGGAACTTTGTTATTATGTATTAGCTCAAATTTTAGGTGGTTTATTAGGAACTGCAACGTTAGTAACAATTTTAAAATCTGCTAAAACACCTTTAGATAATTTAGGACAAAACGGTTTTGGAACTCTTGGTTTATCTGGAGCATTTCTAGTTGAATTTATTTTAACTTTCGTATTCATTTTAGTGATCGTTGCTGTAACAGGTAAAAAAGGAAGTTCTTCTCTAGCAGGATTAGTAATTGGTTTCACATTAGTTTTAGTTCACTTATTAGGTATTCCGTTAACTGGAACTTCTGTTAACCCAGCTCGTAGTATCGCCCCAGCTTTATTCGCTGGCGGAGAAGCCCTTTCTCAACTATGGGTATTCATCATCGCACCAATTCTTGGTGGTATCGTAGCAGCTATCGTAGGTAAATTCATTTTAAATACTGAAAAATAGAATTTTCAATATTTCTGAATAAAAAAAGGCGAGCCCTCATTATGAGGATGCTCGCTTTTTTACTCTTTCATTTTAGACTTTAAATTTGTAACTAGTTGATCTACCGTTACATTTGCAAGTACATTTTCCATCGCTTCTTGTGCTTGCATTAAAATAATTTCTAATACTGATTGAATATTAGCTCCTACTGGACATTCAATGTTGGGATTTTCATGGAAGGAAAATAGCTGTCCTTCTTCTACAACTTCCACTGCTTTATATACATCAAGTAATGTAATTTCTTCTAAATCACGAGCAAGTGTCGTACCACCTTTACCAGCTTGTACATCAACAAGTCCTGCTCTCTTCAACATTCCTGTAATGCGACGAATCACAACTGGATTTGTATTCACACTACCGGCAATCCATTCAGAGGTACAGCGAGAGTTTCGATCTATCGCAAGTAATGTCAGCATATGAACACCTACTGTAAAACGACTACTAATCCCCATCTGCACACCCTCCTTTTTATTCATTCTATTAAAAGACGACTCTTATTATTATATACTATTTTTAATTTATACATAAAGAAAAAGCATGATTTCAATAGGAAATCATGCTTTTCTCTCATTATTGACGCTTTATAAATTTCGCTAAATCTTTAAATTTCACTTTATCTGAGTAATTCATTACGCCGTTTACGTAAATGCGGCTTGTAACAGCATTTAATACTGCAATTGTCGCCAATAAGACTGCTAATGTTATCGTAATTTCTAGCATACCTGCTTCACCAGCTACAATACGTGAGAAGGTAACCATTGGTGTAAAAAATGGAACGTAAGAACTTACAACAACGATAGTACTATTCGGATCACTTAATGATTTAATACTAATAAAGAATGCAGCCATAATTAAAATCATTACCGGGAAAGATACAGCTTGTAAATCCTCCGTCTTAGATACGACAGCTCCAGCAGCAGCATACATCATCGCATAAAGTAAATATCCCGTAATGAAATAAACAAGAAACATGCTGATAACTTTTGCATCTAATTTCGTAAAGTCAATTGGAATACCAAATAGTGAGGCACTTTCTAAATCGACCCAACCTAACAAATATGGAATAAGATAACCACACGCCAATACGACAAGTTGCAATAACGCCGTTGAAACAACCGCTAAAATTTTCGCATACATCATCGTAAGAGGCTTCACTTTCGGAAGCATTACTTCCATTACACGTGACGCCTTTTCAGATGCAATATTCATTGCGATTGTATTTCCGAACGCTACAATAAACATATATAAAGCAAATGTAAAGAAATAGGCAATTCCGAAAGAAGATGTACGATCTTTTATCGCTTCTTGCTTTACTTGAATTTCTGTTTGTAATTGCTGTGCAATTTCTGGTGAAACATTATTTTTGGCAATCGTCACCATCGTATATTGTTGCTTTAAATATCCTGCCATAATTGCAGAAGTTGCTTGGCTTGGAAATCCATTATACATATATGTAATCGATGGAGCCCCACCCTTTTCCGTCACATGGAATAGACCATCTAAATCGCCTTCTTCTACTTGCTTATGCAGTTTATCAAAATCATCCTTTGAACCAATTGTTATTTTTGCTGATGGCAATAGCTTATTTAGCTCGTCTTTTTGTACTTTATATGTGGAACTCTCTACTACAACTGCAATTTTATCTTTATCCTTATTTTTATCATCGCCTGAAGTAAAATGATTAAATGCAAAAATCCCAAACACAACTAAAAATAAAATCGCACTCGTAATTAATGATTTTTTAGATAAAAATGCTTCTCTAAAATAAAATGAAAATACGTGAGAAAATTTACGCATCGTTATTTCGCCCTCTCTACAAAAATTTCGTTTAACGTCGGCTCTAACATTTTAAATTGTCTTAAGGTAACACCCTGCTCTTGCAATTGTTGTAAAATGTTGAGAGCTTCTGCATCATCTTGTACTCGCACATAAAGAAGGCCTTGTTGTTTTTCATACGATACATGTATAGCTTCTAATCCCTTCTCATTCACTTCTGTATCTTCAATCGTTAAATTACGAAAACCATATTGTTTTTTAATATCACTTAACTGGCCTTTTACGACTGCTTCGCCTTTTTTCAAAATACATACATGTTGGCAAAAAGCCTCTACTTGTTCCATACGATGACTAGATAAAATAATTGTCTTTCCGCTCTGTACTTGTTCTTCAATAATGCTAGCTAACATTCCAGCATTCACTGGATCCAGTCCGCTAAATGGCTCATCTAAAATGAGAAGTTCTGGATTATGAAGAAGAGCAGCAATTAATTGAATTTTTTGCTGGTTCCCTTTTGAAAGCTCTCCTGCTGTTTTAAATTTATATTCTGGTATTGCTAATCGATCTAACCAGTGATCAATAGCAAGATCTACTTCTTTTTTCGTCATTCCTTCTAATCTACCAAAATATCGCAACTGGTCTATTACTCTACTTTTAGTATATAAACCTCTTTCTTCTGGTAAGTATCCTATCGTTACCCCACTAGTCCCAAATGGTTTTCCATCCCATGTAATAGAGCCTTCATTAGGCGTTAATAATCCGAGAAGCATTTTGATTGTCGTTGTTTTTCCTGCACCATTTCGTCCAAGTAATCCTAACACTTCACCTTTTGGTAACGAAATTTGCAAGCCGTTAACTGCTTTTGATTCCCCAAATTGTTTCGTTAAGTTTTGAATTTGTAAACTCAAAGTATAAAGCCTCCCCTTTAGTATCATTCATACTCTCTTTCAAAGACTATGTTTATTCAGGATAAAATATAGCACTACACTCCATCCTCTTATTATGTAGCATCTCTCTAATCCATCATTTGTTTCATTTAGTTAAAATTGTAAATAAAATTACATGATTTGTCAATTATTATTGTCATTTCGACAATTAAACTTGTCAAAATAATTCCCATCATTTTTTCTCATCTTTCTAATATAGGACATACTACTATATATACAAAAGACAATATGCAAATGTTCATACAAAAAATATTATTTTTCGATATATAATATTAACTGGTTTTCTAACATCAAGGAGGGTACATATGAAGATGAAAAGGGGCATTACCACTTTATTATCTGTAGCGGTTCTATCTACATCGCTTGTAGCATGTTCAGGAACACAAGAGAAAACAGTGGCGAAAGAAGAGAAAGTAAAATTAACAGACCAGCAATTAATGGCTGATTTATGGTATCAAACAGCCGGTGAAACGAAAGCACTGTACTACCAAGGATACAATATCGGTCAATTGAAACTTGATGCAGCTCTTGCAAAAGGAACCGAGAAAAAACCCGCTATCGTACTTGATTTAGATGAAACTGTTTTAGATAACAGTCCTCATCAAGCAATGAGCGTAAAAACAGGAAAAGGCTATCCGTATAAATGGGATGATTGGATTAATAAGGCTGAAGCTGAGGCCCTTCCAGGTGCAATTGATTTCTTAAAATATACAGAGTCTAAAGGTGTAGATATTTACTACATCTCAAATCGTAAAACGAACCAACTAGATGCAACAATTAAAAATCTTGAGCGTGTAGGCGCTCCTCAAGCAACAAAAGAACATATATTACTACAAGACCCGAAAGAAAAAGGAAAAGAAAAACGACGTGAACTCGTTTCTCAAACACATGATATCGTCTTATTCTTCGGTGATAACTTATCTGACTTCACTGGTTTTGATGGAAAGTCTGTAAAGGACCGAAACCAAGCAGTAGCAGATTCAAAAGCACAATTTGGTGAGAAATTTATTATTTTCCCTAATCCGATGTATGGTGATTGGGAAGGCGCTTTATATGATTATGATTTCAAAAAATCAGATGCAGAAAAAGATAAAATCCGCCATGACAACTTAAAATCATTTGATGCAAAATAAAAGAGGATGGCATGTGCCCTCCTCTTTTATTGCATATTTCTCGTTAAAGGTAAAATAAACACTTCTACACGTCTATTTTTCGCTTTTCCTTCTTGTGTATCATTTGGAGCAATTGACCGATATTCTCCGTAACCAACTGCACTAAATTTTCCTGGTTGTAATTCTTTATTTTGCAGTAATACTTGCATAAAATTAACTGCCCGCTGCGTACTTAATTCCCAGTTCGATGCAAATTGCGCATTTGCAATAGGAACATTATCTGTATGTCCAGATACTGTGATTTCACGAGGTGATGCTGAAACAAGTAAATTAGACATTTCTTTCGCAATACTTAACGATTCTAATTTTACGTCCGCTTTCCCAGAATCAAATAGTACATTTTCTAATATCGTTACCTTCAATCCCTTTTCTGTTAAATCAGTTTTAAAAGAAGAAGATAATCGATTTTCCTCAATATACTTATCAATACCTTTTTGTACCGCTTTTAATTCGTTCATTTCTTGTTGCTTTACTTCAGCTTCAGCATTCTTTTTAATCTTCTCAGACTCTAAACTACTTGCTGATAATTCCTTTTCATCATTTGGCTTCTGATCACTTAAAAATTCTTTGTTACCTGTTCCACCAGCTAATTCACTTCGAAAAGCAACAGCCATCTGTTTAAACTTAGCAGCATCTATACTGCTCATTGCGAATAAAACGATGAACAATGCAAACAACAACGTTAACATATCAGAATAAGGGATTAGCCAAGTTTCATCGATATGTTCTTCGTGTTTTTTCTTTTTACTTCTTCTATTTTTTTTACTCCGCATTTTTTTCTGCCCCTTTTTCAAGCTTTTTGCGCTCAGTTGCAGAAAGTGCACCTAAAATGCGGTTCTTCATAATAAACGGATATGTACCTTCTTGTAACATTAATAAACAATCAATAATTAAACGTTTTTTCTCTAATTCAGCTGCAGATTTTTGCTTTAATTTATTTGCAAATGGATGCCATAGTATATAACCTGAGAAAATACCAAAAATCGTTGCAATAAATGCACCCGAAATAGCGTGACCTAACTTTTCAATATCAGTTAAATTACCAAGTGCAGCTACAAGACCAATAACAGCACCTAAAACCCCTAATGTTGGTGCATATGTACCAGCTTGAGAAAAAATTGCTGCCCCCTTTGCATGCCTTTCTTCAATTGCTTCTAATTCAGCTTCTAAAATCTGTTCTAAATCTTCTGCAGATACGCCATCAATCACAAACTTCATACCACGCAAAAGAAATTCATCTTGAATTTTGTCTAATTGCTGCTCTAAAGACAAAATACCGTATTTTCTACTTTCAGATGTCCAATGAACAAACAATTCTAGCAACTGTTCATAACTTAAATCTTTTTTATTAGAACCAAAAAGAACTTTAAATAATTTTGGAATCTTTTTTAATTGATCCATCGGAAATGCGATACATACTGCAGCAAATGTACCTACAAAAATAATTAATGCTGCGGCAGGATTAACTAAGGCCATTACGTCAGCGCCCTTGACGACCATCCCTACAACTACCGCCACTACTCCTAAAATGATTCCAATAAGTGTTGCAAAATCCATTCCCATTCACTCCTAGTCTATACAAGAAGTTCTTTATTCTCGATAATCGCTACATCTTCTTATGTATATATATTACATAAAAAATGAATTTCATGAAAGATAAGAAATGAATTATATAAAAAAATACTACAATTCCACACATTTTCTGACATTTTCTTTGCATTTCTATTACGTTACGACTCTTATATTTCTTTTTCAGTAAACTAGACTTATAATAAAAAACGATACATATTTTATTAAGAAAGGATCGTGATTACAAGGCATCATGAAAAAAATAATCCTTATTTCTGCCGCTACTATTGTAATCGGTATCACTTCTTTCGCTTACTTTGATTCTAAATCGCCACTACAAAATGAGGCGAAAGCTGTCGAAAGTCAACAGCATAATAATCACCAAAAAGAAGAGATTCCTGCTTTTCCAAAAGCTGATCATAACGCCAAGAAGCTAGACAATGATTTTTCCGTTGTAACAAATCCAGATTCTAACCTTGTATTAGTTAATAAACATCGAAAACTACCAGATGGATACACACCTGAAGACTTAACAAGACCAAATGTACCATTTACTAGTCCAAAAGATAAAGAAAAAACATTGCTACGCAAAGATGCTGCAGATGCGCTTGAAAATATGTTTGCAGCAGCAAAAAAAGAAGGACTTGAACTTACAGCTGTATCTGGTTATCGTTCATACAAACGCCAAAAATCATTACATGATACATACGTTAGACGTCAAGGAAAAGCTGAGGCAGATTCAGTAAGCGCCATTCCTGGTACGAGTGAACATCAAACTGGTTTAGCAATGGATATTAGTTCAAAATCTGCTAAATTCCAATTAGAGCCTATTTTTGGAGAGACAGCCGAAGGTAAATGGGTTGCAAAACATGCTCATGAATTTGGCTTTGTCATTCGTTATTTAGAAGATAAAACAGAAACAACAGAATACTCATATGAACCGTGGCATTTGCGCTACGTTGGAAATCCATACGCTACATACATATATAAACATCATTTAACATTAGAAGAAGCGATGGAAGACAAAAAATAAGAGAGCATGTTGCTCTCTTATTTTTCTTTCACTCTATTATTGTAGTAATTTTTTCTTCCACTCTTCAGGCCACGGTTCGCCTCTTCCTGTTTTTTTCGACGCTTGGACCATCATTCCACGACCAACTAAACAAACCTCTCCTTCTGCATTCTTCACCATATAATGCAAATCTAATGAAGAATTTCCAACTGATCCCGCTTTTACATACACCTTCAACTGTTCATCAAAATATATTTGTTTAATAAAATTACATTGTAAATCCGCAACAACAATCATCGTTTCTGAAGATTCATGCGTCCATTCTTGCATAAATCCAAGTTCTTTAAACAATGCGATACGCGCTTCTTCAAAATAGGTGAAGGCAACGACATTATTTACATGTCCAAACATATCTACTTCACCAAAACGAACCTTTACAGGATTGTAAAACGAAAAACCACTTTCCCATTGCTCAAAGTCTTCAATATAAGAAATCCTCTTCATTGTTCCCTCTCCTTTTCGCTTTAAAATAAACAGAATAAACAGAAAAATGCAGTTATAAATATTGCCCCTTCGAAATGAAGAGGCAATATTTTTTAATAGTTATTGTCGCTACCAAAGAAATCTTTGAACGATTGAATTGTTGTATCACGGTTTAACGCCGCAATTGAAGTTGTTAATGGAATACCCTTTGGACATGATTGCACACAGTTTTGAGAGTTACCACAGTTTGCAAGTCCTCCATCACCCATAATTGCACGTAAGCGATCTGCTTTATGCATTTCACCCGTTGGATGTGAGTTAAATAAACGAGCTTGTGATAACGGTGCTGGTCCAATAAAGTCCGATTTACTATTTACGTTTGGACATGATTCTAAGCAAACACCACATGTCATACATTTTGAAAGCTCATAAGCCCATTGACGTTTCTTCTCTGGCATCCTTGGTCCTGGTCCTAAGTCATACGTACCATCAATTGGAATCCAAGCTTTAACACGTTTTAGAGCATTAAACATGCGACTACGGTCAACTTGTAAGTCACGAACAACCGGGAATGTCTTCATCGGTTTTAAGCGAATTGGTTGTTCTAATTGATCGATAAGCGCTGTACATGATTGACGTGGTTTTCCGTTAATCACCATCGAACATGCACCACATACTTCCTCTAAACAGTTCATATCCCATGCAATCGGAGTTGTTTTGTTTCCTTTTGAATCAACAGGATTACGACGAATTTCCATAAGCGCCGAAATAATATTCATATTCGGACGATACGGAATTTCAAACTCTTGGTCAAACGCTTGCGCATCTGGTCCGTCTTGTCTCGTAATGATGAGGCGGATTGTTTTCTCAGACATGTTGTTTATCCCCCTTCTCTTCACTCTTAGCAGCTACATCGTGTTTTGAAGAATAATCACGTTTACGTGGTTTAATTAATGAAATATCCACGTCTTCGTAATGGAATGCCGGTGCATTTCCTTCTCCTTCAAATTTCGCCATCGTAGTTTTTAAGAAGTTTGCATCATCACGATTTGGGAATTCAGGTTTGTAATGCGCCCCACGGCTCTCATTACGGTTATATGCACCAATTGTAATAACACGTGCTAATTCAAACATATTTGCAAGTTGGCGTGTAAATGAAGCACCTTGGTTGCTCCATCTCGCTGTATCGTTAATGTTAATACGTTTGTAGCGAGCCATTAACTCTTCAATTTTTGCATCTGTTTCTAATAATTTTTTATTTTCACGAACTACTGTAACGTTATCTGTCATCCATTCTCCAAGCTCTTTATGAAGAACATACGCATTTTCGTTACCATCGAGCGTTAAAATATTGTTAAATTTCTCTGTTTCGATTAATTCATTTTGTTCATACACAGTAGATGAAACAGCATCTGATGATTTAGAAAGACCTTTCATATATTCAATTGCATTTGGTCCTGCTACCATACCACCGTAAATTGCTGATAATAGTGAGTTCGCGCCAAGACGGTTACCACCGTGCATAGAATAATCACACTCACCTGCTGCAAATAAACCTGGAATGCTTGTCATCTGCTTATAATCAACCCATAGCCCGCCCATTGAATAGTGAACAGCTGGGAAGATTTTCATTGGTAGTTTACGAGGATCATCACCTGTAAATTTCTCATAGATTTCAATAATTCCACCAAGTTTAATATCTAGTTCTTTCGGATCTTTATGAGAAAGATCTAAGTACACCATGTTTTCACCGTTAATACCTAGTTTTTGCTCTACGCAAACATCAAAGATTTCACGCGTTGCGATATCACGAGGTACAAGGTTTCCGTAAGCCGGATATTTTTCTTCTAAGAAATACCATGGTTTACCATCTTTATATGTCCAAACACGTCCACCTTCACCACGTGCAGATTCACTCATCAGACGTAATTTATCGTCTCCAGGAATTGCCGTTGGGTGAATTTGAATGAACTCACCGTTTGCATAATATGCGCCTTGTTGATATACAGCAGAAGCTGCTGTACCTGTATTGATAATGGAGTTTGTTGATTTTCCGAAGATGATACCAGGGCCCCCTGTTGCCATAATCACGGCATCAGCTCGGAAACTTCTAATCTCCATAGTTTGTAAGTCTTGTGCAACGATTCCTCGGCACACACCTTCATCATCAATAACAGCTCGTAAGAAATCCCAACCTTCATATTTCGTTACAAGTCCTGCTACTTCGTGACGACGTACTTGCTCATCTAATGCGTATAGTAATTGCTGTCCAGTTGTTGCACCAGCAAATGCTGTACGGTGATGTTGAGTTCCACCAAAACGACGGAAATCAAGAAGTCCTTCTTCCGTACGGTTGAACATAACACCCATACGGTCCATTAAATGAATGATACCAGGTGCTGCTTCACACATTGCTTTAACTGGTGGTTGGTTCGCTAAGAAGTCCCCACCATAAATTGTATCGTCAAAGTGGATCCATGGAGAATCCCCTTCACCTTTCGTATTTACGGCACCGTTAATTCCACCTTGGGCACATACAGAATGCGAACGTTTTACTGGTACTAAAGAGAACAGTTCAACATTTACTCCTGCTTCCGCCGCTTTAATCGTTGCCATTAAGCCAGCCAAGCCACCGCCGACTACTATAAGTTTCCCTTTCATGCTCTCCCACTCCTTACTGGTTTGCTAGCTGTGGATCGATGAACGCTAATAATGCACTCACACCTACATAAGATAGACCTAAGAAAATAGCTAATGTTACATAAGTAGAGATTCTTTGTGAACGTGGAGATACTGTAATTCCCCAGCTGATGCAGAATGTCCATAGTCCATTTGCAAAGTGGAAAATTGTTGAAACAACACCAACTAAGTAGAATGCAAACATAGCTGGATTGTTTAAAATATCTGCCATCATGTCATAGTTTACCTCTTTACCTAACGCTGCTTGAATACGAGTTTCCCAGACGTGCCAAGAAATGAAAATCAGTGTAACGATACCTGAAATTCTTTGGAAGACGAACATCCAGTTGCGGAAATAACCGTAAGAAACCGCATTGTTCTTAGCTGTAAATGCAATATATAAGCCATATATAGCATGGTACAGTATTGGTAAAAAGATAATGAAAATTTCTAGCGCATACCGGAATGGAAGGAGCTCCATAAAGCCTGCAGCTTTGTTAAAAGCCTCTGCTCCTCGTGTTGCAAAGTTGTTTACAATTAAATGTTGCGTCAAAAAGACACCAACCGGGATGACCCCCATTAATGAGTGCCACTTACGAAACGTATACTCGCGGCCTTTCATGTCCCCATTACCCCCCTTGAATGATTGACTGCTGTTTTCAGATTAGTTTATGGCAATAATGTTTTTTCACTATTGGCATAAGAAAAACTGAAAAAATTATTCGAAATATTTCAGCATAATTTGATACCAAGTTCATTTTACTCCTATTTTTGTCGAAGCGTCAAGAAAACGTATACATAATTTGCATATAATTTGCCAATTCTTTTTTTCTTCTTATATATTCAGATTTTCCCAAAGAAAAATCTGTTTTTATAAATGAGAAATGTTATATAATAATCCCTATAGAAAGAGGGGAATATTGTGAGTAAAAATACAATCGATACAACATCTTTAGAAGATGTTTCATTGAACGCCTTCGCTTACGAATTGCTACGTGAAGAATTACTACCTGATTTAATCGGTAACGATCTAGATGGTATTTTATACTGGTCCGGTAGAAACCTTGCAAGAAAATATCCACTAGACACAATTGAAGAAGTCATTCAGTTCTTTGAAAAAGCTGGCTGGGGCACTTTAAGCATTATTGAACATAAGCGTCGTGAAATGCAGTTCCAACTTAAAGGCACACTCATCGCTGAACGTCAAAAACAAAAAAGACATTCTTCTTATCAATTAGAAGCTGGGTTCATCGCTGAACAAATTCAAAAGCAACGAAACGTCGTTGCAGAGTCCTACGAAGAAAAGAAAAAACGTTCAGACTCTATTACATTTCTCGTAAAATGGGATATAAAAGACCTCATTGAAGTGTAGCATTACCCACAGTCAACTAGACATATCAGTTTAGTTGACTTTTTGCATTTTCATTCATTTGAATTTATTTTAAATCTTCAGAAATTATACCAAAAAATAGAAGACGTTGTAAACTACAACGTCTTCTTATCCGCTAAATAACTATAAATCGTCTCTGCGACATTTTTCGGCATACCCGCTTCGACAAATTCTGTTACAGAAGCCTCTTTCATCTTTTTTAGCGATCCGAAATGTTTTAACAATATCTTTTTTCGTTTATCTCCAATTCCAGGAATATCATCGAGTGCCGATTGAATGACAGATTTCCCGTGTAATTGACGATGGAATGTAATTGCAAATCGATGCACTTCATCTTGAATGCGCTGCAATAAATAAAATTCTTGGCTATTTCTCTCAAGCATCACAGGTTCAGGTGGATCTCCAATAATTAAATGAGATGTTTTATGTTTGTCATCTTTTACAAGACCTGCCATCGGAATATATAAACCGAGCTCATTTTCTAAAACATCACTTGCAGCCGCCAGATGACCTTTTCCGCCATCAATAATGATTAAATCTGGTAAAGGTAACCCCTCTTTCAGCGCCCTTGTATAACGGCGTCTCACAACTTCTCTCATAGACTCATAATCATCTGGTCCTTGAACTGTTTTAATTTTATATTTCCTGTATTCTTTCTTAGCTGGTTTCCCATCAATAAAAGCAATCATTGCCGAAACAGGATTTGTCCCTTGAATATTTGAGTTATCAAACGCTTCAATACGATAAGGCGTTTCAATTCCGAGCTGCTCCCCTAAATTCTCTACCGCTTTAATCGTTCGTTCTTCATCACGTTCAATTAAATAGAATTTCTCTTCCAAGGCAATCTTCGCATTTTTATTTGCCAGTTCTACAAGATCTTTTTTCTTACCGCGTTTCGGCTGTGTCGCTTCCACTTCTAAAAAGCGTTCTACTAATTCAGAGTCTATACTTCCTGGAACGACAATTTCTTTCGGCTTAAAATGACTGCTGTTTTCATAAAATTGACCGATAAACGTTAAGAACCCCTCTTCTGGTTCATCGTAGATTGGAAACATAGAAACATCACGTTCAATTAGCTTTCCTTTTCGAACGAAGAAAACTTGAACACACATCCACCCTTTATCAACTGCATAGCCAAACACATCACGATCCACTAAATCACTCATAATCATCTTTTGCTTTTCCATAATCGCATCGATATGAGCAATTTGATCACGTAACTCTTTTGCACGTTCAAACTCTAGTTTCTCTGAAGCTTCATACATTTTTGTTTCTAATTCTGAACGAACTTCTTTATGTCCACCATTTAAAAACTTAATAATTTCATCTACAATTTCTTTATTTTGTTCTTCCGTAACTTCTTTCACACAAGGTGCTAAACATTGACCCATATGATAATATAAACAAACTTTATCGGGCATATTTGAGCACTTACGAAGCGGGTACATACGATCTAGCAGTTTTTTCGTTTCATGAGCTGATTGTGCATTCGGATAAGGACCAAAATACTTTCCCTTATCCTTTTTTACATTTCGCGTAATGAGTAATCGCGGCTGTTTCTCAGCTGTAATTTTAATAAAAGGATATGTTTTATCATCTTTTAATTGAATATTATATTTTGGATCATGTTTTTTTATTAAGTTTAACTCTAAAATGAGAGCCTCTAGATTTGAGGAGGTTACAATATATTCAAAATCTACAATTTCTCCTACTAACCGAAGTGTTTTCCCATCATGCGAACCAGTAAAGTACGAGCGCACACGATTTTTAAGCACTTTTGCCTTTCCGACATATATAACCGTTCCTTGCTTATCTTTCATTAAATAACAACCAGGTTGATCTGGTAAAATGGCCAATTTTTCTTTTAAATGTTCGTGCACTCGTTACCCTCCATTTCTACATGCTTAGCATTTTTATTTTCACATGAAAACATACTATGCCAAAATACCCAACATACGTTCTTTCATTGTAACGGAAAGGTGTAAAAAAGGAAAATAAAAAAGGCTACCATTTGGTAGCCTTTTTATTTTAGAAGTGTTTAGAAACTAATTCTACTAACGCTTCTTTCGGTTTGTAACCTAACGCTTGATCAACTACTTTACCGTCTTTTAATACGAAAAGAGCTGGAATGCTCATTACTTCGAATTGACGAGCAGTTTCTTGATTTTCATCCACGTCTACTTTTACTACTTTTACTTTTTCGCCTAGTTCTGCATCAATTTCCTCTAATACAGGAGCGATCATTTTACAAGGTCCACACCAAGGTGCCCAGAAATCTAATAATACAACACCTTCGCTAGTTTCTGCTGCGAAGCTTTGGTCATTTGCGTTTACAATTGCCATTTTATTTCCTCCTTCAAGTATATTCTACCAAGAGTATATCATTAACTTATATACGTGGCGAATAATATGTATCGTTATGTATTGTAACAAAAAAGTGTTCCTTTATACTATATAAAAATACGGATTAAATACTAAAAAGATGAGAGACAGGGGATCTCTCACCTTTTTCTATATATAGGGGTACTTCACTTGGAACTCAAGGGTACTCAAATCA
Organism: Bacillus paranthracis; assembly: GCF_024296885.1. Taxonomy (NCBI): domain Bacteria; kingdom Bacillati; phylum Bacillota; class Bacilli; order Caryophanales; family Bacillaceae; genus Bacillus; species Bacillus paranthracis. Next base: position 4,279,403 of record NZ_CP101135.1, read on the forward strand.
TGAATGTACTTTTAACTTTTTAAACTCTTCTGTTAAAAGAGGTACCACTTCAAATAGATCGCCAACAATACCGTAGTCAGCTACTTTGAAGATACTTGCTTCTGGGTCTTTATTAATCGCAACGATTATTTTTGAGTTAGACATACCAGCTAAATGCTGAATCGCTCCAGAAATACCGCATGCAATGTATAGGTCTGGCGTAACAACTTTACCAGTTTGACCAATTTGTAATGAGTAATCGCAATACTCAGCGTCACAAGCACCACGAGATGCTCCAACAGCGCCGCCTAATACGTCAGCTAACTCTTTTAATGGTTTGAACCCTTCTTCGCTCTTCACACCGCGTCCGCCAGCGATAATAACTTTTGCTTCAGAAAGATCAACGCCTTCTGCCGTCTTACGAACGACATCTTGAATGATTGTACGCAAGTCTTTCACATCTACTGTAATAGAAGACACGTCACCACTGCGAGACTCATCTTTTTCGAGCGTTGCGATGTTATTTGGACGCACTGTCGCAAATAAGATGCCGTCTGTTACAATCTTCTTCTCAAACGCTTTACCAGAGTAAATTGGACGAGTAAAGATAACATTTCCACCTTCAACTTCTAAAGCAGTTACGTCAGAAACTAGACCAGCTTCAAGCTTCGCTGCTAATTTTGGTGATAAATCTTTACCAAGTGCTGTATGTCCAAATACAATTCCTTCTGGATTTTCTTCAGCATATACAGCTAAAAATGCTTGTGCATAGCCATCAGATGTATATGATTTTAATTTATCATTTTCAACTGTCACAACGCGATCTGCACCGTAATGAATCAATTCATTTGCAAAAGAAGCAACGCTATCTCCAACTAGAAGACCTACTACTTCACCGCCTTCTGCAATTGTTTTTGCTGCTGCTACCGCTTCAAACGAAACGTTACGTAGCGATCCATCACGAACTTCACCCATTACTAATACTTTACGAGCCATAGATTTTCCCTCCTGCATATATAATTTCGTATTTTATTAGATTACTTTCGCTTCTGTATGGAGCAACGATACAAGTTCTTTTACTTGATCTTGCAGCTCGCCTTGTAACACTTTTCCTGCATCTTTCTTAGGAGGCAAATAGATTTCAATTGTTTTTGTCTTTGCTTCCACATCATCTTCTTCTAAATCTAAATCATCTAATTCTAATTCTTCTAGTGGCTTTTTCTTCGCTTTCATAATACCTGGAAGCGATGGATAACGAGGTTCATTTAAACCTTGCTGTGCTGTTACTAAAACTGGTAATGAAGTTTCAATCACTTCTGTATCACCTTCAACATCGCGCTCAATCTTCACGTTTGTACCGTCAATTTCAAGTTTTGTAATTGTCGTTACGTACGGAATATTTAACGCTTCAGCTACACGCGGACCAACTTGTCCAGATGCACCATCAATTGCAACGTTTCCGCCTAAAATTAAATCTGCATCTTTATCTTTTAAATATTCAGCAAGCACTTTTGCTGTCGTGAACTGGTCACCATTTTCTACATCATCTTCAATATTAATTAATACCGCTTTATCGCAGCCCATCGCTAACGCCGTACGAAGTTCTTTCTCACTATCTTCGCCACCAACTGTTACGACAGTAACTTCTCCACCTTGTGCGTCTCTTACTTGAATTGCTTCTTCAATTGCATATTCATCGTAAGGGTTGATGATGAATTCCGCTTCGCCATCGTAAATTGCACCGTTTTTAATTACGATTTTTTCTTCTGTATCAAATGTTCGTTTCATGAGTACGTAGATGTTCATTCCATTTACCCCCTTGTTTTTCAGAAAGATTCTATCAATTTTAATTTTCTGTTAATTTATATTAAAAAAATAATTGAACTACCTGCCGCTAAATGAAGGCTTACGTTTTTCTAAAAACGCCGCTACACCTTCTCTTCCATCTTCACTCGTAAATACTTCACCAAAGATTTGAGCTTCGCGTTGTACACCTTCATAATAATGAGACGATTTCGTCGTTTGCAATAACTCTAGTACAGCACGAGTCGTCGCTGGGCTTTTTCCAGCAATCTGTTTTGCAACTTTAAGCGTATCATCTAAAAATGTTTCTTCAGCAAAAACTCCGTTAACTAGTCCCCATTTTAATGCTTCTGCACCAGTAATCGGTGTACTTGTTAACATCATTTCACAAGCTTTCGCTTTCCCAACATAACGTGGTAATCGCTGTGTACCTGCAAATCCAGGAATTAATCCAAGTGTTAATTCAGGTAAACCAAGTTTTGCACTTTCAGTTGCAAAGCGCATGTGGCAAGACATAGCAAACTCAAGGCCGCCGCCAAGTGCCGCTCCATGAATTGCCGCGATAACTGGTTTTGAACATTTTTCAACGCGCTCAAACGTAACTTGTCCAAGCTGCGCTAATTCAGTCGCTTGCTTCGCTTCAGTAACAGATGTAAATTCTTTAATATCTGCTCCCGCCGAGAAGAAGCGCCCTTCACCGTGAATAACAACAACACGAATGTTATCATCCTTCTCCACTTGATCAATTAATTCAGTAACGTCATGCATAACTTGTGAAGACATCGCGTTAGCTGGCGCATGATTTAACGTAGCCACCGCGATATGATCTTCAACTCTTACAGATAGGAATTTCAACATGATCCCTCCCATTATTGACGATAACCACAAGCTGCAATAAGTAGCCCATGTACCGTTTTTGAAAGTGCGACCAGATCATACTTATGATCGCTCATTACCCAATTGGTCACAACTTCATCTACTGTTCCAAAGATCATTTGTCTTGCCACGCGAACATTTAAATCCGCTTGGAATTCACCTTGCTTTATACCTGTCTCTAAAATCTCATCAATAACTTGTAAGTAGCCTTTTAATACTTCATTTATTTTCAGGCGTAAGTCTTGATTGGACTGTCTTAGCTCTAATTGCGTAACGATAGCAAGAGGATCATTTTGCGACAACAGCAAGAAGTGCGTTTCTACCAACATGAATAACTTCGATACAGCGCTTTCAATTCCTGCTGTTTTTTGACGAATTGTTTCGACAAATTCTCCCATCTTCTCTTGGAATAAGGATATTAATATATCTTCTTTATTTTTAAAATATAAATAAATCGTGCCATCAGCTACCCCAGCTTGCTTTGCTATTTTAGAAACTTGCGCTTGGTGGTACCCATTCTCCGCAATCACAATGACTGCCGCATCAATAATTTGATTGTATTTCGGTCTATTTTTCTTCACTTTACTGTCCCCTTCAAGAAGATGACTGAATGAATAGTCATTCATATTCTTATAATACTGACTATTTAGAAAAGTGTCAATCCCATTTTTTCAAAAAGAAAGGGCCTTAGCCCGTTTGCTCATCCTCATTCTTTCTTTTCTCTTCCTCAATTAGGACACGGCGCAAAATTTTCCCAACTGTCGTTTTCGGCAGTTCATCTCTAAACTCATATACTTTCGGAACTTTATAGGCCGCTAAATATTTACGAGCAAACTGATTTAATTCTTCCTCAGAACACGCCGTACCTTCTTTTAACACAACAAACGCTTTAACTGTCTCTCCCCTATACGGATCGGGAACTCCAATCGTCACTACTTCTTGCACTTTTTCATGCTCATATAATACTTCTTCTACTTCACGAGGATACACATTAAATCCACTCGCAACAATCATATCTTTCTTACGATCTTTCACATAGAAAAAGCCATCTTCATCCATGTAGCCAACATCCCCTGTATGAAGCCACCCATCTTGCAGCACAGCTGCTGTTTCTTCTGGCTTATTCCAATACCCTTTCATAACTTGAGGGCCTTTTACTACAATTTCACCGATTTCTCCCGGTGGTAATGCCTCACCAGTTTCAAGCGACATAATCATTGCTTCTGTATCTGGCCACGGAACTCCAATGCTACCTGGCACTCGCTTTTCCCATAAAAAATTACTATGTGTAACTGGAGATGATTCTGTTAAACCATATCCCTCTACTAGTTTACCACCTGTAACTGTTTCGAACTTTTCCTGTACCTCTACCGGCAGTGGTGCTGATCCACTAATACAAGCACGAATAGAAGAAATATCGTATTCTTTTAAAAGCGGGCTATTTAAAAGAGCGATATAAATAGTTGGTGCCCCTGGGAACAATGTCACTTTATGCTTCTTAATCGCTTCAAAGACCATTTTCATATCAAATTTTGGAATAAGAACCATTTTGTATCCTTGCATAATACTTAAATTCATAACAGCCGTCATGCCATACACGTGGAAAAATGGAAGAACCCCAAGAACGACTTCTTCTCCTTCTTTGCAATTATATAACCATTGAACTCCCATCAAAGTGTTAGAAACGAGGTTTTTATGCGTTAACATAACGCCTTTCGGAAATCCAGTTGTTCCTCCTGTGTACTGTAAAAGAGCTAAATCATTTTCAGGATCACAAGGCACCTCAACATCCGTATTCACTTCTTTTTCTACTGAGTTCCAAAGGTGAATCGTTTCACTCTCTGATACTTTCACAACTAAATTTGACTGTTTTTTCTGCACAAATGGATACAATAGATTTTTAGGGAAGGGCAAAAAGTCCGCAATACGAGTTACGATAATATGCTCAATTTTTGTAGCAGATTGAACATTCGTTACTCTTGGGAACACTAAATCGAGGCAAAGAATGACTTTTGCTCCCGAGTCATGAAGTTGATATTCTAATTCTCTTTCTGTATATAATGGATTTGTTTGGACTACGATACCTCCCGCAAGTAATGTACCGTAATAACCGATTACAGCTTGCGGACAATTCGGCAACATAATGGCAACTCGATCACCCTTTTCCACACCGAGCTTTTGAAGATAATTTGCAAATCTCTTCACCTTATCATGAAAGTCTGAAAATGTAATATCCTTCCCTAAAAAGTGAAGCGCTTTCTTTTCTGGGTAGCGAGAAGCCATCTGTTCTACATATTTATGAAGCGGCTGAATATCATAAGAAATTGTACTTGGAATTTCCTCTGGATAATTTTTCAACCATGGTTTTTCCACCTTCATTCCCCCTTCAAATACATAAAAATAAATGAATGTTCATTCATGAGGTTGTTTTCATTATATTATAGTCACCATAACGTTACAATCATAATATTCTGACTTTTATATAACTATGCTTCACTCCATTAACTTCTTATTATATGTACAAACTCTCCTAATCTATAAAAAAATAAGAGAGTTATTATTTAGCTTAATCTTATTATCGTTAACACAGCTCCTGGTGTAGTTGTTGATAATGTTGCAACAGCTAACAAACCAAATAGTTGCAAACTAATAGCATCTCCTGCTGCAAGAGTTGTAATAATTGTTGCGCTAAATGATGTAGTTGCTAACGCAGGAGAATTGATCGTTCCAGCAAGTGGTGCTCCATTAATTGTAATACGAGAACTGACTAATAATGAAGCCGTTATATTAATCGTATATGAAATATAATAATTCCCAGCATTTGCAACCGTAAATACTGTATTCCCACCAGAAACAGTAATTCCTGGACCGATGTTTTGATTATTCGGAAGCGGGACATTCGTTCCACCAAGAAGTACCGATATCGCTGTTCCCGACGTATTATTTGCAAATGCATACGTCGCCGTGATACTTGTACCTGTAGCTCCGGTTGCCCCCGTTGCTCCTGTTGGACCTGTTGATCCTGTTATTCCTGTCGCTCCCGTTGGACCCGTTGATCCTGTTACTCCTGTCGCTCCCGTTGGACCCGTTGATCCTGTTACTCCCGTCGCTCCCGTTGGACCTGTTGATCCTGTTACTCCCGTCGCTCCCGTTGGACCTGTTGATCCTGTTACTCCCGTCGCTCCCGTTGACCCTGTTATTCCCGTCGCTCCCGTTGGACCTGTTGATCCTGTTATTCCTGTCGCTCCCGTTGGACCCGTTGATCCTGTTACTCCTGTCGCTCCCGTTGGACCCGTTGATCCTGTTACTCCCGTCGCTCCCGTTGGACCTGTTGACCCTGTTGCTCCTGTTGCTCCCGTTGATCCCGTTGATCCCGTTGATCCGGTTGGACCTGTGTCACCTGTTGCTCCCGTTGGACCTGTTGATCCTGTTACTCCCGTCGCTCCCGTTGGACCTGTTGATCCTGTTACTCCCGTCGCTCCCGTTGACCCTGTTATTCCCGTCGCTCCCGTTGGACCTGTTGATCCTGTTATTCCTGTCGCTCCCGTTGGACCTGTTGATCCTGTTACTCCTGTCGCTCCCGTTGGACCCGTTGATCCTGTTACTCCCGTCGCTCCCGTTGGACCTGTTGACCCTGTTGCTCCTGTTGCTCCCGTTGATCCCGTTGATCCCGTTGATCCGGTTGGACCTGTGTCACCTGTTGCTCCTGTTGGGCCTGTCGCTCCCGTTGATCCTGTTGCCCCCGTCGGACCGGTTGGACCAACCTTAGGTACTGTCCCATCACAACTAAAACAGCATGAATCAACATGTACACCATTTTGATTATTACAACTACAATATCCATTTGTATTATTGAGCCATGAAGACATGTTGATCACTTCCTTTACATTCGATCTTTTAAGTACAATCAACGAGTTAGAAAACAACTATCTAAATAACAAAGACATACTTTGCCTAGTGGGGATAAACGCAGATTTATTCCATACATTCTAGTAATTATTACATGCGATTCTCACTCCTGTTGCTTGTACTTTCGCCTTCTTGCTCAAACGAAATTCTTTTTCTCCATTCTGCATACACATATAAATTTCAATCCAATTGGTGTATTCATCGGCAGATTACTTGCAGTTGGAATTGTACTTTTCTTTTCATGAAAATTAGGGTTTAGCTCAACACTCCTTACTTTAATAAGAACCGGTATTTCAGCTCTCGGCTCAGCGATTATTCCCCCCTTTTATTGTTAACACAGATTTGAACGTTGCTGTACTTGGAGCGCCTTATTTCTTATGGCTAATGAGAAAGAGTGGGAAGAAGGTTAATTAAAAAAGAGGCTTCTTACGTGAGAAGCCTCTTTTTTCATTCATTCTCATAAGCCCGAAGGAAACTATCTTTTTTTCACGAATTTAACCTATGAACATAACTAGGAGGGATAACAATGTACCAAACTATTGAAGGCTTCTTACAATCGTGGACATACGAGGCTGAATCTACTCAAAAGATGCTCGATGTACTAACAGATGAATCTTTGTCACAAGAAATTGCACCTGGACATTGGACGTTAGGAAGAGTCGCTTGGCATATCGTGACGGCAATTCCTGTTATACTATCTGGCACAGGGCTAAAGTTTGAAGGAGAAACGAAAGATTATCCTGTTCCAACTTCTGCAAAAACAATTGCAGCTGAATACCGTAAAGTAAACGCGGCTTTTGTTGAAACACTTCAAAGTAAATGGACTGATAAAGACTTAGCTACTATTAATGACTTCTTTGGTCGCCCTATGCCGAATTCTATATTTTTAATGACACTCATCAATCATCAAAATCATCACCGCGGGCAAATGACGGTATTAATGAGGCAAGCTGGCTTAACAGTCCCTGGCGTATATGGCCCTGCAAAAGAAGAATGGGCTGCCGCTGGAATGGAAGCTCCTAAAATGTAACAGCAGAAAAAGACAAGGTGTTTACACATCTTGTCTTTTTCTGTAACTTGTTTCATGTGAAACTATTTTACGTATTCTTATCATACAGTTATATCTTCCTTCTCTATATTTTTAATTCCGTAATATGCAATGGCAACTCCAATTGCTGCCAATGCTAGTTGAAGGGGAAGAAAAGTTGCTGTAGAAAACTCTGGGTTGCTATTCATTGCAATTGAGACAACGATAAGAGATGAAACAATTGTAGTTGGCACTGAACGTTTACGCATTCCGAAACATAGAGGGATTAAACTCATTCCCGCAGTTGCAATGGCTAAAGGAACCAGTTTTATTCCTTCTTGCACCAATTGATCTACTGTGAATGAATTAGGAAGAATTGAAAAATAGCTATCTATCCCAAAGAAAATTCCTACTACTAAAATGTTAGATACAATAACTGTTATAAATGTTACTATCGCTGTAATAGCCAACTTACTAGCCATCATTTTCTTTCGGTTAATAGGATAAGAAAACATAAGTAGTATTGTTTTATTTTTATATTCGCCAATTATTAACCTTGCGATTAATACACTACCAAAAATAATAAATGTTGCTCTTACTATTGTGCTAGCCATTAACAATATCGTCTCTGGATTCCTTATTTCTGCATCACCTTCTACTTGAGCGATGATGCTCACAAAGATCATTACTGCCAGTATAACAATATTCGCAATAATTGCCCTCTTCACGTACCAACCAAGCTTAAACTTTTTCAATTCTAGCTTCATTAAATGTAGCATGATAGTGTCCTCCTTCCTCCTAAGATTTAATCAATATAAATGACTCCTGTTTCACTTAAAATCTTCGCTTCATTTTTCGCATCACCAATTGTTCCTACTTTTATTTTTTCTGTATTTTTATCTTTCTTAAGTCCTTTTAAATCCACTATTACGTCAGCCGAATTACTTTTAGCCATAAGCTTCAATGATGCCGGGACACCTTTATACCGTACGCCAATATCCCCTGATTTTGTTTCTACAAATAATGATTTTCCTACTGTCATATCTTTCAGTAATACTTCCCCAGATGTTGAAGTGATGTTCATATTTTCGTTTTTTACATTTTTTACATAATTATCACCAGTAGTGGAAGTTATATTTACTTCTTGTAATGAACTATCTTTTAACATTAAATCTCCGCTTTCGGATGTAAATTCACCCTTCTCTGCCGATAGTCCTGTAATCATTCCATCTCCAGATTTGCCTTTTGTCACGATGCTTTTTACTACTATATCGTTTATTTTCACATCACCCGATTTATTATTTAATACAATTTTATCTATTTCTTTCTTCGGAATAGCTATACATATACTATTTTTCTTCCTAAACGTAAAACCATAAAAAAATCTGGTCGCCTTTTGTTTTTGCTTAACTATAACTTTATTCCCTGCCTGTTCTATTTCGACAGGATCTACCTCTTTATCTAAACGTTTACCTTGAGCCGAAATGACTATTTTGTTAGCATCTGTACTTTTAAATTCAATATTCCAATTTTCATTGTCTACTTCTATTTCTTTTATATTATTTATATCAAAAGACTTTTCTTTCTTAAAATCTTTCCCCTGAAATACCTTAATACCAAAAACTACACTAGCAATTGTAATGAATACTATTGCAATTACTATTATTCTTTTCACCATTCATACCCCAGTTCGTTTTTGTTTTAAGCTTACTTCACGCCACATCGATCTTGTCGATTTTACGAAATGATAGATAACTAATGAAAATTCCTAATAAACAGAGCACGATTGGGATAGCTATAAAATCAAACATACTTACTTGACCGTTTCCAGCACCAACGTTACCACTAATCAGCATACCAATTATTACTGCCGAAGTAATCGTTGTCGGTGTCGATTTCTTTCTCATTCCAAAAAATAAAGGAATTAAACTTATACCAGATATCATAAATGCACTTATAATAGTACCTGGAACGATAGCTATTATTTCGCCTATCGTAGCAGGTGTTTCAATCAGTCCCATCATTGGACTCACAAAATATACGAGCAAGCTAATAATGAAAGTCGCGATAATCGTGCTCACAAAACAAAAACAGAAAACAATTGTTAATTTCGCACTCATTAGCATTTTCCTTTGCAGCGGATACATAAATGATAGTTGTATCGTTTTGTTCTTATACTCATCAATTACTAAACGTGATAAAATGACCGAACTAAAAATAATGAATGTTACCCTAATAAAAATATTTACTAAAGCCATGTTCTGTGTGAAGTCAGAGAAGAGCACGTCTTCCTCGGCTTTCATTCCCACTGCCATAAGGCTTACTACAGCGAAAATTGCTATAATACAAATTGCTACACTTTTAAAGTAACTAGATAATTGATGTTTCTTCCATTCGAGCTTCATTAATTTAAACATACAAACCACGCCTCCATTCTTTATATAACTGTCTCTACACTGCTAACATTCTAATTCCAGCAGTAACGAAGCTTAACATTCCTATCACTAGTAGAATTAACAACCATTTCCGCTCTGGTTTCCTATAATATAAAATCCCGCTTATGAACATTACGACCAATCCACTTACTAGATTCACTAACAATCCATTAAGCATGAATGCCCTCTCCATCCATTACATTTAAGAAATATTCCTCTAAGGAACTATGTTTCTTATTAATACTTTCAATTTCCACATCGTTCATAATAAGCGCTTTTGAAATGGCTTGCTGAGACACTTCTGTATCATACACACGAATCATATTTCCACTCATTATTTTATAATTTTTTATGCCAAGTTTATCTTCTAAAATATAAGCTGCACGCTTCACATCAGGAACAGTGATTTCAATGTACTCTGTTTGTTTTCCGTTAATACTCTTCATTGAAACTTCTTTTATTAGTTTTCCATTTTGAATTACACCAATTGTATCCGCCATTAGCTCCATCTCACCTAAAATATGACTAGAGACTAATAATGTAATGCCATATTCTTTGCAGAGCATTTTAAATAAGTCTCTTAATTCTTTAATACCAATTGGATCTAAACCGTTAATTGGTTCATCTAAAATGAGTAATTCTGGCTTTGTTACGATTGCCCTTGCAATACCGAGTCGTTGTTTCATTCCTAATGAAAAATCTTTTACTTTTTTATTATCTATGCCTTGCAGCTTCACTAAATGTAAAGCATGGTCAATTGCGTTTTTATCGTAATAGCCCATATATTCACAATGTAATTCTAAGTTTTCTTTCGCCGTTAATTTATCATAAAAGATTGGATATTCAATAATTGTCCCCATTCTTTTTAATACTTCATAAGATGTATCTGTTAATTTCTCACCGAAGATTTCAATATCACCACTCGTCGGTTTTATTAAATTTGTAATCATTTTCATAATCGTTGTTTTACCAGCACCATTCGGTCCTAAGAAACCATATATTTCTCCTTTTTTTACATGCATGTTAACACTAGAAATAACTTCTTTCCCTTTAAACACTTTCGTTAACTGATTTGTTTTTAAAATATAGGTCATGTCACTTTCCCCTTTCGCACTACTTTATATTTCTATAATAGACAACGGAAATCTCTTTTTTCTTACCCGTTTCTTACAAATTCCTTACGCTGCAAAAAAGCTTGTAGAATCTACTTCTCTACAAGCTAAAACTGCATCTTCTTTAATGCAACTGTAAAAATTGTTTTTTCATACGGCTTACTAGAAAGATGAATTTTTCCATCCATCGCTTCCACCAGTCTTTTCGTAATCGTTAACCCTAAACCGCTCCCTTGGTACAATCTATTTCTTGAATCTTCAAGTGTGTACATACGCTCGAACACTTTATCAATATGCGATTCATCAATTCCTTTTCCTGTATCCCATACGTCTATATACACATTCGTTTCATCATCTCTTAACGTCATACCAAGTGTCTTTCCATCGTCTCCATATGTAATCGCATTTGATATTAAATTGTTCAATACCCTGCCTAATACTTCTACATTTCCAAGTGCATATATATTTCTTTCTGGTATATCAATATGAACATGAAAACCTTTCGACGTCACTAAATCATAAAAAGATAAAATCTTCTCTCGACAAACTTCATTCATATTTACTTTTGTCATCTCGATTGCCTTGTCACCAGATTCTAACTTTGCTAGATCAAAAAACTTATGAATTAGTTCCATTACTTCTAGTGTTTTCACATGTACCTTTTCAAGTAAGATTTGTTGTTCTTCTTTATTTATCGTTTTATCCTTATTTAACATTTCTGTATATCCAAGAATAACTGTTAGTGGCGTCTTCAAATCATGTGAAATATTTGAAAGCATTTTTCTCATCGAAATTTCTACTTTTGCATGATCTGCATTCGTTTTCTGTTTTGCATCTAATAATTGATTAATTGCCACTAACAATTTTTGCAATTCTAGATCATCTGTCATAACAAGTAACTTCTCACCTGTTTTTTCATTAACAATACTTTCTAACTTTTCATATGTGTATCGCAAATTTTTGTTACTATTTTTCCTCATTTTATATTGCATATAAATAACACATAACAATATAAAAATAATACCTATTAACAAATTGACCATATTACATCACTTCCAACTTATAACCGATACCCCATAACGTTTTAATATATTCTGGATTAGATGGATCACTTTCGATTTTCTCACGCAATCTTCTCATATGAACATTAATAACGTTATCATCACCGTAATACTCTTCGTTCCAAATTAGTGTATATATTTGTGCTTTCGTAAATACACGATTTTGATTCTTTACAAACAGTTTTAAAATCTCAAATTCTTTTAAAGTAAGTTTGAGAGGCTTCCCGTTTTTTTCCACAGTAAAATTAATTGGATCAATCGTTAAATCACCAATTTGAATCATCTTTTCTGTTGTTTCTGTAGCTGAATATTTCGTAGATCTCCGAATTCCTGCTTTTACACGCGCGGCTAATTCAATCATAGAAAATGGCTTACAAATGTAATCATCTGCTCCAAGTCCTAATCCGACAGCTTTATCAACATCTGTATCTTTTGCCGACATCATTAAAATCGGAACGGCACTTTTTTCTCGAATGATGCGTACAACCTCTAAGCCATCTAACTTTGGCATCATAATGTCGAGGATAATCAAATCAAATGAACCTTTTAAATATGTGTTCACGCCCTCTTCTCCATCAGACGCGATTGTAACTTGAAAGCCCTCTTTTATTAAATACTTTTCCACCATCTCTTGAATTGAGAGATCATCTTCAACTAATAATATATGATGTGACATATGTCTATCCCCTTTTTACAAACGTTAACAATTCAATTGTATCGTAACTACTACAGACTTGAAACAAATATATGAATTTTCAAACCAACTTCCCTTCCTTCCTTAACAATGATATGATGAAATTCACTACGATTGTTCATAATTAACTTTATATAAAGGAGACTTATCATGTCAGAAAACAAAAAAGTAAGCTTAGCTGATTTAATGCGCGAACAACTTGCAAAGAAAAAGCAAGGTAACGGTAATGGTCAAAATGCCAAAAACCAAAGCCAAGAAACAAAAAAATTACAAAACCAACAAACGAAAAAGACAAACAACCAACGTAGACGTACAGGTGTATAAATGAACGGACAAAAACGTTCTAATATCGCACCCGGCCTTGAAGTTGATATTGTATTAAAACAAGATCAACGAACTGGCAAATTAACACGTGGAATTGTAAAAGATATTTTAACGAACTCCCCTTCTCATCCGCATGGCATTAAAGTGCGATTGCAGGACGGGCAAGTCGGTAGAGTACAAAATATCGTTCAATAAGAAAAGGAGCTCAAGTAAACTCGAGCTCCTTTTTCTTTATTATCCTTTAATTTTCTCGATGAAAACTACTTTTAAATAGTCTCCTTCTTTAAATTGATCGATTGTACGGAAATCTTCTGGTAAAGAGTGTTCTTCTAATATTTTATATTTACCATTCATTTCTTTAAAGGCTGTATCAATAAAGCCTTTAAACTTTTTCATATCGAATGCACTACAATTTGTAGAAGCAACGATAATACCGTTATTTTCTGTAATGGCAATTGTTTCTTTTAATAAGTTTTTATAATCTTTCGCTGCACTAAATGTATATTTTTTTGAACGCGCAAAGCTTGGAGGGTCAAGTACGACCATATCAAATTTCATTTTTTTCTTCGCTGCATATTTGAAGTAAAGAAATACATCTTCTACAATGATATCTTGCGCTTCATAATCAACTTCATTTACACTAAACTGCTCAATCGTTTTACTTAAACTACGATTTGCAAGGTCGACACTCGTCGTTTTGCTTGCTCCACCAAGCGCTGCAAATACAGAGAAGGCACCTGTATAAGAGAACATATTTAATACTGTTCTTCCCTTCGCATATTTATCACGAATTTGTTTTCGCACGTTACGCTGATCTAAAAATACCCCAACCATCGCTCCGTCATTTAAATAAACAGCGAAATTCACACCATTCTCTTTTACGATAAGCGGGAACTCACCGCGCTCTCCTGCTACGAAATCATCGCCTTCAATATATTTCCCTTTCGTATCAAAGCGCTTCTTCTCATAAATACCTTTAAAATTTGCTACTTTTTGAAGAGCTGCTATAATCTCATCTCTGAAAGTATAAATCCCTTCGCTATACCAACTAACTACATAATAGCCATCATAATAATCGATGATTAAGCCTCCAAGCCCATCACCTTCACCGTTTAGAGCGCGGAATGCTGTCGTATCACTTGATTTATAAAATTGCTTTCGTTTATGTAAGGCAGATTTTATTTTACTTTCAAAGAAAGATTGATTAATTTGTTCACTCTCTTTTCTCGTTAAAATCCAGCCGTATCCTTTATTTTGTTTTCCATAATAACCTTTTCCGACAAAATGGTTCTTCTCATCTACCACTTTAATGATTGTTCCTTCTTCCTGAACATCATTTAAATTTTGAATCGCATCTTTTAAAATAAGCGGATATCCACTTTTAATTTCTTTTATAAATTTCGGTTTTATTTTTACAGTTACTTCTGATCGCATATAAAAACTTCCTTTCCATTTGCATGCTTTCTCTATAGGAAGCACTTAAAAAACGAGACTGAAAAACAGCCTCGTTTCACTATACCATATTATTGCTTTGCTAGTACAACTAGCTCATCCCCTGGCATAACAGCTATATATTTATACAATGTTGAAAAAGTAAGACTACCATCTCTATGGCGAATAAATAGTATTAAATCCTCTGAATCGATTTCTTCTTTATTAATCTTTTGTTCTTCTACAACTTGTATCGTTTTAAACGTATAACCATCTTCAATTTTTCTATTTAATTCTTCATAAATTTCATTTTGACCAAACAGTAAATGAGCTTTTTTCGAAAGGGAAATGCGTTCTTGTTCAATCTTTTCCACATCATGGATTGGAAGTAAAAATGTATTATGATGTCCAAACTGCGGTACGTATGTATTTGCGACTAATACATTATAAGAATCCGTATCTGTAACTGCAATTAAGTATTCGTACTGATTCATATCAACTTCAAATTGTAATTGTTCAGAAAGTACTTGGCCATTATATGTATTAAGCCCTTTCACCTTTGCACATTGCAAATGCTCTTCTGATACATCTACAATTAAGCTCGGAATACCCATCTCTTTACAGTGCAATGCAAAAGCAGATGAGAATGTACTCGCACCTGAAATTAAAATTCCTGGTGGCTCCGTATTCGCCAATCCCAATCTTTTCGCTAAAAATCCAATTGAAAATCCATGAGCACAAACGGTCGTAATAACGAGTGCAAATGTAAGTGCCGTTAATATAGAAGCATCTTTATAACCTTCTTGTAATAACTCCGTCGCAAAGTAACTTGAAACCGTTAATGCAACAATACCTCGCGGCGCAATCCAGCCAACTAGCGCCCGTTCTGCTTTTGTTAACTCTGTGCCGATTGTCGATATCCAAATCGATAAAGGGCGTACAACAAATAGCATCATAAGTACGAAGCTTATAATAGGCCAGCTGAAAATCTCCATAATCGTTGTTCTTGGAAGGGATGCTGTTAATATGATAAAAACAGTCGACGTTAGTAGCACAGAAATATTTTCGTTAAAATGACGAATATCACCGATAGAAGAAATATATTTTTTCATCCGCGCAAGCGTAATCCCCATTACTGTCACAGCTAGCATACCTGTTTCATGCATCACTTCATCCGCAATGCCAAAACATAACAGTACCGTAACTAGCAAAATTGGGGCTTTTAAATATTCTGGTACTTTTCCCTTTAAAATCATATAGCTCATAAAAATACTAAATACATAACCGAGTACCATTGCAAATAATGAACCTGCAAAGAAGTACAGCAACGTATGTAATTGTACATTTTCTTTCGTTAAGAAATTTACAATTTGAAAGGCGAATACAGCAAGCAAAGCGCCAAATGGATCAACGATAATCCCTTCCCATTTTAAAATTGCAGCTGTTCTTGGTTTTAATCGCGCTTGGCGTAACAACGGAATAATTACCGTTGGACCTGTCACAATAAAAAGTCCTCCAATAATAAATGCAACCGCCCAATCTAATCCAGCGACGTAATGAGCTGCAAGCGAGCCAGCAATCCACGCGATAAACGCACCAAACGTAACGATACGAAATACTGGTTTTGATAGCCCCCTCAGTTCACGTATATCTAAACTTAAACTACCCTCAAACAATATAATCGCAACAGAGAGTGATACGAGTGGACTAAAAACATCCCCAAGCACCTCTTTTGGATTAATAATACCGAAAACCGGACCAATTAATAATCCAGCAACTGCCATAACAACAATCGCAGGAAGCTGGAAGCGCCATGCAGTCCATTGTGAAGCAATACCTAATGTAATAATAATAACGATACTAAGTAAAAGTGATTCAACCATAATGCCCTCCTTGTTCATAGTATTGCGACAGCAAAGTATAAACCATACTTTACTTCTATATATTTTCGATTGATTCTATTTGCATAATATATAACTAAGTTAAATATATAGTCAACAGGAGGATATTATACTACATAAAGTGAAACTTTAATCAGCCCGCCCTCCACCTAACTTCTTCGCTTTCGCTAAATTTTGAGGTGGGGGTCTTACTGCCCAACAAATAGCGGGATTAAAAATATTATCATAATTTAAGATTACCATTGACAATGATAATGATTTTCATTATCATTTAATGTATATGAATTCTCGAAAATAAAGGCTACAACTTATAGGAGGAATAAACATGATTATTGTTACAAATACAGCTAAAATTACAAAGGGAAATGGACATAAATTAATTGATCGTTTTAATAAAGTAGGTCAAGTCGAAACAATGCCAGGATTTTTAGGATTAGAAGTTCTTCTAACGCAAAATACAGTTGATTATGACGAGGTAACAATTAGCACGCGCTGGAATGCAAAAGAAGATTTCCAAGGTTGGACAAAGAGCCCAGCATTTAAAGCTGCTCACTCCCATCAAGGCGGAATGCCAGATTATATTCTTGATAATAAAATCTCTTACTATGATGTAAAAGTTGTACGTATGCCAATGGCTGCAGCACAGTAAAAACTGTTTTTTAAAGTATAGAATATGAGAAGCGTTACCACTTCTCATATTCTATACTTTTTTATTTACTGTCTTTTTACTAGTTTCGCATGTACGACTAATCTTCCTGCTTCTGGATCAAGTGCATAGTCACATGTAGAAAGTGTTATAATTTCATCATTAGCCGTCAATTTCGTATCCGTTTTGTAAAGGGATTTATCTTGAATTTGCTTTAAGAACGCTGTATACGCTGCATCGCTTTCAAAATCCGTTTCAATGTAATAAAAGTCCGTCGTTGTCGTATATACTGAAAAAACTTCAACGTCGTATCCTTCAAATAATGTATCGTAATACAATTTACGATGGGACATGAAGAAATCTTCATCCAACATCTTTTTTAAACTTCCAAACATAGAACCGTCCTTCATACGATGACCATATAAAATAGTATTTCGGTTTTGAGATTTCACATCATTACGATAATCCATAAAAATACTTCCCGCTCTCATATCCTCGCCTTTATAATTACGAAATAAATAGTAATCATTATCCTTCGCTTGAACGATTGGATAATTGATTTGTGTATCATCCATCGTAATCCATCCCACTATTTCTGGATTAATTTTTTGGAGAGCTTGAAACTGTTTACGTACTTCCCCATCTCCTGATTTTTCTTCCATTGGACTTCTCTTATAAATATGTTGCGCTTCAGCCATTACTTTACGATTTTCATAATAATCCATGAAAATCCCACCCAATTCATACATTGAATAGAAAAAGATTCCTAAAAATACAATTGTAAGTATTCGTTGAAAAAAAGAATTCTTTTTCCGTTCTTTCTTACTATTCAAATTATCACCTCAAAACGGATTATGCCCAGCCTTTAAATTCCCATTGGTACCATGTATAACCCTGTATCTTCGTCTTGTTTTACAACGACATCTACACCATATATTGCTTTAACCATTTCTTCTGTTATTACCTCATTAGGATTACCTTTCGTAACAATTTCCCCATCTTTCATAACGATAATATGATCACTATAGCGAATTGCCTGATTAATATCGTGTAATACCATAACGATCGTCAATCCATGTACTTCATTTAACTCTTTTACTAGCTCTAATATTTCAAGTTGATAATAAATATCTAAATAGGTCGTCGGTTCATCTAAAAAGAGCATTGGTGTTTTCTGAGCTAACGTCATAGCAATCCAAACACGTTGTCTTTCTCCACCAGATAAAGCATGAATCTCTTTATCACGTTTGCTTAGCAAATTCGTACATGCTAAAGCCCTTTCGATTGCTTCTCTATCTTCATCGGTTTGCGCGGAAAAAATATTTTTATGGGGCATACGACCAAAGCTTATTAGTTTTTCCACTGTAATATCTGCTGGCGCCTCATTTTGTTGATGGACAACAGCTAACTTTCTAGCAAACTCTTTCGGTTTATACTCACTAATCGTTTTTCCATCAAGTATTACTTCCCCACTATTAGGAGCATGATTTCTAGACATAACACCAAGTAATGTTGATTTTCCGCAACCATTCGGACCAATGATTGTTGTAATTTTCCTAATCTCTATTTCACTACTAACAGACTTTAAACGATTTGTTACATTATCGTATGAAAAGGTTACATTTTTAATTTCCATGAACTTTATCACTCTTTCTAAGCAAGAATATTAAGAATGGGCCACCAATAACTGCCATAATCGTCGCCGCTGGAATTTCGTTAGGTGGTACAATTAACCTTCCAATCGTATCCGCCGTCAAAATTAATAACGCTCCTGCAAGAGCAGAAAATGGAATTAATACTTTATGATCTGAACCGACTAATTGCCTTGAAATGTGCGGAACAAGTAATCCTACAAAAGCAATAACACCTGCAATCGCTGTTGATACTGCAGCTAAGAGTACTGCAATAGCAGAAATAATAAGACGAACTCTCGTCACGTGCAAACCTAAGTTTTTCGCAGTCTTATCTTGTAGCGATAATAAATTACACCAAGCTCCTACAAACAGTGCAAGAATAAGACCAATTGTTCCATACGTAACCATTATTTCTACATCGCTCCACGTCTTCATCGTTATATTAGAAGTCGTCGTTTGCTTAATACTCTTAATGAAATATCCACAAATCGTAATGAAAGATTCATTTAATCCAGTAAACATCGCATTAATAGCTATACCAACTAAAATAATACGAAGTGGACTTAACCCTGACTTCCATGAAAAGGCATAAACGAGATAACACGCAAACGCACCACCTAAAAAGGCGAATACTGGTGTCCAGAAAAAGAATTGCGGGAATAACGTAATAATAACAAGTGTCATAAAACTTGCTCCTGAAGATATACCGATCACTCCAGCATCAGCGAGTGGATTTTTCATTACAGCTTGAAAAAGCACACCAGAAACAGCAAGAGCTGCCCCAGTGAACAGTGCAATAATAATGCGCGGGAAACGTAAATCTTTAATGACCTCAACATCTTCATTTGCCCCTGTAAATATCCCTTGTAAAAGGTCAACGATACCAACCTCTAAACTTCCTTTCATCGCTGACAATGACGTCATAACAATAAGCAATACAGTAACAATGAAGAAACTCCAAGTTTTTTTATTCATTTCACTCTTCCTTTATATGAAAATGCATCACGGATACATCATTTTCTTCAATTCATCTAAAGCTTCGATTGCTGCTAAATTTCCTGTCGTTCCAAATAAACGCTCTTCTAAATCGTAAACACGATTATTTTTAACTGCAGCGAAGTGTTTCCAAATATCATTTGTTTTAAATTCTTTATCAAACATTTTTACAACTTCATCAGGCATACCATGAGCTGCTCGTAAAATAATATCCGGATCAGCTTTCTTTAAATACTCTGTATTAGAAGCTAAATATTCTACTTGTTCACCTTGTACAATATTTTTACCACCTAGTTGTTTCACTAAATCACCAATATAGGAATGCTCTGTAGCTACTAAATAACTTCCCGGCACCCCTAATAAAATAAGAACTGTCGGCTCTTTCTTTCCTTTTACTTCTTTTTGAATGCTAGTAACCTTTTTATCTAACTTTGTTACAACTGCTTCAGCTTGTTTCTCACGCCCATATTGCTTACCTAAATTACTAATGGAATTTTGCATATTTTTCAAACTAGTTAAGTCTACAAAGTTTGCTTTCATGCCCACGCCATCAAAAACCGGCTTTAATTCATATTCAAGTGTTGTCACAGATAACACTTCTGATGGCTTTAATGATTTTACTTTTTCCATATCTGGACTCATTGGATTCCCGACTTCAGGTAAACCTTTATATCGCTTCGGTAAGGTTTTAGAACTAGTTGGAACACCAACTAGTTCTACTTCTAACGCATCCATAATTTCAGTAACAGCGACTGTCGTTGCAACAATTCGCTCTTTACTTTCACTCTTTACTTGCTTCGCGGTTTCTTTTTTAGGTGATGAGCACCCAGCTATACTCATTAACAGAATGATAACCATTAGTACACTTGCAATTTTCTTCACTCTCAATCACCACTCCTTTCAAAACAATATGAAACAAGTCTTGATGCACGCGAACATGCATCAAGACTCCAAAAATTACAATCTACCTGCTCTATATTTACGAACTAGTAAAGCAAGTGAACCTAGCAGTAACACCATGTATAAACCAAGTTGTGCTGTATCTGCAGTTTTTGAGTTTTTCTCTTTTTTCGAATCATTATTTGTAGCTTCGTTTTTCTTTTTACCATCTGCATTTCGGTTAAAATCAGGAGTTCCTACTGTTTTTACATTATCTACTTTTGGTGTAGTTACTGGTTTTTTCGGTTCATTCTTTGGCTCTTCTTTTACCGTTCCTACAGCGCCAATCTTCGTCGTATCAAATTGAATTTGTACGTCGTAGAAATGATGGTAATTCATTGAATCGATATCTACTTTTACTTTTGCATTTAATTTTGCAAATAAATCATTAGCTTCAAATTCTACGACTCTTGTATTGGCAGCCTTATCTTCACTTACTACTTTTGCATCTGCAAATCCACCATTATTTTCTGTTTGGAATTTCGTAATCCAGTCACTATTTTTCAGTGTCATTGCAACATACTTCTTGCCATCTTTCACTGTTAATCTTGCTGGACTTACAACATATTGATTCATCATTGAAATTTCTTCTGTCTTATCTTTTAACACTTTAAAGGCAATATCGTACTGACCATCTTTTAAATTTTTCGGATCAACTGTTGGGTTTTCATTTAGATTATTCGTTCCATCTTGGTTGTTACTTCCACCTTGGTTGTCGTTTCCGCCTTGGTTGTCGCTTCCGACTTGATTACCATTACCATCTTGGTTAGTATCTCCACCTTGGTTACCTAAAGCTTTAATACTTCCTTTATCGAATGCAAATTGAATATCATAGAAATGATGATAATTCATTGCATCGATATCTACCTTCACTTTTGCATTTAACTTTTTCGATAAATCATCTACTTCCACTTCTACTACTCTTGTATCTTTCTCTTTATTTGTACCTAATACTTGCGCATCGACGAACGCACCATTCTTTTCAAACTCAAACTTCGTAATCCATGAGCTATTTGTTAATGTGAAGGATACATATTTCTTTCCATCTTTCACTTTTAATACACCTGGATTCTTCGTATATGTGTTCATCATTGAAATTTCTTCTGTTTTATCTTTTAACACTTTAAAACCGATACTGTATTCACCGTCTTTAAGAGCGTTTGGATCAATTGCTGTGTTATCGTCTTGGCTGTCGTTTCCGCCTTGGTCGTTATTTCCACCTTGGTTGTCATTTCCACCTTGATGGTCATTTCCACCTTGGTTGTCGTTTCCATCTTGGTTGTCATTTTCACCTTGGTTGTCATTTCCACCTTGGTTGTTGTTTCCACCTTGGTTGTTGTTTCCACCTTGGTTGTCATTTTCGCCTTGGTTGTCTAACGGTTGAATACTATCATTATCAAATGCAAATTGAATGTCATAGAAATGGTGATAATTCATTGAATCAATATCTACTTTCACCTTTGCATTTAGTTTCTTAGATAAATCAGCTACTTCCACTTCTACTACACGTGTATCAGCTTTCTTATCTTCACTTAATACACTTGCATCAACAAATGAATTATTCTTTTCAAATTCAAACTTTGTAATCCACGAGCTATTCGTTAATGTGAAGGATACATATTTCTTTCCATCTTTCACTTTTAATACACCTGGACTCTTCGTGTACGTATTCATCATTGAAATTTCTTCTGTTTTATCTTTCAATACTTTAAAACCAATATTGTATTCACCATCTTTAATGGTATCTCCGCCTGATTGTTTATCTCCGTCTGGTTGTTTGCCTCCGTCTGGTTGTTTACCTCCGTCTGGTTGTTTACCTCCGTCTGGTTGTTTACCTCCGTCTGGTTGTTTACCTCCGTCTGGTTGTTTGTCTCCGTCTGGTTGTTTATCTCCGTCTGGTTGTTTGCCTCCGTCTGGTTGTTTGTCTCCGTCTGGTTGTTTGTCTTCACTTTTAATAGCTTCCAATTTGTCTTGTTCAAATACAAGTTGTACGTCATGCGTTTGTTTATAATTTCTTGATGCCATCTCAATAAATACTTTTGTATTAAGTTTTTTCGATAAATCAGTTACTTCAAACTCTACTACTCTTGTATCTTTTTCTTTATCTTCACTCACTACTTTTGCATCAACAAATGCACCATCTTTTTCCGTTTGGAAATTTTTAATTAATGAGCTACTTTTTAACGTTACAACCGCTTTTTTCTTACTATTTTCTACTTTCAATACTCCTGGATTTTCCATGTAACTATTCATTTTAGATTCTTCATCTGTTTGATCTTTTAACACTTTGAAAGGAATGCTGTACGCACCATCTTCAATTGTGTTAGAATTTGGTTGTTGATCTGGGTCAGGCTTTTGGTCGGGCTTCTGACCTGGATCCGTAGTTTCATTTGGATCTGGCTTATTAGCTGGGTCCTCTTTTTCATCTGGTTTTTCTACATGAATTGGTGTAATGCTATTTTGATCAAATGCAATACGAACATCATATTTATGATGATAGTTCAGAAAATCAATATCTACTTTTACTTTCGCTTTTAATATCTTCTCTACATCTTCCACATCGAATTCTACTACTCTTGTATCTTTTTCTTTATCTTCACTAATTACATTTGTCTCAACAAGTTGACCTGCTTTGTCTGTTTCAAATTTCGTAATCCATGAACTATTTTTTAATGTAAAGGACACTTTCTTTTTCCCATCCTTCACTTTTAAAGTTCCTGGACTTACAGAGTATTCATTCATCATGGATACTTCATCCGATGCGTCTTTAAGAACTTTAAAACCGATTGAGTATTCACCGTCAGCTAATTGAGTAGCTGCTTGAACTGCAAGTGGTTGTAGTGTTGATACGAATGTAAATATCATTAAAAACATAGCAACAACAATCTTAAGATACCTGTTCAATGAAATAACGCTCCTTTTTATTTATTTACTAAACTTCACGTTACGAATTAAGAAAACACCTGAAATAAGAATTAACACCGCAAATAATCCGATACGTGCTTCATCGCCTGTTTTAGGATTATCTGTTTTTTCAGCTTTACCATTTTCATTTTTTGTATCTTTATTTGTTTCTTTGTTCGCTTCTTTTGTTGTTTCTTTATTCTCTACTTTTGTTTTCTCTTCTTTGACTTGTGTACCTGTTTTCGTTTGATCATTGTTTTTTGTTGTAGCAGCCGCGCCGTTATCTCCACCTACAGCTTTTACATTTGCATCAAAAGCAAAACGAATTGTGTAGTGGTGGTCATAGTTTGCACTTGGTACGACAACATGAATTTTTACTCCTAATGGTTTTGATAAATCATCAATTTTAAATTCAACCGTTCTTTTATCAGCAGCCTCGTCCTTGCTAACTACTTTTGCATCAACAAAATTCCCGTTTTCAGGTGCTTTAAATTCTGTAATCCAAGCACTATGATTCATCGGGATTTGCACTCTCATCTCACCATTTTTCACAATTAGCTTAGCTGGTTTTTCAAAATAATCATTTGCCATTGAAGCTGAATCATTTTCCGCTTTTTGAATGACATAGTTAATATCATACGTACCGTCAGCTAGTTGTGCTGCAACTTTCCCATATGGCATGACAAGAAAAGCTAGCATACATACGAACGTTATAATAAAAGCGGGTAATACAGAAATCTTTCTCATTTGGCTTACTTCCTCCTTGTTTATCTTTCATCCATACTTTTTTGAAAATGATAATTATTCTCATTATATTAGAAAAAAATAATAATCTTCTATCCTTATTTAATTGTAATTTGTTTATGTAATACAGATATTATTGATTATCATTCTCAATTCATGTTAAAAATAATATCCCTCTCTATTCTTTATAAAGAGCGATTCTTATTTTAACATAAGTCTCTATTTATTTTATTGATTATCATTCTCAATGAATCTCAAAAAAATAAAACTATCCATCTTCCTACTTGATCACCTCTATCTACAAAAATAATATTGTTATAGAAAACCTTATACCTTTCACTCCTCACTTTCCTTCCAATATTTCCACAACTAAGTCAATCTTAGCCTACTCATAATTTTTTTGTCAACTATATTACGTATAAAACTTTAAATATCTGAATTTCCTTATATGTGGCTTTTTCTACAAAAAAAGAGGCTTTCTTTCATAGAAAGCCTCTTTTCTCTATTTTTCTACAGCAACTTCTTGCTTTTGAAACAATGAAATGACATATCCAATTACAATACCTACTAGAGCAGGAACGAACCAACCAATCCCAACACTATATAATGGAATTTTATTTAAAATTGGTGTTAATGCTGTAATCTCAAGATTTGCATTGTGTAATCCATCAAAGAAGCTAATCATGAATGCTCCTACAATACCACCTACATACATTACTAAAGGAAGACGAATATAGTTTTCAACCAGTGATAATATAATTAGCACGATACCAATTGGGTAAATTGCGATTAAGATTGGTAATGCTAATGCATTTAACTGAGTTAAACCAAGATTCGCTACCATAAATGCTAATACACAGAAAATGAAAACAACTTTTTGATAAGAAAGCTTCGGTAATAAAGAAGAGAAATATTCTCCGCAAGCTGCGACAATCCCTACTGAAGTTGTTAAACATGCTGCTGAAATTGCGATTCCTAATAATAAAGTTCCGTAACTACCGAATAAATGATTTACAACGTTTGTTAAAATAATTCCGCCGTTTGCTCCCATTCCAAGAGAGACACTAGAAGCTCCGAGATAAGCAAGCGCTAAGTAAACGAGTAGTAAACCAAGTGCTGCAATAAATCCTGCAAAAATTGTTACTTTTGCAATGCTATTTTTATTTGTAATACCTTTTTCTTTTAACGCATGAATTACAACATTTCCGAATACAAGTGCTGCAAGTCCATCTAAAGTTAAATATCCGTCAATAAAACCTTTAAATAGCGGAGCACTATATGCTTCTGTTGGTGCACCAAATTCACCCATTGGTGTAATAAGTGCTTTCACTATAATAATTGCAATAACAGCTAATAAAATCGGAGTTAATACTTTACCGATGCGGCCCACTAATTTTGATGGGTTTAAAGCTAAATAAAAAGTTACAGCAAAGAAAATAAATGTAAAGATAACAAGTGGATACGATTGACCAGCTATCTCACTTGGTAAGAACGGTGCAACACTCATTTCATAAGCAACTGTTCCTGTACGCGGCACACTTACGAATACGCCTAAACATAAATAAATTGCAGTAATAAAAACTAGTGCGAATATAGGGTGTACACGCCCTGCTAGCTCATTAATATCTCCCTTTAAAGCTATAACGATAACTCCTAATAAAGGCAATCCAACGCCTGTTACGACAAAACCAAATAGCGCGATCCATACATCTGTTCCAGCGCCTTGTCCTAATGCTGGTGGAAAAATCATATTACCCGCACCGAAAAATAGTGCAAATAACATTAAACTTATTGCAAACATCTCAGAAAACTTTAAAGATGATTTCATTTCTACTAACCTCCTACATAATTATAAATTAACAAAATATTCTGAATTAAAATCCGTCACATATCCTCTTTCAAGCATACTTCCCCGTAAAAGAACGCAAAAAACACCCGTCCCTAACAAAGGGACGAGTGTTGAAATCGTGGTTCCACCCTTATTCTAATAAAATGAATTTATAGCGAAATAAGCTCATTTTATAGCTCGTGTAAATTGATAACGGTTTTATCCGCCAAGAATTACAATGCATCATGTATGCAGTTCACTCTTGAAGTTTAGAGGTGGTAAGCTTGTCTTTTCGTATTAGGAAGCTCACAGCCTAAGGCTTCCCTCTCTGAGAATCGTAAAAAACAACTCATGTCCTCATCATTACTTTTATAAAATATCTTGTCGAAACTTGTTGTTTTTTATTATATGGGCTATTTTTTAAAAAATCAATAGTTTTATTTTTTCTGACAAAAAAATATAGGGAGAAAATTTCCCCTCCCTATAACTGCCCTATTAAAATTTCTAACTCTTCAGCTGTAACGCTCCGCCACTTTCCAACTTCAAGCTCATTTAGCTCTATATTCATAATGCGTACTCGCTTTAACTTTGTTACAGTAAACCCGAAAACACGGCTCATTCTACGAATTTGTCTGTTCATTCCTTGCGTTAAAACGATGCGAAATGTAGACTGGTCCACTCTCGTCACTTTACATGGCTTCGTCATTCCATCTTTAATCTTTACACCGCTGGACATCTCATCAATAAACCAGTCCGTAAAAGGTTTATCGACTGTGACAACATACTCCTTCTCGTGCTCATGATCACCATGTAAAATTTGATTCGCAATGCCGCCATCATTCGTTAATAAGATAAGTCCTTCTGACGCTTTATCTAATCGCCCAACTGGAAAGATTCGCTCTGGGTAATTGATATAATCAATAATATTATCTTCAATATGATCGGCTGCTGTACAAGTAATTCCGACTGGTTTATGAAATGCGATATACACTTTTTCTTTCTCTTCTTTTACAATAACTTGCCCATCAATCGTTACCCTATCACCATCGCTTACGAGTGCACCGTGCGTACATATTTCGCCGTTAATAGCCACGCGTCCAGCTTTAATAAGGCGATCTGTTTCCCGTCTTGAACAGGATTTTGCTTCGCTTATGTATTGGTTGATTTTCATGTTTTATTCCTTTTCACATATATTAAAAGCGTCAATCTATGGCAATATCATTATGCCACGATTGACGCTCGTTTACTTCGCAAAAACAACTAAATAAATAACCCCAATCACCAAAAATATTCCGCAACAAGCTAACAATACTTTTGCAAGTTTGTCCATAAACATATAATGGTTTCCCCTTTGTTTCGTTGTTTTCTATTTTAATTCGACAACTGTTACGCCTAGGCCTCCCTCGCCCATGTCACCGTAACGGAATGTTTTCACACCGCGGTGCTTCTTCAAGTAATCTTGAACACCTTGGCGAAGTGCTCCTGTTCCTTTACCGTGAATGATTGATACGCGAGGATAGCTTGCAAGCTGGGCATCGTCTAAATATTTCTCGACGCGCGCCATTGCATTTTCAAATCGTTCACCACGAAGGTCAAGTTCTAGCGAAACATGATAGTCTCTACCCTTTACTGTTGCAACTGCTTTTTTCTCTGTTTGTTTCGGTGTATTAATGTATTCCATATTAGATTCTTTTACTTTCATCTTCAGAATACCGATTTGTACGCTCCACTCTGTATCGCTTACTTTTTCGAGTAATTGACCTTTTTGACCGAACGTTAATACTTTTACTTCATCACCTGCACGTAACTGTTGTTTCGGCGCAGTGTTTTTCACATTTACTTTTTGTTTTTTCACAAGCTCTGGTGCTGCGCCTTCTAGACGGCTCTTCGCTTCAATTAGCTCGTGATCTTTTACATTTGCAAGTTGGGCTTTACGCAATTGACGAAGTTCTTGAATAATGCCTTCTGCTTCTTTCTTTGCAGCTTCGACTTTTTCTTCCCCTTCTTTTTGCGCTTTTAACAATCGTTCATCACGCTCTTCGTTAAATTCAATAATTTGACGTTGTAATTCACGATGCAGTTTTTCAGATTGCTTACGAAGTGCTTCTGCTTCGTTCCAGTCACGCTCTGCATTCTTTTGACTTTCTTCTAACTTCGCAATCATATTTTCAATTTTGTTTGTATCTGTACTAATGTGATTGCGTGCTTGCTCAATGACGCGATCAGATAATCCAAGACGTTTCGAAATTTCAAAGGCATTACTACGCCCTGGTACACCGATTAATAATTTATACGTTGGGCTTAATGTATTTACATCAAACTCAACGCTCGCATTAATAACTTGCTCACGATTATATCCGTATGCTTTTAATTCTGGGTAATGCGTTGTAGCAACAACGCGAGCACCGCGGTTACATACTTCATCTAAAATTGAAATGGCTAGTGCAGCCCCTTCTTGCGGGTCTGTTCCAGCACCTAATTCATCAAATAAAACTAAGCTTTCAAAATCAGCTTTTTCTAAAATATCAACAATGTTCACCATATGTGAGGAGAACGTACTTAAACTTTGTTCAATCGATTGCTCATCACCGATATCAGCAAAGATATTTTTGAATACACAAATCTCTGACTCATCCATTACTGGAATATGAAGGCCAGATTGCGCCATTAATACACAAATACCAACTGTTTTCAGCGTAACTGTTTTACCACCTGTATTCGGTCCTGTAATAACAATTGTCGTGAAATCTTTACCTAGCATAATGTTATTTGGCACAATAATTTCTGGATCGATTAGCGGATGACGAGCTTGTTTTAAATCCATGTAACGCTCGTTATTTACGATTGGTTTCGTTGCTTTAATTCGCTTCGCATAGAAAGCTTTCGCAAAAATGAAGTCAAGATTTGCAACTACTTCTACGTTTGATAAAACGATATCGGCTTCTACTGCCACTTCTTCTGTTAACATTAATAAGATGCGTTCGATTTCTTGTTTTTCTTTCACACGTGCTTCTTGGAGCGCGTTATTTAACTCTACAATGACTTGCGGTTCAATAAATAACGTTTGTCCCGAAGCTGATTGATCATGAACAATACCGCCATATACGCCGCGGTATTCTTGTTTTACTGGGATTACGTAACGTTCATTACGAATCGTTACAATTGAGTCAGACAGCATCTTTTGCGCGTTTGAAGAACGCGTCATATTTTCTAACTTTTCACGAATACGGCTTTCCGCAGTACGAATTTGAGTACGAATACCACGTAGTTTATCACTTGCGCTATCGACTACTTCACCACCATCACCGATACAATTTGTGATTTTCTTTTCTAAATCATATAAAGATACAATTTGAGCGACATGAGTTGCTAAAATGGGAAGCTCGACACCATTATCAACCATATCTTCAATGAAACGTTTCATATTGCGACTACCATACATCGTATTCGCAATATCAAGTAGTTCATTTGGACTTAACATACTTCCAATCTTTGCACGCTTCACATTGGAGCGAATATCCGTAATACCACCTAATGGCGCACTACCTTTTAAACGAATGACTTTCGCTGCTTCATCCGTTGTATCTTGCATCTCTACAATTTCTTCAAAATCAGTGCTCGGCACTAAGTTCTTCACTTTGTCACGACCAAGTGAAGATGCTGTATGTTCAAGTAATTGTTCTTTTACTTTATTATATTCTAATACACGCAACGTTCTTTCTAACATGTTGCAGGTCCCCCTTGTGTTACTTATTACGTTTAATATAGTCTAATAAACGTTCAATATCCCACGTGTTAATCACGTTATCTTTTTGAATCCAACCTTTACGTGCTGCCGCTACACCTGTTTCCATATCTTCTAACATTTCAAGTGTATGAGCATCCGTATTAATCGCTACTTTTACACCGGCATCTTGTGCTTGTTTTAATAATTTTGCGCTTAAATCTAGACGGTTTGGATTCGCATTTAATTCTAAAACTGTATTTGTTTCTTTTGCGAGTTCGATTAATAAGTCTGTATCTACATCATAACCCTCACGGCGTCCAAGAAGACGTCCTGTCGGATGAGCAATCATTGTGACATGCTTATTCTCTAGCGCAGCACGAAGACGTTTCATAATCGTTTCACGGTCTTGTGAGAAGCTAGAGTGAATTGCTCCAATGACATAATCTAATTCAGCTAATACTTCATCATCAAAATCAAGCGAGGCATCCGGTAAAATATCCATTTCAATTCCACGTAAAATTGTAATGTCTGGATACTTTTCATTCATACGTTCAATTTCTTTCGCTTGTTCACGAAGGCGCTCTTTCGTTAAACCGTTCGCCACTTTCAAGTATTGTGAGTGATCCGTAATTGCCATAAACTTATATCCACGAGCACGGCACGCTTGTACCATCTCTTCAATTGAAAAGGCACCGTCACTCCATGTTGTATGCATATGTAAATCACCTTGTATGTCAGAGAACTGAATTAAGTTAGGATACTCTTTAATTAATTCAATTTCTTTTCCATCTTCACGCACTTCTGGCGGGATAAATGGAAGACCGAAATGAGCAAAGAATTCTTCTTCCGTCTCAAATGTTTTCACTTCACCTGTTTCCAAGTTCTCTACACCGTACTCACTAATTTTCTCGCCTTTATCTTTTGCGATTTGACGCATTTTTACGTTATGGTCTTTGGATCCTGTGAAATGGTGAAGAGTTGTAATAAACTCTTCTGGTTTTACTAAGCGAAAATCAATTGAAATATCATATTCATATTGAAGACGAACAGAAACTTTCGTATCCCCGCTCGCGATTACTTCAATCATATTATCAAATTGTAGTAAATGCTCACGTACTGCAGCTGGTTCTGTCGTTGCAATAATAAAGTCTAAATCTTTTACTGTTTCACGAACACGGCGCAAACTACCAGCGCGAGAGAAACGAATTACCTCAGCAATATTCGACAATTTCTCCTCTATTTCCCCGGCAATAGGCAATACCATCGCGATTGGTAAACGCTCTGGACGAGATCCTACTTGATCGATTGCTTCTAATATTTTCTCTTCTGTTTTTTTGCCGAAACCAGCTAAAGCTTGTACTTTATTTTCCTCACAAACCGCTTTTAGCGATTCCATATCAACAACACCAAGTTCTTTATATAACTTAGCTACCTTTTTACCACCAAGGCCTGGCAATTTTAATAACGGTAATAAGCTACTTGGCACTTCTTGTTCAAGCTCTTGTAATACTTCAGATGTTCCCGACTCTATATATTCTTGAATAACTGCCGCTGTTCCTTTTCCAATGCCCGGAATCTTCGTGAAATCTTCAATCTCAGAAAGACTACGATCATCACTTTCTAATGCTGCTGCCGCTTTACGAAATGCAGATATTTTAAATGGATTCGCGCCCTTTAGTTCCATAAAAAGCCCGATTGTCTCTAATAATTTGATAACTTGTTTTTTATTTACTTTCATCATTACCCCGCCTTTCTTTCATAGAAAAAACTTCTCTTTCCGAAAAAAGAGAAGTTATACTCTGCTACCTGTCTGCCATAGTTCCTTCACCTTTTCAGAGAGAATCGGTGTATCGTCTACAATTATTTTGCTAATTGATGATTGTTGTAATGGTGTTTGTAATTGTTCAATCGGAAGAATGTTTCCAATGATAATTAAGACAAACAAAATAATATATACTTCTAAAAATCCGAGGAGTGCCCCCGCAAACGCATTTACTTGCTTTAAAACCGGTATTTCTGCAAACATATTTAACAAATTACCAAGTAATGAAAGTGCAATTTTTGTAATAATAAACAATATGATAAACGCAAGCGCTTGATAAAATACTGTCTCAATATTATTTGCATCAATCCATTCTGGAACAGATACGTTTTTATCAAATGGATACGGAATAAATTTCGCAAGTGCTGGCGCTAAATCTTTACAGTACCAGTATGCAACAAGGTATGCGATAATAAAGCTTGTTAACTTTACAAGTTGCAGAATAAACCCTCTGCGTAAGCCGAGGAAAAATCCCATAACAAGCAGTAAAATGATAATAATATCAATCATGTTATTCCATTCCTTTTTTTGTCATACTTTCTTTCAATTTCTCATGTTCTTCTTTTAATTTTATGTAATCGTGTATGACGTTTACCGCCGTCAATACCGCTAGTCTACTCGTGTCAAGCGAAGGATTCTTGGCATTGAGTTCGCGCATTTTATCATCCACAATCGCTGCTACCATGCGGATATGACTTGTACTTTCATCGCCAACAACTGAATATTGCTGACCATAGATTTCTACATTAATTCGACTTTTCTTTCCCTTTTGTTGTGACAACTCACCGGCCTCCAATCACGTACAGAATCCTAAAGTTTATCATACCATGAACCTTCATAATATGGAAACAGAAAGAACAATCCGATATGATAAAAATAACAATATAAAAAAAGGGTGACCATTATGTCAAATTCTATCGTAATTCAAACAAATTCTACAGTAATTGAAGACATGAAACAACAATATAAACATTCGCTTAGCCCGAAAACTCCACAAGGCGGAATCTTCATGGCAAAAGTGCCATCTTGCACAATCACAGCGTATAAATCTGGAAAAGTAATGTTCCAAGGTGGACGTGCTGAAGCAGAAGCTTCTCGTTGGCAAACTGTCTCTCAAACACCGAAAACAGCTGTAAAAAGATCTGTTGATTCACACCGTTATGCACCGCCTGCTTCCATCGGTACAATGTCGATCGTAGGGTCAGATGAAGTGGGGACTGGTGATTTCTTCGGACCGATGACAGTCGTTGCTGTATATGTGGATGCGAAGCAAATTCCACTACTAAAAGAACTTGGTGTAAAAGACTCTAAAAACTTAAATGACGAACAAATTACTGCCATTGCAAAACAACTTCTACACGTTGTTCCTTACAGCTCTCTCGTTCTTCATAACGAAAAATATAACGAGCTATTTGATAAAGGAAACAACCAAGGTAAACTAAAAGCTTTGCTACATAATAAAGCTATTACAAACTTATTAGCTAAAATGGCACCTATAAAACCTGAAGGCGTCTTAATCGACCAATTCACACAGCCTGATACATACTACAAATATTTAGCAAAACAAAAACAGGTACAACGTGAAAATGTTTACTTCGCAACGAAAGGCGAAAGCGTCCATTTAGCAGTAGCCGCCGCCTCCATTTTAGCTCGTTACTCATTCGTAAAACAATTTAACGAACTAAGCAAAAAAGCTGGTATGCCCCTTCCAAAAGGTGCAGGTAAACAAGTTGATATCGCCGCCGCTAAATTAATTCAAAAGCTTGGTAAAGAACGATTACCTGAGTTTGTGAAACTGCATTTTGCTAATACGGAAAAGGCGTTTCGCTTACTAAAATAGTATCGACAAAAACAGGAGCCTACAAACTCCTGTTTTTTGTTTTACCCTACTATTATCCTTATAGTTTTGTTATAATTATAATATACAGATTATTCTAACATAGGAGGGGATCCCTATTGCTACTTCTACAAATGATTCTAAATATTTTACTAGGTAATCCACACGAAAGACAGTTCGAAATTAGGGAAAACATTCAGCTGCTAAGTGAACAACGAGCGTTCAACGATTTAATAGAGCGCTATGGCCGATCTTTCTTATTAAACTTTCGGATTCGAAGATTTATCGGGAAACACGATGCCCGCTTGTTAATACATAATCCAGCAAAACTACAACACTTCTGTGAGGAACTTGAATGTATGATTAGAAAAAGGCGGTCTTTCATATGAACGCTGTAAAAGTTAAAAAGGTACTTTATGCATCCGTACACATCGTAGGTCCTCTTTCTTATCTCACTATTTCTACCATTTGGGGCGCTTTTTTCACTACTAAATCTACATTTGAAAATATATCTGATAATCTTGGCGTGATGGCCATCTATTACGTGTTCATGAGTTTACTGTGGTTTTTCTATTTCGATCGATTAGACAAAGATGTAGATACTATTACAAAAGAGATTCATGATAAAAAGATGTAACACATAAAAAGGAGAGTCGCCAAGACTCTCCTTTTTATGTTAGCTTTGTTTCTGCTTCTTATTAGATGAAGGTACTTTATGAGAACCTGTTTCATGTGTCGTCGTTCCTTGTCCTTCTACTTCTGGAGAACCGAGGCCCGATCTTGAATGATCTTTTTTCACTTTTTTACTCATTTATATTCACCCCTTCGCGTTACTTTTTGCTACGAGGCAGTAAACTATACAAAATAAAAAGCGAGAGGAAATCCTCTCGCTTTTTTCATATTTTAGAATTCAGAAGAACCTGGAGTTCTTGGGAATGGAATTACGTCACGGATGTTAGCCATGCCAGTGATGTACATTAGGAAGCGCTCGAAACCTAGACCGAATCCAGCGTGTTTTGTACCGCCGTATTTTCTAAGTTCTAAGTACCACCAGTAGTCCTCTTCTTTCATGCCTAATTCTTTAATTCTATCTACTAAAACGTCCATTCTTTCTTCACGTTGACTTCCGCCGATTAATTCGCCGATGCCAGGAACTAGAAGGTCAGTAGCAGCTACTGTTTTACCGTCGTCATTTAAGCGCATGTAGAATGCTTTAATGTCCTTCGGATAGTCAGTTACGAATACAGGGCGTTTGAAGATTTCTTCTGATAAGTATCTTTCGTGCTCTGTTTGTAAGTCAATACCCCATTCTACTGGGTATTTGAAGTCAGCACCTGATTCTTGAAGTACTTTAATTGCTTCTGTATAAGTGATACGACCGAAGTCAGAGTTAATTACGTTGTTCATACGCTCTAAAACTGTTTTATCAACGAAGCTGTTGAAGAATTCCATTTCTTCTGGTGCATGCTCTAATACGTATTTCATTGCATATTTCAGCATATCTTCTGTAAGGTTCATTACGTCACCTAGTTCAGCAAATGCAATCTCAGGCTCAACCATCCAGAACTCAGCTGCGTGGCGAGTTGTGTTTGAGTTTTCTGCACGGAATGTAGGTCCGAATGTGTATACATCACGGAATGCTAATGCATAAGCTTCAGCGTTCAGCTGTCCACTTACTGTTAAGTTTGTTTCTTTGCCGAAGAAGTCTTTTGATTCATCAACTTGTCCGTCTTCGCCTTTTGGTACGTTGTTTAAATCTTGCGTTGTTACGCGGAACATTTCGCCCGCACCTTCTGTATCACTACCAGTAATGATTGGTGTGTGAACATGTACGAATCCACGCTCTTGGAAGAATTGGTGAATCGCAAATGCTGCGATAGAACGTACGCGGAACGTTGCAGAGAATGCATTTGTTCTTGGACGTAAGTGAGCAATTGTACGTAAGTATTCAAACGTATGACGTTTCTTTTGAAGTGGGTAATCAGAATCTGATAAGCCCTCAATATCAATTTTTTCTGCTTTAATTTCAAATGGTTGTTTCGCTCCAGGCGTTACAATTACTTTACCTTCTACTTTAACTGAAGAGCTAAGTGGAAGTTTTGCAATTTCTTTGAAGTTATCTAATTCTGTATCGAAAACGATTTGAACGCTTTTGAAGAAGCTACCGTCGTTTAATTCGATGAAGCCAAATGCTTTTGAATCACGTAAATTACGAATCCACCCTGATACTTGTACTGTTTGACCTGCGTATTTATCTGTATCTCTATACAGACTTTTTACTAATGTGTTTTCCATAGTGAAATTCTCCTTTGCTGATATATTTAAATACAAAAAAACCTTTCATCCATAAAGGGACGAAAGGTTAAACTTCGCGGTACCACCCAATTTGTCATAAAGACCAACTTTAACTCGTATGTAATACATACTTCCCGGTTTGTAACAGGCCGGATTCCCGTCTAAGTCTACTCTTGAATACAAGATTCAATTTCGGTTAGCAACTCCAAGGTGTTCTTCACATATACCGCCTCATCAGGCTCTCACCGTCCCTGACTCGCTTTGGATTATAGTATATACTACTTTTCCTTATCATCGTCTTTCATTTTGTTAAACTAAAATTAATGTACTACATTCGAGAGAAAGATGCAAGATGTCGGAAAATATATCAGCGATTTTTGTAATATATCGATCGTAACTCCAAATATATCAGCGATTTTTATAATATATCGATCGTAACTCCAAATATATCGGCGATTTTTGTAATATATCGACTTACCGACATTTTCCGACATTTTCCGACAACCAATCCAATAAAAAAATTGCCGGAATAAATCCGGCAATTTCTTATTACTTACGTAACTCCGCACCAAATTTCTCTTCTACCGCTGTTAACACGCGGTTATGTGCTTCTATTTCTTATTACTTACGTAACTCCGCACCAAATTTCTCTTCTACCGCTGTTAA
This sequence comes from Bacillus paranthracis, assembly GCF_024296885.1. Classification (NCBI taxonomy): domain Bacteria; kingdom Bacillati; phylum Bacillota; class Bacilli; order Caryophanales; family Bacillaceae; genus Bacillus; species Bacillus paranthracis. The sequence goes on from NZ_CP101135.1 coordinate 4,315,993, forward strand.
CACGCGGTTATGTGCTTCTGTTACTTCTTCATCTGTTAACGTACGCTCTGGATCGAAGTAGTTCATAGAGAATGCAAGTGATTTCTTGCCTTCTTCCATTTTTTCACCTTCGTATAAGTCAAATAGCGTTACGTCTTTCAGAAGTTCTCCACCAGCTTCAGCAATAACTTGCTTCATTTCGCCAGCTTTTGTTTCTTTCGTTACGACAACAGCCATGTCACGTGTCATAGATGGGAAACGTGGAATTGCTGAGTAGTAAGTTTCTTCAGCGTCTGCACCGAATACTTTTACAAGAGATAGTTCGAATACGAATGTATTTTTCACATCTAATTGTTTTTCTGCTTCTGGGTGCAATTGACCGATGAAACCAATTACTTCGCCTTCTAATACGATGTCAGCTGTACGACCTGGGTGCATACCTTCACGTTTTGCTGGTGCATATGTGATTTGGTTTGAAACGCCAAGTACGTCAAATAGACCTTCTAGTACACCTTTCACAACGAAGAAGTCTACTACTTTTTTCTCACCTTGCCATGCATGGTGAAGAGCAAGACCTGTCATAACACCCGCAAGATGTTGTTCTTCTTTCGGAAGTTCTCCTTCTTCTGTCGGTAAGAAGATAGAACCTACTTCGTATAAAGCAACGCTATCGTTTTTACGAGCGACATTGTATGAAACTGCTTCTAACAATTGTGGCACTAAGCTTAAACGAAGTTGGCTGCGTTCTTCACTCATTGGAAGTGCAAGAGCTACAGGCGCTTTTTCGTTTGGCTCCACCATATATTGTTTCGCTTTGTCAGCGCTTGTTAATGAATACGTGATTGCTTCATATAAACCAGCACCTTCTAAGAAGCGACGTACTTTACGACGTTTCGTTTGTGCTGCTGTTAATTTACCACGAGTCATTGTTCCAGAAGGTAATGTAACTGGAATGTGGTCATAACCGTATAGACGGCCCACTTCTTCTACTAAGTCTTCTGAAATTGTAATATCAGGACGACGTGCTGGTACATTCACGTGGAATGTTCCTTCTACTTCTGTGAATGGGAATTTCAAGTTTGTGAATATTGTACCCATTTCACTCGCAGAAATATTTGTGCCTAATACTCGGTTTACTTTTTCAGCAGTAACAGATACTGTACGCTCCTGTACTTGTAAGTTATCAACTTCTACGACACCTTCAAGCGCTTCTCCGCCAGCATATTTCGCCATTAAAGCGGCTGCGTGTTGAATTGCTTCAAATGTACGTGTTGGATCGATTCCTTTTTCGAAACGTGCACTTGATTCACTGCGAAGACCTAAGTCTTTTGATGTACGACGTACTGTTTGACCTGCAAAGTATGCAGACTCAATTAGAACGTTTACTGTCTCATTTGTAACTTCTGAATCCGCTCCGCCCATTACACCAGCAACAGCTAACGCTTTTGTGCCGTTTGTAATAACAAGGTGGTGGCTTTGTAACGTACGTTCTTGATCATCTAACGTTTCAATTTTTTCGCCTTCTTTTGCAAGACGAACAACGATTTCTTTTGAACCTAATTTATCGTAATCGAATGCATGTAACGGTTGACCGTATTCCATTAGAATGTAGTTTGTAATATCAACTACGTTGCTAATCGGACGAATGCCAGCTGCCATAAGGCGAGTTTGCATCCACATTGGTGATGGACCAATTTTTACGTTCTTCACCATTTTTGCAATGTATAATGGATTTTCTTCTTTCGCTTCTACACTTACAGAAATGTAATCGGCAGTTTTTTCTGCTGTTTCTTGTAAGTCGATAGCTGGAAGTTTTACTTCACGGCCGTAAATAGCAGCTACTTCATATGCAACACCTAACATGTTTAAGCAATCTGCACGGTTTGGTGTTAAACCAAGCTCAAGTACTTCATCATGTAAGTTTAAAATTTCAAGTGCATCTGCACCAACTTCAGCGTCACTTGGGAAGATGAAGATACCATCTGCGTATTCTTTTGAAACTAACTTTCCATCAATGCCAAGCTCTTGAAGAGCACAAACCATACCGTGAGAAGCTTCACCACGTAGTTTTGCTTTTTTAATTTTGAAATTACCAGGAAGTACAGCGCCAACTTTTGCAACTGGTACTTTTAAACCTTTTGCAATGTTAGCAGCACCACAAATAATTTGAACTGGTTCTTCTTCGCCGATGTCAATTAAGCATTTGCTTAACTTATCAGCTTCTGGGTGTTTTTCACATTCTAATACGTGACCAACTACAACACCTTTTACACCTTTATTTAATACTTCAACACCTTCTACTTCAATACCACTTTTCGTGATTTTGTCTGCTAGTTCTTGTGCCGTTACATCTTTAATATCTACATACTCTTGTAACCAACGATATGATACGAACATACTTATCCTCTCCTTCCCTTACGCTCGTTTGAATTGTTGTAAGAAACGTACATCATTTGTATAGAAATGACGAATGTCATCTACGCCGTATTTCAACATTGCGATACGCTCTGCGCCCATACCGAATGCGAAACCTTGATATTCTTTTGAATCATAACCAGCCATTTCAAGTACGTTCGGGTGAACCATACCTGCGCCTAAAATTTCAATCCAACCAGTTCCTTTACAAGTGCCGCAACCTTTGCCGTGACACATCATACAAGAAATATCCATCTCTACAGATGGCTCTGTGAATGGGAAGAAACTTGGACGAAGACGGATTTCACGATCTTCACCGAACATCTTTTTCACGAATACTTGCAGTGTACCTTTTAAGTCACTCATACGAATATTTTTATCAATTACAAGACCTTCAATTTGCATGAACTGGTGTGAATGCGTCGCATCATCGTCATCACGGCGATACACTTTACCAGGACAAATAATTTTAATTGGGCCTTTTTCTTTATTATTTTCCATCGTACGTGCTTGCACAGAAGATGTATGTGTACGTAGTAACGTTTCTTCTGTAATGTAGAATGTATCTTGCATATCACGCGCTGGGTGATCTTTCGGTAAGTTTAATGCTTCGAAGTTGTAGTAGTCTTTTTCTACTTCTGTTCCTTCCGCTACTTCATAACCCATACCGATGAATACATCTTCAATTTGTTCAACAACAGCTGTTAACGGATGGTGACAACCTGTTTCAACAGGACGACCTGGCAATGTAACATCAATTGTTTCAGTTGCTAATTTCGCTTCAATTACTGCTTTTTCTAAGTTGCTGATTTTGTCGTCTAGACGCGTTTGAATCGCTTCACGTACTTCATTTACTAATGCTCCCATACGTGGACGCTCTTCTGCTGATAATTTTCCCATGCCGCGTAATACTTCTGTAATTGGACCTTTTTTTCCTAAATACGCTACGCGTACGTCGTTTAAGCCTTTTAGCTCTTTCGCTTCTTCAATAAGCTCTAACGCTTTTTGCTTTAGCTCTTTTAAACGTGCTTCCATTTGGAACCCTCCTAATTTTAAAAATAAAAAAACCTCGCTCCCAAAAAGGGACGAGGTAAATTCGCGGTACCACCCTAAATTGACAGAACATGTCTGCCCACTCATTAGTTATAACGATCAATTCTGACCGGAACGCCTTTACATATACATGGTCCTGGCGTCAACTCCAGAGGTGAATTCACTTCCGTCTACCATAAGAATGCTTTCAGTCTACGGCATTCTCTCCCTATATGGCGATTTTGTAAGCTACTCTTCTCTATCAACGTTTTTCGTTATTTAACTTTTAATATAATGTACTTCAACTTATTATAAGAAGTTTTTTATTTGTTCGCAACCGGGCTTTGCAAATAATACGTTAAAATCCCTGCTGCAACTGCAACATTTAATGATTCTGCCCCGCCGTAAATCGGAATATACAAGTTTCGATCCGTTTTTGCAAGAATTTCTTGGCGTACGCCGTTTCCTTCATTTCCTACAATTAATGCAAAGCTACCAGCTGGTGTTACTTCCCCGTACGGAACTCCATTTTCAAGAGCTGTTCCATATACAGGAACGTTATTTTCTTTTAGCTTGTCTACCCATTCTTCTAAGTTCCCTTTTACAATTGGTAAGTGAAAAATAGAACCTTGTGTAGAACGGAGTACTTTACTATTATAAACATCAACACAACCTTCTCCAAGCACAACGGCATGAATACCAGCTGCATCAGCTGTACGAATAATTGTCCCTAAGTTACCTGGGTCTTGCAGGCCATCTAATAAAAGAAACTTCCCATCAGCAAGAGCTACTTCCTTCTCATGCTTTTCACAAACAGCAAATACACCTTGCGTCGTTTCTGTTTCACGAAGTACTTTTACGATTGCTTCCGGTACGATATACATTTCTACATCATTAACTGTCCAATCTTTCGGAAGGTCTGTCTGATCTGAAACGATAAGTTCTGTTACAACTCCTGCTTTTAAAGCTTCCTCCACTAAATGGAATCCTTCTACAAAAAATAAACCTTTTTTATCGCGCTCTTTCTTCGTTTGCAGCTTTTTCCACTGCTTCACACGCGGATTTTGTACTGAATCAATGTTTTTCATAATATGTATTTCCCTCTCTTCTTGTCTTATCATTATAGCCTATTTTTCATACATATTTACAGAAAAAAGAACAAAAACTAACGTCAGTTTCAATTCTGAAGAAGAGGTGAAAACAATGAGTTTTAATTTACGCGGTGCTGTATTAGCAAATGTATCTGGTAATACACAAGATCAATTACAAGAAACAATTGTCGATGCAATTCAAAGCGGTGAAGAGAAAATGCTTCCAGGTCTTGGTGTCTTATTTGAAGTCATTTGGAAAAACGCTGATGAAAATGAAAAGCATGAAATGTTAGAAACACTAGAGCAAGGATTAAAAAAATAAGCAATTTAAAAATCACCTTTGCATAAGCTAAGGTGATTTTTTTCTTCTCCTAAACATTTCTACTTTACTAACGCTACTCGATGGAGTACAATGTTCAAAATACATTTAAACCGATCGATTTTTCTTCATATACACCATTAGATAAAAGGAGTGAATGTTTTATGCACCGTATTACGCTTGAACAAATTTTTAAACACCACATTACACAAAAATACGTAAATCGTTCTGGGATGGTCCACGCGATCGCTGTCGCTTACCATGCGTTTCACTTAGCTAAAAAGCATCACGCCTCAGTCGATGCTGCGACAAAAGCCGGTTTCCTTCATGATATCGGACATCATACATGGTACACAGGCGGCGAATGGGACTATGATTTATATAAAAAGAATGATATACACGCAATTAAAGGAGCAGAAAGAGCTCATAAATTGCTTATTAGATTAGGAGAACACCCTAAACTAGCAAAAGAAATTTCTATCGCCATTCTTCTTCATACAGATTCTTTCTTAGTGGAACAAGAAATTGAAAGAACGTCTCTTCAAAATATTATTAAATGGGCAGACGAAGCAGATGAAGAACCGGGCGGAGCGCATCATTATCGAACAATTTCTTATGAAAAAGCACTAAAAGCAATTCAACAGTTAGATCGATTGGTAGAGCGTGAATTACAAATAGAGCAATCGAAATCAAACAACAAAACAGAACATAGTTATCAATGAGAAAGAGGCATCACTATAGGGTGATACCTCTTTTATTATTTTATGGAAAATACACCTTTATATGTAATATTTAAATGTTACATTCAAAAATCAAATACTTTATAATTAAATATACAAATATAAAGAGGTGGTTTAAACATATGCAACCTACTACACAACTTCCGCACGAACAAAAACAATCCATGTCATGGGGACAATTTATCCCCTCTACTCTATTTGCATTTTGGGGCACTGGTTTTATAACTACATTCCTTATACTCCCACTAATAATGTATAAAAGTATATTTGCAGATAAAACACAAATCGCCTTATACGAATCTATTATAGATACGACAGGTACTGCACTACAACTAATTATTCTATTGTTTTTCATATTTAAATACGAGCCTGCCAAAACATTATTATTACCATCATTTGACTTTAGTGTATTAAAAAAATATCGTACATACGCATACTTGTTCATTATCTTTTCATTAAGTATCCTTTTCAATTCATTCGTATTACAACACGTATTTCCAGATGCATCAGAAGAACAATCGTCTGCGTTAAACTTACATATTTTAAGCCAATATCAAATATTGTTACTTATCGGGTCCGCAATACTTACACCCATTTTTGAAGAACTCATTTTCAGAGGTTTTATGCTTCGCTTCTTCTCAGAACGGTTCCCATTCTGGATTGCTGCAATTTTGACAAGTTTATTTTTCGGAGTCGCCCATACATACTCACTGGGAATAATGGTGAGTGCGTTCTTCGCAGGGCTAATGATGGCTTTTTTATACAGGAAAACAAATTCCATCATTCCAACCATACTATTTCATATTATAAATAATATAGTAGCACTTTTAAGTTAAAGAGAGATATCATCACGATTTCTCTCTTTATTCTTTTATAACAACTTCAAATTCCTCTTTCTTTAACATTTTTCAATAATTTGGATCGTTATTTCTCATTTATTTATTAATACTATCCAAAATAAAAAGCAGGGAAATTAATTCCCTGCTTTTCTATTTGGTTTATTGCCTGATGGTAAGAAGAACGATAACACCCAAGCAATCCCTGCAAGTATCGTTGCAATTAAGAAGGCATCGTTAATACCGTTAATTGCAGATAACTTTGAAATTTGTCCGAATAATAGTTGCGTGCTCATCGCATCTCCTGCTTGTGCTGAGCCGGCTAAGGCCGCTAAGCTTTGCCCCATGCCGTGTACTTTATCAACTAAAATTGGGTTTGACGTTGTTAACATGTTGCCATAATCTGCTACGTGAGCAGTCGTTTGTTGCGTCATAAGTGTAATTAATATCGCTGTTCCAATTGAACCAGCTACTTGTCTTGACGTATTTTGCGTTGCTGTACCGTGAGAAATTAATTTCATCGGTAGCGCGTTCATACCAGCTGTCATAATTGGCATCATAATGAATGACATACCAATTGAGCGTATAATATAATCCGTCATAATAACGCTATACGGTGTATCCATCGATAATTTTGTAAATTCATATGTCGCATACGTCGTAATTGCCAATCCAATTATCGCTAATGGACGAATGCCATATTTATCGAATAATTTACCCGCTACTGGTCCCATGATCCCCATAATTAATGATCCTGGAAGAAGTAGTAAACCAGATTCAATTGGCGTAAAGCCACGAATGTTTTGCAGATATACCGGAAGTAATAACATACCTCCGAATAATGCCATTGTAACGATTGCGTTAATTACTAAAGTGAAAGTAAATACTGGATATTTAAATACTTGTAAATCAAGCATTTTATTGTCCGTTGTTAACTCTCTCCAAATAAATAACGCTAAACCAATTACACCGATAATAAGTGAAATAACAACTTCTGCACTAGTCCAACTATTATTTCCAGCTTCACTAAATCCGTACAATAAGCTTCCTAGTCCAATACTTGAACTAACCACACCGAATATATCTAATTTTGTTTTAGACACCGGCTGAGCTAGTGTAAAGAATTTTAAAGATAGGAACGTAATAATTAAACCGATAATAAACATCGCATAGAACATTAAGTTCCAGCTGTAATTTTCAATTACCCAACCTGTTACAGTTGGTCCGATAGCTGGTGCTAAAATCATTGCTACGCCTAGTAATCCCATCGCTGCTCCGCGCTTATGAGGCGGGAATAGTGTCATGAAGATATTCATACCAACCGGCATTAAAATACCCGCGCCAACCGCTTGAATAACACGGCCCGTCATCATCATTGTAAAGTTTCCTGAAGTAGCACAAATGATAGATCCTACCGTGAAGAATAACATTGCTGCTACGAATAATTTACGATACGTAAATCGTGAAACTAAAAAGGCACTAATCGGTACTAAAATACCATTTACAAGCATGAAGCCTGTAATTAACCATTGTGCTGTTGAAGTTGATACGTTAAATTCATTCATTAACGGAGGCAATGCAACGTTAATGATTGTTTGGTTTAAAATAGAAACGAACATGCCGAGAATTAATACAGCTACCACTGCTTTTACGTTCACATTCTCTACAGGCATAGACATTTGTTTTTTCGGCACTTCTTTTTCTTGCTTTACTTCTTCTTGCTTTCCTGTTTCCAACTCAACTACATTAGAAATTTCTGGTTCTTGCTTTCGTTCAATGTCTTTCTCTTCTGTTTCAACTTTACTTACTTCTATTTTACTTACGGCTGGGACTTGTTCTTCTCCCATTTTCGTTTTTTTCTTTCGTAAAAGACGATTTACAAGGAAGAAGACGATTATACAAAATAGTGCATATCCTGCAATTACAATTGAGGACATCTCATCTCCCCCTTACTTATGAATACGAACTGTCACATTCATGCCAGGAACAATATTTACTGATTTACTATGATCTAAAGAAATTTTAACTGGTACTACTTGTGTTACTTTCGTATAGTTCGCTGTTGCGTTGCTTGATGGTAACATAGAGAATGTGTTCGCTGTTGTTAAGCCAACTTGTTCTACTTTTCCTGTTAACGTTGTATCTGGGTATGCATCTACATACACATCTACATCTTGACCTTTTTGAACATCATCAACATCTGTTTCTTCAATATTTGCTGTTACCCATAAATTGTTCATATCAAATGCATAAGCGATTGGGCTACCTGCTCCAACGAAAGCATTTGTTGTTGCGTTTGATTGTACAACTGTTGCATTTTGTGGAATTGTTACATCTACTGTTTGTTCTCCATTCGCTGCTGCTACAGTGACAGCACCTAATTTATCATTCTCGTTGTAGTTCTTACCTACTTCAGCTTTCCAGTCAGTTAATTTCCCTGCTACTGGTGATGCAATCGGAATTACCTTTCCATCAATTTTTGCATTGTCTGTTTTTAAGTAATTTTCCGCTTGATTGTAATAGTAATAACCGCCAATACCGCCGCCAACTAGTACAATTAATGTGATAATGTTGATAATCACCATTCTTCGAAACTGATTCATTGCATTCCTCTCCTTATATCGCATATAATTTTTTTCTAAACTATTTACGTCCTTATTGTTTAGATTGTTTAATTGTTAATTATATTAACTTTTAAACAAAAAAATCACACCATCTGCAGTGTAAATCGAAATTTATCTACCTGCGAGCGGTGCTGATTTCTGAAGGACTATCGTTTATAATTATAAATAATTATTTCAAATCTACAACCGACAATTTACGTATGAAATGTCGCTTAAACAACAATATGATACCGATATGTTGTTTAAATACAGAAAATTAAACGAGGTGAAGTAAAAATGTCTATTAAAAATACAAATGATCCACGTGTAAAACGGACGAGACAACTCATACAGGATGCTTTTGTCGCTTTAGTAGGCGAAAAAGGGTTTGAAAATGTAACTGTTCAACATATTGCAGAACGTGCTCCTGTAAATCGCGCTACGTTTTATAGCCATTACCACGATAAATATGACTTACTAGACAAAAGCATTGAAGAAATGTTAGAGAAGCTAACAGAAGTTATTAAACCGAAAAATAGAAATAAAGAAGATTTTCAACTTACATTTGATTCACCACATCCAAATTTCTTGTCTTTATTTGAACATATCGCAGAAAATGCGAACTTCTATAACGTCATGCTTGGTGATAAAGCTGCCGGAAACTTTACGTATAAAATGATGAAAGCCATTCAGACACATTTAACATTAAGCCTCTCTATTGCACAGCCTAACGATGAAAAACTAATGGTTCCACGTGATATTCTCCTTAGTTATGTTACTGGTGCCCATCTCGGCATGATTATGTCATGGCTAAAAAAAGGGATGATATATACCCCGCATTTTATGGCCATGCAATTAACTCGTTTAATCATTTTAGGGGCTCATACTGCCGCGGGATTAGAACGACCTTTTTAAAACACAAAAAAAGCGAAGGAGAGGCTCCTTCGCTTTTTCTATTAATTAAATGTAATGTTATGTACAGCCTCTTTATCAAGACGTTTAATAACTTCTACAATTAACTTCACTGCATTTTCATAATCATCACGGTGTAACATTGCCGCATGAGAATGAATGTAACGGGTTGCAATCGTAATTGCCATAGACGGAATACCATTTACAGCAATATGAATTGCACCTGCATCCGTTCCACCGCCCGCTACTGAATCATATTGGTATGGAATTTGTAATTCATCAGCAACATCAACTACAAAGTCACGTAAACCTGTATGACCAATAACAGAAGCATCATATAAAATGATCTGTGGTCCATCACCCATTTTACTTTGCGCTTCTTTTGACGTTACACCAGGTGTGTCACCAGCAATACCAACATCTACCGCGAACGCGATATCTGGTTTAATATAGTTTGCAGATGTTTTTGCACCACGAAGACCAACTTCTTCTTGTACAGTCCCTACGCCATATACAACGTTTGGATGCTTTTCATCTTTTAATTGTTTTAATACGTCAATTGCAATTGCACAACCAATTCGGTTATCCCATGCTTTTGCAAGTAACATTTTTTCATTCTTCATCACTTGGAATTCAAAATAAGGTACAACTTGATCTCCTGGTCGTACACCCCACTCCATTGCTTCTTCTTGGCTAGAAGCACCAATATCGATGAACATGTCTTTAATTTCAACTGGCTTTTTACGCGCTTCTGGAGGTAAGATATGCGGTGGTTTTGAACCGATAACACCTGTTACATCTCCTTTACGCGTTACAATTGTTACGCGCTGTGCAAGCATAACTTGTGACCACCAGCCACCAACCGTTTGGAAACGAAGGAAACCTTTGTCATCGATTTGTGTAATCATAAATCCAACTTCATCTAAATGACCTGCAACCATAATTTTCGGGCCGTTTTCTTCCCCTACTTTTTTCGCAACTAAACTTCCTAAATTATCAGTAGAAAGTTCGTCCGCAAACGGCTCAATATATTTCTTCATTACTTCGCGTGGTTCACGCTCGTTACCCGCAATACCACGTGCATCTGTTAATTCTTTTAGCATTGTCAATGTCTCGTCTAATTTGGTCATTGCCAACACCCTCCTTTTTCTTCAGTCACTTCATTATACAAAAGGAAATTGAAATATTCAAAAATTAACTTAGTATCCTTGTGTTTGACGCTGATGATTTACTTCGTTTTTATCTAAATATGCCTTTTCAATCTCTTCTTGTTCAAACTCAAGTGCTTGTCCAAGTCGAAGGTAGCTTGTAAATAATTCAATATAGTTCGTAATAGATGGTTGATCTGTAAAACGAATCACCTTCGCATACGTATCTAAGAAAATTTCTACTTGTGTTTTATTCGTCTGTGCACACTTATAGAATAAGAAGTTTTTATCAATACCTAAATCAATTCCGATTGATAAAATAAAATGTAAACCATCTACGTATTCTTCTAGTATGACTTCACGTTCTGATGCTGGTTTGTTGCTCCAATATTTAAAACAACGTGTTTCATTTGCAAGTTCTCCAATTTCTACAAGAAGAGCTAACATTTTCTCTTTTAACAATTTTTTCGGTTGTAAGTCATGTTCTTTCGCAATACGGTCATCTAATTCTTTTTGTAATTTAAATAGTTGTAGTAAGTCCACTCTATTGTCCTCCTCCAACATCGCATTTTACGCAACAATGTTGTTTCATCTCAAAGTTCATTATTATTTTTCGTTTCTTATTAATAAGTCAGCCATTTACCTCTTTACAAAATAGCTTGTCCTTAATTTACAAATACGTTTCAATCATCACGATTAGATTGTTCACTCCGATTGGTGATAGTTAATAATTATCCAGGAATTGCCCACTATTAAAAATATTATTTTATCTGATGAAAGTTCCATATCATCTTTCCATTATAGCAGTGTCGTTTCAGGTAGGAAAGATACTCTTCTTTCCAGAGGATGATAATTAAAAGAAGCCAGGAGGATTCTCCTGACTTCATATGCATATTCTTCTATATTGCTATAACTTTTATATTGATTTTGTCATATCGATAACGACACACTTCTCTTTGCATACAAATAAAAAAACCTTAGAAGAAAAATCTTCTAAGGTTTCAACTAATTGATTAGTTAATGTTGTTTTTTGCAACTGTTGCTAATTCAGCGAAAGCTTTTTCGTCATGAACAGCTAAGTCAGCAAGCATCTTGCGGTTAACTTCGATGCCAGCATTTTTAAGACCGTGCATTAAGCGGCTGTAAGAAAGACCATTCATACGAGCTGCTGCGTTGATACGTGTAATCCATAATTTACGGAAGTCACGTTTCTTTTGACGGCGGTCACGGAATGCATACATTAGAGATTTCATAACCTGTTGGTTAGCAACCTTGAATAATGTATTTTTTGAACCGTAGTAACCTTTTGCTAATTTAATTACTTTTTTACGACGTTGACGAGTAACTGTACCACCTTTTACTCTTGGCATAATATTACCTCCTAATTGTTCTATATATCAGCCGAACTTATTTTAAGTTGTCAAGCATTTGACGAATGCGTTTGAAGTCACCAGCGCTTACTACACCAGCTTTACGTAGTTTACGTTTAGCTTTTGTAGATTTGTTAGCGAATAAATGGCTTGTGTAAGCGTGAGAACGTTTCAGTTTACCTGATCCAGTCTTTTTGAAACGCTTTGCAGCGCCGCGATGAGTTTTTTGTTTAGGCATAGGTATTTCCTCCTCTATCTATTACTTATCGTTTTTCGGTGCTAAAACTAAGAACATACTGCGTCCTTCCATTTTAGGCTTAGATTCGATTGTACTAACTTCAGCACAAGCTTCTGAGAAGCGATCTAAAACACGTTGACCGATTTCTTTATGAGTAATGGCACGTCCTTTAAAGCGAATTGACGCTTTAACCTTGTCGCCTTTCTCTAAAAACTTGATAGCATTACGAAGTTTTGTGTTAAAGTCGTGTTCATCAATTGTTGGACTTAAACGAACTTCTTTCATGCTAATTACTTTTTGATTTTTGCGCTGTTCTTTTTCTTTCTTCTGTTGCTCAAAGCGGAATTTACCGTAGTCCATAATGCGGCATACTGGCGGTTTCGCATTTGGAGCAACTAATACTAAATCAAGATTAAGATTTGCAGCTAAGTCTAAAGCGTCATTACGAGACTTGATTCCAAGTTGATCGCCATTTGCGCCAACTAAACGTACTTCACGTGCACGAATTTGCTCGTTAATCATCATATCCTTGCTAATAGTAAGCCACCTCCAAGGTTTTCTCAGAACATAGTTTGTAGTCATAGAACCCGACAAAAAAAGTGCGGGCATACGACACCCACACTTGTAAAATCTTAAGTAAGAAATACATTTACCTGTAAACTGCGAATGCGTCCATCAGGTGAGAAGCGGGTGCTTCTACTTGTTCCACAAAACAATATTCTATTATCCTTGATGAGTTTATCATAGGACATGACGTCTGTCAAGAAGACGCGATGTGTTTTACTAACAACAAGAAATATTGTAACAAACAACTAACATACTTGCAATACTTTTTTACGATAAGTGTTACATGGTTTTTTTTTCTAATTTTTCTTACTCATATTACATAGAAAAGCCGCGGTATACCGCGGCTTTTTCTTATCGTTTTCCTTCTACTTTAATCATATCAACAAAAGCATCTAATGCGATTGTTTCTGATTTTTGTTCACCGTATTTACGTACGTTTACGCCGTTTTCAGTTACTTCATTGTCACCTACTACAAGCATGTACGGAATTTTTTGCATTTGTGCTTCACGGATTTTGTAACCAATTTTCTCTTCACGAGTATCTAATTCAACACGCATACCAGCACGGCGTAATTCGTCTTGTACTTTCTTCGCATAGTCTAAATGTACTTGCGGAGAAACTGGAATTACTTGTACTTGAACTGGAGCTAACCAAGTTGGGAATGCACCTTTGTATTCTTCAATTAAGAAGGCTACGAAACGTTCCATAGTAGATACAACACCACGGTGAATTACAACTGGACGATGTTGTTTACCGTCTTCACCAACGTAAGATAGTTCAAAGCGTTCTGGAAGTAAGAAGTCTAATTGTACAGTTGAAAGTGTTTCGTCTTTTCCAAGAGCAGTACGAACTTGAACGTCAAGTTTTGGACCGTAGAATGCCGCTTCACCTTCAGCTTCATAGTAATCAAGACCCATTTCATCCATAGCTTCTTTTAACATACCTTGTGCTTTTTCCCACATCTCATCATCAGCATAGTACTTTTTAGTATCTGCTGGGTCGCGATAAGATAGACGGAATGAGTAGTTCTCTAAACCGAAATCTTTGTACACTTCTAGAGTTAAGTTTACAACACGTTTTAATTCTTCTTTAATTTGATCTGGGCGTACGAAAATGTGCGCATCGTTTAAAGTCATTCCGCGTACACGTTGTAATCCAGATAACGCACCTGACATTTCATAGCGGTGCATTGTTCCAAGTTCCGCAATACGGATTGGTAATTCACGGTAGCTGTGAATATCGTTTTTATAAACCATCATGTGGTGAGGGCAGTTCATCGGACGAAGAACTAACTCTTCATTATCCATTTCCATTGATGGGAACATACCATCACGGTAGTGGTTCCAGTGACCAGAAGTTTCATAAAGCTCTCTGCTTCCTAGTACTGGAGTGTATACGTGATCATAGCCTAAGCTTGCTTCTTTATCAACGATGTAACGCTCGATAATGCGGCGGATTGTTGCACCCTTTGGTAACCAAAGTGGTAAACCTTGTCCTACTTTTTGGCTATTAGTAAATAGTTTTAATTCTTTACCTAATTTACGGTGATCGCGCTCTTTCGCTTCTTCAAGCATGCGTAAATGCTCATCTAATTCTGCTTTCTTAACGAATGCAGTACCGTAAATACGTTGTAACATTTTATTATTGCTATCGCCGCGCCAGTAAGCACCCGCAACGCTTAATAATTTAAATACTTTAATTTTCCCTGTAGATGGAAGGTGAACGCCACGGCAAAGGTCGAAGAATTCGCCTTGCTCATAGATTGAAATAACAGCATCTTCTGGAAGATCGTTAATTAAATCTAATTTTAACTCATCGCCGATTTCTTCAAAACGACGAATTGCTTCTGCACGTGGTACTTCATGACGAACGATTTCTAAGTTCTCGTTCACAATTTTTTGCATTTCTTTTTCGATTTTCTTGAAGTCTTCAACTGTAATTGCTTCTTCCATATCAATATCGTAGTAGAAGCCATTTTCAATTACTGGACCAATGCCAAGCTCAACCTTAACATCTTTATATAAACGTTTTAACGCTTGCGCTAAAAGGTGAGCTGTTGAGTGGCGTAAAATATATAAGCCATCTTCAGAATCTAATGTAATGATAGAAACTGCACCATCTTCTTCGATTGGTGTAACAAGATCAATCATCTCATCATTTAATTTTCCAGCCACAGCTTTTTTCTTTAAGCCTGGGCTAATAGAAGCTGCGATTTCTTCAGTTGTTACGCCTTTTGGAAACTCCTTCACAGCTCCATCAGGGAAAGTAATTTTAACTACATCTGCCATCACTGGTCACTCCTCTTTTTCTCAAAATAAAAAACACTCATCCCGTAAAAAGGGACGAGTGTTGAATTCGTGGTTCCACCCTTGTTCCAATTAACATAATTGTTAATTGCTCAAGTTCAACATAACGGTGTTGTCCGTTAGCAATTACTTGAAAAACCGTTCACTGCTAAAGTTTAGAGGTGGTAAGTAATAATCCCGTACTAGGAAGCTCACACCCTAAGGCTTCCCTCTCTGAAAATCGTAGAAAATTACTCATGTCCTCATCATGACATTTCAATATATTTCATTTATGTAGGTAATTATATGCTCAAAAACTTAGAAAATCAAGGGCGTTACCTTTATTTTTTAAATTTTTCACATTGCGCTCAAACTCATGTAATCCATGTAATTGTACCCGTTCTTGAAATACATTTCGCAAAGTAATAATCATATTATGGTCTTGTTCTTTCGTATATAAATAAATTTTTTTCGGCGAAATAGAAAGAAGTGGTGCAATTACTTTCGTATCAATATATACATCCTTTTGTTTTAATAAGTCTTCATCTATATATTGAACCAATTTCTCTTGTTTTAAACGTCTACCTTTATCATCATAGAAAATAAAACTTTCATCAAAAATAAGATGTACACATGACAAACGTGATTTCCGGCTACGGACTTGTTGCCGGAGCGTCTCAATAAACATTTGATATTCTTGTTCTAACTTATACTCATCAATCGCAACTTCAGCAAGCTTAGCTACCATTTCCCTATATGTACGAAGACGAAAACGAACATATGATGAAAACGAGAATGAAAGCGGATCACAAAGCCAGTTATTTAAAGAGGATTTAATATATGATTCAAATGTGTGACGTGTTAATTCACGAGCAATTCCTTTTCTTCTTCCTTTTAAAATCTCTTGTGCCATATGCAATATTTGATGGCACTCTTCCTCTTCTTCATAAAAAAACTTCTCTTTTAATATTGTATATATCCACTCATTTTGTTTCACATTCACAATGAAATATACCATTACTGGCAATAAAATCTTTTCAATATAATTTGATTCACGTACTGGTATGTGAATCACCACTTTTTGTTCCTGTAAATACACACTCGTTTCCTTATATAACAGTTCCGCTCTTTTCAATAGTTGTCTATATACGTGCATAGCATCATTTTTTTCTTCGAAGCAAATTTCAATCACTTTTGTCCCCCCTTTTATCCCTGCTCTAAAGGACTGTATCTATACGTTACAAATCCTATAAGAGTCCGTCCCGCTTGAAAGTTCACTCTTAGTAGAATTACCTTTCCTATCGTTAGAAAATCTACTCGATATGGCTTGCTAATTTTATATATATTAAGGGAGGGAGAAAAAAATGATACAAGCTAATAGGAATTTTCAATAAGAACTTTTCATTTTATAATTCGACTACTTTAAAAAGCGTTTAACTACAAAAAAAGAGCAAGCTTTTCAGCTTGCTCTTTACTTATGACGACGGTTTTTCCCGCCAATCGGAATTGGTTTCGCCAAATATTTAATGCGTTCCATAATACGAGCTGCTTTCATTTCTTCCGCTTCACCGCGCTGCGTATATGTTAAATGATGTTCTAGCTGTTTAAAATCAAAGTTAGACGTAAAGAACGTCGGTAAGTTTTCTAACATACGGAATTGCAAAATTGCACCGAGTACATCATCACGCACAAAGCTTGACATCGCTTCTGCTCCAATATCATCTAACATTAAAACTTGTACGCGTTTCACCGCATCAATCTTTTCCCCAATCGAATTATCTTGAATTGAACTTTTAATTTCACGTAAAAATTCAGGGAAATATACGAGCATTGAACTTATTTTCTTTCGAGCAAGCTCATTCGCAATTGCTCCTAATAAATACGTTTTCCCTACACCAAATTTACCGTACAAATATAAACCTTGTACTTTTTTACCAGGTTCATATGTACTTAAAAATTCATTAGCTGCACCAATTGCATCAATACGCGCATCTAAATCTGAAGGATCTAAGTTTTCCATCGTTGCTTGTAAAATATCAGTTGGCATATATACACTTTGAACGAGCTTTTCATATTTCTTCCTCTCGTCATATGCTACTTTTCTAACGCAACGATCATATTGAATATCAATCATCTTCCCTTGGATAACGAGCTTTGGCTCATATCCTTGCAGCATGTTTTTACACGAACCTAGATCCGGACAATCCGCGCAACCTACACTTTGTCCAATATATTCGTATAATTTCACAAGACTGCGTTCAATCATAGACGTTGTTACTTCCCCTTTATGTTCGTCTATAAATTCTTTCACACGCGGATGTGCCATTACTTCCGCCTTTAATACTTCATATCTATTTTTAAAATTTTCATTTTCCATTAATTTTGCAAATGAATTTTGAATATGCTCCATTTCCTCACCTCAAAGAGCGTTCATTCTCTTCTATTAATCACGCTTATATTTTTTTAACACTTCTTCTAGTCGTTTCCGTTCATCCTCTAACGTACTTGCACCTTTTTCAGCACTTGCATCTTTTTTCACAGTTTCTTTCTCTTGTTCTTTCGGCTCTTCTTTCAACCAATCTGGTACCATTTCTTTTCGTACCGTTTTCTTCGATGTACGGCCTTTCTTCTTCGTCTCAGCCCATTCTTGATATTGACGGTTTTCTTCTTTCGCTAATGCCATCGCTTCAGCTACTGTACCGACCTTTTTACGTGCCCAATGTCCAGCAATCTTCTCCACATACGTTTTCGCAAGTTTCATATCTGAGCGTAGCATAACGTAATAAATAAGTACATTCACAACACCTGGCGTTAATTTTTGATTGATCATTACATCTTCAACAATTTGCAAGTCAGCCTTCGTCGCCTCTGCACCACCAGAGATTTCTTTCAATAGTTGTTTTGGTGAGATTTCCTCTAGCTGTTTGATTAACATCTCTTCTTGCGTAGAAGGCTCTTTTTCTTTCATCATACGTGCAGCGTGAGGCTGTACTCTTTCACTTAATACAGGTAACGCTTGGCCGTTTTCGAACTGATACCAATCACGTGCTCCTTTTCTAAGCCTTTCGATATCAATTGTCTGCATCTCTGTCACCGCACCAAGAACGATATTTTGCATCGATAACACATCTACATCATACACGTAAGCAAGTGTAATGACACATTCTCGCACTTGATCTGTAATCGCCTTTTTAGGAACAAGAGCGGACAAGCCATCTACAAATAAGGAGAAATCAAAGAAATCATTCCAAACTTTTGGAGCGTCTCCCTTTTCATTACTTGGCATAGCTGTCGTTTTTGGAATACGAAGGTCTTCTTGCGCATGCTCAAGCTGCCCTGGATTAAACGAACCAAACACATCATTAAAAGAACGCGTAACATTTTCATAAGATGCAAAATCAAATTCTTCTTCTAAGAAATAATGCTTTACTTGATTATATTTTGTCCGACTCAATCGATTGTATAAAAAGATACTTAAAACAATATCATCAAAAAACTGCTTCGGAGATAAAGGTGGTTGCAGCTCATATATAAACATTCGAATATCTTTTTCTTTCTTAATATATACTTTCAAAAGTCCAATTGCCTCTAACTTTACTCGTTCCTCATATACTTCAGGAAGCTGCATTTGCATGGTCACCATAAGGGAATGATGCGTATTCTCTTTTCCAAATACACGATCTTGTTCTAACTCTCCCCATAGCGTCATGTACAAGCTAAAAGCTCTACTACCTATTAACGGCTGATATAACATCGTTAACACTTTTCGGTCGTAATTATGCAATAATCCTTTCGCACTTACTTTATAACGATCAATCGGCAATAGCTCCATCCATGACTGTTTTTCCATTCTTGCTTTCCTTTCTCTCATCCAATCTTCACTATATAATTTATTAGCGAAAAAGAGCTATTAGCTTTCGCTTCTAGCTCTCTTATCTCATTACTTACGGTATGTAAAGAGAATACGATACAGATTCTACTCTCTTTCTTTTTGCAGTATATCTTTTAATTCTTCAATAAATACATTTAAATCTTTAAATTGGCGATATACAGAAGCAAAACGCACGTAAGCAACATCATCGATATCACGTAGTTCTTCCATAACAATTTCACCAATCATATCACTTTTCACTTCTGATATACCTAAATTACGAAGTTCACGTTCCACACTTTGAGTTACTTCTTCTAATTGTCTTAAAGATACTGGTCTTTTTTCACACGCTTTAATTAAGCCACGTAAAATCTTTTCTTTATTAAACTCTTCTCGTGTTCCTTCTTTTTTTACAACGATAAGAGGTGACTCTTCCACTCTTTCAAATGTCGTAAAGCGGCTTAAACAGCTTTCACACTCTCTCCTTCTTCGAATAGAGCGCCCCTCGTCTACCGGACGCGAATCTAACACTCTTGTACCATTATGAGAACAGGATGGACAACGCAATATATTCACTCCTTTACACTATACTCTTTATTTTTTCTCTACTTACTTCATCTGACAATATATATACATTATTATATAACTCATTTTAACTCTCTTACCACTTTAAGTTTAAACGCATTATGTTATCATCTCGTTTTCAAAAATAAGATAGTAGATAGGGCGTTAACTCATTCGTAAGAGCTCCATTTATTCAACTAACGAGTACGTTATATTTTCCCTTTTTTATAAACTAAAAAAGAGGTGCATTATACACCTCTTTACATTTTAAATCAATTATGTTCTTTTTTAAAGAGCTTTTGTTTCTCTCTGCTTAATTTCGAAGCTACCAGTGCCTCGAGGAAGCTCGATGCTCTCACGCGTTTTCGCGTTTAAACCTTCTGCAATATATTCTGCAGCAACATTTGGATCAATACGATCCCCACAAGTATAAACATCAATACTTGCGTAACCGTGCTCCGGAAAGCTATGAATTGTTAAATGTGATTCCGAGATAATTACTACTCCACTTACACCTTGTGGTGCAAATTTATGGAAAGCAACCTCACGCACTTCAGCACCAGCTCTTAGTGCTGCATCCACAAATAATTGTTCAATATACGGCATGTCATTAAGCTTGTCGAAATCGCAATCCCAAAGTTCAGCGATCACGTGACGACCCATCGTATCCATAGTATCCATTCTACAGTTCCCCCTTGTAAATTTATTCTAACTGTTCGAATTGAAAACTAATTTGCAATTTGGCTTGCTCCACTACCACGGGGGAAAGTTAGTCCAGAGAGGTCCTAACCCTTTAAGTAGTGACTACGTACCTCAGCTCTTAAGTTTACGAGTGTTAGTATACTTTGTTTATTTTCATTTTGCAACAACAGTTTTTTCGATTTTCTGTCATATTTTCCTCTTTACTTTTCCCTAAAAAAAATAAATGATTCACAAATACAGTAACCCCAACGTTTCGTGGTATGTCCACTTTCAAAAATATACTCCTATAATTTTTTTCCTTTTCAGAAAAAAATAAAAAAAAGAGGGCAAATATTCCACTTGCCCTCTCCCTTATTCACTTAAATATGTTGCACATTTTCTTGCTTCGCTAATTCGTCAACAACTAACGTTACAAGATCTACAACACGACGAGAGTAGCCCCACTCGTTATCATACCAAGCCAGCACTTTCACTTTACGATCACCCATTACCATTGTAGATAAACCATCAATGATAGCTGAGTGTGTATTTGTATTAAAGTCAATAGATACTAAAGGCTCTTCGCTGAATTCTACAATGCCTTTTAACGCACCGTTTGCAACAGTTTTGAATGCATCGTTAATAGCTTCAACTGTTACATCACGTTTTACATCTACTACTAAGTCAACAAGAGACACGTTTGGTGTTGGTACACGAAGTGCCATACCATGAAGTTTTCCATTTAAATGTGGAAGAACTTTTGCTAGCGCTTTCGCAGCACCTGTCGTTGTCGGAATAATTGATTGTCCGCAAGCACGTGCTCTTCTTAAATCTTTATGTGGGTTATCAATATTTTTTTGGTCATTTGTATAAGCGTGAACTGTCGTCATTAAACCGTTTTCAATTCCAAACTGCTCATCTAACACCTTCACAACAGGTGCTAAACAGTTTGTTGTACAAGATGCATTTGAAATAACAGTATGTTTTGTAATATCTAATTGGTCTTCGTTCACACCTACTACAATTGTTACATCTTCATTTTTACCAGGCGCTGTTAAAATAACTTTTTTCGCTCCAGCTTCAACGTGAAGAATTGCTTTTTCTTTTGAATTAAATTTACCAGTTGCTTCAATTACAACTTCAACACCTAAATCTGTCCAAGGCAATTCCTTTGGATCGCGGTTGTTTAAAAGGCGAATCATTTTCCCATCAACTAATAAGTGATCTTCAAATGCTTCTACTGTTCCGTCAAACTTGCCGTGAACTGTATCATATTTAATTAAATGTGCTAACGTTTCAGATGGATAGCTTGCATTGATTGCTACAATTTCGAATGCGCTTTCTTTTATTGCCTGACGAAATACCATTCTCCCAATACGTCCAAATCCATTAATTGCCACACGAGTCATAATATGTTATCCCCCTTGAATGCGTTATACTATTTATCTCCAATCCCAATAATAGTATAACACAAAAAGGGGATATGTCACTAAGCATTTTCATTAATTTCACAATTTTTTAGTCAATAACGTTCCAATTCTTTAAAATCACCTGCAATTGTGTTTTCGTTCCCATAATTGTGCCATCATTATTTATTACTTCATCTGCATGCTTCACTTTTTCTTCTAACGGCATTTGAGATTGAATACGAGCTGTTGCTTCTTCTTCTGAAAAATTATTTCGCTTCATTAAACGTTCTAATTGCGTATGCGGCTTAACTGCTACAACTAAAACGCGGTCAACGAGACTTGTTAATTTACTTTCAAATAAGAGAGGAATATCTAACACAACCGCTTGCATACCTTCTTTTATGTACATTTCCTTTTGCCTATTCATTTCCTCACGCACTGCAGGATGAACAATTTTGTTTAACTGCAATCGTTTCTCTTCATTATAGAAAACGACACTTCCTAATTTCGGTCGATCCAGTTCTCCATCTTCTTGTAGTACTTCCGTTCCAAACACTTCTACAATTTTGTTATATGCTGGCTTTCCTCGTTCTACAACTTCTCGCGCAATAATATCTGCATCAATAACTGGTATATTTAGCTCGCGAAACATTTGAGATACTGTACTTTTTCCGCTTGCAATACCTCCCGTTAATCCAATTACTACTGTCATCATATAATCCTCCTCATAATAAAAGGCGCGAAACTAATGTTCCACGCCCGTACTTACATTTTCCAAATTCCAATAATAATGAGTAATACCCCAGGCAGGAATGTAAATTTTTGCAACCATTTCATATTTGATAAAACCGTTCCAAGTTTCATTCCAATAAATAAAAACAAAGAACTCATCACTGCAACTAATATCGCCATCATAGCAGGTGCATACCCTAATAAAGATGCACCAATTCCAGCACCAAATGAATCTACAGAAAGAGCGATACCAAGAAGTAACGCTTCTCCTGCAGAAATGGTGCCTGATTTATCGAAATCTGCTACAGTCGGTTTCCGTAAAATTTGAATGACTAACCCAAGCGAGGCAATCTCTAATTTCCATACCTTCTCCTCTTGCTTCGGTTCTTCTTTTTTCTCACTTCGAAAAAATTGGTATAATACCCAAATCCCTATTCCAATAAGAACAAGCCCACCGATACGCGTTGCGATAACAGGTGAAAATACTTTCGCGATCATATGTCCAATTCCCATTGAAACAAGCATAACAGCCGCTGAACACATTCCGATAATTACAATTGATCTTAGTGGAATTCTTACGCTTCTTAAACCATATGTTAGCCCTACACTACAGCTATCTAAGCTTAATGTAAAAGCTAATAAAATAAGAGATAAATAAAGGTACATCGGTAAGCTCCTCCCTTATACATAGCTCTGCTGTATGTATATGACAAATGCCTATCCGATGTTATCTCTTTTCTATATTCTTGGCTGACAAATTGGGCAGTAATGCGTTCCTCTTCCACCAACAACTGTTTTTTCTAATATCGTACCGCAAGTCACACACGGTTCTCCTTTTTTTCCATATACATTTAGAAGTTCTTGGAATGAGCCAATTTGCCCTTGTGAGTTGATATACGTTCGAATTGTACTTCCGCCACGCTTCACTGCTTCGCCTAACGTTGTAACAGTCGCCTCATAAATTCGCTCAATTTCTTCTACTGTTAAAGATGATGCTTCTCGTTCTGGATGAATTTGAGAACGGAATAAAACTTCATCTACATATATATTTCCAAGTCCTACTAAAAGACGCTGGTCTAATAATACAACTTTTATTTTACGATTTGTCTTCTGCAATCTCTCTTGTAAATACTGTGGTGTCAATTCAGCATCAAATGGCTCCGGACCTAAGTCAGCAAGAGGCATTTGATTCATTTCCTCACCTTTTTTAAAGAGATGCATCGTACCAAACTTTCTCACATCTTTATAATGTAATTCAGTTCCATCTGTAAATAAGAAACGGACGTGCGTATGCTTATCAATTGGCTCATCCTCTTGATGCAGTAAAAACTTACCTTCCATACGCAAATGTGAAACAATGACATAATTTGTTACATATAAAAGCAAAAACTTTCCTCTTCGCTTTATATTTTCAATCGTCTCGCCTTTTAGCATTTCTTTAAAGATTTCTGCATCATCCGGTCGTTTCACTATTTTCGGATAAGTAACAATAACATCCTCAATCGTTTTTCCTGTTACAAGATTTTCAAGTGTCCGTCTGACGTTTTCAACCTCTGGTAATTCAGGCATTTCATCACTTCCTTATTTTGCGTCGTACCAAGTTGGACCGTAAGAATAATCAACTTTCAACGGAACTGCGAGTTCAATTGCATGCTCCATTACTTCTGGTACAAGCTTCTCTAATTTTTCAATTTCTTCTTTTGGTGCTTCAAATATTAATTCATCGTGTACTTGCAATAGAAGACGCGCTTGTAATCCTTCTTCTTCTAAACGATCTGCCATAATAATCATCGCTTTTTTAATAATATCTGCTGCAGTACCTTGAATTGGTGTATTCATAGCTGTACGCTCAGCAAAGCTACGCAAGTTAAAATTACGACTCGTAATTTCCGGAATGTAACGGCGGCGATTTAATAATGTAGCTACATATCCTTTTTGTTTCGCATCTTTTACGATGTCATCCATGTATTCTTGTACACCAGGGAAACTTTCTAAATACTTTTCAATAAATTCCGCTGCTGCTTTTCTTGTAATTCCTAAGTTTTGTGAAAGACCATAATCACTAATACCATACACAATTCCGAAGTTAACAGCTTTCGCTTGTCGTCTCATATTTGAAGTTACTTCATCTTTTTCAACGCCAAATACATCCATAGCTGTTTTCGTATGAATATCCATGTCATGTTGGAACGCGTCGACTAGCCCTTTATCATTTGCAATATGAGCTAATACACGAAGTTCAATTTGTGAATAATCCGCTGCGTACATAATCCACCCTTCTTCTGATGGAACGAATGCCTGACGAATCTTTCTTCCTTCTTCTAATCGAATCGGGATATTTTGTAAGTTTGGATCCGTTGAACTTAATCGGCCCGTTTGCGTTAATACTTGATTGAAACGAGTATGGATTTTAGATGAATCTTCATGTACAACTTTTAATAAACCTTCAATATAAGTTGAATTTAGTTTCCCTAATTGACGGTAATGTAAAATGTTTGGAATAATTTCATGGTGATCCATCAGCTTGTCTAGTACATCAGCTGACGTAGAATAACCTGTTTTCGTCTTCTTAATAACCGGTAAGTTTAAATTCTCAAACAGAATAACACCAAGCTGCTTCGGTGAATTAATATTAAATTCTGTTCCCGCCAGCTTATAAATTTCCTGTTCCATTTCCTTTAATCTACCTGCAAGTTCTTCTCCCATATTACGAAGACGTTCTGTATCAACTTTTACACCTTTTACTTCCATATCAGCTAATACACGTGCAAGTGGTAATTCTAACTCTGTAAACAGTTCATATTGCTCATTCTTTTCTAACTCTTCAACGAATGTTTGCTTCACATCATATAATACATGCACTTTACGAGCTACATGCTCCGCTACTATCTCTAGCTCTGGAACAGCACGCTTCGCACCTTTTCCGTAAACTTCTTCATCAGATTTCACAGCATGTGTTTCTTTCATTTTCGCTACAGTACGGAAATCTTTATCTGTATCAGCCGGGTCAAGTAAGTAAGCAGCAATTAATAGATCAAAGTCAATCCCTTGCATATCTATACCGTTCCATTTCAGTGCAACGATCGCACGCTTCGCATCAAATGTATACTTTCTCATTTCTCCATCTGCAAGCCACTCTTTAAAAGCATCTGATTTAAGTGCACTATCTGTCTGAATAAAGTAACATCCATTTTCATTTTGAATACCGAAACCTTGAATGTCTGCTTTATGATAATTATCTTCTTGTACTTCAACGATAAGCGCACTATCTTGCTGAAGCATTTCTTCTGTAACTTCTTCCACAATATCAAATGTAATATCATCTAATTCAGCTGGAGCCGTTTCTTCTGGAGTAACACCTAATTTATTTAAAAGAGATGTGAATCCTAAATTCTCGAACATTGGAATGACATCACTTGGCTCATATCCTTTATACTCCATATCATCCACATGCACAGTAATCGGTGCGTCTGTAATAATGGTTGCAAGATCTTTACTCATAAGAGCTTGGTCTTTATTTGCTTCCAGCTTTTCTTTTAATTTCTTCCCGCTTACTTGATCTATATTTTCATACACTTCTTCAACCGTTCCAAACTGTGTTAACAATTTAATCGCAGTTTTTTCACCAACTCCTGGTACACCTGGAATATTATCTGATTGGTCTCCCATTAAACCTTTCATATCGATAATTTGCTTCGGTGATAAGCTGTATTTCTCAAATAAAGCTTCTTTCGTATATTCATCTACTTCCGTAATCCCTTTTCTAGGAATGCATACAAGCGTGTTATCAGAAACAAGTTGAAGTAAATCTTTATCTCCTGAAATAACTTTTACACTAGCTCCTTGTTCACTCGCTTCTTTCGCTAGCGTTCCCATAATGTCATCCGCTTCATAATTTTCTAATTCATAACGCGGTACATTGAATGCATCAAGCATCTCACGAATAAATGGGAATTGCTCTGATAACTCAGGCGGAGTCTTTTGACGTCCTCCTTTATACTCACTATACGTTTTGTGACGGAACGTTGTTTTACCCGCATCAAATGCAACTAACATATGCGTCGGTTTTTCTTCCTCTAATATTCTCATTAACATCATTGTAAAACCGTAAATTGCGTTCGTATGTATACCTTTGTCGTTATTTAAAAGCGGTAGTGCAAAGAAAGCACGATACGCGATATTATTACCATCTACTAATACGACCTTTTTTTCCAAATCAGAAACCTCCCCATACAAATTTGAAATGATTTTTTTCACAGAAAAAAACCGTTTCTTTCCTCTCTCTATATTAACATGACTAATAGAGAGAAGAAAAATAACGGTTATTTTCTTTCATATATAAAACAGACTGATATTGGCATAAAGGGAAGTGACGAGAACAGCTTAACTATTCTCGTCCAAAATTACTCCTTGGATGAAGGGGTTTTCATGTATTATATTAACAGAGCTTTATTAATATTTAATTAAGCCATTGTTAATATATTGTAAACATCCTTCATCCTATTTTTCAGTTGCTGATTTTGGTAAAACAACTGTAAATGTTGTCCCTTCCCCAATTTCACTATCCACTGTAATTGTACCGTGGTGCGCCTCAACTAAATGCTTTACAATCGATAACCCAAGGCCTGTACCACCAGTATTTCTACTTCTCGCTTTATCCACTCGGTAAAAGCGTTCAAAAATACGTGGAATTTCATCTTTACTAATACCAATTCCAGTATCCGACACTTTTATATAAGCATTATATTTATCTTCTACTAATTCTACAGAAACAACGCCTCCAGCCGGTGTATATACGATTGCGTTATTCATTAAATTAATAAAGATTTGCTGCAAACGACTTGGATCTCCAATGACAGAGACACGTTTTAATGCATTTACTTGTAAAGAGATTTCTTTTTCTCCCGCTTTATTATCAAGCACCATATGAATATCTTCAAGAAGTCCCTTCATATCAACGGTACCCATATTCAATTTAAATCCTTGTTGCTCAATCTTTGATAAATCTAATAAATCTTCAATTAATCCTTGCATACGTTCACTTTCTTTTAAAATAATGTGCAAGAAATGTTCGCAGAATTTTTTATTATCCATAGCACCGTCTAAAAGTGTTTCTGAAAAACCTTTAATAGAAGTAATCGGCGTTTTTAGTTCATGAGAAACATTCGCTAAAAAGTCTTTTCTCATTTGTTCTAACTTTTTCAGCTCAGTAATGTCATGGAATACAAGGACAATCCCTTTCCATTCATGGTTCGTCCCGATAATCGGTGCTCCATATACCTCGAAATGCTTTCGCTCAATTCCAAGTGGCAATAACATTTGTTTGCGCACTTTCACTTCTGTCATAAAGATTTCTTCCACAAGTTCTATAATTTCCGGATGATGAAACGACTCATAATATAAACGATCTAAATATTCTTCATCTGTGACGTGGAAAGTTTCCTTATACGAACGGTTTACAAGGTTGATATAACCGCGGCTATCAATTAAAATCATTCCGCTTCCCATATTTTCAATTAACGTATGCAGACGATCTTGTTGCATTTCTTGCTCAAGTGTCATCTCTTGTAAATTACGAGCTAAAATATTAATCGCTTTACTTAACATTCCCGTTTCATCCGAATGACTTTCATAAGCGCGTGCTTTATAATTCCCCTTCGCTAATTCGATGGCAACTTTCGTAACGGACTCAATCGGCCTAATATATTGCCCTGTAATTTTCATACCTAAAAATACGACTACAAGACACGCAATAACAAATCCGATAATTAATAATCCCCACGTTTTTTGATGAACGTCTTTCAAAGGCTCAATTGTGCTCTTCACCAAAATGTATCCTTGTTTCCCTGCTACATCTTGCACGAACACCGCATGGTAAAATTCATTATTTTGATCTGTTTCTTTCGTAATGACTTTATTTCTTTGTTTCGTTGTTTCAGAGGAAAGTTCTTTTATTATCCCTTGGCTAAAAGCAGACGATTCTCCCCCGCTATATTGAACCTTCTTTTTTTCATCTACAAATGCAATTGAAGCCTGAATTTTTTCTTCTAGCTTTTTAAATATATATGGATTTTTTAAAACATCATCAAAACCTTGTTCTTCTGCTAATACCGCAACATACTCTGTCTCTTTTACCATTCTCTCTTTCGCATGATCTATATAATAGTTTTCAAACACGGTTTCCAGCAATAAACCGAGTCCGACTAAAATAAAAACAATAAGAGAAACAAATGTAAAAAGAAGCCTGGAACGAAATTTATTCATCCCCTTTTGGCTCCTCTAATTTATATCCTAAACCACGTATCGTTTTAATGTACGTCGGTTTTTTCGTATTTTGTTCAATTTTATCGCGCAAATGGCTAATATGAACGTCAACAATTCGTGTATCACCAGCGAAATCATAATTCCATACAGCACTTAATAATTGATCACGCGTTAATACGCGACTTTTATTTTTCGCAAGATAAACAAGTAGTTCAAATTCTTTTGGTGTTAATTCAAGCTTTCTTCCTTGGAAATAAGCCTCATAAAACTCCGGTAAAATTTTAAGTTCAGCAATTGTAATGCTCTCTTCATCTGACGATTCTGTAACTTGCTCTTCTTGTTGTAATTTCGTGCGGCGTAAAATTGCCTTCACACGCGCGACAACTTCCCTTGGACTAAATGGCTTCGTCATATAATCATCAGCCCCAAGTTCAAGACCTAGCACCTTATCAAATTCATCATCTTTTGCTGTTAACATTAAAATTGGCGTCATAACGCGCTGCAATCGTAATTCTTTACATACTTCCATACCATCCATTTTTGGAAGCATTAAATCTAATATAATTAAATCTGGACGTTCTGTTGTCGCTTTTTGAAGCGCCATTTCTCCATCCATCGCTGTTATCACTTCAAAACCAGCTTGTTGTAAATTAAATTCGATTAAAGTTAAGATAAACTCCTCATCATCAACTACTAAAATACGATTGTTCATTCTTTTCCTCCAAGTTATAGACTTGAAACCTTCTTCATCCTAGTATTTTCCCCGTTATTCTCATCATACTAGAAAACAAGGTCCCTCTCAATATAATTGTCTATTCATGGATTCGGATTGTGCCATTGTTATTACTCATTCACTTCCATTAACGTGTTGTTATCCATACTTTATACACATCTATATTTTCATTCCATTCTACTTCCGTATGAATATTGAATTCTCGATTTTGCGCTAGAAAAAAAGAAAGAGCATACGCTATTTTATAATCTAGCGTTTCATATCCATCAAATAGTCTTCCATGCATTTCATTCGCAACCCCGTCCGCCCACACTTCAGCTTCTCTTATCGTTTCAAAGATAACGTCTTCTCTCTTCCACTTCATCTTAAAAAACCCCTTTAATTGACTTTAATTATCAATTTATATATTATTAATTTTAATATATAAATAAACACAACAAAGGAGCTATTATGCGAATATTACTACCTATTTTAACTTTAGTAGTAACATGTTTCCTTACTTTTAACGTACCGAGCTGGGATACGATTAAAACGGGGTGTTCAGATTTTGCTGAAGGGTTCAAAGAGGGATTCTTCAACTAAAAATAGCGCTAGCCCCCTTATGAAAGGTATGCTAGCGCCATTCACATTTTCATGTTTTAAAAATTATCTAATGCTTTTTCCATAATAGAGACTGATTTGTAAGGTGGTGTTACTGTTAATGAGCCTTTCACAACAGTATCCCCTTTTTCATCATGAGCAGATACAAGCATATCAATTGTATGTTCCTCCTCAGAAACAGCCACAACTTCAAAGTGGATTTGTAACGTTTCATAATGGTGAACATGCTTCACGAACGTAAGGTCCTTTCTCGTAATATGACTACCTGGACCTGGTAAATATTTCGTAACTGCCGTTGTAATCATTCCAGTTAGCATAATGCTTGGTACAATCGGCTTTTCATACGGAGTTTGGGATGCGTAATCATGCTGAATATATAATGGATTGGCATCATTCGTTAACCCTAAGTACAATAACAAATCTTTATCCTCAATTTTTTCAGTGATAGATAATTTCTCTCCTACTGTAATTTCATCCATTTTACGACCAATTTGAACTTTTTTCTTTAACATGTTACAACCCCCTCCGATTTTTTCACCTTATTATCCTACTAAAAGCGATACTTGATCCGACATTTACTATGATGAGGGCAATGTATAGTATAAATCTACAGTTTCATTATAGGATATTACAAATGATAGCGTTTTCATGTTATTTCAAAAAAACATTTGTATAAATAGTAGAAAAAGATTCGGGGCCCCGAATCTTTTTCTACTTAGATTTAATGATTAAACAAGAACCTTCATAACATTACGTACAGATTCTACAGAGCGATCTAACGCTTCTTTTTCATCTGCAAGAAGTTCTAATTCAATAATTTTTTCAATTCCGTTACCACCTAGAATTACTGGTACCCCTAAGTAAAGGTCACTATAACCGTATTCACCTTCAAGGTACGCAATAGCCGGTAATACACGGCGTTGATCTTTTAAGATTGCTTCTGTCATTTCAACTAAAGAAGCAGCTGGTGCGTAATATGCACTACCGTTTCCTAATAAGCCTACAATCTCGCCGCCACCTTTACGGGTACGTTCTACGATTGCTTCTAAACGCTCTTTCGGAATTAACGTTTCTAACGGAATGCCACCTGCATAAGAATAACGTACAAGAGGTACCATATCGTCACCGTGTCCACCAAGAACAAATCCTGTAATGTCTTTCACAGAAAGATTTAATTCTTGTGCGATGAATGTACGGAAACGAGCTGTATCTAATACGCCCGATTGACCGATAACACGCTCTTTCGGGAATCCAGCTTCTTTAAATACAGAATATGTCATTGCATCAACTGGATTTGTTAACACAACAATAATTGCATTTGGTGAATGTTTTGCAATGTCGCGCGTAATACTTTTCATAATTTTGGAGTTTGTTGCTACTAAATCATCACGGCTCATACCAGGCTTACGCGCAATACCTGCTGTAATCACAACAACGTCAGAATCAGCAGTATCTGCGTAATCAGATGTTCCAATAATGTTAGCATCAAAACCTTGTACTGGGCTCGCTTCTAACATATCTAACGCTTTCCCTTTTGTTGGATTTTCCAGCTGTGGAATGTCCACTAATACAACATCTGCAAGTTCTTTTTGTGCTAATAAGAATGCTGTTGTTGCTCCTGTAAATCCTGCACCGATGACTGAAACTTTCTTGCGTTTGATTGTCATAATTTACCCCCCACTTTAATTATGCGTTTTTGATTATCGCTACATCCATGTTTTTAATAAGTTCATTAGCAAACTCAGAACATTTCACTTCTGTTGCACCTTCCATTAAGCGTGCGAAATCATAAGTTACTACTTTTGAAGCAATTGTCTTCTCAACTGAAGCAGTTACTAATTTCGCAGCTTCGTTCCATCCTAAGTGTTCTAATAATAATACACCAGAAAGAAGAACTGAAGATGGGTTTACTTTATCTAAACCTGCATATTTTGGAGCTGTACCGTGCGTAGCTTCAAAGATAGCATGTCCAGTTACATAGTTAATGTTTGCACCAGGTGCAATACCAATTCCACCTACTTGTGCAGCAAGTGCATCAGAGATGTAGTCACCGTTTAAGTTCATTGTTGCAACAACATCGAACTCACGTGGACGAGTTAAAATTTGTTGTAAGAAGATGTCTGCAATAGAATCTTTTACGATGATTTTTCCAGCCACTTCAGCGTCTGCCATCGCTTTATTCGCTGCATCTTTACCATCTTTCTCAACGATACGATCATATTCAGCCCAAGTAAATACTTTGTCGCCGAATTCTTGTTCCGCTACTTCGTAACCCCAGTTTTTGAAAGCACCTTCTGTAAATTTCATAATGTTTCCTTTATGAACTAATGTAACAGAAGAGCGTTTTTCGTTAATTGCATATTGAATTGCAGCACGAACAAGACGCTTTGTCCCTTCTTCTGAGATTGGTTTAATACCAATACCAGATGTTTCTGGGAAGCGGATTTTATTAACACCCATTGCTTCTTTTAAGAAAGCAAGAACTTTTTCTGCTTCTGGAGATCCTTGCGCATATTCAATTCCAGCATAAATGTCTTCTGTATTTTCACGGAAAATAACCATATCAGTATCTTCCGGACGTTTTACAGGTGAAGGAACACCTTCAAAATAACGAACTGGACGTAGACATACATATAAATCTAATTCTTGACGAAGTGCTACGTTTAGAGAACGAATACCACCGCCAACTGGAGTTGTAAGTGGACCTTTAATCGCGATTAAATATTCACGAATTAAATTTAAAGTTTCTTCTGGTAACCACTCGCCTGTTTGGTTGAATGCTTTTTCCCCTGCAAGCACTTCTTTCCAAACGATTTTCTTCTCACCATCATAAGCTTTTTCAACTGCTGCTTCTAGTACACGAGATGCAGCTGCCCAAATATCAGGACCAATTCCATCTCCTTCGATAAATGGAATAATCGGATTGTTTGGTACATTCATAACACCATTAGTTACAGTAATTTTTTCACCTGTCGTCAATGTGATAACCCCCATGTTTGAAATTTCATATGTATGAAACTGAGGGAATAACCCCTCAGTTCAAACCGTTAGTCAAATTAAAATATTCTAATCATTACATCTTTCCGAAAAAATCAGACTTTTGAAAGCGTATTTTCACTATCAAAATAGTGTTATTCGCTTATCGTTGTGCAATTGGAACATACACTTGATGTGTTGGTCCATTATAATCAGCACGCGGACGGATTAAACGGTTATTTTCATATTGTTCTAGAATATGAGCTAACCAGCCTGACATACGGCTAATTGCAAAAATAGGTGTAAATAAGTCATGGTCAATTCCTAAACAATGGTATACAGAAGCTGAATAGAAATCAACATTTGGTGGAAGACCTTTTTCTTTTGTTACAATGTCTTCAATTTTGATAGACATATTATACCATTTCTCTTCTCCTAAAAGCACGCATAATCTCTTAGACATTTCGCGTAAATGTTTTGCACGCGGATCACCCTGCTCATATACACGGTGGCCAAAGCCCATGATTTTCACTTTATTTTGAAGAGCATTATGAATATATGATTCTACATTTTCTTCTTCGCCAATTTCAGTTAACATCTTCATTACATTTTCATTTGCCCCACCGTGAAGAGGACCTTTTAACGCACCGATTGCTGCTGTAATGCCAGAATATACATCTGAAAGTGTAGCTACACAAACGCGTGCAGTAAATGTAGAAGCGTTTAACTCATGATCTGCGTGAAGTACAAGCGCCTTATCAAAAGCTTCAATTTCAACTTCATTTGGCTCGCGATCATTTAACATGTACAAGAAGTTTGCAGCTAATGATAAATCATTTCTAGGCTCAACAACATCTAAACCTTTACGGATTCTTGCATAAGCAGCAACTAAAGTACCCACTTGAGCCTGTAATTTAACCGCTTTCAAATAATTGGACTTTTCATCCATAATTTCAGCGCTCTCATCGTATAATGATAGCATGGAAATTGCAGTTCGTAAAACAGACATCGGATGTGCGATTTTTAAATCTACTTGTTTCAAATATGCTAAAATCTCACCTGGAACTTTATAGTATTCCGATACAATCTCATTAAATTTCGCTAGTTCTTGCTCGTTAGGAAGCTTGCGATGCCATAATAAGTACACTACTTCTTCAAATGTAGCATTCTCAGCTAAATCATCAATATTATACCCAACATAAGTTAATGTATCATCAATAATAGAGCTCACAGATGATGTTGTTGCTACTACCCCTTCTAAACCTCGAATAACAGTCATGACATTCTCTCCTTTTCCTGAAAATTCTCCCAACCTTGCTCCTTATATCTATTTGCTCCCCTTTTGAATTATGAACGCCCGTTCACTCTTTAGGCAAGCAAAATGCACGATCATGCAAATTTGTTGCGATGTTCCCCTCTTATTGTCCATTGTCTACATGGAAAGCATGAGCGTGAATGTCTCCCCGAATCCTCACGCTCAAAACAACAAGTTAGTGAGGAAAATGAATTCCGAAGAGTTTTATGATAAAAACAACATAAAACAATATCATTATAAAATTGTTTTATGTTGTTTTTATTTTATCTGGTGTAAAGTCTCTGCTGTTATGTAACTTTTCAAAGTTTCTAATCCTATTATAAACAATTATCTGACTTTTGTGAACAGAAAGAATTCAAAAATTTTATATTACTATAAAATTCCTTATTTAAACATCTGTATAATACTCATTACTGCATAGGCAATTCCAGACCCAATTAATGGACCTACAGCGACCCCATTAAATAAAGCAACTGCTATAATTGTCCCGAAAACGAGCGCAGTTGTAATATGAGGATCTGTCGTTAATAATTGTACGCCACCTTTTGCTAACAGAGCAACTGCTACCCCTGAAGCTAAAGCAATCCATGCATAATACGATTTCGCTGCTTCTCCAAGTTGCTTAAACCCTATTTCCCCCGTCGCAATCGGTACGAGTACTGCTATTGTAATAACCGTAACACCGAGGTTAATCCCTTTCGTTTGTAGATAAGGAAAGACTTTATCCCCTAGAAATGTAAATTTTAATAGAAATAACACACCAATAGCTACAGTAAGCGATTGGTTTTTCGCAATAAGCCCTATAATAAGTAGTATGAATAAAAATAACGTTGACTGACTAATCATGTTTGCACTTCCTTTCTGAAAATAATGAACTCATTTCCAAACAAAAATACCTTTAAACCTATCGTTATACATGCTATATCGATGCCTATTCAACATGAATCACTTCATTTTTTTACGCATTTTAAAATGACAAACTGAGACTTTCACCATCAAAATGCAAGCATGTATACATTTTAAAAAACGGGCGTCTCTCCTTTCTTTTCTAATTAGAAACAGGTAAAATAAAAAGAAGAGAAAATGAAGTTTTTACCATATAGTAGAAGCATCAACACCAAGCTTTCACAGTCACTCACATACTGAAAAAGCAGGAAAATCCATCATTCCACTATAACATAAAGTGAAACTTTAATCAGTGGGGCACACTCGTTATAAGTTGAACGAATTAGGATAATCCAAATTGGAATGGGAGGTATACATCTTTGAATCGAAACTTACTATATATGATATTGCGACTCGTATTTGTCATTGTAGCGACGGTAGCCGGGTTCTATGCATTACTATATATGTCAGGACTTATCTATCCTTTTATTATCGCTTTCGCATTTGCTTATTTAATTAATCCTGTCGTCAATTTCCTGAATCAAAAACTACAATTTCCTCGCGCACTCGCAGTACTCGTTAGCTTAATTCTCGTATTTGGAGCTATCGTCGGACTCGTTACATATCTTGTAACAGAAGCAATATCTGCCACAACATACTTACTACAACTTGTTACAGTAAAATTTCCGGATATCGTTGCATTCGCTCAGCAGTTTGCACTTAATCATATTATGCCTCTCTACGATGATTTAATCTCTAAATTTAATCATCTTGGGGAACCGCAGCGCTATACGATTACACAAAACATTCAAAACTTAGGAACCGAAGCAACGACGCAAATGAAAGAACTTTTAACCGCTATTATAAGCGGGTTAACAAATTTTATTAGTGCACTACCAACTACTTTAACTGTACTTGTATTCGTTTTATTAGCCACTTTCTTCATTAGTTACGATTGGCATCGTCTTGCTCAGAAAGTAAGAAAGTTTTTGCCCAACCGTGTTCATGGCTATGGAAAAACTATTTTTGTGGATTTAAGAAAAGCTTTATTCGGTTTTGTTAAAGCGCAACTTACACTCGTATCTATGACAACTGTTATTGTACTAATCGGACTTTTAATATTACGCGTACCATACGCCATTACTATCGCGATTATTACAGGGGTTGTAGATTTACTCCCGTATTTAGGAACAGGAGCTGTCTTCGTTCCTTGGGTTATATACGTATTTTTCACTGGCGACACTGCTTTCGCCATCGGTCTTCTCATTTTATACATCGTCGTGATTGTCCAAAGACAAATTATGGAGCCGAAGGTACTTTCATCTAATATCGGCCTTGATCCATTAGCAACACTGATTGCTCTATTTGTCGGCTTTAAGCTCTTTGGCTTCTTAGGATTAATCATCGGTCCAGTCACCTTAGTACTACTTAATACATTACACAAAGCTCGTGTATTCCATGATTTATGGAAATATATTAAAGGCTCACCTTCAAAATAATAGTTTCTAATTCATACACA
The DNA here is from genome assembly GCF_024296885.1 of Bacillus paranthracis. Lineage (NCBI taxonomy): Bacteria > Bacillati > Bacillota > Bacilli > Caryophanales > Bacillaceae > Bacillus > Bacillus paranthracis. Next base: position 4,353,078 of record NZ_CP101135.1, read on the forward strand.
ACCAAAAACTTACATGTAATCAGTGGGAAATTCCCACTGATTATTCCTTGTACTTATTTTTCATACTCATTACATAAAACAAGAGAATTGCACTCAAAAAAGATAATTCTCTTGTTTTTTTGCATAAAAAACGCATATTTCGTGGTGTCTTTACATATTTATTCTATTAATTTTATAATTATTACTTACATTTATTACTTTTTATGTAAATGAATAAATATACAAAATAGCGCAAAATGAGACTTAAACTGACCATTTCCCTGCCCTTATTTAACTTTTTTCATTCCAATTCATTCTTTTACATACAAAAACAATCTTAAGTTCAGATTCCCACTTTAAACACACTGATTAAGAGCTAATAACTCCTCAAATCGAAAAAATACACAACAAATACAACAAAGTAAAACTTTAATCTACAAGGATCCTATCCCCATCGATTATTAACCGTCACATTCGCCGCATATTAAAACACATCTTTCATTAACTGAACTTTAACCACTCTCTCATCCTTTTACAGACAAAAAAATAGTGCTTAGATCGCTATAATCTAAGCACTATTTCTGCACAATAATAGTTGAGTTTTTTCTAAACTTCCATTCCATCCACTTCATAACAAACGGCTTCAATAAAGCCCTCGTCATAGGGATAACAAAGATGAAACCTATTATATCCGTTACATATCCAGGAAGCACTAAAAGAATACCCCCTACAAAGATAAAAATACCATCTAAAACCGCTGCTCCTGGCATTTCTCCTCTATTCAACTTAGATTGAATCTCTCCAAGTACTTTAAACCCTTGTCTTTTCGCCAAATACACACCTACAACGCCTGTAAATACGATCATAGCGAACGTAGACCACAAACCTATTACATGACTCGATCCAATTAAGACTGTAATCTCAATAGCCGGTATTAATATAAACAAGAATAGTAACCACTTCATAGCTCTACACTCCTTTCATATCCTATCACTTTAAACACCCTCACAACGTCCATATACACCATATAAAAGCTAAACGCACTTTCCCATCAAACTTCATAATAAACAGCTTTTAAAAGCAATTTCAGACGTTTAAAGCTAGTTTCACCTCATTTTTGTGTAAAAAAAAAGAGAAGGACTCCGATCCTTCTCTCCGTATTACTTATAGCACTTCCGCATGTCCATTATAAACAATTCCGCGTGCTGCATCAACTGTTACTTCTTGGCCATTTTTTAAAGTTGCTGTTACGCCGTTTACACCAACGATAACAGGAATACCGATTGATACACCTACAACAGCCGCATGGCTTGTTAGGCCGCCTTCTTCTACAACTAGAGCAGCAGCTTTTTCAATTGCAGGAATCATATCTTTATCAGTGCTTGTTGTAACAAGGATATCACCTTCGTTTACGTTTGCTACAGCTTCAGCAGCTGTTTTCGCTACAACTACTTTACCTTTTGCAGCTTTACGACCGATCCCTTGCCCTTTAGCAACTTCTTCACCAACAACGTGGATTTTCATTAAGTTTGTTGTACCAGTTTCAGCAACCGGAACACCAGCAGTGATTACTACAGTGTCTCCAAGTCCGATTAGACCTGCATCCATACCTGTTTGAATCGCTGTATCTAACATTTCGTCAGTAGAAGCTGCGCGCTTCTCAGCCATAAATGCTTGTACACCCCAAACAAGTGCAAGACGACGTCCTACTTGCTCGTCAGATGTTACAGCTACGATTGGAGATTTTGGACGGTATTTAGAGATCATTTTCGCAGTATATCCACTTTCTGTTGGAGCTACGATTGCAGCTACATCAAGAGCAAGTGCTGTATGCGCAACAGATTGGCTAATTGCATCTGTAATTGTTGGAGTGAACTCTTTAATACGTTTTTTGAACATATCTTCATATTGTAATGATTTTTCAACACGTACTGCAATGTTAGCCATCATTGTTACTGCTTCTACTGGGTATTGTCCAGCAGCTGTTTCACCTGAAAGCATGATTGCGTCTGTACCATCGAAGATTGCGTTAGCTACGTCACTTGCTTCCGCACGAGTTGGACGTGGGTTACGTTGCATAGAATCTAACATTTGTGTTGCAGTAATAACTGGTTTACCTAACACGTTACATTTTTTGATTAGACGTTTTTGTACTAATGGTACTTCTTCTGGTGGAATTTCTACACCCATATCACCACGAGCTACCATTAAACCGTCAGAAACCTCTAAGATTGAATCGATGTTGTCGATACCCTCTTGGTTTTCGATTTTTGGTACGATTTGGATGTATTGAGCGTTATGCTCTTCTAGTAATTCACGGATTTCTAATACGTCAGCTGCTTTACGTACGAATGAAGCTGCGATGAAATCAACTTTTTGCTCGATACCGAAGATGATATCTTTTACGTCTTTTTCAGTGATACCAGGAAGCTTAATGCTTACGTTTGGTACGTTAACACCTTTTTTATTTTTTACAGTTCCGCTGTTAAGAACTTTTGTACGGATGTTTCCGTCAGCTTTTTCGATTACTTCTAGCTCGATAAGACCGTCATCGATTAGAATACGAGAACCTGGGTTTACATCGTCATAAAGACCAGCATAAGATACAGAGAACTTCTCTGCAGTACCTAATACTTGCTCAGTAGAAATAACTACTTCTGCACCTGTTACAAGCTCAGCTTGTCCGTCTACGAAGTCGTGAGTACGGATTTCTGGACCTTTTGTATCAAGTAAGATACCAACTGTTTTACCAGTTTTCTTTGAAGCTTCACGAATGTTTTTAATACGAGCGCCGTGTTCTTCATGGCTACCATGAGAGAAGTTTAAACGAGCAACGTTCATACCTGCTTCGATTAATTGCTCTAATTTTTCAATACTTTCACTAGCAGGACCTATAGTACATACAATTTTAGTTTTACGCATATTGCACCTCCGAAAATTATGAAACCGTTCCCAAATATCCGACATTACGCCGATTAGATGGATAATTCTTTAGATAATTGATACATATCTTTATCGATTGTATGCTTTTGAGCTAACGCTTCGATAATATCATGATCAACAAGTTTGTTATCTTGAATACCGACACAACGTCCACCTTTACCAGCAATTAATAATTCAACTGCTCTTGCACCAAGACGGCTTGCTAATACACGGTCTTGTGCACTTGGTGATCCACCACGTTGTACGTGACCTAATACAGTTACGCGAGTATCAAAGTTTGTTGCTTCTTCAATGTGCTTACCGATGTCAATTGCACTTCCAACACCTTCAGCTACAACGATAATACTGTGTTTTTTACCACGTTCACTACCGCGCTTCAGACGAGCGATAACATCTTCCATGTCATACTCTTCTTCTGGAATTAAGATTGTTTCCGCACCATCAGCTAAACCAGCCCATAATGCGATATCACCAGCGTGACGTCCCATTACTTCGATAACATATGTACGTTCATGAGATGTAGCTGTGTCACGAATTTTATCAATTGCATCAATAACAGTGTTTAAAGCTGTATCGAAACCAATTGTGAAGTCTGTTCCAGGGATATCATTGTCAATTGTACCTGGTACACCAACACATGGGAATCCTTGTTCAGTTAATTTTTTAGCGCCTTGGTAAGAACCATCTCCACCAATAACAACAAGTCCTTCGATACCGTGTTTCTTTAATTGCTCGATACCTTTTAGTCGTACTTCTGGGTCTTTAAACTCAGGACATCTTGCTGTATATAATTTCGTACCACCGCGGTGGATAATATCGCCAACAGAACCTAGTTCTAATTTTTCAATGTGACCAGAAATTAATCCAGCGTATCCATGGTAAATACCATATACTTCAATATCATGGAAAATCGCTTTACGAACAACTGCACGAATGGCAGCATTCATACCAGGTGAATCTCCACCACTTGTTAATACACCAATACGTTTCATTTGTACTCACCTCATAAAGATTATTTGCCTTATAATAAAATAACACGAAAAAATATAAAAATACAATGGAGAAGATGTGTCTTTTCATAATAAAAACGTGCATTCGCGAAGTGGAACGCACGCTTTTCTTATTTTATCCAAATGGAAGCGTTTGAAAACGAAACTTGCCCAATTTTCATATATTTTTCATAACGTTTTTCGATTAATTCATCTTTCGAAATTCCGTTTAATTGTTCAAAAGTTTTTCTAAGCATTAAATCTATATTTTCTGACTGTTTCAAAACATTACGGTGTGCTCCACCTTTTGCCTCTGGAATAATTTCGTCAATTACACCTAATTCTTTCAAATCTGCTGCTGTAATTCTCATCGCCTCTGCAGCTTCCTTTGCTTTTCCTGCATCTTTCCAAAGAATTGCCGCTGCACCCTCTGGCGTAATAACAGAATAAGTGGAATTTTCTAGCATATGAATGTAATCTCCTACTCCAAGACCTAGTGCACCACCACTACCACCTTCGCCGATAACGATACAAATAACAGGCACCGTTAAGCCTGCCATTTCAAATAAATTGCGGGCGATCGCTTCACTTTGACCACGTTCTTCAGCAGCTTTACCAGGATAAGCTCCTTTCGTATCAATAAAACAAATAATTGGACGATTGAACTTTTCCGCCTGCTTCATTAAACGCAATGCTTTTCGATATCCTTCTGGGTGAGGCATCCCAAAATTACGGCGAATATTTTCTTTCGTATCTTTTCCGCGTTGATGCCCGATTACAGTTACAGGCATCCCTTTATACTTCGCAATGCCGCCGACAATCGCTGCATCATCGCCAAATAGACGATCTCCATGACATTCAAAAAAATCAGTAAATAAGTGCTCAATATAATCGAGCGTTGTCGGTCGTTCTGCATGACGAGCAATTTGAACACGGTCCCATACTTTCATATTGCCGTATATATCTTCCTCTAAATTTTCTAGCTTGTCTTCCAAAATACGAATCTCCTCACTGAAGTCCATCTGGCTGTTTTTCGTATAGTCTTTCAGTTCACGAATCTTATTTCTTAGCTCAACAACTGGTTTCTCAAATTCTAGCTCTGCCATACAGCCATTTCCCCTCCTTGATGAACTTCTAAAATCTTACGAAGCGATTCTCTCATATCATCACGATGTACCACCGCATCTAATTGACCATGTTCTAGTAAGAATTCTGCCGTTTGGAAATCTTCCGGTAGTTTCTCACGCACCGTTTGTTCAATTACACGTCTACCAGCAAATCCGATCAGCGCCCCTGGTTCTGCAAGATTATAATCACCAAGTGAAGCGAAACTCGCTGAAACCCCGCCCGTCGTTGGGTGAGTCATAACAGAAATAAATAATCCTCCTGCATTACTATGCTTTTTCAAAGCTACGCTTGTTTTTGCCATTTGCATTAAACTTAATATCCCTTCTTGCATACGGGCACCACCCGAAGCAGTAAAGATAATAAATGGAACTTGTAAGTCGTACGCCTTTTCAACCGCACGGGCAATTTTTTCTCCTACAACAGAGCCCATGCTCCCCATTCGAAAACGAGAATCCATTACTGCAACAACAACAAGCATGTCATCAATTGTTCCTTCACCAGTTACAACCGCTTCGTTCAAGTCAGTCTTCTTACGATCGCTCTCTAGTTTCTCTTCATAATCTGGAAACTCGAGTGGATTTAATGAAACCATTTCTTTGTCATACTCACGGAATGACCCTTCGTCCAATATACTATCAAGACGTTCCCATGCATTCATAGGATGATGATATCCACAATTCACACATACTTTTAAATTTTTTAGAAGCTCTTTCGTATACATGATTTTTTTACATTTCGGACATTTTGTCATAACGCCGTCTGGTACATCTTTTCGTACTTGTTCTGAAGGTATTGCAGCGTACTTTTTCTTTTTCACGAATAAATCTCTTAGCACAATTTGACCCCCTTCGTTGAGAGCTAAGGTTAGCGTAAGAAGAAAATTGGGCTAACACCAAAGTTTGATGTTAGCCTTATCTTCTCAATCTGTCTAATAACCTCACTCTTTACGTTTAACTTTAACCGCTACGCGATAGAATGTTTGTCATAACGTGTCATGGTCATTTCGACAAATTTTATACATTACGAGTGAAACTGTATATTCTCTACTAATTCATCGTAAATTTTTAGTGCATCATTTTCTTGTTTTTCTTCCAAAATAGCGTAAAGCTTTCTATACATATCGATAGAATCTCCTGAAACTTTACAAGAAAGCGTTGATACGTAATCATTTACGATCATCCAAATGCGATATAGTAAATAATTATCGACTTGTTCAATAAGTGTTTTAAAGAACGTTTGGTGAAGCATTGGAACTGAGTTTTCATTTCCTTCAAGCACTTGATGTAATTTACTTAGCACTTTAGAAAACATTTCTTTCGGTAAATTACATACAATTCGAATCATATCTTTCTCAAGCAATCGTTTTGTTTGTAATAAATCACGAATTGTTTTCTCATCTTGCAGCAAGAACGGAGCAATCAATTGTACAAGACCGTTATCGTAAAAGTTTCGAATAAACGTCCCTTCACCACGTCTCGTTTCAATTAATCCTACAAGTTCTAAAGCACGCAACGCTTCTCTTACAGAGGAACGTCCTACGTTTAAACGTGAACTTAACTCACGCTCAGACGGCAAACGATCCCCTGCTACCAATCCATCCTCTTCCATAATGGAACGGATTTTTTTTACAATTTCGAGATATACTTTTGTATTTGATGATGTCAATGGAAATTCCTCGCTTATTCTTTACCAATCAGCGCTAATTGTTTTGTTTTCTCAGCAACTTCATTTGGATCTACTTGACGGCGAGCTACTCCTGTCTCCATTGCAGCTTTTGCAACGTAAGCTGCTACTTGAGGCGCTACACGCGCGTCAAACGGTGCTGGAATGATATAGTCTGCATTTAACTCATCTTCTGCTACAAGCTCAGCAATAGCTTGTACAGCTGCCATCTTCATTTCTTCGTTAATTTGTGTCGCATGTACGTCAAGTGCACCGCGGAAAATACCAGGGAACGCTAGTACATTATTTACTTGGTTTGCGAAGTCAGAACGACCCGTTCCAACAACAGCTGCGCCCGCTGCTTTTGCCAATTCTGGCATAATTTCTGGAACTGGATTCGCCATTGCAAAAATAATTGCATCGTCATTCATTGTACGAACCATCTCTTCTGTTAATGCACCTTCTGCAGATACACCAATGAATACGTCCGCACCTTGTACAACATCAGCTAAAGAACCTTCGATACGATTCTTATTTGTATATTTTGCCACTTCATCCTTCACCGGATTCATACCTGTAGGACGACCATCATAGATTGCCCCTTTACGGTCACACATAATAATGTCGCGTACGCCATAGCGATATAAAAGTTTAATAATTGCAATACCTGCTGCACCTGCGCCATTTGCGACAACTTTAATGTCAGACATTTTCTTTCCAACTAGTTTTAGCGCGTTCACAAGACCCGCTACTGTTACGATAGCTGTTCCGTGTTGATCATCATGGAAGATAGGAATATTTGTTTCTTTTTTCAAACGTTCTTCAATAATGAAGCAGTTTGGTGCTGCGATATCCTCTAAGTTAACGCCGCCAAAAGTTGGCTCCATTAATTTTACAGTTTCAACAATTTTATCTACATCGTTTGTATTTAAGGCAATTGGGAATGCATCTACACCAGCAAAGCTCTTGAATAATACAGCTTTACCTTCCATTACTGGAAGAGATGCTTCAGGTCCGATGTTACCAAGACCAAGTACAGCCGTTCCATCTGTCACAACTGCTACCATATTTCCCTTCATTGTATATTCATATACCTTACTTTTATCGTCATAAATTTCTTTACAAGGTTCTGCAACCCCTGGAGAATATGCAAGACTTAAATCTTTTGCATTTTCTACTTTTACTTTTGATACAGTTTCTAATTTTCCTTGATGCACTTTATGCATGTGAAGTGCTTCTTCACGAAGTGTTGACAAACTATCCACTCTCCTCAAATTATTCTTGCTGATATCAATTTCTCCAAGTGGTCTGACCACGAACACTACTACTATAATAATCGAAGTGTAGGGAAATTGTCCATTATATTTTCACAACCACATTTTCTTCCCCGACAATTTCACGAAGTGCTCCTAAACATTCTTCACTTGGATGAATCGATAAACTTCGTGATAATTGTACCATTTTATGTTCCTTTTCATAATAAATTAGTACTTTCGCAAAACCCGAATAGTCAAACAATATTTTAGTAACCTGATTTAAAAGCTTTTTCTCATATTGAGACGGCAATTTCACGTAAACAGACGCATCTTTCTTTTCTTCATACACATCCATTTCTTCTAACGGATATAGTCCATTTACAATCCATTGCAGCTTATGATTTCTAAGCTCAATCATGCCGTCAACTAAAACAATTGCTCCTTCTTGTAACTTATCTGAGAAATGTATATACGTTTCGGGGAAAAGAACTGCTTCCATTTCATCATTTTGATCACAAAATGTAATAAATGCCATCTTTTGCAACTTTTTCGTACGAATCACTCTCACGCTTGTTATGTACACGATAGCTCTTTGTACTTTTTTCTTATGTCGCATCGCCTGAGCGAGAGTTGGAATTTCTAATTCTTTCGCTAACTTCACATACTGCGCTGTCGGATAGCTTGATAAATAAAAACCTAGTACTTCCTTCTCTTTATTTAACTGTTCAATAAAAGAGAGCTCTTCTCCTTGTACGTATTTTGATTTCGGAACAGCATCTCCTAAATCACGTGCAAGATTGGCATACTCTAACGCTCCTTTAAGACTTTTCCATAAATTCGTTCTCGAAACACCGAAATCGTCAAAACACCCAGACCAGACGAACGCCTCTAAATTTCGCTCTGTTACAAACTTTGATGGCATGCGCAGACAAAATTCAAATAAATCTTCAAACATTTTTTTCTCTCGTTCTTCGATTAATGCTGTCACTGTAGCCATTCCGATGTTTCGAATGGAAAGTAAGCTGTAACGTATCGCATTTCCTTCTATTTGGAAATTGTAACCACTTCTCTGAAGAGACGGCGGCAAAACATGAAAACCTTTTCGCTTCGTTTCTCGTATATACTGCACAATCTTATCTTCATTTCCAATTGCACTCGATAATAGCGCCGTCATAAATTCCAACGTATAATTCGCTTTTAAATAGGCAAGCTGATATCCAATCATACTGTAGGCTACAGCGTGACTTCGGTTAAAACCGTAATTTGCGAATCTTACAATTAAATCGTAAATTTTCTCTGCAGATGTCTCGTCATAACCATTTTGTAAACAACCTTGCACAAAATGCTTACGTTCCTGGTCTAAAATATCACGATTTTTTTTACTAACTGCACGGCGTAATAAATCTGCTTCTCCGAGCGAGAAGCCCGCTAACTTCGACGCAATTTGCATAATTTGTTCTTGGTATACAATTACACCGTATGTTCTTTCTAAAATCGGTTTTAAGTCCGGATGTATATATTCAATTTTTCTTTTTCCATGCTTTGATTCAATAAAGGTTGGAATTTGTTCCATCGGTCCTGGTCTATATAACGAGTTAACAGCGACAATATCTTCAAATTCATTCGGCTTTAACCCGCGAAGTACATTTCGCATACCACCTGATTCAAGCTGGAATACACCTGTTGTATCCCCTCTACCTAACAATTGGAACGTCTTTTCATCTTGAAGTGGTAAATTTCTTATATCGATTTCTTTCCCTGTTTTTTGCACGATAAACTTTATAATATTTTCAAGTAACGTTAAATTACGTAGTCCTAAAAAGTCCATCTTGAGCAACCCAAGTTCTTCTAATGCATCCGCCGGGTATTGCGTAACATACACATCGTTATGCCCTTCTTGAATGGCTACACTTCCCGTTAATGGCTCTTGGCTCATAATGACGCCAGCTGCATGAATAGACGTATGACGTGGTAAGCCTTCTACACGTTTTGCAATTTCAAACACACGCTCATGCAGAAGGTTTCCTTGTATAAACTCACGGAGTGATTGCGATTCCTCATATGCATCTTTTAACGTTATACCAAGCTTTGATGGGATAAGTTTTGAGAATATGTCGATATCTCGCGGCGGAAGCCCCATTACACGCGCAATATCTCTAATTGCTGCTTTCGCTGCCAGCGTTCCGAACGTTACAATTTGAGCAACACGAAGCTGACCATATTTATCTTTCACATATCGAATCATCTCATCACGTCTTATATCTGGAAAATCGATATCAATATCTGGAAGTGTCACACGTTCGGGGTTTAAAAATCTTTCAAATAATAGATCGTATTCAATTGGATCAATATCTGTAATTTCTAATACGTAAGAAACGAGTGAGCCAGCCGCCGATCCACGACCTGGTCCTGTTAAAATATGATTTTCATGCGCATACTTCATAAAATCCCAGACGATGAGGAAATAATCACTAAACCCCATACTAGAAATCACGTTTAATTCATGATTCAAACGCTTTATATGTACTTCTTTCGGCGTACCATAACGTTTCTGCAATCCTTCTTCACAAACGCGGCGTAAATACATATCATTCGTCTCGTTAGCTGGAACAGGGAATTTCGGTAATTGATTTACATGAAACGGTATTTCTACTCTGCAACGTTCTGCAATTTCTACTGTGTTATAAATCGCTTCTTCTACGTGAGAAAATAGTGCTTCCATTTCATCTGATGATTTTAAATAATATTGATCTGTTTTCAGCCTCGGCCTATCTGGATCCGTCATTTTCGTTCCACTTTCAACAGATAATAAGCATTCATGAACAAGTGCGTCACTTTGATTGATGTAGCGTACATCGTTTGTTGCAACGACTGGAATATTTATCCTACTCGTAAATTCAGGTAATTTCTCTTGCAGAAGTAGTTCATCTTGAATCGCATGATGCTGTAAACTCATATAAAAATTACCGAACATACTTCGATACATGCGAGCTACTTCTTCAGCTTGACTCTCTTTGTCTTCTAATAATAATTGTTCAATTTCCCCATCTTTACCTGGTGAAATAGCAATTAATCCTTTCGCATAATGTGCAAGCCATTTCTTAGGAATACCTTCTTTTGACTTCGTCATAATGCTACTAGAAATCTTTAATAAATTTTGATAACCTATTTCATTTTCAGCAAGTAAGACAAGCGGATAAGACTTTTCTTCTTCTTCACTAAAAATAGAAGCTGTTAAGCCGATAATAGGATGTATACCATGTTTCTTACATGCTTTATAAAACGGAATCACGCCATACATAACATTTTCATCCGTAATAGCAAGTGATGAATAACCGAGCTCTTTCGCCCTAACTACAAGTTCATCAATTTTACAAGCACTTTTTAATAAACTAAAAACGGTTTGACATTGTAAATGCACAAACTTCACTGTTGTACCCTCTCTTTACCTATTTGACTACTTTTATTATAGGTGAAGAGGAAAGCGGAAATCAAAACATACTTCTTATACTTTGTCCATATATATGAAGAAGAAAGGGGAATGACGATGGATGTAAGAGAACATACTTTTTTCTCTCTGCTTATTATTAGTTATTTTATTGCCTTTGGGGTTATACTTGGTGGTTCATTAATTGGTGGATTTGGTGCGTTTCTTATCGGAAAACCAACTCTAACTTACATTAATCAATTCGCCCAAAATTTAAGAATTTGGGCACTCGTTGCAGCGATCGGCGGAACATTTGATACTTTTTATAGCTTTGAAAGAAGTTTCTTTGGCGGGGATATGAAAGATATCGTAAAACAAATTCTCCTTATTTTTTTCGCAACGGGTGGTATGCAAACCGGTCTTATTATTATTAAATGGCTAACGCAGGAACATGTATGAGAGTACCAAGTGCCAATACAGCAAAAAGATGGTATTTAGTTTTAGCTGGGGCTGCTGTTGGAGGCGTGTTGAGCTGGTTTATTTTTTTGTACATATACGGTGTTTTTCAAGAAGAACAAGCTAGTAAAATAGCAGAACAAAGAGAAATTATAGAAAAACAAGAAGCAAAGCTCCACGTCCTTCTCGAAGATCAAGAAAAATTAAATACTGAAAATAAACGGCTCTTAACCATTCAAGAGATTAAAATAAAACTTGTAAATCGAGAAAAATACGATTTAGACAATCTTACACTCGAAAATATGACTACATCTATCCATAATGACCTCCAGCATCTTTTAACGAAAAACATACAAAGTATCGCAAAAAATAAAGACCTACTCAAAAAGGTAATCGAAAACAAGACGTACAAACATTACGATCGGCTATACCGTTTTAAAGTCGATACAATATCTTTCGATACCGTGCTTGAAATTAGCATTACGATAGAGAAAGAAAAATAAAGAAGGAGGGGTTTAGCGCCACTCCTTCTTTTCGTTCTAACATATAATTTCTTATTTACAAATCTCACGTAAATCAGCAAATAGACGATCCGCTTCTTCCCAAGAAGATGCTTTTGCACCAGAAGCCATCGGATGTCCTCCGCCGTTATATTGCATTGCTAATTTATTTATAACTGGTCCTTTTGAACGAAGGCGAACACGAATCACATCGTCTTCCTCTAAAAATAGAACCCATGCCTTTAATCCATCAATATTACCAAGTGCTCCAACAACGCCGGATGCCTCAGAAGGAAGTACATCAAATTCTTCTAATACTTCTTTCGTTAATTTAATGTAAGCTGCTCCTTCTTCTACCATCGTAAAGTTTTGTAAAATATAACCGTTTAAACGAGCGATTTTTTCTTTTGTCTTATACATTTCATTGTATAAATCTGTGAATTTCACACCCATGTCAACAAGCTCACTTACATAACGAAGTGTTTTTGCTGTTGTATTCGGGAATAAGAAACGACCTGTATCCCCAACAATACCCGCTAAAATAAGACGAGCTGCTTCTTTCGTTATTTTTAATCCTTTATCTTTTCCATAATTATAAAACTCATAAATCATTTCACTTGTAGAACTTGCTGTCGTATCTACCCACGTAATGTCTCCGTATGGATCTTCATTTGGATGATGATCAATTTTGATTAACATCTTCCCTTTTGTATAGCGTTGATCGTCAACACGTTCTTGGTTTGCTGTATCACAAACGATAACAAGCGCATTTTCGTATACACTATCTTCAATATCATCCATTACTCGTAAATATGCTAATGACGGTTCATTGTACCCAACCGTATAAATATTTTTCTCTGGAAACGATTCTTGTAGAATTGTACTAAGACCGCCCTGTGAACCTAACGCATCTGGATCCGGACGCACATGACGATGAATAATAATTGTATCAAACTCTTTAATTGCTCCTAAAATTTGCTCATGCATATGTATAATCTCCTTTTTATTCAACTTCTTCACTTCAACGTGCAGTAAAAGCCCAATGAATGTGGGCTAATCATTAGCGCGGAAACATCCCTACACTAATGAAAGTCTCACTTTATCCTCCATTATAACGGAAAGTATTTCATACATGCGAACAATTGCTTTATAATAAAAATTAGAAAGTTTAGATATTTCTTTTTTCTCTACTATTTTTTCATAAAGCGATGGGAGTGTGCATGATGCCAGTATTAGTCTTCTGTATTATCGTCTCATTTATGTTGTACCTCTTCTACAAAACAAAATACTTTCGTACAAACCGCCCAATGGAGAAAGGTTGGCTCTCAGGAAAATCCGCAATGGCACTCGGTTCATTCGTTTTATTCTTCGGGATAAACCAATTCTTTTTAGAACTTTCAACCGCTCGTATTATCGTTGGTATCTTATTCGTTCTATTTGGCAGTGCAAGTGCATTTAATGGATTTCGCCAATACAAACATTTCTTACCATTAGCAGTTAAAGAAGCCGAAGCTTATGAAGCAACGTAAAAAAGCATCAACATTGTGATGCTTTTTTACGTCCTCTAACTTTCAAAATCATATATGCGACAAACGCAGATGGTATATTAAATGGGTTGCCTTGCACATGAAGATGTAATTGTTCTTCCCCAAAAGACATTTTTTCGTATAGTTCTCGCTGAGATAATCCTGTTTTTTTCTTTTTTTCATGTAAACCTTGTAAGTATAAATATTGAATCGGTATCATCACAAGGAAGTAAAATAGTGCGATACTACCAAAAAAGAGTACTGTTGATGACATCATGCATACCACCTTTCAGGAATCCATTTTCTTACAATTAAATTATAACATAGTCTAGAATCCAAATGAATTAATATTCTGTTTTTTTATCAGACAATTGTCTTACTGCATAACTCCTCTTCCGCATACTGAATATATCGGCGAATGAAATAATCAGGATTCTTTTTAATAGGTTCAATATCAAGTCTTAATGGTATTTTCCCTGCCATATAAAAGATTCTTGAAGCAGTTCCAAGTCGAATGGCTGCTTCTGAAATATTTTCCCCATACAACAATGAAACTTTCTTATCGACTAATCACCAATTTTCTATCCGCACCGATACATATCCTGCTATTTTTTCACTTCTCTCCCAAAACTCTGACCGAACTTAAGTAATAGCTTCAAAATCCAATAAAACAAAATAAAGTTAAAGAAAAAACCTAATGGATGAAACGAAATTTCCCATCCGCCATAATAAACAAATGTTTCAGCTGGTACACCAAAGTATAGAAAATCGCCCTTATTTTCTCCAGCTGTAGAGATAAAGGAACAAACAATAGCGAAAATCAAACTTACTACATACAATTTCTTTTTCTTTATATCCATTCTTCGATGTGTTAACACATGAAAAGTTATTGCAAATACTACCCCTAAAAAGAGAATTATTACTCCCATTCGACACCTCCACAATTATTATTCAAGCATCTTCAAATGATTGCCCGCTTCTATTTATAAATATGAAACAGAACGTAATTTACCTTTTTCTTTTGCAATTCAAAACATAATAGATTCAGTTGATAACTAAATTTTAAAAAGCTCTACTATACCTTCTTAAAAAAAATGGAACAAACCAAAGCGGCTTGCTCCATCTTTTTATTTATCGATCAATTGCACCATAAGTAATGCTTTCCCAACAACATTACCTTCATGATGCACTTCTACATCAACCTTACCAAATTTACGTCCAATTTCTAATACTTTCGGATGAACCGATACAACATTATCAATTTGAACTGGTTTTACGAAATAAATTGTTAAGTTCTCAACAATTAAATCGCTCTTCTTTTGCGCACGAATAACGCGATTCGTTGCTTCTGTCACAATCGTTGCAAATACACCGTAAGATAACGTTCCGATTGAATTCGTCATTTGCGGTGTCACTGAAAATTGATATAGATGCTCATTTTTCGCTTCTTTCGGCGTCATAAATTGATTCGTTACAATATCATCAATTGTTTCACCGACTTGCGGCTGACGTTGAATCATTTGCAATGCCTGCAGTACATCTTGACGGCTAATAATACCTTGCAACTTATTTCCTTCATCAACAACTGGAAGTAACTCAATACCTTCCCACACCATCATACGTGCCGCAGCTGCGACAGACATTTTTCCATTTACCGTAATCGGATGTTTTGTCATCACTTTATCAATTGGTGTTTCTTTCGCTACACCGATCATATCTTTTGAAGTTACAATACCTAATACCTTTTTATTTTCATCAACAATCGGATATCTTCCGTGCATCGTCTCTTCGTTATACGCATGCCATTGCTGCACTGTATCATCTGGCTTTAAATATAACGTTTCTTCAATTGGCGTTAAAATATCTTCAACGAGTACAATTTCTTTCTTAATAAGCTGATCGTAAATCGCACGGTTAATTAACGTTGCAACTGTAAATGTATCGTAACTACTTGAAATAATCGGCAGTTTTAATTCATCTGCTAATTTCTTCACATGATCTTCCGTATCAAATCCGCCCGTAATTAACACCGCAGCTCCGGTTTCTAACGCTAATTGATGTGCGTTCGTACGATTACCGACAATAAGTAAGTTTCCAGCTTCTGTATAGCGCATCATCGCTTCTAATTTCATTGCTCCGATTACGAATTTATTTAACGTTTTATGTAGTCCTTCTCTGCCTCCAAGTACTTGACCATCGACAATGTTAACGACTTCTGCATATGTCAGCTTTTCAATATTTTCTTTTTTCTTTTGTTCAATTCGAATTGTTCCGACACGTTCAATCGTACTAACATACCCTTTATTTTCTGCATCTTTAATTGCACGATAAGCTGTACCTTCACTTACACTCAAATCTTTTGCAATTTGCCTTACAGAAATTTTATGCCCTACTGGCAGGCTATTAATATGTTCTAAAATTTGGTTATGCTTGGTAGCCAAATGGTTTCACCATACTTTCTTTTCCCTAAATTCTTCATGTGTTGTATTTTCAGTATACTATATTTTCAAAACTGTTACACTCTCTCTTTGTATATCTGTACTATTTTTTTTATAACAAAATACGCCTTACATTACACCACTGCTTCTATTACAACAATGTAATGGTATTGTCATCTCGTTCGATAGTTTGTCCAGCCACTTCCATATACAATGAAGACAAGAAATAAAACAAAGGAGCGGATACATGATGAAAAAATTATTAGAAGTTGTAGGTGCTGTATTGTTAGCTTTCGTAGACGGGAAAAAAGTTGCAATGGAATTGAATGAAACACCTGAACAGCCACTTCCAAAAAGAAAAGAATCATCAAAACAAGTACAACCTTTACAAGCTGTCCTACACACGTAAAAAACCCTTCACTTGTCTTTTCAAATGAAGGGTTTCTTTTCTATAGTGTAATACTTTCTCCAGCTTCTAATACTTTCCCTGTACAATTTTGTAGCTTTTCTACAAATTGATATGGATCTTGTTCAATAACCGGGAACGTATTGTAATGCATCGGTACAACAGTTTTCGCTTGAACCCATTTTGCTGCTAAAACAGCATCTTCTGGTCCCATCGTGAAATTATCACCAATTGGTAAAAATGCTACATCAACGTTATTGAGTTCCCCAATTAGTTTCATATCAGAGAATAGAGCAGTATCCCCTGCATGATACAAAGTCTTCTCTTCTGCTGTAAATAAAATACCCGCTGGCATACCTGTATATGTAATCGTCTTATTTTCTTCATCAATATAACTAGAGCCGTGGAATGCTTGTGTAAACTTCACTTTTCCGAAGTCAAATTCATGTGAACCACCAATATGCATCGGATGTGTTTTTACACCTTGCCAACTTAAAAATGTCGCTAGTTCAAACGGTGCCACTACAACTGCATTATTTTTCTTCGCAAGTTCTACTGTATCTCCAACATGATCACCATGACCGTGTGATAAAAGAATCGCATCTACTTTTACATCTTCAGCCTTTAAATCTGTTTTTGGATTTCCTGTTAAAAACGGATCAATTAACATTACTTTTCCATTCGTTTCAATCTTTACAACTGAATGCCCGTGATAAGATACTTTCATTATTACATTCCTCCCCTTATTACATTCTCACTTTTTATTCTACATGATTTTTCAATTCCCTGTCTTTTCTAACATCTATTTACTTGTCATAACGCTTTCTTCCGAGTTAAAGTTATATTTGTAATTAAATATCTCGGGGGTGCCAATCGATGAATGCTAGATTAGAAAATTTAATGCAATGGCTAAAAGAAAAAAACGTAGAAGCTGCGTTCTTAACTTCTACACCAAACGTCTTCTACATGACAAACTTCCACTGTGAACCACACGAAAGACTTCTTGGTATGTTTGTATTCCAAGAAAAAGAACCTATTTTAATTTGCCCTAAAATGGAAGAAGGCCAAGCACGTAACGCTGGCTGGGCACATGAAATTATCGGATTTACTGATACTGACAGACCATGGGATATGATTGCAAAAGCAATTAAAGACCGCGGTATCAATGCAAATGCAGTTGCAATTGAAAAAGAACATTTAAACGTAGAGCGCTACGAAGAATTAACAAAATTATTCCCAAATGCAGCTTTCACGTCAGCTGAGGAAAAAGTTCGTGAACTTCGTTTAATTAAAGACGAAAAAGAACTTTCTATTTTACGCGAAGCAGCTAAAATGGCAGACTATGCTGTTGAGGTTGGTGTAAATGCAATTAAAGAAGATCGTAGCGAACTAGAAGTATTAGCAATTATTGAACACGAATTAAAAACAAAAGGCATACATAAAATGTCATTTGATACGATGGTATTAGCTGGTGCAAACTCTGCTCTTCCACACGGTATTCCAGGTGCAAACAAAATGAAACGCGGCGATTTCGTACTATTTGATTTAGGCGTAATCATTGATGGCTATTGCTCTGACATTACACGTACAGTAGCATTCGGCGAGATTTCTGAAGAACAAAATCGTATTTACAACACTGTACTTGCTGGACAACTACAAGCAGTTGAAGCATGTAAACCAGGTGTTACGCTTGGCACAATCGACAACGCTGCTCGTTCTGTTATCGCAGATGCAGGTTACGGCGACTTCTTCCCGCACCGTCTTGGTCACGGACTTGGAATTAGCGTACATGAATATCCAGATGTAAAAGCTGGCAACGAATCTCCATTAAAAGAAGGTATGGTCTTCACAATCGAGCCAGGTATTTACGTACCAAACGTAGGTGGTGTTCGTATTGAAGATGATATTTATATCACAAAAGACGGATCAGAAATTTTAACGAAATTCCCGAAAGAATTACAATTTGTAAAATAATAAAAAGGCAGCTTAATTGCTGCCTTTTTATTTCTCTACTATTTCAAATTTCTCTACTATCATTTTCGCTGGATAACTCTCAAGCGTTTGAGAAGACCATACTTTTATTTTATCCCCTGTTTTTAATTGATTATATGCGTCTTTATCCTTAAAACTCAACACTATATCTGATGGATGCTCTTTATTCATTTGTTTTTCCATATAATGTTGCAACTCTACTTTTGTATGAAACGTTTTATCACCGACAAAAAATACCGCATCATTTCTTACTATGATATACCCTTCTTCAGGTACTTTTTTTACCTCTACTTGTTTTGTAGTACACGCTGATAATACGAGTAGAAATATACTAAAAAATATATACATAGAAACTCTCTTATTCTTATTCATTTTCACCCCCTCACTCTATGCTATTTCCGATTTAAAACCATCTTCTCTTCATACTTATCATCCCATTTAATCACAATCTCTATCGGTTCATCTTTAGATAGAGGTGCACAACTTACACAAGAAGACTTCATTTCAATCTTTGCTCCTTTATGATTTTCTGACGTTTGTGTCATTGTGCTAAAGGCTCCATTAATAGCAATCTCTAAATTTTTAAATTCTGTATTT
This sequence comes from Bacillus paranthracis, assembly GCF_024296885.1. Taxonomy (NCBI): domain Bacteria; kingdom Bacillati; phylum Bacillota; class Bacilli; order Caryophanales; family Bacillaceae; genus Bacillus; species Bacillus paranthracis. The sequence continues at coordinate 4,372,377 of NZ_CP101135.1, forward strand.
CCATCTCCGCCCTTATACCGAAATGTAAACATTCCATCTTCACTGTCATCCTTAATATGGCCTTTATATTGTCCCGTCCAACTTTTGCTCTCGCTAGAAAAAGTAACATACCAAATCGAGCAGCTTCCTAAAAAGAAAATACTAATGAAAAAGAATAATGCTCTCTCCATCATGCCCCTCCATTCAAATGCACTTATTTATTGTCTATTTCTTCCTTCTATTATACTATTAAAATACAGAATTTTCTAAAATAGGAGGTTTATATGTTAAAACAACAGTTAGAAGAAATTCGTAATAATAATTACATCATAGATGACACACTTCATATTGATCCCTTAAGTTACAGTATGCTTGAGCATATCGGGGATACTGATAGCTATTTAAGAGACAAACTTATTTACTCTACTTTTTATCATCTCATCAAAAAGGACTACCTTTCTCACACGCAATTACAGAAACTACTATTAGAAAGCATCGGTGAAAAATATTTATTGTATAAGATTCATTCGGATGATGAAGATGCGGTATTTACCCGTGCATTTACAACATTATTAATTGCGCTCATTATTGATGCTGATACAAATCATAATTTCTTATCACAGACTGATATTTCAAATGTAAAAGATCAACTAATTCTATATATGAACAACGAACATGATTTCCGGGGATATGTGCAAAACCACGGCTGGGCACATAGTATCGCTCATGCTTCCGATACATTTGAAGCGCTTGTTCGTAGTCCTAAACTGGAAACTTTACATTACGAAGAAATATTACAAACTTTATTAAACAAAGTCTGTGTCCATTCTATTTACTACAAATATGAAGAAGACGAGCGTCTCGTTTATCCGATTGTCGCAATGCTACAAAATGGCTTAAAGGAAGAAGCACTCATATTAGCCCTTCATGACTTAGTAGCTCAATTACCCGCAAAAAAACAAACATTACATATTGAATCGTACGAGTTTCTATATGGGAACATAAAATCTTTCTTACGCAGCTTATTTTTCAGACTGCGCAAGCTTTCTATATGTGAAGAAACTGAATGTGAAGTTGAAAAATTGCTACAAGAGCTTCCAAAATATTATTAAAAAAAGAAGGCCACTTAGAAAGTGCCTTCTTCTATTTCACTAATATTTAATTGAAATTTCACGATCCAAACTGAGAAAAGGTGGACAAGAAGCGCAAACGCCATACATGCTCCGCTTAAAAAAGTTAGTATAGGATGCGAATACACGTGCCCTAATCCATAAGATATCGCCACGAAAAACATTGTTATGTAAATATAAATTGCTCCATGTATTTGCCTCATATGAACCTCCTTTTCATATATTATAACATAAATTTTCTGATTATTCACATTAATAGACTGTAATTAATATTTCTCAACTGTTACACCTCTAACAGCAGCCTTAATATATGGTGCTCCTTGTAAACTTTGTAAATCCTCTGTTTTGCCTGTTACGACTACACCGTATATTGGTAGGTCTTTCGGTTCGAAGTTTTTCATTTCATTATAATTTTCCCTAAAATATTCTTGATATCCCCCTTTATTTTCGCTTAAAGATTTCATAGCATCAATAAACCCCATTGAGTTCCCTTCAATATCCTTGTACTCGTCTTCCTTCTTATCAGCATAACTACCCTCAAAGCCAAAAATGTTCATTGATACCTCTGCATTTAACACTGCTCCAGTTTCAGGATCCGTTAACCCAGTATACGTCTCTGCTTTCGTTTCATCATATGTATCTACCCAAAGCCACACAGGTCGTATTCCTTCAGGGAGCATTTTTACTACTTCCTCCGCTGTATATGCCTTATCAAAAGATAGAGCTACCTCTGCGACTTTATTCTGCAATTCACTAATTCTCTCTAAATCATTCACATAGTTTAAATACTTTACAAAAGGTAAATAAAACCGCATTTCTCTTTGCATTGTCTGTCTATTGTAATCTTGCCTTGTAGCAAATTCTGATTGTTTATTTATATTCTCTTCTTCTAAACCTGTATTTCCATTATCATTTTTTTGACTGTAACCAAAAATCGAATACTCATAAATTTCATCAATCCATTTAACTGGTTGTCCTTGAATGTTTTTATAGGAACTGTACATCATTGTACCGCTAGCTATTCCCATGCTTAACTTTGTATGTCCATTAAAAATAATATTAGGCCCTTGAACACTGTGTCTGAAATATACTCTCTGATCCATTTCCTGCTTATTCTTTTCATTAAAATAAATTAATAAACTAATACCACCTACAATCAAGACTACTGTCACAACTACTGAGATTACTAGATTTCTCCAAAACTGCTTCCTCTTCGCTCTCTTCATCAAAGCTTTCATCTGTTTATCATCCATATTCAAATCAAAGTCCTTCCGACTCATCATTTCTCCTCCTATACAATTTTTTAAATTGATTCCTTGCACGGTACAAACTTGTTTTCACTGTTTCTTCTTTCATATTTAATAAAATGGCAATTTCCTTATAAGATAGTTCATATTCATATTTCAACAGTAAAATATGGCGATATTCCTCCGTCATCGTCTCCAATATTTCTTGTACCTCGCCTTGTAGTTCACTTGTTAAAAGCACTTCATCTAATGACTTTTGACCAATAAGAACGACAGATTCAATCGCAATTGGATTTAGTCTTTTTTCTTTTCGGTGTAAATCTCGGTGCTGATTGATCGCAACTCTAAAGAGCCACGGTGTTAAATGTTCTAACGGTATTTCCTCCATAAGCAATAAAGCTTTATACAACGTATCTTGTACAATATCTTCTGCTTCTTTTCTATTTGCTCCAATCTTAATTAAGTATCCAAACACAGCTTTTGACTTCTCTATTAATAACGATTCAAATGTATCATGGCTCATCTAGCTCTCCTTTCTATATACTCAACGTTTGAGAGCGTAAAATGTATACAGCTTTTCTTAAAAAAATTTTAATAATAAAAAGCACATCCATTTTGATGTGCTTCTCTCAAAAATACTATTCTATTATTTCATCGCGTCCTTCACAACATCTTGAATCATAACGACTTCTGTTTTCATATCAACAGACGGTACTTCTTCATCAATACACTCATACCAAAATTCCAAGTGCTTTTTATCAATTTCATGATGAGAATTTTCGACAAGAGCCCCGCCTTCTCCTTGCACAGAATACCAATATAAGTACTCTTCCCCATCTCTTATTTCCCGGAAAATTGTCTCAACGTACATCTTTTCGTCGTTTAATGTCAAAAGTACTTCTTTCATATTGTCATTCAGAAGCTGCATCCATTCATCTACACGATGACTTTTATCTTGTTTCACTTTAAATCTCGTTAACTCCACATTCATTTTTATTCCCCCTTTTTCTTACGTACAAACAATCTATATTCTATTGGATTATAAAAACTTAATTTACTAGCTAATTTTTGCGAAGGAATATTGTCTACATAACAATCCCAGCACGGTATAATATCATTTTGTATGCAATGTTCAATAAAACTTGCTGCAACAGCTTGGGCTAATCCTTTCCCTTGATATGCTTTATGCGTCACAATATCAATTTCAGCAAATCCGTTCCCACTAAATATTGAAACACATTCCGCTACAATTATTCCCTCTAGTTCTATACAAAATCCAAAACCACCGTTTAAAAACGTTTCTTTTGATCCCCAATATTCTTTGTAGTACTCCTCTGTAAATTCACCGCTTCGTTCTATATCTCTTCTATCAATACGCTTCACTTCATATATATTTTTGTTACAATCTCGTTTTCTCTCTTCAAAGGTTACGCTTTGAAATTTCATTCGCGGAATGTTTCGAAGTACATGACTAAAACGTTCTTCTATCATCATTTCCCACTCGTCACTCGAAGAGAACAATGTAAATCTCTTCTCTGTTTTTTCAATAGCCTTTTTTATAAACGAAAATAAATCTTCGTTATAATTTTGATCATCCGTATGACCAAATACATAATAAATACCGTTAACTGTACGAATTAGTCCTGCTGTTAATTTCTCGTTTGCAAAAACCTCACCATCTATTACTTGATCACATACCGCATAAGCAAACGTTGTCGTTTTTGTATGACTTTCTAAAATCGGAAAGATCTTTCTATACTCGGCTACAGATAATTTTTTCATAATTGCTCCACTTTAATCGTATCCGCCTCTATATGTTCAAAACAAAGATTTACCGTTCTCTTTAATGCTCTCGTTCTATGAATCGTACATGCTGGAATTAAAATAGAATCATTTGGCTTTAATACCGCTGTTTCTCCATCTTCAAAATCAATAAGTAATTCTCCCTCTAACACAATAAATAATTCATCTGAATTAGAATGATAGTGCCAATCATATTCACCAGTAAACACAGCGATTCGTAAACAATGACTATTTACATTTGAAACGACGAAGTTTTTATGTTGATCTTGAATGTCTTTTGTTAGCTCTATTAAATTTATTTTTTCCATAGAATCTCTCCCCTTTACACCCCTTTATATACTTATCTTAAAATTAGCATAAGAGGTATTTTACTAACAAGAAAAAAATCCCATATTCTGAAATCAAAAAAGATCCCTAATCTTTCCTAACTATAAGAAAAATTAAAGATCTTTTTTTATTTTATCGGAAATGTACTATCTCCAGCAGAAAGTACACCTTTCATATAACCTTTTGCAAAATCAGGCAATCCAATAATAAGTACTGCGGTTACAATTCCAATACCAATACCTCTTAGTTTCGGATTATTCTTCTTTTTACCTAAAATCATTGTAATAATTCCTGCTATAAGCAAAACAGATGACAAAATATCATAAATATACCCCATGTCGTGCCTCCCATTCTTATCCTAATTTCTCATTATTTATATTATAAGATATTTTTATTTTAAATAAAAGCCCTCCTAAAAAATGAAGTGCACCCCAATTGTTAGACACAGTCTAACAATTGGAGGTGCATTTTTTATGGCTAAATTTTCTTCAAAAGAAAAAATCCAAGCGGTGAAACGATATTTAGATGGTACAGAAAGTGGAAAAATAATTGCTAAATCTGTAGGAGTTAACCCTAGCGTACTTCGTGAGTGGATTAGACGATATGAGTCTTCAGGTGAAAAGGCCTTTGAAAAGTGCTATACATTCTACCCAGCCCAGTATAAACTAGATGTACTTTATTATATGAATGAACACGGGACATCTATCAGAGAAACAGCGGCACTTTTCAATATACCGTCTTATGAAACACTTCGGAAATGGAAAATAGCTTATGAAACAGGAGGACTGGATGCCCTACAATTAAAGAAAAAGGGGCGTCCAACCATGAAAGATAAAAAAATAAAACCAGTAGATGAAGGATCAATCGAAGCCTTACAAGCGGAAAATGAGCGTTTACGTATGGAAAATGCATATTTAAAAAAGTTGAATGCCTTAGTTCAAAACAAAGAAAAATCACCAAACAAGACAAAGCGCAAGTAATCTACGAGTTAAGGCATGAATTTCCTATCAAGGAGTTACTTCAACTCGCAAACATTCCACGTAGTACGTACTATTACTGGATGAAACGTTTTAATCGTCCTGATCCAAATGCGGAGGTAAAAGAACTGATTCAAGCTATTTATAATGAACACGATGGGTGTTATGGCTATCGTCGTATTCGTGATGAACTTATGAATCGTGGACACAAAGTAAATCATAAAAAAGTGTATCGCCTTATGAAAGAATTAGGGTTAAAATGTCTGGTTCGTATGAAAAAATATCGCTCTTACAAAGGGACAGTTGGGAAAATTGCGCCAAATATTTTAAATCGCAACTTCCAAGCTGAAAAACCAAATGAAAAGTGGGTTACAGATATTACGGAGTTTAAATTATTTGGGGAGAAGTTATACCTATCACCAATGTTGGATTTATTTAATGGTGAAATTATCACGTATACAATTGGTCCCAGACCGACCTATTCCCTTGTTTCAACGATGTTGGACCAAGCACTTTATTGTGTAACCGATCCGGATAAACTCCTCATTCACTCTGATCAAGGTTGGCACTATCAAATGAAACAATACCGTCATTCTCTTAAGAATTGTGGCATAACTCAAAGTATGTCTCGCAAAGGAAACTGTTATGACAATGCCGTTATTGAAAATTTCTTCGGTATCATGAAATCGGAATTTCTGTATCGAAAAGAATTTGAAAATATAACACATTTCAAACAAGAATTAGCAAAGTATATAGAATACTATAACCATAAAAGAATTAAGGCAAAATTAAAGGGTATGAGCCCAGTACAATACCGGGCTCATATCCTAGAGGCTGCCTAATGAAACGACCTGTCTAACTTTCGGGGGTCACTTCAAAAAGGAAGGCTACATATATTTTAATTATGATAAAGCAGGAGCTTTTTCAAGAAGCTCTTTCGCATCAGCGTATTGTAAACCGTGAGCTTCTGCAACTGCTTCGAATGTTACGTATCCATCTAATGTGTTAATACCTTTTAGTAATGCAGTGTTGCCTAAGCAAGCATCTTTGTAGCCTTTGTTCGCAATTTGTACTGCATATGGTACTGTTACATTTGTTAATGCAAGAGTTGATGTACGTGGAACCGCACCTGGCATATTAGCAACTGCATAATGAACAACGCCATGTTTTTCGTAAGTTGGGTTGTCATGAGTTGTAATACGGTCAGTTGTTTCGAAAATACCACCTTGGTCAATCGCGATATCTACAACGACAGAACCTGGTTCCATTGATTGAATCATTTCTTCTGTTACAAGTTTTGGCGCTTTTGCACCTGGAATTAATACTGCACCAATAACAAGATCAGATTCTTTTACAGCTTCTGCGATGTTGTATGGATTAGACATTAACGTTTTTACTTGGTTACCGAAAATGTCATCTAGTTGACGAAGACGTTCTGCACTTAAGTCGATGATTGTTACATCTGCACCTAAACCTACTGCAATCTTCGCTGCGTTTGTACCAGCTTGACCACCACCGATAATTGTTACTTTGCCGCGTTTTACCCCTGGAACGCCTGCAAGTAAAATACCTTTACCACCCTTGTTTTTCTCAAGGAATTGTGCACCGATTTGTGCAGACATACGACCTGCTACTTCACTCATAGGTGCAAGTAATGGTAATGAACGATTGTCTAATTGTACTGTTTCGTATGCAATTGATACAACTTTGTTATCAATTAATGCTTTCGTTAATTCTGGTTCTGGAGCTAAGTGTAAGTATGTGAATAAAATTAAACCTTCACGGAAATAACCGTATTCACTTGCTACTGGCTCTTTTACCTTCATAACCATATCTTGATTCCATGCTTCTTCAGCAGTTTCAACAAGTTTCGCACCAGCTTGTACGTATTCTTCATCCGTAAAGCCAGATCCTAAACCTGCTCCTTTTTGAACAAAAACTTCATGACCATTTTGTACTAAATGTACTGCTCCCGCTGGCGTCATTGCCACGCGGTTTTCATTGTTTTTAATTTCTGTTGGAATACCGATACGCATTATTAGTTCCCCCTTGAGTTATGAAATGACCCCTGAATCATTTTTTAAAGCGCTTTCTACGCTCTTATATTTTAACATAATATCTCAATATTTGACAAAAAATAATACAAGTTTTCCGATAGATTTAATTTTATATTAAAGGACAGTATTATCCGCACCTCTTTGCATAAAGGATAAACTGTCCAATTATTCGAAACTTCTCTTTATTTTTCTCTATCGATGTCTATGAATAACATCAACTGCACCAGTCACTTCAATAATTGTACCGGTAATCATATCGGAATCGTCCTCACATAAAAACGCAATCGTTCTTGCAATATCTTCACCTGTTCCAGATCTACCAACTGGTGTGTTACGTTCTTTCAACTGACGTGCTTCTTGAATCGTCGCTTCTTTCATTTCACCAATAATATCACCAGGACATACCATGTTTGCAGTAATACCATATTCAGCTTCTTCGTAAGCCACTGTTTTCGTTAATGAAACAAGTCCTACTTTCGCTGCGGCAAAAGCTGAACGATAAATCCATCCCGGTGCGCTATCCGCCCCTTGAAATCCGTAATTAATAATACGGCCAAAGTTCTGTTTTCTCATAATCGGAACGACAAGTTTCAACAAATGAAACACCGCTGTTAAATTACCCTGAATCATTTCATTCCATTCATCTTCTTCATAATCGACTAACTTTTTTCGTTCAAATACATATGGACCAGCATTATTAACTAAGAAATCGATTTTGCCAAAACGGCTTATCGCTTCTTCTACTATTTTATGTAAATCTTCCTTTTTCGTGACATCCGCTTGTACGAATTGTAGACGCTCTTCCATATTTTTATATGTTTCTTTCATCTTTTCCATAGCCGTGATATCGCTATGATATGTTACTGTTACTGAATAGCCTTTAGCCAATAATTTTTCTGTTACTTGCTTTCCTAAACCTTTCGTACCGGCTGTAATGAGCGCGTGTCTCACAAAACGGCCCCCTTTTAAATTGCTATAGTTCATATGTAACAAGTTCTCGCACCAATTACAACTAAAATGAATCAAAACAGAGTTTTCGAAATTCTGTAACGTTTCCGACAAGCACATTACCAAAATTTGTTTTATAATAAAGTTGTAAACGGTAATAAAAATGATTGGGAGGAATTTACTATGAATAATACATATACAAATATTTTAATCGCGGTGGATGGTTCTAAAGAAGCAGAAAAAGCCTTTAAAAAAGCAATTCAAGTCGCAAAACGCAACAATGCAACATTAACTATTGCTCATATCGTTGATGTAAAAGCATACTCAGCAGTAGAAGCTTATAGCCGTGCAATTGCTGAACGTGCAAATCTATTTGCAGAAGACTTATTAGAAGACTACAAAAAAACTGCGCTTGAAGCTGGCCTTGAAAAAATTGAAACTGTATTAGAATTTGGTAATCCTAAATCAAAAATTTCAAAAGAAATCGCTCCAAATCATAAAGTAGATTTAATTATGTGTGGTGCAACTGGTTTAAATGCTGTTGAGCGTTTCCTAATTGGTAGCGTCTCTGAACATATTATTCGCTATGCGAAATGCGATGTCCTTGTTGTTCGTGGTGATGAGGAGCAAGGTGAGCTTTAATTTATAAATAAAACTTCAAATCAAATTTGTAATACTGAATCTAAAGGAATTAAAGATAAATACGCTAAATTACACGACAACACATGTTATTTTACAATATATTTTTAAGGCGTATCTAACAATGTTTTAGATACGTCTATTTTTTTATGCTTTTATCGCTTGTTTATTACTACATTTAGTGCTTTTTAATCCGCTCTATTTTCTGAATAAAGATCATCATTCATACTAATATTAGAAGGAGTTATGAACGACTAAAATAACAAAGAAATACTAAATCAAATGAATTTTTTTGTTTCTTATACAACCAAAGTTCATTTTTACCATTTTGGGAAAGAACGTGTTTCTTTATTTGATAGTGATGTAGTGGTACTCTAAAATGATTAATAACCATAACTGAAAATATCTCATTTTAATAAGTCGTGAAATTCATATAGATGTGATATGTATAGTCTATCAAAACCACAAAAAAAAACGTTACTGTTTAAAAAAATTGACTGTTATGAAAGTTGATGATATACTAAAAAAAATTGGAAGGATGGTATTATTAATGAAAGAAATTTACATGATAGATAGCTTAGAACAACTTAAAAGTATTAGCGATCCTCTCCGAGTGAAAATTATACACCTAATTGGTATAAAACCTCTAACAAGCCAAATGTTGAGTGATGAACTTGAAGTTCCACGTTCTAAAATTCATTATCATTTAAAAGAATTGGAAAAAAACGGTTTAATAGAAGTAGTCAAAACTGAACAAGTCCGAAATTTCATACAAATGTTTTATCAGCCAATTGCTCAATCCATCATCGCTTCTCCTGATTTGCTACTTAAACAAAATGAATCTAATAATAATTTTATTAAAGCATTCAACGTTCAATTTGGTGAGAGTCTAGCTGAAGAATTTTATGAATCCCTTAAACAGCTTTGCAAAAATTTTGAAGAAAAATCATCTCAAAATGATTCTAAAATACAAATGCATATTTCTTTAACAAAAGTAGATTAGAAGTACTTATATAAGTACTTTTAATTTTTAATATACAGTTTATTTTTTTTTACTGTAACAAAAAAACAAACAGTATAAGAACTAAAACGAAGGGGACATGTGTTTTGAAAAAATCATCTTTATTTCAAATAATAAAAGTATTAACAAGCCACTTTATTAGTAATTTTGGTAGCCAAGTGTTTTCATTTGGTATAGGTTTATTTGTCTTAAAAGAAACTGGATCTGCATTAAGTTTTGGGATAACAATATTGATTGGACCTTTAATATCCCTTCTACTAACCCCCTTAGTGGGATATACGGTCGATAAATTAAACCGTAAAATAATTGTACAAGGAGCTCAAATATTAAGCATATTATCATTGATATTCTTTTTTATTTTTTCAAAATCATTTGATTCATATATGTATATTACAACTATATTATTATTAATTGTTTTACATACGTGTGATAAATTTTTAAGCGTTGCATTTAACGCTTCCATTAGTTCACTTGTCTTTAATAAAGATATTCAGAGGACTAATTCCTTTCTACAAGTATCATCATCTTTATCTATGATTTTAGCACCAGTGTTCGGCAGTTTGTTGTATGCCTACCAAGAATTCCCTTCATTTGTATTAACAATAATTTTTACAGAAGCACTTTCTTTTGTTGTTAATATCATTATTAATTTTAACTTTAATAAAAGTGTTAACGAATCCACTGAATACGAAAAAAATGAAGAGGGCATTTGGTTATCTTTTCTTTCAGGTATGAATTATATTAGGGGAAATTCTATTATTAAATTTGTTATTGGTATGGCGGTATTTGTTAACTTATTCATTACTGCTTTGTTTATAGGGTTACCTTTTGTAGCAATTAAAACCTTTCAGGTCAACGATATTCAATATGGATTAATTGAATCAGGAATCGCAATTGGGATATTTATTGCCGGTATTATTATGAGTATAAGAAAAGATATAGAAGATCCTTTAGGAAACTTACAACTTGGTATTATCGGTATTGGCATATTAGTATCTTTAATAAGTATTCCTTTCCTATTCTCGTTAAATAATACATGGATAACTGTATACTATTTTATAATAAATGCCTTAATTGGAGGTATAACTACAAGTGTAAATATACCAATTATGGTCATCTTACATAAAACTATTAAAGAAGAATTTAAAGGAAGGGTTTTTAGTATATTTTTTACTTCCGTTCAATTGTTTAATCCGCTAGGAATAGTTATTTTTGGTATTCTTTTTGAAAAGATAAATCCTAATATGATATTTATTTCTGTAGGAATCTCGATAATTCTAACAGTAAATCTTTCTACCTATCAACTCTTAAAAAAAGAAAGAAGATTAATCTTAGAGAAAAGTGTGTTACGTAAAGATAACAAGATTATTTCTTAGTTGAAAATATATTTAAAATCCTTTCATATAGAGGAGAAAGCCGGATGGTATCTAATACCATCCGGCTTTCTCCTCTCGATTATTACTTATCATCCAGTCTATTAGTATAGAAAGTTATATATGAATATTATGTATAATCAACAGGAAGTATTTTGTAATAAAGAATTATCTTTAGATTTCATTGTTTGATTTAATTTTTTATAAAAATAGAGAATACCCGCTAATCCTTTTTCAAAATCCAAACCTAAATTCAGTAAGTCAACTCCTGGATAATAATGATTCCCTTCAAATGGCACCTTAAATAATTGTATACTCTGGAATATTTCATATGCTTTTTGTAGATATAATTCATTATTAAAATAATGGTAAGCATCAAGAAAAGCATCGCCAATACCAGCTAATCCATAGAAGTATGACGGGTTAGAGGCGAATTTACTATCTATTCCATCCAAGAGTAGGAGTAGATATTTTTCAAATACATCTTTACTTGCAGTACTATAGTTCAAATGCCTTATTATTGTTTTTACTAATCCGGCTCCACCATTGGCTAAATATGGTGAAAAAACATTTGAATTGGATTTAATTGGAAGTGAAATTCCCTTAAAAATATTTTTTTTATGAGACAGTATTTTTTTTATAAGAGATTCAGATAAAACTAAATATTTAGTTTCTAAAGTAAATTCATATAAATATGTATAGAAATATGCAACCCCCGTCAATCCATCTAACAATCCTAAGTTTATTCCTATTAAGTCTTTTTCAAGTTCAGAGATAACTAATTTCTGAATCCTTTTTTCTAAATCTATAGCTTTAGTAAGAAATGATTTATCTTGTGATTTTTTATACATGTGTAAGTAAGTAATACCAATACCACATAAACCATTGCGTATATTTATATCAGATAAATGTTTAATTTCATTATCAATTTTTTTTATATAGCTTTCAATATCCTTGAATTGACCGATTAAGGACTTGTAAAATAGGTATCCAGAAATACCATTAGCTAGACTTATATCATTAATTTTTAAAATTTGATCCTTCATATGATTTTCTTCTGAAATATGAATTCCACCCATTAAGGATATTAATGGATATCCGTATAATAAACTATAATCATTTTTCTCAGGAGAATTAATAGGATAAAAAGCTTTGCTATGTTTATTATAGTGGTATTGGATAGTGTTCTTTAAGCTATTAATTTCTTCTGATAAACAGGGATAAATTTCTTTTTTGATAGCATTATCATATGTAACTTTTAAATTATCATTTTCAAGTAACTTCAAGACATATTCAAGCTCAATATTTTTAGACTTTATCAGCAGATTTATGATTTCCACAAAAATTTTCGGTACTTGATATTCAATAGCAAAGGATTGGAAAATACGATCTGTCATCCCTCCGGTTCGATCTAAATAGAGCAGTTTATTACTATTACTAAACATATTTAAGAATAAATATCCTAACTTTTGTTTATCCTGATTTTTAAGGCTTAATTCATCTATTCCCTCATTATAAAATCCAACTGTTTTCGCATTAAATTGAGGCTTTTTATCAATTAATTGTGCATCTTCTAGATCAATAAAAGTAATACTCGTATTATTTACTATTATATTATCAGAAGAAATATCTCCTAATACTATTTCAGATTTATGAAATTCAATAACCGCTTTTAAAATATTTATAAATATTTCTTTAATTTTTTTATAACAATGAATAAGTTCTTGTTTATTTTCTTTATGCATCACCGCTGGTCCAGCTGATGCAGCATAATCACTGAAATTAATACCTTCAATATATTCTAGAGCTATATAGTAATGTTCCCACTCCCAAAATTCATCTATTATATTAGGAGTATAAGGAGACGAAGCCAATATTCCAAGATTTCTTTTTTCATTCTTCCGAAAATATATACTTGTTAGTTCTTCTGAAATCCCAACGTATGGACGTGCTTCTTTTAAGACCACTTTTTTATGCATCTCTTTTGCATAAGCTATATATATTCCTCCACTATTATTAATATTTATAGCACTTTCAACTAAATACTTTTTAGATAAATATTTAGGTTCCTGTATCAGCTCCTCACTAAAAGGAGGGGTAACAAAATCGGGCTGAAAATAGTAACAGTCTTTTAGATCCTTTATTGTCTCTCCATCAGGACCAATTAAATAATCTTGATAGGAATCACTTTGAGGATTAATTAAACCATATCTATAATATATAACTTTTGCGTCAAGATATCTTTTATCAGTCAATATGTATGGACCATTAAATAATTTTAATTCATCATATAAAGATTCCAATATGTATTTGAAGCTTTTTTCATCATCTGGATAAATTGTAATGTATTTACCAGCACTAAATCTATTAGCAGATTTCTCAAGAAGAGAAAAAAGAATATTCGTGTTATTTATGTATTTAAATGTAATTTTATTTCTAAAACAATAATCACTAACTATATTTAATATATCTTGATAGTTATCATAGTAACAGGAAATGTGTATTTTCCAGCCCTGTCTAGGTAATGGTTTAAGCGACAAATCAAATTGAGTGAAGAAATTATAATCACAAGATACATCTTTCATAAACGAGTTTTTTATATATATATTTTTTTCCGTTTTATTATTTTGACTATAATAAAAAAAAGAATCATTCATTTGCGATAAATCCCGTTCATTCAAATTATTCACACTACTTTCTATATTTTTTCTTATGCATTTTAACTTTAAGTTAACCAAGTAGAATATATTTTAAAGTCATAAAATTGATTATTTTTCTTTATATGTTTTTGAAAAGTACATTCATTTATAAACCCTTTTTTTTCTATAAATCGTATTGCAAGTGGATTATATTCAAATACCTCTGCTGAAATTTTAATAATAGCTTCTTTTTCTTTTAACTTCTCCATTAAAAAATTAAAAATTACGCTTCCAAATCCTTCGTTAGTGCAGTCTTTCAATAAAGATATTCCAATTTTTGCCCTTTGATGAAACTTGGAGTAATCGTAAATTATACCAACACCAATGGGTTTAGTATGATTTTTAACAATATAAAGGGCTCCATTAGATTCGTCTCTTAAAAATTCTATCGTATCTAATAAATTTTCAGGGTTATTTAACTTAATGTCTGGACTTAATGCCTGCTCCACAACTTCATCTGATGTATATAATTTAAAAAGAAAATCTAAATCCTTTTCTTCAGCTTTTTTAAAAGATATATTTTGATAATTCCCCATCTGAATTCCTCCAAAAAAATTATAGAAAAAATGGATAGATCAATATCTATCCATTTTCACTCTATTAATCAGCCATTTTGCATCTTTTAGTAATAATGATACCTTTTTTCTCAACTTCTACATTCATTTTTTGTAGGTTTAATACAGCATTCATTAGAATCTCTCCTAGTATTTGATTTATTAGTAATTTCTTTTAAATTAACCTTCGTATTTGCATTTACGAGTATAAATAATACCTTTTTCTTCAACTTTAGCACTAATTTTTTGTAAGTTTAATACAGCATTCATTAGAATCCCTCCTAGCATTTGATTTAAGATTAAATTTTTTCAGTAAATTCAATCTGTTGGTAATATCTTACCATTTCATTTTAACTTTATCAATAAAAAAAATTTAATAGTTATTTTTTTTTATTACTGTTTGTTTTTTTAAACAGTAATCTTTTTAAAACTCACATTTCCTATGAGTTAACTATGTTATAGAATATTAAATCACAATTTTAGTAAAATATAAAGGTGCATGAAGCTGGTTATACGACAATATCCGAAACTATCAATGAAGCTAAATTATTTTCTTTTAATATTTATAAAAATATATTAAACTACTTATCCTCTAAATTTCTTACTAATCTTGAAAATTTAATTAACATAAATACAAGGTTCATAACCATTTCTCTAAAAAATTACTTGTCCTCAAAAACGAAGAAAATGATTTAAATCTCTAAAAATAATTGTAAAGATATAAAGTTTGGTACTGTGCTAAGAATCATTTTTTTATCAAGGTCAAAAAAGCATAACCCCGCACTAAATTTAGTACGGGGTTATGCTTTTTAACTCTTCTATGTGAGATACTTCACTATAAATACAAGACAAACTACCACAACAATAGCAATCGCCAACACATAAGGCGGAAGAAACTTCAAAGACCATAATGCCATCATAATCGTAGCTACTGTTAAATAAGATTGCCTTGCATCTTCTGTCATTTTTTTACGAAGGCAGAATACATACAAATAACCGATTGGCGGCGTAATAAAGCAAAGAACATATATAATTTTAGATTTCAAATACCATTTTTGTTCCCCAAGTTTCTGTATATCTTCTTCTATTCTCTTATGCTCTTGTTCTCTCACTTCTTCTACAAGCGGATCTTCCCCTTCTCCTCGCTTTTCTTTCATATAAGGAAGAAAATGCATGAAAAAATAGTATGCAAATACGAACGCTCCAAATCCAATATTTACTCTTTCTAATGGAATATGTTCACTAAAACAAGCAGCGGCAATCACTAAAGAAAAACAATACGTCGTTATCCAAAATGAACGTTTTCTCTTTTTTCGTTCCATTTCTTTTTTATCTTGTACAGGTTTTCTTTTCGAAAGCCATATCGAAATACAGCAGTCTACTACAAATAGAATAAAGATAAATATCCCGATATGTACTGTTTCTACATCCTCAAATGAAAAGATATTTGGGAATGCAACGTGCAATACAATTAGCGTATACAAAATTAACCCTATAAAATAAATACGTCTCATTTTCCATCCCCTTCTTATTTCCTAACATTAGGTTAACATACATTTTTTAGAAATAGACGGACAAAATATATATGTTTAAAAAAGGAGGATGCCACATGGATGATTCTGAACGTATTATTTTAGATGTGAATGGGAAAGAAATCGAAATGTTAGATACGATTCGTACTCATTTTAAAGAGAAACATGGAGTTGAACTAAGTAACGGTGCACTGCTTAGAGATTTGATGGATATTGAGTATATTCGAATTACGGAAGATCGACATAAGTATGATTAATCGATACATTTTAGGCCTAGAGCAAATTGCTCTAGGCCTACCTACATCCACACGAAAAATGCTATAATTAGGAAAAATGTGGAGGGTGTCAAAATATGAAATCCGAAAATATCTCAAAACATTTTCAAACATTACATGTACAAAGGAACGAGTTCCTTCCTCATCTCCATTCACTATCTCAAGAACAACTATGGTATCGCCCGCAGAATGGAAAATGGTCTATTGGGGAGCATTTTTATCACTTATATTTAATTGCAAAAATGCTCAAAGTAGCGATTAAATTCTCATTCACCCTTATCCCTTATGCAAAGCTAAGAAAAAATGCCTCATTTTCCACTGAAATACATGACATTTATGCCGAATATAAAGAAAAGCATGGCAAAGGAATGAAAGCACCTTGGATTTTAATCCCTTCAAAAAAAGTCTATCAATCTATGAATGTAACTCAATTAGAAGAATTACTTACACGTGAAACAAATGAAATAAAAAAACTCGTTCAAAATATAGAAGAAAATGTTGCAGGGCATATCGTATTTTTAGATCCAATTGCTCACTATCCTAATTTGATTCAATCTATTCAACTATTAGCGATACATGAGAAACATCATTTTATGATTATGAAAAATAATTATGAAATGATAGATACTCCCCTGAAAATCTAAATATAAAAAGATAAGGTGCTTTCTAAAAAAGCACCTTACCTTCTATCTTATACATCATTTAATTCCTACAAACTCTCCAACCAATCCCTTCGCCTTCTCCAAAGCTTTTTCAATTTGCTCAAATCCAGTCCCGCCAGCACTGTTACGACGCTTTACAGCTGCATATGGTGACAGCACTTCATACAAATCTTCTTCAAATAACGAGCTCATTTCTTTATACGTTTCAAGTGGTACATCTACTAAATAAATTCCTTTTTGTGTACAGTGCAGCACTAGCTTTCCAACAATTTCATGAGCTTGACGGAATGGTAGTCCTTTGTTTGCTAAGTAGTCAGCAATTTCTGTTGCGTTAGAGAAATCTTGCGTTACAGCTTGCCCCATTTTTTCTTTGTTGACAGTCATCGTCTCTAGCATGCCTGCCATAATATGAAGGCATCCTTCTACTGTTTTTACTGTATCAAACATTCCTTCTTTATCTTCTTGCAAGTCTTTATTGTAAGCGAGCGGCAATCCTTTCATTACTGTAAGTAAGCTAAATAAATTACCGTACACTCTGCCTGTTTTACCACGAATAAGTTCCGCCATATCTGGATTTTTCTTTTGTGGCATAATGCTGCTTCCCGTTGCGTATTGATCGCTCATTTCAATAAATTGAAACTCTTGGCTACTCCATAAAATAAGTTCTTCGCAAAAGCGTGATAAGTGCATCATAAGCATAGATGAGTTACTGAGGAATTCCAATATGAAATCGCGATCGCTTACTGCATCTAAACTATTTTCATAGATTCCATTAAATCCAAGAAGCTCCGCACTATATTCTCGGTCAATCGGGAATGTTGTCCCAGCTAACGCTCCTGCTCCTAATGGTGAAATGTTAATACGCTTTAATGAATCTTCATAACGATTCACATCGCGCTCTAACATCCAAAAATAAGCGAGAATATGATGCGCAAATGAAATTGGCTGGGCACGCTGTAAGTGCGTATAGCCAGGCATAATCGTTTCAATATTATTTTCTGCTTGATGAACAAGAACAGTTTGCAATTGTTTTGTAGCTTTTATAATATGCTCTACTTTTTCATTTAAATATAAGTGCATATCTGTCGCTACTTGATCGTTACGACTTCGGCCAGTATGAAGTTTCCCGCCTACTTCACCGATTTTTTCAATTAACATCTTTTCGATATTTAAATGAATGTCTTCCGCTTCAACGGAAAAATGCAATTTATTTTGTTTCGCTTCTTCTAATAAATATTGAAGACCTATCTTTATTTTCTCTGCTTCTTCTTTCGTAACGATGCCTTGCTTTGCTAGCATCGTTACGTGCGCAATACTCCCGTTTATATCTTGATTTACTAATTGTTGATCGAAGGAAATGGATGCCCCGAACTCTTCAACCCACGCTTCCGCTTCTTCTGTAAAACGTCCGCCCCAAAGTTTGCTCACGCTTCCACCTTCTTTTGATTCACTTGGCTGTATACTTTCGTCGGTAAACCGAATAATGAAATGAATCCAACTGCTGCATCATGATTAAATTCATCCTGAGCAGTATACGTTGCTAATTTTTCATCGTATAAAGAGTACTCAGATTTACGTCCTTCTACAATTGCATGACCTTTAAATAATTTCACACGCACCATGCCTGTTACATTCTTTTGCGTTTCTTGTAAGAAAGCATGAAGCGCTTGTTTTAAAGGCGAGAACCATAAACCGTTATAAATAAGCTCTGTTATTTTTTGCTCAATCATCGGTTTAAAATGTGCTACTTCTTTTACGAGTGTTAAATCTTCAAGTTCTTTATGCGCCGTAATTAATGTCATTGCTGCTGGGCATTCGTATACTTCACGCGATTTAATACCGACAAGACGATTTTCTACGTGATCGATACGTCCAACGCCATGTTTTCCAGCAAGTGCATTTAACGTTTTAATAAGTTCTGAAAGTGGGTATGCAGTACCATTTAAAGTCGTCGGTACGCCTGCTTCAAAGCCGATTTCTACAAACTCTGGTTTATTCGGTGTATCTTCTAATGCTAATGTCATCTCATATGCATCTTCTGGCGGTGCTGCCCATGGATCTTCTAAAATGCCACATTCATTACTGCGTCCCCATAAGTTTTGATCGATTGAAAATGGGCTGTCTAAATTAATCGGAATTGGTACATCGTTTTCTTTTGCATAGGCAATTTCTTCTTCACGTGACCATTTCCATTCACGTACAGGCGCAATCACTTCTAAGTAAGGATTTAACGCTTGAATAGAAACTTCAAAACGAACTTGATCATTCCCTTTCCCTGTACATCCGTGTGCCACTGCAGTCGCTCCTTCTTGTTCTGCAATCTCTACTAATTTCTTTGCTATAAGTGGACGAGATAACGCCGAAACGAGAGGATATTTCCCTTCATATAACGTGTGTGCTTGCATCGCCATCAATGCATATTCGTTTGCAAATTCTTCTTGAACATCAATCATATATGATTTAATTGCACCTACTGAAAGTGCTTTTTCTTTTACAAATGCTAAGTCTTTACCTTCCCCTAAGTCTAAACAAAGCGCAATAATATCATAATTCTTCTCTTGTAACCATTTAATTGCAACGGAAGTATCAAGGCCTCCAGAATATGCTAATACAACTTTTTTCTTCTCCATTTTGCATCCCCCTAAAGAATAAATATTCATTTTCTTTTATAATAATTCACACTTTAACACCTTTTACAAAATGTATCAAGAGTCATTTTCAAATTTTTTCAAACAATTTCGTCGAACTTCTTTCTGTTTTTTTGTACAATATAAGCAGGAAAACGGGGGTGAACTTATGGAAAAGTATTTCTTATACGATGAACATCTCGGAATTGAAATTCCGCATTTACAAGAAGACTGGGAAGATATCCCCGAAAAAATGCAACATGCGATTTTATTAAAATGGGAACAAGTTCGCGGAAAGATTCCTGATCGTATAAAAGAACTCGAACATTATATTAATGCAAAACAGCATCATTTAAATAACGAAGAAGACTTCGAAATTTCTTGCAAACTGAATTCAGAAATTGCCGATCTCGCTTCCATCATTAATGACCTTTGGCTTTGGTATCGACTCACTCAAAATGTATCTGAGGGGAAAGCACACCAATAAAAAAAGCATGCCCCTCAATTACTTTGGGTCATGCTTTTTTGTCGTAACACGATTTACAATATATTTCTTGTGCTGTTTTTGCCAAACACACATCAAATGGACCAACTAATATACTTCTTTCTTTCGGCAACTTTACAAAAGCAACAAGCTCTTCTTCATATTGAATCTTTTTCTGACATGAAACGCATATTAACTCTTTTCTTTTAAACATGTCTTTTAGCATATTCTCACTCTCCTCTTCATCTATCTATATTAATATACTCTCATAATAGTTAAAACTTGTAAAAAAATGACACATTATAAAGTAAATGATTCATATACTATGTACAAAAGGAGGCCTTACACTTATGCGCGCTTTCGTTATTATCGCTTTAACTTTTTTAAGTGTGATTAGCTGGGATGCGTTTTTTAAAGATAAAAATACAACTGAATAGAAACTCTTCTTTTCTTACTTATTGGACAAACTAAAAAAAACGGTCCAATTCTCCAAAATAACTTAGGCTTTTCTACAAAAATATTTAAACATAACAATTTTTGTAGATTTCCTCCGTTTATTGTCGGTTTCCATCCGCATACATTTTTTGAAAGTATGATATAATAATATAAATCTTGAAGGAAGGGATTTTGATATCATGATCGCTCGAAGGAGCATGTGGCATCGTATTGACGAATCATACACGTAGCGTATTTTCCAGCTCAGATACTTTAGTCTAGCGAAAAAAATACGAGAGTGGGGAAATTATGATTGCCCGAAGGATAATTTGGCAAAAAAAAGACTCTTCTTACACATAGCGTTTTGTTTAGGGCTTAATTGTTACTAGCTAAACAAAACAAAGAAGAGCAGGATTGCTAAATGAAGAATCCTACTCCACGTTTTGTTTAGTCGTTTTAAGACTTAAACTAAAACGAAAGTAGGGAGAATTGATGGACGAGAGGATTATTCGTTATTTCTTCAGCGACATATAGCGTAGTTAGTTTTTTCGTAAACTAACTGAAGCTACATGTGAGCTCGTAGTTAGTTTACAACACAAAAAGGACTACTAACTACGGAAAGAAGGAATAACGATGAGGAACATCCAAAGTCGACAAATTATTAAAGAAGTTTTTATGGTTTTAATCGGTTCATTTATTTTAGCAGCAGCGCTATATCACATTCACTTCCAAAACCACTTAACAGAAGGTGGCTTTGTAGGTATCGCACTATTCATCCAAAATTTTTATGATATTTCACCATCTATTTCAACTGTAATGATGGATATCCCAATTATTCTACTATGCGCTTCATTGTTAGGTAGAAAAATGGTTGGCTATTCATTCTTAGGTTCAATTTCATTCGGAGTATTTTATTCTCTTATGGAAAATTATTCTCCATTTACGGTCGATTTATCAAACAATTTATTTATAGCTGCAGTAGTTGGCGGTGCGTTAGCTGGTATTGGACTCGGTTTTATATTGCGATTTGGCGGTGCAACCGGTGGAGACGATATTTTAACAATTGTATTAAGTAAAAAAACACGTTTTACAATTGGGCAAATTTTCTTCGTCTTTGACGCGATTGTTCTTGCGCTTTCATTATATTATTTAAATTGGACAGAAATTGCTTTTACTATTCTTTCGATTGCCGTACAGGCAAAAACATTGGATTTAATTTATTATCCAAAAACAGAAAAAGCAGAAGAAAAGCAGCCAGTATCTATTCCAATGTCCAAAAAGCATGCAACAAATTAAAAAAGCGAAAGGCTTCGGCCTCTCGCTTTTTTTATGCTCTTTTTTCCTTCTCGACTATGTGGCGCACTTGATAAAATCTATTTGCAAATTCAGTAACGTTTCTTGTTAAACGATAATTCACTGTAGACCCGATTGCCATTCCAATTAACGGAATACCTTGGAATAATTTACGACGAAGAGCATAAATCGAAAATGTTTTCAAAATTTGTTTTAAAATAATTTCAGTCGAAGCTGGTTGTAACACCGCTTCATCTCCTTCGTAGAAGAAGGAATCTTCTTGTTCTAGCTCTTGCAGTAAATTGTACCATGCGTATTGCTGAAGTCTTCCTGGTAGTAATGACGCATGAAATACCTTTAACGCAAGCATCATTTCATAAGGCTTGTTCACATCATGCCCAAATGACGTTGCAATAAGTTGGACAGCCTTCACATTTAACGCAATCATAACAGGAAAATCAGCTGTTAATAATAATAAGCCTCCAGCACCCGTTGCTCCGCCTTGTACGAATGAATATAGGCGATGGCGTGCTGTTTGCTGCTCTGCTATGTATGTTAATTGATCAATAGATAATGCTTTTAAATCCTCTAGTTGCTCAATCGATTCATCAAATAATCTCGATGTTCCTAAAATACGATTACGCGCCTCTAACTGTGATTGTGAACTTTGAATCAATGCATGCAAATGAAAGAGCCATCCATCTGCTTTCGTAAAGAAATCTTTTCGTTTTTTCTCAGGTAGTTTCGCAATTGTATTATGTACCCATTTATCAAACAGTTTTTGAAAATCAGTCGCTTCTTGCTCAACTAATTGCGATTCCCATTCTTTTATATTGTCTAAAATGGCTTGTTCTCGCTTCGATCGCATCGTAACAACCACCTCGTTCGATTTTTTTCTATTGTAACATATTTCTGCTTATTCTTTGCAAATATGCTTGTCTATCTTTATTCACATACCACTTTTAGTGACATAAAATATTAACAAAAAGGATGAGATAAATCACATGAATCTATCCGATATAAAAAAAGAATATCATGCAGTATTTAGTTTAGGACAAAACTGCTGGCCTGCTTGGGCGTTATATCAATTCAAATTATCGCCATTTTTTGGCGTTATTGATTTTATGCTAAGCCCATCATTAGAAAAGGTGAATATATTATTACAAAATCGATTTGACCGTTTTTTACAGTTAGAAAACTTATCCTTCATCTCATTTTGGGATGATGATGCGAAATTAAGACTACGGGACAATCTATATGAAATCGACTCCTGCCACGACTTTAAAACAGATGTAAACACACCAACTTCTTGGCCTTCTTATACAGAAATTAAGTTAAATTATGAGCACCGAATTAATCGTTTTCTAACAACAATTGACACAGCACAATCCATATTATTTATTCGAACTGGAGGAACATACGAAGAAGCACGTTCCTTGGAACACATTTTATCTCAAATCGTTACACATACATTCTCTGTCCTATTACTCATTCCTGAAGATGTACCAACTGTTACGGAAGAAGATTGGGGATTGCAAAATATTTGCGTTATAAAATGTCCTATTATGGATGTATTTCAGTACAATGAAGCATTTTGGAATGACTTATTTAATGGCATTGTAATTCGACCACATTCTTAAATACACGACACTTTTATTACGCAATACATTATAATCATCCTTATACAAAATAAGGTGAAACTTTAATCAGTGGGGGTTTTGTTCATCCCCCACTGATTATCAGCCCTCACCAATCGGACTTTTACGGACAGCCCGACCCCCACCTAACTTCTTTGCTTCCGCTGAATTTTGAGGTGGGGGTCTTACTGCCTGTTAAAGCGGGATAAATAAGGAGTGATTGTATTATATGTATCCACGTGCAAAAGCTTTCGGTCTTGCTTTACATCACGAGCGGCTTCTCGTACAAGAATATCATACAGGCGATGAAACATATTACCGGCCTCTTGGCGGTTCAATTGAACTTGGTGAAAAATCAGCACATACCGTTATTCGTGAATTTCAAGAAGAGCTTCATACAGAAGTGGAGATCACTGCTTATTTAGGTTGCTTAGAAAACATCTTTCACCTTGATGGAGAAATTGCTCATGAAATCATTCAGTTATATTCTTTACGCTTATTAGACACGTCACTATATGGAATGGAAGTACTGAATATACAAGATGAACAAACAGTATCGTATGCGAAGTGGATTCCCATTACAGCATTCATTCAGGAGAAAAAAGCACTATATCCAGATGGAATCTTAAACTATATCCAAAAGAAAAAAGACGAAATCCTATAGGACTTCGTCTTTCTTTTCATATATTAACCGATGTTTCCAAGACGTAGTACGTCACGAGCGATCATAACTTCTTCGTCAGTTGGAATTACAATAATTTTTACTGGAGAATGTGGGAAGTTGATGAATGCTTCCTCACCGAATACGTTATTGCGTTTTGCATCGAAGTATACGCCCATGTATTCAAGGCCTTCTAATACGCGTTCACGAATAATCGCACTGTTTTCACCTACACCAGCTGTGAAGATGATTGCGTCTACACCTTTCATACGAGCAGTGTAAGAACCGATGTATTTGTGGATACGGCTTACGAATACATCAAGTGCTACTTTCGCACGGTGATCGCCTTCTTCTTCTTTCGCAATGATGTCACGTAGGTCACTAGAGTAACCAGTAAGACCTAACATACCACTCTTCTTGTTTAATACGTTAACTACTTCTTCTACTGTTTGGCCTGTTTTTTCCATGATGTATGGAATTAACGCAGGGTCAATGTTACCAGAACGTGTACCCATTGTTACACCAGCAAGTGGAGTGAAGCCCATAGAAGTATCGATAGATTTACCGCCTTCTACTGCTGCGATACTTGCACCGTTACCTAAGTGACAAGAAAGTAAGCTTAAGCTTTCAAGTGGACGACCTAATAGTTCAGCCGCACGCTCAGTTACATATTTATGAGAAGTTCCGTGGAAACCGTATTTACGGATACCGAATTTTTCATAGTACTCATATGGTAAGCTGTATAGGAATGCAGATTCCGGCATTGTTTGGTGGAATGCTGTATCGAATACTGCTACTGCTGGTACGTTTGGTAATACTTCTTGGAATGCTTTAATACCAACAACGTTTGCTGGGTTATGAAGTGGTGCTAAATCGCTTAATTCTTCGATATCAGCTAATACTTCATCAGTAATTAGAACAGAGTCAGCAAATTTTTCGCCGCCGTGAACAACACGGTGACCGATACCGCCAATCTCATCTAGAGATTTAACGATTCCGTTTTCAGTTAATTTTTTAAGAAGCATATTAACTGCTACTGCGTGATCTGGAATGTTTGTAATTTCTTTTTGTTTTTCGCCATCTACAGTAATAGTGAAGATACTATCTTCTAAACCGATACGTTCTACTAAACCTTTTGTTAATACTGTTTCACTTGGCATTTCAAATAATTGGAATTTTAAGGAAGAGCTTCCTGCGTTAATCGCGATGATTTTTGACATCTAGTCTTTCGCCCCTTTTTCTCTTGGTAGTTGTGTGGATGTTTCCACAAACCGCTCGATTTTATCTGATCAAATTTACTAAATATGAAAACGTTTCATCATTAGTAAATTTTATACTCACGATTTTAATTTAAACATCGTACGACATATATTTCAAGTGAAAAAATTGTAACACCAAGAAAAAAAATATATTACAGATTTCAAAAAAATTCAGTTAAATCTTGTATATATTTAAAAATATGACATATCATATAAAACTGTACTACATGAATTACTAGCCCTGTTACATATACCTAGCCTTATTTATGCGTTGCAAACCAAGTATTTAATTGGTCCATAATGTCCTCCATCGCCTTCATGTTGGAGAATTTAGGTAACTCCACTAATAACGCCTGTTTTGGCATCGTTACACTAGGACCTTTCTTTTGGAGAACAAATATACTTTTTGCATTTTTCTCGTTTTTAAACATGGAAACAGGTAGCTGTAATAACCCCTGAATAAAGCATGTTTCTTTAATAAATGCATGTAATTTCGGTGCTTGATCACTTTCAAAAATGAAGTTCGGTACTAGGAAGAATAAGTATCCGCCTTCTTTCGTATGCTTCACACTTTGTTCAATAAATAGGTGGTGGGCATATGACATTCCTTCATCTGCTTTTAACTTATATTCACTTGCACCGATTTCATTTGGATAGTAACCAACCGGTAAGTCTGAAACGACTGCATCAACTGGATCGATATAAAGCGGTGCTAGTCCATCTTGATGGAAGAATTCGATTGCATGCTTTTGTAAATTCGCATTTACTAAAGCAAGTTTAATTAGCACTTCGTCCACTTCTACACCAAATCCACTCATCGTAACGTTTTCTTGAGCACTATTGAAAACTGTCGTCATCAAGTTACCTGTTCCAATTGCAGGGTCTAACACAGTAATTTCATTTTGACCCTTCATAAATTTATGGAATAAGTAGCTCATGAACATACCAACTGCATCAGGCGTCATTTCGTGATTCGCTTGTACGCCTTCCTTCATTCCTTTTAAGATGGCTAACTGAAATGCTTTACGAATTTCTTCACCTTTATATGTTTCTTCATTAAACGTACTATATTCACGATTCAGCCTTTCAATTGCTGATTCTGATAATTCCTCTTGTAAAATTGCTCCTTCAAACAAGTTATCCCCTGTTTCTACAAGCGCCTCTAAATATGTTACATCTAATTCTTTACGTAAAACTACCGCAGAAGAATCAAAAATAGAAAATAAAGTTTCTACTGTCTGACTCACGTACATTCCTCCTTCTCTCTTTTACACATAACTTATATCATACCATAATCTGATTTTTTCCCAAAAGAAAAAGCGACCTCTTTTTAAGAGCTCCCTTTTTAGTGATGTATGATGTAACGTCTTCTCTCGTATATCGATTCCATATAGCAATATATGAGAGAAGACGACCTCTTACAAAGAGGTCATCTTCGTTCACATTATTTTGCAGCTTTTGCTGCTTCTAATGCTGCTTCATAGTTTGGATGGCTTGTACCTTCGCTTACGTATTCTACGTAAACTACTTTGTCATTGCTATCTACTACGAATACTGCACGAGCAAGTAAACGAAGCTCTTTCATTACTAAGCCGTAAGCTTCACCGAATGAAAGGTCACGGTGGTCAGAAAGTGTAACAACATTTTCTAAACCGTTTGCTGCACACCAACGTTTTTGAGCGAATGGTAAGTCAGCGCTAATCGTTAATACTTTCGCGTTTTCAATACCTGCTGCATCTTGGTTAAAACGACGTGTTTGTGCATCACACACACCTGTGTCGATTGAAGGTACAACACTAATTAATTTTACTTCACCTTTGTATGTTTCTAAACTTACTGGAGATAAGTCATTTGCTAACACTTGGAAGTTTGGCGCTTGATCGCCAACTTTAACTTCTGTTCCAACTAAAGTCATTGGGTTACCTTTAAAAGTTACGTTTGCCACTTGAAAATCCTCCCTTATTTAAACAAAATATGTACAATGTAAATGATAGTTTGTCCCTATCGATAATGCAAATAAAATCGCTTTATTTACAAAAAAATTAAAGAAGCTAATCTATTGATCAGCTTCTTTATTCGTTAAATTTGAAATTCAGGATCGTCTTCTTTTCGTTTATCCATCATTTCTTTCACTTTATCAACAGCTTGTGGCGCTAATTCAATTATTTTATCGATGACGTGTGTTTGCTTATCTAAGTGCAACACTTTTACGCCTTCTCCATTTATAACAAGAAAAGCAACAGGATTAATAGAAACTCCTCCACCGCTTCCCCCGCCAAATGGATGGCGGCCTGAATGTTCTATTTTACCAAATTCACTTCCACCAGCTGCAAATCCGAAGCTAACTTTTGAAACGGTAAGAATTACACTTCCATCAGCAGCTTTAATTGGATCGCCGACAATTGTATTTACATCAGTCATTTGTTTTAAATGCTGCATTGCAGTTGTCATTAAACCTTGAATTGGATGGTCCATTCTATATCCCCCCTATGCTTGAACAGATTTTTCTGTCGTACCAGATCTTTGTCTTCTCATAAACACGAGTAATTTCACCGCTGTTTTTATAGTACGGAATATACGAAAAGATGCTGTTAACTCACATCTTGATGCAAATCCTTTCCCTTGAAAAACAGGAGTAATTTCAAATTCTGGTACGTCGACAATATGCATATATTGTCCTACAACTCCAGCAGCCATTCCTTTTGTCCCCCATGCATATCCGGTGACAATTCCAGTACTAGCTGCGTCGCCTGCTCCAATTTGCGTATGCCATTTCCAACCATTGATTTTCACTCGTTTGAGAAAATCTTTAACGATAGTATGAACTTCTTGCAGCTTTTTTATCAGTTCCCCAATACTATCAAGTTGTGCCATAATTTTATTATCAAGTCCGCCGTCCTCTTCAGCTTTTTCGATTTTTTGTCCTGTTTTCTTCTGCTGTTTTTCAATTCTTTCCAACACATCAAATGTATATCGGATCATCCATATTTTCACTTGAAGCAAACATTGCTTTTCCATTTCTGAATATAAAAATGTCACTTTAAGCTTTATTTTCGACAATAGTATAAACAAAATAAAAAGGAGAAGAATTATTATTCCAATTACGAGCCACTTCATACGTATCATCCTTTCACTCCGTACCCATTATCGACAACTTTATTCATCATTAAACAGCGTTTCATAAGATTGAATATAAAAATTTTTCTAAAAATAAAAAGGTATTTTGACAATTTATATCGAAATATATTATTTGAACATATCATCAGGGAACGGACTCTAATGATATGTAGCACGAAGCATAGAAAATTTAACTGCAGTGGAGGGATACATAATGGCAGATCGTCGCAATTTATTTTTCTTTTATGGTGATGACAAAGCAAAGCTCGTTGAAAAAATGAAACCAATCTATCGTATTTTAGAAGAGAATGGATTTACCATATTAGATCATCCAAAAAATGCAAACGCTATCGTCAGTGTTGGAGATGATGCAACTTTCTTACAAGCCGTTCGTAAAACTGGTTTTAGGGAAGATTGTTTATACGCAGGGATTTCTACGAAAGATGAAATTTCATTCTACTGCGATTTCCATATTGATCACGTTGATACAGCCCTTCAAGAAATTACAAAAAATGAAATTGAAGTGCGAAAATATCCAACAATTGAGGTAGATGTAGATGGTAGCACATCTTTCCATTGTTTAAATGAGTTCTCATTACGTTCTAGCATTATTAAAACGTTCGTTGTAGATGTTCACGTTGATGATTTATATTTCGAAACTTTTAGAGGTGACGGTTTAGTTGTTTCTACCCCAACAGGAAGTACAGCTTACAATAAATCGTTACGTGGTGCAGTTGTTGATCCGCTTATCCCTTGCTTCCAAGTAAGTGAATTAGCATCTTTAAATAACAACACATATCGTACACTTGGTTCACCGTTCATTTTAAATCACGAACGTACATTAACTTTAAAACTAAGACCAGACGGTAACGATTATCCTGTTATCGGCATGGATAACGAAGCGCTTAGCATTAAACAAGTGGAAAAAGCTGTTGTACGCTTAAGCGATAAACAAATTAAAACAGTTAAATTAAAAAACAACTCTTTCTGGGAAAAAGTACAGAGAACGTTTTTATAGTATTAAAATAACCGTAGAATTATGGTGGCCCATAATTCTACGGTTATTTATTTACCCTGATTGGTGCGAGCAACAACCTCTCGCTATCCGGCCGATATTCTTGTCAGTTTTTGTCGGTAAGTCGATATATTCTAATAATCGCTCATATATTTGGAGTTACGGTCGATATATTTCAATAATCGCTGATATAATTCAGGTTACGGTCGATATATTCCGATAATCGCTCATATATTTTTACGCACCTTTTCTATAGACGACTTTGCCATCTATTACGGTCATCTCTGCTTGTACTTCTTTTATTTCCTCTGCCTCTATTTCAAAAATATCGCGGTCTAATATTGTAAAGTCTGCCTCATATCCTTTTGTAATTCGCCCTCGCTTCGCTTCTTTTCCGATTGCATAGGCACTTCCTGTTGTAAATAAAGAAACAGCCTCATATACCGTTAATCTTTCTTCTGGCATATAACATAAACCGTCAATAAAACTTCTACGTGTAACAGCGCTATATATGCCTAGAAACGGATTTACTTGCTCGATCGGAGCATCAGATCCCCCGTTACAGTGTAATCCCGCTTCCAGTAACGTCTTCCAAGCATACGCATAACGAAGACGTTGCTCGCCTAGTTTTTCAATGACTGATGGAAAATCCGATGAAACAAAGACTGGTTGTATATCAATAATGGCTTGTAAGTTTTTCATTCTTTCAATCAACTCTTCACGAGCTAGCTGACAATGAATAATACGGTCACGTAATCCTTCTGCTGGCGGATACAATTCAAGTGCATCAATGACATATTCAAGCGATAAGTCACCGATAGTATGAATCGCAACTGGCATATATAAATCTCGTGCTTTCTTCACTAATTCCGCAAGTTCTTCACGTGAGAAAATCGCAACCCCATTCGTTTCCTTCGCATCTTCATACGGTTCACTTAATAATGCGGTTCTTCCGCCAAAAGAACCGTCAGAAAAAATTTTCATTGCCCCAAATTCAATATAATGCTCATTTTCATATTCCTTTCGTTCATGTGCTACTTCATGGTGAACGAGTAAATGTGCTTTAAATGGCATTTCCTTTATGACATGAGAAAACGCATTATGCGTCTTTCTAAAACCACCGTAATAATTTAAATCTTCCGTATGCCCGCCAACGAGTCCATATTGCCAGCAGTCTTTAATTGCTGTTTGCAAAGCACTTTGTAAGTAGGCTTCATCAATTTCAGGCTGGACATGTTTGATTAACTCTTGGCCTTGTTCATATAAAAGTCCTGTTAATTTATTGAATGAGTCCCGTCCAACTTTCCCGCCTTTTGGATCTTCTGCCTTTTCTGTTATGTTCGCTTCTTGCAGTATGTATGAGTTCACCCATGTAACATGGCGACAAACTCTCTTTAATAAAATGGGATGTTCTTTCGAAATTTCATCTAAATCACGCGCGTGAACATCTTTCGTATCCTTAAAATTATTTTCGTTCCAGCCCTCTCCGATAATCCAAGAACCTTTCGGCGCTTCTTCTACTCGCTTCCGAACGAGAGTCAGCACTTCTCTATAAGATGTGCAGTTTGATAAATCTAAACGAAGTAACCTCTCCCCGTGACCAATAAGATGCATATGGCTATCAACGAGACCTGGAATCATCGTTTTGCCTTTTAAATCGCGCAATTTAGCCACAGCATATCGGTTTTCTAACTCTTTTTTACTTCCAACATCAACAATCATACCGTTTTCAACGTAAATAGCGTCCACTTTTTCATTTTCTTCTCTCATTGTGTAAATGTTGCCACCATACCAAATTTCCCCCATATATTTCATCTCCTTTATTTTTTATTGTATAAAAAAAAGCACCATTTCAAAACATGGTGCTTTTCTAAACATTACTTTTGTTCAGTAGTAGACGTTGTAACTTGCCATTCAATATTAAATTTATCTTTTACTTGTCCGTATGCTGGGCTCCAGAACGTTTCTTGAAGGGGCATAATAACTTCGCCACCTTCTTGTAACTTATCGAATACTTCTTTCGCTTTTTCTGCGTTACTAATTTGAATTGCGATTGTTACTTGAGATCCAATTGCATGCCCTTGACCTGGGAATGTATCAGAAATCATAAGATCCGTATTACCAACTTTTAAAGTAGCGTGTAAAACGCGTTCTTTCGCTTCAGCTGGAACCGGGTATTCTGGATTTTCAGGCATATCACCAAAAGTTTGCATGACTTCCACTTTTGCATCTAACGCCTCTTTATAAAACTGTACAGCTTCTTGCCCACTACCATCTAAAACTAAGTACGGATTAATACCTAAAATCATACGGACACCTCTTTTTTCAATTTATAAAATCGAACTTGTGTTCGTTTTTATATTATCATTGTTTGCCATTTCATTCAACTATTTCCTTCACTGTTTTCAAATTTATTTTGACGGAATCTCCATCTCTTGTTTTCTAAGCTCAATACGGCGGATTTTTCCAGAAATCGTTTTTGGTAGTTCATCTACAAATTCAATTTTGCGAGGGTATTTATATGGTGCAGTAAGTTCTTTGACGTGTTGTTGGAGTATTGGAATTAATGTTTCTTCGTTCTTTTCTATATTCTCTCTTAATACGATAAATGCCTTCACGACACTTCCGCGAATTTCATCAGGACTTGCGACAACCGCACATTCTCTCACGTAAGGGTGCTTTACGAGCGCATCTTCTACTTCAAACGGCCCGATTGTATAACCAGAGCTAATAATAATATCATCACCGCGCCCTTCAAACCAGAAATAGCCGTCTTCATCTTTTTTCGCTTTATCACCTGTAATATAATAATCACCGCGGAATTGCATCGCTGTACGCTCATCGTCTTTGTAATATTGTTTAAAGAGTGCCGGCGTTTCAATGTGAACTGCAATATCACCAACTTCGCCTACCTGTACCGGAATACCTTCCTCATTTACAATATCAACGTGGTTACCCGGCGTCGGTTTCCCCATTGATCCTGGTCTAATATCCATTCCTTTCATTACACCAACAAGCAATGTGTTTTCCGTTTGCCCATAGCCGTCTCTTACTGTAATATGAAAGTGCTTTTGGAACGTTTCAATGACTTCTCTATTTAACGGCTCACCTGCGGATACAGCGCTATGTAACGCTTCTAAATTGTATTCACTTAAATTTTCTACTTTTGCCATTAATCTATACTCAGTCGGCGTACAACAAAGCACATTCACCTTATTATCGTCTAATAAATTTAAATACGTTTTTGGTTCAAACTTACCGTGGTATACAAATCCTGTTGCCCCCGAGCCTAGAGTTGCTAAAAACGGGCTCCAAATCCACTTCTGCCAGCCTGGACTAGCTGTTGCCCACACAACATCATTCTCTTCAATTCCGAGCCAATTTGGAGCGCTCGTACGTAAATGAGCGTATGCCCACGCATGTGTATGAACAACACCTTTTGGATTTCCCGTCGTTCCTGACGTGTAAGATAAAAAGACCATATCTTCTTTATCTGTCTTCGCCATTTCTAACATGTCACTTTCTGTTTCTAACGCTGTTTTTAAATTGATCCATCCATCTACTGGCTGCTCGCTCAGAACGAATTTTTGAAGGGATTCCATCGCTTCTATATCATCAAACTGTCCAATGTACGGCTCATAACTTACGATTGCTTTTACTTCCCCATGTCCAATGCGGTACTCGATATCCTTTTTGCGTAACATTTCCGAACTCGGAATTACGACAAATCCTGCTTTAATCGCAGCGATATACGTCATGTATGCTTCAATTAAACGCGGCATCATAATGAGGAGCTTGTCCCCCTTTTGCAGACCACTCTTTATAAAAGCGTTTCCAATTTTATTTGCACCTTTCATTAACTCCGCGTATGTAACTTCTCGGCGATTCCCTTTATCATCTTGCCAAATTAAAGCAAGCTTCTCTTTATCACCTGTATATTTCTCTATTTCAGAAACTAAATTATAAGACGGTGGTGCCAACAATTCCTCTCTCTTCATAAACATCCTCCTTTTTCTTTATGCCTCCCTTATATAATAAAGAATTTTCTGTTAATTTTGAACCCTCATCTTTTGACAAATTTTTTAGTTCTGTCGAATATATCAAACACAACTTAGAATATATTAACAAAAAATTAAATATATCAATTTACCGACAAATGGCGCCACAACATAAAAAAGAAAGAGCGGGAGAACCCGCTCTTTCTAAGCCATCATATGGGATTATTTTTGGTAACCGCCTAATTGTTGCTCAGCTAGTGAAACTAGACGTTTAGTGATTTCACCACCAACAGAACCGTTAGCGCGAGCTGTTGCATCAGCTCCAAGTTGAACACCAAACTCTTGAGCGATTTCGTATTTCATTTGGTCTAATGCTGATTCAGCACCAGGAACCGCTAATTTATTTGTGCTACGTGCCATGTTATATCACCTCCTTGTGAGTATAGAGTGTGATAAATAACATGACTTCATACACGGTTTACATATGGTAATTTATGGTTTTAGAAAAGTTCTTCGAATTTTTCTTCTTCCGCCACTACTTCTACCGTTTGTAATACCATAGTTTCTTTGTTCGCTACAGCTTCATCGATTAATGGTGTGAAATCGTATTTCGCTTCAAAACGATTCGCTTTTTCACGCTTCGGCTTCGTCGCTGGGCTTGCTGGTGTGAATACTGTACAGCAATCTTCGTACGGACGAATTGAAATATCATATGTGCCGATTTCTTCAGCGATTTTAATAATCTCTAATTTATCCATCGTAATAAGCGGACGAATAATTGGATAGTTTGTTACTTCGTTAATCGTATGCATACTATCTAACGTTTGACTTGCTACTTGTCCAAGACTTTCACCAGTCGTGATTGCTAGAGCGTTACGCTCCTCTGCGATACGCTCTGTAATACGCATCATCATACGGCGCATAACTGTCATTGAGTAACTAGATGGGATTTCTTTATTAATCGTTTTTTGCACTTCTGTAAATGGAACAAGGTGAAGTGTTACACGTTTACAGTATTTCGTTAACTCTTGTGCTAAATCGATTACTTTTTGTTTTGCGCGCTCACTTGTGAAAGGTGGGCTATGGAAGTGAACTGCTTCCACAGATACGCCGCGTTTCATCGTTAAGTACGCTGCTACTGGGCTATCAATACCGCCAGAAAGAAGTACCATTACTTTTCCGCCAACGCCAACTGGTAAACCGCCAGCTCCCATACGCTCATCGCACATAATGTAGCTATAGCCACTGCGAATTTCTACACGTACATTTACATCTGGATTATGAACATCTACAGTAATATCTTCTGTATTTTCTAGAATGTGTCCACCAATCTCAGGTAATAATTCCATCGTTCTCATTGGGAAATGCTTATAAGAACGGTGTACAGTAATTTTAAATGTTTTCACATCGCCTTTTACTTGTAAGAAAGCTGCTAATGCACCTTTTTTAATGTCTTCTAATTCTGATGGTACTTTCATCGCTAAGTTAAACTTATGAATACCAAACACATCTTTTAATCTTTCAGATACCGCTTCATGATCTTCGCCATTTAATTGGATATACATACGATCATGTGTTGCATCGATTTTAATATTTGGGAATTTTTTCAGTTTGAACTTTACGTTATCTTTTAATGTGCTTACAAATTTAGAACGGTTCTTACCTTTAGTCGTCATCTCTCCATAACGAACTAAAATATATTCATATGTCATCATATTCCTTTACCTCATCACTTCATATAATTTTGGCATCGTCTCTTTCACAATACCTTCAAATTGCTTTACTTCTTCCATCGTGTTTTCTGGTGCTAAACTAATGCGAATAGCACTTGCAGCAGCGGCATGTGGTACTCCCATTGACACTAACACTCTGCTCACTTCATTTGCTTTTGAAGAACAAGCAGATTTCGTTGATACATATACACCGTGCTCTTCTAAAGCATGAACGACCACTTCTGGTTTTAAACCTACAAATGATACATTTAAAATGTGCGGTGCTGCATATGCAAGCGACGTATTAATCGTTACATCTTCCATCTCTTTAAAGAAACGAACAAGCTCTGCTTGTAAACTTTGCAAATGAGCTACCTTTTCTTTCACTTGCTCCATTGTCATGCGAAGTGCTTTCACCATCGCTACAATGCCAGGTAAGTTCTCTGTACCAGAGCGATACTTCAGCTCTTGTTGACCACCTGATAAAATTGGATCTAACCTTACGCCATCACGTACATAAAGAAGACCCGTTCCTTTTACACTGTGGAATTTATGTCCAGATATTGAGCAAAGATCAATATGAGAAGCGTATAAATTAAGCGGTACTTTTCCTATCCCTTGTACATGGTCCACATGGAATCTTATTTTCGGATAATTCGATAATAACGTTCCAATTTCAGCAACAGGCTGAATTGCTCCAGTCTCGTTGTTCACGTGAATAATTGACACAAGAATCGTATCTTCACGAAGCGCTCGTTTTACATCCTCTACCGATACAACACCATGCTCATTAACCGGTAAATATGTTACATCAAAACCGAGATCTTCTAATTGTTTATATGCTTCAAACACAGACGCGTGTTCAATATTTGTTGTAATGATATGTTTACCGCGCGAACGATTCCTCATCGCTATTCCTTTAATCGCAAGGTTATTCCCTTCCGTTCCACCTGATGTGAAAATAATTTCAGAAGGCTTAACGTGAAGAAGCTGCGCTGCAATTGTTCTTGATTGTGTTAATAGACGCTCTGCCTCTCCTCCAAGCGAATGAATAGAAGAAGGATTCCCAAAATATTTCCCCGCAACCGTTACGTACGATTGAAGAGCTTCTGGATATGGCTTTGTCGTCGCACTATTATCAAAATAGATCATCGTTCTTCCCCTTTCAGCGCTGTCACATCATATAATCATATCACAAATACGTGTCATTACGCTAAGACTACTCAAAGGTTCCGTTATATTTTAAAACGAATAACCTTACTGTATTCCGCTATTCATTATAGCAACATCGCCTGCAAAATTACACAAAAAAACAAACCCTTATGAAAGGGTTTGTTCATTGTCTACATATTCAGCTATTTTTTGAACAACGCCAGGCTCAAGTTGCTCTAGTACAGAAGCCGCTTGTTCTAAAGCCGCATCGTATTGATATTCACGGAATAATTTCTCCGCATAATTTAAGCTATCTGCAAGGTTCTCATCATGACTGCGGTAACGATTACCGTATTGAATTAATTTTTCAACTAAATATGCCTGTCCAATTAACTCTTCTGTCATTTCAGCAACACCATTAACAGTTGTGTAAGCTTCTTCTAAACTACTATTTACAGCATTCATATTTAACGGCTTCACTTCTAATTGTTCATATACAGCTTGCATTGCCATTTGTCCTCTTTTTAAATCTTCCATAATACTCTCTGGAAGACCTGGCAAATTCGACTTTTGCATAAAGCGTTTCGTTTCGAAAATAGTATTTCGCATTTCTTGTAACTTCTCACGCGCTTCAAATTCTTCTTTACGCATCGTTTGCAGCATTTCTTTATATTCTGCATGAAGTACTTTTAATGTTTCACATTGCTCATAAATCTCTTCTAGTTCCTCACGAATAATAGAGAAGGCAATATCTTGTTCCGCAACCCGTAATTGCAACATTTCAAAACGTTTCATTAAAATGTGCATTTGCTTTTCAATTACTTTTTGAGACTCAATGTCCTTATCTTGTAACTGATAGCTTTGTTTCACGAGCTGTGTTTCTGCTTTTGTTTCAATCGTTTCAATGCGAATTTCTTCTAAGTCTTCATAAACAGAAAGTGTTTTTTGCTCCACATAATGTCTCGCATGTACTTCTTGTTCTAGTTGATCATAGAAGCTATCTAAACTTGTTTTTAAGTTTTCTACTTTTTCAGCCGCTTCTGTTATGTGAAGCTCCTGTATATCCATTAAACATATTTGTAGTTGTTTCTTCATATCGCGAACTTCTTTAGGAATTTCCAAATACTCTAATACATAACCTTGTCTTACCATATCATTATGTCCGTGTAATAAATCTTCCAACTGAACCGGTAACGTCGCTTGACACTCTACCAATAAATCTGGAATTTGGTGAATAATGATTTCTAAATCTGCTAAACCTTCTTCCAAACTAATAACAATTTCTCTCGCTTTTAAATAGTCGCCATTGTTTGTTGCTTCTTCAAAGGTTTTAAATTTCTCAGATTCAGCGTCTAGCATCTCTTCGATTTTCTGCTCTGCTGCTCCATACATATGTCTATGAGCAAGAACACTCTTCTTCATACTACGATATGTATCACGTAACCCTTCGATTTCCGAGCTATTTTTTTCATGGCTTTCTAACAATTGCTGTAATTCATTTAAAATGTCTGTAATACGATTATCAGCGTCATCTAAACCACTTATGGATTCATTCATCGCATGCTTTGCTTTTCGGAAGGAGAATTGCGAGGCGAATTTTCGCGCTTGCGCTAAATCTTTTTCAGCTTTCGGAATGGTTGTTGATACAATTTCATCCCATTCTTCACGCCATTTACCAAACAGTTCTTCTGTTTGACCCGTCATATTTAAATCTTTCACCCGTTTTAGCTCATCTGCCACAGGTTTATCTTTTATCTCTTGTTTCCACTGCTCAAGTGCTTCAATATCTTTATATGAACGATTTCTTATCACAAGCTCTATCATGAGCAGCACTAGAATAGAGCTTACTACAATGATAACGATCGTCAGGATAGAATCCATGCAAAAAAGCCTCCTAGTTATATCTCTTTTTTTGTCCGTTCCGTTTATGAAATGGAAGGCATTATGTATAAAAAGGGAATTCCCCTATATTTAACAACTAACAATGTACTAATCATACCATGTAATCGTTTGTTTTTGACCTAGTTTTTTTTAAAATTTCATGTTTCTTTCAATGCAATTGTAATCTTTCTCAATATTCCGTTTGGATTACCTCTCATCAGCAAATGAATGCAATACAAGGCCTTCTTCCATATGAGATGCGAAATAAATTTTGCGCAAAAGTGGCGGTTCAATAGAAATCGCATGCACATTTCCTTGCCTTACCGCTTGATCTACTGCTATTTCTGGAAGTAACGTAATGCCAAGTCCAGCACTGACCATCGCAAGCATCGGTTCTGCATAAGAAGTTTCAAATGCAATAATCGGTTTCGCACCTATCCCTTGAAACAGATTCGTAATCATTTTTCTTACATCGCAGATTTCTGGGTATACGATTAACTTTTCATTTTGCAAATCTTCCATTCGGATTACTGTTTTCTCTTTATAAAGATGATCATTTGAAACGACACACACAATTTTTTCTTCTCGTATTTCTTTTATACACGTAGCACCTTCTACTACTGAATCGATGAACATCGCTTCAATCTTCCGTTCTTTAAAAAGTCCTATCAGTACTTTCGTATGCTCAATTTTCCATTCTACTTCGAACCCGTCACCTAATACATCTTTACATTTTGATATATAATGTGCTGCTAAACTTGGCAATATGCCTATAGAAATGTTTCGCTTCTCTTGAAATTTCTTCATCTCGGCTTTCACTTCATGTATGTGTTCCAAAATCGGTAACATTCTTGTTATAAATAGCTCTCCAGCACTTGTTAATTCCACTCCTTGCGCGGAACGCTTCAGTAAAGTAACTTCTAAATCGGCCTCTAACCTTTGAATTTGTTTACTAAGCGCTGGCTGCGAAATATGTAAAATCTTACTCGCCTTTGATAAACTTCGCGTATTCTTCACTTCAATAAACGATCGTACTGCCTCCAAATCCATCGTACACACCTCTAACAAAAAGTTATAACTGTCATAAAAAATCGATATTTCCTTCTATAAACAATTACTCTTTATACTTATTTCATCAACTTACTATAACGAAATGTAAAGGGGAAAGATACTCTTGAACAAAAAACAAATGCTACTCGGATCCCTCCTATGCTTACTTGCCGTAACGGCTTGGGGATTTATGTTTCCTGTCATGGCAAACGCCTTACAGTTTATCGATCCATTCTTCTTCACAACGATTCGCTATGGATCAGCAGCTATTATTTTTCTTATTCTGTTATTAATGACCGAAGGGACAAAGTCACTCCGCTTAGAAAAGAAAACACTTTCGTTACTCTTTTACGGAACAGTCGGTTTCGCAGGATATGGTTTTCTCGTTTTCTACGGACAGCAACTTGCCGGACCGTCTGGAGCCATCCATGCCGCGATGATTCAGTCTCTTATGCCACTCATCGCTTTATTATTGCAGTGGATAACAAAAAACAAACGTCCACAAAACTACACTTTCCTTTGTATGTTCGTTGCACTTATCGGTGTTATGCTTGTCATTTCAAAAGGAAATATTCACTTATTATTTGGAGCTGCCAGTCACCTTTCAACAAATATACTTATGTTATGCGGCGTTACTTGCTGGGTCATTTATACAAACGGTGGTGCTAGTTTTCAATCTTGGTCACCACTTAGGTATACGACGTTAACTTGTTTATTTGGCTCAATTTCACTCATCACTATCGTCACTTTTTTAACTTATACAAACGTCGTTACTGTACCTTCACTATCGACAATTATGAACGTTCGTTTTGAACTCTTATATATGTCTATTATTGCAGGCGTTATCGCAGTATTTTGCTGGAACGCAGGAAATCGCTATATTTCATCCATTAATGGCATATTATTTATGAATTTAGTTCCTGTACTTGCACTTATCGGTTCCATCTTTCGAGGTTATACAGTCGACAAAATTGAAGTTGCTGGAGCCTCATTAACAATTATCGCGCTATTATGCAACAATTTATGGCAAAGAAAAGAAAGCACAAAAATCCCCACCTCAGTTCGTTAGGTGGGGATTTTTCACATATGAACAGCTCTTGGCCATTCATAATACATATTCGTTATACATAATGTTTGTTCTATCCATTGTTCAATTTCTTTCGTGTACATTTCTAAGAAAAAGGTCTCAGATGGAAAAGAATGTAGCACTTCTGATATATATTGCGGATATAAAAACGGCATATTCATCATGCCTTTTAATTGCGTCATAAACATTGTAAAAGATACCTTCTTAAACTCTTGTTTCATTTGTCCCTGTCTAATCATTTGCTCTATATAATATCTTTCTTTAGAAAAATAAACGGTCATCACTTCGCGAATTAATGTCGTATCAAGCGACAGCTCTCGGTAAAAGAAACGTGTCAGCTCCCTATTATCAAATTGATATCGTAAAATCCCGCGCACCATTTGCACCATCACATCTTTAGCCGACAAATATTCTCTCTGTTCAAAGGACGTTTCAATCACATGAATATACCCTTCTAAAAAATTAGTAATAAGCTGCTCTAATAGGCCTTGCTTTCCAGCAAAATAATATGAAATATTCGCTACATTCACATCCGCTCGCTTTGCAATGTCTCGCACCGACGTTCCATCATAACCTTTCGTGTTAAACAACGATATTGCCGCATCAATTACTTTTTGTTTCGTCTGTTTCATGCGCTCACTTCCTCTCACTGAACAGCTATAGTGTAAATTTCTTGACTTTTAAGACAAATTCCTTTAATTTTCTATCGACAAAGTCATGTGAAATACATCGTATTTTGCTAATATTTTACACATCTCGATAAAAAAGGAGCTGTTTCCATGTTTACTAAAGAAAGTTATACAGGATCTCGCGTGCAGCAATATGAGACAGTAATAAAACAACTGGATGCATTATTAACTGGCGAATCAAACGTAGTCGCAAACTTATCAAATGCGTCCGCATTATTAAACCAATTTTTGGATCGTGTTAATTGGGTTGGCTTTTACGTAACAGAAGGAAATCAGCTTGTTCTTGGACCATTCCAAGGAATGCCTGCTTGCGTACGCATTCCATTTGGACGAGGCGTTTGCGGCGTTGCAGCTGAAACGAAAACAACGCAGCTTGTAGCAGACGTTCATCAATTCCCAGGACACATCGCTTGCGACAGTGCTTCAAATTCAGAAATCGTCGTACCGATTATTAAGGATGGGAATGTCATTGGTGTACTTGATATTGATAGCCCTGAAAAAAACCGTTTCGACGAAGTAGATCAGCGCTATTTAGAAAAGTTTGTGGAAACACTCCTAAAACATATGTAACAAAAAAGAGCTAGTTATCGATTAAGTACATGACGTACAAAACCGATAGCTAGCTCTTTTTTTATTGATTACTAACAGTAGATATTTTCTTTAACGCTTGCTCTAAATCAGAAACAATATCCTCCCACGATTCTAAACCGACAGATAAACGTATTAAATTATCATAAATGCCCATTTCTTGTCTTAACGCAGCTGGAATCGCGGCGTGCGTCATCGTTGCTGGGTGCTGAATTAACGTTTCTGTATCTCCTAAACTTACCGCAATTGTAATAAAGTGAAGGTCATTAATAAACGCCTGCGTCTCTTCTTTCCCGCCTTTAATTGAAAAAGATATAACACCGCCCCCACGTTTCATTTGGCGAGATGCTAACTCTCCTTCTGGATACCAAACACCTTCTACCGCATCATGATTTTTTAGGAACGATACAATTTTTTCTGCATTATCACAATGACGATCCATTCTTACTGCTAGTGTCTTTAATCCGCGTAACAATAACCATGCGTCAAACGGTGCCATAATACCGCCGATATCTTTTCGCATCGGGCGGATTTTTTCAGCTAACGCTTTCGTTTTACAAATTGTTACACCCGCCACAACATCACCGTGACCACCAATATATTTTGTCGCACTATGAACAACCGCGTCACAGCCAAGTTCAAGCGGTCTTTGTAAATAAGGTGAACAAAACGTATTATCAACAATAACAAGTAACCCATTTCGCTTCGCAACCCGAATCACTTGTTTTAAATCAATTAATTTCATTGTCGGATTAATCGGTGTTTCAACGAAAATAAGCTTTGTATTCGGGCGAATTTTATTTTCCATATCAGCCTCTGTCTCCATATCACAAAACGAATGCGTAATCATAAATTTTTCTTCTAACACTTCTAAAAAACCGTATGTGCAGCCGTATAATCCATTTGAACAAATAATATGATCTCCAGCTTTTAGAAAACCAATTAACGTTGCGGAAATAGCTGCCATACCGGATCCGAAAGCAAGCGCTTCTTCTCCTCCTTCTAACACCGCCATACGTTCTTCGAATAATTTCACAGTCGGATTTCCAAGTCTTGAGTAAATATAAGATGGATCCACTCCCGCAAAACTCGCCTCTCCTTGCTGCGCAGTCTCAAATGTAAATGTAGACGTTTGAAATAAAGGCGGTGTTAAACTTCCTTTATGTTCCTCTGATGTATAACCGTGATGAATTAACGCTGTCTCCATATGCTTCTTTTTCATAAAAACATCCCCTTTTATGTTTTTATTGCCGCATATTCATCATTAAAACTTTGATGAACGTTTTACTTTATTTTATGTAAGCGTTTTATTTGTGTTTCTATCTCTTCTTTTATATCGTTTTAAATTCCTTCTTGTTCATTTCCAAAATTTATATGCATAAAACAAAAACGTACTCGCTTGACGAAACTCTGGGTAAAAGATATAATAGCGTTTGTGTAAAATAAAAAGGCAGCCTTGTAATGTGAGTTTATCGTTTGTATTTTGTTCCTCTACGGAGGTGTATCTCGTAACTCCCTGCTGCTGGAGCGAAGGTACATGAAAACAAAATGCCCGTAAATATCGATTACGTCTGTTTTTATTTTACGTAAATAAAAACATTTTAAAGGAGGAGTCAACTATGGCTCGTTATACAGGTCCAGCTTGGAAACTGTCTCGTCGTCTTGGAATCTCTCTAAGCGGCACAGGAAAAGAATTAGAAAAACGCCCTTACGCACCAGGTCCTCACGGTCCTAACCAACGTAAGAAACTTTCAGAATACGGTTTACAATTACAAGAGAAACAAAAACTTCGTCACATGTACGGCATGACTGAGCGTCAATTCCGTCGCACATTTGACCAAGCAGGTAAAATGCCTGGTAAGCACGGCGAAAACTTCATGATCCTTCTTGAAGCTCGTCTTGACAACTTAGTTTACCGTATGGGCTTAGCTCGCACTCGTCGTGCAGCTCGCCAATTAGTAAACCACGGTCACATCACAGTTGATGGATCTCGCGTAGATATCCCATCTTACCGTGTAAAACCTGGTCAAACTATCAGCGTTCGCGAAAAATCTAACAACCTTGTTGTTGTTAAAGAAGCGATCGAAGTTAACAACTTCGTACCAGAATACTTAACTTTCGATGCTGACAAATTAGAAGCTACTTACACTCGTCACGCTGAGCGTGCTGAGTTACCAGCTGAAATCAACGAAGCATTAATCGTAGAGTTCTACTCTCGTTAATGACAAAAAGCCAATCCTGTGGATTGGCTTTTTTCGTTTATATATAAAATTAAATTATTTATTTTCCTCTTTCTGAACATATACATAAGCATCTTTCTGCTCTTTATGTACATCCACCTTCGAATTCTCTGCAAGCTGACCCGCATTTAGCAAAGAAAAAATAATGAGCGCTTCTAGTGACATTTTGCTTTACCACTCCTTTCTAGTTGTTATACATTTATCATACCGCTTACATGTGATTTCCGTATGAACTCGAAAAGGAGATTACAACAAAATGGTTACAAGTATATGAATGCACGCTATAATAACCATAAAATAGGAGGTTGATTCATTTTGTCAATAAACCAAATGGTTCAGTTAGGCAGTGCATGTATGTTGTTTATTACTTCCGCGCTTATTAATTGGTATCAGGGAAGTAATTTAATAGATAATCCTGATGAATGGAAATATAGCGCTAAATTTACGAATTACTTTAAAGGTACCGTTTCAAATTACGAAGATATTTATCAAATTGATTTCTTTATATATGCAGCAA
The DNA here is from genome assembly GCF_024296885.1 of Bacillus paranthracis. Classification (NCBI taxonomy): domain Bacteria; kingdom Bacillati; phylum Bacillota; class Bacilli; order Caryophanales; family Bacillaceae; genus Bacillus; species Bacillus paranthracis. Next base: position 4,417,042 of record NZ_CP101135.1, read on the forward strand.
AATTTTATCCAACAGCATTTATCGTTATGCTAGTGAGTTTACTTTATATGCTCATATTAATTCTTTATATTCTATTCAAAAGAAAAGATGCGGCGTTTTAAATCCATACATAAAAACCCCGAATCATAGACTTTTCAACCTACAATTCGGGGTACTATTTGTTTATATTCGTTTCGGATTAGTAACGAATTAAGAAATATTTCTTTTTACCGCGGCGAATAATTGTGAATTTACCTTCGATGCGGTCTTTTTCTGTTACAACGTAGTCTAATGCTTGTGTACGCTCACCGTTTACGTAGATTGCGCCGTTTGTTACATCTTCACGTGCTTGACGTTTTGATGGAGAGATTTTGCTTTCTACAAGTAAGTCGATTAATACTGTATCTTCTGCAGTACGTTCTACAGATGGTACGTCTTTGAATCCTTGCTCGATTTCGCTTGCAGTCAATTCTGCTACAGAACCGCTGAATAATGCAGCTGAAATTTTAATCGCTTGTTCTAATGCTTCTTCGCCGTGAACAAGTTTTGTCATTTCTGCACCTAATGCTTTTTGTGCTGCACGTTTTTCTGGTGCTTCAGCTACTTGCTTTTCAAGCTCAAGAATTTCTTCATGAGATAAGAATGTAAAGTATTTTAAGTATTTAACAACATCACGGTCATCTGTGTTAATCCAGAATTGGTAGAACTCGTAAGGAGTTGTTTTCTCTGGGTCTAACCAAATTGCGCCGCCTTCTGTTTTACCAAACTTCGTACCGTCAGATTTTGTAACAAGTGGAATTGTTAAACCGAATGCTTTCGCATCTTCTTCTGATTTACGGATTAATTCAAGACCAGCTGTAATGTTACCCCATTGGTCACTACCACCGATTTGTAGGCGGCAATTATGGTGTTGGTATAAGTTTAAGAAGTCGTATGATTGTAAAATCATGTAACTAAACTCAGTAAATGAAATACCAGTCTCTAAACGAGATGCTACTGTATCTTTTGCTAGCATATAGTTTAAACCGAAGTTTTTACCGATATCGCGTAAGAATGAAATGACATCTAAGTTACCAAGCCAATCATAGTTGTTAGCCATTGTTGCTGGGTTTTCCACGTTTTCGAACTCTAAGAAGTTTGAAAGTTGGTTTTTAATGCTTTCTGTGTAGTAAGCAACTGTATCTTTCGTATTTAATGTACGCTCTGCTTTTTTACCACTTGGGTCACCGATCATACCAGTACCACCGCCAACAAGTGCGATTGGTTGGTGACCAGCTAATTGGAAACGACGTAACATTAATACTGGTAACATATGACCGATGTGTAAGCTATCCGCTGTCGGGTCGAAACCACAGTATAATTTAACGCTTTCTTTTTCTAATAATTGCTCAAGGCCCTCAGCGTCTGTTTGCTGATTAATTAGACCGCGAAATTCAAGATCTTGTAAAATACCCATATCCTACATACTCTCCTTTAAGTTCATTACTGGCGTGAAGGTTAAAAACATAAAAAAATCGCCCCTTCAAATAAGGGACGATTTTGATTATCGCGTTACCACCCTAGTTGCAGACCAAAAAAAGCCTACCACCTTATTTACATAACGGCTTAGCACCGTCTCTTCCCTTTTGAATACAATTCAATCGAAAAAAGATGCTCTAGGGGCGTAATTCGCGATCATCTATGTGCTGATTTTCACCGACCATCAGCTCTCTAAAACAGGGAAATGATCACTACTTCTCCCTTTCCACGCTCAATTATTCATATACTTTTCTTTATACCATCATTTATATAGGCGTGTCAAATAAGGTCGGGTTTCTCTTCTTGCCAATCCTTTACAACGTCATAAAGAGTATCGTAATAAGAGAAAGAATTGGAACCCCAACTAATAACGATACGTGAAACACAACTGATAAATCATTCCCAATCGTAGCCTCCACAGGATCTTTCGCCGGGGAACCAAGAAACCCGATTAATCGATCGAATCGACTTACCGTTTTTGGAAAGTCCGGTACTTCTACATGGTCACTATCTAAATGCTGTTTTAATTTATATTCACTCTTAAAGGGATTTTCGCTCAATTTCGTCCACCTCCAGCAATTGTTTCAATTTCTTTATCCCGTTATGAAGTCTCGACTTCACCGTTCCAACTGGAATATCTAATACCTCTGCAATTTCTTTTTGCTGCATGTCATGATAATAAGAAAGGATTAGGACTGCTCTTTGCTCTTCTGGAACTTTCAAAATTGCTTCTCTTACTGTAAGCCGATCTTCGCGAGAAAATTCTTTTTCCGGAATCGGCACTAAAAATGGCAAAAGCGTACGCCACTTTTTTCTCCTATTTAATTTATTAATCATCAGACGATAACCAATTTGAAATAAATACGTTTTTATTTTTCCCTTTTCAGGTTCATACATATGTTTCTTACGCTCTAGCGTCAAAAACGTATCTTGGACAAGGTCGATACTCAATTGTTCATCTCGGTTAAATCGATATAAAAATGTGTATAGCGCTGGTTTGATTAAAACGTATAGTTTTTCCCCAGCCTGCTTATCTCCACTTTGATATGCAAGCATAAGTTCCTCCTCAATCCCAATCTGCGCCATGATTTTTGATCTCCTTTATTCCTTTTAACGTTAATGAAATACGGGAAATTAAATATGCAATTGCAATAAAAATCCACAACTGCGATTGATTTGTAAAAAATTGAACATATGGATTTTGAATTGTAAATCCCATTGGAACTAAAAAAATTAAAACCTGCACACATATGCATGCATACAATGCAAGACAAACAGAAATCGTATCAAATACATTCCAGCGAAAATACACTTTTGTTTTTGTAAAATCGATTTTATTCCCTTTTTTTCGTACTATATGTTTTCTATCAAACGGAATAATGATTGAAAACACAACACTCATTATAACTCCAGCTGTAAGCATTGATACTCTATATCCAATTGGTATTGGTAAAAACAGTCCACAGGAAAACACAACTATAGTTCCAATTAAAGCAAAAGTAAGAAGTAATTTATTAGACATAAAAAAGCCTCCCTCATCTATTCTTTCATAAATGTATACAGACGAGGAAGGCACTTCGTTCAAATATTATTTTATTTTTTTATAATCTTTGCAGGATTTCCGCCAACTACTACATGATCTGACACATCTTTTCATACAACTGGATCAGTCGGTATATATATTTCTCCTAGTATCATTTTTTCTTTTTCTGTTTTCATTTTCTTCCCTCTTTATATGTAGGTTAAAGAGGGAAGAAAAAAGAAAGGTCTGAACGCTATTTCGTTCAGACCTTTCTCTCTTAATCTTCCATCGTTGATAAGTCACCTGTTGGTAAGTTTAACTCCCACGCTTTTAATACGCGGCGCATAATTTTACCACTTCTCGTTTTCGGTAATTTATCTCTAAATTCAATTTGTCTTGGCGCTGCATGAGCTGCTAGGCCTTTCTTTACAAATTGACGGATTTCTTCTTTTAATTCATCAGATGGTTCGTATCCTGCACGAAGCGCGATAAATGCTTTAATGATTTCGCCGCGCACCGGATCAGGAATACCAATTACACCAGCTTCTGCAACAGCAGCATGCTCGATTAATTTGCTTTCTACTTCAAATGGTCCAACGCGCTCACCTGACGTCATAATTACATCGTCAATACGTCCTTGGAACCAGAAGTATCCATCCTCGTCCATATAGGCAGAATCACCTGATACGTACCAATCGCCCGGCATAAAGTAAGATTCATACTTTTGCTTGTTATTCCAAATTCCACGCATCATAGCTGGCCAACCTTTGCCAATTGCTAAGTTACCCATTGTGTATGGAGGCACTTCATTTCCTTCATTATCAACAATCGCTGCTTTCACACCTGGAATTGGTTTCCCCATTGAACCTGGACGTATTTCCATACAAGGGTAGTTACAAATAACTTGTCCACCTGTTTCTGTCATCCACCACGTATCATGAATACGAAGTCCAAATGCGTTCATACCCCAGCGAATTACTTCTGGATTTAACGGTTCACCAACGCTTAATACGTGGCGCACTTGTGATAAATCGTATTTTTTAATTGCATCTTGTCCAGCGCCCATTAACATGCGAAATGCTGTTGGTGCACTATACCAAACTGTTACACCGTAATCTTGCAGTGCTTCATACCACGCTTCTGGACTAAAGCGTCCGCCTAAAATAACATTTGATGCTCCGACTAACCACGGTGCAAAAATACCGTAAGCAGTTCCCGTTACCCAGCCTGGGTCAGCTGTGCACCAATATACATCGTCTTCTTTTAAATCTAATACCCACTTCGCCGTTTGATAGTGCTGAACCATTGCGTTTTGTGCATGAAGCACACCTTTTGGCTTACCAGTAGAACCAGACGTGTAATGTAGAATCAAACCGTCTTCACGGCCTAACCATTCAATATGTAATTCTTTTGAAGCTTGTTCGAATAAAGGATTGAACGCTACCGTTTTACCGCCTTCTTCTACATTATCTCCAACAAGAAAGACTGTTTTTAAAGCTGGTAAATCATTTAATGGTACACGCTCTAACAATTCAGGTGTTGTAATTAACACTTTTGCTTCGCTATCTTCTAAACGATCGCGAACTGCGCCTTCCATAAATGCTTCAAATAGCGGACCAACAATTGCTCCCAACTTCACTGCACCAAGAAGTGCGAAATATAACTCTGGGGAACGCGGCATAAAAATAAAAACGCGATCGCCTTTTTCTACATCGCCATAATTTTTTAGGACATTTCCTGCTTTATTAGAAAAATCCTTCATTTCCTTAAATGTATACTTCTCTTTTCGAGATCCATCTTGATAATAAAGGGCTACTTTATTCTTCCGATCGGATTTCGCATGCTTATCAATTGCCTCATACGCCATATTCACTCGGCCTGTTTCATTCCAAGTAAAGTTTTTATTAACCTCTTCCCAGTTAAAATTCGCGTATGCCTCATCATAATTCGGCAAATTATTTTCTCCTTTAATGACAGGAAGCGTTTCTACTTTCATACTTTACATCCCCCTCCTATGTATTCTATTATCTATTATAATAACATTATTTAAAATTTTCAGTATATTTGTTGATTTTTAGACAAATTTTTAATGACAAATTTCGATTCACATCGCATATATTATAAAGTACGATATGAATAGATTCACAAACCCTCAAGGTGGTGAGCAATACATTGATCCATAAAAAAATATATAATGCTAGAAACTTAAAAACAGCGAAAGGCACTTTAATTATTGAAGGGCCTGTCTCTACACATAACTTAGAAATGTATGAATTTCATCCAGATTTAGTTGCGTTTCGTCCTGCCGAGCATCAATATAAAGCAATTGTCGAAATTTCTAAATTGCCAGAAGCTCGTCTCATTATTGCTAGACATGACCAAACGATTGTTGGATATGTTACATACTTGTATCCTGATCCACTTGAACGATGGTCAGAAGGAAAAATGGAAAACTTAATTGAGCTTGGGGCAATTGAAGTGGTCCCAGCCTTCCGCGGGAGTTCTGTCGGAAAGAATTTACTAGAGGTTTCTATGATGGACGATTATATGGAAGATTACATTATATTGACGACTGAATATTATTGGCACTGGGATTTGAAACAAACAGGCTTAAATGTTTGGGAGTACCGAAAAGTAATGGAAAAGATGATGAATGCTGGCGGGTTACAATGGATGGCTACAGATGATCCTGAAATTTGCTCGCATCCCGCTAACTGTTTAATGGTCCGCATCGGCAAACGCGTTGATACGGATTCTATTCAAGCATTTGATCGTCTACGTTTTCACAATCGTTTTATGTATTAATAAAGGGGGCAACTGGAATGATTGTAGAAGAAATTATGAATCAAGATGTGGTGACACTACATCCAAACGATACAATCGAAACAGCAATCCGAACGATACGCACGAAAGGCATTCGGCACATTCCAATTGTCGATCAAAACAATCATGTCGTAGGCATTATTTCTGATCGGGATGTAAGAGATGCAAGTCCATCTATTCTAGATGAACAAGTTTCACTCGATATGCTGAAGCAACCGCTCGAACTGATTATGAAACATCCTGTTATGACTTGCCATCCTCTCGACTTTGTTGAGGAAATTGCTACTTTATTTTTTGAAAATAAAATTGGCTGTCTTCCTGTTACAAAGGCAGGAAAGTTAGTTGGAATTATTTCTGAATCTACTGTACTGCACACGTTAGTGAAATTAACAGGAGCACATCAACCGAGTTCACAAATTGAAATTCAAGTAAAAAATGAACCTGGCATTCTCGGAAAAGTCGTTGCTATTTTTAGTGAGTTACAAATAAATATCGTGAGCGTTCTCGTCTACCCAGCAAAAGATGAGAATGATAAAGTACTCGTTTTCCGCATTCAAACGATGAATCCGCTAAAAGTGATTGATGCACTTGAAACAGAAGGCTACCGCGTATTATGGCCAAACATCATGGGGATGCAAGCATGAGTAGCGCGTTTATTTATTCGGATGACTTTCGGGGCTATTCATTTAGCCCTGATCATCCTTTTAACCAACTGCGCGTCACACTTACGTACGATTTATTACAAAAGGGCGGTTTCATCTCTCCTTCTCAAATCATCTCACCACGGATGGCTACAGATGAAGAGATTGCCTACATTCATACAGAGGAGTACATAAATGCGGTAAAACGTGCTGGAGAAGGAAAGTTAGAAAAATCAATTGCGATGACATATGGACTCGGAACAGAAGATACACCGATGTTTCCAAATATGCACGAAGCAAGCGCATTACTCGTTGGTGGTACGTTAACAGCTGTCGATGCTGTTCTTTCCGGAAAAGTAAAACACGCACTTAATTTGGGCGGCGGCTTACATCACGGCTTTCGCGGCAAAGCATCTGGCTTTTGTATTTATAACGACAGTTCCATCGCAATGAAATATATTCAGAAGAAATACGGTTTACGCGTTTTATATATTGATACAGATGCTCATCACGGTGATGGTGTACAGTGGTCCTTTTATGACGATCCTAACGTATGCACCATTTCACTACATGAAACTGGTCGATATTTATTCCCTGGAACTGGCGCTGTAAACGAACGCGGACAAGGTAATGGCTATAGTTATTCTTTTAACGTTCCACTCGATGCTTTTACAGAAGACGAATCGTTTTTAGATTCCTATCGAACTGTCGTAAGAGAAGTGGCCGCATACTTTAAACCGGATATTATTTTAACGCAAAATGGTGCTGACGCGCATTATTACGACCCACTTACACACCTTTGCGCAACGATGAATATTTACCGCGAGATACCGAAGCTCGCTCGCGAAATCGCTAACGAATATTGCGAAGGTCGCTGGATTGCTGTCGGCGGCGGTGGCTATGACCACTGGCGCGTCGTCCCAAGGGCTTGGGCACTCATTTGGCTCGAAATGAACAACATCCAAAACATCTCAGGTTATCTCCCTCCAGAATGGATTGAAGCTTGGAAAGGACAAGCAGAAACAGAACTTCCTCTCACATGGGAAGATCCAGACAACATGTATAAACCTATCCCCCGAAAACCAGAAATTGAAGAAAAGAACGCATTAACTGTAGCGAAATCCCTTGAAATTATTCGGAATAATATGAAAAAATCTTTGTACTAAACGAAAAGGAGGCTCGTTTTTGAATAGCCTCCTTTTATTTATTGTCGATTTCTATCGGTAAGTCGATATATTTTAATAATCGCTGATATATTTCGAGTTGCGCCGATATATTTTGATAATCGCTGATATATTTTTATGTACTAACGGACTTTATGGGAAAAGGTCGTGATATTATGTGGAAACAACAAATGGTCAACACGAAACGCGGCACATTCGAGCTTTTTACTAAAGGCAGTGGCGAACCACTTTGCATTACACATCACTATTCCCAATTTAATGAAACCGGTGATTACTTTGCGGATGTTTTCACTTCTACGCATCGTGTATTGCTCATTAATTTACGAGATGCTGGTAACTCCGCAAAAGCCAATTCAGAAAAAGAATTAAGTATGATTGAAACGATTCACGATTTAGAAGCGATACGAGAAACTTTACAACTTCCAACATGGCATTTCGCTGGCCACTCAACAGGTGGTATGCTTGGACTTCTATATGCGATTACGTATCCAAATTCTTTACAATCATTAGTCCTCGTTGGAGCCGCAGCAAGTAACTATACCGAAACACCATTTTGCATTTATCATCCGGAACATCCTCAGTTTCATTATATGCAACAGCTCATCGAAAATTTAAAAAGCCCTCACCTTACAAATGAGGAACGGAAAGAATTATCTACTGAGAGAACAAAATTATCATTGTATAAACCAGAAAACTATAATTCTTATTTTTGTAAACCAATTGTAAAAACAATGTCTGCTAGCCGGATGAATGCTTTTTCTCACGAATATCCAGCATTTAATTTACGAGAACATTTACCTTCTATGAAAACAAAGACACTTATTATATGCGGAAGACACGATGTGCAATGCCCGATTCAGTATTCTATCGATATGCATGAGGGCATACGTAGTTCTATTTTTGTGATATTTGAAGAGAGTAATCATTATCCTTTTTTAGAAGAAACTACTCTGTTTACTTCTACCACTCAAACATTTTATAATTCATTACGCCAGTACCGTTATTATTAAAAAAGCTCACAGTCTCCATAAGACTATGAGCTTTTTTAAAAGAAATATTTCACACTAAAAGCAGCTAAAAGAACACAAGAAATAACCACTAAACCTACATCAAGTAATACTGACTTTTTATCTCTATCTTTCAAACTTATCTTAGAGCTAGAAATACTTTTAATTACCCAAAAGATTGCAAAAAATAACCAATCAAAATGATCATTCGTATAATCGTCATCATAAAACATTTGTATTGCCCCTATTAGTAATAAAACAAGTATGATATTAGTTCCAATCTTTAAAATCTTGTTTGATTTATTATCTTTTAATATATCCCCCAAAATGTAGCACGCCCTCTCACACTCTCCTATGTTTTATCTCTCTTTATATTTTAACATAAATTACCTATTATTCCCTTTTGATCACATAAAAAAACCTGCCAAAGCTTTGACAGGTTCCCTACACGTTAAAACGATAACCAGCTCCCCATACCGTTTCAATATATTGCGGGTGAGCTGGATCTCTTTCAATTTTTTCACGTAGCTTTCTAATATGAACGACAACAGTTGCTAAGTCACCAGCGGAGTCTAATCCCCAAATACGTTCAAATAGCTGTTCTTTATTTAATACTTGATTTGGGTTTGTGACAAAGAATGTTAATAAATCAAATTCCTTCGTTGTAAACGCAACTTCTTCATTGTTTATAAAAACTTTCCTCGCCCTTTGATCAATAGAGATTCCGTGAATATATAGCGTATCGCGTTGCTTACTTACATTTCCTAATAATCTTTCATAACGAGAAATATGTGCTTTTACCCTTGCGACTAATTCACTCGGGCTAAACGGTTTCGTTATATAATCATCCGCTCCTAAACCGAGCCCGCGAATTTTATCTATATCTTCTTTTTTTGCTGAAACAAGTAAAATCGGAATATCTTTTATAGCTCGAATTTGCTTACAAATTTCAAATCCATTCATTTTCGGAAGCATAATATCTAAAATAATTAAATCGTAGTCTTCTTGCAGGGCCATTTGTAAACCTGTTTCTCCTGAATGTTCGACATCAACTTGAAAATCATTAATTTCTAAATAATCTCGCTGTAATTCTGCAATGCTTACTTCATCTTCTATTAGTAAAATTCTTTTCAATTTACTCACCACATTCCTCTACTTTTTCCAATGAGAAGAAAATGCTTGTGCCTTCCCCAAGCTCGCTTTCCGCCCAAATTTCCCCGCCATGTTCTTCAATAATTTGCTTCGCTATCGCTAAGCCAAGTCCACTTCCACCTGTACTAGAATTTCTCGATTGCTCTGCACGATAGAAACGTTCAAAAATATAAGGAAGTGTATCAGATTCTATACCTGATCCGTTGTCCATTACTTTCACAATCACTTTATTGTTATCACTCGATACTGTTACAGTAATTTTCTTTTCTTCTTTATCCATGTATTTCACACTATTATGAATTAAATTTGATATCACTCTATTTATCTTTTCGCAATCAGCCTTTACATAAAGTGGTGATGCATGTAATTGTAAGTTAACTTCTATACCTTCTTTACTTAAATCCATCTGCATCTCTTCTATTAATTCTTGCATAAACATATTTAATTCAACCGTTTCAAACTGAAAGGGAACTCGATTCAAATCGAGCTTTGAGAATAAAAATAATTCATCAATGAGTGTATCCATATGTCTTGCTTTCGTATGGATAGTTGTCAAATACTTATCCATTTTTTCTGGCGTATTTGCTACTCCGTCTTTTATTCCTTCTACATATCCAATAATAGATGTAATCGGTGTTTTTAAATCGTGAGAGATGTTTGAAATGAGCTCTTTTCGATTTTCTTCATACTGCGTTTGCATCTCTATCGATTCTTTTAATTTCTTCCTCATTTCCTCAAATCCTTGATTCAATTGCCCAATTTCATCGTGCGATGTAACTGGTATTTGAAAATCTAAATTTCCTTCTTTAATTTTTTCAGTCGCATCTTTCAATACAAAGATTGGTTTTATAACACTTCTTGAGACGAGGTAACTTAATAATCCAATAAGTAAAATAGCTAACAGTAAAAGTGATACGAACAAAATCGGAAATAACTTTTGTGTAAGATCTACAAATGAACTTTGCTTCTTTAATACAAATATACTCCCCTCTTCTTCCTGAGGAAAATAAAAATCAAACTTTACATATCGATAAAATGTATCGCCTAATTCCGTTGTACCACGACTATTAATATTTGCTGATTCAAATTTCGGAAGAGCTTCTTTTAAAGATACACTTTCAAATACGTTTGAAGCATACGAAAGTGTTTCTCCTTTTCTTACTACTATTTTCACACCCTCTTTTTCTATCGCTGAGACAAACGACTCATCTAACAATTGAGATTGATGCTGTTTGGCGGCTGACTTCAACTCAAGATAGGCATTCTCTTCTTCTGGTGTAAGCGGCTTTTGAATGTAAGAACTTTTATAGAAATTTTTCACTGCTTCCAAGTCACCTGTTATCGAAAAAACGATTAAAAATCCCGCAACTAATATAAGCGCAATGGAAACAAGAATGACAGCGATATAAGAAAATAAAAACCTTGTTTTAATAGACATATGTTACATCCTCACTTTACCCCGCTATTTGCCGGGCAGTAAGATCCCCACCTCAAAATTCAGAGAAAGCAAAGAAGTTAAGTGGGGGATCAACTGCCCATAAAAGCCCGATTGGTTCAACTAATAATCAGTGGGGGATGAACAAAACCCCCACTGATTAAAGTTTCACTTTATCAAACCTTATTACTCATAAGCATAAAAATATATGTTCAAATACTCAAGCGATTTTATAGTAATTTTAGCGTCAGTTTATAAAAATTTAATGTTCTTCTTTTACAGTTGAAATGAGGAGGTTGAAATTCCATGTTCAAAAAAACAGTAAGCATGATATGTTGCGTAATTTTTTTACAAGGTTGCTCGCAAGAACAAGAAGTTAAAAAGGAGATGATAAACATGGAGACAGCGCTACTAACAGCTACTGAGAAACAAGAAACGAATACTGTTATATCGTTACTCAAAAAAGGGGCTGACATAAATATAACAGACAATAAAGGACGCACCCCTCTTATGATTGCTACATACAAAAATGATGTAAAAACCGCAAAAGCGCTTATCGAAGCTGGTGCTGACGTAAATATCCAAGATGATATGAAAAACAATCCCTTTCTATACGCCGGTGCAGAAGGTTACTTGGATATTTTAAAACTAACGATTGATGCCGGCGCGGATCCAACACTTACGAATCGTTACGGCGGAACAGCCCTTATCCCTGCCTCAGAACATGGTTATATTGATGTTATAAAAGAACTCCTCACGCGAACAAATATCGATGTAAACCATGTCAATAATCTCTGGTGGACAGCTTTAATGGAAGCCATCGTACTAAGCAACGGAGATGAAACACAACAACAAGTTATCCGCCTTCTTATTGAGCACGGTGCAGATGTAAACATTCCAGATAATGATGGTGTTACTCCGCTAGAGCATGCTCGTGCTCATCACTTTAAAGAGATAGAGAAGATTTTGTTAGAAGAACATAAGTAAAACGCTAATTTTTGCTTTCCTTCCCCCCCCTATGCTACATTTAAGCCGTTATATCAATATGAATAGGTGGGAATACACATGAAAAAACCTAAAATTGGGATGATTGGACTTGGAAGTATTGCACAAAAAGCTTATCTTCCAACACTTACAAAAGAAACAGATTGGAATTTTGTAGGGGCGTTTACACCTAACGCAGAGAAAAGGAAACAAATTTGTCAGCAATACCGCATTCAAGAATTCCATTCTATTGAAACGTTAGCTTCAGAATGTGATGCAATCTTCGTTCATAGTTCAACTGCTACTCATTATGAAATCGTTTCTGAACTTCTGAAAAAAGGAATCGATGTTTACGTAGATAAGCCGCTAGCTGCTACAGTGGAACAGGCTGAAAAACTAGTCGAGTTGAGCGAAAAATATAACCGAAAATTAATGGTCGGATTTAATCGCCGCTTCGTTCCTATGTATGTTGCGGCAAAAGAGCAAGCTCATCATATTTCATGGATTCGAATTGAAAAGCATCGTACAAATAAAGTCGGGCCCTATACGTACGACTTTACGATGTTAGATGATTACTTACATATTGTAGATACTGCTCGCTGGTTAGCTAACGATGAGCTTAACGTCGTTCATAATATGATGCAAATCAATGAAAAGAATGAACTTCTTTACGGACATCATACATATACAACGCCAAGTGGACTGTTACTTTCTACCGCAATGCATCGCCATGCCGGTACAAATTTAGAACAAATTGAACTTGTCACAACAGGAAAAATCATTCGCGTAAAAAACATGAACACATTTGAAGTTGAGCAAGAAAATGCAGTTTCTCAAATTGGTTCCCCATCATGGGATACGACGTTAAAACAACGTGGTTTTGAAGATGCTGTTCATCATTTCATTGAATGTGTGCAAGGAGATACAAAGCCTGTTGTAGATGGATTAGAAGGATTAAAAACGCAGCAGCTTTTGCAATCTCTGCTGAATAATGTAAACAAAAATTAAAACGGATACATTTTTCAGAATTTACTTTCATTCCCATTCCCTCTTTATTTCTCTCGAAAATTTCTATAGAATATGTTGATAGGAATTATAAATTTCATAATGAATCGTGGAAAGGATGGGATTAACACATGTGGAACGAGTTTAAGAAATTCGCGTTCAAAGGGAATGTCGTTGATTTAGCTGTCGGGGTTGTAATCGGTGCTGCATTCGGTAAAATCGTTAGTTCTTTAGTAAAAGATGTTATTACACCATTACTTGGTATGGTATTAGGTGGCGTTGACTTTACAGATTTAAAACTTACATTCGGTAAGTCATCTATTATGTACGGTAACTTCATCCAAACAATTTTTGATTTCTTAATTATTGCAGCGGCTATCTTTATGTTCGTTAAAGTGTTCAACAAACTAACATCTAGAAAAGAAGAAGAAGAAAAAGAGGAAGAAATTCCAGAACCAACAAAAGAAGAAGTTCTTCTTGGCGAAATTCGCGACTTGCTAAAACAGCAAAACTCTTCTAAAGATAGAGCATAATTGAACGGATAAAAAGGCATGTCCCGAGAGGGACATGCCTTTTCTATATGCTATAACGTTTCCGAATTCATATGAATAAATAAAATAATACCAGCAACCATAAGTACCATAATACTACTTGCAAATAGTGTAATCCCCATAAACATTAAACTTGTGCTCATATCCACCGATACACTTTCAATAAAAATAGAAATTACATACGTGATAAGGGCAATTCCTGCAAGAATACTTCCTGGAACAAATCGCTTTAAACCATTTTGTTTTAACGTCATATATGCAAAAATAGCAGTCATACAAAGCGTAATTATCCAAAGAACGATCATCTCTTCTCCCCCCTCACAAGCCTTTTCTTTCTATTATACATGACATTGCCCTATAATAGTTATTTTTACACTTATGTGACATATAACAAGGAATCATACAATCTATATAGAAGTCTTCCAGATAAGCTATAGTACTTGGGAGGGTTTCAATTGGAAGATGATATTGTAGGATACTTTAAACAAGTAGAGCGATATGATTATATTATAATTGACTTAGACAAAAAGTTTTTTTACATGGAAGTTGTACAACTAAAAACAAATATAACTTCGCTAAAAATATCACTTAACTTAGATAAAGATGAAACTATTATTGCTGGCAATGTGAAACAATATGATCCTTCTAGGTTAGAACAATTCATACAAAGCTTTAAACACACTGCACAAACATGTCTTGCACATAATTTACGAAGTCCTGAAGAACTTTTTGCATTTTGGAAAGGAAATTGACCACTAGAAACAAATGGATATTATTCGTATAATTTGATATAATTACCATATATAAATATTCTTTATAAGGGAGTGTTCATAATGATTTGGATTTCACTAATCGTATTAGCCTATTTCATCATTCTCGTCCCAATACAGTATAACTACATTAAAATACTCAAAGAAAAACAGAAGAAAATGAATATGTCACAAAACGAACTATATGACAACATGTCTTATGAAGAATCCCAAATACATTACCATTACCAAAGTAACGTATTTACAATACCTGCTTCACTTGTCGCAAGTATTATTTATAGAGTGAAACATGCAGCATAATATGTACGCTGTAAAATTATTGTTTGAATCTGTTCATTCTGGTGAGCCTGATCCTACGAAAATGGATGAGCATTATGAAGAAAATCACGATACACTTTTTGAAGAAAGTATTATTCTTGTTAAGGCACACAGTTTTGAAGAGGCCCATGCACTAGGTGAACAAATCGCTATACAGTCTGAGCATACGTACGATAATATGTACGGTGAGCAAGTAACGTGGACGTTTCGAAAACTATTACATGTGTTTGAATTAGACGATACACCATTTGAAACCGGAAAAGAATTATACGCAAGATTTTTACACGTTAAGAAAAATGAAACGGTGGATACTATAGTTCAAACATACTATCCTGAATATAAATAAAAGCTCACAGCAATCGCTGTGAGCTTTTCTATACTTACTTCGTTGAATCTCTAAATTGGATACGGTGAGGTAAGATAACAGTGTGATCTTCCACTTTTTCTTTGTTCATATACTTTGTTAATAGACGCATTGCTACTGCACCGATATCATACATCGGTTGTACAACTGTTGAAAGTTGTGGACGAACCATTAATGCAAGGCGTGTATTATCGAAACCAAGTACTTCTACATCAGTTGGTACATTTAATCCAGTGTCTTGTGCTGCGTGGATTACACCTAGTGCCATTTCGTCAGAAGATACGAAGATCGCTGTTGGCTTTTCATCAAGGCTCCAAAGCTTTTCGAATGCTTCGATACCTGAGTCATATGTGTAATCTCCATCGATTACAAGATTTTCATCATATGAAATACCTGCTTCTTCTAGAGCTTTTTTATAACCTTGTAATTTCTTCGCGCTTCCCGCCTTATCAATGAAAGGACCAGAGACGAAACCGATACGCTTATGTCCTTGTTCAATAAAGTGCTTCATTGCGTCGTAAGCTGCTTGTGTATAATCAATGTTTACTGATGGCGTTTCATTTTGCTCATCAAATGACGCTGCTAATACGATTGGTACTGGAGACTTTTTAAATTCTTCAATGTGAATGTCTGTAATATCTTCACCCATGAAAACAATTCCGTCCACTTGTTTTCCAAGCATCGTATTTAATAAATGGAACTCTTTCTCTTTGTTTTGGTCAGAGTTACTTAAAATGATGTTATATTTGTACATTGTTGCGATATCTTCAATTCCACGAGCAAGTTCTGCATAAAACGTATTTGAGATATCAGGAATAATAACACCTACTGTAGTTGTCTTCTTACTTGCTAATCCACGTGCTACCGCATTTGGGCGGTATCCTAAACGATCAATTGCTTCTAATACTTTCTTTCTTGTTGTAGGCTTTACATTTGGGTTACCGTTCACAACGCGTGACACGGTAGCCATTGAAACGTTCGCTTCGCGCGCTACATCATATATTGTTACGTTCATCTCATCGCACACTCCTTCTATTTTTGCTATCTATTTTTATGTATCGGTTACTTGAATGAAAAAAAGACATCAACTCTATTTGCAGATGCCACCAATCGTCCCGAGTTCTTCCTTTTACTAATGATACGATAAAAACGCAGGGTCATACAATATTTTCCCGCAAAAGTTTCGAAAAAATTCGCTTCTTTTCTCGTATTTTCGTATTTTTCATGAAAAAAAGGGTATTTTTTGTAAAAATATAGATGTTTCATAAGTAGAAATCTTATTTTAAGCAGTACACTAGCTAGTAATTGAAATTTATATCAGCGATTTTTTGAATATATCGACTTACCAACAAAAATCGACAATGATAGGCATTTGATGCGCTGGATCTGGAAGTACTCTACAATTGGCAATAAGAAGATCCCATCCCCCTGTAGAATGCGTTACATCGACAATGCAAGGGGTAAATTGAAATTAGTACAGCGGAAATATGGAGCGTATTACGTGACGCCCTGTCCCATCGTCCCCTTTCATTTACAGTAAAAAAAGACAGTTTAAACACTGTCTTTTTTTATAAGAAGGAAACAAACGGTTTATCGCTGTTTTTCTCTTTTATAACAATTGCCTCAATTTTATTCTCGGACTTTATCTGCAATTGTACTTTTGCATCTTTCGGTAATTGGTCTAACATACTTTGAGCGGCGAGTTGAGTAAGAGCCATTAATTCTGTTTTACCGTTATATTTAATAACAATATCCATATTTAATGTATCCATTTGATTTTTCTTATAAGAAACTTTAGCATTTACTGGGATAAAGTCTCCAGGAGAAAAACCTTTCATTGCCTCAGCAAATTTATTTATTTTTTCATTATCTTCTCCATGTGCTTGTGTAAATTCATCGGAAGGATATGAATACGCTTTTTCTTCAATTGCATTCCAATTTCCAAGGTTCTTATCATTCTTTTGAACGGTAGCACTAGCAATATACGTGCCATTTTTTAAAGAACTTGTACTTTCTTGCTTAAAGATAGCAAACGTAATTGGGGATTTATTATACTTGTCATTTTTATGAATAGCTTCAATAAGTTGCTTAGCAACTTCAGTCCCCTTAGACATTGCCTCTTCATTGGATACACTTGAAGACATAGCTAACCCAATTACAACGCCAGATAAACTTAATTCATTTGAATTCTGTTTCCCGAAATAGTCTTGTTCTATAATATTTGTCAAAACGGGTGCTTCTACTTTTGCGACTAGTTCATCAACTAACTTCTCAGGAATATACTGATTTAATTGAAGCACATGGTTTTCTGTATCAAATTGCTCTTTTGCAATATTCATTAAACCATTTTCATACTCTGCTAAATCTAATTTAGAATTTGTTTTTACATTAGCTGTATTTATAACCTTTTGTTCTTTTAAAGGAATTACAGTTCTATAATAATCTTTAGAAACAGCAGTTCTCGGAATCATGCTTTTTTCTTTCGTATCTTTCTGTATAACTTCATCCTTCTTACTAATCGTATCATTACTACAAGCTCCTAGTAATAAACTTACGACTGCGAAGGATAATGCCATTTTCTTCATTACTTAAAACCTACTTTCAACAATCTAGTTATTTAGTTTGAACTATTAACAGTTTACCATTAAATATATTTCAACAAAAACAAAAAAAAGAAGCAAGCACCTTTTGCTTGCTTCTTTTTACTTAATATTCTCTTCTAAAGCATCTTTTTTAATGTTCCAATGAGACGTATTCCATACTACCATCCCATCTTTTATGTATAACACTTGCGGAGATTCATGTTTAATGCTGTACTGTTCTGCAACACGATTCGAAACATCTCTCGCATCTTGTACGTATAAGTAATACGCTGGTACCGCTCTTTCTTCACTACAATAAGCTTGAAATTCTGTATAGGCACCATGACTAATCGGGCATGTCGTACTATGTTTAAAAAGAACATAAGGCTCGTTTTTTTCTACTAGTACTTCAAGCTCTTCAATTGTTTCAAGTTTTGTCATATTCATTACGATTCACCTCTCATACGAAGTCTAGAGCGCTTTTCTTTCTTTTCAGCTTTTTTCTCGAGTCTTTCTAATTTACGTTCTTCTTTTTCAACCTTTTTCTCTTGTCTTGTCGCACGATAATGATTGTATACTTCAATTGCTGCGCTACTCCACTGTACAACTTGCGCTACTTTATCTGCATTATTTTCAATTTCATCCGTAACAGACTCTGATACATTACGAAGTTTCGTATTTAAAGAATGAATTGTCGTTCCAATTCCATCTACACCCGATACTACTTTATTTAATGATTGTGACTTCTGTTGAATGTCATCAGCTAATGCATTTGTTTTATGTAATAATTGCTCCGTCTCTACGCTAATTCCTTGCATTTGCTTTTCTAAACCTTCTAACGTACTTGCAACGTTTTCTAACGTCTTCTGAACCGATAACAACGTTCTGCATACATACACTACTAATACAGCGAAAGCAACCGCGATAATAGCCGCACTTACATATAAAAGAACTTGCATTTCATCACTTCCTTTATCTTTTTCATACTTTCCCCTATTATACAATCATTTTCCGTTTCGTTCTAATCCCTATCTTTTCATTAGAATTTTCATACTTATTCGTTAACTTTAACATAAATGATTCAACAAATTCCACTAAGTAGGTTACAATAGGAGAGGATACATAATTAGTAGGGAGGCTTTACATATGAAAGATCCACGCATTGAAAAGTTAGCATACAATTTAATTAACTACTCTATTCGCTTACAAAAAGGCGAAAAAGTATTAATTGAAAACTTTGGCTTACAAAAAGAACTTGTAACTGCACTTGTAAAAGAAGCATATGCAGCTGGTGGTTTCCCATTCGTTTCTTTAAAAGATCATCAAGTAGATCGCTCTTTATTAATGGGTGCTACTGAAGAACATTTTGAACAAATCGCTGCATATGAAGCAAGCGTAATGAAAGATATGGACGCTTATATCGGTCTTCGCTCTGGCGATAACATTAACGAACAAGCTGACGTGCCAAGTGAAAGAATGCAAATTCACGGTCAAACAGTTGGTAAAAAAGTTCATAGAGACATCCGCGTTCCGAAAACACGCTGGGTTGTTCTTCGCTACCCAAATGCTTCTATGGCGCAGCTTGCAAAAATGAGCACAGAAGCTTTCGAAGACTTCTACTTCGAAGTTTGTAACTTAGACTACGGTAAAATGGATAAGGCGATGGATAGCCTTGTTACATTAATGAATAAAACAGATAAAGTGCGCCTAACTGGACCTGGAACTGACTTAACATTCTCTATTAAAGACATTCCAGCAATTAAATGCTCAGGTCATTTAAACATTCCAGACGGTGAAGTATACTCTGCACCAGTTCGTGATTCTGTTAACGGTACAGTTTCTTACAACACGCCATCTCCTTACAACGGTTATACATTTGAAAATGTACAACTTAAGTTCGAGAACGGACAAATCGTTGAAGCAACTGCAAACGATACAGAGCGCATTAACAAAATCTTCGATACAGACGAAGGCGCACGCTACGTTGGTGAGTTCGCAATCGGCGTAAACCCATACATCTTACATCCAATGGGAGACATCCTATTCGATGAAAAAATCGATGGCAGCTTCCACTTCACTCCTGGACAAGCTTACGACGATGCATGGAACGGTAACAACTCGAACATTCACTGGGATTTAGTATGCATCCAACGCCCTGAATACGGCGGCGGCGAAATTTACTTCGACGACGTACTAATCCGTAAAGACGGACGCTTCGTTGTACCTGAATTAGAAGCTTTAAATCCAGAGAACTTAAAATAATAATAAAAACGCTCGGGATTTTTCCGAGCGTTTTTTTATCTTCACTCTATATTGAGCTACTTTTCTCACTTTTTGTTTGCTGGAAGTGAAAATAATACAAAAGCGCCACTGCAATAGTACCAATCAATATAGGAACATATAAAGGCAGATCCCATTTCATATATACTCTAGTGCAACCAACAAGTACAAATAATATTTCCAAGCAAAACAAAGGTTTTACATATCTCATTTCTTATCCACCATTTCTATTTTCACATGTGGATTCTCTTTCTCAATAAGTGCCAAAAATTCAGTCATATGTTGCGGCATCGCAACCATATGTACTTTGTATGCATTCGTCGTAATTTCAAGGTAGTTTCCAACTTGACGAACAACTCTTATATCTTTTAATACAACATCATCATTTAAAATACCGTACTTTAATACACCATCTTCTACTTTATGCTTTTTAATAAATACTTCCCAAACGAGTGGTACATTAACAAGGAAGCATAAACTCATCCCAATTAACGCTGTCATCCACTGCTCTTTATTTGCGACAATCATGACGAGTGGATACACAAACATAAAAGCTAACGTGAGACAAACGAAAATGACTACTGACTTACTTCTTTGAATCGGAAAGTTCATACACGCACCCCCTAACCTAAATTATACCACTTTTTCCATTTTAGTTCATAAAAAAAGGCCATTTCTACATGACCTTCTTAAACAATATATCTATAAAATTTCTTATCCACCTGCAACACTGGAAAACTTTTTGGCAACTCATCTATACTCACACTTTCAAAACCATTCTTTTCATAAAAGCGATGCGCCGCTAAAAATTTCACTGTCGTTCCTAAGTAAATATCCTTCAGCTTTTTATTCTCAGCCCACGAAATTGCTGTTTGGAGCAACTTATGTGATGCACCCCACTCTTTTCCCCGAAATTCTTTTTTTACGAACATTTTTCTTAACGCTACTTGATGATTCCCAATATCTAATAAAGCTACTGTTCCAACTACTTTACCATCATAAATTGCTACCCAAAAGTTGCCATGATTCCTTTGATAAAATGTTTCTATTTTAAGCAGGTCCGGCTGCTCTTCTTTCATAATGGGGACATTGTACTCTTTTTGCTGAATATGAACGATAAGGTTTACTACTTCCTCTTGAAATGTACTTTCATACGGAACAATATGAATCTTCTCGTTCATCGAATCTCCTTCCACTCTGAAGCTAATAAACTATATACAGCGATATCGTGGAAGTGATCGTATAGCCATTCTTCATCTCTTAAAATACCATCTAACTTAAATCCTAAACGCTCTGGGATCGCGCGGCTTTTCACATTTTCAACACCGCATCTAATTTCCATTTTATTTAATTTTAAATTCTCAAATGCATAGTGAAGTACAGCCTTCACGCTACGCGTCATAATACCTTTCCCGCCAGCATCTTCTGCAAGATAATATCCAAGACTCGCCGCTTTCTTCCCCCAGCTCACTGGATGAATACCTACCATCCCAACGAGCTTTCCTTTATAACGTATACCACTTTCAAAACCGTCTCCCTCTGCAAACTTCTTTAACCACATCGGACAAATCTCATTATAAGCATCAGCAGATTTCGTCCCATCTACCCAAGGAAGCCATCTTCTTAAATGATTACGGTTTTGATTTATTAATTGATATAGTTCCTCTTTATGATGTTTTTCTAGTAATTGTAGTTCGATTTCGTCATCTACCCGGAGTGTGAACATGTTTTTTAGCTCCCTTTTTTATTTTTCTTATTATTCTAACATTTTCAAATAGAAAATGCCCATCTAATATATCAACGATTTTTAAAATATATCGACGATTCGACAAGGGATATCGACTTATCGACTAAATTCGACAACATTACTACACCCTACAACACAACAAAAAAGACGCACAGCCACCGCTATGCGTCTTTTCTATTACTTCTCTGCAACTTGAACTTCTTTTACGTAAGCTGCTTCGAATTTTTGGATGTCTCCTGCGCCCATGAAAATGAGAACGCCGTTTTTATGTTTCTTTAATACATCCGTTGTTGTATCTGTAATTAATTCTGCACCGTCAATACGCTTTTGCAGATCTTCGATTGTTAATTCACCTTTGTTTTCGCGCGCTGATCCGAAAATATCACATAAGTATACTTGATCAGCTTTGCTTAGGCTTTCCGCGAACTCATCTAAGAACTTTTCTGTACGTGAGAATGTGTGCGGCTGGAATACAACGACAATTTCACGCTCTGGATGTTTTTGACGAGCGGCTTCAATCGTTGCATTAATTTCTGTCGGATGGTGTGCGTAGTCATCAATAATAACTTGCTCTCCCATCGGCTTCTCATTAAAGCGACGTTTTACGCCTTCAAAAGTTGTTAACTGATGCTTAACTGCTTCTACATCAACATTTTCATAATGGCAAAGCGCGATTACTGCTAATGCATTTAATACGCTGTGATTGCCGTATCCTGTAATTTTGAACGTGTCATAGTACGTATTACGAACGAATACATCGAAAATAGTACCATCTGTTCTCTTTTGAATGTTACGTGCTTGGAAATCATTATCTTCTCCAAATCCATAGAAAATAACAGGTACTTTCGCTTGAATTTTTTGAAGTTCTTCATCATCTCCACATGCAATAATGCCTTTTTTTACTTGCAATGCCATCTCTTGGAATGCACTGAATACATCATTGATATCTGTGAAATAATCTGGATGATCAAAATCAATGTTTGTCATAATCGCATAGTCTGGATTGTAAGACAAGAAATGACGACGATACTCACAAGCTTCAAATACAAAATACTTACTATTTTCTACCCCATGCCCTGTTCCATCTCCAATAAGGTAAGATGTAGGGTGTGCACCTTGCATTACATGGGCTAACAAACCAGTTGTTGATGTTTTTCCATGTGCACCAGTTACAGCAACACTTGTGTATTGGTTCATAAGGTCACCTAAGAAGTGATGGTAACGATGTACTGGGATGTTTAATTCTTTTGCTGCTACGATTTCTTCATGCGTATCAGGAAATGCATTTCCTGCAATAATCACTTGTCCTTCTTTTACATTACTTTTATCAAAAGGAAGAATCGAGATACTACGCTTTTCCAACGCTGTTTGTGTAAAGAAACGCTTTTCATAATCAGACCCTTGAACAGTATGCTTCATGTCATGAAGAATTTGCGCTAATGAACTCATTCCTGTTCCTTTAATTCCTACAAAATGGTAAACTGTCATCTTAAAGAACCTCCAACATTTCGAACTAATACAACGGCCTATCTATAAGACAGTATATGAATCTTTTCTTATTTTGGTAATCATCATACATTTTTGATGTAGTGAAGTTATTCTTCCCTTCACTTATCAGGATAAACTCGTACGTACTTCTTTTTTATGTCCATAACAAATCCATTATAGCAAAAAAGAAGCCGCTATACTATGATAACAGAAAAACTGATAGGGTCAATCACCTATCAGTTTTTCTCTCTCTTACATATCTTCTCTTTTTTCTAATTGAACACGTTCTAGACGTGGGTTTGGACGATATTTACGACCAGCTTTCGCCTCTGGTTTTCCATTTAATTCTACGTTATCACCAGTAAAGCCAATATTCATTTTTAATAAGCTACTTCCTACTCCGTATATATCAACAGGTACGTTTTGAGCTTCAAATTCACGAATACGTTTCTCATCAAATCCACCAGTTACAACGATGTCTACATGCTGGAATCCTTCTTCATCAAGTGCTTTACGAAGTGCGAATACAAGCGATGGGTTTACACCACGTGGATCGAATGTTCCAAGTACTTCTGGGTGGCGAATGAAGTATTGATCAATCATCGTGCGAGACGTATCTACACGTACACCTTTTAATGTTGATCCAAATTCACGTGCTACGCGAAGTGCATCTGTAATGACATCATTGTTGTAATCAATTAATACAACTAATTCATCTTCTGGAAATTTTTTATGATATGCTTTTGCCGCTTCCACAACATCACCATTAAACATTTGAATTAATGCGTGAGGCATTGTCCCCATACCACTTTTGCCCCACCATTCATTCATCGCATGCGTCGCTTGTGCGCTCATACCACCGATGTATGCTGCATAACCGTCACCAGCTTGTTGTGTATAATGATCATCACGGTCTCCCATGAAAATAACTGGTTTTTCTTTATCTACGCTACGCGCAGCTTGGACAACGTTATATACGTTTGTTGCAACCGATGTACGACGAGCTAAAATCCCATCAATAACACCTTCTAAAAATCCGAAATTTTCATAAGGACCATGAATTGTTAACACTGTTTCAAATGGACTAATTTTATCGCCATCTTTTAAAGAGTTAATCTCAAGTTCCTCAGGATTTTTAGCGAATGTTTGTAGCAATGCAATAACTTCATCTGTTCCGCAAAGAACTGCATTTTCCTTTTGGAAAAATTGCATCGTTACAACACTTTTCGGGCGAAATTCTTCGATGATTTCTCTAGTCTTTAAAAAGTAAACGGCAGAGAACCAACCTTCTCCAACGCGTTCGTCAAATTTAAATGTTTTATTTGTTAGTCTATTTATTTCACCTTTTAATTTTAATTCAATTTCTTTCATGTCGCTTTACTCCCTACTTTACTATCCAACATTTTCTCTTAGTATACAGCAAAACCGTTTACTATACATTTGTTTCCTGCATAGCGGCAAATTCATCCTCAGAAATAAGGACATCTCTTGGCTTCGTTCCTCTTGCTTCAGAAATAATTCCTTGCGATTCCATCTCTTCAATGAGACGTGCCGCGCGATTATAACCGATGCGGAATTTTCGCTGTACAGAAGATGTGGACGCTCCCCCTTGTTCTACAACAAATTGACATGCATCAAGGAACAATTCGTCTTCCGACTCAGCCTGTTCTGTTTTCGCTAATAAATCCTCTTGCTTAAATAAGTAATTCGGCTTCATTTGCTTTTTCACATGATCAACTGTCTTTTCAATCTCATCATCCGATACATATACACCTTGTACACGAACTGGCTTAGATGTACCGTTCCCTAAGAATAACATATCACCACGGCCAAGTAATTTCTCCGCGCCCCCAATATCAATAATCGTACGCGAATCAACTTGAGATGATACAGTAAACGCAATACGCGTTGGAATGTTCGACTTAATTAAACCTGTAATAACATCTACAGATGGACGCTGCGTCGCTACTAATAAATGAATACCACAAGCACGTGCTTTTTGCGCAATACGACAAATCGCTTCCTCAACATCACCAGGTGCTACCATCATTAAATCGGCTAGCTCGTCAATGACAATAACGATATAAGGTAATGTCTCTCCCGGAATTTCTCGCTCACTTACAATCGTATTGTAACGAGTTAAATCACGAGCTCCTGCGTGCGCAAATAATTCATAACGGCGCTCCATTTCTTCAACTGCCCATTTTAATGCAGCTGTCGCTGCTTTTACATCCGTAATAACAGGTGCTACAAGATGTGGAACAGAATTGTATGGTGCAAGCTCAACCATCTTCGGATCGATTAACATTAACTTCACTTCATGTGGTTTCGCTTTATATAAAATGCTCGTTAAAATGGCGTTAATACACACACTTTTACCTGAACCTGTTGCACCCGCAATAAGTCCGTGTGGCATTTTTCGAATATCCGTTACAATTGGATCACCTGAAATATCAAGTCCAAGCGCAACCGTAAGCGGTGATTCACTCTTTGTAAACACAGGACTTCTTAAAATTTCACGAAGAAAAACTGGCTTACTTTCTTTATTGGGAACTTCGATTCCAATCGCACTCTTCCCTGGAATCGGCGCTTCAATACGAATATCTTTCGCCGCTAAACTTAGCTTAATATCATCACTTAAGTTTGTAATTTTATTTACTTTTACACCTGGATCTGGCTGTACTTCAAAACGAGTTACTGCTGGACCTTGCGATACATTAATAACATGTGCGCCAACGTGGAAATTATTAAACGTTGTATCTAATAATTCTTTCTGTTCTTCCAACCATTCCGTATTATCTAACGCTGCTTGCTGCGGAATCGATAGTAATGTTAATGATGGAATCGTATACGTCGGTGGCGTTTGCAATACATTGCGCACATCATTCTCTCTTTGATTTACAACATATGCTTTCTCTTCTACTTCCGTACTTGAAATTGGCTTTTGTACTTGCTCTGCCACTACTTGTTGTACTGGCTGCACTTGTGGCTCCACTACTTGCTGCATTGGCTTTTCTTCCACTTGTGGTTCCACTACTACTTGTTGCATTGGTCTTTCTTCCACTTGTGGTTCTACCACTACTTGCTGCATTGGCTTTTCTTCCACTTGTGGTTCTACCACTACTTGCTGCATTGGTTTTTCTTCCACTTGTGGTTCTACCACTACTTGTTGCATTGGTTTTTCTTCCACTTGTGGTTCCACTACTACTTGTTGCATTGGTTTTTCTTCCACTTGTGGTTCCACTACTACTTGTTGCATTGGTTTTTCTTCCACTTGTGGTTCTACCACTACTTGCTGCATTGGTTTTTCTTCCACTTGTGGTTCCACTACTACTTGTTGCATTGGTTTTTCTTCCACTTGTGGCTGTTCTTCTACTTGATGTACAGGCTTATTCTCTACTCGTTCACTCATAGAAGGTTGCATTGCATTCGTTCTAGACGCATGTCTTTCCATTAATCGCGCTCTATCTTGTTTCAACATAACAACATTAAATGGTACGTGACGCTTTTTCTCACGTTTTGGTTCTTCTTTTTGTACAACTGGTTGTTCTTCTACAATCGGTGTTTCTTCTGCAGCTGGTTGTTCTTCTACGACCGATGTTTCTTCTGCAACTGGTTGTTTTTCTACGACCGATGTTTCTTCTGCAACTGGTTGTTTTTCTACGACCGGTGCTTCTTCTGCAACTGGTTGTTCTTCTACGACCGGTGCTTCTTCTGCAACTGGTTGTTCTTCTACAATCGGTGCTTCTTCTGCAACTGGTTGTTCTTCTGCAACTGGTTGTTCTTCTACGACCGGTGCTTCTTCTGCAGCTGGTTGTTCTTCTACAATCGGTGTTTCTTCTGCAGCTGGTTGTTCTTCTACGACCGGTGCTTCCTCTACAACTCGTTGTTCTTCTGCAATTAAAATATCCGCAAAGCTTTGAACATCTTTTTTCGTTTGTTCATCAGCCTCAGCAACATGTATGAATTCATTCTTTTGTTCAATTGCTTCATTTAACACCATTTCTTGTTGCATTTCTTCAAGTGCTACAGGTTCTACTTCTTCTGGTGCTTCTGTTTCTGCAATTACTTCTACTTCTTTTCGCTCTTCCGCTTCCGCAATTGCTTCTACTTCTTCTTGCTCTTCTGTTTCCGCAATTACTTCCACTTCTTCTGGTGCTTCTGTTTCCGCAATTACTTCCACTTCTTCTGGTGCTTCCGCTTCCGCAATTACTTCCACTTCTTTTTGCTCTTCTGTTTCTGCAATTACTTCTACTTCTTCTGACTCTTCTGTTTCTGCAATTACTTCCACTTCTTCTGACTCTTCTGTTTCTGCAATTACTTCCACTTCTTCTGACTCTTCTGTTTCCGCAATTACTTCCACTTCTTCTGACTCTTCTGTTTCTGCAATTACTTCTACTTCTTCTAGTATTTCTACAATGATTGTTTCTTCAAGTTTTTCTTCTGCTTTGACAATCACTGATTCTTCTGGTGCTTGTTTTTCTACTTCAATAGTAGGTTGTTCTATTTCTGTACTACGTTTAATTTCTTCTGATAATATTGTATCCTCGTGCTCTACTTTAGAATCTACTAATTCCTCTTGTAGAATGTTTTTGTCCACTACATCACTTTCTTGCTTCGCACCTTCCATGCGCTCAGCAATTGTTTCATGAAGTAATTCAGCCGCTGGAACTTCCTGCGGTGCACTCATTTCTTGAACCACTTCTTTTTCTTCCACTATAGGCTCTTGGCGTTCGATTTCATAACCGTTTTTCTCTAGCCATTGATCAACAACTGACTTTTCTTCCTTTTTACTCTCTTCATATTGTTGCTCTCCTTGCTCGTTAGCAGCTCTATGACTAGAAGAAGTCGGTGCTTGTCCTTCTGAGAAATCAGATAGTGTATATCCTTTTTTCTCTAACCATGCATCAACGACTGATTTGCCCTCTACAGATATTTCAAGGTCTTCTCTTTCCTTTACTTCCTCCTGCTTTTCTTCCTTTTTCTCTACTGAAGGACGGTTATATCCGTAAATTGGCGAAATCATTTCTGTTGGACGAAATGGTCTACGGTTACTTTCTTGCGCTGGTGTAGATGCTTTCTTTACGACAGGCTCTCGCTCCGGTTCATATTGTATTTCCGGCTCTTCATATGTAGAAACTACCTTCTCCACATACTGTCGTCTGCTTCTTTCCACTTTGATTCCTCTTTGAATAGGCTGATTCTCATATGTTACAGCTTGAACAGGTTGTTCTTCAAAACGCCCTGTTTCTATAACATCCTCTTCATCGAACCCATTATCCGGTACTAATGGAAAACGGCATTTACCTGCATTCCTACTTGCCATTTGTGCTTCTCTTGCTTCAGTGTAGTGGTTTACACGAGGAATTTTCGGCTGACTTTCAACTTGCTTTTGTACTTCTTTATTCATCGCTGTTTGTTCTTCCTCTTTGTTAAACAGCTTTTTCATCCAATCTAACATGCTTACCACTCTTTCTACTAAATAGTAACATCCTTTATTGTATCAGCATTCGGCAAAAAGTGCAGGTAAAATTAAGCATGTCATATTTATCCATAATATTCTAATTTACGAGTGTTTTCATATAGAAAAACGCATTCTTACATGTAAGAATGCGTTCAAGCTTTACTCTTCCGATACTCATCTACACTATCCGTTACACTTTGCACCGGTCTCAAAGTTTTTTATAATTGTTTTATAATCTCATCCATATTTCCAATATGAACGGGTTGCCACGCTTCTGTACCACGCTCTGCAGTATAAACGAAATACGCATCATCAGACACATTTACGAAAACTGGGTCCCCCATATCTGTTTCATATCCGATAACAATCCATTCTTCTTTCCATTTTCCGTTTTCTTCACTTATTAATGAATTTTTATGTTTATCATATCGATAGCCGATTTGTCCTTTTTCTAATTCAATTTTACTAAACAAATAGATTTCATAAGAACCTAACTCGATATCTTGCTGTTTTGAAGTTTCAATTCGTTTCAGAAGTTCTGCGATTTTTGGTTGTTGTTTCATACGTCTATCCCCTTCTTTTTCTAAATTTTAACTATTTTGTTTATAAAACACAATATAGATTTTAAGAAAAAAGGTGACATCCTTATGAATATGAATGATTTTCTGAATATATCTATCACAACTCGCAATATATCAACGATTCAACACAGGATATCGATTTACTGACAAAAAAACGAAAAGAGAGGTCATCCAAAAGGACAACCTCTCTTTTCTTATATCAATTAAAATTTAAACTCTTGTCCAACTTCAAAGCTATCTTCTAATACAAGAATACCTTTTTCTTGTGGAGCATCTGGAAGCTCTAATTCACGTGCTGAACAAATCATTCCAGCAGAAGGAACTCCGCGAAGCTCAGCTGGTTTAATTAACATACCGCTTGGCATTACAGCGCCGATTTTTGCAACGACAACTTTTTGTCCTGCATCAACGTTTGGTGCGCCACATACGATTTGTAATGTTTCTGTACCGATTTCTACTTTACAGATGTTTAGCTTATCGGCATTTGGGTGTTTCTCTTTTTCAGCTACATAGCCTACAACAAATTTCGGAGAAAGATCTGCTTCTACTGTTTCTTCAAAGCCGTTCTTCGCTAAAATTTCGTTAATTTTTTCTACAAGTTCTTTCGTTAATGTAAGGTTACCTGTTTCTTTTACTTCTAAGTAAGAAGATGCATTAAAGATGTTGAATCCTGCTGTTTCGTTGCTTTCACGGTCATATACGCGTGCAACATCTCCTTTGCGATCAAAAGTACGGTTCTCTAAAGTAATATCTTGTAAGGCAACAATTAAAGTGTCACCAATTCCTTCAAGGTTGTAAAAAACGTTCACTTCGTTCATCCTTTCTCTTTTCCATCTGTCTTCTTCCGATTCTTCGCTAAAATAAAGATTGGTTCAAAGTCCCCATCTTCATATACGAATGAAAGTGATGTAATCGGAACATGCCCTTCGGCAAAAAATTTCATTGTCATTTGTGCAATAATATCATAACCGATTTCGTTGACGATATCAGCAATAATTAATACATCTTGGTGAGGAACAGCAACAACCATGTCACCAGAAATCTTTTCACGCATCGATTGTAGTAACGATTCGTTTAAAATACGAGTGGCATCATACCCATCATTTGTGTTTAAAAAGTAGAATGTATTACCTGCCACTGTGTCTTGTTTAAATTCATAACCTAATGAGCGAGCGTTGAATAATGCCATTTCACGCACTTGTTGCTCTGTAAGCCCTAATTTTTGTAATAAACGCTCGTCAATGAGACGATATGTTTTATTCGAATCTAGCGCATAGTAAATACGTGTTTCCGCCGTATGATCCGTCATAATAAACGGATTTCCTTCTTCTGCTTGTTTCGGGAAAGAAGTAGAGCGAATAACAGGTAAAATTTTCGCCGCGCTATTTTCTTCCTTATGCATCGCAATTAACGCTTCTTGTACGTAGTAGGCAACCTCTTCAATCGCCTTTTCTTTATTCACTTCCCATTTTGCTACAACTCCTGGAAGCGATACGTTAATACCTTTTTTTGAGTCTTTCTGTTCTATACGTAGAACTTCTTTCTCACTATCATACTGAAAGTCCCATTCCGGGCGAGATAATCTCTTCATTAACTCGTCTTTCATCTTTTTACTTGTCATCTTCATCTCTTTTTCCTCCCTTCCAAAAAAATAACCTCCCCCGCGAAGGTAGAGGTTGTTTTACAATTCAATTGGCAAATTGCCTTATTTTAAACCTTCAATGAACTCTTCGATTTGTTCTTGTGTTTTACGATCTTTGTTTACATAGCGACCTGTTTCTTCACCTTTATTGTACGCTACAAAGCTCGGAATGCCAAATACGTCTAATTTTACGCATAGATCAATAAACTCATCACGATCTACATAGTAAAATGAGAAATCACTATATTTCTCTTCTACTTCTGGCATAAATGGATCTACGAAGCGGCAGTCTGGGCACCATTCTGCTGAGAACATAAAGATTACATTCTCTTCATTTTTTAACTCTTGGAATTGCTCCATGCTTTCTAATGATTTCATCTATATTTCCTCCTCTAACGAGTGCATTTTTTCATGTTATAATCTTTCCTTTATACTACCATACATCGCGCACGGTGCAAGGTTTATGCTTGCTTTTTATCATACTTATATTGCCCAACAAGTAACTTAACAACGTGTACAAATAATTCCGTACGGTCCACATAATCATCCGTAAAAATACCGATAGCACCTTCATGACTACGAATATCTTTTCTCTGTACAAACTCTTCCATCACTTCACTTAACTCCTTGCCCTCTTCAAGAGGTGCTAAAAAATCATCTGGTAACGTAATACGTGCCCCGCCGGCAACGAATGTTTTACCATCACTTGTTGCTAGCGCGCCCCAGTTACACATAAATAAACCGTGCTCTGTTTTCATTACACCGCCTTCTAATCCAATACCAATTTGAGCTTCTCCTTCCTCTAGCGCTCGCTTCGCTCTATTAATCGCTCCTTGCATCGTCTCTTCATCTGAAAACGGTTGTGCTGCTACTCCTGAAGGAACAGAAAGAGATGTAATTGTAGCATCTTTCCAAACCTTCTCCACAGCTCCAACCTTCGTTTTATTCTTAGATCCAACTACTACTTTCATTTCATTCACCTCTATAAAAATTTATCATTTTCCCTTAATCAAATTGTTCTTTATACACGGGAGCACGGCCACCACACATCGCTTGTTTGTCTCTTCATTCTGAAAAAGAAGAGTTTTTCTCACAACATTGCGGACCTCGAACTCAAAAGCAACCTTACTCTCACTTCCTACCCGGGGTTATAATCCCCCATGCGAGAATCAATT
Source organism: Bacillus paranthracis (assembly GCF_024296885.1). Classification (NCBI taxonomy): domain Bacteria; kingdom Bacillati; phylum Bacillota; class Bacilli; order Caryophanales; family Bacillaceae; genus Bacillus; species Bacillus paranthracis. The sequence continues at coordinate 4,449,254 of NZ_CP101135.1, forward strand.
AAGCACTGACCGCTCCCACACATGGATGGGTCATCTATTCAATCCAAAAAAAGAAAGGCTCTTCAGCCCTTCTTCTCTACGCGTTATTCTTAATTGTCTCTAACGTCGTTTTATCTGTTGCTCTTACAAGCTTCGTAATTAGTTCTTTCGCTGCTGCATAGTCATCAACATGTAAAATAGAAGCATGTGTATGAATGTAGCGTGCGCAAACACCAATCACTGCTGATGGGATACCTGAGTTACTTGTATGTACACGGCCCGCATCTGTACCACCTTGTGAAATAAAGTATTGGTACGGAATGTTGTGTGTTTCTGCTGTATCTAAAATGAATTCGCGCATTCCTCTATGCGTTACCATCGTACGGTCATAAATACGAAGAAGAGCACCTTTTCCTAATTGACCGAACTGTGTTTTGTCACCAGATGCATCGTTAGCTGGACTTGCATCAAGCGCATAGAAAATATCTGGTTGAATCATATTTGCAGCAGTTTGAGCACCGCGAAGACCAACTTCTTCTTGTACAGTCGCACCAGAGTACAATGTGTTTGGTAATGTTTCGTCTTTTAATTCTTTTAGTAATTCGATTGCAAGGCCACATCCATAACGGTTGTCCCAAGCTTTCGCCATAATTTTCTTTTCGTTTGCCATCGGCGTAAACGGGCAGATTGGCACGATTTGTTGTCCTGGTTTTACACCAATTTCAATCGCATCTTCATAGCTATCTGCGCCTATATCAATTAACATATTTTTTATATCCATCGGTTTTGCACGTTGCGCGTCACTTAATAAATGAGGAGGAATAGAACCAACAACCCCAATAACAGGGCCATTCTTCGTCATAACTTGAACGCGCTGAGCTAATAGTACTTGGCTCCACCAGCCGCCTAAAGGTTGAAAACGAAGCATTCCGTTTTTCGTAATTTGCGTAACCATAAAACCTACTTCATCCATATGACCTGCTACAAGAACACGCGGGCCAGTTTCGTCCCCTTTTTTCAGACCAAATACACTACCTAAACCGTCTTGTACAATTTCATCTGCATATTTGCTTAATTCTTGCTTCATAAAACGGCGTACATCATGTTCGAAACCTGATGCACCTTGTAATTCTGTTAACGTGCGAAATAATTGTAATGTCTCTTTATTCACGAAGTCCCCTTCTTTCAAACCTTAGTAGAATACCTCTTTTATTGTAACGAAATTTTCGAAATGTTTCTAGTTTCTTCTTTTTTAGCTGTATTTGCTTTATAATTATTATCGGTACACTATTTTTATTTTATAGAATTGAGGTGAATATATGAGCTGGAAAGGTTTAGTAGCAGGTCTTGGCGTTGGGTTCGCAGCTGGTTATTTCGTTGCAAACAAAGTACAAGAACAATCCCATATTTCTTCAGAAAAAGCATTGAAAATGGTAAAACAAGCATTAAGTCATAAAGGTGAAATTACTGGCTCTTGGGTACATATGGTTCCAGAGACATTTGAAAAATATGATGTCGCGTATGAAGTGTATCGCGGCGGTCTTACAACGATGTTAAATGATATACAAGAACGATTTGAATTTTTAGTTGATGCTAAAACAGGTACTGTTTTAGAGGTTATAGCAGCATAAAAAGGAGGGTTCCCATTAGGTGAACCTCTTATTTTTTAATTGCAGATAGTGATTGAAATTATATCGGCGTTTTTTCGAATATATCGGCTGCAACTCCAAATATATCAGCGTTTTTTGAAATATATCGACCGTAACTCAAATTATATCGGCGATTTTTGAAATATATCGACTTACCGACAAAAAACGACAACAAAAAGGAGACTGCTCCAACAGACTGCTGGAACACCCTCCCATTTTTATGCTTCTATACCCGTTTTCCGTTCTATTTTTTCTACGATATGACCTTCCTCATTCCACTTTACTGCGCGATAATACGCGTCATGATAAAAAGTGAACCAAGCATCGTTTTCAGCACCATACTTCATCCACTTTTGCTTATTTTCAATCGATGTCATCGGATAATCATCATAAGCCATGACCCATAATACATTTTGATGGGCGTGCGTCGGCAATAGGTCTGCTAAATGCAGCATCGTTTCCCCTTTGCTTTCTAAAGCGATCACTGCGTGTCCGTCACTATGGCCGCCCGTATGCGCCATTTTTATTTCATCCGTAATTTCTATTTCTTGCTGAAACGTAACAACTTGGTCTACAATTGGCTCCCAATTTTCCTTCCAATATGTATTACGGGATCTAATATTTGGATTTCTCATTTCATTCCACTCTGTTTCACTTACGTAAACTTTTGCATTTGGAAAAGTTGGTACAAGTTGATCACCTTCCCATTTCGTTAAACCAGATGCATGATCAAAGTGAAGGTGCGTCATTAAAACGTAATGAATATCTTCAGGCTTTAGTCCCATCTTTTCTAAAGAATTCTCAACTGACGACTCTTCCGTTACACCTTGATTCCGCTTCATCTTTTCATTCAATTTACCATTTCCTATACCAGAATCAATGAGCATGTTGCCATCTTTCGTTTGTAAAAGTAACGGATCTGTTCGTAAATAAATATGATTTGTATCATTATGTTTATATTTACGTGACCAAAGTACTTTCGGCACAACGCCAAACATTGCTCCTCCGTCTAAATGTGTGTTCCCACCTTTTAGCCACGTCACTTTTATATCTCCAACTTGTAACTGTTCCATTTTTCATCCCCCTTTTCTTTTAATACTAACATAAAATTCTGATTATTTTAGACACAAAAAAACCTATGCATTACTGCATAGGCTCTGTACGATATTTTGCTTCTACTCGGTAAATGCGATGACCTTTACTAGAGAATTTCTCTTCGTACTCAGTCATAATGTTACCTTCAAAGTCGCTGTTATGAAGATCTAAGCTTAAGTAAGTTAGTAACATACCATACTCCGCCATACTCATAAGAGAATATTCAAATAAACCTTGGTTATCTGTTTTGAAATGAATTTCTCCGCCTTCTACTAACACTTCTTCATAATTGCGTAAAAACGTTTTGTACGTTAAACGACGCTTCGTATGACGTTTCTTTGGCCATGGATCTGAGAAGTTTAAATACACGCGATCGATCTCACCTTTTGCAAAGAAAACTGTTAAATCTTCAGCATCTTTATTAATTAACTTTAAGTTTGGTAATTCTTCTTCAATTAATTTATCCAGTGCATCTACAACAACACTTGTGAATTTTTCAATTCCAATATAATTAATATGTGGATTGGCTTTTGCCATATCATACATAAAGCGGCCACGACCTGTACCTACTTCGATGTGAATGGGCTGCTCATTTCCAAATACTTCTTTCCAGTTACCAGCGCGCTCCTCTGGGTTTCCGATTACGATATGTGAATACTCATTAATTCGATCCATTGCATATGGTTTATGTCTTAAACGCATAGATGTTTCCCTCTCTTTACATAGCTATTTTAAAGGAATAATTCCTTCTTTCTGTTTTTAATCAATCTACCAAACAAAAAACCAAGTACGTACGAGCACTCGGTCCGTTTCTTTCAAGTATAAGATGTACCATTTTGATAAAAACTACATACAGCATTAAACATTCCATGACGAAACAGCTTTTTCTCTTACTTTTCTAAGAAGAGAAAAACAATCGAAAGGATGATCCGTTCATGCCAATTAATCAACAACATCAATTAGAAGTGCTGAAAGATATTTTAGTCAATCACCAAAGTGATTGTTGCGGGACAGTTTCTGAATGCGAGCAATTAGAGCGTCTCATTCAATCGTTACTCGCAAACGATAATATAAGTAGTGACGCTAAAGCAATGCTAAACGATGTATATTCTTATAGTCAATCGGGTAAATCTTCCTCTAATTTGGACAACCACATTTCCAATAATCAAGAACAACTTACTCAGTGGATTGCTGGAATGGACAATTTTTCTTAAGTATTACTCTGAAGCAAGTAGTTGCTGTAAATATTGATGCCAATATTCAGCTTCTGCTTGCTGTTTTTTTGTTGTATGCCATTGAATAGACAAAATCGTTTGTGCTATCACATACCATCTCATACGTTTAAGCAGCGATTCATCCATTTCAATATCATAGTAACCGAGCCACTCACTCCATTCTTGGCGCGGAATGTACCAATATAATAACATACCGAGGTCTAGAGCTGGGTCAGCAATTACAGCTCCATCCCAATCAATTAAAAACAACTCATCTTCATCCGACAATAGCCAATTGTTATGGTTTACATCACAATGGCATACAACGAATTCATTGTATTCAATATCTTTTAATGAATCCATTAAATATTGAAGACCTTGCTGAATTGTTTCCTCATCCCTTATATCTCCTCTTAAAACAAGTTGCAGTTGTTGTAATAACTCTTGTGCGTGAAGCGGCTGCTTCCCAAGTCTCTGAATCATCTGCACAAGTGCTTTAGAGGAGTGTATTTTCTTCAAAAGTTTCGCAACACGTTCTAGTTTCATATCCTCTGGCTCTAACTTCTGTCCCGGAAGCCATTTTTGAGCAGAAATTACATCACCGTTCGTTACCCTTCTTGTCCAAAGTAATTTTGGAACAATTCCTTCTGCTGACAATACCGCTAAAAAGGGCGATGTATTCCGCTTTAAAAATAACTTCTGTTGTCCGTTTTGCGCAATATATGCATCGCCCGTTACTCCACCAGCCGGTACAAGACTCCACTCTTTTCCTAATAATTGTTCCAACCATTCCATATTCATTACCCGTTAACAAATCCTTATCTTTTATAGTTATGAAAAGAAAAACCGCAACATTTCTACACATGTTGTGGATTCATATATATTTTACTGTAAATGAAAAGAAAACTTGGCATAAGCCAAAAATTCTCTATTTTATTTTACAAAACCAGCCATAGAATGACAACTTATCAAAATCGTCACCTTTGTCAATTCTACATTTATTACATTCTCATCGTCAAGTAGCGATTTGTCACATTATCGTCAATATATACGTGCTAATCGGAGCGAGCCTAAGTTCCTTTCCTCTAAATGAAGAAATTGGCTCTATTTTCGCTTGCTTTTCGTTTACTAACACATGCCACGTTTCTTCTTTCGGCAGTTGCACCGTTTTCGCTTCTAAACTGCTATTAAATAAAACGACAATTTCTTTCCACGGTCCAAACGACTCTACATTTTCTAAATGATATGCAAGTACTTCTGGAGATGTTTGCAAAAAAGTCATATACTTTTTTATTAGGTCTGCATTTTGTAACCGGAATGCTCCGTGCTCTTTACGAATCGCAATTAAACCTTTTATATAGTTAACGGTCTCTATTTCTTTCTCTTTTCGATCCCAATCTAATTGATTAATTTCATCATTTGCATTATAACTATTTTCATTTCCTTGCTTCGTACGATAAAACTCTTGCCCAGCATGTAAGAAAGGGATGCCTTGCGACAGAATCACCATTGCAGTTGCTAGCACGTGACGTTTTTTCAAAATCTCTTCCGACTCTTCATTACTGCGCATTAGTTTATCCCACATCGTCATATTGTCATGACATTCTACATAATTAATGCTTTGCACAGGCTCTAGAAACAAACCTGTTTCTTTCATACTCAAAAGGCTTCCTGATGCAATATACTGCAAATGATTACAGTCTACATACCCACCAAATGCAAAACCACGTTTATTTATATGAAAGGTACTCCCTTTTATCCCATCACGAAATTGATCATTAAATTGCGCAATATGCGGCATTTTCTTTGCGTTATTTAACGTTGCTTTTTCCTCTAGAGGAAGTGGTGTTTGTAAATCCCAGCCTTCTCCTAATAGCAGTGCATCTCGCTTTATGTTTCGCACTTCTTTTTCTATTATATTTATTGTATCAACATCTAAAATTCCCATTAAGTCGAACCGAAATCCATCAACATTGTACTCTGTAAGCCAATATAAAATAGACTCTACAATGAATTTCCTCATCATTTTCCGTTCAGATGCTATATCATTTCCGACTCCCGTCCCATTAGAAGGCATACCATTTTCACCATGACGAAAATAATATCCTGGAACAAGCTTTTCAAATGACGATAGCTCTCTTTCATACACATGATTATATACAACATCTATAATCACCCTAATGCCGTGCTCATGAAATGTTTCAATCAGCTGTTTACACTCTACGATCCTGTTATACGGGTCAGAAGGATTTGTAGCATAAAATCCCGTTGGTGCGTTGTAATATAATGGATTGTAACCCCAATTATACGCAGAGGAAGGGTTTGCCTCATCTACACCACCGAAACAATATAAAGGTAATAGTTCAACATGTGTAACACCTAAATCTTTTATATGAGACAAACCTGTTAACGTCCCATTTTGTCCTGTTGTTCCTTCTTCCATTAGCCCTTTATATGTTCCTTTTTTACTCACTCCACTATTCGGATGAATAGTAGCATCACGAATATGCAGTTCATACAATATGGCATCTGTCATTGCTTGTAAAGGTGGTAATTGCCCTCGCTTTGTTACATTCGTCTTTTCCAAATCAATAACAACGCCGTACTTCCCATTTACAGTCACTGATTTTGCATAAGGATCCACAGCTTCGTTCCATATTAAATTTATACAAACAAGAAATGTATACTTTTCTCCGGCTAAATCGCCTTGTAATGTATGAGCCCATACCCCATTTTCTTCTCTGTGCATTTCGTGATCGGTATATTCTTTATCACTTTTATAAATTCTTACTTTCGCAAGCCTCGCAGTTGGAGCCCATACTTTAAATGTAGTTGCTTCCTTTTGGTGTACTGCCCCTAAATCTGTACCTTCGTAATAATACTTTTCATCGAAAATCGCTGTTCTTATGACAGCACCTATTTGTAAATCTGTTTCTTCATTCCGTTCATCTCGTACTGTATAATACTTCCCCACATCTAGCGGCTCTTCTATAAAGCACTCATACTTCGTTGCATCCGGAAGCGCAATTGTATGAGCAATCGGTAAATCTTTCACGTTACTTCCTTCTTGCAAACGAAATGTCCGACTTGTTCCATACGCATGTGGGAGCAAAATTGTAATTTTATTCATTTCATCTAAATAGGCATCAAATGGACGTTTTACTTTCAACATAAAAAAATCACCATCATTCTTAAAGTTAAAATGAAACGAGCTGCAAATGATAAGGCTTTTCTTATCAGCGAAGCCCTATACAGTAACACATTATTCTTTATAGTATATTCACCTGTATAAAAAACGTTTTCATACATTCTATTTTTGTAATTTTATTTCAGCAATTGCTTTATATTTCGGTGTCTCCTTTACGTGAGATTCGTATAAAGTAATCGTATCCGCTTGAAATGATATTTCAGGCACTTCCTTTATATGTTCTAAATCAAACTTTTCTTCTCCTACCCATTTACGCGCAACAGTAATATGCGGATGATATGGGCGCGTTTCTAAAGAAAATCCATTCTCTTCACACATAACGTGTACTCGCTTTTGCAATTGAAACAAATCTTGATTTTCGCTTACCTTTGCCCAAAAAATACGCGGCCTGTCTTCCATACCAAACGTTGAAAATCCTTGTAATGTGAACGATAGTTCTTTCATTTGTATAAGTGTTTGTAATCCATTCTTTATTCCTTCTAATTGTTCCTCTGTCGCACTACCTAAAAACGAAAGGGTAACATGATAGTCTTCTTTATGTACCCATGAACGAAATGGTAATTCCTCTTGCATTTCCTCTTTATAGTTAGACAGCACTTCTTTTATATGATTTGGTAACGTAATCGCGACAAAATAATGCAGTTCCATGTACATCTTCTCCTTCTTTCTATTGTTGCTTTTCTTTCTTATCTCATTCCATTAAAAAGAATCCAACTTCCCTACAAGTCTAACCAAGTTCAGGTCGCGTTAATAGATGAAATGATATCGACATTTCGACAAGGAACATCTGCTTACCAACAAACGACACGTAATAGAAAACCGTCCCAAAGAATGTATCGGGACGGTCTTTTATTATTTATATATCCATTACTTCGCTAATTCATAAATTGCTTGCGCGTAAATTGCTGTTGCTTTTAATAAGTCTTCAATTTCAATATACTCATCTTTTTGATGCGCAAGTTCTTCTTTTCCAGGGAACAATGGGCCAAATGCAACACCAGCTTTTAACGAACGAGCGTAAGTACCACCGCCAATTGCTAATAGTTCTGCTTTTTCACCTGTTTGTTCTTCATATACGCGCTGCAACGTACGAATTAATACGTGGTCTTTATCAACGTGATGCGGACGAGAGTTTGAATAATCAGCTACTTCAAATCCATGATTACCCACATATTCTTTTAACTTTGCAATCATTTCTTCAAAGTTAGTCGTAACTGGGTAACGTACGTTTAATCCTAAACTGCCACCATTTTCTTTCGTATAAGAAAGACGACCAACATTCACTGTTAATGGACCACTAATATCGTCTTTATAAGAAATACCAGCTTTCTCTCCTAAAGTATCTCCTGTAAATGTTTCTGTTGCAAACGATACAAACGATTCCCCTTTTCCATCAAGAGCAACTTTCGTTAAGAAGTTTGCCAGTAATAAACCTGCATTTTCTCCTTTTTCAGGAGTAGATCCGTGAGCTGAAACCCCTTTAATTTGCAACGTTACTGTATTACCTTCTACAATTGCTTCACCTATTTTTTTAGCAGTTTGTAAATACTCTTCATATGCTACTGTAAGTGCACTTACATCCTCTCCTGTAACAACCGCTTCTGCAAAATCAGGAACCATATTTAAACGGCGACCTGACTCAAATGAAACAAGTTCATATGTACCTTTCTTCTCTTCACTACCATTTTGCACAACTTGTATATCAGAAATTCCTTTTTCTGCATTAATAATTGGAAAGTCCGCGTCTGGCGCAAAACCGATTGTTGGCATTTCTTCATTTTTAAAGTAGTGATCTACACATTTCCAATTGCTTTCCTCATCTGTTCCTAAAATCATACGAACACGTTTTGAAAGAGGTAAACCTAATTCTTTCACAATTTTCATCGCATAGTAAGCTGCCATCGTTGGGCCTTTATCGTCAATTGCACCACGTGCAAAAATCTTCCCATCACGAATATCTGCACTATATGCAGGAGTCGTCCAGCCATCTCCTTCTGGTACAACATCAACGTGACAAAGAATACCTACTAATTCTTCTCCTTGTCCCATTTCAAGATGACCTGCATACCCTTCTAAATTTTTAGAAGTAAAGCCTTCCGTTTCTCCTTTATGTAACATGAAAGATAAAGCTTTTTCTACACCTTCACCGAATGGTGCGCCCTCTTTCGCCGATTCTTCTTCCCATACACTTTTAATTTGTAAAAATTGTTGTGTATCACGAATTAAATTATCTTTTCGTTTTGCAACTTCTTCTGTCCAATTAATTGCTGACATCACGCATCCATCCTTCACTATATTGTTTCTTTCATCATAACAAACCAAAATCTCTTATGCCATACACGAAAACCAAATACCGAACAATTGTAATATTTCAGATATTTCTTATTAGTTTTTCTTTTATTTTTTCAAAAAAATTTGCAGGAATTTGGCGTTTTACGTAGAATTTTATGTGTTAGTTGACTGACCATATATACAATGTCAACTACCAATATTTTTCTATATAAATATTTGTTAAATTTCTGTAAAATTTAAGTAGATTAAAGCATGAATTTTATCATGTAGAGTACAATGGTAGTAACGACCTTCTTTCCTGAATGGGGTCAAAAAAACTAGTAGAGGAGTGGTTTTCTCTTGAAACCTACAACTACTCGTATGCTAACACGCATTAAATCAATTTATATGTACATCAATGAAAACGGAACGGTAACGACGAAAGACCTTGTAGATGAGTTCGGGATCACACCACGAACGATACAACGTGATCTAAATGTGTTGCAGTTTAATGAACTCGTGTATAGCCCTTGCCGCGGTAAGTGGACAACAACAGGAAAGAAAGTGAGAATGACCTCATAACGAAAAATAATTGTATGTAAATAAATACATACCCCTTTCTAACTCATTAGAAAGGGGTCTTTTCTGCGCCTAAAAATAGCACTATTTCTCAGTATCTACTTGATATGTTTTTAACATCTCTACTTCTTCATCTGTTAGCTCTCGGTATTGTCCAAGTTCTAGCTCTTCATCTAACACTAACGGTCCCATCTCTGTTCTCTTTAAGTAGACTACTTTTTTCCCTACCGCTTCAAACATACGCTTCACTTGATGGAACTTTCCTTCTGTAATGACAAGCTCGATTTCAGAAATATCATCGCTTTTTAATATTGTAAGTGCACCTGGCTTTGTTTCATAGCCATCATCTAAAATAACACCTTTAGCAAACTCTTTTACATCCTCTTCCGTTACTACTCCTGCAACGTGTGCATAATATTTTTTCGGCACATGCTTTTTCGGAGATAACAATTGATGTGATAACTTCCCGTCATTTGTTATTAATAAGAAACCTTCTGTATCAATATCAAGTCTTCCCACTGGGAACGGATTAAAAATCGCATCTTCTAACTCTAATAAATCTATTACTGTTTCATGATTATCATCTTCTGTAGCTGAAATAACGCCTTGTGGTTTATGCATCATTAAGTAGACAAACTCTTTATATTCCACGACTTCACCGTGAATCATAACTTCTTGTTCTTCTACATTTACATGAACCTTTGCATCTTTCACCGGTATTCCATCAATTTTCACAACGCCGTCTTTCAATAATTTCTTTACTTCTTTTCTACTTCCATATCCCATATTTGCTAATAATTTATCTAATCTCACGTTTTTCACCTTCTTTATTTATCATAGAAAAGGGGACGTAATTACGCCCCTTTTGATTTCAACTTTATTTTAAATCTATTGCCAAGTTTACGCTGGATTTTCTCTAACGCTTCTCCGCCGAATACTCTTTCAAGTACTCCTGTGCGAATTGCTAACAATCCGTAAACGAGACCGCCAAGACCTGCACAAATCGCAACTGTAATAAGAGCGCCAACTCGGCCATCCGGCGAAATCATGAAGGATAGAATCCATTGTGATAGTTTTACGACCACAACCATTACAAATGTTAATACTGCAATTTGGAACGTTCTCTTATATACAACACCGAATGAATAGTGTGCGTATTTTTTAATTTGTTGATTTGTGTACCAAACAGAAGCTAAGAAACCAACAGCTGTTGCTAGAATCGCCCCTACTGTACCGAAATAACGAATAAAGATTACGTTACATACAAATTTCAAAATAACACCCATTATAAGTGCGATAATCGCATGCTTTTGTTGGTTAATACCTTGCAGAATTGCCGCTGTTACTGTAAATAAAGCAAATAACAACGCAACCGGTGCATACCACATTAATACTTGTCCACCTAATGGATCTGAATCGTAAAATGCAGTATAAATCGGATAGGCAAGTGATGAAATACCGACAACTGCTGGCAATGTTAAGAACATATTTGCCTGGAATGTTTGTGTAATTTGTAACTTTAAATAACGGTATTGCTTTTCAGTAAATGATTTTGTAATCGCTGGTACGAGCGTTAAACTAAACGCTGTCGCAAGTGATACAGGAATCATAATTAATTTATGCGTCCACATTGTGAAAATACCGAGCGCTCGCTCTGCAATATCACCTTGGCCAATCGCTTGCATAATTGAGTTAAATGTCAATGTATCAATTTGTTGATATAAAGGAATTGTTAACCCAATTACAACGTAAGGAATCGCATATGCAAATAATTCTTTAAATAATTGAACAGTACTCACTGTCGATTCTGGTACAGTTTGTTCAATTAAATATTGATCCAAATGTTTTTTACGTTTTAGCCAGTACCAAATGAGTACACCGAGCGCTCCAACTGCTGAAACGAATGCAGCAAATGTCGCTACCCCAACTGCTGTTGCAACTGTACCACCAAGTACTTTAATAACGATAAAACTACCCGCTAATAAAAAGACGATACGAATAATTTGTTCAATAATTTGCGAAACAGTAGTTGGTCCCATCGATTGGTGACCTTGGAAATAACCACGAATTAAACTCGCTGCCGGCACAACAATAAGCGCAAAACTTACAAGACGAATAATCGTCGTAACTTCTCCTATATTACTGTGTACACTTTGTTTACCAAGCATTGCTTCTGCAAACAACGGCGCCGTCATGTACAGTACTAGGAATGAAAGAACTCCTGTTACTATCATCATAACCATTCCCGAGCGGAACATTCTCCGGCTCGTTTTATAATCGCCAAGCGCATTATATTTGGAAACGAATTTTGAAACAGCAAGCGGCACCCCTGCCGTTGCAATACTTAAAAAAATCGTATATGGAATGTATCCATATGTATAGAGCGTTCCGCCTTCTGTCCCTACTAATGCATGAAACGGAAAGACGTAAATCATGCCTAAGAACTTCACTAAAAATGTCCCTAACGTAACGATGAGCGTTCCGCGCAGAAATTTCGAATCGGACATACAAAAATCCTCCTACATCTACATAAAGTGAAACTTTAATCAGTGGGGTGTTCTTCCCCACTGATTATTAGCCCCCACCAACCGGGCATTTAGGGGCAGTTAATCTCCCACCTACTTCTTTGACCTAAGCAAACTTTAAGGTGGGAGTCTTACTGCCCGTTAATGCGGGGTAAAGTGAAACTATAATAAATTGAACTATTCGAGCATTCGAGAACTATTAGACTTCCCCTAACTCATAAGGTTTTAGTCCTATGGCCCACAAATAGCAGGATAGTGCTGAACTCTAACTTTTGTATTGTACCACAATTCTCTCCTTAAGCAGTACTTCACTCTATTTTTCTTTTAAGGGAAAACATGCTATTCTTTTAGGCAGGAAATGTAGAAAATGAGGTCGATATATTATGCATTATGATGTTATTGTCATCGGCGGCGGGCCTTCTGGGCTAATGGCTGCAATCGGTGCTGCAGAAGAAGGCGCAAGCGTCTTACTTCTTGATAAAGGAAATAAACTAGGGCGTAAACTTGCGATTTCTGGTGGCGGCCGCTGTAACGTAACGAACCGTCTACCACTTGATGAGATCGTTAAACATATACCAGGAAATGGCCGCTTCTTATACAGCGCTTTTTCTATTTTTAATAATGAAGATATTATTACATTCTTCGAAAATCTCGGTGTAAAACTGAAAGAAGAGGATCATGGCCGCATGTTCCCTGTTTCAAATAAAGCCCAATCGGTAGTAGACGCACTTTTAACACGATTAAAAGATTTAGGTGTAAAGATCCGCACGAATACACCTGTTGAAACGATTGAATATGAAAATGGTCAAACGAAAGCAGTCGTACTAAAGACTGGCGAAGTGCTAGAAACAAATCACGTCGTTATCGCTGTTGGCGGAAAATCTGTTCCTCAAACTGGTTCTACTGGAGACGGATATGCTTGGGCAGAAAAAGCTGGTCATACAATTACAGAATTATTCCCAACAGAAGTACCAATCCTTTCAAACGAACCATTTATTCGAGACCGTTCACTACAAGGCCTCGCTTTACGAGATGTAAACTTAAGCGTATTAAACCCGAAAGGAAAAGCTATCATTTCTCACAAAATGGACATGCTCTTCACTCATTTCGGCCTATCTGGTCCTGCTGCCCTTCGCTGTAGTCAATTCGTTGTAAAAGCACTGAAAAAGTTCAAAACGAATACAGTGCAAATGAGCATCGATGCATTGCCAGAAGAAAATAGTGAACAACTATTCCAGCGCATGCTGAAACAAATGAAGGAAGATCCGAAAAAAGGAATTAAAAACGTGTTAAAAGGTTATGTTCCTGAACGTTACTTCCTATTCTTATTAGAAAAAAATGAAATTGATGGCAGCGAGCAAGCTGGACAAGTTTCTCACGAGAAGATTCGTGCACTTGTGAAAGACTTTAAAGAATTTACTGTAAATGTAAATGGTACGCAGTCAATTGAAAAAGCATTCGTTACTGGCGGCGGTGTATCCGTTAAAGAAATTAACCCGAAAGAAATGTCTTCTAAATTTACAAATGGCTTATATTTCTGCGGGGAAGTTCTTGATATTCACGGTTACACTGGTGGCTATAACATTACATCTGCTCTCGTTACTGGTAGAATTGCCGGAACGACAGCTGGAGAAAACGCGAAAATGCAATATTAAACTGAGAAACAGGGATTCCTGTTTCTTTTTTTATAGGTACATGAAATTATATCGGCGATTCTGTAAATATATCAGCGATTCTGCTACTTATATCGGCGATTTTCCAAATATATCAGCGATTCTGCTACTTATATCGGCGATTTTTCAAATATATCGACTTACCGACAAAAAACGACAAATATCCCCTCCCCTTAACTTTCCATTGCTTTTTTGTTGCTTTATTTACCTTAGTACCTTTATATTTTATATTGTTGAATATTTGAAAAAGGGTAAGGGGAAAACATATGAGAAAAAAAGTCATGATGTCTTTAATGCTAATGACGTTTCTTTCTGCGGTAGAAGGAACGATTGTTAGTACAGCAATCCCTCGTATAACGAGTGATTTGTCCGGCGTTGAACTTGTTAGCTGGGTATATGCAATTTACATGCTTGCCACAGCGGTTTCAACTCCAATATACGGAAAGCTCGCTGATTTATTCGGCCGTAAAAAAGTTTTACTCATTGGAGCTACAATCTTTTTAGTCGGTTCTGCACTTTGCGGCGTCGTTACATCGATGGAACAATTGATCTTCTTCCGCGCACTTCAAGGTATCGGTGCTGGTGCTGTTATGCCGATCACAATGACGATTATTGGAGACTTATATAGCGAAGCGAAAGACCGCGCGAAAGCACAAGGCTGGATGAGTGCCGTTTGGGGTGTATCCGGTGTTATCGGACCGTTAGTAGGTGGGTTTTTAGTTGATTCTCTTTCTTGGCGTTATATTTTCTTCTTAAACGTTCCATTTGGAATTATCGCTTGCTTAATGATTGCCATTTACTACAAAGAATCTATTAAACCTGCTAAACACCATATCGACTATCTTGGTGCAACAGTCTTCTCATTAAGTACGATTGCTCTACTATACGCGTTATTAACAGGTAGCAGTAAGCAAAACTGGGGAGACATAACAATTATCGGCCTATTAATCTTCGCCGTCGTTTCATTCATTATTTTCTTATTCATCGAGAAAAAATCTCCGGAACCATTAATTCCGCTAACACTTTTCTCTAACCGTACACTATCTACGATAAATATATTAACGCTTATTGCTGGTGCAATGATTATTAGTATTACGATGTATCTTCCAATTTGGAGCCAAGGTGTACTAGGAAAAAATGCGACTGAAGCTGGACTTATTTTAATGCCAATCCCTGTTATGTGGACATTTGGCGCTATTTTCTCTGGTAACTTAGTAGGAAAATTAAAAACGAAACAAATCATTTTACTTGGAGCTAGCATTTTATCAGTGGCTACGTTCTTATTATTTACATTATCAACACATTCACCATCATTCCTTATTTATGTAGCAGTCGGATTATTCGGCTTAGGTATGGGGCTTGTGACACCGATTTACATGGTAACAATTCAAGCAGCCGTACCAGCTCATACACGCGGAACAGCCGTTGGTTTAAACACATTTATTAATACATTTAGTCAAACATTAGGTGCTGCAATATTCGGTACAATTTTCAATACGATGATTCACGCACGTGGTATTAAAAACCTTGATCTTGTATCTGGCGGACATGGAGGTACTACAACAAACGTAGTAACTGAATCGCAATCCGCATTAGCATCAAGTGTACACGTCATTTATATGAGTACTTTTGTATTGGCAGTATGTACATTAATTATCGCTTGGCTTTTATTAAAGCCCGCTACACAAACGAGTGAGCAATAAGAAAGAGGATGACCAAAATGGTCATCCTCTTTTACTCTTCATTCTCCACAATATGTTTCAGCATGGACAATTTATTATCCCAAAAACGTTCATAATACGAGAGCCACTGTTGTAACTCCTCTAATGGTTCTGGATGCAAGCGATATATCTTCTCTCTTCCGCTTTTTCTTCCGCTTACTAAATTTGCTTCTGAAAGAATATGAAGGTGTTTTACAACCGCAGTACGACTCATCGGAAAATGATCCGTTATTTTGGAAATCGGTAACTCTTTATCACTTAATAACCGTATTACTTCTCGGCGGGTTGGGTCAGCAATTGCTTGAAATACATCATATTTCGCTGCCGATGAGGACACTTAGCCTTCGACAACCTTTTTCAGTTTTTCATTTACAATCGCTACCCAGCCTCCGCTCATTCTGTCGCGAATAATAGAACTCTTCGCATTCGCTTTCGGAAGAATTTCATCAGGATGTTTCCAGCCACCGTGAATTAACGTAAATTCTGTTTTATTATCTCCTAGGTCTTTCAGATGAAATGAAACAACCCAGCCATCTGTATCCCATGAGAAAGATAGGTAATTTGGCTCATCGATTTCTAACACTTTACATGGGGATGGTCCAAATGGTGATTGCACATGAAATTCATGTCCTACCTCTAATACGAAATCATTTGGCATAAACCATGAGGCAATCCCTTCTGCAGTTGATACTACATTCCACACCTTTTGAATAGACGCATTAAAAACGATTGTTTGTTTAATATCAGTTAATGTATGTTGTTGTTCCATTTCCATTCTCCTTTATTCGGCAATCAAATATAACACCTTTTGGTTATACGTCGATAATATAACACCTTTTAGTTTCATGTCAACGCTAACTCTTTTTTACTGTTGAGAAATTCTCAACATTTTTTCAACAGGACAAACACCCTCCGAGCATTTCCTCATAATATACTCACAAAGGCAACAAAAAATAAAAACTTCTCTCAACATGAAACTCCATCATTCATCTTGAAAGAAGCGCCTTACGTATATCATGCGTATTTCGTCTCTCCTCCTTCCCTCAGGGACATTACGCGAGATATAAAAAATCAGAAGGAATATGCCCACCATTTGAGTAGGTAGTTATTTCTCTTCTCCTCAACATTTCCTTAGGAGCGAAATGACTACCGACTCACTTTTTTCAAACAAAAATAAAAAGGGGTTGAACGCTATGTTCTATTGCATTAACTGCTCTGATATTCACCATGAAAAACATCCGAATGATAAAGTATTCAAAAACGGTTTTTATATTGATCCATTTTTAGGTGATCGTTATCACCTTGGTATGTGTAAAGATGCCCAAAATCATGAGACAGGGGAGCCTCTTTTAACGACAAAGAAATTAGGCGCAACCCAATCTATTATGAACGTATTACCGACACATGTTGTCCCAACATAAAGCATAAAAAAGAGCTGGCTCATCCAGCTCTTTTTTATGCTTTATAAACGATCATTGCTGAAAAACAATAAATTTGGTTTTCGTCATCGTTAATAGAAACACCGACTTGGTACTTAATGTCTACAAAGTTACTATCATCAATCTTTTTCAAAAAAACATTTACAGCGTCTTCTAAGTCTTTTTCGTGACTTTCATCAAACACTTTTACACGAATCATGTTAACACCATCCTAGATCGCAGCCCTCCGCCGCTTGATTATTGCCACGGTGCGTATCTATGATGCGATAAAACTTTCCGTCTTCATATATATATCCGTCTTCTAACACATATTGTTTACCTTCAGTATAGACATAAAACTTACCTATCATAAATTTACTCGTATACAATTCCAAATAATCTGGTCTAAATTTAGCTACCACTTTATTTGTAATATCAATTTTTATTGTGCGCCCCACCTTCTCTCCCTCCTTTGCAAAGAACGGATTTAGGTATATTGTATTAGCGATTTTACATTTTATGCTTAAAAATAAGTGGATATGCCTCCTTTCTCCACCTGTACTATTTTTCTAAAAAAATCATCCATAAATAAAAGCAAAAAAAATATATATAAAAAGAGCTTTTACTTATTGACTCAAATATAATTATTATGGTATTATATAAAATTTGACATTTACATTCACTTATGCTATCATTAAAGATGGTTACCACATATGGAGGTGGATGATTTGTTTCAAATTGGTGATAAAATCGTTTATCCAATGAACGGCGCAGGAGTCATCGAAGCCATTGAAGAGAAAGAAATATTAGGAACAATACGTCAATATTGTGTAATACGTATCATTAGTAAGGATATGCAAGTAATGCTTCCGATGGATCAATTACAAAAATCAGGTATTCGTTATATCGTAGATAAAGGTACGTTAGATGATATACTTCTTGAATTTCAAAACGGGGAATCAGATACATCACTTTCCTGGAAACAAAGATATACAATGAATATGGAAAAAATGAAAAACGGCAATCTGCAAGATAGTGCAGAAGTTGTTCGGGATTTACTTCGCCGCAATAAAGAGAGAGCTTTAAATGCGAGCGAAAAACAAATGCTAGATAACGCCCGAAAAATGATGATTAGTGAAGTTGCACTCGTGCAAAATGTTTCTGAACATCAAGCAACAGAATATCTTCAAGATACAATTAATCACTAAATTTAAAATAGCTGGCCGCTATTTTTTTTTGTAAAAAAAGGACAAAGAGTTTTATCTCTTCGTCCTTTTCTATTACCCACGCCCAGCTTGAAACGATGGATATAACGTCATTCCACCATCTGCAAATAGCGTAATGCCCGTTACATAACTCGCCTCTGAAGAAGCGAGCCAAGTTGCTACTGCTGCAATTTCTTCTGGTTTTCCGATGTAGCCCATCGGTATCATACTTTCTACGTCAGCACGTTTTTTAGGATCAGCAAACTTCTCTGCATTGATCGGCGTATTAATTGCACCTGGCCCTATATTATTTACTCGAATACCTTTTGGTGCATATTCTAACGCTAACGTTTCTGTCATCAGTTTAATACCACCCTTACTTGCTGCATAGTGCACAAATAAGGGCCACGGAATTTTCTCATGAACACTCGACATATTAATGACAGATCCTTTAATATCATGTTCTACAAAATATTTAATCGCTTCACGGCTTCCTAAAAAAGCACCTGTTAAATTTGTGTTAATTACCCTATTCCAATCTTCAAGCGGCATTTCATGCGATGGTACCGCATTTTCTATCCCTGCATTATTAATCATAACGTCAAGCGTACCAAACTCTTTCACAGCAGATTGAATGAGATTCGCCACATCTGATTCGACCGTCACATCACCTTTTACAGCAATCGCTTCTCCGCCTACCTTTTTAATTTCTTCTAACACATCATTCGCTTCTGATTCTCGTGAGCGATAATTAATCACTACCTTTGCTTTCTCCTCAGCAAACCTTACCCCCATTGCTCTTCCAAGACCACTTGCTGATCCTGTAATAACGACAACCTTTCCTTCTAAATCACTATACATTTCCATACCTCCTTTAACTTTTTGCTATACCTAACATAATTCCGGCTGCAATAATAAAAATGATACCGACAACAATCCCTGTTAATTGGCGTTTCGTTTTTCTTTCACCTAATATAAGAATCCCGCCAAGCGTCGAAATAATAATTCCCATTTGCGATAGCGAGAAACTTGTTGCCACTCCAACACGCGGCTGTGAAATGAATAAAAACATATTTCCAGCTGCCCAAATTAATCCTGGAATAATATTTCGTATTGCATATTTATTAAATGGATGATGTTTAAAAGTAAGCAAAATCCCCCCTAACACCATACCAACTGCTTGTGGCAACAAAGCTGACCAACCATCTACTTTAAATAGTCTAATCACTACTACATAAACTAAATAGCCGACTGTTGAAATCAATAAAATGATAATGCCTTTTTTAAAATTCCCCGCTTGCTCTGCATTCTTTTCTTCTTCACTTTGAAGAGATGTTAAAATAACACCAATAATAATACAAACGAGAGCTAATACACCAAGGACGACTGATATTGTTGTGGACCACTCATGAAATACGATGACTCCAAATAAAGTTGTCGCAACTAATTGAAGTCCTGTTGAAATGGGCATCGTCCTTGAAACGCCCATTAAATCAATACTTTTTAATTGATTCGCCTGACCAAGCGCCCAAAATAAACCTGACACAATACCAACTCCGATAACAGTAGGAGTCAATACTGGTTTCATAAAAATATAAACAACAATCGAGAAAATAAGCGCGCCAAGCGTTGTTCCGAGCGTTTGACTATACGGTCCCCCGCCCAGTTTTACGTTAAATAGCACAATACTTCCCCAAAATATAGCTGGTAAAATCGCTAAAAATATATCCATCGCTCATTACCTTTCTTTACTAAATGTCATAGGTTATCATTCTGAATCAGTAGAGTGAGCTTTTATTTTTTCTTTTTCTCTTTCACAAATCTTTTCTGCAATAGCACCAGAAACATTCTTTTCTCGCTCCACTTTCTTTATCCTTACGTGATCTAAATAATCTTCCAAAGTAAGCGTAACTTTATCATTCGGCGGGTTATGTGCTCCTTGAAATGTAAGAAATTGTAGCGTCACTTCATATCTAGGAACGAACTCACCATTCTTGCCGAGACGCTTTATATTGATAACTGAAGCACATTCATATTGATCTTCTGTCACTTGTCTAATAACTGAATAGTACCTATTCGATAATGCACTCTCTAAAAGCTGTTCTCTTGATTCTTTCGCGAAAGAATCACTTGGAGAAGAGAAAAAGGCCGCACATAGCATTGTCATAACTACACATATTTTTTTCATAATTCCCTCCTTGTTCTATAGATTAGTGTTCTCAAAACTGCCATAAAAAAACGACTTTCCCTATATAGGAAAGTCGTTTTAATGAATCCAATATTAACCACCACTCACTGGTGGGATTAGTGCAACAACATCACCAGATTGAATCGTATCATCTTCATTTGCATATTCTTCATTAATTGCAACCATAATTGGTGCCAATACTGGCACATTATATTCAGTTGCAACAATATCTTTTAACTCTGCAACCGTAATATTTTCTTTCTCTATTTGTAATTCACTTCTTCCTGCTTCTTCTTGCAAGTTCGCAAATAACAATACTCGAATCATACTTATAGCTCCTTCCCAGGCTCTCCCGCCGGATATGGCGTTTTTTCTAATTGATCGCCAATCCAAGAGTCTCCATCTTCCCAAAACTCTTTTTTCCAAATCGGAACAATTTGTTTTATGCGTTCCATAATATATTCATTTGCTTCATAAGCCGCTTTACGATGCGGCGTTGAAACGGCCACAACAACCGCAATATCAGAAATTTGCAGTGTACCGATGCGATGTGTAATCGCAACGTGTGTACCTGGCCATTTCTCTTTCACTTCTGATCCGATTTTCTCTAGCATCTTTTCTGCCATCGTTTTATAAGCGACATATTCTAAGTATAATGTACGACGCCCTTTCGTAAACTCTCTAACCGTTCCAATAAATGTTGTAACAGCACCACATTCGCGGCGAATAACCTTATTCGCTACTTCTTCAATTGAAATTTCTGTATCAATTACTTCATAATACGTATTTGTCATTTCGCACTGCTACTAAAAATATAGACAAATGTATATTCTTAGAGTATTCCTGCTTCTACGTGCCCTGCCTCGCTAATCACTTGCTACTACAGTTTGCTGTGACACTCCACAGGCGTGAATTCCGATGTAGCCCACCGTACATATATACAATCTATTTACGTTAGTATTGTATATTTTTTTGCTTGTAAAAGGTTGACTGACGCATTCAAATCTCTATCCATTACATTTCCACAATCACATGTATATACTCGGTCAGAAAGCTTTAAATCCGACTTTTTTTGACCGCAACATGAACATATTTTAGAAGATGGATAGAATCTGTCCACTTGCCGTAGTTCAATTCCATATTCCCTACATTTCGTTGATAACCATGTTTTAAAAGCATAAAAACATTGTTGCGCTACAGCTTTAGATAGATGTTTGTTCTTCATCATACCTTTCACATTCAAATCTTCTACTGTAATAAACGTTGGCTTGGTTTTCACCACATCATTTACAATAGACTTTACATACGCTAATCGAATATTTGCTAGCCTAGCATGTAGTTTTTGCACCCTAAGAATATTTTTGTTTATATTCGCTCTTTTATTAGTAACAGGTTGTTCACCTCTCTTTCTTATATTTTCAAATTTGCGTGATAAAGAGCGTTGTTCACGTTTTAACCGTTTTTCTATCTTTTTTACTTGTACTGTTTTATTTATATTTTTGTGAGTTTTTCCATCGCTACGTACAGCGAAGTCTTTAATTCCCAAATCAATTCCTATACCTACTGCATTGAGAATTGAATTTGGTTTTACCTCTTTCACTTCACAGAGTATAGAAACATAGTATCTTCCTGCTCTTTGATATACTGTGCCACTTTTTACAGTTGCATTTTTAGGGATATATCCATATTCTTTTAACCTTGTCCAACCAATTGTGGGGATTTTTACTCTATGTCTTTCTACTGTCCAATCTGTTTTATTGTTTTTAGGAAAATAACATTTCACATCTTGCTTCTTCTTTTTCTTATATCGTGGAAATTTGGATAACCCTTTAAAAAATCGCTTAAAAGCTTTATCTCCATTCATAATCGCTTGTTTTACCGCTTTGCTCGACACTTCTTTAATCCACTGGTCACACTCTTTTGTATAAATGTTGTTTAGCCATTTAGAAAAGTCATAGCCACTAAGAAATTTCCCCTCCGACTCATATGCCTCTTTATTTTTAGAGATATACAGGTTATATACATATCGACACACCCCAATAGTTTGACGGATTTTACTAATTTGTTCAGTTGTCGGTTTGATTTCTATTAAATATGCTCTTTTCATAAGTCTTCATCCTCCGACATTTTCTTTTTGTATTTTCTCAACCCATATATTCTACAGCTAAATACATGAATGATAGATATTAAATCCTGAACAAGTTCTTCTTGAATACCCATATATTCCTTATACTGTTCTTCTGTATAGTATCTTCTTCCTTTTGGGTTTCGGTAAGCAGTTAAAGCACCTTGATTGTCCCACCTTCGTAATGTCTTAACAGAAACATTAAGAAGCATTTCTGAAAATTCTTTCGGTTTATATTGTTTCATAAGTACTTTTTATTATATATGCCTACTTTTGTCTATGTTTTTGTTTACTGTTTCTTTCTCCTTACCGTTTGTACAAACCAATCTATATACAATTCTTCTTCTGTTATATGAAATACTGTATATTCTTCTCGTAAGTTTGCGGGAGCATCATACCACGTAATAACTGCTACTATATTTTCTACTTTATGTAAAAGTTCAACGTCTTCCTCAGAACGAAGTAACACCACTTTTGGATAGCTCTCTTTTTTATAGCCCTCAATTAAAATTATATCCACTTCAAAAAACTCGTATAAACGGATAATTTCTTGCAAGGACCATTCTTCTCTTAATGACGACAATGAAAGTAATCCAGCGCCT
Organism: Bacillus paranthracis; assembly: GCF_024296885.1. Classification (NCBI taxonomy): domain Bacteria; kingdom Bacillati; phylum Bacillota; class Bacilli; order Caryophanales; family Bacillaceae; genus Bacillus; species Bacillus paranthracis. The sequence goes on from NZ_CP101135.1 coordinate 4,472,706, forward strand.
TCTACACTACTTACGACAGCACCGGCCTTTCGGTGCCTTTCACTATCTTTTTGCGCTACTTCTGGAAACCCTCCATGCCCGTGATGTTTAATCGTAGCAACTTTTATTTTCCGTTCAACTAATGCATGCACAATTTTCTCTACAAGTGTTGTTTTCCCGCTATTTTGATACCCTACTATTTGTAAGAGCGAAGGGGCTTTGCCCATGGCCAATCACATCCCTCAGCGTGCTCTAACAATAATACAGACACTTTCATCCCTGCCTCAAATCCTCTCGTTCCTCCAGGCAACACAATAAAAGCATTCGCATCTGCAAGTGAAGATACCGCACTCGATTTATCTAAACCGACCGGCATCGCTTGTAATGACCCGTCCACGATTGTCACCTTTGCTCTTACAAAACGAGTAAACGGATTCGGCTTTGGAAAATCTTTTTGTAAAATAGCATCTGCTCTATATACGTGAGGTTCTTTCGCATTCAAATATGTTTTTATAACTGGATGCACAAATAGCTCAAATCCTACGTAACAAGCTGACGGATTCCCTGATAAACCGAAAAGTAACTTTCCATCAACTTCAGCTACAGTCGTTACACTTCCTGGTCTCATCGCTATTTTATTGAAGAGTACATGTGCCTGTAATCTTTCATAAATAGCCGGCAAGTAGTCATAATCTCCTACCGACACACCGCCTGTCGTAATTAAAATATCAACTTCATCCATCGCTGATTGAACAGCTTTAAAACATGCATCTAACTCGTCGGCAAGTTGGCCATAATATCGGACTTTACCTCCAGCTTTCATAATTTGAGCAGCAATCATATAAGAGTTACTATTTCTAATTTTCCCCGGCTGTAACGACTCATGTACTTCTAACAATTCACTTCCTGTCGTCACAATACCAACAACAGGCTGTTTTACAACTTTCACAGTACTATATCCAAACGTCGCTAATAAGGCCGCAACACCTGGATTAATTGCAACACCTTTCTGAACGAGAACTTGATTTTGTTTTATATCTTCCCCTTTACATGACACATTGTCGCCACTATGAAAAGGACGCTTTAACTTCATATATGTTTTTCCGTTCTTCTCAAAACCTTCCGTCAGTTCTAGCATGACGACTGCATTACAATCCGCTGGAATAGCTGCTCCTGTCATAATACGAACCGCCTGAAAAGATCCTACTGTATCTAGAAAAACAGACCCCGCTCCGATTTCTCCTATTACTTCAAACTCAATTGCATTCTCTTGATTTGCTTCTTTCGTATCTTCCGCTCGAATTGCGAAACCATCATAAGGAGAACGATCAAAATGAGGAACGTCATGATCAGAGACAACATCCTCCCCAAGAATTCTCCCATAACTTTCCGTAATAGAAACTTCTTCTACTTCACCAAATTTCGCATATTCCATTACTCTCTCTACTGCATCAGCAACTTGAATCGGAATTCGTTTTTCTACCATCGTTTCTCACCCCATATTTGCAATTTTTTTTATCTCGATTAAACTTTATATATTAAATAGAAATTACTTCAAGGAGGAATTCCATGTCTTCATTCACACACTTTAATGACCAAGGACGCGCGAAAATGGTTGATATAAGCGATAAAAAAGCAACCGTTCGAACAGCAATTGCGTGCTCTAGCATTGTCGTTACGAAAGAAATTTACGATAAAATCTCTCATAATGAAATCGGGAAAGGTGACGTATTAGCAGTTGCACAAATCGCTGGTATTATGGCTGCAAAACGCACTTCTGATATTATCCCAATGTGTCATCCTTTATTATTAAAAGGTGTTGACGTTTCTTTCGATTGGAAACAATCCGATGAACAATATCGATTACTGATTGAAGTAAAAGTTAAAACAGAAGGTAGCACCGGTGTTGAGATGGAAGCCTTAACAGCTGCTTCCGCTACCGCTCTTACCGTGTACGATATGTGTAAAGCTGTTGATAAAGGTATGATTATCGGCGAAACGTACTTACTTGAAAAAACAGGTGGAAAAAGTGGAGATTATGCGAGAAAGTCTTAACCTTCTCCTTGTTGAACCTAAAGGACTTCCCTTTAGGTTCAACCTATATATCTTGTATATAAACGTTTTGCTACATTTATATCATTCGTCCCATGAATAAAAGCTCTGCCATCTGTAAATAAAACAAAACGAAATTCCTCTACCAGAAACGATACTAAATACGGAGTAGCCTTTACATCCACACTTCTTTGTAAGCGCTTTTTAATTTCTTCTAAATTAAATTCATTCCGCACACCTGGACGGATTTGTACTGTATTTCGTCCACATAACACTTCTGTTTTCGTTTGTGCTTCAAATGTTAAACTCGGATATGTACGTAATCTTCCGCAAGATAAACACGTTTCTTTTTTCTGTCTATTCACTTTAAATGCCATCTGTTGATTATTCCAAAGATCAAACGATAACATCGTTTCGCGAAGTGCCCCATAGTCTTCTACTAATATTTTCAGCGCTTCCGTTATTTGATGCGCAACTACTAATTGTACTGCCGGCTGTATAATACCAGCCGTATCACATGTTGCTCCGCTTGCTGGATGTTCCATTAAACAGCGGAAACACGGTGTTTTTCCTGGTACAATTGTATACGTTACTCCGTAGCTTCCGACACAACCACCATATATCCATGGAATATTATACTTTTGTGAAATATCATTAATAAGAAGACGCGTTTCAAAATTATCTGTCGCATCTAATATTAAATCTACACCCTTCACTAACTCTTCCATTTCCTGCACTGTTACATCAGTCACAACCGGATTTATTTCCACCTCAGAATTAATCGCTTTTAAATGCTCTGCCGCTGCTACCGCCTTCGGTTTATACTGCTTTGCATCTTCTTCTGTATATAATTGTTGCCTTTGTAAATTACTCCACTCTACATAATCACGATCCGCAATTGTTACTTTTCCAACACCTGCTCTAACAATCGCTTCTGCATTTGCTGCACCAAGTGCTCCAGCACCAATAATAAGCACATGCTTCTCTCTAATTTTTCTCTGTCCTTCTTCTCCAACACCAGAAAATAATATTTGCCTTGAATATCGCTCCTGCATACGATAGCCTCCCTTCTTATCCCCCTATATAAGACATTTCAATTTTCGGACGATTTTTCGCACTTTCTTCTGTCCGTTCATCCGAATACCTATCTTTTCTATTCATCCATACATCTTGTATAACGCTTACTAACTCCTCATCCGAAAGATTTCCTCTAAGAAGTTCCCTTAGGTCGAGTCCCTCTGTCGCAAATAAGCAAGTATAAAACTTTCCATCTGCTGAAATTCTCGCTCTCGTACAAGAGGAACAAAAGGACTCAGAAACAGAAGTAATAAAACCGACTTCAACATTTGTTCCAACGTAACGATATCGCTTCGCAACTTCACCAAAATAATGCGCTTCAGCTGGCTCAAGCGGATACACGCGATGAATCATCTCAATTAACTCTCGCTTCGTAACAACTTGATCAAAATTCCATCCATTTGTACTACCAACATCCATAAACTCAATGAACCTAAGCGGGATTCCTTGCTCTTTAAAATACGCAGCCATCGGAAGTACTTGATGATCATTCATTCCTTTTTTCACAACCATGTTTACCTTTACATCAAGCCCAGCCTCTTTTGCAGCCATAATTCCCTTTATAACAGGTTTCGTATTAATATTTCGGCCATTAATAGCCTTAAATACATCATCATCTATTGCATCCAAACTAACATTTACTCTATGTAATCCAGCTTCTTTTAATACTTTTGCTTGCTTTGTTAAATGAATTGCATTGGTCGTTAACCCTATATCTAATAGCCCGTCAATTTTCACGAGACGTGCAATAAGCTTTGTTAAATCTTTACGAAGTAGTGGCTCGCCACCAGTAAGTCTAATTTTTCGTACACCGATGCTAACAAATAGTTTTGCTAAACGCTCAATTTCATCAAACGTCAGTAAAAACTCATCTTTTAAAAAAGCATAATCTGGCCCAAACACTTCCGCTGGCATACAATATGTACATCTAAAATTGCAACGATCAATGACAGATATGCGCAAATCTTGAAGTGGGCGTCCAAAAAAATCTGTAACCATCTCCTGCATCGCCACCCTCCCTTTCTGCCAAATTTCTCTCTTTTCATTCTATTATAATATATTTTCGAACTGCGATGTTTTTGCTCATGTGAATAAAGTAAAACTTTCCTAATCAATGAAACTACATACAAATAAGGAGATAAAAAACCTTGAAGCATAGAAGCCTCAAGGTTTTCTTCTTATTAACTCAATCTAATAATCGTTAGAGTAGCTCCTGGCGTTGCCGTAGATAATGTAGCCAACGCAACTACTCCAAATAATTGTAAGCTAACAGCAGCTCCAGCAGGCAAGTTAGCAATTATTGTTGCGCTAAAGGAACCAGTAGCCACTGTCGGGGAGTTTATCGTTCCCGCAAGTGGGCTGCTATTTACAGTTATACGGGAACTCACAAGTAAACCTGCTGTTAAATTAATTGTATAGGCTATATAATAATTCCCTGCATTTGCAACTGTAAATACAGTATTCCCACCACTAACAGTTATTCCTGGTCCAATATTTTGATTGTTTGGTAACGGAATATTCGTGCCACCTAACAAAACAGAAATAACACTTCCTGATGTATTATTCGCAAATGCATATGTTGCAGTTGTACTAACTCCAGTCGCCCCGGTCGCTCCAGTGGCTCCAGCTCCGGTTGGACCTGTATCTCCAGTTGGACCTTGTGAACCGGTTGCTCCTGTTGCCCCCGTTGGACCTTGAATCCCTTGCGGGCCTTGAATTCCTTGGGGACCTGTCGCTCCGGTTGCTCCTGTTGCTCCCGTTGGACCTTGAATTCCTTGCGGGCCTTGAATTCCTTGGGGACCTGTCGCTCCGGTTGCTCCTGTTGCTCCCGTTGGACCTTGAATTCCTTGCGGGCCTTGAATTCCTTGGGGACCTTGAATCCCTTGGGAACCTGTCGCTCCGGTTGCTCCTGTTGCTCCCGTTGGACCTTGAATTCCTTGCGGGCCTTGAATTCCTTGTGGGCCTTGAATTCCTTGGGGACCTGTCGCTCCGGTTGCTCCTGTTGCTCCCGTTGGACCTTGAATTCCTTGCGGGCCTTGGATTCCCTGTGGGCCTTGTGGGCCGGTCGGACCTATGTCACCTTGCGGACCTTGGATTCCCTGTGGGCCTTGTGCTCCTGTTGCCCCCGTCGCTCCTTGTATTCCTTGAGGACCTTGTGGACCTTGAATTCCTTGTGGGCCGGTTGGACCTATGTCGCCTTGCGGACCTTGAATTCCTTGGGGACCTTGTGCTCCTGTTGCCCCCGTTACTCCTTGGATTCCTTGCGGACCTTGAATACCCTGTGGACCGGTTGGACCTATCTCTCCTTGAACACCTTGGATTCCTTGCGGCCCCTGTAAACCCGTCACTCCGGTTGCTCCGGTTGCTCCCGTTTCTCCTGTCGCTCCGGTCACTCCAGTTGAGCCTGTCGCCCCGGTATCTCCTGTTACTCCGGTTGCTCCCGTTGCTCCGGTCGGTCCAGGCGGTCCTCCTGAAGGACCTGTTACCCCCGCCGGACCTGATGGACCTGTTGGGCCAGTCGGTCCTGCTGGTCCTCCAGATGGGCCTGTTACCCCTGTTGGACCGGTTACTCCTGTTGGGCCTGTAGTGCCTTCCCCTGTCGCCCCAGTTGCTCCCGTATCTCCTGTTGCTCCCGTCGGACCTTGTATCCCTTGAACCCCTTGTGGTCCTTGCACTCCTTGTGCACCTGTTGCTCCTTGAATCCCTTGTATTCCTTGCACTCCTTGTGCGCCCATCGGACCTGTTGGACCAATCGCCCCTTGTATTCCTTGCACTCCTTGAGGCCCCTCTGGACCCGTTGCTCCTATTTCCCCTTGTATCCCTTGAATTCCAGTTGCTCCTTGTGCTCCAGTTGCTCCCGTTATCCCTTGCACACCTTGTATTCCCTGAATTCCTTGCGGGCCTTGTGGACCTGTTGCTCCTTGCACTCCTTGAATGCCTTGTATCCCCTGAGGCCCCTCTGGACCCGTTGCTCCAACTGGCCCTTGAACACCTTGTATTCCTTGCGGACCCTGAAGTCCCTCTGGTCCTTCTGGACCTGTTGGACCTATCTCTCCTTGTATCCCTTGGATTCCAGTTGGACCTTGTGGCCCAGTCGGACCTATGTCACCTTGTGGACCTTGGATTCCCTGTGGGCCTTGTGCTCCTGTTCCCCCTGTCGCTCCTTGGATTCCTTGAGAACCTTGTGGGCCTTGAATTCCTTGTGGGCCGGTTGGACCTATGTCGCCTTGTGGGCCTTGAATCCCTTGCGGACCTTGATCTCCAGTGGCCCCCGTTACTCCTTGAATTCCTTGGGGACCTTGAACACCTTGGGGACCCGTCGGACCTATCTCTCCCTGCACACCTTGTATTCCTTGCGGACCTTGCAAACCCATCACTCCGGTTGCTCCCGTTTCTCCTGTCGCTCCTGTCACTCCAGTTGAGCCTGTCGCCCCAGTATCTCCTGTTAGTCCTGTCGCTCCAGTTGCTCCTGTCGGGCCAGGTGGTCCACCAGATGGACCAGTTACTCCCGCCGGACCTGATGGCCCCGTTGGGCCGGTCGGTCCTGCTGGTCCTCCAGATGGGCCTGTTACCCCTGTTGGACCAGTTACTCCTGTTGGGCCTGTAGCGCCTTCTCCTGTCGCCCCAGTTGCTCCCATATCTCCTGTTGCCCCCGTCGGACCTTGGATTCCTTGAATTCCTTGTGGACCTTGCACTCCTTGTGCACCCGTCGCTCCTTGAATTCCTTGTACTCCTTGCACTCCTTGTGGCCCCATCGGACCGGTTGGACCAATTGCCCCTTGAGCACCTTGCACTCCTTGGGGCCCCTCTGGACCCGTTGCTCCTATTTCCCCTTGTATCCCTTGAATTCCAGTTGCTCCTTGTATTCCAGTTGCTCCCGTTATCCCTTGCACACCTTGTATTCCCTGAATTCCTTGTGGACCTTGTGGGCCTGTTGCTCCTTGCACTCCTTGAATTCCTTGTATCCCCTGAGGACCCTCTGGACCCGTCGCTCCAACTGGCCCTGGCACACCTTGTATTCCTTGCGGCCCCTGAAGTCCCTCTGGACCTTCTGGACCTGTTGGTCCTATATCACCCATCGGACCTTGTATCCCTTGCACTCCCTGTGGGCCTGTTGCTCCTGATGGCCCTGGTACTCCTTGTATTCCTTGTGGACCCTGATCTCCGGTTGCTCCTGTTACACCTTGAGGCCCTATAACCCCCTGTATACCTTGCGGGCCTTGATCACCAGTTGCCCCCGTGATCCCTTGAATTCCCTGAACTCCTTGAATTCCTTGTTCACCAGTTACGCCCGTCGGACCAGGAATACCTTGAATTCCTTGCGGACCTTCTGGACCCGTTGGCCCAATTGGTCCTTGAATCCCTTGTATTCCTTGCAAGCCCTGTGCTCCTGTGCTTCCAGTCGGACCTGTACTTCCCGTTGCTCCTGTTATCCCTGTATTTCCTGTTGCCCCTGTATTTCCTGTTGCTCCAGTCGCCCCTGTACTTCCACTCGGTCCGCCCCCCGGACCTGTTGCTCCAGTCGGACCGGTTGGACCTGGAGGTCCTCCTGATGGTCCAGTTATCCCTGTTGGGCCTGTTATCCCAGTTGGACCTGTTATCCCCTGACCAGTCGCTCCAGTTGCCCCTGTATTTCCACTCGGTCCTTGTGGACCTTGTATCCCTTGCACTCCTTGTATCCCTTGTGAACCTGTTGCTCCTGGTAATCCTTGGACTCCTTGAATTCCTTGTGGACCCTCAGGTCCCGTCGCTCCAATTGGTCCCTGTAATCCCTGTATCCCTTGTACACCTTGTGCCCCAGTCGCTCCCGTTGGACCAATCGGACCTTGTAACCCTTGCACACCCCCCGGTCCTGTCGCTCCAGTTTCTCCTTGTGGTCCTCTCAACCCTTGTGGCCCCTGCTGTCCTTCTGGTCCCGTTGCGCCTATTGGTCCAACGGGTCCTTGAATTCCCTGCACACCTTGAGGTCCTGTCGGGCCCATCTCCCCCATCGGACCTTGAAACCCTCTCGGTCCTTGTGGGCCAGTCGGGCCTTGTGGACCGGTTGGACCAGTAATCCCAATACCAGTAAATCCCGTTGGAACGGGAGGAAAAGTGGGCCCAATAAGTTCTGGTGAAATTCTAAAATTAGGGTTTAACGAATGTTGTTGCCTTTTATTATCGCGCTCTCTCACACTTTCACCACCTACACACCATCTTTTTTACATTACAAACCTCTTCTTAATATGTATTTACAAAAATAATCTCAAAGACTATTTTTATTTTAAATAATAAAAACTCCCTTAATTCCTTAAGGGAGTCCAGCAACTGAATCCATATTATCTGTATTAGGGACAGCTTGTGCTATACCCGATGCATTTACACTTTGCCCCATATTTGTTCCTGTTACAGTACCAGCAGGAGTACCTCTTGTATATGTTGTCGTCACCGAATCTCCTGGCTGTAAACAAAGCTTTGTCTCCGTCCCTATTACTGTAACAACATCAACCCAAGTACACCCCATCGAACCACTATACGATTTCGAAGCAGTAAATGACGTATCACTCAGATTATCACCAGTAAATATATTCCCAGTGTTATTCACAATAACGAACTCTTTTATATGAGCAGGCATAATTACACTCTACCTTTCTTCTATGAGCCTAATGTACGTGTACTTGTTGCTAATGGCGGAAGAAACACCGATGTTCTAATGACCGCTTCTGGCTGTCTTTTCCCATTTAAAAAAATAGCCGCACTCGATCCTCCAGCACCTGCATATACTTTTGCTACAGCTAAAGGTGAGATATCATAACAATCGCCGACATTAACAGCCCCTGTATTATTTATAATTTTTACTTTCCGCAAGTTAATCCCCATTTACCTATCCCCCTTTTGTACACTGTATGCAAAAGAAAAAAACTTGAAACAGACTCGTTTCAAGTTTTTTAAACTACTTATTTGATTTCGCCTTCATATTGAAGCATACCGCCAACCATGTTCACTGTTTTAAAGCCTTGCTCATTTAAATAATGGCATACATTTTCACTACGCATTCCCGAACGGCAAATAAAGATATATTCATTCTCTTTATCAAAGAAATCTACTTTATTTGGGATATCGCCCATTTTAATATGTACAGCTTCTGGAATTTTCCCTGCCGCTACTTCTTCATCTTCCCTTACGTCTACTAGAAATAATGTTTCTCCATTCTCTAAACGTTCTTGCACTTCTTCTGTAGTAATTGTTTTCACTTCTGTCATATTTCGTTCCTCCTTATATACAATAAAAACCTTTAGTTTCTTCCTTGAATAATCATTCCTCATCAATTTTAGCATGCGAAAGAAAGAACGCAAAGAACGGAGAATTTATTTCTCAATTTTCTCGCAAAACTTATTCTTTACAAACATAACTCGTGCATTGTATCCTCAATATACTTGTTTGATGAAAGGAGCCAATGAAAATGACACTTTTTCTTTTCATTATGGGCATCATTTTCTTACTCGCTGCAATTATTGCACTTAGTATGAAAAATAATAGAAAGATAAAATCACCACAAGAAATGTCATTCTTATTTCTATTACTTAGTATTGCATTCTTCGGTATAGCAATTGCCACATATATTTTCCGCCTACAAATCATGTAAAAAAAGGTGCCTACTACATACATTGCACCTTTTTCACATCATTTATTTTCTACACAAAACTAGACACTTTCCGATTTAAAAATTCATAAACTTTCTTTTCAAATAAATGAATATCAAATGCTCCCGCCATATGCCCATTTATACTTTCGATCTCATATACTTCCGCATACTTCCCTTGTTTTTGCAATAGGTCTACCATTTTATAATTATAACGTGACGGCTGAAGCAAATCTTGTTTACACGGAATCATAAGTACATTTGCTTCTATATTAGACAGCGCCTCTTCTAAAGACGAAAATCCATGCGCAATATCATGTAATAAAACTGCTTTCGCAGTGTACATCCATGAATTTGCATCTACTAAATCTATACTTCTATTTGTCACTTTTTTAATTTCCTTCTCAAATGATGTTAATGTAGAAAATGTTTCATAAGGTGCTTTCTCTATACTATTACGAGGAAATGTCGTTTCATAAAAATGCTCATCAAACGCGTTCATAAACATCATTCTATTTGCTAAATGAAGCCCCTTCATTGGCTGCACTTCTCCATATTTTCCGCCCTTCCAACTTGGATCCAGCCGGATAGCCTCAATTGCATTTTGCGCTACATTTACCGATGTAATAATTGGATTTTGCGGGTTCGTAATCACACCAATCATCCGCTCTACCATATGAGGATAATGAACAGACCATTGCTGCGCAATCATCCCGCCAGCTGACGGTCCCATTACAGCATGTAGCCTTGCGATTCCCATATCTTTTATCAACTCATATTGCATACGAGCTACATCAAGAAATGTAAAAACCGGAAAGTCCATCGCATATTCATCTCCAGTTTCCGGATTAATCGATTTCGGTCCCGTTGTAATTACATAAGGGTTCTTCACCTGCACATTACAAAGATTATCAGTGCATATAACGAAGTATTTATTTGTATCAATTGCTTTTCCCGGTCCAATTAAACCATCCCACCAACCAGACTCCTCATCATGCGCTGTATATTTTCCTGCTGCGTGACTAGTTGCACTAAAATAATGACAAATCAAAATCACATTGGATCTCTCTCTATTTAAAGTACCATACGTCTCATACCCCATTTGAACAGGAATTGTCCTACCATTTTCAAATGTAAACTCCTTTAAAATAAACTTCTCCTTTTTTACAATTTTCACAGACTCGCCCTCTTCTCGTCATAGTATGAACTGCTTACTAAAAGATTTTTTCTATGCAAACCCATCTCCTCCTTCTTTTCATAAATAAATGAATAATATACAAAATTAGCCACAAAATAGCACTATATTACACAATTAAAGAGGGCATACATATGATTTGGAATTGGCTACGTAAGAAAAAAAAATCAAATACAACAGAGAAAAACGAAACAGATAATTCGGAGCAAAAACCTAACAATCAAGAGGACGACAACAAAGAACAGACTAGAAGTACGAAACATAATAAAGGTAACAATAGCGAGCAAAAAAAAGAGGAACACAAGGAATCTTCTCAAGATAATCAGCAAAATCAATCGAATCAAAATCAGCAACAAAGTGCTAAACAAGATGAATCTTCTCAAGGACAACAACAACAACAACAACAACAACACTCTAAACAAGACATATCAGAGCAAAATCAACAGCAACATTCCAAGCAAGACAACTCGGAGCAAGATCAACAACAACACTCTAAACAAAACAACTCAGATCAAGGGCAACAGCAGCATTCTAAGCAAGACATATCAGAGCAAGATCAACAGCAACATTCTAAACAAAACGACTCGGAGCAGGATCAACAACAAAGTGCTAAACAAGACGAATCTTCTCAAGAACAACAGCAACATCCTAAGCGAGACATATCAGAGCAAGATCAACAACAACATTCCAAGCAAGACAACTCGGGGCAAGATCAACAACACTCTAAACAAAACAACTCAGATCAAGGGCAACAACAGCAAAACGCTAAAGGTAATAGTATTTATGATTTTACGAAACCAGAAAAAGATCGTATTCATTCTCTACAAGATTTAATAGAGAAACTCAAAAAGTCTAGTGATTTTGTGAATTATCATACATCTGACGATGAAACGATGCCTTATTGGATTTCTTACTATCGACCTTCACTTGATGGTGAGAAGTTGCAAAAGTATTTAATGCCTACTCTATTAGAACGACCTAACGCTTCATTAGAAGAGCTGAAAGAACATATTCCGATGAGCGGCATTACAATTACGAACGATTTACAAAAAATTGAGGATATGGTTTTAAAGGGGCATGCGATTGTTCAAGTAAATCAACAAGATCAAAAATGTATGCTCGCAAATATTGCAATTGATAATTATCGTGCACCAACTCCTCCTTTAAACGAATCGACTGTTATTGGTCCGCAAGAAGGTTTTGTAGAGGATATTGATACAAACATAAATTTAGTACGAAAACGTCTTCCTGTTTTAGATTTACAAACAAAAGAGATGATTATCGGTGAGTTTTCCAAAACAAAAGTTGTCATGATGTATTTAGACAACCTCGCTGAAAAAGATAATGTTGATTTTCTAGAGGAGTCTTTACGTGCTCTTGAATATGATCAAATTAATGATAGTGCTTATATACAAGAATTGATGGGAGAAAAGTCGATTTTCCCTCTCTATATCAATACAGAACGCACTGATAGAGTTACAAAAGCACTAATCGATGGAAAAATCGCTATTTTTGTGGACGGTTCTCCAAGTGTTTTACTAACACCTGTATCCTATTTCGATTTTTTCATTTCACCAGAAGACTACAACGTCTCTTGGATGTACGCTACATTTTCAAGGATTTTAAGATTAATTGCCGTTCTATTTTCAATTTGTGCTACACCGTTATACGTTGCAGTTTTAAATTATCATTATGAACTCATTCCAAGTGATTTACTTGAAACTTTAATTTTATCAAGAGCACAAGTACCATTCCCACCTTTAATTGAAGCACTCTTTTTAGAACTTGCAATCGACTTACTGAGGGAAGCTGGCGCGAGGTTACCGATGAAAGTTGGTCAAACGCTCGGTATTGTAGGCGGTATCGTAATCGGGCAAGCATCTGTACAAGCTGGTTTAACGAGTAATATTTTATTAATTATCGTTGCCTTATCAGCACTCGCTTCCTTTATTACACCTATTTATAAAATGGGTAATGCGGTTCGATTACTACGCTTCCCATTTCTCATATTTGCAGAAATAGGAGGACTTTTCGGGATTTCACTTGGATTTATCTTCTTATTTACGCATCTATTTAGACTTACTTCTTTACGCAAGCCGTACGCTTTGTTCTACCCAACAAGACAACAATCTGTTAAAGATTCTTGGATCCGTTTCCCTTTAACAATGATTGATACACGGGATGTACAAGCAAGGCCACAACATGTAAAAAAAGCAGCAAAAGGAATTTCAACGAAACATAGATCAGACTTTGATGATTAAGAAATGAGGTGCATTTGATGAGTAAAGTTCAAGAAAAATATCAAATATCTCCTATCTTTGTTTTCTTCTTAATTCACGGTGCACAGTTCGGTGCTGGCGTTCTTGGCTTCGCTAGAATCATTGCAAAGGCCGCTGGATACGACGGCTGGATGGGCGTTGTAATCACAGGGCTCTGTATCCATCTTCTTATATGGATGATGTATTTTTTATTAAAAGAAACAAATGGAAATTTAATTGATTTACAAAGGCAAACGTTTGGAAAGTGGATAGGGAATGTCTTTAATATCATCTTTGCAGCTTATTTTTTAATCGTCAGTATTTCGGTTATTCGAACGTATGTTGAAATTATTCAAGTATGGATGTTTCCTACCGCTTCCACCTTTATGTTAACACTCTTTTTGTGCTTAGTTAGCTATTACATTATCTCTTCTGGATTTCGTGTAATTACCGGTATTTGCGTCATCTCTGTTGGTGGTACAATTGGGTATTTATTTCTGAGCCTATTCGTTTTGAAATACTCGCATTGGGATAATGTACTCCCTATATTCACACATTCTCTTTCAGATATTTTAAAATCCGCTCAAATGTCAATCTACAGTATGACTGGTTTTGAGGTTTATCTCATGGTTTATCCATTTGTAAAAAAGCCTATGCAGTCTCATAAATTTGCTCAATACGGAGCACTATTTTCAAATCTACTATATGTATTTAGCACCCTTTTAGCCTTTGCATTTTTTAGTGAAAAACAATTATTAAAAACGATATGGCCCCAACTTTCTATGACCCAAGTCATTCAATTGCCATTTATAGAAAGACTTGAATATATTGCAATTTCAGGCTATGCACTCGTTATTATTTCAAGTTTTATCCTCCCTTTATGGGCGTCAATGAGAGCAACTCACGAAATATTCCGCGTAAAGCAAAGAGGTGTTTTAATCGCTTTTATCTTTATCACGCTCATTGTTTCGCAACTTTTAACAAACAGACACGATATTAATAACTTTATTAGTAATGCATCGAAGGTTAGTTTTTGGCTCATTTATGTATACATCCCAATTCTATTTATTATTGTGTGGGTGAAAAGAAAATGGAAAAAATCAAAAGCACAAGTAAATTAATACTTATTTCTTGTATAACACTCTTCAGTCTAACTGGGTGTTTACAAAAAAATATTATCGATGATGTACAACTTATTCAAGGAACAGTATTTGATGTTGCAAAAGATAAAAAAGTAAAAGTGACATTCGTTTGTCCCATTCAGAAAAAAGGAAATAAAGTTCAAGTTTTTGAAGGCACCGCAAATGCGGTAAAACAAGTAAAAGCAGACACATCATTAGAGTCTTCTCAACCGTTTGCTAGTGGGCAAATGCGTGTCGCTCTATATACGATAAAACTTGCCAAAACAGGAATGTCTACTTCATTCGATACATTACTTCGAGATGTGAATATAGGGAACGCTTTATATGCTGCTTTATTAGATGGGAATGGTACTGAACTTTTAAAAGGCAAATATTCGACTTCATACAACGTTGCAATTTATATAAAAAAATTGCTAGAACATAATATGGAGACCGGACCTTTACCAGCGGATAATCTACATATAGGAGCATTCCGTTATTATCAAGAAGGGCAAGACTACTATATTCCCATTCTAAAGAAGCATGGTGATAAAATAAAAATTAACGGCATTGGCCTTTTTAAAAAGGATAAATATATCGGTAAAATTGCGGAAAAAGATATGTTCATATTTAAAGGACTATTAGAGAAACATAAATTAGATTCACATGAATTTAAAACAGATTCTGCGTATGTAATGATTAATAATATTCGTTCTGTTCCAACTTACGATATAAAAATTAAAAACGGGAAGCCTTCCTTTTTCATTCACGTTCGTCTTGATGCACGTATTCAAGAACTATCAAAACAAATTAACTTAGAAAATAACAAGAACACAAAAAACATTGAAAAAAATGTCCAAAAACAATTAGATAAACAAGCTGCTAAGTTAATTAAGCAACTAAAATCTTTAGGCGTCGATCCTCTCGGGCTAGGTGCAAAGTATAAGCAACATTATCGCCCATTCAAATTAGAAGAATGGAGACAAATGTATAAAGATGTTCCAGTTCATATAAAATACACCGTAAATATTACAAATTCTGGTGTAATTGAATGAGAAATGATTGAACTCCTCTCTCCAGCATGATACAACGGAAAGAGGAGTTTTTATTTTAGATAGAGAGAGAAGATATTTATGGGGGAGCTTATGTCTAAAAAATTAGTAAAGCCTATTTTAAATGGTATTTTATTTCTCGGCGTCTTTTTATTTGCTCATACATACTTAAAAAATGTTTCCTTCACGCGTTATTTACTTGTCGTTATACCAATGTTGCTCGTTGGTATGTTTGGCATCGACCTTATTTTATCCATTTTAATAAAAGAAGAAAAATAACGAGCAGGGCCGTCCCAAAAATATTCCGGGATGGCTTTCTTTTATTAATGGATTATGTTTTGTCGTTTAGTCGATATAATATTTCCCTATCTTAACTAAAAGATGCAACTTTTAAACAGTCCCTTTTCATTTCATAATCACCCTATGTTACAATGAGATTCGGACAAAGCGAGAAAGGATGAAACAACATGACAAACGAAAAAGGTTTAGATAAAGGGTACGAACTTGTTGCGAAAATGCATGAAGTATTCGGACATCCTGTGACAAATACTCCAACAAAATTAACAGAAGAACGTGCAAAAATCCGTGCGAGTTTTATGCAAGAAGAGCTAGAAGAATTTCTAGAAGCAACGACTGTTGAAGATCAATATGATGCACTGATTGACCTTATTTACTTTGCATTCGGCACGTTTGCCGAAATGGGCGTACGTCCTGATAAAGGATTCGAAATTGTAAATAACGCAAACATGGCAAAACTATTCCCTGACGGGAAACCTCGATTCCGCGAAGGTGACGGTAAAATTCTAAAACCTGAAGGCTGGCAAGCACCAGAACCACAACTTCGTGCTGAAATCGAACGTCAACGCCAAGAAGCTGAAAAAAACTGCTAGGATTTCCTAGCAGTTTTTTATTATGTCTTTTTTTCTGGCAATCATTAATGACCCACGTGTCCCGCATGTCCTGCAGCTCCACTAATGCTAGCCGCTCCTGCTGCTGCCCCTGCTCCTCCTGCCCCAATTCCACCTGTCCAAGGAGAAGATTGTTGTTGTTGATACTGTTGGTATTGTTGGTGTTGTTGGTGTTGTTGGCCTTGGTAACCTTGATGACCATGTTGACCATGTTGACCATGTTGACCTTGGTGGCCGTGGTGGCCTTGATGATGATGCCCATGTTGACCTTGGTGACCATGTTGACCTTGGTGAGTTTGATAAAGAACAGCCTGTGGATGTATATGATGGTGGCCGTGGTGATGTACTTGTTGTTGATGATGTCCATGTTGACCGTGGTGACCTTGGTGGTGATGGTGTCCATGATGGCCATGGTGACCTTGGTGGTGGTGATGTCCATGATGGCCATGGTGACCTTGATGATGGTGTCCATGATGACCGTCGTGGTGGCCATGGTGACCGTAAAAACCTTGTGGATAACCACCTACTCCCGGTACCGGAAATCCTGTTTGTACTCCTCCAACGAAAGATGGGAATGTAGTTGGTACGCCTACTGGTACTCCTCCCGCTGCTCCGCCTACAAATGTTGGGATTCCTGTTTGCACTCCAGCTACTGATGATGGAAATCCTCCTGTTAATGTTGGAATTCCAGTTTGTGCTCCAGCTACTGATGTGGAAAATCCTCCAGGTGTTCCACCCATCCAGCTCGGAATTCCGCCATATCCTTGTTGTCCGCCTCCCATTAACATCATTTGTTCATAACTATCCGATCCACCTCCGAAAAATCCGTGTGGTGCATTATTGTCCATCCCTTTCATTCCTTTCACCTCTTCTACTCAATTTAGCCTACCTTTTTTATCATATTTCCTATAGAAAAATAGGTGTTTGTCTGTATCGGAATTCCGCTCTTTTATTTGTACGTAGTGAAATAATTGAAAGCTTAGACTAAGGTGATCCAGAAATTATTTTCTACACAAAAAAGCTCAGAGCATAAATACTCTGAGCTTTTATTTAGAATACATTAGTTTGCAACAACGTTAACAAGTTTTCCAGGAACTACAATTACTTTACGAACTGTTTTCCCTTCAATTTGGTCCTTAATTGCTTCAAGTGCAAGTTGTTCCATTTCTTCTTTTGATGCGTCTTTACTCATTGTTAGTTTTGCGCGAACTTTACCCATAACTTGAACAACGATTTCAACTTCATCTTCTACAAGTTTAGACTCATCAAATGTTGGCCAGCTTGCATATGTGATTGTTTCATTGTATCCAAGTTTGCTCCATAGCTCTTCCCCGATGTGAGGTGCAACTGGTGCAATCATTTTTACGAAACCTTCTACATATTCTTTCGGAAGTGTTTCAGCTTTGTATGCATCGTTGATGAATACCATCATTTGAGAAATCGCTGTGTTGAAGCGAAGCTCTGCATAGTCTTCTGTTACTTTCTTCACTGTTTGGTGGTAAGCTTTTTCAAGCTCTTTATTTGGTGCGTCAGTAATTTTCTCACTTAATTCACCGTTATCTTGAACGAATAGACGCCATACGCGGTCTAGGAAACGACGAGCTCCGTCAAGGCCATTTTCAGACCAAGCGATTGAAGCATCTAATGGTCCCATGAACATTTCGTATAAACGAAGTGTGTCTGCACCGTGGCTTGCTACGATATCATCAGGGTTTACAACGTTACCTTTTGATTTACTCATTTTCTCGTTGTTTTCACCTAGAATCATACCTTGGTTGAATAATTGTTGGAACGGCTCTTTCGTTGGAACTACACCGATATCGTATAATACTTTATGCCAGAAACGAGCATATAGTAAGTGAAGTACAGCGTGCTCTGCACCACCGATATAAATATCAACTGGAAGCCATTGTTTTACTTTTTCAGGATCTACAAGTGCTTCGCTATTGTTTGGATCGATGTAACGTAAGTAATACCAGCAGCTACCAGCCCATTGTGGCATTGTGTTCGTTTCACGACGACCTTTTTTACCAGTCTCAGGATCAACAACATTTACCCACTCGTCAATGTTAGCAAGTGGTGATTCACCTGTACCTGAAGGACGGATGTTGTCTGTTTTCGGAAGAACTAATGGTAATTCTTCTTCTTTTACAGCTGTCATTGTGCCATCTTCCCAGTGAATAACTGGAATTGGCTCACCCCAGTAACGTTGACGGCTGAATAACCAGTCACGTAGACGGTATGTTACTTTTTGATTTCCTGCGCTCGTTACTTCAAGCCATTCAATCATTTTTGCGATTGCTTCTTCTTTATTTAAACCATCAAGAAATGCTGAGTTTACGTGTTCACCATCACCTGTGTATGCTTCTTTCGTAATGTCTCCGCCTTTTACAACTTCCTTCATTGGAAGATTGAACGTTGATGCAAATTCATAGTCACGCTCATCATGAGCTGGAACTGCCATTACAGCACCTGTTCCGTAAGTTGCAAGAACGTAATCAGCGATCCAGATTGGTAATTTCTCACCATTTACTGGGTTAACTGCGTAAGCACCAGTGAATACACCAGTTTTCTCTTTCGCAAGTTCTGTACGCTCTAAATCACTCTTCATTTTTACAGAATTAATGTAAGCTTCTACAGCTTCTTTTTGTTCAGCAGTTGTAATATCAGCAACAAGTGCATGTTCTGGAGCAAGTACACAGTAGCTTGCACCGAATAATGTATCAGGACGCGTTGTGAAAACTGTGAACTTCTCGTCTGTACCATCGATGTTGAAGTGTACTTCTGCACCTTCAGAACGACCGATCCAGTTACGTTGCATATCTTTTAAGCTTTCTGGCCAATCAAGCTCATCTAGATCTTCTAATAGACGATCTCCGTAAGCTGTAATTTTTAACATCCACTGTCTCATCGGACGACGCTCAACTGGATGTCCACCGCGCTCACTCTTACCGTCAATGATTTCTTCGTTTGCAAGTACTGTACCAAGTGCTGGGCACCAGTTTACAGGTACTTCATCAACGTAAGCTAAGCCTTTTTCAAATAGTTTTAGGAAGATCCATTGTGTCCACTTGTAGTAGTTTGGATCTGTTGTATTTACTTCACGGTCCCAATCGTAAGAGAAACCTAATGATTTAATTTGGTTACGGAATGTATTAATATTATGCTCTGTAAATTCAGCTGGGCTGTTTCCAGTATCAAGTGCATATTGCTCTGCTGGAAGACCGAATGCATCCCATCCCATTGGATGAAGAACGTTATATCCTTGCATACGCTTCATACGAGATAAAATATCTGTTGCTGTATAACCTTCTGGATGTCCTACGTGTAAGCCTGCACCTGATGGATATGGGAACATATCTAGTGCATAAAATTTTGGTTTTTCTGTCTCATCTGGCGTACGGAATGTTTTATTCTCTTCCCAGTACCCTTGCCACTTCTTCTCAATTTCTTGATGATTAAAGCTCATGAGATACCCTCCTTGAAATTCTATTTATTTTCACCGCCCAAAATACAAAAAACCTCTCATCCCTAGAAAGGGACGAGAGGTTATAGATTCCCGCGGTACCACCCTAAATTAATGTACAAATATACATTCGCTTAGATCCGTAACGTGGATTAACGGCAATTGCTACTATTAGTTTCACAACTGCAACTCAAAGGCGAGTTCATAACGAAACGTGGATTGACTTGCACCAACCGTCAACTCTCTAAACCAGCTTCTATTACTACTACTCCTTCTCACTGTTATTACACATATGAGTTAATTTGAACTACCCTCCACTTCGTATCTCTAAAGAGCTTACTTAAAGCGGGGCTTCTCGGTTAATCGTTACTTTTAATAACTAACGAATTCGTCTTAAGACAGCCGAGCTATCTCCCTTGTTCTAAAGGTTGTTTTATTTAAATATATTCTAAAACATGTGAACATGTTCCGTCAAACTAAACTGCAATTTTTTCTTCAACTGTTTCTTCTACTTTTACTCGTTTATCATAAATACTCGTTGCGATAAGCGCTACTACAAGCATTACCATGATTGCTATAAACAATACTTCCATATTGTATAAATCCACAATTGCTCCGCCAACGACCGGCCCGAACATTTTCCCTACAGTCGCCGCACTATTTACAACACCTTGATAAAACCCTAACTTATCTTTTGGCGCAAGTATATTTGCAATCGTTGGAACTGCTGGCCATACGAATAACTCACCAATTGTTAATGTTACCATCGCAACGAGGAACATCGTAAATTGCTGCGCTTGACTTAATACAATGAATGACACTGCAAAAATAAGAATCCCAATCATAATTTGTTGTTTTAACGAACGCTTCATCCAGCGAATTAACATACTAACTAGTGGCTGTGCACAAACGATCATCGCTCCGTTTATCGTCCATAATAAACTATAGTGACGAAGACTAATATTTAACTCTTGCATATGTGTTGCAATTGCTCCTTGCCATTGTACGTATGTAACCCAGCATAAAGCATATGCTACACATACGATAAGAAGTGCTTTGAATCCAGGTGTAAGCGACCAACCTTTTTTCGTTTCGATTTCTTTTTGCACTCCTGGCTCTTTTTTGTCTTCCATACCACGGAATCCAATAAAAGCAATTAAGAAGAATACAAAGTATAAAATAAAGTTTGCTAAGAAAATATAATCAAAACGATACGATGCAACTAATCCACCACACGCTGTTCCAATCGCAATACCAACGTTTTGTCCAACATACATCGCATTAAATGCTCGTCTTCCGCCCTCTGGCCAAACCGTACCAACCATCGCATACATCGATGGGAAGACCATTCCAGAACCAAAGCCGATTAACGCTAGCCACACAACATATAACGGCCAACCGTGGAAGAACACAAGACCTAAAATCGATACGAGTGTAATGACAATCCCTACTAAAGTTGATTTATAACCGCCCCATTTATCAAATAAAACACCACCGAGCAAGTTTCCGATTACACCAGTAAGCGAATTGATCATTAATACCATTCCGGCCACAGATAAAGATTTTCCTAGGTGATCATGCAAATAAATTGTATTAAAAGGCCATAAAAAAGAAGCACCCGTGACATTAATAATCATCCCAGCTACTAATAGCCATACTTTCCTTGGCATAGTCTCCCCTCCTATTCTATTTTTTCGTTCATCTATAACAGTAAAATTGTAGTCGTTTTTAAATAGGAAGGCAACTGATTAATAGTTGATGAAATTCAGATAATGGTTTGTCGGTAAATGAAATTATATTGATTGCTGTTTGAAAATATATCGGCGATTTTGGAAATATATCGACGATTATTAAGATATATCGACGATTCTCGAAATATATCAGCGATTATTAAAATATATCGACTTACCGACAAAAAACGACAACAGCAACACTATATAAAGAGGCTACATGAAGTTCATGCAGCCTCTTTATACTATCCGACTTCCTTTTCTCGCTTTGCACGTTCTTTCGCACTCCATTTAAATACCTTATCTAGTAGAGAGTATATTCTCCCAGACTCTTTCGTTAATAACGGTCCTAACGATGCCAATATTAAAACATATAAAGCAGAGAACGGTTTAATCGCTGACATTAAGCCACCGGCAATGCCGATATTCGCTACAATAATGGAGAACTCTCCACGCGATACAAGTGTTAAACCGATATTCGTAGAAGCCTTATGGGATAACCCGGCTTTACGTCCCGCAATCATTCCAGCAGTAAAATTACCGATTAGAGTAATGAAAACTGCACCTAAGGCCAACCACACTGCTCCTCCAAGTGAAAACGGATCTATGCTTAAACCAAAACCGAAAAAGAATATAGCTCCAAAGAAATCACGGAATGGGACGACGAGCTTCTCAATTCGATCACTATGCTCTGTTTCAGAAAAGACGAGTCCTAACAATAACGCTCCAATTGCCTCAGCGACATGAATCGTTTCAGAAAATCCTGCTACGAAGAATAAAATAGCGAATATTACGATAATAAAAATTTCATTTGAGGAAATATCTAATATTTTATTTAAAAACGGCGTAGCTTTTCTAGCGATTACAAAGAATAGTAGCATATACCCTACTGCGATTAACACCGATGTAAGTGCACCTACAAATGATGTTGCCCCACCGAGCACTAATCCTGAAACGACTGATAAATATACCGCTAAAAAGATATCATCAAACATAATGATTCCTAAAATCAGCTCCGTCTCTTTATTACCAGATCTTCTTAAATCAACAATGACTTTTGCAACAATTGCACTTGATGAAATTGTAATGATTCCAGCAATAATTAACGTCTCTAATAAGGGGAATCCCACCACATATCCATAAAGCAAACCTAATAAGAAATTAAGTGATATGTGAACAGTCCCCCCAAAAGCAATCGACTTTCCTGATTTAATTAATTTTTTTATTGAGAATTCTAAGCCTAAATAGAATAGGAGGAATATGACGCCAACACGGCCGAGGAAGGAAATAACTTCTCCGCTTTCAATAAACCTTAAATCGATAAGTCCTAGATCTGGGGCATGAGGCCCCACTAACATACCGAGTATAATGAGAAACGGAATAATCGAAAACTTTAACTTTGCAGCGAGGATAGCTGCAAAAGCTACTAATACTAACGCAGTTCCAACTTCAAAGATTAAAGTATCCATCGATTATGAATCACCTCCTGCTGAAAGCAATTCATTAATAATTCTTTTCACTTCATGTCTCGCGCCCGATAACACAAGCATATCGCCAGCTTCAATAATAGAGTCTGGACCTGGATTAAAGAATTTCTTCATATTCTTTTTCAAAATAGCAATAATCGTTACGTTATATGTTTTTCTGACATGTAAGCTACCAATTGTTTTTTGTACGACTGGTGCGTTATTTTCCACCTTAAACCATTCAATTGATAGTCCTTCAAAAGCCATCTCAATTGTGTCTAAAGCTTGCGGTCTATATACCATTCCGCCTAATATAGCCGCAATTTGTCTCGCTTCAGAATCACGAAGAGAAATACTTGAAATACTTTCATCATGATCTGCATCAAAATGATACATTTCTCTTCGGCCATCATCGTGAATAACAATAACCAGCTTTTCATTACCTTTTGTAATTACTTCAAACTTACATCCAATGCCCGGTAATTCACTCTCTCGAATATTCATATTCCCGCCTCCTAAAGTTTTTAGTTACGGCTTTTACAAATCAACATCAATCTCGGTTTTAAATTCTTCATCTTTTGAGATTCCTAAATACTTGAGCGTCTCTGATGGCGTTGCGTGATGAAAATGCTTTTGCAATAGCGCAATTGCTATTCCCCTTTTATACGCGTGAAATCCAAATGTTTTTCTCATTGAGTTCGTTCCAATCTTTCCAACAATCCCAACCGCTTCAGCAGCATTATGAATTACACGATACGCTTGTTGACGCGTAATTGAATTTTTCGTTTTATTCGATTGAAATACGTAGTTTTCTCTTTTCACATCAATAGATTGTACATACTCTAAAAGTGCTTCTTTTACTTTTGTATTTAAATAAATATCTTGTTTAAACTTTTCATCTTTCACAGGAAGAGAATAAAACTCTTTAACAGTTCCATCTTCATGTAATACCTCTTCAAATTTCATACTAAGTAGCTCAGTAATCTTTAATCCTGTGTTAATTCCAATAACAAATAAAAGATAATCTCGCTGTGAGTGCTCTTTTAAATACTTTTTCATAGCCTCAATTTGGCTTATATCTTTTAATGCCTCTACAACTTCCATACATGTATTCTCCTCATCTTATGAACGGTAATTTTCTCATCATGTTGTCCATTTTACCTTATCACGCTATGAGATTTCCATGTATTATCCATTATTTTTACAATATACTTTCAGGTTTGGAAATTTATAATTGTGCAAATACAGTAGGGGTAGGAATAATAGGGGATACAAGTTCAGCCTCTTTCTACAGATCGGATTCCTCCTTTCATTTTACAGCTGCTTCTACTTTTATATTATGTTACTTATTTACATTATATTATATATTTAAGTAACATTGAAGTGTTTTTTCTGAAAATAATAAAAACCGAGCGTTTTTGCTCGGTTTTTATTATTAATCTTCTTTCGGAAGAACAATTCCTTTATACAATTGAACTGTAATGAAGTAATAAATCGCATAAATAACTACGAAAATTACGATTGGTACCCAAATACGGAAGTACGGATCAAGTAAAATAAATCCGAAAATATTCATACCAACTAATACGTGAGCAATACCTACAATTGCTGGGAATAGGAAGACTAAGAATAACTCTTTATAAATTGATTTTGTTAATAATTCACGGCGCACACCGATTTTACGAAGCATTTGATAACGCGTAATATCTTTTGATGCACCAGAAAGAATTTTGAACATTAAACAACTTGCCATCATTGCTAAGAACGCAATTCCAAGGAAGAATCCCATAAATACTGTTCCACTCGCAAGACCGTAGAACATGTCATATATTTGATATTTACTACTCATTTGTTCAGCTTTTACATTTTTATATTTAACTAGCTGCAACTCGTCAAGTTTTTTCCATTCTTTTGTGTATGCTACAAAATCATCTGTTTTTCCAATAAATACGATTCCTTCTTTACCGTTTACAGTATCGTACATTTTTTGATCTACAATTTTAACGGCATGATCTTTGTATATATAGTATGGTTGAATTGTTCTAAATGCCTCTTCCCATTCTTCAGGCATTGCTTTTTCATTTTGCTCTTGCACTGCTCCTGCTACTGTACCTACTGGAGCTTCTCCTGAAACTTCTTTATATTTACCGAAACTTTCCTTCCCTACACCATCTCGAATGAATGGTTTATGTTTCTCTAAATCTTCTTTTACATAATAAATATATTTGTCGTCTACTTTATAACGATACTCAGTTTTATTTTTAAATGATATACCATCTAAAATTTTCTTCTCTTCAGCTGTAGGATTATGAATAATCGAATCATAAATTTCAAATCCATCAACCGTTTTTATAACGTTATTTTTAAATGCCATACCACCTGAAATTGCACCGGCTCCAAGAGCAACTAACATTGCTACTGTTGCAAGTACCTTTGTTAAACTGTTAATACGGAAGTTTAATTGCGCAAATGTAAAAGCGTTAAGTCCTTTTTCACTACGCTTTTTATTGCTTTTTAACTTTTTAATAATAACCGGAAGAAGTGATCCAAATAGCATGTAAGTACCAGCTGTTGTTGTAATTAATGCAATAAGGATTCCCATTTCTCTTAGTTTTTCCATGTAAATCATCGATGCATAGCCAATGCCTAATAAAATAACCGCTAGGAATGCAACTACACCTGTCATTTTTCCTTTTACCGCAACACGTTCTGTTTGTGCATCTGCATGTACAAGTTGCAGTACAGAAATACGTGATAACTTAATACTATTCATAATTGCTGATAATACAAATAGTGCAAAGAAGAAAATACAAGTAACAGTCATAGATGGTAGGTAAAATGCTTTATACCCTTCACCTGCAAATTCTAATTGTTTCATTAATAACTGTCCGATACCTTCTGCAAGTCCTACACCAACTGTAATACCGATCGCAAGAGACGCAGCGCCTAATACGATTGTTTCGATAAACATAAGTAATGTAACTTTATGCTTTTTTGCCCCTAACATCATATACATACCAAACTCTTTTTGACGAAGAGATAATAAGAAAGAGTTCGCATATAAAATATAGAAGAACGTTATTATTGCTAATAAAAATGAACCTGCTTGGAATACGAATCCGATAGACCTAATTATTGAATTAGATTCAAGAAATGTTTTATTCAGCGCTAACGTTTGAAACATATAAAAAATCGAGATAGACATAACAAGACCAACAAGTAAGACGATGTAATCTTTCAGCTTACTTTTCAATCCTGACATGGAAAGTTTAAATAACATACTGGAACCTCCTTTCTTACGCTTTTTGTGTGCCTAAGTCTGCTAGCACATCTAAAATCTCTTTATAAAACTCTTCACGTGTACCGCCTCGGTGAATTTCTTTATATAGCTCACCATCTTGAATGAATAAAATACGCTGACAGTAACTTGCACTGTAAGGATCATGTGTAACCATCATAATAGATACGCCTTGATCTTTATTTAAGTTTGTCATCGCATCAAGTAAACTCGTTGCATTTTTAGAATCAAGCGCTCCTGTTGGCTCGTCCCCTAAAATAATTGCAGGTTCATGCACTAATGCACGCGCCGCTGCTGAACGTTGCTTTTGTCCACCAGATACTTCAGATGGATACTTTTGAAGAATTGCTGAAATGCCTAACATATCTGCTACTTTTTCTACTTTTGGCCCAATATTTCGCGACGAGACACCTTGAAGAGAAAGTGGAAGTGCAATGTTTTCGTAAATAGATAAATTCTCTAATAAGTTAAAGTCTTGGAAGATGAATCCTAACTTTTGTGAACGGAAATCTGAAAGCTCACCTTGCTTCATTTTTGTAATATCCGTTCCCGCAATTTCAACAACACCGCCCGTTGCTTTATCTAGCGTTGAAATTACATTTAATAATGTCGTTTTACCAGAACCAGATGGTCCCATAATGCCAACAAACTCACCCTCTTGAATTGAGAATGATACACCTTTTAATGCATGTGATTGGTTCTCACCTTTTTTACCGTACACTTTTTGAACGTTTTTCACGTCTACAACTGGTTTCGTCATATATATCCTCCTACGCTTGTTTTTCCATTACCTATTTTGCGCCTTTTGGAGATGAACTGCTATTTGTTAACATTACAATTACCTTACACTTTTGTAATATAACAAAGGTGTACTTGTAAGCTTCGCTATTAATACTAGTGACATAGTGAATCGGTAACTGAAATTATATCGGCGATTTTTCAAATATATCGACGATTCTCCTACTTTTATCAGCGATTTTCAAAATATATCGACTTATCGACAAAAGCCGACAATATAAATAGGCTGTTCCACAAAAGGAACAGCCCACTTCTCTCTTTATTTCTTTAAAGGCGTTACCGTCCAATACGTAATAACACGCCAAATCCATTCTAATGGACCCATTTTAAAGATTTTCATCCAAATCACACTAAACACAATTTGAATTGCATAAATTGCAATACACACATATAACGTCTGCACGTACGTTAAGTTACCTGCAAAGTTACATACACTTCCTGCAATTAAAATCATTGCAGTTTGACCGATATAATTCGTTAAAGCCATACGACCATAATATTTCAGTGGCGCTAACAATGTTTGAACTGGTTTTAATTGAAGTAGTAAAATTAATGCTCCAACATAGAAAGCTGAAATAATTGGTCCCACTGTAACACCAATTTTTAAAAATTGGCTTGTAGCATCCATTGTTCCGTCCTCATTCATAAGTATCATATTTACAAATGGATCTGCAGGCACATGCCCATATTGATACCACACAGCTATGACACTTAAAGCAAACATAATACCTGTAAAAATAGCGACTTTCTTTATATTTTGTGTAAGATTTTCAAATACACGATATTGTCCTGCAGCAAGCCCTAATAAAATTAAGCCAAGTGGTAATAGTTCTTTCGCTCCCATTACACTGAAGGTAATTGTTAAAATAAGCCCTAGTACTAGGTTCACTTCTTTTTTCGCCTTATAAAACGGTAAAACAATTAACCCGCAAATTGCGTATAACGCTAGTGCTTCTCCAGGCTGAAACATTTGATGAATCAAACCGAAAATGAATAGTGCAACTAAGCGGCGGAAAAATAAAACATATCCATTTTTGCCCTTTGCAATTGCTCTAGAGATAAAGATATAGAATCCCACTCCAAATAAAAATGAGAAGATTGAGAAGAAACGACCTTCTACAAATAAGTATAAAAACCTTTGATAACTAGCATCCACTGTATTAGGATCTGGAATTTTAATGTTAAGTAGTGCAAGAATATTTACTAAAATAATCCCCAGTAATGCGAAGCCACGAATGTAATCTAACTCATCAATTCGTTTGTTTGTCATATTGTTCCCCATAAAGCAACTCCTTGTCCAAAATTTAATCCTCCCCTACTCTACTGGAAATGTAGTCTTACAACTATCGACAAACCTTACAGAAATCTTACATTATTGTCATATAGCAAAACAAAACCAGGTCATATTGCGACCTGGTTTACTCTGATTGTTTCGATTTTTGAGGTTGTCCTTTTTTACTATTACGCTGCTTCACTTGCACAATCGGATCAAGTTCATTTGAAAACTCAGCGTTATGTCCATTTTGCGTTTTTTGTTCTGGATTATTT
This sequence comes from Bacillus paranthracis, assembly GCF_024296885.1. Classification (NCBI taxonomy): domain Bacteria; kingdom Bacillati; phylum Bacillota; class Bacilli; order Caryophanales; family Bacillaceae; genus Bacillus; species Bacillus paranthracis. Next base: position 4,501,276 of record NZ_CP101135.1, read on the forward strand.
TGATCTGAACGTTTCGCCATTACATTCACTCCTTATTAGTGCGGTGTAATAATCATTTGATGTTGCAATTGGCGAATTGCCATACGTGCTCTATTTAATTGCTCACGTTGCTCATCATTCGCATGTTGTTGCATCGTTTGTAAATCGTTATATGCTTGTTCTAATTGTAACTGCGCATCCGAATACTCCATCGTATTATAATGCTCTTGTCTCATACCAAGATTTAGTTGTTCTTTCGCATATTCCACCGCTTGTTCCGCTTGTGTAATATACGATTCAAGTGATTGACGCTCTGCCATAATTGTCCCTCCTTGCTTCAATTCCCCTTTAGTGTGTCCCTTCCATATGAACCTTATGAGTATGTTATAATGGATTTTGTTTCATTTTGACTCGGCTTAGGAGGGAAAGTAATGAAGGTTCAAAACCCTTTTCCATATACAAACGACAATAAACGTTATCATACGTGGAATTACCATTTACGAAATGAATTTGGTGAAAAAATCTTTAAAGTTTCATTAGATGCGGGCTTTGATTGTCCGAACCGTGACGGTACAGTTGCTTATGGAGGTTGTACATTTTGCAGTGCTGCTGGATCTGGTGACTTCGCTGGCGATCGCCGCGATGATGTTATAACGCAATATCATGAAATGAAAGAAAAAATGCACTCAAAGTGGAAAGATGGAAAATGTATCGCTTATTTTCAGGCTTACACAAATACACATGCACCACTTGAAGTATTAAAAGAAAAATTCGAACCGCTTCTAGCTGAAAAAGACGTTGTCGGTCTTTCTATCGCAACTCGTCCAGATTGTTTACCAGACGATGTCGTTGCATATTTAGCGGACTTAAATAAACGCACATACCTTTGTGTTGAACTCGGATTACAAACTGTTCATGAACGAACTGCAAACCTTATTAACCGCGCTCACGATTATCCTTCTTACGTTGAAGGCGTAAATAAATTACGTAAGCATGGTATTCGAGTTTGCTCTCATATTATTAACGGCCTTCCACTTGAAGATTACGATATGATGATGGAGACAGCTCGTGAAGTAGCGAAGCTTGATGTACAAGGAATTAAAATCCACTTACTTCACTTATTAAAAGGAACGCCAATGGTAAAACAATATGAAAAAGGACAACTCGAGTTCCTTTCTCTTGAGGATTACGTAAGTCTCGTTGTTGATCAACTTGAAATCATTCCAGAGGACGTAATTGTGCACCGCATCACAGGTGACGGTCCACCTGATTTAATGATTGGTCCAATGTGGAGCTTAAATAAATGGGAAGTATTAAATTCCATCGATGCAGAATTTGTACGCCGCGAAAGCTGGCAAGGAAAATATGCAAATGAGGAGAAACAAAAATGAAATTAGAACGTGTATTACCGTTTGCTCGCACTCTCTTGCAAACGGCAGTAAAAGAAGGCGATTACGCTGTAGATGCAACTTTAGGAAACGGACATGACACTTGCTTCCTAGCTGAAATCGTTGGCGATAACGGAAAAGTATTTGGATTTGATATTCAAAAAGAGGCAATTGAAAGCTCAACAACTCGTCTAAAAGAAAAAGAACTTTTCGAACGTACTGTTTTAGTTCACGATAGTCACGATACACTGCTATCCGTATTACCAGAAGATGCAAAAGGAAAAGTAACAGGCGCAATTTTCAACTTAGGTTATCTTCCAGGCGGAGACAAGCATATCGTTACAAAACCGAACTCAACAATTTCGGCAATTGAACAATTACTAGAAGTAATGGCACCTGAAGGAATCATCGTCCTTGTTATTTACCACGGACATCCAGAAGGACAAGTAGAACGGGACGCTGTTCTCAAATTTGCCGAAGAATTAGACCAAAAACAAGCACACGTACTGCGCTACGGCTTCATTAACCAACAAAATAACCCGCCATTTATTGTGGCGATTGAGAAGCGATAAATATATCGACGATTTTTCAATTATATCTATCGTAACTTAAAATATATCAACGATTTTTTCGATATATCGACGATTCGACACACTATATCGACTTATCGACAAAACATAACAAAAAAAGACGTGCACTTACTGCACGTCTTTTTGTTATTCTCCTATATAATGGATATATACACTGTATAGGAGGATAGAACTTTGCTAGTAGAACTAAAGGGAATTCAAAAGAAGTATGGCAAATCACTTATACTAGACAACATTGATTTATCCATTCCAGAAGGAGAAGCACTCGCCATTGTTGGCGGGAACGGGACTGGAAAAAGTACTCTACTCAAAATAATTGCAGGCTTTATTTCACATACGGCAGGGACAATTCAGAGGAAAGAACATATACAAATCGGTTATGTACCTGAACATTTTCCTGAAGGGATTCGTTTTACATTAGAAGATTATCTATATCATCTCGGTCGCATTCACGGTTTATCAACAAAATATGTAAAAGATAAAATTCCGCTGCTTCTTGAAAGGTTTCATTTACTTCATGCAAGGCATTCCGTTGTACGAAACTTTTCAAAAGGTATGAAACAAAAAACAGGCATTATGCAAGCATTACTTACGGACGTACATTTATTAATTTTAGACGAACCGCTTTCTGGGCTCGATCCGAACTCTCAGCAAGAATTAGAACATATTTTACTCTCATTAAAACACCAAGGCATATCTATACTCTTCACATGTCACGAAAAACAACTATTAGAAAACTTCGCCGATAGAATTGTGACGTTAACAAATCATACAATCACAGTAGATACTTTTGTACAAAAAGGGGCAGAACAAGTCTATATTGAAGCAATCGTTCACGACACATTTTCAGCGATAGAACTACAAAAACAATCCGGTTTTATACACGTTGCACACAATTCAAATCAAAACCTTATTCAATTACAAATTGAAAAAGAATATACAAACGAAATGCTTCAGTTTTTATTGCATAAAAAAGCATCTATCACACTGCTACAACCTAACTTTTAAATCGAAAGAAGGTTTATTATGTTTGCTCTTATTCGTTATCACTTTCTCGACTATACAAAATCGTATAAGTACGTCCCTTCTATTGCGATGTACTTCATGAGCTTACTTTTTGTATATGCATATAAACCGACTCCTATTGTACCGACATATTTAGAAACAGCTCTCGCGCTTTATTTATTATCTGCTTGGATTACGGTCACAATTTTTCATACGGAAGATCCTGTACAAGAACAAATTACGATTTCTCACACAAATAATATTTCCGCACTATATGTAGGGAAATATATTACAGCTCTTCTCATTTGTACTGTTTTATCTTTTATATCCGTAATCTACCCAATTATTTTGCAAATGTTTAATGAAAAAATGACAGTTTCTTTATTTTTAGTCGGATTTCTCGCTCATATGTCTTTCTCTATACTTGGAATTTCAATCGCATCTTTATTTACTAGAAATATGATTCCAAAAGCAAGCACCGCTTGGCTTAGTCTTACATTTATATTGCTTATAACGATTGCATCTATCCGGTTTAAAAAAGAGTTACTATGGTTTTTACCACCTGTCGAAAGCTTTCTCATGCTTGGACAATACAAATATAATATACTGACTCACACGCTATGGCTCACCGCTTGGGCTATCATATATTCATTTTTATTATTTACCTTATTTCTTTTTATCGTTCGCAAAAAACGTTTTTAATTACATATTGAAGGAGACGAAATAATGATCGGAATACTAGCAGGAATGGGGCCAAAATCAACTGGACCATTCGTCGATACAGTTGTAGCAGAATGCCAAACAATATACGGAGCAAAACATGATATAGACTTTCCTCATATGATGATTTATTCGTGCCCAACCCCGTTTTACATGGATCGCCCTATTGATCACGAAGCGATGAAAAAAGCGATTATTAAAGGCACACAAAAACTTGAAAGTACTGGCGTAGACTTTATCGCTATGCCGTGCAATACAGCGCATCTTTATTTTGAAGAATTACAGCAATCTCTTTCTATCCCGATTTTAAATATAGTCGATGAAACGTTACAAACAATTCCTAAAAACGTAAAAAGAGTCGCTCTTCTTGCAACAGAAGCAACTGTTCAAGCTGGGATTTACCAAGATGGGATTACAAAACGTGATATACAGTACATTCATCATGAAAAATGGCAGGAAATGATTAATCAAATCATTACTTGGATTAAATCTGGAGAGCTTGAAGAAGCTCACGAATTGTGGAATGCGCTCGTTTTACAATTGAGAGATGAAGTCGATACCGCCATTATCGCATGTACCGATTTGAATGTGGTGGCGAGTGAGGATTTTGTTGATTCCTCTCAATGTCTTGCGAAAGCGGTTGTTAGGATGTATGTAGGAAATATAAGGAGGCCCCAGTGAATATACCTTTTGAAATGGGATACACATTTGACGAAAACCTTAGAGAAAAACCTTTATCCCTTGCTGAAATGAAGCAAGGGATTGTATTTTTGAAAGAACATTTACATAAAGAATCGTTATACGGAAAAAACTGCGGATTAATCGGTGTTTATGAACGAATCGTTGGCAACCTTTCTGACAGTAAGTATTACTTACTGGAGGCCATTGAATATTACACACAAACAGACAACATCCAAGGGCTCTTTATTAACAAACTTCGCCTCGCACATACATATCATTGGGAAAGAAATTTTTCTGCTGCAAATACAATCTTTGCCGAACTTCTACAAACACTGCCAGACTTACCCGCTTATGAAGATTTTTTCTACCAACATTACGGAAAAAGTAAATTAGATGAAGGTGACTTCCACACCGCTCTTACTTGTTTTCAAAAAGCGCTTCAAATCAGGCTACAAAAAGGAAATGAAGAGCTGATTCATTCAACTAAGCTTTGCATTGCGTATTGTATGTCTCACCCATAAAAATCCTTAAAAACTTTTAACTTTCTTCACAATTCTTTCAAAGTAATCACACTTAATCTCGCTATATTAAATAAGTAGTTATTCATATAGGGAAGGTTAGGGGAACTAAGAGCATGAAAGTAAATCGTTCGCTTCATTACATTTTTTGGCGTTGGCATTTTTATGCTGGGCTTTTTATTACGCCGCTTCTTATTACGTTGTCACTGAGCGGAATTGGGTATTTATTTAGGGAAGAGGTTGAGGATTTCATCTATAAAGATTTATATTTTGGGAAGAGTGCTCAAACAGAATCTATTTCGATGGCTGATTCTATTTCCTTAACAGAGAAAAAATATCCACATTATAGTGTGGCGAAAATTAGTGAGTTTGATGGGGATTACAATACGAGACTTACGATTGCAAATGAGTATACTGGACAACAAAAGTATGTGTATTTAGATAGCAATAATCAAATTGTTGGGGATCAAAATGCAAATGAAACGTTTGCGAATATAATGCGTGAATTACATAGTTCTCTTTTAGTTGGTGGCACTGTCGTCAACTATACTGTAGAACTTGCGGCATGTTGGACAATCTTTTTAATTGTAACTGGTTTGTATATGAGTATACGCCAATTCAAAAACACACCGGCATCCAATAAGCGAGAAAAAGCAAAACGACGTCATTCTATTATCGGTATTATATTTACAATTCCTCTCGTTTTGTTAGTTGCATCTGGGTTGCCATGGTCAGGATTTATGGGTAACCAAATTTATAAAATTGCATCGTCAAATGAATCACTCGGATATCCGAAATTGTATATGGCACCGCCTGAATCAAAGGTAAAAGAATTGCCGTGGGCAACTAGAAAAGAAGCACCTCCTGAATCGAATTCGAATGAGCCAAAAGCAATTTCTGTCGATGAATTGCGAAACGGAATTAAAATAAAGAAACCATATGTTATTTCACTACCAGCTGATCCAAAAGGTGTGTTCACTGTTTCGAAATCGAGCGGTTCTGGTATTACAGGTATGCACGTCGCACCAAATGAAGAAATAACAGCTTACTTTGATCAATATAGCGGAGAACTTATTTCCAAAACGGACTATCGTGATTATGGATTACTTGCACAATGGTTCACTTACGGTATCCCGCTTCATGAAGGTCATTTATTCGGATGGCCCAATAAAATATTATGCTTACTAACGACATTATCTTTATTACTTCTCATTTATTACGGAATAAAAATGTGGTTAGCAAGAAAGCCGAAAGGGAAATTAGCAGCACCGCCAAAGCAAAGAGATAAGAAAAGCATAATCGTTTTCTTTATCATGATGGTTATACTAGGCGCTGTCATGCCTTTATTCGGACTATCTGTTTTAGCTATTTTTGTGATTGAACTTCTTATATATGTATTTTCAAAAATACGATCATAATAAAAAGCATTTGTACTACCGTGTACAAATGCTTTTTATTTACTATTTTCTTTTTTTCTACCACTTATTAAAAAGACAATATCTACTATAATAATCAATACAATAATAACTTGAGCTACATAATCCATCGTTGTAGGACCACCGGCTTTATTCATCATTATATACATTCCAGTTACAAATGAAATGGAAAGTAGCACGAGTAATGTAACCTCAATATGGTCATATAGCTTTTGAAACAATCTCTTCATTTCTGCCACCACCTTTACCATATTATAACAAAAAACCACTCTACATGAGTGGTTTTCTTCATCACTGCGCCGTTTTCTTTCGGTACATCTTCCCGTTCCAATAGAAGAATCGTGAAGTGAGACCACCGTATTTTACAATGCGCCGTGCCATTTTGTGCATATTCTTTTGTGCTGATACTTTTTGGTCTGATAAATAAATACCAAGTAATCCTCGGCTTATGAGACGATGAAACTTCGCATGAGGCAAATCACCAATGCTCTTCTCTGCTTCTTCTACAAAATGTTTCATACGATCTAATATCACTTGCTCGTTTTCATAATAACTACAGAAATTCAAATCCCCGCCGATGCGGTCTTCTTCTTGATCAATAAAATAATCAAGTAAGATATGAAGTCCTTGTACGTAAGGAAAATATCCTTGTCTAATTTTCGCAATATCTTCATCATGTAATTCATCATGAAAGGCATATGCGACAAGACAGAAGATTCCAAGTGTAGAACCGGCACATGCTGAAAATTCAAACCAACTCATCTCCGGTAAGTTTTCTTTATGCGCTTCAAACCATGTTTGTAATCGTGGTTCTCTTTCTTCTAATTTCACATGTTTATGAATTTGCAAATCACAATAATAACAAGCAAGTTCATGAAGAATAGGAGCAATTTTGTCATAGTGCTTCGTTTTCTTTAAAACATCTTGGCATGTTTCAACAAGTTCGTCTAAATAACCACCATCATCTTGATCATCACGATAGCGATAATAATTACCGCCACCTTCTACTTCAGGTGATAATGCCATTAACATGGACTCATGCAGTGCGGCAAAATCATTCGGATCAAGTGATGTACTGCGATCACATAAATTATCTAAATAGTCGCTAATAGTTTGATACGCTACGATAAAACGAATACATTCCTCACGGTGTTCATTTGCTAATAATGCTAAAATGCCACCGCCTTCGCAATGAAACGTTTTATGCTCAATACTTGCGATTGCCTGACTATGAAGCTCATCATTCGGAATATGGTAGGCACGCTCTTTCCACATCGCTAGCTCATGGTGTACAACCGGAAACACATCACGGTATACTTTCGCCATGAGCGTTATGGGATTACTCGGTACGTTCACTTCTTCCTTCATCTCCTCTATTCAATGTACAAATAATTTACTTATTTGTTTCTATTATGTTATTGATGCGTATTTCAGTAAATGACTGAATATAATTCAAAATTTCGTCGCGCTCATACTCATTTAATAACTCATGATAACAATTCGGCCATTCTTTAAAAGCCTTATCACTTATTTTAACATTATCAAACCAAGTGCGGACACGTGTTTTATCTACAAGTTTATCCTCACATGCTTGCATTAGCAAGAGCGGAACATCTGGAAAATCGTTTATTTTCTTATGAGCCATTTCGATAGACTTAATCAATTCACTATACCAACGTACTGATACTTTGCGCAAGAACAATGAATCATTCTCCATCGCATCTCTCACTTCATGATTACGAGTTGACATTTCCACTGTAAGATTCGTTGCAAATTGCAATTTTGGAGCAATAATATTTAATATTTTTGAGGCAGCTTGCAGCGGTGCAGAAGGTCCAGCTAATACGCCTAAACATGGCGAACTTAAAATAATGCCATCTACATCTTCTCTTTTCGTTTCTTGCATCATACGAATGACGATAAGACCACCCATACTATGACCAAATAAAAAGATAGGCAACCTATACTTTCTTGCCTCTTTCACCCATAATTTAACTTCCTCTATGTATTCATCAAATGAATCAATATGTCCTCTATTTCTTGAAGTCGTTCCATGTGACGGAAGGTCCCCCATCACAACGTGGTAGCCGATATGATTCCACATTTCCGCAACGGCTTCATAACGCCCGTGATATTCCATTGCGCCGTGTACAATAACGATTACAGCCTTTGCTTCCTCCGCTTCATAATTCCACATACGGACCTCCTCCATTTCACTCTTTCTCATAATTTGATACACTGAAACTAGTCTCTAGGAAAGGAAGGCTTTACATGATATATCCTTACAAAGAAAAAAATCCGAAAATTGCGAGTAGTGCTTTTATCGCTGACTACGTAACCATTACTGGTGATGTGACAGTTGGCGAGGAATCAAGTATTTGGTTTAATACAGTCATCCGAGGCGACGTATCACCAACAATCATTGGTAACCGGGTAAATGTACAAGATCAATGTACACTTCATCAAAGCCCGCAATATCCTCTTATTTTAGAAGACGATGTTACAGTTGGGCATCAAGTGATTTTACATAGCTGTCATATAAAAAAAGACGCTTTAATTGGAATGGGATCTATTATATTAGATGGTGCTGAAATTGGCGAAGGAGCCTTTATCGGTGCTGGAAGCCTCGTTTCACAAGGAAAGAAAATCCCGCCGAATACATTAGCTTTCGGTCGTCCAGCGAAAGTCGTTCGTGAGTTAACAGAAGAAGACCGTAAAGACATGGAGCGAATTCGCACGCAATACGTTGAAAAAGGCCAATATTATAAATCACTACAAAAATGATTTTACAGCTGCCATAATACTGGCAGCTTTTTTATATAAAATCTAACTTTTTCTTTACAAAACATTATTACTCGCTCAACAAAATCTTATTAAAATAAAAGCTAATATCTCCATATATATGTAAACGAGGGAGGAGAATTTTCATGAAGGTCAGTGGACTGTATAAAATAGAATGTTACATTTTCAAAGGAATTAACCGCTACTTTGATCAAAAAACGTTAAATATCTTTTTCAGCAATATTACTCATATCGGTGGCGCGACTTTCTCTATCGCACTCACACTGTTCTTTTTAATTTTCGCAGATGGAACTTTGCATCAAGCTGCAATTGCAACTGCTATTTCGTTAGCAATTAGCCATGTCCCTGTGCAAATATTAAAAAGATGGTATCCACGAAAACGTCCTTATTTAACAATTCAGGATGCAAAATATCCAGTCCATCCATTACAAGACCACTCTTTCCCGTCTGGTCATACAACAGCCGTTTTCTCTGTCTTTATTCCATTTATTTGCTATAATCCAAGCTTACTTATTTTCCTATTACCGTTAGCATTATGCGTCGGTATTTCTCGCATTTATTTAGGGCTTCACTATCCATCTGATGTATTCGTCGGTATGTGCCTCGGCACTTGCTCTGGCATCATCTCTTTTTATCAATTCATCCCACTTTTCACATAAAGGAGTGATATGATGAGAGTCGCCATTTTTACCGATACTTTTACGCCACAAGTGAACGGGGTTGCGAAAACGTTAGAGCGGTTAACACGATATTTTCAGAAAGAAAATATCGCCTATTCTGTTTTCGCACCTCAGCATACAGCTGAAGATAATTTCGTAGCGAATGTGAACAAGATGAGAAGTATCCCGTTAACAATATTATATCCAGAATGTCGCTTTTCTTTTCCTACTCCGCGCATTAAACGAGAACTTCTTTCCTTTAAACCTGACATAATTCACATTGCTACACCTTTCAACATGGGACTTTGTGGATTGTATTATGCGAAAAAGTTAAACATACCAGTTGTCGGTTCTTATCATACTGATTTCGATGCTTATTTACGCTATTACAAAATCGAATTTCTCTCCAATATGCTTTGGAACTATTTAAAATGGTTTCATAGTCATATGCAAAAAAATTTCGTTCCATCCCCTGAAACATTACATCAATTAAAACATAAAGGTTTTCAAGCCCTCTCCATATGGGGACGTGGTGTAGATTGTAATCTCTTTCATCCAGCTTACAATACAGACCTATTCCGAAAAAAATATAATATTACAGCAAAGTACGTCCTTTCCTATATTGGACGGATTGCTCCTGAGAAAGATATTGATACGTTGCAAAATCTTATCGTTAAATCAACGCATACTCGAAACGATATTCATTGGCTTATAGCAGGAGACGGTCCTCTAGCAACAAATTTGCGTGAAACTGTTCCGCAAACAAATGTCACGTTTACTGGCTATTTACAAGGCGGGGATTTAGCTGAAGCATACGCTTGTTCTAACTTGATGGTATTTCCATCAGCCACTGAAACATTCGGAAATGTTGTACTTGAATCGCTTGCATGCGGCACACCTGTCATCGGTGCAAATAGTGGCGGGGTTAAAAATATTATTACAGATGGAAAAACGGGAGTTCTTTGTCCCCCAAAAAATGAGGACGCATTTCTATCATCCATTTATTTTTTATTGCAAAATGAAGAAAAACTTAAGCAGATGGGAATAGCAGCTTTATCTTATGCGAAATCAAAAAGCTGGGATGAGATCTTTCGTGGCTTGCTTAACGAATATGAAGAAGTCCTTCAGCATAACGCATCAGAGTTACTTGCTTAAATAGAAAAACTCCCTTCAAAAAACGAAGGGAGTTTATTATACAATTGTAAAATTTACTTAAATAAATGATACACAAGGTGAAATATTATATTATTTCTATATTCATTATAACAAAAACAAACATAAACAAATAGACTTGTAATAAAAACCCATAAAAATTAATATATGGTTATACAGTATTTTAACTGTATAGTGATTTTAAGAATTCCCCTTAAAATCAACTTACTCACATACCTTTATACAGTAATTGTTCCCCAATTTCTGTATACAAAAAAACCTTTCATTCATTTGAAAGGTCTTTTTGAGCCTGCACATATTCTTCTTTCGTATTCACATTTATAAACCAATCCGCATTTGCTTGTATATCTTCACCAGCAATATATTTCACATTACATTGTGATAAAAGCTGACCCATACTTCTTTTTTCTTCTTGGAGCAAAGCATAAATCTTTTCTTTCACGCGGTTATGGTACGCTGCAAGTAACGGTTGTTTTCTTCCATTAATAATAGGTACAACCGCATCATAATTATTACTTGTTTGCTCCAGTAAAATGGTAAACCATTCATGCGAAACATTTGGCGCATCGCAAGGCATAATAGCGTACCAATCTGCTTCTATGTATTCCATTCCTGATACAATGCCTGCAAGTGGTCCATTCCCTTTATAATGCGGAATATCTTCTATAACAGGAACTTGTACGAGTTGCTCTACTCGCTCTTTTATATGAGAATGACTAATGACTACAACTTCTTGGAGCGCACTTGTCATCAATTTCAAAATATGCTCAATAAACGTACTACCTTGCCAGCTCGCTAACGCTTTCGGCTCACCGAATCTACTCGACATACCGCCTGCTAACACAATTCCAGCCCATTTACTCATTGGCGATGCAGCTCAAATGTAATATGACCTAGTTCTGGTAAAATTAATTTATTCATCGCAAGGCGAACCGCTCCGCTCGATCCTGGCATCGAGAAGACTACTTTGCGCCCAATTGTACCACCAATTGCTCTACTTAACATTGCGCTGCTTCCGATATCTTCTAAATAACTAATCATGCGGAACAACTCACCAAATCCGACAATTTCTTTATGTAATAACGCTGATACTGCTTCAATCGTCACATCGCGTTTCGTAATACCAGTTCCGCCATTTGTTAATACAACATCTACGTCTTCCCTATGATAACCAGCTAACACAGCTTGCTGAATACTTTCTTTATCATCTTTCACAATTTCATAAGAAGTCACTGTATGGCCTGCTTCTTTTAATAGTTCATGTAATAGTTGTCCGCTCTTATCTGTCTCTTCTGTACGTGTATCGGAAATTGTTACAATCTTGCAGCGCACTTCTTTGGGCGCTTGTTTTTTATGTTCGGTTACGCTCATTTTTTCATCTTTCCTTTCTTAAAGACTTTTCTTCATTTTATCATACATATCTTTACACAATTATGTATGAAGCCAACAATGCGCCATGATACAATATAAGTATAATAACCCACAAAAAGGAAAGTGTACTTTCTTATACTCCTTAGACTACACACCTTTAGCTACTCTTTATATTTTCTACATACATAGAATTCAATTTTAAAACTTGTACTAAAAAATAAATTGGAGGTCTACCTATTATGGAACTATACAAAAAATTAACAACAACATTCATCCTCTTATTTATCGCTTCCATCACTGTCGGCTTTTCTCTAAAAGGCGCAATTCCATACGCTACATTAGTAAGTATTATATGCGCCACGCTATTTTTACTAAGCAGTGCATTTTGTGCGGGCAAAGCACGTCAAATGAAAAGTTAATTTCACATGTTTCAAAAAAAGCCAACTGTTTGTAAATCATGCCAAAAAGAAATACAAACATATGAAAAAGCATGGATTCATATGCCGCTTCCGGCAAATGGCATGACGAATATGAAAAAGTATATTGAGCTAGAAGGAGAGATTTATTGTAGCTCTTGTGTTGAAATAATGAACAAAAAATAGTAAATACAAAAGGGGGACTTACATTGTTTGAATCAAACCGTATCCAGTTACGAAAGTTTTCCGAAGATGATATTCTAACATATTATAAATGGCATAATGATATGGACGTTATGAGTTCAACTACTCTCACTCTTGATAAATATTCCCTTCAAGACACAGAAAAACTTTGCCAGCAATTTATTCATTCTCCGAACTCTAAGAGCTATATCATTGAAGAAAAAGCTACGCATCTTTCAATTGGTATTACTTCTTTAATTCATATTGATTCGTATAATCGAAACGCTGAATGTATTATTGATATTGGTAACAAGAGTTACTGGGGGCAAGGTTATGGGAAGGAAGCTTTCATCTTATTATTGGATTATGCATTTTTAGAATTAAATTTACATCGCCTTTCTTTACGAGTATTTTCTTTTAACGATAGAGCAATTAAATTATATAAATCGCTCGGTTTTCAACATGAAGGAACTTGTAAAGAAGCTATATTCCGCAATGGCACTTGGCATGATATTGAATTCTTCGCTTTATTCCAACGTAATTATATATAAAAAAAGCTTTGCGCTCACTGCGCAAAGCTTTTTTTCATATATTATAGACCAGCTTGCTCTTTTAAAGCTGCAGCTTTGTCTGTACGTTCCCATGATAGATCTACATCAGTACGTCCGAAGTGGCCGTAAGCTGCAGTTTGTTTGTAAATTGGGCGACGTAAGTCTAGCATTTTAATAATACCAGCTGGGCGAAGATCGAAGTTGTTACGAACTAGTTCTACTAATACGTCTTCAGATACTTTACCAGTGCCGAATGTATCAACTGAAATTGATACTGGTTGTGCTACACCGATTGCGTATGCAAGTTGTACTTCTGCTTTTTCAGCAAGACCAGCTGCTACGATGTTTTTCGCAACATAACGAGCTGCATATGCTGCAGAACGGTCAACTTTCGTTGCATCTTTACCAGAGAATGCACCGCCACCATGGCGAGCGTATCCACCGTAAGTATCAACGATGATTTTACGTCCTGTTAAACCAGCATCACCTTGTGGTCCACCAATTACGAAGCGGCCAGTTGGGTTAATGAAGAATTTCGTTTCTCCATCGATTAATTCTGCTGGTACTACAGCTTTAATTACGTGCTCTTTTAAGTCGCGATCGATTTCTTCCCATGTAACATCTGGGTGATGTTGTGTAGAAATTACGATAGTATCAACACGTACTGGTTTACCATTTTCATCATACTCAACTGTAACTTGCGTTTTTCCATCCGGACGTAGGTATGATAATGTATCATTTTTACGTACTTCAGTTAAACGGCGAGCTAATTTGTGAGCAAGCGAGATTGGAAGTGGCATTAACTCTTGTGTTTCATTACATGCGAAACCAAACATTAAACCTTGGTCTCCTGCACCAATTGCCTCAATCTCAGCGTCAGTCATTTGACCTTCGCGTGCTTCTAGCGCTTGGTCAACACCCATAGCGATGTCAGCAGATTGCTCATCGATAGATGTTAAAACTGCACAAGTTTCTGCATCGAATCCGTATTTTGCGCGTGTGTAACCAATGCCTTGAATTGTTTCACGAACGATTTTTGGAATATCTACGTAAGTAGAAGTCGTAATTTCCCCCGCTACCAATACTAAACCAGTTGTTACAGTTGTTTCACAAGCTACACGTGCATTTGCGTCTTTTGATAAGATCGCATCTAAAATTGAATCAGAAATTTGGTCACAAATTTTATCTGGATGTCCTTCAGTTACAGACTCAGATGTGAACAGATGACGTTTTTTTGTCATGTGGTAAACCTCCCTACAGTAATTGTATATATTGTACGGAACTCATCCTTAATTTGCCACAGATTGCGACATACATTTATTCTCCCACACAAGCATACAGAAAAACCTTTCCTACATAATAGAGAGGAAAGGTTTAATTTGCTACTTGCATACTGCTTTTTGCCCTTCGCTCTTATCGTTCGAGACCTGTAGCCTCGCACAGGTTTTAGCACCTATTCACTTGTGTTTACCAATACAAGTGAGGTTGCTGGGCTTCATCGGGCCTGTCCCTCCGCCAGCTCGGGATAAGAGAGTATCCGTCCCAACCTATACTAAAGAAATGATATTCATTTGTCAATTAATATTCACATTTTCGTGAAAGTTTTTCTCAATGCGCCTAAAATGAAATATTAATAAGGAAATAATGTATTCACACAAACAAAAAGAAATAAATAGTATACATTATTTATATAATTGTGTTATACTCTTATTGGGGATTACGAGAAATATTTCATTAAATGAAAAGGATGGTATATAAATATGAGTACTGTGAATGTCCAAATTGGTTTACACGAATTATTGAACGGAAGCAATGCACAGATTCAACTAAGTGTTCCGCAATTAGTGGAAAAAGTATTAATGCGAAATGAAGGGAAATTAACTTCGACTGGTGCCGTTTCTGCTTCAACTGGAAAATATACAGGACGTTCTCCTAAAGATAAATTTATTGTGAAAGAAGCATCGGTTGCTGACAAAATTGCTTGGGGAGCAGTGAACCAACCGATTTCTGAAGAACATTTTAATAAATTATATACGAAAGTTTTAGAATACTTAAAAGAGAAAGAAGAGTTATTCGTCTTCAAAGGATTTGCAGGCGCTGACCGCAATTACCGCCTACCAATTCAAGTTATTAATGAATATGCATGGCACAATTTATTTGTACATCAACTATTCATTCGTCCAACTGAAGAAGAATTAACAACTCATGAATCAGAGTTCACAATTGTTTCTGCACCGAATTTCAAAGCTGATCCAGCTGTTGACGGTACAAACTCTGAAGCATTCATTATGGTTTCATTCGAAAAACGTATCGTACTAATTGGTGGTACAGAATACGCTGGAGAAATGAAAAAATCAATCTTCTCTATTATGAACTTCTTATTACCTGAACAAGATATCCTTTCTATGCATTGCTCTGCAAACGTAGGTGAAGAAGGCGATGTAGCATTATTCTTCGGTTTATCTGGAACAGGTAAAACAACATTATCTGCTGATCCAAACCGTAAATTAATCGGTGATGATGAGCACGGTTGGTCTGATAACGGTGTATTCAATATTGAAGGCGGTTGCTACGCGAAATGTGTAAACCTTTCTCACGAGAAAGAACCACAAATTTTCGATGCAATCACATTTGGATCTGTTTTAGAAAACGTTATCATTAATGACCAAACGCGTATCGCAGACTATAACGATACTACTTTAACAGAAAATACTCGTGCTGCATACCCTATGCATGCGATTGACAATATCGTACTGCCAAGTGTTGCAGGACACCCAAATACAATTATCTTCTTAACTGCTGATGCATCTGGCGTATTGCCTCCAATCAGTAAGTTATCAAAAGAACAAGCTATGTATCACTTCTTAAGTGGTTACACTAGTAAACTAGCAGGAACAGAGCGCGGTGTTACATCTCCGCAAGCAACATTCTCAACTTGCTTCGGTTCACCATTCTTACCACTTGATGCATCTCGCTATGCTGAAATGCTTGGTGAAAAAATTGAGAAACACGATGCGAAAGTATTCTTAGTAAACACTGGCTGGACTGGTGGCGAATACGGCGTTGGTAAACGTATGAACTTAGGTTACACTCGTGCAATGATTCAAGCAGCATTAAGCGGTGAACTTGCGAAAACTGAAACAGCTAAACATGACATCTTCGGTCTTGAAGTTCCACTTCACGTACCAGGTGTACCTGACGAAGTGTTAATGCCTGAACAAACTTGGGCTGATAAAGCTGCTTATAAAGCAAAAGCAATCGAACTTGCAAATGAATTCAAAGCTAACTTCAAAAAGTTCGACAGCGTATCTGAAGACATTATTAACTTAGGCGGCCCAATCGCTTAAGCGCAAACTTTCTGTTGGAATAACCCTTTACTCATATGAATAAGTGTCGTGTAACCGTAAAGTTTCGCGTACTCACCGACAAAACCCAATGCGGCTTAACGGTTACACACACTTACATAAAAAAGAAGCTTACGTTTTTTACGTAAGCTTCTTTCTATATCTTATATAAAGTGAAACGTTACTCTCTTCATCTGTGACTTCGTTTGTTAATTTACATAATTTTCACTTTATAGTTATTTGTTTTTAGTTTTTCATGATATAATTTACATATATAGGAAGGGATGAAACCTATGGAAAAATTTTCTCGTACAGGAAAAAATTTATTCAGTTATGGAGCGATTCAAATGTTTTGGGGACTTGTAATGCTTAACGTTCATTTATTTGAGCATACAAGTGAAACGATAAAATATATTATTCTAATTACCGGAATAGTTTTTTGTATTATATCCAACTTTTTTAAAGAACATAAAAGTCATACTAATACGTAATTTCATGTTAACTTATCGGAAGCAAAAACCTATATTTTATGCAACGTTTCGCTTCCTGTTGTACTATTCATCGCTGGATCCCTTATTCTAGGGTAAATTCATTTTTACACATACAACTTACGGATTCGAACATATAAATTACATCCCTCTAGTTTCACAACGTATGGAGCTAAAAAAGGATTTAAACGCTTCTATCCCTCGCTAGATCCTCTATTCCATCTAAAAAGAGGCTTTTTATCTTTTTGTTAGTTCCTTTTCATCTTTCATACTATAATAACCTAAGTTCACAACAATTAAGAAATAACCGCCCATAATCCCTACTGCAAATGCCCACATTACCATATGGTGCTCAATTTCGTACATAATAATAGCGCCTAAAATAGCAGCGGCAAAACGATTAAACATACCGAGCGTCGGCGCTTTCGTTTTCTTTACGATACTATCTCCAAGCTTCTCAATTCGTCTCCCTAAAAGCCAAACGCAATACATACTTACGATAAGTCCAATTCCTGCACCTAAAAAATGTGCTGAAAACGGCGTTACCATCCAGCCTAGTAAAAGAATACCTAGTATATAATACGATTGAATTTTAAACGACCTTAATGACATACTAATCATGATGTTCTCCTCTTCCGTAATTTTTATCTATCCAACAATAAATTTTTTCAAGTCTATACTACTTACATTCATTTCACTCAAATTAAAAACAACATAAACGGTATGTTTATGTTGTTTAAATATTTTTAGAAAATAATATTATACAAGATTTCAAAGATCATCCCCCCATAATTTGTGACGTTTTTTCAAACATTTTTCGTCCATTTATGAAAAAATTGATATCAATCTATGAACATACGGATATGATGTAATAAGTACACAAATAAAGGGGGCGTCTAATGATTTATTTTTTAATGGCTCTCATTCACCTTATTATCCCTGCACTTATTGGACTTTCATTATATTGGTACACGAAAAACCATAGTATTTTCTACGCTGTCCTCGGTGTCCTTCTTCCGGGTATTATTCTTATTACACTCTTCCGTATTCCATTTTTAAACTTAATTCCACTTATTACTGCGATCTTATTTCTCATCTTCTTACCAAAAATAAAAAAATAGGAAAGCAGATCATAGGTGATCTGTTTTCCTATTTTGATATAGGTTCCCCCACAGTAGAATGCACTTTTACTTTCTCCGATTTCACAAACCATAAACCGAAGAAAATAATAATTCCACCGATTATTTGTTGAAACGATACGTATTCATTTGCCCATACAGCTGCAAATAAAACAGCTACAAGTGGCGTTATATACATATATACCATCGTATGTGATGCTCCAATTTTTTGAACACCAACATACCACATTACTAAACCAAATACTGTTACAAAGAAAATAGAATATAGTAAAGCGAATAGTGTTATTCCATGTGTAATATGAAATGGCATTATAAATACGTATGGTCCACTTAAAAGCAAGAGTGGAATCGCGCCAACTAGTGCTGACCATGCGGTAACACGTAGCGCTGAATATTTTTTAATTAATGGACCAGCTAAAACAGGATAAAGCCCCCAACATATTGATGTAATGAGTCCAATCCCATTCCCGTAAAAAGAACTAGCCAGTGAATGCCCTGCTACTAAAACTAAGGCTGCACCACAAAAGGCAATAATCGAACCGATAAGCTTTCGAGAAGAAAACTTTTCTTGTTTTAAGATAATCGCAAATACAGTTGTAAAAATAGGTGAAATAGAAATGAGTAAAGAGGCATTTGTAGCGGATGTATATTTAACAGTTTCCATAAATAACGTTTGATACAGTACAATACCTACAACGCTAACGATGATTAATCTAGGTATATCTTTTCTCTCCATATAAACCGACTTTTCAATAAAAAATGTAAGGAGTAACATAAGCGGTGCCGCCGATATCATCCGAAGTGCAGTAAACTCAATTGCTGTAAATTCTAAAAGTCCATATTTCGCAATCGTAAAATTAATCCCCCAAATAATAACGACTGCTAAAATTAATAACTCAATTCCCCATCTTCTCATGCGTATCCCCTCCGCAAATAAGATTATACAGAAAATTCAATCATATGTACATTTCATTATGTGAAAAAATCTTTTTATTGTATGAAACGTTTTGGGGCATGAAATTATATCAGCGATTTTCTGAATATATCAGCGCAACTCTGATTATATCGGCGATTTTCAAAATATATCGGCGCAACTCGAATTATATCAGCGATTTTTTAAATATAGCGACTTATACACTAAAAAAGGTGGTTCCAAAATACGTTTTGGAACCACCTTTTCTTTACTACACTCGAACGTGTAACTTCATATTTGGATTATAAAATTGGCTCGGGCTCTTCAGCTGAAACGTCCCTCCACCTTCATGCCAATCAACTGTTAATTTATCATCCATAAATACAAGCTTTGTGCGATCTGCGATAAAATTCATTGTGCTAGATTCGATATCCACATCGCGCTCATCTTTTTCTGCTACAGCTACTAAATCGATAATTCCGCTCATTACACAACCGCAACCTTCATTATCGTAAAATAACTTTATATATTTCGCTTCATTTGGAATCGTATCCACAATCTTTTTATATGCTGCTTCTGTTACAGTAACGTACATACTCTAATCTTCATCCTCTCTTCTCGTATCCTTCATATATTGTACCACCATTTTTCTTTTAAAATATATACAGAAAATTATGAACAATATACAATGTATGTAGTAAGTGAAAGAAACATTGATGTATGATTGGTTTAAAGAGAATTTTGAAGTGGATGTTACTTTGGTTCCACAGGAAAAATGGTGGTTATAAATTTTTAAAGAGATAGCTAATTTAGCTATCTCTTTTTACTAAACTTAAAATAGAAAAAAATTCGATATACAATACACTTTCACCCTACTGTTAAAATCTAAACACACTATACAATCAACCGCACAAAAATATAGAATTTCTAATATACATATAGTAGTTCTATTTTAAAAACTAGATTTTCAAAATATAGAAAGGAGAACATACATGTACCGACGTAATTGTTTTAGTTGCGATGGCAGACGCCCCAGTGGTTCTAACGGGAATACTGGACCCACTGGCATCACCGGACCTACCGGCATCACTGGACCTTCTGGCATCACCGGATCCACTGGCATCACTGGACCCACTGGCATCACTGGAAGTACCGGACCCACTGGAGCTACCGGCGCTACTGGGGGTACAGGAGCTGGTTTACAAAGTACTACCGCCTTTAGTCTTGCAGCCGCTCCAAACTATAAAGCCGGACAAGTTGTTACTTATACGAGCAGCGGCTATGTTGTAAAAAAGGATGCACCTCAAGGATTTCCTAATGTATCTCCAGATTATATTGTCTTAGTAGAAAGTGGGGCTACTGGAAGCACCGGACCTACCGGGAATACTGGATCCACTGGGAATACCGGATCTACTGGAAGCACCGGACCCACTGGCATCACTGGACCTTCTGGTAACACCGGATCTACCGGAAGCACTGGACCTTCTGGTAACACCGGATCTACCGGAAGCACTGGACCCACTGGGAACACCGGATCTACTGGAAGCACCGGATCTACCGGAAGCACCGGACCCACTGGCATCACCGGATCTACTGGCATCACCGGATCTACTGGAAGCACTGGACCCACTGGCATCACTGGACCCACTGGCATCACTGGATCTACTGGCATCACTGGACCCACCGGCGTCACCGGATCTACCGGAAGCACTGGACCCACTGGCATCACTGGATCTACTGGCATCACTGGATCCACCGGCGTCACCGGATCTACCGGAAGCACTGGACCCACTGGCATCACTGGATCTACCGGAAGCACTGGACCCACTGGCATCACTGGACCTTCTGGTAACACCGGATCTACCGGAAGCACTGGACCCACTGGCATCACTGGACCTTCTGGTAACACCGGATCTACCGGAAGCACTGGACCCACTGGCATCACTGGGCCCACTGGCATCACTGGACCCACCGGGAATACTGGACCTACCGGAAACACCGGATCTACCGGAAGCACCGGACCCACTGGCATCACCGGACCCACCGGCATCACTGGAAGTACTGGACCCACTGGCTCCGCTGGTAGTGCTTCAGCAAAAAGTATTGTGTTTCAAGGAACAAATGCTGGTTTTCAACGTATAGCGGGCTCCCCTGGAATTGACTCTAATGTTATTCCATATGTCACTGCTGGATTTGGTAGTATAGTTGGGTTTACGGCGTCTATAAATGTAAATAACTTACCTGCTGCTGCTTATACGATTGATATTTGCAGGAATGTCCCCACAAACCTCACCGCTCCTACTTCCAGTTACATTCTAACTACTATTACTTTAACTACCACAAACAAAATTACCGGAACTATAGTATTTTCCATTAAACCGACGGATACTGGATCGGGACAAATTCAAGTATTTAATCCTACTCCCGTAGTAGGTCCCGCTACTGTAACTTGGACTAGTATTACCACTGGAAACCTTGTTTCGAGAGGAGATGCTATATCCCTTTATATTAACCCTGGAATTACTGCCAGTGCTGTATATTCTGTTTTTTTAATCACTGACATATAACTCACACTTAAAACAATTCATTCCACAAAAAAGACCCGAGATTCGGGTCAACAAATAACAATACAAATGAATTAAAACAAATAACAGACAAGTTCATTATATACTTTCACTGCAAAATAACCATATTTCGAATTTTATTTTCCATATACTGCACTAATAGTGTGAACAATTTTGAATTTTTATTCAAAAAAAAGGAGTTCACTCTCAAATAAGTGATCTCCCTTTTTAAAATAACTTTTCATGATATCGGCAATACAACCTTCACCGTCGTTCCAACCCCAACTTCACTTTCAAAACTCATTTTACCGTTGTGGTCTTTAATAATTTTTTCTGTAACTACTAAACCTAAACCTGTTCCAGTTTCTTTCGTTGTGTAAAATGCTTCATTTAGCTTCGGAATTTTATCTTTTGGAATACCGCAACCCTCATCCTTAACTTGAATAATGATTGCATCTTCTACAGTCACTTAGTCACTTTAATCGTAATCGTTCCGCCAACTGACATTGCTTCAATCGCATTTTTAATTAAATTAAAAAACACTTGTTTTAATCGTTTTTCATCGCATGTAATCGATGGTATGTCTTTACTATAAATACCTTGTATGTGTACGCCTTGATTTAAAGCAGGCTTCCCCATAACTCGAATAACATAAGCGATAATTTCTTCTATATTATGAACTTCTGATTCTATTGATTTAGATTTCTCAAATCCACTAAGTTCTGTAGCGATTGTATGAATTCGTTCTACTTCTTGTTTCATAATATCACTATATATTTTATCCTCTGGATATTTACTCGCTTGCTTATTTACAAATTTATCTAAATTCGCTAGAGGTCTTCTAATTTTGTAACCAATAACTGTAGCCATTTTCCCAACAGTTGCTAGCTTTTCTGTTTGTTGTATTTCTTTATTCATCATCTCAAGCGTACGAACGTAAGATTGGAACCTTAAAAACATAATCCAACATATGATAGTAAATACGCTATATAATGCCATCGGAATTAAAACGAGTGATGAATGAATAATGATTCCTATAAGAGCATATTTGCCAACCAGTATGCTCGGAACTAACCAAAAATATCTTTTATTCACAAAGAGTGGGGCAAATAAAATAAAAAATCCTTCTACTATATTCCCACCATCAAACTCAGCATCACTACCGTAGTAAATCATAAAATTATGGATAAAATCTAATAGATTATATCCAATTAGAATAATATACTTTACTGCAAATGGATTTTTCCATTTCATAAAGTATATTCCAGTACAAAATAGAACCACCATCAGAAAATAAAGCCATAAACCTAAACCATCTTCAAATTGTCCTACTCCTTCTTGCTCTCCTCCTATTAAAGGTACAATAAATTCGTAGGCAAGATCGTATACAAAAAATATAATGAAAAATAAACTTAAATATATTTTCAGCGCCTTCATTTCTTCATTTTTAAATATATCGTCTTTATTCATATGGTAACTCCTAGCTTTTCTCCCCCTTGGATTTCACTATTTCCACGTTGCTTCGGGAGAATGATATCTATTCTAGTTCCAATATCTCTTTTACTTGAAATATGTAATTCACCAAGATGCTGCTCCGTAACAAGCCGATTCGCTACCGTAAGTCCCAAACCAATTTTATCTTGTTTCGTTGTATAAAAAGCTTCTGTAACACGAGCCAAATTTTCTTTCTTAATACCGTAACCAGTATCGATTACACTTAGCATTACATAATCTTGTCCTTTATTTTCTAATCGTAACTCTAGTGTGCCACCTTGCTCCATTGCCTCCAGAGCATTTTTTATGACATAGAGAAAGACTCCTCGTATTTTCCGCTCATCACATTCAACTTCTATTATCTTTTCTTCTATATTAGAAATAAGCTGGACACTAGATTCATTCATTTTTTCTCGAAGAATTGCTACTGCTTGTAATGCAATCTCACCTATATTATGTTTCTTATAAATAGAGGGTTTACATGTAGCAACTTCCATCAATTCACTTATCATATTATTCATATTTTCTATTTCAAAAATCATCTGTTTGTAAATAGGGTCCTCCCCATGCTTCTCTCGTTGTAATTGCGTAAATCCTTTTAATGAAGCAAGGGGATTTTTAATTTCATGTCCCACTGTCGCTGCCATTTTTCCGATTACTGCTAATTTTTGTGATTCACTAGCAATCTTAATACTTTCCTTTACCGCTGAAAGGTATTGTATAAATCGATTTAAAATGATGTATGCTGCTATTAATACGAGTGTATACATAATGAGGAACATAAATCCTTTTACTTCTTTTAATACAAATAAATAAATCACATATTTCACTACAATAGTTGAAAGTACAAACACAAAATATTTTTTATTTAAAAATATAGGTACAAAGAAGATGAGAATAATTTCTATTATATTTACCCCATCAAATGCCGCCTTATTATAAAGCATATACGAAAGTATATTAGCAATTTCTATTCCTATGTATGCAAATAAACATGCATATTTAACAAGATTCGCTTTCTCTTTTTTTATTAAATATACATTCACACCGAGTATTACAGTTCCCCAAATTACTTGCCATATTATGCTATGTCCCTTATCCGTTAGTGATTTATTCTCTAATACGATTGCATATAAAACTTGGTATGAAATAACAATGACGTATAGCACCCACAAAAAGATTTTGGCATTCCTTTCTTCTTCTTTATATGATAGAAAACTTTCTTTCACTTCAACACCCCTTCAACATAATATCTCGAAGAATACCATTTATTATAATAAATGATTTTCTTATACAAACAAAGATAAATCGAACATTTGAGGAAAATCATCCCAACGTTTTGATATTTTCAGACGATATGTAATCATAAAAATTATAAACAATAATACGTATATTATGTAGGAGAGATTTTATATAAATGGTAAAAAATGAAGGAAAGCTTGATGTCTTAATAGAACGAAATCCTACGCTTCTGGCGTATGAATAGGAGGCTCATTCATGTTTGTTACCGTCGAGAAAGATGTGCATATTTTTGTGCAAGATGTTAATCCCGGTCCTGGTAGTAAAACTGTGTTCTTCGTCCATGGTTGGCCTTTAAATCATCAAATGTACCAATATCAACTCAACGTGTTACCACAGCACGGTTTCCGCTGCATCGCTATGGATATACGCGGAAATGGGCAGTCTGATAAACCATGGACTGGTTACACATACGATCGTTTAGCAGACGATATCGCCATCGTTTTAGAAGCACTTCAAGTCGAAAATGCTACATTAGTCGGTTTCTCAGTAGGCGGTGCCCTTTCTATTCGGTACATGTCTCGCTATAATGGTCAGCGTATTTCTAAACTTGTATTAGTCGATGCCGTTTCCCCCTCTTTCGTTAAAAATCAAGAATCTCCCTATGGTGTCCCAAAAGAACAAGCAGATACTCTCATTAATCAAATGTATGCCAATCTCCCTAAATTTTTAAATGATGTATCTTTATCATTTTTTAATAGAAACTTAGGATCTGCTACGTTAGAATGGTTTTCTTATCTCGGTATGCAGTCTGCTTCCTATGCCCTCATCAAAATATTGCAAGCAGCTGCAAATGAAGATGTAACGAAAGATTTAAGTAAAATTAACGTGCCAACAAAAATATTCCACGGTATTCACGATCAACTTATCCCATACAAAAGCGCTGAACTTACACAAAAACAGATTAAAAATTCTCAGTTACATCCTCTCACCAATAGTGGTCACGGCTCCCCAATCGATCAAGCGGATGAATTAAACGAAGAACTTATAAAGTTTTTACATTCATAAAAACCTATGCCAAATCATATCGATAGGAACGTAGTTTTCAAAAACATTAAAATTCACACATTTCTCACAAATCAACTAATACAACGATTACATTTTCATTTATACTAAAGGTACAAGTAATACTCCCTAAACCCAGCTTGTCTGGTTACCCCGTTAAATACTATAAAAAAGAACTTGTATCGTTATACAAGTTCTTTTTGTTTCTTTTATTTAAAAAGGATATCTTTACTATATTGATTTCCGACGAGTAAATCATATTGGAGCATTTTATATTGCTCTAACATTTCTTTTTGTTTCTTTGTTAAATCATTGATTACTTCTCCATTTTTATCAACTTTTAATTCATCTCTAAGCACCGGTATTTCCTTATAAAATTCGGATAAAAATTGATAAAATAAGGATTTATTTAATCCTGCATAATCAAAAATAAGATTAGAAAAATAAATTGGACTTACTACACCTAAATTATCATTTGGCATATCAAAGTTTGCGTACATTAATAGCGGCGTTTGCGCCATCGCTAAACGTTCATTCGGTGTTTTTTCATTCGTTATATACCCATTTTCTTTATAAAAAGATTTATTTGTTCCTAATGATGGAAGATGATCTCCAAAAAATACTAATAATGTAGGTCTATCTAAATTATCTAGTTGTTCTATTAAATATTGAAGGGCCTCATCTGAACGTCTTAACCCTTCTGTATACGTCTCTAATTCTCCCTTTGATTCTTCATTTTCTAGCCCGCTAATTTCTATTAGGTTTTCACCAAATCGTCCCTCTGTAAATGGAAAATGATTTTGCATCGTAACTGCATGAATAAATGTAGGTTGTTTTTGTTTCTCTAACTCAGCAATTATCTCTTTACTCATCGCTAAATCACTAATATAATCTCCATCAATATCTACATTTTCCATCGTATCCTCTGCATTAAACTTATCAAACCCTAACACTCTGTATACGTCATCGCGTTTGAAAAATGAGCGACCAAATGAATGAATTGCACTTGTGTAATACCCTTCTTTTTTCAACGCCGTAGGGATTGATGGAATTTCTTTCTTATTTGTAATAACCTGCTGATATGGTATAGAACCTGGCTTTAACAAACTCATTGAATAACTCGTTAACGCTTCAAATTCGACGTTCGCCGTATTACCTCCAAATGTAGGAGAAATAGTTTGTCCACCAGGAAAATTTTCTATATAATGATGCAAATTTGGTACAGGATCTTCACTAAAAGAAAGATTTGTTACTTTCGTCGGATCCCAAAACGATTCACTCATTACAAAAATAATATTCGGTTTCTCTTTTTTCTTTTGATTCCCTATATTTCCACTATATTGTTGTTTTATATCGTTTGCTATTTGAAGCATATTTTCTTTAGAATAATTGTTTGGTTTTTCCATAACTGTTGTATCTAAATTGCTAATAAACCCAAGTACAAAACCATTTGAAGCATAGTTCTCATTTTGATCCCACAAAACAAAATCTACACCTGATTTTTGAAATACTTTATTCATAAATGTGTTCGCAAAATTACCGTACGCATATAGAACAAAAATAGATCCTACTACTAATAAGGCTCTTATTCCTAAATGAATCTTTACATTTTGAATATACCTTCTCATATATATCCCTGCTACAATACAAGCCACGATACTTAAGATAATGACAAAAATATAACTCCAGCTAAAATAGTCCATCACCATCGGTATAACAGATTGCATATGCATAATTTGTGTGAAATCAGAAGGATACAGCGGATCACCTCTAAAAATAAGCTTTAAATAATTCACAATACCTAAAATGACTAACGTACAGCTCGTTAAAATCATACTTAGAAAAACCTTGCCTATTAAATTATAAACAAGAATGTATATTGCATAAATTGCTACAACACTTAATATAAACTGCATGTTATAAAAGTAAATCCAATTCATTGCCTCTATGAAACTCATATTAACTTGCATGAAAATATAAAATAACGCTACTGTATGAGCTAGTAAAAATAATATAAAATGCACTCGTAGGGATTCCCTAAGTATAGACATCTCTTTTTTATTAAAATGTGAAATATAAAATGTTATGCCCCATATGAAAATCATCATAACAATTAAAACAAGATTTTGATTTAAATGAGCTTTCATTATGTCTAAATTAAAAACCTTTAAAATCATAAACAGCATAGTTATTACCAATAAAGTCACCATACTACTTATAATACTAGAAATTAATATATTTCTTTTTGGAAGATCAAAAAGTGTAGAACCATACTTCAATTCATTCCCTCGTTTCTATGTCTTAATTTCCCCGCATCGAAAGAACTATTTCTATTAAAATAACATATATGACATATTTCGTCTGCATACTTGCTTCTATCATAAATGTATTGTCTTAATATTCCCTTAATCACCAGTTAAATTGTGGCATACAAATTACTCATTCTTGAAAAACTTAATTTCAGCATTCCACTTTATGATATAATAACTATGTTTTGGAAATCCTTAATACTATTAAAGATTTCACATGAAAATACGAAAGAATTAATAAAAAAGGAGTTGCTCATTTTTGCTTACTAAGTTTAAGAGTTTGCCTAAAGCGGTATATGCAATTTTGGCGCTTTCTTTCCTGTTGCACGTTTTTTGTTTAGTAAAACAGCCAGGATTAGATGGAGAGTTAGTCAAAGTAACATATGGTGCAAATGATGCCTTTAACTATTCGTTAACAGCTGAACAACTATTAAAACATGGTGTATTTGGTTATGTGTATTTAGAACCTAGTGAAGTTCCAGGGAAAAATGCATATATTACACCAGGTCAGCCATTACTATTAGCTGGCGCTATGATTATTTCTGATATTACATCAATTCCTTACTATTACGTAGCAACTGTTATTAACATGATCATGAACCTTTGCACAGTGCTATTAGTATTCTTAATAGGAAAAGAATTGTTCGAAAAAAACATTTATGGAATTGTTGCAAGTATTTTATATGCTATTTATCCAAGTAACTATACATACTTCCGTACATTGCTAACAGAAGTTCCATCCATATTCTTATTGGCGTTATGTGTATATGTATTTGTTCTTGCATGGAAATACAATAAAGTGAAATTCCATATATGGTTTGGAATTGTCGTTTCAATTTTACTTATGTTCCGTCCAAATCCAGCTCCAATGATGCTCATTCCTGTTCTTGTTGTGTTATTTACATATGGATTTAAAGACTCCATTCGAATCGGATTGTTATGGTTTATCGGACCTTTCTTTATTATTGGTGCATGGGTTGTTCGTAACTATTTAGCACTCAACCAATTTATTTTATTCTCAACCCAAGGTGCTGATCCACTAATTGCCGGTGCTGATCCATTTAATAAAATTGGATATGAAAATATAGTAAATGAAATGAGAGCCAAAGGCTTAGATGACAAAGGGGCATACGCAAAAGAATTAATCAAGAACGGCTTTAAGACGGACTTCACTTATTGGTTCTCTTGGTTCACTGTCGGTAAAACAATTGAATTATTCAAAACAGCTCCTGCTGTAGATCAATACCGTATTCACAACTTTATGCAACTATGTCATAGAGTGTTTATTATCGGTACATTCTTGAGCAGCTTCTGCTTCATGCTAAATTCATTTAAACATAAACGCGTTATGATGCTAGTAGCAAGTTCTATTATTTACATTATCTTCTCAAACTTATTCTTAGCAATTAATCGCTATGGATTTTTCATTAATCCCCTTATGTGCTTAATTCTTGCATACGGATTAATTCACATTGTGCAGAAGCTTCCATTCTTCCGCACGAACCAAGCATAATAAGAAAGAGGTCGTCCAACAGTGGACGACCTCTTTCTTATTACCCCACACTTTGCACACAGCCAATTTGTCCATTCTGTAATCACACTTTAATTCCGTATGTATGTGTTTCTGTATTTGTCAAAATATCTTTCACAACACTACTCACTATTTTACTTATAACTGCAAGTTTTTTACAACTATTACTATAACGAAAAAATCCTGCCACAAGACAGGTTCTTTTCGTTATTTTATGATAAAAGAAAAAATCATTAGCATGTGTATTATATAAAAGGAAACAGCCATATTTTCCATACGATACATACGAGTACAATAACTACAAAATCAAAAAAATCTAATCTCGGACCCTTTTTCATATTCATCTCTAGCCACATATGAATCCATTTTGTTTTTGTATATTTTTGGATGTTTTTCTTTGCAAATCGGTAAATGAGCACTTGCATAATAAAAAATCCCACTACAAAAATGAATAAGAAAATGAGAAAATCGACCACAAAATTCCTCCTTATTTTTGCAGCGATTTTTCTACGATATGATTTTTCAAAACCCACTCTTCAAATTGAGCACTTCCCAATTCCCAACTAAGATCACGAGCATGTACAGAAAAAACGTAATAGCCAGCATATTCGTCCATAAATTTACCCGTCTCGATCCCATCTTTCTGAAGACCATATGCTCCAAAATTAAAATATACATCCCACACGTCTTCATTCTTCCGCTTATAAGCAATCGATTCCAGATCACATTCTGTTCCGAAATAATCAAGATGTAAATGTACGCTATCATCATATTCGTACTCCATTTTATCACCCCTTATATTTGTACTTCTTTATCCCCCAAAAAATTCCTGCTATCTACACTCACATATGGGCACTTACCTACATATCATGCTTGTAGAGTGACTTCTAGGAGGTGTTATATAGTGAAAAAATTAATAGCTATTTTTTGTATCATGTTACTAGCTGTTTTCACATTTGCTGCTTGCAGTAGTAAAAAAGAAAGTACGAAAGAACAAACTCAAAACGTTCGCGTCGGCGAAGTTACCCATTCTCTCTTCTATGCCCCGTTATATGTCGGGATTGAAAAAGGATTTTTTAAAGAGGAAGGATTAAATATTGACCTTCAAACGACAGCTGGCGGAGATAAAACGATGACCGCCTTATTATCTGGCGGGATTGATATTGCTCTCGTCGGTTCTGAAACGTCCATTTACGTTCATCAACAAGGCGCAAAAGACCCTGTCATTAACTTCGCACAACTTACACAAACAGATGGAACATTTTTAGTTTCGCGTAAAAAATTAGACTCTTTTAATTGGAATGACGTAAAAGGTGTTACGTTTTTAGGACAACGTAAAGGCGGCATGCCGCAAATGGTTGGAGAATACGTTTTAAAGAAAAATGGCATTGATCCTCACAAAGATACAAACTTAATTCAAAACATCGAATTTGCTAATATTGCAAATGCCTACGCATCTGGTACGGGGGAATTTGTACAGCTCTTTGAACCGACTGCAAGTATATTTGAAAAAGAAGGAAAAGGATATATCGTCGCTTCGTTCGGAAATGAATCTGGTACTGTTCCATATACATCGTTCATGGCAAAGGAAAGTTTCTTAAAGAAAGATAAAGCTGCTGCTGAAAAATTCACACGTGCTCTCTATAAAGCGCAACAATGGGTTGATACTCATAGTCCAGAAGAGATTGCTGATGCCGTTTCTCCGTTATTTAAAGATACTTCAAAAGACATTACAGTAAAAGTAATTGAACGGTATAAAAAGCAACATTCTTATGCGACAAATCCGCTATTAGATGCTGAAGAATGGAAACAGCTCCAAACGATTATGAAAGACGCTGGCGAATTACAAAAAGAAGTTCCACATGAAGCGCTCGTCAATACAAAAATTGCCGAGAGCGTTATTAAGAAATAGAGGCGAAGTGTATGAGCTTTTTACAAATACGTAACGTTTCTCACTGCTTTTTCGCAAAAGAGAATGCCAAATTGATTCTCGAAGATATGAGTTTACAAGTGGAAGAAGGCGAATTCATTTCGATACTCGGCCCAAGTGGTTGCGGCAAAACGACACTTCTCTCCATTATTGCCGGGCTGCTTGATCCAATTGAAGGTATCGTCTTTTTAGATGGCGAGCCCATTACAACGAAAACTTCATCTATGGGGTATATGTTGCAGCAAGACTACTTGTTCCCTTGGAAGACAATTGAAGAAAATATTATGCTTGGACTTCATATCCGAAACATTTACGATGAACAGACGAAAGAACATACTTTACAGCTTTTAAAGCAAGTCGGTCTACATGATGTAGAGCAGCAATACCCTCGTGAACTATCCGGTGGTATGCGTCAACGTGCCGCCCTCGTTCGAACGTTAGCGACCGATCCAAAAATTTTATTGCTAGATGAACCTTTTTCGGCACTCGATTATCAAACGAAATTGAAACTAGAAGATCTCGTTTTCAGCTTACTTCACAAATATAAGAAAACTTCACTACTCGTGACGCATGATATTGAGGAAGCAATTGCGATGAGTGATCGTATTTATTTACTACAAGCGAATCCCGGAAAAATTGCAAAAACATTTATCGTCCCAGAAAGCATCCGTTCCTTATCACCGTTAGAATCACGCCACCACCATGACTTCCCATCCCTCTTCCAAAATATATGGAAGGAGCTGGAGCGCCTTGGATAATATAAAGCAACTACATGAACAGTTTCGGAAAAAAGAACGCAGGCGCGCATGGTTAGCACGCTCTTTGCAGCTTTTACTGCTCATTCTTTTCTTTGCACTATGGGAAATCGCTAGCAAAAAAGAATGGATTGATCCTTTACTCTTTAGCTCTCCTTCAAGCATTTGGGATCTCTTCCTTAATAAATGGATGGACGGTTCGCTTTGGGTCCACATATGGACGACATTACTTGAAACGGGGGTAGGCTTCATTCTTGGAACAGTGCTCGGAGCCATTATCGCTACTTTCCTTTGGTGGATACCACTTCTCGCCCGCGTACTTGATCCATATCTCGTCGTCCTAAACGCCATGCCAAAAGTGGCACTTGGGCCAATTATCATTGTAATCTTCGGCCCAAATATTTCTTCGTCAATTGCAATGGGAGTAATCATTTCTATCATCATTACCATTCTCGTTATTTACAGCGCATTTCAAGAAGTCGATTCTAACTATATAAAAGTGATGGACACATTTGGCGCAAATAAATGGCAATGTTATAAACAAGTCGTTCTCCCTGCATCTTTCCCAGCCATTATTTCAACATTAAAAGTGAACGTTGGATTATCGTGGGTCGGTGTTATATTCGGCGAACTTCTCGTCTCTAAACAAGGCCTTGGCTACTTAATTAGCTACGGATTCCAAGTATTTAATTTCACACTTGTCTTACTAAGCGTACTACTCACATGCGTCCTCGCAACACTTATGTATGTGTTTGTTGAGGCATTTGAAAAACTTCTAATTGGGAAACGAAAAAGAAGCTGACTTAGAGCGATAGACTATAGTCAGCTTCTTTCTTTTACTTTTTATCACACATCTTTGTTTCATTTTTAACATTTCCATCCGCAACCGTAACTGTATGGAAACAATCTTTCACACGTACTGTAACGACATTATCTTTTCGATCTATCACATGATAATCATTAAACTTTTTATCCAATGCACTACGAATTTGCTCCCCTTCAAAAATCGGAAAACCGTGAGACATTACCCAAATGAGACCAGCGACAGCAAGAATCGTTTTCATACGTTTCATTACCTCCTCGAGAGTAAACTTATAGTCCCTATAACACGCGCATTATAATTGTGTCTAAATTGTGACATTTTTATACTAATTCTATTTTATAGTGATAGTTCCTTCTTCTTTTTAATAA
Organism: Bacillus paranthracis; assembly: GCF_024296885.1. Classification (NCBI taxonomy): domain Bacteria; kingdom Bacillati; phylum Bacillota; class Bacilli; order Caryophanales; family Bacillaceae; genus Bacillus; species Bacillus paranthracis. The sequence goes on from NZ_CP101135.1 coordinate 4,534,710, forward strand.
AAATACAGAATTTTCAATTTTATCAACATAAAAAACGTAAAGAACTACAATTCTTTACGTTTTCTTAGCTAACATATATAACCCGCATTAGTTTCCACTTCGTTGTTCTATCGTTTTCGAAACATCATATAATCCTGCCAACACTTCCGCTCTCATTTTTACAAGCTCAGGGAATTGATAGAAAAAGGCAATTTTTTTATACTTTAACTCCGATCCTTCTTTCACCTTTTTGGAATCTTGCAAAATAAATGCTGTAAATGTATCTGCAATATCTTCTGCTACATTTGTCGTTCCATACTGTGATACAAACTCATCATGCTTTTCTTTAAAAAATGCAATTTGCGTTTCTTCACTTTCTTCTACTTTCTTTTCTGTCCACTCCTGCTCAATAGGCTTCCAGAAAGAATTATAAAATTGATTAATATAAGAGTTTTCCTTCGCACATCCCTCTTGTAAGAAAAGATTTCCACATTTATTTCGGTACGTTAAAATATCTTTATCCTCTTCAAAATCCTTTATATAGTTTTCATCTACTGGTATTTGCTTATGCCCGAGCGTCAACACGTGAGCTGTCTCATGAATTAATGTTTTCATCACTTCATCGATATTTACTGCAGAATCAAGCGTATCTAAGCTAAGAGTCCAGTCTTTCGGATTCTCTATACTAGGCATAACGTGAGCAACAACACCGTCATAACCATCCGTTATTAAATCAAATTCTGTTATATTCTCGCGATATTTAGCTGGAATGAGCGTGCGATACATATCCCACAAGTCTTCATGATACCCTCTATCTTGACGTTGTTGCAGTACTTCTTCTTTCGCTTCTTTATCTTCAGCAAATACTTTATTTAAACGTTTCCGTTCTATTTTTTCAAAATAAGGATCTACAATTTCATCACCATCAATATAATAAGAAGCTAAAAAGAAATAATTTTCATCATCATCTTCTTTTTTCTGCTCTGCCTCTTTCATATCCGCACTTTCATGCTCTTCTATTTCATAATCTTCTACTGCTTCAAGCTCAGATAATCCATCTATTTTTTCATATACTTTTTGAAGTTTCTTATCTCCTATTTCCACACATTCTTCGTCTGTTTTACACACTTCTTTTTCTTTCACACTCTTCATAGAACTTTCGCATCCTGCTAGTAAGCCGATTGCAACGATAACCCCTACTAACTTGCCATACAGTCTCTTCATACACTCCTCCATCATTCCATTCTACAAAAATATAATAATCTCTTTTTAACGAATATGCGATAATTAATTATAAAAATTGCAAGGAGGTTACCCATGATTCGAGCAGTCCTATTCGACTTAGATGGAACACTATTAGACCGTCATCAATCTTTAGAACAATTTATTCATGATCAATATAATCGCTTTACCTCTCACTTAATGAACATAGAAAAATCCGAGTATTGTTCTCGATTTCTCGAACTAGATAATAATGGCTATACGTGGAAGGATAAAGTATATGCTACTCTCCTTTCCGAATACAACATTACTACTTTAACGCAAGAGCAACTGCTGCACGACTACATTACAAATTTTCAACATCATTGTATTCCTTTCAAAAACATGCATGAATTACTTCGACGTTTAACACAACAAAATATTAAAATTGGTATTATTACAAACGGCTTTACTGACTTTCAAATGAATAATCTTCGCGCACTAAACATACATACGTATACAAATACAATTCTCGTTTCAGAAGCGGAAGGAATAAAAAAACCGCATCCTGAAATTTTCGAAAGAGCTTTAAAAAAGCTAGATGTGAAGGCAGAAGAATGTCTTTACGTTGGGGATCATCCTGAAAATGATGTACTGGGTTCTGAACAAGTAGGGATTCTTGGTGTTTGGAAAAGAGATTCATTTTGGGGTGATTTTGAGCATTCACGTGTGGTGGATGATTTGTTGGAGGTGCTTTCGCTTTTAGAGATAGAGACAAAAACAAGACAATAGTAAAAGGAGGCTTCGTTTCCCGGACGCCTCCTCTTCCTTTATGATTCATATACTGTAAACTGCGGTTTACTCGGATGATCTTTCACTAGCGCATCATCTGGAAACTTTGAAACTTTTTGATATAAGGCAATGTCACCGATACAACTCGCTGTTAGTAAAATTCCTAAAAATGAGAGTGGCTCCAGATTCATAACTAATCCCAATACAATTGGCAAAATTCCAGTCGGTAAAAACGGTAACATTAACACTTTCTTCATTTGCTTTACTGTAATCGCCTGTTTAGAATGAGCATATGCAACACCTAATTTCCAATTGACGCCCCATTTTAGTTCACTCCACGGAACACCTCCGATATAACGAAATCCAATTAAATGTATTGCCTCATGAATACAAACGAAAACAATCATTCCAATAATCAAAAGAAACATAACGGGCAATGTAAATTCAAATTGCACCCCGCCTGAAAGAAATATATGCAAATAACCAATTCCAAACGCCAAAGCGAATATTATAAGAAGTGCATAGATATTTAATTTAACCATCGAAACAGTAACAGTCGTTTCTTTTCTGTTATCCATCTTCCTCCTCCTAAAATGTAAATATATCTTTACAAAATTGTATAATATACCCAAAATAATGTAAAGATATATTTACATTTGATCTTATAAAAAAAGAAATCGGCCACTTTACTTCGTAAAACAGCCGATTTCTTCTATATGTTTCATCGTACGCGCCAATACATCGTCGCGCATTATAAAGCTAAATTTTCTATCCGTTTTAATGTTGTCAGGAATGTCTGTTAATAAAACAGAGCCTTTCGTTTCTTCGTAATGCGTATGTTCTTCTACCGCACTAATTGTTGCAAAATAAATGTTTTTAATGATTATTTTGTCTTTTCCAGATACTTTATATTGTCCTAAGTAAGTTAAATCAGAAACTATGCCGCCGGTTTCTTCATGAACCTCTCGAACTGCCGCTTCTTCCGGTGTTTCCCCTAGTTCTACTTTTCCACCTGGAAATTCAAGACCGCGACGTAAATGATGCGTTAATAACCATTGATCCCCGTACCGGCATACAACCCAAACATGCTTTGGCTCAGGAGAAAATGGATAACGTTCAAACGATAATTGTACAGTGTTGTGGTAATAATCTTTAAATTTGTACATGCCATTACTCCCCTATTGATGGTTACAAGTTTTTCCTACCACAAATTGTAGCATATTCTCGCTTTTCTGCATAATATTATCCAATTATAATCCATTGATTATTCCCATTTGCGCGACTAATTCTTTCGTCTCATGATTTCCTAAATCGTAAATCATTTTATATGCTTTTTGTAGTTGTTCATCATATCGGTCATTATTTGAATCATGATGATACTCAACAAATGGAACGTGGGAGCGTACAAATGAACCTAAATCCTCTACATACGCTTGATCAAAGTACTCTCTTAACTCCGTAATTTCCTCATCATTTGCGGAAATCTCAAAATTATACGTATCCGCTGTCTTCACTTGTGAAATTTGACCGTTTGCTATTGATATATAATATGTTTTTTTCTGCTCCATGTAACACCCTTCTTTCATCCTTTTTATTTCTATTGTTTTCATCAATTACAAAATTATGTAAAATAAAGAAAAGGAGGGATTCCATGTTTAAAATATTAATTATCGGTATTATAATCGTCCTAGTCATATTAGTACTCTCCGTCATGACGATTAATAAAGGCTACGCTTATAAACATTCCGTCGATAAACCAGAAGATAACCCGTATACAAAAAACAGCAAGAAGAATTCATAATACGCTTCGTATACTACTACTTATTTTAGGCCACATCATATCCAGTATTCGTTTACTAGCAGTTCAACATAACTTTCTACCACTTTCACAATTTCTATTAGGAGCTTTACTATTCCTTATTGCCCTTGAACAAATAAAGAAAAAAGATTCAGGAACCGGATTTATTTGGATTTTCCTCATCATTAGCTATATAAAATAACAGGGGGGATATATATGCTAAAGGGATTACAGATTATTTTTGCACTCATTGCATTATGTATAGTAATTTACGGATATTTTACTGGTAATAGAGAAATGATGCCTTATATGTTCATTTTCTTAGGATTAATGACTTTCACTATAGGACTAGGAGAAATAAAACAAGACAGAAAATCTAGTGGTATATTTGCTTTCATAGCTGGAGCTGGTGCTTTATTTCTTAGCTTCTCAGAAATATTCCGATAAATAATCTATTTAAGGGGGAATTACATGCTAATTGGTTTACGGATTGTTTTAGGACTTTCCACGCTTCTCATACTCACTCTTTGCACTTATATCCAGATTACCGATCATTTCTCACTTCTCCCATACGTACAATTTATTCTCAGTTGTTTCTTTATTCTTGTCGGAATTAACGAATTTATATTCGGACGAAAATCAATGAGCATTCCGTTTTTTTTCGTGTCTATTCTTACGCTCTTCGTTCTCATATCAAACTACCTTCGCTACATATAGAATGAAATCTTGAGCAATTTCGCATTTACAAGCACGTAATAAAATAGGGATGATTTTTTTGTCAGTTTTTGTCGGTAAGTCGATATTCCATGTCGAAACGTCGATATATTAAAAAAATCGTTGATATATTTCAAGTTACGGTCGATATATTCGAAAAATCGTCGATATAATTTTATTTATTATCATGACAAAAAAAACTGCCCTTTCACAGGCAGTTTTTCTTCCTATCCAAATACTTTCTCAAGTTCATCTTTATCTTGGCTTAACCAGAAGTTCATTAAGCGTTTTGCTCCTTCTAAATCGTGAAGCTTCGCTTGACCACATTGCGTTTCATTTGCAGCTGGAATTTCTGTAATTTGAACCGCATCTTTTAATGTTAATTCTAATAAATCAATGATTTCTCGAACTGTCGGTGTTCCGCTTACTACAAGGTAGTATCCTGTTTGGCAGCCCATTGGTGAAATATCGATAATATCGAAATGCGGATAACGATCAATATATTTACGTAAATTAAATGCTAATAAATGTTCTAACGTATGAATAACATCTGGTTTCATCGCTTGTTTATTCGGTTGGCAAAAACGAATATCAAATTTATTTACAATACCGTCACTACCTACATTGTGAACTCCGCAATGTCTTACATAAGGTGCCTTTACAATCGTATGATCTAATTCAAAGCTTTCTACTGATGGCATACAACATCTCTCCCGCTTTTAATTTAATTCCGTTATATCCAATATGATATAACGGAAATGCACATTAGTAAAGTATTATGTACAGTCGTGCTATAATACTTTAAGAATATGCTGAAAAGGAGATCGTTATGAAACAGATTTTTATTGGGATTATACGCTTTTATCAAAAGTTCATTTCTCCGATGACACCACCCACTTGCCGCTTTTATCCAACTTGTTCTCATTACGGATTAGAGGCGTTTCAAAAGCATGGTGCACTCAAAGGCTTTTGGCTTACTTGTAAGCGTATATTAAAATGTCACCCTTTCCACCCAGGAGGATTTGATCCTGTCCCAGATAAAAAGGATGACAAAGTACATTCTTAATTGTCGTAACCATTCACAACTAAATCTAATTTTCCTGTATCAGGATCGATAACAAGACCGTGAACAGGTACTTCTTCCGGAAGTAATGGGTGGTTGCGAAGTACTGATACGCTATGTTCTACACTTTCTTCTACACTAGAGAAACCGCGCAAGAATTGTTCTAAATCGATTCCAGAATAACGAAGCATATCTAATTTCTCTTCTGTTATACCGCGCTCTTTCATTTTCTCAATCGTACTACTTGCTTGAATTTTTGCCATACCACAATCATGGTGACCAACTACACATACTTCATCAGCGCCAAGTTCGTATACAGCGACCAAAATACTACGCATAATACTTCCAAATGGATGTGAAATAACAGCGCCTGCTACTTTAATAATTTTCACATCGCCGTTACGCATATTCATCGCTTTCGGCAATAGTTCAACAAGTCTTGTATCCATACAAGAAATAATGACCATCTTTTTATTTGGAAATTTCCCCGCTACAAACTCTTCATACTTTTTCTCTTCCACAAATTTCTCATTGTATTGCAAAATCTCTTCTAATGACTTCATAGTAAAAGGCCCTCTTTTCTCTCGTTTACACTACATAAATAGTGTACCAAAATATGAAAAACTCAAAAAGGATATCGCTTTATAGTAAAAATAAGATATTTTCAGATAATCGACATAATTCTTTCAAAATATACACACAGCTTTGTAACAAGTCTCACATACTTTAAACGCATTTTCACTATAAACTGATTGTAGATAATGTAAAAAAGGAGTGAATATTTATTATGTCCGACGTTCTGTTACTGAGTCGTTTTCAATTTGCAATTACTGTTTTTTATCATTTTTTATTTGTACCTTTGACAATCGGACTTGTTATTTTAGTAGCGTGTATGGAGACTCAATACGCCCGCACATTGAATCCAACATACCGCAAAATGGCAAATTTCTGGGGTAAATTATTTACAATTAACTTCGTAATGGGGATTATAACCGGGATTACGATGGAATTCCAATTTGGAACAAACTGGTCTGAGTACTCCAAATATATGGGAGATATTTTCGGATCACCTCTCGCAATCGAAGCACTCGTTGCCTTCTTCTTAGAATCTACTTTCATGGGAATATGGTTATTCGGTAAAGACAAAATTTCACCAAAGTTCCGTGCCTTCTGTATGTGGATGGTTGCACTTGGAACAAATATTTCCGCCCTTTGGATTATTACAGCAAACGGCTTTATGCAAAATCCTGTTGGCTACGTCGTGCGTAACGGCCGCGCTGAATTAAATGATTTCTGGGCACTCGTTACGAATCCATACGCTTGGAATATGTTCTTCCATACTGTAGTTGGTTGTTATATTGTTGGTGCTTTCTTCGTTATGGCAATTAGTGCCTATCACTTATTACGTAAGAATGAAGTTGAATTCTTCAAAAAATCATTTAAATTTGGCTTAATGTTAGGCTTATTCGCCGCAACAATTACACCGTTTATGGGACATCAATCTGGTGTATCAGCAGCTAAATATCAACCAGCTAAAGGTGCTGCGATGGAAGCTGTTTGGGAAACTGGAAAAGGACAAGGCTTCTCGATTGTTCAAATTCCTGATGTAAAAAACGAAAAGAACTTTGAATTCCTAACGATTCCAAAGTTAGGAAGCTTCTTCTATACAAATTCATTTGATGGCGAAATTGTTGGTTTAAAAGATATTCCGAAAGAAGATCGTCCAAATGTTAACCTCGTGTACTATAGCTTCCGCTTAATGGTTGCCCTTGGTATGTTCTTTATGGCATTAACTTGGTACGGTTTCTACTTAAACCGAAAAGGAAAACTAGAAAACTCAAAACGTTACTTAAAAATGACAATATGGTCTGTTTTACTACCATATATCGCAATTAACGCTGGCTGGATTGTTGCCGAAGTAGGTCGTCAACCATGGACAGTATATAAACTCATGCGTACAGCAGAATCTGTATCACCTATATCTGTCCCGCAAATTTGGTTCTCATTAATTAGTTTAATCTTGTTCTACACTTTACTTTTAATCGCAGACGTATACTTAATGCTGAAGTTCGCGAAAAAAGGACCCGCAGCATTAGAAGAACCTGCTACTGAAGGAGGTGCGGCTCATGTCTCATGATATGCTTGCAATCATCTGGTTTGGTTTATGGGGCGTGATTTGGACAGTTTACTTTATTCTTGATGGGTATGCACTTGGTAACGGAATGATTTTCCCTTTCGTTACGAAAGACCGACAAGAACGAAATCAATTACAAGAAGCAATTGGCCCGTTCTGGGGCGGTAATGAAGTGTGGTTAATTACAGCTGGTGGCGCAACATTTGCTGCCTTCCCAGTCACATATGCAAATATGTTTAGTTATCTATATACACCGTTATTCTTAGTATTACTTGCACTATTTGCTCGTGCTGCTGGACTTGAGTTCATGCATAAAGATGATTCACCAATTTGGCAAAAAACTTGTAAATGGGCATTTGCAATTGGTAGTTTCTTAATTGCTTTCCTATTCGGTGTTACATTTGCTAATCTTTATTACGGACTGCAAATTGGAAAAAATGGCTATGAAGGAAATTTACTTAGCTTACTAAACCATTATGGTATTTTAGGAGGGTTGTTCTTCACTGCTATATTCGTCGTATCTGGTGCCCTTTGGGTTATGATTAAAACGACTGGTGAAGTATCTGACCGTGCTTATAAAATCGCAAGACCATTTTCAATGGCAGCTGCTATCATTTTAGCTATTTTCTATGTAGCAACTGCAAATCGTACAAATTTATTCCAAAACTTCACAGAGTACCCGGTACTATTCATTCTTCCAGTACTTGCAATGTTAATGAGTGTACTCGCACTTATTATGGTGTACAAACATAAAATCGGTCTTGCATTCACATTCGTTTGCTTAACAATCGCAATGTTTATGACAACTGGCTTTGCGGGTATGTTCCCAAGAATGTTACCATCTCGTATTAATGATGCTTATAGTACAACGTTATACAACGCAGCTGGTAGTCAATTAAACTTAAAAATTATGTTCTTCGTTGCAATGGTTATGGTACCAATTGTTATTGGATATCAACTTTGGAGTTACAGTATCTTTAAAAATAAAATTCATAAAGACTCTGCTAAAGGGTATCACTAAAATGAAAAAAGACACTTCGGTTGAAGTGTCTTTTTTATACGTATGATTTTCGATAAGATGTTATATTTCTAATCTAACAACTATAATACAGAAGAATCATTAACAGCTCACAGCTAGATTGTAGCACAGGGTAAGTTCATCATTTGATGCAATTTTGCATATTTCTCTATAAAGTAAACTGCATTCCCTGATCATTCACATCGCTATCTCCTACATCCGCTGTACTAACCCCGCTAAATGTTTGTACTTTAATCCCTGTATTCGATGATCCCGATCCATTATAAGCTTTCGTTTTTTCAATCGGCTGCACGTTATATTTATCTCCTAAATTAATCGTTCCGTTGCAGTTTTCAATAATAACGCCTTCCACAACTGACGGCATTTTGTCACCCACTTTCATTTCCTTACTTTCATTTTATGAAAAGCTCCTAAAAAAATAGCATGTCTCCATAAGAAAAAGCACTCAAATTGAGTGCTTTTTCTTATTTACCTTTTTTCTTTTTCTCACAAGCAATTCCATCGCCATCACGGTCTAAATGCTTACCATAATACGGGCTATCTCTTGTAATGTCATAATATCCCGCATCGTTTGCTTCTTTACAGTTCGCAAAACGTTTCGGATCTGGTTTCACTTCCGGTTTTACTTCTGGTTTCGGTTGTGGCTGTGGTTGTTTTGCTCCAGGTCTTTCTTCAAATGGTAACGTTGCATTATATAAGAACTGAACGTATTGCTCACGACTTACATGCATTTTAGGTGCGAATTTACCATCACCAGTTCCAGCCGTAATATAATTTGATTTAATTGCAGTAATCGCAGGATTCGCCCATCCATTTCTATCTACATCCGGGAAATTATGATCCCCTCTAATTTGCAATTGGAATCCTCTTGTCAAAATTTGTGCCATTTCTTCACGAGTTAACGAATCTTTCGGTCTAAATTTTCCTGTGTTATCTCCAACAAATATACCCATCTCTGTTAAAGCAAGAATCTCTTTTTTAAACATAGTTGAACGATCCGTAATATCTTTATATGGATTGTTATACTGTTCTTTTACTGTCGGTTTTAAATGGCGGAACATAAGAGCTGCAACTTGCTCACGCGTTACATCATCACCAAATCCAAAAATCCCATTTCCGTATCCAGCAACAACGTTTTTATTTGCTAAATCCATAATTGCTTTATAAGACCAATGATTGTTTGGAACATCTTTAAAACCTGCGCTTGCCTCCGCTGTTCCAATTGAAGTAAATGCTGTAGTTGCAACAAGTGCACCTGTTAAAATTAATTTTTTAAATCTCATACTTAAGTCTCCTTCTCTTTCCATAATAACCATTTAACAATATAACAAATTATTCAAATGTACTTTGTCATATTCTGTCGAACACAAAAAAGAATCCTGCAGGATTCTTTTTTGCTAAGCATGAATGGCAATTTTGGAGACAGTTGACTTCTTCAAAAATTTATTAGGGGTAATATTTTGAAAAAGAAAGCCTTTCATATGTAGGTTAACACTACTGGAATATATAGTAAATTGATAATATTTATACGGAAGATTGCTAATGTTTAGTATAGATACTTTCCACTATACCAACAGTGAAAAGTATCTACATGAAACAACAAAAAAGGCGCCTTCAAAGAAGATGCCTTTCATAAACAGACACTATAAAACAGAATTATTTATTGTTATACGATTGTTAGATACAAAAAGTAGAGGGAAATGTTTGTATTACATTCTGTTTTATAAAGTATGTCTACCACTTATATTTTAATCCTCTTCACTTGAAAATAAATATAATATGCATAATTACATACGAAAAAGAAAAGACACTCCATAGAGTGCCTCTTCAACCATTTTACTTTTAATATATCGCTTTACATACATTGTAACATATGTATCCATATATTTTATTGAGAAAATTCTAAATCATTTTTTCTTTCGTTTTCAATTATAAAATCATGTAATATAAAAGGTATGTCAAATTCTTATACAAATTGAGGTGTACTATATTTATGTCTTTCGGAATTATTCCTCTTATATTGTTTATTATTTTTCTTATCTCCTATTTAAAAGATCCACGAAAAATAATAAATGGGTTTTTATTTAATACTTTTATCTGTTTTTTCCTTCTGTTTTGTATACTTGTCTCTTGGAACTCCAGTAATACTATCCTAGGCTACATAATAGTCTTACCTATTTTAGCACTTATCGTTATGATTCCTTTTGGTATTGTTGCTTTAATGTTTGGACTATTTCTGAATGCGAGAATTTTAATGAAACGAGAAGGCCGACGTTTTACTAACTGTTTAACACTTATTGCTGCTTTAGGTATTTTATTCTGTATATTATTCCTTTTCATAAGTCCAGCAAGTTTCTTCTCATCACATTTCCAGCCTATTTTCGCTGGTATTTCTCTTATAACCGTATATTTCTTTATACACTTATCTAACTTCTTAAGCGCTTATTTTCTATATCAATTCAACAGACCAAGGCGTAATCAAGATTTCATTATCGTTCTCGGTAGCGGCTTAATTAATGATAAAGTACCACCTTTACTTGCAAGTCGTATTCATAAAGCGATCGACTTTTACTGGAAACAAGCCACTGTGAATACGCCACCAACAATTATTTTCTCTGGTGGACAAGGTCCAGATGAAGGCCTTCCTGAAGCAGAAGCGATGCAAAAGTACGCTGTTGAAAAAGGAATTCCGCTTGAACATACAGTGCAAGAAAATCGCTCTGTAAACACATATCAAAATATGTTGTTCTCTAAAGAAATTATGGATTCTTTAAAACCAGACGGTAAGTATAAAAGTATTTTTACAACGAATAATTTCCACCTTTTCCGCGCTGGTATATATGCAAGACAAGCAGGGCTTAATAGCCAAGGAATCGGATCAAAAACAGCCTTTTATTATTGGCCTAATGCAATGATTCGTGAATATGTCGCAATTATTGTGATGGGACGTAAACGTCATATGAAAGTTTGCGGAGTTATTTTAGGATTTTCTTTATTCCTATCCTTACTTAGTTTTATCATTTCTTAATAGTCTCCCATCCTTTGAAAGGATGGGATTTCTTATACTCATTTCAAAAATATTTTAAAGTTAATATGGTCATAATATTCCCTGCATACATCCATTAAAGGAGAATTTTTTCAAATAAAATGTTAAAATAAAATTTAAGTGTGAATGACGTAACAAATAAGAAACTAGTTTGAAACGAGGAAATCATATGGAGAAAATTATCAAAAACAAGCCCAATAAGCTTAAAATCGCTTCAAAAGCTTTGATGATTATTATTGGGGCATTTATTACAGCGTACGGATTAGAGGCAGTATTAATTCCAAATAACGTATCAGACGGTGGTGTAACTGGTTTAAGTATCGTTAGTTCAAGATTATTTGGATTGCCATTAGGAGCTCTAATCGCAGTTATTAACATTCCTTTCGTTTGGTTAGGATATAAGCAAATCGGTAAAAGCTTTGCGATTTATTCTATTATCGGGATTGCTTCATTAGCAATAGGTACCGTTGTCATGCACGGAATACCAGCTATTATTGAAGGCGATACATTATTAGTTACAGTTGTTGGTGGTATTATCATCGGTTTTGGTATGGGACTAGCATTGCGTAATGGCGGGGCATTAGATGGAATCGATATGCTAGCTGTATTGCTTTCTCGTAAGTTACCATTTGGAACGAGTGACCTTATTTTATTCTTAAACATGTTCGTATTTATTTTCGTATCAACCGTATTCGGTCTTCAAGGAGCTATCCTTTCGGCAATTGCTTACTTTATTGCTTCGAAAGTGATTCATATCGTTGAAGTTGGTTTAAGTGGTTCGAAAGCATTTAAAATCATTACGAAAGAGCCTGAATTGATGGTAGAAACCATTCGTGATCGTTTAGGCCGAAGTGCAACATATAACGAAGTATACGGCGGTTATTCTAGAGAGAAATTCAAAGAAATTTCTTGTGTAATTAACCGTTTAGAAGAAAGTAAAATGAAAGAACTTATTAATGAAATCGATCCACACGCCTTTATTACAGTTTATGACGTAGCAGAAGTAAAAGGCGGTAACTTTAAGAAACGTGATATTCATTAATCATTATGAAAGAAGAGGGTGTGCCAATATGTTGGCACACCCTCTTCTTATTATTTGTCAGTAAGTCGATATATTCCAATAATCGTTGATATATTTTTACTCGCCCCATCTTCCCCCGCTCTTAATCCATGCCACGTATTTTTGAAAGGCTGGCACTTCTTGTTGAAAACGAAGCGGAACATATAGAAAAAGAGTACACGTACATAGTATCCATAGAATACCTACTACAAAGTGAAATTTCATCGTTGTGCTAATAAACAAACTTAAGAATAATACGAGGAACATCATTACACTAAATCTTTTATACATAGTCATAATAATCTCCTCCTTATAACTTCATTGTACCAGCTATAAGGAATTAATTCCCATAATAAAAAGACCGAAAAGCCAATTCCACTTTTCGGTCTCTACACTATCTTCTCTTCGTAATCTTTCCTGAACCACCGACCCTCGTTTTTGGGGGAGATGTATTCCTTGGCGGCGTTTTAATAGATGATTTCGGCTTCACATCTGATCCGCTCGAACCACCTGGTGTTTTCGTTATTTTCCCTTTGCTTCCAGTAGAAGGCGGAGGCGTGCTGCTTCCTTTTTTCGTAATACTTCCTGTATCTCCTACAGAAGATTTCGAATCTACATTATCGCCACGCTTAATGATAGACCCTTTCCCTTCCTTCGTAATTGGAGGCGGGGTTTTCTTTTCTTCTTTCGTAGGCGGTCTCTCTGGAATAACTGGTTTATGATTTTGTCTGTCATTATATCCGCGATAATCACCGTACGATGATTTTCGTGAACCGAATATATCATTTAATATACTACCCATAATATATCCTTGCAGGAAGGACGGTTGGTAATTTTGACGGACAAACTCTTTATTACTTATTTCAATTAACGTATCAGATGGCTTCTCTTTATCCTTTTGCAGATTATAAATCTTATCAGAATAAACGAGGAACATTTGATTTTCGTCTTCTTTAGATGCTTGCTGCGGTTCTCTTTCATTAATGAGTTCCTTTGCGACTTCTGGAACTGACCGATTGGCGGCCCTATACACGTAAGATTCTTGTTTACCTTCCTTTGCGACAGATTCAAGTGGATAACGGTCTTGAATCGACTTTGTCTGTCCGCCCTGACAACCTGATAAGGCATATCCAGCAACAACAAGTAATGTAACGATAGCAAGTATAGGGATCACGAACGATTTAATCATGGTAAACAATCGGTTTGACATGATTACGCCCCCTTACGTTGCTCTTATAATTTGTACATCAGCAGGAATAATTGCTTCTCCCTCATACATCATTGTGCGACCATTTTGCCATTCAATACGTAATAATTTTCGATTATCCGATTGGAACTCCCATACATACTGTTCTTCTGAAGCTGAGAATGGTGTTTTCCCCATCACAACAACACGTCCGTTATATTGCTCTTCCATATGGTACTCTGTATCATCCATCTCAATTGTCGTCGGAATTTCATCAATCGAATCTAAACGACCATCAATTGGTGTATATAATTTGTAATACGTATTTTCACGATCTTCAATTTTTAAATAACGAATATCTTTCCCGTCTTGCAGTGTTAAAACAATTTCTTTACGAGAATGCATACTCGTTTTCCCAATTAATTCATACATGACTAATGAAACTTCAACCATATCGCCAGGAGCTAACGTTAACAAACTTTTCTCTGGTTTCGGCGGTTCTGGGCTTTTCATTATATTTTTAATTCGTTTAAATAAACTCATGAGCTACCCCTCCTTCTCTCTTTATAAACAAGCACCTAAAATAAGTGCACCCACAATATGTAATGATCCGGCCAACATCGCGTGCGCAACACTGCCTTCTTTCGTACCTTCTTCTAAATCTAAACCAGCCATTTTCTTTAACACAAATTCGATAAACATTTCTACCACTAATAAAATAACGAAAGAAACTGCTGATGCAAGTAGCGCTTGCCATAAGTCATTTGCTTTCGTTATCGATTGAGATAAAATGTACCCTTGTGCGAATAATTTCATAACGAAACGAGTTGTTACAGCTGTATTCCCATTTTTTATTTCTTTTAAGTCATTGTATTTAGTAAAAATTGAATCAACCCACATAATTGCAAATAAAAGTACTGCACTCGCTCCAGTCCATACAAGCATGGCTAATACATTTGTCCATGTCATTGCAAAACCTCCTCTAAATATAAAGTGAAACTTTAATCAGTGGGGAGGTGTTCATTCCCCGCTGATTATTAGTTGAACCAATCGGGCATTTACGGGCAGTAGATCTCCCCCCACCTCTCTGCTTTCACAAAAAGTAGAGGTGGGAGTCTTACTGCCCGTTAATGCGGGGTAATAGAAAACCGACATGAATTTGTTTAGACATGTCGGTTCATTTGTCTCTATTCTATATTATTTCTCATACTGCTTCATAATACGAGCTAATTCATCGTCAACAGCAGAATTTTTGTTTAAGCTTGCGAATTCATCATCTAGTGATTTTTCTTTCTTGTACACTTCACCGCTTGCTTCTGCTTCAGCCTCTAATTGAAGAGCTTTCTCTTCCATACGGCTTAAACCAGCTTTCGCTGAGTTTGAATCAAATCCAGACATCGCCTGATTAATATTCTTTTGTGCTTTCGCCGCATTTACACGTGCTACAAGTGTCTCACGTTTATTTTTCAGCTCAGTTAATTGCTTACGCATTTCTTCTAGCTTCAGGCGCAGATTATCAGCAGCAACTTTATTTTGCTCATAGCTTGCTTTATACTCATTCATCTTTTGCTCTGCATTTTGTTTTTCTTCTAATGCACGGCGCGCAAGATCTAAGTTGTTAGCTTGAACAGCCATATGAGCTTGCTCTTCACGTTTTTTCACAAGCGCTTCTTGCTCTTCAAATAAGATTTTGAATTTCTTCTCAAGTGCAATTTGAGCGGCTACACTTTTCTCAGCTTCTTGTACATCCGCTTGCATATCGCGTAAATATTGATCCGTCATCTTAACTGGATCTTCCGCTTTTTCAATTAATGAATATACGTTCGACATTGTTAAATCTCTTAATCGTTTAAATACAGACATCTAAATTCCTCCTATGATATACCTCATATTTCAAATTCACTACTTGGAAAACTGAAAAATCTCCCTTTACAGTAAAGAATATTCATTTTTACAGCCCATGTGTTTATTATAACAAAACTAATATGTCCTTACATGTTATTTCCAAAATACATCCATTATAATATGACATTCTATATATAATATTGTATTTCTAATATATTCTCATTATCCCTCTTTAAAATTAACTTACTTTTGTGCAATTTCACTAAATTACATAAGTGTAATGTTACTGTAAGCTAACTCGATAGTTGCGTCTCCCTATTTCTTATACACTAATACCAGAAGCAACAAAACAAGCTTCTCATCATTTCAAAACTAATACAAAAATTGTATTTACTATAAAACAGATAAAAGGAGAAATCATCATGAAAAAATTAGTAGGAATCGGATTAGCAGCAGCAATTTCACTTGGAGCATTATCAGGTTGTTCTTTATTAGGAGAGAAAGCAAACGGTTTTGTACTGTACGGAACAGAAGATCAAGTAACACAAATTGCAGATAAAAACAAAAAAGAAGTGAAAGAAAAAGACTTCTATAAAATGAAAATGACAACATTAGAAGGTAAAAAAGTTCTTGTCATGGATAAGAAAACTGGTGAAGAACTTGTAAAAAAAGAATTGCTTAACAAAGTGGATGAAAAAGACGATACGAAACCACTTGATAAATTACCAGCTGTAACAGCAGAGCAAGGTGTATTATTTGCTAAAGAAAAAGTAGAAAATGCTACACTTGATGGAGCAAAATTAAAATATGAAGGCAACACAATTATCGGCAGTGGCCGTGCATATGCCGACATGTTCGCAATTGTTGATGATGCAACTTACGGAAATGTAAAAGGTGAAGAAAAATCTGTAGGTGTATTAAAATTCGATAAAGATCCAAGTAAAGAGTTCCCTGGAAAGAATGGTGTAGAATCATCACAACTTGTAAAAATTAAAAAGTAAAACAAAAAAGCTTCACGAAATGAAGTGCCCCCCAATTGTTAGACACATAATTAACAATTGGAGGTGCATTTTTTATGGCTAAATTTTCTTCAAAGGATAAAATACAAGCAGTAAATGGAACAATTTAAGCAAGAACTAGAAACTTATATTTATTACTACAATCATAAAAGAATTAAAGCAAAACTAAAAGGATTGCCCCCTGTGCAATACAGAGTTCAATCCTTAGTAGCTAGCTGCTTAATATATTTGTCTAACTTTTTGGGTTCAATTCAAATTCGAAAAGCTTTTTTCTATTTATGAGCAATTTGCTCCATATCCGGACTACAAGTATTCGACTGACACGACTTATTTAAAGAACATGCCGCGCATTTTCCTTTTTTACTTCTCTTTACAAAATTAACTAACGTGTATGCTGCATAACCAAAAATGATAGCTCCAATTATAATATTGACCATCATCACAATACATCTCCTTCTAGAATCCGAGTAGGGATCCAACTTGGTATATAATGAGCGTTAATACATAAGCAACTACGAGTGGATACACGACTGAGAAAATCGTCCATTTCGCTGATCCTGTTTCACGTTTAATAACAGCTACCGTCGCTAAACACGGAACATATAATAAAATAAAGAACATAAATGCATAAGCTGATAATGCTGTATAATGTGCTCCCATTACATTTCCAAGCACATCTTCTTTCACCGCATAAATAATGGCCATTGTAGAAACGACAACTTCCTTCGCTAAAAATCCTGTTAAAAGGGATGCCGCAGCTTGCCACGTTCCAAAACCAAGTGGTGCAAATAGTGGTGCGATAAATCCACCAATCATTGCTAAGTAACTGTCTCCCATATCAACACCAAATCCTGATGGACCTGCATAGTTTAATAACCAAATGACAACAGAACCACCAAAGATAAATGTACCTGCTTTACGAACAAATCCTTTTCCTTTCTCCCACGTACTTAACCATAACGTTTTCGCTTGTGGCACGCGGTAAGGAGGTAGCTCAATAACGAAAATAGATTTTTCCGCTTTTAAAATGGTAAGAGACATAATTTTTGTAACTAATAACGCAAGGACAATCCCTGCAACATATAGGGAGAACACAACAGTTGCCTGACTATGAGGGAAGAATACTCCCGCAAATAACGCATATACAGGTAAACGTGCCGAACAAGACATAAATGGTGTTACAAGAACTGTAAGTAAACGTTCTTTTTCTTGTTCAATCGTTCTCGCTGCCATAATACCTGGAACATTACATCCAAAACCGATAATCATCGGAATAAACGCTTTTCCGTTTAAACCGAAGAACTCCATAACTCTATCCATAACAACTGCAATTCGCGCCATATATCCTGAGTCTTCTAATAATGAAATGAAAAAGAATAGTGCAAAGATTTGTGGAACGAATACTAATACAGCACCAACACCAGCAATAATACCTTCTGTAATGAGTGCTTGAATAAAATCAGAAGCCCCAACACTTGTAAGTCCAGCTGTCACCCAATCCGTAAGCTGTCCAGCAAAAAACTCATCTAACATATCAGATAACGGTGTCCCAATCCACGTAAACGTAACCTGAAAAATAAAAAACATAACTGCTAAAAAGATTGGAAGTCCTAAAATTTTATGTGTAATTAATCTATCAATTTTTTCCGAAAAAGGAATTTTTCCTTCTTTCTCATGCTTCATAACATTTGTTTTTAACTTTTCAATATACGCTTCACGAGTCTTGTAAATGTGCTCTTCCAACGTACAATCAAGTTTTTCTTCTAAGCGAGATCGAATGGCTATGAGTTCCTTATAGATTGGTAATGCTTTCATTTCTTTTTCTACTACTTCGTTATTACTTAAAAATTGAAGAGCTAACCATCTCGGATGCTCATAATTCGCTGTCTCTAAAAGAGAAATTACTTCTCCAATTCCTTCATCCATTCGTACACCATATGAAATAAGAAATGGCTTTTTCTCGTTTTTGTCATTTTCTTTAAGAGTCGCAAGTAATTCTTCACAGCCTTTTCCACTTCTTGCAACGACAGGAACGACTGTTACACCTAATAGTTCTGATAATCGTTTTACATCAATGACAATTCCTCTTTGCTTCGCCACATCAATCATATTTAAACCAATTGAGACCGGCTTACCAAATTCAAGTAATTGCAACGTTAAATGCATATTTCGTTCGAACTGCGAAGAATCCACAATATTTAACATATGCTGAAATTCTTCTGTTAATAGAAAGTTTGTTACAACACCTTCATCACGTGAAACTGGATTTAAATCATAGACGCCTGGTAAATCAATTAATGTTCCTTGCTTATCTTTTAATTTACCAACCTTCTTTTCTACTGTTACACCACTCCAGTTTCCTACATACTCATAAGAACCAGTAAGTGCATTAAATAATGATGTTTTCCCCGTATTCGGATTCCCTAGCAAAGCTACCTTATTCACGCTAATTCCACCTTTATCATTTTCGCGTCACAATGACGAATACTAATTAACTGTCCACGACACTCCAATGTACAAGGACCTTTAAACATCGCCTTCTGTTTCAGGCGAAGTTCGCTTCCTTCAGCAAGACCGAAAGCAGCTAGTCTACGCTTTAATAGCTGATCTAAAGACTGAATACTTTTTACTAACACTTTCTCTCCAATTTTAATATCTACTAAGCTCATAACCTTCCCCCTCAGAAGAGAATGATAATTATTTTCAAAAAAATTATAGCATACTCTATTTCTCTTGTACTATACCCTTTTGCTTCATATTTATTAACATTTCACTACAATTCTATTTCAATTATTGTCATACTGTATTCGTTTGCCATTCTCATCCATTTCGCTTACAATAAACAGTAGCAAATAAAGAATCTCGTTATCACAGGGGGAGCCATGCCGCTGAGAGGGAACACTTCGTTCCGACCCTTCGAACCTGTTAGTTAATGCTAACGCAGGGATTGTGCAAACGTCCGAAATACATACCTCTTTTTTTATTTACGTATTTCGTATCCTCCTATGATATCTATTCTTTTTTGTACAACTTGGATTTAGGGGGAGACAACATGCGTAACACCAATTTACAAGCGATGATCGAATCTGCTATTCTTGCAGCCTTCGCCATGGTCATCGACATTTTACCATTATCAATCAAACTTCCAACAGGCGGTTCCATTTCATTTGCTATGATTCCTATTTTTATTATTGCATACCGCTGGGGCTTTAAATCGGCTTTCTTAGGTGGTTTAGTTTGGGGACTATTACAAATTGTTGTGGGAGATGCTTACATTTTAACACCTGTTCAAGCATTCATTGAGTACTTCATTGCCTTTGCTTTTATCGGATTTGCTGGCTTATTCTATCGTCCAATTCAAAAAGCACTTTTAACGTCCAATGAAAATAACTTAGAACAATCAAGTTTAGGTAGCCGTAAAGACAAACCTTCATCAAAACAAAACGAAGGAAAGAAAGTCCTTGCTTATATTATCCTTGCTACATTTATTGGTAGCTTTGCCCGCTACTTCTGTCACTTTATTGCCGGTATCATTTTCTGGGGACAATATGCGCCGAAAGGTCAATCAGCTGTGCTTTATTCATTAATCGTAAATGGTAGTACAATGATTGGGTCTTATATTTTATGTACCGTTTTACTTATATTTTTATTCCTCACTTCACCACGCTTATTCAAGAGCATCAATGCTTATCAAATAAATGCAAACAAAAAGGGCGCTTAATAAGCGCTCTTTTTTCATATCGTAATATCAATTAAAAATACAATAAATGCACAAAAGAAAATAAATACCATTATACTTAGCCAATTGCTATGCACGGTTCATCTACTCCTTACATAACCTCATTTTCTAAACAAATTATACTGATTAAAGATAAAGATTAGGTAAAGATAATATGAAAATAAATTAAAAAAGCATAGATCATATTGTCTACGCTTTTTTCAATAAGTAGAAATAAAATAATACACCATCTTCTGTATTCTTTACTCCATATTCAACTTCATGCAGTTCTAAAATATTCTTTGAAATGGCAAGCCCGAGCCCTGTTCCACCTTGCGAACGCTGACGAGCTGCATCCACGCGATAAAAACGATCCCAAATTTTATCTAATTGTTCTTCTTCAATATGAGTACCTTTATTTTCAATACACACTTTTATACGATTTTTTTCATCTATTGTAGAAATAATAATATCTTCTTTATTTGGTGTATAACGTATGGCATTCGTAATGAAATTCACGATCACTTGTTCAATCCGGCCTTGATTTGCGACTACTTCAAATGGACCTATATTTTTATGAACACGAAGCTCTTTTTTCTCTATTTCTACAGAAAGTTGTTCACATATATCTTCCATTACTGTATCGATATAAAATGAATCCATTTTCATTTTATATGTGCCTGACTCAAATTTAGCTAACTCCAGCATATCCAAAATTAATGTATCCATTTTGTCTACTTCTCGTTCCATCGCTTGAAAATAATACTCCTTTTTATGCTCAGCTACTCCATCTTTTAAAATAGAAATACAGCTTTTCATAATACTCAGCGGTGTTTTTAGTTCATGCGAAACACCAGAAATGAATTCTTTCCGCGTATTTTCTAATTTTCTTTCCTTTTCAATATCTTGTTCTAGCTGTCCAATATGTGAATGGAGCTTATTGGATAATACATTAATATTTTTCGATAAATCCCCAATTTCATCTTTTGAAGTAATCGGTATTTGTTCTGTGAAATCTAAATGCGCTATTTTCTTCGTTGTATCATTTATTTTTAATAACGGCTTTGCGATTTGTTTAGAGTAATAGAACGAAGCTAGAAAAATGAGAACGACTACAAATGCAATGATGTAAATGTAGTAATCTTGCACCATTTGTACAGCTTCATCTACAGGCTGTAAAGAAGCCATCGCATATATATATGTTACGGATCCGTCTTTTTCTTTTATTGGTTTCACTAATAATTTATATTTAATATCATTTTTTTCATAGTCCATTGTTTGTATTGCATATTGTATGTGCTTGCTCTCTTTTAATAATAAATCCTTTTGAAATTCTTTTATGTTATCTAAGAATATACTATTTTTATAAATTGGATTTACAAGACCTTTTACATCGGGAAATTGGACTTTCGTAACACGCCCTCTTATGTAAACATCTGGTTCTTGGGCAGCTGGCTCCTGAACGACCGGCTGCTTTTCCTTACCAACTTGTTCTTCAGCTACTTTCTTTTTCTCCTGATCTAATTTACTCATTTTTTCCTTAAACGCTTTTTCTAACGGTTTATTAGATCCGCTTAAATTTTGCTTACCTAACGTGAAAGAGAATGGAATATAACTATCATCTTTTTTCACGCCAGAAAAATAAATTTCTTGTCCTAAAAATGGATCTGATGATTTATTATCAATCTCTTCTATATTGACGAGATTGTATAAGGGAATTTTAAATATTTGTTGTCCAAAGCTTTTTTGTTGCCTACGATCTATCGTTACCTCAAAATAAAAATCATCCGCATGTTTTAAATTTCCATTTTGATCTAATGTCGTAATCCACGTATTATTTTCTCTTAAAAAGTCTTGCTCTAGCTTCTGAATTCCTTCTGCACTTCCTACATAGTTCAAATAATTCTTTTCGAAGGAATTTAAATTCACTTTAATATCTTCCACTTTTCGATTCGCATAATATTGTTTAAAAAATATCGTTTGTCCAATAAATATCGTCGCTAAAATTAACATACATAATGCTGTTGTAAGGGTAAATAATTTTAGTACAATCCCTTTTCTCATACATTCCCCTCAAATTTATAACCTGTTCGTACTACAGTTGTAATGTACTTTGCTTTCTCTCCTAATTTATTTCTTAAATTACGAATATGACTATTAACCGTTCGATCGTCACCAGCAAATTCATATCCCCAAATTCTCGAAATGAGTTGCTCTCTTGTTAAAACAATCCCCTGATTTTTCATCAAGTACGCTAATATTTCAAATTCTGTATGAGTTAAATTAATGTCTGTTTTATCTACCGTAACAGTACGCGATGGAAAATGGACATGAATACCATGAATTGATAATGTATCATCTTCATTCTCTAAAAGTTGTTTTGTTATTTTTCTACTTTCTAACAATCGTTTCGCTCTTGCTAATAAAATTGGTGGACTATACGGCTTCGTCACATAGTCATCCGCCCCAAGTTCAAAGCCAAGTAACGTATCATCTTCATCAACACGTGCCGTTAGCATAATGATAGGAACCTCAGATGTTTTACGGATTCTTCGGCAAACGGACCACCCATCAAGTTCTGGCAACATAATATCTAAAATAACTAAATCAACCACTTCTTCTTCAAATACAACTAAAGCTTCTTTCCCATCCCTTGCTTCAAACACTACATATTGCTCACTTAAAAAATAATCTTTTAATATTTCACGCAAAATATCTTCATCTTCTACAATTAAAATGTTTTTTGCCATAACTTATATCCCCCTCTCGCTTTCAGAAACTACAATTTCATTTTGAATAACTAGCAGTTAACTTCGCCTCGATAATATATCTATCTGGCGCATCCCCTATATAATTAAATGGATAGCAAGTCGTGAGTGTTAGTATCGGTTCTTCTTTTTTTATAATAACAGTACGATCATCCGCATGGGTAATCCATGTTTTTTGAATTTCATATGTGTAAGTTTTATTATCATACTCTAAAATAAGAGTGTCTCTTTCTTTTAACTCTCCTAAATCTGTAAAGACAGTATCTCGATGTCCACTTAGTACAGTATGTCCCCCTCCAGATGGTGTTGTCGTTACATCACTAACGAACATTCCAACCCCTTTTTTCAGCGTTGCATCATCTGCTCCCCAATATATAGAAAACTTCTTTTTTATTTTCGGTATATGTAACATCGCTACCTTTTCTCCTTCTTTATGCTCTGTTTGAGAAGAAGGCACTTGAGAAGTTACGGGTGTTTCATGTGAAAGTTGATTATGTTGTATATTGTTAAGACTCTTTATTTCTTCTTCTGTCAGTTGCTGAGCAGAGCTTTTTCCTTTATACCATTCTATAGCGTAATATGATCCCATAAATAGCCCTATAGCCATCAATATGATACCGATATAATTGAGTAACTTCATGTTTCATCCCTCCATGCCAAAAATGGTAGGAATAACCTACCATTTTTAATATATGAAATTATTCCATTCTTTATAGGAGAATATTTTATTTACGCCTTAACTTTATTGCGACGATTCAAACCAAATAATGTCCCTAGTCCTACAAGGCATGCGCTTAGTGCCATCATTGCTACATTATTAGAAGCTGTGTTTGGTAATTTTTCACCTTGTACAACTGGCTTTGCTACTTCTTTTTTTGCTACATCATTTTTTTGCTGTTCCTTAATTGCGGCTTCTTTTTTTGCCATATCACTTTTTAACTGTTCTTGCGCTATTCTCTTTTTCTCTACTTCACTTTTTTGCTGTATCTTAATCGCTTCTTCTTTTTTAGCTTTATCTTGCTGCAGTTGCGCCTCTTCTTCCTTCGTTACTGTTCCAGTATCCGCGCTTGCTACTGAAGAATGTCCTACTGTTAAAAGTGCCATTGTACAGATTGATAATAGTTTCTTTTTCATTTCATTTCTCTCCTTTTATACGTTTTACATCACTTCGCATCGGATGTATCACTAGAATAAACAAGAGATATAAATATAAGATGCAGATGAAATATATTTCATTTAAAGATTTCATTGTAAAAAAGGTTATCCGAAATCATCTTCGGATAACCTTTTAAAATTAATCTACACTTAAGGCCTTCTTGCCCATTTGATTATAAATACTTGCAAACCGGCTCTTACTCACTTTTACATTTTTCGTTCCATAGAACGGATCATTATAGTATACGTAATTATCATCCACTCCTGTTAAAACAACCGCATGCGTATTCATTCTTGCAGAAATTGTCTTTCCACCTGGTGTTTTCCACGTTGTAATTGGTCTTGGATTATTTAAAGCGACAGTCACCCACGTTACTACTGGTTTTCCATTTCTCACATAGTCTTCTAAAACAGAAAGATCATTTCCAGTTAAATTCGTTCCTCTTGCATATTTATCTAACAAACGTTTTAGTGGTTCGGGATTAATAGAATATCCTGGCGTATTTCCTGTCACATCACCTACAAACCCTACATCTGGATCTCCCCAAATTTGTGATGATGTTTTATAGTTCTTTAATTTCGTTTGATCAAAAGGCATTTCAAAAGCAAATACTACTTTATTTAACGAGCGACCAATTTGATGTTCTACAAGCATTTGTAAAGAAACGACTTCACAGCCATTATGCAATTCTGGGAATTGATACAGTGACGGTACGTTCAATATAACTTGACTACGATTAATATTTCCTTCATTAACCCACTTTAACCCATTACTAGTTTGAATTTGAATCCAACCACCGTCTCTTTCACCATAAACCTCGACTGTCTGTGGTGCATACCTTCCTGATACACGAGATACAAAACTTGGACTATCATAAGCAAAGAACACTTTAGATAAATACTTCGCTTCTTTTTTCGTATCCAACCATTGATAGCCTGCATATGTACGTATACGAAGCCAAGTTCCTCTTTCCTCTACAACCGTTACTGCTTGAGGCCCATAATAATCTAGTATATTCGCAGACCTGAAAGGAGCATCATAAGTAGTAAAGTCTCTATCAATCTGAACTTTTTTGTCTATTAAGCAGACCCACTTATAGCCTAAGGCCGTATAAACTTTAATCCAATTTCCTTCTCTTTCTTCAATAACCGTTACACTTTGCGGAGCATACTCACCTGAAATCCCTGAAGATAAGGATGCCTCATTATATGTCAAAAAGTTTTTATTCATATTCACTTTCTTTTCAACTAAACAAACCCACTTAAAACCAGTATCCGTATGAATTCTAATCCAGCCACCATCTCGCTCTTCATACACTGTTACTTCCCTAGGGCCATATTCCTTTGAAATTCCAGATGATAAAGATGGTCCATTATACGTAAAGAATTTTTTCGAAATGCTTATCTTCTTCATCTTCAATTCATTGTCTTTAGACTTATCTGTAACTGCGACGAGCTGTGCTGCCTCTGCACGTGTAATGGATCTATCTGGTTGCCAACGTCCTCCATCAACACCACTTGATATACCCATGCTTACTAAAATATTAATGAATTTCTCACCCCAATGATCTTTTACATCAGGAAATAATGTTGATAATTCTTCATGAACCTTTTTCTCTAGTTGATAGGCTTGTACTAACATCGTTGCCATAGCAGCTCTTGTCATTTGACCATTCGGATTAAATTTCCCATTTCCTTCCCCTTTAATGACTCCTGCCTTTTCCACAGCAGCAATATAAGGAGTTGCCCAATGATCTTGAGAGTCTGTAAAAGTTGGTTTCTCCCCCTCTTTAACTTCTAATCCTAAAATTTTCGCCATAATTGTTGCTGCTTCAGCTCTGCTTAATACTTTACTTGGTGAAAATGTTCCATCTGGCATCCCAGAAATAACTTTTTTATTAACTAAATAATATACAGACTCTTCCGCCCACCTTGGAACGTCAGGAAATGATTGCGGTGCTGCTTGCATCGTAATGGTAGCTTGTTTTAACTCTGTCTCTCTCTTTTCTTGTTCTTCTTTTTGCTTCCATTCAAGTTCTTGTTTTGCTTGTTCCTCTTTTTGTTTTAATTCAAGTTCTTGTTTTGCCTGTTCTTCTTTTTGTTTTAATTCAAGTTCTTGTTTTGCTTGTTCCTCTTTTTGTTTTAATTCAAGTTCTTGTTTTGCTTGTTCCTCTTTTTGTTTTAATTCAAGTTCTTGTTTTGCTTGTTCCTCTTTTTGTTTTAATTCAAGTTCTTGTTTTGCCTGCTCTTCTTTCTTTGTTAACTCAAGCTCTTGTTTCGTTTTCTGCTCCAATTCTAGCTGTTGCTTCTTCAATTGTTCCTGCTGTTTTCGTAATTCCTCTTGTTGCTTCTTTAGCTCTTCTTTCTTTTTTTGTTCTTCTAATTCTTCAAGTTTTTTTTCTTCTTGGCTATTATTTTCTTTTATTTCTAATGCATTCTTCTCTTCAATTTCTTCTTGTTTCTTTAATTCAGTAGTTTTTTTCTCTTCACTATTATCCCGTACTTGTAATTGGTTCTGCTCTTCAATTTCTGCTTGCATCTTTTTCAATTCATCTAATTCCTGCTGCACTTCTTCCAATTGTAC
Source organism: Bacillus paranthracis (assembly GCF_024296885.1). Taxonomy (NCBI): domain Bacteria; kingdom Bacillati; phylum Bacillota; class Bacilli; order Caryophanales; family Bacillaceae; genus Bacillus; species Bacillus paranthracis. The sequence goes on from NZ_CP101135.1 coordinate 4,561,810, forward strand.
TTTCTGCTCACCATCTTGTTTCAATAACTCATCTTTTTTCCGTTTTAATTCATCTACCTTAACAAATAATTCTTTCTGCTGTTTTAAAATTTCTTCTCTTTTTTCTAATTCTATTTGTCGTTCTTTTACAGCTTCTAATTGTTGTTGCAGTTCGCTTTTCTCATTGCTCTGTATATAGGAGAAAGCTTCTATACTATTTCTCGTTTTATTTTCAATTTCCGCTAGCGAACTAGAAGGAAAGGTTAATAGATTTGTCGCTAACAAACTCGCTACTGCAATTACACTATATTTTTTCATCATACACACACCTTTTCAAATTTTATTACGATCATACTTTCATAATAAATGTAAAATGTAAGATTCCTCCATAATCATAGCAAATTTTTCCTCAAACAAAATACTTTTTTGCAAAAAAGAAAAAGAGCACTGTATGATACAATGCTCTTTTCGGGTGTGTGTCTCAATTATTTACATGTTACTTTCGCGTGATTTAGAAGTAGAATGGGCCGGAGCGATAACTAATTGTCTCGGCTCAGTTTTCTTTAAGTGATTTTTGACGTTACACTTACGACGTTGAACAACCCACGCTTTAATAGGGTTTGTCAAAATAATTTTTTGCGCTTCGTTAGGGGCCTCTTCTTCAAACCTACAACTCTCGCTCCACTTACTCCATTTCATTGTAAATTTAGAAGAAGAATGATCGTCTTCTCGATCAAACAAGTGCAAAAAATCCATTTCGCCAGCTAGCATTACGGTGTTGCTAGTTGCTAAAAAAGAAAAAGTCGTCCAACGTTTCTCCATGCCCTCCTACTCCTTTTTCACATATAGAGTGCCTAAAACTGAATTTACCTAAAATATGCTTGCCTTTTACCTTACACCCATAGTTTATCCAAAACACTACTATGCAACTATCGATTTCCCTTACAACTACCTTACATTTTTGTAAGAAACAAAAAAACCTTCACTATGCCTATGTGAAGGTCTCTTATTTCTTATCTATATGATCTTTCATATCATCAAGTCCAGCTTCTTGTAGCTGCGACATCATACCATGAGAAATTGCGCCTAATACTAAAGTCATTCCAATTAGTGAAATCCGAATCGCTGGTACATCAATTATATAAGCCAACAATCCAAGAACAATTGTTAAAAGTAATGCTTTTATAAATGTTACAGTTGTGTACTGTTTCTTCTTCATTATCATCACCCTTCATGGAAGCGTTTTCTTAATACAATTAGTATATCATATCATCAGATGATTTTGTTCGTATTTTGTAAAAAATTACTATCTCCTTTGACTTTTTCCTTTCTATCCTTTACAGTCGAAATGTTCACAAGTTTTACACTGTAGGAGGACTCCAATGAATATTGAAATAAAAGACACTTTAATTTCTGAAGAACAATTACAAGAAAAAGTAAAAGAACTAGCACTTCAAATCGAACGTGATTTTGAAGGAGAAGAAATCGTAGTAATCGCTGTATTAAAAGGATCTTTCGTATTCGCTGCTGATTTAATTCGTCACATTAAAAACGATGTAACAATCGACTTTATTTCTGCATCTAGCTACGGAAATCAAACAGAAACAACTGGAAAAGTAAAACTATTAAAAGATATCGATGTAAACATTACTGGAAAAAATGTAATTGTCGTAGAAGACATTATCGATTCTGGTTTAACACTTCACTTCTTAAAAGATCACTTCTTTATGCATAAACCAAAAGCATTAAAATTCTGTACGCTACTTGATAAACCTGAGCGTCGTAAAGTGGACTTAAAAGCTGAATATGTTGGCTTCCAAATTCCAGACGAATTTATCGTTGGCTACGGCATCGACTGCGCAGAAAAATATCGTAACTTACCATTTATTGCCTCGGTTGTAACGGAATAATCGTATAACTAAAAAAATCGATAGTACATGAAATTTATATCGGCGATTTTCAAAATATATCGACCGTATCTTAAATTATATCGGCGATTTTTCAAATATATCGACTGTAACTCAAATTATATCGGCGATTTTTTCAATATATCGACTTACCGACAATAACCGACAATCTTAGCACCCTATTAATAGGAAGAAGCTGTTCTGAAATACATCGGAACAGCTCCTTCTTTCCATTACAAAAAAACAGGGAGAGATGAAAAATGACAAAGACAAAATTTGAAAAAGTACTCCTCATCGTAAATCCAAAAGCTGGACAAGGCGACTTACATACAAATTTAACGAAAATCGTACCACCTCTTGCCGCAGCTTTTCCTGACTTACATATCCTTCATACGAAAAAGCAAGGTGATGCAACGAAATATTGCCAAGAGTTTGCTAGTAAAGTAGATTTAATTATCGTCTTTGGTGGTGACGGCACTGTATTTGAATGCACAAACGGCTTAGCACCTCTTGAAACTAGACCTACACTTGCAATCATTCCAGGCGGAACTTGCAATGACTTCTCTCGCACACTAGGCGTTCCGCAAAACATTGCAGAAGCAGCAAAACTTATCACAAAAGAACACGTAAAACCAGTTGACGTTGCAAAAGCAAATGGACAACATTTCTTAAACTTCTGGGGGATTGGACTCGTATCTGAAGTATCAAACAATATTGATGCAGAGGAGAAAGCAAAGCTTGGTAAAATTGGTTACTACTTAAGCACAATTCGAACTGTCAAAAATGCTGAAACATTCCCAGTTAAAATCACTTATGACGGACAAGTATATGAAGACGAAGCTGTTCTTGTCATGGTTGGAAACGGTGAATATCTTGGCGGTATCCCATCCTTTATTCCGAACGTAAAATGTGACGACGGAACACTTGATATTTTCGTAGTCAAATCAACAGGCATTCAAGCGTTTAAAGATTATATCGGAAAGAAACTATTTGAAGACTCAAATGAAAATGACATCTTCCACGTAAAAGCGAAATCCATTCATATCGAAACAGAAGAAGAAAAAGAAGTAGATACAGATGGAGAAAGCTCACTGCATACACCTTGTCATATTGAAGTATTACAAGGGCACTTTACGATGATTTATAATCCTGCGGTTGTGTAATACAAAAAGACGAGCTAAAGTTTTAACATTTTAGCGCGTCTTTTTTATTACAAAGATATTTCAATATGAATTTTCGTAATCAAACTCCACCCAATTTTTCCAGTGCGTATTAGCATCCTTCTTCACAATAATACTTGGATCTTTCTTCTCTATTGCAGCGGCTACTGATTGGAAGAATTCATTTTCACTTACTTTCTCTTCCTCAACATGTTGCCATTCTTCCGTTTCATACGCTACTTCCCAGTTGCCTTCTAAATCAAACTCTTCTAAAATCTCTTCTTTACTCCACCACAATAAATTTCGTGCTTCATTATTAGTAGCAAGCATACGCATGAAGTATGTTGGATAAGAATCTGTCGTTTTTACTTCTATTCCATTATTCACATAATCCTCTTCTGTAAATTCATACTCAAAATGATGATCACGAATTTTCACACTGTCATTATAAATATTTGGCATAAATTCACCTTCATCATCAAACAACTCATACTCTCCATCATTTAATTGTAAAATACCATCATCACCAATTGAATGATTTATTCTATCACCGTATACTTGAATATCATTACATACACCTAATGATCCTACACCGACAACCTGAAATACCATTAACCAATCTTTATTATCTTTAAAGAAAAGAGAGAATTTCACTTGTGAAATATCCATATATTCATTATCAAAGGCAGGAAATTCATAGTTACTTTGCTTTTTATCTAATAGTTTCAAAATATCTTTTTGCATCTGTAGCATCTTCACCTCTATATAAATTTTTCAAATTTACTAGAGTATAACATAGCTATACTTACCTCTGACATTATAATAATCCTACTTAAAAATAGCAGAATGGTCTATTTGCATCCTCTAGTTATTTTTAGATACAATTAAGAAAAGAAGCACCTTCATATAAGGGAGAGGGCATACTTTGTTCAACCAACAATTAGTGAATTTACGCATTGATTTTGCATTTAAACAATTGTTTGGTACGAATGGTAGTGAAGATATTCTCATTGCCTTTTTAAACGCGATGTTACAAGAGTCTTTAGAGTCACCTATTGCTTCTCTACAATTAGAAGATCCACATTTACACCGAGAACACGCAAATGATAAATTATCAATTCTAGACATTTCAGCAACATTAGACACAGGGACAAAAGTAAATGTAGAAATACAGCTTAATAATAATCACGATATGATGAAACGCAGTTTATCCCACATTAACGGGCAGTAAGACCCCCACCTCAAAATTCAGCGGAAGCAAAGAAGTTAGGTGGGGAATCAACTGCCCGTAAAAGTCCGATTGGTTCAACTAATAATCAGTGGGGGATGAACAAAACCCCCACTGATTAAAGTTTCACTTTATATTATTGGGGAAAATTATACACATCTCAGTTACAAAAAGGTATGCCCTACAGTGCACTTCGTAAAACCATCACCATTAATTTATTGAACTTCATAATGTTTTTAGATCACAAAGAATTTCATACAAAGGGCACATTGTGGAATACACAACAACAGAAACTCTTGAGTGATGACATAGAAACTCACATTGTAGAAATTCCAAAGTTAACAGAACAGTGGCATGAAGAAAAAGTAAATCCGTGGAAAGACCCATTTGCTCGTTGGCTTTTATTGCTTTCAGCAAATGAGGATGAGCACTTAACTAAACTATTGGAGGATATTGCTATGAACCAAGACCCTATTTTACAAAAAGCAATAAACAAATGGGAACGTATGAGTCAAGATTCCTCTTTCCGACAAGCCTATGACGCAAGGGAGAAAGTTTTAATGGATGAAGCAGCAAAATTCGCCCACGCAGAGACAGAAGGTATAAAAAGAGGCATGGAAAAAGGCATGGAAAAAGGTATGGAAAAAGGTATGGAAAAAGGCTTAGAACAAGGTATAGAAAAAGGTCGAAAAGAAGGAGTTCAACAGGGAAAAATCCAAATGATTAAAAGTATGTATGATCTTGGTATACCACTTGAGACGATTGCTAAGGCAAGTAAATTAAGTGTACATGATGTTGAACGAATTTTAGAAAATAAATAATGATAAAAAGCGAAAGAGAACATAATTTTCACTATGCTCTCTTTCTCTCTTTTCTATTTACTAACGATCCCAAAATAAGCACGAACCGTCAACAAATAATAACCAATATAAATAACACTATACACGCCGATGCTAATTAACAACGGAACTGCAATTTCATACGGAAGTACTGTCGCTAATCCTGTTAATGCAAATAAAGTGTGTAATATGCCAACTACTAAAGGAATGAAGAAAATAAATCTCATTTGTTTTGCGATTGCCCTTTTCATTTCTTTTTTCGTGACACCTAGTTTTCGAAGAACAATGTAACGCTCACGATCTGCATGTGCTTCTGTTAATTGCTTGAAGTAAATGATAGACCCTGTTGCGAGTAAAAATACAAGTCCTAAGAACATACCACTAAACATCATTAAACCTGATACCTCAATACCATCACGGAAAATAGTATAGAAATCACTGAATTGTTCTTTACCTTCTGCATCTTCTTCCGGTATTACTTTCTTTAAATTCTCCGTTAATACTTTACTATTTCTTTCATCTTTCACATCAATATTTTTTACAGTATGAGAGCCAATTGTCTTCTTTGCTTGCTCATATACTTCGTCGGGAACAACAACTAGAAGTTCATATAAGTTTGTAATGTTTTTTGCTTGTACATCTTTCACTTGTACTGGTGCTACTTCTTCAATTGGGAATGTAGCTTTTCGATTTTTATATACCCCACTATCTCTCTTACCTTCACTGTACATACCATCAAATGCATACAATTCGTTCTTCTTTAAATCTAAAGTTTCTTCATTTAAATATTTTGCAATTTTATTAAATGATGATTGTGCGATAAGTTCTGTTGTTCTTGATTGTAATGAAGTTCCATCACCGTATTTTCCTACTACTTTTACTGTTTCTAATTCATATTGATGAATGACTTCATTCTTTCCTTCTTTTAAAATCCCACTCACCTTACGATCCAATTCTATATCTTTCTTTTCATATGAATAACTAACTGGGTGATATTTCTTCGCCTGCATATATGTGTTGTAATACATCGTAACAGACATTCCAACCGCTGTTAACGTTACTGCGCTTAATACAGCAATTGTCGCTAACGATTTTGCATTTCCTTTAATGCGGTATAGTAATTGAGATGTCGTCACCATTTTCATTCCATTATAAAATGAAGATTTTATATCTCGCGCTCTTTTTAATGCAAAAACAGTAAAGAACCTAAATAATAAATACGTTCCAAGTACTGTTGCTAATACAATATAAAGCGCAAGTGGCATAAAGTTATCGTTGCTTGCATTTTTAATAGCCGTTACTGACAAGAAATAACCTGATCCAATTAATAATAAAGAAATGATAGCCATTATTTTAGAATCTTTTGGCATAACTTCGCCTTCGTTATCTGCACGAAATAGCTCGATTAACTTAAATTGATAAATAACGCGGTATCCTTTAAATGACGTATATAAAATAATGAAACAAAAAATAACTGCCGTATCTATAATCGCTCCAATTGGTACTTCAAAATGAACATTTACATGTAGCTCTAACATATTTACAAGTAGCTTTAGGAATCCTTTTGAAAGTAAGCTACCAATTACAGTTCCGATTACTAACGATAATAAACCCATTAACATATTTTCATAAAAAAGCATTTTACCTATTTCTTTCTTTCGAATACCGAGTAAAGAATAAAGACCTATTTCCTTCTTACGCTTTCGTGTAAAGAAACCATTCGAATATATAATAAATACCGCAACGAAAATAATGAGCATAACACTCGCGAGCTGGAATCCTCGTCCGATGTTATCTCCAGCTTCACTTATTTGTGAATTGTATTGCAACGCCTTAAACGTAAAATAAATGACGATGCTAAAAATCATAGAGGCAAAGTATATAAAATAATCTTTAAAATTTCGTTTTATATTACGAAGTGCAATACTAGATAAGCTCATTTGTCGCACCTCCAGATATGGAAGACATCATATCAATAATTTGCTGGAAGAACTGTTTTCGTGTCATCCCTTTACGATGTAACTCTTTATATAACTTTCCATCTTTAATAAATACAACACGTTTACAATAACTTGCCGCAAACGCATCATGCGTTACCATTAAAATCGTTACAAGATCTTTTTCATTTAATGTCTTCATACTTTCTAATAAATCCGTCGCTGACTTTGAATCAAGCGCACCAGTTGGCTCATCTCCAAAAATCATACTTGGACTTGTTACAATTGCCCTTGATGCTGCGCAGCGTTGTTTTTGTCCACCGGATACTTCATACGGATACTGATTTAAAATATGATCTATTCCAAACTTCTTCGCGATCTTCTCAACGCGAGATTCTACTTCTTTCGCCTTCACCTTTGACAAAGCAAGTGGCAATGCAATATTTTCTCGTACCGTTAACGTATCTAATAAGTTATAGTCTTGAAAAATGAACCCTAAATGATTACGGCGAAAGAGTGCCAATTCATCATCATTCATCTTCACAATATCTTTTCCATCAATTAAAATCTCACCCTTTGAAGCCGTATCAATAGTAGAAAGAACATTCAAAATTGTCGTCTTACCAGAACCAGATGGTCCCATAATACCGACAAAATCTCCTTCTTTCACCTGCAGATGAATATCTTTCAACGCTTCAAACGTATTCCCGCCTGTATTATATATTTTCGAAATCCCTTTCGCTTCTAACATCGTTTTCATCTATCTGTACCTCCTGTTATAATTCTTGCTGTTCGTTTTAAGCAACAGAATTCAGTATAGATGCATTTTCTTAACAAATAGTAATGGGGTTTCTTAATATTTTCTTAAAAGAAATGTAATAACCATAAAAAATTCTGCAGTTGTTACACTGCAGAATTTCAAATGTTTAATAAATGGATTAAGCTAAACATGTTCGTTGTGGCCTTTTACCTTCTTTAAAAGATTACATTACATTTCGAACAAAAAGGAGCAGAATTCCCTTTTCTAATTTTCGCATCACATTTTGGACAATATACATATCGTTCTTCTATCTTTTCTCGTTCTATCATATGTAATAATACTATTCTCATACTACACATGATTCCAATTAAAATAAGGCTAACAATGAGTAGCATAACTTCCGCCCCCTCCACCCCTAAATTTTACCATATAATAAAACCGATTCTCTAAATTAAGAATCGGTTTTATACTTATAATCCTAACTTTACCTTTGCGCCGTCAGGAATTATTTCTTCTTCTATTTGCACTTTATCGTGTACAGACTTTCCTCTCGTAATTACATGCCAGTATGAACCTTTTTGCAATGTATCCACTCCATCAATTGTTATCTCTTTTTTATTTCCATCCTTGTCATATGTGTTCACTGTGTATGCACGGCCTTTATTTCCACCTAAATCTTTTCCATCATTATCAATTACCGCATAACGATATTCTAATTTAAGAAATGGGTTCATGGAATCTACTGTAGCACTCCCATTTAATAAATATGCCGCTCCTGCGACGATAACAAGTAATGATCCAAAAATAAATCTTTTCATTTATATTCCGCCTTTTATTATGTTTTCTTGAGAACATTTCTAAGTATAGAGCGCATTTCTTAATAAAAACTCGTACTGTTTCTTAACTTTTTCTTAATGTAGAAGAAATGTGGCGTTACATCTAGGTACATGAAATTATATCGACGATTTTTCAAATATATCGAACACAACTCAAAATATATCGACGATTTTTCGAATATATCGACGTTTCGACAAGGAATATCGACTTACCGACAAAAACTGACAGTAGAAACAACAAAAGAGGCTGTCCAAAAATATATTTTGGAACAGCCTCCGCTACTTACTCACTACTGCACTTCTTTTTATATAAAACAAACTACCAATTAAAACGACAATTACGCCAAAATATACGCCATACTCTATCGCAACTGCTACAATTCTTTCAATATGTTGTCCGAATAAAGAACCGAGCACAAAATAAATGAGCGTCCAAACAAATCCTGTCGTATAGGAATACAAAGCATATATCCGAAATGACATGTTATTCATTCCAACTACATACGGTACAATATGTCTTACAACTGGTATGAAGTAACTTGTAACTAACGCATAATGACCATATTTCTCTACCATTTGTTGAGATTTCAAAAGATATTTTGCCTTTTTCTTTTTCATTAGTTTATGAAGTACTTTTGTACCAAATATTTTCCCTAGTATATAACCTAAAGAAAGTCCGGATACAACTCCTAAATACGTTAATAAAAATGCAGGAATGATACTTAATATCCCTAGTGAAGAGACAAATCCGCCACTCATTACAATCATTTCGTCTGGAATTGGCATACCGATAATACCTAACCATAAACAGAAAAATAATGCCCAATAACCGTATTGTTCAATATAAGATAATAATTCATGTAATTCCATTATGCATACGCTCTCCTTAGTTCTTTTTTACAACTAAAGACGTAGGCTGGCGGGAAATTGAGCCACACTTTCTCTAGCGTAATTTCAGGAAAGAAATGCTGTATAAATCCTTTTTTCACAAGTGAATATTGAAATGTAATAAATTCACCATTCTCATGTATCGCTTCCATTACATTGTTTAAAATACGCTTTGAAACTTCTTCTGGTAAAGAGGTAAAAGGTAATCCCGATAAAACGTAATCCACGTATTCTATATGGAACTCTTCCATATACTTCTTTATATTTTCAGCTGAACCATGTACAACAATGACGTTCTGCTCATTTTTAAACTTTCTCTTTAACTCTTTGCAAAACACTTCATTAATTTCAATAAGAAGAAATATTGTTTCCTTCTTCTTTCTTTTCATAATTTCCTTCGTAAAAACCCCTGTACCAGGCCCTAATTCTACGATACATTTCGCCTTATTAAAATCAATTACATCGACCATTTTCTTTGCTAATATTTTTGAACTTGGCGCAATTGCACCAGTATGTTTCGGATGTTTAATAAATTCGTGTAAGAATGTTATGAGTTGCATATAAACCTCTCCTCATTCGTTCGATAGTTTTTAACTTGTTTTTAAGTATAACTATCGTTTCTTAACAAAAATTGAGGAGATTTCTTAAGATTTTATGAAGAATGAAACATTTCGTATTCCATATATAAATACCTCTTTTATATTTATTAATTTAGTATAATAGATATAAAAGGACTTTTATGGAAGGTACCATCACTACGTCTATTTTCATACAACATCTGAGGAATATTATTTGTAAATCACCTTTCATTATTATCCAATATATGTAATCCTTTTCGTATAACAATAAAATTCAAATAATAAAAACTTTATACTTTATAGAAACAAATGTAAATCTAATTAATATGTAATATCTCAAAACGATTGAAAAGGAGAAAATAATGAATAATTCCATCGATATACAGCACTTATGCGATCTTGTACATAGCACTTTTCATGTACCCGTTCAATTTTTATCTACTAATAAAAAAATTGTATATGAATCTACTTCTCATACGATTGTTAGTCCGTTTTATTCTTCTAAAGAGGAACATCTGAATGAAATTTATCAAGAAAATGCTCCTTGTAATTTTCCAATTTTCAAAGGGAATAAATATCTTGAGAATTTCATTAGCATTCATATAACAAAACATGAACATATAAAAGGAACAATTATAATCGGCCCTACTACTTATCCAAAAGTATCAGATGAAATGGCGATTAAACTTATGAAATATTTTAACTGTACGAATAACATGCAACAAGGAGTAGACTACTATCAATTTCTACCTGAGATTAAAAAAAGCACACTAATTGATATAAGTATTTGGTTACATTACGTCATTTTTAATGAAAAATTAGATCGCGATATTATTTGGAAAAAAAATAAATTGCTCGAAGACGTTTCTTATAAAATCGTAAATCCTGATCTATACATTTCAAAACGTCTTCGGCATGATCCGCAACATTATGACATATCATTGGAACGTAAATTTTTTTCTGCAATTAAAGAAGGCAATAAAGAAAAAGTCATACAATATGCATATTCCTTCCCGCAAGAAGATTCAGCAATTTCATCTAAAGGAGATCAACTGAGAAACCAAAAAAATAATGGCATTATCGCCATTACGCTAGCTATTCGATATGCGATAGATGGTAATCTTCCATCACATATTGCTTTTTCACTCGGTACTTTATATATTCAAACCATTGAAAAACTAGACAACATGTATTCCGTAAATAGATTAATTGAAGATGCATTATGTACTTTTGCAGAACGTGTGAAGGAATATAATAATCAAGCATATTCTAATTCCATTACTACATGCTTAAATCATATTCACAAACATATTTACGATGAAATAACTCTCAATGATCTTGCTAACCTTTTACATATTTCCCCTACTTATTTATCAAAGCTATTTAAAAAAGAAGTGGGAATCCCTTTAAGTGAATACATTCAGAGAGAACGAGTAGAAGAAGCAAAAAAGTTATTAACATTAACGACCTATCCTTTATCAGATATTTGTGCCTGGCTTAATTTTAATGATCAAAGTTATTTCACAAGAGTCTTCAAAAAAATTACGAGTATGACTCCTAGACAATATCGTGCAAATCATACTGTAATATAAAATAAAACTTTAATCAGTCGGAGTTTTGCTCATCCCTCACTGACTATTAATCCTCCCTCTACCTAACTGCTTTGCTTTCGCTGAATTTTGAGGTTAGGATCTTAAGCGGTATAAAAATGCTTTCCTAATAGAAGGTGAGATAGTTAGCATACTAGCTCACCTTCATTCATTTATTCTTCTTCATCCAAATTCACCTTAATAAAGTTTTAATCCCATTCAAAAAAGTACAAGAATGACAAATAATTACTATAAATAAGTGAATGAATTTGATAATTTTTTAGTGCTAAGCAAATTCGACTCCCAATCAGACATAATAAAACTAACACAAGGTACTTCTGAATAATCAGTAGTAGCTACTTCCATAGTGATTACCCTTCCTATATAGAAAATATATTGTTAGGAGAATAGAAAGCATGAGTAGTACAAATATATCAAAACCGGTTCAATTGACTATTATGTCTAAACAATCTGCTGACATGAAAGGATCGCGAAAAGCATCACCATACGATGATAGAGAAAGAATTGAAGATACTTTATTACGCTCATTCATTTCAGAAAAAGAAATATTGATCACTTGTTATAAAGATGGTTATTTCCCTACAAGCTATATGACTGTAATTGAATTAAATCCTTTAAAACGTTCTTTAATTTGCATAGATGCCTTTGACCGAAAACATACTTTTAGTTTCATCGACATAATCGATGCACGTTAATTATCTCTTCATTATAATTAGATCGTAAAAAAGCCATTCACCTCATAAAAAATGAGGTGAATGGCTTTTTTATTTTCTCACAGCTTCACTTATTATTTCGCACTCACAATCTTATAATAAGAACGAACTGTTAAGAAGTAATATCCGATATAAATAGCGCCGTATACTCCAATACTAATTAGGAGTGGGATCATGATTTCATACGGTAATATGTTCCCTAAACCTTTTAGTGCAAACAAGCTGTGCAAAATTCCGATTACTAACGGAATAGCGAAGATAAAGCTTACTTGTTTTGCGATAGCTTTCTTCATTTCTTGCTTCGTTACACCAACTTTATGAAGGACAATGTAACGATCACGGTCAGCACTTGCTTCTGTTAATTGTTTAAAGTAAATGATTGAGCCTGTCGCTAATAGGAAGACTAATCCTAAGAATAACCCAATAAACATCATTAAGCCTGTCGTTTCAAGCCCCATTTGGAATCCTGTATAGAAATCGTTAAATGGTTTTAAAATTTCTGATTCACCAGCTGGCATAACGCTTGCTAATTTCGCTGTTAACTCTTTACTATTTCGCTCACCTTTTACATCAATATTTTTTACAGTGCGCGTTTCGTTTACTTGTTTCGCCTGCTCATATGTTTGATCAGGAACGATTACAAATAGTTCATTTAAGTTTGTAACACTTCTACTATTTACACCTTTAATCTTTAACTCTTTCGATTCATTTCCAACAGGGAATACAGCTGTATTTCCTGTGTAAAGAGGACCAAAATCAAGTGTTTCAATATATAAGCTATCATATACAAAAGCTTCATTCGCACTTAAATTTACAGGTTCTATATCTAAATGTTTCGCGATTGTATTAAAGTTTGATTGAGAAATAAGCTGGTACTGCTTCGTCACATTATAGTGTGTGTTCAGAACTTGATCCGCTCTTTCACCTTTAAATGTTCCTTTCACAGGAATCATTTCAACTTCTGCTTCATATGTCACTGGATGATTCTTCTTTTCTCCAGCAAGTATTTCATTTACTTTTTTATCTAATGCTGTATCTTTTTTCTCATAGGAATAACTATACGGCGCAGCCACCTTTGATTGCGTGAATGTGTTGTAATACATCGTAACTGACGTACCAACCGCTGTTAATGTAACTGCACTTAAAATAGCGATTGTCGCCAGTGATTTCGCATTTCCTTTAATACGATATAGTAACTGCGATGTCGTTACCATATTCATACCATTATAAAATGCTGACTTATTATTTCTCGCACGTTTCAATATAAATACTGTGAAGAACATGAACAATAAATAAGTTCCTGCTACTGTCGCTAATAAAATGTATAATGCAACGACCATAAAGTCTGCATACATAACTGCTTTCATGTACATTAGCGCTAAGAAGTAACCTGAACCGATTAAGAAAACTGAAATGAATGCCATAATAACAGAGCCCTTCGGCATTGCTTCTCCTTCACGTTCTGCACGGAAAAGTTCAATTAGCTTGAATCGATAAATTAAACGATATCCTTGAAGTGATGTATATAAAATAATCACAAAGAAAATAATTGCTGTATCAATAATGGCAGCCATCGGTACTTCAAAATGAACATTTAAATTTAATCCCATCATATTTACTAATAACTCAAGGAATAATTTTGAAAGGACACTACCAATCGCAATTCCGATAATTAAAGACATTAACCCCATTAACATATTTTCATAAAAGAGCATTTTACCAATTTGTCTTTTACGAATACCTAATAATGAATATAAGCCAACTTCTTTTTTACGTTTACGTGTAAAGAATCCGTTCGAATATATAATGAACACCGCTACGAAAATGATAAGCATCACACTGGAAACTTGGAATGCCCCGCTAATTTTTTTAGAAGCTTCCGCTGCTTTTTCCATTTGTGAATTATATTGCAGTGCTTTAAATGTAAAGTAAATAACGATACTAAAAATCATAGATGCAAAATATACAAAGTAGTCTTTAAAGTTCCGCTGTATGTTGCGGAGGGCAATGCTAGATAAGGTCATCAGCCATACCTCCGGAAATAGAAGACATTACGTCAACGACTTGTTGGAAGAACTGTTTACGCGTTAACTCGCCGCGGTGCAATTCTTTATATAACTCACCATCTTTAATGAAAATAACTCTTTTACAGTAACTTGCCGCAAACGCATCATGCGTTACCATTAAAATTGTAGAGTTATCATATTCATTTAGCGACTTCATACTTTCAAGTAAATCTGTCGCTGATTTCGAATCAAGTGCTCCCGTTGGCTCGTCCCCGAAAATCATACTTGGATTTGTAACGATTGCACGTGATGCCGCACATCTTTGCTTCTGTCCACCAGATACTTGATATGGGAACTGACTTAAAATATGATCAATACCGAATTTCTTTGAGATTTCAAGAACACGACGATCAATCTCACTCGCTTTCACCTTTGATAACGCAAGAGGTAACGCAATGTTCTCTTTTACAGTTAACGTATCTAATAAGTTATAATCTTGGAAAATGAAACCTAAATGATCGCGGCGGAATAACGCTAACTTATCATCATTCATTTTCACAATATCTTTTCCATCAATTAAAATTTCACCGTTCGTCGCATTATCAATTGTAGAAAGAACGTTTAGTAAAGTCGTCTTACCAGAACCAGAAGGTCCCATAATTCCAACGAACTCACCTTCTTTTACTTGTAAGTTAATACCTTTTAACGCTGCAAATTTATTACCACCCGTGTCATATACTTTTTCAATATTTTTTGCTTCTAACACTGTTTTCATCTCGACATCCCTCATTTCATCTATTCTCTATTTTCACTATATACATTCTCTACTTTTTCCACTATCGATGTTTCTTACACAAACATGACAGTTATGTAAGACCAGTAAGCAAAGAAATCAAAATTTAACCTAATGAATCAAAGTACTTTGTTACTATAACATTGGGATATCATGCCATCCATTCATTCTCCTTACAGGAACATTACAATTTTGTAAGGTACAAAATGTACCCTACAAAGTTGTGCACGAAATGTCGGATGGAGCTATTTCGTTCTTGCTATTCTATGTACAGAGGAGGTCATCATATGGATTCACTTAAAAATATGAATGCTGCAATGCACTATATTGAAAACAACCTAACAAATGAAATTAATTTTAAAGAAGTTGCGAAGCTAGCTTACTGCTCGGAATATCATTTCAAAAGAATGTTTTCTTTTCTAGCTGGCATATCACTATCAGAATATATTCGTTGTAGACGTCTGACTCTCGCTGCTTTTGAACTAAAAAATAGCGATGCAAAAGTCATTGATGTAGCTATCAAATATGGGTACAACTCACCAGATTCTTTTGCGCGTGCCTTTCAGAACTTGCACGGCATAACACCTTCAGAGGCCCGAAATAGTAGTCATTCCCTAAAAGCCTATTCACCAATGACCTTCCAATTATCCATCCAAGGAGGAAATGAAATGAATTATCGAATTGAAGAAAAAGAACCATTTCGAATTATTGGTATTACAAAACGCGTACCGATTGTATTTAACGGTGTAAATGAAGAAATTGCTTCTATGTGGAAAAGTTTAAATCCAGATGTCATTCAAACTTTAAAGTCATTTTCAAATATGGAACCTACTGGAATTATTAGTGCTTCTACTAACTTTTCTGAAGGAAGAATGGAGGAAAAAGGAGAACTTGATCACTATATTGGCGTAGCCACAATGAAAGATTGCCCAGAGCAATTTGCGCAACTTGAAGTTGCAGCTTCAACGTGGGCTATATTTGAAGCTGTTGGTCCATTTCCGGATGCACTACAAAATGTATGGGGACGCATTTATTCCGAATGGTTTCCTTCCTCAAACTATGAACTAGCGGAAGGACCGGAAATATTATGGAATGAACAGAAAGATATATCTTCTCCAAACTTTAAAAGTCAAATTTGGATACCGGTTTTGAGGAAATAAAAAATAAAGCTGCTTTTCCTTAAAAGGAAAAGCAGCTTTGTTTTACATTTTTAGTTCTTTTTTATAAGCAACATATGAATATCCCATCGTTAATCCTACTGCACCAATAATAACTACAACCATTACGAAAGATTTCCACGTTACTGGTACAAAAACACTTAGAATCATGATAATTCCTAATATAACAAACACCTTTCCACTAAAACGGTGCGTTTTTCTCCACACTTCTTCGTTACTTAACGTCCACGGCGTTTTTATACCGACAAAATAGTTTGGTTTGCACTGTGGTAAATAGTTTCCGATGACTATAAATAAAATACCAACTAATAATTCCGGCACACGGTTAATGAATAAGTTGTATCCTAATCCACTTGTAATAATATCTATATTCCCTACAAATAGTAGCAGTAGTATCCCGTTATTCATCATCATAAAAGCTTTAGAGAACTTCTCGTAATTTGCTTTCTTTGGGTCAATCTTTGGTAACACGTTTAAAAAAATATATAAAACAATCATAATTCCAACCATAGAAAGCATTCCATATAATTTAGAAGAATATCCATCTACCTTACCTCCGCTCCAATGCGTTGCAATTGTATCCGGCAAATGTGGCCAAGCAAACGCCCAAGCTAAACAAGTTATAACAGTTAATAAGATTGCAAAAAGATGTTTTCTCATTTCCCCTCTTCCCCCTTATTCGTAAACGTAAACACCCAAGTTAACAAATCTTGAAAGACAGTTGTGTTTAAAGAGTACACAACGAATTGGCCTTTCTTTTCATCTTGAATAAGTTCAGCATTTTTAAGTGCGCTTAAGTGGTGTGAAATACTTGGTTTTGTCATATTGAAATGTTCAGCAATCTCACCAGCGGTTAGATCACCTTCTTTTAATAAGTCTAAAATTTTTCGCCTTGTTGGATCTGCTAATGCTTTGAATGCTTGATTCAATGTCTTTCTTCCTTTCACTAATTAGACATTTAGATATTTATCTAAATGTTAAAATATTTTCAGTTAATTGTCAATTATATACGAGGCCCTTTTTACTTTCTCTGCTTTTGACCTATACTGTTTATTAGCTTATCTTTCAACATAATGAAAAGACTTGAAACACATGATACACTATATCTACAATTGTTTTTTAGGAGGAATATACATATGTATAAAATTTTAATCGTTGAAGACGATCCAAATATTTCATCATTACTACAATCTCACATTCAAAAATATGGCTATGAAGCTGTTGTTGCAGAGAATTTCGATGATATTATGGAATCGTTTAACGCTGTGAAACCACATCTTGTTTTACTTGATGTAAACTTACCAAAATTCGATGGGTTCTACTGGTGCCGCCAAATCCGTCATGAATCTACTTGTCCTATTATTTTCATTTCAGCGCGTGCTGGTGAGATGGAGCAAATTATGGCGATTGAAAGCGGTGCGGATGATTATATTACAAAACCGTTCCACTACGACGTTGTAATGGCGAAAATTAAAGGTCAATTACGCCGTATTTACGGTGATTATGCACCAAACATTTCTGAACGTATCGTTGAAGTAGAAGGATTAAAACTATTCCCAGAACGTCCTGAAATTCACTTCGGATCTGAACAAGTTCTTTTAACGAAGAAAGAAGCTATTTTAGCAGAAATGTTATTATCTAAATTCCCTCGTACAGCGAGCCGTGAAGATTTACTAGCCGCTCTTTGGGATGACGAGAGCTTCGTTGAAGAAAACACATTAAACGTAAACATTACGCGTCTTCGTAAAAAGTTCAATGAGCTTGGTATTGAAAATGCTATTGAAACAGTGCGCGGACTTGGGTATCGTTTTAACGCAACTTGGAGTGAATAAGCATGAAGCTATTTCTACGTGATCATTTTGCATTTTTTCTACTGTACGTATTAAACTTCGGTATCATCTTCGTTCTTTATGATGCAGTAGATGGATTTCAAAATAATAAATTTTACTTCGTCGTTTTAAGCTTATACTTATTTATTTGTTTCCTCGCTTACCGTTACGTTCGTAATCGTAGAATGTACCATAGATTAAGTGAACAACCAGAAAAAATGGAAGATGCATTTATTGAAAGAGCAACTGCTCCGATGCCTCACGGTGTAAATGAACTCGTGCGCACGCAGTATCGCCTATTCCAAAAAGAACTACAATCGTACGAAGTAAAACAACAAGAACATCAATTATTCATTAACCACTGGGTGCATCAAATGAAAACGCCCGTTTCTGTTATGCAACTTATGGTACTCGAAATGGAAGATGAACATTTAATTCCGAAATTCAAAAAAGAATTAGAACGTCTAAACCAAGGGCTTGATATGGCTTTATACATGGCAAGGTTAAATAACTTCCATGAAGACTTCCATGTTGAGACGATTTCATTAAAAGATACGGTAACGAAAAATATTAATGGATTAAAAGAACTATTTATCCGAAACGGAGTCTTCCCTGTTTTAGAAGTTCATTCTGATTTACAGGTTGCTTCTGATGCGAAATGGCTAAAATTTATCATCTATCAGTTAATGACAAATGCCGTTCGTTACTCTGGTGAGCGCGGCAAGAAAGTATTCTTATCCGCTTATCGAAACGGAAAAGATATTATTTTAGAAGTTCGTGATGAAGGTGTTGGTATTCCGCAAGAAGATATTCGACGAGTATTCGAACCGTTTTACACTGGGAAAAATGGTCGTACATTCGGAGAATCTACTGGTATGGGACTTTATATCGTAAGTAAAATTTGTGATTATTTAGGTCACTCTGTCAAACTAGATTCTGAAGTTGGGAAAGGAACGACGATTAAAATCATCTTCCACAACGCTGCAAATAATCAATCAGAACATACGGAGAAGGTGACCGAAGCATGATCGTGACATATGCAAGCAAAATGTATGAGAACTCACTCTCATACATTTTTTGCAATAAAACTACTTCTATATCTTCTAACCGGAGGTATAATTTATGACATTTTGGCAATTTGCATTTAAAAACGTCACGCGCAACTCGAGAGCTTATTTTGCTTACTTTGTAAGTAGTTCTTTTTCGATTGCTGTTTTCTTTTCGTTTGCTGTTTACTTATTCCATCCGAAATTACAAAACTTTGGCATGGTCTCTGAAATTTCAGGATTAATGATTTTTTCAGAAGTAGTAATTGTATTTTTCTCTTTCTTCTTTTTACTATATTCCATTGGCACTTTTTTAAAAGTTAGAAAAAAACAATTCGGCGTCTTGACCGTTTTAGGAATATCGAGAAAACAATTACATCGTCTCGTTTTTATGGAAAATATGTTAATCGGTATTTTATCTATCTTTTTCGGTATGCAGTTTGGACTTGTCTTCTCGCAATTTTTCTTATTAGTGACAGCAAAAATTACGCACGTACCAGGCATATATTTATACTTACCTATTAACGCATTTATTTTAACGACAATCGTCTTCCTTAGTCTTTTTATCGTTGTATCTACGTTGACACCGATGCTCATTCGTACAAAAAAAGCGGTACACCTGTTAAAAACAAAGAGCGGAAAACAAAAAGAAAAAAAACCATCCATACTCGTTTCTTTATTTGGTGCGATTTGTTTATTTGGTGGCTATGCGTTAGCTGGAAATCCTAAATATTTCGTATCAGTAAGCCCACAAATAGGTGTTATATATATGGTTTCAAGTATTTTCGTCATTCCAACGCTCGTTACAATCGGTACATATTTCTTCTTTTCACAAATTAGTTTCTTACTTATTCATATTTTAAAGAAAAGAAGAAAGTTTTATATGAAACAGATTAATATGCTTTGGATTTCTGATTTAGCAAACCGTATTCGAACGAATATTAATATGCTTTTTATTGTAGCAATGCTATCTACTATCGCTTTCACAATGATTACGTTCCTATATGGGTTCGGAAAATTTATTAAGCTAGACGTTAATCGAACTTCGCCTTTCCCAATTTCTTATTTTTCTTATGATGCGAATCCTTTTGTTACAGAGCATTTAAATTGGCTTGAGCAACAATTAAAAAAAGAGCATTTTCCTTATGAGAAAATAACAGCTGATATATATGAAACACCGCTAGAAGAAGATAAAGGTATAGCTATTTATAATGACGTATACGCAATTAAGCAAAGTGACTATAACAAACTTGCGAATTCTTTACGAATGAAACAACTATTTATAAATGATAACGAGGCATATGTTTTAACAGGGACATCTTATATCACTATATTCAATGAATTTGAGCAAAGCTATAAAAGAGATTACATTACACTCTCTAGTACAAATACGAAATTAAAAGTAAAAGGCTATGAACATATCAATGCAATTCCATCTGACTTTTCATATCAAACGATCGTTTTGCCTGATATTGTTGTGAACAACTTACCTAACTCGGTAAAGCATATATCGGCATATAATTATAAAATTCAAAATTGGGAACAGACATATGAAATTGCTGATACTTTTATAGAAAAAGTACAAAAAGATCGCAACAACTCCCAATATGAAGGGACTCTTATTCGACTATTTGAATCAGCAGGATCGTTATACAGAATAACATCTGGTAGTGCTGCATACTTTCTAATTGGAACATTTTTAGGAGTTATTTTCTTCATTGGAGCCGGTAGCGTTCTTTACTTTAGAATGTATACAGATTTGACGAACGAACAAGAGAAATACATAACGATTTCTAAAATCGGTGTAACAGGTGCAGAGATGAAACGATCTGCAACCATACAACTTAGTATTTTATTTTTCGTTCCGTACATTATGGCATCCATTCATACAATGTTCGCAACGAAAATGCTACAAGATGTAATTGGCTTATCTTTGTTCAAAGAAGTTTCAGCCGTTCTTATTATTTTTGGATTCGTTGAAATTGTATTTTTCTTATTCATTCGCTCACTTTATATGCAGAAGTTATCACAATATACTAATACACATTAAAAAGGTTATTACATGAAAAAGGTGGGATCTCTTCCCTCCTTTTTCATGCCCATTATATTAGGAGGTTTAGGTGAATGACATTTTGGCAGTTTGCATTTAAAAACGTCACACGGAACGCCAGAGCTTATTTCGCCTATTTTGTAAGCAGTGCATTTTCCATTGCAATTTTTTTCTCGTTTGCAGTTTATTTATTTCATCCTAAATTGCATATGACAGGCGTGAATGTTGCTCTGAACATATTAATGACAATTTCAGAAATTGTCATCGTATTCTTTTCATTTTTCTTTTTACTATATTCAATCGGTACTTTCTTAAAAGTACGAAAAAAGCAATTTGGGATTTTAACAGTACTTGGCATATCCCAAAAACAATTAAAGAGACTCGTATTTCTAGAAAACATGCTAATTGGTGTTCTTTCCATCTTTTTCGGCATTCAACTTGGACTTGTTTTCTCGCAGTTCTTTTTATTAGTTACCGCCAAGATTACACATGTTCCTGGTTTATATTTATATTGGCCAACAGCTGCCATTATTTTAACTATGATCATTTTTCTAGGACTCTTCATTCTCGTCTCATCGTTTACGCCGATGCTCATTCGGACGAGAAAGGCTGTACGTCTTTTAAAAGAAGGAACAAAACAAAAAGAAAGAAAAGCATCTGTGCTCATCTCTCTATTTGGTGCGATATGTTTAATATCTGGATACGTACTAGCAGCCAATCCGCTATATTTCATGTCGCTCGGCGACGTAGTTGGGCTTTTGTACGCCGCCACCAGTATATTTCTCATTCCGTCACTTGTTACAGCTGGAACATACTTTTTCTTTTCACAAATTAGTTTTTTACTCATTCGTATATTAAAAACGCGAAGAACATTTTATATGAAGCGAATTAATATGCTTTGGATTTCTGATTTGGCAGCGCGCATTCGTACAAACATTAACATGCTCTTTATTGTAGCGATGCTATCAACACTTGCTTTTACTATGATTACATTCTTATACGGATTTGGTAAATTTATGAAGTTCGATACAGTAAGAGAAAATCCTTTTCCTTTTACATATTTATCACATACTGAAAATACGTTGGCGGATGAACATTTAAACTGGTTAGAACAAAAATTTAATGAAGAGCACTTTACTTATACAAAATTTAAAACGGATATATATGAAGTATCTTCAGCTGAAAATAACACGCAGCTCTATTATGCCATTAAGCAAAGTGACTATAATGTACTTGCTAAGGCTTTAAATTGGGAGACACTCACGGTAAATAAGAATGAATCTTATATTCTTATGAAAGACTTAGATGATCAAGTTATTGGAACGCTTCACAATAAAGACAAGAAAAATACTCTTACACTTACGCAAAACAATTTACAACTACAAGTGAAAGAATATAAAAGTTATAATCCATTCCCAAATCGCTTAATATACCAATTGCTCATACTATCTGATGAAAATGTAGAAGCATTATCCACTGTTTCAAAACAGATGAGTGTATATAGCTTTAAAGTTAAGGACTGGGAAAAAGCTAATAACATCGGCGCGGTATTCATAGACAAAATTAATACCGACGGGAACAACATTCAAGCAGAGCACCCGCCTTTCCATGCAAGTGAAGCGAGCGATTCTCTATACACAACAAAACAAAATGTCGCTTCGTTCTTCTTAATTGGTACTTTCTTAGGTGTTATTTTCTTTATTGGTGCTGGCAGTGTTCTTTACTTCAGGATGCATACAGATTTAACAAATGAACAAGAAAAGTATGTAACGATTACAAAAATTGGTTTAACAGAAGCCGAAATGAAACGATCTGCTACAATTCAACTTGCGATTCTATTCTTTGTCCCGTACATTATGGCATCCATTCATACGATGTTTGCGACAAAGATGCTGCAAGAAGTTTTACATCTCTCGTTCTTCGCTGAGATTACAGTCGTACTGATGATTTTTGGAACAGTTGAAATTTTATTTTTCCTTTTAATTCGTTCCTTCTATATGCAAAAATTATCACACCATATTAAGTTTTAAAGGATAGAAAGGTGATTATTATGGAAGAAGTATTACACATTAAAAATGTCTCAAAAGTGTATGAAGGAAAGGTCCCTCATACTGCTTTAAAAAATATAAATTTACATGTAGATAAAGGTGAATTCGTTGCGATTATGGGACCATCTGGTAGCGGTAAATCTACATTTTTAAACGTTATTTCTACCATTGATTCTCCGACTGCTGGTGATGTCGTGATTAATGGAAAAAAACCGCACACATTTCGTAGAGAGAAGTTAGCTATTTTCCGCCGCCAAGAGCTAGGATTTGTTTTCCAAAACTTTAACCTACTAGATACACTAACAATCGGTGAAAATATCGTACTACCTTTAACATTAGATAATGTTCCTTTAAAAGAAATGGATGAAAAGCTTGATAACATTTCAAAAAAACTTGGAATTGATCATATTTTAGACAAGCGTATCTTTGAGGTGTCAGGAGGACAAGCACAGCGTACCGCAGTAGCACGTGCTGTTATTCATCATCCGTCACTTTTACTTGCCGATGAACCGACAGGAAATTTAGATTCAAAAGCGGCAATTGACGTGATGGAACTATTTACGAAATTGAACAAAGAAGAAGATGCAACAATTTTAATGGTTACGCACGATCCATTCGCAGCAAGTTATTGTAACCGCGTCATTTTCATTAAAGATGGCGAACTTTACAATGAACTACACCGCGGATTGTACCGTGAGAAATTTTATCAAGAAATATTAGATGTTTTAGCATTACTAGGAGGAAGACGTGGATGACATTTTGGCAATTCGCATTTAAAAATGTCTCCCGTAATTCAAAAGCATATTTCGCCTATTTTGTAAGTAGTGCGTTTTCTATCATGGTTTTCTTTTCATTTACTGTATACGCGTATCATCCGCGGTTACAAAGTGTACAAAGTTTCCAAGAACGTGATCCTCTAATGAACTTAGCTAGTACAGCGCAGTTGGTTATCGTTATGTTCTCGTTCTTCTTTCTCTTATATTCAATTGGAACATTTTTAAATGTACGGAAGCAGCAATTTGGCGTTTTAACTGTTCTCGGTATATCTCAAAAACAATTAAAACGTCTTTTGTTTACTGAAAATATGATCATTGGAATGCTTGCTATCTTTGCAGGTATTCAAGGCGGTCTTGTTTTCTCTAACTTTTTCTTACTTGTTACTTCTAAATTAACAAGTGCAAAAGGCCTCTATTTATATTGGCCAACAGAAGCTATTATCGTTACAACCGTAACTTTTATTATTTTATTTTTCATCGTATCTACGTTTACACCAATGTTTATTCGTACTCGAAAAACAACGCAGCTTATTAAGGGAGTTAACAAAGAGAAGAGCGAAAAAAGACCATCTATACTCATTTCACTATTTGCTTTAACTTGTCTAGGACTATGTTATTATATTGCCGGTTATCCGCAAGGCTACATAACAGAAAAAAATGCCCAAAATGGATCTGTATTCTTAATTATGTTATCTATTTTACCGCTTGTAGTAATTGGGACGTATTTATTTTTTTCACAAACATTTCTTCTCTTTATCTATATTTTAAAGAAACGAAGAAAGTTTTATTTGAAACAAATAAATATGTTATGGATTTCAGATTTAGTTTCTCGTACCCGCAGTAATATTAATGTTCTCTTTATCGTTTCTATGCTATCTGCACTTGCATTTACGATTATTATCGGGTTATTTGCTGCAAACAATCATACGAAAGCACCCATACTAGAACGATATCCTATACCATTCACCTATACATCAGAAGGTATTAATGTATTTGAACAAAAGCATATTACTACGATTGAAACTGAACTTACAAATGCTAATTTTCAATATGACAAATATAAATTTACCGTTTTAAAAGATACAGCTTCAAAAGAATCAATTGCCATTATGAAAATGAGTGATTATAACGCAATAGCAAAGCAATTAAACAGGCCAGAAATCACTCTCGAATCTTCACAAGTTTATAATATTTCTCGCTATTCACCAGCGTTATTAAATCTCGTATCTAACCCATTTGCGAAGCAGGGCACGATTACACTTGACTCTAATAAAAAGGAATTTCAAATTAAAGGTTTTATTAATAGAGGAATTGAGCCCCCATTGGCATTACCTCACTTAATGGTGATGCGAGATGAAGTAATTGAAAATATGGTTCCTCATATTGAAACAATTACAGTTTATAACTACTTCGTGGAGAATTGGGAAAATGCAATTGTCCCAACAAAAAATATATTAAAAAGCTTAAATCATGATGAAGAAACTTTGTATGAAGCACATAAGGGTGAAGAAGATTTCATTAAACCATTTCATATTTATACAGCTACGGATGAACTGGTTCATAGTAAAGGAAATGCAGTTGCTCAATTCTTTATTTGGGCATTTCTCGGCTTTATTTTCTTTATCGGTGCAGCTAGTGTTTTATACTTCCGTATGTATAACGACTTAACGAATGAAAAACAAAAATATATTACGATTACAAAGCTCGGATTAACTGAGTCAGAAATGTTTCGCTCCGCAACGATTCAATTAGGAATTTTATTTTTCGTCCCTTACATTGTTGCTGGTGTTCACACATTATTTGCGGTTAAGTTTTTACAAAGCATGCTCGCTTTTTCTTTACTAAAAGAGCTATTAATTGTACTCACTTTCTTTGGGATTATCGAGATTATTTTCTTCTTCTTAATCCGATCTCTGTACATTAATAAATTATCACAACACATAAAAATATGAATAAAATGGCCTTGTGCGTATTGCACAAGGCCATTTTCAATAGTTTTTAATTAGCAGCAATATCCGCCGTAGCCACCATATCCGTAGCCGCCGTAACCGCCATAACCACAACCGCCTCCGCCACCGAAGCAGCTAGCACCGATGATAATTAATAAAATAAACAATACGATTAGAAGCGCAAAACCGCCTCCGCACCCATGTCTGCGGTTACAATCATCATGTCTGTGTTCACACTTTTCGCTCATTACTCTATTCCTCCTTTAGTATCATTCATAACAAGTTCACCTTGCTCTAAATGAGGGGATTCCATTTATATTATGTTTTCAGGGCGAATCGGAAGCTTGGCTTACTTAAAAACGGGCTTGTTTTTAGAAATGGGCTTTATCAAAAAAAGATACCTGTTAAGGTATCTCCTAAAGAAACATATTCAATAAAAGCGCAAAACCAAATGCAATAAATGATAACAATGTCTCGAGTACCGTCCACGTTTTAAACGTTTCCTTCACCGTCAAACCTAAATACTCTTTTACAAGCCAGAACCCTGCATCATTTACGTGAGAAAACATTAACGAGCCTGCTCCGGTTGCTATAACGAGCAATTCTAAATTCACACCAGACATGTGCTGAATAACTGGTGAAACAATCCCTGCTGCTGTCGTTAATGCTACTGTCGCTGAACCTGTTGCAATTCGAATTAATCCAGCTACCATGAAAGCTAATACGATTGGTGATAACGATATATGTTCTGCCATTTGCGCGATCGCCGTTCCAACGCCGCTTTCAATTAATATTTGTTTAAATCCACCGCCTGCACCGATAATTAAAATAATGGAACCGACCGGTAATAAACTTTCGTCCGTTAATTTTTTAATCATCTTTTTATTAATTCCTTGTCTTATGCCAAGTAAATAAAATGCTGCGAAACATGAAATAAGTAAAGCAATTACTGGACTTCCAATAAATACAAAAAATTCAGTCATCTTTTTCGGTAATGAAATATATGGTGCAACGACCGATAAAATCATCAATACAACTGGTAATAAAATAATAAAGAATGAAACTTTACGACTCGGTAAGTCAGTTGAGACAGTCGTAACTCGAATAAGCTCTGGTTCATTTTCAGGTATAACCCTTTTATGTACCCACTTTGCAAATATCGGTCCTGCGATAATGGCTGTTGGTAACGCGATAAGTAATGAATATAAAAGTACCTTTCCTAAGTTCGCGTTATAAATACCAATTGCTGTCATCGCCCCTGGATGTGGTGGCACGAGCCCGTGAACAATAGATAGCCCCGCAATAACAGGTAAAGCAATTAATAATATGTTTTGCTTCGTTGTTTTTCGAATTGAAATAACAAGTGGTAATAAAATGACAATCCCTACTTCAAAAAAGACGGGAATCCCTATAACAAACCCTGCAAATAACATAGCCCAAGGTAATTTTTTTACGCCGAAAAATCGAATAAAGAAATCTGCCACTTGCATGCCGGCCCCTGAATCGGACATCATTTTTCCTAAAATTGTACCGAGAGCTAAAATACCAACTAAATGCCCTAGTACACTACCAACACCAGATTCATAGGCAGTCACTATTTTCGTTAAATTCAATCCAGACATAATCGCTAAAAATAAACTCGCAACTGTTAAACTAATAAATGCATGCCACTTCCACCATGATACCCCTAAAATAACAATCGCAATTGCAAGTAACGTGACGATTAATAAGTATATATCCATCTCTCATTCCCCTTGCTTTATAAAAAAAGAGGGAACATCCCCTCTTTTTTATACGTCATAATTCACTACATAATGCTGCATTTCTGTATTGTAGTAGCCTTCGCTATATTCAATTACTTCGCCAACTTCATCGTAAGAATAGCGCATTCGTTTTAATAACGCTGTGCCCTCTTTTTCACCTAACGCTTCTGCAACGAAACTAGGCGCAAGTCCAACAGCGAATTCATCTCTGAAGTTTTCTAAATGAATGCCTCGGTCTTCAACTAAATCATAAAGCGATTGCAAGTCAAAGTCCGATAAATCTGTACTTGCCATTTTCGCTGAGAAATAGTGCGTATAATGAATGTACGGTGCATCATTTAACGTATATAAACGTTCAATACGAAAACTCTCTTTACCGAATAATCGAAATGGCACTGTTCCTTCTTCATTCTGAACAATTTCTGCTTTTAGCAATTTTTTCTGTACTTTATATCCTTCTTCCACTAACACTTCAGTAAATTTCTTACCCTTTGACAGTTTTGTCGCAGAAGTGTTACGGATAACTTTCGTTCCTTTACCGCTTTTCTTTTCCAAATATCCTTCTTGAGCGAGTTCTTTAATCGCATTTCGTACTGTAATTTTACTTACTTTGAACTCTTCTTCTAACTGTGGTTCGGAAGGAATATTTGTATGAATCGCATATACACCATGCAATATTCGATCACGAATAATGTTTTTTATTTGTAAATATAATGGTCCTTTTTTCCTCGTTACGTTCACCGTTACACCCACTACCTTTCTACATCACCTACTGATGCCGTCATTGCCCGAAGTATATCCTTCTCTGATGACATTGGCGTATCACCGACGATTGTATGTGCAAGCATTCCAGCTGCTGACGCAAATGAAACAGCTTTCTCTGGTGCAAACTCTTCTATCTCGCCATGAATAATCCCGCTCGTATAAGCATCTCCAGCACCTATTCTATCATATACAGAAAACGTAAGTGTTTTTGCAAAAGTGAACGTACCATCTTTACATATAAATCCGCGCAGCGAGTGTGTGTTATCGCTATTAATAGAGCGATGTGTACCAGCAATTGTAGTGATATGATATGTTTCAGCTACTTGTGGAATAAGGTCAACAAGTTGAGCTTCTCGCTCTGTCTCTTCTGTTTTCATTCCAAGAACGAACATCGCATCTTTTTCATTCATCATTACAATATCAGCTAGCCCTAACATTTCTTTATAATGCGGTTTCGCCTGTTCATATCCATCTTCTCCCCAAAGCGATGGACGATAATTGCAATCAAAAACAACCGTGCCTCCGTTTTCTTTAACAGCTTTCGCTAAAGATTTCATATGATGGCGCACAGTATCATTCATCGCAAGTGTAATCCCGCAAAAATGAACGATATCAATTTCCTTTGCGATTTCTTCAAATTGATACATCTCTTTACATGCCGTATTGAAGCTACTTTCTAATCGATTCGAATATGTAACGCGGCTTGCACGTGCCCCAAATCCATTTTCTAAAAAGTACATGCCGACATATTTACCGCCTCTTGAAACAAGCGAGGTTTGCACGCCTAATTTTTGAATGTAAGATAATGCAGCATCTCCAACCGAGTTTTCCGGTAAAGTAGAAATAAGAAGCCCTTCATGCCCGAGATGAGAAAGTGCTGCAGCAACGTTCACACCTGTACCAGAAAATGAGTATTTTAATGTATTAGCTTGCGATAACAATTCATATCCTGGTACTTGCAGGCGCATCATTACTTCACCGAATG
This sequence comes from Bacillus paranthracis, assembly GCF_024296885.1. Taxonomy (NCBI): domain Bacteria; kingdom Bacillati; phylum Bacillota; class Bacilli; order Caryophanales; family Bacillaceae; genus Bacillus; species Bacillus paranthracis. The sequence goes on from NZ_CP101135.1 coordinate 4,591,433, forward strand.
CTGCAATTTTCTTACGCATATTGATCAACTAACTTCTTCACGACTGCTAATAATTCACGAACATCTTCTGTTTTCGTATTGCCAGTTTCTTTATCAATAATAGAAGAGTACACGTGCGGAATAACTTGCTCTACATTTGCTTCAAGCGCGATACGTAAAATTGTTTCAAAGTTTTCTTTATCAATTCCGCCTGTTGGCTCTAATGCGAATCCTTCTTCCGCACAAGCTTTCGCAACTGCACGATATTCTTCTTCATGAGCTAGCCCTTTCATCGGGAAGTATTTCAATGAATTTCCGCCCATATCACGTACAAGTGCGATCGCTGTTTTAATTGGAACGATTGCTTTTTCTTCTCCAGCTGCACTAATTGGACCAGTAGAAATATTTACGTACCCTACTTTTCCTGTTGGCGATACTAAACTATTAATCCAGCTATCTTTTCCACCAAGATTTGCACGTGTCGCTCCAACTGAAGGGAATACTTGGTTAATATGGCTACCTGGATAATGTTTCGCAATTTCAGCTACAACTGCTGCTTGGCGATTATCTCCTGCTCCTAGTCCGATCGATACAGCGTCATCAATTTCTTTTCCATATGCTTTCATCGCTGTAACAGCTTCTTCTACTGTTGGATAATCTTTTGATAATACACCTACTACTACATAACCTTCTGCTGCTTCAAAAATATCTTTCGCATTTTCGATATTGTTCGCTAATACATTTAATGCTACGCGGCCTTTATAAAAACGTTTTTGAATGTTTGTCATTTTAGTTTCCCCCTACAATTTCTCTCAATTTTTCTTCAATCACATGTATGTCATCACCTTGAAGTGGACGTGGATCAATATCAAAGAATCCTTGTCTTACTCCGTAATCACGTGTATAAATCGCGATTTCCCCTTCGCGTAATGCTGTCACAACGTCTTTTGCCGATTTATTTAACTCTTTTTCGTTAATATGAATACGGGCTCTAAAAATTGCTCTTCCCGCTTCATCTTGAACAATCGTTACATTTACACCGTTTAATTCTTTTAGCGGCATAAGTACTTGTAACAACTCTTTTTCTTGCTCACTCTTATCTTCTTTTACTCCGTACTCATCAAGCGCTTGAAGTAAGCCAAATGTTGTTTCTTTCCCAACTTTCATACTTCTTCCGATGCAATGTAATTGCACTTTCAGCCACTCAATATATTTTCGTTTCCCGCCAACAATACCAGAAGTAGGCCCTTCAATTGCTTTTGAACCGCTATAAATGGCAAGGTCTGAATACTTCACATATTTTTGAATATCTTCTTCAGCTGCCGCATCGACGATAAGTGGTACATTATTTCGCTGCGCAACTTCCCATGCTTCTTCAACAGAAATCATATTTTTTTGCACGGCATGATGTGATTTTACATAAAGAATTGCTGCTGTATTTTCACCAATTGCATCTTCAATATGCTCTGCTTTCCCTTCATTTGCGTAGCCAACTTCTACAAGTTTTCCTCCGCCTAAGTAAATCATCGTTTCAACAGGAGCACCGTATTGAACGTTATGACCTTTTAACATAATCACTTCGTTTTTCGCGATGACCTCTTGATGAAGTCTTTCACTTTTACGGCGATTTCCTTCTGTCACAATTGCTGCGATAGAAAGCGCAATTCCGCTCGATGCTGAATTCACAACAACCGCTGCCTCTGCATCTAGAATTCTCGCAATATGATCTCCTGCTTTATCTACTAAATCAGCAATTTCCACATAATTTTGTCCCCCATGTTTCATTGCATCCATAACTGTATCTGTCGGAGCGGATACACCTAAAATACTCATTCTACCGCTCGCATTTATTACTCTTTTTAATCCGTACTTAGCATTCAATGAATGACCCATTGATTACAACCCCTTTCGTATCAATCCTTCTTTCAGCAATACGCTGATCCCCTTCTGAATCAATTAACGTAATCTTCTCATCTTTCACCGTAAATAAAGTTAAATTTGCAATATCGCCTTCTTGAATACGGCCAAGCTCTGGTTTTTTCAGCCACTCTGCTGCATTTTTCGTAACCGCATCAATTACTTCTTCTAGCGGATAACCTAAGTAAAGGAATTTCGAAAGAACGTGAGCCATACTATACACTGGACCGTGCACGCGATTCTTCCGGTAAATATCTGTACTAATTGTATTAAGGGCAATATCGTGACGCTTCGCCGCCTCTGCTACTTTAAAAGAAAAACTAGCATTCCCGTGACCAACATCTAAATGTACGCCGCGATTCACTGCATCTAGTAACACAGGTAGCGGTTTGCCTTCTTCATCAAATAAATTATTTTCTTTCCCGTTTAAATAATGTGTAATGACATCATCTTTTTCTAAAAGAGGTACAACTTCCTCAATGCGAGGAGGCGCTGAACCGATATGTACCATAATTGGCAATGATGTTTCACGTGATAAAGAGCGCGCTACATGCAGCGGTTCAATTCCACTATCACAAACGACGCTTTTACTCATTCTCGCCTTTAACCCAACGATTACATCTTTATACTTTTCTACTGCTTCTATTACTTTCTCCTTATCGATCCACTCCATATTGGATAATTCATCAATTCGTTTCAAACCGATGCGAGAAATATTTAAAAAGGCAAATAAATTCGTTTTTGCCAGCTCTCTACTTTTTACTAAATCTGCAATGCGATCAGCTCCGCAGCTACCCGCATCAACAATTGTCGTTACCCCTTGCTTAACGCCAATTTCATCCACCTCATCGCCATACGGATCAAACTCTGGAAAAGCATGAACGTGCAAATCAATCCAGCCACTCGATACGTAAGTACCCGAGTAATCAAGAACCTTTCCACCCTCGCCAGCACCTGCTTTCGTCACCTGTGCGATTTTATTATTTTCAATTACAATGTCAATCTCTTCCCCGTTCACACGTTTCACATTACGTAGTACGAATCGTTCTGTCATTGTACTTCCACCCTTTTCTCTAAGAAGCCATAAGAATACGCTTACATTAAAGTTTCATTTTATATCTCTTTCACACGTTTAGCGTAACACAAAAAAAGGGAGAAGTAAATATAACGTTATAATGTTTGAAAGTAAAATAAATAATACTCCTCAAAAGGCTGATAGTACAGGAATTTATATCAACGATCTTTCGAATATATCTATCGTAACTCACAATATATCAACGATTCCACAAGAAATATCGATCCCTTTCTTATATACGAAAAGGCTGCTCCAAAACGGAACAACCTCTTTTTCTATTCCTGAACCGTCACAATAACCCCGTCCATATTGTTTCCCGAAATTTCATACTGCTTATTCACCGGAACATTCACTTTCCTATTCCCGGAAACTTTATAATAAGAAACCGTATATTGCTTACCTTCCACATCGGTTGTGATTTCTTTTTGTTCTTTTAAGAAGTCTAAGTATTCCTCTAATGTAATTTTCTTTTTTTGCATAATTGCACTATGAGGTAGGCCGACATAACGAATGTGCCATGGCTCATATTGAATGCCTGTAATGTTACTTTTATTTTTCGGATAGCGTAAAACAAATCCGTGCTTCCATACGTTCTCTTCAATCCATTTTCCTTCAGGCGCTTTTTCCATTTTCTTTTGCGTTGAACCAACGTCCAGTGATAACCCTAAATTATGTTCACTATATCCTGCTGGGAGTGCATAATCAGATCCCATTTTTTCATATAGCTGTCTTTGCTCTTGGAAATCTCGATAGCCGCTATTCATTAAGAAATGTTGTACGCCATCTTTTCCAGCCGCATCGACAACGTTCAAAAACTTTTTTACAACATCCTTTGATAAACGAAGATTTCTATCAAATATTACGTAGCCTCTCACTAATTCACTATTATGATTTACATTTATAATATCAGACCTAATGCTATCTTTTTTTAGTGGATAATCTTTGTTAACTAATAATAGATTCCCTTTATAAATTTCTTCTTTTGTAATCTCTACCTTTTCCATATTTGCATTCTTTATTGCGCTATTTTCCTCACCGATTTTCACATCAATTTCTTTTTGAAATAACGGTGATATATATAAGCCTACACAGATTGTGCATGCGATAAAAAGAGAAATAAATACCCACTTTTTCATTTCTAGTTCCTCCTTAACGTAACTTACGTATAGAATAGAAAAAACTATTAAAATAAAAAGTGGGGTAAAGTTTAAATTTTTATTAAATTGTTACGTGCTCGTCTTTTGGCAATCGCACTTCAAACATTGTTCTAACTATATTACTTTCAGCAGAAATCGTACCGTTATGCTGTTCAACAATATTTTTCGCAATAAACAGTCCAAGGCCTGTCCCGCCACGGTTCTCTGACCTCGATTTATCACCTGTATAAAACATATCAAAAAGATACGGTAAGTCTTCTTCTGGAATGCTATCTCCGTAATTCATAACTTGTACAACAACTTCTCCATTATCGATATACCCATTCAGATCAACAAATTGCCCATCATATCCGTAACGAACAGCATTTGTTAACAAGTTTTCAAATACTCTAGCTAACAATTTCCCATCACCGTTAATCGGCAAATGAGCATCAACATTCAATCTAGCTTCTAAATGATGTTTTTCTAATAACGGATACAATTCCTCATCTAGCTGTATAAGCAGCTCACTTATATCAATCGGCTTTTTATCCAGCTTTAGCATGCCATAATTCATACGTGTAATTTCAAATAACTCATCAATTAAACTTTCGAGCCTTTGCGATTTCGTATATGCAATTGTAGAGAAATGTTTAATTTGTTCTTTTGTTAAATTTTCATCTTTAAGAATTAAATCTAAATAACCTAACACAGATGTTAACGGCGTTCTTAAATCGTGAGCTAGGTTAACAATAAGCTGGTCCTTACTACTTTCTGCGAAGTCTCCTCGTTCCACTGCTTCCTTTAACTTTTCACTCGCAACATTTATTTCACGCGCGATGTCTCCAAATTCATCATTTGATGAAACTTGAACTCTATTCGTAAAGTTACCGTTCGCAAGATGATGAATCCCGTTAGAAATCTCACTAAAATACTTTAAATACGGTTTTGTCAAAAAGAAGAAAAAGATAATAGACAACGGGATAAAGAAAATTAAAAAGAAGTTAATGTCTCCAAATTCCCTTACGATCGACCTAAATTGTGCTAAAGGCTCTTCATAGCGAACCATCGTTTTATAATACAACTGCAATCCTTTATAAATTATATAAGTTACAGTTGCAGCGAGCACCATACTTAACGCAAATAAGGCAATCATTTTAAATCGAAAGCTTTTCATCATGTTATCCATTGAAAGTATACCCTACTCCCCACACTGTTTTTATTAGCTTATCTTTTCTTTTATCTTCCCCAAGTTTTTTCCGCAACGTACGAATGTGTACCATAACTGTATTTCCGCCTTCATAATAATCATCTGCCCATACTTGCTGAAAAATATTTTCCACATTGTATACTTTCTTCGGGTGACTCGCTAATAAATATAAAATATCAAACTCTTTCGGTGTTAATTCAACTTGTTCTCCGTACACATTTACTGTTCTTCGCTCAGGATCAATCACGACCCCGCCTACCTCTAAAGCAGATTTATTCTCCGCTACTTTCGGCTGATTTAACGTAAGAAACCTACGTAATTGTGCATTTACACGTGCAACTAATTCAATCGGTGTAAAAGGTTTCGTCATATAATCATCTGCACCTAATACAAGACCTGTCACCTTATCAAAATCAGACGTTTTCGCACTCAAGAAAATGATTGGCATATGATGCTTCGCGCGAATTTGACGCGTCACTTCATACCCATCCATTTTCGGCATCATAATATCTAAAACCACTAAGTCGATTGGCTGCGTTTCAATAATATGAACTGCCTCTTCCCCGTCCGCTGCCTTTACGACGTGGTACCCTTCTTTTTCTAAATGTATCTCAATTAAATCAGCAATTTCTGCCTCATCATCCGCTATTAAAATGGAAATGCGCTTCATTTTACTCCCCCTTTTTATACGATCGATTGTAAACTAGTCTATGCAATTTGTACAATACGAAAAGGTTACTCGCGGGAGTAACCTTAGTAAATGAAATTATATCGACGATTTTCCAAATATATCGAACACAACTTGAATTATATCGACGATTTTTTTAATATATCGACGTTTCGACAAGGAATATCGACTTACCGACAATTAACGACGAAATTCGCCCACTATTTTAAAGACTCAACCTACCGTTCAAAAACAATCCGTTGCTTCGTAATTTCCGCCAGTCTCCCGCCGACAACTTCATACTCAGTATCAACACTTTGCGGCACCATCACTTTCCCGCGCTCAAGCATCACTTGCGGCGAAATAATATCCTTCTCCCAATGTCTACTAGAAGCAGATATATCGCCTGGAATCGTAAAGTTAGGCAATGAGGCGAGGGCAACATTTTGTGCTCGTGAAATCCCCATCTCTACCATACCGCCGCACCAAACTGGTATGTTATGCTCCATACAATAATTATGGATTTGGATTGATTCTGTTAATCCGCCCACTCGTCCTGGTTTAATGTTAACGATTTGGCAGCTGCCAAGCGTAATCGCAACGCGTGCATCTTCTAAACTATGGATACTTTCGTCCAAACAAATTGGCGTTTCTATTTTCTTTTGCAACTGTGCATGATCAAGAAAATCGTAATCCGCTAGCGGTTGCTCAATCATCATCAATTGGAATTCATCTAGTCGTTTCAGACTCTCTGTATCCGCTAATGTATACGCTGAATTTGCATCAGCCATTAACGGGATATGTGGAAACTCTTTACGAATTTCTTTCAATAACTCATAATCATGCTCTGGCTTTATTTTCACTTTAAAACGCTCGTATCCTTCTTTCGCGTACTTCTCGATTTGTTTTAACATAACTGGAATCGTATTAAGCCCAATTACAACACCAACTTCAATTTCAGCCTTCGTTCCGCCAAGCACTGTCGCTAGCGATTTGTTTTGACGCTTCGCATATAAATTCCAAACAGCCCCTTCAATTCCTGCCTTTGCCATTCTGTTTCTTTTTATATGCTGGAACAAACTCGGCACTTCATTCGGATGAGAAATTTCAGCCTTTAATAAATCCGGTAATAAAAAGTCTTGCAGTACGTGCAGCGCCGTCTTCACCGTTTCTTCCGTATACCACGGTTCAGAGAATGCAACGACTTCGCCAAATCCAATGCACCCGTCCGTATCTTCTAATTCAATGACGATACTCTCACGCTTTTCATACGTTCCGTAGCTTGCAGCAAACGGGATGACGAGTGGCATTTCCGTTATATGAAGTGTCGCTTTTTTTATCTCCACTTACATCTCCTCCACTAATTGTCTTAACTCTCGTCTTAACAATTTTTTCGAAGCATTTCGTGGTAATTCCTCTAAGAAACAAGCTTTTTTCGGCACTTTATATTTCGCTAATTTCTCCTCGCAAAAGTGAAGAATTTCTTCTTCTGTTACCTCTCCACTTTTTACAACAAAAGCAGCGGGTACTTGTCCCCATTTATCATCAGTCATACCGACAACACCAGCTTCCGCTACCGCCGGATGAGAAAGCAACACTTCTTCAATTTGAGCCGGATATATATTCTCTCCGCCAGAAATAATTAAATCACTGCGGCGATCTAATACGTATAAAAATCCTTCTTCATCTAAATAACCGAGGTCGCCAGTATGAAGCCATCCGTTTTGAATTGTTTCGCGCGTCGCATCTTCACGGTTAAAGTAACCACCTGTTACGTTCGGTCCTTTTACTACGATCTCGCCTTCTGTAAACGCCGGTACTACTACGCCATCTTTTTCAATACGAAGTTGGCACTGAAATAGTGGTTTTCCAGCTGATCCTACTTTCGTTAACATATAATCTGCGGACAACGTACAAATTTGCGAAGACGTTTCTGTCATACCGTACGTTTGATATACAGGAATTCCTTTTTCTACACACGTTTCTAATAATGGTTTCGGCGCTGGTCCTCCGCCAAGTAACATGCATCGTAAAGAAGATGGATATGTCTCTGCCCCAAGTCGCTCTAATAAATCAGTTAACATTTTAGAAACGACAGAAATAATTGTTACGCCTCTCGTTTGAAGTGCTTTATGAATAAAATCCGCATCATATTTCGGAACGAGTAAAATGCGCATGCCGTACATAATGTTTTTCATTAAAAGAGATAGCCCACCAACGTGGAACATCGGCATACAAGCTAACCAGCAATCATCATCACGAAGTCCTAAATTAAGAGAAGAACCAACCGCGCTTGCCCAGTGATTACCGTACGTTAAAATAACGCCTTTCGGTTTGCCAGTCGTTCCAGATGTATAAATAATTGTCATCGCTTCTTCTAAAGAAAACTCTTCTTGTATAAAGGCTTCCTCTTTTGGTCCATTCATCACTTCGGCGAATGAATAGACAGGAATATCTTTAGCCTCAAAATCTTGATCTGTCACTAAACAAATAACTTCAGCATCATCCATTTGCCAAAGTAGCTCTTCTCTTGAAAGACGCGTATTTAAAAGCACAGCTACTGCACCTACGTAAGATAGGGCGTGAATAACTGTAATCATCTCCATACCATTTTTCATCAGAACAGCCACCTTTTGCCCCCGCTTCACTCCTACATGCGTGAGGTTTCCACAAACAGATACTACTTTTTCATGCAGCTGCATAAAAGTAACTTTCTCTTCCTCTATTTCAATTGCAGTGCGATCTGGTGTTAAAAATGCACGTTGCATTAACCAATTTGGCATCGTCTCCATCACTCATTCTCCTTTCATGAAAGAAAGAGACTTGATATGACATCAAGTCTCTTAGTTGTTTTGTTTCCGGTTTGACCTTATCCAGCTGCGCCTCCTAGCCCCTTCCGTCTAAGAACCTTCCGCACGAGAAAGTAAAAAACACTTTCTGTGCGAAAGAACCTTAGCCAACGGGGCTAAACAGTCGGCTCCGCTTTTAAAACATCCAGCTACAGCGGCTAGAACAGTCGGTCGTTTCACGCCTTCCTACGAGGCAAAAAGCGCCTCTACGTCAGGAGTTCCAACGCCCTCTTGTTCTAAGTGAGCCGCTTTCGCTTTTAAAACATCCAGCTACAGCAGCTAGAATGTTCGGTGGCTTCACTTCTTCCTACGAGGCAAAAAGCGCCTCTACGTCAGAAGCTCCATCCCCCTCACATTCTGAACGAGCTGCTTCCGCTTTTGATCAAGGGAAACGAGGGAATTGACCGAAGTCTGGACGGCGTTTTTCTTTGAACGCGTCGCGACCTTCTTTTGCTTCGTCAGTTGTGTAGTACAATAACGTTGCATCTCCAGCTAGTTGTTGAATACCAGCTAGACCGTCTGTGTCTGCGTTGAATGCAGCTTTTAGGAAACGAAGTGCCATTGGGCTGTTTGCTAAAATTTCTTCTGCCCATTGTACTGTTTCTGCTTCAAGTTGTTCTAATGGTACTACTGTATTTACTAAGCCCATATCAAGCGCTTCTTGTGCGCTATATTGACGGCATAGGTACCAAATTTCGCGAGCTTTCTTGTGGCCTACCATACGAGCTAAGTAACCAGCTCCGTATCCACCGTCAAAGCTTCCTACTTTAGGACCTGTTTGTCCGAATACAGCGTTGTCTGCAGCGATTGTTAAGTCACATACGATATGAAGTACGTGTCCACCACCGATTGCATAACCTGCTACCATTGCGATAACTGGTTTAGGAATTGCGCGAATTAGACGTTGTAAGTCTAATACGTTTAGACGTGGGATTTGGTCGTCACCTACATATCCACCATGACCGCGAACTTTTTGGTCACCGCCAGAACAGAATGCACGTCCACCTTCACCTGTTAAAATGATAACGCCAACATTTGCATCATCACGAGCATGTGCAAAAGCGTCGATTAACTCCATTACCGTTTTAGGACGGAATGCGTTATGTACTTCAGGGCGGTTAATCGAAATCTTTGCGATACCATTGTATGTTGAATAAATAATATCTTCGTAATTGCCTTCTTTTACCCATTCAATAGCCATTACAACTACCTCCTTGTATATTTCTGATCTCCTCTATAAGTGTAACTTCATTCTTAACTGAAAAAAGCATCACTGCATAGTTTTTAGAAATCCCTTTACTATTGTATCAAACTTTTCCGGTTGTTCCACATGAATTGCATGACCAGCACCATCAATTTTGACAAATTTCGCGTCAGAGACGCATTTTTCGATATTTTTTAATATGCGAAAGAACTTTTCATCATGCTCACCGTTCATTAAAAGAACAGGAATTTTTAAGTTTTTCAGCTCATTCCACCATGAAGGCTGAGCCCCTGTTCCCATGCCGCGCAAGCTATTTGCGAGCCCTTTTGGATTGTTAGCAAGTCGTTCTTTTCGCACTGCTTCTTGTACGTTTTGTGCTAAACGTTTTTGCGTTTCAAACAGCGGAATATTTTCCCACATCGATACAAAACTTTCGATGCCTTCTCGCTCAATTTTTTGAGCAAGTCGCTCATCTTTTTCACAGCGTTCTTCCCGCTCTTCTTCCCTTTCAAGCCCAGCTGTACAATTTTCTAATAAAAGAGAGCGTACATATTCTGGATATAGACATGCCATTGTAATCGCCAGTCTACCGCCCATTGAATAGCCAAGTATGTGCGCCTTTTCAATATGAAGGTAATCTAGTAGTTCTTTCATTTGCAACGCTACATTTCGAATATCATAATGCGTCACATCTTCAGGACTTTCCGTTTTTCCATGTCCTACAATATCTACTAAAATGACTTGAAATTGCTCACTCCAAGAAGGAACGAAAGAACGCCACGTTTCCATGCTTCCCGTAAAACCATGAAGAAGTAGAAGTGGTTCCCCGCTTCCGACTACTTCATATTCATACGATACACCTTGCAGCGTTACGTTCATTTTGATTCACCTTGCAACGATGTAGTAATTACGTCCTGTGTTTTTGCCCATAACGTACGGTGCAATGTTAAGTTTTCATCACGGTTCGTACAAATTTCCACAACGTGTAAACCTTCTGTCGTTGCACCCTTTTGTACTTCTTCTCGGAAGTGCTCCCAGCCATTTACACGGCTAAATGAACCACCGTACATTGTAACAACATGCTCATAATCAAGCCCAATTGGAGTTCCAAATAATGATTCGAAATGTTCCTTTTTCTCATATTGTGGTAAGAATGAGAAAATACCACCACCGTCATTATTTACAACGACAATCGTTATGTTTAATTCATGTAATTTTGCGGCTAGTAGTCCATTTAAATCGTGATAGAATGATAAATCGCCAATCACTAATACGAGCGGATCGCAAATCATGCTCGCTCCTAAAGCTGTCGAAATGATCCCATCAATCCCATTTACACCACGATTTGCCATTACATGAATGTCTTTATCCGATGTGAAGAAGAAAGAATCTGTATCACGAATTGGCATACTATTACTTGCAAATAACGTTGCCCCTTCTGGTAATACGCGGACAATATCTGTAATGACTCTTCCTTCAAATGCCGTATCATATGTTTCCATTTCACGAAGCGTTTCCTTCGTTTTTTCGTTTATATGTTGCCACATTTGGGACCAATCATTCTTTTTCATAACTGGCATTTTTTCTATTAGTGCACTGCAAAATGCAATATCACTCGCTTGGACAACTTCTGTTGCAACGAGAGCCGGATCTCTCCATTGTCCAGATTCGTCAACAACGATATGAACGGCTTTCGTCTGTTTTTTAATGAATTGCGTTAATGCTTTCGAAACAGGCATACCACCGAAGCGAATTAAAACGTCCGGCTTCCAAGTTTCTTTTAACAATTCATTTCGTAAAAATGTATCGTAACAGTCAATTACCATCGTTTTGTCGTGGTGCCCGCTACGAATGTTAGAAAGTGGATCCGCTAATATTGGATATCCCGTTTTTTCAGCTAGTTGCGTTGCAAACGTTGCGATTTCTGAATGACTATCATCTCCACAAATAATAAGCCCCTTTTCCATACGTGAAAGGCGCCCTACAAGAGAATCTACATATTCACTCGGCATCACCGCATTCCCTCGCTGAACTACTCCTGTATATTCCCCGCGTCCTTTATCCCATAAACTTTCTAATGAAAAGTCCGGGATAAGCGGTTCGCGAACCGGAAAATTAAGATGAACAGGTCCTTGCGGTGCTAAAAGCGCGCTTGCTATCGTGCGCTGCGTTGTCATGCGAGCGTAATGATACATCGTCTCATTCGCTTCTGGAAGTGCCATCTCTGTAAATTGCTTCACAAACGTGCCGTATAAATTAATTTGATTCATCGCTTGTGGTGCACCGACATCTCTTAATTCATGCGGTCTATCTGCCGTTAAGACGATAAGCGGCACTCGCGAATGAAAAGCTTCACATACAGCTGGATAGTAGTTCGCTGCAGCCGTTCCTGACGTACATAATAATGCAACAGGACGTTTTTTCGCTTTTGCAATACCGAGCGCAAAAAATCCTGCAGATCTTTCATCTACATGTAAATATGTGTTCATTCCTTCATGTTGTTCCATTAGTAGAGCAATCGGCGTTGACCGTGAGCCTGGACTAATGACAACATCACATACATTTAGACGCGTCAGTTCATCCACGAACGCGCCTAAATAATATGATAATGCTTCTATATGATTGTTCATTTCATTAATTCCTCCAAAGCACCAAGCATCGGTCTAAACTTCAAACTTGTTTCTTCATATTCAAGTTGTGGTACTGAATCAATTACAATCCCGCAACCGGCAAATAAGGATGCTTTCTCTCCATTTAATAATCCGCAGCGAAGTGCAACCGCAAATTCACCATTTCCTTCATCATCTATCCAGCCAATTGGTGCACCATATAATCCTCTGTCTAACAATTCAACATCACGAATTAGTTTCATCGCTTCTAAACGAGGTGTCCCGCCAAGAGCTGGTGTTGGATGTAATTCTTCTACCATCGTTAAAAGACTCGCGTCGCCTTTTGCCTCTACAGGCGTATATAAATGAATTAAGTTTTTCGTTGTTAATAGACCTGGACTCTCCGGAATATTAACGGATTCGCAGTGCTCATTTAATACCGACCTGATCATGTTCACAACATAACCGTGTTCAGCTAAATTCTTTTCATCATGAAGAAGCGCATCACTATTTCGCTTACTTTCTTCTATAGATTGACCATGACCAGTTGAACCAGCAAGACACATTGAAGTAAACTTCTCATCTTCTTTACGAATTAATCTCTCTGGCGTCGCTCCTAAGAAGCATGCTCCTTTATAATCAAAAGAAAATACGTAACAATCTGGTTGCCCAATGCGAAGTGCTTCTAAAACAAGCGCAGAATCAATATGATGATCCGTCTCTACTTTTAGCTCCCTCGCTAATACAACCTTCTGCACGTTCCCCTGCTTCATCTCATCTTGCACTTTCTCAATGGCCTTCATCCAGCCTTTCGGATCCACTTCTACTTTAGAAGTAACTGTTAATTTCGATCCTTCTAGTGCACATTTACTCTCCTCAAAAATTTTCTCTTCTAAAGAAACAATTTCGTTATAAAGAGTTTCTGCACAATCTGTTGCTGAAACGAATGTATTCATTGTTAACCATGCTTTTTCATTTTTTACAGTTAATAAAAATGCCGGTAGTGAAAATGTCGTATCATCAAATTCTTTCCATAAATCTGTTTTCTCTTTTTCTTGGTCAAATGAAAATCCACCAAATAAAAGAGGACCTGTTCCAAATTCGTATTTTTCTCTTTGTACAAATGCTTTCTCTTTTACTTTATCCCACTCGTCACGAGCAGTTTGAAAGCGTTTGTGAGAAGCAGTTGCTATAGTGAAAACAGAGCCAATTCCAGCAAATATTACATGCTGAGCTGGGTCTGCAAAATAACATCTATTTTCGAATGCAATCCTTTTTCCTGCTGCATAAAACAGAAGCGGATCCATCCAGTCTATTTGTTTTACGAAGCTCACTAATATTTTTTCATCAGTTGCACGCTTAATGGCCGCACTAAAAACTTCTTGCAAGCCTATTTGTTTCGTCTGAATCACAATTGTCTCCCCCCTATGGGCGAAAAATAGTCATAATTACGCTTGATTTTAAGATACACCTCAAACGAAAGGCCTGTCAACGTTTAGCATTTCTGAGAAATTCACCTTCTCTTCCTAGAAAATAAACGTTGACACTAAATGATGCTTTTTCTACACTTAGTTGTGTACAATATGTGACCAAAGGAGGATTCAACATGGAAATGAACGTCGAAACGAATTCCTCTCCTACGGCGCCAAAGCCAAGTAAGCAAACAGGCTGGCGCATTTGGTGGAATTTACTACGTCCCCATACATTAACAGCAGCTTTCGTTCCTGTTTTCATCGGAACAGCCTATGCAATGCAGGTCGGAGGTATAAATCAAATACATCTCCCTCTTTTCCTTATAATGCTTCTTGCTTGTCTTCTCATTCAGGCAGCAACAAACATGTTTAATGAATACTTCGATTATAAAAGAGGACTCGATCACGAAGGTTCAGTTGGTATCGGCGGCGCTATCGTTCGCGATGGCATTCAGCCAAAAACAGTGCTTAACTTAGCATTTGGATTTTTCGGCATCGCAATACTATTAGGTGTTTATATTTGTATGAATTCTAGCTGGTGGCTTGCTGCAATCGGTCTTGTTTGTATGGCCGTTGCTTACCTTTATACAGGCGGTCCACTTCCAATTGCCTATACACCATTTGGAGAGTTAACAGCCGGATTATTTATGGGTGTCATTATTATCGGGATTTCATTCTTTATTCAAACTGGAACTGTAACATCAGAAGTCGTTTTACTATCTATTCCAAGCTCCATTTTAATTGGTGCCATTTTACTAGCTAATAACATCCGTGACTTAGATGGCGATAAAGAAAACGGTCGTAAAACGTTAGCCATTCTCGTTGGGCGCGAGCGAGCGGTTGGTGTACTTGCTTCTATGTTCATCGTTTCCTACATTTGGACAATTGCTTTAATTATCGTGGGCATCGTATCACCATGGATGCTGATCGTATTTTTAAGTGCACCGAAAGCATTTAAAGCGACGAAAGGCTTTATCGGCAAAAGCATTCCAATGGAAATGGTACCTGCGATGATAGCAACAGCAAAAACAAATACAATCTTCGGTCTCCTCATGGGAATCGGATTATTACTTGGATATTTCCTTTAAAAGGAGCTGCTAATGCGGCTCCTTTTTCATATACCAATTTCAGCTCATAATTCCTACTCGCAACGCTCATACTATGTAAAGAAACTGAATTGTAGGAAGGTGGACGACTATGTTAACTCCACAACAAATAAATCAATTTAAATCCGTTTTAGAAAAACAAAAACAAGAACTAGAGCAAACGATACAAACACACGAAAATGAAGATCGTGCATCTGAACGTGAATCTGTTGGAGAATTATCTAGCTATGATAACCATCCAGCTGATATGGCAACAGAGCTATATGAGCGTGAAAAAGACTTCGGGCTTATTGAACTTTGGCATAAACAGCTTGAGGACACGAAACACGCCTTACAAAAAATAGAAGCGGGTACGTACGGCATTTGCGAAGTGTCTGGCGAAGAAATTCCATTTGAAAGATTAGAAGCAATGCCGACTGCTACAACATGCATCCAGCACGCAACAAATAAGTTAAATATGAATACGCGACCAGTTGAAGAAGAAGTGCTGTCTCCTTCTTTTCACAAACATGACGAAGATCGTTCTGTTGAATACGATGCAGAAGATGCATGGCAAGATGTTGCCAATTACGGAACATCTGAAACACCATCTGATTTAGAAAGACAAGATTCGAAAAACTATAACGGCATGTACGTAAATAGCGAAGAAAACGTAGGCTACGTAGAGGATTTCGAAAACTTTATCGGTACAGATATGTATGGAAAAAATCCGCAAGTTTTCGCTACGGAAGAACATGAAGAATATGAGCAAATGCTTGATGACTTTGAAGAGCGTACCTTTAAGGGCGAATTATCTTCAAATGAGTCGAGTTCCAAAGAATAAAAAAAAGCATTCCGAAAATCGGAATGCTTTTTATCGCTAGCTAATTAGTTTTTTGTAACGTTAGCAGCTTGTGGTCCACGGTTACCTTCAACGATTTCGAAAGAAACTTCTTGACCTTCTTCTAAAGTTTTGAATCCGTCACCTTGGATAGCTGAGAAGTGAACGAATACATCGTCTCCACCTTCAACTTCGATGAAACCGAAACCTTTTTCGCTGTTGAACCATTTAACTTTACCTGTTTGCATGTCATGTACCTCCTAAATAAAAATGAAACTATGAATCCACATGAAAAGGTGGATATAAAGGACATGAATGTATAACAAGCTTACAGCCTTTAATTCAACGTGCTTTATTTCCGTACCACATTATGTAGCTCAATAGTGACTTCACTATATCACGCTATATCCAAAACGTCAAATGAGAACACTTTCATTCCATTATTTTTTTATAATTTTAATATAATGTTGAACTTCCATATTCATATTTTATCTCGCTATTTGCGGACTGCTCGATTGGTGAGAGCTGACAACCAATTTTGGGTACTCCCACTTTATTTAAAAATTAACAAAACTAAAGTATTCTAATCCTATTAAATTCTGTACAATATAAATATCTATTACATACGAGGTGAAAAAAATGAGAGCACATGAAATCGAGTATAAATTATACGGCGATGATATGCAGTTTGTTGAAATTGAGTTAGACCCAGAAGAAAGCGTTATTGCAGAAGCTGGCGCAATGATGATGATGGAAGATTACATCGAAATGGAAACAATCTTCGGTGATGGTTCTGGACCATCTGGAGGTTTATTCGGAAAGTTAATGGGCGCTGGTAAGCGTCTCGTTACAGGGGAAAGCATGTTCATGACTGTATTTACAAATACAGGTCACGGCAAGCGTCACGTATCCTTTGCTGCTCCTTATCCGGGTAAAATTATTCCTGTAGATTTAACAGAATATCAAGGGAAAGTAGTTTGTCAAAAAGATGCGTTTCTTTGTGCCGCAAAAGGCGTTTCTATCGGCATTGAGTTTACGAAAAAAATAGGAACTGGTTTCTTCGGTGGTGAAGGTTTCATCATGCAAAAACTTGAAGGTGATGGACTTGCTTTCATGCATGCAGGCGGAACTGTATACAAACGTGAATTAAAGCCTGGCGAAAAACTTCGCATTGATACAGGTTGTCTCGTTGCCATGACAAAAGACGTTAACTACGATGTCGAGTTCGTTGGAAAAGTAAAAACAGCTCTATTTGGCGGCGAAGGTTTATTCTTCGCAACGTTAGAAGGACCTGGAACAGTTTGGATTCAGTCCTTAACACTTAGCCGCTTAGCAGCACGTCTGACAAGCCCAGCAGCGCAAAGCACTGGTGAAGGTAGTGTTTTAGGTGGACTTGGTCGTTTATTAGATGGAAAAGAGTAAATAGGGCCCTTATAGGGCTCTTTTTATTTAGGTGGACTATACAAACCACTTCGAATCATATAATACTCCATCACTTCGTTAAGCCACGCCTCTTCTCCTTGAAAACTCACCAATTGAATAGCCTTCTCTTTTGCTTATCTTACACTCCTCCTAACAGTATGTTTACAAAAATCATACTCCCTCACGTAACTGTAGTTTCAAGGTTTTTTTCTAAAAGAATGAATCAAGTCCCTCACTGCATATATTGAACTATACCTTTTCTTAAGGAGGCTCCCTTAATGCGTACTCCTTTATCCTTTGATAAAGATACTGCCATACTGTTAGCTTCTTGTTGTGAGTTAACGTATGAACAATATAAACAAAATGGGATTTTTGAAATACCAGATGGTTTTCAATATGTACAAGGCTTTCAAGGAAAAACCATTCAAACGACAGAATGGTTCGGATTCATACTAGAATCTGAGGATACCGTTATTGTAGCTTTTCGCGGAACACAAACAGATACAGACTGGATTATCGATTCACTCGTTAACCAAAAACCATACCCATATGCTTTAAATAGCGGAAATGTCCATAACGGCTTTCTTTCCATTTATGAGTCTTGCCGGGATTCTATTATGGATATGCTTGTATCACTACCAGCCCATAAAAAACTTCTTGCAACAGGTCATAGTTTAGGCGGCGCGCTTGCCACACTACATATACTCGATGCGCGTATAAACACTGCCTTCGCACAGTACGGTCTGTATACATTTGCCTCCCCAAAAGTGGGAGATATCGCCTTTCGGAATTATTATAAACTGCAAGTAGCTAGTAGCTTTCGTTTCGTCAATTTATTTGATGTCGTTCCACTTCTTCCTCCTCGAAACATAAATTTTAATGACCAAGACTGGGAATATGCACACGTTCATCACAACATGACTTTTACAAAAAACACAAAATCTATTACAAATAATCATGCCATGACAACATACAAAACATGTCTGACTTCTCATTTTTAACCAGTAAACAATTGGAAATTAAATATCCTTATACTATAATAATATATGAATTTACTTTTGGATGAGGGGACCTTACATGCTAAAATTTATCTTTGCACTTTTTCTCATTGTAATTTTTACGTTTACAGGTTTCTTTACATTTTCATACTTTGCGACAGGAGAATATGATGGAACAGGTATCATATATACTGCGATCCCATTTCTTTCTTAAGCAAAAAAAGAAAACCGAGCTTAATAAGTTTAAGCTCGGTTTATTTATCAGTGTCATTTTTTGTCGGTAAATCGATATATCTTAAAAATCGCTGATATATTTTAAGTATCGGTCGATAAAATGTGAAAACCGCCGATAAAAGTTAAGAATCGCTGATATATCTTAAAAATCGCCGATATAAATTTCATATAATCTTTTCCAACGTAGCAATCTCTTTAAATTTGCGTAACTGTATTACCAATACCCCAAATCTCATTACTATACTGTAAAATCGTTCGATCGCTCGCAAAATGACCAGATTGTGCAATATTTAAAATCGACATTTCGAGCCACTTCGTTCGGTTCTCATAAGCTCTACCAACAGCTTCTTGCTTTTCCGCATATGGGCCAAAATCTCGCAGAACGAAATATTCATCATTTTGAATAACAAGAGAATCGTAAATTGCTTCAAATTCAGCTCCCGACTGTGCAAAGAAACCATTCGTTAGCTGATCTACCACCTTTTTAATGTGCCCATTGTGGTGATAATAATCACTTGCACGATATCCACCATTTTGATAGTAATGAAGAACCTCTTCGGCCGTTAAACCGAAAATGAAACAGTTATCATCACCGACTCTATCTTTTATTTCAATATTCGCTCCGTCTAACGTGCCGAGCGTAATCGCACCATTCATCATAAATTTCATATTGCCTGTTCCGGATGCTTCTTTACTCGCTGTTGAAATTTGTTCACTTACATCGGCCGCTGGGAATATATCTTCCGCTACAGACACTCGATAGTTTTCTAGAAAGATAACTTTCATATATTGGCTTACGTACGGATCGTTATTCACTTTCCTTGCAAGTTCATTTATTAATTTAATAATTTTTTTCGCATAGTAATAGCCAGGTGATGCTTTCGCTCCAAAGATAAAAGTACGCGGATAAACTGTAAAACTAGCATCCTCTTTCAAACGGTTATACAAATATAAAATATGAAGAACATTTAATAATTGTCGCTTGTAAGCATGTAGCCTTTTTACTTGCACATCAAAAATAGAATTAGGATCAATTGTAATCCCCATTGTATGATGAATGCGCGCTGCTAAAATCTCTTTACGCTCTTGTTTTACCTCTGCAAATTTCTCTTGGAAACTCGCATCGTATTGAACTAATTGTAGCTCTTGAAGCTTAATCGGTTCTTTCTTCCACTCTGTTCCAATCGCCTCTGAAATAAGGTTCGTCAGCTGCGGATTCGCCTTCATTAACCAGCGTCTATGAGCGATTCCATTCGTTTTATTATTAAACTTATCTGGATAAAACTCATAAAACAATCGCATTTCACGCTGTTTTAAAATCTCCGTATGAATTTTTGCTACACCGTTTACACTATGGCTACCGACAATTGCTAAATGAGCCATTTTCACAAGATCATGCGCAATAATCGCCATCTCTTCAATGCGATGCCATTCATACGGATAACGTTCCCAAAGTTCATGACAGAAACGTTCATTAATCTCTTCAATAATCATATAAATTCTCGGTAATAACGGTTTAAAAATGTGAATTGGCCACTTTTCAAGCGCTTCTGATAACGTCGTATGATTCGTATAAGAAATCGTTTGCGTTGTTATGTGCCAAGCTTCTTCCCATGCTAGTTTTTCTTCATCTAATAAAATACGCATCAGTTCTGGAATCGCCAAAACTGGATGGGTATCATTAATATGAATCGCAATTTTCTCATGTAATTGACGAAGGTCACCATATCTTTCTCTATGCATACGAACGATATTTTGCAAGCTTGCTGATACGAGGAAATACTGTTGTTTCAAACGAAGTATTTTCCCCTCATCATGCGTATCATCTGGATATAAAAACTCCGATACCGCCTCTGTTTCACGCTTATATTTCAAAATATCTTTGCAATTTTGTGGGAAAGGAACTGGTTCCGCATTCCAAAGTCTAAGTGTATTTACAGTACTCGTCTCATAACCTACTACTGGAACGTCATATGGTACGGCCATAATTACTTCTGCATTTGTATGCCTGAATTCTAAACGCCCATCAATGTAGAGCGGTTCAACATTGCCGAAATAACTTACTTCTACAGCTTGATCATGCCTTCTTACTTCCCATACATTTTCATGAAGAAGCCACTGTTCTGGAAATTCAACTTGATAACCATCAACAATTTTTTGATCAAATAAGCCGTGTTTGTAACGAATTCCGCACCCATGACCTGGTAAGTTTAAAGATGCAAGTGAATCAAGGAAACAGGCTGCTAACCGTCCAAGTCCACCATTTCCAAGACCTGCATCTGCTTCCACCTCTTCTAATTGTTGCAACGAAATTCCAAGCTCAGAAAGCCCTTGCTCACATACATCCTTGATGCCTAAATTTAATATGTTACTTCCAAGCAAACGCCCAAGTAAAAACTCAATGGATAAGTAATACATTTGCTTTCGCTCTCCAGACCGATAACTTTCATTCGTTGCAATCCATTGACTATTCATATACTCACGTACCATGTACCCAAGCGTATTGTATTGATCACGAGTTGTAGATTCTTTGAAACTTTTACCATACATCGTCTCTAACTTTTCTAGAAAAGCTGATTTGAAACTTTCAACATGAGTAAACATCTCTTCACCACCTACATGTTATTCCATGAGACTTTTATACAATTTCTTATAAGCAAGAGCTGATTTCTCCCAGCTATAATCTTCAGTCATCGCTTGTTTTACAAGCTGCTCCCATACCGGTTTATCATGATAAAATTCAATTGCACGACGAACCGTGTGCAACATGTCATGTGCATTAAAATTCGTGAAACTGAAACCATTTCCTTCTCCAGTTTCTTCGTCATAAGATTGTACCGTATCATTTAATCCGCCTGTTTCCCTTACAATTGGAATGGTACCGTACGCTAATGCGATAAGTTGTCCAAGTCCACACGGTTCAAACAATGATGGCATTAAGAATAAGTCACTTCCCGCATATACTTGATGAGCTAACTCTTCATTAAAGCCAATATACACTTTTACCTTCTCAGGATACTCATATGCCATCCACTCAAAGAATTGTTCATATTCCGAATCACCTGATCCTAAAATAATACATTGTACATCTTCTTCCATTATTTCTCGGAATACAGTACGTACTAAATCAAGACCTTTTTGCTTCGTTAATCTCGTTACCATTGAAATAATTGGTGTATCTTCTTTTTCTGGCAAACCAAAATAACGCTGCAACGCGCGTTTATTTTCATTCTTTTCATATAATGAATCCGCATCGTACTGAGCAGTAATATACGAATCCGTTTCTGGATTGTACACGCTCGTATCAATGCCATTTACAATGCCGCTTAGCTTATCATTATATTTTCGCAACAATCCATCTAACTTCTCACCGAAAAATTCATATTGAATTTCTTCTTTATATGTCGGGCTAACCGCTGTAATTTGATCAGAAGCGATAATACCGCCCTTCATAAAGTTCACATTTCCATAAAACTCTAACTGCTCACTATGAAAATATTCATCACCAAGTTCTAGCAAGTCGTACATCACTTCAGGAGGAAATACACCTTGGAACTGCAAGTTATGAATCGTATATACTGTTTTAATATGCTCATATAATGGGTTATCTTGATACTTTTCACGCAGTAAGAAATTGACCATAGCTGTATGCCAATCATGGCTATGAAGAACATCCACTTCAAAATCAAGATGCGGGATACACTCTAATACTGCTTTCGAGAAATAAGAAAAACGCTCTCCGTCATCATAATGGCCATACAGAGAATCCCTCTTAAAATAATATTCATTATCTATTAAGTAATACGTAATCCCGTCTTGCTCACCTTTTAAAATTCCGCAATATTGATTTCTCCAGCCAAGCGGGACGTTAATTACTTTATGTAGCGTACATCCATCCCTTAATTTTTGCGGAATAAGACTATAATTCGGGAGTATAATGCGAACTTCCACACCTAATTTTTTTAGCTCTTTTGGGAGCGCACCTGCTACATCAGCTAATCCTCCCGATTTAACAAATGGTACACATTCTGATACTGCAAATAAAATATTCACTTGTTGTCCCACTGCACGAAAAGCTTATACTACTTCCCTTGCAGCTTCCTCCCTTCGAGTTTTCATTTAAATTAAAACTTGAATCAGTGGAGGAAAAACCCCCACTGATTTCTTAAGAATAACTATTAATCGTACTGTTTTGAACGCTTCCTTTTTCTACAACGTATGGCTCATCGGCGGTTCCTTTTAAAACAACACCGTCACCAATTTTCACATCTTTATCAATAATAACACCGTCTATTATACAGTTATCTCCAATTTGGCTCTTTTGCATAATAATGCTATTACGAACAATTGAACCTTTCCCAATTTTAACAGAACGGGAGACAACGCTATTTTCTACTTCACCTTCGATAATACTGCCGTTTGCAATCATTGTGTTTTTCACAGCTGCCCCCTTTACATAACGAGTTGGTGGTTCATCTTTTACTTTCGTAAAGATCGGTGCTTCTTTCTTAAATAGTTGCTTCCAAATAGCAGGTTGCAAAATTTCTAAGCTATGTTTATAGTAACTTTCAATCGAATCAATAATAGCTACATATCCTGTATGCTCATACGTAGCAATATGTAGTGATTTTCCACGCTTTTCTCTCACTACATCGAATAAGCTATATTGCTCCACATCTTTATATGACTCAAATAAATCTAACAATAATTGTTTCTTTAACACGTATGTTTGAAGCGAAACCCCTTCATGGCAAACTTCCGTAATATCAGCTGCCGTATGTATATGTCGCTCTAACACCGCTTGAAAATGTAATGCTGTTACGAGATGGCTATTCGTAATCACGACGTACTCTTCTCTGCTTCTTAGAAAATAATCAATATGTCTTCTAAAATGTGCAAAAGATCCAAATTCATCTTGATCACATTGGCAATTTGGCGGGAATAAAAACAGTCCGTCTCGTTTTCTATCTAAATCCCACTGTTTGCCTGAACCAACGTGATCCATTAGTGAACGGTTTTTATGGCTTGTAAAAACTGCCACACTATGAATATTAGAATTCACCATATTTGAAAGCATGAAATCAATGAGTCGATAACGGCCCCCAAACGGTAACGCCGCTAGTGAACGATGCCCTGTTACTTTCTTTAAGGAAGGAAAACTTCCCGTTGCATTAATAATTCCTAACATTTTTTCTCCCATTCATTTCATCCCCCTTTTCTATTTCCCTTCAGCAATGAGTACTACATCGTCAACATTTTTTTCCGGACGAATAATTGTTCCATCTTCAATAACCATTTCCGATCCAACAATTGCCCTTTCAATCACAACATTTTTGCCAATCTTCGCTCCTGGCATAACGACAGAATCAATAACCATACTACCTTCTTCCACCGTCACCCCTTGGAATAATACAGAATGCTTCACGTCCCCTTCGATGACGCATCCTTCGTTAATAAGTGATTCTTCTACTCTTGCCTTTTCAGCAATATATTGAGGTGGTTCGTTTGGATTAACAGAATAAATACGCCAGTCACGGTCGTTTAAATTCAGTGATGTTTCATCGCGCAGTAAATCCATATTCGCTTCCCATAAGCTCTTCACTGTACCAACATCTTTCCAATATCCTTCAAACGGATACGCCATTAGCTTCTTCCCTTCATCTAATAAAAGCGGAAGTACATCTTTTCCGAAATCATTACTAGATTCAGGGTTTCTTGCATCCATTTCTAAATACTCTTTCAAAATTGCCCAGTTAAAAATATAAATTCCCATTGATGCAAGATTACTTCTTGGAAATTGCGGTTTCTCCTCAAATTCAACAATCTCCATCTCTTCGTTCGTATTCATAATGCCAAAGCGACTCGCTTCATCCCAAGGCACTTCAATAACAGAAATCGAAACGTCCGCTTCTTTCTCAATATGGTAATCTAGCATTTTACTGTAATCCATTTTATAAATATGGTCACCTGATAAAATGAGAACATACTCTGGCTCATATTGACTTAAATAGTTTAAGTTTTGATAAATGGCACTTGCCGTACCTGTGTACCACTTCACACCTGAAGACTCCGCATAAGGAGGTAATACTGTGACTCCACCGCTTACTCGGTCTAAATCCCACGCATTGCCAATTCCGATATAATTATGAAGTTCTAGTGGTTGATATTGCGTTAAAATCCCAACCGTTTCAATACCAGAATTCGCGCAGTTACTTAGCGTAAAATCAATAATGCGATATTTACCACCAAATGGAACAGCTGGCTTGGCTAAATTTTTTGTTAATGCACTTAATCGACTACCTTTTCCCCCTGCTAGTAACATTGCTACGCACTTTTGTTTTTGAGCCATCTTGTTTTTTGCTCCCCTTTCTCGTCTTCACTGGTCGTAATATGGATACGCCAAATGGTGGAATTGTAATTTCTACATGTGCTGCTTGATTATGATACGGTTCTTGAATCGCCTTAAGACGTTTCTTATTTACTTGCCCTGATCCGCCATATTGCTCAGCATCACTGTTTAAAATCTCGTTATAATACTCGAAATCTGGTACACCTACTTTATAGTTTTCATATGTAGCTTTCGTAAAATTACATACGACAACTAACGCATCTTCTTGTTTATCCCCTTGGCGGATAAAAGAGAAAATACTTTGCTCATTATTATTAGCATCAATCCACTGAAAACCTTCAGGCGAATGATCAAGCTGCCAAAGTGGTTTGGAGCGCTTATACAATGCTATGAGCTCTTTAAAGTAATCATGCATATAACGATGCATTTCAAAATCATGTAAATTCCAATCTAAATCTTCAAGGTCTTTCCACTCATCAAACTGCCCGAATTCTCCTCCCATGAAAAGTAATTTCTTTCCTGGGTGAGTAAAGAAATATCCATATAATAAACGAAGTTGAGCAAACTTATCCCAGTAGTCTCCTGGCATTTTATTTAATAACGACTTTTTCCCATGAACGACTTCATCATGAGAAAGCGGTAATATGAAATTTTCAGAGTAAGCATATAGTAAAGAGAACGTCATTTTATCATGAATATATTTTCTATACTCTGGCGCACATTCCATATATTTCAGCACGTCATTCATCCAGCCCATATTCCATTTGTAATTGAATCCAAGCCCACCTTCATACGTTGGAGCTGTTACAAGTGGCCAAGCTGTTGAATCCTCTGCTGTCATAAGAAAATCTTCATCCTCTGCAAACACAGCTTCATTTAACTCTCGTAAAAATGAAACAGCGTGCTCATTACTTTGCTCTTGTCCTTCTTTATTCCAGTACAGCATGTTCGCAACTGCATCTACCCTGAAACCATCAATATGGAAATATCTCATCCAAAATAAAGCATTTGAAATTAAGAAATTACGTACTTCCCTCTTTCCTAAATCAAAGTTGACAGTTCCCCATACTGGATTTTCTTGCACATCTTTATCTTTATATTCATAAGTCGGTGTCCCATCAAACAAATATAAACCGTGAGCATCTTTACAAAAATGCCCCGGCACCCAATCTAAAATGACACCGATTCCATATTTATGACATTCATCGACAAAATGCATCAAATCATGTGGTGTGCCGAATCTACTCGTTGCTGCATAATATCCCGTTCCTTGATATCCCCAAGAACGATCATATGGATGCTCAACAAGCGGCATAATTTCAATATGTGTAAATTGATGTTCCACCACATAAGGAATGAGTTCTTCTGCCATTTCCCTGTAAGAGTACAGTGTTCCATCTTCTTTCTTTTTCCAAGAACCGAAATGTAATTCATAAACTGTCATCGCTTCTTTATAAACCGATTTTTTCTTTTTCTTACGACTCCAGTTTTTATCATTCCATTCGTATCCCTTTATATCAAAAACTACAGATGCCGTATTCGGTCTTACTTCTGCATACACAGCATACGGATCTGCCTTAAGAATGACATCACCAGCCATCGTTTCAATCGCATATTTATATATTTCTCTTTCTTCTATATGCGGTATAAATAGGGACCAAATTCCCTCTTCTGTCACTTGCAGCATCTTATGTTGCTCATAATCCCATTCATTAAAATCTCCAACAACACTCATTGCTTTCGCATGAGGAGCCCATACTGTAAATCGTACACCTCGCATCTCATCTTCCGTCACAATATGTGCGCCAAAGATGTTATAACTTTCATAGTACTTTTCTGTATGAAACTCATCTCGTTTCACTTCTTCACAATTTATTACACTCAATATGCTCACCTCACTAAGATGACAGAATTTTTTATACTTTACCAATTCTGCGAAAAACTGAAATATCCTTGTTCATTTATAAAAAATATACGTTTTTTTCTTAAAAATGTTGAATTTTTTTCACATTTCTATATAAAATATCGAATTTTGACGAATATTCATTGAAAACGCTTCATTTTTCACTAGCCTTTCATCTTACTATTTATTTCTCAACCTCTATTTTATTAGCTTCACCCTCTTTTTCATCCTATTTTCCACTTAAAATCGCAACAAAATAATCTGTCATAAAAAAATGTTTCTCAACATTTTTCGTCACAATTGTATTGAAATGGAAAATTGATAAGCATATACTTGTTCTCAATAAAGAACACCGACTTTTCGTAACTACAATTCATAGCGGACTACTATGTTTACTTATTTATCCTTGTTACGAACAGTCGCTATAAAAATTTAATTAGGGGGGCTTTCTTATGTCATTAAAACAAAAGGTTGGAATAGGAGTTGTCACAGCAACGCTTGGCTTATCCCTTACATTCGGCGGTGTATTCGCCTACTTCAGTGATTCGGAAACATCTAGTAACTCATTTCAAGCTGGAACACTAGACCTTTCTATTAATCCAAGTGTAATCGTTGATGTGAAAGATTTAAAGCCAGGTGACTTTATTGAAAAAAATTTCACGCTTGAAAATAAAGGGTCATTGGATATTGCAAAAGTAGCACTTGAAACATCCTATGAAGTTACAGATGCAAAAAAAAATAATGATGGTGAAGATTTAGGCGATCACATCATCGTCAAATTTTTAGTGAATGATGGAAAGCCATCTAATCCAAACGATGATCATGAAATTTTGTGGGAAACAAAACTATCAGAATTAAAAACTATGAAACCTGAAGATGTGGCTACTTCTCTAGAACGTCATAACTTAATAGACGGTATTAAATCTGGTGAAACAGATTATTTACACGTGCTCTTCTCCTTCGAAGACAACGAACAAGATCAAAATAAATTCCAGGGTGATTCCTTACAGCTAAACTGGACATTCCATGCAGAGCAAACACCAGGCACGGAGAAATAAATTTTAAAATATAAATTATCGGAGGCTTATACATGAAAAAGAAAAATCGTTTTGTTACCGGAATTGTCACGGCTGGCGTTCTGCTTTCAACTGCCCTTCCGTTCAATGTACTTGCTGAAAATCCTATTAATCAAATTGACTCTTCAAACGCCCAGTCTTTACTATCAAAACTTTCTAAAGAACAGCGTCAGGCATTACAAACGTTAGATGCCAACCCTGGTTTTACTATCTCGCCAGATATTAATACAAGTAGTTCTGAACCAGTAAATATCATTGTAGAATTTCAAACAGCTCCAGTAAAGATTAATGAATTAAAACAAAAAGAAAAAGGATTACAAGCTGCTCCTGAAAATATAAAAGCGCGTATTGATCAAGAGCATGAGGAATTTCAAAAAGGACTAAAACGCCTTTATCAATTTAGCCCATCAGTAAAGTCAGGGAATTTCCAGTCAGTACAAATTAAACGTTCTTATAAACATGCCATAAATGGGGTTGCGCTGACATTACCTGCAAATACAGTAGAAGAATTGTTACGAATTGGCGTTGTAAAGCGTATTTGGAAAGATTATGAAGTGAAACTAAATTTACCAAAACAAGCAGAGCAAAAAGCACCTCAAAAACTAACAGATAGCATTCCGCAAATTGGGGTCGATAAGTTACATAGCGAGGGCATTACTGGAAAAGGAATTAAAGTTGGTGTATTAGATACAGGTATTGATTACAATCATCCTGACCTAAAAGACGTGTATAAGGGCTATCGCGCAAAACCTGGCGAAGACTCTAGCAGGATAGATCCAAACTCCGTAAAAGGTTGGGACTTTATTAATAACGATGCAGATCCGATGGAAACAACTTATACAGAATGGCAACAATCTGGCGCTCCTGAATTTGATGATCGTGGCTCTTCCTTCTACACAGCCCACGGCACTCACGTAGCAGGTATCGTTTCTGCTCAAAAGAAAAACAAATCAGATTCCGCAGTAAAAGGTGTTGCACCTGACATTGAACTGTATAACTATCGTGTACTCGGTCCATACGGAAGTGGAGCTAGTTCAGGTATTATTGCTGCAATCGATAAATCTATTTCTGACGGTATGAACGTTATTAACTTATCGTTAGGTGACGATAGCAACAATCCGCTTGATCCTACGTCTATCGCTGTCAATAACGCGATGCTTTCTGGTGTTGTTACAGTCGTTGCTGCTGGAAACTCTGGTCCAAATCCAGCGACACTCGGATCACCAGGTGCTTCTCCATTTGCAATTACGGTCGGCGCAAGTGATAGCTCTATTTCCTTACCGAAACTATCAGGTCATGCTGGACAATTACAATTTCCTAACCTAATTTTATTCGGCAAAAACTTCACTGATAAAATAGAAGATTTCAAGGGACAAACTTTACCTATTGAATCTGTAGGAATTGGTACGCCTGACGAGTTTAGTAAAAAAGATGTAAAAGGAAAAATCGCTCTCGTTGCACGCGGTACACTGTCATTTGATGAAAAAATTGCGAATGCAAAACAAGCAGGTGCAAAAGCCGTTATTATTTATAACAATGTAGACGGAGAAATTCCTTTCTACGTTGGCGAAAGTACAAAATACATTCCAGCATTCCGCCTAACGAAAGAAGACGGTGAAAAACTAAAAGCTCAAATCGAACAAGGTAATACATCCTTTAGCTTTGGCGAACTTAGTTACATTCAAACAGAAGGCGATCATCTTGCAGACTTTAGCTCACGCGGCCCTGTTACATCAAATGATGATATTAAACCTGATATTACAGCGCCTGGTGTTGCTGTACTTTCAACAATACCTGAATATATTAACGACCCACAAGAGGGCGAAAACTATGACGTTTCCTATGAGCGTATGCAAGGAACATCCATGGCTTCTCCTCATATCGCGGGCGTTGCTGCTCTTATTTTACAAGAACACCCAGAATACTCTCCATTCGATGTAAAGGCGTCTCTTATGAACACAGCTGATGATTTAAAAGAAAAGTATTCCGTATATGAAGTTGGAGCTGGACGAGTAGATGCATACAACGCCGTTCATACGGAAACAAGTT
Source organism: Bacillus paranthracis (assembly GCF_024296885.1). Lineage (NCBI taxonomy): Bacteria > Bacillati > Bacillota > Bacilli > Caryophanales > Bacillaceae > Bacillus > Bacillus paranthracis. Next base: position 4,621,508 of record NZ_CP101135.1, read on the forward strand.
TTAAAGTGCTAGATACAACAAAAACAGTTGTAAATGATGAAGTAATTGAAGTACCAGAAGAAACCGGATCCATTGCATTCGGGAAGTTCTATCAAAAAGACAGTGAAGCTCTTGAACAAAAACGAAATATAAAAGTGGAAAACCATAATAAACAAGAGAAAAAAGAATTTAAAACAGAAATTTCTTATACACCAGCATCTTCTGCTATTAACGATGCTATCGCAAACGGTGTAAAAGTTTCTGTTCCAGAAACTTTTACACTTGATGCTGGTAAATCAGATGAAATTGAAGCAAAAATTAATGTTCCAGCCGGTGTAAAACAAGGCCGATATGAAGGATATATTCATATTACAAATACGAAAAATAAAGAAGAAACGTATCAAATTCCGTTCTCTATTCGTGTATCAGAGCCTGGTATTGAAAATGCCATATTATCAAGAAAAGCAATTTCAACTGATACATCAAAGTTTAATCCATATGGTGAATCATATGTTCACGGGGCATTCCAATTAAATAGCGAACTTGAAACGTTAGACCTTATCGTGAAAGATTCGAAAACAAATAAAGCACTCGGCTTCATTGGAACATTAAACACGAGTGGCCTAAAAACGGATGTGTATTACTACTTAGAATCCTTCTTTAACGGAAAAGTGTATCCTTTTACAAATGATCCTGCAAAACCAATTGGTGATGAGAAAATCAACTTACCAGAAGGAGACTACACAATTGAGTTTGTTGGCTATGATAAAGCTGGAAAAGCACGTGTGAAAGGTGATTATGTCGTAATTGATAATACACCGCCAGAAGTAAAATTAACTGGATTAAAACCTGGTATTTATGAATTAAATGAAGAAAATTACACAGTAGAAGATGGTAAAAAAGCGTTATGGATTAAAGGAAATGTGTATGATTCAAACGTTGACTACTTAAAAGGAAAAGGATTAAACATTACGCAAGAAGCGAATGGCGTTATGTATTATGACTATTCTCCATACTTGCATAAGTTTTTACCTATTAATGCAAACGGAGACTTTAAAGTTGGCATTACTCCTGAATCCTTTAAAGTGGAAGGTCCAATGAACACAGGCGTATATATTTTCGATTATGCAACTGCAGGTCCTGACTATCCAAGCGGTGTAAATAATTATTGGTTTATCCCGCAAGGAGCTCAATATGCAAAGGCTAGTTATGATAAAAAAGAAGTATATAAAGGGGACGAGTTCACAGTAACCCTAAACGCGAAACACGTAAAACAATTCGTTGCTGGGGCATTTAACGTACAATTCCTAGAGAAGAACTTCAAATTTGCAAATGTGAAATTGAATCCTGCTTTTGAAAAACTCCTTTCTGAAAAAGGGGTAACCGCAAAAATAAATGAATCAAAACTAGAAGAAGGTTCTGTTACAGTAGGCGGGGCTATTGATGATAAAAACTTCGCTGGATTAGATGGTGACTTCCCGTTCATTGATATAACTTTTAAGGTAGAAAATGATGAATTTTATGAAGCAAATGCTCAATTAGATTTATCAGTGTTCGCTTACTGGAAACAAGGTGAATCAGAGCCAAATAGAATGCGTGTCCTTCAAGATCAAACATTCTCAGTTATGTCTTTAAACTCACTAGTAGAAGGAAATATTAAACCTGGTGCATTCTTAAATGAACGTGGCTATTTAGATGAGAAATTCGATTATACAAAGCTTGGCGTAAAAGTATATGCAACTGATTCTTACCGTCATAAGTTTGAAGGCTCACTAGACAAATACGGATACTTCAAACTAAATGGACTTCCTGTTAATAAACGCGACTATAACTTATATGTAGAAGTACCAGGGCATTTAACAAGCCGACTAACAACGAAACTTGGTACTGAAAAAGACGGTAAGCTACTTGGCCAATATTATTATGCACGCCTTGATGAAAACCTTGCAGGTGATGTAAATGGCGATAAAGTAATTGATATAAAAGATGCTGAAATTATCGCTAGCAACTATGGTAAAAAAGGAGTATCTGTGAAAGACGGTGACCTAAATAAAGATGGTATTGTTGACGAAAAAGATATTCGCTTCGTTGAAAAGAACTTCTTGAAAAAAGGTCCCGATGCATCTAAATCACAAACACCTGTTGAAAAATCAAAAAGCGGTACACTGGCAGATATTTTAAAGAAATTAGGATTAACGCCTAAAAAATGATAATAATAAAGAGCACTCTACCCAAAGTAGAGTGCTCTTTTCTATAAACGACCCTGATCCAGCAAAAGGGGTATATTGGGGATATACAAGGGAAACCGGAAAAGGAATTTATATTAAATTATATATAAATCCAGAAGTAAGAAGTAGTTCCCCACTTCTGGATTATTTAGCAATTATTATTATAGTACTGGTGCCATTGTTTCTTTTAATACTTTTACAGAATGAGCAAATTTCGCTTTTTCATCCTCATTTAACTCAAGCTCTACGATTTCACGTACACCTTCACGGTTAATTACAGCTGGAACACCTACGTAAGCATCTTTCTCACCGTATTGACCTTCAAGGTATGCAGATACAGTTAATACGCTGTTCTCGTTGTTTAAGATTGCTTTAGTTACACGAAGTAGTGACATACCGATTCCGTAATAAGTTGCACCTTTACGCTCGATGATATGGTAAGCTGCATCACGTACGTTTTCGAAGATTTTGTCTAAGTCTTCTTGTTTGTACTGTTCGTTGTTAGCTAAGATTGTTTCTAGTTTTTGTACACCGATAGTAGCGTGACTCCATACTGGAAGTTCAGTGTCACCGTGTTCACCAACGATGTAAGCATGAACGTTACGTGGATCTACATCTAAGTAGTCACCTAACATGTAACGGAAACGAGCAGAGTCTAAAGTAGTACCAGAACCAATTACACGCTCTTTTGGTAGACCAGATTCTTTCCAAGTTACGTAAGTTAAAATATCAACTGGGTTAGTTGCGATTAAGAAGATTCCATCGAATCCGCTATCCATAATACCGCGAACGATTTGTTTAAAGATCTTTGTATTTTTCTCAACTAAGTCTAAACGAGTTTCACCTGGCTTTTGTGGTAATCCAGCAGTGATAACTACTAAATCTGCATCTTTACAATCTGCATAGCTACCGCTCCAAACTTTTGTTGGTGATGGAGAGAATGGTACCGCATGGCTTAAGTCCATTGCTTCCCCTTCTGCTTTTGCTTCATTAACATCTACTAATACGAATTCTTCAGCTACACCTTGGTTGATCATTGAGTAAGCGTAACTACAACCTACAGCTCCTGTTCCTACTAATACTACACGATTGATACCTTTTTTCATGGTAATTTCCCCTCTCTATTGTTCACATATATTTTTTTATGATTGTTTAAGTAATTAATTAAAATACTAATTTAATGTTGTTTAACTTCTTTACATTCATATTGTAGCACGTATTATTGTGAATTACTTCACAAATTATGACCTATTTGTGAACTTTTTCACATAGAGTGTAAAGTTATTAGAATAGGTGTGGAATCCATTTCAATGGAGGCGTTTTCTTTAGATTGTGAACGTGAAATAGTTCCGTTTTATCGGTAAGTGAAATTATATCGACGATTATTTAAATATATCAACGATTTTTATAATATATCGATCGTAAATCAAATTATATCGGCGATTCGACAAGGAATATCGACTTACCGACAAAACTCGACAATAATGACAACATAAAAAAGCTGTCTTCAGTAGATTACCTACTGAGAGACAGCTTCTTCTATATATTATTTATTTTCCGCGGTAGTTCCTAATGCAGCATGCTTTATTTGAACAACCCGTATTTCGATTTTATTATTCAACTGTATCTAATAACTCTACAACTAATTCCTTAGGATCTTCCCAGCTATGATATATTTCTAAGTGCCATTTCGTTAATGACCTTGAGTATCACTTTTACACAACAAAAAAGAGATAGCAGATTATGCTATCTCTTTTAATATGACCCGTACGGGATTCGAACCCGTGTTACCGCCGTGAAAGGGCGGTGTCTTAACCACTTGACCAACGGGCCAATTACTGGCAGAGAAGAAGGGATTCGAACCCTCGCACCGCGTTCGCGATCTACTCCCTTAGCAGGGGAGCCCCTTGAGCCACTTGGGTACTTCTCTATAAATATGGCTCCGCAGGTAGGACTCGAACCTACGACCGATCGGTTAACAGCCGATAGCTCTACCACTGAGCTACTGCGGAACAATTATGGTGGGCCTAAATGGACTCGAACCATCGACCTCACGCTTATCAGGCGTGCGCTCTAACCAGCTGAGCTATAGGCCCATAATTGAAAAGCGGGTGAAGAGAATCGAACTCTCGACCAGAGCTTGGAAGGCTCTTGTTTTACCACTAAACTACACCCGCATTAAATTGTAAATGGTGAGCCATGAAGGACTCGAACCTTCGACCCTCTGATTAAAAGTCAGATGCTCTACCAACTGAGCTAATGGCTCATTTTGAAAGTGGTGCCGGCTAGAGGACTTGAACCCCCAACCTACTGATTACAAGTCAGTTGCTCTACCAATTGAGCTAAGCCGGCTTGCGACTTCAAAATGGTGGCTCGGGACGGAATCGAACCGCCGACACGAGGATTTTCAGTCCTCTGCTCTACCGACTGAGCTACCGAGCCTTTATGTAAAAATGGCGGTCCCGACCGGGGTCGAACCGGCGATCTCCTGCGTGACAGGCAGGCATGTTAACCACTACACCACGGGACCTTGGTTGCGGGGACAGGATTTGAACCTGCGACCTTCGGGTTATGAGCCCGACGAGCTACCAGACTGCTCCACCCCGCGACGATAAAATATTTAATTAAGAAAAAATGGAGGAGGTAGAGGGATTCGAACCCCCGCGCGACTCTCGCCGCCTGTCGGTTTTCAAGACCGATCCCTTCAGCCGAACTTGGGTATACCTCCGAGATATAAACTTCTAATGGTGGACCTTGTAGGACTCGAACCTACGACCGGACGGTTATGAGCCGTCTGCTCTAACCAGCTGAGCTAAAGGTCCTTTATGGTAGCGGCGGAGGGGATCGAACCCCCGACCTCACGGGTATGAACCGTACGCTCTAGCCAGCTGAGCTACACCGCCATAAATGATATTAAAATAAGTGGAGCCTAGCGGGATCGAACCGCTGACCTCCTGCGTGCAAGGCAGGCGCTCTCCCAGCTGAGCTAAGGCCCCATGTTTTTTGGGAATATCGGGAAGACAGGATTTGAACCTGCGACCCCCTGGTCCCAAACCAGGTGCTCTACCAAGCTGAGCCACTTCCCGTTAATAAAAGCGCGCCCGAGAGGAGTCGAACCCCTAACCTCTTGATCCGTAGTCAAACGCTCTATCCAATTGAGCTACGGGCGCATATGGTGCCGAGGGCGGGGGTCGAACCCGCACGGTGGTCACCCACCGCAGGATTTTAAGTCCTGTGCGTCTGCCTGTTCCGCCACCCCGGCATGTCATATTGAAAATTGGAGCGGAAGACGGGATTCGAACCCGCGACCCCAACCTTGGCAAGGTTGTATTCTACCACTGAACTACTTCCGCAAGACATGTATGAGTTATTTAATTAAAAGTGCGGGTGAAGGGAGTCGAACCCCCACGCCAAAGGCGCCAGATCCTAAGTCTGGTGCGTCTGCCAATTCCGCCACACCCGCATATTAATTTATTTAAGAAAAATGGGGCGACTGATGGGAATCGAACCCACGAATGCCGGAGCCACAATCCGGTGCGTTAACCACTTCGCCACAACCGCCATGATTTCTGGTGCCGACTAGAGGACTTGAACCCCCAACCTACTGATTACAAGTCAGTTGCTCTACCAATTGAGCTAAGTCGGCTAAATGGTGGAGGATGACGGGATCGAACCGCCGACCCCCTGCTTGTAAGGCAGGTGCTCTCCCAGCTGAGCTAATCCTCCATTTGCCTGGCAACGTCCTACTCTCACAGGGACAAGGTCCCAACTACCATCGGCGCTAGAGAGCTTAACTTCCGTGTTCGGTATGGGAACGGGTGTGACCTCTCTGCCATCATTACCAGACTGTATTCATTTAAGACAAGAATTATTGTAACTCATTTAACTTTGAAAGTCAACAAGTTTTTTTATATTCTTTCAAAACTAGATAACATTGCTTCATATTATATGGTTAAGTCCTCGATCTATTAGTATTCGTCAGCTCCACATGTCACCATGCTTCCACCTCGAACCTATCAACCTGATCATCTTTCAGGGATCTTACTAGCTTACGCTATGGGAAATCTCATCTTGAGGGGGGCTTCATGCTTAGATGCTTTCAGCACTTATCCCTTCCGCACATAGCTACCCAGCTATGCCCTTGGCAGAACAACTGGTACACCAGCGGTGCGTCCATCCCGGTCCTCTCGTACTAAGGACAGCTCCTCTCAAATTTCCTACGCCCACGACGGATAGGGACCGAACTGTCTCACGACGTTCTGAACCCAGCTCGCGTACCGCTTTAATGGGCGAACAGCCCAACCCTTGGGACCGACTACAGCCCCAGGATGCGATGAGCCGACATCGAGGTGCCAAACCTCCCCGTCGATGTGGACTCTTGGGGGAGATAAGCCTGTTATCCCCGGGGTAGCTTTTATCCGTTGAGCGATGGCCCTTCCATGCGGAACCACCGGATCACTAAGCCCGACTTTCGTCCCTGCTCGACTTGTAGGTCTCGCAGTCAAGCTCCCTTATGCCTTTGCACTCTACGAATGATTTCCAACCATTCTGAGGGAACCTTTGGGCGCCTCCGTTACACTTTAGGAGGCGACCGCCCCAGTCAAACTGCCCACCTGACACTGTCTCCCGGGTCGATAAGACCCGTAGGTTAGAATTTCAATACAGTCAGGGCGGTATCCCACCAGCGCCTCCACCGAAGCTAGCGCTCCGGTTTCAAAGGCTCCCGCCTATCCTGTACAAACTGTACCAAAATTCAATATCAGGCTACAGTAAAGCTCCACGGGGTCTTTCCGTCCTGTCGCGGGTAACCTGCATCTTCACAGGTACTATAATTTCACCGAGTCTCTGGTTGAGACAGTGCCCAAATCGTTACACCTTTCGTGCGGGTCGGAACTTACCCGACAAGGAATTTCGCTACCTTAGGACCGTTATAGTTACGGCCGCCGTTTACTGGGGCTTCAGTTCAGAGCTTCGCTTACGCTAACCCCTCTCCTTAACCTTCCAGCACCGGGCAGGTGTCACCCCCTATACTTCGCCTTACGGCTTCGCAGAGAGCTGTGTTTTTGCTAAACAGTCGCTTGGGCCTATTCACTGCGGCTTTCCGTTAAGAAAGCACCCCTTCTCCCGAAGTTACGGGGTCATTTTGCCGAGTTCCTTAACCAGAGTTCTCTCGCACACCTTAGGATTCTCTCCTCGCCTACCTGTGTCGGTTTGCGGTACAGGCACCTTTTATCTCGCTAGAAGCTTTTCTTGGCAGCGGGGAATCAAAGACTTCGCTCCATAAGGAGCTTCCCCATCACAGCTCAGCCTTTACGATAAGCGGATTTGCCTACTTATCAGCCTAACTGCTTGGACGTGCACAACCAATCGCACGCTTCTTCTATCCTTCTGCGTCCCTCCATTGCTCAAACGATAAAGAGGTGGTACAGGAATATCAACCTGTTGTCCATCGCCTACGCCTGTCGGCCTCGGCTTAGGTCCTGACTAACCCTGAGCGGACGAGCCTTCCTCAGGAAACCTTAGGCATTCGGTGGACGGGATTCTCACCCGTCTTTCGCTACTCATACCGGCATTCTCACTTCTAAGCACTCCACCAGTCCTTCCGGTCTGACTTCACTGTCCTTAGAACGCTCCCCTACCACTGATACCATTCGGTATCAATCCGCAGCTTCGGTGGTGTATTTAGCCCCGGTACATTTTCGGCGCAGAGTCACTCGACTAGTGAGCTATTACGCACTCTTTAAATGGTGGCTGCTTCTAAGCCAACATCCTAGTTGTCTAAGCAACTCCACATCCTTTTCCACTTAATACACACTTTGGGACCTTAGCTGGCGGTCTGGGCTGTTTCCCTTTTGACTACGGATCTTATCACTCGCAGTCTGACTCCTAAGGATAAGTCATTGGCATTCGGAGTTTGACTGAATTCGGTAATCCGATGAGGACCCCTAGTCCAATCAGTGCTCTACCTCCAAGACTCTTACACTTAAGGCTAGCCCTAAAGCTATTTCGGGGAGAACCAGCTATCTCCAGGTTCGATTGGAATTTCTCCGCTACCCACACCTCATCCCCGCACTTTTCAACGTGCGTGGGTTCGGGCCTCCATTCAGTGTTACCTGAACTTCACCCTGGACATGGGTAGATCACCTGGTTTCGGGTCTACGACCACGTACTAAACGCCCTATTCAGACTCGCTTTCGCTGCGGCTCCGCCTCTTCAGCTTAACCTCGCACGGGATCGTAACTCGCCGGTTCATTCTACAAAAGGCACGCCATCACCCGTTAACGGG